>DFNX01000010.1 GCA_002376235.1 Neorhizobium sp. UBA3556 | reverse complement strand
CTCGTCAGTGAGCGGGTTATAAGGGCAAGGCCTCGACAGCGTCAATAGGGAAAAGCGCGAATGTCGAGAATAAACTTATATGGCATTGATTTAAAATGACATTCTCAGTTTTGCCGTTAGGGGGCGATAATTTTCGCTATTTGCAACGGCCAATCCATGCACCTTGAGGGTATTGAACCTGCGACCTGCTACTTTTTTCGAATAGGATAACAGTCCTGCTGGATAGACATTGTTCGAACAAAAATTAGCGATCCGGCTAGGTCTGCGAAATTGCTGCTGGCTGCTCCGACCTTCGCCTCCAGATGAACGAATTAGCGAACACGATCTTGCCCGCCCAGAACACAACCTGGGTTCATTATACCATACGGATCAAATGCCTCTTTAAGTCTCTGCATCGACTGATAACCAGCTTGATCCGTCCGTCTCCTCAATTCATCGACCAACTTGCGGCCAACCCCATGTTCCGCACTGAAGCTGCCGCCCAACGCGTCCGCGCAGTCGTTAACGATCGTCCGAACGGACAGCGCCATGACGGTTGGGTCGCAGTAACTGCCCCAATCGCCAGAGCTGAATCGGACGCCGAAATGCACGTTACCATCACCAAAATGACTGACGATAACCAGTTGTGCCTCCGGGAAACGGGCACGGACGGCCGTGGATGCGACGATCAGAAACTGCGGTACAGACGACACGGGTACGGAAATGTCGGCGGATAGCAGATGTCCCGTATTGCGGTTGGCTTCAGCCGTGCCGTGTCGCAACGCCCAGAAACTCTCGCGCTGTGCGCCATTCTGCGCCACGACTGCATCCAGAATCTCGCCTGCATTCATGGCGGCGTCGAGTGAGGAAAGCAGCGTCTCATGGAGCGTTTCTGGGCCATGCATGTCGGCTAGTTCGATCAGCAGATGCCAGGGGGCCTCAGTCGGTGAAGCCGCAACCGGGTGATGAGCGATAACGCTCGCAAGCTGTTCCTCATTCATCAACTCGAATGCCGTCAGACGTTCACCACAATCAGTTTGAATCCTGTTCAGAAGCCGCAACGCAAGGTCCGGATCTGCGACGCCAATCCATGCGGTCGCATGGGCCTTGGGCAGTGGATGAAGCTTCAAAACAGCACCCGTGACGATGCCAAGCGTCCCTTCCGCACCGATGAACATATGCCGCAAGGCATATCCCGCATTGTCCTTGCGAAGTGACTTCATACCGTTCCAGATCGTACCATCGGGCAGGACGACTTCAAGGCCGAGAACATTTTCGCGCGTCGTTCCATAGCGTAGAACATTGGTGCCGCCAGCGTTGGTGCTGATAATGCCCCCGATCTGACATGAACCTTCTGCCCCGAGGCTTACGGGAAACAGACGATCCGCGGCAATGGCTGCGGACTGTACATTAGAAAGAACACATCCGGCATCAACTTCGATGGAGCCATTCATCGCATCAAGCTTGCGGATTTTGCACAGGCGAGAAAGGGATAGAATGACCGGCGGTTTGTTGCTGACATCCGGCACACCAGCACCAGTTAGTCCGGTCCGGCCACCCTGCGGAACGACACCATGCTTGGCGTTCGCACAGGCACGGACGATTGCGGCCACTTCTTCAGTTGTATTGGGAAGAACCGCACAAAGCGCCGTACCGATTTGCCGACCCCACCAATCCTGCAGATAGGCGGACATGTCATTGCCAGTGAGAACGGCGCCGGCAGGCAGAAGCGAACTCAGCTGTGCCGGCAGATCTATCAATAACCGCCGGTCAGGAAAATACTCTCGCCGGTCATGAAACTGCAGGCCTGAGATGAGAGGAAGATTGCCGCACCGGCCATTTCTTCAGACTGACCGGCGCGTCCCATCCAATTCAGCGTGCGGGCATACTCCGCCCAGCCTTCCGGATCTTCGTCGCGTCGATGGGCATTTCGGTCGGTATCGATCAGGCCCGGAGCAAGCGTATTAAGCAGGACATTGTCCTTGGCATAATCACGCGCCTGGCTCTGGATGAGGTTGTGTTGCGCGGCCTTCGTTGCGGCATACGCGGTGACGATACCTTTTGGGCGAAGCTGGTTGATCGAACCGATGGAGACCACCCTGCCCCATTTGCGCGCAGCCATAAGCGGCAGTGACGTCTGCAACATGTCCACGGTCGAGCCGAAGTTCACCGCCACCTGAAAGGCAAAATCCTCCGGTTTCAGATCCGGCAACGTTGCATTGATCTGAGCGCTGGCATTGATGACCAGGATATCGACGGGAGCGATGGCCTCGGCCCGCTCGATCAGATCGCGGCCAGCACCGGGTACAGACAGGTCGCTCGACAATTCTTGTGCCGTGCCGCCATTTTCGACAATCCGCTGATGCACGGCAGCCGCTCCGCCGGTTTTCGTACCATGCAGAATGACATGTGCTCCTGCGGCCGCCAATCCTTCCGCGATGGCCGCGCCAATTCCGCGGCTGGAACCGGTGACAAGCGCCGTGCGCCCCTTCAAACCAAAGACAGTTTCAAGATTCATCATTTCCCCCAAACAACGAGATGCGCGCCCCGGCAACACCGGGACGACAGGAGAACAGGCCACCGGATAGTGGCGCATCGGCCAGTGTCGAGGCCGGCAGACGAGTGCGCGCGCTGGTTATGAAGAGCGTGGAAAGGTCCGGTCCGCCAAATGCGATGCTCGACGGCCGCGGCACCGGCATGTCGATCACCTGATCCAGCTTGCCATTGGGCAGGTAACGGCGCACGCACCAGCCATCCCAGATTGCGCACCAGACACCGCCTTCCGCATCAACGGCAAGACCATCAGGCCGACCATCGGCGACCGGAATGCGGGCGAATTCCCGACGCGCCCAAAGCGTGCCGGTCGCGGGATTGAAATCGTAGGCGTGGATTAGACCAGGCACCGTATCGACGAAGTAAAAAGTGCCGCCATCCGGGCTCCAGCCAAGGCCGTTGGAGACGATGATTCCACTTTCCTTGCGTTCAAACGCTCCGGTTTCATCGACGCGATAAAGCGCACCGGTCTGCTTGGAGGCATCGATACGCATCGAACCGACCCAGATCGCACCATCCGGCCCGCATTTTGCGTCATTCAGGCGGTTATCGGCAATGTCGGCCTCCGGGCTGACGAAAGGCGCAAGGCGACCGGAAGCAAAATCAAGCCATTCCAGCCCGTCCTGAGATGCGACCAACAGGCGCTCCTTCGAGACCGGAATGACAGCACTGACAAGCTTGCCCGTTTCACAGGTATCGTTGCGCCCCGTTGCCGGATCGAAACGATGAACGGCGGGGTGAAGGATATCAACCCAGTAGAGCGCATTCTCTGCCTCGTGCCAGACAGGGCTTTCACCCAACTGTGCTCCCCAGGGCAGGATGCAGCTCAGTTCGGCAGCCGGTTTCCCCGTTGCCGAGCGTGGCCGGGGTCGCGAGCTGATGGCAACAGCACCTGCCGCGCCGGTTATGCGACGGGCAGCAGCGATCAGTTCGCGCCCCACGGGGTGAATATTGGATGCCTCAAGGCGCGAAGAAGGGCCGAGCGCCACGAGCACACCGATCGGCGTATTGTCGCGTCCCATCACGGGGGCAGCGACCGAATTCACACTTAGCAGATGCTCCTCATAGGAAATGGAATAACCCCGCGCCCTCGTCAGGGTCAGATCGGCCTGCAATCCTTCAAGAGTGGTGATTGTCTGTGGCGTCTGGCGGTCCAGCGTCAGGCGCTCCATAAGCGACCGTCCCACCGCAGGATCCTGGAATGCGAGAAGAGCCTTGCCGGGAGCGGTGCAATGCAGCGGCACGCGGCGGCCGACTTCAACCCGGACGGACAGTCCGTTGGGTGAACGTTCGGCCAGATATTGCGCCATGACGCCATCCAGCCGGCACAATGCGACCGTCTCGCCGAGCTCGGCCGCCAACCGTTCGAGCTCCGGCGTGGCCGCGGAAACCAGATCGAAACTCTCCCAGACCTTATGGGACATTTCGAGAAAGCGCTGCCCAAGCACATAGGTGCCACGGGCTTCATCCTGGCGCACAAGCCCATAGGCGATCAACGTGCGCAGGATACGGGCAAATGTGGGTTTTGGCAGGCCGGACGCGCGCAGGAGTTCGGCGAAACGCAAAGGCTCGGGCGCATCGGCAACCATGTCCAGAAGGGTCAGGCCTTTTGCCAGTGCTGCTGTGCCACCCGGTGTCTCAGGTTTCATTGCCTCGTCTCCCCGGCGAGGCGCCGTTGCCTTGCTACGGCGGCCTCTTCCAGCATCCGGTCGATCGTCCATTCCGCCTCAAACCCCAACGTGTTTCTGATCCGCTCGTTCGAGGTGTGGTAATAAACGCCGTCGCCGGGAAAATCGACTGTAACGACAGGCAAATCGGTCAGCGCCGCCATGCGCGGCAAAAGTTCGGAAAAGTCTGCCGGTTCATTTCCGCCCAGATTGAAAATACCGCCCGCCGCATCGGGATGATCAAGGGCCAGAAGAATGCCACTCACCATGTCGCGGGTATCGGTTATATGCATGCGAAACGGCCGGCCGTTCTGGTTGCGTGCCAGAACATGGGCAGGCGAGCCTATATCTTTCGACCTGAGAAGATCAGCCACCGCCATGTTCCCGAAACGCTCTTGCTGGCGAATGCGTGGGCGCAGAAAGAAGCGTGGACCAGAGAAGAAACTGTCTTCGTCCAACAATTCGGAAGCATCCTGCGTGTGCGAGAAGCGCAGAATAACGGTTTCCATCGAGCCGACCCGCTGATGAAAACGCACCATCTCTTCGCCAAGCAGCTTGGTCAGTCCATAGGGTGAATTGGGCTTGAGCAGATGGTCTTCGGTTACCGGCAGGAATTCCGGGCAGTTTTCCGGATAGACCTCACCGGAAGAGGCAAATACGAAACGACGTACACCTGCGGCCGAGGCGGCATCCAACAGTCGGCGCGTAGCCTCGACATTCACCGCAAACATACGATCCCGGTCTACCGGCGCCCAGGACATGAAAGCGCCGAGATGCAGGATATCAGTGACGCCGTGAGTAGCCTCTGCCAGTTTGGCCGCATCCTCAAGCGAGCCGATAATTTCGTCACCATCCGCTCCTGACGGACGCAAATCGAAACCACGCACTCTCCGGCCCTTGGCGCGCAAGGCAGCAACAACGGCGCGGCCGACACGTCCGGACGATCCCGTAACAAGGATCATAGCCGTTCACCCGTCTTCGCATCGAAAAGGTAAAGCTGAGCGGGATCAAAGCCAAGCCTGATCTCTTCGTCCCGCGGCAGGCTGCCCGTATGCGAAACGCGAGCGATCAACCCCTTGGACTTTCCTTCTTCGCCATCCGTGATCCGGGTGCCCTCGGCATCGAAATAGACGTATTTTTCGGATCCCAGGCTTTCGACCAGCGTCGGCCTTACACCAAAGGTGACGGGGGCATCGCCCAGAACGAGATGTTCCGGTCTAAGCCCCACCACCACCGGGCCCTGAGCGCTGGTGGCTCGCGGTAACGAGATATGCTGACCGAAAGCGGTGAGCTTGCCGTCGCGCAATTCCGAATTCAGAAAGTTCATACCCGGCGAGCCGATGAAGCCGGCGACAAACAGATTGGCCGGGTTATTGAACAACTCGTCAGGTGCGGCAATCTGCTGGATGATGCCTCCCTGCATGATAACGACACGGTCGGCCATCGTCATCGCCTCGACCTGATCGTGGGTCACATAGACGGTCGTGACGCCGATACGCTTGTGCAGCGCACCGATTTCTGCGCGCATGTTGACACGCAGCTTTGCATCGAGATTGGAAAGCGGCTCGTCCATCAGAAATGCCTGCGGCTGGCGAACGATAGCGCGCCCCAGTGCCACACGCTGGCGCTGACCGCCCGACAAGTCCTTGGGTCTTCGGTCGAGATAAGGTGTTACTTCCAGAATACGCGCCGCATCATCGACGCGCCGGTCAATCTCTGCCTTGTCGGTGCCGCGCATTTTGAGGCCAAAACCAATATTCTGGCGCACTGTCAGATGGGGATAAAGCGCGTAGTTCTGAAACACCATGGCAATATCACGGTCGCCGGGAGCGAGATCTGTCACTTCGCGGTCGCCGATGAAGATCTGGCCTTCGGTGGCAGGCTCAAGACCTGCAAGGATCTTCAGCATGGTAGACTTGCCGCAGCCGGAGGGACCGACCAGCACGACAAACTCTCCATTTTCGATTTCCAGCAAAAAGGGTCTGAGCACGTTCAGCGCGCCATAAGACTTGCTGACATTGCGAATTGAAATATTGGCCATGCTTATTTCTCCGCGCCAGCGGTAAGGCCGCCGACCAAATAACGTTCAAGGAACAGGTAGATTGCGATGATCGGCAGAGCGATGAATACCGATGCGGCGGCGATGTCATTCCAGTAGGTGACATATTCGCCCTGCATCGTGGTGATGCCGAGATTGGCCGTCCAGTTGTCGGGTGAATTGACCAGGAAGGTCCGCGCATAGGCGTAATCGGCCCAACTGAGCACGAAGGCATAGAGCGCGGTTGCGGCAAGACCCGGCGTGGCAATCGGCAGGACCACACGCACCATTGCCCCGATCGGCGAGCAGCCATCGACCATGGCCGCCTGCTCAAGTTCTTTCGGGATCGTGTCGAAATACCCTTTCAGCATCCATGTCGCGAAGGGAATGATCATCGTTGAATGTGCGAGCACCAGCGTCCAGAGGCTTCCGATCAGGCCAAAACTTGAAAAGATCGAGAACAACGGGATGACCAAGAGCGTGGCTGGCAACATCTTGGCCGTGAGGACGAAGAGCCCCATCGTTGCACCGCCACGCATCGAATAGCGCGACAATGCATAACCGGCACTGACCGAAACCAGCATGGAAAGTGCCACCGAACCAACCGCCGCCAGCATCGAATTCCACAGCCAGAGCAGGATCGGCTTTGCGGCCCAGACGCGGGCGAATACATCCCATTGCGGATTGTCCGGCCAGAAAGTTGGCGGCAGACGATAAAGCTCGTCGGTGGTGGACAGGGCCGTGACCAACAGCCAATAGACAGGGAAAAGGATCATCACCAGCGTGAAGATCACTGTAGCATAAAGGGCGAGGCTTTGTGCCAATGTGCGTCTCATCAAGGCCTCCTTAATAGATGGATTTAGAACGTCGGCCGAGCATCAGCAGACTGGCGATAATGCAGATAACCAACGTCAGGACACCGACCGCGGCGGCGCGGCCGAAATTGTGATACTGGAAAGCCTGATCGTAGGTCATGATCGACAATGTCTGCGTCGAGCGCAGCGGCCCGCCGCCGGTCAGCACCTTGATGATGGAAAAATCCCGGAACACCCAAAGCAGCGTGAGCACCAGCGTGACGCCCAGAACCGGCATCAGAAGCGGCATGGTGATCCAGCGGAACCGCTGAAAGCTGCTAGCACCATCCACCTTGGCGGCAGCGTAATAATCGGATGGGATGGACTGCAGGCCCGCAAGGCACATGATCGAGACGAAGGGGAACCCCTTCCACACCATGGTGATTGCGACAGCCCAGAAAGCCGCTGTCGAACTGCTGACCCAAGGGATCATCTGGTCGGTGAAGCCGAGCTTTATCGCCAGCCAGCCGAACAGGCCGAACGACGTGTCGAACATCCAGGCAAAGATGACGACCGCGATGATCTCCGGCACAGCCCAGGGCAGCGCCATGCCGAGCCGGGCAACGGTGCGACCCTCGAAACGGTTGTTGACGAGAAGCGCCGTGCTCAAGCCGACCGCAACGCTACCGGCAGTCACAACGACCACGAGCTTGAGCGTCACCCAGCAGGCCAGCCAGAATTCCTGCGACGAAAACAGCCAGACATAGTTGCTCACCGAGAACGGGCGGCTGGCGCCGCCGAGCCTCGGTATCTTGACCTGCTGAAAGGACAGGTCGATCGCCAGGATCAGCGGCCAGACGATGATGGCGGCAACCATCAACACCGCCGGAGCGATCAGGATATAGCCAAGAAGATGCTGCCGGCTGGGACGCGCAAGGTCAAAGAACTTGCGCCGCCCCGCCTGAACGGTGTCGGTCATGGATGTCTCCTCCGAATGCTTTGATTGCCCATGGCCCGCAAGGCGGGCCATGCCCTGGTGACGGGTCAGCCCTTGATGGACTCGGCCTTGGCCTGCATGGTCTTGGCTACCGCTGCCGGATCGAGATCCTGGATAATCATCCGCTGGCTCTCCTCCATGATCATCTTGCTGAACTCGTTGTAATAGAGCTCAAGCCCGGTCGGAACGCGGTCGATCCCCTTCTCGGATGCCGCCTTCATTGTTGCAAGTAGAACCGGGAAATGCGGAATGGTCTTCTCCACGCCGGAGACATCGGCCTTTGGGCTTGGCGGCGTATTCCCGCCCATCGTCGCATAGCTGCGCTGGAATTCCGGCGTCATTGTTAGCTTTATGAAATCCCAGACAAGCTGCTTCTGGTCGTCTGGAATATCGGACGGCATGGCCAGCACATTTGACGATCCACCAAGCGGTGGCGTGAAGGGCGGCGCGACATAGACGATATCGCTCTTGGCCGAACCCTTTTCAGTCGTGCCGTAAAGCCACGGCCCGTCCAGACGCATGGCCATCTTGCCATCAGCAAACAGCTTGCGCACGTCACTGGCGCTCATGTCGACCGGGCTGACGCCGCTCTTCATGACGGTCTTCCAGCGCGTCAGGCCCTCGACCATTTCAGGCGTATCGATGGTGATATTGCCGTCCTTGTCGGTCCAATAAGCGCCCGCGTCGATGATGTAGTTCAGCATCTCGGTGAGATACTGGCCCGGACCACCTTTCGTCTCATGGCCCGTGCCGAACTGGTCGATGATGCCGTCGCCGTTGAGATCCTTGGTGGTCGCCTTTGCCGCCGCCAGGAATTCGTCATAGGTCTTCGGCACGGCAATGCCGGCTTCATCCAGGATCTTCTTGTTGTAGGCCATGACGAAACCGAAGTAGTTCGTCATGATACAGACGGTTTCGCCGTTCCATTCGCATGTCTTCTGGCCGGCCCAGCCGGTCATGTCGATGCCGTCCTTCTTCAGCCAGGGATCGAGCGGCTCCAGCCAACCGCTGTCCGCAAACATCTGGAACTCGAAGGACGCGAGATGGACGATTTGCGGCGGCTGATTGGCGGCAAACAGCGTTGTCATCGTATCCGCATAGGAACTGCGCTCGGCCTTGGTGAACTCTATCTTCACGCCCGGATGCTGTTTCTCGAACTCAGCAATCGCCGAGTGCCACCATTCACCGGTTCCGGCGTCATCGGTCTGCCAAGAAATGAATTTCAATACCGTGTCGGCCATGGCCGGGGCAAAGCTGCCCATCGTCATCAAAGCTGCAGTCGCGGCGCCGAGCGCCAATCTTTTCACTCTCTTGTTCATGGCTTCCTCCTCCAAAGAACCAGTTCAGATACGTTCAAGCAGACCTAGCGCCACCTCCGATGGCCTCACCCCGAGCCCGGCCCCGGATGGCAGATGATAGAGACCTTCGCGGCAATCCATGTCACCGGAAAGAAGGCGACGGTTCGGTTCGAAGATCGAATGCTGGAATTCGTGCCCCTTGAGCGTCGGCAGTGTCGATGATGCCTGCAGGCTCGCGGCGAGAAATATACCCGCACCGACCGTGGCATGCGGGATCACGTCGATACCGTGCTCAGTGGCAAGTCCACCGATGCGGATGAAATTGGTAATGCCCTTGTGACCCATTTCCGGCTGCACGATAGCAATGCGGCAACGCTCGATACGGGCGCGCATGTCCCAATGGGTGCGCCATTCCTCGCCGACTGCGATCGGAATATCGGTGCCTTTGGATACCTTTTCGAGTCCGGCGATATCTTCTGTCCAGACCGGCGCCTCGGCAAACCACGGATCGAACGGCGCCATTTCGGCAATCAGCTCCAGCGCCCGTTCAGGCGTTTGGTTCCAATGCATGTCGGCAGCGATTTTTGCGCCAGGCCCCAAAACCTTGCGCAGGTTTTCCATTTCGGCTGCCGGGCCGTCATCGGCCACCGGCGTTGCGAACTTGAAGGCGTCAAACCCGCGATCCTGCCAGTATTTTGCCAACTCTCCACGCGCCTGCAGCGTCTTTTCCGGCAGACCCGACACATAGGCCGGAAAATTTTCGACCCCGCCGCCCAGGAGGTCGCGCACGGACTTGCCCGCTTCCTGGCCGGCAATATCCCACAGCGCGATATCGAGGGCAGCCAGCGCATCAACATAAAAGCCGCCGGTATAACCGCGCACCCGCATCATGTCGTAGAGATCGTCATAGATAGCGGACGGGTCCGATGCGACGCGACCGATAACGAAGCCGGCGAGAAGATCGTTGATCAGAGCGGCAACTGCACCGGGCGCGACGATGCCATAGGTTTCACCCCAGCCAACCGTACCAGCCTGCGTCGTCATACGGACGAGAACGCTGCGGTCGAAGGTTGGATAAACCGTGCGGTTACCCTTGCGAACGATATACCCGTTCGGATTAACTACCTCTCCTTCCCGCAATGCGCCGAGATAAGGCACCTTGCGCGGCTGGGTGAGAGTAAAAACCTCAATGGTTGCGATGGGGCTGTTCATGCAGCCTCCGGAGCCAGAAGGCCGAGTTCAACCAGGTTTGCATCGATGTCAGCAATGGCCGCAGCATCGAGATCCGGTGTCGGGGCGCGTACACCGACGCCCTCGATCACCCCCCGGCGCGCCAGCACATGCTTGGTCAGCCGCATGCGATAGACCGCCTGCAGGACGAGTAGCGGCAGGGTGCGAACATAGATTTGGCGTGCCTCATCGCGTTTGCCGGCGCTAAGTGCCCGGTCAATCGCCACATGTTCGCCGGCGATCTCCAGAGCAGGCATCGCGGCGGTCGCACCACGCGCATATTCGTCGAGAATATACCGCGCGCCACCGCCGCCAATCACACCTTTCAGACTTTCCGGCGCATGACTGATGATGTGGCTGATGGCCGGCCCGGCAGGCAAGGTCTCTTCCTTGACATAGGCAACACGCGGCAAGGCGCGGATGATCTCGACGATCGCCTGCGGCGTCAGATCTGAACCGCGAGGGGCCGGCGCATTCTGGAGGATGATCTCCACCTCCGGCAGAGCCTCGACCACCTTGCCAAGAAATTCGATAAGGGCAGCTGCATCGGTGCCTACCGACTTCGGCGGCTGCACCATCAGATGACGAATACCGAGATCCGCTGCGATCCGGCCATGCTCTACCACGTCGCGCCAATCAGCGGCGCTTGCACCGGCAACCACAGGCACCCGACCCGCCACGCTGGCAACAACGATCTTCAAGAGTTTGGCACGCTCTTCTGTCGTGAGATTTTCCACCTCACTGGCGAAACCAGGGAATACGACACCATCCACGCCCTGATCGAGGGCGAACCGCACCAGTCGCGACATTCCCGCCTCATCAACACCGCCATCCGCCAAAAAGGGCGTCGGCAGAACAGGCAAGATGCCCTTCAGACCAGTTGCCATTTCTTCACCTCCCAATGAAGTATCACTATATGAAACCATGAATTCACTAATTGACACTACATATGCTTGCGCCCTATGACAAGCCCCCAGATGAAATGAGCGGAGGAGGCTCACGACATGGCAGCAGCAACAGCGGCGATCGTTGTCGACTGGGGAACTACATCCTTGCGGGCAACGCTGGTGGACCGCAGCGGCAACGAGATGGAGAACATCGAGACGCCACAAGGCATATCGAGCCTCAACAAGGGCGACCATGAAGAGGTGCTGATGGCGACGCTTGCGCCATGGTTTTCCATCCACGGAGCCTTGCCCATTGCAGCACTCGGGATGATTACCAGCCGCAACGGCTGGATCGAAGTTCCCTATGTGGCCTGCCCTGCAGGTGCGGCTGAGCTTGCCGCGGGCAGCTTGCGAAAATCCTTGCCGAACGGATCTGAGCTTGTGTTTCTGCCGGGCCTGGCGGATGCCTCACGCCGGCCCTTCCCCGACGTCATGCGCGGCGAGGAGATCCAGGTTGCCGGCCACGGGCTGGCTGACGACGCAACAATCATCATCCCCGGGACCCACAGCAAGTGGGCCAAGGTGAAAACCGGCCGCATAGATAGCTTTCAAACCTTTGTGACCGGTGAAATCTTTGCGCTGCTCCTGAACAATTCCTTCATCGCCCGCGGTGCAACGCAGCCACCGGTGGATGATCCGGAAGCCTATCTCCAGGGGCTTGAAGAGGCGAAGATCTCCGCGGCGATGCTCTCTCTGTTGTTTTCGGCGCGGACAGGTGGATTGGCGGGAAAGCTTACGGCGGATCAGTTGCGATCCTATGTCCACGGCCTGCTAATCGGCCAGGAATTCAGGCAGGCGCGCGAGGCCGGCTGGTATTCGGAAGGTGACGAGGCCACCATCGTCGGGAACGACGGCTTGAACGAGCTTTATGTGATTGCGGCGAGAGTATTCGACCTCAAAATTACCCTTGGCGCCGATGACGTTCTGATCCGTGGTGCGCTCGATGTAATGCGCCACTCGCTTTCATAGATCCGGCGCAGCGGCCGGGAACTCGGCGGCGAAACGCTTCCACCCATGTGTCTGAGGATAGATATGTACGATTTTCCAGCCAGTATCGGCACAGCCCGTCACGAAAACGATATCATCACGGTACTGGCGCGACTTGAGCGTATAGGCCTTCCTGCCAATCCCATCGCCTTTTATGGCTCTTCCTCATTTCGCATCTGGAACTCCATTACCGAAGATCTGGGTTCGCTGGACGTCGTCAATCTCGGGTTTGGAGGAGGTACATTTCTTTCAGGCATCCACTACATGGATCAGCTTCTCACGCCCCTCAATCCGCGCAGAATAGCCCTTTATTTCGGTGAGAACGACATTGCGAGCGATGGCCTTACCGCCCGAACAACACTCGGTCATTTGAAGGATCTGCGGGAGCGGATCTTCCAGGCAATGCCGCAGTGCGAGGTTTTTGTCCTGTCGATCAAGCACAGCCCGGCACGGTGGATCTACCGAGACGAGTTCGATCTGTTCAACCGGCTGGCACACGAATGGTGCAGCAGTCGCGACGACACTTCGTGGATTGAGGCGGGCGCCGGTTTGATCGGAGAGAATGGCTTGCCAATGTTCCGATACTATCTGCCCGATCTGGTTCACATGAATGCAGCGGGCTATGCGGTTTGGTCAGCTTCGCTTAGGAAAGTATCGCGACTTTTAAGTTCATCCACTCCTACCGGATGAAAGACCTTTTATCTAACGGGCATTGCTACAGATAGATTTATGAGGACGGTTCATAAACGTGCCCCATCGTCTTGATGAGATGCTAACCGACGACCTGGCTAAAAAGTATGAATATGTTGAATTTCATGTGATCTCACAGCTCCCTAAGCAATTACTTTAAATAATTTTTCGAAACCAGAACAGCACAGGAGAGCCGGTCGGCAACCGGCACTCCCGTATGGGTTAGAACGAACTACATCTTCGGCAGAAGAACCTTGTCGATCACATGGATCACGCCGTTGGACTGCTTGACGTCGGCGATGGTCACATGGGCCACGCCGCCGGTTTCGTCGGTCAGCGTGATCTTGCCCATGCTCTCCTTCGCCTTCAGGATGCAGCCACCGACAGTCTTGACGTCGTGCGTGCCCTTGTCGTCCTTGATCATCTTTTCGATGGTCTTGGACATGGCGTCGGCGGCAACGACATGACAGGTGAGGACCTTGGTAAGCTGGGCCTTGTTTTCGGGCTTCAGAAGGTTGTCGACCGTGCCTTTCGGAAGGGCTGCGAAGGCTTCGTTGGTCGGCGCGAACACGGTGAACGGTCCGTTGCCTTCCAGCGTTTCGACGAGGCCGGCGGCCTTGACCGCGGCGACCAGGGTTGTGTGATCTTTCGAGTTCACGGCATTTTCGACGATGTTTTTGTCTTCATACATAGCGGCGCCGCCGACCTGCGGATTTGCGGCAAATGCGCTGCCGGCTGCGATCGAGAGCACGGCGATACCTGCTGTGAGACGGATTGCATTGCGAGACATGATATTCTCCTCCTGCCGACTGCCCAGGCACGGTGCGTGCCTCCTAAAGCTCGGCTCCCCTATGCGGGACAGGACAAGAGACGAGGACTGCAGAAAAATAGTTTCAGCCAGCGCAGGTCGGGACGGATTTATTTGAAGTCTCGAGCTTGCTTCACATCTCCTGATCGAAAGGGCCATGTCACGATCCCTCCAGCGAAAAGGGCTGCCCAGACGATGACAGGCTGAAGCGGCACGCGAACGAGATGATAGGTCCATTGCCAGAGGGACGGATCACCAGTCCCCAAACTGTCCAATGCATGCTTGATATTGGCCGGGAAAACGCAAAATGCATAAAGAGCCAGCGCTACCGCAGCAAACCGCTTCAGTCCTGGCATCCAAAGGCCGATAGCGCCGGCAATCTCGCAAAGCCCTGTCAGAAAGATGATGGTTTCAGGATGAGGAACCCATGCGGGGGTGATCACGAGAAAGGGCTGCGGCAGTGTCAGATGCAATATCCCGGCCACGGCATAAAAGATCGACAACGCAGTCGCCATCCGCTGACGACAGACGCTAGTCGCTGCGGTCATTCGCAATCCTCTTCTCGACTGCGCGAGCCATGCCGAGAAGATCCACCTTGCGACCTGCGACGCGCTCGATGGCGGCAACCGCCAGATCACTGGCAATGTAGTCGGACTTGTGTCCGAGGTTGTGGACGACAATCAGTCTGGCGCCGGGAATATCGCGCGCCAGATGCCGGGCATGAATGTCCGGTGAAACGATTTTGTCGGTGTCGCCGGTTATGATGATCGTCGGCGCCTCGATATGCCGATATTGCTTGGCAGCGACCTTGGCCCAGTCGCTGAGAGCCGCGATTTCCCTTGCGTTATGCCGGAAAGCCTCAGGGCGAATTGCCTGCAGCGCCTTCGTCTTTTGGAGATAACCGGCGGGTGGTTCATTTGGAGCGAAAACCGCCTTAGTGGCTCGGTTGATTGCCAGAAAGCCCAAAGGTGGAACGATAAATGTGCTGAACAGCGCCCCGGCCACCGGAGCGCTCGCAGCATCGTAATACCAAGCGACGCCGCTGGACCAGGGATAAACGGCTGGGGAAAGGAAAACGAGACCGCGTACCTTGTCTGGATGCCGGAGCGCCAATGCAGCGGCAATTGCACCACCGAATGAATGTCCAACGATGATGGCCCTGCCTATACCCCGTTTCTCCATCAAGGTCGAAATCGCATCAGCCTGTCCGTCGGGAAGCACGTTCCCGCGCCCACCGGCATCCGATCGGCCATGACCCGGCCTGTCCACGAAGAGGAGCGTGCCTCTGCCTTCCAGCTTTTCGCGGAAAGACAGCATCGGATCATAAAGGCTTGTGCTGGCACCGTGGATGAAGACGATCGGCGGAAGATCCTTATCGGCCCCCGCTTCTATGAGAACGCTGTTGAGCCGATAACCGCCGACATCGGTCAAGACCGGCTGAGCTGCGGCATCGCGTGCCGCAGCCGATCCGAAACTCGCAGAACACCAGATCAGCACGGACATGAAGAATATTCCGGAACTTCGGATTGTGGCCTCCTCGCCGCTCTTGATCACAGGATCTACAGATTGCGGGCCGAGCCGCTTGCGATCACCGGCCCTGTCGGCAGGCCGGTCGGCGAACCTCCGAACGGTTCGACACTGACGGCAAGCGTTGCGCCTTGCCCGATCCGGGACCGCAATTCTGCCGGTATCAGCAGCTCCCCATCCCTTCCCGGCTCGAAGACGCCGATCGAGGTTGGATTGCCGCTTCCCGGTACGAGCCAGAGCTGCAGGGATTTCTCAGTGCTTTGGTCAGCAACCGGAATGATGCGCAGACGACCATCGGCCGGGTTGAAAGAGACCCGAAGCGCGACCGGATCATTCGGCGCGCTGAGTTCCGCAACGATGTTGTTGGTGGCGGGCGGCGTGAGTTGCACAGTCGCGATATAGACCACCGCGACTGCCGCTATCGCGGACGTCGCGAACGACAGGCCGCGCCAGAAGCCGACTGCGTCCCACAGGCCATGTTTCACCTCGACCTTCCGGTTTTCTGCAAACAGGCGTCTTTCTATCGCTTGGAAAACAGCGATGGATGGCTGCTGTTCCTGATAATCACGGTTGAAAGAGGCCATGTTCGACTGCCATCGCGCCACCAACCGCGCGAATGACTGGTCGGTGGCCATCCGGGCCTCTATCCGATGGCGAGCCTCGAGAGACAGAACGCCAAGCACATATTCACCGGCCAGAATTTCGTCATTCTCAGGCCTGCCTCCATCTGGCGGATTTCTGTCGCGCGGTTCCGTGGTCATCGCTGCATGCACTCCCGCAGTTTCAGCAGGCTGCGCCGCAACCAGGTCCTGACGGTATTCAGCGGCACCCGCAAATCTTCTGCCAGCTCGGCATAAGTCAGTCCCTCGACATAGGCTCGCCGGACGGATTGTGCATGTACTTGATCGAGTTCCCCCATGCAGGCATCGATACGGCGCCCGTCGTCTGCCATTGCAACAGACTGCTCGGGATTGGGCATCGTTTCGTCGGCCAGATCGAAAACCTCGTCGATATCGTCATTGACGGGTTTTCGCGCACGAATGATATCGATCGCATGGTTCCGCGCTATTGTCGCGAGCCAGGTTGTCGGCACTCCAGAGCCGATCGCAAAAGACTTAGCCTTCTGCCACACCTTGATATAAACTTCCTGAAGCGCTTCTTCGGCCTCTCCCCGGTCTTTCAGTATCCGCAGACAGATCGCAAAGAGTTTCGGGCTCGTTACGCGATAGAGATCGGTGAACGCCTGACGATCACCGATTGCGACGCGATTGATCAGGCCAGCCATCTCACTATTTTGCATTCGAAATAACCTTGAAGACCTCAACCTATAGAGATCGGCAATTCTAAAAAACAAGGTGTGCCCGGAGAAACTGTTGTCGGCAAGGATCCCGCCCGGCATTCCCAAGGAAGCATCGTGATGAGGCAATCCGATCACAACCCGTGCCCTCCCGAGGTCGAGCCGCCAAATAGGCGCGCGGTTATCCAGTAACCGGCACCACTCGCGATGGCAGAGAGAAACGTACCCCAGCAAAGATCCGCGATCGTCAATGCCGTCGACCAGCGTATCAATGTTGCCTGATTGGTCAGGTCATAAGTGGCGTAAGCGGTGAATCCCAGAACTGCACCGGAGAGGATTGCAGCCGAGAGCGCTCCTTCCCTGAACGCGGGCCGAACTGCCAGATACACCAGTCCAGCGGGATAGATCAGATAGAAGACGATTGCCGGGAACAACCGGAATTCCGGTGCCAGCATGTCGCCCATCACCGGGCGGTAGAGGCGATCGGCCATGGTGCTCAACCATACGGCATCGATCGAGATCATCGCGATCAACGTTACCAGGTAGGCGACAAGATACCTCTTCATCGGTATTTCCTCTTGAGGTGCACTCAATCGATCCGGGTCCAGTCAATGCCCTTGCACAACAGACCGGCAACGATACAGCCCTTCGTCGTCATCCTGTCTCCCTTGACCGTCACCGTGATCCGGTAGGTCAGGTCTCGCTGCGGGTCGAAAGCGCTACCGGAATAGATGCCGTCACCATCGGGCTTGATGCTCATCACCAGCTTGTCGCCTTCCTTCTCCTTTGGCGTGCCCGGCTTGATCCAGGTGTTGATCGCGCAGATATCGGATCCGCATGGCGCGATCGTCACCTTGGCGTTTCCATCGCCGCGGGCCCATTGGCCATCGATGTCGGCGGCATGGGCGGCCGTTCCCCATATGAGGCAAGCACCGACCATCACAACGCTCATTTTTTTCACGACAGGCCTCCTTGTCCCGGCATCGGTGCATGCGCGATCGTGTAGAGCCCGACATTGATCGTCCCTTCCTCGAACCCTGCCTCGCAGTAACAAAGGTAGTAGAGCCACAGACGCCGGAAACGCTCGTCGAAACCCTGTGCGGCGATCTGTGGCCAGTGCTCTTCGAAACGAATTCGCCATTCCGCCAGCGTCCTTGCATAGGAAGCCCCGAAATGCTCGATCTCGCGCACAGCCAGACCTGACCGAGCGACAGATGCCGACAAGGCATTGTCCGATGGCAGGAAACCGCCGGGGAACACGTATTGCTGGATAAAATCGGTGCTCCCCCGATACGTCCTGAACCGCTCTTCTTCTATCGAGATGATCTGCAGAACCGCGCGACCACCGGGCTTCAGGCAACGTTTCAAACTATCGAAATAGCTGGGCCAATAGGCCTCGCCAACGGCCTCGAACATTTCGATGGAAACGATACGGTCGAACTGCCCATCGGTGTCGCGATAATCCTGAAGACGAAGCGTGACGTCGCTTGATAGACCAGATTGCTCGACAACGCCGTTCGCCCAGGAAAGCTGCGCGGGCGACAAGGTGATACCCGTCACCTTTGAGCGGTTCACCTTCGCCAGATACGTGGCAAGTGCGCCCCAGCCGCAGCCGATCTCGAGAACGCTCTCTCCGCCCGCAAGCCCGAGTTTCTCGGCGATGCGGTCCAACTTTCTGCTCTGCGCATCCTCCAGCGTTCGCGTCGTCTCGTCGAAGACCGCCGAAGAATAGAGCATCGAGGGATCGAGCCACAGCGCATAGAAGTTATTGCCGAGGTCATAATGCGCTTCGATATTCTTGCGGCTGCCACGCCTCGTATTGGCGCGAAACAGATGCTTCATGCGGTTGACGACACGCATAAGCAAGCCGCCTTCTATCGCCGGCGCCAGTGCCTTGCCATTCCTGGCCGCAAAACGAATGACCGCCGTCAGATCGGGCGTTGTCCAGTCACCCTCGATGAAGCCTTCCGCAAATCCGATATCGCCTGCTGCAATCACCCGGCGCAGCATCCGCCAATTCCGGATCAGGATGATCGCCTCGGGACCGGAGTGAGCCCCTTGCTTGTTGATGACCTGGCCGGATGGAAGCACGATCTTGATATGGCCGTAGCTCACGCCCGCCAGAAACTTCTCAAGCATGGTGCCTGCCCAGCCGAATTCCGTGGGCGCCTGTGAAAGATCAAGTTGCGTTCCGGTGACCTCGTCTGACCAGCTCATGCCATCTCCCTCCAACAGTTGCGAGGATTGCGTCGATGCATCTGCAAGAGGTTACGAGCGCTTCGGGCTTTCAGTTTCGTGGAAGAGAACAAATTTTCGATTTTTTTCTGATCGGCACGAAACTGGATGGGCTTTTTCTCCGTAGATCTTGAGGAAGGCATCGAGACCTCGCCTTGGAGGCGCCCATGGACATGCTTCTGCTGATCGTTATCGCATTCTGGCTGTCATTGGCCATGGCCGGCGCTTGGGCTATCCAGCGCGTGACCGGCCTGAGCGGATGGATCGACACGATCTGGTCATTTGCCGTCGGCGTCGGTGGGATCATCGCAGCGCTCTTTGCCCATGGAGATTTCGACCGGCGCGTCGCTATTCTGGTTATCGTGGCCGCCTGGGCGCTCAGGTTGGGTAGCCACATCGGGTCTCGAACCAGGGGAGCAGGCGAGGATCCCCGTTATGGGAAATTCATCGAGGAATGGGGCGAAAGCGCCTCTTGGCGGCTCTTCGTCTTTCTGCAGATCCAGGCACTCGCCGCCTTCATCCTTGTTCTGGCAGTCTATATGGCAGCCACGAACGAAGCGCCCTTCCCTCGCATCCTCGACCTGGCCGGCATCGTCATCGCCGTCTTGGCGCTCGCAGGCGAAGCAATATCGGACCTGCAACTCAGCCGTTTTCGAAAGACGCCGCAAGCAAAGGCAGAGGTCTGCGAGACGGGCCTCTGGCGGTATTCGCGCCATCCGAACTACTTCTTCGAGTGGATGTTCTGGTGTTGCTGGTTTCTGTTTGCCGCGTCGTCATCCATTGCGAGTTGGCTGTCGTTATTGGCTCCGCTCCTCATGTACTGGCTGCTGGTGCATGTCTCCGGCATCCCTCCGCTCGAAGATCATATGCTGCGTTCGCGCGGCGAGAAATTTCGTGCCCTGCAGCGGCGCGTGAATGCTTTTTTCCCCGGCCCCAGAAGGCAAGATACCCCCTGAAGGAGAGTTGAAATGAACATGCTGGCCTTCGCTATCAACACCGCCGAACGCGCGCCTCTGACCGACGGCATGACGCTCGCGGGTATCGACTTCCTTTGCGGCCGCACCAAACGCCGACTCGCCGCCACGGCAGCAACCCAAGAAAATCTTTTTGTCGACGCCATGAACCAATACCCGGTGGCGGTCCATGCGGATGAGGCCAATCGCCAGCATTATGAAGTACCTGCGGCTTTCTTTTCGCGGGTCCTGGGGCCGGCCCGAAAATACTCCTGCTGCCTTTATCCGAATGAGGATACGACACTGAAGGAAGCTGAGGTTCATGCCCTTGCCGAAACGGTCAAGCATGCCGCGATAGAGGATGGCATGACAATCCTGGAGCTCGGCTGCGGCTGGGGATCGTTTTCGCTTTATATGGCGGCGCAATTCCCGAATTCACGTATCGTCTCTGTCTCCAACTCCTCCTCGCAGCGCGCTTTCATCCTGGCGACGGCCAATCAGCGCGGGCTTACCAACCTGGCGGTGGTAACAGCAGACATGAATGATTTTTCGATCGACCAACGCTTCGATCGTGTCGTCTCGATCGAAATGTTCGAGCACATGTCCAACTGGCGGAAGCTTTTCGAGCGTGCATGCGACTGGGTGAAGCCGGAAGGCCGGCTTTTCCTGCATGTATTCACCCACAAGGACCGCTCTTATCGCTTCGATCATGATGATCCGTCCGACTGGATCGCCCATCATTTCTTCACCGGCGGCATCATGCCGGCCCATGATCTGCCTCATCGTTTCCCGGATCTCTTCGCGGTCGAGGAGGAATGGCGATGGTCCGGAACCCATTATCGTCGCACGGCACTCGACTGGCTCGCCAATTTTGATCGCGAAATCGATCGTATCCAGCCCATATTTGCCGAGGTTTACGGCAAGGATGCGTCGCTCTGGCTACGCCGCTGGCGACTTTTCTTCCTCGCAACCGCCGGGCTTTTCGGCCACGATAACGGAGACGTCTGGGGTGTAGGCCACTACCTCATGAAACCGGCAAGGCCATGAACACGCATCGGGTTTCCCTCGATCCCCTTACCCAGGCGACGGTTACGATCGCCTGGGTTATATGTCTCAACAAGCCATTTTATCCGGTCTATGTCTGGTATTTGGTCGGCGACGGCGTCGTCGCGTCGCTCGGTTCGGTGCTGGCGGCTCCGGTCTTCCTGGCGATCCCGTTCATAGCCCGTCATTCGCCTGTCATCGCGCGGATTTCGCTTCCCATCGTGGGGGCACTCGACACCCTGTTCGAGACACGCCTGTTCGGCCAAAGCTCCGGTACAGAATTATTCTTCGGCGCCTGTATCATGCTTGCGGCAGTCTCTTTCCGAAGGGAGGAGAAATGGATTCAACGCAGCCTGGCCGCCCTCGTCTTCGCCATTTTCCTTCTATCGCGCCAGACTGGCGGACCGCCATTCCACGCCTGGAGTGATGCCGATCTTGCCGTGCTTCTCGATCTCAACATCTTTGCGGTCGCATGCCTGATGGCACTCATCGCCATGAGATACACGGGCGTGGCGACAGACGCGGAACCCGCCACCAGGGAGAAATACTAGCCAATACACTGGAGGATGACATGCAGGATTTCTGGAAATGCCTCGTCGGCGCTCTCTCGCTCGCCGGAACAATTCTACCGCACACCACCGCGGCAGCCGAGCCCGATGTGGTCGCGGTTGGCGCTGACCACTATCGCGGGACATGGCTTGAGATCGGTCGCCGACCGATGTGGCTGACCGATGGCTGCGTCGCCGGCTACTCATCCTATCGCCGCGGCAAATCACCGGATGAAGTGCTTGTCGAAGACGGATGTCGTGTCGGCAATCCGGAGGGTCGATTGAAGACTGTTCGTGGAACAGGACGCATAATCGACTTCGACGGCGACAAGGCGAAAATGCGTGTTCGCTATCCCTTGCTGATCACCTTCAACTATTGGGTCCTTTACAAATCACCGGATAAGACTTGGTTCATCAGCGCCGATCCCGACATGACCAATCTGTGGATCTATGCACGCACCGTTCCCTCAAACGCTAAACTCAAAACAATGATCCGGAAGGCAAGCGAGCTTGGATACGATGTGCGAAGGCTGGAATATCCCGAACAATAATGGATTCTTCATCTTCATAAGCCGATTGGAACAATGACAAATACTAGGATTGCCCTATGTTGCTCGCATTGGCCAATCTTCGAGACCCTTCCTTGCGCAGTTCCGACCACCACGAACAAACCGCCCTGCTTGATCGCCTCGAGGCGCTTGAAGCTTACGACATCATCAATTCCCCCGCAGAGCCCGAGTTCGATGGTATCGTTCAGATCGCCACCGCGCTCTGCAAGACACCGGTTGCGCTGATCAGTCTCGTGGAAGAGCAGCGGCAGTGGTTCAAGGCGAGAGTCGGCTTCGAGCCCTGCGAGACCCCGATTTCGCAGTCGGTATGTCGCCACGCGCTATCGAGTCCGGAGTTGCTCGTTATTCCCGACCTCACGCTTGACGCCCGCACTCGTGACAATACGCTTGTGACCGGCGAGCCGTTCATACGGTTCTATGCCGGCGCGCCATTGATTACGCCCGACAATATCCCAATCGGAAGCCTTTGCGTCATTGATAGCAAGCCTCGCCCCGAAGGTCTCGACCGTGATCAGCGGGAAGGGTTGAAGGCGCTGGCCGGCCAGGTGATTGCCCTATTCGAAGCCCGCAAGCTGTCGCAACGGAAGGATGATCTGTTCCGCCGCCAAAAGAACCTTACCGCCAACATGCGTGCGACGGCCAATGATACAATGGCCGCCCAGGAGGCGGGGGGTATTGGCACGTTCGAGCTGGAGATTGCGACCGGACTTGTGAAACCCTCCTCCGCGTTCTGTCGTATCTTCCACGTGCCGGCGGCCTCGTCCTATCCCGCCAAGAAATTCGAGGACATGATTGTACCGAGCGATCAGGGTCGGCAATCGAACGACGCCACCAGATCGGACGGAAGCTCGGCCCTTGATGTCGAATACCGCATCAACACAACTGCCGGAATTCGTTGGCTTTCGCGAACCGCAAACTTTGTACGCGATGAAACAGGCAAGCCCATCCGCATGATGGGCGCAGTCAAGGATATCACGGTTAGCAAGCGCGCAGCGGCACGTGTTCAGGCCTTGCTAGATCTCGGCGATCGGCTCACACACCTGACGGATACAGAGTCCATGGCGATGGCGGCAGCCGACTTGATGGCCAAAGCGCTCGACGCGACCAGAGCGGGGTTCGGTATCGTCAATCTCGCGGATGAAACCGTTATCATGCAACCGGAATGGACAGCACCGGGTATCGTCTCCGTCGCAGGCCTGCATCATTTCCGTGACTATGGCTCGTTCATCAATGACCTCAAGATCGGCACACCGGTCGTTATTCCAGATGTGACGCAGGACCCACGGACGCGTGATCACGCAGACGCGCTGCTCGGTATCGATATTCGGGTTCTGGTCAATGTCCCGATCATGGATCACGGGCGTTTCAGCCTCGTCGTTTTCGTCCATCACAACCACCCTTACGCATGGAGCGGTGAGGAACTAGCGTTCCTGAAGAGCTTCGGTGACCGCATCCAGGCAGCCATTGCCCGGGTTCACGCCGAGGCTGAACAGCAGGTTCTCCAAAGGGAACTTGGCCATCGCCTCAAGAATACGCTCGCTATGGTGCAAGCGATAGCCGCACAGACCTTGCGACCGGTGAAGGAGAGGCAGCATGTGCTGGCTTTCGAGCGGCGACTTCATGCTCTCAGCTCCGCCCATGAAATCTTGCTGGAGCGCAACTGGAGCAGTGCGCCGGTAGCCAATGTGGTGGATAGAACCCTCGACCGCCTTTCCGTACGTGACCAGGTGGATGCCTCAGGTGAAGCTGTGACGCTTGGCCCAAAAGGAACTCTATCGCTCTCGCTGGTTCTTCACGAACTTGCCACCAACGCTGTAAAGTATGGCAGCCTTTCGAATACTGAAGGCAGGGTCGACATCCGTTGGCATGTCGAGGGCAAGGGCGAGCAGTCAGTCTTCCATTTCCTCTGGGAAGAGACCGGTGGTCCACCTGTGGATGAACCCGAGGTAAAAGGCTTTGGATCAAAACTCATTCGCATGGGTTTGGCAGGAACAGGTGGCGTCAACATTCGTTATGAACCATCCGGCCTCTCAGCCCAGATGTGGGCGTCGCTTTTGCAACTCCAACAGGCAGACCTCTGAATGGCCTCATACAAGCAACCATCAAAACCTGCCGTCCTCGTCGTAGAGGATGAGCCGTTGTTGTTGATGATGGCACTCGACCTCGTCGAGGACGCCGGCTACGAAGCTGTCCTGGCGCGCAATGCCGACGAAGCTCTAGACATTCTGCAAGCGCGCACGGACATTCGCATCGTGTTCACCGACATCGACATGCCGGGCAGCATGAACGGTATGAGGTTGGCAGCCATGGTGCGCGACCGCTGGCCGCCAATCGAGATCATTATCGTCTCGGGGCATGTGACGGTCACCGAGAACGAGTTGCCCCCCCGCAGCGTCTTCTACTCCAAGCCGTATGACACTTCGAAGGTGACGGCGCAGCTACATCGGATGGCGGCTCAACATTAGCACGCTGGGGCGATGTCACATTGTTTTCTTAGCAACCGAACGATGTTTTTGTCTGTGACGTCAGGCCGTTGCGCCGGGCATCACATCCCGTTTTGCCGCATCGTATGAGCGCTGGTTGTCGGTGATGATGCGCTTCGGCGCCAAACCTTGCTTCCTCAGCAGCCTGACCAGCAATCGCCTGGCTGCTCTGGTGTCGCGGCGGGTCTGGATGATCTCGTCGAGAACGTATCCGTCCTGGTCAACGGCTCGCCAAAGCCAATGCTTGCGACCGCCGATGGAAATCACGACCTCGTCCAGATGGCAGATATCTTTCCGCGAAGGCTTCTTTCGACGTAACTGCTTGGCGTAAGCTGCCCCGATTTTGCGTCCCCATCGCCGTATCGTTTCATAAGAGACGACAATGCCACGCTCCAACAGCATCTCCTCGCCCAACCATCCGTCAACCGTTAACAGGCTGCTGAACAACGTGACATCACCAGTGTGAGGGTTGGAATGGGCACATCAGGGACTAATTGGATTAGTGACGCCGCCGTGAGCCCATTTTCAAAGGAGTATCGTAATGAAGTCCAAAGTCGCCGACGTGATGACCGAGATCCTGCACTCCGCCGGCGTAAAGCGGATCTATGGTGTTGTCGGCGACAGCCTGAACGGGCTGACAGAATCCCTGCGCAAACGAGGCGATATCGAGTGGGTTCATACTCGCCACGAAGAGACTGCAGCCTTTGCCGCTGGCGCGGAAGCTCATATTACCGGTGAGCTCGCCGTCTGCGCAGGGAGTTGTGGTCCGGGTAACCTGCATCTGATCAACGGGTTGTTTGACTGCCACCGGTCAGGTGTCCCGGTTCTGGCGATTGCAGCACAGATACCGTCGGAGGAAATCGGCAGAGGTTATTTCCAGGAAACGCATCCGGATCAGCTCTTTCGGGAATGCAGCCATTATTGCGAGCTCGTCAGCCAACCCGAGCAATTGCCTGGTGTGATGGAGGCCGCAATTCGGGCCGCAGTCGGCAAACGCGGTGTTGCAGTTATCGTCATGCCCGGCGATATCGCCCTTGCCGATTTTTCCGCAAAAATCTCGTCTCCGGCAGCCTTGAAATTGGCCTTGCCAAGCGTAGTCCCGGCTGATGATCAGGTCGACGCCCTGATAGAAATGCTTGGTGAGAGTTCAAAAATCACTCTCCTGTGCGGTCGTGGCTGCCAAGGCGCGCATGACGAGGTCGTGGCAATAGCCTCTCGCCTCAAGGCACCGATCGTCCATGCGCTTGGTGGCAAGGAGCATGTCGAATGGGAGAACCCGTATGACGTGGGCATGACAGGGCTGATCGGGTTTTCGTCCGGTTACAAGTCGATGCTCGAATGCGACACGCTGATCATGCTCGGGACCGACTTCCCTTACAGGCAGTTCTATCCGACCGATGCGAAGGTCGTGCAAATCGACGTCCGGCCCGAAAACCTTGGCCGGCGAACACCGCTCGACCTGGCGATCATCGGTGATGTCAAGTCGACGCTCAGCGCAATACTCCCTAAGCTTCGAGAACAGACCGACACCAAACACCTCGATCGTTGCCTGGCAGCTTACGAGAAGGCCCGTGAAGGTCTGGACGACCTCGCGACCGGCAAAGCCGGAGGGACAATTCACCCGCAGCATGTTGCGAGACTGCTCAGCGAACAGGCATCGGACGATGCGATCTTCACCTTTGACGTCGGAACACCCACGGTGTGGGCTGCACGATATCTCAAGATGAACGGGAAGCGACGGCTGATCGGATCGCTTGTTCATGGCTCTATGGCCAACGCGCTGCCCCAAGCGATTGGAGCGCAGGCTGCCGATAAAGACAGGCAGGTCATCAGCATGTCCGGCGACGGCGGCTTCACCATGCTGATGGGAGATTTTCTGACGCTGAAACAGGAAAATCTTCCCGTAAAGGTCATCATCTTCAACAACTCGTCTCTGGGTTTCGTCGCCATGGAGATGAAGGCCGCCGGCTATATCGAAACGGGGACCGATCTCGAAAACCCGGACTTTGCAGCGGTCGCGCGTGCCGCCGGCATTCATGCGGTGCGTGTAGAGGAGCCAGCTGAACTGGAACGCGGCATTGAAGCTGTTTTACGCCATCCAGGCCCGGCACTTCTGGATGTTGTTACAAATCCGCAAGAGCTATCCATTCCTCCGAAGATCAAGGCCGCGCAGGTGATGGGCATGAGCCTTTGGGCCGCCAAGGCCGTAATGAGCGGTCGTGGAGACGAACTGATCGATGTTGCAAGGTCCAACTTCTTCTCCCGCTAAATATGATCGGAACGCATGACACCTCGCGACGTTTGCCGTTAGTTAGATAAGGAGGCTTCAATGCATAAAATCATCATTCCGCTATTGGCGGCATTGTCTTTGACCGCGTGCTCTTCGACAGAACGGGGCGCCGGCATCGGTGCCGCGAGTGGTGCCGTTATCGGTGGTGTTGCCACGGGCAATGTCAGAGGTGCAGCCGTTGGCGCGGCTGTCGGCGGCGTATCCGGCGCATTGATCGGCAACGTCGCAGATCAGCCGGGTCGTTGCTACTATCGCGATCGAAACGGCAACAGATACGTCGATCGCTGCTGATCCTATGTTGAGAGGTAGGGCAGCCTCCTACCTCTCAACCGCCAGTCCGTCTCCAATTTAGCTACATAGCTGTCGCATTATCTAGCGCTGAAGTATGCTGCGACAGCTGAAATATCATCGGCCGAGAGTTCCTTGGCGGCCCCGGTCATCAGGTGGTGGTATTCAGAGCCACCGCGCCCACCGGATTGAAATAGCGTCAACTGATTTTGCAGATAAGCTGAATTTTGACCGGACAGTTTTGGGTAGGCCGGATTTCCGCCCTGTTTGTCGTGGCAACTCAGGCAAGCCGGAATCTTGTCGGAAGTGCGACCTTTCTCCGCCAGCTGGCGTCCTTCCTCTACCAGAGCCGGATCAAGGGCTGCATCTGCCCGGGGACCAGGTTTCTGGTTGGCATAGTAGGCAGCCAGTTCTGGCAGGCTCTCAACGGACAATGTACCGACCGCCACCTGCATGATGCCGCTTGGGCGTTGTCTGTCCGAATAAGCCTTCAGCGACTTCAGCAGATAGGCCTCAGACTGCCCTGCAAGCCGCGGGATGTAGCTGCCATCATTCAGCTTTGCTTCGGCATGACAGCTTTCGCAGGTGATCGGCAAAGGCGAGACCTCGCCTGCATGACCTACCCCATGCAGGCCCGATGCCTGGATATAGGCCTGTGCATCCATATCCGGCAGCTTTCTGAGAAAGGCCACCATCGACCAGACCTCATCGTCGCGCGACTGAATGGGCCATGCCGGCATGCCGGTGAACCGAACGCCGTGCTTGACGATCTCGAACAGTTCGGCATCCGTCCATTCAGGTACGACGGCCTTCAAGTCCGGCGGTGGGGGCAACATGGCAAGCACCGAATCCGGCCGCGCTTGGGCAGGCGAACCGTGACAGATGGCACAGCCGGTCTCGAAATGGCCGGCGGCACCCGATACGAGCGCAGGATCGTCGAGTGGCGGCACGTCACCGGTTGCTACCGCTCTGGCCGAGACGGAGTTGCGCATCACCCAATGGAGGAACCAGTCGGTAACCGCCCAGTGGCCGGTCGAGGCGCGGACGCTCATCAGGCCGGACCAGCCGACTGCGAGCCCGAGGAGAGGCGCGATGATGGCAAGGGCGATCAGGTGTTTCCAGCGAATGGTCATCAGCCTCTCCTGCTGCGCGATGCTTGCGGAATGCCTGAAGTAAGCGTGGCGGCCAGAAGCGAAACGCCACCAGCAAGATAGACCGCCGCGCCCACCAGCAGCATGATGACACCGCCTGCCTGCTGATCGATGACCGGGCTGAGCGGGATCCCGAAGCAGCTCACCTCACTCTCGCCGTAAAGTGCCCGCGGCGACAGCGCCAGCAACGCGCCGAGCAGCGTCATGTGCATGGAGGTGAACAGCAGGCCAACGGCTCCGGCCATGCGTCGTCCGTCCCTGCCCGCTTCAAGCCCGCCAAGACAGGAGAGCCAGAGTGCCAGCCCTGCCGAGAGAAAGGTGATCTGCTCGATCGCCGCAATTGTTGGAGAGCTTTCCGAAAATGCCCTAAGCGTGGGGATATGCCAGATCCAGACGGCGACGAGTTCGATGATCGAGGCAACAATTGGCGAGAACCATGGCCAGCGCGCCGGAAAATCCAGGCGCGTTCCCGATAGGCCGATGGCGATCAGCGGTGCCGCGCCCGCAACAACGCCCATATGGGCAATCATATGGATGGTGAATGAGGCGCGATCAGCGAAAGGAAGCAACAGCCCCCAGAGCGCCGCGAGCAGGATCAAACCGGAATAGAGCGAAGCGCGCTTCATCGCTGGCACTCCGCGATAAATATCAGCGGAATGGCGGCGTAGATGACGGCAACAAAGCTGAGGCCCGAAAGGAGCAGCGTCGCATAGCCTTGAAACAGGGTACGGCCTTTTTTCGTCGGTTCGTCATGTGGCGGGTCATGCACCCCGAAGCCCCATTGCCGCCAGGCCAGCCAGGCGGAAAGCACGATGACGGCCAATGCGACGACGGTAAATCCCGCCAGAAAAAGTCTTACCGTGTCGAAGCCGAAATCGAGCGATGCGGCCTTGGCGCAGTAGACGGCCACAGCCGCATAACAGCTGACGAAATGCACCGCCCAGACGGTCGGAGCGGTAAACAGGGTCCAGAGGCTTTCCACCTCGCGCGGGATGACGCTCTTCATGCGCTCACCATTGGAAAGAGGCCAAGCACCGCGAAGGTGACGACGGCGGTAAAGGCCATGAAATGCCAGTAGAGCGTCACATTGCGGATATCCTGATCATAGGCAGCCGTCACGCGCCCGGTAAGGCTACCGACGAGGCAGTAGGCCTGCATGATAACACCGACCGCACCATGGACGACCGTCCAGATGGCGATGATCCAGACGGTGGCGGGGTAGACGTTGGAGGTCGGATCCATTCCGTGGAAATAGGGACCGGCAAGTCCTGCAAGGCAGGCGGCGATGGTGACGAGGATGCCGGAAACAAGCGCGATGCGGCAACCGGCAGGTCCCTTCTCGTTCAATTCCCGTGCCGCGATGGTCAAGAGCCATGCGATAACGAAGAGGATAAGTGCCACCATCGGCCACAACACGCCAGGCCCTGTCGCACCGGCGGTGAAATCGTCATGTACCGTCCAGTAGAAGAAATAGCCGAAGATCAGGCTGGCAAAGGCTGTGCCGTCGCCGACCATGGTGATGAACATTGCCCACCAGCCGACAGAGGCCGGGCCGGACACATAGACAGGCAGTTTCTGTCCAAGGCCGACATCCACCTCTTCCGCTTCCGGGATCTGTGCCGTCCCCGTCCATAGCCAGACCATGATCGCGATAAAGGTTATGATGGCGCAGATGACGGTCGGGATCCACCAATGGAAGGTCAGCGCGATGAAGACGCCACCGAGCGCCAGGGCGGCAACCATCGGCACCAGGGAGACGCCACCGACGCGCAGGCATTGGATCGGCTCGGCATCGAGCACGGAGGTGACGAGCGTTTCGCGCTTGCCCGACTTGGCATCAGGCAGGTAGTAGCGCCCCGCCTCGATATCGGCCTGGAGGTTTGGCTGTTCCCAGAGCGGATAGCGGCTGGTGATGATCGGCACCGAACGCATGCCCCAGTCCTCGGAGGGATCGTTGGTCCATTCCAGCGTACCGGAATTCCAAGGGTTGAGATTGCGCTCCTTCGGCTCCGGTTTCGGCCGGAAGATATCGATGACGAAGGTCATCACCCCGGCAGCGAAGATAAAGGCGCCGATCGTCGAGATCATGTTAAACAGGTCCCAGCCGAATTCTTCCGGATAGGTGAAAACGCGGCGCGGCATGCCGCGTAATCCGGAGAAATGCATCGGGAAAAAGCCGACATTGAAGCCGACGAACATCAGCCAGAAGGCAACCTTGCCCCATGCATCGGAGAGTTTCTTGCCGGTGACGAAGGGAAAGTAATAGTAGATGCCAGCGACGATCGGGAAGAACACGCCGCCGATGATCACGTAATGCAGATGTGCGACGATGAAATAGGTGTCATGCGCCTGCCAGTCGAAAGGGACAAGCGCCACCATCACACCAGTCAGGCCACCGATGGTGAAGATCGCCAGCCCCCCTGCCCCGAACAGCATCGGTACGGAGAAGATCACCCGACCCGCCAGCATGGTGGCGATGAAGACAAAAATCTGCACCCCCGTCGGGATAGCCACCGCCTCGGATGCGGCAGAGAAGAAGGCTAGTGAGATCTGCGGTAGGCCTGTGGTGAACATATGATGCACCCACAGGCCGAAGCTTAGGAAACCTGTGCCAACCGCCGCCAGCACGATCCACGAATAGCCGACGATCGGCCGCTGCGAAAACGTCGGCACGATCATCGCCATCAGCGCGATCGCCGGAAGGAAGATGATGTAAACCTCTGGATGACCAAAGATCCAGAACAGGTGCTGCCACAAAAGCGGATCGCCGCCGCGCGAAACGTCGAAGAACGGCCAGTCGAACATCCGCTCCATCTCAAACAGGATGTCGCCGGCAATCAGCGGTGGGAAGGCGAAGAGGATCATCCCGGCTACGATCAAAAGATACCAGGCGAACATCGGCATCATGTTGATGCGCATGCCCGGCGCGCGGCATTTCATGATGCCGACGATGATCTCGACGGCGGCGGCGATCGAGGCCACCTCGATGAAGGACAGACCGAGCAGCCAGATATCGGCACCGATGCCGGCATATTCCTTGTCGGTGGCAAGCGGCGGATACATGAACCAGCCGGCATTGGGTGCCGCATTGAAGAAGATCGAGCCACAGACAAAAATGCCGCCGAGCAGAAAGCTCCAGTAGCCGAAGGCGGAAAGACGCGGAAATGGCAGTTCGCGCGCGCCCAGCATGGATGGCAGGAGGAAGATCGCGATCGCTTCGAAGATCGGCACCGCGAAGAGGAACATCATCACCGTGCCGTGCAGGGTGAAGGCCTGATTGAACAGCTCTGCGGAAATCAGATCGTTGTTCGGCACCGCGAGCTGGGCGCGCATCAGCAGGCCCAGCAGTCCGGCAAACAGCATGAAGGCAAAGGCGGTGACACCGTACCAGAGGCCGATCTCGCTATTGTTGACAGAGGTCCAGTAACGCCAGCCGCCTGGTGTCTTCCACACCTTGCGCAACCGCTCTTCCTGTGCCGAACGCTCTTCGGGCGAAAAATTGCCGAGCTCCACCATCACTTGAGCTCCTTCAGGAAGGCCGCGATTGTCTTGATGTCGTCTTCAGGAAGCATGCCGAAATGCGGCATCTTCACGCCCGGCTTGATCACGCCCGGATAGGAGACGAAACGGGCGATGTCCTCGGCGGTGTGAGGCAAAGTTCCGGCGGCGAGCGTCTCGCGCTCCCCGAATGCGGTGAGATCTGGCCCGATACGGCCACTGGCGGCCGTGCCGGAGATCGCATGACAGGCGCCGCAGCCATTGTTGAGGAAAACTTCAAGCCCTTCGGCATCATGTGGGTTGGAGGCCATTCGCTCGGCAAGCCAGGCCTCATGCTCATCGGGCGCCACCGCGCGCACGGTAAAGGCCATCAGTGCGTGGGATTCACCGCAGAATTCGGCGCAGACGCCGCGATAGGTCCCTTCCCTGTCGGCGGTGAGCGTCAGCGGATTGGTGCGACCGGGGATCATGTCCATCTTTCCGCCGAGTGAAGGAACCCAGAAGGAATGGATGACGTCCGCCGCCTTGAGCAAAAAATGCGCCGGTTGACCGACCGGAATACGTACCTCATTGGCCGTCTCGAACATCACTCCGCCGGCCTCATCCAGATAGCGCACCCGCCACCAGAACTGTTCGCCGGTCACTTCGATACGCCGCACCTGCTGATCGTCCGGTACCCATGGCCGGATCGCCGGCATGAGCCACATGCCATAGGAGAGCAGCGCGCAAAGGATGATTGTCGGGATGATTGCTCCGCCCCAAAGGATGACACGGCCGGCGCTTTCCTCGCTGTGCTCCCGCTTTTTTCGCGCGGCGTAGATAAGGGCGGCGACAAGCCCAAGCCAGATGATTGCCCCACCGGCCAGCATGACGAAGAAAAGCTGCGCGACGTTTGCTGCCTCCGGGCCGGCGGGGTCGAGTGCGGAGTGATTGCCGGAGCAGGACGGGAGCGGGAGGACGAGCAGTGCGATGAGGCATGGACAGAGCCGCGACAAATGCCTCTTCGACCGTCTCGGTTGGAATAGGCCTGTCACCCAGCCATCTGTCATTCAGAACCGCCCCTCTGCATGTACATTCGTGGCGAAACGGTGGCAGAACCTCATTGTTCCAAGCGACTGTCATTTTATGTCCGCCTGTTCATAGCGACCTGTGTTTTGAGCCGATGTTGTTCGCGGGCCGCACCTATACGGGAACAATTCGCGCCGTGATGCGGTTGATTGGCACAAGCTCACCTGTGCCCCGGAGTGACAGATGGCCGTCCTTTCTTCACCAAACCGCGATTACGCCGCATATCCTTTGCAGTCGCTCTTCGTCCCCTTCCCCTTCGTCTGCTTCACGCTCACCCTGGCGGCAGACATCGCTTACTGGCAAAGCGGCGGTAACCTGATCTGGTTGACCTTCGCCTCATGGCTTCTGTTTGCCGGACTTCTGTTTGGGGCCATCGGCTTGCTGGCAGGCGTAGTCGATATTCTACGGCGGCGCACACGGCCACTTCGCCCCGGCTTCATGGCAATCCTGCTTTATATCGCGATCCTGTTGCTCGCCTTCGTCAATAGCTTCGTTCATGCCCGTGACGGCTGGACGGCAGTCATTCCGTTCGGCCTGGCGATTTCGACGGCAACATTCGTGCTTATCGTTTTCGCTGCCGTTACGTCGGCAAGAAAATACGCAAGACTGGCCTGGAGGGTATAAGATGAAATCGTTCTTTCCTGGCGTGTCCGCCCTTGCTTTGACAGCCTGCCTCGCAGGCACCACGATGGCGCAGACTGCGGCATTCGATACGTCCCAACAGATCGGGCCCGACCCGGTCTTGCCGGAACCGCAGCAGGAATTGCTGCCGGATCTCAAGGTGGCCAAGGTGGTGGGTTGGAAGGATGGCGAGACGCCGACCGTACCGGAAGGCCTCAAGGTGACAGCCTATGCCAAAGACCTCGCAAACCCACGCACGGTTCACACGCTGCCGAACGGCGATGTGCTGGTTGTGCAGTCGAAGGCGCCGGAGGGAAAGCCGCTCAGTCGTCCGAAGGACTTCATCCGCGGCTGGATCATGGCGATGGCTTCCGGCGGTGGCGGCGAGCAGAAGGAAACCAATCTCATCACCCTGCTGCGAGACACCAATCGCGATGGGCAAGTGGACGAGCGTCATGACCTTCTGACGGGGCTCGATTCCCCGTTTGGCCTGGCATGGGCCGACAACACGCTCTACGTGGCGTCCGCCAGTGCCATTCTGACCTATCCATATGAACTCGGCCAGAACCAGATCAGCGAAGCGCCACGAACGCTGACGCCACTTCCCGGCGGTCCGTTGAACCATCACTGGACGAAGGATATGGCACTGAGCCCGGATGGCCGCATGCTCTATGTTTCTGTGGGTTCCAATTCGAACATCGCCGAAAACGGTCTCGAAGCGGAAAAAGGCCGGGCCGCCATCTGGCAGGTTGACCGGCAGACCGGGGCGGCACGTGTGTTTGCCTCAGGCCTGCGCAATCCGAACGGACTGACATTCCATCCCCAAACCGGCGAACTCTGGACCGTGGTCAACGAGCGCGACGAGCTCGGTCCAAACTTGGTGCCTGACTACATGACGTCCGTGAAGGATGGCGGTTTTTATGGCTGGCCGTGGAGCTACTACGGCGATCACGTCGATCCGCGTGTCTATCCGCCGCGACCCGACATGGTCGAAAAGGCGATCAAGCCGGATTATGCGCTGTCCAGCCATGTGGCGGCGCTGGGCATGGCCTTCACCGAAGGCTCAGCCATGCCGCAAGCCTATGCGAACGGAGCATTTGTCGGCAACCGTGGCAGTTGGAACCGCGACAGCTTTAATGGCTACAAGGTCGTCTACATTCCCTTTGAGAACGGCAAGCCGTCAGGCAAGATACAGGACGTCGTCACAGGCTTCATCAATGGTGACCAGGCTCATGGCCGCCCTGTCGGCCTCGGCATCGATGGCACCGGCTCGCTGCTCGTGGCGGATGATGCAGGCAACACGGTCTGGCGTGTCGCGGCCGCCGATGGCACGACGAGCCCGCAACCGATTGGCACGGACCAGGTGAGCGCTGCCTCGCCGGCTGCCGCGAACATGCAAGGGGGACCGGAGCCGGACAGGTTGCAGCCGGCGCAGATGCAGATCGCCCCTGCGACGGGTCCGTAAAACACCAAGTTTTGACGCCATGTCCGCTTATGGGCTTTGTCGAACCAGGCCCCTTCGTACGGTATCGGACATTGATTGCGGCCAGAAGCGTCCCAGATTCCTGCCTTATAAATCCGGGAGGAAACGATGTCTGAGCGCGACGAATGGATTGCCCGCAAGGCCTATGATCTATGGGAGCAGGCTGGTCGCCCGCAGGGCCTCGATCAGGAACACTGGCAGCATGCCGCCCATCAGTGGGAACGCGACGCTCATAGCGCCACCGATCCTCTTGGTCGTTCCGACTGGGACGACGAGGATGAGGGTTGAAGCTCTATTTCCGATCTGCAATCAGGCCGGTCCCGCAATTCACGCGGGATTGAAAGTAGCGCCGATGACGGATGAGAAACGGCAAGAGACGAAAAGCCAGCAACCCGCCAAGGCGAAATCCTTCATCTTGAATGACGACGCGTGATGCACTCATCCCGCCGCGACCACCACAGGCGCATCACATGAGAAACTTTTTCGAAACGACTTTCGGACCGACCGAACTCGATATCGTCGGCACCGCCTTTACGGAGTGGATGGCTGTCGCCAATGTCACCAAGGACAGTCCCGAGGCTGAACTGGCGGCCGCGATCGTCATCAATCTGTTTCGGGAAGGCAATGACACGATGCCCGCGATGCGCAGGGCGATCGCCGCTCACCGCGGCCTCAACGAGTTGCGGCATGTATGACCTTTTCCCCCAGTTTTCCGGCATTCCGCCGAAGACAGCTACCGGAACAAAAGCTTGTCCATGAGGTTTGGCCCTTGCGGATAACACAAGGAGGAAACATCATGGACCACACCAATCATGTTCGCCTGAACACGACGGAACTGACGCCGGCGGTTCTGGAGGGGGCGACGATTTACGGCGCTGATGATCATAAGGTCGGCAAGGTCGATCATATCCATGGATCTGGTGAAGACAGTACCGCAATCATCGATGTCGGAGGATTTCTCGGCATTGGTGCCAAGCCTGTCGCCGTTCCGTTAACCGATCTGGAATTCATGCGCGACCAGGATGGTGATGTTCACGCCGTCACAGCCTGGACGAAAGATCAGCTCAAGCAAATGCCCGAACATCGCCACTAGATTGCGATGACACATAATGGGCCCGGCGCAGGCGTCGGGCTTTTTCTTGTCCGCTTTCCCCATGCACACGGCGTGGCAGGAAAGTCGGATATATGGCTCGTCAGGAAGAAGCGTCGTCCTCACTCTTGGTCGATTTGAAATTCGACATTACTCTCAGCGTGGCAAAGGTGACGATGGAAAGCACGATGGCGGTGTCATAGGCACCCAGTCCGACCGCGGCGCCGATCGCACCCGTAGCCCAAAGGCTTGCCGCTGTCGCGGTCCCACGTGTGCTAGCCTTGCCAACAAGAATGGCACCGCCGCCAATAAACCCGACACCATTGATTAACCCCTCGACCACACGTGCCGTTGCCTCGGGATTACCTACTGTCACGGTTTCTGCGGCCTGTATGAAACCGCAGGCTGCTATTGCGACGAGCGGAAACGTGCGCAATCCTGCACTCCGCTCGTTGCGCTCCCTATCCCAGCCGATCGGCAGGGCGAGGACATAGGCGAACATGAGTGCGGCCAGATGGGGCACGAAATCGAGCTGAACGCCCAAGGCCGTAGTCCAATCACTCATGCGCGCTCATCCCTGTAGGTTGCGACCCGGTAGATGTAGACGGCGACGAGCAGTGCAAGCACTGCGGTCGAAACCGGATCGACATAGTCCGCGACGACACCATAGGCCTGCCCCAGCATATATCCCGCCAGAGCAAGCGCCGTGGTCCAGATGAATGTCCCGATGGCGGACAGCGTGAGGAATTGTCCGAGCGACATCGCCTCGACACCTGCAGGCACGGATATCAACGTGCGAATGGTCGGAATAAGCCGCCCGACGAGGACGGAAACCTTGCCGTGGCGCTTGAAGCGGTCCGCCGCTGCATCGACATCCGATGGCGACATGGTTAGCCATCGACCGTGGCGCGAGGCGAACCTCTTGACCCCTTCATGTCCCAGCTTTCTGCCGAGGAAATACCAGGGCAAAATCCCGAGCAGGGAGCCAGCCGTGCCAGAGGCGATAACGACCAGAATGTTCATGTCGCCGCGCGTCGCCAGGTAGCCGGCAAGCGGCATGATCAGTTCAGACGGGATGGGCGGAAAGATGTTTTCCAGAAACATGAGAAGCGCGATACCGAAAGGTCCAAGCGTTTCCATCATCGTGTGAACCAGTCTTTCCATTTTGCTCCTCTCGCAATGGCGCTCTGCCCAACGCGCGAAAGATCAAAAAGTTACAGTCATCGACAATGCCCGGATATGGAGATTTTGTCGGATTGCCCGGAACGTTGCGCACCGACAGTCCGTTGATCCATGACAACGAAAAGACGAGGAGACACACGATGGCGATCAACAAGAATGGCTCTGCACACTGGGTCGGTGGACTGAAAGACGGCAAAGGACAGGTCTCGACGGAAAGCGGCGCCCTGAAATCGCAGCCTTACGGCTTCAACACACGGTTCGAGGGCGAACCAGGCACCAATCCGGAAGAACTGATCGGTGCAGCGCACGCTGCCTGCTTCACCATGGCGCTCTCCAAGTCGCTTGGCGAGGCCGGCCTGACCGCAGACAGCCTCGACACCAAGGCGGTGGTTACGCTCGATAAGGTTGGTGACGGGTTCGAGATTACCGGCATCGAGCTCAACCTGCGCGGATCGGTCCCGGGAGCGGATGAAGCGACCTTTGTCCGCATTGCCGAAGATGTGAAATCCGCCTGCCCCGTCTCGAAGGCACTTTCGGCCGTTCCGATCAGCCTCAACGTTACTTTCGGATAAGACCGAACCGCGGCCGGGAACCATCCCGACCGCAAGCATTGTCGTACGAGGACACGGATCTGTAATTTGCAGAGCTTGGCGGTGTTGTCCCTTGAGGGTTTCAAGGATCTGTCCGCACTGATGGCTGCAGGCAGCAATCGTGCGATGATGTAGGCGGCTAAGGCTGAACGTTTGTGGTGCGGCGGGACGAAGAGATTTCTGACTGCTGAATAGATCGGGATTAAACGTTGCAAGCCGCCGACCGATCGGAAGCCCTGCATCATCCGTTCCCGTTTTCGAAGCGGTATGTGAGAATTCTCCGCGCGATAGTTCAGCCCTTTGTGCGATCGATGTTCGACGCCGGGCATTACGTCACGTCTTGCAGCTCCATATGAGCGCAGCTTGTCGGTGATGATCCGCTTCGGCGCCAGGCCTTGCTTCCTCAGCAGCCTGACCAGCAATCGCCTGACTGCTCTGGTGTCGCGACGCGCCTGGACGATCTCGTCGAGAACGTAACCATCTTGGTCGACGGCACGCCAAAGCCAATGCTTGCGGCCGCCGATGGAAATCACGACCTCGTCCAAGTACCAGATATCATTTCGCGAAGACTTCTTTCGACGTAGCTGCTTGGCATAAGCTGCCCCGATTTTGCGTCCCCATCGCCGTATCGTTTCATAAGAGACGACGATGCCACGCTCCAACAGCATTTCGTCGACCAGCCGCAGGCTAAAAGGGAGCCGGAAATACAGCCAAGCCGCATGCGAGATGATATGCGGTGGAAAGCGATGGTTCTTGTAACTGATGGTCGTCGAGGCCATCGACGCCCAATTACCCACCAACCGTCAAGCTGCAGACAACGTGACATCACCAGTTAGATCGACTTGAACGAGCGTTATTGCGCCAACACAAACACAACTAGAAATTTCACGCATAGGTGGATAGACGCAAATACCACTCTTCTGCTTGATCAAAGATCATTTTTGGAGAACACTACCCATCGCTGACTAACTCATGTTGCTTAGACGCGAAACGGAGACTGGTCAGGATAGAGCGCATTGAGCAAGACTTCCCTTATGGGAGCACTGCCCACAAATCGCCCTCGCGTTTGGTCTATTTTTAATCTCAGCGCACAATATTTTAGCAAATATCCAGAACAGTTGATTTTTATCAAGGAATTCGGCCAGCATTCCTGGCTATGATCAGGGACTTGATACGGTTCCGCATAGCAACTTTGAGAGATATCGGACACGCATATGGCAGGACCGACAGCAACTCTGGAGCAGATATCGTTCCGCCGGAAGCGGCGCCGGGAGTTGCTGGCTTTCGTCGTCCTCGCCTTTGGCATCTGGCCCGTCGTCGCCGTTGGTACCGTTGCAAGCTATGGCTTCGTTGTCTGGGCCTACCAGATCGTCTACGGTCCGCCCGGCCCGCATGACATCACACCTGCCCGACCGAATTCTGAGGAGTGACGGCTATGGGGAAGGTCGCCAGCACCCGCCGCGCTTTCTTGACCGGCGCGTTGCGCGAAGCCGGAAGCCATTATCCGCCTGGTGTTACAGATGAATCCGTGCGCCATTGCTCGGGCTGCGGCGAATGCGAAAAAATCTGTCCAACGAACATAATCACCGTGCGGGGCGGCGTTCCGACTATCGATTTCACCGTTGGCGAATGCACGTTTTGCGGAAGATGTTCGGAACGATGTCCCGAGCGGGTTTTCCCGCCTGAACCCGCCGCATCCTTTGCCCACTACGCCACCATCGCAGACAGCTGTCTCGCCGTAAACTTCGTTGACTGCCAGGCATGTCGCGACGCCTGTCCGACGACGGCGATCCGTTTCAAGCCACGGCTAGGCGGACCTTTCGTGCCTGTGCTCGACACCGATCCCTGCACCGGCTGCGGCGCCTGCATCTCTGTCTGCCCCACCCAGTCCATCACCATGACGGCAACCACAATGGAGGTCGCCCATGCGTGAGCCGCAGCATCACATATCAAGCGCAGTGGTCGTCACACGACCGGAAGCGATCGAGCGCATGTCCGCAGCCCTTACCGAGATCGAAGGCGTCGAGGTGCATGCCACAGGCGGCGGCAAGATCGTCATCGTCATCGAAGGCCCAAGCTCCGGCTTTCTTGGCGAAACACTGATTGGAATTTCGGCGATGGACGATGTCATCGCCGCACATATGGTTTTCGAACAGACAGTTGCAGAAAAGGAGATGTCGGATGACGGCAGAACTGACGCGGCGTGATGTGCTGAAGGCGCAAGCTGCTGCCATCGCGGCATCGACGGCCGGCATCGCCATGCCGGCATCCGCCCAATCCGTCCCCGGCGGTGTGGCGGCGCTGGAAATCAAATGGTCCAAGGCGCCCTGTCGCTTCTGCGGCACCGGCTGCGGTGTCATGGTCGGTGTCAAGGAAAACCATGTCGTCGCAACGCATGGCGACATGGAGGCCGAAGTGAATCGCGGCCTCAACTGCGTCAAGGGTTATTTCCTGTCGAAGATCATGTACGGCAAGGACCGCCTGACGACGCCGCTTCTGCGCAAGCGCAACGGCGTGTTCGACAAGGAAGGCGACTTCGAGCCTGTCACCTGGGAAGAAGCCTTCGACATCATGGCCGAGAAGGCCAAGAAGACCCTGAAGGAAAAAGGCCCGACGGCGCTTGGCATGTTCGGTTCCGGCCAATGGACCATTTTTGAAGGTTATGCCGCCACCAAGCTGATGCGTGCCGGCTTCCGTTCCAACAACCTCGACCCCAATGCCCGCCATTGCATGGCATCGGCTGCCTACGGCTTCATGCGAACCTTCGGCATGGACGAGCCTATGGGCTGTTATGACGATTTCGAGCATGCCGACGCCTTCGTGCTGTGGGGCTCGAACATGGCGGAGATGCACCCGATCCTGTGGACGCGTCTTGCTGACCGTCGCCTCGGCCATGAGCATGTGAAGGTTTCGGTGCTTTCGACCTTCACCCATCGCAGCATGGACCTTGCCGACATTCCGCTGGTCTTCAAACCCGGCACGGATCTGGCGATCCTCAATTATATCGCCAATCACATCATCCAGACCGGTCGCGTCAACCAGGAATTCGTCGACAAGAACACTAAGTTCATGCAGGCAACGACCGACATCGGTTATGGCCTGCGAGCCGAAAATCCGTTGGAAGTTAAGGCCACGGGCGCCGCCAAGGCCGCCGAGATGACGCCGATCGATTTCGAAGCGTTCAAGAAGCATGTTTCCGAATACACGCTCGACAAGGTTGCTGAACTGGCTGGCGTCGACAAAGGCTTTCTGGAACAGCTGGCCGAGCTTTACGCCGACCCGAAGGTCAAGGTCATGTCGCTCTGGACCATGGGCTTCAACCAGCACGTCCGCGGCGTCTGGGCCAACCAGATGGTCTACAACATCCATCTGCTCACCGGCAAAATCTCCGAACCCGGCAACAGCCCGTTCTCGCTGACCGGCCAGCCATCGGCCTGCGGCACCGCCCGCGAAGTGGGCACATTTGCACACCGCCTGCCGGCCGACATGACGGTGACCAACCCTGAACACCGCAAACATGCCGAGGAACTGTGGAAAATCCCGCATGGCATCATCCCGGAAAAACCGGGTTATCATGCGGTCCAGCAGGATCGCATGCTGCATGACGGCAAGCTGAACTTCTACTGGGTTCAGGTGAATAACAACATGCAGGCCGCTGCCAACAACAGCAACGAGGCCTATGTCGGATATCGCAACCCGGAAAACTTCATCGTCGTTTCCGATGCCTATCCCACCGTCACCGCCATGACCGCCGACCTGATCCTTCCAGCCGCTATGTGGGTGGAAAAGGAAGGCGCTTACGGCAATGCCGAGCGCCGCACCCATGTCTGGCATCAGTTGGTCAATGCGCCGGGCGAAGCCCGTTCTGACCTCTGGCAATTGGTTGAGTTTTCCAAGCGCTTCACCACAGAGGAAGTGTGGCCGCAGGACATCCTCGAGCAGAACCCGGACTATAAGGGCAAGACCCTTTACCAGGTACTGTTCCAGAATGGTCAGGTAGACCAGTTCCCGGCAACCGAAATCTCGCCGGAGTATGAGAACCGCGAAGCCAAGGCTTTCGGCTTCTATCTCCAGAAAGGCCTGTTCGAGGAATATGCCAGCTTCGGCCGCGGCCACGGCCACGATCTTGCACCCTACGATATGTACCATCAGGTCCGCGGCCTGCGCTGGCCGGTCGTCAATGGTGAAGAGACGAAGTGGCGTTACCGCGAAGGCTACGACCCTTACGTCAAGGCCGGTGAAGGGGTGAAATTCTACGGTCAGAAGGACGGTCGTGCCGTCATTTTGGCAGCACCCTACGAGCCGCCGGCGGAATCGCCGGATGACGAATTCGGTTTCTGGCTGGTCACCGGTCGTGTTCTCGAACACTGGCATTCCGGCTCCATGACCATGCGCGTCCCTGAGCTGTACAAGGCTTTTCCGGGTGCCCGCTGCTTCATGAACGGCGACGATGCGCGCCGGCTTGGCATCAATCAGGGCGGCCAGGTGAAAATCCAGTCGCGCCGCGGCGAGATTCTCAGTCGGGTCGATATCCGTGGACGTAACCGCATGCCGCATGGCGTGATCTTTGTGCCGTGGTTCGACGCCAGCCAGTTGATCAACAAGGTCACGCTCGACGCCACCGACCCCATTTCCAAACAGACGGATTTCAAAAAATGCGCAGTCAAGATCCTTCCCGTCGCCTGAGCCGGCGTCTCTGGACGCTTTTCGCGCTCGCTGTTTGTCTGGTAACGGGCACGGTGGCCCTTGCGCAGACAGTGCCGCAACTGTCCGGCCGTGCCAGCCCGATGGAAAACACCGGTGCCGAACCGCTACCGAGATGGATCGTCGATGACATCCAGAAGATGCGCAACTATCCGGACCAGCCGCCGATCATCCCGCATTCGATTGAGGGATACCAGCTTTCGGTCAACACCAACCGGTGCATGTCCTGTCACCGCCGTGAACTGACCGAAGGTTCGGGTGCGCCGATGATCAGCGTTACCCATTACATGAACCGTGAGGGCCAGATGCTCGCCGACGTTTCGCCGCGGCGTTATTTCTGCACCGCATGCCACGTTCCGCAGGCCGATGCACGGCCGCTGGTCGACAACACGTTCAAGGATATGAGCGAACTCGGCTTCAAACCGGCAGGATCTGGACAATGATCGGCATGATCAAAGCAGTTATTCTGTGGGCCTGGCGTATTCTCGCTACGCCTGCGGGCACCCTGGGGTTGGGCTTTCTCACACTTGGCGGTTTTGTCGGAGGGGTGATTTTTTGGGGTGCGTTCAACACGGCGCTGGAAGTGACCAATACCGAAAAATTCTGCACCGGCTGTCACGAAATGAAGACCAACGTCTACGAGGAATTGACGCAAACGGTGCATTTCTCCAACCGTTCGGGTGTTCGGGCATCATGTCCAGATTGCCATGTCCCACATCAATGGACTGACAAGATCGCCCGCAAGATGCAGGCCTCGAAAGAAGTCTGGGGCAAGATCTTCGGCACGATCAGCACGCGCGAGAAGTTTCTCGACAAGCGGCTTGAGCTTGCCCAGCACGAATGGGCGCGCCTGAAGGCCAATGACAGCCTGGAATGCCGGAACTGCCATTCGTCGATTGCAATGGATTTGACCAAGCAGACCAGACGCGCCGCCGACATTCACACACGTTATCTCCTCTCGGGCAAAGCGACGTGTATCGACTGCCACAAGGGAATTGCACATGAACTTCCCAACATGGATGGTGTCGATCCGGGCTGGAAGGTTCCGGCTGAGCTGATGGGTAAATCCGCCTCTCACGGTCTTCAGGATACCGATCAACTGGCAGCCTATCTAGCTGCCCAAGAAAGCAACATCATCGACTGATCGCTTACGGCATTGCCAGCCCTGCAACAGGGCTGGCAATGCCGCTTAGCGGTGATAACCCACGATACGACCGGGGTGGGGAAGGTTCCAGTCCGCTATTCAACTCGGATAAGCATTCGATAGGCGTCACCTGAACCATCCGAGGCACCGACCCAACGGTGCTCCCTGTTTTCCAGTTCAGTCGCCAGGAATGCGGGCTCGCGGCCAAGAAGCACAAATAAGGGCGATGTCACATTGTTTTATTAGCAACCGAACGACGTTTTTGTCTGTGACGTCAGGCCATTGCGCTGGTCGCGACTTTCCACTGCGCCATGGCGCGGGTGCGATGAATGTAGGCGGCTAAGGCTGAGCGTTTGTGGTGCGGCGGGACGAAGAGATTTCTGACTGCTGAATAGATCGAGTGAACCGTTGCATGCCTCCGACGGATCGGAAGCCCGGCATAATCCGTTCTCGTTTTCGAAGCGGTACGTGAGAATTCTCCACGCGATGGTTCAGCCCTTTGTGCGATCAATGTTCTGCGCCGAGCATCACATCCCGTTTTGCCGCGTCGTATGAGCGCTGTTTGTCGGTGATGATCCGCTTCGGCGACAGACCCTGCTTTTTCAGCAGCCTGACCAGCAATCGCTTGGCAGCCTTGGTATCGCGGCGGGTCTGGACGATCTCGTCGAGAACGTCGCCGTCCTGGTCGACCGCACGCCACAGCCAATGTTTTCGACCGCCAATGGAAATCACGACCTCGTCCAGATGGCAGATATCTTTCCGCGAAGGCTTCTTTCGACGTAGCCGCTTGGCGTAAGCTGCCCCGATTTTGCGTCCCCATCGCCGTATCGTTTCATAAGAGACGACAATGCCACGCTCCAACAGCATTTCCTCGACCAGCCGCAGGCTGAAAGGGAGCCGGAAATAAAGCCAAACCGCATGCGAGATGATCTGCGGTGGAAAGCGATGGTTCTTGTAACTGATTGTCGTCGAGCTCATCCTCGCCCAACCATCCGTCAACCGTTAACAGGCTGCTGAACAACGTGACATCGTCCAAGGCACCAACATTATCCATCTCCCGCATGCGACGTGCGACAAGACAAAGAGCTAAAGCGGGCCTGATGGCTCGATTATGGCAGCCCGCTTCAAACAACTCACGACGTTCCTACCATTTCTTCTGCGGCAAGCGGATGTCCCGTTCAGCAAGGAAACGGTCGATATAGACCACTTCCCCGGTTTCGATGGAGGCGTTCGCTGCAATCCCTGTCAGGATTGACCACGCGCCGTCGATATAGGTCGAACCACGACCATACCGGTCTGTGGCAACCGACGGGTCGAACAGGTGACCAAGCATTACCGGATCCGCACCGCCATGATCGCCCTCTCCTGCCCAGACGTCGAGTTTCTGCGGCGCCTGGCCTGCAAGATGCAGGGTTGTCGTCATCGATTCCGAACCATGAGACTTGTCCTGCTTACCGCCGAAAACGCCATGGACTTCAACATGCCGATGGGAAAGCTCCCCCTTGGTGCCATGGAACTTGATTTCCAGGCCTTCCCAGGGACTATAGGCGCAGAGCGTGTAGTTCAGGCTGGCGCCGTTCGCGTAGCGTGCATGGACCTGCATCGTATCTTCGATGGTGATGTCATCGTCGAAAACACAGAGATCACGAAGATAGCCGTCGAGATCCTCCGCCTCCAGATAGAGTTCGCGCAGCGGCTCGTTGCCTTCCAGATCGAGCTTGAAATCACAGAAATCCGCGCTAGGACAGGTGTGGCAACGAGGCCCACGCTCGAAAAGGCCGAAGGCTTCGGCCATCTGCGGCTTGTAGAAGGCGCGGCGTCCATCGGCAAACACGGATACCGGCGAGGACCCGAGCCACCAGTTGACGAGATCGAAATGGTGGGTTGATTTGTGAACCAGCAACCCGCCAGACTGGTTCTTGTAACGATGCCAGCGACGGAAATAATCCGCGCCATGGACACGATCGAGATACCAGGTGAAGTCGACGGCAGTCACCTCGCCGATCGCCCCGGACATCAGGATATCCTTTAGCTGGGTGCGCGCCGGCGTATAGCGGTAATTGAAGGTGACCGTGATCGAACGGCCCGTCTCCGCCTGGGCGTCCAGTATCGCCTTCAGTTTGTCGAGATCGATCGTCATCGGCTTTTCGGTCATGACGTTGCAGCCGGCACGCATCGCCTCGACGATATATTCGTGATGCAGATAGTCCGGCACCGTGACAATCACCGTATCCGGCTTCTGCTCGCGTATCATCTCCTGAAACTGCTCTGCCTGATATGTGGCAATCCCGTTGCCTTTTGCCGAAACGGCGGCAGCAGAAATGGCGAGGCGATGTTCATTGATGTCGCAAAGCCCGACCAGACTGTTCTCGCGGGCATAGGTTTCCGCTACGGCCTGCCGAAACATCTTGTGACGGGAGCCGGTTCCAACGATAGCGTATTTCATAATCCTGTCCTTCCTGGGCCGGCGGTTGGGAGCCACCGGTAAATCAAGTCAATTGCGCAATGTCTGGTCGTCGGGTCCGAAGGCGTGGCAGTTTGCGACATCGATCCTCAGCGGCACGATTTCGCCGTGCCGAATGGCAAGCTGGCCGGGAGCGATAATGGTCAGACTGGCACCTGAAGGCATGGTCGCATAAACCGACGTGCTGCCGCCAAGATGTTCGACGAGATCGACCCGCGCTTCGCCCAGGGCCTGTCCATCCGCGCCGCCCAGTACGATATGCTCAGGCCGAATGCCGAAGGTGATCGGCGTCTCGACAGGACAGTGGCCAAGCTGATCCGGCGCAAGCTGAAGCGACTGCCCCGCCACGTCGACCGCATCGGCTCTCGTGCGCCCCGCCTGTAGGAAATTCATCTTCGGTGAGCCGATGAAGCCCGCAACGAACCGGTTGGCAGGCCGGTTATAGAGCTCCAGCGGGCTTCCGACCTGCATCACCTCGCCGCCGCGCAGAACGACGATGGTGTCCGCCATGGTCATTGCCTCGACCTGATCGTGGGTGACGTAAATCATAGTGTTGCCGAGCCGCTCATGCAGCTTCGAAATCTCGACGCGCATTTGCACTCGCAATTCCGCATCGAGGTTGGAAAGCGGTTCGTCGAACAGGAAGATATCCGGGTCGCGCACGATCGAGCGCCCGATAGCAACACGCTGCCGCTGGCCACCCGACAACGCCTTCGGGCGGCGCTGCAGATATTCGGTGATGCGCAGCGTCGCGGCGGCTTCGCGGACGCGTCGATCGATCTCGTCACGTTTGACGCCTGCCGTTTCGAGACCGAAAGCAAGGTTCTTGTAGACCGTCATATGCGGGTAAAGGGCGTAGGACTGGAACACCATCGCGATGCCGCGCTTGGCGGCGGCGACATCATTCATCCTCTGCCCGCCGATATGAAGATCGCCGTCGGTTATGCTTTCGAGGCCGGCGATCATCCGCAGCAATGTCGACTTTCCGCAACCGGAAGGGCCAACGAAGACTGTGAACTTTCCGGGTTCTATATCGAGATCGACGCCCTTGATCACGTCCAGCGCCTCGAAGCGCTTCACGACTTTTCTCAACTGAATGCTGGTGGACATGCATGTCTCCGGTGATTGTTCGACGCGGCCGAGTGTCCGTTACCGCGATCAGTCAAGCTTGGCGGCGGGAAGATTTCCGCCCGTGCCGTGGGAGTTTCGTGGCGGACGATCACCGCTTCATTCCCGTCGTTGCTATGCCTTCGATCAGCAGTCGCTGGAAGAACAGGAAAATCAAGAAGATCGGGATCAACGACAGGACCGACATGGCGAAAAGCTCGTTCCAGCTCGACGTTCCGCTGGCGTCGATGAAGGACCGCAATCCGAGCTGAACGGTGTAGAGGCTCATGTCGCTGACGTAGATCAGCGGCCCGAAGAAGTCCTCCCACGTCCAGATGAACGAGAAGATCGCAGCGGTGGCGAGCACGGGGAGCGAAAGCGGCAGCATTATCTTGTAGTAGATCCGCCAGGGGCTGCAGCCATCCATCTGCGCTGCTTCATCCAGTTCGCGCGGTATGCCGCGGAAGAACTGCACCATCAGGAAGATGAAGAAGGCATCGACCGCGAAATATTTCGGCACGATCAGCGGCAACCACGTGTTGATCCAGCCGAGGTTCAAAAACAGCACATATTGCGGGATCAGGGTTACGTGGTAGGGCAGCATCAGCGTGCCAAGCATCAGGGCAAACCAGAATTTTCGCCCGAAAAAGTTCAACCGTGCGAAGGCATAGGCGGCAAGCGATGCGGCAAATACATTACCGATCGTTGCAAGCGTGGCGATGAGCAGCGAGTTCAGAAAGAAATGCCCGAAACTCACCTGCACGCCGAACCAGCCCTGCGTGTAGGCTTTGATCGTCACCTGTGACGGGATGAGGCCAGCCCCGCCGCCGAAAAGGTCTTCAGCCGGCCTGAGCGATCCCGCCAGCATCCAGAGGATCGGGTAGAGCATCACGAAAGATGCCGCGATCAGAAGACAGTGGAGAATAGCCGAGCGCAGGTAGGGATGGTCGCTTGCCTTGCCGGGAAGTGCGTGTGTCTCGTTACTCATCGTAATGCACCCAGTAACGCGTCGAAAGAAAAGAGAAGGCGGTGAAGATGGCGATGATGACCACGAGGACCCAGGCGAGGGCCGAGGCATAACCCATGCGGAAATTCCCGAACGCCTCCTGATAGAGGTAAAGCGTGTAAAACAGGGTCGAGTTGATCGGTCCGCCGGTTCCACCGGAAACGATGAACGCGGGCGTGAACGCCTTGAAGGCCTCGATCGTCTGGATGACGAAATTGAAGAAGATCACCGGTGACAAGAGCGGCAATGTAATCTTCCAGAACTGCCGCCACGGCGATGCGCCATCGAGGCTTGCCGCCTCATACATGTCCGTCGGGATCTGGCGAAGACCGGCAAGGAAGATGATCATCGGCGAACCGAACTGCCAGACCGACAGGATGACCAGCGTGTAAAGCGAATAGCGCGGATTGGAGATCCAGCTAGGCCCTTCGATACCGAATACGGAGAGCACGCTGTTGACCATGCCATCAGCCGCAAAAAGCTGACGCCACAGGACCGCAATTGCGACGGATGCCCCGAGGAGTGAAGGCAGGTAGAAGACCGCGCGATAGATCGGCAAACCGGTCAGGCCACGGTTGAGCATCATCGCCACCGCGAGCGCAAAGCCGAGTTTCAGCGGCACAGAGAGAACGACATAAAGGAATGTTACCCGCATGGCCGAGACGAATTTCGGATCGGCCGTCGCCATGCGGACATAGTTATCGATTCCCACGAAGTTCGGAGCCTGCAGGAGATCGAAATCCGTCATGGACAGATAAAGCGATCCCAATGCCGGACCGAGCGTCAGACAGAGGAAACCGATCAGCCAGGGAGCAAGGAAAAGATAACCGGGCGCATTCCGTAGAAACGCCTCTCGCCAGGAACGGGCGAGAGCAATGCTCTCGCCATTCCCGATCGCCGCAGGCGACCGTTCGCTTACCGACATAGGCTCACCCCTTCTTCAGGATGGACTTGGCTTCGGTAATCAGGCTCTCGCCGCCGGCTTGCGCGGTCGATGCCTCGAACGCGACTTCCTGGCTTACGCGGATCAGTACGGCATTCATTTCGCCGGCACCCTGCGGCGGTGCAGGCGGCAATGTGCCAACATAGGGCGTCAGCGCCGAAATGAACTTCACCACTGCGGTATTGGCGGCATCCAGCTTCGGAACGAGCGCATCACGGATTGCAGGCGATGCCGGAACACCGCGTTCGACGCCGAGGATCAAGGCACCCGCCGGATCACGGACAAGGAAATTGATCAGCCTTGCAGTCACATCGGGCGCTTTGGATTTCGCCGAGACGGAGAACATCTGGGACGGCTTGAGATAGTGCCCCGGTTTTCCGTTGGCGACGACCGGCTGACCGATTATCGCCAGTGTCGGCTTGTTGACCTTCTGGAAGCCGACAAACTGGTTCGAGAAAGCAAAATCCGATGCCGAGTAACCAAGGGTCAGCGGCGAGGTCTCGATCGTATTCTTGTAGAGAGCCTGTACGTCCGCGGAAACGCAGCCACCCGCTTCGCGCAATTCGGCCCAGTATTTGAACCATTCGGCAGCATCTGCCGCTTCGTAACCAAGGCTGCCATCATCCCTGTAGAGCGACTTGCCATGGGAGATCAGCCATCCTTCGAAAAGCTGCTCACTGCCGCTGCCGTCCGCCGAGGCATATTTCTTCTTTCCCTTGGCCGCCTTGCCATAGGCAATACAGGCTTCGGCATATTGCTCCCAGTTCGTGCCGAAGGTCGGAGCGGTAATCCCGACATCCTGCCAAGCCGCCGTATCGACTATCGTGCCGAAAGCATTGACGCCGACATTGGCGCCGTAAAGCTTTCCGTCGACGGAACAGGATTTCAGGTTGCCCTCGCCGAAATCCGCAATCTTCAACTCCGACCCCATGAACTGATCGAGCGGCATGATCGTCCCGCGCCGCGCATATTCGAACATGAAGCGGTAATCCATCTGGATGAAATCGGGCGCGTTGCCGCCAGCGACCTGTGTCGCAAGGCGCGGCCAGTAATCGTCCCATCCCATGGATTCTGTTGCAACAGTAACGCCGGCATTAGCGCCTTCAAAAGTCTTGACGGCCTCTTTAGTGCGGCGTGCTCGATCTTCCGACCCCCACCAAACCATGCGCACTTGCGCGCCTTCAGCTGCCGAAACCGGCAGCGGCCCCCAGACGGGTATGGATGCCAGACCAAGACCTGCGCCGAGAAAATGACGGCGATTTACCGAAGAAATGCTCATTAGCTCCTCCAAAACAAGCAAACACAAGTGATGCGTGCCATCCGTGCCAACTCCCCAGCAGCACGCATTCTCTCGGCTTCAAACTTCCAGTTTTCTCTTGAAAGTCCCCAACCAGCCGAACGGTTGAAAAATTACAACCGCCTCAACCTGCAAACAAATACAAAAAATGTCGCATTCTATAAAATTGACTTATAGTGACCGCGATTGGCAGAGAGTTAGATCAAATCGATGGATAAATCGCTCGAGCAGTTCATGGCTGTGACGGAACTTGGCTCATTTGTCGCGGCTGCGGAACGTCTACATGTGTCGCAACCGGCCCTCACCTACAGCATCAAGAAGCTGGAAGAGGGCCTTGGCGTGCGGCTTTTCGAGCGCTCTTCGCGCGGGGTTCGCCTGACGGCCTATGGAGAGACGCTTTATAATAACAGCTTGATCATGCGCCGCCTTTACTCCAATGCACTGGAAACGATTGAGCGGCAGAAATCCGAATTCGAACACGGAATAAGCATCGGCACCGGTTATTCATCCTGGACGCTCTTCCTCAAAGACTTTGTCATGGCGCACTTCCGCGACCATCCGAATGCGCCAATCAATGTCAGCGTCGGCAATGCCATGCGGTGTATGGACCAACTCTGGGCAGGCGATATCTCGCTTTTCGTCGGCCACCAGATCCAGGACCTCGCGCGGGAGGCCGATATAGACTTCATTCCGCTTGGCTTTGCCAAGGACGGGTATTTTGTGCGCACGAAGCATCCCTTGCTGGACCAGCCGCGGCGCCTAAGCGACATCTTCGCTTATCCGACAGCCATGGCTTTTCCGTCGGAATCACACCAGAAGCGCTTGCTCATCGACAGTGCAGTTCCCGTTCCAAAGCCTTACCGGTTCGGGCATGCCTTTACCTCGAACTCGATGCAGGCCTGCATGGATTTTATCAGCGAAACCGATGCGGTGTTGATCCACTCGCTGCTGCTTGCCAATTATTTCGCCGAGCGCGGCTTCAAGCAGGTTGTGATCGACAATGGGGAAATTCTGCCCAGTTGGCTGCTAGGTATCTATATCCTGCCCGAACGCCGGGCCGATCCTCACGTTCGCAAGTTCATAGAACTCATCCGGCAGGGCGCTTCAAAACTCGACCTGCAGACAATGTGACATCACCTGATAGTTACACTGATTGATCGACCGTCCCATAAATTCATCGAAAAAAATCTTGGCTTGCTGGAACAAATCGACACGCTGGACGTTACGGTGCCGAATGTGAGACTGTATCTTGAATGAATTATTGCAAAGACTGTCTAGTGGGCATACGCGTTTCCCAAGATCCGATCCCGGCCATAACGTGTGAAACATTGAACCGAGTTTGCTTGGATCACACATTAGTCGTTTTGCCCACTGTGCGTGTCGAACCTTTCGTCCGGCTTCCAAGTTGATGCCCCTCAATTCTGTAGGCCTCATACGTGGCATGGCGTATCCGCTGATCGTCTTTATTTCCTCTCTTCCGAGATATCCATGACAATTTCTGCCGTCGCGACGTCTTATAGGCGAACCCTTGGTCTCGACCCTTCGGTCGCGTTCAGTCTTGCCGGAGCTCTGGTCTTCTTTATCATCAGTGCCGCCGTATCCTGGTATAATGTCCAAACTCTTCGCTCAAACAACGCTCATGTGGTCCACTCCCACGAGGTGATCGTCGGATTGTCCGATCTCCTTTCTAATATCCAGGATGCGGAGACAGGACAGCGCGGCTTTCTGCTGACCAATAGCGAGCGTTACCTGGAGCCGTACAACTCTGCAATAAAGACAATTCCAGGTCGCATTCAGACGATCGCAGAAATGATCAGCGACAATGTCTCTCAGCAGCAGCGGTTGCCGATCCTGGTGTCTCACGTCGAAGCCAAGCTTGAGGAGTTGCGCGAGACCATCGACCTGAGGCGGACACAGGGCGCCGATGCGCCTCTCGCGGTCGTCAATTCCGACCGTGGCAAAGTCGAGATGGATGCCATTAGAGCGCAGCTGACTGCCATGAGGCAGGAGGAAGTCCGCCAGCGGACGCAGAAACTTGCCGAAATGGACAATGCCTACACAACGGCTTTCGCAAGTAGCATTCTGACTGGTTTGCTTGGTATCCTCCTGACTATCTCGATAGCCGTACTTATGCGCCAGGCGACCTTATCGCGCCGTCGGCAGAATTGGCTGCAATCTGGCGAAGTCGGTCTCAACGCAGCGGTCACCGGTGACAGGCGTATCGAAGATCTCGGCGATAGCATTCTGGAATTCCTGGCCCGATATACGGGTGCCGTTGCAGGGGCGATCTTCGTAAGGGGTGAAGAGGATTTTCAGCGCAGCGCCACCTGGGGTGTTCCAAGTGAGGCAAGCGTGCCGGGTCAATTCAAGCCAAGGGAGGGCCTGCTAGGCCAGGCTGCCTCCGGCGCCAAGCCGATCATTCTTGCAGATGTTCCAGATGGCTATCTCGCTTTTGGGTCGGCTCTCGTCAAAGACAAACCGAGGCACCTGATAATTTCACCCGGGAGCGTCGATGGGGCGGTAAATTCGGTAATAGAGCTGGGCTTTCTGCGTCCGATCGATGAAGCCGTCTTGACGCTTCTCGATCAGGCATCGACTTCGATTGCAACGGCCGTTCGCTCAGCAAAATATCGCAGCGATCTCCAGAACCTACTACGAGAAACACAGCGACAGGCGGAGGAGCTGCAGGTTCAAGGTGAGGAGTTGCGGGTTTCCAATGAAGAGCTGGAGGAGCAGGGCCGGGCACTAAAGGAATCTCAGGCTCGGCTGGAACAGCAGCAGATCGAACTTGAGCAGACCAATTCGCAGCTCGAAGAACAGGCTCAACAGCTGGAAGGTCAGCGCGACGATCTAGAGAAGGTGAATGCGTCAGTTCAGCTGAAAGCACGTGAGCTCGAACAGGCGAGCCGGTACAAGTCGGATTTCCTCGCCAACATGTCACACGAGTTGCGCACTCCGCTCAACTCGTCACTAATCTTGGCCAAACTTCTCGCCGACAACCCCGACGACAACTTGACCCAGGAACAGGTCAAATACGCCCAGACCATCCAGTCCTCCGGCAATGACCTGCTGAGCCTGATCAACGATATTCTGGATCTGTCTAAGATCGAAGCCGGCCATGTGGATATCAGGCCGGAGCCGGTTTCAGTGGCACGATTGGTCGGAGCGATCCGACAGCTGTTCGATCCCGTGGCCAGATCAAAGGAACTCGACTTCGATATCGAAATAGCCCCGGAGGCACCCGCGGTCATTGAAACCGATCCGCAACGTCTTGAACAGGTTCTAAAAAACCTGCTTTCGAATGCATTCAAGTTCACCGAAAAGGGCAAGATCACCCTTTCCCTTCGCAGCGCCGGTGATGGCCAGTTGGCACTGGCCGTATCGGATACGGGGATCGGAATTGCTGAGGAACAACAGAACAGCATTTTCGAAGCCTTCCATCAGGCAGACGGGACAATCAGCCGCCGGTTCGGGGGCACGGGATTGGGACTTTCGATCTCAAGAGAACTTGTCCGGTTGCTGGGTGGCGCCATTCATCTGACCAGCAGTCACGGTCAGGGAAGCACGTTCACCGTCGTTGTCCCCGTTTCCTATGATCCCTCTCGGGTCTTGTCGCGGGATATTCGGGTCGCTGAAACGATCGAAGCACCACGGATTATTAGTGAAGAAGTGCCGCAGTCCTATGCCAGTCATCATCAGATCGTTGAGGACGACAGGGCGGTGCCGAGCGACGGCAGGCGCACCCTGCTGGTAATCGAAGACGACGACACGTTTTCATCGATCCTGCGGGATCTCGCCCGAGAAATGGGCTTCCGGGCGCTTGTTGCAGGCACTGCCCATGATGCACTGGAACTTGCACGGCAGCATATGCCAAGCGCCATCGTGCTTGACGTCGGGCTGCCGGATCAGTCTGGCCTCTCGGTGCTCGACAGGCTCAAGCGCGACGTGCGCACACGTCATATCCCGATCCATATCGTCTCCGCCGACGACTATACCGAAACCGCGCTTTCGCTTGGCGCTGTCGGCTATGTCATGAAGCCTGTTCAGCGCGAACAGCTTGTCGAGGTTCTGCAGAAACTCGACGCCAAGCTGTCGCAGGGTGTCCACCGCGTGTTGATCGTCGAGGACAATGAGGTTCAACGGCAGGCGGTGGCAAAATTGCTGACCTCCCATGACGTCGAGACGATTAGCGCGGGAACCGCCGCCGAATGCCTGACGCTTCTCAGAGAGCAGACTTTCGACTGCATGGTACTCGACCTCTCCCTGCCGGACGCGTCCGGCTACCAGCTTCTGGAAACGATCAGTGCCGACAGCAGCCATTCCTTCCCCCCCGTGATCGTCTATACGGGCCGGGTTCTGTCTGCTGATGAAGAACAGCGGCTGCGCCGTTATTCAAAATCCATCATCATCAAGGGTGCGAAATCACCGGAGCGGCTGTTGGACGAGGTCTCGCTGTTCCTTCATCAGGTAGTTTCGGATCTGCCTGATGAGCAGCAGAAGATGATCCGCAAGGCGCGCAGCCGTGATGCGCTGCTGGAAGGCCGCAGGATCCTGATTGTCGAAGACGATGTTCGCAATGTCTACGCCCTAACGAATATCCTCGAACCCCGTGGCGCGGTGATAGAGATCGCCCGCAACGGTCAGGAGGCGCTCGACAAGCTTGGCCAGTCGCAAGGCGATGTCGCTAAGGCAATCGACCTTGTCCTGATGGATGTGATGATGCCGGTCATGGACGGACTGACGGCCACCCGCACAATCCGAATGAACCCGGACTGGAAGAAGCTGCCGATCATCACGTTGACGGCCAAGGCGATGCCCGACGACCAGCAGCGCTGCATCGAGGCCGGGGCCAATGATTACATGGCAAAGCCGCTCGATGTGGAGAAGCTGCTCTCACTCGTACGTGTATGGATGCCGCGGTGATCGAGACCTTTGAGAAAGTCGAAGACATTGAAATCCGGCTTCTGCTGGAGGCCCTCTATGTCCGGTACCACTATGACTTCCGCAATTATGCAATGGGGTCGATCAAGCGCCGTTTGCGGCAGGCCCGCGAGCAGATGGGCTTTGCGACAATCTCGGCGATGCAGGAGCGTGTACTGCATGACGAGACTATGCTTCCTCGTCTGCTTGGCTATCTTACGGTTCAGGTCAGCGAGATGTTTAGGGATCCGGGCTATTTTCGCGCCATCCGCGAAAATGTCGTTCCCCATCTGAAAACCTATCCATCGCTCAAGATCTGGATTGCCGGTTGCAGTTGTGGCGAGGAAGTCTATTCGCTGGCGATCCTGTTTCGCGAGGAAGGTCTTGAAGACCGGACTATCTTCTACGCCACCGACATCAATCAGGATGCGCTTCGGATGGCCGAAGCCGGCGTCTATGAACTCGACCGGATCCAGCTGTTTACGGAGAACCACCGCAAGTCGGGAGGCAAGTCCTCACTTTCCGACTATTATAGCGCCGGCTATGGCCGGGTCTCCTTCGACCGGACGCTCCGCGATCGCGTTGTCTTTTCCGATCATAGCCTCGTCACCGATGCGGTGTTCGGCGAGATGCACCTGATTTCATGCCGCAACGTGATGATTTATTTCGACCGGCCGTTGCAGGACCGAGCCATCGGTCTGTTCAAGGATTCCCTGGCGCGCAAGGGTTTTCTGGGGATCGGCGCAAAAGAAAGCCTTCGCTTCTCGGCACATACCGAAGAGTTCAGGGAATTCGTGCGCGAGGAGAAGATCTATCAGAGGGCGAGCAGATGAGCGCCGCCAGCCCCAGCCCAAAGGCAATCGTCATTGGTGCTTCAGCCGGAGCATTGGAGGCACTTTCGGCCATCCTGCCGGATTTGCCCGGCGATTTTTCGTTACCGATCATCATCGTCGTGCATATCCCCCCCGACAAGCGCAGTGTTCTTGCAGAACTGTTCCGGGCGAAATGTCGGATCGAGGTGATCGAGGTCGAGGACAAGGAGCCTTTGCGGCCCGCAACCGCCTACTTCGCACCGCCGGACTACCATCTCTTGGTTGAGGACTTCGAAACTCTGGGCCTGACCAACGAGGAACCGGTCCTTTTTTCCAGGCCTTCGATCGATGTGTTGTTCGAAAGTGCAGCTGACGTCTATGGCACGAATGCAATTGCCATCCTGCTGACCGGAGCCAATCATGACGGCGGCAGGGGCCTGCTTGCAATCGCTGAGGCTGGCGGACAGGTGATTGTACAGGACCCTGAAACTGCATTTGCTGCCGCCATGCCCGAGGCAGGCTTGGCGCTCTGCCCTGATGCGACAGTTATGTCGCTCGACGGCATATCAGAATATTTGAGGAGGATCGGCTGAAATGAGCCAAGTTTCGTTTCTATTGGTCGACGATCTCGAAGAGAACCTGATTTCTCTCGAGGCCCTGCTACGCCGCGAAGGCCTGAACCTGCTCAAAGCTTGCTCCGGCGATCAGGCCTTGGAGCTCCTGCTCGAGCACGATGTCGCGCTAGCGCTTATCGACGTCCAGATGCCGGGTTTGAACGGCTTCGAGCTTGCCGAATTGATGCGCGGAAATGAGCGCACACGCCGTGTGCCGATCATATTCGTCACGGCCGGCAACACCGCCGACAGCCGGTGGCGATTCCAGGGCTATGAGGCAGGCGCCGTCGATTTCATTCAAAAGCCGATCGAGCCTGATGTCCTGCGCAGCAAGGCCGAGGTGTTCTTCGAGCTCTACCAGCAGCGGCAACAGATCGCCACCCAGCGTGACGAGTTGCAGCTGCAGGCCGAAGCCCTGAAGGAGGCCGATCGCCGTAAGAACGAGTTCTTGGCGACACTGGCACATGAATTGCGCAATCCGCTGGCTCCTCTGCGCAACGGGCTCGACATCCTGAAACGCAACCCGAATGGCGAGAATGCCGGCGAAATCCGCAATATGATGGACCGGCAGCTTGTCCATCTCGTAAGACTTATTGACGACCTTCTCGATGTGTCACGCGTCAGCCAAGGGAAGATCGAACTGCGCAAATCACCTGTCAGGATCGCCGATATCGTCAATGCCGCTACTGAGGCCAGCCGCCCGCTTATCGACGGCGGAAAACACAATCTGGCAATTGAAATGGCCAATGAGGCGAAATGGGTAGATGGTGATCAAGTCCGCTTGTCCCAGGCATTGTCGAACCTTTTGAACAACGCAGCCAAATACACGCCTCCGGGCGGACAGATCGGGCTTGCCGTCCGAACTGAAGGGCCCCGGGTCGTCATACAGGTAACCGACAACGGGGTCGGGATACCACAAAGCATGCTGGCCCAGGTGTTCCAACTCTTTACCCAAATTGAAGACCATCTGGAGAGCTCGCAGGGGGGGCTTGGCATCGGGCTTGCCCTTGTCAGGCAGCTTGTCGAAATGCACGGTGGCGGCGTCGAAGCTTATAGCGCAGGGCCGGGGAAAGGCAGCCGGTTCACGATCAGCCTGCCCATGGTTTCCGCACCGGAATTCCCCGAGGCTACAGATCAAGAGATGGTCGGCGTTCCATCATTCAAGTCGCTGAAAGTTCTTGTCGTCGACGACAATCCAATCATAGCGGATACTCTAGGCATGATGCTGGAAGATATCGGCCATGAGTTCGAGGCCGTGCACGATGGCAGAGAGGCACTCGATGCCGCAAGGCACTACCATCCGGACGTCATTCTTCTCGACATCGGTCTTCCCGGTATGAATGGCTATGAGGTTTGCCGAGCGTTTCGCAAAGAGGCTGAGTTTCTCAGTACGCCAATCATCGCTCAGACCGGCTGGGGCCAGGATCGTGACAAGGAGCTCGCTACTGAGGCTGGTTTCAACTTCCACCTTACGAAGCCTGTGCCATTGGAACAACTGCAGAAGGTTTTCGCCACCCTATCTTCCTGATACCTTACGTGCAGCAACGCGCGTCCCGAATTTCGACCTCAACGAAACACGGATCACATCGAAAAGGCCGTGCCACCACACGCGTGACCAGCAAATCACTGTGGGGATTGGTCACTTCTAGAGCTTATCGCAATCGAACTTCGGCGCCGCCGAGACATCATCCTTGAACTTCATCTTGCCGATACGATGCCTGCGGGAGGCGTTGTGCTTGAAAGGCATCGTGGCGAAAACCAGTTATCGGGCTAGGCCCAGCACCTACGACACCGCGCTTAACGATCCTTGCACCAAGGCTGGCGGCCTGAATTAGCTGGCCACCCTGTCTTGCAGACTTCCAGAAAAAGCAGCGATCAGGCGCGCCCGAGGCCGAGCGCGATACCCTGCCCCACGCCGATGCACATGGTTGCGAGTGCATGGTTACCCTTGCCGGACGAAAGCTCCAGAGCGGCCGTGCCGGCAATCCTGGCGCCGGACATACCCAACGGATGTCCAAGTGCGATCGCCCCGCCATTCGGATTGACGCGCGGATCGTCATCGGCAATGCCGAGTTCGCGCAGGGTCGCGAGGCCCTGGGAGGCAAACGCCTCGTTCAGTTCGATGACATCGAACTGATCCTGCGTCAGGCCGAGCAACGCCATCAGCTTTTTGGAAGCAGGCGCCGGGCCGATGCCCATGACACGCGGAGGAACACCCGCTGTCGCTCCGGCCAGAACCCGTGCGATCGGCGTCAGCCCGTATTTTCTGACAGCCGCTTCAGAAGCGATAATCAGCGCCGCGGCACCGTCGTTGACCCCGGAGGCATTGCCGGCCGTCACGGTTCCGCCTTCCTTCTTGAAGGGGGTACCAAGTTTGGCGAGCGCTTCGATCGAGGTCGCGCGCGGATGCTCGTCTTTCGAGATGACAAGCGTCTCACCTTTGCGCTGATGGATTGTGACCGGCGTGATTTCGCGAGCCAACCGACCGTTTTCCTGGGCGAGCGCGGCCTTGTTCTGACTGCGCAGAGCGAAAGCATCCTGATCTTCGCGAGATATCCGATAGTCCTCCGCAACATTTTCGCCGGTTTCGGGCATGGAATCGACACCATACAGCTTCTTCATCAGCGGATTGACGAAGCGCCAGCCGATTGTCGTGTCGTAGATTTCAGCGTTGCGTGAAAACGCGGCGTCGGCCTTCGGCATGACGAACGGTGCCCGGCTCATGCTTTCCACACCGCCCGCAATCATCAACTCGGCCTCACCCGACTTGATGGCGCGCGCCGCTGTGATAACTGCATCCATTCCCGAGCCGCACAGACGGTTGATAGTCGTGCCCGTGATGGACACGGGAAGCCCCGCAAGCAGAAGAGACATCCGCGCGACATTACGGTTGTCCTCGCCTGCCTGATTGGCGCATCCGTAAATCACGTCACCAACAGCCTCCCAATCGATGCCGGCATTTCGCTCGACGAGTGCCTTCAGCGGTATCGCGCCGAGGTCGTCAGCCCTCACGGAGGAAAGCGAACCGCCGAAACGACCAATCGGGGTGCGGATGTAGTCGCAGATAAAAGCCTCGGTCACTGCTATTCTCCTCAGACTTCTGGGACGATGAGATCGGCAACCAGACCCTCGATATGCAACTGAGCGCCGGTCATCGATTGCAGTTCGTCGACACTCAATGCGGCAAGTTTTTCCCGCAGGACGAAGCGTCCCTCAACGATGTCGATGACGGCATGACTGGTGTAGACCCGGGTGACACAAGCCATGCCGGTCAGCGGAAACGTGCATTTCTCCACGAGCTTGGGTTCGCCGTTCTTTGTCACATGCTCGGTGATGACGAAAACCTGTTTAGCGCCATGCACGAGATCCATGGCGCCACCGACCGCCGGAACACCCTTCGAGCCGACACGCCAATTAGCCAGATCCCCGCTTTGCGCAACTTGCAATGCCCCAAGGATCGCGACATCGAGATGGCCGCCGCGAACCATCGCGAAACTGTCTGCATGATGAAAGAACGAAGCGCCCGGCTTCAGCGTCACGGCTTTCTTGCCGGCATTGATGAGGTCCCAGTCCTCTTCGCCCGGCTTCGGCGCCTCGCCGAAATCGAGGATGCCGTTTTCCGTGTGGAAGATCGCCTCCCGGCCCCGCGGCTGGTAACGGGCGACCATTTCGGGAAAACCGATACCGAGATTGACATAGGCGCCGTCGACGATGTCCTGTGCCGCGCGCCAGGCGATCTGGGCGTTGGTCAGCTTGATCTCTTCTTGAGCGGTGCTGGTCATGCGTAGGTCACTCCGGCTCGAATGAGTTCCTCTTCCTGGCGGGGCTGCGAAACCTCGACGAGGCGATCGACGAAAATTCCCGGCGTCACCACATGTTCGGGATCGATCTCGCCCGCCTCGACGATCCTCGAAACCTGAACGATCGTGCTGGCGGCCGCCATGCACATCAACGGATTGAAGTTGCGAGCCGCCTTGTTGTAGACGAGATTGCCATGACGATCGCCGAGATGAGCCTTGATGATGGCAAAGTCGGCCTTCAGCCATCGCTCCTGGACATAATGCCGACCGTCGAATTCGCCGATCGGCTTTCCTTTGGCAAGCTCGGTGCCGTAAGCGGTCGGAGTATAGAATGCCGGTATGCCTGCGCCTCCGGCGCGGATCCGTTCCGCAAGCGTGCCTTGCGGCACAAGTTCGAGTTCGATTTCTCCGGCTAGATATTTGTCGGTAAAAGCGCGCGGATCGGACGATTTCGGGAACGAGCAGATCATCTTTCGGACCATGCCCGCGTCAATCATGGCCGCAATCCCGATACATCCATTGCCAGCGTTGTTGTTGATGACCGTCAAGTCCTTCGGACCCTTGTCGATCAGCGCGTGGATGAGTTCGATCGGAGCGCCGGAGCCACCGAAGCCGCCGATCATCACCGTCGCTCCATCGCCTATTTCGGACACAGCCGAAGTCAGACTCTGGCTTGTCTTGTTCATCCGTACCTCCCTTGATCATGGGCCTCGTCCTCTATCGAAGCTTTTCGCAAACCTACCTCTCGATTTTCTCGACCTCAATGAATTTGTGCGATATGATTTATTTGTTGCATTATCGCACAAACCTGGAGTTGCGGCCTTGAATGTGAAGCAAAGTGACATGATGGGCGGATTGGCGAAGGGGCTTCGCGTGATCGAAGCCTTTACCGCCGAAACGCCTCGATTGAGCATTTCGGAAGCTGCAGAGATCACCGGCCTGGATCGGGCAGCCACCCGCCGCTGTCTGCTGACGCTCGCCGAACACGGATATTGTGCTTACGACGGCAAGTTCTTCACGGTCACTCCGCGTGTCCTGCGTCTCGGCACCGGCTGCCTTGCCTCCATGCCGCTGCCACGCATCGTTCAGCCTTGGCTCGACCAGTTATCCGAAGAGATTGGACAGAGCAGTTCGGTGGCCATTCTGGATGGCGCGGAGATTGTGTATGTGGCGCGCGCTGCACAGAGGAAAGTGATGTCGATCGCGCTCATGCCCGGATCGCGCCTTCCTGCTTACTGCACCTCTCTCGGGCGTGTCATGCTTGCGGCACTTCCCGAAACTCAAGCCTTCGAGCTTCTGAATTCCCATCCGCTTCAGCCAAGAACTCCCCATACGCTCCATGATGTCGACGCCGTCATGACTGAACTCGCGCTGGTTAGAACGCAAGGCTATGCCGCAGTCGACCAGGAGGTCGAGCAGGGATTGAGATCCGTCGCGGTGCCGGTGAAAAATGCGCGCGGCGTCGTGGTCGCCGCATTGAACACAGGGTTGGCCGCCTCGAGTGAACCCATGGCTTCTGTCATCGCAACCTACCTCCCCTCACTTCAACAGGTAAGCCACGAGCTTCGCGGAGTGCTCTCCTAGGATCAGCATATAGGCGGACTAACGCGAGCCTGCGGCTTCCCGTATGGTCTGGATCAGAAGCGACATTGCCATCGAGGGGATTGCGTCAGTCCGCATGGTAAGCCCCACCGGCCCCTGGGTGTCGCTTGTATCGATCGGCAATGCCTGCATCAGCCCCGTCCCGATATCGCGGGACACAACCCCGGACGATATGATCCATACGGCATCACTCGACAGCACGAACGCCCGGCCGAAGCTATCGGAAACAGTCTCGATCTGGTTCGGCAGGCCTGAAATGCCGTTGGCGATGAGTAGCCGGTCAACGAAAGGCCGGATGATCGACGATGTGGTCGGCATCAGGATCGGGTAGTCGCCGAGTTCGGAAAACGGAGAATGGACGGACGTCAGGATCGGATGGCCGGTACGGACGGCAAACACCACCTGTTCGGAATAGAGGTGTTCGAAGATGAAGCCTGCCATCTTGTCCGCGCCCGCCAAGCGCCCGACAACAAGATCGAGGTCGCCGAAACGCAGTTGTTCCAGCAGCACCGAGTTTTCGCCGGTGACGATCTTGATACGGCTCCCGGTCCTTTCCTTCAGAAAGAGCTCCACGGCACGCGGCATGATGTGGCTGGAGACCGTCGGCAACGCGCCGATCCGTATCAGCGGCGCCTCTCCGGCCCGTTCATGAGAGACGGAATCGACGCCCTGTCGAAGAGCTGCAATCGCCGCACCGGCATGTTTCAGGAAGACTTCGCCATAGCGCGATAGCCGGATGCCCCTTCCCTCGCGCTCCACAAGGGCGACACCCAGCGCCTCTTCCAGCTCCCGAATGGTCTTGGTAACCGCCGGCTGGCTGACATTCAGAAAGTCCGCCGCCTTGACGACGCTCTTGTGACGCGCAACCTCGATAAAGGCCTGGAGATGACGAAACTTAACGCTTGGCTCGCCCATCGAATACATAACCATTTGGATATAGAAAGAACCTGAAAAGTCATTTTACCTAACCGTGGCAATATACCAAGATAGTTCAGGGAGAGATTTTCAATGCAATTTGCGCGCGTCAACGACGTCACGATCCACTATCAGGTTATTGGAGGACCGGCGGACAAACCGGTTATCGTATTCGCCAATTCGCTAGGCACGGATTTTCGCATCTGGCGGGATGTCATCGTGCGTCTCGCCGGCGAATTCCCGATCATTCTTTACGACAAGCGCGGTCATGGCCTGTCCGATATCGGAAAGACCCCTTATTCGATCGAGGATCATGCAGCGGATCTTGCCGGCCTCCTGGACCTGCTTAACGTACGCAACGCCGTGATCTGCGGCCTTTCCGTCGGAGGGCTTATCGCGCAGGCGATCTACCAGACACGGCCCGAGCTGGTGAAGGCGCTGATCCTCTGCGATACTGCCAGCAAGATCGGTTCAGCCGAAATGTGGAATGCTCGTATCGCGGCCGTTGAAGAGCGCGGGATCGTAGGCATCATCGATGCGGTCATGGAAAAGTGGTTCACTCCCGCTTCCCGCAGGCCGGATAACATCGCCTTTCGCGGCTATAGCAATATGCTGGCTCGCCAACCGATCGAAGGGTATGCGGCAACCTGCGCTTCAATTCGTGATGCCGATTATACTGAGGCGGCTGCACGCATTTCCGTGCCGACACTCTGCATCGTCGGCGATCAGGATGGCTCGACGCCGCCCGACCTCGTCAGGAAGACGGCAGAACTTATCCCCGGAGCGCGTTTCGAGATCGTCAAGGATGCAGGCCACATTCCCTGTGTCGAACAGCCCGAAGCTTTGACCGATCTGATCCGAAACTTCATCAACACCACCAATACCGCAGGGGAGGCTCAATGACTGAGGCCGAGACAGACCGGCACCGCCAGGGCATGGAGACACGACGCTCCGTGCTGGGAGATGCCCATGTTGATCGTGCGATCGCCAATTCCACCGAATTCGACAAGCCTTTCCAGTCGCTGATCACGGAATCTGCCTGGGGGCATGTCTGGTCGCGCCCCAACTTTACGAAAAGAGAGCGGTCAATCATCACGATCGCGCTTCTGGCAGCACTCGGCCAGGACGAAGAAGTTGCCATGCATGTGCGGGCGACAGCCAATACCGGCGCGTCGCGAGAAGATGTGCGCGAGGCCCTGCTGCATGTCGCCATCTATGCAGGCGTACCTGCCGCAAACCATGCCATAAAGATCGCCAAGCGGGTCTACGAACAGATGGACGCCGAATAGACATCGGGGGAGGAGACCTTAGGCATGTCCGCTAATTCGAACAAACAGCCGGAGACCGGTGGATTTTTCGCGCGCGACCGCGCCTGGCACGCGCCGGCCCTGACACCGGAATACAAGACCTCGATCCTGCGCTCGCCGCAGCGCGCGCTTCTGTCACTCGACGGCACCATCTCGGAAATCACCGGCCCGGTTTTCGGCCATTCGATGATCGGTGAATTGGACAATGACCTGATCCACAACTACGCCCGGCCGGGGGAAAGTGCCATCGGCGAGCGGATCATCGTCCATGGTCACGTGCTCGACGAGCGAGGCCAACCTGTTCGCGGCGCATTGCTGGAATTCTGGCAGGCCAATGCCGGCGGCCGCTACCGCCACAAGAAAGAGACCTATCTTGCCGCGATCGACCCCAACTTCGGCGGTTGCGGCCGTGCGATTACCGACGACGACGGGCGTTATGCGTTTCGCACAGTCAAGCCCGGCCCCTATCCATGGCCGAACGGCGTTAACGACTGGCGGCCCGCCCATATCCATTTCTCGGTCTTCGGACATGGCTTCGCCCAGCGCCTGATCACCCAGATGTATTTCGAGGGCGACCCGATGATCTGGAAATGTCCGATCGTCAACACGATCCCGGATCGTAAAGCGATCGAACAACTGATAGCACCGCTGGACTGGGGCCAGACGATCCCGATGGATGCGCGCGCCTACAAATTCGATATCGTGTTGCGTGGGCGCCGCTCGACCCTTTTTGAAAACCGGCTGGAGGGCAATTGATGGTGCAGGAGCTTCACAGGCTGAAGGAAACACCGTCGCAGACCGCCGGTCCTTATGTCCACATCGGACTGACGCCGAATTACTGCGACATTCGCGGCGTCTATGACGGCGATCTCGGAACCGCGATGGTCAATGATCAAACGTTGGGTGAACGAATTACCGTGCGGGGCCGCATCTTCGACGGCGCCGATACGCTTGTGCGGGATGCGATTGCCGAAATCTGGCAGGCGGACAGCGCCGGCCTCTACAACAGCCCGTCGGAAATGCGCGGCACCGCCGATCCAAACTTCACCGGCTGGGGCCGCTGTCCGACAAATGCCGAGGATGGGTATTTCCAGTTCGAGACAATCAAGCCCGGCAAGGTACCGTTCAAGGACGGGCGCCTCATGGCGCCGCATATCACGCTTTGGATCGTTGCGCGCGGCATCAATATCGGCCTGCATACGCGCATCTACTTTTCCGACGAAGTGGAAGCAAATGCCGTCGATCCGCTACTGTTGCGCATCGAACATCGCCAACGGGTCGAGACGATGGTCGCAACGAAGGACGGCAGCACCTATACGCTCGACATCCATCTCCAGGGACCGAAAGAAACCGTATTCCTCGATATCTGACACCGCGTCCAACCGGCTGCCTACCCGACATGGAGACATGATGGCCTTTTCTCCCTTCGAGCATCCCTTCCTGTCGGGTCTACTTGGCGATGTAGAAGTCGCTCGCCACCTCTCAGCCGATGCGGATATCAAGGCCATGCTTCGTTTCGAAGCCGCATTGGCGCGGGTAGAGGCAGGGCTGGGTCTTATCCCGGCCGACGCGTCGGAACAGATTGCAGCCGCATGCAGTACCTTCAAACCCGATCTCGCGCGGCTGAAGGTGGCCGTCGGGACGGATTCCGTCGTTATACCCGAACTCATCAAGCAGCTCAGGCACGCGGTCGGCGGTGATGCGGCCGACCATGTCCATCTCGGCGCGACCAGTCAGGATGCTATCGACACGAGCCTGATGCTTCGGATGAAGGTGATCCATGCGATCTTCGTCGACCGGATAAGACAGATACTTGCGCTTCTGGATGATCTCGATCAGCGCTTCGGATCAAATCCGCTGATGGGCTATACCCGCATGCAGGCAGCCATTCCGATCCGCGTTTCTGATCGGCTGGAAAGCTGGCGAAGCCCGCTCGCACGGCAGCTCACAGCACTGAACAATCTTGAATTTCCGGTTCAGTTCGGCGGTGCGGCCGGTTCTCTCGACAAACTGGGATCAGATGGGGCTGCGGTGCGCGCCGCGCTTGCAGACGAACTGGGTCTGGCGGGCATGCGGCAATGGCAGAGCCAGCGGGACGGAATTGCGGATATCGGCCATCACCTGTCGTTAGTTACGGGCGCGCTCGGCAAGATTGGACAGGATCTCGCGCTGATGGCCCAGTCAGGCCACGAAATTTCCATGAGCGGCGGCGGAAAATCCTCCGCCATGGCGCATAAACAGAACCCGGTCGGGGCAGAAACACTGGTAGCGCTTGCTCGCTTCAACGCCGTCCAGCTTGCAGGATTGCACCAGGCGATGGTGCATGAGCAGGAGCGTTCAGGAGCAGCCTGGACACTCGAATGGCTGATTCTGCCGCAGATGGTCCTGGCAACAGCCGCTTCGCTGCGTCTGGCCAACGAGACGCTTGCGCAAATCGAACGAATAGGAACGCCGGCCCCCGGCTTGTCCAGTTGATCCTATGACCCGACCTGCCAGGAGGTTGCCGCAGCGGGCATCATAGATCGGCAGGACTGACCGGTCGCCTCTCCCGGCCCGACTGCGCAATCGCCAGAATCGTCGCCAAGGTCATCATTCCATCACGGGCAGAGACCAGAGGTTGGGCATCACCGGTTACCACTTTCATGAAATGGGCAAGCTGATTGATATAGGCTCGGCTGCCATCGAGCGTGACGTGCCGCTTAACCAGCGGATCTTGCCAGTGCCCCTCTTCCGTCTGATGTTTCCAAAGATCCATGGACGGCAATGCCAATGCTGCTTTGGTGCCGGAGAAGAAATAGGCGTTTTCTGGCTGATGCGGAAAATACAGCGCCTGTCCGGCGGCAGTATCCCAATTATAGGGCGAGACGGCAGCATCGCTCATCAGGACCGTGCCCACAGCGCCGGATGAAAAGCGCAGGCTGACGCTGGCACTATCCTCCACCTCGAAGCCGCGCACCGAATTGGAGGTGAAGGCCATGACTTCTGCGATATCGCCACAGATGAACCGCAGACAATCGATGTCGTGAATGAGGTTGATGAGCAATGGCCCGCCACCCGGTTGCCGACGCCAGGCAGCGTCGAAATAGCGCTCCGGCTTGTCAGCCAACCACATGGCATTAACCCCGACTAGGCGACCGAGATGCCCCTCTTCGATCAGTAGCTTTGCCTTGGCGATATCGGGGCTATGACGGCGCTGGTGTCCCACCAGAACTGGGACATCGGCTCGCTCCGCCGCGGTGACGAGATCCATTGCATCTTCGAGCATATCCGCCACGGGCTTTCCCACCAGACACGGGATACCGCGTTCAATACATGCAATCGCAGCTTGCGCGTGAAGAGCATTCGGCAAAGCAATGATCACGCCATCCGGCCGCATCTCGTCCAGCATGGTCCGATAATCGGGATAATGTCTGGCCCCGAACTCGCTCGCGACCAGTTCCCCGGCAGGCGCCGGGTCTGCGATAGCGACAAGATCGGCACCGGGCGTTGCCGCAATGAGCGCGGCATGTTCGCGCCCGATCAGGCCACTTCCCATAAGCGCAAATCTGAGAGCCTCGGCTCGCATCCCCGTATCCCTTACAATCTTGCAACGGCGCGGAGCTCTTCCGCCGTCGTCGTGGGAAGATCGAAGAATTCGAGATAGGCCGGGATCTGCTCGAACAGCATGTCCGTCCCGACCTGATATTCGCAGCCGCGAGCGCGCGCCGCGGCCAGGAACGACGTTATCTCACGGCTCAGCACCACCTCGCCGACGAAGGCTGAAGGTGCGATCCGGGACACATCGAAAGGCAGCGGATCATTGTCATTCATACCGAGCGGCGTGGCGTTGATGACGATATCGTAGCCGTCCGGATCGGTTCTCCCAGCCTCCACACGCAGCCCCGGATAATGACGGCGCAACCGGTCCACGAGGCCTTGCATCATGGGGATGGCGGCATCGGAAAGCGCCAATTCCGCCAATCCCGCTTTGGCGAGCGACGCGGCGATCGCCGAACCGACGCCCCCGGCGCCGGCCATGATCGCTTTTTTTCCCTTGATCTCACGCCCTCTGCGCAGCATGCCGCGAACGAAACCCTCGCCATCGAACATGTCGCCGATGAGGCCGCCGTCAGATCCAGTTTTCACTGCGTTGCAGGCTCCTGCCACCTGCGCATTGGTGGAAATCTCGTCCAGCAATCCCATGGTGGTGATCTTGTGCGGCATGGTGATCAGCGCACCATGGATGTTGGAAAGGCGGAAGACCAGTTTCAGAAACGCCTTGTAGTCATCCGGCCGGCATCCCATAGGCACCACGACCGCATCGATACCGTTTTTCTCGAAATAGGGATTGTAGATCAACGGCGCCTTGAAGGAATGCGTCGGGAACCCGAGATGTGCGATGAGTTTTGTGTTGCCGCTTATCATCGGCCTGACCTTCCGGCTATGAGCCTGTATCGCATCAATGCCGCCCGAGGATTTCGCCAAGGAACTTCCGGGTGCGTTCATGTTTCGGATTGGAGAAAAACTCGGCGGGAGGAGCTTCTTCGACGATCGCGCCGCTTGCCATGAAGATGACGCGATCAGCCACTTGGCGGGCGAAACCCATTTCATGGGTCACGCAGATCATCGTCATTCCCTCTTCGGCCAGTGCGATCATCGTATCGAGCACTTCCTTGACCATTTCCGGGTCAAGTGCGGATGTCGGTTCGTCGAACAACATCGCCTTGGGCCGCATGCACAGCGCACGCGCAATGGCGACACGCTGCTGCTGCCCGCCGGAAAGCTGGGCGGGATATTTTTCCGCCTGCTCGGAGATCTTGACCCGCTCTAGCAACTGCCGGGCGCGATCCTCTGCTTGCCCCTTGTCAAGGCCGAGCGCTCTCATCGGAGCCAGCATGCAGTTCTGCAACACGGTCAGGTGCGGAAAGAGATTGAACTGCTGGAACACCATGCCGACCTCGCGGCGAACCGCATCGATCGTCTTCGATCCATGCCCGAGCATGATACCGCCCACATGGATGTCACCTTTCTGATAGGCCTCCAGATGGTTGATGCAGCGGATAAGCGTGGACTTGCCGCTTCCCGAGGGGCCGCAAAGCACGATCTTCTCGCCCTTGGCGACAGACATGTTGATATTTTCGAGAGCCTTGAAGGCGCCGTACCATTTTTCCACGCCCGACAGGGAGATCATCGGCTCAAGGGTCGGTGCGCTATTCATTGTCTGGTTCATCCATGAAACTCCGGATTTCTCGACGGTCACGGCCTAACGGCTGGCGGTCAGGAATTTGCGCTCAAGATGGGCGCCGTAGATGGTTAGCGGGCAGCACATCAGGAAGTAGAGGGCTCCGACCACGCCGAAGACGGTTAATGGTTGGAATATCTGGTTTGAGATGATGTTGCCGGCACGCGTGAGTTCGGTGAAACCGACGATCGAGGCGAGCGATGTGCCCTTGATCAGCTGCACCAGGAAACCGATCGTGGCCGGAAGCGAGATCCGTATCGCTTGGGGAAGGACGACATCCTTCATCCGCGAAACGTAACCGAGGCTCAGAGCCTTGGCGGCCTCCGTTTGCCCACGCGGGACTGCTTCAATCGATCCTCGCCAGATTTCCCCCAGAAAGGCACTTGCATGAAGAGTCAAGCCGACCGACACCGCGGCCCACGCATCCATCTGGATGCCGATCAGGGCTAGTCCGTAATAGACGACGAAAAGCTGCATCAAAAGCGGCGTACCCTGGAATACCGCGATATAGCTGGCCGTCACGCGCTCGACGATGAAGATGCCGGAGGTGCGCGCCAAAGCGACTATAAGCCCCGCAATACTGCCAAATATGAAGGCGACCACGGACAGCGCGACTGTCCATTTGAGGCCTGCCAGAAGGAAAAGGAATTCTTCGCGTCCCATTCGATTTCCTCCTTATCTGACCGGGTAGCTGAAATAGCGGGAGGAGAAGAGCGCGAAGATGCGCATCATCACCCAGGAGATGACGAGGTAGAACGCCGTCACTGTGAAATAGACCTCGAAGCTGCGGAAGCTGTCGGACTCGATCCGCTGCGATACCGAGGTCAGTTCGTAAGCCGAGATGGCGGATGCGATGCTGGTCGTCAGCGTCAGCAGGATGAACTGGCTCGTCAGCGAGGGATAGATCGCCCTCAGCGCCGGCTTGAGGATGATCAGGCGGAAGACCTGGGCCTTGTGCAGACCGAGCGCCAGTCCTGCCTCCATCTGCCCCTTCGAAATGGACTGCACGCCACCACGAATGATTTCGATGGCATATGCCCCGCCATTGATGCCAAGCGCGATGATCGCGGTCGGCGTCGGGTCGAGCCGGATACCCGCCAGCGGCAGTGCGAAATAGATGAAGAAGATTTGCACCAGAAACGGCGTGTTGCGGATCAGTTCGACGAAGCCGATTACAAGCCAGCGCAAAGGCTTGAATGGCGACTGGCGCAAAATGACGCCGCCGATGCCGATCACGATCGCCAGGAGCATGCCGCAGATGGCCAGCGTGAACGTTCCGAGACAGGCCCATAGAAGGTTTGGCAGACCGTCGATGACCGGAGTGAAATCAAGGGTGTAGTTCATGATATCTCCTGCGCCGCGTTCTCAGGACGGCTCAACCATGCCGGCCATGGCTTCGATCGCGAGTTCATAACCGCGGGCTCCGAAGCCGATCATGATGCCGGTCGCCGTGCGCGAAATCAGGGAGTTGTGATAGATGCTTTCGCGGGCATGCACATTGGATATGTGCAGCTCTATCTTCGCGCCGTCGAAAGTCTTCAGTGCGTCCAGAAGGGCGATGGACGTGAATGTATATCCTGCCGGATTGATGATGATGCCACAGGCATCCTTTCGCGCCTGGTGAACAGATTCCACTAGTTCGCCCTCGAAATTCGTCTGGCGAAAATCGATCGAAAATCCGAGAGACGCGGCTTTCGCCTCGCATCGCTCCCGAATATCGCCAAGAGTTGTCGTGCCGTATATGGACGGCTCCCTCTCTCCCAGAAGATTGAGGTTGGGTCCGTTAAGGACAAAGATCGTCTTGTTCATGGAAAAGCTCCGGGCAGCGTCGGCGCAAGAGCTTGCCATGCGCCGACGCTGGCACCTCTTTCAGGTGCCACCACGCGAAATTCAGAGTTTACGAAAAGCCGAAGCTTAGCTCGCGGTGAACGGAATACCTTCGAGGCTCTTCGGGAATTCCGGCACAGGAACCTTCATCCACTTGTCGTAGATCTTCTTCAGTTCGCCATTGGCCTTGATCTTGTCGATGAAATCGTTCACCGCGACATTGATCTCTTTTTCGCCCAGGCGCGTGCAGGCGCCGTTGTAGAGCTTCTGGAATTCAAGCTTGTTCTCGTATTTGCCCGGAACGGCCTTCTCGACACGATCGAGATAGAAGATGTTGCCGCCGAGCGCATCGACCTGGCCGGAAGCCAGCGCCTGAACGCTCGCCGCGTCTCCGTCGTACCGGCGAATGGTCGCGGTAGGCGGTGCGTTCTTCGTGACCTGAGTATCCTGGGCCGCCCCCTTGGCGACGCTGATCGTCATACCGGCCATGTCATCATTCGTCTTGATCGACTTGTCCTTCGGGCCGATCAGGACGATGGCGTTCGCATTGTAAGGCTGGCTGAACTGCACGGCCTTGGCGCGATCCGGCAACATCGCCATCGTCGCGAACAGGATGTCGACACGGCCCGATGTCAGTGCGGGAATGCGGTTATTGACTTCGAGCGGAACGAATTCGACCTCGACACCGAGTTCCTTGGCGAACAGAGCGCCCATCTCGGCATCAAAGCCGTCCTGCTTGCCTGCACTCGTGACGAAACCCCATGGCGGATTGTCGCCCTGGATACCCACGACCAGCTTGCCCTTGGCCTTGATCTCGGCCGGCGTGATCGCTGCAGCCGGCTGCGAAAGCGATGCTGCGGCGATAATTGCCGCGGCGCCCAACAAGGCGCGGCGTCGATTCAGTTTGAATCCAAACATTAGGTGCTCCTCCTCTGATGGCCCGAAAGGCCCGCCAGCTCTCCTCCAGCTGGTAACACGCCAAAATTGACATAAGCCCATTTTCAAATCAACAGAGTTTTTCTATAATCTCCGATAAAATCTATTTTGACATTCATGAGGACAATTGCATTACGTTTTTTTGCAGTGCAAAAAACGTAGCGTTTCAGGAGGAGGAAACAATGAAAACGTCGATTGCCACGGTGTCGATCAGCGGAGAGTTCCCCGAAAAACTGGCAGCCATTGCAGCAGCCGGCTTTGATGGGGTGGAGATCTTCGAAAATGATTTCCTGGCCTTCGACGGCAGTCCGGCCGATGTCGGACGCATGGTTCGCGACCACGGACTGGAAATTACAGTTTTCCAACCATTCCGGGATTTCGAGGGCATGCCGGAGCCATTGCGCAGCCGGACTTTCGATCGCGCCGAGCGCAAATTCGATATCATGCAGCAGCTAGGCACCGATCTCGTTCTCGTCTGCTCCAATGTTTCCCCTGCAGCGCTTGGCGGTATCGATCGAGCGGCAGCGGATTTCCATGAATTGGGCGAGCGGGCGGCGAAGCGCGGGCTTCGCGTAGGTTACGAGGCTCTGGCATGGGGCAGGCATATCAACGACCACCGCGACGCTTGGGAAATCGTGCGGCGCGCCAATCATCCCAACATAGGCCTCATACTCGACAGTTTTCACACCCTATCACGAAAAATCGACGTCGGATCGATCCGCTCCATACCGAAGGACAAGATCTTCATCGTGCAGATGGCAGACGCACCGCTGATCGAGATGGATCTGCTCTATTGGTCACGCCATTTTCGCAACATGCCGGGCGAAGGCGACCTACCGGTAAGGGAGTTTACCGAAGCGATCGCTGCAACGGGCTATGACGGTTATCTGTCGTTGGAAATATTCAATGACCAGTTCCGCGGCGGCTCCCCAAGGACAATTGCGGCCGACGGCCACCGCTCGCTGGTCTATCTGGGCGATCAGGTTCGTCGAAATCCGGAGGCTGCAACACTGACCATCGCGGAAATGCCGGATCGCGCTGCCGTGAAGGGCATCGGGTTCGTCGAGTTCTCAACCGATGGAAAAGACGGTGAGAACCTTGCCGCCATTCTCAAGACGCTCGGCTTCCGCGAGACTGCCATTCATCGCTCCAAGAAAGTCACGATTTTCGAACAGGGCAAGATCCGCCTTCTGCTCAACACCGACGAAAAGGGCTTCGCGAATGCCTCCTTCGCGGTGCACGGGACGTCTGCCTATGCCGTCGCACTGATTGTTGATGATGCCGAGGCGGCCTATGCGCGCGCAATCGCGCTCGGCGCAGAACCATTCGAGCAAGTAGTCAGCCAAGGCGAAGTAAAAATCCCTGCAATTCGCGGTGTCGGCGGCGGACTGATCTATTTCCTCGACGAGAAAGGCAACCTCGGACGTTTCGCGGAGATCGACTTCACCTCGGTTTCCGAAGACAAGGATATCGCCGCGGCGCATCTTACGCATATAGACCACGTAGCCCAGACCGTCGGTTACGAGGAGATGCTGACCTGGCTGCTGTTCTACACTTCCATATTCGAAGCCGACAAGACGCCGATGGTCGACATTATCGACCCATCGGGAGTGGTGCGCAGCCAGGTGGTCGAAAATACGTCCGGCAGCTTGCGCCTGACATTGAATGGAGCGGAGAACCGCCGCACATTGGCCGGCCATTTCATCGCGGAACGGTTCGGCTCGGGCATACAGCACCTCGCGTTTCACACCGAGGACATCTTCGCGACGGTTGCCGCGTTGCGCAAAAATGGCTTCGAGCCCCTGCCCATATCTCCGAACTACTACGGCGACATAGAAGCCCGGTTCGGCCTGGACCCCGCCCTCACGGAGCGATTGAAGGCCGACAATATTCTCTACGACAGAGACGACCATGGTGAATATTTCCAGATTTACAGCACGACGTTCGGCGAGGGTTTCTTTTTCGAGATCGTGCAACGCAGCGACTATCGCGGATATGGTGCGGCCAATGCCATCTTCCGCATTGCCGCCCTGAAAAAGGCGCTCCGGCCTGAAGGCTTACCGAGGCTTTGATCGATGGTGGACCAATCTCCTGAGCATGCTCGGCTGGGTTTAACTGAGCGGACAAAATATGTATGAGGATTAAGAAAATCTCCGAGATGCACACATGCTTTCCGATCTAGCCACCGAAACCGTTGCCGAAAACAGCTACAAGCGAATTCGCGCCGATATCATTTTCGGGCGCCTCGCTCCCGGTCAGAAGCTTAAGCTCGAAAAGCTCAAGGAGACCTACGACACCAGCGTCAGCACGCTAAGGGAGATTCTCAATCGTCTTGCCTCCGAAGGACTTGTCGTGGCGGAAGGTCAACGCGGCTTTCATGTAGCACCGATGTCATCAGTCGATTTGAAAGAGATCGCCGCGCTGCGTCTGCTGCTGGAGACACACGCATTGGAGCAATCCTTCGAGAGGGGTGACGTCGACTGGGAAGCACGGCTCGTATCCGCGCATTACAAACTTGCCCGCATGGAAAGCATCATGGCTAGCGGCGATACCAGCCAGACGGAAGACTGGAAGCGTTATGACTGGGAATTTCACCAGGCTCTGATTTCCGCTTGTGGGTCGAGACTGCTCATGGAAACCCATGCCGCCATCTTCGACAAATATCTCCGCTACCAAATGGTTGCCCTTTCCTATCGCGGCAAGATCGCTGCAGACGAACACAAACGGCTCCTGGATGCCGCCCTTGAGCGAGACCAGAAGACGGCGAAGAAGATCCTCGGCCTGCACATTGAGGGCGGCGTGGAACATGCATTGGCGAGAAAGTCGCCGCTTCAGGATTGACGATGAGTGAAGAACGATCAGGCGAGCGGGAACGGGTCAATGACCTCAGCGAAAGCGTCAGCGATGCAGTCTTTCGCCGGTTACGGCAGGATATTATTCTCGGAGACTTGCCGCCCGGTTCCAAGATCAAGCTTGAGAAGGCTCGCGAGCGATATTCGATCAGCATTTCGTCACTTCGGGAGATCCTTTGCAGATTATCGGCGGAGAATCTCGTGCTTGCAGAAGGGCAGCGTGGATTTGAGGTCAGTCCCGTATCCAGGCAAGAACTGACGGAGCTGGCCGACCTTCGCATCGTTTTGGAATGCCATGCTATCGGCCTTTCATTCGCCGCTGGGGATCTTGAGTGGGAAGGCTCGATCGTGGCGGCCCATCATCGACTGGCCGCGGTGGAGCGCAGGCTTCTCGCTGGAGATATTGCCCGCACGATCGACTGGGTCAGATGTGACTGGCAGTTTCACCGGGCGATCGTCGCGGCAAGCAAGTCGAAAACACTCCTGCAAAGCCTGTCCTCGGTCTTCGATCGCTTTCTACGATATCATATGCTCGCGGGCAGTTTTCGAGGTGATGCGGTCGTCGACGATCACAAGCTGCTATTTGAGCGGGCGCTTGCGAGAGACGCAGACGGCGCAAGAGAGATCATCACTAGCCATATACAGAAGGGCGTTGAGCACATCATGCGGGAACCGCAATTCCTTTCAAAGACGTGATGGTTTCCTCGTAGAGGTCTTGGATGGAACGAACTTATGACCATCATGATGGCCGTGCCAAATAATCTTCTACCCAACTGATTTCATTGAATCTTTCTATCAGTCTCTAGTGCCCGCCTGATACAGCGCGTTCGGCTGGCAATAGCGCCAGTGCTTGGCAACTATCGCTTCTCTATCTTGATATGAAAGTCGAAGCGGATTGTTCATTCCTGAGCGACAACAATCTGACAACAAATTAATGGAGTTATGGGGCGCCGAGGATCGAATAGGGTAGTCCCCCCAACTTTACGTTGCAGTCAGTATTCGCTCTGAGCTATATTAGCTTAGCTGGTTCGTCTGAGACAGGTATCATTATATTGAAACCTATCCATTTCCAGGCATCTGCCCTTCAAGTTGTGTGCATATTGCTGAGTATTTGCGTTCTTGTGCTTCTAGCTTCCTGTGCAAGGCCGGGCCCGGAAAGTTTGAAGATCGTTGCGCCGTTAAAGGGTGCCGTACAGCAAACGGTTCTTGTCGTGACGACACGCGAACCTGATCCGTCAGCCCACAACGGATTTACAAGCGGAAGAGCTCAGTACCCTACTTATCTTCGAATGGTCATTTCTGTTCCACCGGGACATAAACCCGGAACGATCGAATGGGCGCGTGGTGTCCCGAATGCAGCTTCTTCGTTCGCCGTGATAGACAGTAAAGTCATTTCGCGACAAGAATTCCTCGACAAAGCTGCGGCCAGCGCTTCAGCTTTCGTCTTTGTTCACGGTTATAACAACAGTTTCCAGGAAAGCCTCTTCAGGCTCGTTCAGTTATCCGCTGATGCTGACATAAGTAGCACGCCGATACTATTTGCTTGGCCGTCTCGCGCGAACTTTTCAAGCTACTTTTCGGATCGGGATTCCAGTAATTTTTCACGCGATGAACTTGCCCAGACACTCGACGACCTTGGTCAGAGAAAGATTGAAACCAGGATTCTGGCACACAGCATGGGGAGCTGGCTCAGTCTCGAGGCGCTACGTCAGTTGCGCCTCGAGTCAAAAGCTCATTCTCTTTTCCAGATTGACCAGGTTATCCTCGCCGCACCAGACATCGATATCGACGTCTTCCAAAAACAACTCAAAGTAGTAGGAAGCTTATCAAAGCCGATCATCGTGCTTTCGACACAGGATGATCTGGCACTCGCCACCTCACGATGGCTCGTTGGCGCTACAGCAAAAGCCGGAGCACTTGCTATCGATGCGCCCCGGACCGTCGCTTTGGCTGAGAAGTACAACCTCCAGATCATCGACATCAGCGATATTCGGGCTCAGTCGAGGACCAGGCACGACAGGTTTGTCACGCTCGCGACAATGCTGCCCACAATACCGTTGCGAGCATTGAGGGCTGGACCGGTTGGAACGGGGACACTTTACGGTTCACCGGCGAGTTCCGAGGATGAACGCATCCTCCGGCAGGCTGTTGGATTGCTGGAAGAGGAAAGCGATCACGCATCAGGACTTGGGTCTGCTGTCCAGACCCACTGACGTAAGAGAGGGAATCGGCATGGAAAAGCATCGCAGATTGTTTCTTCAGCTCATTGGATGTCTATTAGTTTTGCCAGGAGCAGCTTCTTCCCAGCCGGAAGGACCGCGCGCTCCGGTGGGGAGACGACCAGCCCCACCGCCTAAACTGGAAGAGGCAACGCCTCCGCCACGTAAAGGGCACAATTGGGTTCCGGGTCGTTGGGTGTGGAGTATGCGTCGCAGCCGGTATGTCTGGATACCGGGACAGTTTCAACGTCGCCGATTATAGAGCGATCAACCCATGAGCACTTCCAAGCACAACTGGTCTCAGCAGGCCTGAGCGATCAAGGTCGGTGAATGTTGTCACGCTTCAAAACGGCCTCGGCATCGCGTTGGTGCGCTATTCCGAAAAGTGGAAGCAGTTGCCATAGCGCCGAAACCCCTATCAGCGTATAGGCGATACGAGCAAGGATAGCACCGGCTCCGCCTAACACCAGACCTATCGGGTCGAACTGGAACAAGCCAATCAGCAGCCAATCTAACCCCCCGATGACAATTAGAAGCAGGGTCATCTTATTCAGCGTACGCATCTCTTCATCCCGTTTATTGCGCCAATAGTTTTTGAAATAAGCAGCGCGCGCTGTGAAGCAGCACGCTGCAGGTAGCTCCCGTGAGGGATATCTAACGTCATCTATTGAGGCACACGTGTCCTCGTGATCCGTGGAAGCATATGCTGCCTGGGCGATTGGGTGTTCCCCACCTGACAGGATCCAGATATCGCGCCCGAACCCAACCGCTACGAAATCCTCGTGGCTGCACATGGCACCAGCGGCCGGAGGGATTGCAACGCGTGACGTTCACCCGCTCTCTTACCCGCAGGCGCCCGATTACCCGATGGGAAGAACTCGGGCCTGTTCGAAGCTGGACGTTGTTCACCGCCACCACCGCGGGTGCCGCTTGAGCAGGCACAGCGCCTGCCCAGAACATTGGGCCCGATATGAAAGTGACTACCATCAATTTCCACAAACGCATGACTGAACCTCCTTCAGAATAAGCGGGGAACTCCCGCATAGATCTATCTTTGTTTCTCCTTGCCTTCTTACGCGGTTGCCATCCTGACAAACGGATCGTTTAACTCATTGAAAGTGCTCCGCAATCGTTGAGACTGCCTCGGTAAAATCAAGTGTCCGATCGAATGCCCCGGATTTCAGGAAGTTGACGGTCTCGGCAACAACGACCGGATTGAACATCATGAACGTATGGGTCACGTGCAAAACGAGGTGCTCTTTGGCTCCGTCCAGCTGAGTGGACAGGACGGTCACCTTTCCGTCATTCGGCCCGTCAAGGATGGCGTTGAAAATGGGATTGAGCGACACATCACCAGCGATAATGCCGACCGGATAATCCGGCTGGGGAAGGCTGACCAGTATCGAACCTTGATCCGTCCCCAATTCCAGGCCTGCAGGACCATTAAGCCATTCAAACGGAGGCATGTCACCGAAAACGTCCACGATCTCCGAACCATGGTTTGGAGGCGCCAGCATCACGACCCGACCGAGGAGCGCCGGCCTGTGATCGACCAGCCAGAACCGCAGGATAATGCCGCCCATGGAATGGGTCACGAAATTCACACGCCGCGCACCGCAATTTTCCACCGCTGTTCCGACATGTGAGGCCAGTTTTGCAATAGTCACTGTCGTCGATGGGTAGTCATTGTTGACGACGAAATAGCCCTGCTTCAAAAGGACTTTCTCCATTAGCCAGAATGACCCATTCCCTCGGGCAAGGCCGTGGAGAAGAACGACGCACTCACTTTCACTCTTTGGCGACGCTTGCGTCCTGCCGTCTGCCACCGACATCCTCAAAAAAGCACAGCAGAAGAAAAGCAGCAGCAAGCCGCTGCGCATTCCCCGGACGATTATCCTTGAGCGATTATTGGCCATGGCCTTGCTCTGCGTCAGAAGTCTCCACCTTGCTGCCTGAAAGGATGGTGGCGATCCATTTCGTGGAAGCACCCATCGAACAAAAAGCAATGAATGCGATCAGGATCGGAACCCCTATGAACGCACCAGCCAGCCCCCAAACGAGACTCCAGAAAAAAACGGCAAACATCACGGCAGAGGGAGATACTGCCAGAGAAGCACCTGCCAGCCGCGGCTCGAGATAACTGCCGATAACGAACTGAATGATGTTGAGGCTCACGAATATGAGCACGGCAGGCTGCCACGTGTCGAATTGAACGATGGCAAACAGGGTTGGCAGGGTCGTTGCCACCAGTGGCCCCAGGAACGGAATATAGTTGAAGGCAAAGGCGATGACGCCCCAGGCTACCGCGAGCTCCAATCCCGCACCGATGGAAAGCAGCCAGACGAGAAAACCTGTCAGAATGCTGGCGAGGGTTCGCACCAGCATGTAGCGGCGAAACTTCGTAGCAATGATGCGGCTCGCCGCAAGAATGATTTCACCGTAGGGCCGTGCATTCGGCAACTTCAAGCGAGCGGCAAAGTCCTCGACCTCAAGAAGGCCCAGCATTACGAAGATCAATACCAGCAAGGTAAATCCGCCAAAACGGTTCAGGCGGCCCGCCGCTCCCTGGATTACTGAAAGAAGCCTGGAAATATCGAGCCAGTCTCCGATCGGACCTGCGATCGCAAAGCCACGTTGCTCCAGCCAGTCCACCGCCGTTGCGTAAGCGGCCTGAAGGCGGTCGGCGTTGGCGAACAGCCATTGGCCAAATCTGCCTAGCCCCCAGGCCAGCGAAGAGCCGATCGCAGTTATGAAGCCGACCGTGATGACGAGCGTGATCAGCAGCGCCAGCAGCCGGGGAAGCTTTGCCTGCAACGTGACCTGGCAGGGCCAGACTATCGCAATGATGAACAGGGCGAAGAACAGCGGCGCGAAGACCGACTGCGCCGCAAACAGAAGCGCCAGAACAAGAATGCCCGAAACAAGCATGCCCGTCATCGGGCTGCTGGACTCGTCTGACATCTATCGCTCCTGATCACCGCTTGATTAGACAGGCCTGCATGTCTTTCATCCTGGAAGACATCGCGGCGTTGCCACCGCGATGTCGATCGGTCGCTGCTAGGCAGGCGGAGCAGCCTTGGCCAAAGCGTCGCGCAGCAACTGCTCTTTTGTTTCATCAAGCGACGTCTTCAGAACCGTACCGCCATAGGGAGATATTTCCTTGAGGATCTTGTCCGCGGTCATCTGCCTGACGAGGACAAACAGCGCTGCACTGTCTTCCTGAAGACTGTCGGCAAGCTCCTTGATGAAATTATCGTTGATACCCACATCTGTCAGAGCACCTCCGAGAGCACCCGAGGCCGCGCCAACCGCTACGCCTAATAGCGGATTGAGAAACAGGACGCCGATCAGCAAGCCCCAGAAACTGCCCGAAGCGGCACCTGCAAAAGTTGTATTGACCAGCTGGTTGAGCTTGACCTTTCCCTCCTTTGTCTTAGTGGCGATCACCGCATCACCAACCTCAATCAGATATGACTTCTGCAGATCCAGAAGTCGTTGCCGAACCTCCTCCGCCTTGGTCTCGGAGGGATAAACGATAACAATCAGGTCGGACATGTTGCTGCTCCTCTCACATTACCCTGTAGGGTCAACTTCATTGATTGAAATCTCTAATGGGCGTCCTGGGAAGCCCGGCACAAGTCTGTTTTCAAAGTGTATTTTTATGGATTCGGCCATCCTTCATGATGACTGAAAGGTATCTCTGCGGATCTTCCAGCAGACTGATGTCATCAAGCGGGTTGCCGTCGACGACGATAATGTCTGCCCACGCATCGGCTTCGATGACACCGAGCTTGCCCGGATAGGGATTACGGTAAGTGGAGAGCGCCAACAGTTCTGCATTTTGGGACGTCGCCATCTGCAGTGTTTCAGCCGTCGAATACCAGTTGCGCAGATGCGTCAGCATGAAGTTCTGGCGCGGGCCGAGTTCAGGCGAGAACAGGACATCCGACCCCCATGCCGTCTTGATTCCGTATTTCCGAGCGAATTCGTAGATTCTTGGAGTTCCAGCAAAAAGTTGCTGGATACGCTCCAGCCCTGGTCCGCTCTGCGAGGCGGCATCCTCCATCGTAAGAAAGGGCTGGGTGCTGAGCCATGCTCCCTTTTCGGCGATCAATCTTGCCGTTTCCTCGTCGATCAGATGAGCGTGCTCGATACAGGAAACGCCCGCAGCGAGCGCACGCTGGACGGCACGCGGCGTATAGGCATGGGTCGCAACATAGGTATTCCAGTCGCGCGCCACGTCCACGGCCGCGCGAAGTTCCTCCTCGCTGAATGTCGTCATATCGAGGGGGCTGCGAGGGGACGACACCCCTCCACTACCGACAATCTTGATCTGCGACGCCCCTTGCAATAACTGCTCCCTGACGCGCAGTCGGAGATCACCTATACTGTCGGCGATGGCAGATCCGCCCAGCAATTCGCTAGAGCTTAACCGACCGCTATCCCTAGGAATTTCCGTCGGAAGACGCAGATCTCCGTGACCACCGGATGTCGTGATCATCGCCCCAGAAGGATAGATGCGTGGGCCGGGAATGATCCCTCCGTCCACCGCCTGCTTGAATGAAAAGACCGGCCCGCCAAGATCACGTACGGTCGTAAAACCACGTAAAAGCGTCCGTTCTGCTTCAGCCGTGGATGCCGCGAAGATGATGCCCGGATCACCGCCCAGAAGGATGTTCAACGGAACTGCAGCAAAGATCGTATGCCAATGGGCATCGATAAGCCCGGGCATTAGAACGCCGTTGCGGCAATTTATGACGACCGCATCTGCCGGGGCCGAGTTGTTGGCTTCGTCGACGGCGATGATCTTGTTGTTCTCGACAAGCACCTGCACGCCGGTGCGCAGGGTATTCGATTTCCCGTCGAAAAGTCGGAATTCACGAAACAGGATCTTTGCAGCTGCAGTTTCTTGCGCAACCGAAAACTTCGGCAATCCGGCCGCCAGCACTGCGCTTCCCAGACCCGCCAGCAATCCCCTTCTCGACAGGGTCTCGAGCCGGCGAGAGACGGCCCCAAGCGAAGGATTGAAGCAGCCACACCCTACATTATGGGCCAGATGGCTGTATTTCTGTCCGAAACTTTGCATGAGGTCTTCTCCCTCATCATGGGTACCTGCCACCACGATTGCGGCGGCACCCAGCTATGGCAAGTCGGAGAGCACCGCTGGTTTGCGGCGCCCTCCGCAGTTTCACCAAATATCTCAGTAGTCGACGGCGTCCCGGACAATCGGGCACGTCATGCAATGGCCACCACCACGACCACGCCCAAGCTCCGCCCCCGAGATCGTGATGACCTCGATCCCTTCCTTGCGCAGCAGGGTATTGGTGTAGGTATTGCGGTCATAGGCGTAGACGACACCCGGAGACGCGCAGACGAGATTGGCTCCACTATCCCACTGGGTCCGTTCACGCATGTAGTCGTTGCCGCCGGTCTCGACGACGCGCATCTTTTTAAGCCCCAGCGAATCCCGCACCGTCTCGACAAAGCTGCCCTTGTCCTTGTGCAGCTCGACCCCTCCTTTACCGTCGGGCCGGAAGGAGAAGGCTTCGATACCATTAACGATGTCAGGATAGAGCAGCACGCAGTCCCGGTCGGCGAAGGTGAACACCGTATCAAGATGCATGGCCGCCCTGAGTTTCGGCATGGCGGCGACAATCACGCGTTCCGCAGCACCCTTTTCGAAAAGGGCCGCAGCGACTTGGCTGATGGCCTGACGGGATGTTCTCTCGCTCATACCGATCAGAACATTGCCTTTGCCGATCGGCATCACGTCGCCGCCTTCAAGCGTCGCAAGTCCCCAATCCTTGGTTGGATCCCCCCACCAGACATTGACCTTGCCAGCAAAATCCGGGTGGAACTTGTAGATTGCCGTCGTCAGGATCGTCTCTTCGTGACGCGCAGGCCAATAGAGGGAATTGAGTGTCACGCCGCCATAGATCCAGCACGTCGTGTCGCGCGTGTAGAGCGTATTGGGCAGAGGCGGCAGCAAGTATTCGTTCACCCCGGCGGCGTCGCGGATCAGCGCGAGTTGCTCTCCGCCGAGACTGTCCGGAAACTCGTAGGTCGACAACCCGCCGATAAGGGTTTCGGCGAGCTCCCGGTCCCCCAACTCCTCGAGATAGGACCGGACCTCGTTGAGGAGGCCCAGCCCGATCTGGTTGGGCACGATCTGGTGATCGAGAATCCAGGCCTTGGCTTCCGGCACGGCGACGGTCTGCGCAAGGAGATTGTGCATCTCAAGGACCTCGATCCCCCGATCACGCATTTTCGTCATGAAGTCGAAATGGTCGCGCTTGGCGTTGTCCACCCATAGGACATCATCAAAGAGAAGCGCGTCGCAATTAGACGGCGTCAGCCGCTGATGCGCTCGCCCCGGCGCGCAGACCATTACCTTGCGCAATTGTCCAACTTCGGAATGAACGCCAAAAGGTGTTGTTTGTGTCATGACCCTCGCCTCTCCGTTTATGGTGTGATGATACCTGTAAGCAATCCGTAGACCCCAACCACGCCTCCGATGAGCGTCACTGCGAACACGATGAGTTCGGCCGGAGTGAACAGGGTGAGCTTCTGCTCGCGTCGGGCCCAGAAGTAGAGAATGGTGCCGGGAACGAACAGGACCGCGACAAGCAGGACATATTTCAAGCCGGCCGCGGCAAACATGAAGAGCGTATAGACAACCGCAATCCAGGCGAAAAACTGATCGCGCCCCCGTTGTTCCGGGGTTGTTTCATAACCTTCGCCTCGGCGCGCCAGAAGCACGCCGTAGCCGGCCACGAGAAGATAGGGCAGCAGCGCCGTCACGCTTGTCATGTCGAGCATGAAGTTGAATGCATCGCGCGACCAATAGGTCGAGATCACGAAGAGCGAGACGACAATATTGGTCAGCCAAAGCGCATTTGCCGGCACCCGGTTGGCGTTTTGCGCCGCGAACATTTTCGGCATGTCCTGCGATTTGGCCGCTGCAAAAAGCACTTCGGCACAAATGAGAGACCAAGCCAGATAGGCCCCAAGCACTGAAACCAGCACACCGATGGAAATGAACACGGCCCCCCAATGCCCGACGACTGCCTCAAGAACGCCAGCCAGAGAAGGCTGTTGAACCGCAGCAACCGCAGACTGTGGCATGACGGCATAGGGCAGCAGGGTTACGGCGACCATCAAGCCCGTGACACCGACGAAACCGAGAATGGTTGCCGAGCCGACATCGGATCGTTTCTGCGCGAAACGGGAGTAAACGCTTGCGCCCTCGATCCCGAGGAACACGAAAACGGTGATCAGCATCGTATCCCGCACCTGCGCAATCAGCGATTTTACGGGCATGTCTGCACCACCGAAGAAGTTTTCGGAGAACTGCGCGTAGTTGAAGAAGATGATCAGCGCCACGATGAACACCAGGATTGGAACGATCTTGGCGATGGTGACGACCGTATTGATGAAGGCCGCCTGCTCGACGCCCCGCAGGATCATGAAGTGGAATGCCCATATGCCAATCAGCGAAACGATGATGGCCATAGCGCTGCTTCCATCGCCGAAGATCGATGGAAAAAAGCGGCCGAGAGTGGAACCGATCAGCACCCAGTAGAAAACATTGCCAAGGCAGCTGCCGAGCCAATAACCGAAAGCGGACAGGAAGCCCATGTAGTTCCCGAACCCAGCCTTGGCATAGGCAAAGACGCCGGAATCTATATCGGGCTTCTTTTCAGCCAAAGCCTGGAAGACCCGTGCGAGCATATACATGCCCGTCCCGGCAATGGCCCAGGCGATTATCGCACCGAATGGACCTGTCGCGGTTCCAAATCGACTCGGAAGGTTGAAGATACCGGCCCCGACCATGGAGCCGACAACCATTGCCGTCAGCGAAAATAACGTGAGTTTCTGTTGCGATGCCGCCATAACCCTAACCCTCTCAGTCGAGTACAAAGACAGTCTTCACTTCAAAATTCGACGATACCCACCCACTAAAACATCCAAATTCATTCAAACGGAGATGTATCCGGTTGAAATACTGAACACGGCCACAAAGAACCCGACAGAAATAAACGAGAACCCCATAAGCTCAGGAAACCTGAATGCCCTTGAATTCTGCTCGTTTCTTGCAATCACGAAGAGGATAGTTCCGGGAACATAGATCAGCGTCGTGAGGAGGAGATATTTGAGACCCGCCGCATAGATAAGTCCGGCGGTATAGATCAGAGCCAAAAGCGATTGTATCGCTTCGCGATGGCCCATCCTGAACGGCATGCCCGACGCATCAGGCTGCAGGCTTGTTTTGACTCCGAATGCGGCAACCAGCAGGTAGGGTACAAGGATCATCGAGCTGGTCATCGCGACGGCGAGCATGAACGCATAGTCCGAAAACATCGATATGATCAGGAATGCCTGGACGATGAGATTGGTCAGCCAAAGGGCATTGGCCGGAACGCCCGAACTGTTTTGCCTGGCAAGAAACCTCGGCATGGTCTTGTTCGTGGCTGCCGAGTAAAGGATCTCCGCCGCCAGCAAAACCCAGGCGATGTAGGCCCCGGCGACCGATATGATGAGACCGACGCTGACAAAGACCGCTCCCCAAGGTCCCGTCGCAGCGGCCAGCACCCCCGCCATCGACGGATTGCGCAATTGTGCAAGTTCTTCCCTGGGCATCACCCCATAGGAAAGCAGTGTCACGGCCAGCATCAGGGCAAGGACGAAGAGAAAACCGGTGACTGTGGCAGTTCCAACATCGGCACGTCTGCGGGCATATCGCGAATAGACACTCGCCCCCTCTATGCCGACAAACACAAAAACAGTGACCAGCATGGTATTGCGGACCTGGCTGGCAAGCGACCCGGATCCGGGCTCGCCGCTGCCTCCCAGGCTTTCACGGAAGATCTCCCAATCGAAGGCCAGCAGGACCAGCAAGAGAAACGCGAGGATGGGCAAAATCTTGGCGACTGTTACCACCGTGTTGAGCGCCGCCGCCTGCTGGATGCCTCTCAGGATCAGGCCGTGAAACACCCACAACAACACCGAGGATGTGGCAACTGCAACAAGCGTGTTGCCGTCACCGAACATCGGAAAAAACAGGCCGAGCGTCGATTTTACCAGAATGAAATAAGTCACATTGCCGAGGAGCGCCGCGGCCCAGTAACCAAGAGCGGATAGAAAGCCGAGATAGTCTCCAAAACCTTCCTTCGCATACATGAATATCCCTGCATCGAGGTCCGGGCGGCGTTGCGCAAGGCTCTGGAAAACGAATGCTACCATCAGCATTCCGATGCCGGCGATGGTCCAGGCGACTATCGCTCCAAGCGGTCCGGTCGCCCGCCCAAATGCCTGCGGCAGAGAAAATATCCCGGCGCCGACCATGGAACCGACAACCATGCCCGTGAGCGTCACCAGAGATAGTTTCGCTTCACCGTTGCTACCGGACATCGTTCATTCCCCCTCACCTGCCGTTATATGCCGGGGTTGCGCATGCGTCTTGAACCAGGACGACTTGATCCTCTCCCGCATCGTCTGAACAAGGATGTAAAGGAGCGGGATGATCAGTATCCCGACCAGGGTGCCGACCAAAAGGCCACCAAAGATCGACACACCGATCGCCTGCCGGCTCGCCGCTCCGGCACCGGTTGCAAACACCAGCGGAAGCACGCCGAGAACCGAGGCCATGGCCGTCATGAAGACGGGACGGAAACGCTGGTATGTTGCCAGACGGGCAGCATCTGCAATCTCCAGCCCCGCCTCCCGTCGCTCCTTGGCAAACTCGACGATCAGAATGGCGTTTTTCGCGGCAAGGCCGATCAGGAGAACCAGCCCTATCTGCGCGTAGACATTGAGGTCCAGACCTCCGATCAAAAGGCTGCACAATGCGCCAGCCGCAGCCGCGCAGACCGAAAGTATGACGGCGAGTGGTACCGACCAGCTTTCATATTGGGCAACGAGGAACAGATAGGTGAAAACTATCCCCATGACGAGCAGAAGAGCGGTTTGCGCGCCAGCCTGCCGTTCCTGCAGGGCCAGCCCTGTCCATTCGAAACCATAGCCTGCCGGAAGCGCCTCGGCCGCGAGGTTTTCCATTGTGACAAGTGCGTCCCCCGTGCTCACGCCGGGAGCTGCCTGACCGTTGACCGCTGCGGCGGGAAAAAGGTTGTATCGGCTGATGGAACTCGGACCGTATATCGTCGAAACGGAAGCCAATGCCTGCATCGGCACCAGCGCACCATTTGACGATCGCACCCGGAGCCTTTGAATATCCTCTACGCGGGAGCGGAATTCAGTGTCGTTTTGCAAGCGCACCTGAAAGACACGGGAGGAGAGATTGAAGTCATCGATATAGGAAGAACCAAGCTGAGCCTGCGCGGCGTTGAAAATAGCCGCCGGCGACACGCCGTAAAGTTCGGCCCTGCTTCGATCTATATCCATAAACAATTGCGGGGAATCTGCCGAAAACGTGCTGAACACCCCGGCAAGACCCGGTGTCTGATTGGCTTTGCCGATGAGGCCCCGCATCACCTGGGCAAGATCGACCGGCTCCTGCCCCGCTCGCGCCTGCAGTCGAAAATCAAATCCACCCGTCGTGCCCAGGCCAGGTATTGCCGGCGGATTGAAAGCAACCACGGAGGCGTTGGAAAACACGGTAAAGTCCTGCCGCAGTTTCGCAAGAATCGCATCTGCGCTTTCGGCCGAGCTGCGCTCGCTCCACGGTTTCAGAGCCGCGATCACCATACCGGCATTCGATCCGCCACCTCCGATGAGGCTCATGCCTGAAATCCCGATGACGTTTTCCACGCCGGGTGTATTTCGCAGCATCGTCTGCACCTGGGAGACGGTCTGCTCAGTCCGTCCGATCGCCGCCGCATTTGGCAGTTGGACATTTGCGAAAAGATAGCCCTGATCTTCCGACGGAATGAAGCCGGTCGGCAGGGCACGTACCAGCGCCCAGGTTCCGGCAAAAATGCCAACGATGATCAGGACGGAGATGACGACACGTTTCGATAAGGCAAGCAGCATCCTGATGTAGAAATCCCGGACCCCGCCCAATGAATGGTTGAACCACTCGAAGACCCTCGGCCTTTGTGTCGCAGGCGGCTTCAACAGCAGGGCGCATAGAGCCGGGCTGAGCGTCAGCGCATTGATCGTCGACAAGCTGATCGTCACCAGTATGGTGACCGCAAATTGCCGATAGAGCTGTCCGGTTATTCCGGGCAGGAAGGACACGGGAACGAACAGCGCTGCAAGCACGAGCGTGGTTGCGATGATCGGGCCGGTCACCTGCTCCATTGTCTTCAGCGTTGCGTCTGTGATCGACAGGCCTTCTTCCTGCATGACGCGCTGCGCGTTTTCCGCAACGATGATCGCATCATCCACCACGAGGCTGATCGCCAGCACCATCGCGAACAGAGTAATCGTGTTCGCCGAGTAGCCGATGAAATATAGGACGGTGAAGGCACCGATCAGCGAAACGGGAATTGAGATCGTTGGGAGGATTGTCGCCCGCCAATCCTGCAAGAAGATATAGACAACCGCGACTACCAGCACAAATGTGATGGCGAGGGTTATGAGTATCTCTTCAATTGTCGCGTTGAGAAAGCTCGTGGTATCGAAGACGACCGTGTAGGCGATGTCGTCCGGAAACTGTTGCTGCAGACGCTGCAGCTCGGCTCTGGCGGCCTGCGATACCGACAAGGCATTGGCATCGGCCGACTGGTAAAGAACGATCGTTGCGCTGGGCTTTCCGTTAAATGTCGATACCGTGTCATAGGACTGGGCACCAAGCTCGACCCTAGCCACGTCGCGCAGCCTGACGATCGCACCATCACTATTGGTGCGCACGACGATGTTGCCGAATTCCGCAGGATCACTCAACCTGCCCTTCGCCAATATGGTGAGTTGCAGCTGCTGGCCTTGCGCAATTGGCGGAGAGCCTATCTGGCCTGCGGAGGCTTGAGCGTTCTGGGCTTGAACAGCGGCACCCAGATCCGCTGCCGTAACCCCCAATGCCTCCATGCGATCGGGGTTCATCCAGATGCGCATGCTGTAGGAAGGGCCGAAGACGCCGGCGTCTCCGACACCCGGGATGCGCGCCAACGCATCCCTGATGTTGATCGAGGCATAGTTGCTGACGAACAGCTCGTCCTTGGTGCTGTTTGGCGAATAGATCGCAATCCCCATCAACATGCTCGAGGATCGGCTTCTGACCGTCACACCGGTTTGGGAAACGACCGTGGGCAATCGCGGCGTTGCCGTCGCCACCCTGTTCTGCACGTTGATCTGCGCGATCTCGGGATCGGTCCCGACTGCAAATGTAACGGTGAGCGAGTATGTACCGTTATTGGTGCTGGATGAAGACATGTAGAGCATGTCCTCGACCCCATTCACCTGCTCCTCGATTAGCGCGCCCACGCTTTCAGCCATCACATTGGCGTTGGCACCGGGATAGCTCGCAGAAACCTGTATCTCGGGAGGCGTGATCGGAGGATATTGCGTGACCGGGATCTGCGTCATCGCAAGGGCACCGGCAATCACCATGACAATCGCGATGACCATCGCAAAGCGCGGAAGCCGGATGAAGCTCCCTGGACTTATCATGGATTCTCTCCCGCAGCATTAACGTCGGTTCGTACCACCTTCAGCGGCATGCCCTCCCCGACACTCTGCAGATTGCCCGTGATAAGCTGCTCGCCGCCGGCAAGCCCTTCCTCCACGACCCAGGACCCCGAGATCTCCTTGTCAGCCTTGATGCGGCGCAGTTCTGCGCGATCCCCCGCACCGACGATGAGGACGTATTTCCCGTCCCGATCCTGTTGCACCAACTCCTGCGGAACGACGGGTTTCATCACAGGATCCCCCTCGCTGACCACAACAGTCACGAACTGGTTTGCGATGAGTAAGCCGTCCGGGTTGGGAAACAGCGCGCGGATTGCAAGCGTGCCGGTCTGCACATCGACCTGATTGTCAAGGAACTCGATCCCACCGGTCTGAATATAGATCTGGCCGTTGGACAAGCGCAGGCTTGCCTTGAAATGCCTGGCGAGCTCCTCCTTGGAAGCTCCTCCCGCTGCCGCACGCAGGTCCAGAATGGAGCGGTCACTCACCGAAAAGACCACGCGAATTGGGTCGATCTGGATCACACGGGCAAGCACGGTCGTCGCGTTTCCGACAAAGCTGCCAACCGAGACATGCGATGCACCTATTCTCCCTTGGATCGGCGAGAAGATCTTCGTGTAGCTCAGATTCAGCTTTGCCTGTTCCACCCTGACATCGGCAGAGCGAAGGCTCGCCGCCGCAGTGTCGCGTGCAGCCTGGCTCTGCTCGAGCACCGCCTGGGAAACACTACCTCTGGCAAGTGAAAGATTTCGACTAAGGCTTTGTTCGGCATTTGCGAGACTGGATAGCGCGGCCTCCCGTGCGGCCTGTGCATCATCCAGAGCCAGTTGATATCCTTCCGGCTCGATCACATACAGGGGCTGGCCTGCGGTTACCAACTGCCCTTCCTGAAAAGTTCGTTGCTGGATAAACCCTGCCACCCTCGCAAGAATGTCGACCGAGTTCACCGCTTCGACGCGACCGACGAACTCGTATTGCGGCGAGACATTCATCACTTGCACCGATGACACTTCAACGCTTTGCAGCGGCTGTGCGTTCAGTTCAAACGAAGCAGTGGAAGACAGGACCGCTGCGCAAAGCCATATCAAACTCGCAACAGTAAAGGCGTTACGCTGGCGCATTTAAAAAACTCACGCTCAATCACAGTTGAAAACAGAAACACTGACAACGTTAGATCTTGGCTTGGGAGTCTTTGCGGAGAACCCGCATATGCACGTGTAAACTTGAGAGATGCAGTTTTTGGAAGCTCTGTCGCCCAAAAACATGAGGACTGCTTACCATTTAATCGCACCTAGCGATAGACGAAAAATGCAAACGCAACCAAAGGAAGTGCAAAGTTGTTCCGAATGCCTATTCGGCAGGGCCTTGCTGATCTCTCGCTTGCGCGTGGCCGGATGCACCGTGAGCGGTTGCAGTTGCGATGATCTTCATCGCCGCCGCAAGCAGGAGGATGGAAACGGGCAACACAAGCGCGTTCCAATCAGGCATGTCTTCCATTTCGGCCACCAGCGTCACGAAATGCACGACCAGATAAAGAATTATCATCTGGAAGAAGAGATTTTTCAGCTCGGCAACGTCGCTTATGACCATCCAGCGCGGAAGCTGCGCCTTCCAGGGCGCGGTGGGGCTAGCAACGAAGCCGACTGTGATTGCACACCCGAAAATTACCAGCACAATTGCGAAAAGCAACTTATCCACGCCCTGCAATACGGCAGCGATAATTGCCTGATCGGGATTTGCACGCACCAGCACAAAGGCGTTGCCAATCGCCAGCAGGCCGTCCCAGAACATCAGAAAGGAAGCGGCGATGACGCCGATCGACGCCAATCCCATGACATAGCGAAGGCTGAGCAGAAGTGACAACATTGCTTCGTATCCTCGCGAGCGCGGTGGAAACACGGAACCCCTTCGACTTCCACATCCCTTTTGCCGACACTCTGCATCAATTCCGATCGGAAGGGCAAGAATGCATGTTCAACCTGAGGTAATTGATGGAGGCTGTAAATCGGATCGTTTCCGTGGTTCAATTCCACCGCGTATTTTGCCCGAGAAGGCTGCGCCGATATCGGAATTCCGTTTTCCAAGCCTTTGAAAACCGACTGGTGACGCCCTTGATAACCGACTTCATCCCTTGGCTCCAAGACACGCTTTCTATCTCGGTTCGCCTGTTTTCCGCTGTCGCGTTAGGAACGGTGATCGGTCTCGAGCGGCAATGGCGGCAGCGCACCATCGGACTGACGACACACGCACTCGTCGCCTTTGGCGCCGCGGCCTATTGTGCATTGCCTGCAATCCTCGGGGTTAACGAGGACATCCGCATGGGTGGCCAGGTCGTCACAGGCATAGGTTTCCTTGGCGCGGGCCTGATCATGCGCGACGGGGTCAACGTTCGGGGTCTCAGCACTTCGGCGACCGTCTGGGCGACCGGAGCCATCGGAGTCCTGGCCGGCTACGGAGAACTGTTCGAGGCTGCCGAAGCCACGCTGCTGATCCTGCTGATCAACATCATCTCGCCGAAATTGGTAAGACGTGTTGAGCAGTTCCTTCCCCGCGGTCGGATTGACGCGGAGAATGTCACTTTCGAGGTTCGTACTGGTATCACCACCGAGGCGGAGGTCCGTGCACGTTTGCTTGAGCAAGCCAAAGAGTATCATCTGCCAGTAAAGTCACTTGGGCGACGACAGAACTCACATGATCAGACAGTCACCATCGAAGTTATCATTTCAACGGAAGCAGTCGATAGCGAGGTTCTTGGAGCCATCGTACAATCTGTCAGCCTCTCGCCAGATGTTTTGTATTGTGCATACAAGTAGATTCAAACCGGGCTCGGCGCGTACCTCTGACGACGGAAGAATCGTGTTTCGATTCAAGCTCTTGAAGCGAAACGAACGTCCAAAATCACATCATAAAGATTCTCAAAATCAATGAAGTCGACTATTTAGCGGGTAGAGCTCAGGTCTGTATGCCCCCGGTCTCAGTGAAACCTACTTAGCGGCCACGTCTGCGAAGATCTTGTAGCCGGCCGGATAGATATCCTCAATCGCCGATGTCACATTGTTTTATTTACAACCGAACGATGTTTTTGTCTGTGACGTCAAGCCGTTGCGCTGGTCACGACTTTCCACTGCGCCATGGCGCGGATGCGATGATGTAGGCGGCTAAGGCTGAACGTTTGTGGTGCGGCGGGACGAAGAGATTTCTGACTGCTGAGAAGACCGAGATGAAACGTTGCAAGCCGCCGACCGATCGGAAGCCCTGCATCATTCGTTCCCGTTTTCGAAGAGATACGTGGGAATTCTCCGCGCGATTGTTCAGCCCCTTATGCGAGCGATGCTCGACACCGGGAATTACGTCACGTCTTGCAGCTCCATATGAGCGCAGCTTGTCGGTAATGATCCGCTTCGGCGCCAAGCCTTGCTTCCTCAGCAGCCTGACCAGCAATCGCCTGGCTGCTCTGGTGTCGAGACCTGCCTGGACGATCTCGTCGAGAACGTCGCCGTCCTGGTCGACCGCACGCCACAGCCAATGTTTTCGACCGCCAATGGAAATCACGACCTCGTCCAAGTGCCAGATATCTTTCCGCGAAGGCTTCTTTCGCGCAACTGCTTCGCGTAAGCCGCGCCGAACTTGCGGCCCCGTCTGCGCATCGTTTCGTAGGACACGACGATGCCACGCTCCAACAGCATTTCCTCGACCAGCCGCAGGCTCAAAGGGAAGCGGAAATAAAGCCAAACCGCATGCGAGATGATATGCGGTGGAAAGCGGTGGTTCTTGTAACTGATTGTCGTCGAGCTCATCCTCGCCCAACCAGCCGTCAACCGTTAACAGGCTGTTGAACAACGTGACATCACCCGCATGTGATCTTGCGCCGCGGCAATGTGGAAGGCGGCACTGTGTTGAGTAAACCAGCAGGTGTGATGCTGCATGCTGTTGATTTATATATTCGCGAATTCTGGCAGCATGAGGTGATAGGCTTCCCGTGCTGCGGCGATCGTCTCGGTGGGGGCTGAGACATGAGGCCATAACAGCCGTTCCGAGACCGGCCCCCATCCACCGACCGCGGCCATCATCTTGTCGAGTGCGCCGTTCGACAGGCCATGGCTTTTCACCAGCGGCACGATCCACCGCTGCATGAACCCGACGATCCGCGCTTCCAGTTCGACAGCGCGCCAAGGATCTTCCTTCGCCAACCGCCAATGCAGCAGCGCGCCCGCGGGGCTGAGGCAAGCGACATTGGAATAGGCGCCGTCGGCGCCGCGCGGCCTGCCGAAGGCCGCGGTATGCCCTGGCACGAAGACCGAAAAGCCCGCGAGTAGGGTGCGTCGCTGCGCATACCAGTCGTCACCGCCGCCCGGCAGCTTGGCGCCAACCAGGTTAGGCATCGCGCTGCGCATAGCCGCGATCTCGGCGAGCGTCAGCCTCTGCTTGGCGTGGGGCGGATTGTACAAGATTAGCGGCGTATTGCCGGCGCTTTCCTGCATGCCCTCGCCGAACCGGTGCAATTCCGGCTCAGAGGCCGGCCACCAGTCCGGCAGGATGAACTGCGCGCCATCGGGCCGGATATCGGCCAAGCGCTCCAGCCTTGCGCGCATGACGCGCGGATTGCTGCTGCTGATGCCAATCTGGAACGGCAGGCCGGAGCGCCGCGCACGGTCTGCGACGATGGCCGTTATCCGCTCGTATTCGGCATCCGTCTGGTTGTGGAACTCGCCGGCGGTGCCATTGCTGTAGATCCCGTCGAGCCCGCTTTCGCACAGGAGATCGACTTCTTCTATGAGTGCGCCGAAATCGATCTCGCCGTTCTTGCCGACCGGCAACAACACCGTGCCCCAGATACCCTGCGGCTTCGTGTTCGTCACTTCCATGTCGAGAACCCGCCATCGACAACGAGATTGTGTCCATGCACATAGCTGGAGGCCGGCGAGGCGAGGAACAGCACCGCGCCCTGCATGTCATCGGGTTCGCGGCCCATCCGACCGAGCGGCGTGCGATCGGCATAGCCCTCGACGAATTTGCGATGCTGGCCGCGGGCGAAGCCGCCAGGCGAGATGGCATTGACGTTCACGCCCATCGGCCCGAGATAGCCGGCCAGATCCCGCGTCATGGCGATTACGCCACCCTTCGCGGCCGCGTAATCCACCGGCTGGCCCAGCATGTCGGTGTCGGCATAGACGCGGCGATCGCGCCCAACGACGCCAGCGATCGAGGCGAGGTTGATGATCCTGCCCTCGCCACGTTCAGCCATGATCCTGCCGAAGGCTCGACAGCAGAGCAGCGGTCCCAGCAGGTTTGATTGCAGCATGGCCGCAATATCAGTCGGGTCGCGCTCAAACAGGCTGGCGACAGAGATGCCGGATCCGCCGCCGGCATTGTTGATGAGGATGTCGCAGCGCGACCGCCATTGCAGAAATGTCTCAACCGCGGCATCGACAGATGACGTCTCGGTGTGGTCTAGCTCCAGTGGCAGGGTGGCGACGCCGTAGAGGCGCGAAAGCTCAACGCAGGCAGCCTCCGCCCGTTTGCGATCGCGCGACGATATCGCGACGTCGGCACCGGCGGCAGCGAGGATGGTTGCCGCCGCCCAGCCAAGATTGCCACTACCGCCGGTGACCATCGCTACCCGGTCGTGAAGCCCGAACAGGCGCCGGATGTCGTCATGCATGGGTCTTGCGCCATTCCAGGAGCGGCCGCAGAGCAGCCTCCATCTTTGTGCGGTCCGCGTCGCTCAGCTTGCGGAACGGCCGGCGGGATGGTCCGACATAAACACCCATGATATCGAGCGCGGCCTTCGAGCCGGGCATGACACCGACGGCAATCAGCACGTCGATGACGTCATTGGCCATGCGCTGCAGTCTGCGTGCCTCCTCGAGGCTGCCGTCCGCCACATGCCGGCGCAACTCCACGTAGAGATCGCCCATAAAATTGTAGGTGGTGCCGATGGCGCCTTGTGCGCCACTCGCCAGCCCGGCCAGGCACATCTCGTCATAGCCATTGTAGATCAGCGCATCCGGGTTCGCCTCGCGCAGCCGTTCCAGCTGATACATGTCGCTCGAGGTGTGCTTGATGCCGATGATGTTTTCGTGGGTAAGGAGGGTCGTCAGTTCCTCGGTCGAGAAGCCCGTTGTCCGCGCAGGGAAATTGTAGATGATGAGAGGAAGGGGCGAGTTGTCGGCCAGTTCGCGGTAATGCGCCATCACCTCGTCGCGAGAGAAGCCATAATAGTAGGGCGTGATCGCCGAGATCGCCTGATAGCCGGCGTCACCTGCGACCTTCGCCAGATGCAGAGTGTCGGCCGTGGCGATTGCGCCGACATGGGCGATCAACATGAGCCGGCCGGCCGCGGCTTCCGCCGTCCACCGCAGGGCATTGGTCCGCTCCTCCAGCGACTGCAGCATTGCCTCGCCGGAACTGCCTCCGACATAGGTTCCCTGGATCTTCAGCTTTACCTGGAAATCGACGAGCGAGCCAATGGCGTCGCGGTCGATGCTTTCGTCTTTCCTGAAAGGTGTGAGCAGGGCGGAAAAGATGCCTTCGAGTTTGGTCATGATGCACCATGTCGTTTGGATTGGAATTGCTGATGTCTTGTTTGCATCATCAGCCCATGATGAGGCTCGGGATGAAGGTAACGAGTGCCGGGAAGACGGTAATGAGCGCCAGCACCACGATGAGCGGGATGAGGAACGGTATAATGCCGACCGCGAGTGTGCCGAAGGGGATGTCCGCGACCTTAGAGACAACGAACAGCGCGACCCCCATCGGCGGCGTGAGTATGCCGATCATCAGGTTCATCACCACGAGCACGCCGAAATGCACCGGATCGATGCCGTAGCTCAGCGCTGCCGGCACCAGAACCGGCACGATCAGCAGCAGGATGGCAAGCGCCTCGATGAAGGTGCCGAGCGCCAGTAGCATGAGATTGACGATGATCAGGAAGGTCAACGGGCTGTCGGAAAAGTTCAAGAAGAAGCTTGCTACCTGCTGCGGTACCTGATGCCGGGCAATGACATAGCCGAACAGGGATACGCCCATCATGAGCAGGCCGACGGCGGCCGTGTGGTTGACCGTTTCCCGCAGCACGACGACGAGCTTGGCCCAGGTCAGTTCCCGATATATCACCGTGCCGAGGAACAGCGCATACATCGCTGCCACCACGGCCGCCTCGGTGGGCGAGAACACGCCGATGAAGATGCCGCCGATGATGATAATCGGGGTCAGTAGTGGCACGATGGCAGCAAGGAAGCTGCGTCCCAGTTCCGGCATGGTCGCCGCCTTCTCCCGCGGATAGTTGCGCATGCGCGCCAGCACATAGACCATGATCATCAGCGCTCCGGCGCACATGACGCCCGGCACGATGCCGCCGAGGAACAGACCGCCGATCGAGGTATTGGCAATGACGCCGTAGACCACGAGCGGGATGGACGGCGGCACCAGGGGGCCGATGATGGCGGAAGCGGCCGTGATGGCTCCGGAAAACTTCTCGTCATAGCCGGCGCGCCGCATGGCCCGGATTTCCAGCTGGCCGAGCCCCGCCGCATCGGCGACCGCAGAGCCTGACATGCCGGAAAACATCAGGCTGGCGAGAATATTGACATGGGCGAGGCCACCGGCGACATGACCGACCAGCGCCTTGGCGAAGCCGAAGATGCGATCCGTAACGCCAGACGTGTTCATCAGCTGTGCGGTAAGGATGAAGAAGGGAATGGCGAGCAGCGGAAAGCTGTTGAGGCCCGCCACCATGCGCTGGGCTGCGAAGTTCAGTCCCTGTCCCTCGTACAGCATGTATGCGACCGAGGCGACGATCAGCGTGAAACCGACCGGCATGCCGGCTATGAGCAGGGCGAACCATCCCCCGAAGAGAGCGACCATCACAGATACCTTTCACTTGTCGGGGGAATTTCGTCTTCCTCGATCTTCGCGGGCGATGTCAGCAAGGCCATGTCGGTGATCATCAAGGCCGCCGTGCGCAGGGCCATGAGCGCCGCACCTACGGGCAGGGCGCCATAAAGGAAGGATTCCTGTACGCCGACGGCGACCGACGTGACGCGATGGGCACGCAGCATGCCGAAGTAACCGTACCAGCACAGAATTAGCAGTGCAGCCATGACCATTGCGTTCAGCAGGATCGCCAGGACGAGCCGCAGGCGCGTCGACAACAGCAGAGTGAAGACATCCATGGTGATATGCGAGCGGCTGCGGATACATTCCGCCGAACCGATCGCCACCAGCCAGACGAACAGATAGCGCGCGGCCTCCTCGGTCCAGAACAGCGGGTCGCGGAAGATGAAGCGCGTGATGATCTGCAGGGCGATGGAGCCGAATACAAGCACCAGCAACACGGCGCCGATAGTCTCCTCGAACCGCGCGAGATTGCGCAGGAAGGGTGATGATTGCATGGGCCGTTCTCCTCCCGCCATCCCGCGGCGCCACAACCATTCCGGCGAGGACTAGGCCTTGCCGGTATGCCGAGGGCCGCGGGAGAAACGGATCAGCCGTTATTTTCCAAGGGCGGACAATTGCTGCACCGTGCCGGCGCCGAACTTGCCATCGAGCTCGTCGTAGACCGGCGTCATCGCGGCCCGAAAACCGTCGAGATCGGGTTTGACCACCGTGGCGCCGCTCTTCTCGAACTGAGTGAGCAGGGCGGCTTCCTTGTCCTTGACAATCTTGTCATTGACCTCGCCACCCGCCTTGAAGGCCTCATCGACGATCGTGCGGTCGGCCTCGCTCAGCGCGTTCCAGGTTTCCTCGGACATCAGCACGAGCTGGTCCTGCACCAGGTGGTTGGTCAGCGAGACATGTGTCTGCACTTCCATGAATTTCATGGCATCGATGATCGGCAGCGGGTTTTCCTGGCCATCGACCTGGTTGGTCTGCAGGGCCAGATAGACTTCGGCGAAGGCGACTGGCGTCGGGCTCGCACCCATGGCCTTGGCCCAGGAGAGAAGCGGCGCCGAGTTCGGCACGCGCAGCTTCATTCCCTTAAGATCGCCGACCGCAGCGATCGGTTTCTTCGATGTGGTCTGCCGCGTGCCGAAATACCAGCTGTCGACCGCGTGCCACTGGTTGTTCTTCTTCATCTCGTCGAGCACGCCCTTGCCCCAGTCGGAGGCGAGAATGGCCTGGAGATGGTCGAAGTCACGCACGACATAGGCGGCGCTGGCGATGCCGGCACGCCCCACCCATGGGTCCATGCCGCCGAAGGGATTGAGGGTGAAATCGAGTTCGCCGAGCGTCACCTGCTCCATCATCTCGGTGAAATTTCCGAGCTGCGAATTCGGGAACACCTCAAGCTTCAGCCGGCCGCCCGATTTCTCCTCGATCTGCTTGGCGGCGGCCATGACGCCCTGATGCTGCGGGTCGCCGGCAGTGCCCTGCATGCCGAGTTTCAGAACGTGGCTCTCCTGTGCCGCGAGTGGTCCGGCGAGCGCAAGGCCAGCGAACGCCACCAATGCCATTGTCAGTTTCATAGTCTCTCCTCCTCCAAAGATAACTATTTCATCAGCTTGAATTTCCTTTGCGCGTTGGCAAGATGCTTCTCCATGGCTTGCGCCGCCGCATCGGGATCGCGCGCCTTGATCGCTTCGAACACCGCCGCGTGCCCGTCGTAACTCTGCCGGTTCGACGTGTCGGGATCCGAAGGAAGGCGGCGCTGGTTGATCAGCCAGTCCACCAGAGCATCATGCATTGCAACGAAGATCGCGTTTCCCGGAATTTCCGTCAGCACGCGGTGAAACGCGACATCGGTGATCGCGAACAGCCGCGCCTTGGGAATGGCCTCCTGGTTTCGCAGCAGCGCCTCGTGCAGTACCTCGACCTGTTCCTCCGTGGCGTGGAGCGCAGCATGGCGGGCGATACTTGTCTCCATGAACAGGCGGGCCTGCTCGAAATCCTCCACCCCTTGCGGCTGGTCGAGAAGAAGATTGGCCATGCCTGACAGCGATGACAGCAGATCCCGCGGCGTCGGCCGCGTCACCTTGGCCTTCTCGCCGGTCTTGATCCTGACCAGTCCCATCTTTTCCAGCGCAAACAGCGCCTCGCGTATCGACGGCCTCCCGACGTCGAACATCTCCATCATTTCGCGCTCCGACGGCAGCGCGGTACCGACCGGATAGACCTCGTCGCGGATCATCTCCTCCAGCTGCATGCGGATATCGTCCGAGAGTTTGCGACGCGTCGGGATTTTCATGGTATAGCTATTAAGGTGTTATACCACTTGTTGTCAATGTCATCGGCGCTGTTTGTCGTCATGATCAAAAAAGCCTTCAGTTTATTCGGGACACCAAGCATTTGGCGGCTTTGCGCCGTGAGGAACCATTGGCGGTTGCCGCTGAGATTGAAGTGGCGGCAAGGTTGTTTCGGGTCCCATCCGAGAGTGAGCGCGCCATCTTGGCGCGCCCAGAACAAGCCATCATCCTTTCTGCACGCTGGGCGGCATCAAAGGACCGGCTCCGGTAGGAGAAACTCACTCCAGCGCGTCCTACTGTCCGCGATGCGTCTGGAAACGCTGGAGCCTTCGGTCAATCAAGGCTTGCTTGATTTCCGATGAATTGCCCGGGCTACATAGATGCCGCCGAACAGGGCGATCACCACACTCATGGTCATGTTGCGGGTTGAATCGTCTTTCACAATCGGACGAACCATCACTGATCCCTCTTGCGGTTCGGCATATTGCGGACCTCGCACGATGAAGAACCCTTGTGCCGCGGCGAAAAAAGCGATGCCGGCGATGACGCCCATCATAGTGGCGCGCTTGTTGGCGAATATGCTGCTTTTCATAATATTTTCTGCTCTTTATTTAGAGGCGCACTGTTATTGCTCTTGATCATTTCAGCCAACCAAAGCGTTGTTCTCTGTGAAGAGGTCTCTATTGCCCTGATAAGCAACGGCTTTCTGATCGAAAATGGTCGCCGATTCAATTCGCGGCGGCCAGAAAAGGGCTATCGGTATCAGCTTTCCCGCAGCGGCCAACTTTCCATCGATTAAACGTGCGAAAGTTTGAATCGCAAACAGCAGGGCTCGTAAAATGAGCGATACAGAAGCTCATATCGTTGAAGTCACCGGTCCGAGATGAACTCGCCGAGATGCTGGCGGGCCCATTTGACCTCCTCCGTCGCTGTCCGTCGAAAGTGGCGTTTGAAGTCACGGCTGAACTGGGCGGCACTGACATAACCAACCGAGAATGCGGCTTCCGCGATAGTCCGGTTCTGCCTGGCCATGATCAGCCTTGCCTGATGAAGCCGCATGGCTTTCACGTATTGTATCGGCGTACTGCCTGTCAGCGCCTTGAAATGGGTGTGGTATGAAGGAATGCTCATGCCCGCATCGCTTGCCAAGGCCGCGACCGAAATCTCCGAGGAAAAGTGTTCGCTCAGGTACGCAAGGCTTTGCGCAATGCGCCCGGCCATGCCCGTGTGCCGCAGCGAGGCAATCATGGCTGCCCCCTGTGGCCCGACCAGAATGCGATAATACAACTCCCGCAGAAGGCTGTGTCCCAGCACCGCCGTTTCGACGGGGCTGGCAAGCGTCTTCAACAGCCGCAAGACGACATCTTCAACCGCAGGCTCCATGCGGCTCGAGACGAGGCTTTTTGCCTTGACGGCAGTGTCCTGTTGCGGCGTTCCCAGCACGGAGACGATTTCGGCAACAAGCGCCATATCGAACTCGACGTAAACTGCCAGAAGAGGTCTGGCGGGGCTTGCCACAGATTCCATGCGGAAGGGGACAGGCACCGCCACGGCCAGATAATGATCTTCGTCGTAAACATAGACCTGATCGTCCAGCATGCCCTGTTTGCGGCCTTGCAGCACAAACACCGCGCCGGCCTTGTAGAGGACCGGCACGTCTTTCAGGATCGCCTCGCTTCTGAGGAGCCGGACATCAGCAAGTCCGGTTGGGTTATAGCCGTGCCGAGGTGCCAGAGACCGGGCCAGCTCGAGAATTTCGAGCCGTTTTTGAACGTCATCTTGGGTGATCATAGGAATAGGCAATATATTTGGACGAACAGGTGTCGAGAACCGACCTTTTCGAGATTATCAGTCAATCACCCGATCAACAATGAGAGAAGCGTGGATGTCTCGAAGGACCTTTTTCATCACCGGCGCAAATTCCGGTTTCGGCCTAGCGATTGCCACGGCGGCACTTGCCGATGGCCATACCGTCATCGGCACTGTTCGTTCCGAAGCGTCGAGAACAAAAACTCACCGCCTGCCTTCCAGCCATCAAAACCGTGCTGTGTGATGTCACCGAATTTGATCGCATTGCGGACGTTGTTGAACAAGCTGAACGCGACTATGGCCCGGTCGACGTTCTGATCAACAATGCCGGTTATGGCCACGAGGGCGTCCTTGAAGAATCGCCGCTGGAAGAGATGCGACGCCAGTTCGACGTCAATGTCTTCGGTGCGGTCGCTGTTGCCAAGGCGTTCCTGCCCCGGTTCAGGTCAAGATGTCGGGGGTTCATCGTCAATGTGACCTCGATGGGCGGAATGGTCACCATGCCCGGCATTGCCTATTACTGCGGCAGCAAGTTCGCCCTGCAGGGCATATCGGATGTCATGCGTTCCGAGATGGCCCCGTTCGGCGTGCATGTAACGACACTTTGCCCCGGGTCCTTCCGGACGGACTGGGCAGGACGCTCGATGGTTCGCACGGACCGATCCATCGCTGATTATGACCCTCTGTTTGATCCTATCCGCCAGGCGCGTCAGGAAAAAAGCGGCAAGCAACTCGGTGATCCTGACAAACTGGCAAGCGCCGTGCTGGCACTGATCGCCTCAGAGAACCCGCCACCGCAGCTCCTGCTTGGCAGCGATGCCCTTAGATTAGTATCGGAAAGGATCGAGCGCCTGCAAAACGAGATCGAGCAATGGAAGTCAGTGACACTGTCAACGGACGGCTGACCGCTCGCGCCCGGCGACACACCTGTGGCCGGGCGCTTTGCTCTCGCTGTGATGTCCGCTTTAGGCCGAGGACGCCTTCCGCTTTGCGCCAACAGGAGACATGTCTATCTCTCGCTAAGCAAGGTGTTACCTTGGGACATCAACGCGTCTGCGCGCCAGCATTCGAGATAGGTAGCGTTCGATCATCCAACCAAGCGGCGAGGCTGTCGAGTGTCTGGAGCCCATATTCCACCGCACCGAAACCGATCACAACCTGGCGGCGTTCGCGGCTCGGGTGAAGCTGGCGCATGGTCAGCACGGTCTTGCCGTCAGTCTGCTCATCGAAGCTGATCGCCATGTAAAATCGCTCCGTATCATCAAGATCAGGAGTGCCGTAGTCTACCACGATCAGCTCGTCCGGCACGATTTTTAGGAAGCGCATGAGGTTGGGAAAGCTTTGCGCCTTCCCTTCGAATTCGCCGACCATCTCGAAATGCCATTGGCCGCCTTCGCGTATATCGGCATGGTGAGTTACGATCTTGAGACCGGTGGGGCCGTACCATTGCGCCAGCGCATCCGGATCCATCCAAGCGGCGAAGACCGTGTGGCGCGGGTGTTTCAGCACCTTGACAAGCACGATCTCGCGCTCCATCGACCAGGTCTCGAACAACTTTTCCATTATCTGTCCTCCGCTTTATCCAAATAGGCCTCTAGCCGATCCAGTCTTTCGGCCCAGCGTCGCTGTTCGGCCTCCATCCAGTGTGCAGCTTCGTTGAACCTCTCTGGCACCAGCCGGCACCAGCGGCTGCGTCCGCGCTTTTCACTGGCGATCAATCCGCAATCCTCCAACACCTTAAGATGTTGCGAGAAGGACGGCAGCGCCATGTCGAACGGTTCGGCTAACGTGGTCACCGGCAGCTCGCCCTCGGCCAGTCGCGACACGACCGCCCGGCGGGTGGGGTCGCTGAGTGCATAAAAGGCAAGGTCGAGAGGGGTCGAGTTGTACGGCATGAACCTTGATAAAACGCTCTGTGGTGCTGGTCAATAATAGAAAGGCAGTTGCCTTAGTGTTTGCGCTCACCTATAGAAAGGTAATCGCCTTAGTTTTAAGGAGCATTCCGATGGAAGTTCGTGCCGATCTGTTGATTTCGCTTGATGGTTTCGCAACAACGACTGACCAAACCCCTGAAATTCCATTCGGCCCGGACTGGTCACGTCTGGTCAGCGCTTATGTCGCGACTAGGACCTTCCGCGAGCGTGTGCTCAAGGATACCAGCGGCAGTGGCACGACCGACATGGACGATGAATATGCCAGGGATTACTTTGCAAATATCGGTGCAGAAATCATGGGTGCGGGCAAATTCGGTCTGCACAACTTTCCAGAAGATCCAAACTGGAAGGGGTGGTGGGGCGACGAGCCGCCATTTCATTATCCGGTCTTCGTGCTGACGCATAAGACGCGGCCATCGATCGAATTGAGCAGTACAACATTCCACTTCCTTGCCGCAGAGCCAGCTGATGCGCTGCAACGTGCCGTTGCTGCCGCGAACGGCAAGGATGTTCGCATAGGAGGTGGACCAACCGTGGTTCGAGATTTCCTCAAGGCCGGACTTGTGGACCGGCTACATGTCGCCATTGCGCCGATCCTACTCGGGCGAGGCATAAGTATTTGGGACGACATGCGCGGGCTCGAAGCAGGTTACAGCGTCAGGAGCGAAACGGCGGAAAGCGGCACGATCCATCTCACCTTCGAGCGATAATCGCTAGTCTTCCTCCGTTCTCGTCAGCCCCAAGCAGCTGGCCTGCAACTCGATCCTATTGTGTCCGCAATGGGCCGGAAGCGGCCCAAGCGTCTCGGCACTTTTGCGCCAGAAGCGGTCATTGAACTTTCGTCCAGAGTCAGGTTTGGTTTAGCCGGTTCGACAGGAGGAGCTGGATTGCCAATAGTATATTCAGAGGAAGCAGATGTAATTCTCTCAGCCGGCGTCTGGCTGGAATCTGAGCATTGCAACTGGGCCTTGACTAAAGAACAGGCTCTCGCCGCGATTGGCCGCCTGCGGGACGCAAATTTCATTCTTCTAGGTGGTGATGTCCTCAACGGGCCGGAAAAGAACTTCAGCGATGCATACGATAACTGGAACTTCGAACCTTGAATCCCACCGCTTCCCAGCGACCGACCATCCAGTGCTATGAAGGCTTTTTCTTACGTAAGGGACTACCCGGGCGAGAATGCGTATTTCGTGCCCGTGCTTCGCCCGGCATGACCGCTCCGGGACCTTGAACTTCGGCTCCACGCCGTCCAGGCGCAGGTATTTGCGGATGGTATTGCGGGATAGGCCGGTCCTGCGGCAAATCTCCCGGATCGATAGTTCTTCGCGAAAATGCCAGCGCCGGATCACGCTTAATAACGCCATGTCGATCACTCCATAGCCCCCGCTGAAAAAATGCGAGGGAAAGTTGGAACATGGGTCAATTCTCAATGGAAATATCAGGCCACGCCGGGTCAGTTCTCAGTGGCAATCAACAGTTATCAACGGTACGCCTTACATCGCCGCCTACGCCCTTGCTGAAACGACAGTTCGGATTCTTCGCGTACTCCATGGCGCGCAGGAATGGCCAGAACATCTGCCACTAAGCTGATCGCCATGGGCCGACGGTTCTGGTCCGTTCAAGACCTCCTCGGAGAATGTCTTTTCAACCCTCGCGGCTTCCTGCGGAAACGTGTTTCCAACTGCCTCCAACCTGTCGAACCGCCAAGCATCGACTACTGAACTGGCAGCGGATCGATGAGAGCTCCTCCCTGGCGGAGTGCGGTAAAGATCTTCTCTTGATCTTCTGGCCGCGCCAAACGGCGAGAGACCTCGCTCCTGATGTTTCGCATCAGGGTTGGCGCTACCGTGTTCAGGACAGCGAGCTCGATGTGCGCCTTGTCTGTTTTACCGGAGGCGCCCAGAATGGCCACTAATAACATCCGATGCATGGGATTGTAGTCGAGGTCGGACATGCGGGACCAGAGTTCGGCGGCCTGAAAGTCGCCTCTCATGAATGCACAGAGCGCCATGCCCACCTCATAGTATCCCCGGGGACCGGCATTATTGTTGACGGCTTTGCTTATCAGGTCGCATCCGCTTTGCCATTTCCCAGACATCGACAGGCTAAGTCCGTATTCGCCAAGAACTTCGGTGTCGTTCGGATTTGATCTGTAAGCCGCAGCGCCCGCCTCAAGCGCTCTTGAGGTGTCATTGCGGAAGAAGCTGGTAAGCATCACAGCCTGCAAAGCCCGAGCGTTCTGCGGGTCGGCGTCAGATGCTCGCTCGGCAAGTAGGGAGGCCTTTGTCAACAACTCCAGCGATGGTGCGGCCCCAAGCTTGTAGGAAAAGCGAACCTGATCCAGATAGGTCATCGAGAGATAGGCTAGAGACGTCGCATCATTCACGGATTTTGATGTCAGATCCTCAAGGCAAGACTGCGCTCTCTGGAGGGTTTCCTGCGTCATCTTTCGTCGATAGCCGTAGTAGGAAAGAGCGCAGTCATAAGCGTCCCAGCCGTCTGTCCTGGAAGGACCCGACTGGAAGATTATGCCGAATGGTTGGGCTATTGCTGTCGATACTTCTCCGGCAATAGCAGACTCGGCTTCGAAGGGGGTCTGTACGCTGAGGTCCGTTTCATAGTTATTCGCCCAAATGACGGCTCCGTCGGCACGTCTGACCAACCGAACATTGGAGCGAATACGTTCTCCGTTCAGTCGCATCGTGCCCTGAAGGACATATCGTGGCTCGGCGATCTGTTCGGCCTCGCCTTGCGTGTCCGCCGTGCTGTCCACAACCACTATTTCCTTGAACGCCACCAGCTTGGAGATAAGCTCATCCGTTGTACCCCGCGACAATTTTTGTAAATCTTTGTTGTCGGGCGAATAGTCGAAAGCCTCAATTGCGATGGTCGGCAAGCCGGTCGTCTCGGTGCCTGAGACCTGGTTATTTAGGGTGACGACAATTAGATAGGCGGCGATTGACAGACTTGTAACGGCACCTGCTATCGCAAACGATACCCAAGTCCCCTTCCTTTCCAAGCCCTCGTAGATGCGAGTGACAGGGTCCAGAGTACGCAACGGACGATAAGCGCCGCCCTCTGCCTTTTCATCCTCCGGCGGAGAGGCACTAGTTCCTTCGAATGAGGGAACGTACCCGCCTTTTGGGATGCTGATGATCACCGGCTCCTGAGGACCGGCGATGAGATAGTAGCGCTCAAGTTCTCGCCGGATACGGCCTGCCTCGATCCGAACGGCGGGATCGCTCTGGGCGTCAAAATTCTGCCTCCCGAAGACAATGTCGGCAATCGTGTAGGCCTTGAGATATTGAGATCGACCGGCAAGCGTCTCTATCACGACGAAGCGGAGAAATTTCCTTGCCCGTTCGGGAAGATGAACACTTTGGCTGCTCAGAATTCGGTCGAGCTGGTTTTTTATTTGTTCAGCGGTTGGCGGGAGAGGCGCTGGTTCTTCTGATTTTGCACTAGCCATTGGACCCCCTCCGATCTGACAGTACAATAAGAATTGCTAATATATCACAGATACTCACAAAACGAAGGTGGAAAGTTCGATGAGCTCAGCGCTTTCATCATGGGAGACTGGAACTCCGACGGCGAAGGTTTCCACAGACGCCCTCCGCAAATTACCAACGGGTTCGGCTGGGGGATTGTGCGCTGTAGGCCGACGCCGGCTAGAAATTCACCGACAAGATCGCGGCCAACGCGGGGACGTCGGCTTCTTCCTGACCTGGGGGCCTCCCCTGGAGTAGTAGATAATGCCGAATTGGCGGCGCCGGCACAGGAGCCAAGGCATCGAAGCACGCCCAGTCATGGACGTGTGATCTTGATGCGCCCTGTCAGCTTGAGTGTTCATCCGGGTTGATGATGTAGCTCTCCACGTAGCGCTCGCCGCCGGAGAAGAATTCGTGCTGGAACCGGCTGCCGACCGGAGCCTTCTTCAAGCGGGTCGTTTTCTGCTGGCCATAGGTCAGGCTGCCCTCGATCGGGTCGATGGCATGGCTGAGGCCGGCAACCGCGGCACTCACGAGCACCGTGGTCCAGAAAAGCAGGCGCCTGGCCATCTCGTCTTTCCTTCGGCAATTCCATTCCCGGCATGGGTCATCGGCTCAGGTCAAAGGCCTGGCCGGACGCGCGAAGTTCCTTCAGGGTCTTACCGGCGCAGCTGCCGCCTACTTCGCTTCCGATCGCCTTTGCTTCTCCCGTGAGCGAGATCGTGCCTGCTATCCTGTCCGAAGCAGCATAGACTGCCGTGCCGTCCGGCGAGAGCCGCGAAGCGTAGAATGCGTGGGACGTGTTCTTGAACTTGCAATGAATGACGAAGGGAAAGTCCGCGAGCGAAGGCTCTTCCGCCCGAAGGTCCGGGACGTGACCCACCACAAGCCAAGCGCAGAGAGCCACCGTCCCGGCGCATGATCTGCGGCGTGATGTGATTGACGCAAAGATGGATGTCATCGATCCTCTCCTGATATTCCGGCGGTCGGCAGTTCCATGCGCCTCTTCCGCGCCGCCCTTACGGAAGTGCCGCCCGTTTCCCGGGCAGGGTCGCGGTCGGTCAATTCTCGCCGCTCCAGCTCGGCCCGGAGGTAGGCAGGTCGCGGTCGAAAATGGCTAGGGCTGCGCCCTCGCCCTGCGCGGCGCGATAGGCCTGAAAATAACCGCGAGCGACGGCCCGTATGCCTCGTCCGATGGCGCTGTAGGATTCGTCCGGCAGGTTGGAGAAATCGACAGCGGCTTCGAGCGTGTCGGCACCCGGCGTGTCAGGGGCTGACTTGTGCGTCAGGACCCAAGCCTTGAGGCGATCATAGCAGCCGTTCCTGGGCGGCATTCCGGCGAGTCCGGCCCCGGCATTGAGGAACGTTCGCTTCTTCTCGGTCAAGGCAAACTGGCCGAGAAGAAAGAAGGCCTCTCGGGCCCGCGTCGCGATCCAATTGGGATTGCCTCGCCCGGCGTTGAGATAGGTCTTGCCGGCCTTGTCGACCTGTGCGGGCCGAAAAAGTTCATCCTTGATTTCGAAAGGGCTCAGGTCCTCGAACTTGGCGTAGATGCTCGCATCGACCATGGCGGCTTCCTCTTTCTCCTGGTTAGGCAGAGTGTTTCTCTATCAACGGTACGGGTTCCTGCGGACCGATGCTCGAGGTGCCAGACTTCGTCCATGTCGATTTGAGCGAAGGGGCGACACCTGCAGGGTAAAGGCGCGTTCAGGCGCAAAAGCGTGGCGTTCTCTCTTTTCCTGAGACATGGAGACGGATCACGGTCGCATGGCGGCACGCGGTTGTGGACGTATTTTACGGTATTAGACGCGTCCCTACATGGCCCCAGACAAGCAGGCAGGAAGGTCGCAGCCAGTGCAGTCATCATCTACTGGACGAGGTGCTGCGGAACGAGATCGCTATCGAGTGTCCCACCGGGGGCAGATTGCCGCGCGCCTCGTGGTAGAGGGCTATCACAGTATAGCAGCTGGTGCGGCAACCGTCGTTGCCGCAACATTGCCGATGCTTGTCACCGTGCCGACGACGACGGCGGTAATGCCTTGGTTTAGGGTGACTGTCGAATCCGTAAGCGTCTGCCCCATGATGAGGCGTTGCCCGATGAGCTGGACTATTTCCGGGCTCGCGGCGAACTTGCCGTGATTGTCGCGACCAGCATCTCCACCTTGCCGCCGACCTCGGCGGTGGAGGCAAAGACCGGAACCATGACGCCCTCGGTAAGGCCGCAGCCGCCAGAAGCAGAGCGACCATACCGGCCCGGACGGTTCCGCTTTTCCTCGAAACGCCTCCAATCTTATGATGTTGCGCGGTTCCGGACGCAGAAGCGCTGCGAATTCCTGCCGGAACTGCTTTCGGCATGAGCCACTCCAATACCGATATGGCGTGAGGATCGGATCACCCGCGACCGGCTGTTCGAGTTTTCGCCCCTGGCAGGTTCCGCCGGGAACTCTAGTGCCCGGTGAGAACCAAGGTCTGGACCGGAAGCAGAACTGCCTGCATTCTCAGTATCATGGCATGCACGAGACCAACCGCGTCGACCGCATGCAGGAAGAGCCATTCCGCCGACCCGATGTCGTCGCGCGCAAGCGCATCGTGATTGCTCGTGTAGGCATTGGCGATGCAGCTGCTGCCGGGAGGGATATCGGCCAGGCCACCCTCGTAGAGCGGTTGCAGGAAGACTGTCAGCGTTCCGGGCCTGCTCAGTTGCTGGACGTCGATCAACTGGTCCGACGGCCGCAGCTGACCGGCCGCGATCACGTCCTGCACTTCTGTCACGACCAGCGGAATGATGACGAACGGCTTGCCGATACAGGTCGCTTCGGCGATCATTCCCTTCTTCATCACCTGTGCCTCGATCTGCCCGAAGCCGGCGACCAGGTTGCCCCGCCCAGCCTCTGCCGGAACGAGAATGCCGGCGGGCCGTATCATCGTGTTGACGACATCGCCGACCCTAAGGGTGAACTGCTGGACCGTGCCAGCCACGCCGGCACGCACGAGCGTCTTGTCCAGTTCGACCTGCGCCTGAGCGAGAGCGGCTTCGGCGCTTGCTTTCTGCGCGGGCAAGAGCACCCGGATTTGCGTGGAGAGAGTTTCCTTCTTTGCCATCGCCGCCCCGAGCGTGCCCTTGCGCGACTCGATCATATTGGCGAGCCGCTGGACCTCGCGGCGGGCCACGGCATCCTTGGTCAACAATTGCGCTTTCATGTCGTATTCGTCGATCGCGCTCTGCAGCGCGCCTGTCGCTTCCTGGATCTGTGAATCGGCGGTTGCCAGTTCGGTCTGCGCGACATCGGCCTGAGCATCGAGTTCGGCCACCTGCCGTCTTGCTGTTTCGACAGCGGCTTTTTGTTGCGAGTCTTCAAGGCGAAAAAGCGGGGCGCCCGCATCGACCTTCTGGTTGATCCCGACATAGACCTCATCGACGCGTCCGACAGTTTCCGGCAGGATCGTCACCGTGCGGAACACCGCTGTCACGTTCTTGGTCGAAGGATGGAAGTAGAAGATAAGCGTTATCAGTGAAATCGTAAGCAGCAGGCAGGCCGATATGCCCCAGCGCAACTCGTACCACATCGTATACAGGGTAATCTCCCGGCCGATCCGCTTTTGCTGACCGTAGCGTCGATAGAGATAATCCGGAAAGATCGTCAGCAGAGAGCAGAGCATCAGTTCCAGCATGTTCAGGCCCTTTCATCACCGATATCGCTTTTCGGGTGTGCGTTGTCAGAGTGCGGCGCGTCCTTCTCGTCCGTCGCCCCATCGATCTCCATCTCGACATCTCGGCCGGAAAGCTTTCCAAGCGATTGTGCGATTGAATAGAGCGGTGTCGAGAAGTCGGGGATTTGGACAAAAGCCAACAAAAGGCCGGCGATCCAGAAGAGATGATTGTGCGTGAATAGGGAAATCAGGGCGAGGACCGCTACGACCTCCAACTGCACTTTGCTCGCCCGATGCGCCGTCCGTTCGGGCACGGCATGGAGCTGGAAATAGAGGTTTCCAATAATCAGGATGGTAAGGATCAGAAAAACGACTACCCCGATGAAGAGGTAGTCTGTCTGACCGGGACCGGTGATGAAGATTGGTAGGTGATCTATCGCCGCCGGATGGGGAGTTCGCTCCATCGAGATTTCCTTCTCACCAAATAAGGCGTCAGCACTGCCGGCGCGAGATTCGTGCAGGCTCCAAGTTATGGTCCGAGGCTGGTTTCGGGGTGCTCCGCTAGCTCGCGATTTCTCGCAGACGATATGCACCAAAGCGGTCTCATTGCTTGTAATATCGTGTAAAATACGGGGAAGCTGGCTTTCGCAACTGCCCTCTAGCCTCCCGTTTTGGCGAGAAAGGTGACCGTCCCGGCTGGTGTCGGGGAAAGCCTCATGCTTCGCGTCTAGGCAAGTTCGGTTCGGCCAGTTGCCTGATGCGTGGCGCGAGCGCGTCAGGATGAAAAGTATCATCGCGTAAACTACGCCTCTTCATCAGAAGGGCGGTTTATGAAGTGGCTTGGGGTCGCCGCGGCGTTCGTCGCTACGGCGAAATACACAGCGTTGCGTAATGTCTCGAAGAACCGAGGCATGGTCAGGCGAAACACGTGGTCGCAGCCCCGAAAGACGATTGCCGAACATTGCGATGAGGTTGACAGGTGATGAAATCGAAAACCTTCACGCTTGTCGCGGGCCTTTCCGCGCTGGCGCTTGTTTCGACATATCCAGGCCTGCCTGCATTCTCGCAGGCTCCGACGGCCACGCCCAATCCTGGAGGCGCGCCTCCTGCCGCAGCTGCCGAAAGCTCTCTTTTGTCCGACGATGAGCTCGAGGTTCTCGTGGCGCGCATCGCCCTCTATCCCGATGAACTGGTCGCCGCGATTTCCGCCGCGTCGCTTGTTCCGCTGCAGATCGTGGAGGCCGATCGCTTCCTGCAGGCGAGACAGAAAGACAAGGAGCTTAAGCCGAAAGCAGAGTGGGACGGGAGCGTGATCTCGCTCCTCAACTACCCCGATGTCGTCAAGATGATGAGTGAGGACCTTTCCTGGACCCAGTCGCTTGGCACCGCTCTGCGGTATCAGCAGAAGGACGTCCTGATCGCTATTCAGCAGCTTCGGGAAGAAGCCGTAGCCAAGGATGTCATCAAGACGGATGAAAAGATTACCGTGGTGGTCGAGAACGAGAATGTCGTCATTCGTTCGACCGATCCGGAGAAGGTCTATATCCCGCAATATCCGCCGCAGATGCTCTACGAGCCGGGATATGCGGTTCAGCCCGTCTCTTATGCCAGCGATTATCATGACAGCTATTATTACCCCGGTGCGGCGTTCTTTGCCGGCGCGGTGACCGGCATCGCCTGGGCTGCCATCGTCAACTGGGACGACTGGGGTGTCTGGGGCGGCAACTGGGATGGCGGCGAGCTCGACATCGATTGCAACAATTGCTTCAACGACCGCAACTTCAACGGCAAACTCAAGATGAAGGATGTCGACTGGAGCAAGGTCGATCGCAGCAAGCTGAGCATCGGCAGGAACCAGCTCAGCGGCCTCGATCGCTCGGCGATCAAATCCGGCCTGGTGTCGGACAACCGCAATGCGTTGAAGAATCAGGTCCGGGATCGCAAGGCCGGCGATGGAATAGCCAACAGACAAGCCGGACCACGTCCCGACGACATCCGACGCAAGACCACGGAGGGGCTGAAACAGAATTCAAGACCGGCGGGCCAGCGGGCCAGCGAGAATAGGCCTGCCGCGGGAGCGCGCAGCAACCAGACAGTCGCCAACCGGCCGGCCGGCGAAACGCGCCGTGCGTCCCAATCTGCCGCCAAGCCGAAGAATAAGCCATCTGCGCCTAAAATGGCGGCGCGACCCGATAATCGCGCCCGCCAGCCAAATGCGCTCGGCAACGTGCAGCCCGGTCGTCGAGAGGCCGTATCTTCCAAGCGCGGTGCCTACAGCATGGGCGGAGGACAGCGGGGAGCACCGCGTGCGGCTCCGCGCGGTGGCGGGCGTCCGATGCATCACGGTGGCGGCGGCCGCGGTGGCCGCGGCGGGCGCCGGTAATTTTCCAGCACAATTCTTGGAGATGGACCATGGTACAAGCGTTTAGATCTCTCGTCGGCGTTGCCGTGACGGCTGCCGCCCTTGCCCTAGCGGGGCCCATGGCGGCGCAGCTGCAGACCAACCTCTCGGAGTTCAAGGCCGGAAAGCCGCCGTCCTTCACCGAGCCTTCGGCAGCGCTGGACCAGTTCAGGGACGTCTTGAAGGCCAATGACGTCGACGGCCTGGCACAGCTGCTCGGACTGGATGCGGCAAAGCTGCGTGCCAGCAACGAGGCCATGCTGAGCCTTGCCCTGATCCGCGACGGAGCCTCGCGGCAATTGCGCCTCCAGGATGTCCAGGAATTCAAGGTCGTTGCCGTCGGGGAGGTCTTGTGGCCCTTGCCCTTTCCGCTCTCGAGGCAAGAGGATGGACGATGGGCCTTCGATACCGAGATCGGCCTGGAAGAGATCGTCAACCGAAGGATCGGCGAGAACGAACTTGCCGCGATCCGCACAGTGCAGGAATATGTCGAGGCCCAGTTTGAATATGCGCTGGTCGACGAGGACAACGACCGGGTCCATGAATTCGCACAGCGGTTGATTAGCACACCAGGCCGGCATGATGGCCTATATTGGGAGCCGAGAGAGGACGAAGAGGAAAGCCCGGCCGGTCCGATGATCGAGACCGCGGCCTTCAGCAAGGCCAAGCGCGGCGATGGCTACTACGGCTACCGTTATCGGATCCTGACAGGTCAGGGGCCGAACGTGCTCGGCGGTGAGCACAGCTACGTCATCAACGGCAATATGACGAACGGGTTTGCGCTGGTGGCCTGGCCTGTTCGCTACAGGGTCACGGGCGTCCAGACCTTCATCGTCGACCATTCCGGTATCGTTTATGAGAGGGATCTGGGCGATAGCACGGAAAAGCGGGCATCGGCGATCCGGTTGTTCAACCCTGATGATCGCTGGGACATCACGCAAGACTAGGAACGTTCCGCCTTTCCTCGAACCGAGAAAGCCACTTCAATCCTCTGATTTACGCGGTGGCGGATGCAAAGCCGTCGTGCACTTCACTGCAACCTCTCTAGAGACGCGTCTCATCCATGTCGCTAATCCGATCCGCGTGCTGCGGCGGCGCAGCCCACGCCCAGGCCGCCAGGAGATCATAAAACACGCCAAGCACGATGGGGCCGATGAAAAGTCCGACCAGCCCATGTGTGATCGTTCCGCCGATTACTCCTACCAGAATGACCGGCATGGGCGTCGACAGCCCGCGCGAGATCAGGATGGGCTTGAGAATGTTATCGACAAGCATGACGGGGACTGTGACTGCGGTGAAGAGGAGGGCTGTCTCGAAAGGCCAGGAAAACCAGCTCCAGACAATCAGCGGCAGCAGGATAAGGCCCGGCCCGATCTGTATGAGGCAGAGGACGAACACGCCATAGGTGAAGGCGCCGCGCGCGGGCACGCCAAAGGCGACGAAAACCAGCCCGCACAGAAGTGTCTGCAGCAGCGCCACGCCGATGACGCCGCGCGACACATTTTTGATTGTGATGCCTGCGAGTCTTGCAAAGCCGACACCGCGGTCGCCAGCGATACGCGCTGCTAGGCCCCGGATTCCCGCCGACAAGCGCGGCGCCGTCGTCAGGAAGAAGCCGCAAAGCAAGACCGAGGCGATGAAGCTGAGGATGCCGCCGCCGATCGACAACACTTTGGCCAAGATCAGCCCTCCCGCTTCGCGCAATGGCGCCTGGAAAGACACGATGGCCGCCGCCAGGTTACCGGCTGCCTCGTTCCACGCGGAATACAGCCTGGCGCCTATTAGAGGCAGATCGTTGAGCCGCTCCGGCGCCTTCGGGACACTGAAGCCCGCCGCATCGGCGAAGACGGATTGCGCGGTGCGGACCAAATCGGACGCCGCCAGCGCCAGCGGACTGACTATCACGACAAGACATGCGGCAACGAGGAGGATGGCCGCGAGCAATGGCCGGCCGCCCAGAAGACGGCTGAGAAAGTCGAAAACGGGATAGAGCGCGACTGTGAGGATGGCCGCCCAAATGACGATGAGTGCGAACGGCGCGATCAGTTGGGCAGACCAATAGGCGAATACCGCAATGAAGCCGATCCGCAGCAGATCGCTGACCCGAGCCTCGATCGAGATATGACTCGATACCGCGCGGTCTTCCTGTCGCTTTTCGTCCGAGGGAGGGGCGCTTGTCATGGTCCGGACTGGCCGCTGGTTGCAAATTCAACCACCGGCATGTGCCGATCGAGACAGATCCGGGACAACATGCCGAGGGCTGCGGTCTTCGACATAGTCATTCGGCTGCTTCTGGCGCTTGCCAAGATCAGGCGCCTTGAACGGGATGTGTTCGTAGGGGATGGATGACAGGATGTGGGAGATGCAGTTCACGCGGGCGCGTTTCTTGTCGTCAGAATGGACGATCCACCACGGCGCGTGGTGGGTATCGGTCATGCGTAGCATCTCGTCATAGGCGCGGGTGTAATCCCACCAGCGACGATAGGATTCGACGTCCATCGGGCTGAGCTTCCATTGCCGCAAAGGATCCTCGATCCGCTGCTTGAACCGGCGCTCCTGTTCCTCCTCACTGACGACCAGGAAATATTTGAGAAGCAGGATGCCGCTTTCGACGATCGAAGCCTCGAAGCGGGGAGCAAGCTCGAGGAAACGGTGGGCTTTCTTCTCGGAGCAAAAGCCCATGATCCTGTCGACACCTGGCCTGTTGTACCAGCTTCGATCAAAGATGACGATCTCGCCGGCTGCGGGAAAGTGGGCGATATAACGCTGCATGTAGATCTGAGATTTTTCGCGGTCCGTGGGGGCCGGCAGCGCGACGACCCGGAATACGCGAGGGCTGACCTTTTCGAGGATTCGCTTGATGATCCCACCCTTGCCAGCGGCGTCGCGCCCCTCGAAGATAATGACGACCCTGAGGCCGGAATCCTTGACCCATGCCTGGAGATGCGCGAGCTCGATCTGGAGCTTCTTCATCTCCTTTGTGTAGTTCCACGCCTTTTTGTCCTTCTTGTCCTTCTTGTCCTTGTCGTGGCTCCTTTCGTGCAGTTCGTTCATGTCAGCCTCCATAACCGGTTTTTCACGCCAGACCTCCTGGCGTGGCTATTCTTCACGAGCTTATTTCGGTCAGAGACCGGAGGCCCGTAGGTTCCCGTAGTCTCTGTGTTGCGAGAGTCGTCCCGGACGCGCCGGAAGGACCGTCGCTGTCAGGGGCCCAACCGGTCCAGGTGGCTGCTTTTCGTCACTTCACGAGCGCGGACCCCACGCCGTCGGCCCCATCGGATCAGTAGGTTCGTGTAAAATACGCTGATCGCGCCTTCATCCGCTGTAGACTTGACAATTCTCTTGCCACCGGGAGCCGAGAGGCGTGATGGGTTCAAACTCAGGTCAATCATCATCTTCGCCCGGTCTTGCGGCCGCACTCCTGCAATTTCCCGCGCAGACGCGAGAGGTCGAAGGACTGTTCAGGCTGGACGATGATTTTCGAGGGCTCTGCGAAGACCTTGCGGATGCCCAGAAAGCGCTTGCGGCCTGCGGGCAATTGCCGGCGAATGTGATGGAGGCAAGGCGGCTCGAATATGAAGAGCTGGTCGCCGGTCTTTCCGGGGAAATCGAGGAGATCCTGTCCAGGGCCAATGTCATTCTGTTGCGCCCCCCTCGACCTTAGAGCTTTCCTTGTCCCCCAGCCGGTTGTGAAATCCGGCTGGTGCCATCACCAGGGCGACAGGCTGCGGCCAGGGTAGGATACGGCGGAGCATCGGTAAAATACCGTATCTTACTTCGCGAACGATCATTGTTGAGCGACCTTGAGCCCGGCGCTCCGACGCAGATGCTGGAGGAGTAGACGAAAGCCGTCCGGGTGCATTGTGAGCGCGGGATCGACCTCCTCGCATGCCCCAGCGATCCACCGAAAGAGTGACCTATGGTCGACTGGTTCGTAAGCACGCTTCGATGTCCTGCGGATGAACCCTGTCATCCTTCTCGGCGGACTGGCGGGAGCGCAGACGATGACGCCGCCATGGCCGCGGTTCAGGAACGCCCGGGGAACACGGTGGCGGTGCTCGGCTATACGCTGGCGGTGCCGCGTGGGGCTGAAACATGATACCCGAGACCGAGTTCGCCAGAAACACGCCCCGTTCCTTCAGCCAGACGAAAAAGGCTGACGCGATTGCGGGGCTGACGGCGGCGGCAGTCGTCCTGCCCAAGGCGATGGCCTATGCCACGGTTGCCGGACTGCCGGTCATCGTCGGCATATATACGGCATTCCTGCCCACCATCATCTATGCCCTGCTCGGCTCCTCGCGCGTGTTGAGCGTGAGCTCGACGACAACCATCGCCATTCTGACCGCGGCAGAATTGCAGACTGTCGTGCCCGACAGCGACCCGGGCAGGCTAATCGTCGCCACGGCGACATTCACCGCCTTGACGGGCCTGCTGCTGGTGCTCGCCGCGATCTTGCGCCTCGGATTCGTCGCCAATTTAATTTCGCTGCCCGTGCTGATCGGGTTCAAGGCGGGCATCGGACTGGTCATCATTCTCGACCAACTGCCCAAGCTGTTCGGGCTTCACCCCTTCAAGCAGGGTTTTTTCAGGGACATACTGGGCTTCCTTCAGCACCTGCCCGACGCCTCTGCGAGCACGGCCGTGGTCGGGCTGCTCGCACTTTCCCTGCTTCTCGCGGTGGAGCATCTGTGGCCGCATTCTCCCGCCCCACTTGGTATCGTCGGCGGCGCCATTATGGGCTCATGGCTGTTCGACCTGAACAGCCATGGCGTCGCCATCGTCGGACACATTCCGCGGGCGCTGCCCGCCGTGACGCTCCCTGATCTTGACCTTGTCCTCATCCTGCTTCCGGGCGCAGTCGGGGTTGCTCTGATGAGCTTTACCGAGACGGTCGCCGCCGGCCGCGCCTTTGCTGTTGCTGCCGATCCTCCTATCAGGGCGAACCGGGAGCTGGTTGCGGTCGGTGCTGCGAATTTCGGCGGCGCGCTGTTCGGCGCAATGCCGGCCGGCGGCGGCACGTCGCAGACGGCGGTGGTTCGCGCGCTGGGCGGGAGATCGCAAACCGCTTCACTGTTTACCGCTGCCGCCTCGGTTGCGACCATGCTTGTCCTGGCACCATTGCTGGGCCTGCTGCCGCAGGCTGCCCTTTCGGCTATCGTCATCGTCTATTCGGTCGGTTTGATCCAGCCCCAGGAATTTTCCGCCATAAGGCGGGTACGCAGGATGGAGTTCCGCTGGGCGCTGGCGGCGCTTCTGGGCGTTCTCTTCTTCGGCACGTTGCAGGGCATTGTCATCGCCATCGCGGTCTCCCTGCTCGGCCTTGCCAGCCAGTCGGCCAATCCGAGGATCCATGTCATGGGCCGCAGTCGCGGAGATCCGGCGCTGTGGCCGGTTTCTGCTGCCCATCCGGGGGATGATACGCCGGAAGGCTTGCTGATCCTGAGACCGGAAGGACGGCTGTTTTTTGCCAATGAACAGCAGGTCTCCGACCGGATCCGCGACCTTGTCGTCCAGCACGGTCCGAGGGTGCTTCTGCTCGACCTCAGCCGTGTCTTCGATATCGAATATTCGGCCCTGCAGATGGTGATAGCCAGCGATCAAAACTTCGGGGCGGAAGGCGTTACACTATGGCTGGCAAGCCTCAATCCGGATGTTCTTGATTACGTGCGGGCATCCGATTTTGCCTCGCGACTAGGCGAAGCGCGGCTGTTCAAGACCGTCGACGCGGGGATTGCTTTCTACCGAACGAATGTCGAGACCTCACCGCCGTCGACGCCGATCGGTCCGGGACGCGAGGACATCTGAGGTCGCGAGGCTCGCAAAAGTTTCAATGTGCCGACAGTGGCTGCCTAACCGGCGGCGCCCGTTCTTAGAGCTCGGGAGGAGCCTATCGACCATGTTCAAGGTTGTTCTCGCCGCCGCCGCAATACTCTTTGCCACCATCATCATCCACGGCCTGGTGGTGCTGTGCCTCTATCGTCTTTTTGCCCTCCCTATCAATCAGGCTGCCGGCTTCTCGAATTTCAAGCGGCTTTGTCTCAGCTATGTCTTCTTGATGGGGTTCGTGGCCGCGCATTTCTTTGAAATCGCCATATGGGCTCTGGCCTACAGGTTTTTCGGCGCTCTTCAGAGCATGGAAGAGGCGATTTACTTTTCTGCGATCACCTTTGCCACCATCGGTTACGGCGATGTCGTCCTTTCCGGGGAATGGCGGATCGCAAGCGCGTTCGAAGGTGTCAACGGCATCCTGCTATTCGGCTGGACGACGGCGTTCCTTTTCAAGATTTCCGCCGCACTATGGTTTCCAGAAGGTGGTGTACAACCTCGCTCTGACGGTTGATGAGGGCCGGCGGGCGCGCGATCCGAGGTCGCGATGCGGGAGTGGAGGCTACAGTATTATACGTATACGCCGCATCCCTGGTTGCTATTCTCCCGACAGAGGTTGCAACGAAAATGAGATGGTTCACCGTACTGCTGTTCATCCTTCTGGCGGTCGCGACCGCCCATGCGCAGCCGCCCGGCTCCTTGCCGGAGAAGATCGACGCGCTTTCGAAACTCCTCGAGGATCCGGACGTCCGGTCGTGGTTGAAGCGCAATCCAGAGCCCGTCGAGGTTGCGCCATCCACACCGCCGGCCGTCGCGTCGATATCGGCTTGGGAAACAGCAATACGTGCGCGCATTAATGCAATCGTCAATGCCGTTCCCCGGGTCCCCGCGGAGGTTCTGAGCGGCGCCCGGCGTGTGCGTGAGGATGCGGTGTCGCGTGGCTATTCGCCTGTTTTCGTCATCTTTGCCGGCTTGATTGCGGTCGGCCTGATCGGGGAGTGGCTTTATCTGAAGACACGCCGTGCTGTCGACGGCTTTCTCGCCGGAGTATTGCCTATCGTCGTGTTCACAATGTCTATGTCCATCGTATTTTTTGCCGTCGACTGGCCGCCCTTGGCCCGGATCGTCCTGCTTGTCTACTTGGCCGCCTTTGTTTGCTTCCGTCTGATCTCCGCGCTCGTTGCGTTGGGCGATCCGCCTCAAGGCCGGACGCGGATGCGGCTTCTGGCGGGTACCGCGATCTTCGCCATTGCCGGCGCGATAGCGGGTCCGCTGATCGGGCTCGACAGGAGCGTCGTCGATGCAATTTCCTGCCTCTTCTCAATCCTCCTTTTGGCCCTCTGGCTCGAGTCAATCTGGTCGGTTCGAACGCGCAGCGTGTTGCGCAGGGTCTCTGTGAGTGCCGCCGCCTTTGTGGTCTGGTTGCTCTGGTCTCTCGGGTTCAAGGGGTTATTCTGGATCGGCATCTTTGCTCTGTTCCTGCCGGGCGTGCTGCGGGATGCGAGCGAAGCATGCTTGCGGGTCGCACCTCAAGCGACGGGTTTGCGCAGCGTTCTCGTCGTGCGCGGCGTGCGGGCCGCGATCATACTCGCAGCGGCGGCCTGGCTCGCGGGCGTATGGGAGGTCAACTCGGATGGAATAGCCCAGCGAAATCCCGAAATGTCCGTCATGTTCTATGGTCTCCTGAAGAGCGTTGTCGTCGTCCTTGTCGCGGACCTGCTCTGGCATCTGGCGAAATGCTGGATCGACGGAATGGTAACAAGCGGAGACGAGGCCAGTCTTGCGCCAGGAGAGGCGGCGCGTCGGGGCCGTTTGCGGACGCTCTTGCCTATCTTGCGCAATGCGCTGGCGGCCTTCGTGCTGATCATAACCGCGCTCATCGTGCTCGCGGAGGTCGGAGTTCAGATCGGCCCGCTCATCGCTGGCGCCGGCGTTTTCGGCGTAGCAATCGGTTTCGGATCGCAGACGCTCGTCAAGGACGTGATCAGCGGCGTGTTCTACATGCTCGATGACGCATTTCGGGTTGGGGAATATATTCAGGCGAAAAGCTACAAGGGTACGGTGGAAGGATTCAGCCTCCGCTCGGTCCGCCTCAGGCATCATCGGGGTCCGATTTTTACAGTTCCTTTCGGAGAGCTGGGAGCTGTAGAGAACATGAGCCGGGACTGGGGCGTCGTCAAATTTCGCATCTCCGTCGGCTTCGATACGGATCTGGAGATGGCGCGCAAGCTCACCAAGAAGATCGGCGCAACGCTGGCGGAAGATCCCGAGCTCGAGTCGTTGTTCATCGAGCCGCTGAAGATGAAAGGCGTAGAGGAATTCGGTGATTATGGCTTGGTGCTCAGTTTCGGTATGATGCTGAAGCCTTCCCCGATGCAATCTTTTATCCGGCGGCGGGCCAATCTGCTGTTGCGAGAGGCGTTCGTCGCGAACGGAATCCAATTCGCGCAGCCGACGGTGCATGTGGGCGGAGACAATACCGCCGGCAATCCGGCTGCCGCAGCGCTGCAGACCATCGCGAACCAGAAGCCGGTACTCATCAAAGACGCCCCTACGTGAAATGAATAAACCGCACGAATGGGCGATGTCACGTTGTTTTATCAACGTCCGAACGATGTTTTTGTCTGTGACGTCAGGCCATTGCGCTGGTCACGGCCTTCCACTGCGCCATGGCGCGGGTGCGATGAATGTAGGCGGCTAAGGATGAGCGTCTATGATGCGGCGGGACGAAGAGATTTCTGACTGCTGAATAGACCGAGATGAAACGTTGCAAGCCGCCGACCGTTCGGAAGCCCGGCACAATCCGTTCCCGTTTTCGAAGCGGTACCTGAGAATTCTCCGCGCGATAGTTCAGCCCTTTGTGCGATCGATGTTCGACGCCGGGCATTACGTTACGTCTTGCAGCTCCATATGAGCGCAGCTTGTCGGTGATGATCCGCTGCGGCGCCAGGCCTTGCTTCCTCAGCAGCCTGACCAGTAATCGCCTGGCTGCTCTGGTGTCGAGACCTGCCTGGACGATCTCGTCGAGAACATATCTGTCCTGGTCAACGGCTCGCCAAAGCCAATGCTTGCGACCGCCGATGGAAATCACGACCTCGTCCAGATGGGAGATATATTTCCGCGAAGACTTCTTTCGCGCAACTGCTTCGCGTAAGCCGCGCCGAACTTGCGGCCCCATCTGCGCATCGTTTCGTAGGACACGACGATGCCACGCTCCAACAGCATTTCCTCGACCAGCCGCAGGCTCAAAAGGAACCGGAAATAAAGCCAACCGCATGCGAGATAATCTGCGGTGGAAAGTGGTGGTTCTTGTAACTGATTGTCGTCGAGCTCATCCTCGCCCAATTACCCGTCAACCGTTAAGCTGCAGACAACGTGACATCACCGCTGTGATGGCAGAAATAATTGAAAACACGAAAGTTTCACAGGTTTCAGGAGGAATTGTTACCAATGAAAACCTGGCTTCATTGAAAAATCTCGGTTTTTCTTGAGTTTTGATAATACTGTGAGGCGTTAAGGATTCACGCGAACATGAACCTGTATTAGCATCGGCCCAGCGAGATGATTCGCAGTAAACGCTGATGATGAGCGAGGTTACATTGAGCGCACAAAGTCATGTACTTGATCATGGCAGTTCAATCGAACACTGGGCCATGAATCGCGCGCACCAGATCGTGGTGCATCAAGGCATGCGGCTCGTAGAAGCCGCCCAGAGCCTGGATCGGAAACAGACAAGCGCCAACACCTATGCCCTTCGAGCGGCGATCATGGAATGCCTGATTGAGGCGATGAAGGATGGGCCTTATCCGGCTGCTGCTGAATAAGGCATCACTGAAATTTGAGCCGAGCGATGTTCCCGCATGAGGGAAGGGGATCGCTCCGGCAATATCCTGTGTTACAGTCCGGCAATCGACACTGCAGTGAATGGATTGCCATGCTCACGACACTTGCAATGTTAATGACCCTTTCCGCGACAAATGCCGCAATCGTGCAAGGCGGGCAGGAGGTTGATGTCGAACTCGTGCTTGCGGTCGACACATCCCGATCCATGGACACGGAAGAAGCCCGCATTCAGCGCGAAGGTTACGTGTCGGCCCTCAAGCATAAAGAGTTCATCGATGCGGTGAAGAACGGGCTGACCGGGCGGATCGCCATCAGTTATTTCGAATGGGCAGGCGATGTCGTGCAGGGGTCGGTGATCGACTGGCAGGTGATCGAGAGCGAAGAGGATGCGATCGCCTTTGCAAACAAGGTCGAGGCGCGGCCTGTCGAGATGCAGCGGCGCACGTCGATTTCGGCCGCAATCGTGCAGGGCGCGACCATGCTGGTCTCCAATTCCTATCACGGTCTTCGCCAGGTGATCGATGTTTCCGGTGACGGACCGAACAATTCGGGCAATCCGGTGACACCGGCGCGCGACAAGGCAGTCGAGGCGGGTATCGTCATCAATGGTCTCGCCATTATGCTGAGACCTTCGGGAACGCCCGGCAAGCTGGATCAGTATTACAGCGATTGCGTTGCGGGCGGTCCTGGCTCCTTCGTACTGCCGGTGCACAAGATCGAGGATTTCGGCGTTGCGGTTCGCCGCAAGCTGGTCATGGAAGTCAGCGGGATCGAGCCGCAGCCGCAGATCAGACGTATTGCCGACAAGCCGGCCAAGAGCGATTGCCTCGTCGGCGAGAAGCAATGGCAGGACATGTTCGACCGCTAGAAAACTCGAGGTTTATAGTCGAGAAATCCTGTCTTGCAGTTTCGTTGTCACGCGGATGAGAAAGTCCGGTTCTGCTGAAATCTATGGCTTCCGGGGCGCCGATCGATTAAGAACGCGATCGGTCATCGTCAGCCGATAAGTGCTGAAGCCTGAGGACTGCATTTACTGAAATGCGGTATCTTGTCACACGGGCTCGGTTGACGTACTCCAAACCCGAAGGCCCTGGGCCGTATAACCGTTCGGTGGTGCTGCGTTTCAGCGCCGAAAAGCTAATGACGTTGGGACTGTGATGAACCTGTATTCCGAATACCTGGCCGAAATCAAAAGCAGAGAACCACAAGGGCTTGCTCCCAAGCCGATCGATGATGGCGCGTTGACCGCTGAAATCATCACGCTGATCGAAGATGCTGGCAACGAGCATCGCGCGGACGCCCTGAAATTCTTCATCTACAACACGCTGCCGGGCACGACGAGTGCTGCCGGCGTCAAGGCCGCCTTCCTGAAGAAGATCATTCTCGGTGAAACGGTCGTTCCGGAAATCACCCCGACCTTCGCGCTCGAACTCTTGTCGCACATGAAGGGTGGTCCTTCGGTCGAAGTGCTGCTCGATATCGCGCTTGGCGATGACGCGGCAATCGCCAAAGCAGCCGGCGACGTGCTGAAGACGCAAGTCTTCCTTTATGACGCCGACATGTTCCGCCTGCGCGATGCCTACAAGGCCGGCAATGCTATCGCCAAGGAAGTTCTGGAAAGCTACGCCGAGGCCGAATTCTTCACCAAGCTTCCCGACGTTGAAGACGAGATCAAGGTCGTGACCTTCATCGCCGCCGAAGGCGATATCTCGACCGACCTTCTGTCGCCGGGCAACCAGGCGCATTCGCGCTCCGACCGCCAGCTGCATGGTCAGTGTATGATCACGCCGGAAGCGCAGGCGGAAATCGTCGCGCTTCAGAAGCAGCATCCGGACAAGCGGGTGATGATGATTGCCGAAAAGGGCACGATGGGCGTCGGCTCGTCGCGCATGTCCGGCGTGAACAATGTGGCGCTGTGGACCGGCAAGCAGTCCAGCCCTTATGTTCCCTTCGTCAACTTCGCGCCGGTCGTCGCCGGCACCAACGGCATTTCGCCGATCTTCGCGACCACGGTCGACGTGACCGGCGGTATCGGCATCAATCTGAAGAACTGGGTGAAGAAGCTCGACGAGAACGGCAAGCCGATCCTCAACAATGACGGTAACCCGATCCTCGAACAGAAGTATTCGGTCGAAACCGGCACGGTTCTGAAGATCGATGCGAAGAACCGGAAGCTGCGCGACGAAAACGGCGAAGAGCTGGTCGACATCGCTTCCTCCTTCACGCCGCAGAAGACCGAGTTCATGAAAGCCGGCTCGTCCTACGCCATCGTCTTCGGCAAGAAGCTGCAGACCTTTGCCGCCCAGACGCTCGGCGTCGAGGCAACGCCGGTCTTTGCGCCGAACAAGGAAATCTCGCTCGAAGGCCAGGGCCTGACCGCGGTTGAAAAGATCTTCAACCGCAACGCCGTCGGCGTGACGCCGGGCAAGGTTCTGCATGCCGGTTCCGACGTTCGCGTCACCGTCAACATCGTCGGCTCGCAGGATACGACCGGTCTGATGACCGCGCAGGAACTGGAAGCGATGGCGGCTACCGTCATTTCGCCGCTGGTCGACGGCGCCTATCAGTCGGGCTGCCACACGGCTTCCGTCTGGGACAAGAAGGCTCAGGTCAACATTCCGAAGCTGATGTCCTTCATGAACAACTTTGGCGTCATCACCGCGCGTGACCCGAAGGGCGTCTATCATTCGATGACCGACGTCATCCACAAAGTGTTGAACGACATCACCGTGGACGACTGGGCTATCATCATCGGCGGCGACAGCCATACCCGCATGTCGAAGGGCGTCGCCTTCGGTGCCGACTCCGGTACCGTTGCTCTGGCGCTTGCCACGGGTGAGGCCACCATGCCGATCCCGCAGTCGGTCAAGGTGACCTTCAAGGGCACGATGCAGCCTTACATGGACTTCCGCGACGTGGTGCATGCCACCCAGGCGCAGATGCTCAAGCAGCATGGTGACAACGTCTTCCAGGGCCGGATCATCGAAGTCCATATCGGCACGCTGCTGGCCGACCAGGCCTTCACGTTCACCGACTGGACGGCCGAAATGAAGGCCAAGGCGTCGATCTGTATTTCCGAGGACGCGACGCTGATCGAGTCTCTGGAAATCGCCAAGTCGCGTATCCAGATCATGATCGACAAGGGCATGGACAATGCCGCCCAGACGCTGCAGGGCCTTATCGATAAGGCAGATGCACGCATTGCCGAGATCCGTTCGGGTGAGAAGCCGGCGCTGAAGCCGGACGACAACGCGAAATACTTCGCCGAAGTCGTGGTCGATCTCGACCTGATCGACGAGCCGATGATCGCCGACCCGGACGTCAACAATGCCGACGTTTCGCGCCGCTACACCCACGATACGATCCGTCCGGTTTCCTATTACGGCGGCACCAAGAAGGTCGACCTCGGTTTTGTCGGTTCCTGCATGGTGCACAAGGGCGACATCAAGATCGTCGCCCAGATGCTGAAGAACCTCGAAAAGGCCGAAGGCAAGGTCGAGTTCAAGGCACCGCTCGTCGTTGCCGCACCGACCTACAACATCATCGACGAGCTGAAGGCCGAAGGCGACTGGGAGATCCTGCAGAAGTATTCAGGCTTCGAGTTCGACGACGTGAAGCCGAAGACCAGCAACCGTACGGAATACGAGAACATTCTCTATCTCGAGCGTCCGGGCTGCAACCTTTGCATGGGCAACCAGGAAAAGGCGGAGAAGGGCGATACGGTTCTGGCCACCTCGACCCGTCTGTTCCAGGGCCGCGTCGTTGAAGACACAGCCGAGAAGAAGGGTGAATCGCTGCTCGCTTCCACGCCGCTGGTCGTGCTTTCCGCGATCCTCGGCCGTACGCCGAGCATCGAGGAATATCGCGTCGCAGTCGAAGGTATCAACCTGACGAAGTTCGCGCCGCCGAAGGCGACGCCGATCGATAGCCTGTCGGTCCACTACTAAGGCCTGAGGCTCAGAGCCTTATAAATTTCGGCCCGGGAAGGCGATGCCTTTCCGGGCCGTTGTCGTTTAAGGAAGCCAACGTTGGACGGGCAAATTCGGCCAATGCCGTTGCTCGATAAAATCGCGTCGTTAGCCGGCTCCCGATCGCGCCGAAGTCAGCGCTTTCCGGTAGCAGTAACAGCCTTTTCGATGCCGCCGGCTTGCTCAAGCTCCTTCACCAGCATGGCCAGAAGGCCGGGGAACCGGGATTCGATATCGTCCCGGCGAAGCGAGGATGCGCGACGATTTCCGTAATCGATCTGGCTGATCAGGCCGGCTTCGCGCAGGATCTTGAAGTGATGGGTCAGCGAGGCCTTGGCCACAGGGAAGCCGAAGGAGACGCAATTGCGTTCCGTGCAGTCCGGCAAGCCTGCGAGGATTGCAATAGCAGTGCGGCGAAGCGGGTCTGACAGCGTCGAAAAGACGATGCTGAGGTCGATCTCGTCCCGTGCTGGTTGAGGAAGCAGTTCTGGCATAGGATAAATCTACGAAAATTGGCCTCTCGACGCAAGTAATAGGTATGTCTTGACGCGTACCTTGTGGAGGCATAGGTATGTCTCACACCATACCAGCACTTCTCCGGGACCTGCGGATATCGGTCGAATCTACAAGCAGAGCGGCGTCCCATCGTTGAATGCGACGCCGAACCCTATCATACCGAAAGTGAGCGCCATGCCTCAGCCACAGCTTTTCACACCGTTCAAGATCCGCAATCTCGAGCTTGAGAACCGCATCACCATTGCGCCGATGTGCACCTATTCCGCCGTGGACGGGTGCATGACGGACTGGCATCTCATTCATCTGGGACAGCTGGCTTTGTCCGGTGCAGGACTGCTGACGATCGAGGCGACGGCGGTCGTTCCCGAGGGACGCATCAGCTACGCGGATGTCGGCCTCTATGATGACGCGACGGAAGCGGCGATGCGGCGGACGCTCGAAAGCATCCGAAAATGGTCGAACATTCCGATTGCGGTGCAGCTTGCCCATGCTGGGCGCAAGGCATCGTCAAACCTGCCGTGGCTCGGTGGTGCGCAGCTTCCCGTCGACCACAAGGACGGGTGGCAGACTGAGGCGCCGTCGGCGGTTCCGTTCAAGTCAACCGATACGGTGCCGACAGAGCTTTCCCGCGAGCGCATGAACGAGATCCGCGATGCCTTTGTGGACGCCGCGGTTCGCGCGGCGCGCATCGGGATCGATGCCGTGCAGATCCATGCCGCTCATGGCTATCTGCTGCATTCCTTCCTATCGCCGCTCGCCAACCAGCGGACCGACGAATATGGCGGAAGTCTCGAAAACCGGATGCGCTTCCCGCTGGAAGTGTTCGACGCGGTGCGGGCTGCTTTCCCCGCAAACAAGGTGGTTTCGGTTCGCGTCTCTGCGACCGACTGGTATGACGGCGGCTGGAACCTCGATGAGACGATCGAGTTTGCCAAGGCGCTGGATCAGCGTGGTTGCGATGCGATCAACGTGTCCACCGGCGGATTGCATGTCGATCAGAAGATCCCCGTTTCGCCAAGCTATCAGGTGCCCTTCGCGCGTGCTGTGAAAGCTGCGGTGAAGATGCCGGTCGTTGCCGTCGGGTTGATTACCGAACCTTCGCAGGCGGAAGCGATCGTTGCGACGGGGGATGCCGATCTCGTCGGTCTGGCTCGCACGATCCTCTATGATCCCCGCTGGCCTTGGCATGCCGCTGCGGCTCTCGGTGGCGAAGTATCGGCCGCGCCGCAGTACCACCGCAGCCAGCCTTCAACGCTGAAGTCGCTCTTCAAGGCGTAAGATGCGAAGCCCATGTGCCCTTCGGCCGTATCGAAGGGCACATGGCTTGATGTAATTGCTTCAGGCTCGCGGCAATTCCTGCTCGACGACCTGTGCAAACCACGCGGCACCGGTGGGCAGGACGGCGTCGTTGAAGTCATATCGCGGATTGTGCACCGGCGGATCGTTGTCACTCTCGCCTGATCCGAGGAACAGATAGGCGCCCGGGCGGACCTGCAACATGAAGGCGAAATCCTCCGAACCCATGATCGGGTGGTCGAGCAGCTGCACCTGTTCCTTGCCGACGATTACCTCCGCTGCCGCGCGAGCCCTGTCCGTTTCGGCATCGGTATTGACCATGGCCGGATAGCCGCGCCGGAAGTCGAGCGAAATGCTTGCTCCATGCATCGTTGCGAAGCTTGCGCAGATGGCATTCATCCGGGCTTCGATATGATCCTGGATCGCCGCATCGAAGGTGCGCACCGTGCCGCGCAGGATCATCGTTTCGGGGATGACATTCCACGTATCGCCGCCGTGAACCTGCGTCACGGTGACGACGCCGATATCTGTTGCGCCGATATTGCGGCTGATGATGCCCTGAAAGGCCGTTATCAGCTGTGCCTGTATCAAAACGGTGTCGATGCCGCGTTCCGGATGGGCGGCATGCGTGCCCTTACCGGTGATGACGATTTCGAACGTGTCCAGCGCGCTTGCCGCTGCGCCATATTTTACCGCGAACGTGCCTTTCGGCAGGTTGGGGAAATTGTGCAGGGCATAGATTGCGTCGCAGGGAAACTGATCGAAAAGGCCGTCCTTTACCATTTCCCGCCCGCCACCGAGATTTTCCTCGGCCGGCTGGAAGATGAAATGCACGGTGCCGGCGAAGTTACGCGTCCGCGATAGATATTCGGCCGCGCCGAGAAGCATGGATGTGTGGCCGTCATGACCGCAGCCATGCATCTTGCCGGGAACCGTCGAGCGATACGGCTTGTCGCTGATCTCGGTCATGTCCAGTGCATCCATGTCTGCGCGCAAACCAATGACCGGACCATCGCCATTGCGCAGCGTGCCGACGACGCCGGTTTTGGCCAGGCCACGGTGAACCTCGATTCCCAGACGGTCGAGAACCTCTGCAACTATGCCGGAGGTGCGAACCTCCTCGAAACCTGTTTCCGGATGAGCGTGAAAATCATGCCGCCAGGCGGTCATGCGGGCGATCGTATCCTCTTCGATATTCGGGCGACTGTTGGAAAGCATTGTTGTCTCCTGCCATGGGTGTCAGTGGAAGAATTCGGCGATCAGGGCCGCGCCGAGGAATGTGCCTGCCGTTGCCGTCAGCGACACGACGACGATGCGCCAGCCAAGGCGGCGGAAGATCGGCAGATCCTTCGCGACCGAGAAGCCGGCAAGTGCGAGGGCCGGTGTGGTCAGGGCGAGGAAATTGACCTTGTTGGCCGTGGCGACAAGCGTGTCGATGATTGGTGAAAGGCCGGGAATGGACAGTCCGGTTGCGGCAAGCGACAGCACGATCAGGACCGGCAGGCGTGGCAGGGCCATTTTGAGCAGGCTTACCAGCGCTACGAAAGCGGTGATGACCAGCATCCCTTCGAGCGAGGTCGAAAGCGGGACATTCCACGAAAGCAGATTGCTGAGCGAGGCGCCGACGCACATGAAGACCCAAGCGCCGATCATGTCCGGGAGAGTGAAGCCGTGGTGTTCATCGGTGGAGGACAAGCCGCCGTTATCGACCGATACCGGTTTCGAAACACGGCCGAGGATCGGTTCAAGCCGGTAATAGAGCCAGGAACAGAGTGGTAGCGAGATGAAGGCCGTGAAGTAGAAGCCGATGACGCCTGTCAGCAGGTTTGCGGCAGAAGCGATGGCGGTGAGTTCGCCGTGGCTTGAAGGATCGGTCTGCGTGACGATCGCGCCAAGTGCTGCCGCCATCATGCTGCCGGATCCGACACCGGCTCCCATGGCGAGCGAGCGAGGATCGAAAATGCCGAGGCTGGCGACAAATCCCGCCAGAACGGCAAGAAAGACGGCGCCGAGAACAGTGCCGGTGATATATTCGGCCAGAACCCCGCGCCCTTCGGCAGAATCGAGGCCGTAACGGTCGCCGATGATCATCAGGCTGGTTTCACGCCCAACCGAAAAGGTAGAGCCAACCGCCTCGCGCTTGATGCCGAGCAACAATGCAAGCGGCAGGCCGAGAACCAGCGTTCCGAAAAAATGTCCGCCTTCCTGGAAAAGCAGCGCCCAGCCGGCTGCCTTGACCTGCGGCAGTGCGGGGCCGACGGTGAGGCCCATCTTGACGATGAAGAACAACAGCCCGGTATTGAGCGCCGCGCCGGCAAAGACCTGTGCCGGCCGGTCGACACTGAGTGGTTGCGGCAGGCGCGTGTGACAGGCACCGCAGATCGCCGCCAGCAACAACGCCCAAAGCATCGGCAGCAGCGTTACGCTGCCCGGTCCGAGCTTGAAGGTCGTGGCGCCGATTTCTTCGGCCACGACAAGAATGACGAGAGCAAAGATCAGGACCTTGAATTTGCCAATGTGCGACGGAGCGGCGATGAAGCCTCCGGTCTCGGCGCTAGACATGAATTTCCCCTATGGTGGCGAGCTTGATGCGCCCGGATTTTGTAATGGCGAGAGCTACTTAAGAGACGAAATGCAGTTGCATCAATGACGCGAATTGCCCATTACTGTTGCAATAAATGCAACGGAAGCTTCCATGTCCCTCCCCATTGCAGTGATGCCTCACGACGCAGGTGCGCTATCGCTTCGCCGTCTTGCCTATCTCCTGAAGGTGCTGGAGGTCGGCTCCATACGCGGCGCGGCACAGACACTCGATATGGACGCCTCGGCGGTGAGCCGGGCAATCAGCATGATGGAAGAGGAAATCGGTGCAGCACTGTTGCAACGCCACGGACGCGGGGTGATAGCGACCGAGATAGGCGAATTGGTCGCAGGTTATGCGCGCCGTCAACTCCTGCAACAAGGGCATCTTCTTGAGCAGATCCGCAGTATTCAGGCAGCAGCACAAGGGCATGTCGAACTGGTCGCGGGAGAAGGCTTTGTCGATTGGCTGGCTGAGGACGTTTTGTGGGACATGCTGTCGGATCGTCCCGGCGTGACGGTCAACCTGACCGTAGCCAGCAGCGACGAGATCATCGCCCGCGTCACCGATGAGCAGGCTGATCTCGGATTGATCTTCCTGCCGCCTGAAAACGCCTGGATCCGCTCGCATGTGACTGTTTGCAACGCCATCCAGATTCTGGTTCACGCCGACCATCCGCTGACGCAACTGGGGCGTCCGGTGCGCCTGGCCGACCTCGTTTCCTATCGAGGCGTATTGCTGCAACAGGCCCATGGCGTGCGTCAGATCGTTCGGCAAGCGGAATTAAGCGAAGGCGTGCGATTGAGCGGCACGATGACGACCAATTCATTTCATGCGATGCATCTGTTTGCCCTGAGGGGAACGGGCTACGCGTTTACGGCCTCACCCTTGCGGACACTGGCGGAGCGCTCCGGACCGGGACGTGCGGTGCTGTTGCCAACGGCAAGCCCGATTCTGCAGCGGGGAACGGTCCACCTGATTTCAAAGCATGGCCGAACATTGTCGCCATCGGCCTGGCTGATCTGCAATGGCCTGCGGGAAAAACTGGCGGCGCTGACGTGACATGAATCGTTCCGGCGAAAGCGCTCTAATCGCGGTAGCGCAACGCTTCGACCAGCAATCTGAAAGCAGGTGATATCTGCCGGCGGCTGGGATAATAGAGGTGGTAGCCGGGAAACGGCGGGCACCAGTCCTCCAGCACGGACATCAGCTTGCCTTCATCGAACAGGGTGCCGAACTGGTCGTCCGGCAGGCAGACAAGGCCCAGACCGTCAACAGCGGCTTCAATGAGCAAAGGGACATCGTTGCAGGTGAATTGCCCCTGAACACGCACATTGAGCGGACGTCCATCCTTCTCGAATTCCCAGGCATAAAGACCACCAAGCGTGGGCAGCCTTAGATTGATACACACATGCTGTGTCAGATCATGAGGCGAGAGAGGTTTGCCCCGTTTTTCGAAATAGGCGGGTGAGCCCGCGACGACCATTCGCAGCTCGGGGCTTATCCGTACGGCGATCATGTCCTTTTCCACCCGCTCGCCGAGCCGGATGCCTGCATCGTAACGCTCGGCAACGATATCGGTGAATTTCTGGTCGACCGAAATCTCGATATTGATGTCGGGATATTCAGCCATCAAACGACTGGCGGCGGGCATGACAATGCCGATCGCCGGCTGTCGGCTCGATGTCAGGCGAATTGTGCCTGCGGGTTTGGCGCCGAGCGCGCTTATCGCATCGACACGGGTTTCGATGTCGTCGAATGCCGGTCGCAGCGTTTCGAGCAGCTGCTCCCCCGCATCTGTCGGGGCGACATTGCGTGTCGTGCGGGTAAGCAGACGCACCCCCATTCGCTCTTCGATGCGCCGGATGGTGTGACTGAGCGATGATTGCGACGTGCCCATTCTGGCGGCGGCTCTGGTGAAGCTGCGTTCTTCGGCGACCGCCATGAAAGCCAAAAGATCGCCAATTTCATCGCGCCGCATTTATTAATCTCCAGCATATGTTCGTGCTGGATTTAACGCATACACCATCGCTTGCGCCAATGAAAAACAAGAGAGCATGGAAAGAGGGGCGTCGCCAGGAAGCTCCGCTCCTCCCGAATGTTCAAGGAAAGTCGTCAGCCGAAAGGCCGGTCGATCGAATGGGCCGGTTCGGTGAAGAAGACCGGGCCTTCATCCGACATGTAGATGATGTCTTCGAGACGTACGCCGCATTCGCCGTAGACGCAGAGCATCGGCTCGTCGGAGAAGACCATGCCGGGCTGAAGCTTCGTCTTGTTGCCGCGGACGATGAACGGGTTTTCGTGCAAGTCCATGCCCAGCCCGTGACCGGTGCGGTGCGGCAGGCCGGGGACCTGATAATCCGGACCGTAGCCGGCATCCGTCAGCACTTTGCGGGCGGCGGCATCGACGTCCTCGCAAGGTGAGCCGAGCTTGGCTGCTTCGAAGGCGGCGCGGTGTGCCGCCTTTTCCATATCCCAGAGTTCGCGTTGGCGATCGGTCGCGTTGCCGAAGACATAGGTGCGGGTTATATCCGAGCAATAGCGATGGATATGCGCGCCGAGATCGATCAGCACCATGTCGCCTTTGGCAAGCGTCTGCGCGTAGGGCACGCCATGCGGATAGGCGGTTGCCTCACCGAACTGGGCGGCGGCGAAGACATGGCGCATGCCGAGTTTCTGATGGGCGGCGGCGATGAAATCCGTCACTTCGGTGGTCGATACACCTTCGTGGAGCCCTTCCCAGACGGCCTTGTGGACGCGCAGGCTGGCAGTCATCGCCGTCTGGATTATGGCGATTTCGGTAGCCGACTTGATCTGGCGGCATTGGGCGATCAGATCTGCGGCATCGATGACCTTCAGCCGCGTGCCGATATGAGCGGCGATCGGGCTTGAGAACATGAAGGGCGTGGCGGGGTCGAAAGCCAGCTCTTTGCCCTCTGCCGGCAGATCGCAGATCAGGTTTGCGACGAGCAGGGCCGGGTCTTCATGCTCCTCCCAGGTGGCGATCTCGCCCTCGATCTTGATGAGGGTGACAGTTTTCGGCTCCTCGAAAGCCGGGCTGATATAGATCGGCGCGCCGGCAGACGGAATGATCGCGCCGTGCAGGCGCTCGCTTGCGCCGAGCGTCATGCCGGTAAAGTAAGTGAGGCTGGTCGAGGTATCGAGATAGACGGCCTTGATACCGGCCTCCAGCATCAGCCCCTGCAGCTTGGCGATGCGGGATTGAAGCTCTTCGACGGAGATTAGAGCAACGGCGGCAGCGATATTGTCGAATTCGGCGAGCGATTGTTCGAAGGATTTGTAGACGGGGGCACTCATGGTCTTGTTCCTGAAACGGACTGGATTTCACTAATTCTGATTAGACGAAAATTTAGAAGACAACGGGGTGGGTGGCGCCGGTCTCGACATTGACGAGGCCCTGCGGGGCATGGTCGCTTGGCGCAACGAGAACCCAGCGCCAGGGCGCGCAGGTGAGCGTGGCGAAGGCCAGCCGCTCGGGGAACCCGGCGAACCAGCGCGGATGAAAGCTCGGCTCGTACATCCAGTCGACCTTTTCGCCTTCGGCATAAAGCGCCCGCATCTCTTCATGCAGGTCTTCGGCAGGGCGGCAGCTCATCAGGCCGGCAACTTCGTAGCGCACGCGGGCGACGACCCTTCCTTCGCGCACCAGCGCCCAGCCGCCGTCATTGTCGGCAACAGCGTTGACGGCCTTCGCCATGGCTTCGTCGGAAGAGCCGACGCACCAGATATTATGCTTGTCATGCGCCATCGAGCAGGCGAGTGCCGTGTCCGGCGTCGATGGACCGCAGCCAAGCCAGAACATTTTCGACGCGGCAGCCTTGCCGGAAAAACGGTCGATGACGGAAAATTTGGTGATATTGCGCGTGTGGTCCCGCTCGACGAGACCATCCTTGACCGGAAGGTCGAAGGTCAGGAAATCGTCGGTCCAGTGGAAGGGGCGAAGAACGGCGGCCGTCATCGTCTCGCGACCGGGTTCGGCCTTGATGGCGAAATCCGCTGCCGTCAGGTCGCGGCCGATATTGATGGTGTTCGTCGCCCATTCCGGCCAGTCGATCTTCGGCACGTCCGGCAGATAGGTCTTAGCCTCGGAGACCTGCTTTCCATCGGCCCAGACCTTTGCGATTTCGAATCTCTCGACATCCGACAGAAGCACGATATCGGCATAACGGCCGGGTGCGATCGAGCCGACCCAAGGCGTGAGGCGCATATGGCGGGCGGGGTTGATCGTGACGCACTGGATGGCGATTTCCGGCGCGAGACCCGCCTCGATCGCAAGCCGCACGTTGTGGTCGGTGGCGCCGAGTTTCAGCGTGTCGGATGCCGAGCGGTCATCGGTGGTGAGCGCGATCTGCGACCAGTCGGCAAGACCGCGGTCGAGCAGGCCTTTGATAACTTCCGGCAGGCTGTGCGGGCGAAGCTCCATGAACAGGCCATGGGTGAGCTTGTCCCAGAACTCTTCCGGCGTCCATGCTTCATGATCGGAAGCAAGGCCTGCCGCGGCAAAGGCGTTGATCGACGGCAGATCGCGGATGCCGGCGGCATGGCCCTCGACGACGGCGCGTTTTTCGAATGTGGCGCGGATCATGCCCCAGAGGCGTTCATGCGACGGGTTTTCCGGGTTCCACACGGCTGGCCAGTCCATCACCTCATCGAGGCCCGCGGTCATCAAGCTTTGTTGAAGAAATGTCTTCTGTTCGTCGTAACCGAGATAACCGCCGCCATGTTCGTAGGCTGTGGGCGGAACGGCGGAGCCGGGCAGCGGGAAAATCTTCAGAGGTGAACCGGCCTCGCGAGCCTTCAGCCAGAATTCCAGGGTCTTTGCGCCGTTAACGTTGGAAAACTCGTGGCTGGCCTCGCAGGTCCAGGTATTGCCGCGCGGAAGGACAAGGGCAGCCTCCCATTCCGGCGTCAGATGCGAGCTTTCGATATGCTTGTGCACTTCGCCGAGACCGGGAACAGCAGCAAGGTGAGGCTCGTGGACGCGGTGCGCCACTTCGCCGGGATAGGAACCGGCCTTGCCGACATAGGCAATGCGGCGATCCTTGATGATGATTTCCTGGTCTTCCGACCATGTGCGGGTCGCGACATCGAGAAGCCGTCCGACACGCAGAGCTACATCGGCCTTTTCCTTGCCGAGTGCGACCAGTGTCAGGCGCTGGCGGATACGCACTTCGGTATCGGCATCGATAATGGTGTCTTGAATGTCAAAAGGCATGGTTTTCTCTGCGTGGCATTTTCCGGGTCGCGGACCTGCAGTGATAGTCCGTGGCGGGGGCCAGTCAACCGCTCAAATCGATCGGACCCGATTGTGAGCCGTGCTTTCAGCCTGATGCACGGATCGCGCGAAAATTGACATATGTCATTGTGGGTTTTCGCCGCCGCGACATAGTTTCCGGGAGTGCGCGAAAGGCTTGCTTCCTGGCTGCGTTGGTCCAGTATTCAGCCTTCTAAATCGATTAGTACGCGTGATGAGCGCGGCAAGCCATGTACCATGATACAATTTGAGGTGGAATTATCATGACAGTTAGCACGATTGCGGATCTGAACGCGCTTGTTGCGCGGGTTGAGGCGGCGCAGAAGGTTTTTGCGAGCTTCAGCCAGGAGCAGGTGGACGAGATATTTCGCAATGCGGCGCTTGCCGCCGCGAATGCGCGTATTCCGCTGGCCAAGATGGCGGTTGAGGAGACCGGCATGGGTGTGATGGAGGACAAGGTGGTGAAGAACCATTTTGCCTCGGAATATATCTACAATAAATACAAGGATGAGAAGACTTGCGGAGTTCTTTCCGAAGAGCCGGAATACGGGATTGCAACGGTTGCCGAGCCGATCGGCCTGATCTGCGCCATCGTGCCGACCACCAACCCGACCTCGACGGCGATCTTCAAGGCACTCATCGCGCTCAAAACCCGCAACGGCATCGTCTTTTCGCCGCATCCGCGCGCCAGGCGCGCAACCTGCGAGGCGGCCCGCCTTGTTCTGGAAGCTGCCGTCAAGGCTGGTGCGCCGAAGGATATTATCGGCTGGATCGATGAGCCGAGTGTGGAGCTTTCCAACGCCCTGATGCATCACCCGGCAATCGACCTGATCCTAGCAACCGGTGGACCGGGCATGGTCAAGGCCGCCTATTCGTCGGGTAAGCCGGCGATCGGTGTGGGCGCCGGCAATACGCCGGCCGTCATCGACGAATTTGCCGACATCAAACGCGCGGTCGCCTCGATCCTGATGTCAAAGACGTTTGACAACGGTGTCGTCTGCGCTTCGGAACAGTCGGTCGTCGTGGTCGATGCCGTTTATAATGCCGTGCGCGAACGCTTCCGCACCCATGGCGGCTATGTGCTTTCGGGCAACGAGGCCGGTGCGATCAAGAGCCTGATCCTCAAAAAAGGCTCGATCAATGCCGAGATCGTCGGCCAGTCGGCGCATAAGATTGCCGAAATGGCCGGCTTCGAAGTTCCGACCGGCACCAAGGTGCTGATCGCCGAAGTCGAGGCGATCGACGAGACCGAACCGTTTGCCTACGAAAAGCTCTCGCCGCTTCTCGCCATGTATAAGGCGAAGAATTTCGAAGATGCCTGCGACAAGGCGGAAGCGCTGGTTGCCTTCGGCGGCGTCGGCCATACGTCGGTTCTCTACACCGACCAGGATCTCCAGCCCGAACGCATCGCTACTTACGGCGCGAAGATGAAGACCTCGCGTATCCTGATCAACTCACCGGCCTCGCATGGCGGTATCGGCGACCTTTACAACTTCCGTCTCGCACCGTCGCTGACGCTCGGTTGCGGCTCCTGGGGCGGCAACTCGATCTCGGAAAATGTCGGTCCGCAGCATCTGATCAACAGAAAGACGGTGGCCATGCGCGCCGAAAACATGCTCTGGCACAAGCTGCCGCCGTCGATCTACTTCCGCCGCGGCAGCCTGCCGTTTGCGCTGGAAGACCTGAAGGACAAGAAGCGCTGCCTGATCGTCACCGACCGCTTCCTGTTCGAAAACGGCAATGTCAACGACACGATCCGCATCCTGAAAGATCTCGGTCTTGAGGTCGAGGTCTTCTTCGAGGTCAGTGCCGACCCGACGCTGGCTGTCGTGCGTAAGGCAACCGCACTCGCCAACGCCTTCCAGCCGGACCTGATCCTCGCCGTCGGCGGTGGTTCGCCGATGGATGCGGCCAAGATCATGTGGGTCATGTACGAGCATCCGGATGTGGAGTTCACCGATCTGGCGCTGCGCTTCATGGATATCCGCAAGCGTATCTACCGTTTCCCGACGCTCGGCAAGAAAGCCATGTTCGTGGCTGTTCCGACGACCTCGGGTACCGGTTCGGAAGTGACGCCGTTTGCGGTTGTGACCGACGAGAAGACCGGCATCAAATATCCGATCGCCGACTACCAGTTGACGCCGCACATGGCGATCGTTGACGCCAACCTCGTCATGAACATGCCGAAGTCCTTGACCGCGCATGGCGGTATCGACGCGGTGACGCATGCGCTGGAAGCCTATGTCTCCGTCATGGCCAACGAATATTCGGATGGCCAGGCGCTGCAGGCATTGAAGCTGCTGAAGACCTATCTACCTTCGGCCTACAAGAACGGTGCGAAAGACCCAAAGGCGCGCGAGCAGGTTCACAATGCGGCAACGCTTGCCGGCATCGCCTTTGCCAACGCCTTCCTCGGCGTTTGCCACTCGATGGCGCACAAGATCGGTGCGGAATTCCACATTCCGCATGGCCTGTCGAACGCGCTGCTGATCTCCAATGTGGTCCGCTACAACGCTGTCGACAATCCGAGCAAGCAGGCGGCGTTCAGCCAGTATGACCGACCGAAGGCGCTATGCCGTTATGCCGAGATCGCCCAGCATCTCGGGCTCGGCGGCAAGAATGATGCGGCATCCGTCGAGAACCTCGTCCAGTGGCTGGAAGAGCTGAAGAAGGATCTCGACATTCCGGCCTCGATCCAGGCCGCCGGGGTCGGCGAAGCCGACTTCATGGCCAAGGTCGACAAGCTGGCGGAAATGGCCTTCGACGACCAGTGCACGGGCGCCAATCCGCGCTACCCGCTGATCGCCGAAATCCGTGACGTGCTGATCGCCAGCTTTAATGGTGAAGCCTATGTCGAGGAACATGACAAGCCGGCCACCAAGGAACCACGCGTGGTTGCCATGAAGGCGAAAGGCTAAAACTGCAGCCGGGATCTGTCCATTCACATGGGCAGGGACCCGGCACAAAACCTGCGCACCTGCCGGATCGATAGGGTTCGGCAGGTGTGGCGGTGATGTCACGTTGTCTGCAGCATAACGGTTGACGAATAGTTGGGCGAGGATGAGCTCGACGACAATCAGTTATAAGAACCATCGCTTTCCACCGCAGATCATCTCGCATGCGGTTTGGCTTTATTTCCGGTTCCCGTTGAGCCTGCGGCTGGTCGAGGAAATGTTGCTGGAGCGTGGCATCGTCGTCTCTTATAAAATGTACGGCGATGGGGACGCAAAATCGGGGCAGCTTATGCCAAGCAGCTACGTCGAAAGAAGCCTTCGCGAAATGATATCTGGCACTTGGACGAGGTCGTGATTTCCATCGGCGGTCGCAAGCATTGGCTTTGGCGAGCAGTTGACCAGGAGGGATACGTTCTCCAGGCGATTGCTGGTCAGGCTGCTGAGGAAGCAAGGCTTGGCGCCGAAGCGGATCATCACCGACAAGCTGCGCTCATATGGAGCTGCAAGACGTGACGTACTGCCCGGCGTCGAACATCAATCGCACAAAAGGCTGAACCATCGCGCGGAGGATTCTCACGTACCGCTTCGAAAACGGGAACGGATGATGCGGTGCTTCCGATCGGTCGGCGGCTTGCAACGTTTCATCTCGGTCTTCTCAGCAGTCAGAAATCTCTTCGTCCCGCCGCACCACAAACGTTCAGCCTTAGCCGCCTACATTCATCGGATCCGCGCGATAGCGCAGTGGAATGCCGTGACCGGCGCAACGGCCTGACGTCACAGACAAAAACATCGTTCGGTTGCTAATAAAACAATGTGACATCGCCATCACAGCAGGTATTTCCTGGCGCTGCGCTCGGCATCCCTTGTTTTCTGCTTGTTACCGAATGACTGGCGAGGAGCGATCGGTCGAAAACCCTGATTTCTGGCCCCGGTCCTCAACATCTCTCCCCGCCGGCAAGCAGAGAGACATCTCAGGCCTTCTGTCCCACGGAGCGTCCCACCCCATCCGGCATCGGCAGTCTCGCATGGGCTTCCGCAATAGGCCTCAGTCTCGCAAGTATATTCGCCGGTGCGGCGGTCGCTTTTCCGGCATCGGCGTCCACATGCAGCATCAGTTGCTCGGCAGTCGCAAGTGCCGCGCCGGTCTGACCATCATGGAGGGTGGTGAAATACCGGATGCGCTTTTCATCGAAGCCGAGTACCTGCAGCGTCGTATAAAGCGCCTGCCCCAGCTTTGCCTCGCCGAGATGCCGGATATGGGTCTCGACCGTATAATAGCTGTGCCCCGCCTCCACATAGGCGAAGTCGACGCCGATCAATCGCAGCAGCGCATCCGACGTATCGCCGAAGACCTGCAGGTAACGATGCTCGGTCATGTGGCCGTTATAGTCCACCCAGGCGGCACTCACCTTTGTATCGACCAGCCGCAGTGGTTGGGAAAAATCCGGTGCATCCGTTTTGCCGCCCCCTTTGGCCCAGAGCGACTTTTCGAAATCGGCCAGCACTTTTCCCGAACCCCAGCCCTTTCCGCCATCCCCGGCTTTCAGCGCCTGCATGATGCCGACGAGGTTTTCGTCTCGGATGCGTTCCAGCTCGCGGATCCCGCGGGCGCCCGATTGCGCGTCCGATTGCGCCGCGATCTTGTCGACCAGAGCGTCATCGAGATCGACGACATCCGTCAGCTTCGTCCACGGCCATGAAAGACACGGGCCGAACTGTGACAGAAAATGCCGCATGCCCGCTTCGCCGCCGGCAATGCGATAAGTCTCGAACAGGCCCATCTGCGCCCAGCGCATGCCGAAGGAATAGCGGATCACGTCGTCCAGCGTCTCGGTATCGCAGATGTCGTCATGGATGAGCCACAGCCCCTCGCGCCATATGGCTTCCAGCAACCGGTCGCCGACAAAGGCCTCGATCTCCTTTTTCAGGATCACGCCCTTCATCCCGATCGGTGCCAGCCGGGCTTTGGCCAGTTCCAGCGTCTCGGGGGAAGTCCTTTCCCCGCCAACCAGTTCGGCCAGCGGCAGAAGATAGACCGGGTTATAGGGATGGGCGACGAACATCCGTTCGGGATGTGTCATGTCACGCTGCAACTCGGTCGGCATGATGCCGGACGTGGACGATCCGATCAGCGCTTCCGGATCGGCATATCTGTCGATCTCGGTAATCACGCCGCGCTTGAGATCGACACGCTCGGGAACGCTCTCCTGAATCCAGTCCGCCCCGGCAACGGCGTCTTCAACACTTCCACAGAATGTCAGCGTCCCCCTCGGCGGCAGCGGCGCCGTGGTCAGCATGGCATAGGCCCGTTCGGCATTTGCAAGCACTTCGCCGACAATCCGTTTCGCCTCCGGATGCGGATCGTACATGGCGACATCGATCCCGCCGAGCAGAAACCGCGCCGCCCACGCCCCGCCGATGACACCCCCGCCGATGCAGGCCGCTTTTTTGATGCTGGTCATGAATTTTCTTCCCTGTTTTATCTCGCCTAGCCGCTGCCCCTCACCCAGAGCCCAGCTTGCTGCGCTCCCCCTCTCCCCGTTATTCCGGGGAGTAGGTTCCGGCAGGCGGATGAGAGGCAAAGCCTCTGCCTCTGCCTCTGCCTCTCGGTCCTACCGCTTCGTCAGCTTCAGCTTCTCACGCACCGCATCCGGCCCGATCACCTTCGCTCCCATTCCCTCGATCACCCCGACCGCCTTCTCCACAAGTTGGGCATTTGTCGCGAGCTGCCCCTTGCCCGCATAAAGATTGTCCTCAAGCCCGACCCGGACATTCCCCCCGGCAAGAACAGCGGCCGCCGGGTAGGCGAGCGCATTGCGACCGATCGAGAAAGCCGAAAAGGTCCAGCTCTTCGGTACATTGTTGACCATCGCCATGAATGTATTGAGATCATCCGGCGCGCCCCATGGGATGCCCATGCACAGCTGGATCAGCACCGGATCCTCGATCAGCCCCTCCTCCACCAGCTGCTTGGCAAACCAAAGATGGCCGGTATCGAAGGCCTCGATCTCGGGCCGCACGCCAAGCGCCGTCATCTGCCGCGCCATTTCGCGCAGCATCGAGGGCGTGTTGGTCATCACGTAATCGCCGAGCGAAAAGTTCATCGTGCCGCAATCGAGCGTGCAGATTTCCGGCAGGCATTCGGCGACATGCGCAACCCGTTCGGTCGCACCCGCCATATCGGTGCCATCGGGATTATAGGGGAACGGCGCCTCGACATTGCCGAACACCAGATCCCCGCCCATGCCGGCCGTCAGGTTCAAGACGACATCGATATCCGCCGAGCGAATGCGATCGGTCACTTCGCGGTAAAGTTCAAGATTGCGCGCCGCCGCCCCGCTCTCGGGGTTACGGACATGACAGTGAACCACCGCCGCTCCCGCCCTGGCGGCATCGATCGCCGAGTCCGCTATCTCTTTCGGGGTGATCGGAACATGGCCGGACTTTCCGGTCGTATCGCCGGCACCGGTCACGGCACAGGTAATGAAGACCTCGCGGTTCATCTCGAGCGGCATTCTTGCCTCCTTTTCGCTGCCGCCATTACGGGCAAGACAACAGGAAAATGCTTTCCATAATCGGTGCTGCTCTATACATTATCGGAACACGGGCGAAGGGAAGCGCATGGGTGAAAACCAGCATATCGACATTCTCGTTCTGCCGGAAACCAACCTCATCCTGCTCGCCTCGGTCATCGAGCCGCTGCGCGCCGCAAACCGCATCACAGGCAAAAATCTCTACCGCTGGACGCTTCACTCCCCTGACGGCCGACCGATCGAAACGACATCCGGCGTCCCGGTTCCCGTATCCGGCCCATTCCGTCCCGCCCGCGAAACCGATCCGCTCTTCGTTCTGGCAAGCTACAACTGGAGACACGCGGCCACCCGCGAACTGAAATTCCTTCTGTCCCAGACCGCCCGGCACCGGACATCGATCGCCGGCATCGAAAGCGGTGCCTTCATCCTTGCCGAAGCCAGCCTGCTTGATGGTTTTTCGGCCACTACCCATTGGGAGGATTTCGACGACTTCTCCCGCGCCTATCCGCATGTCGGCCTGGTGCGCGAACGTTTCGTCATCCACGCCAAACGCATGACCACCGGCGGGCCACTACCGACGCTCGACCTGATGCTGGAGCTGATCCGCCGCGCACACGGCCATTCGCTTGCGCTGGAAGTCTCGCGGCTGTTCATCTACCAACAGGAGCGCATTGAGGGAACGCGGCCCGACCATAAGCTGATCAGCAGCACGACAAGCATCGACCCACGCGTGCAGACAGCAGTGAAGCTGATGGAGGACACGGTCGAAGCGCCGGTGTCGCTTCCAAAGCTCGCCAGACGATCGGGGATCAGTATCCGCCATCTGCAGGACTTGTTTCACCAGACAATGGGCGTTGCCCCGCACACCCATTATCTTGCCCTCCGACTGAACGCCGCCCGCCGTAAGGTCATGGAGACCAGAGCGAGCTTCGCCGATATCGCCGCCGAGACTGGTTTCAATTCGGCCTCGGCCTTTTCACGCAGCTACCGCGCCAGTTACGCCGAAAGCCCAAGCGAGACACGCCACCGCCTCAAGCTTCGGATCGGAGGCTGAGAGGCGGCGAAGAACCGTCAGAATCATTTTCGGTAAGGCCCGCCCGAGCGAATGACCCTCTACTCTTCCTGAAACGCCTTCTCGCGTCCCTTGCGTACGGCTGGCAGCAACACGGCGACCAGCAACACGGCGGCGACGATCAGCAGGCCGGCGCTCACCGGGCGGGTAATGAAGACGCTCGGATCACCCTTCGAGAAGAGCAGCGTGCGGCGCAGGAACTCTTCCATCATCGGGCCGAGGATGAAAGCGAGCAGCAACGGTGCTGGCTCCGCGTCGAGCTTGCGGAAGACGTAGCCGACCACACCGAAAATCGCCATCATATAGACGTCGAAAGCGTTGTTGTTGACGCTGAAGACACCGATCGCGCAGAAGACGATGATGATCGGGAAGAGGAAATTGTAGGGAATGGCGATCATCCGCACCCACAGCCCGATCAGCGGCAGATTGAGAACGAGCAGCATTGCATTGCCGATCCACATGGATGCGATCAGGCCCCAGAACAGCGTGGGCTGCTCGGTCATGACAGAGGGACCGGGCTGAATGCCCTGAATGATCATCGCACCGATCATCAGCGCTATCACCGAGTTCGACGGCAGACCGAGCGTCAGCATGGGAATGAACGACGTCTGGGCACCGGCATTGTTGGCCGATTCCGGCCCGGCAACACCTTCGATCGCACCCTTGCCGAATTCTTCCGGATGTTTGGCGAACTTCTTCTCCAGCGAATAGGAGCCGAAAGAAGCAAGCGCTGCCCCCCCGCCGGGCAGAATGCCCAGCAGCGAACCGAGCGCCGTGCCGCGCAGGATAGGAGCAAGGATACGCTTCCAGTCTTGCCTGGACGGCATCAGGCCGGTGACCCGTTTCGTCATCACCGAGCGGTCCGCCTCGTCTTCGAGATTGGCGATGATCTCGCCGAGACCGAAGATGCCCATGGCGATGACGACGAAATCGAGACCGTCGGACAGAAGCGGCATGCCGAATGTGTAGCGAGGCACGGCAGAATTCACATCGGTACCCGCCATGCCGAGCAGAAGCCCGACCAGGATCATGCCAAGCGCATGAAGCAACGGGCCGGACGCCATGACGATCGAGGCGATCAGGCCAAGGACCATCAGCGAGAAATATTCGGCCGGGCCGAACTGCAGCGCGACGGCGGCAAGCGCCGGCGCAAAGACTGCAATGAGAATGGCCGATGTCGTACCAGCAATTACTGAAGCAAGCCGGCACGAGCGCTTCGACACCGAACGCCTCAGCCGCGATATCGCCCATGCCCAGCATCCGTTCGTGCCCGTCCTGCGCCAGATGGAGGAATTCGCCGGCGAACCGGCGGCCGGCTATATCCATTGGGGCGCGACGACACAGAATATTTTCGATACCGGCGTGGCATTGCAGATGCGCCGGACCCAGAAGCTGATCGATTCCAGCCTCGCCATTGCGGAAACATCGCTGTCGCAACTGGCGGTCGCCCACCGCGATACGCTGCAGGCCGGGCGCACGCACGGACAGCACGCCCTGCCGATGACCTTCGGCTTCAAGGTGACGGGCTGGCTGGAAGAGGTTCGCCGCGATCGCACACGGCTGCAGGATCGTATCGTGCCGTCCTTCGTTGCCTGCCTCGGCGGTGCGATCGGAACCTTTGCGGCGATGGGAGACAAGGGACCCATGGTCGAGGTCAGGATGGCCGAAATCCTCGGACTTGAGCCGGCGATCCTGCCGATGCGCTCATCCTTCGACCGGGCGACCGATTATTTCTGCGCCCTTTCGCTTCTGGCCGGAACGGCCGAAAAGATCGCCCAGGACGTCGTCTTCATGCAGCGCACCGAGATTGGCGAAGTCGAGGAGGCATTTCACATGGGCAAGGTCGGCAGCTCGACCATGGCCCAGAAGCGCAATCCCTCGACCGCACTTCTGTTGATCAGCCTGTGCCGGCTGCTGTCCGCGCGTCTGCCGCTGATGCTGGGATCCATGGTGCGCATGGACGAGGGCGATTCGTCCGCCACCAATGTTGCCGATGTCGCCGTTCCCGAAATCGCCATCCTCGGCGCCTCGGTCGCCGCCACCCTCGCGCGCCTCGTCACCGGCCTCGTGGTGCATGCCGACGCGATGAAGCGCAATGTCGAAATCACCAACGGCCTGATCGTTTCCGAAGCGGCCATGATGCAGCTTTCCGACCGTCTCGGCCGGCACAAGGCACATCACATGTTGTACGAAGCCGCCCAGCGTTCGGTCATGGAGGACGTCCCTTTCACGAAAGCGATCGCCGAGCATCCGGAAATGGCGAGCCACGACATGGTGACGCTGGATACGGCCGGCTATACGGGCTGCTCCGCATCGCTTGTCGATACACTCGCAAACAAGAAGCAACACTAGAAGCCTCCACGCTCCACGGCACCGGCAACACCGACCCGGTGCCATCCAAACGATAAGCACAACCTCGTCAGTCGTCCGGATGCGCATGATACGGACGGCTACCATCTTCGCCTTTAAAGCGCGGCAGATCCTGTCGGGTAGATCGGGCCTGAAGCTCCGTCTTTCGGTTGAGGTGACCTCATCACATTTGAGGTGTGCGACAAACCCGGCCCTCCCAAGAGCCAATGCCCGCTCGCGGGATTTGTCGGGCATAGTGATGAGGCAGCAACGGCAAGGCCCGCCCATATCCCACGCTGCCTGACAAGAAACCGACATTTCATGCCCCAGAGCTAACCCCAACTTCGCAAGGCCCGGCCCTCGGCGCCTGCGGACCGACAATTGCCATAGATACGGAGATTGGGATGACAGACGAATTGTATTGCGACGGCATCAGTGAAATCACCGTGACAGGTCCGATCGTCCGGATGGACATGACCTCCCTTTGCCCCAGCAAGCGTGACATCAACGGCAACCCGGAACCGGTTCTCCGGCAGCGGGTCATCATGCCGATCGAAGCCTTCGCCAACGCCGTCGATCTCATGCAGAAAGCCCTGGACGGGCTGGTCGAGGCCGGTGCCCTGCGGAGGAACATTCCCCTAATCCCCGTGGGGGAAGGCGATCTGATGGATCCGTCGCCGGCAAATACCTCGCCGAATTTCAACTGACGGCAAATGGCGAAGGTCAGCGACTGAAGCCATGAGCGAACTCATACACACAAATCTGCACTGTCTTTGTCTGGTCGCCCGCCACCATGGGGCCGACCTCTCACCCGACCGGCTGCAGCATGACTACAACGTGGGAGACACACAGGTCTCGACGCGCCAGTTGCTTCGCATGGCAAAGGATGCGGGCCTGCGTGCTCGCAGTCTGGATATGGACTGGGGCTCGCTCACCAAGCTCGGCCAGGCCTATCCGGTGCTTGCCGAGCTGGAAAACGGCAATTGGATCGTGATCGCGGGCACATCTGAAGTCGATGGCGTCGAGACAATATGTGTGCTCGATCCGCTGGCGCTCCGGCCTGACCCCATCACCCTGACCGAGGAGCAGTTCTTGAAGAGCTGGCGCGGCAGCATCGTGCTGGTCAAGCGCGGCTACCGCCTGATGGACGAGGACCAGCCTTTCGGACTTCGCTGGTTCATTCCGGATATCATCCGCCAGCGCAGTCTCTTCCGTGATGTCGGACTTGCTGCCATCATCCTCTATGGGCTGGGCCTCGCCACACCGCTCTTCTTTCAGCTGGTGATCGACAAGGTTCTGGTTCACCAGAGCTATGCGACCCTCGCCGTCCTCACGGTCGGCATTGCCATCGCACTGGTTTTCGACGCGGTCTTCACCTTCCTGCGCCGCTATATCCTGCTCTATGCGACGAACAGGATAGACATAAGGGTGGCGACCAGAACCTTCGGCCATCTCCTGTTCCTGCCGATTGCCCTCTTCGAACAGGCATCGGCGGGGGTTTTGGTGAAGCACATGCAGCAGAGCGGCCGGATTCGCGAATTCCTCACCGGCCGCCTGTTTCTGACGCTGCTCGACTGCCTGTCGCTACTGGTCTTCGTGCCGGTTCTTTTCCTCTACAGCGTCAAGCTGACACTTGTGGTTCTAGGTTTCACCGCCCTCGTTGCAGTCGTTGTGGCTCTGCTCGTCGGCCCGTTCCAGCGGCGGCTTCAGGCCCTCTACCAGGCGGAAGGAGAACGCCAGGCGCTTCTGGTCGAAACCGTACACGGAATGCGGACAGTAAAATCGCTGGCGCTGGAGCCGCGGCAAAGAAAAGTGTGGGACGATCAGTCGGCACGCGCCATCTCCGTCCGCTTCCATGTCGACAAGATCTCGACAGCCGCGCAGGCGCTGACGGGCCTTCTCGAAAAGCTGATGAGTGTCGCCATCATCGGGCTCGGCGCACTGGCCGTCTTCGACAACACGATGACGATCGGCGCACTGGTGGCGTTCAACATGCTGGCGGGGCGGGTCTCCGGCCCACTGCTGCAGATCGTCACCATGGTCCACGAATATCAGGAGGTTGCCTTATCCGTACGCATGCTCGGCGAGATCATGAACCAGCGCCCGGAACAGTCCGGCCGCAGCAGGGGCATCAGCCCTGCCCTTACCGGCCGGATCGAATTCGACAGGATATCGTTTCGCTACGGGCCGGATGGCGCACCCGCGCTCGACGACATTTCCTTCAATATTCCAGCCGGTTCGCTCTTCGGCATCGTAGGCAAAAGCGGCTCGGGCAAAACGACCGTAACCCGGCTCATTCAGGGTCTTTACCAGAACCAGCAGGGCATCATCCGTATCGACGGTTACGACAGCCGTGAAATCGATCTCGTGCATCTTCGCACCAGCATAGGCGTCGTCCTGCAGGACAATTTCCTGTTCCGTGGATCGGTACGGGACAATATCGCGGCAACCAAGCCCGGCGCGACGATCGAGGAGATCGTGGCGGCTGCCCAATTGGCCGGGGCGGAAGAGTTCATCGAACGCCTGCCGCGGGGTTTCGACACGTTGCTGGAGGAAAATGCCAGCAACCTGTCCGGTGGCCAACGGCAGCGGCTTGCCATCGCCCGGGCGCTGATCACCGATCCAAAGCTGCTGATATTCGACGAGGCGACCAGCGCTCTCGATCCCGACAGCGAGGCGATCATCAGACAGAACCTGAGCAAGATCGCCGCGGGACGCACGGTCATCATCGTTTCGCATCGCCTCTCGACCCTCACCGATGCCGACGCAATCATCGTTCTGGAACGTGGCAAGATTGCCGATATCGGTCCGCATGATCAGCTTGTCTCCCGCTGCATGACCTATCGTCATCTCTGGGCACAGCAGATGAGGCAAGTCGCATGACCGCCCCCCGGCAACACAGCGAAAACCTGCCTGTTCCCGTGTCAAAGCCTGGATCGGCCCTGGCTTCCAGACAGCATCTGTCGTCGGTGATCATCGACTTCCAGTCGGATGCCGTGGAACTTGAGGAAAGACCGCCGCCGCGGGTGGCGAAAGTGACACTCTATACCCTTTCCGCCCTCATCTGCGCCGCGATCCTGTGGGCGTCCATATCGGAAGTCGACGAAGTCGTCATCGCGACCGGCAAGCTGGTCACGAGCCAGCCCACCATGGTCGTCCAGCCGCTGGAAACCTCCATCATCCGCTCTCTCGACGTCAGCGTCGGCGAGACGGTCCATGCCGGGCAGGATCTCGCGACGCTCGATCCCACATTCAGCCAGGCCGACATGGTCCAGCAGCAGTCGAAATTCAACGCCTTCGACGCTCAGGTCAAACGGCTCGAAGCCGAGACGGCGGGAATTGATTACCCGTCACTAGCCGGCAAATCACCCGACGAGCAGCTTCAGGTCGCGCTGTTTCGGCAGCGGGATGCCTATTATCGCGCACAGGTGCAGAATTTCGATGCGCAGATTGCCGGCCAGTCGGCAACGATATCCGCCGGAAATGAGCAGGCCGGCATTCTTCAGGGCCGCCTCGATACGCTCGGCCAGATCGAGACAACCCGTGAAGGCCTTTATCGCCGGGATGCCGGATCGCTGCTCCTGCTTCTCGTCGCAAGGGATGCACGCCTCGATGTCGATGCCGATCTCTCGGCCATTCGCGGCAAGAGCGCCGAAGCGGCGCATGTCTTGAAAAGGGTGACGGCCGAAAAGCAGGCTTTCCTGGAGGACTTTCGCCGTGCGGCGATGGAGCAGCTAGTCGAATTGCGCGACCAGCGCGATACGGCCGCCGAGGAACTCAAGAAGATGGAACTGCGCCGCACGATGATCACCCTCAAGGCGCCGGCAGACGCCGTCGTGCTCGATCTCGCAGAGCGTTCGGTTGGATCGGTCGTGCGCGACGCCGAGCCGATCGTCACCCTGGTGCCCCTCGACGTTCCGCTGGAGGCCGAGGTCTCGGTCGGCTCGCTCGACATTGCCCGCATAGCCGACGGCATGGATGCGCGCATCAAGCTGGACGCCTACCCGTTCCAGAAATTCGGCACCGCCTCCGGCAATGTCAGGGTCATCAGCAGGGATACGTTCGAGCCGACCCAGCAGGAAGTTACCGCAGGACAGTCTCCCCTGCCCTTCTTCAGGGCGCGGGTGGCACTGACCGACACCCGCCTCCACGCCCCGGATGAAACCGTCCGGCTGCTTCCCGGAATGACGGTCTCTGCCGAAATCAAGGTCGGACGCCGCACCATCATGTCCTACATCCTCTATCCCCTGGTCAAAGGCCTCGATAACGCCCTGCGGGAGCCGTAAACGCCGTCATGACCCGGCTTATAAATCGAGGACGATGCCAGTTCACGATTGATGCAATCCGACCAAACAAACGCCTTTCCTCGGCTCCCTATCTGGGTGCTTCGAAAGGAAACGGTACCTCTTGCCGCAAGTATGAAGCGCAGGTCTACCAGGCTGGAAACGGATCCCGAAGTTGAGCCCAATCCGGTGGATTGGGGCTTGCCAGGCATCCGTCGAGTGAGGCTCGAATAGCGGCCTCGTCCATGCCCACGCCGATAAACACCAGCTCCTGGCGACGATCACCCCAGGCGCTGTCCCACCAGCTTTCCACATGTTGACGAAACTGCTCATGGATCGGCCAGTCCGCCCGCGGAACGGCGGCCCACCATAGGCCCATCGGTTCGCAGCGACGCTGCACCCCGGCGACCGACATGATCCCGACATGACGCGGCCGCGTCGCAAGCCAGAAATGGCCCTTGGCGCGAATGACGCCGGGCCATGGCTCGTCCAGAAACGCCCGAAATCCTTCCGGGTCGAACGGGCGCCTCGTGCGATAAACGAAACTGGAAACTCCGTATTCTTCGGTTTCCGGCACATGCTCTTCCGGATTGTAGAGTTCCTTGTGCCATAGCGGATGTGCCGAGGCCTTCTCCTCATCGAAAAGACCGGTATTGAGAATGGCCGCCAGAGCGACTTCACCGAAATCGACCTCGATCTGGCGCGCATCGGGGTTGAGCGCCGTAACCGTCTTGCGTAGCTCCAGCCGAACCTCTTCGGTGACGTCGGAGATCTTGTTGATCACGACGATATCGGCAAACTCGATCTGGTCCACCAGAAGATCGATGAGCGTGCGACTGTCCTCGCCGTCCCGCTCAAGGCCGCGGTCCTTAAGCATATCGGCACTGCTGTAATCGGCAAACAGGCTAACGGCATCGACGACGGTTACCATCGTGTCCAGTCTGGCAAAATCGGAAAGCGACACACCGTTCTCGTCACAAAAGGAAAAGGTTGCGGCGATCGGGCGTGGTTCCGCAATGCCGGTTCCCTCGATCAGCAGATAGTCGTATTTCCCCTCTTCCGCCAACCGCCGCACTTCCGCCAGAAGATCCTCGCGCAGGGTGCAGCATATGCAGCCATTGCTGAGTTCGACCAAAGTCTCCGTCGTGTGCGAGAGGTTGCAATTGCCGTTGCGAATGAGGCTGGCGTCGATGTTCACCTCGCTCATGTCATTGACGATGACGGCGACCCGCAGCCCTTCGCGGTTTGTGAGCACATGACTGAGCAGCGTCGTCTTGCCGGAGCCGAGAAATCCGGCAAGCACCGTCACCGGCAACCTTTCGTCCGCGCCCGCCGGCAAGCCTCGCATGCCGCCATGCGCCGCGATCGGCCCTTGCATCATGTCAGCCTCGTTCAGCACCCTGGCTCTCCCATCTGCCCGTCATGCGGCGAGTTGCGGCCGGAAGACGACATCGGCCCAGTAATTGGCGGAATCGTAGGTGCTGTTCGGGAAGACGCCTAGGCTAGCCGATCCGCCATAGGCATAAACGCCATTGCCACCGGCCGCTGCGTTGGAGAGTGCCGTCAGCGGGCCGCTGGTAACGGCACTGCTAAAGAAGCCGTCGCTTGCCACATAGGTCCCGGTCGTGTGGTAGGAGGCAACATAGGTCGTGTTGGCCGCAATCGTATATGGCGTCGCTAGGTTTACGGTCTGCCAGCCGGTGGCCGACGTGTTGGTAAAACTGGCCGTCGCCAGCCTCGTGCCGGTCGCCGACCAAAGATCGACAACGTTCTGGCCAGTGTCTCCGGGGCTGCGATAGAACTTGATGCCGGTGATCTGGCCGGCGGCGGTCGAGCGGAATTTTACCCCCAGCCCAATTTGTGAACCGTCGTTGAGGCCCGTCTGCGCAGGCGTCGCCGACGCGGAAAAGAGACTGTAGCTCGTGGCCTGCGGCGTCGTCGATGTCACGATATTGAAGGTCTCGCTGGCGGAAAGCCCGCCGATATCGGCCACGGCCACCCTGACGCCATAGGTGCCGGCTGCCGTCGGCGTACCGCTGAACGTGCGCGTCGAGGCATTGAAGCTCAGCCAACTCGGCAATGCCGAGCCGTCGGCCGAGGTCGCCGTATAGGTCAGCGTATCGCCGCTATCGACATCCGTGAACGTATTGGCCGGCAGGACAAAGGAATAGGCCGTCCCGATCGTCGCATTCTGCGTGGCCGTCTGGGCAGCCAGAACCGGTGCATCGTTGGCGCCGCGGATGGTGATGGTGAGATTGGTTGCGGCAGTAGCTCCGGCAGTGTCCCGCATCGTGTAGCTGAAAACATCGCTCAGCGTGTTGGTCGACAGGCGCAATGCCTGAACAGAAGCATTGTTCTCGTTGATTGTGTAGGTATACGCCCCGGCCGCATTGAGGACGAGGCTGCCATATGTCCCGGTCAAGGCGTTGCCGAGCGTGCCTGCAGTCGTGCCGAAACGCACGGCGGTCACGNNTCGTTGGTCAGCACATTGCCGGTGGCGTTCGAACCGCCCGTGGCATTGGCGATGCCCCCCTTCTCCGTCGCCGCTCCGGTGTCGGCAACGGCTGTCGGCGTCGTGTTGCCTGCCGTGCCCGTCGATGGATTGAACATCACGTCGACCCAGTAATTCGTCGCCTGATAAGTTTCGGTCGGAGCCACATTGCCGCTGCCATAGGCGAAGACCCCGTTATTGGCAGCCGGAGCAGTCAGCGGACCACTCGTCACATTCGACGAGAAGTAATTAGACGTCGTCGAGTAACGGCCGGCACTGGTGTAATAGGAGGCCGTATAGACCTGCCCCGGTGTCAGTGTCACGGGACTGGAGAAATTGCCCGTCTGCCAGCCGCTGGCTGTCTCGCCGGTGAACGTGAGCGTCGCGATCCGTGTGCCTGAGCTGTTCCAAAGCGATCCGGTATGGGTGCCCGTGTTCTGGCTGCCCTTGTAGAAGCGGATACCGCTCACCGTGCCGGCCACCGATGTCTGGAACCGAACCCCGAGTTCGACGGCATTCGTATCGGCATTGTTGGCGACCGCCGGTGTCGCGGACGTCGAGAACAGGCTGTAGCTCGCGGGCGGAGGCGTCGTCGATGTCACGATATTGAAGGTCTCGCTGGCGGAAAGCCCGCCGATATCGGCCACGGCCACCCTGACACCATAGGTGCCGGCTGCCGTCGGCGTGCCGCTGAATGTGCGCGTCGAGGCATTGAAACTCAGCCAGCTCGGCAATGCCGAGCCGTCCGCCGAGGTCGCCGTATAGGTCAGCGTATCGCCGCTATCGACATCCGTGAACGTATTGGCCGGCAGGACGAAGGAATAGGCCGTCCCGATCGTCGCATTCTGCGCGGCCGTCTGGGCTGCCAGAACCGGCGCATCATTGGCGCCGCGGATGGTGATGCTGAGATTGGCGGTAGCGGTCGCTCCGGCAGCATCCCGCATCGTGTAGCTGAACACATCACTCAGCGTGTTGGTCGATAGCCGCAGTGCCTGAACGGCGGCATTGTTCTCGTTGATTGTGTAAGTATACGCCCCGGCCGCATTGAGGACGAGGCTGCCATATGTCCCGGTCAAGGCGTTGCCGAGCGTGCCTGCAGTCGTGCCGAAACGCACGGCGGTCACGATCTTGGTATCGCCTGTATCCGGATCCGTATCGTTGGTCAGCACATTGCCGGTGGCGTTCGAACCGCCCGCGGCATTGGCGATGCCCCCCTTCTCCGTCGCCGCTCCGGTGTCGGCAACGGCTGTCGGCGCGGTGTTGCCCGGCGTGCCCGTCGATGGATTGAACATCACATCGACCCAGTAATTCGTCGCCTCGTAAGTCTCGGCCGGCGCCACGCCGCCATTGCCATAGACAAAGACCCCATTGTTGCTGCCCGGCACCGTCAGCGAGCCGCTCGTCAGATTGGAAGTGAAGTAGTTGGCGGTTGACGAATAATAACCGGCATTGGTGTGGTAGGACGCGGTATAGATCTGCCCCGGCGTCAGTGTCACGGGACTGGAGAAATTGCCCGTCTGCCATCCGCTGGCAGTCTCGCCGGTGAAGGTGAGCGTCGCGATCCGGGTGCCAGTGCTGTCCCAAAGCGATCCGGTATGGGTGCCCGTGTTCTGGTTGCCCTTGTAGAACCGGATACCGTTCACCGTCCCGGCCGTCGATGTCTGGAAACGGACCCCGAGTTCGACCGCCGACGAATCGGCGGTATTGGCAACGGCTGGCGTCGCCGAAGCCGGAAACAGCGAAGTGTAACTCGGTCCACCGACCGTCACTGTGCGTCCCGCCGACGGTGTTTCAAGATTGATGCTGTCGTCCACCGCGCGGGATCGGATCGTATAGGTTCCCGCAGCCGCCGGCGTCCATGAATATGTCCAGTTCTCGTCGCCTGTCGCCGGATGCCAGCTCGCGCCGTTGTCGGTCGAGACTTCCACCCCGGCGATCACCCCGCCGCCCGTATCGGTGGCTGTGCCGGTCAGCGTCACCGCGGATCCGACCGCCACGGTGGCGAGCGCATTGACGACGGATGTGGGAGCCGTCTCGTCGCCGGACTCTATGCCAGCGATCAGCCCCGATTGCAGCGTGCCCGGTTGAATGCCCATGTCGGCCAACAAATTGACCATTGCCTGCTGCACGCGCGGATCGGTCGGTGTCACCTCCTTGTCGTGATTGTCGCTCAATCCCCAGGACCAGTAGACAGTCCCTGCGCCGAACACCAACGCACCGCTCGGTGCCCGATAGAGCGTCAGATTGTGGGTCGAGACAGCGCTGCCGGTCGTGTTCCCGTAGTCGAGCAGATAGGTCTCAACCGGGAGCGTCGTAGACGACAGTTTAACAAGACCGGCCGGGTCGAAACCGTTATCGACCGCTTCATCCCACTCATAGCCGAGATAGTTCTTGGTCAACGTTGCCGTCTGACCCGGCTGAAGATTGGCGACGCTCGTATTGCGCCAAAATCGCAGGTTGGCATCATCATAGGGGACGGTGATCGACTGAAGATTGGTGCCGACATCATCCACCTTGAACAATTGCCCGGTCAGGGAATTCTCCGGGCTTCCACCGCCGATCGCCGGCGGGCTCTGGCGCGGATCGCGGAACGTGCCGGTCCACTCGTTGGAAGGATCGATGCTGCTGCCCGGCGCCCAGGTTTCCTTGTAGGAAATCAGCGTACGGTAAGGCGTTGCATCGCTGCTGTAGCTATTGCCCCAGCGCGTTCGCCAATAGACCTCGTTACCGCTCCAGAATTGCAGATGCACGCCGGCATCGCGCGCCGCCTCGACATTGGCCCGCTGCTGCCCGGACCAGTATTCGTCATGCCCGACATCGAGATACATTTTGTGATTGAGAAGCAGGCTCCCGTAGCGGTCTGCATCCACGCCCGACATGTAGGAGACGTCATAGCCGTTCTGCTCCAGCCAATAGATCCCCGCATACTCGGCACCGAACAGATAGTCCTGCGGACCGGCAAAGGTGCCGACCCCGCCGCGGGTCGCGATAGGCCTGTTGTAGCTCACCGCATAGGCGCGCCCTGCCCCCTGCCCGGTGGCCGGCCCGTTTCCACCATAGAAATTGGCTCCGCCCCAGCCGTTATAGGCCTGCCAGGTCTGGTCGGCCGTCTGGAAGACAATGTCGCTCCGGCTGTCATCGTCACGCACGATGAAAGGAATGTGGTTTTCTCCGAACGTGCCGTCCTGACGCACGAGCTTGGCGATATAGACGCCCGAAACGGCATCGTCAGGCACGGCCCAGGAGGCAGAGACGGACCAGTTGCCGGCATCAACAGTGCCGGTTGCGCCATTGCGCAGCGCTGTCGGCTGCGACTGCAGCCCGGTATGCTGGAGCGTATCGACCTTTCGTGCGCCCATCCCTCCGTAGTAGCCGAGCCGGTAGATATCGATGCGATAATTTGTCGAGTTCGTATTGATCTTGAAATCGATGGTCTTGCCGTTGTCGACGCTGATATCGGTGGCGAACCCCTCGATATTGGTGCTGCCCGCACCTTCGATGCCCCACTCGCTCTCGGGATTGCCCTGCAACTGGTTTTCCAGCACGATCGGGTTGATGGCCGTGACCAACGCGGGCGCGTCAGGTCTTCCAGCGGTGCGCGTAGTAACCGAGCCGCCGAGATAGCCAATACCCTTGGTATTGGTTGCACCTGTTCCCGTTTCCCCGCCGCCCGGCAGCGACCCGGTCCATACCTTCGATTGGGTTCCACTGGCGGTCCCCCGCCAGTCCGGGGCAGGTGAAAGGTCGCGATGGAGCAGAGGATCGCTGGTCGAGGCCCCCATGGTCGGCCTGGATGTCGCCACATGGTCAGGCCCTTCGGTCAGCCTGGTTCCGGGCAACTGACCGTCTTCCCGCAATATTCCACCCTTCTGCGCCCAGTCGAGCATTCGCGTGGGCGAGGTGAGATAGCCGCATCCGCAGACACCGAAGGGCATGCCGACCGCCAGGGAATGAACGCCGCCGAGATGGGCCGCCGTCTGCGCCGAAGGTGCCGACTCGAGAATGACGACATTGCCTGAAGAGGCCGTCCTGCTGGAGGCCGCATTCAAGTCCGGCGTAGCTCCGCTCCCTGACGCCACCTGCGCCGGTCTCTGCTGCAGATAGGCCGCCAGGGGATCGTCGGGAACTGAAGTGGCTGCCGAATAGGTAGCATGGACGGACGACTGGCCGCCGAAAGAAGCGCCGTTTTTCTCCCGCTGAAAGAACGTGAAATGTTGCGGCATCGCGGCCGATGGCAACGCATCATGCTTTCCATCGGTCGGTCTCATTGCAGAGGCCGGCGCAACCGTCTCCGCTATGGTCGTTGTCGCGTTGCCGGTTTCGTCGATCCTGGCCTCAAGGTTCGCGTCCTGAACCGCCCGCTGTCCAGCCGCATCCTCGCCGAGGGCAGAGTTGTTGTCGGGATCTTCGGAAATTGCGCCATTATTGATTTCACCTGCGGCCTGCGCATGTGCCGCAACCTTAACCTCGCGGCCGCCTGCAGGCTTGCCTGATTTCTCATTTCTGCCAGCGCTCAGATACTTGGGAACCAGGGCATCCAACCAACGGGAGTTGGAAGACCACCGGCGAGCGCTGCGATCCACGGCATGTCCCTTTCGCAGAATTCGGAGATGAAATATGTGGGCTTGCTGCTCAAGCTCCTCTCAAACTCTAGCCGAAAAAGAAGCGGCTTTATCCTACCCATTTGGACGAGAGAGGACATCCTTTCAGCCTATCCCCTCAGGTCGGAACTGCCCTGTTCGGCTGATCTATCGAAACAAACACCGGCCATGGTTGATGAAAATGGGGGATCGAGAAACGAGCCTGAAGTCTACGAAGAGTTCGCGCGAGGTCTCGCAACAATCGGCACACTCCCAGCGCCATGCAACTCGGCGCCGGATCTGCTGAACGTATCGGCACACCCACCGAATTGGCCCCGCCTGCCCCAAACCGCGGATGTCATGCGGAAAATCGATCAAACTTAACATCTTGAAAAATCAGCAGGCAAAACAGCATACGAAACCTAATTAGCGGTTTCGTTTCGCTACATGGTAGTTAACCATATTTGCTTGGAAGCGCCGCGCGGGTAGCCGCTGCTGATTCGTATTATAGGCCCCAAAGCAGCGCCTGGAAATACGCCACCTCGGTTTTCAAATCTCTATTTCCAAGAGGGCCGTTGGATGTGTTGACAGCTGTCAACGCGCACATCCAACGGTGATCCCCGGCCAGCGACCGAGGCCCCTCCCCTACTTCGAGTAGCTCGGCACGTGCTGCCAACGTCCGTGATCGCGTATCCAACACGGCACCATTGCGAATACGTCTCCCGCCCCCGCCGAAACCGAAGAGCAGCCCCAAACGTCACGGTTGACAGCTGTCAACGCCAACCCGATCCGGCGATTACCGCCTCCCAAGCTTCCGCCGGTAGGAGAAGATCGCGCGGCTCAGCTATTGGCGAGCCATTCCGCCCGGTAACCAGCAAGACCAGCCTCATCAATGGCAAATGCGGATACGCCCTTGCGCGCCGCCGGTGCGATACCGGCCAGCAGCGCCGCGCCCTGGCTTGTCCCGGTCGATCCCGGAACGGCAATCACCTCCCTGCCCGTCAGCCCGGCCAAAAGGCTCAAGTAAAGCGTATTGAGCGCAAATGGCCCCTCTACGAGGATCGGCCCTTTCGCGCCTGCCAGATCGAGGCAGGTCTGCGTCATCAGCGCGAAATAGAGGCAGGCTGCGGCCCAGCGCTCATCAGAGGAAACGCCCTCATCATTCACCCATTTTTTCTGTCGTCCCGGAAAAGGCCCCGATCCCGCAGCGATATTTGGAAGCAGCATCAGCCGTTTTTCAATAACGCCGGGCAGGGCATTCATCGCCCGATCCTGATCCAGTGCGCCAAGTTCGGAGGTCAGTACCTCGAATTCCCGGCCGCCCATGAAGCGGGCAGACGGGACAACACGGCCATGGGCATCGACATTGGCCAGCGTGTCTCGCATCGGATCCAGCCGATCGACATCGCCGCCGACCGCGAAATTGATCACCCAGGTGCCCGTCGAAACGACGGCGAATGGCGCTTCGCGACCCGCAAGATATGGCAGAAGCGAAGCATTGGAATCGTGAATTCCGCAAAAGACCGGCACCGGTCGGGGCAGGGCGATGCCAGAGGCGATCTCGGGAAGGATCGTGCCGACCTGATCGAAGGCCGAATGCACCGGAGCCATCAGATCACCAATACCAATCGCCTCGACAAGCGAAGAATACCGTCCCTCATGCGGCCGCCAGAGATCCGTATGGCAGCCCAGCGACGTCACCTCGTTGGCAGCCACGCCGCTCAACCGATAGGCCCAATATTGCGGATAGGTCAGGATCGTTCGAACGCACGAAAATGCATCAGGGAACGCCGTCTTCTGGTAATGGATCTGCGCACCGAGATTAAGTCCGCTGGAAAGGCCAGGCGAAAATGTCTCGGCAAAATCCGGTCGGATCGCATCATAGGCACGCTGGATTTCTTCGGGATATTGATGCTCGTAATCCAGCACCGGCAAGGCAAGCTTGCCATCCGCGTCGATCAGCGCGGCAGCAGCCCCGTGCGTCGTGATCGAGATCGCATCGAAGCCGGGCTGTTTGGCAAAAGCAGCAAGGCTCTCGATCAGGAAAGACCAGAGCGCTTCCACGTCGTAATGCGGGTAGGGCAGGCCTGACAGAACCCGGTTGGGCATACGCCGCGTCTCGATCTCCGCGCCGCTTGCGGCATCGAAGATCACCACCTTCGCATTGGTCTTGCCGATATCGAGAACGGCGATCCGTTGAAAATCACTCATTGCAGATGAAACACCGTGACCAGATCGCTCTGCACCGGCGAATTATCCGGATTGCTCTCCATGATATCGGCCATATGCGCCCACCAGCGCTTCATCACCGGATGCTCCGGCAGGCTTGCCATGGAATGGTCGACCGGCCGCGAAAGCACGCCGAACAGCGTGTTGGTGTCGCGGTCGAGATGGATGGAATAATCCCGCACACCCGCCTCGCGCAAAAGCGCGCTCAGTTCCGGCCAGATCTCGTCGTGGCGCTTGCGATACTCGGCCTCCATGCCGGGGTTCAGTTTCATCTTGAATGCGTATTTCTCTAAAATCATTTCGTACTCATGAACTTGATGCGACGCACCACGATGGGCAGCGCGATGGTGGTGATCAGAAGCAGGCCGACAAAGATCGACATGACGATGCCCGGCACGTTGAGGAGCCCGAGCCCGAAGGTAACGAGGCCCATGACGAAGGCCGCGATGACAACGCCGGCAATCGTGCCCGCGCCGCCGAGAATGGAGACGCCGCCGAGCACGACCATGGTGACGATCTCCAGTTCCCAGCCTTGAGCGATCGAGGGGCGGGTGGAGCCGAGCCGCGAGGTGAGGCAGACGGCAGCGATACCGGACATCAGGCCGGTCAGCAGAAACAGCTTGAACTTGATCCGCTCGACCGGAATGCCGGAGAAGCGCGCAGCAAATTCGTTATTGCCTATGACAAAAACCTGTCGGCCGAAATTGGTCGCATGCAGCACGATGCCGAAAATGATCGCGAGCACGATGAAGAGCACGAATTCGAACGAGAAGACCCAGAAGACATAACCCTGCCCGAAGTAAGCGAAATCAGCCGGATATTTGCCGTAAGCCTGGTCGCCGAGCGTTATGTAGGAAATGCCGCGAAACAGGCTCATCGTGCCGATGGTGACGACGATCGAGGGCAGCTTGAGCACCGAGACCAGCGTGCCGTTGATCGCACCGCAGACGAGCCCGACGCTGACGCCGACAGCAACCAGCCCCGGCGCGCCGATCCCCATCTGTGCTGCCGCCCCCATGGCGGTGGAGGCAAGCGCGATGATCGCGGCGACCGAAAGATCGATCTCGCCGACAATGATCAGCATCGCCATGGCAAAGGCGATCATCGCCTTTTCGGTGAAATTGAAAGTCGCGTCGGAAAGGTTCCAGGCATTGAGGAAGTAGGGCGAGGCGAACGAATTGGCGATGAAGATCGCCACCGCCACGCCGAACAGCAGCACTTCCCAGCTGCCGAGCAGACGGCTCATCGGCGTGCCGAGCCGATCGGGAATGGCGGAACGGGTTCTGGTTTCAGCCCCGATGTCGCGATTGTCGCTCATGCGGAAACCTCCTTGGCGCCACGATCGCGCAGAATGATGCGCCCGGCCTTGCGTTCGGCGCGGGCATTGAAGACGACGGCGGCGACGATGACGATGCCTGAAATCGCCATCTGTGCGAAGGGCGAAATGCCGATGACCGGAAGTGCGTTCTTGATGACACCGAGGAACAGCGCCCCAAGCACGGCACCGGCGACCGAGCCGATCCCGCCGGCAATCGAGATACCGCCGATAACGCAGGCTGCCACCGTATCGAGCTCGAAGCCTGCCGCGACATCGACATAGGCGACGGCGTAACGCGACACCCAGAGATAGCCTGCAAGGCCTGCCAGAGCGCCCGAAAGGGTGAAGGCGAAAAACCGCGTCCGGCCGATATCGATACCGGCATAGACCGCCGCAGTCGGGTTGCCGCCGGAAGCATAGGTCGCACGGCCGAACTGCGTTCGCGTCAGCACCACCCACATCATCAGCACGATGGCGATCGCCATCCACGACAGGAGTGGCATGCCTAAAACCGGCAGGCGAGGGAAGTTGAGAAACCCGGGCGTCATCTGGTGCGAATTGACCCAGGCCCCACCGGAAAGCACGAAGGCCATGCCGCGATAGATAGTCAGTGTGCCGAGCGTCACGACGATCGGCGGGATCCTCAGCCACCACACCAGCATGCCGTTGATGGCGCCAAGCGCCGCGCCGATGCCGACAGCCAGAATGACCAGCAGCGCGAGCGGCAGGCCGGGATAGGCCGCATCCATCATCGCCACCGCCATGCCGGTAAAGGCGAGATTGGCAGCGACCGAAAGATCGATCGACTTGGTCAGGATCACCGTCATCTGGCCGAGCGCCAGAATGATCAGGATCGACGTGTCGTTGAAAATATTGGCGAGATTTCCGGGCGTGGCAAAACCGGGCGCACGGGTGGCAAAACCCGCCACCATGATGGCGATAATGCCGACCAGAAGCAGCTCGCGGTGTTTCAGCAGTTTCTTCATCTGAGCCCCCTCACGCATTGCCGGTGGCGGCGCGCACCAGCGTCTCGGCGCTAAGCTGCGACCGCTCGAATATCCCGGCCGATAGCCCTTCGCGCATCACCAGCACCCGATCCGATACGCCAAGGATTTCCGGCAGTTCGGAAGAAACCATGATGATCGATAGGCCTTCCGCCGCCAGTTCGCTGATGGAACCATGCACCGCCGCCTTGGAGCCGATATCGATCCCCTTGGTCGGTTCGTCGAGAATGATGACCTTCGGCAGCGTCGCCAGCCATTTGCCGATCACCACTTTCTGCTGGTTACCGCCCGAAAGCGTACCGACAGGTACGGAGAGTGCTGCAGCACGCAGATCCAGCCGCTCGGCATATTTGCGCGCCAGCGCCAGTTCATTGGCCGCCTTCAGGAAACCCGATCGCGAAGTCCGCGCCAGCGATGGCAGCGACATGTTCTGAAAGATCGGCATGGGCAGCGCCAGACCATGGCGGCCGCGCTCTTCCGGCACATAGACGATGCCGGCGGCAATCGCATCCCGCGGCGAGCGGATGGAAAGCATCTCGCCCTCCAGCATCAGTTGTCCCGATGACGGCCGCGTCACACCGAACAGCGACTGGCAGATTTCCGAACGACCGGCACCGACCAGGCCATAGACGCCGAGAATTTCGCCGCGTTTCAAATCAAAGGAGATGTCGCGATATTCCGTCGGGTGGCAATAATTCGCAACCGAAAGCACGGTCTCACCGATCGCCACCTCCACCTTGGGAAAGATGTTGGAGACATCGCGGCCAACCATCATCCGCACGATCGTATCCTGCGGTGTCTCGGAAAGCCGCCCGTGACCCACGGCCCGGCCATCACGAAACACCACGAAATTCTCGGCGATCTCATAGACCTCGTCGAACTTGTGGCTGATGAACAGGATCGCCTTGCCCTGCCTCTTCAAGCCCTCGACGATGCGGAACAGATCGTCGATCTCCTTGCGGGAGAGGGCGGCGGTCGGCTCGTCCATGATGACGATGCGCGCCTCGACAGACAGCGCACGGGCAATCGCCACCAGATGCCGCTGCGCAATCGAAAGATCTTTGAGCCGGATAGTAGGGTCGATCTCGCTTTCCAGCGCGTGAAGCAATTCGCTCGCGCGCGCATTCATTGTCTTCCAGTCGATCAGACCGAAACGGGTGCGCGGCGCATGGCCTAGAAAAATGTTCTCGGCCACCGACAGTTCATCGAACAGCACGGTTTCCTGATGGATAGCGGTCACACCCGCATCGACGGCATCCTGCGCACTTGCAAAGCTGACCGGCTGGCCCTCGATGAGGATCTCGCCTTCGCTCGGCACATAGATACCGGTGAGGATTTTCACCAGCGTCGACTTGCCAGCACCGTTCTCGCCGATCAGGGCGGTCACTTCACCGGGATGAAGCGAGATATTGACGCCATCCAGCGCCTTAACACCGGGAAAAATCTGGGAAATTCCGCGCATTTCCAGGATCGTCGTCCGGTCCGCGGATCTCGAATCCTGAATAGGCGCCATCTCCGTGCCCGTCCGTTCAACTGCGGTCATCATCATATCTGCCAATTAGAAGTCATCGCCGGTCCGACGCCAAAAGACTGGCGGCGCCGGACCTTGAAGTCCCGGGAGGGATCAGAAAATCTTCGAGAACTCGTCGATATTCTTGGCGTCGTAGATGAACGGATCGGCCATCGCGGCCTCGCCATTGTCACCGATCTTGATCTTGCCCATGCGTCCGGCTTCGATCTCCGATCCCGGCTTGCCGTCGGCATCCCCCTTTACAAGGTGATAGGAGATCTGGGTGGCGCTATAGCCGAGATCGATCGGATTCCAGATGGCGAATTCCTTGGTCGCACCGGACTTGATGGCCCCCGCCATTTCAGACGGAAGACCGAGACCCGTGACGTAGACCTGGCCGATCTTGCCCGCATCTTTGACCGCCTGCGACGCTGCCAGCACGCCGACCGTCGTCGGTGCAACGATAACCTTGACGTTGGGCTGCGAGGTCAAAAGCCCCTGTGCTTCACGATAGGATTTGTCGGCAAGGTCATCACCATAAACCGTGGTTGCGAGGTTCAGACCGGCAAAATCCTTCAGCTGCTTCTTCATCTCGCCGATCCAGATATTCTGGTTGGTCGAGGTCGTGGTGGCAGAAAGGATGGCGAAATCGCCCTTGCCGCCTTCGAGATGGTTCGCCGCAAGCTGCAGGCACATCTTGCCGATCAGCTCGCTCGAAGACGGATTGAGCTGCAGGATACGGCCTTCCGGTGAAACACCGCTATCCCAGGAGATAACCTTGATGCCGCGCTGGGCCGCCTTCTTCAGCGCCGGCACAACCGCATCCGGGTCGTTGGCGGAAATGGCGATTGCATCGACGCCTTGAGCGATCAGCGAGTTGATCACCTCGATCTGGCCTTCCGCCGTCGTCGAGGTCGGGCCGGTATAGATGATCTCGACGCCGCCGAGTTCCTTTGCCGCTTCCTGTGCGCCCTTGTTGGCGGCTTCGAAGAAGCCGTTGCCGAGCGATTTCACCACAAGCGCGATCTTCATGTCGGCAGCGGAAGCCGCTGACGACATCATGGTGACGGCCAAAGCCACACCGAGTGCGAGTTTTGTAGAAAGTTTCATGCCAAGTCTCCTCCCAAAGATTGAACTTATGTCCATTTCCTCCCGCCGCCGCTCAAGCGACCGACGGGGTATCTTCCTCACCTGTCTGTGCAGCACCTGCCATACCGGCGATAATCAGCGTCACGCCGGCATCCTCGACCATGCGTTTGGCATCTTCCGAAACCCCATCATCGGTAATGATGGTGGTCACGCGTTCCAGCGGACACAGGATCATGCTCGAGCGCCGCTGGAATTTCGATGAATCGACCATAACCACCAGTTCTTCGGCCTGGCTCATCAATTTCTGCTCACTCTGGATCACCAGTGCATCCGGCTCCATGATCCCGAGGGGACCAATGCCCTGCGCCCCGATAAACATGCGGCGGGCATAGAAATTGCGAATTGCGTCATTGTCGAAAGGTGACAGGATCAGGCTCTGTTCACGATAGATCGTGCCGCCCGGCACCGTCACATTGTTTTTGGAATGCTTGACCAGATGTTCGGCGATCGCGAACGAATTGGTCATCACCTGCATGCGGCGCGCGGCCATGTAATGCACCATCTGGAACGTCGTCGTTCCGCCATTGATGATGATCGATTCACCTTCGTCGCACAGATTGACGGCCTGGCGCGCAATTGAGCGTTTCTTATCGATATTGACGGATTCGGATACGCGGAACGAGCGGGCGGCCAGTTGGCCGATCTGCGGCGGGTGGACCGCTTCGGCCCCGCCACGCACCCGGCGAAGCTTGCCCTGCACGTGCAAAGACGCGATATCGCGGCGGATCGTTGCCTCGGACGCATCCGTCAGGTCGGCAATATCCTGCACAGTGATCACAGGCTTTTCCTGGATCGCGCTTAGAATGATGCGATGTCGTTCGCGTTCGTGCATGGTCTCCTCCTGAGGTCAACTATTATCAGATTCTAAAAGTTGTCAATCATAAACGATCAAGATTGATTTTACTGCAGCGCAACATGATTGAAATTGATCAATTACGATTGACAAGCGACCAAACATCGCGCGATATCCTGTCGCACAAACGGCGCAGGAGGACCAGCGTCGTCACAAAATACCGTCAGGGAGGACGACATGTCGGGCCAAATCCGCCTTCTCGATAACCGCTGGGATGATGCCTATGCTGCCAAGCTCGATGAGCCGGGCAAGCTGCTTTATCGCTCAAATCTTCTGGGCAGCGACAAGCGCATCACCAATTACGGCGGCGGCAACACATCCGCCAAGGTCATGGAAACCGATCCGCTGACCGGCGAAAAGGTCAAGGTCATGTGGGTCAAGGGTTCCGGCGGCGATGTCGGCACCATCAAGCTCGACGGCTTCTCCACTCTCTATATGGACAAGCTGGAAGCACTGAAGGGCATCTATAAGGGCGTCGAAGACGAAGACCGCATGGTCGGCTTCCTGCCGCATTGCACCTTCAACCTCAATCCACGCGCCGCATCCATCGATACGCCGCTGCACGGTTTCGTGCCGTTTACGCATGTTGACCACATGCACCCGGACGCGATCATTGCCATCGCGGCCTCGAAGAATTCGAAGGAACTGACCCAGAAGATTTTCGGCAGCGATATCGGCTGGTTGCCCTGGCGCCGTCCCGGTTTCCAGCTGGGGCTGGATCTCGAAGCCTTTGTGAAAGCCAATCCGACCGCCAAGGGCGTCGTGCTCGAAAGCCACGGCCTGTTCACATGGGCCGATGACGCCAAGGATTGCTATCTGCTGACGCTCGAAATCATCAACAAGGCGATCGAGTGGTTTGCCAAGGAAACCGCAGGCAAGACGATCTTCGGCGGCGCCGTCGCAAAGAGCCTCGGTACGGAAGAACGCCGTGCCATTGCCGCAAAACTGATGCCGGAAATCCGTGGCCGTATCGGCAAGGCTGAACGCAAGCTCGGTCATTTCGATGATCAGGATGCCGTGCTCGAATTCGTCAATTCGAAGAACCTCGCACCGCTGGGTAGCCTCGGCACCTCCTGCCCGGACCATTTCCTGCGCACCAAAATCCGCCCGCTGATCGTCGATTTCGATCCGGCCAAGCCGGATGCGGATGCCGTGGTTGCCGGTCTCGACAAGGCGCTGGAAGATTACCGCGCCGATTACACCCGCTATTACGAGAGCTGCAAGCACGACAACTCGCCAAAAATGCGTGACCCCAACCCGGTCATCTTCCTGGTTCCCGGCGTCGGCATGCTTTCCTTTGCCAAGGACAAGGCGACCGCCCGCATCGCCGGCGAGTTTTATGTCAACGCAATCAATGTCATGCGTGGCGCTTCGACCGTTTCCGAATATCAGGGCCTGCCTGAACAGGAAGCCTTCGATATCGAATACTGGCTGCTGGAAGAGGCAAAGCTGCAGCGCATGCCGAAGCCGAAAAGCCTGGCAGGGCAGGTGGCCTTCGTCACCGGCGGCGCCGGCGGCATCGGTCGCGCCACCGCCACCCGCCTGATCGGCGAGGGCGCTTGCGTGGTTCTGGCGGATATCGACCAGAATGCGCTGACCGAAACGGAAGCGGATTTCGCCAAGCGTTTTGGCGCCGATGCTGTTCGGGGCGTTAAGCTGGATGTGACCGATGAAAATGCGGTGGCCAAGGCCTTTGTCGAAGCCTCCGTCGAATTCGGCGGCGTCGATATTCTCGTCTCCAATGCCGGCATCGCCTCTTCGGCACCGGTGGAAGACACCACGCTTGCGATGTGGAACAAGAATATCGACATTCTGGCAACAGGCTATTTCCTCGTCTCGCGCGAGGCCTTCCGCCTGTTCCGACGCCAGAAGATCGGCGGCAATGTCGTCTTCGTCGCTTCGAAGAACGGTCTTGCCTCGTCGCCCAATGCGTCCGCCTATTGCACGGCCAAGGCTGCCGAGATCCATCTCGCCCGTTGCCTTGCTCTGGAAGGGGCGGATGCCGGCATCCGCGTCAACACCGTCAATCCGGATGCCGTTTTGCGCGGCTCGAAAATCTGGAGCGGCGAGTGGCGCGAACAGCGGGCCACGTCTTCCAAGATCGACGTGACCGAGCTGGAGGAACATTACCGCAAGCGTTCGATGCTCAAGCTCAACGTTTTCCCGGAAGACATTGCCGAGGCGATCTACTTCCTTGCCTCGGACCTCTCGGCCAAATCCACCGGCAACATCATCAATGTCGATGCCGGTAACGCCCAGAGCTTTACCCGCTAAGCACATCAGCCTGCCACCGCGGAATTTGATCCCGGTGGCAGGTTCCTGCTACTTGCGCAGGATGACCCAGATCGCGTGAATGATCCCGGGCACATAGCCGCAAAGTGTCAGCAGAATATTCAGCCGGAAATGCAGGCCGATGCCGACCTGCAGGAAACGCCTACAGGCGGCAGGATGATGGCGAGAAGGATGCGAATGACGTCCATGAAATCCTCATCTTTGAAATAATTTCACACGATAACGCAGGCAGCGCCGGTTGGTTTGCTCGCCGGAGGAGGAAAGATGACGGATCAAATGATTTCCGCCGATTTGATCGGCGAACACAATAAAAACAACGAGGTAGCGCTTGCCTCCGACTATGCGGCACTTGGCGAAAACCTGTCTCGCCGTGGCATCGATATCGAAGCGATCACGAAAAAGGTCTCGGAATTCTTCGTCGCCGTCCCGTCATGGGGCGTGGGCACAGGTGGCACGCGCTTTGCCCGTTTTCCTGGGCAGGGCGAGCCTCGCGGGATCTTCGACAAGCTGGAAGACTGCTCCGTTATCAATGAATTGACCCGTGCAACACCGACCGTCTCGCTGCATATCCCGTGGGACAAGACCGACCCGAAGGACCTGAAGGCAAAAGGGAATTCGCTCGGCCTCGGCTTCGATGCGATGAACTCCAACACCTTTTCCGACGCGCCGGGCCAGGCGCATTCCTACAAATACGGCTCGCTCAGCCACACCGATGCCGCGACCCGCGCACAGGCTGTCGAGCACAATATCGAATGTATCGAGATCGGTAATGCCATCGGCTCCAAAGCGCTGACGGTCTGGATCGGCGATGGCTCCAATTTCCCGGGCCAGGCCAATTTCACACGCCAGTTCGAGCGTTACCTCTCGTCGATGGCCGATATCTACAAGGCCCTGCCGGACGACTGGCGGCTGTTTTCCGAACACAAGATGTACGAGCCCGCCTTCTATTCGACCGTCGTACAGGACTGGGGCAGCAACCTTCTGATCGCCCAGACGCTCGGCGAAAAGGCCTTCTGCCTCGTCGATCTCGGCCACCATGCGCCGAACACGAATATCGAAATGATCGTCGCCCGCCTGATCCAGTTCGGCAAGCTCGGCGGCTTCCACTTCAACGATTCCAAATATGGTGACGACGATCTCGATGCCGGTTCGATCGAACCCTATCGTCTCTTCCTCGTCTTCAACGAACTGGTCGATGCCGAAAACCGCGGCGTGAAGGGTTTCCACCCAGCCCATATGATCGACCAGTCGCATAACGTCACCGACCCGATCGAAAGCCTGATTGCGAGCGCCAACGAAATCCGTCGCGCCTATGCCCAGGCCCTGATCGTCGATCGCAAGGCGCTGGACGGATACCAGCAGGACAATGATGCTCTGATGGCGACCGATACTTTGAAGCGCGCCTACCGCACCGATGTCGAGCCTATCCTTGCCGAAGCCCGTCGCCGTGCCGGTGGCGCAATCGATCCCATCGCCGCCTATCGCAAGAGCGGTTATCGCCAGAAGGTCGCCGGAGAACGCCCGGCAGTCGTTGGCGGGAGCGGCGGTATCGTCTGATAGTTCGAAACTTTGTTGGGGCCGTTCTTATAAGAGTAGGAGCGGCCCTTTTCTTATGGGCATTGCTTTTGGCAGTCATTCTGATGGTCGAAAATACCCCTTCACTTCCGACTATCTAACGGAAATGTTTGAAGAAAACCGGTGTTTTGACTGCCGTCAACGACGGGTTCGGGCAACTATCCCGTTCGTTTGAGGCCCTCACTGGCATTCGCCCTTATCAGCGCCATCAGCATCGGTCCGAGCGAGAACTCGGCACGCTCTGCTCTTGCCGACAGGTCTCTCAGATAGCCGCCGGCGGAATTGATATGCCCAGCACGCTCGAGAATGCAGGCCAGTGCCACGGCGGCATTTTCCTGCCCGAGTGTCTCGCAGGCCTGCTGATAGGCGGATGGGCTGACCCCAAGCATGGAGCGAACCAAAACGGCAGTTGCGATGAAATCACGCCAATTGCCGATCTGGCCGCCTCTGGCATAATCCAGCATTTGCGGGCAGGCTCGCAGCACCATGCTCAACGGAAAGGTTTTTGGCGTCTCGCTCTGCACGGGCTTGGTTGGCTCGGTTTTTCCTTCAAGCTCCTTTTCTGAGCCACGTTCAAGTTCATAGATGGATTCGGAATCTGAATTCTGTATGTGGCATCCATTCTGGATGTCATTGGTGTCTGTTTTTTCGGTTTTTACCTGCATTTCCAGACGATTGACGATTTCCGCACGCAGCACATCCATTTCGCCGAGCAGGGTTTCGACCGTTTCCCGGTTGGGGGAACGGGGTAGGCGGGAGATCAGGGTCTCGTAGACTTCTTCCATCATGCACCAGTCACCCTTCGCACCTTCTTCCACGGCAGCGGTGAGAAGCTTGCGGATGTCACGACGGCAAAGGGTCAAAGCTTCCTTGGCACGCTTGAAACGGATCTTTTCGGCAGCGACCTGTTGGGCAAGACCGGCAAGCTCAGTGGCGCGCAGCATCAGCGGCTCAAGGTCGAAACCGTAAGCGTCCTCGATCTGGCCACCATGTCCACGATGGGCGTAACGCTTGCCGTTCGGGCTGTCTCGGCGATGGATGAGACCAGCTTCGATAAGGGCAGCGAGATGACGCCGCAGGGTCGTGCCGGCAATGCCATGGGCACGAACCGAAAGCTGCGCATTCGACGGAAAGACGACAAGCCTGTCGCCGGGCGCAAATTCGTTCTTCGGATGGAAGGTTAAAAGCGCATCGAGAACCGCAAGCGCACGGTCATGAAGACCGAGCAGCTGACGCGCTTCGGAGATATCGCGGAACACTTTCCATTTTTCGACAGGACGCTTCATCCGGTCGTCGGACGATTGAAGCTGGCCTTTTATCAAGGCGAGCGTCATCGGCCGCCGCCCGAAAGGCGTCGTCACAAGTCCAGTTCGCATCTTTCCCTTCACCTTTCTTCAGGCAAAAGAAAACCGCTCACCAAAACGGTGCCAAAAACTCTTGACTGTGATTCGTGGAAATGCGATTCTGCAGGTGCTTAATCAGAGAGAAGCTTCCACGACGGAAACGTTTTGGGGGCTTTTTTCTTTTGGTCGGTCCTATTCCTTCATGAGCCGGCGATATTCGGCATAAAGATCGTCCAGGCTGTCGGCGATGAATTCACCGAAACCCACGGCATCCCTGGCCTTCAACGCCAATGTGTAGTTTTTCCCGTCGTTGCGGATTTCGGCCGAGACCGCCCTTGCAACGCTTTTATCCCTCGGAACCCATTTCGACTTCTGCGGCTGCCGTGCGTAACCCGAGGCTTTCTTGCGGGTCAGGGCATCGACGACGAAGGCAAAACGGGCGTCTCCGTTCAAACCATCAAGATCGGTCGCAGCCAGGACTTCGCGCAGTTTCGCGAGATTGGCCGGACGTTCGAGAAGCAGCTTGAGTTCATACCACCGGTCGCGACCGGGCAGCTTGGCGCCGCCGATCGCGTCGAGAATGTCGCGAGGCATGTTGGCGACCGACATCATCTTGGAGAGCGTCGCCTTATCCACAGATAAGGCTGTCATCACAATCGTGCTGTCATTGTCGTAGTGTAGCTCTGAAAGCCGACGGGCGAAGGTCGCCTTTTCGATGAAGGAGAGATCGGCGCGAGCGGAATTCTCCTGCCCCTGGGCAATCACATGTTCGCGGTCGGAGATCGGCTTGACCACCGCGCGGACATTGCGGCCAAGCGCTGTTGCGGCCTTCAGCCTTCGGTGGCCGAAGACCACCATATAGTGGCCGTCGTGATGCGGGTGCGGGCGAACCAGGATCGGGCTGGTCTGACCGTGTTCGCGGATGGCAGCGACCAGATCCTCGAAGGCCTGCGGATCCTCTTCCAGACGGTCGCGGATGAAGGATTCCTCGATCGTCTCCGGCGAAAGCTCGACGACCGTTTCGCCTTCCAGCATCTTGTCGGCACGTTCGGCCAGCTCGTCGATCGTCGAGATGATCGTACGGGATGCGCCCTTGACGGTGTAATCGAGCGCCACGCCGTTATCCGGCCGGTCCTCGTTCATCACATTGGCAAACGGGTTTTTTCGAGCCATCACATCCTCCCCCAGGCGCGATGGATAAGCCCCTGGATCTCGAAATTGACGCTGTCCATGCAGTCGATGGCGCGGTCATAGGTTTCGCGGGTGAAATTGGCGCGTTCGACTTCATAAAGCGTCTGCTTGGTCAGGCCGGCATCGGAGATCGCAGTCGACTTGACCATCGGATTTTTCAGGATTTCCTCAGCCAGCATCGACTGCATGAAACCGAGCATCTGCGCTTGCGGAATATCGGTCGGCTCGTATCTGGTAATCAGGTACCGCAACCAATCCATCTCGACATTGGCGCCGGCACGCTTAATCGTCTTGATGATATTACCGAGCATCAGCAGGAACTGGCTCATCGACATGAGATCGAGCATCTGCGGGTGGACGGTGATCAGCACCGAGGTCGCTGCCGTCAAAGCCGTCAGCGTCAGGTAACCGAGCTGCGGTGGGCAGTCGACGATCACGACGTCATAGCGGTCCTCTACCTGCTGCAACGCCTTGCCAAGCCGGGTGAAGAAACGCTTGCCCTCGCTCGAGGTCTGCATCGCCAGCGGCGTATCGTATTCGTATTCCTGCAGTTCCAGATTGGCCGGAATTATGTCCAGATCCGGAAAATTGGTCTGCTGGATGATATCGGCGATCGGCTTCTTCTCGTCGTCATAACGGATCGCGTCATAAACCGAGGGGTTCTTGTCCAGCTCCGGCTGAAAACCGTGAAGCGCTGACAGTGAGGCCTGCGGGTCAAGGTCAATGGCAAGCACGCGATGGCCGGTCAGCGCCAGATGCTGGGCAAGGTGGGCCGTCGTCGTCGTCTTGCCGGAACCGCCCTTGAAATTGACGACCGCGATCACCTGCAGCTTGTCGCCATCCTTGCGATGCGGGACATATTTCTTGGCGTCGGATTTGCCGGTCTTGTCGAGGAAAAAGCGCAGCTCGCGCATCTGCTCGCCGGTGTAAAAACGGCGGCCGCCGGTAGAGGTCTTCGGGGTCGGGCCCTTGCCTTCGAGATGCAGGCGCTTCAGATTGTTGGGGCTGACGCCGAGATAGTGTGCCACTTCTGCCATGGAGAACAGGCGCAATGTCTTCCTTGCATTCGGAGGAAATTTTTCCATCCGCAATTGGTCGAGGCGACGCGAGATCTCTGCACCCTGGAGCAGGATCTTCTCGTCGAACTCAAAGGACGGCAATTTCGAATGCGCGTTCATGCAGGGAACCGTTCTGGCGATAAAACTCAAGTTTCTCGGAAACTGCCGCCAGTATCGGTCTTTCTCGAAGGCTTACAAGGAATTTCTAGTAAACCGGTCCTTAATCCAACGGAATCGGATTCTATGGTTTTAGGGCTATCTATCTGAGAAGATTGGGCTTTCAAGATTTTTGCAACGGCATCCGGTCCAAAAGCCCTTAGCCGGCAAAGGCCCCGGCGACAGTCCAAGGCACCCGTTTTTGTCTCCGCAAAGTGAGAATCAGTCTCAACAGAATCGGAGTGAGTCGGGCGGTTGAACGCAGCCGGGTAAACGATGGTCGGGGCAGAAAATTGGATCAAAGAGTGTCTGGCTAATGTTTCTTCCGGCATCGCATTCCAGCGCGGTTAGAAAATCCGGCGCTCAAATGCCGCAGGTGAAAATGAGAAAATTTTCCTTGAGCAAGAGATTGGGGAGTTGCCAACTCGCAATCCTTACCTTAGAATCATTCTAAGATTTATGAGTATGGGTCTCAGGTTTTGAGCCCGACATTTGAAGAAGGAGAGCTACCATGTCTAAAGAAAATTCCTGCAAGGCCTGCTCGTATTATGAAGATCACGTCGTAAACGCAGGTTCCGCTCCGGTCGACGCTGGCCTCTGTCGCGTCAACCCGCCGGTCACGCAGCCGGCGGCCGATGCCCGCGGCTTCTGGCCGGTGGTTTCCGCCAACGACTGGTGCGGCCAGTTCGACGGCGACGCCAAGGCTGCTTGATAGCGCCAAGAACAGACGATCAAAAAGGGCGGCTCTCGGGCCGCCCTTTTCTTTTGTCGAAACGGGATTTCTTTCAGTCTGTCGCTGAGCCCAAAACCCGGCAACAAGTGATCGCGGCGATGGTCGTTGAATGCGTATGTCGTGCACGTTGACTCATAATTAGGCGCCATACTATATGTCGCCTTATGGAAAATCTCGAACACAAACACCTTGCCGTTCTCGATGAAGCCGCGCGGCGCGGCAAGTCAGACACCGCAAATATGCGGCTCTGTTTCGAGGTGCTGGCCCTGGCGGCAGCAATCGACCGTTCCTGCGCGGCGCGCCTTGCGCCCTACCGTCTTTCGGAGGGAAAGTTTGTCTTGCTGTCTCTGCTGCGCGATCTGCCGGATGGGCTGGCGCCCCATGAATTGGCAGAGCGCGCCGGCGTGACGCGCGCCACAGTAACCGGACTGCTCGACGGGCTGGAACGCGACGGGTTTCTCTTGCGGCATGGAGACAAGGACGATCGGCGCAAGATTTCCGTCCGCCTGACATCCATGGGGCAGGCGATGGCGGAAGATCTGTTTGTCGAACACAGCCAATGGATAGGCTCCCTTTTTGCGGGTTTTGAGCCACGGGAGCGCGAGGTTTTCAGCGGATTTTTGCTGCGTGCATGGCGCAATGTGGAAATGCCGTTGGACGCCGGTCAAACAACCGTTGCAGGCACGTCGCCGTGAGCGTCGGCCAACCGGCAAGACGTGTCAGGGATGTCACCCCTGAACGCATTGCGCTTCTGAATGGCGGGACTGCCGAAGCGGCGACGCTGACGGAATGCCTGGTCGTCGATTTCGCTGCACTCATGCGCACTTCCCTGCCGGCTATCGGTCAGGACGCCATCATTGGAATGGAGCAGATTGCGGGGGAGGGGATTTCGCGGCGGATGGTGCGGGCCTCGCAGCTGATCCACGATCATATGGGTGCTACGGTCATAGAAGAATTGAGCCGCCATGCTTCTGATACGGTTCGCGGCTGGGCGTGTTTCATCGTCGGAACTACTGAAGGTCGCACACTTTGCGAGCGTCTTTCCCTGATCCGGCCGCTGGCCGATGATCATCATTTCGGCGTGAGGGAATGGGCCTGGATGGCGGTGCGGCCTCACATTGCCAATGAACTGGATGATGCCATCGAACAGCTTGCCGGATGGACGGGTGAGGGGTCCGAGCGGTTGCGTCGGTTTGCCAGTGAAGCGACTCGACCACGGGGTGTATGGTGCACTCATATCAGCGCTTTGCGCCAAAAACCGGAACTGGCCTTGCCGATCCTTGAGCCTCTGCGTGCCGACCCTTCTGCCTATGTGCAGGATTCCGTTGGCAACTGGCTGAACGACGCCGGAAAAGATCGGAAAGACTGGGTGCGAGACCTCACCAGCCGCTGGTTGGAGGAAAGCGGCGGTTCCGCAACATCGAGAATCTGTAAACGCGGCTTGCGATCGATCGACGGCCGAGCCTGAAAATCCGAAGGAGCTTTCTTGGCCTATTATCTGGCGGAACTCTACAGCCCCAAACCCGCATGGCTGGCACTTGATCAGGTCAGCCGCGCCGGTTTTTTCGAAGCGGTAGGCGCTGGCATGTCGAATTTGCTGGCGCTCGGCATCGAGCCGGTTGCCCTCGGAGAAACGGAGGCTTGCGCGGTTCACGCGGCCCCGCAGCAGTTCTTTGCAATCTGGCGTGCGCCCGATTTAAAGGCGATGGATGTGTTGATCTCGGGTATCGCCAGCTCGGGCTGGCATGGCTATTTCGATACGGTGAACGCGGTTGGCAGCGGCATCGATTTGCGTGGTCACCTCGCACAGCTTGCGGCTCTTTAGCGCCCGGCTTCGGGTTTCAGGGTGTTCTGTTAAGACCAACCATGAGAGGCCTTCGATCTTCATTGGCTTTGTTTCAAGGCTCGGCTAGAACACTCGCATGAACGACAATGTGATCAAGTTCCAGCGACCGAAACAGCCAAAGCCGCCGCGCCAGACGCCGCCCTGGCTGAAGCGTGTTCTCACCATTCTTGCCGTGATCGCCGCCTTCGCGGCGATCTATCTCTATTTCAGCCTGACCGGTACGCCGCCGCAGGGCGTTCCGGGATAGGTCGACTTACTTGACAAAAAGCTGCCTCGGGAAATTGGTCAGCTTTTCATAGCCGGTTTCGGTGATCGTGATGGTTTCCGACATGCCGAAACCGCGGGCGAGCACGTAAGTGTGAAACGTCTGGCCGGGTTCGAAGACCCAGGTGCTGTTTTCCGCCGATTCCAGCGGCTCGCCGCCATTCGGCTGCAAGAGCAGGCCGACGGAATAGAAGGTCTTGTTCGTGTAGGTTTCGCGCAGGCCCGCCGAGAGCACGCCGTCGCGATAGATCGCATCGGGCACGCGGACAGAGACGCCTGGCTTCACTTCACGGATTGCTGCGTCCTGAATGGCGATCAGCTGTTCCACTATCCTGTGATCGTCATCCTGAACCGGTCCGACGCGGATGGGGCGCATGAAGCGGGCGTGGTAATGTTTTACGTTCGGCGTCGTTTCGATCTGGACGATATCGCCTTTCTCCAGCACCCGGTCGGAATAGCCACCATGCAGGTGGAAGGCGCGTTCGCCCGATGACATAACGCCCGGGCCCGGCAGGTCTGAGCCGGCGCGGATCATCGCGGCGCAGACTTCGGCTGCCATTTCGCGCTCGGTAACGCCAACGGCGGCGCTGTCGATCGCGGCCTGCATGCCGGCTTCGGCAGCCTTTGCGGCACGGCGCTGATAGGCTATTTCGGCCGGCGACTTGATGAGGCGCATCTGTGGCGTCATGGCGCTCTCGTCCTGCCAGACGATGCCCGGCAGGGCGGATTTCAGGTATTCGTAGCGGCCGGCCGAGAGCGGCCAGGCGGAAAGCTCGATGCCGAGCTTGGCTGTCTTGCCGATGCGGCTTTCGATGGCGGAAGCGGCAACCGCCATGCGGTCGTCGCTGTCTGTCCACATCACCCGGTCGGAGAAAACGCAGGTGCTGTCGAGATAATATTCCTCGACGTCACGGCAGAACAGGGTTGGCTCGCCCTCGGCCGGGATGATGGCAAACTGCAGCGTGCCATAGGCACGGGTGAAATAACCGGTGAGCCAGGTCACCGTCTCCGGCAGGAAAGCGACGAGACCATCGAGCTGTTTCTTTTTCAGTTCGGCCTGGACGCGGGAGAGGCGGGACAGGAATTCGGCGCGTTCGAACCAGTAGGCGGGCGTAACCATCGGTGCTCCTCAATCGGGATGTTTTTCAGAAATCAGGCGTTCTGGACCAGTTCCGCAAAGCGGGTCAGCATGGTCTTGGCCTCGGCGGCTTCATGGGCCTGCGCCTTGAGGTCATCGATATTGGCGCCATCGAGCGTCATCCGCTCGCGGTTTTCCTCGAACCAGATGACGGCCTGCGCCTTGGTGACTTCCGGATGGCCCTGGATGCCCCAGATATCCTTGTCCTTGTAGCGCCAGATATGGTTGGGGCAGTCGTCGGAATAGGCGAGGATCGTCATGTCCGGGTGAGCGGCCTTCACCTCGTCATTGTGCCAGACGAACATGTAGGCGCTATCGACCAGATCACGGCAGAGCTTGTCGGTGCGGGCGGCTTCGGTGAGCGGCAGGTCCTTGTAGGCGATTTCGCAGGAGGTGCGGCGAAAAACCTGGTCGCGGCCACACAGCGCAGAAGCGAGGATCTGGCTGCCGAAGCAGATGCCGAGCATGGGGATTTCAAGTTCGGCCGCTTCGCGGATCAGATCGTGTTCGCGCAGGATGAAGGGCACGTCCTCATAAGCGCCATGCGGGCTGCCGGAGAGAAAAATGCCGTCATAGCCCTTCAGCGTCTCGGGAAACTGGCCATCATAAGCCCAGTAGCGATCAACCTTCAGGCCCCAGGCTTCGAAGCGGTCATCGAGCTTGGCGATGGACTGAAACTTGCGGCCATTGCCGAGATAAAGAAGGCGCTTGCCCATGTCATTCCCCGTTTTCAAAATCAGAACACCAGTGGTATACCAACGGTGTGCATGGCGCAATCTGGAAATCGTGGCAATCATCCGGTGCCGTGTTATGCATCTGACCGGACGGCTGAAAACGGCCGGACGACGAAAAGGGGAAGTCATGCGTATCGATCTCAACTCCGATCTTGGCGAGGGTTTTGGCCCGTGGACGATGGGCGACGATGCGGCGATGCTCGATATCGTCAGCACCGCCAACATCGCCTGTGGCTTTCATGCCGGTGATCCCGACATCATGCGCCAGACGGTGCGGCTGGCGAAGCAACGCGGCGTCGCGATCGGCGCGCATCCCGGCTATATGGACCTGATCGGCTTCGGCCGGCGGCGTCTGCCGGGAATGAGCCTTTCCGAAGTGGAGACGCTGGTGGCCTATCAGGTCGGCGCGCTGGCAGCGGTTGCAGCCCTCGAGGGCCACCCGATGACGCATGTGAAAACCCATGGGGCGCTCGGCAATGTCTGTGCCGATGACGACGAGATGGCGCTTGCCGTCGGACGGGCGATCAAGGCAGTCGATCCGAAACTTGCCTTCATGGTGATGCCGGGAACGGCGACTGCGCGGGCGGCGGAGACGCTCGGCCTGACGCCGATCAACGAGATTTATGCCGACCGGACCTATGCGGACAATTTCAATCTCTCGCCGCGCTCTGAAGCAGGCTCGGTGATCCATGATCCGGAACTGCTGGTGAAGCGGTTGATCGAGATGGTTTCGGAAGGGTGTCTGACTTCGACCTCGGGCAAGCGGCTGGAAGTGCCGATCGGGTCGGTTTGCGTGCATGGAGACACGCCGGGGGCGGTGGTCATGGCGAGGCAGCTGCGGATAGCGCTCGAGGCGGCGGGATGGGCGATTGGCTCTGCCCTTGACCGAACGGGCTGATCTTCAGTCTTGCTGCCTTGCACGCAGGCCGGCGATGACGGAGGCGAGACGATCCTGCGCATGGATCGCCTGCTGTTCGGCAAGATCCGCTGAAATTGCCCGGAACAGAAACTGCTGGCCGGCCGGTAATTGCGCGAGGCGGGCGAGATCGAAGGAGGCGACGGTGGCGATTTTCGGGTAGCCGCCGGTGGTCTGGCCGTCAGCGGTGAGCACGATCGGCTTGCCCGATCCCGGCACCTGGATGGAGCCGACGACGGTAGCATCCGAGACGATATCGTGGCCCTTGAATGCCTGAAGTGCCGGGCCGTCGAGGACCATGGCCATGCGGTCGCGCGATGTGGTGGCGCGATAGGGCTGGCGCAGAAATGTCTTCCAGGCGTCTTCGTCGAAGTAATTGTCCTGCGGGCCGGGGATGACGGCGATTGGGCCGTGCCCGCGCAAGTAGGGCGTGCCGAGTGTGCGAGGTTCGAGTTCTTCGCTATCGCCGAGCGGCAGGGTGTCGCCGGGCCCAAGCGCCTTGCCGTTCAGGCCGCCGAGTGCGGTTCTCAGATGGGTGGAACGGCTGCCGAGCATTTTTGGGATCGCGATGCCGCCGGAGACGGCGACGTAACCCCAGACGGCACCTCTGAGCGCCCCGACGGTCAACGTTTCGTCGGCCTTGAGGAGATGGCTTTCCCAGGTGGAAACAGGTTTGCCGGCAATCTCGACCTGACAACTGCCGCCGGTGACGGCGACGAGCGTATCGCGATCCGCTGTGAATGCACCGCCGGTGAGGGCAAATTCGATGGCTGCGGCATTGGGATCGTTGCCGACAAGTGCATTGGCAATCGCATGCGCGTCGCGATCCATGGCGCCGGAGGTCGAGACCCCGCGGGCGCGAAAACCGTAGCGGCCGTCATCCTGCACCGACATCAGCGGGCCGGTGCGCGAAATGGTAAGGAGCGCGGTCATTCGGCGATCTCCTTCAGTTCGGCGGTGCCGGCTGCGACCTGTGCATCCAGTTCCCGCGCCTCTTCGGTATCGATGGCGCGGAAGGTGATGCGGTCGCCGGCCTTCAGCAGGAAAGGCTCGGCGCGGGCGGGGTCGAAAAGCTTGAAGGGCGTGCGACCGAGAAAACGCCAGCCGCTCGGGCCGGGTACGGAATTGATGCTCGACTGCCGGCCGCCGATGCCGATCGCGCCGGCCTCGATCCGCTGGCGCGGCACGGCAAGCCGCGGCGTATGCAAAATATCCGGCAGGCCGCCGAGATAGGCGAAACCGGGCGCGAAACCGATCATGTAGACCCGGTATTCGGCGGAGGCGTGCAGCGCGATGACATCGGCTGCGCTCATGTTTTTCAGCGTGGCGAGTTCGTCGAGATCGGCCTGATGTTCGCCGCCGTAAAGGACCGGGAATTCCAGAAGTCGACCGGGCTCGGGTGCTGCCCTGTCATGCGTTGCCCGCTGCATCAGTGCTTCGCCGAGAGCGGCTCCGCGCAGGATTTTTGGATCGTAGATCACCGTCAGCGAGCTATAGGTGGGGATGGTTTCGAGAATGCCGTCGATCGGGTCCGAGGCAAGCGAGGCATCGAGCGACAGGACCTTGAGGTTTGCGGCCTGGCTGACCGTATCCGAAAACTCTATTGCGATGGCGCGATCGCCGCAGCGGAGGATACGCGGATAGGCGTTTTCGCCTGTGAGCGTGGGGCCGGATCGGGGCCTGAACTGCATGTCTTGTCTATCCTGTCGCGGTCAGGTGCCGGTGGCCGGGATCCGTTCGAGAGCGGTAAGTTCGCCCAGAACCTTGCTGGCGACCTGAAAGCCGGTCTTTTCCAGAGCCTCATCGGTCGAGCCGCCGATATGCGGTGTCAGCACCAGGTTGGGGCATCCAAGCAGCGGATTATCGGCGGTCATCGGCTCGACCACAAGCACATCGAGACCGGCACCGGCGATGGTGCCGTCCTTCAGCGCAGTGGCAAGCGCGTCCTCGTCGATCAGGGCGCCGCGGGCGGTGTTGATCAAAATGCCGGTCTTGCCGATCAGCGACAGGCGGCGGGCATCAATGAGCGGCTTTTCCTCGGGTATGCCGTGCAGCGAAACCACATCGGCCCATTCGCAGAGGCTGTCGAGATCGGGCAGAAGCGTGATGCCGTCGCGCTGCAATTCTTCGGCCGGGGTGTAGCGCGACACGGTGGCGACTTCCATGCCGAAAGCCTTGCCCAGACGGGCGACGAGCTTGGCGATATGGCCGTAACCGAACAGGCCGAGACGGCGGCCGGAAAGTTCGAACGTGCGGTGATGCTGGCGGAACAGCGTATCGCCGGTGCGCGAGGCATTGTCGGCGGCAATCAGCGAGCGCGAGCAGGCAAGCGCCAGTCCGATTACCAGTTCGGCGACCGACTGGGCATTGGCACCGGGCGTGTTGTGCAGCGGGATGTTGCGTGCGGCAAGCGACGGCTTGTGCACCTTGTCGGTGCCGGTGCCGTGAACGCCGACGACCTTCAGATTAGGGGCGGCCCCTATTTCGAGAGCCGACAGGCCGTGATTGCGGGTGATGACCGCCGTTGCGACGGCAAGATAGGGTTCGAGATCGGCAAAGGCGGTGGACGCCGCGATGTGGACGGTGAGCCCTTTTTCTTGCAGCATGCGGATGGCGCTTTTGGCGATCGGCTGGATGATGAGGCAGTCGCAACGGATATCGGACATGATCAGGCTTTCAATGGCGGGTCGAGGCAGAGCGCGGATACGAGCCTTGCCGCCTGCGTGAAATCGGCAATCTCCATCTGCTCGTCCGGATTATGGCTGCCATTGGCATTGCGGATGAAGACCATGCCGGTCGGCACGCCGGCATCGGCAAATACCGCTGCATCATGGCCCGCACCGCAGGCCATGACCTCGGCCTCGATACCATGCTCCTTTGCCAGTCCGGCGAGCGAGGCGACAATAGCGTCGTCCATCTTCGCCGCTTTGCTGTCGGTCAAACGGCCGAGTTCGAATTTGACCCGATGGTCGGCCTCGATGCGGGCAATCGCGTCGGCAACGACGGCCTGCATTTTTGAAAGCGTTTCCGGCTCCTGGCTGCGGACATCGAGCGCGAAAGAGAGCTTGCCGGCGATCTTGCTGAAGGCGGCCTCGGAGGCGTCGGTCGCAAATTGACCGAAGGTGACGACTAGATCGGCGCCCTCCGCCTGCAGTCTGTCCCAGGCCTTGTCGAGTTCGACGACCAGCGAGGAAGCGGCGCGAACGGCATCGCTGCGATATTCGCGCGGGGTCGCGCCCGAATGGGCATAGGTTCCGATGCATCTGGCTTCGCGATAACGGAAGGAGCCGCGAATGCCGGTGACGATGCCGATCGGCAGCTTTCTCTCGATCAGCACCGGTCCCTGCTCGATATGCGGTTCGATGAACATCGCGATGTTTTTTGGGTCGAGATAAGACTGGGCCGAGCGCAGGAATTCCGTGTCGCCGCCGGCGGCATCGATGGCGGCGCCGAGCGAGATCTGGTCGGAGGAGCGCTTGACCTGATCGAGTTCGCGTCCCGTCAACCGACCGAGTGCGGCGCGGCTGCCGATATAGGATGCGCCGAACCAGGTGCTCTCTTCGGCGCGGATTGCCATGACGGTGATGTCGCGCGGCGGACGGATGCCGGCGCGGACATAGCCGGAAATGACCGACAGGCCGAGCAGCACACCGGCCGCGCCATCGAAATTGCCGCCCATCGGTACGGAATCGAGATGCGAGCCGATGAAGATGCCTGGGCCTTCTTCACGGCCTTTCATCGTCATGTAGAGATTGCAGCCGGGATCGGTCGTGACTTCAAGCCCGAGCTTGCGCGCCTCGCGACGCACCATGTCATGGGCGATCTGTTCGCCAAGACCATAAGAGGCCCGGGTGATGCCGCGATTGGTGCCGGTGCGGCGTCGAAGCTCGTCGAACAAGCGCTCGGCAAGCTGGATGTCGACCGGTGCGGCGTTGCTGAGCGCCAGGGTTTCAACCTCGGCCTTTTCTGCCAGAACTGTCATGCGCGGGTCAGTCTTCCGATAATGCTGTCTTTTACATGGGAAAGGTGGTTGCGCATCAGCTGCGCGGCATCGTCTCCACGTCCGTCACGCAGGGCCGAGACGATGGCGAGATGTTCGCGGCAGGTCGCGTCGAACCGTTCAGGCATGCTCCGCAAGTCGAAGATCTGGGTCTGGCGACGCAGTGTGCGGATGATATGGGCCAGTTGCGGATTGCCGGCCGCATCACCTATGCCGCCATGCAGGCGATCATCGACATCACGCACGGAGCCGCGATCGGGCTTGCCTTCGCCGCCTTCCGGATGGCCGAGAAGCGTCTTCAGATCCGCTTCCAATTCATTCAGCGCTGCTGCCGGCATGTGGCCTGCGGCAAGACGCGCGGCTTCGGGTTCGAGCAGCAGGCGCACCTGCAGCGCGTCCATATAGTCTTCAATGCGCATCTGCTTGACCTGCAGGCCGCGGCTTCCCTGACGGATCAACAGGCCTTCGCCTTCGAGCATCAGCAGCGCATCGCGGATCGGGGTGCGCGACATGTTGAGCGTTTCGGCCAGACGACGTTCGGTCACCATCGCGCCGGGCTGGGCGGCGCCGGAAAGGATCAGGTTCAATATCTGCTCGTAGGCCTGCAGCGCCAGCCGCTTATCGGTTTCAATCAGCATAAATATCCGGTCCCTCCCTTGAGGAGATGGCTTCAAATGACTGTCTGGTGCCACACGTTATGGCGGTTGTCACCAGCTGTTGCGCTCAAAGGCTGTCTATCCTCAGCGATCCCTTTTTCCATACGGTTTCGGTGCGACGCAATTTTTGTATTCCGCTGGTTGACGAGTGGTATACCAAACCGTATCGTGAAGCAACATCGAGCTTTGATGATCTTGCGAAAGGACGATCCTGTGAGCGCCATGCCGCAACCGAACCTCCCCTTTTCGAAAGCGGAGCATCTGCAGCGACAGGACCGGCTGAGGGCCGAGCTTGCGGCGCGCGGCGTAGATGCCATGCTCGTGTTTGCGCAGGAAAGCATGTACTGGCTGACCGGCTACGACACTGGCGGCTTCGTCTATTACCAGTGCTTGGTGGTGCCGACCGACGGTCGCAAGCCGGTGCTTCTCACCCGCCGCCCGGATCTGGTGCAGGCGCGTCAGACGAGCATCATCGAGGATATCCGCATCTGGTGGGATGCCGAGGACGCAAACCCGGCCGCCGACCTGAAAGTGATCCTTGAGGAACTTGGCCTCGGCGGCAAAAAGATCGCTATCGAGCTCAATACACATGGCCTGACCGGCTGGAACCTCTATCGCACGCAGCAGACGATCGGGAACTGGTGCGAGCTGGAAGACGACCGCCACCTGATCCGCTGGCTGCGCGTCTGCAAGTCGCCGGCGGAGATCGAATATACCCGCACGGCTGCCCGGATTCTCGATGACTCGCTCAATGCCGTGATCGCCGCTGCGCGTCCGGGCATTCTCGACAGTGATCTCAAGGCAACCTATCTCACCTCGATCCTTGGCCAGGGCGCCGACATGCCGCCGAATGCGCCGCTGTTCAATTCCGGGCCGCGCGCCGTTTATGGTCGCGGTGTTTCCGATCCGCGCCGGCTGGAAGAGCAGGACCAGATCCTCGTCGAATATCCGGTCGCCTATCGCCGTTACAATGTGAAGACCGAATGGACGATCCTGTTCGGAAAAGTCTCCGATGCGCATCGCAAGATGTACGACGTCGGCATGGAGACGCTGAGAAAGATGACCGAGATCGCTCGTCCGGGCACGACGCTCGGCGAGATCTTCGACGTCTATGCCGATGGTCTCGACAAGGGCGGCTACAAGCGCGCCCGTTACGGCGCGACCGGTTATTCGGTGGGCTGCACCTTTGCGCCGACCAGCATGGACGTGCCGCCGATGATCTATTCCGGCAACCCGACCGTCTGCCAGCCGGGCATGACGCTTTTCTACCATGTGATGAACGGCGATGCCGATACGGGCCTGGCGATGGGCGTGGGCCACACGCTGCTGGTGACCGATGGCGCGCCGGAAATACTGACCGGATTACCCGATGAGCTGACCGTGATCAGCTGACGGGTCGAGGAATACAGCCGGGAAAAGCACAAAAAACAGCGCCCCGGTTTCTGTCAAAACAACTTCAGAGGGCAAGAGAATGACGACTTTTATGATTTCCCGCCGCAGCATGGTGATGGGCCTTGCGGCAACCGCGCTTCTTCCCGGCCTCGACCTTTCCGAGGCGCTGGCTGCCGATACGCCGAAGGCCGGCGGCACGCTGAAGATCAGCCATTCGACGCGTATCGCAACGCTGAACGTGCTGAACTGCTCGGGTCCTGCCGAATATCCGGTGGTTGACATGCTCTATTCGGGCCTGACCCGCATGGGCCCGGACAACAAGCCGATGGCCGATCTTGCCGAGCGCTGGGAAGGTAGCGAAGACGCCAAGACCTTCACCTTCTATCTGCGCAAGGGCATCGTTTTCCATGACGGCACCCCCTGCACGGCGGACGATGTGGTTGCCACTTTCCAGGCGATCCTCAATCCCGACATTCCGGCCGCTGCCCGTTCCGTCCTCAACATGATCGAGAAGATCGAGGCCGTCGATCCGGTGACCGTCAAGTTCACGCTGAAGACGCCGTTTGCCGACCTGCCGATCTCGACGGCGCATGCCAATGCCCGCATCGTCTCCAAGGCCGCTCTTTCCGGTCCGCGCGAAAAGCTCGACACGACGGCGAACGGCACCGGCCCGTTCAAGCTGGAAACATATGACAGCGCCCGCATGGTGCGTCTCGTCAAGAACGAGAACTACTTCATCAAGGGCAAGCCCTATCTCGACGGTATCGACATGATGCTGTTCCCCGATCTTGCCGCCGAGAGCGCCAACTTCCTTTCCGGTGCCGTAGACGTCATGCTGGTCGTCCAGCAGGCGGATTTCCAGCGCATCGCCGACGCAACCGGCATTACCGCGCAGCGCATTCCATCGGGCCGCTTCGTCAACATCACCATGCGCCAGGACCAGAAGCCGTTCGATGACGTGCGCGTGCGCAAAGCGCTTGCCATGTCGGTCGATCGCCCGACACTGGTCGATATCGTGCTCGAAGGCCTCGGCCGCCCGGCCTATGACAACCTCGTTTCGCCGGAATTCCCCTATGCGATCGACACGCCCGAGATCGCCTATGATCCAGCTGGGGCAAAGAAACTGCTGGCAGAGGCCGGTTATCCGGACGGAATCAAGATCAAGCTGGTTGCCTCCAACCGCCCGGCAATCCGCGCGCAGGTGGCAATCGCGCTGAAGCAGATGGCGCTGCCGGCCGGCTTCGACATCGAAGTCGAAACCATGCCGCACGACACCTATCTCGCCAATGTGTGGATGAAGGGTCAGTTCTACATGGGCTATTGGGGCATGCAGGCAACCGAAGACGCGACCTTCAACCTGCTTTTGACCTCCAACGCCTCCTATGAAGACACCGCCTGGAAGAACAAGGATTTCGACAAGCTGATTGCGGATGCCCGCGCCACCGTCGATCCGGCCAAGCGCAAGGAACTCTACGCCAAGGCGCAGCAGCTGCAGCTGGACGAAACGCCCTATATCGTGCCGATTTTCGAGGACATCCTGACCGCCAGCGGCAAGGGCGCGGAAGATTGGACGATCGCGCCTCTGTCCCGCTACTACTATGCCGAAAACGTCTGGCTGAATAAGGCCTGATCCGCATGACCAGGGCTTATCTTCTTCGCCGCCTGCTGGCCGTGCTGCTCGTGCTGGCGATCGTCACCTTCGCCGTGTTCGCCATCACGACGATGCTGCCGGGCAATGCCGCGATCATGATCTTAGGTGAATATGCCACCCCGGAAGCTGTCGCCGCACTCGAAAAGCAGCTGCATCTGGATCAGCCCTGGTATGCGCAATATCTGAGCTGGGTCGCCGGTATTCTTCACGGCGACTTCGGCACCTCGCTGCGTCTCTCCTTGCCGGTGACCCAGGTCGTCGGCGAGGCCTTCGTCAACTCGGCCATGCTGGGGGCGACGGCGCTGGTTGCCGTCACCATCACCGCCATCCCGCTTGGGGCGCTCGCTGCATTGAAGCGCGGCACCGGCATGGATCTCGGCCTCGGCCTGTTCAGCTATCTCGGCACGGCGCTGCCGGAATTTGTCACCGCGACGCTGCTGCTCGTCTTCTTTGCGGCTCCCCAGCACGGGCTTTTTCCTGCCGGCGGCTTCGTTGCGCCGTGGGAAAATCTCGCCGGTTTTGGCGCGCATGTCGTTCTGCCCGCCGCAACGCTCGGCCTCGTGCTGATGGCGCATATTTCCCGGCAGGTTCGCTCGGAAATGTCGGAAGTTCTGTCTTCCGACTATATTCGCGCAGCAAGGCTGAAGGGCCTGACCGAGAAGCGGGTGATCCGCCGGCATGCGCTGCCTAACTCGCTGGCGCCGGCAATCGCCGTCATCTCGCTCGATATCGGCTATCTGCTCGGCGGGATCATCGTGGTGGAGGAAATCTTTGCCTGGCCGGGTCTCGGACGGCTGCTGATCTATGCGCTGGAAAACCGCGACCTGCCCGTCATCCAGGCCGTGACCCTGCTTCTCGCAGCCGTCTATGCCCTGTCCAACCTTCTGTCGGACATCGTCATTGCCCTGCTCGACCCGAGGGTGCGTTATGCGTAATTTCTTCTCATCCCCCACCGCAATCATGGGCACCGCGCTGCTTTCGATCGTGCTTTTCGCCGCGATCTTCGGTCCGATGATCGCGCCTTACGATCCGCAGGCCTTCGATCCGCTGAACCGCCTGCAGGGGCCGTCGATGGCGCATCTGTTCGGCACCGACCAGTTCGGCCGTGACCTGCTTTCACGCGTTCTGACCGGCGCGCCCTCGACCGTCGCCTTCGGTGTCGGAGCAACCCTGCTCGGCGTCGGAATCGGCTCGATCATCGGGGTTGTCGCCGGTGTTTCCGGCGGCTGGGTCGACAGTACGATCATGCGCGTTCTCGACGGGCTTCTGGCCGTTCCTGATCTGCTGTTCACGCTGTTGATCGTCACCATTCTCGGCGGCGGCATGGAACATGCGATGCTGGCGGTCTCGATCGCCTTCGCACCGGGCATGGCGCGTATCGCCCGCAGCGCGGTCCTTTCCGTGCGCACCCGCGATTATGTGCGGGCTGCGGTCGCGCGCGGTGAGTCCGGCGTCTATATCGTTACCTGCGAAGTGCTGCCCAATGCGCTGAGCCCGATCGTGGTCGAGGCGACGATCCGCGTTTCCTTCGCCATCATGATTGGTGCGACGCTCGGCTTCCTTGGTCTCGGCGCACAGCCGCCGAGCACCGAGTGGGGGCTGATGGTGGCGGAAGCGCGCCAGTTCATGTTCCGCAATCCCTGGTGCGTGGCGATCCCCGGTATTTCGATCGCCATTGCAGCACTCGGTTTCAATCTTTTCGGCGACGCCCTGCGTGACGCCCTCGACCCCAAGAGGAGCCACGGATGAGCTTTGAGACCATGACGCAGGATGTGATTGCCGGTGCCGAAAAACCGGCGCTCTCGATCATAAACTATTCGCTTTCCTACAAGACCGCCAACGGGCTCATCTCGGCTCTGAAGAATATCGACCTGACGATCCCGAAGGGAAAGACGGTCGGCCTCGTCGGCGAAAGCGGCTCGGGCAAGTCTTCGATGGCGTGGTCGGTGATGCGCTATCTGCCGCCGAACGCGGTGGAAGCCGGCGGCGCCATTCGCCTTGCCGGCGAGGAACTGCTGGACCATACGCCGTGGCAGATGGCCGATATCCGCGGCAAGCGGATGTCGATGGTGTTTCAGGACCCCTCGACCTCGCTCAACCCGACCATTCGCCTGGGCGAACAGATCGCCGAAGTGTTGATGCGCCATCGTGGTCTGACGAAAGCGCAGGCTTGGGCGGAAGCGGAAGTGGCGCTGGCCCGCACCGGCATCACAAGGCCGAAGGAAATGCTGCAGCGGTTTCCGCATGAGGCATCGGGCGGCGAAAAGCAGCGTGTGGTGATCGCCACCGCCTTTGCCTGCGAACCGGAACTGATCATTTTCGACGAGCCGACAACGGCGCTCGACATCCTGACCGCGCGGCAGATCCTCGACCTGTTCAATCAGCTGCGCGACGAGACGAATGTTTCAGCACTTTATATCTCGCATGATCTCGGGTTGGTTTCCCGCGTAGTGGACGAGGTTTCGGTGCTGCACAAGGGTGTCATCGTCGAGCGCGGGCTTGTCGGCGAGGTATTCGCCAGGCCTTCCGCGCCCTATACCAAACAGCTGATCGGTGCGGTGCCGAACCCGGACCGCTGGATCGGCGTCGATGCGCCGGCCGAGCCGAAGACGCTGATCAGGCTCGACGGGATCGGCGTGCATTACGGCGCGCCATCGAAGATCCAGAAAATGTTCTGGCCGGAGGATGCCGAAAAGGTCGGCTTCTGGGGCGCCAGGGACGTCAATTTCGAGGTTCGCAAGGGCGAATTGCTCGGCGTCGTCGGCGAAAGCGGCTCGGGCAAGTCGACGATCGCCAAGGTTCTGGCCGGCCTGCAGGATTTTCAGGGCAATCTCGAAATCGAGGGCACGACGGTCGGTAGCCGCAAGGCGATCGATCGGACTTATCGCCGGCGGGTACAGATCGTTTTCCAGCACCCGGATGCCTCGCTCAACCCGCGCCAGAAGATCGGCACGATCATCGCACGGCCGCTGAAACTCTATGGCGTCGTGCCGCGTGAAAAGATCAAGGCGCGGATTGCCGAGCTTTTGGAAATGGTGCGCCTGCCGGCAGACTATGCCGATCGTTATCCGCACCAGCTTTCCGGCGGTGAAAAACAGCGCGTGGCGATTGCCCGCGCCTTTGCGGCCGAACCGGAACTGGTGATCTGCGACGAGGTGACGGCGGCGCTCGACGTGTCGGTTCAGGCAGCGGTGGCCGAACTTCTGGTCAAGCTGCAGAAGGATACTGGCGCTGCCTGCGTGTTCATCACCCACGACCTCAACCTGATCCGCCAGCTCGCCCATCGCATCGCCGTCATGCATCACGGCAAGCTGGTCGATTTCTTCGACAGGCCGGATGCGCGTTCCGAGGATCGCGATCCCTATACCAAGGCGCTGCTCGATGCGGTGCCGGTTCATACGCCCGTGGAGGCTTTTGAAATCGCATGAGCATGTATGTCCCCCAGGAGTTTGCCGGTTTAACGCGCGGCGGCCGGCAGGCTTTGCTGAAGTTCGAGCAGGCGGAATTCGAAACGCGTCTGGCCGCGACACGTCGCCGGATGCGGGAGCGCGGTCTCGATGCGCTGATCGTGTTTTCGCAGGAAAGCCATTACTGGCTGACGAGTTATGACACGGCTGGTTACGTGTTCTTTCAGGCCGGTCTGGTGCTTGCCGATGACGGCAGCGATACCGTGCTTTTGACCCGCACGCCGGATCTTCGCCAGGCGAATGTCGCGTCGCTTTATGACGATGTGCGCGTCTGGCTGAATGCCGAGGATGCCAATCCGGCCAACGACCTGCGCGCCATCATGGCCGAGAAGGGACTTTCCGGCAAAAAGGTCGGTGTCGAATATGCGACCTACGGCCTGACCGGCGCCAATGCCCGGATGGTCGATACGGCGCTCGACGGTTTTTGCGTCACCGAGGATGCGTCCGACATCATCCGCACCGGGCGACTGGTGAAATCCGCAGCCGAGCTCAAGCATGTGCGCATGGCAGGCAAGCTGGCGGATGCCGCGGTGCGGGCGGCGATCGATGCGACGAAGCCCGGCATTCCCGACACCGTGCTTTCGGGGGCGGCGCTGACTTCGATGCTTTCCGGTGGCGGTGACATTCCCTCCGGCGGGCCGCTGGTCAATTCGGGGCCGCGCGCGCTTTACGGCCGTGGCATCGGCGGACCGCGGCTGATCGAGGAACAGGACCAGATCCTGGTCGAACTCGCCGGCTCGCATTGCCGCTATCATGTCGTGGTCGAGCATACGCTGGTGACCGGCAAGCCGGACCCGCGCCAGTTCGACATGCTGAAAGTGGCGAAGGAAGCGCTCGACGGCATCAAGGATGCCGCAAGGGCAGGGGTGGCGCTCGGGACACTCGACGATATCCATCGCCGCGTGCTGGACGATGCCGGTTTTGCCAAGGCGCGGTATGCCGCCTGCGGTTATGCGCTGGGCTGCACCTTCAAGCCGACCTGGATGGATGTGCCGCCGATGATCTATTCCGGCAATCCGCTGATCATGACACCGGGCATGGTGTTCTTCGTCCATATCATGATCCCCGACGCGACCACCGGCCTGGTTGCCGGTGTCGGCCAGACCTTTGCGATCACCGACGGCGCGCCTGAAGTGTTCAGCGACCTTCCGGTCGAGCTTTACTGCTGCTGAGTTCAGCAGAAACCAAAATCAAGACAGATAAAAGCAGGCATTCATGGATCTTCAACTGAGTGGAAAGACGGCGCTGGTATTCGGTGCAGGCGGTGGATTGGGTGGTGCGATTGCCCGCTCGCTGGCAGCGGAAAAGGCCAATGTCGTCGTTGCCGATATCGATCTTGCCGCTGCCGAAAAGACGGTGCAGGCGATCGAGGCCGAAGGGCACAAGGCTTTTGCGCTGCAGTGGGATATCGGCGATCTGACGGTGATCGAAGAGCGGCTGGCGCTGATCGCCTCGACCTTCGGGCCCGTGGATGTGCTGGTCAACAACACAGGCGGCCCGCCGCCGACGCCGGCTGCCGGACAGGCGCCGGAAATCTGGTCGAAATATTTCGACAGCATGGTCCGCTCGGTAATCGCGGTAACGGACGCGATCCTGCCGTCGATGCGCGAGCGCGGCTTTGGCCGCATCATCACCTCGACCTCTTCGGGCGTCGTTGCGCCGATCGCCAATCTCGGCATTTCCAACAGCCTGCGGCTGGCGCTGGTCGGCTGGTCGAAGACGCTGGCGCGCGAAGTGGGTCGTGACGGTATCACCGCCAATGTCGTGTTGCCGGGCCGCATCGCCACGGGCCGCATCGTGTTTCTCGACGAGCAGAAGGCAAAGCGCGAGGAGCGGCCGGTGGCGGATGTGACCAAGGAAAGCACGGGTTCCATTCCGGTCGGCCGTTACGGCGATCCGCAGGAATATGGCGATGCCGTCACCTTCCTGGCGAGCCCGCGCGCATCCTACATCACCGGCTCGGTGATCCGCATCGACGGTGGCCTTCTCGCCAACATCTGATTAGAAATTAGGATCAAAAGCTGCAGCTTTGATCGATATCGCATCCGGGAGAAAGACATGACATTCAGCACGCAGTCCAAGGGCGTCTATGCGATTGCCGCCACGCCATTTCATGACGACGGCGCGATCGACTTCAACTCGGTCGACCGCCTGACGGACTTTTACGAAGAGAGCGGCTGCACCGGCATCACCATCCTTGGCATCATGGGCGAAGCGCCGAAGCTGGAAGCGGATGAAAGCCGGGCGATCATCAAGCGAGTGGTCGAGCGCGCCAAAGTGCCGGTCATCGTCGGCGTTTCGGCACCGGGTTTTGCCGCGATGCGGTCGCTGGCCCGCAGCTCGATGGATATGGGTGCTGCCGGCGTGATGATCGCACCGGGACAAGGTGCAAAGACCGACGAGCAGACCATCAACTATTTCGCCGGTGCCGTGGAAGCGGTCGGCGAAGACGTGCCATGGGTGCTGCAGGACTATCCGCTGACGCTCAACACAGTGATCGCCACCAGCGTGGTCGCCAAGATCATCACCAACCATCCGTCCTGCCTGATGCTCAAGCACGAGGATTGGCCGGGTCTGGAAAAGATCTCAAAATTGCGCGCCATGCAGAAATCCGGCGAGCTGCGCGAATTCTCGATCCTTTGCGGCAATGGCGGCATGTTCCTCGATTTCGAACCGGAACGCGGCGCAGACGGCGCGATGACCGGTTACGGTTTCCCCGACATGCTGAGCGAGCTTGTATCGCTGTTTGCCGAGGGTAAGCGCGACGAGGCGCATGACCTGTTCGACGCGCATCTGCCGCTGATCCGCTACGAGCAGCAGCTCGGCGTGGGCCTGGCCGTGCGCAAGCACATATTGAAGCGCCGCGGCGTGATTGCGTCGGATGCGCAGCGCAAGCCGGGGCAGATACTGACGGCAACCGCTAAGGCTGAGGTAGATTACCTGCTGGCGCGCGTTGCACGGCACGACAAGCGGGCCGCGCTGTAAGGCGCTCGCTGCCGGGAGGGCACTTCCCTCTCGGTTGTCATTCTCGGGTCAAGCCCGAGGATGACGGCGGTGAGGTTGGTTTCCTCAAAAAAGTAACCGGCGGCATTTCCGAAACATAATTTCTCCCGCCGGTCTTTCCCGATCAATCCAGCGGCTTGTACGCGATCACGTCCATCTCGACCTTGACGTCGACCATCATCGGGGATTCGACGGTGGAGCGGGCCGGTGGGTGGTCGATGAAGTGTTTCTGGAAGACGGCGTTGAAGCTGGAAAAATCGCGGGCGTCGTCGAGCCAGACATTGACCTTGACGACATGTTCCAGCGTGCAATCGGCCAAAGCCAGAACCGATTTGATGTTCTCGATCACCTGTTCGGTCTGGGCGACGATATTGCCAACGATGACTTCGCCATCGACAGTCGGGACCTGACCCGAAACATAGACGAAATCACCGGCGCGGACGGCCTTGGCGAAGGGGCGGCGCTGGCCGCCGGCCTGGGCGTCAGCGACATCGTAACGGATGAGTTTCTTGCTGCTCATGAATTCGTCTTTCTATTCCAGTATGGGAGTGCAGGGCGGCTTATGCCACGTCCTGCACGAAATGGCCCGGTGAAACTTCGCGGTATGTGCGTTTCGGGGCGACGTAATCGAAGGGCCGGACCGGACTTTTGATTTCTTCGGTCAAGGGTGGCGGTGTCTGGCCGCGGCGCGACGGATCGGGGATCGGCACGGCCGAGATCAGGCGCTGCGTGTAGGCATGCTGCGGATTGTCGAAGATCGCGGCGCGCGGGCCGATTTCGACGATTTCGCCTAAGAACATCACCGCGACGCGGTGGCTCATGCGCTCGACCACGGCCATGTCATGGCTGATGAACAGATAGGCGAGGCCGCGCTTTTCCTGCAGGTCGAGCAAAAGGTTGGAGACCTGTGCCTTGACCGAGACGTCGAGTGCGGAAACCGCCTCGTCGGCGACGATGAATTTCGGGTCTAGGGCCAATGCGCGGGCAATCGAGATGCGCTGGCGCTGGCCGCCGGAGAACTCGTGCGGGTGGCGATCGGCCATGGCGGCGGACAGGCCGACCTGTTCCAGCAGCTCCGCCACGCGGGCCTTGGCGTCCTTTTTGCCCATCAGGCCGTGAGCAAGGATCGGTTCGGCAATCGCGGAGCCGACAGTGATGCGCGGGTTGAGCGAGGCGAAGGGATCCTGAAAGATCATCTGCGAAGTGCGGCGCATCGTGCGCAATTCGCGCGTACCGGCCTTCGTCACGTCCTGTCCGTCGATGACGATCGAACCGGCAGACGGGTTGAGAAGGCGGATGATGGCGCGGCCGGTCGTGGATTTGCCGCAGCCGGATTCTCCGACCAAAGACAGGGTTTCGCCAGGGCGCAGGTCGAAGGAAACGTCTTCCACCGCGTGGACGCGGCCGTTCGGCAGGTCGAAGCGGACGGCGAGATTGTCTACCTTGAGGATTGGCTGAACGGTCTGGGCGACCGGATTCATCTCGCGGCCATCGGTGGCGGTGCCGGTCGAGGCATCGACTTCCGGGAAACGTTTTGGCGCGACGGAGGCCCCCATCGTGCCGAGACGCGGGATCGAGGCGAGCAGCGACTTTGTATAGGTGGCGGTCGGGGTCGCAAAAATTTCCTCGGTCTTGCCGGTCTCGACCATGTCGCCGCGGAACATCACCACGGTACGGTCGGCGATTTCGGCGACTACGCCCATGTCATGGGTGATGAACAGCACGCCCATGTTTTCCTCCCGCTGCAGCTCGCGCAGCAGGTGGAGGATTTCGGCTTGGATCGTCACGTCGAGCGCGGTCGTCGGCTCGTCGGCGATCAGGAGTTTCGGGCGGCAGGCAAGCGCCATGGCGATCATTACGCGCTGGCGCATACCGCCGGAGAATTTGTGCGGATATTCGTGAAGACGGGTCTTCGCGGCCGGAATACGGACGCGTTCCATCAGCCGCAGCGTTTCTGCCTCGGCCTCTTTCCACGACAGGCCGCGATGCAGGACGAGTGCCTCTGCGATCTGGTTGCCGATGGTGAAGACCGGGTTGAGCGAGGTCATCGGCTCCTGAAAGATCATGCCGATCGAACCGCCGCGCACCTTGCGCATCTCGGCTTCGCTGACCTTCAGGAGGTCCGTGCCGTCGAGCAGGATGCGGCCTTCGGAGCGCGAGCGGCCGGCGGGCAGAAGTCGCATGGTCGAGAGCGCCGTGACGCTTTTGCCCGAGCCGGATTCACCGACGATGGCGACCGTCTCGCCGGCATCGACATGCAGGCTGATATTGCGGATGACGGCTTTCCAACCCTCTTGCGTCTTGAACGAGGTCGTCAGGTTCTCGACCGAGAGCACCGGCTTTTTCGTGATTGTGTCGGTCATGATCAGCTTTCCTTGGCGAGACGCGGATCGACGAGATCGCGCAGGCCGTCGCCCAGCAATTGCAGGGAGAGAACCGAGAAGACGATGGCCAGCCCCGGAAATACCATCAGCCACGGGGCGTTGTTCATGTATTCGCGGCCGGATGCCAGCATCGTGCCCCAAGTCGGCATGTCGGTGGAAACGCCGACGCCGAGGAAGGAGAGGCTTGCTTCGGCGAGCATCGCAGAGGCGAAGACGAAGGTCGCCTGCACGAGGATGGGGGAGGCGAGGTTGAGCAGCACGTGGCGGGCAAGGATCTGCCAGGTCGGCAGGCCCATGGCGACGGCGGCCTCGATATAGGGCAGTTCGCGCAGGACCAGCGTCGAGCCGCGGACGATACGGGCGAGACGGGGTGCATAGGTGATGCCGAGCGCGAGGATGACGGTCGTCAACGACGGGCCGAGGGCGGCGACCAGCGCGATGGCGAGAAGGATGTCGGGGAAGGACATCATCGCATCGAGCAGGCGCGAGATCGGCGCATCGAGGCTGCGGAAGAAGCCAGCGGCGACACCGAGGATGACGCCCAGCACGGTGGAGATGACGACGACGCCGAGGCTGACCAGCAGCGAGATTCGACCGGCGAAGATGGCGCGGGAGAAGATGTCGCGGCCGAATTCATCGGTGCCGAAGAAGTTCGTCATCGACGGCGGTTTCAGCTTGTTGATGATCGACAGCTTGTTCGGCGCATAGGGCGCGATCCAGGGGGCAAGGATCGCGGCCAGAATGACGATCGCGAGGATGATGGCACCGAAGAGCATTGCGCGGTTGCCGAACAGGCGGCGCAGGCCGGATGCGAAGGGCATGGAGAGGGAGGCCATCGTGGTCATAGGCGCACCCTGGGATCAACGAGAATATAGAGCATGTCGACGATGAAGTTGATGAGGACATAGATGGCGGCAACGACGAGCAGCGCGCCCTGAATGACCGGATAATCGCGGCGGAGAACGGCCGAGACGACGAGATTGCCGACGCCCGGCAGGCCGAAGACGGTTTCGGTAACGACGGCACCGGCGACCAGCATGGCGATGGAGAGGCCGATGACGGTGATGATCGGGATCATCGCGTTCTTCAGGGCGTGCTTGAGGATGACACGGCCTTCACCGGCACCCTTGGCACGGGCGGTGCGGACATAGTCATCGCCCAGAACATCGAGCATGGCGGCGCGAGTGAAGCGGGTGATCAGCGCCGAATTGACGACACCGAGTGCCACGGCCGGCAGCACGAGATGATGCAGGCGTTCGAGGAATGGCGTTTCGGGCCCGCCGTAACCGGAGGCAGGGAACCAGCCCTGGCTGACGGCGAATACCTGGATCAGGATCAGGCCGAGCCAGAAGCTCGGAACGCTGGCGGCGACCATGGTGAGCGTTACGACGATCTGGTCGAAGATCGTGCCGCGCTTGACGGCCGACAGGATGCCGACCGGAAGCGCGATCGCGACCGCGATCAGGATCGAGAAGAGGGTGAGGAAGAAGGTCGGCTCGGCACGCGCGGCAAGTGCCGTCGTGACCGGCTGGTTCAGGAAGATCGACTGGCCGAGATCGCCCTGCAGAATGCCCAGAACGAACTGGCCATATTGCAGGAGAAGCGGCGCATCGAGCCCCATCTTGGTGCGCAATTGCGCGATGTCTTCCGGGGTCGCATCCGACCCCAGCATGACGGCGGCAGGATCGCCGGGTGTGACGCGGACGATGATGAAGACCACCGTCACGACGAGGGCGAGCACGATTGCCATGCCCCCCAATCGTTTCAGCAGCGCCTGTGCGATCCTTGCCATTGTCAGTCCTCAGTTTCTCGATAATTCCAGCAGAAGCGGTTGCCACTTCTGCTGGAATTGCTTTCAGCTTACTTCTTCGGGGTCACGTTCCAGAAATGCGGCCAGTAGGTCGGCTCGTAACCGGAAACGCCGTTGGCGACACCGGAAACCGCATTGAAGTTGCCGACCTTGTAGAGCGGTGCATCATCATAGATGACCGTCTGGATGCCGTCCCATGCTGCCTTCTTGGCATCGTCGGTGGTGGCGTCCATGTAAGTGGCGACGGCCTTGGCCTTCTGCTCGGACACGTACCAGCCCGGATAGGTATCGGTGATCGTGTTGATGGTCGTTGGGTCGCCCGGGAAGTTGGAATGAGTGATAAAGATGTCCCACTGCTTCGAGTCCGCGCGGCGGGTCGTCAGCGTTGCCCAGTCGACCACCTGCAGATCGACCTTGAAGCCGGCGGCTTCGAGATAGGCCTTGGCGACTTCGCCGATCTTGTAGTGGAACTCGTACTGGCGGCTGGTCAGAAGACGGATCGGGGTTCCATCGTAACCACCTGCTTCGAGCAGCTTGGCGGCCTCTTCCGGATTGCCGTCGCCGTAACGGGCGACACCGGCTTCCGTGTGCCAGAAGGAGCCTTCCGGGAAGATCGAGGCATCGACGCTGAAGAAGCGGGTATCGGAGAAGGCGGCCATCATCATGTCGTTCGGGTTCAGCGCAACCTGAACCGCCTGACGCAGTTCCTTCTTGGCGAGAATGCCTTCCTTCATGTTCATGTTCATCGAGGCCCAGCCGGCATCGCGGAAGATGACGGGCTTGGCATTGCTGCTGGCTTCGACACGCTCGAAGGCGCTGACCGGCAGCGAATCCGCATAATCGAACTGGCCGGAGATCAGGCCTTCGACGCGGGTATTGGCATCGGGAACCGGAACGAAACGGATTTCCTTGGCGATCGCTTCGCGCTTGCCGGCATAGTTGCTCGGCTCGCCTTCAGGCGACTTGTAGCCGTCGAAACGGACGAGCTGGGTATACTGGTCGGGCTTACGCTCCTTGAGCGCATAGGGGCCGGTGCCGACGAATTCGGTCAGCGTGTCGGCGATCTTTTCCGACGGAAGTATGACGGAAGCCTGGGAGAGCGTGGCGAGCAGCGGCGCATAACGCGACTTCAGCTTGAAGACGACGGCATGATCGCCCTCTTCCGTCAGGCTTTCGACGATTGCTGCAACCTGCTTGCCCTTGGAGTTGACCGCCATCCAGCGCTTCAGCGAGGCGGTGACGTCCTTGGCATCGAAATCGCTGCCGTCATGGAACTTTACGCCTTCGCGCAACGGGATCGTGTAGGTGAGGCCGTCCTCGGAAATCTTCGGCTGGCCTGCTGCGAGAAGCGGCACGGACTTCCATTCGGCGTCATAGGTGTAGAGCGTTTCGAAAATGTGCTGGTCGATGGTCAGCACGATATCGGTCGCGGTCTGCATGACGTCGAGCGTCGGCGGTTCACCGATCGTCGCCACGGTCAGAATACCGTTGCTCGCCTGCGCCATTGCAAGGCTGCTGGTGCCGGCCAAGGCCGCCAGCGTCATCAGAACAAGTGCACTCTTTTTCATGGTCATCCCCTTGTTGCTTTCAGTTTTGCGCCCGGCTTTCCTGTCCGGTCGCGGTTTCAGGCATCCAGACCCAGCGGATCGGCCACGCGCGGCCAGAGCTTAAGGCTCGCCTTGCGATAGGGCGTCGTTGCCGGATTGGTCGGATAGGAGGTCGGCGCGGCGATATAGACGATCTCGGACGAGACCGGCTGGAAGCCCGCGTAGAAATGGTTGGTAGACTTGATGAGCATGTAGGATTTCGAGGCGAAATCGATGCCCTGATTGGCAAAGATATCCGGCTCGTAGGTCTGGGTGCGGCTGGTGATCAGCACGATGTCGATATTGCTGCCGACCGGACGGATGACCGCAGTGCTGCCGAGCGTGACGCGCGAATTGCGAAAGCTCTGCCAGCCGGCATCGAACACCTTCCGCACGGTGACGCGCAGATCCAGCGGATCGCCGCCCTCGGGGCTCGACTTGCCGCCGACGCGCAAGGACAGTTCCGCGCCTTCGCCGGCCGCATGGCAGAAGGTAACGGCGATCGGATCCCAGATCGTGGCGACGGCAAAATCGTCCATGCCGCGTTCCATCATCCGGCGCAGGATATAGGTCGCGTCGCCGGCCACGCCGCCGCCGGGATTGTCCCAGACATCGGCGATGGTGACCGGTTTCTCAGGATGCGCGGCGCGGATGGCGATGGCCTGGTCGAGACCTGCTTCCGTATCGAACATCGGCATCGCGGTGGTCTTGCGCAGGCTGTAAAGCTCGCGGCCGAGCTTTGCGGCCAGCGCGTCGCCCTTTGCCTTGTCATTGTCGGTGACAACGACGATGCGGGTGCCCATGTCGGGCAGGTCACCGGCCATGAAGCCGTGGATGACGGAGGCCGACAGGATGCCGTCCTTACCTTCCATCGCCTGCATGCGATCGACGAAGGAGCGCATCGGCTCGCGGCTGGTGGGGAAGATGGTGATCATCCGGCAGTCGAAGGTGGAGATGACCGGCTTTATCTCGCCACGCAGCGCCTTCAACGCCAGCTCAACGACATGCTCGCCGCGCTGCTCGAAATCCGTGTGGGGGAATTCGAGGAAGGCGGCCATGATGTTCAGATTGGCGACGCGGAGCGCCGTCAGATGGCTGTGCGGGTCGAACTCGGCGGCGATCAGCACGTCCGGCCCGACCATTTCGCGGACGCGGGAAAGAAGATCGCCCTCGGGATCGTCATAGCCTTGCGCGGCCATCGCACCGTGGAGGCCGAGAACTACGCCATCGGCCGGCAGGGCGGCTTTCAGTTCGGCAAGGATCTGGTCACGCAGGGTCTCATAGGTCTGGCGCTGGATGAGACCGGCAGGCTCCGCCCAGCAGGACGTGCCTTCGATGACAGTGAAACCTTCTTCCCTGCCGCGACGGCGCAGGATCGGCACGACGGAGGAGCACAAGGTCGGCGTATCGGGATGTTCGCCCGGCCCGGCATAAAACGCCGCCTTGAAGGCGTTCATATCCGTCGGCACGGGAGAAAAAGTGTTCGTCTCTGTCGCCAGCGAGGCGGTGAAGATGCGCATGTCTTAAATCCGAATACACTTCGGCCTGCGAGCCGACGCAAGCGAGGCCCGTAACCGTTGCCATGTTGTGTTGTTTTGAAGTCTGCCGGAGCCGCTCGTATGGCTGTCCCTCAAGGACAGTTCTGGCGCTCTCGGATCATCCGATTTCCCATTTCCTCAGTTCGCCCGCTCACCGTTTCGGTGTAATTTATTTTCTTCATAATGCGCCAAATCAAAGCCAAGTCAATGGATTTTCAGATTTGGTACGATTTTGTGTAATTTATTTTCTTAAACGTGAAATTCGCGAAAAATTTTCATGGCGACTGGAGTTGGCGGATGCCAGCGCGTCCATTGCCGCAACCGCAAATCATTTCTGAATCAATGCTTTCCGTTGCTGCAAGCAGCGGCAAGCAGTAGCGGCGGGAAAATCCGCCATGAAAAAGGGCGCCCTCGACAGGCGCCCGATTTTCATCCTCTTGCTCGATCCGCGGCAGCAGGGTCGCTGCTCATCGGTTCGACGCGAGAAAAATTTTCACGGCCGGACCTTACCAGACCGTTCCACGCGCATCGACATTTTCAACCCGCGTGACCACGCCGTCCTTATGGAAGACCATGCGGTCGAAGAGATTGGTAACGACACAGGTGTGGTTCGGCACGACCTTCACCTGCGAGCCGATTTCCGGGAAGGGCGTAGTGCAGGCGGAAATGTCGACTACGGCATGTTCTTCCGAAAGCGAAACGACCTTTGCGCCTTCGTAGCCAGCGACCGAACCGTAATCGGAAAAGCCGAGCAGGTCCGATGTCAGCGCCTTGGAGCCGCTGTCGAGCACGGCGCGATCAGGCGCCGGGCGAGAGACGACGGTCGCGAGGATATGCATGGCGAGATCGTCATTGCTGCAATGGCCGGCGCGGACCATGCTGCGATCGTTATAGACATAGGTGCCGGCGCGATGTTCGGTGGCCGATGGCACGAGATGAGCGAAGAACAGGTCCGGCGAACCGCCGCTGGAGCGGACCGGGCAATCGATGCCCTTGGCAGAGAGCAACGCCATGGTCTTCGACATGAAGGCCTCGACCTGTTCCGCACCACCGGTGGCTGGGTAAGTCATGATGCCGCCGAAGCGGAGGCCCGGGGCCGCGGCGATCTTTTCGGCAAGCGCGACGGCCGCTTCCGGCGACTGGACGCCGCAGCGCTTTGCGCCGGTATCGCACTCGATCAGCACGGTCAGCGGCTTGTCGGCATCGAACGTGGCAGCGAGGCCTGCGACCGTGGTGTCGCTGTCGGCAACGACGGCGAGTTTCGCCACACGGGCATTGAGCGCCTTGAGGCGGGCAAGCTTTGCTGCGCCGAGAATGTTGTAGGTGATCAGGATGTCGTCGAAACCGGCATCGGCAAATACTTCCGCCTCGGTGACCTTCTGGCAATTGAGGCCGACGGCACCGGCTTCCACCTGCTGGCGGGCGACGGCTGCGATCTTGTGGGTCTTGATATGCGGGCGGAACGCCTTGCCATGGCTTTCGCAATAGGCCTGTACGCGGGCGATATTGGCGGCAAGCCGCGCCTCATCGATGACCGGCATAGGGGTTGCAACCTCATCGAGCGGCGTGCCGGGTTCGGGCCAGGGATAATTCATGGAAGAGACCTCATCGGGATGAAGCGACCGTGCCTGAAGCGGCATCGACGCAGGGAGGGTTGCTTTTATTTTCTTGGAGCGGCCAAGTTTCGTTGATGCTGGCCAGCATTATGCTATCAAATACGAGAACAGTGAAATTCATTTTCACAGGTGCAGGCATTTTTTTCTGCGACCAATCTGAAGGGAAGACCGAGTGGACCTGTTTCATGCCCTTTCCGATCAGGATGGCCGGCTTTCCGGGCTCGAGGCGAAGCTCGCCCAGTTCGCGCTGGAAAATGTCGATTTCGTCGTCAACGCATCGATCATCGAAGTGGCGGAAAAGGCCGGCGTGTCGCCGCCGACGGTGACACGCTTCTGCCGCCGGCTCGGTTGCCAGGGGTATTCAGATTTCAAGGTGCAACTGGCGAAGCTCGCCTATGTCGGCCTTCGTTACCTGACGCCGGAAGCACCGACCGCGACGGCCGAGGAAGTGGCGCAGGATATCGTGTCGAAAGCGCAGAATGCGCTGTTCGAGGTGCATCGCCAGCTTGATCTCAAGGCTATCGAAAAGGCCGCGCAGATGCTCAGGGCTGCCGAATTCATTCAGGCTTTCGGCGCCAGCGGAAACTCGGCGATGATCGTCAACGAACTGCATAACCGACTGTTTCGTCTGAGCTGCCGGATCAATGCATCCAGCGACCACGGCATGAACCTGATGATCTCGGCAGCCGCCCAGCCGGGCACGGTGGTCTTTGGCTCGTCTTTTACCGGCCGCGACATGGGGCTTGTTCATTGCCTCAAATTGTTGCGCGAGCGGGCCATCCCGACGATCGTGATGACGCAGAGCGGTTCGCCGGTGGCAGAGGCGGCGGATGTGGTAATCGCGATCGAGATGCCCGAGGGCAAGAACATCTTTCGGCCGACCTCGACCCGTTACGCCTATCTGGCGGCGATCGACATTCTCGCGAACATGGTCGCCTATGCCGATCGGGCAAAAGCGCTGAAATCGCTGCGCGCCATCAAGGAGGAACTGGTGCGCAACCGTGACGGGGACGACCGCCAGCTTCTCGGCGACTGATTGCAACCCAAATTCAAGCATTTGCAGATTGATGTATTTGCGACATCATGATGCCGCTTTTAGGCATGAACTCTTGTCGCGATCAGACGAGAGAGATGTCGAATTTTGAACATTGGAGATGGGCGCCGACCACTGCCTGTCCCAAGCATTCCCGGGTTGTTTTCCGTGTAAGAAGTTGAGCACCATGGCGTCGACGATCCGTATCGATCACGCGGCATAATCCTTGCGGTCGTAGTGCCGCCACGGCGAGGCGAAATGCCGGAATGAGGCATCGCCATTTTCAAAAACCATAAACACGAGACCTTCATGTCTAGGCAAACCCTGGCGACGGTGCTTGCGCCGCTTCTCGGCCTGTTCATCCTGAGCGTCGGCAACAGTTTCTTGTCCTCGCTGACCACCCTGCGGCTCGATGCGGCCGGCGCTTCGCCGACGATGATCGGCATCGTCTCCTCCGCTTATTTTGTCGGGTTGACGCTCGGGGCGATGTTCCATGACCGGCTGATCGTGCGGATCGGCCATATCCGCGCCTATGCAAGTTTCGCCTCGCTCGGTGTGGTCAGCATTCTCATGCAGGTTCTGTCGGCAGACTGGATGCTGTGGATTTTCGTCAGGCTGATCTATGGCTGGACGACGGTCGGTGTTTTTCTGGTCATCGAAAGCTGGCTGCTGCTAGCCGCGGACCAGACGGTGCGCGGCCGGTTTCTGGCGCTCTATATGATTGCATTCTACGGCGCGGGTGCGCTCGGGCAGGCACTTCTCGGAACCGTCAGCGGCATGGGAGAATTCGCGCCGTTCATCGCAGCTGCCATGCTGGCATCGCTGTCGGTTCTTCCGATCGTCATCCTGCCGCGCGAGATGCCGATGATGGACCGGGTGGAGGCACTCAAGCCGCTACAGCTCTTCAAGATGTCGCCGAGCGGCGTGATCGGCTGTTTCGGTTCCGGTATCGCGATTGCCGCAGTCTACACGCTCTTTCCGCTCTATCTGCAGACGATCGGCATGCCGGTGGATGAGATCGGGATGATGATGGCTTGCGTTATTCTCGGTGCGATGGTGCTGCAATATCCGGTGGGACGCTGGTCGGACAAGCAGGACCGGCGTGTGGTGCTGATCACGCTGGCCTTCGCCTGCCTGCTGCTCTGCGCAGTCATTCTACTGGTGCCGCAGAATGCGACCACGCTGATGATTACCCTCTTCCTGCTGGGCGGCGGCATTTTTGCAATCTATCCGGTGGCTATCAGTTTCTCCGCTGACCGTGCCTCCGCAGATTCCCTCGTGCCGATGGTGCAGGGGATGCTTCTGGTCAATTCGCTAGGCTCTGCGATAAGCCCGATCTCGATTTCTGCCGCAATGACGGAATTCGGTCCGGCCGGATTGTTCTGGTCGCTGGCCGTTCTCAACGTGCTGATGGTGGTGCTCTTCCTCTGGCGGCGTGGTGCGCGACCGGAAGCCACACAGGTTGCGCCGTTCGCGCCGGCTACGGCGATGTCTCCCATCGGGGCGGAGATACGGGTGACCGACGAGATGATCCAGGGCGTGCTGGATCACGAGATTTCGGAAGCACAAGCGTCGGCGAAGCAGGCTTGATCGCCGGTGCCGTGAGGCGCGATTTTCAGCCGAGCGTTCTTGCCGTCAGCTTCGGCAGCATCAGCCGGAAGGCGATGCTGCGGGCGCTCTGGAAGAGAAGCAGTGCGATCCACAGGCCGTGATTGCCGAACAGCGGCTGCAGCACGGCCCAGGCGGCGAAATAGGTGGCGAGCGACAAGAGCATCAGATTGCGCATCTCGCGCGACCATGTCGCGCCGATATAGACCCCGTCCATCTGGAAGGCGATGGCTCCGACCAGCGGCATGATCGCCGCATAGGGCAGGAAACCTTGGGCCAGAAGCTCGACCGTTGCGTTGGGCGATGCCAGATCGATGACCCACCAGCCACCGGCCATGAAGGAGAGCGCCACGAGCGCCCCGAAGACCAAAGCCCAGAGCGTGGTGAGCTTGATCATCCGGTCGAAGGCGAGGCGGTTTCGGGCACCGACGGCGCGACCGGCCAGCTGCTCGGCGGCAGTGGCGATGCCATCGAGGAAGGCGACGCCGAAGAAATAGAAGCGCAGCAGGATCGTGTTGGCGGCAAGGATATCGATGCCGAGCTCGCCGCTCTGGCGGGTGAAGAAGGAAAGCCCGATCAGAAGCGCAAACGAGCGGATCATCATGTCGCCATTGACCGAGAAAAGCCGTCGCAGACTTTTCAGGTCCGGCCAGTTCCAGCTTGCCTTGTCGGTGCGACAGAGGATGATGGCAGCACCGGCAAGTGCTGTGACGATCTCAGAGACGAGGCTGGCGATCGCGAGGCCCGCCACGCCGCCGTCGAGACCGAGCACCCACCAGATGCTCAAGCCCAGATTGAGGCCGTTCAACAGGCCTTGCAGCAGCATTGCTGTGAGCGCATCGCCGCGGCCGATGATCCAGCCGAAGGCGACGAAATTGAAGAGCACGAAGGGTGCAGACCAGACGCGCCATGAGAAATAGATTTTTGCCGCTTCGGCCACCGCACCGTCTGCGCCGAGCACGGTGAGGCCGAGATTGCCGATCGGGACGTGAAGAAGCAAGATCACGAGGCCGGCGACCATGGAAATGGTCAGGCCGCCGAGAAGCATGCGCTGCTCGTAACGGCGATCACCTGCGCCAAAAGCCTGGGCGGTGAAACCGGTCGTCGCACCGCGCAGGAAATTGAAGGTGACGAACAGCACGTCGAAAATGACGGCGGCGAGCGCGACGCCGCCGATCAGCGCCTCCTGCCCCAATTGCCCGATCACGCCCGTCGCCACGAGGCTGACGAGCGGGGTCGAGAAATGGGCGATCATCATCGGGATCGCGATGCGCAGCACTTCGCGATGGGTTACCTCGAATGAGGGGGCGGTGTCTGCGCTTGTCGCGGTTGCCACTTAGTCTTTCCGGTGCGGTTCTCCGAGCGTGTGCATCAGCCGGTTGGCCCAGCCGAAGATCGCCACGGAATGGATAAGGTCGAGGATTTCCAGATCACTCAGGCCGGTTTCGCGCAAGTGGTAGAACTGGTAGACCCCGACATTATCCGGATGGGCGGTCAGATCGACGCCGAAATTGAACAGCGCCTGATCGTATTCGCCAAGATCGGCGTCGAGACCGTTAGTGTAGATCTCGTCGACCACTTCCGGGCGCTTTTCCAGCTGGATGAACCGGTTGGCGTGAACCTGAGCGCAATAGATGCAGTGGTTGACGAAGGAGGCGGCAAGCGCGCCGAGCTCGCGGCCGCCACGCGACAGGCCGCCATCGCTATACATGATGTCGTTGAACAGCGGCGAGCGCTCGGCCAGCATTTCGGTTTCCTGCGCCAGAACCAGCACATAGGCGGAAACCTTGGTGTTGGACGGCGTGACCTTCAGCGCGTCGAGCTGTTCGGGCGTCGCCTTCTGCAGATCGACCGGCTGGACGTAAGGATGCCATTCGAGTGCATCGAGGGTGAATTCATGAACCGCGTCAGACATGTCAGTTGTCCCTCAGCATCTTCAGGCCGGCGACGACCAGGACCTGGTAATTGACGAAAGCGATGATGCCGGCGAGCGTGACGATATCTCGATCGTCGAGACCTGCGGCATAGAGCTTTTCGATATTTTCGCGGGTTGCCGCTTTCGGGTTTTTCGTCACCAGATCGACATGGCGCAGGATGACGGAAAGGCGGCTTGCCTCGTCTGCCGGCGTCCATGCGGGATCGGCAATCGAGAGGACATCGCCGCTTGCGCCTTCCGCCGTGGCCAGATCGCGGTAATGCGCCTGAAGCTCCTGCGAGCTCCAGAGCGCCGCCATGCGGGCGGCGAGCGTGGCGCGTTCCGCATAGGAGAAATTGCGCGGATCGGCCGGGTGGAGGGCCGCGACATAGCTTGTCTGGGTAAGATGCTTCAGCTTGGCGCGCTGTTCACGCAGAGCAAGCAGCGGCGAGGTGGGGCCAAGGCCCAGTACCTTGTCGATCACATCGACAGTCGTTTCGGTCGTCATATGATTTTATTCCTCAATCTTGCGAAAGGGCTTCGTCGAGAAAGTCCAGCCGGTCCTGACCCCAATAGAGGACGTCCTTGTAGACCCAGGTCGGCGTACCGAAGACGCCGCGCTTGCCGGCTTCTTCGTGGCTGTCGAGCCAGGCCTGCATGATCTCCGGCTGATCTTCCATCGCCTGCAGTTTTGCGCCGTCGAGGCCGAGGCGGTTGGCGACATCGATGCGCACATCCGGCTGGGTCACGTCCAGTTCCTCGCTCCAGAGAGCGTGAAGCAGTGCGTGGCTGAGATCGAGCGCCGGCAGGCCGAGCCTGTCGGCGGCAATCACCATGCGGGCGGAAAACTCGTTATTGGTCGGGTAATGTTTGGGTTTCAGCACCAGCGGCATGTTGAGCCGCTTGCGCCAGCGATCGAGTTCGACCGCGTGATAATCCTGACGCGGCTGTGGGCGCGAACGCAAGGGCACGCCGCCGTTTTCCGTGACGATACGGGTCGGGCGCACGACGACGTCGAGATCGTGCTTTTCGATCAGCGCCTTGAACTGCGGCCAGCCGAGATAGGCCCACGGCGAACTGAGGGCGTGGTAATAATAGACTGTCTTGCGCATAAAAATCCTCAAGCTGTCTTCTGTTCGGGGAGATCGGCGTCGGCATCGACCCATTCGGAGCCGTCGAGTTCCGGCTTTTCGTAAGCCAGCAGGGCTTCCCAGTGGTAGTCGATATCCTCGATGAACAGGCCGGCGGAAACCCCGCGGGCAAGCCATTGCGCGCCTTCGCTGATCGCCGGGATATCGCCGCTGACCTTGCCGAGGCTCATCGTCGCGCCGTAGTTGAAGCAGTGGATATTCTTGAGCCAGGGTGCCTTGCCCGGCGTCTTTTCGGTGAAGGAAAAATCGTCCTCCAGCCAAGGGAAACGGCCAAGGCTCGGGTTTTTCTCGTCAGCCGGCGGCGTGATGCGGTCTTCCCAGCAGGCGATCTGATCCTTGTAGGGTTCAAGCTCGCTGCGGGCCAGCGGATCGACGGTGAAGCCGGTGCCGAGGATGACGAAATCGGTGCGGAAGATACGGCCGTTGGTGGTGGTGATGACCACTTCGCTACCCTCTTCCTTCATCGAGGCGATGCCGCAATCGAAATGGAAGAAGGCATTGGCATGGCGGCTGACGCGCAAGGTCGAACCGTGCGGGGCCGGGGTCTGCTGCCGCGTCGAATAATCCATCAGGCGCCAGCGCCATTTCGGATCGATCTTCGGGAAACCGGCCGTGACGCCGTAGGAGCCGATGCCCATCAGCTTGTTGATGGTCGGCATCTTCTTGCGGCGGGCCAGAAGACGGACTTCACCGGCACCGGCTTCAAGTGCTTCCGCCGCATTATCAACGGCGGAGGCACCGACGCCGATGACGACGACGCGCTTGCCCTTGAGAGCGGTGAAATCGACCTCATCGGCCGAATGCGCCCAGCTCTTGCCGCGCTGCATGCCCTCGACGAAACCGGGAATTTCGGCGGCTCCCAGACCATCTCGGCCGGTTGCCATGACGAGCTTGCGGGTGAGGATCGGTTCCTCCGCGCCGCCGGCGATTTCAAGCTCAAGCAGCCCGTCCTCGCGCGGGATGATGCGCGTGACGTTGATACCGTTTTCGACCGGGATGGAGAGAACGTCGCGGTACCAGTCGAGATAGTCCATCCACATCGGGCGGGGAATACGGTAAAGCTCGTCCCACTTGGCAATGCCGAAAAGCGCCGTGTACCAGGCGCGGAAAGTCAGCGACGCCATGCCGGCTGCCGGGCCGAGCAGAGTTTTCGGCGAGCGCAGGGTTTCCATGCGAGCGAAGGTCTTCCACGGGCCTTCGCGGCCCTTCGGCGCCTTGTCGATGATCCTGACATTGCGGATACCGACGCGGGACAGCGCGAACCAGCCGACAAGACCGCACATGCCCGCGCCGATGATGACCACGTCGCTGACCGGCTTGCCATCGACCTTGGCCGAAGCGGGAGACCAGTTGGCGGGCGGGTAATTTAGATATTCGAGGTCCTGCGCAACGCGGGCGTTCAGTTCGGCAAGCTTGGGATCGTTGAAACTGCGGATCGGTTCGGGACTCATGGGTCAGGTCCTGTTCTGTTCAAATCTTCCATGGTCCCGGCCGCATGACACGGCCGGGCAAGATGCCGGGAAGACCGGCGGGATGGTCAGTCGGCCAGCACCACGGCGTCGCTTTCGCGCCATGTCAGCCAGACGTCATCGCCAGTCACGGCGGAAAGCGCCACCGGATCGAGCTGGGCGACAACGGATTGGCCGCCGGGAAGATCGACCGTCAGCGACGTGTGATCGCCCTTGAAGATGCTCTGGGTGATGCGGCCCGAGACGGCAATCGTGTTTGCCGGCTTTTCGGAGAGCACGGAGATCGATTCCGGGCGCAGCGCAGCAGCGACCGTGCTGCCGACGGCTGGGCTGTGGCCGTTGAGGTTCGCATGCACAACACTGCCGTTCCATTCGATTGCAGCCAGACCGCCATCGACAGCCTTCAGCTTGCCTTCGATGAAGTTCGTCTCGCCGATGAAGTTGGCGACGAAACGGCTGCGCGGCTTGGCGTAAAGCGTATGGGGATCACCCATCTGCTCGATGCGGCCGGCATTCATGACGACGACGACATCCGACATGGTGAGCGCTTCTTCCTGGTCGTGAGTGACGAAGATGAAGGTCTTACCGGTGGTCTTCTGGATGGATTTCAGCTCGATCTGCATCTGCTGGCGCAATTTTGCGTCAAGTGCGGAAAGCGGCTCGTCGAGCAGAAGCACGTTCGGATTGGGGGCAAGCGCACGCATAAGCGCGACACGCTGGCGCTGGCCGCCGGAAAGCTGGCCCGGCATGCGTTCGGCGAAATCGGTAAGCTTGACCAGCGACAGGAGCTCCATCGTGCGCTTGTGGATCGCATCCGACGCCATACCCTTCAGTTCAAGGCCGAAGGCGACGTTGCGGCGGACGTTCAGGTGCGGAAAGAGCGCATAGTCCTGGAAGACGATATTGACGTTGCGCTTGTTGGGCGGAAGCTGGCTGATCTCCTGGCCGTCGAGGAAAATTTCGCCGGAGGTCGGTGTCTCGAAGCCGCCGAGCATACGCAGCGTCGTCGACTTGCCGCAGCCGGAGGGGCCGAGAAGAGTTACGAACTGGCCGGGTTCGATGGCGAGATCGAGATTGTCGACGGCGAGCGAGGAGCCGTAATATTTGTTGACGTTACGGAAATGGACAACGGGCTGCATGGTTATCTGGTCCTCGAACGGCGGGTGAGATGTTCGGCATAAAGCCCGACGGCTGCGGTTACGATCAGCACGAGGGTCGCCATGGCGTTGATTTCGGGTGACATGCCGCCTTGCACCTTGGCGAAGATCAGCATGGGAAGGGTGGTCTGGTAACCGCCCAGGAAGAAGGTGCGGACGAAGTCGTCGATACTGGTCAGCACGCAGAAGACCATGCCGCCGGCAAGCGCAGGAGCCAGATAAGGCAGCGTCACACGCATGAAGGCGACAAAACTGTCGGCGCCGAGATCGCGAGCCGCATCGACGAGATTGTTCGGCATCGAGCGTAGACGAGTCAAAACCATGATGACGACGAAGGGCACGGCGTGGACGGTATGGCCGAGAATGATCGCGCCGGTGCCGGTAGGAATATCCAGAACGCGGATGAAGATACGCATCGAAATGGCATTGATCAGGCCCGGCACGACCGCCGGAAGACAGGCGAGCGCGAAGATCACGGAACGGGCGATCATGCCTTCGGTGGTGATCAGGAGCGCGATCCACACACCGACGATCGTCGCAAACAGCGTCGTCATCAGGGCGATGAAGATCGAATAGAGGCAGGCTTCGAGAAACTGCTTGTCCTGCAGCACCTGCGCGTACCACTTGAGCGTCCATTTATCGATCGGGAAGGCGACGAAATTGGCGTCCTTGAAGGAGATCGCCATCATCAGCGCCAGCGGCAGAAGCAGGTAGATGACGAACAGCCAGTAGGAGGCCTGAAGCGCGGTTTTTGGGAAGTCGGAAAAATAAGAGCGCATGGGTCAGATCCTCACATCAGCTTGACGGTACGGCCGCCGACGACACGCATGAATAGACCAACGGTCGACAGCGAGACGGCAAGCATCAGGATGGAGAAGGCGGCGCCTTCCGGCCATTTGTCGCTGGAGCCGTGGAACAGGCTGGCGATGATTTCCGGGAAGATCGTAGAGTTCGGTCCGCCCAGAAGAAGCGGGGCGGCAAAAACACCGATCGAGGTGAGATAGACGAGGCTGCAGCCGGAAATGATGCCGTCTCTCGACAAGGGCAGGATGACCCGGCGGAAACGCTGCCATGGTCCCGCCCCGAGATCGGCCGCGGCATCGACCAGCGAGGTCGGGATCTTTTCGATTGCCGAATAGAGCGGCAGGAGCATGAAGAGCGAGATCAGGTAGATGACGCCGAAGCTCAGCGAGAAGTAGTTATAGAGCAGGATGATCGGGCGATCGATGAAGCCGATCTCGCGCAGGAAGACGTTCACCGCGCCACGGTTTGCCAGGAACATGATGACCGAAAAGGTGCGGATCAGCTCACCGGCCCAGAAGGGCGTGAGAAGCAGCAGCAGGGCGCGCGTCCGGTTTTCCGGCTTGACGACCTTCGCCACGTAATAGGCAACCGGATAAACGACGATCAGCGTCGTGGCGGTAACGCAGACGGCGAAAACGATGCTGCGCAGGAACGGCATGAAATAAAGCGGTTCCTGGAAGAACAGCCGATAATTGTCGAGCGTGTAGACTGCGCCGCCGGGGGCAGGCGGATAATTGTCCATGATGCTGATACGCGCCATCTGGTAGATCGGGCCGATATGGAGCGTGACGATCCAGACCAGCGGGATTGCCAGAAGCAGCACGAGGCGGGCGATGCGGCTGTTGGCGATAAGGCCGATCGTTGCGGCGTAAATCGGCGAATTCGCCAGCTTGCCGATCCATCCAGCATAGGATGGGCCAGCCCTTGGAGACACTTTCGCTGCCCCGGTCATACTACTGTCGACCATCATTACGTTCCCATTCGTATTTTTGCTTATGACTGCAGTTCCGAGCGGCCGATCCCGGTTGGGAAATCGGCCGCCGGCATCACGGATGGGCGGCTCAGCCGGCCTTAACTTCGGCCGAAGCCTTGTCGATCATGTCGTTCTTCATCTTGCGGTTGACCGAGCTGAAGAACTGAATGCGCTGCATCTGTTCATCCGGAAGCGTCATGGCTGCGCGTTCCTGATCGTTCAGCACCGTGTCTACACCGGCAAAGGCGGAGGCAAAGCCGGACTGGCGCGTCATCGCCGCACCGATTTCCGGCGATGCCAACATAGCATTGAGGAACTGGTAGGCAGCATCCGCATTCGGCGCGTTGTTGACGACGTTGAACGAGTAGAGGAAGCCGTAGGTGCCTTCCTTCGGGATGGACAGTTCGATCGGGTGGCCGTCCATGATCAGCTTGGCGGCAGGACCCGACCATGCCTGCGCGACATAGATATCCTCGTTGACGAACATCTGCTGCACTTCGGAACCCGCATCATAATATTTGCGGACTTGGCCTTTTTGCGAGATCAGGTAGTCGCGCGCCTTGTTGGTGGCTTCCTGGGCGATCGCGTCCTTGCCTTCATAGGTGACATAGTCGCCATCGCTGCCCTGGTAGCGCATGACGATCGAGAGGAAGTCGGAGATGATGTAAGATGTCAGCTCCTTGTATTCCGGGTCGAACATGATTTCCCAGCTGTCGGAAGCCTTGGTGTAATCGGTGTTGCGCACCAGACCTTCGAAACCGGCGAGAAGCGGCACGCCATAGGTCTTGCCGTCGATCGTCAACTGCGGCGCGCCGGCATAGGCCGGCGCGAGCTTGTTCCAGTTGCCGATCCGGCCGGTATCGAGCGGGGAGAGCAGGTTTGAGGTGATGAACTGCGACAGGCGGTGGCCGGTGACGGTGACGATGTCGGTGGACGGCGCGTTGCCTTCGGCGGCAAGCAGATTGTACTGCTTGCCCTGGTCGTCGGTGAGGCGGATGCGAACTTCGATCCCTGTGTCCTTCTGGAACTGGTCGATGAAGGACTGCGGCACGAACTTGTCGTAGGTGGTGATGTTGACCACCTTGCTCTGTGCCATGGCAGGGCGGATGATCGACGGTGCAGCCAAGATGCCGGTCCCAGCGGCCAGCATCTTGAGCGTCGAACGGCGTGTCTGTGTGAAGTCTCGCATGTCAGTCTCCTTACTTTCCTGTCCGGGTTCCCCTAGGCATTGCAGACTTCACACCCCCAGTTAGTGTATCGGCGCTGCCAGCCCTGTTTCCGCCTTGGCCGTTCTGGCCGCCGCAAGAGATATGTCGACCGCGGCATCCGCATGCAGCAGGGTCGAATCGAATGTCGGAATGTCGAAGTCCTCGGCGCTCACCAGAAGACCGATCTCGGTGCAGCCGAGGATGACGCTGTCGGCACCGGCCGCCTTGCCCTTGGCGACGATATCCAGATAGCGCTGATGTGAGGCGCTCTTGACGACGCCGCAGCACAATTCGGAAAAGATGATATCGTGCACGTCCTGCCGGTCTTCCGCATCGGGGATCAGAACTTCCAGGCCGAACTTGTCTTCCACCCGGCGACGGTAGAAATCCTGTTCCATCGTGTAACGCGTGGCGAGAAGCAGCGGCCGCTTGCAGCCGGCGGCCGTCACGGCCTCTCCGGTCACGTCGGCAATATGCAGCAACGGCACATCGACGGAGTTCTGCACGTCGTCCGCCAGAAGATGCATCGTGTTGGTGCAGATCAGGATCATGTCTGCGCCAGCCTGCTCCAGATCTCTCGCAACCTTGCTCAATTCGCCTGCCGCCTGTTCCCAGGCCCCCAGTTTTTGAAGGGTTACGATATCCTGAAAATTGACAGAACGCATTACCACGTCCGCAGAATTTAACCCTCCGAGCCGTTCGCGCACCTGCTCGTTGACGCGACGGTAATAGACAGCCGTGCTTTCCCAGCTCATGCCGCCGATCAGACCAATCCTTTTCATCTTTCCACCCATCAGGTTGTTGTGTTTGGAAAGAGGGTAGACAAACGGGCATGGAGACGGATTGCTTTTTTTGACAATGATCAGATTAATATTGCAATATCATCCTAGTAATTCGCGAATCTGATAGGATGATTTGACATAATTGGTGGATCGTTTAAATTTTGATCATCGCTGCATTGATTTTGGGCGGATGTTCGTCCGCCGGGAGGGTGGGATATGCGCAAAATATCGCTCGATACCCTCCTGCGCGAACAATCATTCATCATTGCTGCCGCGATTGATGGAAAAAATTCCCACGAAAACTTGCCAAAGCGCAATTTTATCCCGGAGCTGTCATGTTTGACCAAATTGACCGGAAGATCATTGAGATCCTTCAGCAGAACGCCGAAAAGTCGGTGGTCGAGATCGCCGAGGAAGTGGGCCTGTCGCACACGCCCTGCTGGCGCCGGATCAAGCGTATGGAGGATGTCGGGCTGATCCGCTCGAAGGTGGCGCTGATCGACCGGCGGATGGCAAATGTGCCGATGACGATCTTCATCTCGGTGAAAGTGCCGCGCCACACGACGAACTGGCTCGACGATTTCCGCAAGGAGATCAAGGAAATCCCCGAAATTCTCGAGGCCTACCGGCTGACCGGCGATGCCGACTATCTGCTGCGCGTGGTGGTGCCGGATATCGATGTCTACGACCAGGTTTACAAGAACCTGATCAGCCGGCTGGAATTCTCCGACCTGAGCTCTTCCATCGCCATGGAGGAAATGAAGTTTACAACGGCGCTTCCGACCAAATACATGTAACGCCCACCCCTACGTTCAAAAATCGTCTCAATCATCAAGGAGAAACCATGCGCGTCAGTATCCTCGGAGCCGGATCGATCGCATTCGGAATGGCCGCCTATCTTGCAAAGGAAGGCCATGACCCCATGCTATGGTCACCATCCGGAAAGAGCGCGCAGGCGCTGGCCGACGGCGCTGACCTGACCGCGAATGGTGCCTTCGATTTCTCCGGCCGGGTGCGTATCGCCAAGGATTGCGAAGAAGCGGTGACCTCTGCCGACGTTATCGTCGTTGCCCTGCCGGGTTACGGCCACAAGGTCGCGTTCGATGCGGCGATCCCATATCTCAAATCCGGTCAGCCGGTGATCATCTCCTCCCATTGCTCTTTTGGCGCGCTCTACCTGTCGAAAGGTCTGGCTGCGCGTGGCGTAAAACTGCCGATCAGTGTCTGGGGCACGACGCTGCTGACCGGTCGGGTGCAGCCGGACATGACGACTGTGAAAGTCAACACCGTACGCCAGAAGGTGGATATCGCCACGTTGCCGAAATCCGACATCGATGCGGGACATGCGCTTTGCACGGAGCTTTTCGGCGATCGTTTCGTCAAGCGCGATGGCGTGATGGCGATCTCGCTCAGCAATCTCAACCCGCAGAACCATCTCGGCATTGCGCTACTCAATCTTACCCGCATGGAAAAGGGTGAGACCTGGGGGCAGGGGGACAACATCACCCCGACCGTCGGTCGCGTCATCGAAACACTCGACGAGGAACGGCTCGCGATTGCCGCGACGCTCGGTCTTTCGGTGCGCACCGTTCGAGAGCACTTCTCGCTGTCCTTCCACGTACCGATGGGCAGCGTGTCGGAGATGAACCAGCAGATGCATGCGGAAGGCCGCGGCGGGTTCGGCCCGACGACGGTCGAAAGCCGTTATATCTACGAGGACGTGCCTTTTGGCCTCGTGCCAACCTCGCTGCTCGGCCGTCTCGCCGGCAAGCCGACGATGCTGCATGATGCGGGAATTGCGATGATGTCGGCTGCAACCGGCCATGACCTGCCGGGACAGAACGATCTTCTGCCGGCGCTCGGCATCGATGCGCTGACGATCGATGAGGTCGCGAGGCTTTGCGACGAGGGCTACTGAGCAAGGTGAGATCAGCCGGACCGAGCCATCGGTCCGGCGTCGAGATCATTGAACTTCGTTGACATAACGATGGTTGGCAGTCGTTGCCCGGTGCGCCGAAATCAGCACGGGCACCGCCATCTGGTCATAGGCAATTTCATCGATGGTGAGCACGGCTGCCGGCAGTTTCAGATCCAGCCACCGGGCATCATCCTCGTTGGCAAGATCAGCGCCGATCTGTTCGCGCACCGCAGAGATGCGAAGGCCGTGGTGTTCCAGCAGATGCAGGTAGAAGAGTGAGGGAATATCCTCTTTTTTCTCCGGAAAATTCGGCACTCTTTCACGCGACAGGGTGAGTGTCTCGTGCATGATCGGGCGATCATCAATGGTTCTAATACGATGGAAACGGACGATCGGCGCATCCTTTTCGATCTGCAACTTCCCAGCCTCGTCCGCGGATGCCGTCGCATGATCGAGCGAGGTCACCGTCGTTACCGATCTGCTCAGCGAGCCATCGAGGCCATGAAGACGGAAATATTGGAAAAACAGGCGAAGGCTGTGCTGCGGCTTGCGGCCGGTGACGACCGTGCCGGTCTTGCGGCGGCGGCTGAGGATGCCGTCATTGGTAAGGTCCATCAGCGCGCGGCGAATGGTGCCGACAGCGACGCCGTAGGTTTGCGACAATGCCACTTCGCTAGGCAGAACGGAGCCGGGTTCCAGCTTGCCGATCATGATCGCTTCCGTGATCTGCCGTTTAACCACCTCATAAAGCGGCAAAGAAAGCTCGCCGAGCCTTCCGGCATCTGATGATATATTAGGCAATTCCGGCAATTATTTGCCTCTTCTTTGGAGTTGACTCGATATCTCGTTCTACGCAGTATTACTATATAGTTTATATTAAAGCGCAAGCTGAGGAGGCGAGCGCTTGGAGGCCCAGGATACCACAATGACCGTGCTACAACCTGATCTTCATCAAGACCCTCTGACGTCAGCCATGGCAGCGATTGAGCGCGATGTCGAGATCGCGGTTCAGTATTTGTCGCGCATGGTTGCGGTCGATACGTCCTTTCCGCCGGGAGAAGGCTATGGGCCATTTGCCGATCTGATGAGCGAGTTGCTTGCGCCTCTCGGCTTTAATTTCGACCGTGTGACGGTGCCGCGCGACCTCTGGTACGTTGCCGGTGGTCCGGCATCCGGCGAGCGCACGAACCTTGTGGCGACACGCGAAAGCGGCAAGCCGGTCTGCGGCCTTTATTATCATGTCGATACGGTTCCCGTTGCTCCCGGCTGGACACGCGATCCGCTCTCGCTGACGATCGAGGGCGAGAATCTCTATGGTCTCGGCGCCGCCGACATGAAGGGCACGATCGCCGCCACGCTTCTGGCGCTGCGCGCCGCAAAGGCTTGTGGCGTACCGCTTGCCTACGATCCGATGCTGCTTCTCTGCACCGACGAGGAAGGCGGGCTTTATCCGGGCATCCGCTATCTCGCCGAACAGGACATGCTGAAGGGCCATATTCTCAATTTCAACGGTTCGGCCGCCCCGCGTGTCTGGGCCGGCTGTTTCGGCATCTTCAATCTGCAGGTGACGATCACCGGCCATGCGGTGCATGCCGGCGAGGGTAATCGCACCGGCGCCGGCGTCAACGCCATCGAAGGCGCTCTGCCTGTGCTGAACGCGCTTGCAGCACTGAAACCCACCGTCGCAGAGCGGGCTTCGAAGCTCGCTCCGCCGCCGCATGCGACAGGACCGCTTCGGCCATCGCTGACGATTGCTGCGGTCAATGGTGGTACGGCAGGTGGACAGGTGCCGGCCGAAATCAAGATCCTCGTTTCGCGCCGTTATGCGCCGGAAGAGAGTTATGAAGAGGCGCGCGCCGAAATCGAGACCTCGATCCGCACCTGCCTTGCCGGAACCGATCTCAAGCTTTCCGTCGATCTCGTCGGCCACCTGATCCCGACCGAGGATCCGGACGGGCCGCACTGGCCGCGCTGGCAAAAGGCCCTGTCGGAAGGTTTCGGCTACGACAAGCAAGATTTTGCCAAATGGGGCGCGGCCTCCTGCTCGGACTTCGGTTACGTGCAGAAGGCGGGTTTTGGCCCGGAAGTGCTGCTCGGCGGCCTCGGCCGGCCGGAAAGCTGCATCCACAGCCCGGAAGAACACACGACGCGACAGGACATCATCGCGCTCGCCAAAAGCATTCTTGCCTATCTCGCAGCAGACTTTGCCGCAGACGACATACCCGAAACCCGCAGCTGACACATAAATCAAAGGGAACATGACATGCTGGAAATGAAACGCCGATTTTTCCTTGCCGGCACCGCCGCTCTGATGGCTGCTCCGTCGATTGGCTTCGCCCAGACCGCCACGCCCGTAAAGGGCGGCACGCTGCGCATCTCCGTCGACCAGGCGGCAAGCGTCATCCATCCGCTCCTGACCCGCGTCAACCCGGAATATCTCGTCACCGAACTGCTCTACTCGAACCTGACGCGCCTGCGGGTCGACATGTCGGTCGAGCCGGATCTGGCCGAAAGCTGGAGCGCCAATGACGCGCTGACCGAATGGACTTTCAAGCTGCGTGCGGGCGTCACCTTCCATGACGGTTCGGCCTTCACCGCGAACGATGTCGTCGTCACGTTGAAGACCATCCTCGATCCGGCAACAGCTTCGCCGGGCCGCAACAATATCGGCCCGATTTCCGATATTACCGCCGTTGACGACACCACCGTTCTGATCAAGCTCTCCGGTTCCTTTGCCGACCTTCCGGCCGCACTCGCCTATCCGAACGCCCGCATCATCCCGGCGTCAATCGCCACCGGCGACCTGAAGAGCCTTTCGACCAAGGCTGTCGGCACCGGCCCGTTCAAGCTCGTCTCCTACGAGCCCGATCGCCTGATCGTCGTCGAGCGCAACGAAAAATATTACGACCCGGCGCGCCCCTATCTCGACCGCGTCGAAGTGCAGGTCTTCCCGGATATCTCGGCTGAAGGTTCGGCACTGATTTCCGGCAATATCGATATCATCTCGACCATTCAGCCGACCGAATTCCTGCGCATCGACGGCACGGACGGCATCGACACGCTGCGCACGCCGTCCGGCCAGTTCTGCAACATCAACTTCGGTTGCGATACCGCACCGTTCAACGATCCGCGCGTCCGCCGCGCCATCGCGCTCACCGTCGACCGCGAAGCCATGGTCGGTTTCGTCACCGAAGGTTTCGGCACGATCGGCAACGACACGCCGCTCAACCCCTCCTACCAGTTCTTTAGCCAGGTGAAGCAGCGCGAGGCGAATATCGAGGAAGCCAAGAAGCTTCTCGCCGAAGCCGGTTTCCCGAACGGACTGGAAGCGACCCTGATCGCCTCCGACCGTCCGGCCGTGCGTACCCAGCTTGCCGTTGCACTGCGCGAAATGGCGAAGGAAGCGGGCATCACCATCAATGTCCAGACCATGCCGCATGCGACCTATCTGGAACAGGTCTGGAAGAAGGGCTCGTTCTATGTCGGCTTCTACAACATGCAGCCGACGCCGGACGGCATCTTCAAGCTGCTCTACACGTCCGATGCAGCCTGGAACGAGACGCGCTGGAACAACAAGGCTTTCGATGCGCTGGTCAACGAAGCCCGCGGCACGACCGACGAAGCCAAGCGCACCGAGCTTTACACCAAGGCACAGGAAATCATGAACGAGGACGTTCCCTCGATCATCCCGTCCTTCTTCGACGTTCTGGCCGCCAAGCGCAGCTGGGTCGAAGGGTTCGAAGCCCATCCGCGCGCATCCGTCTACCGCCTCGACTACGCTTCGCTTTCCGACAAGGCACCGAAGCGCGGCTGATCCATCCGACCGCCAATATCGCCGGGCGCCTCGATGGCGTCCGGCCCTCTTGACCAAGGAACACGCCCCTGTCTCCGAACTACATAGCCAAGCGGCTGGTTATGATCGTCTACACGCTTCTTGTCGTGTCGCTGATCGTCTTTGCCATTACCCAGATCCTGCCCGCCGACGCGGCGGTGATGATGCTGGGCGAAAACGCCACGCCGGAAGCGCTCGATGCGCTGCGCCAGACGATGGGTCTCGATCAGCCGATCTGGCAGCAATATGCGACCTGGCTCTGGCATGTCGTCCAGGGTGATCTCGGCACCTCGCTGCGCACTGGCCAGCCTGTCGGCCCTGCGATGTTCGAGGCGCTGGGACGTTCCCTCATTCTAGCATTCTTCTCGATCGGCCTGATGCTTATCCTCGCAATCCCGCTCGGCATCATTGCCGCCATCCGTCGCGGCAAGATTGCCGACATGGTGGTGAGCCTGATTTCCTATGCCGGCGTGGCGCTGCCCGAATTCGTCACGGCGACGATCGCCGTTCTTCTCTTCGCCGACTGGATGAAATGGCTGCCGCCGACCGGTTACGTGCCGCTGACGGAAGATTTTTTCGGCGGTCTCGCGCATCTGGTGCTGCCGGTCTGCGTCATCTCGATCATCCTGATCGCCCATGTGTCCCGCATGGTGCGCTCCGAACTCGTCGACGTGCTGCATACGGACTATATACGCGCAGCAAGGCTGAAAGGCCTGTCGCGTGGTCACGTGCTGCGCCACCACGCGCTGCGCAATGCGCTGCTGCCGACCATCACCATCGTCGCGCTCGATGTCGGTTATCTGCTCGGCGGCGTCATCGTCGTGGAAGAAATCTTCGCCATTCCCGGCATCGGCCGTCAGCTGATCGTTGCCATCCAGGCGCGCGACCTTCCTGCCATTCAGGCCGGCGTGCTGATCATGGCCGCCACCTACTCCATCGTCAATTTCATCGCCGACATCCTCTATGCCTGGCTCGACAAGAGGATCCAGTATGACTGAGTTCGTGAAACGTCTTCTCAAGACGCCTCAGGGCGCGATCGGTACTTTCCTCGTGGTGCTGGTTCTTGCGATCGTCGTGTTCGGCCCGATGGTTGCTCCCTACGATCCGGAAAAGCTGTGGCCGCTTGCCCGCTACAAGGGACCGAGCATGATGTACTGGCTCGGCACCGACCAATATGGCCGTGATATCTTCAGTCGCCTTCTGATCGGCGCCCGCGCCACCGTCGTCATGGCGGTTTTGGCGACCATTGCCGGCACACTGATCGGCGCACTGATCGGCACCGCGTCCGCCTTTCTCGGCGGCCGCGCCGACGAGCTGATCATGCGCACCATCGATGCCGTCATGTCGATCCCGAGCCTGCTTTTCGCGCTTCTCGTGGTCAATCTTCTTGGCTCCAGCACGATCAATGCCCTGGTTGCTGTCGCCATCGCATTCGCGCCGGGCATGGCCCGTATCACCCGAAGCGTGGCGCTGTCGGTACGCAAGCAGGACTATGTGAATGCTGCGATCGCCCGTGGCGAAAGCTCTTCCTACATCATCCGCCGCGAGATGCTGCCGAACGTGATTGCGCCGATCATCGTCGAAATGACCATTCGTGTGTCGTTTGCCGTGATGCTGTTTGCGACGCTCTCCTTCCTCGGCCTCGGCGCGCAACCGCCGGCAGCCGAATGGGGCCTGATGGTCTCGGAGGCACGCCGTTACATGCACCTTTCGGCCGGCATCCTGATCTGGCCGAGCGTGGCGATCGCAATCGTTGCTGTCGGTTTCAACCTTCTGGGCGACGGTCTCCGCGATGCCCTCAATCCGCGGACCTGAGGGGATACCCATCATGAAGACAGACATGACCGATACCGAAAACAAGCCCGTCCTCTCTATCGACAACTACTCGCTGGACTACGAGACTGCCAACGGCACGTTTCACGCGCTGAAGACCGTCGATCTCGCCATCCATCGCGGCGAAATCCTTGGCCTCGTCGGTGAAAGCGGCTCGGGCAAGACATCGCTTGCATGGTCGATCATGCGGTATCTCCCGAAAAATGCTCGCGAGCCGGGCGGACGCATCCTGCTCGGCGGCGACAACCTGCTGGACAAATCAGAGCGGCAGATGGAGGCCATTCGCGGCCGGCGCATCAGCATGGTGTTCCAGGACCCGTCGACCTCGCTCAACCCGACGCTGTCGCTCGGGACGCAGCTTGCCGAAGTTCTCATCCGCCACCGCGGCCTCTCCCGCCAGCAGGCCTGGAAGGAAGGCGAGGAACGGCTCGCCCATGTGGGGCTGAAGACGCCGGCGCAGATGATGCACCGCATGCCGCATGAAGTCTCCGGCGGCGAAAAGCAGCGTGTCGTCATCGCCTCCGCCTTCGCCTGCAACCCGGAGTGCATCATCTTTGATGAGCCGACCACGGCGCTCGACGTGATCACCTCGCGCCAGATTCTTGACCTTTTCGTCGAACTGCAGGCCGAGACCGGTGTCGCCTCGCTTTATATCTCACACGATCTGGCGCTGGTTGCCCGCACGGCAAGCCGTGTGGCCGTGATCAAGCGTGGCGATATCGTCGAGCAAGGCACGGTCCGCGAGATCTTCACCAATCCGCAGCAGGACTACACGAAGGAACTGATCGCCGCGGTTCCCGATCCGGCGCATCGGCTGGTGAAGGATGAAGTGGCGGCTGTCGAAAAGCCGCTGGTGAAAGTCGAGAATGTCAGCGTGCATTTCGGCCGCAAGTCGTTCCTCGCCGCATTGACCGGCAAGAAGACCGAGCGGGTAACCGGCAACAATGCGATCAGCCTCAGCGTCAATCCGGGTGAGATCCTCGGCATTGTCGGCGAGAGCGGATCGGGCAAGTCGACGCTTGCCAAGGCGATGACCGGGCTCAACCGGTTCGAGGGAAAAATCTGGTTCGACGGGCGCGAGATCCGCAATCTCGGCGATATGGACAATGCCTATCGCAAGGATGTGCAGATCATCTTCCAGCACCCGGATGCATCACTCAATCCGCGCCAGAAGATTTTTGAGATCCTCTCGCGGCCACTGAAGCTGTTCGGGGATGGGAGCGATCTGGAAAAGCAGGTCGGCGACATGCTGGAACAGGTGCGCCTGCCGCGCACCCATGCCAACCGTTATCCGCACCAGCTTTCAGGCGGCGAGAAGCAGCGTGTGGCGATTGCCCGGGCCTTTGCCTCGAAGCCGAAGCTGGTCATCTGCGACGAGATCACCTCGGCGCTGGATGTATCGGTTCAGGCCTCCGTGGTGGAGCTGCTGCTTGAACTGCAGAAGGCGAGCGGCACCGCCTATCTGTTCATCACCCACGATCTCAACCTGATCCGCCAGATCGCTCACCGGATCGCCGTCATGTATCGCGGCGACCTGATCGAGGTGGTGAAGGCAGATGAGATCGATAGCCCTGATCGGGCAGACTATACCCGCCGGCTGATCGAGGCGGTGCCGCGCGCCGCTGCCCAATTTCAATGACCAATACCAGTGATACTGCATCAAGGAGCATGACAATGGACCCGAAGTCCCTGTTGGACCGGATCGACGAAAAGGCCTGCCTCGATTTCCTGTCGAAAATGGTCCAGCACAAGAGCCATTCGGAGACCGAAGGCGAGAAGGATCTCGCCCGCTGGATGGCCAAGGAGCTCGAAAAGATCGGCGTCGAGGCCGAGCTTCAGGCCTTTGACGAAGGCCGTCGTTTCAACACGATCGGTCGCCTGAAAGGTGAGGGCGGGGGCAAGAGCCTGCTGTTCAACGGCCATCTCGACACCAACCCGGTCACCGAAGGCTGGACGGTCGACCCCTATGCCGGCCTTGTCGATGACAAGTTCATCTACGGCATCGGCGTGTCCAACATGAAGGCCGGCGATGCGGCCTATTTCTGCGCGGTGAAGACGCTGCTCGATGCCGGCGTCAAGCTGAAGGGCGATGTGGTCCTGACCTTCGTCGTCGGTGAATTGCAGGGCGGTGTCGGCACGCTGGCGGCGATCAGGAGCGGCGTGAAGGCCGACTATTTCATCAACAGCGAGCCGAGCGACCTCGTCGCCGTCACCATGCATGCGGCAGCGCTCAGCTATGTGATCGAACTGACCGGCGACACACGCCATCTTTCGAAGCGTGAAGAATCCGTCGATGCGATTGCAGCCGCCTGCGATATCATTCCGCGCATCAATGCAATGACGTTCAGTGGCGCCAAGAGCGACGCGCATCGCTCGATCAACCGCGGCCATGTCGGTGTCGTTCACGGCGCGCTTGGTCGGGATTTCGCCGAATGGCGTCCGCCGCAGGTGGCCGATTTCGTCCGGCTGCGCGGTTCGCTGCGTTATGCCCCGGGCCAGACACAGGAAAGCGTGCTGGCAGATGTCGAAAAGGAACTGCGCGCTCTCGAAGCCCGCTTCCCCGGCCTCGAAGCCAAGCTCGTCCCGGATATGATCGAAGGCCGTCCGCTGATGCCGCCCTTCGAGGTTTCGCCGGAGAGCCGCATCGTTAAGTCGATCAACGCTGCTTACGAAGTAGTTCGCGGCGAAAAGCAGCCCACCGGCGCGATCACCCCGACGCGCTTCTATGGCACCGATGCCGGCCATCTCTACCACGAGCTTGGCATGGAAGGCATCGTCTGCGGACCGGGCGGCCGTTATAACACCATGCCGGACGAGCGCGTCGACATTGTCGACTTCCTCGACATGATCCGCGTCTACATGCTGACCATTCTCGATATCTGCGAGGTAGCATAGGATGTTTTCCCGGGCGGAATATGATCGTCGCATCACTCTCGCCCGGGAGGCCATGGCGTCTTCTGGCGCCGATCTGCTGCTTGCCGACAGCGGCGAGTTGCTGGCATGGCTGACGGGCTATACCGTCTCCGAAACCATGTATCGCGCGGCGTTTCTGCCGCGCGAGGGTGAAGCCTGGTTCTGTTTGCGTGTACTCGACGAAGCGCCGTGCCGGGAAAAGAGCTGGATCACCGATGTCGTCGGCTTTGCAGATACCGACGAAGCGCAGGCGGCAGTGGCGACAAGCATCCGCGCTCACGGGTTCGGAAAGGCGCGGATCGGGCTCGATACCAATTCCTACAGCATGAGCGCTGCCACTTTCATGCGGCTGCAGGCGCTTCTGCAGGACGCGACTTTCGTGCCGATGCCGGGTTTAAGTGACAGCCTGCGCTGGGTGAAATCAGAGGAAGAAATTGCCGTATTGGCAGAGGCTTCCGCGATTGCCGACAAGGCGATGGCGGAGATTGCCAGGCAGGCCCGGCCGGACATGACGACGCGCGATGCGGCCGCTATTGCATCGGGCGTCTTCCTGCGCGAAGGGGCAGATACCGGCGAGGTTGGCCCGGTGGTCAAGGCGTCCGGCAGCCATGAGTTTCTGCATGGCGTGTTCAAGACCGAGGCGATCGAAGAGGGCGATGTGCTGCATGTCGAACTCATCCCGCGCGTCGGCAATTACGGCGCACGAATGATGCGGCCGATCGTGGTCGGCGCTCCGTCGGCGGAACTTGTCGCGACTGCGGAGAAGCTGATCGAACTGCAGGACCTGCAGATCGCCGCGATGAAACCGGGTGCGATTGCGCGCGATGTCGATGCGATCATGCGGCAGGGTTCGCTCGATGCGGGGCTTCGTCCGGTTTACGAAAATGTCACGGCCTATACGCTCGGGCTTTATACCCGCACTCCACGCACCAGCGATTTTTCCGGCGTCTTCCTGCCGACATCAGACTGGCTGCTGGAAGAAGGTATGGTGTTCCATCTCTATGCGACGGCAAAAGGCCTCGGTTTCAGCGAGACGGTGGTTGTCGGCAAGAACGGTGGCATTCGGCTGACGAAAAGCCCGCGCGCAATTATGCGCGCAAGCTAAAGCCGACCGCTCCGCGAGAATAAAAGGGACAGGAAGTCGCTAAGCCTCCTGTCCACCTTGTCAGGCCGAAGCTTTTGCCTGCATCAACTGCCAAGCCTCATAGGCCGAGATCACCGTTTCCATCTGCGCTGTGTGGCCCCTGATGAAGTCATCGCCGTAGATGGTTTCGTCAGGGTATTCCGTAATCAGCGTCAACGGCACGGTGTGGCGATCGTCGATCGATGACAGGCACGGGAAGCCGTTGATGATGCGGAAACCTGTTTCGCCAGCATGGATTTCGTAAAGCGCAATCTGGCGGTCATTGTACTCGAGAAGACCCGGAATGGTGCCGAGATGGCGCGTCACATGGTCCAACATGGCTTCCGCCTGCTGCGTCCAGTCGGCATGATGGCGCATGACGAGGAAAAAGCCCTTGGGCAGCGTCCACATGGCGAAATTGCGCGGCACGTAACCGGAAAGCGGCCGCGTCCATTCATGCGAAGGGTAGCCGTGCAGGTTCACATGCAGCTTTGCGCCGCACAATTCCTGTGCCTGAAAGCGGATGGCCTTTTCGTTCAGGTGCTCGGCGGCATTTTCGCGCGTGCGGTATTCGAGGTCGTCACCCAGTGCGGTGTAACGGGCGGCGTGGTGCATGTGGCGCGGATTGTCGACACGCAGGCGCTGGTGAAGCGCGTAACCATCGGGGTTTTCCAGTGGCGAGATGGTGAAATGGGCGTTGGCGCGTGCCTTGAGCACGCGCGCTGCGCGGATGGCACCGACAATGGCCGTGGTCTCGTTCGGATGCTGGCCGCCACTGATCATGACTGCTGCGTCGCTGCCCTTGACGTAATGAGCAGAGACGGTGCGGCCTGAACGGGACGTGGCAGTGAATGCTTCGCCGCGGATTTCTGCCAGCAGCTCAGCCATCTGCGAAGCTGCCGGCGGTTCGGTTGCCGTGTCGATTGCCTGATCCTTGCCATCGAGAAAGCCGGTGGAAAGCGGGCGGGTTTCGACGCGGATGTTGATCTCGCCGTTGCTCTGAACGATTTCCGGCACGATCTGGCCGGGTTTCAGGCCCCGGTCGCCGAGCGGACGACCGGATTTCTTCTGAAAGAACTCGAGCAACGAGAAGTAGAAATCTTCGTGCAGGGCTTCGCGCAGGCTCACCACTTCGTCGCCGACCGGCAGATCCATGTCTTCGGCCGGGTGCGAAACGCGGATGTTGAGTTCTTCGAAATAGGGTTCGGTCGAACCCCATTCATGACCGGCAATCGCCTCGATGGCGCCGTGGAACAGGCGTTCGTAATCGGTTTCCAGACGCTCGCCGTTCACATCGCCTTCGGCGCGGTACCAACCGGTCGGCGACACATTGGTCTCGCCGACGACATCCTCGTGCACGCGGTTCGGGACGAGAATTTTGAGCGTTTCCGTCTGGCCGTTACGTGTCAGCGCCACGTCGTAGAAAAAACCTTCGTCTTCACGCGGCACAAAATCGATCTTCGCGTCGCCCACAAGCGATGCCAGCGGATAGGCTTCCAGGCGAAAACGGTTGGCCGGGGCATTGGCGTGCACCGGGTAACGCACTTCGATGGCCGTCACGCCGGCAAGGTCGATCTCTTCGAGGAAGGTGAAGAGAAGCGGCTTGTAGGCGCTGCGGATGCGGGCGGTGATGCCCTTTTCCTTCAGCGCCTGCTCGGCAGCGCGGCGGCTTTTTGTATCGTCAAAAGTCCAGGCCTCGAATAACAGGCCGGGCTTGGCACCGGAGACCAGAGTTTCAAGAGTGCGTTGAACAGAAGTCTCGAAGATCGTGGTCATGATGCCAATGCCTTGCTGTGTATCGAAGTGTTTATCTGGAGGTGCGGCCGGTCGGGTCGAGGCTGTCGCGAAGCCAGTCGCCGAGCAGGTTGAGGCCGAGCACGGTGAGAAGGATGGCGAGGCCCGGGAAGACGCTGACCCACCATGCGGTCTGAAGATAGGTGCGGCCATCGGCCAGCATGCCGCCCCAGCTCGGAATGGTCGGATCGACGCCGAGGCCGAGGAAGGTGAGGCTGCTTTCCAAGAGGATGTTGTTAGCGACGTTGAGCGTCATCAGCACGATCACCGGGCCGATCAGGTTCGGCAGCAGATGCTGGAAGATGATGCGCCAGTCTTTGACGCCGATGGCGCGGGCCGAAAGGATGAACTCGCGCTCACGCAGCGTCAGGACAGAGCCACGCACCAAACGGGCATATTGCACCCATTGCGACACGATCAGCAGGATGATCGTGTTGGTGAGGCTGCCACCGACGATGGCGATGAAGGTGATGGCCAGAAGAATGAACGGCATGGCGAGCTGCAGGTCGGCAAAACGCATGACCAGCATATCCCAGAAACCGCGATAATAACCGGCGATCAGGCCCATCAGAACGCCGAAAATCACAGCGCCGATGACGGAAGTGAAGCCGACCAGAAGCGAGATCTTGCCGCCGGCAACAACACGCGCCAAGACATCACGACCAAGCGGATCGGTGCCGAACGGGAAGGCGGGGTTGGTGAACGGCTTTGCCAGACGGGCCATCAGGTTGATCTTTTCCGCGCCGCCGGGAAACAGCAGGTCGGAGAACAGGACGGCAAGGCAGATGATAACGGTCAGCGAAATGCCAAGGACGAATTCGAGGCTCGCGAAGCGCGACAGGCGGGAGGTCTTTGTAGCCATTGTCGTTTACTCCGTGCGAATGCGGGGGTCGACGAGGCCATAGGCGATGTCGACCAGAAGGTTGATGCCGACGATCATCAGCGAAAGAACGGTTATGACAGCCTGAAGCACGGGAAAATCGCGTGCGCCGACGGCATCGAAGGCAAGCGTGCCCATGCCCGGCCAGTTGAACACGCGCTCGATGACGACGATGCCGCCGAGCAGGCCGCCGAACTGAAGACCGAAATAGGTGATCAGCGGAATGGCGCAATTGCGCAGCGCGTGTTTGTAGAGAACCTTGCTTTCGGAAAGCCCTTTGGCACGGGCCACCATGATGTATTGCGACTGCAGCGTTTCCAGCATCGAGGTGCGCACGAGGCGCACGTTCGTGGCCGTCAGGATGATACCCATGGTAACGGCCGGCATGACATAGCTTGCCCATCCGGACATGCCGCTTGGCGGAAACCAGCCAAGCGTGATGGCAAACAGCAGCACCAGCATGGTCGCCAACCAGAAATTCGGAAACGACAGACCGATCAGCGAAAAGATGCGGATCGCCTGATCGGCGGCCTTGCCGCGCGATGTGGCGGCCTTGATGCCGAGCGGAATGGACAGCACGATCGATACGAGCATCGAGATGAAGGCGAGCAGCAGCGTGGCCGGCAGCGCATGGCCAATCAGCAGCGAAACCGATGTGCCGCCAGAAAAGCTGCGGCCGAAATCGAGCGTGAGGAGGCCCTTGATGAAATTCCAGTACTGGACGAGGAACGGCTGGTCGGTGCCGAGCGCTGCACGAATGCGCGCAAGATCGTCCTCCGTCATACTGCCGCCGCCCTGAAACATCGTCACGGCCGGATCACCGGTCAGGCGAATGGCAAAGGAGACGACGAGTGTGATGGCGATGACGACGAAAATCGCCTGTAGCAATCGCTTAATGAGGAAACCGGCCACGTTCTAGTCCCTGTAAGAGAAGTCCAGCCTCGCCCGCGGACATGCGGGCGAGGTATTATTTCTGGTGAAGCGTCGTCGATTAGTCGACCGAAACTTCGTTCAGCTTCAGGCGGTTGTCCGGAGGAGCGATGAAGCCCTTGACCCGCTTGTTGATGCCGAAGATGGCGTTGGTGTTGTAGAGAGGCAGTTCCAGCGCGCGGTCGGCAGCGTAAGCTCCGACTTCCTTGAGGATCTTTTCGCGCTCGGCACGGTCGGTCAGCGGACGCTGGGATTCCAGCAGCTTGTCCATCTTCTCGTCCTTGTCATAGGGGTTCCACTTTTCGCCCGAGTGATACATCGCATAAGCGGTGTTATCGAAATCGAACGTCCAGCCACCCCACTTCTGCTGGAACATCGCGCCGGTCTTGCCCTGCGGGATGATGTCGTTGATGAGGACGTTGGTTTCGTACGGCTTGATGGTGGCGGTGATGCCAACCATCGACAGGTAGCTCGAAATGACCTGTGCGACCTCGTTCATCGTGGAATCGTTGCCACGAATGTCGATCTGCAGGGTGGCGCCAGCCTTTACACCAGCCTCAGCCAGCAGCTTCTTGGCGCCTTCAGGATCGTAGGGCAGCGCCTTGAGGTCAGCGTCGTAACCGAACGAGAGAGAGTTCTGGAAGCTGACGATCTCCGATGCCTGACCGGCAAGGATCGACTGCACGATCGTGGCGCGATCGACAGCCATGATGATCGCCTTGCGCACCTTCGGATCGGCGGTGATGCCGTCGCGGGTGTTGAAGCGCAGTGCGTCAACGGTGGGGCCGGGAATGGATATGACTTCCAGCTTGTCGTCACCTTCGATGACCGGAATCATGCCAATCGGTATAATCGACGGAATGACGAGATCGACACGGCCAGCCTGCAATTCGGCGACGGCGGTCGCGGGTTCTGCGATGAAGCGGTACTCGAGTTCAGAAAGCTTTGGTGCGCCGCCCCAGTAATCCGCATTGGCTTCCAGCTTGATGTTGACCTTAGGCTGGTAGGACACGAACTTGAACGCGCCCGTTCCAACCGGATTGAGGTTGAAATTGTCCTCACCCTTTTCGGTGATGTATTTCGGCGGAACGATCATCGCGCCATAACCGGCGAGCTTGGTGAGCAGGACCGGGTCCGGGGCCTTCAGCTTCAGGTCGACCGTGTAGTCGTCGATCACCTCAACGCTGTCGATAGAGGTGTAATTGGAGCGCTGCGGACCCTTGGCGCCTTCAGCGCCGAGAAGACGCTCGAAAGTGAACTTGACGGCAGCGGCGTTGAAATCTTCACCGTCGTGGAACTTGACGCCCTGGCGCAGCTTGAAACGCAAGCGCTTGCCTTCGTCCAACTCTTCCCAGCTTTCGGCAAGGCCGGGGACGATCTTGAGGTCAGGACCGCGATAGGTCAGGCCGTCAAAGATGTTGGTGGAGACAGCAGCCCAGGCAACAACGAATGTATCGATAGGATCCCAGCTGCCCGGATCTTGAGAGCTGGAAACGGTCAGTTTGCCGGCGGCAAAGGCCGGGGCGGCGGAAAGTGCGGTGCCGGCGAGTGCGAAAGCTACGAAAGCCGACGCCAGTCCCCTTTTGAACGTTGTCATTACCTGTTCCTCTTCAGATGCTTTGCGATTGTGTCGCGGTTACTGATCCGGGTTTCCTCAAGCGCTTTTGGCGATGAAATGGCCCGGATTGATTTCCTCATGGGAAAGGATGGCCGGCTCGTCGCCAACGCGACGGACGGGGTTGGGAATTTCGCCCTCGATCAGCGCGGTGTTGCGCGGCGCCGTCGGATCGGCAACCGGAACGGCGGAGAGAAGGCGGCGGGTGTAATCGTGGCTCGGGTTTTCGAACACCTGGCGGCGCGAGCCCATTTCCATGATCTGGCCAAGATAAAGCACGGCGACGCGGTGGCTCATCTTTTCCACCACGGCCATGTCATGGCTGATGAACAGATAGGCCAGACCACGCTCGGCCTGCAGGTCCATGAACAGGTTGATGATCTGCGCCTGAATGGAGACGTCGAGTGCCGACAGTGCTTCGTCGGCGATGATCAGCTTGGGATCGGAAGCAAGCGCGCGGGCAATGCAGACGCGCTGACGCTGGCCGCCGGAAAACTCGTGCGGATAACGGGATGCCACATTCGACGGCAGGCCGACGCGCTCCAAGAGTTCATCGACGCGGCGTTTCACTGCCTTGCTGTCGTTGATCAGGCCGTGGGTGTTGATCGGTTCGGCAATGGAAAAACCGACCGTCTTGCGCGGATCGAGCGAGGCAAACGGGTCCTGAAAAATGTACTGGACTTCCTGACGCATGCGAAAACGCTCGGCGGCAGACATGGACGAATAGCTGCGGCCGTTAAAGGCGATCTCTCCGCCCATGGAGGACTGCAGCTGCTGGATGGTGCGGCCGATGGTCGATTTGCCAGAACCGGACTCGCCGACCAGTGCCAGCGTTTCTCCGGGATGGATGTCGAAGCTCACCTGCTGCACGGCGCTGCAGCGATGCGTAGCCTTGCCAAAGATGTTCTTCTTGATGTCGAAGCGAACCAGCAGGTCCTTGACCGACAGAAGTGGCTTCTCGTCGTATTTGGCAGTATCCTGTACGCGCTCTTCACCAACGACCGTTGGCTCGCCATCCTGAAGAACGGTCAGCGGCATCCGCTTGGGAAACTCTTCGCCGGACATGCTGCCAAGCTTGGGCACGGCCGAGAGCAGCGTGCGGGTATAGGGGTGCTGCGGGTTGGCGAAGATTTCGTTGACCGGACCTTCCTCGACCTTCTTGCCCTTCCACATGACGACGACATGGTCGGCCATTTCGGCAACAACGCCCATGTCGTGCGTGATGAACACCATTCCCATGCCGAGCGTCTTCTGCAGGTCGCGCATGATGTTCAAAATCTGCGCCTGAATGGTGACGTCGAGCGCGGTTGTCGGCTCGTCGGCGATCAGCAGTTTCGGGCGGCAGGCAAGCGCCATGGCGATCATCACGCGCTGGCGCATGCCACCGGAAAGCTGGTGAGGGAAACGGTGCAGAAGCTGGCCTGAATCCGGCAGGCGCACCATGTCGAGCAGGCGCTGGGCCTCTGTCATGGCGGCGGACTTGCCAAGCTTTTCGTGCAGCATCAGCACTTCGCAGATCTGGTCGCCGATGGTGAAGACCGGATTGAGCGAGGTCATCGGCTCCTGGAAGATCATGGCGATCTCCTTGCCGCGGATCGACCGCATCTCTTTTTGCGATGCCTTCAACAGGTCCTTGTCGTTGAACATAATGCGGCCGGTCGCGTATTTCGCGCCCATCATGTCGGCAAGCCGCATGGTCGACAGCGAGGTGACCGACTTGCCGGAACCGGATTCGCCGACCACGGCCACCGTCTTGCCGGCTTCGACCATGAACGACAGATCGTCGACGACGCGGCTGGAGCCGAATTCGACGCTGAGATTTTCGACCGACAGAAGCGGTTTGATGGTTGCGCTCATGTCCGTGTCTCCGGCTTGGTCTGTTCGGTCGTTGAAGTCGTGCCGCTTGTTATGCGGGCGATGACGGCGCCTGCCGCCTGTGAGGAACCGGCTTCGGCAAGGATGGTGATGGTGCCGGAAACCGGTGCGGTAACCGCCGTCTCCATCTTCATCACGTCCATCATTGCCAGAACGTCACCTTTTTCGACAGTCGCGCCATCGGACACATTCCAGTGAACGAGAAGGCCCGGCACCGGTGCTGTCACCGCGCCCGCGTCGCTCTCTTCGCTCTTCTTGTCATTGTTCGAGGTCGCGGAAAGCGGCCCGAGCAGTCGCAGGAAGGTATCAGGGATGCCGATCTCGACGCGCTTGCCGTCAATTTCGACATGGCCGCGCAGAAGGTCAACGCTTGCCGTCGGGGCAGGGCGGCTTGCGGCCTCCAGCGTTTCGGCGAAATCGGTTTCGATCCAGCGCGTATGGATGTGGAAATTCTTGGCGAAATCATCATGAGCGATGACGGTGCGATGGAAGGGCAGAACGGACGGCACGCCTTCGATGGTGAATTCGCTCAAGGCACGGCGCGAGCGGGCAATCGCCTGTTCGCGGGTTGCGCCCCAGACGATCAGCTTGGCCGCGAGGGAATCGAACATTGGCGGAATGGCCGAACCGGTGGCAACGCCGGAATCGAGGCGGATGCCCGGGCCGGAAGGCGCTGCAAATGCCGTAATGTCGCCAGCCGACGGGAGAAAGCCACGACCCGGATCTTCCATGTTGATGCGGAACTCGATGGCATGGCCGCGCGGCTCCGGCATAGTCGTCACGCTGATCGGCAATCCTTCGGCAATGCGGAACTGTTCGATGACAAGATCGAGACCGGTCGTCTCCTCCGTCACCGGATGTTCCACCTGCAGGCGGGTGTTGACCTCGAGGAAGGAGATCACGCCATCGGCGCTCAGCAAAAATTCCACCGTTCCGGCGCCGGTGTAACCGGCCTCGGCGCAGATGTCGCGCGCAGCGGAATGGATTTTCTGGCGTTGTTCCTCGGAGAGGAAAGGCGCAGGTGCTTCCTCGACAAGTTTCTGGTTGCGACGCTGCAACGAGCAATCGCGGGTTCCCACCACCAGGACATTGCCGAGACGGTCCGCCAGCACCTGCGCCTCGATATGCCGCGGGCGGTCGAGAAACTGCTCGACATAACATTCGCCGCGACCAAAGGCGGCCACCGCTTCACGCGTGGCCGATGAAAACAGTTCCTCGACTTCGCCGAGTTCGCGGGCGATCTTCAAGCCGCGTCCGCCACCGCCATGCGCTGCCTTGATGGCTATCGGCAGGCCGAATTTTTTCGCGAAAACCAGTGCTTCCGCGGGCGAGGAAATCGCGCCATCGGAACCGGCCACCAGAGGTGCGCCGACCTTCTGGGCAATCGCGCGTGCCTTCAGCTTGTCGCCGAGTGCTTCGATCACCTTCGGATCGGGGCCGATCCAGATGAGGCCCGCATCGATAACTGCCTGAGCAAACTCGCTGCGTTCCGACAGAAAACCGTAGCCCGGATGTACGGCATCGGCGCCGGACCGCTTTGCAATGGCGATCAGCTTGTCGATATCGAGATAGCTGTCTTTTGCGGTTACGCCGTTCAGCGCAAAAGCCTCGTGGGCGAGCTGCACGAACAGCGCGTCGGCATCGGCATCCGCATAAACGGCGACCGAGGTCAGGCCGTAATCCTTGCAGGCCCGGATGATCCGCACCGCGATCTCGCCGCGGTTTGCTATCAGAACCTTTTTCATGGGCATTTTCCTGGAATGAAACGGGGCGCGAAGCGGCTTACCGCGTTGAAGCGGATTTTTGCGCCGACCGGGATCTGGCCGGCGAGATCGAGATGATGGCCGGCGACATTGGCGATGACCGGATAACCGCCGGTCAGTGGATGATCGGCAAGGAAGAGCACGGGCTGGCCGCTGGCCGGAACCTGCAGCGCACCGCGCACGGTTGCCTCACTCGGCAGTTCGCCGTGGTTGGCGCGTTCCAGTGCATCGCCCGACAGGCGGATGCCGACACGGCTGGACTGCGGCGTGACGGACCATTCCTGAGAGAGGAAGCTGTCGACGGCAGTGTCGGTGAACCAGTCGGTGCGCGGGCCCATCACGACGTCGAGCACGATAGTTTCGGTAGCGGACGGCAGGGCAAAGGCGGGTGCTTCCGACGAGACCAACGAACCGGCTGTGGCGGCACGAATGTTGACGATATCGCCAGAGACGGGGGCGGCAGGGCCGATCTGCGCCAGCGTGTCCGTCGCCGTGCTGGAAAGCACCGGGGCGACGTCAAATCCACCGCGCAGGGCCAGATAGGAGCGCATGCCGGTGTCCGGCCTGCCGAGCGAAACGACGTCACCGTCATCGAGTGCGATGGCGGTGTGGTGTGGAGCTGTAATTTTGGCGCCGTCAGTGCCGGTGATCAAGATCGGCGCGGTCGCGCCGGTCAGCGCCATGACGCCCTGGCCGCGCATGCGGAAGCTGAGGCCGCCGAGGGTGATCTCCAGCGCTGTGGTGTTTGCCGGGTTGCCGACGAGGCGATTGGTGGCCTTGAAACTTGCCCGGTCGGCTGCGCCCGAAACGCTGATGCCCTGTCCGGCTTGGCCGGTGCGGCCAAGATCCTGGAACAGAACCGGCAGGCCGATGGAGAGGATTTCAATTGCAGTTGAACCGGCTTCCGCCGATGCAGTCACCTTGACCGATGCCGATTTGGTCGACGCCTTGATGTCGTAGGCGGCATCCTTCGCCATATCGCGAAATTTGATGCGGCTGCCGGGCTGCAACAGAGAGGCAGGCACGCGTTCGATATCGAACATGGCGAGCGGCGTCGTGCCGATCAGCTGCCAGCCGCCGGGGCTGGTCTTGGGGTAGATGCCGCTGAACTCGCCGGCGAGACCGACGGCACCGGCCGGAACCTGCGTGCGCGGCGATGTGCGGCGCGGCACCGTCAGGCGCGGATCGCCGCCCGAGAGATAGGCGAAACCGGGGGCAAAGCCGGTAAAGGCGGCGACATACTCGCTTTCGCCGTGCAGGCGGATCACATCGGCAGCGCTCATGCCGAGAATGCCGGCAACTTCGGCCAGATCTTCACCGTCGTAACGAACCGGAATTTCGATGAGTGCACCGGATGCTGCCTTGTGCTCGCCGCCGGCACGCAGTTTTACGGCATCAACCAGCGCCTCGTCGGAGATCGTATAAGGATCAAACGAGATCAGCAGCGTGCGGGCTGCCGGAATGATTTCGGTGATGCCTTCGACCGGTTCGGTCTTGAGTGCGTCGAACAGTGCCAGCGCCTCGCCGAGATCGGCGAGTTCCACGAGAAAACAATCGCTGCGCACCGGCAGGATGCGCATCGACGTGTCTCGGATCGTGGTTGGCATGGCGGACTGCATGATCGTTCAGACAGTTCCGGTGAAGGCGCGGATGGTCAGCCCGGACTGTTCGAACACTTCACGCAGGCGTTTTGCCATTGCAACGGCACCAGGGCTGTCGCCGTGAACGCAGATTGACTGGGCTTCGACCTTGGTCAGTGTGCCGTCGATGGCCTCGACCACGCCTTCTTTGACCATGCGCACCATACGCGCTGCAATGAGATCGGGATCGTGCAGGACGGAGCCTTTTTCGCGGCGCGACACGAGATTGCCGTCCGGCGTATAGGCGCGATCGGCAAAAGCCTCGGTGACGACGGTCAGGCCGGCGGCGCGCGCCTGCGCGACCAACGGCGAGCCCGCCAGCGCCATCAGCACCAGCGACGGATCGATGGCTAGGATTGCGTCGATCACATCCTTGCCTTGGCGTTTGTCCACGGCGATCGTGTTGTAGAGCGCGCCATGCGGCTTCACATAGGTGACGCGGGTGCCGGCGGCCTTGGCGAGGCCCTGCAGGGCGCCGATCTGGTAGATCACGTCACCGATCAGCTCTTCGCTTGTTGGGTCCATGTTGCGGCGGCCGAAACCGGCAAGATCGCGATAACCGACGTGAGCACCGATGGCGACGCCGCGCTCAGTTGCTGCCCTCAATGTCTTGAGAATGCCGGCCGGATCGCCTGCGTGAAAACCGCAGGCGACATTGGCGCTGCTGACGATATCGAGCATCGAGGAATCATCGCCCATGGCCCAGGCGCCAAAACTTTCGCCCAGATCGCTGTTGATGTCGATGTTCATCATGAACGCTCTTCCCTCGCCTTATTCTGAACAAAAGCTAACAAAGGAGAACAATGCTGTCCATACTGTTGAACAATTTTTATGTATTGCCCTACAAACGGTCATTTGCTTAAGATTTGTGCATGAGGTAGGTTTTGCACGAATAAGTTCGCCTTTTGCCTTGGGTTTCGCTTCATTTTGCTTGTCGTGGCCAAGCAAGCGCATTACCGAAAACGAAAGCTCGTCCGAACCAAAAGGTGTAACGCTTGGCTGTACGTAAACCACAGGGTGATGGAGCGGGACATTCAAGCCTTGCCGTTAGCGGCAGCGTGGTCGGATCGCGAACCGCAGAGCCAGTGCAAACGCTGGCCGAAACTGTGGCTGAGCGAATCCGCGAAAAAGTTGTCTCCGGCACACTCACGCCGGGAAGTCATCTTTCGGAAATGGCGCTTTGCGAGGAGCTGCAGGTTTCGCGAAACACGCTGCGGGAGGTTTTCCGTATGCTGACCAAGGAAGGCCTGTTGCGATATGAGGCCAATCGCGGCGTCTTCGTTTCCACGCCCGGCATGTCGACAATCATCGATATCTATCGCGTTCGGCGTTTCATCGAGTGCCCAGCACTTGCTCAGGCGCATCCGCGTCATCCGGCAGTGCAACGCATGCGTGTGGCTGTTGAAGACGCGCGCCGCTGCCGTGAGGTAAAGGATTGGCTCGGCGTCGGCAGCGCCGACATTGCTTTTCACGCGGCGATCGTCGAGCTTGCAGACAGCCCGAGACTATCGAATTTCTATGCGCATATCTCGCTGGAGTTGCGGCTGGTCTTTGGCCTGCTTCAGGACCCGGAGTTCCTGCATGGCCCCTTCATCGATCAGAATGGCGACATATTGATCGAGCTTGAGCAGGGACGCTCAGCAGCCGCTGCGGAAAAGCTTGAAGCCTATCTGCAACGGGCAGAGCGCTTCATTCTAGGAGCATATGCCCGGGTGGCGCCCTCCACCTGAGCGCCGCTCGAAACCGAAGCACTCCCCTTCCACAGCCGCAAGGAGTGTTTCCCTGCGGGACAAACAAGACAGAGGCTCGATCACGTGCTGCCGCGAAGAAGCACATGATAGCCAGTCTTGACGGTCGCAGCAGCACTGCGATCTTCCAGCATGGCGATCATCTGCCCTGCGGCCTGTGCGCCGATCCCGTAAGGATCGACATTGACGGTGGTGATGCCGGGTTCGGCGACCGACGCGATCTCGTAATCGCCGAAGCCGGCAATGGCGATGTCGCGTGGCACGGCCAGCCCCATACGTTGGCATTCCATGATCGCGCCGAAGGCGGGAAGATCGCCCACGCAGATCGCGATATCGGTATCCGGAAACAGGTGAAGCAATTGGCGGATCGCTTCTGCGCCATGAGACATGCGCATCGGGGTCGCCTCGATGGACACGGCCCTGCCGCTTATCAGGCCATGTCGTGACAATGCGCGGTTGAAGCCGATGTGGCGCTGACGCCCGCGTGCGTCAGTGTTTTCGGTGCCGATGATGAAGCCGAAGCGCGAATATCCCTGCGCCACAAGCCTGTCGACAAGTGCTTCCATCGCATCCGCATTGGAAAAGCCGACCACGGCATCAATGGGGTTTTCCGGCACGTCCCAGGTCTCGATAACCGGTATTCCGGCATTGGCAAGCATTGCCCTTGCCCTGTCCGTATGCTCGCCACCTGTCAGGATGATACCTTCCGGGCGGCGGCGCAGCATGGATTCGATCAGCTCTTCCTCGCGTTTGATCGAGTAATTGGTGTAACCGAGCAGCAGCTGCATATTCGTCTGTGCCAGCGCGTCGGTAATGCCGCGCGCGGTATCGGCAAAGTTCGAATTGTCGATGGATGGCACGATGGTTGCGATAAAGCCGCTGCGGCGTGATGAAAGGCTACCGGCCGATTGGTCGAGTACGTATCCGAGCTGATCGACCGCCGCCAGAATTCGCTCCAGCGTATCTTTGGCGATGTAGGCATTGCCTTTCAGCGCGCGAGACACGCTCATGGCCGAAACGCCGGCAAGCCTCGCGACATCCGCCATGGTTGGCGGACCGCTCGCGGCTTCGGTGGGCCGTTGTTCCTGCTCGGTTGGCATCGTTACTCCTGTCACGGGATGATGCGACAGAAATCGTGCTTGCTCGCCTAGGTCAAGACTATCCCGGCCAAGAGTATGGCCGAGACGGAATGTTATTCATCTTCAGGCACCCGACGCCTTGCTCTTTCGGCCTACTGCTTCCCCCATCGAAATAATCAGGACGCAAATGGCGATCAGGACGAGGGATGCGGCAGATGCCGCCGGCAGATCGGTGCCGGTCTCGGAAATCTTGCTGTAGAGCACCAGCGGCAGAATATTTACCTGTGTGCCGACCAGCGCCAGCGCCGTGCCATAGGCGCCAATGGCGACGGCCGAGGTCAGGCAGAAGGCGGCGACCAGGCTTGGTGCGATCTGCGGCAGCATGACGTCGATCATGGCGCGGGCCGCGCCCGCACCGAGCGAACGGGCCGCGATCAGCTGGTTGCGGTCGAAATTGCCGATCGCCGGCAGAACGATCAGCACCACGCGCGGCACCAGGTAATAGGAATAAGCAAGCCCTAGTCCGAAGGGCGAGAAAATGAAGCCGCCGATTACGGCGGGATCGAACCCCAGCTCGGCCAGAAGCAGCGTCACGAAGCCGGCGCGGCCGAGAAGCAGGATAAAACCATAGGCGACGATCAGGCCGGAGAATGTCAGCGGCAGCGAGATGGCGATCAGGGCGGCCGTTTTCGCCTTCGGTGCAAGGCGGGCAAGCGTGAGAGCGATGCAGAAGCCGACCACGAGGGAAAACAACGGTGCGGCCGTGCCAATGATGAGCGTGCCCTTCAGGCCGTTCCAGAAAACAGGATCGTTCACCAGTCGCACGAAAGCCCCGCCATCCGTCAGGGCGCCGGTCATGACCGTGCCGACAGGCAGCAGGAAAAACAGGCCAAGCGTGATGCAGCCCGGCAGGGCAAAGGCGGCGAGGGCTTTTCTTGAAGCGCGAACGCTCATCGGGGTTCTCCTGGGGGAAGCGCGGCTGGGTGCAAGGAGATCGAAACCGCGCGTCGAGTGCCTGTTCCGGCGATAAGGTGCGTATCGCCGGAACAGGCTGTTTGGCTGAAACCGCCGCTATCACTCACGATCGGAATGAGGAGATGGCAGCATCCGCATCAAGCCTTATTGACCGAGAACGGCCTTGGCCCAGCCAGCGTCAATTTCAGCCTTCTTGGCGGTCGACTTGGCGATATCGAGCGGCTGGATCTGGGCAGCAACCGGCATCTTGTCGGCGACTGCTTCCGGCAATTTGATGCCGTCGACGGACGGACGGACATAACCTTCGGCAAAGATCTTCTGGCCTTCATCGCTCATGATGAAGTTGAGCCACAGCTTGCCGGAATTCGGGTTAGGGCCGTTTTTGACCAGCGAGATGGCATAGGGAGCCGCCGCCGATGCTTCCTGCGGGATGACAACCTCGATGCTGTCGGCCATGCCGTCGGTGAACTTCGCCTTCAGGCCGTCGTTCTCATAACCGATCCAGATCGGGATTTCGCCCTTCAGGAACTGGGCATAGGGCGTTGTGCCGACGGTGCGCAGAACGTTGCCAGCTTCGGTCAACTTGCCGAGATAGTCGATGCCCGGCTTGACGTCTTCCATCGATCCGCCATTGCCGAAGCTTGCTGCAAAGGTGACGACCTGGCCCTGACCGGTGGAACGCGGGTCCTGATAGACGATCGAATTCTTGTATTCCGGCTTCAGAAGATCGGCCCAGCTCTTGGGTACGTTCTTGACGAGCTTGGTGTTGACGAGGAAGGCGACGCTCAGCGTGTGGACGGTGAACCATTCGCCATTGGTCTCGCGCAGCTGCGCGGGCAGACGGTCGAAATTGACCGGCTTGTAGCCTTCGACAACGCCGGCCTTGGCTGCATCGAGCGCAGAGGCTGCGAAATAATAGGCCGTGTCGGCCTGCGGGCGGTTGCGCGACTTGTCGAGCGCGACGACCGTGGTGGCCGAGCCGATGTCGTTATAGACCATTTCGATGCCGGGATAACGCTTCTGGAATGCCTTGAACTGGCCGGCCCAGTTGGCCCAGGTCGGGCCGGTGTCGAAGGAGACGACGATGCCTTCCTTCAGCGCCGCGTCATAAAGGGCCTTTTCGCCCTGATAGAGTTCCGGGCCTTCGAAGGCGAAGGCGCTGGTTGCCAGACCGAGGACTGTTGCGCCAGCCATTACGGTCGAGATGAATTGCCGTCTGTTCATGGAAATACCTCTGATTGATATCAGTTTGCTGGGAGGAGGCGAATTGCATCTGCTGGAACGTGAACCGAGGTCACGGCATCCCGGAGATGGGTTTCTAGACGGATCAGACCACCTTGAACGTTGAGGTCGATCCGGCGAATGGGACCGAGATAGCGGTCGGCTGCGACGCTGCCGGAAAAATGTCCGGCCGCCCGACTGGCATCTGCCGCCTGCGCTGTGCCGTCGAAGCTCGGAACGATCCGTTCGGGGCGAACGAACACGGTGACCGCGTCGCCGGGTTTGTGGCCGCGCGTATCGCAGGTAAGCGATCCGATCCCGGTCTCCACCACGCCATCAGCGCGGATCATGCCCGGCCAGAGATTCGACTGACCGACAAAGCCGGCGACATAGGCATCGGCGGGTGTCTCGTAGAGTTCGCGCGGCGTGCCGAGCTGGATCAGTCGCCCGTCACGCATCACGGCGATCTTGTCGGCGATCGAAAGTGCTTCTTCCTGGTCGTGGGTGACGAGCAGAGTGGCGATGCCGGACGCGCGCTGGACGCGCAGGATCTCGTCGCGCATCTCGACCCGCAGGCTGGCATCGAGCGCTGAAAGCGGCTCGTCGAGAAGCAGGCCCTGCGGCTTAAAGACGAGCGCGCGGGCGAGCGCCACACGCTGTTGCTGACCGCCGGAAAGAGCTGTCGGAAGATCGTCAGCGCGGCTTTTCATGCCGACGCGCTCAAGCATCTCCACGGCGCGGTTCCGTCTTTCCGTCTTCGAGACGCCGCGCACCTTGAGCGGATAGGCGACATTCTCCCACAGCCGCATATGCGGGAAAAGCGCATAGTTCTGGAAGACCACACCAAGCCGGCGGGCCTCCGGCGACAAGGCGCTGACATCCTTTCCGTCAATCACGATGCGGCCCTGATCGGGACTGACGAAGCCGGCAAGTAGCTTGAGAATGGTCGATTTTCCCGAGCCGGAAGCGCCGATGATCGCCAGAAGCTCGCCCTTGCCGATCTCCAGCGAGATATCGAATATGCCGGCTTTTGCACCCGGATAGGTGAAACTGACGTTTTCGTATCTGAGCGTCATGCCGCTGCTTCTTTCTTGGTCTTGGACAATCGGGACGTGAGGCTGCTGGCAAGCGACGCAAGCGTTGCGAGGAAAAGCAGGACGATGGTGGCGGCGCAGGCAAAGCCGGTTGCGCCATAAAATGCCTGCAGGAGCACGACCGGGTAAGGCCGGGAAAGGAAGCCGGCAATCAGGTTGGAAAGCTGGAACCCGCCGATCGAGAGAGCCGCGACCGTCAGCATTGATGAGACGAGGCTGGGTCCTAAGAGCGGGAAGACGATATCACGGATCCTGGCGAGAAACGGGGCGCCAAGCGTTGCCGCCGCATGCTCGTATTCATCGAGCCGCAACTGCTCCATGTCGGCAACAAGCGCCGTCACCGTATAGGGCAGGGTAAGCACGAGGTGGCCCGCCGCCAGAAGCCAGAAACTGCCGAGCCATGGCAACTGATCCGATGAAAACACCAGAATGAAGCCGAAGGCGAGAACGAGATCCGGTACCGCGACCGGTAGTAGTGTCACCAGACGGGCGGCAAAACGCATGCCGCCCTTGGCACCGACCTGGATCGCATAGGCCAGAGGAAGGCCGATCAGCACATTCAGCGCACAGGTAATGCCAACGATCTGAAGGCTGGTCACGAAGGCGCGGCGAAAGCTGGGGTCCGCCGCGACTTCCTCATACCACCGCCAGGTAAAGCCCGTCGGCAGAAGCGTGTTGCTCCAGCTCTCCCCGAATGATCCGAGTGCCAGCAGCAGCACGGGAGAAAACAGGAAGAGGAAATAGGCGATGGCGACAATGGGCACGGCGGCGATCCGCTATTTGGGTGTTGGATACGGCCGCTTCTCTACCTTTGTTGGATGATAGTTTTATGACGTTCGGAAGAAAGCTTACACGCCAAACAGAATTCGTCGAGCGACCTGATCGAGTGCTTCCTCGATTGTATCGATGATCGGAACGCCGTCGACATGAGGGGCTCCGGCCATGGCCAGTACCAGCCGGTTGAACTGCAGGCCGAGCGCCATCTCCGACAATGTGCCGACACCGCCGCCGACTGCGATCAGCGCGATGCAGGCCCGGGCGATGATGGCGTTACGTGCCGGGCCGATGCCGGTCGCAATCGGAATGCCAACAAAAGGATTGGCGGCTTGCCACTCCTCATCCGGCAAAATACCGACCGGTAGGCCGCCATGCGCGGCATGGCCCTCGCATGCGGCTTCCATTACGCCATTCTTACCGCCGCACAGCAGTTGAAGGCCATGGTCTGCCATCGCTGCGCCAAGCGCACTGGCGGTCTTCCGCTGCTCCGCAGTCGCCTCGCGCGGGCCGATAATGCCGACAGGTACGCGTTTGAGTGCGCCATTTTCAGCCAGGAATTTAAGCGCCTGGAGTGGAGATACCGGCACGGCTCCGTCTTGATCCGCCTCGCCGATCCGCCACTCCAGGCGGGAGGGATCGAAGATTTTTCCGGCGGAGAAAAGCTGTTTTACCCGTGCGTTCCACTGCAATGCTGGCATACTCTTATGGCTCTCCTATTTGCTGCGACATTCGTCAAACTGTCATGGATGCGTAATATAAGTGACATCAATGGAAGATTTATGACAAGTGATTTCATGCCCCAGTCCAGCGAGTTGACCACCCGCCAGAAGGAAATCCTGCAGACCGTCGGAGAGACCGGCTATGCGACTTTGGAAACGCTGTCCCAGCGTTTCGATGTCTCTGTGCAATCGATCAGGCGGGACATCATCCAACTGGACAAGTTGCGGCTCCTGCAGCGTTTTCACGGCGGTGCCGGACCGATGGATGCCACCGTTCGCCTCGGTTATGCCGAGAAGACCATGCGTTCTGCCGCGGCGAAGGAGATGATCGGGGTTGCGGCCGCGAAGCTTGTTCCGGAAGGGTCGGCGGTTTTCCTGGATGTGGGCACGACAGTCGAGGCCGTCGCTGTGGCGTTAAAGGAAATGAGCATCCGGCTGCATGTTTTTACCAACAGCCTTGCCTGCGCAATGCTTATGGCCGTGGAGCCGAAGGTCCAGCTTCATGTGTTCGGCGGATCATTGCGTGGTGCAGATGGATCGCTCGTCGGCGCGACCACGTTGGCCGGTATCGAGCTTATTCATTTCGACTATGCCTTCATCGGCTTTTCCGGTTTTGCGGCGGATGGTTCGGCGCTCGACTACGATCTTGAAAAGATCGCCGTCAAGCAGGCGGCAATGCGCCGATCTCAAAACGCAGTGCTTGTCGGTGATCGGTCAAAATTCAACAGAAGGGCCGTTGCGACCATCGGAACTGCGGGGGAGTTCTCGCATCTGGTAACGGACGCCAGTCCTCCGGATTTTCTGGCGGCACCGTTCTCCCAGGCAAAGCTTGGTGTGGTCGTTGCCGGCTCCTGAGCCGTCAGGACAACGCTTCTTTCGTGTCGCGAAATACGAAGAATACGCCCGTTTCAGCTTTTCGAACGCTTCAAGTGCTCGTCCAGCCGTGGAAGAATTTCGACGAAATTGCAGGGCATGTGGCGATAGTCGAGCTGCGCTTTCAAGATGCCGTCCCAGGCATCCTTGCAGGCGCCGGGAGAGCCGGGAATGACAAATATGTAGGTTGCGTTGAGCACGCCGCCGGTGGCTCGTGACTGGATCGTCGATGTGCCGATCTTGTCGTAGGAAATCCGGTGAAAGACTTCCGAGAACCCGTCCATCCGCTTTTCGAACAGTGGCTCCAGCGCTTCCGGTGTCACGTCGCGGCCGGTAAAGCCGGTGCCGCCGGTGGTGATCACGACATCGATTTCCGGATCGAGCGTCCATGCCGTCACTTGTCCGGCGATCTTTTCGCGGTCGTCGGTAACGATGGCGCGTGCTTTCAGCATATGCCCTGCCGCTTCGATGCGGTCGGCAAGCGTCTGGCCGGATTTGTCGTTCTCAAATGTCCGCGTATCGGAGACGGTCAGAACGGCGATGCCGAGCGGAACGAATACGCGCATTTCATCGATCCCGATCATGTGTTTGCTCCGATCGTCCGTGCTGCGACGAAATACCAGTCGGGCCGTGCTGCCTGAAGATTTTCCGCCGCGTGTTTTGCGTGGTCGAGCGTTTCGAACAGGCCGAAACACGTCGCGCCTGAGCCGGACATGCGGGTAAGCCACGCACGTTCCGCTGCGATCATCTCGGAAAGTTCTGTTATCTCCGCCACAAGAGACCGTGCCGGGGGCTCAAGATCGTTGCGTAGAATGGAAAGATCGGCTTGCCAGTCTCCGCTCAGCGGCGGGATAGGCGGATTGTTCTTCCCTGTCAGCCGTCGAAAGATGTCCGGCGTCGAAACACCATGAAGTGGATTGCCGAGCACGATCGCGAAAGACGGCATGCCGTCGAGCATGGTGATGTCCTCACCGATGCCTCTTGCGGCAAGCGGCCGGCTTTTGAGGCACATCGGAACATCAGCGCCGAGCGAAAGAGCAAGATCGGAAAGTTCCGTCTCGCTGAGTTCTACATCCCAAAGGCGCAAGAGACCGCGCAGGGCCGCTGCCGCATCCGCCGAGCCGCCACCGATGCCCGAGGCGACCGGCAGGTTTTTTTGCAGATGGATGGCAACTGGCGGAGCGGCGATGCCGCGGGCTCCAAGCGCTCTGCGCAGCATGTCGCGCGCTTTCAGTGCCAGGTTCTGCTGGGCTGCATGCGGATCGGGCGAAAGGCCCGCGCCGAACCGGCCGGAAATCGAGAACGCGTCCTGGTCTGAAGGCGCAAAGCCCAACCGATCCCCGGCAGGCGGCGAGGTATCGTCACGGCCTGCAGCGACATCGGCTGCAAAGGTCACGATAGTGTCGAGCAGATGGTATCCGTCGTCACGCTGGCCGATCGCATGCAGCGCCAGATTGATCTTTGCCGGCGCGAATTCGACAAGCGCATCTTCGCCAAGCGGAAAGCCGAAAAGGCCCGCATCATTGGCGGGCCTTCTTTTATGGAGCGATGCCATGCCGGCAGACGTATCGTCGTGCATCAGGACTTCTTGTCGGGCTCAGCCGGTGCAGGCGCTGGCTGAGCCGGCGTTTCCGTCTGGTTGCGAACGGTGTTGGTCGCATTCGGATCGAGCGCCGGCAGGCCGTTTTCGATCTTCTGCTTCACCTGTTCGCGATTGACGTCCTCGCCTTCGGAAATGAGCGTCCGGTTCCATTGATATACGGCTTCGAGCTTGCGCCCGACGCGCCAATAGGCGTCGCCGAGATGGTCGTTGATCGTGGCGTCTCCGGCGCGCAGCTGGATCGCCTTTTCAAGCTCGGTTACGGCATCATCGAACCGGCCGAGGCGGTAATAGGCCCAGCCAAGCGAATCGACGATGTAACCGTCATCGGGGCGGGCATCCACAGCCGCCTGAATCATCTTCAGGCCTTCGTCCAGATTGAGGTTCATGTCGACCAGCGAATAGCCGAGATAGTTCAGCACCTGCGCCTGCTGCGGGTTGAGTTCCAGTGCCTTGCGGAAGTTTGGTTCGGCCTTGGGCCATTCCTTCAGGCGCTCATAGGCAATGCCGCGCTGGAAGAAGACAGACCAGTCGCTTGGCCTTGGAACGGAACCGATCACCTCGACAGCCTTGTCGTAGTTGGCCGCCATCTCCTTGTAGTCCTTCGCTTCAGAAAGGACGCTGCCATAGGCGATATAGCTGCGGATGTCGGCCGGATCGGATGCGATCAGCTCCTTCAGGTGGCTCTTGGCTTCTTCCTGCTTGCCGGTATCGGAGAGCGTGATGCCGAGCTGCAATTCGGAAATTCGCCGCATCGGCGAAGTCTCAGGCACCTGCTCATAGAAGGCGATGGCGCGTTCCGGCTGCTCCAGCTTTTCCGCAATACCACCGAGCATGATCAGCGTATCGGCGCTTTTGGCATCGAGTGCGTGCGAGATCTGCAGATATAGCGCCACCATGTCCTCGGCGCCCTGGCGGTTTAGTGCACCACCGATGGAAAAGAGTACGCCGGCTGCACCTTCGGCTGCATTGGTAACCTGCTGGACCGGCTTCTCGCCCTTTTCGATGCTCTGGCGAAGTGCCTTGAGCGGTGCGTAGTTCGAGATCATGCCATCGCCGACAGAGATCGCATCTAGCGCCTTCTGCTTGTTGCCGGCTGAGGCCTCGAGTCGCGCCAGCGCCATGACGGCGCGCATGAACGTGTCCGGCGCGGTGGCCACTGCGTCATTGTTGGTCACGGCCTTGTTGAGATACTGGCGGGCAGTCGAGATGTCGCCGGTGACGATTGCCATTGCGCCCAGATGATAATCGGTGAAGACCTTGAACCATGCCGGTCCCTTGAGGCCGTTGATCGTCGAGATCGCCTTCTTGCCCTTGCCGGCACCGACATCGGCCCAGCCGGACAGGAGAAGATGCGTCAACCGGTCGAGGTCGTTGGGTCCTTCATAGGCCAGGATTTTCTTGGCGCTGTCGAATTTTCCGGTGCGCAAGGCCTCCAGCCCGCGAACGATCTTCGTCACGCGCTCGACGGCGGTATCGCTTTTCAAAGCTTCCGCTTCTTTTAGCCCATCGGCAAAATCGCCATTGAGAAGAAGCGAGATCATTAGCCTTTCGCGGATCTCCAAATTGGCCGGTTCGAAATCCAGCGCCTTGCGATAAAGGGCGATTGCGGTCGGATAGTCGTGATCGACATCGGCCGTGCGGGCAGCGAGGAACGCGCCGGCGAAAGACTTCACGTCACGCGCTTCGAACGTCACCACCTTTTCTTCGGCAGGCTTGGCTTCCGGAGTGGCAGCGCCTGCCACTGAACTGAAAACCAGGCAAGCCGCGAGCGCGACGCTGGAAAGCAGGAGATGACGGTTTGTCTGCCGCATAGACGGGCCTTTCATGAAAGCTGGCGTGTCGGCGACGCGTCGCCGCAGGGAGTGCGCCGAATGATTCATAACAGAATGGCTTTTTTGAAGCAGGTCCGCAAGGAAATCTCCGTTATCCACGTCGGTCTGTCCAAACTGTGAACAGCGCGGAAAAGCCCATCAAATCTTGATATCAGGTCACGTCACCGCGATTGGAACGTCCGGATGGCCGATAAGCGCGAGGCGTGAGAAATCCTTTCCCCGGCCCGATAGGCGAAGAATCGAAGCGATTTTATCAAGTCTGGCGACCGGTACTGTGGCGGAACCGAGCTGAAGTTCTATCGGGGTTTCGATGTCCACGGCTTGCCATGCACCTTTCGCGAAGATCTCGAAATCACTCATAATCTCGACTTTGAGTGTTCCCAGTTCCGGATGCAGCAGAACTTTTGAACGGAAGCGGTCGGTCCCACCGTCCGCATCGTTGCTGATATTTGCTGCGCAGCATAGTCTTTCGCAATCTGCCGTCGAGGCAAGGATGTCGACGTCTGAAAACGGTATGTTCCTGTGGCCGTGCAGATAGAGTGCCGCGCCGCCGAATATGCACCAGCGGTCACGGCAATCTGCCATCAGCGAAGTAAGCCTGAGCAGGGTTTCTTCCAGAAGTGCTTCCGAAAAAACCATGATCCGGTCTCCGTGATGGCCGAGCTTAGTTCACCCGCTGGATGGTGAAGTCGATGACTTCCATCATCGCATCCTTCAGCGGGCCGGCCGGAAGCGGCGCCAGCGCATCGCGGGCGATCTTGCCGTAATGCAGGGCACGGGCGATCGTATCCTTCAGCGCATCGTGCCTGGTGATCAGCCCGAGCGCCTTTTCGAGGTTTTCGTCACTGCTCTCACCCTTTTCGATCGCGCCGCGCCAGAAGGTCTGTTCTTCCTGCGTGCCGCGACGGAAGGCGAGGATGACGGGAAGAGTGATCTTGCCCTCGCGGAAATCGTCGCCGACATTCTTGCCGAGATCAGCGGCATTGCCGCCGTAATCCAGCGCGTCATCGACCATCTGGAAGGCATAGCCAAGGTTCATGCCGTAGGAGCGCAGGGCCGAACGGCTTGCCTTGTCGGCATTGGCGATGATCGGGCCGACTTCGGCGGCCGCGGCAAACAGTGCTGCCGTCTTGGCGCGGATGACGGAGAGATAATCGTCCTCGGTCGTTTCGAGGTTCTTGGCAACGGAAAGCTGCAGCACTTCGCCTTCGGCGATCACGGCGGCTGCGGTCGCAAGCACGTCGAGCGCTTCGAGCGAGCCGACATCGACCATCATCTTGAACGCCTGGCCGAGCAGAAAATCGCCGACGAGAACGCTTGCCTGGTTGCCCCAGATCATCCGGGCGGTGGACTTGCCGCGACGCAGATCGCTTTCGTCGACCACGTCGTCATGCAGGAGTGTCGCCGTATGCATGAACTCGACCGAGGTCGCGAGCTTCACATGGCCTTCGCCCCGGTAGCCGAACATCGCGGCCGATGCGAGCGTCAGCATAGGGCGCAGCCGCTTGCCACCGGAAGAGATCAGGTGGTTGGCCACTTCCGGGATCATCTGCACATCCGAGCCGGCTTTCGACAGGATCAGCTGATTGACGCGCTCCATGTCCGCCTTGGTGAGATCCACCAGAGGCTTTACGGATGCAGATTTGTTTTTGCCTTCTTCAAGCGGTATGACGACGCCCAAGTTCAGGCCTCCCTGGAAATGTATGAGACGAGACTAGAAAGTCGTCATAGGGCGGTAGGGCAAAAACATAAAGGGCTTTTCACGAAAGGGTGCCTGATGATCGAGCTTATCCGCACCAATGATGTCGTCACACTGTCACTTGCGGAAAGCCTGATGAAGGAGGCCGGCATCCATTGCCTCGTCGCCGACCAGTCTATGAGCGTGCTGGAAGGCTCTCTCGGCCTTCTTCAGCGTCGTTTTCTGGTGGAGGAAGGGCGCTCGGACGAAGCCCGCGCAATCTTTCGTGATGCAGGGCTTGGAGAGGAATTGCGGGCGTGACGGTTTCTTTGCTGCGCCTCACCGTAACCCTCTCCCCGCAGGCGGGGAGAGGAGACTTGCCCCGCTCGGCGTTTGAGAAGGTGCCGGCAGGCGGATGAGGGGCAATTTATGACACAGATCTTCACCATAGACGCCTTCCACCGTGGCCACTTTCACATCGTGCAGCCGAAAAACGAAGGGCATCGCTCCGGCATAGACGCCATGCTGCTTGCATCGCTGGTATCGGGTGAAGGGCCGATAAGCGTTGCCGATCTCGGCTCCGGCGCGGGCGCGGCAGGCTTGGCTGTTGCATCACGGCTTGCCGAGGCGCGGATCCTGCTGGTCGAAAAATTTCCGGTCATGGCGGATTATGCGCGACGGAGCATCGCGCTGCCCGAAAACGCCTTCCTGGCGGACCGCGTTGATGTGGTCGAGGCGGATGTGAGCCTGACAGGCAAGGCCCGGGTCGCAGCAGGCCTTGAAGACGAGGTTAACGATCACGTCATCATGAATCCGCCCTTCAATCATGCCGGGGATCGAAAGACGCCCGACAGTCTGAAGGCCGAGGCGCATGCGCTGACGGATGGTCTGTTCGAAACATGGCTGAAGACCGCAGGCGCGATCATGAAACCGGGCGGGCAACTGTCGCTGATCGCCCGGCCTGAATCCATTGCCGATATTCTCGCTGCCTGCGGCAAGCGTTTCGGCGGTGTGGAGATTACCTCCGTTCATCCTCGGCCGGGCGAAGATGCGACCCGCATTCTCGTGACGGCGATCAAGGGATCGAAGGCAAGGCTCATCTTTCGTGCACCGCTTGTCGTGCATGGGGCGGATGGCCATTCGTTCAACGCTGATGTCGATGACCTGAACAATGGCCGCTCGGCCTATCTGCGTCGCGCGGTCAGCCGCTCACCACGTCGATCAGCAGTTTGACATTGAGCGCGGCGATCGCGAGCGCGATCAGGTAGGCGAGCGCCGCCAGCCAGCGCGGAGCAACAAGAGCACCCATCTTCGCCTTGCTGGTGGTGAACATGACCAGCGGAAACACGGCGAAGGAAAGCTGCAGGCTGAGCACGACCTGGGTGAGGATCAAAAGCTCGGACGTTCCCGCGTCACCATACCAGATGGTGACGATGCCGGCAGGCACGATGGCGATCGCTCGCGTCACCACGCGCCTGACCCATGGCTTCAGCTTGATATGCAGAAAGCCTTCCATGACGATCTGCCCGGCAAGCGTTGCCGTCACTGTCGAGTTGAGACCGCAGCATAAAAGCGCGACGCCAAAGAAGACTGGCGCCAGTGCGAGACCGAGAATGGGCGACAGAAGCGCATTCGCCTGTCCGAGCTCCACCACATTGGTATGCCCGTTGGCATTGAAGGCCGCGGCCGCAAGGATGAGAATGGCGGCATTGATCATCAGCGCGAAAGTAAGCGCGACGGTGGAATCGATCGTCGCAAATTTGAGCGCCTCGCGCTTTTCCGGCACTGTCTTGCCGAAATCGCGCGTCTGCACGATGCCGGAATGCAAGTAGAGATTATGCGGCATGACGGTCGCGCCCAAAATGCCGAGCGCCAGATAGAGCATTTCCGGGTTCTTGACGATCTCCGTCGTCGGCACGAAGCCGAACGCCACCTCGGACCAGACCGGATCGGCAAAGAAGATCTGCACGCCGAAACAGACGGCGATGACCCCGAGCAGCGTGATGATGAAGGCCTCGACCCAGCGGAAGCCGAGCCTCTGCAGGTAGAGGATGAGAAACACGTCGAGCGAGGTGACGAGAACGCCGACTTCCAGCGAGATGCCGAAGATCAGGTTGAGCCCGATCGCCGTGCCGATCACCTCGGCAATGTCGGTGGCGATGATGGCGATCTCCGCCAGTGCCCAGAGGACAACCGAAACCGACCGCGGGAAGGCATCACGGCAGGCCTGCGCCAGATCGCGGCCCGATGCGATTGCCAGTCGGGCGCAAAGCGATTGCAGCACGATCGCCATCAGGTTGGAAAGCAGCGCGACAGAAAGCAGCGCGTAACCGAATTTCGACCCGCCGGCGAGCGAGGTCGCCCAGTTGCCGGGGTCCATGTAGCCGACTGCGACAAGATAACCCGGACCGGCAAAGGCGAGGATTCGCCTGAGCTTGGAGCCGTGACGGGCGACATTGACCGATTGATAGACATCCGACAGCGACGCCTCGCGGGCATCCTGCCGCCAGCCATTCTCGGTCTTTATGCGGGAGAGATCCATATGATCCTCGGATAGGAGAGGCGGGTATCATGCTTGTTTGGAATGAAATTGCAAGTCATTCGCAACAAGCCATGAGCCTTCGATGGAACACAGCGATTGCACTTGCCGTTCCAATGCCTACATGCATTGCTGAATCGATATTCTGGAAGGATCTTATATGGCTGGCTTGTTCAATCGTCTGCTCCCGAAGCGTTTTCGCAAGAAGGGATTGGCGATACCTGTCGTTCGTCTGCATGGGGCGATCATGACGGGGGGCAGCCAGTTCAAGCCGACATTGAGCTTGGCGACCGCAGCGCCGATGCTGGAAAAGGCCTTCGCCAACAAGGAATCGCCGGTCGTTGCCATCTCGGTGAATTCTCCGGGCGGCTCGCCCGTCCAGTCGCGGCTGATCTTCCAGCGCATCCGAGCGCTTGCCGAAGAAAAGCAGAAGAAGGTGCTGATCTTCGTCGAGGATGTCGCGGCTTCCGGCGGCTACATGATTGCGCTTGCGGGTGACGAGATTTTTGCCGACCCGACCTCGATCGTCGGTTCGATCGGCGTCGTTTCCGGCGGCTTCGGTTTTCCCGAAATGCTGAAGAAGATCGGCGTCGAGCGCCGCGTCTACACCGCCGGCGAAAACAAGGTCATCCTTGATCCGTTCAAGCCGGAAAAGGATTCGGATATCGAATACCTGAAGACGCTGCAGATCGAGATCCACAAGGTATTCATAGACATGGTGAAGATGCGTCGCGGAGAGCGGCTGGCCGATGACGGAGAGATCTTCTCCGGCCTATTCTGGACCGGTGGACGAGGCCTTGAACTCGGCCTGATCGACGGCCTGGGCGACATGCGCGAAGTCTTGAAGCGTCGTTTCGGCAAGGATGTCCGCCTCGAACTGATCGGCAGCGCCCGCACCCTGTTCGGCAAACGCCTGCCCGGCGTCGAAATGACCACGCCGGGCTTCGGTGAAATCGCCGCGCAAGCGGGGGCAGGACTTGCCGCCAGCATTGAAGAAAGGGCATTGTGGAGCCGATACGGGCTCTGATGCCCGACACGTCCCGTCTGAGAGCGGGGCGCATTTGCGTAAGGACTTCGAGGGGAAATGGCCCAGCTAATATTCATGGCCGTGCTGATCTGCGGCGGATGGATGCTTTACAAGCGCTTCATCAAGGACGCGGAGAAACTGACGGCACGCCGAAAGCAGCAGGAAAAGGAACGCCAGACAGGCGCCGTCGGCACGCTGGAAAAGGATCCGGTGACGGGCGAGTATCGGGTGAAGAAGGAAGAAGAGTAAGGCGCTCGTGCCTTCACGCTTGACCCCCGCCGTCTCACATGGCACTCGTCCGCATCCTCAATCAAACGATGCCGATTATTCCCATGACAGATCTGCCAGAACATATGGACCCCAAGCGCTCTTTCCAGGCGCTCATCCTGACGCTCCATAATTACTGGGCGGACAAAGGCTGCGCCGTGCTGCAGCCTTACGACATGGAAGTCGGTGCCGGTACCTTCCACCCGGCGACTACGTTGCGAGCGCTCGGCCCCAAGCCCTGGAAGGCCGCCTACGTTCAGCCTTCGCGCCGCCCTTCCGATGGTCGCTACGGTGAGAACCCGAACCGCCTGCAGCATTATTACCAGTATCAGGTCATCCTGAAGCCGAACCCGTCCAATCTGCAGGAGCTTTATCTCGGCTCCTTGAAGGCGATCGGCCTCGATCCGCTTCTGCACGACGTGCGTTTCGTCGAGGACGACTGGGAAAGCCCGACGCTCGGCGCCTGGGGGCTCGGCTGGGAATGCTGGTGTGACGGCATGGAAGTCTCGCAGTTCACCTATTTTCAGGCCGTCTGCGGCATCGATTGTTCGCCGGTTGCCGGTGAACTGACCTATGGTCTCGAACGCCTCGCCATGTATGTCCAGGGCGTCGACAACGTCTACGACCTCAATTTCAACGGGCGCGAAGGCGAAGAGAAGATTTCCTACGGCGACGTATTCCTGCAGGCCGAACAGGAATATTCCCGCCACAACTTCGAATACGCCAATACCGAAATGCTGCATCGCCATTTCATCGATGCGGAAAAGGAATGCCTGGCGCTGCTGGCCTTCGGTGCGCCGGCCGAAAATTCCAACCAGATGCTGCACAAATGCGTCTTCCCGGCCTATGACCAGTGCATCAAGGCCTCCCACGTATTCAACCTGCTCGATGCCCGCGGCGTCATCTCGGTCACCGAACGCCAGAGCTACATCCTGCGCGTCCGCACGCTGGCCAAGGCTTGCGGCGAGGCGTTTCTGCTGACCGATGCAGGTGGTGCCAATTTCGGCGAAAAGGCCGCCTGATCCTGCCGATCTTCAATTTCCGGTGACAATCCGGCCTCTGCGACATAATCTCCCCGCGGTTGGCTACCTCGGGGGATTCTTTATGTACATCGCACTCGGCCTTATCGCGCTTGTCGCTCTTTACGTCATCGTCATCTATAACGGCCTCGTCCGCGCGCGGCAGATGGCGGAAGAAGCCTGGTCGGGCATCGATGTGCAGCTGAAGCGCCGCGCAGATCTCATCCCCAACCTGATCGAGACCGTGAAGGGTTATGCGGCCCACGAGAAGGGCACGCTCGAAGAAGTGGTGAAGCTGCGCAATCAGGCGCAGGCGGTGCCGACTGGCGATGTTGTCGGCCGTGCGCAGGCGGAAGGCCTGCTCTCCCAGGCGCTCGGTAAACTCTTCGCGCTCGCCGAAGCCTATCCCGATCTCAAGGCCAACCAGAATTTTGCCGAATTGCAGGCCTCGCTGGAGACGATCGAAAGCGAGATACAGATGGCGCGGCGATATTACAACGGCTCGGCCCGCGACCTGAATATCAAGGTCGAGAGCTTTCCCGCCAATCTCGTCGCTGGCCCCTTCGGCTTTTCCAAGCGGGAGTATTTCGAGATAGAAAACGAGGCGGATCGCGCCGTTCCCAGCGTGAAATTCTAGAGCGGAGGCTGCTGATGTTTCGGCGCCTTGTTCTTTCTCTCATACTGCTTCTGGCAGGTTACCTGCCGGCTGCGGCGGAAGAATATATCCGCAGCTACAACTCGGACATCAGGATCGCTGCCGATGGCGAACTGACGGTGACCGAGACGATCACCGTCAATGCTGAAGGCAACCGCATTCGCCGGGGCATCTTTCGCGATTTTCCGTTGACCATGGAGGATGCGAAAGGCCGCACGATCAGGGTTGGTTTCGACCTTGTGTCCGTCACCCGCGACGGCCGGCCAGAAGCCTTTCACACGGAAACCATCTCCCGTGGCATCCGCATCTATGCCGGTGGCGAAGACACGTTTCTGTCTCCGGGCGAGCACACCTATGCCATCACCTACCGGTCCAATCGGCAGATCCGTTATTTCGACGATCATGACGAGCTTTACTGGAACGCGACCGGCAATGGCTGGCAGTTCCGCATCGCACAGGCTTCGGCGCGGGTGACGTTGCCGGGTGGCAGGGTTGCCGATACTGCCGCCTTTACCGGCGCCTACGGTTCCACCGCTCGCGATGCCCGCTCAAGCGCTTCTGGCAATCAGGCGACATTCACCACGACCCGACCGCTCGGCCGTGAGGAAGGCCTCACCATCGTTGTCGGCTTCCCCAAGGGCATCGTCGAAGCACCTTCTGCAGATCAGGAGAGTGCCTGGTGGTGGCGTGACAATCGCAACCTGTTGCTGGCCCTCGGCGGCCTTGCTCTCGTTTCGCTCTACTACTTCATGGTCTGGCGCAGGGTGGGACGTGACCCACAAGGCGGCGTCATCGTGCCGCGCTGGGACACACCGGCCGGCATTTCGCCGGCGCTGGTCAACTACATCGACAACAAGGGATTTTCCGGCGGCGGCTGGACGGCGTTTTCGGCAAGCCTGCTGGATCTCGCGGTAAAAGGCTATCTGACGCTCGAAGACCTGAAGTCGCGGGTCGTCGTCAGGATCAGCGACGGAAAGCCGCTGAAGGAACTTCCGTCCGGACAGAAGGCGATGCTGTTCCAGATGGGCGCTGCGGGCGATACATTCGCGATCGAGAAGTCGAATGGCGAGCGGGTGCAGCAGATCAGCAAGACCTTCCGGCAGGCGATCGAGAAGGAGCATCGTAGCAAATATTACAGGCACAACACCGTCTACATCGTGCTTGGCGTGCTTTTGAGCCTGATGGCCGCGGCCGCGCTACTGATCTTCGGCGATATCGATCCGGATGATCTTGGCCTGCTGATCCCCGCCGTTTTCTCCGGCGGCTTCTGGTCGTTCTTCGCCGTCAATGCCGGCAAATCGCTGCTGCGGAAGAAAACCATTGCCGCCCGCATCGCCGCGATCATCTCGTTTGCCATGTTAGGCCTTGTTGCCTTTTCCATTGGCGGCATTTTCATCGTCGGCATGATCGACAGCATTGGGGATGGCCAATGGCCGGTCTTTGCCGGCATCGGCGGGTTGGTTCTCGTCAATGTCTTATTCTTCTTCCTGATGGGCGCGCCGACCCCGCTTGGTCGCAAGCTGATGGATGAGATCGAAGGCCTGCGTACCTATCTGACGGTCGCCGAAAAGGACCGGATGAACATGGCCGGCGCCCCTTCCATGTCGCCTCAGCATTTCGAGAAGCTCTTGCCCTATGCTGTGGCGCTTGGTGTCGAAAAGCCGTGGAGTGACGCTTTCGAGGCATGGCTGGCAACGGCCGTTGCTGCCGGTGCCGTCGCCTACACCTCGACCTGGTATCACGGCGACGGTTTCGGCAGTTTCGGCGATCGCATCGGCGGTTTCTCGTCCTCCATGTCGCAGACCATCCAATCCACCATCCCGACACCGAAATCCTCGTCGTCGTCCTCCGGCTTCTCCACCGGTGGCGGTTTCTCCGGCGGCGGGGGAGGCGGGGGCGGCGGCGGCGGGTGGTAAGCTACACTTTCCCAATCAGACCTGATGACTTTTGCGGATGGGCTTGCTAAGCCCGCCACGTCATTATTTTTCAGCGCAAAGACTTGAACCCCATGCCCGACCTGCTTCTAGAACTTCGCTCCGAGGAAATTCCTGCCCGCATGCAGCGCAAGGCGGCGGGTGACCTGAAAAAGCTCGTGACCGACGCGCTGGTGGATGCGGGCCTGACCTACGAGGGTGCGCGCGAATACTGGACGCCGCGTCGCCTGACGCTCGATATTCGCGGCCTGACCGCACGTTCCGCCGATCTGCGCGAGGAAATCAAGGGACCCTCCACCAAGGCGCCGGAACAGGCGATTGCCGGTTTCCTGCGCAAGGCCGGTCTTTCGGATATTTCGGAGGCCCAGGTCGCCACCGACCCGAAGAAGGGCGATTTTTATGTCGCCATCGTCTCCAAGGCCGGTCGCGGGGCGGAAGAGATCATTGCCGACGTGATGCCCGGCATCATCCGCTCCTTCCCATGGCCGAAATCGATGCGCTCCGGTTTTGCTTCCATGCCGAAGGGATCGAGCTATGGCGGCATCGAAGGCAAGGGGCCGGAAAGCCTGCGCTGGGTGCGCCCGCTGCAGTCGATCATCTGCACTTTCGGCTCCGAGCATGATGAGACGAAGGTCATCCCGTTCGTCATCGACGGCATCACCGCCGGCAACGTCACCTATGGGCACCGTTTCCACGCGCCGGAAGCCATCACAGTTCGCCGCTTCGATGATTACGTCGCAAGCCTCGAAAAGGCGAAGGTCATGCTCGATGCCGAACGCCGCAAGGACATGATCCTGCATGACGCGCGTGATCTGGCTTTCGCAAGCGGTCTCGATCTGGTTGAGGATGAAGGCCTGCTCGAAGAAGTCTCCGGCCTCGTCGAATGGCCGCATGTGCTGATGGGCACGTTCGAGAAGGACTATCTCGAAATCCCCGCCGAAATCATCCGCCTGACGATCAAGACCAACCAGAAATGCTTTGTCACCCGCCCGCAGGGGTCGGAAGAAGGACTTTCGAACCACTTCATCCTGATTTCGAATATTGATGCCAAGGATGGCGGCAAGGAAATCATTCACGGCAACGGCAAGGTTGTGCGTGCGCGCCTCTCCGACGCCAAGCATTTCTGGACCCGCGACCAGGGCGACCTGCCGGATCTCGGCACGCTTACCGACTCTGCAAAGAAATTCGATCTCGACCTGAAGAAACCGCTCGATCAGCGCATGGCCAAGCTCGACGCGCTGAACGTCACGTTCCATGCCAAGCTCGGCACGCAGGGTGAACGCGTTACCCGCATCCGCGCGCTTGCCAAGGAACTCGCCCCGATCGTTGGCGCCGATCCGATCCTCGTTGATCGTGCGGCCGTGCTCGCCAAGGCCGATCTTCGCACCGAAGCTGTCGGTGAATTCCCTGAACTTCAGGGTCTGATGGGCCGTCGTTATGCCGGCCTGCAGGGCGAAAACGAATCCGTCGCGATTGCCATCGAGGATCACTACAAGCCGCAGGGTCCGTCCGACCGCGTGCCGAAGGACAAGGTCGCGATCACCGTCGCGCTCGCCGACAAGCTCGATACGCTTACCGGCTTCTGGGCCATCGACGAAAAGCCGACCGGCTCGAAAGACCCTTACGCGCTGCGCCGTGCGGCTCTTGGCGTGGTGCGCATTCTTCTGGAGCGGAGTGTGGAGCTGCCGCTGCTGGCGGCCACCAAGGATGCCGATCTCCTGTCCTTCTTCCATGATCGCCTGAAAGTCTATCTGCGCGATATGGGCGCCCGTCACGATATCATCGACTCGGTGCTGACATCGCAGACCGATGATCTGCTTCTCGCGGCCCGTCGTGCGGAAGCACTGACCTCCTTTATCTCTTCCGAAGACGGCCAGAACCTGCTCGCCGGCACCAAGCGCGCCACGCAGCTGCTGGCCGCCGAGGAGAAGAAGGGCACAGTTGTTGCCGAAGGTGTCTCCGACGAACTCTTGAAGCTCGATGCCGAAAAGGCGCTTTGGGCTGCGGTCCAGGTGGCTTCCAAAGAAGCATCTGAAGCGGTTTCGAAGAAGGAATACCGCTCCGCCATGGAAGCCCTGTCGCAGCTGCGCGCGCCGGTCGACAAATTCTTCGAGGATGTTCTGGTCAACGACGAGGACACCGCCATCCGCGCCAACCGTCTGGCTCTCCTGAAGGCCATCCGCGAGGCGACCGGTACGGTTGCGGATTTCTCCAAGATCAGCGGGTAAGGCGCGGCTCTGCGCGCAGGCTCTCGATCCGAACTTTCAAAAGCCCCGCTGATCCGGGGCTTTTTTCTGCGCTGCTCTCCGTGTTAAACTGAGTGTGGATTTCTCCAGGAGCCTTCGATGAACAAGCCCGTGCAAGTGACCGTCAGCGATCAGGCCGCAAGCTTCGTCTCGCGTGAACTGGAAAGCGGACGCTTCAAGACCGTTGATGAAGTTATCGAGGCCGGTCTTCGCATGCTCGAGGAGGAGCAGATGAAGATCGAGAGGCTGCGCGAGCTTCTGATCGAAGGAGAGAATAGCGGAGACACCGTGCCTTTCGATCCTGAAGCCCTGATGGCATCTGTTCGCGAGTCCTGGCAAAAACGTGGTTGAGGTCCGGCTACGCCCAAGTGCGGAAAAGGATTTTGTCGACATCGGCACATATACGCGTGAGGAGTGGTCCGAAGCGCAGGCCCAGAGATATTTGCAAAAGTTGTTGGAGACTATACGGCAGATCGGTGAGTGGCCTTTGGCTGGACGGAAGCTGCGTGAGGTTCGAACCGGTTACCATTGCCGGCGATCAGGCTCACACCTCATCTTCTACATCGTAAAGCTGGACGGGCCGGTCGAAATCGTCCGTATCCTCCACGAAAAAGTCGATATCCGCCGCCAACTCGACGAACAGCAATGACACCGTCCAAGATCCTCATCAGTGCCTGCCTTCTCGGCCATGCCGTCCGTTATGACGGAAAAGGAAAGCCGCTTCACCATCCGGCGATCGATCGCTGGCGGGAGGAGGGGAGGCTGGTGACGATCTGCCCCGAGCTTGCCGGCGGCATGAGCGTGCCGCGTCCGCCTGCCGAGATCGAGAACGGCATGGCCGGGGTCGATGTACTTGAAGGGCGGGCGCGGGTGATGGAAATCACCGGCGGTGATGTGACCGAGGCCTTTATCGCGGGCGCCCGTCACGCGCTGGAATTTGCGCAGGCGCATGGCTGCACCCACGCGCTTCTGATCGACGGCAGCCCATCCTGCGGCTCCGGCTTTATCTATGACGGATCGTTCGGCGGGCTGAAACACGCAGGAAACGGTGTGACGGCGGCGCTGCTGGAGCAGGCCGGTATTATCGTGCGTTCCGATCGCCAGTTGGAAGAACTGGTCGAGCTTTTGGGAGAGGCGTGACGCCGCCCATTCGCAGCTACCGCGCGGCCTCCGAAAACGTTCTGAAAAAGAGAAAGCCGCCGGACCATATTGTCCGGACGGCTTTCTTCCCCGCGTCCCCCGCGTAACTTGGAGAGCACCCCGCCCGAGTGGGACGGGGTCTCGATAGTGTAAATCAGCTAGCCATGCGCATCTGGCCGGCCATGTCGCGCAGGCTGTCAGCATGCTTCGAACCGCTGATGCGGAAGCCGCGGATCAGGTTCAGCAAGTCTTCGGTATCGACTGCGAGTGCTTCCGCAGAGGCTGTGGTCTCTTCGGCCATTGCGGCATTCTGTTGGGTTGCTTGATCGAGATGGTTGAGCGATGAGGAGATCGAACGTAGCGTCGAATCCTGCTCGGCAGCGGAATCGGCGATCTTGCTGACGATGTCGCTTGCAGCCTTCACTTGGCTTGAGATGCGCTTTAGCGCTTCGCCGGCTTCACCGACCAGACGCACACCGTTTTCCACCTGATGCGAAGAATGTGAGATCTGGTCCTTGATCTCCTTGGCGGCGGCGGCCGAACGCTGCGCGAGTTCGCGCACTTCCTGGGCGACGACGGCAAAGCCCTTGCCGCTTTCGCCGGCACGCGCGGCCTCGACACCGGCATTGAGCGCCAAGAGGTTGGTCTGGAAAGCGATCTCGTCGATGACGCCAATGATCTTGGAAATCTCCCCGGAGGACTGCTCGATGCCGCTCATCGCCTCGATCGCTTCGGCAACCACGGCATCGCTGCGGTTCGCTTCGCCGCTGACCGTGACGACCCGCTGGGCTGCCTCGCGAGCGCCATCGGCAGTCTGCTTGACGGCAACCGTCAATTCGTCGAGAGCAGCCGAGGTTTCTTCCAGGCTTGCCGCCTGCCGCTCGGTGCGCTGCGAGAGTTCGTTGGAAGCACGACGGATTTCCTCCTTCGAGCCGCCGATATCGATGCCCTTGGCATTGACCTTGGACATGGCCGCTTCGAGATGGCCGAGTGCCTCGTTGAAATTGTCGCGCAGGCCGGCATAGCGACTGCCCAGATCGCCGCAGCGAACCGTGAGGTCACCCTTGGCAAGGTTTTCGAGAGCGGAGCCGATGGTGGAGACGACGCGGGCCTGCACTTCGGCCTCGTCACGCTGCATGTCGAGGTTCTGCTGGCGCTCGCCGTCGAGTTCTTCCTGTTGGCGCTGCTGGCGTTCTTCCATAGCATGGCGCTCGCGCACCTTCTGCTGCAGGGCTGCGGTGGCGCGGGCCATCAGACCCACTTCATTGGTCATGCCGGTATGCGGGATTTTCAGGTCGACATTCTCGTCGGCAACGGCATTCAGCGCGTTGCGGATATCGCCGAGCGGCCCGGAAATGTTGCGGATGACAACCAGAGCGAGGAGGGCCGCGATCACGAGAATGCCCGCGCCGATGCCCACAGCCTTGATGATGTCGCCGCGGATCTGCGCTTCAAGATCATCGACATAGACGCCGGTCACGAGGACAAGCTGCCATGGTTCGAAGGCAAGCGCATAGGAGCTTTTGCGGAAACCGTCCCCCTGCTCACCGGGCTTCGGGCCGAGGAAGTCGGCCGTGCCGCCGCCGTTGCGGGCGATCTTGACCAGTTCGTCGCGATACATGAAGCCCTGGCTATCCGGCTTGCCCTTGAAATTCTGGCCAAGCCGTTTCGGATCGGGATGCAGGCGCATCGTGACGTCATAGTCATAGGCATAGAGATAGCCATCCGGCTTGAAGGTCATGGCGGCGACGGCTGCGAAGGCCTGTTTCTGAGCGTCTTCGCGCGTCAGTTCGCCGGCTGCCTCCCGCTCCTGGAATTTCTTCAGGATGCCGATGCCGGATTCTACCTGGCTGCGCAGCATTCCGTAGCGCTCTGCATAAATGGCGCTGGTGGATGCACGCAGTTCGAAATAGGTGCCGACCGCGAAGGCGACCATTAGTGTCAGCACGAGCAGGACGAGCTGATGGGAGATCTTCAGGTTCTTCATGGAATCCTCGCGACCGTATGGACCGCCATTGTCCGGCAGCCGAATAGACTTCAAGTTTTGGGAAGGAGCGCATCCTGCGCAGATTTCGTGCTGCATCGCACAAGGCTAAAAATGCCTTGTATATTTGAATAAAAATTTAAGTTTTTGCCGGATTGATGCCGATAACGGATATATTATCGGGCGTTATCGCCAATTTTCAGCCGGACAGGAGATTTAATAGGTCAGGGTTAAAGTATTAGAAATATTGTGTCTTGCGAATATCGAAATAAGTAAGTCGAGTTATTCGCCCAGCCGGAGTGGAGTCTCTTTGATTTCCTGCTCGCTGGAGATGCTGTTCTCCACGGCGCCTGTCTTTGATTCCAGATCGATCTGATTCGCTTGAAGACCGATAACCTGGACTTCCGTCTGAACGAATTTGCCGTTTGTCGTCGCAATGACCGCCTGCAACTGATCGACATTCATCCAGTCCGGAACCTTGCTGATATGCACGACCGGCGAGCCGCCCATCCAGGCATCGGTGCGCACGATCTTCTTCTGGCCGTCGATCTCGATGATCGAAACCGATTGCACGCCGCCTTTCAGCGCGGGAACCTTGTAATTGCTATCATCGGCCGTCTTGAGAGGAGGGCAGGTTTCGCAAGTTACGCTCATCATGCTTGGGGTCGTGCCCTGCATATTGCCTGGAAACGGCAGTATAGACTGCGCCTGGGCAGTACCGGCGAAAAGCACGAAGGCTGTAAGGGCCAGATGGCGCATGATGCAAATCCTCTCTTTGCACCATGCTTACTCCAGCAGTGGTTTCGATCCCGTCAGGAGAATCGGTAAATAACGGCTTAACCTGTAACGATCGGCCACATCAGCAAAAGGCGCGCAGCCGACCGGGTCAGGAGTTCTCCCGTGCAGCCGCACGCCAGCCGATATCACGGCGGCAGAAACCGTTGTCCCACTCGATCCCTTCGACGAGCGAATAGGCACCGGCCTGTGCCTCGCGCACATTATGGCCGGTGGCCGTGACGTTGAGAACGCGCCCGCCGGTCGCAACCAACTGCCCGTTTTTCATCGCCGTGCCGGCGTGGAAGATCTTCTCGCCCCGTGCGATTGCCGGCAGCTTGGCGATCGGCGTGTTCTTGTCATAGGCGGCGGGATAACCCTTGGATGCCATGACCACGGTCAAAGCCACGTCGTCGCTCCACAGCGCCTCAACCTGATCAAGCGTACCGGTTGCGGCGGCATAGAGCAGTTCGAGAAGATCGCTCTGCAGACGCATCATCAGCACCTGGCATTCCGGATCGCCGAAACGGACGTTGTATTCGATCAGTTCCGGTCCCTTCTGGGTGATCATCAGGCCAGCAAAGAAGACACCAGTAAACGGATGGCCGCTTTCCGCCATGCCGCGGATCGTCGGCTCGATGATCTCCTTCATCGTCCGCTCGACCATGTCGGATGTCATCACCGGGGCGGGGGAATAGGCGCCCATGCCGCCGGTATTCGGGCCGGTATCGCCGTCGCCGACGCGCTTGTGATCCTGTGCGGTGGCAAGTGCCAGCGCCGTCTTGCCGTCGGAAAGGCAGAAGAAGCTTGCTTCCTCGCCATCCAGATAGGCCTCGACCACGACTTCCGCACCGGCTGCCCCGAAGGCGCCATCGAAACAGTCGTCGATTGCCGAAAGAGCTTCCTCGACTGTCATCGCCACGGTCACGCCCTTGCCGGCGGCGAGCCCGTCCGCCTTGACGACGATCGGTGCGCCCTGCTCGGTCACATAGGCCTTGGCCTCGTCACCATTGGTGAAACGGCGATAGGCGCCGGTCGGGATGTTGTAGCGGGCGCAGATATCCTTGGTGAAACCCTTGGAACCTTCGAGCTGGGCTGCGGCGGCAGACGGGCCGAAAACGACGATACCCTTGGCGCGCAGGAGATCGGCAATGCCGGCCACCAGTGGCGCTTCCGGGCCGACGATGACGAAGTCGATCCCGTTCGTCAGGCAGAACTCTGCCACGGCGCCGTGGTTGTCGATGTCGAGCGAAACGATCTCGGCTTCTTCCGCGATGCCGGGATTGCCGGGGGCAGCGTAAAGGGTGGTCAGTTTGGGGGACTGTGCGAGCTTCCACGCCAGTGCATGTTCGCGGCCGCCCGAGCCGATCAGCAGAACCTTCATAAACCGCCCTCATGGTTGTTTCACAGGGCGGTTAAGGTGCGTAGCCGCAAAGGTCAAGGGTCTGCGGCCGATATGTACCCGGTTGGCGGCCGGCCCTACAGGGACAACAGGGTCGGCACGGCCTTGATGTGAATGTTTCTAGAGCGTGAAATGCTCGTACTGGCGCAACGCCAGCGTCGTTTTGAAAATCAGTCGATTTCTATAGGCGAGGAAGGGAACCGGTTCGTCTCTCTTTGCTGCATCTTTTATCTTTTCACTCAGGTAGATGATGGCGGCGTCAAGCTCCTCGGAGCCCACCGCCTCATCACCGGCGAGTTGGGTGGCTATCTTTCTGGGCATTCATACCTCCATGCGAGCCGCATCATGCGGCGCCCCTAACTATAGGTGGGGCGATGAACGCGAGAAGATGTCACGTCCTTATCCACCGGGTGACGGTTATCGCTTGGTGAATGCCGGTCCGTTTTGGCACAGGTCACGTCATCATCCTGTGAGCGCAGGGCAGGGCGGTGTTGTCTTGCCGCAAAGTTTGACTATGGTCGCGCCTCCTGATTTAGACGAGGACTTCCATGGCCGCCGATATCCAGAAACTCAGCATTGCGATTGCCGCAGAAATCAACGCGCGCCCGGATCAGGCCAAGGCGGCGATCGGTCTCCTGGATGAAGGTGCGACGGTTCCCTTCATCGCGCGCTATCGTAAGGAAGTGACCGGCGGCCTCGACGATACGCAATTGCGCAATCTTGCCGAACGCCTCGTCTATCTGCGCGAACTGGAAGCTCGCCGCACCTCCATCGTCGACAGCATCAATACGCAGGGCAAGATGACCGATGAGCTTGCGCGCAAGCTGGCCGGTGCCGCCACCAAGGCGGAACTTGAAGACCTTTATCTTCCCTACAAGCCGAAGCGCCGCACCCGCGCCGAAATCGCCCGCGAACGTGGCCTTGGGCCGCTGGCGGAAGCCATCTGGGCCGATCGCGGCGCCGATCCGGCAAAGCTTGCCGAAGCCTATGTTCAGGGCGAGGTCGCCGACGTGAAGACGGCGCTTGATGGCGCGCGCGATATCGTTGCCGAAACCATTTCCGAAAATGCCGATCTTCTCGGCCGTCTGCGCCAGCACATGCGCGATGGTGCGGTGCTGCGTGCCAAGGTGGTCGATGGCAAGCAGGAAGCGGGTGCCAAGTTCGCCGACTATTTCGACCACTCCGAACGCTGGGCAACCGTTCCCGGTCATCGCGCGCTTGCCATGCTGCGCGGCTGGAACGAGGAAATGCTGACGCTGACGATCGATGTCGATGCTGACGACACATCCCCAGTCAAGCCGGCACAGCGCATCATTGCCGCTGCGTTTGAAATCCGAGGCTTAGGCAAGGGCGACCTGTGGCTGATGGAAGCCGCCGGTTGGACCTGGCGCGTCAAGCTCTCGGTTTCGCTGTCGCTGGACCTTATGCGGGAAATGCGCGAGCGCTCGGAAGAAGACGCCATCCACGTCTTCGCCCGTAACCTCAAGGATCTGCTGCTCGCTGCCCCCGCCGGTTCCCGCTCGACCATGGGCCTCGATCCGGGCATCCGCACCGGCGTCAAGGTTGCGATCGTCGATGCCACCGGCAAGCTGATCGACACCTCGACTGTCTATCCTTTCCCGCCGAAGAACGACCTGCGCGGCACGCAGGCAGAACTTGCCTCGCTGATCCGCAAGCATAATGTCGAACTGATCGCCATCGGCAACGGTACCGGCAGCCGCGAGACGGAAAAGCTGGTGGCTGACATGCTGTCATCCCTGCCGGGAGCCAAGCCGACCAAGGTTATCGTCTCGGAAGCCGGCGCATCGGTCTATTCCGCTTCGGAAACGGCAGCCGCCGAATTCCCTGGGCTTGACGTATCGCTGCGCGGCGCGGTCTCCATCGCCCGCCGCCTGCAGGACCCTCTGGCGGAACTGGTGAAGATCGAACCCAAGGCGATCGGCGTCGGCCAGTATCAGCACGATGTCGATCAGGGCAAGCTCGCCCGCTCGCTCGATGCCGTCGTTGAAGATGCGGTGAACGCGGTCGGCGTCGATCTCAACATGGCATCCGCACCGCTGCTTGCCCGCGTTTCTGGCTTGAGCAAATCCATCGCCGAAGCGATCGTTGCCCATCGCGATTTGAATGGCGCTTTCGCAAGCCGCAAGGATCTTCTGAAGGTCGCGCGCCTCGGCAACCGCACCTTCGAACAGGCCGCGGGCTTCCTGCGCATTCCGAACGGCAAGGAACCGCTTGACGCTTCTTCCGTCCACCCTGAAGCCTATGGCGTGGCCAAGAAAATCGTCGCTGCCTGCGGCCGTGACCTTCGTGCCCTGATGGGCGATAGCGCAGCGTTGAAGGCTGTCGATCCGCGGCAGTTCATCAACGAGCAGTTCGGTCTTCCAACAGTGAAGGACATCATCGCCGAACTGGAAAAGCCCGGCCGCGACCCGCGCCCGAGTTTCAAGACAGCTACTTTCGCAGATGGTATCGACGAGATTACGGACCTGAAACCCGGTATGCTGCTTGAAGGTACCGTGACGAACGTTGCCGCCTTCGGTGCCTTCGTCGATATCGGCGTGCATCAGGACGGCCTCGTCCACGTCTCGCAACTGGCCGACAAGTTCGTCAAGGACCCGCATGAAGTTGTGAAAGCTGGCGATGTCGTGAAGGTTCGCGTCGTTGAAGTCGACGTGAAGCGCAAGCGCATAGGCTTGACGATGCGCAAGGATGGAGGCGACAGCGCCCCGCCGCCGCGTGGTTCGGGCAAAAATGAGCGCCCCACCAATCAAAAATTCATGAAGACCGAAAAGCCTTCTTCACAAGGCGCTTTCGGCGCAGCGCTCGCGGAAGCTTTAAAAAAGCGCTGAAACTTACAAGCCGTCAGCTCATCACTACTTTTAGATGCACGCCGTCAGACAGCCCGTTTGACGGCGTGTTTCTTTGCGTCATTTTCATGATGGGAATGTGCTTGCAGTCCGAAAAATAGACGCTAGATTTCGAAAAATAGTAAGGTTCCCTTAGTATTCAGGAGGTGGGTCCGTGAACTCGTCCCTTCACGATCTTCTTAGCAAAATCATCAAGATAGGAACTCTCACCGTCCGTGGGACGGGAGGCGAACAGCGATATGGTGGAGGGGGAGGTCGGTCAGTGGCCATCCGCTTCACCGACGAAGCATCGGAACTGGCGCTTCTGCGTGATCCGCAGTTGCAACTCGGCCAGCTCTACATGGATGGCCGCCTTCTTGTGGAAGAAGGCGACATTTACGAGTTCCTCGCCCTGATCAAGGACAACACACTGTCGGAAGGCCTGACCTTCGGCATGATCGTTCGCGGCATCGGCCGCATGATCGAGGCGCAGTTCCGCAATCGCGTTCCGATCAACCACAATCGCAAGAACGTTTCGCATCACTACGATCTCGACGAAAAGCTGTTCTCGCTGTTTCTCGACGAGGACTGGCAATATTCCTGCGCCTATTTCAACCCGCCCGGAATTTCGCTGGACGAGGCGCAGATCGCCAAGAAGCGCCATATCGTGGCAAAGCTTCTGGCCGAACCGGGCCAGAAGGCGCTGGAAATCGGCTCCGGTTGGGGCGGCATGGCGATGTATCTGTCGGAAAGCTCCGGCGTCGACGTTACCGGCATCACTCTGTCGACCGAGCAGCTCAAGATTTCCCGAGAACGCGCCGCCAGAAGGGGGCTCGCCAAAAGCGTCCGCTTCGAGCTGCAGGACTATTATTATCTGCCGCCGACCAAGAGCTACGATCGCATCGTCTCGGTCGGCATGTTCGAACATGTCGGCCGGCTGAACTACAGAAAATTCTTCAACAAGGTGAATGACGTTCTCGCCGATGACGGCGTCATGGTGCTGCATTCGATCGGCCAGCCCTATCCGGCGATCTACAACAATCCATGGATCGAAAAATACATCTTCCCGGGCGGTTACATCCCGTCGCTGGCAGAGGTGCTTCCGGCGATCGAAAAGGCAGGCCTGCTGGTCTCCGACGTGGAAATCCTGCCGATGCACTATGCCTATACGCTGCGCCACTGGCGCGAGCGCTTCATGGCCAACAAGGAAAAAGCGAAGGCACTTTATGACGAGCGTTTCGTCAGGATGTGGGAATTCTACCTCGCAGCTTCCGAAATGGCCTTCACCCACGAGGCGTTCCACATCTTCCAGATCCAGATCGTCAAGAAACGCCGGGCCGTGCCTGACACGCGCGACTATATCTACGAGAAGGAAGCCGAGCTGCGGGCGTTTGAGCAGAGCCGGCTGCCGCTGGACAAGATTGCGGTGTGATGGTGCGTAAGTGGCACCCTCACCAACAAAATCTAGCACTTAGCCTTTGGCTAAGATGCTGATTTTGTGACCTCTCCCACCAAGGGAGAGGTAGGGCGTCGAGAGTGCCGCGAATGCTGGTATCTCTCCCCTTGTGGGAGAGAAAGCAATTTCGAAATCTTAGCCGAAGGCTAAGTTTCAGAAATTTCAAGTGAGGGGATTGCTCCTTGTATCTTCGGCAATGGTGCGACCGCTTGACCAGCTCAAATCCCCGGCGCTAGTAACTCGGCCATGATGACAAACGCACCCCATGATGCCGCCCGCGTGGCCGATGCTCCTTCCGACAATTTTGTCTATCGCGTATTGCCGCGATCGCTGTGGGGATATTCCCAGCTTGCCCGCTGGGACCGCCCGATCGGCTGGCAGCTTCTGTTGTGGCCCTGCTTCTGGTCCATCGCGCTTGCAGCCGATGCAGCGCCCGATGATCTGGAACCGTCTTTCGGCACCGTCATCTTCTATCTCTTCCTTATGTTTGTCGGTTCGGTGGCCATGCGTGGCGCAGGCTGCGCCTATAACGATCTTGTCGACCATGATATCGACATGGAGGTGGCGCGCACCCGTTCGCGCCCACTGCCCTCAGGCCGCGTGTCCCGTTTTGGCGCTAAAGTTTTCATCGTCCTGCAGGCGCTGGTCGGATTGCTTGTCCTCATTCAGTTCAACGGCTTTTCGATCGTGCTCGGCATCGCCTCGTTGGCTATCGTCGCTATTTATCCCTTTGCGAAACGCTTTACCGATTGGCCGCAGCTCTTTCTTGGGCTGGCCTTCTCCTGGGGAGCCCTGATGGGCTGGGCAGCAATCTTCGGATCGCTCTCCTGGGCGCCGGTGTTTCTTTATATCGGGGCCGTTGCCTGGACTATCGGTTACGACACAATCTACGCCTATCAGGATATCGAGGATGACGAGCTGATCGGTGTTCGTTCCACCGCCCGGCTGTTCGGCGACAACGCAAAACCCTGGCTTGTCGGTCTTTACGGCGTGACGGTCTTGTTCCTGCTTCTTTCTTTCATTGCGGCCGGTGCCGGTTTCTTCGCCTATGTCGGGCTGATCACCATGGCTGTCATGCTCGGCTGGCAAATTCTCATTCTGGATATCCGCAATCCTGCCCAGTGCAGGGATCTCTTCCTCTCCAACAATCGCGTCGGCGTCATCCTGTTTGCCGGCCTCGTGTTGTCGCTGATCTTCTGAAACGGAAAAGCCCGGCTTCTTCAAGCCGGGCTTCGCGCAGCGCCTTGCAGGTTTAGGGGACGACCCTACCGGCGCGCGATGATTTCCCGGCCCTCGATCTTCATCGCAACGCCAAGCGTGCCGGTCGTGCGACGGACGAGGAAACGGGGACGCCTTGCGGCGAAATAGGAGTGACGGCGGCGCTGCTTGGTGCCGTGGTCACGCACATCGCCGATATGGTTTTCCAGCGGACGGGCAACGCCGTCGGCTTCCACCATCAGCATCGGAATGCGGAAGGCTTCCGACCAGCTGCGCCAGTCGGCGGCAATATCGCAGAGATCATGGGCGACGAGCAGCGGGATGCAGAGATCCGGATCGTCGTGATGGAGTTCGAGCGTGACGGTAACTTCGCCGTCGCCATGGTCGATTGCGCGGGCGGCGACGCCCTTGAAGGCGCGTGCCGGCAGGGCGAATGACAGCGGCAGGCCGCTACCTGGAAGGATCTTGCGCAGCACGGCGCCGCGCTCGTCGATGGTGATCGTGACATTTCCTGAGGTCTCGCGCAGCGCATAGGTAATCTGCTGCGGAAAACGAGACGGATCGAGCCTCAATGTCGACCCTGCCCATTCGGGCTTCAGAACGGTTTTGCTCATCGCTTAATGCTACCCTTGTTTTACCTGAGAGCCGCTTCCGGTTTCCCGTATTCGTTTCTCTGCGGGACTTTTGTCCTCTGATGGGCTCACATTAGGCGGCGGGGTTGCGAAAACCCCTTAAAAATCGCGGTTAAGGAAAGTTTGCCTTGGTGGATGGTTACCGAATGCCGTAACTATCGCGGTTTCCGAAGCGTGAACGCGCGTGTTTGCATTGGATGCGTATCGCAGCGGCACAGGCTTTCGCGATGACGTTTCCGGACCTGTGGAAAACTGCTCGGATCGCCGATTATGCGGGCCTAAAGCCCGGGACAAAAATCAGCTGTCGTCTTTTTTGGAGAAGGGTGTGAAGGCCGCATCGATATTGGACGACAGCCATGCCAGATCCTCGTCAGCGGCCTTCAGCATTGCGGCTTCCATCCGTCGATAACGGGAAAAAAGCTCTCGGCCGAACTCGGTCAAGCCTGCGCCACCGCCGCTTTTTCCACCATGGCGGGTAAATATCGATGGTTCGCGGAACATCCGATTAATCTCGTCCGCCAGCAGCCATGCCCGCCGGTAGGACATACCGATCGAAGCACCGGCGGCTCGGATGGAACCGTGTTCGTCGATCAGTTCGAGCAGCTGGGCCTTTCCCGGTCCGAGCCTGACGCCGATGTCGAAATCGATACGGATCGAGGTTTTCTGGATATGGCTCATGAGGCGATGATGACCTTGCCTGGGTTCATGATGCCGGCCGGGTCGAAGGATGTCTTGATCCGGGCCATAAGCTCCATTTCGATTGAGGAGCGGATATGCGCAAGCTCGTCCCGTTTTAGCTGGCCGATACCATGCTCGGCCGAAATCGACCCGCCCGCAGCAAGCACGATCGTATGGACGATCTCGTTGATCTCGCGCCAGCGCGCAAGAAAGGCCTGCTTGTCGGCTCCCACAGGCTGGGAAATGTTGTAGTGGATATTGCCGTCGCCCATATGGCCGAAGGCGCAGACGCGCGCGCCGGGCATCGCGGCCAGAACCGCCTTTTCGGCCTCCGCCATGAATTGCGGGATTTTCGAAACCGGCACTGAAACATCGTGCTTGATCGATCCGCCTTCCGGCTTCTGAGCGCCAGACATGCTTTCGCGCATCGTCCACAGCGCCTTCTGCTGCGCAACCGAGCTTGCGATCACCGCATCACGGACGAGGCCGGCCTCGAAACCCTGTTCCAGCAGCGAATGGACCATGACTTCAGCAGTTTCGGCTGAATCCGAGGTCGAGATGTCGATCAACACATACCACGGATGCGGTTCCGACAGTGGATCGCGCACGCCGTCGATATGGCGGGAGGTGAACTCGATGCCGATCCGCGGCATCAGTTCAAAACCGGTCAGCGCCATGCCGCAAAGCGTCGAAGCCTTGTCGAACAGCGCGAGCGCGTCTTCGGTCGAGGCGACACCTGCAAGCGCCACCTGATGACCGACCGGGCGCGGAAAGAGCTTCAGCACCGCACCGGTAATGATGCCGAGCGTCCCTTCAGCGCCGATGAAGATATCGCGAAGGTCGTAGCCGGTATTGTCCTTCTTCAGCCGCCGCATCCCGTCCCATATCTCGCCGGTCGGCAGAACGACTTCCAGCCCGAGGCAGAGCTGGCGCATGTTGCCATAGGCAAGCACCGCCGTGCCGCCTGCATTGGTGGAAAGGTTACCGCCGATCCGGCAGGAACCTTCGGAACCGAGCGACAGTGGGAACAGCCGATTGACCTCTTCGGCCGCCTTCTGCACATCGGCAAGGATCGCGCCGCCATCGGCCACCAGCACGTTGGCCACCGGATCGACATCGCGAATACGGTTCATCCGAGCAAGCGAGACAATCACGTCATTGCCGCCGGCGCGCGGCGTCTGGCCGCCAACAAGCCCGGTATTGCCGGTCTGCGGCACGATGGCCGTGCCGGTTTCGCTGGCGAGTTTCAGGATGGCCGAGACTTCCTGCGTCGAGCCCGGCTTCAGGAGCAACGGCGAGGAACCCTTGTAGAGACCGCGATCCTCCACCAAATGCGGGGCAAGGCCCGCTGCGTCGCGGATCACATTGGCGTCTCCGACAATTGCGGCAAAACGGTCGATCAGCGCGGGATCCATCTCGGAGATGGCGTTCGCATTATCTGCCGCAGCATTGTCCATCCTCATTCCTCTCCGTCACGCGGCGCAGCTGCTCGTGCCAGCCTGTCATTGATCGCTTCACCCAGTCCTTCGTTCGGGATAGGTGTCACCGCAATACTGGCGGCACCGCTGGCATCTGCGCGTTTCAGATATTCGAATAGATTTGCTGCCGCTTGTGCAAGATCGGCTGACGGGCTGAGGTCGAGATCGATCGCAGCGTTTTCCATTCCAGCCACCGATTTTCCGCCAAAGCGGATCAATGCTTCGCCGGGCTCGACCGAAGTCGCATCGAGACGCACGTTTGCACCCGGCGCATAATGCGACGCGAGCATGCCCGGCGCTTCGATGATCGCGGCAGGGCCGGCGCGTCGCTCAAGGTCACGGCCGGCGGCATCGGCGATATGCATCGCGGCGAGCCCGCCGGGTCGCAGCAGCAGAATGGCGCCCGTCTCCGGATCGACGCGCACGATCGTCGATTCAACGCCGACCGGTGAGGCGCCGCCGTCAATGATCAATTGAAGCTTGTCACCCAGATCATCCATCACATGGCGTGCGGAAGTCGGGCTGATCTTGCCGGAGGTATTGGCGCTAGGTGCGGCAAGCGGCCGGTCGAAGGCGCGGATCAGCTCATTTGCATAACCTTCCGGGCAGCGAAGCCCGACTGTTTCCAGTCCCGCCGTCGCAAGCGGATGGATGGCGCTGTCTTTTTTTAGCGGCAGGACAATCGTAAGCGGCCCCGGCCAGAAGGTTTCGGCGAGCTGCCGCGATACCGGATCGAACACGGCGTAACGCTCGGCCATCTTGATATCGCAGACATGGCAGATGAGCGGATTGAATTGAGGCCGCCCCTTGGTCTCGTAGATGCGCGAGATCGCATCGGCGCGTGTTGCATCCGCGGCAAGCCCATAGACGGTCTCTGTCGGAATGGCGACGGGAAAACCGTCATTGAGCACGCGGCTGGCCTCGCTGATGGCGCGCTGTGGCTCACGGGTGATATTGATGCGTTCGGCTGTCATGCCGCTGTCAATACAGCGGAGTGCTTAGCTCTTCAAAGCCTTTTGACGATTTCGCGCACTGCGGCACTTGGCGCGCCGAGCATCAACACGTTGCGCATCGCTTCCCGCGGGCTATTGGTCTGGAACAGAAGCCCGTTCTTGCGCCATGTCCGGTCGATCCGCGCCGGCTCGCCCGCCTCGCCTTCAACAGCGACGGCAAAATACATGCGGGAGTTCTTAGGGTTGATTCGCGCGAAAAACACCTCGTCGCCGCCGATCTCGGAGGAGAAGTTGGCGATGTAGAAGGACCAACTGATCATTGCATCGTGCGAAAAGAAAGTCCGCGCCGCAGTTACATGGCAATACCCCAGATGTGGGCTACCCTCGAGCGTGCGATGGAAAATGATCTTCGGCAGGTGGATCGAGCGATGAAAGCTGTTCAGCCGCTTATGGGTGGTTTCCCCGGCGACTTCGAGTTTCTTGCCGGTCTTCTCGGCCACTTCGTCATGGGTAAGATACCGGCGTTCGTCGGGGACCCAGACAGGACGGGAGCGCGGAATCCTGCCCGTGCGCAGAAATTCGGTATGGGCATTACCGCTGCTTGGCGGCACCATCAAAGGTCTCTGTCTGTTGACCTCGTAATACCGGAGCTGTCCTGGCATGGTGCCGCTCTTCCTCATGAATTTTGATGAATACTATTAGCAAGACCTTAACAGTCGGTTTCTCGGTATCGGCTGCCTGAGAACCTGTCGTCGTCAATGCATTCGCCGATGTCGCAATGTCGTCTATGCGACAGGCCTGCGTCCCGCTTAAATATGACAAAGCTCAAGGTGCCACCTTGCTAGGGAAGGTGGAGAATTGGGAAGCCGGCGGGTCGCAGAGATCTATCCGGCGCTGCCCCCGCAACGGTGGTGGAGTTGAAGGCATGGCTTGGGAGATAATCCCGCGCCACTGGGACAGAGCCGAACGGCCGCCCGGGAAGGTGCCATGCAGTCCTTTTGGGACAACTCCTCAGCCCGGAAACCAGCCTGAGCTTGATGAAGACCGGTCGCGGAGGGCGCACGGGACGGGAATTGGCGGCGTAGAGGCTGCCAGCTTGTCCATGCCCTGAAGCTTAGCTGTATGGCGAGGAAGCATATGGACATTCATAATCAGGTTCTGCGGCAGCTGAAGAACCGCCGCGAAGGTTTCAGTCTCGAACAGCCTTTTTATATCGATCCCGATTATTACAAGCTCGATCTGGAAATGATCTGGTATCGCGACTGGCTGTTTGCTGGCCATGATTGCCAGATCAACAAGGCGGGCATGTATTTCACCATGCAGATCGGTGAATATCCGGTTCTTGTCATCCGCACCCGTGAGGGGGATATCCGCGCCTATCACAACACCTGTCGCCATCGCGGCCACCGGGTCTGCACCAAGGAGACCGGTTCGGCGACCCGTCTGGTCTGTCCCTATCATCAATGGACCTACCAGCATGACGGCTCGCTGATGTCTGCCCGCCACATGGGCGAGAATTTCGACAAGAAACAGTTCGGCCTCAAGCCCGTCCACTGCCAGGTGGTCGGCGGCTACATCTTCGTCTGTCTCGCCAAGGAGGCCCCGGATTTCGCGCCGGTTCGCGCCACCGTAGAGCCCTATATGGCGCCACATCACCTTTCCGAGACGAAGGTTGCCGCGCAGAACACGATCATCGAGAAGGGTAACTGGAAGCTCGTCTGGGAAAACAACCGCGAATGCTATCACTGCGCCGGCAACCACCCGGAACTCTGCCGCACCTATCCAGAGGCGCCGACAGCCAGCGGCGTGCAGGGGGCTGCCGACGATCCCGTGATTGCCGAGCATTGGGTCCGTTGTGAAGCGGCGGGCCTGCCCAGTACCTTCACGCTGTCGCCGGATGGCCAGTTTCGCGTTGCCCGCATGCCGCTGATCGAGGGGGCGGAAAGCTACACGATGGACGGCAGGCGCGCCGTCCAGAAATCCCTCTCGGATGACATGGAGATCTCGCATATCGGCACGATGCTGCTGTTCCATTACCCCACCACCTGGAACCACATGCTCATCGACCATGCGATTTCCTTCCGTGTTATCCCTATCGGGCCGGAAGAAACCGCGGTTACCACCACATGGCTGGTCCACAAGGATGCCGTGGAAGGTGTCGACTACGACGTAGAGCAACTGACCCATGTCTGGAACATGACCAACGACCAGGATCGCCAGATCGTCGAAGAAAATGCTTTCGGCATCCGCTCGCCGGCCTATGAGCCCGGGCCTTACTCCGAGGCGCATGAAGGCGGTGTCATGCAGTTCGTCGAATGGTATTCGAACTTCATGATCGACCGCCTGCAAGGCAAGGACAGCACGCTCTACGCGGTGGCTTGAGACGAGGCGTTCTTCCGCGGCCATCGCTGATGGCTGCGGAAAACTTGGCTGTTGTCATTTCTCGGAAACACGCCCGGTCCCGAGTGCCGCCTGGAATGCCTGTTTTCCGGTTGTCGCCAACCAGGATCGGAACGAGATGATGTCGGGGTTGATGTTGCGCATGGCATCCAGGTCAACGTGATCGGCCAGCGGTCCGTCATCCAGTATCTTCGCAAGCGAGCCGAGAGCATCGTTTGCGGCAAGAACGTCGTCAGGAAAATGCGAATAGGGGAGCTGCCTGCCTGCGGCCTCGCCAAGGATCGCGGCCAAGCCATTTCCCGTCACCGTGTCGCCGGCGAGCTTGATCGTTTTGCCGCCAAACCGTGGCCGGTCGCCAAAGATCGCGGCGATGAACTTACCGATATCCTCCACGGCGACGAGTTGCATCGATTGCTCCGGCCTTAGAAGAAATGTGTACCGCCCTTCGTTGAGGCCGAAGACAGGGGCAAGCAGCATCTCCATGAAGATCATCGGCCTGACGATTGTCGCGTTCAACGGTAGGCTACGGATATGGGCCTCAACGCGCGGTTTGGCGTCAAAGCGAGCGATACCGGTAGGCTTGTCTCCACTGCTTGCTCCCGAAGAATAGACGAGATGCGAGATCTCTGTTTCCGCGGCAAGATCGGCAATCATGCATCCGATCTGAACCTCGTCCTGCTCTTCTAAATATCCGGGCAGGACACTGAAGACACCATAGGCATCGCGCATCGCTGTGCGGAGCGTGTCTATCTCGGTGAATGTGCCCTGCACGATATCCGCACCGGCCTTACGTAAGGCAACGGCATTTTCTGAAATCGGATCCCGCACCAAAGCGCGAACCGGCCAGCCGCGATCAAGCAAGGCCTTTCCGACCGCTCCGCCCTGGCGGCCCGTTGCGCCGAATACCAGAATCGTACGTTTTTCTTGTCCCATTGGAGAACCCTCGTGGTGAACACGGGGTCTCCATATATACTGTTGAAACGCAGCCGGAAGACGGCACTATTTTCAGCCTCGGGCACAGGGGTGATACTCTTGGACAATTCAAGCGAGAGCCAGGCCGTAAGACAGCCGACAGGCGATCAGGCCTTCCTGCCGCAAGCGTCGAATGGAATATGCGGGCGCCTCGGCGACAAGTGGACTGTTGAAGTCATCTGGCGCCTCTCGCTGGCCGATCGCCGAAGGCTTCGTTTTTCGCATCTGAAGAAGGAGACCAAGGGCATCACACAGCGCATGCTGACACTGACTTTGCGCAATCTGGAGCGCGACGGCTTTGTCAGGCGGCACTATTATCCCGAGGTTCCGCCGCGCGTCGAATACGAACTGACCGAGTTGGGCAGCGGCATATTGGCTTCCCTGCAGGGTTTGAATCTCTTCATCAGGGGCAATCTGACCCACATCGAGGAAAACCGCCGTATCTACGATGATGCAGGTGAATAAACCCGCCAGTTCTCACTGGTTCAGATCGATGATGGGTTGGAACAAAATGGGATATCTCGCGTTTAAGATCGCTGATCTATATTTCGAGGAAACATTCCCATGAATGCATTTCGCATGCGCATCGCCACTGCTTTGACGGCGGCGGCAGTTCTTGCAACCAGCTTTGTTCCAGTCTCCGCCATGCCGTTGGCGCCTTCCCCTCCTATGGCGGTTCAAACGTCCGCTGGCCAGGCGACAGAGGTTCAGTACCGCCGCGACGAACGCCGCCATTACCGCAACGAACGGCGCCACTATCGCCATGATCGCCGAGTTTACCGCCAGGGTTATTACAACGGACATCGCGGTTATCGTGAGCGCCGTAACGGCTACCGCTACCACAATGGCTACTGGTTCCCTCTGGCCGCCTTCGCCACGGGTGCGATTATCGGCGGCGCGATCGCCAACCAGCCCCGCGCTTCGGGCAGCAACCACTACCAGTGGTGCGCCAACCGCTATCGGACCTATCGCGCTTCGGATAACACCTATGTTCCGAGAGCAGGTGTCCGCGCTACCTGCGTTTCTCCCTACCGGTAAGCGTATCGCGTAGTTACAAAGCCCGGACGTTTTGGCGGCCGGGCTTTCACATTTGCGCGCGAATTGTACATTCAGGATAAAAATCCTAGCGTTGTGGAATGATTGCTGACTATCGTGTGAGTTGGTGGCGCGGGAGGCGCCATCGAAACTGTTGAAATTGCGGGATGGAGAATTCTGAAATGCCTCTGTTCAAGAAATTTGCTGGCGCAGCCGTTTCTATGATCGTGCTGGCTGGCACGGTGGGCACTACACAGGCGCTGCCTTTGCCGGCTGTACCGAATGCGCCGGCTGTATCCGACGTCAGCACGGTGCAGTATTATCGCGACCGTGGCTGGCGTGGCGATGGCCCGCGCCGCGGTTGGTATGGTGGTCATCGCGGTTATCGTTATCATCGCGACGGTTATCGCCGTCACAGCGACGGATACTGGTATCCGCTGGCAGCATTCGGTGCCGGTGCCATCATCGGCGGTGCGATCGCCTCTCAGCCGCGATATGTCGAGCCTGCGCCCAGGCCGGCCTACGGTGGCGGCGGTGGCCTGAACCCGCGCCATTACGAGTGGTGCTCGGGTCGTTACCGGTCCTATGACGCTTATTCCAACTCGTTCCAGCCCTATAACGGCCCGCGCCAGACCTGTTATTCGCCCTACTATTGAGTGGGGCGGACAATAGCGGAAGAGATCGGCCCGCGCTTCGGCGCGGGTTTTCTTCTAGATGTTATAGAATGCCGACCCGCCTGAGCAGCCACCAGGCGGCGGCGACCGAAAGCCCGATCGCGCCGAAGGCGAACAGGGTGCCATGCTCCAGATGCGCAAATGGCAGGCCTTCCGTATTCATGCCGAAAAAGCCGGTGACCAGCGACGGCGGTAGCAGGAAGGCGGTCATCAGCGACAGGATGTAGAGGTGGCGGTTGGTTTCCGACGAAAGTTTGGAATCGATTTCTTCATGCAGCAGCCGCGCCCGTTCCTGTAGCGCATAAACGTCATGATCGACCGCTTCCAGACGACTGATCAGTCGCGCCGCCGCATCGTCGAAACCATCGGGCATCTCGTCCTCGTCGGAGGCCGCGGCCCGCCGCATCAGTGTCAGCACGGTTCTTAAGTGTCGGTGAAGCCGAACGACGGTGCGGCGCACCGGCGCGAGCTTGCGGCGTTCGTCACGCGGTGCGTTGTCGTAGACGAAATCCTCGATCAGGTTCAGCTCTTCCGTCAGCTCCATGACCAGCGAGATCAACGTTCGCTGGAATTCCGCCACCAATGTCTCGAACACGTCGATCGGTCGTTTGAAGCGCGCCGCGTTCTTCTCCATCTGCGCCTTGAGCCGGTCGATGGAGCGCAGCGGCTGCAGGCGCGTGGTAATGATGATGTGGTCGGAAACGAAGAAATGCAGCCAGCCGATGTCGCGTGTCTCGCTGTCGAACTCCTTCTGGAAGTCGATCAGCGTGCCGTAGATCAGCTGTTCGTCGAGAATGATTGCCGCATGGGTGTCGCGCGTAGTCAGCGCCGAGAGCGCCGGCGGTGTCACGCCGGGCAGGCTTTCCAGAAAAGCCGGCACCCGGCTGTCGGCAAGGTTCAGATGCAGCCAGAGAAAACCGTCGCCACTATCCAGCTCTCTTGCCGTCGTCTCAAGCGGCAGCCGCGCACAGGAGCGCGTCGGCGCATCGAAGCGATAGGCCCAGACGAGACCGGGAATGGCAGGCGTCATCAGCGGTGGCGTATCCATCGGCAGAACTCCGGTATCCTGCTCGCTTTCTAGATCAAACTCGCGAAGGAATCTTTAGCGCAGCCGTGCTGCTCCGCTTTTATCATTTTTCTTTCCCCTCATGCGCGTCTGCTTCATGATGGAACAACCTTCCGATTGACAATCTTCCTTACGTTTACGTAAAAGGAATTGCTTGTCCGGAGAGGCAAGGCTGCACTTCTGATGAGGAGGATCATATGTACAGCGCCCCGGTGGAGGAAATTGCCTTCACGTTGAACCACGTTGCCGGTCTGTCCGCCGCTCTAGAGGAGGGGCGCTTCGGCGACTTGAGCGGCGATCTGGTGGCGGCGATCCTTGAAGAGGCCGGACGTTTCGCCTCAAGCGAGATCGCGCCGCTGGGCGAAAAGGGCGACCGCGAAGGCGCGAAACTGGAAGACGGCGAGGTGACGACGCCGAAGGGCTGGCCCGATCTCTATCGCCGCTGGCGCGAGGGCGGCTGGAACGGCCTGACCGCGCCGGAAGCCTATGGCGGCCAGAACCTGCCGCATATGCTTAATGTCGCAGCGCTGGAGATGTGGAACTCGGCCTCGATGGCCTTTGCGCTTGCCCCGACGCTGACGATGGGCGCGATCGAGGCACTTTCCGCTCACGGCTCGGACGAGCTGAAGCAGGTCTTTCTGGAAAAGATGGTCTCCGGCGAATGGACCGGCACTATGAACCTGACTGAACCGCATGCCGGCTCCGATCTGGGCGTGCTGAAGACCCGCGCCGAGCCGCGCGACGATGGCACCTATCGCATCTTCGGCCAGAAGATTTTCATCACCTGGGGCGAGCACGACGCCGCCGACAACATCATCCATCTGGTTCTCGCCCGTTTGCCGGACGCACCGGCCGGAACACGTGGAATTTCGCTGTTTCTCGTGCCGAAATTCCTTGTCAAAGAGGATGGGTCGCTGGGAGAGCGCAACGACGTTCTCTGCCACTCGATCGAACACAAGCTCGGCATCCATGGCTCCCCCACCTGCACGATGATCTTCGGCGATGGCCGGTTCGGCGAGGAATGGGGTGCGGTCGGTTATCTCGTCGGCGAGGAGAACAAGGGGCTCGCCTGCATGTTCACGATGATGAACAACGCACGCCTTGCAGTCGGCATCCAGGGTGTCGCGATTGCCGAAGCCGCCACCCAGAAGGCAATTGCCTTCGCCAAGGAACGCACGCAGGGCAAGGCACCCGGCTGGTCGGGAGATGGTAAAAACGGCGCAATGAGCCCGATCATCGAGCATCCGGATGTTGCACAGATGCTTTTGACCATGAAGGCGCTGACGCAAGGGGCACGCGCCATTTGTTATGCCTGCGCGCATGCGACGGATATGTCCCATCATCATCAGGGTGACGAAGCGCGGCATTGGGCGGAGCGTGCGGCGCTGCTCACGCCGATCGCCAAATCCTTCTCTACCGATATCGGGGTCGATGTCGCCTCGCTCGGCATTCAGGTCCATGGCGGAATGGGCTTCATCGAGGAAACCGGTGCTGCCCGTTACCTGCGCGATGCCCGTATCGCCCCGATCTATGAAGGCACCAATGGCATTCAGGCAATCGACCTCGTCACTCGCAAGCTACCGCTTTCCGGCGGCGACCAGGTGAAGGGGCTGCTCGCCGAGTTGAAGCAGGTGGCGGAAGAGGTCGCCGCGCGCAACGATCCCGATTTTGGCGAGACCGGTTACCGGCTGCGCGCTGCAATCGCCGCCCTGGAGGCTGCAACCGCGTGGCTGCTGGTGGCGCAGGCGGATGGTCGAACGGCCGATGCCTTGGCAGGAGCGACACCTTATCAGCGCCTCTTCGGCCTCGTCCTGACCGGCGTCTATCTCGCCAAGGGCGGGTTGGTCGCAGCCGATAACGGCGAGGGGAGCGGGCGTGTCAGCCTCTGCCGCTTCATGGCGGAAAACCTTCTGGCCGAAACCTCGGCGCTCAAGGATCGCGTCATCGCGGGCTCCGCCAGCCTTGCCGCCGCCCGCAGTTTGCTGGATTGAGGAATACATCTTGACCGAACATATCATCGTCGAGCGTACCGATGCCTATCCCGGCGTCTTGGTCATCCGCTTCAACCGGCCGGAAAAGAAGAACGCCATCACCGCCGCCATGTATCAGCGCATGACGGCAGCACTTGAAGAGGCGAACGCCGATGACGAGGTGAAGGCCGTCGTGTTTCTCGGTACCGAAGGCTGCTTTTCTGCCGGCAACGACATGGGTGACTTTGTCGGTTATGCCATGTCCGGCTCAACCGAACCGCCCGCCGGAGCCCGGTTCATCAAGGCGCTGGCACTGGCTGAAAAACCGCTCGTCTCCGGTGTCGATGGTCTGGCGATCGGCATCGGCACGACGCTCAACCTTCATTGCGACCTGACGGTTGCCTCCGGCCGCAGCGTGTTCAAGACGCCATTCGTCGATCTCGGCCTGGTTCCGGAAGCGGCATCAAGCCTGCTCACGCCGAGGATCATCGGCCATCAACGGGCCTTTGCGCTTCTGGTTGCCGGCACAGGTTTTTCAGCTGAGGCAGCACTTGAGGCCGGCTTGATCTGGAAAGTTGTCGGACCGAACGAGGTGGAAATGGAGGCGCTGGCAATCGGCGCTGAATTGGGCAAGAAGCCGCCCCAGGCGCTAAAGATCGCCCGTGATCTTGTCCGCGGTCCACGTGACGAGGTGCTTACCCGTATCGACGAGGAACTCGTTCATTTCTCTGCACGGTTGAAAAGCGCCGAGGCGCGGGCAGCCTTCGAGGCTTTCCTGCAGCGCTGACATCTTACGCAAGGTCAGCCTGCCGATGCGAACGATGACGTCTGCACCGGCAGGCCTTGCCTGCGGGCGGGCAGGCAATCTCGATGGTTAAGGTTGTGGCTCCAGCGCCTTATCCAACGCCGCGCCGACCGGGTTGATCTCGCCAACGAAGCGGATCAGGTCCGCCATGGTGAAATGTCCGGCCTTGGCGCTCGGCAATTCCGGCTTCCAGTCGGATTGCTGCCAGAGGAAGGAATCATGGTCGCCATGCACCATGCCGAGAAAGGTTTCGGCAACGATGGTCGAGGCCATCGGGCCGAGGCGTTCGCCCTTGTGGTAATACTCCGCTTCTTTTAGCGCGTAATACCAGAGCGGCGTTTCCTCATGCAGCCCGTGTTTCTTGGCGGCCTTGCCGTCAGGCCCGGTCGCCACCTGCGTCGGCTTGAGCGGGGTGAGGCCCATTGCCCGACACACGGCCTGGCCCGACGGAAGCCCGATCTGCACGCCACGGCGCAGGTTGCGGAAGGCAAGGTTGAATTCACGCACTGCAGGGGCGGGAACTCCATCGCCACCGGGAAGCGTATGCAGCGCCGGCGTCAGAAGCGGATCGATGCGGCGGCTGTGGTTGAGCGCAAAGTTTCCGCCGGCCGGCGTGTTCAGGTCGAAGTAGCGTCGCCAGTCGATCACCCAGTTGGAGGGAAGCGTGTTCTGCGCGGCAGGCGGCGGGGCAGGCGGCACGGGTGCCAGTTCGCCGGTGATCGATCCCGATTTGCCGGTGAAAAAGAACAGGAGCCCCAGTGTGCCGTTGGCGATCGAATCCGCTGTCGGGTTGAACACCTGGTTATGGCTGTAGGTCTGCCGCACCATCGAGTGCCCGAGCCGATAACAGGCAGCGGCAAATTCCGCCGGCATGTAGGGCCGCTGCTTGAACCGGTAGAAACGTCGACCCTGATGCTTGATCTTCTGGATCAGGCCCGGCTCGGTCAGCCTCTCGACGAAATCGAACAGAACGATCCACTGGTAGTGCCAGGTGACGATCCGCCGGGTTTCCTTGAATAGTGCATCGTTGCTGAGGCCAGGTTTTTCCGCCGCCACCTTGTCGAACACCTTGTTGTGGAATTTCAGCATCAGAAGATGCATCTGCGCCACCAGCAGGTTCTCGTCATTGCGCTCGTCGAAGATCAGCGCATGACCGACCTGATTGCGTGGCAGGTCGTTGGGCAAATTCGGGACGGTGCGCCCGTTTTGGTCGGGTGATTGCGCCGCATGCCCGATCAGCATCTTGCCGACGATGCCGAGTTTGGCGGGATCGCGCTGGTAGAGATAGGGATGGATACCCGGCCCGTCGCCGTAAAGCGAATCGAGATCGAGCGCCGGTGTGCGGAAATTCACCGTCGCCAGCGGATCGGCTTTCTGCTGGTCGAGTGGTGTGGTGTCGAGTGTGATGTCGTGGTCGATGAACTGGCCGAGATAGGTGTAACCGGCCGGGATGTTCATATTGTCGCCGGCTGGATCGGGATTGCCCGCCGCATCGAGCTTATCTAGCATCGCAGCTGCCAGTTCCGCCAATGCGTCGTCACTGGCAGAAAGCGGCAGAAGATTTGGAAACATCACCCCGAATTTGCCGGGATCACCTATGCCGTCAAAGGAATGCAGCGTCTCCGGTCTCATGCCGCGCACGCCATGCCCATGCATCGCTACCTCTGTCATGATTTCCCCTCCCGTCGCAGCAAAGCAAGTCATTTGCTTCCACAGGCTGCGAGGCGGCGAAATATGCGCTCGTACTAATGTTCGGTAAATCGGAGCCGGTTCAAAACTGCCGAAAGCAATACCGGAAGGTGTAGCTTCGCGGCACTTCGGAACGAGCCTGCCCCGAACTGGGACGAGTTCTGCACCGAATTAACGCGAAAGCAACGCCACGGCCTCGACATGCGGCGACCAGAGGAACTGGTCGATCGGCGTCACCGACTTGATGCGATAACCGGCATCGACAAGAATTTTTAGGTCTCGTGCAAGCGTTGCCGGATTGCAGCTTACCGCAACGACCGTCTTGATGCCGGAGCGCACCAGTTCCTTAACCTGCACTTCGGCGCCGGCCCGCGGCGGGTCGAAGACAGCCGCATCATAGACCTTCAACTCCTGCGCCATCATCGGACGGCGGAAGAGATCACGCTTTTCCACGGTGACCGGTTTCAGCCCCTGCGTATTGCGCGCGGCAAAATCGAGCGCCTTGAGCGGCTTGTCCTCGCCTTCGACCGCATGAACCTTCGCCTTGCGGGCGATCCTGAGCGAAAACGTGCCGGAACCGGCAAAAAGGTCGATCACCCGTTTGGCCTTGCCAAGATGGCTCATCACCAGTTCTGCCATCGCCTCTTCCGCAGGCTTGGTCGCCTGGGTGAACGCACCGGGCGGCGGCAAGACGTTGACGCCGCCGAACTCGATGATCGGCTTTGTCGGTTCGAGAATGATCTCGCCATTCACGGAAACACGCGCGATGCCCTTCAGTGAAAGCACGGCCTCTGTCACGGCACGACGCTGCTTGTCATCCGGCTTCTTCAGTCCATCCGCCGCCAGATCAAGGCCGGATAGCGTCTCAAGCACGGTCAGGTGGAAGCTCTCTGACCCTTGGGCCAAGGTTGCTGCCACCGTGCGGATCGCCGGAAGCCTCGCCACGATGCCGGGCGAGGCGATGGGACATTCCTCGATAGACACGATGTGGTTGGTCTCGGCGCGGTTGAAGCCGAGCAGCAGTTCCTTCTCGGTTCTGCGTACGGAAAACACGGTGCGCCGCCGCTCGCCGGGATGGCATTCAATGGTTTTGCCGACCTCCGGCGTCAACCCGCGCGCCTTCAACGCATCGATGACGAGTTCGCGCTTGAAGGCATTATAGGCCGGTGCCGCCAGATGCTGCAGCGAACAGCCGCCGCAATTGTCGCCATCAGGATTGAAATGCCGACAGACCGGTTCGATCCGGTCCGGCGAGACATTGGAGGTCGACATGACGGTGCCGTAATCGCCATTGCGGGCGATTGCCAGCGTTTCTCCGGGCAGCGCATTCGGCACATAGACCGTTCCGTATTCGCTTTCGGCGACACCATGGCCCTGAGCGCCGAGCTTTTCGATCGTGATTGTGACGGTGCTCATGAAGGCTTCCTTCCGCCAAGCAGGAATTCGACATTGCCATCGCCGCCGGCAATCGGCGAGGGGATCAGCCCGAGGCTTTCCCACTCCATCTCTTCGATCAACCAGCGTTCAAGCTCTGCCGCTACATCCGGCGCAGTCTCCGGCTGTTTCAGCATGCCGCCCTTGCCGACATTTTCGCGTCCCGCTTCGAACTGCGGCTTGACCAATAGCACGCAATGGCTGCCCGGTTCGGCCAGCTCCAGTGCCGGCGGCAGGGCAAGCTTCAGCGAGATGAACGAGACATCAGAGACGATGAAATCGACCGGCTCGTCATCTATGTCGTCTGCCGTCATCTCGCGGGCATTGAGGCCTTCGATATTGGTGACGCGCTCGTCGCTGAGCAGCCGCTCATGCATCTGGTCATGGCCGACATCCACGGCGATGACATGGGCCGCACCGCGCTCCAGGAGGACCTGGGTAAAGCCGCCCGTGGAGGCCCCGACATCGAGGCAGGTGAGGCCCTCAGGGTCGAGATCGAAATGGTCGAGTGCCGCAATCAGTTTCAGCGCCGCGCGCGAGACATAGGTGCTGGCCGGGTCATCGACGACGATCTCGGCTTCCACTGAGACGGACTGGGCCGGCTTGGTCACGACCTTGCCGTCGACTTTTACGGTGCCGCGCGCAATCGCGTCACGCGCCCGCGAACGACTGTCGAAAAGGTCGAGCGTGACCAGCAACTGGTCAAGACGGACTGATGAGGAATGTTGGTTCATGCGGCTTCTCTTGGCGTTTTCCTTGTCGCAAGGCAAGAGCAATGACGCTTCCCTGCTGCAACCGATGAAAAATCCCGAAATCGGTCAGAAGTCGCAGACCGATAAAATCATGCGAAGTTCGTAAACTGACCGGTAGCGATTTTTAGATAGGAAAGGTGCCGCGACATTCATGATGACTATGTCGCGGGGACACCCATGGGAATTCAACGCGAAGTCAGGATAGATTTTCTGCGCGGCATCACGCTGCTGTTGATCTTTATTGGCCACGCCGAATTCACTTTCTCTGCCACGTTCCAGCATGCGCGCGGCTTTGCCGATGCTTCCGAACTCTTCGTTCTGCTCGCGGGCATGTCATCTGCGCTTGCTTATTACCGCTTAAAGGCCGGTCTTCTTCTGTCGCGCCCCTGGCGGCGTGCCTGGCGCATCTATCTCGTCCATCTTCTACTTTTCCTGATCATGGCAGCGCTCGCTGCGTGGCTGGCAATCGCCCTTCCGTCCACAGAAGCCGCCAAAGACATGGCGGGCTTTTTGGCTGAGCCGGGCATTCGCGGCCTGCAGGCAATCCTGCTTGCCTACATGCCGGGCAATCTCGATATCCTGCCCATGTATGTAATCCTGATGCTGAGCGCGCCGTTCGTTTTCATTATTTATGACTTCAGTCCAGCTTTACTGGCGGGGATTTCGGTAGCGATGTGGCTGGTTGCGGGTCTTGGTCATATCAACCTCACCAATCTCGCACTTGAAACCGGCCACTGGTTCTTTGATCCGTTGTCCTGGCAGGTGATTTTCATCATCGGCATCGTGCTCGGCATCCGCATCAAGAGTGGATTGGACCCACTGCCCTATCATCGAGCGGTTTTCGCACTCGCAGTCGCCTTCGCGATCATCGCGATTCCGATCAACCTCGTCGTCTTCCTGGGCTGGATCACTCCTCCGTTTCCAGGGTTCTACAAGGAACTGGTCTCCAAGACGAATGCCGGCCCGCTGCGCATTGCCGATGCGGTTGCCATTCTTTATCTGGCCTGGAATATCGAGGTCGTGAAAAGAGCGGCCAGCTGGTCGCTATTACGACTGGTCTCGATGATCGGCCGCCACAGCCTGCCTGTGTTTTCCGTCGGCATTTTCCTGTCGGCCCTCGTGAGCATCTACATGGACCTCAATCCGCGAGCGTCCATCATGACCCAGCTGGCGATACTCGTTGCGGGATGCGCCATACATCTGGCACTCGGTTGGGCATTGGAAAAGCAAAGACTACGCAATTCGCCTGCCCGTGTTCAGATCAGCGAAGCCAATGCCGCCTGATACGCGCTGGCTCAGCCTGCTGCGCCCACGCCGACGACGGTCTTGCCGAGCGCGCCGAAGACAGTCTTGACGATGCCGGCGCGGTCGAGACCGGCCTTGGCATACATGACATCCGGGCTTGCCTGTTCCATCCATATATCCGGCAGAACCATCGAACGGACCTTCAGTCCGTGATCGAGCAGGCCTTCGGAGCTCATGAACTGCAGCACATGGCTGCCGAAACCGCCGACGGCACCTTCCTCGATGGTAATCAGCACCTCGTGGTGGCGGGCGAGCTGGCGGATCAGGTCATGATCGAGCGGCTTGGCGAAGCGCGCATCCGCAACCGTCGTAGAAAGGCCAGCGGCCTCAAGATCCTCGGCAGCAAGCAGACAGTCCTTCAACCGCGTGCCGAAAGAAAGAAGCGCCACCTTGGAGCCTTCCTTGACGATGCGGCCCTTGCCGATCTCAAGGATTTCGCCGCGTTCTGGCAGTTCGACGCCAACGCCTTCGCCGCGCGGATAACGGAACGAGATCGGACCGTCGTCATAGGCGACGGCGGTGCGCACCATGTGCTTGAGTTCCGCCTCGTCAGCCGCAGCCATGACGACCATGTTCGGTAGTGTGGCGAGGAAGGTCGTGTCGAAAGAACCGGCATGCGTCGGCCCATCGGCACCAACGAAACCGGCGCGATCGATCGGGAAGCGCACGGGCAGGCCCTGGATCGCCACGTCATGCACGACCTGATCGTAACCGCGCTGCAGGAAGGTGGAATAGATGGCGCAGAACGGCTTGAAGCCCTCGGTCGCAAGACCGGCAGCAAAGGTCACCGCATGCTGCTCCGCAATCCCGACATCGAAGGTGCGCGACGGATAGGCTGCGAGCATCTTGCCGAGACCGGTGCCGTCCGGCATGGCCGCGGTGATGCCAACGATCTTGTCGTCGAAGCCTGCTTCCTGCACCAGCGCGTCGCCGAAGACGCTCGTATAGGACGGAGCGTTCGGCTTGGCTTTCGCCTGAGCTCCGGTGATGACGTCGAACTTGTTGACGCCATGATATTTGTCGGCCGCGGCTTCCGCCGGTGGATATCCCTTGCCCTTCTGGGTGACGACATGGATCAGCACCGGGCCATGCGCATTGTCGCGCACATTGCGCAACACTGGTAGAAGGTGATCGAAGGAATGGCCGTCGATCGGGCCGATATGATAGAAGCCGAGTTCCTCGAACATCGTGCCGCCGGTCACGTAACCACGGGCATGCTCGACGGCGCGGGTAATGGCACGGTCGATAGACGCGCCGAGATAGCCGGTCAGCTTCTTGCCCATTTCGCGCACGCCCATATAGGCGCGGCCCGATGCCAGTCGCGCCAGATAGGCGCTCATCGCACCGGTCGGCGGGGCAATCGACATGTCGTTATCGTTGAGGATGACGATCAGCCTTGCGTCCAGCGCGCCGGCATTGTTGAGCGCCTCGAACGCCATGCCGGCCGACATCGAGCCATCGCCGATCACCGAGATCACGTTGCGCTTGGTGCCCGCCAGTTCCGAACCGACCGCCATGCCGAGACCGGCCGAAATCGAGGTGGAGGAATGTGCGGCGCCAAAGGGATCGTATTCGCTTTCCGCCCGGCGGGTGAAGCCGGAAAGGCCGTCTTCCTGGCGCAGCGTGCGGATCCGGTCGCGGCGGCCGGTCAGGATCTTGTGCGGATAACACTGGTGGCCGACATCGAAGATCAGCCGGTCTTCAGGTGTGTTGAAAACCTTGTGGATCGCGATCGTCAGTTCGACGACGCCAAGACCGGCACCCAGGTGACCACCCGTTTTGGAGACCGCGTCGATCATCTCGTCGCGCACTTCACGGGCAAGCTTGGGCAGGTCGCGATCATCGACTTTTTTCAGATCTGCGGGGAGCTTGACGGTGTCGAGCAGCGGCGTCGCGGGCAGGGAAGTCACGGAAGCTGGCTTTCTCTTCTTGTTTTCTTGGAAGGCGTTTCGTCCCAGAAGATGAGCAGAAAACGGCTTTTTTCAAGTTTTACGAACATCCGGTTCTAATCGATTTTAGCTGCCGGGCAAGCGGAAAGCCTATGGCGAGGGCAAAGGAACGAACTCTTCCTCGTCGCCCGGAACGATGTCGAAACGGCCCGTTCGCCACTCTTCCTTGGCTTTTTCGATCCGTTCCTTCGAGGATGAGACGAAGTTCCACCAGATATACCGCTTCGAATTGAGCGCGGCACCTCCGAATAGCATGACATGACAGCCGAGCGGCCCGGCCCGAAGCGTGATCTCGTCGCCGGCGCGAAACACCAGCAGCTGATCGGCTGCGAACCGGTCGCCGGCGATCTCCAGTTCGCCTGCAAGGATGTAAAGCGCGCGTTCTTCATGGCCGGCGCCGAAGGGGAAACTCTTGCCCGGCTCAAGCCGCAGGTCGACATAAAGCGTGTCGGTAAAGGTCGAAACTGGCGAAGAAAGTCCCTCGAATGCGCCGATCACCACGCGTCCATGCGCGCCGTCCCATTCGATTTCGGGCATCACTTCCCGGCCGGTATGGGCAAAACTCGGGTCGATTTCTTCCTTGTTGTCCGGCAGCGCCAGCCATGTCTGCAGTCCGGACATGGAAAGAGGATGTCCGCGCAAGTTCTCCGGTGTCCGCTCCGAATGCGTAATGCCGCGCCCCGCCGTCATCAGGTTGATATCGCCGGGCTTGATCACGAGTTCTGTACCGAGACTGTCGCGATGCTTGATCTCGCCGTCGAACAGATAGGTGACGGTCGACAGTCCGATATGTGGATGCGGCTTCACATCCAGCGCTTCGTCGGGCTTGAGGATCGCCGGCCCCATCCGGTCGAAAAAGATGAACGGCCCGACCAGCCGCCGCTGCCGGCTCGGCAAGGCGCGCCTTACCGAAAATCCGCCGATATCGGAAGAACGCGGGATGATCAGGTTCTCGATCGCATCACAGGCAAAGGCATCGCCGGGGGCAGGATCTGTTCCGGGGAAAAAGGACATCCAGCAATCTCCGTCTTTCAGGTTCATCCTAGCGCGTTCGCCCCAGGGTGGACAACCGCTGGGCAACAAGGATGAGCAACCGTTCCGCCAACCTCAATATGGGTGTGGATTTTGCGAATACAGGTCCATCTGTTCATCGTCTTCAGATTGCGGAAACATTTCGGCGACGAAAGTCTCCGGATCGGAGGTAAACTCCTTCATCAGAGCAAAATGGTCCGTCTCGCGGAAATCGGTTTCCGACAACCCGTCCGTCGTCATGCGCAAAAGTCGTGCGCCGGGATAGGCCATGATCAGCGGCGAATGGGTGGCGATGATGAACTGTGCTTCACCGGCATGTTCCGCCTCGCGCAATATTCTCATCAGTTCGATCTGGCGTCTGGGAGAAAGCGCCGATTCCGGTTCGTCAAGGATGAAGATGCCGCGTCGCCGGCAGCGTTCATGGAAGAAACGCAGGAACCCTTCACCATGCGAATACGAAAGAAAGTCCGGCCCTGCGGCATTGCTCTCTATCGCCGCCTGATCGAGATAACGTGCAACCGAGAAGAACGTCTCCGCCTTGAAGAACCAGCCCGCGGATACTTTCGGCAGCCATCCGCCGACAAGGCATCTGGACAGGATGCCGCCGGGCGTTTCGATCGCCATCGAATGGTCGACGGGACGATAGCCGCTCCCACCTCCCGCGTCATCGAAACCTGCCAACACGGCAATTCCCTCGAGAAGAGTGGATTTGCCGATGCCGTTTTCTCCCACGATGATCGTGATCGGATGGTCGAAGCGAAGGGAAAAATCCCCGCCTTTCAGAAGCGGCAGGGAAAAGGGATAGGCTTTGAAATCCGTCCACGTGCTTTTGATGGAAATACTGCGCAGGTATGGCGGCTTGGCCCGGATTTTCGGCTTCTTGCTCATGGCACCCTGTGTTGCGGGATCTGGTGGCGGAAGCACGTACCGTTATACGAAGGAACGCCTCCTGGCGTCCCCGCCCGAGCACGAGCCTTATTCGCCGTCGAGCGGCTCCACGCCCTGCACCTTGCCGGCGCGGTCGAGGCGGATCTTCTCGATCCGGTTTTCAGCCGCGTTCAGCAGCTTTTCGCAATGTTTCTTCAGCGCTTCACCGCGCTCATAGATGGCGATGGACTCGTCCAGCGCTACGTCGCCGCGTTCCAGCCGCGCAACGATGCTTTCGAGTTCGGCGACCGCCTTTTCGAAGGAGTAACCGGTGACATCGATCGTCTCGGTGGTTTCGGTCATGTCCTTCATCCTCTCATCAGTCTCACGATATGCATGCCGGCGGATTCTGCCAGTCCTTCCAGATCATAACCACCCTCAAGCAGGCTGACGACCCGGTTGTTGGCGTATTTCCCAGCAATTTCCATCAGCCGCCCGGTCACCCAGTCGAAATCGTCGCCGACAAGGTTGATCTGCGCCAGCGGATCGCGGTGATGCGCATCGAAACCGGCGGAAATAATGATGAAATCCGGACGGAAATCATGCAGCCGCGGAAGTACGCGATCCTTGAACGCATCGCGAAAATGATCGCTGCCGTCATTGGGAGAAAGCGGTGCATTGACCACAGTATTCTTCGCACCCGTCTCGTTCTTTGCACCGGTGCCGGGATAAAGCGGCATCTGGTGGGTGGAGCAGAACAGCACCGACGGATCGTCCCAGAATATGTCCTGCGTGCCGTTGCCATGATGCACATCCCAATCGATGATCGCGACACGCTCGACGCCATAGGCCTGCTGCGCGTGGCGTGTGGCAATCGCTGCGTTGTTGAATAGGCAGAAGCCCATCGCCTTGGATTTTTCCGCATGGTGGCCGGGAGGCCTTGCAGCGACAAAGGCATTGTCGACTGCACCAGTCATCACATCATCGACGGCTGCCATAGCCCCACCGATGCCAGTGAGCGCCGCCTGCAGGCTTTTCGGCCCAACATAGGTATCCGCCTCGACCTGGTGGATAGTGTCTTCTTCCGGGATTTCGCGCATCACGGCGCGAAGATGCTCTTCCGGATGCGCAAGCAGGACTGCATCCTCGTTGGCCTGCGGAGCTTCCTTACGTACCAGATCGGAAAAATTCGGATGCTGGAGCGCGATCGCCAGCGAACGCAGCCGGTCGGGCCGCTCGGGATGGCCTTCGGGGGCAGGATGTTCGAGAAAGATCTGATGTTCGTAAAGGCGGGTGGTCATGGAACTGTCCCCGACGGTCTCTTGCCCACGACATGGCGCATCCGCGGCATTTTTTCAAGCAGCAGGCCTTGCTCTCGGACCGGTTTGGCCGGAAAGAATAGGCTTCAAGGAAATGGCTGTTCAGAGGTGTGCGTGGCCAAGGATACGATCAAAGCGTCGGATTTTCGCGTTGCCTTCCGCGACGTCGACATGAATGGCCAGATGTTCCGTTCGGTCTATATCGACCGCGCAGAAGAAGCCGTTGCCGCCTTCTGGCGTCGCCGCAAGGCCAAGGGAGATGATCCGTTCTTCATCACCGGCAAGGTCGCAGGCACATTCCATGTGCCGCTTGCCGTCGGAGATGTCGTCCACACCCATGTCGGGGTCAGCAAGATCGGCGGAAAATCGGCCGGTTTCCTTGTTCGCATGACCCGTGGCGACGAACCTGTCGCCGAAGTCGAGATCGTCTGGGTCGCGACAGATGGAAAGGGAGGCAGCTCAGTCGCGCTTCCCGAAGAACTGCGCGACTGGCTTTATTCGTTTCTTGATTGAGCCTTAAGCCCTCTTCATGCCCTCTGGGGCAGGAGCGGGTAACCGACCATGACGGCCCGGCCAGCAAGGGCTGCGATCACGGCTTTCAACACATCGCCCGGAATGAAGGCGAGCGATCCCATGAATGCCTTGGAGAAGCCGAGGCCGGTGACCAGCGCCAGATAGCTGATGCCACAGACGTAAAGAACGATCACACCGCCGAACAGCGCCGCGACGAAGAAATTGACCGTCTGCACAAAACCGGCCTGGCTGTGGCTGACGAGAAGCTGCGACAGGTAGCCGGTGGTGAGGACGGCGAATACCCAGCCGATCAGATAGCCGGTGGTCGGCGCCATGAACACGGCAAGGCCGCCACGGCCGCCGGAAAGAACCGGAAGCCCGATCGCGGCAAGAACCAGCACGAGCAATACCGAAATCGTGCCGCGCTTGGCGCCGAGCACGACGCCCGCGAGCATCACGCCAAGCGACTGGGCGGTTATCGGAACCGGAATGAAGCCGAGCATGATCGGTGGAACGAGGCCGAGAGCCACGATGATGGCGGCAAAGAGCGCTGAAAGAACGAGGTCGCGGGTTGCCATGGTTTGGAATTCCTCAAGGCTGACAATTCGTCACTTCTGACTGCGGATACCGCGGGCGTCAATGGCGGCTGCAATCTCGTCCGCGCTTCTGAGCGTGGTGATGATCAGCGGAACGATGAGCGATACCGGGCGCGGCTTCAGCCCACGGGCGTAATGCGCATCCCGGATCACCTCGTAGCGGCTGAGGATTTCCGGCACGAAACGGATGACAAGGCCGATCGAAAGCCCCACATCCTGCGCCTTCAGAAGACCGAGCCGCTCGAGCGGCATCGCAGCTTTGGTGATCACATCGATGAAATCACCGGTCGTGGTCGTCGCTGTGACAATACTGGCGAACAGCGCCAGCGCCGCCAGTCGGAAGAACGCGATCAGCCCTTCGCCCGTGCCGTTGAAAATCGCCGTAAACAGCGCAACGACGACAACGATCAGCACGAACGGGCGCATCCGGCGCCAGATTTCTGCAGCGCTGATCCGCAGTAGCGCGTGGCCGGCAAGGCCTGCAAGCGCCGCCCCTGCGAGAAATCCTGCAGTGTTGATCATGAAGAGAACGAGGCTGATGACGGCAAGCGCCGCCAGCTTCACAGCCGCGGGCAGCCGGTGCAGAACGCTGTCGCCATCGATATGCAGCGAGCGCATCAGGCTGTCGCTCCGTGCATCGCCCGGTACTCACTGATGACTTCCGCCGGCCCACCATCTGCCGCGATGCGTCCCTCATGAACCAGCAGAACCCGGTCCAGGCCGGCCACGAGATCGAGGTCGTGGCTGATGACGATCACGTCTTCTGGCAGTATGTGGATCGTCTTTTCCACCAGGTTGCGGTTCTTCAGGTCGAGCTGGTTGGTCGGCTCGTCCATCACCAGAATTTTCGGCTCGGTGACGAGCACCGAGGCAAGCGCTGCAAGCTGCAATTCCCCGCCGGAAAGCTCGTGCGCACGCCTGTCGCCGAGATGACTGATGCCGAAACGGTCGAGGATGGCGTCGACCGCCGCCGTCACCGCCTGCTTCGGCAGCTTCCGCGACTTGAGGCCGAGCGCGATATCCTCGCGCAAAAGCGGCAGGATGATCTGGTTTTGCGGGTTCTGGAATATGAAGCCGCTCTGTCCGCGCGCCTCGTCCTCATTCGCGACCGTATCGAAGCCGTTGACCGTCACCCGGCCGGATGATGGCTTGACCAGCCCGTTGATCATCCGCGCAAGCGTGGTCTTGCCGGAGCCGTTCAACCCGATAATGCCGACCCGCCGCCCGTTTATCGTCAGGTCGAGCGGATGGATGACAGTGCGGCCCTCGAAGCGAACCTCGACCTTTTCAAATTGGATATCCAAACCAGATCCTCAAAATCCTCTCGCGTCTATAAACCGCCAACGACCACAAAGGAATTCGGAACAAAAAAAGAACATTGCAAAGGTTGCATTAAGCCCATAGTCTCCCGCCATGGCTATTTTGATCGACAACGAGCAGGCACGGCGGATCTTTCTGGAACGGCAGCAGCTTTGCGCTCCGCCCGGTCGCGCTCTGGCCAAGGCCGATTTGCTGCAACTGATCGAGGATCTCGGCTTCGTCCAGGTGGATAGTATCGCCACCGTCGAACGCGCCCATCACATGATCCTGTTTTCCCGCAACCAGACCTATCGGCGCGAGCACCTGACAGCGCTTCTCGAAAAGGATGGCGAGCTTTTCGAACACTGGACCCACGACGCCTCGATCATCCCGGCGCGGCTTTTCCGCTACTGGAAACACCGTTTTCGCCGCCGCGAACCTATCCTCGCGGAGCGCTGGCGCAAATGGCATGGCGAGGGCTTCGATTCCGCTTTCGACGACACATTCCGGCATATCGCCGAAAACGGGGCAATCATGTCCCGCGACTTGAAGGTGGAGGACCACAAGTCCGGCGGTTGGTGGAACTGGCATCCGAACAAGACGGCGCTCGAATACTACTGGCACACCGGCAAGTTGGCGATCGCAGGGCGGGTCAACTTTCAAAAGGTCTATGATCTCACCGAACGCGTCATCGCCGCCCATCATCACGAACCCGAAGTCGATCATGAGGAATTCGTCGACTGGGCCTGCCGCAGCGCGATGAAGAAACTCGGTTTTGCAACATCAGGAGAACTCGCCGCCTTCTGGGATATCGTTACGCCGGAAGAGGCAAAGGCCTGGGTGGCAGGCCATCGCGACGAACTGACCGAAGTCGTGATCGAGGCAGCCGATGGCAGTCGTCCGCGGGCCTCTTTCGCGCTTCTCGGTTTTCCCGACCATCTAGGCGACATTCCCGATCCGCCGGCGCGTATCCGGGTGCTCAGCCCGTTCGATCCGCTGCTGCGCAATCGGGATCGCGCCGAGCGCCTGTTCAATTTTTTCTATCGCATCGAGGTCTTCGTGCCCGAACCGAAACGGCAATACGGCTATTACGTCTTTCCGCTTCTGGAAGGCGACCGGATGATTGGGCGTATCGACATGAAGGCGGACCGCAAGGCGGGTCTGCTCGACGTCAAGCGGCTGTGGTTGGAAAAAGGCGTGCGGACCTCTGCCGGCAGGCTGGAAAAACTCGATGCGGAACTGCAGCGGGTGGGCCGCTTCGCCGGTGTCGAGAAGGTCGTCTATCAGCCGGGCTGGCGAGGGGAGTAGTTATTTTCTCCATCTTAAGAACACAGTCGAAAGCGGAGGCAGGTCGAGTGCTATGGAGAACGGTTTGCCGTGTTCCTGAGAGCGTTGCGCCCAAGCATCCATCTGGCCGAAATTCGCGCCGCCATAGATTGCCGCATCCGTGTTGAGCACGACTTCCCAGCGCCCTTCCTCGGGCACGCCGACCCGGTAGCCGTAGCGTGGAACCGGAGTCATGTTCGACATCACCAGCATATGTGACGCGCGATCCTGCGATGAGCGCAGCATGCCGTAGACGGAGTTTTCCGCGTCATCCGCCACGGCCCACTGAAAGCCTTCGGAATGAAGGTCGCTGAACTGCAATGCCGGCTCGGCGGCATAAAGCTGGTTGAGGTCGCGGATCAGGAACTGAATGCCTGCATGTTCCGGACGGTCGATAAGATCCCAGACAACGGAGTCATCGTGGTTCCACTCCGTCTCCTGGGCGATCTCCTGGCCCATGAACAGCAGTTTCTTGCCCGGATGGCCCCACATGAAGCCGTAATAGGCGCGCAGGTTGGCAAGCTTCTGCCAGCGGTCGCCCGGCATTTTGGCAAGCATCGAGCCTTTGCCATGCACTACTTCGTCATGGCTGATCGGCAGCATGAAGCGCTCGGAATAGGCATAGATCATTCCGAAGGTCATGCCGCCATGGTGATGTTTTCGGTATACGGGATCATCCGAGATGTAATGCAGCGTGTCGTGCATCCAGCCCATGTTCCATTTGAAATCGAAGCCCAGCCCGCCGTCTTCCGGCTGTTTCGTTACACCCGGCCATGCGGTAGATTCTTCGGCAACGGTAAAGGCATGCGGGCAGCGATCATGGATGATGCTGTTGAGGTGTTTGAAGAACTCGACAGATTCGAGGTTCTCTCGCCCGCCATACTGGTTGGGTATCCATTCGCCTTCGTTGCGGCTGTAATCACGATAGAGCATCGAGGCGACGGCATCGACGCGCAGCGCATCTACATGGAAATGCTCAAGCCATTCCAGCGCCGAAGCGATCAGGAACCCTTTCACCTCGTTGCGGCCGAGATTGTAGATCAGCGTATTCCAGTCCTTGTGGAACCCTTCGCGTGGATCGGCATGTTCATAGAGCGCTGTCCCGTCGAAACGGGCGAGCCCCCAGACATCGGTCGGGAAATGCGCCGGCACCCAGTCGAGGATGACGCCGATGCCCGCCTGATGGCAGCGGTCGATGAAGTAGGCAAAATCTTCCGGCGTGCCATAACGTCCGGTCGGGGCGAAAAGGCCGAGCGGCTGGTAACCCCATGAACCGCCGAACGGATGCTCCATGATCGGCAGCATCTCGATATGGGTGAAACCGAGAGACTGGACGTAAGGGATAAGTCGCTGGCTGAGTTCCACCCAGTCGAGTGAGCGATTGCCTTCCTCGGAAATCCTTAGCCAGGAGCCGAGATGTACCTCGTAGACGGAGATGGCGCCCTCTCGGGTCGTGTCCTCGCCTTGCTGTTTCATCCATTCGGCATCATTCCAGCGGAACGGTTTTGCAGAGGCAACGATTGAAGCGGTCGAGGGGGCGGCCTCCGATGACCGCGCCACCGGGTCGGCGCGTTGCGGCAGCAGATTGCCATGGGCATCCAGCAATTCGAACTTGTAGCGCTCGCCATGCGTCAGCCGTGGAATAAACAGTTCCCAGATGCCCGCCTGCGGGCGAAGCCGCATCGGGTTGCGTCGCCCGTCCCAGGCATTGAAATCACCGACCACGGAAACCCTTCGGGCATTCGGCGCCCAGACGGAAAAGCGCACGCCCTCGACCCCGTCGATCTCTATCGGTATCGCGCCGAGCGTGCGGCCGAGTTCGTAATGGGTGCCCTGACTGATCAGATGCAGATCCAGTTCGCCGAGCAGCGGCGGAAATGAATAAGGGTCTTCCATCTCCTGAACGGCGTCCGGCCACTCGATCCGCAAACGGTAGGATGCCAGGCTGTCGACAAGCCCGGCAAAAATGCCGACGTCATGGATTGGCTCAAGCTCCGCCATCACCCGTCCGGTCTCGCTTTCGATGACCGAGACCGACAGCGCTCCGGGAAGCAGTGTCCTGACCACGGTGAGGTCACCATATTGATGCCGTCCGAGCATGGAGAAGGGATCTCCGTGCCGCCCTTCGGCAAGTGCCTGCAGGCTTTCCTGCACCATGCCGGTCATCAGCTCTGCGCGTTCATATATCATCGGTCAGTCTCCAGAAGTCGGGAGGCGATCGCCGAAAAACCGGCAAGCGGAAGGGGCAGCCAGTGCGGCCGACTGCGGACCTCGTAAGCCACTTCGTAGGCGGCCTTTTCGAGCAGGAAGAGATCGAGCACCCGGTCACGGTTTTCGTTGGACTGCACCAATGCATCGGATTTCTCCACGGCGGTGAAATAAGCGCTCAGAAATGCCGGTTCGGCCAGTTCGATGAAGCGCGTAATCAGTTGGCGATGGCGGATGTCGTCTACCTCGCTTACCACCTCTCGATCCATGTCTGCAGCCGCTGCGAGATAGCTCAGCGAGCGCAAAAGTCCGGCCACGTCACGCAGCGGGTTGGTCTTTGCCCTTCGCTCGACAAGCGTTTTCGTCGGTTCGCCTTCGAAGTCGATGATGTAGGCGTCGCTTTCTGCAACCAGGATCTGGCCGAGATGGAAATCGCCGTGATGGCGCGTTTTCAACGTACCACCCGTGGCTTCCATCAAGCGGCTGGCGAGTGCAGTCAGTTCGTCGCGCCGCGCGATCAGCGACTTCGCGATCTCGGCAAGCTCGCCTTCCAATCCGGGAACCGTGCCTTCCAAAATGGTAAGGCTCTGGCCGATCTGGTCGGCCACGGCGCGCCGTGCCGCGGCGACATCCTCCTTCGTGCCCCATTCAGGCTTGAAGGCCTCGTCATCGGTATTTTCGGCCAGTGCGACATGCAGTTCACCGAGCCTCGTGCCGATCGTTCCGGCGAAATCGACCAGCGGCTTGAAATGTTCGTCCGCGGCTTGGTTTTCGAGACCGGTCACAACGATCTCGTCGATCGAGCGACGTAGGTTGCCGAGCATCCAGGTCCACGCATCTCCCTGATTGCGGATCGCCTTCTGCACTATGATCAGCGTGTGGCGCGTGCCATCCGGCCCGGTGCGGGCGACTTCGCCGAGAAGCTGCGCCGTGTTCCGGTACCCCACCTTGGTGAGGTGCCGCGTCATCTCCACCTCCGGATGGATACCGGGAAAGATATGGCGGATCAGTTTGACCATCGCCAGATCGCCGACAATCAATGAGCTGTTCGACTGTTCGGCGGAAAGCCAATGCACCGGCAGGTCGTCGGTGATGTCCAACCTGTCGAGATGATCCGTGCCGATGAATTCGAGCGCCCCTGTGCGGCCGGTAATCACGGCGCGCTCAGAGAGGCCGCGCAGGATGGCGCGCGCGAAACTCTCATGGGCAAAACCGTCCGTGAGGAAGCCGACTCGGCGGCCCTGCCGCAACCTTGCCATCGAAAGCTGCTGGGCGAGCGCCGATGGAAAACTGTCGTCCCACGAGACTGCGAGCGGCAGGAGATAGCTGTCCATTCTTCCTGCAACATCCGCTTCCAGCTCGCCGAGCAGGATGTTGTTGGCAAATGGCAGCGGCGTCGCGGAAACCAGCGAAGCATGATTTAGGATCTCGCCCTTAGAGCCGAACCAGCGCCGCATGGTCAGATAACCCGGCAGCACCTCATTCGACATCGTTTCGGCCAGTTTCGGCTGGTCGATCAGTTCCTGCAGGTCGCGGCGCACCACCATGGTCACCATGTCCTGCACCTGTTCCGGCGGCGCCTTGCGCCAGCTTGGTCCATCGGATTCTGGCGATAACTGGAACCAGAAGAAGCCGTAGGGCGGCAGTGTCAGCAGATAGGTCAACTGCCCGATCGGCGGAAAGGGCGACATGCCGGTCAGCTCGATCGGCACCGAACCCTCGAACTGCGCCAGATCCAACTCGACAGCCTGTGGCAGGCGCGAAAGATTGGCGACGCAGAGGATCGTTTCGCCCTCATGCTCGCGCAGATACGCCATGATCTTGCGGTTGCCGGGAGTAAGAAAACGCAGCGAACCGCGCCCGAAAGCCGGATGCCTGTTGCGAAGGGCGAGCATGCGCCGTGTCCAGTTCAGAAGCGAATGGGCATCCGCGCCCTGTGCTTCGACATTCACCGCCTCGTAACCGTAGAGAGGGTCCATCACTGGCGGTAAGACGAGGCGAGCAGGGTCGCCCTTGGAAAAGCCGCCATTGCGGTCCGGCGACCATTGCATCGGAGTGCGCACGCCGTCCCGGTCGCCGAGATAGATGTTGTCGCCCATGCCGATCTCGTCGCCGTAATAGATCACCGGCGTGCCGCGCATGGACAAAAGCAGTGCGTTCATCAGTTCGATCCGCCGCCGGTCGCGTTCCATCAGCGGCGCCAGACGCCGGCGGATGCCGAGATTGATGCGGGCGCGACGGTCCGCGGCATAGGTGTTCCACAGATAGTCGCGCTCCTCGTCTGTCACCATTTCAAGCGTCAGCTCGTCATGGTTACGGAGGAAGATTGCCCATTGGCAGTTATCCGGGATCTCCGGCGTCTGGCGCATGATGTCGGTGATCGGGAACCGGTCTTCCTTGGCGATCGCCATATACATGCGCGGCATCAGCGGGAAGTGAAACGCCATGTTGCATTCGTCACCCTCGCCGAAATATTCCCGCGTATCCTCCGGCCACTGGTTGGCTTCGGCAAGCAACATCTTGCCTGGATGGCTTTCATCGAGTGCGGCCCTGATGCGCTTCAGGATGTCATGTGTCTCGGCTAAGTTCTCGTTATTTGTCCCTTCGCGCTCGATCAGATAGGGGATCGCATCCAGCCGGAACCCGTCAATCCCCGTATCGGCCCAGAACCGCATGACCTGCAAAAGCTCTTCAAGCACCTGTGGATTGTCGAAGTTGAGATCCGGCTGGTGCGAATAGAAACGATGCCAGTAATAGGCGCCGGCAACCGGATCCCAGGTCCAGTTCGATTTCTCCGTATCGATGAATATGATCCGGGTTTCCGGAAATTTCTGGTCGCTATCGGACCACACGTAGAAATCCCGCTCCGGCGAACCGGCGGGTGCATGGCGCGCCCGCTGGAACCATGGATGCTGGTCGGACGTATGGTTGATGACGAGTTCGATGATGACCCGGATACCGCGTTCATGCGCAGCATCGACGAAGGCGCGAAAATCATCCATCGTTCCATAGTCAGGGCTGATATTGCCGTAATCCGCGATGTCGTAGCCGTCATCCCGGCGCGGGGACGGGAAGAAGGGTAGCAGCCAGATCGCGTTGGCGCCGAGCGAGGCGATATGATCGAGCTTTTCCGTCAGTCCCTTGAAATCACCGATCCCGTCGCCGTTTGAGTCATGGAAAGACTTCACATGCAGTTGGTAGATGATCGCATCCTTGTACCACAGCGGGTCATCGCCTTGTGATTGCTGCTGGGCCATAACATCGGTCAGGCTGTTGGTCATGAAATCCACGGCGCATTCCTCCCTTATCTGACGCGCCAGATGGCGAACGGCAGGCCTGCCTGCGGATCGAGCCGCAGGCGCTGGATCTTTCCTGTCCAGGTGAACCGGTTGCCGGCGATCAGGTCTTCCAGTTGAAGCGATCCATGGTCGGGCTGGTTCCACGACCAGAGCGGAATTTCGACATCCGCTTCGTGTGCGTTATGGGGATCGAGATTGATGGCGATCAGCAGAACATTTTCTCTGCCAGCACTCGCCTTCTCGAAGAACATGATATTCTCGTTCCAGGCGGTCAGAAGCTGCAGGCCGAGATGAGAATGCAGCGCCGGGTTCTCACGGCGGATGCGGTTCAGGAGCGCGATTTCGCCCTTGATGTTGCCGGGTCGGTCATGATCCCAGGCGCGGATCTCGTACTTCTCCGAATCCGCATATTCCTTGCGCTTGGCATCCGGCCGACCTTCGCAAAGCTCGAACCCGTTATAGACGCCCCACAGGCCAGATAGCGTGGCGGCGAGCGCTGCGCGGATTAGATAGGCAGGGCGCGGCGCGTTCTGCAAAAAGTCCGGATTGATGTCATGCGTGTTGACGAAGAAATGCGGCCTGAAGAAATCCTTGGGCTCTTCCGTGGTGATCTCGCGCATATATTGCTCGAGTTCCCACTTGGCGTTACGCCACGTGAAATAGGTATAGGACTGGGAGAAACCGACCTTGGCCAGCCGATACATCACCTTCGGCTTGGTAAAGGCTTCCGACAGGAACACCACATCCGGGTGCCTTGAGCGGATATCGGCAATCATCCACTCCCAGAACGGGAAAGGTTTGGTGTGAGGATTGTCGACACGAAAGAGCTTTACACCGTTATCGACCCATTTCTGCACCACATCGCGCAATTCGATCCACAGCGAAGGCACTGCCTCCTTGGCGTAAAAATCGACATTGACGATGTCTTCGTATTTCTTCGGCGGGTTTTCCGCGTAGCGGATTGTCCCATCCGGCCGCCAGTCGAACCAGCCAGGATGCGATTTCAGCCATGGATGATCAGGCGAAGCCTGAATGGCAAGATCGAGAGCAATTTCCAGCCCGTGATCGCCCGCAGCATCCACCAGCCGACGAAAGTCTTCGAATGTGCCGAGTTCGGGATGAATTTCATCGTGTCCGCCATCCGGCGAGCCGATCGCATAGGGGCTGCCCGGATCATCGGGACCCGGCGTGAGTGTATTGTTCTTGCCCTTGCGGTTGGTCTTGCCGATCGGGTGGATCGGTGGGAAATAGAGGACGTCGAAGCCCATGTCGCGAATGGCCGGCAATCGGGCAATCACGTCGTCAAACGTGCCGTGGCGAGCCGGATCGCCGCTCTGGGAACGCGGAAAGATCTGGTACCAGCTGGCAAAGCTAGCTGCCGTCCGCTCGGCATCGACGGGGATGATCTGCGATCGAACGCGGTGAGGCCGGCGATCGGCCTTGGCCATCAGTTCTGCGGTTTCCGGCAGAAGTAGGGTCTGCACCCGTTGTTTGTCCTGCTCATCCGTCAGCCGGTTGAACAGCTTTTGCAATGCCGGTTTCTGTTCGCTTGAGGCATGATCCAGCGCATCGAGCACCAGATTGATGCCCTCCTGGATTTCCAATCTCAGGTCGAGGCCTGCCTCATGTTTCTTGGTGAACTCGTAGCGAAAGATCTGGAACGGATTTTTCCAGCCCTCGACGGCAAATTCGTGCCGTCCCATGCGCTTCAGCGGAAACTCCGCCTGCCAGCGATCATTGAGCACGAGCTGCATCGGCACTTCCTGCCAGTTCTGGTCATCGGCGCAGCGGTAGAGCAGGGCGGCTGACAAAGGATCGTGCCCATCCCCAAAAATGTCGGCCTCGACCTTCAGCGTCTCACCCACCACGCGCTTTACGACAAACCGGCCGTCATCTACCGCCGGGGTGATCTTCTCGATTGCAAGGCGCGGCGTGGTGGCGGCTTCGTTGGCGGTCGGTACCGGCACGGCGTTGACGATCGGTTCCGAAACATAACCTTCAAAGATGCGGATCTCGCCGGGCTTGAGCTTCAGCCGTGCGTCGAAGACTTCCGTTTCGTCTTCCGGGGCCACGAGTGGCAGGAAAGGAGAGGCGGCTTCGCGCAATACGTTAAAGGGGGCAGCCGCACTCTTGCGCAGATCCCTGTTCAACAGCAGGACCCGCATTTTTTCCGAGGCACGGCTGTCTTCCTCGTCCGTCTGGAACAGTCCGACCACCGGTCCTTGGCTGGCCGAAACCAGTTTCAGCGGGCGGCGGGCGAAACCGGCGGCGGTCTTGTTGGGCGCTTCGTTGATCTCGCGGATTTCGGCGGAAAGATCATAGGCCCCCTGATCCTTCAATCCACGCAACCCTCTACCGTCGCCATAAAGCGGATCGAGCGGCAACGCCACGCCATATTCGAACCCCATCGGGATCATCAGCCCGCTGGTAAAGGTTGAGGCGAGCTTCAACGCCCGCACTGCCTTACGCTTCAGCACCTCGCAGCCATCCGTGCCATGTGCGATGCGCTTTCCGAACGGTGCCTCAGGGAAGGCAATCTGGTAACCGAGATCACGCTGGATCTGGTACTCGTCCATGATCCAGCGTTCTTCCATGTCCCACCAGGCGAGCGATGAGAAACTGCCGTCCATGCCCGCTCCCTTCAGCGCCCGCCTGTCGGCAAAAGCGCTGCCGGGCGTCCAGGCAACGAAGATTGTTTCGGGTCTGGTTCGACGCGTATGGGCGATCAGATCATGCCAGGTTTCAGGTGCCACCCGACCTATGCCGATACAGCGGAAACCCGCAACCCCGAGACCGGCCAGCAAGACCAGCCGCTTCCGCCAGCCTTCAATATGCCGGGCTTCAGTCAGAAAATCGATCTTTCGCGCGCCCATCTGTTGTGGCTTCAGCCGCGGATCGGCAGCCCGCCGTAAGGTATCGGGTCGCTCCATCGCGATCTGATCGACCACCAGATCCAGCATGAATTTCAGTTCATGCTTCTTCGCGATTGCAGCCAGCGCGGCAATTGCCTCTTCCGGATCGTCTCCCAGCCCGAGTGCCGGATCCAACCGCTCAAAACTCTGCGTGGTGAAAATGGCTGAGGCGTCACCGCGTTGATAAAGCGGGCCGGAGAGCACCGTGTCGAAGCCGAGATCGCGGGCATGGGCAAAGGCCTCTTTCCAGGCCTCCATTCCGTGCAAGGCGAGAGGATGAACATAATAGATCTGCGGCGGCAGGTCGGTAAGCGGAATGCGGGATGCAAATTGAGGGCGCGTGTTCATCGGTCCTGCCTTGCCTTTGATGGTTGGGGCACTTGATCGGAGCCACGAAGTTCTTCGACTAACTGCATTCCAACGGCGCTGGTTCCGATAAAATTGTCCAAGTCCGGTGCGCGTCCGTTAACGGTGACCACGTCCTCTACGGAAGATGTTGAAGAAAAAGAGCAATCACGGGTTGCTTGAAAAAAACGCTTTCCTGTTCGATTTCAGCGGGACCATAACAAGCGACCATTCGCCACGGTTGGGCGATGTCCGTTGATGAACCGCCGGCATCTCAAAGCGACAGTGATCCGGCTAAGTCTTGGTCGCGGGATTTCAGGAGGAGTGCGACATGGCGAAACTGCGGGTGGCGATGATTGGTCTGGGCATGGCGGTGGGCCACCATGCCCGCGCATTACTCGATCTTGCCGAACAGGTCGAATGCGTTGCGGCCTACAGCCCGACGGCATCGCGCCGCGAAGCCTTTGCCGCGCAGTATCCGATCGCGGTGGTCGATAGTCTTGAAGTGATTTTCGACGATCCAGATATCAACGCGGTTCTGATCCTGACACCCCCGAGCAGCCATTTCGAACTTGTCGAACGTGTGGCGGCAGCGGGAAAGCATATCCTCCTTGAGAAGCCCCTGGATATCAGTCTGGAAAGGGCAGAGGCGATCGTGAATGTTGCAGAGCGGGCCGGGGTGAAATTGAGCGTCGTGCTGCAGAACCGCTTCCGGCCAGCTGCCCTTGCGCTCGACCTTCTGGTCGTCACCGGCCGGCTTGGGGCATTGGTCGGGGCTTCCGCCACCGTTCGCAACTGGCGGCCGCAGAGCTATTACGATGTCGAGGGCCGGGGAACGCGCGCGCGCGATGGAGGTGGCGTTTTGCTCACGCAGGCCATTCATACTATCGACCTGCTCCTGAGTTATGTCGGCACGCCCAAGGATGTCTCCTCCTTCGTTCGAACCACACCCATTCACAATATGGAGACTGAGGATCTTGTCGCGGCTTCGTTTTCTTTCGAGAACGGTGCGATCGGTACGCTGAATGCCACGACCTCGGCCTATCCAGGCCTGCCGGAACGCATCGAGTTGATCGGGAGTGAAGGTACGGCCACATTATCCGGCGACACATTGGAAGCGGCGTTCATGGACGGCACGGTGGCAAAAGTGGGAGGAGAGCAGTCAATTGGCACAGGAGCCGATCCGATGGCTTTCGGCCACGAAATGCATCGCGCCCTGATCGGCAACTTTATCGGTTCGATTACCGGCGAGGAGACATTGCGGGTCTCAGGTCACGACGCGCTGCAGGCCCACCGTTTCATTGAAAAGATACTGGCGGCCAGCCGCTGAAGGCTTAAAGCGCTGAAGGTTTAAAGGCTGGCGGCCTTGCGCAATTCTTCCGCCATGCGACTGCGCCAGTCCTTGCCCGAAGCCTTGAACCTGTCGAGCACATCGGGATCGAGCCTCAGCGTCACGGCAATCTTCGGCGCCTCGATCTTGGGGCGGCCGCGCGCAGCGATTGCATTTCCATCTTCTCCGCCATTTCAGGGAAGACCTCGCGGAAGGGGCGGGCGTTCTTCATTTCCTCTTCCGTCCACGGCGGATTGTCTGAAACTTCGTCCCAATCCTCTTTCGAATATCCTCGGCCGGGCTAAAATTCTGTCTGCTTTTGAGGCTTGATGTTCATTCGATCAGACTCCTCTCATCCCTTCGCGCTGGGCGCATTGATATGACTGAAAGCGCCTCGGATCCAAGATTGATTAAGATTGCTGCGATTACACCGTTTCGCAATCTGCCGATTGCCTTGCGCCGCCCGTTCCTCGCCGGAACGGTCACGGCTGACAGAAAGAAATCAAATGACAGATCCTCGAAATCGAGACCATGCTATCTCGATATTCGCAACTCGCTAGCATTCGTCCCAGATGATCCGCGCTATTCGGACACGAAAAATCGTCGCCCGACAACGAGCGACGATTCGACGAAACGAAAGACGTTGCAATCCCGGAATTGTAGCGGTCAGCAGATGACCGTTTCGGCGATCCGGATGCCGAAACCTTCAAGCCCGACATAGTGGCGCTCGCTACGGGTGAGAAGCTTGATCGAGGTGATGCCGAGATCCTTCAGGATCTGCGCGCCAAGCCCGATTTCCAGCCATTCGCTTTCACGCGCCTGAGCCTCGGCATGGGCCTCTTGGTCCTGGCGCATCTTGCGGCCGTGCTCGGTCTGGCCGACGCCGACGGAACCTTCACGCAGGTAGATGATCACGCCGCGGCCCTCTTTTTCGATCATCTTCATGTAGCGCTCGACCGAACGTTCGGTGCCGAACACGTCCTGCGTCACGTTTTCTAGGTGGAGACGAACAGGGATATCGACGCCATCGCGGATGTCGCCGAAGATCACGGCTACATGCTGCATCGGATCCCAGGGCAGCGAATAGGCATTGGCCTTGGCGTGGCCGACCGGGGTCGTCACGTCGAAGGACGAGATCAGCTGAATCAGGGTTTCCTTGCGCTGTCGATAGGCGATCAGGTCTGCGACGGAAACCTGCTTCAGCCCGTGCTCGACGGCGAACTCCGCCACCTGCTGGCCACGCATAACGGTGCCGTTGTCGTTGACGAGTTCGGAAATCACGCCGATCGGCGGCAGATTTGCGAGCTTGCAGAGGTCGGTCGCCGCCTCCGTATGGCCGGAGCGCATAAGGACGCCGCCTTCGCGCGAGATCAGCGGAAAGATATGTCCGGGGCGGACGAAATCCGCAGCGCCGACATTCGGGTTTGCAAGGTTGCGCACCGTCAGCGTCCGGTCGTCGGCGGAAATGCCGGTTGTCGTGCCATGCTTGAAATCGACACTGACGGTGAAAGCCGTCGTGTGGGCGCTGTCGTTTTCGGCCACCATGGCATTGAGGTTGAGCCGCTTGGCTTCCTCGCGCGGCATCGGCGCGCAGACGATACCGGATGTGTGGCGCACGATGAAGGCCATCTTTTCCGGTGTGCAATGCACGGCGGCAACGATCAGATCGCCCTCGTTCTCGCGGTCGTCGTCATCGGTAACCACGACGATTTCTCCGGCCTCGAAGGCGCGGATGGCTTCAACGACGGACTTCTGATCATAGGCCATGGAAAAATTCCTATTTCAGGCGGCCGGTCTGGCCGCGATCGCGGAGATAGTGATCTGCAATCGCGCAGGCGACCATGGCTTCGCCGATCGGCACGGCGCGGATGCCGACGCAGGGGTCGTGGCGGCCCTTGGTTCGCACATCGACATTGTTGCCGTCGGCATCGATCGACTGGCGTTCCGTCAGGATCGAAGAGGTCGGCTTGATCGCAAAGCGCGCGATGATCGCCTCGCCGGTGGAAATACCGCCGAGAATGCCGCCCGCATGGTTGGAGAGGAAGATCGGCTTGCCGTCATTGCCCATCCGCATTTCGTCGGCATTTTCTTCGCCGGTCAGTTCTGCCGAAGCAAAGCCTTCGCCGATTTCGACGCCCTTGACCGCGTTGATCGACATCAGCAGCGAAGCGATGTCCTGATCGAGCTTGCCATAAATCGGCGCACCGAGACCTGCGGGCACGCCTTCCGCGATCACTTCGACAACAGCGCCGATCGAGGAACCCGATTTGCGGATGCCGTCGAGATACTCTTCCCAGACCGGAACCATGTCCGGATCGGGGCAGAAGAACGGGTTCTGGTCTACCTGCGCCCAGTCCCAGTTGTTCCGGTTGATCTTGTGCTTGCCGATCTGGACGAGCGCGCCGCGCACGGTGACACCCGGCACGACCAGCCGCGCAATGCCGCCGGCCGCGACACGGGCCGCGGTCTCGCGGGCAGAAGATCGTCCACCGCCGCGATAATCGCGAATGCCGTATTTGACGTCATAGGTATAGTCGGCATGCCCCGGGCGATAACGACGGGCGATCTCGCCGTAATCCTTGGAGCGCTGGTCGGTATTCTCGATCAGCATCGAGATCGGCGTACCGGTCGAGATCATTGTCTCCCCGTCCTCATCGAACATCACGCCCGAGAGAACCTTGACGATATCGTCCTCGCGCCGCTGCGTCACGAAACGCGACTGGCCGGGCTTGCGCTTGTCCATCCATGCCTGAATGTCGGCATGGGTGAAGCGTAGGCCGGGAGGGCAGCCATCGACCACACAGCCGAGTGCGGGACCGTGGCTTTCGCCCCAGGTCGTAACGCGGAAAAGATGGCCGAACGAATTGTGGGACATGGATGCTGCCTGGCTGCGGGGCGCTTAGATCGCCGTGTTTATCGAGGCTTTCTTAGGCAAAAGCCCGGGCGCGGACAAGCCTTTCTTGCTGCCGACCCGTACCGGGCGGGTGAACACTCTGGTCACGGAGGCCGGCTCGGTGGTTCAGGCCACCGATCTTTGCCAGCCTTCCTGTGCTTTCGCCGTGAAGTCATCGAAGGGTAGGGCCCGCGCGAAGGCGTAACCTTGCAGGAGGTCGCAGCCTAGCTTCTCCAGCATGCTGGCATGTTCGAAGGTTTCAACACCTTCCGCCACCGTTTCCAGACCGAGGGATCGGGCGATGTCGACAATCGATCGTACCAGCGCAAGTTCCTGTGGTGAATGAAGGATCGGCAGCACCAACTGCTTGTCGATCTTCAGCCGCTTCGGTTTCAGCCTTAAAAGACTGACGATCGAGGTGTGTCCGGTGCCGAAATCGTCGATCTCCACATCGATGCCGAGTTCCTTGATCCGGTCCAGATTGGCAATGACGGCGCTATCGCTATCATCCAGGAAGATCGATTCCACCAGTTCGAAGGCAATTTCACCGGGGGCGATCTGCAGGCCGCGCAGCATGTCGATCAGGTTTTCGTCATGCAACCGTCGCGAGGACACGTTTACCGAAACCCGAGGCACGGCAACGCCCATGGCGGCCCAACGCATCTTGTCCTTCAGCACCGTTTCCAGCATCAGCTGGTCGAGCGTCGCCGTGACGTTCACGTCGTCGGCAATTTTCAGGAACTGGTCGGGAGCGAGCAGGCCCCGTCGTGGATGGTGCCAGCGGATAAGCGCTTCGACGCCCGTCAACTGATGGGTCGTCGCGCTCAGTTGCGGCTGGTACCAGGCGGTAAATTCATGGTTTTCGATCGCTGCGAGCAATTCGTCCGCCGTCCGCTTGTGGTCGATGATTTCGGCATGCAGGTTCTGCGTGAAAAATTCGAAGCGGTTTCTCCCCATACCCTTGGCCCGATAGAGCGCCAGGTCCGCATTGACGAGAATACGCCGGGCGTCGACATGCGGACCATTGGCCTCGGCAATCCCGATCGATACGCCGCAACGGCATGAGAATCCGTCAAAGTCGAGCGGCTGGCGGAATTCGGAAATGATCCGAGCGGCGAGCTGTGCCAGTTCCTTCGAACTTGCCTGATCGTGCACGAGAATGACGAATTCATCGCCGCCGATGCGTGCAACGATGTCTCGTTCGTGGACGTTGTGCGTCAGGATTTTCGATGCATGTACAAGCATGGCATCGCCTGCCGCATGGCCCAGCGTATCGTTGATCTGCTTGAAGCGGTCGAGATCAAGATGAAGGAGGGCAAACTTCCGCCTTCCGGAAGAGCGCGACAGGGCATCGAGTTCCATGTCCAGCTTGCGCCGGTTGGCAAGTAGCGTCAACGGATCATGGAGCGCATTGTGCTCGATCCGGCTTTTCGCCATCTCGAGCTCGCTGTTCTTTGCGTCTGCCTCCGTCTTTGCCTTCTGCAGCTCGACCGTGAGCGCCGTATCCTTGGTTACGTCGAAGGCGAGCCCGATGAGTTTTTTCGAGCCATTCTTTCCCGTATGCAGTTGGCCGACCGAACGCACGTAGCGGATCGAACCGTCCTCCTGCGGCACGCGTACCACCAAGGCTTCCTTCGTCTGGCCACTCAGATACGCTCTCGATGCATTGATCGCGATCGGGCGGTCCTCCGGCAATAGCAGGTTCAGCCAGCGTTCCTGGGCTACGATGCCGTTGGTGAACGGAATGCCGTAGAGCTGGCACATCCGCGCATCCCATGTTTCCGTGCCGAGCCCAGGTGTATATTCCCATATGCCACAGCCGTAGGAGGCCAGCGCAAGATCAAGCTTGCCGGACAGTTCCTCAAGCTCTCGCTCGCGGCTCGACAATTCATCGAGTGCGAGTTCAAGCTCGGCATTTTTGACTTCGGTATTTGCCTTCGCGTCACGCAGCGTCTGCGCCATCAGCACATCGGCAGTCACATCCCAGACGATGCCGGTCATGCGTTGGCTGCCATCGAGGTTTTCGTAACGTGCGCCAGCGGACCGCAAGTATCGGATCTCGCCGTCCGGTAGGGCGATACGATAGGTTTCCGTGCAGGACTCGTAAAGCCGCGCCCATTTCAGGAAATGCGCCTCCGCCTTGCTGCGGTCTTCGGCCCCGACCAGCTGAAGCAGCCCTTTCAATCTTTGTACATCCTGTGGGGAGTTTACACCGTGCAGCATCCTCGCCCTCCGGTCGAGATAGAGCTGGAGCCCATCGCCACTAACCTCCCAGATGCCGATCTTGGAAGCCTCCATGGCGAGGTTGAAGCGCTGCGAAAGATCGAGCAGGCTGGCTTCTCGCGTTTTCAGTTCGGCGATGTTCCGGTTGCGCTCCGAAAGCAGCCCGGTAGCGGCCACGATAGGCACAGTGATTGCTATAGCTCCCAGTGCCAGGAGCAGCCGGAAGTGAGACTGATTTTCCGGAGCTGCATTCCAGCCGCTCTTCGGCGCAACCGAGAGTTCCCAATGTGAGCCGGCGATGTCGATCGCTTTTGTTAGTGGCGACTGGCTGTCAACGGTGTCGTCGCCGAGAAACGCCAGATAGTCCGGTTTAGCGCGATCGCGCAGTGAGAAATTGATGTCCGTGAGATCGATCGGGCTCGGCCATGCAGTGTCGCCATCAACCACTATTCCCGCTTCCTTCAGAAGCTGTGCCTTGTCGATGATGATTGCGAGTGCGCCCCATGGCTGGCGATGTGTTTTTTCGTCCGACATGACGGGGACGACGAGGGTCAGGTGATTTTCCTGCGAGCCGGTGACAATACTTGGCGAAGCGCTGTTTTTTGCAACCGTCAGGTCGGCACTCAACCGCTCGATGTTGAATGGCGGCGAAGCGTCACCGCTCGATATGCCTTCGGGCGTGTGGATTTCAGATATCGAAAAATCAGCGGCGAGCGCCAAGGCGGAAAAATGGCGATGGTTCTCGAAGGTTACCTCGATAAGATGCCGGAGATGTTGCGAAGTGGCATCGTGTTCGCGAGCAAGGCGCTGCGCCAAGGAACTGGCGTCCCTGATATCGCTCTCGATGCGTCCTGCAAGATTGCGCGTGATGGCGGATGCGGCGTTTTCCACATTCACATGCAGGGCGTCACGTCCGGCTTCGTTGTTGCGTCGGTCAAGACCCAACGCGATCGCGACAATGCAGAGCGAAATTGTCAGTGCTACAAGCAGGGAGATTGGATTAGAGGCAATGAATTCGTGCCAGTTTAAATTTCTTGGCTGCCTGAAATTCACCTGCTTAATGCCCCTCATTAACTTATTGGATTTCAGAAATAGTGTATTGTTCGGGCGTTAATTTATAATTGCAGGATGAATTGACTGGGGAGATCAGCGATTTCGCTTCAGCGATACTTAATTTTTCGAAATTCGAAATATTCTCAAAGGCGAAAATCGATGGATAGTATAATTTTGTTAATAATAAAGCCTTGTTTTGCGCATGAAATGCCATGATCGCGGGCAATTTTTGCCACATTCTGAAGGCTATCTTTGCATCGAAACGAAACACCCGGACCTCGTCAAAGGCCTCTAATATGCGCATGATCATCGCAACCCTGCTCGCCACCGCCAGCATCTTCTCGCCGCTCAACAGCTTCGCGCAGAGTGCGGATGTCGAGGCGACCATCAAGACGGTGGATGTGAATGCGCTTATTCTGACGCTGGACGACGGCAAGGCCTATAAGCTCCCCGAAGAATTCAACTTCGAAGGCTTGAAGGAAGGCGTTAAAGTTCTGGTCTTCTACACGGTGGTTGATGATAGCCGTATCATTGATGATCTCGAGATCATTTAATACGCAGGTGAAACCGTTCGTGCCGCTGATTGTATGAAGGCGCCAGCATCAGATCCAGGCGATAGTGCCTTTGACGGCGATTGCATCGCCGGTTTCGCCATCTTTCAGTTCGATCCTTACGATACGGTCCTGATGGATCGGCATGTTGGCCGCCTCATCTTCATCGACATTGCCGATGATGCGGAAAAGCGAACGCAATACCCCGCCATGGCTGACGGAGATAGTCGGTCCCTTTAGCGAGGCAAGCCAAGCCCCAATGCGCCATGAGAGGATCTCGTAGCTTTCGGCGTCTGCACCCGGCGGTATGAAGCTCCACTTGTTTCGAGAGCGTTCGCGCAGTCGTTCCGGGGCGCTCTTCTTTATTTCGGCGGTGGTAAAGCCCTCCCAGTCGCCAAAGGAAAGTTCCTTCAGTCGCTCGTCCGTGCGGTAGCCCATTGGATCGAGCCCCATGGCTGTCCGTATGCGCTCCATCGTCTCGCGGGTGCGCGAAAGAGGGCTTGCGACGAAATCGAACCCATCGGCCGAGCCGAGGAGTTCGTGAAGCGTTTCACCGTTACAGGTTGCCTGTCCACGCCCGATCGCATTGATCGGGATGTCTTTTTGCCCCTGGAGACGGCCTTCGGCATTCCAATCCGTCTGGCCGTGGCGGATCACATAGACGAGCACGGCGAAATTCCTTTGTTAATCTTTGATGACCGAGATATCGGGAGCGTCGACGGCCTTCATGCCGATCGTGTGATAACCGCTATCGGCGTGATGCACTTCGCCGGTTACCGAGCGCGACAGGTCGGAAAGCATGTACAGGCCGACGTCACCGATTTCTTCGATGGTCACGGTACGGCGCAGCGGTGCATTGTACTCGTTCCATTTCAGGATGTAGCGGAAGTCGCCGATGCCGGAGGCGGCAAGTGTCTTGATCGGGCCTGCCGAGATCGCGTTGACGCGGATGTTCTTCGGGCCGAGGTCGACGGCAAGATATTTGACGCTGGCTTCAAGCGCTGCCTTGGCAACGCCCATGACGTTGTAGTTCGGCATAACCTTTTCCGCACCGTAATAGGTCAGCGTCAGCATGGAGCCGCCGTCGGTCATCAGTTTCTCGGCGCGGCGTGCGACGGACGTGAATGAATAGACCGAGATCTGCATCGTCTTCGTAAAGTTTTCAGCCGACGTGTCGACATAACGGCCGGTCAGTTCGTCCTTGTCGGAGAAGCCGATGGCGTGGACGATGAAGTCGATCTTGCCCCAGTGCTTTTCGATATTGGAGAAGACCTCGTCGATCGTTGCCTCGTCGGTGACGTCACAGTGGCCGGCCATGAACGCGCCAAGTTCAGCAGCCAGAGGTTCTACCCGCTTCTTCAGTGCATCGCCCTGATAGGTGAAGGCCACTTCGCCGCCATTGTCGACTATGGCCTTGGCAATGCCCCATGCGATCGAGCGATTGTTCGCGACGCCCATGATGAGCCCGCGCTTGCCTGCCATAAGGCCGGATGCCTGAACCATTGTGTAATCCCTGACACGAAAAAATGAATGCTGCCTATGGCATAGGCGGCACCAGGGTTCAAGCATGCGTCAAATCATCATCTGTTGAGATGCAACAAAAAAGAGCGCGTGGCTGGCGATGATGTCATCGCTTTGTCACGCTTGCCTGCCTCACAGATAGAGCCCGTCGCGCATCAGCCGCATGAGATCGGTGACCTTGGCGTCCGGTGTTTCCAAAAGCACGATCCGAAGTTCGACTACAAGGTCGCCGCGTCCTGTCTCGTCGTGAAGGCCAAGCCCTTCGATCGTGATCGTGCGGTCCGAGCCTGACCAACTCGGGATCTCGATCGAGCGCGGACCTGCCGGCGTCTCTACCCGCGCCTCGCCGCCGAGCACGGCGTCCTGAAGCGAAATAGGCAAGACGATGTGAAGATTGAAATCCCGAACGATATAGATCTCGTCGCGGGCCGCCTTCAGCGTAACGACAAGGTCGCCCTGCTTCATGTTCGGAAGCTTAAGGCCCTGGCCCGCAAGGCGAATCACATGCCCGTCGGTTGCTCCGCGTTCGATCGGGACACGAATTTCCCGGTCGTCGGAGAGCTTTATGGTCACCGGTTTCAGGGCAATGAATTCCGCCACAGTCACCTTTGCCTCGACCAGAAGATCCGGTGCCTTTTCCGGTGCGGGCGCAGAGCCGCGGATGCGATTGAAGAGATTGGCGATCAGGTCGACCGCCATCATAGGCAAGGGAGAGCGAAGCTCCGGCGCAGGACCGTCTTTGACAACTGTTTCTGCAGCTTTCGGCTCTGTCGTGTTGTCGGGATATTCCTTGGCGCGCTCGCGTACTTCGGGGCCACCGCCGAAAATACGCTCGATGGTTTCTTCCGGGCTCTCGCTCGGCTTCTTTCCTGTCTTTGGTTTGGCTTGTTCGTTGCCTGTGGTTTTCGCTTTCGCGGTGTCCGCCTTCGGTTGCGTCTTGGCAGCTTCGGATTGGGCGCGAGCCGCCTGGGCTCGTGCCAGTTCCTCCATCACTTTTTCCGCGTTGGCGCGAGCAGTCTTGGCGCGTTCGGCCGCATCACGCTGCTGCATGATCGTCTGGTGGATGTCGGCGGCACGGTCATAACGACGGCGCCGTTCCGGGTCCTTGAGCAATTCATAGGCCTGCCCGACCTCCGCAAATCGGTCCGTCGCACTTGGATCGTCGCGATTATGGTCAGGATGGATCGTCTTAGCCTTCGTCCGCCAAGCCGCCTTGATTTCGTCGGCATCCGCGTTCCGTCTGACGCCGAGGATGGAATAGGGATCACGCATTGTGAGACCACCGGTTACGCTTTTGACAGCGGATCCGCCATAATCGCGACCCCGCCGATAATACACTTAAACACGGGCCACACAGTGCCATCATGCGCTGCTCGCTGCTCCGATTTTCTCTGAATGACAGAGTAGAAGCGCAGTCCTGAATCAGTGGTTACAATGCGAGCTCACGACGGAGGCGTGGTGAAGGAAGGGTTAATGCGGTGTAGGATTTGGAAACAATTCCGCGCGACGCGGCGATTTGCCTTTAGCCTTGTCTATCGAAGGCAGTCAGCATCCAGTCGCCGCTTCCGGTCATGCAGGTCTGGCCGGCAAATACAGCTATACCTTCGTAGGAATGACGGGTTGTCTTGAAGGCGCGGCATATGCGGCCCTGGGCGCTGTCTTCCTGGATAACGGATACGACGCCCGCACTGCCGGTCGCGGCATTTGCCCAGGGAAGCGGAGTGTTGCCCATCTTGGCGAGATCGGCGGAGGTAACGGCGTTACGCACCGTCGCTTCGTCAGAAAGACTGGTCTCGGATTGCGGCTTGCCCGCAACGGTGCCGGTCGCAAGCGACCGGTCGACCTTGCTCGAGCCTCCGAACAAGTCGAGGCTACTGGTACATCCCGCGAGCGACAGCGTCAGCGTGGCGAGGCAAATTGCAGCGCCGCCCTTGCGGCTCCAGCACTTTGTCATTTCGGTCCACTTTGCTATCACTGACACCTAATATCCTGTCCGGCGCTTCGTCTCGGGCATGTTCGAGCAGATTGGGAGTATTTAAGTCAATATGTCTGGAAGTGAGTTAACAACCGGTGACTTCACCGAAGAATCTGAACCCTTCACTCTTTTCGCCCGTTGGTTGAAGGATGCGGAAGCTTCCGAGCCTAACGATCCGAACGCCGTTGCGGTTGCAACGGTGGACGAAGACGGCATGCCTAACGTGCGCATGGTGCTGTTGAAAGGTTTCGACGAGCACGGTTTCGTCTTCTACACAAATTTCGAGAGCCAGAAGGGGCAGGAAATCCTCGGCCAGAAGAAGGCCGCCATGTGCTTCCACTGGAAATCGCTCCGCCGCCAGGTGCGTATTCGTGGGCCGGTAGAGGTTGTCAGTGATGCCGAGGCCGACGCCTACTACGCATCGCGCCCGCGCGGCAGCCGTATCGGAGCCTGGGCATCGAAACAGTCGCGCCCGCTTGAGGGACGTTTTGCGCTGGAGAAGGCAGTGGCCGAATACGCTGCGCGTTACGCGATCGGTGAAATCCCGCGCCCGTCCTATTGGTCCGGGTTCCGCATAAAGCCAACATCGATCGAATTCTGGCACGACCGCCAGTTCCGCCTGCATGACCGCGTCGAATTTCGCCGTGATGATCCAGCCGGTAAATGGAACAAGGTGCGGATGTATCCGTGATCGGCCGGAATTGCTTTAAAACAGAGAAGTAGGGCCAGTTTCGCGTTTCAGGGAAAGGCGGGAAAACTCTATCGTTTCAGCGTGAAGGGAATGCCGGAGGCCAGTGCGGAAACGTAGCGCGCCTTCTGGTAATAGCCATTCAGCGAAACACGCGGCAGGGCGGTTAGCCTTGAAAGGTCGGCTGCGGTCAGCATCCCAGGTTGTGTGGTCAGCCCGATCACAAAACCGAGATCACAGGCAGTCTGGAACTCCCGCTGCCCGACTGCGTCCCGGCTTCCATAGGGATAAGCGATGGCGGTTGGCCGCTTGCCCGTAAGATCAGCCAGCCAATCGGCCGATTTGCGCATCTCGTTCGCGGCTTCTTCTGCTGCGAGGCGGCATAGCTTGCGATGTGTCACCGTATGGGCGCCGAGCGAAACCAGCGGATGGGCCGAAAATTCCTTGAGTTCTTCCGGTCCCATCAGAAGCTCGCGGGTGATGGCGAGCGGATCGACATCGTATGCTTGCGCCAGGCGGCAGAGATCTGCGACGGCTTCATCTTCCCTAAGAGCCCAGACATAGCTGGCAAAGCGGAAGAACGTGTCCAACTGTTGTGTCGGCGTGTTCAGGTCCAGTGTTTCGGTGCCGTTGCCGAAATCGAAGCTGACACGCTTCTGTTCCCGCAGCAGCCTGCCCATGATTTCCCACCACAGCGGTTGCCGGTGTTCGGCTAGCCCCTGCGCGATGAAAACGGTGAAGGGCACCCCGTGTCGGGCGAAAACCGGCAGCGCATGTTCCGCATTGTTGCGGTACCCGTCATCGAGAGTGAAGACCGCGAACGGCTTTCCTGATGAGGTTTTCAGCCGCGCCGGCACATCCGATAGAGCGATGAAATCGTAACCGAGAGACGCCAACTGCGTGATCGCGAGATCGAGAAATTCAGGCGTCACTTCCAGATGTCGGTTGGGGCCGATGATCGAAGAAGTCTCGGGCCGCACATGATGCAATGTGAAGATGACGCCCGAACCGCGCGCGGCCTTCATCAGGCCGCTAGCCGCAGTCAGCGCAGAGGCTTCCAGCCCGGCGCCGATCAGCCAGCGTTTGACGTTGCGACGCCAGATCGCCTTTGCCCTGTCCTTCATGGTTCCCGCAGCCCGCCCCAGGGCAGATGTGCCCGATATGAGACAGGCTAGTCCCGACCGGTTAAACCTTGCTGAATGGCAACTCACTCACGGCCGCAAACCATCGAGGAGCGGCAAACCGATGATTGCGGCAGCGCCGATCAGTGTGAAACATATGCGCCGGAACGTGGTCTCGCTGGCCATGCCGAACATCCGCGAGCCGAAGGAGAGGCCGATCCCGTAACCCGGCCCGGCAACGAGCGCGATCAGCAGCACTTCCAGCGTCAGGATGCCGGTGACGATGTAGGACGTGGCCGAGATGATCGTGCCGAGCGCGAAATAGAGGACGAGGTTCGCCCGCACCACGCTGCGCTCGATCGCCCCGCCAAGCCAGTAGGCGACGATCGGCGGACCCGACATCTGAGCCGCGCCGCCAAACAGCCCGGCAAGTGCGCCGACACCGACGGTCAGATAAGTCTTCGGCCTGCCGTGATAGCGCCAGCCCGACATCAGGAAGATCAGCAGGCCGAGCACCACGAGCGAGATGATCCACCTCAGCGTGATCGAAGGAAGCAGCGAAAGCACCGCCGTCCCGGCCGGGACGCCGATCACGGCGCCGGCAAGCATGGTGAAGACTTCGCGCCGGTTCGCCTTGCGCCAGCCTTCCGGCACCATGCCAAGCGTCATCACCCCGTCGATGACGAGCAGAAGCGCGGATGCGATTGCCGGACTGGTGACCGCACTCGCCAGCGGCACGAAGATCAACGCCCCGCCAAACCCGGAAAAGCCGCGGGCGAGACCCGCAATCACGGCGGCGAAGAAGACGAACGCAAGTTCGCCGACGGAGTGACCGGGAAGCCATGTGGCAAGGAATGTGGAGATCGGATCGACGGATGTCATTGGGAGGCGGCAGTCTGCTGGGGGAATAGCGGATGGTGCAGAAAGTGGCTTCGTTTCGCTGGCGAAGTCAAGCGATGTCGCGACACCCCTTATCCCTGCAGGCGAGGAGAGGGAACGTGCCCCAAGTCAAACCTTCCGTCGATAAAACTTCGTATCCACGGCCATCCGCGGAAAACTGGTCGGCAGCTCTTCCGCAGCGATCTCGGAAAACCCGTTCTTCTCATAGAATCGGTGGGCAGCCAGAAACTTGTCGGTCGTGCCGAGCAGGATTGCCTTTAGTTCGACGCCCGCTGCATGCGCCATCAGCGTTTCCAGCAAACGGGCGGCGACACCGAATTCGCGCCCACGGACATCTGCTGCGACGAACATCTTGCGCAGCGCCGCCTCGTCATTGCCGATATCCTTCAGCGAAATCGTGCCGACGATCTTTCCGTCCTTCTCGGCAACCCAGAATCCGCCCTTGGCCGTCTGATAGAAATCCGCAATGGCGGCGAGATCCGGCTGGTCTGCGGCGGTGATCGCGACACCGAATTCCTCGCGCTGGATCGGCAGGATGACGCCGATGACGCCCTGTTCGTCGCCTGCCTCGAAGGCGCGGATGACGATGTCGCTCATGACGCGTTACGCCTTCGTGCCGCCGACGGTGACCTGGTCCATCCTGAGATGCGGCTGGCCGACGCCGACCGGCACCCACTGGCCGGCCTTGCCGCAATTGCCGATGCCGGTATCGAGCTTCATGTCATTGCCGACCATCGAGACGCGCTTCATAGCGTCCGGCCCGTTGCCGATCAGCATCGCGCCCTTGATAGCCGGACCGATCTTGCCGTTTTCGATAAGATAGGCCTCGGTGCAGCCGAAGACGAACTTGCCCGAGGTGATATCCACTTGGCCGCCGCCGAAGGAGACGGCATAGACGCCCTTCTTCACCGAGGCGATGATCTCTTCGGGCGTCTTGTCGCCACCGAGCATGTAGGTGTTCGTCATGCGCGGCATAGGCACCGAAGAATAACCCTGGCGGCGGCCGTTGCCGGTCGGTTTCATGCCCATCAGTCGAGCATTCTGCCGGTCCTGCATGTAGCCGACCAATTTGCCGTCCTCGATCAGCACGTTATAAGCCGAAGGCGTGCCTTCGTCGTCGATGGTGATAGAACCACGTCGGTTGTCGATCGTGCCGTCATCGACGACAGTAACGCCGGGCGCCGCGACCATTTCGCCGAGCAGACCGGCAAATGCCGATGTCTTCTTGCGGTTGAAATCGCCTTCCAGTCCGTGGCCGACAGCCTCATGCAGCATTACGCCCGGCCAGCCGGAGGAAAGTACCACGTCCATCGTGCCGGCCGGTGCCTCGATCGCTTCGAGATTGACGAGCGCCTGGCGAAGCGCCTCGTCGGCGCCCACCTGCCAGTTGCCCTCGGCGACGAAATCACCGAAGCCGAGGCGGCCGCCGGTGCCGAACGAACCCGATTCCTGCCGGTCGCCATCACCCACGACGACGGAAATGTTGATGCGCGTCATCGGGCGGATGTCCTGCACCCGGTGCCCGTCGGCGCGCAGGATATCGACGACCTGCCAGCTGGCGGAAATCGTCGCGGTGACCTGGCGAACCTTGTCGTCCTTGTTGCGCAGATAGGCGTCGATATCGGTCAAAAGCTTGGCCTTGGCCTCGAAGCTCGGGGAGCCGATGGGGTTTTCGTCGCCGTAATATTTCTTGTTGGTCCGCTGCGGGGCTGCCGCATAGGAACCGGAATAACCCGCCGTCACGGCACGAACGGCATCCGATGCGCGCTCCAGTGCCGCAGTACTAAGGTCGCCCGCATGGGCATAACCGACAGCTTCGCCCGCCACCGAGCGCAGGCCAAAGCCCTGGTCGGTGTTGAAGGACCCGCCCTTGAGACGGCCATTGTCGAAGGTCAGCGATTCCGCCTGCGCATGTTCAATGAACAGTTCGCCGTCATCGGAGCCTGAAAGCGCCTTGGCGACGATCGCTCGCAGCTTTGCCTCGTCCGTATCGAACAGGCTCAAGAGATCGGTGTTCATGCTTTAATGCTCCGCTGGCTGTTGGCGCTTGCGCAAGCATCTGCCCCTCATCCGCCTGCCGGCCCCTTCTCCCCGCAGGTGGGGCGAAGGACCTTGCGGCACCCGCTCGGCCAAATTTATGGCTCGTACCCTCTCCCCGCGAACGCGGAGAGGGCTAGGGTGAGGGGCAATAACGTACGCCCAAGCCGAAATGTCTTTGAAAACCGATGTAGGTCTGTCCGCAGTGAGGCGCAAGCGCTGTCGAGCCCTTGCGCTGCTCACGCTTTAAGGAAGCGCGTCGTAACCCGGGCCAAAACCGTTGAGTTCGACGGGAATTCCGACGCGATCCTGATCGGAGGATTCGCGCAGCGCAAAGACAGCGCTTTTGCCGGCACGCATTATGCGCATCAGTTCCTCGTCGATTTCCACTTCCACATAGCACCCTTCCGAGAAGCAACGGGTGAAGTATGCTCGGCCGATATTGTTGTTGTCGACATAAAGCTCCATGCCGTCCTTCAGCAGCACGCCGAGCGGTGCGAGAATGCGCAGGATCCGCGCCTTTCGGTCGGCCGTCTTCAACACGACGACGGAGAGGCCTACTTCCGGCCTATCTTCGGCAATCACGTTCTGCATCAGTGCGCATTGTTCGGCCGAAGCACCGGCGGGGCGATCACAGATGACCGACCATGCGCCATGGCTTTCCTTCACATTGCCGGGCTGTTGCCCTGAAGGTGCCGGAGCGGGGGCCTGAGATGGAGCCGGTGCCTGCGCGCCGGGTGCGGGTCCCTTGGGTGCCGCACCCGTCGCCGGCGGCGTCTGTGCCGGTTGCGCGAACGCGCCGGAGACCGAGCCCAGCGAAAGAAGGGCGATAAGGCTTGCGCCGATAAGGGAGGGACGACCCATGGAAACCTCTGGTTCGAATCAATGCGGCTTATCCTGTCGCTCGATATGCGAAATGGAAAGCCTTGCCGAGTTTTCAGCGGAGTACGGCGAAAGTAGGACCCTGTTCAAGTCACAAGGATGATGCCGCCTGTAAAATATGGTGGAATTTGTCAGCCGAAAGCGCTTATCCTCAATTTTGGCTGCGACTCTGTGGAGGGAGGTGTGGTCTGTAATGGAGGAAATGCAACCAAAGGATGTCGCGCGCCTGCAATGCACAAAATGCCGCAGGGGCATTTGTCGCAAGACGTTGCGGACATAAGCAAACTATGGTTGAACCAAGCTTTATAGCTTGGAGACTGCGTAAGAGTTGATCTGGATCACACGCGTGGGGAGAAAGTTTGTGATGAACAGGGCTTATGCGATGATGATGACAATCATCTGTCTTATCACCGCCTCGCTTGCGGGGCTGGTAAGCGCTTCGGTTGCGCATGCGGACCAGCCGCATCCATGGCAAATGGGCCTTCAGGCGCCAGCCACAGAAATCATGCATCAGATAAGCTGGTTCGAGAAATACACGCTCTGGTTCATCGTTCCGGTCACGCTTTTCGTTCTGGCACTGTTGATTATCGTAGCGGTCAAATTCCGCGCCGACAAAAACCCGACGCCATCTCGCACCAGCCATAATACGACGATTGAAATCGTCTGGACGGTTGCGCCGATCCTCATCCTTTTCATGCTGGCTATCCCGTCCTTCAATCTTCTGAACGCCCAGCTGGAAATTCCCGAGACCGACATGACCGTGAAGGCCACTGCCACCCAGTGGCAATGGAATTACGAATATGAGGGGTCGGGCCAAGGGGAGGGGGCGTCTCCGGTCGCCTTCGACAGCTACATGCTGAAGGAGCCGGATCGTGAAGCGGCCGGCAAGACCGATGTGGCCGTATATCCGCGGCTTCTTGCCGTCGATAACGAGATGATCATCCCCGTCGGCAAGACGGTCCGTCTTCTCGTGACCGCGGCACCGACCGATGTGATCCACGCCTTCGCCATGCCGGCCTTCGGTGTGAAGATCGATGCCGTGCCCGGCCGATTGAACGAAACCTGGTTCCGCGCCGAACGCGAGGGCCTTTATTACGGACAGTGTTCCGAGCTTTGTGGCAAGGACCACGCCTATATGCCGATCGCCATCCGCGTCGTCTCAGAAGACAAATACACCGCCTGGCTCGCCGCCGCCGCAAACGATCTGCCGGGAGCCTACAAGGGGCTTCTGGCATATGCGGATAATGCAAATGCAGTCGGCGTCGATGTCGCTGCAAATGACGTCAAGTAAGGGAGGCGAGATCCATGGCTGAAACGACACATCACGACGACCATTCCCATCGCGCTACCCATGATGACGCGCATGCGCATGGTGAACATCACCACAAGCCGGGCTTTGCGGCCCGCTGGCTGTTTTCGACCAACCACAAGGATATCGGCACGCTCTATCTGATCTTCGCGATCATGGCCGGCATCGTCGGTGGCCTTCTGTCTGTCGCGATGCGCATGGAGCTGCAGGAACCGGGCATCCAGATCTTCCATGGCCTGGCCGCGATGGTCTATGGCTTCGAGGGCGATGCCGCGATCGACGGCGGCAAGCACATGTTCAACGTGTTCACCACCGCCCACGCGCTGATCATGATCTTCTTTATGGTCATGCCGGCGATGATCGGCGGTTTTGCCAACTGGATGGTGCCGATCATGATCGGCGCACCGGACATGGCTTTTCCGCGATTGAACAATATTTCCTTCTGGCTGATCGTCCCGGCCTTCCTTCTGCTTGTCATGTCGATGTTCGTCGAAGGCCCGGCAGGCGCTTATGGTGCGGGCGGCGGCTGGACCATGTATCCGCCGCTCTCTACCAGCGGCCATCCGGGTCCGGCCGTCGACCTTGCTATCTTCTCGCTGCACGTCGCCGGTGCATCGTCGATTCTCGGCGCAATCAACTTCATCACCACGATCCTGAACATGCGCGCTCCGGGCATGACGCTGCACAAAATGCCGCTATTTGCCTGGTCGGTTCTGGTAACCGCCTTCCTTCTGCTTCTGTCGCTGCCGGTTCTCGCCGGTGCCATCACCATGGCGCTGACCGACCGCAATTTCGGCACGACCTTCTTCTCGCCGGAAGGCGGCGGTGACCCGATCCTCTACCAGCACCTGTTCTGGTTCTTCGGTCACCCGGAAGTTTATATTCTCATTCTGCCCGGCTTCGGCATCGTTAGCCACATCGTCTCTACCTTCTCGAGAAAGCCGGTTTTCGGTTATCTCGGCATGGCCTATGCGATGGTGGCGATCGGCGCCGTCGGCTTCATCGTCTGGGCCCACCACATGTATACGGTTGGCCTGTCGCTCGATGCGCAGCGTTATTTCGTTTTCGCCACGATGGTGATCGCGGTGCCGACCGGCATCAAGATCTTCTCCTGGATCGCGACGATGTGGGGTGGCTCGATCACGTTTACGACACCGATGATATGGGCGATCGGCTTCATTTTCCTGTTCACGGTCGGCGGCGTCACCGGCGTTCAGCTGGCCAATGCCGGTCTCGACCGTTCGCTGCACGACACCTATTACGTCGTGGCCCATTTCCACTACGTTCTGTCGCTCGGCGCGGTCTTTGCCATCTTTGCCGCGTGGTATTACTGGTTCCCGAAAATGTTCGGCTACATGTATAACGAGGCGATCGGCAAACTGCATTTCTGGGTCATGTTCATCGGCGTGAACCTGGTCTTCTTCCCGCAGCACTTCCTCGGCCTCGCCGGCATGCCGCGTCGCTATATCGACTACCCGGATGCTTTCGCCGGCTGGAACTACGTCTCCTCGGTCGGTTCGTATATCTCCTTCGTGGGTGTACTCATCTTCCTCTTTGGCGTATGGGAAGCCTTCGCCAAGAAGCGGGTTGCCGGTGATAACCCCTGGGGCGAGGGTGCGACCACGCTGGAATGGCAGCTGTCGTCGCCGCCGCCCTATCACCAATGGGAACAGCTTCCCCGCATCAAGTAGGAATTCCGATCCGGGTGCCGCCTTGGCAGCGCCCGGTATCTCGTCAGGATCTGAATTGAAATGACTGTTATCGATTCCACCCAAGCGATGTCGCAAGAGGAAGGAAAGCTCCTTTCCGAAGCCGATGCGCGCGATTTCTTCGCGCTGCTGAAGCCGCGCGTCATGTCGCTGGTGGTTTTCACCGCCTTTGCCGGCCTTGTTCTCGCACCCGGCGAGATCAACCCTGTTCTGGCGATCATCTCCATCCTCTGCATCGCCGTCGGTGCCGGCGCCTCCGGCGCGCTCAACATGTGGTACGATGCCGATATCGATGCCGTGATGACGCGCACCGCAAAGCGTCCGATCCCAGCCGGCCGAATCCGTCCTAATGAGGCGCTTGCCTTCGGCCTGACACTGTCGGCATTTTCGGTCGTCATTCTCGGCCTTGCCGTTAACTGGTTTGCCGCCGGCCTGCTCGCCTTCACCATCTTCTTTTATGCCGTTGTCTACACGATGTGGCTGAAGCGCTCGACGCCGCAGAACATCGTCATCGGCGGTGCCGCGGGCGCTTTCCCGCCCATGCTCGGCTGGGCCTGTGTCACCGGTGGCGTGTCGCTCGACAGCGTCATCCTGTTCATGATCACCTTCATGTGGACCCCGCCGCATTTCTGGGCATTGGCACTGTTCAAGATGCGCGATTACGGCTCCGTCGGCATTCCGATGATGCCGAATGTCGTCGGCCAGCGCTCGACCAAGATCCAGATGGTCGTCTATTCGGTCCTGATGGCAGCCGTCGTTGCAGCCCCGACCTTCACCGGTCTCGCCAGCATCGGCTATGGCATTTTTACCGGCATTCTGAGCCTCATCTTCATCTACTATTCCATCCTCGTCCTGCGCATGGCCGAGGACGATGAGAAGATGGTGCCGGCGAAAAAGCTGTTTTTCTATTCAATCTTCTATCTCTTCGCGGTCTTCTCCGCGCTGATCTTCGATCACATGGCGGCCGGCCTTGTTTCCTTCGTCGGAGGGCTTCTGTGATCGATACCGTAAAGCTTAGCGAGACGCAGAAGAAGTCACGGCGAAATCGCAATGTGGCGCTCGGCCTCGTTCTCGCTGGGCTTTGCGTGCTTTTCTACATCATCACGCTCGTCAAGGTGGGCGGGTTCTGGAACTAGGCCGGTAATCGGAGCCGAATGGAGCTAGGGAGGAGCGACATGGCAGGCGGAATTCAGGGCGGTCATTCAGGCCAGGCGAAGCGGGTAAGCAATGCCTCGATCTTTGCCGGTTGCGCCGTCTTCGTTTTCGGCATGGTCGGCGCTGCCTATGCGGCAGTTCCTCTCTATCGTCTCTTTTGTCAGGTCACGGGTTACGGTGGCACCACCCAGCGCGTCGAACAATATTCGACGACCGTGCTCGACCGCACCGTGCAGGTCACCTTCGACGCCAACATATCGAGTGGCCTGAACTGGGATTTCAAGGCGGCCAAGGCCGTGCAGCCGAAGATCGGTGAGACAATCCAGGTCGAATATACGGCGACCAATCGTTCGCCTGTCGCCACCACCGGCACCGCCGTCTTCAACGTCACGCCCATGGAGGCCGGCGCCTATTTCAACAAGGTGCAGTGTTTCTGTTTCACCGAGCAGACGCTCCAGCCGGGCGAAAGCGTTTCCATGCCCGTCGTCTTTTACGTCGATCCGGAGATCGTCAAGGCGGAGGAAACCAGGAATATCAGAACGATTACCCTGTCCTATTCCTTCTATCCGAGCGAACCGGCAAAGCCTGTCGCGGCGGTGAGGACGAATGAATTGGACAGCAAGCTTTGAGAGGAGCGCCGGCGGAACATTCCGCAGGCGGTGGAGAGGCATTCATCGGGGATTTTGACATGGCAGACGCGCATCAGAAAAATCACGACTACCACATCATCGATCCGAGCCCCTGGCCGATCCTGGCCTCGATCGGCGCCTTCGTCATCACCTTCGGCGGTGTCGGCTACATGCGCTATCTCAAGGGCGCCGAGTTCCACATGTTCGGCTTCAACTGGGCCACCCCCTGGGTCTTCTTCATCGGTCTGGCGATCATCCTCTATGTGATGATCGGCTGGTGGTCGGACACGATCAAGGAGGGCCGGGAAGGCCATCACACGCGGGTCGTCTCGCTGCACCTGCGCTACGGCATGATCATGTTCATCGCCTCAGAGGTGATGTTCTTCGTCGCCTGGTTCTGGGCTTTTTTCGATGCCAGCCTCTATCCCGGAGAGGCGATCCAGGCCGCCCGCGTCGAGGCGCTTGGCGGTCAGTGGCCGCCCAAGGGAATCGAGGTTCTCGATCCCTGGCACCTGCCGCTCTACAACACGATCATCCTGCTTCTGTCCGGCACCTGCGTGACCTGGGCACACCACGCGCTTTTGCACAATGACCGCAAGGGACTGGTCACTGGCTTAGGCCTGACGGTCGCACTCGGCATCCTGTTTTCCGCCGTTCAGGCTTACGAATACGCTCACGCCCCTTTCGAATTCTCCAATTCGATCTATGGCGCCACTTTCTTCATGGCGACCGGCTTCCACGGCTTTCACGTCCTGATCGGCACGATCTTCCTGATCGTCTGCCTGATCCGCGCCATCAATGGCGGCTTCACGCCGGAAAAACATTTCGGCTTTGAGGCCGCCGCATGGTACTGGCATTTCGTCGATGTCGTCTGGCTGTTTCTGTTCTTTTCGATCTATATCTGGGGCGGCTGGGGCGCACCGCTGGCGCATCTGTAAGCGCGTAAGCTCTTGAGAATATTCGGGCGGACGCGGCCATGCGCCCGCCTTTTTCATTTGTGATCGATCGCTGCTCTGCGGTCGAAATGGAGAATTGTTACACATGCGATGGATTGCCTTGGCGCTGATGCTCTTTTGGTCGGCGGGCTTCGCGGCGGCGCAGCAGGCCACTCATGTGCTGGTGAGCAAAGGTGACCGCCGGATGCAGATCATGAACGGTGATACTGTGCTCAAAACCTATTCGGTCGCTCTTGGCGGCTCTCCGGTCGGGCACAAGGAAAAGGAGGGTGACGAGCGCACGCCTGAGGGCAGCTATGTTCTCGATTGGCGCAACAGCAAAAGCAGCTATCATCGCTCCATTCACATATCCTACCCGAATGAGGCGGATACCGAGCGCGCCCGAAAAGTCGGGGAGGATCCGGGCGGTATGATCATGATCCACGGTCAGCGTAATTATTTTGGTTGGCTCTCGCCGATCACTCAATGGTTCGACTGGACCGACGGCTGTATCGCAGTGACCAATGCTGACATGAACGAGATCTGGGCGCTGGTGGGGAACGGTACGCCTATCGAGATCAGGCCATGACCACCGAGATAAAGGCGTCTCGCAGCAATCTTCGCGCCATACTGACCGGGACTGTGGTTCTCCTCTCGCTCGCCATCCTGTTCACTCTCGGCACATGGCAGGTCGAGCGACTCCATTGGAAGGAGGGCCTTCTCGCCGATATAGCCGAGCGCCGTGCAGCCGAGCCGGTATCGCTTGCGGAGATCGAACAGAGGGCTGCAGCCGGGGATGATATCGAATACCGCCGCATCGCACTTTCCGGCACATTCGATCACACGAAGGAACGGCATTTCTTCGCCACGTTTGAAGGCCGCACCGGCTTTTATGTCTACACGCCGATGACGCTGCTGGACGGTCGCAAGATCTTCGTCAATCGCGGTTTTGTGCCCTACGAGATGAAGGAGCCGGCGACGCGAGTGGAAGGCGAGGTGTCTGGCGAGCAGACGATCACCGGCTACGCCCGTGCAAAACTCTCCGGCAAGCCGTCCATGCTGGTGCCGGATAACGATCTCTCCAAGAACATCTTCTACTGGAAGGACCTCGATGCCATGGCCGCAAGCACTGGGCTCTCAGATGTCATTCCATTTTTCTTCGACGTCGATGCATCTGTCACCAATCCCGGCGGCTGGCCGAAGGGCGGCGTGACGCAATTCGACCTGCCCAACAACCATCTGCAATATGCCGCCACATGGTATGGTCTGGCCGCAGCGCTGCTGGCCGTGGTTTTCGCCATGTGGTGGCGCAGCCGCAAACCCGCCCCATCAACGGCCGAAGAGGTGCCATAACGACATTTTCTGTTGGCGTGCCTCAATTGCCTCGCCTATATGAGGCCTTAGGCATTTTCCAACAGCGGATGCGGAATGAACATTCAGGTCACCAAACCGGCTCTTTCGATCAGGCTTTGCGGCCCGCGCGGTTTCTGCGCCGGGGTCGACCGGGCAATCCAGATCGTCGTGCTGGCGCTGAAACAATATGGTGCGCCGGTCTATGTCCGCCACGAGATCGTCCATAACCGTTATGTCGTCGAGGGACTGGAAGCCAAGGGCGCCGTCTTCGTCGAGGAATTGCACGAGATCCCCGAAGAGCATCGCGAGCAACCGGTCGTCTTCTCCGCTCATGGCGTGCCGAAATCCGTGCCGGAAGATGCGCAGGCGCGTAATCTTTTCTATCTCGATGCGACCTGCCCGCTCGTCTCCAAGGTTCACAAGCAGGCCATGCGCCACCAGCGCCTCGGCCGTCATGTGGTGCTGATCGGCCATGCCGGTCACCCGGAAGTCATCGGCACGATGGGACAGCTGCCACCCGGCACGGTCTCGCTCGTGGATACGATCGCCGATGCCGAAGCCTATATGCCGGAAGATCCCGACAATCTCGGTTTCGTCACCCAGACGACGCTCTCGGTCGATGATACGGCCGGGGTCATCGCCAAGCTGCAGGAGCGGTTCCCCAACCTTCAGGCTCCGGCGGCGGATTCGATCTGCTACGCCACTACCAACCGTCAGGAAGCGGTGAAGGAAGCGGCTCCCGGCTGCGATCTCTTCATCGTCGTCGGCGCACCGAATTCATCCAACTCCAAGCGCCTTGTCGAAGTCGCCTTGCGGGCAGGGGCCGAGCGCTCGCTGCTCGTTCAGCGCGCCTCCGAACTGAACTGGGACGAGATCGGCACCATCCGCACGCTTGGCCTCTCCGCCGGTGCCTCTGCGCCCGAAGTAATCGTTGACGAAATCATCGCCGCGTTCAAGGAACGGTTTGCCGCCGAAATCGAGCTGGCGATCACCGCCGAGGAGACCGAAAACTTCCTCGTCAACCGCGAGCTTCGCTCAGTGCCGCTGACGGTCGAGGATATGGCCTGGGTAAATGGCGACCGCCCGCTTGCGGCGAACCCGTAAACAGCGCGATAGGTAAGTCACCATTTTCAGGCGGATGATTCTGCCCTTTGACCGACTGTGAGACCGCCTTGGCCGTTTATACCGACATCACCGAAATCGACCTCAAGCACTTTCTGGCGCAGTATGACGTCGGTGAGCTGACCTCCTACAAGGGCATTGCCGAAGGCGTCGAGAACTCCAACTTCCTGCTTCATACGACGAAGGATCCGCTGATCCTGACGCTTTATGAAAAGCGGGTGGAAAAGTCGGACCTGCCTTTTTTCCTTGGCCTGATGCAGCATCTGTCGGAACGCGGCCTGTCCTGCCCGTTGCCTCTGCCGCGTCGCGATGGGGAGTTGCTCGGTGAGCTCTCCGGCCGTCCGGCAGCACTCATCTCCTTCCTCGAAGGCATGTGGCTGAGAAAGCCGGAAGCAAAACATTGCCGTGAAGTCGGCAAGGCGCTGGCCGGCATGCACCTCGCCGGCGAGGGTTTTGAGATCAAGCGGCCAAATGCGCTGTCGCTCGAAGGCTGGAAGGTGCTGTGGGAAAAGTCGGCAGAACGCGCTGATGAAGTCGAGACCGGCCTTGAAGCGGAAATCACCGCCGAACTGGCATATCTCGAAGCCCATTGGCCGAAGAACCTGCCCGCAGGCGTCATCCATGCCGATCTCTTCCAGGACAATGTCTTCTTCCTCGGCGACGAGCTGTCCGGCCTGATCGACTTCTATTTCGCCTGCAACGACCTGCTCGCCTATGACGTTTCGATCTGCCTCAATGCCTGGTGCTTCGAAAAGGACGGCTCCTACAATGTCACCAAGGGGTCGGCATTGCTCGAAGGTTATTGCTCGGTGCGTCCGCTCTCGGATGAAGAACGCGAAGCAATGCCGGTTCTCGCACGTGGGTCGGCCCTGCGCTTTTTCCTCACCCGACTTTACGACTGGTTGACGACGCCGGAAGGCGCGCTGGTGGTGAAGAAGGACCCGCTCGAATATCTGAAGAAGCTGCGCTTCCACCGGCAGATTGCATCGGTCGCCGAATATGCACCGGCAATCGAGGTGGCGTCATGAAACATGTCGAAATCTTTACCGATGGCGCCTGCTCCGGCAATCCCGGCCCCGGCGGCTGGGGCGCTATCCTGCGTTACGGCGAAACCACCAAGGAACTGAACGGCGGCGAGGCGGAAACCACCAACAACCGCATGGAGCTTCTGGCTGCCATCTCCGCGCTCACCGCATTGAAGAGCACCTGCGAAGTCGATCTCTACACCGACAGTAAATATGTGATGGACGGCATCTCCAAGTGGATCTTCGGCTGGAAGAAGAACGGCTGGAAGACTGCCGACAAGAAGCCGGTGAAGAATGGGGAACTCTGGCAGCAGCTAGACGCCGCCAACCAAAGCCACAAGGTCAAGTGGCACTGGGTCAAGGGCCATGCCGGCCATCCGGAAAACGAACGGGCCGACGAACTTGCACGTCTAGGCATGGAGCCTTTCAAGAAGAAGCCGAATCTCGGTCGCTCTCTGCTGGTGAAATAATTCGTTTTGTTTCGACGTTTACTCGACGTGAGGCCGCTCGGTTTCCCGTTGGATGAAGTTGCAAGCGTCAATCGGCGCGCTTGCCATCGCGGCATGACCGCCTATGGTGATCGTGGCAAAATCGGGGCACGATCTAGGGAGACCACGCATGATCCTTCACTGTGTTTTTCTGCGCTTCAAGTCCGCTCTGTCGGCTGCGGAAAAGGATGAGATCTACGCGGCGATCGCCGGGCTGAAAACCGTCGTACCCGGCATTCTCGATATTAGATATGGTCCGAATGTCTCTACCGAAGGTCTGAACGGCGGCTTTCTCGATGGTTTCATTGTCAGCTTCGAAAGCCCCGAAGCACGTGATGCCTATCTGGTCGCGCCGGATCATATCGCCGTTGCCGAACGTATTGTCGCCTCCGCCGATGGCGGTCTGTCGGGCCTGATCGTCTACGATCTGGCTGCTTGAACTCCATCCGCGCCGGGAAAGGGATAGCGCGCGTTTGGGCGCGTTCGATGTGTGGGTCCGGTTTCCGACGTCATCCTCGGGCTTGTCCCGAGGATCTGTTCACGTCAAACCAAAATTGAACGTCGCATATGCTCGGGACTAGCCCGAGCATGACGCCGGTAGGGATTGCGGGTTTCTCTCCCCTTAATTGCTAAAGCTGTTCCAGCATCGCGGCAGCACCGGAAACGGTGGCCTGGCCAGGGCTTTCCTCGATATTGAGTGACTTGACCACGCCATCCTCGATCAGCATCGAATAGCGCTTCGAACGAACGCCGAGCCCGCCGCCGGAAAGGTCGATGTCGAGACCCATCGCCTTGGTGAAGGAGGCGTCGAAGTCGGCAAGGAAGTGGATCTTGCCGAACCCGTTGGACTGCTGTGCCCAGGCGCCCATCACATGCCAGTCGTTGACGGCGACAACAGCGATATCGTCGACGCCGCGCGCAAGGATCGCGTCCCGGTTTTCCAGATAGCCGGGCAGGTGGTTAAGCGTGCAGGTGGGCGTGAAAGCGCCGGGAACGGCAAAGAGCACGACCTTCTTTCCGGCGAAAAGATCGCCGGTCTTGACCTCTACCGGACCATCTGCCGTCTTTTCCTTGAATGTCGCTTCCGGAAGCTTGTCGCCTACTGCAATCGTCATGTCGTCTCTCCTGCCAATGCGATCGCCCACGCGACCGTCGGCGGCACTATAGAGTTGGCGAATGGCAAGACAATAGAGGAGGCGGGATGTCGCGCGCTCACGTGGCGCGGTTTTGCGACCAGGAAGGACAGCGGGCGAGCGCGCTCATTCGAAGGCGAGCGAGGTTTCCATAGCGCGCTTGCCGGCCAGAACCAGAATGCCCCAGCGCTTGCCCTTCATGTGATAGTCCTTCGGCAGTTTGCCTACCGGTATTTCGAGCGAATAGCTGTCGTCCTCGCGCTCTCCTTGGCCGTCGCTGAACAGAACATGGCCTTCGGGGCCGGTCACGATCACATGCGGCTTTTTCGGCGCATCCTTCGGCAGCTGAAGGCGCAGGCGTAGCGTATCGCCATCGGAAGAGACGGCGTAGTGGGTGACGGAAAAATCGGACGATGGCGCTTGAGGCAGCTTGGCCTCCGCTTCGTTGATGATCATCGCCTCGGCAAAAGAGGTTCCGGCATCCGCCTTGAGCGACAGGTTGAAATCAGCCTGGAAGGGGATGCAGATATTGCGGCAGATACCGATGAACGCCGATGCGGTGATAGCCGAGGTCTGGTTCAGGTCTTTCACCGACAGCTCGAACGGAAAGCTGACGGCCATGTCGTAACCGATATCGCGAACCTCGCCGTTGTCGAAACGTCGCGGTACCGGATAGGACATCTTCTTCAGGCTGACGCCGGATGTCTCGGAGAAGGAGATATGCGGCGGTATGCCCGCATCGCCGGGTTCCCGCCAATAGGTGATCCAGCCGGCCTTGGGCTCGATCTGCAGCGCCCCGCGCACGATACCGCGCGCATCCGGCGCCAGCGCTACGATACGCATGCGCCCGCCTTCATTGGTCGCCCAGTCGGTTGTTTCCGCTCGTGCGGCTACCGGTGCGACAACCGTTGCGGCGAGGAGCGATGCAGCAATGAAAAGGCGGCGAGTGGTGATAGCGGTCGAAATCATGGAAACCGATTTATCCCAGCAATTCCGTGCTCGCCAGCCACGTCTGAGGCAAACCGATCATTTTCGGTTGAATGATATGCCGGACTGCCCCATCTTGCATGGGACGGGCCGCCTGATGCGGTTCCCGCCATACGGCGCTTTGATGCGCGCACGGGAGGCTCGATGGGAATTTCGGCACTGAGAGACAAGCGCGAACGCGGCTTTCTGGATGGCCAGTTCCTGATCGCCATGCCCGGTGTTCAGGACGGAAACTTTGCGCGCAGTGTTGTCTATATCTGCGCCCACTCGGCTGCGGGTGGCATGGGCTTCATCATCAACCGGCTGCAGGATCTGTCCTTCCCGGACGTACTTGAACATCTGAAGCTTGTGGACGATCCGCATCCGGGCTTCCTGTCTGAAAAGGCGCATAATTTCCCCGTCCTTTATGGCGGTCCGGTCGAAACGGGCAGGGGCTTTGTCCTGCATTCGGATGATTTCAGCTGCGAAAGCTCCATTCCCGTCAGCGACGAGATTTCGTTGACGGCAACGCTCGATATCCTGAGGGCGATCGCGCAGGGCAAGGGCCCGTCGCGTGCGACACTTCTTCTGGGTTATGCGGGATGGGGACCAGGGCAGCTCGAGGCGGAAATCAGCAACAATGGCTGGCTGAACTGCGCGGCACAGGATGACCTGATTTTCGATCATGCGGTGGACACCAAATATGAGCGCGCCCTCGCCATCATGGGGGTAAGCCCGGAAATGCTGTCGACCGAAGCCGGTCACGCCTGAGATTTTTCGGGAACGTTACGCGCTCTTCCTCGTTCTATACCTGCAAGACGCAAGCAAGGCGTCGACAAGGATAAAGGAGACCGAGCATGGGTAGCACCAGCGATAAAATGGCCGGTAAGGGCAATGAGATTGCAGGCAAGGTCAAACAGGCCGCAGGCGATCTGACCGACAATTCCGAGCTCAAGGCCAAGGGTAATGCCCAGGAAGCCAAGGGCCATGCACAGCAGGCCAAGGGCAAGATCAAGGAAGCCGGCAAGGAATTTGTCGATCGCCTCTGACGGTCTTCAATGATGAAATAATGCGATCTCCAGTCGCGACGAAAGCCTGTTCCGGTTCCCCCGGGGCAGGTTTTCTCTATGTCTGATGCTGAAACACTCACTCCGGATCAGTCCATGCGCCTTTACGACTGCGATCACTGCGGACAGACAGTTCATTTCGATAACAGGAATTGCGTCAATTGCGGCTATCGGCTCGCCTTCGTGCCGGAAGACCTTTCCATGCACGCACTTCAGCCGGACGAGAGCGACGGCACCTTTGCGCTTTTTGCAAAGCCGGGAGATAAGGTTCGACTTTGCGCCAACGCTGCCATGGACATCTGCAACTGGACCGTGCTCGCGGATGACCCGAACACATTTTGCCCCGCCTGTCGCCACAACCGCCTCGTGCCGGATGCCTCGACAGAGGAGGGGCTTCGCCAGTGGCGCCATATCAGCCAGGCACAGCGGCATCTCTTCTACTCCATGCTCAAATGGAACCTGCCGCGCATCAACCGCGACGATGACACTGTCGCCGGGCTGGTTTTCGATTTCCTCGTCGACGAGATCCAGCCGGATGGCACGGTGAAAGCCGCCATGACCGGACACGAAAACGGCCTGATCGCCATCCGCGCCGCCGAGGCCGATGATGCGACACGAGAACAGATCCGCGTGTCGATGAACGAACCCTACCGCACCATGCTCGGCCATTTCCGCCACGAGACCGGCCATTACATCTGGGACAGGATGGTGCGCGATGGCGGCAAGCTCGATGAGTTTCGGTCCGTCTTCGGTGACGAAACTGTCGACTATGGGGAAGCGCTGAGGCGCAACTACGAGGAAGGTCCGCCGCCGAACTGGCAGGAATTCTTCATCTCGACCTATGCCAGCTCACATCCGTGGGAAGATTTCGCCGAGAGTTTCGCCCATTATGTCCATGTCGTCGACACGCTGGAAACGGCGCGTTCCTACGGCATGTCGATTGATCCGCGCAGCCACGAGGAACTTGCGGCGGAAGTGGACTTCAATCCTTACCGGGCAAGAGATGCCGAACAGCTCGTCACGGCTTGGGTGCCGTTCAGTCTGGCGATCAACAGCATCCATCGCTCCATGGGCGTGCCCGATCTCTACCCATTCATTCTCACGTCAGCGGTGACGGCAAAACTGCAATTCGTGCATGATCTGGTGCAGGGGCGGTAAGGGCGCCGCCACCTGATCTCCGCCCTTGTGGGGGAGATGCCCGGCAGGGCAGAGGGGGCACCTCTCCGCAAGAACCGAATTTGTCGAGAGTGGGTGAGCGTCGCCACGCCCACTGTCAGCTTTGCTGACATCTTCCCCACGAGGGGGAGATCGAATTGAGCAAGCCTTAAGCCCGCTTCGTCAGAGGAAAACGTTCCTTCAACAGCCGCATCATTGCTTCGCTGGAGGCCGGGGGGCCGAAGAGGTAGCTCTGGCCGAAGTGGCAGCCCATCTTGGCAAGTTCCATCGCGTCCTCGTCGGTCTGGATGCCTTCGGCAACGACCGTCATCTCGAGCCCGCGGGCCATGGCGATGACCGAGCGGAGCAGGATCGCACCCTTTTCGCCCATGTCGCCCACAAGCGTCTTGTCGAGCTTGATCATGTCGAAAGGGAACTGGGTCAGATAGGCAAGCGAAGAGTAACCTGTGCCGAAATCGTCGAGCGCCAGGCTGATGCCGGTTTCCTTGAGCTTGCCAAGGATGAGCCGCGCCTGTTCCGGGTTCTCCATCATCAGGCTTTCGGTCAGTTCCAGCTTCAGCTGATGAGGATTGACCTGCGTCTTGGAAAGCAGCGCCCGAACGTCGTTATAGAGATCCGCATTCAGAAGCTGTGCACTCGACAGGTTGACCGAAACGAAGATCGGTACTTCGCCGGTCTGTTCCTGCCACGAGACGAGATCGGCTGCGGCGCGCTCCATGGCGAAGACGCCAAGCGGGCCGATCAGGTCGCAGACTTCCGCAATCGGGATGAACTCTGCCGGCGGGATCATGCCGCGCTTGGGATGATCCCAGCGCATCAGCGCTTCGAAGCCTGCGATCTCGCCATCCTTCAGCGAGATGATCGGCTGGTAGGCGAGCGACAGTTCCTTGCGTTCCAGCGCGCGGCGAAGGTCGGTCTCTATCTGCAGCCGGTCGGTGCTCGACGTGCGGAAGATCGGCCGGAACGGCTCCACCTTGTTGCCGCCGCCGCGTTTCGCCCGGTACATGGCAAGTTCGGCATCCGCCAGAAGTCCCGCAGCACTTTCCTGCTGGTCGACGAAAGAGGCAAGCCCGATCGAAGCGGTGAGAACAATCTCGCGATTGGCATAGTTGATCGGCACCATGATCGCCTGCGAAACCGCATCGGCAAAATCAGCGATCTTGGCCGGGTCACGCTCGGAGACCAGGATCAGGCCGAACTGGTCACCGGCGAGACGCGCCAGCGTGTCCTGCGGCTTTAACAGGCGGCGCAGGCGGCGCGTCAGCGCGATCAACATGTTGTCGCCGGCAGCGATGCCGAGACTGTCATTGACCTGCTTGTAACGGTCGAGGTCGATTGCCATCACTGTCGGGCGCACGCTGTCGCCGCTGGCGGCAAGCGTCAGCACGCCCTGCAGCCGGTCGAGGAAGACCTGGCGGTTCGGCAGGCCTGTCAGGTTGTCGTGCAACGCATCCTGCAACAGCCGTTCGACCGAATTCTTCTGTTCCGTCACATCTATGATGATGCCGACGCAGCGGATGATTTCGCCATTGGAGCCGAGCACCGGTCGGGCGCGAATTTGCAGCCAGTGGAAATGCCCGTCTTCGGCGCGGATGCGGAATTCGTGATGCAGGCGGCCGCGGCGATGTTCGAGCAGCACGTCGAGCGTGGCGCGGAACCGGTCGCGGTCATCGGGGTGAAGACGCGGAACCCAGTTTCGCACCGGGCCGTGCATGGCGCCGGCCTCAAGTCCGAGACGGCCGGAAATATCCGGCGTGGTAACAACGCGGTCGCGCGCCACATCCCAGTCCCACACCGTATCCCCCGAACCCGTCAGCGCCAGCGATTGGCGCTCCAGATCGGAGAACAGGCCCTGCTGATAGGCACCGCCGGCAAAGGCGTGCTGCATGACGGTAAAGCCGATCAGGAGCACGATCAACACAAGACCGCCGCCGAGCGCCGGCTGGATGATGTCGTTGTCGAGTTGCCCCGTCACCGTCAGCCAGCTGCCGAACAACCAGACAAGGATCAGCGTCCATGTCGGCACCAGAAGAATGGCGCGGTCATAGCGGTTGAAGCCGAGATAGATGATCAGCGCAATCCCGACCGTTCCCGTCAGTGCGAAGGAAAGCCGGGCAATACCGGCGGCCACCGAAGGGTCATAGATAGCCACGCCGCCAAGCAGCACCAGGCCGACAACCCAGGCCAGCGTCGCGTATCCAAGATGCACGTGCCAGCGGTTGAGGTTGAGATAGGTGAACAGGAAGATGACGAGTGAGGAGGCGAGTGCCACTTCCGCGCCCGCGCGCCATATGCGCTGGTCGCTGGAGGTAATGGTGATCAGCTTGTCGAGGAAGCCGAAGTCGACGCAGATATAGGCCAGAACCGCCCAGGCAAGAGCTGCCGCTGCCGGCAGCATCGAGGTTCCCTTGACGACGAAAAGAATGGTCAGGAATACCGCCAGCAGGCCGGCAATGCCGAGCACGATGCCGCGATAGAGTGTGAACGAGTTGACCGTGTCCTTGTAGGCATCCGGCTGCCAGAGATAGATCTGCGGCAGCGAAGGGCTGGCCAGCTCTGCTACGAAGGTGATCGTCGAGCCGGGATTGAGCGTGATGCGGAACACGTCCGCATCGGGGCTTGGAAGACGGTCGAGTGAGAAGCCTTCGGAAGGCGTGATCGCTGTAATGCGCTGTGAGCCAAGGTCCGGCCAGAACACTTTGGAGCCTACGAGGCGGAAATGCGGCGCGACAATCACGCGCTCCAGCTGTTCTTCCGAAACGTTGGACAAAGCAAAAACTGCCCAGTCTCCCTGGTGGCCGGGATTGCTGGATCGCACCTCGATACGTCGCCGGATGCCATCGCCGCCTGCTGCGGTGGAAACCTGAAACGCCTCGCCCTGGTTCGCGTAGATATCGGTCGTTGCTGTCAGGTCGAGCGCCGTGTCGTCACGCGAGATCTTGACAGGTTCAGCCGCCCGCGCGCCAGTGAGCCCGAACACCAGAATGGCGACGATTGTCAGCAGCAGGATTTTCAGGCCAGAGGCCCGGCACGCAGAACAAAAACGCATACTGTCGATCATGGCCCGACCATTTTCCCGAATTCGCCGTCTTCCGGCAACCGGGAAAACATCATGTGGTCGTGCCACTCGCCATTTATTTTCAAATACTTCCGCAAAAGACCTTCCCGCTCGAAGCCGGCTTTTTCCAATAGCCGGATGCTTTTCCAGTTTTCCGGAATACAGGCTGCCTCGATCCGGTGCAACTGAAGTCCGCTATAGATATAGGGGATTGCCACTCTCAATGCGGCCAACATATGGCCTTGGCCCGCATGTTTTTCGCCCATCCAGTATCCGATCATGCAGCTCTGGGCCGCGCCGCGACGGATGTAGCCGATTGTAAGCCCGCCGAGAAGTTCCATATCTTCCCTGCGGAAAAGCAGCATCGGCATGGCTAATCCCGATGAACATTCCTGGTGTGCACGCAGTACACGTGCACGAAAAGAACTCTCGGTCAGTTCATCTGCCCGCCAGGTCGGCTCCCATGGCTGCAAGAAGCTGCGGCTCTCGGACCGCAGCCTGTACCAATGTTTATAGTCGGAATTATGCGGCAGCCTCAGCAGGTGCCGAGGCCCGGATAATTCTGGCGTGTCCGGTTGACGGGATAGGAACCGGAACACCGATCTACCCATTCGCGTGTGTGCCTCTGTTCAGCCGGCCGCTTTTGCCGAAGGAACCGGAGACGAAAGAGCTGCCGCGATGTCGGACATCGGGGCAAGCTTTTCGATCGGTCCTACGGCAGAAAGCGTTGGCACGGTATCGAAGAACAGACGTCCGGCAAGATCCGTGAGGCGCTCGGTGGTGATGCCTGCCAAGCGCTCCATCATTTCTTCGTTGGGGATCGAACGGCCGTACAGCATCATCTGGCGGGCAATCTGGCCGGCACGCGCAGCCGGGCTTTCCTGGCCCATCAGCAACTGCGCACGGATCTGTGCGCGGGCGCGATCGATTTCCACCTGATGGATCGTGTCAGCTGCCTTGTGCAGTTCGTCGATGATGACGGGGATCAGCTTCGGCAGGTCGTCGGCGCCAGTCGCGGCATGGATGCCGAAAATGCCTGTATCGGAAAAGCCCCAGTGGAAGGCATAGACGGAATAACAGAGCCCGCGATGTTCACGCACCTCCTGGAACAGGCGGGAAGACATCCCGCCGCCGAGAATGTTGGCCAGGATCTGCGAACAGTAGAAGTCACGCATGTGGTAGGCCTTGCCCTCGAAACCGAGCAGGACCTGTGTGTCCATGAGGTCGCGTTCTTCGCGTATGTCGCCGCCTATATAGCGGGCGGCATCGAAGACCGGCGGCGCGCTGGCAACCTGAGGGAGGCCTGCAAACCGTTCCTCGACCTGTTTGCAGAAGGCCTGGTGATCCACGGCGCCTGCGGCCACCACGAACATCCGGTCCGTCGTGTAATTGCGCGACAGATATCCGCGAATTTGCGCTGGCGTGAAGCTTTTCACCCGTTCCGGCGTGCCGAGAATGGCGCGCCCGATCGTCTGGTCGCGATAGGCGACTTCGGAAAACTTGTCGAAGACGACATCGTCCGGCGTATCGTTGGCCGCGCCGATCTCCTGCAGGATGACGTGCTTTTCGCGCCGAAGCTCTTCTTCGTCGAAGGCGGATTCCGTCAGGATGTCGGCCAGGATATCGACCGCCAGCGGCACGTGATCCTTGAGGACACGGGCATAATAGGACGTGGTCTCCGTAGACGTCGCGGCATTCAGTTCGCCGCCGACGTCTTCGATTTCCTCGGCGATGTCGCGGGCGCTGCGCCGCGCGGTTCCCTTGAAGGCCATGTGTTCGAGCAGGTGCGCGATACCGTGCTCTTCTTCGGTCTCGTTACGAGACCCCGACTTGATCCAAACGCCAAGCGCAACACTTTCCAGATGCGGCATGGTTTCGGTGACGACAGTCAGCCCGGAGGGGAGCCGGGTAATCTCTACATTCATACTATGTCTTTCCGGCGCGCTGTTACTTGGCCCGTGCTTTGCTGCCGATGAAGGTTTCGACGGCTTTCAGCTCCGGTTCAAGTATGTCGAAGCGCTCCTCCCTTTGCATGAGATCAGACAGCCATGATGGGAGCGCCGGATCAATTCCGCAAGCGGATTTTACGGCGGCCGGGAATTTGGCCGGGTGGGCGGTCGACAGCGTTACCATCGGGCTGGATGGCTTGGCGTTCTTGGCAGCAACGAAGACGCCGGTTGCCGTGTGCGGATCGAGAAGATAGCCGGTGGCGGCAAGCGTCTCGCGAATTGTGGCGGCAACTTGGCGTTCCGTGGCTCGTCCGGCGCGGAATTCGCGCTTGATCGCCTTCAACGCCTTTTCCTTGATCTCGAAAGCGCCGGATTGTTTCAATCCGTCCATCGAGCGGCGCACCGCAGCATCGTCACGATCATAGGCTTCGAATAGCAGCCGCTCGAAATTCGATGAGATCTGGATATCCATCGAAGGGGAGGTCGTCGCCTTGACGCCCTTCATCTCATAACGGCCAGTCTTCAGCGTGCGCGCCAGAATGTCGTTGTCATTGGTGGCGATGACGAGGCGATCGATCGGCAGGCCCATCTTCTTGGCGACATAACCGGCGAAGATATCGCCGAAATTGCCGGTCGGCACGGTGAACGAGATTTTCCGGTCAGGTCCACCAAGCGAGAGAGCGGCGGTGAAATAATAAACGACCTGGGACATGATGCGCGCCCAGTTGATCGAGTTGACGCCCGAGAGCCTGACCTTGTCGCGGAAGGCAGCGTCGTTGAACATCTCTTTGACGAGATTCTGGCAGTCGTCGAAATTTCCCTTCACCGCAATCGCATGCACGTTCGACGCGGTCGATGAGGTCATCTGGCGCTGCTGCACCGGCGAGACCTTTTCATGCGGGAAGAGAATGAAGATGTCGGTGCGCTCGCGTCCGGCAAAGGCGTCGATTGCCGCGCCGCCGGTATCGCCCGACGTGGCGCCGACGATCGTCGCGCGCTCATTGCGCTCGGCAAGCACGTGGTCCATCAGCCGGGCAAGCAGCTGCATCGCCACATCCTTGAAGGCGAGCGTCGTGCCGTGGAAGAGTTCGAGAATGAAATCGTTTGGCCCGACCTGCACCAGCGGCACTACGGCCGGGTGGCGGAAAGTCGCGTAAGCCTCGTTGATCATGCCGCGCAGCTTATCGTCGGCAATCTCGCCATCGACGAAAAGCGACAGGATTTCGAAAGCGACCTCCTGGTAGGATTTGCCGCGCAGCGCGCGGATCTGCTTTTTCGACAGGGTAGGCCATTTGCGCGGGACATACAGGCCGCCGTCTTTTGCAAGACCTGCCATAAGCGCATCACGAAAGCCGAGAGCGGGTGCCGTACCCCGGGTAGAAATGTATTCCACGACCTTGAATCCCTAATCGATTTTTGTTCCGACCGCTGATATAGACTATCGAAATCGGCGGTGAAAGACCGGAATATGTCGGGTCGGTACCGTATCAGAAACGATGCTGCAAAGGGTTGAGTAACGTGGTTGGCAAGTTCTCTCGCGGTTTTCTGACGTTGTCTTTGGTGGCTGGTTTGGCCAGCTGCAATTCTGCTTCGCAGGGACTGGACATGAGTTCCAACGCTGCTTCTGCCAATGCGCAGCCGGTTCAGGCTGTCGTACAGGCCTATTGCCCGCAGGTGGTGATGCGCGACCAGGATGCAGTGTATCGCTCCTATGCGCGGGGTGGACAGGATAATCAGGACAAGCTCCTTTTCCAGGCCTCGTTCAATGAATCGACACGCCAGTGCACGGCGAACGAGACGACGATGACCATCAATCTCATTGCCCAGGGCCGCGTCGTACAGGGCCCCGCAGGCACGCCGGGTTCGGTTACCCTGCCGGTGGTGGTCGAAGTAGTCGATGGCGACAACGTGCTTTATTCGCAGAAGGTGGCCTTCCCGGTCGACATGCCGGCCGGTGGCACCCAGTTCATCTTCTCCAAGGCTGACATTCAGATCCCGAATGCAGCCGGCGGCGCGTCTCGTTTCACCCGCGTCCGCTTGGGCTTCGATAGCGGCCCAGCCAAGAAGCCGCGCCGCTCCTGATACTCTTTCGGGAAAAAGATAGAGTGTCCGGCCGCAAGCGGCGGCCGACATTAAGCCTCCGTTAACCATAATTCCTTAACTCATATTAGCAGATCGTTAATGGCGCTTCGCCTTGACGGCTCTAGTGAGGTGGGAATGTCTGTTCCGGCGATCTCGGCGGGCGCGAGACGGCGTCTCAAGCTATGCACGGCCATCGTTTCGGTGGCCTGGCTGATGCCGGCTGCCGTCTTTGCGCAATCCACCTGGGTCGGCGGCGCCGACAGTGACTTTTCCAACGATGCCAACTGGACGCCGGCAGCACCCGGCACTACCGGCAGCGCTGAAATCGATTCCGGCATACCAACCGTCTCGACGGATACGACGGTCGGCTCGGTCAATGTTTCCGGCGGCACGTTGCATGTCGATGCAGATCTTTTAGCTGCAGGCGGCACAAGTCTTTCGGGAACCGGCCGGCTTGAGATCTCCACCGGCGGACAACTCTCTTCCGATGTCGAGATGACCGGAGGCAATATCGCCAATTCCGGAACGCTGGACGGCACTCTTCATATGACCGGCGGCGAAACCGTCAACGACGGGACGATCACCGGCAGGACGGTGATCGATGGCGGCAAGCTCGCCAACAATTTTGTTGTCACCGATGTGGATGTCTCGGCCGCGGCGGAATTCGTCAATAATTCGGACGGTAAGGCCGGCAACGTCACCAATGCCGGCACATCTTCCAATGCCGGGATCATCGGCTCGCTCACCAATACCGGTGGTTCTTTCACCAACAATGACGGCGGCACGATCACCGGTCATACGAATGTCATCGGCGGCACGGTGACTAATAATTTCGTCGTCACCTATGTGGATGTCGCGGCGGCAGCGATCTTCGTCAACAATACCGGCGCCGAAGCCGGCTACGTCACCAACGCCGGCAATTCGTCCAATGCCGGCACGATCGCTTCGCTGACGAACACTGGCGGCACCTTCACCAACAATGATCAGGGGCGGATCGAGGGCGATACGGTGATCACCGGTGGCACGGTGACCAATAATTTCGTCGTTACCGATGTGGATGTCGCCGTGGCTGCGATCTTCGTCAACAATACCGGTGCGGAGGCTGGCAATGTTACCAACGCCGGCAATTCCTCCAACGCCGGCACGATCGCCTCGCTAACCAATACCGGCGGCAGCTTCACCAACAATGACGACGGCAGGATCGACGGCGATACTGTGATCACCGGCGGCATGGTCGTCAACAATTTCGTCGTCACCGATGTCGACGTCGCGGCGGCAGCAAGATTCGTCAACAATACGGGGGCGACGGCAGGCGATGTCATCAATGCCGGCAGCGCCTCCAACGCCGGCACGATCGCCTCTCTGAACAATACCGGCGGCACTTTCGTCAACAATGACACCGGCACGATTACCGGCAGTGCAACGGTCGTCGGCGGCACGCTGGTCAATGATGGCGCCGTCGACGGCGCGATCACCATCGGTTCGGATGGCGTGCTGGCCGGCTCGGGCGCAATCGGCGGGCTGACCGTTGGTTCGGGCGGCACATTTGCTCCCGGCCCAGGCATTGCGACAGTTGCGGTCAACGGCAACGTCACCTTCGAACAAGGCTCGACCTATCAGGTCGAAGCCGAGGCCTCCGGTGTTTCCGACCGTCTGAATGCGACCGGAACCGTGACCATCGACGGCGGCACGGTGGACGTTCTGGCGGGCTCGGGCACCTATGCGCCTGAAACCACCTACACGATTATCACCGGAAGCGGCGTCACAGGCGAATTCGACGAGGTGAATACCGATCTGGCCTTCCTGTCCCCGATCCTGGATTATGATGCGACGACGGTCACGCTCGATCTCATTCGCAACGATGTCGATTTTGCCGATGTGGCCGAGACGCGGAATACCCGCGCAACGGCCGACGCGGTGCAGTCTCTCGACCCGACTAACGCTGTCTTCCTCGGTGTCCTTCCACTCAATGCCACCGGTGCCCGCGATGCCTTCTCGCAGCTGAGCGGCGAGTTGCATGCCTCGCTGAAAAGCCAGTTGCTGCAGCAGGCAGGCCTTGCCCGCGAGGCGGTTATCGACCGGATCAACGGCAATGTGCCGGTTGAGGAAACCGAAGGCGGCGCAAACTTCTGGATGACCGGCATTGCCGCGACTGACCGTTTCGACAGCGACGGCAACGCGGCAGGCATGAACGGCCATGTCGCAGGCCTGATCGCCGGTGTCGATGGCGACGTCTCGGAGCATTGGCGTATCGGCGGCCTCTTCGGCTACACGAACGCGTCTGCGGGCAGCGATGCCGACTGGGACAGCTACAGTGCCGGTCTTTACGCGGCAGCAGAATGGGGAAAGCTTAACTTCACCACGGGCGCAATCTATTCGAAGAACGATATCTCGACCGAACGGACCGTCGCATTCGGTTCCTTCGACGACCGGCTTGAGGCCGATTATCGAAGCGCGACGCGGCAGGTCTTCGCCGATCTCGGCTGGCGCGACAGGATCGGGCAGCTGACGCTCGAGCCCTTCGCCAACCTCGCCTATATTAATCTCGAAACCAATGGTTTCCGCGAGGATGGTGGTTCGGCAGCGCTTTCGGCAAATGGCGGCACGGATGATGTGACACTGACCACCCTCGGCCTCAGATGGTCGGCCGATATCGGCAGTGCAGATCTGCCGGCCACATTTTCCGGCATGCTCGGCTGGCGTCATGCTATCGGCGATCTGACGCCGTCTTCGCGCTTCGCCTTCTCGTCCGGCAGTCCCTTCGTGATCGAAGGTGCTTCGCTGCCGCGTGATACGGCCGTGCTGGAGGCTTCGCTCACCGCGCAGATTTCCAAGACTGCGCGGGTAAAACTCAGCTATTCGGGAGAATTCGCCCACTCCTTTGCCGCCCACGCGGCAAAGGCCAGCCTTGTCGTCGACTTCTAAGGCCTAGATCGCGTCGGCCCACTCGCCCAATGCTGCGACCACTGCCGGCAGGTCCTGCATGCGCGAGATCACCGTTTCCGCACCCGCATCCGTCAGGCGATCCGCATGGCTCGGATAGGTATGCGATGCGCCGGTGAAACCGACAACCCGCATGCCTGCAGCCCTTGCTGCCTGAACGCCATGGGTGGAATCCTCGACCACGAGGCAGCGCGACGGATCGACGCCGAACTGCTGCGCCCCATGCAGGAAGATGTCCGGCTTCGGCTTGACCCGATCCGGGCCTAAATCCTTGGCTGAATAGATATGCGGCGCGAAATATGGCTTCAGGCCGACCTTGGTCAGCATCATGTCCAGCCTTGCGCTGGAGGAATTGGAGCAGATGCAGCGCTGGGTGGTGAGACGAGCGAGCGCGAATTTCACGCCGTCGATGATCTTCACTTCACGCTCCAGTCGGGCATCGAGCAGCTTTTCCGACTTGTCGAGCAGCGAGGCGGAAAGCGGGATATCGGCTTCCTTCTCGATGGCAAGCAGGATGTTTTTCCAGGTCATGCCAGCAAAACGTTCACCCATTTCCTCGACGCTGATCGGGTAACCGGCTTCCGTCAGCAGCTGGGATTCCACCTTTGCTGCAATGATTTCGGAATCGACGAGCACGCCGTCGCAATCGAAGAGGATGAGGTCGAAACCGCTCATGATGGAGATATACCCTTTTAAGACGTCAGCCGCCTTCTATCGGATGGGTGCGGGAAGCTCAACCGCTGCGGTCGCATGGCAGAGGCGAACGAGGCGGGAGGCTGCTCACTTCAACGTGGGGTATCGAGAGGGAACTGCAGCAGAAACTTTCGCTCACCTTCGGGGGAGAAAAGCACTGCACGGCTCTCCTCGCTGCGCCGCGCCCAGCCCTTGTCGAGCATATGCGCAAGCAGCGCTTTGCCGAGCGTGCCTGCCAGATGCGACCGGCGTTCGCTCCAGTCGAGACAGGATTTGCACAAGGGGCGGCGGCTTGAGGCAAGGCCTGAGAGATCGATACCGAATGCGGCGAGCTGCGCGCGGCCTTTTTCCGTTACAGTAAGGTTCTCCCCATCCGACGCGATCTCGCCATGGCAGACGAAACTGTCGAGCATCCGCACGCCAAAATCGCCTGCAAGGTGATCGTAGCAGACACGGGCTTTTCGAAGCGCCGGATCCTTCGGTCCCGGCCGGTAGCGCAGATGCCCGCGGCTCGAGGCAAATCCCATCATCGTTTCGATCAGCCGGGCAGCAGCCTCGTCGGCCAGCGCGAAATAGCGATGCCGCCCCTGTTTACGCTGGGTAATCAGCCCGCCCGCCTCGAGTTTGGAAAGATGCGTACTCGCCGTCTGCAATGTGATGCCGCCGATGCCGGCAAGCTCGGTCGCCGTCAGCGCCCGCCCACCGGTGAGCGCTGCCAGCATGTTGGCGCGGGCGGGGTCGCCGATCAGAGAGGCGATTTGGGCAATGTCTGGACCTTCGTTCATGCACTACCTTCTAGCATGCTTTTTCCATCGATACTTCGATCGCTATCGAAGCATCCTCGCTGACAGGCATGGCAAAACACCCTCGTCACGAGGAAACGAACCCAAGGGAAATGCCATGATTACCTGCTTCATCCGTTACGAGATCAACCCGTTCAAGCGCGACCGTTTTGAACAATATGCCCAAGCCTGGGGACAATCGATCCCGCGCAACGGTGCCGACCTGATCGGTTATTTCGGCCCGCACGAAGGATCGGCCACAACCGCCTATGGCGTCTACAATATCGAGAACCTGGCGGCCTACGAAGCCTATCGCGCCCGGCTGGCCGTTGATCCGCTGGGCCGCGAGAACTACGAATTCGCCAAGCGCGAACGTTTCATCCTCAAGGAAGACCGCATTTTTCTCAAAAACATGTCGCTGCCGCACGGCGCGCCGATGGAGAAGGGAGAAAGATCATGATCGCCGTCATCTTCGAAGTTGTGCCCTATATGGGCGAACGCCACCGCTATCTGGATCTAGCGGGCGAGTTGCGCTCCGATCTGGAAAAGATCGACGGCTTCATCTCGATCGAACGTTTCGAGAGCCTGACGATGCGCGGCAAGCTTCTGTCTCTGTCCTTCTGGCGCGACGAGGAGGCGGTGAAGGCATGGCGTAATGTCGAGGCGCATCGCGCCGCGCAACAAGCCGGTCGCAACGGCGTCTTTGCCGATTACCGCCTGCGCATCGGCCACGTCCTGCGCGATTACGGCATGTTCGAGCGCGATGAGGCACCAACGGACAGCCGCCAGGTGCATGCCGCATAACCTGCCTCAATCGGCATAACGCGCCTCGGCAAGGTCGATCTCGCGGATAAGCTTGCGGGCGATCTCTTCGGAGACTTTCCGGGCGCGGCTCAGGCGAAAGATCTCGTCGCGCTCGGCACGCAGTGCTGCGAGGCGCAGCCGCTTGTCCACCTCTTCCATCCGCCGGACCTCCTCGGCTTCGTCGCCGATCTTCGAGCGTCCGTCGATACGCTGCCGGTAGAGTTCCATCAGCCGCGTGCCGACTTCGCCATAAAGATCGGCATCGGTGCGGCCCTCGCTCATGGCGTGCTGCAGTTTCTCGATCATCCGGATGGCTGCCTCTGCCGAGGCGATGCGCGCGGTATCCTCTTCCTGGTGATGGTCCGGCCCTGGTGGCAGTTCGATATCCTTGAGCAGAAAGGGCAGGCCGACGCTTGCCGCAATCAGCGAGAAGATGATCACACCGGCCGCAAGGAAAATCGCCAGATCGCGGGCCGGAAAGGGGGTGATCCCGTCATCGAGAAAGAAGGGTAGCGTCAGGATGCCGGCAAGCGTGATGGTGCCGCGCACGCCAGCAAGTGAGGTTGCGACCAGCAACTTCCAGTGCGGCTTGCGGATTTCCTGGCCGCGACGGGCAGCGCGGAACAGGGTGAAATGCAGAGACACCCAGACCCATGCGAAGCGAAGTGCCGCCAGCGCCGCGTTGATGGCGAGCACATAAGCGATCAGCCAGATCGGATCGACATGCCCGGTCTCGGTGACAACCCGAGCAGCACCCGAGATGATGCCCGGCAACTGCTCGCCGAGCAGCACGAAAATGATGCCGTTCAGCGCGAACTGCACCGTGTCCCAAACGGCATTGCGCCGGACGCGGGTAATGCCAAGCGCCTTGCCGCGCAGTTCCGCGTAACTCATGGTGATGCCGGCAGCGACCGCGGCAAGGATGCCGGAACAATGCAGGTGTTCGGCAACCAGATAGGCGCCGAAGGGAATGAGCAGGCTGATCAGGATCTGCGCGCCGGGATCCTCGCCGAGCTTGCGCGAAACCACGTCCTTTATCCGCACCACTAGCCAGGTCACGCCGAAGCCTATGAGAATGCCGCCGATCGCAACCCACAGGAACGTGCCCAGCGCATCCGTCAGCGAGAATGTGCCGGTAACGGCCGCCGCCACCGCAAACCGCATGCAGACAAGGCCCGACGCGTCGTTGAGCAGAGATTCCCCTTCGAGAATATGCATCAGCCGCGGAGGGATCGGCACGCGCGCGGCAATCGCCGAGACCGCGACCGGATCGGTTGGTGAAACGATGGCTGCAAGCGCAAAGGCGACCGCAAGCGGCATGGCCGGGATCATCCAGTGGATCAGCAGTCCGACGCCGACGACCGTGAACACGACAAGCCCGAGCGCCAGTTCGAGGATCACGCCCTTGTCGCGGAACAGCCCTTCTTTCGGAATGCGCCAGCCATCGAGAAACAGAAGCGGCGGCAGAAACAGCAGGAAGAAGATATCCGGTTCCAGCACCACACCATCACCGGTAATCCCGGTTATCGCCGCGCCGAAGGCAATCTGGATCAGCGGCAGCGGGATTGGGAGCGGCAGCAGCCTGGAGATCGTACCGCTGAGAATGACGGCAAGGAGCAGGACCAGGGCTATCGTGATACTGTCCATGGTGTCTCCATTTTCTGCTGTTCCAGATCAAGGCCCTGAATAGAAAAGCAGTCCACGCTAGGCAAGGGCGGAGACCGGCTGTTTGGCATATGCGGGCATCATCTTCCTGCGTATATGTTATGTTCTTCATCTGCCGCGGACTTGGAGAATTCGGCCGTGATTGCCGCCTCGTCATGTGTCGCAAACTGCCTGATTGTTTTGTGAATTCTGGATAAACTATATGGTCGGCGCATTTCAGATTTTGGCTCATACACCGGTCTATGTGTGGTTCCTGCTTACCTATCTTGTCTGGCAGGGGGTGGCCGCGACAAGGACGAAAAAACGTCCGCTTTGGCGGCTTCTGATGGTCCCGTTTATCTTCATGGTGCTGGGCATATGGCCCCTGATCGGAAAATCGGCATCGGACATAAAAATGGTCGCCATCTGGCTCGGTGCAGGCCTTCTGTTGGCGTTGTCGGGCGTCGTCACCGGCCCCAGAGTGATCGCACGGGATGCGGCAAGCCGCGAAGTGACGATCTCGGGAAGCATCGTGCCTCTCGTCAGGAACATGACGCTTTTCTTGTTGCATTATGCGCTTGCCGTCGCGCTCGCGCTTAACTCGGAAGGGACGCAAAACCTCACCTTGGCCAGCTACGCGCTATCCGGAGGATCGGTCGGTTATTTCGTCGGATGGGCGTTCACGTTGCGCCGGAACCTGAATGATCTCCCGTTTGCGGGGCGCTCAGTTTAGCCCCGCAAACTAGCGGTTGCTCCAAGATCGGTTCGCGAGGATCACGAGCTTTTGGCAGGCCATGTCGCAAGTGCCTGTTCGGCAACGGCTTCCAGCGTCTCGCGGCTGAACCCGGCTTTTGCCTGTACTGCCATGCCGTGAAGCACCGCCATCAGATATGCCGCCAGCGCATCGGGTTTGGCCGTCTCGGGCAGGTCGCCTTCCGCCTTTGCCCGCTCCAACCGCTCGCGAAACAGCGCTTCGCCGCGCGCACGAACATCGATCAGCATCTGCCGCACGGGTTCGGCATCATTCGAGCCGGCAAGCAGGCCGGTGATGTTGAAGCAGCCCGTATGCTTTGGATATCGCGTGTTCAGATCGATCGCGTTGTACAGCATGTGGGCGGCGACTTCCCGCGACGTCGGTTTCTGGAGCGCATCCGGGATGTAGTTGAGATAGCGTTCGTAATAGCGATCGAGCGCATGGGCAAACAGCGCTTCCTTGTTGCCGAAGGCGGAATATAGAGCAGGCCTCTCCACGCCGGCCGCCTCGGTAAGGTCGGTATAGGACGCTCCTTCGTAACCCTTGCTCCAGAAGACACACAGGATCGCATCCAGCGCCTTCTCCACGTCAAATTCGCGATGTCGTCCCATTCCATCAACTCAATCATATTTCGTAACGACCGTTATTAAACCGCTTGACGCCCGAGGTCAAATTTCATACCGATCATTATAGTAACGATCGTTACGTAAGCCAGCTCGGCGTCTCCCGGCATCCGGAAACGCCTTCGTTCTTGTGGAAAGGTTACCCATGTCGAAGACATTGAAGGGCAAGGTCGCCCTCGTTACCGGCGGCTCTCGCGGCCTTGGTGCAGCAATAGCGCAAGCGCTGGCAGAGGAAGGCGCCGACGTTGCGATCAGTTACGTCGCCTCTGCGGAAAAGGCCGAGGCCGTGGTCGAGAAACTGAAGGCAAAGGGCGTTCGCGCTCTCGCGGTCCAAAGCGATCAGGCGGATATGGCAGCCGCCAAGCCGTTGGTCGACAAGGTGATCGCGCATTTCGGCAAGCTCGACATCCTCGTCAACAACGCGGCGATTGCCGTGCAGGGCAAGACCGTCGATGACCCCGCCCTCGACACGGTCAATCTCGATCGCCAGTGGCAAATCAACGTCATGGGATCGGTCGCCGCGACCCGCGCCGCAGCACCGGTCCTGACGGATGGCGGGCGCATCATCTTCATCGGGTCGCTGTTTGGCACCCGCATACCTGTCTCAGGCGTTGCCGATTATGCAGGCAGCAAGTCGGCGCTCCTCGGTTATGCCAAGGGCGTCGCGCGCGATTTGGGCAAGCGCAACATCACTGTCAATGTGGTTCAGCCCGGCGTCATGCCCACCGACATGGCCAAGGGCGCACTGGGCGACGAGGTGCCGGAAGCGCTGCTGGACATGCACCCGATCCGTCGTATTGCGACGCTTGAGGAAGTCTCGGCGCTTGTTACACATCTTGCCGGCCCGCAGGGTGGTTACATGACCGGCGGCATTTTCGATGTGGCAGGTGGCTTCGCGATCTGACGGGAAAACCCGGAATACTGGCAGGCATTCGAGAGGGTGTCTGCCACCCCACCTTAATCTCGCCACAGGGTTGATATCATTGCGCTCCGACCTGCTGCCGCCTGTCGTCGAAAGAAAATTGAGTGTCCGAAATTCCGTCATCCGCGCGCGTGAAAAAACGTGTCGTTCTGCATTTCCCCGGCTTTGAACCATTGGACGCAGACCGGCATCGGACCCGTTACGAAAGAGCGATGCAGAAGACCGCCGAACTGTGGGGTCTGAACGCCAAGATCGACGCTTTGTGTCGTGAGACCAGCCGGCCGTATTTCGATATCGAGACTAGCCGGCCCGGAGATGCCTGGCAGACATCGACGCGTTTCTTCGTCTTTGACCACGGAGCGATCGTCGATCGTCTGGCAGATCGACCGATGCTAACGCGACTGGCCCAAGGCTTCCGCAGTGCCGCAGCCGTTGTACTTGAGGGCGGCGCTTTCGGCTATTTCCGCCATGCTTGGCGATTCGGCCTCTTTTTCATCTTCCCGTTTCTTCTGGTCGCGCTGGCGCTTGCGCTCAGCCTGGCGCTCGCAACCTATCCTTTGTGGCTGGGTATTGGCCTGTGGCAACTACCGATCGGCATCGCGCTCGGCTATCTCTTCTTCGTCAAGCTGTTCATTCCCTGGTCGGAGCGGTTTCACACGTTGCACCTGTTTTCAGACTGGGAAATGGCCGTTGCCGTATCCCGCCTGGATGACACCATGGTCAACGATTGGATCGAGTTCGCTGCTCAATCGGCCCGGCAGGCATTCGAACTGGACGCGGATGAATATGTCGTCAGTTCCCACAGTATGGGATCCAGCATGGCTGCCCATACGATCGGTCTTCTGCTCGAACGGGAGCCAAGCCTGCTGGATGGCAAGCGCGTCGTCTTCGTTACCCTTGGCGGAGCCACGCTTCAATGCGCGCTGCTGCGCTCGGCGACAGCGCTTCGTGCCCGGGTGGGGGCAATCGCCTACGCAAAAAATATCACCTGGTTCGAAGTGCAGTGTCTGACGGATGTCATCAGTTTCTACAAATCTCCGGTAACGGGCCTGACCGGACATCCGGAGGCGCCGCAGCCGCGGCTCGTTTTCATCCGCCTCCGAAACATGCTCTCCGCCGAGCGTTACCGGAAGATCAAGTTGGATTTTCTCAGAGTGCATCGTCAATATGTACTGGCGTCCGATCGACGCACGAATTTCGATTTCGGTTTGATGACGGCGGGGCCGCTGCCGGCCCAGTATATGGAACGGGTTCCTGGTGATTGGCCGCCGGAGGATGAATTGCCCGTCAGCGCAGGGGATGCAGGTACGAACAAGACCTGAAGCCAGGTGCCTATGGCGCTCGGCCAGATCCAATCTGCGATTGCATGGAGTAAGCTTGCGGTCGTTCACTTTCTACGCTGATGCCAAAATTTCCCGAAATAATTCAGCCGCTTCAGCATTTGGTAACCAGATTGAGTAACCATAACAGCCAATAAATTCGTTTTATGTATAGCGTAGCGAGTGTGAAAATGGCTGCTGTTCTTCCGCTGAACGATCTGAAGCATCAGGTCCGTCCCGACGCATGGATGAATTCCATCATCAAGGGTGATTGCGTTGCAGCCTTGGAAGCGCTCCCCGACCATTCCGTCGACGCGATCTTCGCTGACCCGCCGTATAACCTCCAGCTCGGCGGCACGCTGCACCGCCCTGATCATTCGGTTGTCGACGCCGTCGATGACGAATGGGACCAGTTCGCCTCTTTCGAGATGTACGATGCTTTCACCCGCGCCTGGCTGCTTGCCTGCCGCCGCGTGTTGAAACCGGCCGGCACGATCTGGGTGATCGGCTCCTACCACAACATTTTCCGCGTCGGCGCGATCATGCAGGATCTGAATTTCTGGCTGCTGAACGACATCGTCTGGCGCAAGGTCAACCCGATGCCGAACTTCAAGGGTCGTCGGTTCCAGAACGCCCATGAGACGATGATTTGGGCAAGCCGCGACTCCAAGGCCAAGGGCTACACCTTCAACTACGATGCCTTGAAGGCATCCAACGACGACGTGCAGATGCGCTCCGACTGGCTGTTCCCGATCTGCTCGGGCGGTGAACGCCTGAAAGGCGAAGACGGCAAGAAAGTGCATCCGACCCAGAAGCCGGAAGCGCTGCTGGCGCGTGTCATCATGGCCTCGACCAAGCCGGGCGACGTCATTCTCGACCCTTTCTTCGGTTCCGGCACCACAGGTGCGGTGGCCAAGCGCCTCGGCCGCAACTTCGTCGGTATCGAGCGCGAACAGAACTATATCGACGCCGCCTCCGCCCGTATCGAAGCGGTAGAGCCGCTCGGCAAAGCGGAACTGACTGTCATGACCGGCAAGAAGGCCGAGCCGCGCGTTGCCTTCAACGTTCTGATCGAGGCCGGGCTGCTGAAGCCGGGTCAGGTGCTGACCGATGCCAAGCGTCGTTACAGCGCGATCATCCGCGCCGATGGCACGCTGGCATCCGGTGGTGACGCCGGCTCGATTCACCGGCTCGGCGCGAAGGTACAAGGTTTTGATGCCTGCAACGGATGGACCTTCTGGCACTTCGACGACGGCCAGTCCCTGCGTCCGATCGATGAACTCCGCGTCGTCATTCGCAACGATCTTGCCAAGCTGGACTGAACCACCAGTCTTACGCCCCCAGTCTGGTCTAGATCGCAGAGCTCCTCTTCCGGTTTTGTACCTCTAGTCCTGGAAGAGGATAATCGGCGCCCGGGTGGCTGTACCCGGGCGCCATTTTCTTGGGCTTTTAGAAGAAACGTGTTCTGCGAAGCCTGACGCGACCGGCAAGAAGATCGCAGTAACCGGCCAGATAGATGCCGCCTTCCGCGACGCTGATCCTCATTGGACCATTGGCTTCGAAGGTCTCGGTTGTCGTATCCACAACAGCTCCATCCATATAGATTATCTCGACCGTGAGCTTCCTGCCCGAACGGGAAAGTGAGACCGATTTGCGCAGCCCATCTTCCATGTCAAACGCATAGTTTCTCGCGAAATCCTCTTCGGGTGTCTGAAAAGTCTGCATGAATTTGTCGGGATAGGACATCAGGTGCAGCTATCGATACGGGTTGTCACGAAATGTTTTGAACGCCAATCGCAAAGGCAGGTGGGCAGAAATCATGAAATCCACTTGAAGTTGTGGTTTCGGCAGATAATCTTCGTTTTCACTACCGGCGTGCGGATCGTGAATAATTCTCAGGCTAGTAAAAATAATTTCACCTGTAAACTGTTTTCTACCCAGGGTTTCAAATCATGAAAATTCCCCTCGAAGAAGATGTTGCGGCAAAGATTGAGGCCAAACTGGCAAAGTTTTCCCGCGGTTGGGAAAAGTTGGAACTGGACTCCTTGCGTCGGGCGACATCGTTCAAAGTCCTGATACTCTGCGAAATGCTGGGCGGCCGCACCAAGGCGGCGAAGGCTGCGGAACTTTCCGACAATACGCTCGACAACTATCGTCACGGGATAAAAGATCCGACCTATGCCACGCTAGGACTAATGGCGGAAAAAGCCGGCATTGCGTCGCGCTATCTTGGCGGAGAGTGGTCATTTGAGGCGGACAGTATCCACATCGACCTCTTCGATCATCCCGGAACCATGCGCTTTTCGCCGCCGCCTGGCCTTATGGACAATCCATCCCAGCCTTATGTCCATGGCTATGATGAGATAAGGCCGTCATCAACGGCCACCGTTGCGGTCATTGAGGATTATTGGGCCAGACTGGGCATCAATCCGGATGCGGTCACTGCACTTTTGGCCGAAGGTGACAGTATGGCTCCCACGATCGCAGACCAGGCGCCGCTTTTTGTCGATACCGGAGATCGCCATCTTGCCGATGGCGGCATTTATGCACTGCGCATCGAAAACCGCCTTGTTATCCGTCGCGTGCAGCGCCTGATCGAAGGGGGAGTGCAACTCCTGGCCGATAACAGCGCCGTATATCCTTCGCAGACAATAGGTCCCTCCCTATCTGCCGAACTTGAGATCATCGGCCGTGTGCGAAGCGCAGTCATCGCCTGTTGACGATGAAGGGGATCCCTCAGCGCGCGCGGCGACTTTGATCCAGAGCGCGCATTCTTTGGCTGGGGCTATCCAGGCATAGATGCTCCAGGATCGCTATTAATCTTCTTCGCGAGGATCATGAATTCAAACAAATCAGAGTATATATCGATTGAATTTAAGTATTAGTTCAAGTTCCGATTGACAGCTTCGCAAATGCAGCCAAATATTATGCATATGCCTAAAATAAGATCATAGTGTTGGCATCGGGAGGAAATAATGGCTATCGACATCATTGGCAGCGCGCCTTTTCGCGTGCCGGTTCTCGTTCGCATTGGACATGGTTCGTCAGAACGTGTGGAGAGTGCGTCGGATGCAATGCACTATCTTCGACACCGTTGGCCGACAGATCAGGGAAAACACTATTTGCGTGCAGTGGCTGACTGCAAACAAGCTGCGGAGGGAGTTCTACCGGCAGAAGTGGCGAAGGAGTCCTTCATTTCAGCTGCCATAGAGGCTTATGTACTAGCTCAGTAATGCGGGGCTTTCGAATGTCCTTGATCGCTGCCCCGCCAGCATATGCCGAAGGAGAGCAGATATCGAGGCGTGTCAGCCCATGGCATTCTTAGCGTGCAATGACTTTCGACTAAATTGTCGCGGACATCTGGCGGTATCTGACCGCGCCCTTACCTCCTGTGTATCGACAGGAGGAAGTGATGAGGGTTCAGAAGTTTAATATTGCCGATGCCAAGCTGGTCAAGTCTCCGGGGCAACGCGCCGATATTTTCGTTGGAAATCTGATAGATGAACGGCATGGTGGACCGATAACAATCGGATATGGCCGCTATGAGCCCAATCAGACGCTGACGGAAACCATGATGGTCGACGATGTGATGATCGTTCTTCAAGGGCATCTGGTTGTCTCGACTGGCGACGGTACCGTAACCGCCGGTCCAGGCGAGATCGTTTACATGCCGAAAGGCGCCGCATTGACAATCACAACGGAGGGCGAAGCTGCGCTGACGGCTTATGTTACCTATCCGCACTGGGCCGAATTGCACGAGGACTGATAGGGCTGGCGTCAACAGGCAAAGTTCATTCTATAACCGGAACCATGCTGTTCCGGCTTAGGCCGATGATTATTGTGCGGACGACGCTCAGTTTTCCGGACGATAGCTAACGGCTATGTCGGGATCTGTCTCGATCCTGCCGGCGCCGATAAGGTCGAGACAATATGGGATCGCCGGGAATACCGCTTTGAGTGAAAGCTCGATGGCAGCTGGTCGGCCGGGAAGATTGAGAAAGAAAGTCTTTCCACGAGTACCTGCGGTCTGGCGTGACAGGATTGCGGTCGGTGTCTGCTCAAGGCCGACGCGGCGTAACAACTCTCCGAAACCCGGCAGTTCCTTTTGAAGAACCGCGGCCATTGCCTCAGGCGTCTGGTCGCGTGGTGACGGGCCGGTGCCGCCCGTGGTGAAGATGAGATCGGCATCTTTTCGGTCGCTGAGCTCTATCAACGTATCCCTTACGCTTGCCTCGCCATCGGGAATGATTACGCGCGTTATCTCACACGAACTGACAATCGCTTGCCGCAGCCAAGACTCGATAGCGCTGCCACTGATATCCTCGTACTCGCCGCGGCTTGCTCGGTCAGAAATCGTTACGACGAAGATTTTCATATAAGGCTCCCTGGCGGAGTGAGGTTCTCAACGTGTGGCGGCGCTGGTCAGCGAGTGGTACCACGCGAGTGCGTCCGCAGTGACGGGGGCGAGGCTTGCGGCCATGTCGCCGACATAGTCGCGCCAAGCCTGTAGATAAGCCGGCTCAACCAAAGTCATCACTGGAATATCCCGATCTATGGCCATCTCCAGAGCCGCGCGCAGGCCATGCCCCTCGGCTTCCGCCTTGCCGAAACGATTGAGTATGAGAATGTCCGCCGGTCGTTCCAGCCGCACAAGGGTGCGCGCAGCGATATCCGCCAGAGCTCCGGTATCCAGCCGGCAGCTTGTCGCCGAAGCTCCGAGCGCCTGCATGATGCCGAATTGCTCGCCGGTCTCGATATCCTCAAGCACCGTATCTGAGATCAAACCCGCCTGTTGGGAAAGGTTGCGCTGCAGGTATCCGGCAACAATAATGCCTTCGGCCCTCAAGGCTTGCGCCACGACATCCAAAGCCTCTGAGGAAGGTTGCCCTTCCCGAATTTCGATTGCTGCAAGCTTCTGCATGGCATGCCCATAGAGGATACTTGGCCATCTGGAGACGATCCCGCATTGGGCCATCCTCGCCGGCTTCACCGGAACTAACGCTTTCCGGAGCATTTTGCCATGCGCAATTTGCAGCAGGTTGGAAGGCACCTTTCGCTATCCACCAGTTCGCAGGCAATATTCACCTCGCGTCTCGCGGTTAAGATTGCTGAGCAGAAGGCAGCATCAAAAGTGGTGGGAGCCGCAACGTCCGCGGCTCCCTTTTTCATTTTTTCGCGGAACTATTGCGGCGTCAGGTCGAAGCCGAACCACTTCATAGACAATGTCTTCAACGTGCCGTCAGCCTTGGCGGCGGTGATTGCTTCGTCGAACTTGGCCTTCAGAGCCGTGTCACTCTTGCGAAGGCCGACCGAGCTGCCGGCGCCGAGGAAGCCGCCCTGAAAACGCGGGCCGACGATTTCGATGTCGCTGTTGGTCGGCTTTTCGACGGCGGTCTTCAGATAGCCCATCGACGCCATGATTACATCGACGCGGCCGGCGATCAGGTCGAGGTCATGCTGCTCGGTGGTCTTGTATTCGCGCTTTTCGACGGTGTCCTTGAGATATTCGTCGATGAAACGCGACGCGATCGAGGCGGTCTGAACGCCGATGATCTTGCCTTTAAGGAGCGGCTTCAGCTCTTCGACGGCCTTGCGTGCGCCTTCCTCATTGCTGGCGAGCGAGTAAAGCGCGTCCTTCAGCGGCATGCTGGAAAGATCGCTGTCCTTCAGCACGGCGAAAGCCTGGCCGGTGCTGCCGTAGGACATCGAGAAATCGATGACTTCCTTGCGCTTTTCGGTAGCGGACATGCCGGCCATGATGGCGTCGAATTTGCCGGCGTTGAGCGCAGGGATCATGCCGTCGAAAGCCTGGGCAACGATAGTGCATTTGATCTTCATGTGATCGCACAGATAATGCGCCAGCTCGACATCGTAACCGTCCAGCGTGCCATCCGGGCGGGTGAGGTTGTAGGGAGGAAATGCGCCTTCGGTGGCGATGGTGATTTCCGTCTTTTCCTGCGCGAAAGCGGCGGTCGCAAGCGTCATCGCTGCGAACATGCCGGCGGCCAGTGTCTTGATGATTTTCATTGTCGTTCCCCGTCTCCTTGTTGGGTATTTATTGGTCTCAGGCGCTGATGAATTTGCGAAAACGCTCCGACTGCGCGTTGGTGAACATGTCCTCGGGGCTGCCCTGTTCCTCGATGGCGCCCTGATGGAGGAAGATCACCCGGCTGGACACGTCGCGGGCAAAGCCCATTTCGTGGGTGACGACCAGCATCGTGCGGCCCTCATCGGCAAGCGAGCGCATGACACGCAGGACTTCGCCGACCAGTTCCGGATCGAGCGCTGATGTCGGCTCGTCAAACAGCATGACCTTGGGGCGCATGGCGAGTGCCCGTGCGATTGCCGCACGCTGCTGCTGGCCGCCGGAAAGATGTGAGGGATAATGATTGCGCTTGTCGGCAATGCCGACCTTCTCGAGCAATGCTTCGGCCTCGGCGATCACATCCGCTTTCGGTCGCTTCTGCACATGGATCGGCGCTTCGATGATGTTTTCGATCACCGTCTTGTGGGACCAGAGATTGAAGCTCTGAAACACCATGCCGAGTTCCGAACGTATGCGCTCGACCTGCCTGCGGTCGACAATATGCCCTTGCCCCTTTGCATCTCGCTTGAGGCCTATTTTTTCACCAGCCACGCTGATGTCGCCGTCGTCGGGCGTTTCCAGCATATTGATGCAGCGAAGCATGGTCGACTTGCCGGAGCCGGATGAACCGAGGATCGAGATGACTTCGCCTTCATGCGCGGTCAGATTGATGCCTTTCAGCACTTCGACCGGGCCGAAGCTCTTGCGCAGTCCACGGACTTCGATCGCAGGTGTGGTGGTGGGTGTCATTGCGGTCATTTCATTTCTCCTGCCGCAACGGGCTGAAGGATGGGCGCTTGTCGCAGATGCGGGCTCAGGCGATATTCGATCAGGACGACGATGCGGGTGAGCAGGAAGTTGATGGCGAGATAGATCGCGCCTGCAACGATAAAGACCTCGATTGCTCGATAGGTTTCGGAAATCAGCTTGGCGGCAACGCCGGTCACTTCCATGATGGTGATGATCGAGGCGAGCGAGGTCGCCTTGACCATGGAGATGATCTCGTTGGAATAGGCTGGCAGCGACTGGCGGATTGCTAAGGGCATGACAATGCGGCGGAACACCAGAAAACGCGACATGCCGCAGGCGCGTCCCGCTTCCACCTGCCCATGCGGCACGGAGAGCAGGCCGCCGCGAATGATTTCGGCGGAATAGGCGGCGGTGCAGAGCATCAGTGCGATGATCGCGCACCAGTAGGGATCGCGCAGAATGAACCAGAACATGCTGCGGCGAACGCCGCGGAACTGGCTGAGACCGTAATAGATCAGGAAGATCTGCACCAGCAGCGGTGTGCCGCGGAAGACGAATATATAGGCGCGGGCAAACCAGTCGAGAGGCGCAATGCCGGAAAGGCGGCAGAGCGCCAGGCCAAGTGCGAGAACAGTCCCCAATGCGACCGACGTCGCAGCCAGCTGCAGCGTCGTCGGTATGGCCGAGATCAGCGTGACAAACGTCTCGTAGAAGAACACGAAATCCATCAGCCCCTCCGCACGCCGCGGGTGAACCGCTTTTCGCTGAACTGCAGCAGCGCGCCCGACAGGGTCGAGATGGCGAGATAGATCATGGCGGCGATGAAATAGAAGTCGAACGGGCGGCCGGTGGAGCCGGCACCGATCTGCGACTGGCGCATCAATTCGACGACGCCGGTAATCGATACGAGGGCGGATTCCTTCAGGACGATCTGCCAGACATTGCCCATGCCAGGCAGGGCATAGCGCAATGTCAGCGGCGCTATGATGCGGCGAAAGCGAAGGAAGGGAGGCATGCCGCAGGCAATCGCCGCTTCAAGCTCGCCGACATGGACGGCCTTGTAGGCACCACGAAACACCTCCGTCTGCTGGGCGCCGGAGGTGACGCCGACGGCGAGCGCACCGGCCAGAAAGCCGGGAAAGCTGATGAAGCCGGTTGCGCCGAAGAGATGGCCGAAAGCGGAAATGACCGTGCTGCCGCCGAAATAGAAGAGGTAGATGACGAGAAGATCAGGAATGCCGCGCAGCACCGTGGTGTAGGTTCCGGCAACGCCGCGGGCAACCGGTCCGCCGGCGATCTTGGCCCATGCGCCGAGCGCGCCGAAGACCATACCGATGGCATAGCCTGCGAGCGCGATCAGGATCGTCATCATGGCACCGGCGGCAAGCGCCGGTCCCCAACCGTCCGGCCCACTGCTGAGCAGATCGAGAAAGGAAGGCTGTGTCATGCAGCATCCTGGGCGAGCGGGATCGGAGGATCTACGTCATCCGGGATCGGGTTGACGAAGGGCGTGCCTTCGAGACGATAGGCGAAATCGGCCTTCGCCTCGGCAATCCGCTCAGGGTTTGCGAAGAGATCCGCAGCAGTCGAGGCCATGACCTTGGCGGCATGGGCCATGCCCTTATGGGCCGCCGGCAACTTGCCCTGCGCGACCAGCTGCCAGGAATGGCCGGGCGTGCCGATCGCGTAAGTGGCGCCGCGCACCTGGACGGTCGGAACCACCCAGCTGACGGTGCCGACATCGGTGGAGCCGACGATCGACGCGTCGCCGCTTTCCGGCGGGAAGATCACGTCGCAAAGTGATACGCCCGGGCGGGGTTTGAGGCCGAAACGCTGGAACGACGACTTGATGTCGGCCGGCGTAAACGTCTTCTGGAATTCGGCAGCCTTGGCGCGGTCGGCATCGTCGAAATCCGGCAGGCCGATGCGCTCAATATGGCTGTGCATCAGGGTTTCGAGCGGCGTGTTGCCGACGAGGTTTGCATCGCCGCTGATGATTTCGCTTCTAACCGTCGTGCCGGTCATCAGGGCAGCACCGGCTGCAACATCCTTGACGCGATCCACGAGTTCGAGAAGGTCCGGCAGGTCGCGTGCGCGCACGAGGTAACGGACCGTGGCGCGGGCTTGCACGACGTTTGGCGCATGGCCGCCAGTATCGGTGACGGCGTAGTGAATGCGTGCGCTCGACGGCATGTGTTCGCGCAGGTAGTTGACGCCGACATTCATCAGCTCAACCGCGTCGAGGGCGGAGCGTCCGAGATGGGGCGTGGCAGCCGCATGCGAGGCGCGGCCGGAGAAATGGAAATTCAGCTCGTTGCAGGCGAGCGAGATCGGGTTGTTGACGCCGACAAAGGCGGCCGGATGCCAGCAGATGGCAATATCGACATCATCGAATACGCCGGCGCGAACCATGAAGCCTTTCGAGGAGCCGCCCTCTTCAGCCGGGCAGCCGTAATAACGGATACGTCCGGGCAGGTTTTTGGCCGCCAGATAATCCTTGACGGCTGCGGCAGCCAGCAGGGAGCCGGAGCCAAGCAGGTTATGTCCGCAGCCATGGCCATGGCCGCCGGCGACCAGCGGGCGCTCCTCCGCAAGACCGGCTTCCTGGCTGAGGCCGGGAAGAGCATCGTATTCGCCGAGAATGGCAATGACCGGGCCGCCTTCGCCAGCTTCGCCCATCACGGCTGTCGGCATGCCTGCGACATTGCGGGTAATGCGAAACCCCTCCGCTTCGAGCTGCGCCAGATGCGCTTCGCTGGAAGAAAACTCCTCGTAATTCACCTCTGGTGTGTCCCATACCTGGTCGCTGAGGCGCGTGTAATCGGGCGTCTTCTTGTCGATCAGTTCCCAGACGGCGTCGGAATTTTTCATACTATCGGTCTTTTGTTGACAAAATTGGTACCAATCCTATTTACGGAATAACATTTGCGCAACATTTCTTTTTGATTATTTATTGTGCAGACGCGCAGATTTTGAGAGTGGTGATGACGGGTTCTCTGACGATAACCGAGACGGATGAGGAGCGGGATGCTACTCAATTGATCCTTCAGGATATTCAGTCGGGCGTATATGCACCCGGAACATGGCTCAAGCAGATCGATCTGGAGACCCGTTATGGCCGCGGCCGCAACGAAATCCGCCGTGCGCTCGATCGTCTAGCTTTGAAGCGTGTCGTCGAGCATGTCCCCAATCGCGGATATCATGTCTATCTAAGCGATGGAAAGCAGTGGGACGATATCGCCGAGATCCGTATCATGCTTGAAACCGGCATAGCGGGAAAGGTGATTGCGCGCGCCACTTCCATGGATGTCTCAGTTCTCAGGGAGCTGGCCGACCGCTTTCAGGGCTTGCTTCATTCAGGCACGGTGCTTGAGCTCTATGAGGCAAATCTTGCCTTCCACCGCGCTTATGTCGATCTTGCCGGAAACGCGGAACTGCATAGCGTAATTGCGGAATTGCGTCAGAGAACATCCTCGGCACCTGTCTCGCAGTGGCATACGCGTTCGAGAATAGAGGTCTCGGCCGCCGAGCATCACCAGATGGTCAATGCCATCGAGCAGAAAGACGAGCTATGGCTGAAAACCCTCATCGAGCAACATATCCGGCAAAAATAGCCGCCCGATCGTGTCGGAGACGAAGCGCAATTGAGACGCGCGCGGCCGACGGTAAATCTTGACGAGCGAAGGTCAAGCGCTTTACGGCCAGGAACAAGCAGTTTTCAATCTATTCCTAAAAGTTCACAATCTTACGGCATCCATAACCTGAAGCTTTATAGAGCAGCCGATATTCGGCCAACCAGCTCGTTTTTTGGTTCATCATGATTTTACTCGCTCTTTTCGAACGCGCAGCTTTGATGCTGATGGTATTGTTCTTTCTCGGGCGCACGCGCCTGTTCAAGAACGTGCTCTGGAAAGGCAAGCTCAGCGGACTTGAGCTTGCTTTCCTGTCCGCCTTGTTTTCCGGCTTTGCTGTCGGCGGCACCTATATGGGTATCCCGGTCGAGGGCGCGCTGGTCAATGTTCGCACCATTGCCATCATGTCTGGCGGTATTCTCTTTGGTCCCTGGGTGGGCATCCCTGCCGGCATCATTTCCGGCCTGCACCGTTTTCTGATCGATATCCACGGCCCGTCAGCCACCGCCTGCCTGATCAGCAGCATCTGCGCCGGCCTGTTGTCGACGGCGATCCATTATCGCGGCCGCCGCAGATGGCTTTGGCTGACCGGCAGCCTTGCAGGCATGGCCTGCGAATGCCTGACCATGCTTCTCATCCTCCTGTTGGCACCTGCCGGCGTCGGCGCCGCCATCGTCTCGGAGATTGCGTGGCCGATGATCATCGGTTCCATGTGTACGGGCATGATCATCAAGCGCATTCAGGATATCGAGGACGAAAAAGAACTGACGGCTGCTCATGAGGCGCGGCTCGCACTTGTCATCGCCAACCGTACTCTGCCATTTTTCCAAAATGTGCAGGATGATACGCTGACCAAGGTTTGCGAGGTCATACACGAATGCCTTGAGGCAGACGCGGTGGCGATCACTGACCGCAATGCGGTCCTCGCCTATGTCGGCCAGGGTCACGAATATTATGACGAACAAAAGCACAAGCACCTGAGTGACCTGACCGCCGACGCGATCCGCAACGACCGCATCACTGTCGACAACAATCTGCAGCGCTATCCGGCTGCGGATTTCCACTCCGTTGCGATTGTCCCCTTACGAGAAAACGGGCTCGTCACCGGCACGCTGAAGATCTTCTTCACCAAGCCGGACATGATTACTGATTCGCTTCGTGAGCTCGGCGTTGGCCTGTCGCAGCTGATCTCCACGCAAATAGAGCTTTCGCGTGTGAAGGCCTTGCGCGAAATGGCGGCTAAGGCGGAATTCCGGGCACTTCAGAGCAAGATCAATCCGCATTTCCTCTTTAATGCGCTCAACGCGATCTCGTCTCTTGTTCGCCTTCGGCCGGACGAAGCACGGCAGGTTATCGCCAAACTCGCGGATTATCTGCGCCAGAACCTGTCGCTCAGCGATGGCATGATCGATATTCAGGACGAACTGCGGCAGGTACGCGACTATGTGGCGATCGAACAGGCGCGTTTCGGCCCCAAACTGACGGTCGTTTTCGACATAGACGATGTGAATATCGATATACCGAGCCTGACGCTCCAGCCGCTTGTTGAGAACGCCATCCTGCATGGCATCCAGTCACAGCCGCGTCCGGGCGAAGTTCATATCGCGGTTAAACGCCTGGCCGATCGGGTCAGTGTCATCGTTCGTGATACGGGTGAAGGCATTGATCCTGAAGTGATCAAAGCAGTTGCCAATGGCGAGGCTGTGCGCGACCGGATCGGGTTGATGAATGTGAATGAGCGGTTGAAGTTGCTCCATGGCAAAGGGCTAAACATCCAGAGACTTGAACCCGGCACTTCGGTCAGTTTCGACCTGCCGCTCGAAAGCGGGGATGCAGCATGAAGGCCCTGATCGTCGAGGACGAATATCTGGCGCGTGACGAACTGAAATGGCTGATTGAAAGCCACAGTTCCATCGAAGTTGTCGCCACGCAGGAGGATGGCCTGGCAGCCCTTCGCTATATGCAGGAGAACGATCTCGACGTCGTGTTCCTCGACATCAACATTCCGTCGATCGACGGGATGACCTTGGCGCGTACCCTGTACAAACAGGCCAATCCACCAAAGATTGTTATCGTCACTGCCTATAAGGAACATGCCGCAGAGGCCTTCGAGCTGGAAGTCTTCGACTATATTCTCAAACCATTCAACGAGCAGCGTGTTGCCAACACGCTGAAAAAGCTTGAAAGCCAGCTTAACTCGGCAGTGCTGCCGGAGTTGGCGCATCAACCACCTGTACCTGCCAAGCGAACCGTCAACATTCCCCGCAAGGATAGTATCCTCGTGTTGCCGGCCGACCTGATCTATTACGCTCGCGCCGACGAAAAGCTGACCTATGTCCATACTGCCAAAGGGCATTTTGTCATTCCGACAAGTATCGGTGATTTTGCCGAAAAGCTCCCGGCGGATACATTCTTCCGCTGCCACCGGTCATGGTGCATCAATACGGCCAAAATTCGCGAGATTTCGCCCTGGTTCAACGGGACCTATGTCATCAAACTGCACAATTTCGATGACGTCGAAATTCCGGTCAGCCGGTCTCATCTGAAAGAGTTCAAGCAGCTCATGCAGCTCTGACCACCGTTCATTCCAGGGATCGTGCAGTTCACGCCTTTTCCGAACAGGCGTAATAAAGAGCGGCTTAGGTTTTCTCCATATTCATAAAGGAGGAAACGCGGATGACCGCTCTTTCCAATTCAAAGCGTTATTGCACACTTGTCGGCACCATTTTGTGCCAGTTCGGCCTCGGCTCGGTCTACACTTGGAGCCTTTTCAACGAGGGGCTATCGTCGAAATTGTCGGAGCCGCTCACCCAGGTTGCTTTTACCTTCGGTCTCTTAAGCCTGGCGCTCGCCGTCGGTTCGTCATTGTCGGGCCGCCTGCAGGAAAAATTCGGTCTGCGCACCGTTGCAATCACAGCAGGCCTCGTCCTCGGTCTTGGCCTTTATCTCACCTCGACCGCAAGCAATCTCACGCTGCTTTACATTTATGGCGGCCTCCTCGTCGGGGCGGCTGATGGTGCAGGCTACCTCCTGACCTTGTCGAATTGCGTCAAGTGGTTCCCCGAGCGTAAGGGGCTGGCTTCGGCCTTTGCAATCGGCGCCTATGGTCTCGGCAGTCTCGGCTTCAAATATCTGAACCTGGAACTGATCAACCGTTTCGGCATGGAGAGCGCTTTTGGCATCTGGGCAATCGCAGCACTGACATTGGTCGTCGGTGGTGCGCTTTTGATCAGCGAGGCTCCTCAGGCAAGCGCGCAAACCGTCGGCGGTGGTGCCAAGGATTACACGCTGGCCGAGGCTGTCCGCCAGCCGAGATACTGGCTGCTGGCTCTGATGTTCCTGGCCGTTTGCATGAGCGGCCTCTACCTGATCGGTGTCGCAAAGGATGTCGGCGAGCGTTATGTCGGCCTCTCGGGTTCGGTTGCAGCCGATACGGTCGCCATCATCGCCGCAGCAAACCTCCTTGGCCGCCTGGTTCTTGGCGTCCTTTCGGACAGGATCGCCCGCATTCACATCATAAGCATAGCCATCGGCTGTGCTCTGACCGGCATGGCAATGCTGCTCTTCGTACCTCTGAACGAATACTCGTTCTTCTTTGCGGTCGCCTGCGTCGCCTTCTCGTTCGGCGGCACCATTACCGTCTATCCCGGGCTGGTCAGTGATTTCTTCGGCCTAGCCAACCTCGCCCGGAATTACGGCCTGATCTACCTCGGCTTCGGCATCGGCAGCGTCATCGGCTCGATTGTCTCGTTTGCGCTGGGTGGCTTCCTGCCGACTTTCTATCTGTCGCTTCTGCTGCTGTTCGCCTCGCTGCTGTGCTCGATCAGCCTGTGGCCAAGTCTGTCGAACAAGGTAACGACTGCAGCAGCCCACTGAAGCTGAAGGACCATCAATCGTGACGCCGTTCGCCGCAAGGTGGGCGGCGTCACGCGCTGTCGCGGATCATCAGCGTTCCCTGGAATAGCCGGTCGAAATCCCGATCTTCCTCGCTGCCGAGAACTTTTACGAGGTACTCGGCCATATCCGTGAGCGGCTGGCGATATGTGGTGAGGCGATAATTGGCGCCCTCCGCCTGTGGTACGTCATCGAAACCGGTAATCGCTATGTCCTGCGGAATACGCAGGCCGAGCTTATGACGGATGACATCGGTGGCGCCGATGGCGAGCGCGTCATTTTCGCAGACGAGGATATCCGGCAGCGTCGCCTTGTTGCGGCCGGCGAGTGTGTTTTCGACTATATCCGCAGCAAGGGTCGGATCGTAAGCCGACACGGAAACGGTCTCAGGCTCGCTGCCGAAATGTTGGCGCCAGTAATCGACGAACGTCTCCTTGCGCAGCAGATGTGCAGACGAAGTACGCGGGCCCGCCAGAAACATAGGCCTGCGAAAACCGCGCTCATGCACGTAATTGGCGATTTCCTTCATCGCATGAACGTCATCTACCGCAATCGAGATCGTATTCGGATTGCGCGAGGTGCGCGCGAAGATGATCAGCTTACGAAACCGGCGAGCGTGCAGCGCCGTGTCCAAAACCTCGTCGTCGAACTGGATGCCGATAAGAATGACAGCATCGACCCGGCGCTGGCTGGCGTTGAGAAGCGCATGGCCGGCATCGGCTCGGTCCAGCGTGTTGACGAGCAGAATATCCCAGCCCTCGCGGCGCAAGATACGCGTCAACCGCTCCATCATGACCAGCTTGTGTGGATTTGCGAAGTCGTCGATCAGCAAAGCCACGAGATTAGAGCGGTCGGAGGCAAGGCTTGCAGCACGAAGGTCCGGCACGTAACCCAGTCGTTCGGCAGCAATCCGCACTTTTTCCAGGCTCTTTGAAGAGATCGAAGCATCCTTGCGGAAGGCCCGGTTAACCGTCCAGCGCGAGACCCCGGCCTCGGCTGCCACATCGTCGGCGGTGATGTTTCCCGCAAAAGCGGGCTTCTTCTCGTCCGGCATTGCAATCTTCCGCATCCGTCAGACATCGGTTCTCGCCATACATAACGTTTTTTTCGATATCTCTGAAATTAATTTTGCTCGCGGGAGCAAAATGCTATTGCTCGCGGGAGCAAAACTTGCAATGTTCAATTCCAAGGCGGTCGGGAGCTGCCTTTTGGGAGGAATAGAGTGCTGAAAATCGGATTGCTCGGCGCGGGCCGTATTGGCCGTGTGCATGCCATCAATATTGCCAATCACGCCCGCAGCCAGCTGGTTGCCGTGTCGGATGTAAACGAGGATGCAGCCCGGTCACTGGCTGATGCTTATGGCGCAAAGGCTATCAGTTCGGAGGCAATACTGGCGGATGCGTCAATCGATGCCGTGCTGATTGCCACCTCGACCGATACCCATTCGGACCTTATCGAAAAGGCGACTGCGGCCGGCAAGGCCGTGTTGTGCGAAAAGCCTGTCGATCTTTCGCTGGAGCGGGCGCAGCGCTGCCTCAATTCGGTGGAAGGGACTGGCGTGCCCGTGATGATCGGTTTCAACCGCCGTTTTGATCCGAACTTTTCTGCGATCAAGGCCTCCATAACCGCGGGTGAGATTGGAAAGCCGGAGCTTCTCTCTATCACCTCATTCGATCCGGGCCCGCCGCCGGTAGCTTATGTCAAAGTATCCGGAGGACTGTTCCGCGATATGATGATCCACGATTTCGACATGGCGAACTTTTTGATGGGTGATGCGCCCAAAACGGTTCATGCCGCCGGTACCTCGATCGTCGATCCGGAGATCGGCAAGGCCGGCGATGTCGATACGGCAGTGGTGACGCTCACCTATGCCGATGGTCGTATCGCCGTGATCAAGAACAGCCGTCGAGCCGTCTACGGTTATGACCAGCGTGTAGAAATCCTTGGTTCGGAAGGGCTGTTGTCTGCCGGTAATGTGCTGGAAAATACGGTATCCAAAGCAACCAAACAGGGCGTCACCAGCGCCAAGCCCGAGTTCTTTTTTCTTGAGCGCTATATGCGCGCCTATGCGTCAGAGTGGAATGCGTTTGTGGCGGCTATCCTGGATGGGGCAGCCAATCCGGTTTCGCTCAAGGATGGCGTCGCTGCACTCGCACTTGCCGAGGCTGCGACCCAATCGGTGAAATCCGGTCAACCGGTTTCATTAGCCTGATGGGTCGAGCGTGACGGTCTGTGCCGGCACGCCAAAAAGATCGCTGCGGAGCAGGGGAGTGTGCCGCAGACTATCGGTTCCGGTCCCGCATGATCGGATGGACGGGGCGCCTGGGAGTGGCGCTTTTGAACTCAACTGGGAGGAAGTCATGAAGAAATTGCTTGCAGCAGCAGCAACGGTCGCACTCGTTGCTGCCGCTAGCCCTGTGCTCGCCACGGATATCATCGTGGTAGCACACGGCCAGGCCAACGATCCGTTCTGGTCGGTGGTCAAGAACGGTGCCGAAAAGGCCGCCAAGGATACCGGCGTCAATGTCGAGTTCCGCTCGCCTGAGACCTTCGACATGGTGGCGATGGGCCAACTAATCGACGCAGCCGTCAATCAGGATCCTGATGGGCTGGTCGTTTCGATCCCGGATGCCGATGCGCTCGGCCCGGCGATCAAGCGCGCCGTGGAAGCCGGTATTCCGGTCATTTCCATGAATTCCGGCTCCGACGTTGCCCATAAGCTCGGCGCTAAGTTGCATGTCGGTCAGTCGGAGTTCGATGCCGGCAAGGTTGCCGGTGCGCGGCTAGCGGAAATGGGCGGCAAAAAGGCCATCTGCGTCAACCAGGAAGTCGGCAATGTCTCGCTCGACCTGCGTTGTGCCGGCTTTACCGAAGGCTTTGGCAAGCAGGTGACGGTGTTGCCGACTACCAATGACCCGACGGAAGTCGAGTCGAAGGTTCGCGCTGCTCTTGAGTCCGACAAGGACGTCAATGTCGTGCTGTCGCTCAACGCGTCGCTGGTCGGCGAACCTGCAGTGAAGGCCGCACAGGCGCTCGGCCGCGATGACGTGCTGATCTCCACCTTCGACATGTCGGCCGGCTTCCTGAAGGATATCGCAGACGGCAAGGCGGCATTCTCCATCGATCAGCAGCAATACCTGCAGGGCTATCTGCCGGTCTCATTCCTGGCATTGAATGCGCAATATGGTCTGATCCCCGGTGGGGACGTTGCCTCCGGTCCGAACCTCGTGACCAAGGAAACGGCAGAACAGGTTATCGACCTGTCGTCCAAAGGCATCCGCTAATCAAAATCGCTCTCCGGGCCGCCGCTCCTTAGGGCTGCGGCCCGGCCAACGATCAAGGAGACAGGCCAATGGCGGCAGAAACGCTGGCGCGAGCGGACGAGCGCATCAAATCTGAAACCCTCGCAACAAAACTTATGAAACGGCCGGAACTCGGTGCAATCGGGGGCGTCGTTCTCGTCACGATCTTCTTTATGATCACCGCAGACAGCTCCATGTTCACGCTGTCGGGTGTGATGAACTTCATGACCCCGGCAGCCCAGCTGGGTATCCTCGGCATTGCCGCCGCACTTCTGATGATCGGCGGTGAATTCGACCTGTCGATCGGCTCCATGGTTGCCTTTGCGGGCATGGTCTTCGGCGTCTTCGTCGTCAATGTCGGCATGCCGCTCATCATCGCCATTCCACTGACGCTTGCCATCGCTGCGGCACTCGGAGCCACCAATGGCATGGTCGTGCTACGTACCGGCCTGCCGTCCTTCATCGTCACACTTGCCGGTCTCTTTATCCTGCGCGGCGCAGCCCTTGTCGGTTTGAAAATGTTCACCGGTGGCTCCACCCAGCTGCGCGGAATCCGTGAGGCTGTCGAAGGCGATTTTCTCGCTCCGATCTTTTCCGGCGATGCATTCGGCTTCGTCATGCGCTGGCTTGCAGAAGCAGGCATTGTCGACAGCTTCAAGTCGGGCGTCCCAAAGGTGCCGGGCATTCCAGTCGAGATCCTCTGGTTCGTGGCCTTTGCCGCAATCGCCACTTACGTCCTCTTGCGCACGCCTATCGGCAACTGGATTTTTGCCACGGGCGGTGACGCTCTTGCCGCCAAGAATTCCGGCGTTCCTGTTCGTCGTGTAAAGATCTCGCTGTTCATGCTGACGGCAATGGCAGCCGCTCTGGTCGCCATCATTACCGTCATCGATGCCGGTTCCACCGATGCGCGCCGTGGTTTCATGAAGGAGTTCGAAGCGATCATCGCCGCCGTTATCGGCGGGTGCCTTCTGACAGGCGGTTACGGTTCCGCCATCGGCGCATTCTTCGGTGCCATCATCTTCGGCATGGTCACGATCGGCCTCACCTACACCAAGTTCGACCAGGACTGGTTTCAGGTTTTCCTCGGCGCGATGCTTCTGCTCGCCGTCATCTTCAACAACGTCATCCGTCGACGTGTGACCGGGGAGCGCTGAGACATGTCCACTCCGATCATCCATATGGAAAAAATCAAGAAGCATTATGGCAATGTCATTGCGCTCAACGGTGTGACCTTCGACGTGCGTGCCGGAGAATGCCACTGCCTTCTGGGCGATAATGGCGCCGGAAAATCCACGTTCATCAAGACCATGTCGGGCGTACACAAGCCAACCGAGGGTTCGATCACCTTCGAAGGCAAGCCGCTTTCCTTCGGTAGCCCGCGCGATGCGATGGAGGCGGGCATCGCCACCGTCTTTCAGGATCTGGCAATGATCCCGCTGATGTCGGTTACGCGCAACTTCTTCATGGGGCGTGAACCGACCAAAGGCAAAGGCCTGTTCAAACGCTTCGACCTCGACACCGCCAATGAGATCACCATGGCGGAGATGCGCAAGATGGGCATCAACCTGCGTGGTCCCGATCAGGCGGTCGGCACGCTTTCTGGCGGCGAACGGCAGACGGTGGCGATTGCCCGCGCCGTCTATTTCGGTGCCAAGGTGCTGATATTGGATGAGCCGACATCGGCGCTGGGTGTGCGCCAGACAGCCAATGTGCTCGCCACCATCAACCGCGTGCGCTCGCAAGGTGTGGGTGTTGTTTTCATATCCCACAATGTGCGCCATGCCATGGCGGTCGGAGACCGGTTCACGGTTCTCAACCGTGGTCAGACGCTCGGCACTGCAACCCGCGGAGAGATCGATGCCGCGCAGCTGCAGGACCTGATGGCGGGCGGGCAGGAAATGGCGGAGCTCGAAGGTTCGCTGGGTGGAACGATATGAGGCATCCGGCATGGTAACCTCTCACCCTTTTCCCGATCGTTCCCTTGGGGTCGCCCTGATCGGAACCGGCTTCATGGGGAAATGTCATGCCATGGCTTGGCGCAATGTCTCCGCCGTGTTCGGCGGAGCGCACCACCGGCTGGAATTGCTTTCGGATGTGAATGCCGAAAGTGCAGGACGGTTCGCCAACCAGTTCGGTTTTGCCCGTTCCACGGATAGGTGGGAGGAAGCGGTCACCGATCCGAAGGTGGATGTGGTGTCGATCACTGCGCCGAACGGCATGCACCGACCCATGGCCGAGGCGGCGCTGAAAGCCGGAAAACATGTCTGGCTGGAAAAACCGATGGCGCTGACGCTTGGCGATGCAGAAGCGATGGCGGCATCGGCTGACGCACATCCGGCGCAGGTAACGATCCTCGGGTACAATTACCTCAGGAGCCCTGCCTTTCAGGCAGCGCGAAAGATGATCCGCGATGGTGTGATCGGCAGGCCGCTCGCATTTCGTGGTGTCTATGACGAGGATTATTCCGCCGACCCGTTCCTCCCGTGGTCGTGGCGGATGACTCACGAAGGTGGCGGCCTTGGCGCGCTCGGCGATCTCGGCTGCCACCTCGTGAGCCATATGCTGGCGCTGATGGGGCCGGTGAGAGAGTTGGTCGCCCAGACCCAAGTTGCTGTTCCCACCCGGCCATCACCGGACGGTCCCAAAGCTGTCGAGAACGAGGACAGCGCGATGGCGCTGCTGCGTTTCGCTTCCGGGGCGCAAGGCTCGTTTGCCACTTCACGCGTCGCGCGCGGCCGAAAATGCCGCCTGCAATGGGAAGTGCATGGCAGCGACGGCACTCTCGTCTTCGATCAGGAAAACATGAATGAACTCTGGGTTCATCGCATTGGTGAGGCCGGTTTCGTGCGGCATCTGACTGGTCCTGACCAGCCGGATTTTGCTGCCTTCTGCCCGGCTCCCGGGCACAATTTCGGCTTCAATGAACAGAAGGTCGTCGAGGCGCGCGACCTGCTGCTTGCTATTGCTGGAGGGCCGAATAGCGGCCCGGATTTCGCCCATGGTCTGGAGATCGAAAAGATCATTCACGCCATGGCGGTTTCCAACGGCCGCGCCATAAGTCTGGAAAGGCAAATGATGTGACCAAAAAATTTGACGTGATTACCATCGGTCGTGCCGGCGTCGATCTTTACGGCGCGCAGATCGGCGGTCGGCTGGAGGATATGGGGTCGTTCGAGAAATATATCGGCGGCTCCCCCACCAATATCGCCTGCGGTAGCGCAAGGTTGGGATTAAAGACGGCGCTGATCAGCCGGGTCGGCAACGAGCATATGGGGCGCTTCATCCTTGAGCAATTGAAGCGTGAGGGTGTATCGACTGAGGGCGTGAAAACCGACCCCGACCGGCTGACGGCGCTGGTCATTCTTGGCATTCGTGATGACACGCAATTTCCGCTGATCTTCTACCGCGAAAACTGCGCCGACATGGCGCTCTGCGAAGACGATATCGATGAGGATTTTATCGCTTCCGCCCGCGCCGTCGTCGTCACCGGCACGCATCTCAGCAATACCCGCACGGAAGCGGCGGTACTGAAGGCGTTGCGGCTGGCACGCAAGCATGGCCTGCGTACCGCGCTCGATATCGATTACCGCCCCAACCTTTGGGGTGTCGCCGGTCACGGTGATGGCGAAAGCCGGTTTGTCGAAAGCGCCAATGTGACTGCAAAATTGCAAACGACGCTGGATCTGTTCGATCTGATTGTCGGCACGGAAGAAGAATTCCATATCGCCGGTGGCTCGACGAATACTCTGGAAGCGCTCAAGGCCGTGCGCGCTGTCAGCGCCGCCACGTTGGTGTGCAAGCGCGGTCCTCTCGGCGCCACGGCATTTGAAGGTGTCATTCCGGCGAGCCTCGATGATGGTCAGAGCGGGCAGGGTTTTCCGATCGAGGTGTTTAATGTTCTCGGCGCTGGAGACGGTTTCTTTTCGGGACTGCTGCGTGGCTGGATGACTGGTGAGGATTGGCCGACATCGCTGAAATTCGCCAATGCCTGCGGTGCGTTTGCCGTCAGTCGCCATGGCTGCACGCCTGCCTATCCGAGTTGGGAAGAACTGCATTTTTTCCTGAAACGTGGTGTCGTGCGCCCCGATCTGCGCAACGACCCGGATTTGGAACAACTGCATTGGTCGACCACGCGGCAAAGACGTGTCGATGGCGACTGGACGACCATGCGGGTCTTCGCTTTCGATCATCGTTTGCAGCTGGAGCAGATGCCCGGTTACACTTTGCAGAAAGGCGCGGCCTTCAAGGAGCTTTGCCTGCAGGCGGCGCTTCGGGTTCAGGGCGGCAAGCCGGGTTACGGCATCCTCTGCGACAACCGCATCGGGCGTTCGGTGCTGCATCGCGCTTCCGGTTCGGGCCTGTGGATCGGCCGCCCCGCCGAGTGGCCTGCCTCGCGCCCGCTGACGCTGGAGCCGGAACTGGGCAGCGATTGCGGCACCTTGTCGGAATGGGCACGTGAGGATGTCGTCAAGGTTTTGTGCTTCTGCCACCCCGACGATGGTTCCGCGCTAAGGCGCGAGCAGGAAACGACCGTCAAGCGGCTGTTCGAGGCAGCGCGGCGCAATCGGCTGGAATTCCTGCTGGAAATCATTCCCTCCAAGGTCGGAGAAACCGACGAGCAGACGGTCGCGACGCTGATCCATCAGTTTTACGCCGCCGGGATCTATCCCGACTGGTGGAAGCTGGAGCCGATGAAAACCACGGCTGCATGGCAAAACGCCATTGCCGCCATTGAGGCGCATGACCGCCACACGCGCGGCATTGTCGTGCTCGGTCTCGATGCGCCGGAAGCGGAACTTTCCGCAAGCTTTGAGGTCGCCGCTCAATTCGATCTGGTCAAGGGCTTTGCCGTTGGCCGCACGATTTTTGGCGATGCCGCGCGCCGCTGGCTTGGCGGTGAAGTCACGGATTTGCAGGCCGTCGAGGACATGGCGGAACGCTACGAGCGTCTTTGCGCCATTTGGGACGCGGCCCGCACGAAGGCAGGGGAAAAAGCAGCATGAACACGGTAAGAATGACGGCCGCGCAGGCCATGGTGAAGTGGCTTTCATTGCAGTTGACCGAAGAGGGCGACCGTTTTGTCGATGGCGTCTGGGCGATTTTCGGCCACGGCAATGTCGCGGGCCTTGGTGAGGCATTGCAGAAGGCGGGCAATGGCCTGCCGACATGGCGCGGCCAGAATGAACAGACCATGGCACATGCAGCCATCGCTTACGCCAAGGCAAAGAAGCGCCGCCGTGTGCAGGCGGTCACCTCATCCATCGGGCCGGGTGCCACCAACATGGTAACGGCGGCAGCGCTGGCGCATGTCAACCGCCTGCCGGTGCTGCTGATCCCCGGTGATGTCTTTGCCAACCGTCGGCCCGATCCGGTTTTGCAGCAGGTCGAGGATTTCGATGACGGCACGGTCTCGGCCAATGACTGCTTACGGCCGGTCAGCCGTTATTTCGACCGCATCACTCGGCCTGAGCAGTTGCTGACAGCCTTGCCGCGTGCGCTTCGTGTCATGACCGACCCCGCCAATTGCGGGCCGGTGACGCTTTCCTTTTGCCAGGATGTGCAGGTGGAGGCCTATGACTGGCCGGAAGCCTTTTTCGAACCGAAAATCTGGCGCATTCGTCGCCCGGAACCCGACGCCTATGAACTGGACGCCGTGGCAAAGCTGATTTTGGCCGCGAAAAGCCCGGTTATCGTTGCCGGTGGTGGCGTCATCTATAGCGGTGCCGAGCAGGATCTGGCCGATTTCACCACCCGTCATGCCATCCCGGTTATCGAAACGCAGGCGGGCAAGTCAGCGCTTGCGCAAAGCCATCCGATGAATTTCGGCGCGGCTGGTGTCGATGGTTCGGCGGCGGCCAATGCGCTCGCCCGCAAGGCCGATCTGGTGATCGGTGTCGGTACGCGTTTTCAGGATTTCACCACCGGTTCGTGGTCCCTGTTCGAGGCAAAGGGCCGCAAAATCGTATCGATCAATGTGCACGCCTATGACGCCGACAAGCACGGCGCCATCGGTCTGGTTGCCGATGCCAAGGTGGCGCTTGCCGCTCTCGGGGCAAAACTCGGTGGCCACAAGGCTCCTGCGCCGGATGCCGTTTCACGCGCAGAGTGGCTCGCGGCTGTCGATCGGCATTGCTCGCCCCCCGCTGGGGCCGGTTTGCCAAGCGATGCTCAGGTGATTGGTGCGGTACAACGCGCAACCGGCGAGAACGCTATCGCCATGTGCGCGGCGGGCACCATGCCGGGCGCATTGAAACTGCTTTGGCAGCCAAGCCAGGGCGGTTACCACATGGAATACGGCTATTCCTGCATGGGCTATGAGATCGCCGGGGCCATGGGGCTGAAACTGGCAAGGCCGGATCGCGAGGTGATCTGCTTTGTCGGCGATGGCTCCTATATGATGGCCAATTCCGAACTGGCGAGTGCCGTCATGCGGCGTGTGCCGTTTACTGTGGTGTTGACCGATAACCGCGGTTACGGCTGCATCAACCGGCTGCAGCGCGGCACGGGCGGCGAAGCTTTCAACAACCTCTATCAGGACTGCAATATCGAGCAGCAGCCCGAAATCGATTTTGTTGCCCATGCCGGTTCGATGGGGGCTTTTGCCGTAAAAGCGAAGGACATTGCTGATCTGGAGGCGCAGATCGCAGCGGCCCGTGCCCGCGATATTCCGACCGTCATCGTAATCGATACCGACCCAACCGACGGGCCGGGTTTTGGCGATGCCGGTCATTGGTGGGACGTGGCGGTGCCGGAAGTCGGAACCACCGAAAAATTGAAGCAGGCTTACGCTGGCTATCTTGCGAGCGCCGCCAAGCAGAACACCGTCAATTGAGGGAAATGAAATGATACGCTTCGGCACCAATCCTATTGCCTGGGCCAATGATGACGACCAGAGCCTTGGCGCAAACATTCCGACAGAACAGATTTTGAAAGAGGCAAGCGAGATCGGTTTCGACGGTATCGAAAACGGTCACCGTTGGCCAGCCGACCCGCAGGCATTGAAGGAACTGCTCGGCTCCTATGGTCTGGCTTTCATTTCCGGCTGGTATTCGCTCAACCTGCTGAAGCAATCGGTGGAAGACGAGAAAAAGGCCATCCAGCCGCATCTCGACAGGCTCAAGCATAATGGATGCACGGTCTGCATCGCCTGCGAAACATCGAACAGCGTGCAGGGCTTGCAAAAGCCGCTGTCTGAAAGCCCTGTTTTGTCCGATGCCGAGATGGAGGCTTTTGGCGCGAAGGTCGAGGAACTGGCTGCCTTTACCGCAAGCCAGGGCATCAAGCTCGTCTACCACCATCATATGGGAACCGTGGTGGAAACCCCGGAAGAGATCGACGCCTTCATGGCGGCGACGGGGCCTGAGACACGGCTGCTATTCGATGCCGGTCATTGCTATTTCGGCGCAAATGGCGGTGATCCGACGCCCGTGCTTGCAAGATATATTGATCGCGTCAGCCATTTCCACGCCAAGAACGTGCGTCCCGCCGTCATGCGGCAGGTACGTGAAGAAGGCCTTTCATTCATGGATGGCGTGCGCGCCGGTGTCTTCACCGTGCCGGGAGACGCAGAAGGCGGAGTGGATTTCGAGCCGCTTCTGAAGCTTCTCAAGGGCGCTGGTTACGATGGCTGGATCGTCATCGAGGCGGAGCAGGACCCTGATGTCCGCAATCCCTTCCAGTATCAGTCGCTCGGTCTGAAGACCCTGAAAGCCGCTGCCGCAAAAGCCCGTCTCGTCTGAGCACATAGCAGGAGTTCCAGATGCCAAACCTTCTTCACCGCCCGTTCGGGAATCACGGCAAGGTTCACGAGATCACACCGGCTTCGGCCGGGTGGCGTTACGTCGGCTTCTCGCTCTACAAACTTCGAAAAGGTGAGACGGCGGCGGAAGCGATCGGCGATCGTGAGGTCATTCTGGTCATGGTTGAAGGAAAGGCGAAACTGGAAGGCGGCGGCAAGGATTGGGGCGTGCTTGGCGAGCGCATAAGCGTTTTCGAAAAATCGCCGCCTCATTGCCTTTATTTGCCGAATGGCAGCGAGTGGCAGGCGGTTGCGGAAACCGATTGCGTCATCGCCGTCTGCACGGCTCCGGGTAAAAGCGGGCACGAAGCGCGCCGTATCGGTCCTGAGGGCATAACCCTCACACAGCGCGGTGAGGGCACCAATACCCGCTACATCAACAATATCGCCATGGAAAACGAGGATTATTGCGACAGCCTGCTGGTGACGGAAGTGTTCACACCCGCCGGTCACTGGTCGAGCTATCCCAGCCATCGCCATGACGAGGACGACTTTCCGCGCATCACCTATCTGGAAGAGACCTATTATCACCGTCTCAACCCCGCCGACGGCTTTGGTATCCAGCGGGTTTATACCGATGACCTGCAACTGAACGAAACCATGGCGGTTCATGATGGCGATGTCGTCTGCGTACCGCGCGGCCATCATCCCTGCGGCGCTCCGCACGGGTTCGAAATGTATTATCTCAACGTCATGGCCGGGCCTTTGCGCAAATGGCGTTTCGTCGCCGCGCCGCCGGTCGAGCATCTGATGCGCTGAACTTTCATCCACAGGAACTGAACGATGAACCAACCTTTTACGCTGGCCGCGTGCGCGGAAATGCTCTGGCGCGACCGCCCGATCGAGTGGCGTTGCGCCAAGCTTAAGGAGATGGGTTTCGAAGTGGGGCTTTGGAACTGGCCGGAGCATGACCTTGCCGCACTCGAAAAATCGGGAGCGACATTTTCCATCATGAACGGTTATCTGACCGGCAGGCTGGCGGATGACGAGGGCGCTGACGAGTTGTTGCGTTCGGCACGCGAGACCGCCCAGGTCGGCAAGCGGCTCGGTGTAGCACGTCTCAACCTGCATGGCACCGGGCTCGGCGAGGGGGGGCTGCCGGTTCGCCCGAGCGAAGTGGTGAGCGGGCACATGTGGCTCAAGGCGCGCGACACGCTGACGCGTATTGCCGACATGGCGGAAGAGGAAGGTGTGGTCTACACGCTCGAAAACCTCAATCTTCCCGTTGATCATCCGGGCACGCCGTTTGGCCGGGCCGAGGATACGCTGGCTTTGGTGTCCAGCGTCAATCACCCGCGCCTGAAGCTCAATCTCGACCTCTATCACGTGCAGATCGGCGAGGGGAACCTAATCGAAACCTGCCGCAAATGCCTCCCGTGGATCGGCGAGGTGCAGGTGGCTGATGTGCCGGGGCGGTGCGAGCCGGGTACGGGAGAGATCAATTATGCAGGTGTCGCCAAGGCACTGATCGAGATGGGTTACTGCGGTCCGGTCGGCATGGAGGCTTTCGCATATGGTAGCCCCGAAAAAGCACTCGAAGCGTTCCGGGCAGCCTTTAGTCCAACATAGTTCAAGCCACAGTTTTTGGCTTAACATCGTTCAACGAGATCGATTTCGATATAGTTGAACGATCATTTACTCTTCTTCCAAATAGGGATATCATGTATCCGTAATTAGTTTCTGCCGGATATTCTGCATGATCCTGAAAAGCCAAGTGGAATGGGCGCTTCACTGTTGCGCCATTCTGTCCGGCCTGCCCGAAGGCCGTTATCTTTCGACAAAAGCCTTGGCTGAACTGCATGGGCTTCCGAAGGAATATCTCTCAAAAGCTTTGCAAAGCCTGTCGCAAGCCGGCCTCGTTCATACCACTCTCGGCCCGTCCGGAGGATATCGTCTGGCCAAGGCTCCAAATGAGCTTACCTTTTTGGATGTTGTTGAGGCCGTTGAAGGCGGCGGCCGCACGTTCGTGTGCCAAAATATCCGCGCGAACAATCCGTGCCGGCCGAAGGGCTTCTGTGAAAGCGGCCCCTGTGCCGTTGCGAGGGTCATGTGGGAGGCGGACGAGGCGTGGCGATCTGCGCTTCGCAAGGTCACGTTTGCCGATCTGGTCCAAACCCTGGAAGCCGAGGTCGATCCGACGATCTGGTCAGGCACTTTCGAGTGGGTGCTCAAGCGCGCGGGGTAGCGGGGCGACCGTCCTCTCCTTGTCGCCATCAGTGGTCGGCACGATGAGATAGGCATGTGCCGGCATCGCCAGTCTGAGGCCATTGGCGGCACAATGCCGGCTTACGACATCGATGACCTCGTTGCGTGCCGGGGTTCTATTGGCCGGACTGGCGACGCGGAACTGGAATTCCACATCGATCGCGATCGCATCAATGCCCTTGAACGCGACGATAGGTTTGGGTGTCTGAACTATACGCTGACACTCGTCCAATGCTGCCTTCAAGACGGCTTCAACGATGAACGGCTGCCGGTCTATTGCAATGCGCATGAAAAGCGTGACGAGATGTGTTTCGTCCGGACGGGTAAAATTGGTCAGGCTGACCTTTGCCAAGGCACTGTTGGGAAGAACGACAATGTTATTGGCCGGTGTCAGGAGCTGTGTAGAACGCCAGTCGTTCTGCACGATGCGCCCCTCCGTTCCATCGGCCAACTGTATCCAGTCTCCTATTGTAAAGGGGCGGCCGAGAGTCAGCGCAATGCCGGAAAAGACGTCCCCCAGCGTATTCTGCAATGCCAGGCCGAGGATGATGGCGACGACGCCTGAGGTTGCGACGAGTGTCCCGATCGGGGCGCTGAAGACGAAACCTGTGATCGAGAGCGCCACTCCGAGATAGACCCCGGCGACGATCAGGTCCTGGATCAGCCTTGCCTCCTGAGGCCGACGATCGAGGACGATGTAAAGTCGAACAAATCCGATCGTCGCCCAGGCCAGATGCACCCACCAGAGGATTCTTGCGGATGTGCCGAGATAGGCTGGAATTCCGTTTGCCTCGCCGGCGGTTACACGATGAGGAAGGATGTTGGCCGAAAGAAGAGCAGTCGTCATCGAAGCAAAGAACAGGATCTGGACGATAAGGCGCGCTGTTGGTCGTGCTTTGCCCTGGATATGCCAAACGAGAATGCCAATTATCCCAAGGGCATTGACGATCGCAAATGTGGTTGAGGAAATGGTGTCGAGCATATCTGGCATCCTGAAACCGATGAGGTAACGGAGCCAGATGCCGGCGCATCTGACTCCGAACACGACCTAGTTTTTGATTGGGAAGGTCAGATCTTTCTGATTGCTATCGACAACGAAGACCGCAAGCAGTCTGGCTGGTTTCGTATCGCTGCCGTTCTTGCTCACGCCGTGGCGATCGCCGGGAAATTCGGAGAAATTCTCTCCTTCCTTGTATTCCTTGACCGGGCCGTCGTTGACCTGACTGAGAATGGATCCTTCCAGCACGGTGGCATAGATAAAGGCGCTGTCGGGATGCGTATGGGCGTCCGAATAGCCACCAGGTCCGTATTCGACGAGCACGCCCTTGAGGCTTTTCCCGGGCACATTTGGTAGCTCGTGCTCATAGACTAACGTGACCTTGGCGCCGCCGGTTGTGTCATGCGCCACGGCGCTACTGACGCCAAGGGTTGCGATTGCAAATGCGCATAAGATTTTTCTGAACATTGTGGTTATCCTTTATTGAGGCAAAAGCCGCGCCTACTTGCGCGACGATGTGGGGAACCATTGCTCGAAGCCCAGTTTTCCGAGGCGCGAGGCGTCGTCGGTAACGAGAGATCCGTCTTCCAGGCGCGCACCGAAATATTTCGCGTCCGGATCTGCGACGACCTCGCGGGGGTCGCCGGTCGCCTTCAGGTATCGCGCAACCAGTTCGTTGAGCCGGAAACGTTCAGGGCCTGCGATTTCGATCACTCCGTTCACCGGTTTGCCAAGCGCCACATCGGCCACGGCATCAGCGACATCGTCGGAAGCAATCGGCTGTACGAAGGCCGGAGAGAGATGCACCTTGCCATCGACCATGCCGGACTGGGCGATGCCGGCGAGAAACTCCATGAACTGCGTAGAGTGAACGATGGTGTACGGAATGCCACTTTCTCGGATCAGTCTCTCCTGAGCCAGCTTGGCCCGGAAATATCCGCTTTCCTGGAGACGCTCGGTGCCAACTACAGAGAGTGCGATATGATGCCTGACGCCGGCAGTTTCTTCGGCGGCGAGCAGATTGCGGCCGGAAGTTTCGAAGAACTCCATCACCGCGCTGTCCTCGAATGACGGAGAATTGGCGAGGTCGAGAACAACCTCGGCTCCATTCAGTGCGTCGGCCAGTCCCTCGCCGGTGATCGTGTTGACGCCCGTATTGGGCGAGGCTGCAATCACGTCATGGCCTCTGGCCCGCAGACGCTCGGTGGTCTTCGAACCAATCAGACCAGTTCCGCCTATTATGACGATCTTCATGATAGTCCCTCCGCCAGCGATGCTGACATCCTGTGGTTATCGATAGATGCGGGTGTTGGCTGGGCCTCAGTTGAGGCCTGCCTTTTCCAGCCCGTAGAGCTTGTCTGCCGATCCGGGCACGACCTTGAATGCGATGCTGGCGCGGTTCCAAGCATTGATGGTCATGATCGAGAAAGTCAGATCGGAGATCTCCTTTTCCGACAGTTGACCTCGGACGCGCTCATAAAGTTCGTCGGGTACGCCGCCTTCCGGCAATTCGGTAACAGCTTCGGTCCAGGCGAGAGCCGCGCGCTCGCGGGGGGCAAACAAGTTCGATTCCCGCCAGATGGCGACATGATAAAGGCGGAGTTCTTTCTCGCCATGGATCTTGGCTTCCTTGACATGCATGTCGAGGCAGAAGGCGCAGCCGTTGATCTGAGAAGCGCGAATATTGACGAGATCCCGGATCGCCTGTTCGATCACGCTGTCCTTCAGCGACATGCTGAGCTCGGACATTTTCTTGAAGAATTCGGGGGACTGGGTGGCGTAGTTCAGTCGCTGTGTCATTGCTTTCTCCTTAATTAAGGATCTTAAATATCCTTATGGATATAAAATATCCGTAATAGCTGGACGCGCAATCAAAACCGGTCTAAGTTTTCGGCATAACGCTTATTCAAAACGACATGGGCTATGTGGGGGATCGGCATGGACATCGCTTCGGCATTGCGAACATTCTTGCGGGTCGCTGAGACAGGATCATTTTCCGCGGCTGCACTGGATCTCGGCCTGACCCAACCTGCGGTCTCCCGACAGGTATCGGCACTTGAAGAGCATTACAGCACACGGCTGTTTCACCGCTCGACCAACGCGCTTTCATTGACCGTCGAGGGTGAACAGATGATTCCGATGGCGCACAAAGTCATCGATGCCATCGAGGCGCTGGGAGAAACCACGTTGCCGGATGGTATCGTCGCTGCGGGCAAAGTGAAGGTCTGCCTGCCGGCGCCTCTCGGTCTCTATATCAGTGATCGATTGCCGAACTTTCTCACGAGACATCCCGGATTGTCGGTCGATATGCTTTTCCGGGAGCAGCCGTCTGATCTGGTCGGAGAGGGGATAGACCTTGAAGTGCGGCTGGGAGATGTCTCGGACAACAGCCTGATCTGTCGCCGGATCGGCTGGACAACGGCCTATCTTGTTGCAGCACCGGATTATCTTGCCGGGCGAAATCTCCCGACCTGTCTGGAGGATATCTGCGATCACGACAATATCTGCTACAATCGCGGTGGCGAGGGGCGGTTCTGGAGCTTCCTGAATGGCTGCGATGTCGAGAAGATCAAGGTCGCGCCACGGATGACCTTCAACAATGCGGTCGCCGTACATCGTGCGGCGCTCGCCGGTGGCGGATTGGCGGTCCTCTCTCACATCCTGGCCGTTGACGATATCCGGAAGGGTCGGCTTATCCATCTGCTGCCGAACTATCCGCCATCCCGCCTGCCGATTACCGTAGTCTATGCGTCACGCCGTAACTTGCCGTTGCGGGTCCGAACCGTTCTGGACTTCCTTGTAGAAGCTGTCGCCGAGGATGAACTTATGGGACGTGGCATGGACCATCTTAGTCGGTAGCCAGGAGGTCGTTGGTGTAATAGCTGGCGAAATTCGGCTGTGCTTCGAGAGGTTTGCCGCCGGAAGCCTTGAGAATACCAGCGTGATAGGCGTATGCGCCGATCGCTTCGAATTTAGCCGGATCAATCGTGCCAATCACGCCCTCGGCGCTCGCGAGATATTTGCCTTCGATCAGGGCCCCGAGCGAGGCGCGGATGAGCGCGCGGTCGGTCAAGGCATCCTTGTTGGCGGCAATCAGCAGATCGGTGGCCTCTTCGGGATTTTCTATGGCGAACCGATAGCCTTTTCGCGTTGCCTGAAGAAAGGCAGCGGCTTCTTTTGGATTGGCCTCGAGAAATTTGCGGCTGGAGGCGATAAGGGTTGTGTGCTCATCCGGCACACCGAAATCGGCATAACGGAACGCGCCCTGCTTCAAGCCTTCCAGCTCAGCCTTCACCCCTTCCCAAGTATAGACTTCCAGGGTGAAATCGACAGCGCCATTTTCGAGCGCCTGATATGCGGAGGTGCCGAGGGTAATGGTCTCGAACTCCCCGCTACCTCCATCATGACGGATGATCGAGGATATCAGCGCGTTTTCCCATGCAGAGCCGAAACCGCCATAAGTCTTGCCATCCAGATCCTTCGGGCGAGTGATGTCTGAGCGCCCACCCTTGAAGACCAGCCGGCCTGTTTCGGTTTGAACAATGGCGTAGGTGGCGACGAGATCCGCACCTGCCGTGCGCTGGGTGAGAAGGGCGATCGAGCCGAGAATGCCGAAATCGGCCACATGATTGGCGACCAGCGTTCCGGCTGACGTATCCGTATAGGGAAGGATTTCGACGTCGATGCCAGCTTCCTCGTAAAAACCTTTGTCACGGGCAACAAACAGACCGATGTGATTGGTGTTCGGGGTCCAGTCGAGAGCGACTGACACCCTGGATGCGGCCTGTGATCGGGCAGGCAGCGCCGGCACTGCGAGGGCGGCGAGTGCCGCGAGCATGGCGCGTCGGCTCAGCAGTATTTGGCTCATGGCTGCGGTCTTTCCTGTTTCTGGCTCTGCGGAGAGAGAAGAAAATCGAGTATCGAGGTTTCAATAGTCGCGGCTTCGACACGGGTAGACGGATTGCTGAAGCGCGGGCGCGGCAAAGGGACCGTAATCGTTTGTTCCACGCTTGCCGGCCGTGGTGAAAGCAGATGGATCCTGTCGGAAAGCATCACGGCTTCCCGGACGTCATGAGTGATCAGAATGATGGTCCAGCGATGTTTGAGCCACATGGCTTCCAGCCAGATCTGCATTTGATTTCGCGTCAGCGCATCAAGGGCTCCGAACGGTTCGTCGAGCAGCAGAACGGGGCGATCCTGAACGACGGTGCGCAGGAGCGCCGCGCGCTGGCGCATGCCACCAGAAAGCGCACGGGGATAATGTCGCTCGAAACCACTAAGGCCGAATTCTTCAAACAGCGGCTCGACCCGCTTTCGGGCCTCCTTGCGCGGCACTCCCTGCACTTCAAGGCCAAGTGTTGTGTTATCCAGGATCCGCCGCCAGGGCATCAGCGCATCGCGTTGCGGCATGAAGGCAAAGGGGCGTTCGTTCGGCGCAAGCGGTCTGCCGGCAAAGCGGATCTCTCCGCTATCGGCATTTGCCGCGCCGGTGAGAAGCTTGAATATGGTCGATTTTCCCGCTCCTGACGGGCCTAATATCGAGACGAACTCGCCCGCCATAACATCCAACGTGAGATCCCGAAGCACATCGATCTCACCATAATTCAGCGAGATCCCGTCGAGGGAAAGCAGCGGCTCCGTCATGTGCCCCTCCCTGGCGAGTTGTCGATCCAGGGAGCAGCCAGCCGCTGTACGGCCCATGTGGCGCTGAAGAGAAGCAAGGTCAGAAGCGAGCTGACGAGGACCGCCGCGAGGACGAGGTCAGGCCGGAAATTGTTCTTGGCATTGAGCATGTAGATGCCGAGCCCTCGGGCCGCCCCGGCATATTCGGCGAAGATGGCGGCAACCACGGCATAGGTGACCGATATACGCAGTCCGGCAAAGAAATAGGGAAGGGCAGACGGCAGGCGGGCAAGCCGGAAGCGCTTCCAGCGAGACGCCCCCATGGAGGAAAGCAGATCCTCGACTTCCCTTTCCGTCGAGGCATAACCTTCGGCCAGCGCGACGAGCATGGGAAAGAATGTGACGAGCGCCACGAGCAGGATTTTGGGCACCAGCCCAAAGCCGAACCACAACACGACCAGTGGCGCGATTGCGACAAGCGGCAGGGTCTGGCTGGCGATGAAGATGGGAAAGAGTGCTTGCCGCATCAGAGCGGAAAAATCGATCACGACCGAAAGCAAGAACGCCAAAACGAGTGATAGCGAAAAGCCCAGCAAGGTTGCCCGAAGCGTCGGCACGGTATTGATCCACAAGGCCTCACGATTGAGCCAGGCCTGAAAAATCACCCGGGACGGTGACGGCAGGGTCGTCTCGGATATACCGGACGAGCGGCAATAGATCTCCCAAGCGAGCAGCAGGATAAACGTAGCGATGAGAGCCGGCAGTGCCCGGACGAGATAATCGCGAAGCATACGGCTGCGCATGCGGAAAACGCTCGACGACATCAGATTGTCCGTGAAGGCGTTAGATGGCGGTGGGGCTATTGGCAGAAACGGTCAGATCGATGGTCACATGACCTTGCGGTGGCCCGAAACGGACAAAAGCTTCGCCAACCGTTGCAAAAACCGGAGCAGCATCGCCACGCAGCTTTGTGCAGAAATTCTTCGACCGGTCGAACACACCTGACGATTTGATGAAGTCGATGCAGCCGTAAATCTCATCCATATGCTGGCCGATACCGAGCGTATAGAGAGAAAACTGCGCCGCAGTCGGCTGACCGGCAAGCGGAATGGACGAGACGGCGGCCAATGCTTGCGCCTTGCGTTCGTCGAGCGGCGCCAATGGTCCGGTCATCTCGGGTACATGGCAGATCGGATCATCCGGCTCGCCCGGGCAGCCGCGCGACAGCGTCGCATGCATGACGCAATGCTTGCCGGACTTGGTTGCTGCGACGAAGAGATCACGCATCGCGGAAAGGACGACATCGGGTGTCCCGACAAGAAGCGTAGAGATATCGTCCGTCTCGATCCTCAATTGATCCCGATAGGGATCGAGCGCGGACAAGGCGCCCATAATGACGTCAACGAAATCGTCGGACATCGGGTAAAGGGAAATCTGCGCGCCGGAAAACATCTTACACCTCGCTCCGCTGGCATTATCCAGATCAGCTTAAGGGTCCACGGTCATGGCGACCGAATCTCAACCCCGGCATTACGGAGCACCCCTGTCTTGCTCCTGATAGATCACTTCCTACGGAACTTGCAAGGGGGAGCGTCAAACGACGAGCCTAAAGCGAGGCTGCCAAATGTGCGGCATTTCTGACGCAGTAACATTTGAAAGATGGGGAGGGCGCATAGAGCGCATTGACACACTTTTATGTGATCGATAATTCCTGAGTTAGTAAATCATGTTTGGGTGCCGCTGTTTGCGGCCGTTAAGTCCTTGATTTGGTTAGTGTTTACTCAGGGGGCATTTTGATGTTTCGCGCTAATGTTTTTAATTCGGCTGTGAAGAAGGCCGGCGGTCGCAATCGTTTGCTTGTCCTGTTGTCCAGCTGTGCCGTTATCTTGCCGCTTCACGCTCATGCGCAGGATGCCGATGGGGCTGATGCTGGCACCACGCTGAAGCCGATCACCCTGAAGGCAGACGGCTCTCCGGTTGGTCCCGATTCGACGATCGTTGCGAAGAACACACGGGCGGCCAGCAAAACCGACACGCCGGTCCTTGATGCCCCGGCTTCTGTCTCAATCGTGACCGAAGAAGAACTGGAAGAGCGTGGTGTAACAAACCTCGATGAGGCGCTTTCCTATACGCCGGGCGTCTCTACGGACGTCTACGGGTCGGATAACCGATACGATCACTATATGATTCGAGGCTTTTATGCATCGAACAGCACTTACCGCGATGGCTTGCCGCTGCGCGTGAGCAACTTCACCGGCAGCCGCATGGAGCCTTACGGCCTCCAGCGTCTTGAGGTATTGAAGGGTTCGAACTCGACCCTGTTCGGCCTTTCCTCCCCTGGCGGTATCGTCAACGCCGTCACCAAACGGCCGCAAGACTATAAGTTCGGTGAGATCTACACGACATTCGGCGAGGATCATATCGAGACAGGAACCGATTTCGGCGGTCCGATCGATCCTGACGGGCTGTGGTCCTATCGGCTTACCGCAAAGTGGCAGGATGCCAAGCAAGGCATCGAATATAGCGATGATGGCCGCGTTTATATCGCACCGGCGCTGACATTCAGCCCCTCCGCGGATACGGACTTCACGCTGCTGATGAGCTACAGCAAGCGTGATGGCAGCACTGCACACAGCATTCCGTATCTTTCTGGAATCGATTCCGATACCTTTCTCGCAGAGCCCGATTTCGACAACATGGACACCATCGAGCGGAACATCGGCTACGAGTTCCGCCATGATTTCGGCAACGGCTTGGAGTTCCGTCAGAACGCGCGCTACACCGACCTCGATATGGTCTATCAGCAGGTTTACACTGCTACGCCTGTGTTTACGGATGATCGTGCCGCTTTCGACGTAGATGGCAGCAACCAGCGCATCGATATCGATAACCAGTTCCAGTACGATGCAAATTTCGATCGTTTCGACAGCCGTACGCTTTTTGGCTTCAGCTATGAGCACGATAAGCTGCGGGAGGCGTCCGCGTTTGGTTCGGCTGGCCCGATCGATCCCTTCAATCCGATTTATTGCGGCCGCGCTTGCATAACACTTCCGGCGAAAACTGTTACCGATTCGACGCAAACTGCCAAAAGCGTTTATCTCCAGGAAGAGCTGACGCTGGATGACCAGTGGATACTTACCCTTGGCGGTCGTTACGACCATGTCGATACGGAGAGCAGTGGCGTAGATGCCGTTGACGAGGCTTTCACGACACGGGCCGGTTTGACATACAAAGCGACGAACGAGCTGTCATTCTACGCAAGCTATATGGAATCGTTCCTTCCGGTGGGGGCTGATCGTTCCAGATTTGTTGGTATGCCTCAGCCGCAAGAGGGCAAGCAGTATGAGGTTGGAGTCAAGTATCAGCCTGAAGGTATGGACGCGCTCTTTACGGTCGCCTTGTTCGATCTCTCCCAAACCAACGTTCCGCAATACCAATATAACCTCGACGGTACCTTTCAGGTCCTCCAGATCGGCAAGACCAGGGTTCGCGGTGTCGAGTTCGAAAGCAAGATCGCTCTTTCCGATCGTCTCGACCTTATCGCGGGCTATTCCTATTGGGATGCCAAGATCGACAACGACCTTAACTCTGCCATCATCGGCAACCGCCCCGAAACGGTTCCGGAACATGTGGCATCGCTTTGGGCCAACTATACAATCCCCGGGAATGGCACGCTCGGTGACCTGACACTGGGTGTGGGCGCGCGTTTTGTCGGCGGGATTTATGCGGACAATGAAAATACGGTCAAGCTTCCATCGCGGACGCTGATTGATGCCGCCGTGAAATACCAGGTCACCGAGAATGTTGCGTTGTCGGTCAATGCAACGAACCTTTTTGACAAGGAATTCATCAGTGATGTCGATACGACCAGCATGTCGGCCTTCTACGGCGATCGCCGCAAGGTTTTGGGTACGTTGAAATATACCTGGTAAATCGGCTCAAGTTCAGGCATTCCTCGGCGCAGTCGAGGATTGTCTTTGTTTTTGCGATTTGATCCCGGTGCCCTGCGCCGTGAGAAGCGATCAGGTCGCTGCAGATCATGATTGGAAAAGCGATGCGAAAGGTCGGTTCGGGCGAAAGCATGGCGGATGCCTGTAATGGCATGAAACGCCGCGAGCTTCTCGTGCGCATGGCCGCGGGGGTATCCGGAGCGGTTGCCGTAAGTGCAGGCCTGGATCCGTTTTTATCTTTTGGGCGCAGTGCGTTTGCCGCCGGCGAAGAACTGCGTTTCGATCACGTCTATGGCGAGACGGTACTTGCAAAACCGGCCGAGCGCGTCGTTTCACTGGGTTACAACGTTCATGATGCGCTTCTGGCGCTCGATATCGCACCTGTCGGGATCAGGCAGTGGTTCGGCAACCAGCCTTACGGTGTCTGGCCATGGGCGCAATCCCATCTCGGAGATGCCAAGCCTCAGCTGATTTCCGGCGAGGTCTCGATGGAAGTCGTGGCTGGCCTGCAGCCCGATCTCATCGTTGCCGTGGGATCAGGTATTTCGAAGGATGAATATGACGTCCTGTCCCAGATAGCGCCGGTGCTGATGCAACCGAAAGATAAAGCCGCCTATGGCATGGGCTGGGATGATCTGACCCGAATGATCGGCCAGGCTGTCGGTAAAGCGGAACTTGCAGAAAAACGTATTGCAGACGTGGAAGCGAAGTTTCAGGCCGTGCGGGATGCGCATCCTGACTGGAAGGGCATGACGGCAGTTTGCGCCTATAATTTCGGCGGTGAGACCGGCGCTTTCATCGGAACCGATACCCGGGCGACTTTCCTCGCCGAACTCGGTTTCAAGCCGACGCAAAAAATCCTGTCGCTTTCGGAGACGCAAGGGTTTTACGCTCGTCTTTCGCCCGAGGATCTCGCTCCTCTGGATGCTGACCTGCTGATCTGGGTATCCACCTCTGACAAGGCACCGGATATTCAGGCCCTGCCGTTGCGCAAGACGCTTCGCGCGCACTCCGAAGGACGTGAGGTTTTTGCCGGTGAAGTCATGGCGGCGGCACTGAGCTTCGGCAGCATTCTTTCCTTACCCTATGCGCTTGATGCCCTGAAGGATGACATCGTTCTGGCTCTCGATGGGGATCCCGAAACGCCGGTTATCTCCAGCACTGCGGCGGGGCTGGCGCCTTGAAGGCGGCAATCGGGCTTGTACTGCTGTTTCTCGTCGCGATTGCCCTGACACTGGTTGTCGGGGTTCGCGATGCCGGGATTTCAGATGTCTGGAATGCCCTTTTTGCCTTCGATGCCAATGACCCGACCCATACCGTCATCCGATCTGTCCGCATGCCACGCCTTGTGGCCGGCCTCGTTGCCGGTGCCGGTCTTGGAATGGCCGGCACGATCATGCAGGCCGTGACACGCAACCCGCTGGCAGATCCCGGCCTTCTCGGTGTCAATGCCGGTGCAGCGTTTGCCGTGGTCGTCGGAGCGCTCCTCACCGGCTATTCCGACAGCGGCATGATGGCTGCGCTGGCTTTCCCGGGAGCCGCGATTGCCTCTATCGCCGTCTTCCTCGTCGGTGGCGCAAGAAGCGGAGCAGGCAGTCCCATCCGGTTGACGCTGGCAGGGGTGGCGATCAACGCCCTTCTCCTTTCGCTCGTTTCGGCGATCATTCTTTCCCGTGCCGAAACACTCGAGATTTTTCGCTTTTGGGTCACAGGCTCGCTGGCACAGGCGAATACGCGCCCGCTCGAAGCAATGTTCATTGCACTGCTGATTGGTGCGGCCATTGCGGCGATCATTGCTCCTCGCATCGAAGCACTCGCACTGGGGGCTTCGTTGGCACGCGGTCTCGGGACAAAGCCGGGCGCCGTACAGCTTTCAGCTCTTCTGGCGATCATGCTTATGACCGGTGCCGCGGTGGCCGTGGCAGGGCCGATCGCCTTCGTCGGTCTCGTGGTTCCTCCCCTTGCCAGACGGATCGGCCGGCATGTTCTGCGCCGCGAACTTGTGGTTTCGGCTGTCCTTGGAGGATCTGTGATCCTGCTTGCCGATACGGCCGGCCGGCTGGTGGTGGCGCCTGCGGAAATCCGCGTCGGCATCATGACGGCGCTCGTCGGTGCGCCTGTCTTCATCTTCGTCGTTCGCCGTCTCAAACCCGGTGCGCTGACATGAGTGCTTCAGGGACGGGGAAAAAGATCTTGGCGGGCTGGGGCCTGCTCGGCGGTCTGCTGGTTGTTGCGGTTCTGCTTTCTCTGACGGTTGGCCAGATCATGATTACCCCCGCTGAATTGCTGCGCGGGCTGATGACCGGAACCGGACCGGGCTCCCTGACGCTTAGAGTTTTGCGTGGTCCCTCCACAATGACTGCCGTTGGCGCTGGTGCCGTTCTGGGTGTTTCGGGAACGATCTTCCAGATACTTCTGCGCAATCCGCTCGCCGCACCGGATGTGATGGGCTTCATGTCCGGCGCAGGTTGCGCCGTTGTTGCAGGCGTCGCTTTCGGGCTTCTCATCCCCTTGCCGATCCTTGCCGCAACCGGTGGGTTGGTCGCAGCCGCGCTGGTTGCGGGAATGTCGTTTCATCGGGGGGGCAAGCAGTCACCGCTGACATTGATCCTGGTCGGCATCGGCATCGGTTTTTTTGCCTCGGCGGTCAGCAGTTTTCTGGTGATTCGAATGCCGCCTCAAGAGGCGTCTGACGCCCAGCGCTGGCTTGCCGGCTCCCTGTCGGCGCGCAATTGGGGGCATGTCCTGCAGGTCTTCGGGCTGGGTACGCTGCTCTTGATCGTGCTCGCATTGCAGGTTCGCGCCATGGCGCTTCTTGAGCTTGGCGACGAGCTGGCGGCAGGCCTTGGGGCACGCGTCGAGCGAGCGCGGTATGGACTGATCTGCACCGGAGTTCTTCTTGCGGCCGTCGGCGTGGCCGTCGCGGGACCGGTGCCGTTCGTCGCCATGATGGCCGGACCGCTCGGCATGCGGATCGCCGGTGTCAAGCATCCGGCTTCGCGCCTCACCGCGGCGGCCATAGCGGGAGCGACGATTACCGTTTTCGCTGAAGTCATATCGCGCTCGGCAATCCCGGGATTGCAATTGCCGGTCGGTGTCATGACCGGGATCATGGGGGCGCCATATCTGCTGTGGTTGCTCTGGAAGGAAGTGGAGGCAGGAGAAGTATGACCGAAACCGGGCTGACCACCTCATCCCTCACACTCGGCTACCGCGAGCGTGTAGTTATCCGCGAGCTCTCGATTGCCGTGCCGGATCGCCGAGTGACATCCATCCTCGGCCCGAACGGCTGTGGCAAGTCGACCTTTCTGAAGGCGCTGGCCCGCCTTATCGCACCGGCTTCTGGCCAGGTGCGCCTGTCGGGAGACGATATAAGCAAGATCGACACGCGTGCCCTTGCGCGCCGTCTCTCCATCCTGCCGCAATCGCCAAAGGCGCCGGAAGGCATCACGGTATCCGACCTCGTCAGGCGGGGGAGGACTCCGTGGCGCGGTTTGCTTGCGCCCTGGAGTGAAGAAGATGCCAGAATTTGCCAACAGGCGCTCGAGCAGGTGGGCTTGGGCGAGCTGGCCGAACGGCCTATCGACGAACTGTCAGGCGGCCAGCGTCAGCGAGCATGGATCGCGCTCGTGCTGGCACAGAACACGCCCTATCTGCTGCTTGATGAGCCGACGACATGGCTTGATCTGGCGCACCAGCTTGAAGTTCTTTCTCTGTTGCAGAAGCGCAATCGTGACCATGGAACGACGGTCGTGACGGTGCTTCACGATCTGAACCTGGCCGTACGGTTTTCCGACCATCTCGTTCTTTTTGGTGGCACCGGATTGGTGGCGGAAGGTACACCTGAAGAGGTCATCACCCCCCAAAACCTGCAGGCGGCTTTCGGCCTGAAAGCTCTGGTTATGCCTGATCCGTTGACGGATCGGCCGATGATCGTGCCCTACTGATCCCGTGTTCGGCGCGCTGTTCAGACAAGATTCGTGATATCGAAATCTCGGAACCAAAGATGGGTTGGGGAATTCTGATACCGGATTGTGAGGGCGAGGCGGAATGTTACCTGCATTTTTCTGCGGAGCGGCGGGTGCCGAGAAAGCACCCATACGCATCCTCATTGCCGAGGATGAATTCCTCCTGCGCCTGGATACTGCAGAAAATATGCGGCGGCTCGGTTGCGAGGTTGTCGAAGTGTCTTCCGCCGACGAGGCCATGGAGTTGCTTCGCTACAGTGTGACCTTCGACCTACTTCTGACCGATATCCATATGCCGGGGCAGGCCGACGGGCTTGATCTGGCGCGCTATGTGCGTTCGGCCCATCCCGAAATCAAAATTGTGATCATGTCAGAAAGCCAGGAGCTGCATTCGGTCGATCCGCACTTGTACGAACTGATGCTGACCAAGCCGATCTGGAATATCGGCGAGACCCTGATCAAGGTGGTGGAGGCTGATAGAGATGCAAGCTGACGATGCCGAGACGATCCTGGTTGCGAGCAGCGATACGCTGCAGCGGTCCATGATCGCCAGGTATCTTCGGGAATGCGGTTACAGCGTCATCGAAGCGACAGGTTTCGAAGATGCGAAAATCGCGATTGCCCACTATCAGGTCGACGTCGTTGTCTCGGATGCCGAAATGCAGGATGGAACCGGCTTCGATCTCTCCACGCTTATCCGGGCGATGCGCCGGCCGATCGAGATCATCCTCACGCAATCCCTGGTGAAAACGGCACAGGTTGCCGGCGATCTATGCGAACAGGGACCGCTGGAGCAACCCTATCACCCGCAGCGGCTGGTCGATGAAATCAAGCGTCTACGTGGGGCACGCATCGCGTCAAATAACTAGATCGCAGAAAGACCCGCTATCGCACGAACCACGTCCGCGCGGCTTACGATGCCGACGAGCCGACCGTCGCGAAGAACGGGCAGGCGCTTTATATCATTCTCCGACATCGTCTCGGCGAGCTCTCCGAGTTCCGTCTCCTCGGTCGTGGTCTTGACGGGTTTTGTCATCAAAAGGGTTGCGCGATGCTGGTCGACACCGATCAACGTCTCGAATTGGGGTTCCAGATCATTGCCTTGGGCAAGCGCTGAGATCCACCAGTCCCGGCGTTGGGCAATCGTTTTGCCGAAAGGACGAAGCAGATCCCGTTCACTGATGATGCCGACAACCTGCCCGGCCTCATCGCAGACAGGAACAGAGCTGACGGAATGCTTGACCAGAAGCCCCGCGATCTCCTTCAGCTTAGCCTCCGGCGAAACCGTGACCACATCCCGTGTCATGATATCCTTGACCCGAACACCCATGTTTTCCTCCTGTTGTTCGAGAGATTACCCCTTCAGCATCTCTCTTTTATCACGCGCCTTTACCGGCCACGACGCGCACTTCGTCGCTACCTGAACCCTGTAGGACGGGTTTTCGTTTGCTGATTGATGAATCGAAGAAGCGCGCTTAAACCTTGGTCAGCATAATCAGGGAACAGATATGACTGACAGCAAGTATTTCAGCGCGGTCGGCGGATTGCCGCCGCAGACCCAACTCCTCTCCAGCAAGGCTGTTTTCACCACCGCCTATGCGGTCATTCCCAAGACGGTGATGAGCGACATCGTCACCAGCGTTCTGCCGCATTGGGAAAAGACGCGAGCATGGATCATCAGCCGTCCACTTTCCGGTTTTGCCGAAACATTCTCGCAATATATCGTCGAGGTCCTGCCGGGTGGCGGCAGCAATAAGCCGGAACCGGATATACGGGCCTCGGCGGCGATATTCGTGGTCACCGGCGATCTGACGATAGAGCTCGAAGGCGCCTCGCATCGCCTGCGCGAGGGATCATTCGCATATCTTCCTGCCGGTGCGAAATGGACCCTTCGCGGCGAAGGCGACAAGCCATGCCGTTTTCACTGGGTGCGCAAGGCATTCAAGGTCGTGGAAGGTCTGGAGGCGCCGCCAGCGATATTCACGCATGAGGACGAATGCGTCATGGATCCGATGCCGGATACCGATGGCCGCTGGGCGACGACGCGTTTCATCGATCCTTCGGATGTTCGATACGACATGCACCTGAACATCGTCACCTTCGAACCCGGCGCGGTCATCCCGTTTATGGAGACCCATATCATGGAACACGGTCTCTATGTTCTCGAAGGCAAGGCGGTGTATCGCCTCAACCAGGATTGGGTGGAGGTCGAGGCCGGGGACTATATGTGGCTGAGGTCCTTCTGCCCGCAGGCATGTTATGCAGGTGGGCCTGGCCGTTTCCGCTATCTTCTCTACAAGGACGTCAATCGCCACGCCGACCTCTGGTAAGGCGTCTGGCGCTGCCTCCTGCATGAATTTAAGGCGTCAATGATAAACTTGTTGACGCCATGCCTCCCACTTGTAGTATCTATTTGGCCGTCATGTATGACAACGCCGATAAAGTGTCGGTGATGCCTGTCCTGGGGAGGATATATGCTGAAGAAATTGTTGCTGACGGGCGCCGCGGGCGGTGTCGGTCAGAACATCCGCCCACTGCTGTCGCAGTTGGCGGAAAAGGTCGTGTTGTCGGACCTCGGTGATGTCTCTGACCTCGGACCAAAGGAAATCTTCGTCAGATGCAATCTAGCCGATGCACAAGGGGTTTTGCAGCTTCTTGAAGGCGTGGACGGTGTCATCCATCTCGGAGGTGTATCTGTCGAGCGATCCTTCGATATCGTTCTTCAGGGCAATATTATCGGTCTCTACAACCTTTATGAGGCCGCCCGGCATCAGGGTAAGCCTCGCATCGTGTTTGCCAGTTCCAACCATGTTGTCGGCTACTACCGCCAGGACGAAAAGATCGACAACACGGTCTACCCGCGTCCCGATTCACTCTATGGCGTTTCCAAGGTTTTCGGCGAGGCTGTCGCCAGCATGTATTATGACAAGTTCGGGCAGGAGACTCTTTCGCTGCGGATCGGCTCCTGTTTCGACAGGCCGCTCAATCCGCGCATGCTGGCAAGCTGGCTGAGTTATCGGGATTTCGTTTCCCTGTGCGAAAAGGCCTTTCTTACCCCGAAACTCGCGCATACGATCGTTTATGGCGCATCCGCGAACCAGCCGACGTGGTGGGACAATAGCAACGCCGATTTTCTCGGCTGGCAGCCGCAGGACAGTTCGGAAAAGTGGCGCGCCGAGGTCGAGGCTGCGACCGGCGAGCAGGATCCGAATGATCCCTTGGTGGTCTACCAGGGCGGGGCATTTGCCGGCGCTGGTCATCCCGACGACAACTGATAACATCGCATCAAGGATGCCCTCCATTCATATGTCGCGGCCATATCCGCTTGATTAAAAGCCGCTTGGGAAGGAAACAGCATGACCATTCATCAAAATCTCATTGCCGGCGAATGGGTCGGCAGCACCGGCTCGGAAAACGTCAATCCGTCCGATACCAATGACATTGTCGGGCTTTATGCGCAGGCGACGGCGGATGACGTCAAACAGGCGATCGCCGCGGCAAAGGCTGCTTTTCCCGCATGGTCCCGGTCCGGTATTCTTGAGCGACACGCGATCCTGAAAAAGACTGCTGATGAAATTCTGGCGCGCAAGCAGGAACTCGGCACGCTTCTTTCCCGCGAGGAAGGCAAGACGCTGGCCGAAGGTATCGGCGAAGTCACCCGTGCGGCGCAGATCTTCGATTTCTTTGCCGGCGAGACGCTGAGGCTGGCGGGCGAAGTCCTGCCATCGGCAAGACCTGGTATCGGTGTCGAGATCACCCGCGAACCACTCGGCGTTATCGGCATTATCACGCCCTGGAATTTTCCGATTGCCATTCCGGCCTGGAAGATCGCGCCGGCGCTCTGCTACGGCAATACGGTGGTCTTCAAGCCGGCGGAACTCGTGCCCGGCTGCTCCTGGGCAATCGTCGATATCCTGCACCGCGCCGGCCTTCCGAAAAGCGTGCTCAATTTGGTCATGGGACCGGGTTCGGTTGTCGGCCAGACGATGCTCGACAGCCCGGACATTGCCGGCATCACCTTCACCGGCTCGACGGGCACGGGCAAGCGTGTGGCGGCAGCTTCGATCGAGCATAACCGCAAGTTCCAGCTGGAAATGGGCGGCAAGAACCCGATGATCGTTCTCGACGATGCCGATCTGGGTGTCGCCGTGGAAGCTGCGGCAAATTCGGGCTTCTTCTCCACCGGCCAGCGCTGCACGGCGTCTTCCCGCCTGATCGTCACCGAAGGCATCCATGATAAGTTCGTTGCGGCGCTGACCGAACGGATGAAGGGCATTCAGGTCGGACATGCGCTGAGGCCTGAAACCCATGTAGGACCGGTCGTCGACATGCGCCAGTTGAAGCAGGACACCGACTATATCGAGATCGGCGTCAAGGAAGGCGCCAAGATCGCTTTCGGCGGTGAGCGCCTGGAGCGCGACACGCCCGGTTTCTTCCTGCAGCCGGCGCTGTTTACCGAAGCGACCAACCAGATGCGCATCAGCCGCGAGGAAATCTTTGGCCCGGTCGTCAGCGTCATTCGTGTCAAGGACTACGACGAGGCGCTGGCTACGGCCAACGATACGCCTTTCGGCCTTTCCGCCGGCATTGCGACGACAAGCCTGAAATATGCGACGCATTTCAAGCGCAACTCGGAAGCCGGCATGGTGATGGTCAACCTGCCGACGGCGGGTGTCGATTTCCACGTTCCTTTCGGTGGGCGAAAAGCCTCATCTTTCGGCCCGCGCGAGCAGGGCAAATATGCCGCCGAATTCTTCACCGTGGTGAAGACGGCCTACACTCAGGCCTGACGATGGCCGCAATCGTTGCGGCTGTAGAAAAGTAAAAGACCTGTGAGCGATCCGTCTGCAGAGTAAACTCTGTAGACGGATGGTTTTTGCGCGTTATCTCTGTCTGCGAAAAAACGTTCAGATGCAGGATGGGATATTCGTGGTTCAACGTGTCAGCTTTTATATCCTGCTTGTCCTTGTGACGCTGGCATTCATCGCAATCCTCATCCCATTCTATTCTGCGGTTTTCTGGGCGGTGGTCTTCGCCATCATCTTCTTCCCGCTCTATGTGAAGCTGGAAGCCGTGCTTGGTGGACGGCGCAATAGTGCAGCCGTCCTCTCCGTGCTGATCTGCCTTTGCCTCGTCATCCTGCCGGGTCTGGCCATCCTGGCTTCGCTCATTCAGGAGGGGACCGGTCTCTACCAGAGAATTTCGAGCGGACAGATCGATCTCAACCGGATGCTCAACGAGGTTGTAACGGCGCTTCCCGCCTTCATGCAGGATTGGCTGCAGACCATCGAGACCGGCGGTTTCGCCGCCCTTCGCGATCGCTTTTCATCTTCGCTCATGCAGGGTGGAAGCTTTTTTGCAGGACGAGCGTTGAATTTCGGCCAGAGCACCGCGGAATTCTTCATTGCCTTCGGCCTGATGCTCTATCTGCTTTTCTTCCTGTTTCGTGACGGACGCTCCCTGGCAGCTGCTATCCGAAGTGCGGCACCTCTAAGCGACGAGCATACGACTCAGTTCATGGCGAAGTTCGCCTCCGTCGTGCGGGCGACCGTGAGGGGTAACATCATCATCGCCATCATTCAGGGTGTGATCGGAGGCATTACCTTTTGGTTCTTAGGGGTGCAGCCGGCGCTTTTATGGGGCGTCCTGATGGTTCTTCTGTCGCTGGTGCCTGCAGTCGGTGCAGCTCTCGTCTGGGTGCCGACAGCGATCTATCTGGCTGTCACCGGTGAGGTTTTGAAAGCTGCGGTCATCGTGGCGGTCGGTGTTTTCGTGATCGGCCTTATCGACAATATTCTGCGGCCGCCGCTGGTCGGCAAGGAAACGAAGCTTCCCGATTATGTCGTGCTGATCTCGACGGTTGGCGGCATTTCGCTCTTCGGGGTCAACGGCTTCGTCATAGGCCCGCTGATCGCGGCGCTCTTCATCGCGGCATGGTCGCTTTTCGAAAAGGAGCGGGGCAGCGACGGGGACGGTTAATTGAAGCCGGATATCGGTCGGTATGATCGGACTATGGTCCAGTGAGTGCATTCGCAAAGGTCCCACGGCGCAATTTTGGGCGGAACTATGGCTGGGCTGAGATGTTGCCTCATAGTAGGATGCAATAACTGACTCTCGTCCGATGGAGGTCGCCATTCACTCCCGCCGACAGATCACTTCAGGCCTGATGCTGGCCTTTCTCTTAGGTCTTGCACCGTTCGGCGCAAATTCCGCGATGGCGCGCAATGGTTCTGAGGCGCGCGGAAACGGGGGAGGCGGTCGTGATGGCGGCGGCAAAAACGGCAATTCCGGCAGACGTGGTGGCGCCGACAGCCGCGAAGGTAATGTCGGGCGGGGAGATCGTGGTCGCAACACCGATACTGCGGCGGAGACGAGAGCAACGGACGGCCGTTCTCAGAAAGACGCCGTCAATGTCGACAATCGCGGTATCAGGGTAAGGCATGGCAGCGGCATTGCTGAAGAGGTGAATGATCGCGGTCGTTATGTAATGCGCGATAAAAGCGGCAGAACGATTGTCAATCGCGCAGCAACGAAATCCGACCTCGACCGGTTGCGTTCCCTGATCAAGTAGGTGACCGGGATCAAGAGAGTGATTGGCGAGCCACCTTTCCAGACGGTTCGCCATGTCGCTGCTTTCCCGCTATGAGGAAAGCATGCGTGCAGAGACTTCCCGAGACGCCTCGGTCCAGGCGATTGCTGCAGCGGTTCTGTTGGTCACATTCAGCTTGGTGAAGATGCGCGTCATGTGATGCTTGACGGTCTTCTCGTGGAGATCAAGTTCGATGGCGATCGCCTTGTTGCTCAGGCCCTCGGCCGCAAGACCCAGAACCTCGCGTTCCCGCGACGTCAGGTCTCGCATCGCGATGGAGAGGCTGTTCGCGTCGGTTGATGCCGGTGGCTCCGCTAGGAGCTTGGCGGAAAGCGCCGGCGCTACATATCCCTCACCGGCGGCAACCGAGCGGAGAATTTCCGCAAGTGAGCCGGACCCGATCCCTTTGAGCACATAACCCTTGGCGCCGTCCTGCAGCGCCTGACGGATATCGTCGCTGGTTTCCGATACCGTCAGCATGACGATGTTCTGGTCGGGTCGCTCGGCAAGGATGGGGCCGATTGCACCAAGGCCGCCACCCGGCATCGAGATATCCATCAACAGAATGTCGGGCTGGTGCCGCTGGGCGATTTCGATTGCATCGTCGCGGCATCCTCCTTCCGCCACGATATCGAAGCCGAGTTCGGTCAATGTGCGCGCAACGCCTTCCCTGAAAAGTGGGTGATCGTCGCATACGGCAACCCGCAGATCCGTCATCAAGTTCTCTCCGTTTCGCAAATCTTCAAAGTCATCGTCACTGTCGTACCGCTGCTATTCGAAACGATGTCGAACCGTCCTCCGAGGCTCTCGATCCGTTCCCTCAAACCGGCGATGCCGAGGCTGGTCGGTTTGATCTGTGCCGGATCGAAACCGGGGCCGGTATCGATGACATCCACCACAACGCAATCGTCTTCCAAACGTTGCAGCACCTTCTGGCCGGATCCTCCCGCATGCCGCCAGCCATTGTTAAGCGTCTCCTGAACAAAACGATAGACGCAGATTTTTTCCGCGGGGCTTGGCTGCCACTCGACTGCGGCCATTGTAAGGGCAACCGGAACGCCGGTCCGTTCCCGGTGGCGCTGGACGGCCTGCAAAATCACGTCCTGGAAGTTTGCGGCTTCGATCTCGGGAAGGATGAGATCGTGGCAGATGCTGCGGATTTCCCGCATCGCTTCCTGCAGGCTCTTTTTGATCGAGGTGACTTCCGCTTCGCGTGTCTCGCGAAGTGCCTGGGCGCCGAGAATGGCGGGGCTGTCGATCCGTAGGGACGCATAGGCGATAAGCTGCGCCGGCCCGTCATGGAGATCGGCTCCAAGCCGCCTTAGGAACCGTTCGTTAATGGCGGTCGTTTGCTGGCTTGCCTTTTGGACACGCGCATGCAGTTCTCTGTTCTGCTTGAGAAGATGCGAAAGCTCTCCGACCCGGGCATTGAGGAGGCCGCGCTGCAGCTCGATGAGCCGGCTGCCGCGAAAGACGATAAATGAAAGCAGAGAGAAGATTGCAGCGATCACGGCGATGACCGCCAGCCAGGCGCGCAATCTCGCGCTCTGAAGGCTGCGCTCGAAATCGGTTGCCACTTCATAGAATTCCGAAACCGCCACGACCTCGCCCGACCATGGCTGCAGCACGGGGTTATAGATTTCCAAAAGCGGCTGCGTCTGGTTACCCAGTGCTTTAGCTTCTTCCGGATCGATCTGGTTGAACTCCGACACCATTCTGCCAGAGAAAGCCGTCTTCAGGTCTTCGCTCGGGGTAAGTTTCTTCCCCATCAGCGTCTTGTCATTGGCGTAAAGGATTGTGCCGTCCTTGCGCCAGAGCCGGAAGGAAATCAGCCGTTGTCCGAGCGCGCCTTGCGACAGCGTCTCGTCGAGGACGCGTTCGATCGACTCGTCGAGTTTTTCCGTCGTTGTCAGGTCCGGCAGGATCGGGGCGATGATGCTGTCGACATAAAGCGCCGTCGAAGCCCCGGAATTCCGCGTAACGGCCTCTTCGATGAGACTGGCAACGAAAGTGCCGACGATCAGCGCCGCGATGATCGAAATGAACCCGCCGGCAAGCAGAAACTGACGGGCGAGCGACTGTCCGGTCCAAAAAGCAACAACGTTGGGTAGGCGCACGAAAGCCTCGGTGGGTGCATTAGAAGAAAATAAGTAAGGCTCGGATTCACGGCGTCAATGGGGCGGCCGGCACACTATTTTGCACGGCGGGACCAAAGTCGTATGCTTAACCGCAAAGGTCCCGGTGAGGAACGGCTCAGCCGGCCTCACGTTGTTTGGCCATCGCAAGCAAGGAGTTCTGTGATGAAAAAGATGATCCTGGTATCCGCTGCCATGGCAGCTTTCGCCACCGGTGCCTTGGCCCAGCAGAGCACGGTAAACGGTGCTGTTGGCGGTGCAGTTACGGGCGCAATCGTTGGCGGCCCGGTTGGCGCTGCAGTTGGAGGCATCGTTGGAGCAGCAGCCGGCACGGCGATCGATCCGCCGCCGGAACGCGTCGTGCGTTACGTCGAAACCCAGCCGATGCCGGCACAGACGGTCGTTGTTCAGGAGCAGGTCGTCGTCGGTCGCCCCATCCCGCAGCAGGTAGTGCTGACGCCGGTGCCGGAAGATCCGACCTATGCCTATGCAGTGGTCAACCAGCAGCGCGTGATAGTTGATCCACAGACACACACGGTCGTTCGCGTTCTCGACTGATTTAGGTTGAATATGGAAAAGGCGCCCGTGACATAGCGGGCGCCTTTTCTTCTGTCTTGCCTCAACCCTTCGGTCGGGCCGCTGCGTAGCGATTGATAGGCATTGACAGGCCGAGATTTTCGCGCAGCGTGGAGCCTTCGTATTCTTCCCGGAAAAGCCCGCGGCGACGCAGTTCGGGCAAGACGAGCTCGGTAAAGTCGCTCAGGCTTGCGGGCAGGGTCGGGAACATCAGGATGAAGCCGTCGGCGGCGCGCGCCTCGAACCATTCTTCCATGAAGTCGGCGATTTCCTTCGGCGTGCCGGTAATGCCGTTGCCGGTGCTTTTTTCCGCATAGTGGTGGATCAGGTGGCGCAGCGTGTGGCCCTGCTTGATGAAATCGGTCAGTTCCTCGAACAGTGCCTTCGATCCCTTCGGCTGTTGTGGCAGGCGCTCCATCGGGAAGGGCTTGTCGAGTTCCGCGCCGGAAAGATCAGTTTCCAGAAATTCACCCAGCATCCAGCGGCCGACATCGGGATGAAGGTTGTCGATCAGGAAATCGACCTTGGCCTGGGCTTCCGCTTTCGTCTCGCCGACATTGACGACAATACCCGGCATCATCTTCAGGTCGTCCTCGATGCGGCCGTACTTTGCCATCCGTCCTTTGACGTTGCGGTAAAAAGCGCCGTTGCGCTCGATGCTGGAAGCAAGGCTGAAGACGATCTCCGAGGTCCGGGCGGCAAGCTCCATGCCCGCTTCGGAACCGCCGGCCTGGGCGATGACCGGTCGTCCTTGCGGGGTCGAGGCGATGTTCAAAGGTCCGCGAACCTGAAAATGTTTGCCCTTATGGTTCAGCGTGTGCAGCTTGTCCTTGTCGTAATAGACGCCGTTTTCGCGATCGAGCAGTAGGGCGTCAGGCTCAAAACTGTCCCAAAGGCCGAAAGCGACATCGACGAATTCCTCGCCGCGCTCATAGCGGACGGCATGCGGATCAAGCCCCTCGCGATTGAAGTTATAGCCGGTTTCATCGTGGTCGGAGGTGACGACGTTCCAGCATGCCCGGCCGCCGCTCAAGTGATCGATGGAGGAGAAAATACGGGCGATGTTGTACGGCTCGTAATAGCTGGTCGAGGCTGTCGCCACGAAACCGAGCTTCTCCGTCATGGCCGCAAGGGCGGTGATCAGCGTCAGCGGCTCGAACCGGTTCATCTTCGTCGGCGAACGGGAGAGAGCTTCCGCATCGCCGATCGCGGCGGCCGGTGAATCCGCCACGAACATGAAGTCGAGCTTGGCCTGTTCCGAAATGCGGGCGACATTCAGCAGGTGGTCGATCCTGTTGGCGCCATTGACGTCGGCTGCCGGATGCAGCCAGCTCGCCGGGTTGAAGCCAAACGTATAGACAAAGGTTCCAAGTTTCAGCTTGTCTTCACGGGCCATGGTTCCTCGACTCCTCTCGATATTCTTCGTGTTTCAGCCCGCCTGGGACGGGGTAAAGCGGGCGGTGAGCGTGTGGCTTTTGCCGGGATAGGTCAGCCGTACCGAAGTCACCGACTGATCGAGCCGCCATGTCTGGCGCTCAACGACCATGACCGGGCTGCCGATGGGGATCGTGAGATGCGCGGCCTCTGCGGGTCCGGCGCCACGGGCTGCAATCCGATGCTCGGCGGCGCTCCATGGCACATGATCGAGAAGCCAGGGACCGGGAGACAGGGTTTCGAATGTTTCTTCCCCGGCATCCGGCACTACCTCCAGATTGATCATGCGCTGCTCAAGGCAGAAAGGCTGCTCGCCCGCATAATGCAGGCAGGTAATTTCGGCGATCGCTCTCTTTCGCGGGATGTCGAGACGCTCGGCTTCCTCGCTGTTTGCTGGTCTCACCATGCGGCTCAGAATGCGATGGCTGTAGATCTCGCCTTTTGCCTTCACCTCTTCGCGAATGTCGTAGATTTCGAGAATGGCGCTCTGGGCCTTCTGCGGGAGCACGACACTGCCAACCTTGCGCCGCCGCTGTATCAGGCCGGCGCGCGCCAGTTGCGTCACGACCTTGTTAACGGTCATGCGCGAGCACCTGTATTGCAGCGCCAGCTGCTGTTCTGGAGCGATCTTGAAGCCGGGCTGCCAGCGGCCGGTCAGGATATTCTGCTCGATATCGAAAAGTATTCGCTGATGGAGCGAAAGCGGGGTCTCGGAAATCGGGTCGGTAGTAATATCCGCGTCGATCATGCGAGCATGCTGGCGCCGCGATCGAGATAGGTATCGAGGAACTGCTCCAGGCGTGGATGCCGCGGTTTGGCGAAGATTTCTGCCGGCGGGCCTGAGAACAACAGTCGGCCGTGATCGAGGAAGCTGATCTGCTGGCCGACGCTGGCGGCAAAGCCGATCTCGTGGGTAACGACCACCATCGTCATGCCTTCTGCCGCCAGGTCCCGCATGACGTTCAGCACCTCACCGGTCAGTTCCGGATCGAGCGCAGATGTCGGCTCATCGAACAACATGATTTTCGGTTCGAGCGCGAGCGCCCGGGCAATCGCTACGCGTTGCTGCTGGCCGCCGGAAAGCTGCGACGGGTAATGTCCGGCGCGATTTTCCAGCCCGACCTTGCGCAATTGCGCCATCGCCCGCTCTTCCGCTTCCGCCTTCGGCACCTTGCGGACGAGTTTCAGCGCCTCGCTGACATTGCCGAGCGCGGTCATATGCGGCCAGAGATTGAACTGCTGGAACACCATGCCGGTCTTTGTGCGCACCGCACGGATCTGGTTGGCGGGCAGGCGCTCGCGGCGGCCGTTGTCATCCTCGAAAAAGCCCAAAGCCTCTCCGTTGATGGTGATCATACCGCTGGTCGGCTCCTCCAGAAAGGCAAGGCAGCGCAGCAATGTGCTTTTTCCCGAGCCGGACGGGCCGATCAGGCAGGAAACCTTGCCTTCCGGGATTTCCAGATCGATGTCCTGCAGCACGGTGGTTTCTCCGAACCGCTTCACGAGTTTGCGGATGGCGATGGCGGGTACACTCATGCTTTCGAAAACCTCAGTCGGGAGAGACGATTTTCGGCCATGCGGCCGAGCCGGTCTGTGAGTTCAACGATAATCCAGTAGACGATCGCCAGGACGAAGATCGCTTCGAGGAATGCGTATTGCTGCGAGCCTATGGCACTGACGGTGGCAGTCAGTTCCGGAACCGTGATGATCGACAACACGGCGGATTCCTTGAGCAGGATGACGGCCAGATTGATCGCAGGCGGCAGGACGATGAGGGCCATTTCCGGCACCTGGATACGGCTGATCGTCTGGAACCGCGTCATGCCGAGGCACGCGGCGGCTTCGACATGGCCCACGGGAACCGATGCATAACCGGCGCGGAACACTTCGCTGTAATAGGCGGCGCTATAGACGGTTAGCCCGATCAAGCCGCAGGGGATGGGATCGAGCATCAGGCCGACGAACGGGCCGCCGTAATAGAGTAGGAAGATCTGGATCAGGAACGGGGTGCCGCGCAGCATTTCCACGATCGTGCCGAGCACGGCATTGGCGATCTTCCCGCCGAAGCGTCGCGCGGTGGCGACGATGAAGCCCGCGACGACCCCGCCGAGCACACCGGCGATCCAGAGCCAAAGCGTGACGAACAATCCGCTGCCGATCTCCGGCAGTTTTTCGATAATGACCTGCGGATCGAACATCATGCCGAGGCTCCCTTCAGGGAACGTTCGGCATAGCGGCCGAGAAGCGCGATTGCGGAGTTGATGACGAAATAGATGAGCGCTGCCGACGCGAAAATCGGGATTGGCTGATAGGTGCTGGAAGCGAGATCCTGCGCCATCTTGGTGATTTCGATGATCCCCACGACAGATACGAGCGAGGAGGATTTGAGGATCATGATCGCCTCGTTAACCAGCGCCGGGAACGTCAGCCGCAGCGCGATCGGTGCGCGGATGCGGATGAAGGTCTGGACGCCGGTAAAACCTGCGACATCGGCCGCTTCGATGAGGCCGCGCGGCACGCTGGCGAAACCGCCACGCAAGTTTTCAGCTTGATAGGCCGCCGTGCAGAGCGACAGGCCGACGATCGCGGCAACGATGCCGGGAACATTGATGCCGATCACCGGCAGCAGCGTATAGATGAGCAGAAGCTGGACCAGCAGCGGCACGCCGCGGAAAAAGCTGATGAACAGCCTTGCCGGCAGAATATAGATCGACTTGCCCGACAGGAGCGCGGCGGACAGCAGCATGGCGATCACGAACCCGATCGCGATCGACACCAGGCTGATGCCAAGGGTCGAGAGAGCCGCCTCCAGAAGCAGCGTAAAGAGTTTTGGCGTCATCGGCTACGTTTCGTTGGTCGCCGGCACGGTGCGCAGGGCGAAACGGAAAGAACGAGTGATCAGGGGATGCGCCAGGCACATCCCCGCAATCGACTGAGGATCAGAATGCCGGATCAGGAACAGAGTCCGGCGTATCGAACGTCGTGCCGAACCATTTTTCCTGCAGCTTGCCCAGACGACCGTCCTTCTTCATCGCAAGGATTTCGGTGTCGATGTAATCGAGCAGCGACTTGTGATCGTCATCCTTCGTGCCGATGAAACCGAAATAGGTCTTCTTGCCGAAAGCCGGGGTCACCACTTCGAATGCGCCATTGCGCTGCTTGGCGACGAAGGCGATGTTTGGAAGCGAGTTGGCGACAGCCACAACGCGGCCGGTTGCTAGATCTGCATAGGCATCGTTGAACGAGACATATTCGCGAACGTTGACCTTTTCCGGAAGCGTTGCGGAATATTCCTGCAACTGAGCCAGCTGCGCGGTCGCCTTACCGACGCCGACTGCCTTGCCTGCGATGTCTTCCGGCTTGGTGATCGAAGTGTCTCCGGCCTTTTTCAGGATGGCGACTGAAGCTTCGGCGACCGGGGCGCTCATGCGGTAGCGGGCGATACGGGCCTTGGTGATGGTTGCCGGACCTGCAACGACATCGAATTTGCCGGCTTCGAGGCTTGGCAGAACGCTATCCCAGGGCAGTTCGACCCATTCGATCTTGACGCCGAGATCCTTGCCGAGTGCTTCGAAAAAGTCGACGTTCAGGCCCTTGTGTTCGCCGGCATCGATGAAATCGAAGGGGGCGAATGCCGTTTCCGTGCCGACCTTCAGCACGCCTGCGGCCTTGGCCTTGGCCAGCACGTCTTCAGCGTGGGCCGAAAACGACGTGGCAAGCAGAAGGGCGCCGGCGGCGACGGCCTTCATCATTTGTCTTTTGAGCATTGGTGATTTCTCCGCGTTGTTCTACCTTAAGGACCGCAGTTCGGCTGTTCCCACCGTGTGACAGCGAATTTTCCGCTGTTCGTTTTATTGCCTATACAATTGACCGATGTTCGCTGGGCCGTCAACAGCCTCGGCAAGGGCTTTGTGGTGTGTCGCGTCACGGCTGATGATCGCCGCAATCGGTGGGGCGCTGCCTGAGCAAATCAGCTTGCCTTACCAAGTTTTTCGAACCTATCTTCTCCGGATACTCATCGATGAGAGAGCAAAGCCAAGTGCCGAGCCGGCGCGAAGGCTTCGCCCGATCTACTGCCAGCATTTCATTTCAGGATCATGCCAAATGACTTCCAATCTCGTCGTCAATGCCGGCCGTATCGCGGCAGATATCGGCGCTCTGGCCAATATCACCGAACCCGACAAGCCATGGACGCGCCGTGCCTTCACGCCGATGTTCCTTAAAGGGCGCGCCTATGTGGAAAAGGCGTTTCAAGATGCAGGGCTTGAAACGCGTATCGATGCTGCCGGTAACCTGATTGGTCGACGTCGCGGAAAAACGGGTGGTGGCACACTCATGCTTGGGTCCCATACGGATACGGTGCCGAATGGAGGGCGTTTCGACGGGATTGCGGGCGTTATTGCCGCGCTCGAAGTGGCGCGCGCGCTCGTCGACGCGGGGATCGAACTGGAACACGATCTGGAAATCGTCGATTTTCTGGCCGAAGAAGTCTCGATTTTCGGCGTCTCCTGCATCGGCAGCCGCGGCATGACTGGGGTCCGTCCGGGTGAGTGGCTGGAGCGCATGGCCGATGTCGAGGGAAGACGCATCAATCTTGCCGAAGGAATCCGCGACGTCGGAGGCGATCCTTCGCAAATCGGTGGCCGTGACGACATCAAGGCCTTTCTGGAACTGCATATCGAGCAAGGTACCGTGCTTGAGCGGGAGGGGATCGATATCGGTATCGTCGGAGCGATCACCGGGATTTCCCGGTTCGAAATCCTGGTCGAAGGCCGCGCCGACCATGCCGGCACGACACCGATGAATTCGCGTTACGACGCCTTGGGCGCCGCGTCCTGCCTAGTGCTCGGCATCGAACGCATCGCCAAGGAACTGGCCCTCGGATCGAGCTATTTCGCCGGCACCGTCGGCGAGTTTTCGATGGAGCCGAACGCCGCGAATGTCATTCCGTCCCATGTCCGGATGCTGATCGATGCCCGGGCGGTCGATCCCGCTCTCATGGATGAATTCGTTGCGGCCTTGTCTGCACTTTGTGCGCAGACGGCAGCGAAACGGAGTGTGACGATTGCGGAACCGCGTAGGGTTTCCAATGCGGCTCCAACGCCTATGTCCGGGATGGTGACGGATGTTCTGGCATCGAGCGCTGCGCGGATCGGCGCTACCACCCGGCCGATGGTGTCCGGCGCCGGCCACGACGCCGCCTTCCTTTCCAAGGTGGCGCCGGCTGCAATGATCTTCATCGCCAGCAAGGACGGACGCAGCCACGCCGCTGAAGAATGGTCGGAAAATGATGCGATCACGCTCGGCGCAGCCGTTCTTTACGAGGCAATTCTGGATCTGGACAAAAGATAGGGATACGGCATGGGACGCATACTGGCGGAAAAGGATGTCGAAGCCGCCGTTCGTGGAGGTTCCGTCTATGCGGCCGGTGGTGGCGGCTGGTCCGACCATGGCCGCATGCTGGGATATGCCGCCGTCAGCATCGGCAAGCCGGAGCTGATCACGATCGACGAACTAGGTGATGACGACTGGGTGGCAACGGCGGCGGCCATAGGTGCGCCGGCTTCCACCACTGCTTGGGAAATGCAGGGCGTCGATTACGTCAAGGCAGTTCAGCTTCTGCAGGATGCGCTGGGCGAGAAGGTTTCGGCTCTGATGATCGGCCAGAACGGCAAGTCATCGACGCTGAACGGCTGGTTGCCTTCCGCCATTCTCGGAACGAAGGTGCTCGATGCAGTCGGCGATGTGCGTGCTCACCCGACAGGAGACATGGGCTCGATCGGCATGGCCAATTCCCCGGATCAGATGATCCAGACTGCTGTCGGCGGCAATCGCGCCGAGAACCGCTACATCGAACTGGTTATCCGTGGCGCGACCGCCAAGGTTTCGCCGGTGCTGCGCACGGCTTCCGATATGTCGGGCGGCTTCATCGCCTCCTGCCGCAATCCGCTGCGGGCTTCCTATGTTCGCCGGAATGCGGCGCTTGGCGGTATCAGCCTTGCGTTGAAACTCGGGGAGGCGATCATCGAGGCGGATGCCAGGGGAGGGCACGCCATCATCGATGCGATCGTCAGCACAACCGGTGGTTCGATCATCGCCGAGGGTGAGATCAGCTCGAAATCGGTTGTCTACACGAACGAAGCATTCGATGTCGGCACGATCACGGTCGGCCGCGGTGACAGGGCGGTGACACTGCATGTGATGAACGAATACATGGCGGTGGATGATGCTGGCGGAAACCGGCTCGCGACTTTTCCGGACATCATCTCAACCTTGTCGCCGGATGGCGAGCCGATGAGCGTCGGGCAGTTGCAGATCGGCATGCCGGTGTTTCTTCTGCATGTGCAAAAGACGATCATTCCGCTGTCGTCGAGTGTGAAGGATCCTTCTGTCTACCCGATTGTTGAAAAGGCGCTCGGGATCAGTATTGCCGATTATGCGCTGGGGTGAGGAGAACGCCATGCCGAAGCCCAATCCGCGTCATCCTAAATTTCCAATCCCCGGCGGACCTGAGTTGCGTGCCAAAGGCTGGCGGCAGGAGGCGTTGCTGAGACTTCTCGAAAACGTTCTCTCGGTCGGCGAGGATCCCGACAATCTCATCGTCTATGCGGCGCTCGGAAAAGCTGCGCGCAACTGGGCGGCGCATGATGCGATTGTCAGGGCCTTGAAGGAGATGGACGAGGACCAGACGCTGGTCATCCAGTCCGGCAAGCCGGTCGGGTTACTGAAAACCCATGCCAGGGCGCCGCTGGTGATCATGGCGAACTGTAATATCGTCGGCCAATGGGCGAAGGCGGAATATTTCTACCAGTTGCAGGAAAAGGGACTGATCTGCTGGGGCGGGCTGACGGCCGGGGCCTGGCAGTATATCGGCAGCCAAGGCGTGATCCAGGGCACCTATGAGATATTCATGCGGATCGCCGAAAAGCGTTTTGGCGGCACGCTTGCCGGCCGGTTCGTTCTGACCGCCGGGTTGGGCGGCATGGGTGGTGCGCAGCCGCTTGCCGGTCGCATGGCGGGGGCGGCAATACTCGTGGTCGATATCGATCCCGAACGTGTCGCCAAACGCAAGGCTATCGGCTTTCTCGATGAGGTTGCGCCGGATCTCGATGCCGCGCTTGCGATGATCTACGCGGCAGTTAAGGAAAAGCGGGCGGTCTCGATAGGCCTTGTCGGCAATGCGGCGGATATCTATCCGCAGATCGTCAAGCGCGGCATCGTGCCCGATGTCGTTTCCGACCAGACCTCGGCGCATGATCTGGTCTATGGGTATGTCCCGAAAGGCATGAGCCTCGAGGAAGTGCGCCGGCTTCGAAAGGAAGGGCAGGGGCAGTTGATGGCGGCAAGCCGCGCCTCGATCGTCGATCATGTCCGCGCCATGCTGACCCTGCAGGAAAGTGGGGCCGAGGTCTTCGACAATGGCAATCTCATCCGCACCCAGGCCAGAGAGGGCGGCGTGGAAAACGCCTTCGATATCCCGATCTTTACCGAGGCCTATCTGAGGCCGCTTTTTTGCCGTGCGATCGGTCCCTTCCGCTGGATGGCGTTATCCGGTGAGGAAAGCGATATCGCTCGCATTGACGATCTCGTTCTTGAGCTTTTCCCGGACAACTACATCGTCACCAACTGGATCAGGCTGGCACGGGAGAACGTGCCGTTCGAGGGGCTTCCAGCACGAATTGCCTGGCTTGGGCACGGCGAGCGCACGAAGCTAGCGCTTGCGGTCAACGAACTGGTGGCAGAGGGCGTGCTGAAGGGACCGATAGCCTTCTCGCGTGACCATCTGGATGCCGGGGCGATGGCGCATCCGAACATCATGACCGAGAATATGAAGGATGGCTCGGATGCGATTGCCGACTGGCCGCTGATCAACGCCATGACGCTTTGTTCGTCTATGGCCGATCTTGTCGTCATACATTCGGGAGGTGGCGGTTATGCCGGTTACATGACCAGTGCAGGGGTGACGGTGGTGGCTGATGGAACGGAAGCTGCGGCAGAGCGGCTCGACATGTCGATTACCAACGATACGTCGCTCGGCATTATCCGGTATGCCGATGCAGGGTATGAGGATGCGGTCGAGGCTGCTGAACAATACAACGTCCCGCATATACGGCTGGGTTGACACCCAGCCGTATGCATTGCGCGATCAGCCCTTCTTGAAGGCCGAATAGGCGACGGCCATTTTGGCTGCGAGCGTCGCGTTGTTCTTCACCAGCTCGATATTGGCCTTCAGGCTTTCGCCCTTTGACAGCTCGTTGATGCGGGCAAGCAGGAAAGGCGTCAGTTCCTTGCGGCCGATACCGCGTTCATCGGCTTCCCGAACCGCATCCGCAATCGTCCCGTCGATAAATTCCGGCGTCAGGGCCGCAGCTTCCGGGATCGGGTTGGCGATAAGGAGGCCGGTGCCGGTTCCGAGCTGGTGATGCAGCCACATCGCCTTTGCGATCTCGGCGGCGCTGTCCAGCTTGTGGTCGGCCTTATAGCCGCTCTTGCGGGTGAAGAAGGCCGGGAACTCGTCGGTTCCATAGGCAATGACGGGAACGCGCTGGGTTTCCAGATATTCGAGCGTCTTGGCGATATCGAGGATCGATTTCACGCCGGCGCAGACGACGGCGGTTTTCGTGCGGCCAAGCTCGGTCAGGTCGGCGGAAATGTCAAAAGTCTGCTCGGCACCGCGGTGAACGCCGCCGACGCCGCCGGTGGCAAAAATCTCGATGCCGGCGAGATCAGCCAGCAGCATCGTTGCCGAAACGGTCGTGCCGGCCGTCTGCTTGCGCACCATGGCAACTGCAAGGTCGCGGCCGGAGGCCTTGACGACATCCTTGGCCTGGGCGAGCTTTTGGAGCTCATCGGCGTCGATGCCGGCGCGCAGTTCGCCATCGATGACGGCGATCGTTGCCGGGACGGCGCCGTTGGCGCGGACGACATCCTCAACCGCCTTGGCGGTTTCGAGATTGGCAGGATACGGCATGCCATGGGTGATGATGGTGGATTCAAGCGCCACGACCGGTCCGCCCTTCGCAATCGCGTCGGCGACTTCCTTGTTGAGCTTAGGCTTCAGCAGTTGCATGTCGTTAAGTCCTTTCAGTTCGTCAGCCTGTGCCGATTGGCTTCGATAAGCTCGGCAGACAGGTCGGGGTGCACGCTGGCATTACATTCGGTGGTGAGAGTGGCGGCAAGCGCGCCGGTGCGGGCCGCATCAAAAATCTCGTCGCCTTCGAGCAGCCGATGAAGCGCCGCGGCGATCATCGCATCGCCTGCGCCGGTCATGTCGATAGGGGCAGCCCTGACGGCGTTGACGAAGTCCACGGCTTGCCGTCCTGCAACCGCCATGCCTTGAGCCCCGGCGCTGACCACAGCCATGCCGGTGCCTGCCTGTTGCAGCTCCAATGCGGCCTGTTTCGCGCCTTCGGACGTGTGCGGGTTCGTCTGGCCAAGGATGGCATTCGCCTCGTCGATATTCATGAACAGGAGGTCGATCCCGTTCAGGTCCCTCGGCAGGCGCATGACCTTGTGGGTCGATACGGCATCGATTGCCAGATGGCAGGACGCATTTTTGCAGCGATCGATCAGTGCAATCAGCGCTTCCGCCGGCAGATTGCAGTCGGCAAAGACCCAGTTTGAGGCGGCCAGATGAGGCCAGGCACGCTCGATATGATCGGGCTGGAACAGGTCGAATATGTTCATGTCGGCAATTCCGAGAACAAGATCGCCTGCTGCATCGAGAATTGCCGCATACTCGGCTGTCGGGCGTTCGCCGGTCGTCACGACCTGACTGACGTCGATGCCGATTTCGCGCATGTATTTGAGCAGAGCCTGCCCGCCGTCATCATCTCCCACTATCGATATGAAACCGGTCGCAGAGCCTAACCGGGCAAGGTTTTCCGCAACATTGCGGGCGACGCCGCCGAGGCTGCGGGTACTTTCGACGGGATTGGACGTCTCCAGCACGATCTTGGTGCGGGCGTGATATTTGCGGTCAAGCACGGCGCCGCCGATGCAGAAGGCGCGGACTTCGGACGAGAGAACATAACCTCGCCCGAGGATATATCCCTTGTTCATCAACTGAACGATATGAGCGGCAACCGTCGAGCGTGCCAGCCCCAGAGAGGTGGCGATTTCCTGCTGACCGACGAACGGGTTTTCGCGGATCAAGGCCAGGACGGCGCTTTCCTGTGGTGCAAGCGGCTGGGTCATTGCATGGGCTCCTTGCGAAACCCATGCAGACAATTGTTTATTGTGTCAACATATGTTTTAAAGTCTTACTTGCCATGCGGCTTTTCGACATGACCACCGAAGGACTTGCGCATCAGCGACAGCATCTTGTTGGCGTATTCGGCATTGCCCTGGCTGTCGAAACGGCTGAACACAGCGGCAGACAGAACCGGCACGGGAACGCCCATGTCGATTGCGGCCTTCATCGTCCAGCGGCCTTCGCCAGAATCCGAAACGCGACCGCCGAAGCTGCTGAGCGACGGATCGACCTTCAGAGCGTCGGCTGTAAGGTCGAGCAGCCACGAACCGATAACGCTGCCGTGGCGCCAGACTTCGCTGATGGCCTCGATATCCATGTCGAACTGGTAATACTGTTTGTCTGGCAGCGGCGTCGTTTCCGCATCGGCCTCGCGATGGGCATGGCCAACATTTGCCTGTTTCAGCACGTTGAAGCCTTCGGCGTAGGCCTGCATCATTCCGTATTCGATGCCGTTATGCACCATCTTGACGAAATGGCCGGCGCCGCTCGGGCCGCAATGCAAATAGCCGCGTTCGGCGGGGCGAAGCGACGGATCGAGATCCGCTCCCGGCGCCAGTGTCGCAAAGATCGGATCCAGATGTTTGACGGCTTCGTCCGGGCCACCGATCATCAGGCAAAAACCGCGCTCTAGGCCCCATACGCCGCCGCTTGTGCCGACATCGATGTAGGAAATGCCTTTCTCGGCCAGCTTGGCACTTTGGTCGACCGCGTCACGGTAGTTGGAATTGCCACCGTCGATAATCATGTCGCCGGGCTGCATGAAGGCTGCCAGTTTTTCGACAATGCTAGGCGTGATTGCCGCTGGCAGCATTATCCATACGGCGCGAGGTGGCGTGAGTTTCTCAAGGAACTGTTCGATGGACGAAATGCCGATGGCGCCTTCGCCGACAAGCGCCTCGACGGCTGCCGGGTTGACGTCGTAGGCGACGCATTCATGGCCAGCACGCATCAGGCGCCGCGCCATGTTGCCGCCCATGCGGCCCAGTCCCATCATTCCGATCTGCATGTGTAAGCCTCTCGATGCAGGTTTAGAATCGAGAGGATAACTAGGACGATGTGTCGCAGGCCTCAAGTTATTTAAATCGATTTATTTCTGGCGACGGTCACGTTTTCGGCAGGATTGGAAAAACTGGTATGAAATCGTCAAGGATTGGCAAGTCTGCCGCCCGTCTGGGCCATCGGAACGCCGGTCGTCGTCGGAAAGCTGATCGGCAGGCCGCGCAACCTGCGCACGGCGAGGAATGCAAAACACTCGGCTTCGACGGCATCACCGCGCCAGCCGAAACCATCGGCTGAAACAGCCTGAACCCTGGCCCTCTCTTCGATCATAGACATGATCGTGGGGTTGCGCCGCCCGCCGCCGCTGACAATCAGGCGCTTGGGCCTGTGCGGCAGAAGGTCGAGCGCGTTGGCGACGGCGGATGCGGTGAAGGCGGAAAGAGTGGCCGCGCCATCGGCAGCGTTCAAGCCGTCAGCCATGGCAGCGGTGAAATCGAACCGGTCGAGCGATTTCGGGTAGGCCGCGGTCAGGTATGGATGCTGCAGGAGACGTTCGAGGCGTGCTTCGTCCACTGTGCCGGACGCGCCGAGCGCACCGTCCCGGTCCATCTCGCCAAGGCCGAGCCCCTTGATGAAATCGTTGAGCGGGGCATTAGCTGGGCCGGTGTCGAACGCGACAACCAGATCCTGTCCATCCCACCAGGTTATGTTGCCGACGCCGCCGAGATTGAGGATGGCGGTATCACCGCTTCGATCGACCTCGCGCAGGAGAGCAGTGTGGTAGATGGCGGCTAGTGGTGCGCCTTGACCGCCTGCACGCACATCGGCCGTGCGGAAATCATGGACGACCTTGGTTCCCAGAATGCCGGCCATCAACTGCCCGTCGCCAAGCTGTCGGGTATCGCCCAGGCGTTCTCTTGTCGGTGCGCGGTGCAGCACAGTCTGCCCATGGAAACCGACTACGCCGATCTGGTCGATGGATAGTCCGGCGCTTTCGACAAGTTTCCGAACAGCATTGGACTGGGCGCGGGTCAGCGCCTCTTCCGCCTGTTTGAAAACCAAAGGTTCCGGACCTTCGAAATTCCAGTGGCGAGCCTGGCGCAGAGTGTCCTCCAGAAGAAGACGGGTTTCCTCGAAATAAGGGGCGAGCGTATAGGCGCCGAACGTCTCGACACTCTCTCCGTCCGTCTTGATAAGCGCGACGTCTATATTTCCGTCGAGCACCGTTCCGGTCATCAGTCCGACCGCCCAGATAGGCTCCATTGCTTGTCTCCAATCGCGATTGACCGAATCAGATTGCTTTATAGTGCTTCTCTGCACAAAGGCGGCAACCGCGGCAGTGCAATTCGCCAACTGCTGCGTGGAGATTTCAACTTTCTGCAAAAGCAACTGGTTCTCCCGATCATAGAAATTCCTTGACGCGAATCACGCATACGAGCACCTTGTAACGGTCTGCGCTGGGTTTTCGGAATTTTGGCGTAACTGCCGATTTTCGGTGTAATTTTTGTCGTGAGGCGTAGCGAGCTGCCGCATCGCCTTCCATTCACTGCCGATCATGACAGTGAATAGGGATCGGGTGGTCAAGGCATCAGGGAGAGTTTGGGAATGGCCGGATCGGCTGAGAACATGAGAGCCTCAACGGGCGGGGTGGCGCCGGAAACGCGGCAGCTCGCCGACGAAGCGATCGCCAGTGATGCGCGTGCCCTTTCCGAGCAGCTCAAGGCGATGCGCGAGCGTCTTTTCCCGCCACTTGCGAGCAAGACGTTGCGCAGCTTTTCTTCCGGCGAGGCTGCCAAGCTTATCGGTGTATCCGATGGTTACCTTCGCCAGTTGTCTCTCGCCGGAGAAGGCCCGCAGCCGGAGACCGGTGCGGGTGGGCGCCGGTTCTATTCGCTCTCCGATATCAACGCGCTGCGCAGCTATCTTGCCGAGCAGGCCGCCGCCAAGGGGAATATCGCCAAGGCGAAATCCTATCTCCCTCGTCGGGACGCCGCGCAGAACGAGCATCTTCAGGTCATCTCGGTGACGAATTTCAAGGGCGGCTCGGGCAAGACGACATCGGCGGCGCATCTGGCTCAGTATCTTGCCCTGACAGGGCATCGGGTACTCGCCATCGATCTCGATCCGCAGGCATCGCTTTCGGCTCTGTTCGGCTATCAGCCGGAACTCGACCTGACCGGCAATGACACGCTTTACGGCGCCATCCGGTATGACGATGAGCAGCGCGCGCTTTCCGAAGTCATTCGCGGGACCTATTTTCCGGGCCTCGATCTCGTTCCCGGCAATATCGAGTTGCAGGAATTCGAGCATGTCACGCCTCAGGCGCTGGCGAACCGCCAGAGCGGCAAGGATAGCGGACCGCTGTTCTTTGCGCGGATCCAGGCGGTTCTGGCGACAGTCGAGCAGGATTACGACGTCGTCGTGATCGACTGCCCGCCGCAGCTCGGTTACCTGACCCTGTCGGCGCTCTGCGCGTCTACGTCGGTTGTGGTGACGGTGCATCCGCAGATGCTCGATGTCGCTTCGATGAACCAGTTCCTGTTCATGACCTCCGATCTTCTGTCGGTTGTCCGTGAGGCGGGAGGGACACTGAATTTCGACTTCCTGCGGTATTTGGTCACCCGCTTTGAGCCGAATGACGGACCTCAGGCGCAGATCGTCGGTTTCATGCGTTCACTGTTCGGAGATCGTGTCCTTACGGCTCCTATGCTGAAGTCGACAGCGGTTTCGGATGCCGGTTTGACGAAGCAGACACTGTACGAGGTCGGGCGCGAGAATTTTACGCGCTCAACCTATGATCGCGCACTCGAGGCGATGAACGCCGTCAACAGCGAGGTAGAGACTCTGATCCACGCGGCCTGGGGCCGATAGGACAGAAGGAAAGGTTTTCAGTCATGGCAGGTAGCCGGAAAAACGAGTTGAGAGCGCTGTTCGGAGGCGGGCTTGCACCTGGCGCTGCCGCGGCGCCTGAAGCACAACTGGCTCCGAAGCCGGAAACCGAGAGCCCGGCTCCCGCTCCCATTCCAATTGCCGGCCCGGCAGGACGCAGCGCCGCTGGCGCGGTCAAGGCCATGGGGCTTTCGCTCAATGCCATGACCCGGGAGGCCGAAGAGGCGCGTCTGCTCCGCCAAGCGCTCAGCGAAGGCGAGCGGGTCATCGCGATCCAACCGGACAAGATCGACTCATCCTTTGTCGAGGACCGGTTGCGGCTGGATGACCAAGACGACGAAGACCTTGCAGCGCTCATCGACAGCATGCGCGAGAGTGGCCAGCAGGTGCCGGTGCTTCTACGCAATCATCCGGAAAAGCCGGACCGCTATCAGACCGCCTACGGCCATCGCCGCATCCGGGCAGCTTCGCGCCTCGGGATCGAGGTCAAGGCAATTGTCCGTTCGTTGTCTGACGACGAGCTGGTTCTGGCGCAAGGCAAGGAAAATGCCGAACGCCGCAATCTCTCTTTCATCGAGCGGGCGGTTTTCGCCAAAAACCTTCTCGCAGGCGGATTTGACCGCAAGGTGATTGGTGAGGCTCTGTCTGTTCAAAAAAGCGAGTTGTCGCGGCTGCTGCAGGTGGTCGAGGCCGTGCCGGATGCGCTCATTCGGGCGATCGGCGCAGCGCCGAAGGCTGGCCGTGATCGGTGGATGAAGCTCGGTGAACTGCTCACGTCGAAGGCGGCGCAGGCCGCGGCGATGGCTGAAGTATCCGATACCGATTTCCGGTCGTCGGCAAGCGATGACCGGTTCCAGCAGATATTCAATCATCTCTCCAAGCCGGAAAAGCGCCAGCCTGCAGAGCCCGTGCTGTTGAAGGACAGCAAGGGAAAGGTCTTTGCGCAGCTACATATCGACGGCAAGAAAAGCCGGATCGAGTTTGCAGCGGGGATCGATCGCCGGTTCGTCGATGAAGCCATGAAGACGCTCGTTCAGCAGTATGACGCGTTTGTCTCCGCTCAGTCTTCGAAGGGATGAGGCTCTGACGGGTTAGCCGAACGTCAGTAGGAACAAGAAGCAGTGCAGTTAAGCCGGCCTTGTTCCTGACGGAAAGTTCGGTGAAGAAAAACCGACATTGCAGCTAACTCTTTAATCATCCGGATTTTATCATGATCGCCAATCCTCTGGTCAAAGGTTTCTACGACGAGCGTACGGGCAGCATTCAGTATGTCGTGAGTGATCCCGCCACCCGGCACTGTGCAATCATCGATCCGGTTCTCGATTATGATGAGAAGTCGGGGAGTACGAAGACGTTCAGCGCGGATGCCATCCTAGGCTATGTCGAGAGCGAAAGCCTGACCGTGCAGTGGATATTGGACACGCATCCTCATGCGGACCATTTTTCCGCGGCTACCTACCTGAAGGGAAAGACAGGAGCACCCACGGCGATCGGCGCGAAAGTGGTCGATATCCAGAAGCTCTGGCAGAAAATCTACAACATGCCGGAGATGAAAACGGACGGATCTCAGTGGAATCGCCTCTTCGCTGATGGCGAGAGTTTCCAGATCGGCAACATGACATGCAGGGTCATCCATTCGCCGGGACACACTCTTGCATCGATCACCTACGTGGTCGGCGATGCCGCGTTCATTCACGATACATTGTTCATGCCGGATAGCGGCAGTGCCCGTGCCGATTTTCCCGGTGGCAGCGCCGCAAACCTGTGGTCTTCGATCGAGGCGATCCTCGCTCTTCCCGATGATACGCGGTTATTCACCGGCCACGATTATCGCCCCGGCGAACGCGCGGCTGTTTGGGAAAGCACCGTCGGGCAGCAAAAGACGGAAAACCCGCATGTCGTCCAAGGGAGGGAAGCTTTCATTCGTCAGCGCGAAGAGCGGGATGCGACACTACCGTTTCCGCGCCTGATGCTTCACGCGTTGCAGATCAACCTCAATGCAGGGCGGATGCCGCCTCCGGAAGCCAACGGGACCAGTTATCTGAAAATCCCGATTGATGCTTTCGCCATAAACGCTTGGTAAAGTAGGGGACCGTTCGCCGTCTTGAGCTACGAAGTCGGACGTATCGCGTGACGGCTATTCCGCCGAAATCGGAAGGTCGCGATCCCAACGTGGTGTGGGAGAAAATTTGCCCGCCAGGAAATCTATGAATGCGCGGACCTTGGCTGGGGGCCTGCGATTGCTTGCATAGATCGCAAAGACGCCGGGCAGTTCCATTAGTGGATGGTCGAGAGTGAGCGATACCAATCGCCCGGCGCGGACTTCATCACCGACGAGGAAGGTTGGTTGGTAGATCATGCCTTGACCTGCCAAGGCCGCTGCCACGAGAGCATCACCGTTATTGGCGTGAAGATTTCCTCTAACGGGCACGATGATAGAGCCATCAAGGCCAAATCGCCATCGATCCGGACTACTGGAACTCGAGAGTGTGTATCCGAGACAATTGTGTGATCCGAGTTCGGATATCGATTTGGGGGCCTGCCGTTTCGCCAGGTAGGAAGGGGATGCTGCGAGCAGCAGACGGCAGCTGGCAACTCTTCGCGCCATAAGAGTCTGATCTTCGATCTTGCCGATGCGGATAGCGACATCCCATCCTTCCTCCACAAGATCCACGGTTCTATCGTTCAAGCCGAGATCGATGCTCAAGGCCGGATGCAGGTCCGATAATTCTGCCAGGAGGGGCACGATTTCCCGAACGCCGAAGGAAACCGGCACATTGACACGAAGCGTCCCGCTGACCTCCATCCGTTCGGCGGCTGCCGCCGCGTCCGCCTCTGAAAGCTCGGAAAGAATGCGCTCGACGCTTTCCAGATAGCGGCGGCCTGCTTCGTTCAATGTGATCTTGCGTGTAGTCCGGTGAAGAAGCTTCACGCCAAGCCGCTCTTCGAGCGCTCCCATGTGTTTCGTTGCCATGGTCTGCGACATGCCAAGCGCACGGGCCGCTCCGGACAAGCTGCCGATCGCGGCAACCTTTGCGAAGACCTCCATTCCGGCGATGCGGTCCAACATGATATCTCACTCTATTGGTGTGATCTGTAATGCTTAGATAGTTGATTATCATGTTGATGGAGTGAATGCATAGTGTCTGCGATGATGGCCTTGCGCCGTCGGAACAACCATGTTGGGAAGACGACCGTGCTTGTAGACGGCAAATGGACAGCTGACTGGCAACCAGTACAGGCTAAAGATGCCAAAGGTGGATTCGTACGCCAGACATCCAGTTTTCGGAACTGGATCACGCCCGATGGGTCTGCCGGTCCGATGGGAATTGGTGGCTTTGCAGCCGAAGTTGACCGCTATCATCTTTATGTCGCGCTGATTTGCCCCTGGGCATCGCGAACACTGCTTGCCCGCAAGCTCAAGAAGCTGGACGAGCTCATCTCTGTTTCGGTGGTTGAGCCGGCGCTGACAAAAGAAGGCTGGCGGTTCGGCACCTATCCCGGCGCCAACGAGGATACGGTCAATGGCGCGCGTTACATGCACGAGCTCTATACCAGGGTCGATCCAAAGATTACCGGCCGCGCAACGGTTCCTGTCCTTTGGGACAAGAAGACCGGTACGATCGTCAACAACGAATCGGCCGATATCCTGCGCATGTTCAACAGCGGCTTCGGCGCTTTGGCAGATGAGAGCGTCGATCTCTATCCCGAAGCTCTCCGTTCCGAAATCGATGCGTTGAACGATCGCATCTATCCGCGCCTGAATAATGGCGTCTACCGTTCCGGATTTGCAACGACGCAGGAGGCCTATGAGGAGGCCTTCCACGACGTATTCGCAATGCTCGACGAATTGGAAGATTTGCTGGCGGAGAGGGCTTTCCTTGTCGGAGAGCGCCTGACGGAAGCCGATATTCGTCTCTTTGTCACGCTCGTGCGGTTTGATGCTGCCTATCACGGCCTGTTCAAGTGCAATCTGCGGCGTATTGCTGACTATCCCGGTCTAAGCCGATATCTGCGCCGGATGCTGTCAGTTCCGGGCATTGCCGAGACTGTCAGCATCGATCACATCAAGCGTGGCTATTATTCGATCGAAAGCCTCAACCCGACAAGGATCATTCCCGTCGGCCCGGTTTTGGAATTCGAGGACCTGCTGCTCCCAACAGCCTCCGTCGCGATTTAAGCCCCGAAAAGCTGCCGTTTCGACACACCCCCGCAATCAGCGAACTTCCCGGATTGATAGCATGCTGACCCAGATCCTTCTTACCTCTGTCCTGTTGCCGCTTGTTCTCGGTATTGTCATTGCGCTGGCCGGTAAGGGAGCCTCGTCCAGAGGTATTCTTTTGACGGTGCTTCTTATCCCGGTCGCCGGTGCCATTGCGAGCGTATCGATCGAAGGCTTTCCACCATTCCCGCCGATTGCGGCGAAACAGAAACTTCCCTTGCTGTTGCTCATCGGCGGTGTTGTTTTCGCCATACTTGGCCTTCTGTTGCGGCAGTCTTTGAACCGGTGGATTATAGCACTGATCGGTGTGGTGTCGCTCACGGCACCAGCCTGGTGGCTGGGTAAAAACGTCCTTGCCGCCAACGCAACGAAGGCAATGACACTTGCCGTCGTGCTCGTCATTGTTGCTGTCGAAATCGCTGCCGTTTTGGGTCGCCGTGCTCAAAAGCAATCTCCGGCTGCCTTGCCGGCAGCATTGCTCGCTACTGCCATCGGAACGGCGCTGAGCGCGATCATGGGCGGCTATATTGGAATGGCGCAGATGAATGGCGCATTGGCTGCCCTGTTCGGCGGCTGGCTGCTGGTTCGTTACATCGCCTATATCAGGGGCGATGATGAGGCCTTTGATCTCCAGGGACTTGCCGGGCTTTCCTTTATCTGGACTGCTGCGATGGGCGTCATGATGACTGTATTGCTCTCGCCGAGCGCCACACCGGCCGCCCTTCTTCTTTCGGTTCTGCCCGTCGCTGTCTTCGCCGTTCTTAGAGTGCGCAATGTCGATTTCATCAAACAACCGCGCTTCCTGCGACCGCTGATTATCGGGGCGCTAACGGCGATCCCGGCGATCGCAGCCATCGCTATTGCCGTCCTGGCGGGCGGTTGAATTGAAAATGTCACCAATCCGGCTCGCCGGACACTATCGCCCACCACGGGCAATCTCAAAAGGAGAAACCATGAAACGCCTGATTTTCGCTACTGCCATTGCCGGTATGTTCATGACCGGAGCTGCGCTTGCAGCTGACAGCTACGAAATCGATCCGACGCATGCATGGGTCGGCTTCAAGACGAGCCACGCGGGCTGGGCCAAGGCCCATGGCGCATTCAAGGCGGTGTCCGGCACCATTTCCTTCGACAAGGAAGATGTGACCAAGAGCACGGTGGAAATCGCACTCGAAGCTGCAAGCATCGACACCAATGACGAGAAGCGCAACACCCACCTGAAGAGCCCTGACTTCCTCAACGCCGAGGAGTTCCCGCAGATCACCTTCAAGAGCACTTCGATCGAAAAGACCGGTGACAAGACTGCCAAGGTGACCGGTGATCTGACCCTGCTCGGCACCTCCAAGCCGGTCGTTCTCGACGTCACCTGGAATGCGGAATCCGCGCTTCCCTGGGATGCCAACACGATCAAGACCGGTTTTTCGGCAACCGGCTCGTTCAACGGCGTAGACTTCGGCATCTCCAAGATGGCCGCCTTCGGTATCGGTCCGGAAATCGCGCTCGACATCGACGTTGAAGCCGTCAAGAAGTGAATTCAGTCTCACTCCGGTGAGATGAAAAACAGCGCGATCGGCCGAATGGGCGGTCGCGTTTCGCCGTTTTACGGTAGAATTATCCTGGCTTCGAAGCCGTCGTCCCTGCCGCTGGCGGGTGATAGAAGCACAAGACGGCCGTTCATCTGGCCGAGCAGTCTGTCGACAATAGACAAGCCTAATCCGGAGCCCGCAGCTTCGGTCTTCCCTCGACTGAAACGTTTGCGGATAGAAGCAAGCTCGGCTTCGTTCATCGCCAGCGCGCTGTTGACGATACGGATAAGCCCGCCGTCGTCGAGAAACACCTCGACCGGCGTCTCCGGCGTGCCGTGCACAAGCGCGTTTTCGACGAGATTGCGCAGGACAATGGCAAACGCATCTTCGCTGAGCGGGCCGACCAACTGCGCGCGGGGCGCGCGATGCAGGATCAGACGTGCCGGGTCTGCCATGCTGCGCCAGAAGTCGGTCAATACCATGTCCAGTACCTGGCTCAGGTCGGCTTGTTTGTCGCTGATACCGATACCGGCTTCGGCACGGGAAAGCTGCAAGAGCTTTTCCGCAAGGTGGCTGAGACGTGTCAGAGACGCCTCTATCTGACCGGCACGATGACGGCTGGAGCTGCTCTCTGTCAGCTCGGCGATCAGCATCTGCGTTTGGGCCAAGGCGCCGGCGATCGGAGTGCGCAGTTCATGCGCGCTGTTGGAGGTGAATTCCCGCTCGGCGTCGAGCGCAGTCCTGAGCCGTGACATCAACAGGTTGACGGAAACTGCGATCGGCTGCAGCTCTTGCGGCAGCATGGACGCATGGACAGGCTCCATGTTGCCGCCATCCTTGGTCTCGATCTCTCGACGCAACTCGCCAACCGGCCGCACGGCACGGCGAACCACCAACCAGATCACGATGCCGCTGACCGGGATCAGCAATATCAGCGGCAGAAAGAGCGCGATGGCGCCTTCCCGAACTGCTTCCTCGCGGTTCTCAAAGGCATCGGCGACCTGGATGAAGACTTGGGCGTCATCACTAGTGGCGGTGTAGAACTGGTAGCTGGTATCTTTCCAGAAACCAGCCTTCAAAGGCGTCCCAAAGGCCTGTTCCGGAGCATCATGGGATCGGATCAACACACGACCGGAACGATCACGCACCTGATAGATGAGATATTCGTGATCTCCGCTGGAACTTGCCGTCTGCAGTTGCTGGGGGGCGGCGCTCGCCATGGGGGCGGATGTCGTGCCCAGCATTCCCCGGTGTTCGAGATCGTCCACGACCAGCGGCACGAGCCGTTCGGCCGTATCCTGAAGCGTACCATCGAATATCTCGGCAAGTTCTTCTTCCATCACGACAAGGCCAAGCCCGACCGCCAGCAACCAGAGGAAGGTCATGGCGAATGTCAGGGACAGGATCAGTCGTCGGGTCATCGACGGACCTGTCGTCCGGCGAAAGAGGCTCATTGTTCGCGTCCCAGCCGATAGCCGATACCGCGTAGCGTGGTGATATGGTCGCGGCCGAGCTTCTTGCGCAGCCGGCTCACATAGACCTCGACTGTATTGCTCTCGATTTCGGAGCCGAAGGCGTAGAGAGCCTCTTCGATCTGAGATTTCGAAACGACGGCTCCTGTGCGGCTCGATAGCGCGTCGAGCACGGCCCATTCGCGGCTGGACAGATCAATCGCCTCATCGTTGACCGTCACCCGACGGGCCGCCGCGTCAATCTCCATATCGCCGATCCGCACGAGCGAGACCGGCCGGCCGCTGTAGCGGCGGCTGACGGCCAGCATGCGTGCCGTGAGTTCACCGAGATTGAATGGTTTGACCAGATAGTCATCGGCGCCGCTGTTCAGGCCCTCGATCCGATCGGATATCTGGTCATGCGCTGTGAGAATGATCACCGGTGTCGTGATGCCACGGGCGCGAAACTCCTTGAGGAGCGCTATGCCGCTGCCATCAGGCAGGCGAAGATCAAGCAGCACGAGACCATAGCTGGTTGTGGCAAGTGCGCTTTTTGCCGTGTCGATTGTCTTCATCCAATCGACTGCATGATCGCCACTTGCAACGTGATCGCGCACCGCTTCACCAAGCGTTGCATCGTCCTCGACCAGAAGAACCCTCAAACTATCCGCTCCGTCCCATCGTGACGTTATCTTATACCCATCGTTTAGCAGACTAAGGAGATAAAATTGGAGAGGCGAGGGGATGGTCTCGGGGATCATAACGAGATGAGTTTCGGAATTATAACAAAGGCGGCTGTCAGCCCGTTCGCTATGAGCAGGCAGAAAACGGCGAACGAGCCGAGATCCTTGGCATGTCTGCCGGTTTTTGACCATTCAGGCGAGATGCGGTCGATGATCTCTTCTATGGCGGTGTTGAGAGCTTCCGTAGCGAAGAGGCCGAGCATGACGATCGCCATCATGATGTAATCGGAGAAACTGGCGCCAACTTCGGCAAAGACAGCGAATATCGCAAGTCCGGCCAAAATTTCATGACGGAATGCGGTTTCGCGCAGCAGCCTCAAGGCAGCGTTCAGCGAATAGCCGAACGCTGCCTTGAGGTGCCGGATGCCGGTCACCTTCTCGATGGGGGAAGAGGGGCTGATGGAGACTTGCGGCGGCTCCTCAGCCTTTTGTGTGACCGGCCTTACGACCGTTCCGATGGGGGCATAATCGGGAACGGTCATGAGTTTGCACTGCCTTGCGTTTTGCGGCACGCCGCAAGGACGTCGAGATCCGGTTTGTAGACCGAAGTCTTCACCGCCATGATGCCGAGTGCCGTATGAAAGAGATTGTCGTGCGAGGCTTCGCCATGTGCTCGTTTCGAAAGGCAGGAAGCATCGACCGAAGCTTTCATTTCACTGCCCTGCCAAAGCACGAAAGGGACATGTGTCTGCTGTGATGGTGCGATGATGTAAGGTGCTCCGTGCAGGTAGAGACCGTTTTCGCCCAGGGACTCACCATGGTCCGACATGTAGATCATGCTCGGTGCGATCTTGTCTTGGCGAGCCTTCAGGATGTCGATCACCGAAGCGAGAATGTGGTCGGTGTAAAGGATGCTGTTGTCGTAGGTATTTACGACTGCCTGACGATCGCAGATGCCAAGCTCGCCGGTCATGCATTCAGGTGTGAACCGTTCGAATTCGGGCGTGTATCGCTGATAGTATGCCGGGCCGTGGCTGCCGAGCTGATGTAGGACCAGAACGCTATCAGTCGTTACGTTGGATAGCCATTGATCGAGTTCAGCAACCATGCCGTCATCGAGGCATTCGTGATCCTTGCAGTAACGCGGATCGTTCGCGTCGGAGAAGGAGCGATAGCTGGTGCGATCGGCAACGGCTTTGCTGCCGGTATTGTTGTCCCACCATTCGGTCCTGATGCCGGCATGGCCAAATACATCCAGCAGATTTTCATTCGCAAGTGCGGCGCGATGGGAATAGCCGTGCCTTGTCAGGTTGGAAAACATGCAGGGAACGGAGACTGCGGTCGCGGTGCCGCAGCTTGAAGTCTGCGAGAAATAGGTGATGTCTCGTTTGCCCAGTTCCGGGTTGGTTTCGCGACCATAGCCCCCGAGCGAGAAATTTTCCGCTCGGGCAGTCTCTCCGGTGACGATGACCAATACGCGAGGCTTGCCAGAGGAGGGGGACGCAGTCAGTTTTGCATCGGTGCCGAGCGGTCGAGCCACGATATTTCGGTCTGCTTCGCTGGCAAGCGTGAAGGCCACTGCGCTGCCGATCGGCAAGAAGGGATTGAGTGTCAGGATCAGATCCTTGTGCAGCCGTGTCACAGACGCGATGCTGCGGGCACTGCTGACGCCGCAGGCAAGTGCCACGAGTACAAGGGGAATGATCGCGGTGAGATTCCACCTTACTTTTGATAGGAAATTTCGGTGCTCGACGCGTAGCATGCAAACCAGAAGTGCAGGTATCAGGCCGAATATCGTCATGTGCAGCAGATAGGTCGGGGTGACGAGATGCCCGGCTTCCGAGGGCGTCGTCTGCGCCGCATTGCGGATCATGTCGACATCGATGACCGTGCCGAAGCTGTCCATGAACCACGAGGCGGAAGCGGCGCTGAAAATCATCAGGATCAGAACCGGCTTCAGAAGATATTTGACGGAGACCGCAATTGTGAAGGCGGCAAACAGACAGGTAAGGCCCAATGCAAAGGCGGCCAGGGCCAGGTGACTGTCAAAATAGCCATAGGCGCGGGTGAAGAAGGTGCGGTTGGTAAAGGTGATCAGATAAATGGCCCCGAAGACGGCAAGACTGATGCTGCCAATCTGCGGCCGGACGAAGGGCCGGGTAGGGCGGGACATGCTGATATTGGACAAGGAGGAAGCTCCCGGCAGTTTCTGTTGCCGACCAGATCGCACCCCATCCTGACAGTCACCTGAATGTCATGAAGCTTTTCGAATGCGCCTTGCGTTCAGCCGGCTGTCAGCTTGGGGAGGCATCTTGCTGACAATCGGAGCAGGAGTTGGCGTCTCGTGAATGCGTTTAGAACCCGTCCCGGCATCATTTATGTTGCCGTTCTCGTGTTGGTGGTTTGCTCAATTCCCTTGATGCATGAAGCGAAGCGCATTCATACGCTTCAGGACTGGCCGGCAGATGCCCAGCCGCATCATGGTTTTCTCGGATGATGTCTGGCTCTGAATGGTCGAGGCGAAGTATCGATTTCGCCTGTTCGTGATCTGCGCGCTCTTCACTCTCCCGAGCCGCTATGGCAATTTCCCGCGCCACAGGGGATGAAATGCCATGAAACAGGACATAGCGGTCCAGCTCATCAATGTCAGCCGATCGTTCGGAGCAACGGCAGCCGTCAAGGATATCTCGGTCGATATCGCAAGGGGAGAAGTGGTTTCGCTTGTCGGCCATTCCGGTTGCGGAAAGTCCACACTTTTGCGGATTATCTCAGGCGTGGAAGTCGTTGATTCCGGACAGGTTATCCTGGATGGCCACGAGGTGGATGGCGAACACTTTGTCGAGCCGGAAATGCGAGGCGTCGGTTTCGTCTTTCAGGATTACGCCCTTTTCCCGCATCTCAGTGTCCGAGATAATATTCTCTTCGGCTTGAAACGGCATCCGAAGGCTGATGCTTTGGCCAATGCCGAAGACGCTGCTGGCCGTGTCGGTATAGAGCATTTGCTTGACCGCTTCCCCCACACACTATCAGGCGGTGAGCAGCAGCGTGTGGCACTTGCGCGAGCGCTCGCGCCAAGGCCCGCTATCGTCCTGATGGACGAACCCTTCTCCAATCTCGATCAGGGACTGCGTGGGCAGGTGCGGGCTGAAACATTGTCACTTTTGAAAGCGCTCGACACAACCGTCATCATGGTAACTCATGACCCGCAGGAAGCATTGTCGACAGGCGATCGCGTCGTGCTGATGCGTTCGGGCGAGATCGTTCAGGTGGGATCCGGTTATGATCTCTATGATCGCCCGACGAGCGCCTATGCTGCAGACTTCTTCTGTGTTTCAAACAAGGTTCCGGGCATCTGCAAAGGCAATCGGATCGAGACTGCGGTTGGCAGCTTTATGCTGAACGATACGATCAGGGAGGGCGATGCGGCCACCGTCCATATCCGCCCACAGGCGATTTCCATTTCTCCCGACCGTGGCGACATCACTGCGCGTGTCAGGGAGCGGGTTTTCCACGGGGAGACAGAACATGTCTTGCTGGCTGTCGATGTGCTGGACATGCCATTGAGGGCCACAACTCTTGAGCGTCTGCCGGAAGGGGCCGAGGTTGTGAAAATTTCCATCGCACCCGAGCGCGTATTGGTGTTTTGATGCGCCTATTGGTTGCGTATAGTGGCGGCAACTTGATAAAATTTACGTGATGATTATCTTTGGTTGAATTTAAAACTTGACCAATCAGGTCAAGAACTGATGCAAGCTTCGCGTGTTCATTCCATAGGAGGAGTTTCATGAACTCGCGCGCTTTCCTCACCTCCACGCTTCTGGTGACCTCCATGTTCGCGGCCCCGTCGCTTGCATCGGCTGCCGAGATCAACGTCTATACGACGCGTGAGCCGGCCCTTATCGCTCCGCTTCTGGAAGCATACACCAAGTCGACCGGCACGAAGGTCAACACGGTATTCCTGAAGGACGGGTTGGCTGAACGTGTTGCATCCGAAGGCGCGAGCTCGCCGGCGGATATCCTGATGGCTGTCGATGCCGGGAACCTCGTCGATCTCGCCGAAAAGGGCGTGACGCAGCCGATCGAGTCCTCCGTATTGAACGGCGCCATCCCGGCCGAATTGCGCGACGGCAAAGGCCATTGGTTCGGTCTCTCCTACCGCGCACGCGTGCTCTACGCTGCCAAGGATCTCGACCTCGCTTCCTTCAACTATGAAGATCTCGCTGATCCGAAGTGGAAGGGCAAGGTTTGCATTCGTTCAGGCCAGCATCCCTATAACACCGCGCTCTTTGCCGATTACATCGCTCATTACGGTGCCGAAGAAACCGAAAAGTGGCTGACCGGCGTGAAGGCCAACCTGGCACGTAAGGCTGCCGGTGGTGACCGCGATGCGGCCAAGGATATCCTCGGCGGCATTTGCGACATCGGAATTGCCAATTCCTACTATGTCGGCCTGATGAAGTCCGGCAAGGGTGGCGAGGAGCAGGCCAAGTGGGTAGAGGCCATCAAGGTCGTTCTGCCGACCTTCAAGAATGGTGGCACGCAGGTAAACATCAGCGGGGCGGCCGTCGCGAAGAATTCGCCGAACAAGGCCGATGCCGTGAAGTTCCTGGAATATCTCGTCTCCGACGAGGCCCAGAAAATCTATGCCGAAGCCAACTACGAGTACCCGGTCAAGGCCGGCGTTGCTGCCGATCCGATCATCGCCGCTTTCGGCGAGCTGAAGATCGACAATAAGCCGCTCTCTGAGATCGTCACCCATCGCAAGCAGGCAAGCGAGCTGGTCGACAAGGTCGGTTTCGACAACTAAGGAATGCGGAAGGCGCTCCAGCAACGAGGGCGCCTTCCTTCTTTCATCTCGTGGATAAATCTATGTCTGCCAGCAACCCGGTCGCGGGCCCATCGGGCGTCAGTCATGCTGGTCGTTCCGGCAGAAACTGGCTGGCTGTTTCCGCCATTGCCGTCCTCATCGTTATCTTTCCGATTACGGGACTGGTGCTTGAGGCACTGAAGGGCTCAGCCGGCCTCTGGGCGCATCTTTTTTCAAGCATCCTGCCGGTTGCATTTGTCGATACGGTAATCCTGCTTGTCGGGGTAGGCGTCGTCACGGCGGTGCTTGGTACAACCACCGCCTGGCTGGTAACGGCCTATGATTTTCCCGGACGGCGCGTTCTCGAATGGGCACTGCTGCTGCCGCTTGCCGTGCCGACTTATATCATCGCTTATGCCTATCTCGATATCCTGCATCCGATCGGATCGGTGCAGGGGGCTATCCGATGGCTTCTGGGGTATGAGAGCCCAAGGCAATTCCGGCTGCCTGACATTCGCTCGATGACAGGTTGCATCCTGCTGCTCGGCTTCGTGCTTTACCCTTACGTCTACATTCCGACGCGGGCGATGTTCCTCACCCAATCGGGCAATCTTGTCGATGCGGCCCGCACGCTCGGCATATCCCGTCGCGCGGTGTTCTGGCGTGTCGCGTTGCCGCTGGCGCGGCCTGCAGTTGCTGTCGGCATAGCTCTGGCGCTGATGGAGACGTTGAACGATGTCGGCGCTGCCGAGTTCCTCGGTGTTCGAACCATGACGGTGTCGATTTATACGACATGGATTACCCGCACCGACTTGCCGGGCGCGTCCCAGATCGCACTCGCCCTGCTTTTGATCGTGGTCGCACTTGTGGCGTTGGAACGGTGGGCGCGACGAAAGCAACGTTATGCGACCGATGCCCGCCGAAGCCGAGGCTTGGTGCCCCTGAAGGTGCATCTGTTAAAAGGATTGTTCCTCTTCTTTGTGGGAGCAATCCCCGTGCTCGTCGGTTTCGTCGCGCCTGCGCTTTATCTGACCACCGAAGCCTGGAAGCGCTATCAGTTCGCTGGCCTGTCTCCGCGCCTTCTCAACGAGGCAGTCAGCACGCTCACCATCGCTACTCTGGCGACCATCGTTACCATTTCGCTCGGACTGGTCGTCGCCTACGCCACGCGCCTGCGGCCCGGAAAGCTCTCTGCATCGTTTCTTAGACTTTCCACCGTGGGATATGCCGCGCCCGGCACGGTGGTCGCGATTGGTGTGCTGATCGTGCTTGCCGGTTTGGATCGCTTGATCGACCGTACGGCGCTCGACTGGTTCGGAGTTTCGACAGGCCTTTTGTTCATGGGATCGGGCGCGGCCGTGGTCTATGCGCTGACCGTGCGTTTCCTCGCGATCTCCGCCGGAGGCATCGAGGCGGGGTTGTCACGTATTCCGATGTCGTTCGATCACGCATCGCGTACACTCGGGCAATCGACTGCCGGCACATTCCGGCATGTGCATCTGCCGCTATCCACGGCCGCGATCTCCGCTGCAGCCCTGCTCGTGTTCGTCGACTGTATCAAGGAACTTCCGGCAACGCTGCTCTTGCGCCCGCTTAATGTCGAAACCTTTGCCACCCATCTCTACGGAGAAGCTGCCCGCGGGACCTATGAGGAAGCATCGATCGCGGCGCTTGCCATCGTCGCGATCAGTGTTCTGCCCGTCATGCTACTGTCGAGGGTAGGGGCAGCAGGGCGTAGCAATTCAGGGCCGAAAGCATAAACCGATAGTCCCTGTAAGGCACCGCTATCCTAGAGATGTCCCGATCGTTGCCGTATAGACGGCATAGAGCGATCTGGTGGCCGTGATGAACAGGCGGTTGCGACGTGGCCCGCCGAAGGTGACATTCGCCACCGTTTGCGGGATCAGGATCTTGCCGAGCAGCTTTCCCTCGGGCCCGAAGCAATGCACACCGTCTCCGGCGCTGGTCCAGACATTGCCATAGACGTCTACGCGAAAGCCGTCCGGCAAGCCGGTATCTATGGTGCAATATTCCCTGCTGTTTACGAGCTTGCGGCCGTCCAACACGTCAAAGGCGCGGATGTGACGTGGGCGGCTGGGATCATGGCTGGATGAGGAATCCGCCACATAGAGAATGCGCTCGTCCGGGGAAAAGGCGAGGCCGTTCGGCTGGCCGAAATCGGTAACCACCGCGTCCATCTCACCGGTTACGGGATCAAAACGGTAGACATTGCGGTTCGCTTGTTCCGGCTCGGCGAGGAAACCCTCGTAATTCGACATGATGCCGTAGGTGGGATCTGTGAACCAGATGCTGCCATCGGAATGAACCACCACATCGTTGGGCGAGTTCAGGCGGTTTCCCTGATAGCTGTCGGCAAGAACAGTGATGGAGCCGTCGATCTCGGTGCGGGTAACGCGGCGGGTGCCGTGTTCGCAGGTCACCAGCCGACCCTGCCGGTCTCTCGTGTTGCCGTTGGAGAAATTCGAGGCGCTGCGAAAGACGGAGACGCCGCCGCCTTCGACCCAGCGTAGCATCCGTTCGTTGGGATTATCGCTCCAGATGAGAGAACCCTGATCGGCAAACCAGACCGGCCCTTCCGCCCAGCGGCATTCGGAATAGAGTTCGTCCAGCGGCGAGGTCGGAACGATCAGGAACCGGAAGCGGTCGTCGTGGATTTCGTAGATGGATGAGCTCTGTGACATGGTGTTGTGTCCGGTTGGTTTTTTCGACTAGCGAAGCGATTGCCGGCCGCCGGCAAGCAGGATGACGGCGATGATGATGAGGCCGGTCAGGATGAGGCGGAAACCTGCACCAAACCCGTAGGTGTTGAGCATCGAGACGACGAGGAACATGAAGAGCGAGGCGCCCCAGATGCCGGGAATGTTAGAATTGCCGCCAGCAACCGCCGTGCCGCCGATGACGACGACGGCAATCGACATCAGCAGATATTCCGAGCCCATGTTGAGGGCTGCACCTCCGGAGAAGCTCGCCAGAAGGTAGCCGCAGACGGAAGCAAGCACGGCACAGAGCATGTAGGTGACAAGCCGCGTGCCATCGACAGGAATTCCGGCCATACGGGCGGCAAAGGTGCTCTGGCCGATTGCCGAGATCCAGCGGCCGTAGATGGATTTTTCGAGCAGTACCCAGGCGATGATGGAGAGGATCAGTGCCACGAGCGCGATATTTGGAATGCCGAACAGGCCGGAGGTGGCGAAGTTCGCCAGCGTTTCCGGCGGCTTGATGCGCAGTCCGCGATTGCTCCAGATCGCCACGGACTGGACGATGAAGCTCATCGACAGGGTGGCGATGATAGGCGGAATACGCAGCACCTTGATCAAGGCATAGTTGCCGATCCCGATGACGAGACCGATCCCGATCGAGGCCAGCAATCCGACGACGATCATGCCGTCCTGCACGTCCATCAGTTTGAGCGCAAGCGTGCCGGAGAGTGTCATGGTGGCAGGCACCGAGAGATCGATATTGCCCGGCCCGAGCGTGATGACGAACATCTGGCCGATACCGACGATGACGGAGAAGGCCGCGAAGGTGAGAGCTGCCTGCGACAGGCCGAAGGAGCTTGCGCCGCCGGTGAACAGGACCGTTACGACCCAGACCACGATGGTGGCGGCAAAGGACCAGAGCCAGGGTTTGGCGACGAGGAGGCGATTGAGCGTCATTGGCTCTTCTCCCGCTTTTCCAGACGATTGAGAGCAAGGCGCAGGGCGAGAACGACAATCAGGATCGCGCCCTGCGCACCGATCTGCCAGTCCGGCGAAATGCGCATGAAGGACAGAAAGGAGCCGGCGAGCGTGAGCGTCAGGGCACCGATGACGGCGCCGATCGGAGACACCTTGCCGCCGACGAACTGGCCGCCACCGAGAATGACACCGGCGATCGACAGCAGCGTATAGCGAAGGGCGATATTGGCGTCGGCTGATGTCGTGAGGCCGACGAGAGCAATTCCGGCGAGAATGGCGAAAAAACCGGCCAGTGCGTAGGTGGCGGCGCGAAGGCCGAGCACGGACCAGCCGGCGCGTTCGACCGAGCGATCATTGCCGCCGACGCCGCGCATCAACACGCCGAAGGACGAGCGCATGACGATATAGTGGGTGACGGCAGCGATCACGATGCTGGCGACAATCGCCATCGGCACGAGCGGCGGCTTGGCCGTCATCAGCCATCTCGCCCAGGTCGGTGCGGTCCCACCGGGGGAGGGGAGGATCAGGACAGCGAGACCGCCCCAGACGAAACTCATGCCCAAGGTCACGACGATCGATGGCAGATCACGCACATAGATGATGACGCCGATCAGCGCATAGGTGGCGATTGCGCCGAGGAAAATCAGGATGCCGAGTGCCGGTGATGACTGAAGGAACGTTGCGGAAACGCAGGCGCAGAAGCTGACGAATGTGCCCATCGACAGATCGAGGTCGTTGACCGACATGATCAGCATCTGGGCGATTGTTGCGAGCGCGATCGGGACCGCGAGATTGAACAGCAGGTTCAACCCCGTATAGCTCATGGCGCGTGGCTGCATGTAGAAGACGGCGGCAAGCAGCAGGACCAGCGAGGCGGCGGGGATGATCAGGCGGACGGTGCTGGACGAAATCTTCATGCCGCTTCTCCTTCACTGAAGGACGCTGCAAGCACGTTCTTTTCGGTAATCTCGTCACCGACGAGTTCCGCCATGATGGCGCCCTCGCGAAAGACATAAACGCGGTCGCAGAGGCGGATTTCGTCCATTTCGGTCGAATACCAGATGAAGGTGCGCCCGTTTGCGGCTTCGGAGCGGAGAATTTCATAGACTTCCTGCTTGGTGCCGATATCGACGCCGCGCATCGGGTCATCCATCAGGACGGTGCTGGCGGTCGTTGCCAGGGCGCGGGCAAACAGCACTTTCTGCTGGTTGCCGCCCGAGAGCGACAGGATGCGGTTGCCCATATCGGGCGTGCGGATCTCGATCCGCTTTTTCCAGGCGGCTCCCAGTGTTTCTTCCCGCGCCTTGTCGACCATGCGATTGGTCGAAAGCTGGCCGATCGAGGCGATCGAGAGGTTTTTCAGGATGCTCCACAGAGGAAACGTGCCGTTCAGGCTGCGGTCGCCAGCGACGAAGGCGATCTCTCGCTTTCTGGTTGGCCACCAGTTGCTGTTGCGGTCGAGATAAAGGTCGAGCAGCGCCTCGGTCTGGCCGTGGCCGCCAAGACCGGCAAGTCCGATCATCTCACCACGAAAGGCCTCGAAGGCCAGGCCATGGCCGCGTCGAGGCGGCATGGAGAGAACCGGTTGACCAGACCTTGCTGCGGCGGTGCGCGAGAATTCCTGCTCGCGCACGACATTACCCATCGCCTCGACGAGGCTGTGGGTCGAGAATTCCGATGCCTTCCGGTCCGCGACTACACGGCCATCCTTCATCACCACGATCCGATCGGAGGTGGAGAGGATTTCGCCGAGAATATGCGAGATCAGCAACACGGAGCCGCCGCCACCGACGAATTTGCGGATATAGGCCATGAGTTGTGCTGCAAGCCCGGCGTCGAGCGACGAAGTGGGCTCATCCAAGATGACGAGCTTCGGTTGCCTGTCTATCCCGGCAAAGCTGATGGCGATCTCGACCATCTGCCGCTCGGCAATCGAGAGATCATCGACCGCGCTGTCGCAGTCGATCGCGTGACCGGGGAAGATCTCCTTAAGCTGGCTTTCCACCAAAGCCAGCGCACGGCTTCGCCATGCCCAACCTTTGAGTTCGGCGTGCATGATGCGGGCGTTTTCGCCGACCGTCAGGTTGGGGCAGAGCGACAGCTCCTGGAAGACACAGCGCACGCCGTTGGCGCGGGCGCCCGATATGCCGTGGGCCTCACTGCCGCCATAGGTGAGGGAGCCTTCATGCGGGCTCAAGCCGCCATTGATGACATTGACGATGGTGGACTTGCCGGCGCCGTTATGGCCGACCAGCCCGACGCATTCGCCGGCATGGATGATGAGGTCTGCGCCATCGAGCGCCTTGACTGCGCCGAACGTCACACGGACGCCGCGCGCGGCCACCACCTCTTGTCGCTTCAAGGTTTCGGTCATGCAATCGCTGTCGATCTTGATGTGTCGGGTAACGCCGGGGCGCGAAGTGCTGGGCACCTTAACGCCCCGGTACGGGGAGGCGACGCTACTTGGCGTCGATCACCTTCTGGGCATCCTCGAGCGAATACTCGACATTCGCCACGCCACCCTTCTGGGTGTTCTTCAGGCTGTCTTCCAGGCTTGCCTGATCGATGCTGAGGAACGGAACCACGAGGTCCTTCTTGACCTCCTTGCCATCGAGGATCTGCTGCGCGACCCAGAAGGCGAGCGTCGAAACGCCGGGCGCGATCGAGACCGACATGGTCTCGTAGCCGTCCTTGTCCTTCTGTTGTTTCCACCAGACGAGCTCGTCCTCGCGGTTGCCCATGACGATGGTCGGCGTCGGGCGCTTGGCGGCGGCAAAGGCCTGCGCAGCACCATAACCGTCACCGCCCTGGGTGACGACGGCTGCCACTTCCGGCAAGCTCGGCAGGATGCCGGCGACGGCGCGCTGGGCGACGTCCTGCGCCCAGTCACCATTGACAGAGCCGACGATCTTGAACTGAGGGTTTTTCTTCACGCCGGCCTCGATGCCGGCATGGATCTCGTCATCGACGGAAACGCCGGCGAGACCGCGGATTTCCAGTAGGTTGCCACCCTGCGGCAGCTTCTTGGCGAGATAGTCTATCTGGCTTTCGCCCATTTTCTTGAAGTCGACGGCGATGCGCCATGCACAGGGTTCGGTGACGACGCCATCGAAGGAAACGACGGTGATGCCGGCATCGCAGGCTTCCTTGATCGCGCCGTTCAAGGCGGTCGGCGAGGCGGCGTTGATGACGATAGCATCATAACCCTGCAGGATCATGTTCTGGATCTGGGCGGCCTGCTCGGTCGCCTGGTTTTCGGCCGTGGTGAACGGGTCGGCTGCCGCTACAACGCCCTTGGAGACCGCTTCCTTGGTGATCTTGTCCCAGCTCGTCAGCATCGCCTGACGCCAGGAATTGCCGGCATAGTTGTTCGACAGCGCGATCTTCTTCGATGACGTATCGGCGAGCGCCGGTGCGCACAGGCATGCGAATGCGACGGATGCCGCCAGCATCGTTCTGATGGTCATGATTTCCTCCCAAAAGCTCCCTGCATATCGTCCGGGCCGCTCCTCAACGGTGATCCGGAGATAATGATTGCCCTGAGCCCCTTTTGCTCAGTAAATCGAGGATGGAGGAGTTTCTTGATAAAGTACAGGCGCATCCAAGCAGGCTTTCTGCGGGTTTGCGCGCAAAATCTGCGGGTTCCCGCAGGACAGACTTAAAAAGCTCACGCTTAATTGACGAACGAAGGACTGGAGGAGGTCCGCCCATGCTCAATCCGGCGCGCAATTCGCTGTTCGACCGCTATCTGGGGATTTCCCGGCTGCTGGCGGGACAGCTCGATTTCGATTCCATCATCAAGGCGGTGGCCGACGAGATCAGCCATTTCATTCCGCATGATCATCTGGATGTCTGTATCAAGCAGGTCGATGGCAAGTATCATATCGCCTACGAAAGCGGACTGGAAACGGCCTGGAGTAAGCATCCTCCGGCGCTCCTGACGGGAAGCCCGATCCGCACGTTGCTGACAGGCGAGGTTGACTTCCTTTTGTCCGCGGACGCATGCACCGATCCTCGCTTCCATTTCGACGGCGCCTTCGCGAGCCCCATTCTTGAGTTGAAACTGCAGAGCCGATTGCATGTTCCGCTCAAAGTCCAGGGTGATGTAATTGGAGCGTTGAGTTGCTCCTCGCGCAGTCGCGATTGTTACTCGATGGAGGATGTCGAAAACGCCCGCGCAGTCGCGGATCTGCTCGCGCCCTATTTCTTCGCACTGCGTGCTGCGGAGCAAGCCAAGCGCTCTGCCGTTATCGAAACGGAGGCGCGCACACGAGAAGAGGGCCTGCGTTTCGGTGCGCTCAAATTAACCGAAGCACTGGAGGCCGAACGCCAGCGTATCGGCATGGACCTGCATGACCAGACGCTTGCCGACCTGACGCGGTTGACGCGCCGCATGGAGCGGCTGACCAGCCTCGCCGCCGTGCCGGGGGACGCGTTGGAGCCTCTGTGTCGGGCGATGCAGCAATGTATGCATGACCTGCGCGCAATCATCGAGGAAGCCAAACCGACCGTGCTCCAGCTTTTCGGTGTCGCGGAAGCAATAGAGAACCACCTGGAGCGATCGGTTCAAGAAAGCGGGCAGTCGATAGCATGGATGGTGCTGGACGAAAGCGGTGGCGGCCTTCGAGATCTTGATCCGACAGTCGCTGTAGCGCTGTTCCGTATCGTCCAGGAGGCGGTAAATAACGCCATTCGCCATGGGCAATCGGATAATATCGTGGTGCGGATTGCCAAAAGCGGTCAATCGCTTTGCGTCGAGGTGGAGGATGACGGCTGCGGTCTCGTCGATATCGGGGAAACGGCCGGACATGGCATCGACAATATGAAAACCCGTGCCCGCTTGATTGCGGCCCGGTTCGAGATCGGTCGCAATCCGGCCTGCCGTGCCGATGGGGGTGGAACGCGCATGCGGCTGACCCTTTTGCCCGATCTTCCTGTCATGGCTGAGGACTGACAATGGACGTTCTGATTGTCGAGGATGATGCTCTTCACCGCGCTTTTCTCAACGAGGCGGTTCGCGCAGCACTGCCTGAGTGCGGACACGTGATCGAGGCGGATCACGGCTTGAAAGGTGAAGCGCAGGCGCGGATTGCGCAGGTTGAGCATATCGTCATGGACCTGCAGATGAACGAACGCAACGGGATCGAGGCGGCACGCACCATATGGCGCGAGCGACCGGATACCAAGATCCTCTTCTGGTCGAACTATTCCGACGAAGCCTATGTTCGTGGCGTGTCGAGGATCGTGCCGGAAGGGGCCACGTATGGCTATGTTCTGAAGTCTGCCTCGGAGGAGCGACTGAAACTCGCATTGCGGAGTGTCTTCGTCGAATCTCAGTGTGTCATCGATCGCGAGGTCCGAGGCATCCAGCAGAAGAGCCTCGGTAATTCCTTGGGCTTTAATGATGTCGAGTACGAGATCCTCGTCGACGTGGCGCTGGGACTGACAGACAAGGCGATTGCCCAGCGAAAACACCTGTCGCTTCGCAGCGTCCAGAACCGCCTGCAACAGCTTTACGAAAAGCTCGACGTTTACGAGACGCCGGGGCAAGGGCGTGAGGGCTGGTTCAATCTTCGCACAAGGGCGGTCGCGGTCGCTCTTTCACGCAAGGTTCTGAATGCGAGCGCCATCGAACGTGCAGAACGGGATCTTCGGCAATCTGCAGGCTTGTAGGCGGAAGCGCTCCGAACGTGCGCATCTCGGTATGCTGATCGCTACTGGGTGTTCTTCCGGACTTGGCGGGCACGTCTCATTAGAGTTGATAGGGTAGAAAGTCGGTAAAATTGGCTGTCTCTCTAAATTTCTCTATGAAATCATATAGATGTAAGTTTTTTGCAGATTTATGAAAATCGGCTGTTGACGTTTTTGGGTGTGTGGGTTTATAACCCGCTCACTGACGAGGGCGGCGGCGCTGCTAGCGACGATGTCTTTCGTTCTAAAGAAAACATG
>DFNX01000014.1 GCA_002376235.1 Neorhizobium sp. UBA3556 | reverse complement strand
TCAAACTTGCTCTTTGCCATTGAATGCTTCCTGTGAACATAGAGGTGGACCCGGAACCGGGTTTGGTGCAGCCGTTTAAGGCTTTCCACTAGAATGCGCAAGACATAATTACGGCGAGCCGGAGTACAAGGGCGAACGCGCGAAATCGCAGGCAAAACGCCATTCAAGCGACATTAACGGTCGCTTTGCATATGTCTATCGAGGATATGTCGGGAAGAAGAAGTGGAGCGGGTAGCGGGAATCGAACCCGCGTATTCAGCTTGGAAGGCTGCTGCTCTACCATTGAGCTATACCCGCGGTATGTTTGGTCCGATCCGGAAACAGAATGGTGGAGGGAGTTGGATTTGAACCAACGTAGGCTGAGCCAACGGATTTACAGTCCGTCCCCTTTAACCACTCGGGCATCCCTCCAGTATTCCGTCTGGATCGTGAGACCAAGTTCGTCAGACCCGGTAGCGTGTCGCCCCGTCGTCTGTGGCGGCTATATGACCGGCTCGTTTCCGTCTGTCAACACGACCTCATTGAAAAAATGACGAAAAAATTACGTTCTCCACCGAGCCACTTGCGGAAGGGCTTTGCGACAAGGGGGCTCGCCTATATAAGGCGGCATGAGCACAAAAGATCCCAAAGACAAATCCGCCCGCGACACCCATTACGCGACGCTGCGCCGTGCAGTGCGCGACCAGAAGCGCGAGCGCGGTGAAATCCCCACGCCGCAGCAACAGCGACGTCCGAAGACCAACAAGGACTGGACGCCGCCACAGTTGCAGCAGGATCAGGTCTTTCTTTACGGTCTGCATACGGTGCGCGCCGCGCTCGACAATCCTGAGCGCAAGCTGATCAAGCTTTCCGTTACCCAGAACGCGTTCCTGCGCCTGGATATCGGTGAATTCTCCGCCCAGCCCTTTCCTGTGGAGCTGGTGTCGCCGCAGGATATCGACAAGGTGCTCGGTCCCGAAGCCATCCACCAAGGCGTGATGCTGGAAACACGGCCGCTGCCAGTTCGCCGGCTCGATGCTCTTAAGGAGAGCCCTCTCCTTCTCGTGCTTGATCAGGTGACCGATCCACACAATGTCGGCGCGATCATGCGGTCTGCGGTAGCATTCGGCGCGGGCGCGATCATCACCACCCAGAGACATAGCCCGACAGAATCCGGCGTGCTTGCCAAATCCGCGTCCGGCGCGCTCGAACTGATCCCATATATTCAGATCACCAATCTCGCCGATGCACTCAATGAATTGCACAAACTCGGCTTCCGGACGATCGGCCTTGATTCGGAAGGGCCTGCTCCTCTGGAAGGAACGCTTGCGGGTGGAAAGATCGCGCTTGTGCTCGGCTCTGAGGGAAAAGGCATACGGCAGAAGACCCGCGAAACAGTCTCGGCACTCGCGCGATTGGACATGCCGGGTGCCATCAAGTCGCTCAACGTATCCAATGCTGCAGCAATCGCGCTTTATGCGACCCGTCAGCATCTGGCGAAAGCCTGATCGCCAGCCTCTAAACATTAGCATAACCTTGTAAATCCATCCTCGCGCAAGCCTTCCATGATCACATCCTAATATTAAGTTGGGGAGATGCGCATGGAAACAGGAGCATGGAAGAGTCCCGTCGTTATCGAAATGTATGGTCGGCCGGGAACGGTGATCGTCACGGGCACGCTTGATGCAGCGCTGATGCTGATTGGCGCGTGGCCGACAAAACGGACAGAATCACATATCGCGGCGGTACTCAGCTGCCGCGATGTGCTGGTCGGCCAGGCGAATGCCGGCCTTGCCCGCGTCAATTTCATCGAGGCGGCACTCGAGGCCGGTTATCGTATCGAACCAGAAACCTTCCTCAGCGTCCGGTGGGATCTCACGCCTTCGTCAAACGAAGCGGGCCGCCCCGCATTGGGACTGGCGGAACTCATACGCAAGCGCGCCATTGCAACGGTTGACCGGTATGCAGAAGACGAATCGGATATGTCGCATCAATCGGAGCCCGCAGAGATCGTCGCAGTCGAGCCGCTGGTGCGGATCCGGGAAAACCCGCCTCCCCGCCTTCGAGACCTCGTCGGCCGGCTTTTCAACCTGCTTGGCCTGATTGGACTGGAAATCGGCCGGTCGCTTGTCGCGCCTCTGAGCCTGTTTCCATCCCGACGCGCCGACCGGCAGGTTCAATAAAGCCCGTTTATTCGGTTGTCTCCGAGCAGACCGACAAGCTGACGGTAATTCATTACGCCGCGCGGATGCGCTGGCTTTAGACTCCCCTCGCCGGCCAAATCGTGGCATGGGAATGGATCATGACGATCACCCAGCCCAAATCTCTACCGCAACAATCGATAGCCGCCATTTTCGAACAGGCTGCCCTTGAAGCCGGGCGCCCTATTCTGGCCATCCACAAGGCTGGGCCGAATGCGCGCTACAAGGCCGACGCGTCACCTGTCACCGAAGCGGACGAGCAGGCGGAGGCAGTCATTCTCGTAGCGTTGGAAAAGATTTGTCCGCACATTCCTATCGTTGCGGAAGAGCGCGCCGCAGCGGGTTGCATCCCTGATATAGCGAACAAGGCCTTTATCCTTGTCGACCCGCTCGACGGTACGAAGGAATTCATCAATGGCCACGATGATTTTACCGTCAATATCGCGTTGATCGAAGACGGCGCGCCCATTGCAGGCTTCGTTTACGCGCCGGCACTCGGCATCGCTTATTCAGGCAACTCCGAAGGTGCACAGAAACTCTGGATCGACGAAAACTTCGAGGTCATTCGCCGCGAACCGATTCACGCCCGTACAGTTTCCGCGCCAGGCATAGCTGTGGCGAGCCGTTCACACAGATGCACCGAGACCGACTTCTTTCTCGACCACTGCGGCGCGGCCGAGATCCGAACAGTAGGATCATCGCTGAAATTCTGCCTGATAGCCGAAGGCACTGCCGACATCTATCCCCGCTTCGGGCGAACCATGGAATGGGATACGGCAGCGGGCGACGCAATCCTCAGAGCCTCCGGCGGCATTACGGTCGATCTCGACGGAGTGCCATTGCACTATGGGAAGACGGGTCGCGCGAATTGCGCGGATTTTGCCAACCCGGATTTTATTGCTCGGTGTCAAGACAAGACGCCCTCCATTACGAGCAGAGCTGGCGGCGATTGATATCTGCGAGACGGAAAAACACGCCCGCAACGGTGCGTCGATCAGCACAGGCAATTTCGGGGGTATTTATGATTCGAATTATTATCACTGCAGCATTGCTTATGACTTCAATGCCAACCTTCGCATCTGCGGCTTGTGACCATTCGTGGCAGTCGGTATCTGATGGCTCCCGTTGAGGAGACCGGGCGGCCGAGCGGCGTTCCGGTGGGAGATCAGCCCTGGTATCGATGCGAAGACGCACCAATTACGGGGCGTCTTTTCGACTGGACGACCGCCCTCATCATCACCTGAATTTATATTAAGCTGAACTCCCGAGGATAATGTTTTTCACCGGCAGGACAGTGTGCGCGGCATAAAAGGTCAACTAGGGAATTGAAAAGTGGTGCCCCCGACAAGGTTCGAACTCGTGACCCCCTGATTACAAATCAGGTGCTCTACCAACTGAGCTACAAGGGCATCCACTGGGTGCGGGAATTACCATATTTTATTCTCCTGTAAAGCGAAAACGTCGCAGCCGGTCGGATTTGTCCAGTATCTTTAGCCGAGAGTGGACGAAGATGGAGGTCTGGCCGCTTGTCCATTCGCCGTCTTTTCCTGTACCACTGCTGCGCCTGCGGCTCATCGGCTTTCAGGCGATCGAAAATCCAGCAACGCCATTGAGGGGTGCCCGCGGGCATCGTTCACGGCGACACCGTCAAAGGCCTGCCCGTTCATGCCCATTCCCTGCGAGAAGCTGTGTTTTATCGCGTCCCCGGCACCTGAAGCCCAAGCCGCGCTTGACGAGCTTGTCCGGCTTTATGGCAATATGCCGATCGGTGACGCCGATGTCATCGTGGCGCTCGGTGGCGACGGCTTCATGCTGCAGACCCTGCACGAGACGATCACCAACGGTCCACGCGTCTACGGCATGAACCGCGGATCGGTCGGCTTCCTGATGAACGACTATCGCGTGGAAAATCTCCCGGAACGAATTGGCGTTGCGGTCGAGAACGAGTTCCATCCGCTGAAGATGACGGCAACGGATACGGAGGGCGCCATCTCCACGGCGCTTGCCATCAATGAGGTCTATCTGTTCCGCCAGTCCTATCAGGCCGCAAAGCTCAAGGTCGAGGTCGACAGCCGCGTCAGGCTCGACGAACTGATTTGCGACGGCGTGATGGTTGCTACGCCTGCGGGATCGACGGCCTATAATCTTTCCGCTCATGGGCCGATCCTGCCGCTCGAAGCGCCGCTTCTGGCAATGACGCCGGTCTCGCCCTATCGGCCGCGGCGGTGGCGCGGCGCACTCCTGCCCAATCATGTCTGTGTCGATATCAGCATTCTCGAGCCGGAGAAACGGCCCGTCAACGCAGTTGCCGACAATGCCGAGGTCAAGTCGGTGCTGCATGTGCGCATCGCCCAATCCACGGAATTGACCGCCCGCATTCTCTCAGATCCCGACCATTCCTGGTCCGACCGCATTCTCGCAGAGCAGTTCAGCAACTGATTCTGTCTGGCTTTTCAGACGCAGCCACCAAATCACGGAACAAACAAAAAAGCCGGACGTTCGCCCGGCTTTTTCCTATTTGAATATCTGATCACTCGACGTCTGCAACCTCGACATCCGGCTTGCCGCTGATGCGATGCGCCAGGGCGGCTTCCATGAACTCGTTCAGTTCGCCGTCCAGAACATCGTCCGGCGCAGTCGAGGAAACGCCCGTGCGCAGATCCTTGACCAGCTGGTAGGGCTGCAGAACATAGGAGCGGATCTGGTGGCCCCAGCCGATATCGCTCTTGGAAGCGGCTTCGGCGTTGGCGGCCTCTTCACGCTTCATCAGTTCGGCTTCGTACATGCGGGCACGCAACATTTCCCATGCCTTGGCACGGTTCTTGTGCTGCGAACGTTCCTGCTGGCAGGACACCACGATACCGGTCGGGATGTGGGTGATGCGCACGGCCGAGTCGGTCGTATTGACGTGCTGACCGCCGGCACCCGACGCACGATAGGTGTCGATACGGCAATCACTTTCATTCACCTCGATGTTGATCGAGTCGTCGACGACCGGATAGACCCAGATCGACGAGAAAGACGTATGCCGCCGCGCGTTCGAATCGTAAGGCGAGATGCGGACGAGCCGATGCACACCCGATTCGGTCTTCATCCAGCCGAATGCGTTATGTCCCTTGACGAGGATCGTCGCGGACTTGATGCCGGCTTCTTCACCGTCATGCATCTCGAGCAGTTCAACCTTGTAGCCCTGGCGTTCGGCCCAGCGGGTATACATGCGAAGCAGCATGTTCGCCCAGTCCTGGCTTTCGGTGCCACCGGCGCCCGAATGCACTTCGACATAGGTGTCGTTGGCATCCGCCTCGCCCGAAAGCATGGCCTCCACCTGGCGGCGAGCAGCTTCGGCCTTCAGCGCCTTCAGCGCGTCTTCGGCATCCTTGATGATCGCATCGTCGCCTTCTTCCTCACCAAGCTCGATGAGCTCGATATTGTCGGTAAGCTGCTGCTCCATCGCTTTCACGCCGCTCAGCGCCTCGTCGAGCTGCTGGCGCTCGCGCATCAGCTTCTGGGCTTCTTGGGCGTCGTTCCAGAGGGTTGGATCCTCTGCCTTGTTATTCAACCAGTCCAGTCTTCTTACAGCCTGGTCCCAGTCAAAGATGCCTCCTCAGCAGGCTTATGGCCTGCTTGATTTCGTCGACAACATTCAGCATTTCCGCGCGCATGGCGTGTTCTTCTCTCTCTGTGTGATCTGAGGGATTAAGATGCGATGGGACATAGTTGCGCCGGGGCCGGATGTAAAGACCGCCCCCGGTCGCCAAACGTTTCGATCAGATCAGTAGAGACCCGATGCGCCCGAAGTAATGGCCTGCTGAGCCTGGGGCGACGAATCCAGGATCTGCTCCTGCGTCATGTATTCGCCTTCGCCGATGACCTGGAAGACGTCGGCCGGACCGGTACCGGGCTTGAAGGCCTCGACAATCGTGTCTGGCTCGCCATCGAATGCCATCATGCCGGTCTTGCGGTTGACCGCGATGAACTTCATGCCGTCCGGCACCTGGAATTTTTCAGCTGGCATGCGCTTTGCCGCCTGCTCCAGGAAGGCTCCGAAGATCGGGGCAGCAAGACCACCGCCGGTCGCGCGGTTTCCGAGCGGAGCAGGCGTATCGAAACCCAGATAGAGGCCGGCCACGATATTGGGCGTGAAGCCGACAAACCAGGTGTCTTTCGCGTCATTGGTAGTGCCTGTCTTGCCGGCGACCGAACGGTCCTTGACCGGGATCTTGCCGGCGGCACTGCCGCGCTGAACGACACCTTCCATCATCGAGGTGATCTGATAGGCGGTCATTGGGTCGAGAACCTGCTCGCGATTGTCGACCAGAACCGGCTCTTCCTGATTGGCCCATTCGCTGGCATTGCAGCTTTCGCAGCCCCGCTCCTCGTGACGGAAGATCGTCTTGCCGTAGCGATCCTGAATACGGTCGATGACGGTCGGCTTGATCTGCTTGCCGCCGTTGGCGATGACCGCATAGGCGGACACCATGCGCATCACGGTCGTCTCGCCGGAGCCGAGCGCCATCGGCAGATAAGGAGCCATCTTGTCGTAGATACCGAAACGCTCTGCATATTCGGCAACGAGATCCATGCCCATGTCCTGAGCAAGGCGCACGGTCATCTGGTTACGGGACTTCTCGATACCGGTACGCAGCGTTGCCGGGCCGGTGCCATCCTCTTCGCCGTAGTTGGACGGACGCCAGACCTGGTTGCCCGAGACAACCTCGATCGGCGCATCGAGAACGACGGATGCCGGCGTATAACCGTTGTCGAGGGCTGCCGCATAGACGAAGGGCTTGAAGGAAGACCCCGGCTGACGCATGGCCTGGGTGGCGCGATTGAACTCCGATTGCGAATAGGAGAAGCCGCCGACCATGGCCAGAACGCGGCCGGTATTCGGATCCATGGCGACGAAACCGCCCTGTACCTTCGGAGGCTGGCGCAGGCGATAGGCGCTACCGCCATCGTTTAGCGGCTCGACATAGATCACGTCGCCGACCTTCAGGACTCCATCGGGGCCTTTTGCGGTCTTGCGCTCACCTGCAGCGTCCCGGTAGGCCCACTTCATGTCGTCGGCGGCAATCTTTCCGGTCTTGCGCTCCGGATTGGCTTTGTCGCCGCTCTGGGATTCCAGACCGATTTCCACTTCACTTGCTGAAACACTAAGTACGACGGCGATCGTCCACTCAGGAACATCACGCAACTCAGCAATCTTGTTATCCGTGATACCCTTGCCAAGCGCTAGCGCCCAGTCAGGCGAAGTTTCGATCGATGCCAACGCACCATGGAAACCACGACGCTCATCATAGTCCAGCAAACCATTTTGCAGGACACGGCGGGCAATGACCTGAAGGTCGGGATCGAGCGAAGTCCGGACGGAAAGACCACCTTCGTAAAGCGCCTTGTCGCCGTAACGTTCGATAAGCTGGCGACGAACGGCTTCGGAGAAATACTCCGATGCCGCGACAGTGCCGGAACCACGGCGCGGCTTCACGCCAAGCGGCTGCGTTTTAGCCTCATCCGCATCGACCTGAGTGATGTAACCGTTTTCGGCCATACGATCGATGACCCAATCGCGGCGCTCGATTGCTGCCTTTTCGTGGCGGAAGGGGTGGTAGTTGTTCGGTCCCTTGGGCAATGCGGCGAGATAAGCAGCCTCGGCCGTCGTCAGTTCGGTTACAGACTTGTCGAAATAGGTAAGCGCCGCACCGGCAATGCCGTAAGAGTTCAGTCCAAAGAAGATTTCGTTGAGATACAGTTCAAGAATCTTGTCCTTGGAATAGGCCTGCTCGATGCGGAAGGACAGGATCGCTTCCTTGATCTTGCGGTCCATGGTCTGGTCGGCAGACAGAAGGAAGTTCTTGGCCACCTGCTGGGTGATCGTGGAGGCACCCTCGGGGCGACGGCCGGAACCGATATTCTGGATGTTGTTCAAGACCGCGCGGGCAAGGCCAAACGGATCGACGCCCGGGTGATTGTAGAAGTTCTTGTCTTCGGCGGACAGAAAGGCAGCCTTGACGCGATCGGGAATTGCCTGGATCGGCAGGAACAGGCGCCGCTCGCGGGCATATTCAGCCATCAGCGCGCCATTGCCGGCATGAATGCGTGTCGCCACCGGCGGCTCGTAGGAAGCCAGCACCTCGTAGTCGGGCAAATCCTTGGCCATGCCACTCAAATAGATGGCAACGGCCGCAGCGACGCCCAGAAAGAGCACGCAGGCCAGTCCAAAGAAATATCCAATCAGTCTGATCATATCTGAGCTACCGTTCAGCTTTTTCTCGGCGCGAAAAAGAACAATCGCACGCCAACAGGCCTTTTGCACGCCGTTTACGTCAGTGCAAGGGAGACCGGATCAACTCCGCGAAACCGGAGACTATGCGAAATCCATTACCGCGACCTGCTCTTCGAATGTGAGGAAAGTAGGGCTTTTCACAAGTAATTCCGTATCTTCGGCATAGCCTGAGGCAATCGGGAGGCCGATGTGGCAATGCAGCCACGCCCTACCCTATCCGCCATTGGCGACGGAGCGGCGGCGATATCGGTCGACGGCATCGGCCACAAGTGCGGCCACCTTCTTCCTCCACTCCTCATCAAGCAGAAGCTTCTCGTCCTCGGCATTCGACAGAAAGCCCATCTCCAGAAGGACGGACGGAATATCCGGAGCGCGAAGAACCTGGAAATTGGCCTGCCGGTGCGGATTGTTGATCAACCCGACCTGCCCCTCGAAGGATTTCACCACGTTGTCGGCCAGAGCCACGGAAAACGCCTGCGTCTCTCGACGGGTAAGATCGAGCAGGATATCGGCCACTTCCGGTGGACCGCTCTCGATGCTGAAGCCCGCCAATTGGTCGGAGAGGTTTTCACGAGCAGCAAGATTTTCAGCCATGCGGTCGGACGCCTTGTCGGACAAGGTATAGACGGTCGCCCCGCGAATATCCTTCTGCGCCAGCGTATCGGCATGAACCGAAATGAAAAGGTCCGCATGCTTCTGCCGCGCGATGGTGACGCGCTGCGACAGGGACAGGAACGTGTCATCCTCGCGCGTCAGGAAGGCCTTTACACCATCGACCTTGTTCAGACGCTCGGCAAGCAGGTGGGCGAATTCGAGCGTTACCGTCTTCTCGGGTGTTTTGGTCGTTGCGCCACTTGCGCCGGCATCGATTCCGCCATGGCCGGCATCGACAGCAACCGTAAATACACCATCCTCGACTACAGGATTGATATCCTGAGGCGGCACAGCCGCCGACGTGGTCCAGTCCTGCGCCTTGAGCATTGCGGAAAACTGTTCCTTGGTGGTCATTTCCGCATCGAGCACCAGGCGAAAGCCACGTTCCTCGTTCTTTTGAACTTCTGCCACCACAAGCTTGACCGGACGATTGACGGTGAAGACCATGCGGGCGCTATCGCTGTCCATGGTGCCGTAGCGAATATCCTTGAAAAGGCCGCGCGGCGCGAGGTCGGAAGCAGGAAAACCGAAGGCTGCAGCCGACAGATCGACGATAATGCGTTCGGGGCCATCGACATAGTGAATGACGAAATCGGGCTTCTGCTCGAAGTCGATGACGACACGGGTCCGGGCGTCATCGCCTGCCACCCTTGCGGCGAATGCAAGCACAGGCTGCTGCGAGGCGAAAGACATAGCGGGACCGGCGAAAACAGCAACCATTGCGAGCGGAATAATCCGACGAACGATTCGCCCAATTTTTGCGATCACATGCATGAGGCCGAGCTTGCCATTTGTTAGACCTTTATTCGACCTCAAGCGTATCTCATTCCCAAATCCGTTGCACGATATCCGCCTCGTCTGCAAAAGCCCCGCATTTCAGGCATTTCTGTTGCAACGAACACGAATCGCGGCTTATTACCCCACTTTCGATAAGGCGGCTAAATCCATCCACAATATGGCGGATACGGCTTTTCCCTTGCTATTGTGACAGATAAACCATACAACGCCAGTGAGGTTAGAGGGTTGACGGGATAGTGTGTCGATGGGCTGGCCAGCCTTGAAGGATCTGGCGCCAAGTACCGGCAAACATCCGCCGTCGCAACACTTTAAGCTTGCGTAATCGATCACTCCGGTCACGGCCGGAAAAATACCGGGTGGCTAGCCACCCACCGCTCGCATGGAGCACCCCATCGGATCTCAGGATCCAGTTATCGTCATTCTCGTTTGGTCCTTAATGTTGCGGCAAGTTTTTCAGATAACGGAAAGAAGGAAGAGGCCAAAGGCCTCTACGCCCTTCCCGTTGCCGTCTCGCATCGACCCGGCGGGATCACCTTTATCCGGCGTCATGACCGTTGTGCATTACGAGCCTGTCCTCGCGGCAGGCTTTCGTGCATTTGCACGGCGGCGCCGAGGAGCAGAAACTCAATGGCAGACAAAATGCTTATCGATGCGTCTCACGAAGAGGAGACGCGCGTAGTTGTCGTTCGCGGCAACCGCATCGAAGAATTCGATTTCGAATCTCAGCACAAGAAGCAGATCCGCGGCAATATCTACCTCGCCAAGGTAACCCGCGTAGAACCTTCGCTTCAGGCGGCTTTCGTCGATTACGGCGGTAACCGTCATGGTTTCCTTGCATTCGCGGAAATCCATCCCGACTATTACCAGATCCCGCTCGCGGACCGACAGGCGCTGATGCAGCAGGAAGCTGAAGATCAGCGCAAGATCGCCGAGGCGGATTCCGCCGATCCGGTGGTCGACCTTGCCAACGAGGAACAGCCGGATGTCGGCATTGCAACGGCTGAAACACCTGCAGTTGCAGCCACAGAAACGGTAAAGACAGCGGAAGCTCCCGCCGCAGAAACTGCCGCGGCAGAAGCCGAGCCTGAAAAGAAGGCCAAGCCGAAGCGCACCCGTTCGCGCAAGAAGGTCGTGGAACCCGCTGCGGAAGAAGCTGTCGCCGAAACGGCTGAAAGCGCACCTGCGGAAGACGCCGACGATTCGACGCCCGAAAGCATGGCCGCGATGATCGACACCGATTCGATCTCCGAGGATGTCGATGCGCGTCGTGGTCATGACAGCGACGATGATGACGACGATGACGACAACCACGAAAAGGAAGTCATCGAGTCCGTTGGCGCCGAAGACGCCATGGAAGAGGTTCCGGATCGCGTCGTGCGCAAGCCGCGCAAGCAGTACCGCATCCAGGAAGTCATCAAGCGTCGCCAGATCCTGCTCGTTCAGGTCGCCAAGGAAGAGCGCGGCAACAAGGGTGCAGCACTCACCACCTATCTGTCGCTGGCAGGCCGTTACTCGGTCCTGATGCCGAACACGGCGCGTGGCGGCGGCATTTCCCGCAAGATCACCCAGCCGCAGGACCGCAAGCGCCTCAAGGAGATTGCCAAGGAGCTGGACGTGCCGCAGGGCATGGGCGTCATCCTGCGCACAGCCGGTGCCAACCGTACCCGCGTCGAAGTCAAGCGCGACTTCGAATACCTGATGCGCCTGTGGGAAAACGTCCGGACGCTGACGCTGCAGTCGACCGCGCCTTGCCTCGTTTATGAAGAAGGCTCGCTGATCAAGCGCTCGATCCGTGACCTCTACAACAAGGATATCGGCGAGATCATCGTGTCCGGCGAAGATGGCTATCGTGAAGCGAAAGACTTCATGAAAATGCTGATGCCGAGCCACGCCAAGGTGGTTCAGCCTTACCGTGACCTGCACCCGATCTTCTCGCGCTCAGGCATCGAGGCGCAGCTTGACCGCATGTTGCAGCCGCAGGTAACGCTGAAGTCCGGTGGATACCTGATCATCAACCAGACGGAAGCGTTGGTGGCTGTCGATGTCAACTCCGGTCGCTCCACCCGCGAGCATTCGATCGAAGACACGGCATTGCAGACGAACCTTGAGGCCGCTGAGGAAGTTGCGCGTCAGCTTCGCCTGCGCGACCTTGCCGGCCTGATCGTCATCGACTTCATCGACATGGAAGAAAAGCGCAACAACCGCGCCGTCGAGAAGAAGCTGAAGGATTGCCTGAAGAACGACCGTGCTCGCATCCAGGTCGGCCGTATCTCGCATTTCGGTCTTCTCGAAATGTCGCGCCAGCGCATCCGCGCCTCGGTTCTCGAATCGACGACGCAGATCTGCTCGCATTGCGGCGGCACTGGCCATGTCCGTTCGCAGTCCTCCGTTGCCCTGCACGTGCTGCGTGGCATCGAGGAATATCTCTTGAAGAACACAACGCACGACATCACCGTGCGCACCACCCCGGACATCGCGCTCTTCCTGCTGAACCATAAGCGCGGCACCGTGGTCGATTACGAAAACCGCTTCGGCGTTTCGATCTTCATCGAATCCGACGTCAGCATCGGCTCGACCCATTTTGCCATCGATCGCGGCGAAGCTGTCGAGAGCCCGGTCAAGATCGAAAGCCTGATGCAGTTTGCTGCCATCCCGGTCGAAGAAGACGACGATGTCGTCATCGAGATGGAAGAAGACGAAGAAGAAAACGAACTTGAGCCAGCCAAGGCTGTCAGCAAGCCGGAACGTGCCGAAGGCGATGACCAGAACGGTCGCAAGCGCAAGCGCCGCCGTCGTCGTCGCAACCGCAATGGTGAGCGCAACGGCGATGCCCAGGCAGAGAATGGTAATGTCGAGCAGATCTCCGAGGACGCCGAGGATGGCGATGACGAGAGCGAGGATGATGCCGTCGAAACATCCGCTGACGTTGACGCTTCCGCCGATTCGGAAACCGACGAAAACGGCCGCCGCAAGCGCCGTCGTCGTGGCAAGCGTGGCGGACGTCGCAACCGCAATGGCGAAGAGGGTGTGGAAGCCAGCTTCGATGGCGAGGGTGATGCCGAGACCGTAACCGATGATGCCGCTCCTGTGAGCGAGGTTGTCGAGGTCGTGGTTGAAGCTGCAGAACAGACACCGGCGGAGACGGTTGCGGAATCTGCACCTGCAGAACCTGCCGCAGAGGTCGAGCCGCCGGCGAAGCCGAAGCGTGCGCGTCGCAGCAAGAAGGCGATCGAAGCCGAAGCAGCGGCGGCCGCCGCTGCGGCAGCTGAGGCCGAAGCTGCTCCGGTGGCAGAGGTTGTTGCCGAGCCGGTTGAAGCTGCTCCTGTAGTCGAAACCAAGGCAGAAGAAGCAGTTGTCGAAGCTCCTTTGGTTGAAGCTGCAGCCACCGAAGAAAAAGAGGCAAAGCCGGCGCGCGCCAACCGCGCCTCCAACATTTCTTCCTCAAGCGAGGCTGTGGTGAAGAGCTCCGACGTCAATTCTGCTCCGGAAGGCGAGGATGACGCGGCCAAGCCGAAGAAGGCCGGATGGTGGCAACGCCGCGGGTTCTTCTGAGAACTGCCGATATCAATTGAGAAAAATGGCCGCTAACGCGGCCATTTTTTTGCGCGTATCGACGCCGTTACTGTCAAAGTGATTCAGGAAATGCCTGCAAGCTACTGGATTTCATGCGGCAATACGTCTTTCGACGGTCTCGTGTTTTACACAGATGTGAAGCCTTCCCCATGTCGCAATGACGATTTTCTGTTTCGCCTGTCCGCCATCTGCCTTAGCCTTACTGCGGATGATATGCGGGTGGCCCGAATTCGCGTCGCCAAGCTTCAAGAGGAATTTTATGACACGCCTGTTCAAAACGCTCGCCGCCGGCACGGTTCTGGCCGTTTCACTTGCCACCGCTCCTGCTGTCGCGCTCGACGACAACCAGAAGAAGGAAATGGGCGCGTTCATCCGCGAATATCTGATCCAGAACCCGGAAGTGATGATCGAGGTTCAGAATGCGCTGGAAGCCAAGCAACAGGCCCAGCGCGTCGATCAATCGACCAAGGCAGTCTCCGCCTACAAGGATGAGATCTTCTCGTCCCCGAGCGACATCGTGCTAGGCAATCCCAAGGGCGACGTCACTGTGGTCGAATTCTTCGATTACAATTGCGGCTACTGCAAGCGCGCCATGGGCGACATGGACGAAATCCTCGCCAAGGACAAGAATATCCGTTTCGTGCTGAAGGAATTCCCGATCCTCGGCCCCGATTCCATGGCGGCGCACAAGGTTGCGGATGCTGTACGCATCCTCGCGCCCGAGAAATATTCGAAATTCCACCGCGAGCTCCTTGTCGGCCAGGAGCATGCGTCGGAAGCGACCGCTATTTCGGTTGCGGCCGAACTCGGCGTCGACGAGGCTGCGATCCGCAAGACGATGACCGAGAAGCCGAATGATGACATCGTTCGCCAGGCCTATCAGCTGGCAAATGCGATCGGGATTACCGGTACACCGACCTATATCGTGGGTGATGAAGCGGTGTTCGGCGCCGTTGGCCTGCAGCAGATCGAGGAAAAGGTCGGCAATGTCCGCTCCTGCGGCAAGGCAAGCTGCTGAGACAAGCCGGTTTTCCGACCTCTTCGACGAATCGCGAATCGATTAGTGGACCAGCGGCCTTTCGGCGCGGCGGGGGCTTTCCCTTGCCGCCCTACCGGTCTATAGGTGGCCGCTGAATTCGGATGGAACATAAGATCGGTATGAGCAAGACGATTTTCGTCCTCAACGGCCCCAACCTCAACATGCTGGGCAAAAGAGAGCCAGGCATCTATGGCGGGCAGACGCTGAACGACATTCAGCAGCAATGCATTGCTGCAGGCAAGGAACTTGGTTTCGATGTCGATTTCCGGCAGAGCAACCATGAGGGCGCACTGATCGACTGGATTCACGAGGCCGGCGAGAAAGCCGTTGGCGTCGCCATCAATGCCGGTGCCTATACCCACACGTCGATCGCACTCCACGATGCGATCAAGGCGGTGTCGGTGCCGGTCATCGAACTGCACATCTCGAATGTTCATGCACGGGAAGAGTTTCGCCATCATTCGATGATCGCACCGGCCGCCAAGGGCGTCATCTGCGGCTTCGGTACGGCGAGCTACATTCTGGCTCTCCATGCCTTGAAATACACAACCGCCTGACAAGATAAAACAGAACAATAGGGTTTGCCATGTCTGAGAAGAAGAACGGGATCGACAAGGGACTGATCCGCGACCTCGCTGACATCCTCAACGATACCGATCTCACCGAGATCGAAGTCGAGCAGGATGATCTGCGCATCCGCGTTTCGCGCGCTTCGGCAACGCAGTACGTACAGGCTCCGATCGCCGCTGCTGCTCCGGTCGCTGCAGCACCCGTTGCCGCAGCACCTGCCGCTGCGGCTCCGGTCGCAGCAGCCGACAACAAGAACGCGGTCACCGCCCCGATGGTTGGAACCGCCTATCTTGCACCTGCACCTGGCGCCAAGGCATTCATCGAAGTCGGCGCGACCGTGAAGGAAGGCCAGACGCTGCTCATCATCGAAGCGATGAAGACCATGAACCAGATTCCCGCACCGCGCTCCGGCAAGGTCACGGAAATCCTGATCACCGACGGGCAGCCCGTGGAATACGGTCAGCCGCTCGTCATCGTCGAGTAAGGCGCTTTTCATGATTTCCAAGATCCTCATAGCCAATCGCGGTGAGATCGCGCTGCGTGTCCTGAGAGCCGCCAAGGAACTCGGTATCGCAACGGTCGCCGTGCATTCCACGGCCGATGCGGACGCCATGCATGTGCGCCTCGCCGACGAGAGCGTGTGCATCGGCCCTCCGCCGTCGCGCGAAAGCTATCTCAACATCCACCAGATCGTTGCAGCCTGCGAGATCACCGGCGCAGACGCCGTGCATCCGGGCTACGGCTTCCTGTCGGAAAATGCCAAGTTCGCGGAAATCCTCGAAGCGCACGGCATCACCTTCATTGGTCCGACCGCCGAGCATATCCGCCTGATGGGTGACAAGATCACCGCCAAGCAGACGGCTGTCGAACTCGGCATCCCGGTCGTCCCGGGCTCCGAGGGCGAAGTCACGCCGGAAAACGCTCTCGAGATCGGCAGAAGCATCGGCTTCCCGGTCCTGATCAAGGCGACGGCCGGTGGTGGCGGACGCGGCATGAAGGTCGCCAAGACCGAAGCCGACCTCGAAGAAGCCTTCAACACTGCCCGCACCGAAGCGCTTGCCGCGTTCGGCAACGGCGCCGTCTACATGGAAAAGTACCTCGGCAAGCCGCGGCATATCGAAATCCAAGTCGTCGGTGACGGTGAAGGCAATGCGATCCATCTCGGCGAACGCGACTGCTCGCTGCAGCGTCGCCACCAGAAGGTCTGGGAAGAAGCAAACTCCCCTGCCCTTGATGTCGAGCAGCGCATGAAGATCGGCCAGATCTGCGCCGACGCGATGAAAAAGATGAAGTATCGCGGTGCCGGTACGATCGAGTTCCTCTACGAAAACGGCGAGTTCTATTTCATCGAAATGAACACCCGTCTGCAGGTGGAACACCCGATCACCGAGGCGATCACCAATATCGATCTCGTGCACGAGCAGATCCGTGTCGCTTCCGGCGACGGGCTTTCTGTTACCCAGGAAGAGATCAAGTTCCAGGGTCACGCGATCGAGTGCCGTATCAATGCCGAGGACCCGCGGACCTTCGTTCCCTCGCCCGGCACGATCACACATTTCCACGCTCCGGGCGGCCTTGGTGTTCGCGTCGATTCGGGCGTCTATGCCGGCTACAAGATCCCGCCTTACTATGACAGCCTGATCGGCAAGCTGATCGTACATGGCCGGACACGTGAGGAGTGCATCAAGCGCCTCGGCCGCGTGCTGGACGAATTCGTCGTCGACGGTATCAAGACTACGCTGCCGCTCTTCCAGGACCTTGTCAAAAACCCCGACATATTGAAGGGTGACTACGACATTCACTGGCTGGAAAACTATCTGGCCGGCGGCAACGAACACTGATTATAATAGACGCCCGGAGCACATCGCTCCGGGCGTCTTTCTGTCTCATCCTTTATGCANNTGCATAAAGGATGAGACAGAAATGGATTATCTGCATCGTACCTTCCGAAAGCCGATACCGGCTTCTGGGTCGATGCCATAGGGAGCGAAATGGCAGGTCGGCGCGGCAGATATTACCCGGCAATCACACCGGACGTTCTGTTGCGAGCCTATTCGATAGGCCTGTTTCCGATGGCCGAAGCGGCCGACGATCCGGAGATTTTCTGGGTCGAGCCGGAAATGCGGGGCATTATCCCGCTTGACGATTTCCACGCCTCCAAAAGCCTCGCAAAGACCATCCGCAAAGCGCCATTCGAAATCCGTTTCGATACTGCATTCGACGACGTGATCGGAATGTGCGCACAATCCGCGCCCGATCGACCCAGCACCTGGATCAACGCCACCATTCGCCAGCTTTATGGCGAGCTTCACCGCATGGGACATGCACACAGCGTCGAAGCCTGGGAAAACGGGGGTTTGGTCGGCGGTCTCTATGGCGTGTCGCTGGGCGCTGCCTTCTTTGGCGAAAGCATGTTCTCGCGGCGTACCGATGCTTCGAAGATCTGCCTCGTGCATCTGGTGGAACGGTTGAACCGGAATGGTTTCAAATTGCTAGACACACAGTTCACGACCGATCACCTGAAGACGTTCGGCGCGATCGACATTCCCAAGGACGAATATCTGGTGCTGCTGCGTGATGCGGTTGATCGACCCCACCTGCCGTTCTAGCCAACCAGCCTGATGCTAATCAGTTCGTGGCGTTCGAAGGTGCCGGGATATCCGATTGCGGCTTGCAGCCGGTGAGCCATACGTCATAGATCGGGTGCTCAACGGCATTGAGACCGGGGCTGTCGGCAAACATCCAGCCGGAGAAGATACGGCGTATCTTGCGGTCGAGCGTGATTTCATCAACTTCGATAAAGCCGTCGATCTTCTGTGCTTCCGTGTCGTCGCGCGAGTAGCAGACCTTCGGCGTCACCTGCAATGCGCCATATTGCACCGTCTCATTGACATAGACATCGAAGGTCGTGATGCGGCCGGTGATCTTGTCGATGCCGGCGAACACGGCAACAGGATTGGAAATACGCGCAGCGACAGCCTGTTCCGTGGCAAGCAGCGGTGCTGCTGCGATCAGCGCACCAAGAATGAGTTTGCGTGGAAAAGGTATTGTCCGTGTCATATTCATCCCGTCTCGACCGCTTAAGCGATCGAGGACTAGATTGCGATTATGGCCAAATGACCATCGGTGTCTGGCCGGCCTCGATCAGTCTCAGTTTCCGGGCGTCCAAGCGTCATAGTCGCCAGTTACGCGCGGGCGCTCCCCAGCGCCTGCCATCGACCCCTTGGGACGGTAAGCGAGCGCGGAACCGGTGAGATTTTCCTTGTGTGGCTTCTGCCATTCGCGCGGCTTGTAGTCTTCCTGGGACGGAGGAACGTCGGTGCGGTAATGCATCCAGCCGTGCCAGCCCGGAGGAATGGCCGAGGCTTCGGCATAGCCCTTGTAGACCACCCAGCGCTTGGGTTTGCCCCAGGATGCCATAGGGCCTTCGTAATAGATGTTGCCCATCTCGTCTTCACCGACCTTCTTGCCATGGCGCCAGGTGAAGAAACGCGTCCCAATCGTCTGACCGTTCCACCAGGTGAATAACTGCAGCAGAAGTGCTTTCATGGGGTATTCCGTCGCTCTGACATGGTCGAATTGGACATTTGACGCCGAAAGATGGCTATCCTGCTTATGACGCCTGCCGCCGGTCATGTCCAGCGATTCTAGACCTCACGACTGCTTGAGCTTCATCTTGAAACCGGCATGGCTTTTTGCAAAGCCGAGACGCTCATAAAAGCGGTGGGCATCGGTACGGGCGATGTTGGAGGTGAGTTGCACCAGACGGCAATCGCGCCGTTTCGCCTCTTCCATCGCATAATCGATCATCCTCGCGCCGATGCCGCGACCGCGCATATCCGGTCGCGTCTGAACAGCTTCGATAATCATCGACAGCGATCCGCGTCCGGTCAGCGTGCGATTGAAAAGGATTTGGAAGGTGCCGACGATTTCGCCATCGAGCTCGGCAACGAAAAGCTGCTCGTTGCCGGAGTGATCGATCATATGAAAGGCGCGCAGATAATCCTCGTAGGCTGAAGGATCGGCCGTGTCGCCATGACCTCCGACATCGTCCGCCGCGAAGATGGCGATCAGGGCGTTCAAGTCCTCCTCATGCGCCCTTCTGATGGTCAGTTCGCTCATTGGACTCGGCCTCCCCCTCGCCTTAAATCAATGCTGCTGAAAACGTTTTTCCATGATGATGGCAGGCAGGCCGGAATTCGGCGCTCCCCATTCCTCCATCCGATCGACCTCGGAGAAACCGAGGCGCTCGTAGAAGGACATGGCGCGGACATTCGGAAGAGCAACCTCCACACGCATGATTTCCGCATCCGGGAAACAGGTTTCCATCTCGGCAAAGAGATCGCGACCGACACCTTCGTTCTGGCAGGCGGGTCGAACGTAGAGCTGGTGCAGCATCACGGTCTTGGCCATTTTGGGATACATGGCCGCATAGGCGATGCCGCCGAGCTTGCGGCCATCATCGGCCACCAGAAACTCGCCGTCGCGTTTGCCGATGCGCGATCGGATCGCATTCGCGGAATGCCAGCCGCTCACCATCTTGGAAACCTGATCCGCTCCATAGAACGGATCATAGGCATCATGAAACGTTTCACCTAAAAGGACGCGGATCTTCTCCACGTCCTCGTCGCCGGCGGTGCGGACGAAAAACAAGGATTACTCCTCGATGCCGAGCTTGGCCTTGACCAGCGCCTGCACGGCCTGCGGGTTGGCCTTGCCACCGGTAGACTTCATAACCTGACCGACGAACCATCCGGCGAGCGTCGGCTTGGCCTTCACCTTTTCGACCTGATCCGGGTTCGCCGCGATGATTTCATCGACGGCCTTTTCAATCGCGCCGGTGTCGGTGACCTGCTTCATGCCGCGGGCTTCGACGATTTCGGCCGGATCGCCGCCTTCGTTGAGCACTATTTCAAACAGATCCTTGGCGATCTTTCCGGAGATGGTTTCGGCCTTGATGAGATCGATGATGCCGCCGAGCTGGGCGGGCGAAACCGGAGTCTCTTCAATGTCTTTGCCGAGTTTGTTCAAGGCACCCAGCAGGTCGTTGATAACCCAGTTAGCGGCAATCTTGCCGTCACGGCCTTCGGCAACGGCTTCGAAATAGTCGGCAATCGCCTTTTCCGAAACCAGAACGGATGCGTCGTAGATCGACAGGCCGAGTTCGGCAACGAAACGGGCCTTCTTGTCGTCCGGCAATTCGGTCAGATCGGCGCGCAGCGCATCGATGAAGGCATCGTCGAATTCCAGCGGCAGCAGGTCCGGATCTGGGAAATAGCGGTAATCGTGCGCATCTTCCTTGGAGCGCATCGAGCGGGTTTCGCCCTTGCCCGGATCGAAGAGGCGGGTTTCCTGATCGATCGAACCGCCATCTTCGAGAATGCCGATCTGGCGGCGTGCCTCATATTCGATCGCCTGACCGATGAAGCGGATCGAGTTGACGTTCTTGATCTCGCAACGCGTACCAAAAGCTTCGCCCGGACGGCGCACCGAAACGTTGACGTCAGCGCGCATCGAGCCTTCGTCCATGTTACCGTCGCAGGTGCCGAGATAGCGCACGATCGAGCGCAGCTTGGTCATGTAGGCCTTGGCTTCGTCGGACGAGCGCATGTCGGGCTTGGAAACGATTTCCATCAGCGCGACGCCCGAACGGTTGAGGTCGACATAGGACATGGTCGGGTGCTGGTCGTGCATCGACTTGCCGGCATCCTGTTCCAGGTGCAGACGCTCGATGCCGATCTCGATGTCTTCGAACTGGCCCTGACGATCCGGACCCAGTGAGATGACGATCTGGCCTTCACCGACGATCGGATCCTTGAACTGCGAGATCTGATAGCCCTGCGGCAGGTCGGGATAGAAATAGTTCTTGCGGTCGAAGATCGAGCGCTTGTTGATCTGCGCCTTGAGACCCAGTCCGGTGCGCACGGCCTGACGGACGCATTCCTCGTTGATGACGGGCAGCATGCCGGGCATGGCGGCATCGACAAGCGAGACGTTACCGTTTGCCGGCTTGCCGAATTCGGTGGAGGCGCCGGAGAAGAGCTTCGAATTGGACAGGACCTGAGCGTGAACCTCCATGCCGATGATCACTTCCCAGTCGCCGGTGGCGCCGGGGATGAAGCGTTTCGGATCAGGGGTACGGACGTCGACTAGGGTCATCTTAAGCTCGTCTCATGCGTGAATTCTTTGAATTTGTGAGGTAGAACAAATGCTCTGGTGGCGCAAGCGAAGTCCGCAAAATGGGCCGATTCTGCCACATGTTGCATTTCGCGATGAACGGGTGATTCGACAACAATGAGCCTGAGCTCTCTCCTGACGTTCTGCGTCCCGGTATTTGCCTACAACCTTCTGGTCTTCGGCATCTACGGCTGGGACAAGCGGGCGGCGCGCAATGGCGCGTGGCGGATCGCGGAATCGACGCTGTTGTTACTCGCGTTTACGGGTGGCGGCGCAGGTGCACTGGCAGGGCAGCGATATTTCAAGCACAAGACCCGAAAGCCGCCCTTCCCGGTGGCGCTGCCACTGTTTTTCATTCTCCAAACCGGATGTTTCTTGGTGGCGATCTCAACGCCGGATAAAGCGGTCGCGCTGCTGCAAAAGTTGGCCGTGAGCTAAAGCGCGGCACACTTTTGCGCGACATGCTCTAGAACTCCTGACCGTAGCTGACGCTTGGCGGAGCCTCCACCAGCAGTTTCGACAGGCCGACGGACTGAACATCGCGGTCGATCTTGGGAGAATAGGCAACAGACAACCAATGGATGGTGTAGCCGTGCTTCTCGAAAAAGCCGATCGCCTCGCTGTTCTGCGCATGGGTTTCGATCCGAACCTTCTCGAATCCCTGACGGACAATCTCCGCCTCGACTTCCTCCAGCAGCGCCTTGCCCAGCCCCAGGCCCTGATATTGCGGATCGATCCAGAAGTCGGAGATCAGTTCATCGAGATGTTCGCGCGCCGCCCAGCCGGCGATGTTTCCAACATGCTCGATGACGGTGATGGTCAACCATGAGGAACGTGTAAAGTTGACAAAGGCTTCGCGCGCACTGCCCCGCATAGCGGCCATTTCACCGATTGCCTCCATCGCCCTTTCCCAGGCGCGGAAGCCTATTTCGGCCAGAGCATCAACATCGTCTTCGCGTGCGTTGCGAACTATGGCTTCACCCTCTCATGTCAGGCGACCAGTAAAACACTGTAGCTGTCGTTTTACCAGCACAAGATCTCGTGCGCCAAAGGGACTTGTTGACGAGCACACACAACTCGCCTAGCTGTTTTCATGGAGCGAAACCAGACAGTTGAAGACGGTTCGCCTGATGGAGTTTTGATGTTCTCTTCGCAAGAGGCCCGCTGAAGGGCCGGTAGCCGTCAGGCGACTGGCCCAGACAAAAACGCAAGCCCCGACACCTCAACCGGTATCGGAAACGTTTTTGTGCGCTTGAAGCCAAGCGCCTCTTCGGACATCGAAACAATGGATATTTCCCGCGCCGAACAGCGCATTCTCCACCTGCTCGCCCAGGGCGGCAGGATCGAGATCACTCGCGACGACGATCGCAAAATCGAAAAATTGCAACTCTTCACCCGCGAAGGCTGGATATTCTCGGGCCTCGATCTCCTCACCTTTCGCAAGCTGAAGCAGAAAAATGCGATCCGGTCACAAGGCGGCAGACCTTACCGGATTACCGAACGGGGATTGGTGCTGGTGAGAGCCGAGCTGAATAACCGATAGAGAATTGTGGCCGGTCTTTCGCTGAAAGGCCGGCTTCCTTTCAGCCCTGCAAGACGGCTTTCATCGCAGCCCATTCATCGGCGAAAGAACCTGTCGCCACAGATCGTCCTGCACGCCGGTACCAGTAACCGGCATTCCAGTCGTCGCCTTCGATACGATGGCAGAGCGCATGCCCCCAATCGAATGCCTGTTCGCCCTCATGTTGCTGGCAGAGATTATGCACATCTTCCCAGTCAGGCCCGTTTATGAAACCGGCTGCAGCGAGCCGGTCGAAAGATGCGATCAGAGATGTCAGTTCGGGGCTCATCCTACTCACCTCGGCATTCGGTCAGGTCAAGGAATGCTCCAGATGAACCTTTTCCAGATCCATTCCCATGCTTTTGGAATATTCGGTGCCGCGCCAGACGATGACGAAGCCGCAGCGCTGATAAAGCCTGATAGCCCCGACATTCCGTCCATGGGTATGGATCGTGGCCGTCAGGTAGCCCTCCGCCTTGATGCGGGCGATCGCATCCAGCACCAGAGCCTTGCCGATGCCCCTACCCTGATGGTCCGGCAGAACCCAGAGATCGGAGATATAGTTCGGCGCACCATCCCGGGCACACCAGCCGACAACCTTGCCATCCAGCTCGGCGATCCAGACGTCGCCCTTGGTTTCGCCTGCGAAAATCTCGTAGGACCTGCGGGTCCGCTCCAGGACTTCGGCTGAAAGCTCGACATCCCTGAAGGCATCACTGGATTTCCAGGCAGCAAAACCGACTTCGCCGACCACATGGTGATCGGCGACAGTCATTCTTCGAATTTTGAGCCCGCTTACCACCACTTGGCCGGCGTGAACTTGCCGGCGGCCTGTTCGATGACATGCGCGGTGCGGAAAAGCGTTTCTTCCTCGAACGGCTTGCCGATGAGCTGCAGGCCGAGCGGCAGGCCCTTCTTGTCGAGGCCGGCGGGGACGGCAATGCCCGGAAGGCCTGCCATGTTGACCGTCACGGTGAAGATGTCGTTCAGGTACATGGCGACTGGATCGGCGGCGAGGTTTTCATCAGCGATACCGAAAGCGGACGACGGCGTGGCCGGCGTCAGGATCGCATCGACACCTGCGTGGAAGACGGTCTCGAAGTCGCGTTTGATCAGCGTGCGGACCTTTTGCGCCTGCAGGTAATAGGCGTCGTAATAACCTGCCGAGAGAACATAGGTGCCGATCATGATACGGCGCTTGACCTCGGTGCCGAAACCGGCTGCGCGGGTCTTTTCGTACATGTCGGCAATATCCTTGCCATCGACGCGCAGGCCGTAGCGAACGCCGTCATAACGGGCAAGGTTGGACGAGGCTTCAGCCGGCGCCACGATGTAATAGGCCGGCAGGGCGTATTTCGTGTGCGGCAGGGAGATGTCGACGATCTCGGCACCGGCGTCCTTGAGGAAGGCAATGCCCTGTTGCCAGAGCGCTTCGATCTCTTCCGGCATGTTGTCGACGCGGTATTCCTTCGGAATGCCGATCTTCATGCCCTTGACCGACTGGCCGAGTGCCGCTTCGTAATCCGGGATCGGAAGATCGACCGAAGTCGTGTCCTTCTTGTCGACTGACGCCATCGACTTCAGCATGATCGCGGCATCGCGCACGTCGCGGGCAATCGGCCCTGCCTGATCGAGCGAGGATGCGAAGGCTACGGTGCCCCAGCGCGAGCAACGGCCATAGGTTGGCTTGATGCCGACGGTGCCAGTGAAGGCGGCCGGCTGGCGGATCGAGCCGCCGGTATCGGTGGCCGTTGCACCGGCGCACAGATGCGCGGCGACGGCTGCGGCCGAACCACCGGAAGAACCACCCGGAACGAGCTGCTGGTTGGAACCTTCAGCCTTCCACGGGTTGATAACCGGGCCGTAGAAAGACGTCTCGTTCGACGAGCCCATGGCGAATTCGTCCATGTTCAGCTTGCCGAGCATGACGGCGCCGTCGTCCCAGAGGTTCTGGGTGACGGTCGATTCGTATTTCGGCTTGAAGCCGTCGAGAATGTGGGAGCAGGCCTGGGTGTGGATACCTTCGGTGGCGAACAGATCCTTGATTCCGAGTGGAATGCCTTCCAACGCGCCGACCTTGCCGGAAGCGCGGCGTTCGTCGGAGGCCTTCGCCATGTCCATCGCCTTTTCCGGCGTGGTGGTGATGTAGGCGTTGAACGTGCCGTTGAAGGCGTCGATCGCATCGACATAGGCCTTGGTCAGCTCGACCGAGGTGATTTCCTTGGCAGAAAGCTTTTCGCGGGCTTCGGCAATGGTGAGGCTTGTGAGTTCGGTCATGGTCTCTTCAAAATGTTCGAATGCGTGGAGAAGATCGGAAGCGCTTTGAAAAGCGGCTTATTCGACGACCTTCGGCACCAGGAAGAAATTGCGGTCGGTGACAGGCGCATTGGCAACGATGTCATCGGCCTTGTCGCCATCGGTCACAGCGTCCTGACGCTTGCGCATGTCCATCGGGGTCACCGAGGTCATTGGCTCGACGCCGGTCACATCGACTTCCGAAAGCTGTTCGACGAAATCGATGATGCCATTCAGTTCGCCGACCATGCGATTGGCGTCGTCTTCGGAGACGGCAATACGGGCAAGGCGCGCAACGCGCTTTACGGTGGCGAGATCGACGGACATGGCTCAACTCCGGGAATGTAAAATCCCCTCCGCTATAATGGCCACGCCCGACCTTCGCAACTGCCTAAGCTCCAAGGGATGCGGGAAATCCCATGCGTGGCGCGCGCCGCCCATGTTTCGGCAAGTCTCGACCGACATGGATTGATAGTTGCAATTTTTTCCACCGGTTACCGATTTTGGCTCTTTCTTTTCGATACACCGCTGATTATTCGGAACGCGCAAAATACTTGATAAAATATATCATATATATGGAGAGGGTAATCCATGGATTTCAAAATCTCGAAAGTCCGTCATTCCAAGGAGAAGCTATACGGCACCGTGATGCTGGTGATCGGTATTCTGATCTGGGCCATTGCGGCTATCGCCATAATCGCGGTTGCAATGCTTCAAAGTATCGCGATCGTCTTCATGGTGGCGCTCTATGTCGCGATCTTCTGGTTCATCGGCTTCGTCGGACGCGCACTTGTTCGCGCCTATATGATCGGCCACTACGTCATGGTCAGCGAGCAGCAGTTCCCGCATATCCATGCAATGGTGCAGGACGGCGCCAAAGCACTTGGACTGAAGGAAGTTCCGCAGGCTTTCGTCTATAATTCAAGCGGCGTCATGAACGCCATGGCGCTGACGTTGGTCGGGCGCACCCGCTATATCTGGCTCACGTCGCAATTGATCGATGCAGACAACGACGAGCAGGTGAAATTCGTGATCGGCCATGAACTCGGCCATCACGTCGCCGGCCACCTCAACACCTTGCCGGGCATCCTGCGCCTTCCTGCCTATATCGTGCCGTTCCTGGCACAAGCCTATTCGCGAGGCCGTGAACTGACCTGCGACCGCGTCGGCCTGATCGTCTGCCGAAACCTGCAAGCTTCACGCACCGCATTGCAGATGCTGGCATGTGGCAGCGCCAAGCTCAACGCACAGATGAACCCTGCAGCGTTCGAAGCACAGGAGCGCATGGTACCTTCGATTGCCGGCTTCTTCCTGCACATCTTCTCGCTCTATCCGCGCCTGACGCGACGCGTCGAGGCCGTGAGCCAGTTCGCCCAGCAACTGTCCGCCGGGGCCTCGACGTCCAGAACCCGTGAACCGGCCGTCAGCGTTGACGCCCAGCCGGCCTGAGCCAGCAATTTCCAAAAACGCCATGCCGGTTCGCCCGGCATGGCGTTTTTTTATGGCTTAATCGAAGCTCAGAACAGTGCCAGGCGTCGGGGCCTCGACACGTGTGCGGCTGCCTTCCATGCCCTTGACGAATTTTTCCGGCGTCTGATCGATGATCGGGAACGTGCCGTAATGGCAGGGAATGGCGTGCTTGAAATCAAAGAAACGCTGGCAGGCAAGTGCTGCCACCGCACCGCCCATGGTGAAGCGGTCGCCGACCGGCACAAGACCGATATCCGGCTGATGCAGCTCGTTGATCAGGCCCATGTCGGTAAAGATGTCGGTGTCACCCATGTGAAGGACGGACATTTCATCATCTACATGCAGCATCAGGCCGTTGGCGGATCCAAGCGAATGGGCAACGCCCATCTCATCGACCTGGCCGGACGAGTGCAGCGCCTGGGTGAAGGTCGCGGTAAAGCCGTCGAACGCGACCGTGCCGCCGGTATTACCCATCTCGATTTTTTCCACTCCCTTGGTGCCGAGCCAGGATGCAAGATCGGCATTTGCCAGAACAACGGCGCCCCTTTCCTTGGCGATTGCGACCGTATCACCGACATGATCCGCATGACCGTGAGTGAGAAGGACATGCGTCACGCCTTCGGTGACATCCTTGATGTTGAGGCCGGCGTCGGCAAAGGGCTGGTTATAGCTCAGGAAGGGATCGATGAGGATTTTTGCCTTGGCGGTCTCGATACGAAACGCCGAATGGCCGAGCCAGGTAATCTTCATGGGAGAACGTCCTCCAATACAGTCAAATGAGGGGGAACAAGACCAAATCGAAATTTGATAGAAGGGAGAGGTCGGAACGGACGTTCCGACGCGACGAAAGGACGTGAGACGATTGAAAATCCGGGTTACGGTGATCGTTAGTTTGTTCGGTTGGCGCCTGACACTGACGATAAGCCGATAACAGCACGGGGGTCGGGCGAAAGCCCATCTCCCAACGGAAAGAAGGTCGTCTCACCTCCTCGCCAGATAATAGCACGGCACAAGCCGATTTCAAACTTTGCGATGGTCAATTTGGACAGCACTCACGACATGTCCGTAGCTTTGCCGCGAGATCCATCAGAGCGGCATGTCCGGCCGGCGCGGTTGCAAGGCGTGGAGCTGTGGGATAATCGACCTCCAGCCGTTTCCAGCGCCTTCGGGCAATATCGGCAACGGACGCATTTTCTATCACCTAAGGAACACATATGGCAGGCAATGACGACGAATATATCTACGACGAAGCATCCGGCGAATGGCTTCCCGCATCGGAAATCGCGGCAAAGGCGGCAGCGGCAGCGGCCGTCTACGATAGCGCCGGCAATGTGCTGGCGGACGGTGACGCCGTTACCTTGATCAAGGACCTGAAGGTCAAGGGTGCCGGCCAGACGCTGAAACAGGGCACAGTCATCCGCTCGATCCGACTGACGGATAATCCTGAAGAGATAGACTGCCGCCATGATACGATCAAGGGGCTGGTGCTGCGCACCGAGTTCGTCCGCAAGAAAAGCTGATTACGGGATTTCCAGACATGGCAACACTGACGATCGAAGAACTCGCCGGGCAGCTTTTGCCCAATCAGGCGATTGCCGGGCTTGATCTCGGCACCAAGACGATCGGACTTGCCATGTCTGATCTTGGCCGCCGCTTCGCCTCACCGCGACCGGTGATCAAGCGGGTGAAGTTCACCCAGGATGCGGTCGTGCTTCTGGATTTTGCAGCGAAGGAAAAGGTCGCGGCCTTCATCATCGGCCTACCGATGAACATGGACGGGTCTGCCGGACCGCGCGTTCAGGCCACCCGTGCCTTCGTGCGCTCGATGTCGGAGAAAACCACCCTGCCCTTCATCTTCTGGGACGAGCGGCTTTCGACGGTCGCGGCCGAGCGGGCGCTTCTGGAAATGGATGTTTCGCGTGCAAAGCGCGCCGAACGGATCGATTCGGCGGCGGCAAGCTTCATTCTTCAGGGCGCGCTGGACAGGCTCTCATCGCTGCGTACGGCAGCGGCTTCATCCTTCGAGGACTGACGCTTGCGCCACCATGCAGCTATTGCCTTGCGCTTTCTGAAGGCAATGATTGCAAAGACGATCAGGCTGTCGACGGCAATGGCACGGGCCACGAGCGGCGGGATGGTTTCCGGCGGAATACCCAGAACGTTTCCATAGACCTCGAAAACGAGATCATGGGTTTGGCGCGTCAGCATGAAGAAGCCGAAACTCATGTCGTAATAGGACAAGCCATACCAACTCGACAGAAGCGCTACTGGCGCAGCCCAGAGTATCAGGAACCACTTCATGCGGCCTTACCTTTAATCTCTGCCGGATCCATATCCGTCAAGATGATCCATCTCGACAGCGCCATCAAACTCAAAACAATAGCGGGAACCGCGATGTTCAAAGCCAGTCCTGCGAACGCCCCCGTCAGGACGATCAGCAGGGCATACTGTCTGATGAATGGTATCACACCCGGCATTTGTCTTACGAAACCTGGTTAACAATATATTAACCAGCCTAAAGACGCACCAGTTCAGCGCAACGGAAACCCGTTGTTATGGTTAATTTCGGCAGTCAGGTTGTGGAGAACGTATTTCGGATCAGCCGTATATGGCCCGAACGAGGCGGCGCACAGCGGCGGCCACTTTTTCCCAATCCTTTTCCGTCTTCAGCGAAACGCCGGCAAACTGGCCGCTGACGGAGGCGGAAATCACCATGTGCTGGATAGACGCAAAAAGCAGCGCATTGGTAGTCGCGGTATCGACGCCCTTCGGCGGCTTCAGGTTGCCTTGCATCCGCTCGAGCCATTTGCCAAGCGATTTCATGCGCGACTCGGAGAGGCGGCGAACCTGCGGCGTATCCTGCGACACTTCCCAAGCGACAATCTTGCAAACCAGTGGATCATCGCGCAGCGCTTCCATGAAATACATGGAGAGCTTTTCCATCAGATCGCCATAGGTGAGGACGAACATGCCGCCGGTATCCTGCGGGATCTTGTCGTTCACCCAGCTGCCGAGTTCCTCGCCGATCGCATCGAGCAGACCATCAAGACCGCCGTAGTAGCGATAGATCAACTGCTTGTCACAGCCGGCGCGACGTGCCACCGCGTTGATCCCAAACCCCTGAAAGCCGTGTTCAGAGAGGAGACCGCGAGCCGCCAGAAAAATCGCACGCTCGGTGTTGGCGCGATTGCGCGGTCTTGCGGCCACACCTTCCTTCGTCATCGCGTCGGCAATCTGCAACATTCGTCGCCACTCTCCAGAAAATCAGTCGATTTCGGATAGTCCTCTCTCTGCAAGGCGGCAAGCGCGTTACGAGGTGATGCACAGAATTGCGGGCATTGCCTTGCTGCGATTTACGTGCAGAGTGCGGCAAGGGAGAGATCGTTCATAAAAAGATAAGTGTGCCCCTGGCCCATGCTGACCATATTTGAAAGCATTCTCCCCGTTTTCCTGCTCGTACTTCTCGGTATCGGCCTCAAGCGGACCACAGTCATCAATAGCAATTTCTGGGAAGGGATGGAGCAGTGCAGCTATTATGTGCTGTTTCCCGCTTTGTTGTTCCAGACCATGGCGAAGGCCGATTTTTCGGATGCAAGCAGCATCCATGTCAGCCTGATTGCCGTTCTCGCCTTCACCACCATGTCCGTGGTCGTTCTAGCATCATGGCCGCTTCTGAAGCGCGGAAAGATGCGCCCATCCACCTTCACATCGCTCTATCAGACATCGACGCGCTGGAATGGCTTCATGGCGTTGGCGATTGCCGCCAAAACCTATGATGCGCATGGGCTTGTGGTCGTCGGTATGGTGATGGCCGCAGTGATCATTCCGGTCAATGTCGGGAGTATTGCGGTTCTCGCAATCTTCTCCGGCCAGAAACGCAACTACCGCGCCATCGCGCTCAAGATCATCACCAATCCGATGATCCTTGCCACCATTCTGGGCATCGGGGTCAATATTGTCGGATTGCCGATCTACCGCCCCTTCATGGCAACAGTAGAGCTTCTGTCGCAGGCATCACTCAGCCTTGGCCTTATCACCGTCGGCGCCGGCCTGAAGGTTGCGGATGCGCTGAAGCCAAGCATGGGCATTCTGTCCGCTGTCGCCATGAAGCTGATCGTCTTCCCGATCCTCGCCATAGCCGTCGGCCTTGTTGTCGGGCTTAGCGGCACCAATCTGGCGCTACTCGCGCTCAGCGCTGCCGTGCCGACAGCGATGAACGGTTATGTGCTCGCCAAACAGATGGGCGGTGATGCCGACTTCTACGCAGCAGCAGCCACAGTGCAGACGGCGCTCGCCTTCTTCACCATTCCGGTCGCGATGTTCGTCGCGAATTACGCAGCCGGCGGGTAAAGAAGATCGACGATATAGCTGGCATCGAAACGCGCATCGAGCATGCCATAGGTCGACCGCCAGCCGCCGGCCAGACGGGTTTCGAGATAGGCATCTGCAATCTTTCCGGCGCCCAGCCGCGCCAGTTCGGCGGCACCGGCAGCGAGCGCCAGTTGCTCGACGAGCAGGCGGGCCGCGCCCTCGTCTCGCTCGCAGAGAGCCATGGCTGCCCTCAAGACCTCGATCGTCTTCCTGCCGGATGCACCCAGATCGCGCTCGAAGCCGGAGAGAACCAGTTCGAACAGATCGCGGCCGCGAGACAGGACACGCAGGACATCGAGCGCCATGACGTTGCCCGAACCTTCCCAGATCGCGTTGACGGGCGCTTCCCGGTAGTGACGCGCGATCGGGCGTTCCTCGACATAGCCGTTGCCGCCAAGGCATTCCATCGCCTCGTAGATCAGCGACGGGGCAATCTTGCAGTTGAAGTATTTGACCACCGGGGTCATGACGCGGGCAAAAGCCGCGTCAGCCGGATTGCTGGCGGCGCGATCGAAGGCATCCGCCAGACGGAAACCGAGCGCCGTGGCGGCTGCCACGTCCAGCGCCATATCGGCCAGAACGCGTGTCATCAGCGGCTGGTCGACAAGTTTTCTGCCGAACACATTGCGACCGCGGGTAAAGTGCACCGCCTCTGCCAATGAGGCACGCATGATGCCGGCAGACGCGACGGCGCAATCGAGCCGCGTCAACGTCACCATATCGAGAATGGTGCGAATTCCTGCACCCGGTTCGCCAAGCAGATAACCGAAGGCATCGGAGAACTCGACTTCAGCCGAAGCGTTGGAGCGGTTTCCGACCTTGTCCTTCAGTCGCTGGAACTGCAGGCCATTGGCCGACCCATCTTCGAGGAGGCGCGGAACAAGGAAGCAACTGATATCGTCCTTCGTCTTCGCCAGCATGATGAAGCCGTCGCTCATCGGGGCCGACATGAACCATTTGTGGCCGTTGAGACGATAGATGCCCTCGCCTACCCGCTCGGCCGTCGAGCGGTTGGCGCGCACGTCGGTGCCGCCCTGCTTTTCAGTCATACCCATGCCGAGTGTGACGGCGCTCTTCTGCATGGCAGGACGATTGGTCGAATCGTATTTGCGCGACAGGATTTTCGGCGCCCATTCCTTCTGGACGCGCGGCGATGCCATCAGGGCGGCAACGGAAGCGCTGGTCATGGTCAGCGGGCAAAGATGTCCGCTTTCCAGCTGCGCCGTCAGATAAAACCGCGTGGCGCGGGCCTTGTGCTCGCTGCCTTTTGCCTCCGGGATATTCTCCCATATGGAAGAGTGGAGACCAGTCTGCATCGAACGGCGCATCAGCGCGTGCCATGCCGGATGATATTCGGTGACATCGAGACGCTCGCCGCGCGGACCGTGGGTCTTCAGCTTTGGCGGATTTTCATTCGCCATGCGCGCCAGTTCCTGCGCTTCCGGCGACGTCACATAACGGCCTAGCTGGTCGTATTCCTCGCGAATGACGCGATTAAGCCCCCCCGTCAGATCGACCAGAAGCGGATCAGAGCGATAGGCATTGATGCCGGACCAGGGCGCAGGCTGGTTCAACTCGGCAAATTTTTCTTCGGCGCGGGTCAACTCGTTCATGCTCCGCTTCTAGCGGAAGTTAACTGGAGTGGGAACGGGCACATGACCCGAAATTGGGCTTCTCAACAAATGGCAGCTTCAGCCTGCCAAAACACAAGCGAATGACGAAAGAGGAACGGTATAACACCCGATCCCGCTTGCAGCTTGCCCCCCCAAACCTTATAGACCGCCGAACGCAAGCGGAGACATGCCCAATGGTCTTCTTCCCTCATCGCCACCTCCTCGGCATCAAGGGTCTCAAAGAACAGGACATCACCTATCTTCTCGACAAGGCCGACGAGGCCGTGAAGATTTCCCGGCAACGGGAAAAAAAGACGTCCACACTACGCGGCCTTACCCAGATCAACCTTTTTTTCGAAGCCTCGACGCGTACGCAGTCGTCGTTCGAGCTCGCCGGAAAGCGGCTCGGCGCGGACGTGATGAACATGTCGGTCGGCAATTCCTCGGTGAAGAAAGGCGAAACGCTGATCGACACGGCGATGACGCTGAATGCGATGCGCCCCGACGTACTGGTGCTTCGCCACTCTTCCGCCGGTGCAGCTGCGCTTCTGGCGCAAAAGGTCGCCTGCTCGGTGGTCAATGCCGGCGATGGCCAGCATGAGCATCCGACCCAGGCGCTGCTCGATGCGCTGACGATCCGCCGCGCCAAGGGTACGCTGACGGGCATCACGGTGGCGATCTGCGGCGATGTCCTGCACTCGCGCGTCGCCCGCTCCAACATCATTCTTCTCAATGCCATGGGCGCCCGCGTCCGCGTCGTTGCTCCCTCCACCCTTCTGCCTTCGGGCATCCGCGACATGAGCGTGGAAGTTTTCCACTCGATGGAAGAAGGCCTGAAGAACGCCGATGTCGTGATGATGCTGCGTCTGCAGCGCGAACGTATGGCCGGCTCCTTCGTCCCCTCGGTTCGCGAGTATTTCCGCTTCTACGGGCTCGACGCCGAAAAGCTGAAGGCGGCCAAGGACGATGCGCTCGTCATGCATCCCGGTCCGATGAACCGCGGCGTAGAGATCGCCTCGGAGGTTGCCGACGGACCGCAGAGCGTTATCGAACAGCAGGTTGAAATGGGGGTCGCGGTCCGCATGGCCGTGATGGAGACGCTGCTCACCTCCAACCAGGGAGAACGCGCATGAAGTCCACCGTTCTCACGAATGTCCGCATCCTCGATCCGTCGCGCAATCTCGATGAAATCGGTACGATCATCATCGGCGAAGACGGGCATATCCTTGCCTGCGGCAAGGACGCGCTCAACCAGGGCGTACCGCATGGCTCAAGCGTGCGCGACTGCAAGGGCCTCGTTGCCGTGCCCGGCCTTGTCGATGCCCGAGTATATGTCGGCGAGCCCGGTACAGAGCATACCGAAACGATCGAATCGGCCAGTCGCGCCGCGGCGGCCGGCGGCGTCACGTCCTTCATCATGATGCCGGAGACCGATCCTGTTATCGACGACATCGCGCTCGTCGAATTCGTGCACAAGACGGCTCGCGACAAGGCGCTCGTCAATGTCCACGCCGCAGCCGCACTGACCCGCGGCCTCGAAGGCAAGGAAATGACGGAATTCGGTCTTCTGCAGGAAGCCGGCGCGGTCGCCTTCACCAATGGTCGCCATGCGCTTTCCGACTCGCTGCTGCTGCGCCGCGCCATGACCTACGCTCGCGAGTTCGACGCAGTGATCTCGCTCGAACTGAGAGAAAAGTATCTCGGCAACGGCGTGATGAACGAAGGGCTGTTTGCCAGCTGGCTCGGTCTTTCCGGTGTGCCGAAGGAAGCCGAAATCATTCCGCTTGAACGTGATCTCAGGATCGCCGCCCTCACCAAGGCCAAATACCACGCGGCCAAGATCTCGGTGCCTGAATCGGTCGAGGCGATGAAGGTTGCCCGCGGCCGCGGCGCCAACGTCACCTGCGGCATTTCGATCAACCACCTGTCGCTCAACGAAAACGACATCGGCGAATACCGCACCTTCTTCAAGCTCTCACCCCCGCTTCGCACGGAAGACGACCGGATCTCGATGGCCGATGCGCTGGCTGCGGGCGATATCGACATTATCGTTTCATCGCATGATCCGCAGGACGTCGATACCAAGCGCCTGCCGTTTGCCGATGCCGCCGATGGTGCGATCGGTCTGGAGACGATGCTGTCCGCCGCTCTTCGCCTGCATCATGACGGCCGCGTGCCGCTGATGCGGCTGATCGACGCCATGTCGACTCGCCCGGCACAAATCTTCGGTCTCGATGCCGGCACGCTGAAAGTCGGAGCGAAGGCCGATATCACGCTGATCGATCTCGATGATCCCTGGATCGTTTCCAAGGATGCAATCATCTCACGGTCGAAGAACACGCCATTCGACGAAGCCCGCTTCTCCGGAAGAGCCGTAGCCACTTATGTCGCGGGCAAATGCGTACACGCAATCGATGGGGGCCGCGCGTGAGCGAACTCTTCAACTGGCAGATCACGCTGCCGATCGCAGTCGGTGCGCTGATCCTGGGCTATCTGCTCGGATCGATCCCGTTCGGCCTGCTTCTGACCCGTGCGGCGGGGCTTGGCGATATCCGCTCGATCGGTTCGGGCAATATCGGCGCAACCAACGTGCTCAGAACCGGAAACAAGAAACTTGCTGCCGCAACCCTTTTGCTCGATGCGCTGAAGGCGACTGTCGCCGCCATCATCGGCTGGCACTTTTTCGGCTCCGAAGCCGGTCTTCTCGCAGGTTTTGCCGCCTTCCTCGGCCATCTCTATCCGGTCTGGCTCGGCTTCAAGGGCGGCAAGGGCGTGGCCACCTATATCGGCACCCTGCTCGGTGTTGCCCCATGGATGGTGCTCGTCTTCGCAGCCGTGTGGCTGACAGTCGCCAAGCTCAGCAAATATTCGTCGCTCGCCGCACTGGTTGCAACTCTTGTCATTCCGGTTGTGCTGTGGTTCATACAGGAGCCTAAGATTGCAGTCGTGATGGCAATCATGACCGTGATTTCCTGGGTGAAGCACAAGACCAATATCGAGCGGTTGATCGCCGGCACCGAAAGCAAGATCGGCTCAAAGGGGTAACTCACTTTCCCGGTGGCCCCAGAAGAGGCCATCCATGCCCGACGGCAGCGCAGGACGATCTGGAATTGCGCTGACGGAGAAACAGAGGATCGCCTGGCTGCGGCTGATCCGCTCCGACAATGTCGGCCCCGCCACGTTCCGGCAGTTGATCAACCATTGCGGCTCTGCGGAAAATGCACTTGCCATGCTGCCGGAGCTTTCCCGACGCGGCGGTGCCACGCGATCACTGCGCATTGCCAGCATTCAGGATGCCGAGTGCGAGCTTGAGGCCGCTTACAGGCATGGCGCGTCCTTCATCGGCATCGGCGAACCGGACTATCCATCTGCGCTCAGGCATATAGACGGCGCTCCGCCACTCGTTGCCATCAAGGGAAACCTCGCAAGCGCCACGCGTCCATCCGTCGGCATTGTCGGCTCGCGCAATGCCTCAGTCGTCGGCGCAAAATTTGCGGCAATGATCGCCCGGCGATGCGGCCAGAACGGCTATGTCATAACCTCGGGGCTCGCACGCGGGATCGATACCGCCGCACACCGGGCCAGCGTCGAGACCGGCACGATCGCTGTGCTGGCCGGCGGGCTTGACCGTCCCTACCCGCCCGAAAATCTCGGCCTGCTGGATGAGATCGCCAATGGCGCAGGTCTTGCGATCAGCGAGATGCCGTTCGGCTGGGAGCCGAGAGCACGGGATTTTCCCCGCCGCAACCGGCTGATCGCAGGCATTTCGCTCGGCGTCGTCGTTGTCGAGGCGGCGGAAAAATCCGGCTCGTTGATTACCGCGCGGATGGCCGGTGATTTTGGCCGGATCGTATTTGCCGTGCCAGGCTCTCCACTCGATCCGCGCTGCCATGGGACCAATGCCCTCATCAAACAGGGTGCAATCGTAACCACCGGCCCGGAAGACGTGCTGGAAGCGCTCGCGCCGGTGTCGCAACTGGATCTGTTCGAACATCAGGTTATCGAAGAACCGGAGCGGTCGGACGATGCCATGCTGCCGCCGGACGAGAATGTCCGCCACACCATCATTTCAGCATTGGGTCCGACACCGACAGAGATAGACGATATCATTCGCCATACCGGCCTTCCGGCGGCGTCCGTCTATCTCGTGCTGCTCGAACTTGATCTCGCTGGACGCCTATACCGTCATCCCGGCGGGTTTGTTTCCATCTCGCTTCCCGGATGAACACGGACGACGGCCGGATTGAATGTCGCCAGCTTCGACATAGGCCATCTCGATAAGATAGCAGAGCATGTCGGCCCCCTCGCCGAATGCTACCTGCCGCAACTCCCCCAGCATCTGGCGAATATACGCTACATTTTCGGCAGAAGGCTCCTCGCGGAGCCCATAAATCTGAATCGACATGCCCCACCCCACCATCGACAATAAAGTGAAACTTTATTCACATCAGTCATTTTTATGGACTTTATTTGAAATATTTCTGATTGCAAGCCAGATTAAAGCACCCACCGATTGCATCCTTCGAAATGTGCTAATTTCACTTAAGCCCTTGACCGCGGGACAAACGCCCTCCATGTCGGGAAGTCAAATCTCCGCCTGGACCGAGTGAGGTACCGGGCCCTGCTCTATTACAGAGAAGCAAAAATGAATGTTGTCGTTGTAGAATCTCCAGCCAAAGCCAAGACGATCAATAAGTATCTGGGCTCGGGTTATAAGGTTCTCGCATCCTTTGGCCACGTCCGCGATCTTCCCGCGAAAGACGGCTCCGTGCTCCCCGACCAGGATTTCGAAATGTCCTGGGAGGTCGACAGCGCATCGCAGAAACGCATGAAAGACATCGCAGATGCCGTGAAAAGCTCTGACGGACTGTTTCTCGCGACCGACCCTGATCGCGAAGGTGAAGCCATTTCCTGGCACGTTCTCGATCTCCTGAAGAAGAAGAAGGTGCTGGGTGACAAGCCGGTCAAGCGCGTCGTCTTCAACGCCATCACCAAGAAGGCCGTGCTCGACGCAATGGCTGCGCCCCGCGATATCGACGTGCCGCTGGTCGATGCCTATCTGGCGCGCCGCGCACTCGATTATCTGGTCGGCTTCAATCTTTCCCCGGTCCTGTGGCGCAAGCTGCCCGGCGCACGCTCTGCCGGTCGTGTGCAGTCGGTGGCGCTGCGCCTCGTCTGCGACCGCGAAAACGAAATCGAGCGTTTCGTTTCGGAAGAATACTGGAACCTCTCGGCACTGCTGAAAACCCCGCGCGGCGATGAGTTCGAAGCGAAGCTCGTCTCTGCCGACGGCAAGCGTCTGGCGCCGCGCGCCGTCAAGACCGGCGACGACGCCAATCGCCTGAAGTCGCTGCTCGAAGGCGCAAGCTTTGTCGTCGACAGTGTCGAGGCAAAGCCGGTCAAGCGCAATCCCGGCCCGCCCTTCACCACGTCGAGCCTGCAGCAGGCAGCCTCTTCCAATATCGGCTTTAACGCCTCGCGCACCATGCAGGTAGCGCAGAAGCTTTATGAAGGCATCGATATCGGTGGCGAGACGGTTGGTCTCATCACCTATATGCGTACCGACGGCGTGCAGATGGCGCCCGAAGCGATCGATGCTGCCCGAGCCGCCATTGTTGTGCAGTTCGGCGACCGCTATCTGCCGGAAAAGGCCCGCGTCTATTCCACCAAGGCGAAAAACGCCCAGGAAGCGCACGAAGCCATCCGTCCGACCGATTTCAACCGCACGCCGGATCAGGTGAAGAAATTCCTCGATGCCGACCAGGCACGTCTTTACGAACTGATCTGGAAGCGTGGCATTGCCAGCCAGATGGCGTCTGCCGAAATGGAACGCACGACAGTCGAGATCCTCGCCTCCAATGGCGCGGAGAAGGCTGGCCTGCGCGCCGTCGGCTCGGTCGTCCGTTTCGACGGTTTTCTCGGCGCCTATATGGATCGCCGTGACGAGGACGAAAAGTCCGAGGATGACGACGAGGATGGCCGCCTGCCGGAGATCAATGCGCGCGAAAACCTCGCCAAGCAGAAGATCAATTCCAGCCAGCATTTCACCGAACCGCCGCCGCGTTATTCGGAAGCTTCGCTGATTAAGAAGATGGAAGAGCTCGGCATCGGCCGTCCTTCCACCTATGCCGCGACGCTGAAGACGCTGTCGGACCGCGAATATGTGGTCACCGAGAAGCGCAAGCTGATCCCGCATTCCAAGGGACGGTTGGTGACGGCGTTCCTCGAAAACTTCTTCACAAAGTATGTGGAATACGATTTCACGGCCGATCTGGAAGAAAAGCTCGATCGGATTTCCGCCGGCGAACTCGACTGGAAGCAGGTCCTGCGTGATTTCTGGACCGATTTCTTCGCCCAGATCGAAGACACCAAGGAATTGCGCGTCACCAATGTGCTCGACGCCTTGAACGAGGCTCTGGCACCGCTCGTCTTCCCGAAGCGGGAGGACGGATCGGACCCGCGTATCTGCCAGGTCTGCGGCACCGGCAACCTGTCGCTGAAGCTCGGCAAGTACGGCGCATTCGTCGGCTGCTCGAACTATCCGGAATGCAATTTCACCCGCCAGCTTTCGTCTGACGGCGCAGAGGCTGACGCTTCCGGCCTTAACGAACCGAAGGCACTCGGTGCCGATCCGCATACAGGCGAAGAGCTGACGCTGCGCTCGGGCCGTTTTGGACCCTATATCCAGCGCGGCGAAGGCAAGGAAGCAAAGCGCTCCTCGCTGCCCAAGGGCTGGAAGCCGGAAGACATCGACCATGAAAAGGCGCTGGCGCTGATCAACCTGCCGCGCGATGTGGGCCAGAACCCGGAAACCGGCAAGATGATCTCTGCCGGTCTCGGCCGCTACGGGCCGTTCCTGCTGCATGACGGCACTTATGCCAACCTCGAAAGCATCGAGGATGTGTTCTCGATCGGCCTCAACCGCGCCGTCACCGTGCTTGCCGAAAAGGCAGCAAAGGGTCCGGGTGGACGTGGCCGCGGCACACCTGCTGCGCTGAAGGAATTGGGCGACCATCCGGATGGCGGCGCTGTTACCGTGCGTGACGGCCGTTACGGTCCTTACGTCAACTGGGGCAAGGTCAATGCGACCCTGCCGAAGGGCATGGAGCCGCAGTCTGTGACGATGGAACAGGCCATGGCGCTGATCATCGAAAAGGGCGGCAAGACGTCGACCAAGACCAAGGCAAAGCCGAAGAAGGCTGCTGCCAAGGCTGACGGCGACACCAAGAAGGCCGCTCCGAAGAAGACTGCGGCCAAGAAGGCTCCCGCCAAAAAGGCACCGGCCAAGAAGGCCACAGCGAAGACAAAGAAGACGGATACGTGAGCGAAGAGCAGGACGACGACATCAGATCGCACCGGCAGCGGAAGCGGGCGGAAAGAGCTGAACGCGGTATGGCAACCGGTTCCAAGGGAAAATCTGCGATCATCCAGGGCGCCATCCCGCCGCGCGAAGTCCTGCTCGAATTCATCTCCGACAATCCGGACAAGGCCTCCAAGCGCGAGATTGCCAAGGCTTTCGGACTGAAGGGGGAAACGCGCGTCGAGCTGAAGGACCTGCTTCGCCAGCTCGAAGACGAAGGCCTCTTGACCAAGAGCCGCAAGTCACTGACGCGTCCCGGCGCGCTGCCCCCGGTCACCGTTCTCGACATCACCACGCGCGACAAGGATGGCGAGTTGATCGGCCGACCGGCCGAATGGCCGGAGGATCAAGGGGCGGCACCGGCCGTGCTGATCCGCCAGTCGTCGGAACAGCGTGGCAAGGGCAAGGCGCCTGCCGCCGGCCTCAACGACCGTATCCTCGCCAAAATATTTCCGAACAAGGATCGCACCGGCCCTGCCTATACGGCACGTGTCATCAAGGTGATCGACAAGCGCCGCGGCGCGACCCTTGGCGTTGTCCACAAGCTCGCCGATGGTGAGATCCGTCTTTTGCCGACCGATCGGCGCGGCGAGGAAATGGTGATCGAGCCCGATGGCCTGGGCGATGCCAAGCATGGAGATCTGGTCGAGAGCGAAACCGTACGCTCCGGCCGTTTCGGCCTGCCGCGCGCTCGTGTGCTTTCTGTGGTTGGCTCCGTCGCGTCGGAAAAGGCGATCTCGATGATCGCCATTTATTCGCATGGCATTCCGCACATTTTTCCGAAGCAAGTCATGGACGAAGCCGAGGCTGCTCAGCCCGCCTCGATGTCGAAGCGTGAAGACTGGCGCGATGTGCCGCTGGTCACGATCGACCCGGCCGACGCCAAGGACCATGACGACGCGGTTTATGCCGAACCGGACACGTCACCCGACAATCCGGGCGGCGTGATCGTCACCGTCGCGATCGCCGATGTCTCCTGGTATGTACGCACCGGATCGCCGCTTGACCGCGAGGCGTTGAAGCGCGGCAATTCCGTTTATTTCCCCGACCGCGTCGTACCGATGCTGCCGGAGCGGATTTCCAACGATCTCTGCTCGCTGCGCGAAGGCGAAGACCGGCCAGCGATGGCCGTGCGGATGACCTTTTCGAAGGAAGGCCGCAAGGCGGGCCACACGTTCCATCGCATCATGATGAAAAGTGCGGCTAAGCTCTCCTACCAGCAGGCGCAGGCCGCGATCGATGGCAAGCCGGACGACAAGACCGGACCGCTGCTCGAACCGATCCTGAAGCCGCTTTGGGACGCCTATCGGATCATGAAGGTCGGCCGCGACCGTCGCCAGCCGCTCGAACTGGACATGCCGGAGCGCAAGATCCTGCTCAAGTCCGATGGTACGGTCGATCGCGTTTTCGTGCCGGACCGGCTCGACGCGCACAAGCTCATCGAAGAGATGATGATCCAGGCGAATGTCTGCGCTGCCGAGACGCTGGAGAAGAAGCGTCAGGCACTGATCTACCGTGCCCATGATGGACCGTCGCTGGCCAAGCAGGAGACCCTGCGCGAGTTCTTGAACACACTTGGCATCTCCATGGCCAAGGGCGGCAACATGCGCTCCAACTCGTTCAACGGCATCCTGTCACAGGCCCAAGGCACACCGCATCAGGTGATGGTCAATGAAATGGTGCTGCGCTCCCAGAGCCAGGCCGTCTACAGCCCGGACAATATCGGGCATTTCGGCCTCAACCTGATGAAATATGCGCATTTCACCTCGCCGATCCGCCGTTATGCCGATCTGATCGTGCATCGTGCGCTCGTCGGCTCTCTGGGTCTTGGCGAAGGTGGCATCACACGGGAAGAAGAATCGCAGCTCGACGATATCGCAGCGGAAATCTCTACCTTCGAGCGTCGCGCCATGGCGGCGGAGCGCGATACGGTCAACCGTCTGATTGCCCATCACCTCGCCACCCGCATCGGCGAAGAATTCGAGGGGCGCATTTCCGGCGTCACCAAGGCTGGACTGTTCGTCTCGCTGCCCACCTATGGCGCCGACGGTTTCGTGCCTGTCTCGACGATCGGCAACGACTACTATTTCTACGACGAAGCGCATCAGGCCTTGTCCGGCGAACGGTCGGGGCTCGGCTATCAGCTCGGTGATACAGTCGATGTACGGCTGAAGAATGCCATTCCGCTTGCCGGCGCACTGCAGTTCGAAATGCTGAGCGAAGGCAAGAAGCTGCCGACCGGAACACGCTCCTTCCACAAGGCGGGGCGGCGCAACCGGCCGGGTGGCGGGCCGAAAAAACCGGGCACACGCCCTCCCCGCGGACGCAGGAGATAGCAATGGATGAGCGCGCCGGATCAACCATCAAATATGGCGGTGAAGGCGTGCCCGAGCGACCTTTGGGGCGCTCGATCAAACGCGGCCTTGCCTGCCGCTGCCCCAATTGCGGCGATGGCCGCCTGTTTCGGGCTTTTCTCAAGCCGGTCGATCATTGCGCCGTTTGCGGAGAAGACTACCGGCCGCAGCGCGCCGACGACCTGCCGGCCTATCTCGTCATTGTCGTTGTCGGCCATGTGCTGATGACGGGTTACCTGTTGACCGACATGCTCTGGCGCGTCTCACCTTTCGTGCACATGGCGATCTGGATACCGCTTGCGGTACTGACCGCAATTGCAACGGTCCAGCCGATCAAGGGCGGGGTCATCGGCCTGCAATGGGCCTACAGGATGCATGGTTTCGCAAACCAGGAACCCGATCGCAGCGATCCTTCCGCATGACTTCGACAGACACAGATTCCGCGGAGCCGGACGAACGCTTCGAGGAGCGTCACCGCGTCCGCACACAGGATGCGGCATGCCTGATCCTAATCGATCGTTCCGGCCCTGCACCCAAAATACTGATGGGGCGTCGGGCGGCAAAGCATGTCTTCATGCCGGATGTCTATGTCTTCCCGGGGGGACGACGTGACCGCCGTGATCACGCCCTGCCCTATGGCGGCGATCTCAATCCGCTGGTTATGGGAAAACTGCTGGCCGGCACCTCAGGCCGCATGGGACCCGCTCGCGCCAGAGCGCTCGCACTCGCAGCGCTGCGCGAACTGCGGGAGGAGACGGGTATCAGGCCGGCCCAGGAAACGGGTTTCGATCTCGGTACGCTACGTTATGTCGCGCGGGCCATCACGCCACCGGGAGCCGTTCGCCGCTATGACACACGCTTCTTTCTGGGCCTTTGCGACGAGACTGTCTTCGACATGTCGCATTTCGGCGATACGGACGAGCTTGAAGACTTGCAATGGCTTGACATTGCAATGGTTTCTGGTCTGAAACTCGCGCGGATCACCCAGACGGTGCTGGAGGACATCAAGAACCTGATGAAGCTCGACCCGTCGATACCTTTTGGAACCCCAGTCCCGTTTTATTCGATGCGTCACGGACGTTTCGTCCAGAGCCGACTGTAAGGAAGAATGAATGTCGCAGCCGACGACCGACGCAAACGGGCATGTGGAACACATCCATTGGCCTTCCCTCATCGCGGCAATTTCTGCGATCAGCGCGGTAGGCATAGCGATAGGACTGGGACTTCCGCTTCTTTCGATCATTCTTGAAAAGCGCGGCATCCCTTCAACCCTGATCGGCCTCAACGCCGCCATGGCCGGCGTCGCCTCGATGCTTGCAGCGCCTGTCACCACGAAGCTTGCCCATGACTTTGGCGTGGCACGGACGATGATGTTTGCCGTCGTCGTCGCCTCTATCAGCGGGCTTGGCTTCTATTATGCGCAATCCTTCTGGATGTGGTTCCCCCTGCGTTTCGCCTTCCATGGCGCCACTACGACGCTCTTCATCCTGTCCGAATTCTGGATCAACGAGGCGGCCCCTCCCCGTCGCCGCGGTCTGGTGCTCGGTATCTATGCGACCGTGCTTGCGGTCGGCTTCGCGCTCGGTCCGCTGCTTTTTTCCGCACTCGGCAGCGACGGCATCCTTCCTTTCCTTGTGGGCGCGATCATCATCCTGCTGGCGCTCATCCCGATCTTCATCGCGCGGCATGAGAGCCCGGTTCTCGACAGCAAGCCGGAGCGGCATTTTTTCCACTACATCTTCCTTGTGCCGACGGCGACGGCTGCCGTCTTCGCTTTTGGCGCAGTCTCGGCCGGCGGGCTTTCACTCTTCCCGATCTACGCCCTGCGCGAGCAATTGCAGGAGCAGCAGGCGGCCATACTCCTGACCATCATGGGCATCGGCAACATGGCCTTCCAGATCCCGCTCGGCCTCTATTCCGACAGACTGAAAGACCGCCGCCCGCTGCTCGCAGCCATGGCCGTTCTGGGCGTCCTCGGTTCGCTGGCCTTGCCGATGCTGATCCACAACTGGATCTTGATGGCGGTCGTTCTGTTTTTCTGGGGTGGCTGCGTCTCCGGCCTCTATACGGTCGGCCTCGCCCATTTGGGTGCGCGACTCAGCGGGGCGGATCTTGCCGCAGCCAATGCGGCCTTCATTTTTTGCTATGCGGTCGGAACAGTGGTCGGCCCGCAAGGCATCGGGGCCGCCATGGATATCGTCGGAAACGACGGTTATGCCTGGGCGCTGGCCTCATTCTTCGGCTTTTACGTGCTTATTGCCCTATGCCGCACGCTTTTCCATTCGAAACAGAGTTGACTTTTGGCGCGCGATTTGTAATTTCGCGCCAGATTTAGCTGGGGCGCACGCTGCGCCAACGGCTTCCTATTTTCTAGAGGCAGAACAACCATGGCGAAAGCTACGACCATCAAGATTAAGCTGTTGTCGACGGCTGACACCGGTTTCTTCTACGTCACGACGAAGAACAGCCGTACGTTCACGGACAAGATGACCAAGACCAAGTACGACCCGGTTGCCAAGAAGCACGTTGAATTCAAGGAAACCAAGATCAAGTAAGACTTGATCGAAGGGTTTGAACAAGGCGCCGACCACCAGGTCAGGCGCCTTTTCTTTTGCCTGATTGCCTGCTGGTTACGGGACTGATGCAGATACGAAAAAACGCCGCGTCCCATCGGGAGCGGCGTTTTGAATTTGGGGGTCGACCAGCCTGCAATAACGGCACGAGGAACCGCATTGATATGCCTGCCGGTCGACCGACCCCACGACCCAGGAGATGCGGCGGACCTGAACATCATGGGGTATGGCAGTGCCACTTAAGGCACATGTTTGTCGTTGGCTTCAAAATTGCGCAAAGGAAAAAGAAAATCAATAGATTCTTAACTGGCCGGAAAAAATGGCTTTGCTGTTGGTTAAAATTTGCATCTTTCGACGATCGCCAACTTAACATTCATCAATGACAGCGAAGTAAAGCAGGCAAAACGATCAGCATCTTTTCTTTGCGGCTACAACCATCAGGGAATTAATTCCGCAGAAATTGGGGATACGGCACAATCATCCGTGGAATTGCAACGATCTAAACTCGGCTATCCTTAAAATGTCTCATCATCACCCGGATTTTAACATTTCAGGAACCGAGAAAAAGCCCGCTGAATTTCTGCTCGGCGGATAGCCACCAAGCATTTCCGCAATGCCACAAAACTGTGATTAATCCAGTCGGCAAAGCCCAATCACCGCTCCAAACCATGGAACAAGATCAAACGCTTACGAAAACTCCGCTGCAGTGCGAGATCGCCTCGAGCCGATTCGCGGTCAGGCGGCGTTAGCGACAACGCGGTTTCTGCCTTCGGCCTTTGCCCTGTACAATGCCTGATCGGCCTGCTTGAGCAATTGCTCCGGCGTATCGGCATCTCCAGTGCTGCAGGAAAGCCCGAAAGAAGCCGTCAGGCTGATCGCGGTGCCTGCGCTTTTCAGCACGAAAGGAGTCTTTTCAATAATGGCGCGCAAACGCTCGGCGACAGCTGCCGCTGCAGCCGCATCCGTATCGGGCATGACCACGACGAATTCTTCGCCACCATAACGGCACGCAAGATCAGCGCCCCGAACGGTTGACCGGATACGGGTTGAAAACTCACGCAACGCTTCGTCACCCGCGTCGTGGCCATAGGTGTCATTCACCTGCTTGAAGCGATCGATGTCCATGAGGCAGATCGACAGAGGCCGGGATCGCACTGCGGCACGCGTGAACAGAACTTTCAGGTGATTGTCGAGATAACGACGGTTGTTGAGGCCGGTCAGCGCATCGGTGACGGCAAGCTCGATCGTATGTTTGACGCTCATCCGCAGGCGGTCGTTGTAACGCTTTCGCTTGATCTGGGTGAGTGTGCGCGCCAGCAATTCGTTCGGATCGATGGGACGAACGATATAATCGTTGACGCCAAGGTCGAGTGCACGAACGATCATGTCCTCGGCGCTGGCTTCGGCGGCCAGCAGGATCGGCAGGAAACGTGTCCTCTCCAGCGAACGGAGCTGCGAGCAGAGGCGCAATGGATCGTGGTCGTCGAAATTGGCGTTGACGATGACGAGATCGAAATTGTTTTCAGCCGCTTCGAAAATTGCAGCCTGCGGATCGGACATCGCAACGACATTGCAGACCGGCTTCAGCGCCCTGACGATGCGCTCCTGCGAGCTTGCACGACCATCGACGAGCAGAACCTGACCGATATCGTCACGGCCGTCTGCGCCCTTCAGCATGTCTTCCATCACTAGGCTATGTGCCGTGTCGGCGCGAATGCGCAATTCATCGCTCAGCGCCTTGAGGCGCACGAGGCTGCGGACGCGGGAAATCAGCTGAACGTCATTGACCGGCTTGGTCAGAAAGTCATCGGCACCGGCTTTCAGGCCGCGAACCCGGTCGGAAGGCTGATCGAGAGCCGTTACCATGACGACCGGGATATGAGCCGTCTTCGGATTGGCCTTCAGGCGTTCGCATACCTCGAAACCATCGATGCCGGGCATCATGATATCGAGCAATATCAGGTCGAGCTGCGTATTTTCGCAGATCGCCAATGCCTTATAGCCGTCATCGGCCGTCAGCACGTCGAAATATTCGGCGAGAAGACGCGCTTCGAGAAGCTTCACATTTGCCGGGATGTCATCGACCACAAGTATCCGCGCTGTCATGCCCACGCTCCCCGCATCATGCGTCGCCGAGATAAGTCTTGATCGTTTCGATAAATTTCGGCACCGAGATCGGCTTGGAGACATAGGCTTCGCAACCGCCCTGGCGGATGCGCTCCTCGTCCCCCTTCATCGCAAAGGCCGTGACTGCGATGACTGGAATGACATGCAGTTCGTCGTCTTCCTTCAGCCATTTGGTGACTTCCAGGCCTGAGACTTCCGGCAACTGGATATCCATCAGGATCAGATCGGGACGGTGCTTGCGGGCCAGATCAAGCGCTTCCATACCGTTGCGGGTCTGGATCGTTTCGTAGCCCGACGCTTCGATCAGATCGCGGAAGAGCTTCATGTTCAGCTCGTTGTCTTCGACAATCATGACCCGTTTGGGCATTGCGATCCATTCCTCAAATCGCGCCTTCAAAAGCGTATCTTCGATATATAAGCTTCAAAATGGCCGATTCCATTGAGCTCTGTTTCGCCAAGGTTAAGGCCATTTGGTTGAGAAGAGGTAACTCCCGAAAAATGCCGGCAAAAACGACAGCACAAAACGCGAAACGTATCGAAGCGGAGGAGACGGCCTCTGCCGTGCTCGCATGGATGGCGGGCGAGCCCGATATGCTGCAGCGTTTTCTTGCGCTGTCAGGCGTGGCACCTGACCAGATACGGTCGGCCATTTCGGATCCCGGCTTTCTTGCCGGCATGATCGATTTCGTGATGGGCCACGAGCCGACACTTTTGGCCTTTTGCGAGGCGACGGGCACGAAGCCGGAGACGGTTATTGCCGCGCATCACCATTATTCCGGTCCCTATTTCGGACCTGGAGACTATTGATCATGAGCGAGATCCTCGACCTTTCACATGTCAGCCTGAAAGACCGGCCGCTTATCGTGTGCGACGTGGATGACGTGGTCCTGCAGTTCTTCGCGCCTTTCGAAGACTATCTGAAAAGAGATGGACTGGAACTGCTGCCGCGCTCATTCCGGCTCACCGGCAATATCGTTTCTGTCGGCACGGAGATTGCAATCGAAGACATGGCCGTCAAACAGTTGATCGGCTCCTTCTTCGAGCAGCAGGAAGAATGGCAGACACCCTTCGATCTGGCTCTCGACACGCTCAATACGCTCGGGACGGAAGCGGATGTGCTGTTTCTCACCGCAATGCCGCCACGCTATAGCGAGCCGCGCCGCCGCCTGCTTGACCGCCTCGGCTTCGACTTCCCTCTTGTCGCAACGGAAGAACCGAAAGGGCCGGTAATGCGTCGCATCCACGGCGAACGCCCCCTGCCCTCGGTCTTCATCGACGACATGGCGCATAACCTTCACTCGGTGCGGGATCATGTCGAAAACTGCCTCGTGCTGCACATGATGCCGGACTCTCCACTGCATCTTCTGGCGCCAAAACCGGATGACGGCATTGCTAGAGCGATGGGATGGGCGCAGGCGGGAGATCTCATCCGCACTCATATCGGCCAGCCTTAAGGCTTCGCAACAGGCAGACCTATGCCGTGAACAAATGAATGTGGACGGACGTTGGCACTCTTGAGTGTCGTTCGAATGCGCCTTATCGTGCAAATGTTCAATCTTTGTTCCTGACATGACATCCTCGGTCGACCCACTAACCGGTTTCTGTCGCGACTGCCTTGCCGAGCAGAAGGTCGAAACGCGCCGTTGCCGCAAATGCGGCTCGCCGCGTCTCCTTTATCACCGTGAACTCTACGACCTGACGCTGGCGCATATCGATTGCGACGCCTTTTATGCAACGATCGAAAAGCGGGATAATCCGGAGCTTGCCGACAAGCCGGTCATCATCGGCGGCGGCAAGCGCGGCGTTGTATCCACAGCCTGCTACATAGCCCGGATCAGCGGTGTCAGATCAGCCATGCCGATGTTCAAGGCACTGGAACTCTGCCCCAATGCGGTCGTCATCCGGCCCGACATGGAGAAATATGTCAGCGTTGGCCGACAGATACGGGAGATGATGATTGAGCTTACGCCACTCGTCCAACCTCTGTCGATCGATGAGGCGTTTCTCGAACTGGCCGGCACCGAACGCCTGCACCGCGATCCACCGGCGCGTATCCTTGCCAAGTTCGCGCGGCGCGTCGAGAGCGAACTCGGGATTTCGGTTTCCATCGGCCTTTCCTATTGCAAATTCCTCGCCAAGGTCGCTTCCGACCTGCAGAAGCCGCGCGGTTTTTCCGTCATCGGCGAGGCAGAAGCCAAAGACTTTCTCGCCCCCCGGCCCGTCACCACGATCTGGGGTGTCGGCAAGGCTTTCAACAGCACGCTTGAGGCCGACGGCATCAGAACGATCGGCCAGTTGCAGCAGATGGAAGAAGGCGATTTGATGCGTCGCTATGGCTCCATGGGGCAACGCCTGTATCGGCTGGCGCGCGGCATGGATGAACGCGAAGTCCACACCAATGACGAAGCCAAAAGCGTTTCGGCAGAGACGACCTTCTTCGATGACATTTCCCGCCACGACGACCTCGTGCCGATACTGCGGCGGCTGTCTGAAAAAGTTTCCGCACGTTTGAAAAAGCATGAAATTGCCGGCCATACGGTCGTGCTCAAGATGAAGACCGCCGACTTCAAGAGCCGGACGCGCAACAAGCGGCTGGAGGATCCCACTCAGCTTGCCGACAGGATTTTCCGCACCGGCCTTTCGCTGATGGACAAGGAGACAGACGGCACGAAGTTTCGTCTTCTCGGCATCGGAGTGACCGATCTTTGCGATCCGGCACTTGCCGATCCGCCGGATCTGGTGGACCAACAGGCAGGAAGGCGGGCCGCGGCGGAAGCGGCCATGGACAAGCTTCGGAACAAGTTCGGCAAGGCAGCGGTGGAGACCGGATATACGTTCGGCGACAAGCGTCGATAGACCTGTTGCGGCGGCCTCAGAATTTGTTTCAAAATCGCAGGAACGTGATGATTTGACACGATCCCGCCACTTTTCAGAAAATTTTCATTAAGTTTAACACGCTAAATTGCAGACCATTGTAATGCGTAAGAGGTCTTCATGTTGCGTGGCGTTTTGTTCAGCCTCGGACTCCTGTCCGGGACCATCCTTTCTCAGTCTGCTTTTGCCGACACCGCAACACTTCAGATCATCGTTTCGAAAGACCAGCAGTCGATGACGGTCTATGACGGCGAACAAGTCGTCACGACTTCGAAGGTCTCGACAGGCAAGGCCGGGCACACCACGCCGAGCGGCATCTTCTCCATTCTTGAGAAGCGCAAGTATCACGAATCCAACATCTATTCGAACGCGCCCATGCCCTTCATGCAGCGCCTGACATGGTCCGGCATCGCGCTTCACGAGGGTAACGTGCCGAACTACCCGGCATCGCATGGCTGCGTTCGTATTCCGACCGGGACCGCCAAGGCGATCTACGACATGACCGAGCGCGGCGTGCATGTGGTGATTTCCGATGCACCGGTAAAGCCGGTCAAAATCGACAACGCCAATCTCTTCGTGCCGCTGAAGCGTCTGCCTTCGGAGCCTCTGTTTCCGAATACAGATCTGCGTCCGACCGCGATGAAGAAGGCGGCCGACGGCTCTTACGATGTGGCGATGGCCGGCACCGATCCGATGCCGACAGGCTCGCTGCAGGCCGTCATTCCCGAAGATTCAGCCCCTTTGCGCATCCTCATCCATCGCCGCGGTGCGCGCGAGACCATGCTTGATGTCCAGACCCATCTGACGGATCTCGGCTTCGATGCAGGCGTTGCAGACGGCATTGCAGGCCCGATGACACGCGAAGCGATCGCCGGCTACAAGCGGTGGAAGGGTCTACCGAGCGGCGGTACGCTGACCAGCAAGGAATTCCTTGCTGCGCTCTATAATTCTGCCGGAGAAAATACACCTCCGGCCGGACAGATCCTCGTGCGTCGCAATTTCGAGCCGCTGTTCGAAGCGCCGATCGGCATCAAGGACCCGGAACAGGCGCTCGGCACGCATTTCTTCACCGCAGACCATCTCGAGCGCAATGCGGAGACGGCGGAATGGCATGCAGTCACGTTGAAGAACGAGATGACAGAGGACGAGATGAAGCAACTCGGCATCGACAAGCCGAGCGATGCCAACCTGCCGAATGCGGCGGTCGTGGCGCTTGATCGCCTCGACATTTCGAAAGACGTGCGCGAACGGATCGGCGAACTGATGACAAATGGCACTTCGCTGACGATAACCGACCAGGGCCTAGGCCCGGAGACCGGCAAGGGTACCGATTTCGTAACGCTGACCCGCTCCCACGCGAATATCGCCCAGGCCGGCCTCACGCAGAGCGAACCGAAGCCTGTGCGCCGTTCGAAAAGAGATTCATATATCGGCGGTATCGGTCTGTATTAATTAAGGAAAACCACCTCTCCGCAAGGGCAACAAAGCATCGCAACTTGCTTAGACACATCGTATCGCAGCAAAGGGGTTGCGATGCGAATATTCGTCTAGCCAGCACATAGACGAAAGTCGAACAGAAAAGCTTTCACCACGTCACATTGCGACCATGTTCGATTTCTACCTACGCGGCATGGAAGTACCCCCGAAACTCGTGTCCCCCACGTGTTACGCTTCCATCAGTGCTGGACGGTTATGTGTTGTTTTTCTTCCATGACCGTCCTCCGGGGAGGATGGGTTTCGGCGCATTCATCCATCAGCGATGACGTTTCCGTACGGATCGCGAAGAGCAATTTGTCCATTGATATATCTGCTAATTGATCGCAGCTCGGCTACCGATATAAGCGAGCGGCAAGCATTTGTTTTCTACTCAATAAGGCATACGCACGGATACCGGGCTGCCTCATGACCGTTGCGATGGATCGATGAACGGTGTCGCGTTCTTCCTTGGCGTAAATTTCGTTGTTGCGGTCTGTTTCAGCGCGGTCTTTGCCGTTGTCGCCACCCGCAGCCGATCCCGCCTGGCCGCACTCTGGTTTGCCGCGGGGTTCGGCATAGCATCGCTATCCGCGCTCTGTGAGCTTCTGGTCGCCTATACCAGCAATTCGAAAATCTGGGCGCTGGGCGCTTTCGCGACAGTTCTGATCGGCATGATGCTGCTTCGGGTCGGTATCGGGCATCTTTACGGTCGGCAGCTCGACAAACGCATCGCCACTTTCTTCATCGCTGCAAGCATCACGCTCAGTTATGTGATCTACGACCTGCCTCGCGGGACGCCGCTGCAGGCGTTTTCCTATCAGAGCCCTTTTGCGGTCGTGCTTCTCGACAGCGCCTTCGTCGTGCTTTCATCCCGCGGGCGGCAAGTGATCGACCGCTTTCTCGGCATCCTGATGCTGATCACCGGCCTGCATTTCTTTGCCAAGGCGGGGCTGGCGATACTCGTCGGGTCGGGCACCGTCGCCAAAGATTATATCCACACCAATTATGCGCTGATCTCTCAAAGCGCTACGGCCATTCTCGTCGTCGCCGTCGGGCTCACCCTGCTTGCGGCGCTCGTGCTCGAGATCATGGCAGATCAGAGAAGTGAATCAGAGCGAGACACACTTTCGACACTCGCCAACAGACGCGGCTTCGATCGGCAAGTTCGCGCCCTTCTGGACAAAGCACCGAATGGCAGCCATGCCGTGATCCTCTGTGACCTCGACCATTTCAAGCGTATCAACGACACTTATGGGCATCATGTCGGAGATCTGGTGATCAAAGGTTTTGGTCAGCTTATGAATGATAGTGCGCCCAAGAGAGCTGCAATCGGGCGTATCGGCGGCGAGGAATTCGCAATCTTCCTGCCGGAGACGGAAATCGGCTCAGCAGTTCTGTTTGCACAGGCTCTTCGCGGAGCGGCAATGACCCTGCCGGATCTTCCCGAAAGCCTGACCGTCACGGCGAGTTTCGGCGTCTCTCCACTGTCAACGGCTAATGGATTGGCCGAGGCTTATCAACGGGCAGATCTTGCGCTCTATAACGCGAAGAATGCCGGTCGAAATCAGGTCAAACTGGCCAGCGACGATCACGCCGGGACTGGTGACAGTCGCGGCGAAACCCGCCTCTGAAGCGTATCTTCATTGAGAGCAGTCAGGCGGACGACGCAGCCAATTATTGGACGAGTTCGACATCCAATACGCCAGGCGCAGCCTTCAGCGCGGCGGCCATTTCCGGCGATAGGCGATATCTCTGCGTCAGCTCCACCTCGATCTCGCGACGGCCGTCTTCCTTGATGACGATGAAATAAACCAGGCCCTCACCGCGCATGTTCAGGTGATTGGCGACCGTCTTCAAGGGGCCTGAATCGCGGACGAAGACGCGCAGCGCCTTCTGCATGCGGATCGACTGCTCTTCCAGCGACTGGACTGTCTGGATGCGGAGGCCGATGCCTTCCGGCCGCTCGTCGGCCTGAACGGTGATGACCAGAGATTTTCCGGGTTCCAGCAGATCGCGATATTGCGCCAGCGCCTCGGAAAACAGCACGGCTTCGAACTGGCCGGATGAATCCGAAAAGGTGATGATGCCCATCTTGTTGCCGGTCTTGGTCTTGCGTTCCTGACGGCCGGTCACCGTGCCGGCAAGACGGCCGGCGGTCGCCCCCTGGCGGACGGAAGTGGCGAAATCGGCAAAGGTCTGCACTCTGAGTTTCGACAGGACATCCTTGTAGGTATCGAGCGGGTGGGCAGACAGATAGAAGCCCAGGACCTGATATTCGCGCATCAGCATTTCCGACGGCATCCAGGGATTGAATGTCGGGAGGATAAGCTTTTCCGGGCCACTGCTGGAGCCGGAGCCGAAGAAATCAGACTGGCCCGAGATCTTTTCCCCCTGGGCACGCTGCATATAACCGATGATCCGGTCGAGGCCGGCGATCAGCTGGGCGCGATCATGGCCGAAGCAATCGAAGGCACCGGCGGAGATCAGGCTTTCCAGAACGCGGCGGTTGACCTGCTTGGGATCGACCCGCATGCAGAAATCCTCGATGCCAGCGAAAGGCTTGTCGCCGCGGACTTCGGTAATGTGTTCGACGGCCGATTCACCGACACCCTTGATGGCGGCAAGCGCGTAATAGATCTTTGCCTCGCCCGTTTCGAAATGGCGAAACGAGGTCTGGACCGACGGCGGAAAAACCTTGATGCCGAGGCGACCGGCATCCTCGCGGAAATCGTTGAGCTTTTCCGAGTTGCCCATATCGTAGGTCATGGTCGCAGCAAGGAACTCGACCGGATAATGGGCCTTCATATAGGCTGTCTGGTAAGAGACGATGGCGTAGGCCGCGGCGTGAGACTTGTTGAAGCCGTAGTTGGCGAACTTGGCGAGCAGTTCGAAGATATTCTTCGCCTGTGGCTTGGACACGCCGTTCTTGACGGCGCCGTCGACAAAACGCTCGCTCTGCTTGTCCATCTCCTCCTTGATCTTCTTACCCATGGCGCGGCGCAGAAGGTCGGCTTCGCCGAGGGAATAGCCCGACAGAACCTGAGCGATCTGCATGACCTGCTCCTGGTAGACGATAACTCCCTGGGTCTCCTTCAGCAGATAGTCGATCGACGGGTGAACGGATTCGATCTCTTCTTCGCCGTGCTTGCGGGCGTTGTAGGTCGGGATGTTTTCCATCGGGCCTGGACGATAGAGCGCCACAAGCGCAATGATGTCCTCGATGCAGTCCGGCTTCATGCCGATCAGCGCCTTGCGCATGCCGGCACTTTCCACCTGGAACACGCCGACCGTTTCGCCGCGCGACAGCATTTCATAGGTCAGCTTGTCGTCGAGAGGGATCCTTGCCAGATCGAGGTGGATGTCACGCTTGCGGCAGAAATCCACCGCCGTCTTCAATACGGTCAGCGTTTTCAGGCCGAGAAAGTCGAATTTGACGAGACCGGCCTGCTCGACCCATTTCATGTTGAACTGGGTGACCGGCATGTCCGAGCGCGGGTCTCGATACATCGGCACCAGTTTCGACAACGGACGGTCGCCGATGACGATACCGGCAGCGTGGGTCGAGGCGTGGCGGTAAAGGCCTTCGATCTTCTGGGCGATATCGAGCAGGCGGCCGACGACCGGCTCCTTGTCGACTTCCTCCTGGAATTTCGGCTCCTCTTCGATTGCCTTCGAGAGCGGCGTCGGGTTGGCCGGGTTGTTGGGCACCAGTTTGCAGATGCGGTCCACCTGGCCATAGGGCATTTCGAGCACGCGGCCGACGTCGCGCAATGCTGCGCGCGCCTGCAGCGAACCGAACGTGATGATCTGCGCCACCTGCTCGCGGCCGTATTTACGCTGCACGTAGCGGATCACCTCTTCGCGGCGATCCTGGCAGAAGTCGATATCGAAGTCGGGCATCGAGACGCGTTCCGGATTGAGGAAGCGTTCGAACAGAAGCGAAAACCGCAGCGGGTCGACGTCGGTAATGGTCAGCGCATAGGCGACCAGCGAGCCTGCACCGGAACCACGGCCGGGACCGACCGGGATATTGTGCTGCTTGGCCCACTTGATGAAGTCGGCAACGATGAGGAAGTAGCCCGGGAACTTCATTCTTTCGATGATCGAAAGCTCGAAATCGAGGCGTTCGCGGTAATCCTTCTCGGTGAAACCGGCGCTCAGCCCAAGTTCCTCAAGCCGATGATCGAGACCCTCGACCGCCTGACGACGCAACTCGGCCGCTTCCTTGCGCTCGTCTTCTTCCGGATGATCGCTAACACCGGTAAAGCGCGGCAGGATGGGATTGCGCGTTTTCAGGATGAACGAGCAGCGGCGTGCGATCTCGACGGTGTTTTCCAGCGCTTCCGGCAGATCGGCGAAAAGCTTGGCCATTTCAGCGCGGCTTTTCAGGTAATGATCCGGCGTGAGGCGAAAACGGCTGTCGTCCGAAACGATGGCGCCATGGGCAACCGCCATCAACGCATCATGCGCATCGTAATCACCCTTGGTCGGGAAATAGGCCTCGTTGGTTGCAACCAGCGGAACGTCATGCTCGTAGGCCAGATCGACCATGCGATGCTCATGCCGACGGTCATAGGAACCATGTCTTTGCAGTTCGAGATAGAGCCTGTCGCCAAAAAGGTTCTTCAGACGCAGAAGCCTCTGGACAGCAATCGCCGGATGCCCTTCGCGGAACGCCCTGTCTACCGGCCCGGATGCCGCGCCGGTCAACGCGATCAGACCGGCCGTGCCGAGCTCGTCCAGCCAAGAGGCGCAGATATGTGTTTCGCTTACGCCCTCACCGCCGAGATAGGCGCGGCTGACGAGATCGACCAGTCGCTCATACCCTTCGGCATTTGCCGCAAGGAGAACGATTGCCGGCAGCTTGGCAAGCTGATTGCCGCGGCGATCCTCTTCCTGATCCTGCATGTCGATCGACAGCTGACAGCCGATGATGGGCTGAATGCCGTCACCGGTCGCCTTTTGGGCGAATTCGAGCGCGACGAAGAGATTGTTCGTGTCGGTTATGGCAATCGCGGGCTGATTGTCCGCGACGGCCTTGCCCAAGACCTTCTTGAGCGGAAGAGCGCCTTCAAGCAGGGAAAAGGCCGAATGCAGGCGCAGATGGACGAATTGCGGGGTCTCCCCGAGGATTTCGTCTGCCGATCCTGTCTTTGCCTGTTCCGCCATATCCGCCGCCGTACCTGTGATTCAATCGCTCTATTTTCAAGTGCGCGACGGCTCAAGTCCAGTTTTGAATTCACCGCTCAACGGTTTTCGGCGGCGCATTCCAGAGGCGGCGGCGCCCGGCGCGGGCGCCGAAGCAAGTTACATAGCAATCATCAGCATCGATAGCGTAGCGACGAAGGTTGCGATGGATGCGAAAGCGGCAATATCACGAAGAAGGTCAGTCATCGTTGTCTCCCGTGTTCGTTATGTTTTTAATTTGTTCTCTTTTTGTACGGGAGTCAATAAGAGAACAAACAGGAAACGAATTTTGCGCCATATCCCCGCCCCGATAGTGAACGAAATCCTAACGGCGGATGGACAGGAGGACGGAGGCCTCCCTTGGTGCTTGAGCGTTCTTCTTGTTTCGGCCGGGACACGTCGGGTGCCTCGAATTGATTTTTTATAAATGACACTCGGCGTGTCCCGTTCGGTGTGTTTTTCCGCGCAACTCCGGTCCGTCTGCGGCGATCCGGACCTATGCTCTTGCGAGCTGCCGGACCGGTATGTGTGCGACACACGCACGTCCCCTGCGATCAGGAGAGGCAGACCATTTTCTGCGCGGCTCCGGATGTTCCGCCTGCATAAGGGCGGCCCGTCCGATCACCGGTCCCGCCTCGCCGGTTATGCGGACCGGTGTAGCCGAAGCGGGACGGAGTGATTGTAGGCACGGGTTTGCAGAGTGGGGATGAGAAATTGGTTAAGTGGTTGGGATTGTTGGTGTGGAAGGGTGATTTTATCCCCGAGCGTGAATAGCCCCTCTCTTGCAATTTCCGAAACTTAGCCTTTGGCTGAGATTTCGAAATTGCTTCCTCTCCCGCAAGGGGAGAGAAACCGTCGTGGTGCCCTCCGCACCTTCCTCGCCCCTTGCGGGAGAGGACAAGAAATCAGCGTCTTAGCCGCCAAGCCAAGTGCTGAATTTCTTAGAAGAGGGGCAGTGTCTCCAAGCCGTTACCACATCACAGTTTGTAGAAGGAGCCAAACACCCCTCAAAACTCCACTACCTTGCCGCCCTCCAGCGTGACGCGGCGGTCCATGCGGGCGGCGAGTTCGTGGTTGTGGGTGGCGATCAGGGCTGCAAGGCCGGATTGGCGAACCAGAGCCTCCAGCGCATCGAAGACATAGGATGCTGTTTTCGGATCAAGATTGCCGGTCGGTTCGTCAGCCAGCAACAGGCGGGGCGCATTGGCAACTGCGCGGGCGATCGCGACACGCTGCTGCTCGCCGCCGGAGAGTTCGGCCGGGCGATGTTCGGCACGGTGGCCGATGCGCATGTAATCGAGAAGCTGGGCCGCCCTCTCCTTCGCCTCGGCCTTCGGCAGACCACCGATCAGCTGCGGCATCATGATGTTCTCCACCGCCGAAAATTCCGGCAGGAGGTGGTGGAACTGATAGACGAAGCCGATTTCAGCCCGACGGATGGCGGTGCGCTGGTCGTCCGGAAGATCGTTGCACGATCTTCCGCCGACGAACACTTCGCCGGCATCGGGGTGTTCCAGAAGGCCGGCCAGATGCAGGAGTGTCGACTTGCCGGTACCGGATGGGGCGACAAGCGCGACAATCTCACCGCTCATCAGTTCGAAATCAGCGCCTTTCAGAATGGAAAGCGTCGTTTCTCCCTGGCCATAATGACGTTCGACATTGGCAAGCTTCAGTACGGATTTGCGAGGTGCCATGAGGTGATGGGATCCTATTCGTAGCGAAGCGCCTGGACAGGATCGAGCCTGGAGGCCCGCCATGCCGGGAAAATGGTGGCGATGAAGGATAGCGTCAGCGCCATGGCGACAACGGAAACGGTTTCGCTGACGCTCATTTCAGCGGGCAGTTCGCTGAGGAAATAGAGTTCAGGGTTGAACAGGATCGTGCCCGAGAGCCAGGAGAAGAACTGCCGGATGCTTTCAATATTGAGGCATACGACGACACCCAGCGCCACGCCCGCAAGCGTGCCCACCAGGCCGATCGCAGCCCCTGTCATGAAGAAGATGCGCATGATCGCGCCGGAACTCGCGCCCATGGTGCGCAGGATGGCGATATCCGACCCCTTGTCCTTTACCAGCATGATGAGGCCGGAAATGATGTTCAAGGCGGCGACCAGCACGATCAGGGTCAGGATCATGAACATGACGTTGCGTTCGACCTGAAGCGCCGAGAAGAAGGTCTGGTTGCGCTGGCGCCAGTCGGTGATGAAGATCTGGCGGCCGGCGGCTTCCTCGATCTTCGGGCGCAGTTGATCAACGGCTTCAGGATCGTTGATGAAAAGCTCGATCGACTGGACGATGCCCTCGGCGTTGAAATAGAGCTGCGATTCCTCGAGCGGCATATAGATGATCGTCGCGTCGTATTCCGACATGCCGATCTCGAATATGCCCGAAATCGTGTAGGATTTGACGCGCGGATTGACGCCCATCGGGGTCACGTCGCCTTCCGGCGAGATGAGCGTGATCTGGTCGCCGGCATTCAGGCCTAGCTGTGCAGCAAGCCTGGAGCCGACCAGAACGCCCTGCCCCGAGGCAAAACCGACGATATCGCCCTGCTTGATATTGCCCGCGACTTCGGTGAGCTTTTCCAGATCCTCGGCGCGAACGCCGCGCACCAGAGCACCGGACCCCGCACCACCGCGGCCGGAGGCGAGCGTCTGGCCCTCGACCAGCGGCAGCGCCATGCGGACACCCGGCACAGCAGAGAATTTCTTGGTCAGTTCGGCATAGTCGTTGAGCGGCGTATCGACCGGCTGGACGATCATGTGACCGTTGATGCCGAGGATGCGCGAGATAAGCTCGGTGCGAAAACCGTTCATCACCGCCATGACGATGATGAGGGTCGCTACCCCCAGCATGATGCCGATGAAGGAAAATCCGGCAATGACCGAGATATACGCTTCCTTGCGGCGCGAGCGCAGGTAACGCCAGGCGACCATGCGCTCAAAGCCTGAAAAGGCGCCGGCACTCGGGACCTTTTCAACCTTCTGCTTTTCCTCAACCGCCGCGGCACTCGCCATTCACGTTTCCTCGTCTTGATCGGTGTGGATTGAGCCTTTCCGGCTTCATCCACACCCAATTCCTTCATCCGGCCGGAAACCCGAACGGTAGTGTTATCAGCCGGTGACCCGGTTCAGCGCGGCTTCGAGCGTCATCACTTCCCGCGCGCCGGTCTTGCGATCCTTCACTTCGACCTCGCCGACGGCCGCAGAACGCGGGCCGACGATGATCTGGACCGGGACGCCGATCAGATCGGCGGTGGCGAACTTGGTGCCGGCGCGATCGTCCGTGTCGTCGTAGAGCACATCCTTGCCGGCATTGCCGAGCGTGGCGTAGAGCTTTTCCGACAGCTGGTCGCAAGCGGCATCGCCCGGCTTCATGTTGATCACCACGACATCGAAGGGGGCGACCGATTCGGGCCAGATGATGCCGTTTTCATCATGCGATGCTTCGATGATGGCGGGAACAAGGCGGGTCGGGCCAATGCCGTAGGATCCCATGTGTACAGGGTGCTCCTTGCCGTGCGGTCCCTGAACCTTGGCGCCCATCGGCTCGGAATATTTGGTGCCGAAATAAAAGATGTGGCCGACTTCGATGCCGCGAGCGGACAGGCGGTCGCCGTCCGGGATGGCGTTGAAGGCTGCCTCGTCGTGCATTTCAGACGTTGCGGCATAGACCGAGGTCCACTTGTCGAAGATCGACTGCAGGCCTGCGACATCGTCGAAATCGGTGTTTTCCGCCGGGATATCGAAATCGGTGAAGGCCTTGTGGCTGAAGACTTCCGATTCACCGGTATCGGCAAGAATGATGAATTCGTGGCTGTGATTGCCGCCGATCGGGCCGGTGTCCGCGCGCATGGGAATAGCGCGCATGCCGAGCCGCGCGAAAGTGCGCAGGTAGGCGACGAACATCTTGTTATAGGAATGGATCGCGTCTTCGCGGGTCATGTCGAAGGAATAGGCATCCTTCATCAGGAATTCGCGCGAGCGCATGGTGCCGAAACGCGGGCGGATCTCGTCGCGGAACTTCAGCTGGATATGGTAGAGGTTGAGCGGCAGGCTCTTGTAGGATTTGACATAGGACCGGAAGATATCGGTGACCATTTCCTCGTTGGTCGGGCCGTAGAGCATTGGACGCTCCTGACGGTCCTGGATGCGCAGCATTTCCTTGCCATAGGCCTCGTAACGGCCGCTTTCCTGCCAGAGCTCGGCAGACTGAAGCGTCGGCATGATGAGCTCGATGGCGCCGGCGCGGTTCTGTTCCTCGCGGATGATCGTGTTGACCTTGTCCAGCACCTTCTTGCCGAGCGGCAGCCAGGAATAGATGCCCTGGCTCTGCTGGCGGATCATGCCCGCGCGCAGCATCAGGCGGTGGGAAACGATTTCCGCTTCCTTGGGATTTTCCTTCAGGATAGGCATAAAATAGCGGGACAGGCGCATGGTGATTTCCGACTTTGACTTGGCCACCCGCATCACGCAGGAATCGGCCGATTTGAAGACCATTTGCGTGGCTTAATACCGGTTCCCTGCATCTAAGAAAACCCGGCGTTTAGCGAAAAGGTGGTGGATGAACGAAGCGGCAAATCACCCAAGACCGGCCAAAAATGTGTTTTTGATGAAAGTCAGGGTGCGACAAATGCGCCATCGGTAATTTTTTCCACACCTGTCACAAAAATACAAAAAAAGAGGATGACAAAGCCCAACCTATGAGCTAGTTTCAGCCCATAAAACAGGCATGAAGTTCAAATTCTTGCCAATCGCGGTAAAGTCTTGGGAGGATCAGATCTTAGGCGCGCTCGACGCTGCCCCGGCAACGGTTAGGATCACGCGAAACTAAAAAACAAGGCTTCAACGCCTTGTTTTTTTTTGGCTTTCAGTCAGCCAAAACGACAAAATCTCCTCATCTCCCAGTGTATATGGGTAGTCCTTCTAAACGCGCCTAGAGCATTTCCGCCTTTCTTCGAAACGCGAAACTGCTCCATCTCTTTGTTTAAACGCAATTCCGGACGCAAAACCGGTTCCCACATTTGCTGGAATTGCTCTATTGCGCGAAGCGCGGCACGATGTCCGGGATGCTGCCGATACCAAAGCCGAAATAGACGGACGCCAGATGATAGGCCAGATAGATCGCGGCCGAGATCAGCGTGGTCAGTAGAATGACCCGACCGCCGCGGAATTTTGCCGGGGCGCTTTCCACCGTTCCGAGCGTCACCTCCCCTTCTTCGCGCTGGCTGCGATAGCCGAGCGGCAGGACGATGAAGAGGACCGTCCACCAGAGGATGAAGTAGATCGCGGCAACCGTCAGGATTGGCATAAGATAGCTCCGTCACATCGCTCTATCCGCGGAACTGGTGGTTGAAGCGGCTGACAAAATGATTCCGGTTTTTTATCGGAGTCCTTGATTTCGTTGCTCATAACCTCCCCCGCTCAAACTTCTTCCAGTTCGATCAGCGCGCCGTTGAAATCCTTCGGATGAAGGAAAAGGACCGGCTTTCCGTGAGCGCCGATCTTCGGCGTGCCGTCACCAAGAATACGCGCGCCAGCTGATTTCAACTTCTCGGCAGCCGCCGTTATATCAGGCGTTTCGTAGCAGATGTGGTGGATGCCGCCTGCAGGATTGCGTTCGAGGAAGGCGGCGATGGGGGACGCGTTGTCGAGCGGTTCGAGCAGTTCGATCTTGGTGTTGGGGAGTTCGACGAAGACAACGGTTACGCCATGTTCGGGAAGAGTTTGTGGCTCAGAGACTTTTGCACCGAGCGTATCGCGATAAATCGCGGCGGCTTCGTCCAGGATCGGGACGGCGATGGCGATGTGATTTACTCGACCGAGCATGTGTTCCTCCTCTTTCGGGCGCCTGCTTTCGACAGTCAACCGCTCCTCATTCGCCTGCGAGCACCTTCTCCCCGTAAACGATTTGGAGCACGACGCCCGGCCTGGCGTCAGGTCGTTCCGAGGCTCGATGACGGGACTTGTGCCCTGGTCGCCATTGCCTGCAAACTTATCAATCGCCCGATGGCAGGTTGAATATCTGACGGCTGATGATTTTCAGGCTTCGATCTGGCTGTATTCGGTAGCGTTCAACAACCTGGTTACCGAAACTATCGTAAAATTCGTGATCGAAGCTGCTGCCGACGGGCGCTTTGGTAAGACGGCTTCTAGGTTGACCGCCGTATGTGATGCTACCCGAGATTGGCTCGATGTCGTATCCGTAGTCGCGCGCGACCAATTCGGGATCGGCAGTAGCACTGCACGCGGTGAGCGTTGCAAAGGCCAATGAAATTAACGTTTTTCTCATCGTGGCCATCTCATCCCTGGAAGTTGACGGGGGCAAAGAACGTCTGCCTAAGCTCCACTATGATCGAGTAAAGCGCTAAAGCATATCACGATCCTGCAGATTTTCTCGTGACATTTCAGGTCTTTGTTTTATCGCATGTCTGTAGCGCAAAATCGCTGTACACCTCTGCGCTGCAGGCTCCCTATACACGCGCCCCGGAGAGCCGACCGCAACTGCCCCGACATCCCTCTACGCAGAGAGCTGGAGTGCAGTTCGCTACACTCCAGGTGGAAAGGCAGGCTCCCTACTGAACCCTTGTCACGAACACCGTGACCACCGGCTTTTTGCCCCAGGCGATATTGGCGGCGGAGCGGACGGCGCGGCGCACCGATTCCCGCACCGTATCCAAATCCTTGCGGCGCGCGCGAGGAATGCTTTCGACGGCGCCGAGAACTGCGTCATAAAGGCCGTCATCCATGTCCTCGCCCTCATCATCGAATTCCGGAAGGCCGTAGGAGACGAGGTCGGGATCGGCGAGGAATTCGTAGCGCTGGTCGAGCAGGATGTTGACCGAGACATGGCCGACGAAAGAGAGCTTGCGGCGATCGCTGATGCCCATCTCGTCCATGTCGCCGATCAGTTTGCCATCCTTGAATATGCGGCCGAAGGGGGCGTCGTCGATGACTTCCGCCGGACCGGGAGCCAGGCGCAGGATATTGCCGTTGCGGACGCGCGGGATTGTCGCAATACCAGCGGATGCACCGAGCTCGGCCTGGGCAGTCAGGTGGGCTGCCTCGCCGTGGACGGGTACGAGGATCTGCGGACGGGTCCACTCATACATTTTCAGGAGTTCGTTGCGGCGCGGGTGGCCGGAAACGTGGACCAGCGCATCAGAATCGGTGACGATCTTGATGCCCTGTTCGATCAGCGCGTTCTTGATCTCGATGATCGGCTTTTCATTGCCCGGAATGGTGCGAGACGAGAAGACGACCGTATCGCCCTTGGTGAGCGCCACATGGCGCATCTCGTCGCGGGAAATTTTTGCCAGCGCCGCACGCGATTCACCCTGGCTGCCGGTGAGGATGACCACCACCTTGTCGCGCGGGATATAGCCGTATTCGTCCTCGGCGATGAAGGGTTTCAGCCCTTCCATGATGCCGATGTCGTGGGCGACGTTGACGACGCGCTTCAGCGACGAGCCAAGCAGCAGGACTTCACGGCCCGCTGCATTTGCAGCTTCCGCGATCGAGCGGATACGGCCGACATTGGACGAGAAGGTGGTAACGGCCACCCTGCCCTCAGCCTCTTCGATGACCTTCTGCAGGCCGGCGGAGACTTCTTCTTCTGACGGCGACACGCCGTCGCGCAGGGCATTGGTGCTGTCGCACATCAGGGCAAGAACGCCCTCGTCACCGATGGCGCGGAAACGCTGCTCATCAGTGAGTGGGCCGAGCGTCGGCTTGGCGTCGATCTTCCAGTCACCGGTATGGACGACATTGCCGAGCGGCGTGCGGATGACCAGCGACATCGGCTCGGGGATGGAATGGTTGACGCCGACGGCTTCGATCTCGAACGGGCCGACATTGATACGATCGCCGGCCTTAAAGATGGTGATCGGGATTTCGGCGCGGTCGCCTTCATATTTGCGCTTGGCTTCCAGCATGCCGGCGGTAAAGGGCGAGGCGTAGACGGGAACGTTGAGGCCCGGCCACAGATCGTTCAGCGCGCCGTAATGGTCTTCATGGGCATGAGTGATGATAATGCCCTTGAGATTGTTGCGCTGCTTGGCGAGGAAGCGGATATCGGGAAGAACGAGATCGACGCCCGGAAGGTCGGGACCCGGGAAGGTTACACCCGCATCGACCATGATCCACTGGCGCTTCTCTGCCGGCCCATAGCCATAGAGAGCGAGGTTCATGCCGATCTCGCCCACGCCGCCCAGCGGCAGAAACACCAGTTCGTCTTGCTTAGCCATTCTTCTTCTTATTCCGTTTTCATAAAGAATACATCACCTGCCGCGATCGGCAGGACTTGTCCACCCCCCATGTCGAGTAACAGCAGACCGCTGTCGTCGATTCCCGCAAATCTACCTTCCAGAGACCGGTCGGGAAGATTGACGGTAATGCGTTCACCGATGCCGCAGGCAACCTCCCGCCAGCGGCGCACGATCTCGACCGTACCCCTTCCCTCATCCCACAAATCGAGCGCCAAAGCCATGGACTGATAAAGATGGGCGAAAAGTTCATCCGGCGAAATCGCCGCACCGTGATCGGCAAGACGGGTCACACCATAGGGTGCGCTGTCCGGCATATGGCGAATATTGATGCCGATACCGATGACCAATGCCCGTTTGCCGCCGGAGAGCGGTTCGCCCTCAAGCAGGATGCCGCAGGTCTTGGCACGATTGATCAGGATGTCGTTCGGCCACTTTACCTGCAGGGCGGCATCACCTGGCGGCAGGACCGCCTTGACGGCATCATGAACAGCAACAGCGATGGCCAGCGGCAGAGAGGCGACACGTTCCATCGGAGCCGGATCGATCAGCAGCAGCGAGGCGTAGAGATTGCCGGGCTCCGAGGTCCAGGCGCGACCGCGGCGGCCACGTCCTTCGGTCTGGCGGGCGGCAGTCACCCACAACAAACCGGGATCGCCCGCGCGTGCGCGGGCGAGACATTCGCTATTGGTGGACCCTATGTCGTCAAAGGCGACATGACGGAAAGCTTCGAGCGAGAAGCGACTCTTCTCTCCCGCCATCCTTAGAAGAAGGACCGTGCTGCAGCATCTGCCGCAGAGCCGATCGGGCCGCCATAGAGGATGTAGGTGGTAATCAGCAGGCCGGAAATGCCGAAGATGAAGCGCAGTTCGCCGGGGGTGCGTTCAAACTCGCCCTTAGGCTCATCAAACCACATCAGCTTGACGATGCGCAGATAATAGTAGGCTGCAACGACCGACATCAGGAAGCCGACAACGGCGAGCGTGAAGAGACCTGCTTCGACGGCTGCCAGGAAGACGTAATACTTGGCGAAGAAGCCTGCGAGCGGCGGAATGCCTGCCATGGAGAACATCTGCGCGGTCAGCACCACTGCCATGAACGGCTTCCTGGCAAAGAGGCCGGCAAGCTCGTCGATCTCCTCGACATAGGTGCCATCCGGACGGCGCATCGACATGATGCAGGCGAAGGTGCCGAAGGACATCATCATGTAGATGAGCATGTAGAGGGCGACACCGGAGACGCCGCTTTCACTGCCCGCCGAAAGACCGACAAGCGCAAAGCCCATATGACCGATGGAGGAATAGGCCATCAGGCGCTTGATGTTCTTCTGGCCGACGGCGGCGAAAGAGCCGAGCGCCATGGAAGCGATTGCCACGAAAACGATGATCTGGCGCCAGTCGCTGATCAGCGGCAGGAAGGTTTCCGAAGTGAGACGGATCAGGATCGCCATGGCGGCAATCTTCGGGCCAGCGGCAAAGAATGCCGTGACCGGGGTCGGTGCACCCTCGTAAACGTCCGGCGTCCACATGTGGAAGGGAACGGCGGAGATCTTGAAGCAGGCGCCGGCAAGCATGAAGACCATGCCGAAAACGAGACCGAGGCCACGGGTTTCCGAGGACAGGACGGTGGCGATTTCCTGGAAGCCGGTATTGCCGGTGAAGCCGTAGACCAGCGACATGCCGTAAAGCAGCATGCCGGAAGACAGCGCGCCGAGGACGAAATATTTCAGGCCAGCTTCCGTCGAACGCAGGCTGTCGCGGTTGAAGGCGGCAACGACATAGAGCGCCAGCGACATCAGCTCGAGGCCGAGATAGAAGGCGATCAGGTCATTTGCCGAAATCAGAAGCAGCATGCCGAGCGTCGAGATGACCAACAGGACCGGATACTCGATCTTGTCGAGCTGCATGGCCTTGCCCTGAACGGCAGACATGGCGAGCGCGAAGATCGAGCCGGCGATTGCCGCGACCTTCATGAAGCGCGCGAAGGGATCGACGATGAAGGCACCGCCGAAAGCTTCGCCATTTCCGGTCGAGACCGTGATCAGCAGGCCGACCACGGCGAGAAGCGCGATGGACAGCCCGGAAATGAGCTGGCTCGACTTTTCGCCGATGAAGACACCCATCATGAGAAGCACGAGCGCGCCAACCGCCAGGATGACTTCAGGCAGGGCAAACTGCAGACTTTGAGAGAGGAGTTCAGGAGTCATAGTCTTATCTGTCCCGTCATCAATTCGCAGCCTGAGCAGCGGTCGCCACGGCCTGGATGGCCGCATGGTAATTGGTTACGATTCTATCGACAGTGGCTGCGGAGGCATCGAAGACCGGCGCAGGATAGATGCCGAAGAAGATGGTCACAACGATCAGCGGCCAGACGATGCAATGCTCGCGGAAGGAAATGTCCACAAGGCCCTGCATCAGCGGCGACTTCGCCTGACCGAAGATCATGCGGCGGTAGAGCCACAGCATGTACGCGGCGGAAAGAACGACACCTGTCGTGGCGAAGAAGGCCGTCCAGACACTGACACGGAAGACGCCGACCGTCGCCAGGAATTCGCCGACGAAGGCGGAGGTGCCCGGCAGGCCGACATTGGCCATGGTGAAGATCAGGAAGGCCAAAGCGTATTTCGGCATGCGATGCACGAGGCCGCCGTAATCGCCAATGTTACGCGTATGGGTGCGCTCGTAGACGATACCGACGCAGAGGAAGAGAGCGCCGGAGATAACGCCGTGCGACAGCATCTGGAAGATCGCGCCGTGCAGGCCCTGCTGGTTGACCGCGAAGATTGCCATCGTCACGTAGCCCATGTGAGCGACGGAGGAATAGGCGATCATCTTCTTGATATCGGTCTGCATAAGAGCGACGAGCGATGCGTAGATGATGGCGATGACCGAGAGCGTCAGGATCATCGGCGTGAAATAGTCGGATGCCAGCGGAAACATCGGCAGCGAGAAGCGCAGGAAGCCGTAGCCACCGAACTTCAGGAGCAGAGCTGCAAGGTCGACCGAGCCTGCTGTCGGGGCTTCGACGTGCGCATCCGGAAGCCAGGTGTGGAACGGCCACATCGGCACCTTGACGGCAAAGGACAGGAAGAAGGCGAGGAACAGCCAATACTGCATTTCCGGCGAGAATTTGTAAGCGAGCAGGACCGGAATGGAGGTGGTGCCGACTTCAGCATACATAACCAGAATGCCGACCAGCATGAAGACAGAACCGGCCAGCGTATAGAGGAAGAACTTCATCGACGCGTAAATGCGGCGCGGGCCGCCCCAGACGCCGATGATGAGGAACATCGGGATCAAGCTCGCTTCGAAGAAGACATAGAAGAGCACGAGGTCCATCGACACGAAGACGCCGACGATCAGCACTTCCAGGATCAGGAAGGCAATCATGTATTCACGCGCATGCAGCGTGATCGCCTTCCAGCTGGTCAACACGCCGAAGGGCATGAGGAAGGTGGCGAGCACGACGAACATGACGGAAAGGCCGTCGACGCCGATATGATAGCTGATGCCCTTGCCGAGCCAGTAATACTGCTCCACCATCTGATAGTCGGCGCTGGTGCCGTCAAAGCCGTACCAGACGACCAGCGACAGGAGGAAGGTGATGATCGTCGTGATCAGCGAGATGATCATGACGTTCTGGCGACCGTCGTCGGTGTCGTCGCGGGTGAAGACCAGCAACAGCACGCCCACCATCGGGAGGAAGGTGACCGTGGAAAGAATAGGCCAATCGGTCATCAGACAGAACTCCCGAGCATCATCCAGGTAATCAGGGCAGCGACGCCAAGCAGCATCGTGAAGGCGTAGTGATAGAGGTAACCGGTCTGCAGTCGAATGACGCGGTTGGCAGTGTCAACGACCCGGGCGGCAACGCCGTTCGGTCCGAAGTGGTCGATCGTGCCGACATCGACCTTCTGCCAGAAGAAGCGGCCAATCGCCTTGGAAGAACGGACGAACAGGAAGTCGTAGAGTTCGTCGAAATACCACTTGTTGAGCAGGAACTTGTAGAGGCCCGGCTGAGCCGCTGCGAGTTTCTTCGGCGTTTCCGGCGACTTTATGTAGAAATACCAAGCCGTGAAGAAGCCGATCAGCATGGCGATGAAGGGCGACAGCACGACCAGGAAAGGCACGTGATGGAATTCGTGCAGCAGTTCGTTGTGCTCCGAGGTGAAGAGCGCGCCCTTCCAGAACGTGTCATAGGCGTCGCCGTAGAACATGCCCTTGAAGATCACGCCGGCGAGAACCGCGCCGACCGCCAGAACGTAGAGCGGGATGAGCATGACGTTCGGGCTTTCATGCACATGATGCATGACCTCGTGGCTCGCCCGCTCCTTGCCGAAGAAGGTGAGGAATGCCAGACGCCAGGAATAGAAGCTGGTGAACAGCGCCGCGATGACGAGAAGCGTGAAGGCAAAACCAGAGACTGCCGAGTGCGAGGCGTAGGATGCCTCGATGATGACGTCCTTGGAGAAGAAGCCGGCAAAACCGATCGGCGTGAACGGGATGCCGACGCCGGTCAGCGCCAGCGTGCCGATCGTCATCATCCAGAAGGTGACCGGGATGTGCTTTCTCAGACCACCCATCTTTCGCATGTCCTGTTCGCCGTCGACGGCATGGATAACCGAGCCGGCGCACAGGAACAGAAGCGCCTTGAAGAAGGCGTGGGTGAAGAGGTGGAAAATCGCAGCACCATAAGCGCCGATGCCGAGTGCGACGAACATGTAGCCTAGCTGCGAGCAGGTCGAATAGGCGATGACGCGCTTGATGTCATTTTGCACCAGGCCGACGGTTGCCGCGAAGAAGGCGGTGATCGCACCGATAATGGTGACAACGGTCAGCGCATCCGGCGACAGTTCGAACAGCGGCGACATGCGGGCGACGAGGAAGACGCCGGCGGTCACCATGGTTGCGGCATGAATGAGAGCCGAGACCGGGGTCGGGCCTTCCATGGCGTCCGGCAGCCAGGTGTGCAGCAGGAACTGCGCCGACTTGCCCATAGCGCCCATGAAGAGCAGCAGGCAGGCGGCCGTGAGCGCACCTTCGCGGGTCAGCGTCAGGCCGAAGACGTCGAAAACGACGCGAGCGGCTTCCGGCGATCCTTCGGCCGGCAGATAGGTGCCAGCATTGGCGAAGATCGTTTCGAAATTGATCGAGCCGAACATGACGAAGACGGCGGCAATGCCGAGCATGAAGCCGAAGTCACCGACGCGGTTGACGATGAAGGCCTTCATCGCGGCAGAGTTTGCCGAGGGACGGTCGTACCAGAAGCCGATCAGGAGATAGGATGCCAGACCGACGCCTTCCCAGCCGAAGAACATCTGCAGCAGGTTGTCCGACGTGATGAGCATCAACATCGTGAAGGTGAAGAGCGACAGATAGGCGAAGAAGCGCGGACGGTGCGGGTCGGTGTGCATGTAGCCGACGGAATAGACATGCACGAGAAAGGACACCGTGTTGACGACGACGAACATGACCGAAGTCAAGGTGTCGATGCGCAGCGCCCAGAAGACGTCGATATTGCCGGACTGGATCCAGCGCAGGACTTCGACGCTCATGGTTTCCTGGGAACCGAGAGCCACCTGGAAGAAGACGACCCAGGAGAGGATCGCGACCACGGCCATCAGGCCGCAGGTGACGAATTCCGAGGCCTTGGCGCCGATCTGGCGACCGAAAAGGCCTGCGATCAGGAAGCCGACCAGAGGAAGGAAGACGATAAGCTTGTAGATCATGACCCGATCAGCCCTTCATCACATTGACGTCGTCAACGGCGATCGAGCCGCGGTTGCGGTAGAAGACGACAAGAATTGCAAGACCGATGGCAGCCTCCGCAGCCGCGACGGTCAGAATGAACAAAGCAAAGACCTGGCCGACGATGTCGTTGAGGAACGACGAGAAGGCGACCATGTTGAGATTGACCGCAAGCAGGATGAGCTCGATCGACATCAGGATGACGATGACGTTCTTGCGGTTCAGAAAGATGCCGAAAACGCCGAGCGTGAAGAGAATGGCGCTGACCGTGAGATAGTGGGAAAGACCGATTTCCATGTTTCTGTTCCTTTTTCCCGCTTTCTCAGAGGCCCTGGCCCGGCTTGACCTTGACCACCTCGATGGCGGTTTCCGGCGTGCGGGCGACCTGGCGTGAAATATCCTGACGCTTGATGTTCTGGCGGTGGCGCAGCGTCAGCACGATTGCGCCGATCATTGCGACAAGAAGCACCAGGCCGGCAATCTGGAAATAATAGACATAGTGGGTGTAGAGCACGTCGCCGAGGGCGGCCGTGTTGGATCGGACCGCCGGATCAGGGATCGGCATGGTGATCGACGATGCCGCTTCCGGCGAAAGTACGCTGGAGCCGACGACGAGGATCAGTTCGGCGGCAACGATGAGGCCGACCAGCATGCCGATCGGCGCATATTGCAGCACACCGGACTTCAATTCGGCGAAATCGACATCGAGCATCATGACGACGAAAAGGAAGAGAACCGCGACCGCGCCGATATAAACGACCAGCAGGATCATCGCGATGAATTCCGCCCCCGTCAGCAGGAAAAGGCCTGCCGCGTTGAAGAAGACCACGATCAGGAACAGAACCGAATGGACCGGGTTCTTGGCCGAAATGACCATGAACGCCGACGCCACGGCGACGAACGCGAACAGATAAAAGAATAGTGCGTGCAGACCCATCGTCGTGCCTTCTCGTCCCTCGTCGAGATCGGGCCTTAGCGCCCGCCCCGTCCGACCGATGCCTCTTTGACATCGGCACTTACCTCATTTCGCCGGCGACGAAGCCGCCGGCAGACACAGCCTTAACGGTAAGGTGCGTCCATCGCGATATTGCGGGCGATCTCCCGCTCCCAGCGATCGCCGTTTTCCAGAAGCTTGGCCTTGTCGAAATACAGCTCTTCGCGGGTTTCCGTCGAAAACTCGAAATTCGGACCCTCGACGATCGCATCGACCGGGCAGGCCTCCTGGCAGAAGCCGCAATAGATGCATTTCACCATGTCGATGTCGTAGCGCACCGTGCGGCGGGTGCCGTCATTGCGGCGCGGACCTGCTTCGATGGTAATCGCCTGAGCGGGACAGATGGCTTCGCACAGCTTGCAGGCAATGCAGCGCTCCTCCCCGTTCGGATAACGGCGCAGCGCATGCTCGCCGCGGAAGCGCGGAGAGACAGGCCCCTTCTCAAACGGATAGTTGATCGTCGCCTTCTGCCGGAAGAAGAGATATTTGAACGCCAGGCAGAATGCGCTGACGAACTCCTTCAGGAAGAGCGAATTGACGGCTTGGGAGAGTGCGGCCATCTTTAAACTCCAGTGACTCTGCGGGTTTGCTCAGCCATGATCAGCCTGCCCATCCCGTCAGTTTCAGTACGAATGCAACAATAACCAGCATGCCGAGCGACAGCGGCAGGAAGACCTTCCAGCCGAGACGCATCAGCTGGTCGTAGCGGTAACGCGGCACCATGGCCTTGGCCATGGCGAAGCCGAAGAAAACGAAGATGACCTTCAGCAGGAACCAGACGATGCCGGGGACCCAGTTGATCAGCCAGAAGTCGACCGGCGGCAGCCAGCCACCCAAAAAGAGGATCGTCGTCAGCGAGCAGATCAGCATGATCGCCGCATATTCCGACAGCATCAGCATCATGTAAGGCGCGGACGAATATTCGACCATGTAACCGGCGACGAGTTCGGATTCTGCTTCCGGAAGGTCGAAGGGCGGACGGTTGGTTTCAGCAAGGCCCGAGATGAAGAAGATCACGAACATCGGGAAGAGCGAGAACCAGTGCCAGTCGAGGAAGGAGTTCGGCATGCCGAGCATGGTGCCGAGACCGGTCTTCTGGGCATAGACGATATCGGTCAGGTTCAGCGAACCGACGCAGAGAAGGACGGTGACGATAACGATACCGATAGAGACTTCGTAAGACACCATCTGGGCTGCTGAACGGAGCGCGCCGAGGAAGGGATATTTCGAGTTCGACGCCCAGCCGGCCATGATGACGCCGTAGACTTCGAGCGAGGAGATCGCGAAGATGTAGAGCACGCCGACATTGATGTTGGCGACGGCCCAGCCATCATTGACCGGAATAACCGCCCATGTGGCGAGCGCCAGCGTCACTGAAACCAGCGGGGCCAGAAGAAAGACCGTCTTGTCGGCGCCCGAGGGGATGATCGGTTCCTTCAGCACGAACTTCAAAAGGTCGGCAAAGGACTGGAACAGGCCGAAGGGACCGACGACGTTCGGACCGCGGCGCAGCTGAACGTTTGCCCAGACCTTACGATCGGCCAGAAGGATGAAAGCGATTAAGACCAGAAGGCAGACGAGCAGCAGAAGCGACTGACCGACCATGATCAGTGCGGGCCAAACGTAGGTCCAGAAAAACGAATCCATATTCATATCACTCCGCCGCAGCCTGGAAGTTGTTGCGGGCCAATGCCGAGCACTCGGCCATGACGGCAGAGGAACGGGCAATCGGGTTGGTCAGGTAGAAATCCTTGATCGGCGAAGCAAAGCCGCCCTTGGTCATTTCGCCGGCCTTGGTGCCAAGGCTTGCAATGTCGTTCACCGAACCCGCAGCGATCTCGTCGATCTCGGCGAAATGCGGGTGGTCCTGATAGAGTTTTGCGCGCAAGGCATAAAGGCTGTCAAAGGGCAGCTTCTTGCCGAGCACGTCGGATAGCGCACGCAGGATCGCCCATTCCTCGCGGGCCTCACCCGGCGCAAAGCCGGCGCGGTTACCCATCTGGACGCGGCCTTCGGTATTGACCCAGGTGCCGGACTTTTCGGTATAGGCCGCACCGGGCAGGATGATATCGGCATTCATCGCACCGTTATCGCCGTGGCTGCCGATATAGATCGTCGTCTTGGCGTATTTGGCCGAGAAATTCATCTCGTCGGCGCCGAGCAGGAAGAGAACGTCCATCGAGCGCAACATGGTTGCAGCATCCGCACCCTTTGCCCCCGGAACGAAACCGAGATCGAGGCCACCGACGCGGGAGGCTGCCGTGTGCAGGACGGCAAAACCGTTCCACTCTTCGGTCAGTGCGCCGACCGAGCCCGCGAGCTGTGCTGCTGCCTGAAGAACGGCCAGACCATCGGGACGGGTAAGAGCCCCCTGCCCTATTATGATCATCGGGTTCTTTGCACCGCGGAGCTTTTCGGCAAAGCTGTTGACGCCCGATGCGAGATCGGCAAGCGTTTCCGGGCCAGCACCGAGATAATCGTAAGCGTAGCGCAGTTCGTTGACTTCACCGATCACGCCGATCGGGAAATTGCCGCGACGGAAGCGCTTGCGGATGCGGGCATTCAGGACAGCGGCTTCGAGACGCGGGTTGGCGCCGATGATGAGCAGCGCGCCGGCCTGTTCGATGCCTTCGATGGTAGGGTTGAACAGGTAGCTCGAACGGCCGAGCGACGGATCGAGCGCCGTCCCATCCTGGCGACAGTCGAGATTTTCCGATCCGAGAGAGGTGAGAAGCTGCTTCAGCGCATACATTTCCTCGACCGAAGCAAGATCGCCGGCGATGGCACCGATCTTGTCGCTTGAGGCGACGGAAACGGCAGTCTTTACGGCAGCAAAGGCTTCAGCCCAGCTTGCGGGCTGGAGGCGACCGTCCTTGCGGACGTAAGGACGATCAAGACGTTGGGTCTTCAGGCCATCCCAGATGAAGCGGGTCTTATCGGAGATCCACTCTTCGTTCACCTGCTCGTTGACGCGCGGCATGATGCGCATGACTTCGCGGCCACGGGTATCGACGCGAATGGCGGAGCCCACTGCGTCCATGACATCAATCGATTCCGTCTTACCGAGTTCCCAAGGACGGGCGGTGAAGGCGAAAGGCTTGGAGGTGAGCGCACCGACCGGGCAAAGGTCAACGACGTTGCCCTGCAGTTCGGAGGTCATCGCCTGTTCGAGATAGGTGGTGATCTCGGCATCTTCGCCGCGGCCGATCAGGCCGAGTTCGGAAATGCCGCCGACTTCCGTGGTGAAGCGGACGCAACGCGTGCAGTGGATGCAGCGGTTCATCACGGTCTTGACCAGCGGGCCGATATACTTGTCTTCGACAGCGCGCTTGTTTTCACCGTAGCGCGAACTGTCGATACCAAACGCCATCGCCTGGTCCTGCAGGTCGCATTCGCCGCCCTGGTCGCAGATCGGGCAATCCAGCGGATGGTTGATCAGCAGGAATTCCATCACGCCTTCGCGGGCCTTCTTGACCATCGGCGTAGTGGTGAAGATTTCCGGCAGTTCGCCATTCGGGCCGCCGCGGATATCGCGCACGCCCATGGCGCAGGATGCGGTCGGCTTCGGCGGGCCGCCCTTCACCTCGATCAGACACATGCGGCAGTTGCCGGCGACAGACAGGCGCTCGTGGAAACAAAAGCGCGGAATTTCGGCGCCAGCCTCCTCGCATGCCTGAAGCAGCGTGAAATGGTCCGGGACCTCGATTTCCTTGCCGTCAACCTTCAGCTTTGTTGCCATCGTTTCACTTACGTCCTGTGTTCAATTCCGACCCGAGGGCCTGAAAATGGTTCATTTCAACTGCCGAAACCGCATTTGCGGCGCTTTTACTCGGCAGCCTCCATGACGGCGCCCTCAGACGTCGCATTATAGGTGTACTGGTCGATACGCGCCTCAATCTCGGGGCGGAAGTTGCGGATCAGGCCCTGGATCGGCCAAGCGGCCGCGTCGCCGAGCGCACAGATCGTGTGGCCCTCGACCTGCTTGGTTACCTGGAAAAGCATGTCGATTTCGCGCTTCTGGGCATTGCCGCGGACCATGCGTTCCATCAGGCGCATCATCCAGCCGGTGCCTTCGCGGCAGGGCGTGCACTGGCCGCAGCTTTCATGCTTGAAGAAGGCCGCAATACGCCAGATCGCCTTGATGACGTCGGTCGACTTGTCCATGACGATCATGCCGCCGGTGCCGAAGGAAGATTTCACCTCGCGCATGCCATCAAAGTCCATGATCGCATCGGCCATGTCTTCGCCACGGACGATCGGGCAGGATGCGCCGCCGGGAATGACGGCAAGCAGGTTATCCCAGCCGCCACGGATACCGCCGCAATGATTTTCGATGATCTCACGGAAGGAGAGCCCCATCGCCTCTTCGAAGGTGCATGGCTTTTCAACATGGCCGGAGACCATGAAAAGTTTGGTGCCGACATTGTTGGCACGGCCGATCGAAGAGAACCAGGAAGCGCCGCGACGCAGGATGGTCGGAGCAACCGAGATCGATTCGACGTTGTTGACCGTGGTCGGGCAGCCGTAGAGGCCCATGTTCGCCGGGAACGGCGGCTTCATGCGCGGCTGGCCCTTCTTGCCTTCGAGGCTTTCGAGCAATGCCGTCTCTTCGCCGCAGATATAGGCGCCAGCGCCGTGATGGACGACAATGTCGTAGTCCCAGCCATGCACCGTGTTCTTGCCGAGCAGGCCTGCCGCATAGCATTCGTCGATCGCCGCCTGCAGCGCTTCACGCTCACGCATGTATTCGCCGCGGACATAGATGAAAGCGGTATGCGCGCCCATGGCAAAGCCGGCGATGACGCAACCCTCGATCAGCGTATGCGGATCGTTGCGCAGGATTTCGCGGTCCTTGCAGGTGCCGGGTTCGGATTCATCGGCATTGACGACGAGATAATGCGGACGGCCGTCGCTCTCCTTCGGCATGAAGGACCATTTGAGACCGGTCGGGAAACCTGCGCCACCACGACCACGAAGACCGGACGCCTTCATCTCGTTGATGATCCAGTCCCTGCCCTTTTCGATGATGATCTTCGTGCCGTCCCAGTGGCCACGGCTCATCGCGCCCTTCAAGGACTTGTCCTTGAGGCCGTAGATGTTGGTGAAGATGCGATCCTGATCTTTTAGCATATCTCAGTCCTCACCGCGGCTTCTTGCCGAAGACTTTAATGTATTCGGCTTCGCCACCCTTGGCGAGCGCCTTGGCCTGTTTGATCCAGTCGTCACGCTCGATACGGCCCTTGAAATTCAGGTAACCGTCCACCCATTCGCGCTCGGCCTTTTTCCACGATGCGACTTGCGCGAAGGTGTAGATATCAAGTTCGTGGAGCGTGCCTTCGATCTTGGGACCAACGCCGGAGATCAGCTTCAGGTCGTCAACCGCGTCGGGCTTATCGATGCCTTTCGGACGGTTCTTGTCTTCCAGCGATGGCTTTTCGGACTTTGCGGCGGGTGCAGCCTTGACCGCTTCAGCCTTGGCCTCTGTCTTGGGTGCGTCAGCGGCCGGCTTGTCTTCGGTCGCCTTTGCGTTTGCCTCGGCGGCCTTCGGCGCGGTTACCGGCGTCTTCAGCTTGGGATCGGTCTCAGGTGCCGTATCCTTTGGATGGGCAGCATCAGCCGGAGGGACAGAGGCGGCATCGGCATGCGCTTCCGGCTGCGGCTCCAGATTGGTGCGGACCGGCTTGATATCGTCGTTCAGCGTTACTGCGCCACCGATCGGGGCCGACAAATGCCGGTCGATCTGCGGGCCGACCTTGACCTCTGCGCCCTTGCCTGCCTCGAACGTGTCAATGATCTCTTCGAGACGCTCAGGCGTGAGGTCTTCGTAGGCATCCTTGAAGATGATGACCATCGGTGCGTTGACGCAGGCGCCCTGACACTCGACCTCTTCCCAGGACAGCGTGCCCTCGGCATTCGGATGCAGCGGATCATGATGAATCTTGCGCTGACAGACCTTGATCAGCTCTTCTGCGCCGCGCAGCATGCAGGGCGTGGTGCCGCAGACCTGAATGTGGGCGCGCGTGCCGACCGGCTTAAGCTGGAACTGGGTATAGAAAGTCGCCACTTCCATGACGCGGATATAGGGCATGTCGAGCTTGGCCGCGACGTGCTCGATCGTGGCGCGCGTGACCCAACCGTCCTGCTCCTGCGCCCGCATCAGAAGCGGGATCACGGCGGACTGCTGCCGGCCTTCCGGATATTTCCTGATCGTTGCCTCAGCCCATGCAGCATTCTCTTCGCTGAAGGCGAAGCTTGCGGGCTGGAACTGTTCTTCGGCCAGTCGACGAACGGACATAGTTTCTTACGCCTTATCAGTTATTTGGACAGCCCGCGCCGAGTGTTCGCGGACATTGGCAGACATCGTGACGTCAAAGCGGGCCATTAGCGGTCCACCTCGCCGAAAACGATGTCGAGCGAGCCGAGGACTGCAGAGATATCGGCCAACTGGTGGCCCTTGCTGAGAAAGTCCATGGCCTGGAGGTGAGCAAAGCCCGGTGCGCGCAGCTTGCAGCGATAAGGCTTGTTGGTGCCGTCGGCGACGATATACACGCCGAACTCGCCCTTCGGCGCTTCGACGGCGGCATAGGCTTCGCCGGCCGGCACGTGATAGCCTTCGGTATAGAGCTTGAAGTGGTGGATCAGCGCTTCCATCGAGCGCTTCATCTCACCGCGCTTTGGCGGAACGACCTTGCCATCAGTGGATGAGACCGGTCCGGCCTTCGCGTCACCGAGCAGGCGCTCGACACATTGCTTCATGATGCGAACCGACTGACGCATCTCGTTCATGCGAATGAGATAGCGGTCATAACAGTCGCCGTTCTTGCCGATCGGGATATCGAAATCCATTTCGGAATAACATTCGTAAGGCTGCGCCTTGCGCAGATCCCAGGCAGCGCCCGAACCACGGACCATGACGCCGGAGAAGCCCCAGGCCCAGGCGTCTTCCAGCTTGACGACGCCGATATCGACGTTGCGCTGCTTGAAGATACGGTTGTCGGTGAGCATGCCCTCAATATCATCGAGAACCTTGAGGAACGGATCGCACCAGGCGCCGATATCTTCCACCAGTTCCGGCGGCAGGTCCTGATGGACGCCACCGGGACGGAAATAGGCGGCATGCAGGCGAGCGCCCGAGGCGCGCTCGTAAAACACCATAAGCTTTTCGCGTTCCTCGAAACCCCAGACCGGCGGCGTCATGGCGCCGACGTCCATCGCCTGGGTCGTGACGTTCATCACATGCGAGAGTATGCGGCCGATTTCGGAATAAAGAACGCGGATCAGCTGGCCGCGGATCGGAATCTGGATATTCAGGAGCTTCTCGACGGCGAGCGAATAGGCATGTTCCTGGTTCATCGGGGCTACGTAATCGAGCCGGTCGAGATAGGGCAGCGCCTGGAGATAGGTCTTCGTCTCCATCAGCTTTTCGGTGCCGCGATGCAGAAGGCCGACATGCGGATCGACCCGCTCGACGATTTCACCGTCCAATTCCAGGACCAGACGCAGAACGCCGTGCGCGGACGGATGCTCCGGGCCGAAGTTGATCGTAAAATTGCGGACGTTATGCTCAGTCATACCGCTTGCTCCATGCCGGACAGCGCTTGTGGCTGCGGCGGGAAAAGGATTGGGCCGTCGCGAAAATGCGCCGGCTTAGGCTTTGGCTTTGTCGTCGGCCTTCTCGTCGCCGGGAAGCACGTATTCGGGCCCTTCCCAGGGAGACAAGAAGTCAAAATTTCGAAATTCCTGGCGCAGTTCCACGGGCTCGTAGACAACGCGCTTGATAGCATCGTCGTAACGCACCTCGACAAAACCGGTGACCGGAAAATCCTTGCGCAGCGGATGACCTTCGAAACCGTAATCGGTCAGAAGGCGGCGCAGGTCCGGATGGCCGGAGAAAGCGATCCCGTAAAGATCCCAAGCCTCGCGCTCATACCATTCAGCGCCAGCATAGACCGCCGTTGCCGAGGGAACGGCATCATCCTCGCCGGTTGCGAGCTTGACGCGGATGCGCAGGTTCTGGCGCGGCGACAGGAGGTGGTAGACGACATCGAAGCGCTTTTCGCGCGCTGGCCAGTCGACACCACAAATATCGGTAAAGGAGACGAAACCGCATTTGGGATCGTCGCGCAGGAATGTCAGAAGCTCGATGATGCCCTGAGCCTCGGTGATGACCGTCAGCTCGCCATTGGCGATAATCGCTTCCGAAATGAGTGCCGGCTTTGCCTCCGAAAGATACGCGGAAAGCTCGGTCAAGCGTTCGATTGTCATAAGCCCCTCCCCGCCTAGCGCTCGATCGTGCCGGTGCGGCGGATCTTCTTTTGCAGCAGAAGCACGCCGTAAAGCAGCGCTTCTGCCGTGGGAGGACAGCCCGGCACATATATATCGACGGGCACAACGCGGTCACAGCCGCGCACCACCGAATAGGAATAGTGGTAATATCCGCCGCCATTGGCGCAGGAGCCCATGGAGATGACGTAACGCGGCTCGGGCATCTGGTCATAGACCTTGCGCAGCGCGGGAGCCATCTTGTTGGTCAGCGTGCCGGCAACGATCATAACATCGGACTGGCGCGGTGAGGCACGCGGTGCGACGCCGAAGCGCTCAAGATCATAACGCGGGCCGGAGACCTGCATCAGACCTTCAACGGCGCAACAGGCCAGACCGAACTGCATCCACATGAGCGAACCGGTGCGCGCCCAGGTGATCAGGTCCTGCGTGGAGGTGACGAGAAACCCTTTATCGGCCAGTTCGTCATTCACTTCACCGAAGAAGGCATCGTCACTGCCGACCGGCTTGCCGGTCTTGGGGTCGAGAATGCCTTTCGGCTGAGGCGCAACGAGGGTGCTGCCGCTATCGACTACTCCCATTCCAGGGCTCCCTTCTTCCACTCATAGACAAATCCTACCGTAAGCACGGCAAGAAACACCATCATCGACCAGAAACCGAACCAGCCCATGTCTCCAAACGAGACGGCCCAGGGGAAAAGGAAGGCAACTTCCAGATCGAAGATAATGAAAAGAATCGATACGAGGTAGAATCGAATATCGAACTTCATGCGCGCGTCATCGAATGCATTAAACCCGCATTCAAAAGCCGAAAGCTTCTCCGAATCCGGAGCCTTATAGGCGACAGCAAACGGCGCGATCAAAAGCGCCAGGCCGATGACCAAGGAGATTCCGATGAATATCGCGATCGGGATGTAAGACGCGAGAAGTTCATTCATGATTCCAACCCCTGCCTGCAATAAGCGCCGAGTGGCGCATTTTTAGTCAATGCGCGGCAAGCGAACGTGCATTGCAACAAGCCGTGACTATCGCAGCAGCGTTTCCCACGCAAGTGCTTTAACAAGGCACCCCACACGCATAGAGGTGTGAAAGACGACAAAACGTCGCAGAGGGCGCGGAAAAGCCTGAAACGATTGAAAAACGGCGAGACGATTGCGGCCGGAGTATCGCGAAAAATTATTAACAGGAGCAAAAAACTCAACGTTTGCAGTAGATTTGCCTTTTGCCAATTCCACAGGCAACGAACACCCCCTGCGACGTTTGCCCACAGCAAAACAGGCAGCAGAAAACAATCTTTTCGGTTGCAGAGCACGCCGAAAACGCAGGCAAATACCGCGTCACGAACCGATGCATTCACGCATTGCGGGAAAACCATGCAACGACTGTGACCATAGCCGACTTAAATACGAAACACCCGATGGAAATGCCATCGATCACGCAATTGCGAACGGCAACGCCCTCCCCTTGCGGAAAGTTGCGCCCGACAATTTGCACTGAGCGATCAGGGACCGCTGCGACCGAACAAGAAGGAGGAGAATAATCCATCGCAATGCCGCTTAATGCGGCGCGAACGACATCAATGGAGGAAAATAGGAATGGCGCGAGTGACGGGGCTCGAACCCGCGACCTCCGGCGTGACAGGCCGGCACTCTAACCGACTGAGCTACACCCGCGCATTTGCCTTTTACGGCGGATCAATCGGGGTCAACCGATCAATCAGTGAGAGAAGAATGGCGCGAGTGACGGGGCTCGAACCCGCGACCTCCGGCGTGACAGGCCGGCACTCTAACCGACTGAGCTACACCCGCACTTTCTTCAAGAAACTTTCCTCCGAGGAGGGAAACCTCTTGGCCGGGCGACCTCAATCGCTCGGTTGGCGGCTGTCTAAGAGGTTCGGGATCAGGTGTCAAGCAGGTTTCAAGACAAAAGAATGACGCCTTCAATGTTTTATCCACAGACGCTCTTTTTTGAGGGATAGCGACAAAAAATTCAAAAAAACATCACGAAGGCTCTTGCGGTTTTTTTCCGATCCGCATAGATCACGGCCACCGACGCGGCGGACATGATCCGGTCTCGCGAAGGGCGATTAGCTCAGTTGGTAGAGCGCCTCGTTTACACCGAGGATGTCGGGAGTTCGAGTCTCTCATCGCCCACCATTTTTCTCAAGAAAATCAACGGCTTACAGGCACTTAGCGCACCAGCTGAGATTTGCCGCACCGAAATCGCATCGAAACCTTCTCTTGACAAGAAAGCCCAGAAAACCTGGCTTTCTGTTTTCCGAGGATGTCGGAAGAATTCGATTTGACCGTTCCTCCCCTGCCCCGCTCAATTGATTGAGTGGCTGGAGGGGAGATTCGCATGCGTCACGAAGATCGGATCAAGGCAAAGCTGCTGCCGCGGATTGCGAGCTGGCGAACAGCATTTAGCGACGGCACCACGGGAATTCATAAGACCCTCGACGATCTGCTCTGGCAGTACGCGAGCTTCAGGACGGTCATCAAGATCGTTTCGATTGCCAACCAGAAAAGAGATCCAGACCGACCTCCTTTGAACCAGATGGTGTTCGAAATGATCTCGGATGGCTACTGGTCGCGACTACTCCTCGGTGTCCGTAGGCTTGTGGACCCTGCTGCGATAAGCGGCCGCGACGGCGTCTATTCGTTGGCGTCGGTTCTCTGTGACATCAAAGCGTGCGGGCACAGGATCACGAGGCAGATCTATGTCTCCTCCGTGTGGGATGCCAACCCCGATCTTGATCACCTTGAGGCAATCCATTGGGACGAGTTGCGAGAGGCGGCAAAGCTCGGCAAGGCCGTCTGGGGTGATCCCGAGCTATTGCGCAGTCGCATGGCACACGACCATTTCGATTTTCTCAGCGGGACAACGGCTGCAACTCGATCCTCTGACGACGTTCTTGATGTCGCGATAATCGAGGTGATTCAGGGAAGACTGGAAAAATTCCGCGACATCACCAAGCATGTGGATTCTCACTTGGCGCACGCAGGCAACCTTCAAAGTCGCTCTGGCAAGCTGCTAGAAGCATTTGAAATCCGAGATGCGCGAGCCTGCCTCAAAGAATTGAAAGAGCTGTCAGATCTTGTAGGCATGTGGTTCGGGCGAGCTAGCGGAGCTGGACTGGCTACGTTTATAGGGAATCAATTCGAGGGCCTTGATAGCCCGATGATCGGACCTGAGCGAATGGGCGACCTTGAGTCTGTTTGGCAGGAAATCGACAACGATATCTCCACATGGCACCTAGATCGCAGTCAGTTATCCATTGGTAGCAGCGGGATTGGGGACAATGAGCGAAAGCAGTAACGGCAATTCATTCGTCGAAAGAATTCTGTCGGGCCTTGGCGTCCTTATAAAGCTGCTCGTCGGCTTATTCGTGGTCCTGATCGTCGGCGGCATTCCGCTGATTGCATCGGCTCAGTGGATCCGCGGTTCGACGCACAACACCTACTAATATTGTCAGATGAAGCGGATGGAAGCCAAGATTTCACCTGCTGACGGCGAGATTTATATCGACTGGTGTATGGAATCGGAAGGCTATCGCGGATCGAGCGAGTGCCTGACCTACACCGTCAGGCTACCAAAATGCTTCTACCCGCGTTGGCAGTTCTGGAAGTAGGCTTCAGGCAGCCTCAGCGACAAAAACCGCATCAACATCGATCCGTCTTGCTCGCTCGACGAGATCTGCAAGCGCCGCGGTTTTGCCGTCCATCGACCAAAGCCGCGGCGACACCTGCGAGAGCCGATGCCCCGCGTTCCTCAGCAGGGAAACAAGCTGCTCAGTCCCCATCGCATGCTGCTTAGTGCCATATCGGGCCGCTTCTAGTGCTACGGCATAAGCCGTCCCCTGATGATTCCGCCGTAGATCGACCAAATCGACACGCTTCTCTGGCACCTTATTCGGCCTTGGCGTCCCTTTAGATCTCAGCTCAGGCGGCACCGCAAAGAACAGGTACTGACCATCGAATTCGAGCTGAATATCCGTCAGCGGATAGTCGACGCTAGACATCGCGACTCTGTTCGTCTCGAACGCTCACCCACGTCATGATGTTTCTTTTTCATCGATTTTTCATGGCAGTGAAATTCGATGAGAAGCTGCTTCGGGCGGATCTTCAATTTATGCAGGTCGTCCAGAACCTCGAATTCCGATCCTTCGATGTCCATCTTCAAGACATCGATCTCCTTGTCCTTCGTCGTCATATCGAGGATGGAGTGCAAGGTCTTTACCGAACATTTCACGCTGCCCCGGCGCTTGTCGAGAACCGAATAACTGTCCCATCCTTCCTGCTGCGGCAGGCCGAACTCGATTTCGCCATCGACCGCGGCAACGCCTATCGGGAAAGCTACGAAACGATCGGGCGGGTTTTGCGTCTTTAGCCATTCGAGGCTCATTGGGGTCGGATCGAAGGCGTAGACGGTGGCATTGAATTTCCGGATCAATTCAAGTTCGAAGGAGATATCATTGCCGATTCCGAACGAAAGCACGACCAGATCCGGCGTTTGAGAAAGCTTTGGGAAGACCGATCTGGACATGGCCATCGGCAAGATTCCCAATCGACCGATCGAGTTTACCGCAATGCTATAGGCCGCGACATCCGCAGCACCGGAAAAACGGGCGATGAGATTGAAAAAACGTCCCACCACGATGCCGTATAGCGCAAGCAGCACCAGCCGGCAGAGGATGACGGCGACGATGAGATCGGGCAGATGATCGGAGACATGATAGGCTGTGAGCAAAGGCACGATCTGATAGAGGATCGACCCGACAAGCTGCAGGCTGTTGGCCATCTTGAAGCGCTCCTCGCCATCGAGCGCGCCGTTCAAGGTGGAGGTGATCATCAGGACAGGAATGCCAAGCATCATCCAGGGGAGCGCGGTGGCAACCTCTTCCACCATCGCACTCTCGCTGTAGCTGGAGTAGAGGAAGAAGGCTCCGCCGCCTACGATCGCAATCAGCGCGCCCCAGGCAGTGTTCAGCACAGCAGCCGACCAGATAATGTCAGCCTTTGACTGTCTATCTCCAGCGCGGCTGATGGCGGTGGTCACAGATCTCGAAATCGAGAATGCCGAAATATCCGAAGAAGATCCAGACACGCGACAGCGTCCCGTATTTTTCAGCCCCTGTGGCGTGAAGGTAAAGCGGGACCGTGACGAGGATGATGAGTATCGGAAGAGCCGACCCGAGAAGGTTGACGGCAATATGCCTGAGATTGAACACACGCGCCCCGCGATGCAGTTAACGAGCCGGCGCGGTAACGGCACCGCGCCGGATAAACATGGATCAGCCTTCGAGCACTTTTTCCCGCAGGTATTTTCCGTAGGCGCTCTTGCCATAAGCTTCCGCGAGCTTTGTCAGTCCATCAGCATCGACAAAGCCCATGCGGAAGGCGATTTCTTCGGGGCAGCAGATCTTGAAGCCCTGCCGGCGCTCCAGCGTGGCGACGAACTCGGAGGCTTCGAGCAGGCTGTCCGGGGTTCCGGTGTCGAGCCAGGCGTAACCGCGGCCCATCTGTTCGACATTAAGCGCGCCACGCTCCAGATAGGCGCGGTTGACGTCGGTGATCTCAAGCTCTCCGCGCGGTGACGGTTTCAGGTTGGCGGCGATCTCGACCACGTCCTTGTCGTAGAAATAGAGACCGGTGACGGCCCAGCTGGAGCGCGGCACTGCCGGCTTTTCCTCGATTGAGACGGCCCGCATGGACTTGTCGAATTCAACGACACCGTAACGTTCCGGATCGTTGACGTGATAGGCGAAGACAGTTGCGCCTTCCGGCCGCTTCATCGCGTTGGTCAGAAGCTCGGTGATGCCGTGGCCGTAGAAGATATTATCGCCGAGGATGAGGCAGGACGGGCTGTCGCCGATAAAGTCGGCCCCGATGATATAGGCCTGAGCCAGGCCATCCGGCGAGGGCTGGACCGCGTAAGAGAGCGAGAGGCCCCATTGCGAACCGTCACCGAGAAGCCGTTCGAACAACGGCATGTCGGCCGGCGTCGAGATGATCAGGATCTCGCGGATGCCCGCCAACATCAGCGTCGACAGCGGATAGAAGATCATCGGCTTGTCGTAGATCGGCATCAACTGCTTCGAGACGACCCTGGTCATCGGGTGAAGTCGCGTGCCGCTGCCGCCGGCGAGAATAATGCCCTTCATATGCATAGCCCCTGATCGTTAAGTTCGAGCCAGTCGCTCGACGATGATGGAAGTGGACTGTTTCCAGTCGGGAAATCTTGTTCCGTGCCGTGCCTCGAGCAGGCTGCAGTCGAGCCGTGAATTGGCAGGTCGCTTTGCCGGCGTTGGATAGGCACTCGACGGAATACGGCCGACCTCTACCGTTGGGCCTCCCATGTCGGCCGATCGCGCAAAAATCTCGATGGCGAAATCCGCCCAGCTCGCCTCGCCCGTTCCGGTCATGTGGAAGGTGCCGCGCAGGGCGGGATCATCGCTTTCCAGCAGATTGGCGGCGACGGCGAGCACCGCATCGGCGATATCGAGCGCCGAAGTCGGGTTTCCGACCTGATCGTCGACCACGTTCAGACTATCGCGGGTTTCCGCAAGCTTGAGCATGGTCTTCAGAAAATTCTTTCCGAACGGGCTGTAGACCCAGGCGGTACGCAGGATTGCGTGGTTAGACGTCGCAGTCGCGACGGCCTGCTCACCCGCCAGTTTGGAACGGCCATAGGCTCCGATAGGTCCTACCGGATCGCTCTCCACATAGGCTGCATCCTTGGAGCCATCGAAAACATAGTCGGTGGAGAGATGAATGACCGGCACTCCGAGTTGAGCGGCGGCTTCGGCGATTTTTCCGGCAGCGACACCGTTGATGACAGTTGCCGCGTCTTCATCGCTTTCGGCCTGATCGACGGCCGTATAGGCGGCGGCAGAGACGATCACGTCCGGTCTCGCCTGATGCAACGCGGCCTCGATCGTCTCAGGTGCGGAAAGATCGAGTTGCGGGCGCCCGAGCGCGATCACTTCGAAGCGGCCATCCTCGGCACCACGCTCCAGGAGCGAGAGGACCACCTGCCCCTCCCGGCCGGTCACGATCATACGCTTGCGAACGCTCATGCCGAGGTTTCCTTGGCCGATACCTTCTTGTCGGCATCCAGCAAACCGAGACGGCCACCTTCATAACCCTTGCGCAGCGGTGCCCACCACCATTCGTTTTCCAGATACCAGCGCACGGTCTTCTCGATGCCGGTGTCGAAATTCTCCTCAGCCTTCCAGCCGAGTTCTGTTTCGAGCCTGGTCGCGTCGATCGCGTAGCGGGCATCATGGCCCGGACGGTCGGTGACATAGGTGATCAGGCTGGCATGGGATTTGGCCTGCGGACGCAAGCCGTCCATCAGTTCGCAGATACGGGTGACGACATCGATGTTGCGGCGCTCGTTGCGGCCGCCGACATTATAGGTCTCGCCGATCCGGCCCCGTTCGGCGATGATATCGAGGGCCCGGGCGTGATCCTCGACATAAAGCCAGTCACGGATGTTGGCGCCATTGCCGTAAACCGGCAGCGGCTTGCCATCGAGCGCGTTGAGGATGATCAGCGGGATCAGCTTTTCCGGGAAATGATAGGGACCGTAATTGTTCGAGCAGTTCGACACCACGACCGGAAAACCATAGGTCCGTGCCCAGGCCTTGGCCAGGTGATCGGATGCAGCTTTCGAAGCCGAATAGGGAGAGCTCGGATCGTAGGGAGTTTCTTCGGTAAACAGCCCTTCATCACCGAGCGAGCCATAAACTTCGTCGGTCGAGACGTGAAGGAAGCGGAAAGCCTCCTTCTCGGATGCATCGAGCGTCAACCAATACTGGCGGGCGCATTCGAGCATGTTGAAGGTGCCGATGATGTTGGTGTCGATGAAATCCTTGGCGCCGGTGATCGAGCGGTCGACATGGCTTTCGGCGGCCAGATGCATGATCCGGTTGGGACGGAAGCTGGCCAGCGCTTCAGAGATCGCCGCGCGGTCGCAGATATCGGCCTGCAGGAACCGGTAGCCGGGGCGATTGCCGACCGCCTTTACCGAGGTTTCGGTGCCTGCATAGGTCAGCTTGTCGATGTTCAGGACCTCATAGCCCTTGTCCAGGACGAGATGCCTGACGACTGCCGATCCGATAAAGCCTGCTCCGCCTGTCACCACTACGCGCATCTGAAGAATTCTCCGTACATCATGCGGATCAACGCCGCAGCGGGAAAGTCGAGGAAGGCAACGTCAATGCTGCCTTCCGGGGCAAGTTCAGGCGCAACGCCTCAATAGGTGAAAACGGATCCCAGATCGGAAAGCTGCGGCTGTTTCCTGTCCTTGTCGGAAAGGGCTGCCTTGTCCGCCTCCACCGGCCATTTGATGCCGAGCGCCGGATCGTTCCACAAAAGGCCGCGATCATGTTCGGCGCTGTAATAGTTCGTCACCTTGTAGCTGATCTCGGTATTGGGAGCGAGCGTGCAGAAGCCGTGGGCAAAACCGGGCGGCACCCAGAGCTGCCTGCCGTTTTCAGCCGTCAGTTCGACCGCGACATGCTTGCCATAGGTCGGTGAGCCGGTGCGGATATCGACCGCGATATCCAGCAATGCCCCCGCTATGCAGCGAACGAGCTTGCCCTGTGCCATCGGATCCAACTGGAAATGCAGACCGCGCACCGTGCCGACTTCAGCGGAAAGCGACTGGTTGTCCTGCACAAATTCGAAGTCGCCAAGATGTTCGGTAAACAGCGACTGGCGGAAGGTCTCCATGAAATAGCCGCGGCTATCACCGAATTTCTTCGGCTCGATCAATACGACGTCGGGAATATCCAGTTTTTCGAAATTCATCGCTTACGACAATCCTTAAATTCGGGCCTTGAATTTGAGAGAGGCCATCAATTCGAACAGAGCCTGAAATGCGAACGAACGATCGACCCCCGCACCCCTACTCGAATTCGAAGTGCCGTTTTTTTTCGTAACATTCAATGCTCTTCATGATCGATCCGACGGATATAATCGGCAATTCCGCGCCCCAGTCTGGACCCAGTTGCGAGTGACGCAGGCTCATCGGCGGTGCCAAGGGCATCGGCACGCAGATGGGCCCTCAAATCTGCTTCATTATAAGCCACGGAAAGGCCCGGCGAGCCGTTCAACTGCTGGCAGGTCGCAAGTTGATGGTCGTTACGGTGTTCGCCGAGCGACGCCCTTCGTGGGAAGAGAATGATCGGCTTACGATGACGGCGCGCCGTCAACAGGCTTCCGGTTCCGGCATGCGACACTATCCGGCTGGCACTGCCGAACTTCTCAGCCAGTTCATCCGGCGCAGCCATGCGGCAGTATTCGAAATTACGCGGTATGTATTCGCCCTGCCCGATCTGGGCAAAGATCGTATCGGAAAGCTCCGGTGCAATCTTGTCCATGATCTGCACCAGGCGATCAAAGGGCAGCTGTGTTCCGACAGTCAGCAAGATCACAGGATGCTGCCCCAATAAAGCGGCCCTTTGAGGCGGGAAATATGTTGCCATTGCGTGAGCCAAAGATCGGCGAATTTTCCGGCGAGGCGACCACTCATGGACAATTCGACGGAATTCGCGACGCTCTCGACCCAGATCGTCCGGCACCCGAAAATCTTGCCGATCACAATCGCGATAAGGCCTTGTACCGCACCTGTCGAGATGATGAGATCAGGACGCTCCTTTCGGATCAGCACGAAGATATCGCGAGCACATCTGAGCACAGACATTGGCGTGTCGCGGTTACAATCTTCGATGAGGTAGCAATTCTCCATCCCTATGCTCTCCCCAAGCCCCGCAAAGGTGTTTGCATAGATCATTTCGACGCTGGCCATGTCCTCCCGCGAGACCATCATCTCATCCCAATCCCCCGCCAGAGGTTATTGCGAGTACCCTAGTCAAAATTGAACACCAATACATTCAATAGTATGCTTGCAATACACACATGGATGTATAACTTGCCGCCGACGAACGTCTACAGCAACGCAATTGAACACGGTTTTTCGATTTTTTAATTTATTGTTAATGTTGACTTCCCGAATTCATCTCTCGATCAGGCCATGTTGTCATGCGACGCAAGCAATAGAGGCATCGCAAGAGAGGAAAACAACTTCCACCTTCCTACGACACAACGAGATCGGAGATGTTCATCAAATATGAACCCTATACCCCCTAACCTTGCCGCTCACCCTCCTTGGTATCGCGCGTTGATGAGGCAGGCTTGGCTAGGACAAACGGGCACGTCTCGATCCGATCGGCTATTTCCGCAGCACGGCAGGCGTTTATCGGCGTTGCGGTCTTAAGCGCCGTCAGCAACATTCTGATGCTGATCAGCCCGCTGTTCATGATGCAGGTCTATGACCGCGTCCTTGCAAGCCACAGCATTCCCACGCTTGCAGCACTTTCACTGCTTGCGGCAGGCATCTATGCCGTGCTGGCGATCATAGAGATTCTTCGCTCCAAGATACTCCTGCAGATCGGACGCCGCCTCGATGAGCAGTTGAGCGAGCCGTCGATCATGGCGACGCTTGCCGCCCCGGCAGCCGGCCAGGATGGGGAGTCATCGGCACCGCTTCGGGATCTGGATCAGATCCGCCAATTCATGAGCGGCCCCGGCCCTATTGCAATCGCCGATCTGCCCTGGATTCCGGTCTTCGTCTTTCTGCTTTATCTTTTTCATCCCCTGTTCGGGCTTGCCGTCGTCGGCGGCGCCATCGTACTCTTGAGCTTGACGCTTTGCAGCGAGTTTCTGCTGAGAAATCCGAGCAAACGAGCCGCACAAATGCTGGCAAGCCGATGGGAGCTTTCCGAATCCGGCCGCCGTAACGCCGACACATTGCGCGCCATGGGCATGCAGGACGCATTTGCCGCGCGTATCGAAACTGCACATGAAAAATATAGTGCGGAAAATCTTCGCGGCAGCAACCTGACCGCCACCTTCACTGCCATCGCGAAAATCTTCCGGCTTGCACTTCAATCCGGCATGCTGGCGCTTGGCGCGCTTCTGGTCATCGACCAACTGGCATCTGCCGGCGTCATCATCGCGGCTTCTGTGCTAACCTCCAAGGCGCTCGCCCCGATCGAAATGGCGACCGTTCAGTGGCGCAACTTCATATCGGCACGACAATCGGCCCGACGCCTGCAGGAAACCTTCGACCGGATCGAGCCGGAAGCCGCGGAAATGCTGTTGCCGATGCCAAACCGCTCGCTTTCGGTCGCCGGTCTGGCGGTCGCAGCACCCGGAAGCGGAAAAGCGCTCGTTCAGAATGTCTCCGTCAGCCTGTTTGCCGGCCAGGGTGTCGGCATCATCGGACCGAGCGGCAGCGGCAAGTCTTGCCTTGGCCGTGCGCTTGTCGGCGCCTGGCCCGCGCTGAGAGGCACGATCCGGCTGGATGGAGCCGAACTTACACAATGGAACAGCGACAGGCTTGGCCCCTCTATCGGATACCTGCCGCAGATCGTCGAACTTTTCGCCGGTACGGTTGCCGAGAATATCGGACGCTTTTCGCCCTCCGCAACGCCGGAGAAGATCATGGAGGCGGCCAAGCTCGCCAATGTCCATGACCTGATCCTCTCACTGCCGAATGGCTATGACACGCAGGTGGGCGCCGGCGGCGGCACGCTATCGGGTGGGCAACGTCAGCGTATCGGGCTGGCGCGCGCGCTCTTTGGCAACCCGTTCGTTGTCGTTCTCGATGAGCCGAATTCCAATCTCGACGCGGAAGGCGAAGAGGCACTTACATCCGCAATCATGGGCGCACGCCAGAAGGGAGCGATCGTCGTCGTGATCGCCCATCGGGCCAATATGCTGAAGGTCGTTGATCACCTCATCGTCGTCAACAACGGCACGATGAGCGCATTCGGGCCTCGCGACGAGATCTTAAGCAAACTCAAGACACGGCCTGACGAAGTCCGGAGGACCGCATGACGAGAGCCCATCCGGAAAGCCCGGCCAACACAGCGATCAGACGCTATATGCTGCTTGCCGGCGTGACGCTTGGCGTTCTCGTGATTGGTGCCGGCGGCTGGGCGACAACGATGAATATCAGCTCCGCGGTGATCGGCGGGGGCGTTGTCGGTGTCGAGGGCAATACGAAAAAGATCCAGCATGGCAAGGGCGGTATCGTCAGGGAAATCCGCGTCGCCAACGGCGTGATGGTTCATGCCGGAGACATCCTGCTGCGTCTTGATGGCGTCGAAGCCTTTACAAGTCTTTCGGCGACCTCCAAGGAAATAGATCAGCTGGACGCGCGCCGCCTGCGGCTTATAGCCGAGCGCGACGGGACCACGGAACTGATCGATCCGTTACAGCAAATGTCCCGGCTGGACGACCAGCCATTCATCGCAGGACTGAAGTCCGAGACCTCGCTGTTTGAGGCAAGGCGCGACCAGATAGAAGCCAAGACGGCGCAATTGAAAGAGCAGATTGCCCAGATCGAGCAGCAACGCGACGGCACCCGCCAGAGGCTGGTCGCCAATACGGAAGAAGCCTCGTGGAGCGGCCAGCAGGCAGAGAGACTGGACAATCTTGCCAAGAACGGTCTCGTGCAGTTTTCCCGGTTGGCAGATTCCAAGCGTATCGTGGCGCAGTTGAGCGGCGAGCGCAGCCAGCTACTTTCCGACGAAGCCACCGCCGCAAAACGGATTACGGAAATCGAGCTCCAGATCGCGCAACTGCAAAAGGATCGCCGCGCGGAGGTGCTTACCGATCTTGTCGACACGGAAGGCCGGCTTGCCAAGCTGGAGCAACAGCGCCTGGCGCTTGAGGACCAGATCGCCCATCTTGATATCCGCGCACCTGTCGACGGCATCGTCCATCAGCTGGCGACGCACACGATCGGAGGACTTTTGAGCCCCGGCGAAACAGCAATGAATATCGTTCCGACCCGCGATATGCTGACCGTCGACATGCGGATCAAGCCGACCGATGTGGATCAGATTTCGATCGGACAGGTGGCACGGCTGCGCTTTTCGGCATTCAACCAGAGAACAACATCCGAGATCGAAGGCCGGGTGGAGAGCCTCTCGCCCGATGTCAGCGCCAACGAACAGACGGGCGAGACCTGGTATTCCGCCCGCATTGCGATCTCGCCGCAAGAGCGTGCGAAGCTTGGACAACTGGCGCTGATCCCCGGCATGCCGGTGGAGGCCTATATAAAGGCGGAGCCGAGAACCGCGCTTGCCTATCTGATGAAACCGATCAGCGACCAGATGGAAAGGGCGATGCGGGAAAACTGAAACTTTCGGCTCTACTGGGAACGCAAGCTTTTGACGGACGAGATGGATCTCGATCCGAAGAAGGTCGTTATTCGGTTCAACGCAGCCGAGAATGTCGGAGCGGGAGCGGATAACGTCGACCCATGGCATTTTCTGATCGTGGCCAATCTCTCTCCGCGCAAAGGCGTGGGCGAGTTGCTGCAGGCCGTTGCGCGGCTGAAGAATGAAGGTTTTTCGATCAGGCTCACGCTTGCCGGTGGCGGACAGGTAGACAGGTACAAGGCCGGGGCCAAAGAGCTTGGGATCGGTGAACGTGTCGATTTCATCGGATGGGTGTCCGGCAAGGATGTCCATGACCCGTTAAGCTCACGCAGTGCGCTTGTTTTGCCGAGCTATCAGGAAGGATTTCCGATGGCGATCATCGAATCCTTGAGCGCCGGTCTGCCGGTGATCGCGAGGCCGGTAGGCTCAAACGTTCTGTTTTCAGACGAATTCCCGAATTGGCGCGCAGCGCATTCGCAGCGATTAACGAAATATAAGCCATAAGTCTTGGCCGGGTTTTAACCATGCACAAAACCGAGACATGATCAGAATCATGGCAAGACGCTTCAAAAACTATCTTCTCGTTTTCAGCATCTCGCTGGCAATCTGGGCATTCGCCATCGGGTTGCTGGTTTACGTGTGGTAGCCTTCAATTTCAGCGGCGAAGGACTTGTAGGGCAGACCGACAATCCCATTGATTGAGGCATATCTCCGATAGATACAGCGTCACAAATCGACCCACCGCGCATCTTCACGAGCATCAAAGCCGCATCGTCAATATAGACGCAAATCCGTGCATGGCCATTACTTCACAACGTCAGCCTAAACTCTTACTTTGCCGGAAAATTACATCCGATCGAACATCATATTTAATCTTTTTTTAATTTCTTCGCTGACAGCAAGAAGCTTGTGCGCTATTATATCACTATAAAGTTGATCCATAATATAGTTGTGCGGTGATCCAGTGAATATCCTACAATTGGACGTACACGAAACTTTACCCCCCAATAGCGAGGCATCGCAAATGGGGTTGGGCCAGTTGTGCGCCCGAATTTACTGGCAGCTTGCAGCCAGAAGGGCGATGGATATCGTAGTTTCCGCCAGTGCATTGGTCATTCTTGCACCCGTGTTGCTAACGGTCTGCCTGCTGATCAAGCTCGAGAGCAAGGGGCCTGCCTGCTTTCGGCAGAACCGCTGGGACAAGGATTGCGGGCTCATCAGGATCTACAAGTTCCGCTCCATGTATGTCGATCAATGCGATCATTCCGGAGTGGCGCAGACTGTGCAGGACGACCCGCGCATTACCAGGGTAGGCCGCGTCATCCGGCGCCTGAATATTGACGAATTGCCGCAATTGCTGAACGTGCTGAAAGGCGACATGTCGCTTGTCGGTCCTCGCTGCCATGCCGTTGGCATGCTTGCGGCCGGCATTCCCTATGAAGAACTCGTTCCGCATTATCACGACAGGCATGCAATGCGACCGGGTATGACCGGACTTGCCCAGATGCGGGGATTGCGGGGCCCGACCGACAGGGCCTCCAAAGCGAGGGCGCGGGTGGCCTGCGACATTCATTATGTACAGAATTTCTCCGTGTGGATGGATCTCTCCATCATGGCAGGGACCGTCTATTCCGAACTCAAGGGTGGTAACGGGTTTTAACCTTGACAGACGTCACCAGGATGGTGATCGACGCCTGATAATTCGCCAGCCATCGTTTAATGCCAAATGCAGTCCGGCCACGTCTTCAACTTGCACATTTTTCGGCTGCCCGTCACAAGGTTTAGACGTTAAATATGTTTCGTGAAAAGCGGGCGAGATTCGAGCGTATCGTCTAGTATATGGCGTTTTCAACCTAGTGGATTGGCAATGAAATTCGGCACGAGCGGACTGAGAGGCCTGGTTACCGATCTCGAAGGTCGTGCATCAGCACTTTATGCGCAAGCATTTGCAAAACACCTGATCAGAAGCGGCCTGGCGAAGGCGGGAGATCCCATTCTGGTCGGACGCGATTTTCGTCCATCCAGTCCGTCCATCGCTGCAACCTGCATCGGAGCGCTTCAGCGTGCAGGGCTTCACCCTCTCGATTGCGGTGCCTTGCCGACGCCGGCTCTTGCGCTTTATGGCCTCGATATCGGCGCAGCGTCGCTGATGATTACCGGGTCGCATATTCCGGCCGATCGTAACGGCATCAAATTCTACCGCGCGGACGGCGAGATCGACAAGCAGGACGAATTGCAGATTTCGGCGATCGCTGCTGAACTGGCTGATACCGATATCGATGCGACACCCGGCACGGCACCGGATAGAAGCGATGCCGCGAATGCTTTGTTTACAAGCCGCGTTTTGTCCATCCTGCCCGCTGGTGCGCTCACGGGACTGAAGATCGGCGTCTATCAGCATTCGACTGTCGCACGCGATCTGCTGGTCGAGGCGATCCGGCATTACGGTGCCGAGGTGGTCGAACTCGGATTTTCGGAAGATTTCATTCCGGTCGATACCGAAGCGGTTTCACCCGAGACGATCTCATCACTGCGCCAATGGGTTAGCGAACATGGTCTGGATGCCATCGTTTCCGCCGATGGCGACGGAGACCGCCCTCTCCTTTCCGATGAAAAGGGCGAACCGGTGCGTGGCGACCTCATCGGCCTGATCTCATCGCTGTTCCTTGGCGCGGATGTGGTCGTAACACCGGTCACGTCCAATTCCGGCATCGAGGCAAATGGCACGTTCGAGGTAGTTCGCACACGGGTGGGATCCCCCTTCGTCATTGCCGGCATGAACGAGGCTTTGGCCGCAGGACACGAGAAGGTCATGGGGTTCGAGGCCAATGGCGGCCTGCTGACGGCCTCCACCTTTTCATTGCCGGGCGGATCGATCCGACCGCTGCCGACACGCGACAGCTTTCTTCCTATCCTCGCCCCTCTCTGGTTTGCCGCGCAAAAGAAGCGTCGGCTTTCGCAACTGGCGCAAGATTTTCGCATGCCGGTTGCGATGGCAGACAGGCTGGAGAGTTTTCCAATCGAAACGAGTGCGGCACTGATGGCCGATCTCAGGCAATCAGACGAGAACCTTAAAACTTTTCTGTCGCCAATCGGCGCGGTTGCCAAGAAAAGCGATATTGACGGTTTGAGGGTCACTCTCGAGGATGGCCGCATCATCCATCTACGCCCATCGGGCAATGCGCCAGAGATGCGTTGTTATGTCGAGGCACCGACCGAGGAAGCTGCCTCGGCACTGCTGAACGATGGCTTGGCACTGATCCGGCACTTTGCGACCGGACGCAATATTTAGAAGATAATCCGGTACTGAACACAGAATGGCACAAGGCGGGGCAAGCATGACTGACAAGATCATTCCGGTAATCATGGCGGGCGGCAAGGGAACACGTCTTTGGCCGCTCTCGCGTGCAAGCGCGCCAAAGCAGTTCATCCAGTTCACCGATGATCTCAGTCTCTTCCAGAAGACGCTGGAGCGCATCTCCGACAGCAGCCTCTATGAGGCGCCGGTCGTGATCACCAACGAGGATTTCCGCTTTCTCGTGGCCGAGCAGGCCCGCGAACTGAACGTGAAGCTTTCAGGCGTGCTGCTGGAGCCGACGGCGCGCAATACCGCGCCGGCTGTCGCGGCTGCTGCCGCCTTCGTGATGAAGAAATTCGGCGACGAGGCCATAATCCAGGTTCTGGCTTCCGATCATGAGATCGTCTCCGGTGACAGCTATCAGGAAGCGATCGATATCGCCTTCAAGACGGCAAAGGCCGGCAAGCTCGTCACCTTCGGCATCATGCCGACGGAGCCGGCAACCGGGTACGGTTATATCGAAGTCGGCAAGGATCTTGGCGAAGGCGCCAAATCGGTGAAGCGCTTCGTGGAAAAGCCGGATGCGGATAAGGCGGCGGCTATGCTCGATGCCGGCGGGTTCTTGTGGAACTCTGGCATTTTCATGTTCGGCGTTGCCCAGGTGATGTCGGAAATGAAGAAATACGCGCCTGCGGTCGCCGATGCGGCAACCGCATCCGTTGCCAAGGCACAGAACGATCTCGATTTCGTCCGGCTCGACGCAGAGGCCTTCGGCAAGGCCACCGATATTTCGATCGACTATGCGATCATGGAAAAGACTGCGAATGCTGCGGTCGTCCCCTCCTCATTCTCCTGGTCGGACATGGGCAGCTGGGATGCGGTGTGGAAACTCGGTAGACAGGATACCGACGGCAATGTCGCACTCGGCAACGCCACCGTCGTCAACACCCGCAACTCGCTCGTGATGTCGCGTACCAGCCATCTCGCCGTTCAGGGCCTGGACGGCGTGGCCGTCATCGCCAGCGAGGACGCCGTCTATGTCGGCAAGCTCGACGAGAGCCAGAGCGTCGGCTCGCTGGTCAAGCTGCTCGGATCCGCCAAGGGCACCGCAGCGCTGACCCAGACCCATCCGACATCCTATCGTCCCTGGGGCGGATACACGTCGATCCTCAACGGCGACCGCTTCCAGGTGAAGCGACTGTTCGTCACACCGGGCAAGAAGCTGTCGCTGCAAAAGCACCATCACCGCTCCGAACACTGGATCTGCGTGAAGGGCACGGCGGAAGTGACTGTCGGCGACGAGATCAAGATCGTGCGCGAAAACGAGTCCGTCTACATCCCGCAGGGCGAAGTCCACCGGCTCGCCAATCCCGGCAAGATCATGCTGGAAATGATTGAAGTTCAGACGGGTTCCTATCTCGGGGAAGACGACATCATCCGCATTGTGGACGAGTTCGGACGCGGGTAATAGCTGCTCTAACGAAGAACGTGGCCGATACTCATGTTGGCGGCTGCGGTGTCATCGGTCTGTCGGCGCAAAGCCTTATCGATCGATAGACGTTATTGGATAGGAAGGCAGTCATATGCGCATCGTAATGGTTGGCTCGGGTTATGTCGGGCTGGTGTCTGGAGCGTGCTTTGCCGATTTTGGTCACAAGGTGATCTGTGTCGACAAGGCGGAAGAGAAGATCGAGGCGCTGAAAAAAGGCGTCATCCCGATCTTCGAGCCGGGCCTCGATGCGCTGGTCGAAACCAACGTCAAGGCAGGCCGCCTCTCCTTCACCACCGAGCTTGCACCGGCCGTTGCCGAGGCCGATGTGGTGTTCATCGCCGTCGGCACGCCATCGCGTCGTGGTGATGGCCACGCCGATCTCGGTTATGTCTATGCAGCCGCCAAGGAAATCGCCGAGGCGATGAAGGGCTTTACCGTCGTCGTCACCAAGTCGACCGTACCGGTCGGCACCGGCGATGAGGTCGAGCGGATCATTCGCGAGAGCAATCCGGATGCGGATTTCGCCGTCGTCTCGAACCCGGAATTCCTGCGTGAAGGGGCTGCGATCGAGGATTTCAAGCGGCCGGACCGCATCGTCGTCGGCATTTCCGACGAACGTGCCCGCCCAGTGATGAACGAGGTCTATCGGCCGCTCTATCTCAATCAGGCGCCGATCCTCTACACCAGCCGTCGCACATCCGAGCTGATCAAGTATGCGGCGAACGCCTTCCTTGCCATGAAGATCACCTTCATCAACGAGATTGCTGATCTGTGCGAGCGGGTTGGTGCCGATGTGCAGGACGTGTCGCGTGGTATCGGCCTCGATGGCCGTATAGGCTCGAAATTCCTGCATGCGGGTCCCGGTTATGGCGGCTCCTGCTTCCCGAAGGATACGCTGGCTCTTGCCAAGACCGCGCAGGACTATGAAAGCCCTGTCCGCCTGATCGAGACGACGATTGCCGTCAACGACAATCGCAAGCGGGCCATGGGCCGCAAGGTGATTGCGGCAGCGGGTGGCGACGTGCGCGGCAAGAAGGTTGCGATCCTCGGCCTGACCTTCAAGCCGAATACCGACGATATGCGTGACAGCCCGGCGATCGCCATCGTGCAGACGCTGAAGGATGCCGGTGCGATCGTTGCCGGATACGATCCGGAGGGCATGGAAAACGCGCGTCAGATGATGGAGATCGATTTTGTTACCGATCCTTATGAGGCGGCGGACGGTGCGGATGTGGCGGTTCTGGTCACCGAATGGAACGAATTCCGCGCGCTTGATCTCGACAGGCTGAAGACGATCATGGCGACACCGGTGTTCGTCGACCTGCGCAATGTCTATCGTGCGCATGAGGTGGAGCCGCATGGCTTTACCTATCACAGCATCGGCAAAAATAGCGGCTGATAGGTCCTGATCGGCCGCCAGTTCAGCGCTGGCGGCTGTTTTTCTGAATTGTTCGGAAGACGAGCGTTAACCATTTCGGTTCACGCCGCGCAAACTTCCGGATGGCACTATGAGATCTCATTCAAGAGGTCCCGATGTCGTCTCGCCTTCGCAATATGATCGTGGTGTTTGCCGTATCCATCATGATGTGGGCCGGACTTTTGCATGGCACGCTGGCGCTTTTTGCCGGCTTTTCCGGATCACCGACGGACACGATGACGACGGCAAGCGTCGACAAATAGTCAGGCATGGATCGCAAGGTCACCACTCAGAGACTTTGATTTAGATCCGTCGCGGGAAGAGGTATTCCGGGCGAGGAATCCCACCCGGAATAGATGTTCAATCAAGCCAGATCGAAACGATCCGCGTTCATTACCTTGACCCAGGCGCTGACAAAGTCCCTGATGAACTTTTCCTTCGCGTCGGATTGGGCATAAACTTCCGCAATCGCCCGAAGCTGCGAGTGCGAACCGAAGATCAGATCGACACGCGTGCCGGTCCACTTCAGGTCGTTCGAATGGCGATCACGCCCTTCGTAAACCCCGGTCTCGCCTGCCTTCGGTGACCATACCGTTCCCATATCCAGCAGGTTGACGAAGAAGTCGTTCGTCAACGTTTCCGGCTTGTCGGTGAAAACACCATGCTCCGGCGCGCCGGCCTTCAATACGCGTAGACCAGCAAGCAGCACCGTCATCTGCGGTGCGGTGAGCGTCAGCAACTGCGCACGATCGACCAGGGCTTCTTCAGCTTTGAGGAACTGATGGCGCTTGGTGTTGACGTAGTTTCTGAACGCATCGGCACGCGGCTCGAGCGCTGCGAAGGAGGCCGTGTCGGTCTGTTCCTGTGAAGCATCGGCGCGACCCGGCGTGACCGGTACGACAATGTTGTGGCCTGCCGCCTTCGCAGCCTTCTCCACGCCGGCGGCGCCTGCCAGCACGATCAGGTCGGCCAGCGAGATCTTCTTGCCGGCTGCATTGGCTGCGTTGAAGCCCTGCTGGATGTTCTCCAGCGTACCGAGCACCTTGGCGAGCTGTTCCGGCTGGTTGGCCTCCCAGTTCTTCTGTGGCTCCAGGCGGATACGGGCACCGTTGGCACCACCGCGCTTGTCCGAACCGCGGAAACTCGAGGCGGAGGCCCAGGCGGTCGAGACGAGTTCCTGAACGGAAAGGCCGGTCGCCAGTACTTTTTCCTTGAGCGAGGCGATATCCGCATCATCGACCAGCGGGTGATCGGCGGCCGGAATGACGTCCTGCCAGATCAGGTCTTCGGCCGGCACTTCTGGACCGAGATACCGGACCTTCGGCCCCATGTCGCGATGAGTGAGCTTGAACCAGGCGCGGGCGAAGGCATCGGCAAACTCGGCCGGGTTTTCCATGAACCGGCGTGAGATCTTTTCGTAGATCGGGTCGAAACGCAGCGCGAGGTCGGAGGTCAGCATGGTCGGGCGGTGTTTTTTCGCGCCGTCGAAAGCATCCGGCACGGAGGCGTCCGCATCCTTGGCCACCCACTGATGTGCACCCGCGGGGCTCTTTGTGAGCTCCCATTCGAAACCGAAGAGGTTTTCGAAGAAGTAGTTGCTCCACTGGGTCGGCGTCTGCGACCATGTTACTTCAAGGCCGCTGCCGATCGCGTCGGTACCAATGCCGCTATTGAACTTGCTCGACCAGCCGAGACCCTGTGCTTCCAGCTCGCCGCCTTCCGGATCGATGCCAACAAAAGACGCATCGCCGGCACCATGGGTCTTGCCGAAAGTGTGGCCACCGGCGATCAAGGCGACCGTCTCCTCGTCATTCATCGCCATGCGGGCGAAGGTATCGCGGATATCGCGGGCAGAAGCGAGAGGATCAGGATTGCCGTTCGGGCCTTCCGGATTGACGTAGATGAGGCCCATCTGCACGGCACCGAGTGGCTCGGCTAGTTCGCGCTCGCCGCTGTAACGCTCGTCGCCCAGCCAGGTGCCTTCCGGTCCCCAGTAAAGCTCTTCCGGCTCCCAGACATCGGCGCGGCCGCCGGCAAAACCGAAGGTCTTGAAGCCCATCGATTCCAACGCGACATTGCCGGTCAAGATCATCAGGTCGGCCCAGGAAATCTTGTTGCCGTATTTCTGCTTGATCGGCCAGAGGAGGCGCCGGGCCTTGTCGAGGTTGACGTTATCGGGCCAGCTGTTGAGCGGAGCAAAACGCTGCTGGCCCATGCCAGCACCGCCACGGCCGTCAGTGATGCGGTAGGTGCCGGCCGAGTGCCAGGCCATGCGGATGAAGAGACCGCCGTAATGGCCAAAATCGGCCGGCCACCAATCCTGGCTGTCGGTCATCAGCGCATGGAGGTCCTGCTTCAGTGCTTGAAGGTCAAGCGTCTTGAACTCCTCGGCATAATCGAACGACTTGCCCATCGGATCGGAAAGCGAAGAGTGGGTGTGAAGGATCTGAACATTGAGGTGGTTCGGCCACCAGTCGCGGTTGGACCGTCCGCGCGGCGTGTTGCCGTGGGCTACAGGACACTTACCGCTGTTCTCGCTAGACTTGGCATCCATGACTATCTCCTTCCAGTCGTTGTTATCGATGACGGAAGCCGGGACCTGACAGGTTTCCCATATGCTTCCTTAATTGGGTTTCGTGAGGTTAAGCTGGTGCAGATCCTCTCATGGGCAAATCAAATAACTGGATTTATTGATAGTTTTAAGTTGGATTTAAAGATCGCATCGATAGGAAAAACATATCGAACGTAGTGGCTTTATGTTTCGCGGGGTATTCGTATGACCCTGCGGCGCGCTTTGAACTTCGCGAAATTCGGTGATATAAAAGTCGTGAGGAGATTTTCGTGGCGGGACTTGCCGCCACGTCGGATCCGAAACTGCCTATTCACACAGAGCCATGGATCCGATGGCCCCTCGACCGCGCTCACATATGGCTGCCCCACCACCGCGACCGGCAAGACGTTGGCCGCTGCTCCTGTTTGTACTCGTCGTCGTAGCCGCCGTGGCCGCCACGGTTCTGCTGGCGAACGAACAGCGCAACTTCAAGGCATTTGCGCGGGCTCTCGGTATTCCACTGCCGGAGGCTGCCGTTCGTCCAGCCCCTGCCCCGCCGGAGCGTGAAACCAGTCAGGTTTCCAAACCCGTTCATCGCTGGCCATGGCCCGGTTTTGCCATAGCACCCGACCTTATCGAACCGATATCCACGCCGGCGGACATGTGCAGCAGGCAGGCAGCAGGTGCGCGGGAAATACCTGCCTTTGCGGAATCGCAGCAACGTGGCTGGGAATGTTCGATGTTACGGGACGGGTTCGGCGCGAACCATTCGGCGTCACTCTTTCTGCAGGCACGCGGCGCGCTACATGCACCTGCCGACAGCATTCGCGTGAAATTCAATCTCGCCGGCGGCAAGCTGGACGGTGACCTCGCAGCACAAGCTCTCGCCTTCTTCCGCTCGGCCGCTTCGATGCCGCGCGATCCGGCATTGTCCGAAGCCCTGACCAAGCTGCTTACGACCCAGGCGGACTTCTATTTCTTCGCAGGGTATCAAAGCCTGACGTTCCGGCAGGAGATCGGCAACCCCGGACGATACAATTTCATTGGGTCAGACAGGACATCAAGAACACCGGTAGATCCCCCTATCGCCTTGTCCACTGAGCGACAGATCGGTGGGTCTGCACAGGACGCAAGGACTGCGAGGCTCCCCCGTCTCTTAACCTTGCCTGCAGGAAACGATTGAAGATCGGCAGATTTGCGAATATCGGCAATATGTTAACCCTCCTTTAGGGACGGGTTCCCATTGTCGATGGGATGTTATTGTCCATAATTGGCCTGTCTACGATTGGCGACATCAATGCGTAAACTCATCGGCTGGATGAAAGGTCGCCCAAAGGGCCGGCCTTCTCCGCCTTCCCGACGCCGGATAGATCTGGGAGATGAACCTGCCAGCTACCCTATCTATGCGATCGGTGATGTGCATGGCTGCCTGAACGAACTGCAGCAGGCGGAAGCCCGCATTGCCGCCGATATTGCAATGACGGGGCGTCCCGGACTGATCGTCCTGCTTGGCGACTATGTGGACCGCGGCCCAAGTTCCTATCAGGTCATCGAGCATCTGCAGAAGCCAAGTGAACTGGGTTTGCGCAGACTGGCGCTCTGCGGTAATCACGACGACATTTTCAGCAAGTTCATCGACGAACCGGAACTGTATTCCGACTGGCTGAGACTTGGCGGCGAGCAGACGCTGCTCTCCTATGGGATAGATATCCATCACCTGAGCACCAGGAAGAAAGGCCGCCTGACCGATCTCAGGGACGTGCTGTCCCAGGGCATTCCGGCAAGCCACCAGCAGTTTCTTGCCAACCTGCCGATCTTCCTGAAGATCGGCAATATCGTGTTCGTCCACGCGGGTTTGCGCCCAAGAGTGGCATTGGACAATCAGGCAGATGAAGACCTGATGTGGATCCGCGAGCCGTTTCTCAGCCAAGGCCCCGGTCAACCATTGCTGGTCGTCCACGGCCATACGCCACAGCCGACGCCGGATATCAGTCTTGGACGTATAGGGATCGACACCGGCGCCTATTACAGCGGCAAGCTGACCGTGCTGAAAATCGACGGCAGCCACAAGGCCTTCGTATGACCGCGGCCGAGCCCGCGCCTACCTGCCCACCTTCAGCCGATACCAGATTTCGATGAACGGCCGGACCAGAGGGCCGAACAGGGCGAGCGCCGCAATCGAGCCTGTGAAATAGACATGGGCGCTGCGGCGATCGATGCCGGTCACGAGCCTTACTGCAATCTCTTCCGCCCGTCTCGGCTTGATGCGCCCCATCAATATTTCGGCCTCTCGCGGCCGGCTTTGAAGTTCTCGGGCAAGCTGGGGCGTGTCGGTATCGGGCGGGAAGCAGATGCCGACAGTCACGCCCTTCGGCATGGCCTCCAGCCGCAGGGCGTCAGCGAAACCGACCAGTGCGGATTTCGAGCTGCAATAGGCGGCGTAGGCGGGAATTCCGATGAAGGCGGCGGCCGAGGAGACGATCATGATACGCCCCTCCCCGCGGCCTCTCATGCTCGCATAGACATCCCGCACCGTATTGACCACACCGGTAAAATTGGTCCGCCACTGGGCTTCGAAGGCTTTCGCTGTCTGTTCATGAAACCAACCCGGCTCGACGATGCCAGCGGAAGCGACGAGGATATCGCATGGTCCGTGTGCTGCCTCGCAGGCCTTTATCGCGGCTGAGATTTCGGCGCTGACAGCAGCATCAGCGGGAACGACAAAGACCTTGGTTGCGCCTGCGGAATACTGTTCAATCTCTCTGCGGGCCGTTTCCAGACGGTCTGCGTTGCGGGCGATCAGCGAAACCGAAGCGCCACGACGCGCATAGATCTTTGCGACTTCAAAGCCTATGCCGCTCGATCCCCCGGTTACGACGACATGCATGGCCGCGCTCCCGACATCAGCTATTGGGCGATTGAAGCAGCGGAGAGAGTAGCATCATCTTTTCCATATCGAGCGAGGCCAGACCGAACTTGCGGTCCTCCAGGCTTTTCAGGCGACGCGAAGTCGCTTCGACGGCATGGCGGATCTGCTCTTCGGTGTGATTGCAGGTGATGAAAAAGCGCAGCCGCGCCTGCCCTTCCGGCACCGCCGGGTGGATGATAGGCAGTGCGTTGACGCCATCTTCCAGAAGCTCGTTCGACAGCTGAACAGCCCGGAGCGAGTCACCCACCAGAACCGGCACGACGGAAAACCCGACGCTGAGGCCCGTATCGAGCCCGGCCTTTCTGGCCTCTTCCAGAAACAATGCGCCGTTGCGGTGAAGCTTTTCAGTCCGTTCCGGTTCGCTACGCAGGATATCGAGACCAGCCTTTGCGGCTGCAGCCAGAACGGGTGCAAGTCCGACGCTATAGACGAAGCCACCGGCCTCGGCTTTCAGGATATCGGCAAGCGCCTGGGATCCGGCAATATAACCGCCGCAGCTCGACGTCGTCTTGGACAGCGTTCCCATCCAGATATCGACCTCTTGCGGATCGATATCGAAATGCTCGAACGTGCCCCTGCCCGTCTTGCCGAGAACACCAAGCGCATGGGCCTCGTCGACCATCAACCAGAAACCGTAACGGCTGCGCAATTCGAGGAGCCGCGGCAGATCGGCGATATCTCCGTCCATGGAATAGACGCCCTCGACAATGACGAGGACACGCCGGAATTCCGATGCGAGCGTCTTCAGCACTGTTTCGAGATTGTCGACATCGTTGTGGCGGAACAGCCGGCGCGTTGCGCCCGACTGCTTGATGCCCGCCAAGGCACTGTTGTGAATGAATTCGTCGTGGATGACGAGGTCCTGCGGACCGACGAGACAGCTGATAGCGGCGACATTGGTAAGATAACCGCTGACGAAGCAGACGGCTGCCTCTACGCCATAGACCTCGGCAAGCAATGCTTCCAATTCGGTATGGACGGGACGCTCACCGGCAACCAGCCGGCTGGCAGAAGCGGAAATCCCATATCGATCGATCGCCTCCTTGGCACGGCTCGTGACCTTCGGATCCGTGTTCGTTCCGAGATAGTCATAGGATGCGAAGTTGGCGAAGGCCCGGCCGTCCATGACAGTGGTGGCGCCAGCCGCCACGTCGTGCGAGCGATAGAACGGATTATCCACCCCGATAACCTCGCCCACTTTCCGCTGCGTCAAGACACGCTGATATTCGGGAAGCTGATCGAATTTCGGGCTCTGGCGAACAGAAGCCTGCGGTTGGCGATTCAAGCGTGCTTCGCGATTGCGGCCCGAAGCTTCGCTCGTCTGTCGCATCTTCTCCAGAAAACCAAGCTTGGCGCCTCCGGTTGGAGACACGGTCGTTTCCGGCTTGTCTTTCTTGGTCACTGAGAAGCTGCTTTCTGGCTTTGGGTCGAGTGGCTTTTGACCAGACGGTCGAGCACCTCGCCCTGCTGCGAGGTCTCCTCCTCCCCGCCACTGCGTTTCGAAACTCGCTCACGCAGGCGCGTGACCACGTCACTCACCGTCGTGTCCTCACCGACACCACTCAAGGGAATATCAAATCCGGTCTTCTGCTGGAAGCTCATGCCGAGTTCCATCGCCATCAGGCTGTCGAGGCCGACATCCTTGAGGATCTTTTCCGGCGTGATGCTGTCTTCGGTGACGCGCAGGATGGCCGCGATTTCGGCCGCGACAATCTTGTGCAGGATCGCCTGCGCTTCATCGGCGGACTTGCCTTCGATCAACGCTTCGAGATCGATCTGATCACCATCGGCAGACGATTGCGCATTGCCGGCGGCCCGCATCGCGGTCTCGAACAGGCTGGCTGTCGAGATCGGCAGCATGCGCACGGCATTCCAATCGACTTCGGCTATCATCACGGCAGCACCATCGATGCTGCCGGTCTCGCTCGCCAGATAGTTTTCGACCTGTTCCAGCGCATCACGCGCCTTCATTGCGGTCTTGCCGATCCTCTTCGACAGAATCTCGTTGACCTCGGCATTGCGTGCCAGAAAGCCGGTATCGGCAATCGCGCCGAAACCGACGGCCAGAGCCGGACGGCCGGCAGCACGGCGTGCGCGGGCAAGCCCTTCGAGATAGCCGTTGGCGATGACATAGTTCGCCTGTCCGGGATTGCCGAGCATGGTGGTGGCGGACGAGAAGAGCAGGAACAGTTCCAGGGCGTCGTCACGTGTCAGCTTGTCGAGCAGTTCCGCGCCGCGAACCTTGACGTCCACGACGGGACGGTTGCGGTCATCGGTCAGGTTCGACAAGAGAGCGTCGTCCAGCACCATGGCGGCGTGGATGATGCCCTTGATCGGAGCTGCAGAACGCAATTCCGTCAGAAGAGCAGACAAGGCCTGTTCATTGGTGATGTCGCAGGCATGGAGCGTGGCAACGACGCCGAGAGCAGCCCATTTCTCCAGAGCCTTGATCGTCGCTTCATCCGCGACCCCGCGGCGGGAGCACAAAGCGATCCGGCGCGCGCCCTTGGCGATCAGCCAGTCGGCGGCAACGAGACCGAAACCGCCGATGCCACCGGCAACGAGGAAGGTTCCGTTATCGCTGAAACGTACAGTCCGATCGGTGGCAATCATCACCTGATCCCTGCCGCGGACCGGTGGGCGGATAACGATCTTGCCGATCTGGCCGGCATTCTGCATCAGGCGGAAGGCGCTGCCGATCTCGTCATAGCCGAAGGCGCGATAAGGCAGAGGCACCAGATCGCCGCGCTCGAATAGTTCGCCAATCTCGGCAAAAATCCGCTTGGTGATCTTCGGCTGGTTGACCAGCAACTGGTCGGCATCGATGCCGAAATAGCTGATATTGCGACGGAACGGCCGCAGGCCGATCTTGCGGTCGGAATAATAGTCGCGCTTGCCGAGTTCGAGGAAACGACCGAAGGGTTTGACCAGTTCGAGGCTTCGTTCCATCGCTTCGGAGAAGAGCGAGTTCAGGACGAGATCGACACCCTCGCCATTCGTGACCGCACGAACGCTCGAGACGAAATCCAGCGAGCGGCTGTCGAAGATATGGTCTGCGCCGAGCGTTTCAAGGAAGCGGCGTTTTTCGACCGTACCCGCCGTGGCGATGACCTTTGCGCCCTTCAGCTTGGCGATCTGCAGCGCCGCAAGACCGACGCCGCCTGCGGCGCCATGAATGAGGATCGTTTCGCCCGGTTCGATATGGCCGAGCTGGACCATGGCGTAATAGGCCGTCAGGAAGGCGACAGGAACCGTGGCCGCAGCTGAGAAATCAAGCCGATCGGGGAATTTGGTCACACCGTCACGGCGGACACGAACATGGGTGGAGAAGGCGGCCGGGCCGATGCCCATGACGCGATCGCCTGGCTTGAGATCCGTGACGGAAGAACCGACGCGCTCGACGCGACCAGCCATTTCCATGCCGATGGTTGCGCCAGCAAAACCGTCTTCCAGCGCTTCTTCGGGCAAAAGCCCCATCGACCACATGACGTCGCGGAAATTCAGACCTGCAGCCTCGACAGCGATGATGACCTCGCCATCACCCGGCTCGCGAAGCGCACAGCTTTCCCAGACGATGCTGTCGACGCGACCGCTGGTCCGCTGGTGGATCGTCGCGGCCTCGAAATCCGCGGTGGTCGCATCGCGGCCTGCGGACGGACCGGAAGCCGCACGAATTTCAACGAGGCCGTGTTCACCGGCAAGCCATTCGCGATTGGCGCTTTCGACCGTTGCAATCCGATCGATGAGGGCAATCGCCTGCTTGCCTTCGGCATCGATCATGTGAATGTCGATGGCATCATATTCGTTCTGCAGAACGCGGGCGAAAGTCCAAAGACCGCCATTGGCCGCATCGCTGTTTTCACCGGCAAGAGGAGATCCGCCCGGCGCAAGCACGATGAGGCGTGGCCTGACCGCAGAACCGCCTGCCTGGCGGGTCATCCCCTCGGCCAGCGCCCTGAATCGCGACAGTCTTGAAATCTCAAGAGCAGAAACGGCCTGACCGGCACCGCGATCGGCGAGATAGGCCATACAGATCGGGGACTGACTACCTTCCGGTACGAGTTCCAGCGCGCGTTCCGTCTCGGCAGCCTGAACGATCGCGGCATCGGCAAAGGATGGAGCGAGCATCTGTTCGGATGCCTGTTCGGCAACGATGATGAGCCTGCCCCTGCCCGCCTCGTCAGCCACAGTCTCGGATTTCACACGCGAATGGGCGATGGCGACGACGAGCGTCCCCTCTTCCGCCTGCACGTCCTGTACGACTGCGACCTCGAAGCCGAGATCGGACAAAAGCGTTTCTACCTGAGTTGTGGTCCCCAACCGACCGACCGGGAATTCGGCAGACTGGCTTGCTGCGAACCATCCCTCCGACAGACCGAAGGCGAAGTCGTTGAATGCCGACGGAGCACGATCGGCAAAAGTGATCGCAGCGCCCTTTGCTGCGGCCGAACGCAACGCCTGGCGCACATCTTCATCACCGGTTAGCATCGACTGGCTGGACAAGCCGCCTGCAACGATCAGGTCAACATGCTTGAGGCTGGCAAGAGCCTTTGGCTCTATGACCGAGACATGGACATTCTGCTCGAACGCAAGTTCCAGCATGCGTCGTGCATTTTCGTTCGGCTCGGCAATCACAAGCGTTGCGCCGATCGATGCGGAGAGACCGGCAAGCCGGGTGCTGACGGACTGGCTGGTCGTGCCCAACTCTACGATGAAACGGATTTTTCCAGAGTTTTCGCGGCAGAAGCGTTCCGTCAGATCGAATCCGCTTTCGGCGCGGCGAAGACCGAGCGGCGAATGGACCAGAACGTGGTCGAGCGTTGCTTCGCTGATATTGCTCGTATGTTCGCTTTCAGCCTCGTCGGCGGGCTTTCCTGCGAGCATCAGATGTTCGAGTGCATCGCGGTACACGTCATTGACCAGCACCGCTTCAGCGATGCGTGACGAGTCTTCGCGGTAGATTTCCTGGATCAGTTCATCGACACCTGGGAACGAGAACTCTTGCGGAATATTCCAGCCGTCATCATAGGACACGGCGATCCCGGCATCTTCCAGGGTGAACAGGCAGGATGTCAGGAAGGCGCGAAAATCCCGGTCGCCGGGCAAGGATGCCGACGAAAGCCTTCCATCGCCATCGGCGAGCGACAGGGCAATCTCGTGGCATGCACGATAGACCGCCGCATCGATCATCAGTGATGCATTGTCCTTCGCATCGGATGAGACCAGCTCGGCCAAAGCCGGCAGGTTGAATGCAGGCGCATCCGACACGGCCAAAAGCGCACTCGACACGGCGTCGAAATGGAAGGCAACGGTATCCAGCGTGTGATGACGGCGCAGGGACGTGCGACGGAAGCGGCAATCCGAAAGAACCGCAACCTGATCGCCATCGGCATCGAAAAGACGAAAATTGACCTTGATCGAGAAATTGCTGAACCGCTCAATCTCGATCCTTGCCTTGGCGATTGCGCGACCTCTGCCCGCGACGCGGATCGAGCCGAACCGAACCGGAATGTAGGGAGATCCAGCCTCAGTTCCCGAAAGCCGGTCGAACATAGCAACCAGCCCGTGGAAGGCGGCATCGACAGAGAACGGGTTGAGGTTGTAGCCGATATAGGGATGGGCGGGAGACGCCGCTTCCTTCAACTCGACTTCAACGACATTCTCACCATAAGGCACGGCCTTGGACAGGAGCTGGAAGCGCGGGCCGTATTGCAGGCCGAAACGCTCCGCCGTCTCATAAACTTCGTCAGACGAGAGGCTATCGCCGCCTTCTGTGGATACGGTGACATCGAACCGGTGGCTGCCCTCATCCACCGGGCGTCGACAACGGCCGACGGCGTGCACGGTCCAGTCATCACTGCTCAGCCGCTCGCGCGAACGGATCTCGATATTGCCGGTTTCCGGAGAAATCAGCGTCGAAAGCTCCAGCAACCTGTCAGGGCGCAGTTCAAGCGGCCGGACGATTTCCATGTTGGAAATCTCGACCTCGTCGGTGCCGAAATGCGCCTGGGCGGCCGTGACCGCGATTTCCAGAAATCCGGCTCCCGGCAGGATCGCGCGGCCATCGACAACATGCTCCGCCAGATCAGGGAAGAGCAGTGCATCGACGTGGTTTTTCCAGTGCGAACCGTTCGGATCGTTTCGCCAGCCCAGAAGCGTATAGCTGTTCTTGAAATCCCGACCGAACATGTCGATCTCGTCGGTGGTTGCCGGCACTTTGAGCGCGCTTGGCTCGAACGGCAAAGGCGGCAGATCGACGACAGGGTTGCGTTTGCCGGAATGCCTGGATGGTGCGAGTATCGCCCCATGGGCAATCGCACGTGCAAACGAGCGGGCGATAGGATCACGGCCTTCGACGGGCGTCTCGCGCTGCAGCGAGCCGATCACGGTTGCCGGCTGGGCCTTGCTCTTGGCGATTTCCGAGACGTAGTTCGACAGGATCGTGCGTGGAGAAATCTCGATGAACAGGTTGCAGCCGAGATCGAGGGCCGCCTCGGTTGCCGAGCGGAAGAGAACCGGCTCACGCACATTGTGCCACCAATATTCGGCATCGAGACCACGGCCATCATAGATCCCGCCGGTGACGGTGGAGATGAAGGTACAGGCAGCAGCTTGCGGCTCGATCGCGGGCAATTCCGCGAGGAAGCCATCGCGAGCGCTGTCGATGATCGGATGGTGGAACGGGTAATTGATATCGAGGATATGGACGACCGTCTGGGACTTGCGGGCAGCATCCCGGAATGCCTGGATTTCCGCGATTGGTCCGGAAATCGTCACGGAGTTCGGTGCGTTTACCGCCGCAACGTGGATACCGTCCAGACCGTGCGCCTTTGCAAATGCAACAGCGGCGTCTTCGCTCATCACGGCGGCGGCCATCTTGCCCTGCCCTGCGAACAGATGCTGGGAATGCGAGCGCTTGGCAACGATCGCAACGGCTTCGGCGGCGGTGAGCGCCTTCGAAGCATAGGCGGCAGCAATCTCACCGACCGAGTGACCGAAAACGACATCAGGCCTGATGCCGTAAGCGCTCAGGCTGTCGGAAAGCGATGCCTGGACGGCAAACAGCAGCGGCTGCGCAATGGTCGCGTCGGCCAGCCGTGTTCCCAGATCGTCTGCGACGATGAGATCGGTCAGCTTTTCGCCAAGATGATATTCGAACAGCGCGCTGAAGGATTGGAAATACTGGCGGAAATGCGGGTTCTCGCGATAGGCTTCCACGCCCATTCCGGCCCATTGCGCACCATTGCCGGAAAAGACGAAAGCGATCTTGCCGAGCGAAGAAGGCGCTTCGCCGCGCTCGCCATCGGACGCCTCACCCGAAAGGTGCGTCTTGATGGCATCGAGAACGCCTCGTTCTCCGCGTGCATCGACGGCAAACCGATATTTGAGAGCATCCCTGTTCGTCGTCGTGGCGGCAATGATGCGGCGCGCCTTTTCGGGTGCGGTGGCCGACAGGCGGGCGCGGTAATCCTTGAGCAGGTTTTCCAATGCGCTGGCGCTATGGGCGCTGGCCAGGAACAGCAAGTTGTCGCCCTTGGCGGGTGACGCTGCCTGTGTGGCCGGTTCGGGATCGCCTATGACGACGTGTGCATTGGTACCGCCGAAACCGAAGGAATTGATGCCGACAAGCCGCGCTTCCTTGGCCGGAAGCAGTTTAACGGCTGCAGTATTGACCCTGACATTGAGTGCATCGAAATCGATGTCCTCGTTCGCCGTCTCGATATGCAGCGTTGCCGGAAGGTAATCGTTCTCAAGCGCCAGCATGGCCTTGAACAGGCCGAAGAGACCGGAGACCGGCTCCGTGTGACCGATATTCGACTTGATCGAGCCGATAGGTAGCGGCGCACGGCGCTTTTGGCCGATGATGCTGCCGATGGCCCAAACTTCGGCGGGGTCGCCGACGCGAGTACCGGTACCATGGCCCTCGATGAAGGCGACGCGGTTAACGTCTATGCCTTGCCTGTCATAGATGGAGCTCAAGAGATCGGCCTGCGCCTCACGCGAGGGCAAGCTGATGCCGTTGGTGCGGCCGGAGGAATTAACGCCGGTTGCTTGAATGCGGGCGTAGCTGCGGTCATGGTTCTGTCGCGCGAGATCGCTGCGACGAAGGACGATCGCCGCACCACCTTCCGCGCGGACATAACCCTGGCCGTTGGTGTCATAGGCGCGGCAAAGGCCTTCCGGCGACAACATGCGCGCCTGGGCGAAGCCGACGAAAGACAGCGGGTGGACGAGAAGATTGACGCCGCCGACGATTGCGGTGTCGATATCGCCGCGCTCCAGTGCACGAGCGGCCTGATCCAGCGCAACCAGCGAGGACGAACAGGCCGTATCGATCGTCATGCTCGGACCATTGAGGCCGAAGACATGCGAGATACGGTTGGAGACGATCGAAAGCGTATTGCCCGTCATGAAGTACGGACTACCGGAGGCGGGGTCTTCTGCCGACAGATTTCCGCTGTCGAGGCTGGATGCGCCGATATAGACGCCGACCCGCTCCCTGGCGAGCGAGCTTACCGGTAGGTTGGCATCCTCAAGAGCCTTCCAGACCAGCGTCAGCAATATGCGCTGCTGCGGGTCCATCTGCATGGCCTCGCGCTGCGACAGACCGAAGACCGCAGGATCGAAATCGTAAACCGCGTCGATGACGCCAGCTGCGAAAGTGTAGGTTTTTCCGGGTGTCCCTTGAGTGGGATGCCAGAAACGAGCCAGTTCCCACCGATCAGCTGGGATTTGCGTGACGGTGCAACGACCGGTTCTAAGAACGTGCTGCAACTCTTCAATGGAGTTGGCACCGGGCGCAACGCAGGCTCGACCAATTACTTCTATCGTCATCGTCACTCTTATGTTCATCACAGCTACAGTAGCTGATGCAGATTTAAGCCGACATCGACTTTAACAACATACTTGTCTTCGGTTGTCACGAGAAAAGCAGAACAAACCACTACCTCTAGATGACAATCCAGACTTATTACAATCAATGCTGCAGGTGCATATACGCCCGGCCTTGGGGTTAGTCACTCAGATTGTTGGAGATCGCAGCGCCCTGAACGGCGATCCCGACAGGCGTTCCGATGACGCGCAGGAACTTCGTTAGGTCTACAGCCGGATGGCGCGATGCATAGATCACGTCACGGCTTTTTACCGGGAAGGTCTGGCCGACGAGCATGCTATCGGGCCGGCTCATGTCGAACCTGTAGACGATCGGATAGCGACCATTCTTGTCCGGCTGCATGCCCTTGCGCGTGAGTTCATCGAAGCGGCGCTGGCCCAGAAGCCCGAGGACCACTTCAGGATCCTCGTAACGGAACAGGAAGAAGCCTTTCGCATTGACGGCCTCGTCATTGCCGCCCCTTCCGAGTGCAACCGCTTCAAGAAGGTTCAGATCGTTGGCGCCAAACTCGATCCGTGAATTGCTCTTGACGGCTCCAAGCAGCGTGAATGTGCGCGGATCCTGGGTTACGAAAATCTGGTCGCCAGGCTGGACATAAATATTTTCAGACGGGTTCTCGATGATCGACTTCATCAGCGCGGTACCCGTGCGCTTGCCGCGAACGAGCGTGACATAGGTCTCATAGGGCTGAGCGGTCGGGCCACCGGCCTTGGCGATGACATCGGAAATCTGCTCGCCATTCAGGTTGAGCGGGATCTGCGCCGATTTATTGACAGCACCGGCGACGGTGACCGAGCGCGACGGCGTATCGCCCATGGCAATGATGACATCCGGCTCGACGGCCTTGCTCTTCAGAGAAGACAGGATTTCCTGGCGGGCCTGCTCAAGGGTGCGGCCGGCGAATCGCACAGTACCGACATACGGAATCGCAGCGGTACCGTCCGGCTGCACGACGACATCAATCGCGGCCTGCTTTCTATCTGTCGTTGAGAACAGACCATCGGCACCGGCTTCGAAGATCGTGACCTTCAACTGGTCACCGATACCGATCACCGCCCTGCCAGCACCGCCGCCAATGCCGAATCGGCGCTTCAATGCGGTCGAAACATAGTCCGACACCAGTCTTGCAGTGTGATTATCAACGTCGACAATATCGAAAACCGCGGCGTTTACACGGCCGATCTCGGCCGGAGATCGACCAGCGTCCTCGTTAATCGCAGAGGCCAGAGGCCCTTCCCCCGGAACAGCCTGACATCCTGCCAAGGCAGCACAGACAACGATTGCAGTCACTCGAACCAATCTCGATACTCCAAGCCAGGATCGTACGAGCGATGGCATGCCCCGCTTGATCCAGAATTTCACGCCCTTGAAAGCACACCGGAAGACGAACGACAAGCTTCATGGCTTGGGCTCCCCGGAAAATAAAATCCGGTGCGGTTTTAAGGCCATAGTCACCAGCGCACTGGTATCAAGAAGCGAAACTAAAAAAGTTAACTTAAATGCCTCCTAATTAACTTGGTTAACGGGCGCATGGAAATCGCGCGGTGATGTTGGAGTGGTCGTCTTCCGTTCACCATTGCCGCTAAACACACTTGGACACGAGCTTGCCGGATATGCCAAAGCTTGTCGGCATTTGAACCTGAAACGGAGCGATCTCCTTGGCGGACAAGGCGGAACTTCTGACGCCTCTGATGCGCCACCGAAGACGGCGGCGCGCCGCAAAGGCGTTTGGCGTCCTGCTGCTTCTCGGCCTCACCCTGCTTGTTGCGATTGTTCTCATCGTCAACGACGGACGCAATTACCGTCGGCTTTCGGTGTGGCTCGGGGTGGAGGAGTATCTCACGCGACCTTTCGCCGCTGTGCCGCCACCGGCTTTGCGCGCGCGGCGAATGACACTCATTGTCGATGCGCCGCCACGACTCATCGATCCTGCCGCCGGTCGCTACGACCGATTCCACGCTCTTCCGCGTCTGACTGCACATGAGCGGTGCGAACGGCTCGGCGAGGATGGTCCTGCTGCGAGTTTCCAGGCCGCCGGGGGAGAATGGGAATGCCTGTTTTCAAAGGCGTTCGGAACAACGGCGGAGCCCTCCGTGCTTTTCATCCAGATCAAGGGGGCATCGTCCAGCACGTTCCGCACGTTCCGCCTCAAGCTCAGCCTGCTCGATCCGCAGCAAGACGAAGAAATTTTCAGCCTGGTCGCCAGTTCCATAGATCGTTTCGGGCTGGAACTGACACCGGAAAACCGGCGCTATATCAGTGATCGGATCCGAGCCGGCTACACCTTCTCATCGAGACTGGAAGAATACCGCATCAGCTATGATCGAGAGAGGGACGATGATCGTCGATTCAACCTGTTGATCACACCGCCCCCCGAGATTTCAGCTTGCAGCCGGCCTATATCGCCCTCACGCGGGTATCCGATGCTATCCTCGACCGCACCAATTACGCTCGAATGCCTGCCGCTACCGAAGCCTCGCTTGTTACGCCCGATCCAGGCGGACTAGATCGACATCACCACCCAGTTCGCGCTCAGCGGCGTCCAGCAGGCTCGTCTGGTGGGTGAAGAGGATCGACTGGAAGGCACCACTCGAAGCGGCCAGCGTGCGAAGCCCGGCGGCGGTTCGCTCATCGTCGAATGTCTGGAAGATATCGTCCAGCGCCAGTGGCGCCGGTTCGTTGCGGCGGCAATAATCCTCAAGGAAGGCCAGTCGAAGCGCAAGATAGAGCTGATCGCCGGTTCCCTCGCTCAATCCGGAGAGCGGCACCTGCTCGCCCGTCTTCCGTTCGACGGCAAGCTGCAGATCGTCGTTGTCGTCATAGACCTGCAGAAGACGGGAAAAACGATTTCCCGTCAGCAGGGAGAAAACCTCACCTGCGCGTGTCATAACGGGATCAGCCTGCCGTTCGCGGTAGGCCTCCATCGAATGGCCGAGCATTGCGCCGGCGAGCTTCAGCACCACCCAGCGACGAGCGAGGTCCTTCGCTTCCTGTTCGGCCGCGAGCTTTTCGAAGACGGCGCGTTCCGCACCGGTGCCTTTTTCAAGCTCCTGCCTGCGGCGCAGATTGTCGGCTTCCGCCGCACGCAGATCGGCAAGCCGATTGATCTGGCGGCTGTCTTCCGCCTCCAGTCGCTCGATTTCGACGCCTGCGGATATCCTGTCGAAGCCGACCAAGGCGGTCCGCACAGCCTCTTCCTCCAGACCGTCCGCCTGCTGGATAAACCTGGCGCGGCACTGGCCCTCGTTGGCGACCAGTCTTCTGCGCTCGACAAGATCCGCAAGGACGGCCTCGAGACGATCCGGCTGAACTGTCGCTGCCGTTGCCAGTTCTGTTCGCTCAGCACTGAGCCTGGCTGCCTCGGCGATATGCTGGGCGTGGGAAAACTCGCTTCTCTCCAGCGCCGCCGACAATGTCGAGCGCTGGTTGTCCGCTGCGCGCGCCTTGGTGACACGGTCGTTCAGCAGGCCGCCAGCCACGTCGGCCGGGATCGACAGGAGATCGGGTGCGAGTGACCGGCAGAATGTGCTGATTTCCGTTTCGAAGGCTTCCATGTCGCGAGCCATGCCGCGGACCCGCCGATCACGGTTTTCCCGTTCGGACAGAAGATCCGGCAAGGTGCGCCAGATATCAAGCGCCGCATTCGCCATCTCGATCGTCGCATCTTCGGGCAGCCCCGCGGACGAAGATGCAGCGGCAAAGCCTGAGCGCCACAGGTCAACCTTGTTGCGCAGATCGGCCTCGTCCGTTTCCAGCCGTTTAAGCGTCTGGCTTGCCGTGTCGCGCATCCGCTCGATCGTGCGTCCCTCGCTCCACTGACGGGTAATTTCCTCCAGACGCGCGGAAATTTCCCGCGCCAGGCTTCTTGGCGGCAGGACACCGGAGGATGCCCCGGTGGCATCGGCCAGTGCGGCCAATGCCGGGCGCAGTGTTTCTTCCCTGGACCGCAGCACTTCGTATTCATCATCGGCCGCATTCAGAGCGGAGGAAAGCGCTGCCAATCCTTCAACAGCCCGACGCCATTCGATCATGCGCTCAGGCGCGCCCGGTGTTACCGGGACAGAATGGAACAGATACTCGAATTCTGTCACGGCATCGGATGCAGCGATGGAAGCTTGCTTTGCAGCACCTTCCGCTACGGTGATTGCGTCTGCCGTCTTGCGTTGCTGTAATCTCAGCTGCGCGTGGCGAGAGACACGTTCCGCGTCGGAAAGTGCCATATCAGCCAGCCGATCCGCCTCTTGAACGGCAGATCTTGCTGTCTCCAAACCAACATCGGAAGGCTTGGAAACCAAAGCATCGATCAGATCGTCACGTTCCTGGCGTGCAAGCTCGATCGTCTGCCGCGAGACTATCCTCCCCTCGCCTTCCAAAAGTGCTAACTGATCCTGAAGCTCATCCGCATCGGCTTTCAGCGCTGCGAGCTTCTGCAAGGCCTGCGCGCTTTCCTGTCTCGATGACTCGATCAGGCGGCGGTGATGGGCAAGCGTTTCCGTATCCGGAAGCGGTACGGCAAGAAGAAGGTCCAGATCTCGAACCGGAGGGTCAAGGCGCGCAGCAGCGGCATCGAGATCGCTTCTTGCGCGGGCAGCACGGATCTTCAAGGTTTCGAGATTGGCCAGTTCCTCGATCTCGGGCCGCAAAGCCGCAAGCTGATCGCTCAGCGGCTTGGGATCGATGATACGAGTGATCGGCGCATCGGCTTCAAGTTTGTGCAGCGCATCGGCTTCTTCATCGATCCGTTTGCGGAGCTGGCGCATCTCGCGGTCGAGTTCACCACCTTCTTCGACCAGCTGGCGAAGACGCACCAGATCGGAATCAGACGGCTGCATCTTCTGAAGGTCGGAAAACTCCTTGAAGCCCAGACGGCGGGAGGCCTGAAGCAGCTTCTGGTCGAAATCCTCGACCTCACCACGCACACGCGCGATGTCCTGCCTGGCCTTCAGGTAAACGCCACTGTGGCCATAGGCGGCAAGAATTTCGGGCGCGGCCGCAAGCAGCGCGTCATCCACGCTTATCGCCGCGATTTCGTCGCGCAGCCCCACAATCGCTTTATCGGATGCGGCGAGTGCGTCTGCGTTCTGGCGCAGGGCATCGAGCGTGGCTGAAAGCTTTTCTTCAAAACCATCCGGAAGCTCGGAAAGGGTGTCGTGTTGCGCAAGAAGCGCACGCTCGCGGTCCAGCTCGCGCAGCAGCGGTTCCAGCGCCATCTGCCTGCGCAGGCGATCGAGCGCGCGTTTGGTTTCCTCACGCCCATGTTGCAGCGTCTGGATCTCCGAGGCGAGTTCGGCCTCCTCTTTCAGGAGGTTTTTCCAGTCGCCCGCTTTCAGCTCATTTTCTCGCTCGGCCTTGCGTGCCGCGTCATGCGCGTCGAGCGCCTGATAGAAACTACGGTCCTTCGAACGCCGTTGCGAATAGATGGCGTCGGCACCGACTTCCAGCGACTTGCGCAGATGGGAGAGGCCCGTCAGGCCGGATGCGGCGGAAAACAGGAGGCTGCCGATCTCGCCGCCGCTTTTCAGCATGGTCTCTCCGCCGGCACGTAACGAATCCGAATTCAGGCCGAAAGCGCGCTCGAAAACATCGCGGGAGAGGTTGCCCATAAACGGAGAGAGGGCGTCATCCGGCAGATTTCCCTCTGTCTCGCTGCCAGCAAGCAGCGTGTTCTTGCGTCCCTTGCGGCGGCGGAAGGACAGAGACTGCCCGTCCTTCGCCGTCAGCCCGGCGCCGACACGCAGGACGCCGGCATCGTGCAAGAAACCATAGGCAGAGCGTTCGGGAAAACCGAACAGAAGATCGGAGATTGCCGCGAGCGCCGACGACTTGCCGGCCTCGTTCGGTCCGTAGACGATGTGCAGCTTCGCATCAGGCCGGAAGACGAGCCGGCGATCGGTGAGCGCGCCGTAACGCAGGATGTCGAGACGATCAAAACGCATGGTCAGCCGGCCTCCGCCGCGCGGGAGAGGAGAAGATCACGCGCTTCGGCGAGCAGTACATCGATATCATCGCCAAGCGGCAGGTTCCCAGCTCCGCTGCCGCCGGGAAGTCTTGCGGCGATTTCCGCAACGCGCGCTGCGGCCTCCTCCAGAAGTTCGGGCGCAAAGCCATCCATGACCAAAAGCCCATCCAGCCCAAGCGTACCGGGTACGTGCTCGGCAGCGCTGCTGTCGACCGCAAGCCGCAGCTCGAGCTTTTCCAACCAGATATCGCCATGGCCGCGATGGCAGGCGGCCTGCACTTCGTCGCGAAAATCCTCGACCCTGGCGAGGAACTCGTTGCGGTGACGCGATTTTCCCGAGACGCGGACGCGCAATGCGAGCGGACGCCCCTCCATGGCCTCGACCAGCGGGTCGAGTGCGTCTTCGATACGGCGCAGCAGGACGGCCGGCGTATCGTCGATTTCGGCTGCGACCGGAAGCTCTGCAAAGCGGGCGCTATCGGTGATCAGGCGCTCATAGCTGATACGGCCATCCTCGACGGTGACAAGCACGGCGCCCTTTGCACCGGTCTCACGGATCGAGCGGCCCTGAAGGTTGCCGGGAAAGACGACCAGCGGGTCTTTCGCCACGATCTCGAAATCATGAACGTGACCGAGTGCCCAGTAATCATAACCACGCGAACGTAGGTCATCGACAGAGCATGGAGCATAGGGCGCATGCGGCTCCCGGCCGGTGAGCGAAGTATGCAGCACGCCGATGTTGAACCACCCAGCCTCGGGCGCGGGATAGGCAAGAGCAAGGTTTTCGCTCGCGGCCCGTTCGGCAAAACCCTGTCCATGCAGCGCGACCTTCAAATGCTCCAGCCGGAAGGTGCCGGGCTTGCCTGTGGGGAATTCGCTGACATTCTTCGGCAGTGTGATGGTTTTCGTAATCACGCTTTCGGCGTCGTGATTGCCCTTGAGCAGGAAGACCGGAATGCTGGCGCGCTCCAGCCGCGCCACTTCGCGGTTGAAGAACAGGCCGATCTTGTTGTCCTTCCAGTCGCCGTCATAAACATCGCCGGCAACGATAAAAAAATCGACCTTGCGTTCGACCGCCTCATCGACAAGCGCGGTAAAAGCCTTGCGGCTTGCCTCGACAAAAAGCTCGGCGAGATCGGCATCCTTGAGGGCCAATCCCTGGAAAGGGCTGCCGAGATGCAGGTCTGCGGCATGGATGAAGCGGAAGGAACTCATCGAATCGTCTCATGCGAACACATCAGGAACGCCAGACTTAAGGTAGCTGGACCCAAGAAAAAAGGCCGGGTGCGCAAACACCCGGCCTTTTCCTGTTGAAGATGAAACTTCGTTTAATTGGTGACCTTGAGGTCGACCGGCAGGAAGAGGGTCTCGCCGGAACTATCGTCAACGCCGTCATTGTCGGTGACCATGAAGGCCTTGCCGGACTTGTCGAAGGCAAAGCCTTCCAGCTTGTCGAGAACATAGCCGTTGGTGGCGCTCTTCAGATCGGGAAGGAAGTCGTGGATCTCTTCCTTGGTGACGACCTGCAATTCGCCGCCGATCTTGGCCGGCTTCAGGTCCTTGAGGGCGACGCGGTAGAGTTTCTTCAGCTTGGCAGCATCGCCGACCTGATTGTCGCGCTCGACGATATAGAGATAGTCGCCATTGGCAGTGATCTCCGAAAGGCCGACCCAGCCCTTTTCAGCCTTTTCGAGCGGATAACGGACGGCTGCCCATTCCTTCGACTTCGGCTTGTAGGAGAGAAGCTTCGTCTGGCCCTTGGGATCATCCTTCCATTCGCGCTGGATTGCCATCCAGAGCGTCAGGTCGTCGCCGGACCCGGTCGTTGTGATGCCTTCAAGGCCGAAGCGGGTTTCACCGGCAAGCAGTTCTGCCGGAAGCCCGATCTCGGACTTGATCTCGCCCTTGGCGTTGACGTTGTAGATGCCGTGGCCGACGAGCTTGGCGCTGTCGCCTTCAGACGCGAGCCAGAAGCCGCCCTTGCCGTCGAGTGCGATACCCTCGATGTCGAGTTTCTGGGCCGGCTGGCCATTGCGGGTGATGCGGACGACGTTGGTGATCTCGGCAGGCTTCTTCGTCGTGTCGATGGTGAAGATCGACGGCTGCATGGCGTATACGGAATCGGATACTGCGTAAACGGTGCCGTCCTTTTCCGCGTCGCCGACGAGGCCGGAGAGCGCACCCCAGCCAATGACCTTGCCATCGACATCCTTGGAGACGAGCGTCGGATAGGCTTTTTCACCTTCCGCCAGTTCATAAAGCATGACATGCGAGCGAGCGCCGCCGTCTTCGCCGAGATCGGCTTCGTTTGCGGTGGCAAGCAGGTTGCGGCCCGGAATGGCAACGGCGCCTTCCGGCGAGATGCCGGACGGCAGAAGCTGCACGAGCTCAGGCTCGGCGCCGGTGTCCTTGTAAACTGCAACCATCGAACCGCGCTCGGAGAGCACGAAGAAATACTGCTGGCCGTTGAAGACCGCGGCTTCCATGCCTTCCGGCTCGATGCCCTTGTTCTTGGCGCGCTTTTCCGGGAAGTGACCGTGACGGGCGATCTCGTGCTCAAGCGTCATGCCGGCATCATAGAGAACCTTGCCGGAACGGTCGAAAATGGTGAAGCCACGCGAACCACCCTTGTAATCGCCTTCATTGGCGATGACGAGGCGGTCGGTGCCCAGCCATTTGACGGCATCTGGCTCGCGCGGAACGGCGGTAAGCTTGCCGGAGAAATTCAGCGAACCGTCGGTCTTGGCGTCGACGCCTTCAAGATCGACCGTGCCGGCGGTGAAGTGGCCGGTGACCTTGGCGGTTTTGCTGTCGATAATGATGACGTGATTGTTTTCCTGCAGCGTCAGGGCGATCTCGCCATTGGCGTTGATGTTGACGAATTCAGGCTCCGGATCTTCCGGGGCAACGGTGGCCAGGCCGGTCACATCGACACGCTTGATGCTATCGCATGCTGGAACGCCGTTCTTCAGCGACACGATCAAAAGTTCGCCGGCCGGAAGCTGCGGCAGCGCACCGTCATTCAGGTCTTCGTCACGCTGGTTTTCGATGGCGATGGCGGCAAATGTGCCATCGGGAGCGACAACGACCGAATCCGGCTGACCGCCGAGATCGCAGGTCGTTTCAAGGTTCTTCGAGGCGATATCGATGACGCCCAACTGACCGGCAGGCTTGGTCAGGTCTTCGGTCTTGTCGATCGTGATGAGCACCTTCGGGCCGGCTGCGGCAACAGAGTTCGGCTCACCGTCGATAGCGATCGAGCCGCCGGCCTTCGGAGCCTTGGCGTCGGTGATGTCGATGAAGCCGATCGTGCCGCCCGGCGCGTCGGAATAGATGAGCGTATTGCCGTCAGCCGTCGCGGTGATGATTTCCGACGAGGTCGCCTTGTCCTCGCCCTTGGGCAGGTTGCTGGCGACTGGGAAAGAGGCAATGCGGTTGAAAACCTGCTCGGCACTGGCCGGTACGGCGACCGAGGCGAGCAACGCTGCCGTTATCGCGACACGAAGAGAAACTGTCATGGTCAAATGCCCCCTATCGGTTAAACCAGGGATGGGTATTGATCCATGGCGATGACAGCAGGATGACAATTTCCTTCATCGCCGGTTGCAAACACATTTCACTAAAGTGATATCCACCAGGAAAAGTTCTCTTCATGCAAAAAGGCCCGGCAAAACCGGGCCTTTCCAATCTTCCAGCCAGATACTCATGTGGCTGTTTGTGCGCTCACAGTCAGCTTAGAACTTGACGGTATAGTTGCTGCGCAGCCAGACGGTCGGGTCCTGGCCCTTTGTCGTGGCGTTGACCATGAAGGACGCAACACCCTTGCCGAGGTCGAATTCCGCACCGACGCCACCACGAGCCCAGAATTGCTGCAGATCCTGACCTTCGAGATTGAAGTCGCTGATGCCGGTGAGCGTACCGCTCGTTGCAGAAGCATGGCTTTCGAACTGGTAGTCGAACTCGGCCTTGGCAAGCAGACGAACAGTGTCGTTCAGCGGACGAACGAAATCGGCACCGAGACGGGCGATCGTGGAGTGATCGCTGCTGCCGTCGAACTCGACCGGGAACGAGCCGCCGGTTTCGGTGAAGGCATCGACCTTGGTGTGCGCGTAGGAAAGACCGACATAGGGTGTGATCGCCGTGTCGTCGATCGTTACAGCATTCAGCCAGTCGAAGCGGATCTTGGCGCCCCAGGTTTCGGCATTGGTGTCACCGTTGGAATAATCGGTTGTCGCACCGCTCAGGTAACCGCGGCGGCTGTCGATGCTGCTGCGTCCCCAGTAACCACCGACCGTCACGTAAAAGTTCTTGCCGAGATCGGCCGAGACTTCCGGCGAGAGATAGAAGCCGCGCTGACGCACGTCGCCACCGGCATCGAGATCCTGGTCAGTATAGGTGACGCCGGCAGAGATGCGTGCCGTCACACCATCGGCGATGCCGTAACCGAAGCCGAAATCACCGAGGACCAGACCACCATCGGCGTGGTCACCGTTATCATAGCCGCCATCGATCGTACCCCAGACGGACCGCTGCCCGACATCCAGCAGGTTGCGCATTGGCGCGCCCTGAGCACCGAACATGATCGTGTCGGCACTGCCGACGCCGCTCTGGACGACGACGTTGTTTGCGGCAACGACAGTCGGGAAAAACTCGGCCGTGTCGATGATACTGGTTCGTGCGATATAGGTCGTGTCGTCTGAGGTCCCACCGACAATGACTTTGCCGTCATCGGAGATAAAATCGGCGGTACGGGTCGTAACCTCACCGATGCTACCGCCCTGGTTCTCCACCCAGTCCTCAACCGTGGTCATACCGGTTGCCTCAGTCCAGACGAAACCGTGATATACATCCCCGGCATCTCGCGACATGCCGATGACGACGGAGCCGTCGGCACTCAAGTCGCGGGCGTAGGAATAGCTACCGCCGAGGGTGCCGAGATCCGTCATTGTCGATGTCGAGGCGAGATAGCGATAGGCATGGGTTCCGGCATTGTTCGCCGTGCTGGATGAGCCCACGAGCACACTGCCGTCGCCGTTCATCGCAGAAAAATCGGTAGACGTGCCCCCAAGCGACCCAATATCCACCATGCCGGTTGCCTCGGTCCAGCGAAACACGCCGTTCGACAGGTTATCGCCGCCATAACCAGCAACAACCGAGCCGTCGTTGCTGACGGCACGGGCATAGGAATAGCTGTAAAGAGTGTCGATGTTGACCATCGTCTCTGTAGCGGCTTTCCAAACGAACGCATGATTATGCCGATCGACTGTAGTGGCCTCGCCCACGACGGTGCTGCCATCGTCGCTAACAGCGTTAGCATAGGAGTAAGTCCCCCCTAGGCCACGGACTCATTAGCT
>DFNX01000017.1 GCA_002376235.1 Neorhizobium sp. UBA3556 | reverse complement strand
ATGGCGACTGCGCCATCAACCCTAACCCGACGGCCGACCAGCTGGCCGAAATCGCCGTCCAGTCCTCCGACACGGCAAAGGCCTTCGGCATCGATCCGCGGGTGGCGATGATCTCCTACTCGACCGGCACGTCCGGCACCGGTGGTGATGTCGACAAGGTGCGTGAGGCAACTGAGCTTGCCCGTCAGCGCAAGCCGGACCTCCTGATCGACGGTCCGATCCAGTATGATGCGGCAAGCGTCGAAAGCGTCGGTCGTTCCAAGGCTCCCGACAGCCCGGTCGCCGGCCGCGCCAATGTCTTCGTCTTCCCGGATCTGAACACCGGCAACACTACCTACAAGGCCGTTCAGCGCTCCGCGGATGTCGTTTCCGTCGGCCCGATGCTGCAGGGTCTGCGCAAGCCGGTCAACGACCTGTCGCGTGGCGCCCTCGTCGACGACATCGTCTTCACCATCGCGCTGACCGCAATCCAGGCCGATCAGCAATCGGCGGAGGCAAAGTAAGACCTTACCAGATCAAGCTCGCCACGCCGGTTTAACATGCCGGCGTGGTGGCTGTTGCTTCAACGAAGCGCGAAAAGATCCCAGTGTCCAACGAGGCAGCCTGAGCTTTCCAGCCGCTCCAGCCGGGCTGCGCACCAGTCGTTTATCTCCTCTTCCCCGAGAAGCTCAGTTTCCATCACGGCAGTCGCCATGCCGGAAATGAATTGTCGCTGCAGGTCCGCATGCTTGGAATCAAGCCGCCACGGGCTCGCCGCCATTGTGACCTGAAAGCCCTGATCTTCAAGCAGGCTGCTCAGTACAGGCGCGGCAGAGGGGCCGAGCGATGTTCCAAATCCCTTGTCCCGGCGCTGATGGCTGTTGAATGCGGCAACGACCTCTTCGTCCATAGGATGAACGCCGTCCCAACGGCAGACCCCATCATAATTCAAAGCGGCGTAGAGGCCGGCTTCTGTCTGCGAAAGCTGTGCAACCAGCCGAGCAAGAAAGCTCTCGGAAACGAGATCGAAAAGTGCAGAAGCCGTCACAAGCGACGCGTCGGAAAACACCTTCGCAGAAGTGTCATCCAGATGCGCTTCGATATAGTCTATACGGGCCTCGTCGCCGTGCCGATTGCGGGCTTCGGCAAGCAATTGCGGATCGTTATCGATGAGCCGCCAGCGCCAATGAAGAGCTTCCGGCGCAAGCGCCCGCAAGGTCGATCCGGTACCTGCACCAAGATCGACAACAAGGGCTCCCTCTCCCGCCTGCGCTACATGATCGATCACCCGCTTACGCAGATTGCCATCCCGCGCCGAATGATCGGCAGCCTCTCGCAGATCGAGCCAATGTGTGTCGAAACCGCTCATCGGATACCTGTCAGAAAATCGGCCAGTACCTGTGCGCTTCTCGGCCAGTCAGGCAAATTTCGGCCTGTAGCCCACGCACTGGCGGCATAGTTTTGTCGTGTCTGTCGATCATAGAGCAATAGAGCCAGGGCTGCGGCAAAACCTTCGATATCGCCGGGTTCGAGCAGAATTCCTGCCGTGTCCGGAACCAGATCAGGTACAGCGCCTCCACGGCAGCAGACGATCGGCAGGCCTCGCGCCATCGCTTCGGCAAACACCATGCCGAAACCTTCGTAACGGCTTGCTAACGCGAAGATATCGGCTCGGTCGTATTCGGCGTCGACGTCATCGATAGCGCCTGTCACGGCAATTCGGTCGTTTAGCCCAAGTTCGCCAATCTGCTTGTGCAGGTTCGTTGCGGATGCCGGGTCCATTCTGTCGCTGCCGACAATTCGGCATTGCCATGGCCGGTCACGGAGTTGCGCCAGCGCTGCAACAAGCGTTGCATGGTCCTTGCGTGGCGTCAGCGAGCCTATGGCAAGGATCAACGGTGGCTCGCCATCGCGGCCGCCTCGGGCGGGTTCGGCAGGTTCGGTTCCCGGTATGGCCACACAGATCGCGTCCGGTCCGACACCAAAATCCGAGATCAGTGTCCGGGCCGTTGCCGGGCTTGTCACGACGATCCCGCGCGTGGAGGCCAGCGCCGCTGTCTCGCTTGTTCGAAGCTCTTGCGCCGTTCGTTCCGAAAGTCCTGTTTCCAGCGCTAACGGGTGATGCACAAGCGCGACCAGTTTCAACCGTCTCGCCTCTCGCTGTGCGATTTCGGGCATGGCACCGAACGCCAGTCCATCGACAAGGACAAGGCTTTCATCGGGAAGATCGGCAAACTGCTTTGCCGTCGTCTCCAAGTCGGCACGGCTTGGAGCAGGAAAACCGTCGGCTAAACGGAGATGGTCGACCTGCCAGCGGAGCTTGCGCAGCTCTGCGATCATCCGCCGGTCATAACCATATCCGCCGCTGCGGATTTCAATCTCACCCGGAATCGCGAAAACGAGATGCGGCGCGTCAGCTTTCTTATCGGCGTGATTCAAATCGCGGCCTCGTACCATGCCCGCGCGACATGGCTCTCGTGCAATGTAATCTTAAGGCGGCAAATCCGTTTGCCACCCGGACCGAGTTCCCCGGCATCAATCCGTTGGCGCAGATCGTCGAAAATGTGCTTCGCCAGCACCTCGGTGGTTGTCACCTTGCCGCGAAGGACATCCACCTCATCGAGGTTCTTGTAATTGAGCGGGGTAATTGCATTTCTCAAAACTGTTGTCGCCAATCCGATGTCGACGCAGAGGCCGTTCTCGTCGAGATCCTCCGTCATGAAAGCCGCATCGACAACGAATGTCGCGCCATGCATGGCTTGAGCCGGGCCGAACACCTCGCGCGGCAGGCTATGGGCAATCATCATGTGGTCGCGTACTTCGACAGCAAACATCGTTTTGAGGTTCTCCGGTTGTCAAACATAACGGATGCGGTGGCACAAGGTATCCGGGTTGGAGAGGATATCGATGTAAGCGTCTGCAAGATCATTGAAAGCCGTTTCGCCGGAAATAAGGTGGTCGAGACGATCATCGGCCAAAAGGGCGAGTGCTGTTTCAAGTCGTCGAGAAAGCGGCCAACGAGCTCTTCGTGTCGCCGGGACATGCCCGACCTGTGAGCCGACGATCGAAAGTCGGTGGCTATGAAATCGGCCACCGAGTGGCACAACAGACGGGCTGTTGCCGTACCAGGACATTTCGACGATCCGCGCTTCGAAACCGGCGACCGCGATGGCCGTCGAAAGGCCTTCGGATGTGGCGGATGCGTGGAACACCACGTCGCTATCGCCGGCAGATGCTTCCGCCTCCTTTGGCAGGGCGAAGCTGCAACCGAGCGTTTCGGCAAGCCTGCTGCGATCGGGGTTGACATCAACTAGTGTCACGTTCGTTCCCGGAACCTTGGCAGCGAGGAACGCCGTCAATAGCCCCACCAGGCCGCCACCGACAATGGTGACCTTGTCGCCCGCAAGGACGCCCGCATCCCAGATGCCGTTCAGCGCCGTTTCCATGTTCGCTGCCAGTACGGCACGATGAGCGGGAACGTGTGTCGGTACTGGAAACGCCATATTCGCAGGGATGTGAAACAGGTCCTGATGCGGATGAAGGCAAAAGACTGTCTGACCGATTGAACTTGCACTCCCTGCCTTGATCTTGCCGACCACCGCATAACCATATTTGACCGGAAACGGAAAATTTCCCGCCTGCATTGGTGCGCGCATGCGGTCATGCTCGCTTGGCGGAACGCTTCCGTCAGCGATCAATGCTTCTGTACCCTTGCTGATTGCTCCAAAGCAGCTTTCGATCAGAAATTCGCCGTCAGCAGGCGCGTCCAGCGAGGTTGATTTCAGCTCAGCCTGCCTTATTGCGGTCAACCACAACGCACGCGCCATCGTCATGTGCGATTTTCCGCCAGCATTTGAGAAGCATTGGCTTCCTGTTGTCCGGACCGAGGTGAGCCTCCCGGTCTTCGCCAGCGACGGGCCGCATGCGGCACAAGCGGGCTCAGGATCCGCGGCATGCGCACTTCTTCGGGAACGGCAAACAGGCCGCAACGCGTGGTCCATCGGCCGAAACTGCTGGAAGCGGTGAGCATGGTAAACGGTATCGCCAGGCAGAGGCCGGCCATCATCGGCAGCGTCCAGAGGAGCGCGCTGCGCCCTGCTCCGAAAAGCAGAGTAATTCCAAGCGTAAAGCCAATCACGGTCTGCAACCCCATGGTTCTGAGCGCCGACGAGAAGGAAACGCCCAGCCTGTCGCGGTTTTGGCCGCTCCATGTCACACTGCGCCCGAACGGCAGACCGAGGAGAAATACAGAGACATAAACGGCAATGATCGGCGCCATCAGCATGGAGGCGAGGATTTCCGCAATGACGGAAAAGCCGAAACGCAAAGGCCCGCCGTAGCGGCGTACAGCACCCTTGGTCAGACAAACATCGAGCATGCCGGCCAATTTTGGAGCGATGGACATGAAGAATATGACCGCGAAGAGGGAAAGGCCAAGCTGCAGATAAGCGGGATCGAAACCCGCTGACATAGCCTTCCAGGCCGCAGCGAATGTTGCTGCAATCCAGGCCGGCGGTGCGACATACATCAATATTGCCTGCAGGAGCTGGAAACGGCTCAGCGGCTTCAACCCGGGTTCGAACAGGAAGCGCCAATACTGCATGTTTCCCTGGCACCAGCGCAAATCGCGCTTGGCGAAATCGGGGAATGTCGGCGGATTGGCCTCGAAACTCTGCGTTTCGATCGGCAATACCCGAACCTCGTAACCGCCGCGCCGCATATAGGCGGCTTCCAGCTGGTCATGACTGAGAATGTGGCCGCCAAGCGGTGGCGATCCTGGCAATACGGGCAGGTCGCAATGGGCCTTGAATGCTGCTGTGCGGATCAGGGCATTGTGGCCCCAATAGGGACCGCAGTCGGCATTCCACCAGGCTGCCCCCATGGTGAAGGACCGCATGCCGTGCCGCATACCGAACTGGAACATGCGGGCAAAACCGCTCGTCGCCGGAGTTCCGACAACCAGCGTCTGGAGAATACCCAGTTCCGGCCTTTTCTCCATTGCGGCAACAAGCCGGATGATCGCATCACCGGACATGACGCTATCTGAATCGAGAGGCAGGAAAAAATCGTAGTCCTGGCCGTATTCCTTGAGAAAATCATGGATGTTGCCGGCCTTATAACCGGTGTTTTTCTGGCGCCTGCGATAGATCGGATGATAGTTTTCAGGCAGGTCGAGGCTATCCGCCACTAGCGCGAAAGCTCTCTCCTCCGCTTCAGCGATTTCCGGATCGGATGTATCGCTCAGCACAAAAAGGCGGAAATGCCGTTCGAGACCAGTTGAGCGAAGGCTTTGTGCCATCGTCTGCAACCGGGCAAAGGCTGGCTGAGGATCCTCGTTTCGGAGAAACAGGGTAAGAGCGGTACGCGAGGACAGCGTCCCGGGCCGACTGTCACCCCGATAGAATGGGTAGACGCTTCGGGCAGGATTACCCGGGCCATGTAGAAGCATCAGTCCGATGATTGCATTCCAGAACCCCAGCACCGTCCATGGCATTGCCAGCAGAAAGCCGGCCAGCATCACGCTTTCGAGAAAATCGATACCGCCGGGCAGCAGAAGCGTCAGAAGCCCGAGGAAAAGCGCGCCGATCGTCAAAACATTCAGCGCCAGCACAATGCCGCGCCGCCATGTGACCGATAGGCCCGAGTAGCGAAAGATGTTCTCGCTCGTGATATCGCCCTGCTGATCGCCCACACTCTTGGAACTGCCGGCTTCATCAGTCGCAGCGGGATCGATCCGTCTGGCATGCAGGTTCATGAGAGTGCTGCTTTCGGTGGGGACGGCTTGATCCTGAATTTAGGCCCAGATCACGCTTCAACAAGATGTCTGGTCGATCAAACAAAGTGCGCCATTCTCACGAACGGGTGATCAGGCCCATCGCCTTGCAATTCATGACTTTTTGTCAGAATCCCGTCTCCCGGAAAAGGACCATGAGGACACGCCGCCAGGCCTGTTCGGCGAAGCTTACTCCCATGCCATACAGAAGCATGACGCCCTGAACCGATCGGCTGGGAAGAAAGGCGGCGTCGCCCATCCTCGCAACCACGGCATATTGGGCCGATACCGGTACCAGCCTTTGGCGCCTTGCCTCCGAGGTATTATGTACGGCAATTGCTCCATGGTGTTGCGACGAAAGCTGTGGCAGATCGATTTCGCGCGCGATGAAATGTTCGCACTCGGTCAGGCGCTTCAGCAATGGAGCGAGTTGCCCGATCGCTGATGGATTTCCCTGAAAACCACATGCGACCCGCCAGTATTGAAACCGGCGGGTCGCGATAGGCTATTATGCCGAGAGAGCCGGTTCGGTCTTGCGGCGTGACCGGTACCAGATGAGGCCCGCCAGAAGGAGCACGACCGTCGTAACGCCCGCCCCCATGCCGATGCGCGCCATCTGGACCATGTTGGATTTTGGCCCGCCTTCACGGATCACCTGAACATCTTCAGGCGTCACGGTCAGTTTGTCGTTGCCATACTGTGCCAACAGATAGTTGGAAAGCGAGGCTACTTCGACATTGTTCAGCTGTACGACGGCATTCGTCTGGTCGCCGAAGGGCGGCATGAAGACGTGCTCGTTTTCGGTATGACGATCGACGCCGTTGAGAATCGCCGAGATGACGTTGACCGAGTTGTCGCCGGCCGTCGCGGCATTGTGGAACAGGCTCGGATAATAACCGTCCCTGGTGCCCTGGGCGTTGTAACCGTGGCAGGAGGCGCAGTTGGCGGCAAAGATCTGCGCACCGGCGTGATCGCCTGCCATGCCTTCGGCATACTTGCCGCCGCGGAAGGCGGTCATTTCATTGCCGGCCGCGCCCTTGTCAAAGCGGGTCGTAGCGGCGGCCTCGCCAACCTTTGCGGAGGAAACGTCGCGGACATAGGTGGCGATGGCGTTGAGATCCGCATCGGTCAGGTGCTGGAAGGAATAGCTGACGGCTTCCGCCATGCTGCCGGCCGCCTGCGCCTTGTTTTCCAACTTGCCTGTCTTCAGGTAGGTGACGAGTTCTTCCTGGCTCCAGGAACCGATGCCATGCACCGGATCATTGGTGATATCAGGCGCATACCAGGCGCCGATCTGACCGCCGGTCAGGTTAAGGCTCTTCTGTTCCTGCATGAAGACGCCGCGCGGCGTGTGGCAGGTGCTGCAGTGGGCGGCGCCCTCAGCCAGATATTTGCCGCGGTTCCATTCGGCAGACTGGTTCGGATCATCCTTATGCACTTCGTTCGGCCGGAACAGCAGATTCCAGCCCATCATCGAGGCGCGGATGTTCATCGGGAAGGGCAGCTTGGTTTCCGGAGCCTTCTCATCCACGGGTTCGACGCCCTGCATGAAATAGGCGTAAAGCGCGTGGATGTCCTCGTCCGTCATGTTGGAATAAGAGACGTAGGGCATGGCCGGGTAGAGGTTTGCGCCATCTCCGCGAACACCCTTGCGCACTGCATCTGCAAACTGGGCTTCCGAATAGCTGCCGATGCCGAACTGCTTGGAGGGCGTGATGTTGGTCGACATGATCGTACCGACCGGTGATGCCATCGACAGGCCGCCAGCCATTGGCTTCCCGCCGTCATGGTTGGTGTGACAGGCGACGCAATCGGAAGCAGTCGCCAGATAGCGCCCCTTCTCGATCAGTTCCTTGGAGAATTCCTGTGCTGCCGCCGGTGCCAGGGTAACAAAAGCGAGCGGTGCCGCGAGAGCAAATGATTTTACGGTTTTCATGATCATGCGCCCCGCATCTGTTCGACCATCGCGTCGCCGGCCTTGATGGCGAGCGCGACCATGGTGATGGTGCTGTTGCCGCAGGCGCCTGCAGCCATCGCGCCGCCGCCCGGAATGAACAGGTTCTCGTGGTCATGGGCGCGGCAATCGACATCGACGACGGAGTTGGACGCATCCGTGCCCATGATGGTGCCGCCCATGATGTGCTTGCTGTTGTTGAACTTCGGCGAGATCTTGATGTCGGTCGCCCCCATCGCTTCTGCAAGCTGCTTGCCGATCGGCTGGGAATAGACATCCCAGGATTTGCGGACGTAATCGCCGACATCATAGTGGATAGAAGGCTTGGGCAGGCCCAGCCAGTCCTTCTTCTCCGACAGGGTGAGGCGGTTGTTCGGATCCGCAAGGATCTCGTGGGCGGCGACGACATCTGCCGTGCAAGCGGTCATGCGGCGGATTTCCTCGTCAAGCGCCTTGCCGACGAGGCCCTTCTTCAGCGCCGCGAAGGTGATGTAGCGGTTGCGGGCAAAGTTGTTGTAGCGGAAATAGGCGCCGGCATGTTCGGAGCGGAACGAGCCTTGCGAGGTCTGCATGATGCCCGAATTGACGACCGGACCAATGCCTGACCAAAAGGGCTCCTTGGTGGTGACCGTGAACGTGCGGGCCGGATGGTCCATCATGTTGCGGCCGACCTGATCGGACGAGTTGGCAACACCGTTCGGGTTGCGATCGTCTGTCGACTTCAGGAGCAGTTTCGGGTTTTCCAGGCCGTTGCAGGCGAGCACGAAGAGCTTGCCGCTGATCCGGTGCGTTTCCTTATGCTGGTCGTAGAAATGGACCGCCTCGATCTTATTCTGGGCGTTCGTCTCGACCTTGTAGACAACCGAATCGACGAGTAGCGTTGCGCCCTTCTTTTCCAGGCGATGAAGTGCTGTTTCGGCATCATACTTGGCGGCGACGGGACAGACCGGAACGCAGTTGTTGTTGGCACAGCAGGCGGGGCGACCGTCATAGGGCATGCCGCTATTGCGGGCCTGCGAGACGGGAATGTTGTTGTAGCCGAGCGCCTTGACGACTTCGGTGAACTTCACTTCGCCTGGCGAAAATGGCAAAGCCGGCATCGGATAGGGTGCCGAGCGGTCGCCGGTCTGCGGCCATTGCAGCGAGCGGTCCGCCGGGCCGCAAATGCCGAGCTTGTGCTCGGTGCGGACGTAGTAGGGCTCCAGCGTATCATAGTCGAAGGCCCAGTCGCGGCCGACGCCATAGAGCGAGTTGATGCGCATGTCCTCCGGCGTCAGGCGCCAGGACGTGCCAGCCCAGTGCCAGGTCGAGCCGCCGGCATAACGGATGAAGGTCTGGTCATAGGCGTCGGGGCCTGTGAACTGCAGATAGGCTTCGTTGCCCTTTTCATTGCCCATCGGATGCGGCGCCCAGGGGCGCGACGGATAGGCAACAGAGGTATCGCCTTTGACGCCGAGCGGCGCATTGCGCCAGTTCTCGACCACTTCGGCGCGGCTGACCCGCGGACCGGCTTCGATCATCAGGACGGAATGGCCTGCATCGAGCAGCTGTTCGGCAATCACAACGCCGACGACGCCCGTTCCGACGATGACGACGTCGGCACTATTCTTGGTAACCATGGGGAAAGACTTTTCTTCGGTGGGTTTCGTCAGAAGCGCGGCATCGGCGCCGAAAGCGGCAAGTTGGGCCGGGTCCACATGTTGGGGCCGGAAATGCCGTAGGACGGGATGGTCAGGATATCGCTGGTCGTCTTGAAGGTCAGCGCTTCCTCATAAGTGAAGACGGTGGCATTGCGCTTCTCGGAAGAGCAGCCGCTATACCAGGCAGAAATCACCCAATGGGCAAAGTCCTTTAGCTCGCCATCGGGAATATCGGCGAAGAAGTCCTCGACCTGCACCGCATTTTTCTCCTCGGCGATAGCAATGATCGCATCGAGCATTTGCGGAAGGTTTTTGTATTCACCGCTTGCAGTATCCGTGATACGCGCGCCGACCGCCGGGCTGAGCTGGTGCTGGATCAGCAGGTTGGACAGTTTCATGAACTGTCCCTGCGTACCGGCATCGACGGCCGCCAGCGAGAGGGTGGGACAGAGCGCTGCGGCAATGCTACCGGCAAACAGCGTCGCACCGCCGAGCAGAATGCCACGGCGCGACATCATCAACTTTTCGTTGGGGTCTTTCGACTGTCTAGTCATCGTTTTCCTGACCATGGGAAAAAGAGGCTGATGCCTCCGGGGTGAAAGCGGCGGCCGTTAAGGCGCGTTGCGCGTGCGCTAAATGTCGGACAATTTTCGTCGCAACCCTGCTCACCATCATGTCAGAGGTGGGGATATCGAGGGCAGAAGCGGGACAATGAAACGCGGACATGCAACAACAAAAAAGGCGCGAGTAAACACAATGACGCTGTCGCTAGACAGCGCGGTCCTCCGCCGCACCGAATTAGTTGGATAGCTGATTATCAGCTACGCCACCAATTGATAATTGTCAATCCGGCAAAAGGAGGCACACCGGCGTGATCGTTACCGCTCATGAAATCCTGCATTCGCACGGTATTCTGCTGCGACGCTGCCAGCAGGTGGCGCTCGCAATGTTCACGCAGGAGGCCGGTGATCTCGGTTTTTCCCCAACGCAATATAGCGCGCTGGCCTTTGCCTATATCGAACCCGGCATTCACCAGAACACGATGGGAGAACGGATCGCGCTCGATCGCTCGTCGGTCACCAAGTGCCTGGAAGGTCTCGAAAGCCAGGGCTTCGTTCGCAGGGAAATCGATCCGAGCGATAAACGTGCACGCCTGATATTCATCACCCCGGAAGGCGAGGAGATGCTGAAACAGGTCGCCGCCGCCGCGCGACGCGCACGCAAGCGCTTTCACGCCGCCCTCGGTGAGGCAGAGTTCGGCCACCTCATGGATCAGCTCAGCGCATTCGGCCGCGTGTTTGATGAGCCTGAAGAGGCAAAATAATAGATAAGCTCACGCGCGCTGGGTGAGGCAGCGCGAAACGCTGTCCTGCCAGCCGGCGATCGCATCCTTCCGCTCGTCGTCAGCCATTTCCGGTTCAAAACGCTTGTCGCGTTTCCAGTGGGCTGAAAAGCCTTTAGCATCCGGCCAGACGCCGGCGCGGGAACCCGCAAGCCAGGCAGCGCCCAGCGCTGTCGTCTCCAGAAGTTCCGGCCGGTCGACGGGTGCGGCGAGAATGTCGGATAGGCGCTGCATCGTCCAGTTGGAGGCTACCATGCCGCCATCGACACGCAGCACGGTCGTGGCGCCGTGGCCAGTCCAGTCCTTCTTCATTGCCTCCAGCAGATCATGTGTCTGGAACGCGACGCTTTCGAGCGCCGCACGAGCAAATTCAGCCGGGCCGCTGCTGCGGGTAAGCCCGAAGATCGCGCCACGCGCTTCCGCGTCCCAGTAAGGCGCACCCAGCCCGGTAAAGGCCGGAACCATGTAGAGCCGCTGATTTGGATCCGCCTGCCGCGCCAGCGCGCCGACTTCCGATGCCACCTTGATGAAACCAAGTTCGTCGCGCAGCCACTGCACTGCTGCGCCGGCGATGAAGATCGAACCTTCCAGCGCGTAGGTCGTGATGCCGTCGAGACGGTAGGCGATGGTGGTCAGGAGGCGGTTGGACGACGTGACACGGTCCGTGCCGGTATTCAAAAGCGCGAAACAACCGGTGCCATAGGTGGATTTCAGCATGCCGGGCTCGAAGCAGGCATTGCCGATGACGGCCGCCTGCTGATCGCCGGCCACGCCAAGAATGGGGATTTCAGCGCCGAAGAGGGAAGTTTCGGTGATGCCGAAATCGGCAGCGCAATCCTTAACCTCTGGCAGCATGGATCGCGGAATGTCGAGAATGCCAAGCAGTTCGTCGTCCCAGTCGTTTTCGACGACATTGTAGATCAGCGTGCGCGAGGCATTGGTGGCATCGGTAACATGTGCCCTGCCGCCGGTAAGCTTGTAGATCAGCCAGCTATCGACCGTGCCGAAGCAGACCTCGCCCCTTGCTGCGCGAGCCCGCAGGCCTTCGACCTTGTCGAGAAGCCAGGAGAGTTTCGTGCCGGAAAAATAGGGATCGAGCAACAGGCCGGTCTTTTCCGTAAAGGTGGCTTCCAGCCCCCTGCCCTTCAGGTCCTCACAAAGTGCGGATGTCCGTCGATCCTGCCAGACAATGGCCGGATGAAGCGGCTTGCCGGTCTCGCGATCCCAGACGACGACGGTTTCTCGCTGGTTGGTGATGCCGATCGCGGCGATATCAGCAGCCTCTATGCCGGCCTTTTCAATCGCTGTGCGGGCCGTGGCAAGGACGCTTTGCCAAATCTCTTCAGGGTCATGTTCGACCCAGCCGGATGCGGGAAAGAACTGGGTGAATTCCTGCTGCCCAAAACCCTTGATTGCCATATCGGCATCGAAAACGATCGTCCTGCTCGATGTCGTTCCCTGGTCGATGGCAAGAATGTACCCACCCATAAATCCAAACTCCTCCGGACATTTCATAGAACCGGGGCGTCATGGCACGCCCCGGCGTTGTCTATATAGGCTTTTTGCCGATTATTTCTGCCAGCTCTTCACCAGTTCGTCGTAGTTGACGGTGATCGGCTTTTCCTTCTCGTTCTCGATCTTCAGCTGCGGCGCGAGGTTGCCCTTCGATACCGCATCCTTGTTCCAGTATTCGAGATCATGCTCCTCGGCGAGTTTCGGCCCCATCTCGCCCTGAACGCCGGCACGCTCCAGACGCTGCAGCACCTTTTCCTGCTCGGCGCACAGCGAATCCATCGCTTCCTGCGCGGTCTTGGCGCCCGACGACGCGTCACCGATCGCCTGCCACCAGAGTTGTGCAAGCTTCGGATAGTCAGGAATGTTGGTGCCAGTCGGCGACCACTGGACGCGGGCGGGCGAACGGTAGAACTCGATCAGGCCGCCGAGATTCGGAGCACGGTCAGTGAAGCTCTTGTGGTTGATCGAACTATCGCGGATCAGCGTCAGGCCGACATGGCTCTTTTTCACATCCACCGTCTTCGACACGACGAACTGCGCATAAAGCCATGCGGCCTTGGCGCGGTCATCCGGGGTGGATTTCAGCAAGGTCCAGGAACCGACGTCCTGATAGCCAAGCTTCATTCCTTCCTTCCAGTAGACGCCATGCGGCGACGGGGCAAAACGCCATTTCGGCGTGCCATCGTCATTGACCACCGGCAGGCCCTTCTTGACGAAGTCGGCGGTGAACGCCGTGTAGGTGAACATCTGCTGGGCAACCTCACCCTGGCCTGGAACCGGGCCGGATTCCGAGAAGGTCATGCCGTTTGCAGCGGCTGGTGCATAGGCCTTCATCCAGTCCAGATATTTCTGGATGGAATAGACCGCTGCTGGTCCATTCGTGTCCCCGCCGCGCGCGACGCAGGAACCGACCGGTTGCGATTTCTCGTTGACCTTGATGCCCCATTCATCGACGGGCAGACCGTTCGGCAGGCCCTTGTCACCATTGCCGGCCATGGAAAGCCAGGCATCGGTGAAGCGCCAGCCCAGCGACGGGTCCTTCTTGCCATAGTCCATATGGCCGTAGACCTTCTTGCCGTTCACTTCGCGGCCGGTGAAGAACTCCGCAATATCCTCATAGGCCGACCAGTTGACCGGCACGCCGAGGTCATAACCATACTTGGCCTTGAAATCGGCCTTGTTCTTCTCGTCGTTGAACCAGTCGTAACGGAACCAGTAGAGGTTGGCGAATTGCTGGTCGGGCAACTGGTAGAGATCGCCATCGGGCGCGGTGGTGAATTTCAGGCCGATGAAGTCGTCCAGGTCGAGGCCGGGATTGGTGACATCCTTGCCTTCATTCGCCATCCACTTGGTCAGCGAGCGCGCCTGCTGGTAACGCCAATGGGTGCCGATCAGGTCTGAATCGTTGACATAGGCGTCATAGACATTTTCGCCCGACTGCATCTGCGTCTGCAGCTTTTCGACCACGTCGCCTTCGCCGATGAGGTCATGCGTCAGCTTGATGCCGGTGATTTCGGAAAATGCCTTGGCGAGAACCTTGGATTCATATTCGTGCGTGGTGATGGTTTCGGAAACGACCTTGATATCCATGCCGGCAAAAGGTTTTGCCGCATCGATGAACCACTGCATTTCCTTTTCCTGCTCTGCGCGGGATAGCGAAGACTGATCGCCGATTTCCGCGTCGAGGAATTTCGTGGCGGCTGCCATATCGGCCAGCGCCGAACCCGTCATTGCCAGCAGCATAACCGCCGTCGTCGTCATAAGATGCCGTCGCATATCTAGTCCTCCCGGTTGATGCGATGCAGTCACTGAAGTCTTTACTTCAAGCGGTGGCGACCGGACCTCCTCCCGTCGCCGCATTGTCATGGCCTAGACGAAACGGAATACGCCGATTGCGTAAACCACCGACAGGGCCAGAGCCCACCACAGGCTGGGGCCTCCAAGACCCAGCCATGCGAGGTGAATGAAAGCGGATCCGAGCAGCGAGACGAACAGCCGATCGCCGCGCGTCGTCTCGAACCGCAGGATACCGACGCGCGGGCCGCCGCCCGGCGAGAAATATTCCCACACGCCCATCGCGGTGATGAGCGCGAAAATGGTGATGAAGAAGATCGCCGTCGGTAGCGTCCATGCCATCCACGAGAAGTTCATCTGCGCACTCCCTTCTCAAACCCGACCGAGGGCAAAGCCCTTGGCGATGTAGTTGCGGACGAAATAGATGACGAGCGCGCCCGGAATAATGGTCAAAACACCGGCCGCCGCCAGCACGCCCCAGTCCATGCCGGAGGCTGACACCGTGCGGGTCATGGTTGCCGCAATCGGCTTTGCATCCGTAGTCGTCAACGTGCGGGCGATCAAAAGCTCGACCCACGAGAACATGAAGCAGAAGAAGGCGGCAACGCCGATGCCGGACGCAATCAGCGGCATGAAGATTTTCACGAAGAACCGCGGGAAGGAATAACCGTCGATATAAGCGGTTTCGTCGATCTCCTTCGGCACGCCGGACATGAAACCTTCGAGGATCCAGACCGCCAGCGGCACGTTGAACAGGCAATGCGCTATGGCGACCGCGATATGCGTGTCGATCAGGCCGAAAGCGGAATAGAGCTGGAAGAAGGGCAGCGCGAAGACGGCGGGCGGCGCCATGCGGTTGGTTAGCAGCCAGAAGAACAGGTGCTTGTCGCCGAGCAACCGGTAGCGCGAAAAGGCATAGGCTGCCGGCAGCGCCACGAGGACGGATATTACCGTATTCATCACCACATAGATGATCGAGTTGATATAACCGTTATACCAGGCCGGATCGGTGAAGATGACCGTGTAGTTGCGAAGCGTCGGATTGGTCGGCCACAGCGTCAGCTGGCCCAAAATCTCGCTATTGGTCTTGAAGCTCATGTTGACGAGCCAGTAGATCGGCAGAAGCAGGAAGATGATGTAGATCACCGGGATCAGGAAGCCGAAACGGGCGCCGCTGCTATTGTTGGTCATGGCGTCCCCCTCACTTCTGCTCTGCATCGCTCTGCGTCATCACGGTGTAGAAGACCCATGAAAGCAGAAGGATGATCAGGAAGTAGATGATCGACATGGCCGCCGCCGGCCCGAGATCGAACTGGCCGATCGCCATCTTGACGAGATCGATCGACAGGAATGTCGTCGAATTGCCCGGCCCGCCGCCAGTGACGACGAAAGGTTCGGTATAAATCATGAAACTGTCCATGAAACGAAGAAGCACGGCGATCAGCAGCACGCGCTTCATCTTCGGCAGCTGGATAAAGCGGAACACCGACCAGCGCGAGGCGCCGTCGATACGGGCTGCCTGATAATAGGCATCCGGGATCGACACGAGACCGGCATAGCAGAGCAGCACGACAAGGCTCGTCCAATGCCAGACATCCATGACAATCACGGTCGCCCAGGCATGCGTGGGGTTCTGGGTATAATTGTAGGAAATGCCGAGCGAATTGAGGAAATACCCGAGCAGGCCGATGTCCACCCGGCCAAACACCTGCCAGATCGTGCCGACCACGTTCCACGGGATCAAAAGCGGCAGCGCCATCAGCACGAGGCAGACCGGCACGCCCAGCCCATGTTTCGGCATGTTGAGCGCGATCAGGATGCCGAGCGGCACTTCGATGGCGAGGATCACGGCGGAGAAGATCAGGTTACGCCAGAGCGCATCCCAGAAACGGGGTGAGGTGAGGATTTCGACGAACCAGTCGGTACCCGCCCAGAAGAACTGATTGTTTCCAAACGTATCCTGCACCGAATAGTTTACCACCGTCATCAGCGGGATGACGGCTGAAAATGCGACCAGCAGAAGCACCGGCAGAACGAGAAACCAAGCCTTGTTATTCCAGGTCTTGTCCATGGTCAGCCCTCCTGAAGCCCGGTTTCGTTCTTGACGCGCCAGCTATCCGAAAAAATGCCGATAGCCTGTTTTTCAAACCTCACCTTCGGATCGGCCGGGATTTCGTCGTCTTCGGCCAGGACGATGGAAATCGGCTGGCCGCAGAAAGAGGCGCGGACGATCTTCTGGCGGCCGATATCCTCCACCTTGTTGATCGTGACCGGCATGCCTTCGCGTCCGAGCTTGATGAATTCCGGACGAACCCCGAGTTCGATCTTGCCTTGCCCCTTGAGCGCTGGTGCGGCGGAGAGTTCGATCTGCTGGTCGCCGACACGCGCCGTCGCGCCATCGACTGCCGCCGGCATGATATTCATGCCCGGCGAACCGATGAAATAGCCGACGAATGTGTGGCTCGGGCGCTCGAACAGTTCGGCTGGCGTGCCGATCTGGACGATCTGGCCATCGTGCATGACCACAACCTTGTCGGCGAAGGTCAAGGCCTCGGTCTGGTCGTGGGTGACATAGACCATGGTGAAGCGCGATTGCCGGTGCAGGCGTTTCAGCTGCGAGCGGAGCACCCATTTCATATGCGGGTCGATCACCGTCAGCGGCTCATCGAACAGGATGGCGTTGACATTGGCCCGCACCAGTCCGCGCCCCAGCGAGATTTTCTGCTTCTGGTCGGCAGTTAGGCGTTGTGCCCGGCGTTTCGCCATGCCGGCGAGATCGGTCATTTCGAGGATTTCGTTGACACGCTTTTCGACCTCCGCCTCCGGCACGTTCCGGTTTCTCAGCGGAAAGGCGAGATTGTCGAACACCGTCATCGTGTCGTAGACGACAGGGAACTGGAAGACCTGGGCGATGTTGCGCTCTTCCGTCGAAAGCTGCGTCACGTCCTTGCCGTCGAACAGGATACGCCCGTCAGACGGTGTCAAAAGGCCGGAAATGATATTGAGCAGCGTGGTCTTTCCGCAACCGGAAGGACCGAGCAGCGCATATGCCCCGCCATCCTCCCATTCATGATGCACTTCCTTCAGCGCGTAATCGCCGGCAGCCTTGGCCTTTTCGCTATAGGCGTGGCGGATATGTTCAAGCGTGATGCGTGCCATCTCGTTCTCCTCACGCTGCAAGCGGCGCGGCGACAAGCGCCTTGCCGGTCGTCTGGTCGAAGGCGATGAGGTGGCGGCTATCGAGATGCACTTCGATCTGCCGGTCCTGCTCGATATCGTGAATGCCATGCGCCAGCATCACCCAGCGGCAGCCGACGAAATCGAGATGAATGAAGCTTTCAGAACCTGCGATTTCCGAGACCAGCGTGCGCGCTTTGAGCGGCGTCGTGTGGCCGTTGGCGGCATGCAGGAACAGGTGATGCGGCTGGAAGGCAAGCGTTACAGGGCCATCCGCAATCGAGGCCAGATGTGGCGGAACAGGAATAACCGGCTCGCCATCGATAAGGAAAGCATTGCCTGAGCGCGTTAGTGCGATCGTGTTCAGCGGCGGATCGGCAAAGATTTCAGCGGTCACGAGATCGGCAGGCCGGCGATAGACGTCCACCGTCCTGCCGAATTGCGTCACGGCTCCCGCATCCAAAGTCGCGGTATTACCGCCGAGCAGCAGCGCTTCTGACGGCTCTGTCGTGGCATAGACGAAGATCGCGCCGGACGCGGCAAAGATTTTTGGCAGTTCCTCGCGCAATTCTTCACGCAGCTTGTAATCGAGATTGGCGAGCGGCTCGTCCAGCAGAACCAGATTTGCGTTCTTGACGATGGCGCGCGCTAGGGCCGTGCGCTGCTGCTGGCCGCCGGAAAGATTGAGCGGGGTGCGATCGAGATAGGGGGAAAGCTTGAGGAGGTCGGCGGCCTTCCTCACCTCGCGGTCGATGACGGCGGCATCCTTGCCGGCAATGCGCATCGGCGAGGCGATATTTTCATACACGGTCAGCGCCGGATAATTGATGAACTGCTGGTAGACCATCGCGACATTGCGCTTTTGCACCGGCATGCCGGTCACATCAGCGCCATCGAAAAACACCGAACCCTCGGTCGGCTTGTCGAGCCCGGCCATCAGCCGCATCAGCGACGTCTTGCCGGCAAGCGTCGGCCCGAGCAGGACGTTCAGCGTTCCCCGCTTTAATGTCAGGTCGGTCGGGCGAATGTGATATTCGCCCGCCACCGCCTTCGACACGTTGCGCAATTCCAGCATATATACCTCGGGCCTCCCAACCCTCTGGCAATAGGCGGTTCTGTTTCAGGGCCTCAGGCGGCCCGGCGAACTCCCGCCATGTATTCCTCCAACCCCCGGGCCTCCTCGGCCGTCAGGAACAATCCCTGTTTGGTGCGGCGCCACAGCACATCCTCAGCCGTTTGCGCCCATTCCTTTTCGATAGACCAGCGGACTTCCGCCTCGTAAAGCGACCCACCGAAATGCCGGCCAAGCCCTTCCACGGACTTGGCGTCTCCCAATATCGCTCTGGCATCGGTGCCATAGCATTTGATCATCCGGCTCGCGTGGCGATGCGTAAGGAACGGATAGGCCGAGATCAGCCGGCGTTCCTCTTCCGATGCGCCCGTAACAGGAAAATCGCCGCCCGGCAGGTGGCTCTTGCCCGTCCACGGACCGCCCTTCCCGCCGATCGCCTCACCGATCTTCTCCAAGGCATGTTCCGAGAGACGCCGATAGGTTGTCAACTTGCCGCCAAAGACGTTGAGCAGCGGCGCTCCATCGGCATCGTCCATCTTCAACACGTAATCGCGAGTCGCTTCCTGCGCTTTCGATGCACCATCGTCATAAAGCGGGCGTACGGCCGAATAGGTCCAGACGATATCGTCCGTCGTCACTGGTTCGGCAAAATATTCGCTCGCCGCCTGGCAGAGATAGCCGATCTCCTCCGCGCTGATCCTAACGTCCTTCGGATCGCCTGGAAAATCACGATCCGTAGTGCCGATCAGGGTGAAATCCTGCTCGTAGGGAATGGCGAAAAAAATGCGGTTGTCGGGGTTTTGGAAGAAATAGGCTCGGACATCCTCGAACTTTTTCCGCACGATGATGTGGCTACCCTGAACGAGACGGACATTATGGACATTGTTGCGGCCAACCGCACCCGAAAGCACATGATCCACCCAGGGGCCGCCGGCATTGACCAGCATTCTTGCCCGATGGCTTGTCGTGATGCCTGAAGTCTCATTTCGAACTTCGATCAACCAGACGCCGTTCTCGCGCCGGGCGGAAACGACTTTGGCACGGCTCATGATCATAGCGCCCTTGTTCGCCGCGTCGCGCGCGTTCAGCACAACCATGCGGGCATCATCCACCCAGCCATCGGAATATTCGAAAGCCTTGCCAAAGACCGGTTTCAACGGCTTCCCGGCCGGATCCGTCTTCAGATCGAGCGTCTTCGTTGCGGGCAGAAGTTTGCGGCCGCCGAGATTGTCATAGAGGAACAAGCCGAGACGGATCAGCCAAGCCGGGCGCACGCCGCCCTTCTGATAGGGCAGCACGAAACGCAGCGGCCAGATCACGTGTGGCGCCATGGCCCACAGCACTTCACGCTCCATCAGCGCCTCGCGCACCAGACGGAATTCATAATGCTCCAGATAACGAAGGCCGCCGTGAATGAGCTTGGTGGCGCCGGAAGATGTGCCGGAGGCGAAATCGTTCATTTCCGCAAGCGCAACCGAATACCCCCGGCCCGCGGCATCACGTGCGATGCCGCATCCGTTGATGCCGCCGCCAATCACGAAAAGATCGAAAACCGTATCGCCTGACATTGCCTTGCTATGGCCCCATTCGCTTTCGCATTGCACAAAATTACGCAGTTGCGAAACTTATATCAGTCTAAAATGAAAGAAAAACGAATGTCAAATGAAGATTGATAGAAGGCAATAATGATTCTGGATTAACCCGTTTCCACTAGGCGAACCTCGCTCTCAGCGCATATCTTTCGGATCTCCTGTAATGGACAATGGTCAGTAATGAATGTGTGCACCTGCGAAACATGCCCCATGCGAACAGGCGCTGTGCGCTCGAATTTCGAAGCATCGGAGACGAGGATGACGTGTCGCGCATTGGCGATGATCGCCTGCGCCACCTTCACTTCGCGAAAGTCGAAATCGAGAAGCGCGCCATCCGCGTCGATGGCCGACACGCCGATGACGGCGTAATCGACTTTGAATTGACGAATGAAGTCAACAGCCGCCTCGCCTACAATGCCACCGTCGGAGCCGCGGACAACACCGCCCGCGATGATGACTTCGATGGACGGAAAGACCCGTAATCTGTTGGCAACATTGATGTTGTTGGTGATCACCATCAGTTCGCGGTGATCCACCAGCGCGTCGCCGACCGCTTCCGTCGTCGTTCCGATATTGATGAACAGCGAGGAATTGTCGGGAATGATCTCGGCAGCGGCCTTGCCGATCGCCTGTTTTTCATCGGCTGCCATTGAGCGGCGCGCTTCGTATTTTACATTCTCGTTTCCATTCGGAAACACCGCCCCGCCATGAATGCGGCTCAGAACTCTACCATCACAGAGATCGTTCAGATCTTTGCGAATCGTCTGTGGCGTCACCTGGAAATGGCTGGCGAGATCCTCGACCAGCACCTTGCCCTGTTCCTTGGCGATCGCCAGAATCTCTTCCTGCCGACTTGATAAGTGCATCGCCCCTCAGCTTTCGTTTTTCTTCATTCTAGATGAAAACGAAAATGGAGGCAAACCGATCCGGAGGTAACAGGCGGACGAAATTTCAGGACAGAGGCGATGTAAAGCAACGCCGGAGCGCAAAATTCGCAGCAAAGCTGCCCGACAGGTAACGTTTCGTTGAATGTGACTGGAAACGCGAGGGCGATTAATCCAAAATAGCAGACAGTGTTGTCATGACCAATCCAGATTATATAACGAGTGCCAAACAGCTTGGGATGTTGGATCGAGCACGTTTGATTATGGAATAAAGATGTCTCAGTTTGTCCTGAATTTTGTGGATCTCGATCAATGGAGGCTTGCCGGGCACGGCGCCTCGCGAAATCTGTTCGAGAACAAGATGTACCCGGACATCCTCATCAAGACCATAAAGCCCTCCGCACAGACTGAGGGAGGCAACCGCAAGGTAAAATCCAGGCTTTTCTTCTTCAAGAAATGGCGGCGCTTTGGCGCATATATGGTGTTCCGGCGGGAACTGGAGGAGTACCTCAATCTGGCGCGCAAGTTCGCAGGCGGACGCAAGGACCTGCCCATCGCGAAGATTTTCGGGTTTGTCCAGACTAGCCAAGGCCTTGGCATGATTGTCGAAAGGGTGGCGTCTCGAGACGGATCGCTGGCGCCTACTCTCCGCCGGCTTATTCAGGAGCGCCGTTTCGAGCAGAAACACCTGGATGCTCTCAACGAGTTTTTTCGCGAAGCAAGCCGCTTTCACATCGTCTTGATGGATTGCAATCTGGGCAATTTCGTCTGGAGCGACGCACAGGACGGTACTCCCCGGGTCATTTGTGTCGATGGAACAGGAGAAAAGTCGCCTCTCGGTCTTAATGCGATGAGCAACCTGTTCAATCGTGCAAAGCTCCGGCGCTATCGCGCACGCTTGCATGCACAAATACGTGCTCAAGGGGAAACGGCCGGCATCAATGTGTCATCCTTGATCGGTATGGGTGTGTAACGGTTCTTCAGCTCAATGTCAGGAAACGCGATTAAACGCACGCTTCTGGCAAAGGATCATTCGGATGAAAAGCGACAGAGATATCGCAGACGAAATACTCGCTCACGCGATGGACAATGATATCGATAAGGCTAATGCGATGCTGGGCGTGGCGCTCCAGGCCAAGCGTGCGGCTTCATTTCGTACGCATTCGGCAAAATATCTGGTGGCGGTCTTCTGTCTGGTTCTCATCTGCCTCGGTATAGATGCTTTGGACGGGGATATTATCGATCATCTGTGATCGTCTGAAGGCGCATCTTCCACGGCTATTCCGGCGATGCCATGAGTTGCGGACTGTCTTCCTTTACCGTCTGCATTACCACGTTTGTCGATGTGCTGGCGACGAAAGGAAGATTTGAAATCTTCTCGCCAAGAACGATCCTATATCGTTTGATATCTCTGGTGCGGACCTTCAGCAGATAGTCGAAGCGCCCTGCGATCATATGGCAGCCTTCGATTTCCCTGATTTTTCGGGCCGCATCGTTGAACCTTTTCAGCGCTTCCTCGCGGGTGTCGCTGAGTTTCACCTCGACGAAGGCTATGTGATCGAGGCCGAGTTTCTGGGAACTTAGAATCGCCCTGAAGCCTTCGATATAGCCCTCATCGATCAATCGGCGCAGGCGCAACTGGCAGGGTGTTTTGGAAAGACCGATCCGGCTGGCGAGCTCGGTGACCGACAATCGTCCATCGCCTGATAGTTCCTGCATGATTTTCTTGTCGAACTGGTCCAAATCACTAGCCATCGTTCCCTGTGCCTTCTTTTCGATGCTATTTCCAAAAATATTTAGGCAAAACGAATAGAATATGGCTGAAAACTGGGCAACTCGAAAATTATGACCATGTTATCTTCCGCGACTTGTTGACACTCCTCCGACAACCGGGAACAGCCATGACGAACCCTCATCCCATCAATACGACCATTGAAGCAGTCCCGGTGTTTGAAGATTTCGCGCCTGCGCTGCGCCAGCAGAGCGAACTGCGCCGCGCCATCACAGCGGCCTATCGCAAGCCGGAGAGCGAAACCGTCGCATCACTTCTGGAGCAGGCGAGCCTGCCGGAGGAGATGCGACGTGATATTCGCTTAACGACGAGCCAGCTGATCAAGGCACTGCGCGCCAAGCACAAGGGTACTGGCGTAGAGGGACTGGTGCATGAATACTCGCTGTCGAGCCAGGAGGGCGTTGCCCTCATGTGCCTTGCCGAGGCGTTGTTGCGCATTCCCGATACCGCAACCCGCGATGCGCTGATCCGCGACAAGATTGCGGATGGCAACTGGAAGTCTCATGTCGGCGGCGGCCGTTCGCTTTTCGTCAATGCCGCCACCTGGGGCCTCGTCGTTACCGGCAAGCTCACCAACACGGTCGATGGCCGCAGCCTTTCCGCCGCACTCACACGACTGATCGCTCGCTGCGGCGAGCCTGTCATCCGCCGCGGCGTCGATATGGCGATGCGCATGATGGGCGAGCAGTTCGTCACCGGCGAAACGATCGCCGAAGCGCTGAAGCGCGCCCGCCCGCTGGAAGAACGCGGTTTCCGCTATTCCTATGACATGCTGGGCGAAGCTGCGACGACGGCTGCGGATGCCGAACGCTATTACAGGGATTACGAAACGGCGATCCACGCGATCGGCCTCGCTTCCGCCGGTCGTGGCATCTATGACGGCCCCGGTATTTCCATAAAGCTGTCGGCGCTGCATCCGCGTTACGTCCGCGCCCAGGCCGATCGCGTCATGAGCGAACTCCTGCCGAAGGTGAAGGCTCTCTCCGCCTTGGCAAAAAAGTACAATATCGGACTTAATATCGATGCCGAGGAGGCCGACCGGCTCGAACTGTCGCTCGATCTTTTGCAGAGCCTTTGCGAAGATCCGGATCTCGCCGGCTGGGAGGGTATGGGCTTTGTCGTCCAAGCCTATGGCAAGCGTTGCCCCGCGGTGCTCGATTTCATCATCGATCTCGCTCGCCGCAACGCCCGTCGCATCATGGTGCGTCTCGTAAAGGGCGCCTACTGGGATGCGGAGATCAAGCGCGCCCAGGTCGATGGCTTGGAGGACTTCCCGGTCTTCACACGCAAAGTTCACACCGACGTCTCGTATATCGCCTGCGCACGCAAGCTCTTGGCGGCAACCGATGCCGTGTTCCCGCAATTTGCCACCCATAACGCTCAGACGCTGGCGACGATCTATCATCTTGCCGGGCCGGAGTTCAAAAGCGGCCAATACGAATTCCAGTGCCTGCACGGCATGGGTGAGCCGCTTTATGACGAGGTCGTCGGTGCGTCTAAGCTCGGACGTCCGGCTCGCATCTATGCGCCCGTGGGAACGCATGAGACGCTGCTCGCCTATCTGGTCCGCCGTCTTCTGGAAAACGGTGCCAATTCCTCCTTCGTCAACCGCATCGGCGACAAGGGCGTGTCTATCGATGAACTGGTCATAGACCCGGTCGACGTGGTGCGCGGCATGGCCGAGATCGGCGCCCGCCACGATCAGATCGCCCTGCCCCGCGATCTCTATGGTGCTCGCCGCAACTCATCCGGTCTCGATCTCTCCAACGAAACGGTGCTGGCAGAGATTTCCGCATCGCTGAAAGCCTCTGCAACGCGCGAATGGACCGCCACTCCGGCTGCCGAAACCGCAGGCTCCAGCCGTCCGGTACTTAACCCCGGCGACCGACGTGATCTGGTTGGCACCGTCACCGAGATCTCGGAAACGGGCGTAGCGTCAGCGATGACGACAGCAAGGAATGCGGCTGCAGGCTGGGCTGCCACCGCTCCCGCCGACCGCGCCGCTTGCCTGGAGCGTGCTGCCGATATCATGCAGACGGAAATGCCGGATCTGCTCGGCCTCATCATGCGTGAGGCAGGAAAATCCATGCCGAACGCGATTGCCGAGGTTCGTGAGGCGATCGATTTCCTGCGATATTATGCAGAGCAGGCGCGCCGCACGCTCGGCCCGGGGCATGGTCCCCTCGGTCCTGTCGTCTGCATCAGCCCATGGAATTTCCCGCTGGCTATCTTCACAGGCCAGATTGCGGCAGCACTTGTCGCAGGCAACCCGGTGCTTGCAAAACCTGCTGAGGAAACCCCGCTCATCGCCGCGCAGGGCGTCCGCATTCTGCACGAGGCCGGCATTCCCGCCAATGCGCTGCAACTGCTTCCGGGTGACGGTCGTATCGGCGCCGCCCTCGTCGCGGCACGAGAAACCAGCGGCGTCATGTTCACGGGCTCCACGGAAGTCGCGCGCCTCATCCAGGCGGAACTTGCCGGCCGTCTTCTTCCGAACGGCAAGCCTATCCCGCTGATCGCCGAAACCGGCGGCCAGAATGCCATGATCGTCGATTCCTCGGCGCTTGCGGAACAGGTCGTCTTTGATGTCATAGCCTCCGCCTTCGACAGCGCCGGCCAGCGCTGCTCGGCGCTGCGCGTTCTCTGCCTGCAGGAAGATGTTGCCGATCGAATCCTTTCCATGCTCAAGGGCGCCTTGAAGGAGCTTTCGATCGGGCGCACCGATGCGCTCAAGATCGATATCGGTCCGGTCATCACCGTTGAAGCCAAAGGGAATATCGACAAGCATATCGAAGCCATGAGCACGCTGGGCCGCAAGGTCGAGCAATTGCCGCTCGGCCCCGGGACGGAAAACGGCACATTTGTCGCTCCGACGATCATCGAGATCGCATCGCTGAAAGACCTTCAACGCGAGGTCTTCGGCCCGGTTCTGCATGTCGTACGCTACAAGCGTGATGATCTGGAGCGGTTGATTGAGGATATCAACGGAACCGGCTACGGCCTGACGTTTGGACTGCACACCCGTCTCGATGAAACGATTGCGCAGGTGACTGGTCTCATCCGGGTCGGCAATATCTATGTGAACCGCAACGTTATCGGTGCAGTGGTCGGTGTACAGCCCTTTGGCGGTCGTGGTCTCTCCGGCACAGGCCCGAAGGCCGGTGGCCCACTTTATCTCGGTCGTCTGGTCGAAAAGGCCCCGGTTCCACCGCGTCACAGTTCAGTGCATACCGATCCGGCGCTGACGGATTTCGCTCGCTGGCTCGGCCAGCGCGGCCGCAACAGGTTGGCACAGGATGCTCGCGAGACAGGCGCGGTCTCCGCGCTCGGCCTGCAGACCGACCTCGCCGGCCCGGTCGGTGAACGCAATATCTACGCGCTTCATCCACGCGGCCGCATTCTGCTCGTGCCGCAAACGGAAGTCGGACTCTATCGCCAACTCACGGCAGCACTTGCCACCGGCAACGAGGTCGCGATCGATGCCGCATCAGATCTCAAGACGACGCTTGCCGATCTCCCGGCAAGCGTCGCTGCCCGCATCAGTTGGAGCGAAGATTGGGCTAAGGATGCGCCTTTTGCCGGTGCTCTGATCGAAGCTGATGGCGAACGCCTGGTCGAGGTCACGAAGACGGTTGCAGCTCTGCCGGGACCACTCATTCTCGTTCAAGCTGCTTCGTCCGAGGAGCTTGCTGCTGATGCGGAAGTCTATTGCCTGAACTGGCTGCTGGAAGAGATTTCGACCTCCATCAACACCACGGCCGCCGGCGGCAATGCCAGCCTGATGGCAATCGGCTGATCGTCATTTAAAGAAGCTCCACCCGACCGTCAGGCCGGGTGGAGGGCTTATGCATTCAGCTCAATCGATGAACTCGCAGCCCGCCTCGCGCAAAGCTTTGTCGACCCATTCGCGGTTGACTGTGCCGGCTTCCGTCTCGGCCATCTGTTTCGTCTCAGCCTCATGCTTCTTGGTCGCGGCCTTGAAGATATCCGCAGCATCCGCTTTCGGCACACAGAGAACGCCGTCAAGGTCGCCGAGGATCAGGTCGCCCGGCTCGATCACCGTGCCGTTGATGGCGATCGGCAGGCCGATTTCACCCGGTCCGGTCCGGTAGGGACCGCGATGGGTTACGCCGACAGCGAACACCGGGACGTTGCGTTCGATAAATGCTTCAGCGTCGCGGATCGCACCGTTCATGACGAACCCGGCCACGCCGCGACGAATGGCGTGCGCGAGCATCAACTCGCCCATCAGCGAATTCGCCGTTTCACCGGCAGCATCAATGACGATGACGTCGCCCGGGCGTGCCATGTCGATCGCCTTGTGCAGCATCAGATTGTCGCCGGGACGCGAGCGCACCGTGAGTGCCGGGCCGGCCAGATTGCCAGAGCGGTGCATCGGTCTCATCCGGTCGCCCAATGCGCAGATGCGCGACATGGCATCACTGACATTGGCGACAGGAAGGTTGCGAAACGCCTCCACCTGCGCCTTTTCAATACGATCCCAGTTCAGTTTGACGCGAAATCCGTAAGTCATGGATACCTCAGGCAGAGAGCTCGGTTGGACGGGCGACTGAGCGTTCATCCGGCGCATTGCCGTCGAGAACGCTGATGATGTGCTGGGCGGCGATCACCGCCATCGCATCGGCAGAGCCGTGGGTCACGCCGCCGATATGCGGTGTCGCGATCAGAGTGTTCAGAGCCCAGAGCGGGCTGTCTGCCGCAGGCGGCTCGGTTGCAAAACTGTCGAGAGCGGCCCCCGCCACAGTGCCCGCCGCAAGCGCCTGCGCCAGGTCCGCCTCGTTGATGATTCCGCCACGGGCGGTGTTGACGAGCACGGCCGATTTCTTCATCAGGCCAAGCCGGCGCGCATTGATCAGGTCGCGGGTTGCTGCTGTCAGCGGGCAATGGATACTCAAGACGTCAAGCGATGGCAGCATGGCGTCAATATCTTCGGCCGAGGCAAAGCCGTCCGTCTCTGCCGCACCCGGTGCGAAAGGATCGTAAACGACGACCTCCATGCCGAGGGCTTCGGCCATGCGCGCCGTCTCGCGGCCAATTCCGCCATATCCGACGAGACCGATCGTAGCGCCTAAGAAATCCTTGCCGGTAAAGGTTGGCTTCGGCCATTCGCCGCCTTTCACCGCCCGGTCGAGCGGTAGCACTTCCTTGATCAGGCTGAGCGCCAACGCGATCGTGTGTTCGGCGACGGCGCGGGAGTTCGACCCCATCGCACGCAATACCGGAATGCCGAGCTTTGCGGCGGCTGCGATGTCGACATTGTCGACGCCGACGCCGTGCTTGGCGATAACCTTGAGATTGGGCGATGCGGAAATCACCTCTTGTGTGATGCGTCCCTGGCGCACCATCAACCCGTCGATCTTCAGATCGGCTGCCCGCTTGGCCACCACGTCCGATGGGTCATAGGGCGGTGAGAAAAACACGTCGATGTCGTGGCTGTTTAACAGCCGGATTGCCTTTTCGGCAATCTTGTTATGACTCACAAGGATGCGACGGCCACGTTTACCGTGCTCCGCACCCTGGATGATGTCGTCGATCACAAGTGGGGTCATAAGGTGGCCCGCCCTTTCTCAAATCGCTGAAGTAGGTGTTCGGCACGCGTCACGATCGGTGCATCGATGAACTTGCCGTCCAGCATGAAGGCCCCCCGCCCTGCAGCTGCCTCTGCGGCATTGGCTGAAACGACTTTCTGCGCCCAGGCAATCTCTTCGGGGCTTGGAGCAAAGCATTCGTTGAGTATCGGCACGGCCGAGGGGTGAATGCAGGTGGCGCCGTCGAAACCGAAATCGCGAGCCTCGATCGCAGCAGAGCGAAGAGCATCCTTATCGGCAAAATCAACGGTGGTCCTCAGCATGCCAAAAGACAGGATGCCTGCTTCCTTCGCGGCATAATGGATCATCAGTTTCGGATAGCGCAGCACTTCCGGTGTGGGCTTTGCTCCCATCGCCGTCGCGAGGTCCTCGCCGCCTGAAGTCAGCGCGAACACCCGCGGGCCTTGCGCGATCGCACGGACGTCGAACAGGCCCTTCATCTCCTCGATCAGCGGCACGAAGCCGACCGGAGAGCGGTCCGTTTCATACGGTGCAAGCGCCTCGGCCAGACGCACGAGAATGTCCGCGCTGTCCACTTTCGGAATGTAGAGCGCATCGGCTCCGGCAAGTGTCGCCGCAACAGAATCCTCGATGAGACGGTCGGACTGATTGACGCGCACGAAAACCTGACAACCGGACTGCCTGACCTCCGGCACCCATTTCGCCAATCCCTCGCGCGCCTCGGTCTTGGCACCTTCTGGAACGGCATCCTCGAGATCGATAATGACAACATCGGCGCCGCGCTGCCCGGCCTTTTCGAGAAAACGGGGCGCATTGCCAGGAACATAGAGAAGCGAAGAGATCATTCATCGCCCTCCAACTCATCCGGGGTCATACCGATTTCGGAAAGGATCGCTTCCGTGTGCTCACCCACATTCGGGGCCGGATGGCGGAAGACGCCGGGCGTTGCGGAAAAGCGTGGGAAGATGTTGTGCTGCGGAATACTGCCAAGATCGGCATCCTCTACATCCACGACGATTTCGCGCTCGGCAAAATGCCGGTCGGTGCTGATATCGGCGATGTCGTAGACCGGGCCGACGGTTGCGCCAGCCGCGCGCATGGCCGCCAGTGCATCGTCGCGTGTGCGGGTCACGAACCAGGCGCCGAGTGCTTCATCCACGAGTTCGCGATGTCTGACGCGTTCCATGTTGGTCGAGAAGCGCGGATCGTCCTTCATGTCGGGCCGACCGACGATGTCGAAGATACGCATCGCGATAACCTGGGTGGAGCCGGACAGCGCCACATATTTGCCGTCGCTGCACAGATAGACATTGCGTGGCGAAACTGTGTTGGAACCAGAGCCGGACCTCTGTTTGACCTTGCCTGTGACGCTGTAGATCGAGGCTTCAGGCCCAAGCGACGCGAAGATCGGTTCCAGCAGCGACAAGTCGATAACCTGGCCTGCGGCATCGCCGCGTTCGCGCGCAAACAGCGCCATCATCACGGCATTCGCACCGGTCAGACCAGAGATCATGTCGGCCAAAGCCAAGGGCGGCAGCACTGGCTCGCGATCGGGGAAACCCGTGCGCGATGCAAAGCCGCTCATCGCTTCGACCAGCGTGCCGAAGCCGGGGAGCTTGGCATAAGGCCCGGTCTGGCCGAAGCCTGAGATCCTGACGATGATCAGTCGTGGATTGAGTTCCAGCAGACTTTCGGGCGAAAGCCCCATTTCCTCCAGCGTGCCGGGGCGAAAGTTCTCGATGAAGACGTCCGCCTTTTCGAGCAGCCTCTTCAGCGCTTCCAGAGCCTTTGGTTGACGCAGGTTGAGTGCGATCGAGCGCTTGTTCCTGCCATAGGTCTTCCAGTGCAACGAATGGCCGTTATCACGCCATTCGCGCAAAGCGTCACCCTGCGGCGGCTCTATTTTCACGACATCGGCACCAAAGTCGCCGAGCTGCAGGGACAGCATGTTACCGGCAACGACACGGCTCAAGTCGATGACGCGAATACCGTGCAGCGGTCCCTTTCGGTCGGCTTCAAAACGAACTGTTTTCTTTTTCTCTTCCATTGATCGCCTCAATTCGCACCGGGCTTGTCGGGAAAGACAGCGCAGTGTTCCTGAGGAATGCGCACGAGAATCGAATCCTCTTTCAGTTCCGCCGGGGTCTGGATGCGGAACTCGATCGAGCCGGAACGCACGGCATATTGCCAGACGGAGCCGAGATAGGTCCGCTGATCGATCGATACCCGCATCGTGTTCGGACCGGTTGAGCTGGAAAGTTCGATCTTTTCCGGGCGGATGGCGACGACGACGGAACCATCTGTGGCGGCTGGCCCCGGCGGCGTGACAATCTCGCTGCCATCGGCAAGGCGGATGCGAGCCTTGTCCGTGCCGCTTTCGACCATCGTACCGTCGAAGAAGTTGGACGAGCCGATGAAGTCGGCGACGAAACTGTCAGCCGGGCTCTCGTAGATCTCGCGCGGCGTGCCGAGCTGGCGCATGCGGCCCATGCTCATCACCGCGATCCGGTCGGAGACGGCAAGCGCCTCGGCCTGATCGTGGGTCACGTAGATGGTCGTGACGTTCAGTCGTTCCTGCAACTCGCGCAGCCAGACGCGAGCACGTTCACGCAGTTTCGCATCGAGGTTCGACAGCGGTTCGTCCAGCAGCAGAAGCGGTGGGCGGTAGACGAGCGCACGGGCAAGCGCCACGCGCTGCTGCTGGCCGCCGGAGAGTTCGAATGGATAGCGATCCGCGTAGGGCAGCATTTCCACGAGACCGAGCGCTTCCTTGATCCGCTCGTCGCGTTCCGCTCTACCGATCTTGCGGAGTGTGAGCGGGAATGCGAGGTTTTCCGCCACCGTCTTGTGCGGCCACAGCGCATAGGACTGGAATACGAGGCCGATATTGCGCTTTTCCGGCGGCACGGTGTTGTTCGGATTGCCGTCGAACAGGACCCGATCGCCGACGCGGATCGTGCCGGATGTCGCGTGGTTGAGACCTGCGACAGCAAACAGCGAGGTCGACTTGCCGCAGCCGGAGGGCCCGAGCAGCGTCAGGAATTCGCCGGATGCGACATGGATGTTGAGATTGTCGACGGCGGTAACCGAGCCGTATTTGATGGTAAGGTTCTGAAGGACGAGATCAGCCATAGATTTTGGCTCCCATGACGCGGCGAGCGAGGATGACGAACGCGGCGGTGATGACGACTTGAATGGTTGCGAGGGCGGAGACCGGGCCGTTATCGCCTTGGGCGACAAGCTGCAGCATGGTGGTGCCGATGATCTCGGACCCGGGCTGATAGAGGAAGGCCGCCGTCACATATTCCTTAAAGAAATGGATGAAGAGCAGCGCGTAACAGCTGAATAATGCGGGTTTCAGGATCGGTACGATGATGCGCGTCACCGTCGTCCACCAGTCGGCGCCCGAGATGCGCGCACCACGGTCGAGTTCCTCGCCGACCTGGGCGAGTGCCGGGGCAATCGCGCCAAAACCGACCGGAATATAGCGGATCATGAAGGCGAGGATCAGCACGGCGATCGTGCCGCGGATGATGTCGGCTCCGGGAAGCCAGATCACCGCATAGAAGAAACCGAGACCGGCAATGATGCCCGGCAGCGCGCGGGGAAAGAGAGCGATATATTCGAGCGTCCGGCTGTGGCGGAAGTCCGAACGACGGGCGACGAGTGCAATCACAAGAATGAAGAACGTGCCGATCGCGGCCCCGATCGTCGCCACCAGAACGGAATTTACGATCGAGCGGACATAATTGGCAGATCCGAGAACATGCTCGAAATTCGCCGTCGTCAAAACCTTCCAGAACGGAATGAGCGGGGTGAGGAAACTCACCGCCGAGCGCATGAAGATCCCACCGAAGATCGAGATGATCGTCAAGAAGGCGAAAGCGAAGACGAACAGGAAGGCGGGCCAGCGCCAGGCACCGAGATCGAGCGTCGAAGGACGGCTCGCTTTGCCGCGCACGGTGACGAAGCGGCCGGCGCCCTTCATCAGAAAACCCTGCAGCCAGACTAGGAAGGCGACCACGATCAGCAGGATCACGGCGGCTGCGCCGACGATACCGTATTCCGGGCGCACCGCGGCGTTGATGCCGGCGTTATAAAGGAAAGTCGTGACCGTCTGGATGCCGGACGGGCCGCCGAAGAGCAACGGGATAGCCAGCATCTCGATGCCGACGACGAAGTTCAATACCGCCGAATAGATGATGGCGGGACGGATCATCGGAATGGTGACCGAGAACAACGCCCGGAACGGACCCGCGCCGGTCGAGCGCGCCGCGTCTTCGAGCAGCGGGTCGGCCTTGGTGACGGCGGCAAGGCACATCAGGTAAGTCAGGGGAGCTTGGCTCAGGCCTGCGACGATACCCATGCCCGTGACGCTGTAGAGGTTCCACGGCGCGCCGCCGAGATAGGTTTTGGCCGCCAGAGTCATGAAGCCCGACGGGCCGTACATGGTGAACCAGCCGAAGGCGATGACGAGGTTCGAGACGAATAGCGGCCAGATGAAGATCTCGCCCAGCCATTTGCGGCCAGGCAGATTGGTGCGTCCGACAAGAACCGCCATGACGGCACCGAAAACCTGGGCGACAACCATAGTCAGCGCGCCAAAATAGAGCGTGTTGAAGAACACGCCGGCCATGCCGGGTTCGCTGAACAAGCGGCTGAAATTGCCGACCGTCACGACCGCCGTGTCGTCATAGAGCGGCTTGTCGAGGAAGGCCTGGAAGATGATCGGGGTGATCGGACCAAATACGAGGATCGTCGTCAGCGCCGCAACGCCCCAGTAGATCGCACGCGATCGGTCTATCCCCCTTCCGGCCGCGCCGGGGTGGCTGATATCCGTCATCGAATTTTCCTGTCAGTGTTGGTGGAAGGGCCGGCTGTATACGGGTGATAGCGGCCAGCCCTTCGGCTCGGCTTATTTGCCGGCGATTGCCGCATTCCACTTCTCGACGAAGGGACCGGCTTCGGTAATCAGGCGCTGGTCGAATCCAGCGGTAATAACATTGTCTTTGCCGACGATTTCGCTGATCTTCTGGAACGTGTAGCGAACCTGGTCTTCCGGCACGTCTTCACGATAGGGAACAAGACCGCCCTTGCCGACCTGGGTCTGGCCGTCCTGGCTCAGCGCATAATCGACGAAGAGTTTTGCCGAGTTCGGGTTGGCAGCGCCCTTCGGAATGCCCATGCCACGCAGCATCATGATCGTGCCGTCATCGGGAAAGGCGAAGCCGAGGATTTCTCCGCCCGGCTGCTCCAGGCGCGGGAAAATGGTGATGCCGGAAACGGCAATGCCCATCAGATATTCGCCGGTGGCGATCTTCTCGTTCATCGGGCCGCCGGAAGTTTCGCCACGGATCAGAGGACCGATCTTGCGGAGACCCGCCCAGCCTTCATCACCTTTCTTGTCCATATAGGCCCACCAGCCGGCGAGACCGAAGCTGTTGCGAGCCGCATCATAGGTGGTGATCTTGCCCTTGAAAGAGTCCGGATCTGCTGTCGCTGCTTCTACCAGCGAGGCAAAACCCTTCGGCCGCTGCTCTTCCGTCAGAAGTGCTGCGTTATAGGTGATGACCAGCGGATCGGTCGACAGCACGTTCACGCCCGGATAGGGGTGGGCAAAATCCGGCAGTTTGTCGATTTCCGGGCTCTTGTAGTCTTCCATCAGGCCGTCCTTGCCGTAGGAAGCCCAGCGGTCGTTCGCACCCGATACCAGCACGTCGGCCGTGCGCGAGCTTGATCCCTTTTCGGCCTCCCAACGCGAATGCACGGTGCCGGAACCCAAATCGACGGTCTCGATCTTCACCCATGGGTATTTGGCGTTAAACCCCTTGATGATCGGCTGCCAGTTGTTGTCGGCCATGTTCGAATAGATCATCAGGCCCTTTTCAGAGCGCGAACCTTCGATGATCTTCGAGTAATCGGCCGGATATCCGGCCGGTAGTTCCTGTGCCTGGGCAAAACCGGCAACGCCGGCAAACAACCCGGCGATAGCCGATAGAGTGACGAGTTTCATTCCTTACCTCCCTTTGGATAGACGACGACCGCGGCGCGCCAGCTCCTCACTGATCGCGACGGCAGTTTCCCGGACCACGTCGGAAATGCGGTCGGAATTTGAGATGAACCGGCCCTGCGGGCCGGAAATATTGAATGCAGCAATCGCCTTGCCATTGGCTCCGATGATCGGAGCGGCCGCGCCTGCTGCGCCTTCGACAACACCCATGGCGTTGAGATAAAAGCCGGATATCCGGGCGCTCGAGACAGCATCCAGAAGTTTGGAGTGTTCGGCCTCGGAAAGGGAGACCGATGCGGCGTAAGCTTCGATATCCGTATCAGAGCCGGCAGCCAGCAGAACCACGCCGCTTGCGACTTTATGTGCCGGACGTGTCGGCACAATATCGCGATCATAGAGGATTTCGCGTTTCGGCAGGACCTTGTTGAGATAGCGGATCGACTGACCTTCCAGCACCGCGATAAAGCCGCTCTCGCCGGTCTGCTCAACCGCCTGGGACAGATAAGACGAGACCAGAGCGATCAGGGCACCGTAGTTACGGCCATCTTGAGAGATCTCGCCGGGAAGCCTGAGCAGCTGATATTCGCCACTACCAAGGCGATGGATGTAACCGCGCTCCGTCAGTGATTGCAGCATCAGGAGCGCGCTCGACTTGGGCATGGCGAGCGCAGCCGCAATCTCCGAAAGGCTCGCGCCCTCCGGTGAGGCCGCAAACCACTCGATCATATCCAAGACACGCTCCACTCCGCGTCCACTCACGACCATTCCTCCTTTGATCGATCGTTCAGTATATTGAACGCATACATAATATTGAAAATCGTCAAATTGGTCAACCTGTTCCGCGGGAATGCACAAGGCAGGAGTGACAGCCACGCGGGACGCCCAGTTTAATCGAATGGTTTTAGTGCCTTGACGTGGATTCTTGAGGTAGTGGAACAAGCGGCGCGTGGTGCCGGTCTATGCCTCTGCGTCCAAAGCATTTCAGCAGACGCTACGCATGGCCATTGATTTTGCTTGTGATTGAATCATTCGCCAAACGCTTGCGCCGCTGTGGGTTAGTCGGAGGCGATGGCGCTTTCTCTATCTCTATAAGATGTAGAGATGAGCGGAGGGAGCCGCCGCGACGGCTCAAGACAGAAATTCAGGGAGTACGGCAAATACTATGGTGTCGGGGTTAACCAACGACACGAAAAAGGCGCGAAAGTGATGATGCACGAACCTGTATCAGCCACTCTTTTTTTGCGGTCTACACCTTAGCATCCGAACCTATAACGCCGGCGATCGATCGGTCACTTATGCGACGACTGGAACAATCGCTCCCGAGACCCCTTCAGATGCTCAAGCATCAAGCGTCGAGCGTCATCTTCGTTGCGGTTGGCAATGGCAGTGGCGATCGCTTCATGTTCGGCAAACACGCGAGACAGGCCGGATGCCTCTCGCTTGATGGAGGCGCCGTGAAACTTCATGCCGACCGCGATGTGATCCTTCAGGGCTTCCATGGCGGTCGAAAAATAGTTGTTCTGGGCAGCGCGGGCAATCGCGAGGTGGAATTGAAAGTCCGCATCCTCGCGATGGGACTGCCGGTTTGTGGCATCGCGCAGCAGTTCCAGCGCCTGCCGGATTGCCTTCAGGCTGTCGACATCGTGGCGGGTAGCTGCTGCTGCTGCGGCGGCAGGCTCCAGCGTCAGGCGAAATTCGTAGCAGTTCAGAAGATCTGCAACGTTTTCCAACTGACCGAACCCGAGCGGGTTTCTGAGGCCGACGGAGCGGACAAAGCTGCCGGCGCCGCGGCGGGAATAAATAAGGCTCTGGTCACGCAGCCGCTTCAATGCCTCACGGATGACCGGTCGCGACACCTCGAATTCGGCGGCGAGATCATGTTCCGTCGGCAGGCGCTCGTCCGGCTTGTAGGCGCCGGACTTGATGGCACGCAGCATGCGCTCGAAAACGATATCAGCGAGGCCCTTGCGAGCGGTTCCAGTTTCAAGTCCCATTTTCAACCTGCCCTTTGCAGGACCATATCCGCTATTTGTTTCAATGTATCGGGATGACCGAAGCCTCCCGATTTGGCAATGATGCACCGCCCTCCGGCTGAGGCAAGGCCAAGACCCGGTAGGCATTCGCCATGGAGGCGTAGTCTCGAAAGACCAAGCTGGCGTAGCACGGCCTCCGCTGTTGCTCCTCCCGAAAGAAGCAGCGTTCCGTCGTAATCGGAAAAATTCCGTTTCAATCCATCAGCTAGAGCTTCTGAAACCTGCTGCGGATCTGTTTCCGTCGTGCCTGGCGTCGCCTGTACCAGCGTCAAGTCAGAGCCTGTATCTATTATTGCCTCGAGATGGCCGTTAGGCGCAGGCAGGTAACTCAGACTGTGTGCGCTGCGAAGAGCGGCTATTTGCGCAAGCGTAATCGGGTCACGCGAGCCGATGACGAAGGCGATCCGGCCAAGCGGAATGTTTGCCGTCTGTGAGACGGACTTAGCCGTCATACGGCGGGCGAGTGCATCGGCAAGGCCGCGCGCGCCGATCAAAAGATCGGTGCCGTCATTTTCGGCTCCCGCTAGAACTGCATCCATATCGGTCGGTGTGCGGGTATCCGGAATACGGGTGCGGACGGCATGGGCGCCGAGCCGATCGGCGATCACGATTGGAGTTTCGATACCAAAGCCTTCAACTCGCCCTTCCTCAACGATCCGCTCAAACTCCGGAATAGCGGGGGCAACGAGAGCGTGTTCGAAGGGAGTGGCGTCGAGCTCGGCAACAATATTGCCCTTGAGCCGGGAATCGACCTTCTTGAAAAGCTGCGTCCCCTTCGGCAGCAGGGCGATCACCGCATCGGTTACAGCGCGCGCCTCATCTGGCGCGATTTCACGCGTGTTGAGGTTGATCGAGAGAACATCAGGGCGGTCATCGACAATATGGAGAATTGCGTCGCGGCTGAGCGCCACTTCCGTGCGCAGGCCACGCCCGGCAAATGGCGCTGCCGAGTCGAGCGCACCGGTCAGATCGTCCGCGATAATGGCTAACATATGTCTCCGCCCACTTATGTTGTAATCTTTATACCGCAAAAAAATGCTTAAATGTCAACACTAATGTATTTCATGATAACAAATTCAATCGCTCTCGCGTGACGAATGTCAAAGCCGTGGCGACCATATTCTGGCGCACGCATTGGGGGAGCCGTAAAATCTTCATCAATCAAAGGGAATTATTCACGGCGGCTTGCAAGCCGACACAATCTCGCAAGCTGTGAGAAATCGCAGATTGGTCACGGTCTCTGCTCTGAACTTGGAGATTGGCGATTTCCGCCATTTTTCCAGCGGGGAAAGATGCCGCGTGGCCACACGCCGCGACATCATCGACGCGACGCACATTCTGAAGACGCCACCGTTGAATGGAATTGGAAATCATGGGCTGCCGTTAGCTGAATCCCAGCAAGGCACAGCGCTGGCAGCTCTTTAAACCCGACAAGAGGCATTGGCGCGTCATGCCCCAACACTCCTTGCTCGTCTTTGATCGTCATGCAGCTTCAGGGAGCGCTGTCGAAAGCGATCTTGTTCGATTACGGCCTCAGGATTTTGCCGCCCTCGGCCACCAGACGCCCTTGTTTAAATACTTTGCGATTTCCCGGGAAGCCGACGACCGCTTCCGCAACATGTTCGGCGGCGATGGCGACAAAGTCCGCGTTGGCGCCGACTTCGATCCCGTAACCGTTGAGCCTCAGCGCTTCTGCGCCTGCCGTGGTGACGATATCGAATGCGGCCTGCAGCTCGACATCGGTGAAAAAGCCGGAGCGGTAACCGATGATCTCGGCCCGGCGCAGCATGTCGCCATCGCCATAGGGCCACCAGCTATCGCGGATATTGTCGCTTCCGCTGAAAACATTGACGCCTTCCGAACGCAACAGTGCTACCGGCGGAAAGCTGTGATGACCCGGCGCATTGGTCATGATCGAGATACCACTTCTGGCAATTTTCGCGGCGATCTTGCGTGCGGCATCCGGCGGCAGGTCGCCAAGGCCATAGGCGTGACTGATCGAGACATGGCCCTGCATCCCGAGCGCTTCTGTCCGCGCGCAGATTTCCTCGATGGTGAAGGCTCCCATCGTACCGCCTTCGTGCAGATGAATATCCGCATCGACGCCGCGCTTTTCGGCAATGTCGAAGACGACATCGAGATGGGCGGAAACATCGCGGTCGAAACTGGCCGGGTCCAGTCCGCCGATCAAGTCGGCACCGAGACCGATCGCCTCATCGAGAAGTTCCGGTGTGCCGGGGCTTTTCAGGATGCCGCTCTGCGGAAAGGCAACAAGCTGGATATCGATGATATCCCGGTACTCTTCTCGCACGGCCAAGATCGTCTCAAGCGACTTCAGCCCGACCGAACCATCGACCATGACGTGGCTCCGCATTTGCAGCGTGCCGTGCGAAACGCAAAGCTCCAGCTGCTTGATGGCGCGCTCGGCCATCGGCTCGGCTTTCGCCATGTTCTCTGCCTGAAAGGCAACCCGCTCATGCACATCGAAACCATTGGTGCATGGACGATGCGGCACCCATTTGCCGCCGTAAAAGCTGGTGTCCAGATGGATGTGCCCCTCGACGAAACCCGGAACGAGCAGATCGCCTGCAATATCGATGACATTACCTGAACCGGCTGCGGCGGCGGCTGGCTGGATGCCAGTTATCCGGCCGTTCTCGACATGAATGTCATGCAGCCCGCCTTTGGCGAGCTGCGCATTGGTGAAAATCGTAGTGGTCATGATCGGATGTTTCCTGAATTTTTTGTCGTTCAAAGCTCAGATGGCGGGCGCTAGGTGACAGGCAACCATGCCGCCTCCCTTGCGTGCACGGACCTCGGGAGCCACCCTGCTGCAGAGATCCGTTGCCATCGGACAGCGGGGATGAAAGGCACAGCCTTTCGGCGGATCGAGCGGGCTTGGCGGTTCGCCGCCCATCAGTTCCCGGTCGCGATTGGGAGCCGCGACATCCGGGATCGTCTGCAGCAATAGCCGCGTATAGGGATGCTGCGGATCGGCAAAAAGCGCTTCCGTATCGGCTTCTTCGACAATCCGGCCGAGATACATGACCGCGATCCGGTCCGCCATGTGTCGCACGACCGCGAGATTATGGCTGATGAAGAGATAGGTCAGACCGAGTTCGTCCTGCAGGCGGCGCATCAGGTTGAGGATCTGCGCCTGCACCGAAACGTCGAGGGCCGAAGTTGGCTCGTCGCATACGAGGAATTCCGGCTCGCTGGCGAGCGCCCGAGCGATCGAAATGCGCTGCCGCTGTCCGCCGGAAAACTCGTGCGGATAGCGTTTCGCATCATCGGCAGAAAGACCGACCGTGCGGAGCAGTTCGGAGACGCGCGCCTCGATCACGTCTGCGCCGTGGCGCAGGCCGAATTCGCGGATCGGCTCGGCGATGATATCGCCGACACGCCAGCGCGGATTGAGGCTCGCATGCGGATCCTGGAAGATCATCTGCGCTTCCATCGGCTTGCCGCGGCCCCTGCCCTTGTCTGCAGGTGCAAAAAGGATCGCGCCTTCGCTCGGCGCGTAAAGCCCCGTGACCAGCCGCGCGACCGTGGACTTGCCGCAGCCGGATTCACCGACAAGTGCGAGGCATTTGCCCTTCTCGACCGTAAAGGTGACATCCTGCACGGCGCGCAGGTAACGCTTTGGTTTGCGGTCGATCACTCGGTTCAGCCAAGGCGCGGAGACGTCAAAGACGCGGGAGAGCTGGTCGACTTCCAGGGCGTTGTTTGCGCTTCTCACTGAACACCTCCATCATGAACGAGACAGGCAACACCGCCCTGCCCTTCGGCAACCATTACCGGGCGAACCTGCCGGCACCGCGATCCCGCCTCAAGACAGCGCGGATTGAAGGCGCAGCCGGTCGGAATGGCATTCAGCCGCGGCATTGCACCGTCGATCTGGGCAAGACGCTCGACACGCGCGCCGAGTGCCGGGATCGAGCCCATCAGGCCGCGGGTATAGGGATGTTTCGGCCGGCTCAGTACTTCTTCGACCGGGCCGATTTCGATGACGCGTCCTGCATACATCACGGCCACGCGGTCGGCGGTTTCGGCAATCACGCCCATGTCGTGCGTCACCAGCATGACGCCCGTGCCGTGCTCGCGGCAAAGTTTTCGCAGCAATGCTGTAATCTGCGCTTGGATCGAGACGTCGAGCGCCGTTGTCGGTTCATCGGCGATGATCAGTTGCGGATTGCCCGCAAGCGCCAGCGCGATGACGACACGCTGACGCATGCCGCCGGAAAACTGATGCGGATAGTGATCGACACGCTCATCCGCGCCGGGGATGCCAACCTGTTTCAACAGTTCGACGGCGCGGACGCGCGCCTCCGATCGGTTGAGGCTGAAATGCAACCGGATGGTCTCGGTAAGTTGCTGGCCGACGGAGAACAGCGGGTTCAGCGAGGTGAGCGGATCCTGAAAGATCGCCCCGACCATGCTGCCGCGGATCGACGCCATGTCCGCTTCGCTGAGATTGTCCGTGCGCTTGCCGCCGATACGGATTTCGCCGGAAGCCACACGGCCGGGCGGTTCGAGCAGACCGAGTACGGCCATGCCAGTCATCGACTTACCTGCGCCGGATTCGCCGACGACTCCGAGAATTTCGCCGCGACGGATGGTCAGAGAAACCTCCGAGAGTGCGGTGAGCACCCCTTTTCGGGTTTGGAATTCGACCGAAAGGCCTCGAACATCGAGCGCGAGAGCATCGGAGGCTGGTGGGTGGCTAGAAATGTTCATGACGCAACCTGGCTTTGGCTGAGATGCAACGGATAGCTTGAAGGAAAGATCGTCTCGACAGGAGGATGGCCGAAGGTGCGCTCGGGATAACGAGCGAAAAGGCCATCGAACTGCGCCTGTGCCTGTTCACGTGCGGCGGCAAGATCGATACCGGCAACCTGCCCGTCACGCATCGACAGGCGGCCATCGACGATCGTGGCGCGGGTAACCCGTCCGGTAGCGCCGTAGACGAGAGTCTGGATCGGATCGATACGCGGCGCAATCATCCGGTCGGCCATGTCGAAGACTGCGATATCGGCTTTTGAGCCAACGGCAAGCCGCCCGAGATCCGGGCGGTTCAGCGCATCGGCACCTGTGATCGTTGCGGCGTCGTAGAATTCAGCGGCCGATCCGGCATCGCCGCGCCCTTCAGCAATACGGTTCGCCATCAGGCCGACAGACATGTTTAGCACCATGTCCGGTGGCGCAGTGTCGGTTCCCATGCCGATGCGGATGCCCATCGCCTTCAGCTTCGAGAAGGATTTGAGCGAAGAACCATGCCGAGCCGAGACGAGCGGGCAATGGGCGACCGTGACGCCGTTTGCAGCATACCGGGAAAGATCGTCATCGGTGGCAACCGTCGCATGCGGCGCGATCAGGCGAGACGAAAGCAGACCAAGGCCATCCAGCCATTCCGGTGCGGTGCCCCCGTGCAGACGCCGCACCGTCTGCAGTTCCATCTCGCCCTGCGCCATATGCAGCCGCACCGGCAGATCCATTTCACCGGCATGGGCGAATGTCCGGCGCAATAGGACTTCGGTACAGGTCTCGACCCGATCCGGGGCGAACATGCCGGAGATCAGTCCGCCGGCGGTGCCATGAATGCGCCCTGCGAAAGCGGCTGCAGCATCAAGTTCAACCAGTCCCCGCTCTTCGTCGAAGACCGGCTGCATCGCGCCCTTATCATCGAGGATCACGCCACCACTGCGATAGGCAGGCCCGAGCCAGACGCGCAGGCCAAGGTCTTCGGCCGCAACCGCCGCAGCCTCGAATTCCGCCACCGTCTCGCCCCAGGCGCGATAGAAAAGCGATGCGATCGGTAGCGCCGAGGTGATGCCGTTCAGAAGCAGCTGCGCAAAGGCATAACGCTTCTGGAAAGCAAGTTCTTCCGGGCTGTACATCTCGTAAGCCCGCGCCGCGTAGTCTGCCGGCCAGACACGGCCTTTTTTCCAGCCCGGCTGATTGTCCATGCCCAGAACGGTCGTGTCGAGATCGGACAAGGCGTCGAGATCGACGAAGCCGGGGCCGATCAGAGCATCGCCCATATCATAACGAGCGGCAATTTCGCCCTCGAACCGTTTGCCGATCCAGATGACGCGATCATTTTCGATCACCACCTCGCCACCTTCGACGAGCCGCCGGCCTTCCGCAAAATCGGCAATGATGTAGCGAGCCTTCAGCGCCCACCGGCCGGGCGGTCGTTTTCCGAGCGGAATATCGGACCAGTTCCTGTCTCTTATCATGGCCGTTCCCGCAGGCTCTTGCCGTCACGGGCAACCACATTGCCGGCCGTCACGACAAGCTTGCGCGGCTGATGGGTGACGATCGCTTCGCCGACGCTCTCGCCCTCGACGAGGACCACATCGCCGCGCCCGCCGACGACAAGCGCATGATCGGCGCGGTCCATCGCCATCGCTCCGCCCGTGGTGCAGACATCGAGCGCCATCAGCAACTCATCGTCACGACGCAGATTGTTCTTCATGCCGAGCAACATGGCGCGCTCCAGCATGTCGCCATTGCCATAAGGCCCCCATGTGTCGCGAAAACCGTCGACGCCGGCGCCGAAACGCACGCCGGCGACGCGTAGCCGCTTCAGCGACGGGACTTCGCGCGACGGCGGCGCGGTGGTCAGGATCGGCACGTCAAGTTCGGCGCAGGTGTCGATCAAGGCCTGCGATACGTTCCAATCTGGCATTCCGAGGCAGAAGGCATGGCTGACGGCCACCTTGCCCTGCATGCCGAAAGCGCGAATGCGCTCGAAGATCATTTCCATCGAGAAAGCACCGAGTTCGCCGCCCTCATGCAGATGGATGTCGATGCCCTTGCCGTATTTTTCGGCCAGCGCGAAAATCGTGTCGAGATGAGCCTTCGGATCGCGATCCATGCCGCACGGATCCAGCCCGCCGACGAGATCCGCGCCCATTGCCATTGCCTGATCGAGCAGTTCGACTGTTCCCGGCCGGCGCATCAGGCCGGATTGCGGGAAGGCGACGATCTCGATTTCGACGACACCGGCAAGCTGGCGACGGGTTTCCATCACGCCCTCGAGCGCGACCAGCCCCTGATCGGTGTCGATATCCACATGGGTGCGGATCAGCGTCGTGCCGTAACCGACCGATTGCAGCGACTGGCGCATGGACTGGACATGGGCATCGAGCCCGTAATCGCGTTTCACCTTGCGTTCATTGTCTATCTTGTCGACCAGCCGCGGACCGACCTCGTTGACATACCAGGGATAACCGAGCAGCGACTTGTCGAGATGGGTATGCGCATCGACCAGACCCGGAATGGCGATACGACCACCGGCATGCTCCGTCGCGATACCCTCGCCGGCAAGTCCCAATCCGATCGCGGCGATACGACCGTCTCGGATCAGGATGTCGGACGCCTCGCCCCCCATGGGTCTTGCGTTCTTAATCAGAAGATCACTCATGGATATGCCTCAGCGCAGTTTGGGATTGAGAACGTCACGCAGCCAGTCGCCCAGCACGTTGATCGAGACGACGAGCAGACAGAGCTGCAGGCCGGGGAAAAGCACGATCCACCACTGGCCGGAAAACAGGAACTGGTTGCCGATGCGGATAAGGGTGCCGAGCGACGGCTGTTCCGGCGGCATGCCGACACCAAGGAAGGAAAGCGTCGCCTCGATCAGGATGCCCAGGCCGAAGTTCAGCGTCGCCGTCACCAGAAGCGGCGTGGTGGTGTTAGGAAGGATATGCTTGAAGAGTATCCGCCAAGTGGGGACGCGGATCAGCCTCGCCGCCTGCACATATTCCTTGTTGCGCTCGACCATGGTCAGAGCCCGGACGGTACGCGCATATTGCACCCAGGCCGAAAGCGAGATGGCGAGCACGATGACGCCCGATGCACCGACTTCTCTGAGCGACGGCGGCAGCGCCTGCCGTGCCAGCGCCGAAACAAGGATGGCGATCAGCATGGTCGGCATCGACAGGAGAACATCGCCTGCCCGCATCAGCAAGCCATCCGCCCATTTGCCGTAATAACCGGCGACCAGTCCGAGCGCCGAGCCGACGATCAGCGATACCGCAACAGATGCTGCGCCGATGACGATCGACGCCCGCGAGCCATAAAGGATGGCCGACAGCAGATCGCGGCCCTGCGTATCGGTGCCGAGGATGAACGGCCACTGGCCGTCCTCCATCCAGATCGGTGGGATCTCGGCGTTCAACAGGTCGAGCGAGGCGAGATCGTAAGGGTTCTGGACGGTGATCAGTGGCGCGAAAAACGCCGAGCCGATAAGAAGCAGCAGCAGGATCGCAGCCCCGACGGCAGACGGGTGATGTGTGAAACTCCACCACAGATCGGAATCCCGTAAACGGTAAAGCCAGGAAGGAACGGAGCGGATGCTCCGTTTGGTGGTCTGTTCAGCGGAGGTAATGAGTGGGGTCATGATTGTCTCCTGTCACGCTGCGCGCAGGCGCGGGTCGATTACCGCATAGGCAATGTCGACGAACGTGTTCAGCGTCACGAAGATGAAGGATACGATGCAGAGATAGGCGGCCATGACGGGGATATCGACGAAGGTGACGGCCTGCATGAACAGCATGCCCATGCCCGGCCACTGGAAGACGGTTTCTGTGACGAGCGCAAAAGCAATAAGGTTGCCCACCTGCATGGCCGTCAGCGTCACCACCGGCATGAGACAGTTTTTCAATGCATGACGGAACCAGAGCGCCCGCCGCTTCACACCGCGGGCGCGGGCGAATTTGATGAAATCGGCGCGCAATATTTCCAGCATCTCGGCACGCACGAGCCGCATCACCAGTGTGATCTGGAAAAGCGACAGAGACAGCGCCGGCAGCACGATTGCAGCACGGCCAGAGGGCGTCAGCAGTCCTGTGGACCACCAGCCGAGCTGCACGACCTCGCCGCGACCATAACCCGGCAGCCAGCCAAGGCTGACGGAAAAGGCAAGGATCAGGATGATGCCGACGAAGAAACTCGGCAGCGAAACGCCAACGATGGAGGAGAACTGCAGTCCCTCCGCCCACCAGCGACCGCGCCCGATCGCGGTGAAGACGCCGAGCGGAATGCCGATCGCCAGCGAAAGGATGGTGGCGATGATGACCAGTTCGAAGGTTGCCGGAAAACGCTCACCGATCAGTGTGATGACATTCTGCTGATTGCGCCAGGAAAGACCGAATTCGCCCTGGGCGGCATTGGTGACGAAACGCAGATATTGCACCAGGAACCCATCATTCAGGCCGAGCCGGCTGCGCAGCTCATCGCGCTCCACCTGGGTAGCGCTTTCATTCACCATCATCTCGACGGGATCGCCGAGGAAACGGAAGATCAGGAAGGCGAAAAAGGCGACGGTCAGCATAACGAGGATGGCGTTGCCGACGCGTTTTACGAGGAAGGCGATCATGGTCGCGGCGCCCCTGGTTTCAGAAAAGCAAATGGGACCCCTTGCCGGTGTGATCGACGGCAAGGGGCATGGCGACTTACATCTTCACCAGCCAGAGGCGGGGAAGGTTGTCCGAGAAGAGTGGGAAATCCTTGATCTTCGCGGTGGTCGCCCATGCAAGCGGCTGCTGGTGCAGCGGGATCATCAGTGCATGCTCCTTGGCGATCTTCAGCGATTGCGCTTCCATCGCCAGGCGCTTGGTCTGATCGAGTTCGACGGCGGATGCCTCGGTTACCTTGTCGAATTCCTTGTCAGACCAGCCGCCCCAGTTGAAGATACCGAAAGAGCCTTCCTTCGTGTGCAGGACCTGCGAAGTGAGGCTATAGGTGTCGAGCATGGGAAGCGTTGCCCAACCGAGCGTGTAGACATCGACCTTGCCGGCAGAACGTTTCGGCGTCTGGACCGCGCGAGTGCCCTGATCCAGCTTCGGTTTCAGGCCAACGCGCGACCACATGGAGGCAACCGCCTGGCAGATCTGCTCCTCATTGACGAGACTGTCGGCACAGTTGAATTCGAATTCGAAACCTTCCGCACCGGCTTCCTTCAGCAGGGCCTTGGCCTTTTCCGGATCGGCCTTCACCGGCGTATCCAGCGCTGCGTCATACCCAGGGATCTGCGGGGCGACCAACGCGCCGGCATTGCGCGACTTTCCGCGCATCACCTTTTTGTTGATGAGGTCGAGATCGATGGCGAGCTGCATCGCCTGACGAACGCGCAGATCCTTCATCGGATTTGCGGCGCCAGAAAGAAGTTGGTCGCGCTGCGAAAAACCGATCATCACCGTGCGAAGGTCTGTGCCTTCCAGCACCTTGACCTCGGGGGACGCGGCAAGCCGCGGCAGATCCTGCACTGGCGCTTGATCGGTAAAATCGATATCGCCGGCCAGAAGTGCGGCGACACGGGTGGCCGGCGAGGCAATCGGGGTCAGCTCGATCCGGTCAATATTGTGCTCCGGCTTGTCCCACCAGCCATCGAATTTGGTGAATACTGTCTTTGCATCCGGCTGGCGGCTCTCGACCTTGAACGGGCCGGTACCGTTTTCATTGTAGGTTGCATAACCTTCGCTACCGGATCCGACATCGGTCGGCGCTTCCGCATTATTGTCCTTCAACCAGCCCGCATCGAAGATGTAGATGGTGGTGAGGTCATTCGGCAGAAGCGGATAATTGGCCGAAACATCGATCTCGATCGTGTGTGCATCGATGACACGGGAGCCCTTATAGGCCGGGATGTTACCGCGCAGCGGCGACTTCGGGTCAGAGGCGCGCTTCAATGACGCCTGCACATCCTCAGCTGTGAAGTCTGCTCCGTTGTGGAACTTCACGCCTTCCCGCAGTTTGAACCGCCATGTCGTCGGCGAGACGATTTCCCAGGATGCAGCAAGCGCAGGCTCGATCTTGAGATTGCGGTCGTAGCGGACCAGCCCTTCATAGGCGTGATTGAGAACACCGAGTGCGAAACTGTCGCCGTAGGAATAGGGATCGAGCGAGCTGATATCACGCGAGGCACCCCATTTCAATGTTCCGGCCGCGGCCGGCATAGCCAAGGCGAGAAGCGTAACGCCTCCCACCAGAATTCTCGATAAATGCATTGATAGTTCCCCTCGGATTGCATGCAATTTCCGCAAGGTGGTGCTTGTGGCTGGAACGCATGGCATTGAAATCGCTTACTGCAGGCGGCTTTTCGCGCTTTCTCTGGCAGCTCCATTTGACGCTAGATCAGAATGGATGCGAACTCAATAGCCAATTGCATGCAATTTATTGAGCTGGATGATGTACGATTTTTATGCGATATGCTGATCAAACTGCATTCAGTCGAAAGAGCGACAGCGATGTCCACCAACCTCAGTAGAAGCGATGCGATCTACGCCTCGCTTCGCCGCGCAATCCTCGAACAGGCACTGAAGCCGGGCACGAAGCTGCCGGAAGATTCCATCGGTGACACGTTCGGCGTCAGCCGCACGAGTGCCCGTAATGCTCTGCTGCGGCTCGCCTCAGACGGCCTTGTCGAGATCAAGCCGAACCGCGGCGCGGCCGTCGCGATGCCGACGCTGGAAGAAGCGGAAGAGGTTTTTGCCCTGCGGCGCTGCCTTGAGCGTGAGGTGATCGAACGGCTCTGCAAGCGCATGCCGCGCGACGGCATCGACGCACTGATCAGCCATGTTCGGGAAGAAGAACGGGCGCTTCAGGCATCATCGCCGCGCTCCATCCGGCTTGCCGGCGAATTTCACATCCTGCTTGCCGAACTCACCGGCTCGAAACTGTTGATCGACTTCATCAGCCAGGTCGTCTCGCGCTCGTCGCTTATCCTTGCCCGTTTCGGACGCCCGCATTCTGCCGAGTGCGGTATCGATGAACATGTCCAATTGATCGAGGCGCTCAAGGAGCAAGATCCGCAGACGGCTTGCCGGATCATGGATCATCATCTGCATGCGGTCGAGGACCGCGCCAAGACGGATGACAAGGATGACGGCCCCGACATTTCCGAAATCCTCAACCGCTACATGTCGGTATCCGACTGAGATGAGCCAGCCAGAAAAGGTCGTTACGCGGTCCAGACGCGGTGTAGTGACAAGCCCGCATAATCTTGCCAGCGAAGCGGGAGCCAAGGTTCTGCGCCGTGGCGGCACGGCAGTCGAAGCGGTTATTGCGGCGGGTGCGGCGCTGACAGTGCTTTATCCGCATTTTTGCGGGCTGGGCGGCGATGCGATCTGGATCATTGCCGACCGCGCTGGACGGCGCAAGGCAATCATGGGGATAGGCCAAGCTGCAAGTGAGCTGCCGGCGCTGGATACCATCCCTGCACGTGGCCCACTTTCGACCCTGACGACTGCCGCCGTCGTCGACAGCTGGGGCAAGGCACTCGGTTTTTCGCGAGAGCACTGGCAGGGCAAGGAGAGCCTAGCGTCGCTGCTTGACGATGCGATTGAGCTGGCGGAGGAAGGGTTTCCGGTCAGCCGTTCGCAACAGCATTGGCACGCTTTTCGGAGCAACGAGATCGAGAACTGGCCGGGGGTCGCAAGCGCCTTTGTGACGCAAGGGCAGCAGCGCCAACCACAGCTCGCGCAAGTGCTGAAGACGATTGCTCTGCAGGGGCATCGTGAAATCTACGAGGGCGAACTCGCAAGTGGCATTGCCAAGGCGCTGGAAATTGCTGGCAGCCCGATCCGGGCGGGCGATCTGGCGAAGACGGCTGCAACGCTCACCGACACGGTATCCCTCGCCTATCGCGACATAGAACTTCTGGCGCCACCACCGCCTTCACAGGGCATTTCTACACTGGCGATTATGGGAATCCTGTCGAATTTTCCGATGCGAGATGTCAATCCGACGTCTGCCGATTTCTACCATCTCTGTGTCGAGGCGGTAAAACAGGCTTTTCTCGACCGGGGTCAGATCGCCGATCCGGATTTCACCTCCCAGCATTGTGCTGAATGGCTGGCAAGAGATTATCTCGCGGCCAAGTCGGATGCGATCGATCCCGCATCCGCCCTGCCCTGGCCCCATCGCTTCCAGGCTGGTGACACCGTCTATCTCGCCGCCGTGGATGCAGAAGGCCGATCGGCGAGTGTGTTGCAGAGCACTTATTACGACTGGGGCAGCGGCGTATTTCTGCCGGATACCGGTATTCTTTGGCAGAATCGCGGTGCCGCGTTCAGCACCGATCCGAAAAGCCCGAACGTCCTGGCTCCGGGCAAGCGGCCCTTCTACACACTCAATCCCGGCCTCGGCCTGAAGAACGGGATGCCGCATCTTCTCTACGGTACCCAGGGAGCAGACGGACAGCCGCAGACGCTGACCGTTCTTCTCAGCCGATTGATAGATCACGGCTTCGATCCGCTTTCCGCTCTAACAGCACCCCGTTTCCTTTTGGGCCGGACTTTCTCCGACACTCGCGACAACCTTAAGATCGAGGATGCGGTCGGCGGGGATGTTCTGGCAGAGCTTGCCGGCCGCGGGCACGAAGTCATTGCGATCCCTGCCCTCAATGCTCTTTCCGGCCAGGCTGGCGTCATTCGATTGGACGAGGACGGCTGGATGGAAGGCGCCCATGATCCACGCAGCGATGGCTGCGCCATCGGCATATAGGTTTCAGATGAAGGTCGATCTTGTTCTCCGCAACGCCTCAATCACCCGACATCCGGGCCTGGTCGATATCGCCATCAGGAATGGCCTGATTGCGAAAATAGGAAGCCGGATCTCCTGTGAGGCGATCGCAGAAGAGGATCTGGAAGGTGCATTTGCCTTTCCCGGCTTTGTCGATAGCCATATCCATCTCGACAAGGCCTGCATCATGGAGCGCTGCTCGATCTGCAAGGGCACACTCGAAGAGGCCGTCCGTGAAACGGCCAGAGCAAAGGCCGGTTTTTCCGAGAAAGATGTTTACCAGCGGGCATCGGCTCTTGTCGAAAAGGCGGTCATGCATGGCACCAACCGGATGCGGACATTTGTCGAGATCGATCCGCGTGCGGGAATGCGTTCCTTCGAGGCCATCAAGCGGGTTCGTGAGGATTACGCCTTCGCGATCGACATCCAGATCTGCGCTTTTGCGCAAGAAGGACTGACTCAAGAGCCCGAAACGGAGGCGATGATCGACGAGGCGCTCCGCTCAGGCGCCGATTTGATCGGCGGATGCCCCTATACCGATGCGGACCCGGCCGAGCATGTCCGCAAGATCTTCGCGCTAGCGCGCAAGCATGATGTCGATATCGACTTCCATCTCGATTTCAACCTTGATCCGGCAAAGACCGATCTTCCAGCGGTGATCGAAGCAACCCGGACGAATGGCTACGCCGGCCGCGTCACGATCGGCCACGTCACGAATCTGTCGATGCTCGACCCAGGCACACTTGCCGTGGTTGGGAGAAATGTTGCGGACGCTGGCATCGCTCTTACCGTTCTGCCCGCGACGGATCTGTTTCTCATGGGGCGGCAATCCAGTTCCAAAATTCCGCGCGGGATCGCGCCGGCCAACGCCCTCTCGGCATTGGGCGTTAGAACCGCAATCGCGACCAACAATGTGCTGAACCCGTTCACGCCATTCGGCGAGGCTTCTCTGGCACGCATGGCAAATCTTTATGCCAATGTCATGCAGCTATCGCGTGACGCAGATATCGCGCTTGTCTTCGATATGGTGAGTTCGCAAGCCGCTGCGATCATGGGCTTGCGTCATGACCTGGCAGTCGGTGGGCCGGCAGATATTGTGGCCCTCGATGCGGCAGATCCATGCGAGGTCGTGCGTGCCTCGGCGCCTGCTCTTGCTGGATGGAAGCGAGGATTGAAGACGTTTTCGCGACCAAGGCCTCAACTCTTGAAAGTCAAGACGACGTCCTGCATGCCGGCAATCTCCGGGTAGCTAAACCTGACTGGACCATTGCCAGTCAGCGCTTAGCCTGGATCCCGGATTGCCTATGGCTGGCTATCTGCTTTCCGTACGGGCGACAACAAATCCGCTGCGTCGGCAACGATCGCGGCTGCTTCGGTTTTCAGGACGTCCTTCGCATTCTTTCGCGCATTCTCGAGCGCAAGATCGGCACTCAAGCTGCGCTCATTTGCCTGCAGCCCGTCATCCTCTCCACGCAGCAAACCGTCGTCGCCTTGCGCACGTTCCTTCAGGCGGCGCTCAAGCGCCTTCAGCTCTTCCCGTCGCTCCGCTTCGTTAAGGGAGATGACGCGTTTTTCCCGCTGCGCCTTCAACTCCGCAGCATCCTCCACGAAACGCTGGAAGTCCGGGTCATTTTTTACCCGCGCTTCGTGTCGGCTCAGCAGTTCGGGCAGCAATGAAGCTGTCTTGTTCGACGCTTTATATCTCGCGGGCTTGATCTTGTCCCATGGCAGCGCGTTATCATAACTCGATTCGCCAACAAGTTTCGGATCCAGGAGCCCCGGCAGGGTAATGTCGGGTGTGACGCCACGAAGCTGGGTCGTCCCGCCGTCGATGCGGAAGAATTGCGCGATCGTCAGCTTCAACTGGCCATATTTTGGCTTGCTGTTGCGGGCAGCCTGATCGAGATCGATGACTGTCTGAACCGTGCCTTTGCCGAAACTTGGCTCGCCAATGATAACGCCGCGACCATAATCCTGTATCGCTGCTGCGAAAATCTCTGATGCGGAAGCCGATCCGCGATTGATCAGGACACCGGTCGGCCCAGTCCAGGCAGGCTTGGAAAGATCATCGCTCTCCACCTCAACCCTGCCCGTAGCATCGCGTTGTTGGACAACCGGACCTTTTCCGACGAACAGGCCTGTCAGTTCGATCGCCTCGCTCAAAGAGCCGCCGCCATTGTCACGCAGATCGATCAGAACGGCATCGACTTTTTCCTGCTTCAACTCTCCGAGAAGCTTGGCGACGTCGCGGCTGGCGCTTCGGTAATTCTTGTCGCCCTTACGCCGCGCTTCGAAATCCTCGTAGAACGCCGGCAGGGCGATGACCCCGATCTTGCGGGACACGCCATGGTCCTCGATCGGCACGATCGTCTTCTTCGCAGCCTGTTTTTCGAGGCTGATCTTGTCGCGCACCAGACTGATGACCCGGTGGCTTCCATTGGCGGCGATCTCTGCGGGAAGAATATCGAGCCGTACGACGGAATCTTTCTCTCCGCGGATCAACTGGACGACTTCATCGAGGCGAATACCAACGACTTCCTTGACGGCACCATCCTTGCCCTGGCCTACACCGATAATGCGATCTCCGACCGCCAGTTGCCCGGACAGTTGCGCCGGTCCGCCGGGTACCAATTCTCGGATGGTCGTGTAACCATCGCGCTCCTGCAGGACAGCACCGATACCGACCAGCGAAAGCTTCATCGAAATGTCGAAATCTGCCGAGGCGGCGGCACCGAAATAGTCGGTATGCGGATCGACGGAGGTTGTGTAGGCAGCCATGAAGGACTGGAAAACGTCGTCGCTTTTGTAGGTGTAGACGCGTTGCTGGATATTCTCGTAACGCTTGTCGAGCGTATTGCGAATTGCTGCATCGGCCTGGCCTGCCAATTTCAGCCGCAGCCAGTCGCTCTTGACGCTTTTGCGCCAAAGGTCGTGAATCTGATCTTCCGATTGCGGCCATGCCGCGTCTTCTCGCGAGAATGTATAGTCTTCACGCACGCCAAAATCGAAGCCCTGTTTGAGCAGGCCCCGCGCATATGTCATGCGGTCCACAACGCGCTGCGAATAGATGTTGAATATCGAAAACGGAATTTTCAGGTCTTCGTTGACAATCGCATCGTCAATCATGGTCTTGTTCACCATGAACTTGTCGATGTCGGCCTGGAGGAAAAAAATCCGGTCAGGATCAAGCGACTTGAGATACCGGTCCATGATTTTTTCCGACAAGGCATCATCCAGCGGAACCGGCTTATAGGCGTAACGCTCCAGAAACTGCGCGCTCAAATTGGCTGCTTCCGCCTGGCTCTTTTGCGGTGCCAGAACAGGAGGTGTTCCAAGCTCCAAGCCATAGGCCGCCGGTGCCAGGAGAAGAAACAGGCCAATGAAACCGTAACGAATGCGCATTCAGCTTTAATCCCAGGTGCAGAGAGATAATATCAGGTGTCGCATTAACTGCGTCGCTTTAGCAACCCAAGTCTATACGCAACAATTCGTGTCTGGCGCCACACCTTGTCGAGATGATGTCGAACCAAGGCCGATATCCCCTCTCGTTGATTGCTGCCAAATGTTCGCCTGCGTCGCCGAGAACCCTTCTGGAAGTCGTAAGACTTAACTCGGCCTTTCCCTCGCTCGGATTTTGCTATCTTTATATGCCTGCATTCGCACATTCTTTGGGAGGAAATATGCGCGCAGTCCTGAACGAGGTCGAAAAACGCCGCGCGGAGGCGAGGCTGGGCGGCGGGTTCAAGCGTATCGAGGCCCAGCATGCCAAAGGCAAGCTGACCGCCCGTGAGCGGATCGAAGTGCTGCTCGACGAAGGCTCGTTCGAAGAATTCGACATGTATGTCACGCATCGCGCTGTCGATTTCGGCATGGCGGATCAGAGAGTTGCGGGTGATGGCGTGGTCACTGGCTGGGGCACGATCAATGGTCGCCAAGTCTATGTCTTTTCCCAGGACTTCACCGTGCTCGGTGGGTCGCTGTCCGAGACCCATGCGCAAAAGATCTGCAAGATCCTGGACATGGCGGTGCGGGTCGGCGCTCCGGTGATCGGCCTTAACGACTCAGGTGGCGCGCGGATACAAGAAGGCGTTGCTTCGCTTGCCGGTTACGCGGAGGTATTTCGCCGCAACGCGGAAGCTTCGGGCGTCATTCCGCAGATTTCGGTCATCATGGGGCCTTGCGCCGGTGGCGCGGTCTATTCACCGGCCATGACCGATTTCATCTTCATGGTGCGGGATTCCTCCTACATGTTCGTGACCGGCCCCGATGTGGTGAAAACGGTAACGAACGAGATCGTAACCGCAGAAGAACTCGGCGGAGCGGCCACCCATACGCAAAAATCATCGGTAGCCGATGCAGCCTTCGAAAACGACATCGAGGCGCTGGAGGCGGTTCGCCGGCTTTTCGATTTCCTGCCGCTCAACAATCGTGACAAGGTTCCCGTTCGCCCTTTCCACGACGATCCGTCGCGGGTCGAGATGCGGCTCGATACGCTGGTGCCGGACAGCGCAAACAAACCCTATGACATGAAGGAACTGATCACGGCGCTTGCAGACGAAGGTGATTTCTTCGAGATCCAGCAAGCATTTGCGAAAAACATCATCACCGGCTTCATTCGCATGGAAGGGCAGACAGTCGGCGTCGTTGCCAACCAGCCAATGGTTCTGGCCGGCTGCCTGGACATAGACTCATCACGCAAGGCGGCGCGGTTCGTCCGTTTCTGCGATGCATTTTCCATCCCGATCCTGACGCTGGTCGATGTGCCAGGTTTTCTGCCAGGCTTAGCGCAGGAATATGGCGGCGTCATCAAGCATGGCGCCAAGCTTCTGTTTGCTTATTCGGAAGCGACGGTACCGATGGTGACGCTGATCACCCGCAAGGCCTATGGCGGTGCCTATGACGTGATGGCGTCGAAGCATATCGGCGCCGATATAAACTACGCCTGGCCGACGGCCGAGATTGCCGTGATGGGCGCCAAAGGTGCAACCGAGATCCTTTATCGCTCCGAACTTTCCGACCCGGAAAAGATCGCGGCCCGCACGAAGGAATACGAAGAACGTTTTGCCAATCCGTTCGTCGCCGCCGAACGCGGCTTCATCGACGAGGTCATCATGCCACATTCGTCCCGCCGCCGCATCGCCCGCGCCTTTGCCTCGCTGCGCAATAAGCAGGTGACGACGCATTGGAAAAAACACGACACGATCCCGCTCTGAAGGCCCGCAAACATGTTCAAGAAAATCCTCATCGCCAATCGTGGCGAAATCGCCTGCCGGGTTATCAGGACAGCACAGAAGATGGGCATTGCAACGGTTGCCGTCTATTCGAATGCCGACGCGAATGCGCTGCATGTGTCGATGGCCGATGAAGCCGTTCATATCGGCCCGGCACCTTCCAACCAGTCCTATATCGTCATCGACAAGATAGTCGATGCGATCACCCGCACCGGCGCGGATGCGGTACATCCCGGTTATGGCTTTCTGTCGGAAAATGCAGCTTTTGCCGCGGCTCTCGAAAACGTCGGCGTCTCCTTCATCGGTCCGCCCGTGAAGGCCATCGAGGCGATGGGTGACAAGATCACCTCGAAAAAGATCGCTTCAAAGGCGGGCGTGTCCACCGTGCCCGGGCATATGGGGCTGATCGAAGACGCCAACGAAGCCGTGAAAATCTCCGCCTCGATCGGCTATCCCGTCATGATCAAGGCGTCCGCCGGTGGCGGCGGCAAGGGCATGCGTATCGCATGGAACGATGCAGAGGCGCGAGAAGGCTTTCAGTCTTCGAAAAACGAAGCCAAGGCCTCATTCGGCGATGACCGCATCTTCATCGAAAAATTCGTCGATCAGCCGCGCCATATCGAGATCCAGGTTCTGGGCGACCAACATGGAAACATGCTTTATCTGGGCGAACGGGAATGCTCCATCCAGCGACGGAACCAGAAGGTCATAGAGGAAGCCCCCTCGCCTTTTCTCGATGAAGCCACCCGCAAGGCGATGGGCGAGCAGGCCGTCGCGCTTGCGAAAGCAGTTGGTTACTTCTCCGCCGGCACGGTGGAATTCATCGTCGATGGTAAACGCAACTTCTACTTCCTCGAGATGAACACACGCCTCCAGGTCGAACATCCGGTAACCGAACTCGTCACAGGTATAGACCTAGTCGAGCAGATGATCCGCGTTGCAGCCGGCGAAAAGCTGCCGTTCAAGCAGAAGGACGTCTCACTTCGGGGCTGGGCGATCGAAAGTCGGCTCTATGCCGAAGATCCCTATCGCAATTTCCTGCCGTCGATCGGCCGTCTTTCCCGTTATCGCCCGCCGGTAGAGGGACTGCAGGATAGCGGAGCCGTTATCCGTAACGATACGGGCGTGTTCGAAGGCGGCGAGATCTCGATGTATTATGACCCGATGATCGCCAAGCTTTGCAGTTGGGCCGAGGACCGGACAGCCGCTATCGACGCAATGGGTACGGCGCTCGATGCGTTTGAGGTGGAAGGGATCGGCCACAATCTGCCCTTCCTGTCTGCCGTTATGCAACAGGAACGGTTTCGCTCCGGCAAGCTGACGACCGCCTATATCACGGAGGAGTTTCCGGATGGCTTTTCCGGCGTGGTGCCCGATGTTGGCGACGCGCGCAAGCTTGCGGCCATCGCCGCGCTGGTCAATCAGGCTTTGGAAGAGCGAGCAACGTGGATTTCCGGCACGCTGTCCAAACGTCGCCGGGCAGTGGCAAAGGACTGGGTCGTGACGCTCTCGATCGGGGCAAAGCCCATGTTCGAAAGCCCGGTCACACTCGATACTGCCGCCGATGGAGCCTTCGTGCGCTTCGGCGACGCCAATCACATATCCGCTGCGACCGGCTGGTTCCCGGGACAGAGCCTTGCGGACTTTCATGTCGGCGGTGAAAGCCTGATGGTGAAGGTCGATCTGGTGGGATCGGCCATTCGGCTACGCTGGCACGGCATGGATGTTCTGGCGCGCGTGCGCTCACCGCGGATCGCAGAGCTTGCCAGGCTGATGCCGATCAAGCTGCCGCCGGACACGTCGAAAATGCTGCTCTGCCCGATGCCCGGCGTCATTACGTCTATCTCAGTGAGCGCGGGCGACAAGGTGGAGGCCGGTCAGACGCTTGCCACGGTCGAGGCGATGAAGATGGAAAACGTCCTGAAGGCCGAGAAAGCGGGGCTTGTGAAACGCGTTGCCGCCACACAGGGCCAAAGCCTTGCGGTGGACGAACTGATCATCGAATTCGAATGATCGCCGCGTGACGCTGCCGCCGGTGATCATAACCGCTCATGTCGAAGCTGATGACATGCAGCCTTTCGATCGTCTTCGGCAGGCGCACTTTCCCACTGCCCGCAATTTCCTCAAGGCGCATGTCACCGTCTTCCATCATCTCCCCGGCCAGCGGCTCGCGGCGGTCAGGGATATTCTGGTCAAAACGCTTCTTGTGCGGGCGAGCTTTCCCGCAGCCGTCAGCGGCGTTCAGCATCTGGGAGCAGGTGTCGCCTTCAAGCTCGAAAGCCCCGAACTACAGGAGTTGAGAGCCGAACTCGTCCGCCGCTTCGGCTCTTGGCCCGGCCCGCAGGATCTGCAGAAATTCCGTCCGCATATCACGATCCAGAACAAGGTTTCGCGGGCGAAAGCAGACCAGTTGTTTTTCGAGCTGAAAAGCCAGTTCGAACCGGGAACCATCCGTATCACTGGGCTCGATCTCTGGAGTTATCTGGGCGGCCCGTGGCGTCATGAAGGCCTTGTGTCTTTATCAGATCAAGAGGGGCAACCGCAGCCACAGCCATCCAGTAGTGGCAACTGATCTTCTGTCTCTCGGTAACGATTTCGCAATTTCATCAAAAAACTGAGCCTTCGTCGGAACCGGAAGCCCCGACGGGCATTACGCCCTCGTTCCTTCTCTCACCACACGCGTGATGTCCGAGGTTTGACGACATGCCCAACGCAAGCGACCTTTTACGCTTAGGCCACATCGTGCTTACGGACTTCGGGCCGTCATTCTCGATCCTCCTGTCGATTTTCGCCTTGGGCGCCTGGGCTTTGGGCCTTCAGTTCGGAACTGTGCTGCACGATTTTCCGGACTACGGAGAGGGCGTGTTCCAGAATATGCAGTCGTCAACCATATCCGATTTCGTCGGATAGACGACGCCCGGCCAGAATAAAGCCGGACGCCTGTTTTATCGAGAAATCATCTCACCATTCGGCAAAGCTGCCGTCTTCATGGCGCCAGATCGGATTGCGCCAGCGATGGCCTTCCTTGGCTCTTTCGATCACATAGGCTTCGTCGACTTCGACGCCGAGACCCGGCCCCTGCGGAATGCTGACGAAGCCATCGGCATAGTGGAAGACTTCCTTGTTGGAGATATAATCGAGGATATCATTGCCCTGATTATAATGGATGCCAAGGCTCTGTTCCTGAATGAAGGCATTGTAGCTGACGGCATCGACCTGCAGGCATGCTGCAAGTGCGATAGGGCCGAGTGGGCAATGGGGTGCCAGCGCCACATCATAGGCCTCCGCCATGGCCGCGATCTTGCGGCATTCGGTGATGCCGCCCGCGTGTGAAAGATCCGGCTGGATGATATCGACATAACCATCCGACAGAACCTGCTTGAAATCCCACCGTGAGAAGAGTCGCTCGCCGAGTGCGATCGGCGTCGAGCAATGATTGGCGATTTCCTTGAGCGTTTCGCGGTTTTCGGAAAGCACCGGCTCCTCGATGAACATCAGCTTGTAGGGCTCCAGTTCCTTGGCGAGGACCTTTGCCATCGGCTTATGGACACGGCCGTGAAAATCGACGCCGATGCCGATATGCGGACCGACAGCCTCGCGGATGATGGCAATCGTCTCGACCGCCTTTTCTACCTTCTCATTGGTATCGACGATCTGCATTTCTTCGCAGCCGTTGAGCTTGATCGCCTTGAAACCGCGGGCGACGACATCCTTGGCATTACGCGCGACGTCCGAGGGACGATCGCCGCCGATCCATGAATAGACCTTGATCCGATCCCTGACTTGGCCACCAAGCAGCGAGTGGACCGATTGTCCCAGCGCCTTGCCCTTGATATCCCAAAGCGCCTGGTCGATGCCGGCGAGCGCCGACATATGGACCGCCCCGCCACGATAAAAGCCGCCACGGTAAAGAACGGTCCAATGGTCTTCGATCAGGAAGGGATCCTTGCCGATCAGGTAATCGGCCATTTCCTGCACCGCAGCTTCGACCGTAAGCGCCCTGCCCTCGACGACGGGCTCACCCCAACCGATGATGCCCTCGTCGGTTTCGATCTTTAAAAATAGCCAGCGCGGCGGCACGATATAGGTGGTCAGCTTGGTGATCTTCATCAAAACACTCCAGATACGGAAAGAATTTCGGCTGCATCGGCGGCCATGGCAAAAACTGCGGAATTCCTTCCGCCCCGAAATTAAGAGCCCAGAAGCCATCGCCTCCCTGTCGAGGAGGATTAAAATTCATAGGATATATGTCAATATAAATATGATTTATTTCTGGATTTGATCAAAATTCGAGATCGTTTCATATTATGAATTGCAGAGAGCGTTCTGCGTCTGCCTGGAATGAGATCGGCAGTGGCAATTGGGGGCTTCCATTGAAAAATCCAATCATGACCCGAAATTTGACCGAGCACGGAACTCCGATCGCCCAGCGCGGAAAACGAAGCGTGCGAGAAGCGCTGCTTCACTGTCTTGTCGAGATGATCGTGTCAGGCGCGTTTCCGGAGAATTCCACCCTTCCCAACGAGGCCGAGCTTACCGAACGATTTGGCGTAAGCCGAACCAGCCTGCGCGAGGCGATGCAATATCTCTCCGCCCTCGGCATGGTGCGATCAAGGACAAGGGCTGGCACGACCATTCTCCCGAAAGAGAACTGGAACTATCTCGATCCTATCGTTCTCGATGTGATGCTGTCGGTTGGAGCCGATGAAGCCTTCTATTCCTCGCTGATGGATGCCCGTCAGCTGCTGGAACCAGCGGCAGCCGCACAGGCGGCCGCCAATGCCAATGCGCGCCAACTCTACCAGATCTCCAAGGCATTCGAGGACATGGTCGAAGCCAATTCACGAGATACCGAAGCCTGGAGTAGGGCCGATCTCGAATTCCACGCGGCGATCATCAACGCCAGCGGCAACTGGGTCTATCGCCAGTTTGCAAGCGCCATTCAGGCAGCGCTGCTTGCGAGCTTCCGGCTGACCAATCGCGCCAGCCAATCACACGAGCAGGCGATTTCGAGTCATCACGATGTTCTGGAAGCTATCCGCATGCGGCAGCCGGAAGCAGCTCACCAGGCTATGGAACACCTCCTCAATGCGGCAAGAGGGGAGATGACGGAAGCCCTCAGGCAAGTCCGGGCAGGTTCCGGATCCACCGAAAGTTGACATCCGCCATGCCAGGGAATCGCCTTCGTGGCGGCAGATCTTAACGGGTATCGGTTGCGATGGTGCTCCTGCGCCATGGAAAGACAGATATCTACTCATATTCGACAGGCGAATGCACATCCAAATTCTACAGGAAAGATAGATTAATTTGCCTCGTGCCTTACAGCATGCTCGGTTAAATTATCTGTGACGAAAACAGAATGAATGGAAGTCGGACATGAAACACTTCAACGCTGAAAGCCAAGGCAATACCAGCAAGGTTGTGGGCTCATCCGTCTTCAAATGCTGCCTCCACTCGCGAATGCAGATGTGTACCGCGCCCCTTACGGCGGAAAACACTGGAGAAAGATTGCGAGATTGGAGTGACGGACATGCAGAAGCAGGTCATTGAACATGGCGGACTGCCAGTTGGCATAGCCATTCCGGATAGTGGGAAGCTGCGTTTTATCGCTGTGAAGTTTCATGTCATCGACCTCGATGATCGACTTTTCTCAACGGTTAGCGAACTCAGAGGCGCGATCAGCGCTCATCTCCGCTCCCAGAGAGCGGTCGCCGCCTGACGACAGCCAAGTGCCAAATTTGGCCGGCTGTTGCATGCGCGTTCGGTCAATCAGTTTCCCAGAGAGTTCCATGAAAGACATTGTGAGACTTGCCGGCAACCGAACGATGACGGTTGGCACGGCACTTATCGTCCTAAGCCTGGCCTTGCGCAGTTTAGATACAGGCATCCCCAACTGCCTCGTATGCGTCATTTTGGCAGCTGGGCTTGTGTCGGTGATTTTTGCGGCAGGTCGGATGAGCGACTGACGCGCTCTGCCCAATTGACGAAGCTTGCCGGGCAGCGCCACAGCATATCGAGAGATTGTAATCTGCTCATCCAGAGGCGCCAGAACAGTTGCGTCTTGAGAGCTGTCAAGACATGGCAATAAATCAGCCTGCCTGATGAGGTTGTGATTAAAAGAGGCGCATGAGCGATCTTGACGAATTCGCCATCGCGACCCACATCCCGCGCGATAGAGACAAGATGCATCAAATGAAAACATTTCTAGAGAAGACATTCGGGCCGACCGAGCTTGCCATTGTCGAAACCGCTCTCGGAGAGTGGATCGAAGACGCCAAGGTCGAAAAGAAAAGCCCGGAGGCGGAGTTGGCGGCGGCGATCGTAATCAACCTGTTCCGCGAGGGTAACGATACCGTTCCGGCAATACGTAAGGCAATTTCCGCCCATCGTGGCTTGAACGATCTTCGGCACTCCTGAAACAGGCTGCATCTCCCTGCGATCGGCGTATCCGGGTCTTCTTGGGCGACTGGATTGACGATGGCGTTGAGCACCTTTGCTTCCGCGAGCAGTCAACTTGGCAGCTCATCTATCCAGCGGCAGGGCAGGTGCAGAAAACTGACGGGCGGCCAGCTTGATGAATGGCCGCGACAGCATGATTGGCAAGACCCAGGACTGCACGCGCATCCCGAATTTGCTTTGGGGTATGTAGTGGCCGCCGATCTTGCGGGAAACCGCCTGCATCCTGGTGACCAAAGGCCGCAACCGGTCCTCATATGCTGCGAAAGCTTCTGTATAGGGTTTGCGCGCCAGCTCTGCGGCTAAAACATAAGCCCCGGCCATCGCCGTGGAAGTGCCTTGGCCGGCAAGGAAGGTCAGGCACCAGGCGGAGTCGCCCAGCAGTACGACGCGCCCTTTCGACCATTTGGGAACCTCGATCTGCGAAACGGTATCGAAGAAAGAAGCGTCCCAGTCGATTGCGGACCGCAGGCATGAGGCTACGGGATCCGGCCAAGTGCCGAAATGCTCTAGCAGCACCTGGCGGCGCTGATCAGCATTCAGACGGTCCGTCCGATCGTCTCGCCAGCAAAAGAGGGTTGCAGCGGATCCATCGCCGATGTTGTAAAGGCCGCCCTGATGATCGATGTCCATCATACCGACGAAGCTGGCGCCGAGCGCCCCCTTAACCGGCACGCGCCAGGCAGCGGCTCGATAGCCGAGCGGCCTGAGGAATTCGTCATGCGGCCCGAATAACATCTCCCGCAAGGCGCTGCGGTAGCCATCTGCCCCGACGACGAAATCGAAACGCTCACGGAGACCGTCGGAGAAGATGACATCGACACCCTCGACATCTTCGACGACGCTCGCAACGGTGGTTTCGTAACGTATGTCGACATCCGCTTCGACATATTGCGTCAATATCTCCTGAAAATCCTCACGCATGATCGCAAGAATCTTGCCACCGGACGCCTTGTAGAGCGTCCGGTAGTCGTAGGAGAATAGCTTTTTGCCGTGTCTGTCCCGATGTAGCGCAGGCCCAAGAGGCATCGCCTTCTCCTTGAAGCTTTCAATCAGCCCCAACTTCCCGGCGACGTTCCATCCGTTGACATGCAGGCCGATCGAATAACCGCCCGTACGTCCCTTTTTCGCTTTCTCCACGACGACACTTGAGATCCCGTATTCCTTCAGGCAGGCGGCAAGTGTCAGGCCGGCGGGGCCTCCACCGACGATCAATACACGCATATCGACCTCCTCAAAATGTCATGCTGAGGCGTGCGCCGACAGCGCGGCCTTCGCCGAGCTGATAGACATCTCCGTAGGGCGCAACGTTGAAGCCGTAGGTGGTATAGGTCTTGTCGAAGAGGTTGGTAACAAATGCCTCCGCCGCCACCCTATCGTCCAGCTCCCATTTAACGCCGAGATCCACCAGCGCATAACCTTTCTGGCCGACGCCGTTACTCTCGTCGAAGTAGATGTCGCCGAGATAGGTCAGCGCTGCATAGGGGATAATCGCCCCCGAGCCGTCCTGAAGGTCAAACCGATAGTCCAGCATAAGATTGGCGGTGAATCTCGGCGCGTAGGGGACACGGTTTCCGGTGTAGTCGAGGCCTGCTCCGGTCGGATCATTGTACTCCGTGAATTCGCTGTGGTTGTAACCGAGACCCAAGGTGACACCGAGTTCGTCGGTCGGATGTGCCCTGACCTTGAGATCAACGCCCTTGGCGGTCATCTCCCCAGCATTCTGCAGATATTGGGTCGGCTGGACACCGACAAACATCTGATAGTCCTTGGTTATGTTGTAATAAGCCGAAAGCTGCGCTTCGAGCGTCCCGGCATCGTTACGGTACTTCAAGCCCACTTCGCCATTATAGGTGGTCTGCGGATCGTACGTGAAGGAATTGTTCAGCGAAGTTACCGTCCGTGTGAACCCACCCGCCTTGTAGCCGGTGCTGAACAGTCCGTAGACACGTAGCGCATCGGTCAGTCCGTAGCTCGCACCGAGCTTCGGTGAAAGCGCCATGAAATCGTTGTCATCCTTGAAATTTATGAAACCGACCGCCTCTGCTTCAGCGCGTTCATAATCGAGGCGCAGGCCAGGTGTGATGTCCAGCCGATCGGTTGCATGCCAGGTCAAGTCTGCAAAGGCCGCATAGCTATCGATCTTCTGCCGCGCTACCTGCCCATAGGCCGGAAGATTTCTCTCGAAGTCGAGATGCTGGTAATAGACGCCAGCGACATAGTCGATCGCATAGCCTTCATCAGGATTGGAAGCGACGCGCAATTCCTGGCTCAATGTCCACTGCTTTTCAGGCGTGTAGGAACCAAAGACCGTACGGTCGAAGTCGCTTTTCTGATAACCGGTGAGCGCCGTGATCGTCGCAGGTCCCAGATCGTAGCTGGCATTAATACCGAAATTCCAGGTGTCCAGCGTGTATTCCGACGGAACCGGCAGGGCGACCCTGTCCTTCAGCATGCTTTCCATAACGAAATATTCTTCAGTCGATGTGACATGGCCGCGACCTGCCGTCACCATTACATCAAGCGGGCTGTCATCCGGGGCGTAACGCAACCGCACCTGACCGTTGACGTCATCCGTGCCACCGACGTCTTCACCCGTTCCCAAGACCTTATACTGGTCGTTTTGGCGCTGTGCCGATAGCGTCGCATCGCCATAAAGCACGCCATCGATAATCGGCGCGTTGAGATAGGCCGTACCGCCAACGCCTTCCGTATGAATATCGGCGTTGTAACCGTAGCGAAGCTCGTTGTCCGGTTTGCGGGTGGTGATATTGACGACGCCGCCGATCGCGCCACGCCCATAGAGCGTACCCTGTGGCCCGTAGAGCAATTCAACATTCTCCACGCCGCCCGGCAGTGTCCGGGACAGGTTGAAACTGTCCTGTGGCAGGCCATCCACATAGACCTGCGTGCTCGGATTGTAGAAATCGAGAGAAGCCTGGCCGCGGATGGTGAAGTTGGAATAGGCTCGGCTTGAGCGGGTGCGAATGTTCACGTCCGGGAAAATGCGATCTAGGTCGGCGACAGTATCGATATTGCGAACCTGCAAGTCCTCAGCGGTCGCAATATCGACAGTAGAAGGCAGGACGAAATAGTCCTCACTCCGTTTTGTCGAGGTGATGACGATCGGAGCAAGCGCCGTTTCCGTGGATGCATCCTGGGCTGCTGCGGCCTGTGGTAACACGCTTGCAAGGATGGCGATTGCGGAGACGCTGGAGAAGCGATGGCGCATCATGGTTCCGATACCTTTTCTTCATTGGAGAAATGCGGGAGAGACTGGCCGGGAAAAGCCAGGAGACGGGGAATGAGCAGCATGGCAACGACGATGAAGGCAGCCGAGAAGGCAAAGAGGGCTCCGTAGCCCAGTGCGTTGCCCAGTTGGCCGGCAACTGCGGATGCTGCGATCGCAACGATGGCGTCGAGGCTTTGCAGGACGGCGAAGTCCGTTGCGGTCTGGGCGGGATTGCACCAGTTCATCATCGCCGCGTAAAGCGCGACAAAGGACATCGCCACTGCGGCCACCTGCGCGACAAGCAGCGTCGCGGCGAGTGTCGGCCAAACGGAACCGACGAATTCCAGCGACGCAAGCGCCAAAAGAAGCGCTGTGTTGATCACGGCCGCTACGATGATCCCGCGCCGAATGCCGATGGCCTGGACCAGCAGTGCTGCAAGCGTTGCTGCAATAAACCCGGCAATCGCGCCACCTGCCCCGCGCACCATGCCGATCACATTAAGCGACATGCCTTTGTCGACGAGATAAGGCCCCGTCATCGAAGATCCCATCCGGATACCGATCTGGTAGATAAGCAGGAAAACCAGTCCGCTCATCAATGCCCGGTTGGACAGGCTCGCCCTCAGCGCGACACGCCTGATGACCGTCGATCGGTCCTTTGGTGCTGCGAGACCGGCAGACAGCAGAACGGGGATGCTAAGGAGCAATATGAAACCCGCCATCGCGGCCATCGATACCGCCCAGCCTGCATGGCTGTAGATGATCAGCCATATGCCGCCGCCGACCAGGAAACCCAGATAGGCACCGGCAGTCGATGCGCCGCTGGCAGATCCACGGGTCTCCTCGCTTGTCGCCCTTACGGCAAGCGAATCCGTTGCGATATCCTGCGTCGCCGCCAAGGTCGCCATCACGATCAATACGACCGAAAGCGGCATCAGATGTGTCTGTGGCGGAAAGGTTATGGCGACCAGGAAGCAGGTCGCGATACCAACCTGGCAAGTCAGGATCCAGCTACGTTCCGTGAAGAACTTGTCGACCAATGGCGCCCACAGGAATTTCAACGCCCAAGGCAGGAACAGCACGGCGAGATAGCCAATCTGATCGAGCGGCATCCCGGCATCGCGCAAGGCGACCGGTAGCGCCGATTGCACCATGCTGCCCGTCACCGACTGAGCAGCATAAAGCCCCGCCAACAGGCCGAGTACGACCCACGCGCCGGAGCGCGCGGAAAATTTCAATAAGGTCGCAGACATTACCCCTCGCAACGAAACAGGCGTCTCGAATAAACCAACTGCAAAAACTTGACTATTGTAATCAGGTTCATGGATATTGCGATCGGGGCCATTTTTTTCGGCCCGGTAGCCATTTGGCGGAGAAAGAATGAATCTGCGTGTGGAACAGCGGGCTCTGGCCCAGTCTGATCAGGAAAATGTCGTCGTGCTCGGCCCAAACCCGGCTGACGAAAATTTCTCGTCCGTTTCAACGGAAGGCGCCTACAAGATCCTCGGCGTACGCCCTGGCCTGACAATCTCCGTATTCGACATGGTAATCGGGGCCGATTTTGTCGGGCGCTTCTCCACTGAACCCTGCGTCGCGATCGACTTTCTATTCGAGGCTTCAGGGCAAGGCTGGCTGCTTGGAGCCGCGGATGAAAGGCTTTCGAGCATTCCCTACCGTCCGGGCAGAATCTATATTATGGCGGCTCCGAAAGGTGCTATCGGCTTTTATGACGTACCGATCGGGACACGGTTCAAGGGATTGGACATACGAGTAGACATCGCGCTCTGGCAGAAACTCGGTGCTGCCGATGTCCTCTCGTCGCTGGATGAAAACCACAGCCTGCATATAGCCTGCGGCAACAGAACATGGGTCGGCATCCTGCCGGTTCCGCCGCAGCTCCTGGCAGTGGCGCGCGCATTGTTCGACAGCGCCATGGTGGAGAGCGACGATCTGGCGTTCGAGGCAAGGGCGCTCGATATCATCAACGCCTCCATTTCTGCCATGCGCAGGGCGCAGCCAACAACATCGATCCCACCGCGCGACAGACGCCTCCTTCAGCGCGCCCGCGATCTCATGATCGCAGAATTAGCGAAGCCTTGGACCCTAAGCGAACTCGCCCGCGAGGCCGGTTTGACGGAAAAGCGCCTGAAAACCGGCTTCAAGAGCATTTACGGCTACGCTGTCTATACATTCTTGCAGGAGCAGAGATTGCTCGAGGCACGCCGGTTGATCGAGAGTGGGAATGTAAACGTAACCCAGGCAGCGCATGCCGTTGGTTACGGAAACTCGAGCCATTTCTCGCAACTTTTCCTGCGGCGGTTCGGCATCCAGCCGTCCAAGATCCGAACCACCCTTCAGTCACCCACCGGCATCCAGTAGTGTCTTAGAGATTTGGCGCCTTTACCATCCAACCATGGTGGGCAACGCCTGCTCTCATTGGCAAAGTATCCCGCCATATACGGCTTGAGTTGGCAAATTATCGGCACGACCGAAAGATGCGCCTTGGTCAACCTATTAGCCGTTAGGGCGGTGGCTGCCTCCACATGAGCGGAATATTGTTTCCTATCAGCTTTATTGGTCGATTTTTAAGTAGGCCACGCTAATATACCCCGAAGCATAGGCTAAGCGAGTACGTAGACAAGCTACGATGAGGGGGTTCTCTCACAGATGAGCAATGCGCAAACCAGTTGGCAACGTTCTCCAGAAGCCACTGATGACTGGAACGACAGACTCACGGTCTTCGATCGGGAATTCAGGCTTGCCGAAATGTCGATCGGCTTTTTGCCTTCTGTGCCCCGCGAAAGCAGCCCCTCTCTTTGGGAAATCTATCCCGAACTGGATAGCGCAGCCGTTCAGGATCACTTCAAATCGACACGCGAGCAGCCACTGCGTTTCAGCCGCGATATGGGAAACGGAACACTCAGAGAGCTCGCGATACATGTAATTGGAGAATTCTATGGCGTTGTTCAGACTTATAGGGCTGGTGACAAAGCCGAACGCGCAGTCCTGCTGCATCAAGCAACACATGATCCACTGACCGGACTGCCGAACCGGCGGCAGTTTGCGAGCGATCTTTCCGAAGCGCTCGGAGGCGTTTTGGTGGACGACAATTCTGTCTGCTTGATGCAGCTCGATCTCGATGATTTCAAACCCGTCAACGATACTTTGGGACACCCGGCTGGCGATAAGTTGCTTCAATTTGCAGCTGGCCGGATTAAAGATTGCCTCGCCGGCACGGAGCGCGCCTATCGTTTGGCCGGGGATGAATTCGCGATCATATCGATCGGCCCCGAATATCTGCAGCGCAAAGAAGATTTGGGACACGCTCTCGTCCAAGCCTTCAAACAACCCTTCACGCTTGACGGCATCTCGGTGTTTGTCGGGCTCAGCGTCGGGATCTCAACCGCCCCCGCCGATGGCTCCGACCCTGAGACATTGATGAAAACCTCAGATGTCGCCCTCTATGAAGCAAAGAAGGAAGGGCGTGGGCGAGCCAGTGCCTTTGACGCTTCCATGCTGCAGATCATCGAGCAACGTGAACTACTGCGAAGAAGCCTGCGGATTGCACTGGAAAAAGACCAATTTTCCTTGGAATACCAACCGATTGTCGAATGCCGACGGCTGATCGGCTTCGAAGCTTTGCTTCGGTGGCAACATCCGCTGCTCGGAAACATTCCTCCGGCTGTTTTCATTCCGATGGCTGAAACGGACGGCCTGATGAGCGAGATCGGTCGATGGGTTCTGGAAAACGCCTGTTGCGAAGCGCTGAACTGGCCGTCGGACTGTATCGTCGCCGTTAATCTGTCTCCTGCGGAATTCCTTGTAAGCGGCCTGACCGATAGGATTTCTCAGGTACTGGACGCCGTTGGCCTCCCCTCCGAACGTCTTGAGCTTGAGATCACCGAAAGCGTTCTGCTGGAACGCACGGTAAACAACCTCGACACTCTCAACACGCTCAGCGTACTCGGCATAAGGATCGCTTTGGACGATTTCGGAACGCAATATTCTTCCTTGAGCTACCTGAAGAATTTCCCCTTCGACACGTTGAAGATCGACAAATATTTCGTGTCCGATCTCGAAACGGATCCCAAGAGCCAAGCCATCGTTCGCTCGGTTGTGACACTCGCCCATGATCTGGGAATGGAGGTTGCCGCCGAAGGTGTGGAAACGCCCGAACAGGTCGAATGGCTGCGCGACCTGGGATGCGATCGCCTTCAGGGGCACGCAATAGGAAAGCCCTTACCCGCATCGGCGATAAAGGGCTTCATGAAAGGCGCCGGCTTTCTAAAGCACACATCAACTCGACCGCCCATGGCTCCGGACGAACATGCCAGGCCATGAAAGCCATATCCCGGCCCCTTTCGGAACCGCAGGTGGAAACGAGCATGAATGTACAACACCTCAGTTCTAAGCCGATGAAATTCCAGAATATGATGGCGTTGTCACTGGACGTGAGCTTCTTCACTTCGGAATTTCGTCTTTGCGACGTGATTGCCGAATATCTGGCCAATATCGTGGCTCAGTCGCACGAGGATCCGGCACGATACGCCAATTTCAGCTCCCAGCTTATCAATGAGATTGTCGAGGTGGCGTTCAGCTCGGCTCGCGAGATGAGTAAGGTCGATTTCCAGCTCACCAAAAATGGTCTGTGCATACGCTTTAGCGTTGGCTTTCTGTACAAAAAGGGCAGCAGCATGACATGGGCGACGCTCTGGGAGCCTGCCGCTGTGAGCCCCCCACATCCTGCTCATGACCTGATCGCCCTTGCTCAAGCCATCGAAGTCGATCTCCATGCTGAAGCCGATGGAGATGACCGGGTCGTGCTGATTGCGGATTTCCATGCACGGGAGGCCGTTCATTGAGCCGGCTCGCTTCATCGTTTTCCGTGGAATTCAACGAACTTAATCAGGAGATCGTACTGAGCGGCAGAATTCGTCCACGGATACCAGAAGAGATGGCAAGCATAACGGACGTCGTCAGGCGCAGTCTCATTGAGAGCCAGAATACCGTCTATGTGAACTTGAAGCGTCTCACTCATCTCAACATGACCGCATTTCGCTGCCTTGAGGAGACTTTGACAAACGCCTGCAAGGCAGGCCCAGATCGCAATATCGTCATTGTCACGTCAAGCGTGATTGCTTGGTCAGCGCCCCTCTTCAAGACCTTGGCATCAGATCTTCCCAATCTCTTGGTCGAAATCTACGATTCGGCCTTTTATCCCGGACAGACCTTCGTGGAGGACGAGAGCTTCATCCCCATTCTGCGAACGCAAACGAAAATGACCTGGCGTCACGAGCGCGAGATGCTTCGCCGGCACGGTCTGCGGGACGGCTTGGCTGTCGCAGATATCTGCTGCGGTATCGGCGACTTCGCAACCCTGGTCAAACGGCACTTCAACCCCACACGGCTTCTCGCCTTGGATCATTCGAAGAAAAGCCTAGAATACGCAAGGCAAGTGGCTGAAGACTTCGGCCTGAAATCGATTGAATACACTTATGGGGATGCCTCGCAGATGCTGATGGCAGACAGCCAGTTCGATTTCGTGACCTGCCGTCACTCCTTGCAGATTTTCGACCGCCCGGACGTTCTGCTGCGTGAACTGTACCGGATCTGCAAACCGGGCGGCAGAGTATACATCACCAATGAGAAAAACTCTCATTGCCTGGGTGAGCCGCATTCGGAAACGATCCGGTGGACCTACGAGCAGGTGGCCAAGCTCTTCAGCCATTTCGACATGGATGTTGAGATGGGGCCGAAGAGCCGACGTCTTCTAACCGACGCCGGTTTCGACGCCATAAAGGTCGAGACCTTCATGGTGACCAATCTCGACGGAGATCCAAGGGATTTTGCCGATGTGATCGAAGCATGGGAGAATGTCTATGCCGGGCAAATGGCAGTGCGTCGTGGCGATCCACCGGAATTCATCAGAAAATTTCGGCAGGGCTTCAAGGATCATGTTCTCGCGGCCCTTCACCCCAAGGGCTATGCGGGATGGCCGATCTGGGCGGCCTCAGGACGGAAACCATATTGATGGACGGCGCACAGACCAGCACTCGGCCATGGGGCTCATTCAGAGCCAAATTCATCCTCGTCGTTGGCGGCGCGGTTCTCCTTGATCTGCTGATCAGCGGTGGATTGGCGTTGTGGAATGTGCAGCGCCTCTCACGGGACGCCACTGAGGAAGTCGGCCATGGACTTGAGCAGGCGAGCCAGGATTACATTCGCACCTATGCAAATTCCACCGCGGAACAGGTCTCCCTACTTCTTGGTCAGGTGAATAGCGATGTCGGCGTGCTTGCCGGTGTATTGCAGGAGCAGATCGACAATCCGCGGAGGCAGGCAGATATCGGATCAGCGATATCGACCACCTCCCCGGAAAGTATTCGGCTTTCTTTCGACCCTGTTGGCCAATGGGCGCAGAATGCGCCCGGCTCTCCCTCAGTGGTCAGCGCCTGGAGCTATCTGCTGGATGCCGATCATTCGCCCCGGCCGGATGTGCAGGCCGAAATTCAGGCAAGCGCAGTACTCGACCTGGTGGCGCCAAGCCTTCTCAAGAGCGGCTCCTCGAAGCTTCAGATGTATTTCATCGGCCCGAAGGAACGGCCGATATTCAGGACAGCACCCTATACGGATCAGGCGCAGACTTTCGATCGCCTTTATCCCGGTCACAACGAAGCCAACTTCTGGGATTTCTTTTTTCCCGGTCTTTATGAGACGTGGCAAAGCTGGGCTGTCGGCGCACAGAAGCAGCCTGTCGCAGATGGCATTACCCAGACCGCACCTTACACCGACGCGATAACCGGCAAGCTGATCGTCAGCTTCTTTCATCCTCTCTGGAGCGCCGACAGGAAGAATGTCGCGGGTACCGCCGGTGCAGATATCACCCTCGATCAACTCGCGCAGACCGTGGAGAACGTGAAAGTCGCCGAAAGCGGTTTCGGCTTTCTGGCGATGTCGGATGGAAACGTCATTGCCATCAGCAAGGATGGGGAGAAGACGATCGGTTTGCGCTCCGCAAGCGACACAAAGGGGACCGGCGTCACCGGTCTCGAACGTTCACTGAAAGGTAGCTCTCAGCCGGCAATCACTGAGTTGGCCAATGACCCCGGTGACGAGATCAGGCACATCATGCTGGATCAGGGCGGTGCACCCGTGCCCTATATGGTGATCATGAAAAAGCTTCCGCCGGTCAATCTGTGGGAGCCAGGTCAGGTCAGGAAAGATGCCATGTCACTCGGTATCGTTGTTCCCGAGCGAGAAATCTATGCATCACTGTTTGCCGCTCAAGCCAAGATTTCGGACGCGACGAACCGCATCGTCCTCTATCAGATCCTTGCGATCCTTTTTTCTCTGCTGATTGTCACCCTGGCAGTATTGGCCGTTTCAAAACGTATAACCGGCGGCGTTACAGCGCTCGCGGGCGCTGCAAGGCGGATCCAGACGCAGGATTATTCGGTCCGCGTGGCCGTGACCAGTCGCGACGAAGTGGGAGAGGCAAGCGAAGCCTTCAACCGAATGGCCGAGCAGATCAGCTACCACACCGAAAATCTGGAACAGTTGGTGGAGGAGCGAACAGCCGAAATCGAAGACGCAAAGGAGGAAATATCGGCGCTCAATGCCCAACTGGAGCGGGAGAACCGACGGCTGGGGACGGAACTGGCCGTTGCAGAAAGAATTCAGATGATGGTTCTTCCGCTGGCGTCAGAACTTTCCTCATCGAAGGATCTTGAGATCGCGGCCTATATGAGTGCCGCTGACGAGGTAGGAGGCGACTATTACGACGTTCTTGAAGCCGATGGGCGTTTCAAGATCGGCATCGGCGATGTAACCGGGCACGGTCTGGAGAGCGGTGTTCTGATGCTGATGGTGCAATCCGTCGCCAGAGCCTTGCAGGAAGCGGGAACGAAGGACCCGGTCAAATTCCTGGTCGACCTTAACAGTGCATTGTTCAAAAACATTGTTCGGACCAGGATCGACAAGCATCTGACACTCGCCTTCCTCGACTATGACGGAAAAGACATGCTGATTTCCGGCCAGCATGAAGAGGTGATCGTCGTTCGTGCGAATGGTGCGCTGGAACGAATAGAGACGATGGATCTGGGTCTGCCGATCGGACTGGAATCCGACATTTCACCCTTTGTGAGCACCCGCAGGATAAGGCTTGATAAGGACGATATCATCGTCCTGCATACGGACGGCGTGACCGAGGCCGAAAACGCAGAAGGTGAGCTTTTCGGCATAGAGCGGCTCTGCGAGGAAGCGGTAAAACTGCATGACCAGAGTGCGGACCGTATCGCCGCCGGGATTATCGACAGGCTCATGGCCTATATTGGTTCGCATAAGATTCACGATGACATCACGCTCCTTGTATTGCGGCACAGGTAGGCAATGTCAAAAACAGTCCTAGGGATTTACGACCTTACCCAAGCCAGCTTTTCATCAAGCATTTGCCTGACGCTCAGCGATGGGCCGCTTGAACTGGGATGGCGACATTCCGGTTTGACGTCGGACTTCATCGCCGAGACAATGGCCCTGCGATTTGCTGCGTCGAAAACTCTGCATGCAGATATCCATCACGGCATCGAATATCTGAGCAACGAGTTGATCGAGAACGCCGTGAAATTTCGGCTGCCCGGCGAAATCATCATCGAAGCCTGTGTAAAGGCAGAGGTTTTCCTGATGCGGGTACGCAATGAAATCGATGCCGCGACGTCGTTACGGTTTCAGGATATCCTGACGGTAATGCTGGCAGCCGACCCGGGCGAACTGCTCATTCGGCAGATAGAAGCCAACGCAGCCTCGGACACCCGCGCATCCGGGTTAGGCTTGCTGACACTTCTGGCCGACTATCAAGCGCGCATGGCATGGGAATTTGAGAATTCCGGCGAAAACCGTGTTCGACTGACAACGACCGCTTCGCTTGCATTACCAGTGACTTCAACCGAGTGAGGCGCAGATGGAAATCAGGGATGAAAACTTTCGAATCTGGGCTGAAGGCACAACAATCTATTTTGATGGTGTTCTGAGGCTCGCGGGACCGGATGCCTATGCACCGATCTACTCTCTGGCGGCAGCCGCGCTTCATGAAAATCATGAGCGGGTAGTTTTCGATCTGACTGGCCTGGAGTTCCTGAATTCGTCCGGCATTAACCTGCTTGCGAAGCTCACCATCGAGGCTCGTAGGCAATCCAGCGTTCAGCTCGTGATAAAGGGCACTACGCAATATCCCTGGCAGTCCAAGTCATTGCCAAACCTGAAAAAGCTATATCCTCAGTTGGATCTTCAGCTTGCTTGATCGTTAGTCGCTACTCACATCGTGAGGCGACCATATCAACCACGGCCAAAAAACTTCGGAATCGTTATCTTTTTTGCCATTGCCCTGCCCGTCTGGACAACCGCTTGTGGATACGAAGAGAGGGCCGCAAGGCCCCCCGACGTAATTGGAATTGCCTATTTGAGATCCTCAGGCTGGATAAAATCCATATCCGTATAGTCGATATTGTCGCCGGCCATCGCCCAGATAAAGGTATAGCTGCCGATCCCGGCGCCCGAATGGATCGACCATGGCGGTGAGATTGCGCCTTCTTCGTTGCCGATGAAGAGATGGCGGGTTTCCTGAGGTTCACCCATAAGATGCAGAACTCGGGATTTTGGCTCCATCGCGAAGTAGAGATAGGCTTCCATGCGACGATCATGGATATGCGACGGGATCGTGTTCCAGACGGATCCATCCTCGAGCTCCGTATAACCGAGCACGAGCTGGCAGCTTTCCATGACGAGCGGATGGATGAACTGGTTGATGGTGCGCTTGTTGGAGGTCTCGGCTGCGCCGAGCTTCACTTCCTTGCTGTCCGCCTTGGTGATCAGGCGGTTCGGGCAGGAACGATGTGCCGGGCACGACGTGATGTAGAAACGTCCTTTACCGCAGAAGGTCACGGCACCTGATCCAACGCCGAGATAGAGCACATCGCCGCGCTGCAGTTCCCATGTTTCATCGGCGATGCTGACAGTGCCGGTCTCTCCGACATTGACGATGCCCATTTCACGGCGATCAAGCAGCGAGGGCGTCTTGGTTTCTTCCACCTTGTCAAGCACCAGCTTGCCGCCATTTGGAACAGCGCCGCCCATGATGAAGCGGTCGTAGTGCGTATAAATCAGGCGAATCTCGCCTTCCCGGAACATATCCGAAGCGAGAAAATGCTTGCGAAGTTCCGTCGTATCCATGGCCTTTGCCTGGTCCGGGTGTACGGCGTGCCTCGTTTCGACGCTCAGCATGGACATCTCCTTATTACAGCTCTCATCAACTCATAGTACGTGTTCGCTATGTCTGTATGACAAGCCCTCTCAGGTCAAGCTACATTCTCCGCGGATACATGAAAGGCATAGCGAGCGCGGTCAGAGCGATCCTCCGATTGATCCCACTCAGGGCAAAGCATCTGCTCTGGCCCGCAAATCTTCAGCCGTATTTTGTTCAGCAAACTTGCGGCCACCGGATATTCGTCCGTTGGGAAGCAAAGAATTGCATAGCGCCTGGACAGAATTTCAAAACATATTTGACATGTCGGCAGCAAGATGTCTAAATCTGTCTGGCAAGTATTGTTTTGGGAGGAAAAATGATCATCACCGACGTCGAAGTCCGCGTCTTCCGCACGACCACTCGTCGGCATTCCGACAGCGCCGGCCATGCGCATCCGGGCCCTCCGCATCAAGTCGAACAGGCGATGCTGACTATTCGCACCGAGGATGGCCACGAAGGCCATTCCTTCACCGCGCCGGAAATCGTTCGCCCTCATGTCATAGAGAAATTCGTCAAGAAGGTGCTGATCGGTCAGGATTATCGTGACCGTGAACGGCTGTGGCAGGATCTTGCTCATTGGCAGCGCGGGTCCGCCGCACAGTTAACCGATCGCACCCTTGCCGTTGTCGATTGCGCGCTCTGGGATCTCGCCGGCCGAGCGACCGATACACCTGTTTACAAGTTGATTGGCGCCTATCGCGATAAGGTGCTCGCCTACGGCTCCATCATGTGCGGCGACGAGATCGAGGGCGGCCTAGCAACGCCGGAAGATTACGGACGGTTCGCCGAAACGTTGGTTAAACGTGGCTACAAGGGCATCAAGCTGCATACCTGGATGCCGCCAGTCAGCTGGGCACCGGATGTGAGGATGGACATCAAGGCCTGCGCGGCCGTGCGCGAGGCTGTCGGCCCCGATATCCGGTTGATGATCGACGCCTTCCACTGGTATTCGCGCACAGATGCGCTGGAGCTCGGCCGCGGTCTTGAAAAGCTCGGCTTCGACTGGATCGAAGAGCCGATGGACGAGCAGTCGATGTCTTCCTACAAGTGGCTCGCCGACAATCTGGATATTCCGGTCGTCGGCCCGGAAAGCGCCGCCGGCAAGCACTGGCATCGAGCTGAATGGGTGAAATCCGGTGCTTGCGACATCCTGCGCACCGGCGTCAACGATGTCGGCGGCATCACGCCGGCCCTGAAGACCATGCACATGGCCGAATCCTTCGGAATGGAATGCGAGGTGCACGGCAACACGGCGATGAACCTGCATGTGGTGGCGGCGGTGAAGAATTGCCGCTGGTACGAGCGAGGGCTGCTTCATCCCTTCCTCGAATATGACGACGGCCACGATTATCTGAAGTCGCTCTCCGATCCGATGGACAGCGATGGTTACGTGCATGTTCCCGATCGTCCGGGCCTCGGCGAAGACATCAACTTCGACTTCATCGAAAACAATCGGGTTAGGTAATATCATGAAGACGCTTCTGGCCTTCGGAGACAGCCTGACCTGGGGAGCAGACCCGAAAACCGGTCTGCGCCATCCGCGTCAGCATCGCTGGCCAGATGTGTTGAAGGCCGAACTCGGCTTTCCGGTGGACGTCCTGTCCGACGGACTTGGTGGTCGCACCACCTGCTATGACGACCATACCGGCCCTGCATGCAGAAACGGCGCGCGCGCATTGTCGGTGGCGCTCGCTGCACATATGCCGCTGGACCTTGTCGTCATAATGTTGGGCACCAACGATCTGAAGCCTGTCCATGGCGGCCGCGCCGAGGCCGCGTTTTCCGGCACGCGGCGGCTTGCCGAGATCGTCGAGACCTTTCCCTACAAGCCGCGCTCCGCGCGTCCGCAGCTTTTGATCGTGGCGCCGCCGCCCTGCGTTACGGACGAAAACGGCCAGGTGGCCGGCGGACGCAGCATTGCAGAGTCACATAGACTTGCGCCGCTCTACCGCAAACTTGCCGCAGAACTCGGACACGATTTTTTCGATGCAGGCAGTGTCGCAAGCGCTTCCCGGATCGATGGCGTGCATATGGATATCGCAAACACGGAGGCTTTGGGTCGAGCGCTCGCGGGCCCTGTGGCAGACATTCTCGGGTGATCGGCCCGGCTTGGGAGAGCCAGACGCCAAAAGGATAGAAATCATGGAGGGGCCGTATTCCACACGGAACGGCATCAAATGGAGGAAACATGCGACACTTTTTTGCAACTGCAGCCGTTGGAGCACTCCTGCTCGGCGCCATGCCTCCCAATGCTCTGGCGGAAACACCGAAAGACCAGCTTGTGGTGGCGACCACGATGAACAATATCCTGACGCTTGACCCGGCCGCCATTACCGGCCGCGAGACCGTTCAGGTGCTCAACAATATCTACGACACACTGGTCGTCCTCAGCGACAAGGATCGCTCGATCCAGCCGCGCATCGCGGAAAGCTGGGAAATTTCCGAAGACCGGATGTCGATCCGCTTCCATCTGCGCAAGGTGACCTTTGCCTCCGGCAATCCGGTCACTGCCAATGACGTGGTCTGGAGCCTGAAACGCCTTCTTACCCGCAACCTCGCCCAGGCATCGCTGCTCAAGACCCGCGGTTTCAAGGCGGAAGCAGCCGACAAGCTTTTTGTCGCCGAAGACGAACAGACCTTCGTCCTCAACCTGCCACAGCCAGATGACCCGAACCTCGTACTGATGGTGCTGGCTCAGAATGGTCCCGGCTCAATCATCGACAGCAAGACCGCGCTTGAAAACGAGAAGGACGGAGATCTCGGCGCAGGGTGGCTGACCTTGAATTCGGCGGGCTCCGGTCCGTTTACGCTCGGCCAGTGGAAGTCGAACGAATATATCATCCTCACCCGCAACGGCGATTACTGGGGCGAGGCTCCGGCGATGAAGCGCGTGCTGATGCGCCATCTGCCGGAATCGCAATCGCAGCGCCTGATGCTCGAAAAAGGTGATATCGACGTCGCCTATTCGCTGCAGGCACCGGACCTGAAATCGCTTGAAACCGATGCCAAGATCAAAATCGAGTCGACCCCCGGCTCAGGTTTCTATTATCTTGGCGTATCGATGAAGGACGAGCGTTTCGCCAAGCCGAAGGTGCGCGAGGCGCTGCGTTACCTCATCGATTATGAAGGCCTCGACAAGGCCGTCATGCCCTATTACGGCAAGGTCCGCCAGCGCCAGATCAGCACCGGCGTCATGGGCTCGCTGCCGGATCCGGGCTACAAACTCGACGTTGCAAAGGCAAAGGCGCTGCTGGCTGAAGCCGGCTATCCGAACGGTTTCAAGACAACCCTCCGCGTCCTGTCGGAAGATCCGTTCATGAAGGCGGCAACCGCCATCCAGAACACGCTCGCCCAGGCCGGCATCCAGGCCGAGCTGATCACTGGTTCCGGCGACCAGATCTATGGCGCGATGCGCGAGCGCAAGTTCGAGCTGCTCGTCGGCCGCGGCGGCGGCGGCCAGCAGCCCCACCCGGACAACAACCTGCGTGCTCTTGCCTACAACCCTGACAATTCGGATGAGGCAAAGCTCACCAACTATCAGAGCTGGCGCACGAGCTTTTATGACGAAAAGCTGAACAAGATGATCGGTGATGCGCTTGTCGAGCGCGATCCGGCAAAGCAGACCAAGGCCTATGAGGATATCCAGACCTACATGGAAGAGATCGTCATGTCGCTCCAGCCGTTCTCGGAAGTGGTCGATACCGCTGCATTCCGCAGCGATGTCGGCGGCATGATCGTCAATCCCTGGCTCTCCCGTTTCGAGGGCATCACGAAGCAGCGCTAACCCCTCCAGGCAGCTGTTTCGACGAAGAGGCGCATGGCAGCATGCGCCTCTTTTGGCTTGGGGGCCGTTCGACCTGATCCCGGCCGGTCGTGGCCGTTCAGGTACATCAGTTGCTAGAGCAATTCCAGCAAAAGTGGGAACCGGTTTTGCGTCCGGAATTGCGTTAGAACAAAGAGATAGAGCAGCTTCGCGTTTCGAAGAAGGGCGGAAATGCTCTAGGTAGGCCCTCGCCGCGCGACCAGCTCTCAATTCTGCAGGGCCCAGTCTGCGGCCTGCCAGCGCATCTGCCCGCGATCGGCGACGACATGGCCGAGGCCCGGGAATGGCATGTGTGTGACGGCGATGAGCGCGCCTTCGGAAGCCGCCATCGGGAAAAAGCGGCGCATCGCCTTGGCGGCTTCACGGTCCTGCTCGAACAGGAAAAACACATCGGTCGCTTCCGGTTGAACGACCGGTAAGATCATATCTGAAACTATGATCAGGCTCTGACCGCCATCTTCGACCCGAACGCCGATATGGCCAGGTGTATCGCCCGTCAGATCGACAATGGAAACACCCCGGACGATCTCGCGCTCGCCGTCGATTGCCTGGAGTTTCGGGTAAAGACGCACAACATCCCCCACCATGTCGAAGCTGGTCTTCAGATAATCGGGCGCACCGCTGCGTTTGGCCGGGTCGGTCCAATGAGTGATGTCGCGCCGATCGATATAGAACTCTGCGTTGGGATAGTTGTTTTTACCCCCTGCGATCAGGCCGCCCATGTGGTCCTGATGCAGATGCGTTACGATTACGGCGTCTATCTGGTCGCGCTGTAGGCCAAGTGCGGCGGGCGCCTTTGGCAGTTCACCCGTCTGCCCGATCGAGCCCGCCGCACCGGCGTCGATAAGAATGCGGCGCTCCCCGTCCTCGATGAGATACTGGTTAAAAAGGAAACGCACGCCGCTCTTGCGGGCAGTGAACTGCGCGACCGCAGCTTTCTCCACCTCGGCCGCGTCACGTCCCGGAAAATAGTTGTAGGGCATGTCGGCATATCCGTCCGTCAGGGCAGTTACCGTGAAGCGCCCGATGCGGATCTGCGCCAGAGGCGCAATGCTGACTGGCGTCTTTGCAACAGCTTTGGGCGCCGCAAGCGTTGGCGCCAAAGTCGCAGTGATCAGTTCTGGGCCGAGAACACCTAAAGGGATGGCACTGACAAAGGCTCTGCGTAACAGGTGAGGCATGACGGTTTGCCCCGGATCATTGGAAATGACGAGGCCACCAGCACCCCGAAACAAGGTGTAGACCATGACAGCGGCAACCAGTGAGATACTCTTCCGTTTCGGAAGCTTCCCTCTCTAATTCCGGAAGGATCCCATGGATCGGTTCGAAGCGATGTCAGTGCTGCTCGCAGTGGTCGAGGCAGGCAGCCTCTCGGCCGGAGCGCGGCGACTGCACTCACCTCTTGCAACGGTCAGCCGCAAGGTAGCGGATCTCGAAAAGCACCTCGACGCGCGGTTGGTGCTGCGCAGCCGTAGCGGCCTCACCCTGACGGAAGAGGGGCACTCCTTCGTCGTCGCCTCGCGCCGCATTCTGGAGGAACTGCATGCCGCGGAACAACAGGCCAGCCGTTCTCATCACGCGGTGCGCGGTGGACCGCATGTAACTGAACCTATTCCTTCGGCGAGCGCCACCTGCTGCCGATTGCGCTAGAATTCCTGAAGCAACAACCCGATATCAACCTGCGCCTTACATTGCTCGACCGACAGCTCAGTTTGGGCGATGAGCACGTCGATGTGGCTTTGAGAATTGGACATTTGGCGGATAGCGCGCTTATCGCAACTCGCATCGGCGCTATCCGCGGGTGCTCTGCGCCAGCCCGGATTATCTGTCTCGCCGAGGCGTGCCACGTCAGCCGGGGGACCTCGCTCAGCATGACGGAATAAGCTTCCAAGGCTTCGCAGCCGCCCCGGAATGGCGTTACCGCCGGGACAGCGTTGCCTTTGCAATTGAGCCGCGCGCCAAGCTTGCGGTCAACACGACGGAAGCCGCCATTCACGCTGCCCTGGCCGGAATCAGCATAATCCGCGTGCTCTCCCACCAAATTTCCGACCAGTTACGTTCAGGCGCGCTGCAAGAAGTGCTGCTCGATTTTGCTCCTGAACCGCTGCCCGTGAATGTTATCCATCGACCCACCGACCCATTGCCGCACAAGGTGCGATGTTTTCTGGACTGGATCGGACCCCGCCTGCGCGCGCAGATGGCTGTTTAGAGAATCTTCTCTTCGAAACGCGAAACCGGTCCTCACGTCTGCCAGAATTTCTCCAAACCTCTATCCGGGCTCGCCACTCGTCCGGCAAAAAAGAGCCCGGCACTGAGGCCGGGCCAGGGAGGAATTCTTCTAACCGGACTGCGCGTCACGCATGCCCTTCATATTCCAGAGAGGCTCCGATCAACTCGCGGGAATAGGGATGTGTCGCCTCGCATCCGGGGATCGCCTCGCGCGGCAATATCTCGGTAATTTCTCCGCGCAGCATCACGGCGAACCGGTCGCACATATGATCGACCACCGCCAGATCGTGGGTGACCATAATGTAGGTGAAACCGTGCAGTTCGCGAAGCCTCTGCAACAGGTTCAGGATTTCCGCCTGCACCGAGACATCGAGCGCGGAGGTCGGCTCATCCAGCAGCAGCAGCGACGGCTCGAGGATCAGCGCACGCGCGATTGCCACGCGCTGGCGCTGTCCGCCGGAAAGCTGATGCGGAAAGCGATCAAGGAAGGAGACCGGCAGGCCGACATCGGTCAGCACTTTCTGCATCCGGTCTTCATGGTCGGAGAGCTTGTGGATACGTAGTGGCTCTGACAGCACGGTGCGCACCGACTGGCGTGGGTGTAGTGAACCGTAAGGATCCTGAAAAACCATCTGTAGAGTGCGGCAGCGTTCGATCAGCGGCATGTCGCGCACGGACTTTCCGTTGATCAGCACATCTCCCTTCCAGAAGTCCGTCAGCATGGAAATGCATCGCAAGATCGTGGATTTACCCGATCCGCTTTCGCCGACCAGTCCGAAACATTCACCCGGCTCCACCAGGAAGGATACGTCAGGAAGCACCTTGAGGGCGGTTGGCCCGTGGCCGAAGGTTATGGAGAGATTGCGTGTCTCGACTGATACTGTCATCGGGAAACCTCCTCCAGCCATTCGGGGCGGCGGTCGAGAACCGCGAGGGGCGCGCGTGCGCCGCCAATGCGCGGTTGGGCAGCCAAAAGGCCTCGGGTATAGGGATGCTGCGCCTTGTCGAGATCACGGGCGGCAAGTGTTTCGACGACCCGACCTGCATACATGATCAGAACGCGGTCACAGAAATTGCGGACCAGATTAAGGTCATGGCTGATCATGATCAGGCCGATCCCCCGATCCCGGACGAGACTGTCGAGAATGTTCAGCACCTGAAGCCGCACCGTGACATCCAGCGCCGAGGTCGGTTCGTCAGCGATGACGACATCGGGATCGGCAAGCAGCATCATCGCGATCATCACTCGCTGCCCCATGCCGCCCGAGATCTCGTGTGGATATTGTTCGCAAACGCGCTCCGGATCGCGGATCTTGACCGCTTCCAGCATGGAGATGGCCTTTTCACCGGCCTCCCTCCTGCTGCACTTGAAGTGGCGGAGATAGGTCTCCGCCACTTGGTCACCGACCTTGCGGATGGGATTAAGCGAAAACTTGGGGTCCTGCAGGATCATCGACATGCGCCGGCCGCGTACGCCAAGCATCTGCTTTTCCGTTAGCGACAGAAGCTCCATGTCTTCAAACCGCATCGTGTCAGCTGTAATCCTCGCGGAAGGCAACAGCCGCAAAAGCGCTCGACCCACGGTGGATTTTCCCGAACCGCTTTCACCGACAATACCAAGCCGTTCGCGTCCGAGGGTGAACGAGACCCCGCGCACCGCGTCGGTCGATGCACCTCCATAGCGGATGTGGAGATTTTTCACGTCGAGGATGGGACTGATCATGACCTACCTCCGGTTCATCTGCTTCGGATCGAGCGCATCGCGCAGTCCGTCGCCAAGTAAGTTAAAGGCAAGGCTGACGCACAGGATGGCAACGCCCGGAAAGGTAACGAGCCACCAGCTGTCGAGCATGTAGCGTCGGCCGGTAGCAATCATCGCTCCCCATTCGGGGAGCGGCGGCTGTGCGCCGAGGCCGAGAAAACCCAGACCGGCTGCCGTCAGGATGACTGTCGCCATATTGAGTGTCAGGCGGATCAGCACCGAAGGCAGGCACATGGGCACGATCGACTTGACGATGATGCGTATCGGCGACGCACCCTGCAGGCGTGCCGCGGCAATGTAATCCGCATTGCGGAAGGTCATCGCCTCGGCGCGGGCAAGACGGGCGATCGGCGGCCACGATGTCAGCGCAATCGCAATGATCGCGTTGTTGAGGCTCGGACCAAGCGCCGCCACGAAGGCAAGCGACAGGATCAGGCTGGGAAACGACAGAAAGATGTCGGTGATGCGCATCATCACGGTGTCGAATCGGCCGCCCAAGTAGCCGGAGGCCGCGCCGACTGCAAGCCCGATCGGCCCGACGACGACGGACACGAGAAAGATGATCGTGAGCGTAATCCGTGATCCCCAGACGAGGCGGCTGAAGATATCGCGACCAAGTTCGTCCGTCCCGAAGAGGTGTGTGCTGCCCGGTGCCTGCAGTGTGTTGGCGAGATCCTGCGCATAGGGATCGTGAGTTGCGATCAGCGGCGCAAAGATGGCGACGAGGATCAGCAGCGCCAGAACGCAAAGCCCGAAAAGCGATGTCGGGCTCTTCATAAGGAAGATAATGATATTGCGCAGAGCATTGAGCGAGGCCGGCATGCGCAGCCTGGAGGCGGTTGTAACTGACATCAGCGGGTCCTCGGATCAAACAGGCGGTAAAGCACGTCGGAAAGCAGATTGAGGGCGATGAAGATGACGCCGACGATCAATACGCAGGTCATCACAGCGTTCATGTCGCCGATAATCAGGTTGCTGGTCAGATATTGTCCGAAACCCGGCCACGCGAAGACCGTCTCGATCAGCACCGCCCCTTCCAGCAGCGAGCCGTAGGCAAGCGCCACGATGGTGACGAGCTGTACACGGATATTGACGAACGCATGCCGCCATATGGTCTGATGCTTCGACAGACCCTTCACACGGGCAGTGGTGATGTATTCCTGCCCGAGCTGGTCCAGCATGAAACTGCGCGTCATACGCGTTATATAGGCGGAGGAGGAATATCCGAGCAGAGAAGCGGGCAGTATCAGGTGGTTCACCGCCGACCAGAAGACGTCCATTTCGCCCGCAAGCAGACTGTCGATGAGGAGGAAGCCGGTCGTTTCCGGTACGAGGCCAATATAGAACTGATCCATACGGCCACTGCCGCCGACAAGGTCAAGCTTCGCATAAAGAACGATGAGAGCGATCATCCCGGTCCAGAAGATCGGCATGGAATGGCCAAACAGGCTCAGCACACGCACCACATGGTCGGGCCATCGATCCTTGTTCACCGCGGCAATAACGCCCATCGGCACGCCAAGACCTGCACCGATGAGGATCGCAAAAGTGGCCAGTTCGATCGTTGCCGGCATCACATGCAGGATATCCTGGATCACCGGCTGGCCGGTGCGGATCGATGTGCCGAAATCGCCGGTCAGGACGTCGCCGAGATAATAGAAGAACTGTTCCCACAGCGGGCGATCCAGTCCAAGAGAGCGGAAAACCTGTTCATAGGTTTCGCGGGTCGCATCCTCACCAACGATCGCCCGCACGGGGTCGGCGGGCATCATGCGTCCGATAATGAAGGTGAGTATGAGCAGGCCAAGCAGCGTAACCAAAATGGTACCGATCTGCCCGGTTGCGCCCTGCAGGGACAGGCGTCTTTTCGACATGGTTCCTCCGTATGCCGGTCGCCAATCACTGGCGAAGACAGGCTCCCATCCTGTCAGACAACTAAAGCCAAGTTGTCACATGCGATTTCCGCTGTCAAGCATCGATCAGAGGAAGTCGTCGCGGCGCGGTGTAAAGCAGTCGATCAGTTCACCTTCATCAAGGCATTCACATCCGTGAGTAATGCCGCCGGAGATAACCAGACTGTCGCCGACAGAGAGTTCATGCACTTCCTCACCGCGGAAAAAGCGGAATCGGCCGCGAGAAACGTAGGTGGACTGCACATGGGGATGGCTGTGCAGCTTGCCTACAGCGCCGGTTTCAAATCGAAACGACACGACCATCAACTCGGATGCTTCGGAAAGAACTTGGCGTTGAACGCCTTCGTCTGGTGAAACAACAGGAAAAACGGGTAGAGACATGATAACCTCACTGACAGAAAACGATAATCACCATATATGACCAGTTTTCTGTATGACAACAGGCTTATGACAAAACCGTAACGCCATCTGTCTTCGCGGTTCGCGAGCGAAGCAGGGCTTTGTAGCGATCGAGGCTTCCACGCAGATGAGCACGCATATGCTCGCGCGCGAGATCGACATCACCTTCTATGATCGCATCAACGATACGGGCATGCTCTTCCTGCAAATGAAGGTTATAATCCATGGGACGATTTCCCGGTGCAGCGCCCTGCAACTCCCCGCGAGGAATGATGCCTGCGCGGATCAATTGCAAAAACTCGGGAAAGCGCCGATTTTGTGTGGCCTGCGCTATCGCCAGATGCAGACCAAAATCTGCGTCCCGCGTTGGCGCCCCTTCTGCAAGACACGCACCCACATAGCTGTGTGCCTCCAGTATAGCCTCGATCTGAGCCGCCGATCGGCGCGCGGCAGCAAGAGCTGCAGATTCGACCTCAAATACAGTTCGCAGTTCAAGCAATTCGATGACGGATGAAATACGTTCCGTTTTCAGATCCTTGAATGGGCGCTCTTCTTCGCGTTTTGCCTCTAGCGCAAAGACACCTGCACCCTTGCGCGCCTGGACAAGTCCATCGGCGCGCAGAATAGCGATCGCCTCGCGCACGACTGTGCGGCTGACAGCGTATTGCTTGGCCAAGGCATTCTCGCTTGGCAGGCGATCTCCAGGACGAAATACACCTCCCGTCAATTGCTCACGAAGATCCGAGCTGATCCGCGATGCGTGGGACGCATCAGGTCTGGCCATGGCGGTGAAGTCTTCCAATATCGCCTCGCTGTCGACAACCTGTCAGGCATGTTGCTTATCTATTACAGGAGTCTTGCGTGACGGCAAGCCAAGATATCCATATCAGCCATATGGCTTCTGCGGACGAGAGCTTACTTGTCTTTCGATCTGAAATTTGGCGGTCAAATCGTCATAGATCGTGACGATCAGCGCGGGTCACATCTGCTTCCACCTTCATCGAACACATGCAAATGCTGCGACGGGAAGGCAACGTGCACATTCGGCCCGGCGGAAAGAGCAGCGCGATCCAGCGTAAATACCTTGAAAGCCAGCCCGTGTAGTGACAGGTGCAGGATGATGCCGAAACCAGTCGGCTCGACCAGGTCAACTGTGGCTGCCATGCCTGCGCCCTCGCCCCCCATTATCACATGTTCCGGCCGGATGCCGACGGTCACCTTCGCACCATCGCCGAGCGCCAATGGCGCCGGAAGTGGAACGAAGGTTCCATCCTTCAGCGTCACGCCGCCAGCCAAATAGGTTGCCTCCAGAAAATTCATGCCCGGAGAGCCGATGAAACCGGCGACAAAGAGGTTGGCGGGACGGTCGTACAGCTCCAGCGGAGCCCCCACCTGCTGGACCACCCCGCCATGCATGGCGACGATCCGGTCCGCCAAGGTCATTGCCTCGATCTGGTCGTGGGTGACGTAGATCGAGGTGGCCTTGAGATCGCCATGCATTTTCTTGATTTCGGCGCGCATTTGCTCGCGAAGACGCGCATCGAGGTTCGACAGCGGCTCGTCGAACAGGAATGCCTTGGGCTGGCGCACGATGGCGCGGCCCATGGCGACGCGCTGGCGCTGGCCGCCGGAAAGCGCCTTGGGGCGACGATCGAGCAGTGGATCGAGGCCGAGTTTCGACGCTGCACTAGCGACGGCGGCCGCGATTTTTTCCTTCGCAATCTTTCGAAGCTTGAGGCTGTAGCTCATGTTGCCGGCGACGTTCATATGCGGATAGAGCGCATAGGACTGGAACACCATGGCGATGTCGCGGTCCTTCGGATGCAGTTCGTTGACGCGCTTGCCATCGATGCGCATTTCGCCGCCGGTGACACCTTCGAGCCCCGCAATCATGCGCAACAGCGTGGATTTTCCGCAGCCGGATGGGCCAACCAGCACGACGAACTCGCCGTCCTTGATCTGCAAATCGATGTCGTGCAGGACCTGCACATGGCCATAGGCCTTCTTGACGTTCTGGATATCGATCGAAGCCATATGATTACCCCTTGACCGCGCCGGCCGTCAGGCCCTGAACGAGGTAGCGCTGGATGAGCAGGAAGAAGAGAGCCGCCGGGATGAGCGCGAGCACGCCCGCTGCCATCATCTGCCCAAAGTCCACCGAGAATTTGGAAACGAAGGTCAACAGCCCGACCGGGAAGGTCGCGGCATTGTTGCCATTGATCAGCATCAGCGCGAACAGCAGCTCGCTCCACGCGGCGGTGAAAACGAAACCGAGCGTCGCGGCAATGCCGGGAAGCGTCAGCGGCAGGATAATTTCGCGGAACGCCGTGAATTTGGTGGCGCCGTCGATCATCGCCGCCTCTTCGAGATCCTTTGGAATGCCGTCGAAGAAGGACTGCATCAGGAAGGTCGCGAAGGGCACATTGAAGGCGGTGTAGACGACGATCAGGCCCGTCAGGCTGTTGGTAAGGCCGAGCGGCGTCAGGATCTTGAAGATCGGTGCCACCAGCATGACCAGCGGGAACATCTGTGTAAGAAGCATCAGCCCGACGATCCAGTATTTGGCCCGAAAATTGAAGCGGGAGAGCGCGTAACCGGAAAGCGATGCGCAGATCGTCACGATGATGGCGGTCGAGCCGGAAACGATCAGGCTGTTCTTGAAGAAGGTCGGAAAAGCGCTGTGCTGCAGCACGAAGGAATAGTGTTCCCACGTGGTCCGCGACGGCCACATGCGCACGCCCTCGGAATAAAGCAGGTCGTTCGGCGTCAGCGACACTTTTAGAAGCCAGTAGAGCGGGAAGAGCGCGAAGACGACATAGGCAAGAATGGCCAGCCGATGCGCGATGGTGGGAAGAAGCGATGTTTTCATGGCCCTCACCCCTTGTTCAGCAATGTCTGCCGCAGCAGGATGATCAGCATGGAATAGGCCATGAGCAGCACCAGCAGTACCAGCGCAATCGCCGAGGCATAACCGAAGTCGAGCGCCTTGAAGGCCTGCGTGAAGATATAGCTGGCGACGATCTGGGTGCGATCGGCCGGTCCGCCGCCGGTCATGACGACAATGAGATCGGCAAAATTGGAGATCCAGACGGTGCGCAAAAGCACGGTGATGGCGATGGTCGGCGCCAGGAATGGCAGCGTGATCGACCAGAAGCGCTGGAACCACGAAGCGCCATCGATGGACGCCGCTTCATAAAGATCACGCGGGATCGATTGAAGTGCGGCCAGAAGCGTGATGGCGAAAAAGGGGATGCCCCACCAGACATTGGCGATGATCGGACCCCACATCGCATATTGCGGGTCGGACAAGATATTGCCGGGCTGGCTCATCAGGCCGAGATCGAACAGCCAGTGCGGGATCGGCCCGATGACCGGATTGAACAGCCATGCCCAGTTGAGGCCGGCCAGAAACGACGGTACCGCCCATGGCAGAAACACCAGCGCCTGAACCAGGCCACGGCCCATGAACGGCTTGTCGAGCAGAAGCGCCAGAATGAGGCCGAAACCGAATTGCAGGAAAACGGAAGCACCTGTCCACCACAGCGTGTTTTTCAGCGCGGTGTAAAACGCACGGTCTTTCGACAGCGTTTCAAAGTGTTCGAGCCCGATGAAACCGCCGGAAAACGGATTGAGCAGCTGGATATCGCGGAATGCGTAGGAAATGCCGACCACGAGCGGCACCAGCATGACAACGATGATGAGGATCAGCGCCGGCGCGCTGTAAAGATATGGTTCGGAGGCGTCGGCAAGGCGTTTTTGCCACGGCCTGCGATCCTGGCGACGATCATACTCGTCGGCGGTCATGGACATCAGACAGTTTCCCGTTCGCGGCGCAATGTTTGCGCCGTCATTGCATGAAGAAAAGCGGGGTGGCGGCGCGGGGAAAGCCCGCGCCGCCACGGCGTCGATTACTTCTTGGAGAGGTTCTTCTGCTGCGCCTTGGTGAGGTAAGCCGCCCATTCATCGGCGAGTTCCTTCGCCGTGATGTCGCCAAGCAGAGCCTGCTGCGAGGTCTTGATGGCCAGCGAATCCTTGAAGAAGGCGAACTCTTCGAGGAAGGTCGGCATCACGGTCGGAACGGTGTCCTTGTCCGCCAGTTCCTCGAACCAGCCCTTGAACTGGTCACCCGCGTAGAACGGATCCTTTTCGGCTGCCGTATAGGCCGGCAAAGCGCCGATCTTCTTGTTCCACTCGATATTGCCTTCCGGGCTCTGCAGCGTTTCGATCAGCTTCCAGGAAAGGTCCTTGTTTTCGCTCTTGGCGAACATCGACCAGCCGGCATAACCGATGGTGGGGAAGGACTTTCCGGTTGGGCCCTTGGGTAGCGGTGCAACGCCAAAATCCTCGGGTTTCATGCGCTCGGCAACGGCGATCAGCGCATCCGGGTCCTGATCGAGGAAAGCGCAAGTGCCGGAATAGAAACCGGCAACGACTTCATTGAAGCCCCAGTTGACGCTGTCCTTCGGCGCCAGGCCCTTCTTGTAAAGGTCGACCATCCACTCGATGCCCTTGGCCCAGCCTTCGCTGTTCATGGTCGAGGTACCGTCATCGGTGAAGTATTTATTGTCCCCAGCCATTGAGGCGGCGAAGATCATCCAGCCATTGAGGCCGCCCGGACCGCCGCGCATGCAATAACCGTATTTGCCCGGCAGTTTGGATACGGCTTCGGATGCCTTCACGAACTCGTCCATGGTCTTCGGCGGCTCGGAAACGCCGGCTTCGCTCAACAGCTTCTTGTTGTAGAACATCGCACGCAGATAGAAGCCGTAGGGCAGCATATAGGCAGTGTCCTTGACGTCGCGGCCGAGTTCCAGCGCGCGGGGCGTCAGTTCCTTGGTGTGCTGCCATTTTTCGAGATAGGGCTCGAGACTTTCGAGCATGCCGTTGTTGCCGTAGAGCGAAAGCCACGTGTCCGGCATTTCCATCACGTCGGGCGTATCGCCGGCAGAGACCATGGTGGCGAATTTCTGGAACGCCTCGTTCCAGGGCAGCGAGATGATCTCGACCTTGGTGCCCGGATTTGCGGCCTCGAATTTTTCGGTCAGCGATTTCAGCGTCTGCGTGCGTTCCGGGCTGGTGATGACTTCCACCAGCTTGAGGGTGGTATCGGCCATGGCAGTTCCCGCCATCATGGTCGCGATGAATGCAGCTGTTATGATTGTTTTCATTGTTCTGCTCCCAGTTATCTATTGGTTGATGCGCTAGGTGGCGACGGCAATCGCCTCCTGAAGATCGCTCCATAAAACCTCGGTTCCCTCGAGGCCGACATGGAGCCGTACGGACCGCGCATGGATGCCGAACGTATGCGCGGAATTCGGTTGGGCCTTCTGCTGCAGCACCACTTCGCCCGGTACGATCAGGCTTTCGTGGCCGCCCCAGCTGACGCCGAGCTTGAAGAGCTTGAGGTGATCGGCAAAGGCGCGGATATCGACGCCTTCCTTGAAGATGAAGGAAAACAGGCCGGACGTGCCGTGAAGCCCGGCAGGAAGGCGGTTGGCCAGGCCCGGATGGCAGACGGTTTCTACCACATCGAGTTCTTGCAGACGCCGCGCGATGGTCAGCGCCGATTCCTGATGCGCCTTCATGCGCAAGGGTAGCGTGCGCATGCCGCGGATCAAAAGCCATGCATCGAAGGGCGAAAGCTTGCCGCCGAGATAGGGATAGGCTTCCGCCTTCACCCGCGCGATCATCTCCTTCGAGCCGGCAACGACACCGGCAACGACATCGCTATGCCCGCCGAGATATTTCGAGGCCGAATGGATGACGAGATCGACGCCGAGCGTGATGGGTCGCTGAAAGACCGGGCTTGCCCAGCTGTTGTCGATCATCGAGACCGCGCCATGCTTTTTCGCCAGCGCCGCCAGCGCGCCGACGTCATGCGCTTCCATCACCCAGCTCGTCGGGCTTTCGAGATAAAGCAGTTTTGCGCCGGGCAGAGCCTTATCCAACGCCTCTTCATCACGGCCATCGACATAGGTGACCTCAACCTTCATGCGCTTCAGAAGCGTGCCGAAAAGGCGAAACGCATCCGGATAGACATGCTTGACGGCAACGATGCGATCACCCGGCTCGACAAAGCTCAAGACGGAAGAGGAAATGGCCGACATGCCGCTCGCAAAACCGAGCGCATCTTCGGCGCCCTCGAGCTTGGCCAGCATTTCCTCGAACATGCGCACCGTCGGGTTGAGGCCGCGCGTATAAATCGGCCGCACCTTTTCGCCGCGATAGGAAGCGATCATCTCGTCATATTCGGAGAAGGTGAACAGCGAGGTCTGAAAGATCGGCGGCACCACCGCATCGGCAAAATTGCCGTCGTCATGAGCGGTGATCAGCGAGGCAAACGCCGACGGATCGAGCATTTCGTTCATTTGGACATTTCCTTGATGTCTTCCTCGACAACCGCGAGGATCTTTAGCGTCTCGCACCGCGCACCTTCGCAATCCCGGGCGGCGATGGCGTCAAAAAGCGTGCGATGAAACGGAAAGGAGCGCCGGGCAAAATCCTTTCGGTCAAAGGGCGAAGCCCAAAAATGCTCGAAACTTTCGCGCATCTGTTCGAGTATCTGACGAAACAGCGGATTATGCGTGGCATCGTAAACGGCAAGGTGAAAGGCGAGGTCTTCCGGGCCGGACGAGCCTTTTTCCAGATGGACAGTTTCCATCTTCACCAGCTTGTCCTCGATGATCGCCAGATCGTCGGCGGTGCGCATTTGCGCCGCCACCATGCCGGCCTCGCATTCGATGCCGCGGCGCACCTGCAGGGTCTGCAAAAGCACGTCACGCAACTGCGTCGTATCGAGCGACAGCGGCATATGAACGGTATCGGGAGAAATCTGTCGCAGAAGATAGGTTCCGCTGCCTTTGCGCGTCTCGATCACGCCGAGCGCCTGAAAATGCCTGATCGCTTCGCGGATTGTCGAGCGCCCAACCGCCAGCGTTGCCATGAGCTCTCGCTCCGCAGGCAGCCGATCACCGATCTTGAGTTGGACATCGGCAATGTAATGGGCAAGTGCGACAGTCACCTGTCGAGCGCGATCCAGCGTCGGCAGCGGTTGAAGTGAACTGGTTCGACTTGATTTCATCATTCCCCGAACATGCTAAATTGGTCTGACATCATAGCAAACCACGGGATCGAATGAGTGTCAATTCTCCGGCACCGGTTCGTGCCGTAGCGACAAAACTCCGGTTCTGGTCGAATGTTTTGAGGTCGAAAACGCCTAACTCAGCGTTCGTTTCTCGAGCTTGGTATCGCATAAGGCTCGAAGGTCGGGATCAACCGGGGAGATGGCTGAGCTATTGCGGGGATCGGTTCATTTCCGCCCAATGATCGCTCGACGAGCGTCGCAGTAGTTTGCCCATGCAATCGGGAATTCCAGACGGAAAAAGTTTGCGCTTGGAGAAGAACGCGGGCTGAGGCCGGCAGGTCTCTCCAAGCAAACCGTCTTACGGAAAACCAGAGCGGATATTCGATTGTCTCAATACCCGCAGCACACCGAAAAGATCACGATCCTACGGCACTGGAGAGACAATTTACGGATATGCCGTGGATCATCTTTCGTGTTTTTTGCGCCATTCGGCAAACATCGATAGATTGCTCTCGTCGGTAGCGGGATAAAGCCCGATGATCGTATGTCCGGCTTTCACGCGCTCGACGACGAAGTCTTCATAAGCCGTCATCTCAACGGCCTCGTCGGCAATCTCATCGGCGATCTCGGCTGGAATGACGATAACGCTGTCGTCGTCGCCGACCATGATGTCGCCGGGAAACACCGCGACATCACCGCATCCGATCGGCACGTTGATGTCGATCGCCTCGTGCAATGTCAGGTTCGTTGGGCTGGAAGGTCGGTTGTGATAGGCGGGGATATCCAGCTCTCCGATCGTCATCGCATCGCGAAAACCGCCGTCAGTGACAACCCCCGCCCCGCCGCGCACCATCAGCCGGGTGATCAGGATATCGCCGGCGGATGCCGCCCGCGCGTCCTTGCGGCTGTCCATCACCAGAACCGAACCTTCCGGGCAGGTCTCGATCGCGTGGCGCTGCGGATGTTTGGGATCACGGAATACCGTCATAGGATTGCGATCTTCGCGCGCCGGCATGTAGCGCAGCGTGAATGCCGGGCCGACCATGTTACGACCCTTGGGCCGAACCGGCCGTACATCCTGGATCGTCTGGTTTTTGAGGCCGCGCTTGTAAAGTGCCGAGCAGAGCGTTGCGACGGATACGCCCATCAGTTTTTCGCGGGTAGCAGGGTTCATGGTCTCTCCTCGATGCTTCATCAGTTGATCGCCGGCTCGGGCACCTTTGCGCCGAACTCAGTTTTCAGGAAATCGAAATCGCAGCCCTTGTCGGCCTGCTCGATATGCTTGGTGAACATGAAGCCGTAACCACGCTCATATCGTGGCTCCGGAGCCACCCAAGCCGCTTTGCGCTTCGCCAGTTCCTCTTCTGAAACCAGCATGTTGAGGCTGCGCGTGGGAATATCGAGTTCGACCATGTCACCGGTCTTGAGGAGCGCCAGCGGTCCGCCAACAAAGGCTTCCGGCGAAGCATGAAGCACACAAGCGCCGAAGCTGGTGCCTGACATGCGGGCGTCAGAGATGCGCACCATGTCGCGCAATCCAAGCTTCAGCAGCGCTTTCGGCATCGGTATCATACCCCATTCCGGCATGCCCGGCCCACCCTGCGGCCCCGCATTGCGCAACACCAGAACCGTTTCAGGCGTCAGCGGATAATCTGGATCGTCGATGATTTTCTTTAGTTCCGGATAGCTGTCGGCCACGAGCGCCGGCCCCGTATGTCTGTGGAATTTCGGGTCGCATGCAGCCGGCTTGATGACCGCGCCATCAGGGCAGAGATTGCCCTTCAGCACCGCCAGAGACCCTTCATGATAAACCGGGTTGGAAAGCGGTCGAATGACATCTTCATTGTAGATTTTGACATCCTCCAGGCCATCCGTAAGCGGTTTTCCAGTGACGGTGATGGCGGTCGGATCGAGCTTATCGCCAAGCTGTTTCATCAGCGCGCGCAGCCCGCCGGCATAGAAAAAGTCTTCCATCAGGTAAGTTGTGCCGGAAGGGCGAATGTTGGCGATCACCGGCGTCGTGCGGCCGATGCGGTCGAGATCGTCAAGCTCCAATGGCACGCCGGCACGCCGCGCCATGGCGATAAGGTGAATGATCGCATTGGTCGAACAGCCCGTCGCCATCGCCACCGTCACTGCATTATTGACGGCGGCCGGGGTAATCACCTTGTCCGGCGTCAAGTCTTCCCAAACCATTTCAACGATCCGCCGCCCGCATGTGGCCGACATGCGTTGGTGGTTGGCATCGGCGGCCGGAATGGACGAGGCATTCGGCAATGTCAGCCCCATAGCTTCGGCGATTGCCGTCATGGTCGAGGCGGTACCCATCGTCATACAGTGGCCGTAGCTGCGCGCGATGCCGCCTTCGATCCCCTGCCACTCCTCCTTGGAAATTGTCCCTGCCCGCCGCTCATCCCAGTATTTAAAGCCGTCCGTGCCGGAACCCAGCGCCTTGCCGGCATAATTGCCGCGCAGCATCGGACCGGCCGGCAGGTAGATGAACGGAATGCCCAAGGACACGGCGCCCATCACCAGTCCCGGTGTGGTCTTGTCGCAACCACCCATCAGCACAGCGCCATCGACCGGATGCGAGCGGAGCAGTTCCTCCGTCTCCATCGCCAGCATGTTGCGATAGAGCATGGTCGTCGGCTTTACGAAGTTTTCCGACAATGACAACGCAGGTAATTCCATAGGAAAGCCGCCCGCCTGCAGCACGCCGCGCTTCACCCATTCCGCCCGTTCGCGGAAATGCATGTGGCAGGGCTGGGCGTCCGACCATGTGTTGATGATCGCGATGATCGGCCGCCCCTCCCAGTCTTCCGGCGCATATCCCATCTGCATGGTGCGCGAGCGGTGCCCAAAGGACCGCTGGTCGTCAGGCATCATCCAGCGGGCCGACCGCAGGTCTTCATACTTCTTTTTCTTCGTTGTCATTCCTCACTCCTCACGCCTTCGGTCACGACCGATCGGCTCCTCAGAAGCTGATCCCGTTGTCTGAAATGAAAGTCGAAAGTGCGCTCTGTTGGGGCACGGTTAGAGGCCAAGCCGATGGTGGGCGCGTCGGGCCGCAATCGTGCCCGATCAGCGCAAGCGCCGCCTTCACTCCGGTCACGTTTGTCCCGTTCATCTCCTCCGCCCGCACTGCCTCGAAGGCCTTCATGCCATCGATCAATCGATTGGCGTCCGCGTAGTCGCCGGCCGCAAGCGCCGCATGGATGGCAACGGATCGCTGCGGCCAGACATTGATGAGGCCGGAGGTGAAGCCTTTCGCTCCAACAGCATAGAATGTTGGAGCCCAGACCTCCGCCAGACCACCGACCCAGACGACCTCGGGATCACAGGCTGCAATCGCTTCGGAAAGTTTCAGCGGGTTCGGCGTCGCCCATTTGACGCCGATGACGGATGGGATTCCACAGAGATCGACAATCGCTTTCGTGCCGATCGCATCGTTGCGAAGATAGAGAACTGTCGGCAAACCATCGGCCGCATCAGCCACGGTCCGCACATAATCGACAAGCCCGCGTGGCGAGGAAAAAGGATCCGGCGGCTGGTGAATCATAAGCGCCGAAGCACCGGCCCGGCGCGAGACCGATGCCAGCCTGCAGGCATCGCGGATGCCCCGCCCGACGCCGGCAATCAACGGAACCCGTTCGCCCACATATTCCGCCGAAGCCTGCACCATGTCCTCTGCCTCCTCAAGCGTCAGGGCATAGAACTCGCCGGTATTGCCGTTGGCGACCAAGATATGGACGCCTGCCGCGATCGCCCGGTCGACAATCGGTTTCTGCCGCTCCGGCAGGATATCGCCGTTACGATCGTATGGCGTGACTAGAATGCCGGATATGCCGGTCAGCGCGGATTTCAGATCCTTCCTCATGACACCCTCACTCCGTGAATGCTTCTTCGCGCTTGCGACTGATGCTCGGTGAAAGCACGAGCACCAGAACTACGACGGCGAAGACTAAGAGCGACAGGCTGAGCGGACTGCGCACAAAGATCGACGGGTCGCCCTGGCTGATCAGCATCGCGCGCCTCAGATTTTCCTCAATCATCGGCCCGAGAATGAAGCCCAGGAGCAATGGCGCAGGCTCGAATCGCATCTTGCTGAGTGCAAAACCGATCACGCTGAAACCAGCCATGACGAAAACGTCGAAGACGCTGTTGTTGATGCTGTAGGCGCCGATGCAGCAGAAGCCGATGATCGCCGGGAAGAGCAAATGATACGGCACGGTCAGCATCCGCACCCATAGCCCGATCAGCGGCAGGTTGAGGATGACGAGCATCAGATTGCCCGACCACATGGAGACAATCATGCCCCAGAACAGTGCCGGCTCGTCCGAGATGACGTTTGGGCCGGGTGTGATCCCCTGGATGATCATGGCGCCAACCATCAGCGCCATTACAGGGTTGCCGGGAATGCCGAGTGTCAGCATCGGAATGAAGGAGGTCTGCGCCCCGGCATTGTTGGCGCTCTCCGGCGCCGCCACGCCTTCGATCGCCCCCTTGCCGAATTCGGCGCGATTGGGAGAAATGCGCTTTTCCATCGCATAAGACGCAAACGAGGCTAGCATCGCCCCACCACCCGGCAGAACGCCGAGGAAGGAACCCAGTGCAGTACCGCGCAGCACCGGCGCGATGATCCGCTTGACATCTTCCTTGGTCAACATCAGCCCGGTGACGCGCTTTACCCCCACCGAGCGCTCGTGCTCGCCTTCCAGATTGCGCAAAATTTCGCAGATGCCGAATATGCCCATGCTGACGGCAACAAAATTCAGCCCGTCGTAGAGCTCCGGAATATCGAAGACATAACGCGGCGTCCCGCTTTCCACGTCGGTGCCGACCGTGCCGAGTATCAGCCCGAAAACGATCATAGCGAACGCCTTGAGTAGCGAACCGCTGGCAAGCGCCACCGACGCCACGAGGCCGAGGACCATCAGCGAGAAATACTCAGCCGGCCCGAAATTCAGCGCCACGGCAGCAAGAGGCGGCGCGGCGACGGCGAGCAGGATGGTCGCGACGCTGCCAGCAAAGAAAGAGCCGAGCGCCGCTGTCGCAAGTGCTGCTCCGGCGCGACCGTTGCGCGCCATCTGGTAGCCGTCAATCGCGGTAACAACTGACGAGCTTTCGCCCGGAAGATTGATGAGAATAGCGGTGGTCGAGCCACCATATTGCGCGCCGTAAAAGATGCCAGCCAGCATGATCAGCGCCGATTCCGGTGGCAGGCCGAAAGTGATCGGCAGAAGCATGGCGATCGTCGCCGTCGGCCCGAGCCCCGGCAATACGCCGATAGCGGTGCCGAGCAGACAGCCGATGAAGCCGTAGAACAGGTTCATCGGCATGAAGGCGGTCGAAGCACCGAGCCAGAGATGAGAAAAGATATCCATAAACAATCCAATCCGTTTTCGTCGGCTTGCCAGAGGGCGTTAGTGAGCGCCCACTAGAAAAGCTCGCCGATAAAGGGGATCCAGGGGCCCAAGGCCGAGACGGGAAGTGACAGAAGCTTGGTGAACAGCAGGACCGAGCAGACCGATAAAAACAGGCCAAGCAGGATCGAGTGCCGCCAGTTGGCATAACGGCTGGCTGTCGCCACTCCGACGATCAGGAGCAGCATGGTGGGGGCAAGCCCAAGCCCGGACAGCAGCAGGCCGAAGCCGACCGGTCCGAGGATCACCAGGAAATAAGCCTTCCAGTTCCAGGTCTCAGGCTCACCGTCTTCCGCATCCACCATCAGCGACTGCACGATGATCAAAGCACCGATCGCCATGAGCAGAAGGCTCAGCATGGTCGGGAAATACCCCGGCCCCATCTGAAACGAATTGCCGACTTCAAGCTCCCGGCCGAACCAGATGAACAGAAGGCCGACACAGATCATCGTCACGCCGCCAACAAAGTCGCGACCGTTTCTAATTTTCAGCATGGCAGAATACTCGCGTGGGAAAGATATGCCGGCCAAGCCTCAGGCCCGGCCGGCAGATTGCCTCACTGCAGCGGCACGTTGGCGGCCTTGATGACATCGGCCCACTTGGCCGTTTCCTTGTCGATGAAGGCCTGGAATTCGGCGGACGTGTTGCCGACCGGGGTCACTCCCATTGCCTTCAGCTTTTCCTGCATCGCTGGCTCGGCGATGATCGCCTGGACTTCCTTCGAGAGCTTTTCGACAATTTCAGGCGGCGTGCCTGGAGGCGCGAAGAGGCCGTGCCACGAGGTTGCCTCGAAGCCGGGAATGACACTCGCCATGGTCGGCACGTCGGGCAGCAAATCAGCCTTTTCCAAGCTCGTTACGGCAAGTGCCTTGACCTTGCCGGCCTTCACCTGCTGAGCGGCCGTCGGGATATTGTCGAACATCATATCGACGTGGCCGGCCACGACATCAAGGATAGCCTGACTGCTCCCCTTGTAGGGCACATGGGTGATCTTGATACCGGCCTTGGTGGCAAGAAGTTCGCCGGCCAGATGGATGGAAGTTCCGACACCGGAAGACGCATAGGTATGCTTGCCCGGCTCGGTTTTCAGGAAAGCGATCAGTTCCTCGACATTGTTCGCCTTGATCTTGTCCGGATTGATGACCAGCACATTCGGCAGGCTGGCGATCAGCGAAATTGGTGCAAACCCCTTTTCCTTGTCGTAGGGCAGGGTCTTGTAGAGCGTCTGGTTAATCGCGTTGGAACTGACCGTGCCCATACCGATCGTATAGCCGTCCGGCTTAGAGCGGGCGAGATCGCCAAGCCCGATATTGCCTCCGGCACCCGGCTTGTTCTCCACGATGAACCGTTGGCCGAGCCGCTTGTCGAGTTCTTCGGCCACGAGGCGGCCGAACGTGTCGGTATTGCCGCCGGCAGCGAACGGCACGAGCACTGTAACAGTCTTGGTCGGATAATCCTGCGCATAACTCGCCTGAAGGCTGGTTGCGCAGATCGCGGCTGTAACGGCCGCAAACGTCATGAAACGCTTGAGCTTCATATCACTTCCTCCACTTGCCCGGCCTCCTGCCGGTCCCACTCACCCATCCTTCGAAACCCTCCTAACGAAGAAATGGAAGCGCTTTCATTGTAGCTTCAAAATTCCATGTCGCAACCATTGGGAGAAAAATTTAAAATATTCAAAATCAATGAATTAGCGCGTCAGTTACGAAATTTTGCATATTGGATCTTGATTGAGACCAAAATGAAAGCGTAACTCATTTCAGTAAGGATGATGGTTATGGCTGACTACGAAAAAATCAAGCAAAACACCGCGAGCGGCCCGGTCACGCTCGCTGACATCGCAAAGCTGGCCGGAGTATCGCCCGTCACGGTCTCGCGAGCGATCAACACGCCTCAACTTGTCAAGCCACGCACGCTGGAAGCGATAGAACGCGTCATCGCGAAAACCGGCTATGTGCCCAATCTCCTTGCTGGCGGGCTCGCCTCCAGAAAGACTCGGCTGATTGCCGCAGTCGTGCCATCTGTCGCCAGCACGATCTTTGCCGAGACCATTGAAGGGCTTAACGCTGAATTGGTTTCAGCCGGCTACCAGCTCATGCTCGGCCTATCAGGCTACGACCTGAGCCGTGAGCTTGAACTGACGCGCGCCATTCTGGCCCGCCGCCCGGATGGGATCATTCTGACAGGGATTACCCACCTGAAGGAAACCCGTGCGATGTTGACCGGTGCGGGGTTGCCGATTGTGGAGATCTGGGATTCCACCCCCTCCCCGCTCGATACGGCGGTGGGGTTTTCCCATGCCGCTGTCGGTTCGCTGGTAGCGGGACACCTGCTGATCAGGGGATATGATCGCTATGCGCAAATCGGCGCCAACGATCCCCGCGCGGTCCAGCGTCGCGATGGTTTCGTCGACCGCCTGAAAGGGATAGCCGAGGTCGAGCTACCGGAACTGGAAATGAACTCGCCCTCCACTTTCCGCGACGGACGCGTGGCAATGGCACAGCTTCTTGACAAAGGAAAAGGATCGATCGGCGTGTTCTGCTCGTCGGACGTCGTCGCCCATGGCGCATTGGCCGAAGCCCATGCACGTGGCTGCAAAATGCCGGAGGATCTTGCCATCATCGGCTTTGGCGATTTCGACTTCGCGCCGCACACTCACCCGCCGCTGACGACGGTGCGCATAGATCGGCGTGATATCGGCACCAAGGCAGCGCGATCCATACTCAGAAAGATTGACGGCGACGAGAATGTGGAAGCGATGATCAATATTGACTTCCACATCGTTGCCCGCGGCACCGCCTGATTTCAGATCATTCAGGGGCGCTTGCCGAATTCTGCCATTCCGCGCGTCCATTGGCCGGACTGTTCCGACAACGTGATCCCCAGCCCCGGACGGGTCGGTACCAACATCCGGCCATCGCTGATCTCAAGTCGCTCGTTGAACAGCGGGTCGAGCCAGTCGAAATGCTCCACCCAGGGCTCCAGTTCGTAGGCAGCAGCCAGATGCAGGTGAATCTCCATGGCGAAATGTGGTGCAAGCTGAAGCTTCTTAGCTTCTGCGAGGGCGCAGATTTTCAGGAACTGGGTGATGCCGCCGACACGCGGTGCATCCGGCTGGATGAAGTCGACTGAATTGTTCTGGATCAGCGCGACATGCTCCAGCACGCTCGCCAGCATTTCGCCGGTTGCGATCGGCGTGTCGAGCTGTGCCGCCAGTGCCGCGTGTCCCTCAACGTCGTAGGCATCGAGCGGTTCTTCGATCCAGGTAAGATTATACGGCTCCATCAAACGGCCAAAACGCATGGCGCTCGGGCGGTCCCATTGCTGGTTTGCATCGACCATCATCGCCGCACGGCCACCGATCCTGTCGTGAACGACTGCGACGCGCTTCAGGTCGACAGCCATGTCCGGTTGACCAACCTTGATCTTGATGCCGCCGATACCGGCTGCAATCGACTGCTCTACGTTTTCGAGAACTTCTTCGATAGGAGACGACAGAAAGCCGCCGGACGTGTTGTAACAACGCACGCTGTCGCGATGCGCACCAAGCAGTTTGGCCAGCGGCAGACCTGCCCGCTTGGCTTTCAAATCCCAGAGCGCCACGTCGAAAGCCGCGATAGCCTGTACAGCAAGCCCGCTACGCCCGACAGAGGCGCCGGCCCAGCAGAGTTTGTTCCATAGCTTGCCGATATCGTTCGGATCCTCGCCTATCAGGACATTGGCGATCTCCTTGGCATGTTCGTATTGACCTGGGCCACCGGCACGCTTGGAATAGCTGAAACCGATGCCGCTATGACCCTGTTTCGTCTCAATCTCGGCAAAGAGGAAGGCTACTTCCGTCAAGGGCTTTTGACGTCCGGTCAAGACCTTCGCATCGCTGATCGGTGTCTTCAGCGGCAGAAAGATCGAGGAAAGCCTTATCCAGGCGATTTGGTCGCCTAAACCAGAGTGCGGCAGATCATTCGTTTTTGCAGATAGCGTGTCCATGGCTCCACCCATTGCTCAGCCCTCTCGGCCCTGTCCTCGCTTGACTGATACCCTTCGGATCAATTTAAGTCCAAGTCGATTATTGATCTCCATCGATACAGGATTTGAATAGATGCTGGATATGGGGCAAGTCCGTTCTTTTGTGGTTCTGGCATCGGAGCTGAATTTCAGCAGGGCCGCCAAACGGCTGAACATCACCCAACCTCCACTTAGCCGGCAGATCAAGCTTCTCGAACAAGAGCTTGACGTGACGCTTGTGGAGCGGACCAGTCGGCGCGTCACACTCACGCCTGCCGGGCTGGCTTTTCTCGCCGAGGCGCAGAAACTGCTGGATCAGGGAAACGCCGCAATAACCGCAACACGGCGTGCAGCACGCGGCAGCGCGGGATCACTTAAGATCGCCTTTGTCGGAGCGGCCACGTACAGTTTTCTGCCTAAATTCATCGGCCAAGCCAGAATTTCAGTGCCCCAAATCGAGCTTGAACTGGTCCAGATGGAAACGTCCGAGCAGCTTCATGCGATCAATGCCAGCGATATCGATCTCGGGCTTTCGCGCCCGCTGACTGGCGCACATCATCTCGAAAGCCTCTGTGTGGCGCGTGAGCAGATGATGCTGGCGATACCCCGGGCACATCCGCTCGCTGCAACTCGCCGTCCGAGGCTGGACGCGCTGAACGGCGAGCCTTTCATCGCATTTTCTGCCCCGGCACGTTATCTGCATGACAAGCTGGCGCGATTGATGACGCAAAATGGTGTCACACCTCGGATAGTGCAAAGCATGACCCATTCGCAGGCCATCCTGTCGCTGGTCAGCGCCGAAATCGGCCTTGCTATCGTCCCTGCCGGCACGGAAAATGCCTGCTTTGACAATGTTGTTTTCCGACCGATGGATCTGCATGAGGAATGTATAGCGGAGCTTCATGCCATATGGAGCCCGGATAACAGGAGCCTCCTCCTGCCAGAGATACGCAATCTCATCTCCAGAATCGGCGAGCGAGAGCGATAATGCGCTCCAGCCGATCAGATTGGCATGAAAGCAACTGCTTTTGGCCAAAGATATGCTTGGTGACTGGGACAGCCACTTCCAGCAAGCTCTTGATGGGATCGGAACCGATGCCACGCCGGTTGAATGCTCAAGTTTGCTCTATCGATGGAGAGCCGACAAGGTCGGCCTATATCGGGGTCGCCTCGTCGCAAGATACACATCTATTGCAACGTGCGGACGGTTACCGAGCAAAAGTCCAGAGACGAGGAGCACGTGTTCCCATTGCGGTGGTGGTTACCGGCGCGGTTCGCGCATCCATCTAACTACGCCTCATTGGTGAACTCGCTGATCGCCACTCAAATATCGGCGCGATCGCCTGCTCGAACGACACACTCGCACTCGGCACGCTGAACGAACTGGACAATCGCGAGCTAAGGGTTCCTGAAAGATATCGCACTCATCGGCTTTGGCGACTTGAACCTCTCCGATTCCACTCCATCATCCCTGACCACGGTTCTCCCCCGCAACAAAAAAATGGGAGCGATAACTGCAGGCTGCCTCCTGCCCCATCTTCGTATGGGGCAATGCCCACCAGCGCGAGGCAATCTGGAATGCGAGATCGTGGCCAGGGGTAGTACACGCCTGTTGAGCTCCCGTCCTTGCCTCGTCAGACCTGTAACTCAGGCGTTGACCCACGCACTGGCACCGGCCTTTGTGGATTGGGGTTTATGGAAACGGAAGGCGCGTATAGCGAGAACATGATGACACCTGTCGTAAACAGAATGAAGATGGCGTCATTCTGGATTAGGAACAGGCTCTCGGTCAGGTTCATCACCAGCATCACTCCCGTGAAGACATTCATCCAGAGCCATCCGAAATTTGGATCGCGGCAGTGAAGCACCGCGCCTTGATACATCGCCCGCACAAGCATGGTGATAAAAAGCGCAGTACCGCATAGTCCGAAGCTCAACATCGTGTCACGGAAGCCGTTATGGGCATGGGGGGCCTGCCACCTGATTTCCGACCATATGGCCCAGGCTGAGGGATTTGCCTCAATCCAGAAGGATTGATAGCCGTAACCCAACAGAAGGCGGTCAGCGATCTGACGATCGACCAGTTCCCATAGCGGAACTCGCCCCGTCAGGGTTGCATCCTTGCCGAGCGCCTCCAACAACGGCACCAGGAATTCGTGAAGCAGAAGAAGGGCAGCGACAGACGACTGGACAGATATAAGGATGATGGCCACCCGGCTGATGCCGCTGCTTCGCTGCAGGATGACGTAAAATGCAATCAGGAAACATGCAGACCCAGTCGCGATCATGGCCGTCATCGACCCGGAGCCTGCGAGGCAGATGATGCCTGCAACCAGCAAGACGCAGGCGGCGCGGCGAAAGCCTAAACTCCGGTCCAGGAAAACAATCGTCGCGACCAGCAACATCAGGCAGGCGAACCAGCCGAGGCTGTTCTTGTTTAGGAAGATTCCTCGCATGGCTCCATCGCCGGGCATGCGGGCAAGACCTGGTGATATCACAAGCGTCGCCACACTGAGGACGACACAGGCCCCAAAGGTCGCGAAGACGATCAGAAGCAGCTGCCGTGGCGTAAAGCGCATCGCCAACGCATAGGCAAAGAGCACCGTAAACAAGAGGCCGATGGCCCGTCTCAGTGTCGTCGATGGGCCTACCGACCAAAGCACAGACAAGAACGGCAAAGCAAGGAGAACAGGCAAGAGCAGGTTCCGCCTGATTGCGATGACGAACTGCCTGCTGTTGCGTATCAAGACCAAGCTGGCAAAAGCGTATGCGGGCAGGCACAGCAGGCGCAATTTAGCCTTGGCCGGATCGCTTAATGCCCCGTCGGCATCGGCCAGGAGGAGTGGGAAAAGGGCTCCTGTCTGAAGGAAAAGCGATATGCCAGCCCCCCAGCACTCCATTGCTCGCCAATCAACATGCGTTCCGCTCGCAGTTCTTTGAAAAAGCTTCATCAACGGCAGCCCAAAAGCTTAACAAGTGGGAACAATCTCGTAAAACGATGAGTATTAGCGTCATGCGCGGCGACACAGCTAATATTCCATCCACCCACACCTCAAGTGCAACTCGTACAAATGGGGTTTGCCTACCTCGAACGATCTAGCCTGCTTTCAAAAGCGCTGCGGCCCTCGCTCTTTTGTTCTACACTTCTGACCGAAGGTGGTAGATCCCTCCGTCATTCGGGATCGAAAGTCACAAAGCTCGGCGTTTAGGCGGGTACTCACATCGACCTTCGTGGTGGTCACGCGGCAAAATACACCAGCTATTCCTCGGCAGCGACGACAATGCGCAGGAGCATTGGCAAAGAGGCTGCCCCTGTGCGACGCATGATCGAAGCGCGATGATTTTCCACGGTTCTCTGACTGATCTCCATCTCCGCGGCGATAATCTTATTCGGCTGACCACGTAAAATGCGATCCAGGATCTGCCGCTGCCGGGTTGTCAGAACGCTTAGCGTTCTTCTGGCCGCATCACGTCGTTCGGAACGCTTATTAACGCTACTCGACGAAGCCAAGGCGTTGCGAACGCTCAATTGGATCTCTTGTGAGGAAAACGGCTTTTCGACAAAATCGACCGCGCCTCGTTTCATGGCCTCGACAGCCATGTGCACGTCGCTGTGTCCGGTAACGATAATCATCGGAAACCGATGGTGCCTCTCCCTCAGGGTTCGCAAGAGATCAAGTCCACTCATACCGGGCAGATGGGCATCAATCAGCAAGCAGCTTTCTCGGTTTGGATCGTATCCTGCCAGATAGTCCTCTGCCGAGACGTAAGTCGTGACGGACCATTCGTCGTCACCAAAAAAGACCTGGACGCTGTCTCTCACACCCGCATCGTCGTCGATAATCTCAACCAGCGAGCACATACTCTCCCGCGTCTTGGCTGGGTCTTGCGTGCCCTCCAGATCTGGGACTTGTGCCTGCAAGGCAATTATTGCGTTGACAATATCCCTGAGTTTCGCGGGCTTGTTCAATTGTGCAATTTTATGCTGCATGCACTTGCGCAATGTGACGCTGGAGATATCGCCCGTCAGGATCAGTGCAGGCGTCGCGCGGCCCAACAGATCGCGGATATTGATGATCGCCGAAACCCCGTCCATTCCTGGATGCAGATTGAGATCGGCGAGAATGATATCCGGTGCGAACTCTGCTTTTTGAACGAGGCTGACGGCCTGAGAACTATTCGCCGCGACAGCCACGACATAACCGGCCTGCTGCAGACCGATTTCCAGAAGATCGCGCATCCCCTCCTCATCTTCGATCACGAGGATAGAAGCGCTTGGGTGACCTTGAGCTTTGCTTATCTTCTGAGGCTGAGGCACGTGCGGACTGCCCATAGGCGCCCTGTCGATCTCGACCGAAAACACCGATCCTTTTCCTGATGTCGAGCAAACGGATACTTTAAGACCGGTCAGGTCGCTCAGTTGTTTGACAATAGATAGACCAAGTCCCAGCCCGGATTCCCTGTCCTCATGGCTCGCATCGACCCTGTGATGTTCGTTGAAGACGTTATCGACCTGATCGTCGGGGATCCCAATACCGGTGTCCCACACCTGCAATTTGAGTTTCTCGCCTTTTTGCCGGCAGCCAACCAGAATTCTGCCCTTCGATGTGTACTTCAACGCATTGGACAGGAGGTTGCGAATAATCTGCTCCAGAAGACGTGGATCGGTATAAATCGCAAGCTCGCAGGAGACGACACGCAGTTGCAGTCCCTTCACTCTGGCCTGGTAAGAAAATTCCCGCTCCAACCGCTCCAGAATGCTATTCACGGTAAAGCTTTCTAGCTGCGGATGCACGATGCCGGCTTCGATCTGATTGATATCCAGTACGGTATTGAGGATACCCGACATCGAGGCCAACGTTTCCTCCATGCGCTTGACCAAAACGCGCGATTGGGGGTCCTCCGCGCTTTCTTCCAAAAGCCCGTGGAGAAGCTTCAATGTCTGCAGTGGTTGCCGCAGATCGTGGCTTGCGGCTGTCAGAAGTTTTGACTTGGCTTCTGTTGCAAGCTCCGCAGCTCTCTTCGCAGACTCCCTGCTCTCCGCGATTTGTTTCTGGACACTCATATCGATGAAGGTGATGACGACCCCCTCAACGCTACCTTGCTTCATGCGATAAGGCTTGATCCGGCGAATATACCAGCGACCGTCGCGCGCCGCGGTTTCCTTGTCGATCGAGCTGCCGGTTTTCAGAACCGCGATCGCATCCGTCGACAAACTCATGTCGTCAGCCAAGGGGCTCAGGTCAGAGAAGGGCCGACCGACATCCGATGGCAAGACGTTGAAGAGGGCCTGCATTGCCGGTGTGAAAAACCGAATCTTGAGCGACAAATCGAGAAAAAGCATGGGAACATCAGTGCTGAAGAGGACATTCTCGAGGTCACTGAAGATGGACTGCTGGCGCTCCAACGTTTCTTGCAGTTGACTATTCAGCGAGGTCAACTCCTCGTTCAACGATTGCAACTCTTCCTTGGACGTTACAAGTTCCTCGTTGGCGGACTGATATTCTTCGTTCAGCGACAGCGCTTCGGCGGTGATGATCTTGTGTTCCCGCCCGGCGATTTCGAGGCTACGGATGGCATCCTGCAGTTCTGCACGGGTCTCCTCCAGCTCGAGCTCGACAAGGCGTGCGGCATCGGCGCCCGCAGTTGAGGAAAGACTGTCCTGTCCACGCGTGGGCTGCTCCTCGATAAAGCAGATCAGGAACAGCTCTCGGTTATGGTCTGAAAGAGGATCGACATCTATGCTGAATTGCAGTTCGACGCCGTCGACCTTCATCTTTGCACCATGGGCGACAAACCGTTTATCGTCACGAGCCGCGCGATGTATCGCCGAGCGGATCTTGTTGTGAAGGGACTTCGGGGTGATGGCATAAAGGTTACTGGATGCCGGACCGGGCGCGAACTGAAGGAACTTCTCGGTCGGACCGATCGAGTAAAGATATTCCCCCTCACGATTGATCAGAATAGCAGGAGGGATATGTCGGTCGAGCAAGGCATGTGAGATGAGAGCACCCAGCGTGTTCTGGTGTTCAATCCTGTCTATCTTGCCAGGCAATGCCGGCACGATGGGGTTTTTGATCGCCGTCATCTTGAAGTGCAGGTCGTCGGCGACTTGGCCAGCAAGTCGGCGGTAGATACGCTCGGCTTTGGAAACAAGCCTGAATCGCTCCTCCATTCTACCGACGGTTTCAGATTTCCCGATAAGCAGCACACCGTCTTCGTGCAGTGCAAAATTCAACAGTGCGAGCACCTTGGCCTGGGCATCCGGCTCAAGATAGATCAACAGATTGCGACAAGAGACGAGGTCCATGTTGCAGAAGGGCGGGTCGCTCAGCACATTGTGGACGGCAAAAATGACGCTATCCCGAAGCTCCGACACAACACTGTACCCGGTATCGTCGCGGGTAAAATAGTCTTTGAGAAACTCTGGTGGGACTGCCTGGACGGCAGAGTGCGGATAGTGACCATGCCTGGCGATGGCGATGGTGTCCGGATCGGCATCCGATCCGAATACCTGCACTTTGATTGCCAGCCCTGAAGATCTGATATGTTGCAGAAAGAGGATCGCAAGCGAGTAAGCCTCTTCGCCAGTGCTGCAGCCAGCCACCCAAATCCTCACAGTCTCGCCACTGAGCTTGGTGCGGACGAGATCGGGGATAATGCGTGAACGAAGGAATTCGAAAACAGTGATGTCACGAAAGAACCCCGTGACATTGATCAGAAGAGTTTTCGCGAGATATCGCCGTTCCTCCTCACTATCTTTCAGCATGTCGAGATAGTGTTCAGCCTTGTCTTCGGGAATGCCGAGAATGGCGAGGCGTTTTTCGATACGGCGCTGTAGTGTCCCATGTTTGTAGGACGAAAAGTCGTTAGGGGTTAAGCGTCTCAGCACTTCGATGATCTGCGGCAGGAAATCCTGTTTTCGACCTATCCCATCTGCAGAAGGGCTATCCGAAGCTGACGGCTGATAACGGATGATCGCTTCGGCGATACCAGCAACCGGATGGATTGCAGCGACGGCAGAAGAGGAAATTGCGCTCCGCGGCATCCCCTCGAACTCAGCTTCCCTCGGCTCCTGCACCAGAACAAGACCACCAGCAGCTTCGATGACGGCAACACTGGCCGAACCGTCAGAACCGGTTCCCGACAGGATCACCGAAATTGCCCTGCGGCCGTATTCTTTTGCCAGAGATAACATCAGGAAATCGAATGGAAGCCGCACTCCACGGCGCTCGGGATCCGGGCTAAGACGGATCTGCCGGCCCTCGACAGACATGTACACACCCGGGGGTATGACATAGAGGTGCTCAGGCTCCAGCTCGGCACCGTTGACCGCTTCAACGACTGTCAGGGTAGTGAAGTCAGCCAGAAGTTCCACGAGCATGTTTTCATGTGCAGGATGAAGATGCTGCACCAGCAGGAAGACACATCCGGTCTGGGCAGGAATCCCTCGCAAAAGCGCCCTTATCGCACTGAGGCCGCCCGATGAGGCACCAATTCCCACAACCTTGTATTCGGTGTTTGCCCCAGACATCGTTTTCACATGAGTGTTTTATCGTTGCTCCCCAGCGAGCATTTTCCAAAGCAAGGTCGCGTTCCGTCCATCCCCAAAGGCCAACAAAAAGGTAGCCTCCTGCGACGGTCGCCAACACGACAAACATATTGAAACGTCATGCAGAGATATCAGTGTAGGTAGTCGTACCGTCGGCCGGTATTAGGCTCCCCTCACGCATGGCACCGCCCCACGATTCACCGGGTCATATGCGTTTGAGGTGTACGGTATCGAAACAGTATAAGTCTTTAGTCGAAATGTCGACATTGATTTTCGAACTATACTTATTTTTGCATTGCAAAAATGCACGAGCTAGACATTAATGATCAGATCAATGTCACTACATCCATAGGTACTTTCCGAAGCTTTCATAGCCGTACTACTCTATCGTAGTATCAATCCATCACGGACGACTTAGAAAATACAATGTGATTATTTGCGAGACTAAGTCTCGGCAGGTGGGGTATCGGCCGAAACTGGAGAACAGCGCACATGAGACGTAGCGTATCGTTCTGACGTCCCGACTTCTCGGGCGCAATGAATCTTATTCTGGGGGATCAAAACAGGGCGAACTGAAACGGATCGGCTAAGCTGGCGGACATGTCAGCGCCGAGATCCAATGGGGAGACAAAAATGGCCGTAGCCATCAAAACCTATGATCAGACCGCAGCTCTGTCCAAATTCGGCCCGTTGGCCAATTCTCAAGTAGAAATAGCGATACGGCCCAGCGGAGATAACCGCAAACTGGCCATTGTCGATGATCGCGCCCTGGATCGCGAATGTCTGGCAAGAAGCCTTGTTGCCCATGGCCTCGATATGTCCGTCGATGTATTTTCATCCATAGATAGTTGGAGAAAAGCATCGGGGCCACGTCATGCAGGCATACTCATAAATATCGGGCACGGTGACTTCTACAACGACACATTCCTTGAAGACCTGCAGGGCCTGATCAAGGATTTCCCGGCTGTGCATGTCGTCATTCTGGCCGACAATCGCGATCTTCGTCAGGTCTTGCGAGCATTCGAAGTGGGCGTACGCGGCTATATCTCTTCCGCAATTGGATTGACGGTCTGCGTCAACGCTATTTCGCTGGCTCTAGCCGGCGGTGCGTTCATTTCTGCGGAAACCCTCGATGACCTTCCGCAACTCATGGCCATTGCAGAAAAACGCGAGCGTCACCGCGCCGCCATGTTCACACAACGCGAGGCGGATGTGATCGACGCACTGAGCCAAGGCAAACCGAACAAGATCATTGCCTACGAACTCACGCTTCGCGAAAGCACGGTAAAGGTCCATATCCGGAACATCATGAAGAAACTGAACGCGAGAAACCGCACGGAAGTCATCTTCAAGATATCTGACATGTACCAACATTGAGGCCGGCAAAAAGCCCTCCCATTGCTGGATACCAGTCCGCAACCCGCTAGCTTGTGGTCAATAGCGAATACGCTGCAAGATCGGTCGGCGCTCGGACGTTGTGGCTGCAGTAAACGACGGCCTGCTTGCGGAAAGGTACCTCGCACGGTTCCCGACCAAAAAGAAAACTCGATAGCTTGTTACGTGTAGCGGTAGAGGAGTGATTTCCGATGATGCTGAATGAAGACAATGCGTTTAATCGGGCGGAGTTCGGTCCGGGTTTCCATGCAGACGGTGGTTATGTTGCCCTGATTGACCGGCGGACGCTGGAGCGGGAATGCCTGGCCCACAGCCTCGCATCTCACCAGATAAGCCGGCGCGTCCTGACTTTCTCCAGGCTGGCTGACTGGGAGGCTGCAAAGGATGGCATAGGCTTGCCGGCCGTGGTCCTGTTTTATGCGGCACATGTGAGAGACGAAGCAACGCTCGAAATTGCCCAGGTCGTGACTGCCGTCTCGCCAGCGGCCGTCGTGGTCATGTCGGATGACGAGAACATCGGTGCAGTTCTCGACCTTATCTCCCTAGGCGCGAGAGGCTATTTGCCGAACTCCGTGAGTATAGACATCTGCATCCAGGCCATCAGCCTGGCGATCGCCGGCGGCCGCTTCATTCCTGCTAGCAGCCTGTTGAGCATCGGGAACGTTCTTGGCCTGACATCGCATAAACCTCTGTCACCGGTAAAATTTACGCGCCGCCAGTTCGCCATTGCCGAGGCACTGCGGTGCGGCAAGGGCAACAAGGATATCGCGCTGGAACTCGAGTTGTGCGAAAGCACCGTCAAAGTTCATGTGCGCAACATCATGCGTAAACTCGGGGCAACCAATCGTACAGAAGTTGCCTACAAGCTCAGTGACATCGCATGTACGCGATAGCTCGAGGCCCGTCGTCAAAAACTGACGTCCGGGACTGCATTGGCATCGGCCGATCACGCTCTGTCGATCGGTAGAAACGGAAGACCGGGTTAGACATTCGCTTCTTCCTCATCATTAAGGATGAGGCCAGCAGAAACATCTCCAACTTCCGCAGAAACGGATCAGGCAGCATTTTGGCATTGTGGGCTTGGGGCAGCGCGTCGAGCACGACAACAGTAAGGCATCCAAGCTTCGAAACCGGCATCCGAAGAGGATAGATCACGGCTGGACGATGACATGAGGCAGCTTTTTTTCAATGCATGCATGTTCTGCACGAATGCAGCTTTGAGCACATGCATGATACTTATCGGCATCGTATCTCCGGCCCTCGCCGATAGTGCACCGCTTGCACCGCAGTCCAAAGTGAGGATGACCGTTGTCCAGTGGTCCTCATCCAAAAGCCAGTATGAGCGATGGGATGCGATAAGCGGCGAATATACGGTTTCGGACACGAACGCTCTCATCCTGCCCTTTATCGGTCGCGTTCCGGTCGGGTCGATGGATGTCAGCGATCTGGCGGACGAAATTGCCAAGCGTTTTCAGGAAAAAATCAGTCTGGTCCAGCGACCGACGGTTACCCTCGAAGTCATTGAATACCCGCCTATTTATGTTACCGGCGCGGTTTCGCGACCGGGAGAATACAAGTTCTATCCTGGCCTTACCGTATTGCAGTCCTTGACGATGAGTGGTGGACCGCGACGCGCCGCAAGCCAGCAGCACGTGCAGACAATCAACCTCAAAGGCGAGTTGCAGGAAATCGAACAGACGCTGCTGCGGCATTCGGCAAAGTTGGCTCGACTTCGAGCAGAGATGGCAGGAACCGCAGACATCACCTTCGACCAGCCCTCAGGCGCTGACCAGCAATATGCCGCGGCAATTTTCGATCAGGAGCGGGTGATAAATCGAACCCGCGCAAATGCGCTGGAGAGGCAATCAAAAGCTTTTATGGAATTGGGCGACCTGCTGAACACCGAGGTCGATACGCTGAAGGAAAAGCTGCAGGGTGCTGAAGCCAATGTAAAATCCGTGGAAGATCAGCTGAATGGCGTTCGAAACCTGGTTGAACAGGGCCTCGCAATCACCTCGCGCCAGCTGGAGCTGGAACGGTTGCTCACGGCCTATCGCGCAGATCGTCTCGATATTCTCACCGCAATGATGCGGGCTCGCCAAGGGATAAGCGAGGCACGGAGAAACCTTGAGGGCCTCCATGACACGCGACGAAGCGAAGTCGCATCCGAGCTGCAGTCGGAACAGGCGAATTTCGACCAGCTGAAAATGAAAAGGGAAACGACACAGAAGCTGCTCATCGAGAACCTCCTGGATGACGACGGTTCACAACGGACGGGCGAAGACCTGCCGCTTTCCTTTACCGTGAGCCGTCGGAAAGACGAGCAGATCACGCAGTTTATCGCTTCCGAAACGACGACACTGGTTCCGGGCGATGTCGTTAAGGTTACCCAACCTCTGCTTTCCAGTGGATCGTTCGGAGCGACGCGCGTTCCAACTCCCGAAACAGGAACAGCACCCGATCAGGCCAGCCAGTAACGCAGGAAAGTCATCTTTGCATCCTGGTCAGGAGGCGAGGAAGCAGCAGGGACACTCCATGACCTATCCCCTGACACCATCGCGCAGTCAGACCTACACCCAGATCCTTAAGTCAACGATATGGATGGGTGGCTCTTCCCTCATCAATGTTGCGCTTGGCATCGTGCGCAACAAAGCCATGGCTATATTTCTCGGCCCAGAAGGCGTGGGGCTGATGGGCCTTTACGGCTCCATTATGGATATCGCGCAGGCCATTGCCGGCCTCGGTGTCGGCGGCAGCGGCGTGCGTCAGGTTGCAGAGGCTGCAAGCAGCGGTGACGACACGCGCGTTTCGCGAACAGCGGCAGTGCTCAGGCGTCTGTCGGTTTTACTCGGTTTGCTTGGTGTCCTTCTTCTCGCCGGACTGGCATTTCCGATATCGAACTTGACCTTCGGCGACCATCAGCATGTCGGAGCCATATTCCTGCTTGCCCTTGCCGTTTTCTTCAGGCTGGTGTCATCTGGGGAAAGTGCGCTGATCCAAGGCCTGCGCGGTATCTCGAGCCTTGCCTATATCAACGTGCTCTCGGGCTTATTTTCCACCATTGTCACCATTCCCCTGATCTACATATTCGGGCGCCAGGCGATTGCACCGGCCCTTGTGGGGACAGCCGCGCTTTCCGCTCTTTCCATATGGTGGTTCAGCAGGCAGATCAGATTGCCGGTGGCGTCATTGTCTGTCCGTCAGTTTCGAACGGAATCCACCGCCCTGCTGCGCCTCGGCGTCGCATTCATGATAAGCACGCTGCTCACATTCGGCACAGCCTATCTCATCCGCATCATCGTCCTGACAGACGGGGGCGTGGAGGCGGCAGGACTATATCAGGCCGCCTGGGCCGTCGGTGGCCTTTATACCGGCTTCATTCTGCAGGCGATGGGAACTGATTTCTATCCACGTCTGACAGCGGCTATCGGCAACACGGACGATTGTAACCGGCTTGTCAACGAGCAGGCTGAGATCAGCATGCTGTTGGCCGGTCCCGGATTGCTTGCAACGCTTACACTAGCGCCCTTCATCATGAGCTTATTCTATTCCGCCCAGTTTCAGGGCGCAGTGGAGCTTCTGCGCTGGCTTTGTCTCGGTATGATGCTCCGCATTATCGTCTGGCCGGTCGGTTTCATCATCGTGGCGAAAGGAGCGCAGAAAATTTTCCTCTGCACGGAGGTGGCCGCAACAATCGTGCATCTGGGCCTTGCTTGGATTCTCGTGCCGAAGCTCGGCGTTTCGGGATCCGGCGTCGCATTTTTCGGTCTTTACCTGTGGCACAGTGTGTTGATCTATATAATAGTTCGACGCCTTACCGGCTTTCGCTGGTCTGCGGCGAACCGCCGGCACGGGCTGATCATGCTATCACTATCTGGACTGGTATTTCTGGCTGTCGGCAATCTTCCGCTCTGGCTCGCTCTGTCAACAGGCTCGGTCGCGGTGATCCTGATGTCGCTTTATTCCTTGCGTCGGCTGGCGCGATTGCTTCCACCGGAAGCTCTGCCGGCAATCATCAGGGGATGGGTGGCGAAATGGGCATGAGGGCACATCATCCATTGCGCTGATGATCGGCCAGACTGGATTGTTGCTCAACAGACGTCCCGATCATGAGGTCAAAAGCGGACCGTCCTTCACCGCCTCTGCAAAATGTTGGCGTAAGGCCTCGGTGACGCGTAGAAGCTCGATATCGGTCATTCCGCTAAAGAGTGGCAGGATGATCGTTTGCTCCTGCGCCGACACGCTCCGGTCAAGAAGTGTCGCCGCGCGATGACTGTTTTGACGGCTATAGGCTTTTTCCAGATGGATATTCATGATGCCGCGCCGTGTGGAGATCCCTTGATCGAGCAGCGTTTGCATGACAGCTCTCTGATCCAGTCCAACGGGCAATTCAACACAGAAGCTTTGCCAGTTGCTTCGGGTCCAACTCGGCTCCGTGGGTAGAGACAGTCCGAGCGATGACAACTGCGCACGATAGGCCTCAACCAGCTGTCGACGCTCTCTGACCAGTCCCGGCAAGCGCCGCAATTGTTCTCGGCCGATGGCGGCCTGCAGGTCCGTCATGCGATAGTTGTAGCCCAATTCTTCATAGTCTTCGAAGATGACCTGTTTCGATCCATGGCGCGCGGTATCGGTAACGCTCATCCCATGTTGACGCCATAACCGGAACTTGCGATCGAATTCAGCACTGGAGGTTGTCAGCATGCCGCCGTCACCAGTGGTGATCACCTTTCGCGGATGGAAGGAGAAGCAGGCAATGTCTCCATGCGGCTTACCAATCTTTTCCCATTGTCCGTTCCACAGGATTTCACTGCCTGTTGCGCAGGCCGCGTCCTCGATAATCGGTAAGGAATGGCGTTTCCCGATTTCGACGATCGCGCGCAGATCACAAGGCATGCCCAACTGATGAACACACAAGATTGCCTTCGTACGGGGCGTGATCGCCGCCTCGATGAGGTTCGGGTCAATATTATAGCCACCCGCCTCGATGTCGACGAATACCGGCAAAGCGTCGCAATAGCGGATCGCGTTTGCGGTCGCGATAAATGAATGACTGACGGTGATAACCTCGTCGCCCGCAACGACACCGACCGCTTTCAACGCAAGGTGAAGTGCGGTCGTGCAATTGGAAACAGCGCATGCATGCGGAGAGCCAACAAAGGCTGCGAATTCGCTCTCGAACGCTGCCACTTCCGGCCCCTGGGTCACCCAGCCCGAATGGATTACCCGTCGTGCAGCCTCGGCCTCGTGCTCTCCCAGAGCGGGCCTGGCAACTGGAATGATCATGCTGCGCGCCCTCCTGCAGCAGCCATGTTGAGCCGCCACCAGTCGACGAGCTCGCGCAACCCATCCTCCAAGCTGATATCTGCCTTGAAACCAAGCTGGTCTTGCGCCCTGGTCGTGTCTGCAAGGCGGCGCGTGACACCGTTGACCGCTCTTGCGGGCTGATGGTGGGTCTGCAGTGCCGATCCCATCACTTTGCTGAGGAGTTGCGCGAGTTCCAGGAGACTTGTTTCCTTCCCGCTTGCAACATTGAAAACCTCGTCGCTGACCTCGGATTTTGCAGCCAGCACATTCGCCCGGGCGATATCGCGAACGTGCACGAAATCCATCGTCTGACTGCCGTCTCCGTAGATAATCGGCGGCAAGCCAGCCGCCAAACGCTCCATCCAGCGGATCAGTACTTCGGTATACGCCCCATGTACGTCCATGCGGGGGCCGTAGACATTGAAATATCGCAGCGCGACATACTGAAGCCCGTACATGTCGTTAAAGCTTCGCAGCAACCCCTCGTTGAACGTTTTCGCTGCACCATAGATCGTGCGATTGTTATAGGGGTGATGCGCCTCAGTCGTCGGGAAACTCTCGGCAAGCCCGAGCACAGACGCCGACGAAGCGGCAACGACTTTCGAAACGCCAGCGTTAACGGCTGCTTCGAGAACATTGAAAGTGCCTTCCGCGAGCACTTCGAAGGCGAGCCTCGGCTCTTCGGCGCATTGCGTTATCCGGATGGCTGCCTGATGGAAGATGATATCGACATCCCGGCACACGGACGCAAGCAATGCTCTGTCGCGAATGTCTCCCTCGATTACATCGACAGGAGACAGGCTCATTGCTGTGGCGAGGTTTTCACGGCGTCCGCGCACGAAGTTGTCAAGGACGACAATCCGGACCGGTTGTTCCTGTGCGACGAGATCGGCAATATGAGAGCCGATCAATCCGGCCCCGCCGGTGATGAGTATGCGCTTACCCTTCATGATGTCCCTCACGAAATGTCGTCACGCTGGGATCGTTGTCCATGCGCCACCGTATGAATTTTGCCGGGACGCCTGCCACGACGGCATAGGGCTCGACATCGGAAACGACCACCGCGCCAGCACCGACAATGGCGCCCTTGCCGACGCGCACGCCCGGAAGGATGGTCGCGTTTGTTCCGATATCGGCCCAGGCCTCGATACGAGTCGGCTTGATCTCGAGATCCGTTCGGATGATCGGAACGTCTAACGGGATACCCGTGTGGGCCGACCCGAGCAGTTTGGCGCCGGGGCCCCAACCGACATAGTCCTCGACGATCAGATCACGCGCATCGAAATACGCCATCGGGCCGATCCAGACATGATCACCGATGAGGCATCTGCCGTCGAAACGCCCCTGGATATAGGCCTGGGAACCGATGAAGACCCCGTCGCCGATTTCGAACGTCTCCGGATGTTTGAACCCTGCGCCGCTTGCGACCTGCAGAGACGAGCCGCAGCGGCGGGCAAGACCCTGCCAGATGGCGCTGCGCATCATGGCGTCGATAAAGCCATCGCCAATGGCGAAGCGACCATAGACTTCGATCAGGCCGGCATGACCATAAGTCAGCTTGAGTTGCCCACCCAAACCCACAAGGTAGGCCGGGTCTTCGGACTTTTCGATGCGACCGTGAACCGCCTGCACATGGCGAACCCCGCCCATGACGTCACTCGACATAGGCGCTCTCCAGTGCCGCTACCACCGCATCGAGTTGTGACGTACTCATTTCCGGATAGATCGGTAGAGAAAGAACCTCGCGAGCCGCGGCCTCAGAAACCGGAAAATCACCCTCTCCATAGGCCAGGTCAGCATGTGCCTGTTGCAGGTGGATGGGGATCGGATAGTGCAGTCCGGACTGGACGCCCCGTTCGGCGAGCGCCTGCCGCAACCGGTCGCGACCGCGAGATCTTATGGCATAGACGTGATAGACATGACGCCGTCCGATTGTCTCGACGGGTGTCCTAATATCCGTCATGGCTTCAAGCAGACGAGCATATCGGCTGGCATGAGCGCGACGCATCTCCGTCCAGCCCTCGATATGCCGAAGCTTGACCCGCAGAATAGCGCCTTGAATGGCATCCATGCGATAGTTGAAGCCTTTCAACACGTGGTGATAGCGCTGCGCCTGCCCCCAATCCCGCAGCATTCGCATGGCATTCGCCTGATCGTCGTCGTTGGTGACGGCCATGCCTGCTTCGCCGCAGGCGCCGAGATTCTTGCCGGGATAGAAGCTAAAGCAACCGGATAGCCCGATACTGCCAGCGCGGCGGCCCTTGTATTCGGCCCCGTGAGCCTGGCATGCGTCCTCAATGACGGCGATGCCGTATCGGGCGGCTATAACATTCAGCGCATCCATATCCGCCATCTGGCCATAGAGATGAACAGGAACGATCGCCTTGGTGCGAGATGTGACCTTAGCTTCGACCTGTGCCGGATCGATGGTGAGCGTCTGCGGCTCCACATCGACGAAGACAGGCCGCGCGCCAGCGTAGCAAATCGCTGAAGCGGTCGCTACGAAAGTGAATGGCACGGTAATGACCTCGTCGCCGGGGCCGACACCGGCAGCGAGCAAGCTGAGATGGAGCGCGCTCGTGCCGGAGTTGACGGCGATTGCATGTCTGACGCCGCAATAATCTGCAAACTCCCGTTCGAAACTCGCGACTTCATCGCCCAACGTGTATTGCCCGGAAGCAAGCACGCCGAGGACTGCGGCATCGATCTCGCTCTTGATCGAAGCATATTGCGCCTTGAGGTCCAGCAAGGAGATCATGCTATCCGCCTCATTTCTTCCAGTTCGATGACACGACCGCGTTGGGCCAGCGAACGGGTCGCCGCTTCGAGAACGCGCACCACACGCAACCCGGCAAAACCATCGGCAACCGGCCGTTCATTCTGCTCGATGCAATCGATGAATTCGTTCAATTCATGCTTCAACGCCTCGGTCATATCGAGCCGGGGGGCGTACATGTCGCCGCTGCGATAACCGACGAGCATCTGGTGAACCTTATCGCCGTAGCCGGCATGGGTATCTCCATTCATGGTGATGCCCTTGTCATAGATCTTGATTTTTTCGCTGGGTTCGAGATCGTCGTAGACGATCATTTTGCTGCTGCCGCCGACCAGCGTCCGTCGGACTTTGACGGGAGCCAGCCAGTTGACGTGAATATGGGCAATCATCTTGCTCTCGAAGAAGAGCGTGAGATAGGCGATGTTCTCTGGCTCACCCATCAGGTGGCTCATCCCGATCGCTGAAACGGCGACCGGTTTTTCGGGCAGGACATAGTCCAGGATGGAAAGGTCATGGACCGCGAGATCCCAGATCACACTCACGTCATGCTGAAACAGGCCAAGATTGACGCGGACGGAATCGTAATAATACATGTCCCCCAGCCCGCTCTCTACGAGCTCCCGCATCTTGCGGACTGCCCCCGTATGGACAAATGTGTGATCGACAGCGAGTACAAGGCGCCGCCGCAGTGCCTCGTCGACCATGCGCGAAGCTTCCTCGGCGGTTGCCGCCATGGGCTTTTCGACGAAGACATGCTTGCCGGCCATCAACGCCTGCATTGCGAGCCTGAAATGGCTGGAGACCGGGGTTGCAATGGCGATCGCATCCACATTCGGATCGGCAAGCACCTCCTCAAAGTCCGTGGTCGTTTTGACCGACGGATATCGCCCCCGAACGCTTTCCAAACGACCTGCATCACGATCACACACGCTGACGAGGTTGGCACGGGTCGTTTCGGAAATATTGCGCACAAGGTTCGGGCCCCAATAGCCGTACCCAACAACAGCAAAACCGATCATCGCCCTCTCCCCACCGATTTCATTGCTTGATTTGCATCGCCGACCCGTCCGATTACCCTCGCCGGCACGCCGGCCACGATGGCGCGATCGGGGACATTCCTTGTTACAACCGCGCCGGCACCCACTTGCGCCTCCTCGCCAATCGTGATCCCAGCCAGGATGGTGGCATTGCTGCCAATCGATGCGTGGCGCCTGACCAATGTGGGGACGACGACCCAATCCCCCGCCGTCTGACGACTGCCATCCGGGTTGACCGCGCGCGGGTATATATCATTGGTGAACATCACCCCGTGGCCGATGAAGACACCGTCTTCGATGGTCACGCCTTCGCAGAGGAAAGAATGACTGGAAATCTTGCAATTGCGCCCAATCAGGACATTCTTCTGGACCTCGACAAAAGTGCCGATGGCAGTGCCCGAGCTGACCGTGCAACCGTAAAGGTTCACCAGATCGGGATGATGAATGACCACACCATCATCAAGAACGACGTCGGATGAAATCATGCCCCCTGCCCCTTCGCCATGCCGTACGAAAACTGTTTTTTTGCCGGCACAACGGCCAAACGATGCATCGATAGCTTCGCTTGCGGGCCGACATTCTGTCATCCCAGAAGATTGTTTTTGGCCGTGTGAGTAAAGAAACACAAACGGTGAGGCAGCCTCACCTAAAGGCGTATCTATCGGCAATTTGGGGAATTTGGGCCGCAAAAACGCTAGGCTTGAGCGGTCGCCGGCTATCCATAGCCAAGCCTATCCGCACACACATGCAGATTTCGCGACGGGACCTGATATCATTGTCACGCAGCCAGTTTCGGCGCTGCCTGGTCGATCGAAATTCAGTCAGCCGCACGCCCATATGCGGAGTTTAAAACACCCCACAATCGTGGACCGACGAACTGCTTTAATGCCAACCTTATCCACGCTGCTGAATTACGCCCTTCGGGATAGACCTCCAGGGAAAAACGCTCAATGGCAGCAGCAGCGGCGGTGTCGCGCCTGTTGAATGCGGCGCTGGCCTGTCCGATCGCCTCCCGCCCGAGTTCCCTCAAAAGAAAACGCCGTAATGCATCGTCGTCCCTGACGTCAGACGCGGCGTGCTGAAACAGCATCTCGATCGCTTTTTTTCGCTGTCGAAGATCAGGAAGGATGTCGTCCATATAGTATTTCAAGGACATGTTGGCTTCATGTCTGCGATACACGGCCTGATCTTTGTTGATGAACCCCACGTCTGCATGAGAGGCGAGCCGCAGCCACATTTCCATGTCACCTGCGTGAGGGAGCTCCTTGAGATAGCCCCCGACGTGTTTCTGAAGCTCCGTTCTGATCACGGCCGTCGGCGTGGGCACGATGTTGGTTGCTCCGCTTAACCGGATGAATTCCGATCCGGAATATACCATGGCATCTTTGATGCCGTTCGTCACAATCGGATCGAAGCGCTGGGTCGTCCCGTCCGGCCTGGAAATGGTCGCATTGCCGAAAGTGAATCCGACACTTGGTCGATCGCGCATCAACTGCGCCGATCTGCCAAGCGCACCGGGCAGAAGGTAATCGTCGGCGGACAGGAGGAGAAACAGATCGCTTTCCGCCCAATCGATGCCTTCGTTATAGGTCGCGATATGACCTTTATTGATCTCGTGCCGCCGGTAAATGACCCTTTTGTCCCGGTGGCTCAGGTCCATACCGACGGCCTGCGTGTCATCTGGGGACGCGTCGTCCAGAATGAGCACGCGAACATCGACACCCACCTGCGAAAGAACGCTTTCGACGCATTCTTGCAAGAGATGAGCGTAATTGTAGCAGGGGACGACGACATCGACCCGAAGAGAGCGTTGCGGATCAGAGCCGCCACCAGCTTTCGCGGTATGTTTCCGAGGCGCAGCCGGGCTTTGCGCCCCCGCGTGCTCGTCACTATCGCCAGCCATTGCCTTCTGACGCACTTCACTCTCATCCATGCTCGGATCCCCGGTTGACCTTTTGAGGCCCAAGCAGACGTCCATCTCCGATCGACATCACCCAGGATTTCATGCGCCTCAGCAATGCCGATCGCACAAGAAGCCGGGAAAAAATCCGCTTCACCGCACTGAAGAGCCGCTCGCGGTGTGTCAGGGCAAAGCGGGTCCGGGAACGATAGGCATCGTAAAACCCGACGTTGGGGCTCAGACTTCCCGCCCTCCAGGGCTTTACGTTGGTGACGAAGTGAACAATCCTGAGGTTCTGCCCACGCATGATGGGCGCAATCGCCTGGGATGGGTCAAACTGGAAATTCCAGCATTGCTTCAACTCTTTCCATCGCCCGTTACAGACGAAATTCAAGGCATCCTGATCCCCATATTCCGTCCTCGGAAAATGGTCGAGATATTCGAGGGCACGCTCGGACACCCGTTCGCTGCGCCATTTTTCCAAATCGAGGAAAATCATGCCCGCATTGAAGTAGCGGTCTACCGTAAGGCTGGTCTTGAGGCAGGAACCGTTCATCGCAGCCAGTCTGTCGAGACAATAGTCTGGGACGGCAGCCATGATGGCACCATCCAGATCAAGACGCCATAACGGCTCCAGCGTATCGAGAACGATAATATCCGCATCCAGATAGAGCGCGCTCTTGCAATCGGCCGGCAAAAACCGCGGCAGCAAAAGTCTTGCAAAAGTCATTCTCGAAATGCCCGGTCGGGTGGAGAACTGGCTGGCAAAGGAAAACGTGTCGATGGAATGCCACGTAATCGTCGCCGAATTCTCAGGCAGCGAGTTGAATATGCGCTGTTTCGTGTCGTCGGCCATTCCCTCGTTAATGACATGAATATCGAGGGGCCACGCCTGCATATTGCTTTCGGCCAGTGATCTTAGCGCTGTTGCAAGAGGTACGGCAAATGCCGCATCGGCTGCGAACACAATCGAACGAAATGCCGGTTTTAGCGGTAAGGGGGGGGCTGCCGCTGCAGCCTCATCCCCGGCCCCGCTCCTCAAGCCGGCCGCTCCCTTGCCTGATTGATCGACTTCGGCGGCCATGGGACTACCGCGCACCATCTTGGATTGTCACCCCAAGCTCCTGAACGGGCATATATGTTGGATTTTTTTGCCGAGGCTCATAGGCTCGCGTCGGCGTTTTTCCTCCCGAAAGTATCCATTCGAAGTAGGCAATCGTCTTCTCCAGACCTTCGCGCAGGGCTATCTTCGGCTCCCAGCCGAGTTCCTGTCTTGCACGACTGATATCCGGCTTGCGCTGGGTCGGGTCGTCGATCGGGAGCGGCTTGAAGACAATTTCCGATTGCGACCCTGTCAATTCGATCACCAGTTCTGCCAGCTCACGGACATGGAATTCGCCCGGATTGCCGAGATTGATCGGACCCGTCAATGCCGAGGGAGCGCCCATAAGGCGGACCAGTCCGTCGATCAGGTCGTCCACGTAGCAGAACGATCGGGTCTGCGTGCCATTTCCAAAGACGGTGATCGGCTCGTTGCGAAGCGCCTGGACGACAAAATTCGAAACCACGCGACCGTCATTGGGATGCATACGCGGCCCATAGGTGTTGAAAATGCGCGCCACCCGAATGTCTACGCCATATTGGCGATGGTAATCGAAAAACAGCGTCTCGGCGCATCGTTTGCCTTCATCGTAACAGGCCCGCGGGCCAATCGGATTGACGCTGCCTCGATAGTCTTCGTTCTGGGGATGAACGGCCGGATCACCGTAGACTTCGCTTGTCGATGCCTGCAGGATTTTTGCCTTGGTGCGCTTGGCAAGACCGAGCATGTTGATCGCACCATGGACATTTGTTTTCACCGTCTGGACCGGATCGAACTGGTAATGCACTGGTGATGCAGGGCACGCGAGATTATAGATCTCGTCCACTTCGACATAGAGAGGAACGGTGACGTCGTGGCGGATCGCCTCAAAATGAGGATCGTCGAGAAGATGGATGATGTTGTTGCGTGACCCCGTGTAATAATTGTCCACGCACAGAACATCATTGCCGTCTTTCAAAAGCCTTTCGCACAGGAAAGACCCCAAAAATCCGGTACCACCGCTTACCATAACGCGTTTCTGTCCATGCATGGACTTGCTCCTTGTAAGTTTGGTGAAAGGCTCTCCGAAGGCTCAGTAAGCCCCGTTGCGCCTGCAGACTGCGGGAATTGTTCTGATGAGGATATGCAAGTCGAACCACAGCGATCGGTTATCGATGTAGAAATCATCGAGCTGCTGCTGCTGCTTGATATCCGCATCGCTTCGTGCGGAGACCTGCCATAGTCCGGTCAAGCCTGGAGTAATCGCACGGCGCTTCTCTCTAAATTTTCCGTCCATTGCCTTCAGGTGATAGTCCGGGAACGGTCTCGGACCAACGATGGCCATTTCTCCAAAGATGACATTCGCCAGCTGCGGAAGTTCGTCGAAACTGCTGGACCGAAGGGCGTGGCCGATGAAGGGCAGGATGCGCGGATCCTTCTTCAGCTTGAAGCTGGTTTCCCACTCGGCTTTTATGGCCGGGTTGGTGCGCAGCAATGTATCAAGCCGTTTTTCGGCATCTGTGTACATTGTTCTCAGCTTCAGTATTCGCAACGGCTTGCCTGACAATCCTTCCCGCGTGTGCCTGAAGAATACCGGGCCTGGATCGATGGCGTAGATCGCTGCAGCAGCAACAAGGATGAACGGCGCAAGCACTATCAATGCCGGCACTGCTATTGCGAGATCCAGAATGCGATGCGCAAGCCGGGGATTGGCTAAGTCTTCACGTGCAGCCAGCTGTAGCCCGATCTCCCCCCGCGCATCTGCGGGTTGCAGGCCATTGATCTTCAAGTCTGGCGTATCGCAGAGAAGAATGACCTCGCCGAATTTTCTTCGAAGTGTCGGCAGGTCTGCAAGCGTGGTGCTGAGTTCACCAGCGACCAAGGCGATCGAAGGTGTATCGGCAGATGGTACCGATGCGTCGGCTGATGACAATTCCGGTTTGATCCCGAACTGCCAGCGATCATTGAAATACGTCATGAGCTTGGAGAGCTGATCGCGCTCACCAAGGATCACCGCCCGTTCACCCCAGATATCAAGCCTACGGCACCAGCTCCTCGCGCCTCGGTGAAAAGCCAGTTGAAAGATCAGCCCTAAACCAAGAAACAAGACAATATTCGAAAGCCCCCCTTGCCCATCTGGCAGAAGAAGCGCTCCGATCGCGGAAAGCAGTGCTATCTTGATAAAGGCCGTGGCGCGCCGATGTAGATGCTCGTGCTCATGCAGCCGATATCCGGGGTAGAGGCCTGCCAATGCGTTGAGAACAACTGCTGCCAATGCAGCGAGCATGAAAACTCTTTCCGGCAACACATTTTCCGATGTGCCGGAAAGGTAGGATATAAGAAGACAATAGGATGTCAGATAGGCAGTGAGATCAGCCATGATCAGAATTGACGACACGGCCAGCCTCGCCATTTTGCGTTTCTGCGCGCCTGACATGTCCAAAAATTTCGGCTGAGCGAGTTGCACCGCAGCGTTCTGGCCTGTTGCGGACAAGACGGGTTTGACCAGAACTGTGCCCAAACCAGTGACTGCAGTCACGTTCGACAGTCCGGATAGCCTTGCTCGGAATGGAAATGGCATGATGATCCTACTCCCCCTTGGGCATAGCTCCCAATCCATTGTCCCCGGGATCTAGTCCTCGATGGGAAACTCTCGAAGTCCAAATTTTTGTAATGCAGTCAACGATATGAAGGCCGGTACAACACGCGCATAGCGACGCCAAAGCCGTCGTGGTTCGCAAAAAAGACGGAACGCCCATTCAAAACCGCTTTGTTGAATAATTCGCGGAGCTTGGCGTACAAGGCCTGCGTGAAAATCGAAGGCTGCTCCAACTCCGATCAGCATCGAGGCGTCCAGACGGTCACGCATGCGCGCCATCCAAAGCTCCTGTTTGGGGCTGCCAAGACCGACCCAAACAATATCTGCTCCAGAGCGATTGATACGGTCGGCAACATCCGCATCCTCCTGCTGCGACAGCGCCCGAAAAGGCGGCGCATAGGTGCCGACGATCTCAGCGCCAGGAAATCGTTTCAAGAGGTGTGCCTGTAGCTTTTCCAGCGTGTGCTCCGTTGCGCCAAACAAGTAGTGGCGCAAGCCCTGGGACCTGCCCTCGTCGAAGAGCGCTAACATCAGATCAGGCCCGTAGACCCTGCCGCTCTGCGAATGCCCCGCATGTTTTAGAGCCCACACTAATGGCATCCCATCGGGGGTCACGAGAAAGGCCCGATTGTGGATCGATCGCAAAATCGGATCATCCTGGCACCGGACGACGCCATGCGCATCACGAACGCAGACATAATGCTTTTCGCCACTTCCGATCGATGCCCGGATAAGTCCGGCAGCAGTTTTGAGATCGACTGCCGAGACGCGAACGCCCAAGACGTTAACCCAGGTCCTGGATGTGTCCGGAGAACCGAAAGATGTCCTGCTTGGATTGATTGACGGCTTTCTCATGAAATTTACTTCCGCGATCTAAGCTGTCATGAGAATTATATCGGAAGTCATATCTCTTCAACGCTCTCGCATGCAGCCATATTCCTTAGTAGTTTTTCAAAAAATAAATAGAAAAACGGAAGCTCATCCATTTTGATGCGATTTAGTTTACCATTCTCATCCGATTTTCATTCTCGATACGACAAATATACTCCAATTGGATGGTTTGATATCCACGATTGACAAGAAGATATTCTTCATGATCTCGAATCTGGATAGAATTAATGATTTACGAAATGAGCCATGCTGGGACACTGGCCGATACATGATTAAAGGGCCGGCCGACGCTTGGACCTATTTCATGCCAAGGGAGAACGTAATCTGCATCCCGAGGTCCACGGGCCGCTCAGTACCGAAGTGAGCGCACGGCCAGCTCTTAATAAGATTGCGCGCCTTTTTGGAAAGCCTTCAGACACGCCCTTAAACAGCTGGAACCTAATATAATGCGTGTATTGATTTCAGCCTATGCATGCGAGCCCGATGCAGGATCCGAGATGGCGAAGGGGTGGAATTTCGCCTGCGCGCTCGCTCGTCAGGGACATGACGTCACCGTCCTTACATGCGGAAGCCATCACCGTCATGCAATAGAGCGTTACTGCATTGATCATCGTCTACCCGGGCAGATGAACTTCGTCTGGCATGACATTCCTGGCCGGGCAGGGCCGGGATACCAGAACGCAGAAAAGATCCGCCGGCATTATTACATGTGGCAGGTGACAGCACGCAAATTGGTTGCCAGACTGAACGCCGAGCAACCGTTCGACGTGATTCATCATCTCACATGGACGGTTCTGCGCTGGCCTTCGTTTTTGGGCGGTCTTGGTCCTCGCTTCGTTTTTGGGCCGGTTGGAGGAGGAGAAACAACGCCATGGCGTCTAAGGCGGGGATTTCCCAACCGCGGATGGAAATTCGAAATACAGCGCGATATTCTCAATATCTGCAGCCGGTTCGATCCCATGGTGCTTCACTGCCTATCCAAAGCCGACGCGATCCTTGTGACCGACCATGCCACCTTCCACCATGTGCCGATATGGTGGCACAACAAGACGTCCTTGGTGGCGGATATCTATGCGCCGAGCGTTTCCGGCCCGCCCTCACAAGTCGATCGGGAAATATCGAAGGCACCTTCGATACTGTTTGCAGGGCGCCTGGAGTATTGGAAGGGCGTGCAGTTGGCTCTGGGAGCAATGGCACGGCTGCGCACAGAGATTCCCGACCTTTCATTTACGATTGCCGGCGAAGGCCCGGAGGAAGACTATCTGCGCAAGATCGCGGCCGAGTTCGGATTAGAGGAGCGGGTGAAATTTAGAGGAAAGCTGCCTCACCGCGAGTTGCACCAGCTCTACATGGAGCATGATCTATTCGTGTTCCCGAGTCTTCACGATTCTGCAGCACAGGTGATCGGAGAGGCGATGGCCCACGGACTGCCGGTGGTCTGTCTGGATCTGGGAGGCTCGGGCCTGGCGATCAATGCGGATTGCGGAATTGTGGTTTCAACCAAAGGACAAGACATCAAGGCTGTAGAGCAGCAACTTGCCGCTGCTATTGCGCGCGTCATCAAGGACAAAAATCATCTGGCGCGGCTGAAGAAAGGTGCGATGGAGCGAGCTGGCAGCTTCAGCCATCAGCAACGCGCGCATCGAATGGTAGAGCAATTCTACAAGCCGCCTTCTTTGAAACCTGCCTTTATGGCAACGCCGTCGGTATTACCGAAGCGTTGACGATCAATCTGGACGTTCTACCGTGCTGCCCGTGTCCAGCCCCGCCTTTTGGAGATTATGCAGGCTTCCATATTCTCCCGCAGGCATCGAGCCAGGACTTACCCGGAAGCTTCGATCGGTCAGCTTGCCGATATAGCGATTGCGAGCGAACTGGACATATCCGGACTGGTGAGACGGAGCGTAAACGTAAGCTGCAAGCCCCTCGCGGTTATCGACCGAGACCGTATTGTCCTCTATGCGGTTTGGGCTTGCCCAATCCGGCCGCCATCCCCTGCCGGTTCCGTCATCAACGCGAAAGGCCGCACCAGAGCCATTCCTGATCTGGTTTCCGGTGACCAGATTACTCCAGCCCCCATTGATGCCGATCGCAGCAACATTGCCCGAGAGAGTGTTATTTTCGATACGCACGCCGCTTGCCCGGCCATCGGTATAAATTGCCCAACTGATCGGACTGGGCCATTCGGAGGTGTCTTCATAACCAGGTGGCCAGAACGTCCCATCGGCCCGGTTCATCAGATGCCCGGTCCCGGTCACCAGATTGTTGCGAATGATAGTGTTCAGCCGATCTCCCTGCGCGCCCATCATTTTGATGGCGGCACCGTCCGCCGTTTGCTGATTGGCATTTCGGATCACATTTCTTTCGATGACCGCGTCATACACGGCATCCTCGAGCCCCCAGATTGAGCCTCCTGCGATCCCGAACTGAGCGGTATTTTCGATGACGTTGTCAGCGATCCTGATATCGTTGCCTGCCTGGAACCATATGCCGGCGGTTTCAAAATAGACCTTGCCGATATCGGAAATCTTGTTCGACAGGATCTTGCCTCCATTCGATTTTCCAGGACTACCCCAATCCTTGCCCATATAGATCCCGTTACCGGCAGTGTGGCTAATCGTGTTACTGGCGATGAGAACATTATTGCTCTCCGACACATGGATACCGACACCGACATTGGCAACAACATTGCCCAGGATCTTAACATTGTCGGAATGCTCCAGCCTGATGGCGCCATAACCTCTTGTTTCGGTATAAAACTTGCCGCTTCCATCGGGTGCTCCATCGCGAAGCGACAAGCCTGCCACGACCATGTCATCAGCGTTTTCCAGTTTGAAAAATGTCGGCAAGACCCCCGCGATCACATCGGGTCCGGGCGAATTTTGATCCGCGGAAATGTAGGTTAGCCGGGCCCCTTGATGATCGTACCACCATTCCCCGGGCGCATCGAGCAGGGCTTTGGCGCCGGCGAGGAAGTAGCGACTGCCCTCGGAAGTGAAGAAATAGCCAGTCCCTCCTGTCCGGACAGTGTGTGTCGCAGCTTCGATAAGCTCGACCGGAAGCGTATCGCTGCCCCATTGAGTGTCAGGCTGGTTGCCGCCGACGATGTGAGCGACCAGCCCAGCGGTATCGTCCAGCGGAGGAAGATCCCCGGGATGATAGCAAAATCGGGTATTGCCTTCCCAGACATCGATGGGCGGCTCGCATTTGGCAGCAAATAACCACCCCTTGCGCTTGTCGTCGTGAGAAGGCGCATTTGGAAACCGCGCCTTAGGTTGAACCTTCCCGTTAACGAAAAGGTTGCCCACGCTCATATCCGGGGGAAGTTTCAACGGTGCAATCCACCGATCATCGGCCGACATTGTCCAGTTTTCTATCCGCGAGCCTCCATGCAAAACAGGGTTCTCGTTACACTTCGCCGCGACAATCAAACCCGCATCACGCTGGTCAAAAACTATTACCTGAGGCAGGTAATAGTCTCCACCGGCTATTGCGATCGTGCTTTGGCCACGTGTCATTCGCGCCGCATCCCGTGCAAACTCGATCCTGGCAAAAGGACCGTCAGTTCGCTGAGCGTTCGGCCTGGAAAGACGCCCGGTCCAAGCATCGTCTCCGTCAGGAGAGACGTAAAAAACCGTTCGATCAACGGATTGAAAGGCGGCATTGGTCAAGATTGTGCGGCCAAGTTTGGCTGGCAGTGCCGACAAGGTCGGCAATGACGCGTCCACGCACGTCTCTTGACTGACCGTCGATTGCGACGGATCGGGAGCATCTTGTTTCGATCTTGATGATGCAATGTGGCTCTGCTGCAGAAAAATGGCAGCAAGCACTACGCTGGAAATCAACATGGTCCGGGATATCATTGGATACGCGCACCTCTGATCGAGTGTTCTTTCCGGCGCGTCAGGTTCCAGCGAACGAGCGGCGCAAAATTGGCGACACCATGAGGATAGCCATCCGCAAGCAAGCAGGCCCGTGAACCGGAAAGCCATGATACGCAACAAGAATGGTCAGCGCGGCAGCCTGCACTTTGCTTCGAAGCACTAGCCAGATAGCTCGCCTGACAATCAACTCCTGCAAACGAAGAACCGATTACGCCGAATGTCTTAGCGGCAATCGAAAGTACCGGTGACCTTACTCCCTTGGGAGATACTTGCTTCCCAAGGTGGAGGAATGACCAAAGCGGCCTGCCCATAAGAGCAGGTTATCTGCCCAGGCATTCGAAGGTAATTTGTCAGTGAACCAGCCATCTGAGAGACAGGGCAAAGGATGAACTCTGCACCACCGTGGCGCTTCAACCCAAGGAGGTAAGGACGCCTTATCGAATGGACAAATACTCGCATTTTCCGCTTTGCCGCCCCCAGGCTGAGCCAGCGACCTTTTGAGAGTGTCATGACGCGACCGGCCATCAGTGTTCTCATCAATAATTACAATTACGGTCGCTTCATCGGACGCGCGATTGACAGTGCGCTAGCTCAGAAAGGGCCGCGCGCGGAGATCATTGTGGTGGATGACGGTTCGAGCGACCAGTCACGCGCGATGCTTGCACCTTACAGTGATCGCGTCACTCTGATTTTCCAGGAAAACAGAGGACAAGCCGCAGCCATCAATGCTGCCGTCAGGGCAAGTGTGGGGGAGATCCTTTGTTTCCTGGACGCCGATGACTGGTGGGGACCTGAAAAACTGGCGTCAGTTTCCGCTGCATTTACTGCGGACGCCGATACTTCACTTGTCTACCATCGACTTCAGCCTGCTTTCAGCGACGGAACACCGACCCTCAAGCCTATTCCCCGAACATTATGTTCCGGCGATCTTTCGCCCTGGCTCAGCAGATCCGCAGGCTGTTGGCCGTTTCCGATGACATCCGCCATCGCGGTTCGGCGAACAGCATGGAACGTGGCAGGTGGCATCCCGGAGCAATTCAGAATATCCGCAGATTTCTGGCTTGCCGGCATTTACCCATTCCTCGGGCGCGTGGCAGCGCTGCCCGGTGCTCTTGGCTTTTACAGGATCCATGACAACACATGGTACCGGCCGGTTGATGACGCAGCGATGTTGCGCAAACGCATGGCGCACTGGGCGGCGACCATCGATGTGATGAATCGGTTCCTATCGTCCCACAATCCGCCCGCGACGCTGCATTTGTCGGATCACTATCCCTATCAGGTGGCATTGGCGCAGATGGAAGGGGGCGGCCTCTGGACCCGCTTTCAGCTTGCCATGCGGGGGATTGCTTTTGCCGGAGAACCGCACCTGATGCGGCGCATGCGTGACGCGCTGCGCGCGGCCTACAATCTGCCTCGCCGAGGCAAGGAACTTGGATGGGCGGAGGATTCGCAATGAAGGCGCTGCTTCTGGCCTCTGAGTTGGAGGACTACACGATCTCCTTTGCCAGCGGCCTCGCCCAGCATTTGAAAGTCGTGCTGGCTGTTCCTCGGCGTCGCTACGGGCATCTCGCATCATGGTTCGACCCGGCTGTCGATCTGCGCCTTCTGGAGTGGCCAAGACACCGGTCATTGCTCAATCCTTGGTTCCTGCAAGGGCTCACCCGTCTGATCAGGCACGAGCAGCCCGATCTCGTCCATCTTTTGAGCAACAGCACGTTGTGGCTGAATTTTGCTGTGCCGTTCTGGCGTTCGATCCCCCTGGTAACCACCATCCACGACGTGGATGTGCATCCCGGTGACAGCGATACACGCACTCTGCCGGCATGGGCGCCAAGACTGATGGTGCGCCAGTCGCCGCATATCGTTGTGCATGGGGAGGGTTTGAAACAATTGGTGCTTGAGCGTTTCTCAAAGCCCGCGAACAACGTCCATATTCTGTCCCATCCGGCCATTCCGCGCTATGCTGAACTGGCTAAGCGACAGAAAATGACTCCATGTCGAGCAGATGGGGTTATACGGGTTCTGCTGTTCGGACGAATTTTCGCTTACAAGGGTCTTGAGCATCTGGTGCGTGCCGAGGCGCGGCTAAAGGATTGCTCTCCCGATCTGCACTTTACCATCGCGGGCCGCGGCGACGACCCCTGGGTCTATCAACCGCTTATGGGCGATCCACGCCGTTATGATATCCTCAATCGGTATATCGAGGATGCCGAGGTCGCTCAGCTTTTTCTGGATACGGATATTGTGGTGCTTCCGTATACGGAAGCCTCTCAAAGTGGCGTTCTTAACGTGGCTGCCGCGTTCGGCAAGCCGGTTATCGTAACCGACGTCGGTGAATTGCCGTCCACAGTCGTGTCCAACGGACTTGGGCTGGTGGTTCCGGCAGGGGATGGCGAGAGCCTGTCTCGAGCTATCCTGTCCTTGGCGCAAGACAGCGAACTACGCTGCAAGCTGGGGGCAAACGCGCTCGTCTGGTCACATGGAGCCAATTCGCCGAAGCAGGTCGGGGCACAAGCTGCGCACCTTTACCGCAAGGTGACGGAAACATGCAGGTGAACGCACTTTCCCGGACAGACCGCATGGTATCGGCATCCAGCTCGTCCGTTCGCCACTATGTGCCGGGAGGATGCGAAAGTGGTGGTGGCATCGGCAGGCTGGTCGGTTACATATCGCATGCTGCGAAGGATACTGACCGCAAACATCTGGTAACGGACACGCGGGGGCAGACTTGGTCGTTTATGACATCGCCATCACGCCTGTTGGCCGCAATACTCACGATGGCGAAAGATCGCGTCGCTTTTCCTGACCGCATACATCATATCCATATTGCTGGTCGCGGCAGCACCTCACGGAAACTGATCCTGACGGGGGTCGCCCGTTTTCTCGGATGTCGTCACATACTTCATCTGCATGACTACGACTATGCGCACGACTTCTCCCAGCGCACGCCAAGACAACAGGCACACATACGCCGAATGTTCCAAGGCGCTGATCATGTTGTCGTATTGGGGCACCGTGATTATCTCACGCTGACACGGGATCTAGGCGTCGATCCACGACGCACCGCAGTTTTCCGCAACTGTGTCCCGGACCCCAGGAGCGGCGTCGCTCAAGTTCCGAAACAACTGCATGAGGAGCCGCCGCTCATTATTTTCCTCGGAAGGCTGAGTGAGCGCAAAGGCGTAAGGGAGCTTCTTCTTGCGCTGAGCCAGCCGGTCATGAAGGCGCTTCGTTGGAAAGCCGTTATTGCGGGCGACGGGCCTGTCGACGACTACCGGCATCAGGCGGAAGCACTGGCACTGACGGACCTTGTGGAAATGCCGGGTTGGCTTGGCGTCGATGAAACAAGGGCCTTATGCTCGCGGGCAGATATTCTGGTTCTCCCGTCCCATGCCGAAGGTCTGGCAATGGCAGTCATCGAAGGGCTTGCTCATGGGCTCGCGGTGGTGACAACCCGTGTCGGGGCGCATGAAGAGGTGATCTCCGACGGAGACACCGGCATCTTCGTACCGATCGGGGATGAGGATGCGCTAGCAATAGCATTGGCAAAATTGGTCCAAGATCAGGGACAGCGCCGCCGATTGTCCGCCCGAGGGCGGCTTCATTATCTCAATCATTTCAGCATGAAGACCTACATGTTTTCACTTGAAAACTTATACGACACCGTTTCTGCGCAACCTCAAACATCCGTCGGTGCCCCATGACCATCACGACGCTGCCGATGGACCGCAACAGATCACTGTCGACTATGCGTTATGATCCGCTCCTTCAAAGCCATGAGGCGGCCGATGACTTCGATCTGATGGCCGGCGTGCGCCTCATCCGCCGAAGGATACTATTGATAATCGCGCTCTCAATACTGCTGATAGCCGCCGCCTTTCCCTTCATTCGGGGCATGCTCCCCACCTATTATGCCGAGTCCCGGCTCATGATCCACTCACCTCTGTCGGCATCGCTCGACACAGAGGCGTCAGACCGCACAGGCTGGTTCGACATTACGGCTGAAACTGAACGGCTCCTGTCGAGAAGCACAGCAGAACGGGTCATCCGCGATCTGCAACTCGCCGAACGACCGGAATTTAATCCGGCATTACGGAAAACCTCGCTCATTGACAGTTTGCGGGGCATTCTGAGAAATCCGGCCGGCAGCGAGATCGCCCACTTGCCACAGCCATCCGAATTTGATGGCGTAGTCCTCGAATATTACGGGGCATTACGCGTCCAGCGCGATGGTCAGGCGAACGTCATCAGGATTGGATTTTCTTCCCGCGAACCAGCACTGGCGGCGGCAGTCCCGAATTACCTGATCAGCATCTATAGCGAAGAGCGGCAAGACCGGCTTCGCACTCGTTTGGATGCTGCAGAAAAATGGGTTCAGCAGCGCATAGGCGAACAGACGGACCGTGTCACCGCGGCGCGCGAGAACGTTGACCGATATCGAAGCGCAATGGGCTCGGTGTTGGAGGATGATGCCAAGGGCACAACGGCGACTTTGATTGCGGCTTTGAGTGATCGAAGATCGAAACTTGATCTGGCCAGAGCGCAGACACGCCTGACAATTTCTCATCTGGAAAATGGAGGTGCGGCATCACTCGCTGTGGAGGGGGCACCCATTCCCGAAAGCCTTGGCGAAATGCAACGCGACCTTGCAGCTCAACAAAGGGATCTGGACCGAATTCTCGAAGTCTACGGCGAGACGGCTCAAGCTGTCATCGATTTGCGAGCGCGGTTGGCAAGAGCGCGGGCGGACTTGCATGTTGCAACGGGTCGATATCTCGAAACGCTGCGCGTCACGCTGAATGATTTCGACCGCGAAGATACCGAAATCCAGCTGGCATTGGCGGCCGCTCAATCGCAGAGGGCCCGCAATATGGAGGCCCAAGCTGAAGCCGTGCGTCTGGAACGTTCGGTGGAAAAAGAGCAATTGGCAATAGATAAGATCGAGGATCAGCGCCGGATGCTTGCTGATCAAGCACGTTCACCAGGAGCGGAAATCGAGTTGTTGTCGCCGGCGACGACCCCGCTTGCACCGCAAGGGCGCGGCCGCCTGTTTTATTTTATCGGTGCCCTCATCGCATCGGTTTGTTTCGCTGTCACCATCGCGTTTGTCGTCGAGATGCTGGATAAAACCGTCCGTAGCTTCGACCAGATATCCGGTATCAGCCACATCATGCCGCTCGGACTTGTACCACGTCTGCGGCGCAAGGAGAGGTCGCAACCACTGAGCCGGGCGCGAGGTGGCAGGTTCGATGACGCTATCCAAACCCTTATAGTTTCTCTCAAACAATCCTGTGGCGGAAAGCTGCCCGGAAGCATCGTTGTGACCTCATCACTGAAGGGCGAAGGCAAATCGACGATCGCGAGATCACTTGCGATAGAAATTGCGGAAAGCGGGGTTGGTGTCATTCTCGTCGATGGCAATCTTCGAAACGGCAATCTTTTCTCGGTGTTCAATTCCGATCAGGTCCACGGGTTGAATGAATTCGTTCGACGCAAAGCGAGACTTACGGACATCGTTCATCATCACGCTCCGACGGGAGTCGATTTCATTCCGGCGGGAACGCCCGATCTCTATCGGCGCGCATATCTCGCTGACATTTCCGAAATCATCGAGATGGCGCGTCTTAAAGGTCAGATAATCATATTCGACAGTGCATCCGCACTGAATTCGACCGACACTATGCATCTGACAGGCTTGGTAGAGCGAACGATCCTGGTTGTGCGCTGGGCAAGGACGACGCGCAGAATAGTCGAAATCTGCATTCGGCATCTTCGAGGAGCGGGCGGCGCAGATGTTCTCGTCGCCATAAATAACGTCAATCCCAAGCGACATGCGATGTACGGTTTCACCGATGCTAACCTGATTGTCGCCTGACAGACGACGAGCAGGTCTGAGGACCTGACCATATGATTTTTGACGCCTGCGCTCTTCTTGCATGCTGCCAAGGAAACCTTGGATCATGTCGTTGACAGAAGCGGGGCTGGCTATCGACACGTCCAGCCTTGAATGCAAAAGCGGTGCGTTCTCGTCCTGTCTACATCTCTTAGGTCAATTCCGTGAGGTGACAGATTGGACCTATAATTCAGCAGCGCGACGGGCGCCATTTGCGACGTGCATCCAGGCTTTAGACAATTTCCAGAGCCGACACCGGCTCGCTTACTCAGCTAACTCATGGACAGGCCCTTGGGGGAACGATGACCGATCCACTGCCACGCAACGGTAAGGTTGCGCTGATTACAGGCATTACGGGCCAGGATGGCTCCTATCTTGCTGAATTGCTCCTCAGCAAGGGATACGAGGTCCACGGCATCAAGCGCCGCGCATCTTCCTTCAACACATCCCGTATCGATCACATCTACGAAGACCCGCATCGTCAAAACCAAGGTTTGAAACTGTATTACGGCGATCTGTCGGACACTTCAAACCTGACCCGCATCATTCGCCATATCGAGCCGGACGAAGTCTATAACCTCGGCGCCCAATCCCACGTGGCAGTCAGCTTTGAAGCGCCGGAATATACGGCCGATGTCGATGCAATCGGAACTTTGCGGCTGCTGGAGGCGATCCGTTTTTTGGGGCTGGAGGAAAAAACGCGCTTTTATCAAGCATCGACGTCCGAACTCTACGGTCTAGTACAAGAGACACCGCAGCGAGAGACGACACCGTTTTATCCGCGCTCTCCATATGCGGTAGCCAAGCTTTATGCCTACTGGATCACCGTCAATTACAGGGAAGCGTATGGGATGTATGCCTGCAACGGCATCCTCTTCAATCACGAATCTCCTCGTCGCGGGGAGACATTCGTGACCCGAAAGATTACGCGCGGTCTCAGCAATATCGCGATGGGCCTCGAAACCTGCCTGTTCATGGGCAATATCGACAGCTTGCGCGATTGGGGGCACGCCAAGGACTACGTCCGCATGCAATGGATGATGCTGCAACAGGAAAACGCAGAGGATTTCGTCATCTCGACGGGGCTACAATATTCCGTTCGAGAGTTCATTTGCTGGACGGCCAGCGAACTTGGTGTGACGCTGGAATTCTCTGGCAGGGGTGTCAATGAAGTGGCGAGGGTCGCGGCCATCAGGGGCAATATGGCGCCGGCCCTGAAAGTCGGCGATCTGGTTGTCCGGATCGATCCTCGCTATTTCCGCCCGACTGAAGTCGACAGTCTTCTGGGCAGTTCTCAAAAAGCCAAGGAACAGCTCGGTTGGGTGCCGGAAATCACTGCTCGTGAAATGTGCGCAGAAATGGTTGCCGAAGACCTTAAAGCAGCCCGGCGTCACGCACTCCTGAAAAAACACGGATTGGCCCTTCCCGTCTGCGTGGAGGAATGACGATGGCTTACGATCTAACGGGCAAAAGGGTTTATGTCGCAGGCCATCGCGGTATGGTCGGGTCGGCGATTGTCCGCCGCCTGGCTTCTGAAGGCTGCGAGATATTGACTGCGAGCCGTGCTGAGGTCGATTTGTCGAGACAGTCAGACGTGGAAGCCTGGATGGGAAAGAACCGTCCTGATGCCGTTTTTCTGGCGGCTGCGAAAGTCGGGGGCATCCTCGCAAATGACACTTATCCGGCAGACTTTCTCTACCAGAACATGATCATTGCAGCGAACGTAATACACAGTGCTCATGAGATCGGTGTCGAGAAGCTGCTTTTTCTCGGGTCCTCGTGCATCTACCCGAAATTCGCTGAACAACCGATCCGTGAAGAAAGCCTGCTGACGGGTGCGCTTGAACCAACCAATGAGTGGTATGCGATCGCCAAGATAGCGGGCGTAAAGCTATGCCAAGCCTACCGACGTCAACATGGCGACGACTTCATTTCTGCAATGCCGACCAATCTCTATGGCCCTGGCGACAACTTTGATCTGAAGTCCAGTCACGTCATACCGGCGTTGATCCGCAAGGCGCATGACGCGAAACTCTCGGGTGCAGCCGAACTGCTCATGTGGGGCACAGGTACGCCTCACCGAGAATTCCTTCATGTCGATGACTGTGCGGATGCCTGTATGCACCTGATGAAGGTCTATTCCGACGACGTTCACGTCAATGTGGGATCGGGGGACGAGCTTACGATATTCGAGCTTACTCAGCTTGTCGCGCAGGTCGTCGGCTTCTACGGGAAGATCAAATCCGACCTGACCAAACCCGACGGATCCCCACGCAAATTGATGAGCGGTGAAAGACTGAGGTCACTTGGCTGGACACCTAGAATCCCGCTTCGCGTGGGCTTGGCAGACGCCTACGCGGCTTTCCTTGAGAGCACGCAATTGGACCGCAAACGAGAAAATGCCGCAAGCTGTCACGGCTTCTGCGACATTTGAAGACGTTGAACAGCCCTGAGAGTTCGGCCGATTTTGCTCTACGCATGGAAAAGAAGCTTCATCGCCGGTCGCTCTCGCGCTCAAATCGCTCTATCAACATGTCGACCGGCAAGGTTGCAATAGTCAAAACCACTCCAAGGACAACCTGGATTTCAGGCACTTCATAGAAAAAATGTACCCGCTGCCGTTGTAAAGACGATGGAGAGATCGCTGATCGGAGCAAGGTGGCTGACACGACGCCGCCATCTTGCTTGGCCTGTCGCGCGACATAGGCAGGTCAAGCTCTGGTCTTCGAGAGGATCAGAGCTTGCTTTATCGATGCCAATCGCTCAGTCGCGATATATGGCGGTGTGGATTACACCATCCGTGCCGCACCATGCCCGATACATGCCGGGGCTGTTGAATGGCAGGGCAATATTGCCCTTGGCATCGACGGAAATCAGTCCACCCGATCCGCCGATGACGTCGAGTTCGCTGACGACAGAGCCTGCGGCGGTTGCGAGATCCTGACCGGCCCAACGCATACGCGCGTCGATTTCATGACCGACAGCCTGGCGGATGAAATATTCGCCATGCCCGGTTGCTGAAATCGCTGCCGTCGCATCATCCGCCCAGGTGCCCGCTCCGATAACCGGGCTGTCACCGACACGGCCGGGTGTTTTTGCAGTCATGCCACCGGTTGATGTTGCCGCAGCAAGATGGCCAAAGCGATCGAGCGCGACCGCACCGACAGTGCCGTGCTTGCGGGCCGGGTCGCCGTCATCGGCAGCGCCCGACTGGCGGCGTTCCATCTCGGCTTTCAGGGCGCTCAGCCGCTGTTCGGTGCCGAACCATTCGGCATCCTGCATTTCCAGCCCGGCCGTTTCGCAAAAGCGCTTTGCGCCATCTCCCGCCAGAAACACGTGCTCCGTCTTTTCCATGACAGCGCGCGCGGCCAGAATGGGATGGCGAGGGCCGCAGATGCCGGAGATTGCGCCGCAGTCGCGCGTCGCGCCGGTCATGATGGCAGCGTCCATCTCATGGGTCGCATCGGTGGTGTAGACCGCGCCGCGTCCTGCGTTGAACAGCGGATTGTCTTCCAGCTCCATCACAGAGGCCGTCACGGCATCGAGGGAGGTTCCGCCGCTCCGCAGAACTGTAAGGCCGGCCTCGAGACAGGCGCGCAAGGCTGCATGATAGGCGGCTTCACGCTCGGGCGTCATGTTTGATTTCAGGATCGTCCCCGCGCCACCATGCAGCGCGATAACCGGTGTTGCTTCAGGCATTTCATTCCTCGAAACTTGATTTTGCATCTCTTGTCGCCCGGCTATCGCAGAGCAAAACTCATGGCGGAAAGGGCTGTCATCCAGCCAATCACTTCCGCCATATTCTCGCAGTCGAACCCGACCGTGCGCGCATCCACGCGCCTTGCCGGCGGCAGCACTGACATCTGGTCCGCAAGCGCTGCATTGTTCATCACGAACTCGACCTCGTGAGGCCCCGGAAGCGAGAAGATCTTCTTGGCTCCCGCCTCGCGAACGGCCCGGATTGCAGCTTCCTTCAGCATGACGCGAGCACGCTGGACGGAAACCTGACGTGCGGCGCGCTGGCCGAAGGACTGCTTGACGACCACGAATTCCGCATCGGGAAAGAAACCTGCATTTTCGTCACGCGTACAATCGTCACCGGACACGAGGCCGACAGGCACACCCAGTTCGCCGGCATAGGCACCGTAGATGCCCGGTTCGCCATAGGCCACACCATCGACGCGCACCTGCGCGAAGGCAAAGCCGTTGGTCGTATGTGCCAACACACCACCCCTGCCTGCCATCGAATGATGGCCGACCATGAAGAACAGGTCGAAATCGGCTGTCAGCCCGCAGGCCATGTTCATCGGTTTGGGCTTGCCGAGTATCAGGTCTGCCGCCGGATGCAGGATCGAAGGCAGGATATTGGTCATCGGCCCGTGGGAATCGTTGACCACGATTTCCTCGACGCCAGCTTCGACCAGTCCCTCGACAACCGCATTGACCTCTTCGGTCATCAGGATACGGGCTTTTTCGTATTCCGCGTGGCCGGCCTGCCCCTGGACCGAGGCGACAACGCCGGCAATGCCTTCGATATCGGCAGAGATGTAAACACGCATGACCTGATACTCCTTAGCCGCGCAGCTTCGGATCGAGCGCATCGCGCAAGCCGTCTCCAAACAGGTTGAAAGCCAATACGGTCACGAAAATCGCAATGCCGGGAAACAGCGTCAGGTGATCGGCTACGCCCATATAGGTGCGGCCATCCGCCAGCATCGCGCCCCATTCGGGGCTTGGCGGCTGCGCACCGAGCCCGATGAAGGACAGGGCTGCGGCCGTCAGGATCGACGTTCCGATGCGCATCGAGAAATAGACGATCACGTTGGGCAGCGTGCCGGGCAGGATATGGCGCAGCATGATGACACGATCGGCAACCCCGATGGCGCGCGAAGCGTCGACGTAAACGGCCTGCTTCAACTGCAGTGTCGTGCCGCGCGCCAGACGGGCGAAGACCGGAACGGAGAAGACAGCAACCGCATAGATGACGTTGGTGATGCCAGGGCCGAGAATTGCGATGACGGCAATCGCCAGCAGGATACCGGGGAATGCCAGCAGCAGGTCGCAAATCCGCATGATCAGCGAATCCACCCAGCGGCCGTAATAACCCGATATGATGCCGAGCGTGACGCCGACGAGAGCGCCGAGCGTGACCGAGAGGAACCCGACGGCGAGCGAGATCCGCGCACCCCAGATGATGCGGCTGAAGATATCGCGCCCATAGGCATCGGTACCGGCCAAATGTGCGGCGGTCGGCCCTTCCAGCACGGCATTATAGTCAGGCGCGCTCGGATCGAACGGGGCCAGGAATGGTGCAAGAGCGGCAGCCAGTACCATGGCGATGATGAACAGCAGCGCGATCAGCGCGACCTTCTGCTTCTTGAAACGCTGCCAGAATTCCGACAGCGGCTTGCGCATCTTCTGGGAGGGCGCCTCGACGATGGTTGTCGCACTCATTTGTAGCGGATCTCCGGATTTGCGAAGGCATAGAGCACATCAACCAGAAGATTGATGAAGATGAACTGCAGTGAAAACAGCAGGATCAGGGTCTGGATGACCGGATAGTCACGATAGGAGACGGAATCGACCAGCAGTCGACCGACGCCCGGCCAGGAGAATACGCTTTCGACGACGATCGAGCCGCCGAGCAGGAAGCCGAATTGCAGGCCGACCATGGTGATGATGGGGATGAGCGCGTTGCGCAGCGAGTGCTTCCAGATGACCTTGCGTTCCGGCACGCCCTTGGCGCGCGCGGTGCGCACATAGTCTTCGCGGGCGATTTCGATGAAAGCCGAGCGGGTGAACCGCGCCATCACCGCTGCAACGCCGACGCCGAGCGTGAACGAGGGCATGATGTAATGCTGCCAGGTGCCGTAACCGCCTGTCGGAAACCAGCCGAGCCGGACCGAAAAGAGATTGATCAGCAGCAATCCCAGCCAGAACGGCGGGAACGAGATGCCGGATACGGCAATGATCATGCCGACATAATCCGGCCAGCGCCCGCGTTTGACCGCAGAAATCACGCCGATCAACAGACCGAGAAGCGTGGACCACAGCATCGCAAAAACGGTGAGCCACACAGTCGGCATCAGACGTTCGCCAATCTCTTCCGCCACCGAGCGGCGCGTTTTCAGCGACATGCCGAAATCGCCGTGAAGCGAGCGCGTAACGTAGCTGGTAAATTGCTCGACCAGCGGCCTGTCGAGCCCCAGCGAGGAGCGAACGGCAGCGACATCCTGCGGGCTGGCATCGGGCCCCGCGACAAGCCTTGCCGGATCACCCGGCAGCATATGCACGAACGCGAAAACGCAGACAGTGACCATCAGGATGACGGGAACGGTCGCGACCAGCCGTTTGATGAGATAGGCAAACATGGATTTCCTTCCAGAAAAGCCGTGCCGGCCCCGTGAAGGAGCCAGCACGCCGGTCATGCGCAGTTATTCGGAGATAGCTGCTTCTTCCAGCAGGAAGCCGCGATCCGGCAGCATGTGGACGCCGGAAAGGGTTTTGCTTTTGGCCGAGATGTTCTGGTTGACGCCGAGGAAGATCCATGGAGCGCCTTCCCAGGCAACCTTCTGAGCCGTTGCGTAGAATTCAGCGCGCTTGGCGTTGTCGGCCGTGCTGATCGCACCTTCGATGGCGGCGTTGACCTTCTCATCGTTGAAATAGGCAACGTTGAACATCGCAGGCGGGAAGCTCTTGCCGTAGAGCAGCGGGCGGATGCCCCAGTCCGCATCGCCGGTGGAAGCGGACCAGCCGCCGTAATACATCTGCACGCCGGCATCTTCAGGCTTGTCAACCGACCACAGCTTCTGGGCGGCAACACCGGCTTCGAGCGGCGAGACATTCACCTTGACGTTGATCTGAGCCAGCTGCTGCTGGATGAACTGCATCGCACGCACGGCTTCCGTGTTGGAGCCTGCCCACAATTCCGTCTCGAAACCGCCTTCGAGACCGGCTTCCTTCATCAGTTCCTTGGCCTTGTCGAGGTTGAAGTCGTAATTGCCGGCCGGTACGTGGAACGCCAGATTTTCCGGAATGATCGAATCCACCGGCTTGCACATGTCGTTATAGACGATCTTGCAGAAAGCCTTCTTGTCGACTGCGTAATTCAGCGCCTGACGCACGCGGACGTCGTCGAACGGCTTCTTCAGGTTGTTCATCGAAACGTACCACTCGACGATCGACGGCGCCTTTTCGACGTCTACCTTCGGGTTCTTTTCGGCAACCTTGACGAGCTCCGGCGGGAAGGACGGAACGAACTGGGCTTCACCGGTCTGCAGCATTGCAAAACGGGCGCCGGATTCCGGAACGGAGCTGATGGTAATGCCGTCAACCTTCGGCAGGCCGTCCTTCCAGTAGCCTTCGTTCTTGACGACTTCGAGCTTGTCGGCAGACCAGTTCTTGAACTTGAACGGACCCGTGCCGACCGGATTGCGACCGATATCCTTACCGTATTTTTCCAGCGCTGCCGGGGAGATGATCATCGCGCCGGGATGGGCAAGCGACGGGATCATGGCGCCGAAGGGCTCTTTCAGGACCAGTTTGACGGTGCTGTCGTCGACGACCTGCACTTCCTTGACCATCGAGACAAGGCTACGACGGGAAAGCTTGTTGTCCGGGTTGGCAAGACGCTCAATGTTGATCTTGACGGCGGTGGCGTTGAAATCGCTGCCGTCGTGGAACTTGACGCCCTTGCGCAGCTTGATGGTGAACTCGGTCGCCGTATCATTGGCTTCGTAGCTTTCAGCCAGAAGCGGAACGAGCTTCATGTCCTTGTCGAAGCCGAACAGGCCCTGGTAGATCATGCGCAGCGACGTCTGCGACAGGGTGTCGTTGACATTGCTCGGATCGAGACCGGTCAGGTTGTTCTGGATGGCAACGGTAAGGGATTTCGCCCAGGCGGCGCCGGGCAGAATGAATGTCGCGGCGAGCGCCGACGATATAAGGATTTTCTTCAGTTTCATTATTCTTCCTCTCTGAAAGTTAGTGGAAATCGCCAACTGGATGGCGGGCGACGAAGTGCCCCGGTTCGACCTCGACAAGCGGCTTGACGACAGGCGTGTCGTTGGGAGCACGTATCGGGCTGGGGATCTCTCCCTCGATCAACGGACTGCCACGCTCGCGTCGTTGAGGGTCGGCGATGGGAACCGCCGAAAGCAGACGGCGCGTATAGGCGTGCTGCGGGTTCTCGAATATCTGGCGACGCTCGCCAATCTCGACGATCTGGCCCAGATACATCACCGCCACGCGGTGGGAAATCCGCTCGACCACCGCCATGTCATGGCTGATGAAAATGTAGGAAAGCCCACGCTTTTCCTGCAGCTCCATCATCAGGTTGATGACCTGCGCCTGAATGGAAACGTCGAGTGCTGCCACCGCCTCGTCGGTAATCAGGATATCGGGATCGCCGGCAAGCGCACGGGCAATGCAGATGCGCTGGCGCTGACCGCCGGAGAACTGGTGCGGATAACGGTGTGCATGCTCAGGCTGCAGGCCAACATCCTTCAGCAGCTGGATGACACGCTCCTGAATGGCGTCGCCTTTGGCAAGGCCGTGTGTGATCAGCGGCTCGGCGATCGAAAACCCGACCGTCAGGCGGGGATCGAGCGATGCAAAGGGATCCTGGAACACATACTGGATCTTGCGGCGCGTCGCCTTCTTCTCGGCGCTTCCCAGCTTGAAGATATCCTTGCCGCGATAAGCGACTGAGCCGGACGTCGCTTCCTGCAACATCATCAGCGTGCGTCCAGTGGTCGACTTGCCGCAACCGGATTCACCGACTAGCGCCAACGTTTCGCCCTGGCGCAGGTCGAAATTCACCTGTTCGACAGCGTGGACACGTCCGGCGAGCTTTGAAAACAGCCCTTTGCGAATATCGAAGCGGGTTACGAGATCGCGAACTTCCAGCACCGGTTCGGGCGACTTGATCGTATCCTGCGGCGGATATTCGTCAAAACTGTCCATGCCGTTTCCGGCGTCAGCCTTGAGCTGCGGAAAGCGGCGTGGAAGGTTTTCACCGTTTAGCGCGCCAAGACGGGGAACAGCCGCCAGAAGCGCACGCGTATAGGAATGCTGCGGCGCCTTGAAAATCTCCTCGACCGGGCCTTCCTCGACCTTTTCGCCATGGCGCATGACCAGCACCTTGTCGGCCACTTCCGCCACCACGCCCATATCATGGGTGATGAAGAGAACGGCCATGCCCATCTCTTCCTGCAGCATGCGGATCAACTTCAGGATTTGTGCCTGAATGGTCACGTCGAGCGCCGTCGTCGGCTCATCGGCAATCAGCAGGCGCGGCTTGCACGACAGAGCCATGGCGATCATCACGCGCTGACGCATGCCGCCGGAAAGCTGGTGCGGATGGCGATCGAGAATGCGTTTTGCGTCGGGGATACGCACCTTTTCCAACATTCGAAGCGCTTCGGCGCGTGCTTCCGACGCGGAACAATTCTGGTGCAGGCGCACCGCCTCGGCAATTTGCTCGCCGACCGTGAAGACCGGGTTGAGAGAGGTCATCGGCTCCTGGAAGATCATCGCGATGTCGTTGCCGCGAATGGCTTCCATCGTGTCTAGCGGGAAGCTGGTAAGATCACGCGTCACGCCATCGCTGCCGGTGAAATTTACCGAACCTTCGACGATCTTGCCGCCGCCGAATTCGATGAGCCGCATGATTGCCAGCGATGTTACCGACTTGCCCGAACCGGATTCGCCGACAACTGCCAGCGTTTCGCCCGGCCTGATCTCGAAAGACAGGCTCTTGACTGCGCGAAACGTGCTTTCGTCACCCTTGAAATCGACGCTGATATTTTCAACACGAATGATCGGTTCTTGCATCACGTTACTCGACTTCACTGTCATTCGTGTTTCCCGGTTTGGACAGCGGCCGACGTTCATCGTCCGCATAGAGATACGGCATGAGCGAATGCGCCATGGAGGCTGCATCCGACACGCTCTGGTGATGTGCCGTGATGACGGCGATGAGTGCTTCGAAGACAGCGAGTGCCGCAATCGGCGAACTGTGCAACACCGGGTGGCTGGCCGGAACGAGGATCGTTTCATGGCCGAGCGCACAAAGGGGCGACGAGGCGCTATCGGTAACGACGACGCAATGGACACCGCGTCCGCGGGCGATTTTCAGAAAATCCAGCGTTGCCTGCGAGTAACGTGGCAGGGCCATGGCGATCACCATGTCTTCCGGACCGAAACGCAGCATCTTCTGCGCGTCGCGCTCCAGTCCGCCCGTTCCGTTGAGGATCACCTGCGAGCGGACGACCGACACGGTCTTGTCGGCGAGATATTGCAGCGTGTTGGCGCTGACGCCGAAGCCGAGAAAACCGACGCGCGGCGCACTCACCATGCGCTCTGCGATCTCTTCCCAGTTCACGTCACCGCATGTTGAGGAAAGCTGCCTCACCGCACCTGCCGCATTTGCCAGCGAGTCCTCGACAATTTGCTCGGGTGGGATCTGGCGAGCCCGATCAACGTTTTCGACAGGCCGCAGCAATGACTGATAGCCCTGAACCGCAAACCCACGAAATTCGGCAAAATTGCCGCATCCCAGAGCGCGAACGAAACGAGTGATCGTTGCAGGCGAGGTCTCGGTCGCCTTGGCAAGATCCTCGATACCCATCGTGGCGACATGAAAGGGATTGCCAAGCACGAAATCGGCAATCTTCTGCTGATTGGCAGTCAGGCTCGCGCGGTTCGTCTCGATTAGGATCGCAAGATTCACGATGTTCCCGTCGTCTCTTTTGTTATGAAAAAATAGATATCTGCATTTTTGAGAAATGAAAATATATTTTCACATCAAAAGGCGCGTTTTTTGAACAACCCATTGACTTGCCTGGATATTGCGCATTTTCCCCGCTTGATTGGCGAATAAACGTGCATAAGCACCATCTCGGCAACCTTGGATGCACAAGATAATTTCAGGGGTAAAAGCAATATCAAAGCGTGGAGTAATGAGCCGGCGCTATGTCCATGCGTAGCGAACGATATGGAAGAAGACGGGGGCGGCAAAAACCAGGCTGTCGGCACGGTCCAGCATGCCGCCATGACCTTCGATCATGTGGCCCCAGTCCTTGACGCCGCGGTCGCGCTTGATGGCGGAAGCGACAAGGCCGCCAAAGAAGCCCATGACGCAGGAAAGCGCCGCCAGTGCCCCGGCTTCCAGCGGAGAAAAGGGCGTCAGCCAGTAAAGCCCTGCTCCCATCAGCGATGCGCTGGCGATTCCGCCGATCAGCCCCTCCCAGGTCTTGGAGGGCGAGATGCTGGGGGCGACCTTGTGACGACCGAAAAGCTTGCCGAAGACATATTGCAGCACATCGCTGCCCTGCACTGTCGCAATCAGGAAGGCTATCAGCAGCAATCCCCGTCCCTCATTGCCCGGAATGGGCAAAGTCACCAGCGCCGGTACATGGCTGATGCAATAGACGGAAAGCATGATGCCCCATTGCTGTTCGCTGACCCGTTCAAGGAAACGGGACGTATCACCGCGCATCGCCGTCAGCGCCGGCATGGCCAGGAAGCAGTAGACCGGAATGAAAATCGAATAGAGCCCGTACCAGTCGATCCAGATCAGATAATACTGCACCGGGTTGATGATCAGGAACATGCCGAGCAGCGTCCACCGGTCTGCATGGCGCGTATTGGTCAGCGTCACATATTCCCGCAGCGCGGCAAAGGAAACGAAGGCGAAAAGCAGGATCACACCACCCGTGCCGAACAGGAAGGCGAAGCTAATGCCTGCCACCATGATCCACCAGGCCTTGATCCGCGCGTTGAGATTGTCGAGCGTCGATGGCAACGGCTTCGGGCTGCGCCAGGACAGCATCCCCGCGATCACGCTTGCCGTCAAAAGCACGCCGACCAGACCGATAAAAAGGCGCGTCGTGTCATCGCTCATCTGCTGTTTCCATCCTTCTGGGGTGCAAGCGTAAGAAGAGCCTGCCGGGCGCGCTCGAGAAAGATCTTGCGGTCTTCACCTTCGTCGAGCGTCACTGGCTCACCGAAAACGACCCGGCAGAGAAGCGGGATCGGCAGAAGTGCGCCCTTGGGCAACACGCGTGACATGTTCTCGATCCAGCAGGGCACCAGTTCGACATCCGGCCGGGCGGCGGCAAGATTGTAGAGGCCGGACCGAAACCGCAAAAGCGGCTCCTCCGTCATGTTGCGCGTGCCTTCCGGAAAGAAGATCAGCGATTGTCCCGTATCGAGCGCATCGAACATCACCTGCATCGGATCGACCGTTCGCTCCACCCAGTTACGCTCGACAAGCACGGTGCGCAGCAGGCGGCGGGAGATGAACCGGCGCACGCGGCCCGAACCCCAGTAATCCGCCCCTGCAACGGCGGCTGTCCGGCTGCGTTCGAAAGGCGTCAGGCAGGTCGAAACGAGAATGAAATCGCCATGGCTGGCGTGATTGGCGAAATAGATGCGCTGGCGGCCATTCGGTGCCGATCCCGCCCATATCGGGCGCACCCCGGTGACCGCCCGTGCAAGAACGGCGAGCAGGGAACCGGAGACGATCTGAAGCAAGGATGCGCCGCCTTTCATTGTGAACCTCCATTCACCGCATCGACCAGAAGAATGCCGTAAAGCACGATGCCGGCGACAAGGGCTAGCCATTGCAGCAGGATAAGCCGACGGCAGCCGGAAAACCGTTGCGACAGGGGTGCTGGAACGGCGGGCTTCGCCCTCAGCCCCATTCGCGCCAGCGCGGCATCGATCGCCGCCAGGCCCGCCTCTTCGCCGTCATGTGAAAGGGCGATGCGAAACAGCGCGGCATCGAACAGGAGATGAACCGCCAGTGCGAGGGCGACAAGGCAAAAGGCCAGCAGCAGCAACCATCCGAGTGCCGCGCCAAACCCATGAACGCCTGCCGTCAATGGCGCGACGGCCAGCAAAAACAGGGCGACCAAGCCACCGCCGATGCTGTTATAGCACAGCCGCCGAACCGCCCTTGCCGTTTCCGTCCTCCAGTCGCTCATCGCGCCGCCTCGTCGATTGGCTGATAGGCCTCCGGCTTGATATGTACTGGACGGCCGAGCGCCTTGATCCGCTCAGCCGCGGCGGCAGCATCGGCCGCACGGCCGGATCGCACCAGCCAGCATGCGACGACAGCCGCACTGCGCTGAAAACCAAGTGCGCAGCAGACAAGCACCGGGCCACGGCTGTGCGCTTCCTCGACCGCAAGCGCCCCTTCCCGAATGCTCGCCACCGATAGCGGCAGCAGGTCGAGTGACGGGATTGCACGCCAATTAAGAGTGACAGCGCGGGGCGCCGGAAATTCAGCGGTCATATCGACGACCGAGGCATAGACAGCAAGCTCGTCACGGCCCGGAGCACGCCCGAGAAACACCCCGTCGCCAATTTCGACCGCAGCCGGGAGCCTGTGCGTCCACCACCAACGGTTCAGCCGCGCGCCGAGACGATAGGGCCAGAGCAGAAGGCGGCTCGCAAGACTCGTTACCCCATCGCCTTGCTTCTGAAAGACCTGCGGTCCCGCGCCGGCATAACCGATGGCGACCAATGCCAGAGCAAGACACGGCCACAGCCACAACAGGCCCGCACCGTCGCCACGCACCGAAATCACCGCGATCAGCAGGAAGATCGTCGCGCCGATCGCATAAATGACCGCCAGCCGCTGCGCCTTTCGATCTTGCCTGAGGCGGAAGGCTGAAAGCGGCGAGGCACGATCAGCAGGAAACAGCCAGAGCGCAAACAAACCGAGCAGCGCCCCGGTCGGAATATCGATGACATGATGCTGCCAGGTGCTCAGCACCGAAAGCCCGATCAGCAGGCACCAGACATGCCATAACCCGCGCGCAAAGCCCTTCAGACGACCGCGCCAATGGTCCCAGATGATCACCAGAAGGGCGATATGCAGCGACGGCGCCTGGTTGAACGGCTTGTCGAAACCACCGAGAACATCGAACATGAAGCCCGGAAGGCCATCGGTTTCCGGTCGCACGAAAATCGCCTGCAAGGGAAACGCGATGAAGCATATGACCGCCACGATTTGCGCCGTCAGATATCGGCGCGCCAGACGGCCGACATCCCGTGGCGTATCGTTGACGAAGAGAGCCAGTGCATAAAAGGCATTGATCGACCAATAGGGAATGATCGTCCAGGCGAAGAAAGGAATGTGCCTTTCCCAGCCGAAGGCAAGGTTCGGCACGTCGGCGCGCAACGAAGCCAGCCAGTTCGCCACGCCATAGGTGAGATAGAAGAACGGCGCAAGGAAAAGCAGCCAGAGCGCTGCCGTTCGCATCACAGCGCTACGCGTGCCAATCGGAACAGATGCAATCCCCTCCCCCATGCCGGCCTCAGATACGCTCGGCCAGCGACACGGTGAAAATGCCCCATTTGTCGATCCGCTGCTCGATCTTGCGGAAACCGGCAGCGGCGACCAGTTGGTCCATTTCCTGCTGGGTGCGTCGGCGCATGATCCAGGCCTCGCCTCCGCGGTGAGAGGTGAGCGCCCGCGCGATCATCTCGAGCTGTGGATGCCATGGCTGGCCGGTATAAAGCAGCAGCGATCCCGGCTCCAGCGCCTGTGAAAGACCGTGAAGCGAGGCTTCGATCGCACCATTATCCGAGAACAGTTCGTAAAGGCCGGAAACCACGGCAAGCGTCGGCCTTGGTTCGATCGACGCCAGTCCGGCCATATCGAAGGCATCTGCGCGGTGGAAGCTTGCAATATCACTCAGACCACGCTCGGCGATAAGCGCCGTACCTTTCTCGACATTGATCGGCGAATAATCCTGAAGCCGGATGCTGTCAGGCTTCACGTCCGATGCCGTCACCGCGTCGAGAATATAGCGTCCGTGACCGGCCGCGATATCGAGCACCCGCAAAGGCTTGTCCTCGGCTTTCAGGCGCGCAAACGCTCTGCCGATCAGTTCCTCCAAATGCACCTTGCGCTGCCGGATACCGCGCCAGCCGATCGCATCGAGAAACTGCCGGTCGATCAACCGGCCACCGGGGCCAAGGCCTCGCGCATCGTTTTCATAGATGTAATCGAGTGTCGAGCCGGAATCGAAACCGGTGCGCAGGCCGGTGCTGATACCCTCGGAAAAGAGACCGCCGAAGCGGATCGAGGCACGCGTCAAAGCCCAATACAGTCCACGCGGCGAGGTGATAGAAAATGGCGTCGCCAACCGGTCGGCCTCGTCGCGACTGTAACCGGATAGGTGCGCCTGTCGAAGATCGGCAACGACTGCTGCCTCCTCGAAGCGCTCGGTGATGAACGAACGCACCTTTTTCACAGCCTTGGCCCGGTCTCGTTCGCCCAGCGTGTCGTGATAGAAACCGGGCAGCACATGACGTTCCTTGATCGTGCTACCGAGGTTCTCGAAAAACCGATGCTGCGGCGCGTGCCGTACGACGAAATCGCTTCCGGAAATCAGCAATTGCGTTGGCACCGTGATCGCGCGGGCGTCCGCGACAACCCTGTCGGCGGCCTCATAAAGCTCAAGAAGAATGTTGGACGCGATCGGCCGAGTGATCAGCGGATCGCTCTCGAAGGACGCGATGCGATCGGCATCGTGCGTCAGGAACCGTGCCTTAACATAGGAGTTGACGAAGAACGTGCCTTTGAGCTTCTGCCACAGCGCAATCCCTTCGCGAGCGAAAGGCACGTAAAGCTTGACGTCGAAGGCAGGCGAAGCCAGCACCAGGGCGCGGATGCCCGGCGCATAATCATGCACCCATGTGGATGCGAGCACCGCGCCGACACTCTGGGCGACAACAGCAACCTGATCCATGGCAAAGCCGCCGGTCTCGCGGATATGGCGCACGAAGCAATCGAGGTCACGCACCGAATGCGCAAACGATGGCGAGTGGCCGCGTTCACCGGGAGAGCGGCCATGCCCGCGCGCATCCCAGGCGTAGAAGGCGAAATCGTCGAGACCAAGCTCTTCGACCAGATGAGCGACCCTGCCGCCATGCTCGTGGCCGCGGTGCAGAAGCACGATTGCCCCCTTCGGCGTGCCGGAGCGGGCGGGCCAGTAGCGATAGAAGAGTTCGACGCCGTCATGGCTCGCAAACACGGTTTCGATCATGCTCTTGTCACTCCCGCCCATCTGTTCCGTAACCCTATACGGATGAATGCCCCAGTTTTGCAGTTGATTTATTCAACTTGCGTCTGCATTTGTTGAACGCAATCAAGCGGATTCGAGCTTTCATGTCGATCTACAAACTGAAGTCGTCATTCCAGACCCTTCTTCGCCCGCTGGTCGTGCGGCTCGCGGCAATTGGCGTCACCGCCAATCAGGTGACACTGTTCGCCTCGTTCATTTCGGTGGCGATCGGCGTCGTGTTGATCATCGAGCCTCTGCCGGCGCTGTTTGCGCTCGTGCCGATCTGGATGTTTCTCCGCATGGCCTTCAATGCCGTTGATGGCATGCTGGCACGCGAACATGGGCAGCAATCAGCACTTGGCGGCTATCTGAACGAGATTACCGACGTCGTGTCGGATGCAGCGCTCTACATTCCCTTCGCACTGGTTGCGCCTTTCAATCTGCCATGGATCGCAGCCATCGTATTTCTTGCGGTGCTGACGGAATTTGCCGGCGTTCTCGGCATCGCGCATGGCAAGGGACGCAATTACGAGGGGCCGATGGGTAAGAGCGACCGCGCCCTGCTCTTCGGCGCTTTGGGCGCGCTCGTTGCCATATTCGAGACCCTGCCCGAATGGACATGGCATATCCAGCCCATGGCCTGCGTCCTGCTGATCTGGACGGTGGTTAACCGGGTGCGATCCGGTCTGGCCGAGCCAGGCTGATTATCGTTTGTCACCGAAACGGCGCGCCGTGGCGCGACCTGTTACCTGCTCCCAATGTTCGTCCGCCCGCCGCTCGAAGGTTCCGGCGTCACGCGCATCGCTCTGGTAGAATGCTCCACGCGGCACATCCGGCGCATAGACCTGATCGCTCCAGCCGCGACCGTCGTCATGCGGAAACGCGTAACCGACATGGCCGAGCGCCGCCGCCCCCTTGTAATGCGCGTCGCGCAGATGCATCGGCACGGCTGACGGCGCCTCGCTTGCCACATGGGCAAGCGCCAGCGAAATGCCGCGACAGGCCGAGTTCGATTTCGGCGCGCGCGCCACATGCAGGGCTGCATGTGCAAGCACGATCTGCGCTTCCGGATAACCGATCTTCTCCACCGCATGAAGTGCGGCAACGGCCGTCTGCAGCGCGGTATTATCCGCCAGCCCGACGTCCTCCGAGGCGTGGATCATGATGCGGCGGGCGATATAGCGCGGATCCTCGCCGCCATGCACCAACCGCGCCAGCCAATAGAGCGTCGCATCAGGATCCGAGCCGCGCATGGATTTCACGAAGGCAGACACCACGTCGTAATGCGCGTCACCGGACCGGTCGTGATTGACGGGCGCCGCCGAATAGGCCTCGTCGACCATCTCCTCCGTGATCACCACAGGTTTGCCCGAAGGATGTCCGACGGCGAGGCTTTCGAGCACTGTGAGAGCACGGCGCGCATCTCCACCGGAGCGGCCGGCAATGCGTCGCAGCAATGCCGCCGCAAGCTCGACCGCAATCCCTTTGCCGGCAAGATGATCAAGCCCGCGGCGCACGACCTCTTCCATCTCCTCGATCGCCAGGGGTTCGAGCTTCAGGATGGTCGAGCGGGAAATCAGAGCGGGCGTCAGCGTGTGATAGGGGTTGCCGGTCGTCGCCCCGATGAAATCGGCAATGCCTTCCTCGCAGAGCGCCAGAAGATGATCCTGCTGCGTTGCGCTGAAGCGATGCACCTCGTCGGCAAACAATAGCGTCGGCCGCATACGCGCTTCGTCGGCAATCTTGCGGATATCGGCCACATTGTTATGCGCCGCATGCAGCGGCCTGAAATTTTTGCCCAGCATATTACCGATGGCACGCGCGATCGAGGTCTTCCCGAGACCCGGCGGGCCATAAAGAATGATGCTGCCGAGCCGCCCGGCGGCAATGCGCCGGCGCAGCATCGTTCCCTCGCCGAGAACATTCTTCTGGCCGATAACCTCGTCGAGCGTTGCCGGGCGCAATTCCGCCGCGAGCGGCATGGAGCCGGTGCGGGGTGCGGCATCGAAAAGATCGGACATGTTAGCCTCGTAGGAATAATTTCCAATCCGCGGCAACATCTGCACTGCTGCCCGGCCGGATATTACTGGTCTACCGGCCCGGGCGGATGGGGTCAAACAACAGAATGCTGCCCGTTGATACCGGGCGGATATTCCACTCCTTTTCTCCAGATAGCATAACCGAGAGCCACCAAATGCGACCTCCCGGATTGTCACCCGTTATTCAAACCCCTGCGCTAAAAAGTCTGTCGTCGATGAATTTCTTGGCACGGGGGATCCTCCATCACTTCATCAGGCGATAGAACAGCTGTCTCAGGGCAACGTCAGACGGCCAGAAAGCCGCCATCGACATTGATGACGGTGCCATTCACCATGGCCGTCTCGGGCGACAACAGCATGGCAATGGTTCGAGCGACATCATCAACTTCCGCAAAACGTCCAATAGGATGGCGGACCATCATCGGCTCGGACTTCGCCGGATCACTCCATGCGGCCAGTGCCAGTTCCGTCAGTGTAATCGTCGGAGCAACCGCGTTGACGCGGATGCCGTGGGGACCGAATTCCTTGGCAAGCACGCGCGTGGCACCTTCGAGACCAGCTTTGGAGGCTGCATAACAAAGGTGTTCGGCAAAACCGCGATGCCCGGCAATCGAGGTGATGTTTACGATAGCACCGCCACCGCCGGCAGCCACGCGGGCCCGGCCGAATTCCTGGCAAGTGATGAGGGCCGCCCGCAGGTTGATACCCATGACGGCTTCATAACCCGCCTCGGTCATGTCGAAACTCGATTCCAGCACGTTGATGCCGGCACTATTGATAAGGAAATCGGTAGTGCCGGCCTCGGCCATCGCTCGGCGTGTTGCAGCCGGGTTGGCAAGATCGACGGCGACCGATCGACCGCCGATCTCGTCGCGCAGGCTGTCCAGATCGGATGCCGTGCGACCAAGCGCGATGACCTCGGCGCCGCGTTCGGCCATGATCTTTGCGCAAGCACGACCGATGCCCTTGCCTGCACCGGTAATGATGACCGATTGTCCCTGGAACTGCATGATATGTCCTCCCTGATATGAAATGGCCGGCAATTTAGCGAGACGTCGCCGCCAGCAGTGGTTCCATGTCGCCACGCACAAAACGCGCGAGCGTTTGTATCTTCAAGAATGCCTGGTAACGCGCCTCGTGTAGTGCACGGATATTGCCCATGGCCGGCTCACAGCGGCCAGCAACTGCCGACATCGCAGGCATCGCAGCCTGAAGATCAGGATAGGTCTTCGCAGCAACCGCCGCCAGCATGGCCGATCCAAGCAGGACCGGTTCCGGGCAGGCAGTTACTTCGACCGGAATGCCTGTTGCATCGGCGAGAATCTGGCGGGTCAGCGGATGGGTCCCAGCCCCGCCAGAAACTGAAATCGTGGAGACGGAGACACCGTTTTCGCGCTGGATATCGATAATCTGGCGGAGGCCGTAACCAAGTCCGCAAAGACCAGCGATATAAAGGGCAACCAGATTATCCGCGCCGTTCTCCATGCCTAGCCCCATGACCACTGCACGGGCCGACGGGTCGGCAAACGGCGCGCGATTGCCGAGGAATTCCGGTACGACCTGCAACTGTCCTGCAAGGCTGACAGTGTTTGATGGATGTCCGACGGATGCCAATGCCCGCTTGGCCAGCCATTGCGGTAGACCGGAGCCATCGCGCTTTGCCGCCTCCCTGGCCTCGTTGCCTAAAGGATGTAAGCCGAGCAGCTGGTCGATTGCCGCACCGGCAGCGGACTGCCCGCCTTCGTTCAGCCACATGCCCGGTACCATGGCCGAAAAATACGGCCCCCAGATACCCGGCACAAATTTCGGCTCGGCCGTTGTCGTCATCGTGCAGGATGAGGTTCCGAACACGTAGCCGAGGCAAGCGGACGCATCCTGAGCCCCTCCCCTGGCTGCGACAGTACCAATGCCGCCAGCATGGGCGTCGATCAATCCTGCGGCAACCGCGATGCCGGGCCGCAATCCCATCGCTCTGGCAGCCTCGCGGCTCAAACCGTCACCAAGTGGCGTGCCGGGATGCACAATACGTTTGCCTATCCGCCGAAACTCTTCATTCGCCAGATCTTCAAGGCCGATCTGGCGAAAATAGCTTTCATCCCAGCGATCTTCGTGGGCGAGATAGGTCCATTTACAGGTGACCGTGCAGGAGGATCGCTCCAGAGCCCCGGTCGATTTCCACGTCAGAAAGTCCGTGAGATCGAAGAAATTCCGCGCACTGGAATAGACGTCGGGCCGGTTCTCCTTCAGCCAGAGAAGTTTGGGCGTTTCCATTTCCGGTGAGATCACCCCGCCCACATAGGACAGGACCGCGTGCCCAGTCGCATTGATGCGCCGGGCTTGGTCGAGTGCCCGATGGTCCATCCAGACGATGACATTCCGCTCTGGATAGGCCGGATCGCCGACCCCGCTCGACGCTCCCTCCACCACCAGCGAGCAGGTGGCGTCAAATCCAAGCCCGGCAACGGCCGCTGGATCGATCGCGGCTGACGCAACCACATCACGAATGGCAGCGCAGACTGCCTGCCAGATCTGCGCACTCGATTGCTCGACATGGCCATCGTCGTCACGAAAGATGAGGAGATCATGCTTGGCGGAGGCCATCATCGTGCCCGCCGCGTCGAATATGCCGGCACGGGCCGAACCTGTACCGACATCGATGCCGATAAAATAGCTGTCCATGACATCCTCCCTTTCGCTGCAATCGCTGCGCCCGGCTGAGACAGGGCGCAGCGGGATGTTCCAAGCTGCCTCAGACGCGATCGAAATTGGTCGGCAGAACCAGCATGTCGCGGATCGTCACATTGCGATTGCGGGTCAGCATGTATTCGATGGCATCGGCAACTTCGCTCGGCTCGATGATACTGCCGGACTCTTTGGCCTTGCGCAGGTTCTCCTCCGGCCAGTCGGCAAGAAGGGCGGAAAGGACCGGACCTGGAGAGACCTGGGCGACGCGGACACCGTGAGGGATCATCTGGCGGCGCATGGTCTGCACGAAGCAGGTGACCGCCCATTTGGAACCGGCATAGACCGGCTCCCAATGGGTCGGGAAATGACCGGCAATCGAGCAGGTTACGATGATGTCTCCCGTCTTGCGCTCGCTCATATGTGGCACGACGGCATGAACGTTCTTCATGACGGCATTGACGTTGAGGTTCAGCATGCGGTCGATCTCTTCCGCAGTCGTCTCAGTCAGATCGCCGCCGATATAAGTGCCGGCATTGCAGTAGAGGATGTCGATATGATCGACCTTTTCGAGAATTTCCGGCACCATTGCCGCACAACTCTCGGCATCCAGCAGGTTGGTGACCTGCGCAATGGCGTTTTTGCCGAGCTTGGCGGTCAGGTCGTTTAGCGCCTTCTCGTTCCAGTCGACCATCACCACCGTGCAGCCGTTGGCCAGAAGCTTTTCGGTGGTTGCCAGGCCAATGCCCGAAGCCGCGCCCGTAATGACAGCGATCTTGCCTGCCAATGATTGAGCCATGTCTTTCTCCTGAGGTTATGAAATGTTGATGAGTTTTCAGTCAGCGCCATTCGCGGGCGATGTAGATGGCGAGCAGGATGATGAAGCCGCGGATGATGTCCTGCAGATACGGATTGATCCCCATCAGGTTCAGACCGTTATTGAGGATGCCGAGCAGGATCGCTCCGATCAGCGTGCAGAGGATGAGGCCGCGACCACCGGCAATCGCCGTACCGCCGAGAACCACTGCAGCAATGGCGTCGAGCTCGAAACCGACACCCGCATTCGGTTGGCCTGACATCAGGCGGCCGGTGAGAATGATGGCGGCGAGACCTGCGGTCAGGCCCGAGATGGCGTAGACGGCAAGCTTGATCCGCCCCGTCTTCACGCCGGACAGTTTTGCTGCCGTTTCATTACCACCGATCGCATAGACATGGCGACCGAAAGCTGTGCGCTCCAGAAGCACCCAAGCCAGCGCGTAGACAATGACCATGGCGATGACCGGCACGGGAATTATGCCGATGCGGCCGACCCCGAACCAGGAAATCCACGAGGGCAGTCCCGAGATCGGATAGCCGCCCGAATAGATCAGCCCGGCACCGCGGGCGATGCCCATGGTGGCCAGCGTGACGATGATAGCCGGCATGCGCCCCCAGGCGACGAGAATCCCGTTAAACAGACCAAGTCCGACCGCAATCGCGATACCGATCAAAAGCCCCGCCCAGCCCGGCATGCCGAAATGCACCATCAGTCCGGCTGCCATCGTTCCGGCGAGCGCCATCAATGCGCCGACGGACAGATCAATGCCGCCGGTCAGGATGACAAAGGTCATGCCGACCGCAAGAATAGCGACGATCGACACCTGTCTCAAAACGTTGAGGATGTTCGAGACGGAAAAGAAATTGTCGGAGGCAAAGCCCATCAGGATCGAAACGACGATGAGACCTGCCAGCGGTAATGCCAATGGCGAATGAAGCATCGATTTCCAGATTGGAGTGGTGGAGGCCTGTGCCTGCCCGCCGGTGATAGCGTCCGCATCATGCGACATGTTTTGTCCTCCCGGTTGTTGCATGGGTCATGATCTGCTCGGAAGTGATGGCGTCGCCCTCGACGGTCGCGACGATGCCTCCGGAGCGGAAGACACAGACCCGGTCGGACATGCCGATGACTTCAGGCAGTTCCGACGAAATCATGATGATGGAGTAGCCCTGGGCGGTGAATTCGCGCATGAGTTGGTAGATTTCCGCCTTGGCGCCGACATCGATGCCGCGGGTGGGCTCGTCGAAGATCAGTATCTTCATGTTGTGGTTGATCCAGCGGGCGATCACGACCTTCTGCTGGTTCCCGCCCGACAGCGTATCGACCCGCGCATGAGGGCTCGGCGCCTTTACCCGAACACGCTGCATGGCGGTGCGCGTATCCTCTAGTTCGCGGGTGCGGTTGATGAAGAAATGACCCAGCAGATACTTGCCGTAATTGTTGAGCGAGACATTATGCAGGATCGGAAAACTGGTAATCAGCCCCTGTTCCTTACGGCTTTCCGGCAATAGGCCGATGCCTGCGCCCAACGCTTCGGAAGGATCTGCGAACCGGATTTCGACGCCATTGATCAGCAGCTTGCAGCGTGTGGCACTGTAGGCTCCCAGCATGGCAAGAACGGTTTCCGTGCGTCCGGACCCGACCAGGCCGGCAAATCCGAGGATTTCTCCCGCGCGCAGGGCGAAGCTCGATACCGGGCCGCCCTTTGCAAGCTGGACTTCCTCAACTTCGAGCACGGTCCTGGCGTCGGCCGGAATGACCGGCTTTGGCGGAAAGCTGTTTTCGATCCGGCGTCCGACCATCATTTCAACGAGCCGTGCCTGATCGACATCGCTGACCGCACAGGAGGCGACATATTCGCCGTCACGCAGCACCGTGATGCGATCGCAGATCTCGAAAATCTCTTCGAGGTGATGCGAGATGAAGATGATGGCCACCCCCTGAGACCGCAGGCTGCGCATGACATGGAAGAGATGTTCCACTTCGGCCGGGGTCAATGTCGCCGTCGGCTCGTCAAGCACGAGAATGCGGGCATCGAGCGCCAGAGCCTTGGCGATCTCGACGAACTGCTGTTCGGCGACTGAAAGATTTCGGATCGGCACATCGAGCGGAATGGCAATACCGAGCTGCTTCATGATTTCTGCTGCCCGCTTGCGCATGGCCGCACGTTTCATGAAACCCAGGCCATTGCTGAGTTCGCGTGCCAGAAACATGTTTTCGACAGCGTTCAGATACGGAACCAGCGAAAATTCCTGAAAAACAACACCGATGCCCGCATCGATGGCCTCGTTGTAGTCGCTGAAATGGCGCACCTCTCCGTCGAGGCAGACTTCGCCTTCACTCGGCCTGAGCAGACCGCACAGGACCTTCATCAGCGTCGATTTACCGGCACCGTTCTCGCCGAGAAGCGCATGGACCTCACCCGCCTGAACGGTGAGATCAACCCCGTGCAGGACTTCGATCCTGCCAAAGCTTTTCTTGATGTTGCGGAGTTCCAGCATCGGTCCCTCCCATGCTCGAATTGGAAAAGTCGCCCCCGCCATAGTGGCGAGGGCGCTCGGGAGGCGCTTACCAACTAAAGTCGGCAGCGTTTTCCTTGGTGACCGGGCGGACGTCGATCGGCACTTCCTTCGGCACGACGCGAGCGCCCCACTTCTGGGCAAGCGCCATCGCGAGGCCAACACGCACCTGATCGCGCGGGAACTGTGCAGTGGTCTGGATGAAAGGCGTGCCGTCGGCGATTGCCTTGACCGCTTCCGGAGCACCATCGACCGACGTCAGTTTCACGTCGCGGCCGGACCCCTGGATGGCAGCAAGAGCACCCATGGCTCCGCCGTCATTGACGGAAAAAAGCCCCTTCAGGTTAGGGCGCGACTGCAGCATATTCTCGACGACGCCGAGGGCGACGGAGCGATCCTGGCGACCGTTCTGGGTGTCGACCAGCTTGATGCCCTTGAACTCGGCCAATGCTTCCTTGCAGCCTTCGACACGCTGCAGGATCGGAACAACCGGGATGCCGTCGAGGATAGCGACTTCACCTTCGCCGTTCAGCGCTTCACCAAGTGCCTTGCACGACTGGTAACCGGCATCCTTGTTCTTGGAGCCGACAAAAGTGTCTACCGGGCCATTGGCATTTGCATCGACGGCAACGACGATGACATCCTGCGCCTTGGCGGCGTTGACGGCTGCCTCGACACCGGCGGAGTCCGTCGGGTTGAGAAGCAGGATATCGATATTCTGCTGCAGCATGTCTTCGACGTCGGAGATCTGCTTGGCGACGTCATGGGCGGCATCGGTAACAACGACCTCCGCACCCAGAGACTTGGCTGCCTCGTCCAGTGCTTCCTTCATCGATACGAAATAGGGATTGTTCATTTCCTGAAAGGTCATGCCGATCTTGAGCTTGGCGTCTTGCGCGAGAGCCGAGCTCGCAGCAAGCGTGGCAATGGCGATCGACAGCGCGGTCAATGTCTTCTTCATCCGATATTCCTCCCTTTGGACGACGGCAGGCAACACCTGCCCGTTTCCGGCAAGCACCCTGCTTCCCGAATTATTTCCCCGAGCCGGGGTATTCAGTTGTCTGGCCTACTCGGCGGCTTTAAAGGCTCCATTGGCCGCAAAAGTCGCGCGGAATTGCGAGGGCGACATTCCCTTCATCTTCTGGAAATGCCGGTTGAAATTCGAAAGGTTGGAGAAGCCTATTTCATAGCAGATCTCGGCAATTCTCACCTCCGGACGCGTCAACAGTGCCAGGCAGGCGAGATCGACGCGCAACTGGTTTTTGTAGCGCACCAGCGTCGTACCGGTATGGCGCTTGAAAGCCCGCGAAAACGAACTTGGACTGTGGCCGACCAGATCGGCCAGATCACGCTCATCGATGTCGTCGGTCAGATGTTCACGTAAGTGCGCGATCGCGCGGTTGATACCGCTCTCGTTGATGTTTGACAGGTCGAGTTCGTAACTCAGGCTTGCCAGGACTTCCGGTTCCGGGGCTTTCGCCAGGACATCGAGAATCTCCCAGAAAAGCGCGAGACGCATCAGCCCACGCGTTTCGATCAATCGCTCGATCAGCGGCCGTATCGTGTTGCTGGTTGCATTGTCGAAAAGGAGCCCACGATGGCTGCGCTCAAGCAAAGGAGCGATCGCCTCCATCTCCGCCATGCCGGCAATACTGTCGTCGATGAATTTCTGCGGGAACTGAATGACGAGCGACCGTGCCGGAACGATTTCATCGGGCTCGATGTCGGAAATCCAGTTTTGCGGCAGGTTTGGCCCTGTCACTATCAACTGGCCCGGCTCGAACCGGCCGATGTGATCGCCGATGTAAAAACGACCGGAGGTCGCAACGACAAGATGGATTTCATATTCGGGATGATAGTGCCAGCGGACCGTCCGAAACGGATAGCCATGGGTCCACGCGGCGAAGGTTTCGCCTTTGCGGATATGGACCAGTTCCAGATCGGGTTGCACAGCGTCTCCTCCTACCGAGCGCACATATCAGTGGCAAAAATCCGCAAACCTCCGCTTTGCAAATTTGACCATTGCCAAGATCATAACCACTGATTTTCCGGGCTATCTACATCATGGCAAAAAATTAACTGATACTTTTTTGACGAAACTGTGCTCGACCTGATCCGACCCGACAAATAGGGTAGGCAACAGTCGCTGTGGCACTATCGACAATCGGAAAAGGACAGAAAGCCCCGGTTCGCCATCGGGCGCGCTTGCCATGCACGCCTCACACGGCTTCTTCATCGCAACGGGACTCCGGAAAGAAGAGACCAGGGGCCCGAAGATGGGACATCTTTGCCCGGGCACGTCTGGCCTGCCCTGTTCTCATAAATGACACTTGCGTCAGTATGGGTAACCGCTGCTTTGCAGAACCCATGCCAGCATGAGGTGTCAGCCGGCACCATTTTATCTGGCACAAGACCTCATGCCGATAACGCGTCTAGATCAGGCACCTCCCAGCCGCGGCCAGGCATGGCCGACAAAAGCTGGCGTGTGTAGGCATCCTGGGCATCGCCGAAGACCTGATCAACCGTGCCCCGTTCGACGATCTTGCCATGGCTCATCACAATCAGATTGTCGCAGATTTGTGATGCAACGCGGAGGTCATGTGTGATGAAGAGGATGGTCAGCCCCATATCCCGTTTGATATCGGCAAGAAGCTGGAGGACTTCTTTCTGGACCGATACGTCGAGAGCCGAAACCGCCTCGTCCGCGATCAGCACCTTCGGCTCGACCATAAGGGCCCGCGCGATACAGATGCGCTGGCGCTGGCCACCAGAGAATTGCGACGGATAGCGATAGAGCGCCTCTTCTTCCAAACGGACGATCTTCATCAGCCGCTTGGCCCGCTCCCATGCGACATCTCGCGACACGCCGAAATTCATCGGCGCCCCGATCAGTTGCTCACCGATCGAGCGGCGGGGATTGAGGGATCCGTACGGGTCCTGGAAGACGATCTGGATGTCCTTGCGGGCGGCGCGAAGGCTTTCGCGTGACCCCTTCGCGAAATTGCGATCACCGATCCAGATTTCGCCTTCGTCGGGATCGAGAAGCCGGATCAGGCAACGGACCAGGGTGGTCTTGCCGCTGCCGCTTTCACCCACGATACCAAGGGTTTCGCCTTTACGGACAGTGAAATCCGTCGGGTGAAGCGCGTGAACTGTCCGTGCCTTGCGCGTCAACGTGCGCCCCAAATGGAAAGTCTTGCTCAGACCCTTCACCTGCAGTGCGATCTCCTCCTGTAGAGGAGGAGCCGCCCCTTCCCGCTTGCGTGGCACGGCAGCGATCAACTGGCGCGTATAGGGGTGCTGCGGTTTATTCAGGACTTCGTCCGCCGTCCCCTGCTCGACCACGATACCTTTCTGCATGACGACCACACGATCGGCGATCTCCGCCACCACATCGAAATCATGGGTGACGAACAGGATACCTGCATTGTGGGTCGTCTTCAGCGTCTTGAACAGCGACAGGATCTGCGCCTGGGTCGTTACATCCAGCGCAGTTGTCGGTTCATCCGCAATCAAGAGCTTGGGGTCCATCGCCAGCGCGATGGCGATGACGATGCGCTGGCGTTGACCGCCTGAAAGCTGATGCGGATAGCTCGCATAGACCCGTGGCGGGTCAGGTAGCCGCACCTCTTGCAAAAGCGCCATCGTCCGCGCCTTGCATTCGGCGCTAGAGAGCTTCGTATGGGTGTGGAAGATCTCCTCGATCTGGTCGCCGACGGTAAAACACGGATTGAGGGCCGTCATGGGTTCCTGAAATACCATCGAGATGCGCTTGCCGCGCAGGCCTGCATGCTCGCGGCGTGACATCTTCAAAAGATCCTGCCCCCCAAACAGCATCTCGCCGCCGGCTACCTTCAGCGCTTTCGGCAACAGCCCCATTGCGGTGAAGGCCGTTACCGACTTTCCAGAGCCGCTTTCCCCAACCACGCAGACGATCTCGTTTGGATATATGTCGAAGGATAGCCCGCTGACTGCATGGGAGCGGTCACCGCTTGCGGGCAGATCCACAGTCAGGTCGCGAACAGAAAGGAGAGGCCCTGTCATCGCTGCAACTTCCCTTCACCGATATCCCAGAAGAGACCTGCCATGATCTCGGTAGCCTCTTTCGCGACGCTGACCATCATGTGCTCATCCGGTGCGTGCTGCGAGCAGGACGGATGCGAATGCGGGATCCAGATCGTCGGCAGGCCGAGCGTTTCGGCAAACACCTCGTTTGGCAGTGAACCGCCGAAATTCGGCTGCAAGGCCGGCTCCCTACCGGTCGTTTCGGTAATCGACGCGACGGCGAGACGTGTCCAGGCGTTGTCCGGGTCCGTGCGTGTCGCACGGAAAAAGCCGCGGTCCATCGGCTCGATCCGGATATCCTGGAAGCCGTGCGCGTCAAGATGCTCGCGCAGCGCCGGCAGTATCCGCTCGCGATCGACGCCGACGACGTAACGCAGCTGGCAGGTTGCTTTCGCCGACCCCGGTATGGCGTTCACCGGTGCTTCCGGACGGCCGCAGGTATAGGCCAGCACTTCGAAATTGCACCATCCGTAGACCTGCTCCGCGCCGACCAGATCCGGCTCGCCCCATGCCGGGTCGATCTGCGGATCATCGGGTCCGAGTTCCAGCTCGATCTTCTTCAAGGCCGCGTGAACATTTTCCGGAATTTTGCCCGGCGTCCATTCGCGGATAGCGATGCGGCCCTTGGCATCCGTTATCGTTGCAAGCGCATGAGCCAGCCGGATGCCGGCATTCGGCAGAAGTCCGCCCCAGTTGCCGGAATGGTGGGCGCCCTCGCGAAGATCGCAGATCAGATGAAACCCGTGGCCGCCGCGAGCACCGAGAAACACGGTCGGGACATGTGTCGAAACGCGGGGGCCATCGGAAGCGATAAGCACATCTGCCTTCAGGAGTTCCTTGTGTTCCTCGGCAATCTCCGCGAGACCCGGCGAGCCACTTTCCTCGCCCATCTCGATCAGAACCTTGACGTTGAAACCGAGGTTGCCGCGCGCCTTCAGGACAAGCCCGAGAGCGGCAAGATTGATCGTGTGCTGGCCCTTGTTGTCGACAGTTCCCCGACCGTAGATACGATCACCGGCAAGCGTCGCATCCCATGGACTGCGCCCTTCCTTCCAGTCCCCTTCCATGCCCCAGAGAACGTCACCGTGCCCGTAGGTGAGGATTGTCGGCAAAGCCGGGTCCTCAATTCTTTCGGCGAACAATGCCGGAATACGGGCGAGCTTGGGGTTCGGCAGAATTTCACAGCGGAAACCCATGCCTTCGAGCAGGGGCCGCATCTGTTCGTTCAGATAGCGGAGATGGTCAGGACCGCTGTCGTCACGCGGGCTCTCCGATGGGATAGAGAGGCGTGCCTGCAGGTCTGCGAGAAATGCGCCATCGTTTACATAGTCACCGGCGGCAGCAATTACATTTGAACGGGTCATGTGGATCTCTCAGTTTCTCTTGTCGGGGGCCATCGCGTCACGCAGACCGTCGCCCATCATATTGATAGCCAGCACCAGCGCGCAGATCGCTGCGCCCGGGATAAGGATAAGCCAGCTGTCGAACAGCAGATATTGACGCCCCTCCGCCACCATCAGGCCCCATGATGGCGTCGGAGGTTGAACGCCAAGCCCGAGGAAGGACAATGACGCTTCCAGCAGGATCGCATGCGCCATCTCGAACGTGGCTATAACGGCAAGCCTATCGAAGATATTCGGCAGGAGCTCCCTGAACAGAAGCTTGGGTGTGGAGTAGCCCATCGACTGCGCTGCCTGGATATATTCCTGGTTACGGATCTGCATGACCGCCGAGCGCATGACGACGGCGAACCGGTCCCACAGCAGCAAGCCCAAGACCAGCACCACGACCATCAGCGACCCGCCGAACAGCGCGACAACTGCGAGCGCCACCATCACAACGGGCAGTGTCAGCCGCGTCATGATTAGGAAATTGATCGCCAGATCGACCTTGCCGCCGAAATAGCCTGCGAGCACGCCCATCACCGTTCCGATGATCCCCGAGCAGATCACCGTGAATATGCCGATCAGCAGCGAGATCCGCGCACCGTAGATGATGCGGCTCAGATAATCGCGGCCAAGCCCGTCGGTTCCAAGGGGATGGGCCCAGTTGCCATCCGACATCCAGAAGGGCGAGACGGTTCGCCTGAGCATGTTCTGCGCGAGCGGATCATAGGGAGCAATGAGCGGTGCCAAGATAGCCATGGTCACGATCAGCCCCAGGAGGATGGCACCGAACAGAAAACCGGGATTTGCCATCGCACGCGCGAAAAATCCCTTGCGTCGTATGGTGCCCGCCTTGGGCAGTGAGAGGTCGAGGCTGGTCATTGAATGCGTATCCTCGGATCAAGCCAGGCATTGATGAAATCGGCCAGAAGGACGATGACGATGTAAAAGATGGCCACGATCAGCAGCACGGCCTGAACGACCGGCAGGTCCATACGGGAAATCGATTCCCAGGCGAGGAAACCCAGTCCGTTGATGCCGAACACGGCTTCGATGACCACAGACCCGCCGAGCATGTTGCCGAACTGGACCGCCGAGAGTGAAACAACCGGGATGACGGCGTTACGCAGCGCATGTTTGAAAACGATCTTCGTCGCGCCGATGCCCTTGGCCTGTGCCGTCCGGATGTAGTCCGATGACAGCGCCTCGATCATGCCTTGGCGGATCAGGCGCATCATCGGCGGCGTAGAGTAATAGCCGAGCGCAATCGCCGGCAGCACGTAGTGCTTCAAGGTCGCGGATCCCGATGGCGGCATGATCCCGAGAGTGAGTGAAAAGATCACGATCAGCACGAGGGCGAACCAGAAGTTCGGCATTGCCTGCCCAAGCACGGCGATCAGAAGAGCCGCCCGATCGATCAGGCTGTTGGGCCTTAGCGCTGCGACGACACCCAGCGGAACGGACAGAAGCAACATGACCGCCAGCGACATGACGGCAAGCGTCATCGTCTTCGGCAGTCGATCCGCGATCAGTTCTCCGACCGGCTGGCGAAAGAACAGCGAGTTACCGAAATCCCCCTGAATGGCATTGCCCAGCCACTCACCGTATCGAATGATCAACGGCCGGTTGAGGCCCATCTGCTCGCGGATAGCATCGATCTGGGCAGCGGTTGCTTCTTCGCCAGCGATCGAAATCGCGACGTCCCCCGAAGCGTTCAATAGAATAAAGGCCAGAAGCGAAACGGCCACGCAGACAAGCAGCGCAAGACCGATCCGCTGCATCAAGTAGCGCAGCATGTCTCACCGAATATTGGAGGGTCCCGCGCCACTGGCGGCGCGGGACGAAGCAATCACTTGTTCCAGCTCGCTTCAAAAAAGCGTGGAGTTTCGTCCGGCACCGGCGTGAAGTTCAGCTTGGTGTTGTAGACGTAGTTGAGCGAGTAGGTAAAAATCGGAACAGTAAAGGCCTGATCCGAAATGCGTGCCATGGCCTTGGCATAGGCCACCTTGCGGGCTTCCGGATCGACTGTCGTGTTGCCCTCGTTGAGGAGCGCCGTCGTTTCCTTGTCTCGCGCATAGTCCACGCTCGATCCGTCGAACCAGTATCCCGGACCTGCACTTGCATCCAGAATGGACGACGAGCCCCAAGCCTGGAACCAGATCGGTGTGCGCCCTTCGGTTCTCGCCTGTGCAATGGCCGACGCCTGAAGCATGGTGAGCTTTGCGGTGATGCCGACATTTGCCAGATCGCCGATGATGGCTTCGACGATCGGGCGATCGCGATATCCGTAGAAATCGATGGAGAAGCCGTTCGCATAACCGGCATCGGCGAGCATCTTCTTCGCCTTTGCAGGGTCATAATCGTAGACGGTGGCGTCCTTGTCGATGCAGCCGAACTGCGGCGGAGCGCAGGTCGCGTTGATGGTCTTCGAACCGGGGCCGATGAGCGCCTCACGAATGCCGTCGCGGTTGATCGCGTGGTTGATAGCGCGACGAACTTCCAGCTTCTTGAGTGGACCGTCACCGGTTCGGCCGGCCGCATCAAGGCCGATGAAGCCAATACGCAGCGTGTCGCCGGATTCGATCTTCAGCTGGGACTGGCCTTCGAACTGCTTTACCGCATCCGGCGGGACGCGCCAGATCCAGTCGAGGTTGCCGGTCATCAATTCGATTGCCTGGGTATTGAATTCGGCTACCCGGCGGAATTCCAGCTTCTCGATCGGTGGCTTGCCCTTTACGCCGCCGAAATAATCCGGAAACGCTTCCATCTTGATGCTTTCACCCGGGGTAGTCTCGGTGACACGATAAGGACCGGTGCCGATCGGCTTGCGCGACATGCCATCCGGGCCGACTTTTGCATAATAGTCGGACGGAAAGATCGGCACGACATTGGCAAGATATTCGAGGACGGCCGGGAACACGCCCTTGGTCTTCAGGCGTACGGTGTAGTCGTCGATCTTTTCGGCACCTTCAAGGAAGAAGATCGGCTGAACGGTCGTGTGGGTCGTGACATATTCAACCGTGCCGACAACGTCGTCGGCGGTGAAATCGCTGCCGTCATGGAACTTGATGCCATGGCGCAGCTTGAATTCGAGCGTTGTGTCATCAATCCACTTGAACGACTCCGCCAGATGCGGCTCGATCTCATTGGTCTTGTTATTGCGATAGATCAGCGTGTCCCAGAGATGGTGCCCGAGCACGATGCCTTCGCGGATCGTATGCGTATAGAAGTCGATGCTGGAAGGCATGCTGTCGGACGCCCAGACAAGCGAATTGTCATCAGGCCCTGCCAGAGCGGGCGCCGCTCCCAACACCAGCATGACAGCCGTCGCGCAACCAAAAAGTTTTCTCATATTGATCCCCTTGAAGAAGTTTCTTCGTGTGCATTTTCTGCATTTGAGAGGAGCTTAATTTTGTATACATTATTCTGTAAAGGAGTTTCGTGGGTTTAGGTTGGATTAATTTTGCGATGCACAAAATGCGTCCAAAGCCCGCGCGCCACTTGGCATTTTTTTACGCAAGGACCGGTTTTTTGCACAATATCAAGCCAATAGAGCGACAGACCTTGCACCTCAAGATCGTCGACCGCCTGCGGGAAATGATAGAGCACGGGGATATCGCTCCGGGAGCGAAACTCATCGAGAAAGATTTGTGCGAGAGCTTCGCGGTCTCGCGAACGCCCATGCGCGAAGCCATTCGTGCACTGGCAGCGGAAGGGCTGGTGGTGTTAACACCGAACCGCGGAGCTTGCGTCGCGACAATAACCGAGGTTCAGATACTCGAAAGCTTCCTCGTAATCGGTGCCCTGGAGGGATTGGCGGGGGAGCTTGCTGCTCCCCGCATCACCGAGGCTCAGCTAGACGATATCCGCGGCATGCACATCTCCATGCTCGAACGCCACGCCGCAAATGATCTCGATGGCTATTACATATACAACCGACAAATTCACGATGCCATTTTTGAGATCGCGGACAATGAACTGCTCAAAGAAATGCGTCGCATCGTCTTTAACCGCACCATCAGATTGCGCTTCATTGCACGGATTGCCGATGATGAATGGCAGGTTGCAATAAAAGAGCACGAGGAAATGATTGTGGCGCTGGAGGCAAGGGATGGCCCGCAGCTCGGCGCAATCCTGCGGCGCCATCTCGAATCCAAAAGAGTTCAGATTGCGCGCTGGCTTCAGCGGCAGCCTTCAGCCTGAGATCGATGTGGCCGAGAAACGGCTATTCAAAGGAGGCTTAAACCAAGTAACCATCGCAGAGAACCTGCTACGTGGCATGGATCGGGTGCGGGATGACAGAAATCTTCGCCAGAGAAGAATAGAAACATCGCGAGCTTTGCCGACGTCGATACACTGCTGACATTCCCGATGGCAATGGCAATGGCATTGAGGATGGGGATGGGGATGGGGATGCTTTCATCTAAGATCGCTTCAAAATCCAAGCACCGGCAATCCTTCACTGCCGGAGCCAGATCGCAACCGGCAGTGAAGATCTTTTACCATCGAATACTGACCCATTTCTCCCGCTCGTATTGCAGTCCTTGAATGCCATACGGCAAGTTCACACCCTATGCCGTTCCTCCAAGGGCTACATGCTGCAAGCCGGAGTTAGGCCGGGAGCGCTCCGGATTTCTTCGCCACCCATGTCGCGACATAATCCATCAAGCCGGGCGAGAGGCAGTCATAAGGCTCCAGCCCAAGCTCCTTCAGGCGGCCCCTGATCCCGTCCATGCGCTCCGGATTGACCCCGGATTCGATGATCGACGACACGAAAGCTGCGAAACCCGGAGGCGCCCAGCCGCTTTCCTGGAAACGTTCCGGATGAATGAAATCCAGGCCCTTGAAGGCGTGATCCCTCTCGACCGGCCCATACATATGCACGCCGCATTGTTTACAGGCATGTCTCTGGATCAGCGCGCCCGGATCGACCACTGCGAGCTTGTCGCCGTTTTCGAGCACCGTCACCTTGTCGTGAGGAACCACGGCGACGATCGAAAAATCTGCGCCTTTCGGCTTCCAGCATTTGGTGCAACCACAGGCGTGATTATGCGCCACCTGTCCTTCGATTTTGACCTTGACCGGCCTGTCGGTGCATTCACACACCAGTGTACCTCCGGAAAAACTGGCGCCAGCGGGTTTTACGCCACCATCCACCGCGGGGTGGATGCGAACTTGAACTGCACTGTCCATTGCAAGTCTCCTCCTCTGTTTGAACATTCGCGCCGGGCCCAGGCTTCCGACCTGCTCCGGCAGAAAGCGGTCAATAGACCACCACGCCACGGATGGATTCACCCTTGTGCATCAGGTCGAAACCCTTGTTGATGTCTTCGAGCGGCATGGTGTGGGTGATCATCGGATCGATCTGGATCTTGCCCTCCAAGTACCAGTCGACGATCTTCGGCACGTCGGTGCGACCGCGTGCACCGCCGAAGGCCGTGCCCATCCAGTTGCGGCCGGTGACCAGCTGGAACGGACGCGTCGAGATTTCCTGGCCGGCGCCGGCAACGCCGATGATGACCGACTTGCCCCAGCCGCGATGCGATGATTCCAGCGCCTGACGCATGACCTTGGTGTTGCCGGTGCAGTCGAACGTGTAGTCGGCGCCGCCGATCAGGTCGCCATGGCGCTTGGTCATGTTGACCAGATAGGGAACGATATCCTCGCCGACTTCCTTCGGGTTGACGAAATGGGTCATGCCGAACTTTTCGCCCCATTCCTTGCGGTCCGGGTTGATGTCGACGCCGATGATCATATCAGCACCGGCAAGACGCAGGCCCTGCAGCACGTTAAGGCCAATGCCGCCGAGACCGAAGACGATCGCGGTGGAGCCGATCTCGACCTTGGCCGTGTTGATCACGGCACCGATGCCGGTCGTCACACCGCAGCCGATATAGCAGACCTTGTCGAAGGGGGCGTCGGGATTGATCTTGGCAAGCGCGATTTCCGGCAGGACGGTGAAGTTCGCAAACGTCGAGCAGCCCATGTAGTGATGGATCTTGTCCTTGCCGATCGAGAAGCGCGAGGTGCCGTCCGGCATGACGCCCTGGCCCTGGGTGGAGCGGATCGAGGTACAGAGATTGGTCTTGCGCGAGGTGCAGGAATAGCATTCGCGGCATTCCGGCGTGTAGAGCGGGATGACGTGATCGCCCTTCTTCAGCGAGGTGACGCCGGGGCCGACGTCAACGACGATGCCTGCGCCTTCATGGCCGAGAATGGCTGGAAACAGGCCTTCCGGGTCTGCGCCCGAGAGGGTGAAATCGTCGGTGTGGCAGATGCCGGTGGCCTTGATCTCGACCAGCACTTCGCCGGCCTTCGGGCCGTCGAGCTGAACCGTCATCACTTCCAGCGGTTTTCCTGCCTGAACGGCAACAGCGGCGCGGACATCCATTTTTCCCTCACTCCCTCTTGAATATCCTTACGGGCAGGCTGCCTCCTTTCTGGCCGCAAGCCTGCCTGTACTTCACTGAGTAATCCGCTGATCCCGTTCGTCGAGCAGCGGCACGCCATAATCCAGAAGCAACCTGTCGATCTTAGGCTGGTTTTCCTTGATGAATGTATTGAGTGTGCGCTTCCAGCTCTGGTCGGAGGGACGAACGCCCATGGTGATCCGATAAATCATGCGCTGGCCGCCTTTCTCATGGATAAGCGGCACGAGCGTCATTTCGACATCGGACCGAGCGGCATAATACCCGGCCATCGGCCCCCATAGGACTGCAGCGTCGATTGCCCCCGACTGCATGTCACGCATCGCCAGCTCTGCCATGGATGGCATGGCGCGCGTATCGATCATCAGCGGATAGACCTTCGCCCTCCCCATCAGCTTTGCCTTGGCCATGTTGGCCGTCGGCGGCGTACCCTCCACGACCCCGATGCGCTTGTCTTTAAGCTTCGGGTCTGCAAGCGTATCGACACCGGAAAGATCGCCGCCTTTCCGGTAGACCAGCACATAGGACGACCGGTAATAGGCGTTGGTGTTCTGCACCAACTCATCACCTTGCGCATATCCCATGATGATATCGCAACGGTTGGCGCCGAGTGTGTTGCGCACAAAACCGTTGATCGATGGAAACCAGGTATAGGCCACCGATTTGCGCCCCGTACCCTCTGCAACGATCCGCGCCAACTTGTCCTCGAAACCTTCGCCGCTTTGGTCTGAGAACGGCATATTGGATGGATCGGCACAGACGCGCAGGATATCCGGATCGACAAGTTCTCCCGCCGCACCGAGACCGGCGCCCTGAGCATGAGCCTGGTGTGTTGAGACACTCATCACTGCTGCTGCAATCGCCAAGATCCATTTGCTGCGAGCGGATTGCCACACCATCGAAAAGACATCGGGCAGGACACCATACATCATGTCAGCCTCCCATACAGGAGGCTTCGTAATCCTTCGCCCCTTGCGGCTTGTCGGCCTTTTTCGGCGGACGGCCACGGGGAGCAGCGCCGACCGCGCGCGCCCGCAGATAGACGTAGATGTCATCGAGATAACAGTAGACATTCTTGTTATCGCCAAAAGCCGGCATGACATTTTCCTTGCCGCCGCCGACATTTTTGCGCCCTTCCGCCACGATCGACAGGAAACTCGCATAATCCATCCGCTTGAGACTGTCCGCCAAGGCCGGCGCATAACTGGACCCGACGCCATCCGGCCCATGACAGACATGACAGTCGGAATGATATCGCCGATAGCCGCTGAACGTATACCAATCGACCGTACCGTCGGCCTGGATCTTGAAGGTCGGATTTCCCTCCTTGTCGAGAAACTTGCCATCCTCCTCGCTCACCGCCGCCGCCTTTTCCTTGTCGTCATCGGCGAAGGCCATTCCAGATGTCAGAAATGAGCCAGATGTCAGAAATGAGATTGCCACGATGCCAAATGCGAGAACTGCATTGCGAAAAGCCATTGATGAACCTCATATGCGAAAGATTTCGAGAGCGATGGAAAAGCCCCACCTTGAAGCTTCAACCCAAATGAAGAAGCCTGCCCGCACAGTATTTTCGGATGATCAATCGGTACCGTGAGGCCGCGCCACCAATGCGCGGCCCATTGATGCAATATTCTTCAGCGGTCAGTTGTCCGGGAGACCGAACACTGTCAGCTGCCCGCCGAGCGTGGTGTAGTCGGCAAGCGCCGCATAACCGCCAACAGCGCCAAGGCCCGCCGTTCCCACGACCGCAGCCTCATCCTGTCCGCCGCGTCCCTGATCCACCGCGCCATGCCATGCCGCAGCGTTTTCAGGAGAAAGCAGGCCACCGGCGAGACCGATGCCGGCCCAGCCACCAACGCCCGAAAGCACGGCGATATATTGTTTTCCGCCATGTTCGAACGTGTTGATATTGCCGATGATGCCGGAAGGTGTCTTGAACTTGTAAAGCTCCTTACCCTTCAGATCGACAGCCTTGATGTAGCCTTCCAATGTTCCGTAGAAAACCACGTCACCCGCCGTGGCAAGTGCTCCCGACCAGACGGAGAACTGTTCCGGTATCGACCAGACGATCTCACCTTTGGCGGCATCCCAAGCAATGAAATTGCCCATGCCTCCATGGCTATCCGGCGTCGGATACATAGACACGGTAGCGCCGACATAAGGCTGGCCGGCCGTATAGCTTACCTTGTACGGCTCATAATCCATGCAGACATGGTTGGTCGGCACGTAGAAAAGCCCTGTTTTGGGTGAATAGGTCGCCGGCTGCTGATCCTTGGAGCCGAGTGCGGCGGGGCAAATGCCGGTGGAGTTAACGTCCTCTCCGTTCTGCTGCGTCGAATATTTCGCGACCACCTGTGGTCGGCCATATTGTTCGCTCTTCGGATCCATCACGACTTCCGTCGCCCAGTTGACCTTCGGATCGTATTTCTTGGCCACCAGCAACTCACCACTAACCCGGTCCAGCGTATAGCCGAAACCGTTTCGGTCGAGATGCACCAGAACATCGTGTTTCTTGCCGTTGACCTCCATGCCATCGACGAGGATGTTCTCGTTGACACCATCATAATCCCACTCGTCATGCGGGGTCATCTGATAGAGCCATTTGGCTTGCCCGGTATCGGCATCGCGCGCCATCAAGGTCATCGACCATCGGTTGTCACCAGGCCGTTGAACCGGGTTCCAGGTCGAGGGGTTGCCGGTGCCGTAATAGATCAGGTTGGACTTCGCATCATAGGAGAACCAGCCCCAGGTGGTCCCGCCGCCAGTCTTCCACTGTTCGCCTTCCCAGGTATTGATGCCGGAATCCTTGCCGACCGGCTTTCCCAGATGGGTCGTTTTTTCCGGGTCGATCAGCGTTTCGGCGTCGGGCCCGGTCGAATAGGCTTTCCATGCGAGCGAACCGTCCTTCAGGTTATAGGCCGCAGTCCAGCCGCGAACGCCGAATTCGGCGCCAGAAATGCCGATCAGCACCTTGTCCTTGACCACAAGCGGCGCGGCCGTGCCGGATTCTCCCTTGCCGCCATCGATCTGATCTCCGTTCTTCACCGACCACACGAGCTTGCCGGTCTTGGCATCGAGCGCCACCACCGTCGTGTCGGCCTGGTTCAGGATGATCTTGCCATCGCCATAGGCCACCCCGCGGTTGACGGTGTCGCAGCACATGATGCCGATGACATTCGGATCCTGCTTGGGTTCGTATTTCCAGAGAATCTTGCCATCATTCTTCAGGTCGAGCGCATAAACGATGTTCGGGAACGGCGTGTGAATATACATCACGTCGCCGATAACCAACGGTCCGCCCTCATGGCCTCTGAGGACACCGGTGGAGAAAGTCCACTTAACCTGCAGGTTCTTGACGTTGCCCGCAGTGATTTCCTTGAGTTCCGAATAGCGATGATTGGCATAGTTCCCCGTCGGCATCGCCCAATTCTTCGGGTCTTCGGCAAGCTTGGTCAGGTCATCGTTGGCGAAGGCTATTCCGGCAAACCCAGAGGTCAGACAGCCAGCGGTCGCCAAAGGCAGAAATAGATTTCGTGCAATCTTGGAGTTGACAGGTATCCGCATGTGAAATCCTCCCAATGCTTATTATCCGCACGCGGCTCGTCGTTGCGAACCGTCGCGCGCTTAAGCGCAGCCAAGTGATTTTCTCAATGTGCGGGAAACGTTTCCGTCAGCGTGTCACGGCAAAAGGATGGGCCAAGGGCACCTTTACTGCCCACCCTACAGGCCTTCGGATCTCGCCTCTCCCAAAAACAAGACCTTGAAGCCGGAAACCGATTAAAAGATAGGATATTACATTAATCACGGCAAGTGTATTATTAGAGTTAACTTGATCTATAATTGAAATTGCTGCTGCGCGGCATATTTTATTGCAGATGCTTACGAGTATTGCTTATGATCATTAACTGATGTTTTTAAGATGATTGCAGAATCCTCTGCGAGTATCGGGAGTACAACGGCATGACCAAGGAAGGTTTTTGATGTTTATCAGATTTTTTCGGGTCTCATTCTTCTTCGTTTCGCTCTGCTTCACCACAAGCGTTCTGGCGCGGGATGACTACCCTACGGTTGCAATAGTCGATTACGTTCATGGTTGCATGAAAGCGAACGGCGAAACCCGAAGCGCACTTCAAAGTTGCTCTTGCTCGATCGATGTCATCTCTTCGATTGTGCCTTATCAGCGTTACGAAGCGGCGGAGACTTTTATGAGCCTGGGTCTGCAGACGGGCGAACGAGGGGTACTCTTTCGACAGGGAGCCGTGGCGAAATCGGCCGTATCCGAGTTGCGACGTGCTCAGGCGGAGGCGGACGTTCGCTGTTTCTGATCGTTTGCCAAATTTACGTCGCCTGAACAATCAGACCTTGCGCCCCTTATCGGGAAATGCGCATTTCCAGCGAACAATCTTTACTGCGGGGTGCTGTCCCGACCATTTCGCAATTTCCGCCGGCGCCAGGATCATGCATTGGAACAGAGAACCACGGCTCTCGAAAAGCAGATGCTCATTACGGCAATTGCTGGGGTTGGCCAACAGACACACCGTCAGGACGAGATCGATCATATTCATCGCATACCCCTGCCTTGCATCATGTGGTCTGCAATTTCATCGAGCTGCAGACGCCTTCAGCAGGCCACAGATTACGCGCCGCCAAAAAATCCGTCAATCAGGTAGCCGAATACGCAAAACCTCTAATGCAACTTTATTTTGCAGGACGTTTGAGTTCAGGATGTTGACTTCACAATACGAAAAACTACCCTTGCGTGCGCAGGTATGGCATCGGATCGGGTAGTTCCGCCGCCACTCATGCTTTTGGGAGGAACTCTATGCGTGCCATCTGTTTTATTGGCGCCATTGGCCTTTTGCTGCCGATGGCGGGCTATGCCTTAGGCCAGGATGCGGCCGCGGGTGAAAAGGTATTTGCGAAATGCAAGGCCTGTCATGTGTCCGATACCGATCAGAACAAGATCGGGCCTTCGCTCAAAGGACTGCTTGGTCGAACCGCCGGATCCCATGAGGGCTTCAAATATTCGGCTGCCATGGCCGACGCCGGCAAGGGCGGCATGGTGTGGGACGAAGCGACGCTCGCTACCTATCTTCATGACCCGAAGGGCCTCGTCAAAGGGACAAAAATGGCCTTCGTCGGGCTTAAGGCCGACAAGGACGTGGCCGATGTTATCGCTTATCTGAAACAGTTTTCACCGTAACAACAGGTCTTGCCGGCTCGCCGGCATCATTGGGCCGGCGGCGCATCTGCCAGCATCCTCACCAGCGCATACAGCCGCTGCTCGATCAATGTCGGCACCTCGCAGACATAGGTAAGTGATTGGACGCGCTCCTGGAAGATGCGGGTCTGCAGCAGCAATTGCTCGCTGCGCAACGTCACCTGGTTCTGGTCAGCATCGGACCGCACCCGCATTGCATCGAGCGCAGAGCCTTCCCTACGCAGGCTGGCCGCCAGATCGCGTTGACGATGCGCGTAGCGGGCGATGCCGGATATGACATGGCTGCGCTCGCCATTCATCTTGTCGAACAGCCCCTGTATCAGCATGGCGATATGTAGCGGCCGCTGGTCTGACTGTAGCGTGTCGCGATAAGCGTTTATCTTCTCTTTCGCTTCAGCCAACGGAAGGCGTCGTGCAGCGAGATCATCCACCAGTTTCGATACCCCCTCATCCTTCGACCAGCCTGTGGCCTGCGGCGGCAGATCTGGCCCGGTCCAGATCTGGCCGATGGACAACTCGGGCACCTTGCGCTGGATGCAGGGCCAGTCCAGATCGTCTCCTTGGGCGGAAAGAGCCGACGATGTTGAAACAGCCGCCAAGCACGCAACCATCAGAAAACGCGGTACCGAATGCATCAGCCATTTCCTCCCGTATCCCTCTTGCGGCTCAAGAACCCTTTGGCGGGATCATAGGCAAAGATAGCCCCGCCGAGGAAAAGCACGGTGAAACCGCAGACGACCGCAAGTGAGGTCCATTCGATCCGGCCGTAAAGCGCAAAGCGAATGAGTTCCACCGCATAAGTGAAGGGGTTCGCCTGGCAGATATGAAAGAGAAGTGGACTGGATTCCTGAATTCGCCAGAGCGGATAGAGCGCAGAGGAGGCAAAATACATCGGGAAGATCACGAAATTCATTATGCCGGCGAAATTTTCCAGCTGCCGGATCATCGAGGACAGCAGCATGCCGAGCGAACACAGCATCATACCGGCCAAAATCAGCGCCGGCAGGACTAGCAGATAGCCGATCACCGGTGGCTTGACGCTCCAGAACCAGGCGATAGCAAGAAAGACGTAGACCTGCACAACCGAGACGGCGACACCGGCCAGAAGTTTCGACACCAACAGAAACCAGCGCGGAAACGGGCTGACGAGAAGGGTGCGCATATTCCCCATCTCGCGGTCATAGACCATGGAAAGCGAAGATTGCATGCCGGAAAACAAGAGGATCATGCCGCACAGACCCGGCGTGATATAGACCTCGTAGAGAACATAAGTCTTGTAAGGCGGGATGATCGACACACCCAGAACCTGACGAAAACCAGCGGCAAAGACGAACAGCCACAAAAGCGGCCGTACCAGCGAGGAGATAAAACGCTCGCGCTGATTGAGAAAGCGCAAGCCTTCGCGAAGCATGATACCGGCGAGGCAGGCACCGTATTGAGAAAATCTGAAGCCGCGCGGTGGGGCGCTGGGAAAGACCTCCGTATGGGCGGAAATGCTCATCGCACCACTCCGATCGATCGAGAACCGGCGTCAAGATTACTGTTTCCGGAAAGGTCTCTCTTTCCACCAACTACTGCGGCAGTGGCAGCCACACTCAATCCGGAACGCGAAGCACCGTTTATCAAACCCGCGAAGGCCCCGGCGATATCACCTGCCCTCGTCTGCTGGACCACGTCAGCCACCGCGCCCGCCACAATCACACGTCCTTTGTCGAGGATCACAACATCGTCAGCCTCATCCACCTCGTCAATCAGATGCGTGGCCCAAAACACGCTCAAACCGCTCTGCGCCACTAGCGCCCGGATCGTTGCCAGGATGTCGGCGCGCGAGCGGATATCCAGTCCAACCGTCGCCTCATCGAGCAAAAGCAGGGCTGGCCGATGCAGCAGCGCCCGCACGATCTCGACACGCCGCATCTGACCACCGGACAGATTGCGGGCCTTGTCGTGCAGCCGATCGGCCATATCGACCTGCGCCAGCAGCTCCCTGATCCTCACCGATGCCTCCTGCCTGCCGATTCCATGCAGCGCCGCGTGATAAGCGAGGTTCTGGCCGACGGAGAGATCGAGATCGAGCGTGCGTGCCTGGAAGACGATGCCAAGCCGACGCAAGGCTTCGCCCGGTGCACACCTGATATCCCGGCCGAAGACGCGGATTGATCCCTGACAAGTGTCGTAGAGATGACTGATCAGGGAAAACAGCGTTGTCTTGCCGGCGCCATTCAGCCCAAGCAGCACGGTAAAGCGGCCGGGAGGAATGGAAAAGGAGACCGCATCAAGCGCCTTTTTTTGCCCATAGCAATGGCTGACCATGGTGACCTCCAGCGCCATGGTCACTGCTGCAGCACTGCCATCGTCACCGATACCGTGCATCCCGCTCTCCTCCCACGCTCAATACCGCGCGAACCCCGTCGCTTATTTGATGGTAATCGTTCCCTTCATTCCCTTGTCCGCGAGATCCGGCACCGACCATGTATAGCTGCCGGGGCGAATGGCGGTAAATTGGACCTGCATCGTGCCCTCGCTATCGAATTCGAGCCAGGCCGGCGCGCCGTTCATATGAACCTCAAGATCGTTGATGACGATCTGGTTCATCCAGACATTGCGGAACAGGTCGGTGACGAATTTGTATTCAAGCCCGGCCGCAGAGGTGATCTTCCAGCGATAGCCCTGCCCTGCCACCAGTTCGAAATCCTTGCGGTTGACGGCAAAGCTGTCCTTCGCCGAGCCGAGGATCAGTTCCGGCACATCCTTGCTCGCCCGTGTTACCTTTTCCGTCGAGACTGCCTTGGCCGCCGGCTTGTCGTCATCATCATCGTCATCCTTGTCCTGCGCAAAGCCCATACCCACCGACAGGAACACTGCCGCCAATGCGACGAACCCCAGTTTCCGATAGTCCTGCATGCTTTCCTCCTCCCGTTGTCCCAGTTTCCTATTTCGGCGAAACCACCACGCCCCAGGGCATTGCTCCCACCGTCACCGATTGCACCGGTTCGTCGCTCGCGACGTCGATGAACGTGATGTCGTTGGAAACGCCATTGGTGCTGATGATCGTCTTCTGGTCCGGCGTGAAAGCGAGCTGCCACACTCGCTGGCCAACCAGCACATATTTTTCTACCGCGTAGGTAGCTGTATCGACCACCGCGACGCGATTGGCGGGGCCTAGCGCCACATAGGCCTTTTTGCCGTCGGCAGTGATGCGCACGCCGACCGGCTGGATCGCCTCTGACCGCAACCCGGCGATCTCGAACGTGATCTTCTGCTTTACTTCCCGGCTGGCATTGTCGATCACCGAAACCGTGCCGCCGATCTCCGCACTGACCCACACTTCCGAGCCATCCGGTTTGAACTCGGCAAAACGTGGCCGTGAATCCACCAGCACATTGTGGGTGATCTCGTGGCTGCCGGTATCGATGAAATGCGCCATGTTGGTCGTCTCAGACGTGTTGACCATGGTCTTGCCGTCAGGGCTGATGCCCATACCCTCCGGCTCCACGCCGACGGGAATTTCTGCCAGCACATCGCGGCTTTCGATGTCGATGACAGTGACCAGATTGTCGTCTTCGTTGGCGACGTAAAGCGTCTTGCCGTCCGGCGAGAGAACGAACAGCTCCGGGTCAGGGCCCGAGGGAAGCGTGTCGACGATTTGTAACGTCTGCGTATCGATCACCTCGATCGTGTCGTCATCGCTGGCGCAAAGATAGATGAACTTGCCATCATGTGAGATGGTTATACCGCGTGGCCGCTGCCCAACGGAAAGGGTTTTCACCACGGCACCGGTTGTCGTGTCGACAACGGTCACTGTATTGTCCTTCTCGTTCGAAACATACGCCATGAAAGCTTCGGCCGTTCGCACACTGAAAATCTCGGCGGACACGACCGTAGCAAGCGCGATGATGGCAAAAGTCGATCTTTTCTGCATGTCGCCCCTCCCAAGGCTCTTCAGTTCCTCACCCTATTTCAGCACGCACTTCGTCTCCGGCCTGTCGATTCCCAATGTGTCGAGTTCGGAGAACTGATGCAGAAATCCCTCCTGCGGCGAGGTCGATACCACCGACCGCCCGTCGCCAATAAACACCGGCTGCCTCAATTGCCAGTTCCAACGCCGGAAGGTCAGTTTCTGCCCCTTGAAGGCCGCTATGGAAAAATCCTCAGAACGAATATAATCGGCGATCTCAACCGGATCCGTGCTACGTGCGCGTGTTGCCGCCTCGCCGATAATGCGTGCCGCCGTCCAGGCAGACATGTCCTTCGACAACATTCGTCGCCCGGTGACCTTGGCAAACCTGTTCTGGATCTGAGTGCCGCCCCATTGTTCGCTGGCGGGATGCCAGGCAGAAGGCATCAGCCCCGCCGTGCCGGCCACAGGTCGCGGCTGCCACGTGCGAAACGGCACATAGGTGCCGAAAACCTCGCTCTCATCAGCCACCAGCATAATGTCATGCTCAGGCAGTCCTTGTGTAAAGACCGGCATCTGTCGCTGGATCTGCACCACGCCGCTATCCGTTCGTCGCGCCGTACCGGTATCGGCAAACTCCTTCTCCGCGACGATTTCTGCGCCGAACCGCTCCGCAGCGCGGCGCAGCGCGTCGGCAAAAAGCCGGTCACCTTCATGCGAACCATAAATCAACGCCCAGCGCCGCCATTGCTTCCAGACCAAATATTGCGCAAGCCCATCTGCCAGCATGCTCCGCGTGGGCACCGTGTGAAAAACGTTGGCGCGGCAGTCCTCTTCCCGCAACCGGTCGTCCGTCGCGCCGACATTGAAGACGACTATTCCCCTGGCGCGAGCTGCGTCCGCCAGCGCCAGAAGCTGTGCTGCGGAAAGATCGGCAAGGATTGTCGAGATCCCCTTGCCTGCCATCGCATCAAAAGCCGCAAGCACGTCGGCCGCCGGTTTTACCTCGGCCACGTCCAGCGAAAATCTCTGCCCGAGAAAACGCCCGGTCGTATTGTTGTCGGATATGGCCACGTTGGCCCCTGCCACCCCTTCGTCGCGCGGTGGCACATCGAGAACCGACAGCGCAAGTTGCGGCGCATAGGCGCGAATATAACCAAGCCTGATCTCGGATACCTCTGGCTCAGACCGCTCCAAGCCTGGCGTTCCAGGTTTGGATGAAGCTTGTGCGTTAACCTCTGCAGGAGGCAAAATCGCAAGAAAAACTGAAATGAGTAAAACGACGAAAATAGCCACCACACATCCCATATGCTCACAAAAGAACACACATCTCCGAACATGTTCGGATCTGCCACGGATTATCGGTGCCTCAATCAGCTTATCGCAGATGCATCGAATTACAACCTGTAAATGTAGCGCCACCTTCAAACTTGGCGTTCATCCAAGGTTGTGCATCGTAGAATTGCGCGTATGATGATCTTGGCTGAAAAGGCCCTTTGTGAGGAGGAGAAACTTATGAAGAAAATCTGGAAGAAACCAGTGATGTGCACCGTCCCTGTCGGAATGGAAATGTCACGTTATTTTCCCGCACAACTTCCGTCGAAAAAATAAGCATTTAGAGCAGCCTCATCCGGAAACCGGATGGGGCGTCTTTCAGATATGACATTGAGCCGTGGCGAAATCTCGTCAAGGGAAGGGTTTCATGTACCTGAAGGTTGTGGGGTCCGCCGCTGGGGGCGGTTTCCCCCAGTGGAACTGTAATTTCCATTTGAGCCGCGATGCTCGAAAAGTGACGGAAAATATTCGCCCGAGAACACAGTCTAGTCTGGCCGCAAGTGCCGACGAAGCGCGGTGGGTACTGTTCAACGCGTCGCCGGATATCCGCCAGCAGATTGCCGCGACGCCGGAACTGCAGCCGGCCGAAAACGCCCCACCGCGCTCCACCCCGATCTGTGCCGTGGTGCTGACGAATGCGGATGTCGATCACATTGCCGGCCTCCTCAGCCTGCGCGAGCGGGAGCGGTTCGTCATCTATGCCACTGCCCGTGTTCTTGCGGTGCTGGCGCAGAATGCGATCTTCAACGTTGTAGATCCGGTGCTGGCGGAGCGTCGTGAACTGAAGCTGCATGAGGTCTCTCCCATTCTGGACTGGCAGAACAGACCGACCGGCATTTCAGTGGAAGCATTCGCAGTACCCGGCAAGATCGCACTTTTCCTGGAAGATCAGACCAAGGCCGAACAGGGTTTTGGGACAGAAGAAGGCGATACGATCGGGCTGAAGATCATGTCTGAAGATGCCAAGTCTGACGTCTTTTACATTCCGGGCTGCGCCCGCATCGATGGTAACCTCAGGCATCGCCTGGATCGAGCCTCATGCCTCCTGTTCGATGGAACAGTCTATACCGATGACGAGATGCTGACATCCGGCGTCGGCACAAAAACCGGGCAACGCATGGGCCACCTGCATATTTCCGGCGATAACGGCTCGATGCGTGCCTTGGCCGATCTTCAAATCGGGCGGCGGATATATGTGCATATCAACAACACCAATCCCATCCTGGACGATCACTCGCCCGAGGCGGCTGCAGTGCGCCAAGGCGGCTGGGAGATTGGATATGACGGAATGGAGATCCGCCTGTGAACGAGTTCGCTGATGCCGCAGGCAATAGACTGACACCGGATGCACTTGAGGGTATTCTGCGCGAGATCGGCCTTTCCCGCTATCACAACCGCCACCCTCTGCATCACAAAATGACCTCGGGCCAGCTCTCGAAAGGGCAGCTGCAGGCCTGGGCGCTGAACCGCTACTGTTATCAGGCCGTGATACCCCGCAAGGACGCGATGATCCTGTCTCACGCGGAGGATCCCGCATTTCGGGCCGAATGGCGTAAGCGGATTGAGGATCATGACGGCAGTGACGGCTGGAATGGCGGCATTGCCCGCTGGCTCAAACTTGCGACAGGCCTCGGGCTCGATCGGGATTTTGTGGCCAGTCAGCGGGGCGCGCTGCCAGCCACCCGCTTCGCCGTCGGCGCATATCTCTCCTTTTGCACGGATAAAAGCCTCCTGGAAGCGGTCGCCTCTTCCCTGACCGAGCTGTTTTCGCCAGTCATCATCGGTGAGCGCGTTCCCGCCATGCTGGCAAAGTATGATTACGTAACGGAGGATATTCTCGAATATTTCAAGCCAAGGCCGGTGCAGGCCTCGCGTGACGCTGATTATGCGCTCGCCTATGTCCGGCATTATGCGGACACGGCAGAAAAGCAGCAGGCGGTGATCGATGCGCTCGTCTTCAAATGCGACCTGCTCTGGGCCATGCTGGACGCGTTGGAACAGGCTTACGGCGAACACGGCCATATTCCGCCCGGTGCCTTCGATCCGAAGCAGCCATGATGAGACCGCAAAGGCAGCGCACCCTCCTGGGCCCCGGCTCGATGCCGACGCTGAAGCCGCATGTGCGGCTGCAATATGACAGGGTTCGGCAGGCTTGGGCGCTGTTATCGCCCGAAAAGGTCTTCTGGCCGGATGATGTGAGCCTCGACATTCTGAATTTATGTGACGGCGCGCATTCGGTGACCCAGATTTTGGAGGAACTGTCGATGCAATACGAAGCCCCCATCGAAGAAATAACCGCCGATGTCGAAACCTTCCTGCAGGACTGGTCCGACCGGTCACTGGTTACGTTATGAGCGAAGCGGTCCTTCCCCCGATCGGCATGCTGGCCGAACTGACGCATCGATGTCCGCTGCAATGCGCCTATTGTTCGAACCCGCTCGAACTCATGAAGGCAAACCGTGAAATGGCAACGGAGGACTGGCTGTCCCTGTTCGATCAGGCAGCCGACCTTGGCGTGCTGCAGATCCACCTGTCGGGAGGCGAGCCAACACTGCGGCCAGATCTCGAAGCCTTTGTCCACCACCTGAGCGATCGTGGCGTCTATACAAACCTGATCACTGCCGGTGTCGGCCTTCGCGAAGGACGGATCGGTGATCTGGCAGAGGCAGGGCTAGATCATGTCCAGATCAGTTTTCAAGGCGCTGTCGCCGTTACAACCGAAATGATCGGCAACTATCGCGATGCGCATATCAAAAAGATCGATACGGCCAGACAAGTGCGTGCAGTTGGCCTGCCTTTGACGATCAATGCCCCGATCCACCGCCATAATATCGATGAGATACCGGCTTTTATCGAACTGGCGCTTGAACTAGATGCTGAAAGACTGGAAATTGCCAATGTGCAATATGCCGGCTGGGCGCTTCTTAATCGCAATGCCCTGATGCCGGACCGTGCTGCCGTCGATCGCCAGGTAGATGTCGTGCGCGAGGCCCAGGAAAGGCTCCATGGCATTCTCGCCATCGATTTCGTCACGCCCGATTATTTCGCTATCTACCCCAAACCTTGCATGGGTGGCTGGGCACGCGACGCCTTCATGGTGGCGCCGGACGGTGCTGTTCTTCCATGCCACGCGGCCGGCACCATACCCGGGCTAGTTTTCGACCGTTTCGGCGAGAAGAGCCTGACCGAAATCTGGCACTTTTCCTCCGCCTTCAATGCTTTTAGGGGCACGGACTGGATGAGCGAACCCTGCCGCAGTTGCGAGCGCAGGGAAATCGACTGGGGTGGCTGTCGTTGCCAGGCGATGGCGATAGCAGGAAATCCCGCCGCGACCGATCCCGCCTGCATCAAGTCCCCATTGCATGCCAGCATGGCAACCTTGATCGAGGAAGCAACAATATCCAGACGGGATGTCTTACACTATCGCCGGATCGGAAGCGGCGTGGCGACCCCAGGCGCATGCACCAAAGAGACAGCAAGAAGCTAAGCCGGCTGTGCCTCAAATTGGATCTGATAGGTCAAAACGTCATTCGGGAGTTTGAACTAGGTTCAGGATCTGTAATTTACAGTGCTTGGCGGTTGATAGAGAGCCCGAAAAGCATTGTAGCGTCGCTTATGCATGTCACGCGTAGCCCGATCCGGTTCGATTACATCTTCTCCCAGCTCAAGAGCACTGGCAACACTCAAGACATCGGCTGATGCGAAAGGTGCCATTGCTGCGACGGCCGTGCCCAGCAGAATAGGCTCTTGCGCCTGCGATAGTACGATCCTGCAGCCGGTGCCATCCGCATACAGCTTGCGCAGCAGCGGCGACTCGTTGTGTCTGCCGCTCAAATGCAGCGTCTCGATGCATAACCATGATCGTTCATGCGTTCGATGATGAACCGCGTGCCGTAAACAGTGCCGTTACGGCCGCCCAATACACTTTGATAAACGTTTCGCACGGATCCTCCAGTGTCAGGCCGACGATCTTGCCGCGAATGCCGGCGCCGGCGAAGGGAGAGCGGTTGCCGTGCATTCCTAGGCTTCCGCTGTGGGGCAGTGATCCATCCACACGATGATATTCCAAGCAGGATCACCTTCGGTCAGGCGAAGGGGTGCGTGATCCTTGTCCAGAATGACAAGGGAACAGGTCGCACTGACGGAAACACTTTTTACGCGCTCGGCAGGAACGCCCGCATCGCTGACAGCCTTGCGGACGGAATGGCAGAATATTCCGTAGCCTTGAGGTTGGAACCGATCATGTGGAGCGAAAAACCGGCCCTCGTGAACTGCATGATGTAGGCAAGCACGCCCGCAGCAGCCAGGAAAATCAGCATAGGCATCGGAATTCCGAGGACGGTGCTGTTTCCAATCGCCAGGAACCCTTCCGGCATGCCTGATATATCGCCGCCGCGCGTCAGAAACTCGCCAAGGTCGCGCCGACATAGGCGACGATGACGCCGATTATGAGGCCCGAGAGACCGCTTGCGGCAAGACCGGCGGCAATCCGCTCAGGCGTTGCGCCGCCAGTGCCCGGGCGTCGTTCCCACGACATTGGTGAAAACGCGGGTAAAATGGCTCTGGTCGGCAAAACCGCAGGCAATCGCCACCTCGGATAGCGGAGCTTCCGAACCCTTCAGTAACTCGCGTGCGTGCATTATCCGCTCATTGAGGAGCCATTGATAGGGCGTCACACCGGTCGTTTCGCGAAAAGCGCGGATAAAATAGCCGCGCGAGAGATTGCAGGCGCGCGATACATCCAGAATGGATATGTCTCCATCGAGGTTTTCGAGGAGCAGGTTCTTCGCCAGCGCCTCATGTGAGCGGGACAATTTCCTTGAGCGCGACGCGGATGCCGCGATCCTGCCGCCGTAACGCTGCACCAGATGCGTGCCGATCGCCGCGGCCAACTGATCCACAAATAGCCTGCTTGCTTCCTCGGGACGCTCCAGCGCCGGGACGAGCGCGCGCACGAGGTTGGCGAGCACCGGGTCGATCGAGGCGGTTTCCGCCTCCAGCATCGTAACGCCGGAGAAATCGGATTCCTCGGCAATTTTTCTCAGCGACGCCGGCGAGATTTCGAGCAGGAGCATGTCGAATCCCCCGGTGAGATCAGCCTTGTAGGGTTCGGCGAGATTGCGGATGTAGAGCGAATTTTCTTCGAATGCGTGGGGGGTCGAATGATGCTCGTGGAAGATCCGGCGTGAGTGACCGGCAATTGTAGACATGCCAATGGCAAAACCCCGATCGCTGGCAGGTGTCACGACCTGCTCGATCCTGTCCTCACGCGTTCCCTTGCGGAAGAACGAAATATCCGCGCCTTGAAGAAACTGATCCTTGTAGAGCTTGTCGAAAGGGCATCCGAAACTGTCGGTTTTCTGATCGACAGAAGATGTCGTCCCGCTGATGTATCTACGGAGCAAGGCGCGCTACTTTCTCTTTCAACCGTTCGTCGACGACATGCAGTTTGATGCCATGGCTGTGAGATTGTGTCTATTCCGTTCTATAACGCGCATGATTGTCGATTATGATTGATTTCGCCATAGCGCTTAAGTCGAAACGGCCAACAGGAGCCTGCAACTTTTCTCAATACCCGCCACGAACGGCACAGAACCTGCCAATACGGGAACAAGCGAGACGCATGTGAGTGAGGCATTGCCGGTAGGCGAAAGGATTGCGCACTATTTCGGGACAGACAATGCCCGATTGATGGTGACCAGACCGCTGCGGCGGGCGGAGCTTTCCATCACCCATCTGTGGAGCAACTACGAGGATGGTGACCAGCCGGTTATCCTGCCTGCTGACGATGCTTTTCTCGTCGTGCTCTATCTGACCGATGTCGAACATCGCGATATCTGGCCGGACAGGCCTGCGGCACCGATAAAGTCCTATCCGAAAGGCTCCATCTGCCTGATCAGCCTGAGACAGGGAGCGGGCATTGCAATCCGCGGTGGCTTCGAAGCGCTTGTTTTCCATATTCCGCGCCAGCACCTGGCAGAACTTGCCGACGAAGCGGGCGAACCGCGGGTCGAGGATCTGATAATCTGTCGGGGGATCGAGGATCGGACGGTGCAAAATATCAGCGCTGCCCTGATGCCGCTTTTCGACATGGCCGACGATGTGCGCGACCGGCTGCTTGTGCATGTGGCGCTGGCGTTCAACGCCCATATCGCCAAGCGCTACGGTCGTTCCCGCCACAGCCACTAAAACGCCGCGGTCACTGGGACACGCGGCGTTCAATTTCTGTCATTCTACCAATCGTTAAGCAGCCAGTGGCTCGAGATTGGCTTCGATCCGGTCGCGGAAGGGCTCGTACTGGGACGGCAGTTTCAGCACTTCGCCAAGATGCGCGGTATCCTCGTCACGGTTGAAGCCGGGCTCGTTCGTGGCGATTTCGAACAACACGCCGCCCGGCGTGCGGAAATAGATCGCCCAGAAGTAATCGCGGTCAATGACCGGCGTGACCTGATAACCGGTGTCCATCAGCGCCTTGCGGACTTCGAGCTGTTTTTCGCGGTTGTCGACGGCAAAGGCGATGTGATGGACGGAGCCGGCCCCCTGCCGGGCGAACGGCGTTTTCGGCAGCGCAGCGACATCGATCGTATCGGCACCGTTGCCGCCGGGAATGATGAAGCGGGTGACATCACCTTCCTTTTCGGCACGCTGGTACCCCATGAAGCCGAGCAGTTCTTCAGTCGCCGCCGTGTCGTGCAGACTGAAGCGTGCGCCAGCAAAACCGCGGATCGCCGCATCGTCAGGAATACCATCTGCCAGCCATGGCTTGCGGCTGTCATCGGCAGCTTCGATCAGCGCAAGCGCATCGCCATCCGGCCCGATGAAACGCAAGCGGTTGGCGCCAAAAACCGTGTCGGCTTCGATCCCGCCGACGCCCTGCGCGGCAAGACGATCCTGCCAGAATTTCAACCCGCCCTTGGGGATCGAAAACTGGGTTTCGCCGACCTCACCGACGCCCGGACGGCCGAGCATCATGTGCTGGAACGGGAAATAGGTCATAACGGTGCCGGCCGAGCCGTTCTCGTCCCCGTAATAGAGATGGTAGACACTCGGATCGTCGAAATTGACGGTCTGCTTGACCCGGCGCAGGCCGAGCGTTTCGGTGAAGAAGCGGTTGTTCTGACGGGCATCCGACGCCATCGACGTGACGTGATGCAGTCCCTTGATATCCTTGATCATCTGAGTGCCTTTCTTTCTCGGCGTTTATCTGTGTTCGTGGGCAGAGATTTAGGCCGATTGATCATCTCGCGGAATTGCAATATTTCTTTCGATTGAGTTGCAATTTTTAAAATAATCCGATGAACGATTACAAAGCCCTCAGGATCTTTCTGCTTGCCGCCGAAAAGCGCAATTTTGCCCAGGTCGCCCGCGAACTCGACATGACCCCGGCGGCAGTAACGCGCGCCATCGCGGCGCTGGAGACCGATCTCGGCGTGCAGCTTTTCGTCAGAACCACGCGGCAAGTTTCGCTGACGACCGACGGCGCGGTTTTTGCGGCGCAGGTCCAGCCGGCCATAGAGTCGCTTGAAAATGCGCGCCGGGATGTGATGAACGCCCACAAGACCGATGAGGGACGACTGCGCATCAGCGCGCCGACATGGTTCGGCAAGGCCGTGCTGCCGCCGATCCTTTCGGGCTTCAAGGAGCGTTATCCAAAAATGAGCTTCGAGATCTCGCTCTCCGATGGCCTGGTGAACATCGTTGATGACGATTACGATCTGGCGATCCGCATTTCTTCGCAACCCTCCGACAAGTTCACCATCTGGCGCAAGATCCGCGTCGTGCCGCGTATTCTGGTGGCCGCCCCCGGCAGCCGGTTTGTCGATATGATGCACCCGAGCGAGCTTTCACCGGACGATTGCCTTGCCTATAGCGGCGAAAGCCGGCGGGAGAACTGGGTCCTATCGGACGGCGGGTCGAGCATGACGATCTCGGCCGGTCGTGCCTTTAGCGCCAATAGCGGCGAAGTGCTGGCGGACATGGCAGCCGATGGAGCAGGCGTTGCGATGTTGCCCGGATTCCATATTGCCGAACATTTGAGATCCGGTCGCCTCGTTCATGTGTTGCAGGGCTGGGCGCCGCCGGAACTGTGGCTGACACTTTATTATCCGCCCTATCAGGCCCTGCCGCCACGCATCGCCTCGTTCTCGAAATTCTTCGAGGAACAGGTAGCATCGCACATGGTCATGCTCGACTGAATTTGCGGCTGCGGCCAATCGTCTTTCCTACGCACCTGAAATGTGCCGCACCACTACATATTTACGGTGCCCCGTGATTTGTTTGACGTTCGTCCAGTCGTTTTGCCACACCGACTTCATCCGGTGCGAGATGTAGCTTTTGCCTATGTTTTCACCAAGAGATGAAGTGTCATGTCCGAACTATCTCGCCGCGGGTTTCTCGGCCTCGCAGGCCTCTGTTCGCTGCCGTTCATAGCCGGCAAATATGTGAGTGCTGCCGCGGCCCAAGCCAATGGAAATGTAGCGGAAATTGCTGAACGCGTGGTTCAGACGGCGTCGCATTTCGATTGTGGTGGACGCTGTTTCATCAAGGCGCATGTCAGGGACGGCGTCGTCACGTGGATCAGCACGCGCCTCAACAGCGAAGTCAACGAGGAGATGCCGATCATGCGTGGCTGCGTGCGCGGGCGCGGTTATCGACGTTTCATTTACAATCCCGACAGGCTGAAATACCCGATGAAACGCGTGGGCAAGCGCGGCGAAGGTAAATTCGAGCGGATTTCCTGGGATGAGGCGACCGACATCATCGCACGGGAATGGAAGCGTATCGGCGACACTTACGGCCCAGCGTCGCGTTTCGTAACCGTCATGACCGGCGATATCGGTGCCGCCTATAGCAGTGACGGCATCGTGCGAAGACTCATGAATGTCAGCGGCGGACACCTCGGTTACTACCACTCGGTGAGCCAGGGTAATTCGCTTGCGGCGACCCCCTATACCTATGGTATTGCAGCCACCGGCAGCAGCCACGACACGTTGCTCGACAGCAAACTCGTCATCCTATGGGGGCATAATCCGACCGAAACGATTTTCGGCCATACAAACCACTATTTCCAGGAGATGAAACGGCGGGGCATCCGATTCATCGTTGTCGACCCCCGTTATTCGGACAGTGTGGCAGCCTACGCGGACCAATGGATCCCGCTTCTGCCGACGACCGACAATGCGCTGATGGATGCGATGGCCTATGTCATCGTCACCGAAAACCTGCATGACAAGACATTTCTGGACACCTATTGCGTTGGCTTCGACGAGGAGCATATGCCGGAAGGCGCGCCATCTGGTGGATCGGTGATTTCCTATCTGACGGGCGCAAGTGACGGACAGCCGAAGACGCCGGAATGGGCCGAAGGTATCTGCAAGGTTTCCGCCAACGTCATACGCCAGCTCGCACGCGATTATGCGACCGCCAAGCCCGCAGCGCTTATTCAGGGCTGGGGGCCGCAACGACATGGTTGCGGCGAGCGAACTGCTCGTGGAGCAACGCTGTTGGCAGCGCTGACGGGCAATATCGGCAAGCGCGGCGGCTGGGCTTCCGGCCATGGTGGCAATGGCACGCGCAAATTCGGATTGTTGCCCGATGCCGTAGCAAACCCCGTCAAGGCCTCGATCTCGATCATGAACTGGATGCAGGCAGTCGAGGATGCAAGCCTCGTCACGCCCGCGGTCGGTCTCAAGGGCGCAGAACGGCTCGACAGCGAGATCAAGATGATCGTCAATGTCGCCGGCAATTATCTCGTCAACCAGAACCCCGACGTCAATGCGGCGGCACGCATGCTTGAGGACGAGAGCAAGGTCGAATTCATCCTCGGCGCCGACCTTTATATGACGCCCAGCGCGAAATATGCCGACATTCTCCTTCCAGGCACGTCATTCATCGAGCAATGGAACGTCTCGAACACTTGGGGAACCGGCAATTACATCGTGCTGGCGGAGCAGTTGATAAAACCGCTTTACGAGGCGCGCAGCACCTATGACTGGCTTGCGGACGTGGCGCGTAAACTGGGCATCGAACAGGAATTCACGCTCGGACGCACGCAAAAACAATGGATAGAGGCGATTGTGGAGGATGCCCGCAAGCGCATGCCCGATGAAGGCATCCCGCCATTCGACGAGTTTTTGCAAAAGCGAACCCATTACTTCCGCAATTCCAGCGGTTATGTCGCATTCCAGAAGCAGATCGAGGATCCGCAGAACCACAAGTTCGCGACGCCATCGGGCAAGATCGAACTGTTTTCGAAGCGTCTCCACGATATGGATAATCCGGATATTCCCGCGATCCCGCGTTATGTGGCGTCCTGGGAAGGACCTGAAGACCCACTGACCGAACAATATCCGCTGCAATTCATCACCTGGAAGGGCAAGAACCGGGCGAACTCGACATTCCACGCCAATCCATGGGGCAAGGCGGTGCAGCCGCAGCAGCTATGGATCAACCCGATCGATGCCGACAAACGCGGCGTCAAACATGGTGAGCTTGTGCGCGTCGCCAACGGTCGCGGTGAGATGGAGATCCCGGCCAATGTCACGCCGCGGATAATTCCCGGAGTGGTCGCCCTGCAGCAGGGCGGCTGGTGGCGCCCCGGCGCCGACGGGATAGACCGCGGCGGCTGTCCGAACGTGCTGACTTCGACACGCCCGACGCCGCTGGCGCATGGCAATTCCCACCAGACCTCGCTGGTCGAAGTTCGCAGGGCATAAGGGGCGGCACAATGGCAAAACAACTCGGCTTCTATATCGAATCTGCCATGTGCAGCGGCTGCAATGCCTGCGTCGTGGCCTGCAAGGACAAGAACGGTCTCGACGACGGCCGCTCCTTCCGCCGTGTCCACGAAGTGCATGGCGGCGGTTTCTCGCCGTCGGGCCAGGGCTACATCAACAATGTCTTCGCCTACACGATGTCGATCTCCTGCAATCACTGTGACGACCCGATCTGCGTGAAGAACTGTCCCACCACGGCAATGACCAAGCGGGCAGAAGACGGCGTCGTCTTCGTCGACAGGACCAAATGTATCGGCTGCGGTTACTGCGCATGGTCCTGCCCCTATGGCGCACCGCAACTGGACAAGGCGGCCGGCCAGATGTCGAAATGCGATTTCTGCATCGACCTGCAAGCCAAGGGTGAAGACCCTGTCTGCGTTGCGACCTGCCCGCTGAACGCCATCAAATACGGCGAGATTACAGAGCTGCGCGCGAAATACGGCACGCTGGCAGATGCCAAGGGCCTGCCTCCGTCATCCATGACCAAACCGAACCTCGTGATCAAACCCCATACGGGCGCCTGAGAGAAAGGGCTATACGATGCATGATTGGTCCATTCTGGTTTTCACCATCTGTTATACGGCCGGCGTCGGCCTCATGGGAGCGGTCACCCTGTCCGGTATCCTGCTGAAACAAAAGCTGGGGCCTTCACTCTTCTATTCCACGACCCGCGACACCATCGTCCTAGGCTGTATTCTGGCCGCACTCGGCCTTGCAGCGTCATTCGGCCATCTCGGTTATCCGCTGAATGCACCGAATGCCATTCGTCATGTTGCAACATCCGCGCTCAGCCGTGAGATCGTCCTGGCGTCCGCCTTCATCGGCGCGGCATGCCTGACGGCGCTGATATCACTGCGTGCGGGTCGCGTGCCGCTTGTGGCCGTTGTGGGCTGCTTTGTGATCGGTCTCCTCTCGGTCTGGTTCATGGGCGATATCTACCGCAATGCCTCTGTCGTGACCTGGATGCACGTAAACACGCATGTGATGCTGTTCGGTGGCCTGGTGCTTATGGGCGCGATTGTCGGCTTTGTGCTGATCGGGCCAAAAGTTGCTCGGATAGTCGGATTTTCAGGCGTGCTTCCTCTTCTTGGCTGGACCACTGCCCTGGTTCTTATCGGGATAGCAGCACAGCTCGCCGTGCTGCCGTCTTACGTGACGGCGATCCATGCCAATCCGATGAATGCGGTGGTGACCTACGCACTGCATCCGCTGGAGATTTTTCAGTCACAGACTGAGATGCGCCTTCTACGCTGGCTGGTAAGCTTTGCCGGAGCGGCCCTGCTGCTTTGTGCTGCTTGGAGGGCCTTGCGCGACAAGGAAAGCTCCGGTTTTACGCTCACTTTCACAGCCACCGTTCTGCTGTTGGCCGGAGAGATTGTGGGGCGCTACCTGTTCTACACGATTTACGCCTGACAGTTGATGAAGGGCGTCCAAAAGCAATTGGGACGCCCTTGTTTCCACTGCCTACTGCACTGCCTGTGGATGATGGAGACGCTTTTTCGTCACTGAAATAGCGCGCTCCTCCTGCAGGGCATGCAGGGTCGCAGCAGCCAGTTCCGCTGTGCTGGAATAAAAGGCTGCCGTCGGATTGTCGCGTGCAATATCAAGCGAGGCCTGGCGCAACGCCTCCAGATAGGCAAATGCCCAGGGCAGAATGTGCTCACCCAGCAACTCGTTGAGAAGATCGAGGCGGCCTTGGCTCGTCAGCCACGCAGCGATGAGACAGAGCGTTCCGAAATGATCTTCCGGGCCACCATCAGGGCTGGTTGCAGAAATACCGTGGGCGCTCAGGAAGCTTTTGAGTTCCATGGTCGAGACGCCGTAGAGGGTGGCTTCCTCTTCGAGATAGACCGACCCCCAAGGAGGGGCTGCCAGCGGTGCCGGCCCAACAAAAAGATCGCAGAAGGCCACATGCAAGGATCGCCTCCAGGCGGGTGACGGTACACCGCCACCGGACGGGTCCGATTTCATGGTTTCGATTATCCGCTCCTGCAACGATTTCACCAGCCTAGTCGATAGAAGTGGCCAGGACGTAGACAGATCTGGAGCAAGGAAGTGAAGGAGTACCGGATCGAGATCCCGATCAGCCGGATCGATACTAAGCAAGGCGCCGAGCACGTTGAGTGCCTGGCCCATCGGATCGAAAGTCGAGCCATCGGTCTCGTGAATATTCATTGGGTCGTTCCTTCTCTATTTGAGAAGCCGACCCTTCCACACTTCCTTATCCCTGAAAGCGTGATTTGTGGTCGCATGCGCTTTAGAGCCGCTTCCGGAAGCGAACCCCGGCTAAACTCCCAGGCCGGCGGCCCGGGTGCAGTGCACGCCTTGCGGAATGAAAGCGAAATTCTCCGTAAGGTTCAGAAGATCTGCAGCGAGATGCAGTGTCGAGAGCCACATTTCCGTTCCCTGCAGGCTTGGCTGCTGACCATCAGCAAATGCAAAACCGGCACCGGGCTGCCACCGCTCCGGCGCACGCAGGATGACGGTCTCGGCGATAGTTTCCGCCTGGGCGCGCATGAAATCCGTCTGCTTCAGACAGAGCCAGAGCGGATGGATCGTGTCGAGAAGATTGCAGGCCGAGTAACTCTCGCCGGAAAACCCGTTGTAATTCCGGTAGTGGGTGAGAACGGAATTGATCGCCGCGTCCGGATGCGGAACGGGCAAGCCGAATTGCGCATAGGTTCCGCGCGTGAGTCGATAAAAGCCGTTGATCGGCTGGAGAAACCCCTGTTCCGCTGTCGGCCTGCCCCATAGTCCTGTGGCGCGGTCAACATGCGTTGCAAGCCATCCAAACAGGACTTCCCGCCCCCGTCCGCTTTCGAAATATCGCGCATTGAAATAGAGCGCCGTTGCGATCCCGTCGATACGATCACCACAGCGCCAGGCGCGATTCTTCCACGGCAGAGCGTCCAGCCAGTCGCATAGGGAAACCGCATCCATTTCCGCACTGGCAATTCGGTATTTCGGTTTGGAGCCGAGGATCTCAAGGGCGTAACCAGCGGCAAGCACGTTATAGAGGGAGAGGTTATCTTCCAGAACCGGCAACGACGGGCCGGGCGGGGTGAAGGGATCGGGGAAAAGTCCAGTCTGCGGATCCTGCATTGCTTGCAGGCGATCGATGATAGCCTTCGCCTCATCTCCGGTTGGCGGCGCACCGAAGCCTGCGGCGATCTCGATCGCGTCGCATTGATGCCGGGCGCTTTCGCGGGCGACACCGCCGGCATCCGGCGAGATATAACCTTCAGGCCGGCGATAATGGTTCAGAACATCCCGCCACTGACTTTCCGCCATGTCGCAGATCGAACGAAGCGCTTTTTCCACCTCGCCCCGGTGGGACTTTGCAGCCATCGGCTTTTCCCCGCGGCGGCGGATGAGCTTTGCGGGCACGCCGGCCATGATCGCCAGCGGCGGAACATCCTTGTTGACGACCGCACCCGCCGCGATCACCGCTCCATTGCCGATCGTCACGCCGTCGAGAATGACCGCATTGGCACCGATCCAGACATCGTCACCGATGACAATCCCCTTGATCTCGTGGGGCTGGTCGTTGATGGGCGTGTCAGGATCGTCAAAACCGTGATTGAAGCCGACAATCGAGACCAGCGAGGCAATACGCACGCCATCACCGCAACGCACCTTGCCCGAGATGCAGGCATAGGCATTGACCGAACAGTTAGAGCCAAGTTCGATATCTCCGCGCACCAGCGCATGCGCCGCGATCCACGAACGGTGGCCGACGATAAGCGAGGTGGTGAAGATGCGCGCGTCCTCGGCTATATAGGCTGTGTCCGCAATTCGCGCATTGGCGGAGTGCGCAAGCTTCTGCTTCAATGCCCTCTGGTCGGTACTGTCGGTTTCGGCCGGTTTGCGCTCCCAGGTCATGAATTCCAGCCGCGCCTTGCGATCCAGAACCGCCTCGTCCGTATCAGGGTCCGCATGCATTCCGTCGTTCATCCGATTTTCCTGTTCATGCCTGCAGCATCGGGCTCAGCCTGCCGGAGCAACGAGTATCAGCCGAGGATCACCTGCGGCTCACTCACCCCACGGACCGAGACTTTGCGCTCGAAGGTCATCCCGGCCAACGGTTCGGCCTCGCGTGCCTCGGCGCTCATGCCCTGGCAGGCAGAGGTGGCAAAAAGGCTCTGCATATCCGCACCGCCGAAAGCCGGGCACGATATGCGCGTCGCTTCGAAATATTCGGCGGCGATTTCTTCTCCGCTTTCCCATGCGTAACAGGCGACACGTCGCGCGCCCCACTGGGCACTCCACAAGTTACCAACGGCATCGATCACCGCGCCATCGGGATTGAGGCCCGCCTCGGTCAGATCGATGAACAATTCCGGCTCGCCCGACGGCCAGCCTTGCCCATCCAGCCGGACGCGCCAAATCTTTTTCAAGCGGGTGTCGGAGAAATAGGCAAGCGAGCGCTCAGCATCGAAGCAGATGGCATTGGTTATGCTGATCTTGTCGAAGAGAATGCGGAACTCGCCGCGCCAGTAACGCCAGATTGCTCCGGCCTCCTGTTCCGAGCGCTTGCCCATCGTGCCGATCCAGAAACCGCCATAGGGGTCCGCCCGGCCATCATTCGAACGCAGAGTGGGATCATGCGGGAATGCAGCTACGGGCTCGCGCTTTCCCGAGATGAGATTGAATCTCGAAAGGCCGCTTTCTCCCGCCACTAGCAATTCATCGGTGGAAAGCCAGCCGGCAGCCGACACGTTCTCGTCGAATACCCATTCAAGCGGCTTGTCGCCTTCCCGGCTCAGAAGCATATTGTTGACGATATCGAACCAGAAAAACTGCTGACGCTGCGGATGCCAGAAAGCACCCTCCCCGAGTTCGCAACGACGCTGATCGAAAATGTCATTCATGGGCATGACGCCTGCATCCTCCCGAAATGCTGCCGCACATGTCATCATATGACTATAACGACTGCGCTCGATTTCGAGAGATACAGCAGACAATTACCCTCGTCCAGCCTTCGTTTCCCTTGGCAGAAAAGCGTCAATTGGACGCAAAACCTTTGCAGACCAGCTTTCTGCAATTGATAATAATTGAAATTTGTCATACCTATTTAGAAAACATGCGGATATGGCGGAAATCGGTTCGCCCTATCCGCAGTATCGCGAGGAACAGCTGTGACGGTCCAGACCAAGGTTCGGCAAAAGGGGCCGGGATCACTGGTTTCAAAAGTGGGGGCAAGCCTGCGGCACGCCATTTCGAGCGGCCAGTATTCGCCCGGGCAGAAACTGCCGAGCGAAGTGGAGCTGACCGAGACCCACAAGGTAAGCCGCACGGTCATTCGCGAAGCCGTTGCCGCGTTGAAATCGGATGGCATAGTGGAGGTCCGGCAGGGCGCCGGCATTTTCGTGCTCGATCCGGCTTTTCAGGTGACGCCGGCGCGCACCGTCGACAAGGCACGCGTGTCGTCCGATCTTGAGGTGCTTGAGGTTCGTGCGCCGCTGGAGATCGAGGCAGCCGGTCTTGCCGCTGCGCGCCGCTCCCCGGCACAGGAAGAGGCGATCTTCGAATGTCACAGGCAGGTTCTGCGCTGCATCGAGGAAAATGAATCGATCCGCGAGGCCGATCTTGCGCTTCATTTCGCAATTGCCGAAGCGACCAACAATCCGCTGTTTCGCCAGCATCTGGAGTTTCACGGCACCGCCGTCATCCCGCAATCGCGCCCCCTACCCGACCCTGACTTTGCCGAACAGACAGCCTATCGCCGCTTGATCCATAAGGAACACGAGACAATCGTCATGGCGATTTCCGATCGAGATGAAGAGGCCGCGCGCAACGCGATGCGCGACCACCTGCGAGGCAGCCAGGCCCGTTATCGCGAATTGCTGCGCAACTCACGCGCCAATCCCGGCTGATCTTCGCCGATCACCCGGGCAGCGCTATCTCCCGAGCCTAATCGCGCCCCCAAACTTCGATCTGCGTCAGCGCCGGAAAGGGCGACGGATCCTCCGCCTTGATCAGACTGTGCAGCTTGACCCACTCGACCTCCTGATCCTCGATCCGGAAACTTTGCGCACCGCCGGTTTTCACCAGAGGAAATGTGTGCACCTGCCCGCTTGAGAGCGTGACGCTGGCATTTTTCCACCAGGCATCGTGCGGGAAATCGGCGCGCAGATAGAGCACGATCTCATCGACCCTGACGGGCCGGCCAAACTCCACCGTCAACTCTGCCGCCGGATCCATGTTGATACCCCAACTGGTATAGGGCCAGCGGCCGTGGTCATCATTCGCCTTTTCGCCATCGATGGCATTTCGCGCGGCGAACTGGGTCTCGCCACGCGTCTGAACGTTGGCCAAGGCATGCGGAAACAGCGTCGTATTGCCCTTGTCGTCCCACGGATTGAGCGCAAGATTTCGGCGCTGCGCCACTTCTTCCGGGCGCGCCTTGCGGACATGCAGGCGATGCAGATCACCCGCGAAAGCACGCGGCGAATAGGGCGCACGCCGGATGTCGAATGGAACGGTCAGCGCGTAATTCTTGCCCTTCAGATAGACAGGTGTCGGGCTCATCGCATCATCGAGAGCAAGCACGACATGCCCCGGCTCCGAGGCTTCGACAAGCACCTGATCGCCGTCTTCGTAAGCGCCGCGAAAGATCAGAAATGCCTCGCCCGTATTTGCCGATTCGGCACGCACGGCACCGCTTGCATCGATTACTTTCAGTCTCAGTTCCATTCCGTCCTCCTCAGACGATCTGCAATTTCAGCTGCTTGCCGACAAGCGGAATCCGCAGCCGATAAATTTTCGAAGGCCATGAAATCATCAAGCGTGCGTCGTTGATCTCGATCGTCTCGATCTCGATATCGCCGCCGCCTTCGATCTCGATGCGCCCCAACTTGCCGACATGGACAAATCCACCACGAAGGACCGGCTCATCGCGGGTCATCAGCGACAGGACTGCGGGCAGGTCTCCGTCGTGGACATCGGTGATCTCCACACCATGGCCGCGGCGCAGGCAAACCTTGCGGCGATAGGCGCGCAGCCCTGCCGCTTCCGGATAGGCGGTGGCGATATCGAGCGCGATTTCCGCCATTTCGGGCGAAAATTCCGCCTGCATGTCACGTGCGGCAAAGGCCGCGCCATCCGACTGCATCACGCCTCCGAATGTCGGCAGGTTGTGAAAGGCCGACTGCATCGTCCAGATTTCATAACGACGGGGAGAAAACGTCTTGGCGGTATAGGTCTCGACACCGACATCGATCAGGAACGGCTGACCGTCCTTGTAAAGCGTGACGCTGCCGACATCGTTGTGATTGTGGCTTTCGCCGTTGTTTCCACCTTTCACCGCCAGCGCAAACCGATCGTCGCGGGCAATATACAGTCCGATACCGGGATAGGCGGCATCACCAGCAGACTGCACCGATGCATCGGGCCGAGCCACCTCGGTCAGCAGTTCCTGAACGCGATACCAGAGGTTCCACTCTTCCGGCAGATGCGGTGCCGGGCTGGTTGCGCGGTCCCTTGCGGCAAAAGCCGCCAGCGCGTCCGATCCGACAGCCTTGCCGAACAGATATTCGCGAACTGTGCAGGGATCGATAACGGCAGCGGAATCGGCGAAATTGAAATAATAGCGGCCGTCCACATGCATATGGAGAATGTATTCCGCCATGTTGCGGATCTTGGGCGCAGGCCACAGCGCCGACATGGAGCCGGGCGTAACGGTATCAAGGATCGTCATCGCGCCGAACATGCAAAGGGCTGCGTGCCGGTAATAAACCACCCCCTCCTCGCATGCGCCGTCTTCGGCATAGTCCTTGATGAAGCAATCGAGACTGCCGAGCGCCTTTTCCACGACACGGCGCTTCAATTCGTCGTCGGTATCGAGGCTGAAAGTCGCGAGGAGAACATTCTGGGTAATCCAGGCCGTCCAGTTGTTCATCCGCTCCGCGCCATTACCCATCCACCAGAAATGGGTGGCGAGATATGGGGCAATAATTCGAACATGAACTTCATGCTCGATGCGGCGTCGCACGATGGGACCGACCTCATCCAGCGGCCCGCCAAGCAATGCCGCCACGGTTGCGAGCAATGCGCCGGTTTCGGCAGCAAAAAGATCGATGACCGGGCGCTCGACATCCGGTAGGGGATGACGCATGCCGCCGCGTTCATAGGAATTATGCGCCGGAAGCTGCCACCCGCTTTCCTCGCAGATCAGCATTATACCATCGACGATCAACGGCAGGAAACGCCCCTTACCTTCGACCAGTTCGCCGAGCACGAGATCGTTCAGCATCCGCCGACGGGAGAAATACAAGGCCTCGAAATCCGCCCTGTTCCCCGTAATCGAAAACTGCCGATAATCCTCGGCCTTGATCACCGACCAGCTGCGACCGGATGCCGCTTCGGCATCCTTGAGCACATGGGCCTTCAATTCATCGGCGACGCCCTGCCATGCATTTCGATCATCAAATCGAGCACCAGGGAGAAACACTGAGAAAACCGAAGGGATGTGCGCTGCAGCCTCGCGAAACATCGCTTCCTCCTGCCATCAAAACTGCGTGAGACACCGCCTATCATATGTATTTTGGCTTTTCTACAGAATTCATATTATCCATTTATAAGTTGTTTGACCAATGTCGTGGATATGATATGTCGATCCTGGGAGGAGGCACGGAAGGCAGATCAATTTTTCGCCGTGCATCCGCGGATAGGCTCTAAAGGGCATCGTCCGTGGCATCTTTTCTTGGAGGAGTATGATGGCTAACTCTATCATTGCCGCCGGCGATACGCCGGTTGTGACGAGACGGCGCAAGGTCGTGTCCAAACGTCGCCGCAAGGTGCAGGACGCGCTCGTCGCCTACTCCTTCATTGCCCCGAATTTCTTAGGATTTGCCGTCTTCACGCTCGGCCCGATTCTGTTTGCCTTCGTGCTGGCCTTCATGCACTGGGACGGCAGCAATGCCATGACTTTTGCCGGGCTCGACAACTTCTGGCGCCTGTTCGAGGACAAGGCGTTTATCGACGCCTTCTGGAACACGATCATCTATACGGTGGTCTCGGTGCCCGCGACGCTCGCCTGCGCGCTTGGGCTTGCCATCCTTCTAAACCAGAAAATCCTCGGCCGCGACTTCTTCCGCACCGCGATGTTTTTCCCCTATGTCGCCTCGCTGGTGGCCGTTGCCGTCGTCTGGAACATGATCTTCAACCCTGAAATGGGTCCGGTGAACATGCTCCTCTACACGCTCGGCCTCGACCCGAAGGACATGCCGGGCTGGGCTGCCGACCGCCACTGGGCGATGGTCACCGTCATACTGTTCGGCGTGTGGAAGAGCATGGGCTATTTCATGGTCATCTATCTGGCCGGCCTGCAGGGCATCAATTCCGAGCTCTATGAGGCGGCCGATCTCGATGGCGCCAATGCCTGGCAGAAGTTTCTCTATGTCACCGTGCCGCAGCTCGGCCCGACGACCTTCTTCGTTACCGTGATGCTGACCATCCAGTCCTTCAAGGTATTTGACCAGATCTACATGATCACGCAAGGCGGCCCCGGCACCTCAACCCTCGTGCTCGTCTATCACATCTATAACGAGGCCTTCGTCTCCTGGGATCTCGGTTATTCCAGCATGATCGCACTCGTCCTGTTCTTCCTCGTGCTGGGTATCACCGTCATCCAGTTCCGCCGCCAGAAGGAGGACTGAGCCATGCGTATTGCCGGCCAGAAACTCACCGGGAAACTTGCCGCCATCTATGTGACGGTGATCCTGATCACCCTCGTGATGCTGCTTCCCTTCGCCTGGATGCTGTCGGCCTCGCTGAAACTGAGCAGCGAAGTCTTCGTCTTCCCGATCGAATGGATCCCGTCCAACCCGCAGTGGCAGAACTACGTCGATATCTGGACGAAGATCCCGCTGGCGCTGTTCATCTACAACACATCGAAGCTGACGATCATCGTCACGGTTCTGCAGCTGTTCACTTCAAGCTTCGCAGCCTATGCCTTTGCCAAGCTGGAGTTCCCCTACAAGAACGCGCTGTTCCTCGGCTATATCGCCACGATTGCCATGCCCTGGCAGGTCTATATGGTGCCGCAGTTCCTGCTGATGCGCGAATTCGGCCTCAACAACACGCACTTAGCGCTGATCTGCCTTCAGGCCTTCACCGCCTTCGGCGTGTTCCTGATGCGGCAGTTCTACATGTCGATCCCGACCGAGCTTTGCGAGGCCGCCCGTATCGACGGCATGAACGAATACCAGATCTGGGCCAAGATCATGCTGCCGCTGTCGAAGCCCGCGCTTTCCACGCTGACGATCTTCACCTTCGTCACTACCTGGAACGATTTTCTCGGGCCGATGATCTACCTGACCAAGACCGAGTTGAAGACGATCCAGATCGGCCTGCGCATGTTCATCAGCCAGTACTCGGCTGAATACGGGCTGATCATGGCCGCATCGGTCGTCGCGCTGATCCCGGTCCTGATCGTCTTCCTGTCGCTGCAGCGCTTCTTCGTCGAAGGCGTCGCATCCTCCGGCATCAAGGGTTAAGTTCATGAACGCCGTTTCCCCCTTCGCCACGCCACCGATCACCGATGAAGAGGTGAAAGCCGCCCTCGACGTTGCTGTCGGGCAGATCCGACATAACCTGCCGGAATTCACCTATGCGTGCCAAAACCATTCGAGCGTGAACAATTTCTACCCGCGCGTTGCCAATAACCAGTGGACCGCCGGTTTCTGGCCAGGCGAAATCTGGCTGGCCTTCGAGCATACGGGCGACAAGACCTTTCAGTACGCGGCGCAGATCCAGGTGCAGAGCTTTCTCCACCGGATCGAGAACCGCATCGAAACCGACCATCACGACATGGGTTTCCTCTACTCGCCCTCCTGCATCGCCGCATGGAAACTGGTGGGTGATGAAGACGGCCGCAAGGCGGCGCTTCTCGCCGCCGACCAATTGATCGAGCGATACCAGCCAATCGGCCAGTTCATTCAGGCCTGGGGCCGCAAGGGCGTGGCGGAGGAATACCGGTATATCATCGACTGCTTGTTGAACCTGCCGCTGCTCTATTGGGCAACGGAACAGACCGGTGACCAGAAATACCGCGATATCGCGCTCATCCATGCCCGCACGACGCTGAAAAACTCCGTGCGACCGGACGATTCCACTTATCACACCTTCTACATGGACCCGGTCACAGGCGCCCCGGTGCGCGGCGCCACCAAGCAGGGTTACGCGGACGACAGTTTCTGGGCGCGCGGTCAGGCCTGGGGCGTGGCCGGCATGGCATTTTCCTATCGCTACGAGCGCATCCAAGAATATCGCGACACGTTCGACCGGCTTCTGGCCTTCTACCTGAACAAGCTGCCGGCCGACATGGTGCCCTATTGGGACATGGTGTTTACCGATGGCGACAACGAACCGCGCGATACGTCTGCGGCCTCGATTGTTGCCTGCGGTCTTCTGGAAATGGCAGATCTTGTCGGCGGCGAAGCGGCGGATCGCTACCGCGATCTCGCACGTCGGATGATGAAAAGCCTTGCCGATCATTACGCCGTCAAGGACCCCGCCATTTCCAACGGACTGGTGCTGCACGGCACCTATTCGAAAAAATCCCCCTACAACACCTGCCGCGGCGAAGGCGTCGACGAGTGCGTCTCCTGGGGTGATTATTATTACATGGAAGCCCTGACGCGCCTGTCGCGTTCGTGGTCTTCCTACTGGTGAGAGAACGAACCGATGGCCAGCATTTCGCTTAAGAAATTGAACAAGACCTACGGTGCCCTGACCGTTGTCCATGACATCGATCTGGAGATCGCCGACAAGGAATTTATCATTCTCGTCGGCCCGTCCGGCTGTGGCAAGTCTACGACGCTGCGCATGATCGCCGGTCTGGAGGAAATCTCCGGCGGCGAACTGATCATCGGTGGCGACCTCGTCAACGACGTGCCGTCGAAAGACCGCGACATCGCCATGGTGTTCCAGAACTATGCGCTCTACCCGCATATGACCGTCTACAAGAACATGGCATTCGGCCTGCAGCTCAGAAAAGCTTCGCGCGAGGTCATCGACCAGAAAGTTCAGGAAGCGGCAAAGATCCTCGACATCACGCATCTTCTGAACCGCAAGCCGAAGGCGCTTTCCGGCGGTCAGCGGCAACGCGTGGCGCTGGGCCGCGCCATGGTGCGCAATCCGGAAGTGTTCCTGCTCGACGAGCCGCTCTCCAACCTTGACGCCAAGCTGCGCGGCACGATGCGCGCCGAGATCACCAAGCTGCATAAGCGCCTGAACTCGACCTTCATCTATGTCACCCACGACCAGATCGAGGCCATGACGATGGCCGACCGGATCGTGGTGATGGCCGACGGGCATATCCAGCAGGTGGACACGCCGCAGAACCTTTATGACCGCCCGATCAACATGTTCGTGGCCGGCTTCATCGGCGCGCCGCAGATGAACATGCTGCCTTCGAAGATCGAAAAGCGCGGCGAAGGCTACGCCGCGATCTTCGACGGTCGTGTGTTGCCGATCCCGGCGAGTTTCGACAAGTCTCGGATTGCCCCCTACGAAGGCAAGGAAGTGGTTGTCGGTCTGCGACCCGAGAATTTCCACGAACTGGCGCCAGGCGACATCAACCCGGAAAACGTCGCGCCTTTCGATGCCGTGGTCGATCTTGCCGAACCGATGGGGTCCGAGATCCATCTCAATATCACTGCCGGACAAAAGGCTATGACCGTTCGTGTCTCGCCGCGCTTCAAGGCGAAGACGGGCGAAACGGCAAAGCTGGTCGTCGATACGACCAACATGCAGTTGTTCGACAAGGAAACGGAACGCTCGATCCTCTATTGAGGACGCCGAGCCGGGAGGAAGGCCATGCAGTGGCTGCGGGACATGTGGACGAAGGAAGGGCCGGGCATTCCCAAGAATGCGCCGAAAAAGACCGGCCTTGCCCTGTTCCGCCAGACATTTGCCCGTGAATGGTGGGAAATGGTCAAGCTGAACATCCTGTTCATTCTGGCCGCTCTTCTCATCATCCCGCTGCCGGCCGCACTCGCAGCCATGGCCTTTGTCTGCGTCGCCTTTGTCGAGGACCGCAATACCTATCTGCTGCGCGATTTCCTCGGGGCGCTGCACCGTTATTTCTGGCGCGCGACGATCTGGGGGCTGCTTTTTGCAGCTGCAATCGGCCTTGGTGGTTATGCCGTCGCCACATACGCATCGGCAGCGCGGGAAAATCTGATGATGGCAGTGCCGCTGGCTATCGCCTTTGTCGTGACCCTCTTCCTCTGCATCACCGCCTGCCACTTTCTGGTGCTGATGGTGATGCGGAATCTGCCAGCAAAAAAACTGCTGCAGCTTTCGGCCATCGCTTCAATCATAAGGCCATTGCCGGTGATGGCGGCCCTGCTTTTCGTAGCGGGCCTGTGGCTCGCCCATATCGCGTTTTATCCCGTGTCGGTATTTATGCCGGCCACACTCAATTTTTCTCTTGGGCTTTTTGCCATCACCTTTGCCGCGCATCGCGCCGCCATGATGGTGCTTGCCCTGCCTGTTGCGACACAGCCCAACCTTGAGACAGAGGCGGCAAGCGCAAAGCATATCTGAACTAAGACAATTCAAGGGAAGGAGAAACAGGATGTATTTGGAAACTATCGGGAGAGGCATGAAGCTCACTTTGGCGGGCATGGCGCTTGCGGCGTCCACCGCAGGTGCTGCCCTGGCGCAGTCAGGTGACGCGGTCACGCTGCGCTGGGCGCTGTGGGACTGGGACAAGGTCGCCTATTACAAGCCGCTGATCGAGGCCTATCAGGCCAAGAATCCCAATGTGAAGTTCGAGCATATCGACCTCGGCTCGCAGGACTACCAGCAGATGATCGCCACGCAGCTGGCCGGTGGCTCGAAGGATATCGACATCGTCACCGTCAAGGACGTGCCGAACTATACGAACCTCATCCGCGCCGGCTCGATCATGGATCTGTCGGCCTATATGAAGGAAGCCAATATCGATCCGGCCTCCTTCGGCGGTCTGGCCGAGGAAATGACGGTCGATGGCAAGATCTATTCGCTGCCGTTCCGTTCGGATTTCTGGGTCGTCTATTACAACAAGGACATTTTCGACAAAGCCGGCGTACCCTACCCGACCAACGACATGACCTGGGCGCAGTTCGACGAGACGGCAACCAAGCTGGCCGGCGGCATGGGCGCCAACAAGACCTATGGCGCGCTTCTGCACACCTGGCGCTCGACGGTTCAGCTGGCCGGCATCCAGGACGGCAAGAATACGCTGGCTGGCCCGGATTATTCCTTCCTGAAGCCCTGGTACGAACGTGCTCTGAAGCTGCAGGAAGACGCCGTAGTGCCGTCCTATGCAACGCTGAAGACCTCGAACACCCACTATTCGGGTCCTTTCTTCAACGGCACGATCGGCATGTTGCCGATGGGCACATGGTTCGTCGGCACCCAGATCGCCAAGGTCAAGTCCGGTGAATCGAAGAGCAAGAACTGGGGCATCGTCAAGTTCCCGCATCCGGAAGGCGTTGTTGCCGGCACGACTGCGGCACAGATTTCCGGCTTGTCGGTAAACAGCAATTCCACCCACAAGGAGGCCGTTCTCGATTTCATCAAGTTCGTCACCAGCTCGGAAGGTGCCTCGATCATCGCTTCGACCGGCACGATCCCGACCGTGCGTACGCCGGAAGTAACGGCCAAGATCGCCTCGCTCGACGGTTTCCCGCAGGATGAAGGCAGCAAGGCTGCACTCGAACCCGGCAAGTCCTATCTGGAAATGGCTGTGACACCGAATGCCGCCCGTATCGAGGTTATCCTCAATCGGGCGCATGACTCGCTGATGACTGACAATATCTCGATCGACGACGGTCTGAAGGAAATGACCGATGGTGTGAAAGCCCTCAAGTAATACTCCCTTCCCCCGCGGTGACCTTGGTTGCCGCGGGGTTTTCTTTTGTCTGTGTAATAATACCCTTAATGCGTGACGAATGACTGGAAGACCGATGATCTACGATCCCGCCCGCGCCAATCCGCTTCATGGCAATCCCCTCAAGACGCGCGATGACATCGCGAAAGCGGTGATGGATCTGTTCAAGCCGCTGCTTCCCTATTTTTCCGAGGGCGGTGCACGAGTACGCCTCAGCGCTACCGGCGCCCATTTCGACCGTGCAGCAGCCGATCTTGAAGGTTTTGCCCGGCCGCTCTGGGGCATAGTGCCGCTGGCCGCAGGCGGCTACGACTTTCCACATTGGGAACTTTATCGGCGCGGTCTCGCCAACGGCACCGATCCATCCCACCCGGAATATTGGGGCGATGTATCGCGCACCGACCAACGGCAGGTGGAACTCGCAGCGATCGGCTTTGCCATCGCCATGGTGCCGCAATTCATCTGGGAGCCTTTGAGCGAGGCGCAGAAGAAGACGATTTCCGCTTATCTGATCTCGGCACGCGACAAGGAATTCGTCGACAACAACTGGAAATTCTTTCGCGTTCTGATCGACCTCGGGCTGACGCAGGCCGGCATCGATTTCGACCGGTCGTTGACCGAAAAATATCTCGATGAGGTCGAAGCTTTCCGGCTTGGCGAAGGCTGGTATCGCGACGGGCCGGTAAAGCGCGCCGACCATTACGTACCCTTTGCCCTGCATTTTTATGCGCTGATCTATTCCGTCATCGCCAAACACGACACGAAACGTGCTGCCGCCTATCGCGAGCGGGCCAACGTGTTTGCCAAGGATATCCGCCACTGGTTCGGACCAGACGGCGCGAGCCTCGCCTTCGGCCGCAGCCAGACCTATCGTTTTGCCTGCGGCGGCATCTGGGGGGCACTTGCCTTTGCCGGTGTCGAGGCCCTGCCCTGGAGCGAGATCAAGGGCTATTACATGCGCCATATCCGCTGGTGGTCCGAGCTTCCTATCGCCGAGCGCGACGGTGTACTTTCCATCGGTTACGGTTATCCGAACCTGATGATGAGCGAGAGCTATAACTCGGCCGGATCCCCCTATTGGGCTCTGAAATTCTTCCTGCCGCTGGCGCTTTCTGCCGACCACCCGTTCTGGGCGGCCGCGGAGACCGATGCTCCCGAATTCGCCGATCCGGTGCCGCTGAAGGAAGCCGGAATGGTGGCGATGCACACGCCCGGCAACACGGTCATCCTTTCCTCGGGCCAGAGCCATGATAAGATGCTCGGCGCCAACGAGAAATATTCGAAATTCGTCTATTCGACCCGTTACGGCTTCAATATCGAACTCAACGACCGGCACTTTGTCGCCGCCAGTTTCGATGGCATGCTGGGCCTTTCCGACGACGGCGTGCATTTCCGCATGCGCGAGGTTCTGGAAGAGGCACTGATCGCCGGCGACAAACTTTATTCGCGCTGGAAGCCATGGAATGATGTCACGGTCGAGACCTGGCTTGTGCCGGCCAATCCATGGCATATCCGTCTCCACCGCATCACCACACCACGCACGCTGCAAACCAGCGAAGGCGGATTTGCGATCCCGCGCGCCGATTTCAATGCCGATATCGCTGAGCAAGATGGGGGCCGCGCGATCTGGTACGGCCAGGCGGACACCAGCGCCGTCCTCGACCTGTCACCAGATATCAGGCGTAACGGAGTGGCCATCAGCGCCATTGCCAACAGCAACCTCATCCATGCCAAGACGCTGGTTCCCCAGCTTCGCGGCGAGATCTCGTCTGGAACGACAGTTTTCGCAACTGCAGCTGTCGCATTGCCGAAGGCTGATTTTGGCTCTGACCTATTGCAGAACCCACCGAAATGCCCAAGCATCGGGGAGTTGGAGCAGCTCTTCCGCAACGAAGGCATTGCTGTGCCGGTGTTCAGCGAGTGAGCCGCCTCCGGTCTCTCCGGATTTCAATCCGGAGAGATTAGCGCGTTGAAAAGTCGACAAGCGAAATATCGACGGACCAATCGTAGTCTTCAGGGTTAATGGTCGCGGGTCGTGGCGGAGCGAAGCCGAGCGGCAACAGGCCTTGGCAGGTGACAGTAACCTGACCCGGCTCTATGATTGTGTCATCCCGAAGAAAGCCGCGATAGGCGACCGACGAATGCCCAGTCATGCGTCCAAGGAGACTGAAGGATACTCTCTGAACGGCTGCATCATTGCCGTTGAGAAATTCGATCGCGACGGGTTTTGACGGGTCGGGACATGCGACCGGATCCACGGATACTTTCGCCGTGACCGCTTCCTTCGTGTTCTGACGCGTTGAAGGCTGCAAGGCGGTGGCAATCGCCACGGTGATCCCGATGATTGCGACAAGCGCCAGCGCGGGATAAGCCGCGCGTCGATTGAAGAGAAAAAGCAACCCTATCAACAGGATCGCGACGGCAGCGGCCAAAGCCATCAATTCACCTGTATTATCGAGCCTGTGTAATCGAGATTGTTTCCATATTTCGGAGATAAGCATCTCGCGCAAACAGGCAATAGCCTGTGGGTAAATTGGGCTGAATAGCCACACACTTGGGTGTGAACGGCGTGGCTTAAAGGCTCATCTTCAGAGTTCAGATGTGCCGGGCAACTCGAACAAATAGAGTTGCCCGGCACGAAATCCCGCAGAAACGCTGAACTGGGCCTAGCCTTTTGATCTGCCGCAAATGCCGAACCGAGCTTGCGGACAGTACTGGCTCCAGCCGACTGATGAGACGCCCCCCCTTGAAGAATGCCCGTTGCTGGATATTGCGCAATGTTCACGCACCTGGGCACTATCCCCATAAACAGTGTTCATCTTGCTGGCGGCGTGTGATTCATTCTCCTTGAAAGGAGTTGCCATCCGCTGTCACGAATTGAGCGACGAAGGATGGGCTATCATCGCACCTTTCTTGCCGAACAAGAGCCGTGGTATTGAACGTTTCGATGACCGCCGGGTAATCAACGGCATTCTGTGGCGTTCAGGACTGTTTCGTCTTTGCGGAACGTGCCGGAGCGTTATGGTCCGCGCACGACGCTTTACAACCGGTTCTCCTGCTGACGCACGGCAGGCGTCTGGGATCGCCTTCTGGACGCGGTTTCAAAGCGCTACGATGGAGACATCGTGATGAGTGACTTGCAGCCCGGCGCGATTGTTCTTCCCGACAAGACGTATGACACCGATGCAATTCGCAATTTCACCAAGCTACGGAAATGCTGGGCCAACATCCAGGCAAAGACCAATCGAAAGCAGACATTAAACTTCAGTCCCTGGGTCTACCGTCAGCGCAATCTCGTGGAACGGTTCTAATCGTATCAAGCAGATGCACGGCCTCGCTACGCGATACGACCAGCGCTGATAATTACATGGCCGCCCTCAAGCACAAACGCAGGGACGAATGATCTGCGAAGGTTACCGGATGCGCCAGAAGCCCGCATCGATTCAATGCAACGTTCGACCTTGTGAAACCCGATACAGCACGATCGCTGCCTGCAGCCATCAGTGCGGACAGATCCTTGGCCCCTCAAGGGACAACACTGCCAAGCTCTGCAAATTACAGATCCGTGTCCTAGGCGGAATCGGCGGGCTCATCGGATAGAAGCTGCCCCCATTTCGAAATATGACTAAGCCAGCGGGGTGGCTGTGACGGGCACGAGTAAATGATCTCGTGCCCGTCAAATCGCTTATAAGCCGAAGTAACGCGGCAAGAACAAGGTCAATTGCGGCACGTAGGTGATCAGCAGAAGAATTGCAAAGATCACGACGTAGAAGGGCAAGAGTGCCCTGATCGCATGTTCGACCCTGACTTTACCGATGCTTGCACCGACATAAAGACCAGTTCCCACCGGCGGCGTGATCGTACCGATGGCAAGGTTGTAGACCATGACGACGCCGAAATGGACCGGATCCATGCCAACCTTCATCGCGATCGGCAGAAGGATCGGCGTGAAGATCAGGATTGCCGGACCGATATCCATGAAGCAGCCGACAACCAAGAGCAGCAGGTTGATGATCAGAAGAACGATGATCGGGTCGGAGGAAATTCCGAGGATCAGGCTCGAGATCGCTGCCGGCAGACCGGTAAAGGCCATGGCGAAGGACAGCGCTGCGGAAGATGCGAGAAGTAGCATGATCGCGCCGGTCATCGTCGCCGTTTCAAGGAGAAAGGCAGGAAGCTGCCGGAACGGTACGGTACGGTGCACGACGAAGGCAAGCAGCATCGTGTAGATGACGGCAATGCCCGACGCTTCGACTGCCGTGAATATGCCGAGCGTGATACCGCCGATGATCAGGGCGATCAGGAACAGGCTTGGCAAGGCTTCAATGGTAATCTTCAGCGCCTGAGAAAAGTTATAGCGCTCAGCCGCACCGTAGCCCCTCTTTTTTGCGATGACATAAGTCAACACCATCAGGCCGATGCCCCAAAGCGAACCGGCCACCGCCCCCCCGAGGAACAGAGCGCCGATCGAAGTGCCGCCGCTGACCAGGGCGTAGATGATGAACGCTGTCGTCGGCGGGATCAGCATGCCGGTCGGAGCCGACGCGATATTGGCTGCCGCGGCAAAGCTGCGGTCATAATTTTCCCGCGCCTGCAGGGGGATCATCACGCCGCCAATGGCGGTGGATGCGGCAATAGCCGAACCGGAAATGCAGCCGAACAGCATGTTACCGGCAATATTGGTCTGGGTCAGGGAGCCAGGCATGCGACCGGCGATTAGCTTGGCGAAGTTCACCAGTCGAATTGCGATGCCGCCGCTGTTCATGATGACGCCGGAAAGCACGAAGAACGGCACGGCCAGCAGCGAGAAACTGTCCAGGCTTGCGGCCATTTTCTGCGCCGTGGTGAACAGGGCCATATCGAATGGCGCGACGAGCACGATGGCGGAGATCGCCGCCGCCGTGATGCTGAGGCCGAGCGGCACACCGATGCCGGCGAGGATCAGAAAAACCGTCAGAAGGATAAGACTGGATTGTGCGGCCATGTCACTCTCCCATGACGCTGTTTTGATCGACAGCCGGTTCCGGGATAGGACCACCCAGAACTGCATCGACAAGATTGAGCAGGGCATAGACCACTGTCAGCACCCCGCTAACTGGCAACGCCGCGTAGATCAGGCTCATCGGGAGTTGCAAGACGGCTGTCTTTTGCGACGCGGCAATCGTGACCGCGTGCATGCCACCGACGATCAGCACCGCAACGGCAAAGGCAATAAAGATGAGCTGGATGAGGATCTGCAGCCTTTGCTTCGCTTTATCTCCCAGAAACTCTTTCAGAAGATCCATCGACATATGCTTGTTCTGACCCGCGACATAGGCGGATCCGATCAGCGACAACCAGATGACAAGGAATCGCAGCGATTCTTCAGAAAACGTGCTGGGATCGTTCAGTGCGTAACGGCTGAACACCTGCCACGTTATGATGGCGATCATCGCCGACAGGAGGGCTACGCATAGCCCCCCTGTGACCCGATCGAGAACGATACGGATTGTTTGCATTATTTTGCCTGACTGCTTGCCGCCCGGATCTGTTCGAAGACCGGGTACTGAACCTTGTTGTTCTTCAGGTCGTCATACATGGGCTGAACGGCCTTCTGGAATTCGGCGATATCCGGGGTGATGAACTTGACCCCGAATTTATCGGTCGATTCCTTGCGGGCTGCATCAACAGCGGCATTCCACAGGCTCTTCTGATATTCGGTCGACTCCTTGGCGGCGTCTTCCACGGCCTTGCGCTGCTCCGGCGTCAGCTTTTCAAGCGTCTTGGTGCTGATCAGCATGACATCCGGGATGCGGGAATGAACGTCGATGGTGTAGAATTTGGCGACTTCGGCGTGGCGGGCGACCGTCAGCGCGAACTCGTTGTTTTCAGCGCCATCGAGAACGCCCTGCTGCAGCGAAGTATAAACCTCGTCCTGGCTCATGGCGATCGGAGCAGCACCCAGAAGCTGGATCATGCGGATCAGGGTCGGGCTCTGCAGAACGCGGATCTTCAGTCCCTTCAGATCTGCCACTTTTTCGATCGGCTTCTTGGACGTGTAGAAGCTGCGGGCGCCAGAGTCATAATAGGTCAGGCCGACCATGCCCTGGGCTTCCGTTGCCTTGAAGATCGGCCCGGTAACCGCCGGATCGTCCATCACCTTGTAGAAGTGTTCCTGGCCATCGAACAGATAAGGCACCGAGAACACGCCATAGACCGGCGAGAAGCTTTCCAGAAGGCCACCGGAGACCTTGGTCATGTCGAGAAGGCCACCCTGAACCATTTCAACGAGTTCGCGCTCGCCGCCCAGCTGGCTGTCAGGGAACCAGCTGACAGTGATCGACCCATTGGTCTTCTGTTCGACAAGCTCGCCGAACTTGGCCATGGCTTCTTTCGTCGGCGTCGCGTTGCTTGCATAGGCAAAACGCAAGTTGACATCGGCGGCCTCGGCCCCGCCCATGAACATCACGGTGCTGGCGGCCAAAGCCAAGGCAAAAGCAAATTTCTTCATTTTCCTACCCTTTTCTCCTCGGTAAATATAGACAAGCGATTGTTATCGCTTGCCTTTTAACCTCAAATGTAACTGCGCAGATATTCCGACAGGCAAAGCATCGCCATGGCCTGGCCGTATGGCATCGAGGTCAATTTGATATTGCGGTAAAAATCGAGGTCAGAGCCCATGGCGGTGCCGAAGGACACCTGAAGAAGCTCGCCATCGGCATTGATGTTTTTGATGATGCCCTGCACGGCGCGATCCGCGATATCAGCATACTCTTCGCCGATGTAGCGCTTGCGGGCCGCCTTCAAGAGGCCATAGGCAAAGCCGGCAGTCGCCGATGCTTCCAGATAGCTGGTCTTGTCGTTGACGAGAGTGTGCCACAGACCTGACTCGTCCTGGAACTCGGCAAGTGCCTGTGCCTGACGCTCGAGCGTGGAAATCAGGTGGCGGCGCAGCGCATCACCTTCCTTCAGGCCGACGATCTCGATGAATTCCGGGATGGCAATGGTGATCCAGCTGTTGCCGCGTGCCCAGAGAGCCTTGGCAAAGTTGTGGTTGCCGTCAAAGGTCCAGCCGTGGAACCAGATGCCGGTTTCACGATCGGCCAGATACTGCGTGTGCAGCAGGAACTGGTACTTGGCTTCCTCTACATATTCCGGACGGTTGAGCAGCATGCCGATCTTGGCGAGCGGCAGCACGCTCATCATCAGCGTGTCATCCCACATCTGCTGGTCATTGACGCTGTTGTAGACGATGTGCTGCAGGCCGCCTTCACGGGTACGCGGCATTTCATACATCACCCAGTCAGCCCAGCGTTCCAGATAGGGAATGAAAGTGTGGTCGCGCGTGTGCTCGTAGAGATTGGCGAGTGTTAGGAAAGGCGCAACCGTATTGATGTTCTTGGTCGGTGTCCCTTCGGCCAAGCGCGCCTTGAACCAGTCATTGATGATTGCAAACGCATTTTTGTCCGCGGTCAGTTCGTAATATTTGAACAGGCCATAAAGACCGATGCCGTGGGTCCATTCCCAACCTGCCCAGCCCTTGGTGTCGATGACCCGGCCGTCTTCAAGGCGGAGGAGGAATTCGCCCGTCTCATCTTCAATATTGATCAGATTATTCGTCAGACGATCGATCAACTCACGGACTTCGTCACGAGCGATGAAGCGTTCTTTCTGCTGCAAAAGGGGATGCATAGTCAAAGGTATTTCCCTCCAGAAATGCCGGACCTCCTTGTCCGAACATAAAATCGGAATACAATTCCATTCCGGAATGACAGGAAACATACAAAAAAATGAAATGCAATGGGAGCTCGGAATTTATCGCTCCAAACCTTTCAAACCGCAAGAACTCTGTCTTTTCTAGCCTTTTTGCGGCACATTCCAGTAGCTCCCGGATTGACAGCGACAGACAATATTTCCAGAATGCAATTCTATTTTTTCTGGAGCCATATATGTCCGACGCTTCCCGCAACAAATCCGATAATGTCGCTGCGGTTCTAAAGGTCTTCTCGGTGCTCGAAACGCTGGCGGAAGAAGGTCGGTCCAGTCTTGGCGATATTGCCCAACGAGCGATGACCTCGAAGGCAACCACACACCGATTGCTTCAGACCATGGTTGATCTCGGCTATGCCGAGCAGGAGGAGGAAACCGAAAAGTACCGGCTGACTCTCAAACTGTTCGGCCTTGGTGCGCGCACATTGCGCGGCCAGACACATCTGCTGCAGGTTGCCGACCGCGCCATGGGCGTTTTGTCGCGTGAGACCGGTGAGTCCATCAATCTTGGCGTCATGGATGATCGGGAACAGCGCGTAGCCTACATTCACAAATACGACAGCATATATAGCCTGTCGATGAACTCGCCGCTCGGCAAGCGTAACCCGCTGCACAGTACCTCGCTTGGCAAGGCACTTTTGGCCTTCCGCGATGAAACGGAAATCGACGAGCGCCTGTCGAAGATGACATTCGAGAAACTGGCGCCCAAAACGATTACCGATGAAGCGACACTCCGCGAGCAACTGATCCGCATCCGCGAAGATGGCTATTCGGAGGAACTCGAGGAAAGCGAGGTGGGCGTGCGCTGTATGGCCGTCCCGATCCGCGATCATCTGGGAAAGTCGATCGCGGCGATCAGCGTCTCATTCCCGTTATTCCGCTTCGACCCGGCACGAAAATCCACTTATGTGCGGATGCTGCTGGATGCCGGACAGACTGCTTCGAAAAGCCTCGGCTTTACCGGTTAATCTCCGTACGGGATTACGCGAATGCGATGAATGTGGGCGGCAAGGGCGGAGCGTTTTTGGCGCGGTGGAACAAAAAGATTTTTGACGGCAGATGCGAATTCGGGCTCGATTGCGGAGACCCTTGTAGGACCTGTGCTCCAGAACTGGCATAATGCCCCGCTTGGTCGCACGGTACGAAGGTAGCTTGTCGGTGATGATCCGTTTAGGCGGCATGCCTTGCTTTGTTTGGTAGCCTGATCAGCAATCGCTTCGAGGTTTCGTATCGTGCCAATCAATACGGTCGTTTCATGCTCAAGATAAGACTGCGCTTGCGGCCAAGATTTTGAACCAGGTCTGGGAAGCAGCATAACGATCAAACCCTTCAGATGTGGAAAATCGCATCTGAAGGGTTCGGGCTCGCCGTGAACGGAGTTGTACCCGCAACCCACGACTTACATCCATCTGGCGAGGGAGCGACATATCTTGGAGGCAACGAGGGCATAGTGGACCTCAGAGCTGGCAAAGAGCCTGGCCCTTCGGCTCCGCACATACGGTGTCTTTCTTCACTTATGGCTGTAATCCCGCGCAGCGTGCAGTATTGCGGATATGCGCCTCCATTTCCCTGCGCGCCTCATATCCGTCATTGGCCCTCAGAGCGGCAATGATGCGGCGGTGCTCTGCAATGGATTGCCGCATTCTTTCCGGGTCCGTCATCGGGATTGGCTGGCGCTGGGTCTCAGTGACCTGATCCCGTACGGTCTGGTAAAGCGCCTTCAGCATGGTGTTGGAGCAGGCAGACACGATGGTGCCATGAAACTCCAGATCGGCATCGACATTCGCGAGCAAATCCTGACTGGCCCAACAATCTTCCATGGTCTTGGTAGCCTGCTCCATCTTCTCCAGCTGTCTTTGAGACAGCCGCCCGGCGGAAAGTCGCGCGATTTCACCTTCGAGCAGGATGCGGGTTTGGAAGACATCGAAGACGGAATAGCTTTCAGAATAGCGCCAAGGCGCCATATTGCCCGATTGGCCAACCGCTCCATCACCCGCAGCCACGAATGTTCCGCGCCCGGCTTCCGTTTTTAGCAACCCCAATGTCTCAAGCGTCAGGAGTGCCTCACGTAGCGACGCCCGGCTTATACCAAATTTTTGCGAAAACTCGCGTTGCGAAGGGATTTTTTCGCCTGCCTTCAATTGCCCGGCGTGAATCATGGCCTGGATTTCGCGGGCAACTGACTGTGGAACAAGCGTTTTGTTGAGCATTCGATCCCTGTTACCTGAAAGCGGCCCCGGCAATTCTGATGTATTTTTTTATTACATCTTGCAAAGCCTAAAAGCGCGTGCTTTTTTGGTCGGACTGGTCTGACCAGTTAGACCAACGTAGATTGGCTTAAAACATATAACAAGGGGTTCTCGAATGCTTCACGGTTCTAGCATCAAAAGCACATTTGTCGCCGGGCTGGTCTCAGCACTCGGCGTGTTCAACGTTCATGCCGCCGATCTGACGGTCGGTGCCAATATCGGCAACGTCCCATGGGAATTCCAAGATGCCAGCGGCAAGGTCGTTGGCTTCGAAGTCGATCTTGTCAACGAAATCGCCAAGCGTCTCGGCAAGTCGGTGGAGTTCGTCAACACACCGTTCAACGGTCTATTTCCTGCTGTTCAGTCCGGCCGCATCAACATGGCTATTTCTTCGATCACCATCACTGAAAAGCGCTTGGCATCCGTTAGCTTCGCCCAACCCTATTACGACAGCGACCAGTCTTTGACTGTGACTGCCGCTTCCGGCATCACCGGTCTCAAGGATATGAGCGGCAAGGTCGTCGGCGTCGATACGGGATCGACAGGCGATATGTGGGCAGAAGGCCATAAAGGTGAGTACAAGCTTGGCGAAATCCGCAAGTTCGAGGGCTTGCAGCCCGCCATGCTCGATCTCGTTGCCGGCCGTGTCGACGGCTATATCTCCGATATTCCGGCGCTGCTTTACTACGCCAAGGACAAGCCGGAGCTGAAGGTTGTCGAGCGCATTCCGACGGGCGAAAAATACTCGATCATGTTCAACAAGGGCGATCCACTGGCCACAGAGGTCAACGCGGTCATCACCACGCTGAAGGGCGAAGGCTTCATCGCAAAGCTGCATGAAACTTGGTTCGGCGCAAAGGCCGAGGACACGACCTCGACCGTTGCAGTCCTTGACATGCCGAAGGCCAAGTAAGGCTTGCACTGCATCCGGCGGGACCACTCATGTCCCGCCAGATTGCCAAGGGAGCCTGTCCGGCATGAACCTCATCAATACCTTCTTCAACGTTCCGGTATTTCTCAACAGCCTGCCCCAGCTGCTTTGGGGGCTAGTTGTCACCATTCAGATCGGCATCACCAGCATCCTTTGCGGTCTTGTCGGCGGTTTGTTTTTGGCGGTGGCACGCCTTTATGCCCCGACCGCTTTGACACTGCTGATCCGGATCTACATCGACATCTTCAGGTCGATCCCGTTGCTTGTGCTCTTGATCGTCGTCTATTACGCGCTTCCGTTCGTCGGCATCCGGTTGTCACCATTCCTGTCTGCTGTCACCGCGCTATCTTTGGTCTCAGCCGCCTATACCGCCGAAATCTTCCGCGCTGGCATCGAGGCTGTTCCCCACGGGCAATTCGAAGCGTCCGCCGCGCTCGGCCTTTCCAACCGCAACACAATGGTCGATATCATTCTACCCCAGGCAGTCCGCATCGTCATTCCGCCGCTGACCAACAACTGCATAAACGTCATGAAGGACACCGCGCTTGCGTCGGTTGTCGCCATGCCGGACCTGTTGAAACAGGCGACGCAAGCACAGGCACTGAATGCAAACCCGACGCCCCTGATCGGTGCAGCGCTGATTTATATCGCGCTGCTCTGGCCCATGGTCGCCGTAGTGGCGCGTCTTGAAAAACACTTCAGCCGGGGGAAACGTTGATGGAAAAGACCTCCGCTCCCCTCATTTCCATCCGTGGGCTGACCAAAGCTTATGGTACCTTCACCGTCCTTCACGGCATTGATCTCGACGTGGCCGAAGGCGAAGTCGTCTGCGTCATCGGGCCTTCTGGGTCCGGCAAATCGACGCTCATTCGCTGCATCAACCATCTGGAAGCCTTTTCGCCAGATAGCACTATCACGGTGGATGGCATTCGCGTTGCCCCCGGTCCCGCCCTTGCCAAGGTGCGTGCCGATGTCGGTATGGTGTTCCAGTCGTTCAATCTGTTTCCACATATGACGGTTCTTAGAAACGTCATGATTGCGCCCATGCGGGTGCGAAAGACACCGGAAGCGGAGGCCCAAGGCAAGGCGCGCGAGCTTCTAGCCCGCGTCGGCATTTCAGAGCAAGCAGAGAAATTTCCCGGCCAGCTCTCAGGCGGCCAGCAACAGCGTGTGGCCATTGCGCGGGCGCTTGCCATGGAGCCACGCGTTCTGCTGTTTGATGAGCCGACATCGGCGCTCGATCCGGAAATGGTCGGCGAGGTGCTGGATGTGATGCGCAAGCTGGCTGGCACTGGCGTGACGATGGTAATTGTCACCCACGAGATGGGGTTTGCCCGTCAGGTGGCAGACCGCGTCATCTTCATGGATGGCGGCAGGCTGGTCGAAGCCGGCACGCCTTCAGACATTTTTGACAATCCAAAAGAGACAAGGACGCGCAGCTTCCTTCGCGCCGTCCTCAATCACTGAATAAAAGAGCATTCGGGAGATACCAGGCATGACCACCACCTCACCGCTCGACCTCGATTACGTGCGCAGCCAGTTTCCAGGCTTGTCACGCGGCTGGACCTATTTCGATAATGCGGGCGGATCACAAATTCTGAAAGGCGCGATGGAGCGCATCAGTACGTTTTTGATCGAAAAGAACGTCCAGATCGGCGGCTCCTACGAGGTTTCGCAAAGCGCGGCCAATGCACTCTATGAGGCGCGGACGGCGGCCATGCATCTGGTCAATGCGTCGAGACCGGAAGAAATCGTATTTGGCGGCTCCACCACGGCGCTTTTGCAAAACCTTGCCCGTGCCATGCAGAGCCAACTGTCAGCGGGCGATGAAATCATCGTCACCGTAAGCGACCACGAATCCAACATAGGCCCCTGGGATAGATTGCAGGACGCGGGCATAATCCTCAAATTCTGGCCGCTGAACAAGGAAACGCTAACGCTCGATTTAGCGGACCTCGAACAGCAGATGAGTGAGCGCACGAAAATGGTCTGCGTCACTCATGTCTCCAACATTCTCGGATCGATCAATCCGATCCGAGAGATCGCTGATTTCGTGCATGCCCGCGGGGCAAAGATTTGCGTCGACGCCGTTGCCTATGCTCCACACCGGGCAGTCGACGTGCAGGCGCTGAACGTCGATTATTATGTCTTCAGCCTCTACAAGACATATGGGCCACATTATGCGCTGATGTATGGCAAGTATGACCTGCTGCTCGAACTCGACACGCTCTACCATTATTTCTACGGCAAGGACAAAGTGCCGGGCAAACTGGAGCCGGGCAACCCCAACTATGAACTGGCCTATTCCACCTGTGGCATCGTCGACTACCTGGCCGCGCTCGGCGAACAGGCTGGCGAGACAGGCACGGTGCGCCAGAAAATCGAAGCTGCCTTTGCAGCCATCACGGCACAGGAAAATCTTCTGACCGAACGCTTGCTGAGTTATCTGCGTTCCCGCAACGATTGCCGGATCGTTGGACAGATCACCAATCATGATGAAACTCGCGTGCCTACAATTGCCTTCCGCTTCGACGGACGTGAGGCAGGCGACCTTTGCAAGGCAATGGACAACGAAAACATCGCCATGCGTTTTGGCGATTTCCACTCCAGAAGGCTTGCCGAATATCTCGGACTCACCGACCACGGCGGCATGCTGCGGGTTTCCATGGTCCATTACAACACGCTGGAAGAAGTCGACCGTTTCACGGCAGCGCTTGATCGTATTCTATCCGGCGATGCGGGATTTGCGAAAGCAGGCTGAACTGTGAACGGCAAGAAGGACATGGAATGATGCGTTTCGATACGGTGATCAGGCACGGAACCGTGGTGACGGCAAGCGACACCTTCGTCAGCGATGTCGGCATCAAGGATGGTCGCATCGCAGCACTTGCCGCAGAACTGACCGATGCCGACGAGATCATCGACGCCACCGGCCTTTTCGTCATGCCCGGCGGCATCGACAGTCATGTCCATCTTGATCAGCCCTCGGGCGATGGCATCGTGATGGCCGATGATTTCGACAGCGGCACGCGCTCTGCCGCCATCGGCGGCAACAGCACGGTTCTGGCCTTCTGCATGCAGGAAAAGGGACAGTCGCTGCGCGAGGCGTTGAAGATTTATCACGCCAAGGCGGAAGGCAAGTGCCATATTGATGTGTCCTTCCATCTCGTCATAACCGATCCCACCGCCGAGGTTTTGGGACAAGAGCTGCCAGCTTTGGTGGAGGACGGCTATACCTCGCTGAAGGTCTTTATGACCTATGAGGGCTTGCGGCTTCGTGACGACGAAATCCTCGCCACGCTGGACACGGCGCGCCGTACGGGCGCGCTCGTCATGGTCCATTGCGAGAACGAAGACGCCATCCGATATCTCATCGGGCGACATGAGGAAGACGGCAAATTCGAGCCAAAATACCACGCGACGACGCGGCCCATCGCCGCCGAGCGAGAAGCGACCCATCGGGCACTCTCGCTTGCTGAAATCGTCGATGTTCCCATCGTCATCGTTCACGTCTCCAACCGACAGGCGATGGAAGAAATTCGCAGAGCCCGCCAGCGCGGCCAGAAGATCGTTGGCGAAACCTGCCCGCAATATCTGATGCTGACCGCCGACGATCTGGACCAGAGCGGGATGGAAGGCGCAAAATATGTCTGCTCCCCACCGCCGCGTGACAAGGCGAACCAAGATGCCTGCTGGGAGGGGTTGGAACAGGGCGTGTTTGATGTGTTTTCATCTGATCATTGCCCCTTCCGCTTCGATGACCCGGAAGGAAAACTGAACGAGAAAGGCAAGCGGCACTTCCGCTGGATTCCGAACGGCATTCCCGGCGTCGCCACACGTCTGCCGATCTTGTTTTCGGAAGGGGTGATGAAGGGCCGCATCGACATAAACCAGTTCGTCGCCGTCACCTCGACCAACCACGCCAAGCTTTATGGTTTATACCCGCGCAAAGGCACGATTGCGATCGGAGCCGATGCTGACATTGCTCTGTGGGACCCGGACAAAAGAATTACAATTACAAATGACATCCTGCAGCAGGGCGCCGATTATACACCTTATGAGGGGCAGGAAGTGCGTGGCTGGCCGGTGCACCTGCTCTTGGGTGGCGAGACGATAATGAAGAATGGACTGCTAACCCAGCGGAAGGGACGCGGCAGCTATCTCCAGAGGAATCGCTCCTCCCTTGTTTCCTGAGAGCCATGATTCGGCTCGACGGAGGATCTCATATGACGAATCCCGATCATTCGTCGGACGGTCGAAGCCGTCATATGTGGATACGATCTACGTTTTGCTCTTGATGGGATATGAACCGCTGCCCCGTAATCCGCTGATGCAGCTGGTGCCTGAAATACAGTCGCTATTACCAAAAACTTGGAAACCGCCCAAAGAACGATCCGCGTTCAGATAGCAGCGATCCTCTGCGCCTATCGGTCTATCGATTATCGTGTGGCACGCAGATTGCTTCGCCTCTCTCGCTAGACAGGAGGTTATGTTGGGGCATCTGCTATTTGTTTGCGTTGCAATCGGATTGAGCTGGGCAGGTTTTGTATCGATGTTTGCATACAGACCGGACATGACGAAATCCCATCTAGCGCAAGTGACCGCAGCCACGAGCATCTCTCTCGGCTCGCTCGGACTGGCGCTGACCACACACGGTCTACTGATGAGTGCTTTGTTGGCGGCTGGCGGCATTGCGATTGCCGCATTTATTGGCAGAAGACTATCCTTGCCGTGGTCGCTTGCAATTGCAGCATGCAGTTTCGCCGCTTATCTTCATGAGGCTGGCAGCTGACCATGACGATCACGCATTCCGACCTGACCATCCTGGTGATTGATGAAAACGCTATCCGTGCCTCCATCATTGAAGAGGGTTTGCGCGAAGCAGGACATTCGAATGTCACGGTGATCAACGAGGTCAACGGTGTCGCTAGGATTATCGAGACAACGAAGCCGGATGTCATCGTCATCGATATCGAAAACCCCAATCGCGACATGATGGAGCATCTGTTCCAGCTGACGCGCACGGTCAGCCGGCCGATCGCGATGTTCGTCGATCGCTCGGATACGGCGCAGATTGAGGCGGCCATGGAGGCCGGTGTCTCGGCCTATGTCGTTGACGGATTGAAGAAGGAACGTGTCAAGTCGATCCTCGACATGGCCGTGAGCCGCTTCAATGCCTTCAGCCGGTTGCAGCGGGAACTGGCCGAGGCCAAATCGGCACTTGAAGAACGTAAGGTCATCGAGCGTGCCAAGGGCATATTGATGAAAATGCGCGGGCTTTCGGAGGAGGATGCATTCGCTCTCCTGCGTCAAACCGCGATGAACGAAAAGAAGAAGATGTCGGAAATCGCGCAGAGCGTCGTCACCGCCGCGGGACTTCTGATGCAGTAAAAAGGTCCGGAGACGCCGGAGTGAACATGATGAGCAATATCGGCCAGCCGAATAGCAAGCTTCCAACGCCTTCGATTATTGCCGGAGAAGGTCTCAAACTCGTACGCGCAGGTTTTATACCGCTCGTCGATGCCTCCGTGCTGATCGCCGCTGCCGAATTTGGCTTTGCAGCCAGAGAGGGACTGACCCTCGACCTCGTCAAGGATGTATCCTGGGCAAATGTACGCGACCGCCTGGCCTTCAGGCAGTTCGACATCGCCCACATGCTGTCTCCCATGCCCGTCGCCTCCATGCTCGGGCTCGGATCCAACCCGTCTCCCACCACAACCCCCTTCTCTCTCGGTCGCGGCGGCAATGCGATCACGCTTTCGACCCGGCTTTTCGAGCGCATGCGCGACATCGACGGGATTTCGGAAAGCGCAAGCGGACTAGAAAATGCTCAATCGCTGGCCAAGGTTCTGCAGAATATGAAGGCGCGCGGCGAAGCGCTGCCAATGTTCGGCGTCACCTACCCCTTCTCCTCCCACAATTACGAATTTCGCTATTGGCTGGCCGCCGGTGGCATCAATCCTGATCAGGACGTCAAGCTGGTCGTCGTCCCCCCACCGCTGACATCCGATGCACTGGCAGCCGGGGCCATCGACGGCTTCTGCGTTGGCGCGCCCTGGAACATGATCGCGTCGGAACGCGGTGTCGGACGCATCGTCGCGGCCAAGCAGGATATCTGGCCATCGGCACCTGAAAAGGTCATCGGCATGCGCCCGGAATGGGCCGATAGTCACTCCGACACGGTATCGCGCCTTATCGTGGCGCTGGATGCGGCGGCCAGATGGTGTGACCAGGCCGCAAACCACGACGCGCTGGCAAAAGCTCTGGCTGATCCGCGTTTCATCGCGGCTCCGGTCGACATCATCCGCCATGTACTTGCCGGCGAATTCAGTCTCGACGCCAAAGGAAACCGCCGGATCATTCCCGACTACTTCAAGTTTCATCGGGAATTTGCCAATTATCCCAAGCCTGGTCATGCGTTATGGATCTATAGCCAGATGATCCGCTGGGGGCAGGCTGAATTGAGCGAGCAAGGGTTGAGGAGCGCCGCAAGCGCCTACAGACCCGACCTTTATCGCACGGCGCTCGGGACCGGACCAGCCGAGGCGGACTTCGGCATGGAAGGCCTGGACATTTCGGACCACTTCATGGATGGACATGTTTTCGACCCATCCAACATCTCCGGCTATGTCGAAAATTTCTCCGTCAGCACAGCCCTCCCCAAAGGCCACGACAGCCAAGAGACCTGACTTTCCGGATCGATCTGCCTAACCCTTGCTCGCCTATATTTTGGCAATCGCCCAAAATTATTGCAGGCGGCCGACATGGCGACAAATCAGCCAATGACGGTCTGGGCAAATTTCTTAAAACAAATTTAGTGACTTAACTTATACACGCGTAAATGGCACACCGCTTGCTTTGCTTGTTGTGCCCCGGTCAACGGCGACCGGCGCTCATGAACGCGCGATAAGCGTTCTTCAAAGACATCGACGTCGCAAGGTTTTTGCTGCCCAGGATTTATCCTTTCCTGATGGCGCGATTTCCGAGCGGCGTTTTTTTATGTCCAAAATTTCAAGCCACCAGCAGAGGGAACCTGCGCATGACCAAGTTTTCGACGACCGGAATCTCCCGCCGCAGCATGCTCAAGACCACGGCTACCGTCGCCCTTGTCGGCGCGATCAAGACAGCCTTTCCCTCCGGCGCCTTTGCGGCCGGGCCGGGGCCGGAAGTGAAGGGCGTAAAGCTCGGCTATATCGCGCTCACGGACGCAGCCCCGTTGATCGTCGCCAAGGAAATGGGCATCTTCGACAAATACGGCCTGACCGAAGTCGAGGTCGCCAAGCAGGCCTCCTGGGGCGCAACGCGCGACAATCTCGTGCTCGGCGGTGCGTCGAACGGCATCGACGGCGCCCATATCCTCTCGCCGCTTCCCTACCTCATGCATACCGGCAAGGTGACCCAGAACAGCAAGCCCGTGGCGATGGCGATCCTCGCCCGCCTCAATCTCGACAGCCAGGGCCTCTCCGTCGCCAAGGAATACGCCACAACCGGCGTGCAGCTCGACGCTTCGAAACTGAAAGAAGCCTTCGAAAAGAAGAAGGCAGCAGGCAGCGAAATCAAGGCCGCAATGACCTTCCCCGGCGGCACTCATGATCTCTGGATTCGCTACTGGCTGGCAGCCGGCGGCATCGACCCCAACAAGGACGTATCGACCATCGTGGTGCCGCCTCCGCAGATGGTGGCGAACATGAAGGTCGGCAACATGGATGTCTTCTGTGTCGGCGAGCCCTGGAACGAGCAGCTTGTCAATCAGGGGATCGGTTTCACGGCAGCCACGACCGGCGAACTCTGGAAAGGACATCCCGAAAAGGCACTTGGGCTTCGCGCTGACTGGGTGGAGAAAAACCCCAATGCTGCCAAGGCTCTACTGATGGCCGTCATGGAGGCACAGCAGTGGTGCGAAAGCATGGATAACAAGGCCGAGATGGCCGATATCCTCGGCAAGCGACAGTGGTTCAACGTACCGCCGAAGGATGTGCTTGGCCGCCTCAAGGGCGACATCAACTACGGCAATGGCCGCGACGTGAAGGGTACGGACCTCTTCATGAAATTCTGGAAGGACCATGCCTCCTATCCGTTCAAGAGCCATGACAGCTGGTTCGTTACAGAAAACATCCGCTGGGGCATGTTCGCACCGGATACCGACATCAAGGCGCTTGTCGACCAGGTGAACCGTGAGGACCTGTGGCGCGAGGCCGCAAGGGAACTCGGCATTGCCGCTTCCGACATCCCGACATCGTCGTCGCGCGGTACGGAAACCTTCTTCGATGGCAAGGTATTCGATCCGGAAAATCCCTCGGCCTATCTCGACAGCCTTTCGATCAAGGCCGTGTCCTGAGCCCCTTTTTCGGCGCGTGGAACCACGCGCTGCCCTCTCTCTTCTTACAAGGAGCGCGCGAATGTCCGCCCTGGCACAACAAGACAAGCTTTCCTCGGTCGGCACCGCAAAGCCGAAGGCACCGGATACAGTCGAAACCAAGGTCCTGCCTTTCTCCGGCAGACCGGCAGCGAAAATGAACATTTCGCGGACCGCTATGGCAGCGATCCGCAATATCGTGCCGCCGCTCATAGTCCTCGCGATCATAATGTTGGTCTGGCAAGTCCTCTGTTCGGCACCGGACGCCTCCCTCCCCTCTCCCTTGCGTGTCTGGGACGAGAGTTATGATCTGATCGTCAACCCGTTCTTCAATTTCGGCTCTCAGGACATCGGGCTCGGCTGGCGCGTGCTGGTCTCGCTGCAACGGGTGGCCTACGGTTTCGGCCTGGCGGCCATCACCGGCGTCATCGTCGGCGCTATCATCGGCCAATCCATCTGGGCCATGCGCGGCCTCGATCCGATCTTCCAGGTTCTGCGCACCGTGCCACCGCTCGCCTGGCTGCCGCTGTCGCTCGCGGCATTCCAGGACTCCAATCCCTCGGCCATCTTCGTGATCTTCATCACCTCGATCTGGCCGGTCATCATCAACACGGCGGTCGGCGTGCGCAACATTCCGCAGGACTATCGCAACGTCGCCCAGGTGCTGCGGCTCAACCAGCTGGAATTCTTCTTCAAGATCATGCTGCCGTCGGCAGCGCCTTACATCTTCACCGGCCTGCGCATCGGCGTCGGCCTGTCGTGGCTGGCTATCGTTGCGGCCGAAATGCTGACCGGCGGCGTCGGCATCGGTTTCTTCATCTGGGATGCGTGGAACTCGTCCCGCCTGCCCGACATCATCGTCGCGCTTGTCTACATCGGCGTCGTCGGCTTCGCGCTCGACAAGCTGGTGGCGGCAGCCGGCAAACTGATCACCCGCGGCGCATAAGCAAGCTGAGGAGAATGTTCATGAACGCCTATCTCAAGCTCGATCATATCGACAAGCATTTCGACCGGGGCGGTGTGCGCGCCGAAGTTCTGAAAGATATCAACCTGACGATCTCCAAAGGCGAGTTCGTGTCGATCATAGGCCATTCCGGCTGCGGCAAGTCCACGCTTCTCAACCTGATTGCGGGATTGACGCCCGTCTCCGCCGGGGCCGTGCTTCTCGAAAACCGGGAGGTGAATGCGCCGGGCCCGGAACGAGCAGTGGTCTTTCAGAACCATTCGCTGCTGCCGTGGCTTTCGGTCTACGAGAACGTCAACCTTGCCGTCGCCAAGGTCTTCGGTTCGACGAAAAGCAAGTCCGAACGCCATGACTGGGTCATGACCAATCTCGATCTCGTGCAGATGGCGCATGCCAAGGACAAACGTCCTGCGGAAATCTCGGGTGGCATGAAACAGCGCGTCGGCATCGCCCGCGCGTTGGCCATGGAACCGAAGATCCTCCTGCTCGACGAACCCTTCGGTGCGCTCGATGCACTTACCCGCGCACATCTGCAGGACGCCGTCATGGAAATCCATGCCCGGCTCGGCAACACGATGGTGATGATCACCCACGATGTCGACGAGGCGGTGCTCTTGTCCGACCGCATCGTGATGATGACCAATGGCCCCGCCGCCCGCATCGGCGAGGTGCTGGACGTGCCAATGCCACGTCCCCGCGACCGCATCGCGCTTGCCTCCGACCGGACCTACCTGAAGTGCCGCGAGGCCGTCCTTAAATTCCTCTACGAGCGTCACCGCTTCGTCGAAGCTGCGGAGTAAGATCCATGACCGAAAAACTCGTTATCATCGGCAATGGCATGGCGCCCGGCCGCATGCTGGAGCATCTTTTCGAACAGGCGCCGGGTCGTTACTCCGTGACGATCTTCAACGCCGAGCCGCGCGTCAATTACGACCGCATCATGCTGTCGCCAGTGCTTTCCGGCGAAAAGACCTATGAGCAGATCGTCATCCATGGCGACGGTTGGTACATCGATCACGGCATTACGCTCTACAAGGGCCACCGGGTCGTCGCGATCGATCGAGACGCGAAGACGGTCACCTCCGACCACGGCGTGACCGAAAGCTACGACAAGCTTGTCATCGCAACAGGCTCCGTACCCTTCATCATACCGGTACCCGGCAACAATCTGCCCGGCGTAGTCAGCTACCGCGACCTCGACGACGTGGACGCAATGCTTCTGGCAGCGCAGTCGCGCGAAAAGGCCGTCGTCATCGGCGGCGGGCTGCTCGGGCTTGAAGCAGCGGCAGGGCTTGCCCAGCGCGGCATGGATGTGACCGTACTACATGTCATGCCGACACTGATGGAACGCCAGCTCGACCCGGCAGCCGGTTACCTGCTCCAGACCGAACTTCAACGCCGCGGCATCAAGGTCATCTGCAAAGCGAATACGAAAGCGATCGTCGGCGACGGCAAGGTCGAAGGTGTGGAACTCGACAATGGCACGATTATTCCGGCAACCCTTGTCGTGATGGCCGTCGGCATTCGTCCAAGCGCGAGCCTTGGCCGGGATGCCGGCCTTGCGGTCAACCGCGGTATCGTCGTCGATGGCGGCATGCAGACATCCGATGGTGACATCTATTCCATCGGCGAATGTGCCGAGGTAGGCGGCATGGTCTACGGCCTTGTCGCCCCGCTCTACGAAATGGCCCGCGTCGCGGCGGCGCATCTTGCCGGCGACGCCAGCCCCGCCTTCGTCCATTCCGACACGCCGACAAAGCTGAAGGTCACGGGTATCGACCTCTATTCGCTCGGGGATTTTGCCGATGGAGACGACAGGCAGGAAATCGTCCTGCGCGATGCCACCGCCGGCGTCTACAAGCGTCTGGTGCTGAAGGACAATCGCATTATCGGCACCGTCCTCTATGGCGAGACATCCGACGGCGCGTGGTTCAACGATCTCAAGAAGAAGGCCGTCGACATATCCGAGATGCGCGAGACGCTGATCTTCGGTCAGGCCTATCAGGGAGGGTCACCGCTGGACCCTATGGCGGCCGTTGCAGCCTTGCCGGATGATGCGGAAATCTGCGGCTGCAACGGCGTATGCAAGGGTAAGATCACCTCGACGATCACGGCCAAGGGCCTGACCTCTCTCGATGAGGTTCGCGCGCACACCAAGGCTTCCGCCTCCTGCGGCACCTGTACGGGCCTCGTCGAACAGCTGATGAGCCTGACGCTGGGTGATGCCTATAATCCCAAGGCGGTGCAGCCGATGTGTCCCTGCACCGAGTTCGGCCATGACGACGTGCGCCGGCTTATCAAGGCCAAGGGTCTGAAAACCATTCCGGCCGTGATGCAGGAGCTCGAATGGAAGACCTCCTGCGGCTGCGCCAAGTGTCGCCCGGCGCTCAACTACTACCTCGTCTGCGACTGGCCGGACGAATATGCCGACGACTACCAGTCGCGCTTCATCAACGAGCGTGTTCACGCCAACATCCAGAAGGACGGCACCTATTCCGTCGTGCCCCGCATGTGGGGTGGCGTCACCAACGCGCAGGAATTGCGGGCCATTGCCGATGTCGTCGACAAGTTCGAGATCCCTATGGTGAAGGTGACCGGCGGCCAGCGCATCGACCTTCTCGGCATCGAGAAGGAAGACCTTCCGGCCGTGTGGGCCGATCTCGGCAAGGCCGGTTTCATCTCCGGCCAGGCCTATGCCAAGGGCCTGCGCACGGTGAAGACCTGTGTCGGTTCAGACTGGTGCCGCTTCGGCACGCAGGATTCGACCGGGCTCGGTATCCGCATCGAGAAGTTCATGTGGGGATCGTGGACACCGGCAAAACTGAAGCTGGCCGTTTCGGGATGCCCGCGCAACTGCGCCGAGGCGACCTGCAAGGATATCGGCGTGATCTGCGTCGACTCGGGTTTCGAGATCCACTTCGCCGGAGCCGCCGGCCTCGACATCAAGGGCACGGAAGTGCTTGGTCTGGTCAGGACAGAGGATGAAGCCCTCGAGCATATCGTGGCGCTGACACAGATGTACCGCGAGCAGGGCCGCTATCTGGAGCGCATCTACAAATGGGCCAAGCGCGTCGGGCTGGACGAGATCCGCCGCCAGATCATCGAGGACCACGACAAGCGCAAGGCCTATTACGACCGCTTCGTGTTCTCGCAGACATTCGCCCAGGTCGATCCCTGGTCGGAGCGCGTCTCCGGCAAGGACAAGCACGAGTTCCGGCCCATGGCTTCGGTCGGCTTCAATCAGGCAGCGGAGTGAGACGATGGAGATGAACTGGCAGCCGATCGGCGACATCACCGACATACCGCTTCTGGGCGCGCGTTGCGTCAAGACGCCCTACCTGAAGATCGCCGTCTTCCGCACCGATGAACACGAAGTCTACGCGATCGAGAACCGCTGCCCGCACAAGGGCGGGCCGCTTTCGGAGGGTATCGTTCACGGCACCTCTGTCACCTGCCCGCTGCACAATTGGGTCATCTCGCTGGAAACCGGCAAGGCGCTCGGGGCGGACGACGGTGAGGTGCGCACCATTCCGGTGAAGGTTGAGGACGGAAAACTGTTCATCGCGCTGGAAAGCCTGATGCTCGCGGCTGCGGAATAGGTCGCCCATGTCCACGGAAACCAGAACGACCTGCCCCTATTGCGGCGTCGGCTGTGGCGTCATCGCCACGGTGGCGCATGACGGCGCCGTTAAGGTGAAAGGCGATCCGGAGCACCCGGCCAATTTCGGCCGGCTCTGCTCCAAGGGATCGGCGCTTGCCGAGACCATTGATCTCGACGGGCGTGTGCTGTTTCCGGAAATCGGCGGGCAACGTGCGACATGGCATACGGCGCTCGATCTCGTGGCACGAAAATTCTCCGAAGCGATTGCCGAGCACGGACCGGATTCCGTCGCCTTCTATGTCTCCGGACAATTGCTGACCGAGGACTATTATGTCGCCAACAAGCTGATGAAGGGCTTTATCGGTTCCGGCAATATCGACACCAATTCCCGGCTCTGCATGTCGTCTTCCGTCGCGGGACACCGTCGCGCCTTCGGTTCAGACACCGTGCCGGGCACATATGAAGATCTGGAACTGGCGGATCTCGTCATCCTGACCGGTTCCAATCTCGCTTGGTGCCATCCCGTGATCTACCAACGCCTCGCGGCAGCCAAGACCGCAAGGCCCGGGATGAAGATCGTCGTCATCGATCCGCGACGCACCATGACCTGCGATATCGCCGACCTTCATCTTGCAATCCGGCCCGATGGCGACGTGGCTCTGTTCATGGGCCTGCTGGCGCATCTCGCAAAAGGCCCGGCGATCGACCAGACCTATATCGGCGCCCATACGGAAGGTTTCGCCGAGGCATTTGCGGCGGCATCAGCCATCACTTTCGAGGACCTGCTCGATCGCACCGGGCTGCCGGCCATGCAGATCCGCGAATTCTTCCGGCTGTTCGAAACGACGGAAAATACCGTCACCTGTTACAGCCAGGGCGTCAATCAGTCGTCTTCCGGCACCGACAAGGTCAACGCGATCATCAATTGCCATCTGGCGACCGGTCGCATCGGCCGCCCGGGCATGGGACCGTTTTCACTGACCGGCCAGCCGAATGCCATGGGCGGGCGCGAGGTCGGCGGGCTTGCAAACATGCTTGCCGCCCATATGGCAATCGAGAGCGCCGAGGACCGCGATCGGGTCCAGCGATTCTGGTCCTCGCCGACGATCGCCGCCAAACCCGGCCTGAAGGCTGTCGACATGTTCAAGGCTGTGGGCGACGGGCGCATCAAGGCGCTTTGGATCATGGCGACCAATCCGGTCGTTTCCATGCCGGATGCGGATGCGGTCGAGGCTGCCATCAGGAACTGCCCCTTTGTGGTGGTCTCGGACATCCTGCAGGAGACCGATACGACGCGACACGCCGACGTCCTCCTGCCCTCGCTTGGCTGGGGCGAGAAGGACGGAACGGTAACCAATTCCGAACGCAGGATTTCCCGTCAGCGCCGGTTTCTCGCCGCTCCCGGCGATGCGCGGCCCGACTGGTGGCAACTGGCAGAGGTCGCCAAACGCATGGGCCACCTCGGTTTCGATCACCTATCCCCTGCAGAAATCTTCGCGGAGCATGCCGCACTGTCATCCTTCGAGAATGAAGGCCAGCGTGATTTCGACATTGGCGCCCATGCAGCCATCGGCCAGCATGGTTATGACACGCTTGCCCCCTTCCAATGGCCGCAGCCTGTTGGAGACGGCAATCGCGAGACACGTTTTTTCGCGAATGGCGGCTTTTACCACTCCGACCGCAAAGCGAGGTTCGTTGCAGTAGAACTGCCGGCAACTGATCGCACCGGCGCTGCCTATCCCCTCACACTCAATACCGGCCGTGTTCGCGACCACTGGCACACGATGACCCGCACCGGCAAAAGCGCACGGCTTTCCGGCCACATCGCCGAGCCCTTCGCCGAAATCCATCCGCGTGACGCGATGGAACTCGGCATTCGTGGGGCCAGCCTTGTCGAACTGCAAAGCCCGGATGGAACTGCGATCGTGCGCGCACTGGTCACCGAACGTCAGGTCCGCGGCAATGTCTTCGTGCCCATGCACTGGAACGATCAATATGCCTCGAAGGCTCGCATCGATGCGCTGGTTCCGCCGGTGGTCGATCCGGTCTCCGGCCAACCGGCTTCGAAAAATGTCGCCATTACCGCCCGCCCCTTCCCGGCCGTCCTCTATGGCTTCGCTGTCTCGGCGGAAAAACCATCAGTCACGGGTGCCGACTATTGGGCTCTGGCAAAGGCCGATGGCGGCTGGCGGCTCGAGCTCGGCTTCATCGAGGCGGTGGCGGATTGGTCACACTGGTGTCGCGCCACGTTCGGCATCGGCGCAGACATCGAGCCGCTTGGTTATTCCGACCGGCAATCCGGTGATCTGCGTCTGGCATTCTTTCGGGACGGGCGGCTGATCGCAGCACTCTTCATTGGCAGACAGCCGGTGGCTGTGGCTCGCAACTGGGCGATCGCGCAGCTATCGGCAGATCATGCCGACATCCGCCGCCGGTTTTCGATCGTGGCCGGCAGGCCGGGTGCGGATCAGCCGGATCCTGGAGCCACCGTGTGCTCCTGCTTCTCGGTCGGCACCAACCAGATCATCGCAGCTATTCGCGGCGGTTGCCACAGCGTTCAGGCTGTTGGCGCACATACCAATGCCGGCACCAATTGCGGTTCCTGCCGCGCAGAAATCAAGGGGATCATCGATGGATGTCTTGCAGCAGCAGCGGAGTGACATGGTCGCGCGAATGGCGCCACTCACCAAGCTCCCCGTTTTCTGGGCGCTTGAAGGAAAGCCCGTGATCGTGGCGGGCGGCTCGGACGCCGCCGCCTGGAAGGCGGAACTGCTGGCTGCCTGCGGCGCGACAGTCCGTGTCTACGCCGAGCACCTCTCCGAGACGTTCGAAAAACTGATCACCCGCGGCGCCGAACATCCTCAGGGTGGCTTTATCCATCATGCTCACTCCTGGAATGATGGCATTTTCTCCGGCTCCGCCATAGCCATTGCGGATTGCGAGGATGAAGAGCAGGCGAAAGCCTTTTTCGGTGCGGCGCGCGCTGCCGGTGTTCCGGTGAACGTCATCGACAAGCCGGCATTTTGCCAGTTCCAGTTCGGCTCGATCGTCAATCGCTCGCCGGTGGTTGTCTCCATCTCCACCGATGGCGCTGCCCCGATCCTGGCTCAGGCGATCAGGCGTCGGATCGAGACACTTCTACCGCTATCGCTAAAAAGCTGGGCGAACCTTGCCCAGTCCATGCGCGAAAAAATCAATGAGAGGCTTCAACCCGGCGGCCAGCGTCGCGCCTTCTGGGAGCGCTTCGTCGACCGCGCCTTCCGCGACAAGCCGGACGCAATCTCCGAGGTCGAGCTTCTCGGTGACGCCCTCCGGATCGCCGCCACTCCATCGCGCATCGGTCATGTCACACTGGTCGGCGCTGGCCCCGGAGATTCGGAACTCCTGACCCTCAAGGCCGTGCGCGCCCTTCAGGCCGCCGACGTCATCCTCTTCGACGATCTCGTTTCCGACGAGGTACTGGAACTCGCGCGCCGCGAAGCCAAACGCATGCTGGTCGGCAAACGCGGTGGCCGGCAAAGCTGCCGTCAGGAAGACATCAACGACATGATGGTGAAATTTGCCAAGGCAGGCAAACGCGTCGTGCGGCTGAAATCGGGAGATCCGATGGTCTTCGGCCGCGCGGGCGAGGAGATCGCCAACCTGCAGGAACAGGGCATTCCCGTTGACGTCGTGCCGGGCATTACCGCGGCAAGCGCCATGGCATCGCGTCTAGGCGTCTCGCTCACCCATCGCGACCACGCACAGGGCGTCCGTTTTGTCACAGGCCATTCGCGCAAGGGCAGTCTGCCGGACAATCTCGATTGGTCTTCACTCGCCGACAGAAACATGACGACGATCTATTACATGGCGGGACGCACGGCTGGCGAAATCGCGAAGAGACTGGTCGATGCCGGCATGACAGCGGACATGCCGACCGCGATCGTCAGCAGCTTGACGCGGTACAACGAACAGCGCTGGTGTGGCGCGCTGAGGGATCTGGAGCAGGCAGTGGCTGTGATCGGAGTAGACGAGCCGATACTGATCGGCGTCGGAACAGTTTTCGACAATATCGCTGCCGGCGCCCTTACAGTCACTTCTCGCATACGGAGCGTATCCGGATGATCATAGATGGATGTCCCAAGTCGCGCCTGACCTTGCCCCCAAGTTTTATCCAGTTTTGAGTTCGCTCCAGCGGTTTTGGGTTTCTGTATTTGGGGTGGTAGCGGCGGGTTGCTGTGCGGAGCCATTTCGGCTGCGCAGCACGTCGCGGGTTGATGGTCTTGAGCGAACTCGGCCGGCGTCAGCCAGCCGAGGCCTGAATGGGGGCGGTGGTCGTTGTAATCGCTGCGCCAGTTTGAAAGCGCTGATCGAGTATGGTCAGTGACGAGAAAAGCGTTTCATTCAGGAACTCGTCGCGTAGCCGCCCATTGAAGCTTTCGATGAAGGCGTTCTGGATTGGCTTGCCAGGGGCGATATAGTGCCATTCCACCCTGGCCCTATCCGCCCATTGCAGGATCGCGTTGCTGGGTGAATTCACTGCCATTGTCGCTGACAATCATCCTTGGCTTGCCGCGCTCCTCGATGATCCGATCAAGCTCACGGGCAACCCGCAGGCCGGAAAGCGATGTATCCGCAACAAGGCCCAGGCATTCTCTGGTGCAATCGTCGACGAGGGTCAGCACCCGGAACCTACGACCATGAGTGAACTGATCCGACACGAGGTCCCGTGACCAACGGTCATTGGCGGCCAGCGGGATCAGCATCGGTGCTCGTGTGCCTATCGCTCGTTTCCGCCCGCCGCGCTTGCGCACCGTCAACTTCTCCTCCTGACCTAAGACCCATCGTCGCTCCAGTTTTTAGGAGAGTCTTGGGTTTCCAATCTGGCCTTATGCGGCCTGCTTTTCCATAGCCATTTTCATTGCAAATTCACTGGGTGTGATGTTGCCCAGTGAAGAGTGCGGTCTGTTTCGATTGTGGTCCTCCTTCCATGCTGCGATTTCGATCCTCGCCTGCGTCAGTGACGAGAACAGTGTTTCGTTGAGGCATTCATCGCGGAAGCTGCCGTTGAAGCTTTCTACGAAGCCATTCTGCATCGGCTTGCCCGGTGCGATATAATGCCATTCGACGTGAGTGCTTTGGCACCATTCCAGAACGGCCATGCTGGTCATCTCCGTGCCATTGTCGGAGACAACCGTTCGCGGCTTCCCTCGTTGGGCGATGAGGGCATCGAGTTCCCGCACAAGTCGCCGGCCTCAAAGCGATGTGTCGGCGACCAGCGCCAGGCATTCGCGGGTGAAGTCGTCAACGACGGCCAAGACCCGAAAGCGGCGACCATCTGTGAAGGCATCGCTGACGAAATCCAAGCTCCAGCGCTCGTTGCCACACGAGGGCAGCGCTAAAGGGCGTCTCGTCCCCAAAACCCGTTTGCGTCCGCCACGTTTGCGCACGGTCAGCTTCTCTTCGCGATAGAGACGCCGCAGTTTCTTTAGGTTCATGATGAAGCCCTGCCGACCCAGCATGACGTGGATGCGGCGATAGCCGAAACGACGACGCTCGGACGCCACCAGCTTCATTACCTCACGGATATCAGCATCATCCGGTCGAATGCTACGATATCGCACGCTCGAACGATCAACGGACAAAACCTCACACGCCCGACGCTGGCTCACCCCATGTTGTTTGCAAACATGAGCCACAGCGTCCCGCTTCACATCGGGCGTCACCACTTTTTTGAAGCGACATCTTTCAGAATGGCATTGTCCAGCATGGTCTCGGCCAGCAGCTACTTCAGCTTGGCGTTCTCGTCTTCCAAAGCCTTCAGCTTGCGGGCACCGGACACCTCCATGCCGCCGAACTTTGCCTTGTATTTGTAGAAGGTCGCCTCAGATATCCCGTGCTTGCGGCAGACGTCGGCAGTCAGCATGCCGCTTTCCTGCTCTTTCAATATCCCGATGATCTGCTCGTCCGTGAACCGTGAATGCTTCATTCCGTCCATCTCCTTGATACGACGGACTCTACCAAAATCTGGAGGAAGTTCAGGGGTTCAGGTCAGGGCAAGGTCACCTCGAGGCTTACTCAGAGGAGCTTATGGTGAAGTATGCTGAATGGGGTAA
>DFNX01000016.1 GCA_002376235.1 Neorhizobium sp. UBA3556 | reverse complement strand
AGGCCATCAGGTCTGCGACCGGGGTGGCTAACGGTGCACCGCAGGTGAGCAGCAGGCCGGCGAGCGGCACGCCGCGACTATGGGCAAGCGCCGAGGCAAGCGCGATATCGCTGCGATCGCCGGGCATGACGACGAGAGTTTCGGGCCGCAGGCGGTCGATCATCTTCTCGACCGAACGGGCGCCGACGACGATCTCGCGCACTCTGATAGCATCGAGTTTCGAGCCCTGCACGACGCTCAGATCCAGTGACGAGACGAGATCTGACAGACGCGGCGTGTTGAGGTTAGGCTCGTAGGGGATCGCGCCGAGGATGGTCGAGGAGGCGAGGCCGAACGGTGTCAGTGCCTCCTTCAGTCGCTCGCGGTCTGCATTCACCTTCATCTTGTTGATCATCAGGCCCAGAAGCGGCGAGTTTCCTTCGCGCGCATACTGTCGATGGATCAGGGCAACCGTTTCGGCGATGAACTTCGGCTCGTAGTCGACACCGCTCAAGACCGGAATGACGTCGGCACCAAGGCTGCGGACAATCTCGACATTGAGGCGCAGCGCGATCTGAGCGCTGGCGAGCGGGATGAGACCCTCGACGACAACCACATCATGGTCGGTGCGCAAGGCTTCCGTCATCTTAGCGATATCTTCGAGCAGGGCCGCGAGGTCGCCCTTGCGGATCTGTTCTTCCGCCCGCTCGAAGGGGATGGGCTCCGGCGAGTTGGTCATGCACAAGGTGCGGGCGAAGTGGCTCGAGGTATCGATGCCTTTTTTCTGGCTCCGGCTTTCAGACCTTGGCTGGGCGATCGGCTTGACGAACGCGACCTTCATGCCGTCGCGTTGCAGTGCCCGCACCAGGCCAAGCGAAAGCGACGTCAGGCCGACGTCCTGGGCAGCGGCCGCGAGGAAAATTATACGTGCGCACATTTAGAATTATCCTTCTGTATGTTCGCGGTCATTATGAATTGTTCAAATAGTGCGATCCCTGAAAGCGACTACGCCTTGGTCGAGGCTGCGACGGCATCCAGCGTATCGTGAGCGATCATCCATTCCTCATTGGTGGCAATGACTGCAGCGGCCGCCTTGCTGTCCTTCGTGGTGATGACGCCGCAGCGGCCGCCGAACATCTGACCGTTGGCTTCCTCATCGAGCTTGATACCGAGAACCGACAGGCGATTGATCGTGCGCTCACGCATCGTTGCCGAGTTTTCACCGATGCCACCGGTGAAGATGACGGCATCCAGGCGTTCGAGCGAGGTTGCAAGACCACCGATGTAACGGGCAAGGCGATGGACGAAGACGTCGAGAGCCAGCTTGGCGCCCTCATGGCCTTCCTTTTCCGCATTCTCCAACGTGCGGCAATCGTTCGAAAGACCGGACAAGCCGAGCAGGCCGCTCTTGCGGTTGAGAAGCGTGTCGAGTTCGTCGATGGTCAGGCCGTCTTCGCGGGCGATGTGGAAGAGTGCGCCGGGATCGATGTCACCGGAGCGGGTGCCCATGACGAGACCTTCAAGCGGGGTGAAGCCCATCGATGTGTCGACGCTCTTGCCGTTCAAGACGGCCGTTGCCGAAGCACCGTTGCCCAGATGGGCGATGACGAGGCCGTGGTTATTAGGGTCGAGGCCGAGAAGCTCGACGGCTTCGGCTGCGACGAAGCGATGGCTGGTGCCGTGGAAGCCATACCGGCGAACGCCGAGATTGCGGTAGCAATCCTGCGGGACGGCATAGGTAAAGGCGGCCTGCGGCATGGTGGTGTGGAAGGCGGTGTCGAAAACTGCAGCATGCGGAACATTGGGCAGTGCGGCGATGGCAGTCCTGACGCCGAGAATGTTTGCCGGATTATGCAGCGGGGCGAGGTTGGAAAGCGCATCCATCTCGCGCAGGATTTCATCGGTAACAAGGGTGGAGGCGGTAAAGCGCTCGCCGCCGTGAACCATGCGGTGGCCAACGGCAACAACCGAGCTCAGCCAACCTTTCTGTTCCAGAATGCCGAGAAGCTTCTGCAGGGCAACGTCATGGCTGCCGCTATCCAGCGATATTTCTGTCTTTTCGCCCTTTTCCTTAACGACAAGCCGGCTTTCAGGCTGGCCCAGATTTTCTGCCAAAGCGGAAAGAAGCGGGTCGCGGTTCGTCCCTGCAAAAACGCCGAATTTAACGGATGAGCTGCCGCAGTTCACAACGAGAACGAGCGAGCGAATATCGATCATATTGGTATTCCTTGTCATTTTAATCTGATTGGGAACGATTTTCCGGTGCATCCGGTCTTTAAAAGACCGTCAGCCCGCGTTCCGCGAATATTGATCTTGCTTCAGCAGTGGATTCCGGCGTTGGCGTGGGAGCTCCTGCGAGCGGATAATCCATTCCCAGCTGCGCCCATTTCTGCGTGCCCATCTGGTGGAAGGGGAGCACTTCGACACGTTCCACGATCGAGCCAAGGTTGGCTACGAAATCGGCGAGCCTGGCAATGTCGTCATGTCCGTCGGTCCAGCCTGGAACGAGGACGTACCGCAACCAGATCTTCTTCTGCAGTCTCTGCAGGCGATGGGCGAAGTCCAGTGTCGGCTGGAGCGGCTGAGCGGTGAGGCGCTGATAGACTTCGGGGTCGCTGTGCTTGATGTCGAGAAGGACGAGGTCAACGTTGTCGAACCACGCGTCGTCAACGGACGCGTGAAGATAGCCTTGGGTGTCGAGGGCGGTATGAAGGCCGAGTTCGGTCTTGAAGCGCTTGAACATCTCGCCGACGAAAGGCGCCTGCATCAGAGGCTCACCGCCCGATATGGTCACGCCGCCCGCCATCCGCAGGAAGCCCGCATAAGGTTTGACCTCCGCCAAAGCGTCTTCGACAGTTATCTTGCGGCCGTTGTGAAGCTTCCACGTATCCGGGTTGTGGCAGTAGACACAACGAAACAGGCAACCGGCCATGAAGAAGACGAAACGCATGCCCGGTCCGTCAACGGCCGCGCCGCTTTCAACCGAATGCAGGTAACCGAAATCCGTCGAAGAATGGGTGCCTGCGGGGGCATGCGCCTTCGGCGGGCGGGTGATCGCTCGATGAACGTCCATGGGGCATCTCATGTCTTTAGATAATTATGGTCAATAGCGTGGGCGCATATGGGTTCCATATGCGCCCAGCGTAACGACTATGCGTTACATCTTCGAGTGGAACGTACGGGAAATAACGTCGAGCTGCTGTTCACGAGTAAGCTTGACGAAATTGACCGCATATCCCGACACGCGAACCGTCAACTGCGGATACAGTTCAGGATGGTCCATGGCATGGACGAGCGTGTCGCGGTTGAAGACGTTGACGTTGACATGGAAGCCGCCTGCTGCCGTGTAGGCATCCAGGCAATTTGCTAGGTTCTTGGCACGTTCCTCGCTGGTGCGACCGAGCGAGTCCGGTGTTGCCGAAGCCGTCCAGGAAATACCGTCGAGGGCGGCGTCGTAGGGGATCTTGGCAACCGATGCGCCGGCTGCGACGAAGCCCTTGGTGTCACGACCGTTCATCGGGTTTGCGCCCGGTGCGAAAGGTTCGCCTGCACGGCGACCGTCCGGCGTGTTGCCCGTCTTCTTGCCGTAGACCACGTTGGAGGTGATCGTCAGCACCGACTGGGTCGGCATCGAGTTACGATAGAAGTAGGGCTGCGAGGCGACCTTCTTCATGAAGGTTTCGGTCAGCCAGACAGCGATACTGTCAACGCTGTCGTCGTTGTTGCCGTAAGCGGGGTAGGTGCCTTCGATCTTGTAATCGACGGCAAGACCTGCCTCGTTGCGGATGACCTTGACCTTGGCATGCTTGATTGCAGAGAGCGAGTCCGCTGCGACCGACAGGCCGGCGATGCCGCAAGCCATGGTGCGCAGAATGTCGCGGTCATGCAGCGCCATTTCAATACGCTCGTAAGCGTATTTATCGTGCATGTAGTGGACGGTGTTGAGCGCCTTGACATAGGTCTTGGCCAGCCAGTCCATCATCTTGTCGAACTTGGCCATGACTTCGTCATAGTCGAGCACGTCGCCCTTGATCGGCTCGAAACCCTTGGCAACCGTGACGCCGCTCTTTTCATCGACGCCGCCGTTGATCGCATAAAGCAAGGCCTTTGCGAGGTTCGAGCGAGCACCGAAGAACTGCATCTGCTTGCCGATCCGCATGGCCGAGACGCAGCATGCAATGCCGTAGTCGTCGCCCCATTTCGGACGCATCAGGTCGTCGTTTTCGTACTGGATGGCGCTGGTATCGGCAGAGACCTTGGCGCAGAAGTTCTTGAAGCCTTCCGGCAGCTTGGTGCTCCACAGCACGGTCAGGTTCGGTTCAGGAGCCGGGCCGAGGTTGTAGAGCGTGTGCAGGAAGCGGAAGCTCGACTTCGTTACCAGCGGACGGCCGTCTTCGCCGACGCCACCGATCGATTCCGTAACCCAGGTCGGATCGCCCGAGAACAGCTGGTCATACTCTGGCGTACGCAGGAAGCGGACGATCCGGAGCTTGATGATCATGTCGTCGATCAGTTCCTGGGCCTGTTCTTCGGTCAGGATGCCTGCGTCGATATCGCGCTGGATGTAGATGTCGAGGAAGGTCGAGACACGGCCGAGCGACATTGCCGCACCGTTCTGTTCCTTCACGGCTGCCAGGTAGGCGAAGTAGGTCCACTGGACGGCTTCGCGGGCGTTGGTGGCCGGCTTGGAAATGTCGTAGCCATACTTGGCGGCCATTTCCTTCAGTTCGTCGAGAGCGCGGTACTGTTCCGACATTTCTTCACGAAGACGCATGACGTCGTCGTTGAAGACTTCGTTTTCGATGGCGCGGAAGTCCTTCAGGCGGAAGGCGCGCAGTGCGTCCGTGCCGTAAAGGGCTACGCGGCGATAGTCGCCGATGATACGGCCACGGCCATAGGCGTCCGGCAGGCCGGTGATGACGCCGGACTTGCGGGCGGCAAGGATTTCCGGGCTGTAAACGTCGAAGATACCCTGGTTGTGGCTCTTGCGATATTTTGTCCAGACTTCATGTACCGACGGATCGAGCGTGAAGCCGAAGGCCTCAAGGCCGTTTTCGACCATACGCAGGCCGCCATTCGGCATGATGGCGCGTTTCAGCGGCGCATCGGTCTGCAGGCCGACGATCAGTTCGATGTCCTTGTCGATATAGCCCGCATCATGTGCGGTGATCGTCGAGGCGCGGTCGGCGGATACGTCCAAAACACCCTTCTTGCGTTCCTCAGCGAGGAGCACTCCGAGTGTTTCCCAGACCTTCAAGGTGCGCGGCGTCGGGCCGGCGAGAAATGCGCCGTCTGCCTCGTAGGGCTTGTAGTTGTTCTGGATGAAGTCGCGCACGTCAACGGCGTCGCGCCACTTGTCGCCCTTGAAACCGGCCCAAGCGTCGGCGGGGACGATTGTTTGGGAAAGGATGCCCATTAGTCTTCTTCCTTTTGCTTTGCCTTTCGGCATTTGGTGAAGCGCCCTCCCAACCGTAGCCCCTAAAGATGAAATCTTGAAGGACCATGGCTTCCATCCGCAACTTACCAATGTAGAGCGCATCGAAGTTTGATTCCGATCAACGTAGAAATTGATGAGTGTGAATATGGTCGGCCTCGGCGCTGGACGAAGTCTTAATCCAAGCCCCTTTTATCGGACAGCGCGATGCCTTTAGGGGCGGAAGGGAGGCAAAATGCCACTGGAAGTACGCGTAGCATCGATCGGCGAATGCATGGTCGAACTGCAACGCAAACCGGACGGCTCGATCACACAGGCTTTCGGAGGTGATACCTTTAATACCGCTGCTTATATGGCGCGGTTGGGGGCCGGTCTGGGGCCGTTCGTCTCATACATAACTGCGATCGGAGACGATCCTTTCAGCGAGGACATGGCGGCATTCTGGAATTCCCAGGGGGTCGACGATAATTTCGTGTTGCGTCGAAAGGGTCAGAGGCCGGGTCTCTATTTCATCAAGACGGACCCGACCGGTGAGCGCCGCTTCTTTTACTGGCGCGGTGAAGCTGCCGCCCGCGAAACGTTCGAGGGTGAGGGTTCTGACGAACTTCTTGCCGCACTCGAAGGGTTCACGAGCGTCTACATCTCCGGCATCAGTCTGGCCGTGTTGAAACCGGAAAGCCGCGAGCGTTTGCTCGTCCGGCTGGAAGAGCTTGCCCGGGCCGGTATCGCCGTCGATTTCGATGGCAACTATCGTCCACTGCTTTGGGGCGGCATCGAAAACGCACGGGCGGCCTATGAACGCGTCATCGCATTCTCCACCCGCGTTCTCGTCACTATTGAAGAGCTCGAAGTGTTTGGGCTTGCCCAGACCATGGAAGCCGGCATCGAATATTTTGCGAAAATGCCGCAGCTGGAAGTAGTGATCAAGGACGGACCGGGCGTTGCAACGCTCATCCACGCAGGTAAGGTCGAAACCGTACCTGCCACCAAAGTCGAGAAAGTTGTCGACACAACCGCTGCCGGCGACAGTTTTTCAGCAACATATATTTTAGGCCGATCCCTTGGTATTGAGCCCGCGGAGGCAGCACGTCGTGCCCACGTCGTCGCTGGCGCGGTCGTTCAGCACCATGGTGCAATTATACCGAAAGACGCCACCCCAGACGTCTTTAAAGCGGAGATCGCTAACCGCGGCAATTTAACCACCGCGGCAGAATAGCGAACTCCATATTTTAGGAGGAATACAAAAATGAATATTAAAAAGGCAATTGATAAGGTCCCAGGCGGGCTAATGCTCGTGCCGCTTATTCTCGGCGCACTCTGCAAAACCTTCTTTCCCTGGGCCGGAAGCTACTTCGGTTCGTTCACCAACGGCCTGATCGCCGGCACCGTGCCGATCCTAGCCGTCTGGTTCTTCTGCATGGGTACGTCTATCGACCTTCGCGCAACCGGCACGGTTTTGCGCAAGTCGGGTAACCTCGTCGTCGTCAAGACGCTCGTTGCCTGGGGCGCCACCTACATCGCCGCCCAGTTCCTGCCGCTCGAAGGCGTGCAGTCGGGCCTGTTCATCGGCTTCTCGGCTCTGGCCATCTGCGCCGCTATGGACATGACCAATGGTGGTCTCTACGCCGCCATCATGCAGCAGTACGGCACCAAGGAAGAATCGGGCGCCTTCGTCCTGATGTCGATCGAATCGGGTCCTCTGGTCTCGATGCTGATCCTCGGTGCAGCCGGCGTTGCCACCTTCGAACCCCACCTGTTCGTCGGTGCTGTGCTGCCCTTCCTGATCGGCTTCATCCTCGGCAACCTGGACAAGGACCTGCGCGCCTTCTTCAAGGGCGGCGTCACCACCCTGATCCCGTTCTTCGGCTTCGCTCTCGGTAACGGCATCGACCTGCACGTCATCGCACAGACCGGTCTCGGTGGCATCCTGCTCGGCGTCATCGTCATCTTCGTCACCGGTATTCCGTTGATGCTTGCCGACAAGTTCATCGGTGGCGGTAACGGTACTGCCGGTCTGGCCGCTTCGTCGGCTGCCGGCGCTGCCGTCGCAAACCCGATGATCATCGCCGAAATGGCTCCGCAGTTTAAGCCTGCAGCCGCCGCCGCCACTTCGCTGGTTGCCGCAGCATGCCTGACCACCGCGATCCTGGTTCCGATCCTGACAGGTATGTACGCCAAGTACATGAAGAAGCGTGCCGGTATCGTCGAAACTGTCGAGGCCGAAGCGCCCGAGGCTGGTGACACCCTGAAGGCTGCTCATTAAGCTCTGAACGGGGCTGGTGCTTCGGCACTGGCCCCATCCAGTACATTCGAGGAAAAAGTCATGTATCTCAGCAATCTCGCTACGCTCGACCGCGACGCCGCAACTTTGCCGGCAAACATCCAGAAGGGCCTGAAGTTCCTGGCCGAAACGGATATCGCTGCTTTGCCCGCCGGACGTGTCGATATCGAAGGCGATAGCATCTTCGCCCTGATCCAGGATTACGACACGGCTCCCAAGGCGGAGAAACGTCCGGAATCCCACGCCCGCTACATCGACATTCAATTCGTGTTCAGCGGTCGCGAAATCATCGGTTATGCACCGCTTGCTGCCGATTACACGGTTGAAGAGGATCTTTTCGAAACCAAGGACGTCAAGTTCTACTCGAAAGTCACCGACGAGACCGATCTTCTTCTTGGAGCCGGTGCTTATGCCGTCTTCTATCCGACCGACATCCATCGTCCCGGCTGTGCTGCCGAGGCGCCCGGTAAGGTGCGCAAGGTCGTCATCAAGCTTCTGGCCTGATAGACGTCACTCGTACACATCCCATCATACTTAGAGGAGTAATATCATGGACATCCGCTATTCGGCCAGCCAGAAGGATTTCAAGCGCTACACGACCGAGGAAACGCGCGCCGAATTCCTGATCGAAAAGGTTTTCGCCGATGACGAGATCGTCGCCACTTACAGCCACGTCGATCGCATGGTCGTGTTCGGCTGCAAGCCGGTCAATGAAGCCGTTCCGCTCGACAAGGGCATTGACTGCATGAAGAACTTCGGCACGAATTACGTGCTGGAACGCCGCGAACTCGGCATCTTCAACCTTGGCGGCGAAGGTTCTGTCGAGGTAGACGGCGAGGCCTATAATCTTGTCTTCAAGGATTGCCTCTACGTCACCAAGGGTCACAAGTCGGTCGTCTTCAAAAGCAAGGACAAGGCCAACCCGGCCAAGTTCTACATGATCTCTGCCCCGGCCCATAAGGTCTGCAAGACGACCTTCCTGTCGATCGCCGATGCCCAGAAGAAGCCGGTCGGCGACAATTCTACGGCCAACAAGCGCGTCATCAACCAGTTCATCCATCCGGACGTTTTGGAAACCTGCCAGCTTTCGATGGGCCTGACCGAACTCGATCCGGGCAATGTCTGGAACACGATGCCGGCTCACACCCATGAGCGCCGCTCGGAAATCTACTACTACTTCAACATTGCCGAAAACCAGGCTGTCTTCCACATGATGGGTGAAGGCGATCAGACGCGTCACATCCTCGTCCAGAATGACCAGGCTGTGATTTCTCCGTCGTGGTCGATTCACGCCGGTTGCGGTACCGCCAACTACACGTTCATCTGGGCAATGTGCGGCGAAAACCTGACCTTTGACGACATGGACCACATCGCCATCAGCGACCTGCGTTAAACTTCGCCTTTCACCGGGGCGGCATAAGTGTCGCCCCGATTTTTCAAAATAATGTAAGGATTTCAGACATTGACTTACGCAGATAGCTTCTCGCTCAAGGGCAAGGTCGCGCTGGTTACCGGTGCTTCCTACGGTATCGGTTTTGCTCTGGCCAGCGCACTCGCCGAAGCCGGTGCCACGATCGCCTTCAACGACATCAACGAAGATTTTCTGAAAAAGGGCCTGGAAGCCTACAAGGCTGCCGGCATCGACGCCAAGGGTTACATCTGCGACGTGACCGATGAACCGGGCGTGCAGAAGATGATCGCCGAAATCGAAAAGGACCTCGGTTCCGTCGATATCCTCGTCAACAATGCCGGCATCATCAAGCGCGTGCCGATGCATGAAATGGACGTCAAGGACTTCCGTCAGGTCATCGACATCGACCTGACCGCTCCGTTCATCCTCGCCAAGGCCGTCATTCCGGGCATGATCAAGCGCGGCGGTGGCAAGATCATCAACATCTGCTCGATGATGAGCGAACTCGGCCGCGAAACCGTGTCTGCTTACGCAGCCGCCAAGGGCGGTCTGAAGATGCTGACCCGCAACATTGCTTCCGAATACGGTGCGCAGAACATCCAGTGCAACGGTATCGGCCCGGGCTATATCGAAACCCCGCAGACCGCGCCGCTGCGCGAGCCGGGCCATCCGTTCAACTCCTTCATCCTGGCCAAGACCCCGGCAAATCGTTGGGGTACAACGCAGGACCTGAAGGGACCGGCCGTGTTCCTGGCTTCGTCGGCATCCGACTTCGTCAACGGTCACGTTCTCTATGTCGACGGCGGTATCCTCGCCTATATCGGCAAGCAGCCCTGATCGGTCCGGCGCCCTTCGCGCCTGACACTCGATAGTTGAAACGCCGTCCGTGCTTTGCACGGGCGGCGTTTTTTGTTTTCAGGCCGTTGGTCAGCGGCTCTTCTTGCTTCGCGTCATCAGGACGTTGCGGATCGAAAAGCTGGAATGGATGCGCAATACGCCCGGTAGTGCCGACAGGATTTCCTTGTGGATGCGCTCGAATTCACCGGCATTGGCCACTTCGACACGCAACAGATAGTCCGAACCGCCGGTCATCAGAAAACATTCGCGTATTTCCGGATATTTGCGAACGGCCGCCTCGAAGCGGTTGAGATATTCTTCCGTCTGCCGTTCCAGCGTGATGTTGATGATGACGGCGATGCCGTTCTGATCGTTGTCGACAAGCGCAGTATAGCCGCGGATGATGCCCGTCTCCTCCAGCAATCGGATACGGCGGAGACAGGCAGACGGCGATAGTCCGACCTCCGTCGCAAGCGCTGCATTGCTCATGCGGGCATTGAGCCGCAACAGACGCAGTATGTTGCGATCGATAGTATCTATGGTCGTCATGAAGATTGTTCCAAAATTTCGCAGATCGTTTCAATAAATATACTTTCGTCAAATTTTCTGCCATTGATCGGTAGGAAATTCCACGATCATTTCATTATGGTCCCCTGAAAAGAGGGGTTTGGATGCGTGAGAGAATGGCTGCTTCCAGCGGCGCTATAGATCAGCGACGCGGCCTATTCTTAAAACGAACGATCTTGTGCAGACGACCAGAACGATCTCCTATGAGATCGTGACCGGTCTATCTTGCGGCAGCATCATCCATCCTTGAAATTTGAATATGCAGAAATCGGGGAATTCCATGAAAGTCATCGTTCTCGGAGCCGGCGTCGTCGGCGTGACATCCGCCTATCAGCTAGCCAAGGCCGGCCATGAGGTGACGGTTGTAGATCGGCAGGAAGGTCCGGCGCTGGAAACAAGCTTCGCCAATGCGGGTGAGGTTTCCTTCGGTTACTGCTCTCCCTGGGCCGCCCCCGGAATTCCGATGAAGGCGATGAAGTGGCTGTTCATGGAACATGCCCCTCTGATCCTGCGCCCGAAAATGGACACCGCCATGCTTTCGTGGATGGCGCAGATGTTGATGAACTGCACGTCGCAGCGTTATGCGATCAACAAGAGCCGCATGCTGCGGATTGCCGATTATGCCCGCATTTCGCTTGCCGAGGTTCGCGCGGAAACCGGGATTGCCTATGACGAGCGCATGCAGGGCACGCTGCAGCTTTTCCGCACCCAGCAGCAGCTCGAAGCGTCGGCCAAGGACGTCAAGGCGCTTGCCGCCGATGGCGTTCCTTATGAAGTGCTCGATCCCGAAGGCTGCATCCGCGTCGAGCCGGCGCTCAGGCATGTGCGCGAGAAGATTGTCGGCGGGTTACTGACGCCGAAGGACGAAACGGGTGATTGCTTCAAGTTCACCAATGCGCTGGCGTTGAAGGCTGCGGAACTTGGAGCCAAATTCGTCTACGGCACGAATATCAAGGCGCTTGATGTCGAGAATGGTGTCGTGCGCGGCGTCGTAACCGACCGCGAAACGCTACGCGCCGATGCCGTCGTCGTCGCGCTTGGCAGCTATTCGCCCTTGCTGGTCAAGCAATTCGGCATCAAGCTGCCGGTCTATCCGGTCAAGGGCTATTCGCTGACGATCCCGATCGTCGATGCCGCTCGCGCACCGGAATCGACTGTCATGGACGAGACCTACAAGATCGCCATCACCCGGCTCGGTGACCGCATCCGCGTCGGCGGCATGGCGGAGATTTCCGGCTATACCAACGATCTCGGGCAGAAGCGCCGTGCGACGCTCGAACATTCCGTCACCGATCTTTTCCCAGGCGGCGATGTCAGCAAGGCGGATTTCTGGTCCGGCCTTCGCCCGATGACGCCGGATGGCACGCCGGTCATCGGCGGAACCAAAGTGAAAGGCCTGTTCCTCAATACCGGCCACGGCACGCTGGGCTGGACGATGAGCTGTGGCTCCGCAAAGCTGATCAGCGATCTTGTAAGCGGCCGCAAGCCTGAAATCGACGCCACGGACCTCGCTGTCTCCCGCTACGCCTGACACCCCTGGCTGAACCCGCCGCGGGCACTCGATACGCTCGCGGCGGGTTTATGACTTTTCTATTTCTTCGCTTTCCAGTCCCAATCGAATGGCTATGAGCCAGTCGCTACTTTTCGATCAGGCATCGCATTCGGTGTCCGTTCCGCAGGCCATGCCGCGGAACTTCGATCGACAAGGAGTGACCCATGTATGGTCGTCTGGGCAGTATCTATCTTCTTCATCTCACCGAGGCAGGCGCCCAACGCCGCCGGTTGGCGCAGGCCCATCCGGGCGCGCATCGCACCGGCAGCGCTGATGACGGAATGAGCCTCCCGATGCTTTTTCGCCTTGCTGCGGTTCTGGGTGTCGGCTTCTGCGCCATTGCGGCGCTGGCCATTATGGTCGGTTGAGGAGGCTGATATGGGCAAGTTTGCAATGACAGACCGGGAGCCTCCCGCGACGGGCATCCGATTTACTGTCGGCCGCGATGTGCGTGGTCGCTGGATCGTCAATGACACGCTCGGAAAGGTCGGCGGGCTTTTCACCGATCGCGCCTCGGCGGTGCATTTCGCCATGTTCGAAAGCGACCACACGCCCGGCGCCGTCTGGTGCCTGCCAGAGCATGTGACGCTGACTTTGGGCGAGGCATTCGAGCCGCGCCGCCTTTCGGCGACCAGCCGGGTTGCGGGCAGGGCTTGAGGCCGATCTCATGTCGAATGCGTTTCAGTATTTGCGGGGGTATGTTTATCCTCGCGGTGAGCTGCCACAAGGCGCGGGGCCGGGGCGATTGCGTGGCTCGGATATCATCCTTGGGATGGTCATTGTGATGCTGGTTGTCGTCGGCATCGCTTATGCGGTTGAGGTGGCGTTGTTTTGATCCGCTGGCGCTCTGCCGGCATCTGCCCCTCATCCGCCTGCCGGCACCTTCTCCCCGTCATGACGGGGAGAAGGGCAGATGCCGCGCCCTCCTTGCCCCAAGCGGGCCACGTTACCTCTCGTCGCAAGCGTGGAGAGCGGAGGGCCGCTCTCCGGGTGAGGGGCAAACCAGTGGCATCAACGCCACCCCAAAAATTCCTATAAAAATCCTATATCTTTGCTCTCCCGTCCGTCTCGAACCCCTATGCGCTCCAGCGCCATATTCGGGCCCGGGAGATCGAAAGATCCTCTCCACATCAGGCGCTGCCGAGGTGCCGTCCAGCCGGATGGCGCCCGTCAGCTTGTCTGGCCTCGATCAAATCAAAGGGACCCGGATCATGATGGACCTTATTCTCGTTTGCACCGCAGTCGTCTTCTTCGGCTTGTGCTTCGCTTACACCCGCGCCTGCGACAGGCTTTGAGGGGAGGGCGCGATGATACTCGATTACGTGCTCGGCGGTGCCGTCACCGTCTTTCTCACTCTTTACCTCACCTATGCTCTCATCCGCCCCGAACGCTTCTGATGAAGCCTTCGGGAACTGAAAGTTTCCTCACATGACCCTCAACGGATGGTTACAGATCCTCGTCTTCTGCGGGATCGTCCTTGTCCTCGTCAAACCGCTCGGCGCCTATATGACACGGGTGTTTTCCGGCGAACGTACATTGCTTTCACCGGTCCTCGTTCCGATCGAACGGGGGCTTTATGCGCTGGCTGGCACGAATGAACGGGAAGAGCAGCATTGGACCGGCTATGCCTTTGCCATGCTGATGTTCAACCTTTTCGGCGTGCTGGTTCTCTACGGGCTCTTGCGCCTGCAGGATGTGCTGCCGCTCAATCCGGCGGGAATGTCGGCGGTGTCGTCTGAGCTGGCATTCAATACAGCCGTCAGCTTCGTCACCAATACCAATTGGCAGAACTATGGTGGCGAAAGCACCTTGTCCTACCTGACGCAGATGATGGGTCTGGCTGTGCAGAACTTCGTATCGGCTGCAACCGGTATTGCCATCGCGATCGCGCTGATCCGCGGTTTTTCGCGGGCATCCGGCAAGTCGGTCGGTAGCTTCTGGGTCGATATGACCCGTGCGACACTCTATCTGCTATTGCCTATCTGCATCGTGCTTACCCTCGTTTACGTCTGGATCGGCGTGCCGCAGACGTTTGGCTCCTATGTGGAGGCGACGACGCTTGAAGGTGCGAAACAGACGATCGCGCTCGGCCCGGTCGCCTCTCAGCTCGCCATCAAGATGCTCGGCACCAATGGCGGCGGCTTCTTCAATGTCAACTCGGCGCATCCGTTTGAAAATCCCGACGCGATCTCCAACCTGATCCAGATGGTGTCGATTTTCGCGATCGGTGCGGCGCTGACCAATGTCTTCGGACGCATGGTCGGTAACCAGCGCCAGGGCTGGGCGATCCTCTCGGCGATGGGTGTTCTGTTCATGGCCGGTGTGACTGTCGTCTATTTCGCGGAAGCTTCCGGCAATCCGATCATGCATCAGCTGGGCCTTTCCGGCGGTAACATGGAAGGAAAGGAAGTTCGCTTCGGCATCGTCCTGTCTTCGCTGTTCGCAGTCATCACCACGGCGGCATCCTGCGGTGCGGTCAATGCGATGCATGGTTCGTTCACAGCTCTCGGCGGTCTTATCCCGATCATCAACATGCAGCTTGGCGAAGTCATCGTCGGCGGTGTTGGCGCCGGTTTCTATGGCATCGTGATGTTTGTCATCGTTGCTGTCTTCGTGGCGGGCCTGATGGTCGGTCGCACGCCGGAATATCTCGGCAAGAAGATAGAGGCGAAGGAAATGAAGATGGCATTGCTCGCCGTCCTCTGCCTGCCGCTTGCCATGCTCGTCTTTGCCGCAATCGCAACCGTCCTTCCCTCCGCCGTCGCCTCGATCGGCACGGCCGGCCCGCACGGGTTTTCGGAAATTCTCTATGCCTATACGTCCGCTGCCGCCAATAACGGCTCGGCCTTCGGCGGTCTTTCCGGCAACACGCCCTGGTACAACGTCACGCTCGGTCTTGCCATGCTGATGGGGCGGTTCCTTGTGATCATCCCGGCGCTGGCGATTGCCGGCTCGCTGATTGCCAAGAAGACGGTTCCGGCCTCTGCCGGCACGTTCCCCACCGATGGTGGCCTGTTCGTCGGTCTTCTCGTCGGCACGATCCTGATCGTTGGCGGCCTGACCTTCTTCCCGGCTCTCGCACTCGGTCCGATCGTCGAGCATCTGTCGATGATTGCCGGACAAACCTTCTAAAGGAGACCCGACATGAGCGTTCGCCATGCACTCCACAGACAGTCAAACCTTGCTGCGCAGCCGCGCGGCAAGGAGACGAACGGGAAGCGCCGGAGATGGTGCGGTTCCAATGCAATTCTCGCAATGATGGCGGCCATTTTCGCCATCGTCTGCGTCGTCGAAATCCTGCACGGCTGATCCCGCATCCCTGACAGTTCAGGGCGCTCGGTCGCCTCATCCAAGCTGGAGCCTCTTCATGAGCCAGGCACAATCCGCGTCTATCCTCGATAGTCGCATTCTCATCCCCGCGATCGGTGCGGCTTTCACCAAGCTCAATCCGCGCACCCTCGCCAAGAACCCGGTCATGTTCGTCGTGGCCACGGTGTCGGTCCTGACGACCGTTCTCTTCCTGCGCGATCTCGCGACCGGTGGCGCAAATCTCGGCTTTTCCTTCCAGCTCAATCTCTGGCTCTGGTTTACCGTGCTGTTCGCCAATTTTGCAGAGGCGGTTGCCGAAGGCCGCGGCAAGGCGCAGGCGGACAGTCTGCGCAAGGCGCGCACCGAAACCCAGGCCAAGCTTTTGACCAACGCCAATGGCCGCGATTTCAAGATGGTTGCCGGTACTTCGCTGAAGGTCGGCGATATCGTGCTGGTCGAGGCCGGCGATATCATTCCGTCCGATGGCGAAGTGATCGAAGGCGTGGCCTCGGTCAACGAGGCGGCGATTACCGGCGAAAGCGCCCCGGTCATCCGTGAATCCGGCGGCGATCGCTCGGCCGTCACCGGGGGTACGCAGGTTCTCTCCGACGTCATCCGTGTGCGGATCACGGCCGCTGCGGGCTCGACCTTCATCGACCGGATGATTTCGCTCGTCGAAGGGGCCGAACGGCAGAAGACGCCGAACGAGATCGCGCTCAACATCCTGCTTGCCGGGATGACGCTGATCTTCGTGCTCGCCACTGCCACGATCCCGAGCTTTGCATCCTATGCCGGTGGTTCCATTCCGGTCATCGTGCTCGTTGCTCTTTTCGTCACCCTTATTCCCACGACGATCGGTGCGCTCCTTTCGGCGATCGGCATTGCCGGCATGGATCGTCTCGTCCGCTTCAATGTGCTGGCCATGTCCGGCCGCGCTGTGGAAGCAGCAGGTGACGTCGATACGCTGCTCTTGGACAAGACCGGTACGATCACGCTCGGCAACCGCCAGGCAACCGAGTTCCGGCCGGTGCGCGGCGTCTCCGAGCAGGAGCTGGCCGATGCCGCACAACTCGCCTCGCTTGCGGACGAGACGCCGGAAGGCCGTTCGATTGTCGTGCTGGCCAAGGAGAAATATGCGATCCGCGGCCGCGACATGGGCAGCTTGAAAGCGACCTTCGTTCCCTTCACCGCGCAGACAAGGATGAGTGGTGTCGATCTCGACGGCAGCCAGATCCGCAAGGGTGCGGTCGATGCCGTACTGGCCTACGTCAATGGCGGGGCACTGCCCGTTGCGGGCAACACGGCGGTTGTCGCCAGTACTCAGTCGCAGACAGTACGCGAGCTGCAATCTATCGCCGAAGAGATCGCCAAGGCTGGCGGCACGCCGCTTGCCGTTGCCCGCGACGGAAGCCTGCTCGGCGTCATTCACCTCAAGGATATCGTCAAGGGTGGCATTCGTGAGCGCTTTGCCGAATTGCGCAAGATGGGCATCCGTACCGTGATGATCACCGGCGACAACCCGATGACGGCGGCGGCGATTGCTGCGGAAGCGGGCGTCGATGATTTCCTCGCCCAGGCCACACCTGAAAACAAGCTGTCGCTGATCCGTGAAGAGCAAGCCAAGGGCAAGCTGGTCGCCATGTGCGGCGACGGCACCAACGACGCTCCGGCGCTTGCTCAGGCCGATGTCGGCGTGGCGATGAATACCGGCACGGTCGCGGCCCGCGAGGCCGGCAACATGGTCGATCTCGACAGCGACCCAACGAAGCTCATCGAAATCGTCGAGATCGGCAAGCAGTTGCTGATGACCCGTGGGGCGCTGACGACATTCTCGATCGCCAACGACATCGCCAAATACTTTGCGATCATCCCGGCGATGTTCCTGGCCTTCTATCCGCAGCTCGGCGTCTTGAACGTCATGGGCCTTGCCACGCCGCAGAGCGCTATCCTTTCGGCGATCATCTTCAACGCGCTGATCATCATCGCGCTGATCCCGCTGTCCTTGAAGGGCGTCAAATACCGCGCCGTTGGCGCCGGTGCGCTTCTGTCCCGCAATCTTCTGATCTACGGCCTCGGCGGCATCGTCGTCCCGTTCATCGGCATCAAGGCGATCGACGTGGTCATCACCACGCTCGGCCTCGCTTAATTTCGACGCGTTTTCTTCACGCGAACCGGTAGCCACTTCGCTCGAAAACGCTTTTAGGAGCATTCCCAATGTTGAAACAACTTCGTCCGGCCATCGTGATGATCGTTGCCACCACGGCGATTACCGGCCTCATCTATCCTTTCGCAATGACCGGTATCGCACAGGCCATCTTCCCGGCGCAGGCGAATGGCAGCCTGATCGAAACGGATGGTCAGGTGATCGGCTCTGCCCTGATCGGCCAGGCCTTTACCGGCGATCTGTATTTTCACGGCCGCCCATCGGCCGCCGGGGATGGCTACAATGCCGCTTCGTCCTCCGGTTCCAACCTTGGTCCGACCAGCCAAAAGCTGATCGACCGGGTGAAAGCGGACTACGAAGCCGCCAAGGCTTCCAATCCGGATGCCGAGGTGCCGATCGATCTCGTCACGGCGTCCGGCAGCGGGCTTGATCCGCATATCTCGCCGGAAGCAGCCTATTTCCAGGTCGCTCGTGTCGCCAAGGCGCGTGCGATGGATGAGGCGAGCGTGAAGGCGCTGGTCGATGCGCATGTCGAGGGCCGCGCGCTTGGTTTCCTCGGCGACCCGGTGGTCAACGTGCTGGCGTTGAACATGGCGCTGGATGGCTCTAAGACGTAACGAATGCAGGCGTTTGCCCTTCATCCGCATGCCGGTCCCTTCTCCCCGTAAAAGGGGCGAAGGGACCAAACCGCAAGCTCTCCGTTGCTCTTCGTCCCGCTTGCGGGGAGCGGGTGGCCGAGCAAAGCGGAGGCTGGGTGAGGGGCAGCGCCATCTGCCCTTGCACAGGTAAACCATGCCCGACGCCCATCGTGAGAACGGCCGAGATAGCGAGACCAGACCTTCCCCCGACGCTTTGCTGCGCGAAGCCGAGCGCGAGGGGCGTGGGCGGCTGAAGATCTTTCTCGGCGCTGCACCCGGCGTCGGCAAGACCTACGAGATGCTGATGTCCGGCCGTGCCAGACAAGCCGATGGCGTCGATGTCGTGATCGGCGTGGTCGAGACGCATGGTCGCAAGGAAACCGAGGCACTGGTCGACGGGTTCGAGATCACGCCCCGCAAGCAGATCGATTATCGCGGCCAACATCTCGAAGAGATGGATCTCGACGCCATTCTTGCGCGCCGGCCTTCTCTGGTTCTGGTAGACGAACTGGCGCATACAAATGCCAGCGGCAGCCGCCATCCGAAGCGTTATATGGACGTGCAGGAACTGCTGGCGCAGGGCATCGACGTCTATTCGACCCTCAATATCCAGCATGTCGAAAGCCTGAACGATGTGGTGGCGCAGATCACCCGTATCCGGGTGCGCGAAACGGTGCCGGACGTGATCATCGACCGGGCCGACGATGTCGAGATCATCGACATCACGCCCGACGACCTGATCAAGCGGCTGAGTGACGGCAAGGTCTATATGCCGAAGACGGCACGCCGGGCGATCGAGAACTATTTTTCGCCGGGCAACCTGACAGCATTGCGCGAACTGGCGTTGAGGCGCACTGCGCAGCGGGTCGATGAGCAGTTGCTCAACCACATGCAGGCGAACGCGATTTCGGGGCCGTGGGCGGCGGGCGAGCGTTTGCTTGTCTGTCTCGATCACGGCCGCAACGGTGCCAGCCTGATACGTTACGCAAGGCGACAGGCCGACCGGTTGCGCGCACCATGGGCGGTGCTGCATCTCGATACGCCAAAGGATGTGACCCTTGCGGAAGAGGACAAGGACAGGCTTGCGGCCAACATGCGACTCGCGCAGCAGCTTGGCGCAGAAGTGGTGACGCTGCCGGGGCTTTCTCCATCGCGCGAAATCATCGCTTATGCCAATGCCAACAATTTCACCCATATCGTCGTCGGCCGACCGGGAAAACCGCGCTGGCGTCAGTTATGGCAGGGATCGGTCACACACGACCTGATCCGGTATGCCGGCAATGTCAGCATCCATGTCATTTCCGGAGATGCGCGAGACGGTGAACCCGAACGCGGGGTCAAGCCGGCGCAGGCTGCGAAACGCTTCCGGGCGAAACATTATGTGCAGAGCGCCATCTTTGTAGCTCTGGCGATTGCGGCGGGCATTGCGCTCGACCGGACGCTCGATGTGCGCAATCTGGCATTGGTGTTCCTGATGTCGGTGCTGGCCTCGGCGGTGCGCGGCGGGCTGGGGCCGGGATTGTTTGCCTCGCTGCTCGGTGCGGTGGCCTTCAACTTCTTTTTCCTGGAGCCGCGCTACACATTCACGGTGCGGGATCCGGAAAGCGTCATCGCGCTCTTCTTCTATCTCGGCGTGGCGGTCGTCGCCTCCAATCTGACGGCGGCCGTGCAGCGGCAGGCCGTTGCCGCCCGCCAGCGTGCGAGGACGACCGAAGATCTCTATCTCTTTTCGAAGAAGCTCGCCGGCACCGGCACGCTGGACGACGTGTTGTGGGCGACCGCCTTCCAGATCGCCTCGATGCTGAAGGTGCGGGTTGTCATCCTCTTGCCCGAAAATGGCTCGATCGCGGTCAAGGCCGGGTATCCGCCGGACGATACGCTTGTCGATGCCGATATTGCTGCCGCCAAATGGGCCTGGGAGCATAATCGGCCTGCAGGCCGCGCCGCCGACACATTGCCGGGTGCAAAGCGGTTGTACCTGCCTCTTCGCACGGGCCGCGAGGCTGTCGGCGTGATCGGCCTCGACAATGACCGCCAGGGCCCGTTGCTGACGCCGGAGCAACAGCGCCTTTTCGATGCGCTGGCAGATCAGGCGGCGCTGGCAATCGAGCGCATCCAGCTGGTGTCCGATGTCGACAAGGCGAGGCTTGCCGCCGAAACCGACAGGCTGCGCACGGCGCTTCTTACCTCCATCAGCCATGACCTGAAAACCCCGCTCGCGGCGATCATGGGGTCGGCCGACATGCTGAAGGATCTCGGGAGCCAATTGCCGGAAGAGACGCGGAAGGAGCTTCTGTTGACGGTGATCGACGAGTCCGAACGGCTCAACCGCTTCATCGTCAACCTTTTGGATATGACACGGCTCGGATCGGGTGCGATGCAGCCAAATTACGCCTTTCATTTCGCCGGAGACATGGTGGGCACCGCGCTCAGCCGGGCGGCGAAGATCGCGTCCAGGCATAGAATAGAGGTCGGCATTCCGGCCGACTTGCCGATGCTGAAGGTCGATCCGGTTCTGTTCGAACAGGTGCTGTTCAATCTTATCGACAATGCCGCCAAATATGCGCCGGAAGAGACGGTGATCGATATTCGAGGGCGACGCGACGGCAATATCGTCGTGCTGTCCGTCTTGGACGAGGGACCGGGCATACCGCCCGAGGATCTGGAGCGGATTTTCGACAGTTTTTACCGGGTTCGCAAAAGCGATCAGGTGAGGGCGGGGACAGGGCTCGGGCTTTCCATCTGCCGTGGCTTTGTCGAAGCCATGGGTGGCACGATCCGGGCAGACAATCGCTCCGACCGATCAGGCGCGATCTTCACGATCCGAATGCCTGTACCTTCCGAGATGCCTGTCGTAGGAGACGAGCAATGACCAATAGCGGTGTCAAAATCCTGATCGTCGATGACGAGCCACCGATCCGCAAGCTGTTGCGGGTCGGGCTGGCGACGCAGGATTACGCCGTCATCGAAGCGATGAATGCCAAGGTAGCGATGGAACTGGTCAATAGTGACAAACCGGACCTGATCATCCTCGATCTCGGTCTGCCGGATATGTCCGGGCATGAACTGCTTGCCAAATGGCGCGGGGAGGGGATGACGCTGCCGATCGTCATTCTATCCAGCCGCACCGACGAGGCAGGCATCGTCAAAGCACTGGAACTGGGCGCCGACGACTATGTGACGAAACCCTTCGGTATGAACGAGCTTGGGGCACGCATTCGCGTGGCGCTGCGCCACCGGCTGCAAACGCAGGGCGAAAAGCCGGTTTTCCAGACGGGTGATCTTACGGTCGATCTCGTCAAGCGCATCGTCAGGGTGGCGGGCAATGAGGTCAAGCTGTCGCCGAAGGAATACGATATCCTGCGCATCCTCGTACAGCATGCCGGTAAGGTGCTGACCCATCGGTTCCTGCTCGAACATGTCTGGGATGGGCTGACCGATGTTCAATATCTGCGCGTCTATGTGCGCCAGCTTCGCCAGAAAATCGAGGCGACGCCCGATCAGCCGCGTTACATCCTGACGGAAACCGGCGTCGGCTATCGTCTGGCCGAAGGCCTCTAATCATCATTTCAATGGAGCATTTCATGCAGTTGAGCGATCATCTGTCGGCCGAGAACGTCGTGCTGGATCTTGCGGCCTCGTCGAAAAGGGAGCTGATCATCAAGCTTTCCGACCTGGGGTCGAAGTGCACAGGCGTTGAAGCATCCGTCATTTCACAGGCTTTGACGAGCCGTGAAAATCTGGGTTCGACGGGTATCGGGCAGGGGATCGCCATTCCGCATGCCATCGTCGAAGGCGTGCACGACTGCTTTTGCCTGTTCATCCGGCTGGCAAAACCGCTGGATTTCGAAGCGGTGGATGACGTGCCGGTCGATGTCGTGGTCCTGCTTCTGTCTCCGCCGACAGATCAGCGGCAGAACCTCAATCTGCTTTCCTGTATCGCCCGGCGTTTGCGTAATGACGAGGTGGCTGATGCGGTCCGTTCTGCCGGGACGCCGGAAGAGGCCTATATTTTGCTTACACGGGACTGAGCCTGTTTCAGAGCCAGCCGACCTTCTTGAAGCGGTAATAGAGCAGGCTGCACAGGATGACGATTGCACCAAGCACGACGTAATATCCGTCCTCGGTCTTCAGCTCCGGCATGTTTTCGAAATTCATGCCGTAGATGCCGGCAACGGCAGTCGGCACGGCAAGGATCGCAGCCCATGAGGCGAGCTGGCGGGTGATGACGCCCTGGCGCTGCTGTTCGAGGAGGTTTGATGCTTCGAAGACGGAAGTGATGACTTCGCGAAGACCGCCAACCATGCTTTCCACCCTTCTGGTGTGATCCAGCACATCGCGAAAATAGGGCTTGGCGTGCTTGTCGAGGCAGGGGAGGTCGAGATTGACCAGCTTGCCTACCAGCTCCGACATCGGGCCGAGAATGCGGCCGAACAGGATCAGTTGGCGCCTCAGTCTGAACAGCCTGCGGATCTGGTCGCGTTCAAGAAAATTGGCGAGCATCCGCTGCTCCATTTCCAGAACCCGGTCCTCAATCGTCTGCACGGTCGGCAGATAGCCGTCAACGATGAAGTCGAGAATGCCGTGCAGGACGTAGTCCGGGCCTTGCGACAACAGGCGGGGAGAGGCTTCGAGCTGGGCGCGGACGCCGATATGGTTGCGCAGCGAGCCGTGCCGCACGGTTATGATATGGTGTCGCCCGACAAAGATCGCGGTTTCCCCATAGCAGATCTTGTCGCCTTCCAGATGGGCGGTCTTGGCGACGACGAATAGCTGCTCGCCATAGGCCTCGACCTTGGGGATCTGATGGGCATGCAGCGCATCTTCTATCGCCAGCTCATGCAGGCCATAGGTTCTGGCCAGCATCTTCAATTCCTCTTCGGTTGGCTCGTGCAGGCCGATCCAGGCGAATTCGTCTCCGGTGAGCTTCGGGCACGGTTCGTCTATCGCGAGAGGGCGCCCGCGCTTCCCGTTCGTGTAGACGTAAGAGGCAACAACAGTCATGACGCTCTAGCTCTGTTTCAAAGCAATTCCGGATGCAAAACCGGTAATCCACTTTCGCTGGAATTGCTTTAAATCGCGACCTGCTCACCAAGTTCCACCACACGGTTCGGCGGCAGCTTGAAATAGGCGGACGGGTCGATGCCGAAATCGGCGAGGATGATATAGAGCTTTTCCTGCCAGCGCGGCAGGCCGGTATTCGGCGTCTCGATCAGGTTGCGGCGGCCAAGATAGAAGGAGGTCTGCATGATCTCGAACTTGAAGCCCTTCTTCTTGCAGACGGTCAGCGCCTTGGCGACGTTGGGTTCGTCCATATAGCCGAAGGTGATATCGAGGCGGATGAAGCGCTTCGACAGCCTCGTCATTTCGACGCGATCCTGCTGTGGCACATAGGGCTTGTCCTGGGTCCAGATGGTCAGGATGACGTTCTGTTCATGCAGGACATGGTTGTGCTTCAGGTTATGCAGCAGGACGGCGGGCGTGCGGTCCGGAACGCTGGTCAGGAATATCGCCGTGCCCGGCACCGTGACAGGGGCGCTGGCGGTCTCACGCTCGATGGAGCTTTCGATCGAGTTGATGAAGGTTTCCAGCGGTATGTCGTTTCGAGCGGTCTTTTCCTTGAGATATTTCGAACCCTTGGTCCATGTCCACATGGTCAGCATAATGATCAGTGCCAGCATGACGGGGACCCAGCCGCCGTCATGAACCTTGAGCAGGTTTGCTGCGAGGAAGACGACCTCGATGGCGAAGAGCGGAGCCAGAAGCAGCGCGGCAGTGATTGCCTTATAGCCCCAGACGGCGCGGAGGAACTGGAAGGACATCAGCGAGGTGACGACCATCGCGCCGGTGACCGAGATGCCATAGGCGGTGGCGAGCGATTCCGAATCCCCGAAGGTGAAGATCAGGACCAGAACGCCGATACAAAGGATCATGTTGACAGCCGGGACATAAATCTGCCCGGTATTGGTCTCGGAAGTGAACTTGATTGCAAGGCGTGGCAGGAAGCCGAGATGGACGGCCTGGCGGGCCAGCGAGAAAGCGCCGGTGATGACCGCCTGGCTTGCGATGATCGTCGCCATGGTGGCGAGGATCACCATCGGCAGCAACGCCCAGTCGGGATAAAGCAGGTAGAAGGGATTGGAAATCTTGGTCGGATCGGCAAGCACGAGCGCGCCCTGGCCGAGATAGTTCAGCGCCAGCGCCGGAAAGACCAGGATGAACCAGGCGACACTGATCGGCTTGCGGCCGAAATGCCCGAGATCGGCGTAAAGCGCTTCCGCGCCGGTAACCGTCAGAAATACGGCGCCGAGCACGATCAGGCCCGCCCAGCCCGCATGGGTAATGAACCACAGCGCATTCACCGGATTGAGCGCCTGCAAGATTGTCCAGTCGTCGCCGATATGGATGAGGCCGCCCCAGGCCATTGCCAGGAACCAGACAACAGTGATCGGCCCGAAGAACTTCATGACCGCCGCTGTCCCCTTCGACTGCACCATGAACAGACAGACCATGATGGCGGCGGAGAGCGGAAGGACGTAATCCGAGAAGGCTGGAGTGATGAGCTTCATACCTTCGAGCGCGGACATGACCGAGAGTGCTGGCGTAATCATCGCGTCGCCGATGAACAGCGCCGAGCCGATCAGGCCGGCGAAGAACAGAACCGGCATATAGCCTCCGGTCTTCTTCATCAGCAGCGCCAGAAGCGATAGCGTGCCGCCTTCACCATCATTGTCGGCGCGCAGCAGGAAAAGGACATATTTAAAGGTGACGATGATGGTCAGCGTCCAGACCATCAAGGAAATCAGTCCGATAACGTGCTCGTCCTGAATGCCGTTGGCCGCAAACGGACGCAAGGCCTCGCGGAAGGCGTAAAGCGGGCTCGTCCCGATGTCACCATAGACGACCCCGATAGACCCAATCAGCAACACAAGGAATTTGCGAGTTTCCGAAGATTGCTCGGAATCAGCGGCATGCGATGCGGTCATAGAGTCTCCAGGCGCAGGGCCAAGGTGTCGTTCAATTTATATGTCTGGCGCGGAATATGGTGCATCGCCGCGGTGAAGGCAAATGGATGTATATAAGACTTTGATGTCATAGTCTCTCCCCACATATCGAAATCCTATGCGTGTGGAGCAATGTTGGTTTCCGTTAAAAACAGGAGCCAAACCATGACACCCTTCCTTCGTGCAAGGCGTCAAACTTACACACCCCTTTTTACCCCCTTCAGCGAAGGCCGGGTCGATCTCCCGGAATTCGAGGCGGCAATCGATCGTCAGATCATCGCCGGAGTGGATGGAATTGTCGTGTGCGACGTTATCGGCGAGGGGCCGGTGCTCGGTTCGGATGAATGGCAAAGCCTGATCAAAACTGCTGTTTCACGCGGCGGGCCGCATCTGAGCATCGTCGCAGCGACCGGTACGAACTGCACGGCCGAAACCGTCGAGCGATGCCGCCGCGCCGAAGAACTCGGCGCCGATGCCTTGCTGGTGACGGTACCGTATTATTCGAAGCCGACGCTGAAGGGCGTCATCAATCACTTTCGCGAAATTGCTGCTGCAGTCGGTATCCCTGTTCTTGTCGATGACGATCCGGGGCGTACGGCAAAAGACTATGGCCCGGCGCTGGCGGACGCGCTGGCTGAGATCGATCTTGTCGTCGGCATATGCCATGGCGCCGGGCGTCTCGAACATTTCGCCGCCGTGCCGGCATCGCTCAGGGAACGGTTCATGCATCTTTCGAGAGACGACAGGCAGTTGATGGAGTTCCTGGATATGGGTGGGCACGGGGCTTTGTCGGCTTTGGCCAACATCATCCCATCTCCGGTGCAGACCATGGTGGCAATGGCGGAGCGTGGCAGAGGCTGCGATTCTCTGCTGCAGGCCATGTCCGTCGCGTCGAGGTCTGTTGGCGGGGATGATGTGGCGGCGCTGAAAGAGGCTCAATTCTTCCTGCACCAGTCACCGGCCGATGTTCGCCTGCCATTGGTGTCGGCCGAGCCAGAAACGATCCTGCGGGTGCGGCACGCCTTTGCACCCTTTGCCAGACGCGAGCTTTCGACACGACAGGCTGCGTGAAAGGCACATGTGGTATTTCGATAAATAGTTCGTTGGTCACCTGCTTGACGATTGCAAAGCACCGGCTTTTTAGCGAAACTTGATGAAAGAATTGGCCCGGGAGGAGCCCATGCATCCGGTTTCCCTGCATGCGGACGAGGTTTACGCCTCGGCCCAATCCGCTGCGGCGAGCTCGCCTGTCGTCGCTTCGTGGCGGCGCTGTATGGTCATGCACCATCTTGCGCCCGAGCAGGAACGTGCGCCCGAACGGCTGACCGAAAGCGAATTTCGCCAGACAAGGCAGGCTTCGGATCGGCTGATCGTCGAGGCGCGCGAGGAAATGGACAAGCTGTTTTCGACCGTCGGCAGGTCGGGCTGTTGCCTGCTCCTGACCGATCGGAACGGTGTCGCGCTGGAACGGCGCGGCACAGCCGGCGATGACCGCGCCTTTCACGATCTCGGACTGTGGACGGCGGCGGTCTGGACCGAGGCCAGTATCGGGACCAATGGTATCGGCACGGCGCTGGCCGACGAGCGGGCAGTCTCCATCTTTCGTGACCAGCATTTTTTCTCTTCAAATACCGGGCTTTGCTGCACTACTGCCCCGATCCGCGATCATCGCGGCGAGGTGGCAGCGGCGCTCGACATTTCCACATGCCGAGACGACGTCAATGAAATGATGCTGTCGATCCTTTCGCAGACGGTTCGCGACGCGGCGCTCAGGATCGAGCTCAACCTGTTCCGCTCCGCCTTTCCCGGCGCCCGTTTCCTGATCGTGCCGCAAGCCGCGCATGCGGCGGCGGCGCTTCTCGCGGTTGATCGCAACGATCTCGTTATCGGTGCGACGCGCGCTGCGCGTCTGGCTCTTGCGCTCGATGATACCCGTATCGCTGCCGGCATCCCCGCGGCCGATGCTCTAGATGAGAACCGGGCGGGCGATCGTCAGGATCTGGTCGAAGCGGAGCGTGCGGCGCTGATGCGCGCGCTGTCGCGCGCCAACGGCAATGTCTCGCAGGCAGCAATTGCGCTCGGCATGAGCCGGGCAACGCTCCACCGCAAGATGAACCGTTTCGGTCTCCACTGAGGTAAATCGCATTCTGTTGCGCTGCCGCATGGTTTGCGGCGCTTCACTGTAGCAAGGGTGCGACAGTGTGCGCCGCCATATGGTCGCAGCCTGCTTTTCGTCAAGAACGGGACGACGCAGATTCCCTTCCAGCCCGGGCACGAACCGGGAGGCCAGCTCATCATGGGAGGATGACATGCTGCATCAGAAAATCGTCGAATCGCCGTTCAAGCTGAAATACGGCAACTATATCGGCGGCGAGTGGAGGGAGCCGATCGGCGGCAAATATTTCGACAACATCACGCCCGTCACAGGCGGCAAGTTGTGTGAAATTCCGCGTTCGGACGAGAAGGATATCAACGCCGCGCTCGATGCCGCCCATGCCGCCAAGGATAAATGGGGCCGCACCGCGCCGGCCGAGCGCTCCAACATCCTGATGAAGATCGCCCAGCGGATGGAGGACAAGCTGGAAGTGCTGGCCCAGGCCGAAACCTGGGATAATGGCAAGCCGATCCGCGAAACCATGGCGGCCGACATTCCTCTTGCCATCGACCATTTCCGTTATTTCGCGTCCTGCATCCGTGCCCAGGAAGGCTCGATCGGCGAGATCGACAACGATACCGTCGCCTATCATTTCCATGAACCACTCGGCGTCGTCGGCCAGATCATTCCATGGAATTTTCCGATCCTGATGGCCGCCTGGAAACTGGCGCCGGCGCTTGCCGCTGGCAACTGCGTCGTCATCAAACCGGCGGAACAGACGCCTGCCTCGCTGCTCGTCTGGGCCGAAATCATCGGCGATCTCCTGCCTCCGGGGGTATTGAACATCGTCAACGGTTTCGGTCTTGAGGCCGGCAAGCCACTGGCATCCAGCCCGCGCATCGCCAAGATCGCCTTTACCGGCGAGACGACGACAGGCCGGCTGATCATGCAATATGCCAGCCAAAACCTTATTCCGGTGACGCTCGAACTCGGTGGCAAGTCGCCGAACATCTTCTTTGCCGACGTGGCGAAAGAGGATGACGATTTCCTCGACAAGGCGCTGGAAGGCTTTGCGATGTTTGCGCTCAACCAGGGCGAGGTCTGCACATGCCCCAGCCGTGCGCTGGTGCATGAGAGCATCTACGACCGGTTCATGGAGCGGGCGGTCAAGCGCGTGGAAGCCATAGTACAGGGTAACCCGCTCGATAGCGCCACGATGATCGGCGCGCAGGCATCCAGCGAGCAGATGGAGAAGATCCTCTCCTATCTCGATATCGGCAAGCAGGAAGGCGCTGAAGTGCTGACCGGTGGCGATCGCAACGATCTCGGCGGTGAGCTGGCGAACGGCTACTACATCAAGCCGACCATCTTTGCCGGGCATAACAAGATGCGTGTGTTCCAGGAAGAAATCTTCGGGCCGGTTGTATCTGTGGCCAAGTTCAAGACCGATGCCGAAGCGCTCGAAATCGCCAACGACACACTCTATGGCCTCGGCGCTGGCGTGTGGACGCGTGATGGCAACCGGGCCTATCGCTTCGGCCGCGAAATCCAGGCCGGTCGCGTGTGGACCAATTGCTATCACGCTTATCCGGCGCATGCGGCCTTCGGTGGCTACAAGCAGTCCGGCATCGGTCGCGAGACGCACAAGATGATGCTCGACCATTACCAGCAGACCAAGAACATGCTGGTGAGCTACAGCCCGAAGAAGCTCGGCTTCTTCTGATCCAAGCCGAAGCCGGACAGGGGCGTGATGCCTCTGCCCGGCTTTCTCGTCTATCAACCGGCCTTGAAATTTTCGCGAAAGGACTATTCGATACGGAGTCAGGATCCGGCAGCCGAGATATTCCGCGATGTCGAATGAAAATGAACCGCTGGTCGAAATGCTCTTCCGCAACGGCACCTTGACCGTTGTCGGGATCATTCTCTCGTTCTCACTCACCTTTCTCAGCCAATGGGCTCAAAACCCGATCCCATGGATGCTGATCGATCTGCCGACGATGCTTCTGTTGTCTGCCGGGATCATCACGCAGGGGAGTTCTCTGGTGATTTTCCTGCGGCACGATTCATTGCAGCAGCGGGTCTATGACCGGGCAAGCAAAGTGTTTCTCTGCGGCTTGGCCATGACTATCTCGGGTGTTTTCATGGCAATCGTGATAGACTTCATTCAGCTCATCACGTGAGCATCAATCGGACTTTGGGAGGAGAGGCCCGGGAGGAGAAACTATGAATACGCATGTCAATGGCGAGCCGCGCGTCACCGCGACCGATGCGGCGCTCGATCTTATCGCCGAGATAAGGCAGGACTATCCGGAAATCCTTTTCCACCAGTCCGGCGGTTGCTGCGACGGGTCCTCGCCGATGTGTTATCCGGCGGATGATTTCATCATCGGGGATCACGACGTGAAGCTGGGCGAGATAGGCGGCGTGCCGGTCTATATCAGCGGCAGCCAGTTCGAGGCGTGGAAGCATACGCAATTGATCCTTGATGTCGTGCCGGGCAGGGGCGGAATGTTTTCGCTCGACAATGGTCGGGAGAAGCGGTTTCTCAGTCGCTCACGTATTTTTGGTGGCGGAGAGGCCTGCACTATACCCCGGGTGCGGTGAAACGGGCTCCTGATAGGTTTTATCTATCGAGCCATATGAACAGTCGGCTTGAAGCGCTATTGACGATCGTCAATAGCATCCGTCATGACTGCATCATTTATTGGCAAGAAGTCCTCGGCCGCTGGCGGCTGGGGTGCACTGAAGAGCTGCGGCAAGCGGCTTCTCGAAAGTGGATCGCCGCTCTCAGGCGCCCGCACCATGTTGAAGGCAAACCAGCCGGACGGTTTTGATTGCCCCGGCTGCGCCTGGGGTGATCCAGAGCACGGTTCGTCATTCGAATTCTGCGAAAACGGGGTGAAGGCCGTTTCCTGGGAGGCGACTGAAAAGCGAGCCACGCCTGCATTCTTTGCGGCCAACACGGTCTCGGAACTGCGCAAACTGAGCGATTACGAGCTCGAACTCAACGGCCGCCTTACCCATCCAATGCGCTATGACGCGGCGAGCGATCGATATCTGCCCGTTGCCTGGGAGGATGCCTTTGCCGAGATCGGCGGCATTCTCAAAGGCCTCGATAGCCCCGACCGGGCGGAATTCTACACCTCCGGTCGGGCCAGCAACGAGGCGGCCTATCTCTACCAGTTGTTCGTGCGCATCTATGGCACCAACAATTTTCCTGATTGCTCGAACATGTGCCACGAGGCGAGTGGTGTCGCGCTGAAACAGGCGATCGGCGTCGGCAAGGGCACGGTTCTGCTGGAGGATTTCGAAAAGGCGGATGCGATCTTCGTCATCGGCCAGAACCCCGGCACCAACCATCCGCGCATGCTGGGCGATCTGCGCCGGGCGGCCATGCGTGGAGCCGATATCGTCGTATTCAACCCGATCCGTGAAAAAGGTCTGGAGCGCTTTTCCGATCCGCAGGACAAGATTGAGATGCTGCGCGGCGGCTCGACCGACATTGCCAGCCATTATTACCAGCCGCGCCTCGGCGGCGACATGGCGGCGGTGCGTGGCATGGCAAAGGCGGTGCTTGCCTCGGAGGATTCCGCGATTGCAGCCGGTGAACCATCGGTTCTCGACCATGCCTTCATCGCCGAACATTGCGACGGTTTCGCCGAATATCGCGCTGCGGTCGATGCGACGGGCTGGGCCGAGATCGAGGACCAGTCGGGGCTTTCCCGCGCCGAGATCGAGCGGGCGGCGGCCGTCTATATCAAGGCCGAAAAGGTGATCTGCACCTGGGCGATGGGCGTGACCCAGCATGTCCATTCGGTGGCGACGATCCGCGAGATTTCCAATTTCATGTTCCTGCGTGGAAATATCGGCAGGCAAGGCGCGGGACTCTGCCCGGTACGCGGCCATTCCAACGTGCAGGGCGACCGCACGGTCGGCATCAACGAAAAACCACCTGCCGCTTTCCTCGATGCGCTGGAAAAACACTTCGCTTTCAACGTTCCTCGGGCCGATGGACATAACGTTCTGGCCGCGATCGGCGCGATGCTCGATGGTTCAGCGCAGGCCTTTATCGGGCTCGGCGGCAATTTTGCCCGTGCGACGCCCGATAGCGGGCTGGTGGAGACGGCGCTGGGTGCCATGAAGCTCACGGTCAATATCGCGACGAAGCCCAATCACTCGCATCTGATGCCCGGCGAGGTCTCCTATATCCTGCCCTGCTTGGGTCGCACCGAGATGGATTTGAATTCGCTCGGCAATTCCCAACTCGTCACGGTCGAGGATTCGATGAGCATGGTGCATGGCTCGGCGGGTATCAATCGTCCCGCCTCGCCGCATCTTCTCTCCGAAGTCGGCATCATCGCCGGCATTGCCGAAGCCACAGTCGGCACAGATGTCGTGCGCTGGGCAGCGCTCGCAGATGATTACGATCTCATACGCGATCATATCGAGGCAACCATTCCGGGTTTTGAGAATTTCAATGCGCGTGTCCGCAAGCCGCGTGGTTTCCATCTGGGCAACGCGGCCTCCCATCGCGAATGGAATACGCTGGCGGGTAAGGCATCATTTGCTGCCGTCGCGCTGCCGCAGGAGACCGTGCATCAGCGTGCCCGCAAGGGCGGCGGACGTTTCGCCTTGCAGACGTTTCGTTCGCATGACCAGTACAACACCACCGTTTACGGTCTCGATGATCGGTATCGCGGTGTTTATGGCGAGCGGCAGGTGATCTTCATCCACCCTGAAGACCTGAAGGATATCGGTGCCGAGGCGGGCGACCGGATGGATGTCGTGACCGACTACGATGACGGGATTTCCCGTGTGGCGGAGGATTTCCGTTTCGTGCCCTATGACATCCCGCGCGGCAGTATCGCTGGTTATTATCCGGAGCTGAACGTGCTCGTGCCGCTGGGCAGCGCAGGAGAGGAAAGCGATACGCCGACCTCCAAGTCGATCCTGGTGTCGTTCCGCAAGCGCGAGGCGGCGTGAGCGAGGAGTGCGATCCGCCCGAGCGGTTTCTCTCCCTTGTCGCGGAGCGTCAGGCGATGGATCCGCGGCTGACATCGCTGCAGGCGGCGCTCATCGTTGCGGCCGAACAAGGTATTGCCCTCGACAGTCGTTCCTTCGCGCGGCTTCTCGGGGTTGCGCATGCCCTGGTGCTGAGAGAGCTGAATGCGCTACTTGAAATGGACGGGCCGTTGCGCATCGTGAAGCGGGAAGCGCGGACGCTGCGCAGCTTTTACATCGTCGAACATCTTTAGACGATACCGAGACGGCCAAATATCTACCGGCCTTTGATCGTAACGTTTATCCTAATCGCACTCGAAATTCATCATTAACAATAGATTGAATGTCGTTCAAAATCGCTGAACAGATTATATACGCAATAGTACATACATTTACTTGCAATTTTGTCGCAGGCGACGTTATACCGCAGTTGCAGGCATGCATGCCTGCCGCTGGCGCGCGGGGAGGGCGTGGCAAGTGATCTCAAAGTCCTCGAATGGGACGCCTCCGACCCGCCGATTGCTTTTGGCTCGGCTTGCCGCATGCGTTTCTTCGACAGAAGCACGGTATGCGTTTGACGACCTTCTCCGCTCCTGACGGCAACGCTGTGGCCTTTGACTGTCGACACTGTCGAACCCACTACTGGAGCTAGAGACCCAAATGGAAACCTCAAAGGGTGCCCTGTCCGCGATAGCCAAGACCTGGCTTTTCGTCCTCGGTGCCGTTCTCGCCCTTGCGGGCCTGTTTTTCGCTATTGCTGGCGGTAAGCTCGTCATGCTCGGCGGCAGCTGGTACTTCGTCCTTGCCGGCATTGCGATCGTTATTGCCGGTGTACTTGTCATTCTTCGCAAGCCAGCAGGTGCATTGCTGTTCGGCCTCGTCACCATCGCCACCGTCGTGTGGGCGATTTGGGACGCGGGTCTTGATTTCTGGCCATTGATTTCGCGTCTGCTTGCCTTCGGCGTCGGTGCAACGGTGATCGCGCTGAGCTTCCCGCTTTTGCGCAAGGCCGCCGGCAGGACGCCCGCCTACCTGCCGTCCTTCGTAGTTGCCGCCATTCTCGCCGTTGCCTCGGTTGCTGGTTTCGCCGGCATGATGGTGCCGCACCCGACCGTTGCTTTCTCCGGCACGCCTGCGCCGCTTACTCCGGTTGATCCGGCCAAGGAGCAGAAGAACTGGGAAGCCTATGGCAATACGGCCGGCGGCTCACGTTTTGCAGCACTCGACCAGATTACCCGCGACAACGTCAAGGACCTGACGGTTGCCTGGACCTACCACACCGGTGACACCCCGATCAGCCCCGGCGGCGGCGGTGCGGAAGACCAGCAGACACCTTTGCAGGTCGGCGACCGCGTATTCCTGTGCACGCCGCACAACAATGTCATCGCGGTCGACGCCGATACCGGCAAGGAGATCTGGAAGAACGAGATCAACTCGAAGTCTTCCGTCTGGATGCGGTGCCGCGGTCTCGCCTATTTCGACGCCGCTCATCCGCTCGTACAGCCGACCGTAGATGGTTCGACGCCGGTTACGCCGGTAATGGTTGCCGAGGGTGCGCTGTGCCAGCGCCGCCTGCTGATGAACACGATCAATGCCGAACTGATCGCGCTCGATGCCGATACCGGCGCATTTTGCCCGGATTTCGGCACCAATGGCCGCGTCGATCTGAAGATCGGCATGGGCAATGCGCCTGATCCGCAATATGTGCTCACCTCTGCTCCGACGCTTGCCGGCACCACCGTCGTTGTCGGCGGACGTATCGCTGACAACGTCCAGGTCGATATGCCGGGCGGCGTCATGCGCGGCTTCGACGTGATCACCGGCGAACTGCGCTGGGCTTTCGATCCGGGCAATCCGGAAATCACCAAGCTGCCGCCGGAAGGCCAGACCTATACGCGCTCGACGCCAAATGTCTGGGCAGCCATGTCCTATGACGAGGCTTCCAACACGGTATTCCTGCCGGTCGGCAGCCCGTCGGTCGATCTTTACGGTGCCACCCGCACCGATCTCGACCACAAATACGGTGCCTCGATGCTGGCGCTCGACGCCACGACCGGTCGTGAAAAGTGGGTCTACCAGACGGTTCACAACGACCTCTGGGACTTCGACGTGCCGATGCAGCCCTCTTTCTTCGACTTCAAGAAAAAGGATGGTTCCACGGTTCCTGCGCTCACCTTCGGTACCAAGGCCGGACAGATCTGGGTTCTCGACCGCGCCACCGGCCAGCCGCTGACGGAAGTCGCCGATGTGCCGGTCAAGCCGGGCAAGATCCCGAACGAACCCTATGCACCGACCCAGAAGCTCTCGGTCGGCATGCCGCAGATCGGCGCTCAGACGCTGACCGAAAGCGACATGTGGGGTGCAACGCCGTTCGACCAGCTGTTGTGCCGTATCGCCTTCAAGGGCATGCGTTATGATGGCGTCTACACGGTTCCGGGTACAGACTTGGCGCTCAACTTCCCGGGATCGCTCGGCGGCATGAACTGGGGCGGTTTCTCCACCGACCCGGTGACGAACACCATATTCGTCAACGACATGCGTCTTGGCCTGTGGATACAGATGAAGGAAGCGGCCCCGACCGAAGCTGTCAGCAGCGGTTCGGAAGCCACCAATACCGTCATGGGCGTCGTGCCGATGAAGGGCACGCCCTATGCGGTCGACAAAAACCGTTTTCTCTCGGCACTCGGCATCCCTTGCCAGGAGCCGCCTTTCGGTTCGCTGACGGCAATCGACATGAATAGCCAGAAGATCAAGTGGCAGGTGCCGCTCGGCACCGTCGAAGACACCGGCCCGTTCGGTATCAAGATGGGCGTTCCGATCCCGATCGGTATGCCGACGATCGGCGGCTCGCTCGCTACCCAGGGCGGTCTCGTCTTCTTCGCAGCCACGCAGGACTATTATCTGCGCGCCTTTGATAGCGCGACCGGCAAGGAAATCTGGAAGGCTCGCATGCCGGTCGGCAGCCAGGCTACGCCGATTACCTACAAGTCGCCGAAGACGGGCAAGCAGTATATCGTCATCTCGGCCGGCGGCGCTCGCCAGTCGCCCGATCGCGGCGACTACGTGATCGCCTACGCGTTGCCGGATTGATCGATCCGAACTGCGTCGAAATTGGAGCCGCGGCATGGAGACATGTCGCGGCTTTTCCGTTCATTCAACCGAGCATCACCTGTGGCTGAAAGAAACGAGGGCTTTACAGATATTCAATCCCGACTAGTTTGGTAGTGATATCGGACGCCGTGGGGACGGCGACCGGCTTTCCGAAATAGAGCAGGAGTTGGCCCTTGATCTATGACGTCGCTGTTGTCGGTTCCGGTTTTTCAGCCATTGCGCTGACAATCAATCTTCTGCGCCAGCTTGGGCCAGAGCGTTCGATTGCGATTATTGGCGATGATCCGGGCTTTGGCCGCGGCACGGCCTATCGCAGCGAGTTCTATCTGCATCGCCTGAATGTCCCTGCCGCGCGGATGAGCGCCTTTCCGGATGAACCGGAGGATTTCCTCAACTGGCTGAAAGAAAAGGGGCGCAAGCCGGTCGGCGATTATTTTGCCGCGCGCGGTGACTATGGGCTTTATCTCAGGGACAGGCTCGCCTCGCTTTTGCGCCGCCGGGATGATCGCGTCGCCGTCGATTTCATCAAGGCCAAGGCAACCGCCTGCATGATGCCGGGTGAAACGGATGTCGAATTCCATCTCGACAATGACACGGTGCTGCGGGCAAGAAATGTCGCGCTCTGCCTGGGTGTCGGCAATGCGGAAATGCCTATTGCGTCTGATCTCGTGCCGGAAAATATGCAGCGCCGCATCGTGCAGAACCCATGGCGGCTCGGCTGGCTCTCGTCCGTCAAACCGGATGACGATATCTGTATTCTGGGTTCCGGCCTGACGATGGTCGATCAGGTCCTGTCGCTGCGCTCGCACGGGCATCGCGGCAGGATCCACGTGATTTCGCGGCGTGGCCTGATCCCTCATCCACACAGCACGATCAAGCCAGAGCCGGTCGAACCTCGACTGCCTGAGACAGGCCGCGAGATCAGCGACATTCTCGCCGGTTTCCGCGCGCAGGTGCGGGACGGAGCCGATTGGCGCGGGCTGATGGACGGGTTGAGGCATCGTACGCAGCAACTCTGGCAGGAGCTGAACGACGCACAACGGTCCCGCTTCATGCGCCATGCGCTCGCCTGGTGGAACATCCACCGGCACCGGCTTGCCCCGCCGGTCTGGTCGCGTTTCGAGCCGCTGATCGATGCCGGAACGGTGACGGTTCATGCCGGTTTCATTCGCGAGATCAGGGAAACAGACGGCCGGATCGGCATTCGTTTTCGCAAGCGGGGGACCGCCGATACGCAGGAGATCGCCGTCGACTGGATCGTCAACTGTACCGGCATGGAGCGCGCGGGCATCGCCCATTCGCCGCTGTTGCAGCAGATGTGCGAGACGTCGGTGATCGGCATGGACAGGCTCGGCCTCGGTGTGAGCGTCGATGCACGCTCGCGGATCTGTTGCCCGGATGGAACGGTGAGGCAGAGGCTCTATGCTGTCGGCGCATTGACCGCCGGCCAGTTCTGGGAAATCACCGCCGTGCCGGATATCCGCAACCAGGCGAAGAAGGTGGCGCAAGAGATTGCCGGGGAGTTGGCGGGTGATGCCGAGGTGGGGCGTCGTCAGAGCGCTTGAGGTTGGTTTCTGTGAGCGGGCCTTTGGCGAGGGTGGGACACCCACGACCCTCATTCCTGTGCTTGTCACAGGAAGCCAGCCACGCGAAGTCCTTCGTGTGGAAATACTCTCCCGCGTCGCAGACGCGACGCTGCTGGATCCCTGTGACAAGCACAGGGATGAGGGATCCGGAGGGGTTACGTCCTCGGCTTCAGATTCTCCGGGTCATAGAGCGGCTTGTAACCAACCGCCGCCACTTCAACCGGGAAATCCTCGTTGAAATAGTTCACCGTGAGCTTGCGACCGACCTGACAGTAATCGTGGGGAAGATAAGCAAGCGCGATGTTCTTGCCGATCGTCGGGCCGTAGGCGACGGAGGTTGTATAGGAGATGCGGCCCAGCTCATCCACCAGCGTCTTGCCCGTCTCCGGGTCTATCACTGGCATGGAGCCGACCGGGTAGCGCTTGACGCCGTTCGCATCGGTGTTGTCGGTCATCACCAGCGTGCAGAGCATTGCCGGTTGGTGTTCGCGAGCCTTGTATTCGAGGTGTTTTTCCTTGCCGCGGAAATCCGCTTCCTTGACTTTCGGACGGGCCAGATCTGCCTCGATCAGATTGTACTGGGTCAGAAGATCTCCGTTCTGCAGGCGCAGGGATTTTTCCATGCGACGGGAGTTGGCATAGGTCTCGACGCCGAAGGCCATGACGCCGGTGGCGCGTAGCGCATCCCAGATGGCAAGACCGTCCTCGTATCTCATATGCAGTTCCCAGCCCTGTTCGCCGACATAGGAAATGCGGAAGGCGGTGACAGGCTTGCCGGCGATCTCGATCGGCTTGATGGCGGCAAAGGCGAAGTTCTCGATGTCGAGACCGGCCGGGTCTGCAACAACCTTCTTCAGCGTGTCGCGGGCGTTCGGCCCCCATATGCCGATAGTGATGAGTTTTTCCGAGACGTCGGTGATCGTCACGTCGAGACCGCGATCTTCGGCCACGCGCTTCATGTAATGGAAATCGCGCGGACCGGCATCGGCGCCGTTCACCAGACGGCAGCGGTCCGCCATGCGGAACACGGTGAAGTCTGCCCGCACCATGCCTTCGTCGTCGAGGAAGTGGGTGTAGATGCCCTTGCCGATATTGGCATCGCCGCCGATCTTGGCCGCGCAGAGCCATTCCAGGAGCTCGACGTGGTCAGGACCTTCGATGTCGACCATGTGGAAGTGGCTGAGATTGACGATGCCGCAGTTCTCGCTCATCGCCAGATGTTCGGCATTGGAGACGCGCCAGAAATGGCGGTTGTCCCATTCGTTTTCGCGCACCGGAACCTGATTGGCATATTTCTCCAGAAGATGCTCGTTGGCGGCATAGCCATGGGCCCGTTCCCAGCCGCCGAGTTCCATGAAATAGCCGCCAAGCTCTTTCTCGCGCTCGTAAAAGGGTGACTTCTTGGCCCCGCGGCCAGTCGCGTAAGGTTCGCGCGGATGCACGGCCGGGAAGTAGATTTTCTGGGCGGCTTCGCGGGTGCGGCCCTCGATGAACTCTTCCGTCAGCTGGTGCGGATAGAAACGGGAATAGTCGATCGAATTGTGGTCGACCTCCGTTCGCCCATCCGTCATCCAGTCGGCGATCAGCTTGCCGTAACCGGGGCCGTCTTTCACCCAGATGGCGACGCAGTACCAGAGACCGCGCACCTTCTGGCTTTCGCCGCAGGACGGGCCACCGGCGGCGGAAACCTGCAGCAGGCCGTTGAAGGAATGGCCTTCGTTATAGCCGAGTTCGCCGAGGATCGGGGTCAGCTCCATCGCCTTTTCCAGCGGCGTCAGGATCTGCTCCATGTCGAGGTCGCGCTGCGAGGGCGAAAGGCGAGCCTCATGCTTTTCCAGAATGTCGCGCGGGTGGCAGAGACGCGGATTGTCGGTCTCGTAGTAACCCCATTCGATCTGGCCGCCTTCCGTGGTGTTCGGGTCGCCCGTGTCGCGCATATAGGCGGAGTTGCCCTGGTCGCGCAGCAGCGGATAACCGATCTCCTTGCCAGTGCCTGCGAACTCGTTATAGGGGCCGAAGAACGTCAGCGGATGGTCGACCGGCATGACCGGAAGGTCTTCGCCGACCATTTCGGCGATCAGGCGGCCCCAGATGCCGGCGCAGACGATGACATGATCGGCCATGATCGTGCCGCGATGGGTGACGACACCCTTGATGCGGCCGTTTTCGACGATCAGCGAGGTTGCAGGCGTATTGCCGAAGACTTTCAGCTTGCCGGCCTTCTCGGCGGCATCGACCAGCTTGCCGGCAACAGTCTGTGAGCGGGGAATGACAAGGCCGGCATCGGGGTCGAACATGCCGCCCTGTACCTGATCCTCTTCGATCAGCGGGAATAGTTCCTTGATCTCGGCGGGCGAGACGTAATGGGCGCGTGTGCCGAAAGCTTTTGCCGAGGTCAGCTTGCGCTTGATCTCTGCCATCCAGAGATCATCGCCGGTCCGGGCAACTTCAAGGCCGCCGATACGGGCGTAGTGGCCCATCTTCTCGTAGAAATCGATGGAATATTGCGTCGTCCAGACGGAGAGATAATCGTGGCTGGTCGTGTAGCAGAAATCCGATGCATGGGCGGTCGAGCCGATATCTGTCGGGATACCGGATTTGTCGATGCCGACAATATCGTCCCAGCCGCGTTCCACCAGATGGTGGGCGATCGAGGCGCCGACGATGCCGCCCAGACCGATGATGACCACGTTTGCCTTCGTTGGAAATTCTGCCATTGCCGTCTCCTGACTCTGCAGGGGAGATTAGCGACAGTTCGTGTCGTTGCCCTGTCCGATATACGACAGATAAGGCCAATCATCACGTCATCGGAAGACGCTATTTATCCCCTCAGTCGCCTTCATCCGGAATGTTCAAAAGGTGACCGCAGGCCTTGCAATGCACGGCATCGGCGTCATGCCGCTGCAGTCCGCATTCCGTACAGGGAAAGCGGACCTTGTGCGGCCGCACGATCGTCTGGGCCAGCCGGACGAAGAGCGAAATGCCGATGATCATGGTGAAGACGGAGGTCAGCTTGCCGAGCGTGCCGGGAAGCGTGATGTCGCCGAATCCGGTGGTGGTGATGGTCGCCACGGTGAAATAAAGCGCGTCGACGAAACCTTCCGCGGTTGGGCGGTCGTAAAAAAAAGTCGTGTAGACGAAGCCCGTCACCATGAAGAGGAAGACTGCGAAGTTCAGGCAGGCGCGTGTTACGTCTTCCAGATGCAGGCAGCCGAAACGGCGCATGATTTCCTTCAGAAGCGGGCTTCTGCCGATCGCCCATATGCGCATGACGCGCAGGAAGGCGAAGTTGAAGAGCGTGTCGGGAAAAAGCAGGGTTGCCAGAATGACGAGGTCGACCCAGGTCATCGGCATTTTCAGGAAGCGGCTGAAGGACGGGGCGGCAAGCGAACGCGCTATCAGTTCTGCACCGACCCAGACGGCAATCATGTAGTCTATGATCAGGTATGAGGGCCCGTCGCGCAGGTAGGGGCCGAGCACAAAGAAAGCCAGGATGCAGATGTCGATAAAGGCAAGCAAAGCCTGCCAGCGCAAGGCCCAGCTATCGCGGCCCCTGGCTATGCGGCGGATCGATGCCCGCAACGCGTTGATATCGAAACGGGACGTGTCTGGGGTGCCTTGAGAATCCATGCGGCGTAGATATTGGACTGCGCCCTCAGGTCAAGCATGTCTGCGTTGTGATGGATCAAGTTTGATCTTGAAAAACGACGTGTTTGTCGTGCTTAATCGGGATGGAAGACAGAGCTTTGGAGGAAGTGAAGTTTTCCAAGGGAGGCCGACTGCATGCGCTTTTTCAATGGGTTGATCCTTCATGGCCTACAAGACGACGATCGAGCAGACTGTCTTTCGCTTCGATGACCTGAAGACGCTGCTGGCAAAGGCGACGCCGGAACGTTCCGGTGATCAACTGGCGGGCATTGCGGCGGAAGGGCCGGTCGAGCGGCTGGCTGCCCAAATGGCGCTCGCCGATCTGCCGTTGAAGGCATTTCTCGGCGAGGAACTGATCCCGTCGGATGATGACGAGGTTTCCCGGCTGATCGCCGAGCGGCATGATCCGGCAGCCTTTTCCACTGTCTCGTCGCTCACTGTCGGCGAATTCCGCGAATGGCTGCTCAAGCCTGAAACGACGCATGACCGGCTTGAGGCCGTCACCTGGGGGCTGACACCGGAAATGGTCGCGGCCGTATCAAAGATCATGCGGCTGCAGGACATGATCGCGGTTTCCGCCAAGCGCCGCGTCGTCACCCGCTTCCGCAACACGATCGGGCTTGCGGGGCGGCTTTCCACCCGCAACCAGCCGAACCATCCGACCGATGATAGCCGCGGCATCATCGCGTCAGCCATAGACGGGCTGCTGATGGGGTCGGGTGATGCCGTGATCGGCGTCAATCCGGCGACCGATGCTACGGATGACTATATCCGCATCGTCTCTCTGCTTGACGAGTTGCGTGAGAAACTGGCGATCCCGACCCAGACCTGTTGCCTCGGCCATGTGACGACGGCAATCCAGGCGATCGAACGAGGCGCGCCGGTCGATCTGGTCTTCCAGTCGGTGGCCGGATCGGAAAAGGCCAATCGCGGTTTCGGCGTCGATCTTTCACTTCTGAAGGAAGCGCATGAGGCCGGACTTTCGCTTAATCGCGGCATGCCCTCTTTTTCCGAAAAATCTGGCGCCAACGTGATGTATTTCGAAACGGGGCAGGGCGCGGCCTTGTCCGCCGACGCACATTTCGGCGTCGATCAGCAGACGATGGAAGTGCGCGCCTATGCGGTCGCCCGCGAATTCGATCCGCTGCTCGTCAACACGGTCGTCGGTTTCATCGGTCCGGAATATCTGTTCAACGGCAAGCAGATCATCCGCGCCGGTATCGAGGATCATTTCTGCGGCAAGCTCCTGGGCCTGCCGATGGGCGTCGACGTCTGCTACACCAACCATGCCGATGCCGATCAGGAAGACATGGATACGCTGCTGACCTTGCTCTGCGCGGCCAATGTCAATTTCGTCATCACTGTTCCGGGTGCCGACGATATCATGCTGAACTACCAGTCCCTGTCGCATCACGATGCCGTCTATTGCCGCGAGACGCTGAAAAGGCCGCCGGCACCCGAGTTCGAACAATGGCTTGCCGAGATCGGGCTGACGGATCGCGACGGTGCATTGATCGGTGAACCGGCAGCGCTTTCCAACTATGTCCGCAGCAGCGCATTGATCGGAGCCTGACATGGCAAAGGTGATCGAACCCTCTGCTGCCGAGAAGACGCTGGACCTCAGGGAGATGACCGACGCGCGCGTTTCGCTCGGTCGCCATGGCGCCGGTCTTCCGACGCAGGCGCAGCTTTCCTTTCTGCTTGACCATGCACGAGCACGCGAAGCGGTCTGGACGAGTGTCGACCGGGCGTCGCTCACCGACCGGCTTAACCGCATCGGCTTGTCCGTGATCGGGGTCGACAGCATGGCTCCTGATCGCAGCATCTATGTACGGCGGCCGGATCTGGGGCGGCTACTCGCTCCAGAATCTGCCGAGCGGCTGAGGCAGGCGGGGAAGTCCAAGGGCTATGACGTGGCGATTGTCGTGGCGGACGGGTTGTCGTCCAGCGCGGTCGATCTCAATGCCGTGCCGTTGATCGAGGCGCTGGTGCCGAAACTTGCTGCGCTTAACCTCTCGACGGCGCCGATCGTGATGGCCAATCAGGCGAGGGTTGCGCTCGGTGATCCCGCAGGGGAGGCGCTCGGGGCAAAGCTGACGATCGTGCTTGTCGGGGAGCGTCCGGGGCTTTCCGCCGCAGACAGTCTTGGAGCCTATATCACCTATGGTCCGAAATCGGGAAACCCGGATTCCGGCCGTAACTGCGTTTCCAATATTCGCGATGGCGGCCTGCCGATCCGTGAGGCTGCCGAGATCATTGCCGCGCTGGTCAAGGACATGATGAAGACCCGCGTCAGTGGCGTGGCGCTGAAAGCGGCTGTGGCAAAGCTGCCGTCTTCAAACGTGTAACAGTAGACATCACGCCGTCAGCGGCACCGCTTCGTCTGCGGCGAGCGGCAGCCTGACCTCGACGACCGCGCCTTGTCCGTCCATCCGGTCGCGGATCGAGATCGTGCCGCTATGCGCCATCATGATCGAGCGGCACATTGCAAGGCCGAGACCCATGCCGTTCGGCTTGGTCGTGTTGAACGGCTTGAACAGGGTTTCCGGCGCGATTGAACCTAGACCCGCACCGCTATCGGTAAAGCGTATGGTGATGCCGTCGTCGGCAAGGCTGCTGTGGATTGAAAGCGCGCGTGCGTCGGCCGTCTCCATCGCGTGTATCGCGTTGGATATGATGTTCAGGAAAGCCTGCTGCAACAGAACACGGTCACCTCGGATTGTTCCGCCCTGCGCCATCAGCGAAAGGCTCACCTGCACCCCATCAGTTGCAAGTTCCTTCTGTTTCAGCTGAACGGCATCGGAGATCGCGGCATCGACCGTCACTTCGGTATCTTCTGATTTCGATTTTCCGAGCAGCATCCGCACGCGCTTGACTACCTGGGCTGCATGTTCGGTCGCCACTACGGCATCCTGCAGCGCGAGCTTAGCTTCGTCGATATCTGGCGGCTGCCGGTTCAGCCAGCGCGTACCGGCCTGCACGAAAGTCATGATGGCAGATAGCGGCTGGTTGACCTCATGGGCAATCGAGGCGGAGATTTCGCCGATCATCGCGGCGCGGGACGCTTGTTCCAGTTCCTGCCGCGACGTCTCCAGCGCTTCCTGAAACTGGTAGCGTTCGGTCATATCGACGACACTTGCCTGTATGCGGTCGAAGCCGGAGCCATCTTTCGGAAAGCTGAGCGCGACAAGGATCGGGATCAGTCTACCGTCCTGGCTGCGCACAATGGTTTCCGACTGGAATTCGGTCTGGCCCTCGAAAATGCCAGTGAGAAAATGCGCGAAGCCACCATCGTCGTCGGGCAGAAAATCGTCGAGCGTGCGGAAGAATTCTTCCTTGGAGGGGACGCCCATCAGCTTCAGTGCTGTCTGGTTGACGTCGGTAATCCGCACGGCTTTGCGCATGTTGACGACAAAGTCAGGGTGATCCGCCAGATAAAGGCGGATATCGACGATGCCGCGTTCGTGCAGCTTGTCGAGTTCTGCCTTCACCTGGCGAAAATCGTTTTCCCAGATCGCGATAGCCAGCGTTTCGAAGATTGTCCGGTAGCGATGCTCGCTTTCCTTCAGCGCCGCTTCGTCACCGACGCGTCGCAACAGGAGAAGTGTCGTCACGATATTGGCGGCGAGGCTGAACAGCAGGCGCAACGTCGCCTGGGATTCCAGATCCTGTCCGTGCGAGGTGGCAAAGCTGATAAGGGTAAGGATTGCGCAAACGGCGGAGGTCGCCCGGATGATGCGTTTGCTGCCGAGATCGCCGGCGAGCACGATTACCAGCACGTAAAGTACGGCGACTGCGCTTGCCAGAGTGGTGAACGTGTCTACGGCGAAGATGGCCAGCCCGGAGGCGATACCGAACGCCACGCGATATCTGTGGCGGCCCGCGGTGTCAGAACGCTCCCCGGCTCGCCGTATCCAATTCGTCATGTCGCTTTGCAAGCCCCGTCCCCTCGGTCGACCATTCAGATCTGGTCGCTATTGCCCCATTCTTGCGACAGACTATCGGAGAATTTCGTGATATGCTTCTCTGAAATAATCCTGAATTGTCCAAAATTACGCCACCGTCTCGTTTGGGTTGCCAATGAAAAGCAGGCTGCATTGCTCGCGCGGATGGATTTGTCCAAGTCGCGGGCAAGGCAGAGCGATATTGTCTCATCAGTGGAACGCAAACGCCGCAGCTTCATTTTTGAAAGTGACGGTGCGGGTGTTCGCAGCAAAATCGGAGGCATGACATGACGAACAAGCGTCAAGACGCGGAAGACGTTCTGCGTGACGGTCTCGAAAGCCTGCCCGAACCGCTCGATCTCGTCGTTGCGAGGGTGCCCGCAGCCCATGTCGAGACCGATGAGGATGTCGACGAGGCGTTGCGCGAGACGTTTCCCGCAAGCGATCCGCCGGCGTCGTTCAGAACCGCGTAATTCAAATCTCAATGAAGGATATGATCATGGAACAGACAGCCAAATCTCGCCGCTCGGCAGATCTCAAGACCCCGACAGGTCTTGGCGCCGAGGCAACCAAGGACATTTCCGGCGGGGCCAACGCGCTGCTCGCGGATGTCTTTGCGCTTTACCTCAAGACCAAGAATTTCCACTGGCATATGTCCGGCGTGAATTTCCGTGATTTCCATCTGATGCTCGATGACCACGGCGACGAGCTTCTGGCCATGACCGATCCGCTGGCCGAACGCGTCCGCAAGATCGGCGGCAATACGCTGCGCTCGATCGGCGATATTTCCCGCAAACAGCGCATCGAGGACAATGATGCCGATTTCGTCCATCCGCATGAAATGCTGGCGGAACTGCGCGAGGACAATGCGGCTCTCATCGCCGGCATGCGCGAGCTGCACGACGTTTGTGACGAACACAATGATGTGGGCACCGCGAGCCTTCTCGAAAACTGGATCGACGAGTCAGAAAAGCGCGCATGGTTCCTGTTCGAGATCCTGCGCGACACCAACAAGTAATCCCTCTGCTGCCGGCATCCGTTTGTGGATGCCGGCTTTTCATTGATAAAATCTGCAATCCTTGGTTGATTTCATGGTGGGGAGCTTTGCATGCCCGATCTTCCTGTCGATCCCACCGATCCGTGGATCCGCCCGGCCCAGACTTTCCCCTCACTGACCGAAGAGATGATCGAGCGTATCCGCGCCTACGGGACGGAGGAGCTTGTTGCGGAAGATCGCTATGTCTTCCGTCGCGGTGACCATTCGATCGATTTTCTTCTGGTTCTGGATGGCGAGTTGCAGATGTTCGCCGACGATCCGATCAAGGGCCGGCATCATCTCTACAGCTATAAGCGAGGCCAGTTCAGCGGTGAGCAGAACATGTTCACCCATCGCAGCATTCTCCTGTCCGGCCTGTGCCTTGCCGGCTCGCGGGTCATTCGTGTGTGCCACGAGAAGTTTCGGGCGCTGATTACCGGCGAGCCGGATATCGGTGAGACGATCATCCGTTCCTACATTCTTCGCCGGGCAGGCTTCGTGCGGCACGCGACCGGCGGCGGCATTCTCATCGGGCACACGGAAAGCGGTGATCTTCTGGGCATACAGCGGTTCCTCATCCGCAATCTCTATCCCGTGACCGTAATGGGTGTGAACGATCCCAATGCGCCGGCGATCATGCAGAGGTTCGGGATCGACCCGGATGAACTGCCGGCTCTGATCACGCCGGATCATGGCGTGCTCAAGCAGCCGATGAACGAAACGCTGGCCGATGAACTGGGGCTTTTCGAGCCGCCGGAAGATAATGCGCTTTACGACGTTGTCGTATTGGGCGCCGGACCGGCCGGGCTTGCCTCGGCTGTCTATGCCGCTTCGGAAGGGCTGAAGACGCTGGTGATTGAGACCATGGCGCCAGGCGGCCAGGCCGGCACCTCGTCAAAGATCGAAAACTATCTCGGTTTCCCGACCGGTATTTCCGGACTGGCGCTGGCGGGGCGGGCGCATATCCAGGCGCAGAAATTTGGCGCACGGCTTTGCGTGTCGCGACGTGCCGCATCGCTCGATTGCTCAAACTCGCCTTATGTGGTGGGCCTGAGTGATGGCCGTTCGGTCAATACGAAGACGGTGGTGGTTGCGACCGGCGCGCGGTATCGCAAGCTCGATGTTCCAGACTACGCCCGGTTCGAGGGGCGGGGCATCCAGTATGCGGCAACCGCCATGGAAGGGCAGATCTGCTCGGGGCAGGAGGTTGTCATAGTTGGCGGCGGCAATTCCGCAGGGCAGGCAGCCGTGTTTCTCTCGCGAACGGCGCGTCATGTCCACATGTTGGTGCGCAGCCAGATTTCCGCAACAATGTCCGACTATCTGGTGCAGCGCATCAAGATCTCGCCGCATATAACGCTTTGCGAGGGATGCGAGATTACCGAACTGGATGGTGGGCAGGCGCTTGAAACCGTGACCTGGATCGATCGCTCAACCGGTCAGGCCTCTCGCTGCGACGCTTCCAACCTGTTCGTGATGATCGGTGCGGAGCCCAATACCGACTGGCTCGACGGCTGTCTGGAACTCGACGACCATGGCTTTATCTGCACCGGTCTGTCATCCGACGACATGACACGACATCCCTATGCTGCCAGCAGGCCGGGTATCTTTGCCGTGGGGGACGTGCGTGCCGGTTCCGTGAAGCGCGTGGCATCCGCGGTGGGAGAGGGATCGGTGGTGGTTGCCGCGATCCATCAGTATCTCGCCGCGGTTCACTGAAACGCGGCTTTCGCCTTTTCAACACTCAAACGTAACGCGGGATCGGGCCGACCTGCTGTGTCTGGTCGGGCAGATCGACCATCTCTTCATCGATATAGCACCATCCCCAGCCTTCCGGCGGATCGTAGCCCTCGATGATCGGGTGGCGCGTGTGCCTGAAATGGGCGGTTGCGTGCTTGCCTTCCGACTGGTCGCAGCACCCGACATGACCGCATTCACGGCAGAGGCGCAGGTGAACCCATGTCATGCCCTGTTGCAAGCATTCCTCGCAGCCGCGCGTTTTCGGCATTACGGTCCGGATGAAGTTATGATGCGTGCACATGCGCTTCTTCCTTGAATGTTCACGTAGTCGGTTGGGTTGCCTTCTCGATGCAATCTATGAGGATATCGACCTTGAAAGGTTTTGGCAGGACGCGGGTTTCCTTGCCGAGATCGAGCCGTCCCACCTCGTCGGCGAAGGCGGTGACGAAGATGAACGGAACCTCGCTTCCGCGCGTGGCAAGCGTCTGGAAAAGCTCGATGCCGCTCATGCCGCCCATGTGCACGTCGGAGACGATGCACGAACAGTCGGTTGCTGCGGTGGTGGCCAGGAATGCTTCTGCGGATTCGAATGCGCGGGCTTCGTAACCCAGCGATCGCAATAGGCCGCTCATCCCGCGACGAATGTTTTCCTCGTCGTCGATGATGGCAATGATGACAGGCGCTTTCAACGGGAATGAACCAATCTCCGGGAAATCCCGGTCTTTCTCTTTGCCCCTAATATGCGCCCCGGAGACGAGAGTTTAAATTATACGGGGGTTTATTCGGCTTATTCCAAAGCGTGTTGCGATGTCTTATCGGTGCGACAGACCGAGCAATTCCGCCATCTTCACCAGATCGGCGAAGGTTTTCGCGTTCATCTTGCGGCTGACCTTGCCGCGGTGGATTTTCACGGTGATCTCGCTTAGGCCCAGTTCGCCGGCAATCTGCTTGTTCATCAGACCGGCTGTCGCCATGGCCATGATCTGCTGTTCGCGCGGGGAGAGCGAGGTGTAACGGGATTTGAGATCGGCCTCGGTCTTACTAGAGCCTAAAAATTCCCGATGCTTCAGCACCGCAGCAGCGACGGAATCGAGGATATCCTGATCCCTGAAGGGCTTGGAAAGAAAGTCTGCCGCTCCCGCTTTCATGGCACGCACGGTCATCGGGATATCGCCATGGGCGGTGACGAAGATGATCGGAACAACGATGCCGCGGTCAGTCAGTTTCTGCTGGAAGTCCAGGCCGCTGGTGAAGGGCAGTCTGATATCGAGGATCAGGCAGCTCGCCTGCGGCAGGCATTCGTCCTCATAGAGGTCGAGTGCAGTCTCGAAAGTACGCACCTTATAGCCGACCGAGCGAAGCAGGGTGTCGAGCGCCTGCCGGATCAGCGGCTCGTCATCGACTACCAGAATGATTGGGCTTTCCGTCATGTGCTCAATTCGTACAAATGTTTGCTGTTCCAGCGTTTGCCTGACCCTACGCGGCCAGTTCCTCAAGCGGCAATCATACCCACGTATATGATCCTAAAACCCATGGGTGCGAAAACTGACTGACTGTAGAATATCGGATCACGGCTCGAGCTCTCAATATCGACTGGTGAAAATTCAACAGACCCACAGGAGAGCGAAGATGTCCGCCACCGCAGCTGTTGTCGCCCGTCAGATCAACCCGCTCGACATGAGCACCATCTATGCCGACCTGACCGGCCTATATCCAGAAAATCCCTTTTCCATCGATGCGAAAATTTCCGAGCGCCACCCTGTCCAGCTCCGGCTGGTGGAGAAAGCGGCACCGGTCGGTCCGGAAAAGCAGGTCACGACCGGCGGGCTTGCCCCTTGGCAGGTCAAGAAAGTGAAGCAATATATCGACGACCGCATCTCCCATGGCATTCCGCTCGATGAATTGGCCCAGCAGGTTCGGCTCAGCACGAGCTATTTTTCTGCGGCATTCAAGACGACCTTCGGTGTTCCCCCGCACAATTACGTCGTCTCCTGCCGGGTCGAGCACGCAAAGCAGCGCATGCTCAGCACCAATGCCCCGCTCTGCGAGATCGCACTCGATTGCGGACTTGCGGACCAATCGCATCTTTCTCGTGTTTTCAGACGCGTGACCGGCACCACGCCGAGCGCATGGCGTCGCTATTTCTCCCGTCCGGACGGTGCCGTCGCGCTGCAATAGGCGACAGTCATGCCGTGCCGTATCGAGGCGCTGCAGGCGGCCCTCAAGGCTTGCGGCGCCTCGATTTGACCCGACCGGTGATGCAAGCGGATCACTGTGGGTAAGCATTTTCGAAGATTGTATCGGAATGGGGAACTACTTGCCCCTGATTGCGTTAGGCGCCCGGACGGGATGGTAACGACGGTGAAGTCGGAGCCTCAAACTGGGATGCGGATCTCTTGTCTTACCGCCGCATCCGATAGGACGGACCATGGCGGATGATGCATCAATTCAATTGCTACTGGTCGAAGACGACCATCTCCTGCGGCTCGATGCCGAGGAGCTTTTGATCGAAAACGGTTTTGAGGTTGCATCCTTCGCCTCGGCCGAAGAGGCAATTGCCGCGCTTGATGCGGATGCCACCAAATTCTCCGGTGTGATTACCGATATCCGCCTTGGCAAAGGCGCGAACGGATGGCAGGTCGGCCGCCATGCCAGACAATGTCAATCCAGCATTCCGGTCGTCTATGTCACGGCCGATAGTGCATCCGAATGGACCTCGCATGGGGTGCCGAACAGCGTACTGATCCAGAAACCATTTGTACCGGTACAGCTGATCTCCGCCATCAGCGGGCTACTCAACGATGCCAGCATGGCGAATGCGGTCTAATCGCCGCTAGTCTTTGCCGCGACGCTTGCCTAAGATTTCGGCCATGACGCAGAGCAGTTCGAACATCACTGTGATGCCGAGAAAGGCCGTTGCGCCGCCCGTATCGAATGGTGGCGAGACTTCCACCATGTCGGCGCCGACGATATTCAGTCCACGCAATTCGCGCACGACCTGCAATGCCTGAAAACTGTTCGGGCCGCCGATCTCGGGTGTGCCGGTGCCCGGCGCGAAGGCCGGGTCGATGAAATCGATATCGTAGCTGACATAGGTTTCGTCCGAGCCGGCGATCTCGCGCGCTTCCGACATCACATCCTCGACGCCACGGGCGTGAAACTCCTCGATCGGGATGACGCGAATGCCGACCGCATCGGCGAAATCACGATCCTCGAAATCATAGGCCGGGCCGCGGATACCGATCATGCAGACGCGTTTGGGATCGAGCAGGCCTTCCTCGATGGCGCGGCGGAAGGGCGTGCCGTGCGTGTATTTGAAGCCGCCGAAATAGGAGTGGAAGAGGTCGGTATGGCTGTCGAAATGGATCATGCCCAGCGGCCGCTCTCGGCCGAGCGAGCGCAGGATCGGCAGTGACGACAGGTGATCGCCGCCCGCGGTCAGCGGCATGATCCCGGCCGCCTTTACCAGGTCATAAAAGGCGGTGATGCGCTGCATCGAATCCTCGACATCGGCCGGGTTCGGTCCGACATCGCCAAGATCGGCGCAGTTTGCCAGATCGTAGGGGCGGATGCGGGTTGCACCATTCTCATGCCTCACCATGCTGGAGAGATCGCGCAACTGGCGCGGTGCATGGCGAGGGCCGGGGCGGTTGGTCGTGCCGCCATCCCAAGGCACACCGATCAGGCCGATATCGACTTGGCTCAGGCGTTCGTCATCCAGCGGAATATGCGGCAGGCGCATGAAGGTTGCGATGCCGGCAAAGCGCGGCAGATCAACGCCCGAGATCGGGCGGAAGTCAGAATTGGTCATGGATGTTCCCCGGCGGGTTCAGCGCTCATATGGTGCGAATGGGCGGGCCGGGCGTGACGCTCCGACCCCCTTTTATGGGCAATCAGCCGAACACCTTGGTCAGCGCCTTGTCGATGGCACCAGTGATCTGGTCGATTTCGCCCGCATTGATGATCAGCGGCGGGCTCATGCAGAGCGTGTTGTTGAGGCCGGGGACCGAGCGGTTGGTGGCGCCGATTATGACGCCCTGCGCCAGGCAATCGGCGGTGACGGCCTGAACCATCTTTTCCGGCGCCGGTTCCTTGGTGGCGCGATCCATGACCAGTTCCGCGCCGCAGAACAGTCCGAGGCCGCGGACGTCGCCGATCACCTGATGGCGGCTCTGCAATTCGCGCAGGTTGTTCACTAGCCGCTCGCCCATCTTCAGCGTGTTTTCGAGCAGGCCTTCATCCTCGATAATCCGCATGTTTTCGAGCGCTGCGGCAGGTCCGGACGTGCAGCCGCCGAAGGTGGAGATGTCGCGGAAATAGGACATCGGATCGGTCGGGTCGTCCTTGAACAGTTCGAAGACCTTTTCGGTCGTCACCGTGCAGGAGATTGCCGCATAACCGGAGGCGACGCCCTTGGCCATGGTGACGAAATCCGGCTCGATGCCGTAATGCTGGTAGCCGAACCACTTGCCGGTGCGGCCCATGCCGCAGACGACTTCGTCGATATGCAAGAGGACATCGTATTTGCGGCAGATTTCCTGCACGCGTTCCCAGTAGCCCTTCGGCGGGGTAATGACGCCGCCGCCGGCGGTGACCGGCTCAAGGCAGAGAAGACCAACGGTTTCCGGGCCTTCGCGGAGGATCACCTCTTCGATCGCGTTAGCTGCGCGGATGCCGTAATCGTCCACATCGCCCCACTGGCTGCGATATTCGAGGCAATGCGGCACCTCGACAAAGCCTTCCGGCATCGGGCCGTACTGTTCGCGGCGTTCCTTCTGGCCGGCTGCGGCAAGCGTGCCGAGCGTCGTGCCGTGATAATCACGGTCGCGGTAGAGGATCTTGTATTTGCCGCCATTATGCTTCCGGTGCGCGATCTGGCGCACCATCTTGAACACCTTCTCGTTCGCCTCCGAGCCGGAGTTGGAATAATAGACGCGGGTCATGCCCGGCATCTTCTCGATCAGCTTTTCGGCGAAAAGGGCGGCTGGAACATTGCCGGCGGCACCGGCGAAATAGTTGAGCTTCACCAGCTGTTCGCGCACCGCATCGGCAATCGAGGTGCGGCCATAGCCGACATTGACGGTCCAGACGGCACCTGCCACCGCATCGAGATATTCCTTGCCGGTCGCATCCCAGACGCGAGTGCCCTTACCCTCGACATAGATTTTCGGGTCTACGCTCTCATACTGCTTGTGCTGGGAAAGATGGTGCCAGACATGGGCGCGATCGGCCTCGATCACGGCCTGGATGTCGTTCGGACGGGAAGCGACGTTCATGATGTTCCTCTTTCTGTTTTATATGCCGTCCAGCTCTTTCCTCGGAGCGTCGCGACGTTTGTTAGCGCCCATGAAAGAGCCCTTCGCGCTTCATGTCAAAGGATTTGCGCGGGGAATTTCGCGAAAGCGGACGCGGCTTTTGAAACCGGGCGAGGGGAGGCGTGAAAAAGGCCATAAATTTATTAGCGCGGCGTACTTTAGTGGCCGCAAACGACTTTCGAAATCGCCGTAATTCCCTTAAATTTAAAGGCTCTTGGGAAATTCTGGGAGGAAACATGAAGATCACCAAGCTGGAGACCGTGCGCGTCGCGGAACGGAGCAACCTGCTCTGGGTTCTGGTTCACACCGATGAGGGCATTACCGGGCTGGGGGAGACCTTTTTCGGCGCCGAAACGGTGGAAAGCTATATCCACGAATATGTCGCCCCACGTGTCATCGGCCGTGATCCGCTGGCGATCGATCTTCTGGCGCAGGAACTGGTCGGTTATGTCGGTTTCCGGTCTTCGGGCGCCGAAGTGCGCGGTAATTCCGCCTTCGACATCGCGCTCTGGGATGTCTTTGGCAAGGTGACTGGCCAGCCGATCGCGCAGCTGCTCGGCGGGTTTTCGCGCCGCGAAATCCGCACATACAATACCTGCGCCGGTACCGAATATATCAAGAAGGCGACCGGCCAGACGACGGCCAATTACGGTCTTTCGACCGGCAAGGACTACGATGACTTGAACGGGTTCCTGCACCGGGCCGACGAACTGGCGGAATCGCTTCTTTCCGAAGGCATCACGGCGATGAAGATCTGGCCGTTCGACCAGGCGGCGGAAAAGACCAAGGGGCAGTATATCTCGTCTGCCGATATGAAGGCGGCGCTCGAACCCTTCGAAAAAATCCGAAAGGCCGTCGGCGACAAGATCGATATCATGGTCGAGTTTCATTCGATGTGGCAGCTTCTGCCGGCGATGCAGATCGCCAAGGCTTTGACGCCTTACAACACCTTCTGGCACGAAGACCCGATCAAGATGGACAGCCTGTCCAGCCTGAAACGATATGCGGAAGTCTCGCCTGCACCGATCTCTGCATCGGAAACGCTCGCTACCCGTTGGGGTTTTCGCGATTATCTGGAAACCGGGGCTGCCGGTATCGTCATGCTCGATATTTCCTGGTGCGGCGGACTTTCGGAGGCGCGCAAGATCGCTTCGATGGCGGAAGCCTGGCACCTGCCGGTCGCGCCGCATGATTGCACCGGCCCGGTTGTGCTCTGTGCCTCGACGCATCTGTCACTGAATGCTCCAAACGCGCTGGTGCAGGAAAGCGTGCGCGCCTTCTACAACACCTGGTATCGCGATCTGGTGACAGCCTTGCCCGAAGTGAAGAACGGCATGATTACCGTGCCGCCCGGTCCGGGTCTTGGCATGGAGCTTAATCCGGATCTCGACAAGGCCTTCACCGTCAGCCGTCGGTTCTCCGACGCTTCGTCCATCTGAGGAAACCGATCATGCAAATCTCCTCAAGCGCAGCTCTTCGGGGCGTATCGGTGGCCGGTCCGGCGCTGATGCTCATCGGCATGCTGATGTTCGCGCTCAACGATACGATGGGCAAATGGCTGGTCGCCAGCTACGGGCTGGGACAGGTCGTGCTGTTGCGCAGCCTCGCAGCACTTGTCATCCTGGTGCCGATGGTCTGGATGGCGGGCCTTCCGGCGCTGACCAAGGCTGAGCGGCCGTGGATGCAGCTTGCCCGCGTGATCTGCTCTACGGCGGAGGTGTTCTGCTTCTATTACGCCGTCATGTATCTGCCGCTTGCCGATGTGATGACCTATTGGCTGGCGGCGCCGATCTATGTCGCGGCGCTCTCTCCGCTTCTGTTGGGCGATCATGTCGGCTGGCGGCGCTGGACGGCGATCGCCATCGGTTTCGTCGGGGTCATCATCACGCTGGAACCGTCGGCTGCGATGTTTACCGCGCCTGCGGTAATCTCGATCATCGGCAGTGCCGCCTTCGCCTTCATGATGATTTCCGGGCGTTTTCTGCGCGGCACACCGGATACGACGCTGGTGTTTTTCCAGGTGATGGGAGCTGGTCTTGCTGGACTGGCGTTTGCGCCGTTCGACTGGTCGCCGATCCAGTCCGGCTTCGATCTCGGTCTGCTTGGCCTTCTCGGCATAGTCGCCATGGCGGCGCATATGCTGGTCAATCGGGCGCTGAAGATCTCGGATGCGGCAACGGTTGCGCCGCTTCAATATACGCTTCTGCTCTGGGCGGTCATCTTTGGCTTCCTGTTCTTCGGCGACGTACCGCGGCTGACCATGCTGATCGGAGCCGCCCTCATCGTCGCGTCCGGCCTGTTCATCTTCATCCGCGAACAGATGCTGAAGAAGAAGGAAACCGTGCTTCCGGCCGTACCGGAATAAAAAAGAAGCCCGCACCGGCGGGGTGCGGGCTTCACTCACGGCAGCTTTTCCGGGGAGTGTAGCCGGATCAGTTACCGCGGATGGTTTTCAGCTCGGCGAGGATACCGTCGACAACGTCGGCGCCGATCGCGGCTTTGTGCTTTTCATAAACGACCATCGACTTCTCGCGGATGCGGGTTTGCTCTTCCGGCGAAAGCTGGTTCACTTCCAGACCCGCTTCCTTGATCTTTTCCAGCGACTTCTTGTTCAGGTCGGCGATGACCTGACGCTCGACATCACGGCCGACGACGGCGCAGTCACGCAGGGCCTGCTGTTCTTCCGGGTCGTAGGTGTTGAAGATCGCCTTGGAAAAGAGGAAGAGGAACGGCGTGTAGGCGTGGTTCGTCTCGGTGATGTATTTCTGCACTTCGAAGAATTTCGACGTGTCGATCGTCACATAGGGGTTTTCCTGCGCGTCGATCGCCTTGGTTTCCAGCGCCGAATAGACTTCACCGAAGGCCATCGGGGTGGCGTTGGCGCCGAGGTTCTGGAATGTGTCGAGGAAGATGTTGTTCTGCATGACGCGGACCTTGAGGCCCGAGAAATCTTCCCACTTGGTCACCGGATGCTGCGAGTTCGACAGGTTGCGGAAACCGTTTTCCCAGTAAGCGAGATTGACGAGGCCTGCCGCATCGAGCTTCTCGTTCATCGAGTCGCCGAACTTGCCGTCGAGAACCTTGTAGGCTTCCTGCGGGGTTGAGAACAGGAAGGGAAGGTCGAAGACGCCGAGTGCCGGAATGATGCCGACCAGCGGCGAGGACGAGGTGACGACGGCTTCCTGAACGCCGGAACGCAGCGCCTGGGTTGCCTGAAGGTCGCCGCCGAGCGCGCCGCCCCAGAAGGCAGTCAGTTTCAGCTTGCCGCCCGACTTCTCGTCCAGGCATTCCTGCATGGCCTTGATACCGTTGCCGACCGGGTGGTCGGCATTGATGCCGTTCGAAACGCGGATGTTGCGGCTGTTGAATTCGGCAAAGGCCGGAGCCGATCCCGTAATCGCCATCGCCAGTGCGGTTGTTGCGAAAAGAAGTTTCTTCATGGTTAGTCCTCCCAGTTGGACGTTAAATTGAAGGAGTGAAACACCTGTCGGTCAACGCAACCATTGCGCCGGCACGGTCACGATTTCGGGAAACGCGACGAGCAGGAGCAGCAATAGCGTCTGGGCCAGCAGGAATGGCATGACGCCACCTGTGACCTTACCCAGCGGAATCCTCCCGACCCCGCTGACGACATTGAGCACGACGCCAACCGGCGGCGTGATGAGACCGATGCAATTGTTCATGATGAACATCACACCGAAATAGACCGGATCAATGCCCGCCTGCTTGACGATCGGCATCAGGACAGGCGTCAGGATCAGGATGGTCGGCGTCAGGTCGAGCGCCGTGCCGACGACCAGTACGAGGATCATGATGGCGAGCATCAGGAGCTTCGGGCGATCGATCAGCGGTTCGATATAACCGGTGATTTCCGCCGGAATGTTGGCCGCAGTGATCAGCCAGGCCGAAACCAGTGCGGCGCAAACAAGGAACATGATGACAGCGGTCGTCTTGGCTGCGCGCAGAAAGACATGCGCCAGTTCGGACGGTTTTAGCTCCCGGTAAATGAACATGCCGACGAAGAGCGCATAGACTGCGGCAACGACTGCTGCTTCCGTCGGTGTCACGACGCCGGCCTTGATGCCGCCGAGGATGATGACCGGCATGCCGAGCGCCCAGAGCGCGCGACCGGTGGCGTTAAGACGTTCCTTGCCCGATGCTTTCGGCAGCGGCTGGATATTGTCCTTGCGGACAACGAAAAGCCAGGTACCGACCAGCGAGATGCCCATCAGCAGGCCGGGCACGATACCGGCCATGAAAAGCTGGGTGATCGAGACGTTTGCCGCCACGCCAAAGACGATGAAGGCCATGGATGGCGGGATGACTGGAGCGATGATACCGCCAGCGGCGATCAGGCCACCCGAACGCGGGATGTTGTACCCGGCCTTGGCCATCATCGGGATCAGGATCGCGGCCAAGGCTGCGGTATCGGCAGCGGCCGAACCGGAGATCGAGGCCATGATGACGGCGGCGACGATCGCCACGATGCCGAGGCCGCCGCGGATATGGCCGACCAGTGCGATGGCGAAGTCGATGATGCGCTTCGACAGGCCGCCGGAATTCATCAATTCGCCGGCGAGAATGAAGAAGGGGATGGCAAGCAGGGTGAAGGTATCAGCACCCGCGATCATGTTCTGGGCGATGATCTGCGAATTAAACATGCCCATGTACCACATGAGGATGACACCGCAGAACATCAGCGAAAAGGCGACGGGTACACCGATCGCCATGGCTCCGAGCAGGGAGCCGACGAATACGAAAAGGGTCATGTCAGGTACGCTCCGCCATCTGCTCGATCGTCATGTTCTCACCTGCGAAGGCGGCGATTTCATCATCCGTGATACGGCCGGTCACGAGACGGATGATCCGTTCGAGTGCGATCAGGACGCAGCCGGCGCCGGTGAAGAAGCCGGTACCATAGACCCAGGCCATGGAAATGCCGGTGACGGGTGCAACCATGCTGGAATTGATCGGCAGCTGGACCCAGGTGCCCCAGAAGAAGATGGCGGAACACAGGATGATCGTCAGGTTGGACAGGATCATACAGAGGATCCGGCCCTTGCGGCCGAACAGTGCCACAAGCGTCTCGACGCCAAGGTGACCGTGTTCGCGGAAGGCGACGACCGCGCCGATGAAGGTAAGCCAGACGAAGAAATAGCGCGACATTTCGTCGGAGATGTTGAGGCCCGAGTTGAAGCCGTAACGCAGCACCACGTTGCCGAACACCATCAGGGCCATGCCTGCCAGAAGCAGGATCAGCAGGATCTCAAGGAACCTGTAGAAGAGATCGGTAATCTTTTGCATTTGCTCCTCCCTGATGCCCTTACAAAAGACCGCGCGTGGCCAGATTTTTCATCAGCGCGGTTATCCCGAATGTCCATTCGGGGCAGGTGTCGCTGTGCTCCACCCGGTTGACCAGCCGCCCGAGTTTGGGGCTGGAAATCTCGACGATGTCGCCGATCTCGTGAGTGAAGCCCAAGCCCTTGCCGCGACGATCCTTGACCGGCGCAAACATGGTGCCGAGGAAGAACAGCGCGCCATCAGGATATTGATGGTTGCGGTTCAAAAGCTGTGACGTCAGGTTTTCCGGCGAACGGCTGATCGCCTTCAACGGGCTGACACCGGTCATCTCGAAACCGTCCTCGCCCTTGACCGACAGGCTGATCTCGGCCGACTTGACGTCGTCGATGGTGAATTTTCCGTCGAACAGGCGGATGAACGGGCCAATCGAACAGGAGGCGTTGTTGTCCTTCGCCTTGCTCAAAAGCAGCGCCGAGCGGCCTTCGAAATCACGCAGGTTGACGTCGTTTCCGAGCGTTGCGCCGATGATCTCGCCCTTCGAGGTGATGGCGAGCACGACTTCCGGCTCCGGATTGTTCCAGTCCGATTTCGGATGGATACCGACATCAGCGCCGCAGCCGACCGACGACATGGGCTGGGCCTTGGTGAAGATTTCCGCATCAGGGCCGATGCCGACTTCGAGATATTGCGACCAGAGGCCCATATCCTGCAGCAGGCGCTTCACTTCGGCGGCCTTTTCCGAACCTGCGACGAGGCCCTTCAGGTTGTCGCCGAGAACCGGGGCGAGACGGCCGCGGATTTCCTGGGCGTGAAGCGGGTCACCCTTGGCCTGTTCCTCGATCACCCGCTCCAGCATGCTGTCGGCGAAAGTGACGCCGGCTGCCTTGATCGCCTGCAGGTCGGCAGGCGCCAGAAGCTCTCCGGCCTTGCCGCTTAGGAAGTCATCGAGGCTTCCGAGATCGGGAAAGGAAGAAGGGGTCGATAGTTTTCCAACGAGATCGTCGATCTCCAGCAGCGCAGACAGGGTCGGCGCCAGGGACGAGAGGTCCAGGAGATGTCCATTCGAGAATAGCACCGGGCAAGGGCCGGCGGCGGCGTTCGACCATACGCGACCGACCAGAAACGCGCTCGACGCATCCTCCGGCAAGACGATATGCGACGACAGGGCATGCTGATATGCCAAAGAAATCCTCCCATGTTCAGGATAAGGCCTCCACCTTTCCCGGCATTGTCAGATGTCTGACAACGTTAGAAGTGTTTTAGTGTGACTTTTGCGTTTTGTCTAGAACTACACTTTAACATGCGGGTGGAAAAGCACTCCGGCTTTTCGTCAGCTCATTGCCAATTCGAGATTCAGACGACGTGCCGCGCCGTTGAGATGGCGCTTCATTGCGGTCTTGGCCGCAGCCGGTTCGCCCGTTGCGATCGCATCGCGGATGGCGACATGCTCGGCGATGGTCACCTCTACGATCTCCTCCAAGATTGCAGCGGCGCGGGCGGCGTTGATCGCCACATGCGTCCGTTCGGTGATGAAGCCGACGAATTGCTGGAAATATTCGTTATGGGTGGCGGCGGCGACTGCACGATGGAAAGCCAGATCCGCGACGATGCCCTGGTCGCCCCATTTCTCCGCGCCGGTCATCTGCGCCAGGATCGCGTCGAGCCTGGCGAGATCTTCGCGTGAATGGTGGAGGGCAGCCAGTCCGGCGGCTTCGGTTTCCAGCGCGAAGCGCACCTGGAACAGATCCCGAAAGGCTTCCTTGTCTTCCGGCGGTCCTGTCTCAATGCGGAGCGACTGACGTTGCGCCAGTTCGGTGGCGAATGCGCCGACGCCCTGACGGGTTTCCACCAGTCCCTCATTGCGCAGATGGGCGATCGCCTCGCGCACGACCGAACGGCTGACGCCGAACGTCTGGGCCAGAATATGTTCGGTCGGCAGTTTATGGCCCGGAGCGATGCTGCCATCGGAAATTTCCCGGCCGATTTCGGCGGCGATGCGGGTCGGCAGGTGCTCGCTTCGTCTGATCTGGGTGAAATCGGCCATGGCGGATTTTGCTCCTTGTGATGGCTAGCGAATATCCGCGCCAAGGTCGATTTGGCAATGGGGGTTGAGCAGAAGGTCTGGGTCGACTGCCTTCTTGATGGCAACGAGAAGGTTCCGCTTGGTGGCCGAAAGGCGCTCCTCGAAGTCCTCGCGTTTCAGGCGTCCGATGCCGTGTTCGGCGCTGATGCTGCCGTTGTATTTGTCGACCACGACGTTGACCACCTTCTTGGCCTTATAGATCAGGTCGTGGCGTTCCTCGATGGTCGAGCCGTTGGGCGGCAGGACGTTGAGGTGCACGTTGCCGTCACCGACATGGCCGTAGGAAACGCTGATGCAATCGGGCAGGGCTTCCGCGACGGCTGCTTCGGCATCAACCACGAAGGCGGCAAGCTGCGACAGCGATACCGAGATGTCGGTGCGCATATGGGCGCCGCGCTTGGCCTGGCCCTCGTTCATGCCTTCGCGGATGAGCCAGAGATTGCGGGCCTGCGCCTGAGAGGTGGCAATCGTGCCGTCGACCACCAGCTCGTCGCCCATGACGCCTTCGAGGAAACGGTGCATCAGGTCGTCGATATCGACGAGCCCGGAGCCGGAAATCTCCATCAGCACATAGGCGGGATAATCGCCCGAAAGCGGGATCGGCAGGTCCGGCATGGCTTCCTTCGCAAGTGTGAAAGCGAGCGGCGGCATGAATTCGAAGGCTGACATCAGGTCGCAGCAATCGCGGCGGGCGCGGCGGTAGAGCGTGATCGCGTCATCGAGCGAATTCAGCGCGAGAAGGGCCGTCGCGACATTGTCGGGATAGGGTGTGAGCTTCACCGAGACGGCGGTGATGATGCCGAGCGTGCCTTCCGCGCCAATGAAGAGCTGTTTCAGGTCCAGTCCGCGATTGTCCTTGCGTAGCGTCGACAGGCCGTCGAAAACGCTGCCATCGGGGAGAACGACTTCAAGCCCAAGAACCAGTTCGCGGGTCATGCCATAGCGCAGCACGTTGATGCCGCCGGCATTGGTGGAGACGTTGCCGCCGATGCGGCAGCTGCCCTGCGCACCGAGCGCGAGCGGGAAGAACATGCCCTTCTCGGCAATCATGTCCTTGAGTTCTGCCAGCACGCATCCGGCTTCGACTACGGCGGAAAAATCGTCGCTGTCGATGTTGCGGATCCGGTTCATGCGCTCCAGCGTCAGCACGACCTGGCGTTCGGGCTCATCCGGTATGCCGCCGAGGACTAGGCCGGTATTGCCGCCCTGAGGCACGATTTTCAGGCCGAGATCGCGGCAGGCCTTGACCGCTGCCTGCACATCCTCAGTCGAGCGCGGGCGGATGACAGCAACGGCAGCGCTGGTCACGTCGCCGTGCCAGTCGCGGCAATATTGCAGCATGTCTTCGGAATTGGTCAGGACAAGGTCTTCGCCCAGAACCGCGCATAGCGAAATGCGCTGCTCGGCGATCGAGCCCGAAACGTCCGTCATGTAGTCTCTCCTCCCCAGGAGTGCCCGGATTTTCTCCGGCAGTCCAAAGCCTCACGTCAGTTTTCGCCGGCGGCTTTTTTGCCTGATGACGAACTCTTCTATTTCCAAACAGACCATACAGGGTTATCAGACAACCTTACAAGAGGAAATTCGTGGGGTATCCACGGGTGTATGGGAGGAAACATGCATATTCTTGTTATCGGTGCTGCCGGCATGGTCGGTCGCAAGCTCACCCAGCGTCTCGTTTCGGAAGGCTCGCTGCACGGCGAGCCCGTCGATGCGCTGACGCTCGTCGATGTGATCGAGCCGGAAAAGCCTGCCGGTTTTACCGGCAAGGTCACGACGCTCGCCTCGGATTTCAGCCTGCTCGGAGAGGCGGAAAAGCTCATCGCCACGCGACCGGACGTGATTTTCCATCTGGCGGCAATCGTTTCGGGCGAAGCGGAACTTGATTTCGACAAGGGATATCGCATCAATCTCGATGGCACGCGCTATCTGTTCGACGCAATCCGGCTTGAAAACCAGAAGGATGGCTATTTTCCGCGAGTCGTCTTCACCTCATCGATCGCGGTTGTTGGTGCTCCACTGCCTTATCCGATCCCCGATGATTTCCACCTGACGCCGCTGACCAGCTACGGTACGCAGAAGGCTATGAGCGAGCTTCTGCTTGCCGATTACAGCCGTCGCGGTTTCTTCGACGGTATCGGCATCCGTCTTCCGACGGTCTGCATCCGCCCAGGCAAGCCGAACAAGGCGGCCTCTGGGTTCTTTTCCGGCATCCTGCGCGAGCCGCTTGTCGGACAGGAGGCGATTCTACCTGTCTCGGAGGACGTGCGCCACTGGCATACATCGCCGCGTTCCGCAGTCGGTTTCCTCATCCATGGAGCAGGGCTGGACTTGTCGAAACTCGGTTGGCGCCGCAGCCTTTCCATGCCGGGTGTCAGTGCGACGGTTGGCGAGCAGATCGAGGCGTTGCGGCGAGTGGCCGGTGAAGATGTGGTGAAGCTTATTCGCCGTCAGCCGGACGAGATGATCATGAAGATGGTTGCCGGCTGGGCTCCGGGCTTTGAAGCCAAGCGCGCCACCGAGCTCGGTTTCACGTCTGAAAAGAATTTTGATGAGATCATCCAGGTCCATATCGAGGATGAAATGGGAGGGAAGTTATGAGTGGCGAGACGCCTAAAAAGAACGTCGCCTTTCTCGGGCTTGGCCTGATGGGATTGCCCATGGCGCGGCGGCTTGTCCGCGCGGGTTACCCTCTCACCGTCTGGAACCGTGACACGGCAAAGGCTAAGCCTCTTGAGGTCGATGGTGCGGTCGTTGCCGCATCGGCGGCCGAAGCAGTGCGCGACGCCGATATCGTCTTCACCATGCTTACCGACGGCAATGTTGTCGGCGCGGTGTTGTTCGATGGCGGTGTGGCGGATGCGATGAAAAAAGGGGCGGTCCTCGTCGACACTAGTTCGATTGCGCCGTCGATCGCCCGTGATCATTCCACCAGGCTGGCCGAGAAGGACATAAGGCATCTCGATGCGCCGGTGTCCGGCGGCGTCGTTGGCGCTGATGCAGGCACGCTCGCGATCATGGCGGGCGGTGATGGCGATGTGGTTGCGGATCTTGCCGATGTGTTCGCCGTTCTCGGTCGCGTCACGCATGTGGGACCGAGCGGGGCAGGGCAGGTCTGCAAGCTCGCCAACCAGCAGATCGTGGCCGTCACGATCGGCGCTGTCGCCGAAGCGATGATCCTCGTTCAGGCCGGTGGCGCATCGCGCGAGGCTTTTCGCAATGCGATCCGCGGCGGTTTTGCAGAAAGCCGTATTCTGGAGCTGCATGGTGCGCGCATGGTGGAGCGGAATTTCGAGCCGGGCGGGTCTTCGAATAACCAGCTGAAGGACCTGAAGACGGTCATGGCACTGGCAAAGGAACTGTCGCTGCAACTGCCTTTGACGCAGACGGTGACAGGCGAATTTTCCGACTTCGTTTTCGAAGGTGGAGGAGAAAAAGACCACAGCGGACTTCTGCTGCATTTCGAGAACATCAATCCGAAGGGCTGATTCTCTCCGCGGGTGGCGACATATAGCGAAATCGACCTGGCCGAAGGCGCGTTTGACGCGGCTTCGGCTTTTTTTCATGCCTCACCGGCATCGGTCGGTGCGGCCTGTTTCGAAAAAAAGCGTGTTCAAGAAAGCCTGCATAAGCCTCGATCAAGGCTGAAGGTTCAGGTTTCGCGCATCGCTTTCGCGGCCCAAATCCAACCGAGTTCGTTACCGCATCTTAAGGCTTGGGCAGGTCGCGTTAACTATTTGTTAACCATCTCAGCGGTAGAGATCGGGCAACGATTTATTAACGTAGATGACCAAAGTGCTAACAGACGCTCGCTCCATTCGCATCAAGGGCCGTTCGTTCCTGGCGGTCGTTCTTTCACCGGATCTTCCGCTGGATCAATGGCTTGTCCGCCTGGACGACCTTGCATCCCGTTCGGCTGGCTTCTTTCTCGACCGTCCCGTCGTGCTCGACGTGTCGGAGCTTTCGATCAAGAAGGCCGAGCTGAAGCAGCTGATCGACGATCTTGCCGAACGCAAGGTCCGGATCATGGGCATCGAGGGTGCGCGCCCGTCGCAGCTTACCCCCGAAATGCCACCGGCGATGAAGGGCGGCAAGCCTGCCGCGGATGTCGAGGTGACGGCAAGCGAACCGGCGGATGCCGATGCTGAGGCCGAATCGGGAACCGTTGAGCAGACGCCTATAAAACAGGTGGAAGCGCAGCAGATCCGGGCGATCACGCAGTCGCTCGTCATCGACGAACCGGTTCGTTCGGGCCAGTCGATCATATTTCCGGAAGGCGACATCACCATCGTGGGCTCGGTTGCCTCCGGTGCGGAAGTCATAGCCGGCGGTTCGATCCATATCTACGGCGCGTTGCGCGGCCGGGCGATGGCAGGATCGATCGGAAATACCAATGCGCGCATCTTCTGCCGCCGTCTCGAGGCCGAGCTGATCGCCATCGACGGTATCTACAAGATGGCGGAAGACATGGATTCGAGCCTTCGCGGGCACGCCGTGCAACTGTCGCTCGAGGGCGACACGATCATGGCAGACATACTTTTCTGAACCGGCAAAAGGTTCAATACAGGAGATCAGGATGGGGAAAGTCATCGTAGTCACGTCCGGCAAGGGCGGGGTCGGCAAGACGACATCAAGTGCCGCACTGGGTGCAGCGCTGGCACAGCGCAACGAAAAGGTCGCTGTCGTCGATTTCGATGTCGGGCTGCGCAATCTCGACCTCGTCATGGGCGCAGAGCGCCGCGTGGTCTACGACATCGTAAACGTCATCAATGGCGACGCCAAGCTGCCGCAGGCGCTGATCCGTGACAAGCGGCTCGACACGCTGTTCCTGCTGCCGGCCTCCCAGACGCGCGACAAGGACGCGCTGACGGAAGAGGGCGTCGAGCGCGTCATCGCCGAGCTGAAGAAATATTTCGACTGGGTCATCTGCGACAGCCCGGCCGGCATCGAGAAGGGCGCAACGCTTGCCATGCGCCATGCGGACGTTGCCGTCGTCGTCACCAATCCGGAAGTCTCCTCGGTGCGCGACAGCGACCGCATCATCGGCATGCTCGATTCCAAGACGCTGAAGGCCGAAAACGGCGAGCGGATGGAAAAGCATCTTCTGCTCACCCGCTACAATTCCAATCGTGCGGAACGCGGCGATATGCTGAAGGTGGATGACGTTCTGGAAATCCTCTCCATCCCGCTTCTCGGCATTGTTCCGGAAAGCATGGATGTGCTGAAGGCCTCCAACGTCGGTGCTCCGGTAACGCTTGCCGATACACGCAGCGCGCCTGCTCAGGCCTATTTCGAAGCCGCTCGCCGTCTCGCCGGCGAAGCGATCCCTGTTACCATCCCGGGCGAAAAGCGAGGAATCTTCGGTAAACTGTTCGGAAGGAAGGCCGCATGAGCATACTGCGTCTTTTCACCCGCTCGCGATCGGCGCCTGCCGCGCGCGAACGCCTGCAGGTTCTGCTCGCCCACGAGCGCGCATCCGCCGGCTCTGATCTGACTGCCATCCTGCGCGAGGAAATCCTTGCGGTGATCGCCAAACATGTCGAGCTCGATGCAGACCGTGTGAAGGTGAAGGTCGATCGCGACGAGAATGTCTCGATCCTCGAGATCGATGTCGAGATCCCGCTGGATGCCGCACGAGCCGCCTGAGGTTCGAACCTAATAGATATGAAAAAGGCCCGGAGCTTTGAGCTTCGGGCCTTTTGTCTTGGAGGTCATGCAGCGATCGGGTGATGCCTGTATGTTCGTCGCGGAGCCTGCGGCAAAGGTCGCCGCAAGGTGAGCTTTCCGGCGGCATAGAACATCAGGAACGAGCCGATCTGATAGGGGAAGATCACGTCGATCTCGACGAAGGAGCGCATCAGCAACAAAAGGCTGACGGCGAAGAGAGTGATGGATGAGGGATCGTTGCGGCGGTTCAGCATGGCGTTGAGATGGCCGAAGACGTTTCTGAGCAAAACGAAAACGAGCAGCGCCAGGCCCACCAGACCGTTTTCCACCGCCACCTCGATATAGGTGTTGTGGAAGTGGAAGCCCGAGCGGGTTGCGATGAAGAACTCGTCCCAGAGCTGTTCCGGCTTGGCAAAACCCTGAACCCAGAACCCCTGATAGCCCATGCCGAGGACGGGGTTGAGGTGTGCGGCCTCAATGCCCTGCTGCCAGAGATAGGTTCTGCCCGTCAGTGTCGAATCCTTGCCGAACAGGCCGAGGATCGCATCGACTGCGCCCATCTGCAGACCGGCCACGACGACGGCCAGCCCGATGACGACGATGCCGACGAAGAGAAGTTTTCTGCTGCCGGGAGAGAGAAGACCGAACGGCAGATAGGCGATACAGGCCGCAATCAGTCCCGCCGTGGTGATGACGGATGTGGCCGATTGGGAGGCCATGAGGCAGTAGGCGCACAGAAGTGCCGCGGCACCCGCACCAACGAGCCAGATATCCCGGCGGCGGAAGACGATGGCGTAGAGGACCGAAAAGACCAGGCCGAGCGAAGCGTAAAGCCCGAGCTGGTTCTTGGACGAGAACGAGCCGACGAAACTGTAGCTGCCATCCATCGCGTCATAGCTGTAGGAGCCGAAGGCGATCGAATAGAGCATGACCACGACCGTTCCGACGATCGAACCGCGTGTCAGCGTCAGAACGCTAATCGTGCGCATGGCGATCAGGGCGCAGATCAGGTGGGTCAGGAACTGGATGGCCGTGCGCAGCGAGACACCGGGCGCCGGCGACCAGAAGGCCGACAGGAAGCAGAGGAGCGGGAAGGCAAGGATCCAGAGATACCTGAAATAATTGCCCAGGACCCGCTTGTAATCGACCAGTATGAGAGGGAACCACAGCGCGTAATAGGCAAGGATCGACACTTGGCCGAAACGGCTGGAATAGGCGAAGACGAAGAAGGATAGCGACACCGCCGCTATCCCATAGGCCTGGTTCCTGTCAGGGTCGACCAACATCGACCGAGCGATTTTCATTCGCCACCTATCACTGCATCAGAAGGTCTGATGATACCTTGATCACGTCACCGGGACGCAGCATGGCGTTTTCGTCGACGGTGATCTGCTTCGGGCCGTCGCCGCTATCGCGGACGATGACGTATTTGATCGTCGCGTCCTTGTTGGACGGATCGAACTTCAGGGCTTCGGCCGACTGCGCCAGGGCTTCCTGCATCAGCTCACGGCTGGTCGAGAGCTCAAGGCCGAGCTTTTCGAGCTGTGCCTCTGTATCCTGCAGTTCCTGGGCGCGCTGGGCGTCCCAGTCGTTGCGCAGGTTGATCTCGTCCTGATTGGCCTTGTTGATATCCTGCTTGGCGCGAAGTGCTGCGGTATCGGTATCCAGCATGTTGGATTCGAGATCGGCTGCGCGCTCTTCCGCCGAGAGGCGGCGGCTGGATGTGGCGAGACCCTGTTCGCTGAGCTTGGCCATGCGGTCGCGGTCGTCGTTATAGAGCGCGAGCTGGCGTTGCTGCGTCACCGATTTCTGGCCCAATGACTGAACTTCGGTATCGAGCAGGGTTTTCAGGTCTGCAAGCGCCTTCAACTGCAGTTCGTAACGCTCGCGCCGGGACTTCATCAGCGAGGCTTCGCTCGCCATCAGTTCCTTGGCGTTGGGCACGTCCTTCAGTTCTGCCGGCATCACCAATTCCTTGGCGTTGTCGATCTCTGCCAGAAGGCGTGCCTTGCGGGCGATCAAGCGGCCGCGTTCGGAATCGCTGACCTGTGCATCACCGCGTGCCCGGATGAAGTCGCGGGCAAAACGCTGGCCGGCGTCGGAACGCTTGAGGCCACCGGCGAGGCTGACGGCTTTCAGAACGGTCAGATTGGGGGAATAGGGATATTCACCCGGCTTATCGACATCGCCAGCCAAAAAGAGCGGCCGGAACTCGGCGATTTCCACGGAAGCGGAAGGAAGATTGCGCAGGGCGAATTCGCTCTGAAGCCTCTCGCCGATCGCCTTGCCGACTTCTGCCGTCGTCTTGCCGGCAGCATCGAGGTCGCCGATGAAGGGAAGCGAAAGCGCGCCGGAGGGGCCGACCGCATAGTCTCCGCTAACGGCATCCCAGGTGCGGACGCTGCCGTCTGCCGGCTGCCATTCGGCAACGCGAATGCGCAGCTTGTCCATCACGCCGAGGCGATAGGCGCCTTCCTGACTCTTTGCACTGGTTGTACTGACCGCTGCCGTCGCTTGCGCGGGCTTGCTGGTCTTAGTCGCAGACTGGGCCGGAGACGGTGCCTGAGATTGAGCTTGGGACTGGGGTGTCTGGGATTGAGGCTGGGCAGAAGTCTGCGCGCCTGCTGATGTGGTCAGCGACAAAACAACTGTTCCCGCCGCCATTGCCAGCGTCGGGATGCGTCGCGGAAAGACCATTCGGATACCCATCAGATCTCCTTGGTTTTCATGTATTTCGTATTTCATCGTGATGTTCCGCACCGTCGGGAGGATAGTGGTGCGGCTGATCGACTTGTGTCAGTAGCTGCCGCGCGCCATGCAGACGGCGGGGATCGTCTTCAGGATGATCGAAACATCCCTGAACAGCGACCAGTTCTGCACATACTGCGTGTCGAATGCGATGCGGGTCTCATAAGAGACGTCATTGCGTCCGCTGATCTGCCACAGGCCGGTCAGGCCGGGGCGGGTCTGCAGATAGTAAACGGCAGAGCTATCATAGACCTTCAGCTCGTCGTCCACGACCGGACGAGGACCGACGACGCTCATCTCACCGCGAACGATGTTGAGGAGCTGCGGCAGTTCATCAAGGCTGAGCTTACGCAAAACACGGCCTACGGCTGTGACGCGCGGGTCATCCTTGAGCTTGCGGGTCTTGCGCCATTCTTCTGCAGCCTCGGGGTTTTCCCGAAGATGCTTGCGCAGCAGTTCATCGCCATTGACCGCCATGGTGCGGAACTTGAGGCATTTGAACACACGGCCCCTGTGGCCGATGCGGCTGTGTCCGTAAAAGGCAGGGCCTTTGTCGGTCAGCTTTACCAAAGCCATGATCATCAAAAACAGCGGGCTGAAAACGATCAGGGCCATGCCTGCTGCGGTTACGTCAAACGTTCTTTTGACCAGGCCGCCGATCGGGAGTGTCATGGCGGCATAGTCCAGGTCTGATAGCGGCGTATCTGCCGAACGTGTCGCTGACTTCATAGAGGGGGCTCCATTTAGGTTTTGCGATAGTCGGTGCCTTAAGGCGCTTCATTGAGCTGGTATCTGATAATAAGTCTGTGTTCGTAATTTGATGCCAGACAAAAATTTCTGCCGTGTGACGGAAATGGCCGGGTGACGGTCGAAAATAGGGGAATGGTCACAGCCGCAGGTAGAGAGCGTAAATATAAAGGCTTACACAAATACTACCGTGCATCTGTAGAATTGAATCGATCTCGACTATAAATCGTAATTGAAACTTGATCCGAATGTATTATGAGTGTTTTTCAGCGGTCTGATCATTCGCCGCTTCTTGAGGTTCAGGCCCAAAGTAGCTTGCCCTTAGGACCAAAGGCCTAGGCCTGCTGCACTGCAATACAATGGTGCGGCGCAATAGGGCGCATGATGGCGCCTGGTGACCTTTGTAACAATATGTGAACGGACAGCGCGGGCTTTCAGCAGTCGGCGGCGTCCATTTGTTCCAAAGGGCGGCAAATCTGGCTTAAATGTGTCAAAAGTGTGGTGTCGGTATGTGGTAACGGGGTGTTGAACCGTTTGAAAGGCGCTTATTCGGCTTGATGTGGAATCTTACCAAAGATTCACTGGCCAAAATTTGTGAGCCGGCGAAAATCTTGAAAATTCTCTCGCTGCACCGTAATGTAAAAGGCATGTGAGAGGACCGATGAAATTTAAAAATTCATAAGAAAAGTCCCTCGGGAGGAATGATGATGTACGCACCGCGTGTCCTGGTGAGCATGTTGGCAACGCTCGCTGTGTTTGCAGTTGCCGCGTATGTCATGTCCGGTTCCTTTTGGACGGCGCTCGGCCAGACTGTTCTGTGCGCATTAATACTTCAGTTCGGTTATTTCATCGGGATCGTTTACCTCGTGCGTCGTGAGAAGGCCCAGATGGAAAGCGAACGCTCCAAGGATGGCGTTTCCGGAAAATCGAGAACGGATGCGAGCGGCCGCGACAGCCTGACGGCAGAAGCGCCGGCCAGAGTGCATATCCAGGATCACTAAGCTTCCGTAAGTTGCAGCTGGCACTTTTCTGCCCCTAAAATTAGCTCTTTCACATCGCTGCCATTTTCCTAAGTTCATAAGTCTTAGCTTTGGAGCGCCTTCGCCTGTCCTTGAGACGTTAGGCCGCTCCAGTACTGTGTTTCAACGGACGATGGAGAAGCTTGTGGCGGAAGCCGTTGACGAAACGATCTGTGTAATCATCGCAGCCAAGAATGCCGCCGATACGATCGGTCTGGCGGTGGCATCCGCGCTTCGCGAGGCTGTCGTCTCGGAGGTCGTTGTCGTTGACGATGGTTCCAGCGACGAAACCGATCAGGCAGCACTTGCGGCAGATGATGGAAGCGGCCGCCTGAAAATCATTTCCTTTGAAAAGAACCAAGGGCCTTCCGCTGCCCGGAATGCGGCGATTGCGCAGTCGAGCGCGCCGTTGATCGCAATTCTCGATGCGGATGACTTCTTCTTTCCCGGCCGGTTCGCGCCCATGCTTGCCGAGAGCGGCTGGGATTTCATCGCCGACAATATCGCCTTCGTAGCAGACCCGGCGGCTCTTGCCACGCCGGCGCGGTTTCAGTCGCGGGCGCGTGAATTATCGCTTGTCCAGTTTGTCGAAGGCAATATCTCCCAGCGCGGCAAGCCGCGGGGCGAGACGGGTTTCCTGAAGCCGGTCATGCGCCGATCCTTCATCATCGCAAACGGCCTTACCTATGACGAGGGGCTGCGGCTTGGCGAGGATTACGATTTCTATGTGCGGGCGCTGGCGTTAGGGGCTCGGTACAAGGTGATCGAGCATTGCGGATATGGTGCGGTGGTGCGTGGCGATTCACTCAGTAGCAGCCATCGCACAGAAGACCTGAGGCGGCTTTACGAAGCCGACAATGCCGTGCTTGCCGCCATGCACCTGTCTTCCGATGCGCGTTCGGTGATCACCCATCACCGGGATCACATCAAGGCGCGGTACGAATTGCGCGAGTTCCTCGATGTGAAACGCCAATCGGGCAAGGGTGGTGCGATCAGGCATATGCTGTCGCGTCCGGATGCGGTTGTGGCCGTCGTCACCGGCATCTTCTTCGATAAATACGATGCCCTTCGGCGCAACAAGACCTCTGCGGCCTCGCTCCCAACGACCCCGCGCTATCTGCTGGCAGGCGTGCCGATCGCAGGGCAGGGGTAACGTTACATGGACAGAAGGCGAATGACTGGTCATCCGCCTTTTCGTTCTCGTCTCCAAACAGCGACCGCTCTTGCTGTCCGGGTTATCCGCGCCCGCGATCGAGCTTGCCAGCGCCGAGCTTGACGGCTGCACCGAGAATTGCCGGGTCGCGCATCACCCAACGGGCCAGCATGCCGAAATCCGGCGACTGGCGGCGTTTCAGCCGTGCCGCCTGGCTCCAGAGCGCCTGTCGTCTTGCCACGTTCTTGTAAGACGTGATCGAGGCGACGTCCTCAGGCCTGTCCTCAAATCGGGTTTCGAGCGTATCGAGCGCCACCAGCGTGTTGAACTGCTGCTGCAGGAATTCCGGCGACTGGTTGTCGATGCCGTGGAAGATGTTGACGCCCATGCCGCGGGCAGCGCCAGGCGTGTCGCAAAGGACGGTTCGCTCGGCATTCAGGATGCAGTCGGCAAAGAACAGCACGTCCTCGGCGGCAAGCCGCAGCGCGGGATCGAACCTTATCGTTTGGAACAGAGGCCGGGCGATCACCATGCAGCTTAAGTGCAGGAAGGCCCAGTCCTTCAGCATGACGCTGGCCAGGTTAGGGATTTCGAGCACGAGCGGATCTTCGACCAGCGTCTTGCCGTCCTCGGTCTCGGCAAGCTTGGCCATGCCGAAATGGTAATAGAATTCCTCGCTTTCCTGCATCGAGGCGAAATAGCATTCGGCCTCGAAACGGGTCATGAAGTCATGGGCGTTCTTCAGGTGGTCGGTGCGCCATATGTCGTCGGAATCGAGCAGCGCGACGTAGCGTGTTTCTACCGGAACATTGTCGAGGCCGGTATTGCGGGCAGCACCCGGTCCGCCGTTTTCCTGACGGATGACGCTGATTTTCGCTTTCCATTCAGCCGGAGCGTCGCGCAGTTCGGTGTCTGCGGAGAGGGGTGACTGGTCGTCGACGATGACGATGTCGAAGTCTTGGAAACTTTGCGCGAATATGGATTTCAGCGCGCGGGACAAAATTCCTTTTTTCCGTTGGTAGAACGGAATGACAACGGTAAAACTAGCCATGTTTTGAATTCCTTAGCAGTTCTGGAACGTGAGCTGGGGTGGCTGTCCATCTTTCTTGGAGAGAGGAGCGGGCGCGTATCGCGAGGTCGGGGCCGGGCTGTTGCCCGTTGCGGAACACAGGGATGGCGGTGAAAGCATCTGCGCCCTTCAGGACGCAGGTCTATCTGTCGAAGCTGATAGCCGAGGCGGCTATAGCGGGTGGCTTGCGAAAGGTTGAGCAGGCCTGAACAGATACAGTGTTACGATCAGCGGACCTTTCCAAATTGTGAGGACGCGGACCCATTTCTTGCAGTCCGACGCAATTTTACGTCTGCGATTCGCGCTTCCGTTGATGCGATCGATGTCGCAAATGTTCGTTGGTGTCGCGATTGCGCAAGCGCAGAGACGCGACCCTAATCTTGGGCACTGCACCAATTTTAGAAGGGTGATTACGGCAAAAGGGTGGATTTCATGCTGTTTTCGCGTGAGGCTAAAGATGCTCCACCTGTGCAAAAGCGCGGGTTTTTGTCCGAAAACAGCGGATTAAGGCGACCGACTATCATTTTTCCGACAAGAAAGGGGGGTATGCAAAATATCTGACGCTGGCGATGTTCCAGTACAAAAGCTGCCCTATCTGTGAGCAGCAATCATGAAAATACCCCAATTGCACTCCTGATTGTTTTCGTGGTTTGTTGCAGTGCAAAATGTTTCTTGGTGAAGAAGTGGCTGCGAGCCGCTTTTTTCGCTTAACGGTTGAAGGGAACAGGATGACGTTCGAGGTTGTCGATATTAGCCTCATCATTTCTTCGCGTAATCGCGCCTTCGGGCTCGATAGCTGCCTGCAGGCCGTCTCCAATGCCGCGCTGCAAGCCAAGGACCTCAGGCTCGAGTTCATCTTCGTCGACAATGGTTCGACCGATGCTACCTCCGAGGTCGTCGCCAAGTGGAGCGAAACAGCTCCGATCAAAACGATGTTGATCTATGAGAGCCGTCCCGGCCTGTCGCATGCTCGCAATACCGGGATCGAGAACGCTCGCGGACGCATCCTCGCCTTTACCGATGACGACTGCGAAGTTTCGTCGGATTATTTCAACACCATCGCCGCTCTGTTCGCCGATGACACCGCCCCCGTCATGCGCGGTGGCCGTATCGATCTGGGCGATGAGCGCGATCTACCGATCACGATCAAGACGGACACCGAACACGCGGTTCTCAACAACTACAATCATCCGGGTGGCTTTATTCACGGATGCAACATGGCCTTCCCGAAGGCGCTGGCCGACAAGGTCGGCTTGTTCGACGTGCGCTTCGGTGCAGGGGCCACGTTCCGATCCGGCGAGGATACGGATTACATCCACCGGGTGTTCCGGGCGGGGATCAGCGTGGAATATGTTCCGACCCTCGTGGTCAAGCATTTCCACGGCCGACGCAGCATGGATCAGGTTCAGCGGCTGTTCGACGGATATTCCTATGGCAATGGCGCGCTCTACGCAAAATACATGTTCGTGCGTGATTCCAACATGCGCGGCATGTTTCGCTGGGACGTGCGCCAGGCGCTGAAGGAATATTTCGGCGGCAGAAATCTCGATGCAGCGCTCGGGCTGACCTATCGGAACACGGTGAAGCAGAATTTTGCCGGGCTCTGGGCCTATTGGCGCAGCGGCCGGGCAGGCCAAGCCTCGTAAACATCCGGACATCCTCTGGAAGTGGTCCACGCCATGCGGGCCAAGACGCATATGGGGCGGTATTTGCCGCCTTCTAATCGATTGGAATGTTCATGGATGCTCAAGCCGTCGACAGTGGCGACCTGAAAAAGAAAACCGCGACGTCGATCCTGTGGTCGATCGTGCGCGTCGGGTGGAGCACGGTCGCGACCTTCGTCATCTTCGTCATCCTGGCCCGAATTCTCGGGCCTGCGGATTTCGGCACGTTTGCACTTGCCAGCCTGTTCGTCGAAATCGGCCGGGTGCTTGCCTATGCAGGGCTTGGCGATGCCGTAACCCGTCAGCTGGAACTGGACGAGGAACTGGCCGATACCGCCTTCTGGGCCTCGGTCGCCTTCAGCATCTCGGTTGGCCTGATCATCTTTTTTGCGGCACCCGCTTACGGCGAATTCGTCCGTGATCCGAACGTGGCGGAAATCCTCAAATGGCTGGCGCTTTTCCTGCCTCTATCGTCGCTCGCTGTCATCCACAATGCCCGGCTGGCGCGCGATTTTGGCCACAAGAGCCTTGCTGCCCAGAGCATTGCCGCCAGCCTGCTTTCCGGTGTGACGGCAGTTGCGGCGGCGTTTCTCGGCTGGGGTGTCTGGTCGCTGGTGGCGCAGACGGCGGTCAACGGCATCGTGCTCGTGGTTCTCGGCTGGTTTTCCTATCGCTGGATCCCGAAGCTGCGGTTCAATTTCACCATCTTCCGCTCGATCTTCCTGTTCAGCGTCAGCCTCGTAGTCAGCCAGATCCTCTGGATGATGCTGGCGCGCGTGCAGGACATCTTCATTTCCCGCTGGTTCGGGCCGACCGAGGTCGGGCGCTACCGGATCGCCTGGCGGTTGATCGAACTCATCTCTCAGGCCGTGCTGTCGCCGATCGGCAGCGTGGCGCTTGTGACGCTGTCGAAGCTGCAGAACGATCCTGTCGCCTTCCGCAATGCCTATAACCGCATCGTCGGTCTGGCGGCGCTCGGAACCTTCCCGTTGCTTTTGGGCTTCGGTGCGCTTTCGGATCAGCTCATTCTCTTCCTGTTCGGCGACAAGTGGGGCAATGCCGGCGATGTCGCGACCGTGCTTGTGATGATGGCCGTGCCCTTCGTGATGAACGTTTTTGCCTCTTCGGCGCTTGCGGCCGTCAACAAGGCGCAGAGCATCTTGTCCGTCGCGGCGCTGCAGCTTGCGATGACGGTTCTGCTCACCTGGCTGCTTGTGCCTTACGGCATTATCGCGGTTGCCGCTGGTTATGCGCTGCGGGCGTGGCTGACCATGCCCTACCAGCAATATGTGCTGAAGCGCTTTGCCCATATCGATTCACTGGGAACGCTGAAGGCTATCGCCATGCCGTTCATCGGTTCACTGGTCATGGCCGTCTGCGTCTGGTTCGCCAAGCCGGTGATCCTTGCGGCGGTAACGCCCGCGTGGCTCGGCACCGGACTTTGCATCGCGCTCGGCGGCGCCATCTATGCCGCATTCATGCTGATTTTCGCCTTTAAGATGATCCGGCCCTATCTCGCCATGATCATGTCGATGCTGCCAGCACGCTTCCGCCTGCTGGCTTGAACTTAGACCAATTGGAAATGAGACTGTACGTCCAAGGAGATCCCATGCAGGAAACAAGTGCTGCCACCATTAAGAGGCTTCAGGGTGTAATCCACGACAACCTCGCCGATCTGGTCGATCTGTCCGGGCGTTACGCGCTGCTGGACTTCCCGAACCACTACAATATCGGTGACAGCGCCATCTGGCTCGGGGAGCTGGCCTATTTCGACCGGGTGAAATCGAAGCCGAGCTTCGTCAGCGAAATCCCGACCCATAGCGACGAACGGATGCTGGCTGCCATCGGCGACGGCCAAATCCTGCTGCATGGCGGCGGCAATTTCGGCGACATCTGGCCGGGTTTCCGTGAATTCCGTGAGCATATTCTTGGGAAATACCAAGGCCGTCCGGTCATTCAGATGCCGCAGACGATCCATTTCAAGAACCAGGAAAACGTCGACAGCACGGCACGCGCGATCGAGAAGCACGGCAATTACAAGCTGCTCGTGCGCGACAAGAAGAGCTTTGAATTCGCCAAGAAGTGGTTCCAGTGCGAAGTCCGGCTATGCCCGGACATGGCCTTCTGGATCGGTCCGGTAAAGCGCCTTGCGCCGAGCCACGACCTGCTTCTCAATCTCCGGGCAGACCAGGAAGTCGGGGCGGCGCATGATACGTCCCGCGCGATTGCACGTCCGAACGTGATCGTGGCCGACTGGCCGGAAAACGAGGAAGCCGACTTCCAGAAGCGCACCAAGCGTGCTGCGATCATCAAGGGCCTGCTGCGCGGTGATGTCGGCGGGCGGGCGAAGATGACGGAACTGGCCTATCGCGAACGGGCGCAGCAGCGTTTTGACCGCGGTGTGCGGCTGTTGAGTTCGGCGCGGCAGGTGATTACCGACCGCATGCACGGGCATATCATGAGTCTTCTTCTCGATGCCGACCACTGCGTGCTCGACAACAGCTACGGCAAGACCAGCACGTTCATCGATGCCTGGCAGACCGCCAATGGCGACCGGGCAGCGCTGGTGGCGAATATCGACGAGGCGCTGGATGTTCTGGATAAGCGCACGGCCCTCAGCCGCGCGACGACCGTCTGACAATGCTGTTTTCCCGTAAGGGTAAACGAAGCTCTATATTCTTTTTTCGAAACGGCCGGGCGGTGCATACGCCCGGCCGTTTTCGTCTCGTAATTGTTCCCGTCGGGGAGATCGAAACAGTCCTAAATGCCCTTCGGAAAAGGGTTTTGGCCGAATCAGGCAGATCGGTGATCGCGCCTCATCTGCGCCATATTCTCGCCTCAATTCGCCTTGGTTCGTGCCGGGTCTTCACGCTCGACGCACGATCCCGCGAGAAAATGTGATTGTTTTTTTGGTTTCCGGTCATGCTGCGATGCAGCATTTTTATATTAGCTAAGGTTGCAAACCTCATATTTGCCAGTGCTTTCAGCCTGACAAAAGGCAAGCAGCGCCTGCCGAACACGCTACCACTGCTAGATTTCGCACCTGCCAATTTTGCTGCGCTGCCACATTTTACCCGAAACTTACCGTGATGCTTCTCACTCACGCGGGCTGAAGTCTGCTCTGATTGAAATGGCGGTGACGGGAGGCGCTGCCCAAAAGGGGTGACTGGTTTGACTGTTGATCAGAACATATCCTCGCGTATCAATTTGATGCGTATCCTGCTGATCTGCGGCATCGTCTTCGTGCATGTGCCGCATGATCCGGCATCCGATGTGGTGATTGCCCAGACCGGTTGGTTCAACTGGCTGAGTGTTTTCCTTGGCGATAGCCTGTTTCGCATCGGCGTGCCGTGCCTCAGCATGATCTCGGGTTATCTTCTGCTGCGCAAAGGCGCGGCCTCCTTTGACTATGGCAAGGTGGTCCGTTCCAAGACGATGACGGTGCTTGTCCCGTTCCTGATCTGGAACCTCGGCCTGTTCGTCGCAATCCTCGGCTTGCAGCATGTCGGCATCGGCGTCGGTTATTTCCCCGATATCACTGCATCGGTACGCGACATGCTGACCTATGCGTTTGCGCTGGAGGGCATGCCGGCGAATGTGCCGCTGTATTTCCTGCGCGATCTGTTCGTCTGCATCCTTCTGTCGCCGGTCCTGCTCTTCCTCATGCGTCGCGCAGCGATCCCGGTGCTTGCCGTGCTTTTCGTTCTCGCCGTCATTCCGGACCTGAGCTTTGCCATTGTCGTCAAACGCTCGATCCTGTTCAGCTTCACGCTCGGCATGTTCCTCGGACTGCGTGGCGCGGACCTCAAGGCGCTGGATCGTTTCGCATGGCCGGGTTCGATCGCCACGCTTGCCGCTGCTTTCGTCCTGTCGCTGGCGATCTATCTCAGCCAGCCCGCTTACCCCTGGGGCGTCGATCTCGCGCGCAACGTGCTGTCGATCGTCGGTGCCTTCGGGGTCTGGATGATCTCGGCCATCGCCATCGAGACGCGGCTCGGCAAGCGGCTGGCGGCTACCGGAAGCCTGAGCTTCTGGGTCTTCTGCGCCCATTACCCAGTGCTTGTGGCACTGTGGATGGTGTGGAACCGCGTGGGTTCGCCTGAAGCCTATCCGCTCTTCTATTTCGGCTCGGTTGTTGTCTCGCTTGTCATCTTGGTGATCAGCAATGCCGTCATGATGCGGGTTGCGTCGCCCGTCTATCAGATCCTGACGGGTAGCCGCGGGCGCAGGGAAAAGCTCGCGAAAGCGACTTCGAACCGTCCCGTCGGGTCTTCGCATCCGATGGAACCAAAACTGTCACAACAGCGCAGGTGAAACCATGACGACCATCGCACACAAAATCGCGGCCGCCATCTCCACTCTGGGCCTTTCCTTTCTTTCCGCCGCCATGCCGGCTGCGGCGCAGGGTACGTTGAACAACAAGTCGTTCGTCGAGAATTTCGACAGTTTTGACCGATCCTTCTGGTATGTCGCAGACGGCTGGACCAACGGCTCGCACCAGAATTGCACCTGGTCGAAAAAGCAGATCGATACGGCAGGCGGCACCCTGACGCTGAATTTTTCCGAAGGCCAGTCGAAGGATCGCAAGTTTCTCTGCGGCGAAGTTCAGACCAAGGCGCGCTACCTTTACGGCACCTATGAAGTGCGGATGAAGGCGGCGACCGGTTCGGGTCTCAACTCGGCCTTCTTCACCTATATCGGCCCGACCGACAAGAAGCCCTGGGACGAGATCGACTTCGAGGTGCTCGGCAAGAACACCAACCAGGTCCAGGTCAACCAGTATATCAACGGCAAGGGCGGTAACGAGAAGCTCATTCCCGTCGCCGGCGGCGCCGATCAGGGTTTTAACGACTATGCCTTCGTCTGGGAAAAGGACCGCCTTCGCTACTTCGTCAACGGCAAGCTCGTTCATGAAGTGACCGACCCTTCGAAAATTCCGACCAATGACCAGAAGATCATGCTCAGCCTGTGGGGTACCGACACGCTGAAGGACTGGATGGGCCGCTTCTCCTATCAGGGGCAGGCATCCATGGTGATCGACCGGGTTTCCTTCACCGCCCAGGGGGATGGTTGCCAGTTCCCTGAATCCGTCGCCTGCAATCTCGATTGAGCCTGACCGCAGCCATTTCTTCGCTTGTCATATTGCGTTGAGTTTTTCAGCACAGGAGCATGCCCGTTTGAGCATAAACGTTCTCTATCTCGCCCATGACCTGGCCGATGCGGCCATCAGGCGGCGTGTGCTTACCCTGAAAGCCGGGGGAGCAGACGTGACGGTTGCGGGCTTTACCAGAGGACGCAATCTGCTCGAGGGTGAGGCTGGCGTGCGCACCGTCGTGCTGGGCGAGACATCCGACGGAAAATTTGCGCAAAGGATCGGCGCGATCGTCAAGGCGAGCGCGGGGCTGAAGGGCAGGCTTGCCGGTATCGACCGTCCCGACGTGATCATCGCCCGCAATCTCGAAACGCTGGCTCTCGCGGGCCAGGCGGCGCGTCTGTTCGATCGCAACCTGCCGATCGTCTACGAATGCCTCGATATCCATCGCCTGCTGCTCGACGAAGGCTGGAAGGGACGTCTGGTGCGCGCATTCCAGCGCCATTTCGGCCGCAATGCGCAGTTGCTGATCACCAGCTCTCCGGCGTTTGTCGAAAACTTCTTCCAGCCGCGCTCCGGGCTTTCGCTGCCTGTGCTGCTTTTGGAAAACAAGGTTCTCGCGCTCGATCCTGATAGTTTGCCGCTTCAGCCGGCGCCCCGCGCGCCGAAGGCTGGAGAGCCATGGCGGATCGGCTGGTTCGGCGCGATCCGTTGCGCCAAGTCGCTTTCGATCCTGACCGATTTCGCCCGCCGCATGGATGGCAAGGTCGAGATCGTGCTGCGCGGTCGCCCGGCCTATAGCGAATTTTCCGATTTCGATAGGATCGTCGCCGACGCGCCGCATGTGACCTTCCATGGTTCCTACCAGAATCCGGAGGATCTCGCCCGCATCTATGACGAGGTGCAGTTCAACTGGGCGATCGATTTCTTCGAAGAAGGGCTGAACTCCGAATGGCTGCTGCCGAACCGTCTTTATGAGGGCGGGCTTTACGGCGCGGTGCCGATTGCACTGAAAACCACTGAGACCGGCCGTTTTCTTAGCCGCCGCGATCTCGGCATAACGATCGATGCCGTGACGCCGCACGCGCTGGAGGCCCTGTTTTCTGAGATGACAGCAGAAATTTACGCCGAGGAATTTGCCCGGATCGCCGCGATCGAGCGCGGCCAATGGATTACCGGTCCGGCCGATTGCCGGGCGCTGGTGGCAAAGCTCGCATCGCTAAAACCCGATTTTCGCTCGCCTGCTGAAATACAGGCTGCGTCAACCATGCAGTCGTGAGGTGGAATATGGTCATGAGTAGCGTTTCCGGTTCCGACATGTCGAACCAACCTTCTGAAATCACAGCTAATCCGCGTGTTCTGATGGTCATTCCATGCCTCAACGAGGCAAAGACGATCGAGGCGCTGCTGCGCAAGTTCTCGCTGCAGAGAGGCGAGACCGACATGCTGATCGTCGTTGCCGATGGCGGTAGCCGCGACGGCACGCCGGATATCGTGCGCCGCATGATCGGCGAAATCCGCGATCTCGTGCTTCTCGACAATCCCAAGCGCATCCAGAGCGCGGCGATGAACCTCGCGGTCCAGACCTATGGTGACGGTCGCGACTATCTGATCCGCATCGACGCCCATGGCGATTATCCTGACAATTATTGCCAGGCGTTGATCGAGGAGGCGGTTCTTCATCAGGCGGATTCGGTTGTGGTCGGCATGGAAACGGTCGGCTTCGGCGCGTTTCAGCAGGCAGCGGCGATTGCCCAGAATTCCAAGCTCGGCAATGGCGGCTCAAAGCACCGCGCTGGCGGCGGCGGTGAGTGGGTCGATCATGGCCACCATGCGCTGATGCGGATCGCGGCCTATCGCCAGGTCGGCGGTTATGACGAGACATTCAGCCATAACGAGGATGCCGAGCTGGACTTCCGACTCAGGAACGCCGGTTTCCGCGTCTGGATGACGGGTGAAACCTTCATGACCTATTATCCGCGCTCCAGTGCCTCGGCGCTGTTTCGCCAGTATCTCGGTTATGGCCGGGGCCGGGCGAAGAACCTTCTGAAACATCGCTCCATCCCGAAGATCCGTCAGGCGATCCCGCTTGCCGTAGCGCCCGTGGTTGCCGGTGCGGTTCTCGCATTGCTCTACTGGTGGGCGGCCGTACCGGTTGCCGTCTGGATGATCGCCTGCGTCGCTTACGGTGCCTATATGGCGATCGGCCAGCGCAATATGATTGCACTCCTTGCGACCATTCCCGCGATGATCATGCACCTTGCCTGGTCGGCGGGGTTCTGGATGGAATTGCTTCGTATTCGACGAAAGAGGGCTGCATGACGGCTGATCTCACCGTGGCAAGAATCGACATCGGCATCTGCACCTATCGGCGTCCGGCGCTTAAGGAGACGCTGGAATCGCTGTTCAGGCTGACCGTTCCGGCAGGCGTCTCGCTGCGCCTGATCGTGGCCGACAATGATGCGGTGCCGAGTGCGAGCGACCTGGTGGACAGTGTTCGCGCGCAGTCTCCTTTCCCGATCCTCTACGTCCATTGCCCGAAGTCGAATATCTCGATTGCCCGCAATGCCTGCCTCACTTCGGCCGACGCTGATTTTCTCGCCTTCATCGACGATGACGAGACGGCGACGCCGGAATGGCTGGCAGCCCTTTATGAAAAGGCACGGCAGACGGGTGCGGAGGCCGTGCTCGGTCCGGTGCGTGCGCTTTATGGCGACGACACTGCCGCCTGGATGCGCAATGGTGATTTCCACTCGACCATGCCGGTCTGGGTCGATGGCCGGATCATCACCGGTTACACCTGCAATACGCTGCTCGACATGCGCTCAGCCCTGATTACCGGCCGCCGTTTCGAGCTTTCGCTCGGCCAGAGCGGAGGCGAGGACACACATTTCTTCTCGCAGCTGACGGAAAGCGGCGGGCGGATCGAATTCGCCGAAGATGCGCTGGTGCTGGAACCGGTGCCGGTAAGCCGGGCAAGCTTCCTCTGGCTTGCAAAGCGTCGTTTCCGTTCGGGCCAGACCCATGGTCGGATCGTTGCGGCAAAGAATGGCGGCGTGAAGCGTTTTCCGAAGGCTCTCATCGCTGCCACAAAGGCCGGTTATTGTGGCGCAATCGCCGCCGCCTTCACGTTGATGCCGGTGAAGCGCAATCGTTATGCGCTGCGTGGCGCGCTGCATGTCGGCGCCGTGATGGGCATGCTCGGCGTTCGTGAAATCCGCCAATACGGCACCCCGGAGGCTGCGTGAACATGGATAGCGGGATACCCGATATCAGCTTCATCATTGCCGCCTATAATGCGGAAGAGACGCTCGCACGTGCGATCGACAGCGCGCTGGCGCAGGTCGGCGTGACTGTCGAAGTGATCGTCGTCGACGACTGTTCGACCGATGGAACGGTGGCGCTTGCCGAAACCTATACCGATCCGCGCGTGCGGCTGATCCGCCAGCCGCAGAATGGCGGGCCGGGCAGGGCGCGCAATACCGGTATTGCCGCTGCGATCGGCCGTTTCGTTGCGACACTCGATTCCGACGATGCGGTTTATCCGGAGCGTTCCCTGTCCATGCTGCAGCGGGCGGCGGCGCTCGATGCGCAGATGGTGGTCGATAACGTCGATGTCGTACCGATCGAAGGCGGTCCTGCGAAGACGATGTTCGACAAGCGGTACCTGAAAGAGAAGCCGGAGATCACGCTTGCGGAATTCATCGATTCCAACCTGATCTTCAAGACGACTTTCAACTACGGCTACATGAAACCGATCTTTGATCGCGCCTTTCTGCTGGCGAATGATCTCGGTTTCGACGAAGGCTTGAGGATCGGCGAGGATTACATCCTGTTCGCCTCGGTTCTGGCCAGCGGCGGGCGTTGCGCCACGGATCCCGATCCGGGCTATGTCTATTATCTCATGCAGGGGTCGATCTCCCGCGTGCTCAAACATCAGCACCTCGATGACATGCTGGAAGGCGACCGCCGGTTCATGGCGCGCTACTCTCTCGGCCCGGCCGAGATGGCGGCCCAGCATCGCCGCACGCACAGCATCATCGAAGCCCGCTCGTTTCTTACCCTCGTCGACAAGGTCAAGGCCAAGTCGCTCGGTGGGTTCCTCAAAACCGCGTTGAAAGCACCGGGAGCGCTCAAGCACTTCCGCATGCCTATCGCTGTTCGCATGCGCCGGTTCGTCAAGGCGGCCGGTGTCAACTGAAATCCGATCAATCGGGCGTGTATGCCCCCTGGAAAGGACTAGGGAATGAATTTGAAGAGACCAGTTCGGAAGGCCGTAATCCCTGTCGCAGGCAATGGAACCCGTTTCCTGCCCGCGACGAAGGCCATGCCGAAGGAAATGCTGACGATCGTCGATCGTCCGGTCGTGCAATATGCCGTTGATGAAGCCATGCAGGCGGGCATCGAAAACATCATTTTCGTCACCAGCCGCAACAAGACCGCCATTGAAGACTATTTCGACAGCAATCCCGAACTGATTGCCAGCCTCACCCGTTCCGGCAAGACCGTGCAGGTGGCGCAGCTGGAAAAGATGCTGCCGCTCGCCGGCACTGTCAGCTACACGCGCCAGCAGGTGCCGCTCGGTCTCGGCCACGCGGTCTGGTGCGCCCGTGAACTGGTGGGCGACGAGCCTTTCGCGCTGCTTCTGCCCGACATGGTTTCCTATGGCGCCCGCGGCTGCATGTCCGGCCTGATGGACCTCTATGAGGAAGTCGGCGGCAACGTTTTTGCGGTTGAGCAATGCGCACCGGAAGAGACGTCGAGCTATGGCGTGGTTGAGATCGGCCAGGATGTTCGCCACGGTTTCCAGGTCACCGGCATGGTGGAAAAGCCGAAGCCGGCCGATGCGCCGTCGAACTATTACCTCAACGGTCGTTATATTCTGCAGCCGCAGATCTTCGAGCTTCTCGAAAGCCAGGAGCGCGGCGCCGGCAACGAGATCCAGCTGACCGACAGCATGCAGAAACTGTTGAAGGTTCAGCCTTTCCATGCGCATCCTTACCAGGGACGTACATTCGACTGCGGATCCAAGCGCGGCTTCATCGAGGCAAATGTTGCCTTCGCGATGATGCGTGCGGACATGAGCGGCGATCTGGCCGTGACGATCCAGGAACTGCTCGATGCACACGCGACCAAGGTACGCGCGGCTTGACGCATAATGATTACGGGAAAGGCGAGACATTCGCCTTTCCTGCACTATTTCCCCAGAGCGGATGACACAATGGATCAGGCTAACTTTCGACCGATGACGATATTTCCCCCGGAACCGAAAGACCACGACACGTTCATCGACCTCGACAAGCTGTGGTCTGCAGCGATGCGCCGGCTTGGCGTGATCGCTGCCTGTGTCGTTGCTATGGTTGTCCTGGCCGGGATTTATCTGGTCTTTGCCCAGCCGATGTACACGTCCATGACCAACATTCTCATGGACGACAATCTTTCCCGTTATGCGGAAGAAAACGCATCGGACGTCCAGTCAGCGCAGATGCTCGACAACCGCATGTCGAGCGCGGTGGAAATCCTGAAATCGAAGGAACTGGCACTCAGCGTCGTCGACAAGGCGAAGCTCGATGAGAACGCCCTGATCGTTGATCCGCCGAAATCGCCGGTCGATCATGTCAAGGGTATGATCCGCGGTGCAACCTCGATCTTTTCAGCCTCCCCGCCGCCCTTGACCGAAGAACAGATCGCAGCAGGCCGCCGTGAGAAGGCCGCCGCGATCATCCAGCAATGGCTGACGGTGGAACGCGTCGGGCGCAGCTCGGTCGTTGCCGTTTCCGTGCGCTCGCCGGACAAGCTGCTCTCGGCGCAGATCACCAAGACCTATGCGCAATCCTATCTGACGGAGCAGCTCAACGCTAATTTCGACGCCACCGAACGCGCCAGCATCTGGCTGCAGGAGCGGCTAAACGATCTGAATACCCGCTCGCAGCAGGCGTCGCTCGCGGTCGAACAGTTCAAGCGTGAAAAGGGTCTGATTTCCCCGCGCGGCGAACTCCTGTCGGCGCAGCAGCTTTCCGACCTGAACAGCCAGCTGATCGTGGCCCAGGCCGATGCGGCAACCGCCGCCGCTCGCTATAACCAGTACAAGGCGATCATCGACAAGGGGCCGGAAGCGGCAGTGCAGAATGCCGTGGTTTCCAACCGCGACACCGACAACACGGTGATGCAGGACCTGCGCAAGCGCTATATCGGCATCAATGACCGCGAGCAGGCGATCATCCAGCAATTCGGCGCCGATCATCCGCAGGCTATCGCAATGAAGGCCGAAAAGCAGGACGTCACCAATCAGATGTTCCGCGAATTGCAGCAGCTGACCGGCAGCTTCAAGAACGACCTGGACGTTTCGCAGTCACGCGTCGAATCGATGCGGGAAAACATCCAGCGCGTTGCCGGCAACAACGCCGATGCGAATGTGAACATGGTGCAGTTGCAGGAACTGGAGCAGCGCGCTTCGGCTCTCAGGACGCTTTACGAGTCCTATCTGCAGCGTTTCGAGCAGGCCTCGCAGCAGCAGTCTCTGCCGATCGCCAAGGCGCGGGTGATCTCAGATGCGGGCGTGCCTGTCTCGCCATCCAGCCCGCGCAAGACGCTGACCTTGGCCCTTTCGGTCATACTCGGCCTTCTGATCGGCTGTGCGGCCGCTGCCGTTCTGGAATTGCGTGAACGTTTCTTCCGTACCGGCGAAGATGTGCAGCAGAAGCTCGGTATGCGTTTCCTCGGCTACCTGCCGCGGATTGCCGGTGCCGCGCGCGAAGATGCGCCGAAGCCTGCCGCCGTGCCGGAACAGGGAGAAGCCGCCAACCAGCCGGTGGGCGATCCGATCTCCTTCCGCCGGATGATGCGTGTTGCGGTCGAGGCACCGCGTTCGCAGTTCGCCGAAACGCTGCGCAACACCAAGCTTGCCTGCGATATCGTACTGCAGGGCAAGAAATGCGCCGTCATCGGCGTCGTCTCCTGCCTGCCCGGCGAGGGCAAATCGACGGTTGCCGCCAACTTTGCCGGTCTCATCGCATCGAGCGGTGCCCGTACTCTGGTCATCGACGCCGACCTTCGCAATCCGGGTCTTTCGAAGATGCTGGCAAGCGAGCCGGAAGTCGGTCTCGTCGATGTCATCCTCAACAAGACCTCGTGGACCAGCGTTGCCCGTGTCGACCGCCGTTCGCGCCTCACCATCCTGCCGATGACGACGCGCGGCCGTCAGGTGACCCATACGAGCGAGCTTCTGGCTTCCAGCGGCATGAGCCAGTTCCTGGAAAGCATCAAGGACACGTTTGACGTCATCGTCGTCGACCTCGCTCCGCTGATCCCGGTCATCGATGCCAAGGCTTTCGAGCCTTATGCGGATGCTTTCGTGTTCGTCACCGAATGGGGTGCGACACCGGCCAAGGCGGTGCAGAGCGTGCTTCAGTCGGAACCACAGATCGCGGCCAAGACGATTGGCGTCATCCTCAACAAGACGGATCTTTCCGATCTGCACAAATATGCCGATCCGGGCGCACCGGAACGTCTGCGCAGCAACTACCTGTCCTACTATCGGGACTACAAGGAAGTTGCAGCCGAATAGCGGTGAGCAGTTAGAAACGAAACGGCCCGGTTTTCCGGGCCGTTTTTGCATGTGGAGTTTGTTTCAGCGCTGAACGCGCATCCCATCCATCAACAGCCCAATCAGGCGGTTGGCGCTGTCACGCCATTCGGGCGTGTCGGGGATAGAATAGATGCTGGACATGGCGTGCATCAGGTCCGACTGGCCGATATCCTTGCGGATCAGGTTCTGGTCCTGCGCGGTCGTCAAAAGCTTGTCGAAGGAGGAGCGGATACGCCCGAAGCCCTCGGCAAACATGGTGGAGTTGGAGCTTGCGATGATCTTCAGGCTGCTCGCCATACCGCGCTTGGTCGCCATGTAATTGACAAAACGGCGCATCCATTGTTCGAGCGCAATATCGGCTGCTTCGGTGCGTGCGAGTTCATCGGCGGCATCCGCGAGAATCTGCAATTCCCGCTGATAGACGACCTCGACCAGATGCTCGCGCGTCGGAAAATGCCGGTAAAGCGTGCCGATGCCGACACCGGCCTTGCGGGCGATATCTTCCAGCGATGTCTCGACACCATTGTCGGCAAAGGCTTGAGCGGCGATTTCAATCAGCTTGTCACGATTGCGGCGAGCATCGGCCCGCAGTTTCGGCGCGGCATGCTCTTCGCTTTTCGGCTTGGCCGGGGTCAATTCCTGCTCCAGTGCATTGCGGGGATTTAAACATCCGGTTCTAAATCACGGCCGGGTTGGTGTCATGCCGAAATGCGAGAGTTTTGAGTTTCGGGGGCAATATCTGTGGCTGCCCCTCATCCGCCTGCCGGCACCTTCTACCCGCTTGCGGGGAGAGGGTTAGGGTGAGGAGTTACCACTTGCTCGACCCAACCCACCTCAAGCCTGCGAATACCGCTCCTCGTTCCACGGATCACCGCGCATGTGATAACCGTTCTTCTCCCAGAAGCCGGCGTGATCCATGCCGTTGAAATCGATCCTTTTCAGCCATTTGGCGCTTTTCCAGAAATAGAGATGCGGCACGACGAGGCGCACGGGGCCGCCGTGTTCTTCCGACAGCGGCGCGCCTTCCCAGTCGGTGACAATGATCGCGTCGGGCGCGGAAAAGTCGGAAAGCAGCAGGTTGGTCGTATAACCGTCGTAACTCGTCAGCATCACCGAATGGGCCTCTTCTCTCGGATCGACGAGATCGAGAAAATCGCGGGTGGAAACGCCTTTCCAATTGTTGTCGTAGCGCGACCATGTGGTCACGCAATGAATGTCGGAGAGCATGTCCGTCTGCGGCAGCGCCCGGAATTGGGCCCAGTCGAGCGTCACCGGATTGTTGACAAAGCCGTGGATCTCCAGCCTCCATTGGGCCGTCGAAATGCTTGGCTGCTGGCCGAGATCGAGTACAGGCCAGTTCTTCACCAGATGCTGACCGGGCGGTAGGCGGTCGGTTTCCTGCCTTGCGTGGCGGCCGGTGAGGAATTTTCCGTCCTCTGCCCATTTGCGCTTGGTGAGCGTCAGTTTCGAGTCCCGAGCCGGGGTGTCATCGGCCATGAACGTCTCTCCTGTCACGGTGGTCTTGCGTCCCTCGATAATCTGATGAACATGGGGGCTAAATCAATCGCCAGTCTTTCACATTCCTCTGCCGGAACCCCATGGCCGCCTCAAATTCCCGCTTCAATCCGCTCGTCGACAAGCTTTCGCTTCCGCCCGTTCCGTCTGTTGCCGCATGGGGCCGCGCCTATGATGGAGCGAAGGGGCCGCTGATCGATCTGTCGCAGGCCGTTCCCGGTTATCCGGCGCATCCCGAGATGCTGCGGCTGCTCGGAGAAACGGCGTCCTCCACCGCCTATACCGGTTACGGTCCGATCGAAGGCGATGCTTTATTGCGCGAAGCCTATGGCGCGCATATCGCCGGAGTCTATGGCGCGGCACTTTCCGCTGCCAACACGCATATCACCTCCGGCTGCAATCAGGCCTTCGTCTGCGCCGCGATGACGGTGGCCGGTCCCGGCAATACGGTGCTGATGACCGAGCCCTTCTATTTCAACCACGAGACCACGCTTTCGATGATGGGCATCAACACCGCCTTCGTGCCTTGCAAGGCCGAAGACGGGTTTCTGCCGGAGGTTTCCGCGATCGAGGCGGCAATCGCTGCAGACGTGAAGGCGCTCGCTCTCGTCTCTCCCAATAATCCCACGGGCGCGATCTATCCGCCGGCGCTGCTCGAAGCGGTTTTCAAGCTTTGCCGTCAGAAGGGCATCTGGCTGATCCTCGACGAGACCTATCGCGATTTTCTGCCCGAAGCTGGCCAGCGTCCGCATGGGCTGTTTACTCTCGACGGCTGGGAAGAAACGCTGATCAGCCTCTACAGCTTTTCGAAATCCTTCTGCATTCCCGGTCATCGTCTCGGTGCGATCACGGCGAGCGAGGCGGTGATCGGACAGGTCGCCAAGATCATGGACAATCTGCAGATTTGCGCACCGCGCGCTGCACAGGGTGCCGTCGCCGCGGCACTGCCGCTGCTCGCCGCATGGCGCGAGGAAAATCGGCAGGAAATCGGCCGTCGCGCCGAGGCTCTGAAAGCCGTCATGCAGCAACTTCCGGACTGGAAGCTCGATGCGATCGGCGCTTATTTCGCCTTCGTACGGCATCCGTTTGCCGGTGTCGGTTCGGCGGAAGTGGCGGAGAAACTGGCCAAACGCGTCGGCATTACCTGTATTCCCGGTGTCTATTTCGGCGAAGGCCAGCAGAATTACCTGCGCTTTGCCTTTGCCAATGCGGATGTCGAAACGATCGGGCGGATAACGGAACGTTTGGCGAACTTTTCTCTGTCGTAACCGGCTCGGCGCGCCTATAACGGGGCATGGCTCAACGTTCAGGCAGCGCAGATCTTCCGCTTCACAGCGGCCGGGTTCCCCGGTGGCTCAGCGAACGCATGACCCGTCTCGGCGCTGTCATCACCGAGGCGATCGTCATCCATTACGGCCGCGACGAACTCTTGGCGCGGATGGCGCATCCCTTCTGGTTCCAGTCCTTTGGGGCCGTGATGGGCATGGACTGGCACTCGTCGGGGATCACCACCAGCGTCATCGGTGCGTTGAAGCGCGGGCTCACGCCTTTATCGGGGGAACTCGGCATTCATGTCTGCGGCGGGCGCGGAAAAAACTCGCGCCAGACGCCGGAGGAACTGATCGCTATCGGCCATCGCGTCGGCATCGATGGCGGAGCACTCGCACAGACCAGCAGGCTCGTCGCCAAGGTGGATAGTGCCGCTGTGCAGGACGGGTTCGATCTTTATCTGCACGGTTTCATCGTCACCGACGACGGCAAATGGGTGGTCGTGCAGCAAGGCATGAACGATGCGCGGCGACAGGCGCGGCGTTATCATTGGCATTCTGAGGGACTGAAGAGTTTTCTCGATTCGCCGCATGCGGCCATCGAAGGCAGAGGGCAGGGCGAGATCGTCAATCTGGCAGATCACCGGGCATTGCCGTCCCGCACGGGCCAGCTGGAATTACTTGCCTCGCTCGGGCCGGATAAAATCGTGCGAGAGGTCATCGCGCTTGATCCATCACGGTTGAGAAAGCCGGTGGCGCAGCCGATGCTGCCGCATCTGATCATGCCGGAGCATCATGATGTCCGCGAGGAAGACGTCAACATGCGCCGCTTGCACGGCACGCTGGCGGCGGCCGCAGACCGTGGGCCGAAGGATTTCGAGGATCTATTGATGACGCCGGGTGTCGGTGCCCGCACCGTTTCGGCGCTCGCCATGGTGGCCGAAGTGGTGCATGGCGCACCCTGCCGTTTTTCCGATCCTGCCCGTTTCTCGCTCGCCCATGGCGGCAAGGACCGGCATCCGTTTCCGGTGCCGCTGAAAGTCTATGACGAGACGATCAGAGTGATGAAATCCGCTGTCGGCAAGGCAAGGCTCGGCCGCGAGGAAGAACTGGAGGCGTTGCGTCGCCTCGACGATCAGGCCCGGAGCCTCGAACGCTATGTCACCGGTCCCGATTTCAAGGAAATCATCGCCGGCGAGTTTCGACATTCGCATGAATGGGGTGGCCGCAGCACATTTGGCTGGGAGCCGCCGGAGGAGGAAGGCAACAGGTCGGAGCAGGGCAGAAGACGCGCCCCTTGAGATTTCTCCCCGATACTTGACAGCGATCACTTGAGCCTCCGACAGAGTGTCGCGGCATGGGGCTTACTGCACCCCTGCGGCATGTGGGACGCTTGTCACAATCCGGCTACCGCTTAGGCTGCGCATCAGGAGTCATGTGAAAGGGAGTAGTCATCATCATGCCAGCCTTATTGGATCGCCGTCAGCTTCTTACCGCCGTTGCCGCTTCAGCGCTTTTGCCGGTCGCCGCACTCGCGCAGAGTTCCGGCACCACGCCGGTTGCCGTTGCGGGAAAGCCGGGTGAGATACCTGAGGGGATGAAGCTGCCGCTTCTGCCGCAGCTGGAAAGTTTTCCGATCTGGCCGGAGGGCAAGGTGCCGGGCAGCGCCGGGGTGGCGGCGAAGGAGGAGTGGATCCTGCGTAACCCGAAGGACGGTGATCCGAACGATACGGCCGCCATGCATGTCACCAACCCGATCCTGATGGTGCAGCGGCCGGCCAAGCCCGATGGCTCGGCGATCCTGATGATCCCGGGCGGAAGTTATACCCGCGTGGCGGTGACCCGTTCCGGCAGCAGCATCGATAAGACATTTGCCGGTTTCGGCTCGACGGTCTTTATCATGACCTATCGCCTGCCACATGACGGTTGGGGTGCCGGACCGGAAGCACCCTTGCAGGATGCGCAGCGGGCAATCCGCCTGATCCGCCACCGTGCCAAGGAATTCGGCATCGATCCCAATCGTGTCGGCGTTGCCGGTTTTTCAGCCGGCGGGCATCTGGCCGGCTGGGTGACGGAGAGCTTTGACCGGGAAACCTATGAACCTGTTGATGAGGCGGACAAGCTGTCGACGAAGCCGCTCGTCACCGGCATGTTCTTCCCCGTGATGACGATGATGGCGCCCTATGCGCATGAGACCTCGGTCAAAAACATGTTCCCCAAGGGTGGCACGGATGAGGAGAAGCGCAAGATCTCGCTTGAGTTCAACCTTCCCTCCGACATGCCGCCGACCTTCTTGGCTCATGCCGGTGACGACCCGGCCGTTGCGCCGGAGAACAGCCTGATCCTGTTCAATGCCCTGCGCGCCCAGAAGACACCGACCGAATTGCACCTCTTCGAAGTCGGCGGGCACGGGCTGATCGAGAACGGCAAGGATCTTCCGCATCTGGCGCTGTTCGAGACTTTCGCGAAACGCCATGGCTTGTGGAAGTAGGCCAAGCGGCACTCGCCGGACAGTCTGTAAAAGCTCCCGCGGATCATCCGCGGGAGTATCCGGATATGTCGTAAGGCCCATCATGGAACCCTCTGCCGACCTGCGTGGTTATCGTAGACAACTGGAGGAGGACATCATGACCCGTGAAAGCACATCGGAAGAAGCTACCCGTTTCGGCAGCAGCCAGCCGAATGTCGCCAGCAGTTGCGGCACCGGTGAGGCGATTTTCAAGACGAGGCCTAGCGCCGAGAGCATCGAGCTCAACAAGGCCCGCAAGGCATGCGGCGTCGGTGCCGGTGCTGCCGATCGCGACGAGCGTGTCGCCGATGCCGGTGATGCGGGCTGACAAGGTTTGGCCGGGGCACGCATCATCGCTGATCATGCGTTGGAAATGTCCTCTGGGCTGGGCTAATCTCGTCGCATGACGAATCCGGTTTTCATTGGTGTCGCTTCGCCACTTTTTGCGGTGGCTGGCATCTTCCTGCTCGCCCGCTGCATTTCGAGACTGGGGAAGATCATTTTTCCGGCGGTGAAATATCGCTTCCCGGCAGGAAATGCGCCTTATCGGATGAAACTGCCGGTCGCCGGGCGTTATGTCGTCAGCGTCGTCATTCCGGCCATGACGTTCATCACCGGTGTCTCCTATTTTTCAGCCCGCTTTGCCATCACGCAGCATCCGTCAGGCGCCGCGCTGGACTACCGCCCCTATAGCCGTTTTCTGTTTCGGACCGAGCGCACCGACATGAGCGGTAAGAAGTCTTTTCCACTGGGAGCGTTCGAATGCCCTGCGCCCGGTGATTTCGAGATAACCTGCCTCAATCCGGAAACGATAAGAGAGAATTTCCAGCTGGAGGTCTCGCCGCATGTGCCGGCGCTTTATCTCGTCGCCCTTATCCTTACGACAATCCTGTCGTCCTTCATGGCGATCGGCGGATTTGTCTTCACCATTCTGTGGCTGGCGGGAAAACTGTAAGCAGCCTCCCGCCATTTTCCGATCAGCGGATATGCAGCGGCGCTTCCTTGTGCGCAACGATGCGGCCGGCAAGGTCACCGATCCGCTGCATCGCCGTTTCCAGAACATCTTCCGGCACCGTCAGCGAAATGCGCAGAAAACCTGCCGCCTGATCGCCGAAGGAGGTGCCGGGCATGACCGCGACCTTTTCTTCACGCAGCAGTTCCCAGGCGAATTCCTCGCCGTTGAGGCCCGTCGCCGTCACGTCGAGCAGAATGAACATGCCTCCTTCCGGCGGCATCGGTTTTACCAGATTGCTTCCGGCAAAAGCCTTTTCGACGATCGCGGCGCGGCGAGCGTAATTCTCGCGCATCACGTCGGCGGTATCGAAATGCTGTGAAAGCGCCAGTGCCGTCATGTCGGAGATGAAGGGCTGCACGCCAAAAAGCATGGTTTCGGAGACCGGCAGAAGCCTCTCGCAGAATTCCTCCGGGCCGGCCGCCCAGCCGGAGCGGAAGCCGGGTGCGGCATGGGATTTCGATATGGAAGAAACGGCAATCGTCCGCTCGGCCAGTTCCGGCATGTCGAAGGGCGAGGCGAACTCGGTGCCGTCAAAGATCAGCTGTTCATACACTTCGTCCGAGACGATCCAGAGATCGTGTTTGCGGCAGACTTCACCGATCGCTGCAATCTCGGCTTTGGTCAGCACGGCCCCTGTCGGGTTGTGCGGCGTGTTGAGCAGCAGCACGCGAGCTTCCGGGGTGATGGCGCGCTCCAGGTCCTCGGCCTGAAGGTGGAATTTCTTTTCCGGCCTGAGCGGCACCGGGATCATGTGGGCGCCGGTCGAGGCAATCACGCCTTCATAGGTCGCATAAAGCGGATCGCCTACCAGCACGCCGTCGCCTGCCTCGACCAATCCAGTCATGACGCCGTAAAGTGCCGTTTGGGTGCCGGGAAAGCAGAGGAAATTCTTCTCGGTCACACCTTTGCGGCGCTTCGAATATTTGTCGACCAAAGCTTTCAGCACTGCGGGTTCGCCCCGGCCGTTGGAATAGCGGGTGCGGCCGGCATACATGGCACGCGAGGCTTCATCGAGCAGCGCCTTGTCGGGCGCCACGTCCGGCTCGCCGATCGTCAGTTCGATGATTTCTTCTCCCTCGGCCTTCATCCGCCGGGCGGTGAGATGCAGGGCCCAGCGGCCGGAGCCGAGATGGGCAAGGCGGTCGGTGATCGAAGCATAACGCATGCGTGGTTCCCTTACTTTTCCAGGGCCAGTTCGCCCGGGGTCAATCTCAACAGCGCCTCGACGGAGGCCAGCGCCGCATCGGCGAGTTCGTGTTCGTCAAACAGATCGGCGGCAAGCGTGCCTTCCAGCCACAATCCATCGATCAGAGCGTTCAGCGAGATGGCGAACCTCCGGCATTGTTTAGGCGAAAGCGCTGTGCCACGCTCGTCGAAAAAAGCGAGCAACAGCATTTCGACTTCCTGCAAAAACGCGAGATAGTTTTCCCGGTGAATGGCGGCAAAACTCGGGTCTGTCTGGATATGGCTGATGAAGGCTGCCCAGAGCGACAGCGTGCGGCTGTCGGTTACCGGTGGCGTCAGGTTGGCGATGATGAAGCGGCGAAGCCGTGCCTTTGGGGCTTCGTCCTCGCGTGCGGCCGCGATCGCGGTCCTGGTCATGCCGTCCATCACGGCCCGATAGGCCGCCTGCAGCATCTGGTCCTTGCCGGTGAAATAATGCCGAATAAGCCCTGCCGTTACGCCCGCGCGCGCTGCGATCTGACGCACGGTCGCGCCCTTGATCCCGTCTTCGGCGATACAGTCCAGCGTCGCCAGGATCAGGTCTTCGCGGCGCTCAGCCTCGCTGGCGCGGCTATAGGAGCGGCGTGCTGATGCCATGGGTCGTTACCCTCTTCGTCTTGCTGCCGATCCGGCTGTTATTATACGATTGAATAATTGCCGTACAGCGACAAGTCGCCGGCCTGTCCTCTCATTGCGAAATCGCCTCGTCTCATATATGGATCGGAAATCTACTATGTGAGACGAATTGCGCGCGAAGGGGCCTCGCCAGATGGAGCATGATCCTGCAGATGCGATAGCCTCCACGCTGAAGCATGAGAGAGAAGCGCGCAAATGGTCGCTTGCCGATCTCGCCGAGCGCTCGGGCGTTTCGAAGGCGATGATCAGCAAAATCGAGCGGCGGGAAGCAAGCCCGACCGCGACCGTGCTGGGCCGGCTCTCCGGCGCTTTCGGGCTGCCGCTTTCGGTGCTGATCGCGTCAGCGGAAAAAGCTGCAGAGCGGTTGAGCCTTGCGGAACAGCAACCTATCTGGACGGATCCCGAGACCGGCTATCTGAGAAAGACGATATCGCCCGCCGGCGCGCCTGCGGAGCTGATCGAGGTCTCTCTTCCTGGCGGTGCCCGCATAAGCTATCCCGCCTCTGCCTTCTCATTCCAGCAACAGCAGATCTGGGTTCTGGAAGGGCGTCTCGATTTTTCCGAAGGCGGTGTCGAACATGTGCTGAAAGCGGGTGATTGCCTTCTGCTTGGTCCCCCCAGCGATTGCGCTTTCTCCAATCCCGGCACGTCGCAGGCTCGATATCTGGTGGTCCTTTCTCGCGGTTAGCAGCATTTTCGTCTTATCCTGCCGGAACAATCGGCCGATATCGCCGATTTGTCCCTCAGGAGATGAAATGGCTCTGGGAGGAGGTTTTGATGCAAGCTGATAGGCACCCATCCAATCAAACTGCACGTGAGTTGGCCGCGCGCGAGCGGGCCGGACGTCAACTGGCTGACAAGCTGTCGGGACTTGCCTTGAATGACGTCGTCATCGTTGCACTTTCGCCGGAAAGCGTCGCGCTTTCCTTCGATGCCGCGCAGCGTCTCGGTTGCGAACTCGATCTTCTGCTCGTGGGGCAAATTCCGGCGCCCGGTCATCCCGAAACGACCATCGGTACGGTGATCGATCTCGACGTGCCGCAGGTCATGGTGGACGAGGGGCTAGCGCGCCAGTTTCATGTGCCGCCGGGTTATCTGAACACTGAGCGCCAGCGCCAGCTATCGGATCTCGAACGCCGGCACTTCATGTATCTCGGAGATCATGATGGCCCCAGCCATGACCATGCCGGCAAGAATGTGGTGATTGTCGATCATGGCGTGGAGGCCGCTATTCTCCAGATCGTGTTGAAGCGGCTTGGAGAGGCCGGTGCACACTCGGTTCGTGTCATTCCGGCTGTTCCCATCGGAGAACCATTGGACGACCGTGCGGTTGCCGGATTGCTGAAACGGGCGCGGCGGTTCCAGAAAATGCTGCACTAGATCTCGCTAGATCTCGATTGTCGCCACGAGAGGCAGATGATCCGAAGCGCGTTTAGCGAGTGGGGTGGAGATGATCTCTGCCCCGGTTACAACGATATCGTTCGACACGAATATGTGGTCGAGCCTCAGCAGCGGAAAACGGGAAGGGAAGGTCGGGCGCAATTGTCCGGCCACATGAACGCGTATATCGGTCAATCCACCTGCAAGCCTTTTGTAGGGCGGGCTGAAGGGGATCGAGTTGAAGTCTCCGAGCAGCACGACCGGTTGATCCGATATGCGATCGTTTCCCAGCCATTCCGGGCCGAGCAGCACTTCCGCCTGGCGCATCCGGTCAATCCGCCTGAGGCCAAGATGGGTATTGAAGACCTGCAGGCGCTTCCTCCCGACCTCGACTTCGATCCAGAGCGCGCCACGCTGTTCACCTACGGATGGCAGCGGGCCTGCCTTGACCAGTTCAGCCGGTAGGGCGGTCAGGATAGCATCGCCATAGCGCTCTTCCTCGACATCGAGGGCGGCGTGGAAATGGTGCTGCATCTTGAGGATCTCGGCGATCGTGTGTGCCTGATCGACGCCGCCCGAACGTTTGCGTCCGACATCGAGTTCCTGCAGGCCGATGATGTCGGGCTGTTCGGCAGCGATGACTGCGGCAATGCGTTCCGGCGCAAGGCGACGGTCGGTGCCGATGCAGCTATGCACGTTGTAGGTCAGGAGTTTCAGGCGGTGGGACACCGGTGATCTGGCGGCTGTTGACTGCATAGGGCAGGGAACACCTGTGGCGCGTTTTCGTTCCCCTTCTGGATACCGACAGGAGGCATGATGATCGGCAGGACGCATATCTTGAAACTGGCCGTTCTCGCTGCCGTCTGCATTGCCGCCTTTCTCGTCTATCGCAGTCTCGGCCGCTATACGTTCGAAGAGGTAACGGCTGCGGCGCAAGCGATTCCTCTCGGCAGCCTTGGCGCTGCGCTGATCTTCGTGACCGCTTCCTATCTGTGCCTCACCGGCTTCGACACGCTCGCGGTCCGTTATGTCAAAAGGCCGGTTTTATGGCGGCAGGCGGCACTTGCATCCTTCTGTGCGCTGTCGATCGGCCATAATGTCGGCATGGCCGCACTCAGCAGCGGTGCCGTACGTTACCGGTTCTATTCCCGCTGGGGGCTGACGGGCGGGGAGATCGCCAAGGTCATCGGATTTTGCGGGATCACAGTTGGTCTGGGGCTTTCTAGCCTTGCCGCGCTGGTGCTGGTTCTCGATCTAGGCCCGGATACGGATCTTTTCGGCATCGGGCACGAGACGAGGGTGGCTGCAGGCCTCGCCTGTCTTGTCCTGCCGGTCGCCTATCTTCTCCTATGCATTTTCAAGATACCGGTGCGGTTTCGCAAATGGCGTCTCGATCCGCCGACGCCCGGTGTGGCGATGGCGCAGATCGGCATCGGCACGCTGAATTTCGCCTGTGTCGCAGCGGCCATCCATCAACTCATGGAGGTGTTCGGCGAAATCACCTATTTCGAGGTTGCCGGTGCCTATGTCACGGCCAATGTCGCATCACTGATCAGTCATGTTCCGGGCGGGCTTGGGGTGCTGGAGGCGACGATGCTCGGCATCCTTCCCGGAGCAAAGATCATCGGCGCGCTCGTCGCCTTCCGGGTTCTCTATTTCTTCGTGCCGCTGATGATCGGCCTGCCGACATTTCTTGCCAGCGAGGCCTACTATCGGCGCCGACCGACAAGCTTTTCAAAACATTCGATGGGGTGAAAAGCGCGAGACGAGACGACGGAAGCCTGCCTGTATCTGCGGAACCGGCCAGAACGGCTGTTTCGGATCGATGATGCTGGTGCCGGGAATGGATTCGGTTTCGCCCTTTTCGATATCCACATCGAAGGGCTTCAGGTGCCGACCGTTGACGTTCAGCATTTCGATCGTGCGGATCAGCGAGCCGGTCTCTTTGAAATGCTGGCGCACCAGCGCCGGATCGGCGGCCAGATGCTCGGCAAGAAGATCGATACGAAGCTCCGCAATTGCTGCACGGCCTGCGGCATCCTGCGGCTCCATCGCCAGATCGCTCTCTGTATCGAGACCTTCGGAACGATTGTTGAGGTTTGAGGAGCCGACGCGGACGAAATGATCGTCTGCGATGATCAGCTTGGAATGGACGATGATCTCCCGCTCGCCACCCTTTTCGTCCGGCGTCACAGCATAAAATACCCGCAGCCGGTCATATCGGTCGGCGCGTTTCAGCCGGCGGATCAACCGTGTGCGGTTATGGCCCATCATCAGCTTTTCGAGAAAACCGTGGGATTCGCGGGTGACGAGCACAACGATCTCGGGACCGTTCTGCCTGCGCAGTCGTTTGGCGAGCGTGCGAGCGACGCCGAAAGAGGCGAGATATTGCGTCTCGATATAGAGATGCCTTTCGGCGGCCTTCAGCGCATCGTGGGTTAGACGGATCGCCTCGCGATGTCCGCGGCGGCCCTTCCACTTCCAAGGCTCCGTTAGCGCCAGCCCGGTCGGGCAGTGGGTGAGCGCGGGCTTTAGATCTGCGGGCCAGGGGGCAGGGCCCGGCACATCGACTGATGCAAGCTCCTCGCCATGGGTCTTTCGCCACCTGCGCCGTGCGACATCGCCGATCAGTTTCGCCACATCTCCGGTAACGATGGTCTGCATGTCATGAACGGGGCCGTAAGACGTGCCATCCGGCGAGATGCGATCGGGATTGACGATCGTGTGCTGTCTGTCGTCCCAGCGGCGGGCCGTCAGGTCGATACCGCCGAGAAAGGCGGTCTTGTCGTCGATCGCGACGATCTTCTGGTGGTGGCTTGCCCGTAAAGGGTGGCGGAAGTCGAAGCGCAGATCGATACGCGGGTGATCCGCCCATTCCATCTTGCCGAACATTCGAAAGCTCTTGCCGGAATAGACCGGGCCCATGCCCCAGACGAGAATGCGGATTTCAAGCTCCGGCTTGTCCTCGACCATACGGCGCAACAATGCACCGATCGCTTCCGAATCCTCATCGCGAGGGCGCAACCTTATGTCGGGATTGAAGTCCCAGCCGACGATGAAGATCGATCTTTTCGCCTGCCGCAAAACTTCATCGAGACGGAGGAAATAGTCTTCGCCGTCGATGAGGAACGCGGCACGCTCGGCTTTCGCCGAGCGCCAGACATTTCGTCCGGGCTTTATGACCCGCGTGCGATTAAGCACCGGATCGATCAGATCAGGGTTGGAAAAACTGCTCACGTCCACCTTGCGCCACCTCGTCATTTCTGACGGATGAACGCCACGGTTTCAGTTTTTGTTCCCGCGCCCGAAAAGCTCTTTAAAGGCTTATCCCGCCTTTTGCGTCTGCTGCGTTGAAACCTTGGTATCGAACGTACCGACATAAGTGTCGTCGACCATCTGCATGGCAACGAATACGGAGACCAGAATACCGGCGGTCACCACCAGCAGCTTCCATAGGCACGGTTTGAACTCGGCTGGCTGCTGGGACCGAGCTGCAACGCTGCTCGGCATGCTCTTACTCGATACTGTCATGTCGTTCTCTTCTGTGCCGTCGGCTACGCCGCATTTGCTGGCGGCATGTAGACGGGCGGTCTGTTTGTCTCATCCGGATTGGGGACTGGCGCCTCATCGGGCAGCCTGTCCGGTTCCGGTTCGTTGATCGGTGGATCCGGAGCCCATCCCGGCGCCGGCATTGGCGGCTGCTCTGTTGGCTCTCTTGGATCTTCGATCATCGGCGCCTCCATTAATGCATTGGTAACCCGGGGCGCAAGTGATGGTTCCCATCTTTTTAACAAGTGCTGATATGTCGCAAATGCATCCCTCGATGGCATCTCGAAGCAATTTCGCGTTCATTGTCAGGGAACTTCTCGTCATGGTTCCGGGTTGCCATTGGCGATCACGAGCCCGTGTATTATCTGTGGATGAGACGGAGGGAGGAGCCGGATGACCCATGCGAAAGACAATTTCATTGCCTGGCTGAAAAGTGCTCACGCAATGGAGGAGCAGGCTATCACCTCGTTGACCGCGCAGACGCGACGGCTGGAAAACTACCCGGATCTCAAAGCGCGCATGCTCCAGCATCTCGAAGAGACGCGCGGTCAGGCGGAAGCGCTGCAAAGTCTTCTCAACGATTTTTCCGGTGGGCCCTCTACGCTGAAAGACATTGCCGGGCGCATCGCAGCTACCGTGCATGGTATTCCTGCACTGGTGATGAGCGATGAGGTGGTGAAGTTCACCGCTCAGGCCTATGCGTTCGAGCATCTGGAGATTGCCACCTACAGGATGTTGATCACGGCTGCCGACGAGATCGGGGAAACCGAATCCCAGGCCGTGTTCGAACGAATCCTCGCGGAAGAGAGGTCGATGGCGACCTGGCTGGAAGAGAACCTCGACCCAATTACCCGGGTTTTCTTGATGCGTGATGAGCGGGATCTTCAGGCCAAGCGGTAAGTGCTTCAGCCGAAGATGCTGTGCCCGCCAAAATGGCGGTGCAGGCTTTTTTCGTCCTTCACGCCGCGCTGGTAGAGATTGATCATCTCGAGTGCGACATCGCTCGCCTGCGTGCTACCACCTGCAAGTCCGTGTTCCACGCAAACGTTATCGAAGACGCGTTTCAGGAATGCGAGTTCGTTCGGATCAAATGTGTTTGTCGATGCTGCCGGTATCATGTCTTGCCTCCATCATGGGGGCGAAAGAACCTCGGTGAAGACCTGCCGTCTTTCAGTCGCCGGCGCCCTACACATCAGCCAGCGATGGGGCGAGACTACTCCCTTCCACGGGTGTTGCAAGCTTGCTCATATTAAATCGAGGTAATGATTCGGTGACCGGCTGTGATCCGTCGCTCAGCTATGCGCAGGCCGCTTCCAGCAAGCCGAATGACCGTTTTCATCACTTCGGGTTTTGCGAATTTCGGCTCAACGGGCGGTTTTTGCCATGCCGGGCTCATAGGCATCTGTCGCCTGATCGGCATCGCGGCTGACTTCCGCATCGGGTTCGCCAAGCATGCGGCTCTCGATCCAGGAACGCGGGTTGCGGCGCGGCGTGATATAGCCGACCGGCAAGGCAATTGCCTGAAGAAATCGAACAATCACCGTGTAAAGACCAGTCTTCAGCCGCCCGGTGCGGAAAGACGTGATGGCGACTGCCATGCCAAGGCCTGCGGCGATGATAAGAGCGGGCATGGTAACGCCGGGCAGCGTCGCAAGCGCTAACACGGAGGCGAGCATGAAGGCCCAGGCAAGCGCCAGAATGCCAAGTTCCGGCAGGGCGCGCAGCAGCCGATAGAAATAGGGTTTTCCTGTTGCCGCGCGCAAAAGTTCGCCGATGCCGAAAGGTTCCTTGGTCTTCACCTGCTGCAGAAGCAGATCGCGGGAGCGGGGATCTCGCCCGTGGTGGCTGGCAAAGCGCCGGTCCAGCCGATGCAATTTCCAGCCGGCGCTGCGCAGTCGAACGCCGAGGTTCAGCTCTTCGTAACCGTGCAGGTTGCGATCTGCCATATAGTCGATCGCCTCCACCGCGCGGCGGCGATAAAGGCCGCCGCCCGCCAGTTGATCCACTGCTCCGATGCGACGGTCGGTCAATAGGCCGTTTGCGGATGCCGCTCCTGTCTCGATATGGCCGGTCACGCCGCCGGTGCGCGTATGGCGCTCCAGAAAGCCGATCGCTTCCGGAAGGAAAGCCGGATCGAGTTCCATGTCGGCGTCGATCAGGCAGATGAAATCATGGCGGGCATATTGATAACCGAGCTGCGCTCCGGCACCGCTGCGGAAACGCGCGGGACGGGTGATCTGGGTAAGCCGCACCGGATAGGCCGATGCGATCTCTATCGTGCGGTCACGGGAGCCGAGGTCGGTGACGATGATCTCGCCCTCACCATTCGGCAAAGCTTTCAACGCGCACTCTATCGTGCGGGCAATGCGCTTTTCGTCATCCAGTGTCTTGATGATGATCGATACGGTCATGGTTTGTAACTCCCTGACTTGCTCGCGTATGACTTGGTCGCGATTTATGCCCACAGATCTCGGCCGCGGTGCGGCGTGCTGGAAGGCTTAAGGGTGCCGCCTTCCGATCCTCATAAAGACAATAGTAAAATTTTATCGATCACGCGAGCGTGACAGCCGAAAAGCTATGTCTTCAGCTTCAGAGAGAGCTGTTCAAATGCGCTTGTGTTTCGGTAACAGATTGTTTTTCCGAAAAATTCTTGGCCCAAAGCTGGGTCGAGAGAATTCCCACAAAAGCAGCGTTATCGCGGAAACCGGCGACATCCTGTTTGCGGCATTTCGCATGGAGCTTGGAAACCGCCATCGGATTGAAAAGTCCTGTTGCTGCGATTGCATGATCGGACAGGAGGTCACTCACATAGGACGGCTCGTCCGTGCCGGGGCCGGTAAAAGAACTGCTGTCGGGCGCGCGATAGGGCTGTTTCTGTCGCTCGGTCACGCTTTCCGGTAAAAGACCTTTGGCCGCTTCACGCAGGATATGTTTTTCTCGCAGCCCTTTCAGTTTGGCATCGGGCGACAGTGTCGCGGCAAACTCAACCAGCCGGTGATCCAGGAAGGGAAAGCGGCCCTCGATGCCATGCGCCATCGCCATCCGGTCGCCCTGGCTCGAAAGAATGTAGCCTGGCAGAAGAATACGGGTTTCGAGATATTGGGCCTGATGCAGCGGATGCCAGCGGCCGAAACGTTGCGGCAATCGGCTGCTCAGTTCTTCGACGGCATCGTAATCACCAAGCGTTTCGCGCAGGTCCGCGGAATAGAAGATCTTCGCCGCCACCGTGCTTTTCATCCGTGGACGATGCGAGAAAAGCGGATCGGCTGGATCGGTGCCGGAGACATTGAAGAAGGCAGAAAGATATTCCGCCGATTGCTGTTTCAGTCCCGGAAGATAGGGGTAGAGCTTGCGGAACAGATGCGGCCTGATCTTCGAGCCGGGTTGTCGGGCGCAGAAGCGACGTACTTTTGCTTCGCGAAAAATGTCGTAGCCGGCAAATACTTCATCCGCGCCTTCGCCGGTCAGCACCACCTTCATGCCGGTTTCGCGGACAAGACCCGCCAGCGTGTAGAGTGGAGCAGGTGCGGTACGCAGGATCGGGCGTTCGGTGAAACGGATGATATCAGGGAAGGTGGTGGCGATCGTTCGGGGCGATGCGGCGATCGATCGGTGATGGGTGCCGAGCGCCGAGGCCACCTGCTGCTGAAAGCTGCTTTCGTCATGTTCGGCACTGTCGAAGGTGACGGAAAAGGTGTTCAGCCCGTTCGGCGCCATAGGGGCGGCCAGTGCCGAGATCAGTGAGGAATCGAGACCGCCGGAAAGATATGAGCCGACCGGTACATCGGCGCGCATTCGCAACCGCACGGCATCGGTCAGAAGGGCACGCAATTCTTCCGCACTGTCGGGGCCAGAAGCGCAATCTCCGGCGTCGGGAAAATTGAGTTCCCAATAAGAGCTGAGCCTGTTCGCCCCATTCTCACGCACCAGCATCTGGCCCGGTTCCAGCTCGAAAATATTGCGGAATGCTGTGCGCGGCGCGATCGGAGCCCATAGGGTGAAAATCTGGTCGAGTGCGAACGGATCGAGTTCGGCCTCGATGCAGGGCACGGTCAGAAGCGCCTTCACCTCCGAGGCAAAATAGAGCGTGTCCTTGTGCTCGGTATAAAAGAGCGGTCGCACGCCCATTCGGTCACGCGCGAGCAGCAGTTTTCGCTTCGTCGCATCCCAGATGGCGAAGGCGAAATCGCCGTTGAGTTTCTGCAGGCAAGCCTTGCCGTCGTGGGCGTAAAGCTGCAGCAGCACTTCCGTATCCGAGCCGGTGCGGAAGGTTGCGCCGCGCGCCTTCAGCTCATCGCGCAGTTCGACATAGTTGAAGATCTCGCCATTGAAGGCGATCGTGTAGCGCCCATCGGGTGTCGTCATCGGCTGCTGGCCGTCAGAGAGACCAACGATCGACAGGCGTACATGTGAGAGGCCTATGCCGGGGCCGGTCCAGATGCCATGGCCATCCGGGCCGCGATGGGCGATCGCCTGTCCCATGGACGACAGAAGAGACGGCGCGCGCTCCGCTCCGAACCCATCTCCCGAATAACCTGCAAATCCGCACATCTCTTCCATCCCCACAGGATCATCCGATCCCGTGATAAGCGGAAAAGCTTGCCGATCCCCTTATACGGGCTTCATGGAGAGAACGAGTGTCGGCCAGAGTTCGGAAACTGTCGGGTGGATCGGCACCGCCCAGCGCAGATCGTCATAGCTTGCGCCGACATTCATCAGGTCGAGCACGCCATGGATCGCCTCGTCGCCGCCGGTGCCGAGCAGGGCCGCGCCGAGGATTTTTTTCGTCTTCGCATCCGCGACGATCTTCATGAAACCCTTGGTTTCGCCCTTTTCGACCGCACGCCCGACATTGGTCATCGGCCGCGTGCCGACCAGAACGTCGTGCCCCGCCTTGCGCGCCTCTTCTTCGCCAAGGCCAACACGGCCGAGCGGTGGGTCGATGAACAGCGCATAACCCAGCAGCCGTTGCGAAACCTTGCGATCCTCGCCGTCGAAAAGGTTGGCGGCAACGATCTCGAAGTCGTTATAGGCGGTGTGGGTGAAGGCGCCGCGGCCGTTGCAGTCGCCCATCGCCCAGATGCTGTCGACATTGGTGGCAAGCCGGTCATCGACCTTTATGAAGCCGCGCGCATCAAGTTCGATGCCGGTCTCTTCCAGCCCCAGATCGTCGGTATTCGGTCGTCGGCCGACCGCCAGAAGCACATCCGAGCCGATCACTTCCGGCTCGCCTTCGTCGCAATTCACGCCGACTGCTATGCCGTCTTGGTGTTTGCGGAAACGGATACATTCGGCATTGGTGCGGATATGGATGCCCTCTGCCTCCAGAATCTCGCGAACCGCGGCGGAAATGTCCTCATCCTCACGGCCGATCAGTCGCGGGCCTTTTTCGACGACCGTAACCTCGGCACCGAAACGGCGATAGATCTGGGCGTATTCCAGCCCGATATAACTGCCGCCGACGATGACGAGATGTTTCGGCAACCGATCGAGCATCACGATGTCTGAATTGGTCATGTAGGGAATGTCGCCAACGCCGGCGAAATCCGGGACCGTCGCGCGCGAACCGACATTGAGAAAGATCTGCGGCGCTGTCAGCAATTCGTCGCCGACACGAATGACGTGGCTGCTCTCGAACCGCGCGTGGCCGCGGATCAGGCTGCATTTCGGCATTCCCTCCAGCCAGGTCTCGTTGCCGTGGCGGCTGTCGAGCGTGACCTTGTGCGAGCGGCGCATCACCGCCTGCATATCGACCGAGATTTCTCCGCCGATACCGACACCATATTCGGCAGCACGGCGGGCGAGGTGGGCGGCATAGGCGCTGGCGACCAGCGTCTTGGTCGGCTTGCAGCCGGTGTTGACGCAGGTGCCGCCGACATGTTTGCGCTCGATGATCGCGACCGTCTTTCCCGCATCGTTGAACCGGCCGGCAAGCGAGGGGCCTGCCTGGCCGGCGCCGATGATGATCGCATCGAAGCGCTTCATATCGTTGCTGCCGCCGGCAGAGCCAAAATGATGATAAAGGCGACAACGAAGGCGACGCCATCCTCGATGAAGGCCGCCGGCGCATCCTTGCCGAAAATCTCGGCCAGCTTGGCGCGTGCCCATGCCCCGCCATAGGTACCAGCGACGGCGCCGAGAACGCCGGAAACGAGGCCAGCCAGCCACAGGCCGTAAGGAATACCAATCGCGGCCCCCGCGACGCCGCCGGTAATAAGCCGGGTGATGAATTGCTGCGGCACCTTGCGGCTCGGCGTGTTGGGCAACTGGTCGGTCACCAGTTCCAGCACGGCAAGGATGGTGAGGATCAGCACCGCCCAGTTGGAGCCGAGGAAGGACAGCCACGAGCCGGAAAGGTCAAGCCAGCCGAGTGCCGCCGCCCAGGTGACGAGCGCCGGCGCCATCATGGCCCTGAGGCCGGCGACGATGCCCATGAATAGCGCAAGCAAGGAAACCATCTGAAACCCTCTCACCGCCCGAAGCGGTCTGCCCTCATTGATTGCACAACGACGTGATATCCTACCCCAAGTCAAGCGTCTTGGACGGGATCGCTGTTGCCGACGGCACTGCTTACCGGTCGTTGCTTGAGCCAGAATTACCAAGCGGGCCTGTCTCGCCGGACCCCATTGGAAAATTCCGCGGCGCTCCGTAAGATATGCGCGTTATGGTCGAGGGAGGAGGAGCCCTTCGGACGTGAAGCATCGTATCGCGGCAGTATTCGTCCTGTGTCTCGCGCTCGGCCTCGTGCTGACATGGAAGGTGCATGGTTTCGTGGCGAAGAGCGCCATGGACGAGGCGGAACTGCAGGCCGGGACGACGCTGCGGCTGGCGGTCTCGGCGCTGGATGGGCATCTGAAACGCTACGAGGCGCTGCCGGCGCTGACGGCCGATGACGAGATCATCGAGGTGCTGATCGAGGACCCCGGCAATGCGGCGCTGCGGCTTGCCGCAAACCGCTATCTGAAATCCGTCAATGCGCTGCTGAAGTCTTCGGACATCTATATCATGACCATGGACGGCACGACGATTGCCGCCAGCAATTACGATTCTCCCGTCAGTTTCGTCGGCGAGAATTTCAGCTACCGGCCCTATTTCCAGGAGGCGGCGCGGGGCGAGAGGTCCCGCTTTTTTGCGGTCGGCACGACATCGGCCAAGCGCGGCTATTATTTCAGCTCGCCGATCGTCATGGATGGAAAAACCCTCGGGGTGATCGTCTTCAAGGTCGATCTCGATACGATCGAGGCCTCATGGGCCGGCGGCGACGACCGCATCTTCGTTTCCGATCCGGAAGGCATCATCTTCATGACCGGCAGCGACGAATGGCGTTTTGGCGCCATCCTGCCGCTGACGCCGGATCGTATCGCCCGGACGGAAACTTCCCGCCGATACGCGGATGTGAAGCTGCACCAGCTGCCGCTTTCCTATGGAAGTTTTGCCGGCCACGAGACGATGCTGATCCGGCCCTCAAGCGGGGTTGGCAATGCCGAGCGGGAATATCTCTATGTCTCGCAATCCATGCCGGAGGCGGGATGGACGGTGAATGTGCTGATGGACACGGCCTCGGTGCGCTGGCAGGCGCAGACAATGATGGCGGCCGTGTTTCTGGCGCTCTGCCTTGCCGGGCTGGTGTCGGCGATCGTCTTCCAGCGCCGGGCACGGTTGACCGAGCGCATGCAGCTGCAGGCTGAGGCGCAGAACGAGCTGGAGCGGCGGGTGGACGAGCGCACCGCGGCGCTTGCCCGCGTCAACAGCCGGATCGAAAAGGAGATCGCCGAGCGCCGCCTGACCGAGCGCCGGTTGCGCAAGACGCAGGCCGATCTGGTGCAGGCCGGAAAACTCGCAGGGCTGGGCCAGATGTCGGCAGCACTTTCCCACGAACTCAACCAGCCGCTTGCTGCGGCAAAGACCTATGCCGAGACGACCGGTCTCTTGATCGAGCGCGGGCGGGTGGACGAGGCGAGCGACAATCTCAAGCGCATCTCGGCTCTCATTGACCGGATGGCCTCGATCAGCCGTCATCTGCGCAATTTCGCCCGAAAGCCGAACGAGAAGCTCGGTGCCGTCAGCGTCGAGGATGTCATTCGCGATACTATCGAGATCGTTTCAGCGCGGCTGAAAGCGGCGGATGCCGAGCTTTCGATCACGATCGAGCCGGGCCTGCCTCGGGTGATGGCAGGCGCCGTGCGGCTGCAGCAGGTGCTGGTCAACATCGTCACCAATGCGGCGGACGCGATAGAGGGGCTCGAGGACCGCCGCATCGATGTGTCTGCCTCCGGTGCCGAGGAGAAGGTGATGATCATCGTGCGCGATCGCGGGCCGGGCGTGCCTGCCGCCATCCGCGAGCGCATTTTCGATCCCTTCTTCACCACCAAGGGCGTGGGCAAGGGGCTGGGGCTTGGCCTGTCGATCTCCTATAATATCGTCAAGGATTTCGGCGGCAGCCTTTCGGTCACCGATCATCCGGAAGGCGGGGCGGTGTTTGCCATCGAACTCGATATGGCCGATGCAAGCGTGATGGAGGCCGCCGAATGACGCTTGCGCAACGGGTTCTGCTTGTCGATGACGAAGAGGAGCTCCGCCGCTCTACCGCGCAGGCGCTGGAACTGTTCGACCTCACGGTCGACACGTTTCCCAATGCGGAAAACGTGCTGGAGCTTTCCGGCTTCGGCTTCGATGGGGTGATCGTCAGCGATATCCGCATGCCGGGGCTGGACGGCATGACGCTTCTTCATCGGGTGCGCGAGCTCGATGCGGAAATCCCGGTCATTCTCGTCACCGGCCACGGCGATGTGCAGCTTGCCGTGAAGGCGATGCGCGAGGGGGCCTATGACTTTCTCGAAAAGCCGTTCACGCCGCAGCATCTGGCCGGCGTCATCCGCCGTGCGCTGGAGCGGCGGGCGCTGATTTTGGAAAACCGGCGGCTTCGGGCCGTAGCGGGAAAACGCGATGATGTGGAAGCCCGCATGCCGGGCCGCACGCAGGTGATGGTCGATCTGCGCTACCGCATCCGTGCGATCGGCGCGACGGATGCCGACACGCTCGTCATCGGCGATACCGGCGTCGGCAAGGAAGTCGTGGCGCGGGCGCTGCACGATATCAGCCCGCGCGCCAACCGGCCGCTGATCGCCATCAATTGTGCGGCCCTTCCCGAAACGCTGATCGAAAGCGAACTGTTCGGCCATGAGGCAGGGGCTTTCCCCGGTGCGCTTCGGCCGCGTTACGGAAAATTCGAGCATGCGCGGGGAGGGACCATTCTTCTCGATGAAATCAGCTCCATGCCCTTCGACCTTCAGGCGAAGTTTTTGCGCGTGCTGCAGGAGCGGGTGATCACCCGTCTCGGATCGAACGAGACCGTGCCGCTCGACGTGCGTTTCATCGCCACCAGCAAGGTCGATCTGGAGGCAGAAGTCGCTGCTGGCCGGTTCCGCGCCGATCTTCTCTATCGGCTGAATGTCGCGACGGTTCATGTGCCGGCGCTTTCGCAGAGGCGGGCGGATATTCCACTGCTCTTCCTTCAATTGGTGCGAGAGGCGGCGGCGCGTTATGGCCGGGAAGATATGACCGTGCCGCCGGATGTGCTCTCGCTTATCGCCCAGCGCGACTGGCCGGGCAATGTGCGCGAATTGCGCAATGCCGCCGACCGGCTGGTGCTGGGGCTCGATCCGGGTTCGGGAGAGCCGGGCGGGGCTGCAAAGGAAAACGGCGGGCGGCTGGCGGAAAAGGTTGCCGCCTTCGAGCGCAATCTCATCGCCACCGAGATTGCCGCCCATGGCGGGGCGTTGAAGCCGGTTTATGAAACGCTCGGCATTTCCCGCAAGACGCTTTACGAGAAGATGCAGAAATACGGTCTCGACAAGAAGATGCTCAAGTCTTCCCAGGTTGGCGATGAAGACGATTCGGGCGCGTTCTCCGAATTTTCCTGAGTTGAGTTGGCGGATATTTTGCCGCTGCGTCACTATTACTCAAGGCTGTTGGGTGGATTTCCACCCATGTCAACCGCCCGTTGTTCCCAAATCCACCCATGCTGCGCTGCGGTTAAGAAAATATTCCGCCTTTGCTTGCCGTTAGCCAATTGCCAGCGTTTCCGCGCGATCCGCTAATGGGCCTCAAGCAGGTGCCGGAGGAGATGTGCACCTGCAACTAGAGGCTGGACATTGGTCCTTGGGAGGAGGAAATCCATGAAACTGTTTAACGCCGTTCTCGGCGCGACTGCGCTTGCCGCCATTTCGCTTTTTTCCGCACAGGCGGGGGCACAGGGTTATCCCGAGCGCCAGATCACCATGGTCGTGCCGTTTGCCGCCGGTGGCCCGACGGATACGGTCGCCCGCCTCGTTGCAGAATCCATGTCGAAGGATCTCGGCCAGCAGATCGTCGTCGAAAATGTCGGCGGTGCCGGTGGTACGCTCGGTGCGGGTCGTGTCGCGGCAGCCGAGGCTGACGGTTATACTGTGCTGCTTCACCATATCGGCATGGCGACCAGCGCCACGCTTTATCGCAAGCTTGCCTATGACACACTGAACGCCTTCGAATATGTCGGCCTCGTCACCGATGTGCCGATGACTGTCGTCGCGCGCAAGGATATGGAAGCGACCGATCTCAAGGGTCTCGTCGAATACGCCAAGGCGAATGCCGACAAGGTGACCGTCGCCAATGCCGGTATCGGTGCCGCCTCGCATCTTTGCGGCATGCTGTTTATGAGCGCCATCCAGACCCCGCTCGTCACCGTTCCCTACAAGGGCACCGGTCCGGCGATGACCGATCTTCTCGGCGGCCAGGTCGATATCATGTGCGACCAGACCACCAACACGACGAAGCAGATCCAGGGCGGCACGATCAAGGCCTATGCCGTCACCTCGCCGGAACGGCTTTCGATCTTCAAGGACCTGCCGACGGTGAAGGAAGCCGGGCTTGAAAGCATGACGGTGGGTATCTGGCACGGCGTCTATACGCCGAAGGGCACACCGGCCGAGATCAACGAACGCCTGTCGAAGTCGCTCCAGGGCGCGCTGAAGGACGAGAATGTCGTCAAGCGTTTCGCCGAACTCGGCACTGCGCCTTCGTCGGAAGCCGATGCCACGCCGGCTGCGCTGAAAGCCAAGTTGGAAAGCGAAATCGCCCGCTGGAAGCCGATCATCGAGGCTGCGGGTCAGTACGCGGACTAACGCTTTCGAGCTGAGAGACCCCGTCCCAAACCCATCCCACAAGGGGAGAGGCTTAATCTGCTGCACCGTTCGCAAGTATCTCGATGACGGATCGAGGCGGTGCCGCAAGTCCTCTCCCCCTTGTGGGGAGATGGCCGCAGGCCAAAGGGGCTATCCATTTCCATGGAGACACCATGAATTCCAAGTCATTCGACAAAGCCAACCTGATTTGCGGCATCCTGTTGATACTGACCGGCATCTTCTTCGCCTATCAGTCGATCGAACTCGAACTCGGCACGGCGTTTCGGATGGGGCCGGGGTATTTCCCGTTCATCCTGGCGCTGGCACTGATCCTGTTCGGGGCGATCATTCTGTTCCAGGCGTTTCGCGTTGAAGGAGAGCCGATCGGGCCGATCGCCTGGCGTGGCATGATCTTCATTCTCGCCGCGCCGATCTTCTTCGGCATTACCGTGCGCGGCCTCGGCTTCGTGCCGTCGCTGTTCTTTGCCGCGCTGATCGCGGCGTTTGCCTCCCACAAGATGAAGCCGCTGACGGCGCTAATTCTCGCCGTTTTGCTGACGGGTTTCTCCATCCTCGTCTTCTCCTATGGCCTCGGCCTGCCATTCCAGCGGTTCGGTCCATGGGTGCGTTTTTAATGCGGTGCGGTTCTAATTTTCGGGAAGCTGTCTGATGGAACTTTTCAATAATCTTCTTCTCGGCTTCCAGACGGCAGGGTCGATCGAGAACCTGTTCTTCTGCCTGATAGGGGTGCTGCTCGGCACGCTGATCGGTGTTCTGCCGGGCATCGGCGCGACCGCGACGATCGCCATGCTTTTGCCGATCACCTTCCAGCTCGAACCCGTCTCTTCGCTGATCATGCTCGCCGGCATTTATTACGGCGCGCAATATGGCGGTTCGACCACGGCGATCCTGATCAACATGCCGGGCGAATCCTCGTCGGCCGTTACCGCGATCGACGGTTACCAGATGGCCCGCAAGGGCAAGGCTGGGGCGGCCCTTGCGATCGCCGCGATCGGCTCGTTCTTCGCCGGCACCGTGTCGACCTTCCTCGTTGCCATCTTCGCTCCGCCGCTCACAGCCATCGCGCTGGAATTCGGCGCTGCCGAATACTTCTCGCTGATGGTCGTCGGTCTCGTGTCGTCGATCGCGCTGGCGCATGGCTCGGTCATCAAGGCGCTGGCCATGGTGGCGCTCGGCCTGCTGCTCGGCCTCGTCGGCACCGATATCTATACCGGCGCACCGCGCTTCACGCTCGGCATTCGCGAATATGCCGACGGCTTGAATTTCGTGGCGGTCGCGGTTGGTGTCTTCGGCATTGCGGAAATCCTACGCAATCTCGAAAACGAAAGGACCCGTGAAGTCCTGGTGGCCAAGGTTTCCGGCCTCATGCCCAGTCGTGAAGATTTTCGCGCGATGATCGCGCCCGTGCTGCGCGGTACGGCGATTGGATCCGTTCTCGGCATCCTGCCGGGCGGCGGCGCGATCCTTGCGTCCTTCGCCTCCTATACGGTGGAAAAGAAGGTATCGAAGACGCCGGAAGAGTTCGGTCATGGCGCGGTTGCCGGTGTGGCAGGCCCGGAATCGGCAAACAATGCCGGTGCGCAGACCTCGTTCATTCCGCTTCTGACGCTCGGTATTCCGGCCAACCCGGTCATGGCGCTGATGGTCGGGGCGATGATCATCCAGGGCATCGTGCCGGGACCGAATGTGGCGGCAGAACAGCCGGCGCTGTTCTGGGGCATTATTGCGTCCATGTGGATCGGCAACCTGATGCTCGTCATCCTCAATCTGCCGCTGATCGGGCTGTGGGTGAAACTTCTGACGATCCCCTATTACCTGCTCTTCCCGATCATCATGGCCTTCTGCTCAATCGGGGTCTACAGCGTCAATTCCAACGTCTACGACCTCTATGCCGTCGCCTTCTTCGGCCTGCTCGGTTACCTGCTCTTGAAACTGCGCTGCGAGCCGGCACCGTTGTTGCTCGGCTTCGTGCTCGGGCCGCTGCTCGAAGAAAACCTGCGCCGGGCGATGATTTTGTCGCGCGGGGATCCGAGCACGTTTGTGACCCGGCCGATCAGCGCCACGCTGTTGTTTATCGCCGTGGTCGTGCTCATCGTCGTCTTCCTGCCGAGTGTGCGCAAGAAGCGCGAAGAGGTGTTCGTGGAAGAGGATTGATACGACCAACCTCATCCTGGCGTACTGCGCCGGGATGAGGTTATGTTTCCACGGCTACCGAACTTCGAAAATGATCAAACTTCGCCTTAGAGTTGATTTTTGACCTGTTTGGGTGAGGACGGCGTTATCTTTCGGTGTCACATTCCAGGCCTTAACTTCCTATGGGGGACTGGAAATGCGCCACAATAAAATCTCTGCATCTCTGGCGTGCCTGATTTTCGCATCATCGCTCACCGTTGCTGAAGTTCAAGCTGCAGAGTTCAAGTACAATTCATCTGTATCCGTGAAGGTCGGGAAATCAGTCGTCCTAAAGGGCGCGCGTGGCAAGACATGTGAGGATGGCGCGCCAAACTGGGCAGATGTTGCTGCGAACCTGCCGAAATCCACGACGGGTGCTTATTCCGATGGGGGGGTGGGAACAACACGAAGCCAGCGTTGTGGTAAAGCGGTTCCCGCGCGTGGTATCAAGTTTACAGCCAAAAGCGCCGGCAAGGAACGCCTGCAGGTCTATGGAGATCCCGTATCCATCACGGTGTTCTGACCTCCAAGATATGTGCTTGCTGCAGGTGGAGGTTGCAGGATCAAACCTCCAGCACCGCCTGCAGTTCACTCACCGACGTCGCCCCCGCCATCCGCTTCAACAGCAGCGCTGCCATCAACCGACCTGCTTCCGACAGGTCCTCGTAGATCGTCTCGATCTGCGGCCGGACTTGATCGAACAGGCCGGATGTCTGTTTTGCCACTAGCCGCACATCGCGTCCGATCTCGAGCCCCAGATCATGCGTTGCCGACATCACCGCCATGGCCGAGACTTCGCCGCCGCAGATAAAACCGTCCGGCGGATCGGCTTTCGCCAGTCGTGCGGCCACATGATCGCGCACTGCATCCGCTTTGCTGTCGAGCGTAATGCCTTCCGCGATCTCGAAGCCGACGCCTTCCTCGCGCACTGCCGTCATGAAGCCATGGCGCATATATTGGTGGAAGGTGAAGCGTTCGGGGGGAAGGATAATGAACAGCCGCCGACAGCCCGAGGCGATCAGCTTTTTCGCCGCCTGATAGGTGAAGCGGTAATTGTCGTAATCGACATAAGGGTGCGGCGTCGCAAGCTCCGTCCTGCCGTGACAGACGAAGGGAAATCCGGCTTCCAGCAGGAATTTCACCCGCTCGTCGGAAGGTTCGGTACGGCTGAACAATATGCCGTCTGCCATGCGGTTGCGGACGATATGGCGGACGGGATCGATCTGCGGCGTATCGGAAAAATGAGGCGTGATGACGAGATGATAGGGCGTGCCGCGCAGCGTCGCCGTCATGCCCCTGATCATCGAGGTGCCATAGCCGAGGATTTCCTCGTGGGGGTCCAGAACGAGGCTGATGACATTAGTGCGGCCGGTACGCAGGCGCTGGGCGGCGCGGTCAGGCAGGTAGCCGACTTTTGCCGCTGCCGCCTGAACGCGCTGGCGGGTCTCGCGGGCAATCAGCGGATCGTCGCCGAGCGCGCGCGACACGGTGGTCACCGCAAGCCCGGTCAATTCGGCGATCGTCTTCAGCGTCGGCTTTCGGTGGGGGCCGGGATTTGAAGTCGAAGAACCAGCCGCGTTCGGTTGGTGTCCGTCCTCTGCATCGTCCAGCGACATGTTCTATCCTCCATCCGGCGGCATACCCGCTGCCGGACCTCCTTATATATCGTTGCAAATTCCGCAGCGATTTCCAGAATTTTCTTTCTGGCGAACGAAAATTCTTCTGAAAGCCGATATTTGTCGAGCTGGATCAATACTTTAAAAAATTGATCGCGAGCAATTCAAAAACCTTCATCCGTGGGTTGACACTTGCTCGGGTTATAACGTTATAAATTGCCTATCCGGAGAGGAGCCCGGATTTGGAGGAGATCATCAATGAATATTCGTGCCATTACAAAACTGGCCGCCGGTGCCGCGTTGATCGCGATGACAGCCGGTGCCGCCAAGGCCGCTGAAGTCGAAGTCCTGCACTGGTGGACGTCGGGCGGTGAAGCTGCAGCACTCAACGTTCTGAAGGAAAACCTCGCCAAGGAAGGCGTCACCTGGAAGGACATGCCGGTTGCCGGTGGTGCCGGTTCGGCCGCCATGACCGCACTTCGCGCCCGCGTCACCGCCGGCGACCCGCCGACCGCGGTTCAGCTGCTCGGTTTCGACCTGCGCGACTGGTCCGAGATGGGCGTTGCCGCAAACCTTGACGATCTTGCCGCCAAGGAAGGCTGGGACAAGGTCATTCCGCCGGCTTTGCAGGAATTCTCCAAATATGACGGTCACTGGGTAGCGGCTCCGGTCAATATTCACTCGACCAACTGGCTTTGGCTGAACAAGGCAGCGCTCGACAAGGCCGGCGCCAAGGAGCCGACCAATATGGACGAGCTGTTTGCGCTGCTCGACAAGTTCAAGGAACAGGGCATCATCGGTCTCGCCCATGGCGGCGTTCCGTGGCAGGACGGCACGCTTTGGGAAGCCGTTGTTCTTTCCCGCGGCGGCCCGGATTTCTACAAGAAAGCCGTGCTCGAAGCCGATCCGGAAGCTCTTTCCAGCGATACGATGAAGCAGGTGTTCGACGACATGTCGAAGCTGCGCACCTATTTCGACCCGAATTTTTCCGGTCGCGAGTGGAATCTTTCCACGGCACTGGTGATCGAAGGCAAGGCTGGCGCGCAGGAAATGGGCGACTGGTCGAAGGGCGAATGGCTGCGTGCCAAGAAGGAGCCGGGCAAGGATTTCGTCTGCATCCGCTTCCCCGGCACGCAGGGCTCGGTCCTGTTCAACGCCGACCAGTTCATGATGTTCGACGTGGGCGGTGACGCCGCCGACGCGCAGATGAAGATGGCATCCGCCGTCGAAAACCCGGCCTTCCAGATCGCCTTCAACAAGGTGAAGGGATCGGTTCCGGCCCGTACCGATATTCCTGATACGGAATTCGACGATTGCGCCAAGAAGGGCATGAAGGATCTGGCGGAAGCCTCGTCCAAGGGCACGCTGATGGGCTCTCTCGCCCATGGTTACGCCCAGCCGGCCGCCATCAAGGAGGCCATGCTCGACGTCATCACCCAGCATCTCAATGGTCAGCTGACGACGGATGCTGCGCTGAAACGCCTGCCGGAAGCGGTGGCTGCTGCGAAGTGATGAAAGATTGCGCGGGGAGGGGCGCTGAGCCCCTCTCTTGCAATTTCGAACACTCAGCTGACGCTAAGGTGTTGAAATCGCGTTCTCTCCCGCAAGGGGAGAGATAGGGTGCCGCGCCATCCGCGAGTCTACCTCTCCCTTGGCGGGAGAGGTTACAAATCCGAGATTTTAGCTTCAGCTAAATCTCAGATTTTGTTGGAGAGGGGACCACTACCGACCCCTTTTCACGATCGTATTTCCGACCGGAGACCCCCATGACGACAATCGAACCGATGCCGGTCATTACCCCGGAACGGCCGCGAAAATCCTTCGCAGACAGCTTGCGCAACGGCCTGCCGAAACTTGTTCTGGCGCCGTCCTTCGCCGTCATCCTGATTTTCGTCTACGGCTTCATTCTCTGGACGATCACGCTTTCCTTCACCACATCGCGCATCCTGCCAGTCTATAAATGGGGCGGGTTCGATGCCTATTTCCGGCTCTGGTCGCAGCCCAACTGGTATGTGGCGATGCAGAATCTCGCCATTTTCGGCATTCTCTACATCGCGCTCTGCACCGCGATCGGGCTGTTCATCGCCATATTGATGGACCAGCGCATCCGCGCCGAAGGCGTTTTGCGTCCGATCTTTCTATACCCGATGGCGCTGTCCTTCGTCGTCACCGGTACGGCCTGGAAATGGTTCCTCAATCCCGGCCTCGGGCTTGAACATACGATGCGCAATCTCGGCTGGGAGAGCTTTACCTTCGACTGGCTGGTGAACCCGAACATGGCGATCTACACGGTTGTCATCGCCGGCGTCTGGCAGGCGTCGGGCTTCATCATGGCGATGTTTCTCGCGGGTCTTCGCGGCATCGACGGTGAGATCATCAAGGCGGCGCAGATCGACGGTGCCTCCACGGTCTCCATCTATCGCCGCATCATCATTCCGCTGCTGCGGCCGGTGTTTCTCTCGGCCTTCATCGTGCTCGCCCATATGGCGATCAAGTCCTACGACCTCGTCATCGCGCTTACCGGCGGCGGGCCGGGCAATGCCACAGAGCTGCCATCCACCTTCATGTATTCCTACACGTTCAACCGCAACCAGATGAATGTCGGTTCGGCCAGCGCCGTGATGATGCTGATGGGCATTACCGCGATCATCGTGCCCTATCTCTATTCGGAACTGCGGGAGAAGAAACAATGAGCGCCGCACCCGAAACGATCAGCGCCGGCTCCGCGCGCTTCACCCGCTATTTCATCTATGGCGCGCTGATCATTCTTGCGGTGGTCTATCTGCTGCCGCTCTATGTGATGTTGTCGACCTCGTTCAAATCGCTGGACGAAATCCGCGGCGGCGACATGCTGTCGCTGCCGACCGATCCGTCGATTGCCGCCTGGGTGAAGGCCTGGGGCGAGGCCTGCATCGGGGTCTCCTGCGTCGGCATCAAGGGCTATTTCTGGAACTCGATCAAGATGGTCGTGCCGGCCGTCATCATCTCGACGCTGCTCGGTGCGCTCAATGGCTACGTGCTGACCAAGTGGCGGTTTCCGGGTCACAAGATCGTCTTCGGCATGATGCTGTTTGCCTGCTTCATCCCGTTCCAGGCGGTGCTGATACCGATGGCGCGGCTCTTGGGCCTGATGGGTCTGTCGAACTCGACGGCCGGTCTTGTCATGGTGCACGTGATCTATGGTCTCGGCTTCACCACGCTTTTCTTCCGCAACTATTACGAAGCCTTTCCGGATGAGCTGGTGAAAGCCGCGATGATCGATGGCGCCGGGTTCTTCCGCATCTTCTGGCGCATTCTTCTGCCCAGTTCCGGCCCGATCATCGTCGTCACGGTCATCTACCAGTTCACCAATATCTGGAACGACTTTCTGTTCGGCGTGTCCTTCTCCTCCGGCGAAGCCTCGCCGATGACGGTGGCGCTCAACAACCTCGTTTCGTCCTCCACCGGCGTGAAGGAATACAATGTCGACATGGCCGCGGCCGTCTTTGCCGCGCTGCCGACGCTGTTCGTCTATGTCGTCGCCGGACGCTATTTCGTGCGCGGCCTGATGGCCGGCGCAGTCAAGGGATAACCGCAATGAGCTTTCTCCAGATCAAGAACATCCGCAAGAAGATCGGCAGCGTCGAAATCCTCAAGGGCATCGATATCGAGCTGGAAAAGGGCGGCTTCCTCGTGCTGGTCGGCCCGTCCGGTTGTGGCAAGTCCACGCTTCTGAACGCGATCGCCGGCCTTCTGCCGCCGTCTTCCGGCGATATCGTCATCGACGGTCAGGTGGTGACGGATCTGCACCCGTCGAAGCGCGATATCGCCATGGTCTTCCAGTCCTATGCGCTATATCCGAACATGACGGTGGAAGAGAACATCGCCTTTGCGCTGGAAATGCGCGGCGTCGACAAGGCTGAACGTGCCAAGGCCGTCGCGCAGGTGGCGAAAACCCTGCAGATCGAGCATCTTCTGACCCGTCGCCCCAGCCAGCTTTCCGGCGGTCAGCGCCAGCGTGTCGCGATGGGGCGCGCGCTGGTGCGCAAGCCGCGCGTCTTCCTGTTCGACGAGCCGCTGTCCAACCTCGATGCCAAGCTGCGCGTCGAAGTGCGGGCCGAGATCAAGGCGCTGCACCAGAACACCCATGCCACGATCGTTTACGTCACCCACGACCAGATCGAGGCGATGACGTTGGCGACCAAGATCGTCGTGTTGAAGGAAGGCATCGTCCAGCAGGTCGGCACGCCGGCGGAAATCTACAACCGTCCGGCCAATCTCTTCGTCGCCGATTTCATGGGATCGCCGGCGATGAACATGCTGAAGGGCAGGGCGGTTGCCGGTGGAGTTCAGCTGTTCGGTGCCGGCGGTCAGGGTGTGACTGTCAGGGTTCCGCCTTCGGTCACGACCTCGCTTCCCGAGGGTAAGGAGGTCATTATCGGCCTGCGCCCTGAAGCGATTTCCGACGAAGGCTCCGCCGATGCCGCGGCTGCCGCCAGTGCGCAGATCGACGCAGAAGTCACCATCGTCGAGCCGACCGGATCGGACACTTTTGTCACTGGCAAACTCGACGGCACGATCTTTACCGGACGCGCCCGCGCTGAAACCGCCGTCGAGCCCGGCCAGACCTTCCGGTTTGTCTTCAATCTCGACAAAGCTGTAGTCTTCGATCCCGAAAGCGGTCAGCGGATCGGCTGATCTCCATCGGACAGGCGGCGTTCCGCCGGTTTCCCGATTGTCCCGGAATGATACGGCAGACACGTTTCCGCAATATTGTGGGGCAACGCTTCTCTGGGTTGTTCCAAACATATATTGGCGCGGTCCCCAAAAGCGTTTAGAACCGTTTTTGGCTAAGATGTATTAGCGTAGGGCGGGACGACTGATGATCAGTGACAGCGGGCAGCTTCTGCCTGCAGCTTTATTATTGGCTTAAGATAGCGGGATGTTTAAGTTTTCGCGTCTTTTCCCCACAGCCTCGATCGGCGCCTATCTGATGGCGCTGGTGATTGTCGTCGCATTGCCGTTGCTGGCTTTTGTCGGTTTTCTTGTCCTCCAGCTTGAGGGGCAGGAACGCGAGGGACTGGCCAACGAGACGGCAGAGGATGCGCAGTTGATTGCGCGGTCCGTCGATCGCGAATTGCAGGACATGGCGACGACGCTTCGCCTGCTGATCACCTCACCGGAGCTTGAAGCCGGTGACTTGAGAGCTTTCCACGACCGCACTCAGCGCAGCCTGCGCTCCAATTCGCTTTATGTCATCGTTGTCGACAAGGATGGCCAGCAGCGGCTCAACACCCGCTCGCCCTTCGGCGATCCACTGACGAAAATGTCGAACATGCCGGCGCTGGAATCGGTGCTGAAATCCGGCATTACCGAAGTCTCCAGCGTGTTTTACGGCAAGACGAGCAACAAGTGGGTGTTTAATGTCGCCATGCCGCTACCGGATGCGCTTTCGCATTCCGGTTCGGCGATCATCATGACGCAGAATGCCGACGACATGGAAAAGCTGATTTCCGTCGAAGGGCTTCCTGCCGGCTGGTCGGCAGCGGTCATCGACGGGCAGGGGCAGGTCGTGGCCTCGGGTGGTGCCGACAAGATCGCTTCCGGCAAGCCGTTCGACCCCGATACGCTGAAGTTGATGACCGGCTTCAAGGGCACGATCGAAGATGTCGATGGCAATGAAAAGCAGATGTATGGATATTCCCAGATCACCGGCTGGACCTGGAAAGCCGTCGTCTGGGGGCCTATCGCCTCGGCGCAGGAAGGCATCATCACCACCTTCAAGCAGCTGGTTGCGGGCGGCGTTATCTTTCTGACGCTGGCGGTGCTGTTTGCCTATACGATCGCCCGCCAGCTTCGCACGCCGATCCGGCAGATTGCCGACATGGCGGACAGGATCGGCAAGGGCGAGATCGTTTCTCCGGTCGAGACCCGGATTACCGAGGCGAACGCAGTGGCGGTGGCACTCTCCAACGCATCCTTCGACCGTAGCGAGGCGGAAGACCGCATTCACCTGATCCTGCACGAACTTGTGCATCGGACGAAAAATATTCTGACGCTGGTGCAGGCGATGATGCGCCAGCTCGGCCGTCAGGACACGACCATGCCGGAATTCCAGAAGGCGATCAGTACCCGTCTTCACGGACTTGGAAAATCCATCGAGGCGCTGGCCAAGGAACAATGGGCCGGGGTTCGGCTGATGCGCGTCATCGAGATCCATCTATCGACCTTCGAGGCCGGTGACCGGTTGCTGGTGTCGGGCGAGGATTTCATGCTCAAGGCCGAGGCGGTGCAGAATTTGGGTCTCGTGTTGCACGAGTTGGCGACCAATTCGGTTAAATACGGTGCGCTGTCGGTGCCGCATGGGTGTGTGCGGATTTCATGGGACGATGTTGCCCCCGGCGAAGACGGCGAGCCGAGAATGCGGCTTGTGTGGCAAGAAAGCCGCGGGCCGCTGGTGACTGAGCCGTCCCGCAAGGGGTTCGGCACGACGATCATCCAGCGTCACGCGGTTGCGGCCTTTGGCGGTCAGGTCGATGTCGAATTCCGGCCGGAAGGCCTTGTCTGGCGGCTCACTGCGCCGCGGTCCAATCTGGAACGCGACGATGCTGGCGACGAGCGACGCAGCCTGGCGATGTAGGCCATAGCGATTTGATCGGTTCGTACAGGAACGAAGCCTGACGCGCGTCGTTCTAGCGCTCATGGACCTGTCGCTCAAAACCATCGAAATCGATGCCAAATCGCTCAAAGCCATCGGGCTAACCTATGTCAGCGATACGGAGCCGGGCATCCGCCGCCTAAGGCGCGGCAAGGGCTTTTCCTACAAGCTGCCGGATGGATTGCTTCTGACCGATGAAGACGACCGGTTGCGCATTTCAGCGCTTGGCCTTCCTCCGGCTTACGACAACGTCTGGATCTGCATGGACCGCCAAGGGCACCTGCAGGCGACGGGTTATGATTCCCGCGGTCGAAAGCAGTATCGCTATCATGCCGACTGGCAGAGTTTTCGCAGCGAGCAGAAGTTCGACCAGCTAGCCCGGTTCGGCGAGGCCTTGCCGCGCATCCGGCGCAAGGTGAAGCGCGATCTTGCGCTTGGTCTCGACAAGTCCGATTGCGTGCTCGCCGCACTCGTGGCGTTGATGGATGTGACGCATCTGCGTGTCGGCAACAAAGCCTATGCCAAGCAAAACCGCACCTATGGGGCGACGACGCTGCTCAAGCGCCACATGATCCTGTCCGGTGATAGCGTGCTTTTGAAATTCACCGCCAAGGGCGGCAAGCGGGTGCAGCACACGCTCAAACATCCGCGGCTGCAGCGTATTCTCGAAGAGATTGCCGATCTTCCCGGCCGTCAGCTTTTCTCCTTTCCTGACGAACACGGCACGCCGCGACCGGTCGATTCCGGCAGGCTCAATGCCTATCTCGCCAAGGCTGCCGGCTTTCCGGTTTCGGCCAAGACGTTTCGCACCTGGGGTGGCAGTCTGGCTGCTTTCATGGCGGCATGGACGATCGTGGAGGATGAAGACAAACGGCCGAAGATCAAGGTGATGACCAAGGCAGCATCGGATGTGCTGCAGAACACGCCCGCCGTCTGCCGCTCAAGCTATATCCATCCGAGCATTCTCGAGCTTGCCGAGGATGATGCGCCTTTGAGGAAGATTATGGCTGGTGCATCAGCGATGAAGCCGCCTCGTGGGTTACGGTTGAACGAGGCGCGGCTGCTGGAATTTATGAAGGTGGATGGTTTGGTATAGCGTCCGTTTCGGGGTTTCGCTTGCTCCTCACCCTAACCCTCTCCCCGCATACGGGGAGAGGGGACGCGTTTGTCGCTCTTTTTTCTAACTCCCTCTGACGTTTATGGGAGGCGGGCGGTTGCGGCAAATGTGCGTATCCCCGTGATTGAGGGGAGAAGGTGCCGGCAGGCGGATGAGGGGCAGCGCAAGCGCTCAGGCGGCTCCGCAAACTTCACGGGAGTCCACTCACGCCGCACTCCTCTGGTGCAGGCCTTCTTCCACCTCCTCGACGATCTTGTCGACGAACTGGGCAAGATCCGCCGGGGAGCGCGAGGTGATGATGCCGCTGTCGACCACAACTGCCTCATCCTGCCATTTCGCTCCGGCATTTCGCAGGTCGGTGCGGATCGACGAATAGGACGTCGCCTTGCGGCCGCGCAGGGCATCCGCTTCGATTAGCAGCCATGGTCCATGGCAGATGGCGGCAACCGGCTTGCCGCTACTGACGAATTCCCGAACCAGTTGGACGGCAGTTTCGTCGTTGCGCAGCACGTCCGGGTTGATCTGGCCGCCCGGCAGAACTAGAGCGTCGAAATTCTCGACCTTTACCTGCCCGACTTCGAGATCAACGGTCACGCTGTCACCCCAATTTTTTTCGTCCCAGCTCCTGATCTCACCGGATTTGATCGAGGCGATTTTGACAAGTGCACCGCGTCTGCTCAACTCTTCGAGCGGTACGCGCAGTTCCGATCGTTCATAGCCATCAGTGGCCAAAATGAGGATGTTGGCGGATTTGATATTCGCCATGATAAGCTCCTTCTGGAATTGTTCTTCTTGGATCGTCGCGGAGGCCCTGAATGTCAGAGCCGACCGGTGGACAGGTCGCGTCCGTTGATCGATGCCGGCACGCTGATTTCGTCGCGCGGCGTCTTGGGTAGCGGAAGCACCACGGCATCCGGCACAACGACCTGAATGTCTTCAGGGCGCGCAGCCTGAAATACCGGTGGTTTCCCGCGGGATACAAAACGGTTCCTGAGCATTGCGAAAAGGTGTTGCATTGCAGTCTCCCGTGTCAGTCGTCCGCAATAACCGCGGTGACCTGTCACGCTGGGCTAACAAGCGGGGGAGGAGAAACGTTCCCTGAATTTTGCCTCGGATATGGGATTGTGGTGCGATCAGCGGCGGCGCCTCGCCTTAGAATAAATGCTCCCGCGGCCACCAAGCCAAGAAGCTTGGGCCACGAGAGCGTGGGGCCTCGTTTGCCGAGGCCTCATTCCCCTCCTCGGGAAACTTCTAAACCGGGATGACGAACATGTAGCAGGCGGCGATAACCAACGCGAAACCTGCGACTTCAAACCATTCCCTGACCATTGTCGCCTCCATCGAACTCTGGACCCAAGAACGTTGCCAGTGCCATTCTAGTTCCATGAAATCGCCATAAACATGGCAGGTCTGCCATAAATGTGAATGGGCGCTAAAATTAGTGCGCGCACATATTGCTAACTGATCGAGGCTCGGGCTTTCGCAGCTTCCAGTATGGCGCGAACTTCCCGTGCTGCCGCGTTTTCAATCGCAAAGGCGGTTTCCGGAATTACGCCGGGATCTTCCTCATTGTCCTTGAAAGTTGCGTCATCTCGCAGCTTCTTCAGGAAGGCAGTTATCGTTACCTCCCCGCCGATCATGGCGGAGAGCATTTCTATCATCAGTTCGCGATGGGCGTTCAAACGCCCTTCCAGTTCCTGAGGTGTCAGGGATGTCATCGTTGTTCCTCCTGTTGCCGCCGCAAAAAAATCAGGCGCGGTCAGGCCAAGGAACGATCCTGTCGATCATCTCGTTCCGTGTGGCCTTACATGCGGAACCAAATGCGGCGCGGCACCATTGTAGGGCAGGTTTTCAACGGATCGATCTTCCGGCAAGGGGCGCTGCATGGACATGAAGACAACCCAGTTCACGATTGAAGCAGGCGACTGGACAAGGCTTGGGGCTAATTTTGATGGCGACGGCGTCAATTTCGCGATCTTCTCCGCCCATGCGCAACGCGTTGAACTCTGCCTTTATGACCCGAGCGGAAAAATCGAAATCGCCAAGCTGGACCTGCCGGAATATACGCATGAAATCTGGCACGGTTATGTGCCGGGGCTGAAGCCCGGCGCGCTCTACGGTTTTCGCGTCCACGGCCCGTTCGAGCCGGAAGCCGGCCACCGCTTTAATCCGTCGAAGCTGCTGATCGACCCTTATGCTCGCGAGCTCGCGGGCGATATCGAGTGGAACGAGGCGCATTTCGCCTATGATCTTTTGGCGGAAGACAAGGATCTCACCTTCGATACACGCGACAGCGCGCCATTTACGCCCAAGGCCAAGGTGATCGATCCGAACGCATTCGACTGGCAGGACCAGAGCCGTCCGAACATTCCCTGGCCGAAGGCGGTTGTCTATGAGACCCATGTGAAGGGATTTACTCAGCTCAACTCCGCGCTGCCTCCGGAGTTGCGCGGCACGTTCGAAGGCATGGGGCACAAGGCGAGCGTCGATTACATCAAGAGCCTCGGCATCACTTCGGTCGAGCTTTTACCGGTGCACTGGTTCCCGGACGACCAGCATCTGCTCGACAAGGGGCTGAAGAATTTCTGGGGCTACAATTCGCTCGGCTTCTTTGCGCCCGCCTCGCGTTATTACGGCCCGCGCGGTATCCAGGGTTTTCGCGATATGGTGCGGTCCTTCCATGATGCCGGGATCGAAGTCATTCTCGATGTGGTCTATAACCACACGGCTGAAGGCAACGAACTTGGGCCTACGCTCTCTTTCAAGGGGATCGACAACTTCTCCTATTACCGCACGCTGCCGGATAATCATCGCTATTACATCAACGATACCGGCACCGGTAACACCGTCAACACCTCGCATCCGCGCGTGCTGCAGATGGTGATGGATTCACTTCGCTATTGGGCGGAGCATATGCATGTCGATGGTTTCCGCTTCGATCTCGGCACCATTCTGGGCCGGGAGCCGGAAGGGTTCGATCAGCGCGGCGGTTTCTTCGATGCGATGACGCAGGATCCGGTTCTCTCCAAATTGAAGCTGATCGGCGAGCCCTGGGATATTGGCCCGGGTGGTTATCAGGTCGGTGGTTTTCCGCCCGGCTGGGCCGAATGGAACGACAAGTATCGCGATACGGTGCGCGAATACTGGAAGGGCGACAATGTCTCGACCGATTTCGCCGCCCGCCTTCTCGGTTCCGGCGATCTCTACGATCAGCGCGGCCGCCGTCCATGGGCGAGCGTCAACTTCATCACTGCCCATGACGGGTTCACGCTGAACGACCTCGTTTCCTATAACGAGAAACACAATGAGGCGAATGGCGAGGACAATAACGACGGCCATAACGACAACCGGTCCTATAATTACGGTGAGGAAGGCCCGACCGAGGACGAGGGCATCAATGCCGTGCGCGACCGGCAGAAGCGCAATTTCCTTGCCACGCTGTTCTTCTCGCACGGCACACCGATGCTGCTTGCCGGCGACGAGTTCGGCCGAAGCCAGATGGGCAACAATAATGGTTATGCGCAGGACAGCGAAATCTCCTGGGTGCATTGGGACGATTTGCCTGAGACCTGCGAGGAATTGCGCGAGTTTACCCGCCATGTGATCAAACTCAGAGCGGAACAGCCGCTTCTACGCCGCGAAAACTGGCGCGACGGCATGGACATCAAGTGGTTCAATGCCGGTGGCGGGTTCCAGCAGCCCGATCAATGGGACGAGGGCACGACACTCGGCGTCTATATCGGCCGCGGCGATTTGCAGGAAGAGGAGGGCGTCTGGCACGACGTGCTGCTCTTATGCAATCCGTTCGAAGGCAATGTGCCGTTCCGGATCCCGCAATTCGGAGAGGGCGGCTGGGTGTTGGAACTGACGACCTCAGACAGCGCCAAGCGCGGGCTGACGATCACCAAGGAAAAAGATTTCGAGCTGGAAGGCCGAAGCCTGGCGCTGTTCAGGCGGCCTTGAGGCTTTATGCGCGGGGTAAGCTCCTGTCTGGTTGACAAGGGCTTCCTGCTTTTCTAGCAGTCGAACGCACCCCTCTCGCGCCATTTCCCTTCTTTGCTCCATGGAGCATCACCCCTCCCGGATCTGGCCTTTCATAAAAGGACCAGAGCCTCATGTCCCAAGTGACACGTATCGTGCATCGACGCGCCAATGCCGGCTACGAGCAGCAGTATGAAGAACTGGCTCGCGGCATGCTGGACGCTTCGTCTAAGGCTAAGGGGTATACGTTCTCGACATTGATCCCGCCGCGGGTAGAGGGCGAGGAGTTCCATATCGTTCAGGTTTTTGCCACGCAGTCGGATCTGGATGAATGGCGGAATTCCGACATCTCGCATGAATGGCACGAGCGGCTGAAACAGGTGTCGGACCATCCGCCGGAATATCGTATCTTCAACACTGAGGATCTGTGGTTCTCGGCAACCGGGCTTGCGCTGCCGCCGAAGCCGCCTGCGCGCTGGCGTATGGCCTTCGTCATCTGGATGGGGATCTTTCCGACCGCATCCTTCTATGTCTATTTCCTATTCCCCTGGTTGGCAGACATTCCTTTCCTCTTGAAGATGTTCATCGCCACCGTCTTGATCGTGCCGACCATGTATTTCGGTGTCCTGCCGCATCTGTTGCGGTGGATGGGGTGGTTTCTGAAGCGGTAGAGCTCCTGCCGTTTGGGTGGGCTCACCAGAATTTCAGCCGTCGCAGGCCGGTCGAAGGCGAGGCCTTCTGGACGAGGCTTCGGTAGACCGCAGCATATTGCTGGCCGCTGCGTTCCCAGGAAAATTTGGTCTTCATGCCCTGGTTCTGCAGCCGCGCCCACATTTTCGGCTGTTCATAGGCGTGCAGTGCCCGCCTGAGCGCCAGGCGCAGGCCGTTGGTCGTGACCGGGTGGAACTGGAAGCCTGTGGCAACACGGGCGGACATGGCTGCGTCGTTGGCGTCGATGATGGTTTCGGAAAGCCCACCTGTGCGAGAGACGACCGGCACGCAGCCGTAGCGCAGCGCGTATAGCTGGGTCAGGCCGCAGGGTTCGAAGCGTGAGGGCTGGACGATCGCGTCCGAACCACCCTGAACAAGATGGGCGGTCGGTTCGTCATAACCGATATGCACTGCCATGCGACCCGGAAAACGCGCTGCAGTTTCCAGAAGCGCCTGTTCGATGTCGTGGTCGCCCTGGCCGACGATGATGATCCGGCCGCCGTTGTGGATCACTTCGTCCGCCGTCTCGGCCAGCATGTCGATGCCTTTTTGCCAGGTGATGCGGCTGATGGCGGAAAAGATCGGGCCCTTGTCGTCAGGGTCGAGGCCGAAACGGTCGAGAAGCGGCTGCCTGTTTTCGCGCTTGCGGCGCAGGGTGGCGATGTCGAAAGTCTGAGGCAGGAATTCGTCCGTTGCCGGGTCCCAGACATCGAGATCGATGCCGTTGACGATGCCACGCAGCACTTCCACCCGTTCGTTGAGCACGCCGTTCAGGCCCATGCCGAAACGCGGGGTGAGGATCTCGCGCGCATAGGTCGGGCTGACTGTGGTAATCACGTCGGCCGTCTGCAACCCGCCCTTGAGGAAGCTGATGTCGCCGAAATATTCCAGCTGATCAATGGAATAGGCTTCCGGCGGAAGGCCGAGCCAAGGCAGTAGATCAGATGAATACTGCCCCTGGAAAGCGATGTTGTGGATGGTTATGACGACAGGGGTCATGCAACCGTTGCGGCGCATATACACCGAAGTCATTGCCGACTGCCAGTCGTGGGTGTGAACAAGATCTGGAACCCAGCCGGGCAGGGCGCCGGCAGCGATTTCGGCTGCAGCCAGCGAAAGGACCGCGAACCTTTTCCAGTTATCCGGATGATCCTTGCCGTGCTGGTCGACATAGGGACCACCGGGGCGGTTATAGAGGGCTGGAGCATCGAGAACGAGGAGATCGAGGCCTTCGACATGGCCGTGGCGAAGAGTCGCCTTTTCGCCGAGAAGATCTTCGAATTCCATCAGCGTGGTCGCTTGTCCAAGCTGCTTCATCACCTTGGGATAGCCGGGAACAAGCGATGTCGTCTCTATTCCCAGCGGCGCAAGCGCCTTGGGAAGCGAACCGGTTACGTCTGCCAGTCCGCCGGTCTTGATCAGCGGATAGATCTCTGACGTAACGGACAAAATCTTCATCTTGGCATCTTCCCCCTTTGCCGCGACAGAATCAAAGCCTACGCGATTCCGCCGCCGGGGATAGAGGTTATTATGCGGCTCAAGGGAAACATAAGCACTCATCGGCTTGTCTCCCGCAACATTGCGTGATTGCAGAATTGCCGATCGTCAATTGTATGTTTTGGCTTGAGGCAGTGTTTGCGCTGACGGTGATACCGGTCGGATGGGTGTTGCAGAACTGCGTTCAATCCGGTTGTCGAGCCCATGACTTTCATCCAATACAAACAAGCAAAAGCATTTGCCCGGCTACAGGGTCGCCGGTCACTGTATCGTTCGCGCTAAAAGGTCGGCTCAGACGTTGGAGCCTATTCGGCGACTGCTTTTTTCGGCCGCTTCTTGGTTTGCTCCGGCTTTACCGCAGCAGCGGCAGCAGGAACCTTCTGCTTGGCGTCGGCCTTGAGGGCCGCTGCAGGCTTATCCGTCTTCTTCGCTGCCTTGGGGGCTGCGGTCTTTGCGGGTTTGGCTGTCGGTGCCTTCGTCGTTTTTGCCGAAGCGCCGTTTTTAGGCGCATCGGTCTCCGTTGCCGTGGGTTTTAGCGTCGCATATTCCAGCTTTGCGCGCTCCCAATGCTCCATATCCTTGCCGGAAGGATAACCTTCCTGCTCCCACAATTGATACGCTCTGTGCTTGATCCAGTTTTCCTGAGAAGCCGCCATCATCGTCTCCATTGCCCAAATCGCCAAACTCATGCACTGCAGAAAAGTTCCGAGGAAATATTAAAAACTGCAATGTCGCGTGAGGACCTTGCAGGTCACCAGTTGAAATCTTCCCGAAATGGTGGAACTTTTGCGTCATTGCTCAGTTCCGTTGTCGGGAAGGAGAGTACCGTCATGCACAACTACTGCGATATAATGCCTCATGCGACCGGATGGGTCTATGTCATCGATGGCGTTCAATCTGCGTCATTCTATCACAGTTACGAATTAGCTCTCGATGCGGCCCGAACTCACCTTGCAACGCGTGGTGGACGCGACAGCCGCGTCTTCAGATGCCAGGCGCTCAACGGCAACATGCTGCCGATCGAGATCGCCGCTGTGATGCAGCCACCCGGTACAGGGATAGGACCGATTGCCTATCGTTGAACAATAAAAAGCCCGGAGCGATCCGGGCTTTTATTTTCATGCAGTTACGGTGTCAGGCAGCCTTTTTTGCCGCTGCGTTGACGGCGCTTTCGGCGAGATCCGTCAGCAGGTCGTCGGTCCTTGCCTCTTCCTGCAAAGTTTCATCCAGCAGCTTTGCCGCATCCTTCATGCCCAATTGCAAAGCCCACGCACGAAGTGTGCCATATCGGCTGATCTCGTAGTGTTCGACAGCCTGGGCGGCGGCCAGAAGACCGGCATCGAGGGCGGGCGTGCCCTTGAATTCGTCAAGGATCTCTTCCCCTTCGGACAGAATTCCTTCGATTGCATCGCAGGTCTTGCCTTGGGCACGTTTGCCGAGGATCTCGAAAACCTGCTTGAGCCGCTCGATCTGACCTTCGGTTTCTTCCCTATGGGTCTCGAAGGCGGCTTTCAGTTTCGGATCCTGAGCGCCGCGCGCCATTTTCGGCAGCGCCTTCACGATCTGTCGTTCGGCGTAATAAATGTCCTTGAGGGTTTCGTAGAAAAGGTCATCAAGCGTCTTTGACGTCGCCATCCTGGTTTCTCCCTATCGATTTTCCGGTTGACATTGCGGTCGTCTAACCGTGGGAGGTGACCTTGGTTCCGCGACTGTACGGTTGCGGACAATCGGGCAGAAAAGCTGCCGGAGGCAGTCTAGCGTTCCAGCTTCTCGTTAAGGGCGGTCTGCAGCTGTCGGGCAAGGTCGAGAAGGCGATCGGGAATGTCTTCCTTCTCTATCTCCGTCAGCAGGCCGGAGACCTTGCCGTTGACGCGGCGTCCCATTCTTGCCTCCCGCTCATCGACCTGAGCATTTTCCTTCGCCATTCCGACCCCTGATTTGAGAGGCGCCGAACGCAGACCCGGCAACCGACATCCAGATGTAAAGTTACATTAGACTTCCATACAGCAAGACGGAGCGTCTCAAAATCCCGAAAATGTCACAGGCGGTGACAAACAAGGGAATGGGCGGGACCGCGAGGTGCTCCGCCCATCAAAGATCGGTCAGGTTCAGTGTTTGGGTGGCTTCGGCGTGCCGGCAGGAATGGAGGTCGTGCTGGTGGCAACCGGGTCGCTTGCCGGAAATGTATCTTCCAGCCCTTCGTTCAGCTGTTCCTCCAGATCTTGCCGATCTCCCTTGGCGCGTGCGGATTCCTCGGTCCGTTTGCGTTGGTCTTCGCGCGATGTCGTGTTCGGCGAGTCTTTGTTCATGGCCATGGCCTCGTCTCCAATGCTCGAGTGGTCGTGAAGATAAAAACGGGTGGCGCTCGGGCTTTGTTCCGCCGCGTCAAAACAGGTCTCAAGTTTTCGGAACCAAAAGGCGAATGCATGCGTTTGCCACCCGTCAATTCAGCCCTGATGCGTAAGGAGAGGTAGGCAACGGTGTCTGACTCACAGTTGAACGGTGACCCTGCTCGTCAAGATATAGTCAGGCTGATACCGGCTCTTCGCGCATTTGCCCGCACCTTCTGCCGCAATCCCTCGGATGCGGACGATTTGGTGCAGGAAACATTGATGAAAGCGCTTGCCAATCTCGACAAGTTCGAGCGAGGCACCAAGCTCAAATCGTGGCTATTCACGATCATGCGCAACACCTTCTATACACGATCGAAAATCCTTGGCCGCGAGGCGCCGGGTGTGGAGGAGAATGTCTCCGGCGATACGCCGATCGCCGCCTCGCAGGAAATGGCGGCGCGGGCGCGCGAAGTGCAGCGTGCCCTTCAAAAACTTCCGCCGCATTATCGCGAAGTGCTGACGCTGGTGGCCATCCTCGGCGAGAGCTATGAGGCGACGGCGGTGATCTGCGATTGCGCGGTCGGAACGGTGAAGAGCCGGCTCAACCGCGCACGCCACCAGATATTGCAGGAGCTGGGGGAAGAGGCGGGTTAAATCCCGTTTCATAAAACAGGAGAACTCCATGACATATCTTTTCACCGCAGCTTTTGCGGCTGCTGTCACCATTTTGCCAGGCATGGCGATGAGCCAGGATGCTTCCAAGGGGGCAGCCAGGTTCGTCGGCGCGGATGGCAAGGAGATAGGTACCGCAGACCTTACAGGTACCAAGGCCGGCGTGATGATCGCCGTCGAGATCACCGGATTACCGCCCGGTCAGTGGGTCGCTTTCCATGTGCATCAGACAGGGACTTGCGATCATACGACCGGCCATGAATCGGCAGGCGGTCACTTCAATCCCACCAATGCGGACCATGGTTATCTGACTGCGAAGGGGCAGCATGCCGGCGATATGCCGAACCAGTATGTGCCAGCCGATGGCACGCTCAGGGCGCAGGTGTTCAACACGGCGGTTACGCTGGAAGATGGCGACAGTGCCATCAAAGGCAGGGCATTGATGATCCATGCCAATCCCGACGATTATTCCGGCCAGCCCTCCGGCAATGCCGGCAAGCGGCTTGCCTGCGCCGTCATCGAATAAGGTCAGCTGTTCAGGTCGAGTTCGGGATAGTGTCGGAAAATCCCGGATTCGCTGAATGGAAGGCGGCGTTCGGATTTCAGATAGGCGGCGATACCCGGCCTTTTCGAAACTCTGTCGCGAAGTAAGGCAAGGCGGGGATAATCATCCTCCACCGCTTTCATCGCCTTGGGGAAGGCGTAATTAAGACCTTCCAACACCTGAAACAGCGACAGGTCGACATAGGTCAATCCGTTGCCGATGACGAACCCGTCGCCTGTCGAATTGGTGGACAGGATGCGCTCGAAATAGCCGAGGAATTTCGGTATACGGTCCCTGATGAAAGCCGCAGAACGTGCCTTGGCTTCCGTCTTCTGATCCTCGTAATAGTCGCCTGTGCTGATCGGGTGATGCGCGTCATGCACCTCGGCAACAAAATCCGTGATCGTCAGCTGCAGCCCGTTGGCGATGAGGTGGTTCTTCTCGTCGTCGGGAAGAAGGCCCAGCCTCGGGCCTAGATAAAGCAGGATATTGGCGACATGGGAGATTACCAGTTCGCCGTCCTTGAGGAAGGGCGGGGCGAAAGGCATCTGGTCGTGCCCATGGCTCCCTTTCAGGAATTCCATCATTGTCTGCGTGCCGGTCGAACTGCGGCACTTGTCGATATATTTCGCGCCTGCGTCTTCCAGGGCGAGGCGGACAAATTCACCGCGGCCCTGGATGCCATCCCAGTAGTAGAGTTCATAAGGCATGCTGTGTGAAAACTCCTCATCCTCAAGAATAGACATAGGGGCTGCATGAGGTTTTCAAGGCGGCTTTCGGGATCTGCTGACGATGACTGGTACAATCCTGCCGCATTGCGTGTTCCGGCCTCTGTCCTTTCCAGCGGTTTCTCCTAATTTACGTTTTGCGCCGGACCGGTTCGGATATTCACCTGAGAGCGGGCTCCAAGGGCGTGGGCGGGCAGAGCGTCTTCTACCGCTTTATCGAGACATGACGAGGGTGCTCATGGCTATTCGGATCACGGCAATTATCATCGCGCTGATGGGGATCGCGCTTGCGGGCGGCGGTGTCTATCTGCTTTCGCTTGGCGGAAGCGCCTATTATCTTCTCTGCGGACTTGGCTTTCTCATTGTCGCGGCACTTCTCTTTGCCCGCAAGCTTCTGGCGCTGCATGTCTATGCGGTGATCGTCGTCGCCTCACTCATCTGGGCGATATGGGAGGTCGGGTTCGACTGGTGGCAACTCGGTCCGCGCGGTGGGGTGATCATCTTGCTCGGCATGTGGCTGCTCACGCCGTGGATCCGCCGCCCGCTCGGCTTTATCAGCCCGACAGGCGCGCATTACGGTGCAACTGCCCGGCCGCTTGCGCTCGCGGTCTTGGCCGCCGTCGTCCTCGCCATCGTTTCGATGTTCTTCGATCCGCTCGACCAGAGTGGCGATCTTCCGGAAGAGAAGGTTGCGGCAGCGCCGGTGCTTGGCGGCAATGTGCCGGATGGCGAATGGCATCAATATGGTCGCACACCTTATGGCCAGCGCTACTCGCCGCTCGACCAGATCAATGTGGAGAATGTCGGCGGTCTGCAAGAAGTCTGGCGTTACCAGACCGGCGACGTGAAAATGCCCGACGATGTGGGCGAGACGACCTATCAGGTCACGCCGCTCAAGATCGGCAACGCGCTTTATCTCTGCACGCCGCATAACCTGGCGATCGCGCTCGATGCGGCGACCGGCAAGCAAATCTGGAAATATGATGCCAATTCCGGGATGAACCCGGACCGGCAGCACCAGACCTGCCGAGGCGTCAGCTACTACAGGGATCAAGCCGCCGCAGCCGGTGCAGCATGCGCCGAGCGCGTCTATCTGCCGACGGCGGATGCCCGCCTGATAGCGCTCGATGCGAAGAACGGAGAGGTTTGCACATCCTTTGCCGAGGGCGGCACGCTGCATCTCGAAAAGGGGATGAAGTACAATCCGGCCGGCTATTATTATTCGACTTCGCCGCCGGCGATCGTCGGCAACAAGATCATCATCGGCGGGGCGGTCAACGACAATTATTCGACTGAGGAACAGTCGGGCGTCATCCGTGCCTTCGACGTCAATTCCGGGCAGCTGATCTGGAACTGGGATTCGGGCAATCCGCGCCAGATACAGCCGCTGCCGGAAGGCCAGACCTATACGACCAACTCGCCGAACAGCTGGTCGGTCTTTTCTGTCGATGAGGAGCTTGGCCTTGTCTTCATTCCGCTCGGCAACCAGGTGCCGGACCAGCTCGGCATGGGCCGCTCGGAAAATGTCGAGAAATATTCGTCGTCGATCGTAGCACTCGACATCAATACTGGTGCCGATCGCTGGGTGCGCCAGACGGTGCATCACGATCTGTGGGACATGGACGTGCCGGCCCAGCCGGTGCTGATCAACATCACCAAGCCAGACAATACTGTCGTTCCGGCGCTGGTCGGTCCGACCAAGCAGGGTGATATCTATGTGCTCGACCGTCGCAGCGGCGAGCCGATCCTACCCGTTACCGAACAGCCAGCGCCGGGCGGCACGATCCCTGAGGATCACGCCTCTCCGACACAGCCGATCTCGGCGCTCAATTTCCGGCCGCGCACGCTGGAAGGCCGGGACATGTGGGGTGTCACCATGTTCGACCAGATGGTGTGCCGCATCTGGCTGAAGCAGATGAATTATGAGGGGCAGTACACGCCGCCTTCGCTCAATGGGACGATCGTCTATCCGGGCAATTTCGGCACGTTCAACTGGGGTTCGGTCGCGGTCGATCCCGAGCGGATGGTGATGTTCGGCATGCCGACCTATCTGGCGTTCACCTCGAAACTGGTGCCGCGTGCCGACATCCCGCCGAAAGGACAGGACGAGAAGGGATCGGAACAGGGGTTGAACCGCAATGACGGCGCGCCCTATGGTGTGTTCATGGGGCCGTTCCTCGGACCTCTTCAAATACCGTGCCAGGCGCCGCCATGGGGTTATGTTACCGGTGCCGACCTGCGCACCGGGGAGATCGCCTACAAACATCGCAACGGCACCGTCATGGACATGACGCCCCTGCCGCTGCCGTTCAAGGTGGGTGTGCCGGGGATCGGCGGGCCGATGATCACCAAGGGCGGCGTCGCCTTTCTCGGTGCTGCGGTCGACGATTATCTGCGCGCCTATAACCTGACCAGTGGCCGTCAGCTGTGGGAAGCCCGGTTGCCGGCGGGCGGGCAGGCAACGCCGATGACCTATGCAGTGGAGGACGGCCGTCAGTTCGTCGTCATCGTTGCCGGCGGTCACGGTTCGGTCGGCACGAAACCGGGCGATTACGTGATCGCCTACGCACTGCCCAGATAAGCGAGCAGGCTGCGGCGAGATTTGCCGCAGCCATGCCCTTTTCGTGCATGGTCAATTGAGACCTTGTTCACGCTTTGAAATGTACAGTCACTTAATATGACTTCCTATTCCGTGCCATTCCGGTCATGAGACTGTCGACACCCTGTTCGAGTGACGACTCGATGATCAAATTGACTAAAGAGCTGACAGCATGAAGAACCCAGTCGCAGTAAATCGCCTCGCAGAGAACACCGTCTTTCGTAAGGGCGACGTTTTTGTTCTCTTCGGCGAATTGTTCGGTCGCGGATATGCGACCGGTCTTCTCGACGAAGCCAAGCGCGCCGGCATGGAGATCGTCGGTGTCACAGTCGGACGGCGCGACGAGAACAACGCGCTTCGCCCGCTGAACCCGGAAGAACTCGCGGAAGCCGAAGTACGGCTCGGCGGCAAGATCATCAATATCCCGGTCATGGCCGGCTTCGATCTCGATTCGCCTGAAGGCGGACCGACGCCGACCGAACTTCTGACCAAGCTGACACTGGATAACTGGCAGAGCGAAAAGCTCGACTGGGATTATATTCAGAAGTGCCGGGATGCAGGCACCGCGCGGTTCAAGAATGCCGTTGCCGAAGTGATGACCGTGCTCGATGGCATGATCGGCGAAGGCCGCAACGTCTTTTTCGCTCACACGATGGCCGGCGGCATTCCCAAGGCGAAGGTCTTCCTCGTCATTGCCAACCGTATCTACAAGGGCACGGCTGCGCGTCACATGTCTTCGCAGGCGCTGATCGAAAGCGATCTTGGCAAGCTCATCCTGCAGAATTTCGACGAAGTTTCCGCCATCACCTTCCAGCATTTGATCGATGCCAGCGCCAAGATCCGTGCGCGCGTCGAGGCTGCCGGCAACCAGGTTCGTTACACTGCCTATGGTTACCACGGCACCGCGGTGCTGATCGACGGCGATTATCGCTGGCAGACCTATACGAACTACACCCAGGGTTATGCCAAGATGCGTCTCGAAGGCATCGCTGAAAAGGCATGGGGCGCAGGCATCAAGGCAAGCGTCTACAATTGTCCCGAAATCCGCACCAATTCTTCCGACGTCTTCACCGGTATCGAGCTTCCGCTGATCCCGCTGCTGCTCGCGCTGAAGAAGGAAAACGGCGGTGCATGGGCTGAAAGCCAGTGGCAGGCCTGCGAGAAGCTTCTGAAAGACGAGTTCTCTATGAAGGACGTTCTCAAGAAGATCACCGACATGCAGGGCAGCGCCGTGATGCGCCCGTTCTACGACTTCTCGGCGTGGCCGATGGCCAACAGCCAGGATCAGGCTGATCTCACCATCTCGACGTCGAACGAGATTTCCCAGATGCATCGCGACGGCAAGGCTCTGATCAGCGATCTCCTGAGCGTTTTCGTCGTGGAAGCCACCGGCAAGCTGATCTTCGCCGAATCTTCCGAGCCGACCGGCCCGGTTCAGTGGCTCAACCACGACATCGTCGCCCGCCGCCTGAATGCGTCTCACGCAGAGGCCGCCGAGGAAGCCAGCCGCGAAGTCGCCTGACGTCAATCCTTTGCAGGATCAGGCTTGCCGCCATAGGAAATTGGCGGCTGGATGAGAGCCTCGACCGAGGCTTTCGCCCGATTGGCAAAATCGCGTTCAAGCTGCGATTGAGGGCCAAGCCTTGCCAGATAGGCATCGACGGCGTCGGTTATGCGATCCCGCATGTCCGGATCGGTCCTACTCGCATGTTCGACTAATGCCTGAAGTACTGTTCGGTACGCCATTTTCTGTGCGCCGTTCGCGACACCGAACGGATCCGGCCTCTCGTCTTCCAGCATTACTGTCTCCATGTCGCATGACGTGTGCAGCCGTCGGTGGAACGGATCAAATGCCGCGCTGAACCTGATCCAGCCCGGTCAGTGCGATGTCATTCCTGACCTCGGTGACACCTTCGACACTGCGAGCAACTTCTTCCGCGCGCGCAAGCTCTTCCTTCCTGAGGACGGAGCCTGAGAGTGTGATGGTCGTGCCGCTTGCGGTCACCATGACATCGCTTGCATCGATGCCACCGGACGAGGCAAGTGCGTCGGAAACGGCTACCTCCAACATTGCCCTTCCCGGAAATTCGACTTCGATTTCCGGTGGCGCTTCGTAAAATTTCTGATGTTTGAAGACCATGTGGATGCCTCCCGTGTTTGGACGGGGAGACAACGCATGGCTTGGAGAATGGTTCAGCGCCGGCCTGTCAGGCGCCTGTGCCGGTAACGGTGCCGATCATTTCGCTCAACTGCTGTTGCGAGAAAGGTTTCGGCAGGCGGGGCAGGTGGCTGCCGCTGCCGTCGGGCAGCTCGGCATAACCGGTGGCGAGCACCACCGGCAGGCCGGGCCATTCTGTGGCGATCTCGGCGGCGAGTTCCGCACCTGTCATCTTCGGCATGGAATGGTCGGTGATGACGAGGTCGATGCGGTTGTCTTCCTGCCTGAGCGCCGAGAGGGCCTCCGAGCCGCTATAGGCCTCGATCACCTGATGGCCGAGATCTTCCAGCATCAGTGTCGTGTTCATCAGCACCAGCGCATCGTCATCGACAGCAAGCACGATAAGCGGGCGATCGCCGAGCTTTTCGCCATTGCCGGTGGCTTGAGCCTTTTCCTTCGGGCAATCCTCTTCATCGATCGTCGGCAGGAAGAGTGACACGGTAGTGCCTTCGTGCCTGACGCTTTCGATCGAAAGCATGCCGCCCGATTGTTCCGTCAGTCCCTGTACCATCGACAACCCCAAACCTGTTCCCTTGCCGACACCCTTTGTGGTGAAGAAAGGGGTCGTTGCGCGTGCGACCGTTTCGGGATCCATGCCCTCGCCGGTATCGCGGACGCATATACGCAGATAGTCACCGCTTCTCAGTTTTCCACCCTCTTCGCCAATTTGGTGACGTTCTGCACTGATCGTCACCGTGCCGCTCTCGCTCATCGCATCGCGGGCATTGACGACGAGATTGAGCAGGGCGGTTTCGAGCTGCACGCCATCGGTCAGGACATGTGGCAGGTTGGGCGGGAAACGGGTCTCGATCCGCATGGAAGAACGCAAGGAGCGTTCGAGAAAGTCCATCATGCCGGCGACCAGAGAGGGCACGTCGACCGGCCGCATGTTCAGTTCCTGCCGTCGGGAAAAGGCGAGCATGCGTTGGGTCAGCGCCGCGCCGCGCTCTGCACCCTGCAGCGCATTGTCGATCAGCGGGCGCAATGCCGGATCATCCGGCATGCGTTTGCGAAGAATTTCAAGGCTGCCCATGATCGCCATCAGCAGGTTGTTGAAATCGTGGGCGATACCGCCGGTCAGTTGGCCGATCGCCTCCATCTTCTGCGCCTGGAACAGGTCTTCACGGGTCTTGGTCAGCGCTTTCTGCGCATCGACCTTTTCCGTCACGTCGCGGGTGATCTTGGCAAAGCCGATCAGGTTGCCGCTTTCGTCGCGGATGGCATCGATGACCACATGCGCCCAAAAAGTCGTGCCGTCCCTACGCTGGCGCAGCCCCTCCCGCTCGACGCGACCGGTGCGACGGGCAATATCGAGATTGCGCTCCGGTTCGCCCTTCCTCTGATCTTCCTCGGTGTAGAAATGCGAAAAATGCCTGCCGACAGCCTCTTCGGCCGTGTAGCCCTTGATGCGTGCCGCCCCGGCGTTCCAGTTGCTGACGAGACCGTCCGGGTCGAGCATATAAAGCGCATAGTCACTGACGCCATTAACGAGAAGTTGGAATTTTTCCTCGCTGAGCCGCAGTTCTGCCTCTGCTTTCTTTCGCTCGGTGAGATCGCGCGTCACCTTTGCAAAACCCATCAAATGGCCATTGCGATCCCATATCGGATCGATGATGGCATGGGCCCAGAATCGTGTGCCGTCCTTGCGGATGCGCCAGCCTTCGCTCTCGAAATGGCCATGGCTCATGGCCATTTCTATCGCTCGTTCCGGCAGGCGGGCGGCGCGGTCTTCATTGGTGTAAAAGCGGGAAAAGTGATGGCCGAGGATTTCTGCGGGCTCGTAACCCTTGAAGCGCTGTGCGCCGGCATTCCAGCTGACAACATGGCCCGACGGGTCGAGCATGTAGATGGCATAGTCCGAGATTGCATCCACCAGAAGGCGATAGCGCTCCTGGTCAAGCAGTGAAACGTCGTGACTTTCCATCATTGCATGCATGTTCCCCCCGAAGCCGCACATTTTCGCGCCCCGGCGCCATTTAACGCACAAACCGAAATTACGTTCCCACGTATCGTCTCAATTTACGCTGTATTTTGGTGATACCACTTTATCGGAGAGCCTGCCAGAAAAACGGGCATTAACTTGAATAAGTCATTACTAAATGTTTCTTTGTACTGGTGGTGTCAATTCCCGTATCAGTTGCTGAAGGCTGCGTTGATCCGAGGCTCCGGTCTTGTCGTAGACCGCGCCTAATTGGGATTTGACCGTTCCATCGGATACGCCCTGTGCTTCGGCAATCTGGCTGCGTGTCAGGCCTTCTGCGACATAACCGACCACGCGACGCTCCGCTGGGGTCAGGGCAAACAGTGCGGCGACGGCTTCCAGCGCGGTTTGTGTCACGGTTCCTGCTGCAGCTACGAAAATTGCGGCGGCCGCGTTGTGCTGGTACCCACCGCTTTCTCGGCGGCGCTGGAGCGGCAGGACATGTGCGACGGCCGGTCTTTCGCTCGAGCCAAGCGGAACGTCGATGCCGGCGGCGCCGAGCCTGATTTCGTCGCGCGTGCCGAGCAGAACGGCGGCCGACAGCGCGTTGCATGCATATTCATTCAGGCAGTTCAGCTTGCCGGCATGAGCACGCAGGACCTGTTGTTCGCGTAGTCTCGCCTCTGCCATCTCGTTGGCGAAGAGGATCGACATGTCGTCGGCGACGATGAAGACCGCATGGTCGAGTGCGTTGATCACCTGACGAAGAACCGCGTTCTGGTCCCTCTCGATCTCCAGCATGTCGTGGATCGTTACTGCCCGCCGTATATGCGGGCCGAGCATACCTAGTAGGTTGAAGATTTCCGGGTCCTTCGGCTGATATTTCACCGAAATGTTGATCGTGCCGACGCGTTTCGGACGTTTCAGGATCGCCATGTCGATCGAGTTCAGAACGCCATAACGGGAATGGAAATTGCGGTAGAGATCGCCACGCTGCCAGACGTCTTCGCCATCGGGACCATAAAGCGCGAACATCCGTTCCAGCGTATCCGGTTCATCAAGTTCCATCCGGTGCAGGAGATGGAAGAAGGGCACATCCTTCGCATATCGGACCAAGGTGCGTATCGCTTCCTCGTCGTCGCAGGCGATCTGCGCAAGGCTTGCCGATCGGGTCTGCTTGTCGAAGACCGCGATGGTCGTCAGGAAGCCGTCAATCCTTTCGTTGATCAGGCGCATGGCATTGGGCCACGACGCCTCGCTGGCGACGCAATCGTAAATCGCACCGATAATTTCAGACAGCTTCTGGTCCATTCGATGATTCTGCGCCTAGCGTGCCCTGCCGGTCAATCTTGACAATCTGCAATTGTGATAATGTTTCGGAAAATATTGTTCATCCCCCGCGCGGGAGATGCGCGGCGTGCCGTCTTTCCTAGAAATTGCGCCGGCCGGACGGGAGATCCGGCATCAAGCACATTTTCAGGAGATGACACGCATGACGCGAATAAAAACGTTGTTGGCAATGCTTCTCGTATCGGCCGCATTGCCTGCGGTGGCCATTGCAGGTGGTGGCTTGCCCGACAAGGTGCGGGAGGCAAATGCCCGGTTCAAGGATGTGAAACAGGCCGTCAAAGAAGGTTACTCACCGATCCCTTGCACAAGCGGTGTGGATGGCGGGGCGATGGGCATCCACTATGTCAATGCCGAACTGATCAAGGACGAGGCGGTCGATCTCTCCAGGCCCGAGGCCGTGATGTACGAGCCGGATGCGCATGGCCGGATGGAACTGGTGGCGGTGGAATACATCACGACCAAAGGGCCGGCCAATCTGGAAGGGCAGTTGTTCAGCCTGACCGGAGCGCCGAACCGATACGGGTTGCCGGCCTTCTATGAGCTGCATGTCTGGGCATGGCGCAAAAACCCCAAGGGCACATTTGCCGACTTCAATCCTGATGTCAGCTGCGAGCACGCGCATGCTCAGGCCGAGACGCCCGGGCCAGCGGAAAGGCAGGCGTTGGTCCCGACCGGCAAGGGTCACGTCCATTAACCGCGCCGGATAGGCGCATCTTCATTCCATCAAGGAGAATTCTCATGCCCCAATTTCTTATTGAACGAAACATTCCTGGTCTCGGCAACATGGACCAGCAGACACTGAAGGAAATTTCGGCCAAGTCGAACGCGGTCGTCGATGGGCTGGGTGAGCCCTATACCTGGATCACCAGCTATGTGACCGGCGACAAGATGTATTGCGTCCACGAGGCCGAAAGCGCCGAGGCGGTCTATCGTCACGCCAAAGAGGGTGGGTTCCCTGCTGACCGCGTGACGGAGATCACCAGCCTCATCGGGCCGCATACGGGCCGATGAGCGGAGAGGGCGGCCAGGCGAGGGGGGCCGCCCTCCACTTTGCAATCCGACCTTCTCCCACACTCAAAGTTTTGCCAGCCTCCGTTCCGGTTGACAGTCTCCCGTTTATGAATTACGACTGACGAAAATTAAAAAACGTCAGTCGTAATTCGTGAGGGTATATGGATAGCGCCGACATGCAGGCAGAGGCCGTGCGTCAGGAAAACATTCAGCGGATTCTTGAGGCGGCCGAGCGGCTGTTCAAACACTACGGCTATACGAAAACCAATGTTGCCGACATTGCCAAGGATCTCGGCATGTCGCCGGCCAATATATATCGCTTCTTTCCTTCCAAAGCAGAGATCCACAGGGCTCTCGCCAGCAAGTTGCTGGAGGCCACGCGTGAGGTTGCAGTGGAAAATGCCAAACGCCCTGTCAGTGCAGGTGAGCGTTTGCGTGATCATTTCCTACAGCAGCACAAGATCACCGTCGATACGATGCTGCATGACGACAAGGTGCATGAAATGGTGGTCGTCGCCATTCAGGAACAATGGTCGGTCATCGAAGACCATATCATGCAGATGCGGGAGATCGTCGCGGGCATCGTTCGCGAGGGTATTGCCGCCGGAGAATTTCACGCTCAAGATGCAGACGCTGCCGCGGAATGTCTTTGTGATAGCACGGTGACCCTCTGTCACCCGCAGATCATCGCCGAATGCCTGATCGAGAACCGTCGCACGACGCCGGCCGATCTGGTCGATTTCGCCATTAGGGCGCTGAGATAAAACAAGCCAAAACCTTTAAACCCGGTGCCGCGAGGCGCCTCCTCAATCGCCACCCGGAGTGGGGACAATGTCCGTGACCATTATTCGACGTTCTTGCGTTTTCGCAAAAGGATTGCTTCTCGCAGCTGCCCTCGGTGCCCTGACGGCCTGCTCGGAAGAGAAAAAAGTCGAGGCGCCGGATCCCGTGCGGCCGGTCAAGGTGGTCGAGATCGGTGGGCCGGAAATTGGTCGCAGCCTCGTCTATTCAGGTTCGGTTCGGGCAAGAACCGAGATGAACCTCGGTTTCCGCGTTGCCGGCAAGATCACCGAGCGGCTGGTCGATGTGGGTGACCGGGTGGAGCCGGGCACCGTGCTCGCAAGGCTAGATGCGGTTGATTACCAGCTTTCCGTGCGCCGCGCCGATGCCGATGTGACCTCCGCACAGAAGCAGGTGGAGATTACCGGGCTTGCCCGCAAGCGCGCCGAAACGCTGGCGGAAAAGAGCGTTACTTCGCAGTCGCAGCTCGAACAGGCACAGCTTGCCGCCGATCAGGCGCAGTCGCAGCTTCAATCGGCTGAATCTGCACTTGAAGAGGCCAACAACCAGGTTGCCTATACCGAACTAAAGGCCACCCAGAACGGCATTGTGACGACCGTCAGCGCCGATATCGGCCAGGTCGTCAGCGCCGGAACGACGGTTGTCGCCGTTGCCGTCGATGGCGAGAAGGAAGTGCAGATCGCGGTGCCGGAAACGGACATCGCCCATTTCAGGACCGGCAAGACGGTCAAGGCCAGCTTCTGGTCGGCAAGGGATTTGGTGCTCGAGGGCAAGGTCCGCGAAGTGGCCGGCAGCGCCGATGCGCAGTCCCGTACCTTTGCCGTTCGCGTCAGCCTGCCTGCCGACGATCGCGTGTTGATCGGCATGACGGCAACGATCGATGCTGTCGAGGATAATGTCGTGCCGACCTTTGGCGTGCCGCTCGCAGCCCTTGCCCAGAAGGACGGCAAGCCGGTCGTCTGGATCGTCGAGCGCGACAAGGGCGAGGTCAGCTCGCGGGCGGTCAAGGTCGCCGGTTATGGCGATAGCGTTGCCCGCATCTCCGAAGGCCTTGCCAAGGGAGACCTCGTGGTTTCCGCCGGTACGCAGTTCATGCGGGATGGGCTGAAGGTCAAGCTGCCGGAAACCGTTGCGTCACGCTTCGGCAGCGTCTCAAGCCACTCCACGGCTTCGATCCAGCCTTAATCGCCCTGCGCTGAAAAGGACAAACCCAATGAGTTCCTCCAATCAGGCTCATCCACAGCCAAAGGGCGGTTTCAACCTGTCGCGCTGGGCAATCGGCCATCCGAGCATCGCGCGCTTCCTGTTCGGCCTCATCATCGTCATGGGCGCGCTCGGCGTGATGAACATGGGCCAGAAGGAAGATCCCGACTTCACATTCCGCGTCATGGTGGTGCAGAGCTCCTGGCCGGGCGCCTCGGTCGACGAGATGCAGAACCAGGTGGTCAACAAGATCGAGCGCAAGCTGCAGGAAACCCCGCATCTCGACTGGATCAAGTCGGATACGCGCGCCGGTTTTTCGATCTCGACCATCCAGGTCAAGGGCGATACGAACGCGCAGGAAGTCTCCGACGCCTTCTATCAGGTGCGCAAGAAGATCAGCGACATCAAGCAGGATCTGCCGACCGGGCTGCGCGGGCCTTATTTCAACGATGAGTTCGGTGACACCTATATCACCCTGCATGCGATTACCGGCGACGGTTACGGCTATCCGGAACTGAAGCAGTTCGCCATTCAGGCGCGCGACATGCTGCTCACTGTGCCCGGCGTCGAAAAGGCGACCATTCTCGGCGACCAGCCGCAGAAGATCTTTATCGACGTGTCTTCCAAGGCATTGGCTGAGCGTGGGCTGACGGTCAACGATATCCAGACCGCACTTGCCGGCCAGAACGATATCGATGCGTCCGGCACCGTCCAGACGGCCGACCGTTCGGTGAGGATCTCGGTTGAAGGGGGTATGACCACGCCGGCGGATATTCGCGAGTTGAGGATCAAGACCGGCGATCAGGTTATCCGGCTCGGTGACATCGCCACCGTCAAGGACGGGCTCGTCGATCCCTATGAGCGAAAATTCCGCTTCAACGGGCATGACAGTGTGCAGCTCGGCATCGTCATGGCGAACGGTTTCAAGGTGACCGATGTCGGCCATAACGTCGAGGCCATGTACGAGCGGTTTGCAGAAACGCTGCCGATCGGTGCGGAAATCCACCAGATTTCCAATCAGCCGGAAGTCGTGACTGAAGCTGTCGGCGAGTTTACCCAGGCGCTGATGGAAGCGCTGGCGATCGTGCTCGTCGTGTCGCTGATCTCGATCGGCTGGCGCTCGGGCATCGTCATCGCGATTGCCATTCCGTTGGTGCTCTCGGCGACGCTGGCGATTATGTATTATCTCGGCATCGAGCTGCAGCGCATCTCGCTCGGCGCGTTGATCATTGCGCTTGGCTTGCTTGTCGACGATGCGATGATCGTGGTCGAGATGATGGAACGGAAGCTGGAGGAAGGGTTGCCGCGGCTTGAGGCTGCGACATTCGCCTATTCCTCCACCGCCTTCCCGATGCTGACCGGAACGCTGATCACCACCGCCGGCTTCATCCCGGTCGGGTTTGCGGATTCGACTGCCGGTGAATATGTCCGCTCGCTGTTCTATGTAGTCGGCATTGCGCTGGTCGTGTCGTGGTTCGTCGCGGTCTATTTTACCCCATGGCTCGGCTACATGCTGCTCAAGCAGCGCGCCCATGCCGGCACCGGCCATCATCATGACGCCTATGATACGCGGATGTATCGCAGCGTGAGGCATGCGGTGACGTGGTCGGTGCGCCACAAGGCGATCATTCTTCTTTCAACGCTCGCCATCTTCGCCGGAAGCCTCTGGTCGTTCCAGTTCATTCCGCAGAGCTTCTTCCCGCAATCGTCGCGGCCGGAAATTCTGGTCGACATGTGGCTGCCGGAAGGAACCGCGATCGAGGAAGTGGAGCGTCAGGCCAAGGCGCTTGAAGAGAAGATCATGCCCGACGAGGACAAGACCTTCATTGCCACATTCATCGGAGAAGGTGCGCCGCGCTTCTTCCTGCCGCTCGACCAGCAGTTGCGCAATCCGAACTATGCCCAGTTGCTGATCATGTCCAAGGGGCTTGAAGAGCGCGAGCGGCTGATCGTCAAGCTGCGGCAAGTCCTAGCCGACGATTTCCCAACCGTGCGCAGCAAGGTGGATCGTCTGTTCCTCGGGCCCCCGACAGGCTGGCCGGTACAGATGCGCATCATCGGGCCGGACAAGGCGGAGGTGCGCCGCATCGCCGACCAGGTGAAGGAACGCTACCACCAGAACCCACTGTTCGGTTCGATCCATGACGACTGGATGGAGCCGGTGCCGGGCATGAAGCTGGTCATCGATCAGGACCGCGCAAGGGCTCTCGGTGTCTCGTCGCAGCGTGTGCGGCAGATGCTGCAGGCGGCAACCGCCGGTGCTCCGCTTGCCGATTTCCGTGACGGCGAGGAAACCGTCTCGATCGTGCTGCGCGAGCCGGATGCGACCCGTGACCTGCTCTCTGCCGTGCAGTCTGTCTATGTGCCGACCGATTTTGGCGGCTTCGTGCCGGTGTCGCAGATTGCCGAGGTCGTTCCGGTGATGGAACAGGGCATCGAGTGGCGGCGCGACCGCCTGCCGACTATAACCGTCAAGGCGACGCTGCCAGATGGCATCGAGGCGACGCAGGCGTCGATCAACTTCTATAATTCGATCGCTGATATTCGGGGTGCTCTGCCTGCGGGGTACCGGATCGAGATCCAGGGCGGCGCTGAAGATGCCGCCGAAAGCCAGGCATCGATCGCCGCCAAGGCGCCGATCATGCTGCTCGTCATCATGCTTCTCCTGATGATGCAGCTGAAGCATTTCGGCAAGGCGATGCTGGTGCTGGCGACCGGTCCGCTCGGCATCATCGGGGCGTCCATGGCCCTGCTGCTCACCGGCGCGCCTTTCGGCTTCGTGGCGATCCTTGGCGTCATCGCGCTTCTGGGCATCATCATCCGCAACTCGATCATCCTGATCGACCAGATCGACCAGGATATCGCGGCGGGAATGCATCGTCAGGAGGCGATCGTCGGCGCGGCTGTCCGTCGTTTCCGGCCGATCATGCTGACGGCGATGACCGCGGTTCTGGCGCTGATCCCTATCTCCCGCGGCCTTTTCTGGGGACCGCTTGCCTATGCGATGATGGGCGGGATCATGGTCGCGACCGTGCTGACCATCCTCGTTCTGCCTGCCGGCTACGCGCTGTTCTTCGGGCGTGAGCCTAAGGTGAAGGAGGGTGAGAACCAGTCGACCAATCAAGGTGACCTGTTCGAGGGCCGCCGGGATTTGCCAATGGCGGCGGAGTGAGGGGGCGCTACGAGCCCCCATACCCCCCAATGCGGCAATCATGCCCGATATTATCTCTGGCCTCACCGCTTTGCCGCCCGTTATGATCGGGGATACTCAATGACACCCCGAGGCAGGCATGAGCGACAGCACAGTTCAGACCGAAGAAATCCTTTTTGACCGTATCGGGTCGGCGGCGATCATGCGGCTTAACCGGCCCAGGGCGCTGAACAGCCTCAACCTTGCCATGGTGCATGCGATGAAACCGGCGATGGAGCGCTTCGTTGAGGATGCGGCGATCTCCTGCGTCATCCTGACGGGAGAAGGCGAGCGCGGCCTCTGCGCCGGCGGCGACATCCGAGACATTTATCAGCTTGGCAAGGCCGGTGATCCGGAAGTGACGCGGTTCTGGCGCGAGGAATTTCCGATCAACTACACGATCGCGCGTTACCCGAAGCCCTATGTGGCGCTGATGGACGGTATCGTCATGGGCGGCGGCGTCGGCGTTGCCTCGCATGGCAGGCACCGGATCGTTACCGAACGGACGAAACTCGCCATGCCGGAAACCGGGATCGGTTACGTGCCGGATGTAGGTGCAACGTGGCTTCTGCCGCGTGCGCCGGGTGAGGTGGGAACCTGGATGGGCCTGACCGGCGAGATCGTCGGTGCAGCGGATGCGATCTATGCCGGGTTTGCGGATTACCATGTGCCGTCGGAACGGCTTGCTGAGTTGATTGAGGCCTTGGGCGCGGTCGGTGGAGGAGCGTCGGACGCAGATGTCGCGGCGCTGATCGGCCGGTTTGCGACTGCGCCGGGCGAAAGCCGGCTCGAAGGGCAGCGGGCACTGATCGACCGGGTGTTTTCCTTCGATACCGTGGAAGAGATTCTTGCGGAATTGGACAGGGAAGAAGGCGAGTTTGCCGAGTTTACCCGAGGCGTGATCGCCAAGCGTTCCCCGACGAGCCTCAAACTGACACTGAGATTGCTGCGCGCCGGGCGGAAAAGTTCGAGCCTGGTGGAATGCCTGGAGCGGGAGTTCACCGTCGCATCCGAGCTTTTGCGCAACCGCGATTTCTACGAGGGCGTGCGCGCCGCTGTAATCGACAAGGACCGCAATCCGCAATGGCAGCCGGCGACGCTGGCCGAGGTGACCGAGGCGGAGTTGGATCGGTATTTCGTCGGCGGGCATGCGCCGCTGTTTGCGGATCATCGGTTATAGTGGTTTGGGGGGCGAGCCAGAGGGGGCCGCAAACCACTATGCCCACGCAGGCAACGCCAGCGTGGTTGAAGCGGGAATGGGGCAGGCAGTGGGTATTGGGGTATGAGGTAGATTTTTGTCTGCCTGCCCCGGCCGGTTCATCTGGTCTTACCGGGACTTGTCAGTTCCCGTTTGACCATATTTCTCGACCATCATCGGAAACCGGTCTGCGACCCGTTGAACGAGGGCCGGTTCGCGAGGCCGGTTCCCATCCGATGACGGGGAGATTGTCGCGCCGCTTCCGGCAGCGAGGATGAAATGGACCCGGCATTCGGGCCAAGTCCTTTCGGGACAAGGCGAATAATTTCCAGATCGGGTCGTATCATCCCCGCTCATTGTTTGCGTGATATCTTGCGGGCCCGCGCGTAGACGATGTGTCAGGCCGATTGTGGAACGCGGGCGATGACCTTGATCTCGAAATCGAAGCCGGAAAGCCAGGTTGTGCCAACCGCCGTCCAATTCGGGTAGGGAGCCGCCGGGAAAATCCGGTTCTTCACTTCCATGATGGTGCCGAACTGGTTTTCGGGGTCGGTATGGAAGGTGGTGACGTCGATAATGTCGTCGAGCCCGGCGCCTGCGGCTTTCAGGACAGCCTTAAGATTGTCGAAGGCGAGTTCGACCTGGGCCTTGAAGTCCGGTTCGGGCGTGCCGTCCTCGCGGCTGCCGCCCTGGCCGGAGACGAACAGGAGATCGCCTGAACGGATGGCGGCGGAATAGCCATGCTGTTCATACAGGGCGTGGCGGTTCGGCGGGAAAATGGTTTCGCGTTTTGTCATGATCAGACCTTTCTCTGCTGTGTCAACAATTGCGCACCCGATGGAATGCGGCTTCACAAGCCGGGGTCGAATTTGATATACGGCTCGTATGTAAAGTGGTCACATACGAGCCGTATGTCAAGTTCATATACGGTGCGTATCTGAAAATTGGAGTCCTGCATGGCTGGAAAGCGTCTGGAAAAGATGGAGGAGAACCGTGCGAAACTGATCGCGGCGGCGCGCAAGGCCTTTGCGGACAAGGGGTATGCGAATGCCTCTATGGACGAACTGACGGCCGATGCAGGCCTGACGCGCGGGGCGCTCTACCATAACTTTGGCGACAAGCGCGGGCTGCTGGCGGCGGTCGTCGATCAGCTCGACGGGGAAATGGCAGCGCGGGCGCGTGAGATCGGCGCGAAGAGCGCCGCCAGCGGCGAGGGTGATATCTGGCAGGCGTTGCTGGCCGAAGGTGCAGCCTATATCGAGATGGCGCTCGATCCCGAAATCCAGCGGATCGTGCTGCTCGACGGGCCGGCGGTGCTGGGTGATCCGTCGCAATGGCCGAGCCAGAACAGCTGCCTTGCCGAGACGCGCAAGGGCGTGCGGGCAATGGTCGAGAGCGGGGTGATGAAGCCCGTTGATGTCGAGGCAGCGTCGCGCTTGCTCAACGGTGCTGCGCTCAATGCCGCGCTCTGGGTAGCGGCGAGCGACAATCCGGCCGAGGTCCTGCCGAAGGCGGTGGAGGCTTTTTCGCTGATGGCGGATGGATTGCGCGCAAAATCGTAAAAGGCTCCATTAGCAACCGATTTCCTTCTTCCGGCGTTATGCTATTCACGTTCATCGCGCTTTAGAGGATCGATCCTTGAGTTCTGACGAAATGCTTCATCCTCAGGATGACGATGCCCTTTTACGCAGCGAGGCGCGGTACCGCGCTCTGTTCGAGGCGATCGACGAAGGTTTCTGCATCATCGAGTTCATCGACGGTCCGCATGGTCCGCTCAGCGACTATGTGCATATCGAGGCCAATTCCGGATATGAGCGGCAGACGGGGATCGCCGATATCGTCGGCAAACGGCTTCGCGAGATAGAGCCGGATGCAGCGGACAAATGGATCGCGTTCTACGGCGAGGTGTTGAGGACCGGTAAAACGGTTCGCTTCGAGCAGGAATTCGAGGCGATCGGCCGACATATCGAGGTGTCGAGTTCACGCGTCGAACCGGCGAGCCTCAGGCAGGTTTCGGTGATGTTCCGTGACATTACCGCGCGCAAACGCGCAGAGGAGGCCTTGCGTGCCAGCGAGTCAGTCGCTCGGCGGAACGTCCAGCGGGTGCAGCTCGCGCTCTCGGCAGGCGCGATCATCGGCACCTGGTTCTGGGACGTGCAGGCCGACCGCTTTACCGGCGATGATGCTCTGGCAAGCGCTTTCGGGCTCGATCCGGCTCTAGGTCATAGCAATCTTACGCTCGACCAGGTTGTTGAAACGGTCCATCCGGATGACAGGGCAGGACTGATGGAGGCGATCGGCAACGCGTTGAAGCGCGGCGGCCCCTATATCCACCAATATCGCACGAAGCGGCACGATGGCAATTATTACTGGCTCGAAGCTAATGGCCGGGTTGAACTCGGGCCAGATGGCAAGGCCTTGAATTTTCCCGGCGTGCTGATCGACATCGAAGAGAGGCGCGCTGTCGAGGCCGAACGCGACAAGGCGATCGCGGATCTGACGCAGCTTAACGAGACGCTGGAGCAGCGTGTTGCGGCGCGCACAGCCGAGCTGATGCGCTCGGAGGAGCAATTGCGTCACTCCCAGAAAATGGAGGCTGTCGGCCAGCTGACCGGTGGGCTGGCGCATGACTTCAACAATCTTCTGGCCGGTATTTCCGGCTCGCTGGAACTGATGCAGACGCGGCTGGCGCAGGGGCGGATCAGCGATCTCGACCGTTACATCACCGGGGCGCAGGGGGCTGCCAAGCGCGCCGCCGGCCTGACGCAGCGGCTGCTTGCGTTTTCGCGCCGCCAGACGCTCGACCCGAAGCCGGTGCTGCTCAATCGTTTGGTGTCGGGCATGCAGGACCTCATCACCCGCAGCGTCGGGCCTACGATCCATGTGGAAACGGCCTTTGCCGGTGGGCTGTGGACCACATTCGTCGATGTCGGCCAGCTTGAAAATGCGTTGCTCAACCTGTGCATCAATGCACGCGACGCGATGCCCGACGGCGGCAAGCTGACGATCGAGACATCCAATCGCTGGTTCGATGAGCGGACTGCGCGTCAACGCGGCCTCGCCCCCGGACAATATGTTTCCCTGTGTGTCAGCGATACCGGCACGGGCATGTCGCCGGAAATCGTCGAGCGCGCCTTCGACCCCTTCTACACGACCAAGCCGATCGGGAAAGGCACGGGGTTGGGCCTTTCCATGGTGCATGGTTTCGCCGGGCAATCCGGCGGAACGGCGCGCATTTATTCGGAGCTGAGCAAGGGAACGATGATCTGCATCTACCTGCCGCGTCATCTCGGCGATCACGATGGCGACGAGGATATCGCCGGTGTGTCTGCGACACCGCGATCCGCCGAAAACGAGACGATCCTCGTCGTCGATGACGAGCCGCTGGTGCGAATGGTTGCGGTCGAGATACTCGAAGAGCTGGGCTATCATGTGCTTGAGGCAGGCGACGGGCCGACGGCGTTGAAGATCATGAATTCGGGTCAGCCGATCGACCTTCTGGTCACTGATGTCGGCCTGCCGGGTGGCATGAACGGGCGGCAGCTGGCCGATGCGGTACGTGCCGAGCGGCCGGACTTCAGAATCCTGTTCGTGACCGGTTATGCCGAAAATGCCGTGCTGAACCACGGTCATCTGGAACACGGCATGCATGTGATGACCAAGCCGTTTCTCAGCGATGCCTTTGCGCGAAAGGTGAAGGAGCTGCTTTCGGAGTAGGCGGCTATTGGCGTGCCGGCTTCGGATGACCGATGCGGTAAAGGCGGGCAAAGCCTTCGTCGGCAACAAGATGAACGGTGTCGAATGCCGGCATCGTATTGTCCGGGGCGCTCATGTCCGCATTGACGAGCAGGATATAGTCGAAGCGGTTTTTCCAGTCCGCCATATAGGGCGCATAATAGGGGGCCGGCTCGGTGAGTTCTTCGGTCAGGAGCGGCGCTCCTTCAGGCACCGCGATTTCGCTCCATGGCTCTTTGACCCGCAGAGGCTGTTTGCCGGCTGCGGTGAACAGGTAAGGCATGAAGGCATCCCGCTCGAAGCTTGCAATTGCAGGGTGGTGAATGAAGCTGGGGAATTTGCCGCCGACGAGGCGCCCGACCGGCATGCTGCCGATTTCTTCCGGGGTCAAACGAGGCTGGACCGGAAGGATTGCCCCACCCGGCTCAACGTGTTCTAGGGCACGTTCCACGGCTGCGACATCTGCATTGCGGTGAAGCCAGACATATTCGACGAAGGCCGTGCGGCAGACGATCAGGAGAAATACAGCCGGAAGGGCGAGCGATTGTAGCCGGCCTTTTATTTCCGGCCTCAATCCTGCAACCGCGGCAAGCGTCATCATGCATGGCAGGCGAACATCCATGCCGCCGGTATCGAAGGCTTGGCTGGGCATGAGCATCGACAAAAGACCGGTAACGATCGCGGCAAGAACAAGGCCCCAATGGACCGTGATAAGCTTGTGTCGCGCGGTTTCCCTGACCAACACCATGAAGAGCATCAAGTAGACCATGTCGATGCGTATGTCATAGGTCCTGAAATAGGTGAGCAGGACATTTATCGAGCGCATGATCGATAGCTCGTGCCAGTAAAGGCTGTCGAGCAGAGGCACATTCTTCTGACCGGGCAGTGACGGACCGAACAGGAGGAAGGTGGCCAGCGGCAGGAAGACGGGGGCGACAGCAAAAATGACCCGGCCGATGGCGGTGGCGAAGGCCTTGCCTTGTCTGAAGGGAGAGGCCGAGGGGCCGAAAGCCAAGGCGGCCAACAGGATGGTGTAGAAAAGCAGGCCGAACGGGTGGGCGGTGAGCAGGATTGCCGCGCAGGCGACCCGGAGTGGAATGGAGACCACCGCTCCGCGATGCTTCAGGCACTCGTCAGCATAGGCAAAGATCAGCGCCAGACCGAGGCTGATCGAAAAGCTCAAGAAGCCGAATAGAAAGACGGCATTCCAGGCCAGCACGAAGCACAGCAACTGCCACCAGTGAAAACCGCCGAAGAGCCTGCGGTTGAGCAGCGTGACACCGATCGGCGGCAAGAGAAGCGCCAGTCCTAAAATGAAGGGAGCGATGAAATTCATCGTTGCGATCTTGCCGAGCGCGAAGGCCAAAAGATCGATGGCGATATTGGTCCAGGCGACATTCCAGTCTATCTCATAGAACCGGGCCATGAACGGCCGGTCGATGCCGCCTGCCAGAAGCCAGAGCCGCACATAGTGATTGGCATAATCGGTCATCGGCGGAAAACGCACCGACAGGATAGGGATCAGCGAGATCAGGGCAGCCAGCACGATCAGGGCTGCGATCCGCCTATCTAAAACGCGGCTTGCCGTGTTTTTGCCAGCCGTCGTCGCCCCGATGTCATTCGTTCCCGATGTCATCGTCATCCCGGCTCCCTAGCGAGACACGCGTTTGTCGGATCGTTCGTATTCGGTCACGGCCTTTTGCAGCTTCTTTACATCGCCCGAGAGTTCCGCCTTGGCGTCGTTGCGGCAGATCTTGCCGATGGTGAACAGAGGCCGGCCTTTGACCTCCTGGACGACACGGCCGAGATATTCGCCAAAGACGCCCATGACGAAGAGCTGCGTGCCGGAGAAGAAGGAGATCGCGACAACGGAGCTCGCCCAGCCCGGAACGACATTGCCGGCGGCCCACTGGACGACGGCGTAGATCAGAATAGCAAAGGCGAAAAGCGACGATATGAGACCGAGCCAGACGGCGGCGCGCAGTGGCTTGGTGGAGAAGCTCGTCAGGGCGTCAATCGCGAGCGAGATCATCTTGCGCAGCGGATATTTGGTCTCGCCAGCAAAACGCGCATCCCGCGCATAGGGGAAAGTCGCCTGCCTGCCACCGATCCAGCTGACCATGCCGCGAATGAACCGGTGCCGCTCGGGCATGTTGTTGAGAATGTCGACGACAGGGCGGGACATCAACCTGAAATCACCGGTATCTTCAGGAATCGGCACGGAGGACAGTCTGTTCAGCAGGCGGTAGAAGACCGATGCCGTCAGACGCTTGAATGTGGTTTCTCCGGCGCGGGCTATGCGTTTTCCGTAAACGACGTCAAACCCCTCATCCATGAGCTTGGCCATGGATGGCAGCAATTCCGGCGGGTCCTGAAGGTCGGCGTCGATCAACAGCACTCGTTCGCCGTTTGCAAGAGAAAGCCCCGCGGTGGCTGCCAGCTGATGTCCGTGATTGCGGAAAAGCTGCACGCCGACGATGCGGGGGTCGTTTTGCGAGAGTGTCTCGATGAGAGGCCAGGTGCAGTCGGAAGAACCATCATCGACGAAGATGATCTCGTAGTCCCTGGTGACGGCAGAACATGCCCGCGACATCCGCCCGGCAAACTCTTCCAGGACAGCTTCTTCGTTGAAGCAGGGAACGACGACGGAGAGCTCGGTTCTGGTCATGCGGCCAGAATAGATTTTGCCGCTTAAGATAGAATTACTTTGCGGCGTCAAATCATGGCTCTAGCCGCCACAGATATTCGCTGGCGCAAGCTGGTTCTTACTTGATCCCGAGCCGGTGTTCTCGGAAGACGGTGAACAGGCCTGCCGCGACAACGATGACAGCACCAACAACCATGTTCGTGGTGATCGTTTCGCCAAAGAAGAAGGTGGCGATGCCGACGCTTAGGACGATCTGCAGATATGTCAGCGGCTGGACTTCGACCGCGCTTAATATGCTGTAGGCCTTGATCAGGAAGAAATGGCTGAGCGTGCCGCAGATACACAGCGCGATGAGGGCTGGCCAGTCCACCATGGCGATCGGGGTCCAGTAGAAAACGCCGATCGCGGTCGCGGCAATGGCGCCGAAAACGCCGGTATAGAGGACGCTGGTGACTGCGGAATCCTCGCGGCCGACGGCGCGTGTGGCGATGCCGTAAAGACCGAAGGAGAGAGCGCCCAGAAGCGGCCAGATGAGGTGGATGCCGAATTCGATACCGGTCGGATTGAGGATGACCAGCACGCCGATGAGGCCGATGAGCACAGCCAAACCGCGCCGCCAGCCGACCTTTTCACCCAGCAGCGGGATAGACAGGACGGTTATGATCAGCGGTGTCGCCTGCATGATGGCCGTGGTCATGGCGAGACCGGCCGCGGTGAAGGCGTAAACCACGAGGATGATTTCGAGCATCAGAAGCGGGCCGCGCAGCATCTGCAGGAAAGGGCGGCGGGTGACGAAGGCCTGGCGCAATCCGCCGGGCGAGAAGGCGGCAAACAGGATGACGAAGGCGGCAAAGGCCCAGAAGCGGATCATCGTGAAGGCGATGAGCGGATATTTCTCGGCCAGAAACTTGGATAACCCGTCCTGTGCGGCAAAAATGGTTATGGCCAGCAGGACATAAAGGTAACCAACGTTTTTATTTTTCATTCGGCAACGACTTCGGCATGCAATTTCAGGGCGGCGCTCGGCGCCATCGCTCGGGCCTACAGAGTTGGCCCTGATTTCACCAGAGCCATAAGCGGGTAGGAGCTATGCGCGGGTTGCGACAAGGCCTGTCACATGGCTGAAGCAAAACCGTTGCCGAATGAGGCCAAAAATGGATGAAAATTCTAAACCTCAACCTGCGGTGAGAGGGCCGTATCTCGCGGTCCGGTGGTGGTCTCTATAGTTTCTCGACACGATTTAATCCCCGGAGACCATTGATGAACCGCCTCCTCATTCTCGGCACTGCGATTGCCGCTCTTTTCGTGCAGCCGGCCTTTGCGCAGGAGCAGAAGCTTCTCAATGCTTCCTATGACGTTGCGCGCGAACTGTTCGTTGCCGTCAACGAAGCTTTCGTGAAGGGGCATCCGGGCGTGACCATCGACCAGTCGCATGCCGGCACCTCGAAGCAGGCGCGCTCGATCGTCGAAGGGCTTGAGGCCGACGTGGTGACCTTCAACCAATCGACCGATATCGATTTCCTCGCCAAGAACGGCTTTGTCTCTGCGGAATGGACCAAGGCGTTCCCGAACAATGCTTCGCCCTTCTACTCCTTCCCGGCCTTCCTGGTGCGTGCAGGAAACCCGAAGAACATCAAGGGCTGGGCCGATCTTGCCCGTGACGACGTACATGCCGTCTTCCCCAATCCGAAGACCTCGGGCAATGCGCGCTACACCTATCTCGCCGCCACCGCATGGGCGAAGGAAGAGTACAAGGACGATCAGGAAAAGATCGAGGCTTATATCACCAAGATCTTCGACAACGTTCCGGTCTTCGACACTGGCGGTCGTGCGGCAACGACGACCTTCGTCGAACGCGGTCAGGGTGACGTGCTGATCACCTTCGAAGCCGAAACGCGCGGCATCGAAAAGCAGTTCGGCAAGGACAAGGTCGAGAGCGTCATTCCGTCGGTCAGCCTGCTTGCGGAATTCCCGGTTGCCGTCGTCGACAAGGTCGCCAAAAAGCACGGCACCGAAGCGCTGGCAAAGACCTATCTCGACTTCCTCTACACGGAGGAAGGCCAGAAGATCGCTGCCGAATTCGGCCATCGCGTTCATAACGAGAAGGTCGCTTCCGAATTCAAGAGTGAGTTCCCAGAGATCCGTCTCGTCAAGGTCGATGACGTGTTCGGCAGCTGGGACAAGGTGCAGAAGGAACATTTCGCTTCCGGCGGCACGCTCGACACGCTTTACGGCAGCCGCTAAGTCGAAAATTGTATTCTGTCAACTCTACCCGGCGGACGCGCTTTCCGCCGGGTTTTGCTGTGAAAAGGAAATGACCGCGTGAGACGACGCAATGTCCTGCCCGGCCTGCCGCTATCGCTGGGCGTGACCCTGTTTTATGTCGGCCTGATCGTCGTGCTGCCGCTGGCGGCACTCGCATTTAAGGCTGCGACCCTGGGGTTTGAAGATTACTGGCGGATCGTTTCGTCGTCGCGTGCGGTGGCGAGCTATCGCGTCACGGTGCTTTCAGCGCTCGGGGCCACCGTCTTCAATCTCTTCTTCGGCTTGGCGCTTGCCTGGGTGATCACCCGCTATCGTTTTCCCGGCCGCCGCATCATCGATGCCGTGGTGGACCTGCCATTCGCGCTGCCGACCGCCGTTGCCGGCATTGCGCTCACGGCGCTGTTTGCCAATAGCGGCTGGTTCGGTTCGGTGCTCGAAGGTCTTGGGATTAAAGTCGCCTATACGCCGATAGGCATCATGATCGCCATGTGCTTCACCTCGCTGCCATTTATCGTGCGCACGGTGCAGCCGGTGCTGGAGGATCTCGATCCGGCATTGGAGGAGGCGGCGCAGTCTCTCGGCGGCTCGGACTGGACGATTTTCCGCAAGGTCATCCTGCCGTTGCTTGCACCGGCACTTCTCGCTGGCGTGTCCTTGTCCTTCGCGCGCTCTCTCGGTGAATTCGGCGCGATCATCTTCATCGCCGGCAACCAGCCGATGTCGACGGAAATCACCGCATTGCTGATCTTCATCCGGCTGGAGGAATACGATTATCAGGCTGCTGCGGCGATCGCCTCCGTTCTTCTGCTAGCCGCATTCTTCATGCTTGCGGTCACCAACTGGCTGCAGGCGCGGGCACTGCGTTACACGGTGAAGGGGTGAGACCATGAGCACAGTTTCCACCCGCCGCAAGCCGCCGCGCGTCGGTGACGCCCCGCTGTTTCGCCGCTCGCTGATCGGTATCGTTCTGGTACTTGTCGCCTTCGTGATCATCGCGCCGCTGGTCATCATTGGCGTCGAGGCGTTTTCGAAGGGTTGGCAGCTTTATCGGGATACGGTCATCCATCCCGATACGCTGCATGCGGTGATGCTGACCGTGCTTGCGGCGCTGATTGCGGTGCCGGTGAATACCGTCTTCGGTATTGCCGCTGCATGGGCAATCACCAAATTCGATTTCTGGGGCAGGCGGTTTCTGCTGGTGGTGATCGAGATCCCGTTCTCCGTGTCGCCCATCGTCGCCGGTGTCGCCTATCTGTTCGTCTACGGGCTGCAGGGGCTGTTCGGGCCATGGCTCGATGCGCATGACATCAAGATCCTGTTTGCGGTGCCCGGCATCATCATCGCTTCGATGTTCGTCACCGCGCCCTTCGTGGCGCGCGAGCTGATCCCGCTGATGCAGGCGCAGGGGCGGGATCTCGAAGAGGCGTCGACCTCGCTCGGCGCCTCCGGCTGGCGCACCTTCTTTTCGGTAACGCTGCCGAATGTGAAGTGGGCGCTGCTTTACGGCGTCATCCTCTGCAATGCCCGTGTGATGGGTGAGTTCGGTGCGGTTTCGATCGTTTCCGGCAATATCCGCGGCCAGACCAATACGCTGCCGCTGCATATCGAACTGCTGTATCACGACTATAACGCGACCGGCGCTTTTGCTGCCGCCTCGATCCTGGCGTTGATCGCCGTCTTCACCATCATCGCCAAGGTTGCACTCGAGCGGCAGGGGGCCGGCCGTGTGCGCAAAACCGACAATCCGGCAGAGAAAACATCATGAAGATCCACCTCGAAAACGTCGTCAAAACCTTCGAGAGCTTTCAGGCCGTCAAGGGCGTGTCGCTCGATATCGAAAGCGGCGAACTGGTTGCACTGCTCGGTCCATCCGGCTCGGGCAAGACCACGATCCTGCGGATGGTGGCCGGGCTGGAATATGCCGATGGTGGTGCCATTCATTTCGGCGATCAGGATGCGACAGACATTCCCGTTCGCGATCGCGGCGTCGGTTTCGTCTTCCAGCATTATGCGCTTTTCCCGCATATGACGGTGGCCGACAATATCGCCTTCGGCATGAAGGTGTCGAAGGTGAAGCGCGACCGTGCGGCGATCGATCAACGCGTCACCGACCTGTTGCGACTGGTGCGGCTCGAAGGTCTCGGAAATCGTTTTCCGGCACAGATTTCCGGCGGCCAGAGGCAGCGCGTGGCGCTGGCCCGTGCGCTTTCGGTTGATCCCAAGGTGCTGCTGCTCGACGAGCCCTTCGGGGCGCTCGACGCCAATGTGCGGCGTGACCTGCGCCGCTGGCTGCGCGAGATCCATTCGGAACTCGGGATTACCACTTTGTTCGTCACCCACGATCAGGAAGAGGCGCTCGATCTCGCCGACCGGGTGGTGATCCTGAAGGATGGGCAGATCGTGCAGCAGGGCACGCCGCAAGAGGTGTGCCGCGACCCAAAGTCCGCCTTCGTGATGAAGTTTCTCGGCGATGCCAATGTGATCGCTGCCGAGGTGAAAGATGGTCGCGCCCATGTCGGCGGGCTTTCCATCGAGGCCGCCGGAGTGGCGGATGGCAGAGGCGAGCTTTACGCCCGGCCGAGCGATATCGACTGGTCCGTGGAAGGGCCGGGGATTGCGGCTGAGATCACCCGCGTGCTCGACCGTGCGGATGGCAGGCGCGTGCTGGCGACGACGGGCGCGGGCGAGGCGCTGGAATTCGATGTGGAGCCGGAGCGGGTGGTGAAGGCTGGGGATGCGGGGTTTGTGACGCTGAGACGAGCGAAGGTGTTTGCTACGTAATTTTAAGCGCGCCTCATCCGCCTTCAGGCATCTTTTGCTGCGGCAGGTGGGAGGAGGCGTGGTCGTGGAGATGTCCAAGCTTATCGGTGCAGGCTTTACCGCCCGCGCAAACCACCCATGCTTTGACTTTTTGCAGCTTACCCTATAGGGACGGCGCAAACGTTCGGCTGCGATCGTTGCAGCCAAGGCGCCAGCAGGCGCGGTACATTCCGAAAGACAAGATTGATGACCGATATCAACGGCGCCGTACCGGCGATCGCGAAGGCTTTGCAGAAGCGTGGTTATGAGACGCTGACCCCCGTCCAGCTGGCTATGCTGGACCCGGCGCTTGCGACTGCCGATGCGCTGGTTTCCGCCCAGACGGGTTCCGGCAAGACGGTGGCCTTCGGCATTGCCATGGCGCCGACCCTGCTTGAAGATCGTGACAGCTTTGGCCGCGCGGCAGCACCGCTGGCGCTCGTCATTGCGCCGACCCGCGAGCTTGCCATGCAGGTGAAGCGTGAACTCGACTGGCTCTATGCCGAAGCCGGTGCCGTGATCACCTCCTGCGTCGGAGGCATGGATATTCGCAACGAGCGCCGGGCGCTGGAGCGTGGTGCGCATATCGTTGTCGGCACGCCGGGCCGTATCTGCGACCATATTCGCCGCAACGCGCTCGACATGTCCGAGGTTCGGGTCGCCGTGCTCGATGAAGCCGACGAGATGCTTGATCTCGGCTTTCGCGAAGACCTGGAGTTCATCCTTGAATCGGCTCCCGACGAACGCCGCACGCTGATGTTCTCGGCCACCGTTCCGGCGGCGATCGCCAAGCTTGCCAAGAGCTACCAGCGTGATGCCGTGCGCATCGCGACCGCCGCCGAACAGAAGCAGCATGTCGATATCGACTATCGCGCCCTGCTGGTCACGCCGTCCGACCGCGAAAATGCCATCGTCAACGTGCTGCGCTATTACGAGGCGCCGAATGCGATCGTGTTCTGCTCGACGCGCGCAGCTGTCAATCACCTGCATGCAAGGCTTTCCAACCGTAATTTTTCCGTCGTGGCGCTTTCGGGTGAGCTGACCCAGAACGAGCGTACTCATGCGCTGCAGGCGATGCGCGATGGCCGCGCTCGTGTCTGCATCGCAACCGACGTTGCTGCCCGCGGTATCGACCTGCCCGGTCTCGAGCTCGTTATCCATGCGGATCTTCCGACCAATTCCGAAACGCTGCTGCACCGTTCGGGCCGTACCGGCCGTGCGGGCCGCAAGGGCGTTAGTGCGCTCATCGTGCCGGTTACCCAGCGCCGTAAGGCCGAGCGCCTGCTGTTCGGCGCCAAGGTCGAGCCGACATGGGCGAACCCGCCTTCTGCCGACGAAGTGACGGTGCGTGACGAAGAGCGGCTGTTTGCCGATCCGATTTTCACCGAAGTGACGACCAACGAGGACGAGCAGGCGCTGATCGCCAAGCTCATCGAGCGTTTCGACGCCGAGAAGCTCGCCTCCGCTTTCGTTGCGCTCTATCGCGGCAAGAATTCTGCGCCGGAAGATGTCAGTGTGGTTTCGCTCGAAGCCCGCAAGCCGCGCGACGGCAAACCGGGTGATCCGGCTTCGCGGCCGTTGACGCCGCGTGGCGATTTCGGCCCGGCTATCTGGTTCTCGCTGTCGGTCGGTCGCAAGCAGCGCGCCGAACCGCGCTGGCTGATCCCGACGATCTGCAAGAGCGGTGACTTGAGCAAGAACGAGATCGGCGCGATCAAGATGCAGGCCGACGAGACCTTCGTCGAAATTGCCGAAGCGCATGCCGACAAGTTCATGGCAAAGCTCGGCAAGGACAAGACGATGGAGCGCGGTATCCGCGTCACGCGTCTCGATGCTGCGCCGGATTTCTCGAAATTCTCCCGCGGCACCGATGACGAGGGCTTCACCAAGCGCGAAGGCCCGCGGATGGACAAGCCCTGGAAGGACAAGCCTTTCCGGGATGGCCCGAAGAAGGACGGTTTCCGCAAGGACAAGCCATTTTCCAAGGACGGCCCGCGTGGCGACAAGGCTTATGGCGATGCGCCGCGCAAGGACTGGAAACCGAAGGGTGAAAAGCCCAGCGCCGAGCGCCGCATGGATGACGATGTCTGGGGTGAAAAGCCGAAGGGCGATTTTGCCAAGAAAAGCGGCGACAAGCCGTTTGGCGATAAGCCGTTCAAGAAGAAGGCATTTGGTGACAAGCCGTTCGCCAAGGCTGATGGCGACAAGCCTTTCAAGAAGAAGCCGGCCGGCAAAGGCGGTTTTGAAAAGCGGAAGTAAAGATCAGAGCATCGCCCCGGCGGTGCTCTTTCTCTTTGTTCAGGCATCTAGCTCGAAAGCGGCTTCACCCAACACCTCCCCATTCACGACCAATTCCACCACATGCCGTCCCGGATAATGAATGCGGGTGGTGAAGTTACGGATGGGGCGGGTGATGGTGAGTTCTGCGCCTGCATGGGGTGCGAGCATCAGTTCCTTCCACTTGAACACCTTTTTCGATGTCCCACCGGTTTTCTTCACGTAATGGACTGCATAGTCGATAACCAGTTTCTGTGGGGCGGAGTCGTTCGAGGTAAGTTTCGCCGTGATCTGGACTGCGCCGCCGAGGCTGAGTGATGACGGGGTGACCGTGAACTTATCGACCTTCACCTCGGCCTTGTGGCCTGCGCCGAAGACATGCAGGGCGCGAGTGTCGCCTTTCTTTATCAACGTGCGAAGCGCCTGTTTGATGATCCATGCGGTGCGGGCATCCGACTGGTCCCAGTGCGACAGCTTTGCGAGAACCCAGTCCGGATGATCCTTGGTGATGTCATTCAGGTGGTTGGCGACGGATTTGCGGACATAGAGGCTGGGGTCGCTTTTCAGGTTTTCCAGGATCGGGGCAACCGGCGAGGGGTCGGCGATCAGCTGTTTCAGCTGAAAAGACCAGGGCAGGCGCGGGCGGCAGCCTTCCGAAGACAGGCGACGGACATGTTCGTTTTCGTCTGTCGACCAGTCCTGCATCACCGCGAGCGTGCGCGGCATGTCTTTCAAGAGGAAATGCCGAATGGCGAATTCGGATGAGCCGAAACGGGTGAAAAAGGCGAGCGCCTTCATCGATAGATCGAAATGATCATGGCCGTAAAGCGCCACGTATTCCGGCAGGGTGATCGAGGCGAAGCCGTGGTTGATGCGTGGTGCGAGGCTTGAGAGGATCTCGATATTCTTCTCGTAGGGGCCGGGCAGGGTGGTGTGGAAGGCAACGGCGATCTGCCGGAGACGCTGCATGATGCTGAGATCGTCAAGTCCTTCAGATGCAAGCTGCAGGAAGCGCTCGCCGTCGAAAGTCGGATGGATGGCGGCCGTCTCGCGGGCGAAATGGTTCAGCCGATCGCGGTTGAAGATTTCCTTCAGGAGAGGAGCAGAATTCGCATCAGTTTCGGCCATGGTTATATCCGTGTGTTCACACTTTGTTTTCGTATTCGACTCCGTCGACGCGGGCAAGCGGCAAAAGAAAACCGGCCGGAGCGCTGGCTCCGGCCGGTTCGATGGAGGTGATCGCAGATAGATCAGTTCATCTGGGTGACGTATTTGGTTTCGAGATAGGCGGCCACTGCTTCCGAGCCGCCTTCGGTGCCGTAACCCGAATCCTTCACGCCGCCGAAGGGGACTTCCGGCAGGGCGAGACCGTTGTGGTTGATGGTCAGCATGCCGGCTTCGACTTCGCGGCCGAGCGCGTGAGCGGTCTTGACCGAGCCGGTGAAGGCGTAGGAAGCAAGGCCGAAGGGCAGGCGGTTTGCCTCGTTGATCGCGTCCTCATAGGTGGAGAAGCGGTTGATGATGGCGATCGGGCCAAAAGGTTCGTCGTTCATGATCTTGGCCGAGGTCGGGACGTTGGCAAGAACGGTCGGCTCGAAGAAGTTACCCTTGTTGCCGATGCGCTTGCCGCCGGTCTTCAGTTCGCCGCCGTTCGAGACGGCGTCCTGGATCAGGGCTTCCATGGCCGGGATGCGGCGGTCGTTGGCAAGCGGGCCCATGACGGTATCGGCTTCGAGGCCATTGCCGACCTTGATGGCCTCGGCAGCCTTGACGAAACCTTCGAGGAACTTGTCGGCAACGCCGTCCTGAACCAGGAAGCGGGTCGGCGATACGCAGACCTGACCGGCATTGCGGTATTTCGACATGGCGCTGATTTCGATCGCCTTATCGAGATCGGCATCGTCGAAGACCATGACCGGAGCGTGGCCGCCGAGTTCCATCGTGGCGCGCTTCATGTGCTTGCCGGCAAGGGCTGCGAGATGCTTGCCGACCGGGGTGGAGCCGGTGAACGAGATCTTGCGGATGACCGGATGCGGGATCAGGTATTCCGATACTTCGGCCGGAATGCCGTAGACCAGACCGATGACGCCTGCCGGAATACCGGCATCGGCGAAGGCGCGGATCAGTTCTGCGGGCGAAGCCGGGGTTTCTTCCGGGGCCTTGACGATGATGGAGCAGCCAGTGGCAACCGCCGCTGAAAGCTTGCGGACGATCTGGTTGATCGGAAAATTCCACGGGGTGAAGGCTGCGACCGGGCCGACCGGCTGCTTGATCGTCATCTGGGCGACGCCGGAGAAGCGGGCCGGGATGATCTGCCCGTATGTGCGGCGGGCCTCTTCGGCGAACCAGTCGATCGTGTCGGCGGCGCCCATGATTTCCATCTTGGACTGGGCCAGCGGCTTGCCCTGTTCGCGGGTCATCAGGAAGGCGATCCTGTCGGCGCGTTCGCGCAGGATGTCGGCCGCCTTGCGCATCATCTTCGAGCGGTCGAAGGGAGCCGTGTCGCGCCAGATCTTGAAACCCTTGTCGGCAGCTTCGAGCGCCAGATCGAGGTCCGCCTTGCGGGCATGGGCAATCTTGCCGATGACTTCATCGGTCGCCGGATCGGTGACTTCGATCGTTTCGCCACCAATGGCATCGCGCCATTCGCCGTTGATGAAGAGTTTTACGTCGGGATAGGTCTGCATGGGGGTCCACTTTCGTTTGGAAACGTCAGGTCGCGCGGCGGGTGCCGCGGGCAGAAGGGGCGGAGGGTTCCGGTGCCTGAGTTAGGACAAACACGGCTGACAATCAACTTCGCTATTGTCAAAAAAAGTCATACTAATCGGATTAAGGGAAGGGACGAAGCTTAGAGATAGGGCGGGGTAACCGCGCTGACCACTTCGCAGCGTTCAGTGCCGACATTGCGATAGCGATGCGGCAGGCGGCTGTTGAAGAGATAGGCATCGCCACGTTTCAGGATGCGGGTCTGATTGCCGACAGTTACTTCCAGCTCGCCAGCGACGATAACGCCGCCTTCTTCCGCCTCATGGGCGAGCATGGTGTCGCCGGTATCGGCGCCAGGCTCATAGAATTCGTGGAAGATCTGGACGCTGTGGGATTTCGCATCGCCAACCTGAAGCAACGTCAGCGGACCTTTCGACAAAGGCGTCAGTTCGTCGGCGCGATAGAAGATCTGGTCAACGGGCGGAAGCGTCAGGGCGAAGAAGTCGGTCAGGGGATAATTGATCGCCTCCAGGATCTTCTTCAGCGACGCGACCGAGGGGCTGACCTTGTTCTTTTCTATCAGCGACACGAGCGAATGGGTGACGCCGGCCTTTACCGCCAGGGCGCGTTGCGACAATCCATAGCTCTGCCGTACGAGGCGCAGCCGATCGCCAACATCGAACTCGCTTTCCGCATCGTTCCGGGCGGCGGCTTTTCCCGCATCATCCTTAGCGTGCATGCTTTTCGAGGTCTTTCCTATCGATGGCTGTCGCTCTTTTCGAACTGCACCGCACAGATACACCCAAGGGGCGATCTTGGCCAATGATGTTTAGCGGCGCGATAGCATTCGCGAGAAACATAAGTGTCTCACGACGTTTTTCCGCGGATCGAGGTGTATTGCCTCGTTGCTATGTGGCTGTTGAGTACACCCATTGCGTGTCCTTCTCTTCCCAATGATCGGGTGAATGCGTGCTCTGTCTGCGTGGCCTTTATGGACTGCTGCGCGGTAACGACACGGTTTCTCTCTCGTGGATGACAAATGACAATTTTGGGAAAGACCGGAATTCGAACGAAAATTCTTGCGATCATTCTCCTGATCTGCACGGCCGACCTTGGAGCCGTGGCCTTCATCTCGGGGCGGTACGCCTTTGTCCAGAAGGACTATCTGGCGACGAAGGATTTCGTGCTGACCATCTTGCGGCGGCGAGCAACCTGCTTCCGCAATATCGTCAACAGTTCGATGTCTTCCTGACGAGGGCGTGCCGGTGAGGCCGGCAAGGGCTTTGCGGTCGTGGCCCGGGACGTGCGTGAACTCGCCCAGCGGTCCGCAAGCGCTGCCAAGGAAATCAAGCTGCTGATCGATACGCCGAACCAGCAGGTGCAGGACGGCGCGCAGCTCGTGGGTGAAACGGGCAATGCTCTTCAGGTCATCGTGGCTGAAGTGCAGGAGATCAGCCGCCACGTCAGCGCGATCGCCACGGCCTTTTCGGACAATGCCGCAATCGATGGGTCGAAGGGACAGTGGCAGGAATTCTAAGGCTTTCGCCACTTAAACAGAAGAGGCTCGGCTGCGATGCGCCCGGGCCTCTTTGCAATTTGCTTCGAATTATCCGTGCGGATTTTCAATGATTGCGGGAGCTCTGTGAATGTATTTTTCTTTGTTATTCTTGAGGGTGAGTTTTCGATGAATAAAAGGAACGGTTATTTGTTTATAATCGCGCCTGGATCAGGTTTTTATTTCGTAATATAAATTTTACTAAAGTAAAAATCGTTTCTTGTTGACATGTGTTCTGTATTCATTAGGTTCTTTTGAAAATATAAAATTCAGCTGATCTGGTTTGTATCAAGCTGAATGTCTTGGGAGGAATGAATGCTGCGGCCAGTTCTATTGGTTGGCGTAGAAGATTTTGCTCGTCTTGAAGATGATTGGAGCAGTCTCGCGCGATCCGTTGCGACCTATCACTACACGCAGACTTTCGAATGGGCAAAGCTCGGATGGGAAACCAGGGATTTTTGCGCAGGTGACCGGTTGTTCTGCGCGACCGTTTGGTCGGGTTCGCGGCTTGTCGCCGTCTGGCCGTTCCAGCGGAACAGGCTTGGCTTTGCAAGTCGTCTCGAGCCGCTGGGTTGCGGCATGCACGAGGAATATGGTGATCCGTTGATCGCGCCGGACATGGATCCGGTCTATATCTGCAATGAACTCGTGGCACTTCTCAAGCCTGTGGCCGATATTATCGAGGTTCCGTTTGTTCAGCATGATGGTGCCGCGCGGCGGGTGCTGGAAAGGACCGGGGTCTTCAATATTCCGAACCCGCTGGACAGCTATATGATCGAGCGGCGTGGCATCGAGAACTTCGACGACCTGCTGCAGACCTATTCGTCCAAGTTTCGCACGAACCTGAAACAGGGACGCAAGAGGCTGCAGAAGCTCGGTGAATTGAGCTTTGAGCTGCCTGAAGATTATGCAGTCTCCGTTGAGACTATTGATTGGGTGATCGGGGAAAAGCGGCGCTGGCTGCAGCGCATGGACAAGTCCTGTCCGTGGCTAGGCAAGGATGAGGCGCGTGCGTTTTTCGTGGCGGCCTTGATGAAGCGTGGCGAGTTCGGGCGTGTGGGGCTTTTTCGCCTGACGCTGGATGGCAAGCCGATTGCGGCCTTCCTGACGATGATCGACCGGACCCGTGTCGAGTTGCTGACAACCAGTTTCGACCCGGATTATTCGCGATATTCTCCGGGCATGCTGATCATCGAGGATGTGGTGCGCTGGTGCTTCGAGCGTAGTCTGGATTTCGACATGCGGATCCTGCGCATGGACTACAAGGAGCGGTGGTCGAATGCGCAGACCGTCCGAATTCAGTATCGGATGCCTCTGACCTTGAAGGGGGCGGCGGTTCTGCTGCCTGACTACCTGTCCTATTGCTTCTATCGAACGGTACATGCAATCTCCAGTGCGGAGCAGCGCGCGGCGATTAGGCGGATGATGAAGTGGCGGCCCGCATTGAAGGGCCGGGGCCGCGCGCCGTCAGTCCAAGTGGAGCCGAATGCTTAGAGCATTTCCGCCTTTCTTCGAAACGCGAAACTGCTCTACCTCTTAGTTCTAACGCAATTCCGGACGCAAAACCGGTTCCCACCTTTGCTGGAATTGCTCTCGGGCTTTTTCGGCAAAGGTGGGAATCGGTTTTATGTCCGCAGGTGCTTAAGCCCGGCTCGCATGGCGGCCGGGCAGAAGCGTGATTTTATATGCGGCGTTGCGTTTCTCAGAAGAAGGCCTGGATACCCGTCTGTGCGCGGCCGAGGATGAGGGCGTGGACGTCGTGGGTGCCTTCGTAGGTGTTGACTGTTTCCAGGTTCTGCGAATGGCGCATGACATGGTATTCGACCTGGATGCCGTTGCCGCCATGCATGTCGCGCGCCTGGCGAGCGATATCCAGCGCCTTGCCGCAGTTGTTGCGCTTGACGATGGAGATCATTTCCGGCGCCATGCGGTGCTGGTCCATCAACTGGCCGACGCGCAGCGAAGCTTGCAGGCCAAGGGCAATCTCGGTCTGCATGTCGGCGAGCTTCTTCTGGTAGAGCTGCATGCCGGCAAGCGGCTTGCCGAACTGCTTGCGATCAAGGCCGTATTGGCGGGCGCGGAACCAGCAGTCTTCGGCAGCCCCCATGACGCCCCAGGAAATGCCGTAGCGGGCGCGGTTGAGGCAGCCGAAGGGTCCTTTGAGGCCTGACACGTTCGGCAGCAGCGCATCTTCGCCAACTTCGACGCCATCCATGACGATTTCGCCGGTGATCGAGGCGCGCAGCGACAGCTTGCCGCCGATTTTCGGTGCGGAAAGGCCCTTCATGCCTTTTTCCAGCACGAAGCCGCGGATTTCATTGTTATGGGCTTCTGACTTTGCCCAGACGACGAAGACATCGGCGATCGGTGCGTTGGAAATCCACATCTTTGCGCCGCGCAGGCGATAACCGCCTTCGATCTTTTCCGCACGGGTTTTCATGCCGCCCGGATCGGAGCCGGCATCCGGTTCGGTCAGGCCGAAACAGCCGATCAGTTCGCCCGAGACGAGGCCGGGCAGGTATTTCTTCTTCTGCTCGTCGGAGCCGTAGGCAAAGATCGGGTAGATGACCAGTGAGGACTGGACGCTCATCATAGAGCGATAGCCTGAGTCGATACGCTCGATCTCGCGGGCGACGAGGCCGTAGGCGATGTAGGATGCGTTGGCCGCGCCGTATTCTTCCGGAAGCGTAACGCCGAGAAGGCCGGTCTCACCCATCAGTTTGAAGAGCTCGATATCGGTCTTTTCTTCAAGATAGGCATCCTGCACGCGGGGCAGAAGCTCGGCCTTGGCGAAGGCGGCCGCCGTGTCGCGGATCATGCGCTCGTCTTCGGTCAACTGGTCGTCGATGAGGAAGGGGTCGTTCCAGATAAAGGCCAAGGTGTCCTCCGATGGTTTCAGGCGGAGACATGTCTCCGGTAACGTTTGAAGGAGGCTAACGGGCTCCATCGCCGGAAAACTCCCAGGCAGATTATCGTTGTGCGGTCGTTTGTCGCAAGGCCCGTTTACTCAATTGGATATGACGGATAGTAATAGTCCATGACCAATCTTTCGCGAAAACTTCTGCCATCGACTTCCGCGCTCGCAGCTTTTGACTCCGTTGCGCGGCTCGGCAGTTTTTCGCTCGCGGCGGACGAGCTGTCGCTGACGCAAGGGGCGATAAGCAGGCAGGTTTCCGGGCTTGAGGAGCAGCTTGGCGTGCTGCTTTTCGACCGGACCAGCCGGGGTGTCGTGTTGACGTCGGCGGGTGCGGATTTTGCCAAGGCGATCGCCGGAGCGTTGTCACAGATAAGATCGGCATCGCTGCATGCCATGACCAAACGGCATAGTGATCAGCTCAATCTTGCGATCCTGCCGACATTCGGCACGCGCTGGCTGATGCCGCGCATTCCGGGTTTCGTTGCCCGCCATCCTGAGATTACGCTCAACTTTGCAACTCGTATCGGCGTGTTCGATTTCGATCGCGACGGCATCGATATGGCGATACATGTCGGGCAACCCGAATGGCCGGGTGCGGAATGCACCTTCCTTATGGACGAGATGGTGGTGCCGGTCTGTTCGCCTGCATTTCTTGGCTCTCATCCGGTCAGTCGTGCCGAAGATCTGTTGCATCTGCCGCTTCTGCATATGGCATCGCGGCCGGGTGGCTGGAGGCACTGGTTCGAAAGCCTTCGAATTGCCGGTAGTATCAGTGAGGGCATGCGCTTCGAGCAGTTCGGCAGCGTGACGCAGGCATGTATTGCGGGCTTGGGTGTCGGCCTGATGCCGCTCTTCCTGATCGATGCGGAACTCGCAAGCGGCCAGTTGGTGGAGGCATTTCCGCATCAGGTTGTTAGTCCCAGTGCCTATTACGTGGTCGCGCCGCATGCCAAGGCCGGCTTTCCGCCGGTCGTCGCTTTTCGGGCGTGGCTGATGGAAGAGGTGGCGCGCTATCGGCAGGAAATCGTAGCCTGGTAGCAGTCGCTGTGCATTACTCTATATGAAAGGTTGTATTTCACTCGACATATAGAGTGTATCCGGGTATGGTTGATTAAACGATTAATCACCTTGGACCGCAGCAGAGACGATGAGTGTCGGCCGGACGCCAGCGACGATGACTGAAATTGCCGCCGCCCTTGGTGTGTCTTCGGCAACCGTGTCCAATGCGCTTTCCGGCAAGGGGCGGGTCTCCGCCGAGCTTTCCGCGAAAATCCGGCAGGCGGCAGATGAGCTTGGTTATGTGCCGAGCCATGCGGCGCGGGCGCTGCGCACGGGACGGACGGCTGTCATAGGTCTGGTGCTGCCGGACATATCCAATCCCTTGTTTCCGCAGATCGCTCAGGCGATCGAGCAGGCGGCAGCCGCTGCCGGTTACGGCGTTCTGATCGCAGACAGTCGTGGGGAAATCGCGCAACAGACGGCGGCGATCGGCCGGCTGGTCGAGCGCGGCGTCGACGGGATGATTGTCGTTCCCCGTCGCGGATCGCGGATCGGCGATGTCGGCACTCCCATCGCGATCATCGACAGCCCCTCGACGCCCGGAAATACCGTTTCGTCCGACCATCGGGATGGCGGGGTGCAGATGGGGCGTCATCTGGCCTCTCTCGGACATCAGAAAGTGTTGCTGATCGCCAACAGCCGACAATCGAATGTGCAGAACGATCGGGTCGGCGGTCTGGAGGCCGGTCTCGGCAGTGACGCGTGCTGCGAAACCCTGTGGGTGGAGGAGATGGAGGTTTCGCAAGGGGTTGGCTGCGCGCTCGGCCTCGCGGCCCGGGTGGCGGACGGGTATACGGCGTTTGCCGCAGTTTATGACCTTCTTGCACTGCGCGCGCTGACCGAACTGCAGCGCGACGGGATCGATGTTCCGCTTCAGGCCAGTGTCAGTGGTTTCGACGATCTTGTCTGGTCATCGGTGGTCATGCCGCCAATCACCACGTTGCGGCAGAACCTGGCGATGATTGCGGAGCGTGCTGTCGAGGCTTTGGGGGGCGTGATTGCAGAACGCGATGCCGCCACCCGCAAACCGGCATCTGTAGAGCGGAATGGCGCAGGCGTTCCGATGACACTCGTGATCCGTCAATCGACGGGTCCGACGATGTATTCGGTTGTGGCTGCCGCTGCGCATGCTCGGAAGGATAGTAGGTGAAAACCCTTATCCTCCGGTCTCAATCTCTCGTGTATATGGGCGTCCCAATGGATCGCCCGGTTGTGTTTTTGGAGTGTGCTTGAAATGGGTGTTTGGATCGATACCGATATGGGGTTCGATGATCTGGCCGCCATCATGGTTGTTGCCCATGGCGGGCTTGCCATCGACGGAATTTCGCTTGTTCTTGGCAATGCGCCGCTTGATCAGGTGCGTCGCAATGCGGCCGGTGCCGCCGCTGCCTTCGTCTGGCCGTTTCCCATTCACGCCGGGCGGGCAAAGCCGGTGCTCGGCAAGCTTGAAACCGCCGTATCCATCCTGAGCGATGCCGGCATGCCGACTGCGGGTGAAGCACTGCCCGCCGGGCCGGATACATTCGTCGAGGATGCGTTCGACGCCTTGTGCACATGGCTCGAAGCCGGCGAAGGCGAGCGCCGCATTCTGGCGCTCGGGCCGCTTACCAACATTGCCGCCGTGGCGCTGGCGCGGCCGGATCTTGCCGCCAAGATTACCGATCTGACCTGGATGGGCGGTGGGCTGACGGCCGGCAATCACACGGCCTCTGCCGAGTTTAACGCCTTTGCCGATCCCGAAGCGGTGGCGATCGTTCTTGCGCATGGTATCCCGTTCCGCATGGTCGATCTCGATCTGTGCCGCAAGGTGCTTTGCGCGCCCGACGATGTCGAGCCGGTGCGCTCTGCCGGTGGCCGCAACGCGACGCTCTTGGCCGATCTGCTTGCCGGTTTCGTGGCGATCGCCACCAGCCGCGGGCGCAAGGCGATGTCGCTTTATGACGCCGTTGCGGCGGTAGCCTTCGTGCAGCCGGATCTTGCGACATGGCAGGATGGGCGGATCGACATGGAGCTTACGGGCAGCCACACGCGCGGTCGCACCGTGGTGGAGACGCGAGCGGGCAGGGCCGAATTCAATGCGCAATTCGCGGCGGATATCGATGCCGCAAAGGCCAAGCAATCCATTCTCGATGCATTGAAGGCGGAGGCTAGCTGGTGAAGAACATTATCGCAACCGTTGGCGAATTTACCGAGCCGTGCTTTCGCGACCATGCCGTGAAGGTCGCCCGTGGCGATGCGCCGTTCGATATCCTGATTACCGGCGGAACGCTGGTGGATGTGGTGACCGGCGAGCTGCGTCCTGCCGATATCGGTATTGTCGGGCCGTTGATCGTTAGTGTTCACGAGCGCGGCGCGCGCGCCGATGCGGCGCAGGTGATCGATGCGACCGGTACTTTCGTTTCGCCGGGTCTGATCGACACGCATATGCATATCGAAAGCTCGATGGTGACACCTGCGACCTATGCGGAAACCGTGGTGCCGCGCGGGGTGACGACGGTGGTCTGGGATCCGCATGAATTCGGCAATGTCTGCGGTATCGATGGTGTTGCATGGTCGGTGGAGGCGGTGCGCTCGCTGCCACTCAGGGCTGTCGTCATGGCGCCGTCCTGTGTTCCGTCTGCTCCCGGTTATGAGGTTGCGGGTGCGGATTTCGATGCCGATGTGATCGATGAAATGTTGCTGTGGCCGAAGATTGCCGGTCTTGCGGAAGTGATGAACATGCGCGGCGTGATCGACCGCGAACCACGCATCAGCAATATTGTGCAGAGTGCGCTCGTTTCGGAAAAGCTCGTCAGCGGCCATGCCCGGGGCCTTGCTGGCGGTGATCTTGCCGCTTTCATGACGGCGGGCGTCACGTCCGACCACGAGCTGACTTCCGCAGACGACCTGATGCAGAAGCTGCGTGCCGGTCTGACGATCGAGATGCGCGGCTCGCATGACCATCTTCTGCCGGAATTTGTCGAGGCTCTGAACACGCTCGGGCATCTGCCGCAGACGGTGACGATCTGCACCGACGACGTGTTTCCCGACGATCTGGTGGATGGCGGTGGGCTGGACGATGTGGTGCGCCGGCTGGTGCGCTACGGGATGAAACCGGGATGGGCGCTGCAGGCGGCGACGTTGAACGGAGCGGTCAGGATCGGCCGCGCCGATCTCGGGCTGATCGCGGCCGGTCGCCGTGCGGATATCGTGCTCTTCGAGGATCTCAAGGATTTTTGCGCGCGTACAGTCGTGGCGAGCGGCCACATCGTCTCGCGCGATGGAAAGATGATGGGTGACGTGTGCCGGATGAACCCCAACCCGCTGCGTCGTTCGGTAAAGCTGCAGGCTCTGCAGGAAGATGATTTCAAACTTCGCTCTGAAGGTACCCGGGTGAGGGTCGCGACCATTGATCGGCCGCGGTTCACACGCTGGGGACAAGTGGATGCGGCTGTCGAAAACGGGTTCGTGGTACCCCCGCAGGAATCGGTGTTGATCGCCGTGACTCATCGCCATGGCCGTGTCGACAGCCGCACCCGGTTGGGTTTTCTCACCGGTTGGGGCAAATGGAAGGGTGCGTTTGCTACGACCGTGGCGCATGACAGCCATAACCTCACCGTTTTCGGTTCCGACCCGCGCGACATGGCAGCGGCTGCCAATGCGGTGATCGCATCCGGCGGCGGCATGGCCGTTGCGATCGGCGGCAAGGTGGTGAGCTTGCTGCCGCTGCCGCTGGCGGGCCTCGTATCCGAAGAACCGGTGCAGGTCGTGGCCGATCAGTTCCGGGCGATCCGGGCGGCGATGGACAAGGTCGTTGACTGGGAGCCGCCCTATCTGGTGTTCAAGGCCTGCTTCGGTGCGACGCTTGCCTGCAATGCAGGACCGCATCAGACCGACCGGGGCATTGCCGACGTGACCACCGGCACGCTAATGGAGAGCCCGATACTGGAAGTTCTGGCATAATATAGGGTTGGGAAAAGCGATGCAGCCGCATGAGTTCTGGCAGGAGCTGCACGCTCCCGGTTCTTTCGACGAGACCGGACCGTTCTCCGGGTTCTTTCCAGCAAGGCTCGACAGCGGCGAACAGATGAAGCTGCCGATTCGGCCGCTTTCAGACGGGAGCCGGGCGCTGGCATCGCTGATCATCAATCAGGCAAGCTTTGATGTGCAGGATGCGCTCGCGGCCGATCTCGCGCCGAAGATTGCGGCGCTTCGGCCCGAGGTGATCGTCGGCCTGCCGACGCTCGGCCTGACGCTTGCAGCCGCCGTGGCGCGGATGCTGGGTTTTGCCCGCTACGTGCCGCTCGGGACCTCGAAGAAATTCTGGTATGACGAGCAGCTTTCCGTGCCGCTTTCCTCGATCACCACGCCGGAACAACAGAAACGGCTTTATGTCGACCCGCGGATGATGCCGCTGATCAAGGGCAAGCGCGTGGCGCTGATCGATGACGTGATTTCCTCCGGCACCTCGATCATTTCCGGCCTGACGCTGATGACTTCGCTCGGGATCGAACCGGTGGTGATCGGCGCTGCCATGCTGCAATCGGATCGATGGGAAAAGAAGCTCGACGATTTCGGACCTGAGTGGAAGGGGCGCGTGGTTTCGTGTTTCCGTACGCCGATATTGGAGAAGGCAGGCGAGGGGCTTTGGTCGCACTGACTTTTTTCGGCTTGCGGACATGAGATTGCTGGCTAGGATCGCCACACCCTACCTCTATACCCAAGCGAAATTGTCAGGAAGAGTTTGATGGAACTGGTGTTCGACGGCCATAACGATGTGTTGTTGCGGCTCTGGCGGAACATGAAGGCGGGGGCCGATCCCGTCGTGGAATTCTCCAAAGGAACGCCGGAAGGCCATATCGATGCGCCGCGAGCGCGAGCTGGCGGTCTCGCAGGTGGTCTCTGCGCCATCTACATTCCTTCCGGCGATCTGGTGCTGAAGGATCCCGAGCCGGACGGGAGTTATGTGACCCCGCTTGCCGCGCCGCTCGAATACGCACCTTCGCTGGATATCGGGCTGGAAAAGGCAGCGATTGCGCTGCGGCTCGACCGGGCGGGGGCCTGGAAACTATGCCGTTCCACAGCCGATATCCGGCAGGCGATGAAGGACGGCGTGTTTGCCGCCGTGCTGCATATGGAAGGCTGCGAGCCGATCGACGGTGACCTCGCCAATCTCGACGTGTTTCATGCGGCGGGCCTGCGTTCGCTTGGGCCGGTCTGGAGCCGTCACAACATCTTTGGCCATGGCGTGCCTTTCGCCTTTCCGATGACGACCGATACCGGGCCGGGGCTGACCGATCTCGGCTTCGAGCTGGTCAAGGCCTGCAACCAGCTGGGCATATTGATCGATCTGTCGCACATCACCGAACAGGGTTTCTGGGATGTGGCAAAGACCTCCGACCAGCCGCTGATCGCCAGCCACTCCAATGCGCATGCGCTGACACCGGTCGCCCGTAACCTGACCGACAGACAGATGGACGCGATCAAGGAAAGCGGCGGGCTGGTGGGCCTGAACTATGCGGTCACCATGCTGCGCGACGACGGGCTGGACATCGCGGCCACGCCGATTTCCGAGATGATACGCCATGTCGATTACATGGTTGAGCGGATGGGAATCGATCATGTGGCGATCGGATCGGACTTCGACGGCTGCACTGTGCCGGCAGAAATCCGCGATGCCGCGGGCAATCAAAATCTGGTTGCAGCTTTAAAAACAGCGGGATACGCTGGTGAGGATTTGGCCAAGCTGGCCCGTGAAAACTGGTTGAGGATATTGGGTAAAGCCTGGCACGAATAACGGCCCGAAGCGGGCCGAACATGAGCAAATGAAAACAGGGGAACTGATCATGCTCCATTCTTTCCGTAACTCCGTCCGCATGCTTTCGACGAGTGCAGCACTGTCGCTGCTGCTTGTCGCCGCGCCGCAGGCGTTCGCTGCGACACCGGCCGATACGCTGGTCGAAGGCTTTGCGATCGACGATATCATCACCATCGATCCGGGCGAAGCTTTCGAGCTCTCCACCGCCGAAGTGACCGCCAATACCTACAGCAAGCTGGTCATGCTCGATCCGGCCGACACGTCGAAGGTTGTCGGTGACCTCGCTGCCAGCTGGACGGTTTCCGACGATGGCATGACCTATACGTTCAAGCTGAAGCCGGACCTGAAATTTGCCTCCGGCAACCCGCTGACCGCTGAAGACGTTGCCTTCTCGTTCGAACGTGCCGTCAAGCTCGACAAGTCTCCGGCCTTCCTTCTGACCCAGTTCGGGCTGACCGGCGACAATGTTGCGGAGAAGGCCAAGGCGACCGCGCCCGACACGTTCACCTTCACGGTCGACAAGGCCTATGCGCCGAGCTTTGTGCTCAACGTCCTGACAGCCACTGTCGCTTCCGTGGTCGACAAGAAGGTGGTGATGGAGCATGCCAAGGCGATGACGCCTTCGGCGGACTACAAATACGATAGCGATTTCGGCAACGAATGGATGAAGACCGGTTTTGCCGGTTCCGGTCCGTACAAGGTGCTGGCATGGCGCGCCAACGAGGCCGTCATCATGGAAGCCAACCCAAACTATTACGGTGAAGCACCGAAGCTGAAGCGCGTCATCTATCGCCACATGAAGGAAAGCTCCGGCCAGCGCCTGGCGCTGGAAAACGGTGACATCGATATCGCTCGCAACCTCGAGCCGAACGATGTGGAGGCCGTTTCCAAGAAGGAAGGCCTGTCGATCACGTCTGCGCCGAAGGGCACGATCTACTATTTCAGCCTCAACCAGAAAAACGAGAAGCTGGCAAAGCCCGAAGTGGCGGAAGCGTTCAAGTATCTGGTCGACTATGATGCGATTGGCGCGACGCTGATCAAGGGTATCGGCGAGATCCACCAGACCTTCCTACCGAAGGGCCAGCTCGGTGCGCTTTCCGACAATCCCTACAAGCTCGATGTGGCCAAGGCGAAGGAACTGCTTGCCAAGGCAGGTCTGGCCGATGGCTTTACCGTGACCATGGACGTGCGTAACACGCAGCCGGTGACCGGCATTGCCGAAAGCGTGCAGCAGACGCTGGCGCAGGCTGGCATCAAGCTCGAAATCATTCCGGGCGACGGCAAGCAGACGCTGACGAAATATCGCGCCCGCACGCATGACATCTATATCGGTCAGTGGGGTTCGGATTATTTCGACCCGAACTCGAATGCCGAAACCTTCGTCATCAACTACGACAATTCCGACGAGGGCAAGAACAAGACGCTCGCATGGCGTAATGCCTGGGATGTGCCGAAGGACATCGAAGAGGCCGCCCAGGGCGCGCTTCTTGAAAAGGATGCGGCCAAGCGCGCGGCAGTCTACGAGGACCTGCAGAAGAAGGCCCTAGCACAGAGCCCGTTCGTGATCATCTTCCAGCAGACGGAAGTGGCCGGCTACTCGTCCAAGCTGAAGGACTTCAAGCTCGGTCCGAGCTTCGATACGAACTTCGTCTATCCGATTTCGAAGTAGTCATTCGCGACTGTTGGCTGAACCGTAGCGTCTTGCTCACCGTCATCCTCGGGCTTGTCCCGAGGATCTACTCGCGGTCCAGGGTTTCGATCCGTTGCAGATGCTCGGGACATCCGTCGGATAAACTCCGAGGACGAGCATGACGTTGAACGAGGTAGCGAACTCGTAATCAATCCAAGGAGAACTCCTTGACGCTTACCGATACGACGGCAGTGACACGGCGCAACCGGCGCCGTGCTTCCTCCTATGGCATGGCTGTGATCCGTTTCGTGGTCACGGTCGTCACCACCTTTCTCGGCCTTCTGGCCGTCACCTTCTTTATCGGCCGCGTGGTGCCGATCGATCCGGCGCTGGCGATCGTCGGTGACCGCGCGCCGGCACATGTGGTCGAGCGCGTACGGGAAGAGCTTGGTCTCAACCTGCCGCTCTACCAGCAGTTCTGGATCTATATAAAGCAGGCGCTGACGGGTGATTTCGGCATTTCGGTGCTGACCACAAATCCTGTCATGACCGATATCGCGCGGGTGTTTCCGGCGACGATCGAGCTTGCGACGATCGGGACGATCATCGGGGCCTTGATCGGCGTGCCGCTCGGGGTTCTGGCGGCTGTCAAGCGCGGCTCGATTGCCGACCAGATTGTGCGGGTGATCGGGCTGATCGGTTATTCCGTGCCGATCTTCTGGCTCGGCCTGCTGGCGTTGGTTCTTTTCTATGCGAAGCTCGGATGGGTCGCCTATCCGGGGCGGATCGACATCGTCTACGAATATACGTTCACGCCGCAGACGGGCTTTTTCCTGTTCGATGCGGTTTGGCAGGGGCAATGGGATGTGGCCTGGGATCTGTTCCGCCATATCATCCTGCCCGGCGGGCTGCTCGGCTATTTCTCGCTCGCCTATATCAGCCGCATGACGCGCAGCTTCATGCTCAACGAGTTGCAGCAGGAATATATCGTCGCCGCAAGGGCCAAGGGGCTGTCCGAGACGAGGATCATCTGGTTCCATGCGCTGAGAAATGCCGCGGTGCCGCTGGTGACGGTGATCGCACTTTCCTATGCAGGCCTCTTGGAAGGCTCGGTGCTGACGGAAACGATCTTTTCCTGGCCGGGGCTTGGCCTCTACATCACCAACTCGCTGCAGAATGCCGACATGAATGCCGTGCTTGGCGGCACGATCGTCATCGGTGCAGTGTTCGTTGCCATCAACATCTTGTCCGACCTTCTCTACCGGACGCTTGATCCGAGGACGAGAAGCCGATGAGTGTTCTTCAGACAAGTGAAAAGCCCTATAGCCGCGAATGGCTTTTATCCGAACAGCCGACCTCGCGGCATCAGGCACGGCTTGGCCGCGCCTATGTGATCTGGCGGCGGTTTTCCGCCAACCGGCTGGCGCTGGCCGGTCTCGGCATCATTCTTCTCCTGATTCTCGTGGCGATCTTTGCCGACGTGCTTGCGCCGCATAACCCGGTGCAGGGTGATCTGATGAATGCGCGGCTGCTGCCGCCGGGAACGGCCGGATATCTGCTCGGCACCGACGACCAGGGGCGCGATATTCTCTCGCGGCTGATCCATGGTTCGCGGCTGACGCTGTTCGTCGTCGTGCTGGTGGCGATCATCGCAGCGCCTGTCGGCCTGATCATCGGCACGGTTTCCGGTTATGCCGGTGGCTGGGTGGATGCGGTGCTGATGCGGATCACCGATATTTTTCTCGCCTTCCCGAAACTGGTTCTGGCGCTGGCGCTGGTGGCGGCGCTCGGGCCGGGTATAGAGAATGCGGTTCTCGCCATCGCCGTCACCTCGTGGCCGCCTTATGCGCGTATTGCCCGCGCCGAGACGATGACGTTTCGCAATTCCGAATTTATCTCGGCGGTGAAGCTGATGGGTGCGTCGCCGTTCCGCATCATCCTGCGCCATGTGATGCCGCTCTGCCTCTCCTCGCTGATCGTGCGCGTGACGCTCGATATGGCAGGCATCATCCTGACCGCCGCCGGTCTCGGCTTCCTGGGTCTCGGCGCACAGCCGCCGCTGCCGGAATGGGGGGCGATGATTGCGTCGGGCCGTCGCTTCATTCTCGACCAGTGGTGGGTGGCGGCGATGCCGGGTGCTGCGATCCTGATCGTCAGCCTAGGTTTCAACCTGCTTGGTGACGGATTGCGCGATGCGCTCGATCCGAAGGAGGCCGGCCAATGACGGACAAACTTCTGACGGTCGAGGACCTGCGGGTTACTTTCCCGACGCGGACCGGTGAAGTGCAGGCGGTGCGTGGCGTGTCGTTCACGCTCGGGCGCGAGCGTCTCGGCATTGTAGGTGAAAGCGGCTCCGGCAAGTCACAAACCGGCCGGGCGATCATGGGGCTAACGCCAAAGCACGCGAAGATCACGGCCAAGACGCTGAACTTTGCCGGGCGAGACCTCCTGAGCATTTCCGACCGAGAGCGGCGGGAGATCCGGGGCAAGCGGATCGCCATGGTGCTGCAGGACCCGAAATATTCGCTGAACCCCGTTTCGACGATCGGAAGGCAGATCATCGAGACGCTGAAGACGCATGAGAAAATCTCAACTGCCGAGGCGAGGGCGCGCACGCTTGCGATGCTGGAGGCGGTGCAGATCCGTGATCCGGAGCGGGTGTTTTCGCTCTATCCGCACGAGGTTTCCGGCGGCATGGGGCAGCGCGTGATGATCGCGATGATGCTGATTTGTGGACCGGAACTGCTGATCGCCGACGAACCTACTTCGGCGCTGGATGTAACGGTGCAGCTCGAAGTGCTTGGCATTCTCGACAAGCTGGTGGCCGAGCGTGGCATGGGGCTGATCTTCGTGTCGCATGACCTGCGGCTGGTCTCGTCTTTCTGCGACCGGGTGCTGGTGATGTATGCGGGGCGCGTGGTGGAGGAACTGCCATCAGCCGATCTTTCCAAGGCGCAGCATCCCTATACCCAAGGCCTGCTCAACTGCCTGCCGACGATCGGCACCGACCGGCATCCGCTGCCGGTGCTCGACCGCAAGAAGGAGTGGGCGCTATGACGACAAATGTTCTTTCCGTCAAAGACATGGTCGTCACCTTCGACGACTTTGTCGCGCTCGACCATGTGTCGGTGGATGTGGCGACAGGCGAAAGCTTTGGGATTGTTGGCGAAAGTGGATCAGGCAAGTCGACGCTGCTGCGCGCGGTGGCGGGGCTGAATACGTTCAGCGCAGGCACGCTTTCGATCAACGGACAGTCCTATTCGGGGCGGAGCCGGTCGAAGGATTTTTATCGCACCGTTCAGATGGTATTTCAGGATCCCTACGGATCGCTGCATCCGCGCCAGACGGTGGACCGTCTGCTGCTGGAACCGCTGGCGATCCACGGGTTTGACAATGTCGACCAGCGGATCATGCGGGCGCTGGATGAGGTGGGGCTGGGGGCCGGTTTCCGCTTCCGCTATTCGCACCAGCTTTCCGGCGGGCAGCGGCAGCGCGTTGCAATCGCCCGGGCGCTGATCCTGGAGCCGAAGGTGCTGCTGCTCGACGAGCCGACATCGGCGCTCGATGCCTCGATCCAGGCGGAAATCCTCAACCTGCTGGAACAGGCGCGAAAAGATCGTGGGCTGACCTTTGTGATGGTGAGCCATGATCTCGGCGTGATCAGCCATATGTGCGAGCGCCTTGCCGTGATGAAGGGCGGCAAGGTGATCGAGACGGTTGCGGCGCAAGCGCTGGAAAGGCGCGACTTTTCCGCCGACTATACGCGGCAGCTGATGACGGCGAGTGAAGGATTTCGTCGCAGCTGAGCTGGCATTTCAGCAAGGCCGCAACTGCTGGATGGGCGGCAGATTGGCGCAAATTGGCATTGTGTGCAGTTGCGAAATGTTCTTAGACTGCGCCCAACAAAGCTGCGCACGGCAGATAACGGGGAGCGTATAGGATGCAGACGATTTTCTCCTGGTCTCAGGTTTCTCGGCGTGGCGTGATGGCGCTTGCGATTGTAGCCGGTGTGGCGTTTGCAGCGCCTTATGCGCAGGCCGCGCCCAAGACCTCTGCGACGATCGGCATGACGGTGGAGCCGGGTGGTCTCGATCCGACGATCGGCGCGCAGGTGATGATCGGGCAGGTAACTTGGCAGAATGTCTTCGAAGGCCTTACGACGATCGACAAGGCGGGCAAGGTGCAGCCGCAGCTTGCCGAGAGCTGGCAGGTTTCCGAAGACGGCAAGACCTATACGTTCAAGCTCAGGCAGGGTGTGAAATTCCACAATGGCGTCGCCTTCGACAGTTCGGTCGCCAAGTTTACGCTCGACCGTGCGCGTGGCGCCGACAGCGTCAATCCGCAGAAGCGTTATTTCACCTCGATCGATACGATCGATACGCCGGATGCCGAAACGCTGGTGCTGAAACTCAAGCAGCCGACCGGCAGCCTGCTCTACTGGTTCGGCTGGCCGGCAGCTGTCATGGTGGAGCCATCGACGGCGGCGGACAACAAGACCAATCCTGTCGGTACCGGCCCGTTCGTTTTCGACAGCTGGGCCAAGGGCACGAAAGTCGATCTGAAGAAGAATGCGGACTATTGGAACAAGGATGTCGCGGTGAAGCTTGAAACGGCTTCCTTCCGCTTCATCAACGATCCGCAGGCGCAGTCGGCGGCGCTGACGGCGGGAGATGTCGATGCGTTTCCGGAATTCGGCGCGCCGGAACTGGTTTCATCCTTCGAGGGCAGCGACAAGCTGGCAACCGTGATCGGCAATACCGAACTCAAGGTCGTGGCGGGGATGAATAATTCCCGCAAGCCTTTCTCCGACAAGAAGGTTCGCCAGGCGCTGATGATGGCGGTCGACCGGGCGATGGTGGTGGAAGGTGCGTGGTCGGGTCTCGGCACGCCGATCGGCAGCCATTACACGCCGAACGACCGCGGCTACAAGGACCTGACCGGCGTCTATCCCTATGATGTCGAGAAGGCCAAGGCGCTTCTGGCGGAGGCCGGTTATCCGAACGGTTTCTCCTTCACCATGAAGGCGCCGCAGATGGCCTATGCGCAGCGGAGCTCGCAGATCCTGCAGGCGCTGTTTGCCGAAATCGGTGTGACGATGAATATCGAAACCACCGAGTTTCCGGCGAAATGGGTGGCGGATGTTTTGAAGGCCGCGGATTACGACATGACCATCGTTGCCCATGCGGAGCCGATGGATATCGATATCTACGCGCGCGACCCGTATTACTTTAATTACAAGAACCCGGAATTCAACGCGATCCTCGCCAAGGTCGAGGCAAGCACCGATGCTAGCGAACAGGACAAGCTTTATGGCGAGGCGCAGACCATTCTCGCCAATGACGTGCCAGCGCTGTTTCTGTTTGTCATGCCGAAGCTAGGCATCTGGGACAAGAAGCTGAAGGGGCTGTGGGAGAACGAGCCGATCCCGTCGAATGTGCTGACCGAGGTGTTTTGGGAAGAGTGAGGGGCATTACGTTGGCATTCGGGGCTTGCCCCTCATCCGCCTGCCGGCACCTTCTGACCGTTCTGACGGGGAGAAGGGACCAAGCCGCGAGGTTTCCGTCTTTGTCTAACGTTGAGCGTGGCACGTTCCCTCGCCCCGTTTACGGGGAGAGAGTTAGGGTGAGGGGCATTCGCAGAGTCACCGATGGCAGGTGGGGGCGCAGCATCTGATGATCTCCATCCTCATCCGCCGTCTCGTCAGCCTGATCGTCACGCTCATCGTCGTCTCTCTGCTGATCTTCACCGTCATGAACCTTTTGCCCGGTGACCCGGCGGCGATCATGCTTGGGACTTCGGCGACGCCGGAGACGTTGGCGGCGCTCAAGGCCCAAATGGGGCTGGATGAGCCGCTTGTCGTTCGATATTTCGCATGGCTTGTCGGTGTGCTGCAGGGCGATCTCGGGCAATCCTATACCTATGGCGTTCCCGTTGCGGGGCTGATCGTCGAGCGGTTGGCGGTGACGCTGCCCTTAGCGTTGATGGCTGTGGTCATGTCTGTTGCGATCGCCGTGCCGCTCGGCGTTGCGGCGGCGCGCAGGCACAATGGCGTTTTCGATTATATCGCTGGGGCGTTTTCCTATGTCTCGATCGCGGTGCCGGCCTTCTGGGTAGGGTTGCTGTTGATTATCGCCTTTTCGACCAAGCTCGGCTGGATGCCGGCCGGTGGGTTTCCGGGTTGGAATGCGGGGTTTTGGGCAGGGTTTGCCGCGCTGTTGATGCCGGCAATCGCGCTGGCGCTGCCGCAGGCGGGTGTGTTGACGCGGGTGGCGCGCAGCGCGGTGCTGGACGTGATGGGCGAGGATTTCGTTCGTACCGCCCGCGCCAAGGGTTTGAGCGACAAGGCGGCGGTCTGGCGGCATGCTTTGCCGAACGCGCTGATCCCGGTCGTTACCATGATCGGGCTGCAGTTCACCTTTCTGATTGCCGGCGCGGTGCTGGTGGAGAACGTCTTCAACCTGCCGGGCCTCGGGCGGCTGGCGCTGCAGGCTCTGTCGCAGCGCGATATCATCGTGATGCAGGATGTGGTGCTGTTCTTCTCAGGCCTCGTGATCATCATGAATTTCCTCGTCGATCTCGCTTATCTGGTGATCGATCCGAGACTGCGGGTGGCGACGTGATGGCCGGTATGCTGCGCCGTCCCGTGTTGCTGATCGGACTTTTGGTCACGCTTACGCTTGTTGGTGTGGCGCTGCTGTCGCTGGTCTGGACACCGTCGCTGCCATCGAAGATGAATATCGTGCAGCGATTGAAGCCGCCGCTCGGGCCCGGTGGTTTGCTCGGCACCGATCAGTTCGGGCGCGACGTGACCTCGATGTTGATGGTCGGGGCGTGGAACTCGCTGTCGACCTCGTTCCTGGCGGTGGCGATCGGGGCGACAGGCGGATCGGCGGTCGGCGTCATCGTTGCCATGCGGCGCGGCTGGCTGGAACTGATCGTGATGCGCGGTTGCGACATCATCTTTGCCGTGCCGCCGATCCTGTCGGCGATGATGCTCGGCGCCTTTCTCGGTTCGGGGCGGTTTACCGCGATCATCGCGATTGCGGTGTTCATGGTGCCGGTCTTCGCTCGGCTCACACTTGCCGGGGCGAAACAGATCTGGGCGCGGGATTATGTGACGGCGGCGGTCGGGATCGGCCGGTCGAAGGCGACGATCACGCTGGTGCATATCCTGCCGAACATTTCCAACCAGATCATCGTTCAGGTGACGATCCAGCTTGGTCTGGCGATCCTGACCGAAGCTGGTCTCTCGTTTTTGGGTCTCGGCATGCCGCCACCGGCGCCGACATGGGGGCGGATGCTGGCCGACAGCCAGACGTTTTTCGGTCAGGCGCCGTGGCTTGCGATCCTGCCAGGCATGGCGATCGCACTGGCTGTGCTGGGCCTCAACATGCTCGGCGACGGGCTGCGCGACATGCTTGATCCGAGAACAAAGTCTGCCTGAGACTTTCTCGGTTTTTGCCGTCCAAGGATTGGAACAAACCCTGCGTTTTCACGTTGAGTGCCTGCAGCCATTGGCATGCAGGTTTTGTGTTGCCGTGAACGGCGGGTAGGGGAGTTATCGATTGAACGATATTGCTGAAAAGCCCAAGGCTACGAGAACCCGTAAAAAGGCTCCTCAGCCGGCCTCGTCCGCGCCAGCAGATAGCGTTGCCCGGGCGCCTGAAACAAAGGCGCGTACCAAGCGTTCAGCGGCCAAGCCCCTCAAGACCGACGCAGTCAAGGAGACCGTCAAGACGGCCGCCCCCAAACGTGTCCCGCGCAAAACCAAGGCATCGCCCGCAGCAAAATCGACAATGATCAAACAGGAGACCGTCATGCCCGCATCCACCTCCACGACGACCGAATTTTCGCGCACCGGCTCTGCCGCATCCTCCAAGGATATCGAAGTACAGCTGGAGCAGCTGCGCGAGGATATCGCAGCGCTTGCCAAGACGGTTGCTGCCGTCGGCAATGAAAAGGCCTCCGAAGTGAAGAGCAAGGCGCGGCGCGCCGCAGCCGAGGCAACGGATGCCTCTTACCAGATTGCCGAAGCCGCGAAGAACCAGGCGCTGACCTGGGAGCGTGATCTCGAAGGCCAGATCCGCGCCAATCCGATCCAGTCGGTGGCGATTGCGGCTGGCGTCGGCTTCCTGTTTGCCCTCCTGTCGCGCCGTTGATCCTGAATGCTGACCGCACTGGGACCGCTGATCGCATCCTTCATCGCGACGGATGTGGCAGCGATGAAACGCAAGATCAGACGCAACGCGATCCTTTACGGGATCGCGGCTGCATTTTTGTGGACCGCCTATGGTCTGCTGGTTGCGGCACTCGCCATTCATCTGGGCGAGCGTTGGGGTCTCCCGATCGCGATGTTAGTCATCGCCGGCGGCATGATCGTCATGGCGCTGTTCATGATCGCCATCGTGATGATGATGAATGCAGCCGAAGGGCGGCGGAAGCGTCGCGAGGCGGCTGCTAACAGCCAACGCGCGCTAGCAATGACCGCAGCCGTTTCGGCGCTGCCGCTGCTGATGAAGTCGAAGCCGCTCATGTTGCTCGCCGTTGCCGGTGGACTTGGCTTTCTCGCGACGAAAGGCGGCAGCGGGCGGAGGCAGGGACCACCGCCGGCGGAGTGAGGTTTTCGCAGGGTTTGTAAGGTGAAAGGCCGCTCGGAGGTTTCGGGCGGCTTTTTTTTGGGTTTTTGGATGATGGTTGAGTGGGGAAGTTTTGGGTTCGGCTTGGATTCTTGGAGAAAAAGAGTTTGCCGCTTGCCCCTCATCCGCCTGCGGGCACCTTCTCTCCGTTATATGACGGGGAGAAGGACGATCGCCGTAACGCCTGCGCTTTTCTCTAGCACCTAAACGGGGAGCACGTCCCCTTTCTCCCCGCATGCGGGGAGAGGGTTAGGGTGAAGGGGCAGGCCACAAACGAGAGGCCGGGCGTCCGGATCTCCCGGCGAGAAAGACAGCCCAAGCAAAAAAAAAGCCGCCCGGAGGCGGCCTTTCTCGATGATGATGGGCTGATGGAGCTCAGCTGCCGAATGCTCGTGCCGTAATGGCGGCATCTCCGGCATCCGGGCCGTAGTCGCTTTCGCCGGAAACGCCGAGCAGTTCTTGCAGGCGGGTGCGGGCGCGGGAGACGCGGCTCTTGATCGTGCCGACGGCGCAGCCGCAGATTTCGGCGGCTTCTTCATAGGCGAAGCCGGCCGCACCAACGAGAACGATCGCTTCGCGCTGGTCTTCCGGAAGCTTGTCGAGCGCCTCGCGGAAATCCTGAAGGTCGAGGCGGCCGTATTGTTCGGGATGCACGGAGAAGCGTTCGGAGAACAGGCCGTCGCTATCCTGCACTTCGCGGCCGCGCTTGCGCATCTGGCTGTAGAATTCGTTGCGCAGGATGGTGAACAACCAAGCGCGCATATTGGTGCCGGCTGTGAAGCTCTTCTGGTTGGCCCAGGCCTTCATGATCGTATCTTGGACGAGATCGTCCGCCTTGTCGTGGCGACCGGTCAGGGAAACAGCGAAGGCGCGCAGATTGGGCAGTGATGCAAGGAGATCGCGCTTGAAGACGCGGTCGTCCTGATCAGCCTTGGTAGACTCGGCTTGGGTGCTCATTTTGCATCCACCGCCTTGGCTTGAACCTTCTGAGCGTTTTCGGCGGCCTCCAGCCGCTCAAGCAGGTCGAGGAAACGATCTGGAATGCCTTCTTCCTGCACGGCGTCATAGAATTCCTTCAGCTTTCGAGAGATCGAAGCGTTCGGGGCAACCGTGCCTGGCTTTATGTGTGAGGGCTGTGTTGTGGTCATATCCTGCTTTTTTCTGGTCTCGTCACTCATCACGCGGGCGCCTGCTTGCAAATTGTCTATCGGAAAATGCTTGAGTTTAAAAAAAGTTCCGTCTTGCGGAACTTATTTTCATCACCCACGTTAATCCAGCGTCAATTGCCCAACAGGGCCCAGGGGAGAATTTGTATGTCACTCACCACGCGCGTTGCGTCTCACCTTCCGTATCTGCGTCGGTATGCCCGAGCGGTAACCGGATCGCAGACGTCAGGAGACGCTTATGTGGCGGCCGTTCTGGAAGCGCTGATCGCCGATGTTTCCATTTTTCCGGAAAGCTCAAAGGATCGCGTTTCGCTTTATAAACTCTTCGTCGCGATTTTTGGTTCCACATCCATAGAGATCAGGCCGATCGAATCCCCGTTTGCATGGGAACAGCGTGCGGCTCTCAACCTTTCGAATATTCCTTCTCAGGCAAGGCACGCTTTCCTGCTGATTTCCGTCGAAGGCTTTACGCCCGAGGAAGCCGCAGAGGTGCTGGATATCAGCGTTGTGGATGTGAACAAGCTTCTCGACGAAGCGTCCCGCGAGATTTCCCGCCAGGTTGCGACCGATATCATGATCATTGAAGACGAGCCGCTGATCGCGCTCGATATCGAGCAGATGGTTCAGGATCTCGGTCATCGCGTGACCGGCATTGCCCGCACCCACAAGGAAGCGGTATCGCTCTTCCAGTCTTCGCAGCCGAAGATGGTTCTCGCCGACATTCAGCTGGCGGATGGAAGCTCCGGCATCGATGCGGTCAACGAGATTCTCAAGACGTCCAGCGTTCCGGTCATCTTCATTACCGCGTTCCCGGAAAGGCTTCTGACCGGCGAACGTCCGGAACCGGCGTTCCTCGTCACCAAGCCGTTCAACCCGGACATGGTGAAGGCGCTGATCAGCCAGGCGCTGTTCTTCAACGAAGCGGTGAAGGCGGCTGCGTGAGCGGTGAGGCCTTCGCCCTGAATGCGGCTGGAACAAAATTACGAAGACAAGGTTGTGGCAAGTCCGCTCAGGCGGTCTGTTACCCCTTGTTTTCGCCGTCCTGTGCCTATTCTTAATGATGGTCTGACACTGCGGGTGCCGGTGCCTGAGGCTCCGGACCGGCGCGTACGAAGCAGAGGCACCCGTCCGTCTTCATCACGCCACGCATTTTGGACCCGCTCGGCTGTTGCATCAGTTGGGCGGTCCTCAAGATAGAAACACGAGCATCCGGCGCTGCCATCGGGGCGTTTACGGATGAAGCGGTAGATGGAGTGGCAAAGATTGGCGCATCCGCTGACATGGCAGCACGCTGGTCAGAGTGATGACAAGCTGCGGGATTTTTTCATGCCCGCGCTCATCGACCTCGGCGCGAGCATCATCATTCAGAACAAGGCGCTGGACTATCTCTACCTCGCCAATTTGCCCGACGTATGGGCGCTCGCAGATGTCGTGGCTCCTTCCGATGCTGCACTCTTCGGCGAGGACGTTGCGTCCAAGCTTCTCACGCTCAAGCAAGGTATGAAGGAAAGCGGCAAGAAGGGCCATGTCGAGGTTACAGTCGGTTCCGACCAGATTTTTGAGTTCCGCGTTCAAGCAGTAGAATTCCAGTCCGGCGGCCTGCATCTCGTCACCACGATCATCGACCGTTCGGAAGAGCGACATCGTGAACGCCTGCTGCGTGCCTTGTTGCGCGAGGTCAGTCACCGTTCCAAGAACCTGCTTGCGATTATCCAGAGCATCGCCTTGCAGACGGCGCGTTATTCGGGTTCGCTCGACCTCTTCCTGCACAAGTTCAGGGGGCGGCTTTATTCGCTGTCGCAAAGCCAGGACCTCATCACCGATTCCAGTTGGCGTGGCGCCTATCTGTTCGATCTCGTGCGGCAGCAGACGGAGAAATACATGCCGGATAACCGGCATATGGTGAAGATCTCCGGAGACAATGTGCTGCTTTCGCCGAATGCCTCGCTGCATCTGGGACTGGCTCTGCATGAGCTTGTCGTCAATGCCGTCAGCCATGGCTCGCTTTTGCGCAACGGGCGACCTATCGACATTACCTCGACGCGGGTGAATGCCGATGGACATGACTATCTCGAGATCAGCTGGGACGAGAGGTTGAGCGGGTCGGATGCGCGGGATGCAACGGAAGAGGGCTTGAAAGCCCATTTCGGCAGCACCGTTCTGGAGCGCGTCGTGCCTGCTTCAGTCAACGGCAAGGCGCAGTATGTGATTTCCAATCAAGGCATCAGCTACAAGCTGCGGTTTCCGCTGGATCATGGCGGCGAATGAAGCTGTGCCGTCTCAACTTATGATCCGAAGCTGTCGTGAGGAATGTTTGAGCGGAGCTGCTGACGTCTCGTGACGTCAAAACAGATCCGGCTCGGTTTCCTTGGGAAACCGAGCCGGCTCGTCTCTTCGAGGGGGATTGAAGAGTTGTCCGAAAGCTTTGTAGGGCGGGGGACGGGGGGTCGCCTTCGGACACTGTGATAACGGGCGGCGATAAAGAAGGTTCCGAACTTTTTCCGAAAAAAATCGTGGTGCCGGCAACGGTAAACGGCGGCTTTCGCCGCCGTTTCAATGTGGCGCATCGGTAATGTCAACGCTTGACGGCGCGCGGGTCCAGCGCATCGCGGATGGCGTCGCCCATATAGTTGACGCTGAGCACGGTCAACGAGATGGCGAGGCCCGGCCAGAGAACGCGGGACGGCGTGAGCTGGAGGAAGTTGGCGCCGTCGAAGAGAAGACGGCCCCAGGTCGGGAAGTCGGAGGGGAAGCCTAGGCCGAGGAAGGAAAGGGCCGATTCCGTGATGATGGCAGAGGCGATTCCGAGCGTGGCCGAGACCATGATCGAGGAGAGCACGTTGGGTAGGATGTGCCGGATGATGATGCGGTATTCGCGCATGCCGCTCGATTTCGCCGCCAGCACATATTCCTGGCTTTTCACCGCCAGAACATCGCCGCGGACGATGCGGGCCGTGTGCATCCAGCTGGTGATGCCGATGACGAAGACAATCAGGATGAAGATGCCGGTTTCCGGGCCGAAGGCGGCGCGCAGCGTGTCGCGAAACAACATGATGATGACGAGCAGCAACGGCAGGAGCGGCAGCGCCAGAAAGAGGTCCGTCAGGCGCATCAGCGGCCCGTCAAGGCGGCGGAAGTAGCCCGACAGGACACCTACCAGCGTGCCGAGGAAGAGCGCCAGCAGCATGGCGGTAATGCCGACCGCAAGCGAGATGCGACCGCCGGCCAAGACCTGGGCCAGCATGTCCTTGCCGAGATTGTCGGTGCCGAAGGGATGGGCCAGTGACGGCCATTGGTTCTTGGCGCGGATATCGATCTTGTTCGGGGCAACGGTGTGGATATAGGGGCCGATATAGACCGCGAGCAGGATGAAGGCGAATGTGAACAGTCCGATGACGCCTCCCTTGTGGGCGCGGAACTGATGCCACATGTCGGCGAATGCCGAACGTGCCGGGGTCGAGGCCGCGGTCGGCGTAGACGAAGTCAGGGTTGCATCAGTCATAACGGATCCTCGGGTCAAGAATGCCGTAAAGCACGTCGGCGATCAGGTTGAAGAGGACGATCAGCACCGCGAAGATGAAGGTGAGCGTCTGCACGAGCGGCATATCGGCGCCCTGCACGGCTGTGATCAGGAGTTGGCCGAGACCATTCACGCGAAACACCTGTTCGGTGATGATGGCGCCGGAAAATACCGTTGGAACGCCGAGCGCAATGACGGTGACGACCGGGATGAGGCTGTTGCGCAGGACGTGAACGAGGAGCACGGTCTTTTCCTTCACGCCCTTGGCGCGGGCGGTGCGGACGTAATCCTGATGCAGGTTGTCGAGCATGGAGGCGCGGACGAAACGGGCGATCTGCGAGGCGTTGTAGAGCGCCAGCACAAAGACCGGCAAGGCCATCTGCCTCATCTGGGCGACGAAACTGTCGAAATCCGTGACCCTCAGATTGGTGTCATAGACCGATGGGAACCACTGCAAATAGGAGGAGAAAATGACGATCAGCAGGACGCCGGTGAAGAAGGTCGGAACGGAATAACCGACCATCGAGATGAAGGTGCCGATCTGGTCGAAGATCGAATACTGCTTGTAGGCGGAGATGACGCCGATCGGGATGGCGATCAGGATGCCGAAGATATAGGCGAGGCCAACGACCCAAAGCGTCTGCGGCAGGCGTTGAACGATGAGATCGACGACCGGGCTGCGGGTTGCCCAGGAGAGAACCCGCATGCGCTCACCATCGCCGAACTGCCAGCCGGTGAGGCTTTCGAGGATGTTGAGCGGCTCGTTGATGAAAAATTGCTGCAGCCATTTCATGTAGCGGATGAGGAAGGGCTGATCGAGGCCGAGCGAGGCGCGGATCTGTTCGCGCACTTCCGGCGGAATGGTCAGTGGCAGGTCGCCGGTCGGGTCGTTGGGCGCAAGATCAAGCAGGGCGAAGATGACGAAGCTGATGATAAGCAGCGTCGGAATTGCGAAGAACAATCGTCGCAATGTGTAAGTGAACATGGGAGGTTCTCCGGCTGCGCATCCTTAAGCCATGACTGCAAAGGCTACGGCGGCGCAGGATTATCGATGCTGGCAAACTGGCCCTGCCGGAGGGCAGGGCGAGTTCTTGTCCTCTCGCAGCATTGCGAAAGCCGGGCAGAGATTAGCCCGCCCGACGTCCGGCACTACTTCTTGCGAGACCAGTCGGCGATGTTCCACACCTGGCTGTCCCAGGAGTTCATCCTGACACCTTCCAGCGTGACGGCGAAGGAAGACTGGTCGCCACGATGGACGAGCGGGATATGCGCGCCTTCTTCCGTCAGCATGTCGTTGAGCTGTTTGGCGAGGGTGGCGCGCTTTTCGAGGTCGGCGGTCTTGGAGAGCTCGCCGACAAGCTTGTCGTATTCAGCATTGCAATAACGCGGAATGTTCTGGCCCTGCCAGCCGTTGGCCGGTCCCGGCATCTTGTCGCAAAGCCACTCCGCCAGATATTTTTCCGGGTCGGTGCCGTCGAAGTTGTTGGTGTACATGATGACGTCGGCATAGAATTTCTGGAACGTGTCGGGGCTGGCCGGATCGCCGCCGAAGAAGACGGAGGCGGACGCGTTGCGCAGCTCGGCATCAACGCCGATTTCCGCCCACATGGCCTTGACCAGTTCCTGTGTTGCCTGACGCACCGAGTTGGTGGAGGTCGAGTAGAGGAAGGAGAGTTTTACGCCGTCCTTGGCACGGATGCCGTCACCGCCCTTCACCCAGCCAGCATCGTCGAGCAGCTTGTTGGCGGCTTCGAGGTCCTGCTTCAGGCACCAGCTGTCGTTCTTGGTCGAGGCGACGGCTTCCGGGGCGGGAACGATGTTGCAGGTCGGCTTGCCGGACTGGCCATAACCGGCCTCGACGATGATGTCGCGGTCGATGGCGAGCGACAGGGCGCGACGAACGGCCGGGTCCTTCAGGGCCGGATGTGGGCCGGCTTCCGTGGTGGAACGCTTGTCGCCCAGTGCCGGATCCGGGTTGGTCCAGTTGAGGTTGATACGCTCTACCTGTGTGCCGAACGAGATTTCCAGGCGGCCCTTGCCGGCTGCCATCATGGTCTGCAGCACTTCCGGTTCGACCTGTGCGTTCCAGGCGTAATCGTATTCTCCTGTTTCAAGAACGGCACGGGCAGCGGACGCCGCGTCACCGCCACCCTTCAGGGTGATCGAGGCGAAGGCGGGTTTTGCCGCATCGCGATAGTTCGGGTTGGCCGCGAAGGTGATGACGTCGTTCGGCTTGAAATCCTTGACGACAAACGCGCCGGTGCCGATCGGGCCGAAATTGGCGGCCGTGCAGCCGGGAGCCTTGGTGCCGAGGCAATCCTTGAACTGGGCGGCCTGAATGATTGGCGACTGTGCGCCGACAAAGGCCGAATAGGGATAGGGTTTTGGCTCTTCGAAGGTGATCTTGACCGTGTGCGGATCGACGGCCTCGACATTCTTCACGCCTTCATACTGGGCGCGCTGGGCGCAGCCGCCATCCGGCGCCGTGCAATATTTCCAGGTGAAAATCACGTCTTCGGCGGTGAAGGCTGTGCCATCCGACCATTTGACGTCCGGCTTCAGCTTCCAAACCATGCTCATGAGATCCTTGGCGACGCCGCCGTTCTCGACGGTCGGGATCTCTACGGCCAGCCACGGTACAAGTTCGCCTTTTTCATCTGTGCGGGCCAAAGGCTCGATGACGATGGAGGAGGCGAGCACTTCCTTGGTGCCTGCCGAAAGGAACGGGTTCATGGTGGAGACGGCCTGCCAGAACAGGATTTTCAGGTCACCATCCGTGCCGCGTTCCGCATGAGCCGTGGCGCTGGAAAGCGCCATGGCGGCTACGGTGCCGGCCAACAGAAGTCTCAGTTTGCGCATGCTGCTGTTCCCCTTTGTGGTTCTCTTTACGAATTCTGGTGATTGGTGGCGGGCGGTTCCGGTCGGGGCTCCCTGGTCGCGGCATTTTGCCTGTCAACCTTCCCGACGGGTGCCAAAATTGCTGCCCGCAAGCTTTCTGTTCAGTCTCTTTATGACACGTCCATTCCTTCACGTCTGGCGTGTTTGACCAAATTTTGAGCCATCAAAGCACAAGCCTATTTTTCGTTCAAGAGCGAAAATTGATGCTTGCAAAAGCTTGTATAAGCGTCGCAATATCCGTGCCGACCAGAGTGGGAATTCCAGAAAAATCAATGAGGTGCGGTAATGCCAGTGATCAATCGCGTAGCCGAGATGCAGGAACAGGTGGCGGAATGGCGGCGTCATCTGCATCAAAATCCCGAGTTGCTTTACGATGTTCACGAGACGTCACGCTTCGTTGCGGAGAAGCTTAATTCCTTCGGCTGCGACGTGGTCGAAACGGGCATAGGCAAGACCGGCGTCGTTGCCATCATCAAGGGCAAACACGGCGATGGGCCGGTGATCGGTTTCCGCGCGGACATGGATGCGCTGCCGATTTTCGAGACATCGGGCAAGCCCTGGGCATCGAAGACGCCGGGCAAGGCGCATTCCTGCGGCCATGACGGGCATACGGCCATGCTGCTGGGTGCTGCGCAGTATCTTGCCGAGACACGCAACTTCAAGGGTTCCGTCGCGGTGATCTTCCAGCCTGCGGAAGAGGGCGGCGCCGGCGCGTTGGCTATGATCAATGACGGGTTCATCGACAAGTTCGGCATCAAGGAAGTCTATGGGATGCATAACGAGCCGCGGCTTCCGGTCGGCAATTTCGCCATCCGCAAGGGCGGCATCATGGCGGCGGCCGACGTGTTTGAGATCACCGTCAACGGTCGAGGAAGCCATGCCGCGCAGCCGCATAACTCGATCGATCCGGTGCTTGCCGCTTCGCATATCGTCATTGCGCTGCAGTCGATCGTCTCGCGCGAGACGGATCCGCTGAGATCGTTGGTGGTGACGGTCGCGGCTATCCATGGCGGTGATGCAAACAATGTCATTCCAGACACGGTGAAACTTGTCGGAACGGTGCGCACGTTGCTGCCGGAAACACGCGATTTCGCCCAGAAGCGCCTGACGGAAGTCGCCGAAATGACTGCGACCGTGCATGGCGCAACGGCGGAAGTCGTCTATCGTCGCGGATATCCGGTGACCTTCAACCATGAGGCGGAGACCGAATTTGCGATCGGCATTGCCGGCAAGGTCGCAGGTCCGAAGGCTGTCAATGGCGAGGTCAATCCGCATATGGGCGCTGAGGATTTTTCCTACATGCTGGAACAGCGTCCCGGCGCCTTCATCTTCATCGGCAATGGCGATACGGCCAGCCTCCACAATGCGGCCTATGACTTCAACGATGAGGCGATCCCCTATGGCGTCAGCTACTGGGTGACGTTGGCGGAAACCGCGCTCGCCGCCTGATCCGGGCAACGCCATCGCGTTATAAAACAAGGGGAAACCGATGCTGCTTTCCGGAAATGACATGGAACAAGGGGGCGGCTCGGTCGCTCCGGTTCTTTCTGTGAAAAATCTCTCGACCTCGTTTCGCGTCGGCGATGAGTGGAAAACCGTGGTGCGAGACATCTCGTTTGATGTCGCGCCACGCGAAACGGTGGCGATCGTCGGCGAAAGCGGATCGGGCAAGTCAGTAACGTCGCTGTCGATCATGCGGCTTTTGCCGAAGAAGACGAGCCGCATCGAGGGGCAGGTTTTTCTTCAGGGCAAGGAGCTGGTCTCGCTGCCGGAGGAAGAGATGCGCCGGGTGCGCGGCAACGATATCTCGATGATCTTTCAGGAGCCGATGACGTCGCTCAATCCGATCTTTCCGATCGGAAAGCAGATCGCCGAGGCACTGACGGTTCACACGAATATTTCCAAGGCAGAAGCGAAGGCGGAGGTCATTCGGCTTCTCGAGAAGGTGCGAATTCCGAACGCCAAGGGCCGGTTCGACGAATATCCGCACCAGTTTTCCGGCGGCATGCGCCAGCGCGTGATGATCGCCATGGCGCTGGCGTCGAAGCCGAAACTGCTGATCGCCGATGAACCGACGACGGCGCTCGACGTGACGATCCAGGGGCAGATCCTCGACCTGATCAAGCAGTTGCAGGACGAGGAGGGGATGTCGGTCCTGTTCATCACCCATGACATGGGTGTGGTGGCGGAAGTGGCCGACCGGACGATTGTGATGTTCCGTGGTGACGCGGTGGAGACCGGCGCGACCGACGACATTTTTCATCGCGGTAAGCATCCCTATACGCGGGCGCTGCTTTCGGCGGTGCCGCGGCTCGGTTCGATGGGGGAACGGAAGCTGCCGCTGCGTTTTCCGATCATCGACATCAAAACCGGTGAACAACAGAAGCTTGCCGATGTGACCGACACGGTTGCCAAGGGCAAGACGCCGATCCTTGACGTGAAGGACCTGACGACGCGCTTCGACATCCATTCCGGACTGTTCAGCCGCAAGACTGGGGCGGTGCATGCGGTGGAGAAAGTGTCCTTCGATCTCTTCGAAGGCGAGACGCTTTCACTGGTGGGGGAGAGCGGTTGCGGCAAGTCGACCACAGGGCGCTCGGTGACGCGGTTGATCAACCCGACCAGCGGGAATGTCGTGCTCGACGGCTATGAGGTGATGAAGCTCGACCAGCCGACGCTGCGAAAGATGCGCCGGTCGATCCAGATGATCTTTCAGGATCCGTTTGCGTCGCTCAATCCGCGCATGAGCATCGGCTCGGCGGTGATGGAGCCTTTCGTCGAGCATAATCTCGGCACCAAGGCGCAAGCGCGCGACAAGGCGGCGGCGCTTCTGGAAAAGGTCGGGTTGTCTGCCGACATGATGAAGCGCTTTCCGCACGAATTTTCCGGCGGCCAGCGACAGCGTATCGCGATTGCCCGCGCGCTGATGCTCGATCCCAAGGTGATCGTGGCGGACGAGGCCGTTTCGGCGCTCGACGTGTCGATCAAGGCGCAGGTCTGCAATCTTCTGCTCGATCTGCAGCAGAGCCTGAAGCTCGCCTATCTGTTCATTTCCCACGACATGGCGGTGGTGGAGCGGGTCAGCCACCGGGTGGCGGTGATGTATCTCGGGGAAATTGTCGAGATCGGGCCGCGGGCTGCGGTGTTCGAGAACCCGCAGCATCCCTATACGAAAAAGCTGATGTCGGCGGTACCGGTACCCGATCCGTCACGCCGGTCGATCAAGCGCAACATGGCGACCGACGAGATCAAGAGCCCCATTCGGTCCGTCGATTATGTTCCGCCGATCCGGCAATATCGTGAGGTCTCCAACGGACATATCGTGCAGATCGCCTGAGACGGATGTGGGCAAGGTCGCAGCCGGCTGCCCGTCTTCGGACAGTCCATAATGGCGCTCCAGCATTTCCCAGGTCCGGTCCATCGCATAGGCGCTTGAAATGTGCGGCAGGCCGATATGGCCGAAAAACAGCGACAGCTGCCGCTCGGCCTTGTCGACCGGGATGCCGGCTATCTGCTGGCTGTAGATGACCGAGGCGAGGCCGGTGCGGTCGGCACCGCCCTGGCAATGGATGAGGATGGGTTTCGGTGCATCCCTCAGCAGGCCGACAAGCTGGTCGGCCTGTTCTGCGGTCAGCCCTCTGGAGGCGACCATGCGGAAGTCGATATGGTTTATCCCAAGCCGCTGTGCTGTCGATATTTCGTCGGTGTACCAGCTGGCATCCTTTGAAGCACCGCGCAGATTGATGATGGTGCGGATACCGTAATCTTGCGCATAGTCTTCGATCTGAGCCGCAGTCGGTTGCGCCGAGCGGTAGAGTTCGCCGGCGATAACGGTGTGGAAATTACCGGAGAGCTGAAGGAAACCGAGATATGCTCCAAGGCCGAGAGCTGCAAAACCGATAGCGGCTGCCGCGTCGCGAAGCCATTTCCGTCCGAATATCACTGTCATGCTGCCGATCCACCTTGCTGAACAGGCAGGTCATGCCTGCCGTCGCTATGTGGCATCGGCTTTCAAACTGACAGCCACCTGAAGGTGTGATCGCAGACGTCAGCTCGTGCGAAACTCCACGCCGATCGCGTTGATGCGACGCCAGCGGACATCGCATTCGAACTGGCGGCCATCGGAGAGCTGCAGTGTGAATTTTTCCGGGACCGACATGGCGCTTTCGGTCCTGATCATTGCCCCGCCTTCCGACATTTCCTTGACGATGCCGTCGAAAGCCGAGCGGTGATCGTTGAACAGGATCTTGGCACCGAGGAATGCCCTCGATCGCGGAAACTTACGCTCATGCACCCGGACGGATCTCCAAATTTCGATTGGAGATCCTGTAACGTTCGAAGCCGAGACCGGAAAACCCTGCAAATAAGCCCCTCAAATCTTCGGGTAGATTGGTAGGGCATTATTCTGATAGCGGATCGAAATCACAGGCTCAGATGCCGCCCGTTTCCCAGCCGAGCATGGCCCGCTTGCGGGTGAGGCCCCAATGGTATCCCGTTAGGGCGCCATTCTTCGCCACTGCGCGATGGCAGGGGACGACGAAGGAAATCGGGTTGGCGCCGACGGCTGCTCCAACCGCTCGGCTCGCTGTCGGCTGGCCGATATCGTTGGCGACATCGGAATAGGTGACAGCCTTGCCGTAGGGGATTTTCAGCAGGCTCTGCCAGACGCGCATCTGGAAGTCGGTGCCGATCAGCACGATCCGCAAGGGGCGATCGCAGAGCCATTTCGAACGGTCGAAGACGCGTGCGACATAGGGTTCGGTCACGGCCCTGTCTTCCACATAGGTAGCGTTCGGCCAACGGCGGGTCATGTCATCCAGCGCCTCCTGTTCGCCGGCTTCATCGGCGAAGGCCAGGCCGGAAAGGCCGCGATCGGTCGCCATGACGAGAGCCAGGCCGAAAGGGGAGGGGTGGAAGCCGTAGCGGATCGTCAGGCCGCCACCCTTTGCCTTCCACTCGCCGGGCGACATGGCCTCATGGGTGACGAAGAGGTCGTGCAGGCGACCGGGACCGGAGAGGCCTAATTCGTAGGAGGTTTCGAGCAGTGGCAGGCCTTCCTGGCCGAGCAGGCGCTTGGCGTGATCGATCGTCACCGCTTGAAGGAAGGCCTTTGGAGACAGGCCGGCCCAGCGGGTGAAAAGTTTTTGCAACTGCGTCGGTGACTGGCCAACCTCGGAGGCGATGACTTCGAGCGAAGGCTGGTCGCGGTAATCGAGGGTGATCATCTCGATCACCCGGCGCACGATCTCATAGTCCGAGCCTTCAGGTGTCACATCGATCGCGGGCGTTGAAAACTGAGCGAGAGCATTCATGGTCTGTCTCCTTTCGCTCATATTTGCCTTCTCCTCCTCATCGATGCCACCCGTTTCTTGCGGCGGTTCTCACACACGGCGGGTTACTGTCGCAAGCGCATTGCGGAAGGCTTTGGCGAAACTTTCGCGGTCGTCCGGATTGAGAAACGAGCCGACATCAGTCGTCCGGCCTTCGCCGCTGACAAACATCGAGGTGATGCCGAATTCCTCGTGCCGATTGATGCGAAAGCGCGCCCAGAAGGGATTGAAACGATGCTCGATCATTCGGCCGGTCGGAGAGACTTTGCGGATCAGGATATTGGTAGGCGACACGCTGACTTCCTCGCGCTGGCGGCCGGAATGGTCGCTCATTTTCAGTGCGAAATAGAGAAGCAGGAAATCCACCCCGAGAAACAGGCCGATCGGCCATGCGCCGCTCACCATGAAGAAGATGCCGTAGAAAGCGCAGACGGCGCCTGAAAGCATAAGCACCAGCTTGAAGCCCCTGCGCCCCAGCGAGCGATAGGGTGTCAACTCGGCGGCAAAGACCGGGTGGTCCTCCACCATCTGCGCGTTGCTTTCCGTCATGGGGCGTGACTATACAGGCTATGGCAATTTCCAGATCCCGATCCAGCACCGCTTCCTTGCAAAAGTCAAATCGGTCGCCGCCCAAGGCGGCTGTGAAGACGAAGCGCTTCAAATCCGCCTATTCGAAGGAGGAGATGCTGGAGATCTTTCGTCGCTTCTCGATCCAGCGGCCGGAGCCAAAGGGCGAATTGGAGCATGTGAACCCGTTCACGCTGGTGGTTGCCGTGGCGCTATCGGCGCAGGCGACCGATGCCGGGGTCAACAAGGCGACGCGGGCGCTGTTCAAGATCGCTGATACGCCGGAAAAGATGCTGGCGCTCGGGGAAGAGGGCGTGATTGCCCATATCAAGACGATCGGGCTCTATCGCAACAAGGCGAAGAATGTGATTGCGCTCTGTCGCATGCTGATCGACGAATTCGGCTCCGAAGTGCCGAAGACGCGCGAGGAACTGGTGCGGCTTCCGGGTGTAGGGCGCAAGACCGCCAATGTGGTGATGTCGATGGCCTTCGGCATTCCGACGCTTGCGGTGGATACACATGTATTCCGCATCGGCAACCGATGCCTGATGGCGCCGGGCAAGACGCCGGACGAGGTGGAAGAGCAGTTCCTCAGAGTCATTCCGGAAGAATATCTCTTCCATGCGCATCACTGGCTGATCCTGCACGGGCGATACACCTGCAAGGCGCGCAAGCCGGAATGCGAGCATTGCGTCATTGCCGATCTCTGTCGCTCGCCGGAGAAGACGTTCGACATACCGGCGCCGCTGGTAGAGCTGCCGCCTCAGGTCATAGGCGGGGCTGCGCCGTGAGGCCGTCGAGCAGGGCTGCGATCGCGGCTTCGTAGTCGGCGCGATTGCCCCCGCTATCGATTGCGATGGCAGCCTTTTCGAAGGCGGATGAAATCAGCATGGTCAGCGGGTCGAGAAGCTTGAGATTGTCGGACCCTGCGAGCAGATGTGACAGGCCGATCTTCAATCCTTCTTCGGCAGGGTCTTCTCCCTCACCACTATCGACCGCGTGCTGCGCAGGGGCTTCTTTCAAAAGCAGCCGTGTGCGGCCCGGCACTGCCATTGCGTCGAAATAGGCGGACGCGCCCTGCAACAGCGCCTCGCGTGCCGACGAGGCTTGCGCCGAGCGAGCGTCGATATCGGCTGCTACGTCGTCGGCCTCGCGTTCGATTATCGCCCAGAATAGCGCCTTCTTGTCTGCAAAGTGGTGATAGAGCGCGCCGCGAGTGACCGCTGCGACAGCGACGATGTCCGGGGTTGCTGTTTCAGCATAACCCTTTTCGATGAACAGTGTTCGTGCTGCATCCAACAGGGCGGTGCGGGTGGCGTCGGTGCGTTCACGATTGCTGCGTGGCATGCCAATCTTCTCCATTTACATACAGGCAGAATGTATTTATAAGAAAACATACAGGCTGAATGTATCTCTGATTTCAATGGAGGAAAAGAGATGAAAGCAGTTAGCTACTATCCTGTCATCATGACCGCAGACGTCGCTGGCACGGCGGCATTCTATATCCGGCATTTCGGCTTCGAGCCGTTGTTTTCTGCAGACTGGTATGTTCATCTGCAATCGAAGGAGAGCGAGCATGTGACGCTTGCCATCCTCGATGGCAGCCATGAGACGATCCCTCAGGAAGGACGTGGTACGGTGTCAGGCCTGCTGCTGAATTTCGAGGTGGAGGATGTCGATGCGGTTTATGCGCAGCTGAAGGCTGCAGGCCTTCCGATCATGCTCGATCTCAGGGACGAGGATTTCGGCCAGCGGCATTTCATCACCGCCGATCCGAATGGTGTGCTGATAGACATCATCAAGCCGATCCCGCCGAGCGCGGAATTCGCGGCGCAATACGATGCTTCGGCACTTCCGACCTAGCCTTTGAAATCCGGATCCCGCTTCGAGATTGCCTTGTGTAGATGCACCATCAACCCGGCGGCAAAGAGTGGTGTCAGGAGGTTGACGAAAGGGATGGCTAGGAAGCCTGCGATCAGCATGCCGGCGAGCAGCACCGTCGAGCCATGTTTGGCTCTGAAAGCGCGTGCTTCTTCCGGCGAGCGAAAACGCATGGCGGCGAACTCGAAGAATTCCCTTCCGAGCAGATAGCCGTTGACCATGAAGAAGGCGATCAGGTTGACGCCTGGAATGAACAGAAGAAGAAGCGCGATAAAATTGCCGACGATGACGACGCCGAGGAACTTTATCGAACCCGCGATCGCCTGGCCGAGCGGCAGTTCATTGCCGGGAGGATCGTTCGGGTAATCCCGCTTTTCGACGACCGCTGCGACATCATCGAGAAAAAGGCCGGCGATCAGTGCGGTGATCGGTGCGATCAGCAGCGCCAAGGCCAGCGCCAGGCCGATGCTTGCTGCAATGGCTGCAAGGAGCGTGAGCCAGCCCGTCCACTCTGGCATGGCAGGGAGAAAGGCGGCAAACCAGGGCCAGACGTAATAGGCAAAGGCCTCCCTCAGCGTGAACCAAAGGCCGATGAGGATGAGGAGCGTCAGCCCCAGCATCTTCCAGAATGCCGAACGGGTTTCAGGCGCAAAGAGGTTGACGAGCGCAAGGCGAGCAGCGTCGAGGATCATGAATGGTCTCCGGCAGTTGGCTGGGCAGATGTAGGCAGTGAACGAGGCGAGGGCAAGCAGGCGCACGCGGTTGAATGCTACAAGATCCGATACTCATCAACGGTCGACGGATCGAAGTAAAAGTATGACTAAATCTGATGTCGTCTGTATTTGTTTCTCCAGTGGCTATGCATGCTTAAGCAATTAACTGTTGTGAACTATCGCAATCGCTCTTATTGCGTGTATTTTCTGTTTTTTGTTTTTTATTCAAAGTTTAGATTTTGGATCTAATCATGCGGATGCTTGTGGCCTTAGCCCTGGTAACGGTCGCATGATGCGTTCCCGCCCTCGCCTCGCGGCATGTCTCCCCCCATTAAGAACCATGCCAAGGATCAGCCGGGTTTACCGGCTTTTAATCAGAGGAACACCTCGTTTGACCAAGAAATCAAACCTCATGACGCGCATCCTGCTTGCTGCGTCGCTGCTTGTGGCCGCCGCTTTCGGCGCGTTTTCGGTCTATATCGAAAGTCTTCAGCGCGATGGCGTTGCGGAGTCTGTCGCCCGCAACATCGACTCCACCGGAAAACAGGCGTCGGAGAGCGTCGCCAACTGGTTGAGCGGCCGTTTCATGCTGACCGATACCGTTGCCAAGCAGATAGAGAAAAGCACCGACGTCGCATCGCGTTTCGCTATCCTTGATAACAATGTTCTCGCCAGCCAGTTCGTTTCTACCTATTTCGGTGGCGAGGCCGATGGTGAGATGACCCAGTGGCCGGATCTGCCTATGCCCGCGGACTACGATCCGCGCCAGCGCGGCTGGTACAAACAGGTCGTCGCCCTTAACGGTCCGGTCCTGACCGAGCCTTATGTTTCCGCATCCGACAAGAAGCTGATGATTACGGCTGCTGTTCCTGCCAAAAAAGACGGAAAATTCGTTGGCGTCGTAGCAAGCGACTTCTCGCTCGATTCCCTGGTGCAGGCCATCAATTCGGTCGATGCCGGCCCTGAAGGCCACGCGTTCCTCGTCAACAAGGCGGGCAAGATCCTGCTGCATCCGGATGCCGCTTTCGTCAACAAGACGCTCTCCGACCTGTTTCCGACCAACACACCAAAGATCGGTTCGGAAATTTCGGAAACCGCGATTGGTGATAAGGGCAAGCTCGTGAGCTTCCTGCCGGTTGCCGGACTGCCGAATGCGGAATGGAGCCTGGGTTTCGTCGTCGACAGGGATAATGCCTATGCCGCTCTCGGCGAGTTCCGTGTTGCTGCCACCATTGCGACCCTGCTTGCCGTTGTCGCCATGATCGCCTTCCTGGCAACGCTGCTCAGCCGTATCGTCATCTCGCCCGTGACCGCAATGACGGCTGCGATGGAGAAGCTTGCGAGCGGCAATCTTCAGACGACCATTCCCGGTCAGGACCGTACCGACCAGATCGGCTCCATGGCCGCAGCCGTTGCCGTTTTCCGCACCAATGCCATCGATCGCCTGCGTCTTGAGGGGGACGCGGAGGAGACGCGGACGCTTTCGGAGCGCGAACGTGGCGAACGCGAGCGGGTTGCCGCCCGCAATGCAGCGGATGTGCGCTTTGCCGTGGACGAACTGGCGAAGGGTCTTTCGCATCTCTCCGATGGCGACCTGCAATATCGCATCAATTCGCCTTTCGTGGTCGAACTCGATAGCCTGCGCAAGGATTTCAACACCTCGATCGGCAAGCTGAACAGCGCGCTGACGAAGGTGGGCGACAATGCTCGCAATATCGATGCTGGCGCTTCCGAGATCCGCCATGCAGCCGACGATTTGGCGCGGCGCACCGAACAGCAGGCAGCCTCTGTTGAAGAAACAGCTGCGGCGCTGGAAGAGATCACCACGACAGTACGAGATAGCGCTCATCGCGCCGAAGAGGTCGGTCGCCTCGTCAACCGCACCCGCTCGAATGCCGAGAATTCCGGCAGCATCGTGCGCGAGGCGGTGCGGGCCATGGAGGATATCGAGCGGTCGTCTTCGGAAATCTCCAAGATCATCGGCGTGATCGACGAGATCGCCTTCCAGACCAACCTTCTGGCGCTGAATGCCGGTGTTGAGGCCGCACGCGCCGGTGAAGCGGGCAAGGGCTTTGCCGTGGTTGCTCAGGAAGTGCGCGAATTGGCGCAACGTTCCGCTCAGGCTGCCAAGGAGATCAAGGAACTGATCAACGCATCCGGCACTCTGGTTCAGCAGGGCGTTGGCCGCGTCGGCGAGACCGGTACCAGACTCGAAGCCATCGTGGCCGAGGTGCAGGAGATCAACGGTCACATTCAGGCGATCGTGACGGCGACCCGCGAACAGTCGACGGGCTTGAACGAGATCAACACCGCCGTCAACACGATGGATCAGGGCACGCAGCAGAACGCTGCGATGGTCGAGGAGCAGACGGCGGCCAGCCACGGGCTTGCCGCCGAGGCGACGGCTCTCAAGACCCTGCTTTCACAGTTCCGCCTTGGCGGGGCAGCTGCTTCAAGTGAGCGCGGAAACTATAGCCGCGCGGCCTGATAGGCACGGGTTTCATCCGTAAACATGAATGAGGCGGCCATCGGTCGCCTCATTTGCTTTGATGGGGTTACGCAATGGGCAGGCGGTTGCGAAATCGCCGGTCGTCCAGCGCATCCCTGGGGAAATTCGCGGCCAGGTGATCGATGAATTTTCTCACTGCCGGCGGAAGTCCGCGGCGGGTGGTGAAGACCAGATGCACGATGCCGGTAATGCCGCGCCATGCGGGCAGGATACGGACGAGGGTTCCATCCTCCAGCGCCTGGCGGCAGGTGTGATCGGGTAGGATGGCGACGCCGAGACCTGCAATCGCCGCGGCGCGGACTGCGGAAAAATCGGCGCAGCCCATGCGCGGTGCATGGCGAAGAATGTGTTTTCGGCCGTCCTCTGTCTCCAGATGCCATTCCAGTTCGCTTGCATCGTCGCTGGTTGCGAGGGTCGGTAATGTGCCGAGCTGTTCGACATCGGCGATGCGGCTGGCGAGCTGCGGACTTGCGACGAGGATGCGGACAGACTGGCCGAGCGAGCGCATGGTCAGCGATGCGTCGCTGTCGATCGTGGTGCGGACGCGCAGTGCGATATCGATCCGTTCCTCGATGAGATCGACCGGCCGGTCGAGTGCGACGAGTTGCATCTGGACCTTGGGGTGACGGTCGAGGAATGTGTTGACCAGACCCGATATCGGTTCGACCAAACCGGTTGGGCAACTGAAGCGGACGAGACCTTCCGGTTCCGATTTGGCTTCCGCCACCAGTGCCTGCGCCAATTCCGCCTCGGCGAGCATTGCCTTGCAGCGCTGATAGAAGACCTGCCCGACATCCGTTACCCTAAAACGGCGGCTCGATCGTTCGATCAGGCGCACGCCGAGCCGCGTCTCCAGCCCGGCCACGCGGCGGCTGAGCTTGGATTTCGGTTCGCGCAGCGCGCGCCCGGCAGGGGCAAAGCCGCCATGGGCAACCACTTCGGCAAAATAGACGAGGTCATTCAAGTCAAGCCGCATCATCGTTCTCCATATGGAACGATGAGTGTCGATATTGCCGACTTTCGATCACAGCGTTCCGAATGCATCTTTCATCCAGCGGAAAACAAACCGCAAGATCAAAGGAGAAAAGACAATGTCTGCAAGATTTGAAAACAAGATCGTCATCGTAACCGGCGGTACGAGCGGTATCGGGCTTGCCACGGCAAAGGCCTTTGCAGGCGAGGGGGCATCGGTGTTCATCACCGGCCGTCGTCAGGAAGCGCTCGACGCTGCTGTGAACGCGATCGGTGGCCGTGTGACCGGCGTGCGAGGCGACATGGGCAAGCTTGCCGATATCGACCGGCTTTATGACGCTGTACAGCAGAAGCATGGACATATCGATGTCGTCTTCGCCAATGCCGGTGGCGGTGAATTCGCAGCACTCGGTTCGATCACCGAGGAGCATTACCAGTCGACATTCGATAGCAACGTAAAGGGCGTGCTTTTCACCGTGCAGAAGGCGCTGCCGCTGATGCGCGATGGCGGCTCGATCGTGCTGACCTCCTCGACCACCAGCATTTCCGGCACGCCTGCCTTCAGCGTTTACTCCGCCACCAAGGCCGCGATCCGCAGCTTTGCCCGCAACTGGATCCTCGACCTGAAGGAACGGCATATTCGCGTCAATGCAGTCAGCCCCGGCGTTACTGACACGGCCGGCCTGAACGAGCTGTTCGGCGGCGGTGCGACGGCTGAGGGCACGAAGGATTATCTCGCCGGCCTCATTCCCGCCGGTCGTGTCGGCCAGCCGGAAGAGATCGCAAAGGCGGTGTTGTTCCTTGCCTCCGATGATGCAAGCTTCGTCAATGGCGTCGAACTGTTTGTCGATGGTGGCCAGGTGCAGATCTGACCGACGAAATGATTTGACCGTTGAAGCTCACCCGCGCGTCCTTGAGGGACGCGTGGCTTTCTCAAGGAGACGGACGATGACGTACGACATAGCGACATTGCTGAAGCGCAATCTGCAGGAGGTTTTCGGCGAGTCGGACGATCAGCGCCGCCAGACGGTTGCGGCTGAGATTTTTGCGCCGGATGCGGAGTTTCACGAGCCAAGCGCGATCTATCGTGGACCGGAAGAAATTGCCCGGATTGCCGGCGTGATCCGGGCTTCTCATCCAGATTTCCAATATCGTGAACTCGGTCCGGCGGAAGTGCTGCATGAGACTGCCGGCAGGGTGCGGTGGGTTTCCGGTGCGCCCGGTGAGCCACCGGCCTATGCGGGGACCGATTTCATCATCGCACGCGACGGGCTGATCAGCGGGCTCTATCTGTTTTTCGATCCGCTGCCGGGTGAGGGGGATGTGTCACAGGACAAGACCCGGAAGTGACCGGGCCGGCCTTGGCCATGTGATAGCTCAGGCCAGTTCGCGCAATTCCTCGCGATGGCGGACCATGGTGAGGAAGCGGCGGTAATCGCGGTCATAGGCTGTCTTGCGGGCCGGATCGGGGAGATATTCGGTGCCATTCGCCTGCATTGCCGAACCTGCGGCGAACAGGGATGAGTGCAGGCCGCCGGCTACGGCGGCGGTCATGGCAGTGCCGAGCAGGACGGCATCGCTCGTTTGCGGCACCACGACCCGGCAGCCGGTGACATCGGCGTAGAGCTCGACCAACAGCGGATTGTTCACATGGCCGCCGGTGACATGCAGGGTTTCGAAACGATAACCGAAGCCGACCATGGTATCGAGGATATGGCGGATGCCGAGCGCGATCGCCACGCAACTGCGCCAGTAGCTGCGGCACAGGCCATCGAAGGATGTGTCAAGGGTAAGTCCGGTGATAACGCCGCGCACATGCGGATCGGCGAGCGGCGAGCGGTTGCCGTGGAAATCCGGGAGGATGTGCAGATTGGGGGCGATATCGCCGTCTGTCCCGGCGCGCAGCTCGGCGATGCGGGCGATGATACGGCCATGCAGGTCAGCGGTCGGTTCGCCACCGGCGGCATGCATCTGGACGATATGATCGAGAAGGGCGCCTGCTGCCGACTGGCCGCCCTCGACCAGCCAGTGATCGGGCAGAACGGCCTCGTAATATGGACCCCAGAGACTGCGGCCGGGTTTCGGATCGCGCGAGAAGGCGACGATGCAGCTGGAGGTTCCGCCGATCAGTGCGACGCTGGTTTCGAGGTTCGTTTCGCTGGCGGCACCTGCAAGCGCGCCGAAGGCACCGGCATAGGCGTCGATCAAGCCGGGAGAGACTTCGACCCCGGTATCGAGACCGAGCTCGGCGGCGGCTTGTCTCGATAATCTGCCGAGGCTGGTGCCGACCTCTGCCGCGCCTTCCGGCAAGCCGGCTTTTTCCTTCAGATCTTCGAGGCCGGCAAGCTTCAGATAGTCGCTTTTCCAGCCAGGCTTTTCATGCGCCAGATAGTTCCATTTGGCGGTGACTGTGCAGCGGGAGCGCTCCGCCGATCCGGTTGCCTTCCAGGTGAGGAAATCGGCAAGATCGAGGATGAAACCGGATTTTTTCCAGCTTTCCGGCCGGTTCTCTTTCAGCCATTTCAGCTTCGGCATTTCCATTTCCGGTGACAGAGAGCCGCCGGAGAAATCCAGAACATGGTGCCCGGAGGTAGAGAGCTCGTCGGCCTCGCGGATAGCGCGGTGATCGTGCCAGACGATCGTATCCTGTTCAGCAGCGCCCGTGGTGGAGACGGAAAGAGGCTTGCCATTGGTGTCCCGCATCACGAGCGAGCAGGTGGCGTCGAAGCCGATGGCGGCGATGCTGGATGAAGCAACTGCAGCTTCGCTCATCGCGGCCTTCACTGCATGGCAGGTTGCGGCCCAGATATCCTCGGAGGAGTGTTCGGCATGGTTTTCATTGGTGCGGAACATCCGGATCGGATGTTTGGCCTTGGCGAGCATTCGGCCACCGCTGTCGAAAACGCCGGCACGCGCGCTGGTCGTGCCGATATCGACCGCAACGAGATGGTCACGCATGCAGATCTGTTTCCTGTCCCTGTACCGCTCGCGGCAAACGCTTCCTCAATGACGGTCAGACCGCACGCTGGGAAGATGGTCTTCCGCGACCCTCCATGTGGTTTTTTACAAGGTGGAGCAAATCCGGCATGGCGTCAAATATGAGATCGGGCGAAAGTGCGTCGATCCGTTCACGATATCCGGGGACAGCGGCATGTGAGCCACCGGTGAAGGCGAAGACGGTCATGCCGGCGCGCTGGGCAGCTTCGATGCCGGCGGGGCTGTCCTCAATGACGATGCAGTTTTCCGGTGTAACGCCCATCTGGTCGGCTGCGTAGAGAAAGAGATCGGGGGCGGGCTTGCCGTTCTTCACCATGGCGGCGCTGAAGATATGCGGTTCCAGCTTGTCGAGAATGCCGGTGATGGCGAGCGACAGGCGGATGCGTTCCGGCTGGCTGGAAGAGGCAACGCAGCGGGGCAGGTTCCGGAGAGCCAGCGCGTCCAGCGTTTCCGCTATGCCCGGAATGGGCTTGAGGTCGGTCTTGAACAGATCGTAGAGATCGATCCGCAGCGTTTCGAGAAACTCAGGCCCGGTGTGGAAATCATATTCCTCATCCATCACCTGCCGCATGGTGGCAAGGCTGCGGCCGAGGAAGCGCTGATAGGCTTCCTCCTCGGCCATATCGATACCGTGGCGGTTAAGCGCTTCGACCAGAACCCGGACCGAAAGCGGTTCGCTGTCGACGAGCACGCCGTCGCAGTCGAAGATCACCAATGGGCCAGTGCTCGAGCTTGCCTTATCCGTCACGTTTCACCTCATTCCTGAACCAGCTTGTCGTCGAGATAGAGCTGCAGGGTCTTTGCAGTTCCTTCTGCCCATAGCGTCTTCAATGCGTGGGCGAAACGCTTGCGGAACAGTTCGTTGCCGGAAACCTCGCCAAAAATCTCATCGAAGATCAGGAAGGCGTCCGGATCATCCTTGGCCTTGATCGCTGCGGCCTGCAGTTTCTCGGCGCTCGCGTCGTTGAAGACGATCTTGCGGCCGCTGTCCGACGTGCCGGCGAAGTAGCGGCACCAGAGGGCCGAGACCAGCGACAGGCCGATAATATCCTTGCCCTGGGCGAGGCGATCGCGGGTCGAGGGCAGGATGAATTTCGGCTGGCGGTTGGAACCGTCCTGCGCGAGGCGCGGAATGGTGTCGCCGATCTTGGGGTTAAGGAAGCGGCGCTCGATCAGGTCGAAATATTCGTCGAGATTGGTATCCGGTACTGGTGGTACGATCGGGATGATCTCTTCCTTCTCGAGCTTGGCAAGGAAGGCACGGATCAGCGGGTGTTCCATCGCTTCGTGGACGAAATGGATGTCGAGCAACTCGCCCGGATAGGCGATCGTTGCATGACCGCCATTCAGGATGCGGATCTTCATCAGCTCGTAAGGCGCGACGTCGGGGACGAACTGGACGCCGACTTCTTCCAGCGCCGGGCGACCGGCGGGGAAGTTGTCTTCCATGACCCACTGCTTGAATTCTTCGCAGAAGACCGGCCAGTTGTCGTCGATGTTGAAGTCGTTCTTCAGGATGTCGACTTCGCGCTGGCCTGTGGCCGGGGTGATGCGGTCGACCATCGAGTTCGGGAAGGCGACATTGGCGTGGATCCACTCGGCAAAGGCCGGATCCGACATCTTGGCGAGGCCGATGACGGTGTTCTCGGTGACGTGGCCGTTACCGGGAATGTTGTCGCAGGACATGATGGTGAAGGGCTGCACGCCGCGCTCGCGGCGAAGCTTCAGGCCGGCAAGGATGAGGCCGAAGACGGTTTTCGGCGTGGTCGGGTTCTTGCCGTCCTCGACCATGGCCGGATGGGCCGGGTTGAAGTGGCCGGCTGCGTCAATGAAATAGCCGCCTTCTGTGATCGTCATCGAGACGATGCGGATCGACGGATCGGCAAGCTTTTCGATCAGCGCATCCTTTTGGTCGGGCGCGATGATGTCGATCATCGGCGCGGTGACGCGGGCGCCGGTCTTGTTGTTGTCCTGCTCGACGACGGTGGTCAGGTAATCCTGCGCCTTGAGCTTGTCGCGCATGGCGGCATCGGACGGCAGCACGCCGGCGCCGATTAGCGCCCAGTCGTGGCCCTTGCCGGTGTTGAACAGATCATCGAGATAGACCGCCTGATGGGCGCGGTGGAAATTGCCGACGCCGAAATGGATAATGCCCGGCGTCAGTGTCTTCGGGTCATAATTCGGCACGCCAGCGGTCGCAGCGGCATCCTTGAGGCTTGCCAACGAAAGCTTCACAGTCATTTTTCATACTCCGGTTGGCCTGCTTGGTCAGGCCGGTAGGATCAATCAGGCCTTGATAGCGAGGCCCTTGTCATCGAAACGGTGCAGTTTTGTCTCATCCGGCGTCAGGTAGACTGTGTCGCCGTGATGCGCGCCGAACTCACCGCTGGCGCGTGCAGTCATCTGACCGATGCCTTCGACATCGAGATGCAGGAAGGTGTCGGCGCCGAGATGTTCGGCAACGGTGACCTTGCCCTTCCATGTGCCGCTTTCCTTCGACAGCGTCAGATGTTCGGGACGGATGCCGGCGGTCGTGGCGCCCTTGGATTTTGCATAGTCGCCGGTGATCAGGTTCATTCGCGGCGAACCGATGAAGCCCGCCACGAACAGGTTGCGCGGCGTGAGGTACAGTTCCATCGGGGAGCCGACCTGTTCGATATTGCCGCGATTGAGGACGACGATCTTGTCGGCCATGGTCATGGCCTCGATCTGGTCGTGGGTGACGTAGATCATCGTCGTCTTAAGCTGGTTGTGAAGATCGCTGATTTCGAGGCGCATCGTGCCGCGCAGCGCTGCATCAAGGTTGGAGAGCGGCTCGTCGAATAGGAAGGCCGAGGGTTCGCGAACGATGGCGCGGCCGATTGCGACGCGCTGGCGCTGGCCGCCGGAAAGCTGCGAGGGGCGGCGTTCGAGATAGTCGGTGAGGTTGAGGACCCGGGCGGCGTCTTCGACCTTCTTGTCGATTTTTGCCTGTTCCATCTTCGCCATCTTCAGCGGGAAGGCGATGTTCTTTCTGACACTCATATGCGGATAGAGCGCATAGGACTGGAAGACCATGGCAAGGCCGCGCTGGGCGGGGGCCGCTTCGGTTACGTCCTTGCCGTCAATGGTGATCGTGCCGCCGGTCAGGTCTTCAAGGCCTGCGATGAGGCGCAGAAGCGTGGACTTGCCGCTGCCAGAGGGACCGACGAAGACGACGAATTCGCCATCCTTGATTTCCAGATCGACGGAAGGAATGACCTTGGCTTCGCCGAAGTGTTTCTGGACGTTCTTGAGGGTAATGCTGCCCATGATCAGAATTCCTTACTTAACCGCGCCAAACGTGAGGCCGCGAACGAGTTGCTTCTGGCTGAACCAGCCGAGGATGAGGATCGGCGCAATCGCCATGGTCGAGGCTGCCGAGAGCTTTGCCCAGAACAGGCCTTGCGGGCTTGAGAAGGAGGCGATGAAGGCCGTCAGCGGCGCCGCATTGGTGGTCGTCAGCTGGATGGTCCAGAATGCTTCGTTCCAGGCAAGGATGATGTTGAGGAGCAGGGTCGAGGCAATGCCCGGCACCGCCATCGGGGTCAGCACGTAGACGATCTCTTTCCAGAGGCTAGCACCGTCCATGCGCGCCGCTTCCAGGATTTCGCCCGGAATTTCGCGGAAGTAGGTGTAGAGCATCCAGACGACGATCGGCAGGTTGATCAGCGTCAGCATGACGGTCAGGCCGATACGGGTATCGAGCAGGCCGAAATTGCGGAACAGGATGAAGATCGGCAGAAGAACCGCGACCGCCGGCATCATCTTGGTGGAGAGCATCCACATCAGGATGTCCTTGGTGCGACGGGTCGGGGCGAAGGCCATCGCCCAGGCGGCGGGGATGGCGATGATCAGCGCCAGGATGGTCGAGCCGACCGAGAGGATCACCGAGTTCATGAACGGCTTGAAGTAGTCGCGCTGCGTCTGAACCGTGACGTAGTTCTCGAACGTGCCGGACGGGATGAGCGAGAAGCCGGCAATGGCTTCCTGCTCCGTCTTCAGGCTGGTGATGACCGCGTAGAGGATCGGGAAGAAGATGAGGACCGCCACGACCCATGCGGCGATGGTCCAGCCGATCTTTGCTCCGGTTGTTGTCTTGCGAGCCATGATCGTCTCTCCTACTTGTCCAGGTTCTTGCCGACGGCGCGCATCAGGAAGATGGCGACGATATTGGCGAGAACGACTGCGATGATACCGCCTGCCGCACCGCCGCCGACGTCATAACCGAGACGGGCCGTGCGATAGATCAGGAAGGTGAGGTTGGTCGATGCGTAACCCGGGCCGCCATTGGTGGTGACGAGGATTTCCGCATAGATGCCGAGCAGGAAGATCGTCTGGATCAGGATGACGACGGTGACGGCGCGCGAAAGATGCGGGATCGTCAGATGGACGAAGCGGTTGACTGCATTGGCGCCATCCATTTCGGCGGCTTCCTTCTGCTCGCTGTCGAGCGACTGGAGGGCCGTCAGGAGAATGAGCGTTGCGAATGGCAGCCATTGCCAGGCGACGATGATGATGACCGAGAACAACGGAAACTGGGCAAACCAGTCGACCGGCTGTACCCCGAAAAACTTGGCGATATCGGCAAACACGCCATAGCCCGGATGCATGATCATGTTCTTCCAGATCAAGGCTGCGACCGGGGGCATGACGAAGAAGGGCGAGATGACGAGGATGCGCACGATTCCCTGGCCGAAAATCGGCTGGTCGATCAGAAGCGCTATCGCCGTGCCGCCGATGACCGTGATGGCGAGCACGCCGAGCACCAGCAACAACGTGTTCCAGATCGACTGGAAGAAGGCCGGGTCGGTGTAGAAATACTGGTAATTGAAGAAGCCTGCGAAGCTCACATTCTGTGGTGTCAGCAGGTTGTAGTTCTGGAACGAATAGTACAGCGTCATTCCCAAGGGAACGATCATCCACACGAGTAGAAGGATGACGGAGGGCGCCATCATAAGGCGTGCCAACGTCCTGGTATTCTGCGTTGCCATCTCTAAAACCCTCCCCGGAGCGTTGCGCTCTCATTGCCGGCATTGCGCTCTTGACGAACGTCAGCCTGGAAGCACGATCTTGTTTTTATAGGGTAGCTTGCGGATACGACGAGAGGCGCGGCTTCTGGTCGTTCTGGTTTCCACTTGAGGCGGGCTGCCCGGCGATATGCCGGACAACCCTTATCCTTGGGAGGAAATCCCTTACTTGATGTAGCCGGCGCGGGTCATGTCGCGGGTTGCCGTTGCCTGGGCGGCGGCAAGCGCGTCGTCGACTGTGGACTGGCCGGCGATGACCGCCGAGAAGAGCTGGCCGACCGTGGTGCCGAGAGCCTGGAATTCAGGGATCGCGACGAACTGGCCACCCGTATAGGGAACCGGCTTGACGGTCGGCTTGGTGATGTCGGCAGCCTGCATGGCGGCGAGCGTCGGAGCGGCGAAGGCTGCTTCCTTCTTGTAGTCCTCGGTGTTGTAGAGCGAGGTGCGCGTGCCCGGAGGAACGTTTGCCCAGCCTTCCTTGGAAGCGACGAGCTGGGTGTATTCCTTGCTGGTTGCCCAGGAGATGAACTTCTGCGCGGCTTCAGCCTTCTTGGAGGATGCCGGGACGGCAAGGTTCCACGACCACAGCCAGTTGCCGTGGTTCTTGACGCCTTCCTTGGACGGGAAGATCGCGTAACCGACCTTGTCGGCAACCTTTGAGTCCTTCGGGTTCGAGACGAAGGATGCGGCGACGGTCGCGTCGATCCACATGCCGCACTTGCCCTGCTGGAACAGCGTCAGGTTTTCGTTGAAGCCGTTGGACGACGCGCCGGACGGACCGGCTTCCTTCATCAGGTCGGCGTAGAAAGCAAGCGAGGCCTTCCATTCCGGCTGGTCGAACTGGGGCTTCCAGTTTTCGTCGAACCAGCGGCCGCCGAAGGAGTTGTTGAGGGCCGACACGAAAGCCATGTTCTCGCCCCAGCCAGCCTTGCCGCGCAGGCAGATGCCGCTGATGTCGTTGCCGCGGTCGGTCATCTTCTTCGCTGCGTCTGCGATGAATTCCCAGGTCGGGCTTTCCGGCATCTTCAGGCCGGCTTTTTCCAGGAGATCGGTGCGGTACATGATCATGGCGGATTCGCCATAGAACGGCGCGGCATAGAGCTTGCCTTCAACAGACAGACCGCCGCGGATAGCCGGCAGGAGGTCATCCATGTCGTATTTGTCGCCGAGGCCTTCGAGCGGCAGAAGCCACTGCTGCTTGGCCCAGATCGGAACTTCGTAGTTGCCGATGGTGACGATGTCGTACTGGCCGCCATTGGCGGCGATATCGGTGGTGACGCGCTCGCGCAGGACGTTTTCTTCCAGCGTAACCCAGTTCACTTCGATATCCGGGTTTGCCTTGGTGAATTCGGAGGTGAGGCCCTGCATGCGGACCATGTCGCCGTTATTGACTGTCGCGATGGTGAGGGTTTCAGCCGATGCCGTGGTGGCAACGAAGGCCAGCGCCGAGCAGGCGCCCAGCAAAAAAGTCTTCAATGTCATATCTTCCTCCCGAGAAGATGTTGGCGAGCATTCGCTTTGCTCGTGGGCAATTACCTATCAGTAACTGACAGAAGTCAACACGGATTCGTCGCTGCACTGCGATTGAAACGTTTTAAGTTATTGATTTTATGCGTTGAAATTTTTGCTCACAGGCGGAGCAACTGCTCGGCAGAGGCTTCGTCGGTAATAATGCCATTGATCAATTTGCCTCGCAGCGCCGCAGCGATGGCCTTGATCTTGCGCTGCCCCTGCGCGATTCCGATGACCGCACTTGTATAGCGCGAGGGGATCGGGACACTGGCGACGCGCTCATTGACGGCGTTGTCGAGAAGTCGCCCCTGCTGATCGTAGACCCAGCCGCAGATTTCACCGGCTGCGCCATTTTCGACGAGAGTTTGCATTTCTTCGCGGCCAAGGAAGCCATCGACGCAGAGTGGGCCATCGACGCCCAGTTCGCCGATGCCGACGAAGGTCGCTGCAGCCTCTGCACCAAGCGCCAGAGTCGAGCGGACAAGCGCCTGATCGTGTAGCGTCACGCGCTCTTCCGCCGACGAACAGAGAACCGGAAGCGGCATGGGAAAATGGCGCGCCTTAATGGCATCGGCCATGGAAAAGATGACGTTGTAGAAGGCGGCTGAGCCGTCCGGGCCGATATTGCCGGTAAGCGAGACGATACGGTGTTGCGGGCACTCCATCGACGGCAGTTGATCGACAGCCGCCTTCAGCGTGCGGCCTGTGCCGATGGCAAGCACGATTGGCTCCGGCTGCTTCAGCCAGCGTTCGATTTCGGCGGCGGCAGCTTCGGCAATGCCTGTTGTGGAGGACGATCCGGACGGGTCGCTTGGCACGACTTCGGCGTGGCGAAGCCCGTATTTCTGCTTGAGCCGTTCGGCCAGTTCAAGGCAGGCGGCAATCGGATGGTCGAGCCTGACCTTGATCAGGCGTTCCGCTACCGCCAGCGAGACGAGCCGCTGTGCGGATTGCCGGGAAATTCCCATGGCGGCGGCTATTTCGTCCTGGGTGCGACCAGCGACGTAATAGAGCCAGCCAGCCCTTGCTGCATCATCCAGACGTCCCTGGGTGTCAGACCGTTTTGCCATGGCAGAAATCTCCTCCTCCAATTTGCTGCCATTTTTTCTGACCTTCTGTCAAACACTTGGCAAAAGTCATTCGGCTGCATCCAACGAAAAGCGGTGCGGGAGATTATCAGCTTTCCGGCGCGGTCGCCGGTTGCGATGCGGCGAGCTGAAGCAATTCCTTTGCCGCCGTCTCGTCGGTAATCAGCGTGTTGCAGCCGATGCGCCGGATGGTGGCGCGAATGGCGACGGCGCGGTGGGAGCCGCCGGAGGAAAGAACGATGTGTTTGGCCTTCTTCAGGGTGTCGAGATCGATCGACATGACGCGCTCATTCAGGGCGTGGTCGACGGAGCGGCCTTCTTCATCGAGGAAATTGAACATCGTATCGCAGACGCAGCCGGAGGCGATGAGACGGTCCAGTTCGTTCTTCGAAATGAAGCCTTCCGACAGTGAGGTGGAATGCGGGCCAATATCGCCGCAGCTGACGACTGCGAGATCAAGGTTCTCGGCAAGGTTGTAAATGGTGTCGAGGCCGCATTTGTCGATCAGGGCGCGTTTGGTGGCGACTGTATCGACGAGAAGAGGCGCCAGGAACATATAACATTCGGCGCCAAGCTGTCCGGCGAAACGCCAGGTGAAGTCGATCGGATTCGTCTGGTGGACGGCGACGATGCCGCCGAGCAGCGAAACGACCTTCACATTATTGTGGCGCGCGGGACGGAAACTGGAAAGCGATGCTGTCATGGTGCGGCCCCAGCCGACGCCGATCGTCATGTCGTCCTGGATGACATCGGAGAGAAACTGCCCGAGTGCGAGGCCGACCGCACCTGCAAGAGCATCGGCGCTGCTGTTGCGTGGTGTCGGGACGACCACGGCCTCATCCAGCCCGTAGGCCTTTTCCAGCTGGATTGCGAGTTCGACGCAGCTTTCCACGCCTTCCGAAATCCAGATCTGCACCTCGGAGCGCTTCATGGCCTCGTCGAGCATGCGGATGACGGTCGAGCGGCTGACACCCAATCGCTCTGCCACATCCTTCTGTGTGAGGCCCTGATTGTAATAAAGCCACGCAGCGCGCAGCCTCTGGGAGGTCGCGTCGGAATAGGTCGTATGGCTTTCGCGTCTCAATCTGGCCAAGGCGCTCAATCCTCCCGATAAGCGGAATATGCAATTCCTGCGCGTCCGGTCATGATATCGTCTTCATTGGAACATATGTCAATTGAGAAGGACAAATGTCTTGACTTCTTTACCTTCCGCGGATGTTATCTAAATAACATGCCAGAGGAGCAAAATCGGTGCCTCCAGCACCGACAGCCATTAGTGAGGACCATTCGGATGACGTCAAAACTAGAGCAACTTCGTTCCATGACCACCGTCGTCGCCGACACTGGCGACATCGAGGCCGTTGCCCGCCTCAAGCCGGTCGATTGCACCACCAATCCTTCCATCGTGCTGAAGGCGATCGGTACGTCGATCTTTGCCGACAAGGTTAAGGAAGGGGTTGCGTGGGGTCGCAAACAGGGCGGCAATGAAGAGGCTATTGCTGTGGCCGTTGCCGACCGTCTGGCGATCGATGTCGGTGCTGCCCTTGCCGGTATCGTGCCGGGCCGTGTCTCGACCGAAGTCGATGCCGATCTTTCCTTCGACACAGAAGCTTCGATCAAGAAGGCGCATGACATCATTGCCGCCTACAAGGCACGTGGCATCGAGCGTGAACGCATCCTGATCAAGCTTGCTTCCACCTGGGAAGGTATCAAGGCTGCCGAAGTGCTGCAGGCCGAAGGCATTGATTGCAACCTGACGCTGCTGTTCTCGCATGCCCAGGCTGTTGCCTGCGCAGATGCCAAGGCATTCCTGATCTCGCCCTTCGTCGGCCGTATTCTCGACTGGTACAAGAAGTCGACCGGACAGGACTACACGGCGGAAACGGATCCGGGCGTCGTCTCTGTTCGCTCGATCTACAACTACTACAAGGCAAACGGCATCTCCACGATCGTCATGGGCGCATCGTTCCGTAACACGGGCGAGATCGAAGCGCTGGCCGGTTGCGATCGCCTGACGATCGCGCCGAACCTGCTCGACGAGCTGGACAAGGCCGAGGGTACGCTGGAACGCAAGCTTTCGCCGGAGAAGTTCGAAGCCGTCGCTCCGATCAAGATGGATGAGAAGACCTTCCGCTGGATGCTGAACGAAGACCAGATGGCGACCGAAAAGCTTTCGGACGGTATTCGTCTCTTCAACAAGGATCTGATTGCGCTTCGCAACCTTGTCAGCAAGGAGCTGCAGCTCGCTGCCGCCTGATCAGAAGAACCACTGCCAAAGCATTGGAGGCTCGCCGCAAGGCGGGCCTTTTTCATGGGCGAATAGCCTTCCGGTTGTGACGAATGTTGCTCCTCTAGACACCGTAAAGTTGAATGCGATCAAGTGCTTAATTAACTTAAACTTTATTAAAGGTGGATAGTCTTGCCGCAAAATTAGCCAAGCGGAGATATCCATGGTCGGTTTGCCTTTCGGCCACATCCAATCCAATGCAGCCCTTATCGAGGCGCTCAATCGCTCGCAGGCGATCATCGAGTTCGACCTCAACGGCATCATCCTTACCGCCAACGAGAATTTTTGCCGGACGGTCGGCTATTCGCTGTCCGAGATTGTCGGCAAGCACCACCGCATGTTTGTCGATGCGGCCGATGCCGCGTCGAAGGACTATGCCGACTTCTGGGCGGGGCTGGCCAAGGGCAAGCTCGACCAGGGCAAATACAAGCGTTTCGGCAAGGGTGGCCGCGAGGTCTGGATCGAGGCTTCCTACAATCCGCTTTTCAAAGGTAACAAGCCCTACAAGGTGGTGAAGATCGCCACGGATATCACCGCGTCGCGCAAGGATGCGCTTGAAAACCGCGGCAAGCTGGAGGCGCTTTCCCGGGCGCAGGCGGTGATCGAATTCACGCCGGAAGGCGAGATCATCACGGCGAACGAGAATTTCCTCAATGCGCTGGGCTATCAACCGGGTGAGATCGTCGGGCGACACCATTCGATGTTCTGCGAGCCGGATTATGCGCGCTCCGCCGAATACAAGCAGTTCTGGCGCGAGCTTGGAGCGGGCCGCTTCTCGACCGGGCAGTTTACCCGGGTCAACAAGAAGGGCGAGCCGATCTATATCCAGGCCTCCTACAACCCGATCATCGACGACAGCGGCCGCGTGTTCAAGGTGGTGAAATTCGCGACGGATGTTTCCGAGCGCGTGATCGTGGTGAAGGAACTGGGAGCGGGGCTCGGGCGTCTTGCGGACTGCAACATCCGCCAGACGATCGACGTTCCGTTCGGCTCCGAGTTCGAGCCGTTGCGGCGCGACTTCAATGCCTCGATCGGGGCGTTCCAGGAAACGCTGATGGGTGTCCTGAGGCAGACCGGCACGTTGAACGGTTCCAGCCAGGAGATGCATGAAGCGGCAGACCAGATGTCTGCTCGTACCAAGGAGCAGGCGGCATCACTGGAAGAGGCGTCTGCGGCGCTTGAGCAGGTGACCTCGACCGTCAGAGCGTCTTCGGCCAACACGGTTGAGACACGCAAGCTGGTGAGGCAAGCATTGGAGGCAGCAACGGCCTCGTCCAGCGTGGTGCAGGAAACCATCACGGCGATGAAGCGGATCGATGACGCTTCGGGTGAGATCACCAAGATCATCGGCGTGATCGACGAGATCGCCTTCCAGACCAATCTTCTGGCCCTCAATGCTGGCGTCGAGGCGGCACGCGCCGGTGAGGCAGGCAAGGGCTTTGCCGTGGTTGCGCAGGAAGTACGCGAACTTGCACAGCGCTCGGCGACCGCTGCCAAGGAAATCAAGACGCTGATCGACAAGTCGGGGCGCGAAGTGACCGAAGGCGTACGGCTGGTGGACGAGACCGGCTCGGCGCTGCACGAGATCGAGACCTTCGTTGCGTCGATCGACAGCAACGTGCAGTCTCTTGCTACCGCCGCGCAGGAGCAGGCAACCGGTCTATCGGAGATCAACAGCACCGTTTCTCAGCTTGACCGCATGACGCAGCAGAATGCGGTCATGGTGGAGAAGACGACGACGATCAGCCGTACTCTTGCTGCGGGTGCGGCGCAGCTGGTTGAGCTGGTCAATCACTTCAAGCTCAACCGGCGTAATCGCATCCGCGAGCCGGAGGCTGCGGCCGATCAGGGCGGTTCGAAGCGCGCGGCCTGATACGTCATCGGGTGAGACCTACATATTTTGAAACGAAACAGAAATCAGCGGGTGATGTTGATCGGTAAACTCAATTCAAGAAAACAGGATTGGAGATACAGATGACGGATGCCTTCTACGCCTATACGGGCTTGCTCAGCGCCTCGGCGATGGTGTTGCTGCTGACGATGATCGTCGCCTTTTATGTCAGCTTGACGCTGGAGGCCTTCAAGAATGTCAATGACAGCCGAGTTGAGGCGACAGCGCTTCGGCGAGGCGGGGCCGGCATGGATTGCCGGCCCGGAGTCTAAATAATCAGGCTGGCTGCGATAGCGGAGCAGGGCTCGCCGGCTTCCGGAGCAGCATGACCGAGACTGCGGCGAGCATGCACATGACGCCTGCGATCTGCAGGGCGGGCATGTAGGTGTCGTAGTCGCTCTTGAACCAGCCGGCGCCGAAGGCTGCTGTGGCTGCCCCAAGCTGGTGGCCAGTGAAGACCCAGCCGAAGACGAGACCGGCTTTTTCACGACCGAAGTTTTCCGCGGCGAGCTTGACCGTCGGCGGCACGGTTGCCACCCAGTCGAGGCCGTAAAAGATCGCGAAGACGGAGAGTTCAAGCGTACTGAAACCTGAAAGCGACAGGTAGATCAGCGACAGGCCGCGCAATCCGTAAAACCAGAAAAGCAGGATGCGGTTGTCGTAACGGTCGGAGAGCCAGCCGGCGAAGATCGTACCGATGAAATCGAAGATGCCGATGACGGCAAGCGTGCCGGCAGCGGTGACCGCCGCCATGCCGAAATCACCGCAGATCGAGATCCAGTGCGTCTGGATAAGGCCATTGGTGGACAAGCCGCAAACGAAGAAGGTGCCGAACAGAACCCAGAAAACCGGGTTTCCGGAGACGCTTTTCAGGGTGATGAGTGGGGACAGAAGCGTGGCGAGAAGCTTGTGATCCTGTTTCGGAGCCTTGTTGACTGCGGTTTCGCCATAGGCGGGCAGGCCGACATCAGCCGGGTGGTCACGCATCAGCAGCAGGACGAGAACGAAGGTGGTGGCAAGCACGGCGACGGTCAGTGTCAGTGCCGTGCGCCAGCCATAGGCTTCGGTCAGCGCTGCCAGCACGGGCAGGAAGACGAGCTGGCCGGTGGCATTGCTTGCGGTCATCAAGCCGATGACGAGACCGCGGCGCTTGGAAAACCAGCGGCTGGCGACGGTTGCGCCAAGCACCAGAGCCGTCATGCCTGTGCCGACGCCGATGACGACGCCCCAGAGCAGCAGCAATTGCCAGACCTCGGTCATGAAGAAGGAGGCGACAATGCCGAACATGATCATGCCCAGCGCCGTGGAGACGACCTGACGGACGCCGAAATGGTTCATGAAGGCGGCGGCAAAAGGCCCGAGCAGACCGAAAAGCACGAGGCGAACGGCCATGGCGGTGGAGATATCGGCGATATCCCAGCCGAATTCCTGATGCAGCGGCTGGATCATCACGCCAGCTGACCCCATGGCGCCGGCGGTCGCCAGCATGGTTAGAAAGGTGGTTGCGGCAACGACCCAACCGTAATGCAGTTTTCTCGCCGCCATCCAGCCGGCAACGCCTGTCGATATCATTCGTGGTTCCCTTCGTTTGCTGCCGGGGTGGGGCGGCTTTTTGTGGGTATTTGCCCGCATTAGCGGGTAGATACCCGTATCGTGTTCAAAAAAATCAGAGTTCTGCGAGCAGATCCTGCAACTGCCGTGCTTTTTCGTGTCCGAGGCGGGCCTCTATATCGTCCTGCACACCATCCCAGAGTGGCGCACCCTTCTCCAGTATTTCGCGGCCCTTCGGGGCGATGGTCAGCACCGCTTCGCGCTGATCCTCGCCGTGGCCGATGGCGATCAGCTCCATTCGCTCCAGCACCTTGGCATTGCGGCCGACGGTCGAGCGATCCAATTCGACCTTTTGCGCCAGATCAGTGAGCGATACCGGCTCCATCCGGCGGATGTTTCTGAGCAGGCTGAACTGGCCGATATTGACGCCGAGCGGAGCCAGCGCCTCGTCATAATAAGAAGAGACCTTGCGGGTCGCCTTGCGCAACAGGATGCAGTGGCATGTATCGTTCGACATCTTGATGCGTGTATATACCCGGATCCGTTACTACGCAAGCGGGTATATGCCCGCGACCTGATCAGGCCGCGGCGCGGGAGGCGAGCATGGTGCGAATGAAGGTGACGATGAAGGTTATCGTCATCAAAAGCACGATAGTGGGGGCGGGGGCACTATCGAGGAAGAAGCTCAGATAGATGCCGCCGAGCGAGCAGCCGAGTGCGACCGCAACTGCCGTCAAAAGCATGGCGGTGAAACGGCGGGTCAGTAGGAAGGCGATGGCGCCAGGGGCGATCAGGAGGGCAACCGACAGGATGATGCCGATCGCCTTCAAGGCTCCGACGACCGTCAGCGACAGGACGGCGAGCAGGCCGTAATGCAGCAGGCGGGTCGGCAGGCCGATCGCCTTGGCATGCTGCTCGTCGAAGGCATGGACCAGCAAATCCTTGCGGAAGATGACGAGGAAGATGGTGGCGGCAATCGCAATCACCGTCGTTTCGATCAGGTCCTGCGGCAGGATGCCGAGCATGTCGCCGAACAGGATGTGGTCGAGATGCACATCGGCCTGGACATTGACGTAGAGCACGAGGCCGAGGCCGAACATGCCGGAGAAGACGATGCCGAGCACCGTATCTTCCTTGATGCGGCTGTTTTCTTTGAGGAAACCCGTAGCCAGTGCACAGACCATGCCGGCGATAAAGGCTCCGATCGAGAAGGGGATCGCCAGCATATAGGCAATGACGACGCCCGGCAGGACGGCGTGGGAGACCGCATCGCCCATCAGCGACCAGCCCTTGAGGATGAGGAAACAGGAGAGGATCGCCATCGGCAGCGCGATCATCAGCGTCACCGCAAATGCGGTGCGCATGAAGTCGATCTGGAAGGGGAAGAGGAGGAGTTCGATCGTGTCGCTCATCTTGCACTCCCCGGGGCTGCTTCCTCAAGCGATGCCTTTACCCGACGGCGGGCGGCGAGCATGCCGTGCTTGGGAGCAAAGACGAAAGCGACGAGGAATATGGCCGTCTGCAACACGACGATGATGCCGCCGGTTGCGCCATCGAGGAAGTAGGAGAGATAGGCGCCGAGAAAGCTGGTAGCGGCACCGATGCCGAGCGCGAGCAGGATGACGCGCTGGAAGCGGTCGGTGAGCAGGTAGGCGGTGGCTCCCGGCGTGACGACCATGGCGATGACGAGGAAGGCGCCGACCGTCTGCATGGCGGCGACGGTGGAGGCGGCGAGCAGGGCGAAGAACATCACCTTCAGCGCATCGGGTTTGAGGCCGATGGTGCGGGCATGGTTTTCATCGAAGAAGGCAACCATCAGGTCCTTCCACTTCAGGGTCAGGACGATGAGGCTGACGGTGCCGATTATTACGAGTTGCAGTGTGTCGCCGGGGCTGATGGCGAGAACATTGCCCATGACGATGGTCTGGATATCGACCGAGGTTGGCGACAGAGACACCATGAACAGGCCAAGCCCGAAGAAGGAGGTGAATATCAGGCCGATGATGGCGTCCTCTTTCAGCCGTGTGCGCTGGTTGAGGAACAGCATGGCAAGGGCGGCAAGGCCGCCGGACATGAAGGCACCGATCGAGAAGGGCAGGCCCAGCATATAGGCGCCGGCGACGCCCGGAACGATCGAGTGGGAGAGGGCATCGCCGATCAGCGACCAGCCTTTCAGCATCAGGTAGGCGGAGAGAAAACCGCAGACGCCGCCTACCAGGGCCGAGACCCAAATGGCGTTCAGCATGTAGCCGTAGGTGAAGGGTTCAAGAAGCGTCTGGAGCACTGGTGGCATCCTTCTTCTTTTTCTTCGCCTTGGTTTGCTCGGTGCCGTTGCCATAGGTGACAAAGGGGCGTTCGTCATCGGTGATCACCTTCACGCGACGCGGATCGGCATCGTCATGCAGGTCGGAGCCGCCAAGGATGAAATGGCGCAGCACGCCGCCAAAGGCCTTTTCCAGATTGGCCTCGTTGAACGTTTCCGCCGTCTTGCCATAGGCGATGACGGTGCCTTTGACGAAGACTGTGCGGTCGCAAAAATCCGGCACGCTGCCGAGATTGTGGGTGGAGACCAGCATGACGCGGCCTTCATCGCGCAGGGCTTTCAACAGCTCGATGATCTGTTCTTCGGTTGTCACGTCGACGCCGGTGAAGGGCTCGTCGAGCAGGATGACCTGGCCTTCCTGCGCCAGCGCGCGGGCGAGAAACACACGTTTGCGCTGGCCGCCGGAAAGCTCACCGATCTGGCGCTTGCGATAGTCCAGCATGTTCACCCGCTTCAGCGCCTCGGTGACCATGTCGTGGTCGCGACGCGATGGGATGCGGAGGAAATTCATGTGGCCGTAGCGGCCCATCATCACCACGTCCTCGACCAGAACCGGGAAATTCCAGTCGACCTCTTCGGATTGCGGCACATAGGCAACTAGGTTCTTTTTCAAAGCCTCGCGGGCGGGCATCCCAAGGATTTCAACCGAGCCTTCGGTCAGCCTGACAAAACCCATGATGGCCTTGAACAGCGTAGACTTTCCGGCGCCATTGACGCCGACAAGTGCTGTGATCGTGCCTTTGGGCACTTCGAAGCTGGCATGTTTCAGCGCCGTATGACCATTGCGGTAGGCGACGCTGACATTGTCGAGCCTGATGCCGGTCGTCACCGGCTTGGCCTTGCCCATCCTCATTGCGCCAGACCTTTTGCAATGGTTTCAGAGGTGACGCGCAACAGATCGAGATAGGTTGGAACCGGGCCGTCCGCTTCTGAGAGCGAGTCTACGTAGAGAACTCCGCCATAGGTGGCGCCGGTTTCTGAGGCGACTTGCTTGGCTGGCTTGTCGGACACGGTGCTTTCGGAAAAGATCACCTTCACGTCATGTTCGCGCATGGCGTCGATGACGGCGCGGACCTGTTGCGGCGTGCCCTGGCTGTCGGCATTGACCGGCCAGAGATAGAGTTCCTTGAGGCCGAAATCGCGGGCTAGATAGGAAAACGCGCCTTCGCTGGTCACCAGCCAGCGGTGATTTTCCGGCAGTTTGGCCAGCTCATCGCGGATCGGCTGGGCCTGTGCGCGGATCTTGTCGCTATAGGCCTTGGCGTTGGCGGCATAGGTTTCGGCATTGGCCGGGTCGATCTCGGTCAGGCCCTTGCGGATGTTCTCGACATAGATGATGGCGTTTTCCGGTGACATCCAGGAATGCGGGTTGGGCTTGCCCTCATAAGCGCCGCCGGCAATCGACATGGGGGTGACGCCATCCGACACGGTGACGCTCTTCACATCTCCGAGATTTTTGAGAAAACGTTCGAACCAGATTTCGAGATTAAGGCCGTTGCGCAGGACGAGATCCGCGTCACGGGCGCGCAGAAGGTCGCGCGGGGTGGGCTGGTAATTGTGGATTTCCGCGCCGGGCTTGGTGATGCTTTCGACATCGGCCGCATCGCCCGCGACGTTCTTCGCCATCTCGGCGATGATGGTGAAAGTGGTGACGACCTTGGGCTTTCCTTCAGCTAAAGCGGAAAAGGGCAAGGAGATCAGGCCGGCGAGGAGGCCGGTACCGAGGCATGCAATTCTCAAAAACGACATTCGTGATCCGTTATTGCTGTTGCAAATCATTCGCAATTTAACTTAGCGGCAAAAAATCCATCTGTCAACGCTATTGCAAATCATTCGCAACAAGATTGGAATCCCACTTTGAAACGATGGCCTGACAAAACCGCTTAAAGCTTCTTCAATAAGATTGGGCGAATATGCCCTCATTGTTCCATGACTTGTATTGCGTGACTGGAGTTGAGTATGCCGGGTGTTGGCAAATGAAGATCCGGCTGTCGAAGAAATTCGTTTTCCTTCTCAGCGGTGCATTGGTTCTTTGTGGTGCGAGTGGTTCGGCGGCGGTGCTGATCGGAACCGACAAGATTCTTGGCCCTTCCTATAAAGACATTAACGGCCTGACCTGCACGACCTTGCAGACGCAAAAGATGCGTCGTGACGGCAGTATCTGGATACGCAAATACGTTACCAGCGACCAGGGTGGTGATGGCGTTGCGCGCCTGAAGACTGCCTTGCGCGTGGCGCGGGCGGTACAGGAAAAGGAAAATGCCGGTCTTGTGCAGGTGGCAATGATCGACAGCGCTGGCCCCAAGGACACCGCGGGAATGCGCGGCCGGGCGATTGCCGCGCAGGTCGTCTATATCCCCGATCCGTCCAAGATGCCTGCAGGGGCGCAGACCGAGAATTATTCCGCCTATTACCTCGATGGTGCGCCGAGTTCCAACGGGCACTTCTACGGCATGCGGGTCGATCTGCCGCTGGAGGACATCGAGCATCTCGACGCGCATCTGACCGACAAGGCGGACTGTTTCGATCCGTCGCTGCCGGAGGGCGGCGCGGCGGCCAAGGCAGATCCCAAGGCATCCGGACATGGAGCACCGGCCGGTGGCGAAAAGGCTGCAGGTCACGGTGCCGCAGCGGCAACCGAAGGTGCTGATGGCAAGCAGGCGGAAGGCAAGAAGGAAGAAGGCAAGGCCGAAGAGGTTGCCGCGACTGAGAGCGGCGGTTTCCTGAGCTCGATTACCGGCATGGTTTTCGGCGCGAAGGAAGAGGCGCCCACTGCCGTGCATGATGCTGCGTCTCAGGGCGAAGAGAAGGCTGCGCCTGCGCAAACGGAAGCCAAGGCCGATGTCATCCACGCATCCGCGCCTGCCGAGCCTACGCGTGAGCCGAGAACAACCGCCGAGGGCGGCAAGGGCTGGTCGAAATCGGATGCTGCTGATGAGATCCATTCGGGAACGGCAGCCGAGGGTGATGGCAAGCCGGAGCCAGAGGCCGAAGCCGCTCAGGCCGGTGCGCATTCCGAGGCGTCAAAGCCGGCAGCTTCCGGTGCAAATGCTGCCGATGCAGCCGGTGCCGCATGGCTGGAAAAGTTCAGGGCACAGCAGGCAGCGCCTGCGGCAGATGAAGCACCGCCGGCGAATGGAAGATAAGTTCGCTGAAAAGCGAATATACAAAAGGCGGCCCTACAGCCGCCTTTTGTTGTTCTAGACTGGTGTGCCTGTTCCTCAATCCGCCTTTGCCTTGCGGGCCGGGAAGAGGATGACGTCGCGGATCGACGGGGCGTTGGTCAGAAGCATGACAAGGCGGTCGACACCGATGCCGAGGCCACCGGCCGGCGGCATGCCCTGGTCGATCGCGTCGAGGAACTCGTCGTCGAGCTGCTTGTCCTTTTCGCCGCGGGCATGGGCCTGTTCCAGCTGCTCGACCATGCGGCGGCGCTGTTCTTCCGGGTCGTTCAGTTCGGAAAACGCATTGCCGACTTCCCATGCGTTGCAATAGGTCTCGAAACGCTCGACGAGGCGCGGTTCACCGGGCACTTCCTTGGCAAAGGGCGAAATGTCCTTTGGGAAATGGGTGACATGGCTCGGCTGGATCAATGTGCCTTCCACCTTCTCTTCGAAGATAAAGGCAAGGCATTCGCCCCAGGTCCAGTCCTTCTCGACTTCGAAACCGGCAGCCTTGGCGGCAGCGCGGGCTTCTTCATCCGTCTTGAGGCTAAGGAAATCGATGCCGGTCGCTTCCTTGACGGCGTCAGGCATCGGCACGCGCTTGAACGGCCCCTTGAAGGAGATCTGCTTGTCGCCGAAGGTCACATCCGGCGTGCCGTGCAGCGATACGGCCAGCGTTTCGAACAGGCGCTCGACGAGGCCCATGACGTCCTCGTAATCGGCATAGGCCCAGTAGCATTCCATCATGGTGAATTCAGGATTGTGCCGGGTGGAGACGCCTTCGTTACGGAAGTTGCGGTTGATCTCGAACACCTTGTCTGAGAGGCCCGAAACCAGCGTGCGCTTCAGGAACAGTTCCGGCGCGATGCGCAGGTACATGTCCATCTTCAGCGTGTTGTGAAAGGTCTTGAACGGATCGGCGGTGGCACCGCCATAAACCGTCTGCAGCATCGGGGTCTCGACTTCGAGGAAGTTTTCGCTCTCCATGAAGTGCCGGATGCCGGAGACGATCTTCGAACGCTGCTGGAAACGCAGCTTCGACTCTTCGTTGCTCATGATGTCGAGGTGGCGCTTGCGATAACGGATTTCGACATCGGCAATGCCGTTCCACTTTTCCGGCATCGGCAGGAGCGACTTGGTCAGCATAGTGATCTGCTGCGCATTGATCGACAGCTCGCCGCGCTTGGTGCGGCGCACGGTGCCGGTGACGCCGATGATGTCCCCGAGATCGATCAGCGGCAGCATGTTGCGCGCTTCTTCGGGCGTGACATCCTTGTGGGAGAAGATCTGGATCTTGCCGGAGGCATCATGGATGTCCATGAACATGCCGGAATTGCGCGAGGAATAGACGCGGCCGGCAACGGTGACGACGTCCTGGGTTTCCGTGTCCGGCTCCAGCGCTTCGTATTTCGCAGCCAGTTCCGCATTGGTCATGGTGCGGTGGAAATGCGCCGGATAAACGTCACCGATTGTTTCGCGCAGCTTGGCAAGCTTTTGCGCGCGCACTTCGGTGACGTCGGAGGAGAGGGCGGTTTCGGTCTTTGTCGTGTCGGTCATCGTGTTCGCCTTTAAGGGCTGTATTCGTTGCGGTATTTCAGGGCACTGCCGTTGCCGGCGGCTCTCGATATTACTTCCCGTCGCCCACCATTGAGGCGACGACCGTTGCTGCGATCTTCAGGCGCTGGCGCACGACAGAGCGGCCGAGAATGGCCATGCTATCGAACAGCGGCAGCGAGCGGGACGAGCCGGACATGGCGATGAAGAGCGGTGGGGTGACGACGCGGAGTTTCTTCTCCAGCTTGTCGGCCACTGCGCGCAGTTCCGCATCGATCGCCTCGACATTCCACTCGATCATCTTTTCGATGTCGGCCTGGACAGTGTTGATGATAAGCAGCGTGTCTTCCGGCGAGGTCTTCAGGCCAGCGAAGGATGCAGGCGTCAGGCCGACATCGGCGGCGAGCAGGAAGCCTGCAAGGTTCGGCAGGTCGCCGAGCTTGGTGATGCGGCTCTGCGAATGCAGGAGGCCCTGATTCAACCGGTCGTTTTCCATGGCCCATTCGAGCGTGCGGGCCACGAATTCCTGCGGCGTCAGCTTTTCGCGCAGCCAGCGACCGTTCAGCCATTCGAGCTTCTGCAGATCGAAGATGGCGCCGGCCTTGGAGAGGGCGTCCGGCTCGAATTTTTCGGTCAGCTCTTCCATCGTCAGCAGTTCTTCGCCTTCGGCGATCTGCACGAAGAAGAGGCCCAGGAAGTTCATCAGCGCTTCCGGCAGGTAGCCGAGCGCCGAGTAGTAGGAGATCGAGGTCGGGTTCTTGCGCTTTGACAGTTTTGACTTGTCGGCATTCCTCATCAGGGAGAGGTGCATCCAGACCGGCGCTTCCCAGCCGAAATAGCGGTAAAGCAGGATGTGCTTCGGCACCGATGCCAGCCACTCTTCGCCGCGAGCGACGTGGGTGATCTTCATCAGGTGGTCGTCGATGACGTTTGCCATGTGATAGGTCGGCATGCCGTCGCCCTTGATCAGGACCTGCATGTCAACCGAATCCCACGGGATCGACACATCGCCATAAACGCCGTCAGTGAAATCGCAGGAGCCCTCGGTCGGAATTTTCATGCGCACGACGGAGCTTTCGCCAGCGGCCATTTTCGACGTGACTTCTTCGGCCGTCAGATGCAGGCAGAGGCCGTCATATTTCGGGGGCTTGCCGCTAGCGCGCTGACCTTCGCGCATCTGCTCAAGCCGCTCGGGCGTGCAGAAGCAGCGGAATGCGTGGCCCTTGTCGAGCAGGTCCTGCGCGTAGGGCTGGTACATGTCCTTGCGTTCGGACTGGCGGTAGGGGCCATAGGGGCCGCCGACATCCGGGCCTTCCGACCATTTCAGACCCGTCCATTTCAGCGCATCCAGAACCCGTTCCTCGAATTCGAGTGTCGAGCGGGTGGCATCGGTATCTTCGATGCGCAGGATGAATTCGCCGCCGTTCTTCTTTGCGAAGAGGTAGTTGAAAAGGGCGATATAGGCGGTGCCGACATGCGGCTCGCCGGTGGGCGAGGGAGCGATGCGGACGCGTGGGGTCGGGTTGATCATTGTACTGCTCTATTTCGAGGCGCAACCGAATGCGCCAAGCCTGTTCCGGGAATAGGGATTGGGGCAGGCTTAGGCCATATTCAGGCCCAAGCGTCAAGGTTTTTAGGCCCAACGGCGCTAAAGCGCTTCGCGATCTTTCAGATTCGCTTGCCGCGCTTTAGCTCATTGTTTTTCGCATGTCTTTATCCCGAAACCGGCGCCCACTTTCGGGAGACATGCTGTAGCGGAATCTTGCCGGCGTCAGCCGACCGGCCAGATGTAGAGCAGGGCCGGAATGCTGACGAGGATGATCAGGAAGGACAGCGGCAGGCCAAGCCGCGGGTAATCGGAGAATTTGTAGCCGCCCGGACCGAAGACCAGCGTGTTGCATTGGTGGCCGACGGGGGTCAAGAAATCGCAGCCAGCGCCGATCGCCACCGCCATCAGGAAGGCTTCCGGCTTGAAGCCGAGATTGGTGGCAAAGCTTGCCGCGATCGGGCCCATGACCAGCACGGTTGCGGCATTGTTGAGGAAGGGCGTGACGGCCATGGCGGTGATAAGGATGAGGCCGAGCGCGCCCCAGGCGGGAAGGGTGGCCGCGACCTCGCCAAGCCAGCCGGCGATCAGGTCGCTGCCGCCTGTGGTGCGCAGGCTGTCGGAGACGGGGATAAGGGCTGCCAGCATAACGAGGATCGGCCCGTCGACGGATTTGTAGAAATCGGTGAGCGGTATGCAACGGAAGACGACCATGCCGAGGGCGGCGGCGAAAAAGGCGACCGGAACCGGGGTGAAGCCTACGGCGGTGGCGGTCATGGCGAGCGCAAGGATGATGAGCGGGATATAGGCGCGGCGACGGGTGCCCAGCAGCACTTCCCGCTGGGCGAGCGGCAGGAGGGAGAAATCCTGCATGATGGTCGGCATGGACTTTCGCGAGCCCTGCAGCACGATCACGTCGCCGGCGGCCAGCGTCAGACTGCCGAGGCGCTCCTTCAGGCGTTCGCCGTGGCGGCTGATTGCCAGGAGATTGACGCCGCGGGTGTAGGAGAGGGCCAGTTCCTTGGCGGACAGGCCTTTCAGCGGCGATTCCTGGCTGATGATCGCCTCGATCGAAATGATATCGCCCTGCGCCTGTTCGCCGGTCAGCGGCTTGCCGGACAATTGCAGCTTTGCCGAGGAAACGATCCGGTCGAGCGCTTTGGAAGGGCCTTCGAGCAGAACGACGTCGTTCTCCCGCAAGCTCAGGTCCGGGAATGGCGCCATGCGGGCGGTGCCGCGTAGCACGGCGTTGGCGATCACTTCACCATCACCAAGCTTCAGCAGTTCGCCCAGCCGTTTTTCCAGCACGGTAGATTGCGGCGTCACCATTACTTCCGACGTGTAGTTCTTGATCTCGACGGCTTCCTCGATCGAGTTGTTCTCCTTGGTGCGGCTCGGCACGAGCCAGTGGAAGAAGAGCAGGAAGGTGATGCCGACGACGCAGAGTATGACGCCCATCGGAGTGAAGTCGAACATGGTGAAGGACTGGCCGGTCAGTTCTTCGCGGATGCGTGAGACGACGATATTGGGCGAGGTGCCGATCTGGGTCATCAGGCCGCCGAGCAGCGCCGAAAATGCCATCGGCATCAGATATTTCGACGGCGATGCGCCAGATTTTTTGGCGAACTGGAAGGCGACCGGCATCATGATGGCGAGCGCGCCGATATTCTTGATGAAGGCGGAGAGAACCGCCACGACGATCATCAATAGCGCAAGCTGCGTGTGCAGCGTGTTGAGATTGGGAAAGAACTTCTTGATCGCCAGATCTACGACACCCGAACGGGCGACCCCCGCAGAGACGACTAGCGCTGAGCCGACGATGATAACGATGTCGTCGGAGAAACCGGAGAATGCCTGGTCGGTCGGCACGACACCGAGCGCCACCGCCAGAACCAGCGCACAACAGGCCACGACGTCGTAGCGGAACCGATCCCAGATGAAAACGGCCATCATCGCGGCGATGACGGCGAAGGCGAGGATCTGCTGGGTTGTCATGCTGCTCCGGGGGTATGCGTGCGGCGAGGCGAGTGGTGTCGAGTGACGCAATAATGCCCGAGAGGCCGGATCGTTTCAAACGCGGATGCAGGATATCGACGATTTGTACAATTCTACTGCGAATTGGGTGGGGTCGTCGAAATGGGGCGGTTTTTCAAGTGAAAGTTGATTGTTTTGGTCATGAAATGATCGTAGGTCCGCAACCGGGAGGAGATCTGATGCAATGGACACACAGAGGACACCCATGAGACCGATCGTATTTTCCGCTCTTGCGCTCGCGCTTGGTGCATCCACCGCTTACGCCACCGACTATCCGGCAACGATCACCGATGTTGCTGGACGCAGCGTGACGATCGCCAAGAAGCCCGAGCGGATCATTCTGCAAGACGGTCGTGACATGCTGACCGTCGCATTGCTCGATCGCGACAACCCCTATGCGCGGGTTGTTGGCTGGAGCTCCAATTTCGTCAAGTCCGATCCGGGTACCGCCAAGCTGATGGACCAGGCTTTCGGCAAGGCGCCGCCGGTCATGAGCCTTTCCGAGGATGGCGAAACCGATCTGGAAGCGGTTATCGCCGCCAAGCCCGATGTGGTCGTGGCCCAGATGCGGGCACAGAAGTCCTTCAAGGAAAGCGGCATCGAGGATAAGCTGAAGGCACTTGATATTCCGGTCGTCTATCTGGACGTGATGGAAGAGCCGGTCGATCACACGATGGAAAGCGTCGAAGTGCTCGGCAAGGTTCTCGACCGCGAGAAGGAAGCCGGCGAATATGTGTCCTTCTACAAGGAGCATCTCGCACATCTGAACGAGGTCATCGGCAAACAGGAAACCCATCCGAATGTCTTCGTCGAAGCCAAGGCCGGCAACAAGGGTGAGGGTTGCTGCTTTACCCATGGGGATACCGGTTTCGGCAAGCTCGTCACCTCGCTGAAGGGCAACAATATCGGCTCCAAGCTGCTGCCGGGCCAGACGGGTACGGTGTCGCTCGAGGCGTTGCTCGGCTCAAATCCGCCGGATGTCTACATCATGTCCGGTTCGCAGTGGACGAACCCGGAAAACTCGGCCGCTCCGTTCGGCTACAACGTTACGCCTGAGCAGGTTTCCGCAGCACTCGGCAAGCTGGAGCAGCGCGACGGCTTTGCCGCGATGAAGGCTGTGCAGGATGGTCGCGTCTACGGTCTCTACCACCAGTTCTACAACCATCCGTATAACATCGTCGGCCTCGAATACATGGCGACCTTCATGTATCCGGATGCCTTCAAGGATCTCGATCCCGCCGCAACCTATGCGACGCTGATCAAGACCTTCACCAAGATCCCCGATGCACCTGTCGTGCTGGGTGCCGCGGCACCGGTAACGCAGTAATCCTTCAGTATCGGAGCTTCATGTGAGTATTGCCGAACATAATCCGCCGGTCCTGCTGGCGGAGGCGGAACGCGCCTATCATGGCAAGATCCGCGTGAAAGTGATGATGCTGATCGTTCTTGCCGTGGCGCTTTGCGCTGCGGCAGTGATCGATGTCTGTGTCGGGTCTTCCGGTCTTTCGCCCAGCGATGTTCTGGCCGCGATCTTCGCGCCGGAGACGGTCAGCCGGGGGACGCATGCGATCGTCGTCGACGTGCGGCTGCCCTATTCTCTGATGGCTCTGCTCGTGGGCGCTTCCCTGTCGCTTGCCGGTGCCGAGATGCAGACCATTCTCGACAATCCGCTGGCGAGCCCGTTCACGCTCGGCGTGTCGTCTGCGGCATCCTTCGGGGCAGCGCTTGCGATCGTGCTGCAGCTCGGGATTCCGGGCGTGCCGCCGGAATGGTTCATTCCCGCCAATGCCTTCCTTTTCGCCTTCGGCTCCGTTCTCCTCCTGCAGGCGCTTTCCGGTCTGCGCGGGGCGGGTGTCGAGACGCTTGTTCTGTTCGGCATTGCGCTCGTCTTCATCTTCAATGCTCTCGTTGCGATCATGCAGTTCATCGCCTCGGCCGAGGCGCTGCAGCAGCTGGTGTTCTGGAGCATGGGCAGCCTGACGCGTTCGACCTGGACGAAGCTTGAGATCATGGCGCTGGTCATGGCCTGCGTCGTGCCATTCTCGATGGCCGCCTGCTGGAAGCTGACGGCGCTCAGGCTCGGCGAAGACCGGGCGCGCTCGTTCGGTATCGACGTGACACGGTTGCGGTTCTTCTCGCTGCTGCGCGTCAGCATTCTCGCCGCGACGTCCGTTTCTTTCGTCGGCACGATCGGCTTCATCGGACTTGTCGGCCCGCATATCGCCCGTCTTCTGGTCGGTGAGGATCATCGCTTCTTCCTGCCGGCAAGCATGCTGTGTGGTGCGCTGGTCATGTCGCTCGCATCGGCTGCGAGCAAGCTGATTGTTCCGGGTGTGCTGATGCCGGTCGGGATCGTCACCTCGCTGATCGGCGTGCCGTTCTTCCTGGCTCTGATCTTCTCCAAGGCGGGGAAAGCCTGATGTTGTCGGTCGAAAAACTCTCTGCCGGTTACGGCAAGAAAAAAGTCCTGACGGATATCGACATCGCCGCGATGCCGGGCGGGACGATCACCGCGTTTCTCGGCCAGAACGGTGCCGGGAAATCGACGCTGCTGCGGTCTCTCGCCGGCCTGCACAAGGCGGGCGGTGTGCTGCATCTCGATTGCGCCGATATCACACGGCAATCGCCGGCGCAGCGCGCACGGGCGATCACCTATATGCCGCAATCGCTGCCGCAGCGGGTGGCGCTGACCGTGCTGGAGGCGACCATCGGAGCGTTGCGCGCCTCGTCGCGTGATCCAGATGCGGTGAAGCGGTCGCTTGCCGTGCTGGATCGGCTCGGCATCAGCCATCTTGCCATGGCGCAGCTGGATTCGCTGTCCGGCGGCCAGCGGCAGCTTGCAAGCCTTGCGCAGGCACTGGTGCGCAAGCCGCGGGTGCTGCTGCTCGACGAGCCGACTTCGGCGCTCGATGTCGCCCACCAGATCCGCGTCATGCGGACGATCCGGGAGATTACCGAGGAACAGGGGATCATCTCGATCGCCGTTCTGCACGATCTCGGTCTTGCCTGCCGCTGGTGTGACCGGCTGGTTCTGCTGTCCGGTGGCCGCGTCGTCTCCGACGGTGAACCGCAACATGCCCTGACGCCCGATGTTCTCAATCAGGTTTACGGGGTCATGGGCCGTATTGAGCGCTGTTCGCGCGGGTTTATTCAGGTGCTGATCGACGAAGTGGCATGAGCCATGGACAAGCAGGATGCGCGTATTAAGCTGGCGCGCATCTGCTTTGCTTTGCATTCCGAGGAGTTTTCCATGACCGATATTCTTTCCATTCCCGTCAAGCGCTCCGACGGGAGCGAAGCCACGCTTGCCGAATACAAAGGGCAGGTCATGCTGGTGGTGAACGTTGCTTCCAAATGCGGCCTGACCAAGCAGTATGAGGGGCTGGAAAAGCTCTATGAGGACAAGAAGGACGAAGGTTTCGTCATCACGGCCTTCCCGGCAAACAACTTCAAGGGCCAGGAGCCTGGCACGGATGCCGAGATCGTCGAGTTCTGCCAACTGACCTATGATGTGAAATTCCCGATCTTCTCGAAAATTTCGGTGAAGGGCGAGGACAAGCATCCGCTCTACAAGGCGCTCACCGGCTCGGATGTTGCGACGACCGGTGACGGTCCGATGAAGGAACGGCTGAGAGGCCATGGCATGGAGGTTGCCGACGATGCGGAGATCGTCTGGAACTTCGAGAAATTCCTGATCGGTCGCGACGGCAAGGTGGTTGCGCGGTTCGCACCGGATGTGACCGCCGATGACAGTCGACTGGTCAAGGTTCTTGATCGAGAGTTGGCTAAAAAGTGAGAATAAAAAAGGGCGCCTCAGGCGCCCTTTTCGTTGGATCAATGCAGCTTCTCGCCGCCGCCCCTGGCCTTGTTTTTGGCCTTGGCGTTTCTGGACCACATGTTGAGCATCTCGACCAAAGCCGAGAAGGCCATGGCGGCGTAGATGTAGCCCTTCGGCACGTGGACGCCGAAACCTTCGGCGATCAGCGTCGCGCCGATCATCAGCAGGAAGCCGAGTGCCAGCATGACGATGGTCGGGTTGCGTTCGATGAAGTTGGCGAGCGGGGTGGCTGCCAGAAGCATGACGGTGACGGCTGCAACGACGGCGACGATCATGATCGGCAGGTGGGGCGTCATGCCGACCGCGGTGATGATGCTGTCGATCGAGAAGACGAGGTCGAGGATAAGGATCTGCACGATTGCCGCGCTGAAGCTCATCTGGACGACTTCCGAACCGGCGCCAACCATATCTTCCTTGTGATCGACGGTATCGACCGAGTGGTGGATTTCCTTGGTCGCCTTGTAGACGAGGAACAGGCCACCGGCGATGAGGATCAGGTCCTTCCAAGAGAAGGGCTGGCCGAAAACCTCGAAGATCGGGTTGGTCAGCTGAACGATCCAGGCGATCGTGCCGAGCAGGCCGAGGCGCATGATCAGCGCCAGACCGATACCGATCTTGCGCGCCTTTTCGCGATGCTCAGGCGGCAGCTTGTTGGTGAGGATGGAAATGAAGATCAGGTTGTCGATGCCAAGCACGACTTCCATGACCACGAGTGTTACGAGCGCTACCCAGGCCCCCGGGTCTGCTAAGAGCGCTGCAATGTCCATCCATATCTCCTGTTTTCAATCAAAGGCGGTAAATGCCCGCCGCATTTGGGGCCTTCGCTCCCAAAAACAAGAGGAGGTTGAGGCAATAAGGCGACAATTTGTCTCGGTCAGACGGCTTTGGCGGTCACGGCTTTGTTACCTGAAGTGTAGGCTGCCATGAAAACGCGGATTGCGCCACGGATAACGCGCTCGATTTCCTGTCGCGACGGTGGCTGTGGCATGATGCCGAAAAGCCGGAATTTGAAGAAGCTGCCGCTGACGAGATCAAGGAACTGTCCGGCGGCGAGATCGAGATCGTCGATCTCAAGAGCACCTGCGGCGACACCCTGCTCAAGATAATCGTGCAGGACCGTCCTCAAGTTCTGCGGCCCTCGGAAAAAGCGGGAACAGAGATCCGGCATGCGTTCGCGAACGCCAAGCACCGTGCGCATGGCTGTGACGACTTTTTCGTCGGTCATGTGTTCGAGGAAGGTGACGCCGAAGTCGTAGAGGCCTTTATCGATGTTCTCGCTCTTGGCCAGGACCATGATTATCGAACCGAGAAATGCCGCGCGCTCGGCCTCGACCATCGCTACGAAGAGATCTTCCTTGTTTTCGAAATAGACATAGATCGTTCCCTTAGAGACGCCTGCCTCGCGGGTGATGTCGTTCATGCTCGCCGCATCGAAGCCCATGCGCATGAACACGCGCTTGGCCCCGTCGAGGATCTGCTCTCGCTTCGCCGGATCTTCGCCCGCTGCAAACCGTCCGGAAACCTTGGTGGCTTCCTTTAGCGAGACCTTTTTTAACCCTTTCGGCGTCATTTTTTCCATTTCCGACTTTTTTCGAACCGAGCGGTTCGATCTGGACTTGATATGTGGCAAGGAAGGCTCTATGTCAACGCTCCGAACTGATCGGTTCGATTGGTTTCAACCTCCTTCAACGATGGTTATACCTATGACGGCTTCTAAAAATGCCGGCGCTCTGCGCACAGTAAAAAGCGATGACATCGACGTGAGCAAGACGCAGGAGCCGGGGGACGCAAGCCCGGCTGCGGCCGAAGCCAGCCCTGCTGCGCCGGCGCAAAGTCAGGCTCCGGCCCAGACGGCAGATGCGCCCAAGAAAAAGAAGAAGCGCGGTGTCGTGCTTCCGGTTGTGGTGCTCGTACTTCTGGCCGGTGGCGCATGGTATGGTTATGAGTGGTGGACCAGTGGTCGTTTCATGGTGTCGACAGACGACGCCTATATCGAAGGCGATATCGCTACGATCTCTCCCAAGGTGACGGCCTTCGTCGCCAAGGTGAATGTGGTCGCAAACCAGCAGGTCAAGGCTGGCGATGTTCTGGCGACGCTCGATGCAGGCGACTATCAGAATGCACTCGATCAGGCCAATGCCGCGGTCGAAACCGAAAAGCTGTCGCTGTCGCGTATCGATGCGCAGGTCGAGGGTGCGGAAGCGAGTCTTGCGCAGGCGCAGGCTTCGAAGGTTGCCCTGGAGGCCGCGGTGCGGGGTGCTGAAATCACCCAGAAGCGCCAGCAGGAGCTTGCCACCAAGTCTGTCGGCACGGCCGCCGATCTCGACAGCGCCAATGTGGCGCTCGATCAGGCCAATGCAAACCTGATCGGCGGCGATGCGGCGATCAAGTCGGCCAAGGCCAATATCACCATTCTCGAAGCCCAGCGCCGCGAGGCCGAAAGCTCCGTGCGGACGCTCGAATTGCAGCGCGACAAGGCAGCCCGCGACCTGTCCTTCACGGTGCTGAAGGCGCCCTATGATGGTGTCGTCGGTAATCGCTCGGTTCAGGAAGGTGATCTCGTGTCGCCCGGTCAGCGGCTGATGGCGCTGGTACCGACTCGCCAGCTCTATATCGACGCCAATTTCAAGGAAACGCAGATCCAGCATCTGGAGCCGGGCTCCAAGGTGAAGGTTCATGTGGATGCCTATAGCGACGACCCGATCACCGGCACTGTGGAATCGATTTCACCGGCTTCCGGCTCGGTCTTCTCGTTGCTGCCGCCGGAAAATGCGACGGGCAACTTCACCAAGATCATCCAGCGTGTTCCGGTGCGGATCTCGCTGCCGCAGGATGCGCTCGACACGGGTCGGCTGCGCGCGGGACTGAGTGTCGTTGTCGATGTCGACACGCGCACGGCACCGCAGAAGTAATCCTGCTTTCAGTTAATGCCCTCATGACAGGGCGGAGGTGGTCCCATGGCCGGGAGCGCAACGACAACCGCAGGATCGGCGCCTATTGCCGCGATGCCAGCGGATGAGCCTATGGACCGGAGAAAGCTGATCGCTTTCTTCGCCATGGTGCTCGGCATGTTCATGTCGATCCTCGACATCCAGATCGTCTCGGCCTCGCTGTCGGAGATCCAGGCGGGCCTGTCTGCCGGCTCCGACGAGATCGGCTGGGTGCAGACATCCTATCTGATCGCCGAAGTGATCATGATCCCGCTGTCGGGCACGCTCGCGCGGATCATCTCGACGCGTTATCTCTTTGCCGCCTCCGCTGCCGGCTTCACGGTAGCCAGCGCGCTCTGCGCCACGGCGACGAATATCGACCAGATGATCGTCTACCGCGCGATCCAGGGCTTTATCGGCGGTGGCATGATCCCCTCCGTCTTCGCTGCGGCCTTCACCATCTTCCCGCCATCGAAGCGCGCCATCGTCTCGCCGATCATCGGGTTGATCGCGACGCTTGCGCCAACCATCGGCCCGACCGTCGGTGGTTATCTTTCCCATGCCTTCTCCTGGCACTGGCTGTTCCTCGTCAATATCGTGCCGGGCATCATCGTTACGATCGTTGCATGGAATTTCATCGACTTCGACAAGCCGGAACTTTCGCTGTTCAAGAAGTTCGACTGGTGGGGACTTCTGTCTATGGGCGTGTTCCTCGGTGCGCTGGAATACGTTCTCGAGGAAGGCAATTCCAACGACTGGTTCAACGACCATCTCATCGTCATCGGCGCGATTGCCTCAGTGCTCGGGGCGATGGTGTTCTTCTACCGTGCCTTCACGGTGGAATTCCCGGTGGTGGACCTGACCGCCTTTGCCAACCGAAATTTTGCGCTCGGTTCGATCTTCTCCTTCGTCATGGGGATCGGGCTTTACGGGCTGACCTATATCTATCCCGTCTATCTTAGCCGCGTGCGTGACTATGACAGCCTGATGATCGGCGAGACGATGTTCGTCTCGGGTCTGGCTATGTTCTTCACCGCACCGATCGCCGGCAAGCTTTCGACCGTGATGGACCTGAGGGCGATGATGGTGCTCGGCTTCGCCAGCTTCGGTGCCGGCACCTATATCATGACCGGCATTACGGCTGACTGGGACTTTTACGAGCTGTTCATTCCGCAGATCCTGCGCGGTTTCGGCCTGATGATGTGCATGGTGCCGATCAACAATATCGCGCTCGGCACGCTACCGCCCGCCCGTATCCGCGGTGCATCCGGCCTGTTCAACCTGACCCGTAACCTCGGGGGGGCGGTCGGGCTCGCTATCATCAGCACCGTGCTGTCGAACCGTCAGGATGTACATTACGAGCGCCTGCGCGAGCACCTCGACTGGGGCAATCCGACCGCCGTCGACCAGTTGAACAGCATGGCCTCCAACCTCGATGCTGCCGGTCTCGACGGAGCGACGGGGGCGATCCGCCAGATGGTCAATCTCGTGACCCAGCAAGCCGTCGTGATGTCGTTCAGTGATGTCTTCCTGATTCTGACTGCGCTGTTTGCGCTGATGGTGGCGGGCGTCGCGATGATCGAAAAACCTTCTCCGCAAGTGACGGGGCGCGGCGGTGGCGGTCACTGATCACACATGGGAGCGGCTCCGTCTCTCGCCGGGCTGCTCTGGAGTTTCCGAAAACCACCGCCGAAAAAAGGGTCGTCATCGCAGGATGGTGGCCCTTTTTTCTTGCATGTGTTCAGCGCTTCAATTTTCTGATTTACGTACCTCAAAAACTGAGCTACGACGCTTCACGGAGGAATTCATGAAGCCTACAGTCCATGATATCGCGCGAAGTGCAGGCGTCAGTCTGGCGACGGTCGATCGCGTGCTCAATGGACGGCCGGGCGTGCGCCATGTGACCCGCGAGCGTGTCGAACAGGCAATCTCAAGCCTTGGTTATGTGCGCGATGTGGCCGCGGCGAACCTTGCCAAGGGACGGACCTATTCCTTCGCCTTCGTCCTGCCCAATTACGACAACTCCTTCATGATTGGCATCCGCGACGAGGTGGACGCCGCGATCTCGCGCTCTGGCGCCGAGCGGACGCAGATCCGCATCATCGAGGTGCCGCCCTTCGATGCGCCGGCGCTGGCGGATGCGCTTGACCGGATTGCCGCCGACATGCCGGATGGTGTCGCATTCGTTGCCGTGGAGGGTGACGAGGTGCACGCCGCGGTTGGTCGATTGAAAGAGACGGGGATTGCCGTCGCTACACTGGTTTCGGACCTGCCCGGATCGGATCGGGATCATTTTGCCGGTATCGACAACCATGCGGCGGGACGAACGGCTGCCAATCTTCTGGGCCGGTTTGTCGGGGGACGTGACGGACGCATCGCGGTGCTTGCAGGCTCGATGCTGGTGCGTGACCATCGCGAAAGACTGGAAGGGTTTGCAGCGGTGATGGGCGAGAGCTTTCCGCGGCTTTCGGTCCTGCCGGTCATGGAGGCGCGCGACGACCCGTCGCTTGCTGCCGATGTCGTATCGGCAGTGCTGCAACGCTATCCGGATATCATCGGCCTTTACAGCCTTGGTGCCGGCAATCGCGGCATCGTACATGCCGTTCGCGAGATCGCGCCCGAGGTGCGGCCGCTCGTGGTGGCCCACGAATTGACGCGCACGACCCGTGCGGCGCTCGTCGAGGGCCTTATCGATGCCGTACTCAATCAGGATGCTGGCCATGAGGTCCGCAGCGCCATCCGGGTGCTGAAAGGCAAGGCGGACGGCCTGCCGGTGATCGCGGCGCAGGAGCGTATCCGTATCGACATATTCCTGAAGGACAATATGCCTTGAGGATTCGTCCCGACTGACGTGGGCCTTCTCCCGAAGAAGATGGCTCTGAACAAAAAGACTGCCCAAGGACTGGATGAAAGGAAAAGACATGTATCTCGGTCTCGATCTCGGTACCTCCGGCGTCAAGGCGATGCTGATCGACGGCAACCAGACGATCATCGGTTCGGCGAGCGGTTCGCTCGATGTTTCGCGCCCGCATTCGGGCTGGTCGGAGCAGGATCCTGCACACTGGATCCGCGCCTGCGAGGAAGCGATCGCGGGATTGAAGGCCGCTCATGCGGCAGAGCTTGCAGCGGTCAAAGGGATCGGCCTTTCCGGCCAGATGCATGGCGCGACATTGCTCGATGCCGAGAACAATGTTCTGCGTCCCTGCATATTGTGGAACGACACGCGCTCCTTCCATGAGGCGGCGGCACTGGATGCCGATCCGCGTTTCCGGGCGATCACCGGCAATATCGTGTTTCCCGGCTTTACCGCGCCGAAACTGGCTTGGGTGAAGAAAAACGAGCCGGACATCTTTGCCAAGATCGCCAAGGTGCTGTTGCCGAAGGACTATCTGCGCCTCTGGCTGACGGGCGAATACATTTCCGAAATGTCGGATTCTGCCGGTACGTCCTGGCTCGATACCGGCGCGCGCAAATGGTCGTCCGAGCTGCTTGCCGCCACCGATCTTTCCGAGGAGCAGATGCCGTCGCTGGTCGAGGGGACGGATCAGGCCGGCAAGCTGCGCGGCGAGTTGAAATCCAGATGGGGTATTGTCGGCGACGTGGTCATTGCCGGCGGGGCGGGCGACAATGCGGCTTCCGCATGCGGCATGGGGACTGTGAGGGAAGGTCAGGCCTTTGTGTCGCTCGGCACGTCCGGCGTGCTGTTTGCCGCCAACGGTTCCTACCTGCCGAAGCCGGAGAGCGCGGTTCACGCCTTTTGCCATGCGCTGCCGAAGACATGGCACCAGATGGGCGTCATCCTGTCGGCGGCCGATGCGATCAATTGGCATGCGAAGGTGATGGGCAAATCTGCGGCAGAACTATCGGGCGAACTCGGCGATACGCTGAAGGCGCCGACCGGCGTGACCTTCCTGCCTTATCTTTCCGGCGAACGCACGCCGCATAATGATGCGGTGATCCGCGGAGCCTTCATCGGCCTTGAACACGAGTCGAGCCGTCCGGTGCTGACACAGGCGGTGCTGGAAGGCGTCACCTTCGCAATCCGGGACAATCTCGAGGCGCTGAAATCCGCCGGAACCTCGATTTCCCGCGTGACGGCAATCGGCGGCGGTTCGCGCTCGCGTTACTGGCTGTCCTCGATTGCGACCTCGCTTGGCGTTCCGGTCGATATCCCGGCTGACGGCGATTTCGGTGCTGCCTTCGGTGCTGCACGTCTCGGGCTGATTGCTGCGACAGGTGCCGATCCGGTGTCCGTCTGCTCGGCGCCGAAGACGGAGGCGACGATCGAGCCGGTTTCCGCGCTGACGGATGCCTATGAAGCCGCCTATGCGCGTTACCGCGCCGCCTATCCTGCAATACGTGCGATTGCCGGCTGATCTCATCAGGGAGGGGCTTCCCCTCCCTGAAATCCGAGCCGGAACGGATGCATTTTTCGGCTCAAAATGAGGTACGTACATCAAAAATGCTTCGAGACTTTCCAAGGAGGAAACGCATATGAGCACTGGCTTTTTCGGCGATATTTCAAAGATCAAATACGAGGGACCGGACAGCACCAATCCACTCGCCTATCGCTTCTACAACCCGGATGAGATCGTCGCTGGCAAGCGCATGGAAGACCATCTGCGCTTTGCGATTGCCTATTGGCATTCGTTTGCCTGGGAAGGCGGCGACCCATTTGGCGGCCGGACCTTCGATCGCCCGTGGTATGACGGCGAGATGGACAAGGCCAAGCTGAAGGCCGATGTCGCATTCGAAATGTTCTCGCTGCTCGGCGCGCCTTATTACTGCTTCCACGATGCCGACGTGCGCCCCGAAGGCAAGACCTTTGCCGAGAACACCAAGAACCTCAACGAGATCGTCGACTATTTTGCCAAGAAGCAGGAGGAGACGGGCGTCAAGCTGCTCTGGGGCACGGCGAACCTGTTTTCCAATCGCCGCTTCATGTCGGGTGCCGCCACCAATCCCGATCCGGATGTGTTTGCCTATTCGGCAGCCACCATCAAGACCTGCATGGACGCCACGATGAAGCTCGGCGGCGAGAACTATGTTCTGTGGGGTGGTCGCGAAGGGTATGAAACGCTGCTCAATACTGACCTGAAGCGCGAGTTCGACCAGATGGCGCGAATGCTGCACATGGTGGTCGAATACAAGCACAAGATCGGCTTCAAGGGGGCGATCCTTGTCGAGCCGAAGCCGCAGGAACCGACCAAGCATCAGTATGATTACGACGTTGCAACCGTTTATGGCTTCCTGAAAAAGTATGGTCTCGAAAATGAAGTGAAGATGAATATCGAGCAGGGCCACGCGATCCTTGCCGGCCACACGTTCGAGCATGAGCTGGCACTGGCCAATGCGCATGGTATTTTCGGTTCGATCGACATGAACCGTAACGACTACCAGTCGGGCTGGGATACGGACCAGTTCCCCAATAACGTGCCGGAAATGGCGCTTGCCTATTACCAGGTTCTGCAGGCAGGTGGCTTCACCACCGGCGGCACCAATTTCGACAGCAAGCTGCGTCGCCAGTCGATAGATCCGGCCGACCTTCTGATCGGCCATATCGGCGGCATGGATTGCTGCGCCCGTGGCCTCAAGGCTGCGGCGAAGATGGTTGAAGACGGTGCCCTGTCGAAGCCGCTCACTGAGCGTTATGCCAAGTGGGACGGTGCAGATGCGCAGAAGATGCTGCGCGGCGAGTTGAGCCTCGAAGAGATCACCGCCAAGGTCGAGCGCGAGAACATCAATCCGGAACCGAAGTCCGGCCGTCAGGAATATCTGGAAAACGTCGTCAACCGCTACGTCTGATGCCAACAGATCGGCCTTCGTTGAAGCCGATCTGGATTTCCCATGGCGCCGCCTCCTTGCGAGGCGGCGCTTTTGTTTTAGGCTGCCTTTTTGCCGGCGATGGCGTCAAGTTCGCTCAAGGCGTCTTCCGGCAGTTTCAATTCGCCGGCAGCGAGATTTTCCTTCAAGTGGCCAATCGAAGAGGTGCCGGGGATCAGAAGGATGTTCGGAGAGCGCTGCAGCAGCCAGGCAAGCGCCACCTGCATCGGCGTGGCGTTCAGGCGCGCTGCGACGTCTGAAAGGGTCGAGGACTGCAGCGGCGAGAAACCACCGAGCGGGAAGAATGGAACATAGGCGGTGCCTTCCCTGGCGAGCTGATCGATAAACGCATCATCTTCGCGATGGGCGAGATTGTACTGGTTCTGAACGCAGACGATCTCGGTGATCTTGCGTGCTTGCGCGATCTGGGTGGGGGTGACGTTCGATACGCCGATATGGCGGATGAGGCCCTGGCGCTTAAGATCGGCCAGCACGGTCACCTGCTCCTCGATCGATCCTTCCGCCGGGCCGTGAATGCCATGCATCGAGCGGAAATTGACGATGTCGATGACGTCGAGGCCGAGATTGCGGAGATTGTCGTGCACCGCAGCGGTCAGCTCGTCCTTCGACATCGCCGGCACCCATTCGGCATTCGGGCCGCGTTTTGCCGAAACCTTGGTGACGATGGTGAGATTGTCCGGATATGGATGCAGTGCCTCGCGGATGATCTGGTTGGTCACATGTGGGCCGTAGAAATCGCTGGTGTCGATATGGTCTACACCGGCCTCGACGGCGGCACGCAAAACAGCGACGGCGGCAGCGCGATCCTTGGGCGGGCCGAAAACGCCCGGGCCGGCAAGCTGCATTGCGCCGTAGCCGATGCGCTTGACCGTGTGGCTGCCCATCTTGAACGTGCCGGATTTTGCGAGGTCGAATGTGCTCTGATCGGACATGGGGATGCTCCTTTTTCTGATCGCAGCTGTTTGTGATCTTCGGTGAAATGGAGATAGCGCCGGAGCGTTCCCTTTATAAGTCTGCACAATTCGGATAGTCTGTACGCTGAAACGGACAATCGAAAGAAGGCTTCATGGGTGTGGAAATCAGCGATCTGCAGGCCTTCCTGACCGTTGCGCGAGCCGGTGGGTTTCGCGAGGGCGCGCGGATCAGTGGCGGCAGCGCATCGGGATTGAGCGATGCGGTGCGGCGGCTGGAAACCCAGCTTGGCGTGCGGCTGCTCAACCGGACGACGCGCAGCGTGGCGACGACCGAGGCAGGGCAGGGTCTCATCGACAGGCTGGCGCCGGCGCTGGCGGAAATGGAAGCCGCGCTCGATGTGGTCAACGGATTTCGCGAGCGACCGGCGGGTGTGTTGAAGCTGAACGTGCCGGTCAGTGCGGCGCGGCTGGTCTTGCCATCGATCGTGCCGCGGTTCCTGGCCGCCTATCCGGATATTCGGCTGGAACTGATGATCGAGGACAGTTTTGTCGACGTGATCGCCGCCGGTTGCGATGCCGGTATCCGTTATGACGAGCGGCTGGCGCAGGACATGATCGCGGTGCCGATCGGTCCACGCACCCAGCGTTTTGCCGCCGTTGCCTCGAAGGATTATCTCGACCGGCGCGGCCGGCCCGGTCATCCGCGTGATCTGATGCAGCATGCCTGTATCCGCAATCGTTTTTCCAGCGGCTCGATGCCGGATTGGGAATTCGAGCGGGACGGGGAGACGGTGTTGATCGATCCACCATCCTCGTTGATCGTGCAGACGGGCGGAGGGGTCGACCTCGCCGTTGATTGCGCAAAGGCGGGGGCGGGGATCGTGACGCTGTTTGAGGATTGGCTGCGCCCGCATATCGAAAGCGGGGCGCTGGAGCCGGTACTGGAAGACTGGTGGCCGGAGTTTTCGGGGCCGTTTCTCTATTACCCCGGTCGCCGGCTGGTGCCGGCGCCGCTCAGGGCCTTTATCGATTTCATCAAGACGGCCTGAGCGGAAAGGTCGCGCAACCTGCGCGCTCAATTCTTCATAACGCAGAGTTGAAGCAGAGCTCGGGCTTCATTTTGACATGGCGCATTATTGGGGTGGCAACCCGTCGGCTAGAACCTTGCGGCAAACATAAGGAGTTCTTCATGTCAGTTCGTGCACCGCAATTCTTCGGTTCGCCGTCGCTTCAGAGCGGATTAAGCGCCCTGGAATACGAGATTGCCGAGGAGCGTGCGAGCGCACTGGGGCGAAACGGGCGGCAAGTGGAAGCCAGCCTTGAAAAGCTTCGCAAATGGGATGCCGAGCATGCCGGCAAGGATGAAGTAAAGCGGCAGGATCTGGTGCAGGACGCGGCCGAAGCCGTCTGGGGGCTTTTTGTCCAGCGGGAATTGTGCGGCCTGAGCAATGGCCCGGATGTTGCGAAGGACTATGAGATCCCCGGTGACGTGATGGCAAAGGTCGGGACTTTCAGGCGTTCCAAGTAATGACGCAGAGTTGACGTTCAATTCTGCTTTACGTACCTCATATCTTTGGATAGCCTGAAATTCAGGGAGGATTTCAGGTGCACCACATCGCTTGCGAGGAGGCAGGCGTTGGGGGCGTGTCGCATGGCGACCGTTTCACGACGCTCGTGAATTTGAGGTCGGGTGGATGACAGTATCCCCCGTACCCGTTGATTCATCCATCAGTCCGCCGCTGCTTGAAGCCAGCGGCCTGTCGAAGACGTTCGGGATCATCGAGGTCCTGAAAGACATTTCGCTTACCGTTCGTGCCGGCGAGGTGCATGCGATCATCGGTGAGAACGGCGCCGGCAAATCGACATTGATGAAAATCCTTGCCGGCAATCATCAGCCGACGCGCGGCGAGATCAGGATAGATGGCGCTCCGGTAAGCTTTTCCGGTCCGGTGGATGCGGAAAGTCACGGCATCGTGCTGGTGCATCAGGAGATATTGCTCGCGCCAGACCTGACGGTAGCGCAGAACATCTATCTCGGTCGCGAGCTGAGGAAGGGCCTTGTTGTCGATGATCAGGCTATGCGTTCCGGGGCCCGGCAGGCGATCGGCGATCTTGGTGGGTATATAGACCCGGATACGATCGTCTCGCGGCTTTCCGTCGCCCAGCGCCAGCTGGTGCAGATCGCCCGTGTACTGCTGGTTCCGCATCGGGTCGTGATCTTCGACGAACCGACTGCATCACTGACGCCGCATGAGACCGAGGCCTTGCTGAAGGTCATCCGCGATATCCGCGCCAAGGGTGTTGGTGTCCTCTACATCTCGCATCGCCTGCCGGAGGTGAAGGAGATTGCCGACCGCGTCACCGTTCTGCGTGACGGGCGGCTTGTCGGTTCGCATGAAGCGGCTGAACTTCAGCCTGCGGACATGGCGCGACTGATGGTGGGGCGCGATGTTGCAAAACTTTATCCCGACCGGCATGCGGCAGAGGTGCGGCAAACGGTACTCGAGGTCGAAGGGTTCGACGTTCCGGGTTTTGCACGGGATGCCGCCTTTACGCTCAGGAAGGGCGAGATCCTCGGCTTCGCCGGGCTGATCGGTGCGGGGCGGACCGAGTTGATGGAAGGGCTGGTGGGCTTGCGCCCGGCCAAGGGCAGGGTGACTTTTAACGGCCATCCGGTTTCATTCACGGATGTGCATTCGAGCCTGAAGGCCGGCGTCGCCTATCTTTCCGAGGATCGGAAGGGCAAGGGACTGCTGCTGACCAAGGATCTTCGGGTCAACCTGACGCTTGCCTCGCTCAGAAAATTCATTCGCGGCCTGCAGATCGACCGGAAGCGCGAGGCCGAGGCTCTCGACAAGGCGATCGAGGATTTCGATATCCGGACAGGGACGAAAAACATCCTTGCCGGACAGCTTTCCGGCGGCAACCAGCAAAAACTTCTGCTTGCCAAGATGATGATGCTCGACCCGCAGGTCGTCATCATCGACGAGCCGACCCGCGGTATCGATATCGGCAACAAGGAACAGATCTACAAATTCATCGCGGCCTTGGCCGAAGAGGGGCGGTCGATCATCGTCGTTTCCTCCGAAATGCCGGAACTGATCGGCATCTGTGACCGGATTCTGGTGATGCGGACGGGGAGGATTGTCGGTGAGGTTCAGGGAGAGCACATGACGGAAAACGAGATCGTTCAGCTTGCCACGGGCGTGAATGCGGGGGCGGCGGCATGAGTGTGGCGACGACCGATACGGCCAAGGTGCCGAAGACATCGCGCGACTGGGACATGGCGGCGATTGCGCCATTCGTGGCACTCGCCCTGCTTCTTGTGCTCGGATATTTCGCCAATCCGAATTTCGTCTCCGTCGCCAACCTCACCAATGTCATCACCCGCAGCGCCTTCATCGCGATCATCGCGCTGGGTGCGACCTATGTGATCTCATCCGGCGGGCTCGACCTTTCGGTCGGGGCGATGGTCGCTTTCGTTGCGAGCCTGATGATCCTGTTCATGAATACAGGCGCGATCGGCGATCCGACGCTGATGCTGGTTGCGGCGATGCTGGTGGCGCTGGGGCTCGGGGCCGCCTGCGGGCTGGCGAACGGGCTGATCACGACTGTGGGGAAGATCGAGCCGTTCATTGCCACGCTCGGAACCATGGGCATCTATCGCGGCCTGACGACATGGCTGAGCCAGGGCGGTTCGATCACGGTGCGGGACCGGGAGCTGCAGCAGCTGTATCGGCCGGTCTATTTCGGCGATGTCTTCGGTATTCCGATCCCGATCATCGTCATATTCGCCACCGCGGCACTGGCCGCTTTCGTGCTCTATCGCACCCGCTACGGTCGGCACCTGATCGCTGTCGGCTCGAACGAGGAAGTGGCGCGGTATTCGGGCATATCGGTGCAGAAGGTACGCACCATAGCCTATATCGTGCAGGGGCTTTGCGTGGCGGTGGCGGTGATCATCTATGTGCCGCGCCTCGGCTCGACTTCGGCAACGACGGGCATTCTTTGGGAACTGCAGGCAATCACGGCGGTCGTCGTCGGCGGCACGGCGTTGAGGGGCGGTGTCGGGCGGATCTGGGGTACGGTCTGCGGGGCGTTCATCCTTGAGATCGTCGGCAATATCATGCTGCTTTCCAACTTCGTCAGCGAATATCTGATCGGCGCAATCCAGGGGGCGATCATCATCATCGCCATGCTGGTGCAGCGGTCGCTGATGCGGAAGTAGAGAGGCATTCGCAATAGGCCGGGCCATCTGGGGTAGGTCCGGTCAGGAGGAGATCACCCCTTAAACCTTGGGAGAGAGAACATGCACAAGAGATTATTGGGCTATGCCGCAGCGGCGCTGACGGCATTTGCCGTGGCGGTGCCGGCGACGACCTTTGCCCAGGAGGCAAAGAAGGTGACGATCGGCGTTTCCATTCCGGCTGCCGACCACGGCTGGACGGCAGGCGTCGTATTCCATGCCGAACGTGTCGCCAAGCTTCTGATGGCCGAGCACAAGGGCTTGAACGTCATCGTCAAGACGTCGGCTGATCCGGCAAGCCAGGCGAATGCGGTACAGGATCTGGCCGTACAGGGTATCGATGCACTGGTCATCCTGCCGACCGATCCGGATCAGCTCGTATCGGCCATCCAGCAGGTGAAGGATGACGGCAAGTTCGTGGCGCTGGTCGACCGCGCGCCTTCCGTCAACGACAACACGATCCGCGATCTCTACGTGGCCGGTAACAACCCGGCGCTCGGCGAAGTCGCCGGCCAGTATATCGCCAAGACGACGCCGGAAGCCGAAGTCGTCATCATCCGTGGTCTGCCTATCCCGATCGACCAGCAGCGCCAGGATGGTTTCGACAAGGGCATCGAAGGTTCCAAGGTTAAGGTTCTCGACCGCCAGTACGGCAACTGGAGCCGCGACGATGCCTTCCGCGTGATGCAGGATTATCTCACCAAATATCCGAAGATTGACGTGGTCTGGTGCCAGGATGACGACATGGCTGTCGGCGTGCTCGAAGCCATCGAACAGGCCAAGCGTACCGATATCAAATATGTCATCGGCGGCGCCGGCTCCAAGGACATGATCAAGAAGGTCATGGACGGTGACAAGATGATGCCGGTCAACGTGCTCTACCCGCCGGCCATGGTGGCAACCGCCATGGAGCTGACGGCCGGCAATTTCTATGACCAGGTTCCGGTGAGCGGCAGCTACATCCTCGATGCCACGCTGATCACCAAGGACAATGCGGAGAGCTTCTACTTCGCTGACTCGCCGTTCTGATCGGCCTTTTCGAGCGCGCATGGTTGTCAGCCTGCGCGCTCGTTCCATGTTCTGAATTGTATAAGCGGAGGAATTTTTGATGAAGACGATCAAGGGACCCGGTATCTTTCTCGGGCAGTTCGCGGGTGATGCAGCGCCGTTCAATACTTGGGACGGGATCACCAAATGGGCGGCGGACAAGGGCTATATCGGCGTGCAGGTGCCGACCTGGGCGAGCCAGCTGATCGACTTGAAAAAAGCCTCGACCTCCAAGGATTATTGCGACGAACTGGCCGGCAAGGCGAAGGAAAACGGTGTCGAGATCACCGAACTTTCTACCCATCTTCAAGGCCAGCTGGTGGCCGTGCATCCCGCCTATGACGAGGTGTTCGACGGTTTTGCCGCACCGGAAGTGCGCGGCAATCCAAAGGCGCGGCAGGAATGGGCGGTCGAACAGGTCAAGATGGCTATCACCGCCTCAAGGCATCTCGGCATCAAGGCGCATGCGACCTTTTCCGGCGCGCTTGTCTGGCCGTATCTCTATCCGTTTCCGCAGCGACCGGCCGGTCTGGTCGAGACGGCATTCGACGAGCTGGCGAAACGCTGGACGCCGATCTTGAATCATGCCGACGAAAACGATGTCGATGTGTGTTACGAGATCCATCCGAGTGAGGACCTGCATGACGGGATCACGTTCGAGATGTTCCTTGAGCGGGTGAAGAACCATCGCCGCGCCAACATGCTCTACGATCCGTCGCATTACGTGCTGCAATGCCTCGATTATCTCGACAACATCGACATCTACAAGGACCGGATCAAGATGTTCCACGTCAAGGACGCGGAATTCAATCCGACCGGCCGACAAGGCGTTTATGGAGGTTTTCAGAGCTGGGTGAATCGCGCAGGGCGTTTCCGGTCTCCCGGTGACGGGCAGGTCGATTTCGGTGCGATCTTTTCGAAAATGGCGGCAAACGACTTTGACGGCTGGGCCGTGGTCGAATGGGAATGCGCACTGAAACACCCGGAAGACGGCGCGCGGGAAGGGGCGGAATTCGTCAAGGCGCATATCATCCGCGTCACCGAACATGCCTTCGATGATTTTGCTGCGGGTGGGACCGACGAAACCGCCAACCGGCGGATGCTAGGGCTTTAAGGGGAACGTCATGGCAATCGAAGGCAAAAAGGAAGACATGCGCGAGCCGCGGATTCGGCTCGGCATGGTGGGTGGCGGTTCGGGTGCATTCATCGGTGCGGTCCATCGCATGGCAGCACGGCTGGATGACCAGTTCGAGGTTGTTGCAGGCGCGCTGTCGTCGACACCGGAAAAGGCCCAGGCCTCCGGCAGGGAACTCGGGCTCGATGCGTCTCGCACCTATGGTTCCTACAAGGACATGGCGATCCGCGAAGCGCGGCTGAAGGACGGTATCGAGGCGGTGTCGATCGTCACGCCCAACCATGTGCATTACGAGGCGGCGCGGGAATTCCTGAAACGCGGCATCCATGTGATCTGCGACAAGCCGCTGACATCCAATCTCGCGGACGCCAAGAAGCTGAAGAAGCTTGCCGATGAAAGCGATGCGCTGTTCATCCTGACGCATAACTATACCGGTTATCCGATGGTGCGGCAGGCGCGCGAGATGATCGCCAATGGCGATCTCGGCAGGCTGCGCGTCGTGCAGGTGGAATATGCGCAGGACTGGCTGACCGAGGCTGCCGAAGAGACCGGTGCCAAGCAGGCGGTATGGCGCACCGACCCGGCGCAGTCCGGTGCCGGCGGCTCGACGGGCGATATCGGCACGCATGCCTATAATCTTGCTTCCTTCGTCACCGGGCTTACCCTGGAGAGCCTTGCGGCCGATCTCGACAGTTTCGTGCCGGGCCGCAGGCTGGATGACAATGCTCATGTGATGCTGCGTTTTGCCGAAGGTGCAAAGGGCATGCTCTGGTGCAGCCAGGTGGCGCCGGGCAACGAGAACGGCTTGAAGCTGCGCGTCTATGGCGAAAAGGGTGGGCTCGAATGGGCGCAGGAGAACCCGAATTATCTCTGGTTCACGCCGTTCGGAGACCAGAAGCGGCTGATCACCCGCAATGGCGCCGGAGCGGGAGCTGCGGCAGGCCGCGTCTCGCGCATCCCGTCGGGCCATCCCGAAGGCTATCTGGAGGCTTTCGCGACGATCTATACGGAGGCCGCGCGTGCCATTCATGCGAGGAAGAAGGGTACGAAGCTCGACAAAGCGGTGATCTATCCGAGCGTGGATGACGGGGTGAAAGGTGTCGCCTTCGTTGAGGCCTGCGTCGCGTCTTCGAAACGCAACGGCGCCTGGGTCAAGCTCTGAGTGCACTCCGACACGGATGGCAGGACTTACCGGTTCTGCCATCCGCCTTGCTTTGGTCGGTTTCAGCCGATAAGTGACTGGTCGTCAGCAATACCAACAGGATGTGTGCCGCAATGGATTTCATCTCGATCGCAACGCCGCTTTGCCTTGCAATCCCGGGAAATCATATCCATGCCTGCTTCCATCACCCTTTCCAATCTCTCGTGGTCCACGCCTGACGGCCGCAATCTTTTCTCCAATGTCGATCTGAGTTTTTCAACTGAGCGCGCCGGGCTTGTCGGCCGCAATGGCGTCGGCAAGACGACGATGCTGAAACTCATCGCCGGGCGCATTCAGCCGCAGACCGGCTCTGTCTCCGTTCATGGAAGTGTCGGCATGATGCGCCAGAGCGTGCAGGTCGACGATCGCCAGACGATTGCAGATTTGTTCGACGTCGGGGCCGATCTTGCACTGCTGAAAAAGGCCGTTGCCGGTGACGCGACAATCGATGAGATCGGTATCGTCGATTGGCTTGTCGAGGAGCGTATCGCCTCGGCACTTTCCAGTGTTGGCCTTGATGCGGGGCCGGAAACTTACCTTGCCTCTCTTTCGGGTGGACAGCGCACCCGTGCAGGGCTTGCCGCATTGGTCTTTCGAGAGCCGGATTTTCTGTTGCTGGACGAGCCGACCAACAATCTCGACAGGGACGGGCGTGATGCCGTCATCGATCTTTTGTCACGCTGGAAGGCAGGGGCGCTCGTGGTCAGCCATGACCGCGAGCTTCTCGACGGCATGGATGCGATCATCGAACTGACGACGCTCGGGGCCAAGCGTTACGGCGGTAACTGGAGCCGCTTTCAGGAGCGGAGGGCACTGGAACTGGCTGCTGCCGAGCATGATCTGGCGGATGCGGAAAAGTCATTCGATGAGATCGCCCGCACTGCTCAGGCGCAGGTAGAACGGAAGGCGCGCGGCGATCGCACCGGCAAGCGTAAGGCTGATCGGGGTGATATGCCTCGCATCGTGGCAGGCGGATTGAAGATGCAAAGCGAGGTTACGAGCGGCGAAAATGCCCGGCTGGCGGCGCGGCGCAAGCAGCAGGCATCGGAGGCGATAACGGAAGCGCGGCAGCGGATAGAGATTCTGCAGCCGTTTTCGGCGCATATCGCTTCGACCGGGCTTCCTGCGGCTAAAACCGTCTTGCGGCTCGATCATGCGAGTGTTGGTTATGGCGAAAGGCCGCCCGTCCTGTCGGACATCTCATTCGAACTGGTCGGGCCGGAACGGGTTGCAATCGTTGGATCCAATGGTTCCGGCAAGACGACGCTGATCCGGTTAATAACGGGGGCGATTGCGCCATCTGAGGGCAGCGCGTCCGTCTTCACGGATTATGCCCTGCTCGACCAGACCGTCAGTCTGCTCGATGCTGGAATGACCATTCGGGATAATTTTCGCCGTATAAATCCGTCCGCTGATGAGAATACATGCAGGGCAGCCTTGGCCCGCTTCATGTTCCGCGCCGATGCCGCCTTGCATCCGGCGTCAACGCTGAGCGGTGGGCAGATGCTGAGGGCGGGGCTGGCTTGTGTGCTCGGCGGGAAAAATCCTCCGCCATTGCTCATTCTGGATGAGCCGACCAACCATCTGGATCTCGATTCGATCGCCACGGTGGAGCGAGGACTTTCGGCTTATGACGGAGCGCTGCTCGTCATAAGCCATGATGAGGTGTTTCTGGATGCGATCGGCATCACGCGCAGGCTGGAATTGCCTGCGCCGAAAAAAGGCTGAGGTTCCCCCTCAGCCTTTTCTACGTTCTTATTTGCTCTTCATCTTGGCATCGACGCTGACCGGGCCGGGGCCGGCTGCGAAGATGTAGAGGAAAATGAAGCAGAACAGGATGGAGGCGACGCCACCATTCTGGGCCGGATAGAAACCGCGCGGAAAATGGCCGATGAAGTACGCAAACGCCATCAGGCCGGAGAGGACGAAAGCCGCATATCGCGTCTTGAATCCGATCAGGACGCAGAAGCCGAGCACCAGCTCGAAAAGGCCTGCGGTCCAGGGGAGCGATCCGATTGCAGGCACTTTTTCGGCAACGGGAAAATGAAGGATCTTCTGCGTACCGTAGCTGAACAGGACGAGGGCCGAAACGGCGCGCAGGAGACTGAGGAAATAGGGCTGGGATCTATCGAGGTTCTGCAGCATGATTTTGTCCATCTGGATAAAGGGGCCACGCGTCTTCCATCGCCAGACGCAAAGCTGCAACACAACTTCCGTTGAAATTCACGTGAATTGAAGGTTGTCCACCCCAAGCGCGCGTTCAGGGGAACATCGAGCCCAATCGCAGGACGAGCTTGCGGTCGAAGAGATTGGGCTTGTCATACATCCAGGTCAGCGCTTCGGACGTGGACCAAGCCTTCTTGTAAGGACGCACGGTGGTCAGGGCATCGAACACATCGCAGACGGTGCAGATGCGAACGGCCGTGCCGATCTGCTCGGCCTTCAGGCCAAGGGGATAACCACTGCCATCGAGAGCTTCGTGATGCAGGCGGCAGACATCGAGGATGAGGTTGGAGACGCCGCCGAGCTTCTTCATGTGGCGATAGCCGATCTCGGGGTGGCTGCGGATCATGCGTTTTTCGGCGGCGTTCAATTCGCCCGGCTTGTTGAGAATGGCGTTGGGTATAAGCAGTTTTCCGAGATCATGGAGAATACCGGCGCGGCCGATCTCGTCGATGAGGTCTTCGTCGAATTCCAGCAGGACTGCCATCTGCGCCATCAGGCCGGCAACGGAAACGGAGTGGAGGTATGTCCCTTTGTCCTTGGTTTTCAGGCGGGTGACCTGCATGAACAAGTCTGGCGCCGCTTCGACTGCCCTGCGTGCCGAGGCCGCCGATTGTGTGATCTGCTCCATATCGACTCTGCCCGACACCATGCTTGCCAGCCCGTGACGCATGGTCATCATGGCATTATCGAGCGCCTTGTCGGTCTCGGTTGCAGGCGATTTGTCGAGGGAGGCGAGTTTTGCGTAGTGCGGTGGCGCGCGTTCAAGGAGAGCCGTTGCATCTATGCGGCTCTTCTGCCGGCTGACGAGAATATCGACGGCGGAGGAAAGCAGGATCGCCCTCACGTCTTCCTCTGTTTCAAGCATGAAGCGTCGACGGGAGAATTCACTGCTCGGGCATTCGACCGTTTCTATAAAAAGGCCGGGCTGGACAAGATTTTTCGGTAGTCGAAGTATCACGCCATTCAATTCCTCGAATTGTGATGATATTTGGCGGGATCGACAGTGAATAAATCACCTATATGGGTGAGGCCGGTACTTTATTTTCGGCTGATTGGTGAATGCATCTTAAACCGTTCGTGGCCGCAACTCAGCCGGCATGCATTTAATCAATCCACGGTTTTGTTGCTGTGGAAAATAAGCCTTGGATGATCGTCATTGCTTAAGCGAACGGCTCCGCCATCAGGAGATGGCGGAGCCGTATGATGTCAGTGCGTTGCCAAACCGCGGACAGCCTTGACCTCGGCTGCCGAAACAGCCGGTGCCTTGTTGGTCCAGCCTTCGCGCAGGAAGGTGGCAAGGGCTGCGACTTCATCGTCCGAGAGACGGTTTTCGTAACCCTGCATACGCAGCTTCATCGGGCGGTAGGCCGTCGTCGGCAGTTCCGCACCGTGGAGGATGACGCTGATCAGGCCTTTGGACGATTTTGCCGTAACGAGCGAATTGCCGTCGAGTTCAGGGAAGGTTTCGCCTGCACCCTTGCCTGTGACGAAGTGGCAGCCACCGCAATTGTCGAGATAGAGGCGGGGGCCGAGCGGCATGTCCGCCTTGGCTTCCGTCAGCATCTTTTGGGTTTCGGTGACGACCGGTGCCGCAGGGGCAGCCGATGCGTTGTTTGCCGGCGCAGTTCCGATCTTCTTGAGGTAAGCGGCAATCGCCAGATTGTCCTCTTTGGTCAGGTACTGCGTCGAGTCACGCACAACGAGCATCATTTCGCCGGTCGCCGTGGAGTGCGCGTTACGGGCAGTCGCGAGATAGGCTGCGGTCTGCTCGGTAGTCCACTTCTGCGGGCCGCTGTTCGGGCCACGAAGGTCCGGTGCGGTGTAACCGTCGATCTCGCCGCCGCTGAGGAAAGCCTTCGACGAGCTGTCGATACCGTCCTGCGCCATGAACGGCGTACGCGGGCTGTGGCAGGCAGCGCAGTGCGCTGCGCCCTCAACCAGATATTTGCCGCGATTGAACTGTTCGTCCTGACCCTCTTCCGGCTTGAAGCCCGGCTGGTAGCTTGCGGCCAGCCAGTTCCAGGCGCGAAGGCCGAAGCGCAGGTTGAATGGGAAGCCCAGCTTGGTCTCTTCGACCTTGTTGGAGACCGGTTCGACCTCGTGCATGAAGTAGTCGTAAAGGGCAACGACATCTTCTTCGGTCAGCTTGCGATAGTTCTCATACGGCATGGCCGGGTAGAGATGCGTGCCGTTCGGGGTCACGCCATCGTAAAGGGCTGCGCGAAAATCGTCGAGCGACCAGTTGCCGATGCCGGTTTCCTTGTCGGGCGTGATGTTGGTGGTCCAGATCGTGCCCATCGGGCTCTGGATGGCACGGCCGCCCGCAAAAGGCTTGCCGCCTTCGTTGGTGTGGCAGGCCATGCAGTCACCGGCGCGCATTACATATTCACCCTGACCCTTGGCCGGCTTGAAGTCGGCCGCGAGCTGGGTGACCGGACCGGTGCGCTGCACCGGCACGAAGATGAAGGCGAGAAGGGCGATGACGCCCAGAACGACGAGGACGCCGAGAACGCGAATGAGTTTTTTCATCGTTTCTCTCCTCACACCAGCGGCCGCGGGTTGGGCAGGTAATCCTTGCGGATGTGTTCTGCCGCCCAGTAAGCCAGCGCGCCGACCATGCCGGTCGGGTTGTACTGCGTGTTCTGCGGGAAGACGTTCGCACCCAGAACAAACACGTTATGGGCGTCCCACGACTGCAGGTAACGGTTGAGAACCGAGGTCTTCGGATCGTCGCCGGTCACGGTGCCGCCGGTATTGTGGGTCGTCTGGTAAGGACGCACGTCGTACATGGCGCCTTCTTTCTTGAACGAGCCCTGCATCACGTCCGGGTTCATCGACTTGACGATCGGCTCCATCTTCGACTTCATGAAGTTGATCATCTTGATGTCGTTTTCCTTCCAGTTGAAGGTCATGCGCATCAACGGACGGCCATGACGATCCTTGTAGGTCGGATCGAGGTCGAGAAAGTTGTCGCGGTACGACATCAGCGAGCCGTGCGCGCCGATCGACATGGCGTGGCCATACCATTCGCCGACGCCCTTCTTCCAGCCTGCGCCCCAGGACGGCGTGCCAGCGGGAAGCGGCATGCTGCGACCCGGCTGGCCGTTCGTCTGGCCTGCACGCCAGTAGGCGCCGCCGATAAAGCCTTCCTTGCGGAAATCGATATTGTCGATGCCGAAATCGTCGATGCAGTAGCCGTTGGCGCCCGTGCCGATGAACGGGTTGAAGTTCTCGTCCTTGAAGAACATCGTGTAGCCGCCGAGCATCTGATAGGCATAGTTACGGCCGACGACACCTTCACCGGTGTTGGGGTCGTAAGGCTGGCCGATGCCCGAAAGCAGCATCAGGTGAACGTTGTTCAGTGCAAATGCGGACAGGATCACCAGATCGGCCGGCTGGAAGACTTCCTCGCCGGTCTTGTGGTCGAAATAGGTGACGCCGGTCGCGGTCTTGCGATCCGGGGCCATTTCGACACGCAGCACTTCGGCGTTGACGCGGTATTCGAAATTCTTTTTGCGCTTGAGGGCATCGATGATGGCCGTCTGCGGCGAGGATTTCGAATAGTTGTAGCAGCCGTAACGCTCGCAGAAACCACAGTGGTTACACGGGCCCATCTGCATGTTGTATTCGTTCGTATAGGCCTTGGAGGCGATGCCGCCCGGGGATGGGAACGGATGACAGCCGGCAGCCTTGGCTGCGTCGCGGAACTTGACGCCGTCCCAGGTCGAGGGCATCGGCGGCATCGGATAATCGTTCGAACGCGGTGCCTCGAACGGGTTGCCGCCCTCGATGATCTTGCCGTTGACATTGCCCGCCTGACCGGAAATGCCGGCGACCTTTTCGAAGCGGTCGAAATGCGGTTCGAGCTCCTCGTAGGACATCGGATAGTCCTGGATGGTCATGCCGTCCGGGATGATGTCGGCGCCGAACTTTTCTTCGGTATACGACTTCAGGCGATATTCCGACAGCTGCGGACGCCAGTTGAGACCGTTCCAGTGGGTGCCGGCGCCACCGACGCCTGTGCCGAGCAGGAAGCTGCCGAGGCTGCGGTAAGGCAGGGCGTTTTCTTCGAGCGAGCGGCGGATGGAGACGGTCGTGTTGGCCGGCTTTTCCATCATGCCGTAACGAATGCCGTATTTCAGCTCGTCGATCATGTTCGGGTACTGGAAGTCAGGAACGGTGTCCTGATCGTGACCGCGTTCCAGCGCCAGGATTTCAAGACCTTCCTGCGCCAGTTCGATACCCATGATCGCACCGGTCCAGCCGAAGCCGACCAGGACGACGTCCTTCTTCTTTTCTGTACGTGCCATGATGCTTAACCCCTTTCGCCGGAGATCGAGACAGGGCCAAGCGGATACTTGACGTTATGCTTGCCGACCCACTCCTTGTAGGAGCCGCGGGCACCGGGGAAGCCGATGTATTTCCAGGCTGCCATGCCGTGATTGCCGCCATACATCGGGTCGGCGAAATAGCCTTCCTTGGTGTTGGCGAGCAGGATGGTGAAGAATTCGCGCAGTTCAGGCTTGATCTTCATCTCGTCCTTCTGGAGCGAGGTCAGCGCCTTGTCCTGGGTCTCCGCATCCAGTTCGGCAAAGATCTTGCCGTGGGTGGCCTTGCACCAGTCATCGAAAACCGGGATGGCCTGCTGGTAGATTTCCAGCGGATTGAGCGGTGTCTGCCAGCCGCGCAGCGGATCGGCCGACGCATCGTGCGGGCCCATCATGTACCAGTCGGAAGCCTTGCCGTAATCGCCGGCGAGCTGCTTGTCGATAAAGACCGGGACGCGCGTTTCGATTGCGCCTGGGCCATCGCCTTCCGACGGGATCAGTCTTGCTACCGCTGCCATGACGAAGGCCCACTCCGTGGGCTTAAGACAGTCCGGTTTGTATTCGGTGAGGGCCACCGGTTCGGGCTTCTGTTCGGCCTTGGCGGGAACCGCCGCAATGCCTGCAATGGCTGCGCTCGCTGCCGAGGCTTTCAAAAAGCCTCGGCGGGACGGCAGGCCCGGAATATCTCTCATTGTTAGCTCCTTCGTGGCTGAGGGGGTCAGCCATTGAAATCCAAGCGCGGCCTCCGAGACGGGAGGGCGTCACTATGACACCTGCGCTCTATCGCCGCAGGCGGGGTGCATCAAGGATCGAAAGGCTAAACTTTGCCCGATTTTTGCCGGAATTGAGAATGTTTTTCTATATATGAATATTAATCGCTAAAATTGTATGTCATTTTGATTGCATTTTGGAATTTGTAACTCATTTTAGTGGGCAATTATCTATCTTTGCGTGTGTCTTGTCTGGCGTATTCGGGGTTTGAGAGGGTTAAGGTGAGCCACCTGCGGCTGTCGGTGCAGGTCTCTTTGCGCGGCATCGTTGCCCCTGCAAAGCGCCGCAATATCTGTTATTGAGGTCGGCGAGATCGGGACGGGAGTTCTGATTTTCGTCATCCGACGCGCCATCACAAAGAGGACAGCCTGCTCATGACCGATCCGAAGATTTTCGCGGCGCGTTTTCCCGGTGACTTTCTCTTCGGCGTGGCAACTGCCGCCTTTCAGATAGAAGGTGCGACCAAGGTCGACGGTCGCAAACCGTCGATATGGGATGCGTTCTCCAACATGCCGGGGCGGGTGTTCAATCGCGACAACGGCGATATCGCCTGTGACCACTACCATCGCCTCGAAGAAGATCTCGACCTCATCAAGGAAATGGGGGTCGAAGCTTACCGCTTCTCGATTGCATGGCCGCGGATCATTCCCGAAGGGACCGGGCGGATCAATGAAAAGGGGCTGGATTTCTACGATCGCCTGATCGACGGCTGCAAGGCGCGCGGTATCAAGACCTATGCAACGCTCTATCACTGGGACCTGCCGCTGACCCTGATGGGCGACGGCGGATGGGCTGCCCGTTCAACGGCATACGCGTTCCAGCGTTATGCGAAAGTGGTCATGGCGCGGCTCGGCGACCGGCTGGATGCGGTGGCAACGTTCAATGAGCCTTGGTGCTCCGTCTGGCTTTCGCATCTTTATGGTGTCCATGCGCCGGGCGAGCGCAACATGGAGGCAGCGCTTGCGGCCATGCACACGACAAATCTCGCGCATGGCCTTGCTGTCGAAGCCATCCGGCATGTGACGCCGAATGTGCCGGTCGGTCTGGTGCTGAACGCCCATTCCGTCATTCCGGGCTCCGAAAGTGCCGAGGACAAGGCTGCAGCGGAGCGGGCCTTCGATTTCCACAACGGCGCCTTTTTCGGCCCAGTGTTCAAGGGAGAATATCCGCCTTCGCTGATTGAAGCTTTGGGCGGAAAAATGCCCAAGATCGAAGAGAACGATCTTTCGATCATCAGCCAGAAGCTCGACTGGTGGGGGCTGAATTATTACACGCCGATGCGCGTGGTGAATGATCCGTCGGAAGGGGCCATCTATCCCGCCACGCAGGGGGCACCCGCAGTCGGCAAGGGCGTGACGGATATCGGCTGGGAAATCTACGCGCCGGCGATGAAGTCGCTGGTGGAGGATCTCTACCGCCGTTACGAACTGCCCGATTGCTACGTGACCGAGAACGGTGCCGCCTACAATACCGGGCCGCAGAATGGCGAGATCGATGACCAGCCGCGGCTGGACTATTATGTCGAGCATCTCTCGGTCGTGGCCGATCTGGTTTCGGATGGTTATCCGGTGAAGGGCTATTTCGCCTGGAGCCTGATGGACAATTTCGAATGGGCGGAAGGTTACCGCATGCGGTTCGGCCTTGTTTACGTCGATTATGAGACCCAGGAACGGACGATCAAAAAGAGCGGAAAATGGTATCGTGAACTGGCGTCGCAGTTTCCTGGCGGAAATCATCGAGCGGTTTGACAAAAGCCAACCCCAAGAGGGACTTAGGAAGAGTTTTTCGCTTGCTCGCGAATAATTGAAATTTCATCCCTAGGAATTAGGGTGGGGTCGGGGCATTGATCTGCCACCAACAAGGCTGCTAGGCCTTTTTTGAGAGAAAGCCGATCGAATGCTCCGGAAAGTCACCTGTCATCGAATGTGCCGTCTGGGCGCGTGATCGAGCGGCATTCTCGCCGTTATTATGACCTGACTTAACTCGTGAGTTTCAAATGACCATCCAGCATGCCGCGACAGGTGTCGCGCCGTCCGCCCAAGCGGGGGGAACCGGCCAGGGAGAGCCTTCCGGCACCCCAATGGTTTCCTTCGAGGGCGTAACGAAGCGCTTCGGCGGTACGGGCGGCCAGCCCGCCTTCACGGCCCTTGACGGAATCGATTTCACCGTTGCCCACGGTGCGATCACCGGCATCATCGGCCGTTCGGGCGCCGGCAAGTCGACGCTCATTCGCCTGGTCAACGGGCTTGAAAAGCCGACATCCGGCAAGGTCATCGTCGATGGTACGGAAGTCGGCGGTCTGCCCGAATCTGCCCTGCGGGATCTGCGCCGCCAGATCGGCATGATCTTCCAGCACTTCAACCTCCTGTCGTCGCGAACGGCCTTTGACAATGTTGCTCTTCCGCTGGAAATCGCCGGCGTCGACGCAAAGACGATCAAGGCCAAGGTCGGGCCGTTGCTCGATCTCGTCGGACTTGGCGACAAGGCCCACAGCTATCCTTCCGAACTCTCGGGCGGCCAGAAGCAACGCGTGGGTATTGCCCGTGCGCTTGCGACCGATCCGAAGCTGCTGCTTTCCGACGAAGCAACCTCGGCGCTCGACCCAGAAACGACGCAGTCTATCCTTGAGCTCCTGAAGCGTATCAATGCCGAGCTTGGCCTGACGGTACTCCTCATCACCCACGAGATGGAAGTGGTGAAGACGATCGCGACCGATGTTGCGGTGATCGACAAGGGGTTGATCGTCGAATCGGGCCGTGTGTTTGACGTCTATGCCAGCCCGAAACACGACACGACGCGGACGCTGCTTGCGTCGTCGCTGGCGCTGCCCGAATGGCTGCGGACAGGCATCAAGCATTCGCCTTCGGCAGGTGATCGCGCTCTGGTGCGCCTCGTCTTTTTCGGTGAGACCGCTTTCCAGCCGTTGACGGCCCGTCTCGTTGCCGAACTTGGTTCGGACGTGAACATTCTTGCGGGCGGTATCGAGGAAATCGGCGGCAAGCCCTTCGGCTCGCTGGTCGTATCCTATTCCGCCGAGCCCGCGGTTATCGAGCGGGCCAATCGCTTCTATGCCGAAACCGGCCTTTCCACGGAGGTGCTCGGTTATGTCGCCTGATATGATGCTGAACCTGATCCTGAAATCGCTTGGCCAGACGCTGCAGATGGTTGCTGCTGCCGGTGTGATCGGTTCGCTGATCGGCCTGCCGATCGGCATCTTCCTTGCCACCAGCGGCAGGGGCGAGCTGTTTCCTGCTCCCGCGATCAACCGCATCGTCGGCCTGATCATCAACGCGGCGCGCTCCACGCCGTTCATCATTCTCGTCGTTGCTATCATTCCGTTCACGCGGCTGATCACCGGAACGTCGATCGGCACCTATGCGGCGATCGTGCCGCTGACGATTGCGACCATTCCCTTCTTCGCGCGTCTGGTGGAGGCTGCGATCCGCGAGATCGACAAGGGCCTTATCGAGGCTGCGCGCGCCATGGGCGCGACGCCGACGCAGATCGTCTTCAAGGTGCTTTTGGCGGAAGCCCGGCCTTCGCTGATGGCGGCGCTCACCATGACCATGGTCAGCCTGATCGGTTATTCGGCGATGGTCGGTGCCGTTGGCGGCGGCGGTCTCGGTGATCTTGGCATTCGCTATGGCTACCAGCGCTTCATGCCGGAAATGATGCTCGCAGTCGTCGTCGTGCTGATCGTACTCGTCCAACTCGTCCAGAGCGCCGGCGATGCGCTGGCTCGCCGTTTCGATAAACGCAACCGCAAGAACTGAGTGTTTCAGAGGGACAAGATAATGAAGAAACTGATTGTTGCGGCTACGCTCGCCGCTCTCTTCTCCACCGGTGCGGCCCTTGCCGAAACCAAGAAGGTCGGCGTCACGCCCGGTCCGCATGCGCAGATCGTCGAGAAGGTGAAGGAAGTTGCTGCGAAGAAGGGGCTTGAGCTAGATGTCCTTGAGTTCTCCGACTACGTCGTGCCGAACCAGGCGCTTTCGGATGGCGATATCGACATCAACTCGTTCCAGCACCAGCCGTACCTGGACAATCAGGTGAAGGAGCGCAGCCTCGATCTCGTCTCGGTGGCGAAGTCGGTCAACTTCCCGATGGCCGGGTATTCGAAGAAGATAAAGGCTCTGTCCGAGTTGAAGGACGGCGCATCGGTCGCCATCCCGAACGACCCGAGCAATGGTGCGCGCGCGCTTCTGCTGCTTGCCGACCAGAAGCTGATCACGCTCACGGACGGGATCGGTGTGAAGGCTTCGGTTGCCGATATCACCGAGAACCCGAAGAAGCTCAACATCGTCGAACTGGATGCCGCGCAGCTGCCGCGTTCGCTCGATGACGTCGATCTTGCCGCCATCACCACTAATTACGCACTTGCCGCCGGCCTCAACCCGAAGACGGACGGCATTTTCCAGGAAAGCACCAAGGCGCCTTACGTCGGCGTCATCGCCGTGCGCGCCAAGGATAAGGATGCCGACTGGGTGAAGACCTTCGTCGAAAGCTATCACAGCGCGGAAGTCTCGGCTTTCATCGAAGAAAAGTTCAAGGGCGCGATCACGCCGACTTGGTAAGCGCGCCAACGGAATTGCGTTTCCGTCCCACCTCCCAGGATAGCGGGTCGGGAACGCCATAAAACCCAACAAAATCGTGAGGAAACATCCAATGAAGAAACTCGTACTCGCCGCCGCATTTGCGCTTGCTGCTGCAAGCTCTGCACTTGCCGAAGACATCAAGGTCGGCGTTACGCCGGGCGAGCACGCCAACATCATGGAAAAGGTTGCCGAAGTCGCCAAGACCAAAGGTCTCAACATCGAGATCCTCGAGTTCTCCGACTATGTCGTGCCGAACCAGGCGCTGAACGATGGCGACATCCAGGCCAACTCGTTCCAGCACCAGCCCTATCTCGACAACCAGATTGCCGACCGCAAGTTCGATCTCGTCTCCATCGGCAAGACGATCACCACCCCGATGGGCGTCTATTCCAAGAAGGTGAAGAGCCTCGACGAACTGAAGGACGGCGATACCGTTGCCATCCCGAACGACCCGACCAATGGCGGCCGCGCTCTGCTGGTTCTGGCTTCCAAGGGCCTGATCAAGTTCAAGGACGATGCCGGCATCAAGGTCACGACTGCCGACATCATCGAGAACCCGAAGAAGATCGAGTTTGCTGAAATCGACGCAGCTCAGCTGCCGCGTTCGCTCGATGACGTCGATGCTGCCGTCATCAACACGAACTACGCCATGGAAGCCGGTCTGAACCCGAAGCAGGACGCGATCGCGATTGAAGGCGAGAAGTCGCCCTATGCCAACATCATCGTTGTTCGCGCTGCCGACAAGGATCAGCCCTGGGCCAAGACGCTGGTTGAAGCCTATCACGACGAGAGCATCCGCAAGTTCATCAACGATGAATACAAGGGTGCTCTGATCCCGTCCTGGTAATTTTGGGTCGGACTAAAGTTTGAATTGTTACAGCCCCTTACGCAGGAGACCGCGTGAGGGGCTGTTGCATTTGTTGTCGCGTCTTGCATCACAATCTTAACCGTATCTGAAGGAATGTCCGCGATAAACTTCTGGTTTAGAGAGGGGTTTTATGGGGCTGTTATCATTCCGTTTCAGACGCCCCATGAACGTTGGGCGCAAGTCCGCCGTGACTTCGATGCTCGGCGTCTTCGCCCTTGTTGTTTTTCTCGTCACGATTTTCATTCTCACGGCTGTCAACCGGATCGCCGATCACACCAACAATCTCGATGAGCAGCGGTCGCGCGCGACGACCAGCGGTGCTGTGCGAACCTTTCAGGACCAGCTTCATGCGACGCTGAACGACTATGCGGCGTGGGACGACGCCGCGACCTTCGTTTACGCTCCCGACGGTCAGGACTGGATCGTCAGCAATTTCGGCGACATGACCGTCAACAGTGATCTCTTCGATGTCGCGATCCTGCTCGACGCTCACCGCAATGTTCTGATGGCATATCAGGATGGTCAGCCTGTCGACTGGGCGCCCGGTGATTATTTTGATTCATCGCTCTGGACGCTTTTCGACAAGGCCCAATCTGCCGGCCCTGAGAGTGTGCCCGAGGCCACGGGGTTCGTGGCCACGCGCAAAGGAATTTCCGCTACCGGCGTTGCCCTCATTCGTGAAAAATCGGGTGCGATCAATGTGCAGCCGGATAACCGTCGCTATCTCGTCTTTGCGCGCCATCTCGATGACGACAAGGTTGCAGCACTCGGAGAGACCTATGTCATTGGCGGGCTTCATTTCGTCGGAGCCGATGAAGCGCTGCCCAATGCGGTCGAGATCCGCAACCTGCACGGCAGGCTTCTGGCAAAGCTTGGCTGGACGCCGCGCAAGCCGGGTGATGTCAGCTATCTGCAGGTTCGTCCGCTGGTCTACAGCGCGGTTGCCATGGTTGGGCTCTTCTTCCTGCTTCTGCTGGTCGCCGGAACGAATACTCTCAATCGCCTGAAAGCGGACGAGGCTGCTGCACGCCGTCTGGCGATGACGGACAGGCTGAGCGGCCTGCTCAATCGCACGGGCTTTTTTGTGGCGCTGGATGACATGGTCGAGGAGGGAGCGCGCAGCCAGCAAAGCGTGACGCTGCTCTATCTCGATCTGGACGGTTTCAAGGAAGTCAACGATGCCTACGGCCATGGAACCGGAGATACGTTGATCCGCAGCGTTGCTGCGGGCTTGAGGATTCTCGTCGGCGATGGAGCGGTGCTTGCCCGCGTCGGAGGAGACGAATTTGCCATCGCCGTTTTGTCGGACGCTCCGGGCGGAGAGACGACACTGTTCTGCGAGCGTATTCTCGGGTTTTTCGAGGAGCCTTTCACCATTGGCGAGCGGGTGGCGGTGATCGGGACCAGTATCGGAATTGCGATATCCCCCCACGGTACGGTGAATGGTGGAGAGCTGGTCCGGCGTGCCGATATGGCGATGTATCGTGCCAAGGATAGCGGACGCAGCCGTTTCGACTATTACACGCCGGATATGGACGCTGAGCGAGAGGAGCGCCATCGGCTCGAGATCGACCTCAGGATTGCCATCGAACGCCAGGAGCTGACTGTTGTCTACCAGCCTGTGGTTTCCGCGCAGAATGGCAAGATTGTCGGAGTGGAAGCACTCGCCCGCTGGAACCGCAAGGGTTACGGTTCGGTCTCTCCTGATGTTTTCATCCCGATCGCTGAGACCTCGGGCCTGATCGATCAGCTAGGTCTTTTCGTGCTGCATCGTGCCTGCGAAACGGTGAAGCGCTGGCCGGGCCTAAAACTGTCAGTCAATATCTCTCCCGGGCAATTCCGCGACCCTGCATTTCCACAGAATGTCGAATGCGTTTTGCGGCAGACCGAAGCCGTACCGGAAGACATTACGCTGGAGATGACCGAAGGTTACTTTATCCAGAATGCCGACCGGGCAAAGACCTCCATGGCCGGGCTGCGACGGCTGGGCGTACATATCGCACTCGACGATTTCGGTGCCGGCTTCTCAAGCGTCGGCTATCTTCGCCAGTTCGGGTTCGACCGTATGAAGATCGACAAGTCGCTGATCCATGCGCTCGAACAGGAACGAAGTGCTGTCGACCTGTTGCATGCGACGGTAGCCCTCGCGCGTTCGCTGGATATTCCGGTCACGGCCGAGGGCGTTGAAACGGATTCTCAGGTGCTGCAACTGCGGCTCACTGGTTGCGATCAGCTTCAAGGTTACCTGTTCGGCCAGCCGATGTCGGCCGACGACATCGATGGCGTTTTCAGACGCGACGAACGCAGGGCGATCTTTTCGCTGGCGTGACCTTCTTCTCGACCAATCAGAGATGCCGAGGAACCTTGGCTTCCAGAAGCTCCACGAGGCGTGGATCCATGAATTGATAGTCGTCGGCAATGTCCAGGCAGACCAATCGAGCGCCCTTCATCGCGCTCCGGTATTTCGATTGCAGTTTGGCGCGGTGGGTGCGTTCCATCACGAAAATGATATCCGCCCACTCGACGAGCTCGTCAGATAACGGGTTTTCGGCATCGTTATTGGTACCCGCCGAAGATGTCTCGATACCGGGCCAGTCGGCAAAGACGTGTTCTGCCGTCGGGCTTCGCAGTTTATTCTGGCTGCAAACGAAGAGGACGTTCTTCAGCGGTGCGCCTCTCAGCTGCCGATATGCTTGACGCCGCGCTTCTTGGCGAGGGCGATCTGGTGCTGCCGTTGGCGGTAGCGCAGACGGTCTTCCTCAGTGCGCGTGTCGTAGCAGTTCGAGCAGGAGACGCCCTCCTCGTATTTCGGAGAGGTGATCTCTTCGGCGGTGATCGGATTGCGGCAGGCGTGGCAGAGCTTGTGATTGCCTTCCTTCAGCCCATGCTCGACCGAGACGCGTTCGTCAAAGACGAAGCAGGCGCCTTCCCACATGCTCTCCTCTTCCGGCACTTCCTCGAGATATTTAAGGATGCCGCCCTTGAGGTGATAGACCTCTTCGAAGCCCTCTTCCTTCATGAAGGCGGTCGCCTTTTCGCAACGGATGCCGCCGGTGCAATACATGGCGATCTTCGGCTTGTTGTGCAGGCCGGTATTGTTGCGTACCCAGTCGGGAAACTCGCGGAAGGTCTTCGTGTTCGGGTCGACCGCGCCCTTGAAGATGCCGATCGCTGTCTCGTAATCGTTGCGCGTGTCGATCAGGATCGTTTCGGGATCGGAGATCAGCGCGTTCCAATCCTTCGGATCGACATAGGTGCCAACGATCTTGTTGGGGTCGATATCCTCGACGCCCATCGTGACGATCTCTTTTTTCGGCCGGACCTTCATGCGCAGGAAAGGCATCTTCGATGCGCGGCTTTCCTTATGCTCCAGCTTGGCGAGTTCCGGCTGAGCGCGCAGGTGGGCGAGCAGACGGGCGATTGCATCGTCGGTGCCGGCGACGGTGCCGTTGATGCCTTCGCGGGCGATCAGCAGCGTGCCCTTGATGCCGTTTTCATCGCAGAACGCCTGAAGCGGCGCGCGAAACTCTTCGAAGCGCTCAAAACGGGCGAAGTGATACAGCGCCGCAACGAGGAAGCCATTGGTTGCCCCTTCGGCAGGCTGGGGCCGCGATGTGATCTGATTGTCTGTCATGGGCGTCAAATACAGCGCTATCGTGTCGCACGCAACGCGGATTCTTTACTCGGCCTTACGAGGCTCTTTCTTCGCTTCGCGGGGCTTGCTGGTGTCGGTTGTTGCTGCCCTTTCCCAGAGAAGCGCGATGAGGGCAGCTTCCTGCTCCGGCGTTTCTGACAAGAGTGCGTGCGCCTGCTCCAGGGCATCGCGTCTGAGAGCCTGCTGGCGATTGATGATCGCCGCAAGCAGGCGGGCGAGCGTGTCACCATTGCCGAACAGATCCGGTTCCTTGTCCGCCAGCTCGGTCAGCACCGAGAGATCGTGTTCATGGCCGAGAAGATCGACGAGCGTCTTGCATTCGCCCTGCTTCGCCAGCATCGCCGAGGGCCAGATATCCTGCAGTAGCGACAGGTGCATCCAGTAGGCCTGACCGCTCTTGCGCAGCTCGTGATAGGCCTCACTCCCGCCGTGCTTTTCGCATTCGGCGAGCGCGGCATGAGCTTTCACCAGTTGTTTCTTCCAGGCCTTGCCGAGATGTCTGGCGGTTTTGCGTGGCTTATCCGAGAGGTTGAGGGCGTCGAGGGCTTCAATCGCTGCCCGACAACCTTCGATCGCCGCTTGCATCTTGGCCGGAAGGTCGTGCTCTTCTTCGGCGATGTGATCCCTGCGCGATGTCAGCCTTGTTCGCGCCTTGTCGAGCGCCGTCCTTTCTTCGGGCGAGGCTGCGAAGTCGGTCAGATAGGTTACTGTTTCGACCAGCGCCGTGGCATCGCGCACGGACGAAAGCTGCCGGGCGATATCCCGTATGCGCGCATTTTCCCGGTCGCGGAAATCCGGAGCATCGGGCTGGATGAGGCGATAAAGGGAGCGGACACGCTTGAAGCGCTTGCGGGCATCATGGATGGCTTCGTGCGGCCCATCGGGCTGATCTCGCAGATATCCTATCGCCTTCGACAATTGCTGACGGGCAACGGAGCAGAACTCGGTGGTGAACGGCTCAGACGGCCGTAAACGGTAGGCCATGCACGAGTTCCTCGCTTAGGTCTTCAATTGCCATGTTGACGTTCGAATAGCGCCGGTCGCCGGTGATCTCTTTGCCGATCCAGGCTGGAAGCAATGGCTGCTCCTTCTCGCTGGCGATCTCGACTTCGGCCACAACCAGTCCGGCATAGGCGCCGGCATAGACATCCACTTCCCAAGTATAGCCTTCGTAAGGGACGAAATACCTTGTCTTTTCGAGGACGACGCCGAGAGCCTGCTCTGACATTTCCCGCGCATCGGCCAGCGGTATGTCATATTCGAACTCGTCCCGGGCGAAGAGATTGCGTCCGATCTTGATCGTCAGTCTCGCCTTCTTGTCATCCATGATGCGGACGCGCACGGAGCGATCCTTGCCGGAAGCGATATAGGCCTGCAGGAAACTGGAGGATGAGGAGGCACCAGAGCGCCAACCGTCGGTCTTCACGAGGTACTTCCGCTCGATTTCCTTCGCCATGTCATTTACACCTGTCTTGGAACATCGACCGAAACCTAGTGCAAACATGACGATTGGAAAATGCGTTCTGTCGCACCGTCCGGTTTTTTCTCGACAATGACGGTGCCTAAGGTTATTTCCGGGCGATATTTTCAATCGTTTCAGGGAGAATGTGCATGGCTAGCAAAACCGAGAAAGTCCTTTCGATCCTCAAATTGCAGCCGGTCGTTCCGGTGCTCATCGTGGATGATGCGAAATCGGCGGTTGATCTGGCAAGGGCGCTCGTCGCCGGTGGCCTGCGCGCCATCGAGATCACCTTGCGCACGCCGGCAGCACTGGATGCCATCAAGGCGGTTGCCGCTGAAGTCGAAGGCGCAAATGTCGGTGCCGGTACCATCCTGAACTCGAAGGATTACGAAGCTGCCGTCAAGGCTGGCTCCACCTTCATCGTTTCGCCGGGTGCTGCGCCCAGCGTTATTTCCGCCGCCAACGATTCTGCGGTTCCGCTTCTGCCGGGTACGGCTACGCCGAGCGAAGTCATGACGCTGCGCGAAGCCGGTTATGACGTGATGAAGTTCTTCCCTGCGGAACAGGCTGGTGGTGCCGCCATGCTGAAGGCATGGTCCTCGCCGCTCGCAGGTACTCTGTTCTGCCCGACCGGCGGCATCTCGCTCAAAAACGCCAAGGACTACCTGTCGCTGCCAAACGTCGTCTGCGTCGGTGGCTCCTGGGTTGCTCCGAAGGAACTGGTTGCTGCAGGCGACTGGGCCGGCATCACCAAGCTTGCTTCCGAAGCCTTCGCACTGAAGGCCTGAGGCTGCCGGGTAACCCCCGAGGCGTTCTGACATTTTCGTTATCGATGACGCGGGAAAATTGTTTTTCCGCGTTTTCGTTCCTATCTCCCAATCGAAATTCAACCGATAGGAGATATCGATGTTCGACGCGAAAAAGCTTCTCGACCAGTTCCTCGGGTCACAGGTTCCCGGGCGCTCGGGAAGTGGCAAATCCGGATCCGCCTCGGGATGGGCCGGGCAGGTGACGGACATCGCCAAAAACAATCCGCTCAAGACCGCCGGTATCGCGGCGGCCATTTTCGGCACCAAGACCGGCCGAAAGCTGGCCGGCAACGCCGCCACAATCGGTGGTATCGCTGCTGTCGCGGGCCTTGGCTATCTCGCGTACAAGAATTACAAGTCGGGGCAATCTCCGCAGACGGCGCCGCAACCGCAGCCGACCGCGGCCCAGCCGATTGCGCTGCCACCGCCGGATTCCGCTTTCAGCCTGGAATCCCCGCAGCTTTCCAATGATTTTGCACTCACCCTGGTCAGGGCGATGATCGCCGCGGCCAAGGCGGACGGCCATATCGACCAGAGCGAGCGGGCCAATATCATGGAGAAGATCCACGCTGTGGATCTGGGGGCTGAAGCCGAAGCGTTTATTGCCGAGGAACTGGCGAACCCGGTCGATATCGACGATCTCGTAGCGGCGGCACGGACCGAGGAGCAAAAGGTCGAGCTCTATACGGCAACGCGTCTGACGATCGATCCGGACACACGGGCGGAACGTGGTTATCTCGACATGCTTGCCGGCCGTCTCAACCTGCCCGACGCATTGATCGACCATATCGACGCCACGGTTTCATCGGCAAAGGTTACCGGCCCTTCTGTATAACTGACCAGAAAAGCGCGTTGCGGTTGTGATTCCTCGGAACATTCACCTTCCCTGATGCTTGTGTTGCCAGCGAAAGGAGCGAGACGATGATGAAAACCGAGAAGATTTCGACCGATATCTGGCTGAAAGTCATGTGCGCGCTGATGATCAATGCCGTGCTCTTCGGAGCCGGTGTGATCACCGTGCTTTCCCTGCCGGCGCTTGCCGATCAGGCGAAATACCTGATCCCTGTGGTGGTCGTGGCGAGCTTCGCCATTACGCCATTACTTTGCGGCTTCGTCGCGCGGCGTATGCGGATCAGAAACTGGGGCGCTTCCCAGTGGCGCGAAGGCGATGTGATCTCGGGTTAAAGGCGATCGAAGGAAAAGGGTATTGCAAACAAGGGCCGGCTGAAAAGCCGGCCCTTGTTCTTTCAGCCGTCGGCCCCGCCGATGCGACGTCGGAACAGTCCCTCAAGCTTTCTCCAAATGCTTTCAGGTTCGGGTAAACCAATCATCATTCGTCCCTCGCGGGTGATCGAGATTATTGCTCCCGTCGACCACTCTCCGCCGTGATCGATACTGATAAGCTTGTTGCGCGCGGCGTCTTGAAAGAAGGGTTCTTCTTCCAAAAACTCGTATTCATCGTCAGAAAGACAGAGGCGGCCTGAGGAACTCTCGGCGATGTGGCCAAGCAAGGTCAGCAGACGAGGGTCTATCCGAGGTTTTTGCGGGAGGTTTACGGGCATCTTTTGCACCCCAAGATCTTCGCCTCATCTAAATCTATATTAGCGAAACAACAATATCCTCACCCGGCCAAATATTGATTGATGAAAAATTGGAGATAAGGTGCCGGCTGCTCGATCCATGTCGATTGGCTGCGCGCGGCATTGCCTTTGCAATGTCCCTGAATTAATCGTCGGATGTCGAAACAAGGCCATTCCGATGCACGACCTGAAAACCTATAAAGTTGCTGCGCCCAAGCCCGTCACATTGAAGGGACGGTTCGTCACTCTCGAGCCCTATGATCGCGATGCGAATCTAGGGGCGCTGTGGGAGGCTCTGGGCGGTGAGGGGATCAACGATCTTATCCGGTATTTTCCCAACGAGAACTATGCCACGGCGGACGAATTCGGAGCTTGGCTGGAAGGCGCGCAGGCCAATCTCGGCTTCATCACACTCGTTGTCAGGGACAACGCGACGGGCAAGGTTGCCGGGATGGCGAGCTTCATGCGGCCCGATCCCAAGAATGGTGTCGTTGAAGTCGGTTCGGTTGCGCATGGTGAGGCGATGAAACGTTCGCCTATGGCGACGGAACTGCATTACCTCATGGCAAGGCATGTCTTCGAGGATCTCGACTATCGTCGTTATGAATGGAAGTGCCACAACGAAAACGAACCGAGCAAAAGAACGGCCGTTCGTTATGGTTTTACATTCGAAGGCGTCTTTCGGCAGCATCTCATTTCTCGCGGCGAGAACCGCGATACCGCCTGGTTTTCAATGATCGATGGCGAATGGCCTGTCATCAAGGCAGCATTCGAGGCCTGGCTGTCGCCGGAGAATTTTGATGCGGATGGCAATCAGAAGCGGCGGCTGGAGGATGTTCGCGCCGAAATCGTAAGCGCTTGAGAGGATGCGCATGAAGCCGGAGACGAGATCGCAGATGATAGCCGCGGCACTGATCATGATCGGCGCCGTCGTCGTCATCTATTTCCTGCCGTCTCTGGTGCTCTGGATCGGCCAGTATTCGCCGGCGCTTGCCTTCGTCGTCGGCGCGGTGCTGCTGCTTGGTTTCTTCTGGATCTTCTGGTTGAGGGCGCGGTATCAGCGCAGGCGCTGATATTTAAGCCTGCAGGGATGCGCCGAGCAGCGACAAGCCCACCAGGAGAACGAACAGCGCGCCGCAGATTTCTATCGCATGGCCAACACGGCGGCCTGTCTTTGAGCCAGGTCCCGCAACCTTGAGGGCGATATCCTTGGCGCCAACAGCAAGCGATGCGAGAATCGTCACTGTGATCGCCGTGCCGAGCGACATGGCCAGCACCGACAGGATGCCGCCAAGATAGAGACTGTTCAGCAGCGAAAAGCTCATGACCAGAATCGCGCCGGAGCAAGGGCGCAGCCCGACCGCAATGATCGCCGACCAGGCTTCCTTGAGACGGAAATCCTTGCCATCCAGCATCTTCGGATCCGGCATGTGGCTGATGCCGCAGGCCTCGCAATAGTCACCATCGCCCTCGTAGTCGTGCTCGTCGATTTCCACGGCCTTGAAGTTCAGGCCGGTGGCGCTGCGACTTGCGGCAGAGCCATCGAACAGCATGGCAGTTGCCGCTGCGGGTTCGGATGTCCGGACGACCCGAACTTTTAAGGAGCGAAGCTTCTTCACCAGCAGCCAGGCGCCGAACAGCGCGACCATGGCAAAACTTGCGACTTCCATGGCCCAGGTCGCCTTGGTCATGGTGATGCCCGAGCCGCGCAAGGCAAAGAAGGCTGCGCCGACGACAAGGATCGCGACCAGTCCCTGCAGAAGCGCCGAGATAAATGAAATGGCGACGCCGCGGCGAAGCTCCACTTCGTTGGCGATCATGTAGGAGGAGATGACCGCCTTGCCGTGACCGGGGCCGGCGGCGTGGAATACGCCATAGGCGAAAGACAGACCGATGAGACCTGCCAATGCGGAGGGATCTTCCCGCATCGCTTTCAGCGCGCCGGTCAATGCACGGTAGAAGGACTGTTGATAATAATTGATCCAGCTGAGATAGGGGGCAAACGGCCCGCCAACGGAGAAGGAAGGTTCCGCAGAACCGACCCCCAGAGGGGACTGGGCATGGGCGACGCCTGCAAGATACAGGCCGGCAAGGGCTGCTACGGCGAAGGTAGCCGTTATGTTGCGCCTTGAAGATTTCAGCATGTCAGCTCCAGACGGGTCGCGAACATTTTCGACATGTCGGTCCCGGTCGGGTCGTTGAAAAACGCGTCGGTGAGCGAGGCGCTGTTTTGGGAGAGGACTTCGTCGGGATCCGGGCGTACGACCTTGTGCTGGCATTTCGCGAACGCTGGGCCTTCTGCGACCAGATCCTTGTCTGTCGGGAAGTCGATCGCGGTATACATGGTCGGGTCGTAGATGCCGAAGGTCAATCTTCCCTTGAGCGGCATGGGTTTATCCGGCTTCACCGCGAAGAAAACGAGGATTTGGCCATCCTGGAAGCTGACGTGGATTACATCCGGCTTCTGAACGCCGACCGGTGCGCCATTCACCGTCAGGGTGGTGAAGTAGTGATAATCCCCCAGCGACGTGCGCATGGTTTCGCCGAGCTCCGCCAGTTCCTCTTCGTCAAGCTTCAGGTCGCTGTTCTTGTCGAAATCCAGCAGCACGCTGGATGAGAAAACTTCGTCAAAGCGCCACACATTGCGCAGTTCCTGGACGTTGCCTTCGGCGCCGCCGATCACTTCCAACCGCGAATCGACGAATATGTGAGGGTGGGCCGAGGCCGCATGCGGCACCACGAGGGCCACAAGTGCAGTCATGATCGCCAGTCTGTTTTTCATTCGGCCCGCTGCTTTGCTATTTTCCCCGTCTGATTTGACCAGCCTGCTGTGCCCTTCAAATGGGACGGAATTTCGACTCACGTGTTACGCAATAACTATGTCATCTATTGTGTCATCGTGCCTGACGGAACCAGTTTGCGAGGAAATCGACAAAGCTTCTGACCTTGGCGGGCAGATAACGGCGATGCGGATAGACGGCATAGATGCCGCGGTCCTTGATGATGTAATCGTCGAAGAGCGTGACCAGTTCGCCGGACTGGATAGACGCATTGGCAATGAAATCCGGGATGATCGCGACACCGAGACCGGCGCGCGCGGCGCGCAAGGTCGCTTGCGGGCTGTTGACCTCGATCGGGCCCGACACGCCGACAGATAGCGTCGAGCCGTCCTTTTCGATGAAGCGGATGTTGTTGTGCCCGCGTGAGTTGGTGTCGATGATGAAGGGAACGCCGTTCAATTGTTGCGGATGTTCGAGCGGTCCGTATTGCGCGACGATGTCCGCCGTCGCGACGGCGTGAACGCGAAAATCGTTGAGCTTCTTGGCGATCATGCCGGAATCTTCGAGCCGGGTGATGCGGATTGCCAGATCGAAATTTTCCTCGATCAGATCGACAAACCGGTCGTCGGCGACGATTTCCAGCTGCACGTCGGGGTGAGCCTTGGCGAAATCGATCAGCGACTGGCCGACATCGGCATCGATGAAGGTGCGCGGCACGGAAACGCGCAGTCGGCCTTTCAGGTCCGCATTGCCTTCGCGTACCAGGTCGGCGAGGTTGTCGATCTCCTTCAATATGTCCGAGGCGCTGCGATAATAGGTGTGGCCGGCTTCGGTGAGCGAGAACTGTCGCGTCGTGCGGTTCAAGAGCAGCGCGCCGAGATCATCCTCAAGCTCACGGACATATTTGGAGAGCAGAGCCTTGGAGCGGCCGGTGCGCCGCGCAGCGGCCGAAAAACCCTCGGCTTCGACCACGTCAATAAAGGCGCGCATGCGGGTGAGGGTGTCCAAGGCCTGTCTCCTGATTATTGAACGAAAGCGGCTGCTTCGTTCGATGTTTATGGACCAATGTAAAAATATGGTCGAGCGTAAAAAATCTCTTGATTATGACGGCGAATATTCTTATCTCCCGGCTTGCCCAAAGTCGCACGTGCCCATGGGTGTCCGCCGACCCTCGAAATGAGATTTATCTCTAAGGTGAGGTCATCGGTAAGGTACCTGGAACTAACCCCTCCAGTCGCTATTCCGGCCAACCGGAAAATGCGAGGACATCTGAAGCAACGACGGTGCGGGCCTTTCTAGTCTCTGCAAGCTTTCCATCAGCTTGCAATTCTGAAGAGGCACACCTGAATTGCCGGAAGTGCGGTAGGGACAACCCTCCAATCCAAGGCAGACAAAGCCGGATCAAAGCTCGTGGCAGGGCGTTGGTCTACATATCGCGCGGTAAAGCGTGCTGACGGTACCAGTGTCTCCAACTACTGGCGCCGAGCGCATTCTTATCCGTCCTTTGTCCTCCGGTTTTGCAGCCGGAGCTTTGAGATTTCGAAGGGACTGACCCATGACCACTGCTCGCATCCTCGACTTCATCAAGACCCGACGTCCGGAAGGTCCGTGCCTCGTTGTTGATCTAGATGTCGTTCGCGACAATTTCCATGCGTTTCGTCATGCCCTGCCGGATAGCTCCATCTATTATGCGGTCAAGGCAAACCCGGAACCGGCAATCCTCCAGCTGCTCGCCTCTCTCGGCTCGAGCTTCGATTGCGCTTCCGTCGCCGAAATCCAGATGGCTCTCGATGCGGGTGCAACTGCCGACCGCATCTCCTTCGGCAACACGATCAAGAAGGAACGCGATATCGCCCGTGCGCACGCACTTGGCGTCGGTCTCTTCGCTGTCGACAGTCATGAGGAAGTCGAGAAGATTTCCCGTGCCGCCCCCGGTGCGAAAGTGTTCTGCCGCGTGCTGACCGATGGCGAAGGTGCCGAATGGCCGCTGTCGCGCAAGTTCGGCTGCGTGCCGCAGATGGCCGTCGACGTTCTCGTCTACGCTCACCAGCTCGGCCTTGAGTCCTACGGTGTATCGTTCCACGTCGGTTCGCAGATGACCAAGGTTGATGCCTGGGATTCGGCTCTGGCCGATGCCAAGCGCGTCTTCGCATCGCTGGCCAAGCAGGGCATCGTTCTGCAGATGGTCAACATGGGCGGCGGCTTCCCGACCAAGTACCTGCGTGACATCCCGAAGGCCGAGGAATACGGCCAGGCGATCTCCAACTCGCTGCGCAAGCATTTCGGCAACAACCTGCCGAAGACGATCATCGAGCCGGGTCGCGGCATGGTCGGCAATGCTGGCGTCATCAAGGCGGAAGTCGTTCTCGTCTCGCGCAAGTCGGATAATGACAACCACCGCTGGGTCTTCCTCGACATCGGCAAGTTCGGCGGTCTGGCCGAAACCATGGACGAGGCTATCCGTTACCCGATCCGCACCGAGCGTGACGGTGACGAGATGGAGCCCTGCGTTCTGGCTGGTCCGACCTGCGATTCGGCCGACGTGATGTATGAGAAGAACATGTATCCGCTGCCGATCTCCCTCTCGATCGGCGACGATGTTCTGATCGAAGGCACCGGCGCCTACACGACGACCTATTCGGCCGTCGCCTTCAATGGCTTCGAGCCGCTCAAGGCTTACGTCATCTAAGGCGTTCACCGCCCAATAGTTTCGCGGTTCCCGAACCTCCAGCCGGGGGCCGCAAATCCACAACGAAACCTCGATACCGTCTGAAACGGTTTTAAGTTCGGGAGGCCCAAAGATGGCCACTGTTCTTGATTCTGTCCGCGCATTCTTTGCGCCGAGCCAAACCTACACGATCGACATGGAAACTCCGGCCGATGTCGTGGCGCGTGAGACTCTTCTCGATCGCGCCATGGGTGCTGACCGCCGCAAGAAGTCTTCTGAAAAGATCCGTCGCAACCGCCTGCCGGCGGAAGGTCTGGCGCTGGTTGCTCGCGATGGCGATGGCCATGTGATCGGCACGGTTCGTCTGTGGAATATCGAGGCCGGCATTTCGCCGGAAGGCAATCCGATCGAAGCGTTGCTGCTTGGGCCGCTTGCCGTTTCCGCCGATCACGAAGGCAAGGGCATCGGTGGTGCCTTGATGCGTGCTGCGATCGCAGAAGCTCATGGCCGCGGCCATGGTGCGATCCTTCTGGTTGGCGATGCCTCCTACTACGAGCGATTCGGCTTCTTTGCCGAAAAGACTGCGCATCTCGTCATGCCGGGTCCTTTCCAACGCGACCGTTTCCTGGCGCTGGAACTGAAGGCCGGCTGGCTTGAGGGTGCGGTGGGTATGATCGTTGCAAGCGGTCGCAAGCTGGCCTGAAAAAAGAACCGTTCAACACAAAAAAAGCCTCGCGGCTGTTCCGATCTGCCCGAAACCCCGCATCCAGAGATGGAGGCGGGGCTTTTTCATACGCCAGTCAGGCCGAAGTTGCAGTGTGAATGGCAGCTTCTTGCAGGTTGACGCATCCGCTTTGATGTACTGAAAGGGGCGTGCTCACACCGAGCCAATTATTTCAGTCAGATAAGAGGGGTTGTCATGCGTCCTGCAGGGCTTTTCATCAAATCCGTTCTCGCACTTTCATTCGCTACCGCTGCGTTGCCGGCCTTAGCTGCGGAGAAAATAGCACCGAAGGTTATGGTCATTACCATGTTCGCCGGAGAGGCGAAGCCGTGGCTCGCCGAGCGCGAGCTTGAAACGAAGGTCAAGGTGCCCGGTCTGTCGAACGAATATCCCGAAGTCGCCTGTGATGACGGCGGTCTGTGCATGATGACCACGGCCATGGGTTTTGCAAATGCTGCCAGCTCGGTCACTGCCATGGCTTTCAACAGTCAATTCGACCTGAAGAATACCTATTTCCTGATTGCTGGTATTGCCGGCGTCGATCCCTCGGACGGCACACTTGGTTCTGCGCATTGGGCGCGCTACGCAATCGATGCCGGTTTGCGCCACGAGATCGATCCGCGTCAGATTCCCTCCGATTGGCCGAATGGCGTGGTTGCGCTTGGCGCCAAGGAGCCCGGCAAAAAGGCAGCCTGGGGATCGGGTACGGAAGTCTATCAGCTGAATGAGACCCTGCTGCAAAAGGCATATTCGCTCAGCAAGGACGTGGAACTGGCTGATAACGACGCCTCCAAGGCCTATCGTGCTGCTTATGCAAAGGGCCAGCCGGGAAGTCAGGCTCCGACCGTCAGCATTTGCGATACTCTTTCCACCGACACCTATTGGCACGGGACGAAGATTGCCGAAGGCATGGGCGACTGGGTCTCGCTGATGACCGAAGGCAAGGGAAATTACTGCACGACGCAGATGGAAGACAACGCAACGCTCACTGCGTTGAAGCGCGCTGCCGATGCAGGATTGGTCGATTTCAATCGCATCGCCCTGCTGCGTACGGCCTCCAATTTTGACCGCGAGCCGGCCAATATGTCTGCCAGTGACTCCTTAAGTGCGAAGTCTGGCGGCTTCATGCCGGCAACGCAAAATGCCTATCGGGTTGGTGGCAATCTGGTCGACGCCATCGTCGCAGACTGGGCAACTTGGCAGAGTGGGGTTCCCGCCAAGTAAGCGGATCGCAGGCACCCCGCCGACGGTGGGGTGCTTGTTTAAATCAGCGGCGCATCGCCACTGCGTCATTTAGGCAACAATCGTTCTCTCCTTGATTAGTGAGTGCAGGCGCTTGATCTCGATCAAGCGCCTGCAACTGCACGAGTTTTAGACCTTTTCCAGAAGAATTAGGCAGGCTGGAAGGAGAGGTTTTATGACAATCAGCAGCAGAAACTATGCACGTTGGATGGTGGGGATCACCGCGGGCTTTTTCGCATTCGGGGCCGCAGCCGCGGACATGGCGCCCGCCCAGGTCGCGCCCATTGCAGAAGAAGCGATTTCCTCTCCGAGCCCGTGGCAGATCCGCGTACGCGCGCTTGGCGTCATCACCAAGGATAGCGGTTCGGTTGATCAGAGCAGCGCTTACGGGCTGGAATATAGCGATACAGTCATTCCGGAACTGGATATCAGCTACTTCTTCACCGACAACATTGCCGCAGAACTTATCCTCGGCACGACCTATGCCAAGATCAACACGACCGGTGCTGCAGATCTGGATGTGGGCAAGACCTGGCTTCTGCCGCCGACACTGACGCTGCAGTATCACTTTACCGATTTCGGCGCCTTCAAGCCGTATGTCGGTGCGGGTATCAACTACTCGATGTTCTACAATCAGTCCGACAAGGGTGGCTTCAAGAACCTTGACGTCAAGAATGACTTCGGCTGGGCTCTGCAGGCTGGTTTCGACTACATGCTCGACGAGCATTGGGGTATCAATTTCGACGTGAAGAAGATTTTCCTCGAAACGGATTGGAAAGTTGATAACAGCCCCCTGGGTGTCCCGCTTTCTGGCAAAGCCAAGATCGATCCCTGGCTGATCGGTGCAGGTGTCACCTACCGCTTCTGATAGAAGAAAAGGCGGGGGTATTTAGTGCGGCGCGACCTCATCGCGCCGCCTTTTTCGTTTCAGGCGAGAATGTTCAGGCTCCAGCCGATATACGATAGGCATCGGGAATGACGAACACTTCGTCAGCGCGGCCGTAGCCGCCATCCTTGACTTCCTCGATCAATACCATCGTGTGAGGACGTGCTGCCTCGCTCAAATATTCGGCCAGCATGTCGGTCGTGCGGTGCACGATCTCTTCCTTCTGGCTCTTTGTCAGCGCGCCTTCCGGCGTCTTGAAGTTGACGAATGGCATCGGGATTTTCCTTCGCGTTTGTTTTTCAGATCATACCGCCATTGGCGCGCAGGACCTGGCCGTTGACCCAGCCGCTTTCCGTGCTTGCCAGGAACGACACGACGGAGGCGATATCGTCAGGCTGTCCAAGGCGACCGAGCGGGATGTTGCGGATGATGTTTTGGACCAGCTCTTCCGACTTGCCGGTCATGAACAGTTCGGTTGCGACCGGGCCGGGGGCGACGGCGTTGACAGTGATTCCGCGTTTGCCGAGTTCCTTGGACGCAACATGGGTCATGGCTTCGACGCCTGCCTTGCTGGCGGCATAGGGGCCGTAACCCGGGCCATACATGCCGACGACGCTGGACGAGAAATTGATGATCCGGCCGCCGTCGCGCAGTCGCTTGCCGGCCTCGCGTATGCCGTAGAAGGTGCCGGTGAGGTTGATGGCGATCTGCCGGTCGAATGCGGCGTCATCCGTCTCGGTCAGCGGCGAAAGCCTCATGACGCCGGCATTGTTGACGAGGATGTCGACACCGCCGAAGCTTTTTTCTGCCGCGTCGAAGAGTGCCGTGACACTGGCCGATGTGCCGACATCCGCTTTCACGGCGATTGCCTTGCCGCCAGCCGCTTCGATTTCGCGGACGACGTCGTCGGCTGCAGACTGGCTCGATGCGTAATTGACGATGACGGCCAGCCCGTCCTTGGCGAGGCGCAGGGCCAAGGCCTTGCCGATGCCCTTGGAGGCTCCGGTGATGATTGCTACGCGTGGTGTGTTCTCGGTCATGGCAATTCTCCTTTGCTGGTCATGAAAATATGATGATCTCATTGGAGAACAATGGCTGTGATTTGACATGACAATTTGCATATGGTGAACAATTGCCATGGACAGATTATTGCGCATGCAGCTTTTCGTGCGGGTGGTGGAACGGGGCAGTTTTCTTGCGGCCGCCGCCGATCTGGGGCTGGCCCGCTCCACCGCCACACAGGCGATCAAGGCTCTGGAGGCCGATGTCGGCGCGCGGCTGCTCGAGCGGACAACGCGGCATGTGGCCGTGACGCTCGATGGTAGCGCATTCTATCAGCGTTGTTTGTCGATCCTTGCCGATGTGGATGAGGCGGAGGCGATCTTTCGGGATGCGAAGCCGCAGGGCATTTTGCGGGTGGACGGACATCCGATGCTGACCCAGACTTTCCTTCTGCCGCATCTGAGGTCGTTTCTCGATCGTCATCCGATGCTGGAGATCCAGTTCGGGCAGAGCGATCGGTTCGTCGATCTCGTGCGCGAAGGCATCGATTGCGTGATCCGGGCGGGTGAGGTGAGCGACAGTTCGCTGATCATGCGCAGGCTTGGCTCCATCCGCGAGATGACCTGCGCCAGCCCCGACTATATCGAGGTCAGTGGCATGCCGAAAACGCCGGACGAACTTGGCGGGCATCAGGCGGTCGGTTTCATCTCTTCGCGCACCGGGCAGATCATGCCGCTCGAATTCACGGTGGGGGGAGACGTGCGCTATGTGACCCTGCCGGCGCGCGTCACCGCCAACAATTCCGATACGGTCATGGACCTTGCCCGTCGGGGTTTCGGCCTTATGCAGGCACCGCGCTATCATCTGCAGCGACATGTCGACGATGGCACGCTGGTCGAGGTGCTGCCGGATTTCCCGCCGCCGCCGACACCGCTTTCGGCTCTCTATCCGCAGAACCGCCAACTCTCTCCGCGGGTGCGGGTGTTCATCGATTGGGTGGCGAAGATATTTGCTGAAGCGGACATCTGAGGAAGCGCAAAGCCCGGCGTGGCTCACAGAGATTCATTTCGGCGTGAGGTCACGGGTTCTGCCTTATTGCGGCAATCGCATTGCCCTATCTCATGGAACCATGATCACACGCCGTTCCGCACTCCTGTCCGCTCCATTTCTGTTTGCCGCCGGTCGCGCCTTTGCCCAGCAGCCGGTGCCGCAGCCGCCCGAGACGCTGAAAACCGTTCTTGACCGGGCTGCCGAGCTTGAGGCGCTGAAGGTGGTGCTGGTCTATCGGAACGGAGAGCCATTGGCCGAGCGAGCCTTCAATGGGCGCTCGCTCACGGCGTCGAGCAATATCAAGTCTGCGTCCAAATCGATAATATCCTGCCTGGTCGGTATCGCCATCGACCGCAAACTCTTGGAGGGGCCGGACCAGAAGATCGCGTCGATCCTGAAGGCGGATCTGCCACGCAATCCCGATCCGCGCCTGCATGAGATCACGATCGGCAATCTGCTTTCTATGCAGGCCGGGCTGTCGCGAATGTCGGGGCCGAATTACGGGCGCTGGGTGGCAAGCTCGAACTGGGTGCGATTTGCGCTGTCGGAACCCTTCGATGGCGAACCGGGCGGGAGCATGCTGTATTCGACCGCATCGACGCATCTTCTGTCTGCCATTCTTACCCGTGTCGGGTCCAAGTCGACCTTGGCGTTGGCGCGCGAGTGGCTGGAGCCGGTGGATGGTTTCAGGATCGGGGCATGGGAGCGTGATCCGCAGGGCATCTATCTGGGTGGAAACCAGATGGCGATGTCCGCCCGCTCACTGATGGCCTTCGGTGAGCTTTACCGCAATGGCGGCAAGACGAAACAGGGGCGGCAGGTCATCTCGCAAGGTTGGATCGACCAGTCATGGACGCCGCGCACCAATTCTCGTTTCTCGGGCGACGCTTATGGCTACGGCTGGTTCATGCGGGAGATCGGTGGAGAGCCGGTCAAGTTCGGATGGGGTTACGGCGGGCAGATGGTCTATGTCATCCCGTCACTCGCCATGACGGTGGTGATGACATCGAATGAAAGCGGCCCGTCTGCGCGGAACGGTTATCGTGACCAGTTGCATGATCTTCTGGCGGATATCATTCGCGTCACGCGTGCCTGATTGCCGTTCGAGAGATCAATATTGAATAAAAGCCGGAATATTAGGGTTACTTGTTCATCATGCCGCGGGCATTCCGTTGCATTATCGGTGCCTAATATTAAGAGTGAATTTACGGCCGAGGCGAGCAAATTGGTCGCGGTTGTTTTTCGAATTCCTCTCCGGGAGCAACACCGGTTTCACGCCATTTGCGTGGGCCGACGCTTTCCCGTGGGTGGGTGGAGGAAGTATGGAGCCTCCACCCATTTCCCGCGAGGAATTACGAGCTGATGTCGATCACGCCGCAGTCGCCTGCTTCTGAAGAGAAGGAGAGCAGCTTGCCGCTGGCGCTCCAGCTCAGGCCAGTGATCGCGCCCTTGCCCGGACGTCGCAGCAGGGCTTCTTTCTCATCGGCAATCCTCACACCCAGGATCATGCCATCGATAAAGCCGATGGCGAGAACTTCTTCAGCCGGGTGGAAGGCGACCTGTGTGACCATGATATTGGCGCGGGTGCCGAGTTCCAGCGGCGCCTTGCCCATAGGGCCATCCTTTGATGAAAAGGGCCAGACGATCGCAGCAGGAGCGCCAGAGGAGGCGAGCCATTTTCCCTTTACCGACCATGATACCGATTTCACCTTGGCGGGATAACCGGTCATGCGCATGTGGCGGTTTTCGCCGGCCTTGCCGTCGAGTTTCCAGCCATGCAGTGCGTTTTCCTGCATTGTCGTGACGAGGAAGCGGCCGTCAGGCGAAAAGGTCACGCCGGTATGGGCGCCCTTCCAGTCCAGATCGGCTGCCGGTGTGTTGGTGCCGACCCAGTGCAGCGAGACGCCATTGTAACGGGCAGCAGCAATCCTCAGGCCCTTGCCTGCGAAAGCGATGCCTTCGACACTGCGTTCCTCGGTGAATTCCTTGACCGAACCATCGCCCTGCCGCACGACGCTTGTCTTTCCAACGGCATAGGCAACGGCATTCTGCGGGCCGCCGGCGACGACGCTGATCCACTTGCGTGGTACTTCAGCGAGCACAGTCGTTTCGCCGTCATGGCCGATGCGTAGAACCTTGCCGTCTTCGCCGCCCGAAAGCAGCGTGGCACTGAACGGATCGCGGATGCAGGTCAGGAGCCCTTGATGCGCTTCGGTGACCTTTTCGCCGCCATCGAGGCGATGAATTGTACCGGCAGCGGTGGCGAAAAAGGGAATGTCGCCCAGGAAATGCGTGGAGACGACGTGGCCTTCAATATCGAGCGGTGCAACTGTCGGCATCAGGCGGCCATCATTCGAGACATTGGTTCACTATCCATATGGTTTTCGGGCGCCGTTTCCGACGCCCGCTTGTCTATATTCAAATCTGCAGCCGATGTCAGGCCGGCGCCTTGGCTGTTGCCTGGCAGGCGAGGAAGCTCTGCTCGATCTTGGCGAAATCGAGATTACGGCCGATGAAGACAAGGCGGCTTTCGCGCTTCTCGCCATCCTTCCACGGACGCTGGTGATCGCCTTCGACGATCATGTGAACGCCCTGAACGACATAACGCTCATCATCGCCAGCAAAGGCGATGATGCCCTTCAAGCGCAGGATATTCGGGCCTTCGGTCTGGGTGATCTTCTGGATCCAGGGGAAGAAACGATCCGGATTCATTTCGCCACCGCGCAGCGAGATCGACTTCACGGTGATGTCGTGGATGGGCGACATGGAATCATGATGGCCATGATGGTGGCCGTGATCATGGTGATGGTGATGATGATCGTGGCCGCAATCGGGGCCGCAGGTGTGGTCATGATCGTGATGGTGGTGGTCATGGTCGTGGTGATGATCGTGATCGCAGTCCGGACCGCAGACATGATCCTCATGGTCATGATCGAGGAAGTGCGGGTCGTTTTCGAGCGCACGTTCCAGATTGAAGGCACCCTGATCGAGCACGCGGGAAAGATCGACGCCGGAACGGCTGGTCTTGTAGACGCGCGCCGTGGGGTTGATGGCGCGCACGACATCTTCGACGATAGCGAGCTCTTCCGGCGTGACGAGATCGGTCTTGTTGACGACAACGACGTCGGCGAATGCGATCTGGTCTTCGGCTTCGCGGCTGTCCTTCAGGCGTAGCGGCAGGTGCTTGGCATCGACCAGAGCTACCACGGCGTCGAGCTCGGTCTTGGCGCGAACGTCATCGTCCATGAAGAAGGTCTGGGCGACCGGGACCGGGTCGGCAAGGCCTGTCGTTTCGACGATAATACCGTCAAAACGGCCCGGGCGGCGCATCAGGCCTTCGACGACGCGGATCAGGTCACCGCGCACCGTGCAGCAGATGCAGCCATTGTTCATTTCGTAGATTTCTTCGTCCGACTCGACGATCAGGTCGTTGTCGATGCCGATCTCGCCGAATTCGTTGACGATGACGGCGTATTTCTTGCCGTGGCTTTCGGAGAGGATGCGGTTGAGAAGCGTCGTTTTGCCGGCGCCGAGATATCCGGTCAGCACGGTGACGGGAATGGGCTTTGCTGCTGGAGCTTCGGTGGTCTGGTCGGTCATAGGGAAACCTCGAAGGTTAAAGGCTTGCGCCGAATGGCATTTGCATGGGGCGCCAGAAATCGTCCGCTCCATATAAGGGCAAGGCGGAGCGAGTTCAAAGGGTTTCGATGTTATAAAATCACATCAGGACGCTGGTCGAGATATAGCGGACGTAATGTCGGTCCTGGCAAAGTCATCTCCGATATAGAAAAGAGGCCATTCGAACTCGCTGGCGGTGGCATAGGCAAAACAGTCGCCGAAATTGAGAGAAGCTCGGGCAGTCCGTCTTTGCCGTAAAGGAAATCCTGGCTTCGTGCTGCGGATGTTTCCTCATGCGACTTTTTCGGAGCCATTGCCCTGATTTCTTCGATGAGAGCGCGGCGCTTTTCTGGAAACGGCGCCGGTTTCAATGGCACGATCTGTGCCGCCTTTTGACCACGGCGCGTCAATACCACTTCTTCGCCGGCCTCCGCTCGATGAAGAAGTTCGGTAAGACTGGCTTTGGCATCGCTTACGGAGATTTCCATCGATACTTTCCATGGTGGTCCATATATATGGTCTGTTATTGCTGCTGATTGAAGAATCTCAAGATAATTTGCCGACATCAAACCGCGCCACATCCTCCAGCAGCTCGATGATGCCTTGCACCGCATGGGCGACCAGTTGTTCGCCACGTTCCGCAGTTGCTGCCGATGCGTTGCCAGCTACGCCGATGGGGTTGAGATCCGACATTTTCCAGCCGAAGGCATGTGGGCCATAGGCGCGCAGATGGGTGAATTCTCGGGTGAACTCCAGCTGGCGGGAGGTAAAGGCTGCCGCCTTGGCCATATCCACCTTGTCCGGCCACAGCGCCAGCATGACGGATGTCTCGATGTCGCCGCCGTGGATGTCGATTGCCTTATCCTGCGGGCTGATCCAGCCCGATGGTTGGCCGAAGCGCGTCCAACTGGTGGCGACGGCCAGCATTCCGAACCTTATGCGTGCCTCGGTCGCGACGATCGTCATCAGCGGCGAGTTTCCGCCATGGGCGTTCAGCATGATGAGTTTTTTGATGCCTTGGCGGTTCATGTCTTTGGCGATTCCAAGCCATCGGTTCACTGCTTCGTCAAACGCAAGGCTCTGGGTTCCCGCAATATCCATGTGCTCGATCGAGTATCCGACGGGTTCGACGGGCAGGAAGGTGACGGGCAATTTTGACGGCAGGGCCGGGATGAGTCGCTGCACGAGACCCTCTGCAATCAGCGTGTCGGTGTCGAAAGGCAGGTGCGGGCCATGCTGTTCGTGGGCGCCAAGCGGCAGCACAGCAATCCAATCGTGTCTTTCTGTGGACGCAAGTGTCTGATCATTGTCACAAAAGCGCGGTTTTGGATGCGACATCTGGCGGTGGTTTCCCGGTTTCGTTATGGATAGCGCGCACTACTATAATGACGACCTTCACCAAGCAAAGCGGGCAGGACCGATGAGCAAGAAAAAGGGCGAGAAGAAAGCGAAATCCGGCAAGAAGAAAGAGCTTGCTGCACTTTCGGCGGCCGATCTTGCGCCGGCGATCACTCAGGCGGCTCGTTCGGTTCGCACCGCGCTCAGTCGCAGCATTTCCGACAGTGGTCTTTATGCCGGTCAGGACGGGGTTATCCTCGCGCTTTCGGAAGATGACGGGCAGACGCCTGGTCAACTGGCCGCAAGGCTTGGCGTGAAGGCTCCGACCATGACGCGCACGATCGGGCGTATGGAGGCACAGGGCTTTGTCGAGCGCAGGGCTGACGGGCATGACGGGCGCCTGACCAAGGTTCATTTGACGGAAAACGGTCTCAAGAGCGTCGAGTCGATCGGTCAGTCTGTTGCAGATTGCGGTGCGATTGCGGTGAAGGGGTTTTCCGAAAAGGAAGTGCGCACACTTCTGAAACTGCTGAGAGCCGTGGAGCATAACCTGCAGCCGGAAGCCGACGAAGACTGACGATTTTCGGTACGCTCCCCACCTATTGTGCTTGCAAATTAAATTGTTTATTTAAAAATTTTAGTTTGCGAGGCCGGCATCAGAAACCGGCTTTCAAGAAAAGCATCTGGAGGGGTTATGGCGCAGAAGGTGAAGCTTTCTACGATCGCAGACAGCCTTGGACTTTCGACTGCAACAATTTCATTGGCACTCCGTGACAGCCCGCTCGTCGCCGCAGACACGCGCGACAAGATCAAGGAGCAGGCACGGGCGCTCGGCTATATCTACAACCGTCGGGCCGCCAGCCTTAGAACCTCGCGTTCAGGCATTATCGGCGTCGTCGTGCATGACGTCATGAACCCGTTCTACGGTGAAATCCTCAAGGCGATCGAAACCGAACTCGATCGCAGCAGCCATACCTTCATTCTTTCCAACCATTACGACTCGGTCGAAAAGCAGCGCACCTTCATCGAGACGCTGCTGCAGCTTGGCGGTGACGGTGTGATCATGTCGCCGGCCATCGGCACGCCTGTCGAGGATATCAGGCTGGCGGAGCAGAACGGCATGCCGGCCATTCTCGTCGCTCGTACTATGGATGGCGTCGACCTGCCGACCTATCGCGGCGATGACAGCTATGGCATCTCGCTTGCCACAAACCATCTGATTGGGCTTGGTCACCGGGTGATCGCAATGATCGGCGGTACGGACCAGACCTCGACCGGTCGTGACCGCTATCAGGGTTATGTCGACGCGTTGCGAAAGGCCAATATCGAGGTCGATCCGGGCCTGCGCATTCCAGGTCCCCGTACGATGCAGGGCGGGTTCGAGGCCGCAGTGAATTTCCTGTCTCTGCCGCAGAAGCCGACGGCAGCCGTCTGCTGGAACGATCTCGTGGCGATCGGGCTGATGAACGGCATTGCTCGCGCAGGGCTCATTCCCGGGCAGGACATTTCCGTTACCGGCTACGACGATCTGGAACAGGCCTCGATTTCGACGCCATCACTGACAACCGTTTCCAACCAGCAGGCAGATGTCGGGCGGCTTGCGGCGCGCGCACTTCTCGATCGGCTTGCCGGAAGCCATGAGCCGGATGGCCTGCATCTTATCAAGCCGGAAATGCGTATCCGCCAGTCGACATCCCCTTACAAGCCGCTTCGGGATCTCGCCAAGGCCTGATGATCGATACGACTCAGGCCGCTGCGCCCGCAAGCGTTGCCTTGCGGGCTGAATAGGCGCGTACGGCCTCGCCAAAAGCTTCGAACAGGGCGCGGGATGGTGCATCCGTTTCGGCCCAATATTCGGGATGCCATTGCACGCCAACGGCAAAATTCTTGGCGTCGATGACAGACACGGCTTCGACGGTACCGTCTTGCGCGCGCGCTTCCACCTGCAGCCTCGGGGCCGTTTCGGAGATCGCCTGACGATGGAGCGAGTTCACCTGGACTTCGCCTGCTGTGCCGAGGTAACGGGCAATGCAGGAACCTTCCGCGACGATGACCGGCTGGCGGATCGCATACATGCCGTCGCGATCCTTAACGTCGGGCTTGCGATGGTCCCATATGCCCGGCTGATCCTGGATCTCGCTTGCGAGCGTTCCACCGAGCGCGACGTTCAGTTCCTGTATGCCGCGGCAGATCGCGAGAAGCGGGATGCCGCGTTCAATAGCGCGACGGATGAGCGGCAGGGATGTCGCATCACGGCCCTGATCAAATGGCCCGTCGGCCTCGGTGGCCTCTCTGCCATAAAGCGACGGATGAACATTGCTGACCGCACCGGAAATCAGAATGCCATCGACCCGGTCGAGAATAGTGTCCGCATCATTGCCCGTTTCAAACGCCGGCACGATGAACGACATCACGTCGGCCACTTTGAGCGCGGCCGACACATACTGGTTCGGTGCAGCGTGCCAGATGGCGCCTTCGATGTCGCGAGTGTCGGCAGGGACGGCGACGATGGATTTCGGCAGGTGAGAGGGCATGTTGGTTCCAAATTGATGGGGCGATGCCAGAGAAACAGAGAACGCCGTCAATTGCTAGAGGAATTGATGTTGCAAACCAGCCGCCGTGGGATGGGAATTCCCGGGAAGGGCCGATAGCCTGGCGGACCTACATTATCTTCTCATTTTGTTGCGCTATGTCATGAAATGATCTGCTCTTCGGGAGGAGGCTACAGGTGGCCAATTCAAAAAGGAGACCCCCATGTTTGCCGCTCTTTCGCCTTATGTCGCCGGCCTTGTGATCATCTGGTGGCTTGTTGGAGCCTATGTCATCCCTCGTGACTTCATTCGTGTGCAACGGGCGAACCGTGCTGCCGAAGATGCCGAGAACGGGAAGCTTTTCCGCGGGTGATACAAGCCGGGTCGGTGTTCTCCGGATGAAGCTGCAGCTGCTGAAATAATGAGCATATGCTGCTGAAAACAATCTATAATTAGAAGTTCAGGCAATGCAGACGAAAGTCTAATTCGTTAAAGGCGCTTCAACCGCTCGTTTATGCTGAGCTTCGCTTGCAAGCCTTCATGCAACATGTTTTCCTTATATGCGATTTCCGGCGGATTGGAGGATACGCCGGTAGTCGATCATGATCGGGAGGATATTCATGGATCGTCGTCAGTTCTTCAAGAAAGCCGCAGTTACCGGGGCGGGGGCGCTTGCCGCCGGATCCTTGGCTGCGCCTGCAATTGCCCAGTCCAATCCCAAAATCAACTGGCGTCTCACATCGTCATTTCCGAAATCGCTCGATACGATTTATGGCGGTGCTGACGACATTTCAAAACATGTGGCGGCGGCTACGGACGGGAATTTCACCATCCAGCCCTTTGCGGCCGGTGAAATCGTTCCGGGTCTGCAGGCCGCCGATGCCGTCTCGTCCGGAACGGTCGAGATGTGCCACACCTGCTCCTATTATTTCGTCGGCAAGGATCCAACATTCGCGATCGGGACGGCAATTCCGTTCGGCATGAATGCGCGGCTGACCAATTCCTGGTTCTATCAGGGTAACGGCAACACGCTGATGAACGAGTTCTACGCCAAGCACAACATATTCGGCCTGCCCGCCGGCAATACCGGGGCGCAGATGGGTGGCTGGTTCCGCAAGGAGATCAATACCGTCGATGACTTCAAGGGCGTGAAGATGCGCATTGCCGGTATTGCCGGCAAGGTGCTGGAGAAACTCGGGGCGGTGCCGCAGCAGATCGCCGGTGGCGATATCTATCCGGCGCTGGAAAAGGGGACGATCGACGCCGCCGAATGGGTCGGCCCTTATGACGACCACAAGCTCGGTTTCTTCAAGGTTGCCAAATACTATTATTATCCGGCCTTCTGGGAAGGTGGGCCGACGATCCATGCTTTCATGAACCTCGACAAGTGGAACAGCCTGCCGAAGCAATATCAGGCGGCGCTGACCGATGCCTGCGCCTTTGCCAACACCAACATGATGGCCAAATACGACCAGAAGAACCCGACGGCGATCAAGCAGATCGTGTCACAGGGTACGACGTTGCGGCCTTTTAGCCAGGATATTCTGGAAGCCTGCTACAACGCGGCGCTGGAGGTCTACAAGGAGATCTCGGCAACCAATGCCGACTTCAAGAAGGTCTACGAGGACCAGGTGGCCTTCAAGAAGGAGGGATATCTCTGGATGCAGCTGTCGGAATACACGTTCGACACATTCATGATGATCCAGCAGCGTAACGGCAAGATCTGATCCGAGCATTGATTGCCGATAAAAATCGAAAGCCCCGGAGCTGTGTTCCGGGGCTTTCGAGTCTCAACGGAAGTTTATGAAAAGGCCCGGTTTGATGCCGGGCCTTTCGTGTCAGTTGAATTTTGGCGGTTCGGACAGATTGGGAGCCGCCGGCTGGGCCGGTGCACCGTCCATGGGTGGCAGACCGAAATTCGGCATTCCACTCCCTCCGCTGTCATTGCCAAATCCGGGAACCTCGATCTTGATCGAGTTGAGGTCCACTTCCGGCGCCTTGTCGAGCCAGTAGGTCACCGATTCCGGCCAGAAGATGATGATGGCGACGAGGATAAGCTGCATGCCGAGCCACGGGATCGCACCGAGATAGATGTCTTTGGTCTTCACAGTCTTTGGTGCAATCGAGCGCAGGTAGAAGAGTGCAAAGCCGAAGGGCGGGTGCATGAAGCTCGTCTGCATGTTGACGCAGAGCAGGACGCCGAACCAGATCAGGTCGATGCCAAGCGACTGGGCAACAGGTGCCAGAAGCGGCAGGACGATGAAGGCGATTTCGAAGAAATCGAGGAAGAATGCCAGGAAGAAGATGAAGATGTTGACGAAGATCAGGAAGCCGAGCGCGCCACCGGGAATGTGAGAAAGCAGATGCTCGATCCACAGGCCGCCGTCCATGCCCTGGAAGACCAGGCTGAAGCAGGTGGCGCCGACCAGAATGAAGACCACCATCGAAGTGATGATCATGGTCGAACGCATTGCCTGCTTGATGAGGGCCCAGGTGAGACGGCGGTGAAGGGCGGCAAGCACCATTGCGCCGACAACGCCGAGAGCGCCTGCTTCCGTTGGCGTAGCCAGGCCGAGGAACAGCGTGCCGAGCACGAGGAAGATCAGCACGACTGACGGCACCATGCTCCAAAGGACACGGATGATCAAAGCGGCATTCAGCTCACCGCGCGCTTCCGGCGGTAGCGGCGGGACATCCTTGGGCCGAACTATCGACAGGATGAAGATGAAGCCGAGGAAGATCAGGACCTGCAGGATCGAAGGGCCGATCGCACCGAGATACATGTCACCGACGGAACGGCCGAGCTGGTCTGCGAGTACGATGAGAACCAGAGACGGCGGGATGACCTGCGTGATCGTGCCAGATGCGGCGATGACGCCGGTCGCGAGCCGTGGATTATAACCGTATTTCAGCATGATCGGCAGCGAGATCACGCCCATGGTGATGACCGATGCCGCGACCGTGCCGGTGATTGCGCCGAGAATGGCACCGACGATGATGACCGCGTAAGCGAGGCCGCCCGGAACTGCGCCGAACAGCTTTCCTGTACCTTCCAGCAAATCCTCCGCAAGGCCGCAGCGCTCGAGTATCGCGCCCATCAAGGTGAAGAACGGGATGGCGAGCAGCAGGTCATTGGAGACGATGCCGAAGATGCGTAGTGGCAACGCCTGCAGGAATGCAAAGTCGAAATGGCCCGTGGCAATTCCAAGCAGGCCGAAGAAAAGGCCGACGGCCGATAGCGAGAAGGCGACCGGAAAGCCGTAGAGCATGAAGATGATCATGCCCAGGAACATGGCTGGCGGCATTATGCCGAATGCGAACATGGCTTAATCCCCCGATGCCTTATTGAAGCGGTTTTTCGTAGGCCGTATCGACCTCAAGGGTGCCCGTAAGCCCCGCAATCCGCTTGATCAACTCGGAGAAGCCCTGCAGCGCGAGCAACAGAAAACCTGCGACAATCACAAGCTTGATAGGCCAGCGCAGGAGCCCGCCTGCATTGGAGGACATTTCTCCCTGCTGATAGGACAGGAAGAAGAATGGCCATGAAAGCCATGTAAGATAAAGGCATGCCGGGATGAGAAACACGATCAGGCCGAGCGTATCGATCCACAGCCGCGTACGATCCGAAACGGAGCCGTAAATAAGGTCGACGCGAACATGTTCATTGAGGCGTAAGGTATGGGATGCGCCGATCAGGACGACGAAGCCAAAGAGATACCATTGTATCTCAAGCCAGCCATTCGAGCTGTAATTGAACATATACCGAATGAATGCGTTGCCTGCACTGATCAAACAGCAGGCCAGTACGAGGTAACCGGAAAATTTTCCCAGCACTTCGCTCAAGCGGTCTATCAGGCCGCTAAACCGTAATAAAAGTCTCATTCGTTCCCGCTCCCAACAGGTCCTTGTATCCCGCCTGTTCTGTGATGGCGATGTAAACCAAGGTCTAAGGAAAGAAAAGCGGAAACGAATGCAAGGAGGGCGTGGCAGGCCGGAAATTCAGGGCCTTGCGGCTGCTTTCAAGCTTCAGGCCCCTCGGTAGACAGAGCGCCTATGGCGTATCGAATGTGTGCAACTTCCTTTACGCTTCGTTGAACACGTTTGAATGTTCGCTCCCCAAGGTTACGGGGGTAAACCGAGCAACAATCAAATCTTAAAGGGTTTTCTGCATTGTCGCGCGAAAGCCAAGGGAATGAGACCCGGTGGAGACCCGATGAAGGATTTGGAAGCGAAGACGCTGTCGACAGAGCTGTATCTGCCGTTCGTCGAATCGCTATTCAACAACCGTGGAACGCTGTGGACTGGAATGGTTGTCCATATCCTGTCCTGCGCGATCATTTTTGCCACGACTGGGTCCTGGTTTTACATCCTCATGATTGCGGTGTTCATCACCGTATTTGCCTATCGCATCTATTGGTTCCGCCGGTTCGACATGGTCGATCACGGCCAGCTTTCCAAAGGCGAAATCGAGGCCTGGGAAACTCGCTATGTAAATGGTGCGGCGATTACCGCATTCGTGCTCGGTATCGGAAGCGCCTATGCCGTCTTTGTTCTCAGGGACATGCTGGCCGCCTTCATGTGCATCGCCGTCACCATGGCTTCGATGGTTTCCATTGTCGGCCGAAACTATGGTTCGGCGCGTGCCGTTTCGCTTCAGACGATCGGGTGCTGCCTTCCGCTGGTTCTTGCCTGTCTTTTTACGGGAGACGTTTATCTCGCTCTCATCTCTCTTTTCCTCATTCCATTCGGGCTGACGACGCAGTCCATGGCCAAGGGTGTGCGGGAATTCCTGTACGAAAATGTGCTGGCCTCACGAGAAATGACGCGGATCGCCGACCAGCTCGATATCGCGCTGACGACGATGACCCATGCATTGATCATGCTCGATGCCGATGGCCGGGTGCAGGTGATCAACCGTCGCGCCTGCGAGCTTCTGGAGTTGCCGAACGAGGAGGAATTGAAGGGCGCGGCGTTTCTGACGGTGTTGCGCCGAAGCGGGAAGTCGCTTTCGGATGATCTCCTGAGGAGGATAGGGCAACTGTCCGCGGGGCAGGCGGGCAAGACGCTTCTGTGCTTGAAGGAGACGGTCTACCTTGAATTCTCGCTCAGCCACCGCGCCGACGGTGGCGTCGTCATGTTGTTCGAAGATGTCAGCGCGCGTGTGGCAGCAGAAGAAAAGATCCTGCATCTGGTGCGTTACGACACTCTGACGGGGCTGCCGACACGTGGTTATTTCGCCGAACTCGCCACGCGTCATCTCCATGACGTCGGCGCCGATCAGTTCGCGGCGTTTGTGATCTTCGATGTCGATGGCTTCAAGCATGTCAATGACATGCAGGGGCATGTCATTGGCGATCGACTGCTTGCGGCGATATCCGAGCGGTTGGTGCGTGAAGCGGGTCCGGATATCATTGTCGGTCGGCTGGTTGGCGACGAGTTTGTGATATTTGCGACCGGTCAGGAACGCAGTGCCCTGGAAGCTCGCATCAATGCCATCCAGACGGAAGTCCAGGGAAGCTATCGGGTCGACAGGCTGGAATTGCCGGTGTTCGTCAATGCTGGCGGGGTGATCTTCGACGGGCATGATTTCGATATGGAGGCCTGTCAGATCAAGGCGGACCTCGCGCTCAACGACGCCAAGTCAGTCGGCAACGGGACATTGACCATGTTCCGGCCCGAAATGGATGCCCGTTATGTAGCGGAGCAGCGTCTGAAGGCCGACCTGCGCACTGCGATAGAGCAGGGGGACCTGACCGTCGTTTACCAGCCGATGTATCGTCCGGACGGCTCCGAGATGGAATGCTGCGAAGCGCTGGTGCGCTGGTCACATCCCGAGCGTGGCTTTATCGGGCCGAATATATTCATTCCCATGGCGGAAAGCATGGGGTTGATTTCAGAGATCACCAGGTTTGTGCTCGAACGCGCCTGCACCGAATGTGTTTCCTGGCAGAACGAGCTCTCTGTTTCCGTCAATCTGTCTATCCACGATCTTCGCGGCGGGCAGATCGTTCCCTTGGTGGCGGACATCCTTGAGCGGACCAAGCTCGACCCGACACGCCTGCATCTGGAGGTGACCGAGAGCTGCTTCATGGATGAACCGGTCGTCGTCAGCGCGACGCTTAGCCGGTTGCGCGCCAATGGCGTGACCATCGCCATCGACGATTTCGGCACGGGCTTCTCAAGTCTCAGCTACCTCGATTCCCTGCCGATCGATATCGTCAAGATCGACCGCGCTTTCGTACGCGACATCGGGACGGAACCACGCCGTCTCAAGCTTCTCAGCGGTATCGTGCATCTGTCGCGAGAACTTGACCTGCGGATCGTCGTTGAAGGAGTGGAGACGTTCGAGCAGCTCGAACTGGTCAGGAAGCATCGGTTTGCCGATCTCGTTCAGGGCTACATTTTTTCGCCGCCGATCCCTGCAAATGCAATCGCGGAACTCAGCCAGAAGACCGCTTCGGCCCGTCGGCACGCCAATCGACAGAACCGTCGGGACAAGGGCGCAGAAACGCGCGCTTTCGGTACCGTCGGCTAATCGGCCTTCCTGGCCATTGTCAAAAAAACATTCACTAATGCAGCTTGTGCTGATTTGTGACGTTTGGTTTGCTGTTAACCATATACGTTAAAAGACTGTTAATCATGTTTTTCGTGATTGCGATCACGCCCCGTTTCAGGGTTAATCAATCGTTAATAGCGATGGGTAGCCCAATGTCAGTGGTACAGAGTTTTTCAGACAAGGCATTTTCCGAAAAGCTGCTCTCGGCACTCGATCATATCGAGTATCGGCGCATCGAGGGGCACGAGGATTTCGAGGATGTGGCGCGGTTGCGCTACAAGGCTTACAAGGCTCAGAATGTATTGCCCGTCGGGGCGAGCCACCTGCTGGACGAAATCGATTTCGTTCCGCATGCCTATGTCTTCGGCATCTATTACTACGAGGAACTGATCTCCACGGTGCGGGTGCATCATGTGACGGCGGAGCACCGCACATGTCAGTCGGTCGGCGTCTTTCCCGATGCCGTGAACGAGTTGCTCGATTCAGGACTGACGTTCATCGACCCGGCCCGCTTTGCCGTGGATCCGGATGTTGTCGGGGAGCTGCCTACCATTCCCTACATCACGCTTCGCCCGTCGATCATGGCCGCCATTCACTTCGATGCAGACCGGGTGTTGCAGCACATCAGACCGCCACATGCCGCCTTCTATCGCCGGGTGTTCCTCGCGGACACGATCGTGCCGCCAACCATCGCGCCCATGTACGGGTTCGAGTTGACGTTGCTCGCTTCCAGAGTTCGGGAGGTGCGGCCTCAGTTGATGCGCCGTTTCCCACTTTTCCAATCGGAGGCCTATGAAAGGCGGCTGATGTTTGCGGAGCGGCCGACCATGCTGTCACCGCCGCTGACCGTGCTGCCGACAGCGCGTTTCGCCAGCCGGCCGAGTTCGCCGGAAATGGCGTTTCTGCGCTGATTTCACCAGCCATTGCACTCGGCGGTTGTTCGTGTATTCCTGATATAGCCCGATACGTTGTCGGGCCGCTGGGAGAGTCGGGCTTTCAGGCTACCTGAAGCTCGATATGCGGAGATCAGGGAGAGGCTCGATGGACGATCATCACAATGGACCGGTAGAGACTGGCGCGCCGATGGATCACATGGCGCATGAGCAGACCTACGAGGCCTTTCTGGCCGCTGCAAAGTGGGGCACGATGACCATCGTTGCGCTGCTGATTGCCATGGCCGGTGGTTTTTTCGGCGGGCTTGGCCTGATCGGTGGCCTCGTTCTGTTCATCGTCCTCAATATTATCGGCGTTTTTCTGCTGCGGTGAGAAGCCCCAAGCTTTTGGTCAATTAATGATCGATTGCATGATGCGGACAGGTTTGGACGACGACATCATCTGGTCGTTCAGCATCAATGAACAATCCGTTTCGGCAAATCCGGCATTCCCGGACTAACGGAAGCTGCTCCGGCATGCCATGTAAGCGTCAATACAATTTTCAAACGCTTATGCCGGAGTGCCTCATGAAGAAGATCGGATTTCTCTCTTTCGGCCATTGGACGCCATCGCCGCAGTCGCAGACCCGTTCGGCGGGTGATACGCTTCTGCAGTCCATCGATCTTGCCGTCGCAGCCGAAGAACTCGGTGCGGATGGCGCCTATTTCCGTGTTCACCATTTTGCGCGGCAGCTTGCCTCTCCATTCCCGCTGCTTGCCGCTGTTGGCGCCAGGACCAGCAAAATCGAGATCGGTACCGGCGTCATCGACATGCGCTACGAGAACCCGCTCTACATGGCGGAGGATGCAGGTGCTGCTGACCTGATCTCCAAAGGACGTCTGCAGCTTGGCATCAGCCGCGGCTCGCCTGAACAGGTGATCGATGGATGGCGCTATTTCGGTTACGAGCCGGAAGACGGCAAGACGGATGCCGATATGGGCCGTCGTCATGCGGACGTGTTTCTTGACGTGCTGAAAGGCGAGGGGTTTGCCCAGCCTAACCCGCGTCCGATGTTCCCCAATCCGCCCGGCATGCTTCGGCTCGAGCCGCATTCGGAGGGATTGCGCGAGCGCATCTGGTGGGGTGCCGGCTCGAATGCAACCGCGATCTGGGCTGCGCAGAAGGGCATGAACCTGCAAAGCTCGACACTGAAGGACGACGAGACCGGCGAGGCTTTCCATATTCAGCAGGCCAAGCAGATCCGCGCTTATCGCGAAGCCTGGAAGGAAGCCGGCCATTCCCGCGAGCCTCGTGTTTCGGTAAGCCGTAGCATCTTTGCTCTGGTTGATGATCGCGACCGGGCCTATTTCGGGCGTGGTGGCAAGGAAGAGGATTCCATCGGTTTCATCGATGAGAAGACGCGGGCGATTTTCGGCAAGTCTTACGCGGCAGAGCCGGACGTCCTGATCGAGGAGCTTCGTAAGGACGAAGCGATTGCCGAAGCCGATACGCTGCTGCTGACCGTGCCGAACCAGTTGGGCGTCGAGTACAACGCGCATGTGATCGAGGCGATCCTGAAACATGTGGCGCCGGCTCTCGGTTGGCGCTGAGTCTCATCAATCCGGATCCAAAATGACAGAGCCGCCCGATATTTCGGGCGGCTCTTCTGATTCCAATACAGCTTGTGGTCGTTGCGAGACGTGTCAGGCGCCGCCGCCGCTACGCGTGCGTGCTGCGCCATCGACCGCTGGCTTATAGTTCGGGTCGAGCCGGACAGCGTGCGAATACGATTTGTTGGCGCGGACACGGTCGCCACGACGTTCGTAAACCAGCGCCTGGTTGGCCCAGGATTCCGCGATCTTGTCGTCGAGTTCGATCGCACGGTTGAAGTCGGCGAAGGCATTGTCGTCGTCGTTCAGGGCGACATAGGAGATGCCGCGGCCGTTATAGGGTTCCGGCGAGCTCGACGACAGCGAGATCGCCTTGGAGAAATCCTCGATCGCCTGGGCGTGCTGTCCACGGACCTGATAGATCAGTCCACGATTGTGGTAGGCCCGGCCATCGGTCGTATCCAGCTGGATCGCCTTGTTGAAGTCATTGAAGGCTTCGTCGTTGCGGCCGGCCTGACGGTAGATATTGCCACGGCCGATATAGGCAACGTCGTAATTCGGATTGATCTGCAACGCGCGGTTATAGTCGTTTGCCGCGTCGACCGGCTTGCCCATGTTGCGGTAAACGAGCGCACGGTTCGCATAGGCCTGATAGAACTGCGGATTGATCTGGATGGCGCGATTGAAATCGTCCACGGCGCGCTTGAATTCTCCGGCGCGGCCATAGGCCGATCCGCGGCTGTTATAGCCTTCCGGGTCGGACGGATTGGATTGGATCACAGAGGACAGGGAGGCAATGTTTTCCTGCGATCCCTGCGCGCGATCGACCCGTATAACATCGGTTGTCGTTGGTCCCGTGGCGCATCCGGCCAGGCTCGCCATTCCGATAATCGTGCCGGTGATCAAGGCTTTGGATCGAAGCTTGGTCATCAGCGACAGGCTGGAAAATTCGATTCCATCGAAAGCAACGGAAGTCTTGGCGGCCATCAGGCGCAGATCCTTGTCTGGGCATTATGAGTCGAGACCGACTCGGTGCAATGAAAAAAGCGGCGGCGCCTAAAGTCGCCACCGCTCCATAATCACATAAAAGCGTCTAAAAGACGGCCGATTAACGAGCCGGACGCGGCGTGGACGGCAGAAGACCTTCGCGCTGCATACGCTTACGAGCAAGCTTGCGAACGCGGCGAACGGCTTCAGCCTTTTCGCGTGCACGCTTTTCAGACGGCTTCTCGTAGTAATCGCGCATTTTCATTTCGCGGAAAACACCTTCGCGCTGCAGCTTCTTCTTGAGAGCGCGGAGAGCCTGATCAACGTTGTTGTCGCGGACTAGTACCTGCACGTGAAATCCCGTTCCTTTGGTTCGTTGTTCGCCCGGCCAATGTCTGATCTTAAGGCGAAATAATACTGATGCCCGGCGTCAGGCCGTGCGATTGGTGATGGCACATAGCAGATGAGTCCGCGGAAGTCCATATGGCACGAATGAGGTTAAGCTGAAAAAAGGTTGTAGTGTGGAAACCGCTTCCCGCCCGCGTTCTCGGGCCTATATCAGAGTTGAATGAAACCGGGCTGGGCCAGATGCGGTCATGGTGCCACCTGCTTTGCGACCGGTTTGTTTTGGGTACATTGTTATATCAGGAGAATTTTATGCGCAGCGCCGTCTATTCCCGCTTTGCCAACCCGGCCGAGGTCCTTCATCTGGAGGAGAGGGCGCTTGTAGAGCCTGGCCCTGGGCAGGTGCGGATAAAGATGGGAATGGCCTCCATCCATAATCATGATCTGCTGACGATTTCAGGCCAATACGGCGTGAAGCCCGAACTTCCGGCCCTAGCAGGAAGCGAGGCGATGGGTGTGGTAGATGCGCTGGGCGAGGGCGTTAGCCATCTTTCCATAGGGCAGAGGGTGGCGGCCTACGGTCAGGGCACCTGGAGCGAATACTATATTGCCGATGCGGCGCGCGCCGTACCGCTGCCCGACACCGTGCCGGACGAAGCTGCAGCACAACTTGTCTCCATGCCGCTCAGTGCGCTCACGCTTCTCGATTTCATCGAGGTCGAGAAAGGAGACTGGGTCATTCAGAACGCTGCCAACGGGGCTGTCGGCAAGGCGCTTGCGATGTTTGCCAAGCGCCGCGGCATCAATGTCGTCAATCTCGTCAGAAGGCAGAGTGCGATCGGTGAACTCGCCGAGTTGGGCATCGGTAATGCCGTTGCCACGGAAACTGCAGGCTGGAAAGATGAAGTCCGGGCAATGACCGCGGATGCGCCAATCAGGGCTGCAGTCGATGGTGTCGGTGGAGCCTCGTCAGGCGATCTTCTGTCGCTGCTCGGCGAAAAAGGCGTTCTCGTCTCCTTCGGCGTGATGTCCGGAGAGCCAATGCAGATTTCTGCCGGCGACATGATCTTCAAACAGGCGGTGGTAAAGGGGTTCTGGCTCGCAAAGCTTTCTCCGACGATTGCGCCCGAGACAATGAAGGGCCTGATCGGCGAAATCATTTCCGGCGTGGCGAGCGGCGAGGTGAAGCTCGGCGTGTCCGAGATTTTCGATTTGGCGGATGTCGCAAAGGCGGCAGCCGCAGCCGGCGAGCCGCATCGCCGGGGCAAGGTGCTGATCCGCGGCTGAGCCGCATCGACCGCGTGTCGAAACAATCTTCCGATGCGTCGCAATATGGCCATTGCGGAGCATATTGATTTGCAATGGGTATCGCACTACCCAAATCAATGCGGCCGAAAGGCCCTTGAGGTGGAGCAAGGAAGAGAGGCCAGATGCGCAAATATTCGATTTTCGCCATAGCCCGCGAGGCAATGCGTGCTCACAAGGGATGGGAGGCGCAATGGACGTCTCCAGAGCCGCGCCCAAGCTATGACGTGATCATCGTCGGCGCCGGCGGCCACGGACTGGGAGCCGCGTATTATCTTGCGAAAGAGCATGGCATCACCAATATCGCGGTGATCGAGAAGGGTTGGCTCGGCGGTGGCAATACCGGCCGCAACACGACGATCATTCGCTCCAACTATCTTTATGAAGAGAGCATGGATATCTACGAGCATTCCCTCAAACTGTGGGAAGGCTTGAGCCAGGATCTCAATTACAATGTCATGTATTCGCCGCGCGGCGTGATGATGTTGTCGCACAACATCCATGACCAGCAGTCATTCAAACGGCATATCAACGCCAACCGCCTCTATGGCATCGATAACGAATGGCTGACGCCGGAACAGGCGAAGGCCTTCGTGCCGGTTCTCGATATTTCCAAGACTGCGCGTTACCCGATCAATGGTGCCGCCCTGCAGCGTCGCGGCGGCACGGCCCGGCATGATGCTGTCGCCTGGGGGTTTGCCCGCGCTGCCGCCGATCGCGGTGTCCACATCATCCAGAATTGCGAGGTCACCGGCATCCGTCGCGGACCGGCCGGTGAGGTTCAGGGTGTCGAGACATCCAAGGGCTTCATTGGCGCCAAAAAGATCGGCGTTTCGGCCGCCGGTCATTCGTCCGTGGTGATGGAAATGGCGGGCGTGCGCGTGCCGCTTGCGTCCAACCCGCTGCAGGCGCTGGTCTCTGAACCGATGAAGCCGATCTTCCCCTGCGTGGTGATGTCCAACACCGTGCATGCCTACATCTCGCAGTCAGACAAGGGCGAGCTTGTTATCGGTGCCGGTACCGACCAGTATAATTCCTATTCGCAAACCGGTGGCCTGCAGATCATCACCCACACGCTCGACGCGATCTGCGAGCTCTTCCCGATGTTCCGCCGGGTGAAGATGATGCGCCAATGGGGCGGCATTACCGACAACACGCCGGACCGTTCGCCGATCCAGGGTATCACGCCGGTTCCCGGGCTGTTCGTCAATTGCGGCTGGGGTACGGGCGGCTTCAAGGCGACGCCGGGTTCGGCCAATCTCTTCGCCCATCTGATTGCAAAGGGCGAGCCGCACAAGCTGGCCGCCGGCCTGACGCTCGACCGGTTCCGCACCGGCCGCCTGATCGACGAAGCGGCTGCGGCCGCCGTGGCGCATTGATAAATAGGGGATAGACAAGATGCTTTTGATCCACTGCCCCTATTGCGAAGAAGAGCGCTCGGAGCTGGAATTCCGCTGGGCCGGCGAGGCGCATGTCGTGCGGCCGGAAAACATTGCAGCAATTTCCGACGAGGAATTCGCTGAATTCTTTTTCCTGCGCAACAATGAAAAGGGCCTCACCTATGAACGGTGGCGGCATATCCATGGCTGTGGCCGTTTCTTCAATGCGGCGCGCGACACGGTTAGCGACAGGTTTTTGATGACATACAAGGCAGGCCTGCCGAAGCAGCCGGTGCCGGTGGCTGAAAAGTTTGCCGCAATCGCCGAGGAAAAGTCCGTGGAAACCTGGGAACAGACGGAAGGAGATACCCGATGAGCACGTCTTCCGATTCCGGGGCATTCCGTATCAAGGGCGCGGGACGCCATACGCCGGCCCGCACCGCGCGCTTCACCTTCGACGGCAAGAGCTATACGGCGCTTGAGGGCGATACGGTCGCCTCCGCGCTTCTGGCGCATGGCGTGCATCTGCTTGGCCGTTCGTTCAAATATCACCGCCCGCGCGGCATCCTGACTGCTGGCCCGGAAGAGCCGAACGCGCTTCTCGATGTCTCGCGCGATGCAGCCCGCCGACAGCCGAACGTGCGCGCCACGGTGCAGGAAGTCTTTGACGGGGCGAAGATCTCTTCGCAGAACCGCTGGCCGTCGCTGAAATACGATATCGGCGCAGTCAATGATATGCTTTCGCCGTTCTTTGCCGCGGGCTTCTACTACAAGACCTTCATGTGGCCGAAAGAGGCCTGGCATAAAATCTATGAACCGATCATCCGCCGCTCTGCGGGACTGGGTGTTTCGCCGACCGAAGACGATCCGGATCATTATGCAAGCCGTTACGTGCATTGCGACGTGCTGATCGCCGGTGCCGGTGTAGCCGGGCTTACCGCGGCACTTTCGGCAGCAGCGACAGGCAAGAATATCATCCTCGTCGATGAGCAGCCGGAAGTCGGCGGGGCGCTGCATTACGATGCCTCGACGATAATCGACGGCCAGAATGGTTATGACTGGGCGCAGGCGACGGTTGCCAAGCTGAAGGCTATGCCGAACGTCACGGTGCTGACCCGCACAACCGTGTTCGGTTATTACAATCACGGTTTCCTAGGTCTTGTGGAGCGGGTGACCGATCATGTTGCCAAGCCTTCCAAGGACGCACCGCGCGAGCGGCTATGGCAGGTGCGGACGAAGAAAGTGATCATCGCTACCGGCTCGATCGAACGGCACATGGTGTTCGCCAATAACGACCGGCCGGGCATAATGCTGGCGTCTGCGGCGCGCAATTTTCTCAATCATCACGGCGTGGCGGTCGGCCATAATGTTGGCGTCTACACCGCTCACGATTCCGCCTATGAAACGGCGTTCGATCTGAAGCGTGCCGGTGTTTCGATTGCCGCAATCGTCGATAGCCGTGACAAAGCGGGTGAGGCGGTTCTGGCGGAAGCCCGCAAGCTCGGTATAGATGTTCTGACCGGCCATGCCGTCGTCGATACGTCGGGGCGTCTGCGGATCAATTCGATGACGGTTGCACGCAACGGCAATTTCGATCGCCGCAAGATCAAGGTCGACGCGTTGATCGTCTCGGCGGGCTGGACGCCCTCGGTGCATCTGTTCTCGCAATCGCGCGGCAAGCTGAAATTTGACGAGACCAACCAGCGTTTCGTGCCGGATGTCTATGCGCAGAACTCCATCTCGGTCGGTGCTTGCAACGGCACGGATGATCTCGCCGAACTGATCGACGAGGCGATCACGGCCGGCGGTGGCAGGCTGGCGCTTTCAGGCGAAAACCGGTTCGAATGGACCGGCGGCATGATCGGTGCAGCCGAAGGGGCTGGACCGGACCATGCGGTCAAGGCATTCGTCGACTTCCAGCATGACGTGACTGCGAAGGACATCCGCCTTGCCGTGCGCGAAGGCATGCATTCGATCGAGCATATCAAGCGCTTCACCACCAATGGCATGGCGTCCGATCAGGGCAAGCTCTCCAACATGCATGGCCTCGCCATCGCATCGGAAATGCTTGCCCGACCGATCCCGCAGGTGGGGCTCACCACCTTCCGTGCGCCTTACACGCCGGTTACCTACGGCACGCTGATCAACCATTCGCGCGGCGAGCTGTTCGATCCGGCCCGCAAGACGCCGATGCATGCGCTCGAAGAGGCGGAAGGCGCAGAGTTCGAAGATGTCGGCAACTGGAAACGTGCCTGGTATTTCCCCAAGCGCGGCGAGGATATGCACACGGCCGTCAGCCGCGAGTGCAAGACTGTCCGTGACGTTGCCGGTGTCTTCGATGCCTCGACACTCGGCAAGATCGAAGTGGTCGGGCCGGATGCGGCGCAATTCCTCAACCTGCTCTATACCAATGCGTGGGACACGCTGAAGCCCGGCAAGTGCCGTTACGGCATCATGACCCGCGAGGACGGCTTCATCTATGACGATGGTGTCGTCGGTCGTCTGGCGGAAGACCGGTTCCATGTGACGACGACGACCGGCGGTGCGCCGCGCGTGCTCAACCATATGGAAGACTATCTACAGACCGAATTCCCGCATCTGAAGGTGTGGCTCACCTCGACCACCGAACAATGGGCGGTGATCGCGGTGCAAGGGCCGAAAGCGCGCGAGATCATCGAACCTTTCGTCCACGGTCAGGATCTTTCGAACGAGGCCTTCTCGCATATGAGCGTTGCCGAGTGCACGGTCATGGGGGTTCCAGCGCGGCTGTTCCGTGTTTCGTTCACCGGTGAGGTTGGCTTCGAAATCAACGTGCCTGCCGATTACGGTGCGGCCGTGTGGAAAGCCATCTGGGAACGAGCGGAGAGTATGGGCGCCTGCCTCTACGGCACCGAGACCATGCATATCCTGCGTGCCGAAAAGGGCTATCTCATCGTCGGACAGGATACGGATGGAACGGTGACGCCAGATGACGCAGGTTACGGCTGGGCCGTCTCCAAGAAAAAGACGGACTTTGTGGGGATCCGCGGATTGAAGCGTCCGGACCTCATGCGAGAAGGTCGCAAGCAACTGGTCGGCCTTCTGACCAAAGACCCGAAGGAAGTGCTGGAGGAGGGTGGCCAGATCGTTGCCGACCCGAACCAGCCGAAGCCGATGGCCATGCTCGGCCATGTCACGTCGTCCTACTGGTCGGAAAATCTCGGCCGGTCGATCGCCATCGCGCTGGTTGCCGGTGGTCGGGCGAAAATGGGCGAGACGCTTTATGTGCCGATGGCAGACAAGACGATTGCCGTAGAAGTGACCGACATGGTGTTCTTCGACAAGGAAGGAGGTCGCATCAATGGCTAATTCTGGGGCTGATATTGCAACGCGTAGCCTTCCGCTTTCCGGTGCCCATGGTGGTTCAGCCAATGTGCGGCTGGAGCCGGCGGCACCTGCTTCGCGTATTTCCCTGCGGGTGCGTGCAGAAGAGGTGCCGGCCTTGTCGGCAGCACTGGGCGTCGATCTTCCAGTGAAGCCGAAAACTTCTACATTTGCGAATGGGCGAACGGCTCTCTGGCTGGGGCCGGATGAGTGGCTGGTGATCGACGAGGGTGAGAGCGGTTTGATGACAGCCGCCGCCAATTCCGGCGCACTGCATTCGGCAACGGATGTGTCCCATCGCAACACGGCTATCTTCGTTTCGGGGCCGGGTGCCGCCGATGCGATCAATGCCGGCTGTGCCCAGGATCTGTCTCTCGAAGTTTTCCCGGTCGGCGCCTGCTCGCGCACGCTGTTCGGCAAGGTGGAGATCGTGCTGCTCCGGACCGCCGAGGATGCCTTCCGGATGGAAGTCTGGCGGTCGTTTTCCGACTATGCCTTCGGCCTTCTAACTGAAGGCGCAAGGGACGCGGCGCTCTGACGATCCGGTCTTCGACCATAGCCTAACTTGATCTTGGCTTATCGATATCGCACCCTCCCGGATCAAAACGGGAGGGTTTTTCTATGCCGGAAATTCAATGGATCGTGCTTGGGCTGGCGGCAGCGATTGCCGGTGGGGCCGTGGCCGCGAAACTGGCAGGTGTCGAACTCTGGAAGGGACTGCTTGTCGGTGGGGCTGCTGCGATTGCGGCGCTTCTGGCGTCTTTCGCACCGGGCATCGATCGTGATCTTTCCATGCCGATTGCGGCCCTGATTGCCTCCGGAATTGCGGGCACTGCCGTCGGGCTCACGGCTTCGCGAACTGCGCCGATCCTGATCGGTGCTGCTGTTCCGCCACTGCTTGGTCTGTTGATGCTGGATCTCAGTTGACAGGTGTCTTGCTATTGCAGCCGCCGCCATCTGGCGGCTAGTCTCTTCCGGCAAAACTCTGGGAGGAGTTCGTGAAGATACGTGCAGCCGTCTTGCGGCAATCGCCTGTCGTACCGCCTTTCGCAATAAGCAGGCCGCTTTCCATCGAAGAGCTGGATCTCGACCCGCCGGGGCGTGAAGAGCTGCTTGTGCGCATCGGTGCGGCGGGACTTTGCCATTCCGATCTTTCCGTGATCAACGGCGATCGTCCGAGACCGATGCCGATGGCGCTTGGTCATGAGGCTTCCGGTATTGTGGAGGCTGTCGGTCCGGGCGTGAATGATCTTGTGCCCGGCGATCACGTGGTAATGAGTTTCGTGCCCAACTGCGGTCATTGTCTTCCCTGCGCCGAAGGCCGACCGGCACTTTGTGTGCCGGGTGCGGAGGCGAACGGTAAAGGCGTGTTGCTGTCGGGTGAGCGGCGGCTGGTCTGTGATGAAGTTCCGGTGAACCACCACCTCGGTGTGTCCGGCTTTGCCACGCATGCAGTGGTTTCCCGATACTCGGCGGTAAAGATCGATCGCGATCTTCCGCTCGCCGAAGCAGCACTGTTCGGTTGCGCGGTGTTGACAGGGGTCGGGGCTGTGGTCAACACGTGTAAAGTGCAGCCGGGGCAGAGCGTCGCCGTAGTGGGTCTCGGCGGTGTCGGCCTTGCTGCTGTTCTTGGTGCGCTTGCGAGCGGCGCCGAACGGGTGGTCGCCGTCGATCTGGCTCCGGCAAAACTCGAAGTTGCCCTCAAGCTCGGTGCGACGGACGTCTTTCTGGCAAGCGACGTGGATGTGATTGAAAAGATCCGCGAAGCAACAGGCGGTGGCGTCGATCATGCGGTTGAAATGGCAGGCTCCACCCGAGCCTTCGATCTCGCATACCGTATCACCCGACGGGGAGGGATCACCGCAACTGCCGGCCTCGCCAACCCGATCAGTCAGTTCGCCATTCCGGCCGTCAGTCTCGTTGCCGAAGAGCGGCGTGTGCTTGGCAGCTATCTCGGCGGATGCGTGCCCGCCCGCGACATCCCGCGTTTCATCGGTCTCTATAGGCGTGGAAAATTGCCAGTGGACCGGCTCTTGTCATCGACCGGGCCGCTGGAGGAAATTAACGAGGCTTTCGACCTGTTGCACGAAGGCAAGGTCATCCGGCACGTCATCACGTTTGAATAGACGCCTTCGATTAGACGCCTTCAGGCCGATCCTTCGGATCGAACTGGATGATGGTGATCCAGGTGGCAGTCAGCGCCGGTTTCTTCTCGTTTTCGATCTCGATCGAAACGTCATAGGTGGTCATCAGCATGCCGCCTCCGCGAAACCGGCAATCGGACAGGGTGAAATGCCCACGCACGCGTGCGCCGCATTTGACTGGAGACATGAAGCGGACACGGTCGAACCCGTAATTTATCCCCATCGTCTGTTCGCGGATTTTTGGCACCGTGCCAAAATTCATCGCGGAGAGAAGGGACAGGGTGAGAAAACCGTGGGCGATGGTGCCGCCGAACGGGCTTTCTGCAGCCGCCCGTTCGGGATCCACATGGATGAACTGATGATCGAGCGTCGCATCGGCGAACTGGTTGATCATCGTCTGGTCGACGGTGATCCAATCGGATACGCCGAGTTCCTGCCCTACAAGTCCCGGCACATCGGCCAGTGAAATCTCACGCATTCAGCACACCGCTCTTAAAGCTATTGTCCGCGGATCGCAGCATTACCCTTTCAGGCAGAAGCTGACGGAGCGGAAAGGAAGGAGGTCTGTCCAAGGCTTGTCCGAGAGCAGATCCTGCCAGCCGTCGCCGGGCAGAATAAACTCCACATCTTCATGGCCCCGGTTGAAGAGGATTGCAAGACGGGTTGCGCGGCCCGACGAGCGATCGTTCGTCGCAACGACCATGCCCATCAACCGGTTGTCGGCATTTTCCCAGTCGGATAGCTGCATAGGAGCGCCTGACGGGGCCAGCCATTCGATATCACCATTGCCGCTGAAGAAGCCGGTTTCGGTGAAGACGGAGAAGCGCTTGCGAATGCCGGCAAGCAAGGCTGTGTGCCGCACCAGTTCCGGATCCGGCTCTTGCCAGTCCATCCAGGTAATCTCGTTATCCTGGCAGTAGGCATTGTTGTTGCCGCGCTGCGACCGGCCAGCCTCGTCGCCCATTGTGAGCATGATGGTGCCACGGCTGGCAAACAGCGTTGAAAGCAGCGCGCGGACATCGCGACGCCTTCGCTCCTCTACTATCGGATCGGCGGTCAGGCCTTCCGCACCGTTGTTCCAGGAGTGGTTCTCGTTGTGGCCGTCGCGATTGTCCTCGCCATTGGCATCATTGTGCTTGTGTTCATGCGAGACGAGGTCGAACAGGGTGAAGCCGTCATGGGCGGCGAGGAAATTGACGGTGCGCGTCTGGCCGGATTTCTGGAAAACGTCCGAAGATCCGGCAAGCCGTGTGGCAAGTTCTCCGGTCATCCATTGATCGCCGCGCCAGTAGCGTCTCATGTCGTCGCGGGCGCGGTCGTTCCATTCGAGGAAGGGGGCCGGGAAATTGCCGAGTTGATAACCGCCGGGACCGATATCCCAGGGTTCAGCGATGAATACGCGGTCCTTCAGCAGGTCATCGGACAAGATGGCTGTCAGAGTTTTGCCATTCGGGTCGAAACCTTCTGCGGTGCGACCGACGACAGGGGCGAGGTCGAAGCGAAAACCATCGATACCGGCATGACGAACGAAATGGCGCAGCGTATCGACGATCAGTTGTCGGACGACCGGATGATCGGCGGCGACCGTGTTACCGGTGCCCGTATCGTTGACCAGTTCACCAGGATCATGCGGCAGGTGGCGATAGTAGGCGAGATTGTCGAGGCCGCGCATGGAAAGCGTCGCGCCATAGCGGTCGCTCTCGCCGGTATGATTGAAGACGAGGTCGAGAATGGTGCCGATGCCGGCTTCGTGCAGCCTGGCCACGGTCTCGCGCAGTTCCGCCATGCCGCCGGGGCAGAGGCGCGGATCGAGCGCCATGAAGGCGACCGGATTATAGCCCCAGCCATTGGTAAGACCGAGTGGCGGAAGGTGGCGCTCGTCGATCCATGCGGTGATCGGCATCAGCTCGATCGCATCGACGCCGATCTGTTGCAAATGGGCGATGATCGCGGGGTGAGCGAGGGCGGCGACCGTGCCGCGGATCTCTTCCGGTATATCGGGATGCAGGATGGTGAAGGGTTTGACCGCGATCTCGTAAATGAAACCGCCGGGAGGCAAGAGCGAGGCCGAAATTTCAGCGTCGATGTCTTGGGTGACGACTGCTCTCGGCACTAGGTTGGCGGTATCCGTTCCATAGGTGGCGAGGTCGTGATCCGCCAAAAATGGAAGGTCGAGTTCCTTCGCGTAAGGGTCGACCAGAAGCTTTGACGGATCGAACCAGAGTCCCTTGTCGGGATCATACGGGCCGTAAGCGCGGTAGCCGTATCGCTGGCCGGTAGTGATGCCTTCGATCGAGATGCGATGGATGTTGTCGGCGCCGCGAATCATATCGTGACGAGCGATTTGGTCACCACTCTCGGCGTCGAACAGGCAGAGTTCGATCTTTTCGGCGGACGAAGACCAGAGGGCGAAATCGACGCCGGTCGAGGTGAGGGTGGCGCCGAGTTGAGTGTCTGCCGATTGAGCCATGCTGATCCGTTTCTGCGCCGTTAGTCTCAGTTCATCAGCGTATACGCGTGAAGTAGCCCCTCATCCGGCTGTCGGCACCTTCTCCCCGTTCTGACGGGGAGAAGGACCCAAGCCGCACCTTTTCCGTTAATCTCGAACGTTGAGTGGGGTAGGTCTCCTCGCCCCGTTTACGGGGAGAGGGTTAGGGTGAGGGGCCGCTTGCAAAGCTTAGAGAAAAATCACGTAATCACCGTCGGTGCATCACGGCCGGAGCGTTTCTTCAGCTCGGAAATCTCGTCTGCTACCGCTATCAGGTCGGCGAGAGCCACCTGCGTATCGATATCGTGCTTGGCCGGGTCCGGCTCGTAGCGTTCGACATAGACGCGGATCGTGGCGCCCGAAGTGCCGGTGCCGGAGAGACGGAAGACGACGCGGGAGCCGCCTTCGAAGAGTACGCGGATGCCCTGGTTCTTCGAAATCGAACCGTCGATCGGGTCGTGATAGGCAAAATCATCCGCAGCGGCGACTTTCAGCGCGCCAAAACTCTGGCCCGGCAGGTTGGCGAGCTTTTCGCGCAGCGCGGTCATCATGCCATTGGCGGCATCCGAATCCACTTCTTCATAGTCGTGGCGCGAGTAGTAGTTGCGGCCATATTCGGCCCAGTGGCTCTTGACGATTTCGGCAACGCTTTCATTACGGCCGGCCATGATGTTCAGCCAGAAGAGAACCGCCCAGAGACCGTCTTTTTCGCGCACGTGGTCGGAGCCGGTGCCAAAGCTTTCTTCACCGCAGACGGTGACCTTGCCGGCATCGAGCAGGTTGCCGAAGAATTTCCAGCCGGTCGGCGTTTCATACATGCCGATGCCGAGCTTTTCGGCGACGCGGTCAGCGGCGGCACTCGTCGGCATGGAGCGGGCGATGCCGGCAATGCCCTTGGCATAACCCGGAGCGAGCTTGGCGTTGGCGGCGATGATCGCGAGGCTGTCGGACGGGGTGACGAACATGCCCTTGCCGACGACCATGTTGCGGTCGCCGTCACCATCGGAGGCTGCGCCGAAATGCGGGCCGTCCTTGCTCATCACATCGTCATAAAGTTCCTTGGCGTGAACGAGGTTCGGGTCCGGGTGATGACCACCGAAATCCGGCAGCGGCGTGGCATTGCGGACGGAACCTTCGGGTGCGCCGAGGCGGTTTTCCAGGATTTCCGTGGCATAGGGGCCGGTAACCGCGCCCATCGAATCGATGACGACGCGCACGCCGCTTGCGATCAAGGCGCGGATAGCGCCAAAATCGAAGAGCTGTTCCATCAGTTCCGCATAGTCGGCAACCGGGTCGATGACTTCAACGACCATGCCGGCGACCTTGAACGTGCCGATCTTGTCGAGATCGAGATCATCCGTATCGGCGATCTTGTAGGTGTCGATGACCTTGGAACGGGCATAGATGGCGTCGGTGATCTTTTCCGGTGCCGGGCCGCCATTGCCGATATTGTACTTGATGCCGAAATCTTCGGTCGGGCCGCCGGGGTTATGGCTGGCGGAAAGAACGATGCCGCCGAAAGCGTGATACTTGCGAATGACGTTGGAGGCGGCGGGTGTCGACAGGATGCCGCCCTGGCCGACCATGACCTTGCCGAAGCCGCTCGCTGCGGCCATCTTGATCGCCTTCTGGATGACTTCGCGGTTGTAGTAGCGGCCGTCGCCGCCGATCACCAGCGTCTTGCCCTCAAAGCCTTCAAGGCTGTCGAAGATCGACTGGATGAAATTTTCCGCATAGTTCGGCTGAGCGAAGACCGGGACCTTCTTGCGCAGGCCGGATGTACCCGGCTTCTGATCCTGGTAGGGCGTGGTGGTAATGGTCTTGATCATGCTCAAAGGCCTTTTCGTACAAGAATTTCGGAAAACAGATCAGCGTACAGGGCGGCGCTGCTGCTCCATGAAACATCGGATTTCATGCCCTGCTTCTGCATACCAGTCCAGACATTCTGGTCCTTATAAAGGCGGATGGCACGACGAAGAGAGCGGGAGAGATTTTCAGCGGTAACGGGGCCGAAGGAAATGCCGGTCGCAGCACCCGACGCAAGGCCTGCATGGCTAGCATCGATGACGGTATCGTTCAAACCGCCGACGCGCGATACGATCGGCACGCAGCCATAGCGCAGACCATAAAGCTGGGTGAGGCCGCATGGTTCGAAACGGGAGGGGATCACGATCGCGTCGCAGCCTGCCTGCATCATATGGGAGAGCGGCTCGTCATAGGCCGCAATCAGGCCGACCTTGCCGGGATGGCGGGTCGCGGCGGCATGGAACGTGTCCTCAAGCAGCTTGTCGCCAGAACCGAGCACGGCGAGGCGGGCGCCACTGACGATGAGATCGTCGATCGAAGCCGCAAGAAGGTCCATGCCCTTCTGTTCGGTCAGGCGTGAGACGACACAAAAGAGCGGGCCATCACCCGGTTCGAGCGCAAATCGCTCGGCGACCAGTCGCTTGTTTGTCTCGCGTGTGTTCAGCGATGCAGCGGAATAGGAGGCTGCCAGCATCCGGTCGGTTTGCGGGTTCCAGACGTCGGTATCTATGCCGTTGACGATGCCGGCAAGATCAGAGGCGCGATACTGGAGCAGGCCTTCCAGCCCCAAGCCGTATTCCGGTGTCAGAATTTCTTCCGCATAGGAGGGGCTTACAGTCGAGATTGCCCAGCTTGCCTGCAATCCGGCCTTCAGGAAGCCGACATTGCCGAAATATTCGACGCCATCGATGGAAAAGGCGTGCGGCGGCAGTTCCAACTGCGGAAAGATGTCCGCGCCGAAAATGCCCTGGAAAGCGATGTTGTGGATGGTGAGCAGGCTCGGCACTTCCGGCTCGTCCGCATAGCGCATGAAGGCCGGAACCATGGCCGCCTGCCAGTCATGCACATGCACGAGGTCCGGTTTCCAGCCACCGGGATCACCGCTCAAGCCCTGTTGTGCGATGATTGCACCGGCTTTCGACAGGGCCGCGAAACGCTTCCAGTTGTCCGGGTAATCCTTGCCGGTCACATCGAGATAGGGGCCACCATCGCGGTCGAACAGTTCGGGACAATCGAGAATGAGCAGGTCGAGGCCCTGATGCTCGATCTCGAGGATACGCGCCTCGGTGCCGAGAAGGTCGGGAAAGGTCCGCTTGAGGATCGCGTTTCCAGCAATCCGCATGACTGCGGGGTAGCCGGGCATCAGCGTCTTCACCGCAAGGCCCTGTTTGCAGAGCGCCAGCGGCAGCGCGCCGGCCACATCGGCCAGGCCGCCGGTCTTGACCAGAGGATAGACTTCGGAAGCGACCGAAAGAACCTGCATCACAAATCCAACTTGTCGATCATCTTCTGCGTGATGAGGCAAATGCCACTTTCGGTGCGACGGAAGCGCTTGGCGTCGAGTTCGGGGTCCTCGCCGACAATCAGACCTTCCGGAATGGTTACACCATGGTCGATGACAACATCACGAAGCTGGGCGCGGCGGCCGATACGGACATTCGGCAGCACGACCGCGCCGTCGAGTTTCGAATAGGAGTTTGCACGCACGCCGGTGAAAAGCAGGCTCTTGTTGAGCGACGAGCCGGAGATGATGCAGTCACCGGAGATGACCGACGAGGTAGCGGAGCCACGGCGGTTTTCATCATCATGGACGAATTTCGCCGGCGCGGTGATTTCCGCATAGGTCCAGATCGGCCAGGATTTGTCGTAGAGGTCGAGGCCGGGAACGATTTCGGTCAGGTCGATATTGGCCTGCCAGTAAGCGTCGATCGTGCCGGCATCACGCCAGTAAGGCTCACGTTCGTAATCGGAGCGGACGCAGCTGTCTGCAAAACGGTGAGCCACCGCTTTCCCGTGCTCGACGATATAGGGAATGATGTCCTTGCCGAAATCGCGACTTGAGCCTTGAACTTCGGCGTCGCGCTTCAGGGCTTCGATCAGGAATTTGGTGTGGAAGACATAGATGCCCATCGAGGCCAGCGCGAAATTCGGATTGCCTGGAATGCCTGGCGGATCGGCCGGTTTTTCGACGAAATCGATGATCTCGTCCTTCTCGTTGACATGCATGACGCCAAAGCCGGTCGCTTCCATGCGCGGCACTTCCAGGCAGCCGACGGTGACGTCTGCGCCGGAATTGACGTGCTGCTGCAACATCAGTTCGTAGTCCATCTTGTAGACATGGTCGCCAGCGAGGATGACCATGTATTCGGTCGCATAACCCTCGATGATATCGATGTTCTGGTAAACGGCGTCGGCGGTGCCTTCATACCATTGCGTTTCCGAGACGCGCTGCGAGGCGGGCAGGATGTCGAAGCTCTCGTTACGCTCGGGGCGGAAGAAGTTCCAGCCGCGCTGCATATGGCGGATCAGCGAATGGGCCTTGTACTGGGTGGCGACGCCGATGCGGCGGATGCCGGAATTCAGCGCGTTGGAGAGAGCGAAATCGATGATGCGGGCCTTGCCGCCGAAATAGACGGCGGGCTTGGCGCGTCGATCGGTCAGTTCCTTGAGGCGGCTGCCTCGGCCACCGGCCAGAACATAGGCCATGGCGTCACGAGACAGAGGCTGGATGCGTTGCTTGTCGTTCATGGTTCTCCCTCCCTTATTCCTTGTCTGCAAATTCCAGCATGATCGTCGCCAAAGGTGGCAAGGTGACGTCCGCCCAGATGCTTCCTCCGGCCTCCACAGCCTGCACCTTGCCGCCATTTCCCTTGCCGCTGCCGCCATAAATCTCGGCGTCGGTATTGAGAACTTCCCGCCATTTGCCTGCATTTGGCAAGGGGAGCCTGTAGTTCGCGCGATAAACAGGCGTGAAATTGGTGATGACGGCGACCGGCTTTTCACCCGGCGCCATTCGCAGCCAGGCGAAGACGGAATTGTCGGCGTCATCGACGATCAACCAGCGGAAACCTTCGCCCTCGCAGTCGCGCGCGTGCAGCGCCGGCTTTGACCGGTAACAGAAATTGAGATCGCGAACGAGACGCCGCATCCCTTCATGCGGGTGATAGCTCAGCAAGTTCCAGTCGAGGGATTTGCTCTCGCTCCATTCGCTCCATTGCGCAAATTCCTGCCCCATGAACAGAAGCTTCTTGCCGGGATAGCCCCACATGAAACCGTAATAGGCCCTGAGGTTGGCGAATTTTTGCCAGTCGTCACCGGCCATCTTGGCGATCAGCGAACCTTTGCCGTGAACCACCTCGTCATGGCTGAGCGGCAGGACGAAGTTTTCGGCGAAAGCGTAGACGAGACCGAAGGTGATGGCGTTGTGGTGATGTTTCCGGTGGACGGGTTCTCGCGCGAGGTAGCTCAGCGTGTCGTGCATGAAACCCATGTTCCACTTGAAGCCGAAGCCAAGCCCGCCTTCATGTACAGGTGCCGAAACCTTGGGCCAGGACGTCGATTCCTCGGCAATCGTCATCACGCCCGGATGCGCGCCGTAAGAGAGGGAGTTCATCTTCTGCAGGAAGCGAACCGATTCCAGATTTTCGCGGCCGCCATATTCGTTCGGGATCCATTCCCCCTCGCGGCGGGAATAATCGAGATAGAGCATCGAGGCGACGGCATCGACGCGCAGGCCATCGAGATGGTATTTTTCCGCCCAGTAGAGCGCGTTGTTGATGAGGTAGGATAGAACCTCGACGCGGCCGAAATTGTAGATCGCGGTATTCCAGTCAGGATGGTAGCCCTGACGCGGATCGGCATGTTCATAAAGCGCGGTTCCATCGAAATCACGCAGTCCGTGAGCGTCGGTCGGGAAATGCGCCGGTACCCAGTCGAGGATGACGCCTATGCCGACCTTGTGGCAGCCGTTGACGAAACGGGCAAAGCCTTCCGGCTCGCCGAAACGGGCGGACGGGGCGTAAAGGCCGGTCGTCTGATAACCCCAGGACGGATCATAGGGATGTTCGGTGATCGGCAGGAACTCGATATGGGTGAAGCCCATGTCGACACAATAGGGGATCAGGCGCGAGGCGAGTTCGTCCCAGGAGAGGAACGTGCCGTCGTCGCGGCGCTGCCATGAACCGGCATGCACTTCATATATGGTGATCGGCTGGCGGCGATGGTCGGCCTTTTCCCAGAATTCACGGTGGGCTTCGTCTTCCCATTCCTGGGCCAGTTCCGCTGCCGTTACCGAGGCGGTCTTCGGTCGCATTTCGGCGCGCCGTGCAAACGGATCGGCCTTCAGCGGCTGCAGTTTGCCATCCTTGCCGATGATCTCGAACTTGTAGGCTGAGCCTGCACGGACATCGGGTGCGAAAATTTCCCAGATGCCGGTATCCTGGCGCAGCCGCATGACATGGCGTCGGCCGTCCCAGTTGTTGAATTCTCCGACGACGGAGACACGCCTGGCATTCGGTGCCCAGACGGCGAAGTGAAAACCGTCGACCCCTTCATGCTTGATCGGATGAGCGCCCATCTTGTCGAAAAGGCGTAGATGCGAGCCTTCGCGCAGAAGGTAATCGTCCATCGGGCCGAGAACCGGGCCGAAGGAATAGGGGTCGGTCACCGCCCATTCGACATCACCGCGTTCCGCACGGTAGCGGATCGGCTGCAGATGGGTGGCGTCGACCAAGCCTTCGAAATATCCAGCCTCATGGCGGCGGGTGAGTTCGCCAAGCTCTGCGCCGCTCAGCGATAGTGCCGTGACCTCTTCTGCACCGGGGATAAAGCAGCGGGCGCGATATTTTTCGCCGAGCTTGTGAAGCCCAAGCACGGCGAAAGGGTTCGTATGCCTGCCTGCCAAAATCGCCTCGATCTCGGACAACGGGATTTCTCCAGGAGATCTTCCGTCATCGAGCGCACTCGGCGATTTTGTCATCAGGCTCTCCAGATTTCCGACGCGTACTGGCGGATTGTGCGGTCCGAAGAGAACCAGCCCATCCGGGCGGTATTGCGAATTGTCTTTGAATACCAGGATTTAGGGTCTGTCCAGATTTGGTCAACGGTGCGCTGTGCCGCAGCATAGGCATCGAAGTCGGCGGCGACCATGAACCAGTCGTGGTTATAGATGCCGTCGATCAATTCCTGGAAACGCGACCGGTCGTCCGGCGAGAACACGCCCGAGGCGATGGCGTTCAAAGCCTGGGCAAGCTCCGGCGACTGCTCGATCAATGCGCGCGGGTTATGCCCGTCCGAGCGCACCTTTGCCACTTCGTCCGCCGTCAGGCCGAAGATGACGATATTGTCGTCGCCGACATGTTCCCGCATCTCGACATTGGCGCCGTCAAGCGTGCCGATCGTCAGCGCGCCGTTCAGACCAAATTTCATGTTGCCGGTGCCGGATGCTTCCATGCCGGCGGTCGAGATCTGCTCCGAAAGGTCGGCCGCAGGCACGATGGTTTCAGCCAGCGAGACGTTGTAGTTCGGAACGAAGACGACTTTCAGCAGGCCGCGCACCGACGGGTCGTTGTTGATGACGCGAGCAACGTCATTTGCCAGTTTGATGATCAGCTTGGCATTGTGATAGCTCGGCGCCGCCTTGCCGGCGAAGAGTTTTACGCGCGGTACCCAGTCCAGTTCCGGGTGCGAGCGGATCTGGTCGTAGAGTGCGACGGCTTCGACAATGTTGAGAAGCTGGCGCTTGTATTCATGGATGCGCTTGATCTGGATGTCGAACAGCGCCGATGGATCGAGCCTGATGCCCATGCGGCTGCCGACGAGATTGGTCAGCGCCACCTTGTTTACCCGTTTCACCGCCGCAAACTTTTCCTGGAAGCTTGCGTCGTCGGCGAACTTGTCCAGCTCAACCAGCGCTTCGGTATCGTCGAGGAACTTGTCGCCGATCGCATCGCGGATCAGCGACGTGAGGCCCGGATTGCACTGCATCAGCCAGCGGCGAGGGGTGATGCCGTTGGTCTTGTTGTTGATGCGGGTCGGGTAGAGCGTGTGCAGATCGGCAAAGACCGTGACCTTCATCAGGTCGGTATGCAGCGCCGAGACGCCGTTGATCGAATGGGAACCGACAAAGGCGAGATTGCCCATGCGCACCCGACGCTCGCCGCCTTCATCGATCAGCGAGATCGCGCGGACCTGCGTATCGGAGAAGCGCTTCTCCTTGCGCGCTTCGACCAGGATTTTTGCGTTGATCGCATAGACGATCTGCATGTGGCGCGGCAGAAGGCGTTCGAAAAGCGGAACCGGCCAGGTTTCCAGCGCTTCGGGGAGAAGCGTGTGGTTGGTATAGGAGAAGGTCTGGCGGACGATTTCCCAGGAGACGTCGAAATCCATGCCGTGAATATCGACGAGCAGCCGCATCAACTCGCCGATCGAGACGGCCGGATGGGTGTCGTTCAGCTGGATGGAGACCTTTTCGTGAAGGTTGGTAAAATCCGGATACTGCTGCAGGTGACGGCGCAAAATGTCCTGAAGCGATGCCGACGAGAAGAAGAATTCCTGGCGCAGACGCAATTCCTGACCGGCCGGGTTGGCGTCGGCCGGATAAAGAACGCGGGTCAGGGATTCCGCCTTGTTGCTCTCGCGCAACGCGCCGATATGGTCGCCGGCGTTGAAGGCATCAAGCAGGATCGGATCGATCGGCTGGGCCGACCAGAGGCGGAGCGTGTTGACGCGGTTGCCGCGCCAGCCGACGATCGGCGTGTCGTAGGCCATGGCGATGACACGTTCGGCCGGCTTCCAGACATAACGCGGCGTATCATCGTAACCGCCGATCGTTTCGACCGAACCGCCGAAGCCGATCTCGTAGGAGCTTTCGCGGCGCTCGAATTCCCATGGGTTGCCATGGGCAAGCCAGGTTTCCGGCAGTTCAACCTGCCAGCCATCGGCCATCTGCTGGCGGAACAGGCCGTGGATATAACGAATGCCGTAGCCGTAGGCCGGGATGTCGACCGTCGCCATGCTCTCCATGAAGCAGGCGGCGAGACGACCGAGGCCGCCATTGCCGAGTGCCGCATCCGGCTCAAGACCTGCGATAACCGATACGTCGACGCCGAGCGAAGACAGCGCATCGCGGATTTCGGCCATCAGTCCGAGATTGCTCACCGCATCGCGCATCAGGCGGCCGATGAGGAATTCCAGAGATAGGTAATAAACGCGCTTCTGGCCTGTCCGATAGGCCTGTCGCGTACTCTCCATCCATCTATCAATGATCCTGTCCCGGACGACCAGAATCGTGGCCGTCAGCCAGTCATGGGGCTTGGCCACCTTGGCATCCTTGCCGATGCGGTAGGTCAGGCGCTCGATGATCTCTTCCGCCATGATCTCTGGCCGGGACGAGCGCGGAGCGGGATAGGGAATTTCGACGGGGGGAGTTTTGTTGTTCATATAGTCGCCAATTGTTCTCGGTTGAGCGGGGTGGAGGAATGTCCGATTCAGTCGATATGGCAGAATGTTATCGGCACAGTTATGCACCGATGTGAAAGCCTTGCAACGGGCGAGTTGAATATGGTTGCCGGAGGGTAAGCGGTAGGCCCTTGCGGTAAGACGCAGAAGACCCCGCGGAGGGCGGGGCTTTTGTTGGGGCGTGTTTTGATCACGGAGTAGAGATCACGATCACATTCGGTCGCTTCAGAAAGTTTATTGAGTGAGCAGGGTCTTGCTCGCGCTTGCTTCTTCTCCGATCGCTTGGAATGCAGCGAGCAGGTCGGCCATGCTTTCCGCCTTGAAGTAGTAACCGCCACCGCTAGCACATGCCTCCAACAATTGCTGGCCTCGTGTCGGCGCCATGAATGCAATCGAGTAAATCTTTATTCCAGCTGATTTGGCCGAATTGCACACCGTTTCCGTGTAGCTGTCGGATGCGGTACTGTTGTTTGCGCCATCCGTCATGAAAACGATATATTTCGTCAGCTTTGAGTTTCCGGCATCACTCTGAACTTTGCTTTCTGAGCCTTTGCCTATCGTGGTCAGGTTATCATACGCTCTTTTCATCGGGGCATATGATTCAGTGCCGCCACCAGCCGACATCGAGTTGATGACTTCTGTTCTGGCGTTGCTCGTACCCCAGTTGAAAGCGTTGGAATCCTGGATCGAACTGCTCCACGCAATTGCGTTGGTTCGAACGTACTTGCCCTTGGGATCTGCCTTGTCCAACTGGTCCAGCAAAAGATTGGCTGCAGTTTTCAGGGCGTCGATTTTCTTGATGTAGCAGGGATACTTCGTCTTTGTCGGATATCCGTTGCTGTCATACTGCTGACAACTCGTCTCCGGCTTGACCGTTTCTCCGGTGTTGGCCAGCATTGAACCAGATTCATCCAGAACAAGTGTCATTGACAGCGCACTTTTCGCTTGGCTGATGCCGCTTGTCGTAGCGCTATCGGCACTTATCGGGGTGGAATACTTGCCAAAAACAGACATGAGAGGAGTTAGCGCGAGCGTGTAATTAGACGCGACTTTGATGTCGTAGCGCTTTCCATCGGATGTCGTTGTTGTTGTAATCGTCGTGTGCGTTGACTTTGCAATCTCATCTATCACGCTCGCGGAGGCTGAGTTTGCCATTTGGCCTTTGACGAAATTCACGGCCATTTCTTTGGCTTTTGCCTCTGTGGCCGATGAATCTTGTGCCAAATAAGTTGCCACAGCCAAAGCAGCAGCGTCGGTAGCCTCCTGAAGCCCACGTTTTGATAGCATCATATTCGACACGTCGACGGCCAGGCCGCCCGCACCGATTAACACAGGCAACATGATAGCCGTCATGATTCCAAAATTGCCGCCGCGATCGCCTGCAAAACGCTTGAAAATGGCCATGATGGTCGCTGTCCCCGAATGCAGCCCGCATATTTGGCCGCTCTAATGGACTATTGCGACAAAAGCTCTCTGTATCAGCTTAAGGAAACAGTTCGGATTTTAGTGATCTGCCAAAAACAGCGTCAAAACGGGGCTACTTGACCGGAATCACGTCAACCGCCTGATCGGCCTTTTGATTTCCGTAACCTTTGAGCACGCCGATCACCGGGGCGACGTCGGAATAGTCGCGGCCGTAGCCGACGACGATGTGGTCGCTGCCGGCGGGCATGTCGTTGGTCGGGTCGAGTTCGACATAACCCAGCGCGTCACCGCACCAGACGCGCACCCAGGCATGCATGGCGTCGGCCCCTTCCAGCCGCTCCTTGCCCGGCGGCGGGATTGTGCGCAGAAAGCCGGAGACGTAACCGGCCGGAATGCCGAGGCTGCGCAGTGCGACGATCATCACATGCGAAAAATCCTGGCAGACGCCGCGTTTCAGTTTGAAGGCTTCCTTCGGTGTGGTGTCGACGGTTGTCGCCTCGGGATCGTATTTGAAATCCTTGTGGATGCGGGTGCAGAGCGCGGCGGCGATTTCGCGCACCGTTTGTCGCGGCTTTAAGGCTTCGCGCGCGTAAGCCGCAATCGCTGGAACATCCGGCAATCTGGGGCTGGAGCCGGTGAAATGATGCGGTGAGGACGGGTCGACGGACCAGACCTCAGCCAGTTCCGTGCGAAGCACATCGAGCGTCGGGGAAAGGTCCGCCTGCATGGTTGGGGCCTCGACCATAACGCGGGCCTGCATGCGGATATCCAACCGGTCATGCGGGGCGCGGACGAGCACCGAGGTCGCCTGCTGGCCGAAGAAGTCGATGAAGGTGACCTTTTCGTCGGTTGCCGGCGAGACGGTGACCGAGCCTGCGATCAGGCGCTGGCGATCGGGCAGCGACAGAGGCAGAAGCCGGATGACATGGCGTGCGCCGGAGGCCGGCACATCATAGGTGTAACCCATGTGGAGAGAGAGGTCGTAGAGCATTCGTCGTTCCTCCCTTTCAACTCAACTGCAATAGGTTCGGCCGAGAAGATCGGAGAGGTTCTCCAGATCCTTTTCCAGCCTGCGATAGACATCCTCGTTCATCGTTTCCGGCGTCATGACCGCCAGCCCGGAATGAAGCCGCATGGCCTCGCGATAGAAGGGCGACATCTGGCCGTTGTCGTAGGCGTTGGGCAGTTTTTCCACCTCGGTGCGGATCTCGTTCAGCTGGAACAGGATCGAGCGCGGGTTGAGCGGATCGAGCGCGAGCAGGTCGTTGACCGTGAGACGCGCCGTGTTGACGTTGTAGCGGCGCCGGTGGGTCATGACGCTGTCGCCGATCTCCAGCAGCATGTCGAGCGCGCCATCGGGCGCATCGGGACCGGAGAGGTGGGCCAGCATGCGCGTCATGTGCAGGCCGCGCTCCAGATGGCGGCCGATGGAGAGAAAACGCCAGCCGGTGAAGCGATACATGTTTTCATGCACGAGACCGGCAAAGCCTGCGAGCTTGCGCAGCAGGATGGTCGCGGCATGGGCGGCGTCATCACCCGGCTGGGCGGCTTCGTGGAAACGCTTGGCGGTCTTTGCCAGATCGGTCAGCGCCAGCCAGCCATCCGGCGAGAAACGGTCGCGGATATTGCTGGCTGAATAGATGGCGCTGTTGATGTTCTGAAGCAGCGGTTCGGGCACGGCCTTCACCATGTCCATGTCGACCGACTTCAGGTAACGGGTCACATCCGCAAGCAGCGGCGCGTTCGGATCGGCCGATTCCGCGTAACGCAGGTGCCAGGAGCGCAGGATGCGCAAGGCGCCTTCGGCGCGTTCGATATAACGGCCGAGCCAGTAGAGATTGTCAGCGGCGCGGCTCGGCAACGAACCCGGCATGTTGCGGGTAAAGCTCTCTTCCGGCGGCAGCAGGGTCGATTTTGACACCGGCTTGTCGGAGACGATCCAGACGTCTGCCGCAGCCCCTCCCGACTGCATGGCGATCGCAGCGACATCGTCGCCGGTGCCGATGCGGGCAAAGCCGCCGGGCATGATTTCCCAGCCGTTTTCGGTGCGGGCAGCAAAGACACGCAGCGACATCGGCCGCGGCGTCAGCTTGCCATCGACCCAGGTTGGCGTCGTCGACAGGGTGACGACTTCCTGGCCGACGAGTTTTGCGCCTTCGCTTGCCAGCCAGTCGCCGACCGTATCCTTCGCGGTTTCGCGCAGCGACGAGCCGAGAACGGACTGGCTGTTGTCGTCGAAGAAGGGCAGGCGGGAATAGGCGGGGCCGATCACCATGCGCTCGATATTTTTCGCCACATGCTCGCGCTCGGACGGCTGGCCGCACCACCATGTGGCGATCGACGGCAGGATCGGGTCTTCGCCGAGAAGGCGGCGGCAGATGGTGGGAGCGAAGGCGAGAAGCGCGCGGGTTTCCAGAATGCCGGAGCCTAGAGCGTTGACCAGCGTCAGCGAGCCGGAGCGCAGAGCCTGGACCATGCCCGGCGTGCCGATGTGCGAATTCTGGTCGAGTTCCAGTGGATCGGCATAGGAGGCATCGAGGCGGCGCCAGAGCACGCCGACCGGTTTGAGACCGGCAACGGTGCGAACCATGACCCGGTTGTTGACGACGGTCAGGTCTTCGCCTTCGAGCAGCATGAAGCCGAGATAGCGGGCGATATAGGCGTGTTCGAAATAGGTTTCGTTTGCCGGGCCGGGCGACAGGACGGCGATCCGGTCATCCGGGTATTGCTTGCGTGACTGCAGCGCATCGCGGAAGGCGCCGAAGAAGGAGGCGAGGCGATGGACGTGGGTTTCCCCATAGATGTCTGAGAACGCGCGGGTGGTGGCGACGCGGTTTTCCAGCGCGAAGCCTGCACCCGATGGCGCCTGTGTGCGATCTGCCAGAACCCACCAGTTGCCGTCCGGGCCGCGGCCGATCTCGAAGGAGCAGAAATGCAGGTAATGGCCGCCGACCGGCTTTACGCCGACCAGCGGGCGCAGGAATTCCGGGTTGGCGGCGATCAGTTGCGGCGGCACAAAGCCTTCCTGCACCAGCCGGTTTTCACCATAGATATCGGCAATCATCGCTTCGAGCAGGTCGGCGCGTTGCTGCAGGCCGCGGGAAATATTCTCCCACTCGTTTTCCTGGATGAGGACCGGGATATGGGAGAGAGGCCAGTTGCGTTCCCCCGTACTGCCGGGGCCGCTGCCGCCATAGGTTCGGTAGAAGACGCCTGCATCCCGCAGATAACGGTCGGCGCGGGCGAAACGCTCGTAAAGATCGCCTTCCGACAGGCGGCTCAGATGGGCGATGAGATTTTGCCAAACGGGCTTGATCTCGCCCTTGGCATCGAGCATCTCGTCTGCCACGCCGGGGAGCGCGGCATAACCGAGGATCGGATCGTGTTCGATCTCCTCATCCATGCGTCGTTCGCTCGCCGTGCCGGTCGTCAATTCGCGTCATACTCCTTGGGGCCGGCGGAGATCGAGCGTCAGGGGGAATTCGGGCGAAGGCGTCTCCGGCATCAGGGGATAAAATCCTGCCGTGTGACCCCAGGGCTCGAACCGCGCCAGACGCCGCGCTTCCGCCTCGTTGCCGTTCACCGGGAAAGTCTCATAATTGCGGCCGCCCGGATGCGCAACATGATATCTGCAGCCGCCAATCGCGCGGCCAGACCATGTATCATAAATGTCGAATGTAAGCGGCGTGTTAACCGGTAGGACCGGGTGCAGGCCGGAGCGTGGTTGCCATGCCTTGAAGCGCACGCCGGCGACCGAGATATCGGACTGGCCGGTTTGCTTCAACGGCACAGCGCGACCGTTGCAGGTGACGGTGTAGCGCGACGGGTTGGAAGTCTCCAACCTCACCTGAAGGCGCTCGACCGAACTGTCGACGTAGCGCACGGTGCCGCCGATTGCGCCCTGTTCGCCCATGACATGCCAAGGCTCCAGCGCTTGCCTGAGTTCCAGCTTGGCGCCTTCGTATTCCACCTCGCCGAAGAAGGGGAAGCGGAATTCGAGCTGCGCCTCGAACCATTCGGGCCTTAGATCGAAGCCATTTTCGCGCAGGTCCTGCAGCACGTCCAGGAAATCGGCCCAGACATGATGGCCGAGCATGAAGCGGTCTGCCAGCGCCGTGCCCCAACGAACGAACTTGCCCTGAGCCGGGTTCTTCCAGAACCGGGCGATGAGGGCGCGTACCAGAAGCTGCTGGGCGAGCGACATGCGGGCATTCGGTGGCATTTCGAAGCCGCGGAATTCGACAAGGCCGAGGCGACCGGTCGGCCCGTCTGGCGAAAACAGCTTGTCGATGCAGATTTCCGACCGATGGGTGTTGCCCGTGACGTCGGTCAGGAGATTGCGGAACAGGCGGTCGACCAGCCAGGGAAGCGGCGGTACGCCCTGACCGGGGGCGGGAACTTGGGCGAGTGCAATCTCCAGCTCGTAAAGGCTGTCGTGGCGGGCCTCGTCGATCCGCGGGGCCTGAGACGTCGGGCCGATGAAGAGGCCGGAGAAGAGATAGGACAGCGACGGGTGGCGCTGCCAGTGAAGCACGAGGCTTTTCAACAGGTCCGGACGGCGCAGGAACGGGCTGTCATTCGGGTTGGCGCCGCCGACCACGACATGGTTGCCGCCACCGGTGCCGGTGTGGCGGCCGTCGATCATGAATTTGTCGGCGCCGAGACGGCTCTGACGGGCCTCTTCATAGATCGCGGTGGTGATGTCGACCGTCTCCTTCCAGCTCGATGCCGGATGGATGTTGACCTCGATGACGCCCGGATCGGGGGCGACGCGGATGACGTTGATGCGCTCGTCATGCGGTGGTGCGTAGCCCTCGATATGGACCGGCAACCCCAGTTTGGTGGCGGCATTTTCGGCGGCCGCGATCAGTTCGAGATAGTCCTCGATCCTTTCGACAGGCGGCATGAAGACGCAAAGGCGGCCATCGCGCGGCTCCACGGAAATTGCGGTGCGTACAGCTCCGCCGATCTCACCCAATGTCTGCTCGATACGGCCGAGATTGGCCGGGTCGCCTGCCTTGAACGAGGATTCCGGCATGGCCCGGCCTTGCGATACATGCCCGGCAGGCACGAACGTATCTGGCAGCGCACCGCGCGGGATCGACGGGTCGGCCTCATGGATGTAGGGAAACTGCGAGGGCGGAATATAGGGCAGGGTGCCAAGCGGCAGGCGATAACCGACAGGGCTGTCACCGGGAACGAGAAAGATGCGGCCGCGGCGGGTACGCCATTTTTCGCTGATCCAGCGGCGGCTGATGGGCGACCCGCTGGCCTGCGCATTCCATGCCTGCACGGGCAGAACATGGCCGGTCGGCTTTGTCAGCCCGCGCTCGAAGACGCGGGCGATGCGGTTGCGCTCTTCCGGATCCTTCAGTTTTGAATTGGACGGATCGACATTGTCCGGCAGCGAGCCTTCCTTGATGATCCATTCGGCAGGATCTTCATAGGCCGGCATCACCATGTCGGGTTCGATGCCGAGTTCGCCGGCCACGGCGGTCAGGAAGCTCTGCGAGTCGTCTTCTGTGATGCCGTTGTCGCTGCCTTCGAGTGCTACGAGGTCCGGGTTCTGCCAGATAGGCCTGCCATCCTTGCGCCAGTAGAGCGAGAAGGTCCAGCGGGGCAGGCTTTCGCCCGGATACCATTTGCCCTGACCATAATGCAGGAAACCGCAGGGGGCGAATTTTTCGCGCAGCCGACGGATCAGGATGTCCGCCTTTTCTCGCTTGGTGGGACCGACGGCACTGGTGTTCCATTCGTCGGATTCGAAGTCGTCGATGGAAACAAAGGTCGGCTCGCCACCCATGGTGAGGCGCACGTCCTGAGCGGCCAGAAGCCGGTCCACGTCCTCGCCGAGTTCGTTCAGCGCTTCCCAGCTTTCATCGGAAAACGGCTTGGTGATGCGCGGGTGTTCGGCAACGCGGGCAATATTCATCGCAAAGTCGAAGGAGGTTGCGGCCTCGCCAAAATAACCGCCGGAGATCGGCGCGGCATTGCGGTAATGCGGCGTTGCGGCGAGCGGGATGTGGCTTTCGCCGGTCAGCAGACCGGACGTCGGGTCGAGGCCGACCCAGCCGGCACCGGGCAGATAGACTTCGCACCATGCGTGCAGGTCGGTGAAATCCACTTCCGTGCCGGAAGGACCGTCGAGCGCCTTCAGGTCCGGCGTCAGCTGGATGAGGTAGCCCGAGACGAAACGGGCGGCGAAACCGAGATTGCGCAGGATCTGGACGAGCAGCCAGCTTGTATCTCGGCAGGAGCCTAGCGCTGCGGTCAGCGTTTCCTCGGGCGTCTGGACGCCGGGTTCCATGCGGATGACGTAGCTGATCGCCTGCTGCAGTCGCGCGTTGATGCCAACGATCATATCGACCGTCGGCTGATCCGGCGACATGTCGAAATGCTTCAAATATTCGACCAGGGCCGGGCCGGGCGGTTCCGGGATCATGTAGATCGAGAGATCCTCGATCAATTCTTCAGGATATTTGAACGGCCATTTGGTGGCTTCCTCTTCGACGAAGAAATCGAAGGGGTTGTAGACCGTCATGTCGGCGACAAGATCGACCTCGATCTTGAACTCGGTGACCGGGTCCGGGAATACGAACCGAGCGAGATAATTGCCGTAGGGGTCTTGCTGCAGATTTACGAAATGGTTTTCCGGCGTGACCTTCAGCGAATGCGACAGCACTTTCGTGCGCGAATGGGCGGCAGGTTTCAGGCGGATGATCTGGGGTCCGAGACGGACGGGCCTGTCGTATTTGTAATGGGTGAGGTGATAGATGCTCGCCTTGATCGACATGCTGTCCCTTCGAATGCCCCGCGTCAGGGCGCTTTCGTTTTGCCCTTTTCGGGCGTTCCCGCGGATGCCGTTTTTCGGCCTCGTTCAGCGGGCCAGGCATCACCATTGCACTTGAGTTTGTGCAATGCAGAACAAGAAAGCAAGGACGATTGCGCAGTTATATTTTGCGGCGATTGGTGCAGGTTCGATCGCTTGCACGGGCTTCATCCAATTCTGAATGACCGCTCCCGATATAGAGTGATGACAGGCGGAAACCGAAGGTGATGCACGCCTGCCTGTACAAGCTTTTACTGCATGGTAAGTCTGCAGGAAGCATAGAGTCATGACATTGCGAGAGGAGCCAGTCGCAGATGTCTGAAGCGGCAACAACAGCACCCGAAACCGAGCCCTACGAGCTTCCCCTTTCCGGCCAGCTTCGCATGATGATGGGGGCCTTCTGGGCGTCTTCCGTGCGGCGGCACTTGGTGATGCTCGCAATCGCGCTTCTGATCATCATTATTGCCACGACCTACGCGACCTACCGGCTGAATGAGTGGAACGGGCCGTTCTACGATGCGCTGGAACGGCGTGATATGGCAGGCTTCCTCAAGCAGCTCGGCGTGTTCGGTATCATCGCTTTTTGCCTCACGCTGCTCAACGTGATCCAGACATGGCTCAACCAGACCACCGCCTTGAAGATGCGCGAGGGGCTTGCGCGCGATCTAGCCGATGTCTGGCTGACACCGGGGCGTGCTCTGAAGCTTGCAGGTGCGGGATCAATTGCCAACAATCCCGACCAGCGCCTGCATGAGGATACCCGCATCCTGGCGGAAAACACGACGGCGCTCGCCATCGGTCTGGTCAACTCCACCATCCTGCTCGGCAGCTTTATCGGCGTGCTCTGGGCGATCTCGACGGATTTCGGCTTCAATATCGCCGGTCATCACGTCGTCATTCCGGGCTACATGCTCTGGGCAACCATCCTTTATGCGCTGACCGGCTCGGTGCTCAGCAATGTCGTGGGCAGCATGCTGGCACGGCTTAATGCCGATCGTTATGCGCGCGAGGCGGATCTTCGATCGGCGCTTGTACGCGCCAACGAGAACTTGAAGCCGATCACACTTGCGCGCGGCGAACCGAGCGAACTCGCCCGTGTGCAAGACGCGATTGGCGGCGTGCTCGCCATGCTGCGCAAGCTTGCATGGGCGCTGACCAATCTTACCTGGGTGTCGTCCGGTTTCGGTTGGCTGGCGCTGGTGGCGCCGATCATCATCGCCTCGCCGATGTATTTTTCCGGCGAGCTGACTTTCGGAGGCTTGATGATGGCCGTCGGGGCATTCAACCAGGTGAATACGGCGCTGCGCTGGTATGTGACCAATTTCAGCGTCATCGCCGACTGGCGGGCAACGCTTGCCCGCGTTTCCTTCTTCCGCAACGCGCTCCTGATGGCCGATACACCGGCAAACGAAGGCGAGGTCATCAGCTATCGGCATGGGACGGAAAAGGATGGGCTGTCGGTCAAGGCCGTCGAGGTCTATGGCGAACCGGACCGGGGAGCGGCCGGCCACGGCATCAAGCTCAAGGAAGAGGGGTTTACCGTCGAGCCCGGCGAGAAGGTGATGGTCAACGGCGATCCCGGCACCGACCGCCATCTGTTCTTCCAGGCGCTTGCCGGCATATGGCCCTGGGGCAAAGGAGAGATCCTGCTGCCTAAGGCAGACGGGATGATCATGATGCCACAGGAAGGCTATCTGCCGACCGCCAGACTGCGGGATGTCATGACCTATCCGTCCGGTATTCCCGATGTGACGGATGAGGGGCTGAAGGCAGCACTTCTGCAGGTCGGGCTCGATCGTTATGTCGAGCAACTGGACAGGGTGGAGCGCTGGGACCGTGTTCTGGACAAGGAAGAGGAAGCGGCGCTGCAAGTGGCCAACGCCGTTTTGCGCAAACCTGACTGGCTCGTGATGGACGACGTTCTGGAAGGGTTGGAGCCGGAAGTGCGGGTGCAGCTGATCGGCGTTCTGGAAGGGCTGGAGGACACGACGCTTATCTATGTCGGGCGCTCGGAGGATTTTGCTTCACGCTTCAAGCCGAAGATTTATCACGTGGCGCCGCTTCACCCGAACGGGACCAATGGCAATGGCGGCGAAACTGCCGAAACCGAGGATGAAGAGGCATGAACAATTCTTCGCTTGCCCGCAATGGCCAGCCCAAAACGGGGCAATGCGTCGTCTGCGGGCGGACCTTTCCGCTTTCCAGATTGCACAAGGCGGGCAGCCTCCGGCCGCATCTCTACGAGATGATTGCCGAGGAGGTGAAGGATTGCAGACCTGACAGCCTGATCTGCGACGAGGATCTAGCCCGTTTTCGCCGGCGCTATGTCGAGCGGCTGCTGGAGGAGGAGCGGGGAGAGCTTTCCGATCTCGATCAGAAGGTTCTGGACAGTTTTGAGAAGGGCACGCTGACGGTTCAGACGAGTTCCACCACGGCTGCCGACCGGAAGCCTAGCTTCGGCGAGATGGTTGCCGACAAGGTGGCGACCTTCGGTGGTTCCTGGACCTTCATCCTGTCCTTTATCGCCATCCTCGTGGTCTGGATGGGGATCAATGTCGTTAATGTCTTTTCCCAGCCTTTCGACCCCTATCCGTTCATCCTTCTCAATCTCGTTCTCTCCTGCCTCGCCGCCCTGCAGGCGCCGGTGATCATGATGAGCCAGAAGCGGCAGGAGGAGAAGGATCGGTTGAGGGCCGAAAACGACTATATGATCAACCTGCGCGCCGAATTGGAAATCCGGCAATTGCACGAGAAGATCGACCACCAGATGGCCAAGCAATGGGAACGTCTGGCGGAATTGCAGCAGATCCAGATCGAGCTTCTGGAGAGGCGAGACGACCCGCGAAAGGGATAAGGTTTACGCCGGCGTCTGCGGAATGCGGCCGGCGTTGGGTCGACGCAGGTTGAACAGATTGCCTGTCAAAATCAGGGCCGCGCCGACGGCCATCAGGGCGTCTACTCCTTCGGAATACATGAAATAACCGATCACTGCCGAAAGCGGCACGCGCAGATAGTCCATTGGCATCGCCACTGTCAGATCGGCGTGGGAAAGAGCCTTTGCCAGGCAGAAATGCGCGAATGTGCCGGTAAACGCGATGATGAAGATCCACGGCCAGACGCCGGCTGACGGCCATGTCCAGACACGTAGCGCCGGGATGAGGCCGATAATCGACTGGATGATCAGCATCCAGAAGATGATCTTCGTGGCACTGTCCGTGCGCGTCAGGAACTTCGTTGCGATGAAGGATACGGCGAAGAAGAAGGCGGCACCCAGTACTACCAGATGGCCGGGATCAAGTGGCACGGCACCCGGCTTGATGATCAGCAGCACGCCGACAAGGCCGAAGCCGATCGCCACGCATTTGCGCCAGGTCAGGCGTTCGCCAAGGAACGCTGCCGCCATAAGGGCTGCCCAGATCGGCGCGGTAAACTCGATGGCGATCACCTGAGCCAGCGGGATCATGGTGATGCCCATCAACCATGTAAACTGACCGACATAATGGGCGATGTTGCGGGCGATATGGGCCGGCAGGATACCCGTCCGCATGGCCTTGAAGCCGCCTTCACGATAGACGAACGGGAGAAGCATGACGAAGGCGATGACCGAACGCATTTCCATTGCCTGAAAAACGTCGATTTCGCGCGTGACCTCGCGCCCGGAAACCGCCATGAGCAGGAAGAGGGCGATCGATGCCATCATCCATCCGGCCGCCTTTGCGATCGATTGCGTATTCTCCACCCGTATTTCCTCCTGCGGCATGCCGTTCCGGCAATGCCCTATAGGGTTTCCTCCAGAAAGGGAAACGGCCTAACGCCACATGCCGCGCATCCGAGCCGTGACGTCTATTCGCACCTGTTGACGATGCTGGCGCTCAGCATCCGACATGGGGGCGACGACCGGCCAGGCGGAGGTCTCGAAGAACTGCAGCAGCGTTGCGGGAATAAAACGGGTGCGGGCGGCATAGACATGCCGGTCGCCCTGCGAATGCTGCCCGTGAACGAAGAAACGCTGCGGGGTGATGACATGGAGATGGTCCTTGGCGCGCGTCATGGCCACATAGAGCAGCCGGCGTTCCTCCTCGATCTCGGCTGTCGAGCCGACGCCGAGATCGGATGGAATGCAGCCATCGACGCAATTCAGCAGGAAGACCGAGCGCCATTCCTGGCCTTTGGCCGAATGGATGGTTGAGAGGATCATGTAATCCTCGTCCAGCAGCGGCACACCGGCCTGGTCGCTGGTCGCATCCGGCGGATCAAGCGTCAGTTCGGTGAGGAAACGCTCGCGCGAGGCGTAACCAGATGCGATTTGTTCAAGCTGTAGAAGATCCGCCTTGCGGGTCTCGGCATCTTCATGGACGCGTTCGAGATGCGGCTGATACCATTCCCGCGCCGTGCCGATTTCCGCCGGCCAGCCCTCGTTTTTGCGGATGGCGGTCAGCATTTCGATGAAGGCGGGCCAATCCGCGCCAGAACGAGGCGGAGCAGGGATTTCCTGCAGCGCCGCCAGCGGCTCTGGATCGGTCGCGATCGCATCGAGGATCTTGCCGGCGGTCTGGGGGCCGATGCCGGGGATCAGCTGCATCAGCCTGAAACCGGCAACGCGGTCGCGCGGGTTCTGGGCGAAGCGCAGTGCCGCCAGCATGTCCTTCACATGGGCGCTGTCCAAAAACTTCAGGCCGCCGAATTTGACGAAGGGAATGTTGCGACGGGTGAGTTCCACTTCCAGCGGGCCGGAATGGTGCGAGGCGCGAAACAGCACGGCCTGCTGTTTCAGTGTCATGCCGGTCTCGCGGTTTTCCAGCACCTTCTCTACGATGTAATTGGCCTGCTCCGTCTCGTCCTTGACGGCAACAAGGCGAGGTCGCTCCTCCGACTGGCGGTCGGTCCACAGGTTCTTGGTGAAACGCTCGCGGGCAAGCTCGATCACGCCGTTTGCGGCGGCGAGGATCGTATTGGTTGAACGATAATTGCGGTCCAGCGTGACTATATTGGCCGGAGGATCAAAGGTGTTCGGGAAATCGAGAATGTTGCGGATCGTCGCAGCGCGGAAGGAATAGATAGACTGCGCGTCATCGCCGACGACGGTCAGGCCGCGACCGCCGGGTTTCATGCCCATCAGGATCGAGGATTGCAGCCGGTTGGTATCCTGATATTCATCGACCATGACGTGATCAAAGCGAGCGCCGACATCCTCGGCGATCGACGGCTCGCTCATCATCTGCGCCCAGTAGAGCAGCAGGTCGTCGTAATCGAGCACGTTCTGGGTCTGCTTGGCTTCGACATACGAGGCGAAGAGTTCGCGCAGCTGCTTTTCCCAGGCCTGGCACCAGGGGAACGAGCTTTTCAGCACCTCATCCAGCGGCGTTTCGGAATTGACCGCGCGGGAATAAATGGCGAGGCAGGTGCCCTTGGTCGGGAACCGGCTTTCCATCTTGGAGAAACCCAACTCGTGTCGTACGAGGTTCATCAGGTCGGCGGAATCTTCCCGGTCGTGGATGGTGAAATCCGGGTCGAGGCCGATCTGGTAGGCGTAGATGCGCAAGAGCCGCGAGCCGATGCCGTGGAATGTGCCGGCCCAGGCCAGCGCGTCGGTCATGATGCCGCCGTTCGCGCCCATCACCTGTTTGCATATGCGCTCGACACGGCGGCCCATTTCGGTTGCCGCGCGGCGGGAGAAGGTCATCAGCAGGATACGACGCGGATCGGCACCCGAGACGATCAGGTGGGCAACGCGGTGGGCGAGCGTGTTGGTCTTTCCCGAACCCGCGCCGGCGATCACCAGCAAGGGGCCGGCAGGGCCTCCATTTGGGACGTCTGAACCATGCTCGACCGCACGGCGCTGGGCGTCATTCAGTTTTTCCAGATAGGCGACCGACATCAAATTCCGCAAGTTGTTCCCGATGTGTTCGTTAGCTGTAACTGATTCGCACCCGCTTGCCTTCATTCCGTCCCGATCAGCGCGCTCAAGGTCAAACTTGACCGCATCGCTCGTATTTCGATATCGATGATGGATCGCTTATCGCGTGGGAGATTTTCGTGAAAAGTTCGACCGTTTTCCTGGCCGGCGCGTTTGCTGCCGTTTCCTCGCTGGCCTCTGCCTCCGCCGTATCGGCTCAGGTTGCCGACAGCCTGACGATCTACAATGCCCAGCACGAAGGGCTGACGAAGGAATGGGCTGACGCCTTTACCGAGGAAACCGGTATTGTCGTAACGATCCGCAACGGTTCCGATATGGAATTCGCCAACCAGATCGTGCAGGAGGGGGCGAACTCGCCTGCCGACGTGTTCCTGACCGAAAATTCTCCGGCCATGGCGCTGGTGGATGGTAAAGGGTTGTTCGAACCGGTCGACAAGGCGACGCTGGAACAGGTGCCGGAGCAGTTTCGTCCATCGAACGGTCACTGGATCGGGGTTGCTGCGCGCTCGACCGTCTTTGCGTATGACAAGACGAAGCTTTCCGACGATACACTGCCGAAATCGATGCTCGATCTTGCCAAGCCGGAATGGAAGGGCCGCTGGGCGGCATCGCCATCGGGTGCCGATTTCCAGGCGATCGTCGGCGCGCTTCTGCAGTTGAAGGGCAAGGATGAGACGGCTTCTTGGTTAAAGGGCATGAAAGAGAATTTTGCCGCCTATCGCGGCAATTCTGTTGCGATGAAGGCCGTCAATGCGGGGCAGACCGAGGGCGCGCTGATCTACCACTATTACTATTTCGGCGATCAGGCGAAGACTGGCGAGAACAGCAACAACGTCTCGCTGCATTATTTCAAGCACGCGGACCCGGGGGCTTTCGTATCGATTTCCGGCGGCGGCATTCTGGCCTCGTCCCAGCACAAGCCGCAGGCGCAAGCCTTTTTGAAATGGCTGACAGGCAAGGATGGGCAAACGGTTCTGCGGGACGGCACATCCTACGAATATGCCGTCGGCAAGGGTGAGGCTTCCAATAAGGCGCTGGTGCCGCTCGACGAGTTGCAGGCGCCGAAGGTCGAGCCTTCAACGCTGAACAATGCCGATGTCACGGACATGATGACGGCTGCCGGCCTGCTTTAAAGCGGGCGGTTGTGATTCCGGTTGCGTGGAGACACTGCAGGGCTTAGCTGCGGTGTCCCGTCATATTCAGGTCGCCCATGACGTCAATTGCCGACAGCAAGCCGCTTTCCATGCCGCTGCCTCGTTTCAGATCGGGGATGCGCGGAACATTTTCGCTTGCCATCGTCATCGCATTTTTTGCGCTTCTGCCGCTCGGCTTCGTTTTCTGGGCAACGGCGGTGACCGGCTATGAGACTGCGTTGCAGATGATTTTTCGGCCGCGTGTCGGCGAGTTGATGACCAATACGCTGCTGCTGGTGCTGTTCACCGTGCCGCTTGCAACCCTGCTCGCAACCTCTCTGGCTTGGCTGACCGAGCGGAGCGACCTGCCTTTCGCGAGGGTGTGGTCGGTGCTTTGCGTTGCGCCGCTCGCCATTCCGGCCTTCGTGCATTCCTATGCCTGGATCGGCATCTGGCCAGGCTTTCACGGGCTGCCTGCCGGTATCGCGATTTCCGTCACGGCCTATTTTCCATTTCTCTATTTGCCGATTTCGGCAGCGCTCAGGCTTCTCGATCCGGCGCTGGAGGATCAAGCCGCTTCACTCGGCCTTTCCGATGCGGCGGTTTTTCGCCGTGTGGTGCTGCCGCAACTGCGCCTGTCCATCCTTGGCGGCGGGCTGCTTGTCGGGCTGCATCTTCTGGCCGAATACGGACTTTATGCGATGATCCGCTTCGACACGTTCACGACCGCGATCGTCGACCAGTTCCAGTCGACCTATAATGGTGTGGCGGCAAACATGCTGGCGCTTGTGCTGGTTCTATGCTGCCTCGTCCTGCTCGGCTTCGATGCGGGCCTGAGAGGCAGCCGGCGTTATGCCCGCATCGGTTCCGGCGTGGCTCGGCGGTCGCGGAACGTTTCTCTCGGCGGCTGGCGTTATGCCTGCATGCTGTTGCCGTTCGCGGCAGTTGCCTTCGCACTCGGCATTCCAGCCATCACCCTGTCGCGCTGGATGTTTGCCGGCGGCTCGGAAATCTGGCGGATGAACGAGATCGGCTTGGCACTTGGCCAGACGCTTGCCATCTGCGTGGTCGGCGGGATTGCGACGACGCTTGCGGCACTTCCCATCGCCTGGCTTTCGGTGCGTCGACCGAGCCGCGGCAGCCGGATCATCGAGGGGTGTTATTATCTCGCCAGTTCAATGCCGGGCGTGGTCGTGGCGCTGGCACTGGTGACGATTACAGTCAGGGTGGCCCTGCCGCTCTACCAGACGGTTGCGACGATCGTGCTTGCCTATGTCATCATGTTCCTGCCGCGCGCGTTGATCAGCCTTCGCTCCAGCATCGCGCAGGTGCCGGCGGAGCTTGAGCAGGCGGCTGCAAGCCTCGGACGCTCGCCAGCCAATGCACTCTGGTCCACGACCGTCAGGCTGGCAGCGCCTGGAGCCGCGGCAGCGGTGGCGCTTTCTTCGCTCGGCATCATGAACGAACTGACGGCCACACAGATGCTGGCGCCCAACGGTACCCGTACGCTTGCCATGGCCTTCTGGGCGCTGACCGGAGAAATCGATTATGCCGGTGCTGCGCCCTATGCGCTGCTGATGATCCTCTTCTCGCTGCCTATGACGGCGCTTCTCCACCATCAATCGAAAAAGATCGCCGGCCGATGAGTTTTGTAGATATCCAGGGACTTCGCAAAAGTTTTGGGCCGGTGGTGGCGCTGGACGGAATTGACCTCATGGTCGAACGCGGTAGCCGCACCGTCGTTGTCGGGCCATCCGGTTGCGGCAAGACTACATTGCTGCGCCTGATCGCCGGTTTCGAAGCCCCGGATGCCGGCCGCATTCTCATTGGCGGCGACACGATGGCGGAAGGCATGGCGGCGATGCCTGCATATAAGCGCAATATCGGTATCGTTGCGCAGGATGGATGCCTGTTTCCGCATCTCACCGTCGCCGGCAATATCGTCTTCGGTATGACGGACGAACCGCCGGTGAAGCGCGCAAGGGCCGAAAAGCTGATGGAAATGGTCGGGCTGGAACGCTCGATGCTGGGGCGCCGTCCCGATGAACTCTCCGGTGGGCAGCAGCAACGCGTGGCGCTGGCTCGCGCTCTTGCCCGCAAGCCGAGGTTGATGCTGCTCGATGAACCGTTCTCGGCACTGGATACGGGGCTGCGCGCTCAAACGCGCAAGACTATCGGTGATGTTCTGAGGCAAGAGGGAATTGCGACGCTGCTCGTCACCCACGACCAGGCGGAAGCGCTGACTTTTGCCGATCAGCTCGCGGTAATGCGAGGCGGGCGTCTCGTGCAATCCGGTCGACCGCGCGATGTCTATTCACATCCCGTGGATCCGGCTACGGCTTCGTTTCTGGGCGAGGCGATTATCCTTCCGGCCAAGGTTGCGGATGGATATGCTGAATGCGTGCTGGGGCGGCTGCCGCTATCTGAGCCTGGCATGTCTGCGCGACAAGGGACGATCATGCTGCGGCCGGAGCAGATCACGATCGCCGGCGAGGACGGTGAAGGGGTGGTTCGCGGGCGTGTGGTGGAGACCAGTTTCTGCGGATCGACCTGCGATATGCGCATCACCCTGCGCGGAGATGAGAGTGTCGTCTTCAATATCGAGGTCCCGAGTTCGACCGATGTGATTGCCGGTCAGGAGATCGCCCTGCGTATTTCGGGGTCGGTGCACGTCTTCGGCTGATTTTGTTCCAGCGTCTGGAACCGGGAACATTGAAAAAACGTTATCCGGACATTGCAATCAAGGACACAAATCCATGCTGAAATGGGCTCTCATTTTCCTCGTCATTTCCCTGATCTCGGGGTTCCTCGGCTTCTCGGGAGTTTCCGCGGCAACGGCAGGCATCGCCAAGATCCTGTTCTTCCTGTTCCTGGTCATCTTCCTGATCTTCCTCGTGCTGGCGTTGATGGCCGGTAGCGCGATCATGTGATCGTCGGGCATCCCCAGAAACAACGAAGCCGCCCTGAAGGGCGGCTTTTGCGTATCGCGGTGGAGTGAAGCTAGGATTTCATCGCCCCGGATGTTTCTGGGCAAAGACAAGCAGCTGCCAGACGACCGGCCCCAGAAGCGAATGTTCGTGATGGCTTTTCGGAATCGCTGTTCCCTTGTCTACGACAATCTCGTCACCACAGGCCCGGCAGCGATAGATGCCGGCATTGGTGACGGGCTGTCCAGGCTTGTAATCCTGGTCGAAGGCCCATGAATTGGCCTGAACGAGGCGGTCAGAATATTTGTACTGTGCCATCCTGCTTCTCTCGGATCGATGCCCTTGGTCGGTGGAAGACTGCCTAAAACAAGTGACCAAACAGTAATTTAGGTTCGAGGCATTGCAGATTTTTTGCTTTTTGACATGTTTTGGTGAAGATTTTTGCGCCCCGGGATTGCACTATGCGTTCGGGCTCTCGCCTGCCCAGACGTCAAGAAGGCGGTATGTCGGCATGTACGGAACGTGTACTGACGTCTGCAGGAGATAATCGATGAGCGTCAGTAATCCCGCCGAAGGCGATAAGCCGCCGCCGAAGCGAAGGCCGATATGGCCGTGGCTGGTTATGCTGGTTCTCGTGCTGGCGGCAATTTATGCTCACCATCGGATATCGCTGATGATCGATGATCTGGCGCTGCTGGCGAGAGATTTTGTCCAGTTGGCGAGATGGATTCTGACTAAGCTTGAGGGCTAAGCGAAAGGTCAAACCTGACTTCTCAGTCCCGTCATACAGGTTCGTCGAACCTGACGGGCACTATTCGATCGCTATTCTAGAAATGCAAAAGGCCTTGTTCAAACAAGGCCTTGCGAATTTTCGGATGGTGGGCGTGACAGGGATTGAACCTGTGACCCCTACGATGTCAACGTAGTGCTCTCCCGCTGAGCTACACGCCCATCCGATGTCGGCGCATAGACCATAGTGCAGTCGGGCCGTCAACTGGCTTTTTGGAAGAAATGCGAAGTTTTTTTGACGGGCCCGGATTTCCGGGGTTTTGTGTCTGTGGATGAGCAAGTGTGGGCGCCGAGAGAGGTAATGTGCTGATCCTAAAACGCAAAAGGCGCCCGATGGGGCGCCTCGATCACTCGTCTGATTCTGAAAAGAATGTTTTCAGGCTGCAGCGAGCATCTTGTTTACTTCGTCGACCAGGTCGCGAAGGTGGAAGGGCTTGGACAGGACCTTGGCGTCCTTCGGAGCCTTCGAGTCGGAGTTCAGCGCAACGGCGGCAAAACCGGTGATGAACATCACCTTGAGGTCCGGGTCGAGTTCGGTTGCACGACGGGCAAGCTCGATGCCGTCCATTTCCGGCATGACGATGTCGGTCAGGAGAAGCGAGAAAGGCTCTTCACGGAGCCGGTCATAGGCGCTCGCGCCATTGTCGAAAGAGGCGACCTTATATCCCGCCTTTTCCAGTGCCTTCACCAGAAAACGGCGCATATCGTTGTCGTCTTCGGCGAGAAGGATTTTCTGTATCATCGTCGGGACCGTATCCGTGCATGCCTGAGGTTGTATGAGCCTTCCATAATGCCAGCTTACGGTAAATTTCCGTTTAACCGACGCGGAACGGCGTTTGGTGGGATATACATAGTATGGACTTGGCGTCGGGCAACTGGCAACATGCCACATCAGACTTGTTCGTGACATGGTAAAGGCAGGATGGATCAGTCCGCGGGAGATTTTCGGGAGTTTGAAGTCAGGGAACCCGCGGCACAGACAATTCCATTCGTCTTCAATTCACCCCATAGCGGCAACCATTTTTCTGTGGATTTCCTGGCGAGCAGCCATCTGGACTCGCTTTCGATCCGGCGTTCCGCCGATCATTACGTCGATGAGCTTTTTGCGGATGCCCCTGAACTGGGAGCTCCGCTTCTCGTTGCGCACTTTCCGCGTGCATATCTCGATGTCAACCGCGAGCCCTACGAATTGGACCCACGGATGTTCGACGGGCCGCTGCCGCCCTATGTCAATATAGGCTCGATGAGGGTTGCAGGCGGTCTCGGGACGATCCCGCGGATCGTTGCGGAGAACATGGAGATCTACCGCAGGCGGCTTTCTGTCGATGAGGGGCTGTCTCGTATCGAGACGATCTATAAACCTTATCATGCCTGCCTGCGCAAATTGATCGCGCGTACTCATGCCCGCTTCGGCATGGGTATTCTGATCGACTGCCATTCGATGCCAGGCAATATTCGTCTGTCCGGTTCGGACGTGCGGCCGGATTTCATCATCGGCGACCGCTACGGAACCAGTGCCTCGGCGGAGCTTTCGCGCGCCGCGTTGCGCTTTTTTGACGAGATGGGGTTCTCTGCGGTGCGCAATAAGCCTTACGCAGGTGGCTTCATTACCGAGCACTACGGTCGCCCGGTTCGCGGCCTGCATGCGCTGCAGATCGAGATCAACCGCAGCCTCTATGTCGATGAGGTGACGCTGGAGAAGAAGGCGGAATTTCCGCTGGTGGCTGCTGCGCTTTCCACCTTCATGCGGCAGATGGCGGAGTTCGTCGGTGAATTTGCCGATGACGCAGGTGCGCTCGCGGCCGAATAGCTGCGTTCCCTCAAATCACAGGTCTTTCCGTAAAGCGTGGGCTGCCGTCTGCCTTTGCCGTTCTGCGGGCAAAAAAAACCGCGCTCATCGCGCGGCTAAGTCTAGGGAGGAAACACCCAAGGAGGGTATTTACAGTCAAAGACTGTGGTTTGGAGATTAAGGCCGGTTATGCACATTTGTCAAGCACGTTTATGTTGTGATTAAATTTGCGTCATTTTTGGGCTTTCTGATTAAGCTCGTGGCATTAAAAGCGGTTTTCTTTGGCAATAAGAGGTCCTAAGAAGGATGCTTCCTGTTCCTGCAATGCTTTTTCACCTCTTAAGCCAAGGACTTATCGATGTTGCCAGACCGCGATTTCTTCAACGCACTTGCCGATGCCGCCAAGGGCGAGACGCTGCCGCGGTTCCGCACCGGAATTTCCGTCGTCAACAAACTGGCCAGCGGGTTCGATCCTGTGACGGAAGGTGACCGGGCTGCGGAGACGGCGATCCGCGCGCTGATCGAGACACGTTTTCCCGAGCATGGCATACTCGGCGAAGAGCATGAGAGCATCGGGCTCGATCGTGAGCATGTCTGGGTGATCGATCCGATCGACGGAACGCGGGCGTTCATCTCCGGCCTGCCTGTCTGGGGCACGCTGATCGGCTTTCGCTCCAGTGGGCGCGCGACCATGGGGATGATGGACCAGCCTTTCATTGGCGAACGTTATTTCGCCGATGGAAATCATTCCTGGTATTCGGGGCCGGATGGCGAGCGGCAGATCTCGGTGCGTGATTGCGGGTCGCTTTCCGATGCCATCCTGTTCACCACCTCGCCTCATATTTTTCAGGGTGAGGACCTGAAGCGCTACCGCGCCGTCGAGGAGAAGGTGCGGCTTTTCCGTTATGGCTGCGATTGCTACGCCTATGCGCTCCTGGCTGCAGGGCATGTGGATCTCGTCGTCGAAAACAGCCTGCAGCCCTATGATGTCGGGGCGCTGATCCCGATCATCGAACAGGCCGGCGGCATCATCACCACCTGGGACGGTGGCCGGCCGGAGAATGGTGGCAATATCATCGCTGCCGGCTCCAGGGCTGTTTACGATGAGGCGATGGCGCTGCTCGCCGTGAGGTGATGAAAAACGTCAGGCGGCGGTTTCGGTCATCTCGAGGCCGCCATCCAGGCCCGGCATGAAGGTCTCGATCGCATCCATGGCCTGGGCGCGATAGATATCCTTTTCCTGAAACAACTCGTGCCTGCCGCCGGTGACGGGGATGAGCTGCCCGGCACGAAAATTCCGCGACAGGTTTTCCTGCAACCGGTAGGGCACGACGCCATCGAGCACGGGGGCAAGGATCAATGTGGGAATGGTGATTTCCATCAGGTGCGACTGCAGTGAAACGCGGGAGGACGCTTTCAGCGTTTCGTGGACCCAGCGCGCCGTCGGAGCGCCGACCGTAAGGTCCTCGAAGGTTCGATAAAGTTCGAGATTGCGCTCAAAACGCTTTCGGTCCCCCGTCAGGCCGTTGCCCTCGAAGGGGATCAGTCGGCGGTCTCCGCCAAGTTGGACACCGCCGAAACCTGTCCAGGACATCAGTCGCGCCAGGGGGCGAGCAAATTTTTCCGATGCCGGCTGGCCGTGGAAGCCGACATAGGGCGATGCCAGCGCCATCCGGCTGATCCGGTTCGACAGGCGTGGTGCGGCGGAAAGGGCAATCAGCGCGCCGGTGGAATGGGCAACAAGGAAAAAGGGTAGGCGGGCATCCGGCAGCACGACCTGTTCCAGAAAGATCTCGAGATCCTTCTCGTAATCGGAAAAGCGCCGGACATGTCCCTTTTTGCCGTCTTTCTTCAACCGGTCAGAGCCGCCTTGACCGCGCAGGTCATAGGTCGCAACCCAGAGGCCCATCGCATTCAGTTGACGGATGGTCTCGAAATATTTCTCGATGAACTCGTTGCGCCCCTGCAGCAGCACGATGGTACCGCGCGCCGGCACGATATCCGAGCGAAACAGGCCGTAGCGGATTTTTACGCCGCGATGGCCAGTGAAATAGCCTGCGGAGTAATTGCCTGGCGCAGGATTTTCCGGCGTGGGGCGGAGGATTTCGTCGGTGATTTGGGTGTCGCTCATGATTTCAGCGTTAGGCGAGTATGGCGATAGGTCAAGCAAAATCGCTTTTGTCGCCATTGCAGCTTTGGGTTGGGCCTAGCGTCTCCGCCATGGTGAGGCCGAATTTGCCGATCGTCTTATGGGAAAGAAGGCCGGAACCGGCGACACGGGGATGACAGCACGGTTCCGGCAAGGCTGACCGAAGTGAAGGGACGAATGATGCTTCGGTCCAAGGAGGCATGCCGCCTTCCAGAGCCTGTCTTCTATCAAAACCGTGCTGAACCCCGGCAAAACCGGCGGTTCATACCGCGTTCATCGGCAAAGGGACTGTGACGTATCGGGGTCTTGAAGGGTGGGGCCGCAATTCCCATCTGCACTCTGCAGGCGCCGAAAGGGTCTGTTCAACGGGGTCTTCATCGCCATTACGGGATGTTGATGCCCAAGTGAAAACCGCAACGTCGCTTCAATGGAGGACATTATGCGTCACGTCGATTTCTCCCCGCTTTACCGCTCCACCGTCGGTTTCGACCGCCTTTTCAATCTTCTCGACAATCGCAACTTTGGCGATCAGGGGCAGAGCTATCCGCCCTATAATATCGAGCGGACCGGTGAAAATACCTATCGCATCACCATGGCCGTCGCCGGTTTCGACGAAAAGGAACTTTCGATCGAATTCCAGGCCCACGCGCTCACCGTGAAGGGTGAAAAGGCCGAGGAAGATGGTGCTGATCAGAACGAATATCTCTATCGCGGTATTGCCAAGCGCGCCTTTGAGCGCCGCTTCCAGCTTGCCGATCACGTCGAAGTCGAGACCGCCTCGCTGAAGAACGGATTGCTTCACATCGATCTCGTCCGGAATATTCCGGAAGCGATGAAACCGCGCCGTATCTCGATTGCAGCCGAAGCCGGCGACACGACCAAAACGATCGAAGCCCAGCTTGCTCCGCAGCAGGTGAACTAACGCTTTCGTCCTCTGATCCTCCCATCAAGGACTTCTCGCCGACGCCCCTTCCAGAAACGGGAGGGGCGTTTTTGTATCCGGCACCGATCAAGCCGTTATTGGTTCCGCCTTCAATTCCTTTGCCTTAAGCCGCTCGGCATATTTCTGGGCGAGGACCGCGCAGGTCATTAGCTGGATCTGGTGGAAGAGCATGATCGGCAGGACGATGGCGCCGATCGATGCGGAATTGCCGGCGAAGATTGCGTTTGCCATGGGCACGCCTGATGCCAGCGACTTCTTCGAGCCACAGAAGGTGATGGTGATCTCGTCTTCCTTGCTGAAGCCGAGCAGCCTGCTGCCGAACATGGTGATGCAGAGCACGGCGGCGAGCAGGATGATATCGAGGCCGATGACGACGGCGATATCGGTAATCGAGAAGGTTTTCCAGATGCCTTCCATGACGGCCGTCGAGAAGGCGAGATAGACCACCATCAGAATGGAGCCGCGGTCGAAGGGCATCAGCAGCTTCTTCTTCGAGCGGATCCAGCTGCCGATCCACGGCTGCAGGAGCTGGCCGAGAACGAAGGGGGCGAGTAGCTGCAGTGCGATCTTTTCCAGCGCATCAAGCGAAACGCCACCGCCGCCCGTCGTCGACAAGAGTAGTGCGATGAGGGCAGGGGTTAAAAACATGCCGAGAATGTTGGAGCCGGATGCGGCGACGATGGCGGCCGGCACATTGCCACCGGCCATCGAGGTGAAGGCGATTGATGACTGTACGGTCGAGGGCAGGACGCAGAGAAACAGCATGCCGAGATAAAGCGGGGCCGGCAGGATACTCTCGGGAATGAAGCCAAGGGCTAGACCAAGGATCGGGAAGATGGCGAATGTGGTGAGCACGATCGTCAGGTGCAGGCGCCAGTGCAGCACACCGGCGACCACGGTGTCGCGTGCCAAGCGTGCGCCGTGCAGGAAGAAGAGCAGGCCGATGGCGATATCCGTTGCGATGGCGAACCAGTCTGCCCAGGTGCCGTAAATAGGAAAGAAGGATGCGAGGACCACGGTTCCCAACAGCATCATCGTATATAGATCGGGCAGAAAACGCTTCATCACATGCTCCGCAGGCCTTGGCCATCAAAGGGTAGATGAATTGCGGTTTCTGTTATCGCAAAGTAGAATGCAAGAATTAACAGTTATCATGAATTACGATGGCAATGCTGAACCTTCATCATCTCGACAGTTTTCTCATGCTGCAGCAAACCGGCAGTTTTACCGAGGCTGCGGCAAGGCTCGGTGTCGGGCAGTCTACCGTGACACAGCATATCCAGCGGCTGGAAAAGTCGCTGGGACGTCAGCTTGTGTTTCGCGACACGCATCAGGTGAGGCTGACCGCCGATGGTGAGGCGCTTGTCGGTTATGCGCGGGGAATGCTGGATCTCAATGGTCAGGTTCTGTCGCTTTTCGGTGAAAGCCGGTTGCGCGGGCGGCTGAGGCTTGGCGTGTCGGAAGATGTGGTCGCCAACCGGTTGACGGGGATTTTGGAGGATTTCATTCGTCTCCATCCGCTGGTCGATCTGGAATTGACGGTGGCGCTGTCGGCGGTGCTCAACCAGATGCAGGATGCCGGTGATCTCGATCTTGTGCTTGCCAAGCGCCATGTCGGAGATACGCATGGCAAGCTTCTCTATCGCGAGCCGCTGGTCTGGCTCGCGCGTGATCCTCATTTCGCTCCGGCCAGGGATGCGGTTCTGCCGCTGATCGCATTTCCGCCGCCTTCGATCACCCGGCGGGTGGTGCAGGAGGCGCTGGACCGGGAGAAGCTCGCCTGGCGCGTCGTTTGTACCTGCGGCAGCCTGAGCGGGCTGACGGCTGCGGCGCGTGCGGGCATGGGGGTCATGGTGCAGCCGCGAAGCATGGTGCCGGAAGGGCTGCGGGAAATTGCCGGCGATCGGCTGCCGCGGCTGGAGGACGTCGAGTTCGTCGTGATCCCGCGGCGTGGCGCCGATGCCGTGATGGTCGAGGCTCTGTCGAGCCTGATTGCGGCACGGATCGTGCCGCAATCGATTTAGGCGCTAAGTTCGGCCTCAGGCCGAGGCGCAGATCGACAGGAACTGGTCGACATCCTCTTCGGTCGTCGCAAATGAGGTGACCATGCGGATAAGGGCCTCGTCCTTGCCGACCTTTTCCGGCATGTCGCGCGGCTCCAGCCAGTCGTAGAACTTTGCACCCTGTTCGGCAGCGGCTTTCGCGGATGTTTTTGGCAGGACGGCGAAGACTTCGTTCGCTTGCGTCGGCCATGCCAGACGTGCGCTGTTGAGCGAGCCAAAGCCTGTGCGCAGGCGGTCAGCCATCGTATTGGCGTGGCTCGCCAGTTCTAGCCAAAGGTCGTCCTGCAGATAGGCTTCAAACTGGGCGGCGATAAAGCGCGACTTGGAGAAAAGCTGTGCCGTGCGCTTGCGCAGGAAGGCGAAGTCTTTTGCAAGCTGCGGGTCGAAGAAGACGATGGCTTCGGCGCACCAGCAGCCGTTCTTGGTGCCGCCGAAGGACAGAACGTCGACGCCGCGCTTCCAGGTCATTTCCGCCGGCGTGCAACCGAGCGAGACCAGCGCGTTGGCGAAGCGTGCGCCATCCATGTGCAGCGGCAGGCCGTTCTGCTTGGCGATCTTCGAGATCGTGTCGATTTCGTCCAGCGTATAGATGGTGCCGACTTCGGTTGCCTGGGTCATGGTGACGGCGGCGGCGCGGCCGTGGTGGACAGCGTCCTGGGGATAACGTGCAATCCGCTCGAGAAGATTTTCCGGCAGCATCTTGCCGGCCGGGCCTTCGACGCCAACCATGCGCATGCCGGAGAAGAAGTCCGGTGCGCCGCACTCATCTTCGATCACATGGGCTTCGGTGTGGCAGAAGGTCAGGCCACCGGCCCGCGCCATGCTGGCAAGCGAAAGCGAATTGGCGGCCGTACCGGTGGCGACGAAAAACACTGCGACCTCTTTTTCAAAGATCTCGTTGAAGCGCTGCTCGATGGAGCGGTCGAGATCGCTCGTTCCATAGGCTGCGGCGAAACGAGTCGATTCCTTCGACAAGCGTTCGTTGATGGCAGGATGGGCTCCTGCCCAATTGTCGGAGGCGAAGAACATGAAATGACACCTTGGAGTGGTTGGGAGGTGCCGGGAGATTAAGGCTTTTTCGCTTTCGTGCAACGGTAAAGCCTGTCGCCGACGGGTGGACCTATTCGCATGGCAATGAAAGGGTTTATCGGATCAGCTTTGCGCAATTAAATTACTCAAATCCATTCGTTTTGCGTAACGGACTGTCGTGTTGCCTGCAGATTTTTGCAGACACGCCCTTGTGAGAAAGTTAAAATCATGCGATATCAGATTGAGAAATAGGTCAGCTTTTCTGTCCTATTTTATCCGGCGATCAGCTTTGAACTCGTGTCGAGCCGCCGAATTTGACGCCGATCTGGTTTGGGCTTCGAGTCTTTATGGGCTCTTGGCCTGATGCTGGAGCGGCGCCGTTGCGTGACTGGTGATGGCGCTGTCATCTCCAGGATTTGATGGGGTGCCACCTTGCTCGCTGAAGATAGCGGCCAACAGGAGGAATGACGATGACGAAGAAGGTTCTAGATCAGCACTGTCCCACCGACATAGCCTCGGCGAAAGCCGGGCAGGGTGTGCCTTTCGTCGCGTCCGGCATTCCTGCGCGCCAAGGTCTTTATGATCCGCGCAACGAACACGATGCCTGCGGCGTCGGCTTTATTGCCAACATGAAGGGCCAGAAGTCGCATCAGATCGTCAAGGACGGCCTGTTCATTCTGGAGAACCTGACGCATCGCGGTGCTGTCGGTGCCGACCCTCTGATGGGTGATGGCGCGGGCATTCTGGTGCAGATCCCCGACCGCTTCTTCCGCGAGGAAATGGCCAGGCAGGGTATCACGCTGCCGAAGGCCGGCGAATATGCCGTCGGTCATTTCTTCCTGCCGCGCGATGCCGAGCAGATCGAACATTTCAAGAAGGTCATCATCGACGTGATCGCCGAAGAGGGGCAGCAGTTCCTCGGCTTCCGCGATGTGCCGGTCGATAACTCCTCGCTCTCCAAGGCGCCGGATATCGCCGCCACCGAGCCCTATCACCTGCAGGTCTTCATCGGTGCCGGGCGCGATGCCGCGACCAATGCCGAATTCGAGCGCCAGCTCTTCCTCGTCCGCAAGGTGATTTCCAACCGGATTTACGACCAATTCGGCGGTCAGGAAACCGGCTTCTATCCGGTTTCGCTGTCGTCCTCGACCATCGTCTACAAGGGCATGTTCCTCGCCTATCAGGTCGGCGCATATTATAAGGACCTGGCCGATCCGCGTTTCGAGACGGCCGTAGCGCTTGTTCACCAGCGTTTCTCGACCAACACATTCCCGTCCTGGAAGCTGGCGCATCCTTACCGCATGGTCGCGCATAACGGCGAAATCAACACGCTGCGCTCCAACGTCAACTGGATGGCGGCGCGTCAGGCTTCCGTGTCTTCGCCGCTTTTCGGTGATGACATCTCCAAGCTCTGGCCGATCTCCTATGAAGGCCAGTCGGATACTGCCTGCTTCGACAACGCGCTCGAATTCCTGCTTCGCGGCGGTTACTCGCTGGCGCATGCGATGATGATGCTGATCCCGGAAGCATGGGCCGGCAACCAGTCGATGTCGAAGGAACGCAAGGCGTTCTACGAATACCACGCCGCACTGATGGAGCCGTGGGATGGTCCTGCTGCCGTCTGCTTTACCGATGGCAAGCAGATTGGCGCGACGCTCGACCGTAACGGCCTGCGTCCGGCCCGTTATCTCGTCACCGACGACGACCGCGTCATCCTCGCGTCGGAAGCCGGTACTCTGCCGGTGCCGGAAGAGAAGATCATCAAGAAGTGGCGTCTGCAGCCGGGCAAGATGCTGCTGATCGACATGGAAAAGGGTCAGATCATCTCCGATGAGGAGCTGAAGACGACGCTTGCGACCAAGCATCCCTACGGCAAGTGGCTGGATCGCACCCAGCTTATCCTCGAAGACCTGAAGCCGGTGGAGCCGCGCGCGCTGCGACGCGATGTGTCCCTGCTCGACCGCCAGCAGGCCTTCGGCTACACGTCGGAAGACACCAAGATCCTGATGTCGCCGATGGCGACGACGGGTCAGGAAGCCGTTGGTTCGATGGGTACCGATACGCCGATTTCGGCCATGTCGGAAAAGTCGAAGCTGCTTTACACCTATTTCAAGCAGAATTTTGCGCAGGTGACGAACCCGCCGATCGATCCGATCCGCGAAGAACTCGTCATGAGCCTCGTGTCCTTCATCGGTCCACGCCCGAACATTCTCGACCATGAAGGCATGGCGAATGCCAAGCGTCTGGAAGTGCGCCAGCCGATCCTGACCAATGGCGATCTGGAAAAGATCCGCTCTATCGGCCACACGGAAGATCGCTTCGACACGAAGACGCTCGACTTCACCTATGACATCGAGCGTGGCGCCGAAGGCATGCCGGAAATGCTCGATCGCCTCTGCGAACGCGCAGAGGCTGCGGTTAAGGGTGGCTACAACATCATCGTGCTGTCCGACCGCCAGATCGGCCCGGACCGTATCGCGATCCCGGCGCTTCTGGCGACGGCTGCTGTCCATCACCACCTGATCCGCAAGGGGCTTCGCACCTCGGTCGGTTTGGTCGTGGAATCCGGCGAGCCGCGCGAGATCCATCACTTCTGTCTTCTGGCCGGTTACGGCGCGGAAGCGATCAACCCCTATCTCGCCTTCGACACGCTGACCGACATGCATATGCGCGGCGAATTCCCGAAGGAAGTCGATGCTGGCGAGATGGTCTACCGCTATATCAAGGCGGTCGGTAAGGGCATCCTCAAGGTCATGTCCAAGATGGGCATTTCCACCTACCAGTCCTATTGCGGCGGCCAGATCTTTGATGCCGTCGGCCTGAACTCGGAACTGGTGAACCAGTATTTCTTCGGCACGGCGACCTCGATCGAAGGCATCGGCCTGACCGAAATCGCCGAGGAAACCGTCAGCCGCCATGCGTCGGCCTTCGGCAAGGACCCGGTTCTGGCCTCGTCGCTCGATATCGGTGGCGAATATGCCTACCGCATGCGTGGCGAAAGCCATGCCTGGACGCCGGATGTCGTTGCGACCCTGCAGCATGCTGTTCGCGGCAACAGCCAGGATCGTTATCGCGAGTTCGCCCAGATGGTGAACGAGAGCGCGGTTCGGATGAACACGATCCGTGGCCTGTTCAAGGTCAAGTCGGCGGAAGCGATCGGCCGCAAGCCAGTCTCGCTCGATGAAGTCGAGCCGGCTGTCGATATCGTCAAGCGGTTCTCGACGGGGGCCATGTCCTTCGGCTCGATTTCCCGCGAGGCGCATACGACGCTCGCAATCGCGATGAACCGGATCGGCGGCAAGTCGAACACGGGTGAGGGCGGCGAAGAGAGCGATCGTTACCTGCCGCTGCCGGATGGTTCGATGAACCCCGAGCGTTCGGCGATCAAGCAGATCGCGTCCGGCCGCTTTGGTGTGACGACCGAATATCTGGTCAATGCCGACATGCTTCAGATCAAGGTGGCGCAGGGTGCAAAGCCCGGCGAAGGCGGTCAGCTGCCCGGCCACAAGGTCGATGCGACCGTCGCCAAGACCCGTCACTCGACGCCGGGTGTTGGCCTCATCTCGCCGCCGCCGCACCATGACATCTACTCAATCGAAGATCTGGCGCAGCTGATCTACGACCTGAAGAACGTCAACCCGACCTCGGATATCTCGGTCAAGCTGGTGTCTGAAGTCGGTGTCGGCACGGTTGCTGCCGGTGTCGCCAAGGCGCGTGCGGACCATATCACTGTCGCCGGCTTCGACGGCGGCACGGGTGCGTCGCCGCTGACCTCGCTCAAACATGCCGGTAGCCCGTGGGAAATCGGTCTTGCCGAAACCCAGCAGACGCTGGTGCTGAACGGCCTTCGTTCGCGTATCGCCCTGCAGGTCGATGGCGGCCTGAAGACCGGCCGTGACGTCATCATCGGTGCGCTTCTCGGCGCCGACGAATTCGGCTTCGCGACGGCTCCGGTTATCGCTGCCGGCTGCATCATGATGCGCAAGTGCCATCTCAATACCTGCCCCGTGGGCGTTGCCACGCAGGACCCGGTTCTGCGCAAGCGCTTCAAGGGCACGCCGGAACACGTTATCAACTACTTCTTCTTCGTGGCGGAGGAAGTGCGCGAAATCCTGGCGTCGCTCGGCTTCACCAAATTCGACGAGATCATCGGCCTTTCCGACCTGCTCGAAAAGGACGATATGCTGGCGCACTGGAAGTCCCAGGGGCTCGACTTCTCGAAAATCTTCCACAAGGTGGAGGCTCCGAAGGCTGCTACTTACTGGACCGAGCGCCAGAACCACCCGATCGACGACATTCTCGACCGCAAGATGATCGAGAAGTCGCAGGCGGCGCTGGAAAGCAAGGAGCCGGTCGTCTTCGAAGTGCCGATCAAGAACGTCGACCGTTCTGCCGGTGCGATGCTTTCGGGTGAACTTGCCAAGCGTTGGGGCCAGAAGGGTCTGAAGGACGACACTATCCATGTGACGTTGACGGGTACCGCCGGTCAGTCGTTCGGCGCCTTCCTTGCGCGCGGCATCACGTTCGATCTCGTCGGCGATGGCAATGACTATGTCGGCAAGGGCCTGTCGGGTGGCCGCATCATCGTGCGTCCGCCGGAAAACTCGAAGATCGTCGCTGAAAACTCGATCATCGTCGGCAATACCGTGCTTTACGGTGCGACGACGGGCGAGTGCTATTTCCGCGGCGTCGCCGGTGAGCGTTTCTCGGTGCGCAATTCAGGCGCGATCGCGGTTGTCGAAGGCGTCGGTGACCATGGCTGCGAATACATGACTGGCGGTGTCGTCGTTGTTCTCGGCGAAACGGGCCGTAACTTCGCGGCCGGCATGTCGGGCGGCGTGGCCTACGTGCTGGACGAGAAGGGCGATTTCGCCAAGCGCTGCAACATGGCGATGGTCGAACTCGAGCCGGTTCCGGAAGAAGACGACATGCTGGAGAAGTTGCACCATCACGGCGGCGACATCATGCACAAGGGACGTGTCGACGTTTCCGAGGACATGACGCGCCATGATGAGGAGCGTCTCTACCAGCTGATCTCCAACCACATGCATTACACCGGTTCGACCCGCGCCAAGGATATCCTTGATCGCTGGAGCGAGTTCCGGCCGAAATTCCGCAAGGTCATGCCGGTCGAATATCGCCGCGCGCTGGTCGAGATGGAACGCATGCGGATGGGTGTGGCTGCGGAGTAAGCCGAATGGCTCTCGTTCATCGATTGATTTCGGTGGGCATAGCGGTCGCCTTGCCGGCGACCGTATTCTTCGCAAGCGGCAATGTTGCAATAGAGTTTATCGTGCTGGGGGCGGTTATCGGTTTCGCCTACTGGTACTGGGGTCCTACGGGCACCCTGCTTTGAAGAGGGAATGACATGGGCAAGGTAACGGGTTTCATGGAAATCGACCGGCAGGTGGGCAAGTACCAGCCTGCGTCGGATCGTATCCGCCATTTCCGCGAATTCACCATTCCGATGTCGGATGCGGAAGTGACCAAACAGGCTGCCCGCTGCATGGACTGTGGCATCCCCTATTGCCATGGCCCGACCGGCTGTCCCGTGCATAACCAGATCCCGGACTGGAACGATCTGGTCTATAACAACAAGTGGGAAGAGGCGATCCGCAACCTCCACTCCACCAACAACTTCCCGGAATTCACCGGCCGCGTCTGTCCCGCGCCGTGCGAGGAAGCTTGCACGCTGAACCTTGAGGATGCACCGGTTGCGATCAAGACGGTCGAACAGGCGATTGCGGACAAGGCCTACGAGCTTGGTTATATCGTGCCGCATCCGGCAACGGTGAAGACCGGCAAGAAGGTTGCCGTTATCGGCTCCGGCCCTGCGGGCATGGCGGCTGCACAGCAGCTTGCCCGCGCCGGTCATGAAGTTCATGTCTATGAGCGCGAAAGCAAGGCCGGCGGCCTGCTGCGCTACGGCATTCCGGACTTCAAGATGGAGAAGAATTTTATCGATCGTCGCGTCGAACAGATGACCGGCGAAGGTGTGACCTTCCATTACGGCGTCAATATCGGCGTCGACAAGAAGGTTGAGGAACTCACGGCCGAACACGATGCCGTCGTCTATTGCGGTGGCTCGGAAACGCCGCGTCCGGCCGGAATTCCGGGCACAGATCTGCACGGCGTCTATGACGCTATGCCGTATCTCGTGCAGCAGAACCGCCGTATCGGCCGCGAAAACATCGACAGCGTAGCCTGGGCGGCCGAGCCGATCCTCGCCGGCGGCAAGCATATCGTCGTCGTCGGTGGTGGCGATACGGCGTCCGACTGCGTCGGTACGGCCTTCCGTCAGGGTGCCGTCAAGGTAACCCAGCTCGACATTCGCCCGCAGCCGCCGGAAAAGGAAGACAAGCTTGCCGTCTGGCCGTTCTGGGCCACCAAGATGCGCACTTCGTCCTCCCAGGCCGAAGGCGCGATCCGCGAGTTTCAGGTGGCGACGCTCGAATTCATCGGCGAGGACGGTCAGTTGACCGGCGTGCGCTGCTGCGAGGTGGATGAACGTCGCAAGCCGATCGCCGGTACGGATTTCATCATCAAGGCCGATCTTGCCTTCATCGCCATCGGCTTTTCCGGTCCGATGAAGGATGGAGTGCTGGCCGAACTCGACGGAAAGCTCGACATCAATGTCGACCGCCGTGGTTCGACCAATGTCGTTGCCAACGAACGCGACTACAAGACCTCGGTCTACAAGCTGTGGACGGCGGGTGACGTACGTCGTGGCCAGTCTCTGGTTGTCTGGGCCATTCGTGAAGGTCGTCAGGCCGCCCGTGCGATCGACGAGGCGTTGATGGGAAGTTCGCTCCTGCCGCGCTGAACGATATCTTCCGTCTCCAGGATAGCATATTCGAGACGCCGTTTTCCCTTTGGGAAAGCGGCGTTTTTCTTATCTGGCCTCTTTTTGGCGCTTGGGAGGGGGCGCAGTCCTCTTGAAATTTGACACGTATCAAGGGAGCGAAAACCTGAACATGCGACGGGTCGATCAAGACGTCTGACAAACGTCAAAATTCGAGACGCCCCGAGGACATGTGACTATGCGTGTAAATGTTCCTGCTATTTTTCGCTATTTCAAAGACATGGTTCCGTTCCGGATCATTCCGGCGATCATCACGACAATCTTTCTCCTGACACTTCTGGCGATCCCCGCACCGGCCGGCCTTGATGAAAACGGCTGGAAGATGCTTGCGATCTTTCTCACCACGATCCTGGCGATCATCCTGAAGGTCATGCCGATCGGCGTCATGGCGCTGATGGCCATCGTCATCGTTTCGCTGATGCAGGTAACTTCGCCGACATCGAAGGGCGCGGTTGCCGATGCGCTGAGCAGCTTTGCCAATCCGCTGATCTGGCTGATTGTCATTGCCGTCCTGATCTCGCTGGGCTTGAGGAAGACCGGGCTTGGCCGTCGTCTCGGCCTCGGTTTCATCGCGCTTCTCGGCAAAAGGACGATCGGTATCGGTTACGGTCTGGTCTTCTGCGAACTGATCCTCGCGCCGTTCACGCCGAGCAATACCGCACGTGGCGGCGGCATCATCCATCCGATCATGAAGTCGATCGCCAACGCCTTCGATTCGGATCCGGCAAAGGGGACGCAGGGCAAGGTCGGCACCTATCTGGCGCTGGTGAACTATCACGCCAACCCGATTTCGTCGGCGATGTTCGTGACGGCGACCGCCCCGAACCCGCTCGTGCTCGAATATATCTCGAAGTCGACCGGTGGCGCGATGCAGCTGAGCTGGGTCAGCTGGGCATTGGCGATGTTCGTACCGGGCCTCGTTGCACTCATCGTCATGCCGCTCATCCTCTACGTGATTTCGCCCCCGGAGCTGAAGCGCACACCCGATGCTATCGACTATGCGAAGAAAGAGCTTGCCGCGATGGGGCCTCTTTCGGGCAAGGAAATGGTGATGATCGGCACGTTCGTCATGCTTCTGTTGCTCTGGGCCAACGTTCCGGCGATGATTTTCGGCGCAGCCTATACGCTCGATCCGACCGTGGTCGCGGTGCTTGGCCTGTTTGCCCTGCTGATTACCGGTACGCTCAACTGGGATGACATCCTGTCGGAAAAGAGTGCCTGGGATACGCTGATCTGGTTCGGTGCGCTGGTCATGATGGCCGACCAGTTGAACAAGCTCGGCGTGATCGACTGGTTCTCGAACGGCATGAAGGACATGATCTCGCATGCCGAACTGAGCTGGCAGATGACTGCTGCTATCCTGGTGCTGATCTTCACCTTCGCCCACTACATGTTCGCCAGCACCACCGCGCATGTCAGCGCCATGATGCTCGCCTTCCTCACCGTCGGCGTAATGTTGATCCCGGCCGAATACCATGCCGTCTTCCTGCTGATGATGGCAGCAAGCTCGTCGATCATGATGACGCTGACCCATTATGCGACCGGCACCTCGCCGATTATCTTTGGCAGCGGTTATATCACGATGGGCAAGTGGTGGGGTGTCGGCTTCATCATGTGTGTCGTCAACCTCATCATCTTTGCGGGCGTTGGCGCGATCTGGTGGAGAGCACTTGGCTACTGGTGATCGGCTGGATACCCGGAACATGAAAGACGACAGGCGCCTTCAAGGGCGCCTGTTTTTATTGTGTCTTCGAGATCTTGTAGTTGTCGATACGGCCGGAAGGGGGCGGGTCCATCTCGCCTTGCTTGACGAGCTTCTCCCTTGGAGACTGGGAAAGGGCGTTCGCCTTCGGGATGGCCCCCAAAAGCTCCTTGCCGCCATCGAGGTCGGGATCGGAAAGGCTTATCGGCAGTGCCGGGAGTACCTTGTTGGGATCGGCCGGAAGGTTGAGATCGGGAAGTGTGCCGGGGCCGATGTTCACCAGTTCCGGGCTTGCCATGTCGCCCAGGTGGCGGCGCGCCAGCTTCTCGACATAGAATGCCAGTTTCTGCTTGCCGGCCGCGGTAAAGGTAATGCCATCGGCACCACGCAGACGAACCTGCTGGCCGTTGACGTCGGAACCGGTCAGAATGAACTTGCCGTCTTCATCAACGAATCCATCCCAAATGTCGACGAACTCGCCGCCCACTTCTTCCGTTCGAGAGCGGTAGATGGCGTTGAGTTTGACGGCATCAGCCATCATAGACGGTGACTGGAAGGAAGGCAGGCCGACCCACAGGAGCGGCAGCTTGCGGCTCGTCACGATGCGCGTGACTTCCGTCACACGGCGCCGGTATTCACCGAACCATGCATCTGTCGGGAACTTTTCCTTTGCGCCGGAGGTCATTTGCTGCCGGTCGTTTGCCCCGATCATGACGACGACGATTGCGGGCTTTGCCTCGTCAATGATGCCCGGCAGTTCTTTCAGCCAGTTGTAGTGATCGTCACGAACCAGTCCTGAAGAGCCGTCGCTGCGAGTAAACACGGCAACACCGGGTGATGCTTCGAACGTCGTCTCCAGTTCGCCGCCGATATTGCCGGCGAAAAAGTCGCCGACAACGAGGATCTTGCGGGCATTTTCCAGTTTTGCGACCGGATCTGGTTTTGGCGGGGCGAGTGGTATCGGAGGCCGCGGGGCGGGCGATCTGACTGCGCCGCGATTGCGCTCCCGACGCGGAGCCGTTTCAATGATCGAGCCATTGCGGCGGTTATAGCGGACCGGCGGTTCTTCTCTTTCGTAACGAGGGCCGCCGAAAAGGAGATCGAACAGGTTGCGGCGCCTGACTGGCTCCTGTGCATCGGCTGTAACGGGAAAGCTGCCGACCATGAGGACAGCCACCAGCACGCCGCAACCGACGCGCCGAACGAGGCTTTTCTCCATGGTTCCAACAGGCATTGTTACTAATCCCGACGGGCTATCACAATCACGAATTTTGCGTCCGCCGGCTCACATGTCAACGCAAGGCACGAAGCAGCGTCTGCGACGGTTCGCCGTTCTGATCCATGCCCAGGCGCTTCTGGATCGCCGAGATTGCTGCTTTGGAGCCCGAGCCGAAATTACCATCGACTTCGCCGTCATAGTAGCCGAGTTCCTTCATCCGGCTTTGAAGCTCGAATTTCTCCTTGATATCGAGCGTGCCGTGCGGACGCGGCCATGACTGCTGCATGCCACCATAACCTGCGATCTCGTCGGCAAGAAGCCCGACAGCGAGAGCATAGCTGTCTGCTGCGTTGTATTTCTTGATGGTGAAGAAGTTTTTCAGCATCAGGAAGGCCGGGCCGTTGGAACCGCCCATCAGCTTGAGCGATGCACGGTCGGAACCGCGCGGGAACCCCTTGCCGTTCGGGCGAACGAAACCGAGTGCTGCCCATTGGGCAAGCGTTTTCGTCTGGCCTTCATATTTGGCCGCGCCGGAGGGCAGAACGGCTTCGTAACCCCAGGTCTTGCCGGTGGTCCAGCCGTTCTTGGCGAGAAGGTTGGCGGAGGTTGCCAGCGCATCGGGGATCGAGTGCCAGATATCGCGCTTGCCGTTGCCGTCGGCATCGACCGCATAAAGAAGGTAGCTGGTCGGAATGAACTGGGTGTGGCCCATGGCACCGGCCCAGGAACCGGTCAGCTGCTTCGGCGTGACATCGCCAGCCTGCAGAATCTTCAAGGCTGCGATCAACTGCGTGCGGGCGAATTTGGCGCGCTTGGGGTCCGCCCATGCGAGGGTGGCGAGCGCCTGGGGTACGTGATGAAGCCGTTCCGGCTTTTCCAGCACCGCACCGTAATTGGATTCCATCGACCAGATGGCGAGCAGTATGTTCTTGTCGACACCGAAGTGGCGCTCGATGGCGTTTAGCGTGCTGCCGTGACGGGCAGCCATCTGCCGGCCAACCTGCACGGTATAAGGGTTGACGCGGCTGTCGAGATATTCCCAGATCTGCGACTTGAACTCAGGCTGGTACTGCGCCTTCTGCAGCGCTTCCGGATCCGGTTCGTTGATGCCGGCAAAGGCTTTCTGGTAGGTCGAGCGGGTGATGCCACTCTTGGCTGCAGTCGTGTAGAAATCTGCAACCCATCTCTTGAAACCTGCATCAGCCTGGGCATTTAACGGCATCATGACCGTCAGTCCGGCGGCGAGCAGGAGAGCAAGGCTACGTGAACGGGTGCGGAATTTTGTCATAGGCAGTCGTATCCATTCCTTCATGCGCCATTCATGGCGTGTCTGGTATGCGGCTCAACGATGTCTTAACAAAATAGAGTCAACAAATTCTTTACCATAGATCACGGGTTCGTGGGAGCCTTTTGCGAAACGGTAGCAATTGCACACTACAACCCCGAAGGTTTCATATCCGCACAATGAAGTGCATTCAGGAGGCATGAGTGTCTGAACAGCGTAAGATCCGCAAAGCAGTATTTCCGGTTGCCGGGCTTGGCACGCGTTTTCTTCCGGCGACCAAGGCCGTTCCGAAGGAAATGCTGACCGTCGTCGACAAGCCGGTCATTCAGTATGTGGTGGATGAAGCGGCTGAAGCCGGCATTGAGCATTTTGTTTTCGTCACCGGTCGCGGCAAGGGCGTGATCGAAGACTATTTCGATATCCAGTTCGAACTGGAGCAGATGCTGCGCGAGCGCAACAAAAACGCCGAACTGACGCTTCTTTCGCATATCTTGCCGAAGGCCGGTACCGCCAGCTTCACTCGACAGCAGGTGCCGCTCGGTCTTGGTCATGCCGTATGGTGCGCACGCGATATCGTTGGCGACGAGCCTTTCGCAGTGCTTTTGCCCGACATGATCATGTCGTCGGAAAAGAGCTGCCTCAAAGGCATGGTCGAGCTTTACGAACAGACAGGCGGTAACGTTCTGGCGGTCGAGGAATGCGATCCGGAACAGGCGCATAAATACGGCATCGTCGGCAAGGGCGCTTCCGTCGGCAATGGTGGCTTCAAGATTACCGAGATGGTCGAGAAGCCGGCCAAGGGTACGGCTCCGTCCAACTTCTTCATCAACGGCCGCTATATCCTGCAGCCCGAGATCTTCAAGATCCTGGAAACGCAGGAGCGCGGTGCGGGCAACGAAATCCAGCTGACGGACGGCATGCTTGCGCTGGCTCAGGCCCAGGAATTTGCAGCCTATCCCTTCACCGGTGATACCTATGACTGCGGCGCCAAAGATGGCTTCATTCTCGCCAACCTCGCATTCGCGCTGCAGCGCCCGGATATCCGTCCGGCGATCGAAGGTCCGCTGAAGGCGCTTGCTGCCAAGCTGAAGTAAGAACTGCCTTCGATTACAAGTCAAAGAAGCCGCCGAGACATGTCTCGGCGGCTTCTTTCGTTATGAAGTAAGTAACCTCCACCTCTGGTGGAGGGCATGACTTTTCGGGCGGAGATTTCCCCCGCCCTGATGGCATGATCAGACTGCCTTATGGCCCTTGATGCCGTAGTAGAAGATGTAAACGTAGCACAGTACCGGCATCAGGAACGCCATGTGAATGGTGAACGTATCGGCCAGTGCGCCCATGAGGACCGGGACGATCGCGCCGCCGACGATGGCCAGGCACAGGATGCCCGAGCCCTGGCTGGTGTGACGGCCGAGGCCTTTCAGCGCCAGGCTGAAGATGGTCGGGAACATGATCGAGTTGAACAGGCCGACCGCGAGCACCGCCCACATGGCCAGCTTGCCACCGGTAAACACGGTCATCAGCAGCAGCAGGGCTGCGATGATGGCGTTAAAGGCGAGAGCCTTGCCGTCCTCGATGTAGCGCATTGCGTAAGCGCCGATGAAGCGGCCGATCATTGCGCCACCCCAGAAATAGGCGACGTAATGGGCGGCTTCGGCTTCCGGCAGATTGGCGATCGTCGGTTCTGCGAGATAGTTGACCAGGAAGCTGCCGACCGAGACTTCACCGCCGACGTATACGAAGATGCCGATCGCACCGAGTACGAGGTGACGGTAAGACCATGCCGATGCGCGTTCCGTGCCATCCGACGCAACTTCTGCCTCTTCGATCTGCGGCAGTTTCAGCGCCGCGAAGATTGCCGAAAGAACGAGGAAGGCGATTGCCAGAAGCATGTAGGGGAAGCGCACGGCGTCAGCTTCTTCCAGACGCAGCGTTTCCAACTGCTGACCGGTGGCTGTGGCGATGTCGCCGGTTGCGGCGGAAAGGATCAGGAATGCGCCGAAGAGCGGGGCTACCGTCGTGCCGAGCGCATTGAAGGCCTGGGTCAATGTCAGGCGGCTAGCGGCGGTTTCGGGGGCGCCGAGTTCCGTCACATAGGGGTTTGCGGCAACCTGAAGGACGGTCACACCCGATGCGAGGATGAAGAGTGCGCCGAGGAACAGGCCATAGACGCGATAGGCGGCGGCCGGGATGAACAGTGCGCAGCCGACTGCTGCGATCAACAGGCCGACGACGATGCCCCACTTATAGCTGATGCGCTTGACGAGCGCGCCGGCGGGCAGCGAAACGATGAAATATGCCCCGAAGAAGCAGAACTGGATGAGCATCGACTGCGTGTAATTCAGCGAGAAGACGTTCTTCAGATGCGGGATCAGGATGTCGTTCAGGCAGGTAATGAAACCCCACATGAAGAACAGTGACGTCAGAGCAATGAGAGCGAACTGATAATTGTTGGCGCCTGCGCGGGAAGACAGTGCGCTTCCGGCCTGTGTGCCGTTATTGGGAAGACTAGCCAATTTAGAACCTCAACTTACGCCATGCGGCAATGTTGCGTTGCGGCAAAAACTTGCCGAATGCGGCGCTATATGCTGCATCTGCTAACAGAAGGAAGAGGGCGAAGGTCCGTATACATCGCCATTTTACAAATCCGCCCTCAACGGACGAAGCGGAGCGGTGATCTCACCATTGCGTCTAAAGCATGGGAGAGAGATCGTTTGTGTCAGGCGCGAAACATATGTTCACCGGCCCGCGGGTTACGACAACTTGCGACAAGTTGTCATGACGTCATGGTAGGAGATGTGATTTTTTGCTCGTTTTGGAGGCAAAAGCCATCGATGGCGTTGGCGACGTATGCTTGTGGCGCATCACGAGAATTCACGAAAACGTGATTAACGTCTCAAGGTCAGGCCAACTCCGGCCCGCAAGATGTCCTGATCGGAACCACCGCCTGTCGTGGTTTCGTATTCGATATCGCCGGTCATATCGAGATAGCGGTTGATGCTCCATGTCAGGCCCGCGCCGGCGATCCAGGTCGTGTTGTTGTCTATGGATCCCTGGAAATCGCGATATGTCGCGCTCCCCGTCAGGCGCGCAACGAGATGCTCGCGCATCTGGTGGGCAAGAGCAGAGCTCAGCTGATATTCGGCCCAACCACCCTGGTCGGCAGCGGTGGAGTCCTGGACCGTGCTGCGAAGCCCGATATTGATATCGGTGCCGCGTCGGGGCGACCAGCTGACATTGCCGTCCGCGGTAAAGGCATCGACGGCATCTAGCCGCGCGTCGTCATAGGAGACGCGCTGATAGCCGCCCGCAAGCTCGCCGCGCAGCTTTTCCCCGAAATCGAATGCGACGCCGGCGCGTGCCGCATAGTTGTCCGACGAGCGCTGGTATCCGGCGTTGTCGCGGCGGCGGTCGTAGAATGTATGGCCAATGGCGACTTCGGCAAACGGAATGATCGCCGGCGAAAGTTCGTAGCCAAGGCGCAGGCGCGCGTCGATGCCGGTGCGGTTTCTGTCCTTCATGCTGAAGACGGAACCATCGGACAGTTTGGCATCGGTATAGACATCTCGGCTGGCGCCGATCGCAGCCAAACCTCGAATGCGCCCTACCTCACGTTCGATAGACGCTTCGGTCTCGAACTGATGGACACCAGCCTGCTCGGAAGCATCGCCAATCGCATTCGGATCGGCGACATCCTCGCGCTCGAAACTGTAGTTTCCGGTAATATGCGCGATCGTGTCGTCCGCGAGATCAAGCCGCAGGTCGGCTCCAATTCGGGCATTCGGATCGGTGTCGTTCTGGTTTCCCTTCAGATTGCGCTCGTAGACACCTTCGCCGGTAATCGTCAGCGCGTGCCGCGACCAGTCGGAGGTCAGCGTTCCGCGTATACCTGTCGCAAGGTAGTTGCGCGTCTCTTTCGAGCCTTGGTCGCGGGTAATCTCGGTGTTGATGCTCTGGTTGACGGAGGGGCGCAAAACAAAGGTACCCAGGCGCACGCCGGGAGCCGCCGCTTTCTCGCGACGTTGCGCTTCCAATCCGGTACGGTCGATGGGCGTCGTGCCATCGTCCAGCGGCTGGTCGTATTGCTGGTTCAGGTCTTCTTCATAGGACTGGTTCAGATCGTCTGGTTCGCCAGTGTTTTCCGGTTGGGCAGGCCGTTGCGGCGCTGTAGCCACGGTCGGATCGTAGGGACCGGATGCACTCTGGTCCGCACCGCCCTGCGTGAATGAGGTCGGCCAAGTCGCCGTGGTCGCGCCGCCCGTGACGCTTGCCGTGCCGGCGGTTCCGAACTGGCTGTCGGGCAGGCCGGGCAGGGGAGTTGTCGTATTGGAAAAGAGGCTTTGAGCATGGGCCACGTTGCCGCCGGACACGGCTGCGATCGCGACGGCAAGGCCTATGGCTGTCCGCCGCCCGCGTCGGGCCGTGTCTGTCAGAAGCGTGTTTCTCATCGAATGCCCGGCAACCTCAAATGCTTACCCAAATGTAAATCACCGTGGTTAAGGATTGGTTGAAATGGCTGGATGATGGTGGATGGACAAAGGACCGCGGCGAAAGCTGATGGACTTGAAGTGGAAAAGGGACTAAGCCTGCCGATCATGATCAAGCGCGCATTACAACTCGTCGAACACGACGTCGTCGATTCCGCTTTGCGGACAATTTCCTTTGGGCAGCAAGGGCTTAGTGCTCTTGAAGAAGCTCTGAAGGATCGTCTTGCTTCAGCCTTTCGTCAGGCTGTGGAGACGATCGGCGCAATCGACGGTCGAGTGGTGATTACCGGTGTCGGCAAGAGCGGGCATATCGGTCGCAAGATTTCGGCAAGCCTTGCCTCTACCGGCACGCCCTCCTTCTTTGTCCATCCCGTCGAGGCAAATCACGGCGATCTGGGCATGATTGCACCCGGCGACGTCGTGCTGGCTCTTTCCTGGAGCGGCGAGACGGCCGAACTGCAGGGCATCGTTTCGTTTACCCGTCGCTTTTCCGTTCCGCTGATCGCACTGACTTCGGGCGAAACATCGACACTGGCGCGCGAGGCCGACATCGTTCTTCTTCTGCCGAAGGCGCAGGAAGCCTGTCCGCATGGCCTTGCGCCGACCACTTCGACCTTGCTGCAGCTTGCGCTCGGCGATGCGCTTGCCGTTGCGCTTCTTGAAGCACGCGGCTTTTCGGCGGCGGATTTCCGCGTTTATCATCCGGGCGGCAAGCTCGGTGCGATGCTTTCCCATGTCAGCGACCTCATGCATACGGGCGAGCAGCTGCCGCTGGTGAACAAGGGCGCTTCGATGCCGGATGCCATCCGCGAGCTTTCGGCCAAGCGCTTTGGCTGTGTCGGCGTGATCGATGACGAGGGACGTATCTGCGGTGTTCTGACCGATGGCGATATTGCCCGCCATCTCGATGGTAATCTCAGCACGATGATTGTCGACGAGGTGATGACGATCAATCCGAAGACCGTCGGCAAGACGACGCTTGCGACGGCTGCCATGGCGCTTCTCAACAAGCACAGCATCGGGGCGCTTCTGGTGGTCGATGAGGACAAGCGACCGATCGGCATCGTGCATTTCCACGACTTGTTGAGGGTTGGGGTGGCCTGAGGTCAAACCGATTTCGGGGCCGGATATCAGGCTTTGGATGGCCGCCAGCGCATGATGTTTTACCAACGTGCGCCAGCAGCCTGATCCTTGCTATTTCTCCCGGTAGAAAATCATGCCTCCGTGATGCAGGACGTCGTTTTCGACGAATGTCCCGTCAGCGGTGAAGCCGGTATCGTCCCAGTAATCGATATGGGTGCCGGTCACGAGATAACGACCCTGATAGGCACTCTTCCTGTTTCCCCGGGCTTCGTCGTAACGACCGCTGGGCAACAGTTCCTGTCGAATGCGGTCGTCCCCGGTTACCCACATGCCGAGATAGGGGTGGTTCTGCGCTTGTGCCTGCGTGTTCATGCTGTCTTCTGCCTTTGCCAGATGGACCGCGGCTCCAAGTGAGGCCGCGGTGGCGATGATGATTGCGACAATGATGGCGAGTGGGTTGCTCATGGTCATTCCTCCCGTGCTGGAGTGATCAGTGGGCCGTCTTTGTCGGGCGTACGACGATCTCGTTGACATCCACGTCTTCCGGCTGCTCGATGGCGAAGCGCACCGCGCGGGCGATCGCATCCGGAGCAAGCGCGATCGCCCGGTAGGTCTTCATGCCTTCGGCGGCAACGGGATCGGTGATCGTGCTGGCCAGTTCGCTTTCCACCACACCGGGATGGATGCAGGTGACGCGCACCCTGTCGTTTTCCTGTCGCAACCCGTCCGATATGACCCTGACGGCGAATTTCGTGGCGCAATAGACTGCCGCCGTCGGTACGACCTGAAGCGCGCCGATCGAGGCGATGTTGATGATGTGGCCCGAGCCGCGTTCCGTCATCTCGGGCAGAACGGCAGCCACGCCGTAAAGAACGCCCTTGATGTTGACATCAACCATGCGGTCCCATTCGTCGACCTTCATCGAGGCCATGAGTGACAGCGGCATGATGCCGGCATTGTTGACGATGACGTCGATACGGCCGAACTCGTGTCTTGCGGCGTCGGCGAAAGATGCAACATCGGTGCGGTCCGTCACATCGAGCTTGCGGGTCATGACCTTTCCGCCAGTCCTACGGATTTCATCGGCCAGTTCTTCGAGACGTTCGGTGCGCCGGGCACCCAGCACGACAGTCGCCCCGGCCTTTGCGAGTTCCCGCGCAATTCCTGCCCCGATGCCGCTGGAGGCGCCGGTGATGAGAACAACCTTGTCCATGACATTTCCTTCCATGTTTGCCGCCTGATTGCGGTTGCCATGAAGGTAATCCGAGCGCATTGTTGCGATAAGCCGTCTAATGATTTCCAGTTTGGTAAGTGTAGATAACCAATGTTGCCTGACTTCAATGCCCTTGCAGCTTTCGTCATCGTTGCCGAGGAGAGGAGTTTTCGTGCTGCTGCCGATCGGCTGGGCGTCACGCGCTCGGCCGTCAGCCAGACGATCCGCAAGCTGGAGGAAACACTTGGTATTGCCGTTGTCTCCCGCACCACGCGCAGTGTCGCTCTGACCGAGGCGGGCGAGCGGCTTTATGCGGAGGTCGCACCGGCCTTTTCCGGCATGCAGGCCGCCATCGAGGCGGCGGCCAGCCTGCGGGACAGGCCACGCGGACAGTTGCGGCTTGCCGTGTCATCGATTGCGGAGAGTTTTCTTTCGGGACCGATGCTGGCCTCCTTTGCGGAGAATAATCCCGAGGTCAAACTGCATATCACCGTAACCGACGAAGAGTTCGATATCGTCGAAGAAGGCTATGATGCCGGGGTGCGGCTGGGCGAAGTGATTGCGCAGGACATGATTGCGGTTCCTGTCTCCGGCGAGCAGCGCCAGCTTGCCGTCGCGTCGCCGGATTATATCGAGCGCTTCGGCGTGCCCGCGCATCCAGGCGAACTGACCGAACGCCGATGCATCGGCTGGAGAAGGGCGCCGAACCTGCCGGCCTATCGGTGGGAATTCGCGGAAGACGGGCGGGAGTTTTCCGTCGCGGTCAAGGATGCGATTACGACGACAGATATGGCGCTGATGATAAAACTCGCGACTGCGGGCGCAGGTATCAGTTTCGGCATGGAAGACAGTTTTCGGGCATCGATCGCGCGCGGCGAACTGGTGCCGGTGCTTGAGCGTTTCTGCCCTCGTTTCGCAGGCTTCTACCTATATTACCCCAGTCGCCGCAACATGGCTCCAAAACTGCGCGCCCTGGTGGATCACCTGCGCAGCTTCCGGCACGGGCAGGTGACCTCTTCGGCATGACATGCGGCAGTGGATTTCGCAGTCCGCGCTTCAAACTGCAGGGTGACAGTGTTATTGCGCGTGAAATCCGCAATGGCGGCGGAGTAACAGAACGGACAGGGAGCCGTCGCGGATAAGGGACATGGATCAGAATTCTTCTCCCTATATTCTCTTCCGTGACGATCTCGCAGGACGGCAGCTGTTGTTTTCGTCTCCAACGGAACTCGTCGTTGCCCGCCATGTGGATGAGGTCGTACCCGCCTTGCGTCGGCTGGAGGCGTGCAAAGCCTCCGGCAAGTGGCTTGCCGGTTACCTTGCCTATGAGGCCGGTTATGCGTTCGAGGAAAAGCTTCGGCCGCTTGTGCCTGCTGGTCGGGAGACACCGCTTGTCTGCATGGGTGTGTTCGACGGGCCGATTGAGAATGGCGATCTCCGGCTTTCAGAACCCGTTGGGATCAAGCCCAATGCAGCCTTGAGCAATCCGCAAGCCGCCTGGAACGAAGAGAGCTACGCGGCCCGCTTTGCCGTTTTGCATAAGCACTTGCGCAAGGGAGACTGTTTTCAAGGCAATCTCACCATGCCGATCGAGGCGCATTGGCCGGGGGATGCGCCGGAATTGTTCTGGTCGCTGATCGCACGCCAGCCGGTGCGCTACGGCGCGCTTGCCGAGCTTGGCGGACCTGCCATCGTCTCGCGTTCGCCGGAACTGTTCTTCTCGGTGGATGCCGATGGCTGGATCGAGACCCATCCGATGAAGGGGACGGCCGCACGGGGAGGGACGTCCGAGGAAGACGAGGCGATCAAGGCCGGTATGCTTGCGGATGAAAAGACGCTGGCGGAAAACCGGATGATCGTCGATCTCCTGCGCAACGATATCTCGCATGTCAGCGAGGCAGGCACGCTTTCGGTGCCGAAACTTTTCGAGATAGAAACCTATCCGACGGTGCATCAGATGGTGAGCCATGTCCGGGCGAAGCTCTTGCCGGAGGCCGGCCTGCCGGAGATCATGCGGGCGCTGTTTCCCTGCGGGTCGATCACCGGAGCGCCAAAGCTTTCCGCCATGACGATCCTGCAAAGGCTGGAACAGGTGCCACGGGATGTCTATTGCGGAGCGATCGGCTGGTGTGATCCGGCAGGGCCGATGCGATTTTCGGTGGCTATCCGCACGATCAGCCTTTTTTCCGGCGGAAGGGCGGTCTTCAATGTCGGCGGCGGCATCGTCTTCGATTCGGTGGTGCAGGCGGAATATGAAGAGTGCCTGTTGAAGGCCAGGTTTGCGGTGGGAGACCAATGGATTTCTCGTTGATCGAGACGATGCGCTGGACGCCCGAAGACGGGTTCCTGCGGTTCGAACAGCATCGCAGGCGGCTTGCCCGTTCGGCCGACGCGCTCGGCTTTCGCCAGCCGGCGGATATCGAGCGTGAGTTGAAGGATGCCGTCGATGGCGATGAGCCGCTGAGGGTCCGGCTTGTCATGTCGTTTCGCGGCAAGATCGAGGTAACGGCCTCGCCCTTCAGCCTTCAGGGTGATGACACGGTCTGGAAGATCCGCGTCGGGGCGACGAAGCTTAAATCCGACGACCCGCTCTATCGGCACAAGACCACCCGCCGGGAGCCTTACGAAGCGGCGCGGGCAGAATTTCCTACCGATGCTGTGGACGAGGTTCTGCTCACCAATGAGCGCGGCGAGTTGTGCGAAGGAACGATCAGCAACCTGTTCGTCGAGGACAGTGAAGGCATGTTGCTGACGCCGCCGATCACCAGCGGCATCCTGCCCGGCGTTTTGCGTGCCGATCTTATCCGCGAACGGCGCGCCAAGGGAGCCGTGCTGAAGCCCTCCGATCTTGAAGAGGCCATGGAAACGGGCCGGCAGATTTATGTCGGCAATTCGTTGCGGGGGCTGATCCGGGCGGAACTGGTGGGCTGATCGCCTGGCCGTTTGGCGGGTTGCAATGGCGCGAGGTTGAAACCAAACTGCGGCGAACAGGAGAAACCGCGCCGATGTCTGTTTCCGCCCCGTCGAAATCCCCGCCTTCCCGCCGATCTTCCCTGACCTACACACCTTATGACGGCTCGTCGAAGCCATTTACCATCGGGCTTCTGCAACTGGAGCCGGATCGTTGGATCGAACCGGATAAGGATCTCGTCGAGCAGATCAAGTTGAAGCGTGAACTGGTGGCGGAGCATGGCGAACGCGTGGTGCGAGCGGAGCCGGGAACGGAGGCCGCCCAGCAGGAGGTTCTCGACCTTTTGATCGAATACCTGCCGGCACATCATCCCGATCGATACTGTTTGGGCGACGGCCGCCTGACTGTTGCCGGTCTGACGACAGATTTGATCGATACTGCGATGATGCCGCTCCAGCGCGCCGGATTACTGGTTCAGGACGACCTGGTGATCATGCGGAACGGGGAGGGCGGCTGGCGTATCGCTGCGGCGTTTCTCGCCTTTCCCTCATCCTGGCGACTTTCGGACAAATTCGGACGCTCGATGGATGAAGTCCATGCCCCGGTTCCCGGTTTTGAGGGTGGCAGCCGTAATGCCGGGCTGATCAACCGGATGTTCGACAATCTGTCGCCGAACCGGATCGTGGTGCGGTGGAACTGGTCGGTCAACTGGTCCTATGCGCTCTATCATCCCGATGCCAAATCGGCAGAGGAAAAGCGTGGTGTGCCGGCGGAGAAAGCCTTTATCCGTGTGGAGCGGCAGACGCTGCGCAAACTGCCCGTCTCGGGTGACATCCTCTTCACCATCCGTATCTATCTTGACCCCGTCACAGCCATCCTTTCGCAACCGAATGGGGCCGAACTTGCGGCGTCGATGGCGGAGCAGCTGGAGGCGATGTCCGATGACGAAACCGCTTATAAGGGACTTGCCGAAAAGCGCTCGGAACTCGTCGCGCTGCTTCGCGAAACAGAAGCCGTTAAGAGTTTGGCGCAATAGTGCCACGGCGTTGCCGTGATCATGGAACAAGCCCTTTATTGTGACGAGATTCTGTGATCTAGGCCGCGCAATCAAACGGACGTTACAGACGACCGTTAGGCCGGGAAAAACCGGCAACGGTTGTAAAATAGCAGTCCATCCACAGGGAGTATGACATGTCGGATACCAACTACCCGGTCTATGCCGAAATTACCGGTCCGATCGTGATGATCGGCTTCGGTTCGATCGGTCGCGGCACGCTGCCGTTGATCGAGCGCCATTTCAAGTTCGACAAGAGCCGGATGGTGGTCATCGACCCGCGCGAAGAGCCGGCCGACATGGAAATCCTTGCCAAGCATGGCGTCCGCCACATCAAGGAACATGTCACCAAGGAAAACTACAAGGAGCTGCTCAAGCCGCTCCTGACCGAAGGCGAAGGCCAGGGTTTCTGCGTCAACCTGTCGGTCGATACCGGTTCGCTGGACCTGATGAAGCTCTGCCGCAAGCTCGACGTGCTTTACATCGATACGGTCGTTGAACCGTGGCTCGGTTTCTATTTCGATACCAGCATGAAGAATTCCGAGCGCACCAATTATGCGCTGCGCGAAACCGTGCGCAAGGAAAAGGCCAAGAACCCGGGCGGCACCACCGCCGTTTCCACCTGCGGTGCAAATCCGGGCATGGTTTCGTGGTTCGTCAAGCAGGCGCTGGTCAACCTTGCCAACGATACCGGTCTGAAATTCGACGAGCCGGACCAGAACGACCGCGAAGGCTGGGCCAAGCTGATGAAGAAGCTCGGCGTCAAGGGCGTGCACATCGCCGAACGCGACACCCAGCGCACCAAGCACCCGAAGCCGCTCAACGTGTTCTGGAACACATGGTCGGCAGAAGGCTTCATCTCGGAAGGTCTGCAGCCATCCGAACTCGGCTGGGGCACCCACGAAAACTGGATGCCGAAGAACGCCAAGAAGCACAAGAAGGGCTGCAAGGCGGCGATCTATCTGGATCAGCCGGGCGCCAACACCCGCGTGCGCACCTGGTGCCCGACACCGGGCCCGCAATACGGTTTCCTCGTCACCCACAACGAGTCGATCTCGATTGCCGACTATTACACCGTCGAGAAGGACGGCGAAGTCGTCTACCGCCCGACCTGCCATTACGCCTATCACCCGGCCAATGACGCGGTTCTGTCGCTGCACGAAATGTTCGGCAATGGCGGCAAGCAGCAGCCGGTCCTGCACGTTCTGAACGAAGATGAGCTTGAGGATGGCGTCGACGAACTCGGCGTATTGCTCTACGGCCACGAAAAGAACGCCTACTGGTACGGTTCGCGCCTGTCGCTGGAAGAAACCCGCCGCATCGCCCCTTACCAGAACGCCACCGGCCTGCAGGTGACGTCTGCGGTTCTCGCCGGCATGGTCTGGGCACTGGAAAATCCGAAGGCCGGTATCGTCGAGGCCGACGAGGTGGATTACAAGCGCTGCCTGGAAGTGCAGACGCCGTATCTCGGTCCGGTTGAAGGTCACTACACCGACTGGACGCCGCTCGAAGGTCGCCCGGGCCTGTTCCCGGAAGATATCGACGAGAAGGATGCGTGGCAGTTCAAGAACATCCTCGTTCGCTAACCTTGGCGATAGTCGATTTTCTGTGTATTTCCAGGACGCCCGCGGTCTCGCGGGCGTTTTTTCGTCGAGACAGAATGTCCCGACACTGTACAAGCGGGCGGCTTGCCATAGATGAAGCGGGACGCCATGGTCTTTTTCAAGCATGACCGAGCGAATCGCGGGAGATAAATCATGAAACTGAAATTGGGCTTTGCGCTGATCGCAGCCGCCAGTCTGAGCGCTTGTGTATCCTCTCCGCCGCCGCGGCAGATGGCTGCAGCGCCGCAGCCGCGGGGCGTGGAAGGAAGCTGGGTCGATCCGAACGGTATCGTTTCCACCTTCCAGGCCGGCACGTTCAACACGCGCGCCAGCGACAGCAACGCGCTGCTCGCTTCGGGAACATACACGACCCTCTCGCCGACCATGGTCGAGATCAATATGACTTCGCTGGTGCGCAAGACCCAGTCGCGCGTCAACTGCGCGCTTGTCAGCACCAGCCAGCTCAATTGCACGCAGGATAGCGGCGCACAGTTCTCGCTGACGCGACGTATCTGATTTCGCACACAATATTCGAATTTTCTTGAGAACCCCGCGCAAGCGGGGTTTTCGCGTTATGGAGGCAAAATGATGCAGTGCTCTCTTGTCATATTTGACTTGAAACCGATTTTGCTTGGTGAAAGCATGCGCTGCACAACGGCTGTCACACTTGCCGTCTAACGAAAATCGGGAACCACCGGGCGTTCTGCCTGGTGATGAGACAAGGAGAGAGATGATGATGAAGACTATGGGACTTGGGATCTTGACCGCGTCGGTCATGGCCCTTTCGAGCGGCGTGGCGCTGGCGGATTTCGAGCTCAATATTCTCCACATCAACGATCTGCATTCGCGCATCGAGCCGATCAACAAGTTCGATTCCACCTGCACCGCATCGGAAGCGGAAAAGAACGAGTGCTTCGGCGGCATTGCCCGCATAAAGTCGGCCATCGATGCCCGTCGCGCGGAATTGCAGGGCAAGAATGTGCTGGTTCTCGATGCCGGTGACCAGTTCCAGGGTTCGCTGTTTTACAGCACCTACAAGAGCGCGCCCGTTGCCGAATTCATGAACGGCATCGGTTTCGACGCCATGGCGATCGGCAACCACGAATTCGACGATGGCCCGGAAGAGCTGCTGAAGTTCATCGACGCGCTGAAATTCCCGATCATTTCAGGCAACACGGTTGCCAAGCCGGGTTCGCTTCTGGCCGACAAGTACAAGGGCTATGTGGTCAAGGAATTCGGTGGTGAGAAGGTCGCCGTCGTTTCGGTTCTGGCGACCGACACGGCCGAGACGGCTTCCCCCGGTCCGGATATCAGCTTCGAAGACGAGATCGAATATTTGAAAAAGGCTGTTGCCGAGCTGCAGGGGCAGGGCGTCAACAAGATCGTGGTGCTCTCGCATGTCGGTTACGTCAAGGACCAGGAAATCGCAGCTGCGGTCGACGGGATCGACGTGATCGTCGGCGGTCACAGCCACACCTATCTCTCCAGCACCGACAGCAAGGCTTCCGGCCCCTATCCGACGCTGGTCAAGAACCCGGCCGGTGTCGAGGTTCCGATCGTCACGGCTTATGCCTATTCCAAATATCTCGGTGATTTCACCGTGGTCTTCGATGACGCCGGTGCCGTGAAGTCCACGTCCGGTGCGCCAAAACTTCTCGATGCAAGTGTTGGGCAGGATGAGGCCTATCTCGCCAAGGTGAAGGAACTGGGCGGTCCGCTCGAAGAGCTGAAGAAGAAGGTCGTCGGCTCGTCCGAGGGTGCCATCGATGGCGACCGCGCCAATTGCCGCGTCAAGGAATGCACGATGGGCAACTTGATTGCTGATGCGCAGCTCGACCGCGTCAAGGATCAGGGCATCACCATCTCGATCGCCAATGGCGGCGGTCTGCGCGCCTCGATCGATGGCGGCGACGTGACGATGGGCGAAGTGCTCACCGTCCTGCCGTTCCAGAACACCGTCGCCACCTTCCAGCTGAAGGGTTCCGACATCGTCGTCGCGCTTGAAAACGGTGTCGGTCAGATCGATGAGGGTGCCGGTCGCTTCCCGCAGGTTGCCGGCCTGAAATATTCCTTCGACAAGTCGAAGCCGGCCGGTTCCAAGGTCAGCGACGTTCAGGTCAAGGAAGGCGATGCCTTCGTCGCGATCGACCCGAGCAAGGTCTATGGCGTCGTGACCAACAACTATGTCCGCGGCGGCGGCGACGGCTACAAGGTTTTCGCCACTAATGCGCAGAACGCCTATGACTTCGGGCCGAACCTCGAAAACACAGTTGCGGATTATCTGACCGCCAACAATCCCTACAAGCCTTATACGGATGGCCGCATCACCGACCTGACGCCTGCCGACTACAAGCCGGCGCCGAAGGCCGATGCAAAGCCTGCCGCTCCGGCTCCGGCTGCAACGGCGCAGGCTCCGGCAACTGCTCCGGCCGCCACGGCTCCGACGACCGTCGAAGCCCAGGGTCAGACCACGCCGCCGGCTGCCGGCCCGAGCAAGTATACGGTCGTCAAGGGCGACTCGCTCTGGAAGATCGCCGAAAGCACCTATGGTGACGGCGAGAAGTGGACGGATATTTCCAAGGCAAACAGCCTGCGCAACCCGGATATCATCCAGGTCGGCAAGGAACTGGAACTGCCCGCCAAGTAAGGTTCAAGTGAGGTTGTTGATCCCGGTCAAGGCCGGGAACGATGAACTCGATCATGGGTAGGGACAAATTGTCTCAGCGACAATTGCGGCTCGGGGTTTCCCGAGCCGTTTTTTGTTTCTAAATGATCCGCAACACGTCGATCGCCGTAATGGTTCGGTACGCTATCTGGAAAGCCTTCATGAGCATCTCGTCTTCCTCCATGCCTGCCTCCCACCAGCCCGTGTCCTTCGGCAAGGTCGGTGTGCTGCTGATCAATCTCGGTACGCCCGACGGTACGGATTACTGGTCGATGCGGCGTTACCTCGCCGAATTCCTCTCCGACAGCCGCGTGATCGAATGGTCGAAGCTCTACTGGTATCCGATCCTCTACGGCATCGTCTTGAACAAGCGGCCGCAGAAGGTCGGCAAGGCCTATGAGGAGATTTGGAACAAAGATCTCGATGAAAGCTATCTGCGCACCTATACCCGCAACCAGGGTGAGTTGATGGCCGAGCGCCTGAAGGACCTGCCGAATGTCGTGGTCGACTGGGGCATGCGTTACGGCAATCCGTCGATCGCCTCGAAGATCGATGCGCTTAAAGCGCAGGGCTGCGACCGGATCGTGCTCTTCCCGCTCTATCCGCAATATGCTGCGGCCACGACTGCGACCGTCAACGACAAGGCCTTCGAGCACCTGATGAAGATGCGCTGGCAGCCGGCCGTGCGCACCGTGCCGACCTATCACGACGACCCGGCCTATATCGAGGCGCTGGCCAACTCGGTGCGCCAGACCCTGTCGACGCTCGACTGGGAACCGCAGCTGCTGATCACCTCGTTCCACGGCATCCCGCAATCCTACTTCAAGGCGGGCGATCCCTATTACTGTTTCTGTCAGAAGACGGCGCGGCTCTTGCGCGAAAAACTCGGCTATCGCGAGGATCAGCTGCGGATCACCTTCCAGTCCCGTTTCGGGCCGGAGGAATGGCTGCAGCCCTATACCGACAAGACGATGGAAGGGCTGGCGGCAGAAGGCATCAAGCGCGTCGCCATCATGAACCCCGGTTTCGTATCGGATTGTCTCGAGACGCTGGAAGAAATCGCCGGCGAGGCGGGCGAAATCTTCATGCATCACGGCGGCGAGAAATTTGTTCATATCCCCTGTCTGAATGACAGCGAGGGCGGAATGGACGTGCTGGAGACAGTTGTGCGACGGGAGCTGCAGGGCTGGGTGTAAGCCCGGATAAACGGAGCGGATCATGAAAAAGGCAATCGTCACCGGCGGGGCAGGCCTGATAGGAGCCGGGATCTGCGAGGCGCTGGTCGCCCGTGGCTTCGAGGTTGCCTCCTTCGATCTCTCCGGCAAGACCCATGCGGTCGATGGCGTGCGTGCCATCGAGTGTGATGTCGCGGATGAGGCCTCGGTCGAGATCGCGGTTGCCGAACTTGGCTGGGACCGGCTCGATCTTCTGGTCAACAATGCCGGTACCACCGGCGGTGCGCTCGGCACCTCCATTCTCGATATGTCCTATCTCGATTGGCGTCGCGTGATCGACAGCCATTTGACCGGTGCCTTTCTGATGACGCGCGCCGTCGTGCCGCTGATGAAAACAGGCGGATCGGTGGTCAATATGGCCTCGACCCGCGCCTTCATGTCCGAGCCGAATTCGGAAGCCTATGCTGCCTCCAAGGGCGGGCTGGTGGCGCTGACCCACGCGCTGGCGGTCAGTCTTGGCCCGGCGATCCGGGTGAATGCGATTGCGCCGGGCTGGATCACCAACGAGACGAAGCTGAGCCATGAGGATGATGTGCAGCACCCGGTCGGTCGCGTCGGGCGACCCAAGGACATCGCCGATGCCGTGCTTTATCTCGATGGTGCCGGTTTCGTCACAGGTCAGGTTCTGACCGTCGATGGCGGAATGACGAAGAAGATGATCTACGTCGAATAAGGATTTGGGGCGCCGTCAGACGCCCCGCTTGTTGCCCCAGAGCAGGACGTGAAGTTGCGGCAGCACGGTTGCCGAAAACCAGCGGTCTTCCGTCACCTTGTCGACCAGCCACAACATGCGATCCATGATGCCGTCGAGGTCGATGCGGGCATCGTCGTCTTCCGGCGGCGGTGGCGTGTGGTTGCCGGGCTGCAGATAGACGGGCAGTTCCGGGAAGCGCAGCGATGCCTCTCTGGCAAACGCATAATCTGCATCGTCGAAGATGACGAATTTGAGCGCGATGCGCGGCGCTTTTCCCGCCGCCTCAAGACAGTCGGCCAAAACGTCCCAATCCGTCTCCATGCCGCTCGATGGCGGTTTTGGCGAGAGGACGAGCACATCGAGATCGGCGAACCAGTCGCGGGCGATACTGCCCTGGGTTTCTATGGCGAAACGGTAGCCGTCGTTCTTGCCGCGGCGGATCAGGGGTTTTAGCGGCTGAATGGCCGGGTTGCCGCCCGAAAGCGAGACCATCAGCGGCCTGCCGCCGGAAAGGTCGCGAACCTCCTGCCAGATCGCCTCCGCGTCCATCGGCGTCCAGTCGTGGCGATAGGCGCTGTCGACCGCATGCAGCGTATCGCACCAGGAACAGCGGTAATCGCAGCCGCCGGTGCGGACGAAAACAGTCGGCTGGCCGATCAGCATACCTTCGCCCTGAATGGTCGGGCCGAAGATTTCACTGATGCGTATGGTTTCTGCAGACGCGGTCATGATCTGTACTCAGCCCAGGTCTTCGGCGTTTCGCTGACCTTGACAGCCGAGGTTTCCGGCAGGCGCGCCTTGCACCAGTCGTAAAAATGTTTTGCCAGATATTCCGAAGTTACCTTGTCGTGGCCCAGAACGTCATTCAGGTGGCGATGGTCGAATTCTTCGTCGATATAGCGCTTCAGCGGTGCCAGTTCGTGATAGTCACGGACAAAACCATCGCCGTTCAGCTCGGCCGAGGCCAGCTCGACCACGACGATATAGTTATGGCCGTGCAGGCGGGCACATTGATGGTCTGCCGGCAGATGCAGGAGCTGATGAGAGGCGGAAAAATGGAATTCCTTGGTAATGCGATACATCAGCGGATTTCCTCAGCTTTAAAGCCCTCGGTTGCGGCCTTCCAGAAATCCGGGTCCTCATAATCGGTCGGATCGACGACTCCGGCGAGGTGAAAGGCTTCGCGGCGCTCGACGCAGGTGCCGCAGCGGCCGCAATGGCGATCGCCGCCCTTGTAGCAGGACCATGTTTCGACGAAGGGCGTGCCGTGCTTGGTGCCATCAGTGACGATGTCGGCTTTGGAACCCATGACATAGGGTGCGAGCAGTTTCACCGAGGCGTAGCCGTCCAGTGCGTGGCGCTGCATCGTGTCGAAACTGTCGATGAAGCCGGGGCGGCAGTCGGGATAGATGAAATGGTCGCCGCCATGGACCGCAATCGCCACCGCATCGGCCTTTCGGGCGGCCGCGACGCCGAAGGCAATGGTCAGCATGATGGCGTTGCGGTTCGGTACGACGGTGATGCGCATCGTCTCTTCGGCGTAATGGCCGTCAGGAACGTCGACATCATCGGTCAGTGCCGAGCCGGTGAGCTGGCTGCCGATGGCGCGCATATCGATGATCTGATGGAAAACGTCGAGGCGTTCCGCTGCCGCGGCGGCAAATTCCAGCTCCTTCTTATGACGCTGGCCATAGTCGAAGGAGATGAGGCCAATAAGCTCACCCTTGGCGGCGATGTTGTGAGCAAGCGAAACGGAATCCAGTCCGCCGGAGCAGACGACGATAGTCTTCATGATTTGTGTCCTTGTTTTATCCGGGTAGGCTGCGACCGGTCTTGGAGTGCCTTCTAAACTACCTTCCTGTGCTTGTGAATGGTGCTGTGGTTGAATAGGATTGCCGCGATTTTAAGCAATTCATAAGGGAGGCTCTCATGAGCTTGGGTGGTTTCGATATTTTCGTCATTGTAGTGGTGATCCTGGCGATCCTGCTTCTTTTCGCATTGGTGAAGACCGTACCGCAGGGATATGCCTATACTGTCGAGCGTTTTGGCCGTTACACCCGCACGCTTCAGCCGGGATTGAACATCCTCACGCCGTTCATCGAGCGCATCGGCGCGAAGATGAACGTGATGGAGCAGGTGCTCGACATTCCGACTCAGGAAGTCATCACCAAGGACAATGCCAGCGTCGCTGCCGATGCAGTCGCATTCTTCCAGGTGCTCAATCCGGCACAGGCGGCCTATCAGATCGCCAATCTGGAAAATGCCATCCAGAACATCACCATGACCAATATCCGCTCGGTCATGGGTTCGATGGATCTAGACGAGCTGCTGTCGAACCGCGATGTCATCAATGACAAGCTGCTGCGCGTGGTGGATGAAGCCGTGCATCCGTGGGGCATCAAGGTTACCCGCATCGAAATCAAGGATATCCAACCGCCGAAAGACCTTGTCGAATCCATGGCGCGTCAGATGAAGGCAGAACGCGAAAAGCGCGCGCTGGTGCTGGAAGCAGAAGGTGCGCGTAATGCACAGATCCTGCGGGCCGAGGGCGCCAAGCAGGCGGCGGTGCTGCAGGCTGAAGGCGAGCGTGAGGCAGCGTTCCGCGAGGCAGAAGCACGCGAGCGTCTGGCCGAGGCCGAAGCCAAGGCAACGCAGGCTGTGTCCGAGGCAATCGCTGCCGGTGACGTGCATGCGATCAACTATTTCGTTGCGCAGAAATATACCGAGGCGCTGGTCGAGATCGGCAAGGCCAACAATTCCAAGATCGTGCTGATGCCGCTTGAAGCCTCGTCCCTGATCGGTTCGCTCGGCGGTATCGGCGCAATTGCCAAGGAAGTGTTCGGCGATGGCAATGGTCCGGCGCCGTCCAGCCCGCGCGCTCAGCCGCCGCGTCCGGCACGCAGCACGCCGACGGTAACCGCCGTGGTTCCGCCATTCACCCCGCCGACCTCCGAGAGGTGATGTGATGGTGGTCGAACTCTGGAACAGCCTCGGCCCCTGGGGCTGGTGGATCGCCGGTCTCGTGCTTCTGGTGCTGGAGCTTCTGGTTCCCGGCGTGTTCCTGATCTGGATCGGTGCCGCCGCCGTGGTGCTGGGGGCTCTGTCGCTGGCGCTCTGGGATGCCGCCTTCTGGGGCTGGCATGTTCAGCTTCTGCTGTTTGCGGTACTGTCCGTCCTGTTCGCAGTGATCGGCCGGCGGATCTATAACGGCAAACGCACGAAAAGCGACGAGCCTTGGCTCAACCGTCGCGGCGAAAGCCTTGTCGGCCGCACGGCGACACTCTCCGAACCCATTCAGGAGGGCCGGGGACGGATCAGGCTCGACGATACGATGTGGTCGGTGATGGGGCCGGACCTGCCGGTTGGGGCCCGTGTCCGCGTGGTGGCTTCGAGCGGGCGGGACCTGACGGTCGAGCCGGTGGTGCGTTAGACATTCACTTCAAAAAGAAAACGGCCGGGGAGACCCGGCCGTTTGTCGTTTGAGCCTCAGCCCTGTTCCTTATCGAGCGCTTCCAGTTCGTCGATCAGCCCCTCGATCATCGACAGGCCCTTGGACCAGAATGTCGGGTCGGTGGCGTCGAGGCCGAAGGGTTTCAGGAGTTCCGAATGGTGCTTGGTGCCGCCGGCCTTGAGGAGCTCGAAATACTTGTCCTGAAAGCCCGGAGCCGCGTTCTGATATACGGCGTAAAGCGAGTTCACCAGGCAGTCACCGAAGGCATAGGCATAGACATAGAAGGGCGAGTGGATGAAGTGGGGGATGTAGGTCCACCAGCTTTCATACCCTTCCGAAATCCTGATCGCCGGGCCAAGGCTTTCGCCCTGCACTGAGAGCCACAGTTCGCCGATTTGCTCGGAGGTCAGCTCGCCCTCTTTCCGGGCCGTGTGGACCTTGCGTTCGAACTGGTAGAAGGCGATCTGGCGCACAACCGTATTGATCATGTCCTCGACCTTCTGGGCGAGCATCGCCTTGCGTTCGCGCTTGTCCTTCGTCTTTTCAAGAAGGGCGCGGAAGGTCAGCATTTCGCCGAAGACGGAGGCGGTTTCGGCAAGCGTTAGCGGTGTCTGGCACATCAGTGCGCCCTGTCCGGCGGCCAGAACCTGATGCACGCCGTGGCCGAGCTCATGGGCGAGCGTCATCACGTCGCGCGGTTTGCCGAGATAGTTGACCAGAACATAAGGGTGCGCGGAGGGTACGACCGGATGGGCAAATGCACCCGGAGCCTTGCCGGCGTGTGCCGGTGCGTCGATCCATTCCTCGCTGAAGAAACGTCCGGCGATGTCCGCCATTTCCGGAGCGAAGGCGCCGTAGGCCGAAAGGACCGTCTCTTTTGCCGCTTCCCACGGAATGACGGCTTTCGGGGTTTCCGGCAGCGGTGCGTTGCGGTCCCAGTAATTCAGCTGGTCCATGCCGAGCCACTTGGCCTTCATCGCATAATAGCGGTGCGACAGGCGCGGATAGGCGTCCTGGACGGCGGCGGCCAGCGCATCGACGACTTCGCGCTCGACACGGTTGGCAAGGTGGCGGCTGTCGGCGATATCCTCGAAGCCGCGCCAGCGGTCGGAAATGTCCTTGTCCTTGGCGAGCGTGTTGGTGATCAGCGTGAAGACGCGCAGATTTTCGCTGAAGGTTTTAGACAGCGCAGCCGCCGCCTTGGCGCGGATGGCGGGGTCGGCCTCCTGTAGCATGTTGAGGGTGACTTCGAGCGGCTGCTCCTCGCCGTCGATCTCGAAGCGCAACTCCGCCATTGTCTCGTCGAACAGGCGGTTGAAGGCAGAAGCGGATGTCATCGACTTTTCGAGGAAGAGCTGTTCCAGCTTGTCATCCAGCTGGAAAGGCTTGTCCTTTCTCAGATCGACGATCCAGGGGCGATAGTGACCGGTTGCCGGATCCCGATCCATGCAGGCGTCCATCACCGCATCGTCAATGCGGTTGAGCTCCAGCGCGAAGAACAGAAGGTGCGACGAAATATCGGTGAGTTTCGCCTGAACATCGCCGAAAAACTTGCCGTTGGCCGGGTCGGACGTGTCGGAAAAATAGGTGAGACCGGCGAAGGAGCCGATCTTGCCGAGCAGATCGTCCAGCGCCTCATATTCCTTCAGGGCCTCGCCTATGCCGCCTGCGCCCGTCTTCGTGGCGGCCTCGGCCAGATTGCCCTTCCACTTCTTTTCAAAGGCGAGCGCGTCCGTTTCGGACTGCTTCAGGTCGGCTGTGAAAGCCGGTGCATCCTTGGCGACATAGAGATCGGAGAGTTTCCAGACGGGCAGGAGACCAAGCGCGGGATCCGTTGCGCCGCCGCCAGAAGTCGGTGCGGCACGTGCGGTTTCAGACGACGCGATACGATTTTTCATGGTCTTTCCTTCCCTTCACCGGGTACTCGAATGGGTGTCAGATGGGTAGCATTTCGACCCTTCTGCCGCCACCCGTCCGTTTTCTGTTCAGACTGTTAAAATGTGAACTTTTCTCAAAAGGGGATGTTCAAGCCTATCTGGCACAACTTCCAGCATAAGAGCCCGCAAAGGGTGCACGATGAACGTTGCCGGGAGTTCACAAATGTCTGCTCATATCCTTGTCGTCGATGACGATCCCATTCAGCGCCGCCTTCTGAAGAATGCAGTCGAGCGGCAAGGTTATGTCGCGCATCTGGCCGAAAACGGAAAGGTCGCACTCGATTTCCTCAGCCGCACCAGCGGCGATGTGAATGTCATCGTGCTCGACCTGATGATGCCGGAAATGGACGGGCTTACCTTCCTTGCCGCGCTGCGCGAGATGGGGGTCCAGACCCCGGTTATCGTGCAGACCGGACAGGGCAGCATCGAATATGTCGTTCAGGCGATGAGGGCAGGGGCTTTCGATTTCGTCGTAAAGCCGGTCTCGCCCGAGCGGATCGCCACGTCCATCGCCAACGCATTGAAGCTCGATTATCGCGAAGGCAAGGCCAAGGTCGGCCGCCGTCGCGCCGGTGTCGTTGGCTTCAACGATATCGTTTCGGCAAGCCCGGATATGCTGCGTGTCATCGATCTGGCGCAGCGCGCGGCGCATTCGAATATTCCGGTCGTGCTTGAGGGTGAATCCGGCGTCGGCAAGGAAATGATCGCCCGTGCCATCCAGTCGGGCAGCGATCGTGCCGGCAAGCCGTTCATCACCGTCAATTGCGGCGCGATCCCAGCCAATCTGGTCGAGAGCATCCTCTTCGGTCATGAAAAAGGTGCGTTTACCGGAGCGACAGAGCGTCACACCGGCAAGTTCGTCGAGGCCGATGGCGGCACGCTTTTCCTGGACGAAATCGGTGATCTGCCGCTCGAAGTTCAGGTGAAGCTGCTGCGCGCAGTGCAGTCGGGCGAGATCGAAACGGTCGGTGCCGGCCGGGTTCACAAGGTCAATGTGCGGCTGATCTCGGCCACCAACAAGGACCTGATCGAAGAGGTTCGAGCCGGGCGTTTCCGCGAGGATCTGTACTATCGCCTCAACGTTTTTCCGATCACCATTCCGGCCTTGCGCCGCCGCAAGGAAGACATTCCGCATCTGGTGCGCGTCTTCGCCGAGCGTTTTTCGCTGGAGCAGAAGCTGCCGCAGAACCTTGGTGTCAGCGCCGGTGCATTGGCTCTGCTGACGGCTTACGACTGGCCGGGCAATATCCGCCAACTCGAAAACGCCATCTTCCGGGCTATCGTGCTTGCGGAAGGTGATGAGCTTACAGAGTTTGATTTCCCGCAGATCGCGGCTCAGGTGCCGGAGTTCCGCACGGCCGAACTGGCCGCCACGGCCACTGCATCGACGCCTGCTCCCTCGTCTGTCGTTCGTCCGATCACGGAAGATCTCGGTTTCCCGCATCCGATGCTGCCGCCGCGTTCGACACGACCGGATCCGCGTGCGCTTCTGGCTGCGGCTTATCCGGCTTCGGACAACGTGATCGTCAGCACCGACGACACGGGCGAGGTGAGAAAACTTGCCGATGTGGAAGAGGAACTCATTCGCTTCGCGCTGAAGTTCTACCGCGGCCAGATGAGCCAGGTTGCCCGCAAGCTCGGCATCGGTCGCTCGACGCTTTACCGCAAGCTGAAGGATTACGGTATCGATCCGGATGATCCGCTCAAGGAAGCCGCTTGATTAGAGAGTGTTAATTTTCAGGCAAGGAAGCGATGGCAATTTCTGTCAATCTCTCTTTAGCACATCATTGACTATAAGAGAGATGCTTGTACATGTGTGGCAGATTTGCCATCGTGTGACCGCAATTGTCAGCCAAACGGGACAACGAGGGACGTTGTCTGCAGGACGGGGATCGCTTTGCCTGATTTGAATGCAAAAGAAATGCCTTCGGGCACAGGCGTTCATCGCCTCGTCCAAAAGGCCTTTCAGTCGCTGACCAGGCGTGCTGCTCAAGGCGCGGCACTTGCCGTCGTCGCCGCTTCCATATGGTTTGTGCCCGCCACTCAGGCGGCCGCGGAAAACCGCAGCCTCAAGCTCTATTTCGTCCATACGGGTGAAAAGGCCGAGATTACGTTCAAGCGTAACGGCCGATTCGACCCCCGAGGTCTCCAGCAGATCAACCAGTTCCTGCGCGACTGGCGCAAGAACGAGCCGACCAAGATGGACCCACGGCTCTTCGATCTCGTCTGGGAAGTTTATCGGCGCAGTGGCGCCAAGGATTACATCCACGTCGTTTCCGCCTACCGTTCGCCGGCAACCAACGGCATGCTGCGTTCGCGCTCCCGCAATACCGGTGTTGCCAAGAACAGCCAGCATACGCTCGGCAAGGCGATGGATTTCTACATTCCCGGCGTGAAGCTAGCGACGCTGCGTGCGCTTGCCATGCAGATGCAGGTTGGTGGCGTAGGCTATTATCCAAAGTCCGGTTCGCCTTTCGTGCATCTGGATGTCGGCGGTGTTCGCGCGTGGCCGCGCATGTCGCGCCAGGAACTCGTGTCGATTTTCCCGAAGGGCAAGACGCTGCATCTTCCCGCCGACGGCCAGCCTTTGCCGGGTTATGATCAGGCCTTGGCCGATTACAAGAAACGCGTTGGGTCGAACTCGATCGAGATTGCTTCGACCGCCGGCGGCGCGCCTGCTTCGGAACGTAAGCGTCGCGGTTTCCTTGCCACGCTCTTCGGCGGTGGTGCAGACGAGGAAGAGGACAACGGCGAAATCAGCACGCCGGTCACACGGCCAAGCGCGCCGGCAAGCAGGCCCGCCCAGGCAGAGGATGAGGCGCCCGCCGCTCCGCTTCCGGGCGTGATGGTCGCTTCGGCCGAGCCGCGTCAGGCCACCGAGACAATCGATGCGCCTATTCCGGCCTCGCGCCCTGCCTTCCGTCAGGATGGTCCCGGTGCGCTTGCGACTGCGCTTTATTCGCAGCAGCGTAATCCAGCCCAGGAGGCGCTTGCGCTGCAGGCCGCAGCGGCTGCCAACGGCCGTCCTGAGGGTGGGGCTTTCGAGGACCTGACCAAATATGCGGTTCCTGTGCCGACCCTGCTTGGTTCGCGCGGCGTGAAGGCTGATAGCGATACATCGGCTATGATGGCATCGCTTGGTGACGTTCCGGCCTCGCTGCAGGATATGTCCGGCGTGCCGTTGCCTGCGCACCGTCCCGCAGTCGCCCAGGTTGCTTCGGCCGTTGTCGTCCCTCAGCCGGTGGAGCCGGATCGCCAGGCCCAGGAGCAGGCGTTGACGCCTGAACTCGTTGCCGCCCTTTCACGCAGTGTCGATGATGATCGCCGCTCCGCCGCGGGTATCCGGGCGGTCACCGATGCTGCTCCAGTGCCGGTCCCTGCGCAGGCGCGGAGACCGACTGAAGTTGCGGCTCTTCCGAAGAAGGTCATCCAGTCGCCCTCCGCTTCCGGCCATTTCGGTGATGGTTTCGATACGCCCAAGTGGGTTGCTGCGGCCGCCTCTGCTGTGCCGACCAAGGGTGGTCGCTCAACGAAGCCGGACAGGGCTCCCGTTTCCGCCGGCTTGACGAAGGGCACATTGGAAAAATGGGCGCTCGACAACAAGCGCTCAGGCGACGTGGTGTCGATGAAGGCTCCGCGCGTCGTGACCCGCACCTTGAACAGCGAGTATTCGGCGGCCTATGCCAGCGAGGGCTTCAAGCCTGTTTCTGCGGCGGTGGCTATCGATCCCAGCCGTTTCAGCGGTTCAAACTGACCTCTGCTTCCCGATAAATCTTCCGCCCGGATTGTCTGCCTGAGATCGCCGATTTTTGAGGTGCGATCGCCGCTGATGGCGGGACAGGCTGTTCCATTCCTGATGGTGTCGGCTCTCTCTTTGGAGAGCGCAGTAAGCGGTTTAGCCCACTTGTCGCACGAAAAAAGCCCGCCTTGAGGGCGGGCTTTCCGTGACAATTGCCGCAAATGCGGAAATTGGATTGAAATCGATCAGGCGGCTTCTTCTTCATCGGTGCCAGCGCCCGGGATCATGCCGAGTGCACTGAGGTAGGTGTCGAGGATCAGGTCCTCTTCCATGCGCTCCTGGTCATCCTTCTTGCGAAGGGCGATAACCTTTTTCATGATCTTGGTATCGTAGCCCATCGATTTGGCTTCGCCATAGACGTCCTTGATGTCGTCGGCGATGGTCTTTTTTTCTTCTTCAAGTCGTTCAATGCGCTCTACAAAAGCGCGGAGCTGGTCGCGGGCGACGCCATGAGCATCAGACATAGGTGTCTCCTGATAATGGAAATCTTTGTTGGATGGTGGTGAAGTGCCGAAAAGCGGGCGCTAGGTCAAGCCCAATCAATCACCGTTGCAATTTCAGCCATGCGGAGGCTTGTTGATCTCGAATGCGGCTTTTTGAGCGTCGCTCGCTTCCGTCTGGTGCAGGTTCTTCCAATCTTCATAAGGCATGCCATAGACGATTTCGCGGGTTGCGTCCTTTGAAAGATCCAAGCCGGCATCCGTCGCTGCATCCCGATACCAGTTCGACAGACAGTTTCGGCAGAAGCCTGCCAGATTCATCATGTCGATATTCTGGACGTCGCTTCGCTCACGCAGATGTTGGATGAGCCGGCGAAATGCTGCGGCCTCAAGCTCAGTTTGCTGTTCCTTGCTGAGTTCGGTCATGGGAACCTCTCCTGAATATCATCGTCACGCAGGGTAGGGGCCGGTTCGCGACGGGAAAATCTTGTACTGGTGCAATGTGGGGTCAGCATTGAGCGCGGTAAAGATCGGCGCGAGCCTTGCCGCCCAGGCATCCATACCGGCGTCATCGCCGATAAGATCCTGCCGCACTTCAAGAAGCGCATGCGCAATGCCGGGGATCATGCAGTGGCGATACATGGTGTCGCCCTCCAATGCGCCGTCATAGGGTTCATTATCGCCGACAACGATGTCGCCCGGCTCTCTCAGGATGGAAATGAGCGGCATGATTGCCCGGTCGTCCGTGTCCCACAATACGGCGGCGTGCCATGGACGGGCGAAATCTTTCCAGAAGGGAGTGAAGGAGTGCAGCGACAGCACTAGCGGGGCCTTGCCGGACGCCGAGGTGGCAGCTGCTATCGTGCGCTCGATCGCCTCATGGTAAGGCCGATGATAGGTGTCGAGCCGGTTCTGCCATTCCTCGTCGGTGATCGGATGGTTGCCGGGAATGATCGCGCCGTCCGAAATTTTCATGATGAGTGTCGGATCGTCCTCGCCCCGGTTCGGATCGATCAGCAGGCGGGAGAAGCAGCCGAGCACGGCCGGAACGCCGAGTTGTGTTGCGAGCCTGCGGGTCAGTCCCTCGATGCCGATATCGAAGGCGATATGCCTCAGAAAGGCGCTCTCCGGCAGGCCGAGATTGCCATATTGCGGGGGCAGGCGGTTCATGGCGTGGTCCGCGAGAAGCACCATGCCTTTGTCATAGTCGCCGTCTATGATTTCGAACGGTTGGAAATTATGCATGCTCACATACATTTCAAACGATTATGTTGTGAGTTTGGTGATCGCATGGTGCCCGATCTGGCGCAAGGGGACAGCGGTGGGCTTGTCAAAAATCAAGTCTGCCCAAAGGGATAATGGAATTTTGACGAAGCGCAGCGGCAGGGCGACGCAATCAACCACAGCTTCGTTGACTTTCTGCCCGTTGCGCGCGAGAAAGTGCCTCCACGATAACCATGGAGACCTGACGGAAACCGTGCCGATAAAATCGATTAAAATCTATCTTCGTTCGCTCCTTTCCGTTCCGGTGGGTGTTTTCGCTGTTTGCGCAGGCGCACCGCTTCTTATGGCTTCTCCGGCTCATGCTGATTTTCGTGTCTGTAATGGCACGCAGAATCTTGTCGGGGTGGCAATCGGTTATCGTGCCCAGGATGGTTGGAATACCGAGGGATGGTGGCAGGTTCCTGCTTCCACCTGCGCTACTCTGATCGAAGGGGAACTGCAGTCACGATACTATTATCTTTATGCCGAGGATGCCGCCCGAGGAGGGCGGTGGACCGGAAATATCAATATGTGCGTCGCCGAGAACGAATTCAAAATCGTCGGCGTGAATGATTGTTTTACCCGTGGCCACCAGCGCATGGGTTTCAAAGAGTATGATACGGGTCGTCAGGGGAGCTGGATGGTCCAGCTTTCGGACACGCCCGGTACGCAAGAAGGCCAGAATTGATGAGGCGTAACCGCAAAGTAAAGATCCTTGCCACGCTCGGTCCGGCATCGTCGGAAGAGGCAATGATCCAGAAGCTCCACGAAGCAGGCGCTGACCTCTTCCGTATCAACATGAGCCACGCCAGCCATGACATGATGCGTACCCTGATCGAGCGCATTCGCTCGGTCGAAAAGAAGTCGGGTCGCCCGATCGGTATTCTCTGTGACCTGCAGGGACCGAAGCTTCGCGTCGGCAAATTTGCCAACACCAAAGTAACCCTGACCCCAGGTCAGACATTCACGCTCGACAACAACGAAGCGCCGGGTGACGAAAACCGCGTCTATCTTCCGCATCCGGAAATCCTCGAAGCCGTCAAGGCCGGTGATCGCCTGCTGATCGATGATGGCAAGCTGGCGCTGAAGGCTGTCGAAGTCGACGGCAAGAAGATCGTCTGCACCGTTGTTGCCGGTACCAGCATTTCCGACCGCAAGGGCGTCAGCCTGCCCGACACGATCCTGACCGTCGGCGTTCTGACCGACAAGGACCGTGCCGACCTCGATGCCGTTCTCGCCACCGAAGACGCTGACTGGGTTGCGCTGTCCTTCGTGCAGCGTCCGGAAGATCTGGCGGAAGTCCGCAAGATCGCACGCGGCCGCGTCGGCATCATGTCGAAGATCGAAAAGCCGCAGGCTATCGAGCGCATCGACGAAATCATCGAGCTTTCCGATGCCGTCATGGTTGCCCGTGGTGACCTTGGCGTGGAAATGCCGATCGAAATGGTTCCCGGCATCCAGAAGCAGCTGACCCGCGCCTGCCGTCGTGCCGGCAAGCCGGTCGTGGTTGCCACCCAGATGCTGGAATCGATGATTACGGCTCCGGTTCCGACCCGCGCGGAAGTCTCCGACGTGTCGATCGCCGTTTTCGAAGGCGCCGATGCCGTCATGCTGTCGGCCGAATCAGCTTCCGGCCAGTATCCGGTCGAAGCTGTATCGATGATGGCCTCCATCGCCCGTCAGGTCGAGCAGGATCCGCTCTATCCGAGCATCATCTACGCACAGCGCGCAACGCCGGAAGCAACCGGTTCCGACGCGATCTCGCTTGCTGCCCGCCAGATTGCCGAAACGCTCAAGGCCGCCGCAATCGTCACCTACACGCAGTCGGGCACGACCGGCCTTCGCGCCTCGCGCGAGCGTCCGAATGTTCCGATCCTGGCGCTCTCGCCGAGCGTCAAGACCGCTCGTCGTCTTGCCGTCTGCTGGGGCCTGCACTGCGTTGTGACCGAGGATGCACACGATCTGGAAGACATGGTGAACCGCGCTGCGCGCATCACCGTTTCGGAAGAGTTCGGCAAGCCAGGCGACCGCGTCATCATCTCGGCCGGCGTTCCGCTCGGCACGCCCGGTTCGACCAACATGCTGCGCATCGCCTATATCGGCGCTGACGGCCAGACCGGCGCATAATCGGGCTGACACAATTTGCAATTACCAGACGGCCGGAGCAATCCGGCCGTTTGTCGTTTTGGAACGAGCATGTCCATGAACAATCAATCATCTCTTTCAATCCCGGAGATCGAAACCGACCGTCTCAGGCTGCGGGTGCCGAGCATGGCGGACTGGCCGAGCTATGCGGCGTTCATGGCGTCGGATCGGGCAGAGCATATGGGTGGCCCGTTTTCGCAGGCCGCCGCCTGGGGCATGTTCTGCCATGACGTGGCGCAGTGGCCGCTGATGGGACATGGTTCATTGATGATCGAGAGGCGGGACGACGGCACCTGCATCGGTCAGGTCGGCATCAATGCCGGGCCGTTGTTTCCGGAGCACGAATTGGGCTGGCTTCTCTTCCCCTGCTTCGAGGGGCGTGGTTATGCTCTGGAGGCTGCAGCCGCATTGCGCAAATGGGGCTTCGAGATACTCGGCCTGAAGACGCTGGTCAGCTATGTTCATCGGAATAACGACAAATCCCGGCGGCTTGCCGAAAGGTTGGGCGCCCGGCTTGACGAGACGGCCGGGCGGCATGATCCGGAAGATGTCGTCTACAGGCATGTCGTTGCGGCGACATAATCATGGAGCTCAGATCTTTTCGATCGTCATGCCTATTGCAGGCTGATCCGAAACTCCCGACTGGGTCAGCCGGGCCTCCGCCAAGCGCGCCAGTGCCTTCAAGTCGCGGTCCATGCCGGCGATCTTCTCCATTGCAGCAATCGCCACGTCGGGCACGACATAATCCGGCTTGTGGCCGAGGCCGTGGATCATGACGAGTTCCGAGCCTGCTATATGACGGGCGAGGCCTCGCGAATGGATTTCTTCGAGCACGATCGGGTCGCTGTCGCCGGTGATGATGATGGTTGGTGCCGTGATCTCTTTGTAGCGTGGTGAGACGCGTGTGACGTAGTCGTGAAGGTTGGCGACATCGACCGCGTTGTTACGGAAATTTTCCGGCCGCAATACGAGGGCCGGTGCGCCTTCCTCGACATAGCGGTCACGGCGGCGGTTGGGGCTGAAGACGGACTTTGTTGCGCCGTCCATCAGGACCAGGCCGGCGGGCAGGCTGACGAGGCGGGTGAACCACCAGCCCAGATAGGGGGCGGCCGCAATCTTGTAATACCAATCCACGCCACCAGGCCAGGGATGTGTCGCGGGCGCGAGAAACAGCAGGCCTGCTGTCTTTTCGGGATGGAAGACGGCAAAGCTTGCCGCGATTGCGCCGCCGAAGGAGTGGCCAACAATGATTGCGCGGTTTATTCCCTTCACATCCATGACGCGGCTGATGGCGGCGGCCTGTCCGTCCGGAAAGCCGTTCTCAGGTCCGCCACGCTCGGAATAGCCATGTCCGGGCCTGTCAATGAAGAGAAGCTCTGCACGGCCCTCCAGAAGTCTGCGGAAGGCGGTTTCCTGGTCGCGCAGGTTGCCGCTGGCTCCATGGATGAAGACGATCGGGGGAAGGGCGGGATTTGGCGGTGCAGGAATATGCAGCGCGTTGATCCTGTAGCCGCCGACATCGATCAGTTCGCCATCACGCGGAAACTGCCGCTCGATCTGGTGGCTCTTCCAGGCGGTAAAGCCGAAGGCCGCTGCGAGGAGGATGGCTGTGAGGGCAAGCGGCAGTATCATCGAAGGGCGACCGGAGAAAGGTTCACGTCCGGTTTCCGGCTATCTTCTCCGAGAGTTTCGAGACGGCTTCCTGTGCGTCTCGATCTGCCGGGTAGACGCTTAGATACCGCTCCCATGCCTTCAGTGCCAACGCGTCGTCCTCGGCTTCCATCAAAATACCAGCAAGGCCCGCAAGGGCACCGAAGTGGCGGGGTTCGCGTTTCAGCACCTCGGCGATATCGGCCATCGACTTGCGCCGATCGCCCATCGTGTAATGAAGCGTTGCGCGCCGGTTCCAGCCCTCGGTGAAGGCGGGGTCGAGAAGGGTGACGCGGTCGAGGAAATCCAGCGCGGCAGCGCTCTTCTTTTCCTTGATGGCCTCTTCGGACCACTGCATCAGCAGATTGACGGTGGCGCTGCCCGAATCGTTCATCTCGGCAATGATCTGGCTGGCGATCCCTTTGGCTTTTTCAGGATCGCGTTCCCGCTTCAATGCCTCGAACAATGTGTCGAGTGGTTTTGAGGCTGCAATCGTGGGAGCCGCTGATTCTATCGGTGGAGCAGCTGGTTGCGGCACCGCTTGTGAGGGCGGGGCGGCTTGAGGCGCCTGTGCATGAGCGACAGGGGCAAGAGCGGCCAAAGCCAGAATGGGGGTGCTCAAAAGCAAATAGCGCATCCGGATAAAATAATCCGGATGCGCCGAAGGTCAAAGCCGAATTGTCGCGCTATCGACAATTTGATTGCAGGCGAGAAACTCGCCTTGAGCAATCAGCCCTGGCGGGCCTTGAAGCGCGGGTTCTGCTTGTTGATGATGTAAATGCGGCCCTTACGGCGAACCAGACGGTTGTCGCGGTGACGAGCCTTCAGCGCCTTAAGCGAGTTCTTGATCTTCATTGTACTGGTCCAGCAGTCTGTGGGCTCATAGAGCCGCTTGTCTCTAACAATCGAAAGCGCGCCGCCTAGTCCCTAGAGATAGGGGCGCGCCTCAGGTTGGGGTGCAGATAACCCGAGGCTTTCTCCATGTCAACCTTATGACGAGGTTTTCCGGCCTTTCAATTCGGTGACATGGCCCATTTTGCGGCCCGGACGCGCTTCCGTCTTGCCGTAAAGATGGACAAGAACATCCTTGGCTGCCAGCCACTCCGGCAGGGCGAGAATGTCGTCGCCGATCAGGTTGGTCATCACGCAATCGGAATGGCGACCCGGATCGCCCAGCGCAAGGCCGGCAACCGCGCGCATATGCTGCTCGAATTGCGAGATGACGCAGGCAGCCTCCGTCCAGTGGCCGGAATTGTGGACGCGCGGGGCAATCTCGTTGGCGATCAGCGTGCCATCCGCCATGGCGAAGAATTCCATGCCGATGACGCCGACATAATCCAGCGCTGCAAGCAGCTTTTCGGCTGCGGCACGGGCTGTAGAGGCGGTTTCTGCGGAAATGTTCGCCGGGAGGGTAGAGGTGTGCAGGATGCCGTTACGGTGGACGTTTTCCGCCGGATCATAGCAGCGGATCGTGCCATCCTTGGAGCGTGCAGCGATGATCGAGATCTCGCGCTCGAAGGCAACAAAGCTTTCGAGAATCAGCGGCACGGAGCCGAGCGCCTCATAAGCGCCGGCGGGTGAATCGTCGGTCGAGCGGAAGACGCGCTGACCCTTGCCGTCGTAACCCATGCGACAGGTCTTCAGTACGCCCTTGCCACCGAAATCGGCCAGCGCTGCTTCAAGCTCCTGCTGGCTGTTGACCGCATGGAAGCGGGCGGTCTCGATGCCGCAGGCGTTCAGAAAGCGTTTTTCCGTCAGCCGGTCCTGCGCAACTTCCAAGGCCTTGGATGGCGGATAGACGGGAACTGAGCGCTCCAGTGTTTGGGCGGCAGAAACCGGCACGTTCTCGAATTCGTAGGTGACGATATCGCAGCGCTTGGCCAGTTCTGCGAGAGCGGCCGGATCGTCGTAGGCTGCGATGATCTGCTCGTTGGCGACCTGCGCTGCGGGACAATCCGCTTGCGGTTCCAGAATGATGATTGTGAGGTTCAGCCTTGCGGCTGCCATTGCCAGCATGCGGCCAAGCTGGCCGCCGCCGATAATGCCGATCGTCTGGGCCTTCATGCGTCGTCCATCGGGTATTCGGCAACCGCTGCACTCTGGCGAGCGCGCCATTCGTCCAGGCGGTAGGCGATGTCGTCGTCGGAGAGAGCCAGAACGGCCGCTGCGAGCAGGGCGGCGTTGACCGCACCGGCGCGGCCGATGGCGAGCGTGCCGACCGGAATGCCGGCCGGCATCTGGACGATCGACAGAAGGCTGTCCTGGCCGGAAAGCGCCTTGGACTGGACCGGAACACCGAAGACCGGCAGGGGCGTCATCGAGGCGGCCATTCCGGGCAGGTGGGCTGCCCCGCCGGCGCCGGCGATGATGACCTGAAAGCCTTCTTCACGTGCGCCCTTGGCAAAGCTGAACAGACGCTCAGGTGTGCGATGTGCCGAAATGATGCGAGCCTCGTAGTCGATTTCGAGGGCATCGAGGGTTTCGGCAGCGTTCTTCATGGTCTCCCAGTCGGACTGGCTTCCCATGATGATGGCGACGGGCGGTGTCTCGGCCATTTGAGCGTTCCTAGGCAATGATGTCGGGCAGGATCTGGTCTTCGATCTGGGTCATCTTGTCCTTGATCGCGAGCTTTTTCTTCTTCATCCGCTGCACGCGCAGCGCATCGCAGCCGACTGTGATCATGGCGTTGATGGCGGCATCGTAGTCTTCATGCTCCTGCCGGAGCTTTGCCAGCGCCAGCCGGTTGTCCGCCTGTTCCTGATCGGCCATGTCTTCAAGTCCCCATATCGATCCGGGCTTGTGACCCGGCCCAGCTTAATGCGCAAGCTCCTATCATCAAACCACATTAACTGGAAGTTAGCTGCGGTCACGAATTTGCCGCGCTCTTGTCATGAAAACACCTTCGACAAACCGAGCAGATCGTGTCACACTTCCGTCGTAAACCTGAAGCTTCGGCCGATGGAGTGGCCGGAGCAGGCAATAGGGAAGGACATGCCACATGACCATCCAGGCTCATATAGCATCGCTTGAAAAGAAGCACGGCGATCTCGAGGAGGAGCTCCAGGCGATTCTTTCGTCTCCTTCATCAGACGATCGCGAGATTGCCGATCTAAAGCGTCGTAAGCTGCGTCTCAAAGACCAAGTGCAGCGCCTCAAGGCGTCAACCCGCCATTAAGGTCAGCTAAAAGAGCCATCGCCGCGGATCTTGATTTGGAAATGATCCGATAGCGGCACAAAACCCAATCTTTCTGTTCTGGTCGTGGTTCATGCGGGCTACGGCCAGAATTGTTTCTAGGGGTATCGTTTCCCCAGTAACGCCTCACAGAAACAGGCCGTCCCACAAAAGCTTGAGGCCGGCGACCAGGGCGAGAGCGTAGCTCATGGGATAGAAGAACTCAGCCTTGAGATGCTTGACGAAGGTCGCTCCCAATATGGTCGAGATGAGCGCCACAGGCAGAAGTGTTGCCGACAGTGCCAAATTTCGTGTGTCCAGGGCTCCGAGGAAGAAAAAGGGAATAACCTTCACCGCGTTGACAATGGCAAAGAAGCGTATGCTGGCTCCGGTATAATTCTTCGGATCAAGCTGCATCGGCAGGACATAGATCTGGAATGGAGGCCCGCCTGCATGAGCAACGAAGCTTGCATAGCCTGACAGGGACCCCCAGAATGTTGCCGCGACCGGACGATGGGGAAGAGGTTCCCCGGCTTCGCGTTTCAAACCGTAGACCTGCCAGAAATATCGGATCGAGAAGAGGATGGTGGCGACCGCGATGACCACTCTCAAGGCATTGTCGGAAACATAGGCGGAGGTGGCCCAGCCTGCCGCAATGCCGATCAATCCCCCCGGCATGATCATCATCAGGGTCTTCGGGTCGTTGTAGTTGCGCCATGACCAGAGCGCGACGGCATCCATGAGAAGCAGGATCGGTAGGAAAATCGCTGCGGCCTGAACGGGATCTACGGCAAACGACATGATCGGCACGCCGAGCAAGGCTATGGCACCGCCGATCCCGCCTTTAGACAGGCCAACAAGCATGACTGCCGGAACAGCGGCGAGGAAAAAAGAGAGGCTGGGCAGATCTATCATCAGGCGTGAGACTAGTGGTGGTTGATCCTTCAATCGGTCCGGTCTATCGAATTGCGCAACGGAAAACGAGTGCAGATGCAGGATGATCGGTGATCCGATCGCCGCACCCGCCCTATAAACGAGAAGAAACATGACCGAACTGGAAGACCGCTGCCGCCTCGTGCTGATCGTGCCAGACGAGGCTGATTCAGAGCGACAGGCGAGCCAGTTGCAACAGGCGCTCTCCGGTGGAGATGTCGCGTCCGTCATCCTGCCGCAATACGGGCTGGACGATCAGGCATTCCAGAAGCGAGCGGAAGTGCTGGTTCAGATCATCCAGGATGCGGGAGCCGCCGCCATCATTTCCGGTGACAGCAGGGTTGCCGGTCGCGCGAAGGCTGATGGTCTTCATATGTCCGGTTCCATGGAGGAACTGGGTGAAGCGATCGAGAAATTCACGCCGAAGCTGATTGTTGGGGCAGGTGGGGCAACGGAACGCCACGCGGCGCTTGAGATCGGTGAATTGCGGCCGGACTATATTTTCTTCGGTCGTTTCGATGGTGACATCAAGCCGGAGGCGCATCCGAAGAATGTGGCGCTGGCCGAATGGTGGGCGTCGATGATTGAAATTCCCTGCATCGTCATGGGCGGCAGCGATGTCGAATCAGTCGTGACCGTTGCAGAGAGCGGCGCAGAGTTCGTCGCCCTGCGTGATGCCGTGTTTGCAGTTGCTGAGGGTGCGTCTGCAGCCGTTGCAAAGGCCAATGCGATGCTCGACGAAAAAGCGCCACGGTTTGGAGGTTGATGGTCGCATGCCATCAACGACACGTCTGTATCGCAATCCGCTCAAAGTCGTCACTGCCATGCTGATATCAGCGGCTGCGGTAACCTCCGTGCATGCACAGTCCAACCGGGCCGTAACCCGTCCGGTCGGACCCGATGCCGGAAAAATGGAGCGGCAGCAGCAACCGGATGGCATCGTGCCGTCAGGCGGTGTCGAGCTTTACCGGCGAATGGGGGCTGCATTGCCTGCGCCGCCGGAGGAAAAGCAGTATGACGGCAAGGTCGACGAGGCTTACGGCGCTTACCAGCGCGGCATGTATGTGACGGCAATGAAACTTGCTCTCGAGCGGGCGCAGCAGGGTGATGCTGCTGCGCAGACATTGGTCGCGGAAATGATGACCAAGGGTTATGGAATAGCGCGTGATCCCAAGGGCGCCGCGTTCTGGTACGGCCAGGCCGCAGAAGGAGGCGATGCTGCGGCTATGTTCGAATATGCGCTCCTGCTGATGAGGGGGCGTAATGTTACGGCAGACAAGCAGAAGGCGGATGACTACATGCGCCGCGCGGCGGAAGCGGGAAATTCGGCTGCCCAGTTCAACTGGGGTCAGATCCTGATTTCAGACAATCCCGGCGAAAAAGGCATGGAACTGGCCCTGCCGTTTTATGAGAAATCCGCCAGTCAGGGCGTAGCCGACGCGCAATATGCCGTTGCCCAGCTCTACATGTCGCTTCGGGAAGTTGAGCCGACGAAGAAGGGGCAGGCCCGTGACTGGATGCTGCGTGCCGCCAAGGCCGGCTACGACACTGCCCAGCTGGATATGGGTGTCTGGTATGTGAACGGCGTCGGTGGCGAGCGGGATTACGACAAGGGGTTCGAATGGCTCCGGATCGCTGCCATGCGCGGCAATGTGGTTGCCCAGAACAAGCTCGCCTATCTCTATATCAATGCACTCGGCACCCGGCCCAATCCCGTGGAAGCCGCCAAGTGGTATGTGCTCTCCCGGCGGGCGGGCCTTCAGGATGCCGGACTTGAGGATTTCTATCTCGGCATCAACGAAGACCAGCAGAAACAGGCGATCGACGCGGCCAACAAATTCCGGCGGAATTAGAGCGTTTCCGCCTTTCTTCGAAACGCGAAATCGATCTATCCCTTTGTTTTAACGAGATTTCTGACGCAAAACCGGTTCCCGCTTTTGCTGGAAAGGCTCTAGTTCTGCAGCGCCTGCAATGCGAAAAGTGCGCCGCGGATGATGAAGCCGTGGCCGACGGCCAGTGCCAGAATGACAAACAGCCAGATAGCGGTGTAGAGACCCGGCCGGTCAAGTGCCTTGGGATTGATGGACGGCGACACGACAAAAACCGCGATTGCGAACAGCATGGCGCCAGGCAGGAGGAAGAGCGCGATTGCCGGGCGCGCGAAATTGTCCGGATTGCCGGAGAAGTCGAAGTGGATCGGCAGCATGGTATCGGCCGGTATGGCCGCCCACAGGCCCAGCGACAAAAAGCTCATGGTGATGAGCATGCCGAGGCTGATAAAGAGAGGGATAGGCATGCGCATGGGCTGTCTCCTGAATGTGGCTGGCACTCCTTTCGCAGGCTCCGCCATGAATGACAACACTGCCGTGTAAGCGCATGACTTGAATTTACCGGCAATTTGTGGTCTTGAAGCCGCCCAATCAACAAAATCAGTATCGCCCGCTCTCCCGGTCTTCCGGATTCCGGGGCTTAAGGATTCCGAAATGGCCCGTTCAGCGCTTCTCAATGTCATGGTGCAGGCTGCCTTGAAGGCAGGCAAATCGCTTACGAGAGATTTTGGTGAGGTGCAGAACCTGCAGGTTTCGGTCAAGGGACCGAGCGATTTCGTCTCCCAGGCGGACCTCAAGGCTGAGAAGATCGTCCGTGACGAGCTTATGAAGGCTCGCCCGACCTATGGTTTCCTCGGAGAAGAGGGCGGCGAAGAGAAGGGTACCGACGGCGCGCATCGCTGGATCGTCGATCCGCTTGATGGCACGACCAACTTCCTGCATGGCATTCCGCAGTTTGCAACCTCGATTGCGCTTGAGCGCAATGGTGAGATCGTTGCCGGTGTGATCTTCAATCCGGCGACCGATGAACTCTACACGGCCGAAAAGGGCGGTGGTGCGTTCCTCAACGATCGTCGTATCCGTGTCGCTGCTCGCCGCGTTCTGTCCGACTGTGTTATCGGTTGCGGCGTTCCGCATCTCGGCCGTGGCAATCACGGCAAGTTCCTTGTCGAGCTGCGCCATGTGATGGGCGAAGTTGCGGGTGTTCGTCGCGCCGGTGCTGCTGCACTCGATCTGGCCTATGTCGCTGCCGGCCGTCTGGACGGTTTCTGGGAAGCCGAGCTTTCGCCCTGGGACATGGCAGCCGGCTTGCTGCTGATCCGCGAAGCAGGTGGCTTCGTGTCCGACATGAAGGGCGCGCAGAACATGTTCGAGGCCCGCAATGTGATTGCCGGCAACGAATTGATCCGCAACGCGCTGGTCGAGGTGGTCAACCGTCCGGTGCCGCAGCGCTGAGGCAATGATGAAAATCAGTGCGCGCTAATCAATAGCGCACTGTTTTCCAATGCTTGCGCACTTCAATTCGTCGCAATTTTACACTAGCCTCCGCTCAATTTAGCGGAGTCGAGGCGTATTATGGCGAATGCGACAGTGGATGATCTGGACGAGTCGGAAACCGGCCGCGGCGGCTATAAACACAAACTCTCCAATCCGGCTTCGTTCCTCTGGACGATGCTCATCTTCCTCATCCTTGTCGGCTTCGTTGCCTCCATTCTCTACCGGCAGGCCGCACACGCGTTCCAGACCAATCCGGGCCTGAACGGACTGATCCTTGGCGTTCTGGCGATCGGCATCCTGCTCGTCTTCGTGCAGGTTATCAGTCTTGCCCGCGAAGTCGGCTGGTTCAACTCCTATCGCGCTGCCGGCGGCAATGCCGACAAGGTGGGGCGCGAGCCACGGCTGCTTGCGCCGATGCGCGCGCTGATCGGCCGCCGCAGAAAAGTGGCGCTTTCGACCGTCGCCTATCGCTCCATTCTCGATTCGATCGGTACGCGACTTGATGAAACGCGTGATACTTCACGCTATCTCATCGGTTTGCTTGTCTTTCTCGGCCTGCTCGGCACGTTCTGGGGCTTGATCCAGACTATCGGCTCGATTAGCGACGTTATCGGTGCTCTCGACCCGTCGTCGAACGGCTCTAACGATATTCTCGGCGCTATCAAGACTGGTCTCGCCCAGCCGCTGGCCGGCATGGGCACGGCGTTTTCTTCCTCGCTGCTCGGCCTTTCCGGTTCGCTGATCCTCGGTTTTCTCGACCTGCAGGCGGGGCGCGCGCAGAACCGCTTCTATACCGAGCTAGAAAACTGGCTCTCCTCCGTGACCGATGTCGGCTACGACGGACCGATCGCCAATGAGGATAACGGTGCCGCAGACGAGTTGAAGGCTTTGACCTCTGAATTGCGCAAGCTCGTTGCCATCCAGGCAAAGGCTGGACGTGACGGTGCGGAGAACGACCGTTCTATGGCTGCGATGGCCAATCTCGCCGAGGGCATACAGGGGCTGGTCAAGAACATGCGTAACGAGCAGCAGATGCTGCGTGACTGGATCGAGGCGCAGCAGGAAGAATCAAAGGCCATGCGCCGCACTCTGGATCGGCTTTCCGACAAGATCGGGGGGAAATAAGCGATGGCGCTCGCCAAGAACCGTCGTCGCGAACGAAGTGTCGATTTCTGGCCGGGGTTCGTGGACGCGCTGTCCACGCTTCTTCTCGCCATCATGTTCCTGCTGACGGTCTTCGTGCTGGCGCAGTTTCTGCTCAGCCGCGAGATCACCGGCCGCGACGAGGTGCTCAATCGCCTCAACAGCCAGATTGCCGAACTGACGGAATTGCTGGCGCTGGAAAAGAGCGGCAGCCAGGATCTGGAAGATCAGCTTGCCAACCTGCAATCCTCGCTGGCTGCGGTGGAGGGCGATCGTTCGCGTCTGCAGCAGCTGCTGAATGACGGCGCCGGCAGCAGCGCCGCTGCCAACGCGAAGGTTGGGGAACTGACCAGCGAGTTGAACAATCAGCAGCAGATCAGCCAGCGCGCGGCAAGCCAGATCGAGCTTCTGAACCAGCAGATCGCGGCACTCAGAGCACAGATCGCAGCGGTGGAGCAGGCGCTGCAGGCGTCAGAGGCGAAGGATTCGACCTCGCAGGCGCAGATTGCCGATCTCGGTCGCCGCCTCAACGTCGCCCTTGCCGCCCGCGTGCAGGAACTCAATCGCTACCGTTCCGACTTCTTTGGCCGGTTGCGTGAAATTCTCTCCGACCGCGAAAACATCCGGATCGTCGGCGACCGCTTCGTCTTTCAGTCGGAAGTTCTCTTCCCTGTTGGCGGCAGCGAGCTGGACGATGCCGGGCGTGGCGAAATGGACAAGCTGGCGATGGCCTTGCTCGAGCTTGCCAAGGAAATTCCGGCCGAGATCAACTGGGTGCTCAGGGTCGACGGCCACACGGATAATTCTCCGCTCTCCGGCACGGGCCGTTATCGGGACAACTGGGAGCTTTCATCCGCCCGCGCAACATCGGTCGTGAAGTATCTGATCTCCAAGGGTGTTTCTGCCAATCGGCTTGTTGCCGCCGGCTTCGGCGAGTTCCAGCCTATTGCTCCGGGCGATACGCTGGAAGCAAGGTCGCAGAACCGCCGTATCGAGCTGAAACTGACGGAACGCTGATCGATGATGTCTGGAAAACGGGATATCAACGCCCTGATCAAGGCGGTGGCAGACACGCCGCGTCGCGACAACAGCGCCTATCATCAGGCGCTTGCCGAGGCGCGTGAAATGTTCGATCAGGCGGAAGCCGCACTCGGCGGGCCGGTCAGAATGAAGACCAAGACCAAGCTGAAGCCAAACGGCAAATATGTGGTGAAGTGGGTTTTCGAGCGGGCGGATTGAGGCCCTGTCCTCAGGCCGTATAGTGGCCTGAGGTGAAGCCCAGGCGCTCCAGTCCGCGACGAACCTCCGGCGCTTTCATGAACAGGCTCCACAGAAAGCCGGAGCGATGGTTCTCGATCATGGCAATGAGCGGCCCTTGGTCGATGGCGATATAGGTCGGCGCGAGCCAGTCGATTGCCGGGGCGAAGGAATCGACGAAACCGAACGAACCGAACAGCTTTCCATCCTCGTAACGGATCATGGCGCGCAGAGCTTCCTCCGCCTCCTTCGGCTGGAATGGGAAGCTCGACAGTGCCGCCGTCGGGGCAATTGCCCCCATGTCGGATGTCGGAGAATTGGCATTGTAGCCATTCGGTGCTTCCGAGGCGGTCAGACCCCAGACGTCATATTGCTTGTAGGCGGGTATGCTCAGGCAATAATCCCTATTGATCTTCGTATGCGCCACGGCTTGCTGCCAATAATCGGCGTAGCGATCGGAGAGGCCGCGCGGATCGATGGCGCAGAAGGAATATTGGGAGAGGAACAGTGGGCCGCCCAGAGGTTCACCGAGGGGAAGCTCGGTGCCGAAATAGCTCTCGCCGTTCTTCATCTCGCCGGAGCGCGCCCAGCCGGCATGATAGCTCTCCGGCTTTATCGGATGCGTGTCCGAGCCCGCTGCCAGCACATAGGCCGAAAGCGCCTCGTTCCAGCCCTTGATCGGCAGGTTCATGGCCCAGTTGTGGAGCGGGCTCCAGTGCCAGTACAGCGGACCGTCGTCCTTGCCGCGTGTGAACCAGTCCCACTCGACCTCGTCAAACAGCCGTGTCACTGTTTCCCGCAAAGCCTGCTCGGCTTCAGAATTATCGGTGAAATATTCCCTCGCGCAGATCAGCCCCTGAAGCAGAAGCGTGGTTTCCACCAGATCGCCCGCATCGTCATATTGCGAGAACTGGACGGTCTCGCTGCTCGCGCCATCGACCATATGCGGGAAAGCGCCGTGATAGCGGGTGGCGAGGTTGAGGCGATCCAGAATAAGACTGATCCGCTCCAGCGCTTCAGCGCGGCTGATCCATTGGCGTTCTGAAGCGACAAGGATCGCCATCAGCCCGAAGCCGGTGCCGCTGATGGAGATCATATTGGTGGCAATCGCGCCGTTTACCCAGCGCTTGTCGTAGATCAGTTTGCTTTCGGCATGCGCGCCTTCCCAGAAATACAGGAAGGTCTGATACTGGACACTGTCCAGCAATGTGTCGAGCGGGGCATTCGGGTCCAGTGGCTCGACAATCATGCAGTTCTAATCCTGTTTAGCGGTCAGATAGCGCTTGCGCTGCGCTGTTCCAGATCGTGGAACTGCAGGCGCGCCAGCTTGGCGTAAAGTCCACCCTTGGCGACGAGGCTCTGGTGGGTGCCTTCCTCGACGACACGACCATCTTCCAATACCAGAATTCTGTCAGCCTTGAGGACGGTTGCCAGACGGTGTGCGATGACGAGCGTCGTGCGGTTTTCCATCAGCCCGTCGAGTGCGCGCTGAACCAGCGTTTCGCTTTCGGCGTCGAGCGCGGAGGTTGCTTCATCGAGCAGCAGAACCGGTGCATTCTTCAGGATCGCCCGGGCGATCGCGATCCGCTGACGCTGGCCACCGGAAAGGGTGATGCCGCGTTCGCCGGCCATGGTATCATAGCCCTGGTCGAGCTTGCCGATGAACTCGTCGGCCTGGGCGGAGATGGCGGCGGCCTGGACTGCCTCGCGGCTTGCACCCGGCATGCCGAAGGCGATGTTGTCGTGGATCGAAGCGGCAAAGATCGTAACGTCCTGCGGCACGATCGCCAGGCGCGAGCGGATGTCCTCGATCCGGGCGTCGCGAAGGTCGATGCCGTCCAGCTTCACCGATCCGGTCTGCGGGTCGTAGAACCGCATCAGAAGCGAGAATATCGTGCTCTTGCCTGCACCCGATGGGCCAACGATCGCGATCGTCTCACCGGCTTTGACATTGAAGGACAGGTTGTTGAGCGTAATCGCGCTGACACGGGCCGGATAGGCGAAGGATATCTGATCGAACTGAACTTCGCCTCGTGCCGGCGAGGGCAAGGCGACGGGGTGTTCGGGATCCTGCACTGCCGAGACCTCGTGCAGAAGTTCTGTCAGTCGTTCGGCAGCGCCACCGGCGGCGGAAAGCTCGCCCCAGACTTCGGAGAGCTGGCCGAGAGAGCTGGCTGCGATTACCGAATAGAGTACGAACTGGCCAAGCGTGCCGGCGCTCATTTCACCGGCAAGCACGCTCTGCGCGCCATACCACAACACGCCGACGATGGAGCCGAAGACAAGGAGAATGGCAAATCCGGTCAGAAGCGCGCGCGAGCGGATCGCGACACGGGCCGCGTCATAGGCGTTCTCGACGGCGGAGGCATAACGATCGCTTGCCATCTGTTCGCCACCGAAGGCCTGAACGGTGCGGGTTGCGGCCACGGTTTCGGATGCAAAAGCCGAGCTTTCCGCCAGCGTATCCTGTGCTGCGCGCGAGCGGCGACGGACATTGCGGCCGAAGCCGACGATCGGGAAGACGATGACGGGTATGGCGCCCAGCACCATGACGGAGAGCCACGGGCTGGTATAGATCATCATACCCATCGCGCCGAGACAGAGGATGGTGTTGCGCAGCGCCTGGGAAGCGGCGGAGCCGAAGGCGGACTTGATCTGGGTCGTATCGGCCGTCAGGCGCGAGACGATCTCGCCCGACTGGTTGACGTCGAAAAAGGATGCGGAGAGGCGGGTGACATGAGCAAAGACTTCGCGCCTCAGGTCGGCCACCACCCGTTCGCCGATGGTGATGACGTAGTAGTATCGCATGGCGCTTGCGAGCGCGAGAAGCACTGCGAGCAGCAGCAGCATGCCGAAATAGTTGTTGATGAAGCTGCCGTCAGCGGCGGCAAAGCCATGGTCGACCATGCGGCGAACGGCAAGCGGAAGTGCAAGGGTCGTTGCGGCGGCCAGCACGAGGAAGAAAAGCGCAGAGGCGACGAGCCGTCGGTAGCGTGAGAGATAGGGGATCAGGCGGGCGAGGGGCTTGAGGCTGCGATTCTTCTTTTCGGTCTCAGACATGTCTGCCACGGGATCTCCTGTTTGCGCATCGTCATTTTCACAACACGCGAACTTCAATATTTCACCGTTCATCGGCCGCCATTGATGTGGGGCAAAGAACGCTGTAGAGGCCTTCTTAACTTGGCCTTGCGGGTACTTGTGCTAGTCGCGACCTTCCTGTATAGGCTCCGCATCGAATTGGGAAGCCGTGACCGTACTGGTCGACGGCTTCATTGATTAAAGAGGGTCGGTGATCGCAAGAGCGGCATGGAGACCCCGCAGAGCAGGAATAGCGACATGAAGGCTGACATTCATCCTGAATACCACAAGATCAAGGTCGTCATGACCGATGGCACCGAATACGAAACCTTCTCCACGTGGGGTTCGGCCGGTGACACCATGAACCTCGAGATCGACCCGAAGTCCCATCCGGCCTGGACCGGCGGCAACCAGCAGCTGATGGACCGCGGTGGCCGCGTTTCCAAGTTCAACAAGCGTTTCGGCGGCCTCGGCCTCTAATAGCCTTAACGTTGGTGGACCTAAAAAAAGCCTGGCGCAAGCCGGGCTTTTTTCGTTTTGTGTCGTGGCGGACTCAAGGGGTTTGTCATGACAAAAGACAAGGAATATGAAGATCTTCGCCGGGTGGCGATCATGGGCAATGGCGGCTCGGGCAAGACATGGCTCGCCCGCAGGTTATCGCTATATCTCGACCGCGCTCCCGTTCATCTTGATGATGTCTACTGGCAACCCGGCCCGCATGGCATTGCCCGTGACAAGGCTATCGTAATCGAAGAGATACGGGAACTGTCGCTGACGTCACGGTGGCTGATCGAAGGCGTCTACGGCTGGCTTGTCAATGTCATCCTGCCACGCGCGACGGTGCTGGTTTTTCTCGACCTGCCTGAAGACGAATGTATCGCCAATATCAGGGCGAGGGGCAATCAGCGTGGGGAAAGCGACGAGAGTTTTGAAGAGCTGCTCGACTGGGTGTCGAAATATCGCGAGCGGAAAAACAACTGGAATTCGTTCGAAAGCCATTTGCGGATGTTCGAGGAATTCCCGAACGAAAAAGTGCGGCTCAGAGGCCGCACCGAAATTCTCGACTATCTGGACCGGCTGGCTGATTGCTGATCAGTTGCCGAAGGCCGTCTGCAGCAGGTTCAGCTGGGAGCGGACGCTGTTTTCGTTATCCGGAACGGCGACGGCATCGGACGGGCGATAGATTTCGCGGTCGAGCAATGCCACGCGATTCTGCAGACGCAGCGAACGCTCGACGAGATCACGAAAACCTTCCGGAAGTTCGTTCCAGCCCGGAGCATTGCGATCAACGTTGAAGCCGTCGAGGCGAACCTTGTTCTTTTCGGCCAGAACCTGATCCTTCGACATTTCGCCATTGTTGACGGCACGCTGCAGAAGCAGCCAGGATGCCATCTGCATGAGGCGGGTCGTCAGGCGCATGGATTCAGCGGCGTAGAGCACCGAGGCGATACGCGGCAGGACCTTCGATGCGGCGCGACCCGTTCCGTCGAGATAAGTCGCGGTTTCTTCCACCAGGGACATGCCCTCGGCGTAAAGTGTCTTGAACTGCGAAGAATTCGCGGCGCGGCCGGCGAAATTGACGGTATTCAGACCCTGTTCCTGCATGAATGTCATCCTGCTAACGCAATCACGATGGGGCAATGGCGACATGTAGCGAAAAGTTCCATCGCCGCCCTCATTGACTTGAACATGATCTTTATAATTGAAATCCGCAAGGCGTTTATTAAGGAAAGGTTAATACCCACAAGAAGCGGTAAACCGATGCGGATGTTCTTGTTTTGGAACAGATTTTTGGAAATCGCAAGAGAGGCTGAAAAGTGTCTCTACAAGGCCGAGTAAAGCGGTTTTGTGGCGGCCTGAAAAAAGAAGAGCCGCGGAAAGGCGGCTCTCAAGGTAAAACAGGGAGAAATCAGACCATTCGCCGGGTGGTGAAACTGTCTGAGTCCAGGAAGCCTGGACGGTCTGATAATGTCTGTTAATGATTAATATCCACTTAAAATCCCCAGGCTTTACTTGGGCATTTTCGGATCTTCTCACTTCTTGAAGAAGCTATCGGCGGCCATCCGGCCCGCCTGCTTCTTCTGTTTGTCGGCTTCCAGTCGCGCGATTTCCTGCTTCAAAAGATCGATTCGAGCATCGAGATCGCCTACCGAAAGCATGGAAAGATCTGAGCCGATCTCATGGGCGAGCTTCTTGGCCGGCCGGTCGTCGTCGAAAAATGTCATTCTCAGTTCCTCCGGTCTTCTGTCGTGCCTTCGGCCGGTGCAGCTCTCGGGTCGAGTGCCAGGCTTTCCGGGGTCGTCATCGGCGATGTCGCGGCCGGAGCGACCGTATAGGCATCACGATGCTCGGCCGGAATGGGCGCCCGCTGGCGGCTGCGGATGATGGCGTAGGCTGTGATCAGGATATGGGCGATCGCGGTGACGAGGAAGAGCGCATAAGGTCCGGCCCAGGTCATGACCGGGCCACCGAGGGTCGGGCCGATGATGGTGCCGATGCCGTAGAGCAGGAGCAGGCCGCCCGAAACCTTGACGAAGTCCTCTGGCGAGGCGAAGTCGTTCGCATGGGCGACCGCGATCGGATAAAGCGCGTTCGCTGCGGCGCCATAGATCGCGACCAGCACGATGATCCCGTAGGCATCGGTCGGCTGCACCATGGCGACAACCAGTCCAGCGAGCGCTGCCGCTGCCGAAAGGCCCGCCAGCACGTGGCGACGGTCCATGCGATCGGAGAGGCGGCCTGCCGGAAACTGCATGATCGCGCCGGCAAAGATGGTGATCGTCACCATTGCCGCGACAGCGCCCTGGGAGAGGCCGGCGCGGCTGGCAAAGACTGCCGCCAGAGTGCCATATGCGCCGTTGGCAATCCCGATCAGCAGAATGCCGATGCAGGATATAGGGGAGTTCTTGAACAGTCCTTTCAGATCCAGTTTGGCGCGTTTGAGTGGCTGAGGTGAAGCCGCCTTGGACAGGGTCGTGGGAAGTGCGGCGATGCTGTAGAGAATGCCGCAGATCATGAACAGCGTCGTCGTTGTCACGTCGGCAAAGGGAACCAGCATCTGGCCGCCGACGACGCCGAAGAGCGTGATGGAAATGTAGAACGAAAAGATCGTGCCACGACTTTCCGGCGTTGCCCGCTCATTCAGCCAGCTTTCGATGATCATCGACGTGCCAGCGGTGCAGAAGCCGGTGATGGCTCTCAGCGTCAGCCATGCCGTCTGATCGACCAGTAGGCCGGTCAGGAGCACGTTCAGGCAGATCAGTGCGAGGAAGCCGGAAAAGGCGCGGACATGACCGATCCGTCGGACCACGTTCGGGGCAACGAAACAGCCGATGACAAAACCTGCAGCCCAGGTCGTGCCAAGCAAGCCAAGCGTCTCGTTGGTATAACCTTCGAGAGAGCCTCTCAAGGGTAGAAGCAGGCCCTGAAGGCCGTTGCCTAGGAATAGAAAAAGCGTTCCGGATAAAAGGGCGAGGACGGGAAGCAGGTTTCGTCTCATCGTCTCACAAATGGGTTCGTGTCAAACAATCAATGGCGCAGTTCCCTGACGTCAGGCGTGTTGCGCCTTGCCGCAGGGAGCGGTAACGAGGGGTGGGGCTCGCTATTGATTTGTTTGCCCCTCCCAAAGCCTATCTGTGGTGGAGTTTAAAAATGTCTACCCTGTGGCGAGACGCGAAAAGATCGCAGCAGGGCGAACAATGACAAAAGCAATCTCCATCCTGCTTATGCTTGCCATGGTCGTGCAGGTGATAAAGCCGCTGGGCTTTCCGGGCCTGAAGCGCCGCATGGATTTCTGGAAACTCGCCGTTCTGGCCTTCATTATCTGGACCATTGCGTTGCTCGGGCGTGAATTCTTCTGATCAGCACTCGACGCTGCCACGCATGACGAAAACGGAGCGGCCGCTGATCCTGACATCAGTCACCTTGCCCTGCTGTTTGGTCACATCGAGTTCGATGATGCTTCTGCGTCCCATCTCCACTCCCTGTTCTATGGTCAGTTGGGTTCGGACATCTGTCTCTGGCATGGTGGCGACCAGATAGGCGCCGAGCGCACCGGATGCGCTGCCGGTCGCGGGATCTTCCGGGACATCATCGAGCGGGGCAAACATGCGGGCGCGGATATGGTCCGGCTGCGATGGGTCGCGGACGTAGAGAAATACGGAGAAGCCTAGGCCATCGCCAGGATGACGGGTGACTGCTTCGCGGAAGGCTTGAAGATCCGGGCGGGCGCGGCCGAGGGCCTCAAGGCTGTCCAGTTCGGCAAGAATGAAGCCGAGGCCAACCGAGGCGAAGACCGGTGGGTGCCGATCGGTGTGGACGTTTGACTTGTCGATCGCAACGCAGCGCGCCACAAGCTCTGCTGCGACCGTCTCTCCGATCTCCAGTGATCTCGGGGCGCGGATCGAGGCGGCGGCAACCTTGCCGGCTTCGCGCTTCAACTCCACCTCAACGAGACCAGCTTTTTCCTCGAAACGGAGCCTGTCGCCGACTGGCTCGCCGAAAAGGCTTGCCTGCTGGCCGAGAACGTAGGCCGTGCCGACATTCGGATGGCCGGCGAAGGGGACTTCCAATGTCGGTGTGAAGATGCGGACATGGGCGCTGTTGGCCGGATCTTCCGGCGGCAGCACGAAGGTGCTTTCGGAATAGCCGAATTCGGTAGCGATCTGTTGCATCTGCTCCGTCGTCAGGCCGCGCGCATCGGTGATGACAGCAAGCGGATTGCCGGTGAAGCGTTCGGCAGTAAAGACATCGACGGTGACGAATTCGACTTTGGGCATGGCGTCCTCCAAGGGTGAAGGACGATGCTTAAGCGGCGGCGATCAGGCTCACCAGTCAAACTTTGTGATGGTATCAATCAACGGAAAAACCGCGCCGTTGCCGACGCGGTTTTCTCCCTCCCTGCAGCATCCGCGCTCAATTAAGGCTGCGGACCCGCTGCAACGATTTCGGTGAAAAGGCTTGGATCATGCAGCCTTTTCGAGATCCTTTTTCCACGTGCCCTTAGCGGCGAGCGTGTTCATTTCGGCGCGGTGCTGGAAGGCACGCTGGCCGGCTGCAACATTCTCGGACTTGCCTCCCCATGCCTTGAGGGCGGTTTCCTGCAGCGCGCGGCCGTAGGAATAGGTCAGCTTCCAGGGCAGGTCGTAACCGGCAACCATGGTCGACAGATGAGCGGTCGCTTCTTCGGAGGTCTGGCCGCCGGAGAGGAAGGCGATGCCCGGTACTGCGGCAGGAACGGTTGCCTTCAGAACCTTGACGGTGCGCTCGGCAACTTCCTCGACGGACGCCTTGCGGGCCTTGATGCCGTCAATGACCATGTTCGGCTTCAGCACCATGCCTTCGAGATCGACGCGGGCGTCGAACAGGTCGGCGAAGACGGTCTGCAGCACGTGCTGGGTGACTTCGGCGCAACGCTCGATATTGTGGTCGCCAGGCGTGCCGTCCATCATGACTTCCGGCTCGACGATCGGCACGATGTCAGCCTGCTGGCAAAGTGCGGCGTAACGGGCGAGAGACTGCGAGTTCGCCTTGATCGAACCCCAGCTCGGACGCTGGTCTCCGATGGTGATGACGCCGCGCCACTTGGCGAAACGGGCACCGGCTTCGCGATACTTGCGCAGGCGCTCGTAGAGGCCGTCGAGGCCTTCTGTGATGAATTCGTGCGGGTGAAGCGCCATCGGCTTGGCGCCGATATCAACCTTGATGCCCGGAATGGAGCCGGCGCCGGTGATCAGGTCGACGAAAGGCGTGCCGTCGGCTGCCTTCTGGTAGAGGGTTTCCTCGTAGAGGATGACCCCGGAAATGCAGTTCTTCATTGCGGATTCGGTGCGGAAGAGCATCTCGCGGTAGTCACGGCGGCTCTCTTCGGTAGACTCGATCCCGATGCTATCGAAGCGCTTTTTGATCGTCCCGGTGGACTCGTCGGCGGCCAAAAGGCCCTTGCCGTTCGATACCATCTTGAGTGCAATATCTTCCAGACGTTCGGTCATTTGTCGATCTCCAACACTTGATATCTGAGGCGATAACAGATGTAGGGCGGAAGTAAATCCATGGCTAAATATTTGAAACGATTGAATTCAATTCAATCGTTTAAAAGATCTAAAAAATTTAAAGGGGTCTTGAAACGCGAATGCGCGGAGCTATGTCCGCGCACTCTGGTTGTGGTCGAGCTGTGGATAAACAGCGATCAGGCTGTCTTGGAGAGGACTGCCACGCCGGGCAGTTCCTTACCTTCCATCCATTCAAGGAAAGCGCCACCTGCCGTCGAGATGTAGGTGAAGTCGTCGGCAACGCCTGCATGGTTGAGCGCTGCGACGGTATCACCACCGCCGGCGACGGAGGTCAGCTTGCCGGCCTTGGTCTGTGCAGCGGCAAACTTTGCAGCGGCAACCGTTGATGCGTCGAAGGGCGTGATTTCGAAAGCGCCGAGCGGGCCGTTCCACACAAGCGTGGAAGCCTTGCCGATCCATTCGTTGATGGCTTCGACCGACTTCGGGCCGACATCGAGGGCCATGGCATCGGCCGGGATGGCGTCGATGGCAACGGTCTCGTTTGCGGCATTGGCCTTAAATTCACGGGCAACGACGGCATCGACCGGAAGAACGATGGAGCAACCGGCGCTTTCAGCTTCGGTCATGATCGTCCGGGCGAGTTCGCCAAGGTCGTGTTCGCAAAGCGACTTGCCGACATTGATTCCCTTCGCGGCGATGAAGGTGTTCGCCATGCCGCCACCGATGACCAGCGCGTCGACCTTCTTTACTAGGTTCTGCAGCAGGTCGATCTTGGTCGAGACTTTTGCGCCGCCGACGATGGCAACCGTCGGGCGAACCGGTGCGCCAAGACCCTTTTCCAGCGCTTCAAGCTCCGCCTGCATGGTGCGGCCGGCATAGGCTGGCAGGTGGTGCGCAAGACCTTCGGTCGAAGCGTGGGCGCGGTGAGCGGCGGAGAATGCGTCGTTGACGTAGATGTCGCCGTTTGCAGCAAGCGCTTCAGTGAAGCCTGCTTCGTTCTTTTCTTCGCCCTTGTGAAAGCGGGTATTTTCGAGAAGCAGGATGTCGCCGTCCTTCATCGAGGCGACGGCCTTTTCGGCGTCGGGACCGATGCAGTCGGCGGCGAACAGGATCTTGGTGCCAAGCACTTCGTTGATGGCCGGTACGATCAGCGAGAGAGACATGTCGGCGACAGGCTCACCCTTCGGACGGCCGAAATGGGCAAGCAGGATGACCTTGGCGCCCTTTTTCGACAGTTCAAGGATGGTCGGGGCGACGCGCTCGATGCGGGTCTTGTCCGTTACCTTACCGTCGGCAACCGGTACATTGAGATCGACGCGTACGAGAACGCGCTTGCCTACAGGGTTGCTGATGTCGTCAATAGTCTTGAATGCCGGCATGGGCTAATCCACTCCTTGAGTGCTGAAATAGGACCGAGCGCCCTTGAGCGCCCGGCCGCTGAAACTGGGCGGACCATACTATGGTTGCAGCCCGACGCAAGGGCGCCAAGAGCCGCAGCGGTCTCTCAAATATAGCCTATTGCCTTTGAGTGGGCACAGGCTTGCCGCGATATTTGCGGATGCGGTCACGCACGCGATGGGCGATTTCGCGCATGTTGATGAAGATCGGCAGGTTGGTGGTCGGTTCGACCGGTTCCAGCGACACACCGATGGAACGGATGTGGTTCAACTCATCGACTTCCCGGACGATCAGGATGATCGAGCCGAAGCGCATGCGGTCGGCATATTCAGCCTTGCCGCCGAGGCGCGCGATCAGAAGTTCGCCAACTGTCAGGCTCTGTTCAGCAGAGGTGATGAGGCCCGGACCATAGGCGGCATCGAGTTCTTTTGCTGGGCGGGCTGGCGAAATGGCGAAGGCGCCGAAGAATTCCTCGTCATTATCATCCACCGGCGCGCGCGCCGCAAACAGGCGGTCGAGCAGCTTGGTATAAGTCGGGGCGACGAAGAGATAGACCTGATCGCCTTCCCGCAAACGTCCAGCATATTGATACCGCATGCTCTTTGCATCGCGGATGACGAGTGAAGGCATGGCCCAGCGGGGAATTCGCTCGCCGCGCATGATCGGGCTGTCCTTGATAACCTTATAGGAGATCAGTTCGTGCTGGGCGGCACCCGGCAGATCCAACTCGATCTTGTCGACCGCGCCCATGCGGGGCGGAATGATGAGACCAAGTTTGGTCGCCACCGGCTTAATCGTCCAGCCCTGCAGGCAGAGCGATACGAGGACGATGATGAAGGCGACATTGAAGAAGAGTTCGCCATTCTCGACGCCGCTCAAGAGCGGCATTATCGCAAGCAGGATGGAGACGGCGCCGCGCAGGCCGACCCAGGCGACGAAGCCGATTTCCTGCTGGGTGAAATCGAATGGCAACAGGCTTAGCCAGACCGCGATGGGGCGGGCGACGAAGATGAGGAACAGGGCCAAGCCGATCGCCGGAAGGAGGATCGCCGGGAATTGGGATGGTGTGGCGAGCAAGCCGAGAACGAGGAACATGATGATCTGAGCAAGCCAGGTAAGCCCCTCGTTGAAACGCATGATCTGCTGCTTGGCGTAGATCTTGCGATTTCCGGCATACATGCCGGCCACATAAACGGCGAGGAAGCCGCTGCCGCCCATGGCGCCGGTGAAAGCGAAGACGAGCAAGGCCAGGGTCAGGACAAAGATCGGGGCGAGGCCACGGTCCGAGGTGAAGCGGTTGAGGATCGCGACGATCATCATGCCGCCGAGCAGGCCGAAGACGAGGCCAAGCCCCATTTCCTCGAAGAAGGTGAGGAAGAAATGCAGGTCAATGCCGGAGAGGCGCTGGCCGGTGCCTATCAGTTCGGCAATCGCGATGGTGAGGAAAATCGCCATCGGATCGTTGGTGCCGGATTCGACTTCAAGTGTGGAGCGCACCTTGTCACGGATGTTGATGCCGCCGATGCGCAACAGGAAGAAGACGGCGGCCGCATCGGTAGACGCGACGATCGAGCCCAGCAGCAGCCCTTCCAGCCAGCCGAGGTTCAGAAAAAACGCTGCGGCAAAGGCGAAAATGCTGGCGGTCAGCAGGACGCCGACCGTTGCCAGCGTGATTGCCGGAACGGCTGCGATCTTGAAGGAGTGGATCGGGGTGATGAAGCCGGAATCGAACAGGATGACGGCCAAGGCCAGAGACCCCAGCATGAACGTGAAGGGGTAGTTGGAAAACTGGATGCCAAGGCCATCGACGCCGGCGAGAAGGCCGATCGACAGAAAAACGAGAAGCAGCGGTGCGCCGAAGCGGAAGGCGAGAAGGCTTGAGAAGGCGGAAACCAGCACCAGAAGCGTGCCGATCAACAATACGATATAAAACGCCTCCAAAGGCTCCGACCTCTTCGTTTGCCGCTTTGCTCTCAGTTCGGGCAGCACGGGGCGTCGCGAAACTGTTTCAAGCTCGCTGGTCGTGTGTCAGAACGGGGGCAGATCCGGCGCCGGCCGGAGCGAATCGTCACTTGCCTCAATAGGCATGAACAAATCCGGCAAGAGAAGGGCAGGGCGGAAAAAAGACGGCCTCATCCCTTGGTGCTTTCGAGCTTTTCAAAAATCGGAGAGCCCACACGAATGCGGAACCTCAATGGGGTAGTTGAAATGGCTCCCATTCGCGTGGCCTTCGGCGTTTTCTCGGGGCTTCCGGTCCCTGCGGGTGATCTTCTCGCCTCGCGAAACACTCCTGCGACGGAAGCGGGGGAATTGTAGGCGTGAAAGAACGGGGTGGGGATGATGGACGCCATTGCGTATTGAAAATGCTCGTGTTTTTGGCGTGAGCATGCCCATTTTTTCCATGTGGTGGCGATGGAAAGTGTCGTGTCGAAAGGTCTTTCCGGCCGGAAATGTAACGGCTTGACGGATTCCAAGGACATTCAAAAACTGGCGCCCTATTTTCCAGTTTGCTGCGGAGGCAGCAAATCATTGATTGGAGGATTAGTGTGACCAGACGTTATTTTATCGAATTGAACAAACGGCAATTGATCGGGCTAGGGGCTGTAACCGCGATTGGCGCGATGGCGGCACCCGCCGTGCTTCGGCAGGCACATGCTGAGGCATCGGGTATTCCGACCGAATGGAAAGATCCGGAGACCGGCTATCGTATCGTGCGCCTGTCACGCGAGGATAATTCCCGCTCACTCTATTTCCATGACAATGCGTTCACCGCCGATGGGCGATGGATGGTTTTCGAACGGCCGGAAGGCCTCTCGCTGGTGGATTTCACCAGCATGGCAGTTCAGCCCCTGGTCACTGGCCAGTTCAAGGTGCTGATGGTCTCGCGTACAAAACCGATCCTCTACGCCGAACGCCTGAAGCCCAAGGGAGATAAAAGTGGTCGCGACTATATTTCCGTGACCATTCCCGATGGCAAGGTTACCGAGATCGCCACCGGCGTGAACGGCCAGATCTATTCGGTGAACTCTGACGACACGTTGCTGCTCGGCACATGGGCTGAACGTGAATACGAGCTGCAGCCTGGCCCGAAGGTCGCCAACACGGATGGCGGTTACAATGCGGTTGGTCCCGACGGAAAGCCGCTCTCCTTCCAGGCTGCCAAGGAAGTGCGCCTTGCCGAACGGCTGAACCAGCGTATCCCAATGGAGATCTTCACGCTCAACATGCAGGGCGGCGACCGCAAGGTGGTGACGGGATCGACCGACTGGCTCAATCACGTGCAGTTCTCGCCGGCAGACCCGAAACAGATCATGTATTGCCATGAGGGTCCGTGGCACGGCGTCGACCGCATTTGGTCCGCGAGAACGGATGGCGGTGAGCCGCAGCGTGTCCACAAGCGCTCGATGAACATGGAAATCGCCGGGCACGAGTTCTTCTCCTATGACGGGGGCACGATCTGGTACGATTTGCAGACGCCGCGCGGGGAGGACTTTTGGCTGGCCAGCTATGACATGGCGACCGGAAGCCGCATCTGGCGGCATATGGAGCGCGATGCATGGTCGGTGCATTTCCAGGTCTCGCGTGACGGCAAGCTGCTCGCCGGTGACGGCGGCGACGAGACGATGGTCGCCCGCGCCAAGGACGGTAAATGGCTCTATCTTTATGAGGAAGAGATCATCGACGATCTGGGTGTGTCAGCGCCCGATGCCAAGGATCTGGTCCGCCCGGCCGTGCTGCATCCCAAGCGTATAGCAGATCTGCGCAAGCACGATTACCGCGTGGAACCGAACATCCAGTTCTCGCCGGACAGTCGCTGGCTGGTGTTCCGGTCGAACATGCATGGGCCGATCCACACCTATGCTGTGGACATGACGTCCGCTTGATTGGCAGCAGATGCCCTGAGATCCGGCCGTGGAGGCGGCCGGATCGGAGGCGGAGTTCGGTCGCGCAGAATAGCAGATGCTGGGCTGGCCGTGATCGCCCCTCTATCTTGGTCTTGGGCGCTCGACGGCTGCTTCGCCATCAATTATCTATAATTCATGACGACAGCCAAATCAGACACGATTGCCTCCCGTATCAGTCGAGAACTTGCCGAGCGTATCGTGACCGGCGTGATCGCCGCCGGGGCGAGGCTCAGGCAGGATCATATTGCAGAAGAGTTCGGCGCCAGCCATGTGCCGGTGCGTGAGGCGTTTCGACGGCTGGAGGCGCAGGGACTGGTCGTCAGCGAGCCGCGCCGGGGGGTGAGGGTCGCGGGCTTCAGTCTCGCCGAGGTGAAAGAGGTTGCCGAAATGCGCGCCGCGCTGGAGGTGCTGGCTTTGCGACATGCCGCGCCACATCTGACGAGGGCGATCCTTGATGCAGCCGAGGCTGCGAACCATGCCGGCGAAAAAGCTGTCGATGTACAGGCGTGGGATGAGGCAAACCGAGGTTTTCATCGCTTGATCCTCAGCCCTTGCGGCATGCCGCGCCTGTTGAAATCCATTGATGACCTGCAGGTGGTCGGTTCCCGATTGCTGTTTTCCGGATGGCGGGCGGAGTGGGAGGCGCCAACGGACCGGGATCATCGCGCCATTCTCTCCGCGCTAAGGGCCGGGGATGTGGATCAGGCGGCCTCGGTGCTTGCGCGGCATGTGCAGTGGGTGGGGCCTAGCCCCCGAAAAAGCTAAAATTTCTTCGCAATTTCAAGGCGTTTTGCTGGCCGTGAATTTCATGGCTTGTCAATTTTCCTGCCCTGTGGACTCATTAGCTATAGATTCTTAAAATTATCTATAATCCGGAGATCCACATGAACTACGCTTCCACTCGCACTGCCAAGGCTGCCTTCAGTCCCCTTGACCTGCAGAATGCCCCGCTCGTCCTGCGCGGTCTGGCCGTCATACTCGGCACGGGTATCCTCGCTGCCTCGTCCTATGTCTCGGTGCCGATGATCCCCGTGCCGATCACCATGCAGACCCTGGCTGTGACGATGATCGGTGCGCTTTACGGCTGGCGCCTGGGTGCGTTTACGGTTGTCGCTTGGCTTGCCGAGGCTGCGTTGGGCATGCCGGTTCTGGCGAATGGCGCCGGTGGGCTTCATGTTTTCGTCGGGCCTACGGCCGGTTATCTCTTGTCCTTTCCAATTGTCGCGGCTTTGACCGGTTTTCTGGCCGAGAAAGGCTGGAACGGTCATCGTCCGGTTCGGGCATTTGTGTCGATGGTGCTTGCCAATCTTCTTTGCCTTGTTATCGGAGGCGTCGTGCTAGGCATCATGGTCGGTGCGGAGAAGGCTTTTCTGCTTGGTGTACTGCCCTTCCTTGTCGGAGCCGCGCTGAAATCCGCGCTTGGTGCCGCTCTGCTTCGTCTGCTTGCACGCGGCAAGGCGAGGCCTGCCGTATGACGGTTCGGCTGAGGCCGCATCATCTCCTTTGCCTGATCACCTATGTGGGCAAGGGATACACGCCGGCCTTTGTCGCCAATTACGATCGTATCGCGCTCAGGCTTTCGCAGGGCGAGGGTGTGCTGATCGTCGACGGCCCGGACGATGTCTGTGCGCCGTTGCTCTGCGAACCCGATCGGCACTGTTTTCGTGACAGTGTGCGGGCGCGCGATGCGCAGGCGGCCTACGACGTCGGTGATCTGCTGGGCATGGAAATATCGGCAGGTGCGCGCATCGAATTGCATCCGGCCCTGCTGGCGCGGATGCGCAAGGCGTTTGCCGAAGGCGTGACGCGACAAGCCTGTCGTGGCTGCGAGTGGTTTGATCTGTGCAGCGGCATCGCGTCGAATGCTTACGACGGGGTGCGGGTGAGGGCCGCTGCCGCAACCTGTTTCTGAAACAACAAAAAAGGGGCGCTGGTGGCGCCCCTTTCGTCATTCGATGTGGCTCGATCAGATGAGCTTTGCCAGCGCGACCGAGGTGTCGGCCATGCGGTTGGAGAAGCCCCATTCGTTGTCGTACCAGGACAGGACGCGGACGAAGTTGCCTTCGAGCACCTTGGTCTGGTCGATCGCGAAGATCGAGGAATGGCTGTCGTGGTTGAAGTCGCGGGAAACCAGCGGCTCTTCGGTGTAGCCGAGGATGCCCTTCAGCTTGCCGTTTGCGGCAGCCTTGATGGCTTCGTTGATTTCGGCAACCGTGGTGTTCTTCTTGGCGACGAACTTGAAGTCGACGACCGAGACGTTCGGGGTCGGCACGCGGATCGAGGTGCCGTCGAGGCGGCCCTTCAAGTGCGGCAGAACCAGGCCGACAGCCTTTGCGGCGCCGGTCGAGGTCGGGATCATGGACAGGGCTGCGGCGCGGGCGCGGTACAGGTCCTTGTGCATGGTGTCGAGCGTCGGCTGGTCACCCGTGTAGGAGTGGATCGTGGTCATGAAGCCGTGGTCGATGCCGACAGCATCATCCAGAGCCTTGACGACCGGAACCAAGCAGTTCGTGGTGCAGGAGGCGTTGGAGATGACCAAGTGTTCCTTGGTCAACTGGTCATCATTGACGCCGAAGACGACGGTCAGATCTGCGCCGTCGGACGGAGCCGAAACGATAACGCGCTTTGCGCCAGCCGTCAGGTGGGCCGCAGCCTTTTCACGCGACGTGAAGATGCCGGTGCATTCCAGCGCGATGTCGACGCCGAGTTCCTTGTGCGGCAGGGTTGCCGGATCCTTGATGGCGGTAACCTTGATCGGCTTGCCGCCGCCAACGGTGATGGTGTCGCCGTCGACCTTCACGTTAGCCGGGAATTTGCCGTGGATCGAATCGTAGCGAAGCAGGTGGGCGTTGGTTTCAACCGGGCCAAGGTCGTTGATGGCAACGACTTCGATATCGGTACGACCCGATTCGACGATGGCGCGGAGGACGTTGCGGCCGATACGGCCGAAGCCGTTGATGGCAACCTTTACAGTCATATGAGCTTTACTCCCTGATAATGGGGCTACGTTTTAACGCGGGTTTGGACTGCCCTACTTTGATCTAGGGCAGTCGGTAGCATTAAATTTTTGCTTCGGCGGCAGCGACGACTGCGTCAGCCGTGATGCCGAAGTGTTTGAAGACGTCCTTTGCCGGGCCGGAAGCGCCAAAGCCCTTCATGCCAACGAACGTGCCTTCCGGACCGATGAACGCATCCCAGCCTTCGCGAACGCCGGCTTCGACGGCGATCTTGACCGCAGACTTGCCGATGATTTCGGCGCGATAGGCATCCGGCTGTTCGAAGAAGAGTTCGGTCGAGGGAACCGAGACGACGCGAACGGTCGTGCCCTTTTCACCGAGCGTCTTTGCAGCCGCAACAGCGAGTTCGACTTCCGAGCCGGATGCGAAGATCGTGACCTTGGCATCAGCATTGCCGGAGAGCGTGTAAGCGCCCTTGGCCGAACGGTTTTCTTCCGAATATTCGGTGCGAACGGTGGTCAGATTCTGGCGGGTGAGCGCGAGGCCCGACGGACGATCCTTGGTCGAGACGGCGATCTGCCAGCATTCGGCAGTTTCGACGGCATCGGCAGGGCGGAACATCATCAGGTTCGGGATGGCGCGCAAGCTTGCCATCTGCTCGACCGGCTGGTGGGTCGGGCCGTCTTCACCGACGCCGATCGAGTCATGCGTCAGGACGTGGATGACGCGGATGCCCATCAGGGATGCCAGGCGGATCGGCGGGCGGCAATAATCCGAGAAGATCATGAAGCCGCCGCCGTAAGGGATCAGACCGCCATGCAGCGCGATACCATTCATGGCAGATGCCATGCCGTGTTCGCGGATGCCCCAGTGCATGTAGCGACCGGAGAAGTCCGTCGGCGTGACGGAGATCATCTGGCTGGTCTTGGTGTTGTTTGAGGGCGTCAGGTCGGCGGAGCCGCCGAGCGTTTCGGGCAGGAAGCCGTTGATGACTTCGAGCGCATCTTCAGACGCCTTGCGGGTTGCGATCGTCGGCTTGGTTTCGGCGAGCTTCTTCTTGTAGTCGCTGATTGCGGCGTCGAAGCCTGCCGGCAGGTCACCGGCGAAACGGCGGTCGAACTCGGCCTTTTTGGCGGACTTTTTGAGGCGGCCTTCCCAAGCCTTGACGGCATCGACCGAGCGGGTGCCGGCGGCGCGCCATTCGGAGAGAACGTCGTTGGGGATGACGAAGGGTTCGTATTCCCAATTCAGCGCCTTGCGGGTTGCGGCGATTTCTTCCGCGCCAAGCGGCGAGCCGTGAACCTTGTGGCTTCCGGCCTTGTTCGGAGCACCGAAGCCGATCGTCGTCTTGCAGGCGATGAAGGTCGGCTTATCGGACTTGTGGGCTTCTTCGATTGCGGCTGCAATTGCTGCCTGGTCGTGGCCGTCGATCTGGATCGTGTGCCAGTGAACCGCCTTGAAACGGGCGATCTGGTCGGTCGAATCCGACAGCGAGACGGCGCCGTCGATGGTGATCGAGTTGTCGTCCCAGAAGAGAACGAGCTTGTTCAGCTTCAGGTGACCGGCAAGCGCGATAGCTTCGTGGGAGATGCCTTCCATCAGGCAACCGTCGCCGTTGATCACATAAGTGTAGTGATCCTGCAGGTCGGCGCCGAATTCGTCGCGCAGCTTGCGTTCTGCGATCGCCATGCCGACGGCATTGGCAATACCCTGGCCGAGCGGGCCGGTGGTGGTTTCGATGCCCGTTGCGTGGCCATATTCCGGGTGGCCGGCAGTCTTGGAGCCGAGCTGGCGGAACTGCTTCAGGTCCTCGACGGTCATGTCTTCATAACCGGTCAAATACAGGAGCGAATAAAGCAGCATCGAGCCGTGGCCGGCCGACAGGACGAAACGGTCACGGTCCGGCCAATGCGGTTTCGTCGGGTCGAATTTCAGGTATTTGGAAAACAGGACGGTTGCAACGTCGGCCATGCCCATCGGCATGCCTGGGTGGCCGGAATTCGCCTTTTCGACGGCATCCATCGAAAGGAAACGGATCGCATTTGCCATCCGGTCGTTTTGTTCGCGAGAAGTCATGGCTAATCCACTGTATCCGAGTGTCGGTCAGAGGCCCGTTTGGAGGGCCATTTGAGGGAGCGCCTGATCCTTATCAGGTGGCGCGCGCAAGTCAACAAAATGGGGTCACCGCAATTATCTATTGAGCAGGTTTGCGACAGGCTGCCACTTGTTTGAGCATAAGCGTCCAAAAACGATATAGGACAGTTGATCCACAAGTCGATGATGTCCAGACAGTGGTGGTTTGTTGACCGGCTTTCAAGCGGTGCTTAATCTGTTTTGTCTAATGGCGAGGTTTGGCTGCATGATTCGGCCTGGCCCCGCATTCTCACGGGATATGATGGATGCCGGCAGAAAAGACGGTTGAGGTGGCGCTTTCGGAACTCCGCGCAGCGGTGGGAAGTCTCGAAAACGCCGTGGATGCCCGTATCGAGCGTCAACGCGAGAGCCGTGACGTCGATAACGAAGTTCGGCGCGTCCACGCAGACCGTGCCCGGCTGGCACAGGAACTCGATCAGTCGCAATTTCGCGCCAATCGGCTGGAAGAAGTCAATCGCGAAGTGTCTCGTCGACTGGTGACAGCCATGGAGACAATCCGCGCCGTGCTCGATCGCTGACGGGAGAATTTGATGGCTCAGATTACAGTCACGATTGACGGCAAGGCCTATCGCATGGCCTGCGAGGAAGGACAGGAAGACCACCTGACCCAGCTCGCCGACCGGCTTGACCGCTATGTCGGCCACCTCAAGGGTCAGTTCGGCGAGATCGGCGATCTGCGGATCACCGTCATGGCCGGCATCATGATCATGGACGAATTGTCCGAGATGACGCGCAAGGTTTCCGCTCTCGAGGCCGAACTTGCTTCCCTCAGATCCAACCGTGACGGCTCGCTCGAAGTGCAGCAACGCAATGAGCAGGCGCTGGTTTCGACCATCGGTGAACTCGCCGCGCGCATCGAAGGGCTTGCGGCAAAGCTCAACGGACGCATGCCGGCCGAGACGAATTGATCCGTGCGAAAAAATTAGATCTGGAGCCACTGGCGCTGCCTTAGGATCGCACATATATTCCGGTCGCGTTCTGCGCTTCCCGACAGGAACCACAATCCCTGGGGCCATACTCGATCCAAAGGGAGCTGTCCCTGACCAGGCCCGTGGGCTTGGACATATGGCGCCCACCTACGTTTGTAGGCACCCAGGATCGTAAACCTCCATCGGTCGCCGCGGATCGCGCTTGTCCTTTTAGATTGTCGTTGATGCAGTCCGGCGCTTGCCGGATATGCATTGACAATGCCGGCGTTGCGGCCAAGTTCATTCCGTCCAGTTCAATCGACGGTTTTTCTTCATGATTTTTGCCAATAACAAGTTTGCCCGGTCCTCGCTTCTTATGCTTCTGATCGGTGCCGGACTTCTCGTTGCGATCGTCTTGTCGTCCTTCTTTCTGGCAAGCATGACCCGGTCCTATTTCGATGAAGTGACGAAGTTAAGGGCGGTTCGCTCGGTTGCCGGTGATATGCTGGTCTTGCTCAATTCGGCGGAAGCCAGTCAGCGCGGTTATCTGCTGGTGCAGAACGAGGCGTTTCTCGAACCCTACCAAAGGGCGCTTGAGGCGCTGCCGGGGCAAGTCGAGCGGCTGGAGCGTGTTGCGACCAACCAGAACACGGTGAACGTGCCGCTTGAGGATATTCGCCGTCTGATCGCCGAAAAAGTGACGGAGATGCAGTCGACGCTCAATCTCGCGGGCGAAGACAGGGTGGCTGATGCTGTCGCCATCGTGCGCAACGAGTCCGGCTTCGTCGTCATGCAGCAGCTTCGGCAAACGATCGGCGATCTCGTGCAGGAACTGGATGGGCATCTGATCAACGGTATCGGCGAGATACGCGAAAGCGCTGGATCATTGCAGTATGTCACGCTTGGCGGTGGGCTGCTGATCATCCTGGTTGTCGGCGGCGGGATCGCGGTGGTGATGCAGCATGTTCGTGCTCTGGATCACGCGCGGGCCGAGGTCGAAGAGCTTAATGTCGGGCTTGAGGAACGGGTCAATGAGCGTACTGAAGACCTGATGCAGGCCAATCGTGAAATTCAGCGATATGCCTATATCGTCTCACATGACCTGAGAGCGCCGCTCGTCAATATCATGGGCTTTACCAGTGAGCTTGATGCGTCGCTGAAGTCGATCAGCGCTTATGTGTTGGCGGATGGCGCGCGGCCGAGCGAGGATGAGGTGCGTGAGGCGCGTCTTGCCGTCGAGGAAGACCTGCCGGAGGCTATCGGTTTTATTCGATCTTCGACCAAGAAGATGGACGCATTGATCAATGCGATCCTGAAAATTTCGCGCGATGGCCGTCGCGAACTGAAGCCCGAACGTATCGATCTCGGCGAACTGCTCGAGACGACGGCTGCGAGCGTTCATCATCAGGTCAGCGATTCAGGCGGTGAAGTCAGTATCTCTGTCGGTGCGACCCGCGGCCTTTTGACCGACCGCTTCTCCATGGAGCAGATTTTCGGCAACCTGTTCGACAATGCGGTAAAGTACAAACATCCGGAGCGGCCGCTCAGCCTTTCGGTGAAGGCTTTTCCAATGGGTCGCAGTGTGGTGCGGATCGAAGTGGCGGACAATGGTCGCGGTATTGCGCCAGAAGATCATGAGCGCGTCTTCGAGCTTTTCCGCAGGTCAGGTGTGCAGGACAAGGCGGGTGAGGGGATCGGGCTCGCGCATGTGCGATCGTTAGTCAGAAATTTAGGCGGCGAAATTACAGTGACATCCACGCTGGGCGGCGGTTCGACATTTGTCATCCGATTGCCCATGGATTTGTCCCAGTATGTTAGGAGTAGCGGGCCATGAAAGCTGCCGGCAAGGAAGTCACCATCGTCATGATCGAAGATGACGAGGGGCATGCCCGTCTGATCGAGAAGAATGTGCGCCGCGCCGGCGTCAACAACGAGATCGTGCCTTTCACCAACGGTACCGATGCGCTCGACTTCATTCTCGGCACCGACCGTTCTGGCATGGTCAGCAGCGATCGGCATCTCCTGATCCTTCTCGATCTCAATCTGCCCGATATGTCGGGTATTGACATCCTTGAGAAGGTGAAGTCCAACCCCCATGCAAAACGCCTGCCTGTGGTGATCCTCACGACGACGGACGACGAGCGGGAAATTCAGCGCTGTTACGATCTTGGCGCGAATGTCTATATTACCAAACCAGTGGATTACGATAGTTTTGCAAACGCCATTCGACAGCTGGGTCTGTTCTTTTCGGTGATGCAGATACCCGGACAATAACGAGAAGATATGCCGCGAACGATCCTTTATGTTGACGACGATGTCGCCCTGGCCCGTCTCGCGGAACGCCATCTCGGACGTGCCGGCTATGATGTGATCGCAGCCGTCGACGGGGCGAGCGCCATGATTGCGTTCGAAAAAGGTGGGATCGATGCGATCGTTCTCGACCATTATCTTCGCACTGAGACCGGGATGGATATCTTCCATCGGCTGCAGGAGCGCGGCTGCTCGGCTCCGGTGATCTATATCACCGGCTCGAGCGACGCGACGATCGCCATCGAGGCCATGAAAAACGGAGCGGCGGACTACGTCATCAAGACGGTGGGCGACGAGTTCTGGCCGCTCATGCAGAATGCGATCGGCCAGGCCATTTCCAATGCCAACCTTCGCCGCGAGAAGGAAAAGGCCGATCAGGAGATCCGCATCGGCAAGGAGCGAGCCGAGATTTTGCTCGCGGAAGTCAATCACCGCGTCGCCAACAGTCTGGCGCTTGTCGCGGCGCTGATCCGTCTGCAGGCCGGAAGCAGCAAGAACGAGGACGTGAAGGAAGCGCTTGCCGAAACGCAGGCGCGTATCACCGCCATCGCCGGCATGCATCGCAGCCTTTACACATCCGACGACGTGCGGCACGTGGAGATGGACAAGTATCTCGGGACACTCGTCAACGAGGTCCAGGGGACCGTGAGCGATCGGCAGGGGCCGTCTATCCGGCTTGCTGCAGACGAGGTCATGCTGACATCTGATCGTGCGGTCTCCGTCGGCATGATCGTGACCGAACTTCTGACCAATGCGCTGAAATATGCCTATGAGCCGGGGGCGGAGGGTGAGGTTCGCGTCTTTCTGACGCGCCAACCGGACGGCAAGGCGCTGCTTGCCGTCGAGGATGACGGGATCGGCTGGAAAGAAGGCGACATCGTCAAGGGAACCGGCCTTGGAAGCCGGATCGTCAAATCGATGGCATCGACGCTCGGATCGGCCATCCAATATGTCGAGCGGCCCGCGGGAACGCGTGCGGAAATGACGATCGATCTGTCGGTCTGATTGGCCGCAGACTTCGGTTGTTCCGGCCATTGCAATAGAGCCGAGCCGACCTTATGATTTCTGCTCAAACGTGAAGGTGCGCAGTTCCGAGAACCGGCTGACGGTTTTCCGAACTGCGCGCGAGATCACATCAGGAAATCAACGGCAGCCGCCGCAAGCGGTCAACGTTTTGTGCGCAGGATATTGTTCCAGCCTAAGAGCACCTTTTGTTAACCGAAATCCTTATCGTCGTTGCACTCACCATATTGAATGGTGTTCTTGCGATGTCGGAACTTGCCGTTGTTTCATCCCGCCCCATCCGTCTCAAGGTCATGGCCGAGCAGGGAAATCGCGGTGCGGCCACAGCCATAAAGCTTGCCGAAGACCCAGGTCGTTTTCTCTCTTCCGTACAGATCGGCATCACGCTGGTCGGCGTCCTTTCCGGCGCATTTTCCGGCGCGACGCTCGGTACCCGCCTGACCTCATGGCTCGAGGCGCAGGGCATGGCCGAAAACCTTGCCGACTGGCTCGGCGTTGGCGGTGTCGTTGTCGTCATCACCTATATGTCGCTCATCCTCGGCGAACTGGTGCCGAAGCAGATTGCGCTTCGCGCGCCGGAAAGCGTTGCTGCACGTGTCGCGCCGGCGATGAAGCTTGTGGCGATGATCGGCGCGCCGATCGTCTGGTTCCTCGATATTTCCGGCCGTTTCGTTCTGGCCATTCTCGGCCAGAAGGGCGAGTCGGAGGAGAAGGTGACGGATGAAGAAATCCGCACGGTTCTGGCCGAAGCGCAGAGCGCCGGTGTTATCGCAAGCGGTGAATCCGAAATGATTTCCGGTGTCATGCGGCTTGCCGACCGGACGGCCCGCGGGCTGATGACACCACGCCGCGATGTCGAGGTGATCGATACCGAGGACGAGCCGGAAGAAATTCGCGCCCAGCTTCGCGCCACGACGCGTTCGCGTCTTCCTGTTCGCCGGGGCAGCTCCGACGAGATCATCGGCGTTTTGTTCGTCAAGGACGCCTATGACTTCATGGCCGGCGGTAAGCAGTTCGATGTTCAGCTCGCGATGCGTGAAGCTCCTGTCGTTTCCGATCTGACCGGTGCACTCGATGTGATCCAGGCGCTCAGGAAGGCGCCGGCACATATGGTGCTGGTTTATGACGAATACGGTCACTTCGAAGGGATCATCAGCTCCGGCGACGTGCTTGAGGCAATCACCGGCGTGTTTCAGGAAGATGAGACAGAGGAGCCGGCGATCGTGCCGCGCGACGACGGATCCTACCTGATTGCCGGCTGGATGCCGGTGGACGAGTTTGCCGACCAGATGGGGATCTCGATCGAGGACGATCCGGGTTACGAGACGGTTGCCGGTTTCGTGCTGGACGAATTGAAGCACCTGCCGGAACTCGGCGAGAAGTTCACCAGCCATGGCTGGACTTTCGAGGTTATCGATCTGGACGGACGCCGGATCGACAAGCTGCTCGTTTCCCGCGCAGGCGAAAAGGCTTGATGACGGGGAAGTCCATCAAGGCGAAGCTGCGAGCCGAAAGGCTCGCTGCGCGCGATGCGATAAATGCGGCCGAGCGCGTGGAAAAGAGCCTGTCGCTGGCATCCCATGGCATGGCGGCGATTGCTCTTAGCGAGCAGACGATCGTGTCCGGCTTTCTGCCGATCCGCTCCGAAGTGGATGTCCGTCCTCTGATGGATCTTCTGAGAGAACGCCGGGCACGGATTTGCGTGCCTGTGGTGCTCGACAAGGAGACCATCGTTTTCCGCGAACTGGTTGCGGGCGCTGAACTTGTGTCGGGTGTCTTCGGGACTGTCGGGCCGGGGCCGGAAGCGGCCGAACTCGACCCCGAGATCATGCTGGTGCCGCTTGCGGCGTTCGACCGCAGAGGCCACCGGATCGGTTATGGCGGCGGCTATTATGATCGCGCAATTTACCGTTTGCAGCAAAAAGGCCGCAATCCGCGGCTGATCGGCATTGCATTCGACTGCCAGGAAGTGGCATCAGTTCCCGACGAACCTCATGATATAAGGCTTCACGGGATCCTGACGGAAAGCGGTTTTCGCGATCTGTCCGATGAGGCCATTGTAAAGATTGGATAGGAATGCGCCTTCTCTTTCTAGGTGACATGGTCGGCAAGACCGGCCGAACGACCGTATGGGAAAAACTGCCGGGCCTGATTTCGGACCTGAAACTCGATTTCGTCATCGTCAACGGCGAGAACGCGGCGGGTGGCTTCGGCATCACCGAAGATATCTTTCTCGAGACGATCAATGCCGGTGCCGACGTCGTGACGACCGGCAATCACGTCTGGGATCAGAAGGAGGCCGTCAGTTTTGCCGGTCGCCATGACCAGTTCCTGCGGCCTGCGAACTATCCTGCCGGCACGCCGGGCAAGGGATCCGGCCTCTATTATGCCCGCAACGGTGCGCGTATTCTCGTCGCCAACATCATGGGCCGGGTGTTCATGCATCCGGAACTCGACGACCCCTTCAAAAGCGCCGAGACAATCCTCGATGCAGCTCCGCTCAAGGAGCAGGCGGATGCGATCATCTTCGATTTCCATGCGGAAGCGACCAGCGAGAAGCAGTGCTTTGGGCATTTCGTCGACGGGCGCGCCTCGCTTGTCGTCGGCACCCATACCCATGTGCCGACGGCCGATTGCCAGATCCTGAACGGCGGCACCGGGTACATGTCGGATGCCGGCATGTGCGGAGATTACGACTCGTCTCTCGGCATGGAAAAGGAAGAGCCGCTCAACCGCTTCATCTCGAAAATGCCGAAGGGGCGTTTCGAGGCGGCGCATGGACCGGCGACGCTTTGCGGTCTCGGTATCGAGATTTCGGATTCGACCGGGCTTGCCGAAAAGATCGAGCCGCTCCGGGTTGGACCGCGGCTGGCGGAAACAATTCCGAGCTTCTGGCGTTGATTGGGGAACCGCGGTTCCCATGTTAGCATTCTGCATGTGACCTTTTAGCCCGGCGATTATGCCGGGCAGGGCGGCATCTGCTGGAGGGCATATCATGGTGGAACGGGTTAGCCGTATCTCTTCGACGTCTGCATCAGCCGCGACTTTGGTCGACAGCAGTGTGGTTAGCCGGGCAGAGCCTGACAATGTCTGGGCGGCCCATCGGCAGGATCAGATCAATGCGGACCTTGCGGCGATGAAGCGCTTTCGTGAGCAGCAAGACGAAACCGGAGGCGAAGAAGAGCCTTCCGCGTCTCTCGACGATCGCCACCCGCACCGCCGACAGGAGGTGACTGCGTCGGAAACACCCGACGAGCAGGCTGATGACACACGATTATCGGGTGAAAGCGAGCGTATCGGCACGCGCAACTATGATGACGAGACGCCATTCGGGCATCGCACATTGATCATCTGATCCGGCTTCAGATCGCAGATCTTTTCGGTAGTGTCCGATATCAGGCGCACACCGAATGACGGAATTGTGAGACGCGGACCGGCAATGTCTGCTGGACGCATCGCCGAGCTTCGCCCATCCTTTCAACCGGAATGAGCATGAACGCGTTTTCCGGGGTGTAGCATGAAGCTGCGAACTCTCGCATTCTGTTTTTCGGCCTTTCTTCTTTCAGCATTCTCTTCGGCCTATGCACAGGAAGGCCTTCCGATCAGCCAATGCCAGGCGATCGCCCAGAAACTGCCGAATGTGCGGTTTGCGAGCTTTAGCCCGCCCAGCATTCAGCTTGTGCAGGCGGGCAAGGCGTTGACGCTTGCCGAGCGGGAGGAGGTGAAGATCACCTTTGTCGGCCATTCCACCTATTTCATCGAGACGCCGGGCGGCATCGGGATCGCAACCGATTACAGCGGCGTCTACAGGCCCGACAGATTGCCCGACGTGGTGACGATGAACCGGGCACATTCGACCCATTACACGCTGACGCCCGATCCGGGGATCGAGACGGTGCTGCATGGCTGGAGCGATGTGCCGGGTGAAAAAGCCAGGCATCAGGAGATGGTCGGGGATGTCTATATCCGCAATGTCGTCTCGGATATCCGCAACTGGGGCGGCGGTATCGAGGAAAACGGCAATTCGATCTTCATCTTCGAGGTCGCGGGCCTCTGCATCGGCCATTTGGGGCATCTGCATTTCGAATTGAACGAAGCGCAATATACTGAAATCGGGCGGCTCGATATCCTGATGGTACCTGTTGATGGCGGGCTGACGATGGGGGCCGACAGCATGAGCCGCGTTGTGCAGAGACTGCGGTCTTCACTTATACTCCCGATGCACCGCTTTGGGCCGCCGCTCGATACGTTCCTCGCCATGTTCGACGGGAAGTTCGATATTGCCTATGCGAAGGAAAGAACGCTTAAAGTGTCTATGCGGTCGCTGCCGAAAAAGCCCACCATTCTTGTGCCACAGGGGCTTTGACAGCCCCTGTGGTTGAAGCATTTAGTGAACGGCGGAGAAGGTGAGGTGCTGTTTGACACCCACTTCAGGCATCTTCTCGTCGGTCATGTTGGCCTTGGCTATTTCCCAGCCGAATTTTAGTGTGCTGTTGGTCGAGGCCCAGATTTCGGCATCATCGACCTTGAAGGCGAGCATGGTGAGAAGCGGGTCATCCTTGCCGTGCTCGTACCAGGCTGCCGTCACCGCGCTCCAGTATTCGTCGCGCTTGGCCGCGTCGAGGCGGACTTCGATCAGGCCTGACAGGCAGGCGTGATAGTCATGGTTCTTGCCGGTCACACAGAAATGCGCACGGCCGCCGGCTCCGATTGCACGCACGAGATCAGTATCAGTCTTGGTGAAAAACCAGATCGTGTTGGTCTTCGTGTCGACATTTGGCGCCATAGGCTGGAAATGCATATGGGTGCCTTCAAGGCCGAGCATGCCGGCATGGACGCTGTTGATTTCGTCCCACAGCTGGCGTTCCGGTGCTTCGCGGGCTTCGGTGAGGCTTGCCATCTTCTGCATCTCCTTTGTTGTTGTCGAAAGGTCAAACGGAGTGACAAGAGCTTTGTTCCTGCGCATTTCGTCGGCGCGGCAGGACAGGCGTGACCGAAAATACCTTGAACGAAGGGCACTTCGAAATTATAAGGCGCCCATTCAAAAACAGGTTTAAAGTATCAGGGGTGCCATGGCTGGCCATTCACAGTTCAAAAACATCATGCACCGCAAGGGCAAGCAGGACGGTATCCGTTCGAAGATGTTCTCCAAGCTCGCACGCGAAATCACCGTTGCTGCGAAAACCGGTCTGCCCGACGTATCGATGAACGCCGCGCTGCGCCTCGCCGTGCAGAACGCCAAGGCGCAGTCGATGCCGAAGGACAATATCGACCGGGCAATCAAGAAGGCTTCCGGTGCCGACGCCGAGAATTATGATGCGGTTCGTTACGAAGGTTACGGCCCGGGCGGCACTGCCGTTATCGTGGAGGCCCTGACTGACAACCGTAACCGTACCGCATCGAACGTCCGTTCGATCTTCACCAAGGCCGGTGGTGCGCTTGGTGAAACCGGTTCGGTTTCCTTCTCCTTCGATCACGTCGGCGAAATCACCTACAAGCTTTCCGTCGGCGATGCGGACAAGGTGATGGAAGCGGCAATCGAAGCCGGTGCCGATGATGTCGAGACCGATGAAGAAGGCCACACGATCTATTGTGGCTTCGAAGACATGAACGAAGTGTCCAAGGCGCTGGAATCGGTGCTTGGCGAAGCCGAGACGGTCAAGGCGATCTGGAAGCCGCAGAACACGATCGAAGTCGACGAGGAAAAGGCGCAGTCGCTGATGAAACTCATCGGCAACCTGGAAGACGATGACGACGTGCAGAACGTCTATTCGAACTTCGAAGTTTCCGAAGAAGTTCTGGCCAAGCTTTCGGCCTGATTGGTCGTCACAACTTTCAAATTGGAACGGGCCGGTTTTGCCGGCCCGTTTTTTGTTGTGCGTCAGGCTTTTTCCATCATCGGCAGTGACGCAAACAGTTTGACCGAATGCAGGCGTGCGTCGATGTCGTGGATCGGCATCGAAACGATCAGTTCGTCAGCGCCGGTTTCCTCAAGAAAGTCTTTCAGCTTCGCTTCGATGGTCGGCACCGAGCCGACGGCGGCGTAGCGCAGCGTATGCTCGACGCTCATCTTTTCCATCGGCGTCCAGAATCCGTCCATGCTGTCCAGCGGCTTGGGGAAGCGGGTGCGGACATTTTTGCGCAGGTTGACGAATTGCTGCTGAGACGAGGTGAAGAGGCGTTCGGCTTCTTCATCGGTGTCTGCGGCCACACCCATGACGCCAACCATGACGTAAGGCTTTTCGAGTTCTGCGGATGGCTGAAAACGATCCCGGTAGATTGCAATTGCGTCCAGCAACATGTCGGGCGCGAAATGGGAGGCGAAGGCATAGGGCAGGCCGAGCGCCGCCGCCAGATGGGCGCTATAGAGGCTGGAGCCGAGCAGCCAGAGCGGCACATTGGCCTCGGTGCCTGGCACTGCGATGATCGCCTGGTTTTCGATCGGTGTGCCAAGCAGGTGTTTCAGCTCGACGATATCCTGCGGAAAGTTCTCAGCACCTGCTTCCATGTTGCGGCGCAGGGCGCTGGCGGTGCGCATGTCTGTGCCGGGAGCACGGCCAAGACCGAGATCGACACGGCCCGGCAGAAGCGCTTCCAGCGTGCCGAACTGTTCGGCGATGACGAGAGGGGAGTGGTTGGGCAGCATGACGCCGCCGGATCCGACGCGGATTTTCTTCGTGGCCGCCCCAACATGGGCGATGACGATCGATGTCGCGGCGCTGGCAATGCCGGGCATGCCGTGGTGTTCGGCCAGCCAGACGCGCTTGTATCCTTGCTCTTCGGCCTTGATTGCCATCTGGCGGGATTGGTCGAGTGCATCGCGCACCGAGTAGCCTTCGCCGACCGGCGAAAGGTCAAGTATCGAAAACGGAATCATGGATCTACCTTGGAAAGGAACAATTCTGTGGTTCCTATCTAGGGAGCCGGAACCGCTGATGCGACCCTCAACCCGATAAAAGCATGACCAGGTTTTTCCGCCTTCAGCTCTTCACCAGCCTCAGGTGGCTACGATGATGCGGAGGGCGCGTATCCGGTGGCGTGTGATCGTCGTGCAGCACGGTGATGTGGATGAAGCGCCCGCAATGCCGGTTGATGACGGCAAGTTCCTGCGACATGCGTTCAAGTGCCGTCTCCAGCGCATGGTCGAGCGAGCGGCGCTGGCTGGAAAATTTAAGGGCTCCATCCAGAATTACGCCGCTGCGAGCCACCATGTCGGATGACATTGTGGATGCTTGCGAAATTCCCGCGAGCTTGTTGCCAATGGTCTCGAAACTCTCGTGAAGATGCTGCTCCTGCCGCAAGAGATGATCCGCCTGCGAGCGGGTTTGCTTGAGGCTGAGCGCAACGTCACGCTCCAGAAGCGAAGCCTGTTTTGCCGCTGCGGCACTCGTTTCGGCCATATCGCGCAGTTCCGCAGCGAAGACGGGCAGTGTTTCCTGCGGGCCGGCCATGTTTGCGGCCGCAACGCTGGCGCTGACGGACAGCATGTTGGTGCGGAAAGCCACGTCGCGCATCAACGCCGCGATCTCTCCGACCTTTTTTTCGGAGCTGCGCAGGCTTTCGGAGGCCTTGGCCTCTCTTGTCGCGGTTTCGCAGCTTTGCTGCCAATATGCCTTGGCATTGGCGGCAATGGCTGCAATTTCTCTGAGTGCCGCATCCTGTTCACGCAACAGATCCGCGATATCCCGCAGGCCATTGCCGGCGACAGAGAGAGCCGGAACTTCGTCCGGTATGAGGGAACGCTCCTGCGCCAGCCGGATGCGCGCCTCCGCACATTCGCCATGGAGGGTTCCTGCCGAGGTGATTATGGTCGTCAGGCTTTCGTTGAGCGAACTGGCAGCCCTGTTGAAATCGCCACGCAACCCTTCGAAACCGTCGGAAAACGGCGTATCGAGACTGACGGAAAGGTCGCCCGTCGCCAGCCGCCGCAATCCGGCATCCAAAGCGCTGAGCGCCTCTTCCGATGCTTTCTGGCGATCGCCGTTTCCCTTCGTATCGTGCATATCCGCGCCCTTCGACCTAATCAGGCGCGGGCCTGCCGGACCGACCTGTTCCGGAGATGATTTGGGGAACTGGGAGCGGGGTAATAATCCCAAGCCGGATGTGGCTTCGGGTTCGGAGCCAAGGGATAGTCGGGTTGGTGCCTGTCCCAGCGGGTGACCGCCGGCTATACGGGTGGCCATCATGGCCGTCGCCATCGAAAATATGATGACGCCCGCTGCCAGGGTTGCCTTCATAGCGGGGGACATGCCCGGAGAAAGAGTGGATGCGATCAAAGCCAGAAGGCCGTTCTGCAACAGCAGCAGAACCATGATCTTCATGAACAAACTCTGGCGTTCAGACATCGCCCTCTCTCCCTCTCGTATCATTCGAGAACACCCAGAACGCGGAAAAGCCGCCGTCGTTGCAAAGGTCTTATCAGTAGAGCGACATATGGTTAGCGGCGTGTTAACCAGCTGAAAATCGGTGTTTCCGTTTTGTTCATATTTCGGTGGCTATCAGGAGTGGGTGAAGGTAGGGTGAGACATGGCAGACATCATTCGAATCATCGGCATCGATCCCGGACTTCGGCGCACGGGCTGGGGTGTGATCGACACGATCGGCAACAGCCTGAAGTTCGTCGCCTCAGGCACCGTGACCTCGGATGGCGATATGGATCTGGCCTCACGTCTGTGCCAGCTGCATGACGGGCTGGCCGAGGTCGTACATGCCTACAAGCCGGATGAGGCAGCGGTTGAGCAGACCTTCGTCAACAAGGACGCTGTCGCGACGCTGAAACTGGGACAGGCCCGCGGCGTCGTCATGCTGGTGCCGGCCCGTGCCGGATTGCCGGTTTCGGAATACGCACCGAATGCCGTGAAAAAGGCGGTGATCGGCGTCGGACATGGCGACAAGAAGCAGATCCACATGATGCTGAAGATCCTGATGCCCAAGGTGGAGTTCAAGGGCGATGATGCCGCCGACGCACTCGCCATCGCCATCTGCCACGCGCATAACCGCGGTGGAAACCGGATGCGGCAGGCGCTGGCGGGCTGACTGGCGAAGAGATTGTTCTTGACTTGTTCTTATGGTAAGATATTTTCTTACTCGAAGGAGAAAGGTCATGCGCGTAACGTCCAAAGGGCAGGTGACCATACCGCGGGATCTTCGCGAGCTGGTCGGTATCGAGCCTAACAGCGAGGTGATCTTCGGCTTGGAAGGTGGCGTGATTACGCTGACGCCCAAGCATGGAACCACCGCAGATGCAGACCGTGCACGGCTTGATCGTTTCATCGCCACGCTCGATCAACTGGGCGGGACCGGTGATCAGGCCGTCGATGCCGACGAGCTGATGCGTATAACGCGCGATCGATAACGGGCATGACAACGCTCATCGATACCAATATTCTCGTCGATCTTGCGGTGCGTGATCCACACTGGCTTGAGTGGTCGCGCCGGCAACTGCTGGCGGCCATGGCGCGCGGAAGCGTGGTGATCAACCAGATCATCTTTTCGGAATTCTCCTATCGATACGATGAACTGGAAACCGTGGATGCGCTTTTGCCGCGCAACCAGTTCATTCGTGAAAACCTGCCCTGGTCGGCGGCATTCGCGGCTTCCTATGCCTTTCGCCGGTATCGGTCGGCTGGCGGACGGCGTGATCGCATATTGCCGGATTTCCTCATCGGCGCGCATGCGACGATCCGTGGATATACATTACTGACGCGCGACCCGTCCGGCTATCGCAGCTATTTTCCGGGTATCGATCTTATCGCGCCCGACACGCACCCTCTTTCAGGAAACCAGACATGATCGGCAAGCTTAAAGGCACTATCGACGAGATCGGCACCGACCATGTGCTCATCGATGTGCATGGCGTCTGTTACGAAGCCTTCTGCTCGTCACGCACGCTGTCGCGGCTGAATGTCGGCGAGGCGGCGATCCTGTTTATCGAGACCTATGTGCGCGAAGACCAGTTCAAGCTGTTCGGCTTCGTTTCGGCGTTGGAACGCGAATGGTTCAGTCTGTTGCAGAGCGTGCAGGGCGTCGGTTCCAAGGTGGCACTCGCTGTGCTTTCGACGCTGACGCCGGGCGAACTGGCCAATGCGATCGCGCTGCAGGACAAGACGGCGGTTTCTCGTGCGCCGGGTGTCGGGCCGAAGGTGGCGGTGCGCATCGTCACTGAATTGAAGAACAAGGCGCCTGCCTTTGCCGGTGAAGCGTCGGCCAATATCGGTCTCAAGCAGGAGATCGGCGAGGGTGTTGCTTCCGCACCTGTTTCCGATGCCGTTTCGGCACTGACCAATCTCGGTTATTCGCGCGATCAGGCGGCCAATGCTGTGGCTGCGGCGCTGAAGACGGCGGGCGAGGGGGCGGATAGCGCCAAGCTGATCAGGCTGGGGTTGAAGGAACTGGCGCGCTGACGGCCTTGGCGGCTGCCTAATCTGCCCATGTCGTGTATTGACTGGATAACTGGTTCGAACGGAAATACCTCATGACTGATGAAACCCGCCTCATCTCGCCGGAAAAGCGGGGCGAAGATCTCGATACGGCTCTGCGCCCGCAATCACTGGACGAATTTACCGGACAGGCGGAAGCGCGCGCCAACTTGAAGATCTTCATCGAGGCGGCGAAGAACCGCGGTGAGGCGCTGGATCACGTTCTGTTCGTCGGCCCGCCGGGGCTGGGTAAGACGACGCTGGCGCAGATCATGGCGAAGGAACTGGGAGTCAATTTCCGATCGACTTCCGGTCCGGTCATCGCCAAGGCGGGGGATCTTGCGGCGCTTCTGACCAATCTCGAAGAACGTGACGTGCTGTTCATCGACGAAATCCACCGGCTCAATCCGGCGGTCGAGGAAATTCTCTACCCCGCCATGGAGGATTTTCAGCTCGATCTGATCATCGGCGAGGGACCAGCGGCGCGTTCGGTGAAGATCGATCTTTCGAAATTCACGCTTGTTGCCGCGACCACCCGTATCGGCCTTTTGACCACGCCGCTGCGCGATCGTTTCGGCATTCCGGTGCGTCTTTCCTTCTATACGGTCGAGGAGCTCGAAGGCATCGTTCGCCGCGGGGCGCGACTGATGGGGCTGAAGATGACGGATGACGGCGCTCGTGAAATCGCACGCCGTGCCCGCGGTACGCCGCGTATTGCCGGGCGTCTTCTGCGCCGCGTGCGCGATTTCGCGGAAGTGGCACGCGCGGAAGCAGTGACCAAGGAAATCGCCGACGAGGCGCTTGTCCGCCTCAATGTCGACCATGCCGGGTTCGATCAACTCGACAAACGTTATCTCAACATGATCGCAGTGAATTTTGCCGGCGGGCCGGTCGGGATCGAGACGATTGCGGCCGGCCTTTCCGAGCCGCGGGATGCGATCGAGGATATTATCGAACCCTATATGATCCAGCAGGGCTTTATTCAGCGCACGCCGCGTGGGCGCGTACTCACTGCCGTTGCCTGGAAACATCTCGGCCTGCAGCCGCCGAAGGATATGGAAGCGGCGCAGTTCCGCATGAGCCTGGAAGATGAGTAAGAAGGAAAAGCCGCAGGATCTTCGCATCCGCATGAAGTTCAAGCCCAAGCGTATCTTTCAGATGCGCATCGCCGGACTAGCGTTTCGGGATGGGCATGTTCTCGTGCATCGTGCGGTTCACGAGAGTTTCTGGACGTTTCCGGGCGGACGTGCGGAAATGGGTGAAACCTCCGAAGAGACACTTGCCCGGGAAATGGTCGAGGAACTCGGCGTGACGGCCAAGATCGGTCCACTTCTCTGGGTGGTCGAGAATTTCTTCCATTATGAGGAAAAGGACTGGCACGAGCTGGGCTTCTATTACCGCATGGAACTGCCTGAGAGCGTTCCATTCCACCCGACCGACATCGTACACCGGGTGATTGATAGCCACGAACTCGAGTTCAAGTGGGTGCCGGCGACAACGGCTTCGCTCAAAAAACTCGATATCCCGCCTTATTTCATCGCTGAGGAGATCGAAAACTTGCCGAGTTCTCCGCGTCATGTCGTTCAGCGGGATGGCGACCTCGATCTGAAAGACTGATTTTGGAACATCATCCGGCTCCTTGAGTTCCCCTTGGAATGAAAGGAGCCATGCATGCAGAAGATCCATGTCGGAAACGAAGTCGAATGGAGGTGGGGGCGCTCCAAGGCGGAAGGCAAGGTTACCCGGAAATTCACGCAGGATATCGAGCGTCGAATCAAGGGAAAAACGATCAAGCGCAAGGCGGATAGCAAGGAGCCGGCGTTTCTGATCGAACAGGATAGTGGCGCGAAAGTTCTGAAAAGTCAGTCGGAGGTGAAAAAGACCCATGACTGACAGGGAGCTCGATAATCGTCCACCGGCAGAGGTGGCATCTGCCGCAGAAAAAGGGCTGAAATTCAGGGCAAAATTCCGGCGTGGCGGAACGACTGTCGGTATTGCCCGCGCCCGTGACCTGCAGCACCGCAAGCCGCTTTCCGATCTTACTGTGAAAAGAATGGTGAGCTATTTCGCCCGGCACAAGGTTGACAAGCGCGCCGAGAATTTCGGCAATGATGAAGAGCCGTCGACCGGCTATATCGCCTGGCTTTTATGGGGCGGTGACGCTGGGCAAAAATGGGCTGAAGAACAGGCGAAGACCATCGAGGCCCGGAAGAAGGATAAGCGGCAGGCGAGCCGGCATGGAGGCGACGGCAATGTCCAGCGACATGCCTCACATCATCAGTGATCGCCGCGATATTGGCGAGCCAATATCTTCATAGTCTCCTTGAACCGCCGCATTTCACCGGGCTGCCAGCCGATGCGGCGGATTTTTTCGGTATCCATCACGTTTGCGGAAAGTGCTGTAAAAGCCACCATCTGAGCTGATAGACCGAGCTTCTCCAGGATGGTTCTGGTGTCGACGGTGACGTCGGAAAGGTTGAAGTTTTGTCCGTTGACGGATGATGCATCCAATTCCAACATCAGCCGGACAGCCTGAGCGACGTCCGCTCCGTGGACTTCCGTACCCGCGCGTGGCGCAATTGGCCTGCCGGCCAGTGCATCCGCAATGAGATCGTCCCATTTGTTGGGGCGAAGTTCCCCATAGATGCCCGTCGCGCGCAAGGATGCCGTGATGAAATCCGGACCGGAGAGGGCGCTGAGCGCCCGTTCGCATGCGAGCTTGATCTCGCCGTAAAGAGAGTTGGGGCAGAGTGGCAGATCTTCCGTGAGCCTGGTGACGGGTGGGAGCCCATCATAAACGGCTCGGCTTGAGAGGAATACTACGCGCTTGACGCCTGCGCTTTTCGCGGTTTCGAAAAGCTTTACCGAGCCATCAAGGTTCAACCGCTGAAAGCGTTTTGGGTCTTGGCCTTCGCCACCCCGATACCGTCCGGGCAGGTGGTCAAAGGCGGCGTGTATGAAGGCGTCGACGTCTTCGAATGCGCCGTTCTGGTCAAGCTTTGGATCAAGCTGCAAAGACCGAAACGCGATCAGCTGCGCGAAAAAGCCCTGCGGCGGTGGTTTGCGGGCGCCGACCACGACCGTGTGCCTGGCCTCCAGCAAACCGTTGACGATGTAGCGGCCGACAAGCCCCGTTCCACCGGAGACCAGCACTTTCACGCTGGATCTCCGGGCTTTGGAAGTTGCGGACCGGAGAGGGTGGAGATCTCCGGGATGTTGCGGCCCTCATGGAACGCATGCCAGAGGTCTATCAGTGGGCGCAGAATTTCCGTCTTGGCGTGGTCCGTCTCCCACGGCTTTTCATATTGGTAATGCAGGATTGCGATGCTTTTCCAATCCCATAGGGCGGGCATGTTGAACCAGACATATTGCAGCATGTTCATGGTGACCGGCAGTCCGTGCCAGTCGGGGAAGAAGGTTTCCAGAAACGTCTGGTCGGTGCGCCGCCAGAAAGTGTCTGGCTGATCCAGCGCCGTCAGCATCCGCTCGAACGTGCCGAGCGAGGGTTTTGCGACGAAGACGCCGGAATTCAGCCGGTGAAAATCGGCAAGGCTCTCATAGACGTTCGGGGCTGCTGAAAATTCAGGGTAATCGAACAGCTTGTCGATATTTTTCAGCACGATCACGTCGGCATCGAGGAAGACCACGGTGCGGTATTCGGTGAGCTGCCAGAGGCGTAGCTTGCAGAAATTGTCGAGCGGGGTGTGGAAGTCGGGTTTGCGGCCCTTGGTGAACGGAGCTGCGCCATGCAGGTTTTTTCGCGCATGGCGATCGTTGAAGGCGTCGGAGAGGGGTAAGTGTTCGACGGGGACGAGGCGGCAGCCGAGTGACCGGAGGCCGTTCAGCGTTTCAGTATCGACTGCGCCGGTGTGGAGGATGACAATGTCGGCTGTCGTCCCCGTATGGCGCAGTGAATGGACGAGGGCGGTTGCTCCCTTCACGTAGTCGGCGTTGGTCACGAGCGTGACGAAGGCGTTTTTCATGGTTCTAGGTGGTTCTCCTAAGCCATCCGGTCGTCATCCTCGGGACAAGCCCGAGGATGACGGCAGACAAAGCTGCTGCCGCATTCTTCGTTCAGCCTCAGGATACGGACTTCAGCCGCTTTCCTTCCGGATCACGTTCGACCGTTGCGGCGATATCCTTAGTCCAGGCGGAGACGGCTGGAACGCGGCTGCGATCAACGCGGTAGGCGTATTTCTTCGCAACGTCGACGATTTCGGCAAGCAGGCCTTCGCCAAGCGTTGTCGGCTTGAGGCCGAGTTCGATGAACTTCTCGTTCTTTACCACAAGATCGTTTTCCGGTGCTTCCTTGCGCGGATTGGGCAGCCAGGCGATCTTGGCGCCGGTCATCTTCGAAATCATCTCGGCCAGATCACGGACACGGTGGGTCTCGGTCATCTGGTTGAAGATTTCGACACGGCCGCCGCGGGCAGGGGGATTGTTGAGCGCGATCTCGATGCAGCGAACCGAATCCTGCACGTGGATGAAGGCGCGGGTCTGGCCGCCGGTGCCATGTACGGTAAGCGGATACCCGATTGCCGCCTGGATGAGAAAACGATTCAAGACCGTCCCGTAATCCCCATCATAATCAAAGCGATTTATCAGTTGCTCATGGATGCGCGTCTGTTCCGTATGGGTGCCCCAGACGATGCCCTGATGCAGATCGGTGATCCGCATGCGGTCGTTCTTGGCATAGAAGGCAAAGAGAAGCTGATCCAGGCACTTGGTCATGTGGTAGATCGAGCCGGGATTGGACGGGTAGAGAATTTCCTGGGAGACCGTTTCGCCGCTCATCGTCTCGATGCCGACCGGCAGATATCCTTCGGGGATGGCTGCGCCGACCGTCGAATAACCGTAGACGCCCATCGTGCCGAGATGGACGAGGTGGGTGTCGAGATCGAGCTCGACCAGCGCGTTCAGCAGATTGTGCGTGGCGTTGACGTTGTTGTTGACCGTGTAGTTCTTATGGCGGTCGCTCTTCATCGAATAGGGGGCTGCGCGCTGTTCGGCAAAATGCACGATCGCGTCCGGGCGGTGTTCCGCGAGCCAGTTCTTCAGAAGCTCATAATCCTTGGCGAGATCGATGAGGTTGAAATGGATGCGACGGCCGGTTTCGGCATGCCAGATACGGGTGCGTTCCTGTATCGAATCCATCGGGGTCAGCGATTGAACGCCGAGTTCGGTATCGATCCAGCGACGGGAAAGATTGTCGAGAATATGGACCTCATGGCCCGCATGGGACAGGTGAAGGGATGTAGGCCATCCGATGAAACCGTCGCCGCCCATGACTGCAATCTTCATAAAAAATCTCCAGTGGTGTTCTGATTTTTTCCTGTTAGGGAGGAAATATGACGCCCGTTGGATAGTGGGGCGGTATGCTGCCAATATCCAGAGGACGATAAGGTTTTTCCAAGGCAAGCCCTATGCATAGCGATAATTTTCTCCTTTCCGGCGAGTTGACCGATCATGGACATCGCCTTGTGCAGCGTGTCTATTACGAGGACACCGACTTTTCCGGCGTCGTCTATCACGCGCGTTACCTGCACTTCCTTGAAAGGGGTCGGACCGACTATCTGCGCTGCCTGGGTTGCGAGCAGAGCGCGCTTCTGGCTGCCGACGAGGAGGGGCTCGTGTTCGTCGTCCATCGGATGGAAATCGACTTCAAACAGCCGGCGCGGATGGATGATGTCCTGACAATTACCACCGCGACGGAGAAGGCCGGTGGCGCCAAGATGGTGCTGACCCAGGAAATCCGCCGTGGCGACACGCTGCTGATCGCAGCAAAGGTGGTGATCGCGGTGATCAACAAGCATGGGCGGCCCCGGCGGTTGCCGGAGACGATCGCCGAGAAATTTCTGGGGCATGGCGCTTAAGCACGCCATGCCTATCGTCCAGGTCTCGCTGTTCACGGGCGGAGAATGAGGCCGCTCTTGGTCATCTTCTTCATGCCCGGCTTGAGTTCAGTCGGGCATTTTCCGGCATAGGTAACCTTGGCATTGGCAGAAAGCGTATTGGTCTTGCCGAGCGCGTTCACGAACCGGGTGACTGATTCGAAGCTGTAGCCGGTCTTGAAATCTCCCGAAAACGTGACCTGAAGTTTGGCGTCAGTTTTATCTGTCAGCTTACAGGTGGCGTCGATCTTGCCCGATGATTTACGGGTGCTGGAACCCGTTACCTTGCACTCATTGGCGAAATTATCCCAGACATCAGTATCCAGAAAGTCGTTCGTGGTCTCGTCGATGCACATCGACCAATCCGCGAACGGGTTGTCGTCGGCCTTGAGGAGCCAGAGGCCGGCTGTTCTCGGCGGGATATCCTTGGCGGCGGCGGGTGAAATCACGAACACGGATAGGAGAGCGGTACCAACAAGGCCGCTTTTAAAAACAAGCATTTATTCCTCTTTGAAATTCGGCGCCAAGTTGCGCGAGGCCGCCAGAAGGCGGGGCGGGAATATCGCGATCGATAGCCAAAGCAGCAGGCGCACTCAACCTGCCGGTGGTTGTGCGCCTGCATATCTTGCGCCGGCACCACTCGAATGGCCGGCAGAGAACTCTGCTCAATTGTCGAGTCGTTTCAGAGGGATGGGGTGCGGTGTTGTAACGCATTATTAACGATAATGTTGTCTTACTCAGACCTGAGGAATTTGTGCAACGCACGCCTTCCTTTGACCAAATTTGAAGGCGAGAAGCCAAGCAGAAAACTCAGGACATCTTGGGGTTAGGGCTGCGCTCTCGGTGGTCAGACAGATATTCGCGAGCATGCGCTTTGGAACCCGCCCGGTCACCATACCGGGCGTTTGGATTCGGGGATAGTTGATGGAACAGGTAGCTTTGGAAGCCGCGACGCACGACGTCAGTCTGTGGGCGCTTTTCATGCAGGCAGGACTTATCGTCAAGCTGGTCATGATCGGTCTGATCGGTGCGTCGGTCTGGACCTGGGCGATCGTGCTCGACAAGTATGTGAGCTTCTCCAAGGCACGTAAGCAGTTCGACCAATTCGAGCAGGTCTTCTGGTCGGGCCAGTCGCTGGAAGAGCTTTACCGCACGCTCGGCGAGCGCCAGAACAACGGGCTTGCCGCCATCTTCGTCGCCGCCATGCGCGAGTGGAAGAAAAGTTTCGAGCGCGGTGCTCGTTCGCCGATTGGTCTGCAGATGCGTATCGACAGGGCAATGGACGTGACGATGGCACGCGAAGGCGAAGCCTATGAGGCGCGCCTCGGATCGCTCGCCACGATCGGTTCTGCCGGTCCGTTCATCGGTCTCTTCGGTACGGTTGTCGGTATCATGACCTCGTTCCAGGCGATTGCCGGTTCGAAGTCGACCAATCTTGCGGTCGTTGCTCCCGGTATTGCCGAGGCGCTGCTTGCCACCGCGATCGGTCTCGTGGCCGCTATCCCGGCGGTCATCGCCTACAACAAGTTCATGGCCGAAGCGAGCAAGCTCAATTCCCGCATGGAAGGCTTTGCCGACGAATTCTCGGCCATCCTGTCTCGTCAGATCGACGAGAAGCTGCAGCCGCGCCAGGCCGCGCAATAAGCCGCGCGACGAAGGAGAGCTAGATCATGGGCATGTCAGCTGGAGGAGCGAATGCATCGGGTGGCGGTCGCCGCGGACGTCGCGGTCGCCGTCGTGGCGGTGCCATCAGCGAAATCAACGTGACGCCGCTTGTCGACGTCATGCTGGTGCTTCTGATCATCTTCATGGTCGCTGCACCGATGATGACCGTCGGCGTGCCGATCGACCTGCCGGAAACGCAGGCGAAGGCGATGAATTCCGATACCCAGCCGATCACCATTTCCGTCAATCCGACGGGCGAGATCTATCTGCAGGAAACAGCGATCGCGATCGATGAAGTCGTGCCGAAGCTGGAGGCGATTGCCACGACCGGTTACAACGAGCGTATCTATGTGCGTGGCGATACGGCTGCCGCCTATGGCGTCGTGATGAAGGTCATGGCCCGTATTTCTGCTGCCGGTTACAAGAATATCGGCCTCGTTACCCTTCAGGAACAGGACAGGTAATCGGCTGCCATGAAGGGAAGTCTCGGCACATCGCTGGTTCTTCATACGCTGGTTCTGACCTGGGCGATGGTTTCGCTTAGCGCGCCGGCGCCGATGACCGTGGCCGATGTCGAGGCGTTGCCCGTCGACATCGTGCCGATCGAAGATATGACGATGATGATGCAGGGCGACAAGACGGCGCCCATGCTCGAAAAGCCTGCTGCCAAGCCGACCACTAATCAGAAGATCGTCGAAGGCGCCGAAAATGCGGGCGAAAACGACGTCGATCTGAAAACACCGCCGACACCGGCCAAGAGACCGGTGCAGGTGGAGGCTGCGGCTGCACCGAAACCGGCCGAACGCCCGACACCGACGCCGACGCCCGAGCAGAACGAAGTCAAGGATATCGTGCCGGAAGAAACCGCGCCGAAGCCGACAGAGATGGCAGCACTTCCGCAGCAGAAGCCAGAGCCGACGCCACCGAAGCCGGAACCCACTCCGGCGCCGGAACCGACGCCTGCGCCCGCACAGACCCAGGCGGAGGAAATGCCGCTTCCGTCTTCCATTCCGCTGCCGGCCGCCAAGCCGAAGCCGGAGCCGCCGAAGGAACAGGCAAAGCCGGTTGAGAAACCCGTCGAAAAACCTGTCGAGAAAAAGCCCGAGACGAAGCCTGCCGAGACCACAAAGCCGACCGACAAGAAGGAAGGCAAGAAGCAGGAAACGGCCAAATCTTCCTCTTCGCAGAAGAGCGATTTTAATGCAGACGAGATCGCTTCGCTGCTCAACAAGCAGGAATCCTCCGGCGGCGGTGCGAAGCGCTCTACCTCGCCGGCATCCACCGGTAGCACCAAGCCTTCCACCGGCGCGAAGCTGAGCCTTAGCGAGATGGATGCTCTGCGCGGCCAGATCCAGAACAACTGGTCGACGATCGCCGGCATCGAAGGATTGCAGGGCATGGTGATCAGGGTGACGTTCAGGCTCGACAAGTCGGGAATGATCATCGGCGAGCCGGAGGTCACTTCGAACGGCGGCTCCTCGATGGCGCGCCGGACGATGGAAGGCGGCGCCTTGCGCGCGGTCTTGAAGTCGCAGCCATTCAAGGGCCTGCCGGCCGAGAAATACGACGCCTGGAGCGAAGTCGCCGTCAATTTCGACCCCAGTGATCTGGGGCTCTAGAGAAACAAATAGCTGAGAGGCTTTAGCGATATGATCAAACGTTCCCTCATCGGTATCATGATGGCGATTGCCGGAATGGCGATGACGGTTTCCGCTCCGGCCCATGCGGCGGTGGAAATCAACATCAACAAGGGCAATGTCCAGCCATTGCCGATTGCGATCACGGACTTTCAGTCCAACAATGATCTCGGTGCGCAGATCGCCCAGGTGGTCGCTGCCGACCTGCAGCGCTCCGGCCTGTTCGCCCCGGTGAACAAGGCGGCGTTCATCGAGAAGATTTCCGATCCGAACAAGGCACCGCGCTTCCAGGACTGGACGGCGATCAACGCTCAGGCGCTGGTCGTCGGCCGTGTGACCCGCGAAGGTGATGGCCGCCTTCGCGCCGAGTTCCGCCTGTGGGACACCTATGCCGGCCAGCAGATGACCGGCCAGCAGTTCTTCACCCAGCCTGACAACTGGCGTCGCTTGGCGCATATTATCGCTGATGCGATCTACGAGCGCATTACCGGCGAAAAGGGCTATTTCGATACCCGCGTCGTCTTCGTATCCGAAAACGGTCCGAAGACCGCCCGCCAGCGTCAGCTTGCGATCATGGACCAGGACGGTTTCAACGTCCGCATGCTGACCAACGCCAAGGACATCGTTCTGACGCCGCGCTTCTCGCCGAGCCGTCAGGAAGTCACCTACATGTCGTTCGAAGGCAACCAGCCGCGCGTCTATCTGCTGCAGCTGGAAACCGGACAGCGCGAAGTCGTGGGTAACTTCCCTGGCATGACCTTCTCGCCGCGCTTCTCTCCCGATGGCCAGAAGGTCATCATGAGCCTTCAGCAGGAAGGCAATTCCAACATCTATACGATGGACCTGAGATCCCGCACGACCACGCGCCTGACCTCGACGGCTGCGATCGATACCAGCCCGTCCTATGCGCCGGATGGCCAGCGTATCGCATTTGAAAGCGACCGTGGCGGACGGCCTCAGATTTACGTGATGAATGCTGATGGTTCCGGACAGAACCGCATTTCGTTCGGTGACGGTTCCTATTCGACGCCGGTCTGGTCTCCGCGCGGCGATCTGATCGCCTTTACCAAGCAGTCGGGCGGTAAGTTCTCGATCGGCGTGATGAAGCCGGACGGTTCGGGCGAGCGTATCCTGACTTCAGGCTTCCACAATGAAGGCCCAACCTGGGCACCGAACGGCCGCGTGCTGATGTTCTTCCGTCAGGGTGCGGGTGCCGGCGGTCCGCAACTCTATTCGATCGACCTGACCGGCTATAACGAGCAGATGGTCAAGACGCCGTCCTACGGTTCGGACCCGGCTTGGTCGCCGCTGCTCGAATAGTCGGAAGCACAGGGTGCTGTTGTGTGAAAGACTGCAATCAAGAGTGAGGCAAACTTGCCTCTTTCCTGCCCCAATCTCGCGGGAATGGGGCAGATACGGGACACCGAAAGGTTTGGTTAACCATACGCATTTGAACATGGTTAACTCAATTAGGTTAGAGTCTGGCAACTCTGAATTTCATGATCCAAGGAGAGACCGGCCATGAGCCGCACTGATACCCAGGCGATGAGCCGCATGCAGAACCTCGCTCGCAACCCAGCCGTCATCGCGCTCACGCTTGCGCTGGCGCTCGCCGGCTGCGCCAACAAGAAGAACCTGCCCAACAGCGCAGGCGAACTTGGTCTTGGCGGTGCGGGTTCGGCCACGCCGGGCTCGACGCAGGACTTCACCGTCAATGTCGGCGACCGCATCTTCTTCGACACCGACTCGACCTCGATCCGCGCGGACGCCCAGCAGACGCTCGACCGTCAGGCTCAGTGGCTCGGCCGTTACCCGAACTACGCGATCACCGTCGAAGGCCATGCCGACGAACGCGGTACCCGCGAATACAACCTGGCTCTCGGCGCACGCCGCGCAGCCTCCACCAAGGAATATCTTGCTTCGCGCGGCGTACCGGCCAACCGCATCAAGACCATTTCCTACGGCAAGGAACGTCCGGTCGCCGTTTGCGACGACATCTCCTGCTGGTCGCAGAATCGCCGCGCCGTTACCGTTCTCGGTGGCGCCGGCATGTAATCTCGGCGGGGGCTTTAGCCTCGACGAAGATGACAATTACGTTAGAAAAGGTGGTCTTTCGGCCACCTTTTTTGTTTTTCCTTAGTTTGGCCCCGATTCCCTAGATTTTGAATGACGGCTTGGTTGCTTTTTGGCGGCAGGTAAGAAAAATCCGTCTCGCGTCATCCCGACGCAAATCAGAGAGAAGCAGGACGAACGACATGAAGAAAATTGTCTTGGCAGCAATGCTAGGGCTGGCGGCAATGGCAGGACCGGCTGGTGCCTTCCAATTTTCATTGCCGAAACTCTTCCAGGGCGAGCAGAGCGCTCCGCAAAAGGCACAGCCCGAACAGGGGCAGGTGATCCTGGCGCAGAGCAATGATGCCGTTCGTAGCCAGCAGCTCCAGGAAGAAATCCGGCAGCTCAACGGCCGGATCGAGGAAATGAGCTATCAGTTGCTGCAGATGCAGGAACAACTGCGCAAGACGCAGGAAGATAACGAATTCCGCTTCCAGGAGCTGGAAAAGAAGAAGAGAAGCGATTTGGGCGACACGGGCGGGCAACCGGCCGTGGCGTCCAACCGCCCTTCCTCCTCGTCGTCCTCTCAGACCGCCCCTGCCGGTGGCGACGATATTTCCCGCATCATCGAGACGCCATCCGACAATGGCGGCGGTGCCCAGCAGGGCAATTCCGCGCCGGCGCCGACCACGCTCGGTTCGATGGAATTCGATCAGAACGGCAACCCGATCGGTACGAGCCGCAACGACAATGCTCGCAATTCGTCGGCTCTTCCCGGCGTCGACACGGGATCTCCCCGTGCAGGTCGCGATCCCCAGCAGACCGCCTCGCTCGGCAGCGAAAGCGATGCCTACAAGATCGCCTATGACCATGTGCTGACGGGTGACTACAAGCTCGCCGAAACCGAGTTCACCAGCTACATTACGGCTTACCCCAAGAGCAGCCGCCTGCCTGACGCGAATTTCTGGCTCGGCGAGGCACAATATTCCCAAGCCAAATATAACGAGGCGGCTAAAACCTTCCTCAATGCGCACCAGACCTATGGCAAATCGCCGAAGGCTCCTGAAATGCTGCTGAAGCTCGGCATGTCGCTTGCCGCGCTCGATAACAATGAGACCGCCTGCGCCACACTCAAGGAAGTTCCGCGCCGCTATCCAAGTGCGGCCAAGGCTGTGCTTTCCAAGGTGAGCAGCGAGCAGAAGCGCCTCGGCTGCTAAGCGGGTCTATCGTGGCTGTGCTTAAGGATCGCTCCTTGTCTCCGCGGGAGGCGGTGCAATCGTTTCTCGACAGGCTGAGAGAGCCATGCCGTATCCTTGTCGCCGTTTCTGGCGGGAGTGATTCGACTGGCCTGCTTCTCAGCCTCCACGGTATGCTCGCCGCGGAAAAGGCGATGGGGCACTCGCTCGTTGCCGCAACCATCGACCACGCGCTTAGGGCGGAGGCCGCGAGTGAAGCCGAGGCGGTTTCACGTCAATGCGCAGAGCTGGCTATTCCTCACGTCATCCTCCGCTGGTCTGGCGAGAAGCCCAATTCGGGCATTTCGGCTGCCTCTAGGGAGGCACGCTACCGGCTGCTGGTGGAGGCTGCCGACAGGTTCGGTGCGGATGTCATCGTTACGGGCCATACGCTCGATGACCAGATCGAGACAGTTGCCATGCGGGCCAGCCGCAGCGAAGCCGATGCCAATCTCGGCCTGGCCGGCATGGCTGAAGCGGTGTTGCTCGATCGCCGTTGCTGGCTGATGCGTCCGTTTCTGACGACGCGGCGTGAAGCCATTAGAGATTATCTGCGGCAGTCGGGCAGGGGGTGGATCGACGATCCCAGCAATAGCGATCACCACTATGAACGTGTCCGTGTGAGGGAGGGGCTCGCGGATCAATTTGACATGCCTGTTGAGACCATTCAGTTGGCTGCCCGGCGGCGGTGCCAGCTTGCGGATGACGCGGCAGATCTTGCTCGCCGCTATTTGCGGGTCACCCACGGCGTTCTCGCCCAGCTTTCGCCTGAATTTATGAACGAGCAGCCCGAGATACTTCGACACTTGCTGGCAAATCTTGCGGCCATCCTGGGCGGACGCCAATACCTGCCTGCATCGGCGACGATGGATCGAGTCATGGCGATGCTCGATCGGCGCGTGATGGGACGGATGACGGCAGGACGCGTGATTTTCGACGTCAGGCGCGAAGGCCTCTTCCTGCATCGCGAAAATCGCGACCTCACGGCGATTGAGATTCTAAAAGGACAAACGCAAAGCTGGGATGAGCGCTATCGGATTGAAAATCTAAGCGAGGTGGCCATCCAGATCGGCCCGACAGCTGCCGAGCGCCGTGTGGCCACTATCATGTTTCCCGATGCGCCGCCGGCTGTCGCCATGCGGGCCATGACCGTGTTGCCCGATATCCGTCCTGTTCTTGCATCATCGGTCACGATCGATAAAGCGAGTGTGATCGTCGAGCCGATCCTTTCTCCTTATGACCGTTTTTTGCCGCAGTTTCAGCTTAATCTCGGCTGCGAGCTTGCGCTTTTGTTCGGATGCGACGCGCTTCCCGCTATTCCGATTAAGGTTTTCGAACGGAAAAGCTAAACGGAGGCGCCGCCTCGCCTTGGCAAGGGCGTTACGCAACCTTATGTTATGGACCAGAAAAGGTGGCCGCCTGAGCGGCCGCAATGGCAGTCCGGGGAGTTCGATGAACCCAAACTTTCGTAATTTTGCCCTCTGGGCTATCATAGCCCTATTGCTGATCGCATTGTTCAGCATGTTCCAGACGGCACCGTCGCAAACCAGTTCCCGCGATGTTCCCTATTCGCAGTTCCTGAAGGATGTGGATTCGGGCCGTGTTCGCGATGTCGTGGTGACGGGCAACCGTGTCATGGGCACCTATGCCGAGAACGGCCAGAACTTCCAGACCTATTCGCCTGTGATCGACGACTCGCTGATGTCGCGTCTGCAGGAAAAGAACGTCACGATCGTCGCGCGCCCCGAAACGGACGGCTCGTCCGGGTTCCTGAGCTATCTCGGTACACTGTTGCCGATGCTCTTGATCCTCGGTGTCTGGCTGTTCTTCATGCGCCAGATGCAGGGCGGCTCGCGTGGCGCGATGGGCTTCGGCAAGTCCAAGGCCAAGCTGCTCACGGAAGCGCATGGTCGCGTGACGTTTGAAGACGTTGCCGGCGTCGATGAAGCCAAGCAGGATCTTGAGGAAATCGTGGAGTTCCTGCGCGACCCGCAGAAGTTCCAGCGTCTCGGTGGTCGTATTCCGCGCGGTGTGCTGCTCGTCGGCCCTCCGGGCACGGGTAAGACGCTTCTTGCCCGTTCGGTTGCCGGCGAAGCCAATGTGCCGTTTTTCACCATTTCCGGTTCGGATTTCGTTGAGATGTTCGTCGGTGTCGGCGCGTCCCGTGTCCGCGACATGTTCGAACAGGCCAAGAAGAATGCGCCCTGCATCATCTTCATCGACGAAATCGACGCTGTCGGTCGCCATCGTGGTGCCGGTCTTGGCGGTGGCAACGACGAACGCGAACAGACGCTCAACCAGCTTCTTGTCGAGATGGACGGCTTTGAAGCCAATGAAGGCGTCATCCTGATCGCTGCCACCAACCGTCCCGACGTTCTCGATCCCGCGCTGCTGCGTCCGGGCCGTTTCGACCGTCAGGTCGTGGTGCCGAACCCGGATATCGTCGGCCGCGAGCGCATCCTCAAGGTGCATGCCCGCAACGTGCCTTTGGCTCCGAATGTCGACCTCAAGGTTCTGGCTCGCGGTACGCCCGGCTTCTCAGGTGCCGACCTGATGAACCTCGTGAACGAAGCTGCCCTGATGGCTGCGCGCCGTAACAAGCGTCTTGTCACCATGCAGGAATTCGAAGACGCCAAGGACAAGATCATGATGGGCGCGGAACGCCGCTCGTCTGCCATGACCGAAGCGGAAAAGAAGCTTACCGCCTATCACGAAGCCGGCCACGCCATTACGGCGCTCAAGGTTCCGGTTGCCGATCCGTTGCACAAGGCGACGATCATTCCGCGTGGTCGCGCACTTGGCATGGTGATGCAGTTGCCGGAAGGCGACCGCTATTCGATGAGCTACAAGTGGATGGTCTCGCGCCTCGTCATCATGATGGGTGGCCGCGTTGCCGAGGAACTCACGTTCGGCAAGGAAAACATCACCTCGGGCGCATCCTCGGATATCGAGCAGGCTACCAAGCTTGCCCGCGCCATGGTTACCCAGTGGGGCTTCTCCGACGTTCTCGGTCAGGTCGCATACGGTGAGAACCAGCAGGAAGTCTTCCTCGGTCATTCGGTGTCGCAGTCGAAGAATGTTTCGGAAGCGACAGCTCAGAAGATCGATACAGAAGTGCGTCGCCTGATCGACGAAGCCTATCAGGAAGCCCGCAAGATCCTTACCGATCATCACGATGGCTTCGTGGCGATCGCGGAAGGTCTGCTGGAATACGAGACGCTGACCGGTGAAGAGATCAAGGCGCTGCTGAAGGGCGAAAAGCCTGCTCGTGATCTTGGCGATGATTCGACCCCGAGCCGTGGTTCGGCCGTACCGTCGACCGGTGCCAAGAAGGACGAGCCGAAGGGCGGAGAGCCCGAGGCGGGTCTCGAGCCGCAGCCGCATTGAGGCAATTTTACTGAGTTACAAGGACCGCCGTGGAACCCGTCCGCGGCGGTCTTTTATGTTAACGATGGTTTATCCGGTCACGGCATATGATCGGCTTTGACGCTAATTGACGTGCTTGCGCCCCGCGACTGTGGCAATAGCCGTATGAATGCCGATCCCAAATGACGCGGCAGCGGGCCCATTGGTTGATACCCACCCGCAGCGCGCGGATCGCGCGATGACGAAGGAGATTACATGGCACGCCGCTATTTCGGTACCGATGGTATCCGTGGACATTCGAATGTATTCCCGATGACCCCTGACCTCGCTATGCGGGTCGGCATTGCGGTCGGGACGATTTTCAGAAACGGCAGCCATCGCCACCGCGTTGTGATCGGCAAGGATACCCGCCTTTCGGGCTACATGCTCGAAAATGCCCTGGTGGCCGGTTTTACCGCTGCAGGCCTCGATGTCTTCCTGCTTGGCCCGATCCCCACCCCAGCCGTTGCCATGTTGACGCGTTCGCTGCGGGCGGATGTCGGCGTGATGATTTCCGCATCCCACAACCCGTTCGAGGATAATGGCATCAAGCTGTTCGGGCCCGACGGTTACAAGCTTTCCGATGAGCTGGAGATGCGGATTGAGGATCTGCTCGACAGCGATCTGCACGCGCAGCTTGCCAAATCCGCCGATATCGGCCGGGCAAAGCGCGTTGAAGGCGATATCTATCGTTATATCGAGCAGGCCAAGCGTACGCTGCCGCGCGATGTAACGCTACATGGTCTTCGGGTTGCGATCGACTGCGCCAATGGCGCGGCATACAAGGTGGCGCCGCTCGCCCTTTGGGAACTCGGCGCAGAAGTGGTGACGATCGGCAACGAGCCGAATGGTACCAATATCAATCTCGGCTGCGGTTCGACTGCGCCGGAAAGCCTGCAGAAGAAGGTGCACGAAGTGCGCGCCGATATCGGCATCGCGCTTGATGGCGATGCGGACCGCGTGATCATCGTTGACGAAAACGGCGAGATCATCGATGGCGACCAGCTGATGGCCGTCATTGGCGAAAGCTGGGCGCAGGAAGAGCGTCTGACGGGCGGCGGCATCGTCGCGACGGTCATGTCCAATCTCGGCCTTGAGCGCTTCCTTGACGACAAGGGGCTGACGCTGGCGCGTACCAAGGTCGGCGACCGTTATGTCGTCGAGCATATGCGCAACCATGATTTCAATGTCGGTGGTGAACAGTCCGGTCATATCGTTCTGTCGGATTTCGGCACGACCGGCGACGGGCTTGTTGCAGCACTGCAAATCCTTGCCTGCGTCAAGAAGCTTGGTCGTCCTGTCAGCGAAGTTTGCCGCCGCTTCGAGCCTGTGCCGCAGCTTCTGAAGAATGTCCGCTTCTCCGGTGGCAAGCCGCTGGAGGACAGCATGGTCCGTCAGGCCATTGCCGATGCGGAAGCCGAGCTTGGCTCCAAGGGCCGTCTCGTCATTCGCCCCTCCGGCACCGAGCCACTGATCCGCGTAATGGCGGAAGGCGACGATCGCGATCAGGTCGAAAAGATCGTCAACGGTCTGATCGATGTGATCGGCAATGTTCGGTCGGAAGCGGCTTAAGGCCGCCATTCCCGGAATTTGCCGTCCAGGGCGCCGTCGAGATAAAAGGCGGCGCTGATCAGGGCGAGGTGGGTGAGGGCCTGCGGGAAATTGCCCAGAAACTCGCCGCGCGGATCGAACTCCTCTGCATAGAGCTGCAAGTGATTGCCGAAGAGCAGCAGCTTTTCCATATGGATTTCTGCTTCGCGCAGACGCCCGGCGCGGGCGAGGCATTCGACATACCAGAATGAGCAGGCGCCGAAGAAACCTTCGCGCCCCTCCAGTGCATCCTCCCATTTGTAGCGCATCACGAGGCTGTCGTCGGCGAGTTCGCGGGAGATGGCGTCTAGTGTCGCCAGCCATTTCGGATCAGTGGCGCTGGTAAAGCGGACGAGCGGCATCATCAGCATCGAGGCATCCAGTTCCGTGCCGCCCTTTGCATGGACGAAATGGCCGTGTTCCTCGTTCCAGAAATTCTCCCAGATATCCTCGGTGATCGCGTTGCGGGTTTCCACCCAGCGGCCGAAGGGGGCTGCCAGCGAGCGCTTCTGGGCAAGGCGCAGGGCACGATCGACGGCGACCCAGCACATGAGGCGGGAATGCAGGTGTTCCTGCGGCTCGCTGCGCGCTTCCCATATGCCGGCATCCGGTTCCTGCCAGACGTCACAGACATGATCGACGACATTGCGGACGCTCAGCCAGTTCTCATGCGAGATCGAGCCACCGTATTTGTTGCTGATATAGATGGAATCGAGCAGTTCGCCGTAGATATCGAGCTGGATCTGCCCGGCTGCGTCATTGCCGATCCTGACGGGCTTTGCGCCGCCATAACCGCAAAGATGATCGAGCGACTGTTCCCGCGCCACCCGCGTGCCGTCGAGATTGTACATGATCTGAATATTGCCGTCGGATCGGTCGGTCCGATCGCTGATCCAGTGGCCGAAGGCATTGGCCTCATCGAGATAGCCGAGCCGCATCAGCGCATAGATGGTGAAGGATGCGTCGCGGATCCATGTGGCGCGATAATCCCAATTGCGCTCGCCGCCCGGCGCTTCCGGCAGGCCAAATGTGCCGGCTGCGGCAATGGAGCCGTATTCGGCGGAGGTCAGCATCTTCAACGCGAGTGCCGACCGGGTGACGGAAGCGCGCCAGCGGCCGCGATAGGTCGATTTCTTCGCCCATCCCTGCCAGTATTCCGTCGTCTCGCGAAGGATTGTGTCGATAGCTTCCGTATCGGGCGTATGGCGTGTTTCGTCGCCATCGAGTGTGAAGTCGATGGATTCTCCGCCATGGAGGGTGAATTCGGCAATGGCCGCGCCCTGTTGCGCATGGAAATCCACGGCACCTGACAGGCGCAGCGTGAAGTCGCCGCAATGGAAAAAGACATGGTCCTTGCCTGTTCTCACCTTCGGAGTGTTGCGGGCGTAATCGAAGCGTGGCCAGCATTTGAGCCTGAAAGTCACCTTGCCGCGCGTGACGGTGACACGGCGGATCAGGGAGGATGGTTCTTCGGGACTGTGCGGGAGAGGCATGAAGTCGACGATTTCCGCGCTGTCGGCATTGCCGAGCCAGCGGGTCAGAAGAACATTGCTTTCAGGAACGTACATCTGCAGGCGACGGGCACCGTCGATCTGCGGCGTCAGCTCGAAGGCACCTCCCTTTTCCGGATCGAGCAGGCTTGCGAAAACGCTCGGGCTGTCGAGGTTCGGCCAGCACAGGTAATCGATTGTGCAATCTTTGGCGACGAGAGCAAGCGTTCGCATGTTTCCGATGGCGCCGTGCTCGGCGATGGGGCGGGGCACATCGACCGTATTGACGATCGACTTGCCCGCATCGTCTTCGCGATGTTTCAAGGCTGGTCCTTTCGTGTTGCACAGGTCAACGCCGGGACCAGGTATCGGCTCCATCAATTTGGTGCTGAACTTTATGTGATGGGAGAAGTAACGCGCCTGTTTCGCAATGGTGCAATCGGGTAAATGCTTATGGTTAAGTGGGACTTAACCTTTATCCTTCATTCTCCAAGCCAAATAGGGTGGTGGTGCATGTGGCACGCCATGCATGATGAAGCTTGGAGAAGCGAAGATGAAGATGCGCCTTGCAACCACGGTTGCTGCGGCAGTGCTCTTGGCCGGCGTTGCCCAGTCGGCAGACCTGTATCAGCCCCAGCCCGAACCGCTCATGGACGCACCCGAAGTAACGGTGCAGGAAGCAACCGGCTGGTATCTTCGTGGAGACGTTGGCTACTCGTTCAACAAGATGCGCGGCGCCAAATACTTCCAGGGCGGTGCTGCGGACAGTGAAGTGGATTTCGCGTCCACGCATATCAAGGACAGCTTTCTTCTGGGAGGCGGTGTCGGCTACCAGATCAATAACTATCTGCGGACCGACGTTACATTCGACTACCTGACGAAATCCGATTTCCGTGGTAGCACCACCGGCGGGTGCGGCGTGCTGCCTGCAGGTCCTTGTATCTCCGACGATCGTTCGTCATTCCGAGCCTATTCTTTGATGGCCAACGTGTATGTCGATCTCGGTACCTACGCTTACTTCACACCTTACGTGGGTGCTGGCTTCGGCGCATCCTACGTGAAATGGGACAAGCTGCGGAACACATCTTGCGAAGTTGGTGATCCGACGAGCTGCGATCCGACGTCAGAACATGGCGGTAAGGGCAAGTGGCGTGCGACCGGTGCCCTTATGGCAGGTGCAACGATCGATGTGACCTGCAACCTCAAAGCGGATGTCGGCTATCGTTTCCGTTACATCGATGCCGGCGACATGTTCGGCTTTGCAAATTCCGGTGGTCCGGGCCGCGACAAGGGCATCTACAGCCACGAGGCTCGCCTTGGCGCGCGTTACATGTTCAATAACAATTGCGAGGCGCCGGTGGCTTACGAGCCGGAGCCTATCGTCTACAAGTAAGCCATCTTATCAGCATCAGAGCCGCCTTCGGGCGGCTTTTTGCGTTTGCTGTTCAGGCGGTTGATCACCAGCGGCTGGAATGGTGGTCGTTCTCATTGTCCAGGCAACAAAAAAAAGGGGCCCTTACGAGCCCCTTTTTCAAACTGTCACGTAGGATCAGAACTTTACGCCGAGGCCGACCTTCACGACGTGCTGGTCGAGATCGACGTTCAGGCCCGGCAAGATGTCCTTGTCGCCGAAGTCGTTGTAGCGATATTCGCCGCGCAGGAATACGTTATCCATCACAGCGAAATCGACGCCTGCGCCAACGGTCCAGCCGTGGAAGGTTTCGTTTTCGTCGATGCCAGCGCCGTCGACGTAACCGTTGGTGAAGGTCCAGCCTGCTGCACCGTAAACCAGGGCACGGTCAAAGGCGTAACCGACGCGGCCACGAACAGAACCCGACCAGTCGGTGCCAACATCAATGCCGGCAGCGCTTTCCTCGTTGAAGTTGTAATCGACGTCACCTTCGAGACCGACAACGAAGCCGTTGCTGAGCTGCCAGTTGTAGCCGACGAAGCCGCCTACGACGCCGCCGTCAAAGTCCTGCTTTGCGCTACCAAGGCCGGTTGCGCTGAACTCTCCGTCGAGCCAGCCAGCGCCGCCCTGGATACCGCCATAAACGCCAGCCCAGCTGAATTCAGGCGCGTCAACGGCAACCGGCGCAGCCGGGATCTGGTCGACGGCGTCGGCAGCAATAGCCGAAGCGGAAGCGGAGAGGGCGAGGGCCGAAGCCAGGGCAATGGTCTTGAACATGTGGTACTCCTTTATGATGGAAGGCGGCATAAAGAGAGTCCTCAAAGAATGCTGTAGCGAAACGGCAACAGTAAATGCGCCTCACGCAGAGTATTTCGCCAAGCTCTATTGTTGCGGCATTTGTGACTGCCAAGTTCACGGGAACGTGATGGCCGCGCTAAAAGATGATAATTTTCAATATCTTGAGCGTGCGTGTTTTCGACCCATATGGCGACGGTGATGTGCTGGGGCTTGCTGACGTTGGTTGCGTAGATGGCGTCTTCTTTCACGACGCCACACATTCCGCTTGACTGATTTTAGCGACAAGAATATCCACGACGGCGGGACACCTCTCCCCAACGAGAGGCTAATTACCTGGAAGGGTATCTATATGGCCAACGCCGCCGCAAAGCCGGACGTACGTCCGAATAATGCTCATTTTTCTTCTGGCCCCTGCTCGAAGCGCCCCGGTTGGTCGCTCGCCGCTCTCTCTGATGCCCCGCTCGGTCGTTCGCACCGCGCCAAGGTTGGCAAGGACAAGCTGGCACAGGCCATCAATCTTACCCGTGAAATTCTGAACGTACCGGCGGATTACCGCATCGGCATCGTTCCTGCCTCCGATACCGGCGCTGTCGAAATGGCGCTCTGGTCGCTGCTCGGCGAGCGCGGCGTCGACATGCTTGCCTGGGAAAGCTTCGGTGCCGGTTGGGTCACCGACGTCGTCAAGCAGCTGAAGCTCAAGGATGTTCGCAAGTTCGAAGCCGATTACGGTCTCCTTCCGAACCTCAATGAAGTCGACTTCGACCGTGACGTCGTTTTCACCTGGAACGGCACCACGTCCGGCGTCCGCGTTCCGAACGCCGATTTCATCCCGGCAAACCGCAAGGGCCTGACCATCTGCGACGCGACTTCAGCCGCTTTCGCGCAGGACATGGACTTTTCGAAACTCGACGTGGTTACCTTCTCCTGGCAGAAGGTTCTGGGCGGTGAGGGCGGTCACGGCATGATCATTCTCAGCCCACGCGCCGTCGAGCGCCTGACGACCTACGTTCCGGCATGGCCGCTGCCGAAGATTTTCCGCATGACTTCGGGCGGCAAGCTTTCGGAAGGCATCTTCAAGGGCGAAACGATCAATACCCCGTCGATGCTTTGCGTCGAGGACTATATCGATGCGCTCGAATGGGCAAAGACGGTCGGTGGCCTCGAAGGCCTGATCGCCCGTGCTGACGCCAATGCGAAGGTCATTTTTGATTTCGTTGCGGCAAATGACTGGATCGCCAATCTGGCACAGGTCGACGAAACGCGTTCCAACACGTCCGTCTGCCTGAAGATCGTCGATGCCGAGGTTGCCGCTCTCGATGCCGACGCCCAGGCGGCGTTTGCCAAGGGCGTAACGTCCATCCTCGAGAAGGAAGGCGTTGCACTCGACGTCGGCGCTTATCGCGATGCTCCGTCCGGTCTTCGCATCTGGGCCGGCGCCACGATCGAAGAGGCCGACATGAAGGCCCTGATGCCGTGGCTGGCCTATGCGTTCGAAACGCAGAAGGCCGCGCTTTCCAAGGCTGCTGCCTGATTGATTTCCGGTGCCGCTAACGGCGGCACCGTTTCATCCCGCATTCAGAGACTGAACCCTTTATCAGGAGCCCAGACAATGGCACCTCGCGTACTCGTATCCGACGAACTGTCGGAAACCGCCGTCCAGATTTTCCGCGATCGCGGCGTTGAAGTCGATTTCCAGCCGAAACTCGGCAAGGACAAGGACAAGCTGGCCGAAATTATCGGCAATTATGACGGTCTTGCCATCCGTTCGGCCACCAAGGCGACCGAGAAGCTGATTGCAGCTGCGACCAATCTCAAGGTCATCGGCCGCGCCGGTATCGGTGTCGACAATGTCGATATCCCGGCTGCTTCCAAGCGCGGTATCATCGTCATGAACACCCCGTTCGGCAACTCGATCACGACCGCTGAACACGCCATTGCGCTGATGTTCGCCGTTGCCCGCCAGTTGCCGCAGGCCGATGCCTCGACGCAGGCCGGCAAGTGGGAAAAGTCGAAGTTCATGGGTGTCGAAATCACCGGCAAGACGCTCGGCGTCATCGGTGCAGGCAATATCGGCGGCATCGTCTGCAGGAAGGCCATCGGCCTCGGCATGAATGTCATCGCCTACGATCCCTTCCTGTCGGCTGAGCGTGCGCAGGAAATGGGTGTCGAAAAGGTCGAGCTGGAAGAACTTCTGCCACGTGCCGACTTCATCACCCTACATGTGCCGATGACCGATAAGACCCGCGGCATTCTCGGCCGCGAAAACCTCGCCAAGACCAAGCCCGGCGTTCGCATCATCAACTGCGCCCGCGGCGGTCTCGTCGATGAGGCGGCACTTGCCGAAGCGATCAAGTCCGGCCACGTTGCCGGTGCCGGTTTCGACGTGTTCGAGGTCGAGCCTGCCACCGAAAGCCCGCTGTTTGGCCTGCCGAACGTTGTCTGCACGCCGCATCTGGGCGCATCGACCACGGAAGCACAGGAAAACGTTGCCCTGCAGGTTGCCGAACAGATGTCGGACTACCTCGTCAAGGGTGCCGTCTCCAACGCCATCAACATGCCGTCGATCACGGCTGAAGAAGCACCGATCCTGAAGCCGTTCATCCGTCTTGCCGATGTTCTCGGCGCATTCGTCGGCCAGGTTTCGGATGATCCGATCAAGGAAATCGAAATCCTGTTCGATGGCCAGACGGCCAACATGAATACCCGTGCGCTGACCTCCGCACTTCTGGCCGGCCTGATCCGCAACCAGGTGGCTGATGTCAACATGGTTTCGGCCCCGATCATGATCAAGGAAAAGGGCATCGTCCTTTCCGAAGTAAAGCGTGACAAGACCGGCGTTTACGACGGTTACATCAAGCTGACGGTCAAGACCGACAAGCAGACTCGTTCTGTTGCAGGTACCGTATTCTCGGATGGCAAGCCGCGCTTCATCCAGATCAAGGGCATCAACATGGACGCCGATGTCGGCGCCAACATGGTTTACATCTCCAACACCGACGTTCCCGGCATGATCGGCTTCATGGGCACGACGCTCGGTAATGCCGGCGTCAACATCGCCAACTTCCAGCTCGGTCGCGAAAAGGAAGCCGGTGATGCGATTGCGCTGCTCTATGTCGATGCACCGGTGTCAGAGGATGTGCTTGCCCAGCTGACGGCAAACCCAGCCATCCGCCAGGCTCGTCCACTGGTGTTCAACGTCGAATAAGCCTTCATTCGGTGGGGTCTATTGACCCCGCCTTTTCCTCCCAGGGAAGATGCAGAACGGGTCTGGTGCGGCAAGCGCCAGGCTCGTTTTGTTGCGTCTGACGATTATGTGATCGCTTTATCGGCAAAAACGCCCAAGGGTTGTATTTCAATCAATTGGCTCCCGCTCTGAACTTTTGTAACTACTAAAGCGGGAAAAAGTGGATGGACTACTGAAAACTCCGCCACGGCTCCCCATATCAGGGTCACGGACCGCATAGGGCGGCCAGAGGAGAAATTGATGTTGTTCAAGCTTCGGCGTTTCCAGAAACTCTTCGCGATCGCAGCGATCGGAATGGCAGTTTCGCTAACAGCCGTCGACTTCGCGGAAGCGCGTCGCGCCGGCGGTGGTTCTAGCTTCGGCAGCCGCGGCACCCGCACATTCGCGGCTCCGCCGGCGACCAATACGGCACCGGGTGCAGCCAGCGGCATCAACCGCTCGATGACCCCGAATACGCAGCAGAATGCGGCAAGCCCGGCTAACGGCATGGGCGCTCAGGCAGCCCAGCAGCGTCGTCCCGGCATGTTCGGTGGTATGTTCGGCGGCATTCTGGGTGGTCTCGCACTCGGCGGTCTGTTCGGCATGCTGATGGGCGGTGGTTTTGGCGGCATGGCTGGTTTCTTCGGCATGCTTCTGCAGATCGCGCTGATCGCTGGTCTCGCGATGCTCGCCTTCCGTTTCTTCGCCCGTCGCCAGCAGCAGCAGGCAGCAGGCTCGGCTGGTAATGCCCGCGCTTACGGCAACGGCGGCAATGGCAATGATGGTTACGGCCAGCAGAACAACGCCTATGAGGCACCGCAGCAGAACCAGGGCGGTTTCCAGATCCCGAAGATCGGCTCCGGTGCAGGTGCGGCAGGTTTCGGTGGCGCGCAGCAGGCGGTTCAGCGTCAGGCTGGCCCGGATACGGACGAAATCGGTATCACCAGCCGCGACCTTGGCCAGTTCGAAAAGCTGCTGACCGAAGTGCAGGGCGCTTATGCGGACGAAAACTATGCCAAGCTTCGTGACCTCACGACGCCGGAAGCGATGTCCTACCTCGCAGAAGAGCTGGGTGAAAACGCAACCAATGGCGTGAAGAACGAAGTTCGCGACGTAACGCTGCTGCAGGGTGACCTTGCAGAAGCATGGCGCGAAAACGGCCAGGAATATGCGACTGTCGCCATGCGCTATTCCTCGATCGACTTCCTGCGCGATCGCAACACCGGCGAAGTTGCCGAAGGCGATCCGAACGAACTTACTGAAACGGTGGAAGTCTGGACCTTCGTGCGCAAGCCGGCCAACGACTGGAAGCTTTCGGCAATCCAGTCCGCCGCCTGAGGCGCCTAAATTCCGAGGAGTTCGGCGGTTCGACCGTCGTGCTCCCCTCTATAGAAAATGTGAAGGGCTCGCTCGTAAGGCGAGCCCTTTTCGCTGACCAGATGGAAGAGGGTCATCGAGCTTCTGAACTTCAGGTCATCCGTCGCGCCGAGGATCTCGCCTGCGCTGCGTCCCTCATGCCCGAGCATGACCGCCGTGCATTCTCCAAGCCGCCAGCCGAGCAGGGGATGCTGGAGATAGGCGATCGCCTCCGCCTTTGAGCGGATTGCGAAACGCTGCGACATGGCAGAGGCGCCCAATCCGTGGAATTGTGGAAATATGTACCACATCCAATGGCTTTGCTTCTGCCCGCCACGCAATTCGGCGATCACCTGATTGTATATCGATGCTTGCGCCTCGACGAAGCGTGTCAGATCAAAAGGAACAAATTGCTCGTTCATGGCATGCTCCTCGCCCCGGTTGTCCATGAGGTAGGAAAATAATGATATTTTTGCGGCGGCACTTTCCTATGCTGCACCGCACCCTAACTGAGCCGGGATGGACCAGTTTATCGCAGAGTTTCGCCAATATACAGATTGGTTGCCGAACTGGATGGTGAGCCTCGGTGTGCTCGCCGCCGCAATAGCAATCGGCCTTGCCATTCACCGGTTGGCTTTCCGCATTTTCACCCGCGTGGTCGAGAACAAGGACCTGTTCTGGCGGTCGCTCGTGTCGAGAGGCAAGAGTCCACTCAGGCTCGCCATTCTCACATTCTCGCTATCCTTTGCCGCCACGGTCGCCCCGCTCGCGGCGCGCCCGGCGGAAATCATCCGGCACGCTTTGCTGATTGCATTCATCCTCGTTGTCGGCTGGTCGGCAAAGGCTGCCTTGCATATCTGGATGACTGTCTATCTGCGCCGCTTCAAGCTGGACGCGGAAGATAACCTTTTGGCGCGCACGCATGTGACCCAGTCGCGGATTGCCGAGCGCATTGCAGGGGCGATGATCATCGTGCTGACGATCGCCGCCATGCTGATGACCTTTCCGGCGGTGCAGCAATACGGGGTCAGCGTGCTCGCTTCGGCGGGTGTAGCCGGTATCGTTCTCGGTCTGGCGCTGCAGCCGATGCTGAAGAACATCTTTGCCGGCATTCAGCTGGCCATCACCCAGCCGATCCGGATCGATGACGCGCTGATCGTCGAAGGGGAGTGGGGCAATGTGGAGGAAATCACCTCGACCTACGTGGTGGTCAAGCTCTGGGACTGGCGACGGATGATCCTGCCACTCTCCTATTTCATCGAGAACCCTTTCCAGAACTGGACCCGGGAAAGCTCGGCGCTGATCGGGACGGTGATGATCTATCTCGACTACGCAATCCCGGTCTCGGTGATCCGTTCCAAGGTCGATGAGATCGTCGCAGCCTCGAAACTCTGGGACAAAAAGGTCGTGGCGGTGCAGGTGACGGATTTTCGCGAGAGCGTGATGGAGATCCGCATTCTCGCGTCCGCCAGCAGTGCGCCAAAAGTGTTCGACATCCGCTGCGAGGTGCGCGAAAAGCTGATCGAATTCGTTCAGCGGGAATACCCGCAGGCGCTGCCGAAGGTTCGTACCGACCGGCCACTCGACGGCAATGGCATTGCTTCGGTGCATGCCGCTCATCAGGCTGCATTGCAGTCGTGATTCGCGGGTGCTTGCATGCGATCGGAATAGTTTCTATATCCGGTCGACATTGCCCGGCAGGCGGCCGATCCCGCCTCGGGCGCAACGTGCCGCTGATAGATGCGGCGCTTTTGGATATTGCAGCGAGAGTTGTCCCGTGAATACGCTGGATTTTGACAAGAAGCCGGAAGATACGCGCGTGGTCGTCGCCATCTCGGGCGGCGTGGATTCCTCTGTCGTGGCCGGGCTTCTGAAACAACAGGGCTATGATGTTCTAGGCATTACGCTGCAGCTTTACGACCATGGGGCAGCGGTCCACCGCGCCGGGTCGTGCTGCGCCGGCCAGGATATCGACGATGCGCGCCGCGTCTGCGAAACGCTCGGTATTCCGCATTATGTGCTCGACTACGAAAAGCGCTTTCGCGAGACGGTGATCAATCCGTTTGCCGAAGCCTATGCGATGGGCGAGACGCCGGTTCCCTGCGTTGCCTGCAACCAGACGGTCAAGTTCGCCGATCTTCTGGCAACCGCTCGGGAACTCGGTGCCGATGCGCTGGCGACGGGGCATTACATCCGCTCGGCCGCCAACCCGACGGCCGACAACCCGAACCGCCGTGCACTCTATCGTCCGATCGACAGCGACCGTGACCAGAGCTGGTTCCTGTTCGCGACGACGCAGGAGCAGATCGACTATCTGCGCTTTCCGCTCGGCGGCATGTCCAAGGCGCAGGTGCGCGAGCTTGCCGAAGAGATGGGCCTCGTCGTTGCCAAGAAGGCCGATAGTCAGGACATCTGCTTCGTGCCTGCCGGAAAATATGCAGACATCATCAACAAGGTGAAGCCGAACGCGGCGCTTGCCGGCGATATCGTGCATATGGACGGGCGCGTGCTTGGCCGTCACGAGGGGATCGTTCACTACACGATCGGCCAGCGCAAGGGCTTGGGCGTTGCCACGGGCGAACCGCTTTACGTCGTTTATCTCGACGCCCGCTCGCGGCGTGTCATCGTCGGACCGAAGGAAGCGCTCGATACGCATCGCGTCTATCTGCGCGACATGAACTGGCTCGGCGATTCGTCGCTCGAAAACGATACGCGCGACGGCTTTGCATGTTTCGCCAAGGTTCGCTCCACCCGTCCGCCGACACCGGCCACGCTGCATGTGGATGAACGCGGGGTCTATGTCGATCTGTCGATCGGCGAAGCGGGTGTCGCACCCGGCCAGGCTTGCGTGCTTTATTCGGCAACCGGTGCCGATGCGCGGGTTTATGGCGGTGGTTTCATCGAGCGCTCGGAGCGCGCGGAAGAGGCGGAAGCTTCGCTGAAGCAGCTTCTTGCACAGCCGGTTGCGGCCTGACCTCCAAGAGTTCCCTGCTTTTCAAGGGCGGGGAACTGGACGAAAACGGAGGTTTGAAACTCCTCAGTTTTTCTCCTGTCATATGCTTGACAAGGTTCGCGGCCTGCCTTTATAAGCCGCTCATTCCTCGGAGCGGACGCCTTAAACGCAGCTTCGTTGGTGTGGCTGGGTAGCTCAGTTGGTGAGAGCGCAGGATTCATAACCCTGAGGTCGGCGGTTCAATTCCGCCCCCCGCTACCAATTTTCTCCAAGCTGTAAGTTTCGGATTTTGCAGCTCGCCTTTCCCGGATGGCTCTATCGTGACGACTGCGCTTTCCGATGTCTCCCCGATCTATCATCCGCCGATTGATCCCTATCTGACCATCCTGCACCGTGACCGGGATTTTCTGGTCTGCGACAAGCCGAGCGGTCTTCTCTCCGTTCCCGGTCGCCATCCGGCGCTCTACGACAGTCTGCTGACGCGGGTGCAGAAAGAATTTCCCAAGGCGCTGATCGTCCACCGGCTCGACAAGGATACGTCCGGCATCGTGCTGATGTCGCTGAACCGCAAGGCGCATGCGTTCGTTGCAGCGCAGTTTGAGGCGCGCACGACGAAAAAGTCCTATGTCGCGGAAGTTTGGGGAATGGTCGAGGGCGAGGAGGGGATGATCGATCTGCCGCTTGCCATCGACCCCGACAACAAGCCGCGTCACCGGGTTGATAATGAAAACGGCAAGCCCGCGCTGACGCGCTGGCAGGTTATCGGCCGTGGCGAGAACCGGACGCGGCTTCGTTTGTTTCCGATGACCGGGCGGACGCATCAGTTGCGGGTGCATATGAAGGCGCTCGGCCATGTTATTCTCGGCGACGAGTTTTACGCGGATGGCGAGGCGCTGGCAGCTAGCGACCGTCTTTTGCTCCATGCCGAGGAACTGAGCTTCCGAAAGCCAGACGGATCGGACGTGACGTTTACAGCGCCAACCCCTTTCTGAGATCGGTCCATCGTGCAGAAATTCGAAAAATCCGATCTGGTTGTCGATTTCGTCGGTGGTGCGGTCGGCCACCGATTCCGCTCCAACGAGGGCCGCAAGCAGGGCTTGGCGAAGGCTGTCGGGTTTTCCGGCAATACGGTCCCGCAAGTCGTTGATGCGACGGCGGGGCTTGGTCGCGATTCCTTTCTCCTCGCATCGCTTGGCGCAAACGTGACGCTGATCGAGCGTTCCGAGATGATGCACGCGCTGCTTGCCGAAGGGCTGAAGCGGGCTGAGGCGGAAGGCGGGCGTCATGCGGAGACGGTTGCGCGGATGACGCTGCTGCATGGTGATTCCTGCGCGCTTATTCCTCAGTTGAAACCTCAGATCATCCTGATCGACCCCATGCATCCGCCGCGTGACAAGACAGCGCTGGTGAAGAAGGAAATGCGGTTGATCCGCGAGATCGTCGGCGACGATCCGGATTCTCTGGAACTGATGCAGGTCGCACTGGAGAACGCGCAGAAAAGGGTGGTTCTGAAATGGCCCCTGCGCGCGGATCCGATGCCGGGCATTCGCAAGCCCAGCCATCAGATCATCGGGAAAAGCACCCGCTACGATGTCTTCGTCACTGCGAAGGCGGCAGTGGACGTTGCCTAAGGCATGTGCTGGAGGTGGTGCCCTCCAGATCAGTTGTTAGCCGCGAATGATATCCTCGTATCGAAGCGCTGCGGTGAGCAGCTTTTCGTCATCTCCGGCAATGCCCGAGAGCAGCAAGCCGACCGGCATTCCTGCATCACCGGTGCCGCAGGGAATAGAAACGCCGCACCAGTCGAGGAAATTGCCGAAGCCGGTGTTGCGAAGGGTCTTGCCATTCACTGCAAAGAACAGGTCGTCATCGGCGAGCAGCGGATCGACTGCCGGCGCGACATGGGCGACCGAGGGGAAGGCCACCAGACGTCCGGCGAGCAGGGCTTCTGTTTCTTCGGTCAGGCGACGGCGGATATCGAGTATGCCGATATAATCCGCCATGCTGGTCTTTTCACCAAGCTTGATGCGGGCGACGACGCGCGGGTCGATCTGATCGGCAAGGGCGCCTGTCAGTCGTTCTCGATGCAGGGCGAAGGCTTCCGCCGTGACGAGCGCGCCGCGGGCCTTGACGAGATCGGTGATGGCGTCGAATGCCGGAATACGGATGCGTTCGATCCGGGCACCAGCTTTTTCGAGGCGTGAGAGAGCGGCTTGGAAAGCCTCGATGACGCCCGGTTCGGCACCGTCGAAGACGCCGTTTTCGGGCACGACGATATCAAGCCTTGCGTCTGTGACGCGGGTGATTTCAGGTCGGGTTGCGCCGCGCATGGCTGCATCGACCCAGATGGCGTCCTGGACGCTGCGGCAGAGCGGGCCAAGGCAATCAAGGCTCTTTGCCAGCGGAAAGACGCCATCCATCGAATAACGGCCGCGGCTCGCCTTGTAACCGACAATGCCGTTGAAGGCGGCAGGGATGCGGATCGAGCCGCCGGTATCGGTGCCGATCGCGACCGGGACGAGACCTGCCGCAACCGCGACCGCGGAACCAGAGGACGAGCCGCCGGAAACGCGCGGAATGTCCGCGCTTTTCGGATTGTGCGGCGTGCCGTAATGTGGGTTGATGCCAATGCCGGAAAAGGCGAATTCGCTCATGTTGGTGCGGCCGATCGCGACCATGCCGGACTGTCGCACGAGTTCGACCACAGCGGCATCCTTCGCGGCTGGTGCATTGCTCGCCAGAACGGTGGAGCCTGCCGTGGTTGCCTGCCCTTCGATGTCGAACAGATCCTTCCAGGCGATCGGGATACCATCCAGCCAGCCAATGGAGCGACCCTCGTTGACGCGTTTGGCCGCCGCTGCCGCTTCGGTAAGCGCCCGGTCTTTCAGAAGCGATACGAAGACTGATTTGTCAGAGTGGCGATCAATGGCGTCGAAGACCGCTTCGGCTATCTCGACGGGGCTCATGATGCCCGAGTGGATCAACATCGACAGCTCGGCAATGGACATGCCGGAAACGGGTCTTGGCACGGAATTTTCCTTGAGTGGACTGACTGGAGCCAAGATGTATCCGATATCTTCCGCGAGGGTAGCGGAATTATCCGCTGGACCCTATTTCATCATCACACTCACCGAGAAAGATCGCTTCGACGATCTTCATGCTCAAGGATGATGCCATGAAACCGGCTCTTGTCTTATCCATTCTGGCGCTTGCTCTTGCGGGCTGTTCGGCTTCGGCCACCACGGTCGGCTATAACTTCAATAGCGGAGCCGGTCTCGCGCCCGTACCCGGCAGCATAACCTATGGAGGCCAGCCGCGCACGAAGCTGACCAGGTCGCCGATCGGCAGCACATTCTCCCATGAATTCACCAACCAACTGGGGCGGGAAGTTCACGAGACCTACATGATCGAGCCGGACCGGAGCCTGAAAATCGTCGATCGCTATGTCAAGCGGGAACGAATCTGGGATTGATGTCCAACTAAAGTTGCATTTTTGATGATTGCATCTTTTCGGCTGGGCAGATTGACGCGCTACATCTTGTTGCCTTGATGATTGCTAATGTTCGGGGTTAGGCATTCTCCAGATAAACTTCGAGAGGAAGCCGGATCCATGGGACATGATGCACATTGGCCGACACTTTCGCCGTCTACCACCGGATTGCGCGGTCGTTGCCCCCGCTGTGGGCAGGGCCATCTATTCGACGGCTTTCTTGATATGAAGCCGAGTTGCGAGGTTTGCGGGCTGGATTACGGTTTTGCCGATCCTGCCGATGGGCCTGCCTTCTTCGTTATATGCTTCGCCTGCGTGCCGAGCGTGGCACTGGCCGTGCTGATCGAGGTCGTCTACCAGCCTCCGTTCTGGATGCATTTCTTCACATCGCTGCCATTTCTGCTTTTGACCTGCATCCTTCCGCTCAGACCGCTCAAGGGCTGGCTGTTGTCGAACCAGTATTTCTACAAGGCGGAACACGGAAAGCTCGATCGCAATTCAGGCCTGAGAAGAGACGGACCTTGAGGCTTTTCCGGCTGGTTCGACGTTCCTCAAAATGATCGCCAAACGGCGTATCAATCCGGGAACCTTTTGAGGTTGCGACCGTTCACTTTTGCGACATCAAAAGGAGAACGTCATGAACAGCATCATCTGGTTGGTCGGAGCAGTCGTGATCGTTATCGCGGTTCTCAATCTTGTCGGTTTTGCTTGACCGAGGCCGACCCGCCTTACGGTGTCAAACCTTTCAGGAGAGTATCATGAACAGCATAGTCTGGCTCGTTGGAGCCGTTGTTATCGTCCTTGCCATCCTTTCATTCTTCGGGCTTCGTTGAACCCGAAGACCCGATATGGCGATACAGAAAACCGCTGGACTTTAGTCAGTCCGGCGGTTTCTTTTATCCAACTGCTGCAGGTTACTCCGCGACGAGGACGGCAAAAGGGTGATCGGCGAAGGCCCAGTTGACCGAAGCGTCGTCACCGAAGTCGAAGGCCCTATCCGTAAGGGCGTCCCGGTAGCGTCGCCCGGCAAGCACTGGCGGTAGAGCGACACGGGTTTCAGCCCAATGCCCTGAGCGGGCAGAGGCCAGATCCTGCAGTGCTTCCAGCACAAGCCGCGGAGCCATGACCAGTATCGAGTCTCGATCGTCATGCCGCGCGAAAGCGACGATGTTCCCGGCTCTTATGCCGGTGGCTTCGAGAGGCAGATATAGGCCATTGCGGAAAAGGTCCGGCAGGCTCTGGCGAAGCTTCAGCAATTTGCCGATGACCTGTTGTTTCAGGCGGCCGCTCAGCCAGTCCTCTTCCTCGGTGGAGTTCAGCCTTTCGTGTTCTGAAAACCGTGTGGACAGTGTTTCGAAATCCGGTTCGCGGCGGTTGTCGGGGTCGACAAGCGACAGATCGCTGGCTTCGCTGCCCTGATAGATGTCCGGTACGCCGGGGGCCGTAAGCTTGATGATCGTCTGGGTGATGGAATTGACACTGCCGGCCCGCATAAAGGGGCGAAGGGTGGCGTTGAAATCCCCGAGAAAAGTCTGGTTTTCGGGCGAGAGCATCGCATGGACGTATGCTCTCACGGCAGTCTCGTAGTCTGCGTTTCCATCAGCCCAGTTCGTCCGCAGCTTTGCTTCGCGAACGGCCTTTTCGGCATAGGCCTGGAAACGTTCTTCCAGCTTGGCCAGGCCATCTGCGTCATCCGGCGACAGTTCGGGCGGCCAGACACCGGCAAGCGCCTGATACAGCATCCATTCCACAGCGGGCTCAGGGGCGGGGCCATCGTCGAGGCGGGTCAAAGCGGGGCTGTTCATCTGCCGCCAACGCGTGACTGCATCCGCCCAGATTTGCGGCGCTTCGCTCACCGCATAAAGGCGCGCGCGCGCGTCTTCACCTCGTTTTGTGTCATGGGTCGAAGTGCCGGAGAGAGCATGCGGCTGGCTTTTCTGCCGCTCTGCCATCTGCGCATGGAAGTTATCGAGGCAGAATTCACGCGGCAGAGGCTCGGCGCCGACTTCATTCAGGGCAAGCAGGGCGTGATGGCGGAAGAAAAGCGTGTCTTCAACCGATTTTGCCATGAGAGGCCCGGTCAGTTGCTGGAAGCGGGTACGAAGTATCGAGGCCTTGTCAGACAACGGGGCCGCAACGTCGCCGTTCAGGATCCGCGCCAGGAATGGCAATGCAGTCAGGTCGGCTGCCGGCTGGTTGCGCCGGATATCGCCCATGACCTTTTCCAGCATCTGCCTGCCTTCGGGTGGCATGCCGCCAGCGGTGCCATAGGTGCGGTAGACGGGGAAGGCGACGAGCAGGTCCCTGAGGCTTGCTGCGATTGACCCGGATGAAAGGGGGGAGGCGTCCTGAAGCTCTTCATGTATCGATTCAGCAAGCTTGACGAGGGTTGCAACTTCACCGGCGAAGTTATTGTCCGCCATCAGCAATTTGGCGCTGCGCAGCTCCTTGTGCATATCCGGGGAGGTTCCGGTTGCCGATGCGTAGGCCTCATGAAGCTTGCTCAGTTTATCGCCATCGACCAGCGCGTCGCTGATGGCTGCGATGAATTCGTAACCGGTCGTTCCTGATACCGGCCAGTCGGGCGATATATCCTCGCCTTCGCCGAGGATCTTCTCGACCGTGATGTAACAGTCGGGGCCAGCCTCGTGCCGCAGGCGTTCGAGATAGGATTTGGGATCGGCCAGGCCATCGACATGATCGACGCGCAGGCCATCGACCACGCCGGAGCGGACAAGCTCAAGGATAAGGCGATGGGTATCGTCGAAGACGCCGTCATCTTCCACCCGCACGCCCGCAAGGCCGGTGATCTCGAAGAAACGACGATAGGAGAGGTCACGCGGTGCATTCCGCCAGGACATCAGCCGATAGGGCTGCTGCTCGTGCAGATCGGCGATCGCAGCATCGTCGGTTATCTGCAGAACGTCCGCTTCGCTTCCCCCATAGCTATTCGGATTGAGGGGATAGAAGGTTTCGTAATAGGCCAAGGCCGGTTTGCCGGTTTCCGGATCAGGCTTAACCGATATGTCTCCGGCCTCCAGCACCTTTTCGAACGTATCGCCAAGGAAGGGCAGGGTGAGGCGTCGCGACCAGTCGATATCGAAGTGATGGGCATAGCGGCTCACCTCGCCATGCTCGATCACATCACGCCACCAGGGATTTTCCAGTGATGCCGCCATATGGTTCGGCACGATATCGAGGATCAGGCCGAGACCTTCTGCTTTCAGCGCCGCGACCATGCGATCGAAACCCTCGCGGCCGCCGATCGCGGGATCGATCTCGTTGGCATCGGTGACGTCATAACCGTGGGTGGAGCCGGTCGTGGCGGTGAAGATCGGCGAGGCGTAGAGATGGCTGATGCCTAGGCGTTTCAGATAGGGCACAAGACCGGCGGCGCCGTCGAAGGTCATGCCGTTGCGGAACTGGATGCGGTAGGTCGCGGTCGGGATCATGCGGCGGCTCATGCCTTGTCAAAGCTGAAGAGGATGGAATTGGGGGGCAATTCGCTCAGACGTTCCGGATGGTCCTTTTTCGGATAGGCATAAACCGGCTTGCCTGGCATATTCGGTAGCGGCCTTGCGTCACTGCCGATGTTGAGCGCGATCGCGAGGCGGCCTTTGGGGAAATCCCATGAGACGGCGAGATATCCAGTATCGGTTTCGATTACCCTGCCGGTGCCGCCTTTTGCCGTCGCCAGCAGAGGGACCACGATCTCTTGCCTCAGTTTCAGCAGATCTCGGGTGAACTCAAGCCAATCCCGGCCGTGCTGTGTCTGGAGCTTTCCCCAATCCAGCCTGGAGGCTTCGAAAGTCTTTTTCGCATTCGGATCCGGTACCTTCTCGCCATGGCCGGCATGACCTTCGAATTCCTTCGCACGGCCTTCGCGCACCGCCTTGGCCAGATCGCCGTGGAAATCGGTGAAGAACAGGAATGGGTTGGTCTCCCCATATTCCTCGCCCATGAAGATCAGCGGGATATGTGGTGAGAGAATAAGGGCGGCGAGCAGGATTTTTGTGCGCGTATCGCCGGCCAGCGAGATCAGGCGCTCACCGTGGGCGCGGTTGCCGGTCTGGTCGTGGTTCTGGATGAAATCGACGAAGGCGACGGGCGGCTGTCCTGTGCTGTCGGTGCCGCGTTTCTCGCCCGATTGCGGTGAGACCTCGCCCTGATAGGCAAAGCCTTCCGTCAGGCCGCAAGCGACAAGCTTTTCCGGGTTTTGCGCGAAATCCTGATAGTAGGCATGGGTCTCGCCGGTGGCGAAGACGTGGACAGCGTTGTGAAAATCGTCGTTCCACTCGCCGGTGAAAAGCGGTGCCGAGCCGTCCTCGTCGCGCGGGTGCAGAAAGGTGACATTTCGGCAGTCTTCCGTCGTCAGGTGGATCGGCCGATCTTTGATCTCGGCGCGGATGCGCTCGGCGATCTCGACCAGAATATGCTTGTCGGATGGGTCCTCGATCTGATCGATGGCATCGAAGCGCAGGCCGTCGAGATGGTACTCCTCCAGCCAGTAGAGCGGAGCCTCTGTGATATAGCGGCGGGCGGCATCGACATCATAGGCGATGCCCGCGCCCCAGGGCGTCACCCGATCCTTGTGGAAGAAGTCGGGTGCCAGAAGCGGCAGATAATTGCCCTCGGGCCCAAAGTGGTTGAGGACGATATCGAGCACGACGGAAATGCCTTGGCCGTGAGCGGCATCGACGAAGGCCTTGAAGTCCTCCGGCGGGCCGTAAGTCGAATGCGGAGCATAAAGCAGCACGCCGTCATAACCCCAGCCACGTTTTCCGCCGAACTGGGAGAGCGGCATGACCTCCACCATGGTGATGCCGAGATCGGCGAGATAGGGCAGCTTTTCGATCGCGGCTTGGAACGTGCCTTGCGGGGTGAATGTGCCGAAATGCAGTTCGTAGACGACCGTCTCTTCCCAGGGGCGGCCTGTCCAGTCGGTATCCTGCCAGTCATAGTTGGTCGGGTCGATGACAAGAGATGGCCCGTTGACGTCATCCTTCTGGGCGCGGGAGGCGGGGTCGGGAACAACGGTGCCATCCGCGAGAACGAAGTTGTATTCCGTTCCAGCCGAGATGCCGGTCGCCAGAATTTCGAACCATCCGTCGCGGCTTGCGCTCATCTCGGTGTCTTCGCCATCAAGGCGCAGGCTCACCATCTTCTGGCCCGGTGCCCACAGCCGGAAGCGCACTTCACCGAGAGCGACATATTCCGCTCCCCAAGTCTTTGGAAAAACGCGAAACTCCTCGGCGGAATGCAGGCTCGTCATGCGATCCAGTCCCTCGCTGGTGAACGAGACCGGCAAACGGAAAACGCGCCCGGTTGTTCCATCCCGAGCGCGTTATTTGGAGCCGGAGACCTACCGTCACAATTCCAGCAGCGCGTAAGCCTTGCCAGTCGGCTTCTCGATATGTGAAGCGACGTTATAGACCGGAGCGCCGCCCGGCGTTTTTCCCTCATAGGTGCCGCGATGGGCATGGCCGTGGACGACGGCTTTTACCGGGAAACGATCTATGGTTTCGGCAAGGCGGGATGAGCCGAGGAAGGGAAAGATTTCCGGCGGTTCGCCTTCGACAGTCTGCTGGATCGGCGCGTAGTGCAGCACCACCATGGCACGTTCGGACTTCACCTGGCGCAGCGCGTTTTCCAGCCGCATCGTTTCCTCGACGCTTTCTGCCACCATTGCCTTGATTGCCGGTTCGCCGAAGGAGCCGAGCATGTAGCGGCCGAAGCCTCCGGCAAAACCTTTGACGCCAGCGAAACCGACGCCGTTAATCTCTATCGCGGATCCTTCAAGCAGATGCATACCGGCATCCTTGATGATGGCCTTCACCTCATCGACATGGCCGCATTCGTAATCGTGATTGCCGAGGACGCCAACCATCGGGATGGAACAGGAGCGAAGGTCAGCGGCGAGCAATTCGGCTTCAACCGGCTTGCCGAGATCGGTGAGATCGCCGGTCAGCACGAGAATGTCCGCCTCCTGCGAGATCTCGGCGAAAAGTTCCTTATAGGAGGTCGATCCGTGTTCCTTGACGTGAAGGTCGCCGACGGCGGCGATGCGCTGCTTGCCGTTGGTCTTTTTCTCTTGCGCCTTGCTCATGCCGGACCTCCTTCTCTGGTTTCCTCGTCCACGCCATCGCGCAGGTCGCCTTCGCCGCCGACATCGGCAAAACCCCATTCCTTGACGTCGATCTCGAAATCGACGCGGCTGAACATGCGGCCGCGGCAGATCTTCATCTGCGGCAGAGGCAATTCGCGCTGGGCTTTCAGGCGGTCGAGCAGCTCATCGAGCAACCAGTCCGGCACCTTGTCGCGCTCGGTCGGGTAGATCCAGCGGAAGTTGAGGAGGTGGATGAGAAGAACCTCCCAATGCACCTCCATGTAGTTGAGCAGCTTTTGCCAATCGATCTGGTCATGAGCGCGCAGGATCATGTGAACCACGTCACCGCCGTCATAACGGTGGCGGAGCTGGACGAAACATTTCGACCAGATCAGCTCCGTCGGGGCGATGATACGTACCTTGTGACCGTTCATCTCGATCTGGCGGGCGTTTTCAAACCAGCTGTCGCTGATCGGCATCGTGCCGTTGGACGCGGCGAAGATCACATCGCAAAAATGCCGGCCCTTCTTGATCTTGCCGAGCCAGCGGTCGTCCTCCACCTCGATCTCGTAACCCTTCTCCTTGAAATGGGCGAGGATGCGGGTGTAGTCGCCGGCCTTGCAGAAGACGTCGAGATCCTTGGTTGGCCTCGTGATGCCGGTATACGCGCTGATCGCGAACGTGCCCGCGAGCAGAAACGGGATGTGGCAGGCGACCAGGTCTTCCAGTGCTTCGGAAACGAAGGCTTCTGCGTCCGGGTCGGCCAGGGTCGGCGCAGCCTTCACTTCCATCCCCGGCATCAGGTGCAGGGGATGGCTGCTGCGTTCCGTTTCGGTGCCTGCGAGGCCCTGTGTGGTCGTCGGCTCCGAATTCTTCGTCGGTATCGTGTCGGCGTCCATGGCGTGTCTCCATTTCTCCCAGTGCTTTACTGGTTGAAAGCCAACACGGAAGGTGCCGGAGAAGTTCCGCCACGCCGTCAGTCGGCTTCCGGATTGTCGGCATTGGCCATGGGGCTCGGGCGGCCGTCCGGCTGGTCGCCGTCCTCACGCTGATCGGCATCCTGAAGGTCGGTCTCGACAAGGTAGGCATCCTTGTTGCCAAGCCGGGCCGCCTCCTTCAGCGCTTCCGGATTGGTCGTGTCGAGCTGTTCGCGCTCGATGTCTGTGATGTCAGGCTTGTTCGGATTTGCGGCGCTCATGGTCGTTTCCTTCCCGTCGGGTTTTCTGCCTGCGGAGATCGTGCAGACTTCCTTTGAAAACCCTTGGCGAATGCAGAGGTTCCGCGCTTGTCGAATGGAACGAAAATCGTTGTTTCGATGTTGGAAAGCCAGAAGGTATGACGGAGGCGGAGATGCCGGCGAAATCACGAGCACAGCAGAAGGCCGCGGGTGCAGCTCTTTCGGCAAAGCGCGGCGAAACGAAGAAAAGCGACCTCAAGGGCGCTTCGAAGGAAATGGAAAAATCGATGAGCGAGAAGCAGTTGGAGGAGTTTGCCTCGACCAAGCATAAGGGCAAACCCGAACACGTCGCGCATCGCTGACTATGGATATTTCCGGTCCGAACCCGGACTTCCCGGAAAGGCGGGTGTTTCAGCAGGCACCCGCCTTTTCCTTTTTGTCGATCAGGCGTAGCTGCCGCGCAACGTTTCAAATTTTGCGAGCTGCTCGGGGAGCAGTTCGCGTGCCTCGTCGCGCTTGACGAAGATCTTGAACATCGGTGCGCCCTTGGCGTTCATGAACCAGATGGAACAGGAACGGCGGCCGTGGAAGGCGCGGTCGACGAAGGTGATCGAGGCGCAATTGTCCTTCTTGATATGGCCACCGATCGGGCTGTCGCCATGGATGTTGAACCAGCCATGACCTTCAGAGCCTGCCGGCAGCTCGCCATCGATCTCGGCCACGACGTCCTCGGTGTGGACCAGAAAAAGGACGATGCCCCAGGTGGTCAGCTCGTTCCAGATGTCGAGAAAACTCTCCTTCGGCGCGATGACGGCCGATCCCTTGGGCAGGATTTCGAGAATCTCGGCAGGTGTCACGTCGGCAGCAGCTGCGATCGACTCGACGATGCCGTCGGGCTTCTCTGCCAGTGCGGCCAGCGCCCGCTCGCGGCGATCTGGTGTTATCTCGGATACTGCGTTCATGAGTGATCCTCAGGCCGCATCGGCGGCCCGTACGCCGTTCTTGTCTTCATGGATGATGACTTCGAAACCTTCGAAATGCGGGCCGGAGAGGTATTCGACCTTGCCACGGTTGTTACCGGCATTGGCATGCGCCGCGCGGAACTGTTCGGACGTCGTCCAAGCCTTGAAATGCTCGAATGTTTCCCAGACCGTGTGGGATGCGTAGAGCGAATGGTCTTCGGCCTTCGGGCCTTTCAGCATGTGGAATTCGATATAACCCGGCAGTTCCGCAAGGCGACCCTGGCGATCGCGCCAGATCGCTTCGAAGGCTTCCTCGAAGCCCGGAACGACGCGAAAACGGTTCATTGCAATATACATGGAAACTTCCCTCACTTAAGTTTCATTCGCCGGTCAACTTATCTGCCGGCTCTCCCCTTGAAAAGCCAAAAAAACTTGCGTAGTCAACTCAAGTTATTGAGTTTTGCAGCGCTGCCCGCTCTTGTTCTTGATCAAATATGCGGCAACGCCAAAGGGTGGATCATCATGGTTTCCTGTTCCAGGTTCGGACGTCTGTTCGCGGTCATTCTGGTTGGTTCGGCTTTAAGCGCCGGTGGCGCGCTCGCGGCCGACAAGGGCAATCCCGAAGCGAAGAGCATCGTTTCGGTCGGCGGCACGATCACCGAAATCCTTTACGATCTCGGCGCACAGGATCGTATCGTGGCGCGCGACTCGACAAGCTTTTATCCCGCTGACGCCAATTCCAAACCGGATGTGGGCTATATGCGCCAGCTTTCGGCCGAAGGTATTCTCGGTCAGAAGCCGGACCTGATCTTGATGGAGGAAGGCTCCGGCCCGCCACCGGTGCTGGAAATTCTGAAAGCCAGCGAGGTGCCGATGGTCGTCATCCCGACACCGCCGGAAGCCGGCAAGATCGGCCAGAAGATCCGTGACGTCGGCGCGGCTGTCGGCTTGCCGGACAAGGCGGAGGCCCTGGCGACGAAGACCGAGGACGGGCTCAAGGTGGTTGCTGCCGATGTGGCCAAGATCAGCGAAAAGAACGGCTTTCAGAAGAAAAAAGTCCTGTTCGTTCTGTCCACATCCAATGGACGTCTGATGGCTGGTGGGGCGGATACGGAAGCGGGTGCGATCATCGAGATGGCAGGTGGCGTCAATGCGGCACCAACCATCAACGGTTACAAGCCGATGTCCGACGAGGCGGTCATTGCAGCAGCACCGGATGTAATTCTCTCCATGTCGCGCGGCGATCACTCGATCACGCCGGAAGAGATGTTTGCGTTGCCTTCCATGCAGACAACGCCCGCTGCAGCCAACAAGGCGCTGGTTTCCATGGACGGACTGATGCTGCTCGGCTTCGGCCCGCGCACGCCGGAAGCAGCGCGCGCACTGGCCGCGAAGATCTATCCGGGCGAGATCAACTGATGAAAGCGCTCGCCATGCCTTTTCGCCGGACAGGTGAGGGAGACAGGACGTCTCAGGGCGTGCTTGTGCTCTTTTTTCTGGCTGTCCTGCTTGTCTTCTCCTGCCTTCTCTCGCTGCATGTCGGGCCAACCGGCGTGGGACTGCGCGATCTGTTTGCCTATCTCACCGGCAATGGCGACAGCCTGACGACGCAGGAGCGGGTGATCCTCGAGGCGGTGCGCCTGCCGCGCACGGCTCTCGGACTTCTGATCGGTGCGGGGCTCGCCGTCTCCGGCGCGATGATGCAAGGCCTGTTTCGAAATCCGCTGGCCGATCCCGGCATTGTCGGTGTGACATCCGGCGCGGGGCTTGCCGCGGTTACTGCCATCGTGCTCGGCGGCGGCGTGCTTGCTCCCATCGCAATGCTGCTCGGAAGCCAGTTCCTACCGCTGATGGCGTTTTTCGGCGGCCTGATAGTTACATGGGTTCTCTACGCGATTGCGACGCGCGATGGGCGTACTTCCACCACCGCACTCATCCTTTGCGGGATTGCCATCGGCGCGCTTGCCGGCGCGCTTATGGGGCTGCTGATCGTGGTTGCCGACGATCGGCAGCTGCGTGATATCACCTTCTGGAGCCTCGGGTCGCTGGGCGGGGCCACCTATGGCCGCGTTCTTTCGATCCTGCCCTTCATCGCTTTCGTCATGGCGATCATTCCGTTTGTCTCCAAGGGGCTGGATGCGCTCATCCTCGGGGATGCCGCGGCCTTCCATATGGGCGTTCCGGTGCAACGCCTGAAACGGGTCGTCATCGTTGCCGTGGCTGCCGCCTGTGGTGCGACCGTCGCTGTCGCGGGTTCGATCGGTTTCGTCGGTATCGTCGTGCCGCATCTTCTGAGGCTTGCCATGGGGCCGTCCCATCGTTTTCTGCTGCCGGGTTCGGCGTTGGGGGGCGGTGCGTTGCTTTTGATCGCCGATGCGGTATCCCGCACGGTCGCAGCGCCGATGGAACTGCCGATCGGTGTGGTGACCGCGCTGTTCGGCGCACCTGTCTTCCTGTTCCTGCTGATCGGCAAGAACGGCATCGGCTCACGGGACCTGCCATGATCATCGCGGACAAGGTTACCGTCAGCCGTTCCGGTCGCAAGCTGATCGACACTATCTCGATCGAGCTGAAGCCCGGCCAGTTCACCGTCGTCATCGGCCCGAACGGAGCCGGAAAGTCGACGCTGATGAAGGTTCTTTCGGGGGAGATGAAGCCGGATAGCGGCGTCGTCTCCTACTATGGAGCGAGTGTCGATCTCTGCCAGCCGGCCGATCTGGCAAAGCGCCGGGCGGTGCTGCCGCAGGCGACGCAGCTTGCTTTTCCGTTCACGGCACTGGAGATTGCCCGTATGGGGGCGGTGGCGCATGGCGCGCTCAACCCGAGCGAAGAGGCGCGCAAGGCACTGTCGCGCGTGGGGCTGAGAGGCTTCGAGAGCCGTCCCTATCCATCGATGTCGGGTGGTGAGCAGCAGCGGGTGCAGTTTGCCCGCGCCTTGGCGCAGGTGCCGCAGGCTGTCGTCGACGGCGTGCCGCGAGCTCTCTTCCTCGACGAACCGACGGCAAGCCTCGATCTTGGCCATCAGATTTCGGTACTGGAAACGGCGCGGGATTTTGCCGCGGCGGGCGGCATGGTGCTTGCCATCCTGCACGATCTCAATCTGGCGGCGGAGTTTGCCGATCATCTCGTCGTGCTGCATCACGGCCGGGTGGTGGCGGAAGGCGCCTGCCATGAGACGGTCAACGACGATATGATCGCTTCCGTCTATGGTATCGCCGGTGCCGTTGGGCGCGTGCCGGCGGCGCATATTCCCTATGTCCTGCCGCAGTCGAGAACTCGATAGACGTCAGGCACTCGGCCTTGTGAGCATGAAGATCGCCGGGCCGATCATGAAGGCTGCGACAAGTGCAGCCAGCCATCCCGATGGATGAGAGCCGAACCAGAAAGCGGCATAACTAAGCGCCATCAGCGAGATCGCCATGATTTTCGCCCGGCGCGAAATCGCGCCACGTTCGCGCCAGTTTTTCAGCGGCGGGCCGAACGTCTTGTGCTCCATCAGCCATGCTTCCAGTTTCGGTGACGAGCGCGCGAAACAGGCGACGGCCAGCAGCAGAAAAGGCGTCGTCGGCATGACGGGCAGAAATGCGCCGATGACGCCAAGTGCGACGAAGAACCAGCCAAGACAGAGAAAGACGTAACGCATGAAGGGCCTATGGCGAAAACCTGAACAGGATAGACAAGTTTGCTTGCCGCGTCCTCATGTAAAGAGTCAACTCGGCGGAACAAGATCGCACCGCAATTTTTAGCTGCTGTGCATGTGCAGCATGCGCCCTTCCCATTTGAACGGGGCCAGCTATATTGCCGCCGGCTTCAACAACCTTTGAGGACATGATGTCGAAGAAGAAAGTGCTTGTGGTGGGCGGTGCCGGTTATATCGGTTCCCATACGTGTCTGGTACTGGCTGAAAGAGGTTACGAGCCCGTCGTTTTCGACAATCTCTCGAATGGACACGCGGAATTTGTCCGGTGGGGTGAACTCGAAGAGGGCGATATTCGGGACCACGACCGCCTTGATGAAGTGTTTGCCAAGCACAAACCGGAAGCGGTTCTGCATTTTGCAGCGCTGATCGAGGTGGGTGAATCGGTCAAGAACCCGGTCGGATTTTATGACAATAATGTGGTCGGCGCGCTGACGCTGATGTCGGCGGCGATGAAGGCCGGCGTGAAGGCTTTCGTCTTCTCCTCAACCTGCGCGACCTATGGCCTGCCGGTTCAGGTGCCGATGGACGAGACCCATGGCCAGGCGCCGATCAACCCTTACGGTCGCACCAAATACATCATCGAGCAGGCGCTGAAGGATTATGGCCAGTATATGGACCTGAAGTCCGTAATGCTGCGCTACTTCAATGCCGCGGGCGCCGATTTCGAGGGCCGGATCGGGGAGTGGCATACGCCGGAAACCCATGCGATCCCGCTTGCCATCGAAGCCGCCCTCGGCCGCCGCCAGGGCTTCAAGGTGTTCGGTGACGATTACGATACCCGCGACGGCACCTGCGTGCGCGACTATATCCACGTTCTCGATCTTGCGGACGCCCATGTTCGCGCCGTCGATTACCTGCTTGCAGGTGGCGAGATGGTCGAACTCAACCTCGGCACCGGCACGGGAACGACCGTGAAGGAGTTGCTCGGCGCGATTTCGGAGGTTTCCGGCAAGCCCTTCCCGGTGGAATATGTCGGCCGTCGCGAGGGCGATTCCACCTCGCTCGTCGCCAACAACGACAAGGCGCGCGAAGTGCTGGGCTGGGAGCCGAAATATTCGCTCAACGATATCATCAAGTCCGCGTGGGACTGGCATTCCCGCTCGAACCACGTATTGCAGTAAGGAAGATTGTTCATGGCCAAGCTGGTCCATTCGATGATCCGCGTGCTCGAAGAGGCGCGGTCGGTCGATTTCTATGACAAGGCCTTTGGTCTGAAAGTCGCAAGCCGCGTGCCCTTCGACGGGTTCACGCTGATCTATCTCTCGAACCCGGAAACCGGGTTCGAGCTGGAACTGACCGTCAATGCAGGGCGCACAGAAGCTTACGATCTCGGCAACGGTTACGGCCATCTGGCGGTGACGGTCGAGGATATCGAAGCCGAATACAAGCGCTTCACCGATCTCGGCCTTACCGTCGGCAAGCTCGTGGAGATGCCGCATGACGGCAAGCCGTTCGCAAAGTTCTTCTTCGTGACCGATCCGGATGGCTACAAGACGGAAGTCATCCAGCGTGGTGGCAGGTTTCAGTAAGGGGTGAATGCGATGGCTGAAGGTGAGATCAAGCTGGAAGAGAGCTGGAAATTCGCTCTGGAGGGCGAGTTTGCGGATCCCTATATGACTGATCTCAAACGTTTTCTCATCGCTGAAAAGCAGGCGGGAAAACGAATCTTCCCAAAGGGTTCCGAGTATTTCCGTGCGCTCGACCTTACCCCGCTCGACGAGGTGAAGGTCGTGATCCTCGGACAGGACCCGTATCATGGGGCAGGCCAAGCGCATGGCCTTTGTTTCTCGGTGCAACCGGGTGTGAGAACGCCACCGTCGCTCGTCAATATCTACAAGGAAATGCAGGCCGATCTTGATATTCCGCCGGCAAAACACGGCTTTCTCGAAAGCTGGGCCGAGCAGGGCGTGTTGCTTCTAAACAGCGTGCTGACAGTAGAAGAAGGCAAGGCGGCTGCGCATCAGGGCAAGGGCTGGGAGAAGTTTACCGATGCGGTTATCCGCACGGTCAACGATGAGTGCGATGGCGTCGTCTTCATCCTCTGGGGCTCCTACGCCCAGAAAAAGGCGGCGTTCGTCGATCAAGAGCGGCACCTGGTGCTGAAATCGGCGCATCCTTCGCCGCTCTCCGCCCATAACGGTTTTCTCGGGTCGCGGCCCTTTTCCAAGACGAACGACTATCTGCAATCGATCGGCAAGGATGCGATCGACTGGCGTCTGCCGGAAAATGTCTGATCAGTGAACGTTGGCGAATTCTCGTCAATGTTTCTCGAACAATCCGTTCGGATGTGTCCGTCTATCCAATCCGGGCCTGATCGACCAAATATCACCCCATGAACAGCGGGCCGCATGGGCGGCCCCATAGAGACAAGGGGTTTGACATGCTTACCCAGATCAAAGGCCTGCACCACGTCACGTCGATGGCCGCGAGTGCTTCCGCCAACAACAAGTTCTTTACCGACACGCTCGGCCTGCGCCGGGTGAAGAAGACCGTCAATTTCGATGCGCCGGATGTCTATCATCTCTATTACGGCGATGAAGTCGGTACGCCCGGTTCGGTGATGACCTATTTTCCGTTCCCGCATATCGCGCAGGGCCGTCCCGGCACCGGTGAGGTCGGTACGACAGTATTCTCCGTGCCGGAAGGTTCGCTCGGTTACTGGACGGACCGGTTGACGAAGGCTGGGGCCGATGGCCTGAAGGCCGATGAGGCCTTTGGCGAAAAGCGCCTGCATTTTGCCGGTCCGGATGGCGATGGTTTCGCATTCGTTGAGGTGAAAGACGACAATCGTGCGCCCTGGATTGGCAATGGTGTCGGCGCCGAGGAGGCGATCCGCGGTTTCCATTCGGCTTCGATGCGTCTTCGCGACGAAGGCTCGACCGCCGAACTTCTGAAGTTCATGGGCTATGAGCAGGTCGATGCGAAGGATGGTGTTATCCGCTTCGGCATTCCGGGCGGCAATGGTGCCGATTTCATCGATGTCGAGACGATGCCGAATATTTCGAGCGCCCGTCTCGGTGCCGGTTCCGTGCATCACATCGCCTTTGCGGTCGAAAATCGCGCCAAGCAGCTCGAAGTCAGGAAGTCGCTGATGGATACCGGTTATCAGGTCACGCCCGTTATCGACCGCGATTATTTCTGGGCGATCTATTTCCGTACTCCGGGCGGCGTTCTGTTCGAGATCGCCACCAACGAGCCGGGATTCGACCGCGACGAGGATACCGCGCATCTCGGCGAAGCACTGAAGCTGCCGACACAGCATGAGCATCTGCGCAAGTCGCTCGAAGAACATCTTGAGCCGATTGCCTAAGGTCATTTAGGGCAGGGCGTTATCGCCCTGCCTGTGTCATTCAGGAGATTTCAATGGGTTACGACAGTTATCTGCATCGGGTGCGCCCCGGTGCGCCCGGATCGCCGATCCTGTTCGTCTTTCATGGCACGGGCGGCGATGAAAACCAGTTCTTCGATTTTGCCTCAAGGCTTCTACCCGGCGCGACCGTGGTTTCGCCGCGCGGCGACGTTTCCGAACACGGTGCGGCGCGCTTCTTCCGTCGCAAGGCGGAAGGCGTTTATGATTGCGATGACCTTGCCCGTGCGACAGGCCGCATGAGCGATTTCGTGACTGCCAACCGCGAACGTTACGAATCCTCGACGGTACTGGGCTTGGGCTTTTCCAATGGCGCGAACATTCTCGCCAATATCATGATCGAGAAACCCGGTCTGTTCGAAGCGGGCGTGCTGATGCATCCGTTGATCCCGTTCCAGCCGGCAGAGCGCAAAGTGGCCGACAGGGCGCATGTGCTGATTACCGCGGGTGAGCGCGATCCGATCTGCCCGGTGCCGATGACGCTCGAGCTTGCCGACTATTTCAAGCGCCAGGGCGATATGGTGACGCTCAACTGGCATGCCGGCGGCCATGAAATCCGACCGAACGAGATCGAGGCGATCAAGACTTTTCTCGCGCCTTATGGTGGTCAGGCCTGATCTTGCAAACTCTTGCTTCCGGGCTTGCGGAAGCGCTTGGATTTGGCCGATAGTGGCTTGATCATAGCGCGCAAGCCCGGAGGACGGCATGAGCAATCACCTTAAATTCTTCATCGATGGCGAATGGGTGGAGCCGGTGGTCCCCGTTGCACTCGATGTCATCGATCCCTCGACGGAAGAGCCCTTCACGCAAATCGCGCTCGGCTCCAAGGCGGATGTAGACAAGGCCGTCGCGGCCGCCAAAGCTGCGTTTCCCGCCTTCTCAAAATGGACACAGGCCGAGCGGCTTACGCTCCTGAAGCGCATTCTTTGGGAATATGAAAAGCGCGCCGAGGATATCGCCCAGGCTGTCAGCCGGGAAATGGGTGCTCCGATCGCTTTTGCCCGCGATTCCCAGGTGGCCGCCGGCCATGGTCATCTGAGCGCGACGATCACCGCACTCGAAAGCTACAAGTTCACCGAGGATCGCGGCACGACGCGGATCGTCAAGGAGCCGATCGGTGTCGTGGCGCTGATCACGCCGTGGAACTGGCCGCTCAACCAGATTACCTGCAAGGTGGGGCCAGCGATTGCTACGGGCTGTACGATGGTGCTGAAACCCTCCGAAATCGCGCCGATCTCCGGTGTCATCTTCGCCGAGGTGATGGAAGCTGCCGGCGTGCCGAAGGGCGTGTTCAACATGGTCAACGGTACCGGGCCGGATGTCGGGCAGGTGATGGCCGGCCATCCGGATGTCGACATGGTATCGTTTACCGGCTCGACGCGCGCCGGCATCATCGTCGCAAAGACGGCGGCGGATACTGTGAAGCGAGTAGCCCAGGAGCTTGGCGGCAAGTCGGCCAACATCATCCTGCCGGATGCCGATCTCAAACAGGCCGTCGCCGATGGCGTGACCGGGTGCTTCGGCAATTCCGGTCAGTCCTGCGATGCGCCGACGCGTATGCTGGTGCCGCGTGACCGGCATGACGAGGCGCTGGTGGTCGCGAAGGAAGCTGCCGAGAAGCTTGTCACCGGTGACCCGCAAGCCGATGGCGTCAATCTCGGCCCGGTTGTCAGCAAGGTGCAGTTCGACAAGATCCAGCGGCTGATCGAGGCGGGGATTTCGGAAGGCGCAACGCTGGTTTCCGGTGGTCCGGGGCGGCCGGAAAACCTCAATCGCGGCTATTACATCCGCCCCACCGTGTTCGGCAACGTCACCAATGACATGACGATCGCGCGGGAAGAAATCTTCGGTCCGGTTCTGTCGATCCTGCCCTATGATAGCGAAGAGCAGGCGATCGAGATCGCCAATGACACGCCCTATGGGCTTGCCGCCTATGTGCAGGGAAAGCCGGAGCATGCGCGGAAGATCGCGCCGCATTTAAGGGCAGGGTCGGTTTATCTCAACTATCCCGACTGGGATCTGTTCTCCTCCTTCGGCGGCTACAAGCAATCCGGCAACGGGCGCGAATATGCCGATTGGGGCATTCACGATTTCCTCGAGATCAAAAGTGTCGTCGGTTACGGGAATTGAAACCTGTTATCCGCGAGCGGTGGTGCCGCTCGCGGATATTTGCATGTGACTTCCGCATCACATCGAAGAACCGAGCAAGTTTCTGTTAACTCTCATCAAAGCTTTTCCCCTAGGCTTAGATCTCCGCTAATCCAACCTTGTGTGCGAAACCGTACAATGGCCGGGAAATGGCCAGCATGATGTTGGCGCGAGGGTTTAAAGTTTGAATAGTCTCTGGGTTGGATTGCTTGCGAATATGGCGGTGGTGGCACTGGTCATTTCGCTGTGGTCCAATATTCGTCTTCCGGTCTTCGGCCAAAATCAATCTGCTCAACACTATGCTTTCGGGATGTTGTTCGGGCTTGGCGCTATCGGCGCTATGTCGATCCCCTTCCAGCTCAATCCGGGTTTCTTCATCGATCTCAGAATGACGTTGATCGGGACTGCTGCCTTTATCGGCGGGCCGATCGCGGGACTGGTGACTGCGGCGATCACAACAGTCTTTCGCCTTTATCTGGGTGGCGCGGGCGTTTTGATCGGGTTGATCGGCATTGCACTGGCCTGCGCCGCTGGTCTTCTAGGGTATCGATTGAAGTCGGCGGAAGCGCCCGACCTGAAGGAAAGCCTGCTTTTCTCGCTGGTCATGGCCATCTGTGCAATGGCACCGGCCGTCATCATTGCGCTGGCGCAGGACGTCTATAGCGGTCCACAAATCCGTCTGCCGTACATGACGCTCGTCTTCGTCGCGACGCTGATGGCTTGTCTTGCGCTCGGCAATGAAATCAGGCGGCGGGAGACGGAGGCGCGCAATCATATGTACCGCCACGTCATAGACAGCCTGCCGGAAGCGCTGAACGTGAAGGATCGCGACGGGCGGTTCATCATGGCAAATCCCGCGACCGCGCAGTTGATGCAAGCAGACAGCGCCGATGCGCTGATTGGCAAGACGGATTTCGACTTCTATTGCGAGGACGCGGCCATAGCTTTCCAGGCCGACGAGGCGAAGGCGCTGAAAGCCGGAAGCCCGATCGTCGAAGAGCAGATGCTGACCCGGATGGACGGCAGCAAGACCTATCTTTCCACTCTCAAGGCACCGTTTACCGATATCAACGGCAATATCATCGGACTGATCACCCACAGTCGCGATACGACGGACAAGAAGCTGCTGGAAGCGGCGCTCACACAAAGCGACCGGCGTGCTGCCGAGGCTTTGTCGAGCATTTCGGACGGCCTCGTCATGTTCGACAAGGATCTCATGCTCGTTTTTTGCAACGAACGCTATCGTTCCATGTTCTCCGTAACGGCGGATCTGCGCGTTCCGGGTACACCTGCCGCGGCCATCCTGTATGCCTCGATTGCTCGCGGCGAGTTTATCGGGATCCCACAGGAACAGGTTGCCCAGTGGGTGGACACTGCGCTCTCACGGCTCAGGCAAGGGGGCACCGTGCAATTCCCGCTTGCCGATGGGCGCTGGATCGAATCACGCACGCGCCCGACACCGGAAGGCGCCTGTTTCGTCATCTGTTCGGACATTACCGCATCGAAGCAACACGAGCTTGAACTGCAGAACATGAACGACCGGCTTTCGGTACTTGCCGAAACCGACAGTCTGACGGGCCTTTTGAACCGGCGTGCCTTCGATGCCGTGATGGCTGACGAGCTTGCCAGGGTGGAGCGTGGCGACAGCTCACTCTCCTTGCTGATGATCGACGTCGATTACTTCAAGCGCTTCAACGACACCTATGGCCATGGCGCAGGTGATTCCTGCCTGAAAAGCGTGGCGGACTGCCTTCGTGCGACCGCGCGTCGAACGGATGACCGGGCCGCCCGTTATGGTGGCGAGGAACTGGCGCTGATCTTGCCGGATGCCGACGAAAAGGCGGCCGTCGTTCTTGCGGAAGAGTTCTGCGAGCGGCTGCGCGACCTGCGTATTTCCCATACCGGAAGCGACAAGGGGATCGTCACCGTCAGCATAGGCGTTGCAACGCTCGCGCGGGGCTCGCTCCCGACGGACGCCGCACGTCTTATCGCCCGAGCCGACGAGGCCCTTTATACGGCGAAACGAGATGGCCGTGATGGCGTCAGATTGTGGGAGCCCAGCCGCCCGCGCATCGTACATTCGGATGGCGGGCGCACGTAAAGCTTCGGTCGTAAGCCTTGCAGATGCGAGGAAGACGTTTCGTGCGTTGTTTCTGCGGCTTACCTGAAAAATCTCTGGAAAGGCCATTGCGGCCTTCCAGTTAATTAGTACCCGCAGCCCTTCAACTGCGCAGCATAACGGGCAGCCACTCCGGCGGATTTCTGTGCGGTCTGTCTCAAGCTGCCGCTGAAATTGCCGCGCTCATATCCTGCGTGCCCGGAATAGTAGGCGAGATAGAGATTGTAGGCATCATTTCGGGCAATGCCGTTCCGGGTGGATGTCTGGTTGTGGTACCAGCCGACAAACCGGATCGCATCACCGAAATTGTTCCGGCGTGCAGCCCAGCGGCCCGTGGCGCGCTGATAGGTTTCCCAAGTGCCATCGAGCGCCTGGGCGTAACCATAGGCGGATGATGCCCGTTTGCCGGGAATGAAGCCAAGGAACCACTTGCGTGGCGGCCGGGCATTGGGCCGGAAGCTCGATTCGACGTAGATCGTCGCCATCAGGATCGGTACGGGCACGCCGTATTCGCGCTCGGCTGCACGGGCCTGGCGCTGCCAATTGTTGAAGAAGCCGTCCCTCTGGTCGAAAATCGCGCAGACATTCGTTATCCTGCTCGGCGCGCTGGCGCAGCCGGCAAGAGAGAGGAGCGCGATGAAAAACGCAATACGCATCGCAGAAACTCGGGTCATGCCCGATAGATGACTCTTAAGATTTAATGAAAAGTTTAAGGACTGCGTGTTCCGCCGACTTGTGAACAGCGCGGCTCCCACCATGCGGTCATCAACAGGGTTTCTGCGGCAAAGCGCCACGTCGTGCGCTCACGCGCATTTGATAATAGTCAAGCATGAAGGTGGGCTTCGATGGCCCTGTTGGGGAAGCATGCATGTCCAAGCGCAGTTTTTCGTTTCCGGTCGCTGATGTCAGGGCGCGTGCGCTCGGTGAAATCCACGCGCGCCCCTATACGTTGCTGCCATTGCCGCGCGTTATCTTCCAGCTGGCGTTCCTTACCGAAGCCAACATGGCGGCAGATCATGCCATTCTCGCGGAGCTCTCTCTGGGGCAGGGGGTGCCGGCACCGTCTCCCGATACCAGCCATCATACGATGACCTGGGGCAGCGGGACCCTGCGCTGGGAACGACATACTGAGTTCTCGACCTATTTCTGGGATACGCTGGCTCCTGCTGCATTCGGTGGTGAGATCCCGGTCAATCCTTTCGGTGCAAGCTTTGCCGCGCCGGGGCCGTTTATTTCCGGTGTCCGTATCGAGGTTCGGCCAGCCGGCGACGACATGTCGGATATCACCGCCCGTTTCGACCCGACCAGCCTCTGTCAAAGCATGGTCGCCGACAACAAGGCGACGCTGATCACCGATTTTCGCCAGGATGGCGACGGGCTGACAAAATTCCTGATCCTCGATCATGGCATGACCGATGCGGCGCGCGGCATGCTCGTCCAGCGTATTCTCGATATCGAGACCTATCGTACGCTGGCGATGATGGGTCTGCCGATGGCGCAGAGCCTTTCGCCTGAAATCCGGCAGTTCGAGGCGCGGTTTACCGCGATTACCCAACGCATGAAGCAGCACGCCCGAGACGAGGCGGACGACATGCTGCTGGAAATCACGACGCTTGCAGCAGAGCTGGAAGCCAATGCCGCGTTCAGCCTTTACCGGTTCGGCGCAAGCCGCGCCTATAACGACATCGTTCTTGATCGTGTCGGCATGCTGGCGGAAAAGGCTTTGCCGGGCAACGAGACGCTCGGAGCTTTCCTTCACCGTCGTCTGGCGCCGGCAATGCGAACCTGCCAGTCGGTTGAAGAGCGGCAGGTCAATCTGTCCCGCAAGCTGACCCGCGCCACGGCGCTGCTGCGCAGCTGGATCGATGTCGACCTGCAGAAGTTCAACACCGAAATCCTCGCTTCCATGGACAAACGTGCCCATCTGCAATTGCGCCTGCAACAGACGGTCGAAGGGCTCTCGGTGGCCGCGATTTCCTATTATGTCATCGGGTTGGTCGGTTATCTTGCCAAGCTGCTGCACTATACCGGTTCGGCAGTCACACCGGAGGCGCTAACCGGCGCATCTGTGCCTTTCGTTGTCATCGCGATATGGTTTCTCGTCCGGCGTATCCGCAACCGGCATGACGATGACGGCGCCCGCAAGCTCGGCTGGCGTCAACATCGCGCGCAGGCGCGTGAGAGCGACAAGCGGACGGCTGTTTGACGTCTTGCGGATCTCGGCGCATCTCTCCTGTGCCAATGCGGGAAAAACTGCGATTTCAATAAAATTGCATCTTTCCGTTTAAGCCAGCCGAAAAGCTGTAGGGCCTAATGTCGTGCCAGAACGAAACGCGATGGCCGCAGAGCCGTCCGTAAAACAGGGTTCAGGCAATGATCAGGAAGCTCATTATTTCGGCGGCCGTTCTGACCGCGCTCATCTACGGCAAGGAAGCCAGCGCTGCCGGTCCAGGCGGGTTTGCGCGTGATCTTGCTTCTGTCGTCGTCAATCAGGTCGATGTCGGTGACGCGATCAATGAAGTCGACGCCTATCTCGACATGTTCGCCGTTGAAGAGGCCACGGCCGCGGTGCAGCAGAATTGTTTCGACTGCATCGATATCTGACGCAGCTTGTTGCGCTATTTCCGACGATTGGTCCGTACTTCGCCGACGCGTGATGCTGACGCGTGGGCTAAAGCGCGTCGCGATCTTTCAGATTGGCTTGCCGCGCTTTAGCTCTTTGTTTTGGCGCATGTCATTATCCCGAAACCGGTGACCACTTTCGGGAGACATGCTCTAGAAAAAAGCCGCACCTCAGGTGGTGAGAGCCGGCTTTCCCCGTTCCGCTATTGCAATGCCAACCATGGCCAGAACCAGTGCCGCTACGTGAAAGAGCTGCAGGTGTTCGCCGAGAATGACGACCGATAGCAGCGTGCCGAAGACTGGCACCAGATTGATGAACAGACCGGCGCGGTTGGCTCCGATTTCCGCAACGCCGAGGATATAGAAAACCTGCGCTACCAGTGATGCAAAAACCGCTGTGTATAGCGCCACGATCCAGCCAGTCGTATCCGGCCAGATCAAGTTGCCTGCGGAATATTCCCAGAATGCCAGCGGAACGCTGAAAATGAGCGCGAAAAGCGCGGGCACTGCCATCAGGCTCTTCCAACTGATAGGCGGGCGCCAGCGCAGTGCGATCGTGTACATCGCATAGGCAGCGATCGCTATGATCATGATCGCGTCGCCGAAATTGACCGTCAGGGTGAGGAGTGTCGCAATATTTCCATGAGCCGCGGTCAGCAGAGCGCCAATCGCGGTGAGACCGAACCCCAGTATCTGCAACCAGGACACTTTCGTCCTGAACAGGGCGAAATTCAGGGCGAAGATCAAGGCCGGAATCAGGGTCTGCTCGACCGTGGCATTGATGGCGCTGGTGTAGGTGACTGCCGTGTAAAGGACGGCGTTGAACACGACGTAGCCCACGATACCGAGAAATGCGAGGACAGGAATGTGTTTGCGGATCACGGGCCAATCGCGGCGCAGATCCTTCAGCGAGATCGAGAAGATGATGACGACCGCGAAGAACCACCGCCAGAACGTCAGCATCATCGGGCTGATGTGACCGATCGCAAGCTTGCCTGCGACGGCGTTGCCGCCCCAGCACAAGGTGGCGACGATGAGAAAAAGATATGCACGGCGATGCATCGCACTCACTCACACGTCGATGCAACGGCGTGTCCGATTGAACCATGGTGATGAGGATTAGCGTCCTGTTTCGGTCTTTGTCACGCAAAAACCTTGTAGCAGTCACAAACAGGTCGCTTTCCTCACGGCAAGGCATTATAGATGCGCGCGTTTGTGGAGCCGTTGGCCATGGCCGACCGGCATTCGAGAAAAAGAACTGGTGTTAAGCTCGCCGTCGAGCCAGGTCGGGGACCGATGTTGACGGGCGGGTTTCGTCCAAAGGGCAGGAAGCAGATATGACGAACTGTGTAGTTGTAGGTTCGCAATGGGGTGATGAGGGCAAGGGCAAGATTGTCGACTGGCTCTCGGAGCGCGCCGACATCGTTGTGCGCTACCAGGGCGGTCACAATGCCGGCCATACGCTCGTCATCGACGGTGTAAGCTACAAGCTGTCGCTCCTGCCTTCCGGCGTCGTGCGTCCGGGCAAGATGGCCGTCATCGGCAACGGCGTGGTTGTCGATCCGCATGCGCTGATTGCCGAAATGGGCAGGCTCGCCGCCCAGGGCGTCAAAGTTACCCCGGAAAACCTGCGAATCGCTGAGAATGCCACGCTGATCCTGTCGCTGCATCGCGAGCTTGACGGCATGCGTGAAGATGCAGCCTCCAACAGCGGCACCAAGATCGGTACGACCCGCCGCGGTATCGGCCCTGCCTATGAAGACAAGGTCGGTCGTCGCGCGATCCGCGTCATGGATCTGGCCGACCGTGATGCGCTGGAAGCCAAGGTCGAGCGTATTCTCACCCATCACAACGCCCTTCGCCGCGGTTTCGGTGCTCCCGAAGTCGAGCACAAGGATATCATGGAGGAGCTGACCTCCATCGCCGAGACTGTCCTGCCGTTCATGGACAGCGTGTGGCAGCTGCTCGACAAGGAACGCCGCAAGGGTTCGCGCATCCTGTTCGAGGGTGCACAGGGCTCGCTGCTCGATATCGACCACGGCACCTATCCGTTCGTCACCTCGTCGAACACCGTTGCCGGCCAGGCCGCTGCCGGTTCCGGCATGGGTCCGGGTTCGCTCGGCTATATCCTCGGCATCACCAAGGCCTATACGACTCGCGTGGGTGAAGGTCCTTTCCCGACCGAACTGACGGACGAAATCGGCCAGTTTCTTGGGGAAAAGGGACATGAATTCGGCACGGTGACGGGCCGCAAGCGTCGTTGCGGCTGGTTCGATGCGGCTCTCGTGCGCCAGTCGGTTGCGACCAACGGCATTACCGGGATCGCGCTCACCAAGCTCGATGTCCTCGATGGTCTCGAAGAGCTGAAGATCTGCGTCGGTTATATGCTGGACGGCCAGAAAATCGATTATCTGCCGGCTTCGCAGGCCGCTCAGGCCCGTGTCGAGCCGATCTACATCACGCTCGAAGGCTGGAAAGAGTCGACGGTTGGTGCGCGCACCTGGGCCGAACTTCCTGCCCAGGCGATCAAGTATGTGCGTCAGGTCGAAGAGTTGATCGGTGCTCCGGTTGCTCTGTTGTCCACAAGTCCAGAACGCGACGACACGATACTTGTGACCGACCCGTTTGAAGATTAATGTCAAGAAATGATTATCCATTCGGCCGACTAATGCCGGCTACCATGAGAAAGTGCTGATGGCTGATTTTGTAGCGGTGATCCGCCGCGCTGTTGACGGTTTGGCGACCAACACGCCCGAGGGGCGCACGCGAGTTTATGAAAAGGCTCGCGGTGCCGTCCAGCGCCAGCTTGAGAATATGAAGCCGCGCCCGCCGGAGGAGATGCTGCGGCGGCAGATGGACAAGCTGGAAGCAGCCATCGTCGAAGTTGAGACCGAGCATTCGGAAGCGCTTCCGGCTGAGCCGGAGGTCGCTGTCGCGCCTGCACCGGTGCCTTATCAGGCGCCGGAACCTGTCGAGGAGCAGGTTGACGAGCCGGTAGCCGCCGCGGAGCCTGCTCCGATGGAAGACTATGCCGATCAGCATTCTCATGCCGAGCCCCATCGCGAAGAGGAGCCGGTTGCGGCGGAACCCGTCGCCGAAACCTATCACGCAGCGGAAAGCTATCGGGAAGAGGCTTATCAGGACGAGCCGGCACATTCGGAGCCTGCCGCCGAGACGGTCGAACACGACTGGCGCGAGACGCCCGCAGAGCCGGCAGTCGAGCGTTATGGCGACTGGCGCGATGATGTTCCCGAGGAAAAGGCCGAATATCATCAGCCAGCCGTTGGCGAAGCGACGGCCTACACCTATCCGGATGCCGGTCATGAAGAGGTTTCTCCGGTCGCTGAAGAGCGCCATGAGGCCCCATCCTTCGCCGAGCAGGAAGCCGCCTCTGCCGAATGGCAGGTTGAACATCATGCTCCGACCCAGGAGTATGTGACACCGGAAAGCGTGTCTCCCGATCATGGCACATGGGCAGAGCGCGAACCCGAGCCTGTCCAGTCAGCGGAAGAGCAGGGCGCTGCGTCGGCATGGGACGAAGTCGATGGTCTTACTCGCCATCTCGATGCAGGTCAGCGCAGCGAGCCTGTTGCAGCGCATTTCGGCGAGGAGATGCGGGCTTCTGCGGAGCCTGTGCGCATGCCGCCAGCTGCCGATATGCCGCAGACCTCGCAGCAGGCGAATGATAGCCTTGCAGACGAAGATCCGTTTGCGGCCTATGTGAACGCCCAGCCTTCCGCGCCTGATCAGCCGTCCTCCGCGCAGCAGCCGCCCGCACAGGCCCAGCCGCCGCAGCAGCAGGATGAGCGTGATCCGTGGAGCGATCTGGAAGACCTGATAGGCTATACGAAGGATGCTCCAGCTTCCGAACAGAAGCCGCAGAAGGCAGCTGAAGAGGACGATTTCAGCGATCTGCTTTCTCCGCCGGCAAAGCCTTATCGCGTTACCCCGGTTCGCAAGCGCAACTATGCCGGCATGGCTCTTGGCCTGCTTGGCCTGATCATCGTCGGCGGTGGTGCTTACGGCGCATGGATGTATCGCGACCAGCTCAACGATCTGGTCGGTGGGCTCATGCCGTCGAACACAAGCAGCAGCGAGACGGTCGAGCAGGCGCCTTCTGCCAGCGCTCCGGCCGATTCGGCTACGCCTTCAGCACCGTCACCGCAGGCCTCCGCTGATCAGCCACAGCAGAGCACACCGACCCAGCCAGAGGCGAATACCCCGCCGCCGGCTGACGGTTCGTCTACGGCCACCAAGTTTACGCAACGGCTTCTGGAAAACGGTTCCGAAGTCGATGCAGGTCCGGGTGATGCCGGCAGCCTGGCGCAGAACGCCGAGGGCCAGTCGGTCGCGCAGCTCAATGCGCCACCGGCCGATCCTGCGCCTTCGGCTGAGGGGGCGGCTCCGCCTGCGAGTGGTGCTACGCCTGCACCTTCGGCTTCGGGCGCCACAGCCACCGAGGCACCAGCTGCGGCCGGCGAAAAGATGTTCCTTTACGAGGAGCGCATCGGCCAGACTGCGCCGACGGCGATCGAAGGATCGGTCTCCTGGTCGCTACAGCGAGAACCCGCTCAAAATGGCGGACCGGCCGAACCCGTTGTTCAGGGACGGATTACCGTTCCGGGACGTGGTCTGACTGCTCTTCTGACGGTCAAGAAAAACAGCGATTCGTCGCTGCCGGCGAGCCATCTGATCGAGATCGTCTTCGCGGTTCCGCCGGATTTCGAAGGCGGCGCCATCGACAGCGTTCTGCGCATTGCGATGAAGCAGACCGAGCAGGATCGTGGAAACGCGCTGGTTGCTGTTCCGGCGAAGATCACCGACGATTTCCACATGATTGCGCTCAACGATTTCCCGGATGCGCAGAGGACCAACCTCGAGCTTTTGAGAACCCGCAACTGGATCGACATCCCGCTTGCCTATCGCAACGGACGCCGCGCTCTCCTGACGCTCCAGAAGGGACCTGAAGGCGTGAAGGCCTTCGATGAAGCGATCCGTGAGTGGAGCCAGAACACAGGTGGCCAGACCGGCCAGTAAGTGTCGTGCATATGAGATCGAAAGGCCCGCAGGTTTGAAAACCTTGCGGGCCTTTTCTTTTCATGGGTTGCGAGCCGACCAAATGTCGCGCGGCGATATGCGCTAATGTCGCATTGACAATCGTCAGTCTGGCGGTGATGAGGTTCAGCCATGCGCTTCCTTCGGCACCTGATCAGATACGGATTTTGCGGCGGCCCTCTGGCCGCGCTGATCGCTGTTCTTTTGGCGCTGCAAGCTCTGATCGGAGGCTTCGGCACCGGAGCGATGGCATTTGCTTCCTCCGCGGAAATGATCATCTGTTCCGCCGATAGTGCCGGTGATCATGCGCAGCATGCAGTTGATCCGCATGCCGGCCATGGCAGGATGCAGGGGGCGGGTGAGCCGAAGAATGCCAAAAACGCGAAGGATTGCTGCCTGACCGCCTGCCAGGTGGCAGCTGCGGTCCATGTCGGTATCCCGTCCAAGGCGCCGGCACCTCTTGGCCGCATCGCGATCGATGCCGCAGTTCTGTTGGCCGTTGTCGGGGCGTCTGTCATGCCGCGGAAGCTCGGTCTCAGCGGCGATGCAAGAGGGCCGCCAATTCTTCCAGTCTGACGCCATCTTTCCTGCCAGCTTCTTCCGGCTGTCGTCCTATTGGAGATCATCATGACCTTTTCCCGGATCGTTTTTGCTGCGCCTCTGTGCGCAGCTTCCATCCATGGAGGCGCATATGCAGGCTGAACCCGCGCAACCGGCCTTGGCCACTATTCGGCAGTTCATCACGCGCCTGCACTTCTATGTCGGCCTGTTTGTCGGGCCTTTCCTGCTGGTTGCCGCGGTAACCGGTACGCTCTACGTCCTGACACCGCAGATCGAGAGCCTGCTTTACCGTGACCAACTGGTGGCGCGCACTACCGGCCCGGAGCGTCCGCTGTCGGAGCAGATCGCGGCAGCGCGTGTTTCGATCGGCGAGGGGCCGCGGCTGTTTGCCGTGAGGCCCGCGACTGCGCCCGGGCTGACAACGCGGGTGATGTTCACCCAGCCGGATCTCGGTGCGTCCGAAACCCGGACTGTGTTTGTCGATCCGGCATCGCTGGCGGTGCAGGGAGAGATGATCACCTATGGTACGAGCGGCATCCTGCCGTTCCGCATCACGCTCGATTATCTGCATCGCAATCTCCTGCTCGGCGATATCGGGCGGCATTACAGTGAGCTTGCCGCATCCTGGCTATGGTTCTCTATCCTCGGCGGCTTGCTGCTGTGGTATTGGCAGCGAAGTGTGATGCGCCCAAAGACAGCCAAGGTGAGCAACTGGCAGCGTTCGCGCAGGCTCCACACGCTGATCGGCTTGTGGACGGCGCTGGGCCTGCTGTTCCTATCCGCCACGGGGCTTACCTGGTCGCGCTGGGCGGGTGGCAATATCGATACGTTCCGTAATGAAGTGGGCTGGATCACACCGGCGATCACGACGGCGCTCAATCCGCAGGCGGAAGCGCCGGTTCTGGGCGAGCATGCGGCGCATGGCATGGGTGCGGCGGTCGAGACGGCTCCTGCCGTTTCCGAAGCGGATATGGTCGCCCGCTTCGACAGCGTGGTGGCGTCCGCCCGTGCAGTTGGTATCGATTCACCGATGATCGAGATCCGACCGCCGAGGACGGTCGATCAGGCATTCCGTGTCAGCGAATATGATCGCAGCTGGCCGACGCAGGTGGACACGATCGCCGTCGATCCGATCAGTTTCAACGTCACCAGCCGGGCCGATTTCGAAACCTTCCCGATTGTCGCCAAGCTGATCCGCTGGGGCATCGATGCGCATATGGGTGTGCTCTTCGGTGTTGCCAATCAGGCGCTGATGGCGGCCTTCGGCATCGCACTGACGGCGATGATCATCTACGGTTATCGCATGTGGTGGCTGCGCCGTCCCGCACCCGGTAGCTCGCCGCGCACGTTGATCCGCAGCTTCTCCTACATGCCGCCCGTCGCCAAGGTCTGTGCACTCGCGGTGGCGCTTGTCTTCGGTATCGCCCTGCCGGTGATGGGTGTCAGCCTGCTGGTCTTCCTGCTGATCGATTTCTTCCGCGCGGCACTGGCGGAGATGATGGCGGCCGAACAGCGAAACATTCCGCCGGGCATCCGCTGAGGCGAAGAGTTACAAAAAAAAGCAAGCCCGCGGTTATGGCCGCGGGCTTGTCGTTTATTGAGGCGATTTGCGGATCGATCAGTCCGGGGAGCGGACGAGGATCTTGATCTGGCTCTTTTCCGCAACCAGTGTATCGAAACCCTGGGATACGATGTCATCCAGTTCGATCCGCTTGGTCACCAGCTTCTCGGCCGAGAAATAGCCCTGGACCATCAGGTTCATGACGGCCGGGAAGACGTCGCGATAGGCGATCGTGCCCTTCAGGCTCTTTTCCTTCAGGACCACCGTATTGGGCTGGAAGGGGGCTTCCTTTTCCCAGATCGACACGATGACGGTCTCGCCCTCATAGCGGGTCGCGTCGATGCATTGCTGGAGGACGGCGGGCACGCCTGTGACTTCGAACGTCACATCGACGCCGCCTGGCGTCAGTTCGCGTATGCGCTCTGCTGCATTTTCCTTCGACGGATCGATGATGCTGGTTGCGCCGAGTTCGATCGCCTTGGCGCCGCGCTGCGGCGACAGTTCCACGACATGGATGGCGGAAGCGCCGGCAACCTTCAGGGCTTCGACGACGAGCAGGCCGATCGGGCCTGCGCCGAAGACGGCTGCGGTGCCACCGGCCTTGAGGCTGGAAATGCGCACGGCATGCAAGGCGACCGCTGCCGGCTCGACGAGCGCGCCCTGTTCGAAGGACAGGCCTTCTGGCATCTTGTGAACCCATCGCTCGCCGACCGTCGTGTAGCCGGCAAAGCCGCCGCCGCCGCCGGACAGGCCGTGGAAGCCGAGATTGTCGCAGAGATTATATTTGCCGTGGAAGCAGGCATCGCACTTGCCGCAGGCGAGGATCGGCTCGACCACGACGCGGTCGCCCGGCTTGACGCGCTCGACGCCTTCACCAACCTCGGAGACTTCGCCGGAGAATTCGTGGCCCATGATGATCGGGGCTACATCGTGGCTGACCGGATGCGGAGCCTTGACCGGTACGAAGATCGGGCCAGCCACATATTCATGCAGGTCGCTTCCGCAGATACCGGCCCATTTGACCTTGATCTTGACCTGTCCGGCTGCCGGCTTCGGCTCCGTGACTTCCTCGACGCGGATATCCTTGGCGCTGTACCAGCGTGCTGCTTTCATTGTTTTATTCTCCTCTAGGCTCTGACTTGAGCAGTCCGGTGGTTCTAGCGGGGAAGGGGGCTTCACTTGATGCACGACCACGTAACGACAAGTCGAAAATTGATCAAAGTGTCGCATCCGTAAGACAGATGAAGGCACAAAAAAACCGCAACCCGTAAGTTGCGGTTCCTCTAAATTAGTGTTGCATTTCTGGCGTTTAGGCGTCGACCACGCGCAATGCCTGAGCTTGGGCGAGGGCTTCCTTCTGAACGGCGTCCTGCACCTTTTCAAAGGCGCGGACTTCGATCTGGCGCACGCGCTCGCGGCTGATGTCGAATTCCGACGACAGCTCTTCGAGCGTGATCGGATCCTCGGTCAGGCGACGGGCCTCGAAGATGCGGCGTTCACGATCGTTGAGCACGCCGAGCGCCTTGGCCAACATACGGCGACGCGTGTCCAGTTCGTCCTGTTCGATCAGTACCGCTTCCTGGCTGTCTGAGTCGTCCACCAGCCAATCCTGCCACTGGCCGGATTCGCCTTCCGAAGCGCGGATAGGAGCGTTCAGCGATGCGTCGCCGGAAAGACGGCGGTTCATCGAGATGACTTCTTCCTCGGAGACCTTCAGCTTGGTGGCGATCTCGGCCACCTGGTCGGGCTTCAGATCACCCTCGTCGATCGCCTGGATCTTGCCCTTGAGACGGCGCAGGTTGAAGAACAGGCGCTTCTGGTTGGCGGTCGTGCCCATCTTCACCAGCGACCATGAGCGCAGGATATATTCCTGGATCGAGGCCTTGATCCACCACATGGCATAGGTGGCGAGACGGAAACCGCGTTCCGCATCGAATTTCTTGACGGCCTGCATCAGGCCGACATTGCCTTCCGATACGACTTCGCCGATCGGCAGGCCGTAGCCGCGATAACCCATGGCAATCTTGGCCACGAGGCGAAGGTGGCTGGTCACCAGCTTGTGCGCGGCGTCACGGTCACCATGTTCTGCATAGCGCTTCGCAAGCATGTATTCCTGCTGCGGCTCCAGCATGGGGAACTTGCGGATCTCGTCGAGATAACGATTGAGGCCGGCTTCACCGGCGGTAATGGAAGGCAAAGTATTGCGGGCCATAAAGCACCCCTTTCCAAACGTTGTCGGCTCCCTCAGACGTCAACTGTCCCTGCTTGAAGGCGAACCGAATATGGCGCGGATCGTTCCCGATCCCGCACCAATGCAAGTGACAAATAAGTACGGCGGAACAGTGATTCAAGATATCACGAAGGCGTTATATCATTACGTTTTGGTAATGCTTTTGCGCCGTTTCAGGTCAGCGATAGACCCGTTCCGAAAGCGAGCGCATGCCTGACCTGACCATCATTTCATAGATCATTCGGCGGGCCATCGGATTGTGCAATCTTATTGCTTTCGAGCCGAGGAAATCGGTTTCGAGATGGCCGAAGGCATAAAGGTCCGGCGCCTCGTTGATCACACGGCAATAGAAATCGTGAAACTCCCTGCGGCAGACATAGGTCTTGTATTTTGTCATGCAGAAGGTTGCGAGTTCGTCCTGTCGCTGTCGAAGGACGTCTGTCACTCCGACCGTCACTTCCGGCCATGCCGGATTGAACGTGTCGTCGAAGGCGATGATGCCATGCGGGGCAAGTGTGCCAAGAGCAAGGGCGCTGTCGGAAACGACGTGATGCAGCATGTGCCCGCCGTCTATGCTGAAAAAACGCGTCTGGCCGATCTTGCCGGTTATGTCCTCAGGCCGAAGCTGGGTACTGTCACCGCGGATGACCAGATCCTGATCCACCGGAAGGTGAAGCCGCTCTCCATTCTCGATGAACCGGCTATATTGCGTCACGGCCTCGTCTGCTTCCTGGTCGATATCAAACAGATCGATGGCGAGGATTTTTTCGCTGCCGCCACATACTTTCCTGAACAGAAAATAGGAGCGACCGTAGAAGACGCCGATTTCGGCGATGCCGCCGCTCAACTGATGTGTGTTCTGGGCCTGAAGCAAAGCCAGAAAGACGAGTGCATCCGGCGGGTCGATATATCCATCGACCGTCTGCAGATCCTTGAAGATGAATTTCCGGATCTCTCCGTTCATACTGCTTGTCTTCCGAATGCGGGTGCGTAAACGCGGGGAAGATGAAATCTCCGTATCTTGCCTATTCATTTTGCGTTGCAGCAGGCGAGATAAATCGAGAAAAATTTGTCGCCCTTTTTTGAAGAGTCATTCTTCCTTCACATTCGAATAAATAAGTATTTTTTCCAGTCTTCAAGAAGAAATCTTATTTTTGTATTCCGATTTTCTCTATTTTTATTGATAGTGACTCGTATTTTTAAAGTTTATTGCTGTTTTTCGCTCTGGTCGTGATGCAACACCGGGATCTGAGATCCCGGTGTTGCATCATTTTCGAAATCGACGCGCGCTAGCGGCCGCGTCTTTCCAGGTCGTGTGCGGTGCTTCGTCGATAACGGCTGTATCCGCCCCACGCCTGGCAGCGGGAAATGCCGATATCCTTGAGTTGTTCGTCGCTCAGTTCCATAAGCGCCAATGCCCTGTGGCGTCGCCGTATTCTGGCGAGAAGTCGGCGGGCAAGCCGGGTCAGCGGATTTCCTTCAGATGGCGATGTAATGCCGGCATCTCCGTCATCGTCGAGCGGCAGTTCAAAAGCATAGTCTACGGGCTCCGGCGCGCGGCCAAAGGCCGCCCGGTTTTCGTTTTTCATGATGTCCTCCTGGGTGATCGGCCTCGGTTTGTCCGGCTGGGAGGGGCGGCCGTTCGGCCGCTCCGTTTTCCTGAGAAGATCAGTGGCCCGGATGGGCCGCCGCTGCCGCCGTTGCGCGGGCCGCAGCTTCTGCCTCACGCAAAACGGTGGCGCATTCCTCGCAGCAGACTTCGACGGTCTTGCCGCCGATTTTGACGGCAATGCGGGTGTCGTCGAGTTCGCAGTCGCAGACGGCGCAGGTATTGTCCTTCATCTTATCTCTCCAGTGCTCAATGATGATGCCGAGAGGAAACACCGTTGGGAGATTCTGCGCTGTCAAAATCTTTAGCGATCTGCCCCCAAATCACGGGTCCGCCGATCTGGCTGTGGCGCTATCTCAGTCCGGCGAAGCGCTGGAACTCGGCCGGGGTGCGCCCATAGGCCTGCCGGAAGGACGAGGAGAAGTGACTGTGGCTGGAAAAGCCGAGATCGAGCCCGAGCTCTGTCAGGTCATCATAGCTCCCGAGCAGATCCAGTGCGCGCGCCAGCCTGAGCCGCAACTGGTATCGATAAAGCGGCATGCCTTCCACCTTGCGGAAGACCTGAGTGAGATAGACGGGCGAAACGCCGGTCTCTTTCGCGATCTCCGACAATGTCCAGCGGCGGGCGAGATCGGAGGAAAGCAGGAGCTTGGTGCGATTGACGAGTTTCTGGGTGCTGAAGCGGGATGTCGGTGGACGTGCGGTCCGTTCGCCGACGGAGCGGCGGACAAGCGTGAGAGCCAAAGCTTCGCCCTCCAAAGGCTCGGCCGTGCGACTGAGCAGGCTGTGGCGCAGCAGGGCCACCTGCGCCTGCGCGCGGGCATCAATGCCGAGGCGCTGCTTGTTGAAGGCAAAGCTTTTTCCCGGGCGGCGGTGGGCGTCGGGCACGATTTCATCGAGCAACGCTTCCGGCAGGTTGACGCTGATCGAGGCGTCTCCACCCTCGACCGGATGGCTGATCCGGTAGATGTCGCCCTTGTTGAAGAACAGGACCTGGCTTGCTTCCGCCACCGCCTCGTCATCGCCGATATGGCGCATGAATACGCCGCGATAGGGAAAGACGAGGCATGTATTATCGGCCGTCTCCTCTTCGCTCAGGTGCCGGCATGCGCCATCGCAGATCACATCCCGAACCGTGACGAGATCTGTCTCCAGCAGCTTTGTCGATTTCATGTGGCTCACGGACATGGCGTGCTCCCGGTGATCGTTACCGAGATATAGACTTGTTCGCGTTTTGTTTCCATCCCGGATTTATGGGGGGGTAGCGCTGTACTGAAGACAGCACTCCGGCTTTTCCGGGCTTATCTCAGCCGCGCAGTGCCTCGATCAAAGCTGCCATGTCATCGGGTGTCGGCGCTTCGAATTCCATGATCTCGCCGGTCCGGGGATGTTCGAAGGCGAGCAGGAAGGCATGCAGCGCCTGTCGCGGGAAGGCGGCGATTACGCTTCTCGCCGGCTCCGGCAGACGGTTGGCCTTGGTCCTGAAGCCGCCGGAATATTCCGGATCGCCAACCAGTGGATTGCCGACATGCGCCATATGAACGCGGATCTGGTGTGTACGGCCCGTCTCAAGCCGGCATTCTATGAGGGAGGCGAGTGCCGTGGCGTCGGATGTTTCCTGAAAGCGCTCCATCACTTCGTAATGGGTGACCGCATGGCGGGCGTCAGCCGAATCCTCCCGCTTGACGGCGCGTTTGGTGCGGTCGCCGGTGGCGCGTCCGAGCGGCGCGTCGATCGTGCCTTTCAACTGGCTGGGGCGGCCCCAAACGATGGCCTGATAGGCGCGTTCGAGGTCGCCGGAACGGCCGTGATCAGCGAACTGGTCGGCGAGGTGGCGGTGGGCGATATCGTTCTTGGCGGCCACCATGACGCCGCTCGTCTCCTTGTCGAGGCGGTGGACGATGCCGGGGCGCTTGACCCCGCCGATGCCGGAAAGGCTCGCACCGCAATGGTGGATGAGCGCGTTCACCAGCGTGCCGGTCCAGTTGCCGGCACCGGGATGCACGACGAGGCCAGCTGGCTTGATGATAACGATCAGGTCATCGTCTTCATAGAGAACCTCGAGCGGAATATCCTCGCCCTTGGGCTCAGGATCCTCGGGTTCGGGCTGAATGAGTTCGACGACGTCGCCGGGCTGAATCTTCTTTTTCGGCTCGGTGACAACCTTGCCGTTGATGGAGACCGCGCCTTCCTCGATCAGCGCCTTGATCCGGCTGCGGGACAATTCTCCGTCAACCTGCGCCGTCAGCCAGGCATCCAGCCTGCCGCCGTCGTCTTCGCCGGCATTCAGGACTTTCCTTGGCTGCCCGGCTTCGCTAAAGGTCTCGCTCATTCAATCATTCCGTTTAAAGGACAGTTCATGCCGCAGCCCGATCCAGAGGAAAACGAACAGCCACTCGATCCGGCCATGGAGCGTATCCGCCAGAAGATGGTGCGCCTGCAGCTTATTTCGGGCGGTATCTTTGTGGTGTGCTTTATGGCGGTCATCGCCGCCATTGTCTACAAGATCTCCCAGCGCCCGGAAGCGCCTGCCGTTGCCGCTACTTCCGGTGGTTTCTCTGTTCCTGCCGATCATCCGCTCGCCGCAACTGCGGCACTGCCGCCCGGTTTCGATATCCAGCAGGTCTCGCTTTCCGGAAGCCAGGTGCTGTTTTACGGCGCCTTGAACGGCACGCCGAAGCTTTTCATCTTCGACCTTACGGTCGGCCGCATAATTGCCGACGTAACGGTCGGCCAGGGCCGCTGATGACTGTGATCCGCATCGAGCATGCGGACGATCCCCGTATCGACGAGTTCCGCTCCATCCGCGAGCGGGATCTCGTCGGTCGGCATGGGCGCTTCATCGCCGAAGGAACGGTGGTGCTGCGCATGCTGGCGGCGGCGCATAAAAGAGGCGGCGAGTTTGCCGCCGAGAAAATTCTCATCCTCGAAAACCGGCTTTCAGGCGTGGCCGAGATCCTGTCGGAATTTCCGGCCGATGTGCCTGTCTATGTTGCCGACAGCACGGTTCTTGATGGCATTGTCGGCTTTCACCTCCATCGCGGCATTCTGGCGGTCGGCAAGCGGGTGAGGGAGCCGTCGGCCTCCGAACTGCTTGCATCGCTTCCCGAACGCGCGCTTGTTGCGGCCGCAATCGGCATATCCAACCACGACAATATCGGCTCGATCTTTCGCAACGCGGCGGCATTCGGTGTGAGTGCCGTGCTGCTGGATGAAAGCTGCTGCGATCCGCTCTATCGCAAGGCGCTCCGGGTATCGGTCGGCGCCGTGTTGCAGGTTCCTTATGCGCGCGGTGGAACGATGCTGGAGCTTGTATCCGGGCTTTTCGAGAACGGCTTTGCCGTGTGGGGGCTTTCACCTGCCGGACGTACTGAAATCCGCAAGGTTCAGGCTGCTCCGAGAATGGCGCTTCTGACCGGAAGCGAGGGGCATGGTTTGCCGCCTGCGTTAATGGAAAAGATCGAGACCGCCAGTATCGCTCAGGTGCCGGGCCTCGACAGCCTCAATGCCGCAACGGCAACCGGCATTGCGCTTTACCAGATCGCAAGCGCGCAAGAAATCATCTGAGGATCACTGATCTGACGAAGGGCCGCTGTTCGTTTCGAGCAGAGAGCGGGCACGGGTCGCGAGGCTCTTGCGTTTGCCGCTTGCGGGCTTTCCCGCAATCATGGCGTTGATCGGTGAGGTCTTGCCTTCGGAAAGAGACGTCATTGCCACCATGTTGGCGGCGATCGTTGCCATCTCCTCGCGCAACACCTCATCGTTGGCCGTGGTCTTGCCGTTCGAAATGCGCTCGGAGAGTGCTGTCGCGCGGTTCCTGGCGTCTCCGGAAAGCTGAGTGATCTGGGCTTCGACGTCCGTATCGCTATCGATTTTCGGTGAAGACGTTTTGGACACGGGCTTGGCAGCCGTGCCGGCGTCCTGTTTTGCTGACGGGGTGGGGGTGGGGCCGGCTTGCGGCGTCATCTTCTCACGCAAACGGGCTATTTCCTCGTTGCGACGCTCGAGCGCCGTTTCCTTGTCTGTGCGCAGGGATACTTCCTTCGTCAGCTTGTCTTCCAGCTTGGTGGAGCGATATTCCGCGTTGGCCAGGCGGGTCTCGGCTTCTTTGGCTCTGGCCGTCTGGATGCGGACATCCTTGCGGAGATTGTCTCGCTCTTCCCGCAGGGCGCTGACACGGAATTTCAGGTTCTCGACCTCGGTCTCGCGTGTGGACAGGTCTATTCTTGTATTGTCGCGCTTGGATACGAGAAGCCCGATCTGCTGTTTCAGCTCATCGATATCCATATCCTTGGCGATGCTCTGCTCTTCAGAGATTTCCAGCGCGGCTGTCAGTTCAGCGATATGGCTTTCTTCCTGACGCAGCTGCGATTTGAGATCGGCAGCCGCCACATCGAGATTTTCCGCGATGGCCTTCAGATCGATATTGTCTGCGGACAGCCTGCGGATCTCGTCCTTGAGATTGTCTCCCTGCAAGATCAGCGAGACGACCTTGTCCTTTTCCTGAACCAGTTCCTGCTTGGTGCGGGCATTTTCCGCAGCATAGACAGCGCGCGCCATATCGCGCTGGGCTCGTACTTCCTGCGGGCTGATCGGCACTGTCGCCCTGATACGATTTTCAGTGAAGACAACGATCCGGCGGTGAATCGCCGGGGCAACCAGCATTGCAATCAGCAGGGCGCTCAAAAAGCCAAGGCCAAAAAGCAGAGCAAATTCGATCACGACCGAGCCGATTCGTTGTAGATATGCGGGAATACACGTTTAAGCATGCTGGCTGGGATGCAGCAAGCGCAGTTCGCGAGCGGTTGCTGCCAAGCCGTTGCGGAACTCAGAAAGGGTTCCAGGTCGGCGAACGAGTGAGCTTGAGATAGCCGATATTGACACCCAGGCGCGCGCCGACACCGGTGCGGATCGGGACCAGGACGACATTTTCATTGCGCAGCACGGTCATGCCGACGCCTGCAACCACAAAAGCAGAACCCGAGACGCCGCCGAAACGGGCGTAGATAGAATCGACCGAGGGCAGATCGTAGACGAGCATCATTACGCGCGTGCCCTGACCGCCATAGTCGATACCGAGCGACGGGCCCTGCCAGAAGCTCGGATGCTGACCGGCATTCTTGGTGTAGAGCTGGCCTTCGCCGTAAGTCAGGCCGGCGATGAATGCGCCGGAGCCTTCCTGGCCGAGGATATAGCCATTCGGCAGGCCGAATTTCTGGAAGGCGTTTTCCACGACCTTTGCCAGTCCGCCGCTGGTCGAACCGAAGAAGCCGTGACCAGCATCGACGACTTCCTGCAGCGAATATTGGCTGTTGTTCTGCTGCGCGGCAGCCGGCATTGCAGATAGCCAGACGGCCGAGAAGGCGACGATCAGGGCTTTCAGGCGAAGGGCGAGAGCGGAGACGTGGAGGCGGCGCATGTTCAGGTCCGTTTTTAATTCGTCCATAGGGCGTAGCATCATGCTTCAGCTGGCACCATTCTGGCGGGATGATATTAACAACCAGTTAAGCATTTCAAATGCTAAGATATTGATATTGTTCGCTATGAATATCGCGGCGTAGTATTGGGTCCGATCTTGCAGTTCCTCTGGTGGGTAAACGCCGCCTGTCGCGAGCGCATCATACGCTCGCTGAACTTGTCTTTGTTGAGGCGCGAAACTGCGCCTGCATGGGACTGAAAATCCCGAAATAAGACAAATCCGCAATCTTTGTCGTCTTCCTGCGTGTGTATTTAATGGTCAGTTTACCAAACGTAGTGTCAATATGCCGGCCTTATCGTTCCATCCCCACGCAATCTTGCCATGGCAAAGAGCGGCGATTGGCACCAGATGCATCAGGAGAATAGCATGCCGAAAAATCCCAATCTCACCCTTAGCGGTCCGGATCTGGCGGCACTCCTGTGCAGCCGCGTCTGCCACGACGTCATCTCGCCGGTCGGCGCGATCAACAACGGTCTTGAGCTTCTCGACGAGGGGGCTGCCGATGCCGACGCACTCGACCTGATCCGCACCTCTGCGACCAACGCTTCGGTTCGCCTGAAGTTCGCTCGTCTTGCCTTCGGCGCGTCCGGTTCGGTCGGTGCCTCCATCGATACCGGCGAGGCCGAGAAAGCTGCCAAGGATTTTGCCGTCGCAGAAAAGAAGACCGAAGTGACCTGGAATGGTCCGCGCGCGATCATTCCTAAGAACCGCGTCAAGCTGCTGCTCAACCTGTTCCTCGTCGCCTATGCCGGCATTCCGCGCGGTGGCTCTGTCGATGTGACGTTGGAAGACCCGGAAGGGAACGCCCGTTTCGAGATCGTGGTCAAGGGCCGGATGATGCGCGTGCCGGCCAAGTTCGTCGAGATCTGCAGCGGCACGCTGGAAGAGGCGGTCGATGCCCATTCCATCCAGCCCTACTATACCGTTCTGCTAGCAGAAGAGTCCGACATGGAGCTGAAGCATGTCGTCGGCGAAGACAGGATTACGTTCATCGCCGAGATGGCGGCTGCCTAAAGCCCATCCAAGCGAGTTTCCGGTGGCGCATGTGAGCCGCCGGAGCTGCTAACCTTTCGTTAGTCGCAGAGGGCTATATCTTAACGGTCGACCGCTTGATCGGTCGCTGAAGGGGAGCGGGTTATGCAGCGTCTGATGATCGCAGACAATTCCGATATTGTGCGAAAAGTCGGCAAGCGCATTCTGTCCGAAATCGGCTTTCTGATTGCCGAGGCCGGTGATGCGCACGAGGCGCTGCGTGGCTGCCAGACCGAGCTGCCGAATTTCATGATCGTTGATGCAAGTCTCGACGGTGCCCTGGATCTGATCGCGGCCGTTCGCGCTCTGCCGGATGGCAAGGACGTCAAGATCTTCTACTGCGTCATCGAAGCTGATCTGAAGAAGATGATGGCCGGCAAGCGGGCAGGGGCTGACGAGTTTCTGCTCAAGCCTTTCGATCGCAAGATCCTGACTTCGGTCTTTTCTCCCTATGCCGCTGCCGCCTGAAGGCGCGTCAATGTCCCGATAGATCCTGCGGCGGCCTTCGGTCGCCGTTTTCGTTTCATGGCTGACGAAGGGAACTGTGCTTCGGACAAAATAAAACCCGCCTGGCGCACCAAGCGGGTTCTAGGGCAAAGGGGAATACCGTCGGCGCTTAAGCCGTTTCGGCGTATTCCGCACCATCCGGCTCGCGAAGCACATAGCCACGGCCCCAGACGGTTTCGATGTAGTTTGCGCCGCCTGCGGCATTTGCAAGCTTCTTGCGCAGCTTGCAGATGAAGACGTCGATGATCTTCAGTTCCGGTTCGTCCATGCCGCCATAAAGGTGGTTGAGGAACATTTCCTTGGTGAGCGTCGTACCCTTGCGGAGCGAAAGCAGCTCCAGCATCTGGTATTCCTTGCCCGTCAGGTGAACGCGCTGGCCGCCGACTTCGACGGTCTTGGCGTCGAGGTTTACGATCAGTTCGCCGGTGATGATGATCGACTGGGCGTGACCCTTGGAGCGACGGACGATCGCATGAATGCGAGCAACCAGTTCGTCCTTGTGGAAGGGCTTGGTCATGTAGTCGTCGGCGCCGAAGCCGAGACCGCGAACCTTGTCCTCGATGCCGGCCATGCCGGAGAGGATGAGGATCGGTGTCTTGACCTTGGACAGACGGAGCGTCCGCAGAACTTCATAACCCGACATGTCGGGCAAGTTCAGGTCAAGAAGAATGATGTCATAGTCGTATAGCTTGCCGAGATCGACGCCTTCTTCACCAAGATCAGTGGTGTAGACATTAAAGCTTTCCGATTTCAGCATCAGTTCGATGCTCTGCGCTGTCGCGCTGTCATCTTCGATGAGTAGAACCCGCATATTTTTCCCCTTTACCGCCGCGCAAGGTTACCTTTTGCCCCCTCACTCGTTACGGATCCAGACTGTGCCTGATTTGGAAGCTGCCACCAAATGGTTAACAAACTGTGACCTGATTTGGCAAGGTGCATCAATTTATTAAGCAAGATTAGCAGCAGCCTGTTTTCCTTTACGGATTGGACATCACCATGTTGAATCAGCGGTCGAGGACTTCCCGCTAAGTGATTCTTGCGACTGACACATTGCCGCGGTCCAATTAGGACTTGGTATTTACCGACCCTTAAACGATCGTCTTTATCATTAATGATGCCCGTAAACGAAAAGTTAATGCCGCGTCAAATTTATTAACGCGTCAGAAATTATTTTGATCTGCAGTGTAACAGACAGATCACGGGCCGGGGTGTTGGTATCCACGGAGTATTGCGTATGAAGTCGCGTGACAGCCTTGTTCGCCTGAAGGGATTTCAGGTTAACGAAAAGCGTCGTCAACTGCAGCAGCTGCAGATGATGATGGCAGAATTCGAACGGATGGCGAAGGAACTGGAACACCAGATCACGCTTGAAGAGAAAAAATCGGGAATTACGGATCCCGGTCATTTCGCTTATCCGACCTTTGCAAAGGCCGCGCGCCAGCGGGCGGATAACCTGCAGGTCTCAATTCGGGAACTGAAGGTTCAGCAGGATAGTGCCGAACTGGCACTGGAAGAGGCGGAGGCAGAACTTGCCAAGGCTTCGGCGCTCGAAGAGCGTGACGGCGGCATGCGCGCCCGCGCCTGAAAGCGTCGGCAAGCATAGAGGGGCTGAAGAGGGCGACCCGCAAGGGGCGGCGCCCTTTTTCCCTTTTTCTCTACGGCTGCGGATCGCTCAGTCGATCATCCGCTGCTTCGACGTGAAGCGCTGAATTATTTTATGACATCCTGCCAATCGGGATTGCGCTCGACCTGGGCCTTGAAGAATGGGCAGAGCGGGATGATTTTCCAACCGCCTTTTCGGGCATCTTCGATCGCAAATTTTGCCAGAGCCTGACCGACGCCCTTGCCGCGCAATGCGTCCGGCACGCCGGTGTGATCGATGATGATCAGTTGCGGCGAGGTGCGAGAATAGGTCATCTCGGCCTCATGTCCTTCGATGCTTGCGGCATAACGCCCACCCGAAGTTTTTTCTTCGCGGCTGATTTCCACTTCTCTGCTCCTGTCGCATTCACATGTCGGCTTGGAGCATAAACCGATTTGCGCCATGTTATGAAGCTCGGCTTTCAGTCGAAGCGTGGAAGCATTTTTCAGGGAGTTGGTTTGAGCCGGATTGTACCGTTTTCGATACTGGGTCTGTCGGCGGTGCTACTCGCATTCGGCGTTACCCTGCCGATCATGCGGTTCGATCAGCTTTACTTTTTCAGCAGCGAACCGTCGCTGCTGCAGCTTGTTGGAGAGCTTTGGGGAGATGGCAATTTCGGTCTGGCCGTTGCGGTCGGCGCGTTTTCGCTGGCGTTTCCGGCAGCCAAGCTGATCGCTCTCGGGATTGAGGTCGCGGCCGGCGAGGGGAGGTCGCAATTGCTGGGCCAAGCTATGCCGCATCTTGCCAGGTGGTCGATGATGGATGTGATGCTTGTCGCGATCGTCATCTTCGCGGCAAAGACCAGCGGCCTTGCGACTGCCGTGACACTTCCCGGCTTCTGGTGTTATGCGGCGTCTGCCGTGATTGCTGCCATCTTTCCCTCTGTGGTCAAACTGGGAAAGACGGATAGGCAATCGGAAAAGGGATAAAACAAAGGATGCCGCGACCTGAGCCACGGCACCCCGAAAAGGGTGGATTTTCGCCGGGTGCGCCTAGTGGCGATACTGCTGGATGCGCGTCGTACGCAGGCCGGCAAGGCCATGATCGTTGATCGACGACTGCCAGGAGAGGAATTCTTCGACGGTAAGCGTATAACGGTCGCAGGCTTCCTCCAAGCTCAACAGGCCACCGCGAACAGCCGCGACAACCTCAGCCTTACGACGGATAACCCAGCGGCGCGTATTGGCCGGGGGAAGATCCGCAATCGTAAGCGGGCTGCCATCGGGGCCGATGACATATTTAACTCGTGGACGGATCATTTCGGTCATTGGAACTCTCTACACAACACAAGACCACGCCGGAGAGCCTAGTCCGGCAGTTTTAACATTTGACTAAACAGGTTCCGCAAATGTGACCTAACTCGCAAAGGTCGTATTTTTTCTGTGCTTTAGCCCTCAATCCCCTGCAAAATAGGGCTTGCAGGGGAGGGGGGAAGGGCAAAAAAAATGAATTGGGCGCTTCCGGCTGTGCGAATTTGGCACGGGCCTGTATCATTTTTTGAAGTTTTTTCGCTAAATCATTGCGACTGAAAGGATAGTTCCGGTCGCGCCGGCATTGAACATGGCGGAACCGGAGTGGCTGAATGTCAGCGTATCCCCTTGTTGTAGTTGAGCGATGGCGCAGGACGACAATGTCGTGGTATTGCTTGCTGATCCGGCAATCCTCAGGACCTCGGAACTACCATTGCGCGAAACCGTGACGCTGTAGGCGGCTGATGCCGTGGCCAGCGACAGGGTGAGGGCGACAAGGTAGAGACCCATGGCTGGAACAACGAGCGTGTTGCCGCCACCTGCAGTAGCCGACCCAAGCGTGAAGCCGCCCTGGTTCAGTGCGAAGTTCGACAGGCCGCTCTGCTGTCCCGCGGTTGGGGCAAATGTGGTTCCACTACGATAGGCCAAGGCCGCGGGCTGGTTCGGCTTCGTGACGCGACCGCCATTGTCGATCGCCAGACCCGTTTTCCATTCCGAGCCATCGCTGACCTTGATGGAGAAGTCGGTATTTCCCGCCAGTCCCATTTCAGCGTGTCCGGTCCAGCCGGATTGAAAGAGCAGCGTTGCCGTGTCTGCTGCCGCGGCCTTGTTGATCTTCAGCCGATGGCTGTCGCCTGCATGATTGAACAGGCTGGCCGGAGAGGAGAGGGAGAGCCTGTTGGTTTCGTCGGCGGAAGCAGAGATGCCGAGCGTCTCGACGCCGGCATTTTCGGGCAGAGGCAGATCCTGCCATGCGGATCCATCGAAGACTTTCAGCCTGCCGGCCGTCTCGAACCAGGCCCGCCAGCCTGTGCCCGGCTTTGCAAAGGCCCAGTAGCCATCCTGCCAGATGGCGATCTGGCCGTCGCGACTGTTCCATGCATCCGTGGCGGCGGTTGCGACGACGAAGCGATCGCCGGGCTCAGGTGTCTCCGGAGGGCTGCCGCTTTCACCGATCACGCAAAGCTGAACGATCGCATCCAGCAGCATCAGGGCCTGGTTATGGGTGACGTGTTTCTGTGCCTGCGAGGGCATTATGAAAGGCATGTCGAGATTGGTGGTGCGGTCGCTCATGGTTATCTCCGGAAATCATGTCTGCCGGATTTTATGGCCGTGCCGGTGATGCGGGGACGAAGTTGAGGCCAAGCTATTGAAAGCACTTGCGCGACCTTGCTATTCATCCCCGCGGTCTGCTTCGAGGGACTGCAAAAAGGGCTGCGTCCTATCGGCGCAACAGCCTGATGATGCAGGGAAAGTTGTCGCAAACGGAACGGTTGGTGTCCTCATTGCGCTTGTCCTTATCCCCGCATATGCGAAGGTGGACCGGACATGAACGGGACGGATGGATGCGATATTCGGCATATTCGATCATCAAGCAGGCGCTTTCGGGCAACCGGCTGTGGAAACCGGCCTGGCGTGAGCCTGAGCCGAAACCGCATTACGATGTGATCATTGTCGGCGGCGGCGGGCACGGCCTGTCGACGGCCTATTACCTCGCCAAGGAATTCGGCATCACCAATATCGCGGTGCTGGAAAAAGGCTATATCGGCTCGGGAAATGTCGGCCGGAATACGACGATCATCCGTTCCAACTATCTGCTCGAAGGCAATATCCCGTTCTACGAGTTTTCGTTGAAGCTATGGGAAGGGCTTGAGCAGGATTTCAATTATAATGCCATGGTCAGCCAGCGCGGCGTGATGATGCTGGCGCATTCCGACGGGCAGCGCGATGCCTATGCGCGGCGAGGCAACGCCATGCGCATGCACGGGGTCGATGCGGAAATGCTCGACCGCAAGCAGCTTCAGACGTTGATGCCTTACCTGAATTACGACCACGCTCGCTTCCCGATCCTTGCCGGCCTGCTGCAGAAGCGCGGCGGAACGGTGCGGCACGATGCGGTCGCCTGGGGCTATGCGCGCGGTGCCGACATGCGCGGCGTCGATATCATCCAGCATTGCGAGGTGAATGCCATCCGTCGCGACGAGCAGGGGCGGGTGACGGGCGTCGACACCAACAAGGGTTTTATCGGCTGCAACAAGCTGGCGCTGGCGACGGCCGGCTATTCCTCCGAGACAGCGCGCATGGCGGGGCTGGAACTGCCGATCGAGACCCATGTGCTGCAAGCCTTCGTCTCCGAAGGGATCAAACCGGCGATCGACCATGTGATCGTCTATGGTGCCGGGCATTTCTACATCTCGCAATCCGACAAGGGCGGCTTGGTCTTCGGTGCCGACATCGACTATTATTCGTCCTATGCCCAGCGCGGCAATCTGGCGACCGTCGAGCATACGATGGAGGAGGGTGTCTCGCTGATCCCCGGCCTTTCGCGCGCCAAGGTGCTGCGCTCCTGGGGCGGTGTGATGGATATGTCGATGGACGGTTCGCCGATCATCGACCGGACGCCGATCGACAATCTCTACCTCAATGCGGGATGGTGTTACGGCGGCTTCAAGGCGACGCCTGCCTCGGGCTTCTGTTTCGCCCATCTGATCGCCAAGAACGAGAGCCACCATGTTTCGCGCTTCCTGCGGCTCGACCGCTTCGAGCGCGGCCACATGATCGACGAAGCGGGCAAAGGCCCCCAGCCGAACATTCATTGAGATAGTCCATGGCAAGCCTCATTACCTGTCCGCATTGCGGCACCAGACCCAAGGAAGAGTTTTCCATTCGCGGCACGGCGCTGGCGCGCCCGCATCCTGCCGCGAGCGAGGAGGAGTGGCACGCCTACGTCTATCTGCGGGAAAACCCGAAAGGCCGATATCAGGAATACTGGCATCATGCCGGTGGCTGTCGTCGCTTTCTGATCGTCGAGCGCGATAACGTGACCCATGACGTGTTCAGTGTCGTCGATGCCGCAGCGACCAGGGAGCCAAGCGAATGACCTCCTATCGTCTTGGATCCGCCGGCCGGGTCAATCGCGGCCAGCCGCTTAGCTTCACGTTCGACGGCAAGACCTACAAGGGTTTCGAGGGAGATACGCTCGCGTCTGCCCTCCTTGCCAACGACCAGATGCTGATGGGCCGCAGCTTCAAATATCATCGCCCGCGCGGGCCGGTGACGGCCGGCTCTGCTGAGCCGAATGCGCTGATGACAATCGGTTCCGGCGCGCGGGCCGAGCCGAATGTACGCGCGACCGTTGCCGAGCTTTACGACGGGCTGACTGCGTTCAGCCAGAACCGCTGGCCTTCGTTGTCCTTCGATATCGGCGCGATAAACGGCCTGCTTTCGCCGATGCTGGGTGCTGGCTTCTACTACAAGACCTTCATGTGGCCGGCAGCGCTCTGGGAAAAACTCTACGAGCCGGTAATCCGTCGCGCGGCCGGTCTCGGCAAGCTCGTGATGCAGGCCGATCCGGACCGCTACGAGAAATCCTGGGCGCATTGCGATCTGTTGGTCATCGGTTCCGGTCCCGCGGGCCTGATGGCCGCGCTTGCTGCAGGACGCGCCGGCGCACGGGTTATCCTTGCGGACGAAGGTTTTCGGCTTGGCGGATCGCTTCTGTCGGAAAGTGCCTCTGTTGGCGGGGTTGCTGCTGCCGATTTCGCCCGAACGATTATCGATGAACTGGCGGCGCTGCCGAATGTGACGCTGATGCCGCGCACTACCGTTTTCGGCTGGTATGACGATATGGTTTTCGGTGCCGTCGAGCGGGTGCAGAAACATGTGGCATTGCCATCGCCCGACCTGCCGTTGGAACGGCTTTGGCGTATTGTCGCCAAGCGCGCCATCCTGGCGTCCGGCTCGGAAGAACGACCGCTGGTTTTCGGCGGCAACGACAAGCCAGGCGTGATGACGGCGAGCGCGATGCGCACCTATGCCAATCGTTACGGCGTGGCAGCGGGCGGCAAGGTTGCCGTCTTCACCAATGGCGGATCGGGTTATCGCACAGCAGTCGATCTGGTGGCTGCCGGTGTCGATGTTACGGCGATCATCGATGCGCGCGCGCAGTCGGCTGATACCGCGCCGGAGGGCGTTAGGGTGATCCGCAATGGCGGCGTTGTCAGCACGAAGGGCGGCAAGCGTATCGATGCGCTGATTGCCGAACGGTCGGGTTTTCAGGAAGAGATCGCTTGCGATGCGCTGGCGATCTCAGGGGGATGGTCGCCGATCGTGCATCTGATGTGCCAGCGCGGCGCAAAGCCCGTATGGTCCGACGAGGCCCAGGCCTTCATGGCGCCGGATGTCGGCTCTGCCTTCATCGCCGCCGGTTCCGCTGCGGGTGCCGAGACGATTTCGGCCTGCCTGAAAGATGGTGCTGATAAAGCCACAGCGCTTGCGCGCGAACTCGGCCTTGCCGCCTACGAGATGAATATTCCCGAGGTGGAAGGCGAATACGATCCGGCCTTTGCGCCGGTCTGGTACGTGCCGGGGGCGAAAGACAAAGCCTTCGTCGACTTCCAGAACGAGGTGGCTGTCAGCGATCTCGGGCTCGCCCAGCGCGAAGGGTTTGGCCATATCGAGCATACCAAGCGCTACACGACCACCGGCATGGCGACCGATCAGGGCAAGCTTGGCGGCGTCAACACGGTTGGTATCGTTGCCGGCATGCGCGGCGTTTCGCCAGCCGAGATAGGCACCACGACCTTCCGGCCGTTCTATACGCCGGTCTCCTTCGGCGCTCTGGCTGGAACATCGCGCGGTGAACATGCCGCTCCTGTCCGCACCTCGCCGCTGCATGAATGGGCGAAAAAGAACGGCGCAACCTTTGTCGAGGCCGGTCTGTGGCATCGCTCCGCCTGGTTTGCGCGGGCGGGGGAGAATGGCTGGCGCGAAAGCGTCGACCGAGAGGTCAAAAATGTCCGCAGCAATGCCGGGCTTTGCGATGTCTCGACGCTCGGCAAGATCGAGATTTTCGGCAGGCACGCGGCGGAGTTCCTGAACCGCATCTATTGCAACAATTTCCTCAAACTGCCGGTCGGCAGGGCGCGGTATGGTTTGATGTTGCGCGAGGACGGAATGATCTTCGACGACGGCACGACGAGCCGGCTTGCCGAAAACCACTACGTGATGACCACGACAACCGCCTATGCGGCGGAGGTCATGGCGCATCTGGAATTTGCATCGCAGACCTTCTGGCCCGAACTCGATGTTCGCTTCGTCTCCGTCACGGATCAGTGGGCGCAGATGTCGCTTGCCGGCCCCCGCGCCCGGACGATCATGAGCCGGGTGGTGGAGGACGATATTTCCGATGCGGCCTTCCCTTATCTTGCCGCCAGACCAGTGACGCTGCGTGGGGGGCTGAAGGCGCGGTTGTTCCGCATCTCGTTTTCGGGCGAGCTGGCTTACGAGCTTGCTGTTCCCGCCGGTTACGGTGAGGCGGTCGCGGATGCGATCATGGAGGTCGGAAAGGACGAGGGAATCTGCGCCTATGGCGTCGAAACGCTCAATGTCCTGCGCATCGAGAAGGGTTTCGTCACCCACAGCGAGATGGATGGCCGCACGACGCCGGACGATCTCGGCCTTGGCCGTATGATGGCGCTGCAGAAACCGGATTTCATCGGCAAGAGACAGTCCAGCCGCTTCGGCCTCACCGCCGCCGACCGGCTGCAGCTCGTTGGGCTGAGGCCGCTGGAAAAACTCGAGGAATTTCTGGCCGGTGCACATCTGCTGAAGGAAGACGTGACGCCTTCTATGGCAAGCGATCAAGGCTGGGTTTCCTCGGTCTGCCATTCGCCGACGCTTGGTCATACGATCGGCCTGGCCATGCTGAAATCCGGCCGGGAACGCTATGGCGAAACCATCGTCGTCTGGGATGGATTGCGCGGAAAAGAGGTGCTGGCGCAGGTCTGCCCACCCGTCTTCGTCGATCCCGGCAACCGCAAGCTTCAGGGGTAGGCCATCATGTCGCTCACTCTCTATTACCGGCATGTGCTGGAAGATTATCTCGCGGGCTTCGAGGCCAAGGCCAATCCGAACCATCTGTCCGTCATCCGGCGCCCGGCGATTTTTTCGGTTCTGGCGCATCGCGGAAGCGAAGATTCCGTCGAGACCGCATTGACGTCCGTTGAGGATGTTCACTTGCGCAATTGCTCGCCGGGCGAGTGGCTGGTCGTCTCGATGGCATCTGGTGCTGCAGTGGTCGAGAACCTTTTAGGCGAGATCGCCGAAGCCTCGACCGTCGATCAGAGCGATGGCCGAGTGATGCTTCGGATTTCCGGGCCGAATGTCCGCAAAATCCTGGTGAAATGCGTGGCGGTGGATCTGCATTCCCATGCATTTTCCATCGGCGCTTCGGCCAACATGCTGTGCTGTCATGTGGCGGCCAATCTGGCCCGTACGGGGGCCGATACATTCGAGATCATCGTGCCGCGTTCGTTCGCAGGCTCGGTCTTCGAGGAGATGATGGAGATGGGGCGCGAGTTCGCGCTGACTGCCGCTTTTGCGGACAGTTGATTTTCAGCGGCTTTCGCGCACGAAGTTCCATAGGGCTTTTTCCGGCGATGCCGGCAAGACAAGTGCCGGGTGTCTTTCCAGCGCCGGCACGAGTGCCTGCAGGCTTTCTACCCGGCTTAAGAGGTCGATATAGCCGGGGGCCTGTGTTTCGGCAAAATCGCGGCAGAAGCCATGTATCACGCCCAACTCGATCGCGTTGCGGGGCGTCAAGGCACGGGCTTCCGCCAGAACCGTGCCCACAAGCTCGTCGAAACTCAATACGCTCGTCATGGTGTGGCCCCTTGGTTGTTGGAACTTATGAAGGCCTATACGTAGCCGTCGCGAAATAAGTTTCACGCGTCGCATTGCCATGACGCAATCCGGCTATTCGCTATGTCGGAAACGACAAATTCCAGTTCGCAGAACAGCCTATTGGCTGTCCGCGAGACCCACTAGGTTCGCTCTATCTTTCGTCTTTCTCACCGGAGAATTTGAATGAAGAGCCATGCCCGGGTTGTCGTGATCGGCGGCGGTGTCGTCGGATGTTCCATCCTCTATCATCTGACGAAATTCGGCTGGACGGACGTGGTTCTGCTCGAGCGGTCCGAGCTCACTTCCGGCTCTACCTGGCATGCAGCGGGCGGCATGCACACGATCAACGGCGATCCGAATGTCGCCAAGCTGCAGAAATATACTGTCGAACTCTACAGGGAGATCGAAGCCTATTCAGGCCAGGATATCGGGCTGCACATGACGTCCGGCCTGATGCTGGCGGCGACGAGCGAGCGGTTCGACTGGTTCAAGTCGCTGCTGGCCAAGGGCAAATATGCCGGTGGCGAGGCGCGGCTCGTCTCTGTCGAGGAAGCGCATGAGATGATGCCGCTGCTCGATCCGAAGGAGTTCGTCGGCGCGGTCTTCGATCCGCATGAGGGACATCTCGACCCTTACGGCACCACGCATGCCTATGCGAAATCGGCGAAGAAGAATGGGGCGGATATTTATCTGCACACCAAGGTCGAAGAACTGATCCAGCTGCCGGACGGCATGTGGCGGGTGCTGACCGATAAAGGTGAGATCCGCGCCGAGCATGTCGTCAACGCGGCAGGGCTGTGGGCGCGCGAGGTGGGGCGCATGGTCGGGCTGGAACTGCCGGTGCTCGCCATGGAGCATATGTATCTGATCACCGAGGACATGCCCGAGGTGATCGAGTTCAACCAAAGGTCCGGCCGCGAGCTGATGCATTGTGTCGATTTCGATGGCGAGATCTATATCCGCCAGGAACGGAACGGCATGCTGATGGGCACCTATGAAAAGGACTGCCGCCCGTGGTCGCCGATCGAGACGCCTTGGACATTCGGGCACGAATTGCTGGCAGAGGATATCGAACGGATTTCCGGCGAGCTTGAGATCGGGTTCCGGCATTTCCCGGCGTTCAATACTGCCGGGATCAAGACGATCATCAATGGCCCCTTCACCTTCTCGCCGGATGGCAATCCGCTGGTCGGGCCGGTGCGCGGCATGACGAATTTCTGGTCGGCCTGTGCGGTCATGGCCGGATTTTCTCAGGGCGGCGGTGTCGGTCTGGCGCTGGCCCAGTGGATCATCAACGGCGATCCGGGTTTTGACGTTTTCGCCATGGATGTCTGCCGTTACGGCGATTACGCGACGCTCGGCTACACCAATGCCAAGGTACGCGAGAACTACTCACGCCGTTTTTCCATCCGCTTTCCGAACGAGGAATTGCCGGGCGCACGGCCGCTGCTGACAACGCCGATCTATGACAAGCTCAAGGCGGCCGGTGCAATATTCGGCGCGTCCTATGGGTTGGAGACGCCGCTGTGGTTTGCACCAGAGGGCGTGAAGGATGCGTTTTCCTGGCGGCGCTCTACGGATTTCGAGCATGTCGGAAACGAGGCGAAGGCGGTGCGCGCCTCCGTCGGGCTGATGGAGATTTCGGGTTTTGCAAAATATCTGATTGCCGGCGAGGGCGCGCGCGACTGGCTGGACGGTATTCTGGCCGGCAAGATACCGGCGGAAGGGCGAATGGCGCTGACGCCGATGCTGAACGAGTCGGGCAAGCTGATCGGTGATTTCACGCTTGCTGCGCTTGAGGATGAGGAATTTCTGCTGATTGGTTCCGGCATTGCCGAGGACTATCACATGCGCTGGTTCGAGCAGCATCTGCCGGAGGATGGTTCAGTGGAAGTCGAGGCGCTCAATCTCGGGCTGCTGGGGCTTTCCGTTGCTGGGCCGAAGGCACGTGATGTCTTGCAGAAGCTGACCCATCTCGACCTGTCGGATGAGGCCTTGCCCTTCATGTCGGTGCGCGAGATCGATCTCGGCATGGCGCCGGCCATCCTCGGGCGCGTCAGTTACACCGGCGATCTTGGCTACGAAATCTGGACGAAGCCGGAATACCTGCACTATCTGTTCGGTGCGCTGATGGAGGCGGGTCGTGAATTCGGGATCTCGCTTTTCGGTCTCCGCGCGCTCAATGCACTTCGCGTCGAAAAATCCTTCGGCAGTTGGTCGCGGGAATATCGGCCGCTCTACGGGCCGCTGGAAGCGGGGCTTGGCCGGTTTATTTCCTATGGCAAGCAGGCGGATTTCATCGGAAAGCAGGCCGCACTCGCCGAGAAGGCGTCCGGCGGAACGATTCGGCTTATCACTCTGATCGTTGATACCAAGGATGCAGACGTCATTGGCGATGAGCCCATATCGCTCGATGGCGAGGTGAGGGGATGGGTCACTTCGGGCGGTTATGCCCATGCATCCGGCGTGTCTGTCGCGATGGGCTATGTGCCCAGGGAGATAGCCGAGGTGGTTTCCGGATGGCAAATCGAAATTCTGGGAGAAATGCGACCGGCCTTTCTGCAGCCGGTGCCGCTGTTTGACGCAAACGGGTCCCGGATGCGCTCTTGATAGTTGTAAACTCTATAGAAAATCGGGAGTTGGACGGCGCGATTTTACACGCCAAAAACGCTCAATTTCTGTGATGTCAGTGCCGCATTTCTGGCATTTTTGAGCGTATTTGCGCCATCGTGGGCAAAAGCTCGTGAAAATTGATCTGCCTCTTTATTTTGCACTTCACATTTTTAACGAAACGGATAGGAATCAAAAAAATTGAAGATCTCATCAGGTCTTTGAAAGAATGGTGCGGCCGCCAAAGGACCGCATTAGGGGAAACTGTATGGAATACTTTATCCAGCAGCTCATCAACGGGCTGACTCTCGGATCCATCTATGGCCTCGTGGCAATCGGCTATACGATGGTTTACGGCATCATCGGCATGATCAACTTCGCCCACGGCGATATTTTCATGCTCGGCGGCTTTGCTGCCCTCATCATCTTCCTGATCCTGACATCCTTCTTTGCCGGCATTCCGGTGGCGCTGCTGCTGCTGGTGATGTTGCTGGTCGGCATGTTGATGACGGGGCTGTGGAACTGGACGATCGAGCGCGTGGCCTACCGGCCGCTGCGTGGGTCCTTCCGTCTGGCGCCGCTGATTACGGCGATCGGCATGTCGATCGTGCTGTCCAACTTCATCCAAGTGACGCAGGGGCCGCGCAACAAGCCGATCCCGCCGATGGTGACGGACGTCTACCACCTCGGCAATATCACGATCTCGCTCAAGCAGATCCTGATCGTGGTGATTACCTCGATCCTGCTCTTTGCCTTCTGGTACATCGTCAACAAGACGCCGCTTGGCCGAGCCCAGCGCGCCACCGAACAGGACCGCAAGATGGCGGCACTGCTCGGCGTCGATGTCGACCGCACAATTTCGATCACCTTCATCATGGGCGCGGCTCTGGCTGCCGTCGCCGGTACCATGTACCTGATGTATTACGGCGTTGCAGGCTTCAACGACGGCTTCATTCCGGGCGTCAAGGCATTTACCGCAGCCGTTCTCGGCGGTATTGGTTCGTTGCCGGGCGCCGTTCTCGGCGGTCTGCTGATCGGTCTGATCGAAAGCCTGTGGTCGGCCTATTTCTCGATCGCCTACAAGGATGTCGCGACATTCGCCATCCTTGCCATCGTGCTGATCTTCAAGCCGACAGGTATTCTCGGCCGTCCGGAAGTGGAGAAGGTCTGACATGGCTTACGCTCCGGAAAACAATTCGCCCAGCCTCATGGCCAAGGCCGTCAAGGAAGGCATTTTCGCCGGCGTTATCGCCTTCGGCATGTTCCTTCTGTTCGTCGGCATCGAAACCTATCAGGACATCAACAACCAGCTGACCTGGCGCACGCGCTGGGGGCTGCTGGCCGTCTTCGTTGCTGTGGCCGCCATCGGCCGCTTCCTGACGGTCGGCTTCATCAAGCCGCATCTGGACAAGCGCAAGCTCGCCAAGGCGAAGAGCGGCGTCCTCGACATCTCGACGGACAAGAGCTTCTTTCACAGGAATTTCCTGAAGATCGCGATGCTCTTCCTGCTCTGTTACCCGTTCCTGGCCATGCTGATCTTCGGTCGCCAGGGATCGCTGAAATATGTCGACAATTTCGGCATCCAGATCCTCATCTACGTGATGCTCGCCTGGGGCCTGAATATCGTCGTCGGCCTCGCCGGCCTGCTCGATCTCGGTTATGTCGCCTTCTATGCGGTCGGCGCCTATTCCTATGCGCTGCTGTCGGCCAATTTCGGCTTCTCTTTCTGGCTGCTTCTGCCCATGGCCGGCATTCTGGCGGGCTTCTGGGGCATCATTCTCGGCTTCCCCGTTCTGAGGCTGAGAGGGGATTATCTAGCGATCGTGACGCTTGCCTTCGGTGAAATCATCCGCCTCGTTCTGATCAACTGGACGGATGTAACCCGCGGTACCTTCGGTATCTCCGGCATCGCCAAGGCATCCTTCTTCGGCATCTGGTCCTTCGATGTCGGCGCGGCGAACAACTTCAACAAGGCCTGGGGGCTTCCCTCTTCCTCGGTCTATTACAAGATGTTCCTGTTCTACGTCATTCTGGCGCTCTGCCTGATCACCGCCTATGTGACGATCCGCCTGCGCCGCATGCCGATCGGTCGCGCCTGGGAAGCATTGCGTGAAGACGAGATCGCTTGCCGCTCGCTCGGCATCAACACGGTGACGACCAAGCTGACGGCGTTTGCGACGGGTGCGATGTTCGGCGGTTTCGCCGGCTCCTTCTTCGCCGCGCGTCAAGGGTTCGTATCGCCTGAAAGCTTCGTCTTCCTGGAATCCGCCGTCATCCTTGCCATCGTCGTTCTCGGCGGAATGGGCTCGCTGACGGGCATCGCGATTGCGGCTGTTCTCATGGTCGGCGGCACGGAGCTGTTGCGCGAGATGGAATTCCTCAAGCATGTCTTCGGTCCCGACTTTACGCCTGAACTCTATCGCATGCTGCTCTTCGGCTTGGCGATGATCATCGTCATGCTGTTCAAGCCGCGTGGCTTTGTCGGCACCCGTGAGCCAACCGCCTTCCTGAAGGAGAGAAAAGCTGTCTCCGGCAGCTTCACCAAGGAAGGCCACGGCTGATGACGACCGGGACGACAACAATGACAAAAGACGCGATCCTCACGGTCGAACACCTGTCGATGAAGTTCGGTGGCCTGATGGCGATCAACGACTTCTCATTCGAAGCCAGGCGCGGTGAGATCACGGCGCTGATCGGGCCGAATGGTGCAGGCAAGACCACGGTGTTCAACTGCATCACCGGTTTCTACAAGCCAACGATGGGCATGATCACGCTCAAGCGCAAGGATGGGCAGGATTATCTCCTGGAACGCCTGCGTGACTTCGAGATCAACAAGGTCGCGGGCGTTGCCCGTACCTTCCAGAATATCCGCCTGTTTTCCGGCCTCACGGTTTTGGAAAACCTGCTGGTCGCCCAGCACAACGTGCTGATGAAGGCGTCCGGCTACACGATCCTTGGCCTGCTCGGGTTGCCGGCTTACAAGACGGCTGCTGCTGAGGCGATCGAGAAGGCCCGTCACTGGCTGGAAATGGCCGATCTCATCGATCGCGCCGACGATCCGGCAGGCGACCTTTCCTACGGCGCGCAGCGTCGCCTGGAAATCGCCCGCGCCATGTGCACCGGTCCGGAACTGCTCTGCCTGGACGAACCGGCGGCAGGTCTCAACCCGAAGGAATCGCTGACGCTCAACACGCTGTTGCGCGCCATCCGCGACGAAGGCACGTCATTGCTCCTGATCGAGCACGACATGTCCGTCGTCATGGAGATTTCCGACCATGTCGTCGTTCTGGAATACGGCCAGAAGATTTCCGACGGCACGCCCGATCACGTGAAGAACGACCCGAAGGTGATCGCAGCCTATCTCGGCGTCGAGGATGATGAAGTTGAAGCAATCGAGGAAAAGCTCGATGAGGGGACCGTCTGATGGCCGGTGAAACCCTTCTGAAAGTCCAGGGTGTCGAAACCTATTACGGCAATATCCGTGCGCTTTCGGGCGTCGATGTCGAAGTCCACAAGGGCGAGATCGTCAGCTTGATCGGCGCCAACGGCGCCGGCAAGTCGACGCTGATGATGACCATCTGTGGGGCGCCTCAGGCGAAGAACGGTCAGGTCATCTTCGACGGCGAGGACATCACCAAGCTGCCGACGCATCTGATCGCCCGCAAGCGCATCGCCCAGTCGCCGGAAGGCCGTCGGATCTTTCCGCGCATGACGGTCTTGGAAAACCTGCAGATGGGCGCCAATCTCGACAACCTGAAATATTTCAAGGAAGACGTCGAGAAAGTGTTCGTCATGTTCCCGCGTCTCAAGGAGCGCCAGAGCCAGCGCGGCGGCACGCTTTCGGGCGGCGAACAGCAGATGCTGTCGATCGGCCGTGCGCTGATGTCGCGTCCGAAACTGCTACTGCTCGACGAGCCGTCGCTCGGTCTCGCGCCGTTGATCGTCAAGGGCATTTTCGAGGCGATCAAGAAGCTCAACAAGGAGGAGGGGTTGACCGTCTTCCTCGTGGAGCAGAACGCATTCGCGGCGCTGAAACTGTCGGACCGCGCCTATGTCATGGTCAACGGCAAGGTGACGATGAGCGGTTCCGGCAAGGAACTTCTCGCCAATCCGGAAGTCCGTGCGGCCTATCTCGAAGGAGGCCGGCATTGAGCGCTCTCACCATCATTATCGCTGGCAGGAGTCACTGACATGCAGGGCCTGTTTTTTGAAACAGATACCGTCGTTCGCTACTTTTTGCGCGGCCTCGTGCTTCTGCTTGGTTTCTGGACCGCTTGGCGCTCCGGCAAGGCCGCTGCCGAAGGCTGGGACGGCTATCGCGAAGTCGTGATCTATACGGTGCTTCTGGCCGTCGCCATGCAGTTCCTGCATTATGCGCTCTTCCAGGGGCCGTTCATCAACGCCTTCTACTATGTGCTTGATCTGGTTCTGTTGCTGGCGTTTTCGCTGGCCGGTTTCCGTGTTCGCCGGACGCGCCAGATGGTGCAGAATTACTACTGGCTCTACGAGCCGACCTCAGCTTTCTCGTGGAAGAAGAAAGATTGACACCAAACCCGATCTGAATTCAGATCGGGTTTGGAAAATATAAAAATACACCAAAAGGTGGAACAGCTTCCGGTGCAGTAATGGTGGGTATTGTGCCGGATCCCAAAAAACCTCTCACCTCATAATAACTGGGAGTTATTCTATGAAGAAGTCTCTTCTTTCCGCCGTTGCGCTGTCGGCCATGGTTGCCTTCGGCGGCAATGCGTGGGCCGATATCGTGATCGCCGTCGGCGGTCCGCTGACTGGCCCGAACGCCGCTTTCGGCGCGCAGCTGCAGAAGGGTGCCGAGCAGGCGATTGCCGACATCAATGCCGCAGGTGGCGTCAATGGCGAGAAGCTTGTCATCGCGCTGGGTGACGACGTATCCGACGCCAAGCAGGGCGTTTCGGTCGCCAACAAGTTCGTCGCTGACGGCGTGAAATATGTCGTCGGTCACTTCAACTCCGGCGTCTCCATCCCGGCGTCTGAAGTCTATGCCGAAAACGGCATTCTCGAAGTCACGCCTGCCGCCACCAACCCGGTCTTCACCGAGCGCGGCCTGTGGAACACGTTCCGCACCTGCGGCCGTGACGACCAGCAGGGCGGCGTTGCCGGCAAGTATCTTGCCGAGAAGTTCGCCGATGCCAAGATCGCCATCATCGACGACAAGACGCCTTACGGCCAGGGCCTCGCTGAAGAGACCAAGAAGGCCTATAACGCGCTCGGAAAAAAGGAAGTTGTCCGCGAAGGCGTCAACACCGGCGACAAGGACTTCTCCGCCCTCATCGCCAAGATGAAGGAAGCCGGCGTTTCGATCATCTACTGGGGTGGCCTGCATACCGAAGCCGGCCTTATCATCCGTCAGGCAAAGGACCAGGGCCTCAAGGCTACGCTCGTATCGGGTGACGGTATCGTCTCCAACGAACTTGCCTCGATTGCCGGCGATGCCGTCGAAGGAACGCTCAACACCTTTGGTCCCGATCCGACGCTGATCCCGGAAAACAAGGCGCTGGTCGAAAAGTTCAAGGCCGCCGGCTTCAACCCGGAAGCCTACACGCTCTACTCCTACGCCGCCGTCCAGATCATTGCCGAAGGCATCAAGGCCGCCGGTAGCGCCGAAGACGCGGAAGCCGTTGCCGCCAAGCTGCATGAAGGCACGTTCAAGACCGTTCTGGGCGAGATCGCCTTCGACGAAAAGGGCGACCCGAAGCTTCCGGGTTACGTCATGTACGAATGGAAGAAGGGGCCGGACGGCAAGTACAGCTACTTCCAGCAGGGTAGCTAAGCATCCGCCTGGAACAAGAAATCAAGGGAAAGCCCGGCGCGAGCCGGGCTTTTCTCGTTTTTGCGAGCATTTACCGAGTTCTAGACTTCGTGCCCAATTGTTTACAGGTCAGAAACTGTAATTTACGGAGTTATAATGTCCTAAAATAAGTGTTCTGAGAATGTTTCAGAAAAGGATTCGCATGTTCCAGCTGAATACCGAACTCAGTGCTGCTTTCTTGTCTTGCGGAATGGCTTTTTTCAGCTGGGATCTGGCTGAAGACCGGTTTTATGGTGATGTTGCTGTGGCGGAACTCTTTGGCATCGAAGAGAGCATCATGGCGTCGGGCTACCAATTCTTGCCCTGATGGACCGTATCTCGATCGATGACCGCGCGCGGGTTGCCGCCTCGATCCATCGGGCGATTACCACCGGGCAAGTGTATCAGGAGCAATATCGTATCGATCACGCCGGACGTGGCAAGGTGGATGTCCTGTCTGTCGGGCGGTGCCTCAAGGACAATGCAGGCGTCCCGTTCATCTATAACGGCACGATCATGGAGATTTCGAGCGGTATCGCTTCATCAATGCCCGATCCGCTGACCGGCTATTGCAGGTCGGCGCTCGATATCGCGCAAAAAAGGGGCAACGATCTTGCAGCGCGTTATCTTTCTTCGGCGCTGAAAGTCATCGGTACGGCCTGAGCGGCGATGGGGAGCGGTTGCACGCTCGACAATCTCTCGATGACGGCGGAAATCCTGGCTTCTCTCTCGGAAGGTGACAGCCGGTTTTTGCTGCCGTCGCGCTTCAGGGTTTGCACGAGGCTGAGAAGAGATGCGAGCGAGGGGTTCGTGTCGGAGGTCATCAATGCGGCCTTGTTGGGTGAAGTGATTCACTACCTTCTCCGTTGCGCCGCAACAACGAATGCCAGATTGTATCTTTGATATATAGTATATTCTAATAGGCGAATGTAACTGATGCGTACATTTCGGATTTCGCTCGCGCAAGCGGTGAAATAAGGGCATCAAGTGATGCGTTCAGCTGCCCTCGTGCAGCACGTGAGCTGCTCTTACGGCCGCGGAAGCGCGGTTTTCAACGCCCAATTTGACGTAGATCTGCTCCAGATGTTTGTTGACCGTGCGCGCAGACAGGCCGAGGATTTCGCCGATATCGCGGTTCGACTTGCCCTTGGCGATCCAGAGAAGGACATCGGATTCGCGTGCTGTCAGCGGAAAATGCTGGCGCAGGACTTCAACGTCGGGGAGGCGGTTGTTAGCGGTCAGGCGGAAGAGAAACTCGTCTGCGCTCAGGCCGCCGAGATAGGAGAGCTGCAGTCCCTTTTCTTCCGTCGGATCGAGAAAAAAGGCCGCCTCGCGTGAAAAGCCCGGACGATCGCGCTCCGTCATCCAGGTGGCGACGCGCGCGGCAACCATGTCCAGTCCATCGTCGCTGTTGGTGGCAGCGTTGATCAGCCGGGTCGCCTGGGGTGTCGACCACTGTATGCTGCCATCAGCCCTGACGGCCAGCAGGTGGCGACCGGCGGCATCAAGCGCGACACGGGCGCTCTGGGCGGAGCGGGCATTGGCGAGGTGGACGCGGATACGGGCTCTGAGTTCATCGATATTAATCGGCTTGGTCAGATAATCGACCCCGCCGGAACCCAGCGCATGGACGACATGTTCCGTCTCGGTCAATCCGGTCATGAAGATGACTGGAACCTGGGCGACACCGGCATTGGTCTTCAGCCGCCGGCAGGTCTCGAACCCGTCCATGCCCGGCATGACGGCATCGAGAAGGATGAGGTCGGGGGTGATCTTGTCGATGATGTTGAGCGCCGACTGGCCGGATGTGGCAATCAGCACGGAGAAGCCGGACTGTTCCAGCGCTTCGGTCAGAAAGCCCAATGCGTCGGGGCTGTCATCGACGAGGAGGATGATGTCGCGGGGCGTCGTCGTGTCAGCCATCGCTCGTCTCCTCCTTCTCAAGACGCTCCAGGAACTTCATATAGCCGGCCATGTCGAAGGCCTTCAGATAGAGACCCAGTTCGTCGGCAAACGGGCGGTGTGTGTCGTTTGCGGCAAGATCGGCAAGCTTTGCTTCTATCCCTCGCACGTAACCAATCTCTCCAAGCCGCAACAAGTCCTGAACATGGCTCGTCCCCGGACTTTTGACCGGCTTTTTCGCCGCAGAGACGGGGGCAGGCCGCTTTTCGTCGTCATAGATCCAGGTGAGCGCCAGATGTGAGGCGAGCTTGTCTGCCAGGCGGCGCAGGTTGACGGGTTTGGCCAGCGTGTCGTCATGGCCTTCGCCGGCGGCATCGGCGGTCGCACCGTCACCGATATTGGCTGAGAGCATGATGACGGGTGCCGTCTGCCCTTCCGCGCGCAGGCGGGTGACAAGCTGCCAGCCGCTCATGCCGGGCATGGAAATGTCGACGAGGAACAGGTCGGGCTTCACGCCCTCGATCAGCGTCAGGCATTCGGGTCCACCAGAGGCCGTCAGCACGACGAAATCCATCGGGGTGAGCACTTCGCGCATCAGGTCGCGGTGATCCTGATTGTCGTCAACGACAACGATCGTGCGGCGCGGGCCGGTATAGGAGACGATCTTGCGTTCAGCTGCCGGTGCCGTGTTCGGTCGCTCAATGGCAGAGAGCATCAGCCTCACACGGAAGGTCGAACCTTCGTCCTTGACGCTTGTGACCGCGATTTCGCCGCCGAGCGTATTGGTGAGAAGCTGGGTGATGGTGAGGCCGAGGCCGAGGCCCGGCATGGGGCGAATGTTATCCGCCTCACCACGCTGGAAGGGTTCGTAGATGCGTCCGAGATCTTTTTCCGCAATACCTCGGCCGGTGTCGGAGATGGTGAAGGTCGCGACCTGACTGCGATAGGTGATTTCGAAACGCACCTTGCCTTCATCGGTGAATTTTATCGCATTGGAGAGCAGATTGACGAGGATCTGGCGCAGCCGTTTTTCGTCGGTGCGCACATATTGCGGCAATGCCTTGGCGCGAACGTGCTCGAACTGCAGGCCTTTGGCCTGTGCCTGCAGGGAGAACATCTCGACGATCTGGTCGAGAAAGTCCTGGATGTTGATCTCATTGGAATAGACCTGCAGCCGCCCCGCTTCGATCTTCGATATGTCGAGCAGCCCGTCGATCAGGCCCGACAGGTGGTCTGCCGAACGCTTGATCACCTTGATCGCCGACTGGCGCGGGGGAGGGATCGTCTCGTCGCGCTCGAGGATTTGCGCGTAGCCGAGCACGGCATTCAGCGGCGTGCGCAGTTCATGCGACAGGCCGACGACATAGCGGCTCTTGGCGCGGTTGGCGGCTTCGGCGTTTTCCTTGGCGTTCTGCAGCGCGGCATCGGTCTTCTTGTGGGCTGCGATTTCCTTGAGGAGCAGCGTGTTCTGGCGCGAGGATTCCTCTTCCGCCACGACGCGGCTGTCATGGGCAAGAACATAGAACCAGGACACGATGCCGGCGATGATGGCGAAGACGAAGAAGACGATGGAGATCGTGCCATAGATGATCTCGGCATTGGCGGGGGCGGCTTCACCCGCCTGATAGCCGACCATGGCAAGGATCGCGCCCATCAACGAGATCGAGACGACGGCGGTCGTGGCATAACGCCCGAGCCGCGTCGTCAGCCTGGCGATGATGTGTTCGGAGAGGAAGGTGCGGGCGACCGTGCCGACCTGGGTGTTGAGGCGCGCATGCGGCTTGCACATGTCGTGACAGCGACTGTCCAGCGAACAGCAGAGCGAACAGATCGGCGCGGCATAGGCAGGGCACCAGGCCATGTCTTCGTGTTCGAACGGGTGTTCGCAGACCGAACAGGTGATCGAGCCGAGCGTTTTCCAGCTCTGGCGGGGCTTGCGGGCGAGATAATATTTGCCGCGCGTGGCAAAGGCGATTGCCGGTGAGATAACGAAGGCGGTCAGCGTCACATAGGTTGCCAGCGACACCATCAACTCGCCGAACAGGCCAAAATGGGCGGCGAGGGCTATCGTCGTGGCACCGAACATCGCGCCGAGGCCGACGGGGTTGATGTCGTAGAGATGCGCGCGTTTGAACTCGATGCCGGGTGGCGACAGGCCGAGCTTCTTGTTGACGAAGAGATCGGCGGAAATGGTGCAGAGCCAGCTCATCGCGACGATCGAAAAGATGCCGAGCGTTTCTTCCAAGAGGCGATAGATGCCGAGTTCCATCAGGAGCAGGGCAATCGCCACGTTGAAGACCAGCCAGACGACACGGCCGGGATGGCTGTGGGTCAGGCGGGAGAAGAAGTTCGACCAGGCGAGCGATCCGGCATAGGCGTTCATCACGTTGATCTTCAACTGCGAGACGACGACGAAGGCGGCCATCAGCAGGAGTGCAGCCGTTTGGTTTGGGATCATGTAGCCGAAGGCGGCGAAATACATATGCGCCGGGTCGGCGGCTTCGTCGATGGGTACGCCGGTAGAGAGCGTCAGCACGGCGAGGAAGGAACCGGCGAGAAGTTTCGGTACGCCGACGACCACCCAGCCCGGGCCGGCAAGGAAAACGGCCAGCTTGTGACGCCATTTGCGCAGGCCTTCCGGCGGCAGGAAGCGCAGAAAATCCACCTGTTCGCCGATCTGCGGCATCAGCGCCAGGATGACGGCGGAGGCAGCGCCGAATTCGACGAGATCGAAAGGTGCGGCTCCTCCGACCTCGGCATTCGAGTGGCCGACACCGGCAAAGGCGCGCCAGAGATCGAATTTATCCCAGTCGAGAAAAGCGATGAAAACGAACGGCAGGATGTTGAGGATGATCCAGAAGGGCTGGGTGATGAGCTGGAAACGCGAAATCAGCTGCACGCCGTAGATGACAAGCGGTATCACAACCACGGCGCTGATGATGTAACCGATCCAGAGCGGTATGCCGAAGGCAAGCTGCAGCGCGCCCGTCATGATCGAGGCCTCGATGGCAAAGAGCATGAAGGTGAAGCTCGCATAGATCAGCGAGGTGATGGTCGAGCCGATATAGCCGAAGGACGCGCCGCGAGTGAGGAGGTCGATATCGACGCCATGGCGGATCGCATAACGGCTGATCGGCAGGCCGACAAACAGCATCACGATTGCCGCTGCAAGGATGGCGAAGAAGGCGTTGGTGGTACCGTAAGAAAGGGTGATCGCGCCGCCGATCGCCTCCAGCGCCAGGAAGGAGATCGCGCCGATTGCCGTGTGGGAAATGCGGCTCGACGAAAACCTGCGTGCGCTTTTGGCGGTAAAGCGCAGCGCGTAGTCTTCCAATGTCTGGTTCGCGACCCAGCGATTGTAATCTCGCCTGATCGGAATGATCCGCTGCCGTGCCGCCATGCCCTATTTTTCATCCCTTGGGAGGAGTGACCGTCAATTGGGCAGTTTCGGTGTTGGCGCTAGGTTTTGCAACCGAATTAAGCGGCTTAGTGCGCGACGCTTTTGGAAAACAGATTGACGACCACGACGCCGGCGATGATCAGGCCAAGGCCGATAATGGCGGCAAGATCCAGCGATTGGCGGAAAAGGATGACGCCGATTGCCGAAATCAGCACGATGCCGAAACCGCTCCAGATGGCATAGGCAATACCGACCGGCATTTCACGCAACGCAATCGACAGGCAATAGAAGGCCGCACCATAACACAGTGCCATGCCGACCGTCGGCAGAAGGCGGGTAAACTGTTGGCTCTGCTGCAGAAGCGTCGTGCCGACGACTTCGAGCGCAATCGCGATAAACAGGGAGCCGTAGGTGATGAGCGCGGGATTCACGTCTTATCCTTGCATGTCAGAGAGATGAGGTGTTCCGCCAGCGCTTCACGCGTTGAAGCCTCGACACCAGAATATTCGAGAAAACCGGCAAGCCAGAGGCCGTCGGCGGCATAACGGGCAATCCCGAGATCAGGCCCGCTGTCGGTTTCAGCGTGGCGCTCCAGGCGGGCAGCGTACCACTCGGACCACATCGTCTTCATTTCGGGATCGGTGAGGGACGAGAGGGGAAGGGCGTTCCAGTTGGCCGCGCCCTGACTTTCAGCCGTTGCGAAGGCGCGGATATAGGCGCGGGTGAAACGGCCATGGCTCTCCGTATCATTGGCAAGCAGTTCGTCGATCTCAGCATCCAGCTGTTCGAGAAGATCCTTGAACACGGCCTGGACCAGAGCCTGCTTGCTCGGAAAGTGGTGCAGTAGCCCACCCTTGGTGACATGCGCGGCATCGGCCACGGCCTGCAGCGTCATGGCTGGCAGGCCCTGTTCGAGCGAGATCTGCGCTGCGCAATCCAGAAGGGCGCGGCGGACGATCTCGGGCTGTTTCTTTCGCTCATGGGATTCACTCATGCCAGAAACATACCAGATGGTCGGTTTGTTTTTCAATCGGCTGAGGCATCACGTTTTTGCAAGGCGCGCTTGCAGGAAAATGGGAGCAATCCAGGCTAGTGGGGTAGGGACCGGGAGGGCGAGATATCCGCGACGAATTGCGGGGAGAGTTCGCGCGCGAGCTTGCGTCGTATCGCTAGAGCATAATCCGATTGATCGGCGACCTGCATGGTAAAGCCGCCGGTGCCGTGGATCACCGAGCGGGCATAATAGGAGGGGAGCGTTTCGTCATCGCTGGTTATGGCGAGAGCATTGATCGTGACGCCCATCCGCATTGCACGCAACCGGGCCTGATAGAGTGTCGCGCGCAGGCGACGCTTGGGGGTCGTGGTTTCCCGTCCATCGCCGGAGAGGTTGATCAATGCGCGATGGGTGCATAGTCGCGGATCGGAGAGCAGGTCGAGCGCGGACCATAGGCCGCTGCCGATACTGGTATCGCCGTAGACATGCCGCTCGGTCATTTCGAGTTGGCGAGCGAAATCCTCCGCTTCAAAACCGTGTGGCACGATGAACCAGCCGAGATCCTGCGTCGGGAACTCACCATCGCCCCAGAAGACGGCAGCAAGCGCCACGGTGCCCGCATCGCGCATGGCGGATTTCACGCTCTCGTCGCGGAAGGCCGCGGCGATAGCCGATTTCTGAAACTGGAATTCCGTGTCGGTCACGCTGCCCGATCCGTCAATCGCCAGCACCAGCGCCACATCGGCGCAAGTCAGCGGCTCTGCGGATGCGTCTGCGCACGCAAAAAGACACAGCGCCAGCGACGCTGCCTTCCCCCACCGAGACATCTCGCCCTCCAGCCCTCTCGATCGAGGCGTTTTAGCATGGATTGAAATACACGCCTATGACGAAATCCTCCTGGCCTTCATCACTGCTGCAGCTTTGCCCCCGCCGCCTACGTCATTTTGCGTATGTGGTTTTGCAGTGCAGCGCCCGATAGTCCCCTCAGGCAACGGTCAACGTCACCGTTGTGCCAAGAAACCAATAAAGAGGGGGTTTGATCCTATGAGCTTTAAGGCGAAACTGGGCGGGGCACTGCTGGCCGCCGCACTTTCCACCACGGCTTTCCACGGCGCATTCGCTGCCGATGACACGATCAAGATCGGCGTTCTTCACTCGCTCTCCGGCACGATGGCGATTTCGGAAACCACGCTGAAAGACGCCATGCTGATGCTCGTCGATGAGCAGAACAAGAAGGGCGGCGTTCTCGGCAAGAAGCTCGAAGCCGTCGTCGTCGATCCGGCCTCCGACTGGCCGCTGTTTGCCGAAAAGGCCCGCCAGCTGATCTCTCAGGATAAGGTTGCCGCCGTCTTCGGTTGCTGGACGTCTTCGTCGCGCAAGTCCGTCCTACCGGTTTTCGAAGAGCTGAACTCGATCCTCTTCTATCCGGTCCAGTACGAGGGTGAAGAATCCTCGCGCAACATCTTCTACACGGGTGCCGCGCCGAACCAGCAGGCCATTCCGGCCGTCGATTATCTGGCGAACACCGAAGGCGTCGAGCGCTGGGTGCTTGCCGGTACCGACTATGTCTATCCGCAGACGACCAACAAGATCCTGAAGGCCTACCTGATGTCGAAGGGCGTCAAGGAAGAGGACATCATGATCAACTACACGCCGTTCGGTCATTCCGACTGGCAGACGATCGTTTCCGACATCAAGAAGTTCGGCTCCGCCGGCAAGAAGACCGCCGTAGTTTCCACCATCAACGGTGACGCCAACGTTCCCTTCTACAAGGAACTCGGCAACCAGGGCATCAAGGCTGAAGACATTCCGGTCGTCGCCTTCTCCGTCGGTGAAGAAGAACTCGCAGGTCTCGACACCGCACCGCTGGTCGGCCATCTCGCCGCCTGGAACTATTTCCAGTCCGTCGATGCCGAGGTCAATGCCGAGTTCATCAAGACCTGGCATGCCTTCACCAAGAACGACAAGCGCGTGACCAACGACCCGATGGAAGCCGCCTATATCGGTTTCAACGCCTGGGTGAAGGCCGTCGAGGCTGCCGGCACGACCGACACGGATGCAGTTCTCGATAGCATTATCGGCGTCTCCGTACCGAACCTTTCGGGCGGCACTTCCACCGTCATGCCGAACCACCACATCACCAAGCCGGTTCTGATCGGGGAAATCCAGGCCGACGGCCAGTTCGAAGTCGTGCAGGAAACAGCAGCCGTCGTCGGTGACGAATGGTCGGATTACCTGCCGGATTCCAAGGACCTGATCTCCGATTGGCGCAAGCCGATGGAATGCGGCAACTTCAATGTCGCCACCGGCAAGTGCGGCGGCAAGGGTAGCTGATTGCTTTGAGCTCCGGTGGGGTTTGCCCCTCACCCCAACCCTCTCCCCGCTCGCGGGGAGAGGGACGTGCCTTGCTTACCGTCCGACTGCTTGGGGCAGGGCGGTGCCACATCGTCCTTTTCCCCGCTTGCGGGGAGAAGGTGCCGGCAGGCGGATGAGGGGCGGACGCACTCTCGACGCCCAGTCATCCGGGGGACAAACACATGCTTATCCGTATCATCACAGTGATCTTTCTGGTCCTCGCTTCGGCCACGACCTCCTTCGCGCAAGGCGCAGACCCCAAGCCGCTGTTCGACCAGCTGGCTGACGCCAATTTTAACGCTGCGGAAAAGCTCGTCGCTGAAATCGCCGCGACCGGTGATCCGCGCGTCGTGCCGGCGCTCAACGCCTTTTCCGAGGGCGATCTCTATTTCCGCAAGTCCGACAAGGCAGTCTTTTCCGCCAAGGTGGCCGGTTCACAGCTCGAACTGATCGATCCGGTTACCGGAGAAAGTGCCGGCCAAGTGGCCAAAGGTGCCGTCACCAAGATCAAGGTCAACAACAATCTCCGCCGCGCCATCCGCGCGGCTCTCGGCGGATTGACGCTGATGAGCCCGGATCGTGGCGCCCGTCTTTCCGCAGCCGATGCGATCCTGCGTTCTCCGAGTGCGGAAGCGCTGGAACTGGTCGAAGCCGCTCTCGCCAAGGAAACCGACGGGGAAGTGAAAGCCCGGATGGAAGAGGCGCGCGCCGTATCGCTCCTCTCCTCCGACCGCTCCATCGACGAAAAGCGCGCCGCCATCGAGACGATTTCCGGTCTCGGCGCTTCCGGCCTCGGCGTGCTGAATTCCGTTTCCTCGACCATCGATCCAAGCCTCAAGCCGGATCTCGATGCGGCGATTGCCTCAATCCAGAACGCACAGCAGCTTTGGAACCTCGCCCAGAATGTCTGGTACGGCATGTCGCTCGGCTCCGTGCTTTTGCTTGCCGCTATCGGCCTTGCCATCACCTTCGGCGTCATGGGCATCATCAACATGGCGCATGGCGAAATGGTCATGCTCGGCGCCTATTCCACATTCATGGTGCAGCAGGTGATCCGCGAAAACGCGCCCGGCCTGTTCGACTGGTCTCTGGCGATTGCGCTTCCCGTCGCCTTCCTCGTTACCGGCGCCGTCGGCTTCATCATCGAGCGCGGTGTGATCCGCTTTCTTTATGGCCGGCCGCTCGAAACGCTGCTTGCCACCTGGGGCGTGTCGCTGATCCTGCAGCAGGCGATCCGCACGATCTTCGGCCCAACCAACCAGGAAGTCGGCAATCCGTCGTGGATGTCCGGTTCCTTCCCGCTCGGCGGCATGACGATCACCTATAACCGCATGTGGATCATCGTCTTTTCGCTGACGATCTTCTTCGCGCTGCTTTTCGTGATGAAGAAGACGGCTTACGGCCTCAACATGCGCGCCGTTACCCAGAACCGCCGCATGGCATCCTCGATGGGCATCCGCACCCCTTGGGTCGATGCGCTCACCTTCGCGCTCGGCTCCGGCATCGCGGGCATTGCCGGCGTGGCGCTTAGCCAAATCGACAACGTCTCGCCCAATCTCGGCCAGAGCTACATCATCGACAGTTTCATGGTCGTGGTCTTCGGCGGGGTGGGCAATCTCTGGGGCACGCTGGTCGGGGCGCTTTCGCTCGGCATCCTCAACAAGTTCCTCGAACCATCAGTCGGTGCCGTGCTCGGAAAGATCCTCGTGCTCGTTCTCATCATCCTCTTCATCCAGAAACGTCCGCGCGGCCTCTTCGCGCTCAAGGGAAGGGCGGTGGAAGCATGATTACCGGCTTCATTTTACGTGCCCTCGAAGGCAAGATCATCATCGCAGTCGGCATTCTGCTCGCCGTTGCCATCGTCGTCCCGGCGCTCAATCTCATGACCTCACCGGACAGCGCGCTGCATATCCCGACCTATGTCATGGCGCTGATGGGCAAGTATCTCTGCTATGCCCTCCTGGCGCTCGCGCTCGATCTCGTCTGGGGCTATTGCGGCATCCTCTCGCTTGGCCATGGCGCCTTCTTTGCGCTCGGGGGCTATGCGATGGGCATGTATCTGATGCGCCAGATCGGCTCTCGCGGCGTCTACGGCAATCCCGACCTGCCGGATTTCATGGTCTTCCTCAACTGGAAGGAATTGCCGTGGTTCTGGTACGGGTTCGACATGTTCCCGTTTGCCATGGCGATGGTGCTCGTCGTGCCCGGCCTGCTCGCCTTCGTCTTCGGCTGGTTCGCATTTCGCTCGAGGGTCAACGGCGTCTATCTGTCGATCATCACTCAGGCGATGACCTATGCGCTGATGCTTGCCTTCTTCCGCAACGACATGGGCTTCGGCGGCAATAACGGCCTCACCGATTTCAAGGATATTCTTGGCTTCCAGGTCCAGGCGGGCGGTACGCGTGCCGTACTCTTCGCCATGTCGGCGATCATGCTGTCCCTCTGCCTTGTCGTCGCCTCGGCCATCACCCGGTCGAAATTCGGCAAGGTGCTGGTCGGCGTGCGCGATGCCGAAAGCCGGGTGCGCTTCCTCGGCTTCCGTGTCGAGAACATCAAGCTCTTCACCTTCGTCGTCTCGGCCATGTTCGCCGGCATTGCCGGGGCGCTCTTCGTGCCGCAGGTCGGCATCATCAATCCGGGCGAGTTCGCCCCGGCCAATTCGATCGAAGTGGTCGTCTGGACGGCTGTCGGCGGGCGCGGCACGCTGATCGGCCCGATCATCGGCGCGATCCTTGTCAATGCGGGCAAGAGCTATTTCACCGGCGCCTTCCCGGAATTCTGGCTGTTTGCGCTGGGTGGCCTGTTCATCGCGGTCACGCTGTTCCTGCCCAAGGGCATCGTCGGCACGATCCAGCACGGCTGGAATGCCCGCAAGGCGTTGAAAGCGGCAGCAGACGCTGAAAAGGGCAGGGATGCCGGCGCGCCGCCTACGGTGCAGCAGGCTCAGGCAGCGGAGTGACATGATGAACACGATTTCTGAAACCCGCACCAAAAGTCTGCTCTATCTTGAAGACGTCTCCGTCTCCTTCGACGGGTTCAAGGCGATCAATTCGCTGTCGCTGGTGGTCGAGCCGGGTGAGCTTCGCGCCATCATCGGCCCGAACGGCGCCGGCAAGACGACGATGATGGACATCATCACCGGCAAGACGCGGCCCGACACGGGCAAGGTGATTTTCGAGGATACGATCGACCTGACGAAACAGGACGAAGCCGACATCGCCCAGCTCGGCATCGGCCGCAAATTCCAGAAGCCGACCGTGTTCGAAAGCCACACCGTCTGGGACAATCTGGAACTGGCGCTCAACCGATCGCGCGGTGTCTTCGCTACCCTGTTCTACACGCTGAGTGCCGAAGACAAGGCTCGCATCGAGGAGATCCTCGTCACGATCCGCATGACGCACCGAAAGGATGAATACGCCGCCAACCTCTCGCACGGGCAGAAACAGTGGCTGGAAATCGGCATGCTGCTCGCCCAGGAGCCGAAGCTGCTCTTGGTCGATGAGCCGGTGGCCGGCATGACGGATGCCGAGACAGCGGAGACCGCGGTGCTGTTGCGCGAGATCGCCAAGACCCGCTCGGTGGTGGTGGTCGAGCACGACATGGGTTTCATCCGCGATCTCGGGGTGAAGGTTACATGTCTCGCGGAAGGTTCGGTTCTGGCCGAAGGTTCGATCGATTTCGTCTCGAACGATCCGAAGGTGATCGAGAATTATTTGGGGCGGTGATGGTGAGCGCTGTGGCCTTGATACCCCCCTCTGGCCTGCCGGCCATCTCCTCCTCAAGGGAGGAGACCAGCTGGGCTCGTGCTTTCTGCCTCAAACCGGCATCTTTGCAGGATGCTGTCCGGTCTCCATTCAAGCTTAAATTGGGGGCAAGTCGTGGCCTCCTTCTGATCTCCTCCCTTGAGGAGGAGATGGCCGGCAGGCCAGAGGGGGGTAATGCCACTCTCCTGAACACAAGAGGAGGCACCCAATGCTGACAGTCAACAACGTCAATCTCCACTACGGCGCGGCACAGGCGCTGCGCGGTGTCTCCATTACGGCCGATATGGGCAAGATCACCTGCGTGCTCGGGCGAAACGGTGTGGGCAAGTCGTCGCTGCTTCGGGCCGTCACCGGCCAGCATCCGGTTTCCGGCGGGACGATCAGCTTTCAGGGCGAAGTGCTGAACGGGCTTGCGCCTTACTCCCGCGCCAAGCACGGCATCGGTTATGTGCCGCAGGGCCGCGAGATCTTTCCGTTGCTCACCGTTCAGGAAAACCTGCAGAGCGGTTATGCGCCGCTCGCCCGCAAGGAGAGGTTCATTCCCGACGAAATCTTCTCGCTGTTTCCTGTGCTGAAATCGATGCTCGGCCGTCGCGGCGGTGACCTTTCCGGCGGCCAGCAGCAGCAACTGGCAATCGGCAGGGCGATGGTAACGAGGCCGAAAATCCTGGTTCTGGACGAGCCGACTGAAGGCATTCAGCCATCGATCATCAAGGATATCGGCCGGGCGATCCGCTATTTGAGGGATTCAACGGGCATGGCGATCCTGCTTGTCGAGCAGTATCTGGATTTCTGCCGCGAGCTAGCCGACCAAGTCTATATCATGGATCGTGGCGAGATTGTGCATGAAGGCCCCGCTGAAACCTTGGATACGGCAGAAGCAAGGCGGCATCTAACAGTTTAATGGTGAATGTTTGCATTGCTTACTTTGATGCAGGGCATATCAATGCTTCAACAGGTGTGCTAGATGAACGGCAGATGAACGACATCTCCGAACATCGTTGACAACCCGCACCCCATGATGAGGCGCTGATGGTCTTTGCATGCATTCCTGGTCACCGTTCCCGCTCCGCTGTTGTTCGCTTCGCTGCGACCGGAGCGTTTTTCTTGGCCGCCGGCGCCGCTTTTGCAGGTTGCGGCCAATCCATGGCGCCGGGTCGCCACCAGATGACGATCGAGAGCGACGGCGTTGCCCGCCAGGCCGTCTATTATGTTCCGTCTTCCTATACCGGCCGCGACAAGGTCGCCGTCGTGTTCGATTTTCACGGCAGCAACAGCAATCCGGACGGGCAGTTAAACCGCTCCTCCTGGGATAAGGTTGCCGAAAAGAACGGGTTCATTGCCGTGGCGCTGCAGGGCAGCCTGCCGGGCAAGGTGCCGGGCACCTATGCCTGGAACGTGCCGCATGTCGAAGTTTCAAAAGCGATCATCCCGACCGGTGCTGCCGGCGGCCTTGATGAAATCGCCTTTATCGACGATGCCGTCGACGAGGTTAAGGACGATTTCTGCGTCGATCCGAACCGCATCTTTGCCTCCGGTTATTCCGGCGGTGGGCGCATGCTGTCTGCCTATGTCTGCTCGGGCCAGGACGATTTCGTCGGTGCCGGTTTCGTCAACTCGCTGCGTGCCGGGCGTCCCATCGATATCGACGGCAAATGGGGGCCGGACAAGGCCAACTGCAATCCAGGCAAGCCGATCTCGATCGTCGCCTTTGCCGGCGAGAAGGATGCGCAGAACCCCTATGCCGGTGGCGGTGCCGCTTACTGGCAGTATGGTTTCAAGACCGCGATCCAGCGCTGGAGCGATCTTGATGGCTGCAAGGGCAATGGTGACCCGAAAACCGTCGATGGCGTGACCTACACCATGCTCGGCACCTGCAAGAACGGTGCGCGTATTGCGACCTACGTCTTCGAAAAAGGTACGCATGACTGGCCGAAGCCGGTTGCCGCCAGGCAAGCCGTCATGGCTGCCGCCAAGGATGGTGCTGCGAGCGTAACCAAGGTTGCCGCCGTGGTGCCTGCCAAGCAGCCTGCCTTCGATGCCAATGTCGATCCGGCTTTCCGGATGTGGGACTTCTTCGGCAAGGCCGATGTTACGGATGTCGTCGCGACTGCAACGCCTGCAAAGTCGAGCGCGTCTGCGAAGTCTGGCACAGCCATTGCTTCTGACTGCGTAACACAGGCAGAACTCGAAGGTACATCGTGCAGCATTCCTCAGTCGAACACTATGCGCCGCAGCGGGCAAGGGGTTCAGGACGCCTTGTAACCAAGGCTTTTGGTGGGCGCACGCGGCTCGACGAATTCTTCCAGGAAGGCTGCGCAAAAATACGCCTTCCGGAAACATTTTCGCCTGAAATGGAGGCGATCCTCATCAATACGTCAGGGGGACTGACGGGCGGCGACGTGATCGATTGGTCCGTCGCCGCTGCGGCTTCCACGAAGCTTTCGGTCACCACGCAGGCCAACGAGAAGATCTATAAGGCCGCTTCAGGTACGGCCTCGGTCTCCACCGATATCACAGTCGGCTGCAATGCTTCCGTTCATTGGCTGCCCCAGGAAACCATCCTGTTCGATCAGGCGTCGCTTAGCCGCCGCCTCGATGTAGATCTTGCCGAAAGCTCTGAGTTTCTCGCCGTCGAGGCCGTGCTTCTCGGGCGCCGCGCGATGGGCGAGGCGGTCGTTAACGGGTTTTTCCGCGATCGCTGGCGGGTTCGGCGCAATGGGCAGCTGATCCACGCCGAAGAAATGCGTTTCGAGGGTGAGATTGCGCAGATGGCGCAGGCCGCGGCCGTTCTGTCAGGCCAGGTGGCGTTCGCCACGCTTTTCCACACGGGCCCCTTGAGCGAAGCCATGCTGCCCAGATTGAGGGAGTGTATCGGCAATGCCGGTGGTGCAAGCTACTGGAACGGCAAGCTGATCGCGCGGATCGCCGCCCCCACCGGATTCGATTTGAGAAAAGTCCTGGTACCGGCAATTTCCGTATTGCGTAACGGCGCGCCAGTGCCGAAAGTCTGGAACATCTGATTTGCCCTATCCGAAATCGATTGCGGGACGTCCATGAACCTCACCCCACGCGAAAAAGACAAGCTGCTGATTTCCATGGCGGCAATGGTTGCCCGCCGCCGCCTGGAGCGCGGCGTGAAGCTCAACTATCCCGAAGCGATCGCACTGATCACCGATTTCGTCGTCGAGGGTGCTCGCGACGGCCGTTCTGTTGCCGATCTGATGGAGGCGGGTGCGCATGTCATCTCCCGCGATCAAGTGATGGAGGGCATTCCGGAGATGATCCATGATGTGCAGGTGGAAGCGACTTTTCCGGACGGCACCAAGCTGGTGACCGTGCACGAACCGATCCGCTGAGGAGCCGAGTCATGGCACTGGAACTGCGTCCCAACTGCGAATGCTGCGACAAGGATCTTGCTCCCGACAGCCGAGAGGCGATGATCTGCACCTTTGAATGCACATTTTGTGCGGATTGCGCGACGGATGTGCTTGGCGGGATTTGCCCGAATTGCTCGGGCGAACTGGTGCGGCGTCCGATCCGCCCGGCGGCGGCGCTCATCCGTAACCCGGCTTCGACCGTGCGGGTTCTCAAGGCCGAGGGCTGCAGCCCCCAAACCGCTTTAACAGCCTGAGGAGCTGATTCATGATACCTGGTGAAGTCATTGCCGCGAAAGGCGAAATCGAGCTTAATGCCGGTGCGCCGACGACCTCGATCGAGGTATCGAACACCGGTGACCGACCGGTCCAGGTCGGCAGCCATTACCATTTCTTCGAGACCAATAATGGTCTATCCTTTGATCGCGACAAGGCGCGGGGAATGCGGCTGGACATTCCGGCGGGAACCGCTGTTCGTTTCGAGCCAGGGCAGACCCGATCCGTCACGTTGATCCCGCTTTCGGGTGAGCGCCGCGTCTTCGGTTTCCAGCAGAAGATCATGGGAGGACTCTGACATGGCGACGAAACATTATCTCGGCAGCTGCCAGTGCGGCGCCGTGTCCTATGAGGTCGATGCCGATCTCGAGCAGACGGTCACCTGCAACTGCTCGCGCTGTCAGCGGCTGGGCTCGGTTCTCGCCTTCGCGCCGCGCGACAAGTTCGTGTTGAAATCGGGCGAGGACAATCTCACCGAATATCTCTTCAACACGAAGAAGCTGCAGCACCTGTTCTGCAAGACCTGCGGCATCGAGGGTTTCGCCTACGGCAATTCGCCGAAGGATGGCGCGCCCATGGTGGCGGTCAATGTCAACTGCCTGGAGGGTGTCGATCCGCGCACGCTGACCTCGCATCATTATGACGGGGCTGCGGTTTAAGGCGATGCTGAAACTCGCCCTCTTGCCGATGCTGTGTGGATGCGTGCTTCTTCTCGACGCACCGACTTCTGCACAACAGCCACAACCGGATTGCAAGGAGCCGCAGACGCAGGCGGATATGACGATCTGCGCGGGGCAGGATCTGGCGGATGCCGATAAGGCGTTGAACGCGCAGTATCAGGTGACGCGCAATGTGCTGAAGGAGCGGGATGCCGGGGCCTCGGCGGAACTGAAGGGCGGGGTTGAGGCACTGGTGAAGGCGCAGCGGGCCTGGCTTGCCTATCGTGACGCGCAATGTGCTTCGGCTGGTTTTCAGGCGCGCGGTGGTTCGATGGAGCCGATGCTGATCTCCATGTGCGAGGCCGACCTGACGCGCAAGCGCACCGCCGAGCTGAAGGCGCTTGTCGATAACATGATGTGATTTTTGGAATGGCTTATCGCCATCCCGGTGAAATTGTCCGAACTCATATTGCCCGAAGGATTGAGGTAATTCATGTCCTACAAGATGTCCCGCGCCGCCTATGCTTCGATGTTCGGTCCGACCACCGGCGACAAGGTTCGGCTTGCCGATACCGAATTGTTCATCGAGGTGGAAAAGGATTTCACCACCTATGGCGAAGAGGTGAAATTCGGCGGCGGAAAGGTCATTCGTGACGGGATGGGGCAGAGCCAGGCGACACGCGCCGAAGGGGCGGTCGATACCGTTATCACCAATGCGCTGATCATCGACCATACGGGAATCTACAAGGCTGACGTGGGGTTGAAGGATGGCCGTATCCACGGCATCGGCAAGGCGGGCAATCCCGATACGCAGCCGGGCGTGACGATCATCGTCGGCCCCTCGACCGAAGCGATTGCCGGCGAGGGCAAGATCCTGACGGCCGGCGGCATGGATGCGCATATCCACTATATCTGCCCGCAGCAGATTGAAGAGGCGCTGATGAGCGGCGTCACAACCATGCTCGGCGGCGGTTCCGGCCCGGCGCATGGCACGCTTGCGACGACCTGCACCGGTGCCTGGCATATCGAGAGGATGATCGAGAGTTTCGATGCGTTCCCGATGAACCTGGCGCTGGCCGGCAAGGGCAATGCCTCGCTGCCGGCACCGCTCGAAGAGATGATCCTTGCCGGTGCCTCGTCGCTGAAACTGCATGAGGACTGGGGCACGACGCCGGCTGCCATCGACAATTGCCTGACCGTCGCGGACGCTTTCGACGTGCAGGTGATGATCCATACCGACACGCTGAACGAAAGCGGGTTCGTCGAGGATACCGTCGCGGCTATCAGGGGGCGCACCATCCATGCCTTCCACACGGAAGGGGCGGGCGGCGGTCATGCGCCCGACATCATCAAGGTTTGCGGCAATCCGAATGTCATCCCGTCGTCGACCAATCCGACGCGGCCCTATACGGTTAATACGCTGGCCGAACATCTCGACATGCTGATGGTCTGCCACCACCTGTCGCCGTCGATCCCGGAAGATATCGCCTTTGCCGAAAGCCGTATCCGAAAAGAGACGATCGCGGCGGAAGACATTCTGCACGATATCGGTGCGTTTTCGATCATCTCGTCCGACAGTCAGGCCATGGGCCGCGTCGGGGAAGTCGCGATCCGTACATGGCAGACGGCCGACAAGATGAAGCGCCAGCGCGGTCAGTTGAAGGACGAGACCGGCGACAACGACAACTTTCGCGTCAAGCGCTACATCGCAAAGTACACGATCAACCCGGCGATTGCGCATGGCGTTTCCCACGAAATCGGCTCGGTGGAAGTCGGCAAGCGCGCCGACCTCGTGCTGTGGAGCCCGGCGTTTTTCGGCGTGAAGCCTGAGATGGTGCTGCTCGGCGGCTCGATTGCGGCAGCCCCGATGGGCGATCCGAACGCCTCGATCCCGACGCCGCAGCCGATGCATTATCGCCCGATGTTTGCGGCTTACGGCAAGCTCAGGACCAATTCCTCGGTCACCTTCGTTTCACAGGCCTCGCTCGATGCCGGCCTTGTTCATAAGCTCGGCGTTGCCAAGAAGCTTGTTGCGGTGAAGAATGTTCGTGGCGGTATCGGCAAGGCCTCGATGATTCACAATTCGGCGACACCGCATGTGGAGGTCGATCCGGAAACCTATGAAGTGCGCGCGGATGGTGAGCTTTTGACCTGCCAGCCGGCAACAGTGCTGCCGATGGCGCAGCGGTATTTCCTGTTCTGACGGGCCTGTTCGGCGGCTGACATGCGACGGTTTCTGCGTTGGTGCGGTGCGGCGGTTCTTCTGATCGTGATGGCGGTCGCGACCGGCACATTCGTGCCGCGCCCGCTTTTTGACGCAGGCTCCCGCAAACCGAGCGGGACGACGACACGCATTCTCGTGCTCTCCAACCCGATCCACACGGATATCGCTATTCCGCTGACCGACGAGATGCGGGCCGCCTACGGATTCCTGGGCGCATCCGGCATTCCTGTCTCCAATCCCTCCGCCGAGTGGCTGGTGATCGGCTGGGGCGGGCGGACCTTCTATCTGGAGACGCCGACCTGGGCCGACCTGAAGCCGATGCCGGTATTTCGGGCGCTGACGGCCGATCGGTCCGTCATGCATGTCGATATCGCCGGCGCGATCGACGAGGGGCATCCGACGGTGCGCGGCATCAATCTGGCCGAGGCGGATTTCCGGGCGATGTCGGACTTCATCCTGGCGAGTTTCGTGCGCGACGGGCAGGGGGACGTGACGGTGATCGAAGGTGCCGGTTATGGTGATTACGACCAGTTTTTCGAGGCGCATGGCGCCTTCAACGCGCTTATCGGCTGCAATACCTGGACGGCCGGGGCACTGCGGGCTGCTGGCCTGCGTACCGGCTGGTGGAACCCGCTGCCGCAGACGCTTGGGATTTCGCTCGATCTGCTCAACTGAAGGCGGGTAGGCATGAAGAGGGGCTGTGGCATGCAATCTTCGGAGCTGCTTTTGCTCGCTAGACGATAATGGCGTGTCCTTTGGTGGATCTTCTGAATTCAGGACGGACTGCTCCCTTGATGCGGTTGGCTTTTTTTTGTTTCGGCCGGTGCACGTCGGGTGCCTCGAATTGAATTTTTATAAGTGACACACGGCGTGTCCCGTTCGGTGTGTTTTTCCGCGCAACTCCGGTCCGTCTGCGGCGATCCGGACCTATGCTCTTGCGAGCAGCCGGACCGGTATGTGTGCGACACACGCACGTCCCCTGCGATCAGGAGAGGCAGACCATTTTCTGCGCGGCCCCGGACGGTCCGCCTGCATAAGAGCGGCCCGTCCGATCACCGGTCCCGCCTCGCCGGTTATGCGGACCGGTGTAGCCGAAGCGGAACGAGAGGATTGTAGGCACGGGTTGTGAGAGCGGGGATGAAAATCGGTTTAAGTGCTTGAAATCTTTGGCGCGGGAGTGAAGGTCGTCCCCATACGCCCGGAAATTCCAGGAATATCTGCCTGTTCAAGCTGAATTGACGCGGTTGGCGCCTGCTCCAGGTCAACGACCAGACTTCCGGCTTCGTTCAGGGTGCCCTGCCGCCTGTGGAGGGTGGCCTCTTTGCCTGTTCAGAAAGAGCCGATTGTGAATTGCGCGCCGGGAGGCTTTGCTTGGCGCTATCGATAAGAGGACGGTTATGAATTCACTGATAAAAGATCCCGATGTGGTGCGCCTTGTTTCTCCCGGTGGCGCGTCGGCTGTCGTGTTGCATCATGGCGCGCATCTGGCTTCCTTTACGTCTGCGAAAGGGACGGAAAATATCTATCTGTCCGAGCGGGCTGATTTCTCGCCGGGCAGTGCAGTTCGTGGCGGCGTTCCGGTCTGCTTTCCGCAATTCTCGATCCTCGGTGATCTCCCCTTGCATGGTTTCTTCCGCAACCAGACATGGATGCCGGTCGTAGATGGCGCAAACGAGCCGGCCGTTGCCCGCTTGCGCCTGACCGATACGGCTGAGACGCGGGCGATCTGGCCGCAGGCTTTCGAGGCCGAGCTGAAGGTGACGCTTAAGGATGATGGCGTCGAAATCGCCTTATCGGCAACCAATACCGGCTCATCCACCTTTACCTTCACTGCAGCGCTTCACACCTATTTCCGGGTGAATGCGATCGAGGATGTAACGATCAGCGGTCTTCGACATATCCGCTATCTCGACAAGATCGTCGACAATGCCATCCATACGGAGACGGAAGAACGGCTGTCGATCGACCGTCCGCTCGACCGGGTTTACTACAACGCCGTGGGAGAGCGGATACTGGAAGAGGGCGGTCGCAAGCTGCGGATTTCGGCCGAGGGCATGCCGGATGTTGTGGTCTGGAACCCGGGGCTCGAGCGCTGCGTGACGATTGCCGATCTTCCCGACGATGCCTGGCGGCATTTCGTCTGCATCGAGGCTGCCGTCGTGGAGCACCCCGTTTCGCTCGCGCCGGGTGAAACATGGCGGGGTGTTCAGCGGATTAAGGAGCTTTGAAGCTAAAAGAGTTTCCACGTTTGCTGGATTTACTCCATGGCAGGCCGCTTTCGTGGCGGATCGCGTCGGTGACTTGCCGGTGTAGCGGACAGGCTTGACTGTCTGCTACACGGCGTAGCCCTGCTTCCTGTGAATAGCTGCCCTGCAGTGCGACATTTTTTCAAGAAGAATGCTGCGCTGCGGCGAAATTCATTTTAGAGACGTTTCATCTGCTCCTGGACGGGGCGAATGTTCATTCTCATGGAGGCATTGATGCTGGGCAAAAAGGTTCCGCACGTCACTTTCCGCACCCGCGTACGCGACGAGGCCGTTGGCGGCCCGAACCCCTTCCGCTGGCAGGACGTTACTTCGGCAGATTATTTTGCCGGCAAGCGCGTCGTGCTCTTCTCGCTGCCGGGCGCGTTCACGCCGACCTGCTCGACCTTCCAGCTTCCCGACTTCGAAAAGCTGTTCCCTGATTTTCAGGCTGAAGGCATCGATGCCATCTACTGCATGTCGGTCAACGACGCTTTCGTCATGAATGCCTGGGCGAAGAGCCAGAACCTTGCAAACGTCACCGTCATTCCGGACGGTTCGGGTGAATTCACCCGCAAGATGGGCATGCTGGTCGCCAAGGACAATCTCGGCTTCGGCATGCGCTCCTGGCGTTATGGCGCGATCGTCAACGATGGTGTCGTTGAGCAGTGGTTCGAGGAAGAAGGTTATTCCGACAATTGCGAGACTGACCCTTATGGCGCATCCTCGCCGCAGAACATTCTTGAAAGCCTCAAGGCCCTGAAGATCGCTGCCGAATAAGGCGTTCTCTGGTCTGAAGTCCTCAAAGCCCGGCCCTTCCGAATATGGAGGGTCGGGCTTTTTGTTTGAGGATATCTTGCCGGCCAGGAACGTCGGTTTGTCGAATGATCCCCGTTCGAGCAATCCCGGCAAAAGCGGGAAGCGGTTTCGAGCCCGGAGTTGCGGTGACACAATGAGATGAAACAGTTTGCTTATCGAGGAAAGGCGGACATACGCTAGAAAAGAAGCCCGCATCCCAGAACAAGATTGCCGCCAATAAACGTCGCGATTGTCGCAAGGGATACTATACGGATATCCCGCAGGTAAATTATCTCATCCTCCTCGTGATAGATCTTCAATATGGCCAGCAGGAAGAAATAGATTCCCGATATAACCGACAGTCCGAGCAGAGCTAACGACGTATAGAAAAACCCGCCGCCGATCGGAAATTCGGCTCTGGCTTTCAAGCCTATTGCCACCAGAAGCGTCGAGAGGGCTATTCCGACGACCGTTCGGATGGCGGATAGCAGCTCCTTGATCGATTCCTTGTTGCCGTCCTTCATGGGGCTGCGCCACATCGACATGGAATAAACTCGAAATTATATGCCGCAAACGTCCGGCTCTGTTTCTTCTTCTGATGTTTCCTTGACAGCGGATCCCGGGCCACCTGCACCATATAATCGTCGTAGGCGTCGGAATAAAAACGACCGAGCAGGCCTGCATATTTCTTGGCAGACTCGCATGGAAGCCGGTGTTTAATCGTCAGGTCAAAGTGTTCCTTACGCGATATATGATCGGCAAGCTTGTCAATCGTTGCGGTCTGAATGATCTTGAAAATCTCGACATACCAGGACACCCAATCATCAACCGTTTTTCTGTCCGTCTTTTGACTGACCAGCAGGAGAATTTCCCTGTCATAGGCGTCACATAGGTCCGAGACGAAGTTCGCGATGATGCCGTAAAGCTCGAAACAGCTCTCGTTTTCCCGGAAGTCGAAATAGGCATTGATCGCCGGCTGAAGATGCCGCAGGACTTTGGGCTCCAGTATCGGGGCCGGTATTGGGGTAGGAGCTCTCATTTTGCCTCCGTCGATGAAGATGCGCCCCTAGGTTTATATTTTTAGATACTACAACTCAAGATTTCCTCATGGTTGAGGGACATGAGGATTTTTGGCTTAAGATATTGTTGTGCTTGAACTTGGTACCGCAGTTGGCAATGATGTTGGCTCAACAGCAGGACAGGCCATCATGCAGCATATCCATTCCTATCGCCCCGCCGGCGAGATCTCCGATCCGCCGATCGATACCGTCAGCCTGCCGCATGACCTGCGGCATCTGCGTCGCAAGCTCCTGCATCTGTCGAATGGGGACATGGTGATGCTCGATCTGAAAGAGGCGGTGCTCTTTCACCACGGCGACCGGCTTGTGCTCGACAATGGCGATACGGTCGAGGTGCAGGCTGCGCCTGAAAAACTTTTCGAGGTGAAGGCGCGCGATACGCTGCATCTGATCGAACTCGCCTGGCATCTCGGCAACCGGCATCTTTCGGCCCAGATCGAGGAAGGCCGCATCCTGATCCTGCGGGATCATGTGATCCGCGCCATGTTGCAGGGGCTGGGCGCCAGCGTCAGCGATATCGAGGAACCGTTCCAGCCGGCCCGGGGCGCTTATCATTCCCACGGCTCCCACGGCGGGCACTCTCATGATCATGGGCACTCCCACGAACATCATGGGCATGATCATGGTCATCATCACGACTGATCCCGCTCTGTGATGGAAAAGCTGATACCGGCCGGGCGTGCGGCGAGTGAATCTATGGATGGTGGGTTGGATACGAAAGCATTGCTGCGGCTGATGGCGTGGCTTTCGCCGGCTTTCCCGATTGGCGGTTTTGCCTGGTCGGGCGGGCTGGAGAAGGCTGTTGCCGACGGGCTGGTCGGAAACGCTCGTGATCTTGAAGATTGGCTCTCGACCGTGCTTCACCGCGGGGCCTTGTGGAACGATGCCGTGCTGTTTTCCGAAGCCTGGCGGCAGGCGGAAGACACAAAAGCGCTTGGCGAAGCGGCGGCGCTGGGGCTGGCACTTGCAGGCTCATCGGAGCGTTTCAGCGAGACGCTTTCGCTCGGCAAGGCTTTCGTTACTGCCGCTTCCGCATGGCCGCATCCGGTGTTCGAGCGACTTCCTGCTGATGTGCCGTTTCCTGTGGCCGTGGGCGCAATCGCCGCAAGCCACGAGGTGCCCTGCGTGCAGGCGCTAGCAGCATTCCTCCACGCGGCCGTATCACAGGCCGTTTCCGCCGGCATCCGGCTGAGCGTTGCCGGTCAGGCGCAAGGTGTAGCTATCGTTGCAGCACTTGAAGCGGTGATAGACGACCTTTCGCAAAGGGCGGCTTCTACTGGCCTCGGTGACCTCGGAGGGGCGACAGTGCAGGCCGAGATCGCATCACTGCGCCACGAGACACAACATTCCCGGCTGTTTCGATCCTGAGCCGCCGGAAATGCATCATCCATCTATTGCCGGTATGGTTCAGTCATCCTGTGCGATGAGGAGGATTTCGTCGTCGATTGCATCTGCCAGCGACAGAAGCATTTCCGTGCGGTCAAAACCATAGGATTCCAGCATTTTCAGCATGCTGGAAAGTGCCGCCTCCGCTGCCTTCTGGCAGTCGAGTTGTTTTTCCAATACTTCGGATGTGGATGCAATCGGTTGATAATCCATTCTGATTTCCCCGTTTCCCAGTTCAGGTCTGTCTCAGCATGCGATATTAGGATGCAACTACAATACGTATTATGACGGTGGTGCCGCTCCGTCACAATTTAAATGGCGCGTTTTCTACAGATATCTGAAGATATACTTAATCCGTGAAATCCGAATTACAATTTACTTTTCCGATGCAGAAAATGCGTGAATAGCAGGGCATGCATTCACGGAATGTGAGGGGCAAATTCCGATTGCGTCGATCATCCCGCCGATTATTGTCGTTTTGTCATACTGAAAGGGCATTTCATGAAATCGGCAAACGGTCCTCTTCGTGTCGGCATTGGCGGGCCGGTCGGGTCAGGCAAGACGCATCTGACGGAAAAGCTGTGCAAGGCGATGCGGGACGAATTCTCCGTCGCGGTGGTTACAAACGACATCTACACCAAGGAAGATGCCGATGCGCTGGTGCGCATGCAGGCCTTGTCTTCGGATCGCATCGTCGGGGTCGAGACGGGCGGGTGTCCGCATACGGCGATCCGCGAGGATGCGACGATCAATCTGCAGGCGATCGCGGGCTTGAACGAGCAGTTTCCGGATCTCGATGTCGTGTTCATCGAGTCGGGTGGAGACAATCTCGCAGCGACCTTTTCACCGGATCTCGCGGATATCACGATCTATGTCATCTCCACCTGCCAGGGGGAGGAAATTCCGCGCAAGGGCGGGCCGGGTATTACCCGTTCGGATCTGCTTGTCATCAACAAGAAGGATCTGGCGCCCTATGTCGGCGTCGATATGGATGTGATGGACAGGGATGCCGCGCGTATGCGTGAAATGAAGCCACATGTGTTCACCGATCTGAAGCGCGGCGAGGGCGTCGGCCATATCGTCGAATTTCTGAAACGGCAGGGCGGGCTTTAAGGCCTGCCCGGCGTCTTCTCCTTATAGAAGGGACATAAAAAAGGCCGGCGGTCTAATGACCCGCCGGCCTGGCCTGTCGCCGGACACCCCTGTGGCAACAGGCCGCTGCGAAGGCTGCGTCGTCTCGCGCGCCTTCGAGCCTAGATGTTCCGGAGTGCCTGAACGTCGCCTACCTGAATGATGCGACCTCTGACAGTTACGCCGACGCGGCGCAGGCTGGAGAAGGCGCGGGAGAGCGCTTCCGGCGCGAGGCCAAGCATGCCGGCAAGCAGGCTTTTCTGGAACGGCAGGCGGATGGAAGCCGAACTCCCGTCAGCCGGGCAGCGGCTGAGGATGTAGTTGGCCACACGCTGCGGTGCGGTGAAGAGCCGGTCGTTGGCGATGCAGTCCATCGTGCCGACCAGATGCCGGGAGATGGCGGAGATCAGCGCCTTGGCGATTTCCGGATCCTGCTGGGCGAGGTCGCGCACGGCCTGCATGTCGAAGCGGGCGAGCGTTGCGGGTTCCGCCGTCTGTGCGTTGCAGCTGTAGACATCGTTGCTGAAGAGCAGATGCTCGGCAAATGTCTCACCGGGAGCGCAAACCATGATGTCGGCTTCACGGCCTTCGCGGCTTAGCCGGAAAAGCCGGACATAACCGTTCAGCACGCAATAGAAGGCGTCGGCGGTTTCGCCTTCGCGCATCACAAACTTGCGGGCCGGTAGCGTGCTGATCGTCATCATGGACATCAGCCGGACAAGGGCACTGTTGCCCAGCCCCGCCAGAAACGGTGCTTTCATGAGCACTGCCCGGTCCCGATTGCTGAGTTTCAGACTGCTGTTCATCTCGCTCACTCTTCCCTTTTTGCGAATATCGCCAAATCCTTGAAGGCAAAGATAGCGCGTGAGGAGAGGAGGGATTTGATACCGATCAATCAAGACCACAATTTGGATGGTTGTCCGACAATCGGACGTGGAAGATTGGCGTCCGAGTTGGTCACTCGGCCGCCATTGGCGGCAGCCGGAGGACACGCTGGCCGACCTGTGCCCCTGGATTTGCGCCTGAAGCTGTTGATTTTTCGTTGTTTTCCAGACGATCCAGCCGTTCTTCAAGCTCCGACAGGCTGCGACGATTTTGCCGGGTCTGATGGGCGACTTCTTCCGAAGACATGAGGTCCTCTTCTTCCTTCTTGCCGACGAAGCGGCCGAACAACCGCCCGAGCAGACGCGACAGATCGTCCATGATGAGGAAAAAGGACGGAACGACGAGCAGCGACAGCACGGTCGAGACGATGATGCCGCCGATGACCGCGATCGCCATCGGCGCGCGGAAGGAGCCGCCTTCGCCGACGCCCATGGCAGACGGCAGCATGCCGGCCGACATGGCGATCGAGGTCATGATGATCGGTCTTGCACGCTTGCGGCCGGCTTCGACCATGGCGTGAACCCGTTCCAGTCCGTGCCGCTTCATCTCGATGGCGAAATCGACGAGCAGGATGGCGTTCTTCGTCACGATGCCCATCAGCATCAGGATGCCGATCAGGACGGGCATGGAGAGCGCGTTCTGCGTTGCGATCAGCGCCACCGCCACGCCGCCGATGGCGAGCGGCAGCGAGAAGAGAATGGTGAAGGGCTGGATGACATCCTTGAACAGCAGGATCAGCACGACGAGAACCAGCATCAGGCCCATCAGCATGGCATTGCCGAAGCTCTGCTGCATTTCCGCCTGAACCTTGGCGTCACCGCTTTCCGCCAGCCGCACCGTCGGCGGTAGTTTGGTTTCGTCGACGATGCGCTTGAACTCTGCAGTCGAGGTGTCCAGCGCCGTGCCGAAGGGCACGTCGGAGCCGATGGCCACGACGCGGTTGCGGTCGTTGCGCTTGATTGAGCTTGGTCCCTCCGAATAGTCGATATCGGCAACGCTGTAGAGCGGCACCATCGTGCCCGAAGATGTCTTGACCTTGAGGTTGCGGATCGACTGCAGGTCGCGGCGCGTGTCGAGCGAGGTCTGCACACGGATCGGAATCTGGCGGCTGTCGAGCGAGATCTTTGCAAGGTTGGCGTCGATATCGCCGATGGTTGCGACGCGCACGGTTTCGGAAATCTGCTGCGGGGTGATGCCGAGGCGCGAGGCTTCCGCCATGCGTGGACGGATCTGCAGTTCCGGCCGGGGCAGGGCGCCTTCCGACGAGACATTCACCAGGATCGGAGATGCGCGCAGTCGCGATTCCAGCAGGCTGACAGCGTCGTTCAGGTCGTCCTCGTTGGAGGAGAGGAAGTTGAACGACAGTTCGCGTTCGGCGCGGTCGTTGACCTTGGAGATGCGAACGTCGGGGATCGAGCGGACGGCTGCGAAAATATCCTTTTCGACATCCCATTGCGGGCGTGTTCGGCCATGTTCGGGCAGTTTCGGCATGAGGTCGCCGATCAGCGGGATCGAGCCGAGGCCCTTGTTGACCAGCGTCTTGAGCAGCGAATGGTCGATATTCTGCAGGATGATGCGGACGGTCGCGCGGCGCAGTTCGAGATCGCCCTTGGGCGATGCGCCGCCAAGGGTGAAGACACTTTCGACACCATCGATATCCTTTACCGCATCATAGACGCTGGTCGAGACCGTATCCGTCTCTTCAAGCGTCGCGTTCGGCGGCAGTTCAAGCGACAGGACGACACGGGAACTGTCATCCGGCGGCAGGAAGCTGCCCGGTACCTTGCTCAGAAGGAACAGCGAACCGCCCAGAAAGGCAAAGGCTGCGACCATGGTTGCGTAACGCCAGTACCATTTGCGCGTCGTTGCGGTGACAACGCGGGTATAGGCCTTCATCAGCCTTCCGTCATTGTCGTGGTGGTCATCCTCCCGGCCATCCTCGGCGCGCATCAGATAGGCTGCCATCAGCGGCGTGATGAGGCGCGCGACCGCGAGTGAGAAGAAGACGGAGAAGGCGACAGTCAGGCCGAACTGGATGAAATACTGGCCCGCAATGCCCGGCATGAAGGAGACGGGTACGAAGACGGCGATGATGGTGAAGCTGGTGGCAATCACCGCCAGGCCGATTTCGTCGGCGGCTTCCAGCGATGCCCGATAGGGTGTCTTGCCCATCTTGATATGGCGGGCAATGTTCTCGATCTCGACGATCGCGTCATCGACGAGGATGCCGGTCGCGAGCGTCAGCGCCAGGAACGAGACGAGGTTCAGCGAGAACCCCATCATGTCCATGATCCAGAAAGTCGGGATGGCGGACAGGGGAAGAGCGACGGCGGCAATCAGGGTTGCGCGCCAGTTGCGCAGGAAGAGGAAGACGACGATGACGGCGAGGATCGAACCTTCCACCAGCGTGTGAAGTGCTGCCTCGTAATTTCCGTAGGTGAAATAGACCGAGTCATCGACCATTTCGATCGCGACGTCGGGATGCGCCTTGCGGATGCCGTCCAGCTCCTCGGCCACGGTCTCCGCCACCGAGACTTCACTTGCTCCCTTGGCGCGGAATACGGCGAAGGTGACCGATGGCGTGCCATTGAAGCGCGAGAAGGACTTCTGCTCCTCATAGGTATCGGTCACGCGGCCGAGCTCGGACAATTTCACGAAGCGGCCGTTGGAGAGCGCGATATTGGTGTCGGCAAGCTGCTGGACATTGCGGGCGTCGCCAAGCGTGCGGATCGTCTGCTCGTTGCCCGCCACCTGGCCGCGGCCGGAACCAAGATCGACATTGGTTCCCTTGATCTGGGTGTTCACGTCGGCCGCGGTAATGCCATAGGCATCGAGTTTGGCCGGGTTAAGCGCGACGCGCACTTCACGGTCCGAACCGCCGTAGCGGTCGATACGACCGATGCCGGGCTTGCCCTGCAGGTCACGGGTGATCGTGTCATCGACGAACCAGGAGAGTTCCTCCAGCGTCATGTTCGGCGACGAGACGGCAAAAGTCTGGATCGCCTGTCCTTCGACATCGACCTTGGTGACGATCGGCTCTTCGATGCCGGCGGGCAGATCGCTGCGGATCTTGTCGATCTGGTCTTTTGTGTCCTGAACGGCCTCTTCGGTCGGCTTTTCGATGCGGAAGACGATGACGGTCTGCGACTGGCCATCGGTGACCGTCGACTGGATCTCGTCGATGCCGCTGATCGAGGCGACGGCATCTTCGATTTCCTTCGTCACCTGCATCTCGAGTTCGGCCGGGGAAGCGCCGCTCTGAACTACCGTTACGGAGACGACGGGAACATCGATATTCGGGAAACGGGTGATCGGCAGGGCAAAGAAGGATTGCAGGCCGACATAGAGCAGCAGGCCGAAGGCGAGCAGGGGAGCGATCGGATTGCGGATGGACCAGGCGGAGAAGTTCATTGCGAGGCCTCCGCTCCCTTGGTCGCCGCCGCTTTTTCGGGAACCGGCGCGATATGATCACCATCACGGACGAAGGCACCGGCCTTGGCGACGACAACATCGCCGGCCTGCAGGCCATTCAGAACCTGAATGAAGCCGCCATCCTGGAAGCCAATGTCGATCTTCACCTGTCTGACGACGCCATCCTCGACCTTGCGGGCGAAGGAACCCTGTCGATCCGTTGTCACGGCGGAAAGTGGAAGGGCGAGCGCTTCGGTTTCATCGACGATGATGGCTGCGCGCCCATACATGCCGGCGCGCGCGCCGCTATCGGGATCGATCTCGATATGGACGAGGCCGAGCCTTGTTGTCTGATCGACCGTCGGAGAGACAAGCCGCACGCGGCCCTCGATTTCCCGCTGGCCGCCGGCAACCGTTACCAGCGCCTTCTGGCCGACCCTGGCCTTCTGGATGTCGGATTCGGAAATGTCGGCGACCAGTTCGATCGCGCCATCCTTGATGATGGTGAAAAGCGGATCGCCATTGCCGGACGCAATCGCGCCGACCTTGGCGTTCTTGGCGGAGACGACACCGGCAACCGGGGCCTTCACGCCGGTGCGGGCGAGTTGCAATTCGACATCTGCCAGCTGGGCTTCAATGACGTTGACATCGGCCTCTGCGACCGCAACCGACTGGCGGGCGGCATTCAGCCGGGCGCGGGCGACATCCACCTGCGCATTCGCCTGTTCGAGCTGCGAGACGGTGCTCGTGCCGCTCTGGTTCAGCTTCTGGGTGCGGTCCCGTTGCTTGGTGGCGTCGTCGAGATTTGCCTGAGCTTCGATCACCTGCGCCTGATACTGCGCGACCGAAGCCTTCGCCTTTGCCCTGTTTGCCTCGTACTGGCTCTTCTGGAGCAGAAGAGCGTCGTCGTTCAGTGTTGCCAGCACGGCATTGGCCTCGACCTCGTCGGCGACATCGACATTGATCGTTTTCACAGACAGGCCTTCGACCAGCGGCTGCACATAGATCTCGTCGATGGGGCGGATGCTGCCTGTCGCGATGATGCGGTCGGTGAGCGGTTTCTTCACCGCCTCGGTGACGATGATTGAGGGAAGCTTTGCCTCAGCGGCGGCTGGCTGGCCGGTTTCCTGTGCAGCCTCCTGGGCGGCAAGCGGTGCGGCTGCGACGGAGGACAGCAGCAGAACAAGGGCGGGGATCGATTTCAACAGGCGATACGGCATGCGGCAAATCCACGGTCTGGAGGAACAGGCATGCGCCGACCATCGGCATCCCTTCGCCATACTTCCTCCCTGTATGACGCGGGACCAAAGCTTGATCCGACACTCTCCTCCGGTTCAACCGAGAAAAGTTCGAGCTCGCTTGGGCAGCTACCTTTACGTGTTCGCCTTCAGGCGATCAATCCATGCAAGCTAAGACGCGTTGACATGTTCTGATGGCAAAAAAATGCCCGACTATGACGCCGGGCAGGAAGAAGTAGCAGAAGCATTTGTTGCCGGATTATTTCAGCGCCGCGCTGGTGATGTCGGCCGTGTAGGCTCCTTCCGGAGCCTTGCTGATGATCTTCTGGTCGGTCAGCGCCTTCACCGTGCGTTCATAGGTTGCCATGTCGAGCTTGCCGTCGCCGATCAGTTTGGCGACTTCGCCCATCATCCGCTTCTGGTGGTTTTCGTCCTGGCCGCCATTGTCCATGACGATCTCGGCGGCTTCATCCGGGTTGTCGATCGCGTATTTCCAGCCTTTCATCGAGGCGCGGACGAATTTGACCATGTTTTCCTTGAAGGCCGGATCCTTCAGCTTGTCCTCGCTGACATAAAGGCCGTCTTCCAGAAGGTCGTTGCCGAGCGCAGTATAGTTGAAGACGACGAGGTCTTCCGGCTTGAAGCCTGCGTCGATCGCCTGCCAATATTCGTTATAGGTCATGACCGAGATGCAATCGGCCTGCTTCTGGACGAGCGGCTGCACGTCGAAGCTCTGTTTCAAGACGGTGACGCCATCGGAACCGCCTTCGGTCTTCAGGCCCAGCTTGTTCATCCAGGCGAAGAACGGATATTCGTTGCCGAAGAACCAGACACCCAGCGTATGGCCCTTGAAGTCGGCTTCGGTCTTTACCGGGCCGTCCTTGGGACAAATCATCTGCAGGCCGGATTTCTGGAAAGGCTGGGCGATATTGACGAGCGGCACGCCCTTTTCGCGGGCGACGAGGGCTGCTCCCATCCAGGTGACGGTGACATCGGCCCCGCCGCCGGCAATCACCTGTTCCGGCGCGATATCCGGTCCGCCCGGCTTGATCGTCACGTCGAGCCCTTCTTCCTCATAGAACCCCTTGTCCTTGGCGACGAAATAACCGCCGAACTGGCCCTGGGCCACCCATTTTAACTGCAGCGTCAGCTTGTCGGCGGCGAGCGCCTGGGCTGCGGCAAGCGACATCGCGCCGGCCATCAATGCCATCATCATCTTCTTCATGGTCGTTTCCCTCTGGTTGCCTGCTTGTTTACTCAGGTCATGTGCCGGCATGGATTTTCCCGTGCCGGGTATCGGCGCCTAACGACTGCGGTTAGACGGATGCCAGAATGTCGTGGCTCTCTCCCCGAGCGCGACGACACCATAAAATACCGAGCCGACGAGGGCTGCAACGGCGATTTCCGCCCAGACCATATCGACATTCATGCGGCCGATCTCGGTCGATATGCGAAAGCCCATGCCGACGATCGGCGTGCCGAAGAATTCGGCGACAATCGCGCCGATCAGCGCCAGCGTCGAGTTGATCTTCAGGGCATTGAAGATGAAGGGCATGGCGGCGGGAAGCCTGAGCTTCGTCAGCGTCTGCCAGTAATCGGAAGCATAGGAACGCATCAGATCGCGTTCCATCGAGCCTGCCGCGCTGAGGCCTGCGATCGTGTTCACCAGCATGGGGAAGAAGGTCATGACGATGACGACGGCAGCCTTGGACTGCCAGTCGAAGCCGAACCACATGACCATGATCGGAGCGACACCGATGATCGGCAGGGCAGACATGAGATTGGCGACCGGCAGCAAGCCGCGGCGGAAGAAGGCGATGCGGTCGGCAAGGATAGCCACCGCGAAGCCTGCCGCGCAGCCGACCACATAACCGAAGATGACGGCCTTGAAGACGGTCTGCTGCACATCCGCCCAGAGTGTGGGGACAGATGCCGCAAGCCGGGCGCCGATGGCGGAAGGTGGCGGCAGGATGATGAAGGGGATGCCGAGGCCCCGCGTCAGCGCCTCCCAGAGGATCAGGATCCAGGCACCGAAGATTGCCGGGATGACGAGGCGCAGAAGGTTGTCCGCCATCTTGGAGCGAAACCGGATTTCGCAGAGGAGGCTGACGCAGCGCCAGGCAAGCAGCCAGTTGGCGGCGAGCACGAGGAAAAATGCCGGGGATGCAGCACCTTCATTGCCGGCAAGGCGGGCAATCATGAGGCTGGTGGAAAAGTGAGCGCAAACGAAGAGCGTGACCGCCAGGAACAGGGCGGGCAGGGGAAGCAGAGAGACGAGGGCTGCGCCGATTGTGAGGACGAAGATGGAGAACATCCGCATCAAGCTGAAGGCTAGCGGGGCTTGCGGCATCAGCAGCGGAAGCGTTGCCAGTGCGGTAAGCGCTAGCGCCACCGCCAGCAGAGATTGCCATGGTCGCATCAGACTACTCATGCCGGCCTCCCGCCTGGTCTTGCGCCCATCGCGCGATCCACGAGCCTGCCGGCCAGCGCCACGATGGTGACCAGAAGGGCGGCGAGCACGGAACCGGCAATGAGCGCTGCCCAGATGTCGATGGTCTGGCTGTAATAGGCGCCGGCAAGCAGTTTCGAGCCGATGCCGGCTACAGCACCAGTCGGCAATTCGCCGACGATCGCGCCGACCAGGCTTGCGGCAATCGCCACCTTCATCGATGCGAACAGGAAGGGAATGGAGGCGGGAAGGCGGAGTTTCCAGAAGACCTTTATCTTGCTGGCATTATAGGTGCGCATCAGGTCAAGCTGGATCAATTCCGGCGAGCGCAGTCCCTTCACCATGCCGACCGCGACGGGGAAGAAAGAGAGGTAGGTGGAGATCAGCGCCTTGGGCAGAAGGCCGGTGATATTGACCGCGCCGAGGACGACGATGACCATCGGAGCGATGGCGAGGATCGGCACCATCTGGGAGGCTATGATCCAGGGCATCAGGCTGCGGTCGAGCGCTTTCACATGGACGATACCGACGGCGATGAGGATGCCGAGAATGGTGCCGAGGGTGAAACCGAGAGCGGTGGACGAGAGTGTCACCCAGGCGTGGTAGACGAGGCTGCGGTTGGAGGTGAGTTTTCTGAGAAAGGTGTTTTCGAACACGTTCGAGGCGACCTGATGCGGGGCGGGAAGCGTCGGCTTCGGCTGCGACATGGTCTTTTCGAAAAACTCGATCGATGTCGAGGTGACGTTGGCACGGCGGTCGAGATCGCGCTGAAAGGGCGCGTTCATGAAATAGGCGCCGACATACCAGATAGCGATGATGGCGATGACGATCACCGTGACGGGCATGATCCTGTGCCTGATGAGTTTTTCGCGTTGCATCAGCTTTTCGCTCCGACCGGAAAGAGCATCAGCACCATGGCGGCGACACCAAGGCCAACGCCCGCAAGCTGGGTGGAGGTCAGGCGTTCACCGAAGATGGCGAAGGCGATGACGTTGATGAGCAGCAGTTGCGCAATTGCCGAGACCGAGATCGCCAGCCCCAGCCCGCCTTCACGCATCAGCTTCACCATCATCAGGTTGCCGACACAGTAGAGTGTCAGAGACAGGATCAGCAGAGCCAAGTTGCTGGAGGCGATATAGGCACGCGAGGCGGTGGCGGCTGCGAGAAAGGTCGCCATGGCGCCGGTGAGCCAGAGGAGGAAGGCGGGGGTCATGGGCTTGCTCCCGTCAGCTTGCCTATGTTGCTGGCCTTCGGCTCACCCCCCTTGTGGGCGAGATGCCCGGCAGGGCAGAGGGGGGTATCGCTCGATGGGGTGCGTGAAAGATTATTCCTCATAACTATGCCCCGCTCTCAAGCCTTCCCGAACCCGATGGGCAATCGCGAGAAACTCCGGTGTCTCACGGATTTCCAGCGGGCGGTCCTTTGGCAGTGTCGAGGTGATGACATCCGTCACCCGGCCGGGGCGGGGGGACATGACGACGATCTTGGTGGAGAGATAGACGGCTTCCGGGATCGAGTGGGTGACGAAACAGATGGTCTTTTCCGTGCGTGCCCAGAGTTTCAAAAGCTGTTCGTTCAGATGGTCGCGAACGATTTCGTCCAATGCGCCGAAGGGTTCGTCCATCAGCAGGAGATCGGCGTCGAAGGCCAAGGCACGTGCAATAGAGGCGCGTTGCTGCATGCCGCCGGAGAGCTGCCAGGGGTATTTCTTGCCGAAGCCCCCCAGATTGACGAGATCGAGCGTGCGTTCGATGCGCTCCTTCCGTTCCACGGTCGAGTAATTCATGATCTCCAATGGCAGCGCGATATTCTTTTCGATCGTGCGCCAGGGATAAAGTGCCGGTGCCTGGAAGACGTAGCCATAGGAGCGCGATTTGCGGGCGTTTTCCGGGGTCATGCCGTTGACGGTGATTTCACCCGACGTGGCGCTTTCGAGATCGGCGATAACGCGCAGGAACGTCGTCTTGCCGCAGCCGGACGGGCCGATGAAGGAGACGAAATCACCTCGCTTTACCTCCAGGTCGACATCGGACAGAGCATGGACCGGCCCGTCGCTTGTTTCGAAAGTCAGGCCGAGTTTTCGGGCGGAAACGACGGAGAAATTGTTCTCAGCCATGTCACGATCACACTCCGCTTGCCGGGATCCCCGTTCGTTCGACCTTGCGTGGTGCGGTCAGTTCCTTCCAGGTGGAGAGCGCCTTCGATACGGCGGGATAGGGTTCGCGGGCGACGAACTGGCCGTGGCCCTCGCGGCTTTTCATCGTGCCGTCCTCGATCACGACGACACCGCGCGATAGCGTGTAGCGCGGCAGGCCGGTCACTTGCTTGCCCTCGAAGACGTTGTAATCGATCGCCGATTGCTGGGTCTTCGCCGAGATGGTCTTCGACTTCTTCGGATCGAGCACGACGAGATCGGCATCGGCGCCAACCAGGATCGCGCCCTTTCTCGGATAGAGATTGAGGATCTTTGCGATATTGGTCGAGGTGACGGCGACGAATTCGTTCATGGTGATGCGGCCGGTGGCGACGCCGTAGGTCCAAAGCATCGGCAGGCGATCTTCCAGACCGCCGGTGCCGTTCGGGATATTTCTGAAATCACCGACGCCATACCGCTTCTGGTCGGTGGTGAAGGCGCAGTGGTCGGTGGCGACGCATTGCAGCGAACCTGAAGCGAGGCCTGCCCAAAGTGAGTCCTGATGCTGCTTGTTGCGGAAGGGGGGCGACATGACGCGGCGGGCGGAATGATCCCAATCCTTGTCGAAATATTCGCTTTCGTCGAGCGTCAGGTGCTGGATCAGCGGTTCGCCATAGACCCGCATGCCGTTACTCCGCGCCCGGCGGATCGCTTCATGCGCCTGTTCGCAGGAGGTGTGGACGACATAAAGCGGCACGCCCGCCATGTCGGCGATGATGATGGCGCGGTTGGTGGCTTCGCCCTCGACTGAAGCCGGGCGCGAATAGGCGTGGGCTTCCGGGCCGTTATTGCCTTCATCCATCAGCTTTTGCTGCATGGCGGCGACGACATCGCCGTTTTCTGCATGGACGAGGGGAAGCGCGCCAAGCTCGGCGCAACGCGAGAACGAGGCGAACATCTCGTCGTCGTTGACCATCAGCGAGCCCTTGTAGGCCATGAAATGCTTGAAGGTGTTGATGCCTTTTTCCTCAACTACCGTCTTCATCTCGTTGAAGACCTGCTCGCTCCACCAGGTGACGGCCATGTGGAAGGAATAGTCGCAGTGCGCGCGGGTCGCCTTGTTGTCCCAGCGCTTCAAGGCGTCCAGCATGGACTGGCCGGGATCGGGAAGACAGAAATCGACCACCATCGTTGTGCCGCCGGCAAGTGCTGCGCGGGTGCCGCTGTCAAAATCGTCGGCGGAATAGGTGCCCATGAAGGGCATTTCGAGATGGACATGCGGATCGATGCCACCCGGCATGACATAACAGCCCGTGGCATCGAGCGTTTCTTCGCCTGCAAGGTCCGGGCCGATCTCGACGATCTTTCCGCCGTCGATTTTGACATCCGCCTTGTAGGTCAGGTCGGCGGTAACGATGGTTCCGTTCTTGATTACTGTGGCCATGGTTGTTCCCCTTATCGTGTGCCGCAGTCAATCGCCTAAGATCGAGGACCTCAGGGACTGAACATCTCGGGTGGTGATCGTTGTATTCCTGGTTTCGATGCGAGGGAGGCGCTCATTGCGCAGCCTCCCGCTGTTTGAGATCCTTCATCATGAACAGGCTGTGCGGATTTTCCTCGTAATCCGCAAACGGGCCGCAAGAGTGGTAACCCAGCGCTTCGTACAGCCGAACGGCTTCGACATTCAGCGGACCGGTTTCGAGATGGATACGGATGACATTGCGAGTGGCTGCCAGCATTTCCAGTTCGGCCATGATCTTTCGGCCGATGCCGTGGCCGCGCGCATCATCATGGACGAAGATGCGCTTCAGCTCGGCGCTGCCATCCGCGAACCATTTGATGCCGCCGCAGCCGACCGCCTTGCCGTTCAGCCTTGCAACCAGAAAGGAAATGTCGGGCTGGGACAGGGCATCGAGATCGACGGCGAAATTGCCTTCGGGCGGATAAAGCGATGCCATGTAGTCGTCGGAAAGCCCGATCAGGGCGGCGACTTCAGGCCGCTTCGGCTGCTCGATGGCAATCTTGACGGTCACTCGACAATCTCCGCCGTCTCCACCACCGCGTGGAAGAGCACGTCGCAGCCTGCTGCGGCCCAGCCCTTCGAGATTTCCTCGGCCTCGTTATGCGACAGGCCGTCGACGCAGGGGCAGAAGATCATCGTGGTCGGGGCCAGTTTCGCGGCCCAGCAGGCATCGTGTCCGGCGCCGGAAATGATGTCCATGTGGCTATAGCCAAGCTTTTCGGCCGCACCGCGAACGCGGCCGACCAGCGTCGGATCGAAGGTCACGGGATCGAAATGGCCGACGGCCTCGACCGAGCAGCCGACGCCGAGCGCTTCGCAGACTTCTTTTGCCGCCGCCTCGATTTTTGCGCGCATGCGGTCGAGCTTTTCCTGGCTCGGCGTGCGCAGGTCAACGGTGAATACCACCTTGCCGGGCAGCACGTTGCGGGAGTTCGGAGTAAAGAAGGCCTGGCCGACGCCGGCGACGGCGCCCGGCTGTTCGGTCATGGCGATTTCCTGCACCTTTTCCATGATGCGGCCGAAGGCGAGGCCGGCGTTGACGCGCATCGCCATCGGGGTGGAGCCGGTGTGAGCTTCCTTGCCGGTCAGCGTGAATTCCAGCCACCACAGGCCCTGACAGTGGGTGACCACGCCGATCTGCTTGTTCTCTGCTTCCAGAATCGGGCCCTGCTCGATGTGATATTCGAAATAGGCGTGCATCTTTCGCGCGCCGACTTCTTCATCGCCCAGCCAGCCGATGCGCTTGAGCTCGTCGCCATAGGTCTTGCCTTCGGGATCCTTGCGGCCATAGGCGTAATCGATCGTGTGGACGCCGGCGAAAACTCCGGAGGCGAGCATGGCGGGGGCGAAACGTGCGCCTTCCTCGTTGGCCCAGTTGGTGACGACGATCGGATGCTTTGTCTTGATGCCGAGGTCGTTCATCGAGCGGACGACTTCGAGACCGGCAAGCACGCCGAGCACACCGTCGAACTTGCCGCCTGTCGGCTGGGTGTCGAGATGGGAGCCGATATAGACGGGCAGGGCTTCCGGGTCGGTGCCTGGGCGGGTGGCGAACATCGTGCCCATCTTGTCGACGCCGACCGTCATGCCTTCCGCTTCACACCAGCGCTTGAAGAGGTGGCGGCCTTCGCCATCGGCATCGGTCAGGGTCTGGCGATTGTTGCCGCCGGCAATGCCGGGGCCGATCTTTGCCATATCCATCAACATGTCCCAGAGACGGTCGCCGTTGACGCGCAAGTTCTCGCCCGGTGCTGCCACCATTTTGAAATTCCTTATCTGTTTATGCTCTGCCGACCGGCAGTAAATCTGTTCGTTCCCGCGGGCCTCGTCCGGCGTTGACGCCGGAAGATCGGCATTGCGTTTAGGCCGCTTGTCGCCGATAATTTAACCGCTTGGTAAAAGCTTACAATTTCCCCAGCAGCACTCAAGCTGAAAATCGTCTCACATCAGATGTTTTGAAGGATTTGGCGACGGGGAGCGACGAGGGGTAGCGGACGGCATGGCCATTTCCAGAGCGGCGAAGACGCAGCGGCGTACGCGCATCCAGGAAGAGAAGGAAGAGCTGATCCTCGAGGCCGCTCTCGACGTGTTTTCGCAGAATGGTTTTCGTGGCTCGACGATCGACCAGATCGCGGAAGCGGCCGGCATGTCGAAGCCCAATCTTCTCTATTATTTCCGCACCAAGGAAGCGATACACCGGCAGTTGATCGACCGGGTTCTGACCACATGGCTGGAGCCGCTCAGGGTGTTCGACGCGGACGGTGACCCGGAAAGCGAGATCAGGTCCTATATTCGCCGCAAGCTCGAGATGGCGCGCGATTATCCGCGCGAGAGCCGGTTGTTCGCCAACGAGATTTTACAGGGGGCCCCGCGCATCGAGGACGAGCTGAAGGGGCCGCTAAAGGAGCTGGTGGATGAAAAGGCTGCGGTTATCCGCGCCTGGGCGCGGGCTGGGAAAATTGCCAAATGCGATCCCTATCACCTGATTTTCTCGATCTGGTCGACGACGCAGCATTATGCGGATTTCGACGTGCAGGTGCGGGCGGTGCTGGGGCAGGCGCATTCCGGCGAAGGGCGGTTCGAGGATGCGGCGCGGTTTCTGGAACGGTTATTCATGGATGGGTTGCGGGTGCGGTAGGGGCAATCCACATCGTTCGGCGATGTCGCCGGTCTCCCGTGATTGTCAAAAACAAAAACGCCGGCTTGAAGCCGGCGTTTCCGTTTATCCTTGGGAGGACTTTTATCAGGCAGCGGCCGACTTCGCGGTCGGCACTTCCGAGATCGTCTTCAGGACCTGGGAAGCGATCTGGTAGGGGCAACCCTGGGAGTTCGGACGACGGTCTTCGAGGTAACCCTTGTAGCCGTTGTTGACGAAGGAGTGCGGAACGCGGATCGATGCGCCACGGTCAGCAACGCCGTAGGAGAACTTGTTCCACGGAGCGGTTTCGTGCTTGCCGGTCAGGCGCAGATGGTTGTCCGGGCCGTAAACGTCGATGTGAGCCTGCAGGTTGGTTTCGAACTGCGCCATGAGGGCTTCGAAATATTCCTTGCCGCCAACTTCGCGCATGTACTTGGTCGAGAAGTTGCAGTGCATGCCCGAGCCGTTCCAGTCGGTGTCGCCGAGCGGCTTGCAGTGGAATTCGACGTCGATGCCGTACTGTTCGCAAAGGCGGAGGAGGAGGTAACGAGCCATCCAGATCTGGTCAGCGGCGCGCTTGGAGCCCTTGCCGAAGATCTGGAATTCCCACTGGCCCTTGGCCACTTCGGCGTTGATGCCTTCGTGGTTGATGCCGGCTTCGAGGCACAGGTCGAGGTGCTCTTCAACGATTTCGCGGGCAACCGAGCCGACGTTCTTGTAGCCGACGCCGGTGTAGTACGGGCCCTGCGGAGCCGGGTAACCCTGTTCCGGGAAGCCGAGCGGGCGGCCGTCCTGGTAGAAGAAGTATTCCTGCTCGAAGCCGAACCAAGCATCTTCGTCGTCGAGGATGGTTGCGCGGCTGTTGGACGAGTGCGGGGTGACGCCGTCCGGCATCATGACTTCGCACATGACGAGAGCACCATTGGTGCGGGCCGGATCCGGGTAGATCGCGACAGGCTTCAGAACGCAATCAGACGAGCGGCCTTCGGCCTGCATCGTCGAGGAACCGTCAAAGCCCCAAAGCGGAAGCTGCTCGAGCGTCGGGAAAGAATCGAATTCCTTGATCTGCGTCTTGCCGCGCAGGTTCGGGACGGGGGTGTAGCCGTCCAGCCAGATGTACTCGAGCTTATACTTGGTCATGTTTTGTCTCTCAGGCCGTGTGTTCATCGTTGAGCCGTCCGAGGACCGCCTCCCTGCATCAGGGTCGGCATCCCGGGCTTGGACAATTTAATGCATGCTGCGTGCCAGTTTGTATGTCTGCCGTGTAATGCGATGAAAAAAATGTCACTGCCGCTCAAACAGGCGGTTTTGGACAAGCTGGCCGCGTTTGGATTTGCTTAATAAACAAGCCGAATTTGGATGCGGGCAGCTTCATTCGGAACCCGAATGGCTGCATCACCGTTGATCGTAACTCACGGCCTGCGGCGTTGTGCAATCTTATTTGCTTACAATCTTTGCTGGCGGAATCTGTCTTTATGATGTAAAATACAGCAATTGGATTAAATAATAGGCAGAAATGATGCCTGTCCAATGTGATGCAGTCGTTCAGGAGGCGATAGATGGCAAGCATCCATCATGAAACAGCAAAGATTTATGAGTTTCCCCTGATGCAGCGGAGACGTCTCGATAATGGGCTGACCGCGCCGGTTTCTTCCAAGGAGGTGATTTTCTCCGTGGTGGATACCTGCTGGTATCACGGCGAGGCCATTCGTGAGGATGAGCATGCGCACGACATGCCCAAACCCTGCTGACATCGGTTTTATAATGTCTGAAGCCACCCGATCGCGGGTGGCTTGATCAGAAGCCGAAGAGCTTCAATGCGGCATAGCCGAAGGCTGCGATGAAGATCCAGCCGAATGCGCCGAGCGCCAGCGGTCGCCATCCTTCAGCACGCAGTTTGCCGATATTCGCCTGCAGGCCCATGGCGGCAAGTGCCATGGACAGAAGGAAATTCGTCAGTATGACGATGTTCCCGCTCAGATCAGCAGGAATGGAAACTGCACTGTTCACCAGCATCATCGCGACGAAACCGAGGACGAACCACGGAATGGGTGACGATACGCGCTGGCCGTCGTTCACATTGGCGCTGGAACCTGATCGCATGGCCAATGCCAGCGTCATGATCAGTGGGGCGAGCAGGACGACGCGTGCCAGCTTGGAGATCGTGCCGAACTGGCCCGCAATGTCACCGGCCTGAAAGGACGCGGCAACGACCTGCGCGACCTCATGGATCGTCGCACCCGACCAGAGGCCGTAGGCGCGTTCATCAAGACCCAGTGGCGCAGCCAGCATCGGGTAGGCGATCATTGAGATCGAGCCGAAAAGGGTGACGCAGGCGACGGCATAGGCGACATGCTCCTGCCTGCCGCGCACGACGGTATTGGCGGCAATGACGGCCGATGCGCCGCAGACCGAGGTTCCGGCTGCAATCAGATCGGTCAGTTGTCTATCGACCCCCATCAGCCTGCCGGTCAGGCGCATTGCGAGGAATGTCGCCACCAGCGTCAGTGCCACCATCAGAAGGGCCGAGCCGCCAAGCGATAGAATCTGGGCTATCGTGACCTGGAGACCAAGCAGGATGATGCCGGCCCTCAGGATACGCTTGAGCGAGAACTGGATGCCGGTCTCAACCACCTGCGGCAGGGCGATGGTGTTGCGGATCAGCATGCCGAGGATGATGGAGAGAATGAGCGGGCTCAGCGCCATCCAGCCGGTCGCCGATCTGATCGTCAATGCTGCCGCAGCGATTGCGGCCGTCAGAGCAACGCCGGGCAGAAGCGACTTTAATCCCGAGAGGGATGAATAAGGACGTTCTGCCCAATCCGAAAATGACATTGTTTAAATTCCACGAAACTACAGGATTTTCGAATGCCATTCTCCAATTCGAGAAAGAACAAATCCAATTCATAAGTTTTGTGGTATCGTTCGATAAAATCGAATGGTGGGCCGATGACGCTGGAGCAGTTGAAGATATTTCTCGAGGTTGCGCGACTGGAGCACGTGACGCGCGCAGCCGAAGCGCTCCATCTCACGCAGTCGGCTGTCAGTGCCGCGATCTCGGCGCTGGAGGCTCGTCATGGGGTTATTCTGTTCGACCGGGTTGGGCGGCGTATCGCACTGACGGAGGCGGGTCGGCTTTTCGTCGATGAGGCGCGGGCGGTGATGGAAAGGGCGAGGGCGGCCGAGCTTGCGCTTGCCGATCTCGGCGGTTCTGCTTCCGGCGTTCTGCGCGTCCATGCGAGCCAGACGGTGGCGAGTTATTGGCTACCGCACCGGCTGGTTGCCTATCACGAGCGATTTCCGCGCGTCGATCTGAGGCTGGTCGTCGGCAATACACAAAGTGCGGTTGAGGCGGTGGTGACGGGCGAGGCGGATCTTGCCGTGGTCGAGGGCGAGGTTACAGCTTCGGGTCTCAAGCGCTCGACAGTTGCGGAGGATCGGCTCGTTCTCGTTGTCGGTCGGCGTCATGCCTGGGCGGATGGGCGAAAGCTTACGCCAAGCGATCTTCTGGAGACCAACTGGATTATGCGCGAGGCGGGGTCGGGAACAAGAGCTGCATTCGAGAGCCAGCTTTCGAGCCTCGGGCTCGATCCGCAGGCGCTTTCTGTCGTGCTGGAAATGCCATCCAACGAGGCGGCGATGGCGGCGGTGGAGGCCGGGCTTTCGGCCACCGTGCTTTCCAGCCGTGCAACCCAGTTTCACTCGCTTGCCGGGCGGCTGCATGTGGTGGATTTTCCCATGCCGCTACGGCGATTTTCCGCCGCCTATCATCTCGAGCGGCATGTGACACGCGCCTTGCGATCGATGCTCGATCTTCTTGACGAGGACTTTGGAGACGAGGAGTTGGCGGGCGTGACCGGGGTGAGATGAAATAAAACGGCCCCGTCTGCGAAAAGACGAGGCCGCGAAATTTCGGTAGTGTCGGTGGATCTTGCTCAGATCATCGGCTTGCCGACCGGCAGTACGTCGCGGCCGAAGGCGTCCTTATAGATCTGATGCGCCATGACATAAAGCGCCAGCGCGCCGCAGACCATCAGTTCGTAACCGGCGATGACGTTGAAGACATGCGGGCCGAAATGGCCGATGACGAGCAGGACGAAGCCGATGAACAGGGTGATGAACACCAGACCGAGGCCGGTGCTGGCGCGCATCGCGCCCGGGGTCATGATGGCGGTGTAGATGGCCCAGATGACCAGGAACCAGCCGAGATCGGTTTCACTCACCGCGAAAAGACCCGTCGCATTGCCGATCTGGAGCAGGCAAAGGGCGATCCAGAAGCAGCCATAGGCGGTGAAGGCGCTGTAGCCGAAATTGTTGCCAATCTTGCCTTCATGCAGGCCGGCGATCAGCTGGGCGAGGCCGCCGAAGATCAGGCCCATCCAGATGACCGGGCCGAGCGAAGCCCAGCCGACATTGTGGAACTGAAGGACGATGGTGGTCATGCCGAAACCGGCGAGACCGACGACGGCAGGATTGCCGTGGCCGCCATGCGAGGCTGCGGCGTGTTCGGTCGGTGTTGCGGTGCTGGTGGAGGATGGGGGGACGTTCGCGTTCATACTTGATCCATGGTTGGGGTGGCTGTGTTCAACATGCTGCCACCCTCCTCATGTGTGCAGCGCGCATTAGGGTGCGCTGACTAGCGTGGCGTTTGCCGGGTAAGAGTGATCTCGATCAAATGCGGCGGTTGGTCTCATCTGCTGCTTGCGTTTTGCAATATCCAACCAAGATGATGCGTCGCGAGTGACTGAGGAATGTGCAGTGCTCCAACGAAAAAAAGCCCGGCAGTGCCGGGCTTTCGCGTTTGTTGTCGGTGTTTCGGTCAGGCTGCGTAGCGCATGCCGCGGGAGGCTGTTGCCTCGACGCCGCCGAGCTTGAAGCTCGACAGGATCTGCTGCAACTGGCGGCTTTCTTCGGCAAGCGTTTCGCTGGCGGCGGTCGTCTCTTCGACCATTGCCGCATTCTTCTGGGTCATCTGGTCCATATGGTTGACCGAGGAATTGATCTCGGCGAGCGCCGTTGCCTGTTCGCGGGCGGCGGTGGCGATCGATTCCACATGCTCGTTGACCTTGTTGACGAGATCTTCGATCTCGAGCAGAGCGTCACCCGTCGAGCGGACCAGCGAGACGCCGCCTTCGACTTCGGCTGCAGAGGCGCTGATCAGCGTCTTGATTTCCTTGGCGGCATTTGCAGAGCGCTGGGCCAGTTCGCGGACTTCCTGAGCGACGACCGCGAAGCCACGGCCGGCTTCACCCGCACGGGCAGCCTCGACACCTGCGTTGAGCGCAAGCAGGTTGGTCTGGAAGGCAATCTCGTCGATCACGCCTATGATCTGGCTGATCTTGCTGGATGAGTCCTCGATGCGGCCCATGGCGGTGACGGCCGAGCGAACGATGTCGCCGGACTTGGTTGCGCTCTGCTTGGTGGCGTGAACCATGTCGCGTGCTTCGGTGGCGCGCGACGAGGCGGCACGGACGGTTGCCGTGATCTCGTCGAGAGCGGCTGCCGTTTCTTCCAGTGCTGCGGCCTGCTGTTCCGTGCGCTTGGACAGATCGTTGGCGGCGGACGAAAGCTCGGCCGAATTGTTGTTGATCGTGCCGGCTGCGCCGCGGACATTATTCATCGTGCCGCGCAGGCGGACCATCGTTGTGTTGACGTTGGTCTGCAATTCGGCGAACGCGCCCTGGAACTGGCCGTTCATGCTCTGCGTCAGGTCGGCATCGGCAAGAGCTGCGATGACGCGACGGACTTCGGTTGTTGCGGATTCGACGCTTGCTACCAGTTCGTTGACGCCGGAGGCGAAGCGATTGAGGTCTTCGTTCTGGTAGTCCTTTGAGATGCGGCCGGAGAAATCGCCGGCGACGGCGGAAGCGACGACTGCCGAAATGCTCGACTGCAGGTCGCTGCTGTTGCGATGCAAGGCGGCTTCCTGGGCCTTCAGCTCATCCATGGCGAGCGCATTGGTGCGGAAGACTTCGACCGCGCGGGCCATTTCGCCGATCTCGTCCTTGCGGGCGGTGTCGATCTTGAGGTTGTCGAGTTCGCCATTGGCAAGACGGGTCATGGCCTGGGTCAGCGAGCGGATCGGGCTGACGATACCGCGGGTCGCAACCATCAGGCTGATTGCTGCGCCGATGATGATGAAAATGACGGCAGAGGCGGCCGAAATCAGGATGGCGGTCGTCGAGGAGGCAACGGCGGCTTCACGAGCGCCGGCCAGCGACTTGCCGGAATAGGTGCTGTAGACCTTGACCGTATCGGTGACGGCCTTCTGGCCATCGAGCGCGGCCTTCAGGGCAGTGGAAATGGCTGCCGCATCCGCAGGGTTCTTTTCAGCCGTATCGACCATGCTGCGGATCGTGCCGAAATAGCTGTCGAGAGCGCCGCGGATCGCCTTCAACTGGTCTTTTTCGGCCGTATCGGCAGTGGATTCTATCTTCGGCAGGCGGGCCAGCATCTCGGAGGAACGTTTGTCGGTCTCCGCGCGAAAATCCTTCGCCTTATCCGGTGCGGCTGCCAGCTGGTAGGTCATGCGGCTGATGGCGATGATATCGACGCGCAGGTCCATCGCTTCACGAGCAACTTCCTCGCGGGCGCCAACGGAAATCATTGCTTTCTGGAGGCCGAGCAGGCCTGAGCCCGCAATGCCAGCAATAATTAGGGAAGAAAGGCCCATCACCACCGTGACGAGGCCGAGTTTCTTCGAAATAGCCATATCTCGAAATGCCATAATGCACACCACTCAGTTTGCCCAACACATCAGCTCGCTGCCGTCTCGCTAGACGTGTCAGGATGCCGCGCTAAATTATTGTCAGGGTTGAACTAATTGTGAGTTAAAATGCTTTCGATGTGGCGTTATTTGCTTGCGTGGCGGCCGCTCTATAATTGATTTCTTTGAGCAAAACATCGCAATTGGAGCAATTGCTCGTAAAAGATGCGGCTAAAATTCATTGTTTGTCCGATACTTCATCTTCTGCGAGCGTAATCGACTATGCAGTTTGCTGCAGTGCAGCATAAAGTTGATATTTTTGTTTGCTGCAATGGAATTTTTCTTGGCCGTCCTGTTTTTTATCAGAAAAGGGATGCCGGTAATGCAACCGCGCAGCCGTGCCGTCTCCTCATGCCGCAGCAGCGGTGTCATAGATGAAGCCTTCGTCGGCCCAACCTGTCATGCCGCCGATCATCACCTTGACGGCCAAGCCGAGGCGGGAGAGGCGCAGTGCGGCCTTGTCTGCGCCATTGCAATGAGGCCCGGCGCAATAGACGACAAATAACGTATCCTCCGGCCATTGCGACATCTTGTGTGCGGTCATCTTGCCGTGGGGCAGATTGATTGCGCCGGGAACATGCGCCTTTGCGAAGAGTGCAGGGGCGCGCACATCAAGCAGGACGAAATCCACCGTGCCGGAGGCAAAGGAGGCATGTACGTCCCAGCAGTCAGCTTCGAAGGCGAGCTTGCTGGAAAAGTGGTCGGCGGCATCCTGCGGGGTGGCGGCGGGAAAATCCGAGACGGGGCTTGGCATGAGGCGTTCCTTTCCTTGTGTTGCGGGAGGCTCTGTTGCAGGTGATCATGCCTGATGATAGGCATGGTCGAAATTGGCCATCATGACTTGCAGCGTAAAGATCATGCCAAATCTGTCTACTCACCGAACAAGCGGGCCACATGTCGTTACCCTTGTCTATGACGGGCTCTGCACCTTCGAATTCGGCATTGCCCATGAGGTCTTCGGTCTGGCGCGACCGGAGATGGGCGAGGGCTGGTATCGGTTCTCCGTCGCGGGCGTCGAGCCGGGGCCGCTGCGGGCTGCGGGTGGCTTGACTGTTTCCGTCGATGCAGGACTGGAAGCGCTGGCGGAGGCCGACCTTATCATCGTTCCGGGTTGGCGCGGGATCGGCGGACCGGTGCCGGGTCTTCTGATCGAGGCGCTGCAGACGGCGCATCGGCGGGGCGCGCGGATCATGTCGCTGTGTTCGGGCGTTGCGGTTCTTGCTGCTGCCGGACTTCTATCCGGACGGCGTGCGACGACGCATTGGCGGTATGTCGAGGCGATCGCTGCGGCCTATCCCGATGCCGCCTTCTATGCGGATGTTCTCTATATGGATGAGGGCAATACGCTGACGGCTGCGGGAAGCGCTGCCGGGATCGATCTTTGCCTGCATGTGGTGCGCGGCGATTTCGGCGTCGAGGCGGCCAATAGCGTCGCGCGCCGGCTTGTCGTGCCGCCGCATCGCGAAGGAGGGCAGGCGCAGTTCATCGCCTCGCCGGTGCCGCAGGAAAGGGAAGGGCTTCGGCTTGGCCCGCTGATCGAATGGATGCGCGAGCGGCTTTACGAGGAGCAGCCGATCCGGATGCTGGCGGAACGGGCCGGCATGAGCATGCGCACGTTCCAACGCCGTTTCGAGGCGGCGACCGGTGACAGCGTCGGAGAATGGCTGGTCAAGGAACGCGTGAGGCTGGCGCGAGAGCTGCTCGAGAAACAAATGTCATCTTCGCTGGACGATATCGCGATCGCCTGCGGTTTCGGCACGCAGGCAACCTTGCGCCATCATTTTCGCAAGCGGCTGGGCACAAGCCCTGCTGCCTACAGGAAGATGTTTGGGCAACGGGAGGTCGGCCGCGTTGAGGGCGGCTGACCCTTTCCCTATTCCGCAGCCTGCTGCGCCATCGGGTTGTTGGGATGGCTTGTCCAGTTGGCGTAATTGGGATCGACCGGGCGGCCGGTGCGTTGGTCGAGGGAGCCTGCGGGCAGTGCTTCCATGGTGATGCAGTTTTCCACCGGACAGACGTTGACGCAGAGATTGCAGCCGACGCAATCCTCTTCCTTGACCTCGAAATGTCTGACGCCATCGACCATTGCGGTGATCGCCTGATGCGAGGTATCCTCGCAGGCGATGTGACAGCGGCCGCATTTGATGCAGGCATCCTGGTCGATATGCGCCTTGGCGATGTAGTTGAGGTTGAGATACTGCCAGTCGGTGACGTTCTGCACCGCACGGCCGGTGATGTCATCGAGGGTTTGATGGCCCTTGGTGTCCATCCAGGCAGACAGGCCGGTGATCATCTCCTCGACGATCTTGAAGCCATAGGTCATGGCCGCGGTGCAGACCTGCACATTGCCGGCTCCGAGCGCCAGGAATTCGGCTGCATCACGCCATGTCGTCACGCCGCCGATGCCGGAAATCGGCAGGCCATAGGTTTCAGGATCGCGGGCGATCTCGGCGACCATGTTAAGCGCGATCGGCTTGACCGCCGGGCCGCAATAACCGCCATGCGATCCCTTGCCGTTGATCGACGGATTGGGCGAAAAGCTGTCGAGATCAACCGAGACGATCGAGGAGATGGTGTTGATCAGCGAGACGGCGTCGGTGCCGCCGCGCTTTGCTGCACGGGCGGGATGCCGGATGTCGGTGATATTCGGCGTCAGCTTGGTGATGACCGGCATGCGGGTATATTGCTTGCACCAGCGCACCACCATTTCGATATATTCCGGCACCTGACCGACGGCGGAGCCCATGCCGCGTTCGGACATGCCGTGCGGACAGCCGAAATTCAGTTCGATGCCATCGACTTCCGTCTCTTCCACCAGCGGCAGGATCGCCTTCCAGGCATTTTCTTCGCATGGGACCATGATCGAGGCGACGATTGCCCGGTCCGGCCAGTTCTTCTTCACCTGTTTCATCTCGATGAGATTGGTGTAGAGGTCGCGGTCGGTGATCAGTTCGATATTGTTGAGGCCTAAAAGCCTGCGGTCGGCGCCCCAGATTGCGCCGTAGCGCGGACCGTTGACGTTGACGACCGGCGGTCCCTGTTCGCCAAGCGTCTTCCAGACGACGCCACCCCAGCCTGCCTTGAAGGCGCGCTCGACATTGTAGGCCTTGTCTGTCGGCGGGGCAGAGGCGAGCCAGAAGGGGTTGGGGGATTTGATGCCGATGAAATTGTTGCGGATATCAGCCATGGTTTCGTCTCCCCTCAGGCCACTGCACTGGCCGGTTTAGACCCGGCGGCGAGCATGCTGTTGATGCTTTCAGCAGCATCGCGCCCTTGAGCGACGGCCGAGACGGTCAGGTCTTCGCCGGTGCCGATACAGTCGCCGCCGGCCCAGACGTTTTCGATCGATGTGTGGCCCTGGCTATCGACAACTATCTTGCCTTTGTCGAATTGCAGGGCGCCGAGGCCGGTAGCAGAGAAAGTCTGGCCGATGGCCTTGAAAATCTGGTCGGCGGCGATGATGCCGGTCTCGCCGGTGGTGGTGAGCCTGCCGTCTACAATCGCGGTGTATTCGACCTCAATGCCGGCCACCTTTCCATCCTTGCCGATGATCGATTTGGGGGCCAGCCAGTGGCGGATGATGACGCCCTTCGATGCCGCGAGATCCTGCTCGTATTCCGAGGCGTTCATGTTCTGCTTGCCGCGGCGATAGCAGATCGTCACTTCCTCTGCACCGAGCAGTTTTGCCTGGATCGCGGCATCGATGGCGGTCATGCCGCCGCCGAGCACGACGACACGGCGTCCGACCGGGATCGTCGCCTTGTCTTCTGACTGACGAAGGGTTGCGATGAAGTCGACCGCATCTTCGACGCCGGAAAGATCCTCGCCCTCGATGCCGAGGCCGTTGACGCCGGAGAGGCCCATGCCGAGAAATACGGCGTCGTAGTCTGCACTCAGGTCGGACAGCGAATAATCGCGGCCGAGAGCCTTGCCGTGTTCGATGGTGATGCCGCCGATGGCGGTGACATAATCGACCTCGCGCTGGGCGAAATCATCGACCGCCTTGTAAGTGGCAATGCCGTATTCGTTGAGGCCGCCGGATTTTTCGCGGGCTTCGAGAACGGTCACCTCGTGACCGTTGACCGCCAGGCGATGTGCTGCGGCAAGGCCTGCGGGGCCTGCTCCAACCACGACGATCTTCTTGCCGCTTGAGGCCTTGCGCTCGAAGAACTGCCGACCTGCCTCCATGGCGATGTCAGTCGCGTAGCGCTGCAGCCTGCCGATCTCGACCGGTCGGTCCTCTGCCGTGTTGCGGACGCAGACGTCCTCGCACAGCGTTTCGGTGGGACAGACGCGGGCGCACATGCCGCCGAGAATGTTCTGGGCGAAGATGGTCTGTGCAGATCCAAGCGGGTTGCCAGTCGATATCTGCCGGATGAACATCGGGATATCGATGGCGGTGGGACAGGCCGTCATGCACGGCGCGTCGTAACAGAAGTAACAGCGGTCTGATGCCACCAGTGCCTCGTGGCGGTCGAGGCGCGGGTGAAGGTCGGAAAAATTCGATGCATATTCGTTGGTCGAGAGCCTGCCGGCCTCGATCCCGCTTCCCAGTCGTTCCATCCGAGTTCCCTCATTATATGGTTATGGACAACTATTGGGCAGATCGTAACACGGCTCAAAATTTTATCAAACGGTAAAATTTCTCCCGAAAAAGATGCCGATGAGGCTCCATGTGGCGGATCACACAGTCTCCGGTTCCAGCTATCGTGACCTGCATCAATAGCCGGAACCTGCGGCGCCCCTAAATACGGATCCGTAGATCAAAGCAATTGGAGTGACGAAATGGTTGAAACGTTCAAAGCGATGGTCATCGACACTGTCGACGGCAAGCCGGCAGCGGGCTTCCGGGAGGTTTCCCTCAAGGATTTGCCCGACAATGATGTCCTCGTCGAGATCGCCTATTCGACGCTGAACTATAAGGACGGGCTGGCGATTACAGGAAAGGGGCGTATCGCTCGCCGGACGCCGCTGATCGCCGGGATTGATATTTCCGGTACGGTGATCGAGTCGCGGTCTGCGGATTGGAAGCCAGGCGACAAGGTGATCCTGAACGGATGGGGTCTATCGGAAACCGAACCGGGCGCATATGGGCGCTATCAGCGGGTAAAGGCCGAATGGCTGGTCCCACTGCCGGATGCATTTTCCCTGCAGCAAGCAATGGCGATCGGCACTGCCGGTTATACATCCGCGCTTTGCGTCGACGCCCTGGAAAAATGGGGTGCGATCAAGCCGGGTGAGGGCGAGGTGCTGGTGACTGGTGCTGCCGGCGGCGTGGGTTCGGTGGCAATCGCGCTGCTTTCCGCTCGCGGTTACAATGTCACCGCCTCCACTGGGCGGCCTGAAACCCATGCCTATCTGGAAGCGCTCGGGGCAACGAAATTCATCGATCGGGCCGAACTGCAGCAGAAGGGCGGGCCTTTGCAGAAGGAACGGTGGGCCGGCGGCATCGACAGCGTTGGTTCCACGACGCTTGCCAATGCGCTTTCACAGACTGCGCGCGGCGGTGCGATTGCCGCTTGCGGCCTGGCAGGAGGTGCCGACCTTCCGGCAACCGTTCTGCCGCATATTCTGCGCAGCGTTGCGCTGATCGGCGTGGATTCCGTCATGGCCCCGAGGGAACAGCGTCTTTCTGCCTGGAGCAGGCTCGCGCGCGATATGGACAAGGCCAAGCTGGACGCCATGACGACAGTCGAGCCCATGTCGAAACTGCCGGAACTTGCCCAAGCTATCGTTGACGGAAAGATCAGAGGGCGGGTCGTCATAGACGTCACAGCCTGATCGTCTGTCCAGTCTGAGAACGGCAGCCCTCGCAACAAGCGGGGGCTGCCGTTTGTAATTGTTTACGACCTACTCAAGAGTGCCCGTGTCATGAACCGGGTTTTATTCGAATTTCCATTGCGCGGAAACGCCCGTTTTCCTGATTTTCTGGTTAGAGCATGCCTCCCAAAAGTGGTCGCCGGTTTCGGGATAAAGACATGCGCCAAAACAAAGAGCTAAAGCGCGGCGAGCCAATCCTGCCGATCAAAATTGCCATCCGGGTTGAAGAAGTGAGGTCGCACGCACAGCCGATTGCTGCGTGACGACGCGGCCGCATTGCGTCCTTATATATGCCAAACTACTGAAATTACCCCTAAATCTGACAATTGTCCGTGGTTTCCCACTACGATACATTGTTAGGATTGTTTTAACTATTTCGGGACCGCACCATGTTGGAGAACGGCAAGCCTCGGCATTATCTTGCCCAGTTCTATGGGGCGAACGACAATCCCAAGGTTCGATATCGGCGGACCAATCTTGTTGCGCGCGCGGTCTATCCGAATGGTGGCGGTGTAAAATCCTTTTCCAGCCTTCAGTTGCGGATCGTGGGCATATGCGAGACCGGCGCTCTCATCCAGACTGCCGCGGTGGAGTTTTTGCCTGACCATTTCTATCTCTGTCTCGGCGAAAACGAGGTGATTTTCACCTGCGCCAAGCGGAACGTGATGAAGGACAGGATGGTCCTTGTCTTTTCTCAAGCTGAAGATACATTTTTTATCAATGCGTTGGCCAAGGGCGGGTTGCCGCTCGCAACATTGAAGCGGATGCGGGCCTCGACGGTTGTGCGAACCCGCACGACGCGCAGCGGACATTGATCGGTCTTTTTACCGACCAGCATCGAAACTGCATCTTTATGATCCGTCAATTGTGGATGTTAACGGATCGTTAAGCGTCGTGGCCAGTCCGGCGCGAAGCGAGGTGTTGCAGCGTTTATTTTTGAGTGAGTCGCGCCCCTCCAATATATTTCAGAAGGTGACCATTATGATCGATGACGCTGTCGGCAAGCCGTCTCCCTTGTTTCCGGAATTTCCGCTGTCGGAGGAAAGCTCCATGCATCCGGCACCGTCTCGTGCGCTGCTCGGTGAGATCCCCGTAGACGTCCAGGTCGTGATCGGCAGGGCGAAGGTTTCCGTCGCTCAACTCGCGGCAGCCAAGCAGGGATCATGGTTCAGACTGGACAAGCGCTTTGGCGAGCCGGTCGAGATTCAGGTGAACGGAAAGACGATCGGCCATGGTGAAATCGTATCCGATGATCGGGACAATTTCGTCGGCATCCGCATGACGTCCGTCGAGAACCGCGTTTAATACAGGCTGGGGAAGGCAATCGGCAGCCGTTCCCAACTGCATTCTTTTTTGCCGATCACTTCCGACTTTCGTTGAGGCGAAGCGTCGGGCTTTCTCTTTATCGCGCGGCAATTTCGGGCGTAAATCCGGTCTCCATTTTTTGCCGGAATTGCTAAAAAATAAATATGAGTATGATCCTCACGTTTAATCTTTACTCTGATAGTCAACTTATCTATGGTGCCGCTCACCGAAGGTTCCCGAGATGAGAATCGATCAGGCGAGGCGTGATGGCGAAGAAGCAGAAACGGAAGAACGGCGGCGCAAACGAGGTGGCGACTGCAACCCAGCAGGCGAAACCGGATCGTGACGCGATCGATGTCCGCAGCTTCCTCTATGTCGGCGGCCGTGACTGTCAGGTCGCCCACTTGCGTGCAATCGCCACTCGACACGGCGCCGAGTTGATCCATCACGATGGTGGTCTGCGCGAGGCGGTTTCCCGCATCGATACCGTTCTCCCCTCCGTCGACTGCGTTTTCTGCCCCATCGACTGTATCAGCCACGATGCGTGTCTGAGGGTGAAGACCGGCTGCAAGAAGTTCGGCGTCACCTTCGTCCCGCTGCGCAACGGCTCGAAATCGAGCCTTGAGCGTGCGCTCCAGACGATGAAGGAAAAAAGTGATGAGAGACGAGCGTCCTGACACCAGCCTGTTTATCGGCCTGCACAAGCTGGCGGAGCAGAATGGTGAGGGACTGGTGCCGGAGCTTTATGAGATTCTGGCAAGCCGCAGCCGTGAAGACCGGCGCGATGACAATGTCATCCGTTTTCCCGCTCATGCCACGGTGAGCGCCACGACCGTCCCGTCGTGGGAGGCGGGCAAGGTGCTCCCGTTCCGCCGATAAGAACGGCGGAACAAGTGAACTGTCAGGCGCGGCGGCCGAAAAAAGCGCCCGCCGCGACTAACAGCCAGCCGAGCATCATCAACGTGCCGCCCATCGGCGCCGCAAATGGGAAAAGCCGGTCCCCGAGATAGTGCCGCGCGACGAGATCGCCTGCAAACAGGATCGTGCCGAGACTTAAGACGAGCGCGGAGAGCGTTGCCGTTCTGAACGTGGCGTGTCCTACATATAGCGCCAAAAGAACCGGGGCATGTGCAAGGCACATGGTCGATGCGTTGCCGAGGAAATGCGTGTCGCCGCCATGGCTTGCAGCTGCGGCCAAAGCTACTCCCGACAGCCCCATCAGCCCGCTGACAAAAAGAACCAACGGCCGCATTTTCCCTAAACTTTCCAAGAGCCTATTCCTTGTTTTGCATGTGGTGGCCAAGCCGTTCGATCGGCGGCCAGATAATCTCGCGAAGTTTCGGGTTTTCGATGGTTTCATTGAGGGCACGCCGGAAGCAGAGCAGCCATTCGTCGCGTTCCGCGGGGCCGATGGCTGCGCCGAAGTGGCGGGAACGCAAACGGGGATGTCCGTATTTCTGGATATAGACCGGCGGGCCGCCAAGATAGCCGGTCAGATAGTCGTAGAATTTGGCTTCACTGCTTTCCAGGCTTGGCGGATGGATTGCCCGGCAGTTCCTTGCTTCGGGCAGCGTGTCCATCAACTCGTAGAAACGCTTTGCCAGCGCGCGCACAGTCGCATCACCGCCGATCGCCTCATAGAGTGTGATGGTTTCTCCCGTCATTCCGCTTTGCCCGCATTGTCGTCATGCGGTGTTAACCGGCGGGAAGATGGTGGGCAAGGAGATTGATGGTATCGCTCGCATGCGGCAGCAGGGGCACCCGAAAATACACTTCGATCGCGGCCTCATTCAGGGCCGGAATCGGTGTCCTTGCTGTCCTTTGCGGGCAGGGAGCCTGTGCCCGGTGTCTTGTCGTGATCTGTCAGGTGATCTTTCGCATGGGGACCTGCAGCGGGGTACCGTCCGGCTCCCGTGTACCTACTGCCACGTTCAACAGCGTCCCGCGCGTCTCTATCTTCGGCCATCATTGCCTCCGTTTCCTGTTTTGAGGAAAACGGCTGCTGCAGTCATCGGTTCCTTCCGCCCGGGTCTTCCGGGCAGGTCTTCCGGATCACACAGCCGGGAGGATTAGCGGCCGATGGTGATCGATGTGATCCTGCGGCTGTAAATGTCGAGACTGCCATCCTCGAGCACGCGATAACGCTCCTCGACGCGGTTTCCGAAACCATTGATGAACTGGTGGGTGAAGGTATGGCCTACCGGCATGTTGCCACGGCCTTTCGGTTGCCCGCCATATGTGATGCTGCCGGCGATCGGCGCAATGCCCGGCCCGTAATCGATGGCGCGGAACTCGGGATTACCCGTGGAATTGCAGGCCGTCAGCGCTAATGCCGCAATGGCCATGACAAGCAATCGTTTCATTTGACAGCGTCCTTCAATCGGCGCGGATTTTCCGATGTCAATAAACCCGCGAAACAGGATTTAGTTCAAGGACGCGGTGAAAGAAAGACAGGGCGTGCAGGGCAAATCCGACAAGGCGGAAGGCTGAGGCTGGAAGCGCAACTGAAGGTGTCCTGACTGGAGGTCGAGATTGAACCGGCGTTTACAGTTGCGCTTCCAAAGCGGATAGCCATGAAAGGTGGCTCTTTTCACGGCGTCAACGTCTGTGACGGATGCATTCCCTGTCAGTTGACCGGGGGAAGGGAACTCAAACCCTTCAACGCGACATTGACACGAATTTCATAGCGGATTTTTGTCTCGGAATTATCCCTGACAAAAGCCATTATGGTATCAGCCTGTCGCATGATCGCCTTTTGCGACGTGCCGTTACAAAATTCCTGATGCGTGGTAGTCAGCCATCGGATAAATCGCTCCAATGACGAGTTCTCCTAATATTCTAATTGTCGACGATCATGCGCAAACTCGCGAGGCGCTAAAACTCTATCTGGAGAAGGTCGGCATGCGGGCGGTCGCAGTCGATGGCGGCAAGGAGATGGACCGGGTGCTGATGTCCGGAGGGATCGATCTGATCGTTCTCGACGTCATGCTTCCAGGCGAAGATGGATTGGCCATTTGTCATCGTCTTCGCACGACAAGCAAAATCCCCATCCTGATGCTGAGTGCGCTCAACGAAGAGACGGATCGGATTATCGGGCTGGAACTCGGTGCAGACGACTATCTTGCAAAGCCATTCAATCCGCGGGAGGTCGTGGCCAGGATCAAGGCCATTCTGAGACGTTATGAGCCGTCCGCACCATCGCTGGGTGGAGAGCATGGCGGTCAGGTTCTTCGTTTCGGCAGCTGGTCGCTTCAGATAGATCGCCGTTGCCTGGTCGACGAGAATGACGTGGAGACGCCGCTCACCGTTGCCGATTTTCAATTGCTGATGGCGTTTCTGGAGCGTCCGCGGGTGATCCTGTCGAGGGAGCGGCTTCTCGAACTGACTTCATCGCGCAGCGCCGGTCCATTCGATCGCGCGATCGACAACCAGGTCAGCCGCTTGCGAAGAAAGATCGAGCAGAGCAAGGATCGTCCGGAGCTCATTATTACCGTGCGCGGAGGCGGCTATTGCCTGGTCGCCGATGTGACAAAGGCGTAGCACATGAGGATCGGCGTCCCTCAAAGCGTTCGAGGACAGCTCATCCTGCTGCTGCTGGGTTGTCTGCTTGCTGCGCAGATGTTCAGCATTTTCTATTTCATCCACGATAAGAACAGGCAGCTTCTCGACTATCGGGCCTTCGATGCTGTGGAGCGGCTGCTCAGCACCGCAAAAATGCTGAAGACCCTTCCCGCCGAGGAAGAGGATGCCATCGTTACGACCCCATCCGAATGGGGCATGCAATTCACCATCACCGATACTGCTCCGCAGGTGCGCGACGAGCTGCAACTGTCCGGGGATCTCGCCGTATTCCTGAAGAGCAAGTTTGGTCTCACCCTTGGCGATGGCTTTATCCTTGCCGCCGCGGAAACGGGAACGCGACCGGAAATCACAGAGCATGGCAGCAAGGCTGGGCGAGGCCTGGTGCTTTTAGCCTCGATTGCCTTGGACGACGGGCGATGGCTGACCGCACGCGATGTCCTGCGCTTGCCAAAGCCATGGGCCTGGCAACTCATGTTGGCGATCCTTGCGACCGTCTCCATCGTGGTGGCTGTTGTGTGGATCATCGTCGCAAAAATTACGACGCCGCTCCAGCATCTCTCCAATGCTGCCGACAGTCTGGGCCGAAGCGAAGACCCACAGCCGATTTCTTCGTCGGGGCCGTCTGAACTGAGGAAGCTGACCCACGCATTCAACGATATGGCGGCGCGACTTACCAGACTGCTGAATGAGCGTGCCAAAATGCTTGCGGCGATCGGGCATGACCTGAAATCTCCGATCACCGCCATGCGGCTCAGGATCGAGCTTCTCGATGAAGGCGAACCAAAGGACAAGCTTGGCCAGTGCCTGGATGAGATCCAGGAATTGGTGGATGCCGCGCTTTCCCTGTCGCGCGGCAGCGATACGCCAGAGCCGGACGTCGTGTTCCAGCTTGAAGACCTGATGAACGAACTGGTGACGGATCTGAGAGCCGCCGGAGGCGATATCACTCTCGTCAATCCTCATCGCTTCTTCATCTACGGACGCCGGGCGGCTTTGAAACGGGCGCTTAGAAATGTCGTGGAGAACGCATTGCGATATGGGCATCGGGCGCGAATATTCGTTCGTCCGGCGATGTCTGATGTCTGCGTCCTGATCGACGATGACGGGCCGGGGATTCCAGAGGCCGACCGAATCCGTATTTTCAACCCATTTTTCCGCCTTGAACAATCGCGCAGCAGGGATACGGGTGGAAGCGGTATCGGTCTCGCCCTGGCCAAATCGATCATCGATGCGCATCAAGGAAAAATCCGGTATGAGGATGCCGATTCAGGCGGAGCCCGCGCGGTGATCATCCTGCCACGCCTGATGGATCAGGCAGGCGCAGCCTAAAGCGTTTCCGCCTTTCTTCGAAACACGACCTCACTCTCTCTCCTTGTTTTGACGCAATTCCGGACGCAAAACCGGTTCCCACTTTTGCTGGAATTGCTTTAAGGCGCGTCGCGATCCTTCAGATGAGCTTGCCGCGCTTTCGCTTTTTTGTTTCGCGTATGTCCTTGTCCCGAAACCGGCGATCGCTTTCGGGACGCCCGCTCCAGATATCCTTCATTGGGGATGTCATCGCAGCGGCGGGTTGTCGGCCATTTTCCATTGGTAGAATCGGTCTGCACATTTGACCGCCCCCTTACATGTTCGGCTTTGTCGCAGGAGCGTTGCCGTCCTTCGCCGCTGATACCGTTCGATTACCGGCAGATTACGTACGGTTACAAACCGATGCGCTTGCGCAACATCAATCCGGAGGGCGCCATCTTCGGCAGATGAAGGCTAGCCGCTGTGCTTCCGTCTCCCGGCAGGCCTTCGTATTCCTTGGTCACCGAATAACCCTTCGGTTTTTTAATTTGGTGGATGAGGCTCCCGGCCGCGGTCCATCGTCTGAATGGAGATCATAATGAACATCAAGAGCCTTCTTCTCGGCTCCGCTGCAGCTCTCGCAGCAGTATCCGGCGCGCAGGCTGCCGATGCGATCATCGCGGCAGAGCCCGAGCCGATGGAATATGTCCGCGTTTGTGACGCCTTCGGCACCGGCTACTTCTACATCCCGGGCACCGAAACCTGCCTCAAGATCGGCGGTTATGTCCGCGTTCAGGTCGATGGCCGCAGCGACGATGATCTGTCTGGCGATAAAGCCGGTTACCGCACCAACACCCGCGCTCAGCTTTCCCTGTCGGCGAAGACCGACACCGAATACGGTGCGCTCGGCTCGCTCATCACGCTCCGCGCCAACAATAACGACGGCACGAGCGATTTCTCTCTGAACGAAACCTACATCGAACTGGGCGGCTTCCGCGTCGGTCACTTCTACAACTATTTCGATACGGGTCTTGAAGGCGAAACCGTTCTGGCCGACGAATCTCCGTACAACAATGGTGGCTTCGGCGGCGACACGCTGAACAACTCCATCCGTTACACCTATGACGGCGGTGCATTCTCCGTTTACGGTCAGGTCGACGCATTTGACTCGACCGATGGCTGGAAGGACGACGTTGCCGGCACCGGTCGTGGTCAGGACGAAATCGGCATCAACGGCGTCATCACCGGCAAGTTCGGTGGCGTAACCGTCGACTTCTTCGCTGGTTACGACTTCGACCGCGAAAATGCTGCTCTCGCTTCCACGCTGACTGCAGAAGTTGGCCCGGGCTCGCTCGGTGTCTTCGCTGCCTACGCGTTCGGCGAAAACCGTTACTTCGACGCTTCCGAGTGGACGGTCGGTGCTGAATACGCAATCAAGGTCACCGACAAGTTCTCCATCGCACCGGGCGCCCAGTACTGGGATGGCGTTGCTCTCGACGCCGATGGCGACTTCGACGGTGGTGATGCATGGCGCGTTGGTGTGACGGCTGACTACGCCATCACGCAGAACCTCGCTGCCAAGGCAACGATCAACTACACCGACGTTGATAACGGCACCGACTCCGCTGACAAGTGGGACGGCTTCCTGCGTCTGCAGCGCTCGTTCTAATTCGACCGCATATGCCTAACGAAAAGCCCGGAGCAATCCGGGCTTTTTGCGTTTGAGATGTTCGTTGCGTGGTGCGCCCCGGACAGTTGCCAAAGCATCGAGGCGAGCTGGCACGCGAAAGCTTCCGCGTACGTCTTGCGTTTCGTGTTTTTCTTTTGTGATTTCAATGTGTAAGTGGCGCACCCGACAGGATTCGAACCTGTGACCTTTGGAATCGGAATCCAACACTCTATCCAGCTGAGCTACGGGTGCTAACCGTACCGGCGATGAGTCGCCGATGTCCGATGAGAGGTTCTTAGCCTAGCTCGGCAAAGGCTTCAATGCCAATAGCGTTGCCGATGATGGAAAAATCGTTTCTGGGGACGAACTCGCGATCTCGATGCGAATATGCCGGCAGGAAGAGGGCAGGGTGGTGCGGGCGTGGTAAACTCAAGTTCATCGGGGGATGATCTTGCTTTTTGGCACGACAGCCCGGATATGCGTTTGCGGCCGCGCATGTTGGGCCGGAGGAGATGAGACCTATGATCGACCCGAACCATCCGTTTTACGATGCACTCTGGCGCCGGGTGCTGATACCTGCGGTATGCTTCGTCTGGGTCGCAATCGAGCTTTATGCGGGCGAGGCCGTCTGGGCGGGGATTGTCGCGATCGTCGGTCTGTTTGCCACCTACAAGCTGTTCTTCGACCGGAAGGCCTCCTAAGGGCGCAAGCCGACGGAACGTCGGGACGATTGAGCCTTACGCGGATCGTTCAGCCGCGCCAGTAGAGGGACGAGATTGCTCGGTCGATCAACAGATTGGCCGTCTTCATCCTTACCGTCGCGTTGTCGCGAAATTGCGGTTCCACCCGGTCCGGGTGATTGAGCTTGGCGAATTGACGGCGTTTCTCGGCAAGTGTGGCCTCGTCATCCTTCGGGGAGAGCCCCAGATCCTGCGCAATTTCCTCTTCCGTCAGGCGCTCCAGATGTGCCGGCATCACGGGTTCTTCGTCGCGGGGCTCCGGGACTGCTGCATCTGCGGGCTTTTCGGTATGGTGCGCGTCGGCATCCTTTTCCATCGCGGGCCAGTCGGCCAGATAGTCGAAATAGCTGCCGACATCCGCTTCAGTCGCTTCGGGCCGACCGTCAGGTGTGAGGAAACCCGCACCAAGTCCGCGGATACGATAATCCGCTCCCTCGGCTGGTGTCTCCTCGTCTTGCCCTTGCTCTTCCTTCAGTCGGGTCAGAACCGACTGGAATATCGACTGCCCTAGCAGCATGTGTCCTCCGGTCCAGAACCGTCATTCTGGCAGATGGACATGGCGCAGGGCTTGCGATGTCGCAATTCAGGACTGTGTCTGGATTTGCGATTGTTCCTGAGCGGGCTTCACCGTCAGATGTACCTTCAGGTTTTCTCCGGCAGGGCCGATGCGCATGCCGGAGACGGGGGCGCAGTCGCGGTAGCAGAGGCCCGAGGCGATGCGGACATAACGGTCATCGGGGCAGAGGTTGTTGGCGGCGTCGAAGCCCACCCAGCCGAGGCCAGGAACATGGGCTTCCGCCCAGGCATGGGTCGCCACCTGGTCGGGCCTGTCTTCCATCAGAAGATACCCGGAGACGTAACGGGCCGGCATGCCGGAGAGCCTTGCTGCCGAAATGAAGATATGGGCGTGATCCTGGCAGACGCCGGTCTTTGCCGCCAGCGCCTCCTCGGCCGTCGTTTCGGTGGTGGTGGTGCCGGGATTGTAGGCGACCGTCTCGTGGATTGCGTCCATCAGCGCGTGCATCTGAGCGAGTTCGCTGTCGCCCTTCACATTCTTCGCCAGATCCTTGATCAGCTTGCCGGGCTTCGTGCGGCCGGTATCGCGCAGGTAGAGCCAAAGCGGCGTGCAGCCGAGATGGGCGCCATAGACGCCAGCCTTGTCGAGCGTCTCGACCTCGCCTGTGGCGGTGATGCGGATCGTATGTTCCGCACCCTCGACCGATACGAGTTCGACGTGATTGCCGTATTGGTCGAGATAACCCGTCTCGATCTTGGCGCCGTCGACTTTCACGCTCCAGTTCAGCACCTTTTGCGTCGGTCCGCTGATCGGGGTCAGCCGCAGGCGCTGCAGCAGATAGGGAACGGGCTCGTCATAGAGATATTCGGTCGTATGCGAAATCTTCAGCCGCATGGGGGCGTCCTTCGGGTCGAGCGGTTGGGCTGATTACTGATAAAAACGGTAGCCGTCGGAAATCTCGGCACTGAGCTGGTTGTTGCGGTAGACGAAGTCTTCGAGGAATTCGTGCAGGCCCTGGTCCATGATCTCGGTGACGGAGCCGCGCTTGAGCATGGTGCGGATCGCATCGCCCGTGTCATGCGCCGTCAGCCGCTCGCCGCCGTAATCCTCCGAGAGATAACGCAGGTTGCTGACGATCTTTTCGTAGCAATAGGCGAGCGAACGCGGCATCTGCACCTGCAGGATCAGCATGTCGGCGATGTTGCTGGCCTGATACTCGCCGTCATAGACCCAGCCATAGGAGCGGTGGGCCGAGACGGAGCGCAGGATCGATTCCCACTGGAAATTGTCGAGCGCCGAGCCGACCTGACTGACCGAGGGCAGGAGCACGTAATATTTCACGTCTAGAATGCGGGCCGTGTTGTCGGCCCGTTCGATGAAAGTGCCGATGCGGGCGAAATTGTATATCTCGTTTCTCAGCATCGAGCCGTGGAAGGCGCCGCGGATAAGACCGCAGCGATGCTTGATGACGCCGATCAGTTCCGGCAGGTCGGCAGCCTTCAGCTTGCGCGACATGCGGGCCTTCAAGTCAATCCACGCCTCGTTGGTCGCTTCCCAGGTCTCGCGGGTCAGCGCGGTTCTGACCATACGGGCATTGTTACGGCCCGCCTCGATGCAGGACATGACGCTTGACAGGTTGGTACGGTCGCGCAGGAGATAATCCACCGCGTCGGCGGCCGTCATCTTGTCGTGGACCTCGGAATAGGCCTCGCGCACGCCGGCACTTTCAAGCACGCCATGCCAGTCCTCGTCGGAGGAGCCGGCGCGGGTGAGCGACACACGCAGGCCGGCATCGACGAGACGGGCAATGTTTTCGGCGCGCTCGATGTAACGGAACATCCAGTAGAGGCCGTTTGCAGTTCTTCCCAGCATTCTTTTACGCCCTCAATCTTCCAGAACCCAGGTGTCCTTGGTGCCGCCGCCCTGGCTGGAATTGACCACCAGCGAGCCCTGTTTCAGCGCCACGCGGGTAAGGCCACCGGGGATGATCTTCACCTTGTCGGATACGAGCACATAGGGACGAAGGTCGACATGCCGGGGTGCTACGCCCTTGTTGACGAAGATCGGCACGGTGGAGAGCGCCAAAGTCGGCTGGGCGATGTAGTTGCCCGGTTTTGCGGCGAGCTTTTCGGCAAAGTCGGTGCGTTCCTTCTTGGTCGCCGTCGGGCCGACCAGCATGCCGTAGCCGCCGGAACCATGGACTTCCTTGATGACGAGGTCGGCGATGTTTTCCAGCACGTATTTCAGGCTGTCGGGCTCCGAACAGCGCCAGGTCGGCACGTTTTCCAGCAGCGCCTTGCGGCCGGTATAGAATTCGACGATTTCCGGCATGTAGGAATAGATCGCCTTGTCGTCGGAAATGCCGGTGCCCGGCGCGTTGGCGATGGTGATATTGCCGGCGCGGTAGACATCCATGATGCCCGGCACACCGAGCGCCGAGTCGGCGCGGAAGGTAAGCGGATCAAGGAAATCGTCATCGACGCGGCGGTAGAGAACGTCGATCGCCTCATAGCCGCGGGTGGTGCGCATCTGCACCTTGCCGTCGAGCACGCGCAAATCAGACCCTTCCACCAGTTCGACGCCCATCTGGTCGGCGAGGAAGGAATGTTCGTAATAGGCGGAATTGTAGATGCCGGGGGTAAGCACGGCGACGCGCGGCTTGCCCTTGCAGCCCGGAGGCGCGACGGCTGCGAGCGACTGGCGCAGCAGGCGCGGATAGTCTTCCACCCGCTGCACCTTGTTCAGCGTGAAAAGTTCCGGGAACATCTGCATCATCGTCTCGCGGTTCTCCAGCATGTAGGAGACGCCGGAGGGCGTGCGGGCATTGTCTTCCAGAACATAGAACTGGTCCTCGCCGGTGCGCACGATATCGGTGCCAACGATGTGGGTGTAGACGCCGCCCGGCGGCTTGAAGCCGATCATTTCGGGCAGGAAGGCAGAGTTTTTCTCGATCAGTTCGCGCGGGATGCGTCCGGCCTTGATGATTTCCTGCTTGTGATAGATGTCATCGAGGAAGGCGTTGAGCGCCAGAACCCGTTGCTCGATGCCCTGCGCTAGCTTGCGCCATTCACGTGCGGAGATGATGCGGGGAATGATGTCGAAGGGGATAAGTTTTTCGGAACTGTCCGCGTGGCCGTAGACCGCAAACGTGATGCCGGTCTTCCTGAAGATGTTTTCCGCATCCTGGGTCTTGCGGATCAGATGTGCAGTATCCTGTGCCGCGTACCACTCGTGGTAGTCTTTATATGGTGGGCGCGGAAGGTTCTCCGCAGTTAACATTTCATCAAATGCCAAAGAAGCGTTCCCCTTTTTTTGGCCATAAGAATACAACGCAGAGGGCAATGCAAGAACCATGCGCAGTTGCCGAGGACAAAACCGAAACTCCACTTGGCATTTAAAAATAGGGTATTCGAGGCTTCCGGCCAGAGCCGAACTTGATCTGCCAGGATTTGCTAACATTCGTCAAATCAATGTGTTGCCCGTTAATGCGCCAAGTGCTCAACGGATGATCAACGCCATTGACGATTGCCGTCAGATTTTCTGCTTTGACCGGGAAATGCTCTCTGCCTAAGGACATTGATCTCTTTGACGGAAGCCAAACATGCTTGACCGCTTTGCGCCGGCGATATTTGCTTTTCTATGGTCCACGGGCTGGATCGTGGCGAAATACGCGGCCATGCATGCCGACCCGATCACCTTTCTCGCGGTGCGCCATGCTCTCGCGGCGTGTGCCTTTGCCGGCCTCTGTCTGTTGATCGGGGCCAAGTGGCCGACGAGTGCTACGGCATTCGGCAGGGCCATTCTCTCGGGCGTGTTTTTGCATGGGCTTTATCTTGCCGGCGTCTGGTATGCGATCGGGCAGGGGGTGCCGTCGGGCCTGTCCGGCATAATCGCCGGCCTGCAGCCGCTCTTGACGGCGCTGGCGGCGACCTTCCTGCTGGGCGAGCGGTTGACGGGGCGGCAACGCATCGGTCTCGGGCTCGGCTTCGCCGGAATCCTGATTGCGATTTCACCGCAGCTTCTGGCCAGCCTTGCCGCCGGGCTGACGGGGCTCGGCATTCCGCTGATCATCAATCTCGTCGCCATGACGTCTGTGACCTACGGGACCATCTACCAGAAGCAGCACCTGCAGCAGGCCGACCTGATGGCGACGGCGACGCTGCAATTCGTCGGTGCTCTCATCGTCACCCTTCCGATCGCTCTTTTGACCGAGGACATGCGTTTCGATTGGACATGGCAGGCAATGGCGTCGATGGCATGGTCGGTGATCGGTATCTCGATGGGGGCCGTATTCCTGCTCTTGCGGCTCATTCGCCATGGACAGGTTTCGCGCGCCGCATCGCTGATCTATCTGATGCCGCCGATGGTGGCGATCGAGGCGGCGATCCTGTTCGGCGAACCGCTGACCGTGCCGGTTGTGGTAGGAACGGTGATCGTGGTTACGGGCGTCTATCTGGTGAACCGGAAGGCGAGGGGGTAGCCGTCTAGAGCATGTCTCCAGAAAGTGGTTGCCGGTTTCGGGTTAAAGACATGCGCAAAAACAAAGAGCTAAAGCACGACAGGCGAATCTGAAAGATCGCGCCGTGCTTTAGCGATAGGCTAGGCCCCCCGAAAAACAAAACGGCCGGGGGTGAACCCGGCCGTCTTTCAACTCAATCCAATCTCAGTGCTTACGCCGGACGGCGCTTGCGGCCCTGGAAGCCGCCACCGCGCTGCTCGTCGCCGCGAGCGGGGCCCGGATTGCCGAAGCGGACGGGGCCGCGGCCTTCGCCCTGATTGGTCTTCTGGGGCGCGTGGCGGTTCTGGCCGCCGGTCTTTGCCGGAGCCTGTGCACCATCGGTCGCACCGGCCTGATGCTGCTGGCGTTGCTTGCCGGCTTCGTGGGCGCCGTGAGCGGCGCGGTCACGATTGCCGCCATTGTTCGGCTGACGCTGACCCTGACCTTGGCCCTGATGGCCGCGGTTGTTGCCGCCGTTACGCTTCTGCTGCTCGCCACGGTTCGGACGGAAATCCGAGGTCGTCGCCAGATCGTTGTCGACTTCCGAACGCGGAGCTTCCTCGTTGCGGCGCTGGCCACGGAAATCTTCGTTGCGGCGGTTGTCACGCTGTGGGCGATTGTTGGAGCCGCCACGGCGTTCCTGACGCTCGCCACGTTCTTCCGAAGCGCCTTCGGCACCTTCGGCGAAGAACGGCTTGCGGGCCGGGCGTTCGCGGCGCTTGGACTTGCCGCCTTCGCCGTTGCCGCCACCGTTTCCACCGCGGGCCTTGTTGCCGCCGCGGTTGTTGTTACCGTTGCCGCGAACCGGACGGTTCAGCGCTTCCGGGCGTTCGCCCGATGCAGCCTTGATCTCGATGCCCATCAGTTTTTCGATGTCGCGCAGAAGCAGCGTTTCATCGGGAGCGCAGAACGCAATCGCGATGCCGTCGCGGCCTGCGCGTGCGGTACGGCCGATACGGTGAACGTATGCGTCCGGTACTTCCGGAAGGTCGTAGTTGTAGACGTGGCTGACAGCCGGGATGTCGATGCCGCGGGCGGCGACGTCGGTGGCGATCAGCGTCTTGATCTCGCCGTCACGGAAGCCCTTGAGCGCCCGTTCGCGCTGACCCTGGCTCTTGTTGCCGTGGATCGAGGCGACCGAGAAGCCGATATTGTCGAGATGCTTCATCAGCTTCTCGGCGGTGTGCTTGGTGCGCATGAAGACGATCGAGCGGCCGTCCGGATTTTCGAGCAGCGACTTGCGCAGGATCTCCGTCTTGTCACCCTTGCCGGCAACGAAGTGGACATACTGCTCGACCTTGTCGGCAGCCTTGCCCGGAGGCGTGACTTCGACCTTGGTCGGGTCGGTCAGGAAGTCGGCAGCCAGATCGGCGATCGCCTTCGGCATGGTGGCCGAAAACAGCATGGTCTGGCGCTTCTTCGGCACCATTTTCGAGATCTTGCGCAGGTCGTGCACGAAGCCGAGGTCTAGCATCTGGTCGGCTTCGTCGAGAACGAGGAAGCGAACCGTCGTCAGGCCAATGGCGCGGCGGGCAACGAGGTCAAGCAGACGACCGGGGGTGGCGACGAGAATATCGGTGCCCTTTTCCAGTTGCAGCTGCTGCTTGTTGATCGATACGCCGCCGACGACGAGGTTGATCTTCAGCGGGCGACCCTTGACGAAAGTCTTCAGGTTGGCGGCGATCTGGTTCACCAGTTCGCGCGTCGGGGCGAGGATCAGCGAACGGGTCGTGCGGTTGTCGGGGCGGATGTTTTCAGCGAGCAGACGCTCGATCAGCGGCAGGCCGAAAGCGGCGGTCTTGCCGGTGCCGGTCTGGGCCAGACCGATCAGGTCGCGGCCTTCGAGGAGAAGCGGGATAGCCTGCGCCTGGATCGGCGTCGGGGTTTCAATGCCAAGCGCGGTCAGCGTGGCGACGATCTGCTTGGAGACACCAAGAGATTCAAAATTCGTCAAAGCGAATACCTTTCGGGGCGCCAAAAACATTTATGCCGGCTCGGCACCATGCCGTGTCGGCTGTCTCTGGCGTCAAGAACCCCGCGTGAAGTGGGAACTTGTTTGTTGGAAATTGCTTCCCAGCGCTTGAACCCTGAATGTCAGGGCGATCTATCTGTGCGCCTTGTTCCTTCTTTGCGAACTTTACTGTCGCAGGGCCAACTCACGCGGCGGCCGGAAGGTGAAAGCATGACCCGCATTTGGTGGATTCGACGGGAAAAGTCAAGGATATTTCGCAGATGCGAAGCGCAGGCCAGTCATGCGGCCTGCGCTTGTCTTCATGATCACGCCTGCTGATCGGGCTTCTGCGCAGCCTTGGTCAGGCCGAGTGCGTGATAGAGCACGATCGCGCCGATCGTGGCGGTGCCGATGCCGTCGAGCGTGAAGCCTGCGACATCGAGCTTGAAGTTGCCGGCGCCCAGCACCAGCGCGACGCCGACGGTGATCAGGTTGCGCGGCTCGGAAAAGTCGACCTTGTTTTCCACCCAGATGCGGCCGGCGGTTGCGGCGATCAGGCCGAAGACGACGATCGACAGGCCGCCGAGAACCGGACCCGGAATGGTCTGGATAAGCGCGCCGAATTTCGGCGAGAAGCCGAGCAGGATGGCGACGAAGGCGGCAACGAGGAAGACCAGCGTCGAGAAAATGCGGGTGACGGCCATGACGCCCATGTTTTCGGCATAGGTCGTCATGCCGGTGCCGCCGAAGAAGCCGGAGAACATCGTCGCAACACCGTCACCGATGAAGGCGCGGCCGAGATAGGGGTCGAGATTGCGGCCGGTCATGGCGCCGATCGCCTTGATGTGTCCGAGGTTTTCGGCAACCAGGATGACTACGACCGGGGCGATCAGGGTGATCGCGGAGGCGGAGAAGACCGGGGCCGTGAAGGTCGGCATGCCGAACCATGCGGCAGAAGAGACGCCGGAGAAATCGATCGGCGTGCCGTAGCCCATGCCGTTCGCCAGCACGAGATAGAGGATATAGGCGAAAGCGCCGCCGATAAGGATCGGCAGGCGGCGGGTCATGCCGGGTGCGTAGACGGCAACGAGGCCGACAGCTGCCACGGTTGCGATTGCCACCCAGCGCGACAGCTGGCTGCCGTCGGGTGTGGTCGCACCGGTGCCGGATGCGCTGGCGATTGCGATCGGTGCCAGCACGAGGCCGATGGCAGCGACGATCGCGCCGGTCAGAACCGGCGGCATCAGCCGCTCGATCCAGCGATGGCCGGCCATCATGACGATGATGCCGATCAGGGCGTAAAGCGCACCGGCTGCGATGATGCCGCCGAGCGCCAGGGCGATATTCGGGTTAGGTGCGCCGGCCGCTGCGGCCGTCGCCACCAGAACCGGACCGATGAAGGCGAAGGAGGAGCCGAGATAGCTCGGTACACGGCCGCCGACGGCGATGAAGAAGATCAGTGTCGAGATGCCGGAAAACAGGATCGATACGTTCGGATCGAAACCCATGATCATCGGGGCAAGAACGGTCGAACCGAACATTGCCACCACGTGCTGGAAGCCCAGCACCACCGTCGGTCCTGCCGGAAGACGTTCGTCAGGCAGGATGCGCCCTTCCGTCTTCAGCCGCCAACGCGGAAAATACCCACCTGTCTCGCTCATCGCTCGCCCTGTCCTGTTGCATCCCGCCGGTCGACCGACATGCTTTGCAATGTCGTCGTTTTTGATTTCTGAATTTCAAGGCGGGAATGAATTTTTGCCTGTCGCGCGGGCACGGGATCGCCGCGGATGCTTCGATACATCGTGCCGGCTCGCAAAAAGCCTCGTTACCGCCATTGATGGCCGCTGTCATCGGGCGGGCAAGGTTTCCCACAGACAGTTCGGTCGAGATCCGTGCGTGACAAGGACGCACCTGTTACTGTTCAGCTGTTCAGAGACATCGGCTTTTCGCCGCCCGGCGGCAGGCCGAACAGGCGTCTCACACGGTTTAGAAACCATCCATAGGGACTTCCGAGCATCAGCATCATGACCGCTGCTCCTAGAATGCCGTAGAAAAGGCCGGTACCGGACGCTCCGCTGACGGCAATGATGACCGCATAGATCGGCACCTGAAAGCTGAGCAGTGCCATACTGTCCCAGAACAGTTGGGAGATCCGGGTGTCGGTCGCCCGTTTCATCACCCAGTCCCGCCACATTCCATAAGGCCTGCCGACCGGGATCATCAGCAGGGCACCCAGAAGGCGGGCATTCAGCACTTCTTCCCAGCTCATCTGCGCGATGAAGCGCTCGTTGATAATGCCGGTCGTGGTGAAGAAAAGGATGAGTGCCGTCGTGTCGGCGATGAAGGATCGCCGGCGCATATGTCGATCTTCGAGGGTGAGGGACAATTTCGCCATCCTGCCAAAGGTCGTCTACCTTCGTGCAAACGCTTCGTCTGCCGGTTCGTTGCCTTGCCGTTCCTGCCAAAGGTCAGAATTCGATCGTGACCTGCAATCCGGCGCCCTTGCGGTTCTCGATCGACAGCGTCAGGCCATAGACGGTGCAGATTTCCTTGACGATCGAAAGACCCAATCCTGTGCCGGGAACCTGCTCATCTAGTCTGACACCACGTTCGGTCATGCTGCGGATCTTTTCCGGATCGACGCCGGGGCCATCGTCGGTGACGATCAGGCGGCGGTTTTTCCAGGTGATGGTCACTTCGCTCGAGGCCCATTTGACGGTATTCTCGACGATGTTGCCGATCAGTTCGCGCAGATCATGCGGGTCGAGTGGGACCTCGGCCGGTTCGCCGATCTCCACATTCCACGTCAGCGCTTCGCCTTCCGGCGTGCGCTTCAGTGTGCGGACGATCTGGCCGGTGATCTTTTCCATGTCGGCATCGGACTGGCGCAGTTCGGCATTGGCGACGATCCGGCTCCTTGCCAGTTCGGCCTCGACATGGGCACGCATCATGGCCACCAGCCGGTCGATCTCGTCGGCCATCTCCGTCTCGCCCTTCTGGCGCAGGGTCAGGGCATCGTTGGAGAGGATCGTCAGCGGCGTTTTGAGCCCATGCGCCAGATCACCGGCGCGGGCGCGGGCCTTGGCGATCGCCTGGGCCTGTGCGTCGAGCAGTCGGTTGACCGAATTTTCGACGGGCTCGAACTCCTTCGGCAGCACGCCGTCCAGCCGTCCCCCACGGCGTTCGCGAATACGGTCGAGACCACTTGTCAGGGCGGCGAGAGGCTTCAGGCCGAACACGACCTGAATGAGCGAGGCGCCGATCAGAAAGAGCGCCAGCCCCGCGAGATAGGGCAGGATGTCGAAGGCGAAACGATAACCGGCATCCTGCAGGGGCTTGCGGTCGGCAGCAACCGTGATCCGCAGGGTTTTCAGGCCAGCGGGCGTCGGTACCATGATCTGCCGCTGCTGTGCCGTCAGTTTCGAGCCGTCGGGTCCGGCCGTGACGTAGTGCAGAACCCGGCCATCTGTCGGCAGGTCGGCGGGCGGGGCGAGCGTAAAATCCCAGAGCGAGGGCGAGCGCAGGCGAGCAGGGGACGTGTCGTCTCCGATCTGCCAGTAGAGACCGCCATAGGCATCCCCGAAACGCTTATCGAAAAAGCCCGCCGGCCGTTCCGGGCTGCCATCTGGAGCAAAGCGCAGGGAGGCTGCGATATTGTTGATATGGCCGGTCAGTTCTGCGTCGAGCCGTCGTTCCAGATTGGCGGAAAAGACCGAGACCATGAACAATCCCGCCAGCGCGAGCGCGGCGGGAACGGTGATCAGTGAAATGATCAGAAACCGGGTGCGAATTGAAAGCGGACGACGTCCTGGCTTTGCGGTTGAGTTGTCCCCGGTCATGCGGTGCCGATCCGGTAGCCGTAGCCGCGGCGGGTGGCGATGAGGTCCTTGCCGAATTTCTTGCGCAAGCGCCCGACCAGAACCTCGACCGAATTGCTCTCTCGCTCGAAATCCTGCGCATAAAGCTGTTCGGTCAGTTCCATCTGCGAGACATGCCGGTCGCCATTGGCCATCAGGTAATGCAGGCAGCGATATTCGAGCGGGGTGAGTTCCACCGGCAGGCCATCGACGGACGCGCTTTTCGCGCGCGGGTCGAGTTTCAGGCGCCCGGCCTGCAGCACCGGGGCAGCCTTGCCCTGCGAGCGGCGGATAATCGCGCGAAGGCGGGCGAGAAGCTCCGGCATCTGGAAGGGTTTTGCCAGATAATCGTCGGCGCCGGCATCGATGCCCTCGACCCGTTCCTCCCAGTTGCCGCGGGCAGTCAGGATCAGAACCGGCAGATCCCGTTCGGCGGCGCGCCAGCGTTTGAGGACCGACAGGCCGTCGAGTTCGGGCAGGCCGAGATCGAGAATGACGGCGGCGAATTCTTCTGCGTCGCCGCGGAACCAGCCGCTTTCGCCGTCACGTTCATGTTCGACCAGATAACCGGCATGTTCGAGGTGGCGGGTGACATCTCTTGCGATCAGGGCGTCGTCTTCAACCAGCAGAATGCGCATGGATTTCGGCTGCCTCAATCATCATCGTCATCGGTGTCGACATCGAGCACGCGGCCATCTTTCGCGTCCATCTCGATCTCGACCAGCCGGCCATTAGGCTTCAGAACCTTGAACTCGTAAATGAAGCGACCGTCGTCCTCGTCAAGCTTGACGCGGATGATCTCGCCGGGAAAAGCGCGGCGCACCTCGTCCTGCAGTGCCGAAAGGGGCATGACCTCGCCACGATTGACCGCATCGCGCAGCCTGTCGAGATCGTCATCGTCGGCGCGCACATGAGGGGCGGCGAAGATCAGCGCGGAGAGGAGGGCGAGGGGGATGAGGCGTTTCGACATCCGGTTCTTCTAACATGGCTTTGCTGAAATTTAGCTGACATGGGCTGTCAGTTATCGCTCAGCGCCACTTTCGTAAGGTCTCTCCATCGGTCAGGCAACGGTGCCTTGGCCGGATCGAAAAGGTCAGTTCGAAAGGAACCCGTCATGAAGAGCCTCATCCTCGCCACTGCCACCCTTGCTTCCGTTGGATTCGTCACCGCTGCCCATGCAGATGATGACCGCCGCCGTTGCGGTAACGTGCCGATCGCCGACTGGATGAGCGAAGCCGACCTGCGCAGCAAGATCGCGCCGCTCGGCCTCGAAATCCGCGACATCGATATCGATGACGGCTGCTATGAGGTCGAGGCGCGCAACAAGGACGGTCGCAAGATGGAAATCAAGTTCCATCCGCAGTCGGGCGAGCAGGTCTGGATCGACGACGACGACGATTGATCAAACGACGAAGGCGGCGGTGTTTCCACCGCCGCCTTCGTCAATTTAGATTTCAGAATTTAGTAGCAGACACGAGCGCGATAGGCTTCGCCATATTCGTTTTCTACCCATTCGAAGTGGCAACGCGGCGGTGGCGGAGCCGGCTCGTAATAGGCAGGACGATAGACGACACGCGGCGGCGGTGGTGGTGGCGCATAATCATATTCCGGCTCGACATAGACCGGGCGCTGCGAACCGGAAACGATCGCGCCTCCGATCAGGCCGCCTGCAAGACCTGCGGCAGCACCAATCAATACGTCATCGCCGTGATGATGGCGGTCGCGTGCTTCGGCGGCCGGTGCTGTCGCGGCAAGCGCGCCTGCGACGGAGAGTGCCGCGAGGCCTGCGGAAACTGTCTTCTTCATGAACGTCATGATCGTGGTCCTTTCCCTCTGGTTCGTTCCAAGGGTGCGTTCATAAGGTGATGCTCAATCTCGGCGGATTGATGGACGGAAACCGGAAGTAGTCTGAATGGCTGTTCACACTCGATCATCCAGGAGTTGATTTTTGCCGCAAGTGCGCAACCCGCGCCTTGTTTTGTGGCGTGATTGTGGCTGTCTTGCATCGGATTGAGGGCAGTCAGAAATCCGTCGCGACGCCACCTTCGGCCTTGCGCCTAGTCACAAAGGAATCGAGTTCCTCCTCTATCGCGGGATCGAGTTCAGGCTGCTGATAGGCGGCCAAGGCCTCCTTATAAACCCGGTTGGCATGGTCGTACGTGGTCGGTCTTCCCGCTTCCGTCCATGTCTCGAAATTGCGCCAGTCGGAGAGGATCGGGGAATAGAAGGCCGTCTCGTAACGGGCCAGCGTATGGGCCGTGCCGAAATAATGCCCGCCGGGGCCGACATCGCGCACGGCATCAAGCGCCAGCGCATCGGACGAGACATCGAGCGGTGTGAGAAATTCCGCCACCATTTGCAGCATATCGACATCGAGGATGAATTTTTCGAAGGAGGCCGTCAGCCCGCCTTGCGTCCAGCCGGCCGAATGCAGCACGAAATTGCCGCCACCTTGAGTCAGCGCCCAGAGCGACAGGGCGCTTTCATAAGCCGCCTGCGCATCGAGTGTGTTGGCGGCGTTGGTGTTGGAGGTGCGGTAGGGGATGCCGTAACGGCGCGCCAGCTGGCCGCCGGCGATGACAGCCTTCATATATTCCGGCGTGCCGAATGCGGGTGCGCCCGTCTTCATGTCGACATTGGAGGTGAAGCCGCCATACATCACCGGCGCGCCTTTTCTCACCATCTGGGTAAAGGCGATGCCGCAGAGCGCCTCGGCATTCTGCTGCACCAGCGCGCCGGCAATCGTCACCGGGGCCATTGCGCCTGCCAGCGTGAAGGGTGTCATGATGACGACCTGGCCGCGCGACGACATCTCGATGATCCCCTGCAGCATCGGCCCATCGAGGCGCAAGGGTGAGGAGGAGTTGATGACGGTGAACAGGGAAGGCTCGGTCTCCATCTGCTCCATCGAGATGCCCCGGCCGATGCGAGCGATCTCCAGCGCATCGAGATTGCGCTGTTTTCCGAGCGAGTAACAGTGGAACACCTTGTCGGTCAGTTTCACCAGGTCGGACAGGCAGTCGAGATGGCGTACAGAGGCATGGATGTCGATAGGCTCGACCGGATAACCGCCGGTCGTGTGGATGATGTCGTAATGCTGGGCGAGTTTTATCAGCTTGCGGAAGTCTTGCCTGTTACCGGCGCGGCGGCCACCATCGCGGTCGGCGACGAAGGGGGCGGAGGCGACCTGCGCGAAGACGAGATTATTGCCGCCGATCCTGACGTTGCGGGCAGGGTTTCGTGCGTGCATGGTGAAAGTCGATGGAACGGATGCAATCAGTTCCTCGATCAGCCCACGGTCGAAACGGACCCGCTCCGACCCTTGTGTGACATCGGCACCGGCTGCCTTCATCCGCTCGCGTGCTTCCGGCAGGATGATGTCCATGCCGATTTCCTCCAGCACGGTCAGCGAGGCGTTGTGAATGTCCTCCAGCGTTTCAGTGGTGAGGATCTCGGTCTTTGTGATCGTATTGATGAGGCTGCGGTATTTTGTCCCGGCTGTTGTGCCGCGGCTGCGCTCGCCGCCACGGCCACCGGGCCTTCGGCGTCGTTCCACTGTCGGTGAGGTGCTTCCCGTTTCGACGAATGCTGGTGTCGTGATCTCGCTCATGGCTGTCCCGTCCGCGCCGTTTCAAGGCAAATGTGACAAATTGGCGGATAGGTTGCGCCGTCATTTGCGACCACAGGCCGCCTTATCCAGAACACCGCGACGGCCAGACCGGCAAGTGGTCCTTCCTGATACGAAAAATCACGAGACGACTTGTGGTAAAAACGCGTTGTTAACACTCGTCATGGTGTTATCGTCGTCAACATGGTCGTAAGAATCGGCCCAAAAACGCCTGGCATAAAATTTGGGGGACGGCAGCGCGTGGATATTCACAGCGACTTGCTCGACAAAGCCTGCGCGCGGATTCAGGATCTGGCGCAGCCGGCTTACATCAAGGACAGCGCTCTGCGCTATGTCGCGGTCAACGCTGCCTATGCGACGCTGTTTCATGCGCATCCGGCCGATTTTGTCGACGGCGGGAGCCGAGGTCTTATCGGGGCTGTCGATGCCGGTGAGCGCAAGGAGAAGGAGAGCCGCGCCATCGTTTTCGGCAGCGACGAGGTTGCAAGGCTGTTCGATGCGGGCGGTTCGCTTGCCTACGAAGTCCATATCGAGCGGTTTCTGACCGAAAACGACCATACCTATCTTTTCGGCACGATCGACAAGGTGGCGCAGCCCGCTGCCGTCACGGCGCGGGTCATCCCGGTTGCCTCTGCCACGGGGTCGGTCTTCAACAACAATCTCCTCGATGATGCGCTCGACATGTTCGAGATGGGGATTGGTATCTATGACCGTAACGATGCGCTGCTCTACAGCAACTCCCAGTTGATCGATTATTTCGCATCTACGGATGTCGACATAAAACCTGGCTTCACGCTTCCAGAAATTCTCGGCCAGACTTTCGATCGCCAGCAAACGCGCGGTCTTTCTGACCGCACTGCCAATCCGCTCGGTCGAGACGCGTGGATCGAGCAGGAGATGACGCCGTATCGCCAGCCCTATTATGAAAGCATCGACCAGCTCGTCGACGGCCGTTGGCTTCGTTCCGTCAACAAGCGGATGGAGAACGGTATTCTGATCACCGTCCGGCAGGAGGTGACCGATTTCAAGGAGCAGGAAATGCTGCTCCGCAATCAGGTGGCCGAAACCGAGCTGTTCCGCGCCATTCTGGAAGACCTCCCGGCACCGGTTTTCGTGCGCAATGACAAGCACGAACTGACCTATGCCAACCATGCCTACGAGCAGATGCTGGGCAGCACCCGCGACAATTATATCGGCCAGACGGAAGCGGAGATGTTTCCCTGGGCGGCGGAGCGGTTCTGGGATGAAAACGCCCGCGTGCTCAAGGGCGAGAAGATAGACAAGACCGAGGACATGACCTTTCCGGACGGATCGGTCATTCCAGTGCTGACACGCCTGAGAGCCATCAGCACAGAGGATGGCAGCAACTATCTCGTCTGTTCGAGAACGGATGTTTCGCCGATCAAAAAGGCGCAGGCGAAAGCGGAGAAGATCAGCCGGGACCTGCAGACGATCCTCGACGCGTTGCCGGTCGGGATCGCCATCCTGACGGAACAGCTGAATTTCGAATATGCCAACCCTTCCTTCCATGAGTTGTGGGATGCCGGAAAGCGCTTCGACCTCGACGGGCGTTCCTATCGCGATTTCATCCGTTTCGTATTCGACGATGGCGTGTTTTCCGATTTCAAGCTCGATTTCGAGGATATATATCGGCAGCGCATTGCAGCGCTGACGGAAGATGGCCATCCGCCGCTCGAATTGCGCTCGTCGACCGGGCGGCAGATCCTGATCTCGACAACGCGCCTGAGTGATGGCCGTTTGCTGCTCAGCTACACCGATATAACCGCGATGCGCCGTCGTGATGCGGAGATCCAGGAAGCAAGGGCCGCATTGGAGCGGCATGGCGCACTGATGCGCGACGCCACCAGCGCCATGTCGCAAGGTCTGCTGATTTTCCGCGACGGGAAGGTGGAGCTCTCCAACGATGCGCTTCCAGCCATGCTGGAAATCCCCGCCGAAATGGTGGCGGCGGGCGCGCAGTGGCGCGACCTGTTCCGACATTGCGTGCGCCGCGGCGATCTGGGCGAAGGCGGCGAGGCGCTCGGTACCTTCCGGATGCTGGAAGCGAATATCGCTTCCGGCAAGCCGCTGGTCACATCCTTCAAGATCGAAAACCGCAAGTGGGTTCAGGTCGAGGCACGCCAGACCGACAGTGAACATTGGCTTGCCGTGTTCACCGATGTGACCGAGGTGAAGGCACGCGAAGAGGATCTGACGCGCCTGTTGCAGCGGGCCGAGGCGGCCGATCGCGCCAAGTCGGAATTCCTCGCCAATATGAGCCATGAAATCCGCACGCCGATGAATGGCGTTCTCGGCATGGCCGAACTGCTTGCAAAATCGAGCCTCGATACGCGGCAGAAGACCTTCATCGACATCATCGTCAAATCCGGCAATGCGCTGTTGACGATCATCAACGACATTCTTGATTTCTCCAAGATCGATGCCGGCCAGATGAAGCTGAGGAAAGCGCCCTTCGATCCCGTCGAGGCGATTGAGGACGTCGCGACACTGCTTTCGTCCGCGGCTTCCGAAAAGGATATCGAGCTGATTGTCAGAGGCGACGCCGCCGTTCATGAGACGGTGCTGGGCGATGCCGGACGGTTCCGGCAGATAGTCACCAACCTTGTCGGTAATGCGGTGAAATTCACCGAAAAGGGGCATGTGTTCATCGACCTCAAATCCGCGCCGATCCGCGATGGCGAGCTGATGCTGTCGATCCGGATCGAAGATACGGGCCTTGGAATTCCCAAGGAAAAGCTTGCCTCGGTGTTCGAAAAATTCTCGCAGGTCGATACGTCCTCGACCCGTCGCCACGAGGGGACGGGGCTTGGGCTTGCCATCACTTCGGGTCTCGTTGAGCTTTTTGGCGGCCATGTCGATGTCGAGAGCGAACTCGGGCGCGGCTCGGTCTTTACCGTGCATCTGCCGTTCCCGACGGTTGCAGAGCGCAAGATGGAGGCGCCGCTGCCGATCAACACGAGCGGTGCGCGCGTGCTGATCGTCGACGACAATGTCGTCAACCGCCGCATTCTGACCGAACAGCTTTCCATGTGGGGTTTTGACACGGTGGCCGCCGAGAGCGGTGCGGAAGGGCTTGCCGTTCTCCAGGAAGCGGCGCGGCTCGGCGTCACTGTCGATGCGATCGTGCTCGACTATCACATGCCCGAGATGAACGGCCTCGACTTTGTCAGGTCAATGCGTGGTGACATCAAGTTCGACAATACGGGCGTCATCTTCCTGACCTCGATGGACATGGCAAGCGATGAGGCCATGTTCGCAGAATTGAAGATCCACGCCCATCTGATGAAACCGGCGCGGGCCAACCTTCTTCGCAGCACAGTCATCGATGTGGTTCGATCCGTCAGAAGCAAGCGCCGGATGGAAACAACCATGGTGACCGAAGCCCTCATGCCGGCAGAAAGTCCCCGGGCAGTGACCAATGTGTCATCCAAGGCGCCGGTCGTGGCGGCTGCCTCGCTTGATGTGCTCGTTGCCGAAGACAACGAGGTCAACCAGATCGTCTTCACCCAGATCCTGCAGACGACCGGCTGGCTGTTCCAGATCGTCAAGAATGGCGCGGAAGCGGTGGACGCCTGGCAGGCGCATGACCCCGCGATCATCCTGATGGATGTCTCCATGCCCGTGATGAACGGTCATCAGGCGACGCAGAAGATCCGCGAACTGGAACAGCGCACCGGCACCCATACGCCGATTATCGGCGTGACCGCCCATGCGCTCGAAAGCGACCGTGATCTCTGCTTCCAGGCCGGCATGGACGATTACCTGTCGAAGCCGATCAGCCCTGAGGCGCTGGAAGACAAGATCCGCACCTGGATCGGTGGTGCGCGACTGACGACAAGATCGGTCTGATCTCTTTCATCAGGCGGCAACTGTCCGCGGTTTGGTGAGGTTTCGGCCGATCTTTTGTCCCTGCATTTCGATCAGGTTGTAGCCGATCGCCGCGATCGCATAGGTGAGGGGCAGGGTGATGACAAGCGTCACCAGCCATCGCGCCGGATCGCTCATCTCGACATTGCGGATCAGAGAGGCCACGACCGGCTGCATGATCAGAAGGTGTGCAAGGTAAGCGCCGAAGGATAGTTCTCCCATCGTGTGAAAGAACCTGTTGCCGAGATGTTTCGAGATTCTCTCCGCCATGCCGGAGATGACCATCGGCAAGCGATGTGCATGGACAAAGGCGAAGAAGACGACCACCAGCGACAAACGCACCGCCTCGTGCATCGGGTTCATCACCCCGCCAACTGGAATGAGCACGAGCAGGCAGGCGAGCGCCGCATAGGCGAAGGCTCTGCGGTTGCTCAAGTCCAGTGCTGCTGCAAGCAGCATGCCGGCCGCAAAGACATGCATCTTGAGCGGCAGGAAGGTCGGCATCGGAAAATGATAGCCGATTTTCGTGACGACATAGACGGTGATTATACCGGCTGCGACGGTGCCGATCATGGTCTTTATCCATCCAAGCCGACCGACGATGAGCATGATGAAGGGCAGCGCCGCATAGAACTGCATTTCCAGCCCGATGCTCCAGTCTGGGAGGGCGGTGCGATAGCCGTAGGTCGGGCTCAGGCCAAAGAGGAAGCTCAGGTGCAGCAGATAGTTCTTCACGCTGTCATCGATATAGCGGGATGCAGGCTGGGGCGGAACGGCGTTGAAGGCATCGATTGCCGAGCGGGCATCATAGATGATCGGGCCGAGCGCCAATGCGGCGAAAAGCATGACGTAATAGAGCGGCGCTATTCGGAAAAAGCGCCGGATCCAGAAGGCCGACCAGGTGCTCGGGGCTTCCCAAGGCTCTTTCTTTCGCCGCAACTGATAATGGAAGACCATCAGGAAGCCGGAGAGCATAACGAATAGATCCACGCCGAGATCCGGGTCGCCGATGATCGGTACGCGGAAACCGGTGAGGATGTGAGCGTGGCCGATAAGGACCCAGAGCGCGGCCAGTCCGCGCAGGCCATCCAGGCATGCGATGCGATATCCCTGTTCGGCTTTCGCCATATGGTCGTCTCCCGTTGCGTCGGCCACCCCAGCCCCGCTCCGGTCTAGCTATTCGAGAAATGCTGCAGTGCGACAAAAAGGAAAAGGGATGTGGCATCAATAAGGCCTCGGCCTGCAAAAGCGGGCGGGATGACGAAAAAAGGGGGCCGCATTTGACGGCCCCCTCCGGGTCTCTCTGCAATTTGTCGAGGGATCAGCCCTGACGGCCGGCCTTCAGAGCGGTTGCCCAGGTTGCCAGCTGGTCGAGCGCCGCGTTCAGGCCTTCGTTCATCGGAGCGGTGGGGTTGAACACCTTTTGCTCATCGATGAAATTGGTGAAGAAGGGGATCGGAACCGTCTGCGGGATCGGCATCATGTTGAGGTTGGAAATCAGCATGCGCAGTTCCTGGGCGGCACGAAGGCCGCCGGACACATGGGCGTAGCTCAGCACACCGGCAGGCTTGAACGACCATTCGAGCGACAGGACCTGCAGTGCGTTGATCAGCGCTGCATTGGGGTAATAGTCATATTCCGGCGTCAGGAAGAGATAGGCATCGGCGGATGCGACGCTGGCCGACCAGCGCTTGGTGTGCTCATGCTCGTATTTCTGCATGCGCGGATGGTGCGGTTCGTCGAGAAGCGGCAGATTGAAATCGGCGAGATCGACCAGTTCGACTTCGAACTTGCCGTGTTTCGCGGCGTGTTCGGCAGCCCATTTGCCGATGGCAGGGCCTGCGCGGCCCGGACGGGTGCTGCCTATGATCACGTTAAGCTTCAATGACATGCTGAAATTCCTATGTTGAACACAGGCATCTGTTTGGCCCCTGCGGCAGAAGGATGCAGGTGCTCATTTCGAATAGCTGCCATGTGCCGGTGAAGGGGCTGTATGGAGTGCTTGCTGTTGGCGGTAGCGTGCGGCGAGTGACCGGATTAACCCGAGCATGGCTGGCTATGTTTGCCTGATTTTACGCCATGGGTTCGAGGTGAGTTGTCGCGAGGTTCTCACACTCGGCTTTTGTTCGACGTGGGGAAATGCTTAATACCGGGAATGACAGAGCCCACGTCCGATCAGACCGAACAACTCGCTATCGCATTCGAGCGTTTCACCCGCCGCTTCAAGGTTGCAGAGGCGTCGGCGGCCATGCAGAACGCGCTTAATGCGCTGGACATACAGGCTCTCCTGTTCATCAGCGAGCATCCCGAATGCAGCCTTGGTGAGGTTGCGCGGCATCTTCAGGTCGCGCTCACAACCATGTCTTCCTCGGCCGACCGTCTGGTTCGCCGGAAAATGATCGAGCGGGAGCGGCCGAAGGCCAACCGTCGATCGGTGTCTCTGACACTCACACCGAACGGCGTAGCGGCGGTTGCTGGTTACATGGATGGTTATCGGGCTTCATGTCGCGCGATGCTGGAGGCGCTCGATAGCGACGACAGGATCGCATTTCTGAACCTGACGGGAAAAATTGCAAAATACGAATATTGAATAATACGAGTTTCGTAGTATCTCTCTGCCAACGAAATTGAAGAGATACAAGATGACTGACACACGGACCTCTGCGCTCATCACAGGTGCTAATAAGGGTATTGGCCTCGCCATCGCCCGCCAGCTCGGCAAACATGGTTACATCATCTGGTTGGGATGCCGTGACGTATCGCGCGCGGACGCCGCGGTTCAACGCTTGCAAAGCGAGGGGATCGATGCCCGCGCCGTCCAGCTCGATGTTACCGACGAGATGAGCGTTGCTGCCGCCGCCAAGACCGTCGGTCACGACAATGGCGGCCTTGACGTGCTGGTGAACAATGCGGGCCTGATGCATGCACCGCCGCCTTCGCTTGCGGAGGAATCCATCAACGAGATCAGGCAGATGTTCGAGACCAACGTGTTTGGAGCGTTGCGCGTGACGCAGGCCTTCCTGCCGTTGCTGCGCAGATCAAAGGCCGCCCGGATCGTGATGATGAGTAGCGGTCTCAGTTCGCTTGAGGATGCGCTCGACATGCGTAGCGAGACATGGGCCGTGGGCTTCGGCGGCTACTGTGCGTCGAAGACGGCGCTCAACATGCTCACCGTCAAGCTGGCAAAGGAACTGGATCGCGAGGGTATCAAGGTGAATGCTGTCGACCCGGGCCTGACATCTACCGACATGACGGGGAACGGTGCCGGCCACTCGCCTGAAATGGGGGCTCGCCCGGCAGTCGCTCTGGCGATGATGCATGCCTTCGGTCCCTCAGGCGGCCTCTTTGCATGCTCGACACAGGGCGAGCTGGTTCGGAAGAATTGGTGACAGCACGATACAATGCTCGGGACCGGAGCGAAATGTGTTCCTGAACGCACTGTCTCACCTTGGTGGGGTGCCTGCGTCGCTTCGGTTGACGCAGCTGTAAAGCCACTACTGAGGAGACAGACGAGCCTGTCCCGCACCCCGGTTCCGGATATAGCCGGCTGCTTGAACGAGAAAAGGTTCGCGACCGTACAGAGGGAGGCCCCTCGTGTGGCTCCGAGGGGCCTGGCATCTTGACTGGAGGTCAAAGCTGCGCATTTGCAGCCCGGAGATATTTAGACACAGCTAATCAAGGTTGTCCATCAGGTATTGCCGTACCAACCTAAAGCGGTAGGCGCGCAATCGTGCTCCTGCAAAAAAAAAGCCCCTCGGGATTAACCGAGGGGCAAAAATGACTGACAAGTCAAAGGCGCGCCAATAACGCCTTGAAGATATGAAGTCACGGAAAGCGGCGTTTGTCTATTTGCCGCTACCGTACAAACTTTGGTGAACTGCGCGCCGGCTTGAGATTGTCAGCGGCGATGGCGTCAGATCGATGCATCGAATGTGTCTGCTTCACTTTGGGTAGCGAAGTTGAATGTGACCAGTTCACTCTCATCGTCCTGACGGATGCCGACCGCAGTGACGATCAACCTTGCGATCTCGTCCTGCGCTTCACTTCCTGACCGAGACGATTTCACGGCCTTTTCGATCGCCGGTGCAAAAACTTCGCTGATCAGGCCGAGGCGCATATTGTGCTTCATGATGATATCCCGATCCTCGATGATTGCCGCCTGTTCTTCCTTCGGGATTTCGGCATTGTCCATCGCAGTTATCGTGGCGTTGGTCGCGAGCTTGATCGGACCTTCCTGAAGCCACCGGTCAACCATCTGGTGGAACTGACGCATGCGCTCGGCGGGGATTGTTTTCTGTACGGTGATCGACACTTTCGTTCCTTTGTCAGTTTCCGTTCAAGCCGATACGCGCTCTTGCGCAAAGTATCGCTTTCCGAATAGCGAGTTTCCGTGATCAGTCGCCCGCAGGTAAAAGATCGGGGCGGGTGCCACAAAGCATTTCGCGCTTGCCGGCAAAGCCCGGGCGGCGCTCGACGATGAAGCCTGCAGCGCCGAGATTCCGCCGGACAAAACCGGCAGCGGCATAAGTTGCAAAACTGCCGCCCGGTCTGGTGCGGTCGAACAGTATCTGCATCAGTTCGGGCGACCACATGGCCGGGTTGCGCGATGGAGCAAAACCATCGAGGAACCATGCGTCAAAATCCGGCTCCGCTGCCGTGACGCCATCGAGCGCGGCGCCGCAGACGACGGTCAGGCGGGTCTGTTCGTCGAGTGCGATCGTCACCTGTCCGGTCGGCTCATCCGGCCATGCTTCGGCCAGAGCCTGTCGCTCCACATCGATTTCCGGCCAGCGGGCAAGCGCGCGATCGATCTCGTCGCGTTTCATCGGGTAGAGTTCGAAAGAGGTGAAATGCAGATGCGTGCCCGGAGCGCGTGCGCGCTTCCACTGTCGCCAGGTTTCGCAGAAATTGAGGCCCGTGCCGAAGCCCAGTTCGCCGATGCGAAACCTGCCGCCCGCCGCCATATCGCGCCAGCGATCCGGCAGGCTATTGCCGGACAGGAAGACGTGACCGCATTCCAGCCGCCCGTCGGTGCGGCAATAAAAGTGATCGCCAAATTCCTGGGAATACGGCATATCGCCGTCATGCCAGTCGAGCGTCTGGGATATTGGGCTATCGCCCTGCGGGGTCGAAACGGGGTCACGATCAGTCATGAGATATGCGGATAATCCGGCAAGCGCCGGCGGTCAATCTGAAGCGCCGGCATCGGCCGCCCTGAGGGGACGCGCAATCCTGCCGGCCTCTGCCGATCTGGTCATCCTCGGTGGCGGCATCATGGGGCTTTGGGCGGCGGTGAAGGCGGAACGGCTCGGTATCCGGACTGTGCTCGTCGATTCCGGAAAGCCTGGGCGCGGCACGAGCGGCGGGCTGCTCGGTGCGCTGATGCCGCATATGCCGGACAAGTGGAACGACAAGAAGCAGTTTCAGTTCGACGCGCTTCTGTCGCTTGAAGACGAGGTGGCGCAGATCGAGGCCGAAACCGGCCTTTCCTGCGGTTATCGCCGTACAGGCCGGCTGATCCCGCTGCCGAAATCGCATCTGCGGGCAATCGCGTTCCGCCATTCCGAAGACGCTGCAACCCATTGGGATCAGGGCGGTCGCCGTTTTCATTGGCATGTCGCCGACCAGACGCCACATGCCGGCTGGCCGGATGCTTCCTTCTGCGAGGCGGGCATCGTGCATGACACGTTTGCCGCCAGGGTTTCGCCGCGAAAGTTGACCGAGGCGCTGTCCACAGCCCTCAGTGCCGGGCGTCATGTCACCGTGGTCGAAGGGCTTGCCGCTTCGCGCATCGATGGCGAACAGGGCAAAGTGCAGTTTGCCGACGGGACGAGCATTGCTTTCGGCACCTGCATTGTTTCCGCCGGTCATCACGCCTTTCCGCTGATCGAAGACCTGTCTTCATCGTTGCGGCGACCGATTGGACAGCCGGTCAAGGGCCAGGCGGCATTGCTGCGGGCAGGGGCCGATCCCGACCTGCCGCTTCTTTACCTCAATGGTCTCTATCTGGTGCCGCATGACAATGGCGATATCGCGCTCGGCAGCACCAGCGAGGAGACGTTTGACGAACCCTTTTCCACCGATCACCAGCTTGAGGATCTTGTGGAAAGAGCCAGGGCGCTTGTGCCTTCGCTTGCCAATGCGCCGGTTGTGGAGCGCTGGGCGGGTCTGCGTCCCAAGGCGATCGACCGTGATCCGATGGTCGGACCGCATCCGGACCACGCGAACGTGATCGCGCTGACCGGCGGCTTCAAGGTCAGTTTCGGGGTGGCGCATCTGCTTGCCGAGGCAGCGCTTGATGCCGTTTCCGGTCGGATAATGCCGGTTCCCGCATCGTTTCTTTTGGAAAATCACCTTTCGGTCGCCTCGCGCTAAACGCGAAACTCGTGCGTCTCCGTCGTTAATCTGTCACGCAAATCACTTAGTCCCTGATCACGGACTGAATAAGCAAATGCGCAATTAAACAGAGCGTTTGACAGGGATGCACGAGAAGGTGACGCATGCGCTATGCCATATTTTTTACACCGCCGGCACATGACCCACTGACGCTTGCCGCGTCGCAGTGGCTCGGGCGAAACGCCTTTTCCGGAGACGCTGTCGAGCCGCCGGCCATTCGCGGCGTCGGCCTGCACGAGATTTCGTTTCACACGGCCATCCCCCGCCGCAGCGGGTTTCATGCGGCCCTGAAGGCGCCGTTCCGGCTGGCGCCGGAAATCAGCGAACCGATGCTGCTTCGCCATCTGATGCGTTTCGCCGGCTCGCATGAACCATTCCAGCTTCCACCACTTGAGGTGGCAAGGCTCGGCAATTTCTTCGGCCTCGTGCCGGAAATCCCCTGCGAGCGGATGCGGCTGTTTGCCTGCGCCGTGGTGCAGGAATTCGATGTGTTTCGCGCGCCATTGTCTGATGCGGAATTCGAGCGCAGCGATCCCGGTGATCTGTCTGCTCCACAATTTGCCAATCTCTATCGCTGGGGGCATCCTTACGTGATGGACGAGTTTCGTTTCCACATGGCGCTCACCGGACCGCTCCTGCCGAAGGATAGCGTCTTCATCGAGCCGACACTGAGGAGCTATTTTTCGCCCTATCTGACAAGGCCGGTCGAGGTTGCCAATCTGGCGCTGTTCGTCGAAGAAGAGCCGGGCGCGCCATTGCAGGTCCACTCGCTGCATCCGATGGGACGAGTTGCTGCCCGCAAGATCGCCTGAGGCAAAGGTCAGATCGTCCGATCCTGTTGAGGCTGGCTGAACAACAGCTTGATAAAGGTACGATAGCCGAGGATCTGCCGCTCCAGATGGGTCGGGTCGTTCAGCACCTTCGACATGATGATGGCGCCATCGAAGGTGCAGGACAACATGTTGGCAAGGTCCTTGAGGTCGATCGGCTCCTGTGGCGCATGCACGGCTGCAATCTCTTCCAGATAACCGAGGAAACGCCGGTTCCAGGACGAGACGGAGCTGGCGTTCAGCATATGGATTTCCCGGTCGAACAGCCGTTCCTGATAACAGATCGAGGCGATGACACAGCCGGGATGCACGCCCGGCAGGTTGCGCGCCAGTTCCGACAGCAGTTTCAGGCCGATCAGAAAAGCCTGTAGAGGGTCATCCGTCAGTTCGCGCCCGCGATCGAATATCTCGTCGAAGAGACGATCATTCTCGGCTACGTAGCGGCGCAGCATTTCGCGGGCGAGTTCGTTCTTGTCCCGGAAGTGATAGAAGAAGCCGCTCTTGGTTATGCCAGCCTCGGCGATGACTTCCTCTATCGAGGTTGCGCCAAAGCCCTTTGACAGAACGGAGATCTGGGCGACTTCGAGTATCCGCTCGCGGGTTGCCTCGCCCTTGCTCGGTATCCGGTCGTGAGAAGACTGTACCGGCGGTATGGTTTTGGTCCCGGCCATGCCTTGCGTGGCCAAATCCTCGGCTCTTCGGGACATGCTATCCCCCTGAACGATCTCACCTTTTCGATATGTTGCCGAGCTGTACCGCAAGCCGCGTAGATCGAAATCACCGTCTGGCGCAAAACAATCGTGCAAGCCGCAGCCTCGGGCCAGCATGTTTTAGTCGGGGCGATAGTATCACAGGAGATGACGATGAAAAACGATCGCCAACGCCTGCCGCATCTCGGGAAGGAGATATTTCTGACCGATGGCGGGCTGGAAACCACGCTGATTTTCCACCGCGGCCTGGAATTGCCGCACTTTGCATCCTTTCCGTTGCTCGACGAAGCGAAGGGGCGCGCCGAGCTGGACGCCTATTACGAGGCCTATCTGTCTATTGCGCGCGAGCATGGGCGTGGCTTCGTGCTCGATACGCCGACATGGCGGGCCAATCCGGATTGGGCGGCAAAGCTTGGCTATGACCTTGCGGCACTTCGCGCAATCAACATCCGCTCCGTCGATTACGTTGCCGGGCTGCAAGACAAGTGGCAGAGGCCGGCTACGCCCATCCTGCTTAACGGTATCATCGGACCACGAGGTGATGCCTACCAGCAAGGCCGCATGTCCGCCGCTGAGGCAGAGGATTATCATGCCCACCAGATCGGTGCCTTTGCCGAAACGCCTGTCGACATGCTGAGCGCGATGACGCTCAACACGACCGAGGAGGCTATCGGCATCGTCCGTGCGGCGAAGGCTGAGGGACTGCCGGTGGTCATCTCGTTTACGGTCGAGACGGACGGGCTGCTTGCCAGCGGCCTGTCGCTGCGGGATGCGATCGAGATCACCGATGGGAAGACCGCCAATGGCCCGGCCTATTACATGGTCAACTGCGCCCATCCGGTTCATTTCAATCAGTCCCTGGCCGGTGACGGCGACTGGCTGGAGAGGATCGGCGGTGTACGCGCCAATGCCTCGTCAAAAAGCCATACGGAACTGGACGAGGCGACGGAGCTCGATATCGGCGATCCGCAGGAACTCGGTCTGCACTACCGCAGCCTGAGGGCACGTTACCCATCATTGCGGGTGCTGGGCGGCTGCTGCGGCACCGATTACCGCCATCTGGCGGCAATCTGCGAAGCCTGCATGCCACGCGCTGCAGCAGAATAGGGAGGATAATGAAATGTCCATATTCGCACTGCCTGCAACTCTATTCGGCGCATTCTCGGCGCTCTCCGTTGGCCACTGGCGGGAACGGGAAAGGAAGGAGGCATCATCGGTTCATGCCGGCGAGCGGCCGCCATTCGCATCCAAGTTGGAACTCGATGAATATATGCTGCGCGACATAGGTCTTGGCGACGGCGCCTATCGTGAATGGGAGGACGATCGTCTCACCTGATAACGGGGACAAGTTTCCATCTCGACATTTGCGGAAGCGGTGCGCTACCGTTGCCGCAAATAATCGAGGTGGAACATGCCCATAACCATAAAAGACTACCCGCGCGATCTCGTTGGCTACGGCCGCAACAGTCCCGATCCGAAATGGCCGGGCGGAGCCAATATCGCGGTGCAGTTCGTCATCAATTACGAAGAGGGTGGCGAGAGCTCGATCCTCGATGGCGATGCTGCTTCCGAGAACCTGTTGTCCGAAATCGTCGGCGCCGCTCCCTGGCCGGGACAGCGCAATCTTAACATGGAATCGATCTACGAATACGGTTCCCGCGCCGGCTTCTGGCGGCTGTTCCGGCTGTTTACCGAACTGAAGATGCAATGCACCGTCTATGGCGTAACGCTTGCCATGGCGCGCAACCCGGAGGCGGTCGCGGCGATGAAGGAGGCGGGATGGGAGATTGCCAGTCACGGTTATCGCTGGCTCGAATACAAGGATTTTCCGATCGAGAAGGAGCGCGAGCATATTCTCGAAGCCGTGCGCCTGCATACGGAACTTGTCGGCGAGCGGCCCTATGGCATGTACCAGGGAAAACCGTCGGACAATACGCTGAAGCTCGTGATGGAGGAGGGGGGCTTTCTCTATTCGTCCGACAGTTATGCGGACGATCTTCCCTATTGGGTGCCGGGCATCGATGGAAAGCCGTTCCTCATCATTCCCTATACGCTGGAGACAAACGACATGCGGTTCGCTACGCCGCAGGGTTTCAATTCCGGCGACCAGTTTTTCACCTATCTGAAAGATGCCTTCGACACGCTCTATCGCGAAGGTCAGGAGGGCAGTCCGAAGATGATGTCGGTCGGCCTGCATTGCCGTCTGGTCGGCCGCCCCGGTCGTGTCGCAGCGCTGCGCCGATTCATGGAATATGTGCTGTCTCACGAGAAGGTCTGGGTGCCGCAGCGCATCGAGATCGCAAAGCACTGGCATGAGCACCATAAGCAGGCAGGTGCCGCATGACTGCGCGGGAGGATTTCATCGCGAGTTTTGGCGGTGTGTTCGAGCATTCGCCGTTCATTGCCGAGCGCGCCTATGATGCCGGCATGATCTTCGTGCCGCTAACGGCAAGGGGCGTTCATGCTGCAATGGTCGCTGAGTTTCGCAAATCGAATGGTGAAGAACGGCTCGGCGTGCTGCGCGCCCATCCCGACCTTGCAGGAAAGCTGGCGATATCAGGCGAACTGACAGAGGATAGCAAGCAGGAACAGGCCGGCGCCGGCCTCGACCGTTTGAGTGCGGAAGAGCACGCCCGTTTCACCACGCTGAATGCCGCCTATACGGTAAAATTCGGCTTTCCCTTCATCATTGCCGTCAAGGGGCTGGACAAGAACGATATCCTTTCGGCCTTCGAAACACGTATCGGCAATAGCGAAGTGGAGGAGTTTTCGACCGCCTGTGCGCAGGTCGAGCGGATCGCTCTCTTGCGGCTGCAGGCGCTTCTGCCAGAGGGGTGAAGCAAGGGGGAGGCATTTGTGCTTTTCCTGTTCCGCGCCGTCGCCTATGTTGACGATGTCAGGAGGCAAGCCGATGCGACCGTCGGAAGTGCTTGAGAAAAATCGTGAGGCGATCCGCGAGGCGACGAAACGCTTCAACGCGCCAAACCCGCGCGTCTTCGGCTCCTTCGCGCGCCGGGAGATTTTCCTGAAATCGTCCGGATGAGGGGTCTTGCCGAGGCAAGACCGATATGACTGAAACTGATAGGGTATTCTCTTTTCTCGGAACGACGTTCCTGATCTTTGCTTAAAACTGGATTCCATCATTCAGTGGCATGCGCAAGGCGAATGAATTGACCGAAATTCTCGAAATCCTGCCTCTCACCAAAGCCGCCTTCGCGCCCTATGGCGACGTCATCGAGGCTGATCCGTCGAAGATGCGGCTGATCAATAACGGCACGACGGAGCGTTATCATGCTCTGGCCGAGCCTGTCGTCGTCGGAGCGCCGGAGCGATTGATCTTCAATATCTTTCGCGGGCAACCCCGTCAGTTTCCTTACGCCGTCGGCATGATGGAGCGGCATCCCTATGGCAGCCAGAGTTTTGTTCCCCTGTCCGGGCGACCGTTTCTGATCGGTGTATCTGATGATGAGGGTGGCAGGCCGGGACGGCCGAAGATTTTTCTGGCGGCGGCGCATCAGGGGGTGAATTATTTCCCCAACACATGGCATCATCCGCTGATGGCGCTCGGCGAGGTCAGCGATTTCCTCGTCGTTGATCGCGACAATACGGCCGCCAATCTCGAAGAGTTCGTCTTCGATAAGTCCTACCAGATTTCGGAGCCAATACGATGACCGGCCTCACCACCCATGTGCTCGATACGGCGAGCGGCAAACCGGCCGAGGGGCTTGTGATCGAGCTTTACCGGATCGAGGGGAACACGCGAACCAAGGTCAAGTCGGTGACGACCAATGCCGACGGGCGGGTCGATGGCGGGCCGATCCTGATCGGCGAGAGTTTTGTCTTGGGAACCTACGAACTGGTTTTTCACGCGGGTGATTATCTGCGCAGCTGCGGGGTCATTCTGACCGAGCCTGCCTTTCTCGACGTTATCCCGATCCGTTTCGGCATTTCGGATGTCACTGCGCATTATCATGTGCCGCTACTCATCTCCCCCTATGGTTATTCCACCTATCGGGGCAGCTGATGCGTTTTGCCGTGATCGCCGACATTCACGGCAACCATGCGGCGCTGAAAGCGGTGCTTGGGGATGTCGCCGCCCTCGGCATCCGCGATATCGTCAATCTCGGTGACTGTTTCAGCGGGCCGCTTGAGGCGGATCAGGCGGGCGACCTGCTGTTATTGCTCGACCTTAAGGCTGAGCGGACGGTACGGGGCAACCACGATCGCTATCTTATCGAGAAGACGCCCGACCAACTGGAGGCGTCGGATGCGCATGCGTATCGCCAGATGTCGAGCCGCCATTTCGACTGGTTGCGCAAGCTGCCGTTCAGCATGGTCTGGCGCGATGAAATATTCCTATGTCACGCGACACCGAAGGATGACAATCTTTATTGGCTGGAGACTGTTTCTCCGCAGGGGCATGTAACGCTTCGTCCTCATGGTGAGATCGAAGCGCTGGCCGAGGGTATAGAGCAGTCGCTAATTCTGTGCGGACACAGCCACATTCCCCGCATGGTGTCGCTCACCGACGGGCGGCTGATCGTCAATCCCGGCAGTGTCGGCCAACCCGCCTATGACGATGATCTGCCTTTCTACCACAAGGTCGAAACCGGCCATGCCATGGCATCCTATGCGGTGATAGAGAAGACGGAAGGCGGTTGGGCACCGAGTTTCCGCAATATCGCTTATGACCACATGGCAATGTCCAGGCTCGCCGCCGCCAATGGCCGGGCCGAATGGGCAAGCGCGCTGGCGACCGGGCGGGTGTAGCGCAATTTCTCATACCCGAGACAGGCGCCTCGACTTGTACTGCTTCTTGTACTGCTATTGCGGAGGTTTCCATGCGAACGGTAATGTTTTCGCATGCCCGTCAGGAACTTTCCAGCCTGATGGATGAAGTCTCCAACGATCGTACCGCGGTTGAAATCATGCGCCGCGACAAGTCTTTCGTCATCCTAATTGACAAGGATGAGTATGAAGGGATGATGGAAATACTGCACCTCATGTCTACGCCCGCCAATGCGGCGCGGCTTATGGGAGCGCTTGCAGAATCCAAGGCGGGCAAAAATCCTGTCTATCACGACCTGATCGAACCAGAAGAGTGACACTTCCCATGTTGCTGGTCTGGAACGGGCACGGATGGGCGGACTATCTCTATCGGCAGGAACACGACAAGAAGATGCTGTCTCGCATCAACGAATTGCTGCGGGATACGATGCGCCATCCTTTCGAGGGGCTGGGCAAGCCCGAACCCCTGCGTGGCCAGATGAAGGGGACATGGTCGAGGCGGATCTAGCAGGAACATCGGCTATTCTACTATGTGGAAGGACAAGGCGAATGCCAGATGCTCGTCATCCTGCAGTGCCATTTCCACTATTGAGAACTCCTTGGAAACCATTCGGCAAGGCTTCCTGCCGATACTCCTCTCCGATTCGACAGGAGATGATTCCATGGCACCGGCGCGCGCAAAAACAGGCTCGAAACGCAAGAGCAGCAGGCGTGCACCGGCGCGCTCCGGATCCTCGTTCTGGCCGTGGATGGCCGCACTTGTTGCGGTCGGCGGCGGCATTGCGCTCTATGATAATTTTGCACCCGCCCGGAAGTTCGTTGCCGGCTTGACGGCAGAGAAGCCCGCTCATACGGAAATGCGGGAAAAGGTCGCCGCTGCCAAGCCGCAAGCGGCACCATCCCATCGCGCTGTCACGCCCGTTCCGCCCCGGCCCGTCACTCCGCCGGATCGCACTCAGACCGCAGGCATCATTCCGCCCGCACCGATCGGTAAACCGGGGCAGGAGGTCGCGTCGCTCTCAGCTATCGCGCCCAAGTCGGGCCAGGCGCTTGCCGGCGCCTATCAGGGGAAGTTCTTTCTTTGCGGCACGGCCAAGCAGGATGACTGCGTGGTGACTGCCGACCGTTTCGTGTTTCACGGCCAGAAAATCCGGCTTGTCGGGGTTGAAGTGCCAGATCTCAAGAAGCCGCGTTGCGAGGCGGAGCGGATCAAGGCGAGCGATGCGAAGCTGCGCGTGCGCGCCTTCCTCGATTCCGGTCCATTCGAACTCGTCACCTGGCAGGGCAATAACGCGTTGGTCGATGGCCATCAATTGCGCGACGTGACCCGCAATGGCCGCTCGCTTGCGGATGTGCTGGTCAATGAGGGATTGGCCAAGCGTCCGGGGGCAGGTCGGAGTGGTTGGTGCGGCTGATACGTCTCAGCGATTGCGAAAGACGGTACAGGCGCCGCCCGCTGCCTTGATGGCGCTGCAGAGCTTTGTCGCTTCCTGTCGCGTCTCGCGCCCGATCCTTGCGGCATAACGCGTGCGATAACCGAAATTGCCGCCGCGTTGCCTGACGATCAAGGCCCGTTCTTCGTTCAGCGGTGCAGGCAGATCAAGGATCGCGCGGGTGAAGAGGCGGTCAACGACGGCGGGGCGATGATGGGCTGCCAGTTGAACACCCCAGGGTGCCCAGTCGGCAGAGCCTGTCAGCACCGGTTCCGTCATCCGGCGGGTTGAAGCCAGCGTCGTGCAGGCATCTTGAAAGGATTGCTCCTTGTCGAGAGGCGGGGCCGCGATTTCCGGTGGGGTGTCACGCCATGTCTCGATCAGGGTGCCAGTGATGGCAAAGACGTAGTCGCGGGTCTCGATCGGCAGTCTTTCAGAGGCGAGAAAGCGGGAAAAGCCGTTCTCCCCGGCATTATAGGCGGCAGCCGCAAAACCGAGATTGCCGAAACGGATACTCATTTCCTTCAGGTAGGCGGCGGAAGCGTCCAGCGCGTCGAGGACATGAAAGCTGTTGCCGAGACCGCGCATTCTTGCCGTCGATGGCATGAACTGCGCAATGCCTTCCGCGCCCTTGTGGCTGACGGCTTCCGGGCGAAACAGGCTTTCTCGCCAGATCAGGCGGGCGAAGAAATCGGCCGGAATGGCGTGGGTATCGGCTGAAATCTCGATCGCGCGGCAGAGATCGGCGTTGAAGAAGTCCTTGCGGATGCAGATCGGCTTGCCGTCGACAGATCGCTCGTAGAGGCAGGCCGGCTCCTCAGCTATCGTGGTTTCGGCCGTTCTGGAGGCCGGGACGCCTGCCGCGCTGAAGAGCGCGACGGTGATTGCCGCCGTTGCCAGACACCGCCCAAGACCGACCATTCCGCCCCCGCTTCATTGGGGTAGAATTATAGCCGGTTTCGGGCGGCATTCCAAATCAGAAGGGTGACGAGGCGATGATGTTTGTGCCGCAATCCTTGATATCGCGCTTGCCGCACAGAGCCATGGTGATGTCCATTTCCTTGCGGATGATCTCGAGTGCTGCCGTCACGCCCGGCTTGCCCATGGCGCCAAGGCCGTAGAGGAAGGGGCGGCCGATATAGGTGCCCTTGGCGCCGAGAGCGACAGCTTTCAGCACATCCTGGCCGGAGCGGATGCCGCCATCAATGTGCACTTCGAGCCGGTCGCCGACCGCCTCGACGATTTTCGGCAGCATGGAGATCGAGGAGGGGGCACCGTCGAGCTGACGGCCGCCGTGGTTGGAGACGATCAGGGCGTCTGCACCGGTATCGGCGGCAGCTCGCGCGTCTTCCTCATCGAGGATGCCCTTGATGATCAGCTTGCCGCCCCACAGGTCCTTGATCCAGCGGATATCGTCCCAGGACAGGCGCGGGTCGAACTGTTCGGCCGTCCAGGCAGAGAGTGAAGAGAGGTCGGAGACGTTGCTGGCATGGCCGACGATATTGCCGAAGCCGCGGCGCTTGGTCTGCAGCATATCCAGGCACCAGAAGGGTTTTGTCGCCAGCTGCAGCGCGCTGTTGAGCGTCCATTTCGGCGGGGCGGACAGGCCATTTCGCAGATCCTTGTGGCGCTGGCCGAGGATTTGCAGGTCGGCGGTGACAACCAGCGCGCCGCAGCCGGCCGCCTTGGCGCGGCCGATCAGGCGCTCGATGAAACCGCGATCCTTCATCACGTAGAGCTGGAACCAGAAAGGCTTCGAGGTAACCGACTTCACATCCTCGATCGAGCAGATGCTCATGGTCGAAAGCGTGAAGGGCACGCCGAATTCTTCCGCAGCCTTGGCGGCCAGCATTTCGCCGTCGGCATGTTGCATGCCGGTCAAGCCGGTCGGCGCGAGCGCTACCGGCATCGAGACGTCCTGGCCGACCATGGTGGTTGCCAGCGAACGGTTGGTCATGTCGACAAGCACGCGCTGACGCAGCTTGATCTTGGAAAAATCGTCCTCGTTGGCGCGGTAGGTGCCTTCGGTCCATGCGCCGCTATCAGCATAATCGAAGAACATCTTTGGCACTCGGCGGCGGGCCATGGTCTTCAGATCGGCGATGGTAAGCGGCTTGGACATGATAATCGTTTCCTCCTGAAATCAATGTCAGAGAGGTAGCATATCCAGCCGGTGCTACCAGCAGAATGTTGACGATTTTCAACGGGACATCGCCAATTTCATGCGTCAATAAAGGTAAGCATGCCGTGTTGGCGATGCTGGGTTGCCAGATACGAAAACGGGCGGCCATTGGCCGCCCATCTTGGTTCATTCGCGAAGATTGATCCGATCAGAATTCTTCCCAGCTCGTCTCCTGGACCGCTGCGGCTGCAGCACCACCACCGAAGACACCGGCGAGACGCTTGCCGAGCGCCCGCGCCGGAGAAGCTGCCGGTCGTGAGCCTGCCGATGCGGGCTGAAGTGTCGAAACGACGGGGGCCGATACAGCGGGTGCTGCGACCGGAACTGCGGGAGCAGTCCGGGCCATCGCCGTTTCCTTGCCCACATTGAACCTTGCAAGAAGGCGATTCAATGCGGCTGCCTCCTGTGCAAGGCGGTGGCTTGCTGCTGTCGATTCTTCGACCATGGCGGCATTTTGCTGTGTGCCCTGGTCCATCGTGTTGACCGCCAGATTGATCTCCTGAAGACCGACAGACTGTTCACGGGAGGATTCGACGATTGCGCTGACGTGGCGATTTATGTCCTGCACCTCGGCAACGATGATCTTGAGGGCTGCTCCCGTTTCTCCGACCAGATTGACGCCGGAGCGGACGTGTTCGCCCGAGGTGGTGATCAGCGCCTTGATTTCCTTGGCGGCATTGGCGGAACGTTGAGCCAGTTCACGGACTTCCTGAGCAACGACGGCAAAACCCTTGCCTGCGTCACCGGCGCGAGCGGCCTCTACGCCTGCATTCAATGCCAGAAGGTTGGTCTGGAATGCGATATCATCGATGACGCCGACAATACTGGTGATCTCGGCGGAAGACCGCTCGATCTCGTGCATTGCGGTGACGGCGCTTTCGACGATATCGCCGGAGCGTTCGGCACCGTCACGGGTCTTGCCGACGAGCTTGCCGACCTCTTCCGCGCGACGGCTCGCATCCTTGACCGTGGTGGTGATCTCTTCAAGCGCTGCTGCCGTTTCCTCGACGGAGGCCGCCTGCTGCTCGGTGCGTTTGGCAAGCTGATCGGCGGACTGCCGGATCTCGTTGGCGCCGGCGTCGATACCACGGGCATTGTCGCCAACTGCGGAGAGCGCATCATTCAGGTTGGCAGCCGAACTGTTGAAGTTGGTGCGCAGCATATCCAGCTGACCGACGAAGGTGGTATCGATGCGGTAAGCGACGTCGCCATTTGCGAGATGATCGAGAGCGGTGGCAAGCTGGGTGACGGCAAACTGGGTATCTGCTGATTCCTGTGCCTTCTGGGCTTCCCGCTCCATCCGCTCGCGTTCGGAAAGCGACCGGTTGCTATCCGCCTCATGTTCCAGGCGGATACGCTCGATGGCGTTGTCGCGGAAGACCGCAACGGCTTCCGCCATCTGGCCCACTTCATCCTTGCGTTCGATGCCGGGAATTTCAGCTTCGCTTTCACCGTTGGCGAGGGAGGCCATTCTGGCACGCAGTTTCTCGATCGGGGTGGTGATGCCCTTTGACGCGACCAGGAGGGCAATGCCGATCATTGCCGCAAAGAGGACGCCGAGCGCGACGAGTGAGGAAATGATGGTTCTGCTCGTTTCCTGCGAGATGGCGTTACTTTGAGCCAGAACCGACTTGGCGTTTTCGACGTTCCAGTCGCGCATGTCGTCACGGAATTTTGTGATCTGCGGGTCGATCTTGCTCAAAACGCTCTGGGCCTTGGCGACCTGGTTGGCGGAGATCAGCTCTGCGGCATGATCCGTTTCGGCAAAGATTGCGTGAATGCGGTCTTCGAAGCCATTAAAGGTGTCGGCCTGTTCTGGCAGCAGACCTTTGGCAACTTCGAGGCGCTCGATCGCACCTTTCTTTCGGCCTTCATAGTCTTTCTTGATGTCCTGCAACTGCGGTGAGTAGGCCGTATAGGAGAGCAATTGGTAAATGCTGTAGGACGCGGACATGACCGACGTTGTCGCACGCGAGACTTCCACAGCCGCTGCATTATCTGCAGCGATGAACCGGTTATATCTGGTGTCGGAATGCTTGTAGTTGCTGGATACAAAACCGATGCCGCCAATGCCGATGAGGCAAAGGGGGATGATCAGGAGCAGGATTTTTGTTCGGATTTTCATAAGAGATAGGAATTGCATCGCAGGGCCTCCAAGATGCCTTTTTCGACTATCGCGAAATTGAGGAAAATCATTTAATTTCAGGCACTAACCTGGATGCCGCGTCATGGACCTGGAGGCGAAGATAGGTCCGCGAAATTTAACCGCTGATTAATTTTGAAACTACTTGGGCGGGCATTTGTATCAAAATGCTCGCGACTTGATAGTCATCAAGTCAGTCCAAAACCCCCAGAAAATCTAAGGGGTTCTGTGTCAAAAAAAACTTTGCGAAGCGTTCTTTCAAAGAGCGAGACGAGGCCATGGCTGCAGCCTGCGACAAAAGGCTTACTGTTCGTCATTCGGATATGGCCGTGCGTTGTCGCTGTCGTCAAAAGGGAGGCTTCATCGCCTTGCCTGCGACATAGGTCTCGACCACGCTTCTATCGTCGCCCATGGTCTGCAGAAGGAAGAGTTCTTCCGGCAGCGTGTTTATCGTTTCCAAACGCAGCTTCATCGATGGCGTGGCGGCCGCGTTGAGCACGACAAGGTCGGCAACGGAGCCGACATCCAGTGTGCCAATATCCGCCTCCATCGAAAGCGCTTCGGCATTGCCGCGCGTCATCAGATGGAAACTTTCGAGCGGGTTCAGCCGTTCGCCGAGGATCTGCTGGATCTTGTAGGCCTCATCCATGGTCTTCAGCATCGAATAGCTGGAGCCGCCGCCGATATCGGTGGCGACTGCGATGCGCACCGGCTTTTCCCTGCGTGTGAGCGGCCGCAACGGAAACAGGCCGGAGCCGATGAAGAGGTTGGAGGTCGGGCAATGGACGGCGATGCTGCCGGTCTCCGAGAGCACGTCCATCTCCCGTTCGGACAGATGGATGGCATGGCCGAGCAGGGTCTTCTTTCCGAGCAGGCCGTAGCGGGCATAGATATCCGTATAGTCTTTCGCTTCCGGATAGAGTTCGCAGGTGTAACGGATTTCCTCGCGGTTTTCCGAAAGATGCGTCTGGATGAAGAGGTCGGGAAATTCGTTTGCCAGCGCCTGCGTTGCCGACATCTGTTCCGGCGTCGAGGTTATGGCGAAACGGGGCGTGATGGCCACATGGTTGCGGCCCTTGCCGTGCCATTGTTCGATCACCGCACGCGTCTCGTCATAGCCCATTTCCGGCGTGTCGAGCAGCCCTTGCGGGGCGTTTCGATCCATCATCACCTTGCCACCGACCATGCACATGTTGCGCTTGAGGGCTTCCGCGAAAAAGGCGTCGGCGGAGGTCTTATGCACCGAGCAATAGGCGACCGCCGTCGTCGTGCCCTGGCGCAGGAACTCGTCGTAGAAATGCGTGGCGATGCGGGTCGCGTGCTCGCTTTCGACGAAGCGGCATTCCTCGTGGAACGTGTAGGTGTTCAGCCATTCCAGCAGGTTCGCCGCATAGGAGGCGATCACCTGCATCTGCGGAAAATGCACATGAGTGTCGATGAAACCCGGCAGGATCAGATGCGGCCGATGATCGATCTCGACCACAGTCTCCGGTGCGCTCGCCTTTACCGTCGCATAGTCGCCCGCCGCAGAAATGCGGCCATCGGCGCCGACCAGCAGACCGCCGTCATGCTCATAGAAATAGCTGTCGCTATCGTCCAGAGACTGAGGCGCGCGCTTGAAGGAGAGGAGGCGTCCACGGATGAGGGTGTCGGTCATGTGGGCTTTCGTCGGTGATTGCTACTTTGAGGCTATGGCGCTTTCATACCATGCGACGAGGAGTTTTCTCTCCTCCGGCGTGAGATCGGTCACATTGCCGGGCGGCATGGCATGGCTGCGTCCTGCTTGGATATAGATTTCCCGCGCGTGGCTGGCAATCTCCGCATCGGTTTCCAGCTTCACCGATTTCGGCGTGAAGGTCACGCCGTCCCAGACGGGTTCGGCCGCATGGCACATGGAGCAGCGCGCCATCACCACATCGCGCGCTGCCTCGAAATGGGCGTTCGTTGCGAATTTCTGGCCGACCGGAGAGAGGGCGGTTTCCGTCTCGCCGGTCAGCACTTTCGGCACGGTCGACAGCCACATGATCAGGATGAACAGGATTACCGTCACCAGCCATGTCCAGGTCGGCTTGCCCTTTCTGGCATGGGTGGTGTTGAACCAGTGCCGGATGGTTACGCCCATCAGGAAGACGAGTGCGGCGATCACCCAGTTGAACTGGGTCGCAAAGGCCAACGGATAGTGGTTCGACAGCATGAAGAAGATGACGGGCAGCGTCAGGTAGTTGTTATGAAGCGATCGCTGCTTGGCAATGCGCCCGTATTTGGCATCGGGCGTGCGCCCGGCGATCAGGTCGGCGACGACGATCTTCTGGTTGGGAATGATGATGAAGAAGACGTTGGCCGACATGATGGTCGCGGTGAATGCGCCCAGATGCAGGAAGGCGGCGCGGCCGGTAAAGACCTGCGTATAGCCCCAGGCCATGGCGACGAGCACGACATAGAGAAGGATCATCAGGCCCCAGGTATTGTTACCGAGCGGCGATTTGCAGAGCTGGTCATAGATGATCCAGCCGATCGACAAAGAGGCGAGCGACAGACAGATCGCCTGCCAGTTTTCCAGCTCCATCACCGTGCGGTCGACGAGGAAGAGGTCGGCACCACCGTAATAGACGACGCAGAGCAGCAGGAAGCCGGACAACCAGGTGAAATAGCTCTCGTATTTGAACCAGGTAAGGTGTTCGGGCATCTGCGCCGGGGCGACCAGATATTTCTGGATATGATAAAATCCGCCACCATGGACCTGCCATTCCTCGCCATGGGCGCCGGGCGGCAGGTGCGGTCGCTTTACCAGCCCGAGATCGAGCGCGATGAAATAGAAGGACGAGCCGATCCAGGCGATCGCGGTGATCACATGGAACCAGCGCAGGGCAAAGCTCAGCCATTCCCAGGCTATGGCATATTCATACATTGGGTTGTTCCCGTTCTTTTTGTTCCCGACTCGTGAGTGTGGGGAAAAATCGGGGGCGAGGGAAGGGGCAAGGCGACGCAGGGTGATAGAAGTATGTCACTGTGCCGGACGACGGACCTCAGCCGCGAGGGCGTTCTGTCCGTACCGGTGGCGCGGCCTTGTAAAAGCTCCGCATATCCTCGTTCGCCTGTCGCCGCGAAGCGGGATCGCTGTAGAACATATGCCCGCCGCGATAGAGTTTCAGGTCGGTCCGCTCCTTCGCCAATTGTTCTGGCAGGTGGTTCAGAACGAATTTCGAAACACCGTAGGGCGTCAGGATATCGCTGTAACCGTGCAGGACTGACAGGCGAAAGGAGGGAATGACGGAGAGGAGATCGCGGATGTCGTCCGATGCCGAGGCATTCGAGCGGCGGCCGTCCCAATCCCATTGCCGGTTCACCTCGGTGCTCAAAAGCGTGTAGGTCATGTCGGTCTCAAAGCGCAGTTCGTTTCTGGCATAGGCGGCAAATAGCGCGCCGTAGGCACGCGTGTAGCCGTCCAGAACCGCATCGTCATTCGTTACATGAGCGCGCTCGGGATAGGCGTCGGCCGCCATTTCCGCGCCGTCATAGATGCTGACCACCTGGCCTTCACCGGCGGATTGCTGCCTGTAGATGGAGCCGACGAAGCCGCGAGTGCGTGCAACGGTGTCTCTGGGCAAACCCGTCAGTGCCGACACGCGTGCATAAAGCGCCTCAGCTTCCGCACCACCGGGAGCAGCGCCTGCCAGAGACACGAGATAGGTACTCATCGCGAAGTTTTCTGCATCCTCGACCTTCTCCTGCGCGAACGTATCCGTCCGCTCCAGTTCGGATGCGGCGAGCGACGGCAGGAGGAGGGCCGCCGTCAGCGGATCGGAGTCGGCGCTCATCAGGAACCGGCCGTCGATCATCGGCGAGACCATGACGATGCCGGAGACCAGAATGCCCTGACTGTCCTTCAGCGCCTTGGCCACCTTGGCGGAGCGGAAGCCGCCATAACTTTCGCCCACGAGATATTTGGGCGAGGAGAGGCGATCGTTCTTCTGGGTATAGAGGGCGATGAATTTTGCGAGGCTCTCCGCATCCTGGCGCACGCCGTAAAAGGCTTCCCTCGCATCGGATGTTGCCCGGCTCCAGCCGGTACCGACCGGATCGATGAAAACCAGATCGGTGAAACCGATCCAGCTGTCCGGGTTGTTGTGGAGTGCCGGCGCAGTGCCGTCGTCCCTTCCGCCCCCGAGATTGGCCACCTTCGGCCCCATCATTCCAAGATGAAGATAGGCCGAGGCTGCCCCCGGTCCGCCATTGAAGACGAATGTGACAGGGCGCGGGGTCTTTGCATCGGGCACGGTGTAAGCGGTGTAGAAGATTTTCGCATTTCGCGCGCCGGTCTGGCCGAAAAGGTCCATCGTGCCGGCTGTGGTGGTGTAACGAATATCGCCATCCGGTGTCGGCAGGATTTGTTGGGTGATCGCATCCGCCGGAAGAAGGTCGAATATCGATTGAGCTTGCTCGCTCCGGCCAGGCTCCTGAGCGCTAGCTATCTGACCGTAGGAGACGATTGCGAGGAAAGTCAGCAGGACCGTGCTCAGGATCGCATCGCGTTTGGCTGGCATTCCAATTCCTCCCTGTCGCACAGGTTTCCAAAGATAGGCGATCTTGCTGATCACCGGAACTCAACTCTTGCTCAGTCCGCTGCTTGATCGGGACGGACGGCCGGAGAGGCCTTGTGCATTTGCACCTGCCTAAAGGTCCAGACGCTGCTGATTTTGTTCCTGCACCGGAACCCTGAAGCGCCTCGCGGCGTTCATGCGCCGCATCTGAATTTGCGCATTTCCTAAAATATAAATTGTGCGTCGCACCATTAGGGACTTAGCCAGCTAAGGCGACTCGGGTATTGTAGCAGATGCAAAATTAACCGGCGGTGCCGGGTATTGCGTCCGACACGCCGCCGGGGATGGCATCCATCAACGGAGAACAGGCTGATGCCCAAACACAGGCGATGCATTCTGACAGGTGCGATGATTGCGTTCTTCTCTGGCGCCGGGATCCCTCCCGCCGGCGCTCACGAGGCCCATAGTCCCATGGGCGTGAAATGGAAGTATGACGGTTACTGCTGCAACGGCGACAGCAAAAGTGGCGACTGCCAGATGATCTCGACACGCAACGTCAGGATCACCAGCCAGGGTTACGAGATTTCGCTTGGACCCGGCGACCACCGGCTGATCACGCGGCCGCATCACTTCACCATGCCGCAAAGCGAGGCGCGTCGCTCGAAGGATGAGGAATATCACCTCTGCCTCTATCCAACCGAGGATACGCTGCGCTGTTTCTATGCGCCTGACATGGGCTTCTGACAGGCTTCCGCCTGTTTCAATCCCTGAATGTCGGCATCGTCTTACGCAGGAAGTCGCGAAATGCGGTGATTTTCTTTGAATGCCTGCGCGCCTCGGGATAGGCGAACCAATAGTCGCTGCCATCCGTCGCCCTCAGGTCGAATGGCTGGATCAGGCGGCCGAGTGCCACGTCGTCGGCATAAAATTCCGGTTTCAGGATCGCCACGCCCTGACCGGCGACTGCGGCGGCGGCTTCGAATGTCTGCGCGCCGAAGCGGCTTATCGGCCGTCCCTGCAGCTCTTCCTCGGGCAGGCCGGCGGCGGCGAACCAGTGCGACCACCAGATGTCGCCGGGATCGATGATCCTGAGCTTCAGAATATCGGCCGGCTCCTTCACGCCGCCGATCGTCTGAGCCAGCGTGGGGCTCAGCATCGGGGTGAAATCGCTTTTCATCAGGAAATGCGCCTTCAGGCCCGGCCATTGGCCGCTGCCGCTGCGGATCGCGACATCCGCCTCCGTGCGGGTGAAATCCACGACGTCCTGCGAGGTTTCGAGCCGGACGGCAATGCCCGGATTTTCCAGTTGGAACGTGCCCAGATGCGAGGCCAGCCAGCGCGAGGCGAAGGTAGCCGTCGTGTGGATGATGAGCGTGCCGTCGGAATGGTCCTTCATGCCGGAAAGAGCTTCATCCATCAGGCCGAAGGCCTCGGATATTCTTGGTGCCAGCCGCACGCCCGCATCCGTCAGCGTCACCTGTCGCGGGCGGCGCAGAAACAACTGTTCGCCGAGCGTGTCTTCCAGAAGCTTGATCTGATAGCTGACCGCCGTCTGAGTCAGACCGAGCTCCTCTCCAGCCTTGGTGAAACTCATGCGTCGCGCCGCCGCCTCGAAAACCCTGAGGCTGTTCAGCGGAAATTGCTTCGACATTTTCATGGATCAGTTCTCTTGATGCATGCAGACAGATGTTTCGTTGGAAATCATATATAATACGGCGCATATTCCAATCATAGACATCAATTCAGCGATGGTCATACAAGGAGATGCAGCCATGACCCATGGTTTGCTGGCAGGCCTTCTGCGCTTGAAAATCACCACCGAACAGCGTTCCCGCGTGGTCAACCATGTCGATGACAGCGCATTGAGCGACCATGAGCGGCGCGACCTCGGCATGCTTGACGGGCGGGTGTCACCAAGCACTGTGGAGCGGCGCGCGCGATCTGTCGCCTGGGACATGATCGACCAGCCGCCGCATTTCCTGTAATGGGCGAGGTTCAGGCTGGGGTGGGCGTGTCGGTTGATGCGAAGGCTTCAAGCCCGCGAGCAGCAAGGTCGCGGGCGAGCGTCGTCTCGATCCATTCCCGGAAGGCACGGACCTTCGGGGCGTTGCGACGGGCCTGCGGATAGACCAGCCAATAACTCTTGCCGTCCCCGACGCAGCAGTCGAAGGGCTGGACGAGGCGGCCGGAGGCCAGCTCCTCGGCGCAGAAGAAGGGACTGAGCATCGCCACGCCATGGCCGGCAATCGCCGCATTGGCCTTCAGGTCGAGCGCACCAAACGTGTCGAGATTGGCATGCCGGATACGGCTCGGATCGAGCCCCAGCGTGTCGAACCAGCCGGTCCAGATGTCATTGGTGTCTGAAATCCATGGAAGGCGTAGAAGATCGGCAGGCTGGCGGATTTCGCCGATGCTTTCAGCCAGTTTCGGATGCAGCATCGGCGTATATTGCAGTTGCAGCAGTTCGTGGCAGACCAGCCCGTCCCAAGGTTTAGAGTCGATGCGGATAGCGATGTCATTGGGAATACGATCGCAGTCGTCCGGCGCCATGTTGCGGATCAGGCGCAGGCTGAGATGCGGCGCCTTGCGCTGAAAATCACCGAGATGCCGTGACAGCCAGTGAGAGGCGAAGGTCGGCGGTGACTGGATCTCCAGCGTCTCGCCAACCGAGTGCCTTGCCTCTCCCATAGCGTCGGACAGAAGTGAGAAGGCTTCCGACACTTTTGGCAGCAACTGCGCGCCGGTTTCGGTCAGTTGCAGGGCGCGTGGCTTGCGGATGAAGACGGCGGTTGCGAGATGCTCTTCCAGAAGCCTGATTTGGTAGCTGACGGCGGTCTGAGTCATGCCGAGTTCTTCCGCTGCCCGGGTGAAATTCCTCAGCCGCGCGACGGCTTCGAAAACCCTCAACGCATTGAGCGGCAACTGGCGCGACAGCTTCATCGGAATGCCCTTGAGCGATAAGGTCTCTTTATCGCTGCAGACCATATTCGAATTGGAAATTTCCCGCAATCGCCGGCATTTCTGGCGGTATCAAAACAATATCAACGAACAATGTGGAGCAAGACATGCTGCCCGCAGATGGACATTCCGTACCTATCTTTCAGCAAGCGCCGTCATTGGGGCGGCACCCGGTCCGGATGCGTATTGCCGTCCTTGCCGGAAAGCTCCTTCGCCATTTCGGGCGTGCAGACAGGGCGACCATTCCCGGCCTGCCCGAGGACCTGCGTGTCGATCTCGCTATCGATGAGCGGATGAAGGGACGTGTTGAAGGTTTCTGGCAGGCTAAGCGTCGGTCAATCGGCCGCGATCTGCCGCTCTGACGAGACACTGGGGGCGGTGAGTGGAACCCGTTGCAGCAACTCGGCCGCTACCAGTGCGGCGATGACTTCGGGACGTTTATCCCTGACCATCCCCCCACCGATCGGTAGAATCAGCCTCGACATCATGACCTGCAAGGTGCCGCCGCGACAGTCGATCTCATCCTGCTGCCTGGTCAGCCAATGCGAGAAAGTAGCGCGTTTGGTGGCGGAGCCGATCATGCCGACATAGCTGAGGTCGTGTCTTGCCAAGGCGCGTTCGGCGATGAGGAAATCCAGCGCGTGGTCGTGGGTTAGGATGACGGCTGCGCCGCCGGGCGGGATCTCGTCCACGCAGGTTTCCGGCATGGCCGCAAGACGTGATTTAACGCCCTTGGGCAGGGTTTCGAATGCATCCTGGCGTGTCTCGATGACGGTTACTGCAAGGGGCAGGGGGAGAAGCGCTTGTGTGAGTGCCAGACCGACATGGCCAGCACCGAACAGGAAGACCGCAGGACGCTCATCGCTCTCCCGGAGCAGGCGACGCTCCAGCAATGCCGCGACGGGTGGTGTCACGACGGTGAAGCGGAGTTTTGTGCGGCCGCCGCAGCATTGGCCGATTTCAGGGCCGAGCGGAATATCCATTAGAGTTTCGCCCGCGCCATTCAGCATCGCGCGTGCATTGTCTATGGCCATGTATTCAAACTGGCCGCCGCCGATCGTACCCCAGATCGCCTCGTCTGCGACAAGCATATAGGTTCCCGCTTCGCGTGGCGTCGAGCCTTTGGTCTCGATCACCTCGACGAGAACCGTTCTGTTGCCTTTGAGAAAGGCCAGGAGGGATGGGGCGCTCATGGGATGTTTCATAGCATCTTCGCCATGGCTGCATCACAGGTTTTTTATTGTGACGATGAAGCTTGTGATCTTCTTCGAGGCAGGACGCAAATCTATTAAAAATATATAAGTAATTTAGGCCTAGTTGTCGCATCTCGTCAGATTGACTTTTGCTAAGAATTTTTGGTTTTCGCACTGAGCGACGGGATACTATGACCAAGAGAGCATCGATTGCCTCGCTGATACCTGCCTCCCAGGACCTTTACCGCAAGATCGTCTTTGAAATCGCCGATGGTATTATCGGCATCGATGACCATGGAATTATTCGGCTCTGTAATCCTGCGACCGAAAGCATCTTCGGCTGGCAGCCTGGAGAACTACTGGATAAACCTCTGGAAGTCCTGTTGCCGGAACGAGTTCAAGGTTTTCATCAGAAGCTCGTGGCCAGTTTCCAATCGGGTAATACCGATGCCCGATATATGGGCCAGAGAAGCGCCACCATTGTGGGGTGCCACAAGGACGGGACCGAGATCAATCTCGGTATCACTATCTTAAGGACGGCTGCTGCCGGTGCGCCGATGATGGTTGCCGTCATCCGCGATATTTCCGATAATGTCCGCTACCAGAACGATCTCAAGCGTCTGGCGGAAACCGACACGTTGAGCGGCCTTTTCAACCGGCGCGCGTTTCGCGCCAATGTGCTGCAAAGCGTCAGCGCGAACATTGCGAATTACTCTTCCATGGTGATCTTCGATCTGGATGGCTTCAAGGCCGTCAATGATCGCTTCGGGCATGATGCGGGAGACGAGGTCATCACGAGCTTTTCCGAGGTGCTGCGAAACTCCATCCGCGCGACGGATATTGCCGGGCGTTGGGGCGGTGAAGAATTCGTGTTGTTCCTGCCGAACCTGAAACACACGGCCGCAATCGCGATCGTCGAGCGGATCAGGGCCAATTTCACGGCCAGGGACTTCAAGTGGGAAGGGTTCCCGTCCGCCAATTTTACCGTCAGCGCCGGTCTCGCGGTTGCCCCGCCGGGGCTCGCGGATTTTTCCGACATGATCGCATCGGCCGACAAGGCGCTCTACGATGCCAAGCGCGGAGGCCGTGACCGGTTGGTTTCCACCGAGATTCAGGAACAGGAAGCGCTTGCATCCTGAACGGTGCTTCAGCCCTTCACTGCGAAAGCCGATGAAAAGGCGAGCACCCCGTGGGGCGCATGGCCCGAGAGTGTCAGGTGCTGTACGTAGATATCCGGCACACCTTCATAGGTCAGTTCTCCCTCGCTGACGAAGCCGACCCCCCGGTAGACCGCCTGATCGCCTACCAGGGCGCAGCCCTTGGCGCCCAGCGCCTTCAGCTTATGGATACCTTCGCGGATAAGTGCGTGGCCGATACCCTGTCTCTGCCTGTCTGCCCTTACCGAAATCGGTCCAAGCCCGAACCAGTCATCGTAATGGCCGCCGATGGTGACCGGCGAGAAGGCGACATGACCGATGATCTCGCCATCCTCTTCCGCCACCAGTGACAAGGCGAGCTCGCCATTGGCGCGAAGCGCGCGAATGATCGCGCCTTCAGTCCCTGCACTGTATGGCATTGGCGCGAATGCAGCCTGGGTCAGTTCGTGAATGATGTCTTCATCGCCCGGGCGTTCGGCACGGATGGTGACGGTCATTTTCTGCCTCCTCGATATGTCGCTCCTCGCCCTTTAAAATAGGCCTTTTCGAGGAAATATCGACGTGTTTTTCGGTGGCTTTCTATACGGCTTTCATCCGCTCCACAGCCATCAGAACCCGTTCCGGTGTCGCGGGCGCATCGAGGCGTGGGCAGACGGCGTAATCGGCGACACTCGCCACCGCCATGGAGATCGCTTCGAGAACCGAGATAGCCAGCATGAAGGGCGGTTCGCCGACCGCCTTGGAGCGCCCGATCGTCGGTTCGGCGTTTTCCGACCATTCGGCGAGCTTGACGTTGAAGATCTTTGGCCGGTCGGAGGCGAGCGGGATTTTATAGGTCGAGGGGGCGTGGGTGCGAAGCCTGCCCTTGGCGTCCCACCACAGTTCTTCTGTCGTCAGCCAGCCCATGCCCTGCACGAAAGCGCCTTCGATCTGGCCGATATCAAGCGCCGGGTTGAGCGACTTTCCGACGTCGTGGAGGATGTCGGTACGCTCGACGATATATTCGCCGGTCAGCGTGTCGATCGAGACCTCCGAGACCGCAGCGCCATAGGCGAAATAATAGAAGGGATGGCCGCGGCCGGCGGCGCGATCCCAGTGGATCTTCGGCGTCTTGTAGAAGCCGGCGGCCGAGAGTTGCACCCGGTCGAAATAGGCGGCCTTGATGAAGGTATCGAAGGGCACGATCTCGCTGCCGATCTTTATCCGGTTCGGCAGGAACTCGATCCTGTCGCGATTGACTTGCCACTGGCGCGCGGCAAACTCGATCAGCCTTTCCTTGATCTGGCGGCAGGCGTCATAGGCGGCCATGCCGTTGAGGTCCGAGCCGGAGGAGGCGGCGGTTGCAGACGTGTTCGGCACCTTGCCGGTCGTCGTCGCGGTGATCTTCACCCGGTCGATATCGACCTGGAAACAATCTGCCACGACCTGCGCCACCTTGGTATAGAGGCCCTGGCCCATTTCGGTGCCGCCGTGGTTCAGATGGATCGAGCCATCCGAATAGACATGCACCAGCGCACCTGCCTGATTATAGGCGGTCATGGTGAAGGAGATGCCGAATTTGACCGGCGTGAGCGCTATGCCCTTGCGGATGACGGGGCTTGTTTCGTTGAATTTCAGGATCGCCTTGTGTCGTTTTTTGTAATCGGACGAAGCTTCCAGTTCATCGACGATGCGGGCAATGACATTGTCATGGATATCCTGATGATAGGGCGTCACGGTGCGGCCCGATCCGCGCTGGCCGTAAAAGTTCAGTTTTCGCACATCGAGTGGATCTTTTCCCACGGCATAGGCGATTTCCTCGATGATGCGTTCAGCCCCGAGCAGGCCCTGAGGGCCACCAAAGCCGCGAAAGGCGGTGTTGGAGACGGTATGCGTCTTCAACGGCTGCGAGGTCAGGCGCACATGCGGATAATAATAGCTCGAGTCGGCATGGAAGAGGGCGCGGTCGGTGACGGGGCCGGAGAGATCGGCGGAATAACCGCAACGCGCGGCATAGGTCGCATCGACCGCGTGGATCCTGCCTTTTTCATCGAAGGCCACATCGTAGTCGACGCGGAAATCGTGCCGTTTGCCGGTGATCGACATATCCTCGTCGCGGTCGGGGCGGAATTTTACCGCGCGGTTCAGCTTTTTCGCTGCGACGGCGGCGAGAGCCGCAAACTGGTTGCTTTGGGTTTCCTTGCCGCCAAAACCGCCGCCCATGCGGCGGGTTTTGACTTCCACCGCGTGGTTGGGGACGCCCAGCACATGCGCCACCATGTGCTGAACCTCGCTCGGATGCTGGGTGGAGGACCAGACGGTCACGTCTTCGTCCTCGCCGGGAATGGCAAAGGCGATGTGGCTTTCGAGATAGAAATGTTCCTGGCCGCCGATATTCATCGAGGCCTGAATTCGAAGCGGCGGTTTCTCGATCTCGGTTTCCGGCTCGCCGCGCCTGAGCGTCATCGGGTCGGTTACGAGCGGCGCGCCGTTTTCCCGCGCACTGTCGATATCGGTCCAGTGCGGCAGGTCGGCATATTCGATCTTCGCAAGCCTTGCCGCACGGCGGGCCTGATCACGCGTTTCGGCAAAAACCGCAAAGATCGGCTGGCCGTGGAACTGGACGAGATCGGTTGCCAGCAACGGTTCGTCATGCTTGCCGGTTGAGGCGACATCGTTTGCGCCGGGTATGTCATCCGCCGTCATCACCCAGACAACGCCGGGGGCGGCGCGAACGGCATCGAGATCGACGGAGAGGATTTTTGCATGCGCCCGGTCGGCAAGGCCAAGCCCGCCATGCAGGGTGCCCGCCGGTTCGGGAATGTCGTCGATATATTCGGCAGTTCCGGTGACATGCTTATGTGCTGAATCATGCTTGCGCGACTTATGCATCGGGCCGTCGATCGCAGGCTTCATCTCGAAGGAGGTCTTGTCCATCATCACACCTCCTCCATCTCGAACCGCTGCAATTGCGCAGGCGCGCCCGCCGTTTCCAGGAAGAAGCGGATGAGCAGGTTTTTGGCCGTCAGGCTGCGATACTGGGCACTTGCCCGCCAGTCGGTCAGCGGCTGGTAATCCTGATCGAAGGCCTCACGTGCGGCGGCGATCGTCTCCCATCGCCAGGGTTTGCCGATCAGCGCCTGTTCGACATTCGCCGCACGTTGCGGGGTGGCTGCCATGCCGCCGAAGGCGATGCGGATAGTTTCCACATGGCCGTCCATGTCGAGCGTCAGGTTGAAGGCGCCGCAAAGCGCTGAAATATCCTCGTCGCGGCGTTTGGAAATCTTGTAGACAGCGAAGTGGCTGTCCTCCGGCGGCTTCGGTACGAAGATCTTTTCGACGAATTCGCCGGCCATGCGGTCCTGTTTTCCATAGGCCAGAAAGTAGTTTTCGAGCGGCATGGTGCGGCGGCCGGAATGGGAACGCAGCGTCAGCGTTGCGCCCAGTGCTATCAGCGGCGGCGGCGTGTCGCCGATCGGCGAGCCGTTGGCGATATTGCCGCCGATCGTGCCCGCGTTCCTAACCTGCTGTCCACCGATACGGTCGATCAGTGCGCCGAAGGCGGGGATGACGGCTTCGAGGAAACCATGCGCCTCGGCGTAGCTCACGCCGGAACCGATGGTGATGCCGCTTGGCTCGACAGTAATGGTCTGCAGCTCGGGGAGGTGATTGATGAATATGACCGGGTCGAGCTTGCGCATCTGTTTCGTCACCCACAGGCCGACATCGGTCGCGCCGGCGACGATGGTGGCTTGCGGTTCGTCTGTCAGCGCCTCGGCGAAAGCTTCGATCGATGCCGGGATGATGGAGCGCGCGCCGTCCTTTTCGATAACGACGGTTTCCATGGCCGAGCGGATCGACCAGAGCTTTGCCATGATCTCGGTACGGTCACGTTCCAAGGGGTCGAAGAGTGAACTCGGCCGCGCCTTCGCCACCTGTTCCGCAGCCTTGACGATCGGCTCATAACCCGTGCAACGACAGAGATTGCCCTGCAGCGCGCTTTCGATTTCAGCGCGGCTCGGGTTTTCGTTGGAAAGCCACAGGCCGTAAAGCGACATGACGAAGCCCGGTGTGCAGAAGCCGCATTGCGAGCCATGACAGTCGACCATTGACTGCTGCACGGGATGCAGGGTTCCGTCCGATGCCGCCAGATGCTCGATCGTCACGACATGGGTGCCGTGCATCGAGCCTAAGAGCCTGATACAGGCATTGACGCCTTCATAACGCAGGCCGGTTTCCGTCAGCCGGCCGACAAGCACGGTGCAGGCACCGCAATCGCCTTCGGCGCATCCTTCCTTCGTACCCGTCAACCGCCGCGTCAGGCGGAGATGATCCAGAAGCGTGTCCGTGGGTGAAAAATCTCCAAGGGTCACGTCCTCGCCGTTGAGGATGAAGCGGATGGCTGAATTCATCGGTCTCCTTCGTCCGCCGTTGCCGGCTCCCAGTCAAAGAATCACCCGGTCGCCATTTGGGCTGTTCTCGGGCCGTATACCTTACTGCGCCGTCCAGCCGCCGTCGATGGAGATATGCGTGCCAGTGATGCTCCTTGCCGCATCGCTGGCGAGATAGATCGCGGTGGCCGCCACTTCGTCTATGCCGACGAATTCCTTGGTGGCCTGCAGGCGCAGCATCACCTCGTCTTTGACCTTCTCCTCGCTGATACCCTTTTCGCGCGCCTGATCGGGGATCTGCCTTTCGACCAGTGGCGTCAGCACGAAGCCGGGGCAGATCGCGTTGACGGTGATGTTTTCCTGCGCAAGCTCCAGCGCCGCCGTCTTGGTCAGGCCCATGATGCCGTGCTTGGCGGCGACATAGGCCGACTTGAAGGGGGAGGCGACGAGGCCGTGGGCGGAGGCGACATTGATGATCCGGCCCTTGCCTGTGGCTTTCATCAGCGGGATTGCGTGGCGCATCGTGTGGAAGGCCGATGACAGGAGAATGGCGATCAGCTGATCCCATTTTTCCGGCGGGAATTCCTCGACCCTTGCCACATGCTGTATGCCGGCATTGTTGACGAGAATATCGACCGTGCCGAAGCTGTCTCGTGCCTTCAGGATAAGGTCTTCGATATCGGCCGGTTTCGTCATGTCGGCCGGATGATAAAGCACCGTACCGGCGCCCGCGGCATGGAGCGAGGCGCGGATCGCCTCGATCTCATCCTTTTCACCGAAACCGTTGATGATCACATTGTCCCCCTCGGCCGCGAATGCCTTCGCGATGCCGAGGCCTATGCCGCTGGTGGAGCCGGTGACGACCACGGATCTGTTCATGCTGTTCCTCCCCATGACCGCGCGTATTGAACGCGTAAACGCGGTGTTCTCCCTCACCGCAGCATGAACGTTATGCGCAAAGTTGCTAATCTGGCAACGGTCAGTTGCCGCAGGTTGAGGGCTTCAGAGGATATGTGTGCCGTTAACCGGGGATGGGGTCTTGACGGGCGCGAGTGTGGCGGATGCAATCGCCTCGTCGGCATTGCTGTCATGGGCGCGCCTGATGCAGTTGCGGCCATCACGCTTTGCCTCGTAGAGGGCGAAGTCTGCGCGCAACTGCATGTCGGGCAGGCGGTCTCCGGCGCTGGCGGCGCAGATGCCGAAGCTCGCCGTCATCCGCCCTTGCCGCAGCGGCGGCACGGTGGTCGCCGCCAATGTCGTGCGCAGCCGTTCTGCGATTGATTCCGCCTCATCAAGAGAGGTGCGGGGCAGAAGGATACAGAATTCCTCGCCGCCGATACGGGCCGCAAGATCATAGGAGCGCAGGCAGGTTCTGACGATTTCCCCGGTTGCGACCAGCACCCGGTCGCCGGTTTCGTGACCGTGACCGTCGTTGATGCCCTTGAACCGGTCGAGGTCCAGCACGATGATCGACAGCGGCTCTCCCTGGCGTTCGGCGCGCGACAGTTCTTCGGCTGCCCGTTCGTTCAGCCAGCGACGGTTCCCGAGGCCAGTCAGAAGATCCGTCATGGCCTGATGGCGCAGCTTGGTCATCAGGGCTTCTGTTTCCGCGACCATATCCGTCACGGTCGATGCCAGAAGGCCGATTTCATCCTTGCTGGTCACCTGAACGCGAACGGGTGTGCCGTTCGCGCGGTAATTCCTAATGGCATATGCCAATTGGCGTAAGGGGCGGATCATCCACCACAGGCTCAAGAGACATATGGCAGTTCCGGCCACAGTGGCGCCAAGGAGCAGAAGCAGGACAGGCTCGGCCTTGGCCGCGTATCCTCCCGCCAGATAGGCGATGAATACCAAGAGTGGCACATGGACGGATACGAAGCAGATTGTGAAGACCTTGATGGTAAGGGACGTTTGTACCATTCGGGTCAGCCTCGAAGACATCGGAGTCATTCCGAGCTTTCCTCCTCTGGAGATTGGATTCGGGCGCAAGCTAGAAAGTTGGCTTTAAAGTTCAGGTTAACCAAATCATTAAAATGCGATCATTCACAGCCCTTGTTTTATTGTGATACATGATCGGTATTCCTATAACTGAAAGGAACTGTGGGGCGGCGGATTAACCATAGGTCAAGAACTTGATTTAATTTCGTATCAGGTCATTTTCGCACCATGTTGGGTCAGTATTCATGGGCCGCAGTAATGAGGGGGAGCAGATGCTTCTAATCCGGCGGATCATGGCGTTCGTGTTCATGGCAGGCGCCTTTCTTTCAATCGGCCGTACGGCGGAGGCCGGCTATGCGCATTACATTTATGATGTGCAGAGCGGAAAGGTTCTGGCGTCCCAGAATGCCGAGACCCTCAATCACCCGGCTTCGCTGACCAAGATGATGACGCTCTACCTCACCTTCGAGGCATTGCGCACCGGCCGCATTCGCTGGGACGACAAGATCGTGATGACCCGCAATGCGGCGTCGAAAATTCCCTTCAAGCTCGGCGTTCCTGCCGGCCAGACGATCACCGTGCGCGAAGCAGTTTATGGCATGGCGATCCGCTCCGCCAATGACGCTGCCGCCGCCATGGGCGATCATCTTGGCGGCTCCGAAGAGCGTTTCGGCGTGTTGATGACGAAAAAGGCGCGCCAACTCGGCATGCGCAACACCGTGTTCCGCAATGCATCCGGCCTGCCGGATAGGGCGCAGATCACGACGGCGCGAGACATGGCGGTGATGGCGATGTCGCTGATCCGCGACTATCCCCGGGAATACAAGATCTTTTCGCAACGCTCCTTCAGCTTTCGCGGCCGCACGATCAAGGGCCATAACAACCTGATGTATCGCTATCCGGGCATGGATGGCATCAAGACGGGGTTCGTCAACGCTTCGGGATATAATCTTGCCAGTGCGGTGGTGATCAACGGGCGGCGCTATATCGGTGTCGTGCTCGGCGGCAAGACGGCGCGCCAGCGCGATAAGCGCATGGCCGAACTGCTCGATCAGTCCGTTCCGGGGGGCGGTCTGTCCGGCGTTGCTGTTGCAACTTCGGGTCAGCAGAAACGCTCAGGCGAGGGCGTTGCCGCATTCGCATCCAATGCACCGATCCCTCGGGCGCGGACGGAGACTATTATCGGCGGAACAAGGGCAAGCGCTGCGAGCGTGACGCCTTATGCAACGGTTCCGCAGGCTGCACCGGTGCAGAACATGATCCAGCAGGGTGGGCCGCTTTGGGATATTCAGATCGCTGCAGCCGGAAGCCAGGCTGCTGCTGTGGGTGTGCTCAATTCCGCCCTGCCGCTGCTTGCCGATTTCGGCCAGATCGCACCGAGCGTCCGGGGATCAAGCTCTGGTGGCCGTGAAATCTTTCGCGCACGTTTGACAGGCTTTGCCGATCGCGACAGCGCGACGAAGGCCTGCTCGTTGTTACAGACGCGATCGATCGATTGCTTCGTGGTTCGGTAAGCGGATCATTCCACGCGTTCGTGCGGGTAGACGCCCCACAGATCCGCTTGGGAGACATAACCCGACAGGCGGCGGGTCTGCAGGGACACGTTGCACCATGAGCCATCGCAGTTGCTGATATTCAGCCGCACCGACGGAGCGAGTTTTGCAATCACCGCTGACGATGAGCGGGGTTCGTTGTGCAGCCTGACCGACTTTGCCATCCAGGGGCCGACGACTGCCGTGCGCCGGCCGGACAGGAGAGGGGCGAACATCCAGCCGCTGGTTCCGTCCGCATCCCTGACTTGCCGCCAGTTACCGAATTCCTCGATAATTTCGAGCGGCAATCCACGAGCCGAATAGACCCAGTTCGTCGCATAGTCGGTCGATGGGCCGATGCGCATATGGGCGTTGGCGGACTTGATGGAAACAAAGCGGGGGACGGGATACCCCGTCACCCTGCCTGTCCTGAAGCCGGCGCCAAGGCTGGCGGCGGCGCTTGTCGAGTGGATTTTGGCCGACTGGTCTTCGCTGGCTTCTATCCGGGCTGCGAGCGACAAGCCGAGCGCAGCCGCGAGCATGACGGCGACGAAGCGTTGCCGAGTTCTTGTCCGTGTCATCTCAGGATGCGGCTCCGTTTCGCTGCTGCTCAGGTCGCTGAGATCAGCGGCACTTGCTCACTTCCTGCAGCGCGGCAGTCACACCGCTCAGCGAATAGGTGTAGTTGGTGTTCGTGCCACGGCCAGAGGTCGCCTGCACCGTCATCCGGCTGCCGCCGCGCATTGCGCTTACCAGCGCCGGCTCGCGGCTCTGGTCACGCACCCAGGCGGTGTTTTCGCGCGGTGCAAGATCGAACTGCTGATTGTCGACGGAAACCCTGACATCAGAGCCCTGCCTCAAGGCGTAACCCATGATCGCCTGGGGCATATAGGCTTGGCCCTGCGGCGAGATCAGGAAGAAATTGTCGCCGTGATTGACGCTTGCAGGAGCAGAGTTGGTTGGAACGGAAAGGGCATAGCAGCTCTTCTGGCCGTTATTGCTGTAGGAATAAACGCCCCAGGCTTCGAACTGCTTGATCCGGGTGGGCTGTGCAGCAGTGGCAGCAGTAGCCGAGACGAGGGTGAGGGCGAGTGCAAGAGCTGCAGATTTGGTGCGCATGATATCTCCACAAAAAACGCGAACAGGCCCGGGAGATGGGCCTTGAGCAAACTGAAAGGCCATAGAAGGCCGGCACAGTTAGCGAGAGGTTAATTTGTGTGTCAATTCGATGATGACGGCAGTCACAAAGGGGTGAATGTGGTTTGAGTGGATGGTTGTAATGTTCTGTTTTGAATATAGAAATTGACAATATACGAATTGCGGCAGGGCTTTTCCAAACTCCGGGCTCCAGCCATTGTGATAGCAATCAGGAGCCTTTCACATAGGCGGTGAAACGCGGACGGGTGAATGCGTTTTCCGAATAGGTGACGGTTCCGAAACCGAAAAGTGCCGCGAGCGCGGTGTATTGCGTTACGCCTTCGACGAAGATGACAGAGTCGCCGGAGGGGATTGTCGGCAAAGTCGTCGCGTCCAGCTTCTGCTCTGAAAGCAAAGCCGTGGTTCCTGCCTTTTTTGTCCAGTCGACCGTGTATTTTCCATCTTCCCAGATGACGCTTGTGACGCGCAGTGCGTTGGGCATGGACTTGTCTGCCTGCAACGCGGCAAAGGCGCCATAGGTCTTGGCGAAAAGGGCGTCATCCATCGTCATCTGGCGCGCGACGATATCGGCGACGATGCCATTGGCTTCGACGATGCGGTTATAGGAGCGCAGGAGGTCGTAAAGCGTCGCGCCACCGAGAAACAGAAGGATGATGATCGGTACCGTCAGGGCGAATTCGATGCCGGATGTACCGGCTGTGTTCGCCAGGAGGCGCTTGGCTGGAGACTGTCTGGTCATGTCGGCTCGTTGACGAATGCGAAGCTGGAGGTCAGGCGCATGGCGCCGGTAGTGTCTTTGGGCACGGAGAGGCCATAACCGATGCCGGGTGTCATCGGATCGACGACAAAGCAGGCGCGCGCGAAGACGAGCTGTGAAGCCTTGCCGGACTGGTAGCTCGTGACGGGGTCAATCGCCACGCTTCGGTCGACACAGGGCGTATCCGTGGCCGGGAAATCCGCCGCGGTGTCGATCGGCGTCAGTTCGAGCCTTAGCGCTTTTTCGCAATTGGCGAGGATGAACGCCTCCGCGCAGACCTTCTGCTTGTACTGGGTATAGGTCATCGATGTCGAACCTATCTGCACGGCGCGCGATGCACGGCTGAGGCCACGGTCGAGCATGATCGATTGCGTCATGATCCAGCCGGCCTCAAGCACGGAAAACAGCAGTGCGAGGACCAGCGGGACCAGCAGCGCAAACTCGACGGCGGCGCTGCCGCTTTGATCCATCCTATGATGACGAAGGCGGTCGATCACTGGGTCAGCCTCAGCTTCTTGATCGAGATGGAGATCGACCTGAAGGCATCGGTGATGTTCGAGCCGGACGTCGGATAATAATGGGCGGGGCTGGTGGCGCAGTTGGTCATCTGCGTCGTTGCATTGCCGCTCACTTCAAAGCCGATGGTGAAGATCATGATGCCTTTCGACTTGGCCATGGTGCAGACATTGGCGAGACGGGTGGCGTTGGTCGAAGAGGAGGATATTTCCTTGTTGTCCGGTTTCTGGCTGACCGGGCGGCTATAGTCCTTCGGGCGAAACTGTTCGGTAATCGCCCCGTCCGTCATCAGCACGATGACTTTCATCGTATCCGCATCGTTGAAGGCTGCGGGACGATTAGCGAACTTGCTGTCCATCTTGCCTGCCGCCAGGGCTGCCGCAAAGACGGTCTTGGCTGCGGGATTGAGCAGCGTATAGCCCCATTGCATGGCGTTCTGGGTGCCGGTGCCGTCATGCATTTCCAGCGCGTCGATCTTGTTCTTCAATGCCTTTGCATCGTTGGACAGGTAGGTGATCGAGGTGCTTTCCATCGGGCACCACCAGGGACGCATATCGGTTCTGCCGAAATTCCAGTGGGTGAAATGCGGAACCTGCGCGGCATTCTTGAAGACCATAGGGTCGGCGCCATAGGCCGCATTCGTCTCCCCCAATTCGAAACATGAGGAATTGGAATGGTCGCGTTTACCGCCCAGCTTGTCGAATACTGCCGCGCCGACATTCACATGGCCGGCATAGGGAACGATGCTGACCGTCGTGTAGTCCTTGGTTTCGTCGGTCACCATCTGGTCGATGAAGGTCTTTGCGGCCGTCTTCAGATTCTTGATGCGGTTGTTGTTGATCATCGAGCCGGACATATCGAGCATCAGGGACATCTCGATATTCTGCTTGGCTTCCTGCGCGGTCGAAACGGCGTTGATCGTCAGCTTCTCGACGCCGACAAGCTTGATGAAGGACGTGTTGATCGTGTAGCTGGCCGAGGCCTTGACGATGCGCTGGTTGACGCTGTTCTGCCGCTCGAAATTGAGAGTCACATCATTGGCGTAGCTCAGGTTCTTCAGGTAATCCTGGAGGACGGCCTTGGCCTCGCGGGTCTGGCTCAGCGAGGCGGCTGCAAGCACACCGCGGTCGAGACCGTCCTGAAGTTCGACGCGGATCGTCTCATAGCGGGCAACATCGACACCTGCTCCGCCCAGTGCGATCAGCGGCACCATGGCCAGGCCGAACAGCATGCTCACGTTTCCACGCGCATCCGTGCGGAAAGCCTTTAAACGCCCCAATATCATGAATGCCCCCAATAAATCTTGGGGGATATTCGCGTCCGATAATTTACGATCTCATAAATAGCGTCTCAGCGGCACAGCCAAATATCGAGGCGTGGTTTCCGGTGCGTTACTGAATATTAGTCTTAATATATATCCGTAATTAGTGTCATATTTCTGTATTGCCGCTCATTGCGCTGTTCCATTGTGCAAACTCCTTCATCAACCCCTCGAATGCATCGAGCGGGGGGAATTCCGGATACAAATGAACGGCGCCGGTTTGCGCCCAGGGGAATTTCGTCGAGGTATAGGTTTCGACGAAGGGGGCAAACCATGAGGCATCTTCAAGCATTGTCGGGCGCAGGTTGACGAAGAAGTCCATGCCGACCATGCGGGTGAAGATCCAGCTCTTGCAGCGCGGGCAGTGGTAGTGATGGATATCATCGCCATGGATGCCGCCGATTGTCGGTTCGCCGGAGGTAACTTCGAAGCCGGCCGTGGGAATGGCGGCCGAGCAGGAGAAGGCGCTGGCGCTCATCTTCTGGCAGCCCTTGCAGTGACAGGCCATGGTGATCATCGGCGGCGCGCTGATTTTTACACGCACCTCACCGCAGCGGCAGGCGCCTTCGGCGGGCAGTTTCATCTGCGGCATGGCTATCTCCTCCATCATGCAGGAAGGAGATAGCGCAGGCCGGTCGTGAAGTCAGGAGATATCAGGCGGGGCGTTTCGGGATTTCCAGCCCGCGCTGAACGGCCGGGCGGGAAAGGCCGCGTTCCAGCCATTTAGGCACGTTCTTCAATTCGTCGTAAGCGATGAGTTCGCCAGCGCCATAAAAGCCGATCAGGTTGCGCACCCAGCCGAGCATGGAAATGTCGGCGATCGTGTATTCGTCGCCCATGATCCAGTCACGACCTTCCAGCCGTGTTTCAAGAACGCGGATCAGGCGGGCGCTTTCCTTGGCGTAACGGTCGCGCGGGCGCTTGTCCTCGAAATCTTTGCCGGCGAATTTGTGGAAGAAACCGAGCTGGCCGAACATCGGGCCGATGCCGCCCATCTGGAACATCACCCACTGGATCGTCTCGTAGCGTTTGGCCGGATCGGCGGGCAGAAGCTTGCCGGTCTTTTCCGCCAGATAGATCAGGATCGCGCCACTCTCGAAAAGGGCAAGCGGTTTGTCACCTGGGCCATTCGGGTCGAGGATGGCCGGGATTTTGCCGTTGGGATTGAGCGACAGATATTCTTGCCCCCAAGTCTCGTCGGCACCGATATTGATGAAATGCGGCTCGTAGGGGAGGCCGGTTTCCTCCAGCATGATCGACACTTTCACGCCGTTCGGCGTCGGGGTCGAATAAAGCTGCAGCACGCCCGAATCCTGCGGCGGCCATTTGGAGGTGATCGGGAAGGCGGAAAGATCGGTCATGGAAATTCCTCGAGTTTAATGCTGTGCCCTATAGCTAGGATGTCAGGGCCTTCCAGAGAAGAGACGATTTTCTGATGCACAGTGTCGGATCGGCGGTTACCTTCTCGTCTTCCAAGGGAGAAGGAGAGAGAAATGCTGTATGCCATCCTGTGTTACGCCCACGAGGAGACCGTCTTTGCCTGGTCGAAGGAAGAGGAGGCTGCCGTCATGGAGAGGCTTCATGCGGTGCAGGAGCCACTCGCCAGGGCCGGAAAGCTTGGGCCGGTCGGGCGGCTGATGCCGACGACGGCGGCAACCACTGTCCGGAAGGGCAAGGACGAGCCCTTGGTGCTCGACGGGCCTTTTGCCGAAACGAAGGAAGTGCTGCTCGGCTTTTATACGGCAGAGTTCGACAGTCTCGATGAGGCGGTGGCCTTTTCGAAAGAACTGTCGGCGGTCAATCCCGGCTCGAGTTCCTACGAGATCCGGCCGTTCTACGTCTTCCATCCGAACGAGATCAAAGCAGCGGAAGGCGGGTCGTCATGACGGATCTGGCCTATATCGAACTGGCGCTGATAGCTGCGCGGCCGCAGGCGCTGGGTGCGCTTCTGCGCTATTTCCGTGATCTCGATACGGCGGAAGAGGCGTTTCAAGAAGCCTGCCTCCGGGCAATTCGCACATGGCCGGACAAGGGGCCGCCACGCGACCCCGCCGCCTGGCTGATCTTTGTCGGGCGCAATAGCGGCGTCGACCAGATCCGCAAACGGGCGAGGAACGAGCCGCTGCCAGAAGAGGCGGCGTTTTCCGATCTTTCCGATGCGGAGGAAGATATCGCCGACCGGCTCGACAATGCGCATTACCGCGACGATATCCTGCGGCTGATGTTCATCTGTTGCCATCCGGACTTGCCGAACACGCAGCAGATCGCGCTGGCGCTGCGGATCGTCTCGGGGCTGACGGTGCAGCAGATCGCCCGTGCCTTCCTCGTTTCGGAAAGCGCCATGGAACAGCGGATTACCCGCGCCAAGGGGCGGGTGGCGAAAGCCCAAAGGGGAGAGCGGGCTGTTGCCTTCGAGACACCGGATGCCCAAGAACGCGCCGAGCGGCTGAAGACCGTCACGGCGATGATCTATCTCGTCTTCAACGAGGGATATTCTGCCGGCGCGACCAATCCGGAGACCGCCGCCTTTTGTGACGAAGCGATCAGGCTTGTCCGGCTGCTGTTGCGCATCTTTCCGGCAGAACCGGAAATCATGGGGCTGACGGCCCTGATGCTGCTGCAGCATTCGCGTGCCGGTGCCCGGTTCGACGGCGAGGGCCAGATCGTTCTTCTCGAAGATCAGGATCGCAGCCTGTGGGACAGGCGATTGATCACGGAAGCGCTTGCCATGCTCGACAAGGCGATCCGTCATCGCCAGCCCGGCCCCTATCAGGTACAGGCGGCGATCTCGGGTTTGCATGCGCGCGCAAGCAATCCGGACGAGACCGACTGGGGCGAGATCACGCTGCTTTACGAACTTTTGGAAAAGCTTGCGCCATCACCTGTCGTCACGCTCAACCGGGCTGTTGCGCAGTCCAAGCTCAAGGGGCCGGATGCGGCGCTGGAATTGATCGCGCCGCTTGCGGAAAAGCTCGACGGCTACTTTTATTTCCACGGCGTGCGCGGCGCCTTGCTGATGCAGGCCGGCAGGAGCGGGGAGGCGAAGATTGCCTTCGACCGGGCAATCACACTCTCCAATTCGCCGGCCGAATGCGCCCATATCCGCCAGCAGCTGGACCGATTGAAGGAACCGGTGGCGCAAAGGCTCTAGTCGGTGCCGATATAGCCGCCGGTCTGGCGTTTCCACAGCCGCGCATAAAGCCCGTCCTGCGCGAGAAGTTCATCCGGCGTGCCGGTCTCGACAATCCGGCCTTTATCCAGAACGACGATGCGATCCATGCTGGCGATGGTGGAAAGCCGGTGGGCAATGGCGATCACCGTCTTGTCCTGCATCACCTGGGTCAGGTTCTCCTGGATCGCCGCCTCGGATTCGCTGTCGAGCGCCGAGGTCGCTTCGTCGAGCACGAGGATTGGGGCGTTCTTCAGCAGCACACGGGCGATGGCGATGCGCTGGCGCTGTCCGCCGGACAGTTTCACGCCGCGATCGCCGACATAGGCGTCGTAGCCGGTGCGGCCCTCCTTGTCCTTGAGCTCGGCGATGAAGTCATGCGCATGGGCGGCGGCGGTTGCCTGTTCGATCTCCTCGGCCGTTGCGTCCGGGCGGCCGTAACGGATGTTGTCGCCGACAGAGCGGTGCAGCAGCGAGACATCCTGCGAGATGACGCCGATACTTTCGCGCAGGCTGGATTGTGTGACCTGCCTGATATCCTGTCCGTCGATGCGGATCGCCCCGCTTTTCAGGTCGTATAAACGCAGCAGCAGGTTGACCAGTGTCGTCTTTCCCGCGCCGGAAAGTCCGACCAGCCCGACCTTTTCTCCGGCGCCGATGTCCAGGCTTAAACCATCGATCACCGGCTTGTCCTGGTTATAGGAAAAACCGAGCCCGTCGAGGCGGATCTCGCCGTCTTTCACCGCAAGGCGCGGGGCGTCCGGGGCATCAACAACGGTCGGCGGGGTGGTCATAACCGGCATAGCGTCGCGTAAGGTGCCGACCGCCTGAAAGACCTGGTGGCACATGTCGAGAAAGGAGCCGCCATTGGCCTGCAGCCGATTGCCCAGATAAAGCGCGGCGATGAACTGGCCAAGCGTGATGCCTCCGCTCATCATGTTCCAGAAGCCGGTTGCCAGCATGGCGATCCAGAACAGCGAATTGACGGAAATCATCGTCGTGCGGGTGATGAGGTAGACGCGCCGTTCTTTCTGCTGGCTGTCGATGGTTTCGGTGAAGACCTTGCGCAGCGCGCCGGCCTCGCTGTCCTCGGCAGCAAAATGCTTGACCATCTGGATATTGGCATAGAGGTCAGTCATGGCGCCGACGACGAGGCTTCGCTGGCGCGCGGTCTTTTTCGAGCGCTCGGCGAAATGCGGCACGGCCTTGACGGTGATAAGCGTGATCGCGGCCATCCAGATGACCGCCATCAGCGCCAGTTGCCAGCCCAGTGTGCCGAGCAGGACGAGCGTACCGATGAACTGGACGATGAAGGGCGGGATGGTCTGGAATGCGATGCCGAGCTGTTGCTGGACTGCGGATGCGACCTGCGACAGGCGTGTCGCGACCTGTCCGGCAAACAGGTCGTGGAAAAAGGCGATGTCCTGCCGCTCCACCGCTTTGTGCCCCTGCCATTGAATGGCTGCAGGAAGGCAGACGCCGGCGATCTGGGACGCGAGTGTGTTGGCGATGAAGGCGAAGAGCGGAATGGTCGGGAAGAGGAGCACGGCCATGGTGACGAGCAGAGGCCAGTCCTCGCGGACGAAATCGGCGGCGCCTCTGGCTGTCACGCCGTCGACAATGGTGCCGAGGCTCCAGATCAGGAACAGGTTGATTGCCTCCACCAGCATGGCAAGGATGGCGATCGGAACGAGGATCGGCCCGAACATGCGGATGAAATGCCAGAGAAGGGTGAAGGGGCCTTTTGAGGGAAGCGGCCTGTAGGGAATATCCAGCGGCCGAATCAAGGTCTCGAAGGGGCGGAATATGCGATCTGAAAAGGTCATGGTGGCTGGGCGCTCGATTTCGATGGACATATCGGATTGCCTGCAATGAGATCATTCAACCACGGATCGTCTCGCCAGGGCACCCCGAGATCAGAGGGTGCAATCAGGTTTTCGGCGCACGCAGCGTCAGCGCAACCGAGATGACGTCTCCGGCGGTAATGCCGGTCTTTTTGCGCACCGCATCCTTGAGCGGCAGGAAATAGGTGCCGTCCCTGGCGAAGAGCGCAGTGTAGAATTCGGTATTGTCGATCGTAACATCGACCGGGATCATGCCCCAGCCATAGGTCAGGAGTTTTGACAGGCGGGCAATCTCCTCGGCCTCATCCTTCGGCAGCGGCGCGAAGAAGAAAGGGGCGGGGCCGCGCCAGTGGATGACCTCGGCCTCGAAATGGATCGCATTCATGGGTCGCCCTCCGTCACTCGCTCTCGAACGGTGAAGGGTAGTCCCGTCGAGCCGGAAAGCAAAACGGCCCCGCCTGAGCGGAGCCGTTTCGTCTGTATCTAGATATGCCGTAGCTTACAGCGCGATATCCGGAACCTTTTTGACTTCGCCGGCCGGGGCGGTCGCTGCCGGCTGGCCGTAGGCTGCCAGGTCGATCGTCGGGGCCTTGATGGCGAGCTGCAGGCGCTCTTCGGTTGCCACCCATTCGCGGGCCAGCATGTCCGGGTTCTCGTGGAGCTTCTTGCCGTAGCTCGGAACGATCGTGTGCAGCTTGTCCTGCCATTCCTGGGTCTTCAGCTTTTCGGCAAAGACCTTCTTCAGGACGTCGAGCATGATCGGGGCTGCGGTCGAGGCACCCGGCGAAGCGCCGAGCAGGGCTGCAATCGTGCTATCTTCTGCAGCAACGATTTCCGTGCCGAGCTTCAGCACGCCGCCCTTTTCGGCATCGCGCTTGATGATCTGCACGCGCTGGCCTGCCTGCCAGAAACGCCAGTCTTCAGCCTTGGCGTTCGGGAAATACTTGCGCAGTTCGTCCAGACGATCCTCGTCGGACATCATCAGCTGGCCGGCGAGATACTGGACGAGAGCGAACTCGTCGGTGCCGACCTTGGCCATCGGCCAGATGTTGTCGAGCGTGATCGTCGAGGGAAGGTCGAACAGCGAGCCGTCCTTGAGGAATTTTGTCGAGAAGGTCGCAAACGGTCCGAACAGGATGTGACGCTTGCCGTCGAAGACGCGGGTGTCGAGATGCGGAACCGACATCGGCGGAGCACCGGTTTCCGCCTGGCCATAGGCCTTGGCGAGGTGCTGATTGACGATTTCCGGGTTGTCGCAGACGAGGAAGGAGCCGCCTACCGGGAAACCGGCGTAATCGTCGCCTTCCGGAATGCCGGACATCTGCAGCAGCGGAAGCGCGCCGCCGCCTGCGCCGAGGAAGACGAACTTCGCCTTGATCGAACCGGCCACACCGGTCTTGGTATCGTCGAAGGAAACGGTCCAGGTGCCGTCCTCATTCTTCTCGATGGCGGTGACTTCCGAGTTGTTGTGCAGCTTGAACGTATCGCGGCTCTTCAGCGAGGTGACATACTGCGTGGTGATTTCGCCGAAGTTGACGTCAGTGCCGAGCGGGCTCCAGGTAGCGGCGAGCTTCTGGGCCGGGTCGCGGCCTTCGATCATCAGCGGAACCCATTTGGCGATCTCTGCCTGATCTGTCGAGAACTGCATGCCGGCAAACAGCGGGCTTGCCTTCAGCGCCTCGAAGCGCTTGCCGAGGAATTCGATATTCTTGTCACCCCAGACAAAGCTCATGTGCGGGGTGGAGTTGATGAAGGACCGTGGGTCCTTCAGAACGCCCGAGTCGATCTGATGGGCCAGGAACTGTCGGGTGATCTGGAAGGCTTCGTTGATCTCGATGGCCTTGGTGATAGTCACATTACCCTTGGTGTCCATCGGCGAATAGTTCAGTTCGGCAAGAGCGGAGTGGCCAGTGCCGGCATTGTTCCAGCCGTTGGAGCTTTCCATCGCCACATCATCGAGACGCTCGATCATTTCGATCTGCCAGGTCGGCTCAAGCTCGGAGAGCAGAACGCCGAGCGTGGCGCTCATGATGCCGCCGCCGACGAGAAGGACGTCGATCGTCTTGTCGGCGCTTGCCTGTGCCCAAGCGGGAAGTGCAGTGGTGCTGACGACGGCCGCACCGCCGGCTGCTGAACCGAGAAGCTGGCGACGGCTCAGGTTGAGACCGCCTGCAGAGGCTTTGGATGGGGTGTTCTTGCTGGAAGGCAACGGGAACCTCAAAACTGTTTGTTGCTCCTCCCGGCGCGGTGAATAAGGGAAATATGTTTTAGCGACAAGTGGCTTATGCGGCATTTTGTCGTGATGGCGAGATGTCGCGGTAAAAAAGATGATGAAAATGGTCTTGTTTCGATTAGGGCTGGTGGATATAGCGCGGTGGCGCATTGTCGCGCAATAAATCAGGAAACACCGTCGTGACTGTATCCAAGTCCATTCTGGCCGTATCCGGCTTCTGCGCGGCTCTCGGCTTGCTTGCCGCAACATCGGCCAATGCCGCCACCAATTACCCGCTGACGATCGACAATTGCGGTGCATCGGTCACCTTCAAAAAAGCGCCGGAACGTGCAGTCGGACTCGGCCAGAACAGCGCGGAAATCATGCTGCTGCTCGGCCTCGAAGACAAGATGGTCGGCACTGCATTCTGGCCAAGCAAGGTTTTGCCGCAGCTTGAGGCGGCCAATGCCAAGGTGAAGCTCCTGACTGTCGAATTCCCGACATTTGAGAGTGTACTTGCGGAGAACCCTGACTTCGCTGCCTCCGCTTTGCCCAGCATTGTCGGGCCGACTGGCAAGGTCGCCAAGCGCGAGGACTTCGAGAAGGTTGGCGTAGCGACTTATCTTTCGCCAAGCACTTGTCTCAGCACGGCAAAATCCAAGGACCAGTATGGGAGCCGCGATCAGCTGTGGACGATGGACCTTCTCTACAAGGAGATCGACGAGCTTTCGCAAATTTTCGATGTTGCCGATCGCGGCCAAGCAATCATTGCCGATTTCAAGGAGCGCGAAGCTGCCTTGCGTGCCAGCGTCTCAACAAATGGAAAACCGCTGACCTATCTTTTCTGGTTCTCCAGCCCATCGCCGACCAGCGATGCCAATTTGGCCGGCAAGAACGGGGCGACCGGCTTCATCGCCAATCTGCTCGGCGGCAAGAATGTCATCGAAGCGGAAGCGGAGTGGCCGACGGCGAGCTGGGAAAGCATCATCGCAGCCAATCCCGATGTGATCGTGATCGCGAGCCTGGACCGTAATCGGTGGGAACTCGACAAGCCGGAAGCCAAGATGAAGTTCCTGACGACCGATGCGGCCGTGAGCCAGATGTCGGCAGTAAAGAACAAGGCAATTGCGGTGATGGACGGCCAGGCGATGAACCCAACTATCCGTACACTCTACGGCGCGGAACAGGTGGCTGAGCACCTCAAAGCAATCGGTCTTATCAAGTGACACAGGCGCACACCCTTGTGCCTTCGCAAAGGCGGCAGTTTGCCGCCCTGCTTTTCCTGCTGCTCGCCTCGCTTGCCGCCATCGCTCTGGTGGTCGGCGTGAGCGTAGGGATCGGCGACCTGCCGATCCCGCTGTCGACGACCTATGCGGCGATTTCCAACCGGCTCGGCTGGACGACGATCGAGCTCAATCGCATCCATGAGACGGTGATCTGGGATTACCGGCTGAGCCGTGCTCTGGTCGCGGCCTTCTGCGGTGCGGGCCTGGCACTGTCGGGCGCAATCTTGCAGTCTTTGTTGCGCAACCCGCTTGCCGAGCCTTACGTGCTCGGCATATCCGCCGGTGCCTCCACCGGTGCCGTGGCGATCGTCATTCTTGGGCTTGGTGCGGGTACGGTGTCGCTCTCTGCCGGGGCGTTCGCCGGTGCTTTCGCCGCCTTCTTCTTCGTCGCGCTTCTGTCCAACGGCACGCGGGGCGGCGCGGATCGCACCATTCTTGCCGGCGTCGCAGCTTCGCAGCTTTTCAATGCCGCAACCTCTTATATTGTCACCACGTCCGGCAACGCGCAGCAGGCGCGCGACGTGATGTTCTGGCTGCTGGGCAGCTTTGGCGGCGTGCGCTGGCCGGAATTCATGCTTGTCTCGGTGGTCGTCGGTTTTGGGCTGATCGTCTGCCTCTGTTATGCGCGGGTGCTCGATGCGTTTGCCTTCGGCGACGAGGCGGCAGCCTCGCTCGGCGTCAATGTCGGAGCTGCGCGGATCGTGCTTTTCGCGCTCACCGCGGTGATGACCGCGACGGTGGTCAGCATGGTCGGAACGATCGGATTCGTCGGGCTTGTCGTGCCGCATGCGGCGCGGTTCATCGTCGGACCACTGCATGTCAGACTGCTGCCGGCCTGCGCCATTGTCGGCGCGATCTTCATGGTTCTTGCCGATATCGCCTCGCGAGCGCTGATCCCGCAGCAAGTCCTGCCGATCGGAGTGGTCACCGCCCTTGTCGGCGTGCCGTTCTTTGCGGTTATCCTCTATCGCTTCCAGAGGGTGTCATGAGCATCAGGACAGACAATCTGACTTGGAAGATCGGGGCCAAGACCATTCTCGACGACGTGTCCTTTGCCGCCGAACCCGGAAAGATGCTCGGGCTTCTGGGGCCGAACGGTTCCGGCAAGACTTCGCTTCTGCGGTTGCTTGCGGGGCTGAAGAAGCCGCATTCGGGACGCGTCACGCTTGAGGGCCGGGATATCAAGAGCATCGGTCGCCGCGCGATGGCGCAGCGCGTTGCCTTCGTCGAGCAGCATGCGACGACCAATTCCAACCTCAAGGTCATCGACGTGGTCAAGCTCGGGCGTTTTCCGCATCGCTCAATGTTTTCCGGCTGGTCGAAGGCGGATGACGATGCGGTGACACAGGCACTGGAACGCGCGGGCATGATGGAAAAGCGCAACGACCGCTGGCAGAGCCTGTCGGGTGGTGAAAAGCAGCGGGCACAGATCGCCCGCGCACTGGCGCAATCGCCCAAGGAACTGATCCTCGACGAACCGACCAACCATCTCGACATCCAGCACCAGATCAGCCTGATGCGGCTCGTCTCGGGGCTTCCGATGACCAGCATCATCGCGCTGCATGATCTCAATCACGCGGCGATGTTCTGCGACCGGCTGATCGTCATGCAGAAGGGCAGGATCGTCGCCTCCGGTGCGCCGGAGGAGATCGTGACCGAAAAATTGCTAAAAGACGTGTTTTCCGTCGATGCACGGGTGGAGACATCCCCCCATCATGCGCGGCCGCATATCCATTATCTGCGGTGAGACAAAAAGGCCGGCGAGAAAAATCGCCGCCCTTGTCGGTTTTCCGTTTCGTTTCTCGTCCTAGGTTCACCATCCAATGCGATGCTGACGAAAACGGGAGACAGGATATGGGCGAGGCCATCTACAAGCTGCAGATCATCCGCGAATTCGACGTGCCGGCCGAAAAGCTTTTCAAGGTGTGGACGACGCCGGAGCGGTTTGGCGAATGGTTCTGCCCGCTGCCGTGGAAGGTGACGGAAGCACGGTCGGACCTTCGCCCCGGCGGCGAGAGTTTTGTGCTGATGGAAGGACCGAACGGCGAAAGGATCCCCAATCCGGGCGTTTATCTGGAAGTCGTTCCGGGCCGCAAGCTGGTCTTCACCGATGCCTTCACTGCTGGTTGGGTCCCGTCGGAAAAGCCGTTCATGACCGGCATTCTGGAATTCGAGGATCTCGGCAGCGGGCGCTCGCGCTATACGGCGACGGCAGTTCACTGGAACGAAGCAGACATGAAGGCGCATCAGCAAATGGGTTTTGAGGAAGGCTGGGGCATCGTTGCCGGGCAGATGGCCGAAGTGGCGAAGACGATCTGATTTTCTCGAATCTTCGCAGCGTGTTGGGCTGGCGGGTTGATGATCTGATTCCTCTTCCTGAGGCGGCGCATCAACTCCAACGCAGCCATCGAATTTTTCGAATGATCAGTTCGATGGTTTACGGTTTGCGCTTGGCACGTCGGCTCTCTATCTCATGGGCAAGGATCACAGGAACCCATGCGATGGAACTCGGGCTTCATACATTCGGCGACATGGATGCCAGCGCTCCTAATAAGGGCGAGGAAGGTGCAAAACGGCTGAAAAATCTCCTGGAGGAGATCAAACTTGCCGATGAAGTGGGGCTGGATGTATTCGGGCTTGGAGAACATCACCGGCCCGATTATGCAATCTCGTCGCCTTCGACAGTGCTTGCTGCGGCGGCGGCGATTACCAGAAACATCAGGCTGACGAGTTCCGTCACTGTCTTGAGTTCCGACGAACCTGTCCGGGTGTTCCAGCAGTTTTCGACCGTCGACCTGATTTCCGGCGGGCGTGCCGAAATCATGGCCGGGCGCGGGTCATTCATCGAGTCTTTTCCACTCTTTGGGTATGATCTGGGAGACTACGACGAACTTTTTACCGAAAAGCTGGACCTGCTTTTAAAGCTTCGCGACGATGAAGTGGTCAGCTGGAAGGGGAAAATGCGGGCGCCGATCAACGGGCATGGCGTCTATCCTCGACCAGTGCAGGAGAAGTTACCTGTGTGGATCGCGGTCGGCGGCACGCCGCAATCGGTCATCCGGGCGGGATCGCTCGGCCTGCCGCTGGCGATCGCCATCATCGGCGGGGAATATCCGCGCTTCAAGCCGTTTGCCGATCTCTATCGCGAAGCCGGCGAGAATGCCGGTCACGATCCGACGAAGCTGAAGACAAGCATCAACGTCCACGGCTTCATTGCCGATACGACGGAGGCTGCGGCCGATCAGTTCTACGGGCCACAATCGGAGGTGATGAACAGGCTGGGGCGCGAGCGCGGCTGGGGGCCGACGAACCGGGCGCATTTTGATCAGGCACGCTCTGCCCTCGGCAACCTTTTCGTTGGCGAGCCGGAACTGGTGGCGGAAAAGATCATTGCGGCCCATAGGGTGTTCAAGATGGACCGGTTCCTGTTGCAAATGGCGATAGGCCTTATGCCGCATGCTCAGATCATGCGCGGAATCGAGCTTTACGGCACGAGGGTCGCGCCGATCGTCAGAAAGGAATTGACCGGGACGCCCGAGCGGGCCACATCGCAGGCAGAATAAAAAGACGGAAGAAGGAAACGGCCCGGATGATCATTTCCACCGAAGACGAACTCGAAAAGCTCAAGGTTATCGGCAGGCTTTGCGCCCAGGCGATGGAAACCATGGCGAAGTCGCTCGAACCGGGAATCACCACCAAGGAACTGGATGACATCGGCCGCAAGCTGCTCGAGGACAATGGCGCGCAATCGGCACCGGAGACCTGTTACCAGTTTCCCGGTGCGACCTGCATCAGTGTCAACGAGGAAGTGGCGCACGGCATTCCGGGCGGTCGCATCATTCAGGCGGGTGATCTCGTCAATATCGACGTGTCCGCCGTGAAGGATGGTTTCTTCGGCGATTGCGGCGCATCCTATGCGGTGCCGCCGATCAAGCGTGAAATTGAAAAGCTCTGCCGCGACGGCAAGCGTGCGCTGTGGACCGGGCTGCAGCAGGTGAAGGCCGGCAACAAGATCGCGGGTATCGGCAATGCGATCGGCGCGTTCGCCAAGAAGAACCGCTATACGCTGATCACCAATCTTTCGAGCCACGGCATCGGCCTGACCCTGCATGACGAGCCGAAGGAAATTCCGACCTGGCCGGAGAAGGGCGAGCGCCGGATCATGGAGGAGGGGCTCGTCTTTACCGTCGAGCCGTTCCTGTCGATGGGCGGCACCTGGGCGGAAGACGGCGATAACGACGATCCGTGGACGCTTTACAGCGATCCGAACGCACCGACCGTGCAATACGAGCACACGATCGTTGCGACCAAGAATGGTCCGCTGATTCTCACACTTGTTAACTGATAGGGATTAGCTTCGGTCGCGGTGCAAGCTGCGACCGGGAAGGCGTCAACGGACGCAGGTCTCCGCTGCGGCACGATTGGCGGCATCGATGGCGCAATAAAATGCGTCGGCGCGTTCTTCTCCGAGATGATCGATCGCCTTGCGCGCATGAACGCGGGCAGCGCTTTCCATCAGTTGAGCGAATGCGGCATTGCCGATCAGGTCCGCCTTGCGCAGTTGCGCGATCAGCGGGTCCATCAGCACTTCCGATACGGTCAGGTCACGATCCATTTTGCGCCTCCCGTCTGTTGATTTGGCACAAGGCAGACCATGACGGGCATTCGTGTCAACAACAAGACAAATGACGCCCTGCAGCGCACCAATTCGTTACTGCACCCGCTTTCCAGATGGAAACATTCAAATTATTCCCGTTGCGATGAATTTTGCTGATTTGTGCGGCGGATGTCGCCCTGACATAAGCAAAGCATGGACATGACCTCTCGCGTAAATCTTCCCCTCGTTGGCCTTTCCGGGGCGATAGCCATGGCAGCCGCCATGGGCTTTGGCCGTTTCTTCTATACACCGGTATTGCCGGGCATGATTGCCGGCATTCCAATCTCGTCTGCCGGTGCAGGTTATATCGCAGCCGGCAATTTTGCCGGATATCTGGCGGGGGCTATCCTTGCGGGCCAGGGCTGGGCCGCCGGCCGCGAAAGGGTGATTGCGCTTTCCTCGCTCTTGGCCACCGCGGTGCTTCTGGCGGCCATGGCACTCACCACATCGGTGCCGGCATTCGTTGCGATCCGATTCCTTGCAGGGCTTGCCAGTGCATTGGCGATGATCCTGACATCCTCCATCGTTCTACCCTATGCGCGAAATTGCGGCAGCCAAGGGCATGTCGTCAATTTCCTGCATTTTGGCGGAGTGGGCGTGGGGATAGCGCTGTCGTCGGCGCTGGCGCTGATCGTCAATACATCCGCGGGTGATGCGGCGCATGGCTGGCGCATCAACTGGCTGGCGGGTGCGGCGATAACGCTTGCGGCTGTGCTTCTGGTGCATTTTATGCTGCCAAGGCCGCATGGTATGACGGAACGAAAGGTGGAGCCGAAGCTCGAATGGAAGCTGCCGCTCGTGCTGTTGACCACATCCTACGGACTGTTCGGTTTCGGTTATGTGATTACCGCAACATTTCTCGTGACGATCGCCCGGCAGGGAGATGCAGGACCAACCATCGAATTCCTCGCGTGGTTCGTCACCGGCTGTGCGGCTGCCGTTTCGTTGCTCGCCTGGCATCCGCTGGCGATCCGCATCGGACTTGCCAGATCCTATATGGTGGCGATGACAGTGCTCGCCTTAGGCGTTCTGTGTTCAGTGCTTCTGCCGCCGACGGCCGGTGCTCTTCTGGGCGGCCTTCTGCTCGGCGCGACCTTCATGGTGGTCACCGCCTACGGGCTGCAGCTCGGTGGCAAGCTGGCGCCGGAAAGTCCGCGCAGGGCGCTTGCCTCACTAACGGCAGCTTTCGGCACCGGCCAGATCATCGGCCCGCTCGTGGCCGGTTGGGCGGCGGAGAAAAGCGGCAGCTTTGCGCTGCCGACGCTGATCGCAACGGCCGTGCTCGTCGTCTGCATAGTGCTCGCGGCGATCGTGGCCAGACGTATTCGCTGAAGATCAACGTCGTTACAAATGCGTAACAAAGTGATGCGGCCATTGCCGCATCCACGCGATTGCCATAATTTCGCGCCCTAACACCTCACCCCGCAGCATCGAACTCAGGAAAGCACCCGCTCCGTGTTCCATTCCTTTTTTCCCCGCCCGAAATATTTCTTCATTTCAGCGGCAGCCTGGTCCTTCGTCGCCATTCTGGCCTGGTATTTCATCTTTGCAGGAATAGGCGATCGAGCAGGCTTCGGCCTGCCGGAAGGGGCTTCCGAGCCCCATGACCTGACCTATTTCATCATGCCGTCGAACCTCTACTTCTATGCCTATTTTGCGATATGCCTTCTCATCTTCGGTGCTGCGTGGTCGTTCATCGCCAAGCACAATCCGTGGATCGGCTGGTCCGTCTGGGGTTCGCTGCTGATCATCGCAGTCACCTATTTCGGCGTGCAGGTCTCGGTTGTCATCAACAACTGGCGCAGGCCTTTCGGTGATACGCTGATGAATGCGCTTTCGGGTAAGGGGGGGACTGCCTGGGATTTTTACAGCCTGATGATGATCTTCGCCCAGGTTGCCTTCGTCAGCATGACCGTCTCCATCCTGACGGACTTCTTCACCAGCCACTACATTTTCCGCTGGCGCACCGCGATGAACGACTTCTACATGTCCAAGTGGGAGCAGCTTCGCCATATCGAAGGCGCCTCGCAGCGTGTGCAGGAAGATACGATGCGTTTCTCCTCCACGCTTGAAGGGCTGGGCATCAGCCTGATCAATTCGGTGATGACGCTGGTCGTGTTCCTGCCGATCCTGTTCGGCCTTTCCGGCTATGTGACGGAGCTACCGATCATCGGCGCCATCCCGCATGCGCTGTTCTGGCTGGCTATCTTCTGGGCTGTTTTCGGTACCGTGCTTCTGGCGACCGTCGGCATCAAACTGCCCGGCTTGAATTTCCGTAACCAGCGTGTCGAAGCAGCTTACCGCAAGGAGCTTGTTTATGGCGAGGACCACGCCGATCGCGCGCAGCCGCCGACGGTGAAGGAGCTTTATGCCAATGTGCGGACGAACTATTTCCGCATGTACTGGCATTATCTGTATTTCAACGTTGCCCGCTATTTCTACATTCAGGCGGACGCGCTGTTCCTTCTGTTCATGTTGGTTCCGACCATTGTCGCAGGCAAGATCACCTACGGTATCTACCAGCAGATCGCGACGGCCTTCGGCCAGGTGTCGAATTCGTTCCAGTATCTGGTCAATTCCTGGACCACGATCATCGAGCTGCTTTCCATCCACAAGCGCCTGAAGGCCTTCGAGGCGGCGATCGATGGTGGCCCGCTGCCGGAGATCGACCAGAATTATCTGATCCGCGAGGCTGAAGGTGGTGAGATGGCGGCGAACAAGCCGACTTGATCTGAAGCGGAAAATCGCATGCAGTTTTGGCCGCGCCGGATTTGTCGATCCGGCGCGGTTTTGCGTTTGGGAGATCTTTTCGGCCGCATGAGGGTGATGGCCGTTTGATCTATCCGGAGGGAATAGGGCAGGCGGATATTCGAGTGTATTGGGTGGTCAGGTTTTGCCTGCCCCGACCGCTTCCGATGCATGAAGGAGGTTTTGTCGGGCCCTCCATTCGCCTCGTCTACGATCATCACCGGAACCAAGCTCTTCGAACCCGCTGAGAAGGCCGGTTCGCGAACCCGGTTTCCCATCCGATGACGGGCCGATTATGGCGCGGGTTTTGGAAACGGGGACGAGGTGGGGATGAAAAAGACGGAAGTGGTTGAAATGTCTTATGCGTATTCGCTTACACCGCGACCGGCTGGCGGAATCGAGCGATCATGCGGTTGGCAGCCAATCCGACAAGGCAGCCCACAATTGCTCCTGCAGCCTTTACCGCGGCATCGTCGAGATGGGCGTGGCGGGTGGGCGAGAGGAACTGCAGCAGTTCAATACTGCCTGCTCCGACGATCAGCAGGATGGCGCAAAGCAGCCATTGCCGCGGATAGGCGAGTACGAACAGCATCGCCATGACGGCAAAAGCGACGGCGCGATCGATATCCACCGAGGCAAAGTCGTGTGGCCGCAGGCGGATCGGCGAGACCGTCACGAAGATGATGGTGGCAAGCGCCAGCCAGGGAGGAAGTTTAAAAAGGCGTGCCGTCGTCAGTCTTGTCATCAATCCTGTCATGGAGCTTTCATGTCGTGAGCTGGAAAAGGCCGGAATCTGCATAAGCGTACGGTTCTAATTCAAAGAGATAAACATCCCGTGAGCGACGGACTGCGTGTGAGGGTTATCCGGCGGAACTGCTATTGTTTGCGGCCGAAGAGCGGCGTTCGTCGAGCATGCGGATGGCTTGGGTATAACTGACACAGGCGACATCGGCCTTGCCGCAGACTTCCGAGGCAAGCCGCTCCATCGCCCGCCAATAGGCGCCGGCATTCATTTCGACGAAATGCAGACCGATCTGCATGGGGATGCGATCACCGTCATACTGTTTGTCGAAGGCGGCGCGGAAGGCGGAATAGGCGCGCTCCTCGAATTCGGCCGAGCGGCTGGGATTGTCGATGCCGCCGGAATGGCGGATGAAGAGATTGTAGTCCATGGCGATGATCGGCCGCTGCTGAGGACCTTCAGGAATAAGCGGAAGGCCGAAGCGAATGAGGCCATCTTTCGTATCCGGCATCAGCGGTCCGTTGGTGACGAGGCTGGCATCATAAAGGAAGCCGGCCTTCTTTTCCGCATCCGTCATGCCGGCGCTGGTGGAGAAATAGGGCGCGCGAAAACCGCGAATGTCGTTGTCGATGAAATCGCGCCAGCCCTGAGGCTCGTCGGCCGAGGCGCCGATCGCCTTCCAGGCGTCGGTCATCACGTCGTGAAAGCTCGTCATTTCCTGACGCCACTCGGTTTGCGACCAGTCCTTGCCGTCGAAATGACCGCAGGTATGGCTCGATATGTCGTGGCCTTCCTGATGCGCCTGCCAGATATGGCCGAGGCGTTCCTTCGCTTCGGGGGCATCCTGTGCGAAGCCGATATTTGAGCGACCCGCCTTCTTCTCCGGTCCCTGATACCGGGCCTTGTCTGCGCGCGGAATGACTAGTGTGCAGGAGAGGAAATAGGTGAAATGCGCATTGTTGTTGCGGGCGAAGGCGCGGCTGCGCTGCCAAAGCGCGTTCGAGCCTGCGCCGTCGAAGGAGATCATCAGGAGCTGCTTCGGTCTTTGCGCCACATCCTCAGCCATTGCGCCTGTCGAAACGCTCAGGGCAGCAAGGAAGGTGGCCAATGGAGCAAAGCGCATTATCGATTCCCGATTCTTGTAACAAATTATGCAATAGCCGGTGCTCTTGGCCCCGGAATAAGGCCAAGCTTTGACTTCTTGAACAATAAGACTGCTGCTTGTCTGTGACCGGCATCTCTACAGCTAAAAACGCAAGCGAAGCCCCACAGTCAGATATTGAATGCCGCCGTCCGCATCACTGATCAGGCCATAAGCGCCGGACCGGTGGTGAAACCGGATAACGAATTCCCGCGACTTGTTCTCAGGCAAGGCAAAGGTGATTTCCGGTGCGAGATAGTGCAGTACCCGGTCACCGCGATCATTGCCCGCGCGGGCCCTTTCCTCGTCCGAGATGCCGCTGGCATAATTGAGGCCGGTGGAAACGGCGACCGTCGTGTAGAGATGATCGTTCCAGGGGAAATCGCGGTAACGGAGGAAGAGGGCCGCCCAGGCTTCGGCCTCGTGCATGCTGCCAAAACGCTTGCCGATACCCAGTTCGGTTTCGATCGCAAAACGTTCCCTCCAGAAGCTTGCGACCTCGCGGGAGGCGGAAAAGCCGATAAAGCCGCTGTCGCCATAGTCCCAGCCGAAAGGGGATAGGTCACCGTGAAGGAAAATATCCTCCATCGGCGTTTCGACGAACTTTCCGCCGAAAATCATCACAGCGCATTTTTCGTCACAGGGGCCGGTCACGCCATGCCATTGCCAGTCCAGCCAATCTTCGGCCGCGGCCGGCAGGGGACAAAACATTAAAATCAGTGCGGCAAAAGCCAGAGCTGCGTGAAGTCTTCGCATCGAGCCGACCTCCCAATCCACTCGCGGCGTGATCACGAGGGCGAGATGCCGTCTCCCGACAAAGGGGGGCAATGAGGGCTTGATGCTGGAGCCCCACATGCGAAGAGACGCAAATCGTCACGGGAAATTCCACCATGGGAAGCATACGCTCATTATTTGCAGCTTCAAGGCGTAGGCGGTGTCGGTTCCGGCATGTGGGCATCGAGCCGAATTCGCGTGTTGCCGGTCAGTTTTGCGTGGGGGGCCTTACATCCTTTGGAAAATAGGCTAGAAGGCGCTTTTCAGGCCGTGTGCATTGCCGTGATGGCAAAGCATTGGCCGATTGTGAACGGACGACCGACCCAGGATTGGCCCAAAGCGGGCCGGAGACTTCGATGGCGCATAACGACGACAGTTTTTTCCGTGAAGTGAACGAAGAGCTTCGCTCAGACCAGCTCAAGAACGCCTGGGCGCGTTATGGCAAGATCGCGATCGGCCTGGCCGTTGCGATCGTTGTCGGCACGGCCGGCTGGCGCGGTTATGAATACTGGGACAATCACAACTCGTCGCAGTCCGGTGACCGTTTCATCGCGGCGCTGACGCTTGCGTCGGAAGGCAAGAACGACGAAGCGCTTGCCGCTCTTGGCGCAATCGAGAAGGATGCCACCGGCGCCTATCCGGTTCTGGCGAAGATGCGTGCCGCTTCCGTGCAGCAGGCCAAGGGCGACGCGGCTGCGGCCGTCGAAGCCTATAGGCAGGTCGGAAACGACAACAAGGCACCGCAGGCCGTGCGCGATCTGGCCAAGATGCGCGCCGCCTTCATCCTGGTCGATACCGGCACTTACGAGCAGGTTGCCGCGGAAGCGGAAATCCTCTCGGCGCAGGGCCATGTTCTGGCCAATTCTGCCCGCGAGGCGCTTGGCCTTTCCGCCTACAAGGCCGGAAACATGCCGCAGGCCAAGCAATGGTTCCAGCAGATCGTCAATGATGCCTCCGCACCGCGCAATATCGTAAACCGTGCACAAATCCTGCTCGACAATATCGCCGCTACCGGCAAGGCGCCCTAATTCCTTTTTCGGGATCAAGGGCTTGAGGAACACATTATGAGCTTCACAGTTGCCATCGTCGGGCGTCCGAATGTCGGCAAGTCCACGCTTTTCAACCGTCTGGTTGGCAAGAAACTGGCGCTTGTCGATGACACGCCGGGGGTCACCCGCGACCGTCGTCCGGGCGATGCGAAGCTCGTGGACCTGCGTTTTACCATCATCGATACCGCCGGTCTGGAAGAGGCCGGCGCCGATACACTGGAAGGCCGCATGCGTGCCCAGACGGAGGCAGCGATCGACGAGGCGGATCTGACGCTGTTCGTCGTCGATGCCAAATCCGGCCTGACGCCGCTCGACAAGACCTTTGGCGAACTCCTGCGCCGCAGCGGCAAGCCGGTTGTGCTGGTTGCCAACAAGTCGGAAGCCAAGGGGTCCGACGGCGGCTTTTATGACGCGTTCACGCTCGGTTTGGGCGAACCGGTTCCGATCTCGGCCGAACACGGCCAGGGCATGATCGATCTGCGCGACGCGATCGTCGAGGCGATCGGCAAGGAACGGGCGTTTCCGGAAGACAGCGACGATTACGAAGCGATCACGGATGTCGACGTCCGCGATTCGGTTCTCGGCGACGATGCGGACGACGACGCGGAGTATGATGAAACCAAGCCGCTGCGCGTCGCCATCATCGGCCGACCGAATGCCGGCAAGTCGACGCTGATCAACCGTTTTCTCGGCGAAGACCGGCTTTTGACCGGCCCGGAAGCGGGCATCACGCGTGACTCGATTTCAGTCGAATGGGACTGGCGCGGCCGCACGATCAAGATGTTCGACACTGCCGGCATGCGCCGCAAGGCGCGCGTGACCGAGAAGCTCGAAAAGCTCTCAGTTGCCGATTCGCTGCGCTCCATCCGGTTTGCCGAAACGGTCGTCATCGTCTTTGATGCGACGATCCCGTTTGAAAAACAGGACCTGCAGTTGGCAGACCTGGTGTTGCGCGAAGGCCGCGCCGCCGTTCTCGCCTTCAACAAGTGGGACCTGATCGAGGATACGCAGGCGTTCCTGGCGGACTTGCGCGAAAAGACCGAGCGGTTGTTGCCGCAGGCGCGCGGCATTCGCGCCGTGCCGATTTCCGGTCAGACGGGCTACGGGCTCGACAAGCTGATGCAGGAAATCATCGCCACCGACCGCGTGTGGAACAAGCGTATCTCTACCGCCAAGCTTAACAAGTGGCTGGAAGGAACGCAGGTTCAGCATCCGCCACCGGCAGTATCCGGCCGTCGCCTGAAGCTGAAATACATGACCCAGGTGAAGGCTCGCCCGCCGGCCTTCATGGTGTCCTGCACGCGGCCCGAGGCTGTTCCGGAAAGCTATATCCGTTACATGATCAACGGATTGCGCAACGATTTCCAGATGCCGGGCGTGCCGATCCGCATCCATTTCAAGGCAAGTGACAACCCGTTCGAGAACCGCAAGAAGAGGCGCTGAGCCGCTTCACCCTTCCTGTGGTTGAATGAATCCAGGTGCTGCCGGCGCTCGTCGCCAGCGGCTCCGTTTCGCGTGGACTTGCACTCATTAGCAAATCATGATGCACTGACGTTCCGGCTTGTGTGGTTGGAGGACCTGCAAGCCGGTTTTCGGCGGAACTGCCTTGGCAGCGCCGGTTCATGATCGGGAGGATCATCATGATTGCAGTGGGGCTCGTCGCGGCTATCTGTCTTGGTGTCGGCAGCGTTTTATATTTTCGTCAGCGTGACGGCAGCAGCGGCTGACCACTCCAGTTTCCCAAAAGCCCGAATGGTAGTAGGCGCAGCTCACTCGGCGGCGGGCAAGGCATGGCCGTTCGGTTGACGTCCGGCCTGGGCTTTCAGGACATTGCCGAGAAACTGTTGCGAGGCGGCTTCCCAGGTGTAGCTGCGGGCAAGGCGGCTTGCGTCCTCGCGCCGACAGTCAAGCGCCCTCAGGCAGGCTGCCTTCAAGTCGTCATCCAGCGCACCTGCGCCTGAACCTTCCTCGATGATATCCACCGGTCCCATGACCGGATAGGCGGCAACGGGAACACCGCTTGCAAGCGCTTCGAGAATGGTGTTGCCGAATGTGTCGGTCTTCGACGGGAAAACGAAGACATCCGCCTGGGCATAGGCGCGGGCGAGATCGTCGCCCGTCTTCATGCCGGTGAAAAGCACGTCCGGATAACGTCTCTTCAGGTCCGCGAGCGCCGGGCCGTCACCGACCACGACTTTGGAGCCTGGCAGGTCCAGATCGAGGAATGCGGGCAGGTTCTTTTCCACCGCGACGCGGCCGACCGTCATGAAGATCGGGCGCGGCAGGTCGAAGGGGCGTTCCTCAAGATGCATCGGATGGAAGGTGGTCTGGTCTATGCCGCGGCTCCAGCGCAGGAGGTTATGGATGCCGATCTTCGATAACTCGCGCTCAAGACTTGCTGTGGCGACCATGCAGCCGTTGCCGGCATTGTGGAACCAGCGGACAAAAGCCTGCATCCAGCGGATCGGCACAGGAAAGCGGGCTGCGACATATTCCGGGAACCGGGTGTGGTAGCTGGTCGAAAAAGGCATGCCGTTCTTCAGGCACCAGCGGCGGGCCATCAGGCCGAGCGGGCCCTCGGTGGCGATGTGGACGGCGGTTGGAAGGGTCTTTTCGATTGCTGTCGCCACCTGCGCAAAGGTCGTCACCGAAAGCCGGATCTCGGGATAGGTGGGGCAGGGGATGTTGTGGAAATCCTTCGGCGTTACCATGACCACCTCGACGCCCATGCGGGTCAGTTCGCGGTTGGTGTTCTCGATCGAGCGGACGACGCCGTTCACTTGAGGATACCAGGCATCCGTGACGATGGTAATTCTGGTCATGCGTGGCCCAAAGCCTCGTTGCCGATCCGGTTTCGCGCCATCAGCGACTCGGCGCCGAAGGATGCGTCTTAATGCCCTCTATCGACAAAGTTCATGACAGGCGGATGAAGCAGCCGGTTGAGGCGGTTTTATGGGGCCGTCCACGGTCGCTGTGGCATCGAGACAAAACGATCCGGCTTGCCATTTCGTGTTTGCAGTGTGTCTCGGTAAATCCTATCTGAGCGACTATGATGTTGTGAGTATTGTTCGTGACCCTGCGTTTTATCAAAATTTCTGCTATCGTTCTTATCGCCCCGATTGCCGCCATCAGCATTCATATGGGGGTGAACCAGATGATCGGCAATTTTCATGAAGTCATTCCCGGTGAGCTTTATCGCTCGGGCCAGCCGGGTAACGTGCAGATCGACAAGGCGGCGACGCGATACGGAGTCAAGACGATCATCAACCTGCGCAACGAGCGCCGCGGGGAATGGTATGAGGAAGAGAAGGCATCGGCCGAAGAGAACGGTGTGACGCTGATCGATTTTCCGTTGAGTTCCGGACGATTCGTGCCGGTCGAAGAAAGCGCACGGTTGGCCGAAATCATGCGGACGGCTGAAAAGCCGATCCTGATCCATTGCGAACACGGCGCCAACCGCACCGGGCTCGCCTCGGCGATCTATGTCGGCGCGGTGGCCAAGCGCAGCGAGCTTTTCGCCGAACTGCAGCTTTCACCCTATTACGGTCATATCCCGATCCGCGGGATCGGCCGTTATGCGATGTACCAATCCTGGGACGAGTTCGAAGAGACGATCGGTTTTTGACCGTCTCTTCGTGTTATCGTTTTTCGTTACTTCGGTAGCAGATCAGGGCTGATGAGTGCGCCGTGATGGCAGATGACGGTGGAGGCCACTGCTGCGCCATGGGCGGCTGCTTCTGATGGTGTGCCGCCTTTGGCGAGTTTGGCAAGGAAGCCGCCATTGAAACTGTCACCGGCGCTGGTCGTATCGACGACCTTGTCGACCTTGACCGAAGGCACGTGAACGACCGGCTCATCCCCAAAGGCAAGTGTGACGCCGCCGGGGCCGTCCTTGACGGCGACGTTTTCAACGCCGAGCGCCTTGTAGCGCGCAATCGTTCCAGCCACATCCTTGTCGCCGAAATGGACCGCCTCGTCATCGAAGCTCGGCAGCACGAGGGTGGATGCGCGGGCGCCGTCCTCGATCGTCTTCAGCATGTAATTCTTGTTCGGCCACAGGCGCGGGCGGATGTTGGGGTCGAAGACGACCATCTTGCCGGATGCTTTTGCGCGGCGGGCTTCCGCCAGCAGCGTATCGACCGCTTCGGCTGAAAGGATGCCGAGCGTGATGCCGGAGAAATAGATGATTTCAGCGGTGTCGATTGCGGCACGCAGATGATCGGCGTCGTCGGCGAGCTTTTTTGCCGCAGCCGTATCGCGCCAGTAGCTGAAGGTTCGCTCGCCATCCTTCAGCGTGATGAGATAGAGGCCGGGCGTCTTGCCTGGAATGCGCAGGATCTGGCTGGTGCCGATGCCGGCTCCCTCCATCATGGCCAGCATGTCGGTGGACATCGGATCGTCGCCGACGGCGGTGAAATAGTCGATCGACCAGTCTGAGGGGAAGCAGGCGCGGGCGTACCAGGCCGTGTTCAACGTATCGCCGGCAAAGCCCTTTCGCAGCAGGCCTTCGCCCGCCTGCGACAGTTCCACCATGCATTCACCAATCGAAAGAAGTCTGCCTGCCAAAATTCCGTCCCTCCGGTAAAGTCCTGACGTCGCATAAGCTTTCAAGCCGTGCCTGACAAGTCCGGGCAGGGGGTGGTTTGCGCGTTGTCTTTTGTCGCAGGGGCTCTAGGTTGGCCGGTATACTGGTGTTGGAACATTTGCATAAAGGAGCATGATCGCATGGCGACGGAAGTGCAGAAGAAGGCCATTGGCGCAGGTGCGGACTGGTGGCGCGGGGCGGTGATCTATCAGATCTATCCGCGATCCTTCCAGGATACGACCGGCGACGGGCTGGGCGATATCAAGGGGATTACCCAGCGTCTTGCGCATGTCGCCTCGCTCGGCGTCGACGCGATCTGGCTGTCGCCCTTCTTCACCTCTCCCATGGCCGATATGGGCTATGACGTTTCCGACTACTGCAATGTCGATCCGATGTTCGGCACGCTGACCGATTTCGACGAGATGATGGAGGAGGCGCACCGGCTGGGCCTGAAGGTGATCATCGACCAGGTGATCTCGCATACATCCGACAGGCATCCGTGGTTCATCGAAAGCCGCACCAGCCGCACCAACCCGAAAGCCGACTGGTTCGTCTGGGCCGACCCGAAGCCGGATGGAACTGCGCCGACCAACTGGCTTTCCATCTTCGGCGGGCCTGGCTGGGAATGGGATGGTGTACGCAAGCAATATTACATGCACAATTTCTTGATCTCGCAGCCGGACCTGAATTTCCACAATCCGGAGGTTCAGGATGCGATGCTGGATACGGTGAGATTCTGGCTCGACCGCGGAGTTGACGGGTTCCGGCTCGATACGGTGAATTATTATTTCCATGACAAGGAGCTGCGGAACAACCCACCGATGGTCTATGATACGGACGGCGCGGGCATGGAGACGGATACCAATCCGTATTCGATGCAGAACCATCTCTATGACAAGACCCAGCCGGAAAACATCGGCTTCCTGAAGCGGTTCCGGGCGCTGCTCGACTCTTACGACGACCGGGCTTCTGTGGGTGAGGTGGGTGACGGGCCGCGTTCGCTCAACACGCTGGCGCTTTACACGACCGGCAATGACAAGCTGCATATGTGCTACACATTCGACCTTCTGGGGCCAGCGTTTTCCGCCTCCTATATCCGCAAGGTGATGCAGACGGTGCTGGACACGGTGGTGAACGGCTGGGTCTGCTGGGCGTTTTCCAACCATGACGTGATCCGGCATGTGACCCGCTTCATCGAGGATCCGAGCGAGCAGGACCGGGTGGCGAAGCTTTCGGCCTCGATAATTGCGACGCTGCGTGGTTCTATCTGCCTTTATCAGGGCGAGGAGCTTGGACTGACGGAAGCCGAGCTTTCCTTCGAGGATCTGCGCGATCCTTACGGCATCCGCTTCTGGCCGGCCTTCAAGGGCCGCGACGGATGCCGCACGCCGATGGTGTGGGAGGCGAAAGCCCCGCATGCGGGCTTTACCGAGGGGGCGACGACATGGCTGCCGGTGCCGAATGAACATGCGGCTCGCTCGGTCGATGCACAGGAAAAACTCTCGGATTCGGTACTGGCGCATTACCGCGCAACGCTCGCCTTTCGCAAAAGCCACCCCGCGCTGATCGATGGCGATATGACGTTTATCGAGACCAATCAGGATGTGCTTGCCTTCGTGCGAGAGAAGGGCGGGGAACGGTTGCTGTTCGTATTCAACCTGACACGCGAGCCGCAGAAGTTCACCATTCCGGCGCGGTTCGGTTCGGTGATGCCGGTGGATATGCCGGGATTTGTCTCGCGTTTGGAAGGTGGCGTGGCGGTGCTGGATGCGGTTGACGTGTTTTGTGCGCGGGTGTGACTGACCAGAGGTCATGCTCATCCTCGGGGTAAACCCGAGGATGACGTTCCGTAAAGCAAAAAGGCCCGCGATCGCTCGCGGGCCTTTTTCATTCTGCATTCAGGCTTTCGCCGCATCTCAATCGAAATGCAGTTCGCGCTCGCCCTGTTCGTCGCGGATGCAGGTCTGCAGGCCGATCTTGTTGAGGATATGCAAGAACGGGCGCGGGGCCAGTTCTTCGACGTTGGCCATCTTCTTGACGTCCCACTCGCCCGTGGCGACCAGCATGGCGGCTGCGACCGGCGGAACGCCGGCGGTGTAGGAGATGCCCTGGGAGCCCACTTCGTTATAGGCTTCCTTGTGGTCGGCGACGTTGTAGATGAACACCGTGCGTTCCTTGCCGTCCTTGGTGCCCTTGACGAAGTCACCGATGCAGGTCTTGCCTTCGTATTCCGGCGCCAGCGACGACGGGTCAGGCAGGCAGGCCTTTACGACCTTGAGCGGCACGACTTCCGAACCGTCGGCGAGCTTCACCGGCTGCTCCGACAGGAGGCCGATGTTCTTCAGGACGGTGAAGACGTTGATGTAGTGATCGCCAAAGCCCATCCAGAAGCGCACGTCGGCGCCTTCCATGTTCTTGGCCAGCGAATGCACTTCGTCATGGCCGCAGAGATAGGCGCGGCGGGTGCCGACGACCGGCAGGTCGTAGTCCTTGCCGATTTCGAACATCTTGTTGACGTTCCATTCGCCGCCCTGCCACGAGTAAACCACACCCGTGAATTCGCGGAAATTGATTTCCGGGTCGAAGTTGGTGGCGAAATATTTGCCGTGGCTGCCGGCATTGATGTCGACGATATCGACGTCGGTGACGGTGTCGAGATATTCGTCCTTGGCCAGACGCGCATAGGCGTTGACGACGCCCGGATCGAAACCGGCGCCGAGGATGGCGGTGATGCCCTTTTCCTCGCATTCGGCGGCGCGCTTCCACTCGTAGTTACCGTACCACGGCGGGGTCTCGCAGATCTTGTTCGGCTCTTCGTGGATGGCGGTGTCGATATAGGCGACGCCGGTATCCATGCAGGCGCGCAGCACCGACATGTTCAAGAAGGCGGTGCCAACGTTGATGACGATCTGGCTGCCGGTCTTGACGATCAAGGCCTTGGTGGCTTCGATGTCGAGTGCGTCGAGGCCGTGACCTTCGAGCACGCCTGCCTGTTTCATCGCCTTCTTTTCGTGAACCGAAGCGATGATGTCGTCGCATTTCGACTTGGTGCGCGATGCGATATGGATGTCACCGAGGACATCGTTGTTCTGCGCACACTTGTGGGCAACAACCTGTGCGACGCCGCCGGCGCCGATGATGAGCACGTTCTTTTTCATTCTGGGGACCACTCCTTGCGTCCAATCGTCAGACGAGTCTTGTCCTGTGGGCCTTTGGCCCTTTCTGATCAGGAAAGGCTCTGTTCGTAGTCCGTGTAGTCAAACTCACGGACCGTCCTGAGGCTGCCATCCAGTTCCCGGATGGCGATTGCCGGCATTTTCACGCCGTTAAACCAGTTTTTCTTGACCATCGTGTAGCCGGCAGCATCCTGGAACGAGATGCGGTCGCCGACCTTTACTTCTTCGGGGAAGTCGAATTCTCCGAAGATGTCTCCGGCAAGGCATGACTTGCCGCAGACCATCGCACGATGGGGTCCCTGGTTGGGGTGAACCTTGGCATTCTCACGATAGATCAGGAGATCCAGCATGTGCGCTTCGATGGAACTATCCACCACGACAAGGTTCTTGCCGTTGTAAAGTGTGTCGAGGACGGTGGTTTCCAGCGTCGTCGATTTGGTGATCGAGGCTTCGCCCGGCTCGAGATAGACCTGAACGCCATATTCGCCGGAGAAACGCTTGAGGCGTTCGGCAAACTGGTCGACCGGGTAATCATCGCCGGTGAAGTGGATGCCGCCGCCTAGGCTGACCCATTCGGCCTTTTTCAGGAGCGGTGCAAACTTTTGCTCGATGTCGCCGAGCATGCGATCGAACAGGGCGAAATCCTTGTTCTCGCAGTTGTTGTGGATCATGAAGCCGGTGATCATGTCCATGACCGGCTCGACCTTTGCCATATCCCATTCGCCGAGACGCGAGAAGGGGCGCGCCGGATCGGCGAGATCGAAGCTCGAGGAGGAAACGCCGGGGTTCAGGCGCAGGCCGCGGGTGATGCCGGAAGACTGGCTCTCGAAACGCTGCAGCTGGCCGATCGAGTTGAAGATGATCTTGTCGGCGTGGGACACGACCTCGTCGATCTCGTAATCGGCATAGGCGACCGAATAGGCGTGGGTTTCCTTGCCGAAGCGCTCGTGGCCGAGGCGGACTTCATTGAGCGACGAGGAGGTCGTGCCGTCCATGTAGTCGCGCATGAAATCGAAGACCGACCAAGTGGCGAAGCACTTCAGCGCCAGCAATGCCTTGGCGCCCGACTTCTCACGTACAGTGGCAATCCGTTCCATGTTCTGGAGCAGCTTGGACTTGTCGATGAGGTAGTAGGGTGTTTGCAGCATCTCTGTCGGGTGGCCTTCTTACGGTTGTTCTAAAACTTGAAGGGGCCTATTGCCTGACGCAGATGACATCTTCAAGACCTCATGGCTTTTCGGGGTAAAGAAAAGCCCCGCAGCGAGGCTGCGGGGCGCGATTGTGTGGATTCGATGCGTGTCATTCGGGGATAAGGCGTTCGTATTCTTCCCTGAGACGCAGCCAGCCCTGCCAGAAGGGTTCCGGTTTGCGGCCCGAAGCCTTCGCCGCAAGAATATCGAGATGCATGTGCCAGCCGGCGCCGACCATGGTCATGTTCTTGCGGTCGGAAATGCGCTTGTGGATGAGGGTGAGAAGGACTTCCGAACCTATTGCCTTCAACTCGATCGCGACCTCGCCACGGGGTGGCCAGGTGAAGGCCAAGCGGTGAGGGGCCTCGAAGAGGAGGATCTCGCTGGTCATCCGCTGTTCTTCCGGAAAACCTTCCGGGCGCGCATACGCGCCATCGGTCAATTCGTCGTTACGCCAGACGAGTTCGAATGAACCGCCGGGTGTTTCCGGCATGATGCCTGAGGCGAGCCACTGGCGACGCAGGTCGCTATCGGTCAGGTAATCCCAGATCCGCTCAATCGGGCCGGGCAGCTTGCGCTGGATGGTGATTTCGGACGGTGCGGTCACCGTTCCGTATTTCTCCAATAGATTCATGCTGTTCATCGGTCCTCTCCCAGTTTTGATTCAGGTGTCATTTCCAGGTTTCGATGGGGGCAATTTGGTATCTCGTTCGGTGGCGGTCTTGCGGGCGTCGTTTTCTTTCAACAGGCGTTCCAGTGCATCCAGGCGGCCGCTCCAGAAGCGTTCGTAGAAGGACAGCCATTCGTGAACGGTGGCGAGCGGGCCGGGATCAAGCCGGCACAGATGGGTGCGGCCCTGGATTTCCCGGCGCACCAGACCGGCGCTTTCCAGCACCTTGATATGTTTCGATGCGGCCGCAAGCGACATGGCATGCGGTTCCGCCAGCTGTCCGACCGTGCGTTCGCCTTGCGTCAGTTCCTGCAACATATGGCGACGGGTTGCGTCGCTGAGCGCATGGAAGACGGTGTCGATCTCGTGGGTGTGTAATTCAACCATGTGGTTGAATGTGCGCTCACGAAAAGCGATTGTCAACCGAGTGGTTTAATTTCGCCGCGGCGACGTGCATCTGTAGCTCAGCCCTTTGGCCTAATTCCCAAACGCAACAGGCCGTCATATCGTGGCGCCGCGCCGGTGGACTGGGACAGCCATGCGTCGCGCCACAAGACTTCGCATGCGTTTTGCCAGATCAACCCGAGGGAAAATCATGAGTAGCGGTTTCATCACCACCAAGGACGGCACGCAGATCTTTTACAAGGACTGGGGTTCGAAGGATGCCCAGCCGATCGTCTTTCATCACGGCTGGCCACTTTCGGCCGATGACTGGGATGCACAGATGCTGTTCTTTCTGCATGAGGGATATCGCGTCATCGCGCATGACCGGCGCGGGCACGGGCGTTCCAGCCAGACCGATACCGGCAACGAGATGGATACCTATGCTGCCGACATGGCGGAGCTGGCGGCGCATCTCGATCTGAAAGGCGCCATCCATGTGGGGCATTCGACCGGGGGCGGGGAGGTGACGCGGTATGTCGCCAAGTTCGGCCAGCCGCAGGGGCGGGTCGCCAAGGCGGTACTGATCGGGGCGGTGCCGCCGATCATGGTGAAGAGCGACAAAAATCCGGGCGGATTGCCGCTCGAAGTGTTCGACGGTTTTCGCAAGGCGCAGGCGGCCAACCGGGCGCAGTTCTTTCTCGAAATCCCGACCGGGCCTTTCTACGGTTATAACAGGCCGGGCGCTGAGATTTCCGAAGGTGTCATCCGCAACTGGTGGCGGCAGGGCATGATGGGCGGTACGAAGGCCCATTACGATTGCATCAAGGCGTTTTCGGAAACGGACTTCACCGAGGACCTGAAGGTGATCGACGTGCCGGTTCTGGTGATGCACGGCACCGACGACCAGATCGTGCCGTTTGAGGATTCAGCCCCGCTTTCGGCCAAGCTTTTGAAGAACAGCACACTGAAGGTTTATGACGGCAAGCCGCATGGCGTGGCGACGACCGACCCCGATCTCGTCAATGCGGACTTGCTCGCGTTTTTCAGGGCGTAGCCGCTTAATGGCTCGTCATCCTCGGGAAAGGCCCGAGGATGACGTCGATAGGAGGATGGAGCTGCCTAAATCAGGTCGTTCAAATCAACTGGAACTTGTCCACATCCACCATGCCCATGTCCGAAATCTTCAGATGCGGGATGACCGGCAGCGGTAGAAAGGCGACCTGCAGGAAGGGTTCTTCCAGAGTCGTTCCAAGGGCATAGGCGGATTTTCTCAAGTCGTGCAGCGTGTCGCGCACCCATTCGAATGGTTCAAGGCTCATCAGGCCGGCGATGGGGAGGGCGATCTCGCCGGTGACCTTGCCATCCTCGACGACGACGAATCCGCCCTTGATCTCGCCGAGGCGATTGGCGGCGAGCGCCATGTCGTCCTCGGAGACGCCGACAACGCAGATATTGTGGCTGTCATGGCCGACGGTGGAGGCGATGGCGCCCTTCTTCAGACCAAACCCCTGAACGAAGCCGTTGGCGTGGTTGCCGTTCTTGCCATGACGCTCGATGACGGCGACCTTGATGATGTCGCGGTCGAGATCGACGCCCGCCTGATTGCCGGCGGCGGGCAGGCGGTAGCGGCGATGCTCGGTGATGATCTTTCCGGGCATGACGCCGATGACCGGGGTTTCCGATTCCGAATAAGGAACGCCGAACTGCATGGCCTGGACGGGACGGGCCTTGACGCTGTCGAGGCCGACCGGAGCGACAGGCTTGCGGGTGGTGAACAGTTCGTCGGTGACCTTGCGACCGGCGGAAAAGACCATATCGGCCTTGCAGTTTTCGAGCGTGTCGACAATCACGAGATCGGCGCGCCAGCCTGGTGCGACGAGGCCACGATCGGTGAGGCCGAAGGCCTTTGCTGCCGAGATCGAGGCGGCGCGATAGATGGCGAGCGGTTCGACGCCGGCCGCAATCGCCGTGCGGATCATGTAGTCGAGATGGCCCTGTTCGGCGATGTCGAGCGGATTGCGATCGTCGGTGCAGAGCGCCAGATAGGGTGACAAGCGCTCGGTGATGATCGGCATCAGGGCTTCGAGGTCCTTGGAGACGGAGCCTTCGCGGACGAGGACGTGCATGCCCTTGCGGATCTTTTCGAGCGCCTCCTCGGCGGTGGTGCTCTCATGCTCGGTGCGGATGCCGGCGGAGAGATAGCCGTTCAGATCATTGCCGCGCAAAAGCGGTGCATGGCCGTCGATATGCTGGCCGTAGAAGGCGTCGAGTTTTGCCAGGCAGATCGGATCCTTGTGGATGACGCCTGGAAAATTCATGAACTCGGCAAGGCCGATGACCTTGGGGTGGTCGCGGAAGGGCAGGAGCTTTTCGATTGGCAGGTCTGCGCCATTGGTCTCGAGATGGGTGGCCGGCACACAGGAGGAAAGCTGGACGCGGATATCCATGATCGTTTCGAGTGACGAATCGAGGAAATAGCGGATGCCTTCCTCACCGATGACATTGGCGATCTCGTGCGGATCGCAGATCGCGGTCGTCACGCCATAGGGCAGGACGCAGCGGTCGAATTCATGCGGGGTGACGAGTGAACTTTCGATATGCAGATGGGTGTCGATAAAGCCGGGGACAACGATCTTTCCGGAAATGTCGATTTCGGTCTTGCCGGTGTAATCGCCGCAGGTGCCGACGATGCGGTCGCCGCAGATGGCGATGTCGGAGGCGACGAGTTCACCGGTGACGAGATCGAAGAATTTGCCGCCTTTCAGCACGATATCCGCTGGCTCGCGGCCGGTGCCCTGGTCGATGAGGCGTTCGAGGCGAGTGGTCATGGGGTGCTCCTGGCATTTTTCGATTCCCCCTACTTAGCCCGTCAATGTGAAAACGGGGAGAGGCGAACGAAAATACCCGCGCTTATCCCTGTCATGCCCGGACATTGCCGCCGCAAAGGATCGTGGCGACGGTCTTGCCCTTGAGGCCGCTGCCGTGCTCGATCAGGCCCGCGATGCCCGCAACTCCGGCCTCTTCGACGACGAGGCCGTAATGGGCGAGGCAGAACTCGCGTGCCTGGTGGATGGCTTCCTCGCTTACCGCCCAGACGTCATCGACAGTGGTTTTCATGCAGTCGAGTGCATAGGGCACGCATTCGCGCACGGCGATGCCATCTGCCGCTGTATCGGCCGTTTGTGTCGAGATCAGCTGGTCGGTTTCCCATGACTGTTTCATCGCTGGCGCGTTGGCTGCGACGACCCCGATCACCTTGCAGTCGGGAGCCTTGGCCCTGACCCATGCGCCGATGCCGGTGAGCAGTGCGCCATTGCCGAGCGGAACGATAATGGCATCAAGGGAGATGCCGTCCCTCTCCAGGCGCTCGGTGATTTCCAAAGCGATCGTGCCGGCTCCTTCGGCAATCGTTCGCAGCGCGCCGTCTTCGACGAAGGGGCAGCCGTGGTTTTCGGCATAAGCGCGGGCGGCGGCTTTCGCGGCATCGAAATCATTGCCTTCGAGGCGGACTTCGGCACCGAGCCTTCGCATCGCTTCCACCTTGCCGGGATTGGCGGTGATGGCGGAAAAGATCACCACCTTGCGTCCGCGAGAGCGGCCCGCATGGGCGAGACCCTGGCCGAAATTACCGGCGGAAGCGGAAACGACCGGGTGATCACCGGGCGTTTCATTCTGCATCCACCAGTCGGTGCCGCGGCCCTTGAAGGAGCGGATAGGGTTCAGCGTTTCCACCTTGGCGAAAAGACGCAGGCCGAGTTCGGCGCTGGCGGTCGGCTGTTCGATCAGCGGGCTATTGGTGAAAACCCCATCGATGGCGCGGGAGGCGGCGAGAATGCCGGCGGCGGATGGGGCGGGCTGTTCCTGAGTCATTTCAACAGCATGGCAATGAAAAGCTGGCGTTATTCCTGAAGATATCGGACGATGCGGAAATATCTCCCGATTTGCGATTTATGGTGGGAAATTCACCCATGACCCTGACCAAGGCGGACCGCAACATCCTCAAGCTGATGCAGCAGGATGCGACCATTACGCTGAGCGAGCTTGCCGAGCGGGTGGGACTGTCGCCATCCTCTGCGCAAAGGCGGCTGCAGAAACTGCGCGAGGACAAGGTGATCCTGCGCGATGTTTCCGTTGTCGACCCCAGGAAGGTGGGCGGCGCGGTTTCCATGCTGGTCGAGGTTGAACTGGAGCGCGACCGGCCGGAGCTTCTACCGCCGTTTCAGCGCTGGGTGGCGGAAACGCCGGAAGTGCAGGAGGCGTGGGGCACATCCGGGCGAGGGGATTATACGCTGGTGATTTTGGCGCAATCGGTGGAGCATTTCGATGCCTTGGCCGACCGGATGATGGAGCTCAATCCGAACATCCGCAAATTCACGACAAGCGTGGTGCTGAAGACGCTGAAACGCGGGCTGGTCGTGCCGGTGGAGTGAGGGGCGGCGGCGTTAATCCTATGGCAGAATGGTCGTTGCCTGTTGTGGGGACTGCGGAATATGCTTCGTCGCATGAACGCGAAACAGCCATCCGGTCCGATCATCATTTTTGATGCGGAATGTATTTTATGCTCGGCCAATGCGCAGTTCGTGCTCGCCCACGACCATGAACGCCGGTTTCGGCTTGCATCGATGCAGGGCGAGGTCGGTTCCACACTTTACCGTCGTTTCGGCATAGATCCGGCCAATCCCGAAACGATGATCGTGGTGGAGGGTGATGCGGTCCTTAAGGACAGCGATGCGGTGCTGGCGATCTATGGCGGGCTCGGTTGGCCGTGGAAAGCCGCTCTGTTGTTTCGGCTCGTTCCGCGCTTCCTGCGCGATCCACTCTATCGCTTCATTGCCCGCAACCGTTACCGGATTTTCGGGCGACGAGAGGCGTGCTGGGTGCCTGCTCCCGATCATGCAGATCGTGTGCTGTGAGGACGGTTCTCATCCTCGGCGGTTACGGCGGGTTCGGCGCCAGGCTATCACGGCGTCTGGCCAGGGATGGCTGGTGCGTGCTGGTTGCGGGCCGGAACGCTGAAGCCGCAAGGCAGTTCGCGGCCGGCATGCCGAATGCCAAGCCTCTGGTTGCCGATCGCAACGGCGATCTTCACACGATCCTCGAGGCGAACCGTCCCCTTCTGTTGATCGATGCCGCCGGACCGTTTCAGGGTAGTTCCTATCATGTGGCGGAGGTCTGCATCGCTTGCGGTGTCCACTACATCGATCTGGCCGATGCGCGGGATTTCGTCACGGGCATTGGTGCGCTTGACGATCGGGCGCGCGAAAACGGGATTATCGTCTTGGCCGGAGCTTCCAGCGTGCCGGCGATGTCCGGTGCGGTGATTGCCGAACTTGGTCGCGACATGGAAGAGGTTTTCGGTGTCTCGATGTCGATCAGCGCTTCAAGCCATGCGACGGCGGGAGCTTCCGTTGCAGCTGCCATTCTGAGCTATGTCGGAAAGCCGGTGCGGTTGTGGCGCGGCCGCCGCTGGGTCGATGAGACCGGGTGGCAGAGATTGAAGCGGGTTCAATATCATATCGCTGGAAAGCGACTTATCTCGCGGCTTGTGGCGCTGGCCGACGTGCCCGACCATGAACTCGTGCCGCGGACGATAAAAGGCCGTCCGGCAGTCATTTTTCGCGCTGGGCCGGAGTTTTCACTTCAGCTTCTGGCGCTCTGGCTTTTCAGCTGGCCGGTTAAATGGGGATGGTTTTCCTCACTCTCTCCCTTCGCTCGCTGGCTTTTGCCGCTACAGGCGCTTGGTGCACGATTGGGGGCGGATCGTTCTGCGATGAAGATCGAAGTCAAGGGCAGGGCAGGCGGAACGTTTGTAGCCCGGCGCTGGACACTGATAGCGGAGGATGGGCATGGGCCGGAAATTCCCACCATGGCTGCACAATTGCTGGCAAATGCGTTGGCGGAAGGGAAAATAGCGGCCGGATCCAGACCGGCTGCGGGTGAACTTCCGCTGGATGATTTCGCCTTCCCGTTTGATGCGCTTTCGATCCATCGAGAGGTCACGTCGGAAATCTACGAGCCGCTATACCGGCGGGTAATGGGGGCGGCTTTCGATAGCCTTCCGCGGCCGTTGCGTGAGATGCATGCAGTGTTTGGTGATGCCGGGGCCAAAGGAACGGCAACGGTGACGCGTGGGCATTCGCTACCGGCGCGGCTGGTTGCTTCGATCATGGGGTTTCCGCCGGAAGGAGAGCATGATGTGCATGTTTCCTTCGAGGAAGAGGGCGGTATCGAGCGCTGGACGCGGGATTTTGCGGGGCATGTGTTTAAGAGCGAGTTGAGCCAAACGGGGCGCAATCTCGTCGAACGCTTCGGGCCAATGCGGTTCTTCTTCGACTTGCCTGGGGATGAAGCCGGGCTGACGATGGTGATGCGGAAATGGTCGATCTTCGGCGTGCCCATGCCGCTCGTTCTGGCGCCACGCAGTGAAGCGCGGGAATGGGGAGAGGGTGATGATTTCTGTTTCGATGTGCCGATCGCCCTGCCATTGATCGGTAATGTGATCCACTACAGAGGGCGGCTTCGCCGTATCTGATCGGCCGGAAAGCAAAACGGGCGCCTTTTGAGCGCCCGCTGCGTGTTTGCTTCGAAGCCGATTACTCGGCGGCGACGATCTTGCCGCCTTCCCACTTGTAGAGCGAGAAGCTCTGCGAGGTGAGGTCGCCGGTTTCGCCGTAGGTCAGCTGGCCGATGGCGGTCGGGATGGCCGAGCCGTCCTTCAAGGCTGCGGTCACTGCTTCTGCGTCTTCGGCAGTCTTTGCCTTTTCGATGCCGGCCTTGATGACCTGGACAGCGGCATAGGCATTCAGCGTGAAGGCTTCGGCCGGAATGTTCTTGGCGGCGAGCGAATCGGCTGCTGCCTTCGAGTCCGGGCTCTTCAGCGCGTCGGATGCGTTGGTGAAGAGCGTGCCGGCTGCGGCTTCGCTGCCGATCGTCCAATATTCGGAGTTCGACAGGCCGTCGCCGCCAATGATCTGGGCGTTGAGCGCGAGATCACGCAGCTGGCGGGCCATCAGGCCACCTTCCGGGTGATAGCCGCCGAAATAGATCACGTCGATCTTTTCCGACTTCAGGCGGGCCGTGAGTGCGCCAAAATCCTTGTCGCCGGGAGTGATGGCGTCGTTGACGACTTCGGTGACGCCGCCGGCGTTCAGGGTTGCCTTGAAGGCATCGGCGAGGCCTTTGCCGTAGGCGCCCTTGTCGTTGATGATGGCGACGCGCTTGTCCTTGAGCTTTTCAAGAACGTATTTGGCGGCAACTTCGGCCTGCTGATCGTCGCGGCCGCAGGTGCGCAGGACGTTTGCGAGATCACGCTTGGTGAGATCCGGCGCAGTTGCGGTCGGGGTGACCATGAGGATGCCGTTTTCGGCGAGAACGTCGGAAACGGGAATGGAAACGCCGGAAGTGACCGGGCCGACGACGAAGTGAATGCCTTCGCCGACGATCTGGTTGGCGGCGGAAACGCCCTGCTTTGGTTCGCCGGCGTCGTCGGCCAGTTTCAGCACGACCTTTTCGCCGAGAATCCCACCTGCCTTGTTGATGTCGTCAACGGCCGTCTGGGCACCGTTCTTGACCTGATCGCCATAGGCTGCGACCGGGCCGGTCAGCGGTGCGATGAGGCCGATGGTGATGTCGGCATGAGCGATCGGCGCAAAGGCCAGCGAGGCAGCCAGCGCTGCCGTGATTGTCTTCAATGTCATGTCTGTCTCCTTGGGGCATCGGCAGAATTCATTGGCAGGCCTCCCGGACTGCCGGTCATGATACCTCGCGCGCCTCGCTGCGAAGACAATATTGTCGAGCAGCTATGGCAGCGCAAAACATCGATCAGCACACGTCCATGTTTGGTTCGTGACACAGATGGCAATTTTTGTAGAAATCTTGTGGGTTGCGCGCAAGAAGATAACCGAAACTGCGACATTTCGGTGGGGATATTTCAATACCTTGATCCCAAGACGAAGCAGCGCGGATTGGGCATATGTGCTGATCAAGGCCCTATCCCGTCGAGCGGGCGCATCGGTGCAAAAGATATCAATTGGTCAAAGAATACGCGGCGCCGATCTTGCTTGAAAAGCATCAGATATCGGCGCGTAAAAACGTATTGCGATCCTGCGGGAACGCTTGTGCGCTTCAGGTCTTTTTAATCGCATTTCTGTTGCGCAAAGCCATTGCGCGACATGCTTTGAAAAGAAAAGAGCCCGGGGGTTGCCCGGGCATCTTTTAGACCGATCCAATTAGATCAGGCGGCAGCGGATGTTTTCCGTTCTGCAGCGATGTAGATGTCTTCGAGGCTATCGAGGATCTTCAGCACCGACTCCGAGGAGCTGGAATAATAGATCGTCTGGGCGTCGCGACGGGTCTTGACCAGCTTCTGTGCGCGAAGCTTAGAAAGATGCTGGGACAGGGCCGACTGGCTCAAGCCTACGCGCGTCGCCAGTGCCCCCACTGCGACCTCTCCCTTTACCAGGCAGCAAAGAATCATAAGCCGCTTGGGGTTGGCCATGGCAGACAGCAGGCCTGCTGCTGCGTTTGAATGTTCAGATAGTGCAACCTTATCCATTAGTTCTCTTCACCTCGTCTCCAAAGTGGCCGCGCAATTCACCAAATATTGTTATCCGGTGATGTTAGGCGGCGCAGGCGGAATTTGTACATCCCCTAAATTTCGGGTAGTTCGAGCTACATTTTAGTTTATTTGCAGATATAATGTATGACGTTTTCCGGCAAGTCTAGTCTGTGCTGAAACTCGTGCCGGACGAGTACATCACCCGAAATGAGATCAATCCCGGCGGGATCGACCAATCCGAATCTCCAATTCTTGTCTCCAAGACCCAGACGTTGCGCTAAACTCGTCGCTTCTGAGGTCTTTTCGACCAGTTTGTTCTGTAATTCCAGCCATGCTGATTCGTCCGCCGCGAGCGGAAAAAACAGGTCCTCGGCGCCTAACGCATAGGCGCGCCCGAAGCCTCCGTTGAGAGACGCCTGAATGGGAACAAGCCGGTAAAATCTGAAATCGGGAAAATCTACGTAAAGTTGCGCCTTTGGATGACGTCTTAAAAAACGAGCGCGAAGTCTTTGATGCGCCGCGCTATCTCGGGAAACGAGTTCGGCCTCGCAGAAAACGGTAATGCGCGCATGCGCCAGCGGATCGCCTTTTCCCGGTTCGCCTGCAAGCAGCGAGCAGCGGGAATCGTCCTTCAGCCCCTTTGTGTGACCGGAAAGCGCGGAAACAAGCACAACGGGGACGCCATCGAGGTCTATCGCTGTCAAGGCTCTGCTGACGGAAGGGAAGCCTGTCGCCGGGTCGAGCACTGCGAGTGACATGTAGCGTGCGCCACGGATGAGCGACCGAGCAAGCTCGCGTGCCTCGTCGTCTGTTGGGCGCAATAACTGGGCCTGTTCGGCCATTCGTCACTCTCTGGTTGTTTTTCGATTTTGCTATATTTTTATATCATTTAATTCCGCGCGGCAAAAGGTACCTGGCCGCGTCAAGTTTGCGCACCATCTATCAACGGTTAAAATAATATGTCACCGGCTGTCGCGCAGCCGATGGCGCGTAAGGCCTTTGACGACGTCATCCGCCGTAACTGAGCCGACGACGCTGCCGTTATCAACAATGGCAATGGTGCCGCGTTGGCGGGCAAGTCCATCCATGATGTCAACCAGAGGTGTATCGGGTGATGCCGAGGCTGAGACCGGTGTTGCACTTGTGGCGGCGGAAATGCCCTTTGTCATGATGTCGCCCGCCGTCAGCATGCTGATCGGGTTCATGTGGCGGACGAAATCAGCGACATAATCATCTGCCGGATCACGGACGATTTCCTGCGGCGTGCCGCATTGGATGATCTGTCCGCCTTCCATGATGGCTATACGGTTGCCGATGCGGAAGGCTTCATCGAGATCGTGGCTGACGAAGAGGATCGTCTTTTTCAGCCGGTGCTGGAATTCCAGCAGTTCATCCTGCAGCTTGGTGCGGATCAACGGATCGAGGGCAGAAAACGGTTCGTCCATCAAAAGGATGGGCGCACCGGTGGCAAAGGCCCGCGCGAGGCCTACGCGTTGCTGCATGCCGCCCGAAAGTTCGCCGACGCGTCTGTCCGCCCACTGGCTGAGGCCGACAAGTTCAAGCTGTTCGCGGATGCGGTTCTGTCGTTCCTTTTCCGTGACGCCGGCAAGTTCAAGCCCGAAGCCGACATTTTCCGCCACCGACCGCCAGGGGAGGAGGGCGAATTGCTGGAAGACCATGGAAACGGTGTGCATGCGCAATTCGCGCAGTGTCCTGGCGCTGGTTCTGTAGGGATCGACCGGGCCTGCGGGCGTGGCGACGCTGACGCTGCCGCGGACAACCGGCGCGAGACCGTTGACGGCGCGCAGAAGCGTGGACTTTCCCGAACCGGACAGTCCCATCAGGACGAGAATCTCTCCCTCGCGGATCGATAGCGAGGCATTCGAGACGCCGACGACAATGCCGGTCTCAGCGCTGATTTCGTCGCGGCTTCTGCCGTTATCGAGCAAGGGCAGGGCGGCATTCGGCTCCTTGCCGAAAACGATATCGACATTGCGGAATGTCACGCAGTCTCGGGTCTCGTGCTCGTTGGGTGCGGGGACGGTCATGGCGCATCTCCGTTTCGGCTCTTGAACAGGCGATCAAGGATGATGGCGAGGATGACGATGCATAGCCCCGCTTCGAAACCGCGGGCAATGTTGACGGTGTTCAGCGCCCGCACCACCGGCACGCCAAGCCCATTTGCACCGACAAGTGCGGAGATGACGACCATGGACAGCGACAACATGATGGTTTGGGTCAGGCCAGCCATGATCTGCGGCATCGCATAGGGAAGCTCGACCTTGCGCAGGACCTGGGCTGAGGTGGCGCCAAACGCCACGGCGGCTTCGGTGAGCGCGCTCGGGGTGGAGATAATGCCGAGGCGTGTAAGGCGGATAGGCGCCGGGATAGCGAAGATCACGGTGGCAATCAGGCCCGGGACCATGCCGAGACCGAACAGAATGAGCGCAGGGATCAGATAGACGAAGGTGGGGATGGTCTGCATCAGATCGAGAACGGGCCGCATGGCCTGATAGATCCATTCGCGCCGCGCCGCCGCAATACCAAGCGGCATGCCGATCACCATGCTGACAACGGTTGCCGCCAGCACGAGAGCCAGCGTCTCTGTCGTCTCTTTCCAGTAGCCCAGATTATAGATCAGCAGCAGCCCGAGACAGGTGAAGGCGGTGATGCCTATGGAGCGACGAAGGCCGTAGGCAAGAGCCGTGAAGAGCGCAATGAGCAGGAAGGGGTTCGGATATTGCAGAACCGCCAGAAGTGCATCGATGACCTTGGACAGGACATGCGACAGCCAGTCGAAAAACCAGCTCGCATCGGTCGTCAGCCAGTCGACGGCGTTTTTCGCCCAGTTGCCGAGGCGAAGTTTTCCACTCGAATCGACGAGCCAATCGGGTAGCCAGTTCACGTCCGGTACCACCTCACTATATCAAAAAGACGAGATCAAAAGATCGAGAGAAAGGGCCGGAAAACCGGCCCTTGGCTATAGGGATCAGAGGCCGAGTTCGGATTTGACGGCTTCGAGACCGGGTTTGCCATCCTTGGTCGTCACGCCGGCGAGCCATGGCTCGATCACGGCGGCATTGGCCTTCAGCCAATCGGTTGCGGCGACTTCCGGCTCTTCGCCATCATTCAGGATGCCGCCCATGATCTCGTTTTCCATCGGCAGCGAGAATTTCAGGTTCTTGATGAAGGCGCCGACATTCGGGCACTCCTCGGTAAAGCCTGCGCGGACATTGGTATAGACTTCGGCACCGCCGAAATTCGGACCGAAGACATCATCGCCGCCCGTCAGATAGGTCAGCTTGAAATTGGCGTTCATCGGATGCGGTTCCCAGCCGAGGAAGACGACCGGCTCGCCGGCCTTGTCGGCACGGGCGACCTGGGCGAGCATACCCTGTTCGGAGGATTCGACCACTTCCAGCTTCTTGAGGCCGAACGTGTCTTTCTCGATCATGCCGAGGATCAGGCGGTTGCCGTCATTGCCCGGTTCGATACCGTATATCTTGCCGCCGAGTGCATCGGCGTGAGCCGCGATATCCTTGAAATCCTTGATGCCGAGTTCGGCGCCCTTGGCGTTGGTGGCGAGCGTGTATTTCGCGCCTGTCAGATTTGGGCCAAAGGATTCTATCGTCTTCTCGGTCAGGTAGGGACGAACGTCGGCTTCCTGGGTCGGCATCCAGTTGCCGAGGAAGACGTCGATATCCTTGTTCTTCAACGACGAATAGGTGACGGGGACGGAGAGGACCTTGATGTCGGTCTGATAGCCGAGCGCCTTTAGAAGAACAGAGGCGGTTGCGGTGGTGGCGGTAATGTCTGTCCAGCCAACATCAGAGAACCTGACGGTGCCGCAGGCTGCCGGCTCGGCGGCAGATGCACTGGCGGCAAAGCCCGTAAGGGAGGCGGAAATGGCCAGGGTGAAGGCCAGCGATTTATGGATGCGCATGATTGCTCCCTTTCTTATCTGTTCCCGGTCATTATCAATAACTTCCCACGCCAAGCAAGCGTGCGCATTTACGTCGCGGGATACGGGGCGTTTGCGACATTCTGTGCCGAGGTCGCCGGCGGGCAGCGTCGAGGCAGCCCGGGGGGCAATTTCGGGATCGGCAAAATTGTCACCATGGGGCGCTTGCTAAGCCTGATGTCCTGGTTGTGACTTGATCTAACTCATATCAGGGCAGATAGAGGCGCATCGTCATCTGCTCAATTCCGGAAATACCTTCATGCCCACATCATTTTCTCTGTCGCGGCGCACATTCGTGCTCGGCTCCGTTTCCATGACGGCGGCGCTGGCCGGCTGCTCCACGACTTCCCAGCCTTCCGTCGTTCCTGCCGTGGCACAGCGTCCGGTCGGGCCACCGAGCGAGGCCGAATTGCAGACGCGATACGCTGCGATGGAAGATGGCGGGCACAAGCTGCCAGCAATACCATACCAGCAGATCGACCCGAAATATTACCGGCAGCGGGTTATCGATCCGACGGGGGAAAAGCCCGGCACGGTGGTTGTCGATACACCAAACCGATTCCTCTATGTTACCGAACCCGGCGGCACCGCGATGCGTTATGGCGTCGGTCTCGGACGTGACGGCTTTGCCTGGGAAGGCGAGGGCGTGGTCCAGTGGCGGCAGGCGTGGCCGCGCTGGAAGGTGCCGGACGAGATGATCGCCCGCCAACCGTCTCTGGCGCGTTATTCGGTTAAGGCCGGTGGCATGGATCCGGGCATCAAGAACCCGCTCGGTGCGCGCGCGCTTTACATTTTCCAGAATGGACAGGACACGCTTTATCGCCTGCATGGCTCGCCGGATTGGCAGTCTATCGGCAAGGCAACTTCGTCGGGCTGCGTGCGCTTCGTCAACCAGGATATTCTCGATCTTTATACCCGTGTTCCCTACCATGCGCGCATCGTCGTGCATCAGGGAGCGCTCCGGACGGCCTGACCTCCAAATCATCAAGGAAGCGTGTCGGATTTCGCTCCGGCCGCTCGTCCTTCGCGTAAAAGGAAGGCAGAATGCCTTCCCCACCGCAGGAGGAGAAGATCATGACCCGTTATCTGGTCGCCATTCATCATCCCGACGATTACGATCCGGCTGTCTTGGAAGACGAGACGATGCATCGCGACATCAGCGCACTCAATGAAGAGATGATCGCCGCCGGTATCCGGCTTTTCGTTGGTGGTCTTGCTCCGGTTGCTGCTGCGAAATCGCTGAAGGCCGGGCCCGGCGGGGAGGTGGAGGTTACCGAAGGCCCGTATCTGAAGAGCAGCGAGCATGTCGGCGGCTTCTGGGTGCTGGAAGCGGCCGATCTGGATGAAGCGCTCGACTGGGGCCGCAAGGCCGCAATCGCCTGCCGGGCGCCGGTCGAGGTGCGGCCATTCCTGGAGTATCGGAGACCCTCTACTTGAGCATTGGCCAGGTATCGGAAAGCTTGTAGCCGCCCGGGAACGGGTCAGAGGGGTCAAGCATCAGCTGCGAGGTTCCGCTGATCCAGGCCCGGCCGGTGATCGACGGGATGATGGCCTTTTGTCCGGCTATCTGCGTTTCCTCAACGATCCTGCCGATGAAGCGTGTACCGATGATGGAGACGCCGGTCAGGCTGTCACCTTGCTTGAACTGACCGCGTGCATGCAGCAGCGCCATGCGCGCCGAAACGGCGGTTCCTGTCGGCGAACGGTCGATCTTGCCGGGCTGGATGGCGACGACGGATTTTGCCATCAGCTGGCCGTCTTCGTGATAGGGCTTTCCGGCGAAAAGGCAGAAGGATATGTGGTTCCAGCCGGTCTCTTCCGGATGCGAAAAGCCCAGCTGCCGGTTCGCTTCATTGGTGATCCTGATGCCGGTTTCTGCGATCAGGCGGGCATTTTCGGGGATGAGGTCGATGCCGATCTCATCCGGATCGACCACGACGAAACTGTCGCCGCCATAGGCGGTGTCGACGGTAATGGTTCCGAGACCGGGGACATCAAGCGATGCGCCGAGCTTCTGGGCGAAGCTTTTGACATTGGTGACAGTGATCCGCTCGGCCTTGCCGTTCCTGCACTCTGCCTCGACCTCGACCAGTCCGGCTGGCGCTTCCAGTACCATTTTCGTCACGGGTTCGGTCATCGGTATGATGCCGCTGTCGAGCAGGACGGTGGAGACGCAGATGGAGTTGGAACCAGACATGGGCGGAGTGTCTTCCGGCTCCATGATGATCCAGCCCATCTGGGCCTTCGGGTTCTTCGGCGGCACGAGAAGGTTGACGTGGCGAAAGACGCCGCCGCGCGGTTCGTTGAGAACGAAATTCCGCAAGGTCTGGTCCTTTGCGATAAAGCGGGACTGTTCCCAGACCGTATCGCCCGGAGGCGGTGCGACCCCACCGACAATGACATCCCCGACCTCGCCTTCCGCATGGCAGGTGACGACGTGGATGATTTTGGATGAGCGCATTGCATTTTCCCGGAGAGATTGGGGTGTCGTTCGCAGGAGCCGAAGCTGAAAGCTCAGGGCTTTCTGCATTGGAAATATGCTAACCAGCATTTGCTGGCGCGGCAACATGTGAAGAGGGACGAAATGAACCGGTTCGTAGTGATTTCCGGATGTTCCGGCGGAGGCAAGTCGACGCTTTTGGCGGAACTCGGCGCTCGTGGTTTTGCAACGGTGGAAGAGCCCGGAAGGCGTATCGTCAGCCAAGAGCTGGTGGGCGAGGGGAAGGCAGTGCCCTGGGTTGATCTGGCAGCCTTCGCGCGGCTGGCAATCGAGATGGCGATTGCGGACAGGCAGGCTGCTGCAATGAATGACGCGTGGACGTTTTTCGATCGCGGCCTGATCGACGCAGCGGTCGCTCTGGAGCTTGCCACCGGAGAGACGGTGGCGCGACGCGTGAGCGTGGATCATCCCTATTGTCGAACCGTGTTCATGACGCCGCCGTGGCCGGACATCTACGAGGGGGATGCCGAGCGACGCCATTCGCTCAGTGATGCCGTCGCGGAATATGAAAGGCTTGTCGCGGCCTATCCGGCGCTCGGTTATCAGGTGATCGTCCTGCCGAAGGTTTCCGTTGCCGAGCGTGCGGATTTCGTTTTGAGTACTCTCGGCTCGGCAGAGGCTATTTCTTCTTCGGCCTGAAATCGATGATCAGCGATTTGAGTTCGACTTCGCGGACGCGGTATGCGGCTTCTTCCGGTGAGAGCCAGGCGAGTTCGCGCTGACCGCGCTCCTTGAAGTTCTTTTCGATCTCCGTCACCTCGACCTGAAAGACATCGACGATACAGGGGGCAACATCGCCATTGTCCAGCCATTTGAGATAGGTGTAGCGGCCAATCGGCTTCTTTTTCGCACGGCCTCGCACGCCCGCTTCCTGCAATGCTTCGATTTCGGCTGCTTCGTGCGGCTGTTTTTTCTTCATCGGCCAGCCCTTGGGAATGATCCAGCGACCGCTGTCGCGAGAGGTCACAAGGAGGATCTGCAAGGCGTCGTCATCGGGATGTCGGCGAAAGCAGAGAGCGCCGTATTGCTGGCGAAATTCGTCGTTGAAAAGCTTCTCCGGCATCTGCGCAAGCTGCTGTAACAGCGTGCGCGGCTTCGTGCGCAGTGCGGCGGCCTGAGGCTTCTTGTCTTTCGTGGCAGGTTTCATACCCGTTTACATGCCGATTTTTGCGGTTGATTCCAGCGGTCTGATGGCATTTATGACAGTTTTGTGACGGGCCTGAAGTTGGCGCCGCAGCAAGGATTATTGTTATGATGAGTATTTTCAGGAAGTTGATGCCGCGCGAAGACAAGTTCTTCGACATGTTTTCCGAACATTCACGGACCGTCGTCGAGGCGGCCGAAGCGCTGGGCGAGCTTCTGAATGGCAAGGATGTCGATGCCAATTGCGAGCGCATCGTCACACTCGAGGATCGGGCGGACGACATTACCCGTGACGTCCTGCTTGCCGTGCGCCGCAGTTTCATCACGCCTTTCGATCGCGGTGACATCAAGGATCTGATCCAGTCGATGGATGATGCGATCGACATGATGCACAAGACGGTGAAAACCATTCGCCTGTTCGAACAGTCGAATTTCGATCCGCTGATGCGACAGATGGGCGAAGAGGTCGTCAAGGCGGCGCATCTCGTTGCGGAAGCCATTCCGCTGCTCGACAAGCTCGGCGCCAATGCGCAGCGCCTCAGCGCTATTGCGGAAGAGGTGATGCGTGTCGAGGGCCGGTCCGACGATTTGCACGATCAGGGTCTCAAGGATCTCTTCATGCGGCACGGCACTTCCGGCGATGCCATGGCCTATATGATCGGCAGCAAGATCTATGGCGAACTGGAAAAGGTCGTCGACCGCTTCGAGGATGTTGCCAACGAGATCAGCGGCATCGTGATCGAGAACGTCTGATGGACCTGACACTCGCCTTTCCGCTGCTGGTCGGACTAATCGGCATTGCGCTGTTTTTCGATTTTCTCAACGGCCTGCATGATGCGGCAAACTCGATCGCGACGATCGTCTCGACGCGGGTGCTTAAACCGCAATATGCGGTGGCCTGGGCCGCCTTTTTCAATTTCATCGCCTTCATGTTCTTCGGGCTGCATGTGGCCGAAACCCTCGGTACCGGCATCATCGATCCGGGCATCGTTTCGCCCGCAGTGATTTTTGCCGCGCTGATGGGGGCGATCATCTGGAATATCGTCACCTGGATCTTCGGCATTCCCTCCAGTTCATCGCATGCATTGGTCGGAGGATTGATCGGGGCCGGGCTTGCAAAGGTGGGCGTTTCCTCGATCGTCTGGGGCGGTTTTCTGAAGACGGCAGGCGCGATCTTCATGTCGCCTGCAATCGGTTTCTTTCTGGCGCTTGTTCTGGTGCTTGCCGTCTCCTGGATCTTCGTGCGCCAGACACCTTTTGCCGTCGACCGTACCTTCCGCATCATGCAGTTTGTTTCCGCTTCGCTCTATTCGCTGGGCCACGGCGGCAATGATGCGCAGAAGACGATGGGCATCATAGCCGTGCTTCTGTTCAGCCAGGGCTATTTGGGGTCGGAATTCTACGTGCCCTTCTGGGTGGTCATCACCTGCCAGTCGGCCATGGCGCTCGGCACGCTGTTCGGCGGCTGGCGGATCGTCCATACGATGGGATCGAAGATCACCCGGCTGAACCCGATGCAGGGGTTTTGTGCCGAGACCGGCGGGGCGCTGACGCTGTTTGGTGCGACGTGGCTCGGAATTCCGGTTTCGACCACGCATACGATTACCGGTGCGATTATCGGCGTCGGGGCCGCGCGGCGCGTTTCGGCAGTGCGTTGGGGGCTTGCGGGCAATATCGTCATTGCCTGGGTCGTGACCATGCCGGCTGCGGCGCTGATCTCCTATCTGACCTATCAGGTCGTGGCTCTGTTCGGTTGAACGGCCGCGAACCGTCAGCAAAAATCTGTGGTTATCCGGCGGCCTGTCTTCCGCTCGCCGCCGGAGGGTAAGAAAACGCCAGTCATGGCCAAGCTCTATTTCCATTACGCGACGATGAATGCCGGCAAGTCGACAATGCTCTTGCAGGCCTCCTACAACTATCGGGAACGCGGGATGCGCACGGTGATCTTCATTGCTGCGCTGGATGAGCGGGCGGGCAAGGGCAAGGTTGCATCGCGGATCGGACTTTCTTCGGATGCCATCCCGTTCGGTTCGGATGACGATCTTTTTGCCGCAATCGCCGACATGCATGCGCAGGAGCCGATCGCCTGCGTCTTCATCGATGAAGCGCAGTTTCTGTCAGCGGAACAGGTGTGGCAATTGGCCCGGGTTTCCGACCGGGTCGGTATTCCCGTGATGGCTTACGGCCTGCGTACGGATTTCCAGGGCAAGCTGTTTCCCGGTTCCTATGAGCTTCTGGCGATCGCCGATGAATTGCGGGAAGTCAGGACCATCTGCCATTGCGGCCGCAAGGCCACCATGGTCGTGAGGGTGGACGAGAGCGGCGCGGTGATCCGCGAAGGTGCGCAGGTCGAAGTCGGCGGCAACGACAAATACGTATCGCTTTGCCGGCGGCATTGGGCAGAAGAGATGCGCTGCGACTAAGGCGGGCGGCATTCTCTCAAATTCAGGTCTACCGCTTCAGTTCTTCATTTTTGTGCGCATCTTCATTCCGAGGTCGGTGACCCGCTTCGAAAGACATCCTGGAAGGTTACTGCGGTTTCCCCCTAAAAAAACGGGGAGCCGGCGTTCTATTGACCAATGTCAAAGCGCCAAAGTCCTGCAGCGGTAAAACGCAGACATCGCGGTGGTGCCGCGAACCTTCGCAGGAGAATTTGATGTTCAGAACGATACTGAAGACCGCCACGCTGGCTGCTGGCGCGGTTCTGCTGGCCTTGCCGGCACTTTCCGCCGAAATCGAGATCAAGATGCTCAATAAGGGCTCTGACGGTCAGCCGATGGTCTTCGAACCGGCAGCCGTGAAGGCGACGCCCGGAGATACGATCAAGTTCATCTCCGTCGACAAGGGGCACGATGCCGCTTCCATGCCGGGTCTGGTTCCTGAAGGTGTCGCCGCGATGAAGGGCAAGATCAGCCAGGATCTCGTCGTGACCGTCGATCAACCGGGCGCCTATGTCTTCAAGTGCACGCCGCATTTCGGCATGGGCATGGTTGCCCTCGTCGTCGTCGGTGACGCGCCGTCCAACATCGACGCGGTCAAGGCTGCCAAGATGCCGAAGAAGGCAAAGGAACGCCTTGAAGCCGAGATTGCAAAGCTCGGTCTCTGAGCTTTCCGTTTTTCCAAACAGACCTTTTCATTACCTAATCATTACCCTTTTTATCACCTAGTTATTATTGCAGGGCCGCTGTCGTCAAAATGCGCAGCGGCCCTATTTCTATCTCCGGCATGGAGGTAGGGACTATGGTGAAAGCGGATATTTCCCCTCGTTTCGAGGATACGGTCGTCGAGATCGATGCTGGTCTGAAGGCGGTGCTTGAGGCGGGAGAAGGCTTGCTGGCGGCAATCCCCAAGCCGGCAAGCATAGTGGCTTCTTTCGATAGCGAGGCTTTCGCAGAACTCGGCGCGCTGCGTCTGGCATTTCTGATAGAGCAAAAATCCTCTTACGGAAAACTTGCCTCGCAGGTGATGAGGATCGGAGATGCCGTCGATGACGAGCGGGCCGTCTTCGTCCAGCGGGAAAACCCGCAGGCGAGCGATATTGCTGTCGGCTTCTTTTCCAAAAGACTGATGCGCCGCCGGATCGAGCAACGCGCGGTAAGAAACGGCGGAATCGAGAGATTGCGGACCATGCTCGGCAGGGCGGACAGGTTGGCAGGGCTGATAGAGGCCCATCGTCGGTCCGCGACCAGCCAGCGAACAGCGGCTGAAAACGCTCTGGCCGGATTGGCAGGGCTTCGGTCAATCGATGCACCAGGCGCAGCACCGGGCGGAGAGGATGGCAGTGCCAGGGATGGCGTTGGAAAGATGTCGGGAAGGCTCGATTTCGAGAGAATGGTCGGTCAGGTCGATACGGTTGCGCGCGCATTGAATGCGGGTGTTCGCGATCTGAACCTGCTCTTGCAGAAGTTGAGCCTCGATATCGAAAATCTGCTCGATCTCTATTCGGTCCTGCTGTCCTTCGATCGGGAACGCGGGGCGCACCGTCTGTCACCCGATGCCTATCCGCATATAACCCGGCCGGTATGGCGCTTCGGGCATGAACTGTTGCCGGGAGGACGCCTGGAGCGCAGCCGACAGAGGACGGACGTCGCCTTTGCAAAGCGGTTTGAAGGCGCGTGACTTACCCCTCTGTGAGACGCAGGGCGGGTGAGTGTGACACTGTCTCTGCCCAAATTGTTCCAATCCATCCCACCGCACCTGTTGTACTCTACGGATCGGCATCATATGTCAGCGGTGACCGATCGGCTTCCAGGAGGACTAGATGCGCGACCAGATCACCGGATTCTTCAAAGGCATGGCTGCTGCCATAGGGCGCGGCGTCCGGATATTGATCGCCTGGCTGATATGGCCGCTGATGGCTGTGCATGGCTGGTATCGGGGGCGCCGTCTCATGGTAAAGGGGCCGATCGCGCTCGTTCTCGGCCTGCTCGTCGCCTTCTATGGCTATTTCATCTGGCAAACGCAGGTCTGGCGCGGGTTCGATCCGAATTTCGTCGATAGCTATCGATGGACGGAGCGCAACATTCCTGCAGGCCAGGAATTGCCAGTGCCCGGCGTCGAGGCTCAAGCTCAGGCTGCCGGGGCATCCGGGGTGGCCGCCGCGGCTGCGAGGCAATGCCAGACCTCTGCCATCGTGGACGCATCGGCCGATCTCACCGACATGAACGTCAACCAGAATGCATGGATTTCTTCCATGCTTCTCTATCGCCTCGGCTTTTTCGGGGTAGACTGGGACCACACGCCTTTTCTCGACAACAAGGCATCGTTCCAGCGTGGTGTGAACCAGGCCGTTCGCCGCACATCCGTCGAGCTTGTCGATACGCTGGCGCGGATGAGGGGGACTTCGGGCGTCAACTCCAATCTTCAGGATGCACGCAGTAATCTGCAGTTTGACGAATATTCCTGGTATTTCGGGCTGAGCCCGTTTGGCCCCAAGACGCCGACCCCGAGCTATTATCGGGCCGCAATCAACAGCCTGAACAAGTTCAATGTCGAGTTGGGCAATTGCTCTGCCACATTCGACAGCCGCGCCGACAATCTCGTCCAGTTCATCGACCGTGTGGCCAACGATCTCGGCGGTACATCGGCCATCCTGCGCGAGCGTTCGGAAAACTATAATGGCGGCTGGTTCGATACGCGGGCGGACGATCGATTCTGGTTCGCCTACGGTCAGCTCTACGGCTATTACGCCATTCTCTCTGCCGCCGGCGCTGACTTCTCGCAGGTCATTCGCGAGCGCAATCTGGCGCCGCTCTGGGCGGATATGCTGAAGCAGATGCAGGCGGCACTGCGCATCCAGCCGGCGATCATCTCGAACGGCGCCGAGGACGGTTGGATCATGCCGACGCATCTGGCCGTGATGGGCTTCTACACGCTGCGGGTTCGCTCCAACCTGGTGGAGATCCGACTGGTGCTCGACCGCTAACGCACGTTACGATCTTTCAGATTCGCTTGTCGTGCTTTAGTTCTTTGTTTTTGCGCATGTCTTTCTCCCGAAACCGATGAGCACTTTCGGGAGACATGCTCTAAATGAGACGGTTCAGTTCGTCTTCGGGAATGAAGCCGATCGTCGTGCTTGCCTGCGGGAAAAGCTCGTAGGTCATGCCGATAACGTCGCCTTCTCCCTTATCTCCCGCGCGGAATTTGCCGACGCTGCGAACGAACTTGAAGGTCGTGGGGCCGTTTTTTACGCGGTAAAGATTGTGGAAGGTCAGTCGTGATGCGCTCGCACGCTCAAAGGTCTCCATCATTCCCGTCAGGTCATCCGGATGGATGGCCGCACTCAGGCGGACAAGATCGAGCGGCCCGTCCACATGGTCGATGCCGAAAATCTGGCAATATTCGGCAGTGCCGAAAATATGTCCGCTATCAATGTTGAAGCGCCAGAAGCCACACAGGCGGAACGAGCCGACAAGTTCCAGTATTTCCATGTCGCTCAAGCCGATAAGCCGATGCTGGGCTTCATATGGTTTGCGCGAATGCTCGATCCAGGATGCCAATTTCAGATGATCTCCAGCCGGGGCTGTCTTGAATTCAGGCGATAAGTCTAAGCCTCAGCGCCTTTGCCACAAGCTGCGTCCGGTTGACGCAATCAAGCTTCTTGATGGCATTGGTCATGTAGGCGTTCACGGTGTGATCGGAGAGCGTCAATATCCGGCCGATCTCGACGGATGTTTTGCCCTGTGCTGTCCAGCGGACCACTTCGAGTTCACGAACTGTCAAGGGAGACGGGGCGGCCTGGCGCTCGTTGCGCCTGATTTTCTCGAACATGCCGAAGGCATGCAGGATAATCATGCCGATCTCGTTCAGTTCGACCTGGGTGAGGCGGGGGCGGGCGCCATCGAAACGCATGATGAAACATTCGCCTTCGATGGAGTGGAGTGTCATCGCGACGCTGGTGATCAATCCGTATCGTCGTTGGAGATCTTCAATGCCGCTATCAACCGCGAAGGGGCGGGTAGGACGAGGGTCGCCAATCGACCAACAGAACGGTAATTTCGACTGCAGGATGATATCGGCGAGGGCGCATTTCGGCAGAAGTCGCTTTCGGTCGAATTCCGCAAAATAGGCCTCGGGAATGCTGCTCTGCAAAATCATCCGCGACAGAAATTTCTCATCCGGATTGGTAAGCGACAGCAACGTAACGTGCTGCAGGCTGAATTCATGCGTTACCCGTCGCAAGGCCAAGAATAGGCCTTCTTGCGACTGAGCCGCAGATATCTCGCTGTTCAGCACTGATTGCCGCTCGTGAGTTATCATCAGTTTTTCGGGTTCAAAGAGCTATGTTATTGTTAATAAATATACGACTTACGGTGAATAGCCAGAAGAAACACCTAAAAAATCCAGTAGTTAACAGTTTTCATGATATATAATCATGTTAATTATTTGATTTCAGTGGCTTACGGGCAAATGCCAATGTCGGCGAAATAAGCTCAAAACGTCATTTTCTGTCGCAGTGCAAACATGAGGCTGTCGAATCTCGGTCGACTGTAGCGGAATCGGAGTTTCATGCCGGTGGTTAGGCCGCCCGACGGACGGTTCGGCGGCGGATGACGGGCCCGCCCAATCCGAGCAAGCTCGCGTTCGTCCTTGTCAATTTTCGGCCGATGCAGTCGGTGTAATCGCTTCAGGGATGGTGAGCGTGGAATAGACCCGGTTTCTGCCCTTGGCCTTGGCGAGATAAAGAAGCTGATCGGCGGCGTTGAGCTGGTTTTCGAAGGTTTCGTCCGGTTCGAATTCAACGACGCCGATCGATATGGTTGCCGAGATCGACCGGTTGCCGACCTCGATCGAAAGTCCGCCGATGCTGTTGCGCAACTCCTCGCAGAACGAGTGCGCCTGAAATGCGTCCAGATGATTGAGGTAGATTGCGAACTCCTCGCCACCGATGCGGGCGGGGATGTGTTTTGCGGGCACGCACATATCCGCCATGACCGTCGAGATCGCCTGAAGCACCGCATCGCCTGCATCATGTCCGTAGGTATCGTTCACCGTCTTGAAATGGTCGATATCAAGGAGGGCGATTGAACCGCTCATGGCCTGCTTGCCATGCAGCCGCATGGTCGAGAAGAAATGGCGCCGGTTTGCAAGGCCAGTCAGATAGTCCCGTTCCGCCAGACGGCGAAGATGATTGAGCTGCGCCAGCGTTTCGACATTGTTGTCGATCCGGCACTTGAGTTCTTCATGCACGAAGGGGCGATAGATGAAATCCGACGCACCGGCCTTGAGGAAGCTTGCAGACAGGAGCCGATCGGAGGACGAGGAGATGCCGATGATGCGAAGCTGTTCCGAATTGCGAGACTGGCGGATGCGGCGCGTGAGTTCGTAGCCATCCATATCTGCCATATGATAGTCGGTGATAACGATATCGATCGTCTCGTCCGCTGTCAGTATTTCCAGCGCCTGCCGGCCAGACCGGGCTTCAAGAACCTGAAAATTCTGGCGTATGAGAATTTCCACGAGTTCTGAACGGGCGGTGCGGGCATCATCGACAACGAGGATCTTGTGGGCGCTGTTGGCGATGATGCGGCTGACGGTCTGAACGACCTTGTCGACCGTTTTTGTCCCGTCCTTGACGATATAGTCGACGATCTTCTTGCCGGTGCAGCGCTCTCGGGTCTCTGCGTCGAACATAGCCGTGAAGACGATCGTCGGGATCTTCTTCTCCACCAAAAGGTCGAGGATCTCGCCATTCGGTGCGTCTGGGAGGTTGAGGCCGGTCAAGGCGAGCAGGAACTTGCCTTCGGCGATGTTCTTGCGCGCTTGCACGAGAGAGCCGCAGCGCGTGACGATCGCGCCGGTTTCCTCTTCCAGACGCTGGGTCAGAAGCGTCGACAGCGCTACGGAATCCTCGACGAGAAGTATTCTTTCCCCCTGCTGCAGGCGCAGTCCGTGGATGGAAAGCAAATTCTCGCGGCCTACGGTCATGTCATTCTCCGGTGAAGTCCAGGCACCTGATAAGCGACATGAATTACTATTCGATTATTACCGTTCAAGCGCTGCCGACAGCCTCCAATTCCCCCTGATTGAAGGCTGCGGAACGCATCAAAGATGCGCTTCCTGTTTGGCTTCGTTCTTGTCGGCCTTGGCGGCGGCCATGATGCGTTCCAGCCAGCCGAGCATGACGGCCGATACGACGAAGGCGAGGTGGATGATGGTGTACCACATCAGCTTCGCATCGGTGTATTGGTTGGCGTTGAGGAAGATCTGCAAAAGATGGATCGACGAAATTGCGACGATCGAGGAGGCGACCTTGATCTTGAGGCTGCCGGCATCGAGCTTGCCGAGGAAGGAAACGTCCGCTTCGGCCTCATCAAACCGGCTGACGAAGTTTTCGTAACCCGAGATCATCACCATGACGATGAGGCTTGCAACCAGCGCTGCATCGATCAGCCCGAGCATGGCGAGGATCATCTCGGCTTCGTCAAGCGTGAACACATCCTTGGCGATCTTCCAGAACTTGAAGGCAAAGGAAAGCGCATAGACCGCCAGCGCGGCCACGAGGCCCATATAAAAGACGACCAACAGCCAGCGGCTCGAGAGAATGATCTTCTCGACCAGCAGTTCCAGCGATTTCATTTAATGTTCTCCGGCTTAATCAGGGGTGCATCACATAATAGGCCAGAGGTGGTTCCGGCAAGACCGGAGGCACCAAGCTTTGTTGCATTTTAATCACTTGGCACAGTTCACAGAAACATGATTCATCCCGTCATGTTTTAATAATTGACAACGAGAGTCATGTTTTCTAATGGCATGAATAAGGCGGTTTCTGCCTCCTGCCACATTTTTGACGAAATTTAACTAGGCCAGCTTTCGCCATCGTGCTTTTGCGCGAGGTAGGTGGCGTGCGGCCATATAAAAGGGACAGTTATGGCCAGCCGGCGTCTGCGATCGATCCTCACCACCTGCACCGCGCTTGCGCTGCTTTCCGTTGCTGCCGAAGCTTCTGCTCAGGATGCTGCGACCACCGAGCCGAGCGGGACAACATTGAGGCCTATCACGCTTAAGGGGACGCGGGTGAAGGCGGGGGATCCTGCGGCTGCGACGCCGCTTGCGAGCACGACTACGGCGGATGATATTGCGAAGAAAGAAATCAACAGCATCCAGGATCTTGGCAATACGACTGAGCCCGGTGTCGATTATGTCGAGAGCCGCCCGGGCATGCCCGGTGGTCTGTTCATTCGAGGTCTAGGTGGACCTCGCATAACGACCCTCGTTGATAACATTCCCATTCCGTTCCTGAGCAATGATGCACGTTCTGGATCGCAGTCGCCAACGACCGGCATCAGCGACGGTAACGACAGTTTTGACCTTTCATCGTTGTCGTCGATTGATGTGGTGCGCGGAGCTGATTCCAGCCGAATTGGTAATGGTGCTCTCGGAGGCGCCCTTGTTCTTCGTACCTTGGAGCCCGAAGATCTGATCGGTGAAGGGAAAGATTGGGGCGGGGTCGCCAAACTCACATTTGACGGCACGAACAACAGTTTCGGCGGGTCTGTGGCTGTTGCGAAGAAGATTGAAAATACTTCGATCCTCTTCCAAGGCGGCTTGAAAAAAGGCCAAGAGCGAAAGAATGAAGGCGACAGAGGAGGCCTTGGTCGCGGAGACACAGGGCGGACCGAAGCGAACCCAGCAGATGTCGACCAGAACAACCTCTTGTTCAAGGTGCGCCAGGATATCGAAGGCGGTCACCGCATTGGCGTTACCGCAGAACGTTTCGACCTCCGCACCGATACTGAACTTAAGTCTCACGCGGGTACCGCGCTTCCGACCGACTTCAATCCAAATGATTATGACGGTTACGATGATACCCGCCGTGAGCGCGTTTCAATCGACTATGAATATCAGGCTCCTGAAGCCGGTGGCCTTATCGATGCGGCTGCGTTGACCCTTTACTGGCAGCGACTGGGCAAGAATGCCGGATCAGAAGGTACGCGTAACAGCGGTGCTTACTATCTGCGCGACAATGACATGGAAGAAAGCGCTTTCGGTATAACCGGTGGGTTCATCTCGCACTTCGATACCGGCTATCTTGATCATGAACTCCGTTTCGGCGGCCTTGCCTCGATTTCTAACACCACCAGCTATCTGACTGTGGCGCCTGCAAGTGCCGCTACTTTCTCGCAGGGTGACTTCCCTGATGTGGATAGCCGAAAGGTTGGTCTCTATCTTGAAGATGAAATCAGCTTTGGTGAGACTGGTTTTGCACTGACGCCAGGCGTCCGTTTCGACTGGTATGACTACGATCCCAAGCGATCCAGGGGCTTCGACGAGAATGCGGGTAGTGGCATATTCGGTCTGCCGCCAGGGCAGGACGGCGTACGTCTTTCTCCCAAATTGCTTGCGACTTATGACCTTACGCCTGAAGTGCAGCTTTTCTCACAGTGGTCGATGGGCTTCCGCGCCCCTACCGTCAACGAACTGTATCTCAACTTCAGCAACCCGTCCTTCGGTTATGCTTCTGTCGGCAATCCGGACCTGAAGCCGGAGACGTCTAACGGATTTGAGATCGGTGCTACCTACACGACGGCTGATCTCACCGCGAAGCTCACGCTTTTCCACAACAGGTATAAAAACTTCATTGACGAATACGACACGACGACGCCGTTGTTTCCCAATCCATTTCCTCCTTTCGGCGATGGCAATCTCTTCACCTATCGTAATCTCGACAAGGTTCAGATCTCGGGTGTCGAACTTCGCGCTCGCAAGGATTTCGCCAATGGTTTCAATCTGAGCGGTTCGCTTGCCTATTCCTACGGCAAGGATATGGAGACAAATGAGTTCATCCGCACCGTTGCACCGTTCAAGGCAATTCTTGGTGTTGGTTATACGCAGGGGACCTGGGGAACTGATCTGACTGGCGTGTTTTCGGCACATATGCGCAACGACAATGACGCGACCACCTACGATGCGCCCGGTTATGGTATCGCCAACCTGACTGGCTGGTGGGAACCTGAGCAGGTGAAGGGGCTTCGCATTCAAGCCGGCGTCTACAATATCTTTGACAAGAAGTATTGGAATGCTGTGGGAGTGAGAGATCTCAATCCGACAAGTGGAACGGCTTCTCGTCCCGATTTCTATTCCGAGCCGGGCCGCTCGTTCAAAATCTCTCTGACCCAGCGGTTCTGATCGCTAGTCTTTCAAAATCTCCAGTCGAGGGCGGTGCGAGTGATCGTGTCGCCCTTTTTCTTTGGATCGGCGGTGGACGCTCAGAGCCTGCTATTCACAGGTTGGACCGGTTTCGATAAGCATGGCCGCACAAAAATGCTCTTACGAAATCGCCAAGAGGGAAGCCACATGGCAGATGTGAAGTCGGATATCGAGATTGCGCGGGCGGCGAAAAAGCTGCCGATTGCGGCGGTTGGCGAAAAGCTCGGGATTTCGGTTGATGACCTCATTCCATACGGCCATGACAAGGCGAAGATCGGTGCCGATTTCATTGCCTCACTGGAGGGCAGACGGGACGGCAAGCTGATCCTTGTCACCGCGATCAACCCGACGCCTGCTGGCGAGGGGAAGACGACGACGACGGTCGGCCTGGGTGACGGGTTGAACCGGATCGGCAAGAAGGCCGTCATCTGCGTGCGCGAGCCGTCGCTTGGGCCATGTTTCGGCGTCAAGGGCGGGGCGGCTGGCGGTGGTTATGCGCAGGTCGTGCCGATGGAGGACATCAACCTTCATTTTACCGGGGATTTCCATGCGATCACCTCGGCGCATAACCTGCTTTCGGCAATGATCGACAATCATGTCTATTGGGGCAATGAACTCAATATCGATATCCGCCGCATCACCTGGCGACGGGTGATGGACATGAACGACCGGGCGTTGCGCGAAATCGTCATGTCGCTCGGCGGGGCGAAAAACGGGTTTCCGCGCGAGGGCGGGTTCGACATTACGGTCGCCTCCGAAGTCATGGCGATCCTGTGCCTTGCCGAAAACCTCACCGATCTTGAGCGTCGGCTCGGGCAGATCGTCATCGGTTACCGGTTCGATCGCTCGCCGGTCTATGCACGGGATCTGAAGGCCGACAAGGCGATGGCCGTGCTGCTCAAGGATGCGATGCAGCCGAACATGGTGCAGACGCTGGAAAACAATCCGGCCTTTGTGCATGGCGGGCCGTTTGCCAATATCGCACATGGCTGCAATTCGGTGATCGCCACCAAGGCGGCGCTGAAGCTCGGCGATTATGTGGTGACGGAAGCCGGTTTCGGGGCGGATCTCGGGGCGGAAAAATTCTTCGACATCAAATGCCGGCAGGCGGGTCTGAAACCCGATGCGGCCGTCATCGTCGCGACCATCCGGGCGCTGAAGATGAATGGCGGGGTGAAGAAGGAAGATCTTTCCGCTGAGAATGTCGAGGCGCTGGTGCGCGGTTGCGCCAATCTCGGCCGGCATGTCGCCAATGTGCGCAAGTTCGGCGTGCCGGTGGTGGTCGCCATCAATCACTTCATTTCGGATACGGATGCCGAGATTGCGGCGATCAAGGATTATGTCGATCGGCTGGGGGCCGATGCGATCGTCTGCCGTCACTGGGCCGAAGGCGCGGCGGGTATCGAGGAACTCGCCTATAAGGTGGTCGAGCTTGCCGATAGCGGGCAGGCTAAGTTCCAGCCGCTCTATCCCGACGAGACACCGCTGTTCGACAAGATCCAGACGGTTGCTTCAAAAATCTATCATGCGGGCGAAGTGACGGCCGACAAGGCGGTGCGCGACCAGTTGAAGGCCTGGGAAGAGCAGGGTTATGGCAACCTGCCGGTGTGCATTGCCAAGACGCAATATTCCTTCTCGACCGACCCAACCTTGCGCGGTGCGCCGGAAGGGCATGTCGTGCATGTGCGTGAAGTGAGGCTTTCGGCTGGAGCCGGCTTTATCGTGGCGATTACCGGCGAGATCATGACCATGCCGGGCCTGCCGCGCTCTCCTTCCGCCGAGCGGATCTTTCTCAACGACGAGGGACAGATCGAAGGTCTGTTCTGAGTTCTTACCTTCGAACGGCATGACCGGAGGCGGTTATCGGCAATAACGATAACCGCCGTTTCGCTCGATGATATCGAGATGGAGATGGTCTTCATGCGCCTCGTCACTGCCCGGTGACAGGACGGTGGTGAAGTGCAGGCAGGCGCCGGCGGTGGCGGTGCGCTGGAAAGCGCCTTCGAGCGTCGAATCTTCCATCCGCGGCTTCATCACGATCTTCTCGCCGTTATCCAGCTTGAAGGCCGCCACGTCATAGGCGTTGCCGCGGGCGTGTTCGGAAATCTTGCCGGTTGCGGCGCTGTTTCTGAGGCGGCACTGGTAGGTGGAGCCGGGGATAAGGCCGGTGATCTTGCGACCGGGCATGGCGATGGTCATGGCGGGCTGGACCGTGTCCTTCAGCCAATGGGCCATGGTGAGCGCCGTTTTGCAGCGCATGGTGGCTCCGCCGAGATCGACGCCGGGCAGGACTTCCGCAACGTCGATCGGGTTTTCGATGCCGCAGCCATTGCCTTCATTGATCGGATCGGTCGTCTCGAACTTTGCGCCGATCGCCTTCAGGTCTGTAAGGCATGCCTGCAGTTCCTGCGGATCCTCCTTTACGAGCGGCGGGGGAGGCGGCGTTTCGGCTTTTTCCGTTTCGCCTTCCTCGGGTTTGGTGCCGTCCGGTTTCGTCTCTGCCTGAGCGGGCTGATCATCCGCGGTTTTCTGTGCGGTATTTTCCTGCTTTGCCGGCTCTCCGGTCTTGCCGTCTGCCGTATCGGTTTCGGGCTTGGGTGTCGGTTTGGGGACTTCTGCTTCGTGGGCCGGTTCGGTGGCGGTTGCCGGCTGCTCGACGACAGGCGCTGCGGCCGGCTCCTGCGTAGGCTTTCGTGCGATGGGAGCGGAGGCCGCTTCGTCCGGTTTGGCGGTTTCAACGGATGCGGGCTTTTCCGTCACAGTCGATTTCGGGGCAGCCTGAGGGGAGGCAGCTTGCTCCTCTGCCTCTACCTTCGGGCGTTCAACTCCATCTGCCGCATCCGGCGGAGCGGGCATGGTTGCTACCGAGGTCTGCGCTTCCTCCGCAGGCCTGGGGATCGGCAGTGGAACGGATGCGAGGGGCGGCGGTTTGGGTATCGAATTGCGTGTAACCCGCGTGCGGGGTTTCGAGCGTTGCGATGAAGCGGATTGCTTGCGGATGCCTGTATCCTTGAGGAAACGATCGATCACGTTGATCTCGATGATGTTGGCGCTCTGGTCTGGCACCATGGGGCGTTGCGGAGGCATGGCCGCGCCGAGCATCAGGGGCGCTGCGAGCGCGAGGAGTGTGATGGACCGCTTCATTCCCTGTCTGTCCTCCAGACCGTATCTGCATCATGCGCCGGCAGATCAGCAAGCCGGGCGGAAGGGGCAACGCTTATGTCCCGGTTTTGGTCGCATCCTGCGACGATATTTTTGCGCTTGCGTGTGGGGGAGAGCCAAGCTAACAATTCCGCCCATGACGATTTCGATGAACAACAACGGTAACTGGTGGTGGGCACGCTGACGCGGCCTTGACCAGTCATGTCCATCGACAAGACCAGACCAAGCCGCCCGAGAACCGAGGCGGCTTTTTTATTGGCCGCTTTGCGGGAACCGGGCGAACCAGATCGAAGAGGCAAGGGCATTACAATGGTGACGATCATTCGCGAGGACGGTTCCGAGACCTACGAGACGCGCGGCGGCATAACCGTCAGCCGGGCCCGCCGTCCGGCGGAATATGCAACGGCAATCTCGTCTTATGTCGACAGGCTGGATGAGCGCCGCGGCGCCGTCTTCTCGTCGAATTACGAATATCCGGGTCGTTACACGCGCTGGGATACGGCAATCGTCGACCCGCCGCTCGGGATCACATGCAATGGCCGCAAGGTCTGGATCGAAGCCTATAACGAGCGTGGCGAAGTGCTGCTCGGCTTCGTTGCTGACAGGCTCTCAAGCGTCGAGGACCTGACGCTTGGCGAGCGGACAAGCCGCCGCCTCGACCTGACGGTCAACCAGCCTTCCCGGGTGTTTACCGAGGAAGAGCGCTCGAAGATGCCGACGGTGTTTACCGTGCTGCGCGCGATCGTCGATCTCTTCTATTCCGAAGCCGACTCTGCGATCGGCCTGTTCGGTGCGTTCGGTTACGACCTTGCCTTCCAGTTCGACGCGATCAAGCTTGCCATGCAGCGGCCGGAAGACCAGCGCGACATGGTTCTGTTCCTGCCGGACGAGATCCTCGTCGTTGACCACCATGCGGCCAAGGCCTGGATCGATCGCTACGACTTTGCCAAGGGCGGCGTGACGACCGAGGGCAAGGGCCAGGACATCGCGCCCGATCCGTTCCAGCGCACGACGGTGACGCCGCCGAAGGGCGACCACAAGCCGGGCGAATATGCCAAGCTCGTCACCGAGGCGAAGGAAAGCTTTCGTCGCGGCGATCTGTTCGAGGTCGTTCCGGGCCAGAAATTCATGGAGCGCTGCGACAGCAAGCCTTCGGAGATTTCCAACCGGCTGAAGGCAATCAACCCGTCGCCCTATTCCTTCTTCATCAATCTCGGCAACCAGGAATATCTGATCGGCGCATCGCCGGAAATGTTCGTGCGTGTGTCGGGCCGCCGCATCGAGACCTGCCCGATCTCGGGCACGATCAAGCGCGGCGAGGATGCGATTTCCGACAGCGAGCAGATCCTCAAGTTGCTGAATTCGAAAAAGGACGAGTCGGAGCTGACGATGTGCTCCGATGTCGACCGAAACGACAAGAGCCGCGTTTGCGAGCCGGGGTCGGTGAAGGTGATCGGCCGGCGGCAGATCGAGATGTATTCGCGGCTCATCCACACCGTCGACCATATCGAGGGTCGCCTGCGGCCGGACATGGATGCGTTCGACGGGTTCCTTTCCCACGCCTGGGCGGTGACCGTGACCGGTGCGCCGAAACTCTGGGCGATGCGCTTCATCGAAAGCCATGAGCGCAGCCCGCGCGCATGGTATGGCGGGGCGATCGGCATGGTCGGCTTCAACGGCGACATGAATACGGGCCTGACGTTGCGCACGATCCGCGTCAAGGACGGCATTGCAGAAGTGCGCGCCGGGGCGACGCTATTGAACGACAGCAATCCGGAAGAGGAAGAGGCAGAAACCGAACTGAAGGCATCGGCCATGATTTCAGCCATTCGTGATGCGCGTGCCGGCAATTCCGGCAAGGTTTCGCGCGATGTTGCCCGTGTGGGCGAGGGGGTGAAGATCCTGCTCGTCGACCACGAGGACAGTTTTGTGCATACGCTCGCCAACTATTTCCGCCAGACGGGGGCGACGGTTTCCACCGTGCGTACGCCGGTGCCGGAAGAGGTGTTCGACCGGATTGATCCCGATCTCGTCGTCTTGTCTCCCGGACCGGGCAATCCAAAGGACTTTGACTGCAAGGCGACGATCAAGGCGGCGCGGGCCAGAGATTTGCCGATCTTCGGTGTCTGCCTCGGGCTGCAGGCGCTGGCGGAAGCCTATGGCGGGCAGCTTCGGCATCTGGCTATCCCGATGCACGGCAAGCCGTCGCGTATAAGAGTGCTGGAGCCGGGTATCGTCTTCTCGGGCTTATCCAAGGAAGTGACGGTCGGCCGTTATCATTCGATCTTTGCCGATCCCGCGACGCTCGACCCGAATTTCATCATCACCGCGGAAAGCGAGGATGGCACGATCATGGGTATCGAGCATGCCAAGGAACCGATCGCGGCGGTGCAGTTCCACCCGGAATCGATCATGACGCTCGGCGGCGATGCCGGGATGCGCATGATCGAGAATGTCGTGGCGCATCTGGCGCGCAAGCGTGAGACGAAGGCGGCGTGACATGACCGATGAAATCCGTATTGAGCCGATACGGGAAGATCATGTCGAGGGGTTTCGCGACGCCCTCGACATCGTGGCGCGTGAGCGGAAATACCTGATCTTTCTAGAGGCGCCGCCGATAGAGGCATCGCTGGCCTACGTTCGCGACAATATCGCTGGCAGTCATCCGCATATGGTGGCGGTGGCGGACGGCAAGGTCGTCGGCTGGTGCGATATCAGGCGTGCCGCTCGAGATGCGCAGGCGCATTGCGGCTCGCTTGGCATGGGCATCATTCCCGGCTATCGCGACCGAGGGCTTGGCAGGCGGCTGATTAACGCCGTACTCGATGCTTCAAGGGCTGCGGGCCTGCACAGGATCGAACTCAACGCACATGCGGACAATCTTCGTGCGATTGCCCTCTATGAAAAGGTCGGTTTCGAGCACGAAGGCATTGCCCGTCATGCGGTGAAGATCGACGGGCATTATATCGACAGCGTCAAGATGGCGTTGCTGTTCGACTGATTTATTCCGTCCGTTTCACGACGCGAAAATTCATGTCGCTACGGATGGCAAAGCCGAGCGAACGGTAGAGGCCTACAGCGCCTTCATTATGCTTGTAGGCATGCAGGTAGACGGCCTCGTTGCCGGCGGAAATTTCGCCGGCGACAAAGCGCAGCATCAGCTTGCCGAGGCCTTTTCCCTGGCAGTCCGGGTGAACGCAGAGGCCGCTCAGTTCGGCAAAGCCCGGCTGGCGCATGCGCTGGCCGCCCATGGCGACGAGCCGGTCATCGATGCGGATGCCCCAGAAGGTGCCCAGCGACTGCGCTCTCAGCGTGAAGGGGCCGGGCTTGGTGAGCGTTGCGAGCGCCAGCATATCGGCTGCGTCCTGTTCTCCGAGTTTTTCGATGCGAGGGTCCTCGATCCTGTCGAACGGCTTGTCGGCCAACATCTGCACCAGAGTGGCATCGATGAGGGTTTCAAAACCGGGAAGGGCAGGGATCGGCCCGGCTTCAACGAGTGCCATGGTCTCGTTCGCCTGCGGCAGTGCCGTGATTGCGGCGATGCTTTCCGGCGTGTCGTCCTGCATCGCGGCGAAAGGCACGATCGAGGGGGCGTAACGTTTGGCGAGCGGGGTGCCCTCGGCAAATGCCGAATGGACGGTGGCCAGTGCATTCCAGGCCGGGCGATCGAGGATGTGGGTCATTTCGTTTCCTTGTCTTCTTTCATGCGCTCGATCAGCGGGCGGTGTTTGAGGCCGTCTTCGATGGATGCGAGTTGCTCCAGGAAGGAGCCGTCGAGATCGGTGCATAGGTTCCGGACGGCGGCTTCGACGCCCGGCCAGACTTCGCGGGTGGAATGGTCGACGAGATCCTGTCCAGCCTTGGTCAGCGAAACCTGCTTGCGGCGCTGGTCGCCCTCGCTGACGGACAGATCGAGCAAGCCGGCCTCCGCCAGCTGGCCGATCGTACGGGTCGCGCCCGGTTGCGATATGCCGATGACATCGGCAAGTTCTCCGACCGTCAGCGGTCCGTTGCGGTCGATCGCCGCGAGAAAGGGATAATGCGCGGCCGGCAGATCGATGCCATACTTCTGCATGATCAGCTGGGTATTGGCCTGCACCATTTCCCCGAGGCGGCGAAGCCTCGTTCCCAGTGTAAGATAACCGAAGTCTTTGACGATGTCCTGAGGCATTGGTACCCCTCCGCAGAATTGCATAACTAGTTATATAAATCGTTATGTTTTCTTGCAAGAAGATTTGAGGCTGAAAGCGCTTTGACAAAACCGGTGCTCTGCGGCATATGCTGGGTCATCCGAAACCGCTGCTGCGAGACCGCTCGCCGTGGCGGTTTCGTCGTTTCGGGGCATGGCTTCTGCAAGTCATTCTCACCAGCAAAAAGGCGCTTCAAACAGGGCGCAGCGAATGAAGGACTAACCGGTGAACACGGCGATTAACAAAGATCGGGCCATTGTAGAGCGGCTCGCATTCTGGGGTATTCCCATCTCGATTGGGGTGATGGGACTAAAGATGCTGGCATGGTGGGTTACCGGCTCGGTGGCGTTGCTTTCCGATGGAATGGAATCCTTTGTCAACGTGACTGCGGCTTTCATCGCCTATTTCGTCATCCGATATGCGCAGCGGCCGGCGGATCACGACCACCAGTTCGGCCACCACAAGGCGGAATATATTTCCGCCGTCGTCGAGGGAGTGCTGATCGTCGTGGCCGCGATCCTGATCATTCAGGAGGCCTGGGGGGCGCTGTTTTCGCCGGCTGCGATGCAGGCGCCGTGGCTGGGTCTTGCGATCAATGCCGTTGCCGGCGTCATCAACGCCATCTGGGCGACGATCCTGATCCGGGTCGGCACTTCGCATCGTTCCCCGGCGCTGGCGGCCGATGGTCATCACATCATGTCGGACGTGGTGACGTCGGCGGGTGTCTTTGTCGGCCTGATCCTCGCGGTCGTCACCGGTTACGCGATCCTCGATCCGCTGCTCGCCATTCTCGTCGCCATCAATATTCTCTGGCAGGGATACAAGGTGATCTCGCATTCTCTCGGCGGGTTGATGGACAAGGCGCTGGAGCCGGATGAAGAGGCGGCGGTGCGCGATGCCATCACCGCCCATTCCGCCGGTGCTTTAGGTGCTCATGACCTGCGGTCCCGGCGGGCAGGGGCGGCGGCCTTCATCGATTTTCATCTCGTCGTACCGGCTTCGATGACGGTCGGTGAGGCACATGATATCTGCGATCGCTTGGAAGATGCGATCAAAGAGGCTATTCCCGGCGCCACACTGGCCATTCATGTGGAGCCCGAAGGTGAGCGCGCCCATGGACAGAAGGTCGACGTCGAAGGACATACACGTTTGGAAGGAATGGGCGAATGACGATGACGGATGTCAGCGGGCTGTCGCAGCTCGGACAACAGGTAGACGCACCAAAGAGCCCGGAAGAGGCTGTGCTGGAGCGTGTCCCGAACAGCAACCAGGGCATGGATTATGTGACGCGCTTCACCGCGCCGGAATTCACCTCGCTCTGCCCTATGACCGGCCAGCCAGATTTCGCTCATATCGTCATCGACTATATTCCCGATGCCTATCTGGTCGAATCCAAATCGCTGAAGCTGTTTTTGACCTCGTTCCGCAATCACGGCGCTTTCCACGAGGATTGCTCGGTCTATATCGCCAAGCGGCTCGTCGAGTTGCTGCAACCGAAATGGCTCAGAATCGGCGCCTACTGGTATCCGCGCGGTGGCATTCCGATCGACGTGTTCTGGCAGACGGGGGCCGTGCCGGAAGGCGTGTGGCTGCCAGATCAGGGCGTGCCGACCTATCGCGGACGTGGGTGAGGAACGGTCCGGCGCAGCCAGAGCAATCGATCCAGTGAATCGATTGCAGTGACGAACGCCCCGAGCCAAAGCGAGGGGCCGGGATAGGCTGCCGCATTCGCGGAGAATAGAAAAAGCGCCGAGCGTCATCGCCCGGCGCTTGTTTCGTTCTAGGCTTTATCGATCAGACGTCGAAACTATCGTCGTTGCTGTCGAAATCACCATTATCCTGACCGGCATCGTCATTCGAATAATCGGTCTGCTGCCAGCCATCGTTGCTATTGTCATCGTTGCCGTTGCCCGAATTGTCCGATGCCTCGCGGATCGCGTCGTCGCCATAATAGTTGTTGACCACGGTTTCCTCGACGGCTGGCTGTTCGGAGGCGCCGAAGGCGCTGGCGCCTGCAAGCGGGTTGCCGAGGCCCGCGCCGGCCATGTGATTGCTGAAAAGGCCTGACAGCGAGTTGGCGAGCAGCATGCCGCCTGCGACACCGGCGGCGGTGCCGAGAGCGCCTGTCAGAAAGCTGCTGCCGGCTGACGGGCCGCGATAGGCGTTGTTGCTCCATGGGCCTGATGGTTGAGGCGTGGATGCTTGCGCGCCATAGGGTTGGGGAGGCGCGCGATAACCGTCGTCATATTCGCGTGCGCTTTCATGATTTCGGCGCGCACCCCAGGGGCCGGATGCGGACGCTTGCTGAGATGAAGCCTGCTGGCGGGACTGCTGCGAGCCGAAGATCGAACTGAGGAAACCGCCACCCTGTTCCGCCTGACGATGCTCGCTCTGCGCGGCTTCAAGCTCATGGATGTGATTTTCCAGTTCGCGAATGCGGTTTGCGGCGGCTTCCAGACCTTTTTCCTGCACAACGACGGCCTGGGCGAGGTAATAGGTTGCGTAAGGCTGCTTGCGGGTTTCCTGATCGATCAGGTCTTCGGCGTCTCTGTCGCGCGCAGTTGCCGAGGCGGTGCGGACGCGTTCGAACAGGTTATCGAGAAGCTGGCGTTCTTCCGGTGACATTGTTGCCTCCCTGGGCATTTGGTCTGCTCAAGGAGTTAAGCGGGGAATGCGGCTTTTCAAATCGCCGCGAGATTAAATCTCGGTAATCTGTCGGTTCCCTATGGTGACGCAATCTTGAACTTAAAACCGATTTTCATCGTAATTTCCATTTGGTTTCTACGTCATTCACCTTAAGGGGCGCCTTAGTCGTGGCTAGCAGCCACTCTCCATTGTTTTGTGGCCGCGAACGCATTATGTCCGATGTTATGAATCCCATGCAGGAGACACTGACTGTGCTGAACGACGAAGACGACAACGACGACAAGACCAAGGAATTGCCGCTCGGCAAGGAAACAGAGGCGAACCTTTTCAAGTCGCGCTCGATCTTCATCTACGGTCCGATTACCCAGGAACTGGCGCAGAAGGTCAATACGCAGCTCGTCGCGCTTTCGGCGGCCAGCGACGAAGATATTCGCATCTATGTGAACTCCCCCGGCGGCCACGTCGAATCGGGCGATTCCATCCATGACATGATCAAGTTCATCAAGCCGAAAGTCTGGGTGATCGGAACCGGTTGGGTGGCTTCCGCAGGCGCGCTGATCTATGCAGCCGCTGCGAAGGAGCGTCGCCTGTCGCTGCCCAACACGCGCTTCCTTATCCATCAACCGTCCGGCGGCACGCGCGGCATGGCATCCGATATCGAGATCCAGGCACGCGAAATCGTCAAGATGAACGAGCGTCTGATCAAGATCTTCGCCAAGGCTACCGGCCAGACAGAAGAGAAGATCGCCAAGGATATCGATCGCGACTACTGGCTCTCCGCCGAGGAAGCCATTGCTTATGGTCTGGTCTCGAAGATCGTGACCTCCCAGAGCGAAATCTGAGCGTAAAACGCCAGAACAATGAATTCGAAAGCCCCGCAGGTGAATAACCGGCGGGGCTTTTTCAGTTTACGATTCGCGCTATGGCTCGCGCTATAATGTTACTGCGCCGAGGCTGAAAGGCTCGTCATGTTGCTTGCCTGAGCGGCGTTCCTTTGTTGCCGGTCCGGGCCTGCCAGTTCTCGACGAATGTCACGAATTCTGCGGCGGCAAGAGGCTTGGAGAAGGCGTAGCCCTGAAGCGCATGGCATCCGAGGTTGCGCAGGATTTCGATATGCTCGACCGTCTCGACACCTTCGGCGACGATCTCGATATCCTGCGAGCGCCCGATTTCGATGATCGAGGCGACCAGTCGGCGCTGGGATACCGAGGCTTCTATGGGCGAGATCAGCTTGCGGTCGATCTTCAGGCGTTTCGGCCCGAGTTCGATCAGGCTGACGATAGAGGCATGACCGGTGCCGAAATCATCGATCTCGATGTCGATGCCGAGTGATTTCAGTCGTGTGATCGCGACACGCAGATCCTCGTCGTGGTCGTCGAAGGAGATGGATTCAAGGAGCTCGAAAGACAGGCTGCCGGGGCTAAACTGCAGGCCTGCGAGCCGATCGAACATGCGTTCGTCCTTTAGTCGCTGTGCAGATATGTTGACCGAAAGATGCGGTACGTTCAGCCCGAGCGCCTTCCAGCGAACCGACTGGAAGAGTGCCTTTTCCAGAATGATCGCATCCAGATCCGCTGCCCGGTTCAGGCTTTCGGCTATATCGAGGAAGCGATCGGGCGCAAGCGTTCCGCGATCGGGGTGCTGCCAGCGAGCCAGCGCCTCTACGCCGACGATCTGCAACGTTCTGGCATCGAACTGGGGCTGGAAATACGGGACGATCTGATCGCGTTCCAGCGCAGTCAGGAACTCGTCCGACATGGTCTTGCGCAGCACCGCAGCCATGCGAAGCTCATCGGAAAATTTTTCGAAGCGGTTACGTCCGCGTTTTTTTGCCTCGTAAAGCGCAATATCTGCGTTGACGAGAAGCTCGCGAGGCTCCTCCATCGCCGCCGTCTGGCAGGAGATGCCAGCGCTGCAACCGATGCGGCATTTGTGGCCGCCGATTTCGATCGGCCTGGCCAGCGATCTGACGATTGCCTGCGCAAGTTCGCGGGAGCGACGCTCGACAGAGGGACCACTTGTGGCGATGACGAATTCGTCGCCGCCAACACGGGAGGCAAATTCGTCCGGGGTAATGAGATCGAGCAGCCGTGTCGTGGTCTGCCTCAGTACCTCGTCACCGGCTGCGTGGCCGAAGGTGTCGTTGACTTCCTTGAAGCGGTCGAGATCCACATGGATGAAGGCCATTCTGTGGAGCGGATCGGCCTTGCCGCTGCCGGCCTCCATGAACTGGTCGAGGAAGCGCCGGTTGGGCAGGCCGGTCAGCGCATCGTGAAGCGACTGGTGTTCCAGTGTCCGGCGGGTTGCCCTGAGCTGGACATTCTGCTCTTCCGCTTGCGACTGTGCCTCGCGCAAATCGGCCTGCAGAAGCATATCCTTGGTTATGTCCCAATTGGCACCGACGATCCGCATCTCGCGGCCGGCCGGGCGATAGACCCTGCCATTCGCCCGGATGTATCTGATCTCGCCGGTCGGAGAGACGATACGAAACTGAGTGATATAGGGTACTTCCTCCGTCACCGTCTGAAGCAGCGCCTTCTTGGTCGGCGGAAGATCCTCCGGATGGATGGTTCTCTCCCAGTCTTCGTAGGAAAATACGGCGCGGTCTAGTGAGACATCATACAGCTCGCGCATGCGGCGGTCCCAGATGAGTTTGCCGGAATCCGGATGATATTCCCATACGCCGATGCCGGAAGATTCCAGCGCAAGCCCGAGGCGATGCGATACCTCCTCCAGCTCCTCTTCGCGCTGTTGAAGCGTGACGAGATTGCGATAACGCTGCCTCATCAGCAGGCCAGCCCATATCAGCGGCGCAATCACGCCAATGGCGATCAGACTGGCGTAAATCCGGAAAGTGGCCGCTGAAGGACGTGTCTGGATCCAGCCGCCCTTCGGCAGGGCGGCAAGATACCATGTGTCATACCCCAGCTCGACGCGGGTACGGACCGAGCTTTCGGAAAATACAGATGGATCGCCGACGAAAACATCCTTTTCAATCGGCTGAGGCCGACGAGCGATGGCGATGTCGAGAGTTTGCTGAGCGGATTCGAGATCGCTGTCCCGATAGAGGCGTTCGGCATCGATCACGGCCGAGACAACACCCCAGAAATGCCCGTTTCCGAGTACGAATACCGGGTAGCGTGCGAGAAGGCCATGGCCGCCCTGAATGAGTTTTACCGGGCCGGCCACCATGGTCTTTCGTCGTTTGATGGCTTCGAATACCGATCCGGACTGTTTCGGGTTGGCGCTGTAGTCCTGCCCGACCAACTGTTTGTTTTCGCCGAATGGATAGACGAGTTGGACGATCAGGTCCGGAGCAGCAGCGACATTTCGCAATTGGGACGGCACGCTGAAAATACGTTCAGACAATGCGCTGAACTGCGCTTGCGTGATGTTGGGATTAGCCGCGATCGCGGCGACCAGTCCCTGGACGAGATTGACGTTGCCATGGATCTTGGCTTCCAGGCGGGAAGCAACCTGGGCAAGGCGCTCGGACGCGACGAGCCTTTGCGCGGCCAGGAAACGCTCATGCTCTTCGCGGTCGGCCCGGATGATGCCAATAACAACGGCGACAATGACGACGATGGCGGGAAGAAAATAACTGACGCCGAAAGCCCTTTGGCTTGATCGCGCTGGCTTTCCCGAATGATTAAAAATAGCCATCGAATATTCCGGTCAAATGATGGTGTAATCTCACAGGATAAAATTTAATATTATGCTTTTGCTGCGGATGTTTAGATTGGAATATGGTCACTTTACTGTAAATGTCGGGCGAGCTTGACCCTGAACTACATCCTCGCCGTGTTCTTTCTTTGTCTCTGCGCGCTACAGTTTGTGGACTGGACCCATGATATGCGAGGGCGCATACTTTGTGACCCGGAGGTTCGGCGATGCAAGATGAGGGATACAATCAGTTTTGCCCGATCGCCAAAGCCTGCGAACTGATCGAGCCGCGCTGGACACTGCTTTTACTTTCCGAGATGTGGTCCGGGTCTACGCATTTCAACGAGATTCGCCGGGGTGTGCCCGGAATGTCGCCGACGCTGATGTCCAAGCGGTTGAAGCAGATGGAGGTGAGCGGGCTGGTGACACGTTCGGCCAATCAACGCACCGGCGAGATCACCTATCTTACGACCAGGATTGCCGACGAGCTTGGTCCGATCGTCCGCGAACTCGGCCGTTGGGCGCATCGCAATATCGATGCCGATGTAACGCTCGAAAATCTCGATGCGCGGCTTTTGATGTGGAATATGCGCCGCAAGATCGACGTTGAGGCGCTGCCCAAGCGCAGGCGTAGCGTCATCGAGTTCAATTACCCCGAGTTGCCGCGTGACGAGCGTCATTACTGGCTGGTGAACAAGCCCGGCCAGCCGGTGGACCTGTGCCTCATCGACCCCGGTTATGACGTCGATCTTTATGTGACGGCCGAATTGAAGGCGATGACTGCGGCATGGATGGGGCTTTCCGTTCTCAAGGCCGAGATCGAAGGGGGCAGGATTTCATTGATAGGTGATGCAGACATCGCCTCGCGGATTAATGACTGGATGGTGCGCAGCTCGTTTGCCGCCTGTTGAGCCGATCCTTTTTCTGTATCGGGTTCGGTTCATTTTCTACACTGGAGAGACCGGCATGGGTTGAAGCATCCTCCGATCATTGCCCGCTTGATCGGGATTTTCTAAATGGGAGGAAGGACAATGCAGACAGCAAATCTCAATCTATCGCAGCCGGCTGCGCCGGCAGGCGCGGATCTGGCCGCGGTTAAATCGCGCCAGCAAGGAGCCTGGGCTTCCGGCAATTATGCGGTTGTGGGAACGACGTTGCAGATCGTCGGCGAGACGCTTTGCGAGGCGCTCGATCTCAGGGCCGGTCAAACGGTTCTGGATGTTGCTGCCGGTAATGGCAATGCAACGCTTGCCGCTGCAAGACGCTGGTGCCTGGTGACCTCGACCGATTATGTGCCAACCTTGCTGGAGCAGGGCAGGCGGCGTGCCGAGGCGGAGGGGCTGAGCGTCAATTTTCAGACAGCTGATGCGGAGGCAATGCCGTTTGCCGACAATCATTTCGATGTCGTTCTGTCCACGTTCGGCGTGATGTTCACACCGGATCAGGAAAAGGCTGCCGCCGAGTTACTGCGGGTGTGCCGGTCCGGAGGGCGGATAGGTCTGGCCAACTGGACGCCAGACAGCTTCGTTGGGCAGGTCTTCAAGATAATCGGGCGGCATGTGACGCCACCGGCAGGTGTCAGACCGCCGTCGCTCTGGGGAACGTCCGAGCGGTTGAATGAACTCTTTGGCCACGCCGCCGGCGTTTCTGCCACCAGGCAGGAGTTTGTCTTCCGCTATCGTTCTCCTGGCCACTGGTTGGACGTGTTCCGCACCTGGTACGGCCCCGTTCACAAGGCTTTCGCCGCATTGCCGACGGAAAAGCAGGCTGATCTGGAAAAGGATCTGCTTGATCTCATAGAGAGCTTCAACCGTGCGGAAGACGGCACTGTGGTGATACCGAGCGACTATCTCGAGGTCATCATCGCGAAGCGCTGATGACTGGCGGGCCGACGCCTGCGAGCGAGGAGCAGGCGTTTAAAGCGCCGTGTGCCGATTGCGGCGCACGGCGTAGGCTCCATGTGCCAAAACGGACAGGTGTTTCATTTCTGTACAGAAGGCCGGACTATTTAGGCCGAGCTTAACTCTGGGCATCGGTAATTTGGGAAAATGACACGTTGTTGAAAATCTGAGCGGCTCAGGCTGTTAGGCTGTGGGCGGGAGGTTTTTGGAGGAGAGCCACTCAAACAGGAGCAGTTTCAATGACGAACTCCATTTCGAATGCGCTTGGTGTAGCACTTTATTACAGCGGAGGCTCGACGGCCTGGCATTCCGCGACCAATTCCGGTCCTATCCTGAACGGGACCGCAAGCAATGACGCGATGTATGGCGACAGTTCCGTCAATGTCACGATGACGGGCGGAACCGGTGACGATATCTATTATCTCTATTCCAGCATCAATCGCGCCGAAGAAAAGCCCGGCGAGGGGATCGATACGATCGATACCTGGATGAGCTATACGCTCCCGGAAAACTTCGAGAACCTGAGGGTAACTGGCGATAACCGCTATGCCTTCGGCAATTCGGCCGACAATATTATCACGGGTAGTTCGAGCCGGCAGACGATCGATGGCGGAGCCGGAAACGATGTGCTGATCGGCGGCGGTGGTGCGGACACATTCATCATCTCCAAGGGGAACGGTACCGACCTCATCGTCGACTTCAGCGATGACGATACGATCCGGCTCGATGGTTACGGCGTCACGTCCTTCGACCAGTTGATCAGCCAGTCCTCGCAGCAGGGGAATGATCTCTGGCTCAAGCTGGGAAATGGCGAAAGCGTCGTGCTGGCCAATACGACGGCGGATGATCTCAGTGCCGATCAGTTCGAACTCAATCTCGATCGATCGAACCTGACGCTTGCCTTCAATGACGACTTCAACTCGCTTTCCCTGTTCGACGGGCAGGACGGCGTGTGGGAAGCCAAATACTGGTGGGCGCCGGAGAAGGGCGCTTCGCTGCATACCAATGGCGAGCAGCAATGGTACGTCAATCCGGAATACGGGCCGACCGCCTCCGCGAACCCTTTCTCGGTGACGGACGGCGTGCTGACGATCCGCGCTGAACAGACACCGGATGCGCTTTCCGGTGAGGTCGAGGGTTACGACTATACGTCGGGCATGCTGACGACCCACGCATCCTTTGCGCAGACCTACGGATATTTCGAAATCCGCGCTGACATGCCGGACGAGCAGGGTGCCTGGCCCGCCTTCTGGCTGCTACCGGAGGACGGCTCATGGCCGCCGGAACTCGATGTGATCGAGATGCGCGGGCAGGACCCGAATACGCTTATCCTGTCGGCGCATTCTAACGAAGGCGGCAAGCAGAGCTCGGTGATCAACAATGTCGCGGTGGCCGATACGGAGGGTTTTCACACCTACGGTCTGCTCTGGGACGAAGATCATATCACCTGGTATTTCGATGACGTGGCCGTGGCGCAAACGGATACGCCATCCGACATGCACGACCCGATGTATATGATCGTCAATCTGGCGATCGGCGGAATGGCGGGCGCTCCATCGGACGGGCTGCCTGATGGTTCCGAAATGAATATCGACTATATCCGGGCCTATTCTCTCGATGACCTTGAGGCCTCGAATGTGGCTTCTGCTGCTCAGACCAGCGAGTGGCTTCTCTGATATTCGGATATCTCGATCATGCCGTCAGGCGGCGGCATGATCGAACCTTGGTTGATCCGAACGCTTTCCGCGTAAGCAGGCTTGCAAGCGAGCGGGGATTTTGATCTTGAAGGGGGCAGTCTCCACCCCTTCGGAATCTCGTCGCGCATGCTCAAGGACTTTTCTCCGTCGGCCCTGACGATGGGCCTGCTGACCGCCTTTGTCGGTTTCGTCAGTTCCTTCGCCGTCATCATGCAGGGACTGCAGGCGATGGGAGCGTCATCCGAGGAAATTGCCTCGGCGTTGCTGGCCGTTTGTATCGCGCAAAGCTTGCTCACGGTGTTCTTTTCGCTTCGCCATCGCATGCCGGTCATGATGGCGTGGACGACGCCGGGCGGGGCGCTTTTGGCTGCGACCGGTGCGATCGAAGGCGGCTTTCCCGCGGCCGTGGGAGCCTTCGTGCTCTGCGGCGTGATGATTGCGCTTTCGGGTTTGTTTCGGCCACTCGGGCAAATGATCCGCAAAATCCCGGCGCCGATTGCCAATGCGATGCTTGCGGGCATTCTCTTGAGCCTTTGCCTTGCGCCGGTGAAGGCTGTTGCCTTCGATGCCGCGCTCGGGCTTCCGATCGTGCTGACATGGATGGTCGTGGTGTCCCGCTGGCGGTTGTGGGCGGTTCCTGCCGCACTCGGTGCCTTCGTTCTGGTGCTGATCTTCGGCGTCGATCTGCCGGATGACGTGTTCGGTCAGATCGGAGCTGCGATCCATCCGGAGCTCATCTGGGTTTCGCCGCTCTTCACCTGGCATGGGTTCGTGTCGGTGGGCCTGCCGCTTTTCATCGTCACCATGGCGTCGCAGAACATTCCCGGTATCGCGATCCTCAAGGCGCATCACTATGAACCGCCACCGGGGCCGCTGTTTGCTTCGACGGGAATATTTTCGACCATTATCGCTTTCTTCGGCAGCGTGCCGGTCAATCTGGCTGCCATCACGGCGGCGATGTGCGCGAGCGAGGATGCGCATCCTGACCCCAAACGGCGTTACTGGGCAGCCGTGGTGGGCGGGGCTGCCTATACGGTGCTCGGTCTGATTGCCGGGGGAATCATTGCGTTCGTCTCGATGGCTCCACCGATTCTGCTTCAGGCTGTTGCCGGCCTCGGCTTGATCGGAGCTTTTTCGAATGCGGCTTTTGCGGCATGGCGCGAGCCGGAGACCCGTGAAGCTGCCGCAATTACATTTCTCGTCACCGCTTCGGGGGCGACCTTTGCCGGGATTTCCGGGGCTTTCTGGGGGCTTGTTGCTGGAGCTGCAATGATGGGACTGTCGAAGGTGATGAAGCGCTCCGCTTGAGCATATGCGTACCGGAAGCGCGAAAGCCGTTCTTGCCGGATGCCTGATGTATCGCTATACATCACCCCATGACCATGACAGGCGCGATCATGTTTGACCGTTTTGCCGCCCGCAGCACCGCTGCCGGGGCGACGGTTTTCGCGCCTCTCTCGCTTCTTAGCCTCGACCTTACACTCGGTTGCCGGGTCCGTTGAGGAGCGCCCGGCGGCCGAAAAGCCTGCCGGCGTAAGTGCTCCTCGCATCAAATCCCAGACATGAAACCGGACCATAAGAGGTCCAATATCCGCAGTCGGATTGCCTTTGATGGCATCGAGCAAAAAAATGCTCCTGCGGACGCGAGTGAAGGACGAAGACATGGACAACAAGATTTCCGCATCGGCAAAGGGCATGCACTCCGCGGGCGTAAAGTATCGCGCCTATCCGGCCATCAACATTCCGGACCGTACATGGCCGTCGAAGGCGATCGAAAAGGCGCCGATCTGGTGTTCGGTCGACCTGCGTGACGGCAACCAGTCGCTGGTCAATCCGATGGGGCATGACCGCAAGGCGCGGATGTTCAAGCTGCTCCTGGACATGGGCTTCAAGGAAATCGAAATCGGTTTCCCGTCTGCATCGCAGACCGATTTCGATTTTGCCCGCTGGTGCGTGGAAGAAGGCGGCGTCCCGGAGGATGTGTCGCTGCAGGTCTTGGTGCAGTGCCGCCCGGAACTGATTACCCGCACGTTCGAATCGCTGGAAGGCGCTCACAAGCCGATTATCCATTTCTATAACTCGACCTCGGAACTGCAGCGTCGCGTTGTGTTCGGCAAGGATGTGCATGGCATCAAGCAGATCGCTGTCGATGCTGCCAAGATGATCACCGACATGGCGGCGAAGGCCGGCGGCGGTTATCGTTTCGAATATTCGCCGGAAAGCTTTACCGGCACCGAGCTGGATGTGGCTCTGGAGATCTGCAACGCTGTCATCGAGGTCGTGAAGCCGACGGCCGACAACAAGCTGATCCTCAACCTGCCGTCTACCGTCGAAATGGCAACGCCGAACATCTATGCGGACCAGATCGAGTGGATGTGCCGTAATATCGACAGCCGCGAGAATGTCATCATCTCGGTTCATCCGCACAATGACCGCGGCACCGGCATTGCGGCGACCGAACTGGCGTTGATGGCGGGGGCAGACCGCGTCGAAGGCACGCTGTTCGGCAATGGCGAGCGCACCGGCAATGTCGACGTCGTAACCTTGGCGCTGAACATGTTCACGCAGGGCATCGATCCTGAACTGGATTGCTCGGATATTGAGCGGATCAAGGACGTCTACGAATATTCCAACGAGATGGTCATTCCCGAGCGCCATCCTTATGTCGGCGAACTGGTCTATACGGCGTTTTCCGGCTCTCACCAGGATGCGATCAACAAGGGGATGAAGGCGATCAAGGTCGCCAACCATCCGGTCTGGGAAGTGCCTTACCTGCCGATCGACCCGCAGGATGTTGGCCGTTCCTACGAGGCTATCATCCGCATCAACTCGCAATCGGGCAAGGGTGGCATCGCTTATATCCTGAGTCAGGACTACGGGCTGAACCTGCCGCGTAACCTGCAGGTGGAGTTCCGCGAGGATATCCAGCGGATTACCGACGAAGAGGGCAAGGAGCTCTCTTCCAAGCGCATTCACGAGCGCTTCATGGAACGTTATGTGGAGCAATCGGGTGCGCGTCTGAAATTCATCGATCACCACACCTATCCGTCCGAGCCTCACCACAAGGGCGTGCGGGTCGTCGCGGCAGAGATCATCGACAACGGCGAGACGAAGCGCATCGAAGGCAAGGGAACCGGTCCGATCGACGGGTTCATCAATGCGCTGTCGATCTATCTCGGCATCGACCTGTCGGTGAACGACTATTCCGAACACTCGCTGCAGCACGGCTCGAACGCGTCGGCCATCGCCTATGTCGAGATGCAGCATCCGGGCGGCAAACTGTTCGGTGCAGGCATCAACACCAATATTGTCACGGCCTCACTCGATGCGATCGTTTCGGCGGCAAATCGCGTGCTGGAGGAGAGGGCGCGATAAGCGCCTCTCGTTCCTCATAAATCAAAAGGCCGCTGTGGTTTCCCGCAGCGGCCTTTTTGTTGAGCTTTGAATTATCGTCAGATCAGGCCGGCAGCCTTGGCGGCGATGTCGTCGAGATCGGCAGCCGAAGAGGGAGCGACGATCACATAGGTCGCAAGCGGCGTGCTCCAAGAGACGAGGCTGGTGTCGAGGCGGATGTCCTCTATCGGCTTGGTGGTCTCGGGTCTTGCCCTTGAAAATGTCAGAGCCAGAATGTCGCCTTCATTGTCGCCGGTGGTGCGGCGATAGAAAAGTACGCCGGTCGGCGTGTTTTCGGCGGTGACCAGGCGTGCGCCGACAAAGGCGAGCCCGCTATCTCTCAGATCTGGAATACGGAAACCGACGCCGGTGCCAGTAGTCAGCCATTCGAGAATATCGGCCGGGCTATCTGCGCCGATTTCCACCAGCCGGTTCTGCTGGCGGCTGTAGAGACGGTAGTGGGACACGATGTCATCCAGCCAGTCGCGCTGCTGGAAACCCTGGCTGGTCAATGTTTCCGTCACATGCGTGCCCGTGGGGCGTGCGCCGACCATGTATCCCAGACCGCAGCCGAGCAGAAGTGCTAGCGCACAGGCCGACACAGCCTGCAGGCCTGAAGGGCGAAAGACCCGGCTTCGGCGCGCCGAGCCGGGAATGCGGAGTGCCTTGCGGGGCAGGGCTGCATTCTTGATGCTGCGAACGAGATCAAGCGGGACCGGCTCTTTCAGCATGTCCTCGAGAAGATGCCTGCCGGTCTGGCTGCCGCGTTTCAGATCGTCGTGGAGTGCCCGCGCATGCGGATCGTTGACGAGCAGGGATTCGACGTCCTGACGTTCGGTATCGGATACCTGGCCATCGACGAACGCCGAAAGACGCCGTTCAAGCGCGGATGGTTCTGAACTCGCCATGATCATGCTCGCCTTTCCGCCAGGCCGGGCGGTTGGGAGGCAAGCGCAAGACGTGCGGCGCAGAGACGGGATGAGAGCAGTTCCGGCGTGATGCCGAGGATCGATGCCGCTTCGGAATAATCAAAGCTTTCGACATCGACGAGAAGAAGCGCGCTTGCCAGTCCTTCGTGAATGCCGAGAAATGCCTTGGAGGCGCGGCTTCCGTCGTCCGTTGCCTGGGCGTTCTGCCGGGAATGCGGCTCCTGCCGGTTGCGCTTGCGGGTTTCTTCGTTCCATCCGATACGGATCTGGTTGAAGACCCAGCTTTCCAGGCGGCATTCACCCTTCCAGTGATGGCTTTTGAGGATGACGCGGGCACAGACGTCCCGCACCAGAGCGTCCGTCGCATTCGCATCCCCGGTCAGCGTCTGGGCAAACCGGCGCAGGCGCGGCAGCAAGGCCACAAGATCGCGGCGGATATCGGTGGAAGCTGCTGACGGATTCATCAGAGGGATATGGCCTTTTGCTCTCGGTCGCATGAATGCTTGAAGGCACTAACTATGAATCGAATGTGACGATTCTGCAACAAGCATCTCCTAACCTTGCAAAACTCTTGCTGCTTCCTCCACACGGAACGATGGTTGCGCTTCGCCATAAAAGAGTTTCGTCTCGTCGAGATGGATGCTGTCTCCGCTTTCCGTCAGGGCGTGACGTTCGCAGGTAAGGTTCCATGCGCCCGGTTTTCCGGACAGGTTGAAGAGATTGTAGGCGGCGCGGGGTTTGTGACCGCCGGGACCTTGGGAAGCCGAGGCAATGCCGACGACAGGCACGGGCTGACCGTGCGTCTTAAGCCAGTAGACGGTGTTGAGATGGGTGTGGCCATGCAGGATCAGTTCGGCGCCGCCGGTTGAAATCGCTGCCGCGAACCGCCGGATGCCGATCATGCGCTTGTGCGAGGAGGCGGCCCCCTGAATCGGCGGATGGTGGATGAGGACGACGCGGAAGAGGCCCTCTTCGCCGGCCTTCTTCAAAAGGTTGACCGTCTCTCTGGCTTGCCTCGGGCTGAAAAAGCCGGAGGCAGAGAATGGCGGCGTGGCGTTTGACGTCGAGCAGCCGATGATCGCCAATGGCCCACGCTGGCGATAGGTCGGGAAAATATGGTCGTCCTTCGGCCACTCGCCCGGATCGTCGTCGCTTTTGATGAACGGATACCAGGCCGCGACGGATTTATCATGTGCACCCGGTACGTAGGCGTCGTGGTTTCCGGGGACCACGGTCGTATTGTGCGGATCTCCGATCGTGTCCAGCCATTCCCTTGCCAGTCTTGTCTCGATCTTCGTCGCCAGATTGACAAGATCGCCGGTGATGAGGAGCTGGTCCGGATGGTGGGTCTTGAGATCGCTCAACAAAAGATCGAGTGTGTTGACGAACAGATGCTTGCGCCGGTTTCGATGCCAGTTGATGAAGCCGGTGATACGCTTGGACATGAGTTCCCGAATCGACAGTTTCGGAAGCGGTCCCAGGTGGATGTCGGAAATATGGGCGAATTTGAACATGGCCCAGACATAACGCACGAAACGGAAATTCGTTATGAAATTTACGCGAGCGAAGCGGAGAGTTGATGGGGGCTAAAGGGATAGCTGAGATCGGCACATGGCGGACCCGTATCGTCGTGTGGCTGCTGCATCGCTTCTTTCTCGTCTCCCGCGGGATGACGATGGGCGTTCGGGCCGCGTGTTTCAACGATCGAGGCGAGATTTTTCTGGTGCGCCACACCTATGTTCCGGGCTGGTATATGCCGGGTGGCGGCATGGAGCATGGCGAGACGGCGCTGGAGGCGCTGACCAAGGAGTTGCGGGAGGAGGGCAATCTCGTCATGACCGCCGCGCCCGAACTCTTGCAGGTCTACTATAACCGGAAGACCAGCAAGCGCGATCATGTGCTGTTTTACCGCGTCACCGTCGAACAGACGGCACCGCGTCCACCGGACCGGGAGATCGCCGAGAGCGGCTTTTTCTCTCTCGACGCATTGCCGGAAGAGATCACCGACGCCACGCTCCGCCGTTTGAAGGAGCTGAGCGGAGATGAGGCGCGGTCGGATTACTGGTAGCTACTCACCCAACCCTTCGCGTCCATGCCCCGCGTCGAGGTCAAGTGCCGGTCCAACCGGGATGATGCCGGTCGGATTGATCGTCTTGTGACTGCCGTAGTAATGGCCCTTGATATGGTGCATGTTGCAGGTCTCGGCCACGCCCGGCTGCTGATAAAGATCCCTCAAATATCCGGAAAGGTTCGGATAATCGGCGATGCGGCGAATGTTGCACTTGAAGTGACCGACATAGACCGGGTCGAAGCGCAAAAGCGTGGTGAACAGGCGCCAGTCGGCTTCCGTAATGCTGTTGCCGAAGAGATAGCGGCTTGTTTCCAGGCGTTTGTCCAGCATGTCGAGTGTTTCGAACAGGGCGGTGACGGCCTCTTCATACGCATCCTGCGTGGTGGCAAAGCCTGCCTTGTAGACGCCGTTATTGACCTTGTCGTAGACGATGGTGTTGAGTGCGTCGATCTCCTGCCGCAAGTCGGCGGGATAGAAATCGAGGTTGGAGCCGGTCAGCTCGTCAAAGGCGCTGTTCATCATCCGGATGATTTCCGCGCTTTCATTCGAGACGATGGTGTTTTCATGCTTGTCCCACAGGACCGGGACCGTCACGCGGCCTGAATAATCCGGATCGGCTTTGAGATAGACCTGATAGAGATAATCGGAGCCGAAAATATCATCTCCGGTCGCGCCGTCACGCGTTTTGAATTCCCAGCCGTTTTCCAGCATCAGGTAATCGACGACAGACACGGAGATGAGGTCGTCCAATTTCTTGAGCTTGCGGAAGATCAGCGTGCGGTGTGCCCAGGGACAGGCGTATGAGACGTAGAGATGATAACGCCCGGCCTCGGCCTTGAAGCCGCCTTTACCGGATGGGCCAGTTGCGCCATCCGCGGTGACCCAGTTACGGAACTGCGATTGCGAGCGCTCGAAACGCCCCTTGGTTGCCTTCGTATCGTACCAGACATCCTGCCACTTGCCGTCAACGAGCCTGCCCATGGTGCTCTCCTTCTTGTTTCCCGGATAGATACGCCAAGGGCTTGAGATTGCGAGACGCAATTTTTCGAACAGTGCGTTTTTGCATTGGACGGGTGAAAAAAATCCTGCTAGTTGGCTTTTCACATTTTTGTGGGATACCTCAAATACATGACCGAAGCACGGGCACTGCGACGACGCTGAAGATCGACCAAGACGCTACACGAGGCGTCATCGACTTCGCATGTCCTGTCCGCTCTTTATCTACGGCTTCGGTTATCCCATGTCCTCATCTGCCTCTCTGCATCTTGTCGCCAAAAAATCTCTGGCAAAGCATGATCTCGTTTATCTGACGGAAGACGCGTCGCATGATGCGGCGATCGAGCTGATCAACGAAGAAGCCTTCGGACCCGGCCGCCATGTGCGTGCTGCTGCCCGGATCCGCGAGCAGGGGCCTCACGACCGGTCACTTTCCTTTATCTGCGCCGACGATGGCGAGACGATCGCCTCGGTGCGGATGACGCCGGTGCTCGCCGGAACGGTCAAGGCGCATATGCTCGGGCCGCTTGCGGTGCGGCCGACGCACAAGAATATGGGCATCGGCAGGGAGTTGGTGAGGATCGCTATCGAAGCTGCAAGGCGCAAGGGATCGGAGGGCGTGATCCTGATCGGAGACCCGCCCTACTACATGCCGCTCGGTTTCGAGAAGGTCGCCTATGATGCGCTGAAGTTCCCTGGTCCGGTCGATCCGGCGCGGGTGCTCATCGTTCCGCTTGGTAAGGACGTGCATCCACGCCTCAATGGCGACATCGGCTGGCGCAAATAACACAAATCAATTATGCCTCGAATGAAGCCGACAAAATGGGGTGTCGGTGGCCTCATAAAGAAGGCATTGAGATGAAATCAATTACGGTGGATGAGGCGCTCGATCGCGCCGGTGCTGGACGATACCAACGGCGGCTGATCGGGATATTTGGTCTCGTCTGGGCGGCGGATGCGATGCAGGTTCTGGCCGTCGGCTTCACTGCGGCATCAATTGCCGCCACATTCGGCCTGACGCTTCCGCAAGCCTTGCAGACCGGCAGCCTTTTCTTTCTCGGCATGCTGGTCGGCGCCATGGCATTCGGCAGGCTAGCTGACAGGATCGGCCGTCGTTCGGTGCTGATCATCACGGTTTTCTGCGACGCCACTTTCGGGCTTCTTTCGGCCTTCGCACCGGATTTCACCATTCTTCTCATCCTGCGCTTCCTGACAGGCATGGCAGTGGGCGGCACGCTGCCGGTCGATTACGCGATGATGTCGGAATTCCTGCCGTCGAAAAATCGCGGACGCTGGCTGGTGGCGCTGGAAGGCTTCTGGGCCATCGGCACGTTGATCGTGGCGCTGACGGCCTGGGCTGCGAGCCTTGCGGGCATGCAGGATGCCTGGCGGCTGATCTTCGTGGTCACGGCGCTGCCGGCGCTGGTGGGGATCGGATTGCGGGTTCTCATTCCCGAGTCACCGATCTATCTGTTGCGCACGGGGCGCAACGAGGAAGCGCGGCAGGTGCTCGACCACATCATGACGGTCAATACCGGCCGGGGGCTTGCCGATGAGGAAGAGATCGCGCCGCCGCCATCCGTGCCACGCGAGGGGATTTTTGCCCCGGCTTTGCGCCGCACCAGTACGATCATCCTTTCCGTCTGGTTTCTCGTTTCGGTTTCCTATTACGGGATCTTCACCTGGATGCCGGCAAAACTTGCCAGCGAAGGGTTCGGCTTCGTGCGCGGTTACGGCTTTCTTGTTCTCGTGGCGCTGGCTCAGCTTCCGGGCTATGCGCTTGCGGCCTATGGCGTGGAGCGCTGGGGACGGAAACCGACGCTGACGGGTTTCTGCATCCTGTCGGCCGCCGGATGCCTGCTTTTCGTCCTCGCTTCCGGCCCGGTCCTTATCGGTTCGTCGCTTCTCCTCATGAGCTTTGCGCTGCTCGGCACTTGGGGCGCGCTCTACGCCTATACGCCCGAGCTTTTCCCGACCCGTTCACGGGCGACCGGAATGGGGGCGGCAGGCGCGATGGCACGGCTCGGCGGGTTGCTCGCTCCTTCGGCAATGGTCTATGTCGTCAGCCACGGATTTGGCCTGACGGTCGGCATTTTTGCCGCCCTTCTGGCGCTCGCGGCCGTGGCGTCGCTGATGATCCGGATCGAAACAAGGGACGTCTCGCTTTCCTGACGGTTCAGAACCGCTTGGCGAGCCATGTGACGACATGACCGCCTAAGAGTGCATCCAGCCTGCCGATCTCGGCGTAACCGAGTTTCTGGTAGAGCGAGAGGCCGGCCGGGTTCATCGTGTCGATATAGGCGCCGATGCAGCCGCGCTTGCGGGCTTCATCCTCGGCCATCGTCAGCATGCGGGTGGCAAGGGCCTGACCGCGCAGGTCTTCCGGGATGTAGAGCATAGAGACGTAAAGCCAGCCGCGGCCGGTATAGCCGACAAGGCCGCCGCTGATCTCGCCATCGTCATCGTAAAGCGGGATGGTCAGTTCGCGGCGATCGCTTTCGCCGAAGGTGGCGATGTTGAAGGCGCGCAGTTTCTGCAGGATGGCATCTTCCTCCAGCGGCGCGATGCCCTCGGTTACTTTCAGTTGCATGTCTTGGCTCCTCCCGAAGAGGAACACGTCGATAAACTAAAGGGCCTTTTTAAGGAAGGTGCGGGTGCGCTCGCCGACAAAGGCAGGAAGTTCTCCGAAGATTTCGTAGCCTTGGCGCTGATAGGCTTTGAGAGCTCGCGGATTGAACGTGTCGATCCAGGCGCCCTTGCAGCCGCGACGACGAGCTTCTGTCTCGGCCTGTTCAAGAAGTTTGGAAGCCATGCCTTGGCCGCGCAATTGTTCCGGCACGAACAGAGCCTGCGTGAAAAGCCAGCCCCAGGAGGTGTAGCCGAACATGCCGCCGATCACCTTGTCTTGTGCGTCACGGATAAGGACAACCAGCACCAGCCGATCGGCAGGGCCGACATCCGCTTCGTTATAGGCTGTCAGGCCGTTGAGGACGATGTTCAGATCATCCGCCGAGGCCTCCGATGTCGTTTCAAGACGAACGTTCATTACCGTCCTTCACGCCACCACATGGCTGCTACCGCAAAGAGCAGAGCCGAGAGGCCGGCGAACCCGGCAAACAGCGGCAGGCTGTTGACGCCGCGCAGGACGCTTTCGTCGGTCATGCGGATCGACATGCGGTTGGGATTGCTGACGCGGATCTCGCCACGCACCGGCAGGATATCCGGCAGGGTGATGTTTTCGCCTGAGGCCACGCGGGTGACGAGGCCGTGGGTCTTTTCCGCATAGGGTTTCAGCGTTTCCTCGGTCGAGATCATCGCCTTGAATTCAGGGGCATCGACGGCGCCGACATGGACGAGCGTGGAGAATTCGCCATTCGACACCTGGAAGAGGCCGACTTCATCCATGCGGCGTTCGAAGCGGTATTGTCCCGGTTCTGCCTGCGTCATGGCGATGGTTTCCGTGCGGCCGGAAGGGAAGCGAACTGTTGCCGGGCCGGGATCGTCGCCGATGGTCTGGCGTGTCGCTTCCAGCGTGCGTCCGGAGGAGCGGGCGGTGAGCGCCTCTTCCTCGAGTTCCGGCTCCTTCATCAGCCAGTGAGCGATGCGGCGATAGAGCGCCACATGAGGGCCGCCGCCTTCAAACCCGCGTGCCCAGAGCCAGCCCTGATCGGACAAAAGCATGGCGACACGGCCCTGGCCCTGGCGGTTGAGGACGAGAAGCGGACGGTTGCCGTCGCCTTCCATGACCGTCTGGCCGCGTGGCTGGTCGACATCGATCGTGCGGAACCAGCGGCCCCAGGCGGGCGGGGTCTGGCCGGAGCCATCGAGGCCGCGGGTGACGGGGTGTTTCTGGCCGATTTCGGAGAGATGCGGGTAGAAGCCGGCGCTATGGATCTCACCGGTCGGCGAGGCGGGAAGGACCTGTTCGAGAGGGGTGAGCGCGATCGAATCCTCGCTTGCATGTTCGGGGCCTGCTGCGATCAGCAGCGCGCCGCCATTCTGCACATATTGCGAGATGTAGTCGTAATAGAGGATCGGCAGCACGCCACGGTGCTTGTAGCGGTCGAAGATGATCAGGTCGAAATCCTTGATCTTCTCGACGAACAGTTCACGGGTCGGGAAGGCGATCAGCGACAGTTCGTTGATTGGCGTGCCGTCCTGCTTTTCCGGCGGACGCAGGATGGTGAAGTGGACGAGGTCGACCGAGGCGTCGGATTTCAACAGGTTGCGCCAAGCGCGCTCGCCGGCATGCGGTTCGCCGGAGACGAGAAGGACGCGCAGGTTCTGGCGGATGCCGTCGATGACATGGACGGCGCGATTGTTGGCGGTCGTCACTTCACCCGGAAGCTCGTCTACGGAAAATTCCATGACGTTGTTCCCGGCGCGGGGAACAGTGAAGGGAAAGGGCGTGTTGGTGCCCGGCGAGGCGCGGAAGGTGGCGATCTGCTCGCCATTCATGCGCACGGTCACCTGGGCGGGCGTATTGGTGGCGCGGCCGTCATCGACGACGCGCAAGGTCAGTTCCTGCTCCTCGTTGACGATGCCGAAGCGCGGGGCGCGAACGACTTCCACGCGGCGGTCGAACTCGTCCGGTTGTCCTGTGATCAGACCATGGACAGGGGCGTTGAAGCCGAGTTCCTGATTGGTGCCGGGCAGATCATGGATCTGGCCGTCAGTGACGAAGACGGCGGCACCGAGCCTTGCCGGGGGCACGTCGGAGACGGCGGAGCGAAGGGCCGTATAGAGCCTGGTCGAGGGCGTGTCGCTATCCGGATCGTCGGCGACTTCGACGATGCGGGTCTCTATATTCGGGTAGCGGGCAAATCGGTCGCGCAGTTCGGCAAGCGCCTCGTCCGTCTGGCGCTTGCGCTCATCGGTCTGCTGGCTCTGGGAGCGGTCGACGACGATCGGCACGATGGTCGAGAGCTGTTCGCGGTCTTCCTGCAGCAGGGTCGGGTTGGCAAGGGCCAGAAGCAGGAAGGCGAGCGCCAGCGCGCGCAGGCTGGCACCCCGGACGCGACGCCAGAAGGCAAGCGCACAAATGATCAGCGCTAGGACGCCGAGGCCGATCAGAACTGGCCAGGGGAAGAAGGGCGAAAACTCAAGTGTCATCGATGCTCTTTCCTACTGGCCAAGCCGTTCGAGAAGGGCAGGGACGTGGACCTGGTCGGCCTTGTAGTTGCCGGTCAGCATGTACATCATGATGTTGACGCCGGCACGGTAGGCATATTCGCGCTGCATCTCGTCCGGAGGAACGGTCGGCAGGACAGGTGCGCCCTGCTGGTCGACGGCCCAGGCACCGGCCAGATCGTTGCCGGTGATCATGATGGGCGAGACGCCGTCACCACCGGAAGAGACCTGATTGGCGCTGTTGCGTGCGTCCTGACGTGCCTCGACCCAAAGTGCGCTGCCATTGTAGCGGCCGGGGAAGTTGGTCAGCAGATAGAATGACCGAGCAAGGACGTGGTTTTCCGGCACGGGCTCCAATGGCGGGATGTCGATATTGGCGAGGATCTGCTGCAGCCGTTCGCCGTTCGGCGTGCTGCCGCCACCGCCGAGCGAGGAATACTGGTCGCGCGTATCGAAGAGCACGGTGCCGCCATTGCGCATATAGGCATCGATGCGCGAGATCGCGGCCTGAGAGGGCATCGGCGCATTGGCTGAAATCGGCCAGTAGATGATCGGATAGAAGGAGAGTTCGTCCTTGGTGATATCGAGGCCGACGGGGGCGCCGGGTTCCAGTGTCGTGCGGTAGGAGAGAAATTCCGTCAGGCCTTCAAGCCCCTGTTCTGAAATGCGATCGACATCGGCCTCGCCGATCGTGACATAGGCGAGATGGGTGGTCTCGAGATGTTCTAGGATCTGTTCGTCGCCAGCCTTCGCGCCGCTTCCCTCCGGCATTTCCTGAGCGAAGACAGGGTGGGGCTGGAAGGCGAGCAGGCCGAAGGCGAGCGCGGTGATTGCGGCGGCTGCGGCACCCGAGCGACGGCGTGATCCCTTCGGCAGGCGCGAGAAGGCGCCGTTGATGAAGAGCACGATAAGACTATCGAGAATGAGCATTGCGAAGGCTGCCGCGAAAAGAGCAGGGCGCAGCGAGACGGCTTCGCCACCGGCAAGGCCTTCACGGGTAACGGCGCGGCCGATCGGGGCGGGATCGAAGGCGGCGAGTTCTGAGCCGAGCGGCAGCAAGTTGACTGCGGAAAAGCCATCTTCGGTGCCGTAAAGGCCCGGAGGGTGGTCGAACGTGGCCGAGGGCGTTTCGCCGGCGCGGATCATGATCGGGCGCACGCCGCTGGTTTCGGTCGAAAGCAGGCCGTCGGCGGTCAGCAGGCGGTAGGCGGGAAGCGTTGCGGCGGCGTTTTCCGAGCCTGCCGATGCGGTGGTGGCGCCGCCGGCACGGGCCATCTGAACGACACGGCGCAGCATCTCGACGAAATTGCCCGAGAGCGGCAGGTTCGACCATGTTGCTTCGGCGCTGGTGTGGAAGAGCACGAGGCGACCGGCATCGACATCACGGGTGGTGACGAGCGGCGTGCCATCGGCAAGGCTTGCCCAGGTGCGTTCGGCGAGATCCGGCGTCGGTTCGGCGAGAACCTGGCGGGTGACGGTGATATCGGTTGCGCGTGGCATGCCGGCGAAGGGGCCGATATCGGGGAAGTCCGCCAGCGACTGCGGTTCCGACCAGGACATCGCACCGCCAAGCGCACGTTCGCCCTGGCGCAATCTTACCGGCACAAGCGGGTCATCTGCGGGGGCCGCTGCAAGGCGTGGGCCGGCAAAGCGGATCAGCGTGCCGCCGCGGGCGATCCAGCGTTCCAGCGGTTCGTATGTTTCGGCCGGAAGACGTCCGACATCGGCCATGATGATGGCGGACGGGTTGTTTTCCAGGATCTGTGGGATCGCGACCGCGAGATCCGCCGTATTCGTCTGGATGATATCGGCATAGGGCGAAAGCGCCCGGTTGATATAATAGAGCGGCTGCAGCAGCGGCTGGAAATCGCTGCCGCTTTCACCGGAAATCAGTGCGATGCGGCGGCGCTTGAAGCCGTCATCGAGCAGGTGGGTGGCACCTGCGGTGGCGAGGCCCTCGACACTGAGGCGAGCGAAATCGTTGCGCAGTTCGAAAGGGGCGGAGATTTCTGCCGTCGCAGTGCCGGAACCCGCTGCGAAGTCGACCGTACCGGAGGCGAGCGAGCGGCCCTGCTGGTCGAGCGCATTGACCGTCATTTGCTGCGGGGCGGCGGTATCGAGGCGGGTGGCAGTGACGGCCATGGTTTCGGAATTGTTGGTGGCGCCGGTGAGTGCGACTGCGCCACGACCTTCGCCTTGGTAGAGACGAACGTCATTCGGCGCGAAGGCGGCAAGGGCTGTCATCGCTTCATTATCGCCGGGGGCGGCGATGCCATCGGAGATGAGCGCCACCGTGCCGAGCGGGTTGCCGTCGAGCGCTTCCTGCAGGGTGCGGATGGCGCGCAGGCGATCGGGGACGAGTGGTTTCGGCTCGGCTGCGGCAAGCTTGTCGCGGGCGGCGGATGCGGTGCCGGTAGTCGGCTCGTTATTCGTGTCGGCGGTGAAGGTCAGCGAGACCGGAACATCGGCGCTTTCAGCCTCGTCGATCAGCATATTGGCGGTTTCGACGCGGCGTTCCCAGTCGACCGAGCTCGACCAGCCATTGTCGATGACAAGCGCCAGCGGGCCATTGGCATTGAGCGAGCTGGCGCGCGGGTTCATCACCGGATCGGCGATCGCGAGAATGACGGCGGCGGCGAGAAGCATGCGCAGAAGCGTCAGCCACCATGGGCTCTGGGCCGGGGTTTCCTCGCGCTTCAGGACCGTTGCAAGGATGCGCAGCGGCGGAAAGATTTCAGCTTTCGGGCGCGGCGGGGTGAGGCGCAGCAGCCACCAGATGACCGGCAGCGACAGGAGCCCGAAAAGGATCAGCGGATTGGCGAAGGCAAGCGCGTTCATGTGCGGCCTCCCGGGAATGTCGCGGGCATGCCTGACAGTTGGCCGTGGACCGCAACAAGCGCTTCGGAGGCGAGATGATCGGTGCGGTGGAAGGTAAAACTCCAGCCGAGACGGCGGAGACCCTCTCCCAACGCCTCGCGGCGCGCGAGATAGGCGCGCTGGTAATCGTCGCGGATCATTTCTGCGCGGCCGGAGGTGAGTTTCTCGCCGGTCTCAGGATCGGTGAATTCGGTGCGGCCGGTATAGGGGAAGGTTTCTTCCGCCGGATCGGCCACTTCTATGACATGGCCGCGCAGGCCGCGTTTTCCAAGCGGCGAGATGCGCGACATGACGCTGTCGGCATCATCGAGAAAATCGCCGATCAGGACGATATCACTCTGGCCTCTGATCATCGCGGTTTCCGGCATACCGGTGGTCGGTGGCGCATGCATGATGGCGGTCGCAAGCCGCTCCGCAGCGTTGCGAGCCGAGACCGGCTCCATGATACCGGGACACCCGATGCGTTCGCCGGAGCGGGCAAGGATTTCGGCAAGCGCCAGCATCAGAACCAGCGCGCGGCTTTCCTTCGAGACCATGGCGAAGGTCGACTTGTACATCATCGACGGCGACATGTCGGCCCAGAGCCAGATCGTGTGTGCGGCTTCCCATTCGCGGTCGCGGACATAGGTATGGTCGTCGCGGGCGGAGCGGCGCCAGTCGATCCGCGACAGGCTCTCGCCCTCGGCGTAAGGCCGGAACTGCCAGAAGTTTTCGCCCATGCCGCGCTTGCGCCGACCATGCCAGCCGGCAATCACGGTGTTGGCGATGCGCTTTGCTTCCACCATGCAGTCGGGCACGAGTGCTGCACGCGCCTGGGCGCGGGAGAGGACTTCACTGCTGGGTGTCTGCTCGACGATCTGGCCGATTGATGCCACGCATTGTCCTTTCTAAAGGCCGGGATCTTATCCGCGGGCCTGCTTTACCAATCCGGCGATCACATCACGCACCGACATGCCTTCTGCACGGGCGGCGAAATTCAATGCCATGCGGTGTTCGAGAACAGGCTCGGCCAACGCGTAGACATCGTCGAGCGACGGCGCGAGGCGGCCCTGATAGAGCGCGCGGGCGCGGGCGGTCAGCATCAGCGACTGGCCGGCGCGGGGGCCAGGACCCCAGGCGACGTGCCGGTCGGTATCGGCATTGCCGTGGCCGGGGCGGGCGGAGCGGACGAGCGAGAGGATGGCGTCGACCACCTTGTCCGAGACCGGCATCTGGCGGATCAGCATCTGGATTTCCTGCAGGCGGGCGCTGTCGATGACGCCGCGCGGCTTGGCTTCAGCAAGACCGGTCGTGCCGAGCAGGATCTGCCGTTCGGCATCGAGGTCAGGATAGAGGACATCGACCTGCAGCAGAAAACGGTCGAGCTGGGCTTCTGGCAGCGGATAGGTGCCTTCCTGTTCCAGCGGGTTCTGGGTGGCCAGAACATGGAACGGGGCGGGGAGATCAAAACGCTGGCCGGCGACCGTGATGTGATATTCCTGCATGGACTGCAAAAGCGCCGACTGGGTGCGCGGCGAGGCGCGGTTGATTTCATCGGCCATCAGCAACTGGGCGAAGATCGGGCCCTTGATGAAGCGGAAGGAGCGGCGGCCGGTTTCGTCCGTATCCATGACTTCGGAGCCGAGAATATCGGAGGGCATCAGGTCGGGAGTGAACTGGATGCGGTTGGAATCGAGACCCAGAACCGTGCCGAGCGTGGTGACGAGCTTGGTCTTGGCAAGGCCCGGAACGCCGACGAGCAGGGCATGGCCGCCGGAGAGGACGGCGAGAAGCGTGTTTTCCACCACTCGTTCCTGGCCGAAAATGACCTTGGCGATTTCCTCGCGGACGGCGGCGATATCGGCCAGCGCCTTTTCGGCGGCGGCGACGATTGCCTTCTCGTCAAGAACGGCCTCGGTTGGATTTATCACGCCCATGTCGTTCTCCATAATCAAGGTCGATATTCATCTGCCGGTCGGGTGTCTGCCCTCAGCACGAGTCGTTGCACCGCAGCAAGTACATTAGCCTCAGAAACTATTACCCGAAATAAGGCTGACAAGCTCGTTCCGAATGACTATCTCGTGAGGAATGATCGCGACGGTCAACGATTAATTTCGAACCGGGACTGAATGATGGCAGCAGAGACGATAAATTCGGCGCCCGACGCCGCCGGCCTTGCGGCCATGATTTCGCGCGCTGCCGAGCAATCCGGCGACAAAAGCCGCGGATTGCCGCCGGTGGACAAGTGGAATCCGCCGTTCTGCGGCGATCTCGATATGGAAATCCGGGCTGACGGCACATGGTTCTATATGGGGACGCCGATCGGCCGTGCGCCGCTGGTGCGGCTGTTTTCCACCGTTTTGCGCAAGGACGAGGATGGCAGAACCTATCTGGTCACGCCTGTGGAAAAGGTCGGCATCCGGGTGGTCGATGCGCCGTTCGTGGCGGTCGAGATGCAGGCGGGAGAGCGAGATGGCGCTCCTCTGATCACATTTCGCACCAATGTCGGGGATGTTGTCGAAGTCGATGCCGTCCATCCATTGCGGTTCGAGATGGTTGGTGAAGAGGGGCAGTTGAAGCCCTACGTGGTGGTACGCGGGAGGCTGGAAGCGCTGGTCTCGAGGGCGATGATGTATGAGTTGGTTGCGCTTGGAGAGACGATCCCAGTCGACGGGATCGAGATGTTTGCCGTTCGGTCCGGGGGCGAGGTCTTTCCGATCATGCGTGCCGACGAACTGGAGTGGCTGGCTTCATGAGCGACCTCACCCTTGATGAAACGGCACCGTTTTCAGCTGGAGAATTCCGTCGTCGGGCGCTGCATCAGAGCGGCAGGCCGCTCGATGCGGCCTGGGGGGATCATGGCGATCACCGGCTCAATCCGCAATTCGTGCAATCGGCGCGGGATCTCAAGCTGCGGGACGCGGCGGTGCTTGTGCCGGTCGTCGATGACGGGGACGAGGCGAAGATAATCCTGACGCAGCGGACGGCGAGCCTGCGCAAACATTCCGGCCAGATCGCCTTTCCTGGTGGTGCAATCGATCCCGAAGACGGTTCGCCGGAACAGGCGGCGCTGCGCGAGGCGCGCGAGGAGATCGGGCTTGATCCGCGCTTTGTCGAGCCATTGGCGCGGCTGCCGAACTATTATGCGCCTTCGGGCTTTCGCATCACGCCAGTGCTTTCCGTCGTGCGGCGCGGTTTTGAGCTGACGCTCAACCCGACCGAGGTCGACGATGTGTTCGAGGTGCCGTTGTCGTTTTTGATGAACGCAGCGAACCACCAGCAGGGCAGCCGCCAGTTCAACGGGACGGAGCGGCATTTCTACCTGATGCCCTACGAGGACCGGAATGTCTGGGGGATTACCGCCGGTATCCTCCGTACGCTTTATGAAAGGCTTTATGCATGACTTCTGTGGCTGGCGAGACCTGGTTTCAGGACACGGCCCTGCAACGCGTGATGGCGCTGCTGAACTCCGATGGCGGCGAAGCGCGGATCGCGGGCGGTGCCGTGCGCAATGCGCTGATGGGGCTTGCCGTCGCCGATGTCGATATCGCGACGACGCTGCGGCCCGAAATAGTGGTCGAGCGGGCGAAGGCTGCAGGTATCAAGGCGGTTCCGACCGGCATCGAGCACGGCACGGTGACGCTGGTTGTCGACGGCCGCGGTTTCGAGGTGACAACCTTGAGACGGGATATCGAGACGAACGGACGCCATGCGGTGGTCGAGTTCGGTACGGACTGGAAGGTGGATGCCGAGCGGCGCGACCTGACGATCAATGCGCTTTATGCGGATGCCAAGGGCGAGGTGATCGATCTCGTCGAGGGACTGAAGGATATCGAGACGCGCACGGTGCGTTTTATCGGTGATGCCAGCCAGCGGATCGCGGAGGATCATCTGCGTATCCTGCGCTTTTTCCGGTTCTTCGCCTATTACGGCTCCGGCCGTCCGGATGCGGATGGCCTCAGGGCCTGCGCGCGGGCGAAGGACAATCTGTCCAGCCTTTCGGCTGAACGGGTGTGGACCGAAACGAAAAAGCTGCTTGCCGCTCCAGATCCGTCACGGGCGATGCTCTGGATGCGGCAGGCCGGTGTCTTGACGGCAATCCTGCCGGAGACGGAGAAATGGGGTATAGACGGAATTCACAGCCTCGTGGCAGCAGAACGATCGCTCGGCTGGAAGCCGGAGCCGTTGCTGCGTCTTGCCGCGATCGTGCCGCCGGATGTCGAGCGGCTCGATGCGCTTGCCAAGCGGTTGAGGCTGTCGAATGCGGATGCGCTGAAGCTGCAGCAATGGGCGGCGACACCGACGCCACCGGACGAGGTGACGGATGTCGGCTTCACGCGGTTGCTTTATCGCAATGACCGGCAGGGTATGATCTTTCGCCTGAAACTGGCGCTTGCTTCAGCAAGGGCGGCAGCCGAGGGCGATCCGGTAGCGATGCGCAAGAGCGCGCGGCTTTTGCACCTTCTGTCGATGAGCGAAAAATATGTGAAGCCGAGCTTCCCGCTGTCCGGTGCCGATGTTATCGCGGCAGGCATTCCGGCTGGCAAACGGGTGGGCGAGATTTTAAAGGAACTCGAGGAGTTCTGGATCAGCCGCAATTTCAATCCCGAGCGGCCCGAATTGGCCGCCCGTTTGGAGAACATGATGAGCAGCGGCAATTAACGAGTCTCAAGCCGGCGCTTTCTCTTCGTTGCGGATGCGTGCCTTTATATTCTCCACCATGGTTTCACGGATGATCTGTTCGCCGTGATCGCTGCGCATGTGTGCTACGGCGCGGCGTACGATCTCCGCATCCTCCTCCGCACGCGTGTGCCATTGGCAGCCAGGCACGAGTGTGCCGCATTCGAAAAGCCTCATGGCCATACCTCCCTGTGGTTGATATCGGTCGCCCGCACAGGGCGACTCGAGCTAAACCAGAAAAGGCTGCTGAAGTTCCGTATTTTCGCTGTCTTCGGTCTTCCGAAATACCGAGATCAATCGCGCATTGCCCAGGAGTGGAATACCGAGCCTGCCGGCGGGTTGACGGGCATTGCCGGTCTTTCCCCGGCTGATGTCGAGCCCGGCTGCAAACCGGCGATCTGGCGTTTTACCTGCGCTATGCAGAAGGACAGTGGTAGTTCTCCGCCGCTTTTTACCCGCATTTCCGTTGCGAGGCGGTCAATCAGTTCGGACTTGCTTAATGCTCTGGAGTCTGCGTCGCCTTCAACAGAGGCAACGGATCGGGGTATGCTATTCGATGCTGTCATCGGACACTCCTCCCGGTTGATCTTCACAGATTAACACCGGAAGAGAGGATTCGTGTATGACATTTGTCAAATGTACGATGCCGTACGAAAAATAGTTCGTGAGCAAGCGTGATCACGCCTGCCGATGCTAGGGCCAGCGGACCGCCGGAGGCAGGGAGGACAGGATCGATTCCACATTGCCGCCGGTCTTCAAACCAAAGATCGTGCCGCGGTCATAGAGCAGGTTGAACTCCACATAGCGGCCACGGCGCACGAGTTGCTCGTCACGCTGCTCCTCCGTCCAGGGGGTGTTGAAATTCGACCGGACGATTTTCGGATAGACCAGGTTGAAGGCGCGGCCGACATCCTGAACGAAGGCGAAATCAGCATTCCAGCCGCCCTTGTCTTCCGGTGACTGCAGCCAGTCGAAAAAGATGCCGCCGATGCCGCGCGGTTCGTTGCGGTGCTTGAGGAAGAAGTACTCGTCGCACCAGGCCTTGTAGCGTGGGTACTCCGCGATCGCGTCATGACGGTTGCAGGTGATTTCCATGACGCGGTGGAAGAGTTGGCTGTCCGAGTCTTCCTGGGTGCGGCGATCATTCAGCATCGGGGTCAGGTCGGCACCGCCGCCAAACCAGTTGCTGGAGGTCACCACCATGCGGGTGTTCATATGAACGGTCGGGACGTTGGGGTTGACCGGGTGAGCAATCAACGAAATTCCGGTGGCCCAGAAGCGTGGATCTTCCTCGGCACCGGGGATCTGGGCGCGGAAATCGGGTGAAAACTCGCCATGGACGGTGGAGGTGTGGACGCCGACCTTTTCGAAGACGCGACCCTCCATCATCGACATACGGCCACCGCCGCCTTCACCATCATGGCGCAGCCAGTCCTTGCCAACGAAAGTGCCGGGGGGCTGGTCCGACAGCGGGCCGGCCAGTTCCTGCTCAAGGTTTTCGAATGAGGTGCAGATCGTATCGCGCAGGTTCTCGAACCACGCACGGGCGGCCTGCTTCTTGTCTTCGATGTCTTCGGGCAGGCCTTTCGGCAGGTTCGGGCGTTCCATTCCGCTTCCTCTCGTCATTGCTAGCACGTCGCGATCCGTCAGATCAGCTTGCCGTGCTTTAGTTCTTTGTCTTTGCGCATATCCTCATCCCGAAACCGGTGACCACTTTCGGGAGACATGCTGCAGGTCGATTCGACTCCTCTGCCATCGCCATAACAGCAATGGCTTTCGCGGGCCATTCCGCCAACTGTCCAGGGCTGCTCATCCATTGAAAATCGGACTCGCAAAACGTGCAGACGGCGCTTATCTTCGTTTATTAGCAAGGTGCGGATGAGAGGCTTTCATGGCAAAATTCACACCACCGCCGCTCGACGGCTTGAAGCGGCGTATCGACCGCCACCGGCAGCATACCGCCGGCGAGCGTTCCGGCATGTTCGTGCGCGAAACTTTCCAGATGTCCCGGATCGAGGCACGCGAAAAGGCTCGGGAGTGGTTCGAGGAATTCCCCAAGGCTGCCTATTGGACCGAGGTGGAAAGCTGGCGCCAAATGGATGGCGACCAGATAGAATTCACCATGCGGAGGCTGCCGACGGCGGATTGACCCGTCAGTCGCTCCAAGCCGTCTGGCGCATGGCTTCGCCGGCGATCATTGCCGCCGACATGGCTACGTTGATCGAGCGCTGGCCTTCCTGCATCGGGATCAGGATGCGGCCTTCCACGACATCATGAACATGATCCGGCACACCTGCGCTTTCGCGGCCGAAGAGTAGGATGTCGTCATCACGGTAGGCAAACTGCGTATAGGGTTCGGGCGATTTCGTGGTGGCAAGCACCAGCCGCCGACCGTGTTCTCGCCGCCACGCATCAAACTGAAGCCAGTTGACATGGCGGGTGAGGGAGACCGCCGACAGATAGTCCATGCCCGCACGCTTGAGGTTGCGGTCGGAAATGTCGAAGCCGGCCGGCTCTATGATGTCGACTCCCAGCCCCAGGCAGGCGGCGAGGCGCAGGATCGTGCCGGTATTGCCGGGAATGTCGGGCTGGTAGAGGGCGATGCGCAGGTCTGTCATGACGTCTGATTAGCGGAGATGGCGCTGTTGGCTCAAGTCTTTTTCGGCGGCATTCCGGTGCCGTCATAGGGATGTCGCAAGGGTGTCATCAGGGCGTGAGACTTTGATTGGGTCTTTTCAATTTTGCCGCGAGCGTGTAGAAGGGCGACGTGTTCAACGCCCATTCTGGAGGCCTACATGGATATGACCGTGCTCTCGCGCCTCCGTCAGTCGGTTCGTCGTCTGGCCTGAGGCGTTCGCGGTTCACGCAAAGTCCCTTCTTCACTGATCCGCTTTTTGTCCGTTCGTGACCGTTCAAGGTCATGCCTGATTTTTCTCTCAAGCCGCAACCGGGTAGACGTTTCGCCCCCGGATAGCCTGAGAGATGTCCGTCCGTCGGAGCCTATTCATGTTTTCGTGGTTTGAACGCCGTCTCAATCCTTATCCTGCCGACCAGCCGACTTTGCCACCCGAGGGGCTTTTCGCATTCTGCTGGCACTATACCAAGCCGACCTGGCCTTGGCTGCTTTTGCTCGGCAGTTGCTCGCTCGCCATCGCCGTGGCGGAAGTCCTTCTCTATCAGTTCCTCGGCAATATCGTCGACTGGCTGGCCGCGGCCGACCGTCAGACGTTCTTGGCGGACGAGGGGGGCAAGCTTATCTGGATGGCTGCGCTGGTACTTGTCGGTTTGCCGCTGGCCGGTGCGATCCATACGGTCACCATGCACCAGGTGCTCGCCGGCAATTATCCGATGATTGCGCGCTGGCAGATGCACCGGTTCCTGCTTCGGCATTCGATGGCCTTCTTCGCCAATGAATTTGCCGGGCGTGTTTCGACCAAGGTGATGCAGACCTCGCTTGCGGTACGCGAAGCAACGATGAAGATCATCGACGTCTTCGTTTACGCCATCGGTTTCTTCGTCTCGATGCTGGCGCTTGTCGTTGCCGTCGAGTGGAGATTGGTGCTGCCGCTGATCCTCTGGTTCGTCTTCTATGTGCTGATCCTGCGTTATTTCGTTCCGAGATTGCGCAAGCTTTCCAGCGAGCAGGCCGATGCCCGCTCGATGATGACCGGGCGGATCGTCGACAGCTATACCAATATCGGTACGGTCAAGCTGTTCTCCCATGCAGGGCGTGAGGAGAGCTATGCCAAGGAAGGCATGAACGAGTTCCTCGGCACGGTTCACCGACAGATGCGCCAGATCAGCCTGCTCAACATCTTTGTCGATATCAACAATGCGCTGACTGTGTTTGCGGTTGCTGGCCTTGGTATCTGGCTTTGGATGGGGGGCGGCGTCAGCGTCGGTTCGATCGCGGTCGCCATCGGTCTTGCGATGCGCATCAACGGCATGTCGCAATGGATCATGTGGGAAGTGACCGCACTCTTCGAAGCGATCGGTACGGTCTATGACGGCATGAACATGATGACCAAGCCGCATGACGTGACGGATGCCAACGGCGCTCGTGCGCTTGCGACGCAGAAGGGGCATATCCAATACCAAAACGTCCGCTTCCATTATGGCAAGAGCAAGGGTGTCATCGATGGGCTGACGCTCGATATTGCGGCCGGACAGAAGGTCGGTCTCGTCGGTCGCTCGGGCGCCGGCAAGACGACGCTGATGAACCTGCTCTTACGCTTCTATGATCTGGAAGGCGGCAAGATCATCATCGACGGTCAGGATATCGCGTCGGTAACCCAGGACAGCCTGCGCGGGATGATCGGCGTCGTGACGCAGGATACGTCGCTCCTACACCGTTCGATCCGCGACAACATCGCCTATGGTCGCCCGGATGCAAGCGATGCTGAAATCATCCAGGCGGCGAAGCGGGCAAACGCCTTCGAGTTCATTGAGGGCCTTTCCGACCTGCAGGGGCGGACCGGTCTCGACGCGCATGTGGGCGAGCGGGGCGTGAAGCTTTCCGGTGGTCAACGTCAGCGTATCGCGATCGCCCGCGTCTTCCTCAAGGATGCGCCAATCCTGGTGCTCGATGAGGCGACATCGGCGCTCGACTCGGAAGTCGAGGCTGCGATCCAGGAAAACCTGTTTGCGCTGATGCAAGGCAAGACAGTGATTGCAATCGCGCACCGTCTGTCGACGCTCACCGAAATGGATCGCCTGATCGTGCTCGACAAGGGCCGGATCGTGGAGACAGGAACTCATGAGCAGCTGGCTTCCGCAGGTGGCATCTATGGCGATCTCTGGCACCGCCAGTCAGGTGGCTTTCTCGGTGATCAATCGACCGAAGAAGAGGCGGCGGAGTAATCCGCCGTTTTCCATTTCAGATATCAAATCTGCGACAAGATGAGCCATGCGGAGAAATGCCCCTGCTATTTTTAGGGGTATTCGTTGTCGCACTTTTTTTGATCACATCAATTAGCATGGGCTGGTAAGCCTTTGTTTATCTGAAGCTGTCAGTGGATTGCATAAGGTGCATAGCACCGTTGCAAATTCTTGATGGTAGAGACGATGAACACGATAAAAATCAAATTTCTTCTCCCCGCTCTCTTCGGAATAACTGTTCTCATCCTCATCGTTCAGGGTGCATTGGGCATGCGGTCGGTCGCGCAGATCGAGGGACAGGCAGAAACGATCGGCCGGCGACTGGAGCGTTCTTTGTTGATCGCTGACATGGATCGCAAGCAGTCGGATGCTCATCGCCTCTATCTGATGACGATGACGGCCGCGAATGCAGCCGAGAAGAAGCAGCTGATCGAGCAAGTGCAGGTTGCGACCAAGACGCGTGCCGATGCCTTCGACTATTATGGGCAGGGCATCACCATCCCTGCCGCCAAGGAAAAATTCGACCAGCTGAAGCAGCTCGTTTCGGACTATGACGCGCTGGGGGCGAAGTTCCTTCAGCTGGTCAGCAGTTCGCGGGTCTATGAGGCCCGGGATGTCATCGGGCAGATGATTCCCAAGAGCGCCGAGGCCGGCAAGGTTTTGCAGGGGTTGATTGACGACAATGCCACCCGCAGCAAGGATGATGCAAAGGTTACCGCTGACATCGCGCAGTTCGTGTATGTATCGACCATTGGCGGGGTCATCTTTGCCGTGATGATCGCACTTGGCGCGGCGCTGCTCAGCCTGCTGCGCGTGACACGTCCGATCACCGACATCACCAATTCCATGCAGGCGCTCGCCGCCGGCAACAATCAGATCGCCATTCCCTATGCCGGTCGCAAGGATGAAATCGGCGATATGGCTGCGGCCGTCGCCGTCTTCCGCGACAACGCTCTTGAGCGTGTTCGCCTGGAGCAGGAAACCGAAGCCAATCGCTCGATGAGCGAGCTGGAGCGCATCACTCACGAGGAGCAGAAGGCACGCGAAGCCGCTGACGTAGCCTTCGCGGTCAATGCGCTGGAAAGGGGCCTGACGGGCCTGTCCAACGGAGACATGACGGTTCGGCTGGATCAGCAGTTTGCAGGTCAGCTCGATCAGTTGCGCGTCAATTTCAACGAATCCGTCGGCAAGCTGCAGACCACGCTGCGCTCCGTCGGCGATAATGCGCGAATGATCGATGCGGGCGCCAACGAGATCCGTTCGGCAGCAGACGATCTTTCGAAGCGTACTGAACAGCAGGCCGCTTCCGTCGAGCAGACGGCCGCCGCGCTGGAAGAAGTTACGACTGCGGTCAAGGATTCGGCCGTGCGTGCTGGCGAAGCCGGCAAGCTGGTCGATCAGACCCGCGTCGGTGCCGAGCGCTCCGGCGAAGTTGTTCGCGAGGCGGTCGCGGCGATGGAAGCGATAGAGCAGTCCTCGTCCGAGATCGGCAATATTATCGGCGTGATCGACGATATCGCCTTCCAGACGAACCTGCTTGCTCTCAACGCAGGTGTCGAGGCGGCGCGTGCCGGTGAAGCCGGCAAGGGCTTTGCCGTCGTGGCGCAGGAAGTTCGTGAGCTTGCCCAGCGTTCAGCCAATGCCGCACGCGAGATCAAGGCTCTGATTACCAAATCCGGCGAGCAGGTGCGCGATGGCGTGACGCTGGTCGGCGAAACCGGCAAGGCGCTGGAGATGATCGTCTCCGACGTGCAGCGGATCAACACCAATGTCGGTTCGATCGTGGTTTCGGCGCGCGAGCAGTCGACCGGTCTTTCCGAGATCAGCACCTCGGTCCATCATATGGATCAGGGCACACAGCAAAATGCCGCGATGGTGGAACAGACGACGGCTGCAAGCCACAGCCTTGCGACCCAGGCGGCAGCGCTTATCGAACTGCTCGCCCAGTTCAATCTCGGTGAAGGCACTCGGGCAGCAGGAGCCGCGCCTCGCGCAGCAAGCTCAGCCTCGCGCCCGGCAGCGTCACCGGCCCGTGCTCTCGGCAACCGGATTGCTTCTGCCTTTGGCGGCGGTTCTTCCGCAGCAGCCGTGAAGCAGGAATGGTCCGAATTCTGAGCTTTTCCTGATCAGGTCTAGAACGGACGGCGGCTTCGGCCGCCGTTCGCATTTCCGGCGCTTGGATTTCCTTGCCGAAATGTAATCCCGGTGCCCTTTGCCGCATTGCGGAACCGGCATATATCCCTTGCCATGGCCATCACCCAGTTCTTCCGCTTTTTCGAAACACGCATTCGCCCCTTTGCGGAAAAGGGAGATCTCCGGCCGCCGGAAGGAACGATCGCGTTCATCTGGTTTTATGTGCGCCAGGCCAAGACGCCGTTTTTGGCCATGCTGGTTCTTGGAGGGCTGACTGCTGCGATCGAGGCGGCGCTGTTCTGGTTCGTCGGCCGGCTCGTCGATATTCTCGCCAGTATCGACCGAGCGCAGGGCTGGGCTGGGCTCCTGGCGGTGCATGGTTGGGAACTGGGCGGCATGCTGGTTCTGATCGGCGTCGTCCGCTTTCTGGTGACGCTTGCGACGGCGCTTGTCGACCAGCAGATGATCACGCCGGGCTTCTACAATCTGGTCCGCTGGCAGTCCTACCAGCATGTTGCGCGCCAATCGCTGTCTTTCTTCCAGAATGATTTCGCCGGGCGGATCGTCACCAAGGTCTGGTCGGGCGGGCAGGCGGCTGGCGACCTCGTGACATCGCTGATGGAAAGCGTCTGGTTCGTCTGCATCTATTCGGTATCGATGCTGATGCTGGTTGGCGGGCTGGACTGGCGGCTGGCGGTGCTGGTCTTGGCGTGGGTCGGGATTTTTTCGGCGCTTGCCCGCTATTTCGTTCCGCGTATCCGCTATCATTCCAAGGAGACGGCGGAAGCGGCCTCGATGCTTTCGGGCCGCATGGTCGATGCCTATAGCAATATCCAGACGCTGCGGCTCTTCGGTCGCGACGAGGCGAACGACCGCTATATGCGGGAGGGGTTCGACACGTTCCAGTCGACGACCCTTATGTTTACCCGGTTCATCACCGGTGTTCGCGCTTCGATGGCGCTGCTTTCCGGGGTGATGATCACGTCGATGGCGGCGCTCTGCATTCACCTTTGGCTGCAGGGCAAGATCAGCTCCGGTGCTGTCGCTTTCACTCTCGCGCTGGTGCTTAGGCTGAATTTCCTGCTTGGCCGGCTGATGACGCAGTTCAACGGGATCATGCGCAATTTCGGTACCGTGCAGAATGCGGCCGAGCTGATCTCGCAGCCGGTGCAGTTGAATGATGTGCCCGATGCGCCGGCGCTCAAGGTGACGCAGCCGGAGATACGCTTCAATAATGTCAGTTTTCACTATGGCAGACAGTCCGGTGTCATAGATCACCTGAACCTGACGGTCCGGGCCGGCGAAAAGGTCGGGATCATCGGTCGCTCCGGTGCCGGAAAATCGACACTCGTCAATCTCCTCCTGCGTTTCTACGACCTTGAAGGCGGCCGGATCGAGATCGACGGGCAGGATATTTCAAAGGTCACTCAAGAGACGCTGAGAGCGCAGATCGGTATGGTTACTCAGGATACGTCGCTGCTGCATCGCTCTATCCGTGACAACATTCTGTTCGGTCGCCCGGATGCATCCGATGCCCAGCTGCTGTCCGCAGCGCAGAAGGCGCAGGCTGACGGATTTATCAGCAGTCTGGTGGACCAGCGCGGGCGCAAAGGCTTCGATGCGCATGTGGGCGAGCGCGGCGTCAAGCTTTCGGGCGGGCAGCGGCAGCGGATCGCGATTGCCCGTGTCATGCTCAAGGATGCGCCGATCCTCATTCTCGATGAAGCTACATCCGCTCTGGATTCCGAGGTGGAGGCGGCGATCCAGGCGAGTCTCGATGGTCTCATGCAGGGCAAGACGGTGCTTGCCATCGCGCACCGCCTGTCGACCATTGCCATGCTCGATCGGCTGATCGTGATGGACAAGGGGCGAATCGTGGAGGAGGGGACGCATGGCGAGCTGATTTCCGCTGGCGGCCTCTATGCCGAATTGTGGTCACGTCAGACAGGCGGTTTTCTCGCTGCCGATGCGGCACAATAGCTTTGTCACTGACCGCTGATGACGAGTTCTGCCATCAGTCCGGCATGATTTGACCCGTAGGCGCTGGGCAAGGCGGAAACCGATCTGATCCTCATAGGTGGCCGCACATAGACATGGTCGATCGGCAGACCGAAGATGCCGAGTTTGACCGGCCATGTGGGAGGTTCATAAGATGCCGTCCGCAGCCCCGTCCAGGTGAAGAAGCTGCGCATATTGGGGGCAAGCGAGGAGGCGTTGAAATCGCCTGAAAGCACGAGCGGCCCCTGCATTTCTTCCATGGCAAGCGTGGCTTTAACCAGTTCAACGGTCTGGAAATTATCGAAATAGGGTTTTGTCGTGTGAATGCCCGCGACGTTGATCTTGTGGCCCCTGATTTCCGTTTCTGCCAGAATGAAACGGTTGACGAAAAGCGGGCTCAGGCTTCGGATGGATGCCCGTTCCAATGGCGTTTTGGAGAACATCACCTGATCGCAATTGGAGGCCAGGATACCGCAGCCGATACGGTAGGGGTAGGTCTCGCCAAGCTGTGAAAGATGAGGCTCAAGCGGCTCGGCCTCCATGATGCTGACGATATCGGCGCCCGAAGCTGCGATCATCCGGGCGATCGTTTCGCCATTTGCCCGGTTTTCCTTCAGGATATTGAACGAGAGCAGCCGGATGCTTGGGGCATCGGCATCGCTTTCCGTCGCCATCGCCGTGTATTGCTGCCCCATCATGACCGCATGCCCGGCAAGCCCGATGGACCCGGCGAGCAACAGGAGGGCGAAGACGTTCCGGTATAGAATAAACGCGAAAACCATGGCCGCGATACAGGCGGCGGCAGCGTGCAATTGCAGACTATGAAGTGTGGCCAAAAGCCAGTGCGGATGCAGGTATCGCGAGCCTATTGCCAGCATTACAAGCGACACGATGACGCAGATTGCGACGGAAAGGATCTTTCTTGGCGTCATGATCGGGTCCGAAGCTTGTCCTGATCTATGAATTAGCACGCGCAAATGTCTCTTGCAACGCAACATGTTTGCATGTCGTAGCTGTAGATCTCGCTTGATCCAAATCAACTTCCCCTCTGATATCGCAGGCTAAATCATGCCCGCTGCATAGTGTCGCAAGACATTGTTGCAGTGCCCTGTCGACTACATGCCTAAATAGAAAGCATGTTCCTTCATCTGGTCTAAGGCCTTGCCAAGCAGCAAGATTATCTGCGATCAAAACAGTGATCGCGCTGGCTTGCTGGGGAATCGGTGTTCGATCTATGGTTAGGGAGGTTGACCACAGCCAGGAGGAGGCATGCGGATGACAGGGACATTGCATGAGAGGATGGTTGAACCGTGAGTGAGCATAATCCAAACGAAGGAACGCTGAGCGAGCCCACGCGCCGCGATTTCCTCTATCTGACGACCGGCGTGGCCGGGGCGGTGGGCGCCGCAGCCGTTGCCTGGCCTTTTATCGACCAGATGCGGCCGGATGCATCTACACTGGCGCTCGCCTCGATCGAGGTGAATGTGGCAGCCGTGGAGCCCGGCATGTCCCTGACGGTCAAATGGCGCGGCAAGCCCGTGTTCATCCGTAACCGCACGCCCAAGGAAGTCGAAGAAGCCAATGCAGTCGCACTGTCCGACCTGAAGGATCCCGTCGCCCGCAATGCCAATATCGCGGCAGATGCAGAGGCGACCGGCCTCGACCGCTCTGCAGGCGAGGGCAAGGAGAACTGGATCGTGATGATCGGTTCCTGCACTCATCTCGGTTGTGTTCCGCTCGGCCAGTCCGGCGATTTCAACGGGTGGTTCTGTCCCTGCCATGGCTCGCATTACGATACGGCGGGCCGCATCCGAAAAGGTCCTGCACCGCAGAATCTTGCAATTCCGACATTCGCATTCGCAAGCGATACCGTGATCAGGATCGGGTGAGGGGCTGACATATGAGTGGACATTCGTCTTATCAACCGTCGACGGGGATCGAACGGTGGATCGACCAGCGGCTACCTTTGCCGCGCATGGTGTATGACAGTTTCGTCGCCTATCCGGTGCCGAGAAACCTGAATTACGCCTATACATTCGGTGCCATGCTGTCGGTCATGCTGATCGTGCAGATCCTCACCGGCGTTGTACTTGCCATGCATTACACGGCATCAACCGCTGAGGCTTTCGTCTCGGTCGAAAAGATCATGCGCGACGTCAATCATGGTTGGCTGTTGCGTTATATGCATGCCAACGGTGCTTCCTTCTTCTTCATCGCGGTCTATCTGCATATCGCCCGCGGTCTCTATTACGGTTCCTACAAGGCCCCGCGCGAAATCCTCTGGATCCTCGGTGTGGTTATCTATCTGCTGATGATGGCAACGGGCTTCATGGGCTATGTGCTTCCCTGGGGGCAGATGTCCTTTTGGGGTGCAACGGTCATTACCGGATTTTTCACCGCCTTCCCGCTGGTGGGTGAGTGGATTCAGCAGTTCCTGCTTGGCGGATTTGCCGTCGACCAGCCGACACTGAACCGCTTCTTCTCGCTTCACTATCTTCTGCCGTTCATGATCGCCGGCGTCGTCGTCCTGCACGTCTGGGCGCTGCATGTAACCGGTCAGACGAACCCGACCGGCGTCGAGGTGAAGTCTAAGACCGATACCGTTCCCTTCACGCCCTATGCGACGCTGAAGGATGCTTTCGGCGTGTCGATCTTCCTGATCGTCTATGCCTGGTTCATCTTCTACATGCCGAACTATCTCGGCCACCCGGACAACTACATCCCGGCCGATGCGTTGAAGACACCGGCGCATATCGTGCCTGAATGGTACTATCTGCCGTTCTACGCGATGCTGCGTGCGATCACCTTCAATGTCGGCCCGATCGACTCGAAGCTCGGTGGCGTGCTCGTCATGTTCGGCTCGATCATCATCCTGTTCTTCCTGCCCTGGCTCGACACGTCGAAGGTTCGTTCGGCCGTCTATCGTCCCTGGTACAAGCTGTTCTTCTGGATATTCGTGGCCAATGCGATCTTCCTCGGCTGGCTCGGCGCCATGCCGGCAGAAGGCGGTGGTCTGATTGCCCTGATCTTCGGTGGTGACCTGAAGGGCAATTATGTCGGCTATTCGCAGCTCGGTACGCTTTATTATTTCGGTTTCTTCCTGGTGATCATGCCGCTTCTCGGCCTGTTCGAAACGCCGCGGCGCATCCCGAACTCGATCACCGAAGCGGTGCTGGAGCAGCAGAGTAAGAAGGCAAGTTCGGGTATAGCCGAACCGGCCAAGGCCACAGTGTGAGCGGCGGGAGAGGGATAGACACATGAAAAAGCTTGCTACAAGCCTCGTCTCTCTGGCGCTTCTGGCTGCACTCGGTTTTGCTCAGGCAAATGCCCAGGAAAATCACGATGCGGCGGGGGCTGAAGCCCACGCCGAAGGGGCCACTCCGCATTATCCGATCCAGCATCCGAAAAATGTGAAATGGAGCTTTGCCGGGCCTTTCGGTCACTATGACAAGCAGCAGCTGCAGCGTGGCCTGAAGGTGTTTACGGAGGTCTGTTCCGCCTGCCATTCGATGCAGCTGGTGCCTTTCCGGACGCTGGAGGACCTGGGATATTCGGACGCGCAGGTGAAAGCCTTTGCCGCCAACTATCAGGTTCAGGATGGGCCGAACGATGATGGCGAGATGTTCGAGCGGGCGGCTGTCCCGTCCGACCATTTCCCATCGCCATTCCCGAACACGCAGGCCGCAGCAGCCGCCAATAATGGCGCGGCGCCGCCCGATTTTTCGCTGATCGCCAAGGCGCGCGGCGTGACACGCGGCTTCCCGCAGTTCATCTTCGATATCTTCACCCAGTATCAGGAAGGCGGGCCGGATTACATCTACTCGCTGATCACCGGATATCATGAGCCGCCGGAAGGTTTGGAGGTTCCCGAAGGTACCCACTACAACCCTTATTTCGTCGCCGCGTCCTCGCTTGCCATGGCTCCGCCGATCGCCGACGATCAGGTGACCTATGATGATGGCGCACCTCAGACGGTGGACCAGTATGCCAAGGATGTTTCGGCATTCCTGATGTGGGCCGCCGAGCCGCATCTGGAAGACCGCAAGCGCACGGGCTTCATGGTCATGGTTTTCCTGGTGATCTTCAGCGGGCTCATTTACCTGACGAAGAAGTCGGTCTATGCCAATAAGGAACATTGATCCGAAGCCGGGTCAAAGATAGAGAAGGCGGCTTCGGCCGCCTTTTTCATTCGCGCATCTTTGTTGGGCTATTCGTTTGGTTCATCGAAGCTGCCGCGTTGAGACGACGGAGCTTTTTTGCGCAATTCCGGACGTAAAACCGGTTCCCACTTTTGCTGGAATTGCTTTAACAGGATCATCATGACGACCTCGACCAAAGACATCCTCGCCGCTGCGATCCGTTCCATTCCGGATTACCCCAAGCCCGGCATCATCTTTCGCGATATCACCACTCTTCTGGGTGACGCGGCGGCCTTCCGTCTCGCGGTGGATGAGCTGGTTAAGCCTTACGAGGGACTGGGTGTCGACAAGATTGCGGGCATGGAAGCGCGCGGTTTCATTCTTGGCGGCGCGATGGCGCATCAGCTTTCTGCCGGTTTCGTGCCGATCCGCAAGAAGGGCAAGCTGCCTTACCGTACCGTCAGCATGGCCTATGCGCTGGAATACGGCACCGATGAGATGGAGATCCATGTCGATGCGGTAAAGCCGGGCGAGAAGGTGATCCTTTGCGACGACCTGATTGCGACCGGCGGTACCGCCGTTGGCGCCGTCAAGCTGCTGCGCCAGATCGGCGCGGAAGTCGTATCCGCCTGCTTCGTCATCGACCTGCCGGATCTCGGTGGTCGCAAGAACCTCGAAGCGCTTGGCGTAGAAGTTCGCACACTGGCTGAATTTTCCGGCCACTGACCTCGTTCAAGCCGGAGCATCGCCTCGGTATGCAGCATCGTTCAAACGCGTCGGGCTACCCCCCGGCGCGTTTCTGCATATAGGCAGGCAATATGTGGTGCTCGGTGAGTTCCGCCATGGCGATGTCGCCCGGCTCCTCGGGATCTATCCAGCACAGTTCTTCGATCTCAGCAGAGTTGGTGATCTGGGCGTTGCCGCTTTCGATCAGAAACACATCTGCTGAAACCGTGTGGCCCGGTTCGTTGGCCGCTGGGGCTTCGAAATAGCCCAGTGAGCGCAGGTCTTCGACCGACACATGCAATCCGATTTCTTCGATGAGTTCCCGCAGAAGAGCCGATGCCGGGCTTTCATCCGGTTCGATCTTGCCGCCGGGCTGCATGAAGGCTTTGGTTCCGCGTTTGCGCACCAAAAGCGCTTTGCCATCGGCACGGATGATGACGGCAGCTGCAATGCGAATTGTAGGCTTCATGCAGGCATGCATTCGGAAACGATCGGCGAGATGATGTCGGCGATGATCTTGAGGGCTTTCTCATCTTCCAGCCAATTGCCGGAAGCCTCGAATTCGGCGAGTTCGAGGCCGACGATCCTGTGTCCGGGAAGGGCTGCGAAGATGCTGCGCAGCGTCTCGGGCAACAGGCCATTAGCGATCGCATAGGCTGCGGGGATGTTGTTGGGCTCCAGCACATCCCAATCAACATGGATCCAGATATCCCGGTCGCCTATCGCAGATAGCACGGCCTGTGGCGTCGTCTTCGATGGCGAGATGATGCGGACACCCGCATCTGCCATCAGGTCGGCTTCAGCAGGATCGATGTCCCTTCCGCCGATGACGATGACACTTTTCGGATCGATGCCGCTGCCGTGGCCGCTTTCCCACATACCGCAGGCCGCTGCCAGGACCATGCCGCCGAGATAACCACTTTCCGTCGTGAAAGGCGTGTTGAAATCGCCGTGGGCGTCGATCCACAGGAGCACGGCATCAGGATGCCGCCGTGCGGCGACAGGCAGCGAGGCAAGGCTTGCGGCGCAGGTGTTGGCGACCATGAGCGGGCGATTGCCACGATCTATGGTCTGCGAGATGGCCTGCTGCAATTCGGTTACCGTGACATTGGCCTCGCCAAGGGCTGTAGACCAATGGTCGTTCAGTGCTGGTGAGATTTGGCCGATTTCGAGCGGTGCGAGTCCCGTGAGGCTGGAAGCCAGCTTGGCCGTCAATGCGGCTCCGGGAATGGCTCCGGAAGTCCGGTCGGCAATGCGTCCCTGCGAGACGATGAGTTCAAATGTCATGATGAGGCCAGGATGATTCTACTTGGCAGAAAACCGGGGTGTCTTCCGCGAGGAAAAAGGTTCGTGATATATGTGCAGACATAACGATAGTTGCTCGTATGACAAACTTCAATTTCGTCGCGGCTTCGGCGCTTTTAATCCCCCAATTTTCGGGGATTGAGAGGTGCTGCGGCACTGATACTCTTTCGTCTTTCCGACGGAGGATGAGATGGACGTCGCTGCGCTTGCTGCCTTTGCCGCTGCTTTCCTGTTCTTTGCGGCCAGTCCCGGGCCGGATAATCTGACGATCGTTGCCCGCACCATCGCCCAGGGTGCTCTGTCCGGCATCGCATATGGTGCAGGCACCTGTACCGGTATTCTTCTGTTTCTGGCGCTTGCCGTATTCGGCCTGTCGGTCGTTGCCAGCGAGATGGGGGCTGTGATGACTGTCCTGCGTTACGGTGGCGCACTTTACCTGATCTGGACGGGGATCAAGCTATGGACGGCAGAGCCGATCGTTCCCGCTCTGGTGCCGCAGCCGAGCGGAAACGTGCTCGGCGCTTATGTAACGGGTGTCGTTCTCAATCTCGGCAATCCAAAGATGCCGTTGTTCTATATCGCTCTGCTGCCGAATGTCGTCGGGACGCAGTTGACCACCGGAGACGGCTTCATGCTGGCCCTGGTTATTCTCGCGGTGGAGGTCATCGTCGTGGGCGGGCATGTATTGCTTGCCAGCCGCGCAAGGCGTGCCCTTCGCAATCCTCTTGTCGTCAGACGGGCCAACCGCGCTGCGGGTACCGTGATGATCGGCGCGGGTGCTGCCGTGGTTGCAGCGCGTTAGAGCAATTCCAGCAAAAGTGGGAATCGGTTTTGCGTCCGGAATTGCGTTAAAACAAAGAGATAGAGCCGGTTCGCGTTTCGAAGAAAGGCGGAAATGCTCTAATCGAACTCCAGAACCGTGCTCTCGAAGCGCAGAACGGTTTCACCCTTCTGGTTGATGCCTTCATTGGCCGTAAGGTTGATGGAGGTTCCGGGTCTCGACATCAGCGGACGACTTTCGAGGAGCGTCACCGAATAGGTGATGGTATCACCTGCATAAACCGGCTTCAGCCACTGCAGTTTCTTGAAACCGGGCGAGGGGCCAAGCTTGGGCGGTTCGATGCCTTCCGCGACGAGGCGGGCGTGTTCCTTGGCCCAATAGGCGATAAAGGTCTTCATCCATCCGGCGCAGGTATGCCAGCCCGAGGCGCACAGGCCGCCAAAGACATAGTTTTTCGCGGCTTCGGGGTCGGTGTGAAAGGGCTGCGGGTCGAATTTCCTGGCGAAGGTGATGATGTCTTCCGCGGTGAAGAGCAGCGAGCCCGTGACGACCTTATGGCCGGGAGGAGAGAGTTCGGCGAGCTTCATGCCTGATCTCCCATGGTCGTTGCGTCGCCCGCAGGACGGGTACGGAACATGATCGGGTTTTCGCCACGCATGACGACGTCACCGTTCTGGTTCATCACTTCGTGGAGGAATTTCACAAGACCGAGACCGGGGCGGGAGCGCAGCGCTCTCATCTCGATGACCGTAGAGCGGCCGGAAAGCCGATCGCCTGCCAGGACAGGTTTTTTCCATTCCATGAATTCGATGCCGGGCGATCCTTCCGACGAAGAATTCGCCAGCCAGCCGTCATACATCATGCGCATGAAAAGGCTTGCCGTGTGCCAGCCCGAGGCCGCCAGCCCTCCGAGAATGCTTGCCTTGCCCGCTTCCTCGTCGAGATGCATCGGTTGCGGATCGAATTCCGCGGCAAATTCGACGATTGCCTTTGCTTCGATGCTGCACGGGGCGAGGGGCAGGACGCGACCGGGTGTAAAGTCCTCGAGATAAAGCATGCTGTGCCTCGGCAATGGAGGATCGCGCTACGGCAGAGAAAAGCTCTGCCGTAGCTGTGTGTTTTCGATTTTAGGTGTTGAAGCGGAAGTGGATCACGTCGCCGTCGTTGACGACATATTCCTTGCCTTCGTCGCGGCCCTTGCCGGCTTCCTTGGCGCCGACTTCACCCTTGTAGGCGATGTAATCGTCATAGGAGATGGTGAAGGCGCGGATGAAGCCGCGTTCGAAATCGGTATGGATGACGCCGGCGGCCTGCGGTGCCTTGGTACCGCGACGGATCGTCCAGGCACGGCATTCCTTCGGGCCGACGGTGAAATAGGTGATCAGGTCGAGCAGATGGTAGCCCGCGCGGATCAGGCGGTCGAGGCCGGCTTCTTCAAGGCCGAGCGCGCCGAGAAATTCCTTGGCTTCCTCATCGGGAAGCTGGGCGACTTCGGATTCGATTGCAGCCGAGATGATGACGCATTCGGCGCCTTGCGCCTTTGCCATTTCGGCGACGGCCTTGGTGTGCTCGTTGCCGTCTACCGCATCGCTTTCTGCGACGTTGCAGACATAGAGTACCGGATGCGAGGTCAGGAGGTTGAGGCTCTTGAGGATCTCGATTTCTTCCGTCGAAAGCGTCTGCAGGAGAAGGCGAGCGGGCTTGCCGTCCTGCAGCAGCTTGATCACGGCTTCCATGACCGGAAGCTGGGCGACGGACTCCTTGTCCTTGCCGGTTGCGCGCTTGCGGGTCTGCTCGACGCGGCGCTCCAAGCTTTCGAGGTCGGCGAGCATCAGTTCGGTTTCGATCGTTTCGGCGTCGCCAACCGGATTGATGCGGCCTTCGACATGGGTAATGTCGTCGTCTTCGAAGCAGCGCAGGACGTGGACGACGGCATCGACTTCGCGGATATTGGCGAGGAACTTGTTGCCCAGGCCTTCGCCCTTCGATGCGCCGCGCACGAGACCGGCGATGTCGACGAAGGAGATGCGGGTCGGGATGATTTCCTTCGAGCCGGCGATCGTCGCGAGCTTCTGCATGCGCGCATCCGGCACTGCAACTTCACCGGTGTTCGGCTCGATCGTGCAGAACGGATAGTTCGCAGCCTGTGCTGCAGCCGTCTTGGTCAGTGCGTTGAAGAGGGTGGACTTGCCGACATTGGGCAGTCCGACGATACCGCATTTGAAGCCCATCGGGGATGAAACCTATCGTTTAACTGAGTTTGCAGTGGCTATGGGGGAAAGTGCCCTGCGGGTCAAGGCTTGGAGGTATCCGGAGAACCTCCCTGAAGTCGCGATGACTTGAAATCTTCCTGCTGCGGCGCAAAATACCCTTCATGCCCGTTGAGACTTTCCTCACATGGAGGTCAAGCTGATGGCGGAAGACACGGTTCTTACCCCGAAGACGAAATCGAAACCCAAGCTGGAGCGGCCAAAGCTCTACAAGGTGATCCTGCTCAACGACGATTATACGCCTCGCGAATTCGTCATCATGGTGCTGCGTGCCGTGTTCCGAATGAGCGAGGAGACAGGCTTGAGAGTGATGATGACAGCGCATCGGATGGGGGCTTGCGTCGTTGTCGTCTGTGCCAGGGATATTGCCGAGACCAAGGCGAAAGAGGCCGTCGATCTGGCCAAACAGGCCGGCTTTCCGTTGATGTTCACTACCGAGCCGGAAGAGTAGCCGGCCGACCTTTCGCCTGTTGCGGACGGCTTGCCGGCCCCTGCTGCGTCAACGCGTCCATGCCCGTATCTACGGTTGGAGTTGCGGAGCGGTGATCCGTAGTGATATTTTGTACCTATCGGTAAAGTGTAAGACGAAAGGTACAAATATGCGAGGATTCTTCGCTCGTCACCAGGTGGCGCAACCTGTCAACAGTTCGATCCTAGCGGGTCTCGGTGGTATCCTTGCGATCGGCGCCGTCGGCGCGTTGAGCAGTTATGTGTACACGCCGCTCATCATGGCGCCGTTCGGCGCAAGCTGCGTCCTGTTGTTTTCCGTTCCCGGTAGCCCGCTTTCGCAGCCAGCCAATGTCATCGGCGGTCATCTCATCGCGACGCTTGCCGGTTTGCTGCTTCGGCTTGTCCTGCCGAACGAATGGTGGGCGGCGGCCTTGGCGGTCGGTCTGGCCATCGCCGTGATGTCTGCCTTGCGGCTGACGCATCCACCGGCCGGCGCCGATCCGCTGGTCGTGTTCGCAAGCGATCCGGGCTTCGACTTCCTGATCTTCCCGGTTCTGGCCGGTGCATTGGTTCTTGTCGCGGCGGCAACACTGTTTCATAAGTTGAACGCTACGACCTATCCCACTAGGGCATCATGATGGTTCGCATGGTCTATGAGAGACGTGATGTCATTCCTTTGATCGGGGAGGCGTTCCGGCGTTACGGCTTCGAGGGGACAAGCATTTCCCGTCTGACCGAGCATACGAAACTCGGCAAGGGCAGCCTCTACAATTTCTTTCCGGGCGGGAAGGACGCGATGGCGGAGGCGGTGCTCGATCACATCCATCAATGGTTCGAGACCGAAATATTTAAGCCACTCGATGAACTCAACCCGTCGGAAGCATTGGATATGATGTTCGCTGGCGTATCCAAATATTTCCGGTCAGGGCAACGCATCTGTCTGGTGGGTGCGTTTGCGCTGGAGGAAACACGCGACAGATTTTCGAGCGCTGTCTGCAGCTATTTCGATCGGTGGATTCACGCCCTGTCCGGCGCCTTGCAACGGAGCGGGATGAACTCCGCGGATGCCGGCACTCTCGCTGCGGAGGTCGTGGCAGGCATTCAGGGCGCCATCGTGCTGTCGCGTGCGCTCATGGACGAAACCCGGTTTGCCGCGATCATCGCGCGTCTTGCGCAGCGATGCCGTGGCGGCTGAACCTGCCTCTTCAACCTGATCTGCGATACAGATAGTCGTCCGGCAGGCCGAGTTGGCGCGATCTTATTCGCTCTTGCCGCCAAACATCTTCTTCAGCATCTCGGCCATCGGGCCGGATGTCGGGAGATCGGGCTTGCCGCCGCCGCGGGCCTGGCGGATATGGGACTGGCCTGCCGGTTTGGGCGCTTTCGCCGGTTTGGCGGGTGCCTTTTCCGCCTCCGGCTTGCCGCCGACCGCCAGTGTCAGCTTGTTCATCAACTGCGAATCCTCGCCTTTGACCAGCATGTCGGCATTGTCGGCGATCGCATCCATCAGCGGTTCCAGCCAGACCTTGTCGGACTTGGCGAAATCGCCCAGCACGTGCCCGTGAACGAGTTCCTTGTTTCCGGGATGACCGATGCCGATGCGCAGGCGGCGATAGTCCTTGCCGCAATGGGCATCAAGCGACTTGATACCATTGTGGCCACCATGGCCACCGCCGGTCTTCAGCCGTGTCCGACCGGGCGCAAGGTCGAGTTCGTCATAGATGGCGACGATATCTGCGGGTGCCAGCTTGTAGAAGCGCATGGCCTCACCGACGGCTTCGCCCGACAGGTTCATGTAGGTCTGTGGCTTGATCAGCAGAATCTTCTCGTCGTCGATCTCACCTTCCGAGATCAGCGCCTTGAATTTCTTCGACCATGGCGAAAAGCTCGCCCTGCGCTGAATGGCGTCGACGGCCATGAAACCGACATTGTGGCGATTGCCTGCGTATTGCGCTCCGGGATTGCCAAGGCCAGCAATGATCAACATTGAAACTCTCCGTCTTTCTGCGCCTGTTCCCCACCGCGAAATGACGGCACTGTCAACGTCTATATGTCTATTTTTCCCATAAACGGAGAGGCTTCAGTCCGTAACGCGTGAGGATGTCATCCTGGCTCTTGTCACGGATAAGTGCATCCAAAGCCTCCTGCATGCGAGAGATCAGGTCATCGGGCATCTGCTTGTTACACGCCAGACCGAGGTGATTTTCCGAAAACGGCAGCGCGATTTCTATCGGCTTGCCCTCCGATTTCAGCTTTTCATAGATGTTCTCCGACATCGGCACCATGTCGATCCTGCGTTCAAGGAGTTTGTTCAGGGTGATCCCGAAAGCCGCGCTCAGGTCGATGGAGAGAAAATTTTGCTCGCGCAGAAGCGTCTCGGTGAAATCGGCTCGATGTGTGCCGATCGTGTAACGCTTGGCTTCTTCGATCGTGCCAGGTTTTACCGATGAACCGGCCAACCTGACCAGCACATAGCGATTGATGCTGATAGGGGTCACCCATTTGAAGCGGTTCTCTCTTTCCGGAATGCGAGCCGCGGAGAAAACGCAATGCATCGGCTGCATTTCGGCCAGGGTGATTGCGCGCGCCCATGGCATGATTTCCATCGTGAAAGGGATATCGGCCTTGTGCATCAGCATCTCGACCTGCTCGACGCTGGAACCATGATAGGTCCCATCCGCATTGCGATAGGCGAATGGCGGATAGGATTCTGTCGACAGGGTGACCGTACTTTGCGCCAAGGCCGATGTGGCGGCTCCCAACACGCTGATCAGTGCAATCATCGCCTTCATCGCGGTCCCCGAAATATTGCAGGAAGCTTCGTGTCCGAATATGTCGTGCCGTCGGTCAACCGGCGAGAGACGCCTTGCTGGGGTGTCCTGAAAAATCCTCCAGCAGATCATTGATTTCGCGTGGCCGGGAGAAATGATACCCTTGGGCGTAATCCACGCCGATCTGTATCAGTTGCTGCCGTTGCTGTGCCGTCTCCACACCTTCCGCAACGACCTTGCACTTCATCTTATGCGAGATGGTGGTGATGCCTTCGATCAGCATCCGGCTTTTTCTTTCCACGTCAGTGTCACCGCCAAGCAGCGACTGTACGAAGGACTGGTCGATCTTGACGATATCGACCGGGAACCGGTTCAGATAGCTCAGTGATGAATAACCGGTGCCGAAATCGTCCAGAGCGATACGGCAACCGAGATCGTGAAGTTCGGAAAGAGTTCTACGGATCTCCGGGTCGTCATGCATGAGCACGGCTTCGGTGATTTCCACGACCAGGCGCGCGGGCACGATGCCGCTATCAGCGAGGAGGCCGGCCAGGCGAGAGGAGAGGCCGCGCTCGAACTGCAGAGGGGAGAAGTTTACGGCTACATAGGTGTTTCCCAAGCCGGGAAGGCGGGACACGCGATTGAGATTGGCAAGCGCATCCTCAAGAATGAGATTGCCGATCGCCGCAATCGATCCGTTTTCCTCCGCCACGTTGACAAGCGGGCCTGGGGGCAGAAGGCCCTTGCGCGGGTGGCGCAGGCGCATGAGCGCCTCGAAGCCAACGGGCAAGCCGGTTGCCGTGCCCACGATCGGCTGGAAATGCGCCTCGAACCAGTTGGCCGCTATGCCGACTTCGATGTCGCTTTCAATTTCCGCCTTTTCTCTCGTTCTTGTCAGGATGGCAGGATCATAGACCTTTGCACCATTCTTGCCGTCGCGTTTGCGGGCATACATGGCAAGATCCGACTTCTGCAGCAATTCGGCGGCTGTTGCTGCGTGCTGCGGGTAGAAGGCGACGCCGACGCTGGCGCTCAGCCTTACGCTTGTTCCTTCAATGCGGAACGGGGCTTCGAACATATCGATGATCTGCTGGCAGAGTTCGGCACTACGGCTTTCGGCATCCTGGCCTGCAACAACGATTGCGAATTCATCTCCGCCAAGTCTGGAGACGGTATCTGTTTCGTGCAGCATGGGCTGCAGTCTTGCAACGAATTCCTGCAGAACCAGGTCGCCTGCAGCGTGGCCGTGATTGTCGTTGATTGCCTTGAAACGATCGAGGTCAACGAAAAGGCAAGCCAGTTGCGCGGCCATCTTGTCAGCTTCAATGATATGCCGATCGAGCGCGGCCTCGAACCCCTGTCGGTTCAACAGACCCGTCAAGTGATCCGAGATCGCCTGCTGATGGTTGCGGAATTCAGACTGCTTCAATTCCGTCACATCGGTCATGACGCTGAGCGAACCGGCGAGATGGGTCGTGGTTGCGCCAAGATCCGCTTCGGCAATCAGCACGTCGAGAATGCGACCGTTTTTGCACAGGAACCGAACCGTGATTTCTATGGTCGTAGGTTGGGTCTGAGTGTGTCTTCTCCGGTTTTCAAATGCCGCTCTGTCGGCGGCAAACAGAAAGTCCGAGAAATGTTGGCCGATGACTTCGTCACGTTGGTAGCCCGTGGCCAGCAGCCAATAGTCACTCACGGCGGCAACGGTGTCACTTGCCGTCAGGGAAAACAGCATCGCCGGCGTAAGGTTGTAGATTTCTATCGTCTGCTGATGTGCCCGTTTCAACTCCCGCTCTTCGCGTTCCAGCAGCAGTTGCATTTCGTTGAAGCTCTTGGCCAGTCTTCCCATCTCATCGGTGGAGCGCCAATCAACGTGGTGGCGCGAGCCCAGCCTGCGGGTTGCTTCGATCGCAGCGGTCAGCCGTGTGAGGGGGCGAACCACCATGATCCGATTGCCGAACACGGCTGCGCCGAAAACCGTCAGAATCGCGATGATGAAGATGGAGATGAAGGCGAACTCGATTTGATGGAGACCGGAAAACCAGCCGGCAGCCGGGACGTAGATCGTCAGCACCCCGACTTCACGCGGTCCTTGCAGGGACCGGTAAATCACGGTCTGCGTGCGTGGCTCAAGCGTGTTCAGGTCCGGTGCGCCAGGGGTTGCTTCGAAGACGCTGAGCTTGCCTGTCGTGTCTTTGATCTGGACGGCATGGACCATCTGATCGAGCAGGATCATTTGCGCGACCTGGCGGATGCTATCGAGATCGAGGTCCCAGAGCGGTTTTCCGAGCGCCTGAGTGTTGCTGTTCATCACGACATCGACATGTTCGCCGATGCTCTGGGAGGCCTGCTGGGACGAGAGAGCAAGGAAGAGCGTAAAAAGCGGAGCCACGACAACGAGAAGCGCGCCAGATATTATGGCAATGAAACGACTCTCAACCGAATGAGTCATTTGTTTTCCCCGGCTCAATATTGCTCTTTTTAAAATATCACCCCGTATTGCCGGATATTCTTCCACTCAAATGTTTAAAGTTCTCTGACGGATGTTTGAAATATTGTACGGGATAGAGATGTTGATTTAACAAAAGACAAAAGCCCGCCGAGAGGCGGGCTTCGAAGTCTTGGATGAAGAAGGAATATTATTCTTCGGTCGGGGCTTCTGCTACTTCTTCCTCAGCAACGCCGGCTGCCGGAGCAACGAGAGTTGCGATCGTGAAGTCGCGATCGGTGATGACCGGGCGAACGCCCTTCGGCAGCTTGACAGCAGAGATGTGGATGCTGTCGCCGATCTTGGCGCCGTCGAGGTCAACGGTGATGAATTCCGGGATGGCGTTGGCCGGGCAGAGGAACTCGACCGTGTGACGGACGATGTTCAGGACGCCGCCCTGCTTGATCGCGGACTTGTCTTCGTTGACGAAGTGAACCGGAACGTCGACGGTGACTTCGGTGTTGCCGGAGACGCGCAGGAAGTCGACGTGCATGGTGAAGTCACGCACCGGATCCAGCTGGTAGTCCTTCGGCAGAACGGTGATCTTCTTGCCATCGAGGTCGATGGTGGCAACCGTCGTCATGAAACCACCGGCGTGAATGCGCTTGGTGACTTCATTGGTGTTGAGGACGATAGAAATCGGAGCCTGCTTGTCACCGTAGATAACTGCAGGGATAAAACCGTTGCGGCGAAGTTCACGGGAGGACCCCTTACCGACCCGTTCGCGCGCCTCGGCCTTGAGCTCGTAGCTTTCGCTCATGGCATTTCCTTTCGAGGTTATTGGAGAGTTTCGCCGATCAGGGTTGAGCAGTCGAAACTGGAAGGCGCTAAAAACGCATTCCATCCGCGTTGCCTCCAAGGGTGTCTACGCGGACGCGCCCCTATAATACGGCAGCCCCTGCAAGGCAAGGCTTTCCTGAAGATGACAAGGTGTTTTGTTCTACCTTACGCGGTAGCGAAAATCACTGATCACCCAGAGTAGGCGGTCCTTGCCGGGTTGTTAAGGACGTTTGTCGTTCGCGGTCTAAAAAAGACGCAGCTCAATAAGATTTACTGGATTTGTTAAGTGGCGAATGGCCAGAAGACTGGTTCAGTCTTAGGGAATTCCACCATGTATGCTGTCGCCAACTGCCTTGTCCTTGAACATGATCTGGTTCTTGTTCTCGTGGCGGGTGTGCTTTGCTTCCTGTCCAATCTCGCCACGGTGTCCTTCATCGGGCGGGCGGGCGAGACGCATCGAGGGGCACGGCTCACTTGGGCAGCGGTTGCAGCCGGTGCCGGCGGCTTCGGCATATGGTCTACGCATTTTGTCGCAATGCTGGCCTATGATCCCGGGCATGCGTTTCGCTTCGACCTGACCTTGACGCTCATATCGCTCGGGCTTGCCTTCATCGCGACATTTGCCGCAGCTTCTATCGTTCTGGTCATCCCGACGCGTTGGGGTGCGACTGTAGCTGGCGCCGTATTCGGGGCAGGGGTCTCATGCATGCATTTCACCGGCATGTCGGCGATCGAATTCGCAGGGACCATCGTCTGGGCGCGGCCTCTGGTGATCACGGCCATAGCAGCGGCAATGGTGATGGCTCCCATAGCCTTCGTGATTTCAAAGGGTCGGGGCATCAAGGCGATAATTACGGCGGCTGCGGTCCTGTCGCTTGCAATCGTGTCCATGCACTTCATCGCGATGGGCGCTGCGAGCCTGGTTCCCGACCTTGCCTCGACGATTGAGGTCGGCTCCTTGTCGAAGCCGCTGATGTTATCGACGATCATCATCGTCTCGCTGTCGCTGATCGGTTCGGGCAGTGCCGCGGCATTTGCATCCGGGCGGGCGGCGCGGTCGTCTCGCGCCAGCGAGCGCAATTTCCAGTTTCTCGTCCGCGGCGTCACGGATTACGCGATCTACATGCTCGATCCTGCAGGTATTGTGACCAACTGGAATGCCGGCGCTCAGCGCGCCAAGGGCTATACAGAAAAGGAAATCGTCGGCCAGAATTTCGCTCGTTTCTATTCGCGCGAGGATCAGGCGAGGGGTATGCCGGAACAGGCTTTGACGACCGCGCGCGAGACCGGCCGGTTCGACGCCGAGGGCAAGCGTTACCGCAAGGATGGCACATGGTTCTGGGCGCATGTGGTGATCCAACCCGTCCTCGACGACGACGGCCAGCTTGTCGGATATGCCAAGATCACCCGGGACATCACACGGCAGAAGGCGGATAGCGATCGGATCGCCGCCGTGACCCAGAATCTCGACCTTGCGCTCGAGAACATGAGCCAGGGGATTTGCCTGTTCGATCGGAACGAACGCCTGATCCTATCCAATCGGCGTTATCGCGACATGTTCGGTTTCCCGGAAAGTTTCGTCACGCCGGGCATTTCCTGCAGGGAGCTGTGCCACAGAGGTTTCGAGATTGCCGCCGGTGATGATCCGAGCGTTCGGGCACGGGCCGAACAGCAATATCACCTTTATATCAATACAATGAGGTCCGGACAGCGCCTCATGCTGCACAAGACGCAGGATGGGCGGACGATCCGCGCCGCGATCAGCACGCTTGTCGACGGTGGATGGGTCGCAACTTTCGAAGACATTACCGAGCAAGTTCGATCGGAGGAGCAGATCGCCTTCATGGCAAGGCATGACAGCCTGACGCAGCTGCCCAACCGGGTCGCCTTCCTCAGCCATATGGAGAGCGAGGTCCTGCATGCGCAACGCAATGGCGACCACATGGCGGTTGTCGGTATCGATCTCAACAGGTTCAAGCAGATCAACGACCAGCTTGGACATGCCGTCGGTGATGCCGTACTGAAGGAAATTGCCCGCCGCATGCTTCAGGTTATCGGCGCGAACCAGGTTTTCGCCCGCTTTGGCGGCGATGAATTTGCGGCGGCGATCCGGTATAACGATATTGCCGAGGTCCATGCTTTCCTCGATCAGATGATGGGCGAGTTCAATCACCCGATGGATATCGGAGGGCACAGGTTGAGTACGGGCGCCAGCATGGGCGTGGCGCTCTATCCGAACGACGGCAAGTCGCCGGAAGTGCTGATCGCCAATGCCGACCTTGCCATGTACCGGGCCAAGGCGTCCCTGACCGGAGAGGTCTGCTTCTATGACGTCGAGATGGACGAGGCTGCGCGTGATCGCACCAAGATGGCGAAGGACTTGTGGGCCGCCATCGATGCCAAACAGCTCTATCTGAATTACCAGGTGCAGAAATCTGTCTCGACGGGAGAGGTCACTGGTTACGAGGTGCTGCTGCGCTGGAACCACCCGGAGCGCGGTCTTGTTTCGCCGGCGGAATTCATCCCTGTCGCTGAAGAGTGCGGCGCTATCCTGCCGATCGGCGAATGGGTGTTGCGCGAAGCCTGCCGGGAGGCGGCCCGCTGGCCCGTCGGACATAAAGTGGCCGTCAACCTTTCGCCAGTTCAGATCGCGCATACGGACATGCCGGCGCTCGTTCACTCTGTTCTGGTGGAGGCCGGGCTGAAGCCTAGTCGCCTTGAGCTGGAAATCACCGAAAGCTCGATCTTCACTGACAAGCAACGTGCGCTTCACGCGCTTCGGGCGATCAAGGCGCTCGGTGTATCGATTGCCATTGACGATTTCGGCACAGGCTATTCGTCGCTTGAAACGCTGCAGTCCTTCCCGTTCGACAAGATCAAGCTCGACCGCAGTTTCCTTGCCAATGTCGAGCGTAGCGAAGAAGCGAAAGCGATGGTTCGCGCCATCCTCGCACTCGGTCAGGGCCTGCGCATCCCCGTGCTTGCAGAAGGGGTGGAGACCTCAAGGCAACTGGATATCTTGAGAGAAGAAGGTTGCCACGAGGCGCAGGGCTATCTTCTGGGGCGGCCGATGGCGATCGACAAGCAGTTGCTGATTGATGCTGCCTGAAGCGCCCTGAAGCGCCCATGACAGCCTCGCCCTGCTTCGGGAGGCGAAGCCGGTCCCTTCTTTTACCGCAATCCTTCTACCGCCGGGCTTCGCCGCCCGGCGCATAGACGGTCTTCTGCTCGAAGCGGAACTTGAAGCCGCAATCGCCGCAGCGGACCATGTATTTCTTCGGATCGGTCGAGGCGAATTCGGTGCGAAAGCTCTTCGGTAGTTCATCGATGCGGAAGTCCCTGTTGCCCGCACGTTTGTCGTCCGTTTCGGAGACTTCGGCGAAACCGGTATTGCCGCACTGTGAACATTCAAGTTTTCGGGAATAGCGGTCGCGTGAGGCCATTCGAATCTCCTTCGTATATGGCCCTACATAGTCAAGGGTTTCCGCGAATGCAAAACGCCGGGATTGGTGTCCCGGCGTTTCTTATCTGGTCTTTCACACTTTAGCCCCGGCGGCATTCGCCCGATGAGATGACGCTGGCGCCCGCATTGCGGGCCTCGCAAGCATTCGGGAATGTCTGGAGCCTGCGTCCGTTCTGGCCGCAGACTGGTCTGTATTCACGGGTGCAGATGCCGCCGGGTTGCGGACGGCCGGGATTGCCCGGTCTGTCCCAATCCGGGCGATCCGGTCTGCCGGGACGATCCCAATCCGGTCTGTCAGGCCGACCGGGACGGTCCCGGTCAGGACGATCCGGCCTGCCTGGGCCTCTGCATTCGCCAGAACTGACAACGCGGAAGCCGCGGGCGCTGGCCTGGCAGGAGTTGCCGAAAGTCTCCAGACGTCCGCCACGTTCGCCGCAGACCGGGCGGTAGTCCATGGTGCACATTTGTGGTCCACGATCGGGACGGGGAGGCGGATAGTATCCTCCCGGTCCGGACGGCGGGCCGCCTTCTACGCAGGCAGAGAGAAGCGGTACAAGCAGGAGAAGCGGCAGCTTGGACGCGTGCTTGGACATGAATGACATTGGTGATTCCTCCCCGTTGAATTGAGGTCAATCTAAAGCATCGGGCCGAAAATCGATATCGACTTTCGGCCCGGTTGAACTATTCGAAAAATGTTTCGCTGATCAAAGAAGATCAGTCGAACAGGCTGGAAACGGAGGATTCCATCGCTGTGCGGTTGATCGCCTCGCCAAGCAGGTTCGCGGTCGAGATCACGCGAATGTTCGGTGCTGACTGAACCGCCGTCGTCGGCTGGATACTGTCGGTGATCACCAGTTCCTTCAGCTTCGAAGACGAGATACGAGTGACCGCGCCGCCGGAGAGAACGCCATGGGTGATATAGGCAGTGACGCTGGTCGCGCCGTTCTTCAGCAAGGCCTCGGCGGCATTGCAGAGCGTGCCGCCTGAGTCGACGATGTCGTCGATCAGCAGACAGTCCTTGCCGGTCACGTCGCCGATGACGTTCATCACTTCCGATTCACCGGCGCGTTCGCGACGCTTGTCTACGATGGCGAGCTGGCAATCGAGGCGCTTTGCCAGCGAACGGGCACGCACCACGCCACCGACGTCAGGGGAGACGACCATGACGTTGTTCAGGTCGTAGTTTTCCTTCACGTCACGGGCCAGGATCGGCACGGCGTAGAGGTTGTCGGTCGGGATATCGAAGAAGCCCTGGATCTGGCCGGCATGCAGATCGAGCGTCAGAACGCGGTCGGCACCTGCCTCGGTGATCAGGTTGGCCACGAGCTTGGCCGAGATCGGTGTGCGGGGGCCGGCCTTACGGTCCTGTCTGGCATAACCGAAATAGGGCAGCACCGCGGTGATGCGCCGTGCGGACGCTCGCCGGAACGCATCGATCATGATGAGCAATTCCATCAAATGATCGTTGGTCGGGAACGACGTGGACTGGATGACGAAGACATCCTCACCGCGCACGTTTTCCTGAATTTCTACGAAGATTTCCTGGTCTGCAAAACGCCTTACGCTGGCTTTTCCGACTGGGACATTGAGATAGCTGCAGATCGCATCGGCGAGATGCCGGTTCGAATTGCCTGCGAAAACCTTCATTTCGGTCCGCCTGTATTGAAGCTGGATGTGGGCCTTTTACCGCCGCTGCCTTCGAATGCAAGAGCGTTTTCCAAATGCACACGCAATTTTGTGAACGAACTATGACTTGAAGGCCGAAATAGCCACCATTCACAGCCTTGGAGCCTGCTCTCGCCACGCGAGATACCCGCTTATCGTCTTGTCCGCAACCGTCTGCATGACAGAAGGTGGAATTGCCGCCCATGGATCGTCACCCTTGGCCGGCAATGTCTCCTGCCCTTGCATGCGGTGGAGGCGCTCGCCGGCATTGTCGAGCACATCCCAGACATACACGATCGTCACTTTGCCGTCGTCTGTGAGCGCAGAAAAATAGCCCTTGAGGATATGTTCTGTGCTCACGTCCCCCGAGGGGCGGATCGTCAGGCCGCTCGACCGTGCCGCGACGGCCAGCTGACGGGAGAGTGGCGTGACCGCCTCGACCGGTGCGCCGATGATCGGCAGAAAGCGGATGGTGTCTCCACCGGCTACGGGTGATGGCGATGCCTGAGTTGAGGGGACTTGTGACGTGTCCTGTCCCTGCCAGTCCGGTGGTGGCCCGGAGGAGGACGGGGAGACTGTGCTGCCGCTGTCCAGCGCATCCGCCTGGGCCTCCAGCGTGTTGGGCGGCGGGTTGGCACTTGCCGTCGGGCCGAGAGGCTCAGACCGGATGGGTTGCGAGTAATTGCCAGCCATGCGGTCGGTATCGTCCTGGGTCACTCGCGATGACGAGCGTTCAGTACCGCCGCCGACATCGACCTGAGGCGTCAGGGCGTCGGTGGTATTGCAGGCAGAAAGTCCAAGCGTAATGGCAAGAAGCGCAGCGATACTCCATGATCCCGATCGCCTCACCCAATCACCTCTTTTGAGTACGCAATTCCGGACGCAAAACCGGTTCCCACTTTTGCTGGAATTGCTCTGATACCCGCCTCAAGCGAATTTAGAGGCGGGGTTTCAGGTGTGTCAATTGCGGGATCTGGCGCGGTCAGCAAACGATGAGGTCAAGACCTCGGCGGGAGAGCGGTTCGGGCGCAGCGTCTGTGGTCAGATAAGTATGGCCGAGGGTCATCGCCGTGCCGCTGTCGGAATCCATGATGATCATGTGGACGAACAGCGTCATATTGGGCAGGATCTCCTGCGGATTGCCGACATGGAACATTTGCTGCTCCATCCAGGACGGCGAGAAACGTGCGCCCAGCGAGTAGCCGCAGGCATTCAATCGGTGCCGCGACAGGCCGCGTTCATCGAGGATGCGGGCATGGGTGTCGAACACGTCGCCGAAAGTGTGGCCGGGGCGGAGAACCTCTTCGATCGCCTGAATGGTTTCCAGGCAGGCCTTGTAAAGCTCGCGATGGCGCAGCGACGGTTCACCTGTCACCACGGTGCGCATCATCGCGGCGTGATAATGGGCGGAAGCGCCGGCCCATTCGAGCGTCAGCTGGTCATTGGCGTCCAGCTTGCGGCGGCCGGCCTTGTATCGGCACAAAAGCGCGTCCTCTCCCGAGCCGATGATGAATTCGTTGGCCGGGTAATCGCCGCCGCCCGAAAAAACTGCGCCTTGCATGGCTGCGAGAATGTCTGCCTCATCACCGCCCGCCTTGATCAGCGGAAGGGCTGCATCCAGAGCGTCGTCCGCCAGTTCGGCGGCATGCCTTGCGTAGGCGATTTCGGCCGGGCTCTTGATGAGGCGAAGGCCGCCGACAAGATAGGAAGCGTCGATCAACTGACCGAACGTGGTGAGCTGGTGGTCGAGCAGGCGCGCGGCCCGGCCGGTCATGCCATGGGTATCGTACTCTATACCGATCCTTGCGCCGAGCAGATCCATGTCGCTCAGAAGGTTTTTCAGGTCGAGTGTCGGATCCGCGTTCACCCGATCCACCCAGATGACGATATTTTCTATGATCGAGGTCTGGCGTGCCTGCCGCAGGTCCGCAGAGCGGGTCAGCAAGGTCATCGAGCCGTCTGCCTTGACAATCAGCGTCTGGAAAAAGCAGTAGCCGAACGTATCGTAGCCGGTTAGCCAATACATGCTTTCCTGGGCGAAGAGCAGCATGGCATCGAGTTTTTGCTCCTGCATTTCTGCCAGGAGGCGGTTCAGGCGAGCGGAATATTCATCGCGTTCGAAGTGCAAGGCCATTTCAATCCTCCCGGATCGCAATTGCTGAAATCTGGCGGCCGTAATCCGGCTCTTTTGCGTGCGTGGTACGTCGATAGGAAAAGAAACGTTCGGTATCGGGATAAGTGTCGAGGTTCAGGTTTTCGGCGTGCACGCCGGCACCGGTCAGTCGCTTGATGGTCAGCGCAGGCAGGTCGAACATGGCATGATGCTGATTGACCGACGGTGTGAAGAAGATCTCATTGGCCGGATCCATCGCTTGGAAGTTGGAGGCGAATTCCGGTCCCACTTCATAGCTTTTCGGGCCGATGGAGGGGCCGAGTACGGCGGTGATGCGGGCGCGATCCGCACCGAGAGAGACCATGGCCTCGATCGTGTTTTCGAGCACGCCGTGGAGCGCGCCTTTCCATCCGGCATGGGCTGCACCGATGACGCCGGCCTCCGCATCCGCAAACAGGATCGGACCGCAATCGGCGGAAAGGACGCCGAGCACGATGCCCGGCACATTCGTCACCATCGCGTCGGCCTTCGGACGTTCGCTTGCTGCGGATTGTTCGTCGACGATCACGACATCGGGTGAATGGACCTGATGGACCGTTGCCAGCCGCTCCAGCGGTAGATCGAACCATGCGGCAACACGGGCGCGATTCTCGATCACCCTGTCGCGGTCGTCATCGGAACCGATGCCGACATTCAATCCTGCGTAAATGCCTTCGGAAACACCGCCTTTGCGAGTGAAAAAGCCATGCCGGATGCGTGCACCTGCTCGTTCGCGCAGCAATTCGCTTTCGATCGGCAAAGGCAGGTTGTTATTCGGCATATGCGTCCATCCTGTTGATTTTACAAGGTAATGCTCGCGACTGCCGCTGCTTTCGCGAGCGAGATTGGCGCAATATACGCCAATCTGTCAATGCGGTTCGGCCAAGGATCAATCGATCGAGCGGAATGGCATGAGCTTTACGGCGGGGCTCGAAACGGCGATGACCTTGAAGAGTTCGCCCATCTTGCCCGCACCTTCTCCTGCCAGACGATCGACTGCTGCGCCGATGAGGCGTTGTTCTGAAGGATCCTTGTCACGGGCAAGGGCGGTGGCACGTTCGGTGAGGCCGAGGCCGTAGAGGAATTCGCCCTGACGCAGCCCGCCATTCAGGTGGACGCCGCTTGCCAGGGCCACCTTTGCGAGATCCTCGAAATCCACATGGCTGGTGAGATCCGCTTCGCCGGGATGGGCGAATGGCGGGTCGAATTCATGGTTCATCACGGCTTGCAGCGTGTCGCCGAAACCGGAGACCATATGGCCGTAGTCAATGATCAGAGCGGTGCCGCCATGTTGGCGCAGGCGTTCGCACAGCGTCTGCATGACAGCCTGTCTGGCCGGGGCGACTTCGAAGATGGTGCCGTCCGGAACAGTCCCTGTATGATCGGGAAGGAGGGCCGGATCAACGGTTGCGATACCTGCCGCGAATGCGAGTTCGTCATCGATACCGAGGCCGATCAGCCTCTCGCGAAAACCTATTGGCGTCTTGATGAACTGGCGGATCGGGATGGCATCGAACAGTTCGTTGGCGGCGATCAGGCAGAAACCTTCAGGCACGTCTTCAAAACTGTCGTGCCAGTTGATCAGTGTCGAATAGGCTTCGAGCGTGATGCGTTGCACGCCGCGAAGGCGCTCGCTGGTTTCCACGAGATGTACAGACATCCGCTCGAACAACGAAGGGGAGATCCGTTTGATGACACGCAGCATATCGGCCATCATCGTGCCGCGGCCAGGCCCTATCTCGACGAGGCGGACATTTTCCGGTGTTCCGTGCTGTTGCCAGGCATGGACCATGAAAATGCCGATCATCTCGCCGAAGAGCTGGCTGATTTCCGGCGCGGTGATGAAGTCGCCGTGGCGGCCGAACGGTTCACGGGTGCGATAATAGCCGTATTCCGGATCAGCGAGGCAAAGAGCAAAATAATCAGTAACTGTAATCGGGCCGTTGGTGCGGATAAGATTCTTGATCTTGTCGGCCAGGGGAGTGGTTTCGGACGTGCTCATGGCCGACCTGATCCTTCATGCCTCGGCAGTGCGAGCTGCGACGAGCGCCCGCAGAGCAGCCCAAAGACCGATCAGCACCATCGGAAGCGAAAGCACCATGCCCATGGTCAGCCAGCTCGTTCCGAGAAGATAACCGAGCTGCGCATCAGGTTCGCGGAAAAATTCGACGAAAATACGCGACAAACCGTAGCCCATGACGAATATGCCGGCGATCAGACCCGGTGTCTTGAACGCCTTGATACCGAAGATGAGTGCGGCGAGCACGAGGAGAAGGATAACTCCCTCCAGCCCCGCTTCATAAAGCTGGCTCGGATGGCGAGCGAAGGGACCACCGGTCGGGAAGACGATTGCCCAGGGCGCAGAACTCAGCCTTCCCCAAAGTTCGCCATTGATGAAATTGGCGATACGGCCGAAGAACAGGCCGATCGGCACGACGGCGGCGATGATGTCGAACATGCTCCAGACAGGGATTGCGTTCTTGCGCGCAAAAAGGATCATCGCCACGATCGCGCCCATAAGGCCGCCGTGGAAGGACATGCCGCCATTCCAGATCTCTATGATACGGACCGGGTCTTCCAGCATCGGCGCCAGGTCATAAAACAGAATATAGCCGGTGCGGCCACCGACGACGATGCCGACAGCGATCCAGACCAGAAAATCATCCAGATGCGTCTTGGTCATCGGGGCGGTGTCGCCCTTCCAGAGCGTCGGCCTGTCGATCAGTTTGCGGGCATAAAACCAGCCGATCATAATGCCGGCAACATAGGCCAGCCCGTACCAGTGTACGGAAAGAGGCCCGATGGAAAATGCCACCGGATCGATGTTAGGAAACGGCAGAATGGCAAGAAGATTAAGAGCTTCGTACAATGTTTGTTCCCGGTGTAACCGACGTCGGCGGAACATGGCCTTACCAAAAGTGGCGGTCAAGCCGGAATCGCGCAACCAGTTACCACAGTAGTGGATGGAGCTTGCAACGGATCGCTGCTGGCCCTACTTCCTTGTCATGGATTGATGATATGCCGGGGCATTTCCGCCGGCTTCAAGGAGATGACGACATGTCGACCGGAACCAACCGCATTTTTGACGACTTCGCCAAGATCATGACTGACGCTGCCGGCGCTGCGCAGGGCGTGCGCAAGGAGATGGAAACTGCCTTCCATGCGCAGGCCGACCGGTTTCTCAACAGCATGGATGTGGTAAAGCGCGAGGAATTCGAAGCTGTGCGGGAGATGGCTGCGCGCGCACGTGACGAGAACGATGCGCTGAAGGCGCGTATCGAAGCTCTCGAAGCCAAGCTCGGCTCCCAGCAGGGCTGATCAACGCTCCCCGCATTTCGCAGGAATCATTCGGCCTCCCATGTTCGCATGGGAGGCCGATTCGTATTCGTCATTAACTTTTTCGTGCCGCGTCGGGACGATGTCTCCTCATGGTGAGATGGATGTATCCTCAGAAAACTCCCGCCTGTGGACACTGCCGAAAAGTGTAGGCGGCAGAGTCATTTACCCATCTCCGCTGATCTCCGATACGAACCATGAGAGAGCTTAACCCACGGAAATAATGGGGGGAGGGGGTGGAAGCTCGAAGTGGTCTAGCTACACTGATTTTAAATGATGATTCGAAACGGACTGGTAAGCTCCAGGCAGGGTTAGAGCGTTAATCTGGCGGCGCCGTAAGATCATCGGAAGTGTTGTTTCCGGTTAATTGTTTCGCGTGTTGGCGTTTCTCGCAACTCCGCATTCATTCCGGTCTAAAAGGTGCCGCATGAGCCTCATGGAATTGGAAATTGAACGTCAATCGAATCCGGTCGACATGATCGAATTCGTCGCTGCGTCCAACGACTGGACGTTCGAGCGCTCCGGCGAAGACGAGATCGCCATGACCGTGGAAGGTCGCTGGACCGATTACCACGTATCCTTCTCCTGGATGGAGGATTTCGAGGCGCTGCATCTGGCCTGTGCCTTCGATCTGAAAATTCCCGAAATCCGCGTCAACGAAATCCTTCGCCTGCTGTCGCATGTGAATGGTCAGACGTTGATGGGCCATTTCGACCTGTGGCGTCAGGAGGATGTCATCATCTTCCGTCAGTCGCTGCTTCTGGCCGGCGGTGCCGAGCCGACGAACCAGCAGGTGGAAGTGCTGCTTTCCAGCGCGCTCGACGCCTGCGAGAGCTATTATCAGGCATTCCAGTTCGTCGTCTGGTCCGGCATGGAAGCCAAGGCGGCCATGGATGCCGTGCTGTTCGAAACCGTCGGCGAGTGCTGAACATGGTGGCTGGCAGCGGATCGATCATCCTTGTTGGTGCCGGCAATATGGGCGGTGCGATGCTGTCCGGCTGGCTGGACAAGGGCGTTGCGGGAAACCGGATCATCGTCGTCGACCCGTCTCCATCGGAAAAAATGCAGGCCAGGATTGCTGCTGTGGGGGCAAGGCATGTCACCGCCGTGCCGGAAGGTATGATCGCCGAGATCCTGTTTCTCGCCGTGAAGCCGCAGATGATGGATGTGGTTCTGCCGCCATTAAAGCCGGCTGTAGGCGAGAAGACTGTGGTCGTCTCGGTCGCTGCGGGCAAGACGCTCACCTATCTTAATAGCCACCTTGGCGATGTCGCCATGGTGCGCGCCATGCCGAATACGCCGGCGATGATCGGTCGTGGCGTGACCGGTGCTTTTGCCAATGCGCGTGTCAGCGATCTGCAGCGCGAGGCCGTTCATGAGTTGCTGAGGGTCAGCGGCCCCGTCGAATGGGTCGCAACCGAAGCCGATATCGACGCCGTAACGGCAGTATCGGGCAGCGGACCCGCCTATGTGTTCTATCTCGTCGAGTGCATGGCAGAGGCAGGTCGCAAGTTGGGCCTGCCGGCGGACCTCGCCATGCGGCTCGCACGGGAAACCGTGTCGGGGGCTGGTGAGTTGTTGAACCAGTCCCCGGAGGACGCGGCACAGCTTCGCAAGAATGTGACTTCGCCCGGCGGTACGACGGCCGCAGCGCTTTCCGTGCTGATGGCGGATGACGGCATTCAGCCGATTTTCGACAAGGCGATCGCCGCAGCCCGCACACGGGCTGAAGAGCTGGGTGGCTGAATATATAAAAGGGTAGCAGGCATGGCAGACGAGATTAGCTACGGAGATTTCGAAAAGGTCGATATCCGGGTTGGAACCATTGTCGAGGCCGAGCCCTTTCCGGAAGCCCGCAAGCCTGCCTACAAGCTGAAGATCGATTTTGGCCCCGAGATCGGGGTCAAGAAATCCTCGGCGCAGATCACCGTTCATTACACGCTGAATGAGCTGATCGGCCGGCAGATACTCGGTGTCGTGAATTTCCCGCCGCGCCAGATCGGTCCGGTTCGCTCCGAAGTCCTCACTTTGGGCTTCGAGGATGAGAATGGCGCTATCGTGCTTGCCTCGGTCACCCAGGGCGTGCCGAATGGGCGGAAGATGATGTGAACGGTTTGAGATTTAAGCGTCTCGCGTTGCGGTCTTTTTGGGAAAACTGCCTCGCCTGATCATGTCTCTTGCCGCGCTGCTACACGTCGGATCTGAAATCCGGTCTTCGACTGCTCAAATCCGGCTGCCAGATAAAAATCCAGCGTCTCGCGTCTCTTAGAGCCGGTCATCAGCATCACTTTGTAACAGCCTGCATCCCAGGCGGCCTCGACTGCATAATGCAGGATCTGTTTGCCGTAGCCCCGATTTCGAAAATCACGGTGTGTGACGACATTCTCGATCAGACCATATGGCCGACCGCCGCGCGTGAGGTTGGGGATCACGACAAGCGTGCATGACGCCGCCAACACGTGCTCGACCAAGCCGATGGCGATCATGCTGCCTGAATAGGCCTGAAATCGTTCGAACAGGTCATGCGCCACCTCGAGTTGAGGTTTCTCATCCCCTTCGACCAGATGCTGATATAGTTCCATCAGAGCCGGTAGATCGCCCTGATCAGCCGGCCGGATGTCCAGAACTGTCTGTTTTTCTAAATCGTTCACGCCGGTATCCGTACGATCGCCCTCAACCCGCCGCTCGGGCTTTCCGCGAGCGTCACATTCCCTCCGTGGGCGCGGGCGATGTCGCGGGCGATTGCGAGGCCGAGGCCGGTGCCGGATGAGTCGAGATTTCGGGCTTCATCGAGCCGGTAGAAGGGCTTGAAGACTTCCTCGCGTGATTCCGCCGCTATGCCGGGGCCGTCGTCGTCGAGTGTCAGGGTCAGCCATTTGGCGCTGTGTTTCGCGTGGATGTGCAGCGTCTTCGCATAGCGTTCGGCATTTGAGACAAGATTGCTGGCGAGCCGGGTGAAGGCGTTCGGTCTGACCGCGATCTCATCCTCACCTTCGATCTCATAGGTCAGCTGACGTCCGCGAAGCTCAAAATCGTTGCGGAAACGCTCCAGCAGTTCGCTGAGCTTCAGCGTGCCAAAGTCCTCTTCCGCCTCGCCCTTGGCAAAGGCCAAATACCCTTCCAGCATTGACTGCATGTCGTTGACGTCTTCGGTCATGCCCGACAGTTCCGGCTTGTCGCCGGCAAGCGCCAATTGCAGTTTGAACCGGGTGAGGATGGTGCGAAGGTCGTGGCTGATGCCGGCCAGCATTGCGGTGCGTTGTTCGAGTTGCCGTTCGATACGCTCGCGCATCTGGATGAAGGCAAGGCCGGCGCGGCGGACTTCGTCGGCGCCTTTTGGCATGAACCCTTCGGTTTTCTGGCCCTTGCCAAAGCTTTCCGCTGCATTTGCAAGTGAGAGGATAGGGCGGATCTGGCCGCGCAGAAAAAGAATGGAGATCAGCACCAGCACCAGCGCGATGCTGACCATCCAGACCAGGAAGATGTGGGTGTTGGAAGCATAGGTGGAGCCGCGGCGGACGAAGACCCTCAGCACCCGCTGATCGAACTTGATGCGGATCTCGACAAGCCTGCTATCGCCGACCGTGTCCAGCCAGAAGGGCAACTTGATCTGCTGGGTGATCTGGTCGGTCAATATGCCGTCCAGTATCGAAAAGAAGGGGCGGGGCCGCGGCGGCGGTAATTGACCATTCTCTTCTACCGCGATCGTCAGGTTCAGGGTCTGATCGGCGATCCGGGTGACTTCATCATAGTTGCTGTCCTGCGGATAGCTGCGAATGATCTCGATGATGGCGGCTATGTCGCGGACCGTGCCGTCAGACAGGCGCTCGGTGACCATGCGCCAGTGACGTTCCATGAACACCGCAGCCACAGCGGTCTGCAGCAAGAGCATTGGCAGGATGACGATAAGCAGTGAGCGGGTATAGAGACCGGTCGGCAGCCGACGGCGCAGCCAGCGCGTAAACGGACGCCAGCCGGGAAGGCTGAGCGCTGCCACGTTCTGTCTCAACGTGTCGAAAAAGGCCATTGCCGCTCCTCGTGCCGACCGCAGCGACTAGTCTATGCTCAGCCGGTAGCCGATGCCGCGAACCGTCTGAAGATAGACCGGATTGGCCGGGTCGTCTTCAATCTTGCGTCGCAGGCGGTTGATCTGCACGTCGATCGTGCGCTCCCCGACATCGCTGTCGTCGCCGATCAGTTCGTGGCGGGGGATGGTGTCGCCGGCGCGCATTGCGAAGAGAAGCATGATCTCCTGCTCCCTGTCGGTCAGGCGTATGATCTCGGCTGCGCGTCTCAGTTCCTTGCGGGAGATGGAGAAAGTAAACGGCCCGAAGATGACCTGTTCTATCTTCGGCGTTTCCGACGTACTGCGGCGCAGGATGTTGTTGATACGTAGAACAAGTTCGCGCGGGTCGAAAGGTTTTGCCAGATAGTCGTCGGCACCGGCTTCCAGCCCTTCGATGCGCGCATCGGCTTCGACGCGAGCGGTGAGCAAGATCACCGGGATCGTCTTTTTCTCGTAGAGCGATTTCGTCAGCGACAGGCCGGATTCGCCTGGCATCATCACGTCGAGAATGATGAGGTCGAAATGCAGGCCTTCCAGCTTGCGTCGCGCTTCGGCGGCATCGCCGGCGATGGTGACGCGAAAGCCCTGTTCTGTCAGGTAACGGTTGAGCAGGTCACGAATGCGCTTGTCGTCATCAACGATCAAGAGGTGAGGCGCATCGTCCGAAGGTGGCGTTTTCGTCATCGAGGCATCCTAAATATCGTCATCGGCTGGAGGCAGGCTTTCGTCGCGCCCCAGCATTTTCTTGAGGAATTCCCTGACCGCCTCGCGATTGCCCGGCGTCAGGTCCTCCATGGCACGGGCGATGCGCGATGATTGCGGCTCCGATAGGGCAAGTGCCAGTTCACGGCCGGCCAGAGTAGGATAGAGGCGTCTCTCGCGCCTGTCCTTGGCACCTGCCATCTGGCGGATATAACCGGCCTCGATGAGGTGCTTCAGCACGCGCGACAGGCTTTGCTTGGTAATCTGCAGCGTTTCCAGAAGGTCGCTTACCATCAAGCCCGGCTGGCGGCTGACGAAGTATACGACGCGGTGATGGGCGCGTCCCATGCCTATCCTTGCCAGAATGGCATCCGGATCGGAGACGAAATCGCGATACGCGAAAAAGAACAGTTCGATGGTCTCGAAGTCGATCCGGCTTTCGTCGACTGCCGGCATGGGCAGTTGGTCTTTCCTGACGGGCTTGGCCGCCATTGATCGAGACACAGCACTGTTCCTTTCTGTGGTCTGGCGCACAAGGCCGCGCCGGATACCTCTGCGATTGTAATGCGTTGCACTCGATAAAGCGCGAACGGCTTGAACAATCAACAGGATTTGTATGATTTCCATGGCTGTCGCGCGCTGAAAAGCGGCGTCTGGCCTCGGCGAGGGCAAGCGTTGCGTCTCTTGCTTTGCCGTTGGAATGTCCCAGATAGGTCGGTTTTTTCAATCCTGACGAGAGCCCGTCCGATAAGTGTTGCGGAACTTAATGTCGCGCCGCTCATTAATCTGCCACAGACTTTGGAGAGTTTTCATGCAGACATATGCAGCCTTGCCGCCGATCACGATGGATAAACCCAAGCCACATCCGCTGCGGGCGGTTTTCGTTACGGTTATCACGCTCAAGCTCGTCGTTTGTGCTTTTCTTCTCGCCAATGCTTCGCTTGCTCCTCCGGTGGCCGCGGATGCGCGATATATGGTTGCTGAAGGCGAGTGAGTTTTCGGCTGCTTTCTGTTCCTGCAGTCGCTATATCCGGCTGGTCGCAAACCAAGGTCGGAGATCATGGGAAAACTTCAAGCCGGGATAATTCCCGTCACGCCATTTCAGCAGAATTGCACCATCTTTTTCGATGACGAGACCCGTGAAGGTGTCATCGTCGATCCCGGTGGTGACGTGGCTCTGATCCAAGAGACGGTTCGCGAGAACGGTCTGTCGATCAAGGAGATCTGGATCACGCATGGCCATATCGACCACGCCGGCGGTGCCGACGAACTCCGCGAACTTTTGAACGTGAAGGTGGTCGGCCCGCATGAGGCAGACCTTCCGCTGCTCGAAAGGCTGGAGACGCAGGCACAGTCCTTCGGGGTCAAAATGGAAGCACGCAACCTTGTGCCGGATCGCTGGCTTGCCGACGGTGACGCCGTGTCCTTCGGCGAACATGTCTTCGAGGTTTTTCATTGCCCGGGGCATGCGCCGGGACATGTAATCTTCTTCAACCGCTCACAACGTTTCGCCCATCTGGGCGATGTCCTGTTCAATGGTTCGGTCGGGCGCACGGATCTGCCTGGAGGCGATCACCAGACCCTGCTTTCCTCTATCCGGGACAAAGTGCTGCCGCTTGGTGATGATGTCGGTTTTCTCTGCGGTCACGGTCCGGGCGGTCGCATTGGCGAGGAGCGGAGAAACAATCCGTACCTGCAGGAGCTCTATTCTGCGCATCCGGATAGCCGGGATGGCATGTCACCCGCGTCGTGAAGGAATGCTCATCACGAAGAAATTACGGCGTTTCACAAGGAGTGTGAGGCGTCTCGCCTGAAACTGTGACATAAAAAAACCCGGCAATCCTGCCGGGCCTCAACTTTGGTGAAAGCCTCGCAGGCTTAGCCATCGATCTGCAGGTTAACGGCCTTCGGGCCTTTACCGCGGCGATCAGGCTCCGTGTCGAAGCTTACTTTCTGGTTTTCAGAAAGACCGGACAGGCCAGATGCCTGGACGGCAGAAATGTGGACGAAGATATCGGCGCCGCCATTATCTGGCTTGATGAAGCCGAAGCCTTTGTCGGTATTGAAGAATTTTACAGTGCCAGTTTCGGCCATGCAGCAGGTCCTTTTCTCTCTGTCCGTGTTCAGCGGCGGACAGCACAACACTATTGCCCAAAGGGCGGCGGCAGGCAGTTTTAAGAAAGGGTCCCTGTGTTACCGCGGCGAATGGCAGGAATAGAATTTTTCAAATTGCCCCCAGTTCCCCGCCCGAAGTTTTGGCGCCTTCGGATCGCATTATTATAGGTCTTCCCATGCTCGTAAATTGCCCGAACGCGAGCAGATTGCTGTGTTTATAGGGAATTGGCAAGAAAAAGTTTTGCGAAACTGCGCCGTGAAGTTGAAAATTCTAGACCCCGAAAGCCTTTGCCAGGCAGGCGTTTTTGCGTCATGGACAGCTTTGGCGATACAAAAATCGAACAACTATCATTGATTGCATTAGGTAATGTGTCGATTTGACATGGATGGCAGGATTGGACCCCAATGGGGCGGGCGAGGGTGTTTGCTGTTTGTCAACGTATCCTGTTGACTGTTTTTGTGCTCGTAATTTCGCCGTATTCAGAGTGGTGCCGCGAAAAAAATGCGGTTCGCGGCAGCTGGAGGAATACCTGGTCTTCTGAGGCTCAAGTGGGCCGTACGGCTACTCTGGCGGCGAGATCACTGTGTTCACGGACTTTGATGGATCGCATTCAAGCTTTGCGCTTGAAACCGCGAGCAGCATTCGACATACAGCTTTGGGCGATTTTTTGACCTTCGCCGCGATGCAACAGCTCTCAGGACCTCGATTATGGCCTTTCTTGCCGATGCCCTCTCCCGTGTAAAGCCATCCGCCACCATCGCCGTTTCGCAGAAAGCGCGTGACCTGAAAGCGAAAGGCCGGGATGTCATCGGTCTTGGCGCCGGGGAACCGGATTTCGATACGCCCGACAATGTGAAGCAGGCCGCGATCGACGCGATCAACCGCGGCGAGACGAAGTACACGCCGGTTTCCGGCATTCCGGAACTGCGCAAGGCAATCGCGGCAAAGTTCAAGCGCGAGAACGGCCTCGACTACGACTGGCAGCAGACGATTGTCGGCACCGGCGGCAAGCAGATTCTTTTCAATGCCTTCATGGCAACGCTTAACCAGGGTGATGAAGTCGTCATCCCGGCTCCCTACTGGGTTTCCTATCCGGAAATGGTGGCGCTTTGCGGCGGCACCCCGGTCGCTGTTTCCACCAAACAGGAAAACGATTTCAAGCTGACCGCGGAAGAACTCGAAAGCGTCATCACGCCGAAGACCAAGTGGTTCATCTTCAACTCGCCGTCTAACCCGACGGGTGCCGCTTATAGCGCCGCTGAACTCAAGGCGCTGACCGATGTCCTGCTCAAGCATCCGCAGGTCTGGATCCTGACCGACGATATGTACGAGCACCTGACCTTCGGTGACTTCAAGTTCGCGACCCCGGTCGAAGTCGAGCCGAAGCTCTACGATCGCACGCTGACGATGAACGGCGTGTCGAAGGCCTATGCGATGACCGGCTGGCGTATCGGTTATGCAGCTGGCCCGCTTCCGCTGATCAAGGCCATGGACATGATCCAGGGGCAGCAGACCTCGGGTGCATCATCTATCGCTCAGTGGGCGGCGGTTGAGGCTCTCAACGGTCCGCAGGATTTCGTTGCCAAGAACAAGGCGATCTTCGAAGGCCGCCGCGATCTCGTCGTGTCGATGCTGAACCAGGCTTCCGGGATTGTTTGCCCGAAGCCGGAAGGCGCCTTCTACGTCTACCCGTCCTGCGCCGGCCTGATCGGCAAGACGGCTCCTTCGGGCAAGCTTATCGAGACGGATGAGGATTTCGTTTCCGAACTGCTCGAAGCCGAAGGCGTCGCTGTCGTTCATGGTTCGGCATTCGGCCTTGGCCCGAACTTCCGTATTTCCTACGCAACCTCGGAAGAGCTTCTCGAGGAAGCGTGCAAGCGCATCCAGCGCTTCTGCGCTGCCTGCCGGTAAGTCACAAGCCTATTCCATAAAGAAAAGCCCGCCGGAGACGGCGGGCTTTTCTGTTTGACTTGCTGCTGGTTCAGAAGCGGCGGCTCAGCGAGATCTTGAAGTTGCGGCCAGGCATGGAAGCAATGCCATCGCTGAGATAGGGCTCGTATTTCTTGTCGAATATATTGTCGATGCCCGCGTGCAACTCGGTATCCTTCATGAAGCCTTCCTTGGGCGTCCAGTCGAGGAAAATGCCGTGCACTGCATAGCCCGGGCTTTCCGGTCGCGCATAAGTCGAGCCCAGATACTGCCGGATAGGTGTCTTCTCCTGTGACTTCACGAATGTACCCTTCCAGCCGAAGGACAGATCCCAATCGGGTATCTTTGCCCCGAGCACCAGATTGGCGGTGGTCGGCGCCAGATCGTTGACATAGGTCTTGGGTCCGCGAATGTCGTTTACTGCGCCATGACGCGTGCCCGTCATCATCGAGAAGCCGAGATCTGCAAACATCCGGTCGTTCTCGTAATGCGTCTGGATTTCGAGGCCGGACGTATAATAGGCGGGGACATTCCAGTACCAGTCCACGCCACTTGCGCCCATGCCTGACAGGTTCCTGCCGCCGAAACGCCGCGCTACCGGATTGGTGACGTGGTTGTTGAAGACTGAGACGCGTGTGGACCAGGTATCGCCGGATGTCAGCACGTCGTCGAAAATGAAATCGGCGCCAAGATTGATCGTGTTGTTGCGTTCGATATCCAGTTCGCGACTGGTAGCCGGTGCCGTGGTTGTGGCTTGAGTGGAGTAGAGCTCGTCGATATTGGGTGCGCGCATGGCATAAGCCCAATCCGCGAACAGACGAATATTGGAGGTTGCCGCCCATGCAACGCTGACGGCTGGTGTGAAGCCGGAATGGTCTACTGCCGAGTAATCGTGTCCGAGTGCCGGATTGTTGTAGCGTGGTGCTGCGTTCGGCACGCCTTCGGAGCGTATCCAGTCGAAGCGCAGCCCCGGAGTTACAGTCAAACTGTCAGTCACGCTGATCGTATCACGGACGAAGGCCGAGACTGTGTCCTGCGTGCCTTCGGGCATGAAATAGGGCGCGTAGTGGCCGTAATTATAGTCGGGCTTGGCGGCGTTGGCGATGTCGAACATGGAGATATCGCGCTTGTGCGCGTTGAACTGCAGGCCATAGTTGAGCGAGTGGCCGAAGCCGCCAACATCGAAATCTGACGTGTTTTCCAGCTCGACGTGGATGTCGGAATAGGCTGCGTCATTTTCCAGGCCACCAACAGATGCGGATGGTTTCTGATCGCCGGGCCGAGTCGCTTGCTGGCTCGTCGAGGAATAACTCACCATGAGATGCGGATTCCAGAGGTCGCTGTCACCGTCGTATTTGTAATCGAATGTGGTGGTCAGATCCTTCAGTTCGCGCCATGCCAACCGGCGTCGCAGTGCTTCCTTATAACCGTATTTGGTGATGTCACTGGCAATGGGGTCGACCTGTCCGCGGATCGCTGCGACCGGACCCCAGTTGTTGCTCTCGCCGTAGAGTACCGAGGCCTTGATCTCGTGGCCATCAAACTCCGCGCCGAACTTGCCCATGCCGGATGTCAGTTTCTCGTCCGAAGCCTGAAAGATCTCGCCGCCGCCAATCCGCATGTCGTCACTTTTCCGCCATGTCAGCGAAAGGAGGCCATCATAGGTGACCGGTGTTCCGAAATCCGAGCGGCCGTAGAGCGCGCCGGTTTCGAGGAATTGCTTGTTGGCCGTTTGATAGGACGTCTTGCCGTAGAAGCCCCAGGTCTGGTCGGGCTTCAGCATGTCGGCGGCATCCTTGCTGTCCATGCGAATGGTGCCGCCGAAGCCGCCATTGCCATAACGCACCGATGTCGCGCCCTTCTCGATCTCGACGCGTTTGAGCAGTTCCGGCTCGACGAAAATAGTGCCCTGGTCGTATTTCTCGAAATTCTTCGGCGCGCCGTCGAGCAGGATGCGGGTATCGGACTGGCGGGCGAAGCCGCGAATGGCAATGGTCTGGCCCTGCAGCCGCACGCCGCCCCCCATGGAGACGCCCGGCGTGTAGTTGACAAGTTCCGGAATGCTTGCCGCCTGCATTCTCGCCATTGTTTCCTTGCCGATAACTGACTTGCTGGGGTCGCCACCGCCATAATAATTGCCGCCGGTGAGCACGATGGGTTCCAGCGAGGTCTGGTCGCCGGATGCGGCGTCTGCGTCACTGGCCTTGCTGAGGGTGACCATTGAAGTGCCGGAATAGCGATATGAGATGCCGGTGCCCGCAAGAAGGCGAGAGAGCGCCGCATCTACCGTCAGATTTCCAGAAAAGCCCCGTGTCGGAATCCCTTGCGTTATCGATGCGTCGAAAGCTATCTGCAGCCCGGCTTGTCCTGCCAAGGCGTTGAGCGCTCTGGTCAATGTGCCAGCCGGAACGTTGAGCGAAATGGTGGTGGCCTGCTGGGCGCGAGCGACTTCGATCGTCGAAAATAACGCGGCGCCACTTAAAAGAACGGCAAATAGCTGGGTTTGTCTGCGCATGCGAGGTCTTGCTGAATGTGTCATTTGCCCCCGGACTTGTCCGTTAAATTGTGGTTCTGCCGGGTTGACGGACGAAGACGCGGTTTTGGGACAGGCTGGCGAGAAAAATTATTGGCGAAGTATCGTCAGATACGGGCTAAGGCGGGTAACCCTGATGCCGATCGCATTGGCAAAGGCGTCCAGTGCCGCGTCCGGTTTCGCCAGATCGAGGCTCCCGGAGATTCTTCTGTTGGCGAGATCTGACTGGGGGATGATGATCCGGCCGGGAACGTAACGATCGATCTGTTCCACCACCGATGATAGCGGTCTGTCTTCGAAGATGATGCGGCCCTGCCGCCAGGCCGTTGCGGTGTCGATATCCGCCATCTCCGGCGCGTGAAGGCGGCCATCCGGATCGTAGGCAATCTGTTGGCCTTCAACGAGCCGGTGCGCGCGGCCGCCATCCTCGGAAGCTACCATTACGGCATGCTCCGTGACGACCACTCTCGTATCCTGCTCTGTGAGGTTGATGTCGAAGGCGGTGCCGAGGGCGGTTGTCGTGCCTTTGTTTGCCTCCACGACGAATGGGCGTGTCGCATCCGCCGCAACCTGGAAAAATGCTTCTCCACGCAGCAGTTTTATCCGTCGCTCGCCTGGCGTCAGGTGGATGGCGATTGCGGATTCGGCATTCATCTCGACAGTAGAGCCATCCGCCAACGTTATAGTTCGCGGCTCGCCCGTTCCGGTGATGACATCGGCTCGCAGGCGCATCGGGCCGTCGGCCAGGGTGAAAGCTATGGAGCCGCCTAAAAACAGCAGTATGAGTGCGGCGACATTGCGCCGTCGCATTAAGGGTTTGTGGGCCGCGTTCTGGGCGAAATCGAGGTCGCTGGTGAGGAGATGGCTCGCATCGCCCATTGCGCGACGCGCCCGGTCATAAACGACAGCTCTTGCCGGATCTTCAGCCAGCCAATGCTGAAAACGCGCCTGCAGCGCCGCATCTTCAGGGGCTTCCTGAAGCCGAAGCATCCAGTCGACAGCCTGTGCGCGCAGTTTCTTGTCGTTTGCCTTTGTGTCTTCCATGCTCAGAGCGTGTCTTCCAGCCGGTCCAGGCAATGGAGATACGCTTTTCGCAAATGGCGGTCGACCATGTTGCGGCTGATTTTCATGCGCTCGGCAATCTCGTCGGCCGAAAGCCTGCCGACGCGGCTGGCAATGAAGACGCGCCGCCGCTGCAGCGACATTTCCATGATCGCCGCCTTCAATATGGTCAGGCGATGTTCCAGGTCCATTGCATGATCCGGGGATGCGATCGGCGCGCTGACGGCCAGCGCTTCCTGCTCGGTTCCCGAGAACAGGCAGGATTCGAAACGTTCCCGGCGAAAACGGTCGATACCCAGATTGATGCAGGCCCGTATCAGGAAGGCCTTCAGTGACGCCTTGTTTTCGAGAACGTCATGCCTCGGGCGCAGGCGAACGTAGATATCATGAACGATTTCCTGCGAGTTCGCAGCGCTATGTCCGCGCCGGCGCACGCTGCCGCAGAGCTCGTCATAATAGGCAAGAATAGCCCGATCCAGTAGCGGGTTGTCGCTGGCCGAAGAGGTGTATTCGTTTGGGAGGGAGGCGCTGAAAGGCGCTGTCATGACAGTCTCGGATGCACAGTCTCGGATACGGGCCGAAGGGTGGTTCGACTGTCTCTTAGATGAGGGAAAAAATGATTGCAACAAATATGATTAATTTTGTCATGTTTATTGCAGGCCGATATATGGCAGTGATTTTGTCGGCACCGTGCAACAGGCTGTCGTCCGGTGCCGAAGCTCGCGTCAGGATTTGGTGAGCCTGACGATGGTGGACTGTCCGCCGCCGCGTTGTTCGGTGACGGCATAGACGGCGCCGTCCGGTCCGACCTTCACGTCACGGATGCGGGCATCGAGCGGAACTCGCTCTTCATAAGCGACCTTATCGTCATCCATGTGAAGGACGACGATACCCTGGCTAACGAGGCCGCCGACCAGGAAGGCCCCTTTCCATTCCGGGATGGCGTCGCCGTCATAAAAAGCCATGCCGGAGGGAGCGATCACCGGATCCCAATAGTAGACCGGCTGTTCCGTCTCTGCTTTTTGCGTGATGCCGTCGCCGACCTTGCCGCCGCTATACTCGACGCCATAGGTCACTTCCGGCCAGCCATAGTTCTTGCCCGCCTCCGGGCGGTTCAACTCGTCGCCGCCGCGCGGGCCATGCTCGACAGTCCAGAGCCGTCCCTGACCATCGAGCGTGGCCGATTGCATGTTGCGGTGGCCAAGGCTCCATATTTCGGGTTGAGCGCCTTCGGTGCTGACAAAGGGGTTGTCGGGCAGCGCTTTGCCCGAAGCATCGATGCGGAAGACCTTGCCGAGACCGCTGGCGAGATCCTGCGCCTGGACGCGCGGTTGGCGATCCGACCGCTCGCCGACAGTCACATAGAGTTCGTTATTTGGCCCGAAGACCAGCCGTGAGCCAAAATGCTTATTGCCGTCATAAGTGGGCATCTGGCGGAAGATGACGTTGAAGTTTTCCAGGCGACCGCCGGCATTATCGTCGGAAACGAGCTTGGCCGAAGCGACCGATGTGCCGTTTCCGTCGTCGCGCGGTTCTGAGTAGGAAAAGAAAATCATGCCGGATGTGGCGTAGTCGGGCGCAAGTGCAACATCGAGCAATCCGCCCTGGCCGCCGAAGGCAACCTCGGGAACACCTGCGATTGCCGGGCCGGCATCGCCTTCTTCAGAGACGATATGCATCGCTCCCTGCTTGGCAGTCACCAGCATGCGCCCGTCCGGCAGAAATTCCATCGCCCACAGATGCGGCAGATCTTCGGCAATCACTTCCGTGGCGATCTTCGGGATGGATGCCGGTTGCGGTGCGCGCGTCTGATTTTCGAAAACGGGTTTCTGATTGGGGGCGTTGGCACGCTTTGTTTCGACCGGTTGTCCAGCCGTATCCTGAGCAAAGGTGGGAGTGGAGATGAGTGTGGATGAAATCGCAGAGCAGGCGATCAGGAGGCTTAGGCGTTTCATTCTCTCTCCCTTTGAAATCGATATCACAATGCAGATAGGGTGCTGAGACAAAAGAACCGTACACAGGTCGATCAAGTTTAGTTCATGGCGTTGCACGATGGGGCAGGGAGGTTGAGAGATTGAATCCGCAAACCTGTCGAGGGGATTGATACTGTTTCGTTTCCGGCTATAGGCCGAGAACGGTCAGCATGACGAAGGTGGCGAAAAGCACGAAATGCGTCATCCCTTCTATGGCGTTGGTCTGTCCGTCATTCAGATTGATCGCCGCGACGATGAGCGTTATCGCCACCATGACCGTCTGGACCGGTGTCATCGCCATGATGAAGGGCTGGCCGGTGTAAAGCGCGATCGCTTCCATCACCGGTACGGTGAGGATAACGGTCGAGAGTGAAGCCCCCATGGCGATGTTGACGACCGATTGCATGCGGTTCTTCAAGGCCGCACGAAGCGCGGTCAGAATTTCGGGTGCCGCCGAGATGGACGCGACGATGACGGCCATCAGGGCAGGTGGAGCGCCCGTCCCCTCCAGTCCTTCATTGAGGAAGGCGGACATGAATTCCGCGAGGAAGCCGATGATCAGTACGCCGATGAGGATGATGGCAATGGAAACGGTGGCAGATTCATCTTCCGCTTCCGTCTGTGCCGCCGGCTTCGACTGGGGCTTTTCCGATGCGGCAGAAGGGCTGCTGCCAGAAGCTGTTGGGGCTGTGGCCGTAGCGGCGGCTTGGCTTCGATAGCTGTAGCTGAAGAAGTAGCTATGGGTGCCGACCTGCATCTTGAGGAACAGGGCATAGAGGGCAATCATCGCGAAAATGGTAAAGGCGGAATAATAGTGCCACTTGGCTTCCGGGATGAACTCCGGAACAATCATCGATATGCCCATGGCGGTCAGGATCATGGCGCTGTAGGTGCGGCTCGAGTCGTCGTTATAGGGTTGTTCGCCATGTCTCAGTCCGCCGAGAAGAGCCGCAAGCCCGATGATACCATTGATATCCAGCATGACTGCTGAATAGATCGTATCGCGCACCAGCGTCGGCGAACTGCTGCTGCCCATCATGATTGCAAGGATCAGGACCTCCACGGCAACTGCGGAGAGGGTGAGGATCATCGTGCCATAGGGATCTCCGACCTTGTGGGCCAGTATTTCTGCATGATGGGCGACACGGGTGGATGCCATGACAATGACGACGATCAGGGCACAGGCTGCGATCGTCGACACGAACTGTCCCTGTTCCAGGAGCGTGTGCTCGAACAGGAAGGAGAGGATAGCAAACGCGAGTGCCAGGAGCAGAAAGCTCTCCTGTTTCAAAAGTGACATCATCCCGACCGCGCTCCTGTTGATGATAGTGATCTAACGCTGCGGTGCGGGGCATCAAGCGCCCTTTGCCACGGGGGCGGGCATTTGCGCTATTTGGACGATAATGCCATTATTTCTTTCGTGGCCTGGAACTCTGCGACGGTCTTTCGCATCTTCACCACGGTGCCGTAAGCGGAGAGACTTTCCGATATGTATTGTAATGCGGCCACGCGTAAGGAGGAACTATGACCAAGGTCGTTTACAAGATCGTGCCGCATGACGGCGGTTGGGCCTATCGTCTCGGCGACGTTTTCTCCGAGACTTTTCCGAGCCGCTCGGATGCGCTGCAGGCAGCGCGCATCGTGGCTGCGGAACAGCAAGTCGGTGGCGAACCGGAAGAGATAAGCTGGCAGGACGATAAGGGTGTCTGGCACAGCGAACATAGCGACGGAGGCGACCGCCCGGAAGCAGAGGTGCAGGACGGCGACGGCGAGCAGGTCGGCGCCCGCTAAAGGGCGTCGCGATCTGTCAGATCAGCTTGCCGTGCTTTCGTTCTTTGTTTTTGGAGATATCCCCCGAAACCGGTGACCACTTTCGGGAGACATTCTCTGGCAGATGTCGGCCTGACGTGCCGCAAAACTCCTGCCTTTAGGCGCAAGGGCCGCATCATGCGGCCCCGGCAGTTTTATCATTTCAGGCTGCGGATTCGAGAACGGGATAATCGGTATAGCCCTTGGCGCCGCCACCGTAGAAGGTGGTGTTATCCGGTGCGTTCAACGGTGCATTTGCCTTGAAACGGGCAACAAGATCGGCGTTGGCGATGAACAGCTTGCCGAAGGCCACGGCATCCGCATATCCGCTCTCAACAGCCTGTTCGGCCGTATCCTTGTCATAGCCGTTATTGACCAGCCACGCGCCCTTGCCGCCAGCCTTGCGGTAGATATCCTTCAGTTCTTTGTAGTCGAACGGCTTGCCGCCCTGAGTGAAGTTGCGATCTCCACCGGTTGCGCCTTCGATGACGTGGATGAAGGACAGACCACGCGAGCCGAGTTTCTCGACGAGGTGGTTGAATACTGCCTGGGGCTGGCTCTCCGAAATGCCGTTGGCGGGCGTGACCGGGGAGAGGCGAATGCCGACACGACCTGCGCCGATTTCGCTGGCAACGGCATCGACGACTTCGAGAGCGAAGCGAACCCGGTTTTCGATGGAACCGCCATATTCGTCGGTACGCTGGTTTGCGCCATCCTTCAGGAACTGGTCGATCAGGTAGCCGTTGGCGCCATGAATTTCCACGCCGTCAAAGCCGGCATCGATGGCCGCGCGGGCGCCCTTGGCGTAGTCGGCGACAATGCCAGCTATTTCGGCCGTTTCCAGCGCACGTGGAGCCGAGGTTTCGGCGAAAGCGCCATTGCCGTTTTCATCGATGATGTAGGTCTTGCCGCCGGCCGGGACCGCCGAAGGGGCGACGGGTGCTGCACCATTCGGCTGCAACGAGACATGCGACACACGGCCGACATGCCAGATCTGGGTGACGATCTTGCCGCCCTTCTTGTGAACGGCATCCGTTACCTTCTTCCAGCCCGCGACGGCTTCGGGAAGGTAGAGGCCCGGGACATCGGCATAACCCTGGCCTTGCTGTGTTACCGGCGTGCCTTCGGTGATCAGAAGGCCGGCGGACGCACGCTGTTCGTAATAGGCTGCGTTGAGATCATTGGGGATCGCCTTCGGCGAGCGGTTACGCGTCAGGGGCGCCATGACAATCCTGTTTGCCAATTCGATGTCACCAAACTTCACCGGGTCGAAGAGTGTCGTCATTGTGGAAGTCCTTTTGCCTTTGGCTGGGGAGGGGGAGGAGGTCTGGTCAGAGTGTGGATTTCAGATCATTCAGGAAGGACGCGATATTTTCTTCGTCGCGACGATAGAATGCCCATTGGCCGATACGGTTTGTCCTGAGCAATCCGGCCTTTTCGAGCGTCGCCAGATGGGCGGAGACTGTCGATTGGGACAGTCCGCATTTCTTTTCGAACTGGTTGGCGCAGATGCCCATTTCCAGAGGGTGCGCCTGATCGCAAAAGTGCTGCTCGGGTTCTCGCATCCATTCCAGGAAAGACACCCGTACCGGATGCGCCAGCGCTTTCAGAATTTCCGTCTTGTCTATCGTCATCGAATATCGCCTCGGTTCGATATGTATATCGGATTTTTCCGATTTAAAGAGGCAAAAAAAATCGGGCCAACGGATTTCTCCGCGGCCCGTCAAGTGTGAAGGTCAAACAACCTCCAGAGGGGAACAGCCGATGCGGATGGCGGGAAACCATCAGGCCGTCGACTGATCTTAATATGTGTTCTCACGCCGTCCTCTACAAGGGGCTTGGTGAAGATATTGAACGCGAAAGTGTGTTTAAGGCTGCAGCAGATTGGCGCAGCTCTGCTTGGATACGGGCAGAAGGCAAAAAAAGAGGGCCACCGGATCGCTCCAGGGCCCTTTGAAGTGTGAAGGTCAAAAATGAACCTCCAGAGGGGAACAGCTGCTGCGGTGGAACTGGGAGGAAAGCCACCATATGCATCAGCTGAGTGCGATATGGTGGTTTTTTGTGCATTAAGCAATCATATTTTGTGCAACACTGCCATGCGTCAGGCGCATGATTGCGTCTTAAAACCTGCATAAATGCAAGGGTAGAGGCGAATCTCGCCGAAATCGGCTGGCGTGGTGAACTTCAGAAGTTCCAGTTTCTGGCTTTCGAGACGATGAAATCGCGGAAGACTTTCAGCTTCGCAGCGTTCTTCATTTCGTCCGGATAGCAGAAATAGGTGTCGAAGGTCGGAATGTCCGCGTTGATCGCCAGCTGAATCAAGCCAGGATCGCGGCCTACGATATAATCAGGCAGAACGGCGATGCCGATGCCGAGCAGGCAGGCGCGTTTGATCGACGTCTGGCTGTTGATCTGCAGATGCGGTGTGCGCGTGTTGTCGGACGAGCGGCCGGCGGATTCAAGCCAGTTAACGTCCATCAGCCAATTGGGTGCAGGTTCCCCAAAGGTGATGATGCGATGATTGTCGAGATCTTCGACCGTCTGGGGTTCGCCGAAGCGATTGATGTAGGACGGCGCCGCATAAACGTGCATATGCACGGTGAAGAGCTTGCGCTGGATAAGATCCGATTGCTGAGGCTGGCGAAGCCGGATGGCGCAGTCAGCATGGCGCATGTTGACGTCGACTTCCTCGTTGTCGAGGATGAGCTGGATCGACATTTCCGGATAAAGCTGCAGGAATTCCTGCACCTTGTCGGTGAGCCAGCCCTGGCCCAAGCCGACCGTGGTGGTGACGCGCAGCTTGCCGGATGGCTTGTCGGTGGTCTCGGTCAGCTGGACCTTTACCGTTTCCAGTTTCAGCAGAACATCGTGGGCGGTGCGATAGAGCAGTTCGCCCTGTTCGGTCAGGATCAGGCCGCGGGCGTGGCGGTGAAAGAGCTTTACGCCCACATCCTGTTCGAGCGCGCTAACCTGGCGGCTGATCGCCGACTGGGACAAATGCAGCTTGTCGGCGGCATGTGTGAATGAACCGGCCTCGGCCGCCGCATGAAAAATGCGCAATTTATCCCAGTCTAAAGGAACGCCCATGCTTACTCCGCGGCGATTGCGGCCGGCTGGATGCCTGCCAGGTAACGCTCGGCCTCCAATGCGGCCATGCAGCCCATGCCGGCAGCGGTGATTGCCTGCCGGAAGGTATCATCTGTCACGTCGCCAGCGGCGAAGATACCGGGAACGTCGGTTGCCGTCGAATCAGGCGCGGTCCAGAGATAGCCGCCGGCCTTCATCTTGAGCTTGTCCTTGAACAGTTCTGTCGCCGGAGCATGACCGATGGCGACGAAGACGCCGTCGATAGTCTGTTCGGTGATCGCACCGGTCAGCGTGTTGCGCAGCTTGACGCCTTCCACGGATGGCGGAAGCGGCGGCTTTGCCGGCTTGCCGGTGATCTCGTGGATCTCGGTGTTCCACAGGACTTTGACATTCGGACGCTGGAAGAGCCGTTCACGCAGGATTTTCTCCGAGCGGAACTCATCGCGGCGATGCACGACGGTGACCGACTTGGCGATATTGGACAGATAGAGCGCTTCTTCGACAGCGGAGTTTCCGCCGCCAACGACGATCACGTCCTTGTTGCGATAGAAGAAACCGTCGCAGGTGGCGCAGGCCGACACGCCAAAACCCTGGAAATGCTGCTCGCTTTCGATGCCGAGCCATTTTGCCTTGGCGCCGGTGGAGATGATGATCGTGTCGGCAGTCCAGACCGTGCCGGAGTCCGTCTTGATGGTGAAGGGGCGGCCAGTCGTGTCGACTTCGGTGACGAGGTCGTTGACAATCTCTGCGCCTACATGGGTCGCCTGCTTGAGCATCTGCTCCATCAGCCACGGACCCTGGATCGGATCGCCGAAGCCCGGATAATTCTCGACATCGGTGGTGATCATCAACTGGCCACCCTGTTCCATGCCGGCGATCAGAACCGGCTTCAGCATGGCGCGGGCGGCATAAATGGCGGCGGTGTATCCGGCAGGGCCTGAACCGATGATCAACACTTCCGTGTGACGAGCGGACATGTATATTTCCTTTCGAGTGCGGATCGGAACGACACCCCATATAGGAAGGGCGCTTTTGCTCTGCCGCTTTTTGATTGTCATCTAATGTCGATCCATGCGCCAGTGCAAGGGCAGGCTTGCATTAACAACAGGACAGTTGGTCGCTGAGACCTTCGGGAGTGCCTTTCCCAGGCGCTTCGTGTTTTGGGGGGTATGACTTTGGAAAATGGGCGCGTTAGAGGAGTGACCTCGTTTTCAGCTCAGTTCCTCAAAAACCTTCTGCCACTCGTTCGCAATTACCGGTAACGAATACTTATCATTGATGAGCTTTTTTGCCTGAGTAATACGGGCCTGCCTATCGTCATCATCGTGCATCAACTGCGCAAGACCATCGTCCCAGTCGTCGAAGACAGCCATGCTGGTAAAGGGTTCGTAGCTGGGTATCAGAGATGCACAGACCGCAAGGCCGTCGGCAAATGATGTGGTGATGCGATTGGCGCTCTTAGCCAACGTATAGCGGTTGGTTCTAATGGGCAGAATGGCAATGTCGTGCAGTTTCAGTGCGGCATTGAATGTGAAGAAATTCCAATCGAGATAATGCGTCTTGAACCCGGCATTGCCGAAAAGCTCGCGATAACGTTCCTCGTCATCGCTGATTATGCTCAAGGAGAGGGGTTTGTCTGTGTTGTGCTTTTCAAGAGCTTCACAATACGCTTCTACGTCGTACATTCCGTTGCGGGCAGCTTGGGTACCGCTTACGCCAAACCAGACAAGCCGTCGGCCGGTCTCAATCCCATTGCCCGAGATATCTTTATCAAAGGTCGAAAGTGCTTCAAATGCCTTGGCTTCCTTTGTCCTGTCTGATGCTGATGGAGCGGGAATATTCTCAACGGCGTCCGGGATGACACGGAAATGCATGTCCTTGCGAATATGCTGACGCAATTCGCTTTCCAGATATGGCGATGGAGTGACGATCATGTCGAACTGGTTCACGTAAGAAGGAAGCTTCAAGCGCTTCTCTCTTGTTCCAGCTTTATCTTTCTCTCCCTCGAAATAGATATTGTCGCTGAGATCAAGGATCAGTTTTGTGCCGTACTTGTGTTTCAGTTTCACTGCTCTTGCGAGCGAGGTGAGCCGCGTACGTTTTGAGAGAACTAAGATGTCCGGGGCGCCGATGAAAGGCAGAAACTGGAAATAACGCTTTACCTTATCAGAATAGATGCGGACTGGAGTGCCAGCCTCGCGTAGTGCGTCTACGACCTGAGCGCAGCGGATGCGATAGCTTGCCGTATTGATATTACGCGTCTGAGGCCAGAAGGAAATTTGAGCAGATTTTCCGGAGATTTTTTTCATGGCTGATTATATTCGTGCGACTCGGTGAAATCAATGTTCGCTAAATACCCATCGGCCTTGCCTTTTGTGTCGGCTTGCTCAATGTGGCGCGGCGAAGCATGGGTATTCAGCATTGCGTGATCAGGGCTTCGAGATAAGCGTTATCGGATGCGCGAAGCCGAGACAAAAGACAAGAGGATATGCGCGTGGCTGGAATTGAACTCGACCACATAGACCTGAAAATTCTACGCGAGTTGCAAAATGACGGTCGTATGACGAATGTGGATCTCGCCGAACGCGTCGGAATATCTGCGCCACCCTGTCTGCGGCGCGTTCGCAAACTGGAGGAGGCTGGCATTATCGAGGGTTATCATGCCATGCTCAATAACTCCAAGCTTGGCTATGATCTGGTTGCGTTCTGTATGGTCGGCTTGAAGAACCAGTCCGAGGTCAATTTGAAAGCTTTCGCTGCGGCTACGGAACAGTGGCCGATCGTAAGGCAAGCCTGGATGGTTTCGGGTGAAAGCGATTTCCTGCTGCACTGCCTCGCTGAAAACCTTACCGCCTTCCAGGATTTCGTCATCGAGGTGCTGACCGCGCATGAGCATGTCGATACGGTCCGCAGCATGCTGACAATTCGGCAGGTGAAGCGCCTCGGTGCTGTAGAAGTTTGAGATATGCAAAGATCGGATCGCCCTTGGTATAGGCACTTTATCCGTACTGGGATCCGGCTCCTGCTCGGCTCGAAAAAGGCACATTATCAGGACTGGCTGCCAGGCTTGTTGCTGCAATCCAGCCGCGGTACGGCGGTGAACGCGAGACTTTTCTATAAGGGGCGTCTCGTTGCCGAGCTTTGCCCCGTTCAGGCAATCCATCAGCAGGCTTCGGGCGCCGTTTATGTCGTCGGCTCGGGCCCCTCGATCCACAAGATGGATATGACGCTATTGGGGCCGCGCACGGCGATCTTACTGAATGGAGCGATCAGCCTTATCGATGATAAGGTTCCGGAGCCGCTTGCCGTCGCGGTCGAAGACGAGCGCTTCATCTATCGCCATTTCGAAAGCATGATGAACAAAATCCCCCCGGGAACAACCTGTCTGTTTTCGGTCTCGGTTCTTCGCGCCATATGCGAACAAAACCCGAATTGGTTGGCGGACAAGAAGATCATTCTGATCGATAATATCCTGAAGCCTTATGGTGCGCCACGCCTTTCAATCAGCGAGGTGGCAGAGCGGGATTATGTGCTGCTCAATGATGATGGAACGGTCGGTATCTCTCTGCAGCCAGATCTCGGTGTTTTTCAGGCGGGGTCCATTGCCGTGTCGGCATTGCAGTTTGCGTTGGCCTGCGAAGTGGAAATGATTGGCTTTATCGGCATCGACATCTCAAATGCTAATGAGCCACGTTTTTATGAGAAGTCCAAAAAGGTTGCATTTTCTGGTGTTGCGGGGGCGGAGGCGAGAATACTCAGTCATATCCGACTGGCACTTGCGGCCGCGCAGCGCAGAAACATTCAGTTCTTGAATTTTTCTCCCGTATCCGCTTTAGCAAAGCTCGATCTCAAATATGACCCGCGGTTGACCCTTAACGTCGACGATGGAGTGTAGAATGCGTTTTTTCGGCAAGAAGAAGCCACCTTTTTCAAAGCAGCTTGCGGTCACTCCGCCGACGCCGAAGCCTGGCCGCCATGGCATTGCCATCGCGGCCACCGTGAAAAACGAGGCTGATTACATTGCCGATTGGGCGCTGTTCCATCGTAGTGTAGGTGTGCGTCATTTCTATATCTACGACGATGGATCAGCGGACGAGAGTATTGCCATCCTGCGTGGTCTCTTGGGGCCGGAAGAGTTGACGGTTACGCCCTGGGTAAGCCGCATGGTGGACTTGTCCGAGAACAAGCCGTTGAACGGACAGGTTATTGCCTACACACATGCTGTGCTGAATTTCGGAGCGAATTACCGGTGGATGGCATTCATCGATGTCGATGAATTCATGCTGCCGAAAACAGGAAACACTCTTGAAGAGGCACTCGCAGAGGTTAGTAATTTTCCGAACATTTCCTTACCGTGGCATATGTTCGCGACGAGCGGTCATAAAACCAAGCCCAAGGGTTCGATTCTGCGCAATTTCACCTTACGTGGCCGAGAGCCCATCACCCGCAAGAAAAACGCGATGAACTTCAAGTGCATCGTTGATCCATGTGAGGTTACGGAGGTGAGTGTACATCTGTTTGGTACGCGGGAGTTTGGAGAGCAGACCTCAAACGATGCCGGATTTCGAGCTGATCGGAGAGGGCGTAAGCGGCCTGCTTTCTACTCGGCTAAAAACCTGCAGCTCAATCATTATTACAGCAAGTCAGAAGAGGAACTGAGGGCCAAGCTTGCCCGTGGGCCGGCTTCTCCCGGGCCACGCAGCCGATATGAAGAACGCGTTCTCATCGCCGTACGGAATATTGAAGCAGACCAGATCGAGGATCTGGCGATGATCGAATTTCTCGACCGCAACGGCATCAAGCTTTCCGGCGAATAAGGATTACAAAGAGGTATAAACCTCTCCCAGCCGCCGCACCTCGCCCTCAATGCTGAAATTCGTTGCCGCATGGCTGAGGGCGCGGGCGCTGGCCGCCTCGCGACGAACGTCATCGTCCATGAACTCGGCCGTTGCCGATACCATGGCGTCTAGTGTTGCCGTGATGACGGCGCCGGTTTCGGCTTCTCCTGTGATGATCAGTTCCGGAAAAGCGCCGACATCGGTGGCGACGACTGGAACTCCGGTTGCCATGGCTTCGAGCGGGGTGAGGCCAAAACCTTCCCAGCGTTGCGGGGCAACGAAGAGATCGAGCGCCCGGTACCAGTCATTGATATTGGTGTGTTCGCCGACAAACAGGATGCGGTCGGCAAGGCCGGCTTTGGCAATTTTCTCGCTCAGCTGTTTTTCATAATCCACATGCGGGCCAGTGGCGCGACCGGCGACGATGGCGGTCCAGTCCGGACGCGTGGGCAGAAGCGTGATCATCGTGTCGACGAAGAGGTCAGTGCCTTTTTGATGGCGCACCCGGCCGAAGCAGCCGACGATGTTTTGAGTGGGATCGAGGCCGAGTGCGGCGCGGGCGGCGGCCTTGTCTTGCGGAGGTGAAAAGCGCTTCGTGTCGATGCCGTGCATGACGACCGTGTTCGGCACGTTGAGATAGGTCGCCGTGCGTCCGCTGGTGGCGACGACCGCATCCATCCTGGAGACCAGCCATTTCGTCCAGCCGGTATGGCGGCGTTGTGAGGCCGAGGTGAAGACGATCTTCAGCGGCATGCGCAAGATATCGCGCATCAGGATTGCCGGCAGCATTTCGACATTGCGGCGGGCGTGCCAGACACGCGTCTTTCCACTGCGCGGGCGGCGCCACAGGCAAACCAGATCGCGAAAGCGGATATGCGGGATCGTGTCCGGCAAGCCTGGTCCAAGCGCCGCCACCTTGCAACCAAGGGCGCGTTGGACTGGAACCAGCTGGATGATCGTGCTCGTCACGCCGGACAGCCGCCGTTTGAAGTTCGGTGCGATGACCTCCACTTCACTGATGTCGACGACTGCCGGATTGTGATTGCTATTCTCTTGGCCCTTGGCCACGGCTATCAGCCCCAGGAAACGGAAAGAATTTCGTATGCCTTGGAGCCGCCTGGAGCGACGACCTCGATCGATTCGCCGGCTTCCTTGCCGATCATGGCGCGGGCGATCGGAGACGAAATCGAGATGCGGCCGGCCTTCACATCGGCTTCCTGGTCGCCGACGATCTGGTAGGTCTTTTCCTCGTCGGTATCTTCATCCACAAGCTTCACTGTGGCGCCGAACTTGACCTTCGAGCCGGACATCTTGGAAAGGTCGATGACTTCCGCGCGGGCGGTCAGATCTTCCAGTTCGGTGATGCGGCCTTCGTTATGGCTCTGTGCTTCCTTGGCAGCATGATACTCGGCGTTTTCCGAAAGGTCGCCATGGGCGCGCGCTTCCGCAATCGCTTCGATGATACGGGGACGCTCCTCCTGCTGTCTCCAGCGCAGCTCTTCCTGCAGCTGGACGAAGCCGTTCTGCGTCATCGGTACCTTTTCAACCATTTTCTTGTCCTTCAGGGGTGTATCCGCGGATGCCGCGAACACAAAAAGAAACAGGTTCCGGAGCGTGAACTTCGGAACCATCGCAGCGTCAAAATGTAGGGTCACTATATCAGAATTTCGATGTCTCTCACGAGGAATTTCGAAATCATGCCATATCTCCCGCTTCTCCCATGTGATGTGAACCGCGCCCGTTTGTCAATCTCTTGACCATGAGGAAAAGAACATATAGAGAACAAATACTATGAAGAAGTCGCTGAAAGAACGGTTGGCGATCCTTTCGGACGCCGCGAAATATGATGCTTCCTGCGCCTCGAGCGGGACGGTGAAGCGTGATTCGTCTGCAAGTGGCGGGTTGGGTTCGACCGAGGGATCGGGCATTTGCCATGCCTATGCGCCCGATGGGCGATGCATCTCGCTTCTGAAAATCCTGCTCACCAACTTCTGCATCTATGATTGCGCCTATTGCATCAACCGGTCTTCCAGCAATGTGGAACGCGCCCGTTTTACGCCGGAAGAGGTGATCTGGCTGACGCTGGAATTTTACAGGCGCAACTATATCGAGGGGCTGTTTCTCTCGTCGGGAATTATTCGCTCGTCGGATCATACGATGGAAGAGATGGTGCGGATTGCCCGTGAGCTTCGCACCGTTCATAATTTTCGCGGCTATATCCATCTCAAGTCCATTCCTGAGGCCTCGGCGTATCTGATCGAGGAGGCGGGGCTTTATGCGGACCGTCTGTCGATCAATATCGAGTTGCCGACCGATGCCGGGATCGGACGGTTTGCACCAGAGAAGCAGCCGGACAACATCCGCCGTTCGATGGGCAATCTACGGCTGAAGATCGAGGAGATGGCGGAGCCTACGCTGCAGACGAAAAGACGGAAAAGATTCGCGCCTGCAGGGCAGAGCACACAGATGATCGTTGGCGCAGATGGCGCCTGCGATACAACCATTCTCGGCACGAGTGCGCGGCTTTACGGAAGCTACGGCCTCAAGCGCGTGTATTATTCGGCTTTCAGTCCCATTCCCGATTCGTCAAAGAATTTGCCGCTGATCAAACCACCCTTGATGCGCGAGCATCGCCTCTATCAGGCCGACTGGCTTTATCGTTTTTATGGTTTCGATATCGGTGAAATAACGTCGGGACGGGAAGGCGGCATGCTGGATCTTGATCTTGATCCGAAGCTTGCATGGGCGCTGTCCCACCGCGAACGGTTTCCGGTCGACATCAATCGGGCTGATCGGGAGATACTGCTGAGAGTGCCGGGTTTTGGCACCAAGACAGTCAAAGGTGTTCTCTCATCGCGACGTTTTCGCAGGCTGAGGCTCGATGATCTGAAGCGGCTTGGCGTGTCGCTCAGGAAGGTGCAGCCGTTTATCGTCTGTGATGGCTGGACACCGCACCGGCTTGTCGATCGATCGGATCTTAGAGCCATGTTTCAACCCAAGCCGGAGCAACTGTCGCTATTATGATGTTTCGCTATTCCTTGCGGGGGCGGGGCGATGTCAACGAGTGGCGGGAGGCTGCCCGTGGTTTCATGATGGCGGGTATCGCTCCGGAATACATTGAATGGCGGACGATGGACGATGCGGACGGCCTGTTCGGTTTCGATGACAACCGGCTGCCGCAGCCGGCAGATCCTCCACCGAAAATCTCCGTGCAGCCTTCGTTCATCCAGCTGGCGGAGGCGGTTGTCTGCCATTCCGATCCGACGCGGTTTGCGCTTCTCTACCGGTTGCTGTTCAGGCTCTTCCATTCGCATGGTCTGCTGAATATGGTGGCCGACCCTGATGTGGCGGCGGCCAGGCGGTTGGCGAAATCGGTCGGGCGCGACTATCACAAGATGACGGCCTTCGTGCGGTTCAAGGAGTTGCCGCTGCCGGAAGGGCGCGTCGGGCGACGGCGTTTCGTGTCGTGGTTCGAGCCCGATCATTTCATCGTTGCCCGCGTGGCGCCATTTTTCCAGCGGCGATTTACCGATATGGACTGGCTGATCGTCACGCCGAAAGGGTCTGCGTCCTGGGATGGCGAGACGCTGAGGACAAGCGACGATCCGGCCCAAAAACCAGATCTTCGCGACGACACCGACGATCTCTGGCGCACTTATTATTCTTCCATCTTCAACCCGGCGCGGCTGAAGGTGAAGATGATGACGACCGAGATGCCGAAGAAATACTGGAAAAACCTGCCGGAGGCGGAGCTTATTCCCGGCATGATCGCGAAGGCCGAGGCGAGCGTTCTGGAGATGGCGGCACGGCAGGCAAGCGAGCCACTGCCCTATCACCATCGTATCCATGAGGCCGCGGCCAAGGTGCCGGCGGCACCGCGTCCTGAAGCAGGTACGCTTGCTGGCGTGCGGGAGGAGGCCCGTCATTGCACCCGCTGCGATATCCACTGCCTTGCCACCCAGACGGTGTTCGGCGAGGGGCCGGCGGATGCTCAAGTGATGGTGATCGGCGAACAGCCGGGGGATCAGGAGGATCTCGCAGGGCGGCCGTTTGTCGGGCCGGCGGGACAATTGTTCAACGAAACGCTTAAGGCGGTCGGTATCGAGCGCGACCGGCTCTACATCACCAATGCGGTCAAGCATTTCAAATATCAGCCGCGCGGCAAGCGGCGTATCCACCAGAAGCCGAATATGGGGGAGATCCGACAGTGTCGCTGGTGGCTGACCCAGGAAATAGAGCTGGTGAAGCCCAGGTTGATCGTAGCGATGGGGGCGTCGGCTTTGTTTGCGCTGACCGACATGCGACAGAAGCTCGACGATGTGCGTAGTGAACCGATCGCGATGGAGGGGGGCAAGACGCTGTTCGTGACCGTTCACCCGTCGTATCTGCTGCGCATTCCAGACGAGGGGCAAAGGCGCGATGAGCTTAAGCGCTTCCGCGAGGACCTGGCAGCCGTACAGCGGCTGATGTGAGTGTCGAAACTGTTATGCACAGGTAATGCTGCGCTGCGGTATCATTTCGGGGCGCAGATGGTGCGATGCGAGACAACGGGAACAAAATCCTCCTGTTGTCGCCCTATAACCTTAACGTTTGCAGGGCATGTCGCGAGACAATGGCAGGTTTCTTGCCTAGTTTCGCTGCAGGACAAACCCTTGGAGGTGCCGTCGCATGACGAGGCGGGTCGCAAGTCTGATCATGTCCGTCTGCGTCGCCTTGGCGATGTGGACGAGTCTGGCCTTGGCGTCACTTCTGATGTGGAAATTCCTCCGGGATGTTTCCGGATGAATGTGGTCCATGATGGGCCATGGCCGCCTTTGCGCAAGTGGAGGCGGCCGATTGCCAGCTCATCCAGGAGACAAGCTGTCAGCTGACATAAACGGGATCATTCGGCAGGTTGGCAGGACTGTAGCTGCCCGCCTCAATACGTGTTCTCACCGTTTCATGCAGCAGTGCGCCATGCGGCACCAGTCGGTAATCCTTTAGCGGAATATAGACCGACCTGCGGTCGCCGCGCTTGCGCCAGGAGTTTTCCGGCACACGTCGCGGCACATATTCGAGAAGCTTCCAGCCGATATTCATGGAATTGTGCAGGTCGGCAGTTGGGTTCAGTTTCACATATTTGTTGTTACGCTCTCCGAGCACGATGTCGTTGACCGTCTGTGTCCGGTAGAGGAGGCCGGTCTCCTCCGTTTCGCGGATCATCCAGTCGAGCGGGATTTTGACCTGTCCGCTTTCCGCCTCCGGATAACCGCCGCCGACATCGCCGTGGACGCCGGAAAACCAGACTTCCCTGAAATTCTGCCTGGCCTTGACCTTCTTGAACGGGCTGCCGCGATAATCCTGATCGGGCGTCCAGAGTTCGGGCTGGAACATGGTGCGGCGCTCGTCGATGGCGACGGCATGGCGTACGTATTCGACGCTCGGGTTTTTCGCCGTAAAGGGATGCGTCTTCATCTGCAGCCAGTGCTTTCCGGGCTCGATCACCGAGGCGACGGTGTCGAACAGGCCGAGCAGTTTTATCGGCGGCCGGCCGGTGCGCAGGGTTCGCTCGTAAAGCCGCATCGAGGCAAAGGCGGAGCGGTTCTCGCCGTCCTGCACCCTGTCCTGGTCGATTTCTTCCTGGGTGGGGATGCCCTTGTAGGTGTTGTAGGCATAGTCCAGCAGGTTCAGATGCGTGCGGCTCATGAAGCCGAGCGCGTGGATAAAGCCCGCGAGTACACGGGCGGTATAGGCACCACGGCTGAAGCCGAAGATAAAGATGCGGTCGCGGTCGGGATGGCTGCGATGTTCGTCTTCCGGGCCGGGGTCGTAGTTCTCGACGAGAAACCGGTAGGCCTCCTTGACGTTCTCATCCATGCCCCAGCCGGTGGCGAGCCCCCAGACCTCGACCGTATCGCGATAAAGTTTTGACCAGGAATTGTTGGCGCCGAATGTGCCGACACCGGGATCGTAATAGACGATCTGCCGGTCAGACCGCTCCAGCGCGCCGAACAGCCTCAGGATATTGGTGCGGTCGGCGGAAATTTCGTTCGACGTGCCGTCGAACAGGATGACGATGTTCTTCGACATGCAATCCCCCTCGCGAGTGCGTGGCAAAATAGCATTCGGTTGATGTCTGTTCAACGAAGGGTGGCGCTTGGCCGGTGATGCTGTCGCTGGTCAGGAGCGGTGAGCCGGTGCCGTTTCAGCGGGATGACAACGAATACAGTCGCGTAGGCGCGTGTCCTGCGGAGTTGAGTCTGCGGCTTAAATCACACGCTCAAAAGGCGAGAGAGGCCTGCGACGCTTTCACGCGCCGGACAGATGCGCTTCCAGCCGGTCCATGTTCTGCTCGTTGGCGGCAGAGAGGAATTTTTCGATCTCGCGATTGTCCTCGGTATCTTCAAACGACATGCGCCATGTCAGGCGGGTGCCTGCATCGGTATCGTGAAAGCCGATCTCCAGTCCGAAGGCGTGCATCGGTCCGTGGTGGAAGGCTACGATACGCTCGTTTTGGCGGATATCCTCGAAGGTCCAGTGGTTTTCGAAATCGGTATCGGCGGACGAGGTCATGACGACGATCCAGCTGCCGCCGTTGACGAAATCGAATTTTTCGATGCGGTTGGTGAAGCCGTCCGGCCCCCACCATTGTGCCAGTCGCGCGGGATCGGAAAAGGCCGCGAAAAGCGTGGCGCGGTCAGTGGCAAAGCTGCGCTCGTTTTCGATGATCAGCGAGCGGGTCACATCATCGGTCATGGTCTTCCTCCGCAAGGGGCACTGTCGTCCGGGTCATGACGAAGGAAAAAGAGCCGGTCAACAGTGATGCTGACCGGCTCCGGTGTTTTCTTAGAAATAGGCCTGCAGCGGACGAACTTCGAGATTGCCGGCCTTGAGTGCCTTGATCGCCATGGCGGCGGCTTCGGCGCCTGCCATGGTCGTGTAGTAGGGCACCTTCTGCATCAGCGTGGCGCGGCGCAGCGATTTACTGTCCGAGATCGCCTTGTTGCCGTTCGTCGTGTTGATGACGAGCTGGACCTGACGGTTGCGGATCGCATCCTCGATATGCGGACGGCCTTCGAGCACCTTGTTGATCTTGATCGCCTCGATGCCGTTTTCGGCGAGGAAGCGCTGGGTGCCGCCGGTGGCGAGAACCTTGAAACCGCATTCGGCAAGGATCTTGATTGCCGGCAGGACGCGGGTCTTGTCCTGATCGCGCACCGAGACGAAGACTGCGCCATCACGCGGCAGTTCGACGCTGGCGCCGAGCTGCGACTTGGCGAAGGCCAGCGCGAAATCGGTATCGAGGCCGATGACTTCGCCGGTCGAGCGCATTTCCGGGCCGAGCAGCGTGTCGACGCCGGGGAAGCGGGCAAACGGGAATACGGCTTCCTTGACAGCGATGTGCTTCAGGTTGCGCGGGTCCGGCTTCTGGCCATAGGCCTTGAAGACCGGATCGAGCTTTTCGCCGGCCATGGCGCGGGCGGCGATCTTGGCGATCGGTGCACCGATCGTCTTCGCCACGAAGGGAACGGTGCGCGAGGCGCGCGGGTTGACTTCGAGCACGTAGACCGTGCCGTCCTTGATGGCGAACTGGACGTTCATCAGGCCGACGACGTTCAATGCCTTGGCCATGGCCTTGGACTGGCGCTCCAGCTCGTCGATCATTTCGGCAGACAGCGTGCGCGGCGGCAGCGAGCAGGCCGAGTCACCCGAGTGGATACCGGCTTCCTCGATATGTTCCATGATGCCGGCGATGAAGACGTCCGTGCCGTCGCAGAGGCAGTCGACGTCCACTTCGATGGCGTTCGACAGGTAGCTGTCGAAGAGAAGCGGGTTCTTGCCGAGCAGGGTGTTGATCTGGCCGGTCTTGTCGTTCGGGTAACGCTGCTTGATGTCTTCCGGAACCAGTTCCGGAACCGTGTCGAGCAGGTAGGTCTGCAGCTGGCTTTCCTGATGGATGATCTGCATGGCGCGGCCACCCAGAACGTAGGAGGGGCGCACGACCAGCGGGAAGCCGATTTCGGAAGCGACGGTGCGGGCCTGTTCGACCGAATAGGCGATGCCGTTGTTCGGCTGAGTCAGGTCGAGCTTCATCAGAAGTTTCTGGAAGCGGTCGCGGTCTTCCGCCAGATCGATCATGTCGGGCGCGGTGCCGAGGATCGGGATACCGTTCTTTTCCAGCGCTTCGGCAAGCTTCAGCGGGGTCTGGCCGCCGAACTGGACGATGACGCCGACGACTTCGCCCTTTTCCTGCTCTGCGCGAAGAATTTCGATGACGTCTTCTGCCGTCAGCGGCTCGAAATAGAGGCGGTCGGAGGTGTCGTAGTCGGTGGAAACCGTTTCCGGGTTGCAGTTGATCATGATCGCTTCGTAGCCGGCGTCCTTCAGTGCGAAGGCGGCGTGGCAGCAGCAATAGTCGAACTCGATGCCCTGGCCGATACGGTTCGGGCCACCACCGAGGATGACGACCTTCTTGGCGGCAGAAACCTCGGCTTCCGAGCGCAGTTCGCCGACAAACGGGGTTTCGTAGGTCGAGTACATATAGGCGGTCGGCGAAGCAAATTCGGCAGCGCACGTGTCGATGCGTTTGAAGACCGGCTTGACGTTCAAGGAGTTGCGCAGTTCGGCAACTTCCTTCGGGCGCTTGTGGGTCAGCGAGGCGAGGCGGGCGTCGGAGAAGCCCATGGCCTTCAGCATGCGCAGGTTTTCCGCATCGGTCGGCAGGCCGTGTTCGCGCACACGCTCTTCCATGTCGACGATCGCCTTGAACTGGGCGATGAACCACGGATCGATCTTGCAGCTTTCGTGAACGTCGGCTTCCGACATGCCGAGGCGCAGCGCCTGGGCAACCTGGCGCAGGCGGTCCGGCGTCGGCGTGCCGATGGCGGCACGGATGGCGTTGCGGTCGTCGCCTTCGCCGAGGCCGGGGATCTCGATCTCGTCGAGGCCGGTGAGGCCGGTTTCCATGCCGCGCAGAGCCTTCTGCAGCGATTCGGCAAAGGTTCGGCCGATCGCCATGACTTCACCGACCGACTTCATCGCAGTGGTCAGAACCGGGGAAGCGCCCGGGAACTTTTCGAACGCGAAGCGCGGGATCTTGGTGACAACATAGTCGATCGACGGTTCGAACGATGCCGGGGTCGCACCGCCGGTAATGTCGTTGTCCAGCTCGTCGAGCGTATAGCCGATGGCAAGCTTTGCCGCGACCTTGGCGATCGGGAAGCCGGTGGCCTTCGATGCGAGAGCCGACGAGCGCGAAACACGCGGGTTCATCTCGATGACGACAAGGCGGCCATCTGCCGGGTTGACGGCGAACTGGACGTTCGAGCCGCCGGTTTCAACGCCGATCTCGCGCAGGACCGCGATCGATGCGTTACGCATCATCTGGTATTCCTTGTCGGTCAGCGTCAAGGCTGGCGCGACGGTGATCGAGTCGCCCGTGTGGACGCCCATCGGGTCGATGTTTTCGATCGAGCAGATGATGATGCAGTTATCCGCCTTGTCGCGGATGACTTCCATCTCATACTCTTTCCAGCCGAGCACCGACTCTTCGATCAGTACTTCCGTGGTCGGCGAAGCGTCGAGGCCGGAGCCGACGATCTCGAAAAATTCAGAGCGGTTATAGGCAATGCCGCCGCCGGTGCCGCCCATGGTGAAGGACGGGCGGATGATGGCGGGAAGGCCGACAACGTCGATTGCCTGGGCGCCGATCGCCATTGCATGGCTGATATAGCGCTGCTTGCGGTCGCTTTCGCCGAGGTTCCACTGGTTTTCCAGCGCGTCGAGCGCCTTGTCGAGTTCGGCGCCGGAAAGCTTGCCCTTCAGTTCTGCGCGGGCGGCTTCGTGTTTCTTGCGGTCGGCGTCCTTGATCTCGGTGGCGTTGGCGAGCATCGACTTCGGCGTTTCAAGGCCGATCTTGGCCATCGCTTCGCGGAACAGGGCACGGTCCTCGGCCTTATCGATGGCTTCCGGCTTTGCGCCGATCATTTCGACATTGTAGCGGTCGAGAACGCCCATGCGCTTCAGCGAGAGCGCGGTGTTGAGGGCCGTCTGGCCGCCCATGGTCGGCAGCAGCGCGTCCGGACGCTCCTTGGCGATGATCTTGGCGACGACTTCAGGCGTGATCGGCTCAACGTAAGTTGCGTCGGCAAGGCCCGGATCGGTCATGATCGTTGCCGGGTTGGAGTTGACCAGAATGACCCGGTAACCCTCTTCCTTCAGCGCCTTGCAGGCCTGGGTGCCCGAATAGTCGAATTCACATGCCTGGCCGATAACGATCGGGCCTGCGCCGATGATGAGGATCGATTTGATATCTTGGCGCTTTGGCATGGTCTCTATCCGCTCTTTAGTCTGCGCGAAAAACCGGCACGGGGCATGGAAGCTCCGGTCGGGTCACGTGCGCATCATTTTTCTGGCTAGACGCGGCTTATAGGCAAATGTGCGGCCTATGAGAACCCCATAAATCGGCAAATCGACAGGAAACATGGCGGATTGCCTGTAGGCGTATAATTAATCGTTAACTGCTGGGGAATACTTGGATTGGTGGGGTGTTTTCATTTTCTATGAATTGTTCTTGGCTGGGGGCGAGTCATGTTTAGTAGAAATCCTGGTGCAATTCTTCTGTCTGTCGCCAAAATAGTATATTTTCGTATGCGATCCGACTGTTATTTCTATATGATAACATTCTTGTATACGTTGGCTGCAATATGTCTTGCATGGAGTGATAGCTCGTTTCCCATGCTGTCGCACGCTCTATACTTCGATCAATGGACGAAGCTTTTTCTTTTCATCATGCCGTTGGCGGCGATCATTGTCGATTTCACGCTGGTGATCCACCGCTTTGATCGCCGCCGCGTTCTGGCGTTGCGGCGCGTCTTTTCGCCCAAGCGGATCGCCGGCCTTGTTTCCGGAATATTGTTGCTGGGAGTGCTGATGTTCTTCCAGGGCAGCTTTACGTCCATCAAAAACATGCTGCCGGTCCTGCGCGGCGGTTTTCTGGTCGATCGCGCGCAGGCCGATTTCGACGCCTGGCTGCACTTCGGTACCGATCCCTGGATCTGGCTCCATTCGTTCATGGCGCGCGACTGGGTCCGTCTCGTCATCGATTTCAACTATGGTGTTGTTTGGTTTGTCCTGTGTTTCGGGGCGCTTTTCTTCGTCGCGACATCGCCGTCAGCCGATGGTATCCGCAAGCGCTATCTGTTGATGTTTGCCTTCGTCTGGATCGGCTGCGGCAATATTCTGGCAGGACTGTTTCTATCGGCGGGACCGGTCTTCTATGGCGAAGTTGTTGGAGATCATGAGCGTTTTGCCGATCTGATTGCATTCCTGAACCGTAGCCAAGGGGCGAATTCGGCGGCAGCTTATCAGGCCTATCTATGGGATCTTCATGAAAGCGGCGACACCGGTTTCGGTAGCGGCATATCGGCCTTTCCAAGCATCCATGTAGGGCTGATCACGCTCAATGCATTGTTTCTGAATGAATATTCTCGACGTCTGGGCGCTTTGGCCTTCGCTTATGTCGCATGTATCCAGATCAGCTCGGTTTATCTCGGATGGCATTACGCCATCGATGGCTACGTCTCGATGGCTGTGGTTGTGGCCGCCTTTTATGGAATGGCGGCAGTCTCGCGATATTGGTCGCAGCGGGCACGTGCCGAGCCAATTACCGCGGCGGTGCCGGCCTCTCCATAGCCAAGAGGCCGCGATCCGATGGAGCGTGACGCCTGAACCGTACCGCTTGTCCCAAAGCTGTCATGGACAATCGAACCGAGCGGTACTATTCCTGCGTTTCATCAAGAACATTCGCGGCGGTGGCATCTGAGACGGCATCCGCTTGCGCGGAGGAATACCCATGGCCGATGCAACATCCAAAAACGCGGCAGCGCCGGCGGCGAGCGCCGTCGCTGAAAAGACGGTTCTGCCGATCATTCTGGCGGCAAGCTTCTGCCATATGCTCAACGACATCATGCAGTCGATGATCTCGGCGATCTATCCGATGCTGAAGGCGGATTTCCATCTGGATTTCTGGCAGATAGGCATCCTGACGCTTGCCTTCCAGTGCACGGCTTCGCTGCTGCAGCCGGTCATCGGGATCGTGACGGACAAGAAGCCCTATCCCTATTCGTTGCCGGTCGGCATGGCGTCGACCTTCTTCGGCCTGCTCCTGCTTGCGTGGGCGCCGACCTATGGGATTCTGGTGGTTGCTGCCGGTCTGGTCGGCATCGGCTCGGCCGTCTTCCACCCGGAAGCCTCGCGTGTCGCACGGCTTGCCGCCGGCGGGCGTTACGGTTTTGCGCAGGCAACCTTTCAGGTCGGCGGCAATTTCGGCCAGTCTATCGGGCCGCTTCTGGCCGCCTTCATCATCGTGCCGATGGGGCAGGGCAGTGTCGGATGGTTCTCAGCCATGGCGCTTCTCGGCATCATCGTGCTGACCTGGATCGCCCGCTGGTACAAGGCGCACATGGCTGCGAACAAAGGAAAGAAAAAGGCTCTCGGCGCCCATAATCTGTCGAAGAATACGGTCGTCGTCGCGCTTGTCGTGCTGACCATCCTGACCTTCTCGAAGAACGCCTATATGGCCTCAATCAGCAGCTATTACACCTTCTTCGCGATCGAGCGTTTCGGTGTTTCCGTGCAGATGTCGCAGATCATGCTCTTCGTGTTTCTCGGCGCCGTTGCGCTCGGCACCGTTGTCGGCGGCCCGATCGGCGACCGGTTCGGCTCAAAAGTAGTGATCTGGGTTTCCATTCTCGGCGTGTTGCCCTTCACGCTCGCCATGCCCTATGCCAATCTGCCCGTCACAATCATCCTCTCGGCAATCATCGGCTTCATCATGGCCTCGTCCTTCCCGGCGATCATCGTCATGGCTCAGGAACTGGTGCCCGGGCGTGTGGGCATGATTGCCGGCATCTTCTTCGGTATCGCCTTCGGCGTCGGCGGTATCGCGGCGGCAGTGCTCGGCGTGCTGGCGGACAGCCACGGGATCATCTTCGTCTACGGCGTCTGCTCCTTCCTGCCGGCGATCGGCTTGCTGACGGTATTTTTGCCGAGCAAAAAGCAGCTGCAGGTGGCGTGAGGGCATTTCGCCATTCCCTCATCGCCTTTCCCCTGCGTTGCGCTATATTGTCGTTTCTTAATACATAACGCCGCCAAGGAGTGGGCACGATGGAGTGGAAGGGTCGCCGGCAGTCGGACAATGTCGAGGATCAGCGCGGGGCTTCCATGGGAGGAAGCCCTTTCGGCCGTGGGGGCATGCGTATTCCGATCGGCGGCGGGCGCCGCGGTGGCGGTGGCCTCAGCATTGGCGGCATCGTTGTCGTTCTGATCATCTGCTGGATCACCGGCATCAATCCGCTGACGCTGCTTTCGGGCGGCGATGTCAGCTTTGACGGCGATGGCGGCTCTCAGCAGACGCAGCAGAGCACACCTGCAAATGACGAGATGACGGCCTTCGTGCGCACGGTTCTTGCCGATACCGAAGATACGTGGTCGGAAATCTTCAAGGCTGCCGGCCAGAGCTATCAGGACCCGACGCTGGTGCTCTTTTCCGGCCAGGTCCGCTCGGCCTGCGGCTTTGCCTCATCGGCTTCCGGACCATTCTATTGCCCGGGTGATCGCAAGCTCTATCTCGACACGACTTTCTTCAACGAACTATCCCAACGCTTCGGTGCGTCGGGCGACTTTGCCGAGGCTTATGTGATCGCGCATGAAGTCGGCCATCACGTTCAGAATTTGATCGGCGTGCTGCCGAAGTTCAATCAGATGCGCCAGCGAATGAGCGAAACCGAGGCGAACCAGATGTCGGTGCGGGTCGAGCTGCAGGCGGATTGCTTTGCCGGCGTGTGGGGCAAGCGCACGGACCAGAAGGGTTTTCTCAGCCAAGGCGACCTCGAGGAGGCGCTCAATGCCGCGCAGCAGATCGGCGACGATACGCTGCAGAAACGGACGCAAGGGTATGTCGTGCCGGAAAGTTTCAACCACGGGACGTCCGCTCAGCGGATGCGCTGGTTCAAGCGCGGTTTCGAAAGCGGCAACATGAATGCCTGCGATACGTTCTCCGGGGATGTCTGAGAGGCTGCAGACACGCATTTTAACGCAGCAGATTGCGCCCTGCCAGGTAACCGGCGGGTTTCTACTATGCGGGAGTGGGGCAGGCGTCTTGTATAATGGTTTGGTGGAAGGCATTTGCCTGCCCCGACCGTTTGCTGCTGTTCTCACGAGACTTGTCAATTCCCGTCATTCCGGCATTCGCGGCCATCATCGAAAGCCGGGTTTAGACCCGTTGAGGACTTCCGGTTCGCGAACCCGGCTTCCCGCCCGATGACGTGATGATTGTGGCGGAACCTCGCGAGGCGAGGATGAAAATCGCGCGGCATCCCTACAAAGGGCTGAATTTACAGGCATGTTTTTTCGTTGTGGCCGAGATCATCCTCGAGTGAAACTGGCGGGGTATGCTTCTCGGTTTGACGGCCGTTCGGCTCATTCCTGCTCGTAAGCGCCGTCCTTGACCCATCGGTTGCGGCCATGTCTCTTGGCCGAAAGCAGGGCGCGATCTGCCCGTTCCAGTATGGTCGATACGGTGCCGTCTTGCGGGGATGTCGAAATGCCAAGGGAAATGGTGACGGGATCGAGCAGGCGTCCACGGTATGACAGGGGGGAGCTTTCGACGGATTGCCTCAACTGCTCGGCGATCTTCTCGGCATCCATTGCGGTCGATCCCGGTAAGAGAACGGTGAATTCCTCGCCGCCGAAGCGGAACACGTCGCCCTTACCGGTTACGACTTCCGACAGAATACGTGCAACATACTGCATGACGGCGTCCCCTGCATCATGGCCGAACTGGTCGTTGAAGCGCTTGAAGTGGTCGATATCGATCATCAGACATCCGAGCGAAGCGCCGGGTTCTTCGACAAACCGATTGAGTGTCTCGTCGAGAGAGCGACGGTTCATCAAGCCAGTCAGCGCGTCGCGTTTCGCCATGCCGACAAGGCGATGCCGAAGCTGGAGGTTGGCAACGGCGAGGCCGACATTCTCCGCCAGCAACTCGAAGTAGAGGCGATCCCCCGGTGAGGCATGCCTGCCGCCCGATGTTTCCAGATACAGAAGGCCGACGATTTCTCCAAGCGCGGTGAGCGGTATGCAGAGATTGCTATTGTCTGCCATGTGAAGGTGGTGACAGATAACATCGTCGCCGCCTGGTTCGCTCAAGTGTGGACGTCCGCGCCGCAGTGCCCAGCAATCATCGATCGAGAAATGCAATTCGGACGCAGCCGGTTCAGACCACTGTCCCACGGAGTGAAGGGTCGATCCCTGTTCCTTCAAAATGAAAAGGTGACCGGCGGCATCCGGAAAAATCTGCGGCATGAAGCGAGAGACGACATCCGAGAGTTCTTCCTGGTTCTGGCAGGCCTGTACCCGATGCATCATCTGCAGCATCAGGTCCTTCATGCGCTGGTCCTTGCGACGTTCGGCGTCGAGGCGCTCCCTTTCCAGGCCATTGTTGCGAAAGATCTGGATGGCTTGGTTCATCTCGCCGATCTCATCGCGTCGGCCATCGTCCAGAACTTCGACGTCATATTCCTGGCGTGCCAACCGGGTGACGACGTTACTCATTCTGATCAGCGGTAGCGCCACGCGCCGGCTCAAGACGAAGTACAGGACGGCGAGAAACATGATCGCTGTCAGAACCAGCATGGATTTGGCAATGTTGCCGAAGAAATCGCTTCGGGCCTTGGCAGTCTCCACAGCGGCCTGCGAACGCGCGGTAACGCTGGCTCTCACCTCTTCGACCTGTTTCAGGAGTTCTGTCTGCAGGCGGTAATGTTCGTCGCCAAAAAGAGCCTGTTGTGCGTCACTCTGCCGGCCGGCGCGATAGGTGCTGATGGCTTTCTTCTCGATCGCGTCGATCGCATCCGCCGCATTTCGGATGCGGTCGAACATCGTCTTTTCTTCCGGCGAGATGCCGAGGCTGGACAGCTTTGCGATACTGCCTTCAAGATGTCCTTCTTGATCATCATCGACGTAGAACCGTGCCAGATGCTGTTCATCACCGCGCATGACATAAAGGCGTGCCTCGTCCGTGCGGCTCTCGGTGATGATCGCCAATTCTTCCGCCAGATCATCCAACTCCAGATGTTGCTGGATCGCCGTGCGCTCCTGCGAAGCGCTTCGCGCGGACAATATGAAGGTGGAGGCCGATATGGCCGTGAGAACGAGGGTTACCGCATAGGCAAGATGTGTGATCCTACTCAGTCGCATCCTGAACCGCCATCTGTTCGCCGACGCAGAATGTTCCCCAACGTCGGGCAGGGGTATTGCGTGCCGATGTTAATTCGTCGTGATAAACGGGAAGTCAACGACGACAGGTCTGCCTGAGATGGTGCGGCGGATCGGGTAGCTCGTTGCCGTCGTTCCTTGCGGTTCAGACGACGGCGATCAGTCGGATTTCAGCGGATCAGCAGCGCCGTTCCGTATAATCCGAGTGCGAAAACCGTGTGAGCGACGAAGTTAAGCAGCCGTACCTTCTTCGGGTTGGGCGTTTTCGAGGCAGCCCAGCCAAGGCCCATGCCGGGCTGCATAAGGAACCAGCCGGCGCCGATCGTGACAATGCCGAGAAGCCAGGCGGGCAGGAAGGTCGGAGCGCGCATCCAGTCCGGTCCCATGATGAGAACGAGAATGACGCCATAAAGAATGCCGACGGCATAATGGCCGATCCAGCCAAGTGCCAGTTCATGGCGATACGGTTTTGCGGCCGCGATACTATCGTGGAATATCTTGCCGTTCGCCAGGTGCCGAAACCAGCGGCCTGCAGGCGCCCAGTTCGGCTTGGGCTGCTGGTAGACGAAATGCAGGATAAGTGCCCAGATATCCATGAGCACCGTTGCCCCTATGCCGATCAATATGCCCTGCCAGATCAACTCAACCATCACACTCACCCCCTGATTGCCGAGGGATATAGCCGCGATTCCATCATCAGTCGCATCATAAAATTTGCAATGTTCTTGTATTGTTCTGATTTTCTTTTTCGATTATGTAGTCTTCTGGGCGATCCGATCGTCTTCCGGGTGAGATGTTGAGAGAGGCATTCGATGCTCGAACCGAAATCCGTCCGCCGTGGCTTGTTTCTCGTCTTCGTTATTCTGTTTCTCGATGTCATCGGTATCGCGATCATCATGCCGGTCTTGCCAGCCTTCCTGCAGGAACTGACCGGGGATGATGTCAGCGCTGCTGCGATCGACGGCGGCTGGCTTCTCCTGATCTATTCGGCGATGCAGTTTCTGTTCGCGCCGCTGATCGGCAATTTGTCCGATCGCTTCGGGCGTCGGCCGATCCTGCTGATCTCGGTGCTGACCTTTGCCATCGATAATCTCATCTGCGCTGCCGCGACCAGTTTCTGGATGCTCTTCATCGGCCGTGCCCTTGCCGGGTTTTCGGGCGGCAGTTTTGCGACTTGTTCCGCCTATATTGCCGATATCAGTGACGACCGGACGCGGGCGCGCAATTTCGGCCTGATCGGTGTCGCGTTCGGTGTCGGCTTCACGATCGGGCCGGTGATCGGCGGGCTGCTGGGAGAATTCGGGCCGCGCGTGCCGTTTCTAGGGGCTGGTCTGCTGTCGCTTGCGAACTTTATCGCCGCATGGTTCCTGCTGCCGGAAACTCTGGAGCGGCGCAACCGGCGTGCTTTCGACTGGCGGCGGGCCAATCCGCTTGGGGCGCTACGCCAGATGCGCCACTATTCCGGTGTCGGCTGGATATTGCTGGTGATGTTTCTCTACTGGCTTTCTCACGCCGTTTATCCGTCCGTATGGTCCTTCGTTTCGACCTATCGTTACGGCTGGAGCGAGGCCCAGATCGGATTGTCGCTCGGCCTGTTCGGTATTTGCGCGGCGCTGGTCATGGTGTTTGTCCTGCCGCGCCTCATTCCGGTTCTCGGCGAATGGCGAACGAGCGTGCTCGGGATTTGTTTTTCCTGTCTCGGTCTTGTGGGCTATGCCTTCTCCTGGGAAGGCTGGATGGTCTATGCCGTCATCCTTTTGACGACGATCGAGAACGTTGCCGATCCCGCTTTGCGCAGCATCGCCTCGGCCAAGGTGCCGCCGTCGGCGCAAGGGGAATTGCAGGGCGCGATGACGAGCATGGCCAGTCTCACGACCATCATCGGGCCGGCGATATTCACCCAGCTTTTCAGCAGGTTCACCGGGGAGGGCGCGATCGTCGAATTTGCCGGTGCGCCCTATCTGATGGCGGCAATTTTCATGGGGTTCGCAGCGATCGTGTTCGTTGCGCGGATATCGCGAGATACTGCAGCCGTCACTCCGACCCATCAGGTTTCGTGAAGTAAGCCGCACAAAAACTGCTGGATGGACGCCCGACCTTGCCCGGAAAACCTGCCGCCCTTATAGGCAAAGTGCTGCGCCGCTGACCATTTTCTGGAAGCGGCCTTTTCTTTTATCGAGGTTTGAAATGTCGAGTTCGCTCAACACGGTCGCAATCGAAAGCCGGGACAGCTCGTGGGCCGGGCATCTGCGTGCCACGTTTGCCCTGGGTATCCCGCTCGTCGGCGCGCAGTTGGCGCAGATGGCGATCCACACGACCGACGTCATTCTTGTCGGCTGGCTGGGTACGACCGAACTCGCCTCGGTGGTTATCGCCACGCAGGTGTTCTTCATCGTCTTCATCTTCGGCACAGGCTTTACCAGCGCCGTCATTCCGCTCGTTGCGCAGGCGCTCGGCCATCATGACAAGGTGGGGGTGCGGCGTGCGGTTCGCATGGGGCTCTGGGTCGTCATCGCCTATTGCGCCCTGATGGCACCGATCCTCTGGTTTTCCGAGCCGATCCTGCTTGCGCTCGGCCAGGCACCGGATGTAGCGGCCAATGCGCAAAGCTATCTGCGCATCGCGCAATGGGGCATGTTCCCGGCGCTCGGCCTGTTCGCCATCCGCAGCTTCGTGACAGGGCTCGAGAAGGGGAGCATCGTTCTTTATGTCACGCTCGGCATGTTCGCGATGAATTTCGTCGTGGCCTATCTGACGATCTTCGGCCATTTCGGCGCACCTCAGCTTGGTATCCACGGTGCAGCGCTTGCGGCTGTCTGTGCGAACCTGACCGGCTTCATCATCATCATCGCCTATGTGCAGATGCATGAGGCGACGCGGACTTACGAGATCTTCGTACGTTTCTGGCGGCCGGACTGGCCGATCATTCGCGAGGTCCTCGTGCTCGGCCTGCCGATCAGCTTCACCATTCTGGCCGAAACCAGCCTGTTTGCCGCCGCATCGCTGCTGATGGGGATGATCGGCAAGCTGGAGCTTGCAGCTCATGGCATCGCGCTTCAATTGGCGTCTATCGCCTTCATGATCCCGCTGGGGCTGGCGCAGGTGGCGACCGTTCGCGTTGGGCTTGCAAATGGTCGTGGGGATGACCTCGGGGTAAAGCGGGCAGGGATCGCGGTCCTGGTCGTCAGCGTCGTCTTCGCGATCGTCGGCAGTATTCTTTATGCGGCTTTCCCGTACTTCTGGGGTGGGCTGTTTCTGGATACGACGCAGCCCGATGCCGCTGCGGTGCTGGCGCTGGCAGCGCCGCTGATCGTGATCGCCGGGGCATTCCAGCTTGTCGATGGCCTGCAGGCTGTCGGCGCGGGACTGCTGCGCGGATTGAAGGACACGAAGGTGCCAATGATCCTTGCGCTGATCGCCTACTGGCCGATCGGTTTCGTCTGTGCCTACGTTCTGGCCTTCCCGCTTGGTCTCGGCGGTAAGGGGGTCTGGTTCGGCTTCGTGCTGGGACTTGCCGCTGCCGCCATCTTTCTTTGCGTCCGTTTCTGGATGCTGGTGAAGCGTCAAAAAGAAATGGCCCGCTGAAAGCGGGCCATTCGGAAGTATCACAAAATCTGACGATCAGCGTTCGGCGAGAGCCGCTTCGCCCTTCTTTTCGCGCACCAGATTGATGAAGCGACGGAAGAGATAGTGGCTGTCCTGCGGGCCGGGAGACGCTTCCGGGTGATGCTGGACGGAGAAGACCGGCTTGCCGGAGAGGCGCAGGCCGCAATTGCTGCCGTCGAACAGCGAGATGTGAGTCTCTTCAACGCCTTGCGGCAGCGACTTCGAGTCGACCGCGAAGCCGTGGTTCATCGAAACGATTTCCACCTTGCCCGTCGTGTGGTCCTTGACCGGATGGTTGGCGCCGTGATGGCCCTGATGCATCTTTTCGGTCTTGGCACCGAGCGCGAGACCCAGCATCTGGTGACCGAGGCAGATGCCGAAGGTCGGGATGTCGGTCTTGATGATCTCCTGGATCACCGGAACGGCATATTCGCCGGTTGCGGCCGGATCGCCCGGGCCGTTCGACAGGAAGATGCCATCGGGCTTAAGTGCGAGAATGTCTTCGGCGGAGGTCTGGGCCGGGACGATCGTGACCTTGCAGTCCAGACCGGTGAACAGGCGCAGGATGTTGCGCTTGACGCCGTAATCGATGCAGACGACGTGGTACTTTGCGTCTTCGGCCTTCAGTTCGCTATAGCCTTCGTTCCAGACCCAGGGCTTTTCGGACCACTGCGAGGACTGACCGGATGTGGCTTCCTTGGCGAGGTCGAGACCTTCAAGACCGCTCCATGCCTTGGCTTCGGCCTTGAGCGCCTCGATGTCGAAGACGCCATTCGGGTCATGGGCGATGACGGCGTTCGGTGCGCCGTGTTCGCGGATCCAGGCGGTCAGCGCGCGGGTGTCGATGCCGGACAGGCCGATGATGCCGCGGCTCTTCAGCCAGTCGTCGAGATGTTTTGCTGCACGATAGTTCGACGGATCGGTGATGTCGGCCTTGAAGATCGTGCCGACAGCGCCGCGGCGGGCCGCAGGCGTCAGGTCTTCGATATCTTCGTCATTGGTGCCGATATTGCCGATATGAGGGAAGGTGAAGGTGACGATCTGGCCGAGATAGGACGGGTCGGTGAGGATTTCCTCGTAGCCGGTGAGCGCCGTGTTGAACACGACTTCTGCCGGGACCTTGCCGGTCGCGCCGATGCCAGTGCCTTCGATGACGGTGCCGTCCGCGAGAACGAGGAGGGCGGTGGGCTTCTTAGGTGTCCAGGGAGCGGAGCCGGTCATGTCTATCCTTCTGACCCATCGTTCCCGTCTCGGCGAAGACAGGCTGCAGGGGTTCATGTTGTCGCAGAAAAGTGCGCAAGCGTCATCGCCGGCGGCTCTTCAAATCCAAATGTCGTGCAGGTGCGGGAAAATAAACAAAGGCTAAGGCGCGGTCAATGTCATCCGTTAAAGAATCACCCTCAATAGCCGCAGTTCGGCGGGAAAAGATTGATCGGCCCCGTCGCCTGATCTATCACCGCCTTCAACGGCCCTCATATGGGCGCTGCGGGACATGTCTGCCCGCCATGACGGAGAATACTTCAGATGATGCGCGAAAAGCTCACCGAATCCATGAAGGAAGCCATGAAGGCGAAGGACAGCCGCCGGCTTTCCACCGTTCGCCTGATCCAGAGCGCGGTCAAGGATCGCGACATCGCCAATCGCGGCGTCGGCAAGGAAGCTGCAAGCGATGATGAAATCCTGCAGATCCTGCAGAAGATGGTAAAGCAGCGCGAAGAGTCGGCCAAGATCTACGAGGATGCGGGACGCGCCGAACTTGCTACGCAGGAACGCGAAGAAATCGCGATCCTGAAGACTTTCATGCCGGAGCAGCTTTCCGACGAGAAGGTCGACGAGATCGTTGCAGCCGTTGTTGCCGAAATCGGCGCTGCCGGCATGAAGGACATGGGCAAGGTCATGGCCATCCTGCGCGAGCGTTATGCCGGCCAGATGGATTTCGCCAAGGCTTCCGGTGTTATCAAGGCGAAGTTGAGCTAAGGTCAGCGCTGCCGTGTTGAGGTATCGCGGCGCCCGCGGGCGCCGCAATCGTTTTTACAAAGGGCTGTGAATACCGGGTAAGAAACATCTTGGCCGTGGTGCAGCCCGTGACTTCCGCCTATATGGGTAGACATGCGCTTTTCAAACACGTTCCTAGACGAGATACGCGACCGCGTGCTGATCTCCACGGTGATCGGCAGACGTGTGACGTGGGATCGACGCAAGACGAATGTGTCGCGCGGGGATTATTGGGCCTGCTGCCCGTTCCATGGCGAGAAAAGCCCGAGCTTTCACTGCGAGGACCGCAAGGGGCGGTATCACTGCTTCGGTTGCGGCGTCTCGGGTGACCATTTCCGTTTCCTGACCGACCTTGAGGGACTGAATTTCCCGGAAGCCGTGCAGCAGATCGCCGATCTTGCCGGCATTGCCATGCCGCAGCCCGATCCGCAAATGGAGAAGCGCGAGAAGGAGCGCACCTCGCTGCAGGACGTCATGGAAATGGCGACGCTCTATTTTCAGGATCAGCTGCAGAGTGCCAATGGCGCCAAGGCGCGGGCCTATCTTCGCGATCGCGGATTGACGGGGCGAACGATCGAGACGTTCCGTCTGGGTTATGCGCCGGAAAGCCGCAATGCGCTTAAAGAATATCTTGCGGGCAAGGGCGTACCGAAGGAGCAGATCGAGGCTTGCGGTCTCGTGCGGCACGGGGCGGATATTCCGGTCTCCTACGATTATTTCCGCGATCGCATCATGTTCCCGATCCTGTCGTCGCGCGAAAAGGTGATCGCCTTCGGCGGCCGCGCGATGGCGGCGGACGCGATGGCGAAATACATGAACTCGCCGGATACCGAACTCTTTCACAAGGGGCAGGTGCTCTACAATTTTGCGCGTGCAAGGCGGGCAGCGCAGGCTCTCGGTGACCGGAAGCAGAGCGGCACGCTGATCGCCGTCGAAGGCTATATGGACGTCATCGCGCTTTATCAGGCGGGCGTCGAAAATGCCGTTGCACCGCTCGGCACGGCGCTGACGGAAAACCAGCTCGATCTTCTCTGGAAGGTGACGCCGCAGCCGGTGCTCTGCTTCGACGGCGATGGTGCGGGTATTCGTGCGGCCAATCGTGCCGCCGATCTTGCCTTGCCGGCGATCAAGCCCGGAAAGTCTGTCAGTTTCGCGCTGCTTCCCGATGGCAAGGATCCGGACGATCTGGTGAAGAACGAGGGCAGGGAGCCATTCGACCGGGTTCTGTCGGAGGCGCGACCGCTCGTCGATATGATCTGGCAGCGCGAGACCGCAGGCTCTGTCTTCGATACGCCGGAACGGCGGGCGGAACTCGACGCGCGGCTGAAGCAGATCGTCTCGGTGATTGGCGACGAAAGCGTGCGTTACCATTATCAGCAGGATATTCGCGGCCGGCTTGGCTCCTTCTTCAACCAGTCTGGCGGGGCTGGTGGCGACCGTCGCCAGAATTTTCAGCGTAACAGTAATAATGCTGGACCGGGGCGCAAGGGCGGACGCGGCGGAGCGCCGCAGGGCGGATCGGTCGTGGCCGGCGCGATGATCGAAAGCGGAACCGCCGGAAGCGCCAGGCTGAACCAGATGCTGAAGCTTTCGTCTCAGGCCCGGCCTCCGCTGCGCGAAACCGTACTGGCGCTGACGATCGCAAACCACCCGCAATTGCTGCTCGATGAATATGACGAGATTTCCTCTGTCGATTTCGAGAACAAGGACCTGCAGCGGTTCTGGTCATCACTGCTGTCGATCGTTGGTCAACTCGGAATGAAGCTTTCTGTTGAAGCCGTTCGCGAGGGATTGGTCGCCGAGGGCTTTGCCGATCTTTTGGCGGGCATGACCCAGCAGGTCCGCAACGCCCGGCTCTGGACGGCGACGGAGGTGGCGGATCCGCAGGATGCGTTGCACGCCTATCGCCAGACACGCGCGCTACATTCGCGCAACAAGGAGCTTCGCCTGCAGAAGATGGAACTGCGGCGCGAAATCGAGGAGCTTACCGGTGATGAGGAGGAGCGCGGGGAAATTCTCATGAGGGCGCTTCTGGAGATCCAGAACGAAATTACCCGGCTTGAGGCGCAGGAAGCAATCATCGATGGCTTTGGCGTTCTTTCCGGACGGGTAAAAGGTGCGGCGGTCAGCCACTGATTGTCAGGAGGCTGTGGAGGCCTAGAGAATGTGATGCGAAACTGCCGAAGTTTTGCCGTTTCATTCTGTTTTTTGCTTTCGCGCGGTTTAGCCCTCTTGCGTTTTGGTTAACCCTTGTCTTATGGGAAAGCCTGCCTACATATTCGACGAAACTGGTGAACATGCCTGCCACGGGCAGGTGTAACGCGTCTTTTTCCAATTTTCCGGTGTAAATCTCGGGGAAAAGCTTGACGGATCGTTAATTTGTGGGAATCACCATTTCAAGGCAAGTTAGGCGGATTGGGTCAATTGTGTCGGTACTACCGGCAATCCGGGGCGTATGTTCTGTGCAGAACCGTCGTCTGTGGTAATTCGGAATTAAAGGTCATTCCGTTACGAGTGGGCAAGTGATTCGCGGTTAGGGTATGAAGCCTTAAACCGCCAGCCATAAACGTGGCCCATCTGGTGCGGCGCAGTGGCGTTCAGGGAAAGTGACGAAATACATGGCAACAAAAGTCAAAGAAAACGAAGAAGCCGAGAACGAACGCGAAGCCTCGCATGACGGTCCGCTTCTCGATCTTTCTGATGACGCGGTCAAGAAGATGATCAAGGCCGCGAAAAAACGCGGCTATGTGACCATGGACGAGCTGAATTCGGTTCTGCCCTCTGAGGAAGTGACCTCGGAGCAGATCGAAGACACGATGGCGATGCTGTCCGACATGGGTATCAATGTTGTCGAGGACGAAGAAGCCGAAGAAGGCGCCGCTCGCGACGACGATGACAGCTCCGACAGCGACGACAACGAAAGCGAAGGCGGCGAACTGGCGACGTCCGGCGGCACCGCCGTTGCGACCGTCAAGAAGAAAGAGCCGACCGACCGCACCGACGATCCGGTGCGCATGTATCTGCGCGAGATGGGATCGGTCGAGCTTCTGTCGCGTGAAGGCGAAATCGCGATTGCGAAGCGCATCGAGGCCGGCCGCGAGACGATGATCGGTGGCCTGTGCGAAAGCCCGCTGACCTTCCAGGCATTGATCATCTGGCGCGACGAACTCAACGAGGGCACGACGCTTCTGCGCGAGATCATCGATCTCGAAACGACCTATTCGGGTCCGGAAGCCAAGGCTGCTCCGCAGTTCCAGAGCCCGGAAAAGATCGAGGCCGACCGCAAGGCTGCCGAAGAGAAGGAAAAGAGCCGCAAGGCCCGCATGTCGGCTGCCAATGACGACGACATCACGTCGGTCGGCGGCGAGATGCCGATGGAGGAAGAGGAAGAGGACGACGACGAGTCGAGCCTGTCCCTCGCTGCCATGGAAGCGGAACTGCGTCCGCAGGTCATGGAAACGCTCGACCTGATCGCTGATACCTACAAGAAGCTGCGCAAGATTCAGGACCAGCAGGTCGAGGCGCATCTCTCCTGTTCGGGCACGCTGTCCTCAGGGCAGGAGAAGCGCTACAAGGAACTGAAGGACGAACTGGTTACGGCGGTGAAGTCGCTGTCGCTCAACCAGAACCGCGTCGACAGCCTTGTCGAGCAGCTCTACGACATTTCCAAGCGTCTGATGCAGAACGAAGGCCGCCTCTTGCGTCTGGCCGAATCCTACGGCGTCAAGCGTGACTCGTTCCTTGAACAGTATCAGGGTGCCGAACTCGATCCGAACTGGATGGAAGCGATAGGTAACCTTGCAGCCAAGGGCTGGAAAGAGTTTGCCAAGGCTGAGACCCGCACGATCACGGATATCCGTTCGGAGATCCAGAACCTTGCGACCGAAACCGGTATTTCCGTTGCCGAGTTCCGTCGTATCGTTTCGATGGTGCAGAAGGGCGAGCGTGAGGCGCGTATCGCCAAGAAGGAGATGGTCGAAGCAAACCTTCGCCTCGTCATTTCCATCGCCAAGAAGTACACCAACCGCGGCCTTCAGTTCCTCGACCTTATTCAGGAAGGCAATATCGGCCTGATGAAGGCGGTCGACAAGTTCGAGTATCGCCGCGGTTACAAGTTCTCGACCTATGCGACATGGTGGATCAGGCAGGCGATCACCCGTTCGATCGCCGACCAGGCCCGTACGATCCGTATTCCGGTGCACATGATCGAAACGATCAACAAGATCGTCCGTACCTCGCGCCAGATGCTGCACGAGATCGGTCGCGAGCCGACGCCTGAAGAATTGGCTGAAAAGCTTGCCATGCCGCTCGAAAAGGTCCGCAAGGTCCTGAAGATCGCCAAGGAGCCGATCTCGCTCGAAACCCCGGTCGGTGACGAAGAAGATTCGCATCTGGGTGACTTCATCGAGGACAAGAACGCGCTTCTGCCGATCGACGCCGCCATCCAGGCGAACCTGCGCGAAACGACGACCCGCGTTCTCGCCTCGCTCACCCCGCGTGAGGAACGCGTGCTGCGCATGCGCTTCGGCATCGGCATGAACACGGACCATACGCTGGAAGAAGTCGGCCAGCAGTTCTCGGTTACCCGCGAACGTATCCGTCAGATCGAAGCCAAGGCGCTTCGCAAGCTGAAGCACCCGAGCCGCTCCAGGAAGCTCAGGAGCTTCCTCGACAGTTAAGGCTTGCGAGGCGGTCTTCAAATTATCGGCATATTGCCCGGCAGATGAAAGTCTGCCGGGCTTTTTGTTGTTCGCTGTAAGTTGCTGGGACTTCATACCGCCGTTCTTTCGTCCTACATCGGTTTAATGCAGGAAGGATCGCAGAAGCCACGTCACAAGCTTTATGGAGGCATTGCCGCCTCTGTCGCCCTGCATGTCATCATTGCGGTGGCTCTCTTCGTGCGCCTTCCTGCCGCTGAGATGCAGCCGCCTCAGGAAGAAAGCGTTTCTGTTGAGATCGTACCGCCGCCGGAAGAGCCGCCGGCCGAGGAGAAGCCTGCGGAACAGGAGCAGGCTCTAAACCTGACCATGCCGGAGCAGAAGCCGGAAGAACAGAAGCCGGAAGAGCAGGAACCACCGCCGCCGGAGCCGACACAACAGCCCGCTGAAGAGGCCAAGGCCGAGCCACCTCCACCACCTCCGGCACCGGAAGAAAAGGCGGAAGCTGAACAGCCGCCGCCGGAAGAGGTGCCACCACCGGCAGAACAGCCGCCGCCGGAAGAGCAGGCAGCGGAACCGCCACCACAGCAGCAGCCAGAGCCTGCCACCGAAAGTGCTGACCAAAACAACGAACAGCAGGAGGCGAACGGCCGCCCGCTGCCGGTTCTTCGTCCGGTGTTCGAGTTCGGAGAAGACAGCAAGGGATCGGGCGTCTCTCCCGACGGCAATGCAGCCGAGGAAGGGGAGGTGGCGAAAGCCGCGGATCGCGATCCCGAAATCCCGTCAGAGGAAGCCGAAGAGACGGGCGAAGCAGAACCGAGCGAGGCTGAGCCTGCCGCTGAGACTAGCGCTGAGGCCGAGACAGCGGCGCCCGCTTTGCCGCAGGATGTTGCGCCGCCTACTCTCGAAACGGCCAACGCCAATCCGCTGGCAACCAGCGATGATGGCACGATCGAGGGCATTCTTGCCGATATTGCGGCCGAGCCGGTGGAAAAGCCTCCAGCGGAGAAGAAGCCTGTCGAGGATAAAGCCTCGAAGGATAAGCCGATGACGGAGGCCAAGCGGCTGTTCTCGCAGACGGATACGTTCGATGCCTCGGCGACGACGGCAATGGGCAATATTCCGCGCGGCGTGCGGGCGAGCCAGCTCTGCACCACGGAACTGAGGGAACAGTTGCGGCATGCTTCTCCCGCCTACCAGCCGGAAATCCTGCCGTCCTATTCGCTGCCGAAGGGAAACGTTCTCGATATCCGCAGCGCGGCCTTCCGTGCCGGCGCGCAGTGGTATGACCTGCGGTTTCGTTGCGAGATTGACGATGGTGCGACGAAAGTGGTGTCCTTCGGCCTCGAAGTCGGTGGCGCTGTGCCGCGCAGCCAATGGAAGGCCAGGCGGTTTCCTGAGTTCTGACCGGCGACTTACAGCGTCTGCGCCTCATCGAGCATATGAACCAGCTCGCGAATCACATCCAGCGCTTCGCTGAGCACGACCAGCATTTCGTCCGAGGGGATCGAGTCGAGATTTTCAATCGCATCGGTGAGCTTCGCCACGATATCGGTGCTGAGTGCCGTTGCGTCTGCTGCCATGCCGAACCCTCTGCCTACTGACTGAAACCGGAGGAGGGTGTCATGCATGGTGCTCAAGTCAATGGCTGCGGTGCCAATCGTGCGCAAATTAAGGCGCTGAAGAATATGGGAAATGGTGGGCCCGGAGGGACTCGAACCCCCAACCAAGCGGTTATGAGCCGCCGGCTCTAACCATTGAGCTACAGGCCCTGCCAGTTACGGCAGCGGTGTGACGCAATGGTTCGTCGCACCTTGATGCCCGCTCTAACCCAATTCTACACGCGTAACAAGCTGTTGCCGCAATAGCTTCACAATGAAGCTGCAGGTAGGGTTCGGTATTGCCAGAAAACCGCTTTCTCTTCGCATTGTCCGAGTGGCAATCTGGTGGGAAGGTGGCCCTAGATATTATGAACAAGGAAAAACCGATGAAGCCTATCACCCATTTCGCCTACGCAGCACTCCTGATGCCGATGGTGCTTGCCGGTCCCTTGTCCAGCAGTGTTCTGGCTCAGGAAAACCAGCCGCCGCGGGAAGCCCAGATCAACGTATCCGGGGAGGGGGAAGTGTCTGTCGTCCCGGATATGGCGATCCTGTCCCTGACGGTGCTGCAGCAGGCGGAAACGGCGGAGGCTGCACTGACGGCCAATAATGCCGCCATGCGCAATGTCGTCGGCGCGCTTCGCGAACGCGGCGTCGAGGAACGGGATATCCAGACGAGCCAGTTCCAGATCTTTCCGCGTCATGAGCAGGTGGAAAACAAGGATGGGAATGCGGAACCCGGCAAGATCGTTGGTTACCAGGTCAGCAATGCATTGACCGTGCGGGTGCGCGATCTCTCGAAACTCGGGGCGCTTCTCGATCAATCGGTCAAGCTCGGCGTCAATGAAGGCGGACAGATCAGCTTTTCCAACGACAATCCGGAAGCAGCACTGACGGAAGCCCGCAAGAAAGCCGTTGCCCAGGCGCTTTCCAAGGCGAATACGTTGACGGAAGCAGCCGGCGTCAAGCTTGGCCGGATCATCGAGATGAGTGAAAACTCTGTTCGTCCGATGGCCCAGCCGATGGTGCGCATGGCAATGGCGAAGGAAATGGCCGCGGATTCCGTTCCGGTTGCTGCCGGCGAGAGCACTTATTCGGTGACCGTCAATGTGACGTTCTCCCTGCAGCAATAGGATTTCTGTTGCTCAGGATCGAAACCAAAGAAGCCGGCCAGTTTTCTGGCCGGCTTCTTTCATATCATGCAAGGGGTGTCTAAAGCGTGTCGCGATCCTTTGGATTTGCACTTCACGCTTTAGGTCTTTGTTTTTGCACATGTCTTTGCGCAAAACTGCGGCATACTTTTGCGTGTCACGCTCTAACCGGAGGTTCTCGCATCAGCGACGGATGACCGGGCAGCCACGCTCGTTGGCGAAGACCACGCGATCCCGGCCATGGCGGTCGCGACCGACAACGACGATGGCGCGGCGGGAAGCGTCAACGACACGGACACGCCTCAGGCCCATGCGCTCGGCCTTGTCGAGCGCGCGTGCCGGAGAGCAGCCCGGACGGCCATGGTGGCGGCGCCAGTCGCGGTCACGATCGTGATGGCGGTCGTAATATTGCACGTAGATGCCATTGCCGTTGATGCCGAAGCCGCGATCCGAAGCGGCTGCGGTGGACGCAGTGGCGGAGATGCCGGTGAAGGCGACGATCGCGGCAAGGCCGATCCTGGTGAGCAAACTGGTCATGGATGATCCTCCGGTTGCAGCAGTTTTTCTTTTCGCCATATCAGGCGATGTCCGGAGATTAGGGTTGGCAGCCTGAACATATTCCCAAGGGAGCATTCAGGTTCTGTTCACCGCGGCGACAACCTCCGCTCAGGCAGAGAGGTGAAGAATGATCTCGCGGCGATGCGGCCGATCGCGGTGTTCGAACAGGTAGATTCCCTGCCAGGTACCGAGCATGAGGCGGCCTCCATTCACAGGAATGCCGATAGAGACGGCCGTCAGTGCTGCCTTGATATGTGCCGGCATGTCATCCGGTCCTTCGGCCGTGTGAACCACCCAGCTCATGTCGGGGTGGATCGATGGAGGGACCAGTCGGCCGAAAAAGGTTTTGAGATCCCTTTGCACATCGGGATCGGCATTTTCCTGAATGAGCAGTGAGCAGGATGTGTGGCGGACAAAGACCGTCAACAGCCCCTGGCCGATATGGTGGTTGCGGACGAAGGCGTCGGCCTGATCCGTAAATTCGTAAAGCCCCTGGCCTTGGGTGGAGACGGAAAGCATGGTTTGCGGCATAGAATCCTCCTTCTGTCCGTCCGATCATCTTTTCGCCGACCTCGTTTTCCTCAAGCGCGGGGCTGCATCCGAATTTCAGGTCTACCTTCCTCAGAATCAGCGCAAGCGGGTTGGCGCAGGCGCAGATGATCGTCAGGACGCGCCACAGGTCAATATGAACAGGATGGCGCGTCGAATTCTTGTGTGGTGGCGCCTTTGTCCTATCTAGACAGGACACTCAATAAGCCAGCGAGAGAGCATGCCATTCAATCAGCGTATCCGTCAGAGGTTCATCGACCGGTTCATGACGTTCGAACCCATCGGCCTCATCGTGTTTGCCTTGATGGCTGGTGGTATCTTCGCGTTTCTGACACTGACCGGAGAGGTGATGGAGGGGGACACGCATGCCTTCGACGAGGAAATTCTGCTGGCGCTGAGGCAGGCGACGGACCTTGCCGTGCCGATCGCACCATCCTGGGTGACGCATGCAGTCGACGATATCACGGCGCTCGGTGGGGTCACGGTTCTGTCGCTGATGACCATTTTCGCTGTCGTCTATCTTCTTCTAGCCCGCCAGACGGCAATTGCCGTCTTCATGTTTCTATCGATCGCCGGCGGTTGGCTGGTGAGCAGCGCGCTCAAGCTCGGCGTTGCACGGCCTCGTCCGGATATCGTGCCGCATCTGGTGGAGGTTCATGACATGAGCTTTCCAAGCGGCCACGCGATGCTTTCTGCCGTCACCTATCTGACGCTGGCGGCGCTGCTTTCGCGGGCTGAACAATATCGCGCGACGCGGATATTCCTGATGGCCGCCGGTATTTTTCTGACGCTCATCGTCGGTCTGTCCCGTCTCTATCTCGGCGTCCATTACCCGACTGACGTTTTGGGCGGCTGGTGCGCGGGTGCCGTCTGGGCCGCGGGCTGCTGGCTGCTGGCGCGTCGCTTCATCGAACGGAGGCCGAAGGATGCTGTCCCTGTGAAGTGACATTGCGGATGGTGTGAGTTCTGAGTCGCGATCACATGATCGAAGATGTCCAGGCGCGAAGGGCAACAGGAACCACACATCGCATGGATTACCGGGCAAGCCTGAACTGTACGACATCGAGGCGGCCGGTGCGGAAACCGGCGGCGCAATATTGCAGGTAGTAATGCCACATGCGGAAGAAGCGTTCGTCGAAGCCGTGCGACATTATCCTCTGCCAGTTCTCCCTGAACGTCTTGTCCCACGAAAGCAGGGTACGCTCGTAATCGCGGCCGAAGCAGAAGCGATCCTCGACCGAAAGCTCTGAGCCTCGTGCTGTGGCTTCGAACGCCGTGATGCTGGGCAGCATGCCGCCTGGAAAGATGTAGGTCTGGATGAAATCCGCATGGCTGCGGTAATGGGCGAACCGTTCCTCGGCGATGGTGATGACCTGAATGAGAGCCTGCCCCTTCGGAGACAGCAGCGATCTGACCCGGTCGAAATAGGTTTTCCAGTTCTCTTCGCCGACCGCCTCGAACATCTCGATCGAAACGATCTTGGTGAAGGTGCCTTCGCAGTCGCGATAATCTTCCAGACGAATATCGGCGCGGTCTTCAAAGCCTGCCTGCCGTAGCCGCGCTTCGGCGAATGCGGCCTGTTCCTTCGAGAGCGTCAATCCGGTGACGCGGCATCCGGTTGCGCGGATAGCCTCTTCTGCAAAACCGCCCCAGCCGCAGCCGATTTCGAGCACATGGTCGTCTCTGCCGATCTGTAATTCCTCGATGATGCGACGGTACTTGGTCTTCTGCGCATCGGCGAGATTTTCGCGCGGGTTGGAAAAAATGGCAGAGGAATAGGTCATTGTTTCGTCGAGCCACAGGCCGTAGAATTCGTTGCCGAGGTCGTAGTGATAGGCGATGTTGCGGCGGCTGCCGGCTTTCGAATTGCGGTTCAGCCGGTGGCGGATGAGGGCGACGAATGCCGCCAGGGGGCTTGCCTTCATCATCCCGTGCCAGCGAGCCTCGTTGGCAATAGCCAAATCCAGCACCGCGCCAAGATCCGGTGTCTCCCAATCGCCTTCGAGATAGGACGTGGCGAAGCCAAGGCTGCCACCCGCGGCCAGACGGCGAAGGGGGCGCATGGTCTTGAATTCGATCGTGGCGGTGGGGCCACTCGTCTCTCCGACGAAACGTGCTTCGCGACCGCTTGGAAAGCGGAGCGTCAGTTGACCCACGACCAGGCGACTGGCCCAGCGGCAGAGAATTTTTTCGACAAGCGAAAAGGACGGTACCGGCATTTCAAGCTTGTGATCGACATCCGACATTAGCGAGTCTCCGTCCGTGGGCTGTGGTGGTGGGCTACGATGGTCGAGGCTCGTGGTGAAGCTGCGTGTGCGTGACGGTGCAGCGGCACTCGTTTCAACCACAGAAGAAGCGCTTCCCAGTGAATGGCGGCCGTCACCTTGAACGTCATCAGCGGATATCTGAGAAAGGCGGTCGCCAGGCTGCGATCGGTGAGAGGCTGTTGTTTGCCTTGAAACATCGCATAGAGAAACATGCCGTCAGCGTCAGATTCCCGTATTGCAATCTTCACATGATCCGCGGGCGTCCTCACCGTGAAATCATAGTGGCAATTCATCGGCACGAAGGGCGAAACGTAAAGGTCCTTGCTGCAGGAATGGCTTATCTGCCCATCCTCCTCGTCATCTGCGGGGATGATGTAGGCGTGGCGCTCGTGGAAGGTATTGCAGACTTCGTAGATGACGGCGCGCAGTTCGCCTTCAGGGCCATAGCAGAAATAGACGGTGAGGGGATTGAAGACGTAGCCGAAGATGCGCGGATAGCAGAGTACCCTAACATTGAGGCCATCCGTGGTTATCCCGGCATTCGAGAGCTGGCCCGCAACCCATTCCTTGAGGCCATTCGGGGTGCCGTCGCCATGGTCCTTTTGCCAGAAGCTGAACAAGCCTCGCCGGTTTACGCCGAACAGGCGCAGCGACCTATCCAGCAACATCAATTCGTCGAGATCAAGCAACAGCGAAAAGACGCTGTAGCGCAGGTTATGCTTTTTCGGCCGCAGCCTGGCGTGGACGACAGCGCCCGCATAGATGCTGGAGGTCAGGCTCATTCGGCGGCCTCGCGAAAATCCCGGATGCTGATCCGGCCGGATTCGTTTTCGACGCTCCACGGACGGCGGTTGCCGCCAAGGGCTTCGGCGACCGCCAGCCCGGATTGCAGGCCATCTTCGTGGAAGCCGCTGCCGAAATAGGCGCCGCAGAACCAGGTGCGGTTGCGGCCCTGAAGTTGCCAAAGATCGTTTTGGGCTTTCAGGGCGCGCGTGTCGAAGCGGGGGTGGGTATAGTCATAGGTGCCGTAGATCAGCTTTGGCTGCGGTTCCCTGTTGGGGTTGAGCGTGAGGAAGAGAGACCGGTCCGTGGGAAGCTTCTGAAGCCTGTTCATCCAGTAGGTGACGCAGAGCTGCTGATCGCGGTTGCCTTGCGTGCCGCTCAGATAGTTCCAGCTCGACCAGACATTGCGGTGTTTCGGCATCAAGGCCGGATCGCTGTGCAGGACCGCCTTGTTGCGGGTGTAACCGAACGCGCCAAGCAGATCCCGTTCGCGGTCGTCGGCATCTGCCAGCATGTTCAGGGCTTCATCCGCATGGGCTGCAACCACCACATCATCGAATTCGTCCGAATGGCCGTTCCCGTCGGTCACCGTTACGCCGTTTGCGGCGCGGCGGATCGAGGCGACAGGAGCGGAAAGCCTGATCGTTCCGCCGAAATCGGCGGCTAGGCGCGTGACATACTCCCGACTGCCACCTTCAACGGTGCGCCATTGCGGCCTGCCGGAGAGAAGCAGTAGGCCATGGTTGACGAAGAAGCGAAGGAAGGCGTGCAGGGGATAATCATGCATTTCCCTGGCCGTTGTCGACCAGATGGCGGCTCCCATCGGCATCAGGTGATCGTTGATGAAGGACGCAGAGTAGCCCGCCTGGCGAAGATAGTCGCCAAGGGTGACCTCCCGCATATCCGGCTGATCTAGAAGGGCGGGGGAATGTTTGTAGAATTTGAAAACGTCGCGCAGCATGGCCCAGAATCTTGGGCGAAGGATATTCCGTTTCTGGCCGAGCAGGCCTTTGAGACCGGTGCCGCTATATTCAAACCCGCCGTCATCCATGGATGCTGCAAATGACATATCCGAAGCAATCGTCGGCACGTTCAGCTGGTCGAACAATGCCACGAGGTTCGGATAGTTGGTCTCGTTATAGACGATGAAGCCGGTATCGACCGCGATGCTGCGGTCATCCATCTCGACATTCACGGTATTGGCGTGGCCGCCCAGCCGGTCGGAAGCTTCGTAGAGGGTGACGTCATTGGTCCTGGACAATAGCCATGCGCAGGACAGGCCACTGATGCCTGATCCGATGACTGCGATCCTTTTCGCTTCCCGTCCAAAATTCCCAGTCAAAGGCGTCATCCCAGCATCCTCGCGCTTTTCTGCTTTTCAATACGAACCAGGGCGGCAATCGGATCTCTTTAAAAAAATCCCAAGGGTTGTGATCCGCGTTCGTAAGTCCTTCGTAAAGCTTGCCATGAACTTGAGCTCGCCTATCTCGCTTGATAAATGGCAAATACGCCGACCGTCGCCTGCCAGGCGGACGGGACAAGCAGCGCATGGGCTCGGGATGAACAAGAAAAACTCCGGTGGCTTGGCGGCCGACGATCTCGCGAAAGCCGAGATGGTGCGGCTCCTTTCCATCGTCGCACGGGAGCGTAGCGCCGATGCGTTCGAAGCGATCTTCCGTTTTTATGCTCCGCGCGTGCGCAGCTTCATGGCAGCCAAGACCAAGGACCGGCAGGCTGCCGAAGAGCTGATGCAGGAAACCATGACTGCAGTGTGGAACAAGGCCGGGCAATTCGATCCTGCACGCGGCAACGTTTCTGCATGGATCTACACAATCGCACGCAATGTGCGCATCGATGCCTTCAGGCGCAAGCGTCCGGAATTCGACGTCAATGATCCGGCCTTCGTCGCTGACGACGTCGCCCCCGCGGATCAGGAATTCCAGCAGATCCAGGAAGCGCAATTGTTGCGCGGTGCGATGGCGACCTTGCCTGAGGAGCAGCTTGATGTGTTGCGTCGGGCGTTTTTCGACGAGGCGTCGCACTCCACGATTGCCCGTGATCTCGGCGTTCCGCTCGGAACCGTGAAGTCACGCATACGGCTTGCATTCGAGAAGCTGCGTTCCTCGCTGGAGGGGCGGCTATGAGCGTGAAACATCACATCAGCGATGACTTCCTGATCGACTATGCATCGGGAAGCCTTTCGGAAGGGTGGAGCCTGGCGGTCGCGAGCCATCTGGCGCTTTGCCCCGAATGTCGCCAGCGGCTTTACACGATGGAGGGAGCGGCTGGAGCGCTTCTGGACAAGGCAGGCGAAAGCGCCAGCGAGGACGACGCCTGGGCGCGCTTCAAGGCTCGGACGATCGATATCAAGGTCGAGGAGATCAAGCCTCATGTCGCTACAACTGCGAAATCTAAAGCAGTGCTTCCCGAACCGCTTCGATCCTATGTCGGCGGGGATCTTGCCGATCTCAAATGGCGGGCGCTCGGGCGCGGCGCCTACCAGATCCTGATAGACACAAAGGATACTGAGACGCAGGTGCGGCTGCTGCGCATTCCGGCGGGAAAGCCGGTGCCGGAGCACACACATGAGGGGCGAGAACTGACGCTGGTTCTGGCCGGCAGTTTTCGCGACGGCGACGACCTTTTTGCGCGCGGTGACATCGAGGAAGCTGACGGTGACCTCCTGCATACGCCGACCGCCACCGAGGGTGAGGATTGCATCTGCCTGGCGGTGACTGAAGCGCCGCTGAAATTCTCGAGCTGGATTGTGCGGCTGATCCAGCCGATTTTGAAGATCTGACTGGAGGGACGATGACCTACATACTCGCCTATGTCGGAACCGTGGTCACCTTTCTCGGCCTCGATTTTCTCTGGCTGGGTAAGGTGGCGACCGGGTTCTATCGAAGCCGGATCGGCAGCCTGTTGCTGGATCAGCCGAACTTCATAGCTGCAGGGATCTTCTACCTCTTCTATGTCGCGGGCATCGTCTATTTTGCCGTCCAGCCGGCACTTGTGTCGGGCAACTGGACGACGGCTGCCATCGCTGGCGCCATTCTCGGATTCATTGCCTACGGCACCTATGACATGACGAACCTGGCCACTCTGAAAAACTGGTCACCGATTGTCGTCATCGTCGATATGGCATGGGGAACTGTTCTGACGTCCGTTTCGGCGGCCGCCGGTTATTGGATGGCGCAGAAATTCTCTAGCAGCCTTTAATATCCCTGCGTAGTGACATCGGCGCCGGATACAACCTGTTTCTGCGCCGACGCCACTTCACGCGGCGCGGATCGAACCAAACGTCTCTTCGACCAGCCGGTTGAGCTTTTGCGGATGCCACGGCTTTGGAAGCATGGGCAGGCCTTTCAGCTTGTTCCTGAGTTCCGGCAATTCGGCGTGGCTGCTGCAGATGATGACCGGTACATCCCGTTCCTGCAGCATCTCGATGACCGGCACCGACAACTCACCTTGGAGATTGAGATCGACGATGGCGCCGGCCAGATCGTTGCGCGGGATTGCATCCATCGCGTCGGCGATCCTGCCGAAGGGGCCTATAATCTTGTGGCCGGTTTGCAGTAGATGATCTTCGATATCCATCGCTAGTAGAAGATCATCCTCTAGGAGGAGGATAGTCGGACAGTCGTTCAGATACTCGGCTTCCGTCATGTTACCTTTACAGTGTCATACGTGGACCGGTGCAGGATGACATCCGGTCCAGATATTTCAAGCATGGCTTTCGTCGTACACGACGCTTGAATAACTTATAAAGTTCCATCTTGCTTAAAGGTTAAGATGCTTGCGCGGATCTTCGTTGGATTTTTCCGGCAATGTCTCCATCAATGCCGCAAGATCAGGATCCGGCTTTTCCGGCAGGACGATCTTCACCGTTGCGAGCAGATCGCCATGTCCGTCGCCGGTCTTCGGGGCGCCCTTGCCCTTGAGGCGCAGCGTCGTACCGGTATTGGTGTTGGGCTTTAGCGTCACGTTCAGGTAACCGCCGGGGGTCGGGATCTTGATCTTGCCACCAAGCACCGCTTCGCGAATGGTGATCGGGATTTCCACGCGGATATCATTGCCGTCGCGCTTGAAGAAGGTGTGCGGTTTGACCTTGATCTCGATGAGGGCATCGCCATCCTGACCCTTGGTCGTGCCTTTCCCGCCCTTGCCGCGCAGGCGCAGGACTTGCCCGTCGCGGGTGCCCGCGGGGATCTTTACGTCGAGCGATGAACCAGGGCCGAGCGAGACGGGTGCGGTCGTGCCGTTGATCGCATCGAGGAAGGAGACTTCCATCGTATAATGGACGTCTGCACCTCTGCTGCGAAACTGCGCGCCGTCAAAATGGGATGTGTTGGGGCCGGCACCCCCGCGGCGCGACATGAAGCTCGCAAAGATATCCTCGAAACCGCCGAACTGTGAAAAGCCGCCGTCATCGGAGAAGGCATCGCTGCCATCGGCTCCGGCATATTGCCGATGCTCATGAAACGTGGGGCGCTCGACGCCATTGATGTCGATTTCGCCACGGTCGAAGCGGCCGCGCTTTTCCTCGTCACCGAGGATTTCGTTGGCGGCGGAAATATCCTTGAAGATCTCCTCGGCCTTGCGATCTCCCGGGTTCAGATCGGGGTGGTATTTCTTGGCGAGTTTTCGAAAGGCGTTTCGGATGTCCTTCTGCGACGCATCCTGCTTGACGCCCAAAATTTCATAAGGATCCTGTCTCATCACTACCTCCAGACGCAAAACATGATTTGAAGCCGGTGCCATCACGAGGTGTGGCGGTCATGGTTTCAGGCGACTCTGCAGCGGTATGGCCTGTTGTCAGACAAGGGTAGTGGACGGCGCTCCGCCTTGTTCGGCGGGCACTACAGGGATCAAGCCTTCGTCGCACCATATCCTCGTCAAGCAACATGGTCTCAAGAAGCTGCGGAAATCATCTCGCCGATCCCGTTCAGGCAACCGGCAACCTTGAGGTGGTGTTTGGAAATGGGAACTTCAAGTGAGCCTGCTCGTTACCAGAGCGCCCGCCGGGACGAGAGAGACGCAGCGACAAAACGCTCTGAAGGCTTTCAGACAGAGGACGCGCGATCGGCTCGAGACGGTGGATGACCTGTACGCAACAAAGAGGATATAGAAAGGATAGACATGCGAAACCAGAACAAGCTCCTGGCGCTTCTTTCTCACGACGATTACGCGGCCCTCGAACCTGTCTTGGAACCAATCGATCTTCCTCAGGGCTTCGTCTTGTCTGCGCCTGGCGAACCACTCGAACATTGCTATTTCCCGTTTTCCGGCGTGATCTCGACGGTCGTTACCTCGCCGTCCGGAAAGCGCACGGAGATCGGGCTGCTGGGCCGAGAGGGCGTTTCACCGTCGTCGATCGCCCTCGGTGCGGCGGATGCACCCTATCTCGTCGTCATGCAGGTGCCGGGGCATGGCGCACGCGTGCCGATCAAGGTGATGCGAAAGATCATGGACAGGTCGCCATCGCTGAAACGTCTCCTGACGCGCTGGGCACATGTGGCGCTCAGCCAGGCGGCATTCACGGCGCTTTCGAATGCGATCCATCCCGTCGACGAACGTCTGGCGCGCTGGATCCTGATGTGCCACGACCGGGTGGATGGCGACGCGATCGACCTAACGCACGAGTTCCTGGCGATCATGCTGTCGGTGCGCCGCCCGAGTGTCACGGTGGCGCTGCATGTGCTCGAGGGCAAGCAGCTGATCTATTCTCATCGCGGCACGATCATCGTTCGCGACCGCAAGGCGCTCGAGCAATTCGCCGCGGATTCCTATGGCGGTTCCGAGCGGGAATATGAGCGGATGTTCGGTGATGTCGAGGATATCACCCGCAAGTCGGCTTAAATAGTAGCGAGCCGGGTCCTGATACGGTCTGCCAGTGCGTCTGGATCACCCGGCTTGCTCATCCATTCGCTGCCTTCGAAAAGGTTTTCATCCCATTCCGGCGGTTTTTCGCTGCCGGTGTAGATCATGAACGGTATGCCGTTTTGCCGCAGGTGCGAGAGAACCGGCTGGCTATCTCCATCGGCAAGGTAGAGATCAAGCAGTACGAAATCGGGTGACGAGGCATCAAGCCAGTCGATCGCTTCCTTCTGGGAGCGGAGGGTAATGAAATTGTTCAAGCCCTTGTCGACAAGCGCTTCTTCAATGTCGAGGGAGATCAGCGGCTGGTCTTCCAGCAACAAAATGAGCTTGTCTGCCAATTCGAATCTCTTCCCCTACAACATACTGATTAGATAAACGGTTTTTGCGTGCGTGTACCCCTTTGTCTGATACCGTACCGAGGCGGTCGGGCGGGTTGTGTCGCGAATTTTATGGCCATAGATGGAAATCGTTCAAATCAAGCGGAGACTTCTCGTCCAGAGGAAGCCGAACAGGCCATGTTCTCCTATCAAGGATGAGCGATGGCTGACATTCGGCAAACGGTGGTCCGTAACAATCTGCTTCGGCTGATGACGCCTGCGACCTTCTCCGCAATCTCGGACCATCTGGAAGCGGTGGACCTGCCGCGCGCCTTCGAGCTTTCGGAGCCGCATGAAGAGGCGGAATACGCGTATTTTCCCGAAACAGGCATTGCTTCCATCGTCGCCCGTTCGCCGCAGGGGCAGCATGCCGAGATCGGCATTTTCGGTCGCGACGGGATGACACCCGCTGCCGTCGTGCTCGATGCAGGGACTGATCCGTTTTCGATCTTCATGCAGGTTGAGGGTGACGGTTTTCGTATTTCGACCGCGCTTTTGAAATCGCTGCTCGATCAGGACGTCGACCTGAAGAATCTGCTCGGACGTTATGTTCAGGCGCTTTCGGTGCAGGGCGCATTCACGTCTCTCTCCAATGCCGTCCATCATATCGACGAGCGTCTGGCGCGCTGGATACTGATGTGCCACGACCGCACCGATGGCGACGAGATAAGCCTGCCGCACGAATTCCTGTCGATCATGCTGGCGGTCCGGCGTCCGAGCGTGACGACGGCGCTGCATGTGCTGGAAGGCCGCAAGCTGATCTATTCGGAACGCGGCATGGTGATCGTGCGCGACAGACCGGCGCTCGAAGAATTTGCCGCCGATGCCTATGGCGAGAGCGAGCGGGAATATTTCAGGCTGCTTGGGCCCTATAGCTGATCCTCATAACCTGATCGATCATGAACAAGGCGCCAATCCGTTCCCGATTTGACGCCCCGAAATCATTACGAAAAGTCAGACAGTTTCTCAGGCGCGCTCTTCCCAGAGCTTTGCCAGCTCGACGATCGTCTTAACCGCCTTTTCCATATCCTGGCTGCTGACCCATTCGATCGGCGAGTGGAAGGCATGGCCGCCGGCGAAGATGTTGGGGCAGGGCAGGCCCATGAAGGAAAGACGTGCACCATCCGTACCGCCACGAATGCTGCCGCGCACCGGCGACATGCCGGCCCGGCGGATCGCCTCGATGGCGTTGTCGACGATCTCGGGGTGGTGGTCGAGCACTTCCTTCATGTTGCGATACTGCTCGGTGATCTTCAGCGTGTGCGACGAGCCGGGGTAACCGGCCATCACCTCGGCGATGATGGTTTCGAGAAGCTTGGCCTTTTCCTTCAGGCCCTCGGTTCTGAAGTCGCGCAGGATTAGGCTGATTCTTGCGCCTTCCATCGAGCCGGTGACCGAGGTCGGGTGGATGAAGCCGTCGCGACCCTTGGTCGTTTCAGGCGTCATGTTCTTCGGCAGTTTGGCGATGATGTTGCCGGCAATGCGGATGGCGTTCTCCATCTTGCCATAGGCAAAGCCCGGGTGGATGGCGACGCCCTGAATGAGGATTTCTGCACTGTCGGCCGAGAATGTTTCGTCCTCGATCGTGCCGGCCGTCTCGCCATCAAGCGTGTAGCCGAAATCGGCGCCGAGCTTCTTGAGGTCGACCTTGGCGACCCCGCGGGCGATTTCCTCGTCGGGGGTGAAGAGTATCCGGATCGTGCCGTGCTTGATGTCGGGATTGTTGATGAGGAACTCGGCGGCGGTCATGATCTCGGCAAGGCCTGCCTTGTCGTCGGCACCCAGCAGCGTCGTACCGTCGGAGGTGATGACGTCATTGCCGATCTGGTTCGCCAGTTCCGGATGTTCGACGGTCTTGATGATGCGGCTCTTGTCGCCCGGCAGCGTGATGTTGCCGCCCTGATAGTTGCGGATCACCTGCGGCTTGACGCCCGTGCCGGAAAAATCCGGTGCGGTGTCCATATGGGCACAGAAACAGATGACCGGGACGTTGTTCTTGCCGGTGTTGGACGGGATCGTCGCGTAGACATAACCGTGCTCATCGAGTTCGGCATCCTTGACCCCGATCGCCTGCAATTCGCTGACCAGAAGCCTGCCGAGATCAAGCTGTTTTGCCGTTGATGGCTGGGTGAGCGAAGAGGCGTCGGACTGGGTATCGAGGACGACATAACGGAGGAAACGGCTGGTAACGGTATCGGTCATGATGAAATCCGGATGGGGAAAACGATTTGAATGCGGCTGACCATAGACCCTGGCGCCTGCGTCGTGAACCGCAATTTCTTGCAATCGGGATGCCCAGAATGACAGATCCCGCCGAAGCGGGATCCGAGGCATTTCGTTGGTTTACCGGAACAGGCCTGGCAGCCAGAGCGAGAGGGACGGTATGTATGTCACCGCCAGGAGAACGACGACGCTGGCGCCGAAGAAGGGCCAGATCGTGCGCATCGCCTCGCGGATTGATATGCCGCCCACCGCACAACTGACGAAGAGCACGGTCCCGACCGGTGGCGTATTCAAGCCGATGCCGGCGTTGAGGATCATCACGACGCCGAAATGGACCGGATCGATGCCGAAGGCCTTGACCACCGGAAGCAGGATCGGTGTTGCGATGATGACCATCGGCGCCATGTCCATGAAGGTGCCAAGCACGAGCAGGATGATGTTGATCATCAGGAGCACGATGATCGGATTGTCCGAAATGGCGCTGATGGCGGCGATGATCAGTGTCTGTACCTGCAGGAAGGCCATTAGCCAGCCGAAGGAGGCGGCGGTGCCGATGACCAGAAGGACCATCGCCGTCGTACGAACCGCGCCCATGACGGCCTCGATAAAGCCTTCCCAATTCAGTTCGCGATAGACGAGCATGGCGACGAGGAAGGCGTATAGGACGGCGATGCAGGAGCTTTCCGTTGCGGTGAAGACGCCGGAGCGCACGCCGCCGAAGATGATGGCGATCAGCAGGATGCCGGGGAGCGAGGCGAGAAGGTAATAGCCTACGCGACGAAAACCCGGAAATGGGTCGGCCGGATAACCGCGCTTGACTGCAACCCACCAGGCGGTGACCATCAGGGCAGCAGCAAGCAGGATCCCCGGGATGATGCCGGCGGTGAAGAGATCGGCGACCGAGACATTGCCGCCGGCGGCGATCGAATAGAGGATCATGTTGTGTGATGGCGGGATCATCAGGGCGATGATGGCGGAACTAGCGGTGACGTTGACCGCATAATCCCGATCATAGCCGCGCTTGGCCATTTGCGGGATCATCAGGCCGCCGACGGCCGAAGCATCGGCCACGGCCGAGCCGGAAATGCCGCCGAAGAGCGTCGAGGCGACGACGTTCACCTGACCGAGGCCGCCGCGCATGTGACCAACAAGACCGGCGGCAAAACGTATCAACCTTGCGGCGATGCCGCCTCGCACCATCAGGTCACCGGCGAAGATGAAGAACGGGATCGCCATCATGGCAAAGACGTTCATGCCTGAATTAATTTGCTGGAAGACGACGATCGGCGGCAGGCCCAGATAGAGCACTGTCGCGAAGGATGCTATGCCGAGGCAGAAAGCGATCGGCATGCCGATGAGCATCAGGAAGGTGAAGGCGCCGAAAAGGATCGTATAGGCCATTATGCGGCCTCCTGCACGAGCACGTCGGCTGCGATTTCCTCGCCGATCGCGACATCGATGAAGCGTTCAAGGGCGAAGATCGATATCATCGCGCCACCGACGATCATCGGGAAGAAGTCCGTGCCGCCCGGCCAGCCGAGAACGGGGATGCGGGCGGTCCATGTGCCTGCAGCAAGAAGGCTCGAGTAATAGGCCATGCCGATGCCGAAGAGCACGATCAGGCCGAGGCTCAAAAGGTCCATCGCCTTCTGCACCGATGGCGGCATGACATAACGGACGATATCGAGGCCAAGGTGCACGCTCTCGCGCACACCAACGGCAGCGCCCAGCATGATGAACCATGACATCAGGTAGAGCGACAGTGGCTCCGACCAACTCGGGCTGTCGTTCAGGACATACCGGCCGAATACCTGCCATCCGACGATCAGCGTCATGGCGACCATGCCGATGCCGGCAATCCAGAGTGATAAGCGGCTGACCACACCCAGCGCGGGTTTTATCGCCTGCATGAATTTTCGCATTGTTCTGTTCCTCCTCCTTCCGGACTTTGCGCCGGATATGCGAAAGCCGGCCTCAAAGGAGGCCGGCTTTCATTTTTGCGATTATTGAACTGCCTGGATTTCTTCGAGCAGCGCCTTCATGCTCGCGTCGGTGACGAACTTGTCGTAGACCGGCTTCATCGCGGCGGAGAATTCTTCCTTGTCGACGGTGATGACGTTGACGCCACCGGCACGGACCTTTTCTTCCGAGGTCTTTTCGCGCGCGCTCCAGAGTTCACGCATCTTCACGACCGAGTCCTTGGCTGCTTGGCGAACGATCTTCTGGTCGTCCGGGGTCAGCTTGTCCCAGGAGACCTTGGACATGACGAGGATTTCAGGGTTCATCGAGTGCTGGGTCAGCGTGTAGTTCTTTGCCACTTCATAATGGCGGGCAGACTCATAGGACGGCCAGTTGTTCTCCGCGCCGTCTACCACGCCGGTTTCAAGCGAGGAATAGACTTCGCCCATCGGCATCGGCGTCGGGTTGGCGCCAAAGGCCTGCATCATGGCGATCCAGAGATCGGACTGCTGGACGCGGATCTTCAGGCCCTTGAGGTCGGCGAGTTTCTCGACTGGCTTCTTGGTCGTGTAGAAGGAGCGGGCGCCACTGTCATAATAGGCAAGACCGATCAGGCCGTGGGGTTCGAAGGCGGCCAGGATCTTGTCGCCGATCGGGCCGTCGACGACCTTGTGCATATGGTCGGTCGAGCGGAACAGGAAGGGCAGGCCGAGGACGACCGTTTCCGGGATCAGGTTGTTGAACGGTGCGGCATTGACGCGGTTCATATCGATGACGCCGAAACGGGTCTGCTCGATCGTGTCCTTTTCGCCGCCGAGAACCGAGTTGTTCATTACCTGGATGGCGATGCGGCCGCCGGTGCGCTCCTTGACGAGATCGCCCATATATTTGACCGCGTCGACGGTCGGGTAACCGTCCGGATGGATATCGGCCGAGCGCAGGGTGACTTGCTGCGCCTGAGCGAGCGGTGCGGCAGTCGTCGCAGCAAGTGCGAGCGTCAGCGCCAGCCCGAGAGCTTTCGTGATTTTCATGTTTTCCTCCTCCAAAGAAACCGGTGCCTCCAAGCACCGGCTGTTCAAAATATCAACTCGTTGATGCACTCCATTCCTGCAGACCGAAAAGTGTCTGCGGGTTCTCTATCAGGGCTAGATGCCGGGCGTTTTCGTTCGACAGCCAGCCAAGTACGGTATCGGTCAATGCCGCGTCGTCCGGATAATCCGCCTGTTCGCGGGCCAGATTGTGCGGCCAGTTGGTGCCCCAGACAACCCGTTCGGGGGCGTAGTCTGCGATCTCGCGGGCAACTGCTGCGACATCGGCATAGTCCGGGCCGCCCGTCTTGGACGACTCGTAGACGCCGGCGAATTTGAACCAGCAGTTTCCTTGTTCGATCAGGCGCTTGACGGCGGCGATCTCTTCGCTGTCGGGTGTGACGCCGGAGAAGAATTTGCCGTGGTGGTCGAAGACCCAGCGGGATTTCAGCTTTGAAAGGCGCGTTTCATGATCGAGGATATTGCTGCCGTCGAACTGGACGGCGAGCATCCAGCCGTGCGCTGCGGCTTTCGCATCGACCGTTTCGAGTTCAGAGAGGCCGACGGCACCGCCCGGCAGATCCATGATGCGGGCGCCGACAATGCCGGCTTCCGAAAGGCGCGCCATTTCGGCGTCACTCGTGGTGGCGTCGATGATGCCGACGCCGCGGGCGACATTGCCCATGATATCGAGACAGGCGACCAGATTGGAATTGTCCCGCTGATGCGCATTGCCCTGGGTGATGATGACCCGGTCGATGCCGAGCCATTGCATGAGCTGGCGGTACTGGTCGGGGTCGGGCAGGGCACCGGCCGGAAGGCCGGGACCGCCAGGCAGGGATGGATAGCCCGGCAGATACATATGCATCTGCGTATCGACCGCACCCTGCGGCAGCTTGATCTTCGGAGCTTTGCCGGAGAGGGTGCGAACGAGCATCAGGCCGCTCCCTTCTCGTCGGGCATGCGGAATTCCTTCAGTGCATCGCGGTCGATCTCGATGCCGAGACCGGGGCCGTTCGGGATCTGCACCACGCCGCCCTTATGCTCGATCGGCGTTTTGACGATCGCCTGACGGAAGGGGTTGTGGGTGCGATCGAATTCGAGGATCGGGTCGATCGGGTTGACGCGGACCGGGCTTGGTACCATTGCCGCCATGAATTGCAGGGCTGCTGCAATATGGACCGCAGTACCCCACACATGCGGCACGACACGGATGCCATGGAGAGCCGCAAGATCGGCAACACGCTTGGCTTCGGTGAAGCCGCCGACGCCTGCGAGATCCGGCTGGACGATATCGATGGCGCGGGTTTCGATCGGCTCGCGCATGCCCCAGCGGGTATGCCATGTCTCGCCGCCTGCAACCGGGATCGGCTGTTTTGCCCGCACTTCGCGATAGGCGGCAAGCTGTTCGGGGACAATGGGTTCCTCGAACCAGTCGATGCCGTATTCAGCGGCGGCGTTGCCGAGGCGGATTGCCTCTACGGCGTCGTAACCGTGGTTGGCGTCGATCATCAGCCGCATGTCGGGGCCGGCTGCCTCGCGGACGGCGCGGATGACGCGCAGGTCTTCCTCGACGCCGAAACCGATCTTGATCTTGGTGGCGTGGAACCCTTCGGCCCGATAACGGGCGACGTCGGTCGCATTGTCCTCGACGCGGTCTACGCCATCACGCTTGAAGCTGCCTGTAGCGTAAGCCTTGATGCTTTCACGGAAACGCCCGCCGAGAAGGATGGAGATGGGGGCGTTGAAATGCTTGCCCTTGATATCCCACAAGGCCATGTCGATGCCGGAAAGGGCAGTCACGGTCAGGCCGCGCTGGCCCTGGTCACGGAGCGCATTGTAGAGCTTGGCCCAGATCTTCTCCGTCTCGAGCGGATTTTCACCGATCAGCCAGTTGGCATAGGCCTGAACGACTGCGGCATTGGGACGGGCAGGGCCGAGGCACTCGCCCCAGCCCACCGTGCCGTCGTCGCACTCGATCTCTACCAAGATGTGAGCCCGGCGATCGAAGCGCATGGAGGCGCTTTCGAAAGCCACATCGAGCCGGTGTTCAAGAAGGTGAGTGCGAACCGACGCTATTTTCATCCGGCTTACCTCTTGTGGCTGCCGATGAGCTTCAAGAGCATCTGCTCCTCTTCCGCCGTCAGGTCGTCGAGCGGCGGACGGACCTTGCCGGCATCGAAGCCCTGCAGGCGCACACCTGCCTTAATGGCGGCGACTGCATAACCCTTGCGGCGGGCACGCAGTGCCATGAAGGGATAGAAGAATTCCGTCAGGATCTGTTCGCAACGGGCGCGGTTGCCGGCACGAAGCTCCTTGTAGAATTCGACCGCAAGACCGGGAACGAAGTTGAACACGGCAGACGAATAGGTGGTGAAACCGGCGCCGAGATAGGCTTCAGCGAAAAGTTCCGCCGTCGGCATGCCGCCGAGATACATCAGGCGGTCGCCCATCGTGGCTGTAACCTGACGAACGAGGCCGATATCGCCGGTGCCGTCCTTAAAGCCGATCAGGTTCGGGCACTCGTCGCAAAGGCGCTTCAGCGTATCGACCTGCAGGACGGAATTGTCACGGTTATAGACCATGACGCCGATGCCTACCGACTGGCAGATTTTCTTGACGTGCTGGTAGAGGCCTTCCTGCGGCGCATCGATCAGGTAATGCGGCAGAAGCAGGATGCCATCGGCGCCGGCCTTCTCGACTGCCTTTGCCATTTCGACGCCGACGCGGGTGCCGAAACCACAACCGGAAACGATCGCGGTGTTGCTGTTGCTGGCAGCTTCCTTGGCGGATTTGACGATGGTCGGAACTTCATCCGGCGAAAGCGAGAAGAACTCGCCGGTGCCGCCGGCGGCAAACAGAACCGGCGCTTCGAAGCCGGACAGCCATTCGATATGGCGCTGATAGCTATCCTGCTTGAACTCCCCCTCGTCATCGAAATGGGTAACAGGAAAGGACAACAGGCCGGCGCCGAGCGCCGCCTTGATTTCTTCAGGCGTCATAATGGAATTTCCTCTTGAATGTCTCCTCCAGACGGAAATTGTCGTACAGGTTGGCGGAATTTATGTCAATAAGTTATCTGACATCTTCTCGCTGGGCGCGAAGGAGGTTCCTGTAGCGCAACTGGCTTCCGCGCAGGTGTTTGCGCATCGCTTCGCGGGCCTTTTCCTCATTTCCTTCGGAAATGGCGGTAACGATCGCATGGTGTTCGTCGACAAGCAGATTGATGTAATCCATCTGCTCTTCCGCAGTTTCGTCGCCGCGCAGTGCGGCGCGAGGGATGACGTTCTTGCCGATCATCGTCAGAAACTCGCGGAAGCGCGGATTGTTGGTTGCATCCGCAATGGAGAGGTGAAGAGCAAAGTCCGCCTCGCTTGTCGGCTGATGCGCTTCCAGACAGGAACGCACGGCATAGTGACGCTCGAATATCACCTCTTCCTGTGCCGGCGAGCGCCGCAAGGCCGCCATTCCAGCTGATTCGACTTCAACTGCTGTCCTCAGTTCAAGCAACTCGATCATCGAGGAAACGCGTGCGAGATCGATATGGCCGAGGGAGAGGTTAAATGGCGGCGGCGTGGGGGTGGCCTGAAGGACGAAGACGCCGGCACCCTGACGGGCCTCAACAAGCCGATCGGACCGCAGGGCAGCAAGGGCTTCCCGGACCACCGTCCTGCTGACCCCATGCGCCAGTGTCAGTTGCGCCTCGCTTGGAAGTTTTGACCCCGGTGGAAATTGTCCTTCGGCGATCGCTTGGCGCAGTGTGTCGCTCAATTGCGTGGCGCGTGTTTTTGGGGAGGCGATCAGATCCGTGTTGAGTTCGTCGCTCATGGATGCGTTTCCTTCCTGGGAGATTATAGTTCCCGGGATTCTCCGGGTTCGATCGCTTATCGCTGCTTGGTTCAACATGTATGACAAGTGGAGCTTTTTGTCACCCATTCATAGAGATGCGTCTTGGTCCGGATTTATCGCACAGGCCGTGATCGGGTGACATAAGCCGGAATGACGCGGTCGGCTGACCCATTGCCTCGGCCGTGCTGCTGTTGAAAACGGTGTCGTCGGGCTCTACCACGATTGCGGACAGATGCTGGAGTATTGCCGTGAGAGTTATGCTTTTTAAAATTTTGGCCGCCGGGCTTTTGTTTTCCATGCCGTCTTTGGCCGTGGCGCAGTGGGCCCCCGTCGAACAGGTGAAGACCTATACGGTTAGCGGTTCTACAGGTATCGAGCTTTACTCACAGATCGGCGAGAAGGGGCCGCTTGTCGGTGGCCAGATGCGCACGATCGCGCATACGGATTTCAAGCTGCTCTGGTCTCGTAATTACCAGCCCCAGCCGGATGGATCATGCAAGCTGGTCTCGGCACGCCCCAGCCTGACGCTGATCTACACGCTGCCGAAGGCCGGCAAGATGCCGGGCGCCCTAAAGGCGAAATGGGATACATTTGCCGAAGGCGTGCGCCGCCACGAGCGGGTGCATGGCGACATGATCGTGGAGATGGTCAGGGAGATCGAGGCGGTGAGCGTCGGGCTTACCGCGACGGATGATCCGAAATGCCAAAAGATAAGGCAGGACCTGACCGCGAGGCTCGGCGAGATTTCGAAACGCAATCGCGAGCGGCACCGCGACTATGACAAGCTGGAGATGAACAATGGCGGCAATGTTCACCAGCTGATTCTCAAATTGGTGAACGAGTAAGCTTCATTGTTGCTGAAATGGTGAACAGTGCGATCATCGTCATGGGGCGTTGCCCGTGACGGGATCGTGGTTATAGTCCCCACGCTCGCAGAACATAGCAAGGGGATTTCAATGACTAATTCCGTTTCAGCTGCCGATATTGACGACAAGGCTCTACTGCAGGAACTCGTGGCATGGGTGGAGATCGAAACACCGTCTCATGATGCGAATGCCGTCAATCGGCTGGTCGATCGGGTGCAAGGATTGGCGAAATCCGCTTCGCTTGATGTGGAACGTCTGCCCGGAACGCTGGGACTTGGCGATATTCTGACCGTGCGCTCGCCGCGGGCCGAAGGCAGCAATGAAAAGAGCGTGCTGGTTCTCGCACATCTCGACACCGTACATGCGCATGGGGTGATCGCCAAGCAATTGCCTTTGAAGCGAGATGGGGACAGGCTTTATGGTCCCGGCATCTACGACATGAAATCCGGGGCGCTGATGGCGCTCGAAGCATTGAAGATTGCGGTCGCCAGGGGCAGCCGCATGCCTGTCGATCTCATCTTTGTGCCGGACGAGGAGATCGGTAGCCTTTCTTCGCGCACCTATATGGAAAAGCTGGCGGCGAGCGCCGGTTACACGCTGGTTGTCGAGCCGGCGCGTGATGGCGGCAAGATCGTCATCGCCCGTAAGGGTGTCGCCATGTACGATATCATCGTGCGGGGACGTGCTTCGCATGCGGGCACAAGGCCGCAGGATGGGCGCAGCGCAATCCGTGCTGCAGCGCGGCTGGTGCTTGAGCTCGAGGCACTGAATGACCCCGAGCGCGGCATCACCGTGTCGGTCGGGACGATCCAGGGCGGCACGGGCCGCAATACCATTCCGGCGGAATGCCGGATGCAGGTGGATGTGCGCGTGCCGGACGACAAGGCCGCAGCCGAGATTACGGGCAAGATCGAGGCGATGACGCCGGTCGATCCGGATATCGCTTTCGAGATCGTCGGCCAGATGAACCGGCCGCCCTTTGCCCAGTCACAAGAAGGCGTGGCGCTGTTTGATACGGCCGCGAAAATTGCGGCGGAACTCGGGATCACGCTGGAAGGGGTGACGACGGGCGGTGGCTCGGATGGCAACTTCACCGCAGCACTCGGCGTGCCGACACTGGACGGTCTCGGGGCCGATGGGGCAGGCGCGCATACATTCGACGAGCATATTTTCGTCAGCAGTCTTGCGCCGCGCACGGCGCTGCTTGCCAACCTGATGATGTCGCTCGAACCCAAGTGAGCCGCTTCGGCGCCAGCGCGCCGGAGGCCATAATCGAAACACGATCGGGTAAAAGCCCGGACACCCAAGGCTAAAAGATCATGACCAGCGGTATTCATCACCTGACGGCCATTACCCGGAAAATCCAGGACAATGTCGATTTCTACGTCGGGTTCCTGGGGCTGCGCCTTGTCAAGCGCACGGCCGGTTTCGAGGATGCGCAGCAGCTTCACCTTTTTTATGGAGACGGTGCCGCTACGCCGGGTTCGCTGGTCACGTTTCTGGCCTGGGAAGATGGCTCGCTCGGGCGCGTCGGGCACGGAGCGCCGAGCGAGATCAGCTTTGCCATCGATCGCGAGGCGATCGGCTTCTGGCTGACACGGGCTCTGCAATGCAATGTGAAAATGACCGGGCCGACACAGGAATTCGGCGAACCGGTTTTGCGGCTGACCGATCCGGACGGGATCATCGTCAAGCTCGTCGGCGTTGATGACTATGGCGATTGGGTCTGGTGGAAGGACGGCGGCATTGCGGAAGCGGATGCCATACGCGGCATTCGCGGAGCGACCATTCTGTCTGAGAAGGCCGATGAGACGGCCGCGTTTCTTGAACGGCATACGGGCTTCGTGCCTGGTGCGGTCGAGGGATCGATCCAGCGGCTGGCGTCCGAAAGCGGGCAGATCATCGACGTGCGCAATGCCGGCGGGTTCTGGACGGCTGCACCGGGAACCGGGACAATCGATCATGTGGCGGTGAGGGCGAAAAGCCAGCAGGCCATCGATGATCTGCACAAGGCGCTGCAAGCCGAGAATGCAGGCGATATCAACGTGCATGATCGGCATTATTTCTATTCGCTCTACGTGCGCGAGCCGGGCGGCACTTTGATTGAGGTTGCGACCGACGATCCGGGCTTTACCGCGGATGAGACGGTTGAGGCGCTCGGGACGGGATTTTTCATCCCCAAACACTACAAGGCGGATCACGAGGCATTGAAGGTGATGCTGCCGCAATTCGGCCTGCCGGGCGAGGAGCGGGTCGTCTATCGTGACCTGCCATTCGTGCATCGCATCCATATGCCGGAACACTGGGACGGCTCGACGCTGGTGCTGTTACATGGCAGCGGGGCCAACGAGACGGCGATGCTGCCGCTCGGCCGCAAGGTCGCGCCGAATGCCATGCTGATCGGCCTGCGCGGTCGTTCGACGGATGAGGGGTCTCCGCGGTTCTTCCGCAGGTTTGACCAGACGACATTCGACCAGAAGGAGATCGCATCCGAGGTCGAGGCCTTTGTCGCCTTTATCGAGGATATCGGGCCGGCCTATGGGGTCGATCCGGAGCGGTTGACTTTCCTCGGTTACTCCAATGGCGGCAACATGCTGGGTGCGACGATGCAGCTTCGGCCGGAGGCGATCCGCAAGGCGGTGCTGTTGCGCTCGATGAATGTGCTTGAGGAGCGGCCGGTGGTAGATCTGTCCGGAACGCAGGTTCTCTCGCTCAGCGCCATCGACGATTTCTACGGTCCGCTGGTGGGCGAACTGGAGAACAGGTTGAAAGCTGACGGGGCGCAACTCACGGCGAAGGTTCTGGATGCCAATCACGGGCTTGGAGCGGAAGACGAGGTGATCGTGCGCGACTGGCTGCAGGAACGGGTTGCGTGATGCAGAGCGCAGCTGTGCTCTGTGCCGATATCGGCGGATCGTTCATCAAGTTCGGCCTCTCCCGCAAGCCGGGAGAGGTGGTGGAGCTTGCGCGCGTGCCTGTGCCTAAATCCGATTGGCGCGAGCTTGCAGAGGTGCTGCGAGGTCTGGCGAATGATGCTGATGGCAGCGGCGTCATGCCGATCGGGCTATCGGCGGCAGGACTGGTCGATCCGGTGACGGGCAAGGGGCTTTCGGCGAATATCCCGTGCCTGACCGGTCTGCCGATTGCCGAAGCGATCTCTCGAGTGACCGGGCGTTCGGTCTATGCGGCAAACGATGCCGATTGCCTGACACTGGCTGAGGCAAATGACGGTATCGGGCGCGGTTACTCGATCGTCTTCTGCATCATCATCGGCACGGGGATCGGCGGCGGGATTGCCGTCGATGGCCGCATATTACGTGGCGCCGGTGGCGTGACCGGCGAATGGGGGCATGGGCCGGCACTGAATACGAGCGTCGAGATCGGCGGCCGACTGGTTCACGTTCCGCGATTTTCCTGCGGCTGCGGACAATCCGGTTGCGTCGATACGATCGGCGGGGCGCGCGGGATCGAGAAATTGCACACGCTGTTTCATGGCGAAGAGCGCAGTAGCCATCGGATCATCGAGGACTGGCAGGCAAGAGGCGTAAAAGCCTGTGAGACGATCGAGGCCTATCTGCAGCTTGTTGCCGATCCGCTGGCCGTTGCGATCAATACGGTCGGACCGTCGATCGTGCCGGTGGGCGGCGGGCTGGCCTCAGTCGGGGCATTGATTGCGGCGCTGGACGAGGCGGTTCGGGCACGCATCCTGAACCGGTTGGATAGGCCGCTGCTTGTGCCGGCGATCCGCCGCGAGGATGGCGGGCTTATGGGCGCGGCCGTGTTGGCGCGCCAGGGAGTGGCCGATGTCCGTGCTGCTTGAGGTCTGTGTCGATAGTGCTGAAGGGCTGGAAGCGGCCGTTACCGGCGGGGCGCAGCGGATCGAACTCTGCTCGGCGCTCGATGTCGGCGGGCTGACGCCTTCACGGGGGCTTATGGCGCTGGCGGCGAAGGCACCTGTACCGGTTTACGCGATGATCCGGCCGAGAGCAGGGGATTTCATCTTCGATGCCGCCTCGCGGGATGTAATGCTGGCGGATATCGATGCGGCGCGGGAGAGCGGTCTAGCGGGTGTCGTGCTTGGCGCGAGCCTCGGCGATGGTCGGCTGGATGTAGGCCTGCTGGCTTTGCTTGCGGAGCAGTCACATGGCATGGGGCGGACGTTGCACCGCGCCTTCGATCTGGTGCCGGATACGGATGAGGCGCTGGAGCAGGCAATCGGCCTTGGCTTCGAGCGCATTCTAACCTCAGGGCTGGCAGTGAAGGCGCAGGATGGAATGGGCGTGCTTCGCCGGCTTGCCGGTCAGTCGGCCGGGCGAATTACGATCATGGCAGGGAGCGGGATTACGCCTGTCAATGTGGCGCATATCGTTGCCGGAACCAGTGTTGCGGAAGTTCACACTTCATGTCGCCTGCCGGTGACTTTTGTCGATGAGGCGCTTGTCGGCTTCGGTTTTGCGGCCCGGCAGCAATACCGGACCAGTTCGGTAGTGGTGGGAGAGATGCGCGAGGCGCTGGCGGCACTCTGAGCGCGCGCCGCCATAAACTGATTAAACGGAAATGCCGCTGCCCGTTTCGCCGATCATCTTCGTCAGGCTGCCGTCTGCCGGATAGAGCGGGATGAGGCAGGCCTGGAAAGCGTGGTAGATATCGCCTTTGCCGGGGAAGAGTGTGTGAGCCGGTACGAGATCTTCCGTCAGTTCCTCATGCCAGCCGCCGTTCTTGTGATCGATGAAGCGGTTGGCGATGGTGCTCCATATCAGCCGGTAGCTGTCTTCGAAGAAGGGATCGTGTGGCAGATGCTGGTTGATGAAGTGAGCGGCGCCTGCTGCCTCGCACATCGGCCACCAGAGCTTGTTGGTCTTGGCGGGCTTGTCATCCCAGTCGAGCGTGTAGAAGAAGCCGCCCTTCTGCTTGTCCCATCCCAGTGACATGGCCTGAACGAAGAGGTTCTTGGCTGCATCGGGCATCCAGGCGTGTTTCTTGTTGCCGAGCACCCAGAGTTGCAGCGTGAGGCGTGCCCATTCCAGCGCGTGGCCGGGCGTGGTGCCAGCGGGGCGGAACATTTCGTCGGGATGGTAATAGTCCTTGTTGAGCGTCCAGTTCGCATCGAAATGTTCGCCGACACGGAACTCGGTGGCGCCTGCAAGACGGCGGATAATGAGGTCGGCGATACTTTCCGCCTTGTCGAGATAATGCTGTTCGCCGGTTGCCTCGTAGGCGGCCATCAGCGCTTCGGTGAGGTGCATGTTGGAATTCTGGCCGCGATAGGTGCCGCCATCGATGGCGCCCCAGTCGGCGGTGAATTCCTCGGCGATGGCGCCGTGTTGCTTTTCCCAGAAACGGGTTTCGAGCACGTCCGTGATATCGGCCAGCATCTTGTCGGCCAGCGGATGACCGACGACCTTGGCGGAGGAGGCGGCAAGCAGCACGAAGGCATGGCCGTAACCCTGCTTGTTGGTGTCGGCCGGGCCGTGATCGTTCATCGACCAGACGTAGCCGCCGTTTTGCTGGTCACGATGGCCGTTCCAGAGAAAGTTCATGCCGTGGTCGATCAGGTCGCCTGCGCCCGGACGGCCGAGCATGTAGGCGATCGAGAAGCAATGGACCATGCGCGCGGAGGCATGGATGCCGCGAACCGGATTGGCGCCGGGCAGGGGGCGACCCTCGTCATCAAGATCGTAGAAGCCACCCTTGGGATTGATCGCACGATACTGGAAGAAATCCATCAGGCCTTCCGCCTGATCGAGCAGCCAACGTCGGTGATAGGGGAGCTCGCTCCAGAATTTTGACGACTGACCGGCTTCGCTCATGCTTCTTCTCCCTTGTGCTCCAACACTTTACCTAGAGGCTATAGCCATCACGGCGATAGCTGTCATGAATAAATCGACAGGCGAATCGCTGCGACAAATCCGACAGTAAATGCGACGTCAGCGCTGGACATCACATAAAGGTATCTTTATATCATTATGGATATTGCCTTGATCTCTCAGGAGTGTTTGCCTTGTTCGATGAACTGTTCGGTCCCGAAGGTGCTCGCCGCGATGGCGCGGAAATTCTGGAAGCTCTGAAAAAAGCTGCCAGCGAGCGCATTCTCGTCATCGACGGGGCAATGGGCACCCAGATCCAGGGACTGGGTTTCAACGAAGACCATTTTCGCGGAGAGCGGTTCATCGGCTGCGCCTGTCACCAGCAGGGCAATAACGACCTTCTGATTCTCACACAGCCGCAGGCGATCGAGGATATCCACTATCGTTATGCGATGGCCGGTGCCGATATCCTCGAAACCAACACGTTTTCCTCCACCCGTATCGCGCAGGCGGATTACGAGATGGAAGGCGCAGTCTACGACATGAACCGCGACGGTGCGCGGCTTGCCCGCCGTGCTGCGATCAGGGCGGAAAAGGAAGACGGTCGCCGCCGTTTTGTGGCTGGCGCGATAGGTCCGACCAACCGTACGGCCTCCATTTCGCCCGACGTCAACAATCCCGGTTACCGCGCCGTCTCCTTCGACGATCTCAGGATTGCCTATGGTGAGCAGATCGACGGGCTGATCGATGGCGGTGCCGATCTCATCCTGATCGAGACGATCTTCGACACGCTGAATGCCAAGGCCGCAATCTTCGCCTGCGAGGAGCGGTTCGAGGCCAAGGGCGTGCATCTGCCGGTGATGATTTCCGGCACGATCACCGATCTTTCCGGCCGCACGCTGTCCGGGCAGACGCCATCGGCCTTCTGGAACTCGGTCAATCACGCCAAGCCCTTCACCATCGGCCTCAACTGCGCGCTCGGTGCCGACGCGATGCGGCCGCATCTGCAGGAGCTTTCGGCGGTTTCCGACACATTCATCTGCGCCTATCCGAATGCTGGCCTGCCCAACGAATTCGGCCAGTATGACGAAACGCCGGAGATGATGGCACGTCAGGTGGAGGAGTTCGCCCGCGAAGGTCTCGTCAATGTTGTCGGCGGTTGCTGCGGTTCGACGCCGGACCATATCCGGGCGCTGGCGGAGGTAGTTGCCAAATATCCGCCGCGTGCGTTGCCTGAGCATGTGCCGTTCATGTCGCTGTCGGGTCTCGAACCCTTCGTGCTGACCAAGGACATTCCCTTCGTCAACGTGGGCGAGCGCACCAACGTCACCGGTTCGGCGAAATTCCGCAAGCTGATCACGGCCGGTGATTATACGGCTGCACTCGCTGTTGCTCGCGATCAGGTGGAAAACGGCGCGCAGGTGATCGACGTCAACATGGACGAAGGCCTGATCGATAGCGAAAAGGCGATGGTCGAGTTCCTGAACCTGATCGCCGCCGAGCCGGATATCGCCCGCGTTCCGGTGATGATCGACAGTTCGAAGTTCGAGATCATCGAGGCTGGCCTGAAATGCGTGCAGGGCAAGGCGATCGTCAACTCGATCTCGCTGAAGGAAGGCGAGGAAAAATTCCTCGCTCAGGCGAAGCTGGTTCGCCATTACGGCGCGGCAGTGGTCGTCATGGCCTTTGATGAAACGGGTCAGGCCGACAGCTATGAGCGCAAGGTCGAGATCTGCACCCGCGCCTACAAGATCCTGACTGAACAGGCAGGTTTCCCGCCGGAAGACATCATTTTCGACCCGAACGTGTTTGCTGTTGCGACCGGCATCGAGGAACACAATAATTACGGCGTCGACTTCATCGAAGCGACAAGGACGATCCGCGAAAGAATGCCGCTCGTGCATATTTCCGGCGGTGTCTCTAACCTGTCCTTCTCGTTCCGCGGCAATGAGCCGGTGCGTGAGGCGATGCATGCTGTGTTCCTCTACCACGCCATTCAGGCGGGCATGGACATGGGCATCGTCAATGCAGGTCAGCTGGCCGTCTATGACAATATCGACGCCGAACTACGCGAGGCCTGCGAGGACGTGGTGCTGAACCGCCGCGCCGACGGCACCGAGCGGCTGCTGGAGATTGCCGAGCGTTTCCGTGGCGGACCGGGCAAGGAAGCCAAGGTTCAGGATCTCGCGTGGCGCGAAAGGCCGGTCGAGGAAAGGCTGTCGCATGCGTTGGTGAACGGCATTACCGACTATATCGAGGCCGATACCGAGGAAGCGCGACAGAAGGCGGAACGTCCGCTGCATGTGATCGAGGGGCCGCTGATGGCCGGCATGAACGTGGTCGGCGATCTTTTCGGTTCGGGAAAAATGTTCCTGCCGCAGGTGGTGAAATCCGCCCGCGTTATGAAGCAGGCCGTGGCCGTGCTGCTTCCCTACATGGAAGAAGAGAAGCGGCTGAACGGCGGCGACGAGCGCAGGTCTGCCGGAAAGATCCTGATGGCGACGGTGAAGGGCGATGTTCACGATATCGGCAAGAACATCGTCGGCGTCGTGCTTGCCTGCAACAATTACGAGATCATCGATCTCGGCGTGATGGTGCCTGCAACGAAGATTCTTGAAACCGCGGTGGCGGAAAAGGTCGACATCATCGGTCTTTCCGGCCTGATCACGCCATCGCTCGACGAGATGGTGCATGTGGCGGCCGAGATGGAGCGGCAGGGCTTTGACATTCCGCTCCTGATCGGCGGGGCGACGACCAGCCGTGTGCATACGGCGGTGAAAATCCATCCACGTTATGAGAAGGGACAGGCGGTATACGTGACGGATGCCTCGCGCGCCGTCGGTGTCGTGTCCTCTCTTCTTTCTGCGGAACAGAAGCCCGGTTATGTCGATGGTATTCGCGGCGAATATGCGAAGGTTGCCGAGGCTCATGCCCGCAACGAGCGCGAAAAGCAGCGCCTGCCGATCGCGCGTGCCCGTGCCAATGCGGAGAAGGTGGATTGGGCAGCGTATGAGCCGGTGAAGCCGCAGTTTACCGGCACCAAGGTGTTCGAGACCTATGATCTCGAAGAGCTTGCCCAGTATATCGACTGGACGCCTTTCTTCCAGACTTGGGAATTGAAGGGACGTTATCCGGCGATCCTCGAAGACGAGAAACAGGGTGAAGCCGCACGTCAGCTGTGGAGCGATGCGCAGGCGATGCTTGCAAAGATCATTGCCGAAAAGTGGTTCCGTCCACGCGCGGTGATCGGCTTCTGGCCGGCGAATGCGGTGGGCGACGATATCCGCCTGTTTGCCGACGAGAGCCGTTCGAGCGAGCTTGAAACCTTCTACACGCTGCGCCAGCAGCTTTCGAAGCGGGACGGCCGTCCGAATGTGGCGCTGTCGGATTTCGTCGCACCGGTCGAGAGCGGCAAGGCGGATTATGTCGGCGGCTTCGTCGTCACTGCCGGGATCGAGGAAGTGACGATTGCCGAACGCTTCGAGCGGGCGAACGACGATTATTCGTCGATCCTCGTCAAGGCGCTGGCCGACCGTTTCGCCGAAGCTTTTGCCGAGCGGATGCACCAGCGGGTCCGCAAGGAGTTCTGGGGTTATGCGACGGATGAAACCTTTACCAATGACGAGCTGATCCATGAGGATTATGCCGGTATCCGTCCCGCACCAGGTTATCCGGCGCAGCCCGATCATACGGAAAAGGACACGTTGTTCCGCCTGCTCGATGCGACCAATGCAACGGGCGTGGAACTGACGGAAAGCTATGCGATGTGGCCGGGTTCGTCGGTCTCCGGCATCTATATCAGCCATCCGCAGAGCTACTATTTCGGCGTGGCCAAAGTCGAGCGCGACCAGGTGCAAGACTACGCGTCGCGCAAGGGCATGGCCGTCGAAGAGGTCGAGCGCTGGCTCGGGCCGGTGCTGAACTATGTGCCGGGCGGTGCATCTGCCGATAAGGTGGACGACGCGGCCTAAGGCGGACAGTTCTATCGCTGAAAACAGGAAAGCCGGAGAGCAAAACTCTCCGGCTTTCCTTGTACTTGATATGCCATATGCGGCGCCTTCTTCGCCCCGGGATTTGAGCTGAGAGTGCCCCGAGGATCTACTGCCAGCTCATGCCTGATGAGAGGTTGGCAGATGCTCGGGACAGGCCCGAGCATGACGATCGGCGTTAGCTCTTGGCCAGTCTCGCCGTCAGTTCTTCGATGCCGGCGGCCGATTCCACCCTGTTGCCGCTGAGGCTGAGGTAGATGCCGACGCCGGTAGTGAGCACTGCGATAAAGAGCAGGTACCAGGCATGTGCCATCGGATTGATGGCGAGTGCCGAGGTGACCGCAATCGGGGTCAGACCGCCGAATATGGCGTAGGAGACGTTGTAGGAGAAGGACAGGCCGGTGAAGCGGACGCGGGCCGGGAAGGCGCGCACCATCACGTAAGGCACTGCGCCGACAAGCCCGACCGATAGACCCATGATCGCGTAAAGGGCGAACATGAGGGTGATCGACGTGCCGGCGAAGCTGTAGAAAGCCCAGGTGGCCGCGCCGAAGACGACACCCGCAACGATGAAGAAACGGCCCGAACCGACACGATCAACAATGCTGCCTGCTGCCGAGGTGGCGAAGATCAGGAACAGCGTGCCGAAACTCGTGGCAGCCAGCGACTGCTGGGCGGTGTAACCGTAGATCTTCTGCAACAGGGTCGCGGTCATCAGGGTGGTGACGACGATCGCGGCAGACAGGATCCAGGTCAACAGCATGGAGATGATCACGCCACGCAGATGGTCGCGCAGCACGGTTTTCAGCGGCAGTTCGGGTGCAAGCGCCCGGCTCGCCTTCATCTCGGAGAAGATCGGCGTTTCCTGCAGCCAGCGGCGCATCCAGACGGACAGAAGGCCGAATATGCCGCCGAGGAAGAAGGGGATACGCCATGCACCATCGGCAATCGCTTCCGGAGAAAAGACGGTGTTGATCACGGTTGCGATCGACGAACCGAGCAGGATGCCGAGCGACAGGCCCGATGTCAGGAAGCCGCAGGCAAAACCGACGCGGCGGAAGGGCACGTGTTCGGCAACGAAGGTCCAGGCACCGGGCACTTCACCGCCGATTGCGGCACCCTGAAGGATGCGCATCAGAACGAGAAGAATCGGGGCCATCACGCCAATCGTGGCATAGGTCGGCATGATCGCCATGCCGAGCGTCGACAGCGCCATCAGGAGGATCGAGAAGGCAAACACCTTCTTGCGGCCGAACATGTCGCCGAAGTGGGCGAGCACGATGCCGCCGAGCGGGCGGATGAGATAACCGGCCGCGAAAATGCCAAACGTCTGGATCAGCACCAGCCATTCCGGCATGTCCGGCGGGAAGAAGAGTTTTCCGATCACCGTCGCGAAAAACACGAAGATGATGAAGTCATAAAATTCCAGCGCCCCACCGAGGGCGGCAAGGCCAAGGGTTTTGAAATCCTGGGAGGTAAGACGGCGCGGAGCGGCCCCTGAGGGAGCCGATGAGGTAATCGAAGACATTGTATTCAACTGAAGGTACGGGGTGGGCTCCCGCTCAGGGAGATAGCCCCACCGGAATGCGGCATGGGGGGCCGCATATCAAGGCTTAAAGCCCGTTCTTTAAGTCAATCCACCGGCATGGCGATGCAGTTCGGCAACAGGCCGATATCAATCCCTGATCAACAGAAGGTCGCTTGCGGCGAAATGCAGCGTGACCGTTTCTCCCGGCTGCGGCAGCACCTTGTCGGGCGCATTGAACATGTCGAAGGAAATCTGGTTGCCGCCAACCTCGAATTTGGTGCGCACGACCGAGCCAAGGAAGTGGGACGAGACGACCGTGCCGGTCAGTGCCGTATCTCCCTTGGCGCTTTCCGACAGGGAGCCAGCTTCCGGGCGCAGTGCTATGGAGACCTTTTCGTCGGCCTTCAGCGCGCCGATCGGCTCGCGCAGGGGGATGATGTTGTCGCCGATACGGATCGTGTTTGCCGCCGGATCGGCAACGGTCGCATCGACGATGTTGAGCGTGCCGACGAAAGAGGCCACGAAGCGGGTTGTGGGGCGATTGTAGATATCCGAAGGCGTTCCGATCTGGTCGGCGCGGCCGGCATTCATGACGACGATGCGGTCGGAGATCGACAGCGCCTCTTCCTGGTCGTGGGTGACGAAGACGGTTGTGATGCCGAGCTGGCGCTGGATCTGGCGAATTTCCTCCCGCAGCGACACGCGGATTTTGGCATCGAGCGCTGAAAGCGGTTCGTCGAGGAGCAGGACCTGCGGTTTGGGGGCAAGTGCGCGTGCAAGCGCCACGCGCTGCTGCTGGCCGCCCGACATCTGGTAGGGGTAGCGGTCGGCGAGGTGTTCGAGATGGATGAGTTTCAGCATCTCCTTCACCCGTGTCTCGATCTCGGCTTTCGGCATGCCTGCGACCTTGAGGCCGAAGGCGACATTATCGAAAACGTTCATATTGGGGAAAAGCGCATAGGCTTGGAAGACCATGCCGATATTGCGCTGGCTTGTCTTCAGCCCCGACTGATCCTTGCCATTGATGGTGATCGTGCCGTCGCTCGGGGTCTCGAAACCGGCGATCATTCGGAGAATCGTCGTCTTGCCGCAACCGGAGGGCCCAAGAAAGGAGATGAACTCTCCCTTCTCAATCGACATGTTGAAATCCTTGACGACTTGCGTCTGGCCGAAACTCTTCTTGAGGCTGTCGAGGACGAGGAAGGACATGGGCGAAATTCCTTAGGCGCGGCGGGCCGGCGCCATCTTGCTGAGACGGGAGACGAGCTGGATGAGGCCCATGGAAAGCCAGGTCATGGCAAAGGCGATGACGGCGAGTGCGGACGGCTCATAGGCTTTGTTGGCACCGACGAGCTGGAGATAGGGGCCGAAGGCCGGGCGGTTCAGAAGTGCGGCCATGGTGAACTCGCCCATAACTATGGCGAAGGTGATGAACGCGCCGGAGAGAACGCCGGACATGACATTCGGAAAAATGCAGCGGAACAGGATGGTCGGCCACTTTGCCCCGAGGATTTCGGCGGCTTCCGTCAGGGTGCGCACATCGATCGTGCGCATCGCGGTGTCTACCGAGCGGTACATGTAGGGCAGCGACAGGGTGATGTAGGACATCACGAGCAGCACATTGGTGCCGAAGGTCGAGCCGGTGAACGGGATATAGGACGAGGAATTGTAGAGGCGCAGGTAACCGAAGACGATGACGATTGCCGGAATGACGAGCGGCATCAGGGTGACGAATTCAACGACGGGGCGCATCTGCGGAAGACGCAGGCGCACCCAGTAGGCGGTCGGCACGACGAGCAGCATGCCGAAGGCGATGGTGAAGAGCGCCATCAGGATCGAGAAGCCAAAGGTCTGCTGGAACTGAACGTCGGAAAAGACCGAGCCATAGGCATCGAAGGAATATTCGCCGCGGCGCATGCGCAGCGAGAATTCGAACGTGCCGAGCAGCGGAATAAAGAAGTAGATGACGCCGATGGCGATGGCGAGCCAGGCGAAAAATTTGGTCATCTTCATCGTCTGCCCCTCACTTCTGCCAGCGTTCGGCGCGCATGCGCAGCCAGATGTAGAGAATGTTGGAGAGGCCGGTGATGACGATCATGCCGAGCGCCAGAGCGTAACCGAGATTGGGGTTATGCAGCACGTCGCCGCGGATCTGGGCGTATAGCAGGATCGGCACGATATTGAGCGAGGAACCGGTCAGCGCGTAGGCGGTCGCGATGGCGCCGAAGGCGTTGGCGAAGAGAAGTAGGCTCGTGCCGAGAAGGCTCGGCCAGAGGATCGGGAAGGCCACCATGCGCCAGTATTGCCAGGTGGAGGCACCAAGGATTTCGGAGGCTTCGCGCCATTCCTTCTTCAGGCCGTCCAGCGCCGGCGTCAGGATCAGCACCATCAGCGGGATCTGGAAGAACATGTAGGTGACGGTGAGGCCGAGGAAGGAGAGAAGGTTGAAGCCGGTCGAATAGAGATTGAAGCCGAACCAGTCACGCAGGAAAACCGTCACAAGCCCGGTACGGCCGAGCGTGGCGATGAAGGCGAAGGCGAGCGGTACGCCGGCGAAATTCGAGGCGACGCCGGAGAATGTCAAGAGGCCAGAGCGGATCCACGAGGGGAGGCCGCCAAGCACGATTGCCCAGGCGAGGAAAAAGCCGATCAGCGCACCGCCGAGCGAGGAGGCAAACGAGACCTTGATGGAAATCCAGTAGGCCGACAGGATCGTCGGGGTGAACAGGTCGGCGATATTCTTGAAGGTGAAGTCACCTTCCGGTGTGAAGAAGGCGCCCACGACCAGATAGAGCGTCGGGACCAGCAGAAACATCAATGCGAAGATCATGAACGGCGCGATGCCGAGCCAATCGATGACTGTACGTCGGTCGATGAAGGACGAGGATGCCGTTGCCATGAAAAAGCGCTTTTGTGGGAGACGAAAAGAAGCCTCCCCGCCGACAGACGGGGAGGCCGGATAAGCTATTACTGTACGTTGGCGCCGACGACGCTATCCCACTTGGTGGTGATGGCGGTCTTGCCTGCGGCCTGTTCGTCGAGCGTCGGGAACTTAGCCTTCTCGTAGGCAGCTGCCGGCGGCAGGGCGTCGAGCATTTCCTTCGGGATCTTGTTGTTCTTGGCAAGATCGTTGAAGCGGATCGGGTGGCAATAGCCCTTCAGGTAACCGAGCTGACCTTCGTCGGAATAAATGTATTCCATCCACAGCTTGGCGGCGTTCGGGTGCGGTGCGAAGGCGGAGATCGCCTGGACATAGACGCCGGCAACGACGCCAGATTCGGGAACGACGACTTCGAGCGGCGGGTTGCCCTTCAGCGTGTCGCGCCAGGACAGACCGTTATAGTCCCAGGCGATGACGATCGGGGTGGAGCCTTGAGCGAGCGAGGCGGACTTGCCGATGACAGGTACGAAATTGCCGGCCTTGTTGATTTCCGAAAACAGCGCCAGACCGGCTTCACCAGCCTTGGTGGCGTCGGTCTCGCCAGCGGCGAGGCCGGCTGCGTAGACAGCCTGGACAGCCTGGTTGGAGCCGCGCGGGTCACCGGCAAGCGCTACCGCGTTGGCGTAGTCGGACTTGGTCAGGTCCTTCCAGTCCTTCGGCAGTTCCTTGACGATGTCGGTGTTCACGATGAAGGAGAGAACGCCGTAATAATCGCCGTACCAGTAACCTTCGGCATCCTTGGCGTCATCCGGGATCGAATCCCAGGTGGAGACCTTATAAGGCTGGATCAGGCCTTCGGCCTTTGAGGACGGGCCGAAGGAGAGGCCGACGTCGATAACGTCAGGGGCCTGCGGACCGGTATTGCCCTTGTTGGCCTTGATGGCTTCGATTTCATCGCCCGAGCTTGCATCCGGGTTCAGTTCGTTGACTTCGATACCGTACTTGGCCTTGAAGCCGGCAATGATGTCGCCATAGCCGCACCAGCTGTGGGGCAGGGCGATGGTGGTCAGCGAGCCTTCCTTCTTGGCGGCCGCGATCAGTTCGGCGCTCGGCTCGGCGAAAGCGAAGCTTGTGGATGCAACGACTGCGGCAGTCGTCAGCGAAAGCAGGCGATGAGCGTTCTTGAGCACGGAAGTCCTCCTGAGGTTTGTTCGTGTCGGCGGCGACTCGTAGAGCCGTATCGTGAACTGTATGTGACAGGCGAGGGTCTGATCATCGGGCCATAAGCCCCAGCTTTCAAAGCATTTTTTTCGTGATCGTCAAATTCGGCCGGGCTGCGGCTGTGGATAACCGGTCGCAAAGGTCGTTGTTGGAACACGCAGGACGCAATTTGGACAGATGACGTGAGAAGTTCCATTTGACGACAACCTGAAAGTGAAGAATGCTGTCGTCAATCTTTCGTTAATGCTTTCCGGTCGCCTGTCGGGACCATTGCCACCCGGAAGATGCAGAGAAATCGCTTTCAAAGGATCAGCCGAGGGATCGCGACTGATCTGAAAGACGGTTTGGCTTCAAGGGCCTTACCAAAAAGATCCTCCTGGGAGATGTCAAAGCTGCGCGGACCGGACACCGAAAGATCGGGTCCGGCCGGTTCATGGGTTTGTCCGGCCGCTGGGGCCGGGGCCTTTGCTTCGAGCAGGAGAAGGGGAATGGAAAGTTCATCTGCTGGCGTCAGCTACAAGAAGGCTGACGCATCCTATTTCGACAAGCGCGGTCTTTCGCGTTACGCCGGGGTCTGGTCGCTTTGGGCGCTCGGGGTCGGTGCCGTGATTTCCGGCCATTTTTCCGGCTGGAATTTCGGCTTTGCCACGGGCGGCTGGGGCGGCATGCTGGTTGCCGGCATGATCATCGCGGTCATGTATCTGGGCCTGACCTTCTCGATTGCCGAAATGAGCCCGGCGCTGCCGCATACGGGAGCTGCCTATTCCTTTGCCCGCACGGCCATGGGCCCCTGGGGTGGCTTCCTGACCGGGCTTTGCGAAAATGTCGAATATGTGCTGACGCCTGCTGTCATCGTCACCTTCATCACGGCCTATGTGAACTCGATCCTCGGACTCGATCCGGCCTATTCGCCGCTTCTGTGGATCTTCTTCTACGCAGTCTTCCTGTCGCTCAACGTGTTCGGGCTGGAACTGTCGTTCAAGGTGACGCTGGTGATCACGCTCGTTTCGCTGGCGGTACTGGTATTCTTCTGGATCAGCGCCATTCCGAACATGGATTTTTCCCGCTGGGCGCTCAATATCGGCGTCGGGCCCGACGGGGCAGCGATCGAATTGCCGGAAGGCAACGGAGAGTGGTTCCCATTCGGCATTTCCGGTGTTCTGGCAACGTTGCCCTTTGCCGTCTGGCTGTTTCTCGCCATCGAGCAATTGCCCCTCGCAGCAGAAGAATCGGTTGATCCGAAGCGCGATATGCCGAAGGGCATCATTCTCGGCATCATCACGCTGATGGTTTCCGCCTTCATGATCGTGCTGCTCAATCCGTCGCTGCCAGGTGTCGGAGCCTTCCATCTCGGTTCGGCGCTGGAGCCGCTGCTCGACGGGTTCAAAGCCGTCTATGGTGACAGCGGCGTGGTCATTCTCGGGCTGGTGGCGCTGACGGGGCTGATCGCGAGCTTTCACACGATCCTCTATGCGCAGGGAAGGCAGATCTATTCGTTGTCGCGCGCCGGCTATTTCCCGACCGCGCTATCCGTCACCCATCCCGTCTACAAGACACCCTATGTGGCGATGATGACGGGGGCGGCGATTGGCCTTGCCGTGATGCTGGTGATCTGGTTTGCGCTCGGCGCGGAACAGGGCGGAGCGGTGATCGGCGTCGTGCTGCTCAACATGGCGGTGTTCGGGGCGATGTTCTCCTACATCATGCAGGCGATTTCCTTCATCATCCTGCGCAGGAAACTGCCGAATATCGAAAGACCCTTCCGCTCGCCGCTCGGCATTCCGGGGGCCGCGCTGACTGTCATCATCGCGGTGGTGACGCTTCTCTACCAGATCCAGGACCCGAATTTCTTCAAGGGCGTGGTCTGGGTCATCGTCTGGTTTGCCGTGGCGATCGCCTATTTTGCCGTTGTCGGACGCCACCGGCTGATTCTTTCGCCGGAGGAAGAGTTCGCCATGGGGCACAAGGAGGCGGCATCGCTCGCCTGATCCTCCTCGTTCGATAGAAAGCGGAAGGCGGTTATCCATCGGATGGCCGCCTTTTTGATGCTAAGATGCATCAGTCGTGTTCATTGCCGCTTTCGCATCTCGGTAGACAAGTTTCGGTCAATGATAGTTGGCAAATCATGTGTCGAGTCGTCCCTCGTCGGGGCGCTGATTCTTGCAGACCGGTGCGGCACATCAACCGCCAAGGATGGAAAATGCCAGTCATATCATTCGCCAATGCCAAGGGCGGTGCCGGAAAGACGACCGCAGCACTGTTGCTGGCGACCGAGCTTGCCCATCAGGGATTTCGCATCACGATCATCGACGCCGATCCGCAGCGCTGGATCAGTCAGTGGCAGGAAGTATCCGGTAAGGTGCGGAATATCGAGGTGATCTCGGAGGTGACGATCGCCTCGCTTCACTGCCATCTGCGCGAGATGGCTTCCGTCACCGACTATTTCATAATTGATCTTGCCGGCGCTCGCGATGCGCTGGTGACGACAGCACTCGGCCTTTCCGATCATGTCTTCATCCCGGTCCAGGGCTCGGCCATGGACGCCAAGGGGGCTGCGCAGATTCTCGATCTTTTGGCGGTGATGAAGGAGAAGGGTCGTCTGGATATCGCCCATTCCGTCGTACTCACGCGCGTGACGTCGATGGTCACGACCAAGGCGCTGCTCGCCATCAAGGGTCTGCTTGCGGCAAAGGGCGTAAATGTGCTTACCACGCCGATCGGCGAACGAACCGCGTTCAGGGAACTGTTCGAAACCGGCGGGACGCTTTACAGCATGGACATCTCGAAGGTCAGCAATGTCGAGAAGGCGAAGGAAAATGTCCGCGCCTATGCGGCAGAAGTTCTGCGCCTGATGCCGACAAGGATGACGCGCAGTGCCGCTGCCCGGCTCATAGGGCTTGGTCGCGGTTCTGCCTGACGTCCTTTTATCAGCCGCACAAGAATATGGCCGGCGTTGCCGGCCACGTTGTTTCAGGATTCGAGGTCCTTTGAAGGCGGGACAGCCTTAATCGACAAACTCGACAGTCGTGCCGGGCTTCACCATTTTGGCAAGTTCGGTCGCATCCCAGTTGGTCAGGCGGATACAGCCGTGGCTGTTGGTCTTGCCGATCTTTGATGGTTCCGGCGTGCCGTGAATGCCGTAGGTGGGCTTGGAGAGCGCGATCCAGACCGTGCCGACCGGGCCGTTCGGACCCGGCGGGATCTGCAGGATCTGGGTGTTGCTGCCCTGGGTGAAGTTGATCTTCGGATTGTAGGTATAGCCCGGATCGAGCGCGATGCGCTGGACCGTGTGGTTGCCCGATGGCGAGGGGGTGTCGGACGAACCGATTGTTGCCGGATAGGCAGAGATCAGGTTGCCGTCGGCGCCATAGGCGAAGACCTGCTTGCGGGCCTTGTCAGCAATGATGCGTGTCACCTGTCCGGTCTTCGTCTGGCCCGGATTGATCACCTTGATGATCGTGCCGGGAATGGAGAAGTCGGCATTCGGATTGAGCGCCTTCAGGTAGCCTTCATCCATGTGGAATTGCTCGGCGAGCTTTTCCGTCACCGAGGTAAACGACATGGCCGGCATCACCGCCTTGTGGGCGTAGTCGTCCGGGATGGAGGCGACATAGGGGCCGGCAGCGTCCGATGCGGTGATCGTATAATCAACAATCGGCATGCCGCCCGAATAGGTGAGCCGCTGCATGATCTCTTCGGAATTGTTCGGATCGAGCGTTTCGCCCGTCATTTCCTGCCAGGCGGCGATCGCCTTGTTGACGTTGTCGCCGAGATGGCCGTCGATGACGCCGGGTGAAATGCCTTCGCGGTCCAGAAAAACCTGAATGGCTGCGATTTCCGCCTGCGGCTTCTTGGTGACCGTGATGACGGGCTTGTTCGGATGCAGGTTGTCTGCTGGCGGCAGGCTTTGGTTCGGTTCGAGCGAGGCCTCTTCCGGATAGCCTTGATCGACGCCCGGAAGTTCCTGCCGGTCGAGAGGCATGCGTGTGACAGAGCCGCCGATGGAGCCGGTTACCGAACCCGGCTCTTCCGGACGGTACTGGCGGTAATCCTGATATCCGCCTCTGTTGTCGTAGCGTGAAGGGTAGGTTTCCGCCTGGCGCTGATTGCGATAGCCGCGCGGCGCTTCGGGGTATTCTTCATAACGCTGCCGCTGGCCACCCTGACGCATTTCGGTGGCGACGATGTTGCCGTAATGATCGATGTAGACCTTGCGTCCGGCACCATCACGGCTGACGATGACGTCGCGCCCGTCCGGCCGGTAGTCGAGGATCGCTCCATCAGGCGCAACCAGAACGGGGCCGTCGGAATATTGCTGGTAACGTGACTGCGCCGCCGCAGGAATGAACGAGGCTCCTAGAACCGCAAGGCTGATGCTGAAAAGAAAAGAGCGCTTCACGTTCTCACCGATTATAATGTTGCACACTGCTGTAATAGGGAATGTGGGTGCTTGGTTCCCATTTGCTATGTGCATTGACTGACAAGCTAAATTTGACGCTTGTATGGAAAAATCCCAGTTTGCAATGAATGAATCATTAAATTCCGCTCACCCTTGGTAAACGCGTCGTGAGATTTTGGAGGAAATGCCGATGAAAAGCTTTGCAGCGGCACTGGGGCCGCGGCTTCTTCTTGATGAAAGCTCGGTTCTGGATATCGGAAGCTGCTTCGTGAATGGAACTGATGTCGCGCCGGGGCGGGCCATTCCCGATGACGGAGATCCGCGAATCGATCATTCGCTCGAAGGCTTTCTCTTTACCTGCGGGCCGGACCATATCCGTCATCCGGAGGCGATCGAAGGCGAAGCCTCTGGCGGAAAATATCCGTTACACGGCTCTTACTCATCTCATTCTGCTAGGATTACGTTCTGGGATATGCAGGGCGAGGATGCTGAATGCCGCGCAGAGGTGGCCGTGACGACGGCCGATGGCGGTAAGGCGCTGCTGGAGCGCCATTGGCGGATCGATAACCAGACCGGCGAAGTGTGCCTGCATGACCGGGTGACCAATACCGGCGGCAAGCCGATGGCGCGGGTGCATATGTATCACATGAATATCGGCGCATGGCTGTTCGACGATGCGGTGCATCTGTCGGGTGAGATGCTCGAGGGCGGGGAGGTGCCGTGGAATTTCGGTCCTGATCCGGGCAGCGTTTTCTGCGTGCCGGCGAAGCGCGCGGGTGATGAGTGGGCCGAGGTGTCGCTCGGTCCGATCGCAGCGCTCGGCGGCTCGACGCTGAAGGTGCGGTTCAAAACCGATGGTCTGCCCTATCTACAGGTGTGGCGAAACCAGAAGGAACCGGCGCATGTGCTCGGGATAGAGCCGGTTTCGCATCGTCTTGCGGGCAGGAAAGAGCTTGCGGAGAGTGGCGAGTTGACCTCGCTGCAGCCGGGTGAAACTGCGGAATATGCACTTCGCTTTGCCTTCGCCTGAGACGTGCCGATCTTCCGTTGACGCTTGTCAAACCACCGCGTAATGCTTGCGCCACAAAAATGGAGGTTGCGCCATGGATATCCGCCAGATCAACGACGAGTATTCGGTTTCCGGTCAGGTCACAGTCGAGGAGCTGGATGAGATCAAGGCGCTTGGCTTCAAGTCTCTGGTGTGCAATCGCCCCGACGAGGAAGAACCCGGCCAGCCGTATTACGCTGAAATCGAAACACGCGCCAAGGAACTCGGCCTCGAAATCCGCCACATCCCGGTCGGCCGCATGGGGCTGACGCCCGAAGGCGTGACCGAGATGGCGGATGTGCTGGAAGAGTTCCACAAGCCGATGCTCGGCTTCTGCCGGTCGGGCGCCCGCTCGAGCGCGATCTACGAGCAGGCTCAGCGTTTCAAGGGCTGAGAAGCCTCACACGACTTTTCGCGCATGGTGCGATCTTGTCCGCGCCATGTTTTCCCAAAGCTCAGCATTCAGGAGCATTCCCATGAGCATCAAGCGCATCGAGCCCGGCGCCCGCATGAGCGGCGCAGTCGTACACGGCAACACCGTTTATCTCGCCGGCCAGGTTGGCGAAGGCGAAACTGTCACCGAACAGTGCAAGGATGCGCTGGCTGAGGTTGATCGCCTGCTGGCGCTTGCCGGCTCCGACAAGTCGAAGATCCTGCAGACGATCATCTACCTTTCCGACATGTCGACCTTCGGCGAAATGAATGCCGCCTGGGAAGCCTGGGTCGATCCGGCCAACACGCCTGCGCGCGCTACGAGCGAAGCTGCACTGGCAGCTCCGAAGTACAAGGTCGAGTTCATCGTAACCGCAGCAATCTGATACAGAGCCCCACGGATGCTGAAAGCACGCCTGCTTGCAATTTCCATCGCCGGTAGCCTTCTGGCATCCGTGGCGCATTCTCAAGCCCTGCCTTCCGTGCCCAAGGGCTCGGAATTGGACGTAGCAGCCCAGGCCATGGTTTATGCGCGGGCCTGCGATATTCGCTACAAACGTCCTTCCATGGTGTGGGATTCAAAGGCGCTGTTCCTGAAATATGCGCGCAGTAGCTATCCCGACCCGCAGGCGGAAACGGAAAAAGCCTTCAAATCCATTCAGCGGACCACGACGCGGGCCTACGCCTTGTCCGACAAGCAGATAACCGTCGAGTTTTGCACTCGGTTGGCTGCCGTGTTCAAGCGTGAACTTGGGTTATGATTTTGGTTTGATCTTCGGTGGAACTGATTTCTCGCCAGTACCGCAGATGTCGAAAAAAAAGGGGCCGGAATATCCTGCCCCTTTTTTGTATTCGTTTATCACGCTTCGCCTGGTGTCATGCCGAAAAGATAAAAGGCCGCGAGGACGATTGCGATAAGGAAGATGACGGCGACGAAGGTCGACATTCCTCCCAGTGCTTTTCTTTTTGTTTCATTTGCCATGTCGCATCAACGGCATGGCGATAGATTGGTTCCTGAGTTTCTTAGCAGATTCTTGCGTTCGCATTTCAGAGTTTGTCGCGAATTTGCGTCAGGGTTCTTGCCGGCGTGATGGCTTCCGGGTCGAGACGGACCTCGATGATTGCCGGCTTGCCGCTTTGACGGGCGCGAAGATAGGCGGGGCCGAAATCCTCGGTCTTTTCCACCAGTTCACCGTGACCTCCGAAAGCCTTGGCGTAGGCGACGAAATCCGGATTGACGAGATCGGTGCCGCTGACGCGACCGGGATATTCCCGCTCCTGGTGCATGCGGATCGTGCCGTAGATGCCATTATTCACCAGGACCGTGATGATCGGAAGATCGTAGCGCACGGCGGTGATGAATTCCTGGCCGTGCATCATGAAGCAGCCATCACCAGCAAAGCAGACGACTTCGCGGTCCGGGAACAGTTTCTTGGCAGCGACCGCCGCGGGTAGGCCGTAACCCATAGAGCCGGAGGTCGGGGCCGACTGGGTATTGTATCGCTGGAAGCGGTGGTAGCGGTGCAGCCAGGTGGCGTAATTGCCGGCTCCATTGGTGAAGATCGCGTCCTTCGGCGTGTTTTCCTCTATCCAGGCCATGATCGGCCCCATGTGAACGTTGCCGGGACCGGTTTCCGGTGGCGTCGACCATTTCAGATAGGCATCATGCATGGCCGACTTGCGCTCGGCCCAGAGTGGCAGGGCCGGCGGTTCAAGATCCTTGAGGGCGGTGACGAATTCCGCCGGTGCGGCGCAGATGGCAAGATCCGGGCGGTAAAGACGTCCGAGTTCTTCCGGATCGGGGAAGACATGGACGAGCTTCTGTTGCGGGTAGGGGATGTCGATCAGCGTATAGCTGGATGACGGCATTTCCGACATGCGGCTGCCGATCAGGATCAAGAGGTCGCTCTCCTTGATCTGCTTGGCGAGTGCCGGATTGATGCCGATACCGACATCACCCGCGTAAGACGGATGCAGGTTGTCGAACAGCATCTGGCGGCGGAAGGAGCAGCCGACCGGCAGTTTGAAGCGGCTGGCGAATTGCTGAAACTCTGCTACCGCCTGCTCGGTCCAGCGCGTGCCACCGAGAATGACCATTGGGCGCTGCGATTCCTTCAGCAGCTTTTCGAATTCCGCGATCTGCGGCTTTCCGGGATGGCTTTCGACGCGTGTATAGGGGCGAGCCTGCGGCGCCTCGACTTCCTCGACCAACATGTCTTCCGGCAGCGTCAGCACCACGGGGCCGGGGCGACCGGAGGTGGCGACGGAAAAAGCGCGGGTGACGAATTCGGGGATGCGGCGTGCATCGTCGATTTCGCCGACCCATTTGGCGAATTCTGTGAAGGCGCGGCGGTATTCGACTTCCTGAAACGCCTCGCGCTCCTTCATGTCGCGGCCGATCTGGCCGACGAAGAGGATCATCGGGATCGAATCCTGCTTTGCCACGTGAAGGCCGGCAGAGGCATTGGTGGCGCCGGGGCCGCGGGTGACCATGCAGATGCCGGGCTCGCCGGAAAGCCTGCCCCAGCTGTCCGCCATCATCGCCGCGCCGCCTTCCTGGCGGCAGACCATGACGTCGATGCCGCTTTCATAAAGCGCATCAAGCACTGCGAGATAGCTTTCCCCCGGTACGCAGGAAACCCGTTTGACGCCGTTAGCTTTCAGCGCCTCGACGATCAGCTGTCCGCCGGTCCTTTTGGTGGTTTCCCCGGTTCTTTCCATTGATTGCTCTCCTCCTCGATAACAGTCAGTTCGGCCAGAATTTCATCCGTATGCTCGCCAATTCCGGGGCTCGGACGATGATAGCTGAGTGGTGTCTCGGACAGCACGATCGGGCTCCTTACGCCCGGGATGATCGTGCCGTCGGCCGCTTCAAGATCGACGCGCAGGCCGCGCGCCTTGACCTGCGGATCCTCGAACATGTCGCCGATCGAATTGATTGGGCCGACAGGGACCGCGTTTTCACCGCAGGCCGCAAGAAGGTCCGCCTTGGTCCATTTGGATGTCTCGGCCAAAAGCAGGCTACGGACTTCGATGCGATGGGCGACGCGGGCCTTGTTGGTTGCGTAACGCTCATCATCGGCCACCTGCTCGATGCCGAGAATGCGGCAAAAGCGCCTGAACTGCCCGTCATTGCCGACGGCGAGAATGATGTGTCCGTCGTGGACGGGAATCACTTCATAGGGCGAGATGTTGGGATGGGCATTGCCGAGTTTTACCGGTGAGATGCCGGAGATCAGATAGTTCATGTTCTGGTTGGCGAGAACCGAGGACATGACGTCGAGAAGAGCCATATCGACAAGCTGGCCCTGTCCCGTCTTCATCACATGGATGAGTGCGGCCTGAATAGCGGTGACGGCATAGACGCCGGTAAAGATGTCGGCGATCGCCACGCCTGCCTTCATCGGCTGGCCGTCCGGCTCTCCGGTGATCGACATGAAGCCAGACATGCCCTGAACGATGTAGTCGTAACCGGCAAGGTTAGCATAGGGGCCATTCTGGCCGAAACCGGTGATCGAGCAATAGACGAGTTTTGGATTGATTGCCCTCAGGCTCTCGTAATCGAGGCCGTATTTCTTCAGGCCGCCGAGCTTGAAATTTTCGATCAGGATATCGGATTGTGCGGCAAGGCGGCGGACGATCGCCTGACCTTCTTCCGTTTTCAGATCAACGGCGATGGAGCGCTTTCCGCGATTGGTCGAGTGATAATAGGCGGCCGAGAGGTTTTCGCCGTCGATGCTTTCGACGAAGGGCGGTCCCCAGGCGCGGGTGTCGTCGCCGCCATCGGGGTTTTCCACCTTGATGACATCGGCGCCCATGTCGGCCAGCATTTGGCCTGCCCAAGGGCCGGCTAGGACCCGGGCGAGTTCGAGGACGCGGATGCCGGCAAGCGGCGGCTTCTTCTTTGCGATATCCATGGTCAGGGGCTTACCGATGTCGTTTCGCTCTTCGTGACGGGCTTGATCGAGGCGACGCGGCGTTCGCGCCAGATGATATAGAGGCCGGATCCGATGATGATGGAGATGCCGAGCCATTTGATCGGATCGGGAAAATCACCGAAGACCAGCCAGCCGAACAGTGTGGCGGACACGATTTCCAAATAATGGATCGGTGCGAGTACGGAAGCGGGGGCTGCCCGATAGGCGTAAACACTCAGGATGCCTGAGACGGCGGCAAAGATACCGACTGTGGCCATCCATAGCCACGTGGTGAGGTCAGGAAGTGATGGCGCAAGAAATTTGACATCCGTACCCTCTCCGAGAACGAGCAGGATCGCACAGATAGGGATGCCCCAGAGGGACATCTGGAACTGCATCGCCCACGGCTCCTCACGGTGAGCGAGGGCGCGGGTCATCATGGCGAAGATCGCGATACAAAAGGCTGTCACGACCGGCAAAAGAGCGACGTAACCGATTTCCTGAAAGCTCGGCCGGATAACGATCATCGCACCGATAAAGCCTACTGCGCAGGCCGTGTAACGGCGCCAACCAATGATCTCCTTAAGGAATATGCTCGAAAGAACGGTGAGGATGATTGGTTCGACGAAGTAAATGGCGACGGCATCTGCGACCGACATGACTGCCAGAGTGGCCACGAAACAGACCATGGAGATGGTAATGATGGCGGCCCGGATCGCGTGATAAAAACTCATTTCCCACGAGAAGGAGCGCCATGAGCGTGTCCAGATCACTAAGGGCAGCATGCAGAGCCCCTGGAAGACGAAACGTACCATCGTGATCATGGTTGGAGATGCATTGGTCGTCGCAAGCTTGGAGAATACGTCGATCAACGGTGCGATCAGCATGGCCAATATCATCAGGCCGAGGCCAGTGGTGATGCCGGTGGTATGAGCTACGGGGCGGGACATGGCGGGTGATGCACTCATGGTTTCGGTATAGCGGGCTGCGACATTCTGCGCACATGAAGAAAAGTCATGAACTCATTCCGCCGCCGCCGTTTTAGCCGGAGCGATGCGAGCGGCCCAATCGGAAAACTCCGCCGTGGCTTCAGCACGCATCGTGTCGTTCAGCGTTTCGTGGCGGGCATTCGGCCAGAAACGGGTCATGACGTTGTCCAAGCCATTCTTTCGCAGGTGGCCGGACAGCCAGAGGATGGCCCGGCCCTTGTCCGTTGCCGGATCTTCGCCACCGCCCAAAAGATGGATCGGCATATCTTTCGGTAGACGATCGACCAGCTTCGGGGCACGAAAGGTCATGTCGAAAAGGTCGAGCCAGAGCGAGACGCTGGCATCGAAACCGCAGAGCGGATCGGCGATATAGGCATCGACTTCCGCCGAATCGTGGCTCAACCAGTCGAAGGCGGTGCGGTGGCCCGGGATGCTGTCGCCCCAGGCGCCAAAGGTGAGGCGAGGGAGCATTCCGCTCGGTGTGTCGGATCCCTTCAAGGCCCGTTCGGCCAGAAGCAGGAACTGCGCGGCACGACCGGCGATGCCGGGATTGAAATTGGAGTTCCAGACTGCGACACCGGCAAATTCGCGGGAATGATCGACGGCGGCATTGAGCGCGATCAGGCCGCCCATGGAATGGCCGAACAGGATGACGGGGAGTCCGGGGTGATCGGCGAGCGCCAGTTTGCGGACCGCCATCAGGTCGTCGAGAACGAGGCGGACGCCGCCCTTCAGTGCGAATCGACCGAGCGGGGCATCCGGTGCCGTCGTTTCACCGTGGCCTCGGTGATCCCAGGCGTAGACGTGAAAACCCGCTTGCGCCATCGCCTCGGCAAAGGGACGGTAACGCCTGGAATGTTCCGCCAGCCCATGGGAGATCAACACGATGCCGCGCGCCGGTTCGGTGGCCGGAACGTGGCGATAGGCGATCGTAGCACCCGTCGGGCTGGGGAAAGTCCGCATTTCCCACCCAAAATCCAAGCTCATTTCAAAACCTCTCCCGCTCTCCGCATTGCCCCGAGGCGCGTCTTCGCCTACATAGCGGCAAAACCTCTTTCCCCCGGAGCTTAGTTATTTATGGCACGTCAGTTCATCTATCACATGTCGGGACTGAACAAGTCCTATGGCGCCAAGAAGATCCTCGAGAACGTCAACCTGTCCTTCTACCCGGATGCGAAGATCGGTATCCTCGGTCCGAACGGCGCCGGTAAGTCGACCGTTCTGCGCATCATCGCCGGTCAGGACAAGGAATATACCGGTGAAGCCTGGCTCGCCGAAGGCGCGACCGTCGGTTACCTGGAGCAGGAACCGAAGCTCGATCCGGCCAAGACCGCGTTCGAAAACGTGATGGAAGGCGTTGCCGACAAGCAGGCCGTTCTCGACCGCTACAACGAACTGATGATGAACTATTCCGACGAGACGGCGGACGAGGGCGCCAAGCTCCAGGACATCATCGACAGCCAGAACCTCTGGGACCTCGAACAGCAGGTCGAGATGGCGATGGAAGCCCTGCGCTGCCCGCCGAAGGACGCAGCCGTCGACAACCTGTCGGGTGGTGAGCGCCGCCGTATCGCGCTGTGCCGCCTGCTTTTGTCGCAGCCAGACCTGCTGCTGCTCGACGAACCGACCAACCACCTCGACGCCGAGACGATCGCATGGCTTGAAAAGCACCTGCGTGATTATCCGGGCGCCGTGATGATGATTACCCACGATCGCTACTTCCTCGATAACGTCACCGGCTGGATTCTCGAACTCGACCGTGGTCGCGGCATTCCTTACGAAGGCAACTATTCCGCCTACCTGCAGGCCAAGGCCAAGCGCATGCAGCAGGAAGCCCGTGAAGAGGCTGGCCGCCAGAAGGCGCTGTCGCGCGAACAGGAATGGATCGCATCCAGCCCGAAGGCCCGTCAGGCCAAGTCGAAGGCCCGTATCAAGTCCTACGAACAGCTGGTCGATGCGGCTGAAAACATCCGTCCGAGCGATGCGCAGATCATCATTCCTGTCTCCGAGCGCCTCGGCAACGTCGTTATCGAGCTGGAAGGTATCCAGAAGGGCTTTGACGGCCGCACGCTGATCAACGACCTGTCGCTGAAGCTGCCGCCAGGCGGCATCGTCGGCATCATCGGCCCCAACGGCGCCGGCAAGTCGACGCTGTTCAAGATGATCACCGGCCAGGAAACTCCGGATGCGGGTTCGATCCGCATCGGCGATACCGTGCATCTCGGTTATGTCGACCAGAGCCGCGATGCGCTGGCCGCGGACAAGACCGTCTGGGAAGAAATTTCCGGTGGCGCGGAAGTCATCAAGCTCGGCAAGTTCGACATGAACTCGCGTGCCTATTGCGGCGCCTTCAACTTCAAGGGTGGTGATCAGCAGCAGAAGGTCGGCAATCTTTCGGGTGGTCAGCGCAACCGCGTTCACCTTGCCAAGATGCTGAAGGCCGGCGGCAACGTTCTTCTCCTCGACGAACCGACCAACGACCTCGATACGGAAACGCTCGGTGCACTGGAAAGCGCGCTCGAAGCCTTTGCCGGCTGTGCCATCATCATCAGCCACGATCGCATGTTCCTCGACCGTCTGGCGACGCATATCCTCGCCTTCGAAGGTGACGGCCATGTCGAATGGTTCGAAGGCAACTTCGAAGACTACGAGCAGGACAAGGTTCGCCGCCTTGGCCCTGATGCGCTGAACCCGGGTAGCCAGGCCTATAAGCGCCTGACGCGCTGATCGCTTTCAGCAAAACCGGATTTATAGGACAGGGCGGCGCGTTGCCGCCCTTTCTGGTATATGGCAAGTGCGGCTTGCATCCCTCCCTTTTTCGATATAAAGATATCTTTATATCTTGATTGCTGGGAAAATTGGATGTCGCTGCCGCTCGATACACTGGTTGACGTACTGAAGACGATCGGGGAACCGACGCGTTTCCGGCTGCTTGCCCTGTTGGCGAAGGGCGACCTCACCGTGACCGACCTGACCGAAATTCTCGGCCAGTCGCAGCCACGCATTTCCCGCCATCTCAAGCTTTTGAACGAAGATGCGCTGATCGATCGTTATCAGGAAGGCGCATGGGCCTATTTTCGCCTGAAACAGGACGGACCGGAGGCCGTGCTGGTCAAGACGCTGCTGGCGGCCTCGGCCCATGACGATCCTGTCCTCATCCGCGATGGTGAACGGCTGTCGGCAGTTAAAAACCAGCGCGCGGAACGGGCGCAGGCCTACTTCAGCCGCAACGCATCCGAATGGGATGAACTGCGTCGGCTTCACGCGAGCGACGCTGCCGTCGAACAGGCGTTGCTACGGTTGATCGGAACGTCGCCGATCGATTCTCTGCTCGACCTTGGAACCGGCACGGGCTGGATCCTGAAACTGCTTGCCCCGCATTACCGCCGCGCGATCGGTGTCGATGCGAGCCGAGACATGCTGTCGGTCGCTCGCGCCAATCTCGACAAGGCGGGCATCCTGAAGGCCTCCGTGCGCCATGCGGATATTCTCAACCTGTCGCTCGAGGGGCAGGATTTCGATCTCGTGACGATCCATCAGGTGCTGCATTTCCTCGATCAGCCGGAACTGGCTATCGCCGAAGCTGCACGCATTCTGCGGCCGGGCGGGCGGTTGCTTATCGTCGATCTGGCACCGCATACGCTGGAGCATCTGCGCGAGGAGCATGCACATGTGCGGCTCGGTTTCTCGCATGAGGCGATCGGCGACTGGCTGGAGAAGACGGAGCTCGATATCGAAAAGGCAATCGATATTGCGCCGGAACACAATGACGGGCTTACCGTCACGATATGGCTGGCAAAGGATCGTCGTCTGCTGATGGCCGATGCGAAGCCTGCGGAAGCAATTGCGGTATTCTAGGAAGAATAATGATGAACGAGACCACGACACGCCCGCGATTCGATATTTCTTTCGAATTCTTCCCGCCGAAATCCGGGGAGATGGAGGCGCAGTTGTTCGAGACGGTTGAACGTCTTGCGCTCTTTCAGCCGGAATTCGTCACCGTGACCTATGGCGCAGGCGGCTCAACCAAGGAGCCGACGCTTTCGGCTGTCACCAAGATCATAGACAAGACAAGCCTTCCGACCGCCGCACACCTGACTTGTGTCGATGCGTCCAAGGATGAAGTGCGCGCCGTGGTCGAGGAATATCGCGCTGCAGGTGTTCGTCGCATCGTCGCACTCAGGGGGGATCCTACGGCGGGAATCGGCACCATCTACCTGCCGCATGAAGAGGGGTTCCAAAGAACCGCAGATCTTGTGCAGGCGCTGGCGGAATACGGAGATTTCGATATCTCCGTATCGGCCTATCCTGAAAAACACCCTGAGAGCAGGGATATGACGGCGGATATCGCCGTGTTGAAGCAGAAGGCCGAAGCAGGCGCCGACCGTGCGTTGACACAGTTCTTCTTCGATAACGATGTGTTTTTCCGTTATATGGACGAAGTCGCAGCGGCTGGCGTCACCATACCAGTTATCCCCGGCATCATGCCGATCCAGAACCTGACGCAACTCAAGCGTTTTTCGAAGCGCTGCGGCGCGACGGTTCCGAGCTTTCTCGATCAGCGGTTCGAGGGGCTGGATGAAAAGCCGGAGGACCGTGCCAAGGTGGCGGCCGAGGTGGCTGCCGAACAGATCGAGGAACTCGGTCGGCATGGTTTCAACCACATCCATCTTTATACGATGAACCGGGCACCGCTCGTTTCTGCCGTTTTGGAAAATATCGGTTACAAGCCGGGCATGCGTAAAGCTGCAGCCTAAAACAAGATTGCCACAAATGAAAAACGCATGCCCCGCGGAGCATGCGTTTCTCTGAATTCAGGTCCATATCAAACGTTCATGGATGCAAGATACGACCGGTAGTCTTTTCGCCTAGATGAAGAGCATCGAGGCGATGAATGCGAATGCAGCACCGACTACCAGGAGATTGAGGGGGTATGTACGTCCCATGTCTGCCTCCTTGCGTTGACGGTCGGATTTTATGTCGTTTCCGTGTCAAATGGAAAGCGGAATCTTGTGCTGCGCTGCGGCGGGAAAGCTCCGCTAGTATTTTGTTATCCTTTTATCCTTCTGATAATAAACGGAATATCCGAAATTAACGAAGCTTTCCGGTGCGTTAAATTTATCTATTTGTCTGTTAATGACTGTTATTTCCCGTGAGTAAAACTGCTCACGGAGGGGATGTTCAAACCGTCTTTTTGCGCATGCGAAGGATTCGCCCGTCGAGCAGGACGAGGCCAAATCCGATCACTGCCATGCCAGCGATATCCGTCACGGCAAGCCGCTCGCCAAGGAATAATGCGCCGAGCAGGATTGCGCTTGGCGGAACCAAGAGCGTCACGAGCGAGGTGTTGGTCGCGCCGGCGAGCGAGAGGATCCTGAAGAAGATCAGGTAGCCGAGTGCCGTGGACAAGAGCGCCAAGCCGATGATGGCAGCGATCGCGTGGAGCGAGGGTGTCGCCAGCGTCCAGGGTTGGTCGGCGATCAGCGAGACAGGCAGCATGATGAGGCTTGAAGCGGTCAATTGGCCGGTCGCCGTGACCGGTGCGGGAATGCCGCGAAAACGCTTGCCGTAGGTTCCGGCGAGGCCGTAGCAGATGGCGGCGAGAACCGGCAGGATCAGCGCCCAGAGCGGGGCTGCCGTTTGTGTAATCGCGCTCGGGCCAATCAGGATGCAGGTGCCGGCAAGGCCGGCTGCACAGCCCGCAATCTTTGCGCCGGTGAGCTTTTCGTCCGATGTCCACTGATTGGCGATGATTACCGTCCAGATCGGCGTGGTGGCGTTGAGGATGGAGGCGAGGCCAGCGCCTATCTCAGTCTGGCCGAAGAAGATCAGCGTGTGGGGCAGGGCGTTGTTGATGAGGCCGAGGATCAGGAAGGAGCGCCAGTGCTGCCTGAGGATCGCATAGGTGCCGAAACGGCCATGCAGGTAGATGTGCAATGCCAGAGCGGCGATACCGAGCCGCAGAAGCACGAGGGTGAAGGGTGGAACCTCCTGCACTGCTATGCGCGCAAAGAAGAAGGAGCCGCCCCAGAGAAGGCCGAGGAGGAAAAGCAGCGCCCAAGCGAGCGTGGTCAGGCGAGGCGTATCTGCTGTCATATCTGTGCTCGTGGTCTCGGGCCGTGGTCTTAGGCTGGGTGCAGAAGATAAAACGGGCGGCGATCTGATCGCCACCCGTTTCATGTCATGGTTTCAATTTCCGGCGCAATTTTCGGCGTCAGAGCGCCTGCAAAAGCGCCTGGGTCGGCCAGCCATCGGCCGGCATTCCGAGGCGGGCCTGCTCCTTCTGGACGGCCTGGCGGGTGCCGGAGCCGAGGATGCCGTCGATCTTGCCGACGTCATGGCCATGGGCATCAAGCTTGGTCTGTAGCTGCTTCATCGCCTCGACGTCGAGGCCTGCTTCCGGCGTGGTCTTCTGGTAGGGCGGTGCGCCCGACAGACGGGTAGCGAAATAGGCGGCCGAGGTCGTGTAGATGAACGACTGGTTCCACTGCAGGTAAATGCCGAAATTCGGATAGGCGAGGAAGGCCGGTCCCTTGCGGCCCTGTGGCAGGATCAAAGCTGCGGGCAGGTTGCCGAACTTGGTATCGCCGTCGCGAGGCGTCACACCGTAGGAGAACCATTCGGATGCCGGGATCTCGTTGCCGAGGCCGGATTTTTCAAACGGCAGGGTTTCGGGAAGCGTGACTTCCTGAACCCAGGGCTCGCCCTTTTTCCAGCCCATGCTCTGGATGAATTTTGCAGCCGTCAGGACGGCGTCCGGCGAGCTGCTCTTTACATCGATATGGCCACTGTTGTCGCCATCGACGCCGTGGGCAATGATGTCTTCCGGCAACATCTGGACCTGGCCGATTTCGCCGGCCCAAGCGCCCGTATTGGTGGCGGGGTTGAGATCGCCGTGCTGGACCATCTCGATCAGCGCGATCAGCTGCGGGCGGAACAGTTCCGGGCGGCGGCAATCGTGCGAGAGCGTGACCAGCGCGTTGCGGGTGTTGAAATCACCCTGAACGGCGCCGAAGTCGGTTTCCATCGCCCAGAATGCGGTGATGACGCCGGCCGGAACGCCGTATTCGCTGTCAGCGCGGGCGAAGATATCGGCATACTGCTTGAGCTTCTGGCGGCCGATATCGAGGCGGGCCTGGCTGACGGTGCGCTGGGAGAATTCCAGAAATGTCTGGCGGAATACGCCCTGGGCGCGGTCACGGGACAGGACCTTCGGGTCGATCTGCGCGCCGGCAAGGGCTTCGTCGGCTGCTGCGGCCGGAATGCCCTTGGAGATCGCTTCCTGCTTCACGCCGGCGAGAAAAGCTGTCAGATCGCCGCCGCAGACGGGGGCTGCTGCCGGTGGAGCTGTCTGGGCGAAGGCGGGGACGGTCAGCCCTCCGGCGATGAGTGCTGCAAGGGCAAAGCTTCGGCTGTCGAGGAATGACATATGGCGATCCTGGCGATCTGTGGCGTGTCTGGGGATGATCTAGAATAGATTGTGTGAAATCGCGGCGCTTATTCGGCGTCACGACCGTCGGCTATTTAGCGCACTCGCATTCACAATGCCAGTAATACGAATGGGCCAAGCTACAAATCGCCCGAGGCTTGCATTCAGTCGTTTGCCGCTGCGACCCAGGAATTCCAGTTCCGGGCGCTGCCGGAGAATACGTTAATGTCCGTTTCTCCCTTGATGCCGGGGACTATGCCGGTTGCGGTATATTGCCAGAAGGCCCATTTGCGGCCGGTATAGATCTCGCTTGGGTGAGCGGCCACCGAGCGAACCCAGAAATGGTAGTCGTTGAACGCGCCGACGAGGTTGTCGCGGTGGAAATCAACCGAAGTGTAGATGATCGGTTTGCGGCCGTAATGGGCTTCGATACGCGCCATGAAACGCCGCATCACATCGCGTACGGTTGCCGCATCCGGCCTCAGCTTGCAGGTCGGCGAGGCGGGATTCCATTCCATGTCCAGGACCGGGGGCAGCATGTTGGCTTCCTTCGGCACGTTGGCAATGAACCAGTCGGCCTGATCTTCCGGTGTCGAGCAGAAATAATAGAAATGGTAAGCGGAATGCGGAATGCCGGCATTGGCCGCGCCCCGCCAATGGGTCCTGAAGGCCGGATCGATGCGGTCCTTGCCTTCCGTTCCCTTGATGAAGACAAAAGCGACGTCTGACTTCTTGACCGTCTGCCAATCGATATCGGTGCCGTTCCATTTCGACAGATCGATGCCGTGGACTTCATGACGGCCGGGATGGTTGCGGCCGAAATTCTGCAGATCATTGTCCTTGAACTTTGTGCCGCTGATTGATGCCGTGTCCATCAGGTCGATGGTGGACGTGCAGGAAGTCGCCATGAAGGCCGTGAGAAGAAGGGCGAGAAACTTGCGCGGCATGAGGTATCCGGGTTGAGCTGCAATGATGGCGCTGTCGGCCGGAATCAGGCCGGGCGGCATTCGATGCTCCCATTTACCATAGTGCCGCCAGGATTGGGTAAGGCGAAATGATCCTCAGAGTAACGAGTGTGTCAGCCTCTCTTGCGGATCACCGCGTGCCACGCATAACCCCGCCCGATATCCTCGAAAGTCATCTTGGCATCGGCCGCATCGAGGCGGGCCTCGAGGATTTTCCGAAGATTGGCCCTCGGAGTGACATGGAACCGCCGGAGCCAGGTTTGCAGCATGTGGCGGAACCAACGGGGAAGGCGCTCCTGCTGGCCGAAGTCAACGATATGGAGTGAGCCTTTCGGGTTGAGCGCCGAGAGTGCTGCGGTAATCGCATCTTCCCATGCCGGGATCATCGAGACGGCATAGGAGATCATGATGCGGTCGAAGCCGTTCACCCCAAAATCTCCAGGGCGAAAGGTCGTGGCGTCGGCAACGATGAGGGTTGGCTGCTGTCGGCTGCCGGCCAGATTGGCATGCGCCGTCTGCAGCATCTCGGCAGAGATATCGAGGCCGTAGAGTTTTGCTGTCGGATAGTGGCGGCGGGTGAGGACCAGATTACGGCCGGTGCCGCAACCGACTTCCAGAATACTGCCTTCATCTGGAACATCGAGGCCGGCGATCGTACGGTCCCGGCCGAAAAGATAGTATTTTCGCGTCAGGTCATAGATGTGCCGCTGATAGCGGTACATCCGGTCCATATGGGCGGCGTGGCTCTGCGCCGTTGCGCCGGCGCTCACTGGCCGGCCTTCACGTAGATATGGAAGCCGCCATAGATGGCCGAGCGGTCTTGCTGGTTGAGTTCGGCGGAGCGTTCCGAAATATAGGTCCATTGCTGACGAAGCGTATCAGCCAGGCGGCCTTCGATGACACTTTTTTCGGCTGCGGTGCGGAAGATGACCCGGGCGTCAGGCGCGGCCGTGCGGTTGATCTCGCTCCACAGCGCGTTCAGCTGCTCGTCGTTCATCCAATCCTGGGCATCGAGCAGCACGAACCGGTCGACAGAACCTGCGGGTTTGCGGGCCAGAAGGCCGGTGACACTTTCGTGGTGGACCGTGACGCGATCGGTATTGCGCCGGATGGTTTGATAGTTTTCGGCGCGAAGATAGTCCGGCAGGTTGCCTTCCTCTGGGCGCGGATAGCGGCGCGCGAAGGCCTGCCAGGCGAAGTAGTTGTCGCTCAACGGGAAATGGCAGGCAAGCTTTTCCAGCCGTTCGCGCAGCACCGGTGCGATCGAGCCGTTGGGAGCGAGGCTTGCCAGTTCATCATATTGCTGCGGCGGAATGCCGAGACCGAAAAGCGAGCTTTTGCGGCTGGTGACGAAGCGTATCAGAGGGCGGTCGAAAAGCGGAGCAATGTTGGCATCGAAGAACTGCCGCTGTTCGCGAAGCGAGCGTGCTTCTACGAACTCCTTCAGGTCGACACCATGGAGGCGGGCAACGATGTGGCCGGCGGCGATGAAGCGACCGAGCAGGCCGGTGCGATAGATGTTGCGGTTGAAGACTTCCACCCGACGGCGGCCCGTCAGCGAGCGCTTCTTCCAGTAGGTTTTCGTCTGTTCGTCAAGGTTTCCGGCGATGTGTTGATCGAATGCGGAACCGTTGGCCTTCAAACCATGCGTTCCGAGATAACGCACAACCTCGGCGTGGGAGGGAAGGTATTTGAAGGCTGCGAGCTTCAGGCGGTTGAGGGCGATATGGTGGCGATTGAGATCGACCACGTCGATTGCCTTCGGCGAGCGCGACAGATAGGCGAGCATATTGCAGCCGCCAGAGCCGATCGTGACAATCGAATGTCCTTCCGACAGTTCCATCGCTTCCATGTCGACAGCCGGGTCCTCCCAGATCTGAGGGTAGACGAGGCCCGAGAAGAGCAGGCCGAACAGACGTTCGGAAAGACCGTGCGGTGACAGTGCCTTATGCTGGAGAAGGGCGTCCTTGAGCTTGCGATTGCGCTGCAAGCCACGTTCTTCGACGATATCTGCCATGACCAATCCTGCCTCATCATGAGTTTCGAGGCGTTTAGCCGCTTCGTGCTACAGCTTCGTGACGCGGATTGTGACTTGCTTGATCGTGAACCCTTCTATCGCCAAGGGGGCTTTCCCTTGCCCACGGATTTTGCTTTGCATGGGGTGGAGAAAAGGGAGGCGTTGGTGCTGAAACGAATTTTTCGCCGTATGGCCGTGTTTCTGTTGATTGCGGCCATCGGGGTAGGTTTGTGGCTCTATTTCATACCACCCAACCTTTTGCGCGTCGGCAGCGGTTATGCGGCCAAGATCGTCTGCTCCAATGTTTTCATCGCGGATCGTGATGTTGAAGACGTACTTTTCAACGACGTTCAGGCGCTCGGAAATCCGCTGCTCAGGCTTATGCGGGTTAATGTCGACCGCGAGACGCAGAGCGTCGATGCTGCATTGTTCGGGCGTATTGCGCCAAGCCGCGCGGTCTATCAGCCGGCAACCGGGTGCGCTGTGGTTGGCGATGATTCCGTCATCGCGCATTCCGACAGTCATCCGATGCCAGCCCCCGAGAGCGACGTCAGGTTTTGGCCTGAAGGCGAGAAGATCGAGCCGGACGAATCACTTGCGGCAATAATATCAGATGCCGGATTAACCGGGCCGGGCATGCGCGGCGTCGTTGTCGTGAAAGGTGGACAGATTATCGCCGAGACCTATGGCGACGGATTTTCCAGCAATACGCCGCTTCTCGGTTGGTCGATGACCAAGACCGTGAATGCTGCAATCATCGGACGGCTCGTTCTGGAGGGGCGTCTATCGCTCGACGAAAAGAATCTTTTTCCGGGCTGGAGGGACGATCGGCGTGCATTGATCCGTATTTCCGATCTCATGGGCATGGAGAGCGGGCTCGCCTTCAACGAGAATTACGGCACGGTGGCTGATGTCACCCGCATGCTGTTTCTCGAGCCGGACATGGCCCGTTTTGTCGAAAGCCTGCCGCTTGAGGAAGAGATCGGTTCACGCTTCACCTATTCGTCCGGGACGTCGGTGCTGCTTTCAAAGATTTGGATGGACCGGATCGGCAACAGGGATGAAGCCCTGACCTATCCCTGGAAGGCGATATTCGAGCCTCTGGGCATGCGATCGGCGATCTTGGAGGCGGATGCGGCGGGCACGTTTGTCGGCAGTTCCTACATGTATGCTACCGCCCGCGACTGGGCGAAATTCGGGATGTTTTTGGCACGCGATGGCGTGTGGGACGGGCAGCGCCTTCTGCCGGAAGGTTTTGTCAGGCAGATGCACGAGGCGAACAGGAGTTCGGGCGGGCGTTATTCGAAAATGCAGACATGGTTGCCGAGGCCCGATGCAGGCTTGCCTGCGGATGCATTCGTTCTGAGCGGGCATGACGGGCAGAATATTTTCGTCATCCCTTCGCTCGATCTGGCTATCGTGCGACTGGGGCTCACGCCACGCTCCATGGGCTATGAGGCGATCGATCTTGCTTCTGCGGTGGTTCGCCAGCTTGGGCCGGAGTGACCGTTATTTCTGCAGAACGTGGAGCATGTCCTTGCGCTTGGCGTCGTAATAATAGCCGCGCGCATAAAGCCGGATTGCGTTGTCGTTCTGGTTGTCCGCCACCAGCCAGGCGCCGCGGAGGTACTTGATCGCGTATTTCAGGTTGGTCTCTGCATCGAGAAGACCTTCCGGCGGGCCTTCGTAACCCATGGACTTTGCGGTCGAATACTTGATCTGCATGAGGCCCCAATAGCCGTTCTTGTGATAGGCCTTGGGGTCGTATTTGCTTTCCCGGTGCACAACGCGGTGAACCAGCGATTCCGGCACGCCATAAAGGCCGGCGTAGCGGTGGATCAGTTTTTTCAGATCGGAGGGTGCGCCCGATGCGGTTTCCGGTATCGGCTCGCCGGGAGCCGGCGGGAATTCCAACTTGCTGTCGATGGCCGACAATGCGGCGACAGCCTTTGGCTGGGCTGCGTAGGCCAGCGTGGTGGTCGCCGTTTGCGGGCGCGGGATCGGGATGACCGATTGCAGGGCCACCATGTCCGGTGTCAGTTCAGGCTCATCGAGGGCAATAGCCTGGGCTGCTGCCGGCTGGATCTGTCCCGACTGCACGGCCGGCGCAAGCGGCGGTGAAACGAGGCGGCTGCCTTTTGCGGTGCTGTGTACTGCGGGTGAAGCGGAAGCGACGATCACAGATGCTGCCGCTGCCGGTATGGCTGCGGGGGCTGGCTGAAATGCAACGAACGGCGCCATGGCAGGCGATGCCATTGCTGCGGTCTGAATGCTGGTTGCTTCGGAAACGGTCGGGACCGGAACGGGAAGGCGGCTGGTCTTGACGAGCGTTACCGTGTTTTCCGAGCCTGGCTGAGCAATATCGGCGGCCTGCTGTACGGCTGCATCCTGTGCATCAGTTGCAGCTACGTTGTTGGAGTGGTCAACGCTGGAACAAGCGGCCAAGGCGGATGACATGGCGATAACCACGGCGGCCCTACGGCCCACAAATCGCATCATTGCCATTGGGTCGCTCTCATCAAAAATCGTTGCCCAGAACGTTAACAGGATCAGTGAAACTGCAATCCAATTAACTCATTCGAAAGAGATCGACAAGCCATCTACAGGTCGCAGCGCGTCAGGCGGCTATGCGGCGATAACCTGCGCTGACGGCGCGGCGTGCAATAAAGCGTGTTCCCGGGCGATAAGGGGCCTTGCTTCGCGTGCTGGGACGGCGGCGTTTGCGGGCAAAAAGGCCGGGGATAACAGCGTGGGCGAGGATGGCCAGCATTGCCGAGACGGCCAACGCAGAAATCATCTTCAGATACTGTTCCTGCGGTGACTGCGCCGGGTTGAAGAACTGTATGGCAATTGCCGCCGTGAGCGCGAAGTAGCGAATACTCCTGAATGTCTTCAGGATGAAGTAGCCGAAGATGCGCAACGGGCGCGTTTCCGGAAGGTTGTCGTTGTCGGCCGGCCCGTAACGCAACTGCGGGTCCTGATAGGCGTAGAGGACATGCAGCATCAAATAGGAAAGACCTATCCACGACAGGACACCGACGGCTGCCGGCCACAGGAATGCGATCAGGAATACGCCTGTCGTGACCAGAATAGCCCCCATTAGGAAGGCGAGAACGAAAGCCGGGATGGTGACGAGCGCACTTGTGCGTCCCCAGGATCCTGAGAACGCTGCGGTGAGCGAAGCAATAGGATGAGGCATGAGAAGCACGGCAGTTGCCGTTGCCGCCAACGCGAGCCATGTCTCTACGGTCATCATCACCCTCCCAGGCGCCACGGCACCCGTCATTTCTCCATCAGGCAGGTTTGAAAGACTGTCCGATGGACTCCATTACGTCGCCGAACCATCTTGCCGTCATATCGAATGGTTTACCACCCTTGATGCGCGGAAATTCGATCGTTCTCAGCTTTCCATTCTGCTCTTCGTCATGTCCCGTTACGCCGGAGATCTTGTTCAGTGCACTTTCGACGGCCAGATCGACCATGCCCTGGATCAATCTCAGATCGTCGCCGTTTGCCGGTGCCGATCTGGCGAAATAACCGGACTTCTGTACCAGCGACCGCTCTGCGTCGATCCTTGCCGCAAATTGCTTCTGAAACCAGCCTCCGACGTTGATCGTGTCGAGCTTGACGTGGCCGAAGGCGTCGCGGGCAACGCTTTCACCAGCAGCTTCACGCTCGGCGACGATCGCATCCAGACAAGCTCCTTCCGAAACAAAGATTGTTGCAAAGCCGCGCTTGTCCATGACTTCCCTCAAGCGTGCCGCTTCCTTTTCCGCATCAAAGGCCATTTCGGGAAGATAGAGGCCGTCGATGCTCTTCATCTCCTCGTTCATCAGAAAGCCTTCCATATAGTCATTCGATCGGCTCTTCTGGATATAGGCGCGGGCAGTTGCGGCGGTAAGCCAGCCGCAATGGCGGCCCATGACCTCATGGATGATGAGGGTGCGCGGTGCGGCCGTCTGTTCGTTGGAAACGTTGTCGAAGAATGCTGCGCCGACTTCTGCCGCAGTCCAGGCGCCGAGCGACTGGCGGATGGGCACGATATCGTTATCGACCGTCTTGGGCAGGCCGACCACCGTCAGGTCATAGCCATTGGCGCCAAGATAGGCTGCGAGATCGGCTGCCACGGTATTGGTGTCGTCACCGCCGATCGTGTGAAGGATGGTGACGCCGTCTTCCGCCAATCGCTCGGCTGCAACTGCCAACGGATCCTGCCCCTGCTGGATCAGTCCGCGCTTCACGCAGTCGGCGGCATTGGTCAGCTTGACGCGACTGTTACCAATCGGCGAGCCGCCGTAACGATGAAGAAGGTTGGCCTTTTCCCGCATTTCGGGCGTGATGCCGATTTTATCCGACAGAAGGACGCCCTGATATCCGGAGCGATAGGCAATCAGTTCCGCATCCGGAGCCACGTCGCTATAGCGTTGGATGAGGCCTCCCACCGCCGATGAGAGGCAGGGGGCAAGGCCTCCTGCGGTCAGCATTGCGACTTTGTGTTTGGCCATGGTTCCTCCGTTGCGCGCAAGCGCTTTCCCTGCAGTTTTAGGTAATATGGATGCGATAGACGGTAAGCCGTGTAAAGGGCATTTCTTTGCCCATTTTGTCGTACGTGTTGCCGTCTCAGCGGGAATAAAGCCACATTTTCAAGTGGATGCCTCTGCGCGATTGGCGGGGTCACATCTGAAGGAGACGTGTCCCTGCTGTGGGCGGCCGTTGATCATGTGCGAGCTCCGTCTCGCTCACGCCTTGCCTTCAAAGGCGTTAATCGAACCGATTGTTCGAATAACATGAACATAGTTTAATCCGTTGCAGGCTACCCGATGCGTTGCATTTTTTGCTGTAATCTGGTCTTTTAAGGGGATGATATTCGATTTTTCCTGTCTGCAGATTTCTTCGCTATGGGAGCGACTCGTCAGCGCAATAGGCGACGCTGCCGGTAGTGCGCTGGGCCGTGTCGTCGAGGCCATCCGTACCCTGTTCGAAGGAGATCCGGAGACCCGTAGACAGGTATCCTTCTCCGTCGCCATCATCGCACTATCCGCAAAGATGGCGAAGGCCGATGGCATCGTCACGGAAGCGGAAGTGAAGGCTTTCCAGCAGATTTTCGATTTTCCGGATGAGGAAGCCCGTAACGTCGCGCGCCTTTACAATCTCGCGCGCCAGGACGTGGCAGGTTACGAGGCCTATGCGACGAAGCTCTCCGGTCTTTGCAGTTCAGGAGCTTCCGAGAACTGCCCGATGCTCGAGAGTGTTGTGGACGGGCTGTTCCATATCGCAAAGGCAGACGGTCTCGTGCATGAGAAGGAATTGCTGTTCCTTGGCCGCATAGCCGAGATTTTCAGGATAAATGACGAGCATTTCCGCCGAATCATGGCGCGGCATGTGCATCTCGATGGTCAGGACCCGTATCTCGTGCTTGGCGTTTCGCCGGAGGACGATTTCGCTGCAATCCGCAAGCAATATCGTCTGCTGGTCTCGGAACATCATCCCGATCGTCTGATTGCCCGTGGAGTGCCCGCCACGCTTCATGCCGCCGCTAACGAGCGGATGGCTGCGCTGAATGCGGCTTATAAAGCGATCGAGAGAGAGCGCCGCGCAGCATGAGCGATTTTGTTGCGGACTATGCGGGGGCATCCGTGCGACGCTCTCCCAATCATGGGGAGCGTGTTTCCGGCCGCAATCCCGATGCGATCATCCTCCATTATACCGGCATGCCGGATGCGGATCAGGCGCTGAACTGGCTCTGTAACGAGGAGAGCCAGGTTTCCAGCCATTATTTCGTCCACGAGGATGGGCGGGTCGTACAACTCGTGCCTGAGGGGCGGCGTGCCTGGCATGCGGGCAAGAGCGCCTGGGCCGGAGAGGTCGACATCAACTCCTGTTCCATCGGTGTCGAAATTGCCAATCCCGGGCATCCGCGCGGGCTTCCCATGTTTCCTTCGGTTCAGATCGATGCGGTTATCCAATTGTGTCTGGATTGCGGCAATCGGTGGTCGATCCGGCCGGAACGTGTGCTTGGACACTCCGATGTGGCGCCGATCCGTAAGGTTGATCCGGGCGAAAATTTTCCATGGAAGACCCTTCACGATGCGGGCGTCGGGCATTGGCTTGATGCTAGCCTGATTGCAGGTGGTCGCTTTTTTCAATTGGGAGAGGCGGGGCAGCCGATCGAGGCGTTGCAATCGATGCTGTCGCTCTATGGCTACGATCTTGAGATAACAGGTAATTTTTGCGAGCGGACGAAGGGTGTGGTGGAAGCGTTCCAGCGGCATTTTCGCCCGGCACTGGTGGATGGAATCGCCGACTTTTCGACGATAGACACTCTGCACAGATTGCTCACTTCGCTGCCGAAATATAGGCAGCCTGAAAGCTGAGGCCTTGCGAGTTGTAAGGTAGTAAAAACGACGTTTTGCTGCGCCGCCACAGACTTTCCTTAATAACCGGGTTTAAGCAGTGGCTCGCGCAATCGCCTTGTAGGCGGGGATTGCAAAGAAAAACGAACAGGTTTCGTCAACAGTTGCATCGTCTTTCCGGCGGTACTTCTGAAGGATCGGTATGTGCCGCCCGCGAACCTTTCAGGTCCAAGAGTTGAAGGACCTTACCCGGAGACTGACTTACTTCATGAGAATGCTGGCTATTGCAGCCGCAGCGGGCATGGTCGTGCTTGCTGCGGGTACAGATTTCGTGCGCGCCGAAGATGGTGGGGAGACGACGAACTCTATCGAAAAACGGGTCATCAAGCCCTGGGAAACGCGCGAAACCGATAAGCAGGCCAAGACGCCTCAGGATCAGCTTGCCATTCGACAGGCGCATTACGAAGGACTGATCCGTCAGTATGCCGATCAATACGATGTTCCGGTCGAGCTCGCGATGGCGGTGGTGCGGATCGAAAGCAGTTTTCGTTCGACAGCCAAAGGGAGTGCCGGGGAAATTGGTCTCATGCAGATCAAACCTGCTACGGCCAAGTTGATGGGATACAAGGGGCGTGCGTCCGGTCTCTACGATCCAGAAACGAATATCCGCTTCGGAATGAAATATCTTGCCGGAGCGCATGAGCTCGGTGATGGCAAGCTCTGCCGTACCATCCTGAAGTACAATGCCGGTCATGGCGCAAAGCGCATGAACCCGGTGTCGCAACGCTACTGCAACAAGGTCGAGGTCGTGATTGCCTCCATGGATATTGCAAAGCCGGCAGAGGCTGCCTCCTATGCTACGGTGGCTCTGGACTACGGGCGGACCTTTCCGTTGATGTTCTGATTCCGGAAATTGACCGAAGCGCTTTGCATTGCTTGTCATTCCGATGAATTCTTTGCCTTGTGCTGTGGTCTTTGCGGATCAAACCGTTTATGGAGCCGGTGCCAGTTGGCCGGGCAGCCGCGCTTTACCAATGTCGAAAGGCGGTAGGGTGAGGAAAGTCCGGGCTCCACGGAAACACGGTGCCGGATAACGTCCGGCGGGGGTGACCCCAGGGAAAGTGCCACAGAAAGCAAACCGCCTCGCTATATGCGGGGTAAGGGTGAAAGGGTGGGGTAAGAGCCCACCGCGCCTCTGGTGACAGCGGCGGCAAGGTAAACCCCACCGGGAGCAAGACCGAATAGGGATGATGCGGGGCGCCACAAGCGCTTACAGCCTGTTTCTGGGCCAGTCATCCGGGTGGGTTGCATGAGGCGATGTGCAAACATCGTCCCAGATGAATGGCTGCCACGTTCCGGTGCATGCATCGGAGCCATACAGAACCCGGCTTACAGGCCAACTGGCGATTCTGACTTTGCTGCGGGGCGAAAGGGAAAGTCCCTGAAGTCGCTGAGGGGCATTCCTGTCCCTGTTTCCTGTTTGATGATCTAAGATATTTGTTATTTCAACGGCTTGATTGAGATTTCTATGACGTTCTCAGGTCGCCGTATCCTGCCGTCAGATTGGCCGCGGTAATGTTTTGTTAAACTTAACGGGTCATAAATAAATGCTTGTCGGGAACGGCTTTCGAGACTCGTTTCGCGGGTGTCTGTCTGGTCGAACGTCAGTTCATTTTTCATGCTGCTACGGAGGCGATGCTCTGCCTCGCAACTGGGTGCTTCAGTCCCCTGCGGATGATCGGAATTGCGGGTGCGTGCCGGCGGATAAGTTTCTGTTTTCTGCTCTAATTGCAGCGAGAGTGCGGTATGGTGAATAGATCGGGTGGTGCTGAGGTCGAGGCCGAAGGTGGGCCGGTTCGCCATGTTCCCGTTATGCTCGAGGAAGTGGTTCGCGCGCTTCAGCCTGAAGCGGGTAAGATCATCCTTGATGGCACATTCGGCGCGGGTGGCTATACGTCCGCGCTCCTTTCTGCCGGTGCTTCGGTAGTCGCCCTTGATCGCGATCCGACTGCAATCTCTGCGGGGCAGGCGATGGCCGAGGCGCAGCAGGGGCGGTTGTCGCTCATTCACACCCCGTTTTCCCGATTGGCCGATTTTGCTCCGGATGAAGGTCTCGATGGCGTTGTTCTCGATATCGGCGTGTCTTCCATGCAGATTGACGAGGCCGAGCGTGGTTTTTCGTTTCAGCGCAATGGGCCGCTCGATATGCGCATGTCGTCTTCGGGCGTTTCTGCGGCGGATGTCGTCAATCGGGCGAAGGTCGGTGACCTGATCCGTATTTTCGGATTTCTCGGAGAGGAAAATCATCCGGGACGTATCGCGCGTGCTATCGAGAAACGCCGCGCTACGCAGCCTTTCGAGACGACGCGCGATCTTGCCAATCTGATCGAGAGCGTCAATCCACGCAAAGCCAAGGACAAGATCCATCCTGCGACCCGTGTCTTTCAGGCGCTTCGCATCTTCGTCAATGATGAGTTGGGTGAATTGGCTCGCGCGCTCTTTGCTGCCGAGCGGTCGCTCAAGCCTGGTGGGCGTCTTGTTGTCGTAACCTTTCATTCTCTTGAGGATCGCATCGTCAAGCAGTTCTTCTCCGATCGTTCCGGCAAGGCTTCCGGTTCACGGCATATGCCGGCGGTCGAAGTTCGCTCCGCAATCTTCGAGTTTCCCGGCAAGCAGATGATCGCGGCCAGCGAGGCCGAATCCGAGATCAATCCGCGCGCCAGATCTGCCAAGCTGCGGATGGGTGTTCGTACTGGAGCGAAGCCCGGCGCCGATGATCTGTCCATTTTCTCGCTGCCCGATCTGGCCAGCCTTGCGACCATGGGGGCCTGAGGATGCTGAGAGGTTTCGATCTCGTCCTGATCGGCGTGATGACCACGATGGCGGTTGTCACCTATACGATCAAGCATAAAGCGGACGAGAAGCTGGCCGAGGTTCGCCGGCTTGAGTCCGAGATCAGGCTTGAACGCGATACGATCGATCTTCTGAAGGCGGACTGGGCTCTCGTGACGCAGCCGAACCGCCTGCAGCCGTTGATCAAGAATTACGATTCGGAGCTTGGTCTCGTTCCCACGCTGCCGACGCAGCTTGCCATGCCGAAGGAATTGCCGATGCACAGGTCGCAACTTCCGCAACCCGATACGACGATCGAGGATATTATTGCAGGCAAGAATGGCGAAGTTGCTGCCGCACTCAAGGGTGTCGAGCAGGCTAAGGCGACGCCCGCTTCCAAGGTTCCGCTGCCGCTGCCGCGTGGCTGGGCACCCGATAATATGTCCACAGGCTCGGTGAGGCGCTAATGTCTTTTCTTTCTAGGGTTATGGTGGTCAAACGCCGGGCGCATTTTTCGTCCGACCGCAAGGGCAGGTCTTTCGTCGGCGGGGCTGCATTCGAGGGATCGCGCAAGAAGAAATCGGCGCAGGCCCGCAACCGTGTCGGTCTATTGATCGCCGGTTTTGCTGTGGTCTACTTGGTGGTCGGCGGGCGTCTTGTGCAATATGGTATGGCGCAGCCGGAGATAACGTCGAGCATTCTGCCTGCCGACCGTCTTATGGCGTCGCGACCGGATATCGTTGATCGCAACGGCGCTATCCTTGCCACAGATATTCGCACGGTCTCGCTGTTTGCCGAGCCGCACAAGATCGTAGACGCTGACGAGGTGGTTGAGAAGCTGTCGACCGTGCTGACGGATCTCGACGTCAAATCGACCTATTCCAAGCTCAAGTCCAATTCGCGCTTCCAGTGGCTGCGTCGCCAGTTGACGCCGAAGCAGCAGAGCCAGATTCTCGCGCTCGGCGTTCCCGGTATCGGGTTCCGACCTGAAAAGCGTCGCTTCTATCCGGGTGGCCGCACCGCTGCTCACATTGTCGGTTATGTGAATATCGACAACCGCGGTGTCGCCGGGATGGAGCGTTATATCGACAGCCAGGGGCTGGCCGATCTTGCCTCTGTCGGCATGACGTCGAACCAGCCGCTCGAGCCGGTCAAACTTTCGATCGATCTCAGGGTCCAGGCCATCGTTCAGGACGTCGTTGCCGCGTCGATCGGCAAATATCACGCGATCGGCGCGGGCGCTGCCGTCGTCGATGTTCATACCGGCGAAATTCTCGGCCTGGCCTCTGCGCCGGATTTCGATCCGAACGACCCGAATGGCGTGGACGCCGAGAAGGGGTGGATGAACCGCATGACGAACAGCACGTTTGAAATGGGGTCGACCTTCAAGTCCTTCACGCTCGCTATGGGTCTCGATGACGGCAAGATGAACCTGAACAGCATTTTCGATGCTCGTTTCCCGATCCGTATCGGCGGGTTCACCATCAAGGATTTCCACGGCAAGGGACGTATGTTGAGCGTGCCGGAAATCTTCCAGTATTCGTCGAACATCGGTACCGCGAAGATTGCGGACGCCGTTGGGATTGATGGCCACAAGGAGTTTTTGACACGTCTCGGCCTGTTGTCCAGGATGAAGACGGAGCTTCCTGAGGTCGCCATGCCGAGCCAGCCGCGACAGTGGAAGAAGATCAATTCCATCACCATTTCCTTTGGACACGGCGTATCCACAACGCCGCTGCAGACGGCGGTTGCCGGTGCAGCACTCGTCAACGGCGGCAAGCTGATCGAGCCGACCTTCCTGCCCAGAACGCAGGAGCAGGCTGATCAGATCGCAGCCCAGGTGCTTAAGCCGTCCACGAGTCGGGACATGCGCTATCTGTTCGAGTGGAATGGAGCCAACGGTTCGGGCCGTAACGCGCGCGTCGATGGTTTCGATGTCGGTGGCAAGACGGGTACCGCCGACAAGGTCGTCAACGGCCGTTATGCGCATGACAAGAATTTCAATGCCTTCCTGTCTGCATTCCCGATGGACAACCCACGATATGTGGTCCTGAGTTTCAGCGATGAGCCGAAAACCGAGAAGGGCAATGGTGCTGCTCTGGCCGCCACATCGGCTGCGCCGATGGTCAAGGAGATCATCAGCCGCTCTGCTCCCATTCTCGGTGTAAAGCCGAAATTCGGCAATGACGGTTCTGCCCTGCTTGTGTCTTATTGAGCGACAACAACTCGAGCGGCGATTCGTGAACGCCGCTCGAAAGATGGAATGAACAGATGAAACTGCGCGATCTTGCTGGTCCGGATTTTCCGGAAGTGAACGACCTTCTCGCTGGTCCCCTCGGAGACCTCGAGATTACCGGGATTTCCTTGGACAGCCGCAAGATCAAGCCAGGCGCGCTTTTCGCGGCTTTGGCCGGAGCAAAGGCTGACGGACAGAAATTTATCGGTGATGCCGCGGCTCAAGGGGCAGTCGTCGCGATTTCTGCTCACCCGGTAGAGGCCGACATCCCGGTTCTCGTCGTGTCCAATCCGCGCCGTTTTGTCGCCCTGGCTGCGGCGCGGTTCTTCGGCAAGCAGCCGGAGACAATGGTGGCCGTGACCGGCACGGCAGGCAAGACATCCGTTGCGTCCTTTATTCGCCAGATCTGGGCAAAGGCTGGCCTAAGCGCTGCGCAGATCGGCACGACGGGCGTCATCTCGCCAAGTCGCAATGATTACGGTTCGCTGACGACGCCTGATCCGGTGGAACTGCAGAAGCTTCTGGCCGAGTTGGCCGATGAAGGCGTAACGCACGCGGCGATGGAAGCATCCAGCCATGGGCTCGACCAGTCGCGTCTGGACGGCGTGAGGCTGTCTGCGGCCGCCTTCACAAACCTTGGCCGCGACCATATGGATTATCATCCGACGTTCGAAGACTATATGGCCGCCAAGATGCGGTTGTTCGATACGCTGATGCCGAAAGGGTCTCCGGCCGTTATCTTTGCTGATGATGCATGGTCGGAAGAAGCGATCCGTGTCGCCACGGCTTCCGGTCTCGATGTGCGTACGGTGGGGCGTAAGGGGGATTATCTTTGCGTCAAACGCGTTGAGCATTTTCGCCACAAGCAGATGGCCGAGGTTCATCACAACGGTCAGATTTTCGAAATCGACATTCCGCTGGCCGGTGATTTCCAGCTTGCCAATGCACTGGTCGCAGCGGGTTTGGCGATTTCCACGGGTGTCGAGGCAAAGACCGCTTTCAAGGCACTGGAAACGCTGACCGGTGCTGCAGGCCGGCTTGAGCTTGTGGGCCATACGAAGGATGGAGCGCTTGCCTATGTCGATTATGCGCACAAGCCGGATGCGCTGGAAAAGGTGCTGACGGCGGTGCGGCCATTCACCAGCGGCAAGGTGCTTGTCGTATTCGGCTGCGGTGGTGATCGTGACAAGGGCAAAAGACCGATCATGGGTGACATTGCCACGCGTCTGGCCGATGTCGTCGTGGTGACGGATGACAATCCGCGCTCGGAGGTGCCCGAGGTTATCCGCTCCGAAATCATGGCAGCCGCACCGGGCGCGCTTGAGATTGGTGACCGGGCAAGTGCTATCCGCCATGCCGTCAACCTGCTCAAATCGGGCGATACGCTGATCGTTGCCGGCAAGGGGCACGAGGAAGGGCAGACGATCGGGACGACCGTATTGCCGTTCTCGGATCACGTCGAAATACGCCGTGCATTGGAGGAGAGGGTATCGTGAGCTTTCTGTGGACATCGGGAGAGATGGTGGCCGTCATGGAAGGTCGCCCGATCGGTACGCTTCCCGAAGGTATTACCGGCATTTCGATCGACAGCCGCTCCATTAGTGAAGGCGAAGCGTTTTTTGCGATCAAGGGAGACCGTGTCGACGGTCATGATTATGCGAGCATCGCTGTTGCCAATGGCGCTTCGCTGATTGTCATCAGCGAAGGAAAGCTTCCAGCACTTGGTCGCCTGACCGTGCCGATGATCGTGGTCGAGGACGTGCTGGTGGCGCTCGGCAAGCTGGCCGTGGCATCCCGTGCCCGCAGCCGCGCGCGCATCATTGCCGTGACGGGATCGGTGGGCAAGACGACAACGAAGGAAATGCTGCGCCAGGTGCTGGCTCCATCGGGCAATGTGCATGCGGCCGTCGCCTCCTTCAATAATCACTGGGGCGTGCCGCTGACGCTTGCCCGCATGCCGGCGGATACCGATTTCGGCGTTTTCGAGATCGGCATGAACCATGCCGGCGAGATCACGCCACTGGTGAAAATGGTCAAGCCGCATGTGGCCGTCATCACGACCATAGCCGCCGCCCATCTCGGTCATTTCAGGGATCTTGACGAGATTGCTTCAGCCAAGGCCGAGATCTTCGATGGCGTGGTCGAGGGCGGCGTTGCCGTGCTCAACCGCGATATCAAGCAGTTCGAGTTCCTGGCTGAGCGCGCCAGAGACGCCGGCGTGGCGCGAATCTGCAGCTTCGGACAGCATGCAAAGGCCGACTTCCGTCTGGCGGATTTTGAAGGCGATGGCGAAGGATCCACCATCTGGGCTGTTCTCGATGGCGAAACGCGCGAGATCAGGATCAGTGCTCCGGGGCGGCATATCGCTGAGAACGCTGTCGCGGCACTCGGTGCCTGCGATCTCGTCGGCGCCGATCTCGATCGGGCAATCGAAGTGCTGGCCGGGTTGAAGTCCGTCAAGGGCAGGGGAGAACGTCACCGCCTTGCGATCGGCGAGGGGTATCTGACGCTGATCGACGAAAGCTACAATGCAAATCCGGCCTCCATGCGGGCAGCGATCGCTTTGCTCGCAGCGACCACCCCGGAACTGACCGGCCGGCGGATCGCCGTTTTGGGCGATATGCTGGAGATGGGATCGTTTTCCGCGCAGCTGCATGAGGAGCTGACCGGGCCTCTGCTTGCCGCCGGCATCGAACACGTCTGGCTTGCCGGCGCGGAAATGTCTGTATTGCGCGATGCGCTTCCGGAAAGCGTTCAGGTCGAATACCGGGAGCAGACTTCGGAACTGGTGGACTATGTCGTGCGCTCCGTCCGGCCCGGTGATGTGGTCATGGTGAAGTCGTCGCTCGGCATCGGCTTTGGCAAGATCATTGCCGGTCTGCTTGACAACTATCCGGCATTCTCCGACACGGACCACCAACTTTGAATTTTAGCGGCTTCGAGAAAGGGCCCTCATGCTAATCTGGCTTGTCGAACTGTCGGACGAACTGCAGTTTTTCAATTTGTTCCGATACATCACCTTCCGGACTGGCGCAGCCCTGTTTACCTCGGCCCTGATCGTCTTTCTGTTCGGTCCGCGAATGATCGATTCGCTGCGTGTGCGTCAGGGAAAGGGCCAGCCTATCCGTGCTGATGGTCCGCAGACCCACTTCAAGAAGGCCGGTACGCCGACCATGGGCGGGCTGATGATTCTCGCCGGTATTGTCGGCGGTTCGCTGCTCTGGGCTGATCTTTCCAACGTTTATGTCGTCGCGACTTTGCTCGTGACGCTTGGTTTCGGTGCCATCGGTTTTTACGACGACTATCTGAAGGTCACCAAACAGTCGGACAAGGGCTTCTCCGGAAAAGCGCGCCTCGGCATCGAATTTCTGGTCGCAGGCGTTGCAGTATTCTTCATGATGCGCATGGCAATGCACGCGCAGACCTCCAATCCAGGGCTTGCCACGTCGATCGCATTCCCGTTCGTCAAGGAATACGTTCTCAATGTCGGCATCTTCTTCATCCTGTTCGGTGGCTTCGTTATCGTTGCCGCTGGCAATGCGGTTAACCTGACGGATGGTCTGGACGGGCTTGCTATCGTACCTGTGATGATTGCGGCTGCATCCTTCGGAGTTATCGCCTATCTCGCCGGTAATGCGGTCTTCGCCAACTATCTGCAGATCAATTTCGTGCCCGGTACCGGTGAACTTGCGGTCATTCTCGGTGCAGTCATTGGGGCGGGACTTGGCTTTCTGTGGTTTAATGCACCGCCTGCCGCAATCTTTATGGGCGACACCGGCTCGCTGGCGCTTGGCGGCCTGATCGGTTCCGTTGCGGTTGCCACCAAGCACGAAATTGTCATGGCGATTATCGGCGGCCTGTTCGTGATGGAAACGCTGTCGGTGATCATCCAGGTCGGCTTCTTCAAGCTGACCGGCAAGCGGGTGTTCCTGATGGCTCCCATTCACCACCACTTCGAAAAGCTGGGCTGGACGGAAAGTCAGGTCGTGATCCGCTTCTGGATCATCGCCGTTGGCCTCGCAATGCTCGGACTTTCGACACTCAAGCTTCGGTAATTTCGGTTATAATGCGATGATCCCGGTTACGACTTTCAAGGGTAAAAATGTTGCGCTGTTCGGGCTCGGTGGATCGGGCCTTGCGACGGCACAGGCGCTTGTCGCCGGTGGTGCAAATGTCACGGCCTGGGACGACAACCCCGAAAGCGTAACTCGGGCGTCGCAGGCCGGTATAATCGTTGCCGATCTCAGGGGTATCGACTGGTCGAAGCAGGCAGCCTTCGTGCTCTCGCCCGGCGTGCCGCTGACCCATCCGAAACCACATTGGACAGTGGATCTTGCGAACGCTGCCGGTGTCGAGATCATCGGTGACGTCGAGCTTTTCGTGCGCGAGCGCCGTGCGCATTCGCCGGATTGCCCATTTATCGCGATCACCGGCACCAATGGTAAGTCGACCACCACGGCTCTTATCGCGCATATCCTGAAAGAGAGCGGCCGCGATACGCAGCTCGGCGGCAATATCGGCACGGCAGTGCTGACGCTGGACGAACCGAAGGCCGGGCGCTTCTACGTCGTCGAGTGCTCGTCATATCAGATCGATCTTGCGCCGACGCTCAACCCGACCGCAGGCATTCTACTCAACCTGACGCCGGATCACCTCGATCGTCATGGCACCATGCAGCATTATGCCGATATCAAGGAACGGCTCGTTGCCGGAAGCGATACTGCGATCATCGGCGTGGACGACAGCTTCTGCACGCTTATTGCCGATCGCGTGGAGCGGGCGGGTGTTTCGGTAAAGCGAATTTCGAAGCGCAGCGTGGTTGCCGAGGGTATCTATGCCGATGGCATGCGGCTCATGGTGGCGCATGGCGGCGTGAGCGAATTGTTCACTGATCTCGATGGTATTTCGACTCTAAAGGGCGCCCATAACGCGCAGAATGCGGCTGCAGCCGTTGCTGCCTGCCTGGCGGTCGGCCTCTCCAGGGATGAAATTCTGCGGGGCCTTCAATCCTTCCCCGGTCTCAAGCACCGGATGCAACCGGTCGGACGCCGTGGCCATGTCGTGTTCGTCAATGATTCCAAGGCGACCAATGCGGAAGCCGCAGCACCTGCGCTTTCAAGCTATGACCGCATCTACTGGATCGCCGGCGGACTGCCGAAGCAGGGCGGTATCACAAGCCTCGCACCACTTTTCCCTCATATAGTGAAAGCTTATCTGATCGGAGAAGCCGCGCCGGCATTTGCGGCCACGCTGGGCGAGAGCGTGCGGTATGAAATTTCCGGCACGCTGGATCAGGCCGTCGCCCACGCAGCTGCAGACGCCGATGGTGATGAAGTGGCCTCGGCGGTGATGCTTTCGCCGGCATGTGCAAGCTTTGATCAGTTCAAGAATTTCGAGCTTCGCGGGGATGCCTTTGTGCAACGCGTAGCCGACATGCAGGGCGTGACTATGCTGGTCGATACCGGAAACAGGAGCTGAGACTATGGTAAGCCGCGCAGACCGAGGGCCGCTCGCAGACTGGTTCTGGACGATCGACCGTTATTTCCTCGCCGCCTTCATCCTGTTGATGGGGTTGGGCTTCATGCTCTCCTTCGCCGCTTCTCCGGCGGTTGCCGAGCGCATCGGTCTCGACAGTTTCCATTTCGTCGAGCGCCACGCGATGTTCATCGTACCGTCGCTGGCGGTCATGTTCGGCCTCTCCTTCCTCAGCCCAAGGCAAGTGCGGCGCACGGCTATTATCCTTCTCGCCGCTGCGCTGGTGATGATGGTTCTGGCGCTGTTCTTCGGCGTCGAGGTGAAGGGCGCGCGTCGCTGGATCGGCGTCGGTGTCTTTTCGATCCAGCCGTCGGAATTCATGAAGCCGGCTTTCGTCATCGTCTGCGCCTGGCTATTTTCCGAACATGCGCGGCAGCCGGAAATTCCCGGCAATCTCTTCGCCATCATCCTGTTCGGCATCGTGGCAGCACTTCTGGTCGCCCAGCCCGACCTTGGTCAGACGATCCTGACCAGCGTCGTGTGGGGCGGCATGTTCTTCATGGCTGGCATGCCGTGGATCTGGATTTTCCTGCTCGGCGGCGTTGGTGCAGGCGGTCTTGTGGCTGCCTATTACATGCTGCCTCACGTAACGGCGCGTTTTGACAAGTTCCTGACCGGCGAAGGTGATCGGTTCCAGATCGAAACGGCGCATGAGGCGATCGTGCGCGGCGGCTGGTTCGGCCAGGGGCCTGGCGAGGGGATCGTCAAGCGTATCCTGCCCGACAGCCATACCGACTTCGTCTTTTCCGTTGCAGCGGAGGAATTCGGTATCGTGTTCTGCATGGCGCTGGTGCTGATCTTTTCCTTCATCGTTCTGCGCGGGCTGAACCATGCTTTCAAGGAGCGCAACGACTTCAACCGCTTCGCAGTCGCCGGACTTGTTCTTCTTATCGGTATACAGTCGATGATCAATATCGGTGTGAACCTTGAGCTCATGCCGGCCAAGGGCATGACGCTGCCGTTGATTTCCTATGGTGGTTCTTCTCAGGTTGCGATCTGCATCACCGCCGGTTTCATTCTCGCGCTGACACGTCATCGTCCTGAAAAGCGGGCGCAGGAGCGGAGCCTGTTCCGGGTCCCACATGGTGTTCCCGCGGAGTGAGTAAATGAGCAAGGGTACGATCGTTCTTGCCGCCGGGGGAACCGGCGGTCATCTTTTTCCGGCGGAAGCGCTCGGACATGAGCTGCGGAGCCGCGGTTATGCCGTTCATCTGGTGACCGACAGCCGCGCGGAGCGATTTGCCGGAAAGTTTCCTGCCGACGACATCCACGTCGTGCCTTCCGCAACATTCGCCTCCAAGAACCCGCTCGCTATGGCCAAGACCGCATGGACGCTGTGGAGAGGGCTTCGGACGGCGCGGAAGCTGATGGCTCGTCTTCGGCCATCGGCTGTCGTCGGTTTCGGCGGTTACCCGACCGTTCCGCCTCTGCTGGCATCGACAGGGCTCGGGATCCCGACGCTGATCCACGAGCAGAACGCCGTCATGGGCCGTGCCAACAAGGCGCTGGCCAAACGCATACAGGCCATTGCAGGCGGCTTTTTGCCGGAAGGTCGGGGCGAATATGCGGGCAAGATCGTCGTGACGGGCAATCCGGTGCGTCCTCCGGTGCTGGACGCAGCAAAGATTGCCTATGTCGCATCGCGCGGGCAGGACCCGTTCCGGCTTGTCGTGTTCGGCGGCAGTCAGGGCGCGCAATTCTTCTCGTCGGCGGTGCCGACGGCGATCAGCCTTCTGGATCCGGCTTTGCGGGAGCGTCTCATCGTGACCCAGCAGGCGCGCAAGGAAGACAAGGATCGCGTCACATCCTGTTTCTCCAAGCTGAATGCCCCGGCGGATATCGCTCCGTTCTTCAACGATATGGCTGATCGGCTGGCTGAGGCACATCTCGTCATTTGCCGCTCCGGAGCATCGACGGTGAGCGAGCTGTCGGTTATCGGCCGCCCGTCGATCCTCGTGCCCTATCCTTACGCGCTGGATCACGATCAGGCCGCCAACGCCGCAGCTCTTGTCGCCGAAGGCGGTGCGCAGGTCGTCGCGCAGTCCGAGCTTTCCCCGGAAAAGTTGTCGGCTCTGCTGGCTGCGGCAATGAACGAGCCTGACCGGCTTGAAACCATGGCGGCCGACGCGAAGAAAGCTGGCAAGCCCAATGCCACCGAACATCTGGCTGATCTCGTCATTGCTATTGCAGAAAAGCGCCCGATCGCCGAATACAAGAACAAGAAAAAGAATGGAGTTCAGGCATGAAGATGCCCAAGGCCATCGGCCTCGTACATTTTATCGGCATCGGCGGCATCGGCATGAGCGGCATTGCCGAGGTGCTGCACAATCTCGGACACAAGGTTCAGGGTTCCGACCAGTCGGACAGCGCCAACGTGCAGCGCCTTCGTGACAAGGGAATTGAAGTTTTTGTCGGTCACGGAGCCAACAACCTCGGCGATGCCGAAGTCGTCGTTGTTTCGACCGCAATCAAGAAGACCAATCCCGAATTGATCGCTGCGCGTGAAAAATCGCTGCCGATCGTGCGCCGTGCGGAAATGCTGGCCGAGTTGATGCGCTTCCGCAATGCGATCGCGATAGGCGGCACGCATGGCAAGACCACGACCACGTCCATGGTCGCCACGCTGCTCGAAGCCGGCGGGCTTGATCCGACAGTCATCAACGGCGGCATCATCAATGCCTACGGAACCAATGCCCGCATGGGTGAGGGCGAGTGGATGGTGGTCGAGGCCGACGAATCGGACGGCACCTTCCTGAAGCTGCCTGCGGAAGTTGCCGTCGTTACCAATATCGACCCGGAACATCTTGATCATTACGGCAATTTCGATGCCGTTCGGGCGGCATTTCGCCAGTTCGTTGAAAACGTGCCGTTTTACGGTTTCGGCGTGCTTTGCATCGACCATCCCGAAGTTCAGGCGCTTGTCGGCAAGATCGAGGATCGCAAGGTCGTCACCTACGGGGAGAACCCGCAGGCGGATGCGCGTTTCTCGAACATTCGCATGGATGGAACGAAGGCGACTTTCGATGTCGAAATCCGCCGACGCCGCACGGGCCGAGTGTTCAATTTCAAGGACCTGACCCTGCCAATGCCGGGCCGGCACAACATTTCCAACGCGACGGCGGCGATTGCCGTGGCCAACCGGCTTGGAATTTCGGAAGAGGATATCCGCAAGGGCCTTGCAGCATTCGGTGGCGTGAAGCGCCGCTTCACGCTGACGGGGACCTGGAATGACGTTCAGGTCTTCGACGACTACGGGCATCATCCAGTCGAAATCAAAGCTGTGCTGAGAGCCGCGCGCGAGGCCTGCAAGGGCCGCATCATCGCGGTACATCAGCCACATCGCTATTCGCGCCTTTTGAGCCTGTTCGAGGATTTCGCAGGCTGCTTCAACGATGCGGACAGCATTATCCTTGCGCCGGTCTACGCTGCGGGCGAAGATCCGATCGAAGGCGTCAATTCGGAGACGCTTGTGTCGCAGATCCGCGCAGGCGGTCATCGTGACGCACGCTATATGGCGTCGCCGTCCGAACTGGCACATATTGTTTCAGGCATTGCGAAACCGGGTGATTTCGTGGTTCTTCTGGGAGCAGGTAATATTACACAGTGGGCGGCGTCATTGCCGAGGGAACTGGAAAGCATATCGGGACAGTAAGTATGAAGCAGGTAGATGGGGAAAAGCTGCTGGCCTCGCTCGGGGAGGGCGTGAACCAGTTGCGTGGGCGGCTTACGCCGGACGCATCGATGGAGAGGGTAACCTGGTTCCAGGCAGGCGGTCTGGCGGAACTGATGTTCCAGCCGCATGACGTGGACGATCTGGTGACGTTCCTGAAACTGTTGCCGGCAGAAGTGCCGTTGACGGTTGTCGGCGTCGGGTCGAACCTCCTCGTTCGTGACGGCGGGATTCCGGGCGTTGTCGTCCGTCTCTCCGCCAAGGGGTTCGGCCAGGTGGAGCTTGTGGGCGAAAACCTCATTCGCGCAGGCGCGATATGCCCGGACAAGCACATCGCTGCCATGGCCATGGATAACGGTATCGGCGGTTTCGCCTTCTATTACGGTATTCCCGGTTCTATCGGTGGTGCCTTGCGGATGAATGCAGGCGCCAATGGCGGGGAAACTTCGCAGCGGGTGATCGAGGTTCATGCAGTCGATCGGCAGGGCAATCAGCATGTGTTCTCCAAGGAGGACATGGGCTACAGCTATCGGCACACGAGCGTCTCCAAGGACCTGATCTTCACCCATGCCGTGTTCGAAGGGTATCCAGAGGAGCGGGCCAAGATTCGCGCTGAGATGGATGCCGTGCGCCAGCATCGCGAGACCGTGCAGCCGATCAAGGAGAAGACTGGCGGTTCAACGTTCAAGAACCCGCCCGGCCATTCGGCCTGGAAACTGATCGATGATGCCGGCTGCCGCGGACTGATGAACGGCGGCGCGCAGATGTCGTCGCTTCACTGCAACTTCATGATCAATATCGGCCACGCGACCGGTTACGATCTGGAATATCTCGGCGAGATGGTTCGCCAGCGCGTGTTCGAACATGCCGGCATCAAGCTGGAATGGGAAATCAAGCGGCTGGGCATTTTCATGCCCGGGCGTGAGGTTAGGCCTTTCCAGGGCGCTACGACAGAATAATTACTCGGTAGGGTCCGTTCAGGAGGTGTAGGTGACGCTCGTACACAACGGGCGGACCACTTCTTGCGAACTCGCTGGACCGCCTCTCCACAGGCTGTGTGGCTGCAGGTTTCATCGCGCCAGCAGTTTCGCTGTCGAGTGGTTCCATGTCGTTCAGCATTTCATTGTCGACGGCAATTTCCACCATGGCTTGGCTTTCAGGCGCTTTGATTTTACATTTGAGCGCAAGTAGAGGGCTGATCCCATGAATGCCCAAAAATTCTTCTTTCTCTATATTTTGCCGTTCGTGATCTCTGGCGCTGGATGGATTGCGGTGCTTTTGAATGAGCGAAGCAACCGCGCGAAAATACGCATCCAGTCCGGTAAATAACCAGCGTGATATCAAAACAAAAAGCCCGCGAGGCCAATGGCTTCGCGGGCTTTTTTTATGATTTGATTCCGGTCTGGATCAGGTCAGACTTCTTCCTTGCCTGACAGGAAGATGCAGGCGAGCGTGATGAGTGCTGCAACGAGCAGGTAGTATCCGACATAGGCCATGCCGTAATTCGCCTGAAGGTAGGTGGCGATATAGGGAGCCAGAGAGGCGCCGAAGATACCTGCGAAGTTGAAGGTGATCGAGGAGCCGGTGTAGCGAACGGTGGTCGGGAAGGGTGCTGCAAGCGCTGTACCGATCAGGCCGTAGGTCATGCCCATCAGCACCATGGCAAGCACGACAAACAGGAAGATCATGCCTTCGCCATTGGTCATCAGCGCCGGGAGCAGGAACGAGAATGCTGCGATCAGCACGGTGGTCAGGATGAGCATCTCGCGGCGGCCGTAAAGCTCTGCAAGCTTGCCGATCACGACGATGAAGATACCGAAGACCACTGAACCGAGAAGCTGCACTTCGAGCGCATCCAGGAACGGCATCTTCAGGACCTTGACGTTGTAGGACAGAAGATAGGCCGAGCCGATATAGAACAGCACGAAGGTGGCCAGTGCCACAAACGTTCCAAGAACGAGACTGCGCTTATGCTTGCGGAAGAGTTCCGCCACCGGCACTTCCACGCGCTCATGCTTGTCAATTGCCTTCTGGAAGGCGGGGGTTTCGGTGATCGAGAGACGAACCCACAGGCCGACAGCGACCAGAATGATCGACGCAATGAACGGTACGCGCCAACCCCAGCTCAGCAGAGCTTCCTGAGACATGAAGTGCAGCAGGATCCAGAACACGCCGGACGACAGGAAGAGGCCTAGCGGAGCGCCGAGCTGCGGGAACATCCCGTACCAGCTGCGCTTGCCCGGAGGCGCATTTTCGGTTGCGAGCAGAACTGCACCACCCCATTCGCCACCGAGGCCGAAGCCCTGGCCGAAACGGCAAATCGCCAGAAGCAAGGGTGCTATGACGCCAATCTGCTCATAGGTCGGCAGAAGGCCGATCACGACGGTGGAGATACCCATCGTCAACAGAGCGGCAACCAGCGTCGTCTTGCGGCCGATACGGTCACCGTAATGGCCGAACACGATTGCGCCGAGCGGACGGGCAAAGAACGCGATTGAAAAGGTTGCGAAGGATGCGAGAAGCGCGCTCGTCGGGTCACTGCCGGGGAAGAACAGCGTCGGGAACACCAGGACGGCGGCGGTCGCGTAAACATAAAAATCGAAAAACTCGATCGTCGTGCCGACCACGCTGGCCGTCAGGACTTGTGCAGGAGAGTTCGTTGCAACAGGCGCTAACGGCTCAGCGGACGGCGAAGCTGAGGGCATCGCGTTAGTCATACTGATTCCAGTTCAGAAAAGTTTTTCCGTATTGGCTCTTGGGAGGGCCGGCATGCGAAGTATCGTAATTTTATGGCCGCTGAAACCCTTTGCATCGCAATAAATGGAAAAAAAACGGGCTGTGAGGAGAATCATAAGACGGGTAGGGCTGCCCATGTCTCGATCTGCGGTTCTAGGTGAGTCCGCGTTCTAAAGTGGCGCGTTAACTATTTGCTTCGTAAATTTATTACATGTTTTCAGTGTGTTGGAGGGTCTCATTAAGCAAGGTAAACGATTTGTTAACTATTTTAGTGCACCAATTAGGGACGGGTTCGGTGAGAGTCGCTGATGTAGCGAGTGGCGCAGCGTCGAAATCCGGAGATTGATCTTTTTCAAGGGGTGAAGGATGACTGGCAAGCATGTGGCTGTTTTGATGGGAGGATTTTCTTCCGAACGGCCTGTCAGCCTGTCGTCCGGCAATGCTTGCGCTGATGCGCTGGAGAACGAAGGTTATCGCGTTACTCGTGTTGATGTCGCGCGTGATGTCGGTGGTGTGCTGTCTCAACTCCGTCCCGATGTGGCCTTCAATGCGCTGCATGGTCCATTCGGAGAGGATGGGACGATTCAGGGTATCCTCGAATATCTGGAAATTCCCTACACGCATTCGGGTGTGCTTGCCTCGGCTTTGGCTATGGATAAGGCTCAGGCGAAGCATGTTGTCAAAGCCGCGGGTGTCCCTGTCGCTGACGCTCTGGTGATGGATCGTAAGCAATTTACGAATATTCATCCCATGCCTGCTCCTTACGTTGTGAAGCCAGTTCGGGAAGGGTCTTCTTTCGGTGTGGTTATCGTTCGTGAAGATCAGTCCCATCCGCCGCAGATCGTAACGTCGTCCGAATGGCGTTACGGCGATGAGGTTATGGTGGAGCGTTATGTCTATGGTCGTGAATTGACCTGTGGCGTCATGAATGGGCAGGCGCTTGGTGTAACGGAGGTCGTTCCGACCGGTCCGGGCTTCTATGATTACGACGCCAAATATGCCGCTGGTGGATCGAAACATGTCATTCCGGCACAGATTTCACCGAATATTTACCAAAAAATACAAACATGGGCGGTCAAGGCACATGAGGCTGTCGGTTGCCGCGGTGTGAGTCGTTCGGATTTTCGCTTCGATGACCGGTTCTCCGACGAAGGTGAAGTTATCTGGCTTGAGGTGAATACCCAGCCTGGAATGACCCCGACGTCCCTCGTGCCTGAAATGGCTGCTCACGCAGGTTGTTCCTTTGGTGAGCTTGTTCGCTGGATGGTGGAGGATGCTTCTTGTCTACGGTGATCGGCAAAATGGCTGGTGGATCGCATCGTCGCGCGGCTCCGGGTGTTGCTGGGGCGGACGATCGTCGCGTCTTGCCGCGCCCGCTGCGTCGCGCCGTGCGCTTCGCCGTCAGTCTTGCCACCGGCAGAATTGATATTCCACCACATGCAGGCACAATTTCGGCATTCGCATTCTTTGCTGCAGTCGGTCTCTATGGGATGTCCCTCGGCGGGCATGGTTATGTTGTTGCTCAGTCCACCACTGCTGCAGTCGGTTTTGCGATTGAAGACGTGCGGGTTTCGGGCAACGATCAGACTTCGGAAATCGACATTCTCCAGCTTCTCGGTCTCGACGGTACGACGTCGCTGGTCGCGTTGGATATCGATGCTGCACGGCGCAAGCTGTCGGAACTGCCCTGGGTCGAATATGCTGAAGTTCGCAAGGTCTATCCGCGCACGATTGAGGTCATGCTCAAGGAGCGCAAGGCTTTCGCCATCTGGCAGCATGGCTCCGAACTCTCACTGATCGAAAAGAACGGCTCGGTTATCGCTCCGCTCAAAGATAACAAGTTTGCGTCGCTGCCGCTTTTCGTCGGTCGTGATGCGGAAGTTGCAGCCGCATCTTTCGCGCAGGAAATGGACAAGTGGCCCGAGATAGCAAGCCGCGTGCGGGCCTATGTTCGTGTTTCCAGCCGTCGTTGGGATTTGCATGTCGATAACGGCATCGTTCTCAAGCTGCCGGAAGAGAAGATCTCATCCGCTCTTGCTCTGCTGTCGAAGCTCGAAAAAGAGCAGGGCGTACTTGAGCGCGATATCGCTGCGGTCGACCTTCGCCTTGAAGATCGCACAACCATTCAATTGACTTCGGCTGCGGTGGAGCGTCGCGAGCAAGCGCTCGATGCTCGCACCAAGGCTCTCAAAAAAGCTGGAGCGAAATCGTGAGTATGTTCGGTTCCTCCCAATTCGGTATGCCACGTATGAAGCCCCTGTCATCGAAGCGCAGCCACGTCGTGTCGGTTCTGGATATCGGATCGACCAAGGTCGTGTGCATGATCGCGCGCCTTACTCCGCGCCAGGAAAGCCAGATCCTTCCCGGTCGCACGCATCACATTGAGATCATCGGTATCGGCCATCAGCGTTCGCGCGGCGTGAAGTCGGGCGTTATCGCCGATCTCGACGCTGCCGAAAGCGTTATCCGTCTGGCTGTCGATGCTGCCGAACGTATGGCCGGTCTGACGGTCGATAGCCTGATCGTCAACGTTTCCGCCGGTCGTTTGGCAAGCGATGTTTATACCGCGACCATCGATCTGGGCGGCCAGGAAGTCGAGAATTCCGATCTTCGCAAGGTTCTGGTGGCTGCAAGCAATCAGTCGCAGCGTCACGATCGCGCCATCCTGCACTCGCTGCCGACAGGCTTTTCGCTGGATGGGGAGCGCGGCATTCGCGATCCGCTGTCGATGTATGGCGATGAACTCGGCGTCGATATGCATTTTGTGACGGCTGAGCGCATCACGCTGAAGAACCTCGAGCTTTGCGTCAATCGCGCGCATCTTTCGGTCGAGGGCATGGTTGCGACGCCTTATGCCAGCGGTCTTGCAGCCCTCGTCGACGATGAGGTCGAACTCGGCTGCGCTGCAATCGACATGGGCGGTGGGACGACGACGATCTCCGTTTTCTGCGAAGGCAAACTCGTTCACACGGACGCAATCGGTCTTGGTGGCCATCATGTCACAACTGATCTGGCGCGAGGCCTATCGACTCGGATAGAAGATGCCGAGCGCATGAAAGTCGTACATGGTTCGGCACTCGCCAATGGTGGCGATGAACGTGACGTGATCTCCGTACCGCCGATCGGCGAGGATGATCGCGATCAGCCGACCCAGGTGCCGCGCTCGCTGGTTACCCGTATCGTTGGCGCCCGCATCGAAGAGACGCTGGAGCTTATTCGTGACCGCATCCAGAAATCGGGTTTCAGCCCGATCGTCGGAAAGCGTGTCGTCTTGACGGGTGGCGCCAGCCAGCTGACCGGCCTGCCGGAAACGGCACGGCGGATTCTTGCCCGCAATGTTCGCATCGGTCGTCCGATGGGGGTCTCCGGTCTTCCGGCGGCAGCCAAGGGCCCGGCGTTCTCCACCGCAGTGGGACTGATCATCTATCCGCAGGTGGCGGATATGGAAGCGCATGCCTCGCAGAGCGGCCTCATAGGCTCGTTCGGCAACGGAACCGGTCGTTTGGCCCGCATGGGACAGTGGCTGAAAGAGAGTTTTTGACAGGGAAGACAGCCCCTGACCTGTCAAAGCGAATTGGAAAAGAATTGGTCAGCTCGGCGACGCGACCAAAAGCAGAAGGAAAAGGTACAATGACGATCAAGCTGCAGAAGCCTGACATCACCGAGCTGAAGCCTCGGATCACTGTTTTCGGCGTGGGTGGCGGCGGTGGTAACGCCGTCAACAACATGATCACTGCCGGGCTCGAAGGCGTCGATTTCGTCGTTGCCAATACCGATGCCCAGGCTTTGACCATGACCAAGGCCGAGCGCATCATCCAGATGGGTGTGCAGGTCACCGAAGGTCTCGGCGCCGGATCGCAGCCGGAAGTCGGCCGCGCTGCCGCCGAAGAATGCCTCGACGAAATCATCGATCACCTCAACGGCACCCACATGTGCTTCGTTACCGCGGGCATGGGTGGCGGTACCGGCACCGGTGCTGCTCCGGTTGTCGCGCAGGCCGCCCGTAACAAGGGTATCCTGACCGTTGGCGTCGTCACCAAGCCGTTCCACTTCGAAGGCGGTCGCCGTATGCGTCTGGCCGAGCAGGGTATCCAGGAACTGCAGAAGTCGGTCGATACGCTGATCGTCATTCCGAACCAGAACCTGTTCCGCATCGCCAACGACAAGACGACCTTTGCCGACGCATTCGCGATGGCCGACCAGGTTCTCTACTCGGGCGTTGCCTGCATCACCGACCTGATGGTCAAGGAAGGCCTGATCAACCTCGACTTCGCTGACGTTCGCTCCGTCATGCGCGAGATGGGCCGTGCAATGATGGGCACCGGCGAAGCTTCCGGTTCTGGCCGCGCCCTGCAGGCTGCCGAAGCTGCAATCGCAAACCCGCTGCTCGACGAAACCTCGATGAAGGGCGCTCAGGGCCTCTTGATCTCCATCACCGGCGGTCGCGACCTCACGCTCTTCGAAGTCGACGAAGCGGCAACCCGCATTCGCGAAGAAGTCGATCCGGATGCCAACATCATTCTCGGCGCAACCTTCGACGAAGCGCTTGAAGGCCTGATCCGCGTCTCCGTCGTTGCAACCGGTATCGATCGCGCTCATGGCGAAGTCGACCTGCGTGCCGCTGAAATGCGCGCTGCGCAGAAGCCGATTATCCGTCCTTCCGCGGCCGTTGCTCCGGCTCCGGCCGCAGCTCAGCCTGTCATGATGCAGGCCCCTCAGGCACCGCAGCCTGCCGACCCGATCGCTGAAACCATTCGTCAGGCAGAAACCGAAATGGAACAGGTTCTGGCCATCCCGACGCCTGTTGCTCCGGCTCCGCAGCCGCAGCAGGAAGAGTTTCGCCCGCAGAGCCGTATCTTTGCAGCCGCTCCGGTAGAAACTCCGGCTCCCGCTCCGGTCATGAGTCGTCCGGTACAGCCGGCTCCTCAGCCCGCTCCGGTTTATCATCAGCCGGCTGCACCTGCGCCGGTCATGAGCCAGCCGGCTCCGCGTATGGCACAGCCGGTTCAGCATGAGCCGATCCATCGCGAACCTGTCATGGAGCCGGTTCGCATGCCGAAGGTCGAAGACTTTCCGCCGGTGGTGAAGGCTGAAATGGAACATCGCGCTCAGCCTGTTAGCCATGCGCAGGAAGAACGTGGTCCGATGGGTCTCCTGAAGCGGATCACCAATTCGCTCGGTCGTCGGGAAGAGGAAGAACACGTTCAGTCGGACATGACGACCTCTGCACCGGCTCCGCAGCGTCGCCCGCTTTCGGCTGAAGCCAGCCTTTATGCTCCGCGTCGCGGCAATCTCGATGATCGCGGTCGTGTCGCTCCGCAGGCGAGCCACGAGGATGACCAGCTCGAAATTCCGGCCTTCCTGCGCCGCCAATCGAACTGAGTTAACGGCGTATAAGAAAGTTGAAGAGGCCCGGGTGATCATCATCCGGGCCTCTTTTGATTCATTTTGCTGTGTGTGGAAAAATAGCGTTTTCGATCAGATGTTTACGCGTTGGTAATTGCGCGCTGGCAGGGGATGGTGACGTTGTTAGAAAACCGTAACAATCCGAAACGAACAGTGATTTGGAATGAGCGTAGAGCATGCGTATTTAGAACGCTGACGGAGTTGGAACTTCGACTGTCGTTTCAACCGAATGCGAATGCGGGCCTGCTGATCACGGGTACGAGGAATAAAGAAGGCTTACGTTAATGACCATTGGATTGCTCGGATTTCAGGCAACGATTGCGGCTCCGGTTACGTTGAGCGGCATCGGTGTTCATTCTGGAGCGCCGGTAATGATCACCTTCCAGCCGGCAGAAGCAGATACGGGTATCGTTTTCAGTCGTAACCTCGAAGATGGAACGTCTGCCGAATATCGTGCCGTCTCATCGCAGGTCGGTCCGACCGATCTCTGCACGGTGCTCGGCGTATCGCCGGCCAAGTGGGTTGCGACCATCGAGCATGTGATGGCGGCTCTCTATGCCATGGGCATCGATAACATCATCGTTGAAGTCGATGGCGCAGAGATGCCGATCATGGACGGCAGTTCCTATCCGTTCATCGAAGCGATCGAGCAGGTCGGCACGGTCAATCTGGGGATCAAGCGGCGCTACATCCGCGTCGTGAAGCCGGTGCGAATCGAATCGGGCGCATCCTGGTCTGAGTTCCGGCCGTATGACGGAACGCGATTCGAGGTCGAGATCGATTTCCCGTCTGCACTTATCGGACGGCAGAGCTGGAAGGGTGACCTGACGGCTTCGACCTTCAAGGCAGAGCTTTCGCGCGCCCGTACTTTCGGTTTCATGCGTGATGTCGAGCGTTTGTGGGCGGCGGGTTATGCGCTTGGGTCATCGCTGGAGAACTCGGTCGTCATTTCCGATGACGAAACGGTCGTGAATGTCGAAGGTCTGCGTTACGCCAAGGATGAGTTCGTTCGTCACAAGACGCTGGATGCCGTGGGCGATTTGGCCCTTGCAGGCGCACAGTTTATCGGCTGCTACCGCTCGTATCGCGGTGGGCACAAGATGAATGCGAATGCGTTGAAGGCCCTGCTGAGTGATCCGACTGCCTATGAAGTTGTCGAAGCTCCTTCCTCTGTCGCAAGCCGCGTTCGCGCAGGTGAATTCGTACCCGTCAACGTGACGGAATGTGCTCCCTGGTTTGCTTGAATATTCTGATCTCCATCAGACTGGCCGTTCCGCAAGGAACGGCCTTTTTCTTTTCATAAAAGGCACTTGCCCGGTGGGCTCGCCACAAAAATGCATTAATGCAGACCCATTGCGTTGCCCTAGCCATGCTTTTATGGCTAGTACGCCGCTGGGTACGAGTGGTTTCATGCGGGACGATCAGGGACTGTCGGATGGCTGATGGAAAGTCTGTAGAAATGCGTAGCTTGACGAGGATCGGCCTCCTGGCGGTTGCACTCATCGGGACAAGTGTTGGTTTGGCTGCTTGCCAGTCCGACAAGGACATCGACATCACGAAGCTGGGCTTCGAAGCCGAGTCTCCCGAGACGCTGTACAATCAGGGCCTGGCCAATATGAAGGCCGGCAACATGGGCGAAGCAGGGCGCAAGTTCGACGCCATCGACAAGCAGAACCCATTCACGGAATGGGGCCGCAAGGCGCTTGTGATGAGTACGTTCGTGAAGCAGCGCATGGGCCGTAACGACGATGCGATCTCTGTCGGCAACCGTTATCTCAAGCAATATCCGAAATCGCAGGATTCGGCCTATGTCCAGTATCTGGTCGGTTTGAGCTATTCGAAGCAGATTTCCGACGTGACGCAGGACCAGAAGGCTGCGGGGAATACGATTGCGGCCATGAGCATCGTCGTCAAAGACTATCCGGATTCGGAATATGTCGAGGATGCGCAGGCCAAGATTCGATTCGCCCGCGACCAGCTCGCCGGCAAGGAAATGCAGATCGGCCGCTATTATCTCGAGCGGAAGGAATACCTTGCCGCTATCCAGCGCTTCCGCAACGTTGTCGAAACCTATCCCAACACCAACCAGGTGGAAGAGGCTTTGGCGCGTCTGACCGAGACCTATTACCGTATGGGTATCGTGGAAGAGGCACAGACGGCTGCGGCAGTGCTTGGACGGAATTATCCGGACAGCCAGTGGTATGCCGATAGCTACAAGTTGCTGCATTCCGGTGGTGTCGAGCCGCGTGAAAACAAGGGATCATGGATCTCGCGCGCCGGCGCAAAGCTCATCGGCGCCTGAGAGACCACAGGTCATTAACGAGGCCACATGCTGATCCAGTTGTCGATCCGCGATATCGTTCTGATCGAGCGGCTAGATCTCGGTTTCGAGGCCGGGCTCTCTGTGCTGACGGGCGAAACAGGCGCCGGCAAATCCATTCTGCTCGACAGTCTTTCGCTGGCTCTCGGCGGCCGTGGTGACGGCGGCCTCGTGCGCCATGGCGAAGACAAGGGGCAGGTGACTGCCGTCTTCGACGTGCCCGGACAACACGCAGCACGAAAACTTCTCAAGGAAAACGGCATCGATGACGATGGCGATCTGATCTTTCGGCGCATTCAGTCGGCGGATGGTCGCACGCGTGCTTCGATCAACGATCAACCGGTCAGCGTGCAGCTGATGCGCCAGGTCGGTCAGGTGCTCGTGGAAATCCACGGACAGCATGACGACCGCGCCCTGATCGATACCAATGCCCACCGCATGCTGCTCGATGCCTTTGCAGGCTTGTCTGAAGAGGTGCTGCAAGTTGGCGCGCTCTGTCGCGCATGGCGGGATGCTGAGCGTGCCTTCAAGGCTCATCGCGCCAAGGTGGAGGCTGCTGCCCGCGAAGCCGATTATATCCGTGCTTCGGTCGAAGAACTGGAAGCGCTTTCTCCGCGTGACGGCGAAGAGGACGAACTCGCCGAACAGCGCTCGAAGATGCAGAAATCCGAGCGAATCGCCGGTGACATTTCCGAGGCTTCGGAATTCCTCAACGGCAATGCTTCGCCGGTTCCGATGATCGCATCGATGGTGCGCCGCCTGGAGCGCAAGAGCCATGAAGCTCCGGGACTGCTGGAAGAGACGGTCGAGCTGCTGGATCAGGCACTCAATCACCTCTCAAATGCGCAGATGGAAGTCGAGGCTGCGCTTCGGCGCACCGAGTTCGATCCGCGTGAGCTGGAGCGTGTTGAAGAACGTCTGTTCGCATTGCGTGCGGCGGGTCGCAAATATTCCGTCGCGGTGGTCGATCTGCCGGCGCTGGCTGAAAAGATGGTGACCGATCTTGCAGATCTCGATGCGGGCGAGGAAAAGCTCGGGCAGTTGGAGAAGATTGCTGCTGCGGCAAAGACAGAGTTCGATCACGCCGCTGCGGCCCTTTCGGAGAAGCGCAAGGCTGGTGCCGAATCGCTTGCCGCCGCCGTCATGGCGGAACTGCCGGCGCTGAAGCTGGAGCGCGCGCGCTTCATGATCGAGGTGACGGCCGATCCAGAGGCTGCTGCTGTCGAAGGGATTGATACGGTTGAATTCCATGTGCAGACCAATCCGGGAACACGTCCCGGCCCAATCATGAAGGTTGCTTCAGGCGGCGAACTCTCACGCTTCCTGCTGGCGCTGAAGGTGGCGTTGGCGGATCGTGGTTCGGCACCGACGCTGGTGTTCGACGAAATCGATACGGGTGTTGGTGGGGCCGTCGCAGATGCCATCGGCCAGCGGTTGAAGCGCCTGTCGTCTACCGTTCAGGTTCTTTCCGTCACCCACGCGCCGCAGGTGGCAGCGCGCGCGGCGACGCATCTTCTGATCTCTAAGGGACCGGCGGCAGACGGATCCGAGAAGATTGCAACCCGGGTTGCCACGATGGAGCCTGCGCACCGCGCGGAAGAAATCGCCCGCATGTTGTCAGGGGCTTCGGTCACGGACGAGGCGAGGGCGGCGGCAGCAGCCCTTCTTTCGGGTAACGGCTGATCCGGCTCTCGGGCTATACCGCGGTTATTCCGCTGGCTGCAGGTCGCGTGTTTTTCCAGCCATGCGGTTGATGACGTCGTCATTCCAGACAAAGCGGTGAACCAGCGCCATGGCAATGTGCCCGGCGATCATCGCAAGCAGCGTCCAGGCGAAGACTCCGTGGAGCAGGTTGGCGGGCGCCACCATCCATCCGATGTTTTCCGTGGTTCGCGGTAAGATCTGTATGCTGAAGAGAGCAAGTCCCCATTCGGAACCGAATGCACGCAGGAATGCGACGGCGGGGATGAAGAGCATCAGGATGTAAAGACAGATATGCCCGAGGCGGGCCGCAGTGCCTAGCAAACCGCTTTCATGCTTCGGCCGGTTCTTGAGGTTAAGGAAACCCCAGAGGGCGCGCAATGTTGCGAGCAGAAGTATAGCCGCACCCAGTTCCCCATGGGTGCTGTTGAGCAGGTCGGTAAGAGGCGATCGGCCGAAAAGCCGGTTGATGACTATGCCGGAGAATTGCCAGAGCAGGATGGCGGCCATGCTCCAGTGGAACATACGGGTGACAAGGCCATAGCGCAGTCCGTTATCCCGCCAGCCAGTTACCATCCTCGTCATCTCCCGCCTGATTGATAATTTTAACCTGAATATCGCAGGCAGGTATTACGAGGTGGCAGGGCATTACGTCCAGTCGTTGGCTCTTCATATTCAGGTTCGTTTCCCCAACATGTTCGTGAGTTTTCCGCGCCATCGACCCGCCGCGGTTCTTCCAATCCACGGTGATTGCACTAGAAAAGCGATGAAGATGGAGATTCCCGCATGGCCGCCGATCAGACCGCAATCGAAATGCTGACCGAAGAGACGGCTGCTGCCGAACTGGAGCGGCTGGCCAAGGAACTCGCGCATCACGACCAGCTTTATCATGCCAAGGATGCGCCGGAGATTTCCGATGCGGATTACGATGCTCTGAAGCGTCGCAACAGCGCCATCGAGGAGCGTTTTCCGCAGCTCATTCGATCCGATAGCCCTTCGATCACGGTTGGCGCTGCCCCGCTCGCGACATTTGCTCCGATCACCCATGCGCGGCCGATGCTGTCGCTCGACAATACGTTTTCCGATGAAGACGTGCGGGATTTCGTTAATTCGGTCTATCGGTTTCTGGGCAACCTGCCGGACAACTCTATTGCGTTTACCGCTGAACCGAAGATCGACGGACTGTCCATGTCGATCCGCTACGAGGACGGCATTCTCGTCAATGCGGCGACGCGCGGCGACGGTACGACGGGCGAGAATGTCACCGCCAATGTGAAAACGATCAAGGAAATCCCGCAGCGACTGCCGAAAGGTGTGCCCGATGTCATCGAGGTACGCGGTGAGGTCTATATGGCCAAGAGCGATTTTCTGGCGCTGAATGCCGAGATGGAGGCGCAGGGAAAGCAGCTTTACGTCAATCCGCGCAATACCGCCGCCGGGTCACTCCGCCAGCTCGATGCCAAGGTTACGGAGAGCCGCAAGCTGAAGTTTTTCGCCTATGCCTGGGGCGAGATTTCCGAGCCGAACGATCTGCCGAAGACCCAGTACGAGATGGTGCAGACCTTCAAGCACTGGGGCTTTCCGGTAAACCCGCTGATGAAGCGGCTGACCTCTGTAGAAGACATCCTTGCGCATTACCACGATATCGGCTTGGCCCGCCCGGATCTCGACTATGATATCGACGGCGTCGTCTACAAGGTCGATCGACTGGACCTGCAAGCCCGCCTCGGTTTTCGCTCGCGCTCACCTCGCTGGGCGACGGCGCATAAGTTTCCGGCAGAGCAGGCTTTCACCACTGTCGAGAACATCGATATTCAGGTCGGCCGTACGGGAGCTTTGACGCCGGTTGCACGTCTTACGCCGATCACTGTCGGTGGCGTGGTCGTCACCAATGCGACGCTGCATAATGCCGATTATATCGAGGGTATCGGAAATTCCGGTGAACGTATCCGCGAGGAGGGCCACGATATACGCATCGGTGATACGGTCATCGTGCAGCGGGCAGGGGATGTGATTCCGCAGGTGCTCGATGTGGTGATGGAGAAGCGCCCGGCGGATGCGAGGAAATACGAGTTTCCGACAAAGTGCCCGGTCTGCGACAGCCATGCCGTGCGTGAAAAGAACGAAAAGACCGGCAAGCTCGATTCGGTGACGCGTTGCACAGGCGGTTTTGTCTGCCGGGCACAGGCAACCGAGCATCTGAAACATTTCGTTTCGCGCAATGCCTATGACATCGAGGGTTTCGGGACAAAACAGGTCGATTTCTTCTTCGAAAGCGAGGACGATGCGCTGAAAATTCGAACCGCGCCGGACATCTTCACGCTGAAAAGTCGGCAGGAGAGTTCGCCACTGACAAAACTCGAAAACATCGAGGGGTTCGGCAAAGTCAGCGTCAAGAAATTGTTCGACGCCATCGATGAGCGCCGCTCCATCGCACTCAACCGTTTCATCTATGCGCTGGGTATCCGGCATGTCGGTGAAACGACGGCAAAGCTGCTCGCCCGCCATTATGGCACCTACGAGGCCTTCGACAAGGCGATGAAGGAAGCGGCATCACTGAGCGGTGATGCGTGGGCCGATCTCAACAATATCGAGGGAATCGGGGAGATCGTTGCACGCGCCATCGTCGAGTTCTTCAAGGAACCTCGCAATCTCAAGGTGATTGCCGAGCTGCTCGAAGAAGTGACGCCACAGGCCGCCGAACAGGTTGCCGCTTCCGATAGCCCGGTCGCGGGAAAGACGGTGGTTTTTACCGGTTCGCTCGAAAGGTTTACTCGCGACGAGGCCAAGGCTCGCGCAGAAGGCCTTGGCGCGAAAGTCGCCGGTTCCGTCTCGAAAAAGACCGACTATGTCGTCGCGGGTCCCGGCGCCGGTTCCAAGCTGGACAAGGCCCGGGAACTCGGCGTCGAGGTGATGACGGAAGACGAGTGGCTCACCTTTATCGGTGGCTGATCGTCAGGTTCTGATCCGGGCCATGGAATAGGCATCGACATAGCTGCCGTCGCGAAAGGCAAACTCACGGAACTGACCTTCGGTGACGAAGCCGTTCCTTTCGTAGAGGCGGATGGCCGCATCGTTGTCGGTATAGACCGTCAGTTCGATGCGGCGCAGGTTGAACCAGTTATCGGCGAGGGCGAGAATCTCTCCGATCAGCGCCCGGCCGATACCCTTGCCGAGATAAGCGTCGTGCACGCCCATGCCGATACTGCCGACATGGGCGCGGCGATTGGCAAAGCGCGTCAATCCCGCATTGCCGACAATCTTGCCGTCGAGAAGGGCGATCAGGGCGGTCGTGGCGGCTGGCTGGCTTTCGATATTCTTGCGGATTTCATCCGGTGTGTGGTGTGGGGTGCGCAGCGTGCCATACCGATAGCCCGGCAGGTTGTGGAGCGCGACAATGCCCTCGGCGTCAGATGGTCTTTGCGCTCGTATGCAGAGGCCATCGGGCCATGCCGCATCTTTTGCCAATGGTGCAGGATTTTCCAGTTCGTTCATGTCGCTCTCTCTGGTTTTGCCGAAGCAGAGCGGAACGATGCCGACCCTGCCTTCATGCGGCAGGGTGGTGGACGGATGACCGGCTAACGCGCCAAACCCGCCACGCGCCCTGCGGGGCGAATGGTTACGGTCATGTGGCTAAGGGCGATAAAGCTGCTCATGACATGGATTTGGGCATGAAAGCCAAAACAGGTCAAGCCGCCGCATCTGCGGCGCTTTGCCGAATCATGCTGTCCGGCCTAAAAGCGTCGCACTTGTTTAATCGGAATTTCACTTTGAAGACGATCGCTATCGATTTTGAAACTGCCAACGAACAACGCGGAAGCGCCTGTTCGGTCGGGCTTGCCTGGATCGAGAACGGCAAGGTCATTCGCGTTGAAGAACGGCTGATCCGTCCGAAAGACATGCGGTTTTCATCGTTCAACATTGCAATACACGGAATCCGGCCCGAACAGGTGGAGGATGCAGGCGAGTTTCCCGAGGTGATGGACGAATTTGCCGATGATTTCGCCGGCGCCACCATGATCGCGCATAACGCGGCTTTCGATTTCAGCGTCTGGCGCGCCTGTCTCGATCAGTACCGTCAGTGCTATCCGGAACTGTCCTATCTGTGCAGCGTCAAGATGGCTCAGAAGGTTTGGCCGCATCTGATTTCGCACAAGCTCAATATCCTGGCGCAACATCTTGGCCTGAGCTTTCTTCACCACAATGCGGCCGAGGACGCGGCCATCTGTGCCGAAGCCTCGATTGCTATTGCTGCTGAATTGAACGTGTCTAATATCAAAGATGTGCCTGCTGCCATCGGGATGAAGGCCGGTCGCCTGTTCTCCAGCGGCTACGAGGCCTGCACCCTTCGCAAACAGCCATCGGCTGCTCTTGGCAGGTGACTGCAGTCGTCATGTCTTGCAAGCGGCAGGCCGTACCTTATCTCTGATCCCGAATTGTTGATTGGAGATTTGTCCATGCCCCGTCTGAATCGTCGAACTCTATCCTTCGTTTGCGCTGCCGCCCTTCTGAGCGGGATCGCGGCCGCACCGGCTATTGCCGAGGTTGTCGGCAAGGTCGGCGTCGACTGGATCGGCAATGACATCATTGTCGAGGCCGTGCCCGATCCGCAGGTAAAGGGCGTCACCTGCCATGTCACCTATTTCGATCGCAGTGTAATCGACCGTCTTAGGAATGGTAACTGGTTCGAGGATCCGTCCAATAGCTCGATCGCCTGCCGACAAACGGGGCCGGTAGAAATCGGTGACATTGAGCTTGGCAAGGGCGGTGAAGAAGTCTTTCGGCAGGGGCGGTCGCTCATCTGGAAGGATCTTCTAGTCAAGCGGATCTATGACAAGACCAATGATACGCTGATCTATCTCGCCCATTCCCGACAAGTTGTGGAAGGTTCCGCCAAGATGGCGATTTCCACCGTACCGCTCTACGGCCAGCAGGTGACCTGGACCAAGGGCAAACCGGCGCCTTGAGGTGCCGTTATAGACAGTCATGAAAAAAGCCGGGCGCAATGCGTGCCCGGCTTTCTGTTGCTCTCCGCTGCGCTTTAGCGGATATAGACAACCTTTCCGCCATTCGCGGCGGTCTGGATCGCGATTACATTTGCCAATTCGACATTCTGCATCGCCAATGCGTCAGCCAGGCCCGGATCAGACTGAAGCTCTGCCTGAGCATTCTGGACTACGTCAGGGCTCGGATTGCTGAGAGACTGCGGCAGGCGGCTGCCATTGCCCGAGCTTGGGTCATTGGTCACGTTGACCACAGTCACACCGGCGGTCGATGTTGCGGGAAATTGGGAATCCATCGTCTGAGCGGATGCGCCGGCTGCAAATGCGGAGGCGGAAATTAGGGCGGCGAGTGCAATAGCCTTGTTCATGGAAAATCTCCTTGTTGTCGTTTTCTTTCACGCGACGAAAAACGTTATTGGGAGCGTTTATTCGTTGCCTCGTGTCTGAGTTGACATCAATTAAACCGCAGAACTCCCCGGAAGGTTTCATAAAAAATCTTTATTTTGCAATGCCTTGTTGTTCCATCACATGTGCGTGCGACACGTATTGGTGAGGTAACGCAAGAGAAACGAAAACGCCCGGCGTGATGTCACGCCGGGCGTTTTGGACATTGCAGATCGTTTAAAGCGTTTAAGCGGCTTCGCGCGAAAGTTCGTCCGCGATGACGGTGTCGAGGTTGAGGAAACAGACCATCGTTTTCTCCAGAGCTACGATACCGCGGCAGAAGTCGCGCTGTGCTTCGGGAATGATTTCCGGTGCCGGCTGCAGGTCTTCGCTCTTGATTGTCATCATGTCGGAAACCTGCTCGACCAGAAGGCCGACCAGCTTGCCGCGAATGTCGGTGACGATAATTGCCGAACGCTCGGACGGTTCCGTCATCTTCATGCCAAGGCGGCAAGCCATGTCGATGACCGGGATAACAGCGCCGCGCAGGTTGATGAGGCCGAGGACGTAAGGCGGGGTGTGCGGCATCGGCGTGACCGGTGCCCAGCCGCGAATTTCGCGGATCGCCATGATGTCGATGCAGAACTCCTGATCTCCGAGATGAAAGGAGACGATCTCGAGATAGGCGCCGGACTGCTTTATCGCATTGCTCATGTCAGAACTCTTCCATTTGGCTGAGAGGCCCGGACAGGTGGGGCTTCAGGAATCAGGTTGAAATGATCTTTGCCGTGCATAAGTGAAAAACCGGTGAATCTCTGAACAATGTCTGATCGGCTCGGTCTGCGACATACGGCAGCAGGTAAATCTGTTCAGCCTGGATCAATTCGTGTAGAACAGCAGCATGCAAGCGAGTTCCAACCAACAGTTTTTCCTACCTGCGACCCTCGTTTTGGGGCTTGCCATCCTTGGCTTGTCGCTGGTGGGCTTTCTGGGGTGGATCAAATACGGCTCTTCCATCTTGCTGGCTGCGGGAGAGACGGCCTTGTCCTGGTGCTTTTGACCGCGGGCATGGCTGTTCTGCTAGGTCATGTTGAATTGCGCCGCCGGCCGGTTGTGGTTATTCATGTGACATTCTTTTTCTGAATAAGAGACTGACCAATGAAAAGCCTTCGGATCGCCCTCTGGATTGCAGTCTTTGCTCTTGCGGGCGTTCTCGTATGGCTGACGCTGGAGGTCACCCGGCAAAAGCAGGATCTGGCCGAGGGGCCGTTCGGTGTGCCGTTCCGCCTCGTTGCTCAGGATGGCCAGCCGATTACGGAACAGGCTTTCCGGGAAAAGCCGACTGCCTTGTTCTTTGGCTTCACTCATTGCCCGGAAGTGTGCCCGACAACCTTGTTTGAGCTGAACGCCTGGATGCAAAAGGTCGATCCGGACGGAACAAAATTAAACGGCTACCTCGTCAGCGTTGACCCTGAGCGTGACACGCCGGAACTTCTGGGCCTTTACATCTCCAACGTTACCGATCGCATCAAGGGCATTTCGGGGCCGCCGGCCGACGTTCTTGCCATGATCAAGGGCTACAAGGTCTATGCCAAGAAGGTGCCTGTGGATGAAGCCGATCCCAACGGTGATTACACCATGGATCATACGGCGTCCGTCTTCCTGCTGGATCAGAGTGGCCGGTTTGCCGGCACGATCGCTTACGGGGAAAATGCGGAAACAGCCGAGAAGAAGCTCGCCAACCTGATCAAGGGCTGATTGGCGGCGTTTGAGTGCGTTCCCGGTTGAACGGTGCACGGCTTCTGTGGCAATGGTCTGCGCAACAATCAGCTGAGAGAGAAGACCGTGAGCGAGATCCGCCTTTACGTGACAGTCAATGAAGTAAAGGCGGGCGAAGTGCTCGACCTCCTGTCGGATGTGTTCGGCGAAGAAGACTTTGCGATCGCCACCACAGAGGTCGATGAGAAGCGCGATATCTGGGAAGCTTCCGTCTACATGATGGCTAACGACGAGGAGATGGTTCGCGAGCGGGTGGCAGCTGCTCTGGCGGAGCCGTTCCCTGATCTGACGATCTCTCGCGAGATCATTCCCGATGTCGACTGGATCGCGAAATCGCTCGAAGGCCTGAAGCCGGTTCGCGCCGGTCGCTTCATCGTGCACGGCTCGCATGATCGCGACAAGGTCCGCGAGAACGATGTCGCGATCGAGATCGATGCGGGGCAGGCATTCGGTACGGGGCATCATGGTACGACAGCCGGTTGCCTGGAGGTGATCGACAAGGTGCTGCGCGCCAGAACGGTCAGAAATGCGCTTGATCTCGGCACCGGTAGCGGCGTCCTGGCGATTGCAGTGCGCAAGGTCAGAAAAATCCCGGTTCTTGCGACGGATATTGATCCTGTCGCTATCGGGGTGGCACGCGAAAATGTCCGACGCAACGGCATTGCCAACGGGATAAGGGTGGAAACGGCACCGGGATTTCACTCTCCGGCCTTCCGTGAAGATGGACCGTTCGATCTCATCATTGCCAATATTCTCGCCCGTCCGCTCATGAAGATGGCGCCGGAACTCGGCCATCATCTGGCGCCCGGTGGGTCGGTCATCCTGTCCGGGATCCTGGCTTCGCAACGCTGGAAAGTTATTGCAGCCTATAACGGCGCAGGTATGCGTCATCTCTCCACGATCTGGAGAAACGGCTGGGTGACGATGCATTTCACCAATCGGTGACGTCACGTGCTTGGCTTGCGCCATGCGCATAGCAGCAATGACTGATGTCCAAGGCACTAAAAAAGGCGACGCTTTCGCGTCGCCTTTACAGGCTTTTTGCCTGAATGTCCGCGAGCACATGGGAGGAATTGCTGCTCAAGCGAACGGTATTAACTTCGGAGCCGGTAAGCTCCAGATCATTCGCAGATCAGAAGATGTACGTCGTTGCGCCCTTGCGGCGAAGCTCTTCGCGGCTGGTGCCGAGATTCTTCAGGGTGGTGTCGTCGAGGCTCATGAGAGCGCCGTTGACGTAACGGGAAACCTGCTTTTCGCGGGCTTCAACAACGCGGTTCATTGCATTACGAAAAAACGACTTGGCCATGGAACTTGTCCTCTGCTTCACTGTGTCACTCGGTATGGCTGAGATATAAGCGTGATCTTGCTGCATAGTGAGTGGGCTTCGATCAACGGTGATATGCATTCTGCGCATGGCTTCTCGAGAGGTGCTCAGATAATCGGCATACGGTCCGGACTCGTGCCGGGCTCTTTCTGATTGATCGTGCCGGACAGAATCGCCTGCTACGTTCGCCTCGCGGTCTGAGTTCTTGTTTGCCGCATGCCCTTGGCGCAAAAGCGCTGCTCACTTTTTGCGCGGCATGCTTTAACATCGGCGACCAGCGGAATCACATCAGCGGAATGGCAGCCATGTTTCAGTCTTTCGATAATAAATCCTCTCCCCAATTTGGCCGTGAACGTGTTGCGGCGCTTCGCGCCCGGTTTGCCGAGCTCGGGATCGACGGCTTTCTTGTGCCGCGCGCCGATGAATATCAGGGCGAATATGTTCCGGTCTCCGCAGAAAGATTGTCATGGCTCACCGGGTTTACCGGCTCTGCGGGGATCGCACTTGTCACCCAGAAGGAAGCCGTCGTCTTTGTCGATGGCCGATACGTGACGCAGGTTGCGGAGCAGATCGATGGCAGCGTGTTTACTCCCGGGGATCTCGTCAATGAGCCGCCGCATCTGTGGCTTCGCTCGCATGTTCAGCACGGTTTTCGCCTGGGTATCGACCCCTGGCTGCATGGTGGGCTTGAGGTGAAAAGACTTGAGAAGGCTCTGGAGGAAATTGGCGGATCGCTGGTACTCCTGTCAGAAAATCCGCTGGATACTGCCTGGGCCGATCGTCCGGCAGAGCCTCTCGGTGCTGTTGCCGTTCAGCAGGAAATGCATGCCGGAAAATCCGCCGTTGAGAAGATCGCCGAGATTGCGGCAGGCCTGAAGGCGAAGAATATTGCTGCAGCCCTGATTGCAGATCCGTCGTCGGTCGCCTGGATATTCAATATTCGTGGCGCGGATGTCGCCCATACACCGCATCCGCTATCGCGCGCGCTGATCAGCGCAGAGGGCAAGGCGGAATTGTTCATAGACGAACGCAAGCTCGGTGGCGAAGCTGGTGCTCACCTGCAGCCGCTCGCGACCATCAAGACGCCTTCGTCTCTGATCGAGCGCATCGGCGCTTACGCTGCCGATGGCGAACGTATTCTCGTGGATCCGGAATTGACGGCGCTTGCGTTGATTGCCGCCATCGAGAAGGCTGGCGGCGTGGTGGTCGAGGGGGCCGATCCGGCGCGTCTGCCGCGTGCCATCAAGAATGCAGTGGAGCTGAAAGGCTCAGCCGATGCGCATGTCCAGGATGGCGCTGCGATGGTGGAGTTTCTCTATTGGCTCGATCAGGCCAAACCGGGATCACTCACCGAAATCCAGGCTGTCGAGGCGCTTGAAGCCGCACGCGCACGCGTTGGGCAGAACCTACAGAACCCTCTGCGCGATGTTTCGTTCGATAGCATTGCCGGTGCGGGCGAACATGCAGCCATCATGCACTATCGCGTCACCCGCCAGAGCGATCGCAAAATAGAGGCCGGCGAACTGTTCCTGATCGACTCAGGCGCGCAGTACATTAACGGCACGACCGACATTACCCGTACGGTGGCGATCGGCGAGGTGCCTGAAGACCGCAAGCGTTTCTTCACGCTGGTGCTGAAGGGTATGATCGCGATCAGCATGGCGCGTTTTCCCAAGGGTACACGCGGTTGTGACCTCGATCCTCTGGCGCGTATCGCTTTGTGGAAGGCCGGCGGTGATTTTGCTCATGGAACCGGCCACGGCGTCGGCTCCTACCTGTCCGTGCACGAGGGTCCACAGCGCATTTCGCGGCTTGCGACGCAGGAGTTGTTGCCCGGCATGATCCTGTCCAACGAACCGGGTTATTATCGCCCCGGTCATTACGGCATCCGCATCGAGAACCTGATCTTCGTTCGGGACGCCGAGGAGGTTGTCGGCGGCGATATGCCTATGCGTTCTTTCGAGACGCTGACCTGGTGCCCGATCGATCGCCGTCTTGTCGTTGCCTCGTTGCTTACGGCCGAAGAACTGGATTGGTTGAACGCCTATCACGCCACTGTGCGTGAGAAACTGCTGCCGCTTCTCAACCATGCCGACATCAAGGCATGGCTGGAAAAGGCAACTGCGCCGATCGCCTGAAAATCAGAGGCCGAAACCCAGGCCATAACGGGCGGCCATTACGGCCGCCCAGCCCATGATCAGCAACATGAGCCCCGGAAAACGCAGGCCCACGATCAGTGCCACCGCCATGGCTATCTTGATATCCCATCCGCCATACACGAAGGGCTGAGCTACGAGCGTGGTCAAAACTGCAGCCGGTACGGCGTTAAGCGCCGATTCCAGCCGTGGTGGAATGCGCTTCATGCTGCTCATCAACACATAACCGCCGATACGGGTGAAATAGGTGGCGATTGCGGCTATGAGGATCAGCAGCGCCGTATTCGGATCGATGGAGAAGGCTGTCAGCTGGTTTTCCATATTACATCGCCTCCTTTTCCATCTCAGACACTTCCGGTTCGACATGCGCCTTGGGCGGCGGCAGGATGATCGCGACGAGGATGCCGAGAATAGCCCCGACACTGATGTGCCAGGGGGAGCCGATGAAATGGAAGGCGATGACGGAACTGAGGCCGCCAGCCAGCATCACGGGAAAGAAGTTGTGGCGGCTCCTGAACCCCATGGTCAGGCCGAGAAAATAGACGGGCATCAGCACGTCGATGCCATAGGCTTTCGGATCGCCGATCATGCGCCCGAAATAGGCGCCGATCATGGTGGTCATGACCCATGACACCCAGACAACGGCTCCCATGGCGAAATACCAGCGGAAAGTAGCCGGCTTTCCGGTCTCTTCCCGTTTCACTGTCTCTGCAAATTGCGGGTCAACCAACAGAAAGAAGGAGAGCCAGCGCTCGGCATGAGGAAACCGACCGATTACACCCGTGAGCGCCGCGGAATAAAGGACATGGCGAAAGTTTACCGCGAGAATGGAGAGCACGATAATCCATGCAGCAACATGGTGGCCGAACAGTTCGATACCGACCAACTGGCTGGCGCCGCCGTAAACGAGCCCGCTCATCAATGCGGCTTCGGCGATGCTGAAGCCGTTATCGACGGCGATGGCACCGAAAAGAATGCCGAACGGGGCCGAGGAAATGGCGACGACTGCACCCTTTTTCAGGCCACTGGAAAGCTGTTCATGTCTATTCATGCGATGTTCCCGCGGATGGCGGTTCCAGGCGGACCTGATCGGGCAGATCTCCGCATTGACCGCATCTTTTTACATAGGATGTGCGTGTAGAAGCAGTCGCATCGACTGGCAATCGAATTGCGTTTATTCAATCCATCGATTTTACTGATCGATATCGAGCGACGCTATGCGTCTCGGAAGCGGGACGGTTTATCCGTCAATCAGCAAGGATGGCGTCGCTGGTGACGATGTCGATGCCGCGCTCGCGCATTTCCGAAATCGCATCCTTGACGCCTTGTGGATCGATGCCGCGGCTTGCGTCGGATATGAAGCGGACATCGACCGCAGGCAACATCTCGCGTGCGTCGATTGCCGAGAACTTGACGCAATAGTCTGTGGCCAGCCCGCAAATGTCGAGTTCGGTTATCAATTGGGCCTTCAGGTAGCCGGCGAGGCCGGTCAATGCGGCACGATCGTTGTCGCGAAAGGCGGAATAGCTGTCGACCGCAGGGTTCTCGCCCTTCTGCTGGATGTAGTCGATCTCGTCCACATTGAGGTCTGCGTGGAACTCAGCATCGGCGGTGCCCTGCACGCAATGATCCGGCCACAAAACCTGCGGCTGGCCGGAAAGCTCGCCCAGATCGAAAGGCTTCTTGCCGGGATGTTGCGAGGCGAAACTGCCATGGTTGGCGGGATGCCAATCCTGAGAGGCGACGATGACGTCATAACCGCCGTCGCTGATCAGCCGGTTGGCGACGGCGATAACCGAATCTCCCTCCGGTACGGCCAGGTTTCCGCCAGGGCAAAAACCGTTCTGCAGGTCGACCAGCAGCAGTGCTTTCATGACGCTCTCCCGCGTTTGTAACGGCAGAATGCCAAGCCGGCACTCGGCGATCAAGAAAATTATTCAAGAAATTCATGGTCATCACAACGGTAATATTGCGATATCTAAATTAGAAATAGCTTATTAAGTATGTTGCGAAATGATTGGTTGTCCGAATTGGAGGGGTCACCATGAAGCGCCTTATTCTTCCCGCAATCGCCTTGCCCGTTACACTTGCCTCCGGCTTTTACAGTACCACCGCCCATGCGCAGTCAGCGCCGCTGGTGAATGTCTGCTCGGGCCTGAGTGTCGATCTGCCTGTTCTGCAACCCGTTACCTCAGGAATACTGGACCCGCTGCTCAGTCCGTTGGCGTCGCTCATCAATCTCAACCTTACCGATGCCCTCAGTGGCAAGAATATCGGCCTCAACGTGCTCGATACGAATGGCCAGGCCGTGAACAGTGCGGATTGTGGTTTGGCTACCGACTCTGTGGATATTGACGATGCGCGGGGTATCTCAATGGGTGGCGGCAGCCTTACCGGGCTTGGCGGGGCTGGCAATGCGGCGTCTGTTGCGGGAGAGGTGAATTCGGTTGCCATCGGCAACGGAGCGACGACAAGTGCGGCAGCTACGAATGCGATTGCACTCGGTTTGCGTGGCACGGTGACTGCCGCAAACGGCGTTGCGCTCGGCGCTGATACGAATGTAAGCGCTGCGGGTGGTGTTGCGCTCGGCTCCGGCTCGGTGGCGTCGCGTGGCGGTATGAACGGCGCGACCGAACTCTTCTCTGGAACGGCGGTCTCTTCCACTGCCGGGGCCGTTTCCATCGGCACCACGGGTGGCGAGCGCCAGATCACCAATGTTGCAGGCGGTACGGCCGATACGGATGCCGTCAATGTCCGCCAGCTGCGTGCCGTCAATAATGCGGTGACTACCGGGCTTGGAGATGTGGCCATCGCTCTTGGTGGCGGGGCAACCTATAACAGCAGCACCAATGTCTTCACCGGGCCAAGCTACACGCTGCGTGGCAATACCTATACCGACGTCAACTCGGCGCTTCAGGCGATCAATTCCTTTATCGGCGGCGCCGGGACAAACGGAGCCTTGGCAGCCAACAATACGAGCGGCCTGCCGAATGCGGTCGCGACCGGCGCGGACGCAACCGCTGTCGGTTACGGCTCAAGTGCTGCACACGCCAACAGCACGGCGATCGGCCGAGGTGCAACCACGACCCGTGCAGGGCAGGTGATGATCGGCACCTCGACGAATACCTATACGATGCCGGGCGTGACATCGGCTGCGAGCCGGGCGGCTCAAAGCGGGCCAACACAGGTTCTGACGACCGATGCGGCGGGCAATATCGCGACGGCCAATATCGACGTCAACCGGATCAGTTCCGACATCTCCAATCTTCGCGGCGATGTTTCCAGCCTGCGCAGGGAGACACGCAAGGGCATTGCCGCAGCAATGTCGATGACGGCCGCGCCCAAGCCTTCTGCGCCGGGCAAGACGTCCTGGTCGACCAATGTTGCCGGATATCACGGCGAAGTGGCGACGAGCTTTGCCGTGGCCCATATGTTCGACAGCAACTACCCTGTCGTCTTCGACGCCTCTGTTGGTTATTCGCCCGGCGGAACACCCGGCGTTCGCGTAGGTCTTTCCGGCGAATTTTAGCCATAGGGCTCAAATCCCCTGCCGAACTGGTACTCCCCCGCCATTCGGCTCGTTCCACCTCGCGATCCCCCTCGCGGGGTGGAATGTTTCCAGGTGTCGTTTTTGCCTCTATTTCGCAAATCGGGAGAAAATCATTCTCCTGTTCATGGCTGTGGCAAAAACATCTGCCTCGTCATGCTTTGGCGATGCCGCTACCTAAAGCGCAAATTTAGGAGCTTCATTCCATGACGATTTCGTCTTCTCTCGGTTCCGGATCGCCAGTTGCGCCATCGCTCGGAACGCCCGGCCTTGTTTCCCTTATTGTTCTTGTCGCTGGCACGCTTGCGCTTGGCGCGGTTTATGGACCTACGCAGGGTGCGCTATTTCTCATTGGCGGTGCGCTGGGCATCTCGCTTTATCACGCAGCCTTCGGTTTCACCTCAGCCTGGCGGGTCTTTATCGCTGAGGGCAGGGGGCGTGGTCTGCGTGTGCAGATGATCCTGCTTGCGCTTGCCGTCATCCTGTTCTTCCCGTTCCTTGCGAGCGGTACGCTGTTCGGCAATGAAGTTCGCGGCAATATTTCCCCGGCTGGGATAGGCGTGATCGCCGGAGCCTTCATGTTCGGCGTCGGCATGCAGCTCGGCGGCGGATGTGCTTCCGGTACGCTGTTTACCGCCGGGGGCGGCAATGCCCGCATGCTGGTCACGCTGTTCTTCTTTATCGTCGGGTCGCTGATCGCAACCCTGCATACCGCCTGGTGGGCGGCACTGCCGTCGTTGCCGCCGACGGCTCTGTTCCAGACGTTCGGTGCTGCCGGTGGTATCGCTGTGTCGCTGGTCATCTTCGGCGCTATTGCCGCCATCACCGTGTTCGTCGAGAAAAAGCGGAATGGTGCGCTGGAAAAGGCTCCACCGTCGCCGCGTCAGGGTTTTGCCCGCTATCTGCGCGGACCGTGGCCGCTGGTTTTAGGTGCGATCGCACTGGTTATCCTGAATTTCGCGACACTCGCCATCGCCGGCCGCCCTTGGGGTGTCACTTCTGCTTTCGCCCTCTGGGGCGCTAAGGGCGCGCAGTTGATCGGCATTGATCCGGCTTCCTGGCCCTATTGGCAGCAGCCGGGCAATGCCAAGGCGCTGGCGTCCAGCGTGTTTGCCGATGTGACCTCGGTCATGGACTTCGGTATCATCGCCGGTGCCATGCTGGCTGCCGCACTTGCCGGAAAGTTCGCCCCGAACCTCGATATTCCTCTGCGCTCCGTGCTTGCGGCAGTCGTTGGCGGCCTGTTGTTGGGTTACGGTGCGCGAATTGCGTATGGCTGCAATATTGGCGCTTATTTCTCAGGGATCGCTTCGGGAAGCCTGCATGGCTATCTCTGGGCCGTCGCAGCTTTCGCCGGTAACGTTGTCGGCGTGAAATTCAGGCCGTGGTTCTTTAGCGAAGGTCGCGCGATCCGCCGAATCAACGGCTGAAATTATCACCATACTAGATATCAGACGGCCACGGATTGCGTGGCCGTTTTTCATCATCGGTGTTTTTTCTTCATCTGCCGCATAGCGTCACACCCCCCAGCGAATTATTCCCGCTGCCTTGTATAATCGGGCTTTTGTCGCTAAACAGCAACAGTCGCCAGCTTGACCTGCCTTAATTGACGAGGCCAGAAACACAGCCTCGCCGCATTTCGGTTAAACTTCCGGCGGCATGCGCTTTTATGAGCGCCATCGAAACTGATCGGGGCGGCGTAAAGATATTGGTTACCATAATCGTTCATTCTCTCACCCATTCGCAGGGTGGTTTTGTGCGGAATCAGTCCGTTTCTGAAATCAACTCTAGTCTGGTATGCGAGGCGCTTTTTGCGACCTTTGCAGTGATGAGTAACGGTTCGGGTAACGAGTGATGGTGCGTAGGGTCGAAGCCTCCACAAAGCGGAAACAGGTCTCGAAGCGACCGGCAAAGCGCAAGCACGGTCGATCGATTTTCATGAATATCGCGATTGGTATCGGATTGACCGCTTCGGCGCTCATTGGCGCCTCTGCGATTACCGTTGCAACAGCCGTGAAGCCCGCCAAGGATCTGCGTTTCCAGACGGCGCTTCTTTCTCCGGCTGTTGCTGGCGAACATTTCTCTCGTGATCGCAGCGACAGAACTCTCGACGTCTCGAAATTCTCCCGACTGCCGGGTAGGGCGGCCGCCGAGCCGAAGGGCGCGCGTCTTGCCGGTGCAGATACGGCCGCTCTGGCTGCACTGCGCCCCGAAAATTCTGCCGTTCGCCAGGCGCTTCACCATGCCATGGCAAAGGCTGCACGCAAGGTTGAGACCGAGCAGCAATTCGCCGCTCTGACCACCAAGCGTCCCGGCGATTCCGCAATACGCTCCGCGCTCGGTCAGGCCCTGGAAGGGACTGTTCTGGTCGCACCGCGAGGCGAAGGTGCTATGCCCGACCTGATCCAGGATGCGGAAAACGTCACCAATGTTGCTGCGCTCAAGGACATGAAGCCCGTCGAGATGGCTTCGCTGGAAACTCCGGGCAGCGATGACGCTTCCGCCAACCAGCCATCGGTTGAGATCACGCAAGACGTGGTCGCGCTTGCTGTTCCACCCGCTGCCGACACTTATGCGCTTCCGACGGCCGGCCCGGTTCCGGTCATCCGCCCTGCTGCTGGAATGCGTGGCGACGATGCCAAGCCTGCCGGTCGCGGGAATGCTCTTGCGGCAATCGCATCGGTCGCGCCACAGAAGCCGGGTAAGCCGAATGCGGACGACAAGCCGACCGTGCTTGCTTTCGCCAAGCCCGATAATCCGATGCGCGAAGAACCTGCAAGGCCGTCTTCGCCTGCACCGAAGTGGCCGGGGATCGGTACGAAGGTTGCGATCTACGATATCACAAATGGTGTCGTGCATATGCCGAACGGCACCAAGCTCGAAGCGCATTCTGGCATCGGCAGCATGCGTGACAACCCGAAATTCACCCATGTGAAGATGCGTGGTCCGACGCCTCCCGGCACCTACAAACTGTCGATGCGCGAGTCCCTCTTCCACGGAGTTGCTGCCATTCGCCTGACGCCGACCGATGGTAAGCCGCCGCAGGGTCGCACCGGCCTTCTGGCACATAGCTATCTGCTTCGGGTTCGCGGAGATTCCCATGGCTGCGTGGCGTTCGCTGAATACCCCCAGTTCCTGAAGGCATTCCAGCGTGGCGAGATCACACACATGATCATCGTCAACAAGTGGGATGGAAAGCGCCCCGGTTCGGGTTCAGGCGGCGGCTTCCTCGCCAAGCTGTTCAACAACAACGACGCATGAGAAAAACGGAGCCTCAGGGCTCCGTTTTCGCATTTAACCAAGCGTATTGCGGATGGCGCGGAGGAAGATTTTCGCGCCGATCGGGATCAGGTCATCGGGAAAGTCGTAGTTTGGGTTATGCGGGGCAGGGTGGTTCTCGCCAGCGCCTAGAAACAGCATGGCGGATTTTGATACCGCGCCGAAACGACCGAAATCCTCCGAGGCGCGAAACCCTTCACCGGGTTCGTGGGTGACACCTTCTGCATCCATTGCGGCGCGCAGGATATCGGCAGCGTCGGCGTCGTTGACACAATGGCCGAAGACTTCCTGATATTCGATCTGAAGCTCCAGTCCGCTCACTCTTGAAGCTTCACGGGCCATCGTTTCGGCGCGGTCGACAAGTGCCGCCATCTGGTCGTCTGTGGATGTGCGCAGCGTCACCCAGATTTCGCCATGGCCGGGTGCCACGCCAACCGTCGGTTCTCCGATAGCCGCATGGGTTACGGTGGCGCGCACGAGATTGCCTTCCAGGACAGTACCAACCGACAGGGCGTTCAACGCCGGCATCAGGGTTGCGACAGCGGTGACTGGCGATGTGCCGGTTTCAGGATAGGCGGCGTGTGCCGTCTTGCCCGTCAGGGTGATTTTCATGCCACGCGAAGCGCAGTTTGCCGGGCCGTCCTTCAGCCAGACATGGCCGAAAGGAACGCCCGGCATGTTGTGTTGCGACAGGCTGAAATCCGGCGTCAGCGTATCGAATTTCCTGTCGGCAATGACCGCTGCCGCGCCTGCGCCATTTTCTTCCGCCGGTTGGAACAAAAGCACGGCACGGCCGCTTTTCGGGCGCTCGCGGCCAAGGACGCGGCCGATGGCAGCGAGCGTCGCCATATGGCCATCGTGACCGCACATGTGGCTCTTGCCTGGGATTTGCGATTTGTATTCCGGATCACCCAGTTCCTCGATCGGTAGTGCGTCGAGTTCGGCGCGGATCATCACCGTCTTGCCGGCAGTGCCGCTGTCATAGATCACCGCTACGCCGGTCCCGCCAAGTCCCTCAACGATCGTATCCGGCCCGGTCTCCCGCATGAAGCGGACGACTTCCTTCGCCGTCTCGATCTCCTCGCCGGAGACTTCCGGCATGGTGTGAAGATGGCGGCGCCAGGCGGTGGTTTCGACGATGTCGTGATTGGTGAGGGACATGAGGCTTCCATTCCAATGCGGATGATCTGCAATATCTAGGTGCGGAGAAAGTTCTCCAGAAATGTCCTGTCGTCTAGCGTTATGGCGCAAGATGCGTCGAAAAGTTCGAAAAGTGATTTGCAGGAGAAGGTGTTATGCCTTCTCCACAAACCCATCCAGCACGCGCTTTTGCCCCGCACGGTCAAACTCGATTGTCAGCTTGTTGCCTTCGATTGCAGACACATTGCCGTTGCCGAACTTGATGTGGAAGACGCGATCTCCCACCGTGAATTTTGACGGGGTGTCGGCCACGGATTTGGCCACAAGTTCGCCGTCGATCGTGCGTCCGCGCGGACCGCTTTCGCCGTAACCGATACGTTCCACCGCGTGGCCGGAGCGGTTGCCCCAATTGTCGCGGGTGGCATCCGTCTTGTTGGCCTGGGCGCGTTTCCAGCCGGGTGTCGAATAGTTGTTGGCGAAGGGTTCCGCCTTGTCGAAACGTGACTGGCCGTAACCGCCCCGCCCGCCATAACCGCCGTAATTCGAGGAATCGGACGCGGCGACATCGACATGGTGCTGCGGCAGTTCTTCAAGGAAACGCGACGGCATGGTTGATTGCCAGAGGCCGTGAATGCGGCGGTTGGAAACGAACCAGATATGGCAGCGCCGCTTGGCGCGGGTGATGCCGACATAGGCGAGGCGACGTTCTTCCTCCAGGCCGGATCGTCCGCCTTCATCGAGCGCGCGCTGATGCGGGAACAGACCCTCTTCCCAGCCGGGCAGGAAGACGGTGTCGAATTCCAGCCCCTTGGCCGAATGGAGCGTCATGATAGAGACCGCGTCGAGGTTCTCGTTCTGCTCGGCATCCATGACGAGAGAAACATGCTCAAGGAAGCCACGCATGCTCTCGAACGCTTCCATCGAGCGGATGAGTTCCTTCAGGTTGTCGAGGCGGCCAGGTGCTTCCGCCGACTTGTCGTTCTTCCACATGTCGGTATAGCCCGACTCTTCGAGGATCTGCTCGGCGAGTTCGGTATGTTCTGTCTTTTCAAGCCGCTCCTGCCAGTTCCTGAAGTTTTGCACGACATCGAACAGCGCCTTGCGGGCCTTGGGCTTCAACTCGTCCGTTTCGACCATTTCGGCCGCCGCCTGCAGCATCGGAATGTCGCGGGCGCGGGCGGAATCGTGCAGGTAGCGCACGGTCGTGTCGCCAAGCCCGCGCTTCGGCGTGTTGATGATGCGCTCGAAGGCCAGATCGTCCGCCGGCTGGCAGACGAGGCGGAAATAGGCCATGGCGTCACGGATTTCGAGCCGCTCGTAAAAGCGAGGGCCGCCGATAACGCGGTAGTTCAGGCCGAGCGTGACGAATCGATCTTCGAACTCGCGCATCTGGAATGAGGCGCGCACCAAGATCGCCATGTCGTTCAAGGCATGCCGCTTGCCGTCTCCATCGCCACGTTGCAGCCGCTCGATCTCTTCGCCGACGGCCCGTGCCTCTTCTTCGCTATCCCAGGCCGCGTGAACGATGACCTTTTCATCGTCCGGATCGACGCGATCGGTGAACAGCGTCTTGCCGAGCCTGCCTTCGTTATGGGCGATCAGATGGCCTGCCGCGCCCAAGATGTGTTCAGTGGAGCGATAGTTGCGCTCCAGCTTGATGACCCTGGCGCCCGGGAAATCCTTTTCGAAGCGCAGGATGTTATCCACTTCCGCGCCGCGCCAGCCATAGATCGACTGGTCGTCGTCGCCGACGCAGCAGACATTTTGCGGCACGCCTTTCGGGCGCTGGGCGAGCAAGCGCAGCCACATGTACTGGGCGGTATTGGTGTCCTGATACTCGTCGACGAGAATGTAACGGAATTTCTCGTGATATTCCTTGAGAAGGTCCGGGGTCTTGCGGAAGATCGCGATCGGATGCAGCAGAAGATCGCCGAAATCGCAGGCGTTGAGCGTTCTCAGACGCGCCTGATAGGCGGCGTAGAGTTCGCGGCCCTTGCCATTGGCAAATGCGCGCGCATCACCTTCCGGAATGTCGTGCGGCAGCAGTCCCTTGTTCTTCCAGCCGTCGATCATGCCGGCGAACTGCTTTGCCGGCCATCGCTTGTCGTCCAGACCTTCTGCCTGGATCAGCTGCTTGATGAGGCGCACGACATCATCGGTATCGAGAATGGTGAAGTCCGAGCGCAGGCCGACCAATTCCGCGTGGCGGCGAAGGATTTTCACGCCGATCGAATGGAAGGTACCGAGCCAGGGCATGCCTTCGACGGCGCCGCCGACGAGCACGCCGATACGTTCCTTCATCTCGCGTGCGGCCTTGTTGGTGAAGGTGACGGCAAGAATTTGGCTCGGCCAGGCGCGGCCGGTTTCCAGGATATGGGCAATGCGGGTGGTGAGAACACGGGTCTTGCCCGTTCCTGCGCCTGCAAGCACCAGAACCGGACCGTCTACCGTTTCCACGGCTTCTTGCTGTTCCTGATTGAGGCCCGCAAGATATTCGGCGGCTTGTCTTGCGCCACCGCGCGCGGCAAGGGCGCGTGCCGCAATACCCGAACCACCTGATGCTCCGCTCTGATGGGGCGGCTGGCGGTCGGATGGGACTTGCGGCTTGCGCGGCACTGCTTCCGGTTCTTCGTCAAAGAACGGAATATCGTCGAAACTGTTACTCATGCGGCCAATGTAGTGATTCGAGGCGGAAAGGCCAGTCGATGTTCTCTTTTCATTCCCATGTTTGCGGAGGAAATAGACGGTTTCGCTGCGAATTTAACGATAATATGCGAAAATCGTTGAATTACGCGATGGCGAAGGATGTCTCCGTTTTTGCAACCCGGTGCAGGATTTCATTCTGACATAAGCGTGAAATCCCGTGATGTTACAAATCAGTAAGGCAGTGGCACGACCATTGCTTGTTGTCAGGGAAACGAGGATACTCCTCGCACCCAATCATACTTCATGAGGACTTGCATGCGGATCTGGAACCAGCTTCTCTTGTCGGCGGCGGTTTTGCTCGGAGGCCTCTGTTTCTGGGTGTATCTGTCGGCCGATGCTGGCCGAACGCTGGTCTCCATGGGAGTGCCGGAAGCGATCGTTTCCGCCATCAATTCGAAAGCCGCCGAACCGGTATCCGCAACAATCGCGGGCAGCGGGCAGCGCTCGCAAGAATCAGGCGGCAATCGGCAGAATTCTGCAGGCACGCAGGCCGTGCTTGTCGCTACCCGGCCCGTGGGAACAGGAATAGTAAACGATAGCCTGTCCGCGATCGGTGATGGTGAGGCGATCCAGTCCGTCATCGTGATGCCGCAGGCCGCGGGTACGATAAACGAGATACTCGTGAAGTCAGGTGATCGTGTGACGAAGGGGCAGATCCTTGCCCAGCTCGACGATGACGAACAGATCATTCTGCGCGACCAGGCGCAGGTCCTTTTGCGCAGCGCAAGGGAAAAGTCGGACAGCTACAAGAACCTGAAAAGCTTCTCCCGCCTCGAAGTCCTTGATGCGCAGATTTCTGAAGAAACGGCGCAACTTGCGCTGACCAATGCTCAGCTTGCCCTGAAGCGGCGTTCGGTTGTGGCGCCAATCGATGGAATTGTCGGCATAGTGGCCGTCAATATCGGTGACAATGTCACGACGTCGAGCAATGTGGTGACGATCGACAACCGCTCCGAGTTGCTCGTCGACTTCTGGGCGCCGGAGCGGTTTGCGGTGCAGATAAAAACGGAAATGCCGGTTGAGGCGACGTCCATCTCGCGGCCGGGGAGCACTTACAAGGGCTCGGTAGAAGCCGTCGATAACCGCGTCGATCCCGCCAGTCGCACCATTCGTATTCGCGCCAAAATTCCGAATGGTGACGACGAATTGCGGGCCGGCATGTCTTTCGGCGTGACCATGCGTTTTCCGGGCGAGACCTATCCCGCTGTCGATCCGCTGGCGATCCAGTGGGACACGCAAGGCTCCTTCGTCTGGCGTGTCGAGGACCACAAGTCTGTAAAGGCTCGGGTCAGGATCATACAGCGTAACCCGGACGCCATTCTCGTCGCAGCGGAGCTTAATGAAGGCGATGCAATCGCGACGGAGGGGCTGCAGCGTGTTCGTGAAGGTGGCGCCGTCCGCATTGCCGGCGAAAAACCGCCGGAGGTTGCCAGCCGATGAGCGAGGATAAGAGCGGACAGTCCAACGAGACGCAACAGGGTGGGGCACACGGTCAATCCGGCAAGCAGGGCTTCACCGCGCTTTTCGTGCGTCGCCCTATCCTTGCCGCCGTTTTGAACACATTGCTTGTGGTTGCCGGCCTTGCCGCTCTTGTGGGCGTCGAGGTGCGCGAATTGCCGGATGTCGATCAGCCGGTGATCAGCGTCCGCACGACGTATGACGGCGCCTCCGCGCAGACCATGGACCAGGAGGTGACCGATGTCATCGAAGGAGCCGTTGCGCGTGTCAGCGGCCTGAAGTCGATTTCGTCGGTCTCAGATTTTGGCCAGAGCCGGGTGACGCTCGAATTCAACGATACTGCCGATCTGGCGGTTGCGGCAAACGATGTACGTGATGCGCTCGGGCGTGTTACCAACCAGCTGCCGGAAGATGCCGACGAGCCAAGGATCATCAAGGCGGACAGCGACAGCCAGCCGATCATGCGTCTCGCTGTCACCTCTTCTACCATGTCAATGGAGGAGCTGACGCTTCTCGTTGAAAATGAGGTTTCCGACAGGCTGGCGGCCGTTGATGGCGTTGCGGATGTCGAGCTCTATGGCGACCAGGAAAAGATCTTTCGCGTCGATGTGAACCAGACGGCACTCGCAAGCCGTGGCCTGACCATTGCGGACCTTTCGAACGCATTGTCCACGGCTGCGATGGATGTGCCCGCCGGGTCGCTTGAATCCTCGACGCAGGACATCGTTGTCCGTGCCACCGCCAACCTCACCAAGCCTGAGGATTTCGAAAACGTCCTGATCAACGACAATGTCCGGATTCGCGATGTTGCGACCGTGATGCTCGGACCGGATGATGGAACGACAGCACTTCGCTCGAACGGTGTTCAGGGCGTCGGTCTCGGCGTGCTTCGTCAGGCGCAGTCGAACACGCTCAGCATTTCCGAGGGGGTACGTGCGGCCGTTACCGAACTGTCGAAAAGCCTGCCGGAAGGTACGCGAATTGCGATCACCAGCGATGATGCGGTGTTCATTCAGGGCGCGTTGCACGAGGTGGAGATCGCCCTTGCCCTCTCCGGTACGATCGTCGTGTTGGTGATCTTCCTGTTCCTGCGCGACTGGAAGGCGACGCTCATTCCCGCGCTGACCATGCCGGTCGCGCTGATCGGCACGCTGGTCGCGATTTATATGGTCGGTTTCTCGATCAATATCCTGACGCTGCTGGCCATTGTTCTAGCCACCGGCCTTGTGGTCGACGACGCAATCGTCGTGCTCGAAAATATTGTGCGGCGAAGAGCCGAAGGCATGGGGCCGCGTGCCGCTGCCGTGATCGGTACGCAGGAAGTGTTCTTTGCGGTACTTGCAACGACAGCCACGCTTGCGGCAGTCTTTATTCCGCTCTCCTTCCTTCCCGGCCAGATGGGCGGATTGTTTCGTGAATTCGGCTTCGTGCTCGCTTTTGCTGTCGCGCTTTCTTCGATCACGGCGCTGACACTATGCCCGATGCTCGCCTCGCGGATGCTCAATAAGCCGATCAAGGAAAAGCATGACGGACTGCTCGGCAGGTTCGGTACGCTGTTTGCCAATTTCTACCGCACGACGCTGCATGCTTGCCTCAACATGCCGGCTGCAGTCGTGGTTGTCGCCATTCTCTTCGGCGGTGCCGGTTATATGGCCTTCAAGACGATCAAGAGCGAGCTGACGCCACCCGAAGACCGGGCGATGGTTTTCCTTCGGGCTACCGCGCCTGAGGGCGTGAGCTTGAAATACATGCGCGACAAGCTGCAACAGGTAGAAGAGAAGCTTCAGCCGCTTGTCGATGCCGGCGAGATCCAGAATATCTATTCCATCTCGGGGCAGGGGGGAGCCAAGAACAATGGCTTCATGGTTCTGACACTCGCGCCCTGGTCGGAGCGTGACCGCAGTCAGGCTGAGATCGTCAAGGATATCAATGCTGCGACGGCGACTGTGCCGGCGCTCCGAGCCTTCGCCCAGCAGCAGAACAGTCTGCGTATCCGTGGCGCCGGCAACGGCCTGCAGATGGCGCTGGTCGGCACCAGCCATGAGCAGTTGACCGCGGCGGCAGCGAAGCTGGTGGATTCGCTGCGCGAGACCAATCTCTTCGATACGCCGCGCCTGAATGATGAACCGAACCAGGCGCAGATTTTCGTCACCGTCAATCGCGAACGTGCGTCCGATCTCGGGATCAACATCAAGGATCTCGGTACCGCCGTCCAGTCGCTGCTCGAAGGGCGTTCCGTCGTAGACGTCTTTGTCGATGGCGAAGCGATCCCGGTCAAACTCAAGTCGACGACGAGGCCGATCGATGATCCGACCGATCTCGAAAGCATCTTCCTGAAGACCAAGGACGGTCGGATGGTGCCGATGTCGACTGTCGCGACATTAGAGGAACGCGCGGTTTCGCCGACATTGCGGCGTGAGCAGCAGTTGGCCTCGGTGTCCTTCTCCGCAGGCCTCAAGGATGGCGTGTCGCTCGGTCAGGCGGTTCAGGTTGCGACCGAACTGGCTCAGCCGCTGCTGCCGCAAGGATCGCGTCTGATCCCGCTTGCGGAGGCGGCGACACTCAAGGAAAATTCTAGCGGCATGGCACTGACCTTCGGCTTTGCCATCGCCATCATCTTCCTTGTTCTTGCTGCTCAGTTCGAAAGTGTTCTGTCTTCGGTCATCATCATGTCGACCGTGCCGCTCGGGCTTGCCTGCGCCGCCTTTGCGCTGGTGCTGACCGGTTCCAGCCTCAATGTCTACTCTCAGATCGGCCTTGTGCTGCTTGTCGGGGTGATGGCCAAGAACGGCATTCTGATCGTCGAGTTTGCCAACCATCTGCGAAACGAAGGCGCCAATTGCCGTGAGGCGATCGAACGGGCCTGCAGCCTGCGTCTGCGACCGGTGATGATGACAATGATCGCAACCGTGATCGGCGGTCTGCCGCTGGTTCTGGCGCAAGGCGCCGGTGCCGAGGCTCGTATCGCGCTTGGCTGGGTGATCGTCGGTGGTCTCGGGTTCGCCACGCTGGTGACACTTTACATCACGCCGGTTGCCTATCTCCTGCTTGCCCGCTTCGCCAAGCCTCATGCACATGAGGAGGCCCGTTTCCACGACGAGCTGGAAAATGCGAAGAAGGGCCGTGCGAACGATAGCAAGCAGCCGCCGCTGATGGCAGCAGAATAGCATCTGTCAAGACAGGTGTGTCGCGTACTGCGTTGACCGCCTTTCGGCTAGACAAATAAGGTCCTGTCTCTTAACCAATCTCCTGCTCAGCATGCAGGAGAATTCGACATGGCAATTCGGGACGTTCAGTCTGGAGCGCGCAACGAGGACGGTATCAACGCGGTTCTTGAAATTTTGAAGCAGGCGTTCGGGGATCGTTTCCAGACCGGCCAGTCGTTTCGTGAGCAGCATGCCCATACGACCACGTATCTGCCAGCGCAGCTTCCGGACGGTGTCGTTTTCGTCGAGACGAGCGAGGACGTGAAATCTGTCGTCAAGACCTGCGCGGAGCACCATGTTCCCGTCATCCCGTTCGGCGTCGGCTCTTCGCTCGAAGGCCAGGTGAATGCGCCGTCCGGCGGCATTTCGGTTGATTTCTCGCGGATGAACAAGGTGTTGCGGATCAGCCCGGAAGATCTCGACGTGACTGTAGAGCCCGGCATTACCCGTGAAGAGCTTAACCGCGAGCTTCGCGATACCGGTCTCTTCTTTCCGATCGATCCCGGCGCCAATGCCACGATCGGCGGAATGGCTTCGACGCGTGCGTCGGGCACAAATGCGGTACGTTACGGCACGATGAAGGACAATGTCCTGGCACTCACGGTGGTGACTGCAAATGGCGAGGAAATCCGTACCGCGCGCAGGGCAAGGAAGTCTTCTGCCGGGTATGACCTGACGCGGCTTTTCGTCGGAGCGGAGGGCACGCTCGGGGTTATCACGTCCGTGACGCTCAAGCTGCAGGGCATCCCCGAAAAGATCGGCGGTGGCGTCTGTGCATTTGCGAGCGTCGAAGCCGCCTGCAATGCCGTCATCATGACGATCCAGATGGGCATTCCGGTGGCTCGTATCGAACTTCTGGATGATGTGCAGATCAAGGCCTGCAATGCCTATTCCAACCTCTCTTATCCGGAGAAGCCGACGCTGTTTCTGGAATTCCACGGAACCGAGGATACGGTCCGCATCCAGTCGGAGCAGTTTGCCGAGATTGCTGCCGAATGCGGCGGCGACGAATTTCAGTGGACCGCCAATGCCGAGGAGCGCACCAAGCTGTGGAATGCGCGACACAATGCCTATTGGGCGGGGCGCGCGCTCGACCCGTCTCTGAACGGTCTTTCGACGGATGTCTGCGTACCGATCTCCAGGCTCGCCGAATGCGTTGCTGAAACCCAGGCCGACATTCAGAATTCCGGTCTTCTCGCGCCCATCGTCGGTCATGCGGGTGACGGCAATTTCCACGTTCTGGTACTTTTCAACGACAAAGATCCCGCATCGGTCGCCAATGTCGAGGCATTCACGGAGCGGTTAAGCCGCCGCGCGCTGGCCATGGATGGCACCTGCACGGGTGAGCACGGCGTTGGGCAAGGCAAGATGTCTTATCTCGACGAAGAACTCGGCGGCGCGCTCGATGTGATGCGGTCGGTCAAGGAAGGGCTTGATCCCGAAAACATCTTCAATCCCGGCAAGATCTTCCGGATGGCGCAGGCGTGACTTGAACACGCTGGTCGATCGGCTAGTGTGAAAAAAAAGGAGAACCGGAACGGTGTTTGGACGCGTGATGGTAGCAATCGGCGGCTTGATCGTCGTGGTGCTTTTTGCCGCGCTGCTTGCGCCGTTTTTCCTCAACTGGTCCAGCTTTCGCGTCGAGTTCGAAGAGCAGGCGAGCCGTATGCTCGGCAAGAAGGTTTCGGTGCATGGCGATGTCGATGCCCGAATACTGCCATTTCCGTCGATCACGATGCATGATGTTCGCGTCGGTCAGGATGTCGATGGAAAACCGCAGGCACAGATTGCCCGCTTTTCCATGGATATGGAGCTTGCGCCGTTTCTTTCCGGTGAAGCGCGGATTTTCGATATGCGTATCGAGGATCCGACAGTGCATGTCCGGGTCCTGAAGGACGGTACGCTCGACTGGATGCGCGGAAGCAGGCCGGCTATCCCCACCCGTGTCGTGGTGATCGAGGACGTTCATATCAGCAATGCCGAAGTCATGCTGACCGACGAGCAGTCCGGGCGGTCCCGGAATATCACCGGGTTGACGGCTGAAATGTCGGCTGCGTCGCTTTCCGGTCCGTGGCGTGGCGATGGCAATGCTGTTCTGGACGGAGAGGAAGCCCGGTTCAGTCTTGTTACCGGCGCCGTCAACGTCCAGACAAAACGACTGCCGCTCAGGCTGCGGCTCTGGCCGGAGGAAGAGCCTCTCGAGGTCAATCTCGACGGCGAACTGGCTTTGTCTGACAATGTGCCGACCTATAGCGGCAGTTTCACCGCGAATGTTTTGCAGGAAGAAGATGAAACGGAGCCGGTCACGCCGCCGCCGCCCGGACCGCGTGTAAAGGGCGGTTTCGAAATAACCAATGACCGGATACGTGTTGCCGAATATCGGCTCGAGGTCGGCGCGCTCAACGATCCTTATGTCGTGACCGGAGAGGCGACGCTCGATACCGGCAGCAAGCCTGAATTCCTGCTGATCGCCGAGGGGCAGCAGATCGATGTCAACAAGCTTGGCCAGCAGGGGATGCGTGGCAAGACGGGTCGCGACGCCGCCGCTTCCGCGCAGCGCCGGCTACAGGCTTTCGTCGATATGGCAGCCTCCATACCCATTCCGCAGGTTCCCGGCCGAGCAAGCCTCAAGCTGCCCGCTGTCATTCTCAACGATACCACGATCCGTGATATCCAGCTCGACGTGCAGCCTGCAGATGGGGGATGGACGGTCGATAAGGCTATCGCGACCTTGCCGGGACGCACCCGGATGGAAGCGACCGGTGCGCTAATTCTTGAGGGCAGTCCTTCTTTCAAGGGCGACATGCTTTTTGCCTCCACCCAGCCTTCCGGCCTTGCCGACTGGTTGTCCGGCCGGGTCGATCCCGCGATCAGGCAACTTCGCACAGCCGGTTTTTCCGCAAAGGTTGACCTGACGACCGATATCCAGCGTTTCGACGACCTGGAACTTGCGATCGGGCCGGCAACGCTCAAGGGCAACATGGAACGACAATCTCAGGGCACGCAATCGCCCGGATTGTCTGTGGACCTTGCAGGCGATGAAATCGATCTCGATGCGATGAGGGCGCTTGCTTCGCTGGTAACCGGTGAGGACGCCGGCCATAGTGTGCTGGATCATCGTCTGGATGCAAAGCTCAAGGCAGAGAAGTTTGCCGTGTCGGGTGTGGTCGCAGAAAATGTCGATACCGCGTTCACCATGGCGCGCGGTGTTCTGTCGCTTGGCCATCTTTCTGTCGGCGACATCGCCGGTGCGAAGGTCTTGGCTCAAGGGCAAGTGCAGGGCTCTCTGCTCGAATATCGCGGGACCGCAAAGGTTCATTTCCAGTCTTCGGATCCAACGGCATTCATGGCCATGCTGAAGCAGCAGTTGCCTGCTCATCCTGCTCTTGATCGGCTGAGCGCCAATGCCTCCTTCTACTCCGACGCGGATTTGACCGCAGATCTCAGTATCGGTCAGCAGACGGATGGGGCATCGGTGAAAATTGCCGGGATCATCAATGGCAGTTCGGTCAAGGCCGATATCGAACTGCCGACGCTTTTCAATCTGACAGGCGGAGACGCCATGACGATTGCAGCGTCGCTGGGCAATCCCAGATCGGAAATTCTGCTCGGCCAGGCGGGGCTCGCTATCTTGCCCTTCGGCGGTGACGGGCAGGGCAGGCTGACACTCAATATCCAGAAGTCTTCCGATCAACCCGCTCGCACGATGCTTGCCTTCACCACGGATCGGACCTCGCTTGCCGCGAACGGTGATATTTCGCTAGTGGCCGATGATTTCGCCGAAGGGCGAGGGCATGTCGAGCTGAAGAGCCAGGATATCGAGCCCTATCTACTTTTGAACGGTATCGGAATTCCGCAGTTCGGCGGCGGCTTGCCGATCGATCTCCAGGCTGATTTCGCACTGACCGACAACTCGATCGATATCACGTCGCTGCGCGGGAATGCAGATGGCAACGCTGTTGAAGGCAGGCTTTCGATCGATCGTGGCTCTTCCAGCCTGAAGGCCAATGGTGCGCTTTCCGTTGATACGCTGGATCTTGCCTGGCTTGGCGAAGCTATCTTTGGTCCCGTAACTAATCCCGAAAATGGCGAGCTGCTGGATGATCCGTTGTCGCTGCCTGTTTTCGGTGACGGCGAAGTTTCGCTGGACCTGAAGGCCAGGAATTTCCATGTGGGCGAGACAGGGAACATAGCGAAATTTTCGACCAAGCTCATGCACCGGGGAGGCGGAATTTCTCTCGACGACGCTTCCGGCGAATGGCAGGGCGGAAAAATTGCAGGGAAGATGTTGATCTCAAACGGGAACGGCACCGGTATACTGCAGACGAAACTGCATGTCGAAAATGCCGATCTGTCATCCGTTATCTGGCGAAATGGAGATCGACCGGTTGCTGGCGGAAAGGTCAGTCTGGATGCATCGGCGGAAGCAAGCGGCGGCAATATGCATGACCTCGCAGCCGCTCTCAGCGGATCGGGCGAGGTTCAGCTTTCGGACCTGACGGTTCACGGTATCAATCCCGACCTGCTCAAGCGCATTATGGCGTCAGCCGATGCCACAAAGGGAGAGTTGAAGGAAGCCAATGTCAGCGGGCAGGTTGCCACGCTCATACATCAGGGCGATCTGGCTCTCGGGCAGGTGAATGTTCCGTTCTCCATAAGCGGCGGCGACATGCGCATTCAGGAGATCAGGCTTCCGTCTGCTGGTCTGAGCTTGGCGGCCGAAGGCAATGCCGGTGTTTTCGAACACGACATGAACGCCTCTATCGCGCTGACTTATGATGCCGGTGATGAGGCTGTCGCTGGAGGAGATCCCACAGTTCGCCTGTTGTATTCGGGTGCTCGGACTGAGCCGAGAAAACGGATTGATGTCGCCGCGCTTACGAATTTCCTTTCGATGCGCGCCTATGAGCAGGAGCGGCGTCGCGTGGAAATGCTGCAATCCAGCGTGCTTGAAAAGCAGCGTCTGCGTCGCGAGGCCTCACTCTACAATTTCAATGCGACGGAGCGAGCGGCGGAAAAAGCCCGCGCTGAGGCTGAGGAGTTGCAGCGTCAGGCGATGGTCGAAGCGGCGAGAGCTGCTGAAGAGGAACGGAAGCGCAAGGCAAGCGAACTTCAGCTTAGCGTGCCGCCGACCAATGAAAACCTGCAACCAGGCAATCAGGCTATCAGACCTTTTGGTGAGGGAAATCTGCCAAGCATCAGCCAGTAGAAACTACGCGCGTGCTTTCGCTATATGCTCCACATCCCCCGGCATGTCGTTGCCGGTTTCGGGAGTGCTCCCCTTCAGATAGCGCAGGACGTAGAGACGCAGTGAGGAGGAAAGGTTGCCGAGTCCGCCGCGCTGGTCGTCGATTTCGGTGATGAGGCCTGCGAGGCTCATGCCTCGTTCCTTGGCGATCGCCTTCAGCTCGCACCAGAATTCATCCTCAAGGGAAAAACTCGTTCGGTGCCCGTGCAGGGTCGCGGAATGCTTGTGAATCAAGAGTGGCTCCGTGATCGTCATGACCAGAGGCCCCTATAAATTTGGCGGAACGGTGCGCGTCAAGCGACCCAAATAGGCACAGCTAACAGGCTCTTAATGTCCACTTAGTCTGGCTCTTTTCGGGGCTTTTCCAGCTTTCCCTGATTTAGAGCTGTCTCAGCTTTGTCATTGAGCGCGCTCGTCAGCGATTTCTCAGCCTTGGTGCGACCATGGCTGAGGCGGTTCTGTTCCGAGCTCTTCTCTTTTTCCGAGCGCGCTTTGGCCTTCTTGAACTGCCGGAGATTGACGACGTCACCCATGGAACGGTCCTCCGCCGATCTGGCGCCTACTGTTTCTTTCTGAAGGAATCGAGCGAGACGACCGATCCCTCCTTCTTTTCTTCACCCGTGTCCTTCGCGGGTTCGGAGGGTTTTGCAACGGCCTCGACCGGGATCGCCGTGATTTCCGCGGAGGATTCTTCTTCCTCTGTCAGCGGAACCTCGAACTCCAGTTCGAAATTGACCGAAGGGTCATAGAAGCCGCGAATCGCGTTGAAGGGAATGACCAGTCGCTCAGGCGTATCCGAGAAGGAAAGACCAATTTCGAACTGGGTGTCGGTAATCTTCAGATCCCAGAACTGATGCTGGACGACGATCGTCATCTGTTCGTTGTACTTAGCCTTCAGGTGCTGCGAGATGCGGACACCCGGAGCACCGGTCAGGAAGGTGATAAAGAAATGGTGGTCGCCGGGCAGGCGGCCCGTGGCCGCAACCTCTGTCAGAACCTTGCGAATGACGCCACGCAACGCATCCTGTGCCAGAATATCGTAACGGATATGATCCTGAGCCATGCGGTCCTGTCTTTCCTTTTTAACGTCTTTTAGTAAGACGCGTTATGCCATGCCATTTCAACGGGTGGAAGTGCCGATCCGTCGAGTCAGTTCTGTGATTGTATTCCATGAGAAAGGGAAGGTGAAGGCTTCTGTTGCCAGGTGCCTTCGGACCCCGCCTTACGGGGCTAACCGTAAGGACTTAGTTCGGATTTCCCGCACCGCCATTAGGCAGCGAGAGCATAACCCTTAGCGTTGTTGTCATTTGCAACTACACTTGTGACCCGATAACGGCGGTATCATGCCGAGCAAAAGTTCGATCTTTACGCCCTTGTCGATCCTATTTCGCCCCCATCATAAAGTGGCCGTGAGAGGCCAATTTGTGGTGGAGGCGCCGGGTACCGCCCCCGGGTCCAATAGGTTTATTACACCGACCGTTTATCGCCATATCCGGACCGAAGTCCGGCAAGGCTGATATAGGTGTTTGTGAGCCCATTGAAAAGGGGGCTTGTCATATTGGTGTGACGATCGTGAAAAGCCGGGAAAAGCCGCAATGCGTCACCGGGAGGTGATTGGTGTCCGGTCGGCATGCTATTATGTAAGTCCGAAATTCAGGAATCGGCGGTAGCACCCATGAAACAGTATCTCGACCTTCTCCGGCATGTCATGGAAACCGGCAGCGACCGTGGCGATCGCACCGGCACCGGAACCCGTTCCGTTTTCGGATATCAGATGCGTTTCGATCTGTCCGAGGGCTTTCCCGTACTCACGACGAAGAAGCTGCACCTTAAGTCGATCATCCACGAACTTCTCTGGTTCCTGCAGGGTGACACCAATATTGCCTATCTGAAGGAAAACGGCGTTCGTATCTGGGACGAGTGGGCTGACGAGAACGGCGATCTCGGCCCGGTCTATGGCTATCAGTGGCGCTCCTGGCCAAAGCCGGATGGAGGGCATGTGGACCAGATCGCGCAACTGATCGAGGGGTTGAAGACCAATCCCAATTCCCGCCGCCATATCGTTTCCGCCTGGAACCCGGCGCAGGTGGATGACATGGCGCTGCCGCCGTGCCACTGCCTGTTCCAGTTCTACGTCGCCGATGGAAAGCTGTCCTGCCAGCTTTATCAGCGTTCTGCCGACATCTTTTTGGGTGTGCCGTTCAACATTGCGTCCTACGCGCTCCTGACAATGATGGTGGCGCAGGTGGTGGGGCTGAAGCCGGGTGAGTTCGTCCACACGTTCGGTGACGCACACATCTATGCCAATCACATGGAACAGGCGCGGCTGCAGATGACGCGCGATCCGAAGCCTTTGCCGACCATGAAGATCAATCCAGAGGTCAAGGATATCTTCGGCTTCACGTTCGAGGATTTCGAACTGGAGAACTATGTCGCTGACGCGCATATCAAGGCGGCGGTGGCAGTCTGATGGCGCGGGTTCCGCTTGCCATAGTCGTTGCCGTTTCCCGCAACGGTGTTATCGGCCGCGATGGCGACATGCCATGGAAGCTTTCGACCGATCTCAAGCGCTTCAAGGCAATGACATTGGGCAAGCCGATGATTGTCGGTCGCAAGACGCTCGATTCCTTTGGCGGCAGACCTTTGCCTGGTCGCCCACATGTCGTGGTGACGCGAGATATGACGCGGCAAATCGAGGGCGTGCAGATGGCTGGATCGCTGGGGGAGGCGATCGACAGGGCCCAGGCGATTGCATTAGATATTGGTGCTGACGAGATCGGTATCCTCGGAGGAGGTCAAATCTACCGGCAGGCGATCGATGTCGCGGATGTGCTCTACATCACCCATGTCGAAGCCGACATTCCTGACGGCGATACGGTCTTTCCGGATATCGATTCCGACGTCTTCGAGAAAGTGTCCGAAGAAGCGGTTCCTGCCGGCGAGAAGGACAATTATCCGACCCGCTTTGCGGTTTACCGTCGAAAAATTGCGGCAAACTGAAACATTTCGTTACCGTTGACTTGGAAGTTATTGAAGTCGCGTTGAAAGCTGAGCTTCTGATACCTATAACGGGCTGGAACCCTTGCTGCTCTTCGATGAGTTGCGGCGCGAGGGAAGGGAGACACTTACAAAGAGGTTTTGATGCCCTGGAGCAATCAGAATGGCGGCGGCGGCCCATGGGGCGGCGGCGGCGGTGGCGGCAACAATCAAGGTCCATGGGGACAGGGACCAAACCGTCCGCGCGGTAACGGCGGCGGTGGCAATGGCGGCCCGCCCGATATCGAGGATATCATCCGACGCAGTCAGGATCGGCTGAAGGGTATCGTACCCGGCGGTTTCAATGCCGGGGCGATGATTATATTGCTGCTCGTTGTTGCAGCTTTCCTGGTTTTCCAGTCGGTCTATACGGTGCAGCCGGATGAACGCGGCGTGGAACTCCGGTTCGGCAAGCCCAAGGAAGAAGTTTCCATGCCGGGCCTGCATTATCATTTCTGGCCGCTGGAAACGGTCGAGATCGTCAAGGTTACCGAGCAGCAGCAGAATATCGGCGCTCCTCGTGGATCCAATTCGAATGTCGGCTGGATGCTGACCGGCGACCAGAACATCGTCAACGTTCAGTTCTCGGTTCTGTTCACCGTCACCGATCCGAAGGCGTATTTGTTCAACCTCGAAACGCCGGCAGCAACGCTGCAGCAGGTGGCTGAAAGCGCCATGCGCGAAGTCGTCGGACGTCGTCCTGCACAGGACATCTTCCGCGATAACCGCGAAGAGATTTCGACCGAGGTTCGAAACATCATCCAGGGCACGATGGATACCTATGGTTCCGGTATCGCAATCAACGCCGTGCCGATCGAAGATGCGGCTCCGCCGCGTGAAGTGGCCGATGCGTTTGAAGAAGTGCAGCGCGCCGAGCAGGATGAAGACCGCTTCGTCGAAGAAGCCAACCAGTATGCCAACCAGAAGCTTGGTCAGGCGCGTGGTCAGTCGGCCCAGATCCGCGAAGAGGCTTCGGCCTACAAGGATCGTGTCGTCAACGAGGCACAGGGTGAAGCCCAGCGCTTCGTCTCGATCTACAACGAATATGCGAATGCGCCGGACGTAACCCGCCGCCGTATCTTCCTTGAGACCATGGAAACGGTCCTGAAGTCGTCCAACAAGATCATCATGGATGGTCAGCAGCAGGGCGCAGTTCCGTATCTTCCGCTCAACGAGATGCTCCGCAATCCGGCCACGCAGCAGGGAGGCAGCCGATGAATTCCAACCGACTGCCAGCCATTCTCGTCGGCCTCGCCGTTATCCTTTTCCTCGTCTACTCGTCGGTATTCGTGGTCAATGAGCGCGAACAGGCCATCGTTGTCCGATTCGGTGAAATCCAGGACGTGAAGCAGGAACCGGGGCTCTATTTCAAGCTGCCGTTCGCCTTCATGGATGCCGATCGCGTTCAATATGTCGAAGACCGCTCCTTGCGCTTCGATCTGGACAATATCCGTGTTCAGGTCCGCGGTGGTGCGTTCTATGAAGTCGATGCTTTCGTGGTCTATGCGATCTCGGATCCACGTCGCTTCCGGGAAACTGTCTCGGGTGACCGGGAATCGGCAGAGTCCCGTCTCAGCACGCGTCTCGACGCTGCCTTGCGCCGGGTCTATGGTCTGCGCAATTTCAGTGCGGCCCTTTCTGACGAACGCGTCTCCATGATGCAGGAAGTTCGGGCTGACCTGAACAGTGCGGCCGAAAGCCTTGGTCTTACGATCCGCGACGTTCGCATTCGCCGTACTGACCTGACGCAGGAAGTCTCGCAGCAGACCTTCCAGCGCATGCGCGCAGAACGTCTGGCCGAAGCCGAACTGATCCGCGCTCGCGGTAACGAAGCCGGCCAGCGTCGCCGTGCTATCGCCGATCGTCAGGTTGTCGAGTTCGTTTCGGAAGCGCAGAGGGATTCGGAAATCCTTCGCGGTGAGGGCGATGCCGAGCGTAACCGCATCTTCGCTGAAGCGTTCCAGCGTGATCCGAGCTTCTTCGAGTTCTATCGCTCGATGCGGGCTTACGTTTCGGCTCTCGGAGACAGTAACACGACTATGGTGCTTTCGCCGGACTCGGACTTCTTCAAGTTCTTTGAAACGCCGAACGGGGCGAACGCCCCGAGGGCAGGGGCAGCAGCTCCGGCTCCAGCAAACTGAACCAACACGGAAGGGGCGGCATTTGTCGCCCCTTCTGCTTTTTGTGTGCAGCATTTGCGTGCCTCACGAAAAGGTAATTTCCCGCAAAGCTAATCCAACCTATTCTTTGCCGAAACTCTGCCCGATTCAGCCGTTCCTATGGGCGGTTCGACCAAGGCCTCTTTTGAGGCATGAAGCAGACAAGTCCAAAATGCGAGGAGGCCAGATGGCTGAGCAGGTTCTATCTTCCTGGAAGCGCTTTGCCGCGGGAGGCATGGCGCTGGCTGTTGCGGCCGCGCCGATGCCAGGCTGGGCGCAGACGCAGCCCAATGTCCAGACCCAGGCTCCGTCCGCGCCGTCGCAACAGCGGCCTAGCGCACCAGGCGGAATGCTGCCTGCGCCGGCGCCGCCATCGACCTCCTTCAATCCACCGCCTTCTCCACCCGCGAATATGACGCCTGCGGGACCGGCATCGATTGCCGATCTTTCCGAAGGCCTGCTTGATGCGGTGGTCAATATTTCCACCTCGCAGAGTGTTAAGAGCACAGGCAATGGTCCGCAGCCGCCGCAAATCCAGGAAGGATCACCTTTCCAGGAGTTCTTCGACGACTTTTTCGATGGTGAGGGCGGGCAGCAGGGCAACAGGAAGGTTTCCTCGCTTGGTTCCGGTTTCGTTATCGACCCGGCCGGATATGTTGTGACGAACAATCACGTCATCGAAGGTGCCGACGATATCGAAGTCGTGTTCCCGAATGGCTCCAAGCTGAAGGCGACCCTGATCGGGACGGATACGAAGACCGATCTTTCCGTGCTGAAGGTCGAGCCCAAGGCGCCTTTGAAGGCGGTTCCCTTCGGAAATTCGCACCGTATGCGGATCGGCGACTGGGTCATGGCGATCGGCAACCCGTTCGGGCTTGGCGGGTCGGTGACGCTTGGGATCATTTCCGCGCGAGGCCGCAATATCAACGCCGGCCCTTACGACAACTTCATCCAGACGGATGCGGCAATCAACAAGGGCAATTCCGGTGGGCCGCTGTTCAACATGCGCGGCGAAGTCATCGGGATCAACACCGCAATCATTTCGCCTTCGGGTGGTTCGATCGGTATCGGCTTTGCTGTGCCGACGGAGATTGCCGAAAACGTTGTTCGCCAGTTGATCGAATTCGGTGAAACAAGGCGTGGATGGCTGGGTGTCCGCATCCAGCCTGTGACCGATGAAGTATCCGAAAGCCTCGGTCTTGACCGGGCGAAAGGCGCACTCGTTTCGGGTATCATCAATGACGGGCCGATCAAGAATGGCGAGATCAAGGCCGGCGACGTGATCGTCAGTTTCGATGGCGAGCCGATCAACGAGATGCGGGATCTGCCGCGCATCGTTGCCGAAAGCCCCGTCGGCAAGGAAGTCGATGTCGTCATTCTTCGTGACGGCAAGGAACAGACGGTCAAGGTGACGCCGGGTCGGCTGGAAGACAGCGTACAGTCGGCAGAGGATGACAGCGAGGATCCGCAGGCTGAAGGTGCACCCGAGACAGATGACGGCAGCGACCAGAGTGCCGAACAGAGCAAGGAGCCGGTACAGGCCTATGGCATGACGATCGCCGTGCTCGACGAAGATCGCCGCAAGAGTTTCGATATCGCGGAAAGTGTCGAGGGGGTAGTGGTGACCGAGGTCGCTGCAGGGTCGCTTGCCGCTGAAAAGGGCGTAAAGCCGGGCGAGGTCATCGTCGAAGTGGCGCAGGATTTCGTCGATGAGCCGAGCGACGTCACCAGTCGCATGGATGCACTCAAGGCGGAGGGGCGCCGGAACGCTCACATCATGATTGCCGACAAGGCCGGTAACCTGCGTTTCGTTGCGATCCCTCTCGACTAATCAGGTCAGGCAGGCCGGTGGGCCTGCCATTCATCTCGCGAGACGGTGTAGACGACATGCCGTTTCAGGTGAGGATGTGTGGCTGGAACGCGTGGGTGGTTGAAATCCCGATCCTGTTCTCTCCGCATGCCAAGGCGTTGCATCACATTGGTCGAACGGTGGTTGGCCGCCACCGCGAAGGAGACCACTTCATCAATATCCGGGCGGGAGAATGTCTTGTCCAAAAGTGCCCCCGCAGATTCGTTGATATAGCCATTTCCCCAGAAACGGGTCGCCAGACGCCAGCCGATCTCGATTGCCTCGTTCGGGAATATGCCGGGTAAGTTCGGATGGGAGAGGCCGCAAAAGCCGATTGGCTCATCGGTATCCTTGAGGACCACAGCGTAAAATCCCAGCCCGTCGCTGGTCATCATTTCATTTAGTTTGCCGAGGAAGGCGTCGGCTTCCTCATGGCTTCGCCGGAAGGGGAAAAATTCCATCACCTTCGGGTCGGCATTGATTTCGCGAAAGAGGTCGCGATCGCTTTGCAGCCATGTGCCAAGGATCAGGCGCGGCGTTTCGGCGATCGTGCCCCGTTTCATCATTCGCTGACGAAGTCGCTTTTCCGGTAACCCTGGATATAAAGCAGTGCGGTCAGGTCGCCATGGTCAATGCGCATCTTTGCCTGCTCCGCAACCGTTGGCTTGGCGTGGAGGGCAACGCCCGAGCCGGCTATCCCCAGCATTCCAAGATCGTTGGCGCCATCGCCGACCGCGATCACGTCATCCGGCGTAATTCCGAGCCTTGTCGAGATCTCTTCCAGCGCATCGACCTTTGCCTGCTTGCCGAGGATCGGCTCGGCAACCTCACCGGTCAGAATGCCGTCCTTCTCGATCAGGATATTGGCGCGGTTTTCGTCAAAGCCGAGCATGGCGGCTATCCGGCTGGTAAATACGGTGAAGCCGCCGGATACAAGGGCAGCATAATGTCCCTTCGATTTCATCGTGGCGATCAGTTCGCGGCCGCCGGAGGTCAGCGTGATGCGTTTTGCAATCACGTCATCGACGACGGTGATCGGAAGTCCCTTGAGCAGGGCGACGCGTTCACGCAGCGCAGGCTCGAATGCTATTTCCCCGTTCATGGCGCGGGCGGTGATCGTCGCCACCTTTTCCTTCAGGCCGACGACATCGGCGAGTTCGTCGATGCATTCCTGGCCGATCATGGTGGAATCCATGTCGGCGATGAGAAACTGCTTACGCCGCGTTTCCGCCTGCTGGACGACGACATCGATCGGCGCTCCTGCTATCAGGGTGCGAAATCTGGATTCTACCTTTGTGATCTCTTCATCGTCATGAAGGGCAATGTCGCAGGCAATGCCATCGGCAAGCCAGTAGAGGCCCGATGATTTGACGACCTCGGCCGCCTGCTCTGCCAGAGCGGATGTCAGAACCGGATTTGACGGATGGGCAATGAGCGTGGCAACGAAAGCCATATGGAAAACCTTGTGCAAGACATCGACGCGATCCTGATAACCGGGCCGACGGCCAGCGGCAAGTCGGCACTGGCCGTGCGACTGGCTCAAGCGCGAAATGGTGTCGTCATCAATACGGACAGCATGCAGGTCTATGACACGCTGCGCCTGCTGACTGCGCGACCATCGGCCGACGAGATGGAGGGCATACCACATCATCTTTACGGTCATGTGGCTGCGACGAAAGCTTATTCGACGGGAGAGTGGCTAAGGGATGTCAGTTCGCTGCTCACCGAAATTCGCGCCCGCGGCCAGATGCCGGTCTTTGTCGGCGGCACCGGCCTTTATTTCAAGGCGCTGACCGGCGGACTTTCCGACATGCCGGAAATTCCCCAGGAGATTCGCTGCGAGATTAGGCTGAGGCTGAAACAGGACGGCCCCGAACCGCTTCACGCCGAGTTGGCGCAGAAGGATGCAGCGGTCGCCAAGACCCTGGAGGTGCGGGACGGACAGAGGATTGTTCGTGCGCTGGAAGTGCTTCAAGCGACTGGCCGCTCGATTCTGGATTTTCAGGGCCGGCAGGGGCCGATGATCATTGATCCGGTGAGGGCGCAGAAGTTTGTCGTGCTGCCCGATCGGTCCATCCTTCATGATCGCATCAACCGTCGCTTCGAGAAGATGCTCGATCACGGGGCGATCGATGAGGTCCAGGCACTGCTCAAGCAGCAGCCATCCGCCGATCTGCCGGTGATGAAGGCGATCGGGGTGCGTGAAATCGCCGAGATGCTGGCTGGAATGATGTCGCGAGACGAGGTGATCGAGCGCAGTTCCGCTCTGACCCGTCAGTATGCTAAACGGCAGATGACCTGGTTCCGCAATCAGATGGACGACAGTTGGAGCCGCATTGATGGCTCGCCTGCTTCCGTTCAGTCCTTGTCGTAAAGGCTGGTCAGCGGCTTTTTCAGCAGGCTTTCGCGGAACGAGCCCTCCCGCTTCACGAACGGGTTGGGTCTGGCAACCGGTTCTGAAGGGGTTACGGGACGTTCACGCCAAACGGTTCTGTTCTCCGTTGGAGGAGCGGGCTCAGTTCTGATCTGCCTGGGCAGCATGTCCGGGCGATAGGGTTCAGCAGATGGATTTGGTTTTGTTTCGGCTTGGCCAGCAGGCCCGATTTCCCGTTTCCAGCGATCAAGCTCTGCATCGCTTGCAGGAGGGAAGTCGCCATTGCTGCCCGGGATGAAAGACGCTGCGGGCATAGCCCCTGCAGCTTCGGCGGCGAGATAGCTTTGCTGGAAAGTGCCGATATCAGGCCCGCCGCTGATCGAGCGCATGCGCGACACGATGGTGCGTAGATCGACAGTATCCGGCGTTTCTTCCTGATTTTTATCGACGATGCCGTGGGCCTTGGGCAAGTGACGGGAATCGACATGGCTGAATTGCATTCGCATCGGTACCGCGATCGCTTCGCCAAATGCGATTGCTTCGCCATTGCCGATCGAAGACAAAAAGCTCGTGGTCGATATCGACGAATTCGGGATCGCCGAACGGATGATCTCCTGGTCGCGATCATTCGCCAGACGCATGGCAAACAGCGTCGAGCACTGTGAGAGAATGGTCTGGTCAAGTTCTCCAGGGCGTTGGGTAATAACACCGAGGGAAACGCCGTATTTACGACCTTCCTTGGCAATTCGGGCAATCGCCTGACGAGTCGGGATGAAGCCGAGACTAGGGTCGGCCGGGACGTAGCGGTGCGCCTCTTCGCAAACTACCAGCATATGGATCGCGCCATTGCTCCACAGGGCGATTTCAAAGGCCATTCGGCAGAGGATAGAGGCGACCGAATTGACGACTTCCGAAGGGATGCCCGCAAGCTGAAATGTCGAAATCGGGCGGTCGTCTCCCGGAATGCGGAAAATATGCGCGATCGTCTCCATGATCGTGTCATGGATCGTGTTGTTGGAGAACATGAAGTGATAGCGCGGATCGTTGATGGCTGAGACGATGCGCATCTTCAACGATCGGAGAAACGGTTTCTCGGTGCGACCTTCGAGGCGCCCTATGCGATCGTCGATCAGGGCGAGCAGATCGGCCATGCGATAGGGAACCGGCGTGTCGGCCGTAACTGAGCTCTTTTCTGCAGTTCGCTTCGTCAGACTGGAATCGCTGCCTCGAAATGCTCGCTTGGCTTCCGGGATGAGGTCGCGCAGCATGTCCATTTCTTCCGGAACTGCAGGACGTCCGCGAAACACGACCTCGGCGAATTCCTCAAGCCGCATCAGCCAGAAGGGCAGGTCCAGAGTGTCGGTATCGATCGTTACCGCATGTTCGGGAAAAGCGGCGGCGAACTCGTTATGAGGATCGAGGATCAGGACCCTGAGCTTCGGATCGGCCTCTATGGCCTTATGCAGAAGCAGCGAAACAGCTGTGGACTTGCCGACGCCGGTGGAGCCGACCACGGCAAAATGTTTGGACAGCATTGTCGGGACATGGATCGATGCATCGATGCTTTCGTCCTGTGTCAGCTTGCCAATGACGCATGTCTCGCTTTTGCCGGGGTCGTAGATCTTTACCAGATCCGATGCGCGTATCCGATGCGCCACAGCGCCGAGATAGGGATATCTCGATATGCCTCTGGAAAACTGTTCGCGCCCATCCGGGCCGACACGGACCTCGCCTAAAAGTTCGGCTTCGATCTGAAATTTGGTGTCTTCGTTTTCGGACCAGTCACGCACACCGGTCTGCATCGAATAGGCCAATGCCACGACGCGGTTCTTGCCGACGGTAATGGAAATGAGCCGGCCGACGGACCATAATTCGGTGAGTTCGGTTTCCCCGCGCTCTGCTACGGCAGCGATGGTCGCGTGAGCGCCGTTGCATGAAACGACACGCCCCAGGAAGCGGTTTCCCGGCTTCATAGGGTCTCGACGATCGTGCTCTCCTTCTGCGGGAGGGCGATGAGTTTCGTCATTCAACAAAACAGTGCCCCTGTCATTGGGGTAAAAAGATCAATGTCCGTCTGGCGTACTGAAAATGCAAATTATGGCGTGCAGCTTAACAACTGGTATAGGTTCTGCCGATGAAGCTGTCAGGCGAACCTGAAAATGGGGCCTGGGCGGGATTTTTGGCCAAACGCCGCGTTGACGAATGTACATTATGCAGCTAACACTCGCGACCATGAAAAATTCGATCGCTCTTATTGTGGTGGGAACGCGCATGGGCAGGATGGTGTAACCATCCGGCGATAGCCACCCATGCGCGGCAAGACAGGCTCCTCAAAGGGGCCTTTTTTTATGCCTTGTTTTCGGTCGAACATCTCACTTCAAAAGGACCGGACACAAAATCTCCAGCAGCAATCCCGGCCATTGCAGATATAAAAGGCCAGACATCAGGAGGACAGGACATGACGGACACGGCGGATAACGGCAACCGGATGACAGGCGCCGAAATCGTGCTTCGCGCCTTGAAGGACAATGGCGTCGAGCATCTCTTCGGTTACCCGGGCGGCGCCGTGCTTCCGATCTATGACGAGATTTTTCAGCAGGATGATATCCAGCACATTCTCGTCCGTCATGAACAGGGCGCCGGCCATGCGGCTGAAGGTTATGCCCGTTCCACCGGCAAGGTCGGCGTCATGCTGGTTACTTCCGGCCCCGGCGCCACCAATGCGGTCACGCCGCTGCAGGATGCGCTGATGGACTCCATTCCGCTGGTCTGCCTGACCGGACAGGTGCCGACCACGCTGATCGGTTCGGATGCATTTCAGGAAGCGGATACCGTCGGGATCACACGCCCCTGCACCAAGCACAACTGGCTGGTGAAGGATGTCAACGAACTGGCGGGCATCATCCATGAGGCGTTTCGTATCGCACAGACCGGTCGCCCCGGCCCGGTCGTCGTCGATATCCCGAAGGATGTACAGTTCGCCACCGGCACCTACGTGCCGCCGTCGGAGGCGTTGGCAAGCAAGAGCTACAAGCCGAAGGTCAATGGCGATCTGAAGGCGATCCAGGCTGCGGTGGAACTGATGGCAACGGCTCGTCGCCCGATCCTCTATACCGGCGGCGGTGTGATCAATGCGGGTCCTGAAGCCTCAAAGCTGTTGCGTGAACTGGTGGAACTGAGCAATTTCCCGATTACCTCGACGCTGATGGGGCTGGGCGCCTATCCGGCATCGGGCAAGAACTGGCTCGGAATGCTTGGCATGCACGGTTCCTACGAAGCCAATATGGCCATGCATGACTGTGATGTCATGGTCTGCATCGGGGCCCGTTTCGATGACCGTATCACCGGTCGCCTGAATGCGTTTTCACCGAATTCGCGTAAGGTTCATATCGATATCGACCCGTCTTCGATCAACAAGAATGTCCGCGTCGATATTCCGATCATCGGCGATGTCGGTCATGTTCTCGAAGACATGGTCCGTCTGTGGCGCGCATTGCCGAAGAAGCCGGAAAAGACGCAGGCTGCCGAATGGTGGTCGTCGATCGAAACCTGGCGGGCCAGAAAGTCGTTCTCCTACAAGAACTCGAACGATGTCATCATGCCGCAATATGCGCTGGAGCGTCTTGCTGCGGCGACAAAAGGTCGGGACACATTCATCACCACCGAAGTCGGCCAGCACCAGATGTGGGCGGCACAATTCTTCGGCTTCGAGGAACCCAACCACTGGATGACTTCGGGTGGTCTCGGGACGATGGGCTACGGCCTGCCAGCTGCGCTCGGCGTACAGGTTGCGCATCCGGACGCGCTGGTCATCGACATTGCCGGTGACGCATCGATCCAGATGTGCATTCAGGAAATGTCCTGCGCAATCCAGCATAACCTTCCGGTCAAGATCTTCATCCTCAACAACCAGTATATGGGCATGGTGCGCCAGTGGCAGCAGTTGCTGCATGGCAACCGTCTATCCAACTCTTATACGGAAGCGATGCCGGATTTCGTCAAGCTGGCGGAGGCCTATGGCGCGGTCGGCATGTATTGTGATGATCCGAAAGAGCTCGACGAGAAGATCGCCGAGATGATTGCGGTGAAAGCGCCGGTCATCTTCGATTGCCGCGTCGCCAATCTCGCCAACTGCTTCCCGATGATCCCGTCGGGCAAGGCACATAACGAGATGCTGTTGCCGGACGAGGCTTCGGATGAAGCCGTCGCTACCGCGATCGATGCAAAGGGCCGCCAGCTCGTTTAAGGCGAGCCGGCATTCCTGACGAAACTCCAAGGAAAATGGACCCAAGATCATGAACGCACATCAGCAGCCGACCGGTTCCGCCTATTTCATCAGCCCGGAGACCGCCAAGGTCGAAAGCCATACGCTATCGGTTCTCGTGACCAACGAACCGGGCGTTCTCGCCCGCGTCATCGGCCTATTTTCAGGCCGCGGCTACAATATCGAAAGTCTCACCGTTTCGGAGACGGAACACGAATCCCACCTATCGCGCATTACGATCGTTACCAACGGCACGCCGACCGTGCTTGAGCAGATCAAGGCGCAGCTTGAACGGATCGTGCCGGTACATCGTGTCGTCGATCTGACGGTGCGTGCTGGCCAGCTTGGTCAGGAGCGTCCGATCGAGCGGGAAGTGGCGCTGATCAAGGTGGCCGGGACGGGTGAAAGTCGCGCGGAAGTGCTGCGCCTTGCCGACGCCTTCCAAGCGAAGGTCGTGGATGCGACGGTTGGTCATTTCATCTTCGAAATCACCGGAAAATCCTCGAAAATCGACCAGTTCGTCGGCGTTGTGAAGCCGCTCGGGCTGATCGAGGTCTGCCGCACCGGGATCGCTGCGATGAACCGCGGCCCCCAGGGCATGTAACGGGATTGGACAAAACCGGCCGTCCAGAGTAGGCGATAGTTACTCGCCTCAAACTTGGACGGTCGTTGCCTTGAAATATGATGATCCCGGCAAGATCGGGGGAAAGCCCTGGCTTGCCCCGGTCGGAACGTCGCTCGGAGCCATGCGCTGGCTTCGCAAAGACATGCCGTGGGTCAAGGACTATCTCGGACTGCCGGAGATGCAGACTAGTCTTGCTCCCGGTATAGGCGGAACCATCGCCTGGGGTGGACGTATCGTCGCGAAAATGACGCAGACGATCGCGGCGGCGCGCCGCCTGCCGCATTGGCGGCTTGAAGATGGATTTCTCCGGTCCGTACAACTCGGAAAATCAGGCGTTCTGCCTTTCTCCATCGTTGCTGATGATCTGGCCCTGTCAACCGACGCGTCCAAGGCGTCGCGCCTTGAGCGACTTATCGCTGAAATGTCAGACGATGGTGGGCAGGAGGCGAGGGATGTGCGCGATGCTATCGTTCTGCACGGTCTCTCCAAATATAATCATCTTCCTCATCGGGAGCCGAAGTTCGAGCAGAGCAGCAAGCGAAGAATTCTTCTCATCGATCAGGTGAAGGGGGATGTATCCGTGCCGCTCTCACTTGGCTCGTCTGCATCCTTTGCGACTATGCTCGATGATGCGCTGGCGAGTGGCGCGCAGTGCATTGTCCGCACCCATCCCGATGTCATTGCCGGGTATCGAAAGGGTTATCTCACCGAGATGGCCGCGGGCAGGGCCGGTGTCACGCTTTCAGCCGAACCGGTATCGGCCGCGTCGATCCTGAAGGTCGTTGATGAAGTGTGGACCGTTGCGAGCCAGTTCGGCTTCGATGCGCTCCTGCGCGGCGTTCCGGTGCGCTGTTACGCTGCGCCATTTTATGCCGGCTGGGGCCTGACCGACGACCATATAAGCACGCAAGCCCGGGAAATCGTCTCAAGGCGTCGTGACATGGTGCGCAGTATCGACCAACTCGTCGCTGCTGCCTTCATCCAATATCCGATCTATCGTGATCCAGAGACCCGGCACGCGTCGAATGTATTTCGAGCGATTGATGCGATTATCGCCGGGCAGACCCGTCTTTAGATCAAAGCATTTCCAACGGCTGTTTGCGGAGCGGAGGAGGGAATACCTTATCCAACGCTGCCCAGTCCTCTCCGCTGATCGTCAACCCAATCGCTCCCGCATTCTCCTCCACCCGGTGGGGATTGCTGGATTTCGGGATTGCGATCGTGTTTGGCGATCTCATGACGAAGGCGAGGGCAATTTGCGCGGGCGTTGCCTGATAGGCCTTGGCGATACGGATCAGTTCGGCGTTGCGTAAAATCCGGCCCTGTTCGATTGGGGAATAGGCCATGATGGGGATGCCACGCTTCAGACACCAAGGCAGAAGATCGTATTCGATGCCTCGGCGGGAGGGATTATAGAGGACCTGATTGGCGGCGCAGTTCTTTCCGTCCTCTACGTCCATCAGATCATGCATGTCTTCGACATCGAAGTTGGATACGCCCCATTCGCGGATCTTGCCTGATCTGCGCAATGTTTCGAAGCCTGCCACGGTTTCCTCGAGGTCGTGCTCGCCACGCCAGTGAAGAAGGTAAAGGTCCAGCCGATCGGTCTTCAAACGTCGAAGGCTCGCTTCGCAGGCATCAATGACACCTTGGTAGCTGGCATTGAAGGGATAGACCTTGCTGACAAGAAAGATCTCGTCGCGGCGTCCTTCCATCGCCCTTCCGGTGATGATTTCGGCGCCGCCCTCGCCATACATTTCAGCCGTATCGATCAGCGTCATGCCGAGATCGAGGCCGCGTTTCAGGCTCTCGACCTCCTGTTCAGCTGTGCGAGCATTCTCGCCCATCTTCCAGGTTCCAAGCCCGAGTGAGGGCATTTGTGTTCCGGAGGGCAAGGTAGCGTATGGGATGGCTGGCATAATCTTCGTTCGACCTCAAGCTGGCATCAGGTATCAGTCTAAGGGTTTCATGCTGCATGCCAAGCGGCCACTTCTTCGTATTGCCTCGCGTCCCGTTCCCTCGGGCAAGAGAAATGTCCTGCCGTATCCCCGGCTTTGATTCATCTTTCGTTCTTTTCTGTTGCGCTTTCATCGAGAATCCTGCCAAGTCCCGAACATGCAATTCGCACCGCAACAGGATGAGGCCCTAAAGGCCGTTTCGCGCTGGCTGAAAGACGGGCGTAGCCAGGTCTTTCGGCTGTTCGGTTATGCCGGCACGGGCAAGACGACGCTTGCCAAGCATTTTGCCGAGCATGTGGATGGAGAGGTTTTGTTTGCGGCCTTTACCGGCAAGGCCGCGCAGGTGCTTCGTTCCAGAGGTGCCCGTAACGCCAAGACCATTCATTCGCTGATCTATCGCCCGCGTGGTGAAGAGGCGGTTGAGGACGAGGAAACCGGCAAGACCTCGATCGCACCGATGTTTGCCATCAACCGGCAGAGCCCGGTCGCCAAGGCTGCTCTCATCGTTATCGACGAATGCTCTATGGTCGACGAGGCACTTGGCAAGGATCTGATGAGCTTCGGCACGCCGATCCTGGTTCTTGGGGATCCCGGCCAGTTGCCACCGGTTTCCGGAGGCGGTTTTTTCACGGAGCAGGAGCCTGACTATCTGCTGACGGAAATCCATCGTCAGGCGCAGGACAATCCGATCATCCAACTCGCCATGCAGGTGCGCGAGGGCAGGGAGATCATGTATGGCGATTACGGGAAGGCGCAGGTCATTTCTCGCGATGAGGTGACCCAGGATCTGGTTCTCAACGCCGACCAGGTTCTTGTGGGCACGAACCGCACACGCAAGCGTTACAATCAGCGCCTGCGCGAACTTAAAGGCTTTACCGCCGATTATCCTCAATCGGGCGACAAGCTGGTCTGCCTCCGCAACGATCAGGTCAAGGGTCTGCTCAACGGTTCGCTCTGGCAGGTGATGAGCGCCTCGCGCGAAACGGTGAAGCCCGGCATAAACCTGATGATCCGGCCGGAAGACGATGACATGGATCGTGGTGCGGCGAAGATCAAGCTGCTCAAGGCCGCCTTCGAGAGTGAAGAAGAAATTCCGTGGTCGATGCGCAAGCGTTATGACGAGTTCGATTACGGTTACGCGCTGACTTGCCACAAGGCTCAGGGCTCGCAGTGGAATAATGTCGTCTTGTTTGACGAGAGTTTTGCATTTCGCGATACGCGCGAGCGCTGGCTCTATACGGCAATCACCCGTGCGGCAGAGACGTTGACGATCGTGAGGTGAGGAGCCTGAGACTTGTCGTCTGTCTCCTCTTGTCCTGTGGTCACGGTGGTCGTTGACAATGAAACGGGGACACGGCAAAAGCGTTGTTACCGCAATCCCGCGATGCCGCTGAATCGGCTGGTGGGTCATCAGGCAAATAGGATGCCTGAATTGCGGACGGATTTATGGGGTTGGTGAACTCATGGCTGCTAAGATCTATCGTCCTGCGAAAACTGCAATGCAGTCCGGCAAGGCCAAGACCCGTCTCTGGGTTCTTGAATTCGATCCTGAAACGCCGCGCAGTATCGACCCGATCCTGGGCTACACATCGTCCGGCGACATGAAGCAGCAGCTTCGGCTGACATTCGAGACGCAGGAACTGGCGGAAGCCTATGCGCAGCGCGAGGGCATCGAATACCGGGTGATCCTGCCGAAAGATGCAAACCGGCAATCGTTGTCTTACACGGACAATTTCCGCTTCAACCGCCAGCAGCCCTGGACGCATTGATTTTCAGCGGCAGTTATTGCCGCCTAAAGGCCCCTTAGCTCAACTGGATAGAGCAACTGCCTTCTAAGCAGTAGGTCGCAGGTTCGAGTCCTGCAGGGGTCGCCACTCTCTCTTGTTCATACCCAAGATATAACGAGCAGGTTGCTTGAGGCAGCGGCAGCAGCCTTATGCCCGCGAGGCATGCCGTCATGTGGTGCTTCTTGGGCTATGATCGGCCGATGTTCATCGTATGCGCGTCGGATTACCGAACAGGGGAACCGGATAGACGTAGTCCCCTTTGACCGAGAAGCCCTTGCGGTAAAGGCAAGCCCTGAGCGCAGCCTGATTGTAGAAGTTGCCGGCAAACGGATGGCCTCGTGGAGGCGTGGAAGCTTCTAGAGTGCAAGATTCTCTTGCAATCAAGAATCTGTTTTCGACATCGGAGCCTTTCACGATGCCCACGCTGCCATAGGTTATCGAGGCAGCAGAAGCGCTGCCAATGAACGCTGGAGAAAAGGCGATCAATAACGCTGGCAAAAATGTGAGCTTCATCGTGCTGTCTCCCTCAGATTGGCGGATTGCAACGACCTGATGTCGATTTTGTTCCCAGCATGACGATTTTTTACCCGCGCTTGTTCGCATATGCGAAAGAGCTTTTGGAATTTCGCTGCAGCGCATTTTGCTATATCATCCTTTTCATCGGTTCCGTTGCGTCACGCAGGGGAAGGTAGATTTGGCGCCGGGAGCAGGAGTTTCCAGTTGAGCGCCTTCATTACACTGAAATGGTTTTTTGCGGGCCACGCGGGGTGGCCCGGACCTTTGCATTGTTTTTGAGCCTTCGAGTGGGGATACATATGAACAGAGATTTTCTCGCTGTCATAAGCGGGGTTTCGCTCGCGGTCCTCTTTTCTAGTGCGAGCTGGGCGGATGAGCACCCACTGATCTGGCAGCCCATAAAAAACTCCGACACAAGTTATTCCGTCAAGCTGGGCTTGCGGTTGCCGGTCCGCATCGAAGCGGAGGCCGGCTTTAATGTTGGCGTCGATTCATCGAAGACCGGTGAGGTTTTGAATACGCCGCTCAAGTTCTGGAGCAGGATCAGGACGGCCGATACAAAACGGCCTGCATACCGGATGAGCCGCGATATCCGCGTCAATATGGATGGGAATGCGGGCAGTGCCTCCATCAGTATGAATTACTATGAAAAGCAGATCGCCACGCCGACATTCAATATGGAGCGCGAATCTACCTATGTGGTTCGCTACGATGGCGCTCAGAAAGACTGGACAGGGCTGGATGCCAGCCAAACCATCAAGCTGAGGCAGCGCGAAACCGGCACAGCGTTCGTAGCCATTGCCAATGGTTCGGCGAATTTTTCAACCGTTGGTGCCAGTTTCGGGATAGAGCAACCTCTTGGAGACAACATTACTCTCAGCGGGAATGTGAACCGGAACTTCACGGACGCGGTAACCGTATCTACCGTAAACGCCAGATATTCTTACACGTGGTGAAACGACAAAGGACGCCTCAGGCGCCCTTTGCATAGTCTGCTTCCAGTTCTCTTTTAGTGCAGGATCTGGCTGAGGAAGAGTTTGGTGCGCTCGTGCTGCGGATTGTCGAAGAATTCCGCAGGTGAATTCTGCTCGACGATCTGACCCTGGTCCATGAAGATGACGCGGTTGGCGACCTGGCGGGCAAAACCCATTTCGTGGGTGACGCAGAGCATGGTCATGCCCTCTTCGGCCAAGCTTACCATCGTGTCGAGCACTTCCTTGACCATTTCCGGATCAAGCGCCGAGGTCGGTTCGTCGAACAGCATGATCTTCGGCTTCATGCACAGCGAACGGGCAATCGCCACGCGCTGCTGCTGGCCGCCTGAAAGCTGGCCCGGGTACTTGTGGGCCTGTTCCGGGATTTTCACGCGCTTGAGGTAGTGCATCGCCACTTCCTCTGCTTCCTTCTTCGGCATCTTGCGAACCCAGATCGGCGCCAGCGTGCAGTTTTCCAGGATCGTCAGATGCGGGAAGAGGTTGAAGTGCTGGAACACCATGCCGACTTCGCGGCGCACTTCGTCGATCTTCTTCAGATCGTTGGTGAGCTCGATATTATCGACGAGGATGTTGCCCGACTGATGCTCTTCCAGGCGGTTGATGCAACGGATCATCGTCGACTTGCCGGAACCGGACGGTCCGGCGATGACGATGCGCTCGCCCTTCATCACCTTCAGATTGATGTCGCGCAGCACGTGGAAGTCACCGTACCACTTATTCATGCCGATGATTTCGACCGCGACGTCGGTGGAGGAGACGGTCAGTTTTTTGGTTAGGGCTTCAGCCATTGTTTTCCCCTTTAAGTCTTGTTGCGGCTAGTGCTTGTGGCCTGTGTCGAGATGCCGTTCCATGAAAGCGGAATAGCGCGACATGCCGAAGCAGAAAAGCCAAAATACGAAACCGGCAAAGATGTAACCCGTCACCGGCGTCACCGGTGTTGCCCAGTTCGCGTCCGACTGGTTGAGTGTCACGATGCCGAGAAGGTCGAACATGCCGATGATCGAAACGAGCGACGTGTCCTTGAACAGGCCGATGAAGGTGTTGACGATGCTTGGAATGACCAGCTTTATCGCCTGCGGCAGGATGATCAGCCGTGTTTTCTGCCAGTAGCTCAGCCCGAGTGAATCTGCGCCTTCGAACTGGCCCTTCGGAATGGCCTGCAGGCCGCCGCGGATAACCTCCGCCATATAGGCGGATGCGAAGATGGAGACGCCGATCAGGGCGCGCAACAGCTTGTCGAAGGTCCAGCCGTCGGGCAAGAACAGCGGCAGCATGACGCTTGCCATGAAAAGGACCGTGACAAGTGGAATGCCACGAATGACCTCGATGAAGACGACGCAAAGCGTCTTGATCACCGGCATCTGTGAGCGACGACCGAGTGCCAGGATAATGCCGAGCGGCAGCGATACCGTGATCCCGAAGAAGGACAGGATCAATGTTACCATCAGGCCGCCCCAGAGCTGGGTCTCGACATGGGGAAGGCCGAAGCCGCCGATCAGCAGGAAGAACGAAATGAATGGCAGGATGATGAAAAGCGCAAGCGCATTCCAGCCCTTGTGGGGAACTTTCGGGATCAGCATCGGAACGAGCAGAATCACGAAGAGGATTGCCACAAGGATCGGCCGCCAGCGCTCTTCGAGCGGATATCGGCCGAACATGAATTGCTGGAATTTCGCCTCGACGAAGGCCCAGCAGGCGCCTGACTGGCCGTCCGGCAGGACGCCGCCCTGGATGACGGTGGCACAGGCAGTACGGTCCGAGCCGGTCCAGACCGCGTCTATGAACAGCCAGTTGATTATGCCCGGCACGGTGTAGGCGAGCAGGGCAAGCGCAAGAATGGTCAGCAGCGTGTCCTTCGGCGTTGCGAAGAGCTTGGTGCGGAACCAATGCGAGGCACCACTTGCGCCGAGCGGTGCCGGTTGCGGTGCCAGAATGTCCTGACGCACGAAAGTAGCGGAGTTGCTTGCCATGATTATCTCTCCACCAGCGCCATTTTAGCATTGAACCAGTTCATGAATATCGCCGTGGTGATGGAGATAGACAGGTAGATGGCAAGGAAGAGGGCGACGATCTCGACGGCCTGACCGGTCTGGTTGAGCATCGTTCCACCAATCGCATAGATGTCCGCAAACCCGCAGGCGACCGCGAGGGAGGAGTTCTTGGTGAGGTTGAGATACTGGCTTGTCAAAGGCGGGATGATGATGCGCAGTGCCTGAGGCAACACGATCAGCCGGGTGATGGCGTTCGAGCGCAGGCCAAGAGCGTTGGCGGCTTCAGTCTGGCCTTTCGGCACTGCCTTGATTCCCGATCGCACGATTTCGGCGATGAAGGAGGCGGTGTAAAAGGAGAGTGCCAGATAAAGCGAGATGAATTCCGGGCCTAAAACCGCACCGCCGGTAAGGTTGAAACGACCCGCTACCGGATAGTCAAACGTGATCGGTGAGCCGAGCGCAAGGAAGGTGAGAAGCGGCAGGCCGAAGATCAGGCCGATACCTGTCCATATCGTATGGAACGGCTGGCCAGTGCGCATCTGTCGCTGTTTTGCCCAGCGCGCCACGAGGACGGTTGCTACGATACCAACCAGAAACGCCACCGCGATTGCCCATGAACCGTCGCCGAAGATCGGCTTGGGCACGAAGAGGCCGCGGTTGTTGAGATAGGTCTGGAAGGGCAGGTTGAAGGATTCACGCGCCTGAGGCAGCACGGCGATGACGCCCTTGTACCAGAACAGGATAACCAGCAGCGGCGGTATATTGCGGAAAAACTCCACATATACCTGCGCCAGCTTGGCAATGAGCCAGTTCTGTGAAAGGCGGGCGATGCCGACGATGAAGCCGATAATCGAGGCGGTAATGATGCCGAGGACGGCGACCTGCAGCGTGTTCAGGATGCCAACGAGCAGAGCGCGGCCATAAGTCGAATCGCTGGAATAGGCGATCAACGACTGGCCGATGTCGAAGCCGGCGCGCCCTTGAAGGAAACCAAAGCCGGAGGCAATGTTTGCCTTCTGCAGATTGTTGATCGTGTTCTGGGTGACCGTCCACACGAAGAGGACAAGAAGCGCCAATGTCAGGACCTGATAAAAAATCCCGCGTACTTTCGGGTCATTGATCAGGGAGGAAGTCCGCTTGCTGGTGCCAGGTGTTTCGGAATTGAGGGCCATACCGGCCATAAATGCATCCCCTTAGTTTATATGTCTCCTTTTGGAGACTTTTTTGCCCTTGCGGGAATTTCGGGTGCATGGAGGTGGATATGTCCACCTCCATGCTTATGCTTGATGTTGGCCGATTAACGGATCGGCGGAGCGTACTGAAGGCCGCCCTTGGTCCACAGGGCGTTCAGGCCGCGCTCGATCTTGAGCGGAGTGTTCGGGCCGACGGTGCGGTCGAAGACTTCACCGTAGTTGCCGACAAGCTTGACGACGTTGTAGGCCCATTCGTTGGTCAGGCCGAGGTCGGTACCGATCTTGCCGCCTTCTTCGGAGCCGAGCATACGCTTGACGTCAGGGCTGCCGCTGGTCTTCATCTCGTCGACGTTCTTGGAGGTGATGCCGAGTTCTTCAGCGTTGACCATGGCGTAGTGAACCCACGACACGATGTCGAACCACTTGTCGTCACCCTGGCGAACGGCCGGGCCAAGCGGCTCCTTGGAGATGACTTCCGGGAGAACCATGTTCTCGTCCGGGTTCTTCATCTTCAGGCGGATAGCATAGAGGCCCGACTGGTCGGTCGTGTAGACGTCGCAGCGGCCAGAGTCGTAAGCCGTGGTGGCGTCAGCTTCCTTTTCGAAGACGACCGGGTTGTACTGAAGGTTGTTGGCCTTGAAGTAGTCGGCGAGGTTGAGCTCGGTCGTGGTGCCGGTCTGAACGCAGACGGCTGCACCGGACAGTTCGAGCGCGGACTTCACGTTGAGGCCCTTCTTCACGATGAAGCCCTGGCCGTCATAGTAGTTGACGGTACGGAAATTGAAGCCGAGCGACGAGTCACGGCTGATCGTCCAGGTGGTGTTACGGGTCAGAACGTCGACTTCGCCGGACTGCAGTGCCGGGAAACGGTCCTTACTGGACAGCGCAACGAACTTGGTCTTGCTGGCATCGCCAAAAACGGCTGCGGCAATGCCACGGCAATAGTCGACGTCGATACCCGACCAGTCGCCCTTGTCGTCAGGGTTAGAGAACCCTGGAATACCCTGGCTCACACCGCATGTTACAACTCCCTTCGCCTTAACGTCATCGAGCGTGGCCGCAGAAGCTGCCGAGGCCAAGCCAAGGACTGCAGCGCCAATCGCGGTTGACAGAAGCGTCTTTTTCATTTTCCCAACCTTTTTGTTTGTAGTTTTATGTTTCGGTGACACCGAACCGCTCCCCTAGATATCTTTCGAATACGGCCGGCTGCACGCTAGCCTAAAATGGGACGTGCATTACCATCTCATTCGCAAATTCTTTGAGGGTCAAGTCTCACCAGCATGAATTGCGTTTGAAATGAGGTAAAATTAATTTTTTTGCTTATATTTCCGGCGTTTGATTATCTGTTGTGCATTTATTGCTGAAAACTGCGGCTTTTTCTCTACCTCTGATCTATGCTCGGATTTTTGTGAGGGCGTCTGCACACTTGACCTGGTTCGCCTGCGGCGCGACAAGAGTGCTTTCCCGCCTCAGAGAGTTTTTCCACGAAATGGCCAAGAAATCTTCCTTGCTGGGTGCTGCCGGCGCCAACACGCGTCTTGCACATATTGGTAACAAACCCAGAGATTATCACGGGTTCGTCAATCCTCCGGTCGTTCATGGTTCGACCGTGCTGTTTCCTGATGCCGAGGCGATGGAAAAGCGTACGCAGCCTTACACTTACGGAACGCGTGCTACTCCGACTACCGATGCTTTATGTGCTGCATTCGATGAGCTTGAAGGGTCTGCCGGCACGATCCTGGTACCGTCGGGACTGGCCGCCATTTCGATACCGTTTCTCGCTTATCTGTCAGCAGGCGATCACGCGCTTATCGTCGATTCGGTCTACACGCCGTGCCGTAATTTCTGCAATACGATGCTGAAGCGCCTTGGCGCCGAGGTCGAGTATTATGACCCGGAAATCGGTGCGGGCATCGAGGCGCTGATCAGGCCGAATACCAAGCTCGTCCATACGGAAGCGCCGGGTTCGAACACGTTCGAGATGCAGGATATCCGTGCGATTGCCGATGCGGCACACAAGCATGACTGCGTCGTCACGATGGACAATACCTGGGCAACGCCGCTTTATTTCCGTCCGCTCGATTTCGGCGTGGATGTGTCGATCCATGCAACGACGAAATATCCTTCGGGCCATTCCGACATCGTCATGGGCTCGGTGTCCGCCAATGCCAAATGGTGGCCGCAACTGGAAGAAGCGCGCATCCTCATGGGTATCTGCGGTGCACCGGATGATTCCTACATGATCCTGCGTGGCCTGAGGACCATGGGCGTTCGTCTGGAGCATCATCAGAAAAGCGCGGTTGCCATTGCTCAGTGGCTTGAGGGGCGCGAGGATGTGGCGCGTGTCCTGCATCCGGCATTGCCGAGCTTTCCTGGACACGACGTCTGGAAGCGCGATTTCAAGGGTTCTACCGGAATATTTTCCTTCGTGCTCAAGGCTGACGCAGCAAACGCCAAGGCGAAAGCACATGCGTTTCTCGATGCATTGAGCTATTTCGGTCTTGGTTATTCCTGGGGCGGGTTCGAAAGCCTGGCTCTTCAGGTCAATCTGTCCGATCGCACGATCCGCAAGCAGCCGGCAGAGGGGCCGGTCATTCGCCTGCAGATCGGCCTGGAAGATGTCGCCGACCTGCAGAAGGATCTCGAACAGGGGTTCCTTGCTGCTCGCGCCGTCTGATCAGTCGACGCGGCAGCCGTAAAGCCAATCCAGATCCGCCGCGAGCGATTGCGGCGGACGCAATGACAAGACTATATCGCGCCCGATGCGGATCGGGCCGCGGGCATGGTAGGCGAAGCGGTTGAAGTTGCCGCGCGACTTGACCTTGCCGGCGCGTTTCACCCGAAGGCTTTCAAAACTCGCCAGAGCCTCGGGCAGGGTGGATGCCTTCTTGACCTCATTGGCCAGAACAAAGCCATCTTCGATCGCCATGACAGCGCCTTGGGCGGAGAAGGGCATCATTGCGTGAGCGGCGTCGCCAATGAGCACTACATCGCGGCCGTTATGCCATTTCCCGGATGTCACTTCATGCAACGGCCAGAATGTCGGCCGAGGCGTTTGGGAAAGGAGGCTGATAATATTCGGATGCCAGCCGGAAAATTGCTGGATGAGCATGTCGTGCTGGGTTTCGCTCGCCTGAGCTTCCCATGTTTCGCCTGGGCTTATTCCAGCCGCGATCGCCACGATGTTAAAGGCTCCCATTTCTGAGAGCGGGTAGGCGACAAGATGGGTCGACGGTCCCAGGATCGCGGTGACACAATCTTTCGGGAGCCAGTCAGGTGCCTGGTCCAGAGGAACAGTAAAGCGCCAGGCTATATTGCGAGAGAAATCCGGCTGCGGGGCGTTGTCGATGGATGCCCTTGCATTCGACCAGACGCCATCTGCGCCAATGATCAACGGATAGGTGTTCCCGGTGAGGTTCTTGAGCGAACGGGGCAGGCTTCCGCGAATGGGCGTTGCGAGGGTGACGGTACAAAGCGGATTTCGCTCGACAGCCGCGAGCAGTGTGTTCTGCAATGTCGCCCGGTGCAGCACGCCGTAGGGAGCTCCCCAGCGTTCTCTGGCGAAACGACCCATCGGAACATGAGTCAGTTTCTTCAGTGTGACGCCTGAGACGAGGCGGATCTCTTCCGGCTCTGTCCAGATGTTCTCCAGCTCGTCGAGCACGCCCAATTCACGAAGGATTGCAGATGCGTTCGGAGACATTTGCAGGCCTGCGCCTACTTCTGCGAGTTCGCTAGCCTCTTCGAAGACATCGCAAGCCATGCCGAGGCGGGAAAAACTCAATGCTGCCGCAAGGCCGGCCATGCCGGCTCCTACAATCGCTATCCTGTCGAGATGCATTGGCCTACTGCCTGAAACGCGCGCTTACGCTGCCTTGACCTGAAAGACGCAGCCGGGCGGGTCCGTCTGTTCTGCCTTCAGGCCGGGGTTGTAACGATAAAGCGTCGAGCAATAGGAGCAGACCTTTTCGCTGTCATCGCCGAGGTCGATGAAAATATGCGGATGGTCGAAGGGGACCGAGGCTCCGGTGCACATGAACTCCTTCACGCCAATCTGGATAACCGGATATCCGCCATCGTTTTGAAAGTGAGGAATGCTGTGGCCAGCCATGATCGTCTCCCTGCCTTTTGATTTCGGCGGACATTATCTTCCTACGTCTCGAATGTGTAGGGGGGGAACGCTGGCATTTTTTGCCCAAGCGGGTTCTTTGGTGGTCGTCGATCCATTATAGAGCGGGCAAAACAAAGGATCGCCCGATGAATTTGAATGCGCCCGCCTTCTCGTCTTTCGTTCATGACGGAATCAGTCTTCGCTATTTTGATGAGGGTGAGCCGTCCGGTCAGCCGGTGCTTCTCATTCATGGCTTTGCATCGAGCGCGCTCGTCAATTGGGTGCATCCCGGCTGGCTCAAAACGCTCGGAGATGCGGGCTATAGGGTCATCGCTCTCGATAATCGCGGTCATGGCGGAAGCGACAAGCCGCTCGATGCCGAGGCTTATCGCCCGTGGGTGATGGCAGACGACGCCGTGGCACTGCTTGATCATCTGCGTATTCCCGAAGCCCATCTGTTCGGATATTCGATGGGCGCAAGAATTTCCGTTTTTGCCGCTCTTGCCCATCCTGAGCGGGTTCGTTCGCTGGTGCTGGGTGGGTTGGGTATCGGCATGACCGATGGTGTCGGTGACTGGGACCCGATCGCCGATGCGCTGCTTGCACCGGATGTCGAGGCAATCAGCCATGAGCGCGGCAAGATGTTCCGCGCTTTCGCGGATCAGACGAAAAGCGATAAGCAGGCGCTTGCGGCCTGTATCCGCGGCTCGCGCGATCTTGTCGCTCGATCCGATATGGCGCGGATAGAGGCACCTACGCTGATCGGCGTCGGGACGAAGGACGATATTGCCGGGTCAGCGCAGGAATTGGCCGATCTGATGCCGGATGTCCGAGCGCTTGATATTCCGAACCGTGACCACATGCTGGCCGTCGGCGACAGGGTGTTCAAGAAGGCTGTGCTCGAATTTTACGCGGAACTGGGCGGAGAGTAGCAACTTCTCTGATGCTTTCGATCAACGGAATGCGATTTTGCTCGCATTGGCGTTCAGACAATCTTGTTCTATATAATAGGCTGACAAAGCTTGCAGGTGACTATGGAGTGGGGCATGCCCTCGAGAGTGGATATTCGCATCAAGGAGCCCGTGGCGACGGTCGATCCCATCTGGGATACGTTGCAGCAGGAAGCCCGGCTTGCAATTGAGCAGGATCCGCTTCTTGCTGCCTTCCTGTATTCTACCGTCCTCAACCATCGTTCGCTTGAGGAATGTGTTGTGCACAGGATCTGCGAGCGTCTCGATCATCCTGATCTGCAGGCGGTTCTGCTGCGCCAAACATTTATGGAAATGCTGGATGACTGGCCGGAATGGGGCGCCATCCTGCGGGTCGATATCCAGGCGTTTTATGATCGTGATCCGGCATGCCTGCGCTTCCTCGAGCCTGTGTTGTATTTCAAGGGGTTTCACGCGATCCAGACGCATCGTCTGGCAAATTGGCTTTATGCCCGTGGACGCCGTGATTTCGCGCTTTATCTGCAAAGCCGTTCTTCCAGCGTCTTTCAGACGGACATCAATCCTGCAGCGAGGATCGGCAAGGGGATTTTCCTCGATCACGCAACCGGCCTGGTCGTCGGCGAGACGGCTGTGATTGGAGACAATGTCTCGATCCTGCATGGCGTGACGCTGGGCGGCACGGGCAAGGAAGGGGCTGATCGTCATCCGAAGATCGGCAATGGCGTGCTTATCGGCGCCGGTGCAAAGATACTCGGCAATATCGAGATCGGGTCCTGCTCGCGTGTCGCTGCCGGCTCGGTTGTCCTGAAACAGGTTCCGCCGAAGTCCACGGTTGCCGGTGTGCCGGCGAAGGTGGTCGGGGAGGCTGGCTGTTCGGAGCCGGCGCGGGTGATGGACCAGTTGCTGATGTCCGAGGACTGAGTTCCTGCCGGTGAAATAAACGCCGGTGGAATACATATCGAAGCCGGGAAGCCCATGGCTTGTCGGCTTTACTTTTGCCGCGGTCGCATGCAACAAGCCCAGCAACGTGAATAGAAAACGGAGATTGTCGTGAAGCCCGACGAAATCAAAAAGATCGACGCTTATTTCAAGCGCCTTCTGAACCCGCAGATCGTCGTCAAGGCGCGGCCGCGCAAGGATGATTCGGCTGAAGTCTATCTGGGCGAAGAGTTTCTCGGTGTCGTCTATGTGGATGACGAGGATGACGAGCGTTCCTACAATTTCTCGATGGCCATCCTCGACGTCGATCTCGACTGAGCATTCGTGCTACAAGCATTCAAGCGGGCCGCTTTGGCCCGCTTTTTGTTTCTGCCTTTGGAAAAGCCGTTCTCGCATTCGCCTCTTGTAACGTGGTGATCGCGATCCCATTAATAGGGAGCGGCCTTGTCCGGTCGTCTCTGTGAGATTAACCCCACACCGCCATTAATGTCTTCGTCACTGACAATCGTCAGGTGCAGTTGCTCGGCGTTTGCATCCGATGGGCTGATGGCTGTTAATTTTTGCAGGTTGGACGGCTCTCTGGCGGAATAGTGATTGCGCCGCCGCAAAGGGGGCTTAAAATCCGTGTCCAATGGACTAAGTTAGTAAGACTGGAGTCCGGCAGACCGCAATGTTCAAAAAGGTCGCTGGCACCTGGGGATGATGAATGATGATCGCACTGCCGATCTCGATGGAAAAAGAAAAAGATGGTGACGGGGATAACGCCAACCGCGGAACCTCGGTCATCACGCGTACCAAGCCCAAGACGAAACGTCCGAACCTGTATCGCGTACTCCTTTTGAATGATGACTACACCCCGATGGACTTCGTCATTCATATCTTGGAGCGGTTCTTTCAGAAGGACAGGGAGGCTGCCACACTTATCATGCTCCACGTTCATAACCATGGAGTGGGTGAATGCGGCATTTATACCTACGAAGTAGCGGAAACGAAGGTGAGCCAGGTCATGGATTTCGCCCGCCAGCATCAGCATCCGCTACAATGTGTCATGGAAAAGAAGTGAGGAACCCGACGTGCCCACATTTTCGCCTAGTCTTGAAAAGGCGCTGCATCAGGCACTGACCTTCGCCAACGAGCGGCATCACGAATATGCCACGCTCGAACATCTGCTTCTCGCGTTGATTGATGACGCGGATGCGGCGGCGGTCATGGGCGCTTGTAACGTCAACCTTGAAAACCTGCGCAAGACCGTTTCCGACTATGTCGACAACGAACTTGCCAACCTCGTGACCGGCTATGACGAAGACTCGAAGCCTACCTCCGGCTTCCAGCGTGTCATTCAGCGGGCCGTCATCCATGTCCAGTCTTCCGGTCGTGAAGAAGTAACTGGTGCCAATGTGCTCGTGGCGATCTTCGCCGAGCGCGAAAGTCATGCTGCGTTCTTCCTGCAGGAGCAGGAGATGACCCGTTACGACGCGGTCAATTACATCTCTCACGGTATCGGCAAGCGCCCGGGTTCCTCCCAGTCCCGTACGCCGCGCGGTTCCGAAGAGCCGGAGTCGGAGGCCAAGCCTTTGCGTGGCGGCGAGCCGGAAGATGGCGCAGCCAAGAAGCCTCAGGATGCGCTCAAGGCCTATTGCGTCAATCTGAACGACAAGGCCAAGGATGGTCGCATCGATCCGCTGATTGGTCGCCATTCGGAAGTCAATCGGACGATCCAGGTCCTGTGCCGTCGCTCCAAGAACAATCCGCTTTATGTGGGTGATCCGGGCGTGGGCAAGACTGCGATCGCTGAAGGTCTCGCCAAGCGTATCGTTGAAGGCAAGGTGCCGGAAGCACTTGCTGATGCGACGATCTTCTCGCTCGACATGGGGACGCTGCTCGCCGGCACCCGTTATCGCGGTGACTTCGAAGAGCGTCTGAAGCAGGTCGTCAAGGAACTGGAAGATTTTCCGGGTGCGGTTCTGTTCATCGACGAGATCCACACCGTCATCGGTGCCGGTGCAACATCCGGCGGCGCCATGGATGCGTCCAACCTGTTGAAGCCGGCTCTGTCCTCCGGGCAGATCCGCTGCATCGGTTCGACCACCTACAAGGAATACCGCCAGTTCTTTGAAAAGGACCGTGCGCTGGTTCGCCGCTTCCAGAAGATCGACGTCAACGAGCCTTCGATTATCGATGCGATCGAGATCATGAAGGGCCTGAAGCCCTATTTCGAGGACTATCACAAGCTTCGCTACACTAACGAGGCGATCAAGTCGGCCGTCGAATTGTCGGCCCGCTACATCTCTGACCGCAAACTGCCGGACAAGGCGATCGACGTGATCGACGAAACCGGTGCGGCGCAGATGCTGCTGCCTGCCTCCAAGCGCCGCAAGCTGATCACCGAGAAGGAGATCGAGGCAACCATCGCGACGATGGCGCGGATACCGCCGAAAACCGTTTCCAAAGATGACGAGGCTGTCCTCGCCAATCTGGAAAAGGAATTGCGGTCTGTCGTCTATGGTCAGGATGCAGCAATTGAAGCGCTTTCGACCGCGATCAAGCTGGCGCGTGCTGGCCTTCGCGAGCCGAACAAGCCTATCGGTTCCTATGTCTTTTCCGGCCCGACCGGCGTCGGCAAGACGGAAGTGGCCAAGCAGCTTGCGGCCTCGCTCGGCGTGGAACTGCTGCGTTTCGACATGTCGGAATATATGGAACGCCACACGGTCTCCAGACTGCTTGGTGCACCTCCCGGTTATGTCGGCTTCGATCAGGGCGGTCTTCTGACCGATCAGGTCGATCAGCATCCGCACAGCGTGCTGCTTCTCGACGAAATCGAGAAGGCGCATCCGGATATCTATAATATCCTGCTGCAGGTCATGGACCACGGTTCGCTGACCGACCACAACGGCAAGAAGATCGACTTCCGCAACGTCATCCTGATCATGACGACCAATGCGGGCGCTTCGGAAATGGCCAAGGCCGCCTTCGGCTTCGGTTCCTCCAAGCGCACCGGCGAAGACGAAGAGGCCTTGAACCGCCTGTTCACGCCGGAATTCCGCAACCGTCTCGATGCGACGATCCCGTTCGCGCCGCTGCCGACGGCCGTCATTCATCAGGTCGTGCAGAAGTTCGTCATGCAGCTGGAAACCCAGTTGTCCGAACGCAATGTCACGTTCGACCTGCATGAGGATGCGGTCGCCTGGCTGTCCGATAAGGGTTACGACGAGAAGATGGGCGCTCGCCCGCTTTCCCGCGTGATCCAGGAATACATCAAGAAGCCGCTTGCCAACGAGATCCTGTTCGGGGCTCTGCGCAAGGGTGGTGTGGTCCGTGTCACGGTCGGCAAGGACGAAAACGGCAAGGACAAGTTGGTGCTGGATTCCATTCCGGAAGCCGTGCCGGTGAAGCCGAAGCCGGAGGCCGAGGTGGAAGAGGCCGCCGAAGAGGCAAAGGCCAAGGTTGCCAAGCCCAAGACCGCCAAGAAGTCCTCACCCAAGGGCAAGGATGGCGGCAAGGGCGCTGCAGCCAAGGCCAAGGCGGATGACGACGGCGATGTGATCGCCGAAGATGCGCCGAAGCCACGCAAGGGCAGCACCGTTCCGCGGGTGCCGAAAGCGAAGTAATAGACTTCATATCGATTGAATGAAAGATGCCGGGCTTGTCCCGGCATCTTTGTGTTTGTAGGCATATTCGATCAACAGCAAATGGAATGCCTATGTCTGCAGAGCAGCGCAAAGAGCCCGGAAACTTGAAATGGTTCCTGACGGGCATGCGTGGCGTCATCTCGCTTCCTGCCATCATCCTGATGACGTCCTATGTCGGATTTGCCGCATTCGCGCTGCAGGCGGGACTGACACGCTCCGAAGCCGTGATCATGACGCTCGGCGTCTGGGCTCTGCCCTCGCAGATGATCCTTGTCGGCTCTATGCTCGGCGGTGCCAATATCGTCGCCTCATTTCTTGCCGTGACCCTGTCTGCCATCCGAATGATGCCGATGGTGGCGTCCATCGTGCCGGAAATGAGAACTCAGAAGACACCGGTCTGGCTGCTCCTGTTTCTGTCGCATTTCATTGCGATCACGTCCTGGGTCTTTGCTACGACGCATCTTCGTGATGTGCCGCGTCGGCACCGAGTTGCTTTCTTCGCCGGGTTCGGCCTCACGCTCACCTGCAGCAATGCGGCGATCGTTGGCATCAGCTACGGTATCGTTTCGCAGTTTCCTCCGGTCGTCGCCGGCGCGCTCTTCATGCTGACGCCGGTCTATTTCATCTCGTCGATCTGGGCTAGTTCCAGGCAGTTCGTGGTGAAGCTCGCCTTCATCATCGGCATCGTCGCAGGGCCACTCATGGCGCTTGTTGCACCGCAATTCGATGTGCTGATTGCCGGCCTTGGCGGCGGAACCGTTGCGTATGTCATCGACCGATATCGGCGACAGCGTCAACGCGCCATCGAGGATGCGGCGTGATGCTTGAGGAATACTGGACCTATATCCTGATCATCGTTGCCGGCTTCATCGCTACCGACTTCTGGCGCTGGCTCGGCGTTCTGGCCGGTAACCGGCTCAATGAAGAATCCGAGGCGCTAAGCTGGGTGAGGGCCGTTGCAACCGCGCTCGTTATGGCCGTCACCGCCAAACTGATCGTCTTCCCGACCGGTGTGTTGGCCGATTCGCCGCTCTGGCTTCGGCTCTCTGCGGCCGGTATCGGTTTTTGCGTCTTTCTGGCGACAGGCAAGAAGGTGGCGGTCGGCGTCATCGTGCCGATCGCCATTCTCGTTGCCGGTCTGTTTCTGCTGAAAACCTGATCAGGCGCCGAGCGCGTCAACGACCTTTTTGGCGTTGGCGGCGAGCACGCCATGGTCTTCCATCTGGCCCGAATGCGGCTTCAGGCCGGCACCTTCGTAGCGCGGGATGATGTGGAAATGCAGATGATAGACGGTCTGGCCGGCGGCCTGTTCGTTGAACTGCGTGACCGTGATACCGTCGGCGTCGAACGCATCCTTGGCTGCATTGGCAAGCTTTTGGACGATCGGGATCACCTTGGACAAGGTCGCCGGGTCTGCGTCGAGAATATTGCGGGAGGGCGTCTTAGGTATCACCAGCAGGTGACCCGGTGATTGCGGCATGACATCCATGAAAGCCAGTGTGTCGGCATCCTCGTAAACGCGGTGGCAGGGAATTTCGCCGCGTAGGATCTTTGCGAAGATGTTGTTGTCGTCGTAGCTCATGAAGTCCTCTCCTAATCTTTAGAGCGTTCCCGCATCTCTTCGAGACGCGAAGCCGCTCTGTTCCTTTCTCAACGCAATTCCGGACGCAAAACCGGTTCCCACTTTTGCTGGAATTGCTTTAGTCAGTCATCCCGCTGCCGCTCGCCTTTTCGGAAAGGGCTGTGCTCGGACAGGTATTCGTTCATGCCATCTACCTCCTGTCGCTCCCGTTCCAGATAGTCGGAAATCGCGCGGCGCAGGCCCGGATGGGCGATGTAGTGCATGGAATGGGTGGTGACGGGTAGATAACCGCGAGCGAGCTTGTGCTCGCCCTGTGCGCCAGCCTCGACGCGCTTCAACCCCTTGGCAAGCGCAAAATCGATAGCTTGATGGTAGCAGACTTCGAAATGCAGGAAGGGATGATCCTCGATACAGCCCCAATGCCTGCCATAGAGGGTGTCGCCGCCGATAAAGTTGATCGCGCCGGCGACGTAGCGGCCATCGCGTTTTGCCATGACCAGCAGAATGTCATCGGCCATGCGGCTGCCGATCAGCGAATAGAAGCTGCGCGTCAGGTATGGCCTGCCCCATTTGCGGCCACCGGTATCCATATAGAAGGCGAAGAACTGGTCCCAGATATCCTCGGTCAGGTCGGCGCCGGTCAGCCAGTCTATCGAGATGCCATTCTCCAGTGCGGCGCGGCGTTCCTTCTTCAGCGCCTTGCGTTTGCGTGACGCCAGCGTTTCGAGGAATGCGTCGTGATCGGCATAGCCTTCGTTGATGAAATGAAATTGCTGGTCGGTCCGGTGTAGGTAGTCGGCTTCTTCGAATGCCTCGATCTCGTTTTCAGCTAAGAAGGTTACATGCGCCGACGATATTCCGAGTTGCCGTGTCACCTCCTGGAGGCTTGCGGCAAGTGTTGCCTGCATCATCTCGCGATCGTAACCGGAGGCGACCAGCAGGCGAGGGCCGGTGGCCGGTGTGAAGGGAATGGCGCATTGCAGTTTCGGGTAATAGCGCCCGCCGGCCCGCTCGAAAGCGTCGGCCCAACCATGGTCGAAGACATATTCGCCCTGGCTATGACTTTTCAGGTAGGCGGGAATTGCGCCAATCAGCGTGCCTTCTTCGGTTTCGAGAAGAAGGTGATGCCCATGCCAGCCTGTCTTGGCCGTGGCCGAACCGGATTCCTCAAGCGAAGAGAGGAAGGCATGCGACAGAAAGGGATTGTAGGGGATCTCGGTGGAAGAACTTGCCCTTGAGGCACCCGCAAGCCGCGACCAGCTTTCAGGGCTGATCGCGGCAAAGGATTGTTCGATGCGGATTGAAAGATTACCGGCCATGTACCTGAATTATGCAGTGGGCGACGTGCGCGGGTCAAACCCTTCGAACGTCATCTGATCTGCATATTTATAGGTAGCCTCGCGCGCATTTTCATCCCTGACTGTCCAGGTAATCAGTGCAATGCCGGCCTGTCTCTGGGCGGTGACAAAGCTGTTCGGCAGGTCGGACCAATGATAGGAGATGAAATCCAGCCCAAGCTGGGCCATTTCGTCGTGCTTGAAGAACTTTTCCGGCTGGCTGCCTTCAGCGGTGAGGCCGATCGGATAGGAGGAGTCTGCCTTCTTCAAATCACGGATCAGATGATGGTCGAAGCTCATCAGCGCGACTTTGCCCTTGTAGCCTTCCAGCTCTTCGAGAACGATATCGACGAAGCCGTCATCCTCTTCGGTGGTGCGGCCCTTCAACTCGATTACCAGAGGTACGCGCCCGTCGACCAGTTTGAGCATCTGCTTCAAGGTCGGGATCTTGTCGTCGGTGCCGCCGATGGAAAGGAGGCCGAGTTCAGAGGCCGTGCGTTCGCGCACGTCGCCCTTGATACCGCAGACGCGCTCCAGCTTGTCGTCGTGGAAGACCATCGGAATGCTGTCAGCGGAAAGCTGCAGGTCGCACTCGATGGCAAAGCCGGCATCCGCCGCACGGGCGAAGGCCGAAAGGGTGTTCTCCCACACGGCCTTGTTCATGTCATGGTAGCCGCGATGCGCGACCGGCAGATCCTTGATCCAGGATGCAGAAGTCATGCTTCGATCTCGATGACGGCTTCGATCTCAACCGCGGCGTTCATCGGCAAGGCGGCCATGCCGACGGCGGCGCGAGCATGCTTGCCGGCTTCGCCCAGGACGTTTGCAATCAGGTTCGATGCGCCGTTGGTGACGATATGCTGATCGGTGAAGCCGGGAGCAGAGGCGACAAAGCTCGACAGCTTGACGATGCGCTTGATCTTGCCGAGGTCGCCGTCGAGTGCCGCCTTCGCCTGCGACAGGATGTTGATGGCGCATAGCTCGGCCGCGCGGCTCGCCGTTGCCACGTCGACGTCACTGCCGACCAGGCCCTTGATCTCAAGCTTGCCATTTTCAGTCGGCAACTGTCCGGAGATGTAAAGCATGTTGCCACTGATGACATAGGATACGTAGTTGGCGGCGGGCGCCGCTGCCACGGGGAGGGTAATTCCAAGTTCCTTCAGGCGGCTTTCGATGGCATCGGACATTTCGGTCTCCGGTTTGTTGTCAAGCGTACAAAAATCCTTCATCAAGGTCATAACCTTGGCTGATGGCGTTCTTATAACACCCGCGCCCGAGTCCAACAGGAGAATATGAATGCTGCGCACGAGCCTCGCGCTGTTCCTTGTCACCAGTGCCGGTGTCGCCTCCGCTGCGCCGATCAGCGCCGATAGTACTGCGCGCCTGCTTATTCCTCACCGGGCGGTCTATGACCTGAAGCTCAAGGATGCGTCTGAGCGGTCGGGTATCGAAGGTATGTTCGGCCGTATGGTCTATGAATTCAATGGCTCTGCCTGCACCGGGTTCACGACCAATTTCCGCCTCGTGACCAAGATCAGCACGGGTGAAGAGACCCGGGTCAGCGACCAGCAAACCAAGACGTTCGAAGATCTTTCCGCGAAGCAATTTCATTTCGAGACGAAATCCTACACGGATGAACAGCTCGACAAGAGCGTGAGCGGTGATGCCAGCCAGAGCGAAGGCGGGGTCAAGGTCGAGTTGCAGGGCGCAAACGGCCGAGAAGTGGATCTGCCGGCCAGTGCTTTTCCGACCAGCCACATGCTCGACATCATTCAGCAGGCCAAGGACAACAATCGTATCTTCGAGACGCGTGTTTTCGATGGTTCGGAAAACGGTGATCAGGCCCTGTTGACTTCGACGGTTATCGGCAAAGCAGAAGCGCCGGAAAAAGGCGATGCCGAAGCCGGTGCGGCCGGCGAATTCGCCAAAGCGCCCTACTGGCCGGTGACGATCGCCTATTTCAATGACGGAGCCGCCGGCGATCCGATGCCGGTCTACAATATGTCGTTCAAGCTCTACGAAAACGGCATCACCCGTGATCTGACCATGGATTACGGTGATTTTTCGCTGGAGGGCAGCTTGGTGAAGCTGGAGCTCCTCAAGACGCAGCAGGATCCGTGCCCTGCCGTTCCGCGCTAGACGAAAGCTTCTCCTCAGCTCAGCCTGCCGCATGCGGTCGCAGTGCCGGATGCGCGTGCTGCAATACTCGACACCCTGTTAGATTCGTGTCTGTAGTTGCGCCGTAATAAGGAGTGATTCATGGCATTGATCGGATTTAAGAATACCCACAATCAGGAGGTCTACATCAACCCGGCACAGATCCTTTACGTGATGCCCTTCGAGGAAGGGGTGACGATCGTCACGTTTGCTGCGGTTAATGGCGCCGGGCAGCCGCATACGGTCTATATCCGTGGTAGTGTCGAGCAGGTCCGCCAGAGGCTCGGAGCGAAAGCCTGACGGATTTTGGACATGTCTTGCGGCGAAAGCTGCACAGCAGTGCTTGCAATTTTTTACAATCGCCTGTATGGGCACCCGCATTCCACACGTAAGGCATGGGATCGTCCGGGAGAAATCCGGGCTTTTCCGCCGGTGGCATTCCTTCACAGAGGATTGCTGTTCGCCTTGCGGAGGTTCAACCGGAAAAGGATAACAAGGCATGGCATTGCCCGATTTCTCTATGCGCCAGCTTCTCGAAGCAGGCATCCACTTCGGCCACCAGACGCACCGCTGGAACCCGAAGATGAAGCCGTACATTTTCGGCGATCGTAACAACATCCACATCATCGACCTGGCCCAGACCGTTCCGATGCTGTCGCGCGCCCTGCAGGTCGTGTCCGACACCGTTGCTCGTGGCGGCCGCGTTCTGTTCGTTGGCACCAAGCGTCAGGCTTCCGAGCTGATCGCTGATTCGGCCAAGCGTTCTGCCCAGTACTACGTCAACTCCCGCTGGCTCGGCGGCATGATGACCAACTGGAAGACCATTTCGAACTCGATCCAGCGTCTGCGCAAGCTCGACGAGATCCTGAACTCGGAACAGTCCGGCTACTCCAAGAAGGAGCGTCTGAACCTTGAGCGCGAACGCGAGAAGCTGGACAAGGCTCTCGGCGGTATCCGCGACATGGGCGGCGTTCCGGACCTGATGTTCATCATCGACACCAACAAGGAAAAGATCGCGATCGACGAAGCCAAGCGCCTCGGTATCCCGGTCGTTGCCATCATCGACTCGAACTGCGATCCGGACCTGATCGACTTCCCGATCCCGGGTAACGACGACGCTTCGCGCGCCATCGCTCTCTACTGCGACCTGATCGCTCGCGCTGCCATCGACGGCATCGCTCGCCAGCAGGGCGCTTCCGGTCGTGACCTCGGCGCTTCCGCTGAAGCTCCGGTCGAGCCGGCTCTCGAAGGCGAAGCTGAAGCCTAAGGCCAGGGTTGGAACGGTTTCGTCCGTTCCTGCTTTTCCAATTCGACCGAGGCCAGAGAGACGATCCCTGGCCTCGGTTTGTTTAAAAGTCCTGTTCGCCCACGCTCCATCGGATTGCGGTTGAAGAACAGGCCGGCGGTGATCTTCATCACCCTGTCATACTTCCGGGTACATTCGTTCCCAAAACCTTGAGTTCGCCGAGGTTTTTTCGGCGACACGCAACAAACCGACAAGAGGCTCACAATGGCTGAAATCACCGCTGCACTGGTGAAGGAACTGCGCGAAAAGTCTGGCGCAGGCATGATGGACTGCAAGAAGGCGCTGATCGAAAACAACGGCGACATCGAAGCGGCAATCGACTGGCTGCGCGCCAAGGGCATTGCCAAGGCCGACAAGAAGTCTGGCCGTACAGCCGCTGAGGGTCTGATCGGCGTTGCTTCTGCCGGTACCAAGGCTGTTGTGGTCGAAGTCAACTCCGAGACCGACTTCGTTGCCCGTAACGATGCCTTCCAGGCCATGGTTCGCGGCATTGCAGACGTTGCTCTTTCCACCGACGGCACCGTTGAAGCCGTTGGCGAAGCCATCTACCCGGAAACCGGCAAGTCGGTCACCGACACGATCAAGGACGCTGTTGCCACGATCGGCGAAAACATGAACCTGCGCCGTTCGGCAGCTCTCGAAGTGGAAGATGGCGTTGTTTCCACCTACATCCACAATGCTGCTGCTGATCGCCTCGGCAAGCTCGGTGTTCTGGTCGCCCTGAAGTCGACCGGCAACAAGGATGCGCTGAACGCAATCGGCCGTCAGGTTGCCATGCACATTGCTGCAACGGCTCCGCTCGCTGTCCGCGCTGAAGAAGTCGATGCCGCCGTCGCCGAGCGCGAACGTCACGTCTTCATCGAGCAGGCTCGCGAATCCGGCAAGCCGGAAGCCATCATCGAAAAGATGGTTGAAGGCCGCATGCGCAAGTTCTTCGAAGAAGTTGCCCTGCTTTCGCAGGCTTTCGTCATCAACCCCGACCTGACTGTCGGCGAAGCCGTCAAGGCCGCCGAAAAGGAAGTCGGCGCGCCGATCGAAGTTACCGGCATGGCTCGCCTTCTGCTCGGTGAAGGCGTCGAAAAGGAAGAGACCGACTTCGCCGCAGAAGTCGCTGCTGCTGCAAAGGGCTGATTTCGTCGCCTAATCCAGTGAAAACTCCAAGGGCACCGGTGACAAGCCGGTGCCCTTCGTGTATCCGCAAGCCGTTTGATCTCTCCGTTCCGTCTTGCTTTTTTCAAGGAGCCGTCATGTCGTCTCAGCCGATATACAAGCGCGTTTTGCTCAAAGCCTCCGGTGAGGCTCTGATGGGTAGTCAGGGTTTTGGCATTGATGTCACGGTAGTCGACCGTATCGCTTCCGACATCGCCGAAGCGCGTCGCATAGGCGTCGAGGTCGGCGTCGTTGTCGGTGGTGGCAATATATTTCGCGGTGTCGCTGTTGCCTCCAAGGGCGGCGACCGGGTGACTGGCGACCACATGGGCATGCTGGCAACCGTCATCAACGCACTGGCACTCGCAACCTCACTGCGCAAACTGGATATCGATACGGTGGTGCTTTCGGCCATCGCCATGCCGGAAATCTGCGAAAGCTTCTCGCAGCGTCAGGCGCTTCACCACATGGCGCAGGGGCGTGTTGTGATTTTTGCAGGTGGCACCGGCAATCCGTTCTTCACGACCGATTCGGCGGCAGCGTTGCGTGCGGCGGAAATCGGCGCCGAAGCGATCTTCAAGGGCACGCAGGTCGATGGCATCTATTCCGCCGACCCGAAGAAGCAGCCCGATGCAACCCGCTTCGATACGCTGACCCATAGTGAGGTCCTTGAAAAGGGCTTGGCTGTCATGGATGTTGCAGCAGTCGCGCTTGCTCGTGAAAACCACATTCCGATCGTCGTCTTCTCTATCCACGAGGCAGGCGGCTTCACCCAAATTTTGACCGGCGGTGGTCGTAAGACCGTCGTATCCGACAACTGATAAACGATCGCGGCCTGCTTCAATGCAAGGCAGGTCCGCCAAGAACAAGACGGGAGTTCCAACCATGAGTGGATCAGTCGATCTCAACGACATCAAGCGCCGCATGGATGGCGCAATCAACGCGTTCAAGAGCGATATCGCTTCCTTGAGAACCGGCCGCGCTTCGGCAAACGTTCTCGATCCTGTGATGGTCGAAGCTTATGGTTCGCGCGTGCCTCTGAACCAGGTCGCCAACATCACAGTGCCGGAACCCCGTATGCTGGGCGTGTCCATCTGGGACAAGTCGATGGTTGCTGCCGTCGAACGCGGTATTCGTGAATCGAATCTCGGTCTCAACCCGATCGTTGATGGCCAGAACCTGCGTATCCCTCTGCCGGAACTCAACGAAGAGCGCCGCAAGTCGCTGGTCAAGGTTGCCCACGATTACGCGGAAAAGGCAAAGGTCGCTGCTCGCCATGTTCGCCGTGACGGTATGGAAGGCCTGAAAAAAGCCGAAAAGGATGGCGTAATCGGTCAGGACGACAGTCGTTCGCAGTCGGAAAAGGTCCAGAAGATGACCGACGACACGATTTCTGAAGTCGACCGCTTGCTTGCGGATAAGGAAAAGGAAATCATGCAGGTCTAGGTTGGGAGCCTTTTTCCCTCCCTTGGCCGTTGAAGGAATTTCACAGGACATGCTGACGCCAGATATTGCGATCATTCCGCAGCACGTTGCCATCATCATGGACGGCAATGGCCGGTGGGCTAACAAGCGTGGCCTTGCCCGGACGATGGGGCACAACAAGGGTGTCGAGGCGGTCAAGGAGACCGTCAAGGCGGCGGGTGAACTTGGCGTCCGCTATCTCACCCTGTTTGCGTTCTCGTCCGAAAACTGGAACAGGCCGGAAGCCGAGGTCAGCGACCTGCTCGGCCTGCTTCGCCGTTTTATTCGGCGCGATCTGGCCGAGCTTCATCGCGAAAACGTGCGCATCAAGGTTATCGGCGAGCGCGAAAGACTGCGTGGGGATATTCTTCCGCTTCTTCTGGAAGCCGAGGAAACCACGCGCAACAATACCGCCCTCACGGTCGTGATCGCATTCAACTACGGTTCCCGAGACGAAATCGCCAGGGCAACGACGCTGATTGCGCAGAAGATCAAGGCAGGTTTGCTGGATCCGGCGGCGATCACTCCCGAGATGATTAGCGATCATCTTGATACTGCGGGAATACCCGATCCGGACCTCATCATCCGCACCAGCGGCGAGGAGCGCCTTTCGAATTTCCTGCTGTGGCAGGCTGCCTATTCCGAATTCGTGTTCCTGCCTGACTATTGGCCGGACTTCAATCGCGGGCTTTTTGTCGAGGCGCTCAAGATTTATGCGTCGCGAGACCGTCGCTTTGGCGGCTTGTCTGCGAGACCTGCGGCGGTCGTCGGCTGATGGCAAGCGAGCTTAAGCTTCGGATCATATCCGCGATCGTGCTTGCCGTCGTTGTTCTGACTGCGACCTGGATGGGCGGCTGGGCGTTCAATCTCGTTGCCGCGGTGATTGCTCCACTGATCTACTATGAATGGTCGACGATGACTCGGCTGGCCGAGCGGGACTTCAAGGCAAATGCCTTCGGTTGGTTGATCGTCCTGCTCATCGCTCTCGACATCGCGATCGGGGGAGGCGATCTCTCCATGCCTCTGCTGTGCGGTGGTGTAATCACGGCAGCGATCCTGGTTCTGCCCGGTCGCGGTCCCTGGTGGATACCGGGCGGTATCGTCTATGCGGGGCTGAGCGGCATTTCTCTTTCGGCGATCCGTGGAGACAACCAAGCCGGGTTGGTGGCGATGCTTTTCATTTTCGCCGTTGTCTGGGGGACCGACATTCTTGCCTATTTCGTCGGTCGTGCCATCGGCGGACCGAAGCTTGCGCCGCGAATTTCTCCCGGCAAGACATGGTCCGGTGCGATCGGAGGAACCGTGGCCGGTGTCGCTGCAAGCGGACTTCTTACGCTTGGCGTGTTCTCGCGGGTTTCCTTGTGGACGATGGCTCTTGCCTTTCTTCTGTCTGTCGCCAGTCAGCTTGGCGATTTGTTCGAATCCTTCATCAAGCGTCGCTTCGGCGTCAAGGACAGCAGTCATCTGATTCCTGGACACGGTGGCGTGATGGACCGCGTAGACGGCTTGGTTTTTGCCTGTTTTGCCGTATTTCTGTTGACGCTTGTGGACACGGCCATGAAGGGCCATGTTAGCAATTCTGTCGCAGCCTTCATCTTCGGTCTATAAGAGCGGCGACCAGCCTTGGTATTGTGAAGCGGAAACATTGATGGCCATCCTTGGTTTCATAACGGGCTATATCATCCCGTTTATCCTCGTTCTTTCTCTGCTCGTCTTCGTTCACGAGATGGGGCACTATCTCGTGGGGCGGTGGAGCGGGATCCGGGTAACCGCCTTTTCGGTCGGATTCGGTCCGGAGTTGGTCGGTTATACCGATAGCCACGGGACGCGCTGGAAGCTGTCGGCCATTCCGCTTGGCGGCTATGTGAAGTTCTTCGGCGACGAGGATGCGTCGAGCCTTCCCGACGCCTCGAGTGTCGCGCATATGAGCGAGGCCGACAGGGCTCAGACACTCGCAGGGGCAAAGCTTTGGAAACGCGCGGCTACCGTCGCGGCGGGTCCAATCGCAAACTTTATACTGGCGATTGCCATTTTTGCGGTCCTGTTCTCGGTTTACGGGAAAATGATTGCCGATCCCGTTGTTGCCGAGGTGCGTCCTGAAAGCGCGGCTGCTGAAGCCGGTGTGCAGCCGGGCGATCGGCTTGTTGCGCTTGATGGATCCAAGGTCTCCACCTTCGACGAGGTGCGTCGCTATGTGAGCGTGAGGCCTGAAACGTCGATCGTCGTCACAGTTGAGCGGAACGGCCAGAGCCTCGATCTGCCAATGGTGCCGAAACGCACCGAGATCGACGATCAGTTCGGCAACAAGGTGGAGCTCGGCCTGATCGGCATCGTTACCAATGAGGAGCGCGGCAATTTCCGGCTTGTAACCTTCTCTCCGCTGGAGGCGGTCGGTGAGGGCGTAAAGGAGACCGGCAATATCATCACCGGCACCTTCCGCTATCTGGGCAATCTGGTGACGGGCAAGATGAGGGCCGACCAGCTAGGGGGACCGGTTCGTGTTGCGCAGGCTTCTGGGCAGATGGCGACTCTTGGTTTTGCGGCCGTCATTCAGCTCGCTGCCGTCCTGTCTGTTTCTATTGGACTTTTGAACTTAATGCCGGTTCCGGTGCTTGACGGCGGCCATTTGGTTTTCTACGCAATAGAAGCTGTGAGGGGGAAGCCCCTGGGTGCTGGAGCTCAGGAGATCGCATTCCGTATCGGTCTTGCGATGGTACTCAGTCTGATGGTGTTTGCCACCTTCAACGATATCACCAACCTTATTGGCTAAGCGAGCTGCGGGTGAATAAACCGATTATTCACCATGTTTACAATGTTGCGTGGCCTCAGAGCCACGCTTCAAAAGGAAGTAAATAGAAATTAACGCGATAGCTTGCTTGTAGGGCAAAAGAAGGTAAAACGACACACGTGGCCGGAGTCGGGCTCCACCCGCCGAGGGACAACGGGAAAAGGTAAGAATTGAAAATGAAGGCTGGTTCAAAGTTTTTGAACGCGGTTTCGGCGTTTGCGCTGTCTGCTAGTGTTGTTGCGTCGGGTTCTGGCGTTATGGTGCTTGCAAGTGCTGCGAGTGCTGAGGCTGCTGTCATCCGCAGCGTTCAGGTGCGTGGCGCTCAGCGCGCCGGCGAAGAAGCTGTCCGCTCCAACCTAACGATCCAGCCTGGTGTTTCCTTTTCCGGTGCTGACATTGATGAGTCGGTCAAGCGTCTCTACGCGACCGGCTACTTCTCTGATGTGAAGATCAGCGTCTCGGGCAGCTCGCTTGTTGTGACTGTCGCTGAGAACGAACTGGTCAATCAGGTTGTTTTCAACGGCAACCGCAAGATCAAGGACGACAAGCTTTCCGGCGTCGTTCAGACACAGCCGCTCGGCCCGTACAGCCAGGCGATGGTGAATGCTGATATCGAGCGCATTCGTACCGCCTATTCGCAGATCGGTCGCGATGATGTCGAAATTACCACCCAGACGGTCAATGTCGGTCAGGGTCGCGTCAATATTGCCTTCGTCATCAATGAAGGTGACCGTACGAAGATCGCCGATATCAATTTTGTCGGTAATCAGGCCTATGGCGATGGTCGCCTCAAGGCCGTTATCGTCACCAAGGAATCCGGTCCGCTGTCGTTCCTGACGCGCAAGGATATCTATAGCCCGGACAAGCTGCGCGCTGATGAAGATGCGCTGCGCCAGTTCTACTACAATCACGGTTACCCGGATTTCCGCATCATTTCGTCCGATGCGCAGCTCGATGCGGCAACCAACAAGTATACGATCAACTTCACTGTCGAAGAAGGTCCGCGCTACCAGTTCGGCGATATTCATGTCGAATCGAGCGTCGAGGGCGTTTCCGGCGAAGAGCTGCAGGGACTGGTCGAAACCAAGCCGGGCGCTGTCTACGACAGCCGCGAAATCCAGAAGTCGATGGAGGCTATCTCCAAGCAGGTCGCTTCGAAGGGTTATCCTTTCGCACGGGTAACCCCGCGCGGTGATCGCAATCTGCAGACCAATACGATCGGCGTTTCCTATATGGTCGACCAGGGCGAGCGTGCCTATGTCGAGCGTATCGAAATTCGTGGCAATACCCGTACCCGCGATTACGTCATTCGCCGCGAATTCGATTTCAGTGAAGGCGATGCCTTCAATCAGGAAATGATCTCGCGCGCCAAGCGTCGTCTTGAAGCGCTCGGCTATTTCACGTCGGTCAATATCTCTACCTCGCAGGGTACTGCGGCAGACCGTGTTGTTGTGGTCGTCGATGTCGAAGATCAGTCGACCGGTTCGTTCGGTATCGGCGCCGGTTACTCCGCCGGTGGTGACGGCTTCATTCTCGAAGCCTCCGTTGAAGAAAAGAACTTCCTTGGTCGTGGCCAGTACGTTCGCGTTGCTGCTGGTGGTGGCCTGAACGATTCGCGCACCTACTCGCTGTCGTTCACCGAGCCTTACTTCCTCGGTTATCGTCTGGCCGCAGGCTTCGACGTCTTCCGTAGCGAAACGTCGTCTAACGATAACTACGACTACTCGGAGCAGGGCTTTACGCTGCGCGTGACTGCGCCGATCACCGAAGATCTGGCGACGACCCTCCGGTACACGTACAAGCAGATCGAGTACGAGACGGATAGCGACGACGATTACAATGATCTTTCGCCGATCTATCAGGATCTCGTTGACCACGGTAAGTACACGCAGTCGTCGGTAGCTCAGACGCTGACCTACAACACACTCGACAGCCAGACGATGGCACGTGAAGGTATCTATGCAACCTTCACGCATGAATTCGCAGGTCTGGGCGGTGATTCGGAGTTCTACAAGATCTCCGGACGTGCGCGCTACTATCAGACGCTGTCGACCGAAGCTGACCTTATCGGCTCGATCGCAGTGGGCGCGGGACATGTCTTCGCCACCGGCGACAACCTGAACGTCTTCGACCAGTTTACGCTCGGTGGTCGTCAGGTTCGCGGCTTCGACAATAACGGTATCGGCCCGCGTACGAAGGCAGATGGTGACGCGCTCGGCGGTACTACCTACTTCACCGTGTCTGCTGATGCTTCCATGCCGATGCCGGCTGTTCCGGAAGATATCGGTCTGCGTCTGGCCGCATTTGCTGATGCCGGCACGCTGTATGGCAATGACGTCAAGGGTAGCAGCGCGGATATCGAAGGCACGGGCATGTCCTGGCGTGCATCCGTTGGCGTCGGCGTCATGTGGGCTTCGCCGTTCGGTAACATCCGGATGGATTACGCGATCCCGGTTCTCAAGGAAGACTTCGATGAGACCCAGGAATTCCGCTTCAGCATGGCGAACCAGTTCTGATCGTTTCCGGCCGCGAAAGCGGCCGGAAGCCTGTTCTGGAGCTTTATCCTTATGGATCAGAATAATTTCTTTCCGCCCCATGATGGCGTTAGCCTGCGCGAGCTGGCGGCCCATCTTGGGGCTGAGCTTTTGGATGAAACCGCTGGCGATCGCATGATCCGCTCTGTGGCGCCGGTTGCGCGCGCGCAAGAGGGGCAGGTCTGTTACATCCTGTCGCGGAAGAACCGCCAGGAGCTCGATACGTGCATGGCTTCCGCTATCCTATGTGATCCCGGCCTTGCGAATATCGTTCCATCGCATATTGCCGTTTTGCAGACCAAGACGCCGCATTCAGCCTTCGCTATGGCTGGAGCGTTTCTGCATCCGCTGGCAATGCGTCCCAGCCCGGTGACATCCGAAGGCGAGGGAGTTTCCCCTGCTGCCTATGTGGATCCTACGGCGCGTCTCGAAGACGGTGTGACGGTTGAGCCTATGGCTGTCATCGGTGCTCGCGTCCATATCGGGTCGGGCACGCGTATCGGAGCGGGCTCGGTTGTCGGCGCCGACGTTCAGATCGGCCGTAGTTGCAGCATAGCCGCCGGCGCGAGTGTCGTGGCCGCGTTGATTGGCAACAATGTGATCATTCACAATGGTGCGCGAATAGGCCAGGACGGTTTCGGTTTCGCGCCTGGTCCGCGTGGGATGCTAAAGATCGTGCAGATCGGCCGTGTGATCATCCAGGATAACGTGGAGATCGGTGCGAATACGACCATCGACCGTGGAGCCATGGATGACACGGTGATTGGCGAAGGTACGAAAATCGACAACCAGGTCCAGATCGCCCACAACGTCCATATCGGGCGTCATTGCGGTATCGCATCGGGTGCCGGTATCGCCGGATCGACAAAGATCGGCAACGGCGTCTTGATCGGCGGCGCGTCCGGCATAAATGGGCATATCACAATCGGAGATGGTGTTCAGATCGCGGCCATGAGCGGCGTTGTGGCAGATATCCCGGCCGGCCTTACCTATGGCGGAATACCGGCGCGGCCGATGAGAGACTTTCTCCGTGAAATGGCGGAAAAAATGTCCCAGGTGGACGACAGGGCAAAACGCAGAGGAGACAAAAACAATGACTGATGAGACCAAGCCGGAGCTCGGCGCGGCCGACATTCAGGAAATCATGAAGCTTTTGCCTCATCGCTATCCGTTTCTGCTCGTGGACAAGATCATCGATATCGATGGCGATAATTCGGCTATCGGCATCAAGAATGTGACAGCCAACGAGCCTCAGTTCCAGGGACATTTTCCCGAGCGTCCCATCATGCCGGGCGTTCTTCTGGTCGAGGCGATGGCGCAGACCGCCGGCGCGATCTGCGCGCGAAAGGAAGGCGAAGGTGGAAACCTCGTCTACTTCATGACCATCGACAATGCCCGTTTCCGCAAGCCGGTCGTGCCGGGCGACAGGGTGGAATTCCACGTCGTGAAGCAGAAGCAGCGCGGCAATATCTGGAAATTCCATTGTGACGCCAAGGTGGAAGGCGTGCTCGTGGCAGAGGCTGATATCGGTGCCATGATTGTCCGTAAGGAAGGCGAATGAGCACGATTGCAGCCAGCGCACGCATTCATCCTATGGCGATCGTCGAGGATGGCGCTGTTATCGGTGAAAACGTTGTCGTCGGACCGTTCAGCCATGTGGGTCCTCGCGTTGTGCTCAAGGACAATGTCGAGCTTGTTTCGCATGCGATCGTGACCGGAAAGACGGAGGTCGGCAAGGGTTGCCGGATTTTCCCGATGGCTGTCATCGGAGGCGTTTCGCAGAGCCTTCACGAGGCGGGCGAAGAGTCGAGCCTGACGGTTGGTGACAACTGCACCATGCGTGAAGGCGTGACGATGAATACTGGCACGGTCGGTGGTGGCGGCACGACGGTTGTCGGAAGCGATTGTCTGTTTCTGGCCAACAGCCATGTGGCGCATGATTGCCAGCTCGGCAGCGGCATCATCATGTCGAACAATGTGATGCTGGCCGGGCACGTGCATGTCGGCGATCGCGCCATTCTCGGCGGCGGCTGTGCCGTGCATCAGTTCACCCGGGTCGGCCACCAGGCCTTTGTCGGCGGGCTTTCGGCGGTGAATTACGACGTGATTCCCTATGGCATGCTGAATGGCAATCCCGGTCTGCTTGGCGGTCTCAACATTGTCGGCATGACGCGCGCCGGCATGGATAAAAAGACGCTCCATCGTGTTCGCCGTGCCTTCAAGGATATTTTCGAAGGCGAGGGCAATGTGCGTGCAAACGCTGCTGCCATTCGTGACGATTATGCCGATTGCAAGGAAGCGATGGAGATCATCGACTTCATCACTGTCGACAACGACCGTGCGATTTCCTCTCCCTTCCGCCGGAAGGGCTGAGGCTCATGAGCGGCCCGTCTGATGGCCGTCTGGCCATTATCGCTGGCCGGGGGCTTCTGCCGCTCCATCTGGCACGGGCTGCCAGGATAGAGGGCGAAAATCCCTTCATCGTCGTTCTGGCGGACGAGGCTGATCACCGCTTCGATGATTTCGAAACCATTTCCGTTGGCGTCGGAAATCTTGCTGCGATCGAGAAAGCCTTCCGCGATCTGAAGATCGGTCGCGTCGTCATGTCCGGTGGTGTTGCCCGGCGGCCAGAATGGCGGGACATCCGGCCGACATTCAAGACAATTCTCAAAATGCCGTCTGTCGTGCGCACGTTGATGTCGCATGGTGATGACACGGTCCTGCAGATGGTGATAAAGCTCATCGAGGCCATGGGCTGTACCGTTATAGGCGCTCATGAGATTGCTCCCGGTCTGCTTGCACGATCCGGACCGTTGGGAAGTGTGTCTCCGGCTGGTGACGATCTGCGTGATATAGCGAGAGGAACCGAGGCGGCGTTGACGCTCGGCCGACTGGACATCGGGCAGGGCGCGGTTTCCGTTGGTGGTCGGGTTGTCGCCCTGGAGGGCGTAGAAGGCACCGACGCGATGATGCTGCGAGTTGCTGATCTGCGACGTGAGGGCAGGATTTCGACGCGGCGGCGCGGTGTTCTCGTGAAGCTTTGCAAACCACAACAGGATATGCGCGCCGACCTTCCGACAATCGGCCCTTCCACGGTTGAGAATGCGGTACGGGCGGGGCTCGCCGGTATCGCGGTTGAGGCGGGTAGGGCTCTCGTGCTTGAAGAGCAGGCGATGATCGCTGCCGCTGATGCGGCGGGTATCTTCGTGTGCGGGATCGAGCCGGCCTTGGAAAATGGAGGGCTTCAATGAGCCGTGTCCTGAAGGTTGCCGTCATCGCCGGCGAAGTCTCGGGTGATCTGCTCGGTGGCGATCTGATCGCTGCCCTCACGGTCGCTCATGACGGGCCGGTCGAGCTTTTGGGCGTCGGCGGCGATGCGCTGACCGCGCAGGGCCTGCAATCGCTCTTCGATTTTTCCGAACTGTCGATCATGGGGCTGACACAGGTGTTGTCGCGACTGCCGAACCTGATCAAGCGCATCAACCAGACGGCAAGCGCAATCATCGCTGCACAGCCGGATGTCCTCGTCATCATAGATAGCCCCGATTTCACCCATCGCGTGGCAAAGAAGGTGAGAGCGGCATTGCCTCAGCTTCCGATCGTCAACTACGTTTGCCCGAGCGTGTGGGCGTGGAAAGAATATCGCGCCAAGGCAATGCTCGCCTATGTCGATCGCGTACTGGCGGTTCTGCCGTTCGAACCCGAGGCGATGAAGCGGCTCGGAGGACCTGAGACGATTTTTGTCGGTCACCGCCTGACCAGTGATCCGGACCTTCTGAGGGTGAGAAGCCTGCGCTCTGCCCGGCCCGAAAAATCCGTCGAGGATAAGAAGACGATCCTGCTTCTGCCTGGCTCAAGGTCGGCAGAAATCAAAAGTCTTCTGCCTGTCTTCGGTGAGGCTGCGAAAGAGTTTGTCGAGCGCAACGGCGATACACGTTTCCTGCTGCCCACCGTTCCGCGTCGCGAAGCGCTGGTTCGGGAGATCGCTGCGAAGCTTCCCGTGCCGGTCGATGTAAGTTCGGGCGCTGAAGCAAAGTGGAATGCCTTTGCCGAGGCGGATGCCGCGATGGCGGCCTCGGGTACGGTTATCCTCGAACTCGGCCTTGCGACCGTGCCGGTTGTATCCGCCTATAAGACCGATTGGCTGATCAAGCTGCTCGCGGGCAAGATCAAGATCTGGACCGGGGCATTGCCCAATCTGATTGCTGACTATGCCGTCGTGCCTGAGTATATCAATGAAGTGGTCCGGCCCGGCAGTTTGTGCCGTTGGTCCGAGCAGCTATCGAGCGATACGTCACAACGCCGAGCAATGCTGGAAGGTTTTGAGATCGCATGGCAGCGGTTGCAGGTTCCCGTGCCACCAGGTGAAGCTGCAGCCGCCGCTGTGCTGGATCTCTTGAAACAACGCCTCTGAAATTTGCGCCAATTTCACCGGACGGGGCTCTTCTTGGAGCGAGTTCAGGTGTAAAAAAAACCGGCCATTTCTGGCCGGTTTTTTGTTCGTCAATATTTTCTCGCGCTTAGCGCTTGGAAACCGGCACGTAGTCGCGCTTTGCTTCGCCCGTGTAGAGCTGGCGCGGACGACCGATGCGCTGCTGCGGATCTTCGATCATCTCGGCCCATTGGGCAATCCAGCCAACGGTACGGGCAAGTGCGAAGAGCACGGTGAACATGGTGGTGGGGAAACCCATCGCCTTCAGCGTGATGCCCGAGTAGAAATCGATATTCGGATAGAGCTTCTTCTCGACGAAATACTCGTCCGTGAGCGCGATCTTCTCGAGTTCCATTGCTACCTGCAGCAGCGGATCATCCTTGTGGCCGAGCTCGGCCAGAACTTCATGCGTGGTCTTCTGCATGATCTTGGCGCGCGGGTCGTAGTTCTTGTAGACGCGGTGACCGAAGCCCATCAGGCGGAACGGATCGTTCTTGTCCTTGGCGCGCGCGATATATTCCGGGATCTTGTCGACCGAGCCGATTTCCTGAAGCATGTTGAGCGCTGCTTCGTTGGCACCACCATGCGCCGGACCCCACAAGCAGGCGATGCCGGCGGCGATACAGGCAAACGGGTTTGCTCCGGAGGAACCGGCGAGACGCACGGTCGAGGTGGAAGCGTTCTGCTCGTGGTCCGCGTGAAGGATGAAGATGCGGTCCATCGCGCGGGCCAGAACCGGGTTCACCTTGTACTCCTCGCAAGGAACAGCAAAGCACATGCGCAGGAAGTTCGACGAATAGTCGAGATTGTTCTGCGGATAAACGAAGGGCTGGCCGATATGGTACTTGTAGGCCATCGCCGCAATCGTCGGCATTTTTGCGATCATGCGCAGCGACGCAACCATGCGCTGGTGCGGATCGGTGATATCGGTCGAGTCGTGATAGAAGGCGGAGAGAGCGCCGACACAGCCGCACATGACAGCCATCGGGTGTGCGTCGCGACGGAAGCCGGTGAAGAAGCGGCTCATCTGCTCATGAACCATGGTGTGGTTCGTTACGCGATGATCAAAATCCTTCTTCTGCGCTGCGGTCGGAAGTTCCCCGTAAAGAAGCAGATAGCAGGTTTCGAGGAAGTCGCCCTGTTCTGCCAGCTGCTCGATCGGGTAACCGCGGTGAAGAAGTACACCTTCATCGCCGTCGATATAGGTGATCTTCGACTCACACGAGGCGGTCGAAGTAAACCCCGGGTCGTAGGTGAAGGCCCCTGTCTGCTTGTAGAGCGCGCCGATATCGATAACGTCCGGACCGATCGTGCCGGACTTCACCGGCAGGTCGACTTTCTTGTCACCGAGAGCAAGATTTGCGCTTGTTTCCGTCATTCTGATCCTCCAACCGGTTGGCGGCATGACGCCTCAAAAGCGCCATAAGCATTAAGCGTTCCACGTTTAGCTATATGATCCTTTAGCAGATGCCAAGCTGTTCTGACGGCAAATTGTGCAGCGCGGCACGATAATGGGCACCGACATTTCCCCCTGTGGCCAACCCCTTGTTGCAATCGAAAAAATGCGTGTGACGGCAAGTCCATGTGCGTCAGGTTGACGCACATAAAAAGAACGCTCAGGTTGTATTTTCCTGGTGGGGCGGGTGGACGAATGCGGTCGGAAAGTTTCGATAAGATAGATACCAAAACCTTGAAATTTGAGCCGGATATCGTTGCCGGCGCGACCCCGTGTTCCCGAACGGAGGCGGATGAGGCGTCTTTAGAAATAGCCGTCTCTCAACGGCGTACAGTAAGCAGGACTACTCCTCTTCGACCGAGGCTGGTTGCCCAACTGGCGCATGTGCGCATGTCTGTTTTAGCCTCGATCGAAGAGGAACGGCGCCACGGTCACGGCTTCCTTTTTGTGCCGGTTGCCATAGGTCTTGGTTCGGCAATCTGGTTTCTCAACCCGATGGCTCTGTCGCCTTGGGTATCCAGCCTGATTGCCATAGCGCTGGCATTGGTGACTTTGACTGTTCGGCATGGCCGACCACGTGTTGTTCTCACATTTGCGTGTCTGGTCTTCGCCGGCATGGCACTGGCCGGGATAGAGACTTGGCGCTGCTCTACGATCATTCTCGATTCGTCCGTCACGACTGATGTGGAAGGAGTGGTCGAGCGCAGCGAGGCTGCAGGGCCGGGGCGCCTGCGCTATATCGTTGCCATCCGGCAGACTACAAATCCTACCGTGAAACGTCCTCCTCGCCGGGTTTCGCTGCTGGCAAGGGCGCAGCACGAGCCCTTTGAAAACGGGGCGGTTATTTCGGGACGAGCGCGGCTCTCGCCGCCCTCGGGGCCGGCTTTGCCGGGTTTGCATGACTTTGCGTTTTCTTCCTATTTCGATGGTATCGGCGCAGTTGGCTATTTCTATCGTGCCCCGCAACAAGCAAATGAACGCGAACTGGAGGCCGGGTGGTCGGAGATTGCCTTGCGCAAGCTTTTCGAATTGCGCCGACAGATCGGCAATCGCATCCGCGAGACAGTACCAGGGGATGCCGGCGCCTTTGCTGCGGCGATTGTCACCGATGAGAGACGCGCGATTTCCGATGACACGGTGGAGGCGTTACGGATATCCGGGCTCGCCCATATCGTGGCCATCTCCGGTTTGAACATGGCGCTGGCCGCCGGGATTTTCTTCGTCGGCTTACGCAGCGTCCTTGCGCTTATTCCGGGTTTCGCCCAAGCGTGGCCGATCAAAAAATTGGCTGCCGGCGGAGCGCTGGCAATGGTGACCGCTTACTATCTGATTTCCGGTTTTGGTGTGTCTGCGCAACGCGCCTATATCATGATGGCCGTGATGCTTGTCGCCGTTCTGTTGGACAGGCCTTCGATAAGTTTGCGAAACGTCGCCTTATCCGCGTTGATTATACTCGTCTGGAGCCCTTCCGAAATCCTGGGGCCGAGTTTTCAGATGTCGTTTGCTGCCACCGTCGCGCTGGTGGCCGGTTATGCCGCATGGTCGCGGCGCAGTCACGATAAAGACGATGAGCCGTTTCCTGTTTCTCACCCGCTGGTGACGTGGATTGCGTCTGGCTGGAACTTCATCTTCGGTATCATTACAACATCCCTGATCGGTAGCCTGGCAACGACGATGTTTTCCGTCGAGCATTTCCATCGTATCGCAACTTACGGGCTTGCCGCCAATCTTGCGGCCATGCCGATCATCAGCTTCCTGGTCATGCCGGCCGGTCTTGTCGCCATGCTGCTGATGCCTTTCGGCCTTGATGGGCCGTTCATCAGGATCATGGCCCAAAGCCTCGAGTGGGTCATTGCGATTGCCAAGCATGTTGCAGGATGGGGAGGGGATGTTGTCGTTGGACAGCAGCATCCATGGTTTCTGCCGCTCGGGGTCTGCGGCTTCCTGTTGCTGACGCTCTTGAGAACCTGGATCAGGTATTCAGGCCTACCGTTTCTGGCGGCCGCAATCATCCTGTTCCGGGTAGGGGTTCCTCAACCTGTCGCAAGCCTTTTCATTGCCGAAGATGGCAGCCTGGTTGCTCATCGAAATGCCGAGCGGGTGGCCGTTAACAGAAAGCGCCCTTCGGAATTCATATTCAGGCAATGGACGCATGCCCGGCAGCTCGCTAGTCCGTCAATACCAACGATGCTTGAGGTCCACCCTCCCGTGACAGAGCCTGCTTCCGCGCCAGAGCGGTTGTCACAATCCATCCTTGCCGATGCAAGAAAGCGAATGCGGGAAGCCGGAAGCGACACATTTTCCTGTCAGCCTAAAGCCTGGTGCGCATTGATGTCACCGGAAGGATTCTTGATCGTCGTCGTCGATGATGGCCGATACGCAGGAGTGGCCTGTGATGTTGCTGGCCTCGTGATCGCGCCACGGGCGCGCTTCAATGATTGCCGGTCCGGTGCGCCGATGCTGAGTAGCGCGAGCCTTCGAAAGACTGGTTCTATCGAAATCGATTTCTCCGAGTCCGCCAAGGCTGAAAACTGGCAGGTCACGATAGCAATGGCCGACACTGTCCAGCCCTGGAGTATCCATCGCCGATATGACTGGCGACGCGACATCTATGATCCGAGCTTGCCGTCATGGCTTACCGTGCGAAAAACCAAAAGCCGTGACGATGACAGGCATGGTTCTGCAAATCAGCTGGAACGAGACAATCATTCGCTGGTGTCAACAGACGCCGCAGACAGTTTCGGTGTCAGTGATAGCGACGAATAAGGCCGACCAGCTTGCCCTGCACCTTCACCCGGTCCGGCGGAAAAATGCGGGTCTCGTAGGCCGGGTTTGCCGCTTCAAGTGCAATCGATCCACCCTTACGACGGAAGCGCTTCAGGGTCGCCTCTTCATCATCAACGAGGGCAACGACGATATCGCCCGGATTGGCCGTGTTGCTGTTGCGGATGATGACGGTGTCGCCATCCAGGATGCCCGCCTCGATCATCGAATCACCCTTGACCTCAAGCGCGTAATGCTCACCGGCTCCCAGCATCTCTACGGGGACGGAGATATCGTGAGTGTTGTTCTGGATCGCCGAGATCGGCACGCCGGCTGCGATGCGCCCCATGACGGGGACGCTTGCCGAAGCGCTGTCATTGGCGGAAACCGGTGGCGCGCTAGCAGGCGCAGGCTTCTTGCCGAGGCTTCCCTCGATGACGCTTGGCGAAAAACCACGCTTTGGCTGCAGTGTCGGGACGTAAGCTTCCGGAAGCTTGATGACTTCTAGCGCGCGAGCCCTGTTGGGAAGGCGACGAATGAAGCCGCGTTCTTCGAGAGCCGTGATCAGCCGGTGAATGCCCGACTTTGATGCGAGGTCGAGAGCGTCCTTCATTTCGTCGAAGGAAGGAGGCACGCCGGACTCTTTCATCCGTTCGTGAATGAACAGAAGCAGTTCCTGTTGCTTGCGAGTCAGCATGTGTGGCGCACCCTCAGATTTGAAACAAATGCAGAACGAACACTATATGTTCCATATGTGTTCCGCAAGCCCTTAAATTTTCGTGACATTATAATCAGTTTCTTAGATGCCGAGTGACATTCTCAGTCGGAATCTACTTGCGCTCAGCAGCGTGCTGCTCAATCTACGTCAAGCGGATCTGAAGTCTGGGGGACATGTGTGACTGCTAGGAAAATCGATCATCTCGTTCTGCCTGTCGGGGATCTCGCCAAGGCACGCGAGCGGTTGTCATTATTGGGATTTACCGTCGCTCCGGATGGGAAACATCCGTTCGGCACGGCGAATGCCTGCATCTTCCTCGAAGATGGGACCTATCTGGAGCCTATTGCGCTTTCCGACAGGCGGAAGGCTGGTCTGGCGGCGAAGCGAGGCAATGTCTTCCTCGAACGCGATCTGGCCTATCGAGGTCGCCGCGCGCGTGAGGGGCTTTCTGCGGTTGTGGTTTCAAGTGATGATGCGGCGGGCGATCACGAGCACTATGCGACTGCCGGTTTCTCTGGTGGTGAGCCGCTAGAGTTTGGCAGAGCCTTCAAGTCTCCGGGCGGTGATGAGGTGGAGGCGCGTTTTCGTCTCGCTTTTGCAGCGATGGATGGTGCGCCTCATTTCTTTGCTTTCGCATGTCAGCGACTGGTGTCATTCCCGCAAGATCTGGATGGTCTGCGCATGCATGCGAATGCGGTCTGCGGCTTGAAGGAGGTGGTTCTGGCAAGCAGTGATCCGAATGCTTTGTCGCCGTTCTTTGAAGCCGTGCTGAGGACGTCTGCCACGGAAGTCGATGGCGGCCTTGCATATCAGGCCGAGGCCGGACATGTGCGCGTTCTCAATAATGAGCAGATTACACATGAGTTCGGTCTCTCTGCTGCTTCTGTCGGCGAGGGGGTGGTCGGCCAGGCCGTGATATTCCGTACGCTTGATCTGGCCGTGACAGAGATCATCCTTGCTGCTAATGACGTCGCATTCATTCGCCGGGATGGCCGCGTGCTCGTGTCGCCGTCGCCCGGCCAGGGCGTTTTGTTCGGCTTCGAGGAATAGATTATGGCAGTTTCCCCAAATTCAGCAGTGTCGGTCGGCGAAGGCGACAAGAAGGTCGTGTTCTGCAATACGGATCGGCTTTCACTGATAGCGGGGCCTTGTCAGATGGAAAGCCGCGATCATGCCTTTATGATCGCCGGTACGCTCGCTGAACTGTGTGGCAAGCTCGGCATCGGACTGGTCTACAAATCTTCTTATGACAAGGCCAACCGCACGTCGCTTTCCGGCAAGCGCGGAATCGGGCTCGAAACAGCGATGGAAATCTTTGCCGACCTTAAAAGGGAATTCGGCTTTCCGGTTCTGACCGACATTCACACGGAAGAACAGTGCGCGCTTGTCGCTCCGACCGTTGATGTCCTGCAGATCCCGGCTTTCCTGTCGCGTCAGACCGACCTTCTGGTTGCTGCCGCCAAGACCGGCCGCGCGATCAACGTCAAGAAGGGCCAGTTCCTGGCGCCTTGGGACATGAAGAATGTCCAGGCCAAGCTGATCGAAAGCGGCAATCCGAACGTGATGCTGTGCGAACGAGGCGCATCCTTCGGTTATAATACGCTTGTTTCCGACATGCGCTCGCTGCCGATCATGGCGTCGCTTGGTTCGCCTGTCGTGTTCGATGCGACGCATTCGGTGCAGCAGCCGGGCGGGCAGGGTGGTTCCACCGGCGGCCAGCGCGAATTCGTTGAAACGCTGGCGCGTGCGGCAGTGGCGGTCGGCATTGCCGGTCTGTTCGTCGAAACCCATGAGGATCCCGACAATGCTCCGTCGGACGGTCCGAACATGGTGCATCTGAAAGACATGCCACGGCTTCTGGAGAAGCTGATGGCTTTCGATGCGGTGGCCAAGGCGGCCTGAACTTCGAAAAAACGCTTGAGCGTTGTCAAAGCGCAGAAAGCGCACGCACTGTAATTGGCGTGTCATTGAACGTGATACATTTTCAATGACCGCATGGACTTAACTCTGAGGAGAGACCCTTGACTGCTATTACCGATATTATCGCTCGCGAAATCCTCGATAGCCGTGGCAACCCGACCGTCGAAGTCGACGTTTACCTGGAAGACGGCTCGATGGGCCGTGCCGCTGTTCCGTCGGGCGCATCGACGGGTGCGCACGAAGCTGTCGAGCTGCGCGATGGCGGCAAGCGCTTCGGCGGCAAGGGTGTCGAGAAGGCCGTTGAAGCGGTCAACACGGAAATCTTCGACGCCATCGGCGGTTTCGATGCTGAAAGCCAGATCCATATCGACAAGACGATGATCGCGCTCGACGGTACGCCGAACAAGTCGCGTCTCGGTGCAAACGCCATCCTCGGCGTTTCGCTGGCCGTTGCCAAGGCTGCGGCCGAATCGGCTGGCCTGCCGCTTTACCGTTACGTCGGCGGTGCCGGCGCTCATATCCTGCCGGTTCCGATGATGAACATCATCAACGGCGGCGCGCATGCCGACAACCCGATCGATTTCCAGGAATTCATGATCATGCCGGTCGGCGCCGAGACTCTGAAGGATTCGGTCCGCATCGGCGCGGAAATCTTCCACGTCCTGAAGAAGGAATTGGGGTCCCAGGGTCACAATACCAATGTCGGTGACGAAGGCGGCTTTGCGCCGGGCCTGAAGAGTGCCCCGGAAGCCCTCGACTTCATCGTCAAGTCGATCGAAAAAGCCGGTTATAAGCCGGGCGAAGACGTATTCCTCGGCCTTGATTGCGCCTCGACCGAATTCTTTAAGGACGGCAAGTACGTCATGGAAGGCGAGGGTCGCACGCTCGAGCCGGAAGCCATGGCTGATTATCTCGCTGAGCTCGCCGGAAAGTACCCGATCATCTCGATCGAAGACGGTATGGCTGAGGACGACTGGGACGGTTGGAAGTACCTGACCGACAAGATCGGCAAAAAGGTTCAGCTGGTTGGCGACGATCTGTTTGTCACCAACTCGGCTCGCCTGCGCGACGGTATCAAGATGGGGACTGCAAACTCGATCCTCGTCAAGGTCAACCAGATCGGCTCGCTGACGGAAACGCTCGATGCCGTCGAGACCGCGCACAAGGCTGCCTATACCGCCGTCATGTCGCACCGCTCGGGCGAAACGGAAGATTCGACGATTGCCGATCTCGCCGTCGCCACCAATTGCGGTCAGATCAAGACCGGCTCGCTGTCGCGTTCGGACCGTCTGGCCAAGTACAACCAGCTCATCCGTATCGAAGAAATGCTCGGCCCGCAGGCCGTTTACGCAGGCCGCTCGATCCTGAAGGGCTAAGGAATGGTCGGCCGAAAGGCCGGTCTTCTGAAGTTAGAATGATATTTGAAAAGCCTGCGTCCTCGACGCGGGCTTTTTTCATATTTGCGCTGCACGGCCGCGAGCGAAACGAATGCTTAAGCAAGTTCTGCGATTTTCTGATCCTATTCCCGGGGCGATGAATCGCTCCCGCCGCGTAAGCTCAAGGTGTTAAGAACAGGCATGTGGACAAGACATCACAAACAGCGAAAGTTTGGCCGTTTCATCCTGCCTGCAATCACCGTCGCTTTTCTTTCCTATTTCGGCTATCATTCGATCCACGGTGACCTCGGCCTGATCGCGACCGAGGAGTTCGAGAAGCAGCGCGTTGCGCGCAGTGGCGAGCTTGCGGCGCTGACTGCCAAGCGCGAAGCTTTGGAGCGTCAGGTCCATCTAATGAGTGACGGCTCACTCGACAAAGACATGCTCGATGAAATTGCGCGTTATCAATTAAATGTCTCTCGCTCGGATGAAATAGTCATATTTAACAATTATTTCTGAGTTAACCGAATTTCGGTTAACTTGTTTTTCGTGATTTATTTCAGTGGCTTATGCGGAATGAGAGCCATGCAAATATGTCATTGCTGGGGCGCGTTTTCTTCCCTATGTTAGTTGCAGAAACCGGAGTGGGTTGCGGCGTGCGTAAGCTCGTCTCGATGCCGCTCCTTCAATGCAGCACATAGGGAGGGATCGATGGCGCAAACCAAATCCGCGTCTGCATCCGGCCGCAAGCCAGCGGCAAAATCTGCCAGCAAAACAGCCTCGAAAGAATTCACCGGCAAGAACACGCCGGAATTCGGCAAGGAAGACGATCTGCACGCGTATCGCGAGATGCTGCTGATCCGTCGTTTCGAAGAAAAGGCCGGCCAGCTCTATGGCATGGGCTTCATCGGCGGTTTCTGCCACCTTTATATCGGCCAGGAAGCTGTCGTCGTCGGCATGCAGATGGCGCAGCAGGAAGGTGATCAGGTCATCACCGCCTATCGCGATCACGGTCACATGCTTGCTTGCGGCATGAGCCCGCGTGGCGTCATGGCCGAACTTACCGGTCGTCGTGGCGGCTTGTCGAAGGGCAAGGGCGGCTCGATGCACATGTTCTCCAAGGAGAAGCATTTCTACGGCGGTCACGGTATCGTCGGTGCGCAGGTGTCGCTCGGCACCGGTCTCGCCTTCGCCAATGCCTATCGCAACAATGACAGCGTTTCGGTTGCTTATTTCGGTGACGGCGCTGCCAACCAAGGTCAGGTCTACGAGAGCTTCAATATGGCGGCTCTGTGGAAACTGCCGATCATCTATATCGTCGAGAACAACCGTTACGCCATGGGCACCTCAACCGCCCGCGCAACCGCGCAGTCGAACTATTCGATGCGTGGCGTCGGCTTCGGTATCCCGGGCGTCCAGGTGGACGGCATGGATGTTCGCGCCGTCAAGGCTGCAGCCGATGAGGCGCTCGCTCATTGCCGCGCCGGCAAGGGTCCGATCATTCTCGAAATGCTGACCTATCGTTACCGTGGTCACTCCATGTCCGACCCGGCAAAGTATCGCTCCAAGGAAGAAGTGCAGAAGATGCGCTCGGAGCAGGATCCGATCGAACAGGTTCGCAACCGTCTGCTCGAAAAGGGCTGGGCAAGCGAAGACGAGCTGAAGGCGATCGACAAGGATATCCGCGACATCGTTACGGATAGCGCCGACTTTGCTCAGAACGATCCGGAGCCGGATGCATCCGAGCTCTACACCGATATCCTGCTCTAAGCGCGGGGAGGAAAGAACCTATGCCTATCGATATCCTGATGCCTGCACTTTCTCCGACGATGGAGGAAGGCACGCTTTCCAAATGGGTCAAAAAGGAAGGCGACACCGTCAAGTCCGGCGATGTCATTGCCGAAATCGAGACCGACAAGGCAACCATGGAAGTGGAAGCCGTCGATGAAGGCGTGATCGGCAAGCTGCTGGTCGAAGCCGGCACCGAAAACGTCAAGGTCAACACCAAGATTGCAATCCTGCTCGCCGAAGGCGAAAGCGCGGACGCCATTTCGGCAGATGCGCCGAAGGCTGATGCCGATACTCCGGCTGCGACGTCCGACGCCGCCGGCGGAAAGGCTCGTGAAGCCTCCGAGGAAACTCCTGTTGCTGCCAAGGTCCCGGCTCAGCCGAAGGTCGAAGTCGCTGCCGATCCGGATATTCCGGCTGGCACTGAAATGGTGTCGACGACCGTTCGCGAAGCTCTGCGCGACGCCATGGCAGAAGAAATGCGCCGCGATGGCGACGTGTTCGTCATGGGTGAAGAAGTCGCCGAATATCAGGGCGCCTACAAGATCACCCAGGGCCTTCTGCAGGAATTCGGCGCCAAGCGCGTTGTCGATACCCCGATCACCGAACACGGCTTTGCCGGTATCGGCGTCGGTGCGGCCATGTCGGGCCTGAAGCCGATCGTCGAGTTCATGACCTTCAACTTCGCCATGCAGGCAATCGACCAGATCATCAACTCGGCTGCCAAGACGCTCTACATGTCCGGTGGCCAGATGGGCGCTCCGATCGTGTTCCGCGGCCCGAACGGCGCTGCTGCTCGCGTTGGCGCACAGCACAGCCAGGACTTCTCCTCGTGGTACAGCCAGATCCCGGGCCTCAAGGTCGTCATGCCGTATACGGCAGCCGACGCCAAGGGTCTGCTCAAGGCTGCGATCCGCGATCCGAACCCGGTCGTCTTCCTCGAAAACGAAATCCTCTACGGTCAGCACTTCGACGTGCCGAAGTTGGATGACTTCGTCCTGCCGATCGGCAAGGCGCGCATTCACCGCAAGGGCAAGGACGCGACGATCGTTTCCTTCGGTATCGGCATGACCTACGCCGTGAAGGCGGTTGCCGAGCTCGAGAAAGAAGGCATCGATGTCGAACTGATCGACCTTCGCACGATCCGCCCGATGGACCTGCCGACCGTTATCGAATCCGTCAAGAAGACCGGCCGCCTCGTCACTGTCGAGGAAGGTTACCCGCAGAACTCGGTCGGCACGGAAATCGCCACCCGCGTAATGCAGCAGGCTTTCGACTATCTCGATGCCCCGGTTCTGACGATCGCAGGCAAGGACGTTCCTATGCCTTACGCTGCCAACCTCGAAAAGCTGGCTCTGCCGACTGTCGGCGAAGTCGTTCAGGCGGTCAAAACCGTCTGCTACAAGTAAGGGAAGGGTGATAGGATGCCTATCAACATCACCATGCCTGCCCTTTCTCCGACCATGGAAGAGGGCAACCTCGCAAAGTGGCTGGTCAAGGAAGGCGACAAGGTCAAGTCCGGCGACGTGATCGCCGAGATCGAAACCGACAAGGCGACGATGGAAGTCGAAGCCGTCGACGAGGGCACGATCGCCAAGATCGTAGTTCCCGCCGGTACGGAAGCGGTCAAGGTCAACGCCCTGATCGCCATCATCGCCGAAGAAGGCGAAGACGTTGCTGCTGCTGCTGCCGGTGCGGGTTCCGCACCGAAGGCTGAGGCTACTCCATCTGCAAAGACCGCTGAAGCTCCCAAGGCCGCCGCTCCGGTCGCTGACGCTGCTCCGGCACCGTCGACGCCTGCTCCGGTTGCCGATGGCAAGCGCGTGTTTTCCTCGCCGCTCGCCCGTCGTCTCGCCAAGGAAGCAGGTCTCGACCTTTCCGCCGTCACCGGTACCGGTCCGCATGGCCGTGTCGTTAAGGCGGACGTCGAAAAGGCCGCTGCCGGCGGAGCCAAGGCTGCTTCGTCTTCAGCTTCCCAAGCTGCCGCCGCTCCGGCTGCTGCAAAGGGTCCTTCGGACGAAAGCACGCTCAAGCTGTTTGCGGAAGGATCCTACGAGCTTCTGCCGCATGACGGTATGCGCAAGACGATCGCTGCACGCCTGACCGAGTCCACCCAGACGGTTCCGTCCTACACGGTTTCGATGGATTGCGAACTCGACGCGCTGATGGCTCTGCGTGCAGAGATCAACAAGTCGGCTCCGGTGAAGAAGACAGAGAAGGGCGAGGTTCCGGCCTTCAAGCTCTCCGTCAACGACTTCATCATCAAGGCGATGGCTCTGGCGCTGCGCGACGTTCCGATGGCAAACGCCTCCTGGACCTCGACTGCACGCGTACTTCACAAGCATTCGGACGTCGGTGTTGCCGTTTCGATCCCGGACGGACTGATCACGCCGATCGTTCGCAAGGCGGAAACAAAGGCTCTGTCGGTCATCTCCAACGAGGTGAAGGACATGGCCAAGCGTGCCCGCGACAAGAAGCTGAAGCCGGAAGAATACCAAGGCGGCACGACTTCCGTGTCCAACCTCGGCATGTTCGGCGTCTCGTCGTTCACCTCGATCGTCAACCTGCCGCAAGCCTCGATCGTGTCGATCGGTGCTGGCGTCGAGAAGCCGGTCGTCCGTAACGGCAAGATCGAAGTGGGTACGGTAATGTCGGCGACCTTCGCCTTCGACCACCGTGTCATCGATGGCGCGCTCGGTGCAGAACTCGCATCCGCCTTCAAGCGCTACATCGAGAACCCGATGTCGATGCTGGTGTAGCGGCTGAAGGACGGCGGGATGAGGACCGTTCTTTGCTTCGGCGACAGTCTCACCTGGGGGTATGACCCCGAAGGGCCGGGACGGCATGCTTTCGAGGATCGCTGGCCAAGCGTCCTCGGGGCGGCCCTCGGGCCTGGCGTGACCGTGATTGCCGAAGGATTGAACGGCCGTACCACCGGTTATGACGATCACCTGGCTGATTGTGATCGCAACGGTGTGAAGAACCTTCCAACGGTGCTTCACACCCATATGCCGCTTGATCTCGTCGTCATCATGCTCGGTACCAACGATATGAAGCCGGCGATTGCCGGGACCGCCTATGCGGCCCGTGCCGGCTTGCAGAGGCTCGTGGGGCTGATCCGCCACCACGAGTATTCGTTCGACTATGATGCGCCGGAAATTCTGATCGTTTCACCGCCGCCACTGTGCGAAACGGCTGATCCGGTGTTTTCGGCAATCTTCCGCGACGGTGTCGAGGAATCGGCCATGCTTGCGTCGCTCTACCGCGATCTTGCTGATGATATCGGCTGCGGTTTCTTCGATGCGGGGTCGGTTGCCCGTACCAGTCCGGTTGATGGCGTACACCTGACAACTGAGGGTACTCGGGCAATTGGTCGCGGTCTGGAGCCGATCGTTCGAATGATGCTTGGCCTTTGATCTGGATCAACGGAGGTAATTTTAGGCGGACCTAGCGTGGACACTTCCTCACTAATAAAGGGATTTGTTCCATGTCTGGTATGCTGCATGAACTGGCCGCAGATTTTCCGGATTTCAGGGCGCTGGTGCGTCATCTCCAGGAGACGGATGGGCATTTTGCCCGACTGTGCCGGAGTTATGAAGATCTGAGCCGGAGAGTTCACCTGGCCGAGAGACGTAACGAGCCCGCAGGCGATGCAATGCTGATCGACATGTGCAAGCAGCGCAGGCAGCTCAAGGAAGAAATCTACGGGATGCTGGTTCAGCCTGAACCGGAAGCCGAAGCGATCAAGCTGGCAGTCTGACCGCCAGGCGCTTCCATCCCGTGAAGACCTCAAGGCGTTAGAGCCGGGGTCCTGTAGAAACGAGGATTGGAAGCGCTCATGTCCAACGCTTATGACGTTATTGTAATCGGCTCCGGCCCTGGTGGTTATATCGCTGCGATCAGGGCCTCGCAGCTCGGCATGAAGGTCGCCGTCGTTGAACGCGAACATCTTGCCGGCATTTGCTCCAACTGGGGCTGCATCCCGACCAAGGCGCTGCTGCGCTCGGCCGATGTCATGCACACAGCTACCCACGCCAAGGATTACGGCCTGACACTCGAAGGCTCGATCAAGCCGGACGTCAAGGCGATCGTTGCCCGTTCGCGCGGCATTGCTGCCCGCATGAACAACGGCGTCGGCTTCCTGTTCAAGAAGAACAAGGTCGACATCATCTGGGGCGAAGCCAAGATTACCAAGCCGGGTGAAATCGTCGTCGGCAAGTCGACCAAGCCGGTCGTCCAGCCGCAGGGTCCGGTTCCGAAGAACACGCTGGGTGAGGGCACCTATACCGCCAAGCACATCATCGTGGCCACCGGCGCCCGTCCGCGCGCGCTTCCCGGCATCGAGCCGGATGGCAAGCTGATCTGGACCTATTTCGAAGCGATGAAGCCGGAAGAGCTGCCGAAGTCGTTGCTCGTCATGGGCTCGGGTGCGATCGGCATCGAATTCGCTTCCTTCTACCGCACGATGGGCGTCGACGTCACCGTCGTCGAAATCATGAGCCAGGTCATGCCGGTCGAAGATGCGGAAATCTCCGCCTTCGCCAAGAAGCAGTTCGAAAAGCAGGGCATCAAGATTCTTCTCGAGGCCAAGGTCGCCAAGATCGAGAAGGGTTCCAACTCGGTCACAGCTACCATTGAGAAGAAGGACGGTTCGTCTGAAAAGATCACCGCGGACCGGATGATCTCGGCTGTCGGCGTACAGGCCAATATCGAAAACATCGGCCTCGAAGCTGCCGGCGTGAAGACCGAGCGTGGCTTCATCGTTATCGACGGCTACGGCAAGACCAACGTTCCCGGCATCTACGCGATCGGCGATGTCGCCGGTGGCCCGCTGCTCGCCCACAAGGCCGAGCATGAAGCCGTTGTCTGCGTCGAAAAGATCGCAGGTCTGCCGAACGTCCATGCGACCGACAAGAGCAAGATTCCAGGCTGCACCTACTGCAACCCGCAGGTCGCCTCGGTTGGTCTCACCGAAGCCAAGGCCAAGGAACAGGGCCGCGACATCCGTGTCGGTCGCTTCTCCTTTGCCGCAAACGGCAAGGCCGTGGCGCTCGGCGAAGACCAGGGCATGGTCAAGACGATCTTCGACAAGAAGACCGGCGAGCTGCTCGGCGCCCACATGGTCGGTGCGGAAGTCACCGAACTGATCCAGGGCTTTGTCGTTGCGATGAACCTCGAGACGACCGAAGAAGACCTGATGCACACCATCTTCCCGCATCCGACCATTTCGGAATCGATGAAGGAAAGCGTGCTTGATGCCTATGGTCGCGTTCTGAACGCCTAATAGAGCTCCTTATAAGAACAAAAGGCGCTTCCCATTGATGTGGGGAGCGCCGAACGGCTATCTGGGCCTTGGAGGAGGAATGATGGAAAGCGTTGGCTGGATCGGGGCGATCATCATCGGTGGACTGGCAGGCTGGCTTGCCGGCAAGCTGATAGATATCCGCTTCGGCATATTCATGAACATCGTACTGGGTATCGTCGGCTCCGTTGTCGCGATCGCGGTTTTGGGAACCTTCGACATTGCCGTGAAAGACAGCCGTCTCGGCTATTTCGTCACGGCTTTCCTTGGCGCGAGCCTTTTGCTATTCGTCGCCAAAATCGTCAGGCGCTAATGTAGCGGTCTGGCAGGTTATGCCGCGCAAAGATTTGCCGCGGTTCATGCATAGAGAATTTCCGAACGACAACATGCTCCGACATGAATGCGGAGTTGAAGGCAGGATTTCATGGTCACCATTCTCGACAGGACCAATCTCTCCGAAGAGAAGCGCGTCCGCCACCCGGAAAAGGCGCATCGGCCCGATACCGAAGTGATGCGCAAGCCGGACTGGATCCGCGTCAAGGCGCCGGTATCGAAGGGGTACCAGGAAACGCGCGCGATCGTTCGTGAAAACAAGCTTGTGACTGTCTGCGAAGAGGCGGGCTGTCCCAACATTGGTGAGTGCTGGGATAAAAAGCACGCCACCTTCATGATCATGGGCGAGATCTGTACCCGCGCCTGCGCCTTCTGCAATGTCGCGACAGGCAAGCCGAACCCGCTCGACATGTCCGAGCCGGAAAGCGTAGCGCGCGCAGTCAAGGAAATGGGCCTGCAGCACGTTGTCATCACCTCCGTCGACCGCGACGATCTGGACGATGGCGGTGCGGAACATTTCGAAAAGGTGATCTGGGCGATCCGTGCCGCATCACCGCTGACGACGATCGAAATCCTGACACCTGACTTCCTGAAGAAGCCCGGTGCGCTGGAGCGTGTCGTCGCCGCCAAGCCGGATGTCTTCAACCACAATATGGAAACGGTTCCCGGCAACTACCTGACGGTTCGTCCCGGCGCGCGTTATTTCCACTCGATCCGACTTCTGCAGCGGGTGAAGGAACTCGATCCGACGATGTTCACCAAGTCCGGTATCATGGTGGGCTTAGGCGAAGAGCGTAATGAAGTGCTGCAGCTGATGGATGACCTGAGAACCGCGGATGTCGACTTCCTGACGATCGGCCAGTATCTGCAGCCGACGCGCAAGCATCATAAGGTCGAGAAATTCGTTACGCCGGAGGAGTTTAAGTCTTACGAGACCGTGGCTTATACGAAGGGCTTCCTGATGGTCGCTTCAAGCCCGCTCACGCGTTCGTCGCATCACGCTGGTGATGACTTTGCCCGGTTGCGGGCTGCGCGTGAAAAGAAGCACCTGGCTGCCGCCGAATAAGGCGGCAACCCTCTCACTGATTATTCAGCAGCCTCGATCTTGGGGCGCTTGTCCTGGCCGTGCCTGCGCTCACGAAGCGTGCCTTTTTGTCCGCGTGCTTCGCCTTTTGCCATTTCGATGAAATAGGCGAGCATCGGCATGCCGTTCATATCCGCAAGCTGCTTCGCGGATTCGAGCAGCTTTATCATCTGTGCGAAATCGTCCATGGGTATGCGTCTTTCGGATCGATAGATTTTAGAATGTTGCAATGCACCAATATAGGCAGGATTGCGCCGAGGGAATATTACAACTGCCCTCAGGATACATTAAATTTCTTTAACTTGAAAATCGTCAAACTGAAAGTGTGCGTTGCGTTGGGCACATAACAGGTGGGAAATCAGTTGCGGATTGTCAATGTGAAAGGCGGGGCAGGAGTGCTTCATGCCTCGAAGCGCGTGCTGGTGATCGGCTGCTCGGGAGGCGGAAAGTCGACGCTTTCGCGCCAGTTGAGCGACAGATTGCGGCTGCCCTATATCTCTATGGACAGAGATTTTTACTGGCTTCCAGGCTGGGTGAAGCGGGATCGTGAGACGACGCGGGCATTGATCTCCGAAGCCGTATCCGGAGATCGCTGGATCATGGATGGCACGGGTTCATCCAGTTTCGAACTGAGAATACCGCGTGCCGATGCAATTGTCTGGGTGCGGATGCCACGTTGGCTTTGCCTGTGGGGTGTCTTTTCCAGAAGTATTCGTCATCTGGGGCAAACACGGCCGGATATGGCACCGGGATGTCCGGAAAGGTTGTTCGATCGCGAATTCTTGTCCTTCATCTGGAATTTCGAGCGACAGACCTCTCCGCGGATCGTGGACGGGATTCAGCGTTTCAATCCGGATTGTCCGGTGTTGATCCTGACATCCCGCGGCCGGATGCGGCGGCTTCTCTCCCTTGTCGGGGCTTGATCTTCCAAAGACCTCAGCTTAACTCCACCTCATGCCAAAGTTCGAAATCCGCCGCCCGGTCAAGCATAGTCCCGAAAAGATGTACGCCCTCGTTGCTGATATCGAGCGCTATCCGGAGTTCCTGCCACTTTGCGAGGCGCTCAGCATACGCAGTTCCAAGGAGCGGGATGGCAAGACCCTGCTGCTGGCGGACATGACCGTGGGTTACAAGGCGATCAAGGAAACCTTCACCACCCAGGTGCTTCTCAATCCGGCCGAACAGGCAATCGACGTCAAGTATATCGAAGGACCGTTCAAGTATCTCGACAACCGCTGGCGTTTCGAGCCGCCGACCGACGGCGGCGAGGGCTGCGTCGTGCATTTCTACATCGACTACGAGTTCAAGAGCATGATTCTTGGCGCTTTGATGGGCTCGATGTTCGATCGCGCCTTCCGCATGTTCACCGATGCTTTCGAAAGTCGCGCGGACAAGATCTACGCGGCTGCCTGATCCGGTTCAGATGCCGGCAACTTCCCACAGCATCTCGAAGGCCGTGCGTACCGTCGCCAGCCGAATTTCCATGCGACCGATATCGCCGTATCGCATTTCCCGGTGAATGATCATGCCCGAGCGGTTGCGGGCGGCGAGATGCACGAGGCCGACCGGCTTCTCCGCCGATCCGCCGCCGGGACCTGCGATGCCGGTGACGGCGACCGCGAGGCCAGCTCGAGAGCGGAAGAGGGCGCCCTGCGCCATCTGTCTGGCCGTCTGTTCAGATACGGCGCCATAGGTGCCGAGCGTTGCCGCATTGACGCCTAGAAGATCCATCTTGGCTTCGTTCGTATATGTCACGAACCCGCGGTCGACCACGGCTGATGAGCCGGCGATATCCGTCAGGGCGCCGATAATGAGACCGCCGGTGCAGGATTCTGCTGTGGAGATCATCAATCTGCGTTCCGAGAATGCCCAGACGATCCGACGCGCGTCGTCTTCTATGTCTAACGGAAACAGGCTCATTCGGTTGTCCCGCGATAAACGACGGTTGCGGTTGCGATCGCGGCAATGCCTTCGCGACGGCCAACAAAGCCGATCGTCTCGTTGGTTGTCGCCTTGACCGAACAGCGGTCGAGCGAAATGCCGAGAATGTCTGCCATATTTTGGCGCATCCTGTCGCGATGGGGGCCTACCTTCGGTGCCTCGGCAATCAGCGACACGTCGGCATTCATGATCGTACCGCCCTTTTTTCGCACGATCTTAGCCGCATGCGCGAGGAAGATTTTCGAAGGCGCGCCCTTCCACTGCATGTCCGATGGCGGGAAGTGATCGCCGATATCACCGGCGCCGCAGGTGGCGAGCAGGGCATCGGTCAGGGCATGAAGCGCGACATCGGCATCCGAGTGGCCGGACAGTTTCTGGTCGTGGGGAATGAAGACACCGCACAGTGTCACGCCGTCACCTTCAATCAACTGGTGCACGTCATAGCCGTTGCCGGTGCGGACATCGGGGAGGGCTGCGGCTGAAAGCCTTTCATCGGCCATGGTCATGTCCCGTTTTACGGTCAGCTTGATATTGTCGACGGATCCCTCGACGATGGAAACCGGCAGTCCGGCCCATTCGGCGATCGCCGCGTCATCGGTGAAATCGTCGCGGCGAAGCGCCGCAGCCTTTTCATGGGCCGAGCGGATTTCCGACAGTAGAAAGCTTTGCGGCGTCTGGGCGGCATAAAGTCCCGAGCGCGGAACCGTTTCATGCACGAGGCCGTCACTGCCGCCGCGCTTCAATGTATCTGTCACTGCGACCGCAGGCAGGACGGCGTCGATGCCCTTGTCAAATGCCTCGGCGATGCGGTCGAGCATTGCGTGATCGACGAAGGGGCGTGCCGCGTCATGGATCATCACATGGGTTGCTTCGGTGGCCGAAAGCGCCTTCAACCCCTCGTAAACCGAGCGTTGCCGTGTGTCGCCGCCGAAGGTGATGGTCACGCCCGTCGCGGGCAATCCGCTCGTTGCCGCATTATAAAGCTCCTCGTCATCCGGATGGATGACGACCACGATGGGGCCGCGTTTGTGCCAGCGCAGAAAGGTGTCCAGCGTGTGGGCGATGACCGGGCGGCTGCCGATCGGGCGGTATTGCTTCGGCCCCTCGTCCGGCGAGCCAGCTCTTTCCCCTCGTCCTGCTGCGACGATGACGATGCCGATTGTCATGGAGCTGCTGTTCCCGTTCTGTATGAAATTGGCCAGTATCGATTTGGATTGACAGGGCGAGAACTATAGCCTCAAAAGCCGTATTTCCAGCACGTCGCTCAAAAATAGCGCATTTCACGAATAGCTCTTGGCAAACGCTCAAGGGCTGAATAAAAATAGTGCATTATACGGATTTGCCTGAAAGATCATCAATTGCATTGCAGCGACCTTGCCAGACCATTTCAGATCGGATCGGTCACTGTCCGCAATAGGATGGTGCTCGCGCCGATGTCCGGCGTGACCGATCTCGCCTTCCGCAAGCTCGCCTGGCGCTTTGGCGCAGGGCTTGTCGTCACCGAAATGGTGGCAAGCCGGGAGCTTGCCATGAACAAGGGCGAATCCTGGGCGCGGCTGAAGAATGCCGGCATGACGCCGCATATGGTGCAGCTTGCCGGTCGTGAAGCCCGCTGGATGGCGGAAGCGGCAAGAATTTCGGCCGATAATGGCGCCGATATTATCGATATCAACATGGGTTGCCCGGCCAAGAAGGTGACCGGCGGCTATTCCGGCTCCGCATTGATGCGTGATCCCGATCATGCTCTGTCGCTGATCGAGGCAACGGTGAAGGCCGTCTCCGTTCCCGTCACCGTCAAGATGCGGCTCGGCTGGGATCATGACAGCCTCAATGCACCGCTGATCGCACGCCGCGCGCAGGAGGCGGGCGTCCAGCTCGTCACAGTGCATGGTCGTACCCGTATGCAGTTCTATGAAGGCAAGGCGGATTGGGATGCGATCCATGCCGTTCGCGATGTGCTCTCCATTCCGCTGATCGCCAATGGTGATGTGCAGACGCCGGAAGATGCCGTCGAAATCGTTCGCCGTTCCGGTGCCGATGCCGTCATGGTCGGACGCGGCGCGCAAGGGCGGCCCTGGCATGTCGGCTGGCTTGCCGGCCATGCCGCGCCTTCACAGGCGGAGGTTGGTGCCATCGTCATCGAACATTACGAGGCGATGCTGGACTTCTACGGCGTCGAAGCCGGCCTCAGGCACGCTCGCAAGCAGCTCGGTTGGTATATCGACCGCCAGGGTTGCGACATTGCGTCAGAGGACAAGGCGGCGATCATGATGTCTCGTGATCCGGCAGATGTTATCCGGCGTCTGTCGATGATTTTTGGAAATGACGCATTCCTATCAGCCCGCAAGGAGGCTGCATGACAAAGTCCGCCATTCAGGACACTGCCCATGGGCAGGCATTGGCCATGGCCGTCCTCAATTCCGTCCAGAACCCGGTCATTCTTGTCGATCAGGCCGGCAAGATCGCGTTTGCCAATTGGGAAGCAGAATCCTTCTTCGGCGCGAGTGCCTCGCATCTGGCCAAATACAAGATTTCGAGCTTCATCCCGTTCGGCAGCCCGCTACTGGCTTTGATCGATCAGGTGCGAGAGCGCAAGGCACCGGTCAACGAATATCGCGTAGACCTGTCCTCTCCGAAACTCGGTCAGGAAAAGCTGGTCGATCTTTATGTCGCACCTGTCGTCAGCGAACCCGGTTCGGTCGTCGTGGTGTTTCAGGAGCGCTCGATGGCGGACAAGATCGATCGTCAATTGACCCATCGAGCGGCTGCCCGCTCGGTGACGGGGCTTGCCTCGATGCTGGCGCATGAGATCAAGAACCCGCTGTCCGGCATCCGTGGTGCTGCCCAGCTGCTCGAAACCGTGGTTCCGGATGACGATCGCCCGCTGACGCGGCTGATCTGCGACGAGACCGACAGGATCGTGTCGCTGGTCGACCGTATGGAAGTGTTTTCCGATGAGCGCCCGGTCGATCGCGTGCCGCTCAACATCCACTCCGTGCTCGATCACGTGAAGGCGGTGGCCAAGGCCGGTTTCGCCCGCGAGATCAAGATTTCCGAGATGTACGACCCGTCGCTGCCGCCGGTCTATGCCAATCGCGACCAGCTGGTTCAGGTGTTTCTCAACCTGATCAAGAACGCGTCCGAGGCGGTCGACGGTCAGCCTGACGCGGAAATCATGCTGACGACGGCCTATCGTCCGGGGATTCGTTTATCGGTCGCCGGTACGCGTGAAAAGATTTCGCTGCCACTCGAATTCTGCGTGATCGACAACGGTCCCGGCGTGCCGGCCGACCTTGTTCCAAACCTTTTCGATCCGTTCATCACCACCAAGACCAACGGCTCCGGCCTCGGGCTGGCGCTGGTCGCCAAGATCATCGGCGGCCATGGCGGCATTGTCGAATGCGACAGCCAGGCGCGCCGAACCATATTCCGTGTTCTGATGCCCATGCACAAGGAAGAGGCCGGTGACGGCCGCGCCTTGAACCCCACAGGAAGCGAAACATGACTGCCACGATCCTTGTCGCCGACGACGACGCGGCCATCCGTACCGTCCTGAACCAGGCCCTGACACGGGCCGGTTACGAGGTACGCATAACCTCCAATGCCGCCACTTTGTGGCGCTGGGTGTCTGCGGGCGAGGGCGATCTCGTCGTCACCGACGTCGTCATGCCGGATGAAAATGCCTTCGATTTGCTTCCGCGCATCAAGAAGGCGCGGCCCGATCTGCCGGTGTTGGTGATGAGCGCGCAGAACACGTTCATGACGGCGATCCGTGCATCGGAAAAGGGCGCTTACGATTATCTGCCGAAGCCATTCGACCTGACCGAACTGATCGCGATCATTGGCCGGGCGCTAGCCGAGCCGAAGCGCAAGCCGGCGCGTCTCGACGACGACATGCAGGATGGGATGCCGCTTGTAGGTCGTTCTGCTGCGATGCAGGAAATCTATCGTGTTCTCGCCCGCCTGATGCAGACGGACCTGACGCTGATGATTACCGGTGAATCGGGTACCGGCAAGGAACTGGTCGCCAAGGCTCTGCATGATTACGGCAAGCGCCGCAACGGTCCGTTCGTGGCGATCAACATGGCGGCCATCCCGCGCGACCTGATCGAATCGGAACTGTTCGGCCACGAGAAGGGCGCCTTTACCGGCGCGCAGAACCGCTCCACCGGCCGTTTCGAGCAGGCTGAAGGCGGTACGCTGTTCCTTGACGAAATCGGCGACATGCCGATGGATGCTCAGACGCGTCTTTTGCGCGTGCTTCAGCAGGGAGAGTACACGACTGTCGGCGGACGCACTCCGATCCGCACCGACGTGCGCATCGTTGCTGCCACCAACAAGGACCTGAAGCACCTGATCAACCAGGGGCTTTTCCGCGAAGACTTGTACTATCGCCTCAATGTCGTGCCGCTGCGTCTGCCGCCGCTGCGCGACCGCGCGGAAGATATTCCCGATCTCGTGCGCCACTTCATGCAGATGGCCGAGAAGGAAGGGCTCGACGGCAAGCGTTTCGACAACGAGGCGCTGGACGTGATGAAGGCCTATGCCTGGCCGGGTAACGTGCGCGAGCTGGAAAACCTGGTGCGCCGTCTGATGGCGCTCTATCCGCAGGATGTTATTACCCGCGAAATCGTCGATACCGAGTTGCGGTCGGATGTTCCCGATAGTCCTATCGACAAGGCAGCGCCACGCAGTGGCTCTCTGACCATCGCTCAGGCGGTCGAAGAAAACATGCGCAGCTATTTCGCGAGCTTCGGCGACAACCTGCCGCCTCCGGGACTGTATGATCGGGTGCTGACCGAGATGGAATATCCGCTGATCCTTGCAGCGCTGACGGCCACCCGAGGCAACCAGATCAAGGCGGCCGATCTGCTCGGGCTTAACCGCAATACACTGCGCAAGAAGATCCGCGAACTCGGCGTTTCGGTCTATCGCAGCTCGCGTTCCGCCTGACTTGGAAAAAAAAGACGCCGGATTTTGTCCGGCGTCCTGACATAAAGCCTATCGCAGTTACCTACAGAAGTGTGCTGCGGATTTTTCTGACGGCTTCGTCAGGATCTGCACCGTAGGGAATGAGGCCCTTCAGGCGCCCATCAGCGCCGATCAGGAAAAGGTCCATCGTGTGGCTCATCGAATAGCCGCCGCTCTTGTTCGGTACCTTTTCCGCAAAAGCTTTCCAGCCGTAGACTACCCGCCTCATCTCTTCTGCAGTGCCCGTCACGCCGGTTATCCGGTCTGAAAAGGCGGTAACGTAGCTCTTCAAGATCTCGGGCGTATCCCGTTCCGGATCAACCGTGAACAGGTAGCTCTTGATCGATGCGCCATCCTCTCCAAGTGCTTTCAGGTATCCAGCGACTTCGAAAAGCGTCGTTGGGCAGACTTCGGGGCAGTGCGTATAGCCGAAATAGACCAAGGACGGATTGCCCTTGAATATTGTCTCGTCAACCTTTTCTCCCTGATCGTTGACCAGGGAGAAGGCAGCATTGAACCGGCTGTGTCGCGGCTCGTCCTTGAAGGTGAAAAACAGGATGCCGACCAGGACGCAAAAGAAGATCGTGCAGAGTGCCGTGGCAACCAGCATGAACGGATTTTTGGTCGTCATTTTCCGTGCTCCGAATGTGCCGCGTGCCCTTTGTCGCCAGCGACCGGACCTACGGAAAATTCGACGTCTACCGACCCCGCTTTTTCAAAGACAAGCGTCGCCTTGATCATTTCGTCTTGCTTGAAAGGCTGCGTCACATTCATGAACATCAGGTGATAGCTGCCGGGCTTCAGTTCGACGGTGCTATTGGCGGGTATCGCGAGGCCGCCATCCAGTTCACGCATTTCCATCACTGCGCCGTTCATCTTCATTTCATGGATTTCCACCGTCGCGGACCGCTCGGACGTGATGCTGATGAGGCGATCGGCTGGTCCACTATTGGTGATTTTCAGGTAGCCGCCGCCGACCTTGGCCATGGGCAGCATGGCACGGGAATAGGGGTGGCCGATTTCGAGTTGGCCAAGCTTGAATTCATGGGCCTGGGTGGAGCCGAAGGCGAGCATGGAGCCGAGCAGCGTATAGGCGACGATCTTCTTGTTGAACATGGATTTCTCCGAAAGGAACCTGTTGGTTGGCTCTGGTCTGCCGGATTTCGGGCAATATGATCCGGTGACGGCCGACGATATAAGGGGAGGGCGATAACTGCCCTGACTTCAGTACCGAATGCACATGACGCATGGCCTGCCTTCACGAAATGACGGGCGGTCCGCGGGCGTCGGCCAGAATACCTCGACGAGTTGGCGCAGGTGTCTCCAGGCGTGGAAAATCGATGTGTTCCGATGTGAACACCGAAAATTGCAGTAGCAACACGCCCGGCGTGAGGATGACGGGGGCAATGGAGGAAGCCAGGCGGCACAGGCTTGCGCAGGGGCAATCTGTGGCTCTCTTCGATGGGTTGTCGGCGCCTGCCGGATCTGCTTCGACGATACCGGCAGAGCCGCACAAGACGTGGAGCGGATCCTGGGCGGCTATTGCGGTCGATGCATTTGCGAGATTTCCGGTAAATCCCTGAAATGCCAACAGATAGGCGAGGACTACCGCAAACGCGGTCGCCAGGATCCTGTCGGAGAGGATTTGCCGTATCGCTATCATGAAACCTCCATGCCACAGGATGGAGTTAAAGTCACCGGTGCGATGAAATTGCTCATGTGGCGGTTTGCCGCTTTTCGCGGTGAAAGTCCTTTTTCGGAATATACTCACATAATACCTTCGCAAACGTCTAATTCCGTGGACATCCGTGTATTGTGATGCGCCGGGATTGCTGGCTGCTTGACAGCTCGGGATGATCGTTGCATTTTCGCCACAATGCGTTGCTTAGAGGTCACGCAGGTGCCCTAGCTGAACCGGCGGCGTTTTTTCGGTCAGAGCGACGGACATCCTATTTCGGCGATTTTCAAAAGCGTCTTTCCACATTGTGGTCAGGCGATAAGGCAGTTGACCCCAAAGCGGGAGGGACATGATGGTGGACGGCGGTACGGCACCCCTTGCCGACGCTCAATCTGCGACCTTCATCCAGGATCGCCGCGCGTCCTTCGCCTTGCCGGGTATTCTGCTTGCCGGTGGGGCGCTGCTTTGCGCCATCCTGACGCTGCTGGTACTTCTCGGCCTTACCCCCATCGCACCCACCGGCAACGTGGTCATCGCGTCTGCCGTGATCAATTCGCTGTTCATTCTGGGGTTGATGTATCTCATCGGCCGCGAAGTTTCCCGGTTGCTCAAGGCTCGGAACCGGGGCAGGGCGGCTGCGCGCTTGCATGTTCGCATCGTTGCCCTGTTTTCCATCGTGGCGATCACGCCTGCGGTTCTCGTGGCGATTTTTGCCAGCCTGACATTGAATGTCGGGCTCGATCGCTGGTTTTCGCTGCGCACTCAGTCCATCGTGCAGTCATCTCAGGATATCGCGCGCGCCTACATGATGGAGAATGCGAGCTATCTGCAGGGGCAGACGGTTTCGATGTCGAACGACCTCGAGCGGAACCGCGCCATGTTCTATCTCGATCGTACCGGATTTCTCGACCTGATGACCCGGCAGGCGCGCGGGCGCGGCATGCTCGGTGCTTTCCTGGTGCAGGAAGACGGTCAGGCGATTGCGCAGGCCGATATCAAGACCGAGCGGCCGCTGCCAGCCATTCCCGCCGACGCGCTCAAGTCCGCCGCGGGTGGTCAGCCGACACTCATTCCTCCCGGCATCACCAACCTTGTCGGTGCCGTCATGAAGACGGATGCGATATCCGGAACCTTCCTCTATACGATCCGCGCCGTCGACCCGAAGGTCATGAACGCGATGCGGCTGATGGAGGAGAACACGGCCGAATACAAGGCGATGGAGGCAGGTCGCTCATCGCTGCAATTCGCCTTTGCCGTGCTCTATCTCGGCTTCGCACTGATCGTTCTTCTGGCTGCCATCTGGGCTGCCATCGCGGTTGCCGACCGAATCGTGCGGCCGATCCGTCTCCTGATTAGCGCGGCCGATGCAGTCGGTAGCGGCAATCTCAATGTCGTCGTTCCCGTTCGCGCGGCCGATGGCGATGTCGGCAGCCTGTCGCGTACGTTCAACAAGATGATTTCCGAGATTCGCACGCAGCAGGATGAGATTCTTGAAGCGAAAGACGAGGTCGATGACCGCCGCCGCTTCATCGAGGCCGTGCTTTCCGGCGTGACAGCGGCTGTGATTGGTGTGGATGATCGCCGGATCAGCATCGTCAACCCTTCGGCAGAGCAGATGCTTGGCATCAGCGCCGATGATCTTATCGGCAAGACCTTGCAGGACGTTGTCCCCGAGGTCGACCAGGTTCTGACCGAAGCCACTACGCGCGCCCGCGGCGACTTCCGCAAGGAGGTTAACCTGATGCGTGGTGGTAAGGAGCGGACTTTGTCCGTGCAGGTGACCCGCGAGGAGCAGCGCACGACGAGCGACAGCTACGTTATTACGCTCGATGATATTACCGATCTTGTCATCGCGCAGCGTTCTACCGCCTGGGCGGATGTGGCACGCCGTATTGCCCATGAAATCAAAAATCCGCTGACCCCGATCCAGCTGTCGGCCGAGCGGCTGAAGCGACGTTACGGCAAGCAGATCGACGAAAGCGACCGGGCCGTGTTTGACCAGTGCACGGATACGATCGTTCGGCAGGTCGGCGATATCGGCCGCATGGTTGACGAATTTTCATCCTTTGCCCGCATGCCCAAGCCGTCCAAGGAAATCACCGATCTCAGGGCCATCCTGAAGGATTCGATCTTCCTGCGCGAAATGGGCACGAGTCATGTCGATTTCATCCGTGAACTCGGCGACGCGCCGCTCAACGGGCTGTTTGACGGGCGCATGCTTGGTCAGGCTTTCGGCAATCTCGTCAAGAATGCCGTGGAATCGATCGAAATAGTGCCGGTGGACGAAGAGCGTGATGGGCGCAAGGTTATGGTGCGCTCCAGCTTTGACCAGGCACGTGATCTTTTCGTGGTGGACGTGATCGACAACGGTATCGGCCTGCCGAGCGAAAATCGTCACCGGATTCTCGAACCCTATATGACGATGCGGGAAAAGGGCACTGGGCTCGGCCTCGCCATCGTCAAGAAAATCATTGAAGAACATGGGGGGCAGCTTGAGCTGCATGATGCCCCTGCCGATTTCGATCATGGCAAGGGCGCCATGATCCGGGTGCTTCTGCCGCATGTCGATGCGGCTGCCACGCCCATGACGGATAAAGACAAGGAAATTGCTTATGGCGTCTGACATTCTGGTCGTTGATGACGAGGCGGATATTCGCGAGATCGTTTCGGGCATTCTCTCCGACGAGGGCCACGAGACACGGATGGCGCATGACAGCGACAGCGCACTTGCGGCGATTTCCGACCGCGTACCGCGGCTGGTCTTCCTCGATATCTGGATGCAGGGATCAAAGCTCGATGGTCTGGCATTGCTGGACGAGGTCAAGAGCCGTCATCCCGACCTACCGGTGGTGATGATCTCCGGCCACGGCAATGTCGAAACGGCAGTGTCCGCCATCAAACGCGGGGCGTTCGATTTCATCGAAAAGCCGTTCAAGGCCGACCGCCTGATCCTGATCGCCGAGCGGGCGCTGGAAAATTCCAAGCTCAAGCGCGAGGTCTCCGAGCTGAAGAAGCGCACCGGTGATGCGGCCGAGCTGGTCGGAACCTCGGTTGCTGTTTCCCAGCTGCGCCAGACGATCGAGAAGGTTGCGCCGACCAACAGCCGCATCATGATCCTTGGCCCTTCGGGATCGGGCAAGGAACTCGTTGCCCGGATGATCCATCGCAAGTCGTCGCGCGCGACGGGTCCGTTCGTGGCGCTCAATGCCGCTACGATCACGCCTGACCGGATGGAAATCGCTCTGTTCGGCACCGAGGGTACGCCCGGCCAGCCGCGTAAGATCGGCGCGCTGGAAGAGGCCCATCGCGGCATTCTCTATCTCGACGAGATCGGCGAGATGCCGCGCGAGACCCAGAACAAGATTCTTCGCGTGCTGGTCGATCAGCAGTTCGAGCGTGTCGGCGGTTCCAAGCGCGTTAAGGTCGATGTCCGTATCATCTCGTCCACCGCCTACAATCTGGAAAACCTGATCTCCGAAGGCGCGTTCCGCGAGGATCTGTATCACCGTCTGGCCGTCGTACCGGTCAAGGTTCCTGCCTTGGCGGAGCGGCGCGAGGACATCCCGTTCCTCGTCGACATGTTCATGCGGCAGGTTTCCGAACAGGCGGGTATCCGTGCCCGCAAGATCGGCGATGATGCGATGGCGGTGCTGCAGGCGCATGACTGGCCGGGCAATATCCGCCAGCTGCGCAACAATATCGAGCGGCTGATGATCCTTGCCCGCACAGATGGGCCGGATACGGCGATTTCCGCCGACATGCTGCCGACCGATCTCGGCGACATGCTGCCGAAGGTCTCATCGAGCGGCAATGTCCACATCATGACGCTGCCGTTGCGCGAGGCGCGAGAGATGTTCGAGCGGGACTATCTGATTGCCCAGATCAACCGTTTCGGCGGTAATATTTCCCGCACGGCAGAGTTCGTCGGCATGGAGCGCTCGGCTCTGCACCGCAAGCTGAAGTCGCTCGGCGTCTGAGGTCTTCGCTCGGCTATCGGGGCCGCATCTGTGCGGCGCCATGTATCTTTGACTAAGGCTTCATACAAGCCTACGAAATCCGCATTCCAATCGTTTCAATCGATGGAATATGATGTCCAGCTACATCAAGGTAGTGTCGCATCGAACATTCGGGATGCCTTTTTCGAGATTGCGGAAAAGACGCCGATTTGGTAACCAGACTTGTGGGGGAAGGGAAACACGGGGCGTTTCTCCATCATCTCTTATCACGTGAGATCATTATCCCGGCACTTTTGCCGGCAAGAAAGAAAGAATCGGCGCCATGGCGGAACGTTCTCAGAACCTGCAGGATTTATTTCTCAATACCGTTCGCAAGCAGAAGATTTCCCTGACTATATTCCTCATCAACGGGGTAAAGCTCACGGGTGTCGTCACTTCGTTCGACAACTTCTGCGTCCTTCTTCGTCGTGACGGGCACTCCCAACTCGTGTATAAGCACGCGATCTCCACCATCATGCCGGGGCAGCCGATGCAGATGTTCGAGACTGAAGAAAACGCAGCCTAAGGACAAAGACAGATTTCTATCCGAGATACGTCTAACGAATCACTCGTCCCGGAAGCCGAAAAGCACCGGGACGATATGCGCGCCGTTGTCGTTGTGCCGGTGCTTAAACAGGCTCGGCCTAAGGCAGGGCAGGGCGACAGCCCGATCATCGCCGCGCCGCAACGCTCCAACGAGGCACGCCTCGAAGAGGCGACAGGACTTGCCCGCGCCATCGATCTCGAAATTGCGCAAGGGTTGATCGTGACGGTCAGCCAGCCGCGTCCGGCAACGCTGATGGGCACCGGCAAGATCGAGGAAATCAAGGCTCTTCTCGACGAGAAGGATGCGGGTCTCGTGATCGTCGATCATCCGCTGACGCCTGTGCAGCAGCGCAATCTCGAAAAAGAACTGAATGCCAAGGTCATCGACCGCACCGGCCTTATCCTCGAGATCTTCGGCCGCCGTGCCTCCACCAAGGAAGGCACGCTGCAGGTCGATCTGGCGCATCTCAATTACCAGAAGGGCCGTCTGGTCAGATCCTGGACCCACCTTGAGCGCCAGCGCGGCGGTGGCGGGTTCATGGGCGGTCCGGGTGAAACTCAAATCGAGGCCGACCGCCGCCTGCTTCAGGACCGTATCGTCAAGCTGGAGCGCGAACTGGAACAGGTCGTGCGCACCCGCCAGCTTCACCGTGCAAAGCGCCGCAAGGTGCCGCATCCCATCGTGGCGCTGGTCGGCTATACCAATGCCGGCAAGTCGACGCTGTTCAATCGCATCACCGGTGCGGGCGTTCTGGCCGAAGACATGCTGTTTGCGACGCTCGATCCGACACTGCGGCGGATGAAGCTGCCGCATGGCCGCACGGTCATTCTTTCAGATACGGTCGGCTTCATTTCCGATCTTCCGACCCATCTCGTCGCCGCCTTCCGCGCGACGCTGGAAGAGGTGCTGGAAGCCGATCTGATCCTGCATGTGCGCGACATGTCCGATCCGGACAATGCCGCCCAATCGCATGACGTCTTGCGCATCCTCGCGGATCTCGGGATCGACGAGAAGGAAAGCTCCGAGCGAATCATCGAAGTGTGGAACAAGATCGACCGGTTGGATCCGGAAACCCATGACGCGCTGTTTGACCGAGCCAGGGACCGCGACAACATCATGGCGCTGTCGGCAATCACCGGCGAGGGGCTCGACCCCTTGATGGACGAGATTGCCAAGCGGCTCTCCGGCGTCCTGACCGAAACCTCGATCACCATTCCGACCGACAAGCTCGCGCTGGTGTCGTGGATCTACGGCAACTCGATCGTCGATGGCCGCAAGGATAATGAAGACGGTTCGGTGACGATGGACGTGCGCATGTCGGAAGCTCAGGCAACCGAACTGGAACGCCGGCTCGGCAACGGGCCGAAGCGCGAGAAGGAAGACTGGGAGCGGTAGAAGCGCTCTCTGCCGTCATCCTCGGGTTTGTCCCGAGGATCTAATCACGTCGAAAATGTTGATAGGGTGCAGATGCCCGGGACAAGCCCGAGCATGACGGAGGTTTTGATTGCCGGCTCTTCGCTAAGGCTCAAGGCGTTCGGTCCTCGAAACGATTCACTGGATCGTTTCGTCGGCTACGCCGACCGGACCTCACCCCACAAACGCCCGTTCGATCACGAACTCGCTCGGCTTGTTGTTGGCGCCTTCGGTGAGGCCTGCCTTTTCGAGCAATTCCTTGGTGTCCTTCAGCATGGCGGCAGAGCCGCAGATCATGCCGCGGTCGACCGCCGGGTCGAGCGGGGGGACGCCGAGGTCGGCAAACATCTTGCCGTTCTCGATCAGGTCGGTGATACGGCCGGTGAACGGATAGTCCTCGCGGGTGACCGTTGAGTAGAGTTTCAGCTTGTCGCCGACCAGTTCCGAAAGGAACTCGTGGTTCCTGATCTCTTCCATCAGGTCCTGGCCGTATTTCAGCTCGGACACTTCGCGGCAGGTATGGGTGAGGATGACTTCCTCGAATTTTTCATAGGTTTCCGGATCGCGGATCAGGCTGGCAAAGGGTGCAATGCCGGTACCGGTCGAAAACATGTAGAGACGCTTGCCGGGGGTGAGCGCATCGAGCACCAGCGTGCCGGTAGGCTTCTTGCGCATCAATACGGTATCGCCCGGCTTGATCTTCTGCAGGTGCGAGGTCAGCGGTCCATCCGGCACCTTGATCGAGAAGAATTCCAGTTCCTCGTCCCAGGCCGGGCTTGCGATCGAATAGGCGCGGTAGATCGGTTTTTCGCCGACCATCAGTCCGATCATGGCAAATTCACCCGAGCGGAAACGAAAGCCGGCCGGGCGCGTCATACGGAAACGGAACAGCCGGTCGGTATAGTGCTGCACATCCAGCACCGTCTCGGCATAGACGCCATCCGGAATCTTTACGGCAAAGTCTTCGGTCTTCGTGGGAGCATTCATCGCGATCGGTCTTCCAGTCTCATCGTTCTGACAGCGAGATATACTATCAAGCTGCGCATTTGAAGGCATCCTCGCCCATTGTCGCGGAAAGCATAGAAAATATGTGTACGAAAGTCACCTTTAGCTCTCCCAATTCAGGGAGAGTGTCAGGCCGAGCGGCGCCGCCAGCTGTAGCCTTCGCCGGATTCCGCATGGCGGGATGTCGGCTGGTAATGCACGGCAATGCCGGGCAGGCGGCCGTCCGACAGGCGCTTCAGCGCCGTGGCGTTAGTGACTGCAAAGCTGTCGATACCACAGCGCAGCATCAACGGCACCTGATCGATCAGCACATCGCCGACAGCGCGCAACTCGTTTCGGTACGACAGGCGATCGCGCAGCAGCGAGGCGTGGCTGAAGGCGCGGCCGTCGTTGAAGGCCGGGAAATCCACCGCAACGATCTCGATGCGATAGAGATAGGGCTCCAGCTTGGTGATGTCGTCGGCGGGTCTGATTAGAACGCCGAGGCCGACATCATTGCTGGCCTCGGCTTTCTCGATAAACTGATCGAGTGGCAGAAGCGCCTTCTGCTCGCCTTCAACCTTAATGTCATCGGTTTCGATCACCCAAGGATCGTTGTCGACAAAACCGGTCTCTCTCCAGATCGTCGCCATCATGCAGCCTCCGCCTTGGCTTCACCATAAAGCGCATCCTTGAACGGCTGCGGTCCGACACGGCGATAGGCATCGAGGAATTTCTCCTCCTTGCTCTGGCGCAGGCCGAGATAGGTGTCGACGATGGTCTCGATCGCATCCGTCACCTTGGAAGGCTCGAAGCCGCGGCCGATGATCTCGCCGATCGAGGTGTTCTCGTCACCGGAACCGCCAAGGGTGATCTGGTAGAGTTCGGCACCCTTCTTCTCCACGCCCAGAAGGCCGATATGACCGACATGGTGATGCCCGCAGGCATTGATGCAGCCGGAGATTTTTATCTTGAGCTCACCAATCTCGGCCTGTCTTTCAGGCGCGCCGAAGCGTGAAGAAATTTCCTGGGCTACCGGGATCGAACGGGCGTTCGCCAGTGCGCAGTAGTCCAGGCCTGGACAGGCAATGATATCGGTGATCAGGTTGGAATTTGCCGTTTCCAGCCCATGGGCGGTAAGCGCCCGATAGAGCGGTTCGAGATCGGCGAGCGCCACATGCGGGAAGATAACGTTCTGCTCGTGGCTGATGCGGATTTCGTCATGGGCGAATTCTTCCGCCAGATCGGCGATTACGTCCATCTGCACGTCGGATGCGTCGCCCGGAATGCCGCCGATGGGTTTCAGCGAAATCGTCACCATGCCGTAGTCGGGATGCTTGTGCGGCTGGACATTCTGGTTCACCCAGCGGGCAAAGGCCTCGTCCTGCTTTTTCCAGCCGGCAAGCTGCGCCCAGCCTTCGCCACGATCGGGCAGGGCGGGCGGTGCGAAATATGCAGTGATCGCTGCCACATCTTTCTCCGGCAGCTTCAACTCGCTTTCTTGCAGGTGAGAGAATTCCTCCTCCACCTGACGGGTCAGTTCCTCGACGCCCGTTTCATGCACGAGGATCTTGATGCGCGCCTTGTACTTGTTGTCGCGACGGCCATGCAGATTGTACACGCGCATGATCGCAGTGATGTAGGACAAGAGATCTTGCTCGGGCAGGAAGTCGTTGATCTTCTTGGCGATCAGCGGCGTGCGCCCCTGTCCGCCGCCGACATAGACGGCAAAGCCGATCTCACCCTTGTCGTTCTTCTTCAGATGCAGGCCGATATCATGGACCTGGATCGCGGCGCGGTCGCGCTCTGCGCCGGTCACCGCAATCTTGAACTTGCGCGGCAGGAAGGAGAATTCCGGGTGGACGGAAGACCACTGGCGCAGGATTTCCGCATAGGGGCGGGGGTCAGCCACCTCGTCTGCTGCCGCACCGGCAAAATGGTCAGCCGTGACATTGCGAATGCAGTTGCCTGAGGTCTGCAACGCATGCATTTCGACGCTTGCCAGCTCGCTTAGAATATCCGGGGTGTCGGAAAGTCTCGGCCAGTTGTACTGGATGTTCTGGCGGGTGGTGAAATGGCCGTAACCGCGGTCATATTTGCGCGCGATATGCGCCAACATCCGCATCTGCTTCGAGTTCAGCGTGCCATAGGGGATCGCGACGCGCAGCATATAGGCGTGAAGCTGCAGATAGACGCCGTTCATCAGGCGCAGCGGCTTGAACGCATCCTCGGCGAGTTCGCCGGAAAGACGGCGCTCGACCTGATCTCGAAACTGTTCCACGCGGCTCGAAACAAAGGCGTGGTCGAATTCATCGTAACGATACATGGGTGTCCCAGAACTCTTAAGGGTCAGACTGCGATGAAGGCTGCGTCGGCTTTGCCATAGCCGCTCGCGTAATTCATTGTGGGGCCAGCGGCGCGGATACGCTCGCGAAGACGGGTCGGCCAGAGCACACCATTGGTTTCCTCGACATCGATCACGGCGACATCGACAACCTTGTTGTCGGCGAAATCGCGCTTGCCGATCGCTTCCAGCGATGCTGCGGCTTCCGCGTGACGCGCAACCAGCGCATCCTGCAGGTTTTCCGTCCAGTGACCTGCGGCATCGAGCCAGACGGCGATACCATCGGAAAGGCGGTTGGCGGTCAGAACCTTGTCGGTCATTGCTGCATTCCTTGTTTCTGGCCTTGTTCTTGCCCCGCATCTTCCGCTTGGTGGACGGATTTTCTGAAGGCGGAGAGCGGTTCGGATTTGTCGAAATTCGCACCGGCGACGGCCTCGCCGATGATCACCATGACCGGGCCATCGAGGTCGTCACGCGCTTCCAGCGACGGCAGTTCGCTCAACACGCCATGGAAGAGCTTGCGGTCGGTGCGGCTGGCATTCTCTATCACGGCAACCGTCGTGTCGCGGCTCAAGCCCGCATCCATCAGGCGTTCTGACACCGAGGCTGCGACCGTGCGACCCATATAGACGGCGATGGTGGCACCGGAGATGGCAAGGCTTGCCCAGTCCGGCAGTACATCGCCGGTCAGGTCATGGCCGGTGGTGAAGATCAGCGAGGATGCGACGCCGCGCAGGGTTAGCGGCAGGTCGAAATCGGCGGCGGCTGCGAAGGCCGAGGTGATGCCGGGCACGATCTCGTAAGCGATTCCTGCTTCCCGAAGGGCCGCCATTTCCTCGCCCGCGCGACCATAAATCAGTGGATCGCCGGATTTCAGTCGCACGACGCGCTTGCCCTGGCGTCCGAGATCGACCAGCAGGCGGTTGATCTCGTCCTGGCTCTTGGAGTGACAGTTCTTGCGCTTGCCGACCGAAAGACGCTCTGCATCGCGACGACCCATGTCGACGATCGCCTGCGGCACAAGCGCATCATAAACGATTGCATCGGCTTCCATCAGTACGCGCTGCGCCCGAAGCGTCAGCAGATCTTCGGCGCCGGGGCCAGCACCCACCAGCCAGATCTTGCCTTCGGCCTTTCCGGAGGTCGACAGAAGCACATTGGCGGCACGACGGGCGGCAGCATGGTCGTTTGCTTCGATCGCATCGGCGACATCACCGGAGAAGAAGCGGCGCCAGAAGATGCGGCGCGAGACACCGCGCGGCACGAGACGTTCGGCGGCATCGCGGTAATCGGCTGCAAGGTTTGCGAGGCGGCCGAGGGACGGCGACAGCATCTTGTCGATGTGGGCGCGGATCATCTGCGCCAGAACCGGACCAGCGCCCTCCGTGCCGATGGCGATGGCGACCGGTGCGCGATTGACGAGGGCCGGGGTGAAGAAGTCGCAATAGTCGGGCTGGTCCACCGCATTGGCCGGGATTTTTTGCGTACGAGCGGCGGTGACGATTGCCTGATCCTGCTCGGCCTCGCCGGTCGCAGCGAAGACCAGTGCCGCACCATTTATCTGCTCGATTGAGAACTCGGCGCGGATGACCTCGATCCCCTGCGCATCGAGCCAGGCAGCGTAATCCGCTTTCGGCTCATCGGTATAGGCGATGATCTCGGCATCTGTATTTCGGAGCAAGCGGGCTTTGGCATAGGCTTCGTCGCCGCTGCCGAAAACTGCCACGGTCTTTCCATGCACACGGAAAAAGGCAGGGAAGGCTGACAGGCGTTGATGGCTGGCTGACATGCGGTTATCCTGAAACATATGACAGGAATATCCACAATCGGACGCAGGTTTTGAAGAAATGAATATGCGAAGTGGATTGGCCGCGGGTATTTCTGTTTCTCAATCAACCTGTTCTTGAGCAAAAGCCACCGCAGAGGATATTTCTCCAGTATTTCTGTAGATTACCAGGTTTTTACCTCGATCGGTCCGATCCACGTATGAATTGCCTAGACATACCAGCCATAAAGAGCCTCCATGACCAATGCCGCCACACTTGCCCCCCGGCTTCTCGACGTCATCGAACACGACATCCTGCCGCTTACGCAAGCGGGTGTTGCTGCCGGTAACAAGGTGTTCGGGGCGGCGATCCTGAAGAAATCCGATCTTTCATTGGTGATTGCTGAAACCAATAACGAACTCGAAAATCCACTCTGGCATGGTGAAGTTCATACGCTGAAACGCTTTTATGAAAAGACTTCAGGACTTTCCACCAAGGATCTGATTTTCCTGTCTACTCATGAACCGTGCACGATGTGCATGTCGGCCATCACCTGGGCGGGGTTCGACAATTTCTATTCCTTTTTCAGCCATGAGGATTCGCGCGACGCGTTTGCCATCCCGCACGACCTGAAGATACTCAAGGAGGTATTCGGGTTGGAGCCCGGCGGTTATCGCCGGTCGAATGCCTTCTGGAATTCCTACTTCATTGCCGATCTGGTGGAGATGGAGCAGGACCCGCTGCGGCAGCAATTGCGCGAACAGACCTCCCGAATCAAACAGACCTATCAGCGACTTTCGGACAGCTACCAGTCCGGCAAGGGCGAAAACGACATACCGCTCAACTGAGCGTCCAAGGATATTTCATGATGGAAGCTTCAAAGGATATTTCGCGCCTGATCGAGATCATGGCGGCGCTGCGTACGCCCGTCACCGGCTGCCCCTGGGATCTGGAGCAGGATTTCGCGTCGATCAAACCCTATACGATCGAGGAGGCCTATGAGGTCGCCGACGCGATCGAACGCAACGACATGGACGATCTCTGCGAAGAACTTGGCGACCTGCTGCTACAGGTAGTCTTTCACGCCCGCATGGCGGAAGAGGCGGGCGACTTTGCCTTTGGCGATGTAGTGGAAGCAGTGACGCGAAAGATGATCCGCAGGCATCCGCATGTGTTCGCCCGTTCCGATGCCGATACGCCCGGTGCGGTGAAAATCCAGTGGGACGAGATCAAGCAGGAGGAAAAGCGCGAACGGGCCGAAAGGCGCGCAGCGCGCGGCATCACCGAGGATTTCAAGGCCGGTTTTCTCGGATCGGTGCATCGCAGCCAGCCGGCGCTCACAGAAGCGCTGAAACTGCAGGAACGTGCCGCCAAGGTTGGTTTCGACTGGTCGGAAGCGGAACCGATCCTCGACAAGATCGAGGAGGAAGTGCGGGAATTGCGTGAGGCCCTGCAGGCAGGCCACCCGGAAAAAGTGTCTGACGAGCTTGGTGATCTCATCTTTGCGATGGTCAATATCGGCCGCCATGTCGGCACGGATCCGGAAAATGCGCTGCGCGGAACGAATACAAAATTCCGTCGCAGGTTCAACCATATAGAGACGGAACTTGAAAAATCAGGCGAGAGCCTTGAGGGCGCTTCTCTGGAGCGGATGGAAGATCTGTGGCAGGCAGCCAAAGCCATCGAACGGCAGCTGGGTTGAGCGCGTGAACGCCATCGACGGGATCCTGTCATGAAGATCGATGGGCTGGAAGTCGCAATCGCCGGTGCCGGCATCGGCGGGTTGTCGCTTGCAACAATGCTTGCCCGGCGCGGGGCGAAAGTCGTGGTCTATGACCAGATGGAGGCACCACAGCCGATCGGCTCCGGCTTCGTGCTGCAGCCAACAGGGTTGGCGATCCTGAAGGCGATGGACCTGTTTGACGCGATTGCTGCTCGCGGGCAGGTCATCACCCGCATGCACGGCGCACTGGCCGGCGGATCGTCCGGGCAGGGAAAGACGGTGCTGGAGATCAGTTATCCGGGTGATGGTCACGGCATCGCGGTCCAGCGCGTGGCCCTGTTCGATCTTTTACTATGCGCGGCAATCTCGGCAGGCGTCCGGTTCGAGACGAATGCGAGAACGACTGGCGTCATCGAAGGCGGCAGACCGGCACTGCTACTCGATGGCGGTCGCGCTACGCCCTCTGCCGATCTCGTCGTCGATGCGATGGGCGCAAACTCACCGATAGGCCACGATCCGGCAAAGGAGCTGAACTATGGTGCGCTCTGGGCGACGGTGCCATGGCCGGAGGGTGGACCGTTTCATCCTCACGAACTGGAGCAGCGTTACGAGAGGGCGAGCCATATGGCAGGCGTGCTGCCGGTCGGGACGGCGAGGGAGGGAGCGGCACCGATGGCGACCTTCTTCTGGAGCCTGCGCAACCGTGACATCGATGCGTGGCGCACTGCCGGGCGGGAGGCGTGGCTGGAGCGGGTAAACGCGCTCTGGCCGCAAGCCTTGCCGCTTGCCAAAGTGGCCGAGCCTATCCATGCCCGCTATCGTCACCACACGCGCAAGCCGGTAACCGGGCGCGGCGTCATCCGCATCGGCGATGCATGGCATGCGACAAGCCCGCAGCTGGGCCAAGGTGCCAATATGGCGATGATCGATGCAGCTTCGCTGGCTTCTGCGCTTTCCCGCGCACCGTCAATCGACGAAGCCTTCGCGCTGCATCTTCGCCAGCGCGGGCCGCATGTCTGGCTCTACCAGACGCTCAGTCTCGTGCTGACACCCTTCTACCAGTCCGACAGCCGCATCCTGCCGGCGATGCGCGATATCGCGATCGGCCCGACGACGCGGATGCCGCTTGTGCGGCAGCTCGTCAGCCGATTGGTGACGGGCGATTTCCTCAGCCCGATAAAGCGCATCGGGCTGAGTGAACTCTAGGCCGGAGCTTAGGCAGGCCGAAGCGTGATGACGGTCAGTTCCGAAGGCACGCCGAGCCGCAGCGCAAAGCCGATCCATAAAGCCGTGCCGTTGTTGACGTAAAGCTGCATGTCACCGATGTCATAGTGGCCGGAAACGAAACCGTTGTTGAAGCGGGCGACCAGCCGGTCCATACCGAGGATCATGCCGCCATGCGTGTGGCCGGAAAGCTGCAGGCTGGCACCGGCTTCCGCTGCAAGACGCGCATTGCGCGGCTGGTGGTCTAAGAGGATCACCGGTGCTCCCGGCGGTGCGTCTGCCAATGCCTTTGCAACATCCGGTCCTTCCAGGCCGAAGCGGGTGGCGTTGACGTCATTGACGCCTGCAAGCGTCAGCTTGGCATCTCCACGCGACAGCAGAACATGGCCGTTGGAGATGGTTTTGAGGCCAAGCTCCTGGTATTTCGCCATCCAGCCGTCATGGCCGAAGTAATATTCGTGATTGCCCGGAATGGTGTAAACGCCATCTTTGGCTTTCAGCTTGGCCAGCGGCGCAACGTCATGCGTGCGAGCTTGCAGGTCTCCGTCGATCAGGTCGCCGGTGATGACGATCAGATCTGCATTCTGGGCATTCGCCTTCGCAACCGTCTTTTCGACCCAAGGGGCCTGGAACAGGCGGCTGATATGCAGGTCGGTCAGCTGGATCATCCGGTAGCCATCGAACTCAGCCGGGAGATCCTTGATGCGGATTTCCACCTCCTTGACCGGCGGAACGCGGATTGCCTGGGAGACGGCAAAGGCCGCCAGCGACATGGTGAGTATGCCGACGCCGTAACGCAGCCGCGGCGCGATCGCGATGCGCCTGCGCTTCAGCGCCGCGATCAGCAAGGCAACGATGTCGATCACAAGCTGGCAAACGGCGGTGAGCAGCACGAAACCAGCCAGCCAGTTCACCAGGATCATCGCGACCCGCGGCACTTCTGGCGAGAACATCGTACCGAAGACGAGAAGACTGATCAGGCTATGCTGGAACACCGCCATCAGGATGACGGCGAAAAACCCCTTCAGCCAGTTCGGCCACGGTAGAGGATAGATGAATCGGGCAACGACATAGAGGCAAAGAAGGGCTTTGAAGAGATGAAACAACGCGGAATGCTCTGGGTCTCGAGATCAGGGAGACTTCTCTTCTTCGAGTTCGCCGCCCAACTCAACCGCCCGGACCAACCGGCTGACGCGATTTTGATCGCTTGGAGATAAGGTCGAGACCTCCGGTCGCATCAATCGCGCTTGATGGTCAGCAGCAGGTCCCACATGTCGGCACCGGTTTCGAAGACGGCGGCGTTGGCGGCAAAGCCCTGTTCTGCCGTCATCACGTCGATCAATTCTTTTGCCGGATCGACGTCGTATCCGGGCGTGGAGGCATTGGCGATGTTGTTTGCAGCCGTGTTGAGGCGCTGGGATTGCGTTTGCATGCCGTTGACGGAAATGCTCATCGCTGCCGAAATCGTCATTGCCCTGACCTTATCATCGTTCACCGTTCTTATGACGGACAGCGACGAATGAAGGGTGAAGGGATAGGGTTAAGTCTCGGCATCGCTTATCCGCTCTCCTGTATCTATCAGGGACAGTGTTCTCGCGGCGTAATTGGTCTTCGATGCGGCCGGTCCCCATAATGGCCGCATTCTTGGCCAAAACAGCCAGTTCATGCCCCTCCGATCGACCGCATGGCTCGATCGGAATTCGGGAGAAGTGTCAGATTTAGGGATTGCCCTAAAAATGCATGGGCCTATGTCGGTATTGCACTGCAGTATTTCCGATGCCGGCTGAAGGAGCTGTTCATGGCGGGTAAAGCAGCAATCCCGAGAATTATCGGGATAGATCTGACCCGGTCGGTCGCCATCTTTTTCGCCATGCTCAGCCATGTCTGGGTCGTCACCAATATGGACACGTTCTGGAGCGGTGCTTCGGCGGATTTCCTGCGTGCCTTGATGGCGCTGGCTACCCCGACATTCATTCTGTTGTTCGGCACGATGCTCGAAATCGTCTATCGGCCGAGATTCGTTGCCGGTGAACAGGAGCGGGTCGCGGTCCGGCTGTTTTCCCGCGCGATACAGTGCTGGCTTCTCTACTGCGTCTCAGTCTTCGTTCTTTATCTGTTTGCTGATGGCTATTCGCTGAAATTCTCTCTGGCGACCATGATGCTGATCGGTGTTACGCCGTTCACCGATATTCTCAAATTCTATGCCGTCGTGCTTTTCCTGGCGCCCTTCCTGCTGTGGCTGCGCTGCAGGGTCGGCTTGCTGCCGCTGGTGGTCATGGCGCTTATCGTCCATGCCGCCCATCCGGTCATTCGCGGGCTTCCGAGCCCGCTCGATTTCCATCTGAGTATGTATGCCGAGCGGGTGGTGACGTTCCTCTTCGGTGTCGGCGATGCAAAGCTTGGCGGTCCGTCGATCCTGCACGGAACAAGCCTGATCATCGCCGGAATGGCGTTCGGCCGGCTGATTGCAGGAGATAGGACGGTGCAATCCGACAAGCCGGCCATCGGCGTCGTTACAAGGGCGTCCTACCTTCTGGCGGGCTCGGCTTTGGTGATCGCTCTCGGCGTCCTGTTCTACGATGAAAAGTCGCTGGCGGAACTGGGCGACATGTCGCTCCGGATGGATAGCGATCCGCTCTATTTCGCCGCAGGCCTTTGCGGCGCGGTTGCGATGACGAGCCTTGCGGTGCTTCTTACCCAGCGCCTGTCGCCCGAGGTGAAGCAGCGGCTGGAGAAGCCGGTCTTCTTCGGGCGCACCAGCCTCTTTACCTTCGCCTTCGGCAACATGATCCTCTACGGCTGGCCCGGTGAGCCAGATAATCTGCAATCTGCCATCTTCCAGGTTGTGCTGATCAGTATTGCAATCACACTGCTCAGCTATGTGTTCGACCGGGAAGTGCGCCGCGGCGGCACGCTGGCAGCCGCCGTCAAATGGATGCAGGCACGGATCACGTCGCTGGTGAACACGCTGGTGGGATGGAGAACGCCGCGGGTGAGGCAGGCTTGACGGCTAAGGCGTCAGGCGGCCTTCAGTTTCCGCATAAGGGTTTCCAGCTCCTCTGACTCGGGAAGCGGCGTCGCAGGGCCGGATTTCAGGTTGTTTCGGTCGCCGAGTTCGAACTGGTACCAATTCATCAGACCCGCCGCGATCGCCTGGGCCTGCTCGCTTTCCGGCGAAACCTCGTTCTCCTCACACCAGGCTTCCAGAAACCGTTGCAGAAGCTCAAGATCATCCGATCCGAGTACGATGTTAGACGAAACCTTATCCTGAAACATTTCTGTCCTCACAACCATGCTGGAGTTTCCGAAAGAGCTTTCGTTCTCCTCTCGTTCGAAAACGGGAAAGTACCGTTAGGACATGGCACTCATCGGATACATCTGATCATCCTCGATGCACCCGGCCTTGGGTAGATAATGCGTGACATCGCAAATGGTTCATTTTGATGCAGAAAAGGCGGCCAGAGGCCGCCTTTTCCAATCGTTTTGTGCCTGTCCGATTACTCAGCGGCTTCTGCATAATCCTCCAGCGGAGGGCAAGAGCATACGAGGTTGCGGTCACCATAGACGTTGTCGATGCGGTTGACCGAGGACCAGTATTTGTCGACGCGGAACGAGCCGGGCGGGAAGCAGGCCTGTTCACGGGAGTACGGACGATCCCACTCGCCGACGAGATCTTCGACGGTATGCGGGGCGTTCTTCAGCGGGTTGTTCAGCTTGTCCGCACGACCTTCCTCGATGTCGCGGGCTTCCTCGCGGATCGCCAGCATCGCTTCGCAGAAGCGATCGAGTTCGGCCTTGGTCTCGCTCTCCGTCGGCTCGATCATCAGCGTGCCGGCAACCGGCCAGCTCATGGTCGGTGCATGGAAACCGCAGTCGATCAGGCGCTTCGCCACGTCGTCCACCGTCACGCCGGCAGAGGTGTTGAGCGGGCGGGTGTCGATGATGCATTCATGCGCCACGCGGCCGGCTTCCGACTTGTAGAGCACGTCGTAGGCGCCCTTGAGGCGGGCTGCGATATAGTTGGCGTTGAGGATCGCGACCTTGGTTGCCTGCATCAGACCTTCGCCGCCCATCATCAGGCAGTAGGACCAGGAGATCGGCAGGATCGACGGGGATCCGAATGGAGCAGCCGAGACCGCACCTTCGCGACCATCGCTTGCGACATGACCCGGCAGGTAAGGAGCAAGATGCGCCTTGACGCCGATCGGGCCCATGCCGGGACCACCGCCGCCATGCGGAATGCAGAAGGTCTTGTGCAGGTTGAGGTGGCTGACGTCGGAACCAATGTCGCCGGGGCGGGCAAGGCCGACCATGGCGTTCATATTGGCGCCGTCGAGATAGACCTGACCGCCGTGCTTATGGGTGATGTCGCAGATTTCCTTGACCGTTTCCTCGAACACGCCATGCGTGGACGGGTAGGTGATCATGCAGCAGGAAAGATTTGCGGCATGTTCTTCGGCCTTGGCACGGAAATCGTCAATATCGATATCGCCGTTGTCACGAACCTTGACGACCACGACCTTCATGCCGACCATCTGGGCCGAGGCCGGGTTGGTGCCATGAGCAGATGTGGGGATCAGGCAGACGTTGCGATGCGTGTCGCCATTGGCAATGTGGTAATTGCGGATGGTGAGCAGGCCTGCATATTCGCCCTGCGCGCCGGAATTCGGCTGCATGGAGAATGCGTCGTAACCGGTAACCTGGCAAAGCTTTTCCGACAGGTCGTCGATCATTTCCTTGTAGCCGAGCGCCTGATCCTGCGGGACAAACGGATGGATATCCGAAAATTCCGGCCAGGTGATCGGCAGCATTTCAGCCGTGGCGTTCAGCTTCATCGTGCAAGAGCCGAGCGGGATCATCGCACGGTCAAGCGCGAGGTCACGGTCCGACAGGCGGCGGATGTAGCGGGTCATCTCGCTTTCGGCGCGGTTCATGTGGAAGATCGGATGGGTCATGTAATCCGATTTCCGCAGCAGTGCCGTCGGCAGGCGGTATTCGACCTCGAAGTCTGATACCTTGAAATTGCCGCCGAATGCGCGCCAGACGGCTTCGAGCGTGACCGGGCGGGTGCGCTCATCGAGCGACATGCCGATCTTCGTCTCGCCGACCTTGCGCAGGTTGACGCCTTCGGCAACCGCCGCCCGCAGGATCAGGCCCTGCATGTGACCTACCTCGACCGTGATCGTGTCGAAGAAGTTCTCCTGCTCGATCTTATAGCCAAGCTTTTCCAGGCCCTTGGCCATCAGTACGGCCTTCCTGTGGACCTGCTGGGCAATCGCCTTCAGGCCCTGAGGTCCGTGGAAGACGCCGTACATCGAGGCCATGACGGCGAGCAGAACCTGCGCGGTGCAGATGTTCGACGTCGCCTTTTCGCGGCGGATATGCTGTTCGCGGGTCTGCAGAGACAGGCGATAGGCGCGGTTGCCGCGGGCATCGACCGAAACGCCGACAAGACGGCCGGGCATGGCACGCTTGTGAGCATCCTTTACGGCCATGTAGGCGGCGTGCGGGCCGCCGTAACCGACGGGAACGCCGAAGCGCTGCGAGGAACCGATGGCGATATCTGCACCCATCTCACCCGGAGACTTCAGCAGCGTCAGTGCCAGTAGGTCGGCAGCAACTGCGGCAAGTGCACCCGTCTGATGCAGGCGGGAGATCAGCCCGGTAAAGTCACGGACTTCGCCATGCGTGCCCGGATACTGGAAGATCGCACCAAACACGTCGACCGGATCGAGATCGGTCATTGGATCGCCGATGATGACGCTCCAGCCAAGTGGGGCGGCGCGGGTTTCGATCAGCGCAATGGTCTGCGGGTGGCAGGCCTTGTCGACGAAGAACGCCGTTGCCTTGGTCTTCGCCTGGCGCTGGCAGAGTGCCATGGCTTCGGCAGCAGCGGTCGCCTCATCGAGAAGCGAGGCGTTGGCGACATCGAGGCCGGTCAGGTCGGCAATCATCGTCTGGAAGTTCAGGAGCGCTTCGAGACGGCCCTGGCTGATTTCCGGCTGGTAAGGCGTGTAGGCCGTGTACCAAGCCGGGTTTTCCAGAATGGTGCGCTGGATGACTGGCGGTGTGATCGTGCCGTAATAGCCCTGGCCGATCAGCGAGGTCAGGACCTGGTTCTTGTTGGCGGTCTCGCGCAGCTTGTCGAGCGCTTCGCGTTCCGAGAGCGCCGCACCCCAGGTGAGCGGGGCCTGCTGGCGGATCGAGGAGGGCACGGTGGCATCGATCAGCGCGTCGAGCGACTTGTAACCGATGACCTTCAGCATCTCGGTCATTTCGGCCGGCGAGGGGCCTATATGACGCCGATTGGCGAAGTCATACGGGTTATAGTCGGTGAAATGGAAATCGGTGTTTTCGGTCATCCAATAAGGTCCTTATAGGCGGCTTCGTCCATCAGGCCTTCAACGTCGGAAACGTTCTTGAGCTTGAGCTTGAAGAACCAGGCGGCGCCCTGCGGATCGGAATTGACGAGCGACGGGTCGTCGACGATCGCCTGATTGACTTCTGTCACTTCGCCGTCGAGTGGGGAGTAGACGTCAGATGCAGCCTTGACGCTTTCGACGGTGGCGGCATTGCCGTCCTTTGTCAGTTCTGCGCCGACTTCCGGAAGTTCTACGAAAACGAGATCGCCGAGCTGGTCGGCAGCGTGCTGGGTGATGCCAACGGTGGCGACATCGCCTTCAAGCTTCAGCCATTCGTGTTCAGCGGTGAATTTCAACATTTTGGTTCTCTCCGGAGGATTTCTTAGCGTTTATAGGTGGGGGTGATGAACGGCAGGGCGGAGACGGTCATCGGCAGATACTTGCCGCGGACTTCCGCATAGACCTGTGTGCCGGCGCTTGCGTGGCTGACCGGCAGGTAACCCATGGCGACCGGGCCTTCGACACTCGGGCCGAATGTCCCGGAAGTGACCTCGCCGAGCTCGACCTTGCCTTCCGCATCGGCAAAAATCTTGGCATGCGAGCGCACCGGTGCCTTGCCTTCCGGCTTCAGGCCAACGCGGCGGCGCGTCGTGCCATTGGCCAGTTCGCCGAGGATGCGCTCAGCCCCCGGAAAACCGCCTTCGCGGTCGCCGCCGGCCTTGCGAGCCTTCTGCAGCGCCCATTCGAGCGAGGCTTCGATCGGGGAGGTGGTGGTGTCGATATCGTTTCCGTAGAGACACAGGCCGGCCTCGAGACGAAGTGAGTCACGGGCGCCAAGGCCGATGGCTTCGCAGTCCGGGTGTTCCAGAAGCGCCTTGGCAATCTCGACGGCCTTGTCGGATGGTACGGAGATTTCAAAACCGTCCTCGCCGGAATAACCGGAACGGGAAACGATGCAGGGCACGTCGTGAAGCGGAACTTCGCGCACGTCCATGAACTTCATGGCCGATACACCTGCCCAGAGTTCGGCCAGAACAGCCTGCGCACGGGGGCCCTGAAGGGCGATCAGGGCGCGGTCTTCCAGAAGCGTGACGTCACAATCAGCAAGGTTTGCCTTCATGTGGGCGACGTCCTGGTCCTTGCAGGCGGCATTGACGACGACGAGGAGATGGTCGCCGCGATTGGTGATCATCAGGTCGTCGAGGATGCAGCCATTTGCGTCGGTGAAGAAGCCGTAACGCTGGCGGCCTTCCTTGAGGCCCAGAATATCGACGGGGACGAGCCTTTCGAGCGCAAGCGCGGCGTCGGCATATTCGCCGGATTTCGCCTTCACGATCACCTGACCCATATGGGAGACATCGAACAGGCCGGCAGCGGTGCGGGTATGAAGGTGTTCCTTCATAACGCCGAGCGGATACTGAACGGGCATGTCATAACCGGCGAACGGCACCATTTTTGCGCCGAGCGAAATATGCAATGCGTGGAGCGAAGTAGTGCGCAGAACTGCTTGATCGTCCAAAAGACGCCTCCAGGTTTTTGGCGCGCGCTGAATGAAAACAGCTCGCACGCCGGCTCAGATTAGGACGCGGGTCTGCCACAAAGGGTTTCCCTTGTCGGTTTCGAGCCCCCTCTGTCCCTTTCGCCTGAGATTGTTATCCCTTCGGCGAGCCTCCGAAAAACGGCTGCTACTCTCCAGAGTTCCTGCAGTCTACCCGTGGTCCTTTTGCCTGAGAGTTTCCGGGGCGGTTGCTCCTTCGGCACCGCACTGAAGCGGCTTCTCCCTACGGGTCGCGCTCATTATCGTTGCAGCATACGGTTTGGCAAGGGCCGCATGTCGAAACCAGCACGATTTATGTCGCAGGATCGGCATGGATTGATCTGGTTCAATGACAGGTGATTGCGGCGATGTGCCGTGACCGGTGCGATGGTGCGTAATCGACAATTGTCCGGTGGGAATAATGGAGCGACAGCCGAAAAATGGCGCGTCGTGCAGCGTGCTCTGCCGCCCCCTGAAAAAATCAGTCTTCGAAGTCGCGATAAGCGGCCTCGACCTGCTGCAGCGTATATTGCTGCTGAGGCTGTTTGCCAGTCGTCAGTACATCGATACTGACCTTGATTGCCGGGACCATGGAATCTACTGCTTCGGGATCGCTGACGTTTTCTCTGGCCTTGGCGTTCAGGTCGGAGTCCGCCTTGACATCGGCCACCTGGTCCTTCACGGAAACGCGACGCGGCGTGCGGAGCGCTTCGATATTCAACGCCGCCGTACTTGCAGAAATGGTCACGATCTGGGTCATTTGCCTCACCTTCGATCTTCCACCCTTACGGGAAGGGGTGTTCTTCGATGTTTAAGCGGAACCATTGCTTTTTAACGATGTGTGCTTTTAGCCGCGCAGTCAAGGGTTGAGGTCGTGACGAATATTCTACTGGCTGCATTTGGTGGCGCTATCGGATCAGTTCTTCGTTATCTGGTGGGCGTCTTTTCAGTCCGCTGGTTCGGGTCTGGTTTTCCCTGGGGAACGCTTGCCGTAAACGTCGTCGGGTCCTTCATCATCGGTCTTATGGTGGAAATGATCGCGCGTCGTTTCAACGCCTCGATGGAACTGCGGGTATTTATCGTCACCGGCATCCTGGGCGGCTTCACCACATGGTCGTCGTTTTCACTCGATACGATGATGTTGTTTGAGCGCGGGGCCATTGCCGCTGCTGCTGCTTATGTGATCGGCAGCCTTGTGGTTTCGTTCGCCGCAGTCTTCGCCGGGCTGGCGCTCGGGCGGGCAATGTTCTAAAGACCGCGCATCACGAAGATATAAGAAAGAGCTTTGATGGCAGGCATCGAGCATATCCGCGTCGAGGCGGACGAGGCAGGCATGCGCCTCGACCGTTGGTTCAAGATCCACTATCCGGGTCTTGGCTTCGGCCCGTTGCAGAAATTGCTGCGCTCCGGTCAGGTGCGCGTCGATGGCGGTCGCGTCAAGACCGACACGCGCGTCGAGCCCGGCCAGACCGTGCGCGTACCGCCCATGGATACGGATTCCAAAAAAGGTCCGATTGCGTCGAAGGACCTGAAGCACGCCGGCGATTACGAGCTCTTGCAGCGCATGGTTCTGCATGAGGACGACAAGGTGATCGTGCTCAACAAGCCCGCCGGTCTTGCCGTGCAGGGCGGTTCCGGCGTGACGCGCCATATCGACCAGATGCTCGAATCCTGGATCAGCCCTAAGGGTGAGAAGCCGCGTCTGGTCCATCGTCTCGACCGCGATACGTCGGGTGTTCTGGTCATCGCCCGTACCCGCGGAGCCGCGCAGAAGCTGACGGCCGCTTTTCGCGAGCGCGATACCAAGAAGACCTACTGGTCGCTGGTCAAGGGCGTGCCGCGCAAGCGGGAGGACAAGCTTTCCTCCTGGCTCGTGAAGATCCAGACGCCGGATGGTGATAAGATGCGGATCGCCAAACATGGCGAGGAGGGGGCCGATCACGCCATCTCCTATTACCGCGTGCTTGAAACGGCAGCGCAGTCGCTGGCATGGCTGGAGATGGAGCCTTATACGGGGCGTACCCACCAGCTTCGCGTCCATGCGCTTTCCATCGGTCATCCGATCATCGGCGATCCGAAATATTTCGACGATGATATCAACTGGCCGTTCCCCGGTGGCATCCAGAAGAAGCTGCATTTGCATGCGCGCCACATCGACATTCCGCATCCGTCCGGCGGTCGCCTGAAGGTGACCGCGCCACTGCCGCCGCACATGGTCCAGAGCTGGAACCTGCTCGGTTTCGACATGGAAAACGGTGCAAGGGACGACGACGAATGAAACTGGTTCTTTTCGATTGCGACGGAACGCTGGTTGATAGCGCGAGCCTGATCCACGAAACCATGCGCCGCACGTTTCTGTATTTCGGCAAGCCTGAGCCGACAGTCGAAGACACGAAATCGATCATCGGGTTGACGCTCGATATCGCGATTGCCCGGATGCAGGGAAAACAGCATGCGGATCAGGAGGCCGTCGAGATGATGGCCTATTACAAGTCGCTGTTTTCCGTCGTACGCGGCGATATGGATTATCGCGAGCCGCTGTTTCCCGGCATTCTCGACCTGATGAATATGCTTGAAGGCCGTGACGAAATCATTCTGGGCGCCGTTACCGGCAAGTCCCGCCGCGGTCTCGATTCCGTCCGGGAAACGCATGGTTTCAAGTTCGTAGCTTCGCGCACGGCCGATGATTGCCCGTCCAAGCCGCATCCGGCCATGGTGACGGAATGCTGTGATGAGACCGGCATGCAGCCAACCGATACCTATGTAATCGGCGATGCCATTTACGATATGCAGATGGCAAAAGCGGCTGGTGCAACAGCGATCGGTGTTTCCTGGGGTTACGCTTCGGTTGAGGAACTCAAAGCGGCCGGTGCGGACCTGATCGTCGATCATCCAAGCGAGATACTGGCCCATATCGGCTGAGGAATTATCACATGCGCGAACTCTTTCCCGATCCGTCAGAAGCGATGAGCCATCCGGACCCGACACGGCGGGCACAGATCCAGATGCAGAAGCCGCTGCCGAAGCGTTTCTACACCGAGGTCTCGATCGTTAAAGGCGAGGGCGGGCATGCCGTCAATCTCGACGGTCGCCCGGTGAAAACGCCTGCGAAGGCTGCACTGGCCGTTCCGACTGCACGGCTTGCAGAATTGCTGCGTGACGAATGGGCGAACCAGGTGGAAGTCATCGATCCGCGCACCATGCCGGTGACGCGCCTGATCAATACCGCCATCGATGGTGTCGCTGTCGAAGCCCAGGCCGTGTTCGAGGACATTCTCCGCTTCTCGTCCAGCGACATGCTCTGCTACCGCGCCGAAAGCCCGGAAAACCTCGTTCTTCGCCAGCGGCAACAATGGGACCCGATCCTCGACTGGGCGGCAAACCAGCATGGCGCGTGTTTCGAGCTGATCGAAGGTGTGATGCCGAAAGAGCAGCCGCGCGATGCCACGGCTGCATTTTCCTCCGTGTTGAGAAAATACGATACGCCGATCGAGCTTGCCGTTCTCCATACGGTGACAACGCTGACCGGCTCCGCCATTCTGGCGCTCGCCTTTGCCGAGAGCCATCTTGCGGCCGAGGATATCTGGCGGCTTGCCCATCTCGAAGAGGACTGGACGGCCGAGCATTGGGGCGAGGATGCAGAGGCGCAAAACCGTCGGGAAAAGCGGCATGCCGAATTCCAGGCAGCTGTGGCGGTTTTTGAGGCGTTGAAGCCCTCGGCTTAAGCCTTCACTAACCCTAAGCGGGGAGTATGCGGGCTCGTTGTTCCGGGTGTCTGCATGTCTCTTCGCCGTTTCCGTGTTGCTGCCGTCCTGCCGTTGGCCATGTTGATGCTGACCGGCTTTCGCATGCCGGCCGCAGAGGAACAGGCGGAGCGCATGCTCTATGATGTGCGCGGAGCTTTCGTCACGGCACAGCCCGATGTTTCGCGCGATCTGATCACCGGCACTGATATCCTGGTCGATTCCGCGATCCGCGCCACATCACGCTCGATGATGCTGCCCAGAACCATCCTGACCGTGAGGTTGTCGGATACGCGCCGATCCCCCGTTCTTTTCGGCCATCGTTATTCGACGAAGGTGACCGTTAAGGTCATCTCGGTCGGATCGGGTGAGCCGGTTGCCGAGGGCGAGTTCGAGACGTCGGTTATGAGCTTCGGCAAGGAGCCCGCCGACAGTCCGCTCGCGGAAAAGATCGCCACTCGAATCGCGTCGGAATTCCAGCTTGGGCGGCCACATCGTGCCGCACTGCTTACATCTCTTGCGAGTGGCAGAACTCCATAAAGGCTTGCTTAAATCGGATTTACAACTTCTAAGGATGGTGTCGGAAATTTGATTTCTGGCAAAAATGGCCGTGAACTAACGCTGTGCCGCCTATTCATCCGGGGAGATATCCGATGGCACTTTTCGATCGTCTGGCAGTCTATAGAGAGCAAGGTCTTGCTGCCTTAAGAATCATGACCGGTCTTCTGTTCATCGAACACGGGACCATGAAGCTTTTTGCATTTCCAGTGCCGCAGGGGGATGGCGGTCCGCTTTCCACCCTGATGCTGTTTGCCGCCCTTCTCGAATTCGTCGGCGGGATCCTTATCACCATCGGCCTTCTGACGCGTCCGGTGGCACTTATCCTGTCCGGCCAGATGGCATTTGCCTATTTCATGGCGCATGCGCCGAAAAGCTTTTGGCCAGCCCCAAACGGCGGCGATGCCGCCATTCTGTTCTGCTTCGTCTTCCTCTATCTGTTCTTTGCAGGTGCGGGCGCGTTTTCGGTCGATAACCGCAAGAAGATCTGACCACTGACCACAATGAAGCCGGCGAGGACGCCGGCTTCGTTAATCCGTCTTCGGGTCAGCCAAGCCGCTCGGCGTGCCAGCGCAGGTGATCGTCCATGAAGGTGGAGATGAAGTAGTAGGAATGGTCGTAACGCTCGTGCATCCTGAGCGTCAGGCCGATATCGGTGCCCTTCACGGCCTCTTCGAACAGCCATGGGCGCAGGCCATTTTCCAAAAAGCCGTCTGCCTTGCCCTGGTCTATCAGGAATTCGGGGAAACGTGCGCCATCTACCACCAGTGCGCACGCATCGTATTGGCGCCAGGTGGCTTTGTCTGCGCCAAGGTATTTTTCAAAGGCAGGTGCCGACCAGTCGGCGGTTGACGGTTCGACGATGGGTGCGAAGGCCGAGCAGCTCTTGAAGCGGTCCGGGTTCTTGAGTGCGATGGTCATGGCGCCATGGCCGCCCATCGAATGGCCGAAAATGCCCTGTCGGTCCATGTCGACACGGAACTGCTCGCTGACGAGCTTCGGCAGCTCCTCAGTCATGTAGGTATACATCTGATAGTTTTCAGCCCAAGGCTTTTCTGCCGCGTCGAGATAGAAGCTTGCGCCCTTGCCCATCTGCCAGTTTGTCAGTTCGTCGGGTACGTCATTGCCGCGTGGGCTCACATCCGGGCAGACGATGATCAGGCCGAGCTCTGCTGCAAGGCGGCGATACTCGCCCTTTTCCATGACGTTTGCATGGGTACAGGTCAGGCCCGAAAGATACCAGAGCACCGGGCACGGCTCTTTTATCGCCTGCGGCGGCACGAAGACCGCAAAAGTCATCTCGCATTTGCAGGCGTCCGACTCGTGGGCGAAAACGCCCTGCATGCCACCGAAGGCGGTGTTCTGTGAAATGATCTTCATGGAAATAGTCCTTTCGGGCTCGTGGTTCGTGCGTCTTCAGGTCGCCAGCGAGACGACGGCATTGACCGCTGCGGCTACCAGTATCGTGTTGAAAAAGAAAGACACGACCGCATGCAGGAGATTGATTTTGCGCATGTCGGTGGCGGTGATCGCGACATCCGAAGTCTGCGCTGTCATGCCTATGACGTAACCGAAATAAAGAAAGTCGAAGGCACCGGGCCGCTCCGTCTGCGGGAAATCCAGCCCTCCGACCGACGTCCCGTCATTCTTCTCGCCGGGCCGCCAGTAGAGATGGGCGTAGTGCAGGGAAAACATCGTGTGGATGGAAAACCATCCGAGAATGACGGCGGTAAAACCGACGGTCACGTCCAGCAGGCCAGAGGGTTGCTTCTGGTTCAGCGCTTCGAACAGGGTGATGAGCGCCGCGATGCCCGCGAGGAGGGTGACAGTCAGAATAATGGGAGCCGGCTCATCGGTATTCTGACCGCTTGCCTGCAGCCTGTCGGCATCGAGATGACGAATGCGCAGGCCGATCAAGGCAAGATAGATAACGAAAAAGATAATCGCGGTCAGGGCTGCCGAGATTTCCGGTAACACGACTATAAGGACGGGCAGAGCGACAAGGGCGGCGATTGCCGCTGCGAAGAATGGCCCATGGCGGTGGTGACGCCAATGCCTTTTTCTGTTGCCGCCACTCGTCTTCGCCATCCGCGATGTTCACCAATATGCTCAGCCGGCCGATTTTGCCCTGCGGCAGAGCCGGTCGAGGGTTTCCAGAAATGCCGAGCGATCTCTTGGAGAGAAAGCGGCGTTATATCCCTTGCTCTCGCCCGTCTCACGCAGATGGGCACCGAGATCGCGCATGGCAGTCGCCATGCCGATATTGCTCTTGTCGAACAGGCGGCCGGTCGGGCCGGTGACGAAAGCACCTGCCGCCACGCAACGTCCGGCAAGCGGCACATCGGCGGTTACGACGATGTCGCCGGTGGTCGCGCGCTCAGCGATCCAGTCATCGGCGGCATCGAACGCACCCGAAACAATCACATTCTTGACCATCGGATCACGGGAAGGGCGCAGGCCGGAATTGGCGACAAGCGTCACCTCAAGGCCGTGGCGTTCTGCGACCTTCAGTATTTCCGGCTTTACCGGACAGGCATCGGCATCGACATAAATCAAGGCTATTCGCTTCCTTGCAGACAGATTCAACAGGGAAGCGATTTAGCAGATCATGCCACCGCTGTCGTCTGGTCGTCGACAGTTGCGCCGGGTGCGTTCTTCTTGATGGATTCGATGGCAGCTATGGCTGAAGCCTTGGCCGCATACCCCTCGGAGGAAAACATGCTTTGGCCGTTGGAAGCCTTGAACCGAAAACGGAACTCGCCTGCCTTATCCTTATAGACTTCGAATTTGTACATCGTTGCTTCCTCTCTCTACTTCCCGGGGAGGATGATAGATCAAGGAAGCCGAATGGCAAGCTGCGTTGTTCCCGATATTTTTCCGTCGATTAGGCGGCTGGCGGCCTTACCATATCCACATGTGGGATACCGTCTTCGAGATATTCCTCGGATGTCCGTTCAAAGCCGAACGAGCCGTAGAATTTCTGCAGATGCGCCTGGGCGGAAATCTCGATCGCCTCGCCGGGATAGGCTTTTTCGCATTCGGTGATCGCCTCGCGCATCAGCGCGTCGCCGAGACGTTTTCCGCGGTGGTTCGGCGATACCGCCACGCGGCCGATGCGCGGCAGGTGATTCTGTGTTGGGCGCCACAGACGGGCGCAGGCGAGCAGGTCCTCGCCATCAACGAGCCTCAGATGAAGGCAGTCGCTATCGTTGCCATCAAGCTCCGGATAGGGGCATGTCTGCTCGACGACGAAGACATCGACGCGCATTTTCAGCATGGCGTAGAGATCGAGTGCGGAGAACTCGTCGAGCCTCCGCACATCAACCGTATATGAGGGCAGGGCGGTCAATAGACCACCACGCCACGGATGGATTCACCCTTGTGCATCAGGTCGAAACCCTTGTTGATGTCTTCGAGCGGCATGGTGTGGGTGATCATCGGATCGATCTGGATCTTGCCCTCCAAGTACCAGTCGACGATCTTCGGCACGTCGGTGCGACCGCGTGCACCGCCGAAGGCCGTGCCCATCCAGTTGCGGCCGGTGACCAGCTGGAACGGACGCGTCGAAATTTCCTGGCCGGCGCCGGCAACGCCGATGATGACCGACTTGCCCCAGCCGCGATGCGATGATTCCAGCGCCTGGCGCATGACCTTGGTGTTGCCGGTGCAGTCGAACGTGTAGTCGGCGCCGCCGATCAGGTCGCCATGACGCTTGGTCATGTTGACCAGATAGGGAACGATGTCGTCGCCGACTTCCTTCGGGTTGACGAAATGGGTCATGCCGAACTTTTCGCCCCATTCCTTGCGGTCCGGGTTGATGTCGACGCCGATGATCATGTCGGCACCGGCAAGGCGCAGGCCCTGCAGCACGTTAAGGCCGATGCCGCCGAGACCGAAGACGATCGCGGTGGAACCGATCTCGACCTTGGCCGTGTTGATCACGGCACCGATGCCGGTGGTGACGCCGCAGCCGATATAGCAGACCTTATCGAAGGGCGCGTCGGGGTTGATCTTGGCAAGCGCGATTTCCGGCAGGACGGTGAAGTTCGCGAATGTCGAGCAGCCCATGTAGTGATGGATCTTGTCCTTGCCGATCGAGAAGCGCGACGTGCCGTCAGGCATGACGCCCTGGCCCTGGGTGGAGCGGATCGAGGTGCACAGATTGGTCTTGCGCGAGGTGCAGGAATAGCATTCGCGGCATTCCGGCGTGTAGAGCGGAATGACGTGGTCGCCCTTCTTCAGCGAGGTGACGCCGGGGCCGACGTCAACGACGATGCCTGCGCCTTCATGGCCGAGAATGGCTGGAAACAGGCCTTCCGGGTCTGCGCCCGAGAGGGTGAAATCGTCGGTGTGGCAGATGCCGGTGGCCTTGATCTCGACCAGCACTTCGCCGGCCTTCGGGCCGTCGAGCTGAACCGTCATCACTTCCAGCGGTTTTCCTGCCTGAACGGCAACAGCGGCGCGGACATCCATCGTGTCACTCCCTTGGTTTAAAATTGAGAAGTCTTGTTACTGAATTAGAATCTGCGCGGACTTTTGCACACTGAAGCGATCCGGCTCAAGCCGGAACCGGTCATGGCTTGCCGCAAAAACGACAGGTGTCGATCACGCTTTGATCAGCGGGGTTCGATGATCGGGACGTGAGGAGCGAGATCGCGGGACATGCTGCCATTGAGCCGCGGATCGTCGCAGATTTCGACCATGAAGGCATAAGGCGTGAAGCCGGAGCGCTGATAGAAGGCGAGCGCCGCCGGATGATCGAAATTGCAGGTATGGACCCAGAAGCGCTTGATCGGCCGCGACCACGCGTGTTCGATCGCAGCATTCATCATGATGCGGCCAGAGCCATTGCCGATGGCGTCAGGCACCACGCCGAAAAAGGCGATCTCGCATTCACCCTCTTCGCGGAAGTCGAGTTCGAGAAGTCCCAGCCGACGTTTTCCGTCGGTCAGGACATAAATTTCGATCAGTGGATCGGTGATGATTGCCTGCAGCTCTTCATCCGGCATCACGATGCGAGATACCCACAGCCAATCCTCGCCGACGCGGCGATAGAGGTCGCGGTAGTCGGCGACTGAAGGTTCTGCCCAGCGCTCGACCCGCAGGCCGGTTTCCGGCGGCAAAGGCCGCGCGGCCGGACGCTCGAACATTTCGAGGCAGGTGACCATGTTGGCGAGCTTTCCCGCAGGAACGGGAGAGTAGCCGAAGGGGAGCGTGGGATTGGACGTTTGCATGTGCTCTTGGACTGTTTTGCCCGGCGCATGTCAACCGTTACCGAGGAAAATTTGCCCTCAGGCGACGCGTTCATCCCACGCTTCGGCAGGTTCGCTGCTGCGCAGCCACGGGTGAGAGCGAAGGCTGTCGATGTGGCGTTCTTCATTTGCCACATAATCCAAAACCTCCTGCCAACCCGGATGGTTGTCCCGATGCCGCACCACGTCGTCGATCATGGCGAGGCTGGAAGCTTCCAGTGCCGAGATGAACAGGCGGCCGCCATCGATCCGGCAGCGCAGAAGCCGCCAGACATAGGTCATGTCATCGGCTGTTATACCGGCATGACGCGGTGACGGGACGCCATAGGAGGCTTGGCTCGGGGCGAGCAGCCTGTGGCGCAATTGGTCGAGCGCAAAGGCAGACAGAATATCCGGACAGCTTTCGGCGCGTTCGATGGCATGCAGAAGTGTTTCCAGCTGCAATGGATTTTCAACCCGACCGTCAAGTGCAAGTGCACGGATCAGCCAAGCCGCTTTCGCCGAATCCAGACGACCCGGAGGCGGTGCGGTATCGACGATGAATGCCGTCAACTGCTCGACGAAATAGGCCGGCCAATCATCACAATAGGCTGGGCACATATCGTTCAATGCCAGAAGCAGGAGCGCGTCGTCGTAACTACGGATTCCGTTCGTGAAGGCGTATTTTCGCAGAATCAACAGGTCATGCCCGTCTATGCGGCCCTTTCCGGCGATCACACATGCCGGAAAAGAAAAGCGGATACCGCTCATCTCTTTCTCCGTTTCATCATGAAACTGATATTGCTCTTAATTTGGAGAAGTTGAGAGGCAGACAATAAGGGCGGTTAACGAACGCTAGCCAGGTGGCGGTTCGGCTGAAATCTGTCTCACCCTGATACGTTCGCGCCAGATGATGAAGAGACCCGACCCAACGATGATGGCAATGCCGAGCCATTTGGATGCGGTCGGGAAATCGGCGAACAGCAGATATCCGAGCACCGTTGCCGAGATGATCTCGAAATACTGGAACGGTGCAAGCAGCGACAGCGGTGCCATGCGGAAGGCACGCACCACCAGCAGGTGCACGTAACCGGACAGGCTGCCGAGGATGATCAGCAAAACCAGTCCCAGGCCGGACGAGGGCAGGGAGGCTTCGAATTCCACTGGATAAACAAAGTGGCCGACAAAAAGCGCTGCGGTCATGAACAGGGTTCCGCCGACACCAGCGACGAACTGCATCGTCAACGGCGAATCGGCGTCCCCGATCGCGCGGTTGAGAAACAGGTAGAGCGTATAGAGAAACGCACAGAGCACCGGCAGCAGCGCCGTCCAGCCGAAGATCTCGTAGCTCGGCTGGATGACGATCATCGCGCCGCCGAAGCCGATGGCAATCGCCAACCACCTGCGCCAGCCGACCTTTTCACCGAGGAATAGCGCCGACATCATAGTCAGCATGAAGGGCTCGACGAAATAGATGGCGAACACGTCTGCGAGCGGCATGTATTTGACCGCCATGAAGAACATCAGGCTGGCCGCGGCATGCAGCGCGCCGCGCAAGAGATTCATCCAGGGGCGTTTGCCGCCGCGGATTGCGCCGGGAAGGAAAAAGGCGATCGGCAGCAATGCGAGAAACTGGAAGAAGAATCGATAGAACGTCACCTGACCCGGCGACATGGTTTCAAAAGTCGCCATGTATTTGGCGATCGCATCCATCATTGGCAGCACGATCATGCACGCCGCCATGATCGCCATGCCTTTGATCGGATTTTGCGGATGAGAATCGGGCATGGGCAGCACTCTGAAGGGTTTTGAATTTCAACCATAGCCGCAAGGCGGGTTCAAGCCTGTGCCGAGGGCGGTAATTGCATCGGCCTACTGGCGCGGCTCATCCAACATCCCTATCTCCCCGTCAGAACGCAGGAGAGCGAGCTTGTCGGAATTCATCAGCTATTTATTCGCAATATTCGTCGTGACGCCGCTTCAGGCGGAACTGTCTGAGCGCCTGCAGGGCGTGCCGTCGCAGGAACTCGTCGAGGCGGGCAAGGCGTGTATTTCCGTCGAGGCGCCGGAACTGTTGCGCTATGCGCAGGAAAACTGGGGCTGGGCTGCGGCCAATGCGATCGGCGTCGGCGCCGGGCTGGTCGACCCGATAACGCTGCTTCCGCAGGGCAACGAGAACTGTCGTCTGGTGATCCAGTCTCTGGCTGTCGAAGGCTCCCGCAACGCTTGATGCGGGGTGGCGACTGTCGCAAACCGATAAGTCGTCGAGGTGTCCCACGACGATTTTCTCCGTGGGGCACTGCAGAGCCTAAACTATTGCCAGAAAACAAAAAACCCGGCCGAAGCCGGGTTGATTTGGTGCGGTCGAGAAGACTCGAACTTCCACGGGTTGCCCCACAGCGACCTCAACGCTGCGCGTCTACCAATTCCGCCACGACCGCATCGTGGTAGGCCGATTTGCTTCGGCGAGGGAGCATCTAGCAAATGGATTCCGGCTGCACAAGTCTGCCGTGACAGTTTTTTGAAAGAAAAAACAATGTCCACAGCCGCCGCCTTGCGCGGTTCATATGAACCCCTTGTTTTGCGGGCTTTGGAGGCGCATTGCAAAATCACAATCTTCTTGTCAGAAGGCCTGTCATGCAGACACGTACCGATCTTGACCACCAGATGTTTCCTGCAGCGCACTGTCCGCCGGTGCGTTGGCGCATCTCGGACTGTCCCGTGCCCTATGAAGAAGCGCTTGAGACGATGGAGCGCGAAGTCGCCGCAATTGCCGACGGCAAGGCTGACGAACTCGTCTGGCTGCTGGAGCATCCGCCGCTTTATACGGCCGGCACCAGCGCCAATTCCGCCGACCTGATCGAGCCGAACCGATTCCCGGTTTATGAAACCGGCCGCGGTGGGGAATATACCTATCACGGTCCCGGCCAGCGGGTTGCCTATGTGATGCTGGACCTAAAACGCCGCCGCCAGGATGTGCGCGCCTATGTGGCGGCGCTTGAGCAACTGGTGATTCAGACGCTCGAACTGATGAATGTTCGTGGCGAACGGCGTGAGGACCGAGTCGGTGTCTGGGTTCAGCGACCTGAAAAGCCGCGCCTGCCTGATGGCAGCATAGCGGAAGACAAGATCGCCGCTTTCGGCATTCGCCTTCGCCGATGGGTGAGCTTTCACGGTCTGTCGCTCAATGTCGATCCGGACCTTTCGCATTTCTCCGGCATCGTTCCCTGTGGGGTTACAGCCTACGGCGTGACCAGCCTTGTGGATCTAGGCATGCTTGTGATGATGGAAGATGTGGATATCCGTCTGCGTGAGGCGTTCGAAGGCATTTTCGGGCCAACGGTTGTCGAGAAAGCGTAAGACATGGTCGATCTGAAAATAAAGAAGCGCCCGATCGGGGCCGTTGCTAAGGTCCAGCGCAACGGTCACCCGCGGGTGACAAGCCGAACGGGCGGTGAAATCGGGGTCGTCACAGGCGCATCCGAGGAAGGTTTCAATCCGCTCGACCTGATGTTCGCATCACTCTCCGCCTGCCTTGTTCTCAGTGCGCGGATCGCGGCCAGCAAGCTTTCGCTGCTCGACCGGTTTGATGGCGCTTCGGCCGATGTGACGGGCGAAAAATCACCTGAAGAGCCATATCGAATCGAGCGTTTTATCGTCGAAATCACGATCGATGGTGATCTAACGGAAGAAGAGCGCCGCCATATCATTCATATGGCTGAAGACATCTGCACGGTGAGCAACACCTTGAAGATGCCACCGGTCATTTCTCTCTCTATTCCCTGACCTGTTCAGTCTTCATCCGGAATCCGGCTGTCGACGCCGGCGAGGCGCAGGTGGTTGATGATTCTGCCGGTACCGTTGACCTTCTGGGCCGCTCGAATGATGCCGTGTGAGGTGGCGGCATCATCGACCTGACCTTCGATCGTGACGTTGTTCCGGTCGACATGGATATCGATCAGATCCATGTCGACGATGCCTAAGGCGTCAATCGCGTCGGTGACGCGTTCCTCGAGGTCGTCCCAGTTCTCAAGGCCCGTCGTGCCGGGACGCAGGCTGTCGCGCTGGGGTTCTTCAAGCCCGTCGAAACCGGCCTCGTCGATGAGGAAGCCTGGATTTCGGCCTGTCTCCGTCTCGGGACTTGTGTTGCCATAGGCGGCATTATCGACCGGGCCAGCCGCTTGGCCGGGCTTGTCGGCATAGGGCCAGCCGTCATCAAGGTTGCGATCGTCGAAGTCGCGAAAATCCTCTTCGCGGGAAATGTCGTTTACGTCTCTTTTCGGTGACATGATGCCTCCGTTGGGGATTCCGTTTGTGCAGCGACCTGCCGGACGCTTGTTTCTAGCTCTGCAAACTTGTCTTGTTGCCGGTCAGTGTCAGATGATTTTCCACATCATGGACGCCATTGACCGTTTCCGTTGCAAGAATAACCTTGCGCGCCGTCATGATCGTATCGACAGCGCCCTCCAGAACCACAGTCGTGCCCTCCATATGAGGTTCGACGGCGGACGTATCTATATCCGGCAATGAGGCAATGCGTGCCGCGACATCACTACCGAGCTTGCTGTCTTCGATCTTGGATGTTTCCGTCATGGTCTTTCTCCTCGTTCAACCATGAGCGGGTAACGCGCGAACCCTCGCGGGGTTCGCCGGAAAATGCTATTTTTCCTTCAGCCATTTTTTCACCAGCCGCTCGCGCTTCAGTCTAGACAGGCGTTTCAGCCAGAAAATACCGTCGAGCTGGTCGATCTCGTGCTGGATACAGACCGCATGGAAGTCCTTGACTTCTTCTTCGTGGAGGTTGCCGGACAGATCCTGATAGCGAAGCCTGATATGGCGAGGGCGCTCCACTTCATCTGTCGCACCGGGCATCGAAACGCTGCCTTCCGTATGCCGGATAATTTCTTCGCTTGCCCACAGGATCTCGGGGTTCACATAATAAAGCGCCCCCTGGGTCGGCGAGAGTTCCAGCACGAAAAGACGCTGAAAGACGCCGATATGCGCTGCCGTAATGCCAACGCCGGGTGCGGCGCGCATCGTTTCCAGCAGATCCTGCGCGAGTGCCGACAGTTCGCTGCCGAAGCTTGAAACCGGCTCGCAGATCGTCGAAAGGCCCGGATCAGGGTAGGTCAGAATGGTGCGGACAGTCATCTCGTTTCTCTTATCTGTGCATGGCGGCAGATCTGCCACTCCATGAGGAAATGCGCATCGAAAGCCATATTGCGGCTGTCGATAAAATTGCTTCAGTCTTTCATGCTATCTGATTGTTGACTATATGTTTTCCGTCGCTGCTCCAGCTGCGGCAATCGTGCAAGGTGAGGGCGGTTGATGAGTGATATGGAAGACGACACCCTCATCAGCCCGAAAGTTGGCGGCGAAGGGCACGATATCTATTCCGAAGACGGTTCGATCCGGTCTGACTTTCTGGCGCGCGTCGGCGCAGCCATTGCCGATCGCGATGTGCTTTTCCTTCGCCAGAATGTCGCCAGGCTGCACGAATCCGAGCTCGGTGACCTGCTCGAATCGATCCTGCCGGACCAGCGGCTTGCGCTGGTCAAATTGCTCGGCAAGGACTTCGACCTCACGGCCCTTACCGAAGTCGACGAGGCGATCCGTATGGAAATCGTCGACCAGATGCCGAACTCCCAGATCGCGGCCGCGATCGGTGATCTCGATTCGGACGATGCCGTCTACATTCTTGAAGACCTCGACCATCAGGACCGGGAAGAAATTCTCGCGCAACTGCCGTTTACCGAACGGGTTCGCCTAAGGCGTGCTCTGGATTATCCGGAAAGCTCCGCCGGCCGGCGCATGCAGACGGAATTCGTCGCTGTGCCGCCATTTTGGACCGTCGGCCAGACGATCGACTACCTGCGGGATGAGGAAAACCTGCCGGACAGTTTTTCGCAGATCTTCGTCATCGATCCTACCTTCAGGCTTCTCGGCATCATCGATCTCGATCGCATCCTGCGCTGCAAGCGGCAGGTCCGCATCGAGACGATCATGCGGGAGACCAACCATCCGATCCCGGCCGATATGGACCAGGAAGAAGCGGCCCAGATTTTCGAACAATATGACCTTCTGTCCGCCGCCGTCGTCGACGACAATGGCCGCCTCGTCGGCGTGCTGACGATTGATGACGTGGTCGACGTGATACAGGAAGAGGCGGAAGAGGATCTTCGGCTTCTTTCCGGTGTCGGTGACGAAGAGCTGTCCGACTCGGTCAAGGATACGTCGCGCTCGCGCGTGCCGTGGTTGATGGTCAATCTGGTGACCGCTTTTCTTTCGGCATCGGTGATCGGACTGTTCGAGGCGACGATCGAGGAAATCGTGGCGCTGGCAATCCTGATGCCGATCGTTGCCGGCATGGGCGGCAATGCCGGTTCGCAGACGATGACGGTGACGGTGCGCGCACTCGCTACGCGCGATCTCGATATTCACAATGCCTGGCGCGTGGTGCGGCGCGAGGCGGGCGTCGGGCTTATCAACGGCATGCTGTTCGGCACGGTTGTCGGCTCGGTCGCCGGCTGGTGGTTTGCCGATTTTCACCTCGGAATGGTGATTGCATCCGCAATGATGATCAACATGTTTGCCGCCGCAATGGCCGGTATGATGATCCCGCTTTTGCTCGACAAGGCCGGAACCGACCCGGCGGTTTCGTCGGCGGTATTCGTGACCGCGATCACCGATATGACTGGTTTCATGAGCTTCCTCGGTCTTGCGACACTGTGGCTGCTACATTAGGCGCGATTTGACTGTTACGTAAAAGTCAATTATTTTCGCGGGCCACAGCAGGGATACGACGTGGACAAATATTACAGCATTACCGAACTGACCCGCGAATTCGGCGTATCGACGCGCACGTTGCGGTTCTACGAGGATGAGGGCCTACTCCATCCGGAACGCCGCGGCCGGACACGTCTGTTCCGGGCAGCGGATCGCCGCCTGCTTCTGGAAATATTGCGTGGACGTCGTATCGGCTTCACGATCTCCGAAATTCGCGAGATCATTCAGGTCTACAGGGAGCCGCCCGGCGAAATGGGCCAGCTCAAGCTCCTGATGAAACGTGTCGATGAAAAGCGCGACGAGCTTCGCCAGAAGCGCAAGGATATCGATGAGACACTAGCTGAACTCGACAATGTCGAAGAGGCCTGCCTCACGCGTCTGGCTGAGATCGGCGTCGGTACCTGAGGCTTTCCGGCGTCATGGCTGCTCGGCGCTGATCGAGCATTCCTGAGCCATAATCCCAATCCGGTTGTCCTGTGCACTGATCTCGCCGTTCTGCAGCGGCGTCATCAGTTGGTCCGCGATCAGCTTGTCGGCGGTGCAACCGCAAAAACGCTCGCAGAGAGCTTTGTCGCTGGTTTCACGCAGGCAGCTGGGCTGGCAGCTATTCATGTAGACGACCCGCGGATCAGGCGCTGGTGCCGGGGAAACAAGCGAGAAGAGATAGACGAGAACAAGCAGGATCGGCTGGTGTACCAGATAAACGATCAGGCTGTGACGCCCGGCCTTGGCGAGTATCGTGTCGTAGCGTTGAACCTTGGCCAGTCGTTCGGTCCAGCTGCGGGCGATCGCAAGCCGGGCGACTGCGATCCCCGTCAGAAGTGCGGCCAGCCAGGGGAACAGCGGTACGTAATCGTTCGAACGCGGCGGGAATTCCGCAAAGCCGATCCAGGCAAGCCAACGTGTATCAAACAGCGATGATTGCAGGATGCCCGGTATGGCCGTGGCATCGATGATCATGCCTATGACGATCAGGATCGGCACCGCGAAGGCGAGAATGAGGGGCAGTTGCAGGAAGGCCAAGCCTATCAGGCTCGACAGGGCGATATTGTGCAATATGCCGAAGAAGATCCATTCCTGCGGAAAGATGAAGAAGGTGGCGATGCTGATCGCGATCGCAGCTCCTGCGACGATTGCCAGCCGTTTGCCGAATGCGTGCCATCGGATGCCGCGACCATGCGCCAGAACCAGGCTTATACCGGCAAGAAACAGGAACGAGCTGGCAATCGCGCGGGCATAGAGACGGAAAAAGCCCTGGGTCGCCGTGCCAGGATCGACATAGCCGAAAAATTCCAGATCCCAGGTGAAATGGTATGTTGCCATAGCGATCAAGGCTATGCCGCGAAGTGTGTCGATCAACAGGATACGCGGCGGACGCTCGCCTGCCGGCTGCGTGTGGGTGTCGGCTGCAGTCAATCTACTCAATCCTTAGTCGTCATCCATGATGGCGAGCCGTGCCTCGGAAAAATACTGGCGACGGATCAGTGCGACGATGATGATCACCGTCGTTGCCATGAACACATAGGGTCCGGCGAACCAACCGAGATAGCCGATCGAAAGAAAAAGTGTTCTCAGGCCGGAATTGAAGTGTTTTGCGGCTATCATGTTCATCCTGATGACATGATCGGCAGCTTTTCGTGCGGCCGTGGGATCGGCCTCGGCCTCCCTGGTCATCGGCAGCGCGCCGAACAGGATCGTGCAGTAGTTGAACAGTCGGTAGGCCCAGCCGAACTTGAAGAAGGCGTGGCCGAGAAGAAAGGCCAGTCCGCCAACCTTCAACTCGAAGACGGCTTGTCCGCCATAGGGCACGAAGGGCAGGTGGGAGAAGATTGCGTTTACCTTGTCGGTCGAGCCGAGAAGCGCGAAGCAACTGCCCAGCGCGAAGATCGACGAGGTGGCGAAAAAGGCCGTGCCATTCTGCAGTCCTGCAAAGATCTGTGTGTCGATCATCCGCAGTTCACGCTTCAGGGAATTGTAGATCCAGCGATGGCGTCGCTCGACCATGGCCTGGTTAAGGCTCTGTCGTGGAAGATATTTTCCTCCCGAACCCGCTGAAAACCAGGAATAGGCCGTCCACAGAAAGGCGAAGAGGGCGAGCGCAATGTAATCTGCCAGAATCATGAAAAACTGCCGGAAGCCGAAATCGTGTGATCCGACTTTTGCGTTGTTTCATTCGCTGCGGCAAGGGGAGCGGACAATTCCTGACAACAGTTTCTCCGGACTTGCGCATCCATTGTCGAGGCAGCATATGGGATGGGCGTGTGATGTCGTTGATGTCCAATATGGTGTCGGACTGCCAACATGACGGCACACTCATATGACATAGGCTGTGATCGTTCCCTGTCGGGCAGTCAGTATCTGGCCAGTATCTGGATTGAAGAAATTCCATGTTCCTATCCGTCTTCGACGTTTTCAAGATCGGCATCGGCCCGTCGAGTTCCCACACGATGGGACCGATGTCGGCTGCGAACCGGTTTCTCGACCTTATTCTCTCGGACGACTGGCCCCGTCCTGCTGGTGCCCATGTTGCAGCCCTCCAGGCTTCGCTGCACGGCTCGCTTGCATTCACCGGCATCGGTCACGGAACGGGAAGGGCGGTTATTCTCGGCCTGATGGGCGAATCACCGAATACGGTCGATCCTGACCGGATGGATGCGATCATCGAAGAGGTGGAGCGGACCGGCCGCGTGACGCCGCCCGGCCACCCGATTTATGATTTTCAGCCGAAGACGAACCTGATCTTCGACAAGAAACAGGCTCTTCCTGGCCACGCCAACGGCATGAGCTTTTCGGCGCTCGACAAAAACGGCAGGCTGCTCCTCAAGCGCATCTATTATTCGATCGGCGGCGGTTTTGTTGTCACCGATACCGAGCTTGAGGCCATGCGCGCAACGAAGGATGCAGGCGGCGGCGAGCGCGTGCCCTATCCGTTCGCGACCGCCCGGCAGATGCTCGACATGTCGCATGGTGCCGGTCTGTCGATCGCGCAGATGAAGCGCGCCAACGAACTGACCCGGACGAATGAGCAGGCGCTCAACGAAGGGATCGACGCGATCTGGGAGGCGATGAACGGCTGTATCGATCGTGGTCTGAAGGTTGACGGCATCATGCCGGGCGGGCTCAAGGTCAAGCGGCGGGCGAGGGCGATCCATGATCGGCTCAACGAAGAATGGCGCAGCAACAGGCCCAATCCCCTCCTCGCCAATGATTGGCTCTCGGTTTACGCCATGGCGGTGAACGAGGAAAATGCCGGCGGCGGCCGCGTGGTGACCGCGCCGACCAATGGCGCGGCCGGCGTCATTCCGGCGACGCTCAAATATTACCTGCATTTCCATGAGGACGCGACGAAGGACGATATCCGCGAGTTCCTGCTGACGGCTGCTGCTATCGGCGGCATCATCAAGCACAATGCCTCGATCTCCGGTGCCGAGGTCGGCTGTCAGGGCGAGGTGGGGTCTGCTGCTGCCATGGCGGCTGCCGGGCTTGCCGCCGTGATGGGCGGCTCGCCGGAGCAGATCGAGAATGCAGCGGAAATTGCGCTCGAACACCATCTCGGCATGACCTGCGATCCGATTGCAGGCCTCGTTCAGGTGCCCTGTATCGAGCGCAATGCCTTGGGCGCGGTCAAGGCCGTGACTGCAGCCTCGCTCGCCATCAAGGGCGACGGAACGCATTTCGTGCCGCTCGATGCGTGTATCGAAACCATGCGCCAGACCGGCAACGATATGAGCGAAAAGTACAAGGAAACCTCCACCGGCGGACTTGCCGTCAACGTGGTGGAGTGCTGAACGCATTGATGATTGTGGACCCGGTCGGGATTTGACTTGACTGGCGGCCTTCGCGGGTCTTCAAGCCAGTCATGGCTCTTCATCTCATCAAGCTTTGCGTCGGCGCCGACAGTATTCAGGATCTCAGGGACTGGGTTTCTGAGCGATCCCTGACAGCGATGGCTGCCGGCCTCGAGCCGCACAGCATCCATACGACACGCATGGTTCCGAAGCGGGTAGACGAGTTGCTCGATGGCGGATCGCTCTATTGGGTCATCAAGGGGCAGGTTTCAGCGCGGCAGAAGCTGCTCGATCTGCGCACCTTTACCGGTGGCGACGGCATTCAGAGATGTGAACTGGTTCTTGGCCCCGAAGTCATTGAAACTGCATCGCAGCCGAAGCGGCCGTTTCAGGGCTGGCGCTATCTGAAAGACGAAGAAAAGCCTCGCGATCTCGGTGCGCTGGGCGACGATGTCGCGGCGCTTCCTGAGGATCTGCGCCGCGAACTGTCTGATCTGGGCCTGCTTTAAGTTTTCATCCTATCGCAGGTCGTTACCGCAAACCGCGGCATGCTTCAGGCAACCGTTTTGGCCGGTATCTTCATCCTGACCGGTGCGCGACCGGAATGCGCTGCCACATGCAGGTGGATGCCGACCTCTGGCTGAGACTGACGCCAGGCGCGTGCGCCATGGCTCAACAGAAGCGAGACCAGATCCCGTGTCTTTTCCTTCGAGCGGGTCAGGCCGAGGCCTGCGAGCCGCATCGCCGCTTCGTGTAGCGGATTGAGTGCCACGCCCCTGGCCCGAGACAAATGGGCCGTTCCGAGATTGGCGCTATTTTCATTCATTCCCATCGGAAACCCCGTTTACACATTACAATTCGAGATTTCGCCGAGCTGTTACCGGCTCGGTGTCGAAGCGAGGGCTTTTCGCCCTCACGCTCATTGCATGGCTGCCCAGCAGCTTACTCCGCTCTTTTTCAGGGCGTTGCAGGCATTGACCGCAGTCTTCTGGTCATCAAATCCACCGAAGCGAGCACGGTAAATCTGTTGGCCATTGCTGTTGAAGGCAACCGCAAAGGGTTTGGCGGAACGCAATACCTTGCCGCCTTTATCCTGCGCATTGTGCAGGAGATCGAGAGCCATCTTCTCGCTCGGAGAGACGCCAATCTGAATGACCCAGCCGGACATGGCAGAGGCCGCGGTGCGTGTCGAAGCCGTGGTAACCCGATCGACAGGTTCGGACGGCAGGTCACGCTTGGCGGCTGCCGCTTCGCGCTTCGGCACGGATGCCGGAGGTGTGATTGCGGCCAGTGCCTGGGTCGCCGTTCTGCTCTGCGCGCTTTCACCGGCATAGGCCGAAGCGGCAGCGATTTTCGGTACGGCAAGCGGCGCGGTCGGGCGCGGCTCGCGCTGTTCATAACGACCATCCGGCAACGGACCGCTGTTGGGCAGGTCGAGAGCCGCAACCTCGCGGCTTTCGGACGTTTCTGCCGTGACCGACGGCATGCGCGGCACCGGTGTGGCCGGAGCAGACGGTGCAGTCTGGGCGATCAGGTTGGATCTGCCGCCGCGTGTTGCCTTGGGAAGATATTCGGCAACCAGTTTGCGCATCGTGGCGTCACGAGCGGCGCTCGAGCGACCGCCGAGCACGACGGCAACGATAGAGCGGCCGTCCAGTTCCGCTGACGTGGCGAGGTTGCTGCCGGCGGCGCGGGTGTAGCCGGTCTTGATGCCGTCGACGCCCTTGACCGAACCGACGAGGCGGTTGTGGTTTCCGATGACCTGCTTGCCGAACTGGAACGAACGGATGCCGAAATACGGATAATACTGCGGGAAATGCTGGCGCAGCGCCATGCCGAGACGCGCCTGATCGCGCGCCGTCGTCATCTGCGCGGTGTTGGGCAGGCCGTGGGCATTGCGGTAGGTGGTTCGCGTCATGCCGAGGGCACGGGCCTTGTTGGTCATCATCTGAGCGAAGCGTGGTTCCGAGCCGCCGACATATTCACCAAGTGCCGTGGCAATGTCGTTTGCCGAGCGGGTAACAAGTGCACGAATCGCCTGATCGACGGTGACACTGCCACCGGCGCGCACACCAAGCTTCGACGGCGGCTCCTTGGCGGCATTGGCAGAGACAGGAACCTTGGAGTCGAGGGAGAATCGGCCAGCTTCAAGCGCTTCGAATGTCAGGTAAAGCGTCATCATCTTGGTGAGGGAGGCCGGATAGCGCAAGCCATCAGGATCTTCGCCATAGAGAACCTTGCCCGATTTGGCATCAACTACGATGCCGGCATATTTGGGATCCGCGTGCGCCGACTGCGCCACAGCGGATAACGACAACGCAATTGCGAAGAGATATCCAAGGCGTTTCGCCTGGGTCTTCACTGCACCCTTGGGGAGGGACGCCGGGAACATGGTTTTCAACACTGCCGCACTCATCGATTTTGTCATTTTTCAATAGATCCGGACGTGCCCCCACCCCGGATTGCTGAGAGAGCAATCTAGGAGAACAGCGTTACCAAGAGGTTTATGATGAACGGCGACTTACTTCGATTTGAAGCATTTTAGTCGACTTTCGAGGCGGAGTAGCTGTCGGATGCGTCAAGTCGCGAGCCGACAAAAGACCTAACTGCGGCATCAATATGGTCCCAGTCCTTTAAAAGGCTGCTGGAGAATCGGTAGAGAACGGTCAGATCGCGGCCGACGTGAATATCGCGCTGGCAATCGCCGCTCGTGGCGCGCTCGCCCGTGGATGGCAGGAGGCAGCGTACGGCATATGTCGGCTGGCTCTGGTGCTCCGCCGTCAAGAGGACTTCCTGCCCGTAGCCGCTGGTGTTCTTGAGGCGATGGAGCGTCAACCCATTGCCGTATGGCTCCGAAGGGCCGTCGAAGAGCTGGGTGTAGATGGGGATGAGGCGCCCGGACATGTCCTTCGACATCGTGCTCTGGGAAATCTGCAGGAAGAGCAGCGTGTCGGGGCGTTCGATGTTGTCGAAACTGTCGCGTCGCTCGGAGCTGTAGCCCATCATTCCCGGCCAGGTGAAGTAGAGGTCTACGCGCTCGGTGGTGCCGGAGCGGCGCTGTTCTGCGAATCGGACCGTATTTTCCGGGACTTTGAGTGTGTCCTCGCCGATCGTGACAGTAAGGATCGCCCCGCTTTCCGAGTGACCACCAAGGGCCATGCCTTGGCCAAGCCAGCGACCGCCAATGCTGATAGCCAGCGTGATGATGATGAGCAGAGCGACGGCAAGCGTCAGGCGCAGCACGAACCGGTCGGAAATCAGAGGCAGCTCTCGCTGCGGCGGCGCTGAAGCGCGGCGTGTCATGGTCTTGCCCCGTGTCCATATGTCGTTATGCGGGACCAAAACAGGATACACGGGGTCCAAACGCCTCTGCCAGCGATAGTCTCGCGGACGGAGTTAATTTTCGGTAAATTTCTTGGTGCTGCTTACTGGCTGACGCTGCCGACGGCGATGGCGCGGCCGTCCTGAAGCTTGACCCAGCGCGACGGGTCAACTGTGTCCTGGCGCTTGAGGTAGGTGTATTCGGTATCGGCCCAGAGAAGGACCTTGTTGCGCATGTTGTCGAGGACGTAATCGCCGCGATCGGTGCGAACGGTCAGAACTGCGTGGCCTTCGCCATTCGGCTGCAGCACAACGGTGATCAGCAGGTCGGAAGCATCGAAGCCCTTCTGCATCAGCATTTTGCGCTTCAGGAGAACGAAGTCCTCGCAATCGCCGGCGGTGGTCGGGTAGGTCCAGAATTCCTCGACGCCATAGAGTTCCTGGTCGGTCATCGGGGTGATTTCAGTATTGACCGTGTAGTTGACGTCAAGGATCGTCCGCCACTTGTCTTCCGTCAGCGCGACCGGGCCGGCATCGCCCTTGAGCGGCTTGCATTCGCTGGCATAGCTCTTGCAGAACTCGTAGTGGCCGATCGGCGGGCTGGCCTTGCCGATGACGCGCATGGCTCCTGCTGGCATTGCGAGCGACGGTGCGGCTGCTGCGATAGCGATGGCGGCGGTCAGGAATACCTGCGCAAGTCTTTTCGGAAGCGTCATTTTGCTGTCTCCCCGTGGTTGGTGAGACAATGCTTCAAAGCCTTTGCGCGAACGCAAAATAGCGACGTAAAATCAAATGCTTATTGTAATAGATTTTGACGAAAAACCGAATAAAACACGCGCAGTATTCGACTAAAACAAGCCGAAAATTCTCGGCAAATTTATCTAAAATTCGAGATAAATTCGCTGCATCGGAGCGCAAGTCATTGAATTCGCGGAAAGTCGGCTCATTCGCATTTCATCCGGCCGGCTGCTGACCGGGTGTCGGATTGCTTCATTCGAGGCTGAAAACGGTGACCTGATCAGTCGAAGCTGGGCTGGAATGCCCCTTTAGGCGTCCGAAATGGCCTCAAAAAAAATCCCGAAAAGATACATTTTTTTTCGAACATGGCCCGTTTCCGGATTCATGAATGCGGAAAATCGCCGCTGCCGTGCCAATTCTGGACGCGATAATGGACTTTGGGTCTGTAGAAATTGGGATTGGATGACTTAGAGGAAGTCCCGCAGGGCTTCGCGTGACTGCACCGAGGCGAACTCGATAGCGACGCCTTCCATGAAGTGACGGACGACGCGGCCGCGCATGTTGCCGAGCCTGACCGGCGTTCCGATGACCGGGCGGATTTCGATGTCCACGGCGGCGCCGGACAGTGAAAGGTCCATCAGTCGGCAGGCATAACGGCTGCCGTCTTCGAGTGTCAATTCGGTCAGCGTACTGCGCGGCGTCAGACGGTCATGGCGACGGTCTTCGGGCAGGCCGAGCTCGTGCTTGTTGGCGATCCAGGTCAACTGGGCTGCCAGCTTCTCGCGTTTGCGCTCGGTTGCATTGATCGACATGACGAAGCCGTCATTCGACAGGCTGATGACGTTGCCTTCAAGGCGTCCAAGGTGGTCGAGGTAGGCAATGACGCGCTCGTTGGCGCGTGGTTGCCCGACGCAGACAAAACTCACGTCGCCCGGCGACATGTCGATAACCGAGCAAGGGTATTCCTCGTGATCGGCCAGCATCAGTCTTCCTTCGACATTGACCGTGACACGCTGAAACGAGCGCTGGGCAGCGATCACGTTCGTCGGTTGGGTCTGTGCCGGCTGGAAGGAAAACATGTGTCGGTTCGGCTCTGAGCTAATATTGAGCCAGATATATAGCATTAGGCAGTTAACAGATGGTTGTTTCTGAGGTTTGCACTATCGTCCGGGTTGGGCAAAACGTTGTCCGACCAGTCGCCGGAAGAAGGTGACCGGCACCGATGTGGATATATGACTATCGACGCTGATTGACGGCCGCGTTCCATCGGGTTTGACGAAACCCCAGCTTTCAAACGCCAGCCCTCGCACCGGAAGGGCGGTGAAGGGGAGTTGGGTTTCGCGGGCAATGAGAGCGCCAAGGACGCGATCACTCCGGTACCCTTGCGATCGCATCGGCATCAGAAGCAGGTCGTGGGCATAGTCCTCACCGGCATGGGGCAGGCGGATATCAAGCAGTGCCGGCCTTTCATAAAAGAGAACATGGTTGAGGATCGCTGTCGGCGTATCATCCCCGGTACCCAGCCACATGGATGCGTAATCGAGGCCACGAAGCTCGCGGTCGAAGAGTTCACATATGCGTGTGCCGGCCAGCGCGAAAGTCGGGGTGTCTGTGATCGTCGCGTTGACGATGAACAGATGTGGCAGAAAACGGCGCAAGGCTGACGGGTCGATCTCGGAGCGCAGCGGAGCCGGCCGGGTTCCTCTCAAGCCGTTCCAGTAGTTAAAGATTTCCTGTGTCGCCGTGTTCAACATGTGCTGATCCTGTCCGATAATGACCCAGAATCCCCATTGGAATCGCGTGGTTGAGCTTTACGCAGCGAAAACCGTGCCAGTTGGCGCAGTCGTGCGGTTGGGGAGAGGTGGGGTCATCTCGGCGTCGGGCGCTTCGCGCGGCTTTTCAACCCCTTGAGGCTGTTGTATGCCTGCTTGGCTGGTGATGATGGAAGGATTGGCCATGGACGATAGGCCCGACATGGCTCCCGATGACAAAGCGTTTTCGGAAAATGAAACGCGCCAGAGGCAGCCTGTCTTCAATATGCCGGGCATTCTTCTGGCCAGCATGGCCCTGCTGGCCGGGCTCTATGTCGTGCAGGAATATCTGCTGAGTGAGGATGCTTATGGGTGGTTCATCTATACGCTTGCCTTCATACCCATCCGCTATCAATTTCCGTTGCTGGAGCAGGGTTATGAATGGCTTTGGACTCCGGTCACCTACTCATTTATTCACGGCAGCGTTGAGCATGTCGCCTTCAACGCGCTTTGGCTTGCTGCTTTCGGCACGCCGGTCGTGCGGCGTATAGGTGCTCTCCGTTTTCTCGTTTTTTGGATTTTTTCTGCAGCAGCTTCGGCGTTTTTCCATGCCGGGTTGGATTGGGGCAGTCAGGTGCCGTTGATCGGTGCGTCCGGTGTGGTCTCTGCGCTGATGGGGGCGGCCTGCCGCTTCGCCTTTCCCGATGGCGGCGGTTATGACCGAACCTACGGGCATCTTTATCCGCGCCAGTCTATTCTCGGGGCGTTCTCGAACCGCACTGTCGTCATGTTCACGGCGATGTGGTTGTTCGGAAACATTCTCGTGGCTGTCGGGCTGCCGCTGATCGGCAGCGATGCGGGTAATATTGCCTGGGACGCCCATATCGGCGGTTTTCTTTTCGGCTTCCTTCTGTTCGGGCTTTTTGATCCCATTCGCTACCGTGAGGTGTAGCGACTGCCGCTTGAACTCGTCATAAGGCCGATCTACAATTCCAGATGTATGGAGAAGGTGCCGGAATTCTCGGAGGAGGAGAGGTCCGGTACGTTGTTTGGCCATGTGGATTGGTAAGGAGAAGGCATGTCGACTACCGTGAAGATGATGCTTGATGCCAAGGGACGCGCAGTTCAGACGGTCGAGCCCGACCGCAAGCTGCTGGAGGTTGCTACGGTCCTGAACGAAAAAAAGATCGGCGCCGTTGTGGTGGCGGGTCTTGAGGGACGTATCGCCGGCATCTTTACTGAACGTGATCTGGTCAGAACGATTGCGACCCACGGCGTTGCCGCGCTGGAAAGGCCGGTTCAGGCGATGATGACAACAGGTGTGACACGCTGTCGTGAGGAGCAGACGGTGGACGAGGTCATGGAAATGATGACCGCCGGTCGTTTCCGCCACGTTCCGGTCGAAACCGATGGAAAGCTCGCCGGGATCATTTCGATCGGCGACGTGGTCAAGGCCCGCATGCGTGAGGTCGAGCACGAAGCCGAGCAGATGAAGGCCTACATCGCCAGCTGAACCGCGATGGTGCGATCTGAAAACTGCTTCGCCCGTGTCAGCGGGCGAAGACTTCTTGCATGCGCTTCAAGGCGCCGATCTGCGCCATGGTTTCCTCGTAGCCGCGCTCGATCGCTTCACCGGCGCGGTGGAATTCCGAAAGGCCGATATCGCTCAGGCGCGGATGAAGCGCCAGATCCGGCGGATCACCTGCAAGGCGAGCACGCGAGATGCGTTCCTGGATGATGTTGAACGCCTGCACCATCGTTGCGGTCATGCCGACGCGGGCTGCATCCGACTTTTCACGGATCACTTCATCGAATGTCTGGACACTGGCATTGTGCTTGACCACCGCCGAGCGGCCAAAAATGTCGTAGTTGAGGTTCACCGCCACGACGAGCGGCTGCTCATAGGCGCGGCAGACGGAGGTCGGGACTGGATTGACCAGCGCGCCATCGACCAGCGTCCGGTTGTTGCATTTCACCGGCTCGAAAATGCCGGGCAGGGCATAGGATGCGCGCAGGCCGGTGATCAGCGAGCCGCTTGAAATCCAGATTTCATGACCGGTCAGGAGTTCGGTGGCAACGGCAACGAAAGGACGGTCGAGATCCTCGATGCTGAGACCTTCGAGATGTTCCTGCATCCGCTTGGTCAGCCGCATTCCGCCAAGCAGGCCGCCGCCGCCGATGGTGAGATCGAGAAGTGCTGCGATGCGGCGCATGGTGAGAGAGCGGGCAAACGCTTCGAGTTCATCGAGCTTGCCGGAAAGATAACAGCCGCCGACCAGCGCGCCGATCGAGGTGCCGGCAATCATGCCGACTTCGATGCCGGCTTCATCGAGCGCCCGAAGCACGCCGATATGGGCCCAGCCGCGGGCGGCACCGCCACCAAGGGCAAGCGAGAGTTTTGCTTTGCGGGGAGGGACGATCACGGCAGGCGGCGTCGGGTTTTCCACGCCTGTCGTGCCCGCATCCTGCGATGCGGACTGACGATCCTGACGGTTCCAAGTCCAGTTCAGCATTGATCCATACCCTCCTGAGCCGATCATTGCGTAATCGCTAATTAACGCATCGGATGGTTTCGAAAGCGTTTACTCTGGCGACAGCTGGATCAGAACGAGGCGGGTTACCTATTCGGTCGGCTTGCTGGAATACACGGCTTCAGGATCAAAATGACGCGCATCATCCCTGATTTCAAGGATGGTCCTGTCGTCATCTTTTGTTACTGCCCGATAGAAACACGAGCGGCGGCCGGTGTGGCAGGTGGCGTCATGGCCTGCAACGGAAACCTTCAGCCAGATCGCGTCCTGATCACAATCGGTACGGATCTCGTGCACGGTCTGCAGGTTTCCCGACGTCTCGCCCTTCTTCCAGAGCGATTTGCGCGAGCGGCTGTAATAATGGGCGATGCCGGTATCGACAGTCAGCCGCAATGCCTCGGCATTCATATGCGCGACCATAAGCAATTCGCCGTCGCGCGCATCGGTGACGACAGCGGTGATCAGGCCGTCGCCGTCGAAGCGCGGCGTGAAAAGGCCAGCCCCCTCAAGCTCGGCCTTGTTGGCGGAGGGAGCAGGGAATTCCGAAATGCTCATGGCAGCAACCTGTGCAATCACCTGTTGCGGGCGAGCGTGAAGAAGCGCGCCTGCTCGGTCGGATTGGTCTTGAACTCGCCGGTGAACGTGGTGGTCAGCGTGCGGGAGCCCTGCTTCTGCACGCCGCGCATTTCCATGCACATGTGCTCAGCTTCGATGAGGACGGCGACGCCGCGCGGCTTCAGGGTGTCCTGAATGGCGTTGGCGATCTGCGCCGTCATGTTTTCCTGAGTCTGCAGTCGACGGCCGAAAATCTCGACGACGCGGGCGATCTTCGACAGGCCGAGAACCGGACCGTTCGGCAGGTAAGCGACCGTTGCCATGCCCTTGATCGGCAGCATGTGATGTTCGCAATGGGAGAAGAAGGGAATATCGCGCACGAGAACGATATCATCGAAGCCCGACATTTCCTCGAACGTGCGGCCGAGGACTTCTTCGTATGACTGGTCATAGCCAGCAAACAGTTCGCGATAGGCTTTGGCAACGCGGGTCGGCGTGTCGAGCAGGCCTTCGCGTGCCGGATCGTCGCCTGCCCAGCGCAACAGCGTGCGAACTGCCTCTTCGGCTTCCTGCTGGGTCGGACGAACCGGCTGCTGTGCCTTGTCCTTAACCTGTTCCTGGCCCTGAGCCGGAAAATTCTTCACAATCGCATCCATCTATTGTCTCCCGATGCGGTTCAAGGCCGCATCCGACATACATTCGGGTGTGTTATTACCGTTATTCCGGCGCCTCATATCAATGAGTTTGCGCCATTCAAACCTGTCTCAAGGCCCGTATCTGATCGCTGGCGGGGCTTTTGACAAGGTATTCTCTTCCGCCAACGGTCAAAATTGGCAAAAACCTGTTTTATTGATCATCGGCTCAAGGCATCACATATAGGCATTCAAGGCTCTATTCCATAGAGGCTTTACGCGACGATCCGTTCACTGGATCATCGGCGCGGATCACGACGAAACGGACGCATCGCATGGACGACATCTACAATCAGAAGATCCTCGAATTCGCCGGCAATATCACGCGAGCGGGCGTCATTGCTGACGCTGATGCGACATGCGAGAAGCATTCCAAGCTCTGCGGCTCGAAAGTGCGGGTTCATCTCAAGCTTGATGGCGGCGTGGTGACGGATTTCTCCCACGAAGTCAGAGCCTGCGCGCTCGGGCAGGCGTCATCGGCGGTCATGGCGCTGCATGTGGTTGGCGCGACGGCCGGCGAGTTGCGTCAGGCGCGCCTCGACATGCTGGCGATGTTGACAGATGGCGGCGAAGGTCCGGTCGGTCGTTTCGAGGATATGCGGTATCTGAAGCCGGTAAAGGACTACAAGGCCCGTCACGCCTCGACGATGTTGACCTTTGATGCGGTGGTGGATGCGGTCGACCAGATTGAGGCCAAGCAGGCGGACAAGCTGGAGGTGTGAGGTTGGTTGCCGTGGCTCCCCCCTTCTGGCCTGCCGATCATCTCCTCCTCAGGGGGGGAGATCAGCTGGGGGCGCGCGCTCGACCTCCCGTAGATCTCAATGGACTGCTAAAACGAATTCTTTGTTTGGCAAGACGCTTGCCACGAGTCGATCTCCCCACCTGTGGGGGAGATGCCCGGCAGGGCAGAGGGGGGCGGGCCGGCGCAAACGGAAGACGGGAAGCGAATGCCTCAGGCGGAGACGCCTGATGTGCAGCTCCCCCGACTGCAACCATCAAAAACCAGCGTCGCGAGGTTTCTCCCGCAACTGGCAAGGCCCGTTTCGAAAGACGCCGGGCCGCCTGTTCGGCATGGGCTTCATCCGCCTCTACCAGCTCACTCTCTCCGGCTTCATCGGCAATTCTTGCCGCCATATCCCGACCTGTTCGGAATACGGCTACGAAGCCTTCGCGCGATACGGTTTCTGGTCCGGGTTCTGGCTGACGCTGTTTCGGGTCGGACGTTGCGGGCCGGGCGGAACCTCCGGGCTTGATCCGGTGCCGGAGGAGCTCGAAATTGGTTATCGGCAATGGCTGCCGTGGCGGCTCTGGCGCTTCGGGCGAAAGGCCCCTTAATCTTTACTCCGCAGCGATTTTTGACTATCACGCACGCGTTCGATGCCGCGCCTTAAAAACCGCGCGGTCCTTTTTTGACCACCCGCATTCGTTGGCGGGACTGGACAGGAGAATTCAGATGTCCGTTTCCCTTACATTTCCCGATGGCTCCGTTCGCGCGTATGACGCGGGCACGACCGGCCTTGCCGTTGCCGAATCCATTTCCAAGTCGCTGGCCAAGAAGGCCGTGGCAATCGCGCTCGATGGCGAGTTGCGCGATCTCTCCGATCCCGTCGCCGACGGTCGGATCGAGATCGTCACCCGCACCGATCCGCGTGCGCTGGAACTCATCCGTCACGATGCCGCCCACGTCATGGCCGAGGCCGTGCAGGATCTGTGGCCCGGCACGCAGGTGACGATCGGCCCGGTCATCGAGAACGGTTTCTACTACGACTTCAAGCGCGTCCACCCGGACTCTCAGGAAGACTGGCCCTTCACGCCGGAGGATCTGCCGAAGATCGAAAAGAAGATGAAGGAGATCATTCAGAAGAATGCCGCCTTCACCAAGGAAATCTGGTCGCGCGACAAGGCCAAGCAGGTTTTTGCCGACAAAGGCGAGGCCTACAAGGTCGAACTGGTCGACATGATCCCGGAAGGCCAGGAGCTGAAGATCTACAATCAGGGCGGTTGGTTCGACCTCTGCCGCGGTCCGCATATGGCCTCGACGGGCCAGATAGGCACCGCCTTCAAGCTGATGAAAGTTGCCGGCGCATACTGGCGTGGTGATTCCACCAAGCCGATGCTGACGCGCATCTACGGAACGGCCTGGGCAACCCAGGAAGAGCTGGACCAGTATCTGCATGTTCTGGCCGAAGCCGAAAAGCGCGATCACCGCAAGCTTGGTCGCGAGATGGATCTCTTCCATTTCCAGGAAGAAGGTCCGGGCGTGGTGTTCTGGCACGGCAAGGGCTGGCGCATGTTCCAGACGCTGACGGCCTATATGCGCCGCCGTCTCGCCGGTACCTATGAAGAGGTCAACGCACCGCAGGTGCTCGACGCTTCGCTCTGGGAAACGTCGGGTCACTGGGGCTGGTACCAGGAAAACATGTTCGCCGTAAAATCCGCCTACGCCTTCACTCACCCGAAGGACGAAGAAGCGGATAACCGCGTATTCGCGCTGAAGCCGATGAACTGCCCGGGTCACGTGCAGATCTTCAAGCATGGTCTGAAGTCTTACCGCGAATTGCCTATCCGCCTTGCCGAATTCGGTCTCGTGCATCGCTATGAAGCATCGGGTGCTCTGCATGGCCTGATGCGCGTGCGCGGCTTCACGCAGGACGACGCACATGTGTTCTGCACCGACGAGCAGCTTGCGGCGGAATGCCTGCGCATCAACGCGCTTATCCTGTCGGTCTACGAAGACTTCGGTTTCGAGGAAGTCGTCGTCAAGCTTTCGACCCGTCCTGAAAAGCGCGTCGGCACCGATGATCTGTGGGATCGCGCCGAAAGCGTCATGACCGACGTATTGAAGACGATTGAGGAACAGTCGGGCGGCCGCATCAAGACCGGCATCCTGCCGGGCGAAGGCGCGTTCTACGGTCCGAAGTTCGAATATACGCTGAAGGATGCCATCGGCCGTGAATGGCAGTGCGGCACGACGCAGGTCGACTTCAACCTGCCGGAACGCTTTGGTGCCTTCTATATCGACCAGAACTCGGAAAAGACCCAGCCGGTGATGATCCACCGGGCCATCTGCGGTTCGATGGAACGTTTCCTCGGCATCCTGATCGAGAACTTCGCCGGTCACATGCCGCTGTGGTTTGCGCCGACGCAGGTCGTCGTTGCAACGATCACCTCGGATGCCGACGATTACGGTCGTGAGGTTGCCGAGCAGCTGCGCGAGGCAGGATTGCAGGTCGAGACCGACTTCCGCAACGAGAAGATCAACTACAAGGTCCGCGAGCACTCGGTTGCCAAGGTCCCGGTCATCATCGTCTGCGGCCGCCAGGAAGCAGAGCAGCGTTCGGTCAACATCCGTCGCCTCGGCTCGCAGGCGCAGACCTCGATGTCGCTCGACGAAGCGCTGACATCGCTGGTGGATGAGGCTACGCCGCCGGACGTCAAGCGCCGCAAGGCTGCCAAGGTCAAGGCTGCCTGAGCCTGAATATCGACAGCGCCCGCCCTGTGTGGGCGCTGTCAGAATTTTGTCATTGATCTGAAATATTCTGTGCTTCTCATCAATGGCGGAGATCCCGCGGAGACGACATGCGCTTCAAGGAACTCTCCTACGCCAACGAGCGGGATGCCAAGCTGAAACGCTGGTTCATCCGCTCGATCGAAGGCCTTTCCGGCCGCGACCGTTATGCCCGTCTCTATGACATCTGGCGCAAGGACATCGTCGGCAAAACCGATCGCGTGTTCGGCAAGATGCTCGACCTCATCGATGTCGAACTCGACGTGCAGGGAGAGTGGATCCCGGTCGTGGACCAGACACGTCCGCTCGTCATCGTCGCCAACCATCCTTTTGGCATCGGCGACGGGATTGCCGTTCTGGCAATGGCCGAACAGCTCGGCCGACCGTTCCGGGTTCTGATCAACGATGAGCTTCTGAAGGTGCCGGAAATGGCGCCTTATTCGCTTCCGGTATCCTTCGAAGAAACCAAGGAGGCGCTGGCGATCAACATGCAGACCCGCCACGAAGCGCTGAAACTTCTGAAGGATGGTGTCACCATCATCATCTTTCCCGCCGGTGGCGTCGCCACCGCAAAGAAAGGTTTCGGTGTGGCGCAGGACCTGCCCTGGAAGATTTTCGCGGCAAAACTGGTGCAGACGGCCAAGGCCGATGTCGTGCCGATCTATTTCGAAGGCCAGAACGGTCCGCTTTTTCACATTGCCAGCAAGCTGTCGCTGACTTTACGCCTGTCGCTTCTGATCCGGGAGTTCAAGCGACTTTCCGGCAGCTCGATCCGGGCCCGGGTCGGGGCGATGATGACTTGGGAAGAACTTTCGAGCATCAAGGAACGGAAGGACCTGCTGACTGTGCTCTATGATGCAGTGTTTTCGATGCGCCCGGTCAGGCGTTCGCGGCTGGCGAAGTTTCAGGAGCGGCGTCAGGCGTTACGAAAAGAAGCAGCCTGATCCTAACCCAGATCCGTCTGTATCCAACGGATGGAGTGGTGGATGTCGATCGTCTGAAGCCGCCCGGTGCCGATATTCTCGAAGCGGTGGGGCACACCAGCCGGTCCCAGAACGGCTTCTCCGGCTTCGGCCTCGATCACGACATCACCAACGAAAAAGCGCGCGCGTCCCTCGATGATGATGAAGGTCTCGTCATAGGGATGGACATGCAGCTTTGGCCCTTGTCCCGGCGTGTCATTGCCATAGGCGAGAACGGTAACCGGGCCGTTGATCACCTCGCCGAATAGGGAGCCGCGCCATGCGCCCTCGGCCTTCGGATCGAAAACCATGCCCTTGGTGGGCGCTCTGCCATCGGGCTTGAAGGTGTCGGGATCGAAGTCTCTGCGCATTCCGTTCTCCTCCCTTCTGTCGGCCAGAGATGAAACTGGCCCGCGGTCCTCTATGCGAGGCCTAGCCTTTTCTCGAAATAGACCCGGTTGAAGCCGTTTTCCGTACGGCGATCGATCTCGACATAACCGAGGCGCGGATAGATCGACAGGTTCTCTGCCATCTTCTCGTTGGTGTAGAGTTGCACGGTGGAGAGGCCGAGGCGGCGGGCTTCGTCCTCGCAAAAGCCGATCAGCGTTTTGCCGACACCCTTGCCGGCGGCGGCAGGCATCACGGCGACATTTTCCAGCATGAGGTGGTCGTTCTCGACGAAAAAGACGATGAAGCCCTGCAGTTCTCCGGCAGGACCGGTCGAGACATGGATGTGGCCAGCGGCGATCTGTGCTGCAAAGTCGGCGTCCATCGGTGCCGGACGTCGGCCGATCACCGCGATGTAGCGGGTATAGGCGCCGTCCGCGCAGGTCCTGATATCATTCTCGTCCGCTGCGACTGCCAGTCTGATCACTATCTCGAATTCCCCGTTATATCGACGGGCAAATTTCATCACAGGATTGGCGAGCGGGAAAGCGGCAACTACATCTGGTGCAGACCAGTCGCTCGCTTTTCAGTCCTGCGTTTCCACCGCCGCTGTCTCGCCGCTATTGCGCGGATTGCGCATCAATACTTCGACATCGGTGTTGCGGCCGGCCTTGACGCTGAATTCGCGCTGGTAGGTCTTGTCCTTGTTGCGGGCAACGGCGAGATAATTGCCTTCAGAAAGCACCATGGTCGAAAAGGCGCTGACGCTTTCATTCACCACGTCGCCGGCTTCCGTCAGCACTGACCAAGCGGTATCGGCAATCGCTTCGCCGCCGGCTTGCGAGACCAGTTTGAGGGTGATCTGGGCTGCCTTGTGCTGCAGAACCGCCTGGGTCAGCTTGCCGGCCTCGACCTGGATATCGGCACGCACCACGGCGTTCACATCGCCATAATCGGACACGATATGATAGGTGCCGGCGTTCAGCCGCACGATCGTATTCGGCTTGACGTCCGACATGACCAGTGCGCGGTCTCCATTTTCGCGAACCTCTGACGAGTAAACAGAAAAGCTGAGCTGGTTCGGCGGTATTCTCTGGTCGGTTCCAGCAACGGCATTAAGCACGAAACCGCCCGCATCGAGCACGAGCGTCTGTTCGGAGACATTGCCTTCGGCAGGAACGGTCAATTTCTTGGTGATTCCCGCGCGGCCGAAGGCGACGTTGATGAAATAGTCACCGGGCGCCAGTTGGAAATCGGCAGAGCCGCCATTCGAGCTTGCCACCAGAGGCAGCTTGCCGTCTTCGCCGGCAATCGGGCTGAAGACGCGCCAGGCGAGGCCTTCCTGCATCACATCGCCGGTATTGGTCAGCTTGGCGCTGAAGCGCACGTCCTTGGCAACCGCGCTCTGGGGCAGGATCGACGACGGAGAAAAGGCGTTCAGCTTCGGCATCTTGGCGGAGCTGTCGAGTTGCCGGAACGTCTTGAACGCGTCACCTTCCTGCGCATGGCTTGCCGGCGCCAGGAGAAGCAGCAGTGCTTCCGCAAGGATTACAAAGCGAGCAAGGGAGATGCCTGACATTCGATGACCGATTGACTCTTGTTTTCTAACTGGCCACTTGAAGACCATGGGAAAGGCAAATTCAAGGCCTTATTCTACCACATCCCACCGATTGGACTACCAGACCTCTTGGCACACCCCACCAAATGGACAATTCGACATGAACAATGACGTAAAGCTGATCGATTATCTGCGTGAACGCCACTCCACTCCGGTTGCACAGATCAAGGGGCCGGCTCCGGATGCGGCGGAACTGAATGATATTCTCACCTCAGCCGTGCGTGTGCCTGACCATGGAAAGATCGCGCCCTGGCGGTTGGTCGTCTATCGCGGCGATGTCTGCATTTCGCTCGGCGAAACCTTTCTCGAAATCGTTTCTGCACAGAATGGTGAAATGACAGACGCGGCGAAGGAAGCCGAGCGCGTGCGCTTCACCCGTGCGCCGCTGGTCGTCGGCGTGATCAGCACGGCGGCGCCGCATGCAAAAATCCCGGAATGGGAGCAGGTTCTGTCTGCCGGCGCTGTCTGCCTCAACATGCTGATGGCCTGCGAGGCACGCGGCTATGTCGCCAACTGGCGCACGGAATGGGTTTCTTATGACGAAAAGGCCTTGAAGGCTCTGGGTGTGAAGGAAGGCGAAAAGGTTGCCGGTTTCATCCATATCGGTTCCAGCGATTTTCCGACCCCGGACCGGCCGCGCCCACAGCTTTCCGATATCGTCACCTACGCCTGAGACGTAACCAGTATGTTTTACCGTACGGACACGAATGATCACGGCATGGCGCACGATCCCTTCAAGGCGATCGTGGCGCCTCGACCGATCGGCTGGATCGGCACGAAGGGAAGGGACGGGTCGTTCAACCTCTCGCCCTACTCGTTCTTCAACATCGTGTCCGATACGCCGAAACTTGTGATGTTCTCGTCGTCGGGGCGCAAACATAGTTTGAGGAACGCCGAGGAGACGGGCGTGTTCACTGCAAGTCTAGCAAGCCGGCATCTGGCCGAACACGTCAACGCATCCTCGGCGCCGGTCGATTACGGCGTCAACGAGTTTGAGCTGGCCGGCCTGACCGCGGCAATGGGGCAGGTGGTCGATGCGCCTTATGTGGCAGAAGCCTATACCGCGCTGGAATGCCGTCTGACCGAGATCATCCAGCCGAAGGGGCTCGATGGCGAAAAATCGCAATCCTTCATGGTCTTCGGCCAGGTTGTCGGCATCCATATCAGCGAGGAGATCATTCGCGACGGGCGAATCGCCATGGACCTCGCCCGGCCGATCGCCCGCATGGGATATATGGATTACGCGGATGGCGGTACGGATGTGTTCCAGATCTCGCGCCCGACCCGATAGGAGAGGCGCGAAATCGCGGTTAACAAACGTGGTGAACCAATGTTAACCTTTTCGAACTAGCGTTCGGCAAGTCGGGCCGTTGAGGCGTCGGCCAGATTTCCGGGGCGCATTGTGATCGTACAGGCATTTCTACGTTGGGCTGAAACGGCAAGGACCGGCGATCGGGCAAGGGCTGCAAGCGCGCTTGCCAAGGCATTCGTGCAATCGTCGCTCGGAGCCGAAGAGCATCGCGCCGCGATGATGGCAATGACCTATTTGCTCGACGATCCGTCACCGAAGGTGAGGCTTTCGCTTGCGCAGGCGCTGGCATCGTCCGATGCCGCGCCGCGCGCCATCATCATGGCTCTTGCCGAAGACCAGCCGGAAATCGCCTGCACGGTGATCGCCTGTTCACCGGTCCTGCGTGATGCCGAATTGGTCGAACTTGCCGGCCGTGGCGATTCGTTGACGCGTTCGCTGGTCGCGGCACGGCCCTCGCTCGGTTATAGCGCCGCTGCAGCCGTTGCCGAAGTGGGCGATGGACCCGAGATCATCCTTCTTCTGGAAAACGAGACAGCCTCTATCAGCCGTATTTCCCTGCGCCGTATGGCGGAGCGTTTCGGCCATATGGCGGATGTCCGTCACCTGCTGCTCGACCGCGGTAATCTTCCAGCCGACGCGCGGCATATGCTGGTCGCGCATGTGGCGGCGGCGCTTGCCGGTTCGGATCTCGTCACCCGGACGATCGGCGCCAAACGGATCGACATTGTCACGCGTGAAGCCGGAGACGAGGCCGCGGTTGCGATCGCGGGGTCGATTTCCCAGGACGAAATTCCCGAGCTGGTGGAACATCTGAAGGCCAGCGGTCGGTTGACCCCGGCGCTTCTCATCCATGCGCTTTGCAGCGGCAAAGTCGATTTCTTCGCGTCCGCGATCATGTCGTTGGTCTCGCTCGAAGAGCGTCGCGTACGCGCCATCCTCGCAACCGGCAGGGTGCATGCCGTCCGGGCGTTGTTTGAAGCAGCAGGAATCGGACGGGATATTGTCGCCGTCTTCGTGGAAGCGGTGTTTCTCTGGCGGCGCGCAGCGGCCGGCGGCGGTCTCGATACCTGCTATTTCGCGCTTCTTGAGCGGTTCGAAGGCTCTCGTGGCGATGGCGGCGCGATCGGGCAATTGCTGGATATGGTCGACCTTCTTCATCGCGGCGAGATGCGCCGCAGTGCGCGCACCTATGCAGCGGATGTCTCTCTCGTCGCCTGAATGCCCAAACCTCGCCTAGGCATGGTTCAGCGATCGAACTTGCGGGCGACCCAGGAATAACCGCCTTCCACGAGACGGACCGGTTTCGTCATCAGCGTCTTGACCCCCTCGGTGGTGGGGAGCACGTTGCGCACGCGCTGGATGGCGCGTCCTGCCAGCGTCTCGGCCTCTTCAGGCGTAACCTCGGCAGCCTGAGGTATCTCGATCCCACCGCTTGTCGATGCGCCGTCCGAGCCGGCCTCTGCAGTCTGCTGCGCGGGGGCGGAGGAGGGGCGCGTGACGGGAATCGGTCCAACATCCGGTATGCCTGCGACCTGCGGGTCCTGGCAGACCGCGATCAGAACCGGATAGGGCTCGTTCGCATAGGTCGGCAGATGATCTTCCGAAACGGAATCGCACAGCGCGACCGTCGGCCAGCGTTCCTGAGCAGTCGCGATATAATGGCAGTCGGTCCCGCTGTCGTTACAGCCGAGAATGGTCATGACAACAAGGGCAGCGTTCATCGGAATCTCCAGAAGGTTTTGGGGACCTTATGGTGACGATCATGGCCCGATGAAGGCTGAGCAGAGGCTGATATACCTTACGGACTGGAAGCCTTGCGCACTGGAGGGACGTCTTCCTTCGCAAGCGCCACTTCGGGATCGGATGGCTGTTCGGCTTCCGTCACATCCGCGATCTTGACCTCGCGAATCCATTCGCGCCAGATCGACACGACGAGCGCCATCAGGACCGGTCCGATGAAGAGGCCGAGAAAGCCCATCGTCTTGACGCCGCCGACAAGGCCGAAAAAGGTCGGCAGGAAGGGCAGTTTAATCGGGCCTCCGACAAGGCGCGGCCGCAATGTCTTGTCGACAATGAAAAGTTCGACACTGCCCCAGACGAACAGGCCGGCACCAGCAACATAAGAGCCATTGGCGACGAGATAGGCGGACACTAGCGTGAAGGAGAGCGGTGCGCCGCCCGGAATGAGGGCCATGATGCCGGTCAAAACGCCGAATGTGACGGGCGAGGGAACGCCGGCGATCCAATAGGCGATGCCGAGCACGATGCCTTCACCAATGGCGATGAGCGTCATGCCGGTGACGGTGGAGCTGATCGTGGCCGGAACAACGCGGGAAATCCGCTCCCAGCGGTTGGGGAAGATGCGTTCGCCCAAAAGATCGATCTGTGTGCTGAAGGATGCGCCGTCGCGATAGACGAAAAACAGCGCGATCAGCATGAACAGCAGTGTCAGCATGATGTGGAAGGCGCTGTTACCAGCGACAAGCACGCCGTGATAGATGGCGCCGATATTGGCGCCGCTAATGAGCTGCGCGAGTTCTCCGACCGCGCCCGGTGCGCCGATATGGCGGGTCCACTGAGTGCCGAGCCATTCGCCTGCGAAGGGCAAGCCGGTAATCCAGATCGGAGGAGGCGCGCCGTTCCGATTGACTTCGACGGCCCAACGGAACCATTCGGCGATCTCTCGGGCAGCGTAGGATGCCCCGATGCTGATGGGGATAACAATGAATAGGACGATGAAGATGATCGCCAGCGTCGCGCCGATCGTGGTGTTGCCACCGACACGAGCGAGCAGGCGGCGATAAAGCGGCCAGCTAGCAAACCCGATCACCAGGGCCGCAAGAACGGGAACCATAAAGCCGTGAAAGAAATAGATGGCTGCGGCGGCGACAATTATCAGCAGCCAGCGCGCAGCCGAAATCGGAGAGATCAGGGCAATCCTGTTCGGACTGACGGGGCCAAGCCAACGCGGCTCGGTGCCTTTTCGATTGCTGCTGCGGTTCACCATGGATTCCTGTCTAAATCTGGCTCCTATATGGCCAGCGGAGATCTTGAAAACAAGCTTCGCACCGATTCATTAAAACGCTACTTCCTTACTTGCGGTAACGCTTGGATGCGATAGAAATATGAAATTGCCAATTGGCGATACCGCTCCATTTAACACGGGTACGTTTTAAACATCTTGCGGGTCTGGACAATGACGCGTGAGGAATAGGAGCCCTGTGTGCCATCGGCGGGACGGGAGCTTCAAGGGAAAATTTATGCGTCAGAATGAAGCGGTCAACCTTACCAACTGCGACCGTGAACCTATTCATATCCCCGGTTCCATTCAGCCGCATGGTTGCCTGATGGTCTGTGATGGCGTGGGTTCCGTTATCCTGCAGCATTCCGCCAATCTAGCCGAGATGCTGGGTATCAGCTCACCCGTGATCGGCGAAAGGCTGGAGACGGTATTGGGCGGTGAGGTTGCCCATACGCTTCGGAACGCGCTTGCGACATCCGACGATCCCGCCCGGCCTGCGCTGCGTCACGCGCTGAAGCTTGCTACGGGCAAGTCCATGGATATCGCGCTTCACCGTAATGGCGAAAAAGTGATTCTCGAATTCGAGCCGGCATCCAGCGATACCGACCAGCCGCTCGAAGTCGCGCGCATGCTGATCAGCCGGATCCGCAACGTATCGAGCCTCGACCGACTGGTGCAGAGTGCCACGCGGCTGATGTATGCGATGCTGGGTTATGACCGCGTCATGGTCTACCGTTTCGAGCAGGACGGCTCCGGCAAGGTCATCAGCGAATATAAAAGGCGCGATCTTGAGAGTTTTCGCGGTCAGTATTTTCCGGCGGGCGATATCCCGGTTCAGGCACGGGCGCTCTACATAAAGAACACGATCCGCGTGATTTGCGACGCCAACTATGAGCGTGTGCCGGTCGTGCCCGAACTGGACGAGGACAACCAGCCGCTCGATCTCTCCTTCGCGCATCTGCGCAGCGTCTCGCCGATCCATTGCGAATATCTGCGCAACATGGGCGTCGGCGCTTCGATGTCGATCTCGATCGTGGTCGATGGCAAGCTCTGGGGGCTGATCGCCTGCCATCACTATTCTCCAAAGATCCTCTCCATGCCGCAGAGGGTGGCGGCGGAAACGTTCGGTGAATTCTTCTCGCTGCATTTGTCGGCGCTCAGGCAGAAGGAACTGCACGAGACGGCGAGTGTTGCGCGACGTTCGCTGGACAGGTTTTTGCAGGAAGCATCGCATCATCGTGATATCAGCGTATTGCTGCGCGGATCGCTGGAGGCGTTTGCAACCATGCTGCCCTGCGACGGGGTCGGTTTGTGGCTCGATGGCGTCTGGACGAGCCTGGGAACCACACCTCCGCTTGAGATGATCGCCGAACTGGCGGACGAGATCGGCAGGCTGACCGGCGGCAAGGTGTGGTCGACCTTTCAGCTTTCTCACGCTATTCCACAATCCGGCATCTCACCGGACGATGCCTGCGGCGTGCTTGCCATCCCGCTTTCGCAGCGGCCGAGAGATTATCTTTTCTTCTTCCGCAAGGAAGTTGTGCAGACGCTGGATTGGGCCGGAAATCCGGATAAATCCTATGTAACCGGCCCGATGGGCGACCGGCTGACACCACGTAAAAGCTTTGCGATCTGGAAGGAAACTGTCCGGCTTCAGGCTCAGCCTTGGACCGACAGCGACCGGGAAATTGGCGAAGCGATTCGCGCGGTTCTCGTCGAGATCGTCCTGCACCACAACGAAATGCTGGCCGAAGAACGCGGCAAGGCGGATGTGCGCCAGCGGATGCTCAACGAGGAACTCAACCATCGCGTCAAGAACATCCTGTCGATCATCAAGGCGTTGGTCGGCCATCCGGTGGAAAGCGGACGTAGCCTTGGCGATTATGTCGGCTCGCTGAAGGGGCGCATCCAGGCGCTGGCATTCGCGCATGACCAGGTAGTGCGCGGTGGCGACGGCGGGGCTCTTCTGGATCTGCTCGAGGCCGAACTGCGACCTTACATGGAAGGTACGCGCTCCGTGGCGCTGGAGGGACCGCGCATCTGGCTGGACAGCCGGGCATTTTCGGTCATGGCGCTGGTGCTGCATGAAATGTCGACCAATGCCGCCAAATACGGATCGCTTTCGGTGCCGGGCGGCAGGCTCGATGTTCGATGGACGAGGCTCGAATCGGGCGCTTGCGAATTGAGCTGGATCGAAAGCGCCGGGCCAGCGGTGAATCTGCCGAGCAGAAGCGGTTTCGGCAGCGTTCTGATCGGCCGCAGCATCCCTTATGAACTCGATGGCGAGGCAGAAGTGGGCTATCCCGAAACCGGGATCGAGGCGCGTTTCGTCGTGCCATCGAAACATCTGCATGGCGATGATGATGTCACGACCGTTCGGGTCGGTGATGTCGATAGGGTCGAAACGGAAAGGCTCGAAACACCGCATCTGGCGGAAAAGGAATTCCTGCTGGTCGAGGACCAGATGCTGATTGCCGCCGATGTCGAATCCATGCTGGCCGAGCACGGGATCAATAAGGTGACGACGGCGCCATCCGTTTCCGAAGCATTGCGCAGGCTGAGGGGATTTACTCCCGACGTCGCGATTCTCGACGTCAATCTGGGATCCGGCACATCGCTCCCCATCGCCGAGGAGCTGGTGCGGCGCGGCGTGCCTTTCGTATTCGCCACCGGATACAGCGATCGCTCGATCATACCGGCCAACCTGACTGCGCCGATCGTGCGCAAGCCGTATGAGGCGGAGGCACTGATCTCCGCCGTCACTAAGCTGTTGGAGACGCGTTAAAGCGCCATCACCGCCAGAGGTGCCGGGCGGGCGAAATCGTCCTGTGCGGCGATCATGTTCAATTCGCGCCGGCCGGCGGCAAGCGTTTTTTCAAAGAGCGCAAAAATGCTCGACGCGGTTTTCGACAGAGCCTGATCGAGCGGTGCGCCGGACAGGATGTGACCGAGGAAAAGTGCGGAGGTGCAGTCTCCTGCGCCATTTGGCGCCGGATCGAATTGCAGGCGCGGCGTGGTGACAAGGAACTGTTCGCCCGATTTCGACGAGGCTAGCATCTGGATTTCATCGTCGCCTGCGCCTTCATGGATGAGCGAGGTAAGGAGCACCGTTTCAGGCCCCATCTCATGGATCATGCGACAGGCCTGGCGCGCATCTTCGAGTGTCAGGATCTGGCGGCCCGCCAGATATTCCAGTTCGAACTGGTTCGGGGTGATGATCGAGGCGCGGGCGAGCGCCTTCTGGCGAAAATAGTCGGGAATGCCGGGGCGGACGAAAAAGCCGCGGCCGACATCGCCCATGACGGGATCGCAGAGCCAGCTTGTGCCCTTCGGCAGGCGATCGAGCACCGAGAGAATGATTTCGCCTATCGCCGGGTCACCGAGATAACCGGTCAGAAGCGCATCCATCTTTTCCAGCGCTCCGAGGCTTTCCAGCCCGTCGAGAATGCTCTCGATATGGGCGGCGGAAAACACTTCGCCGGTCCATTTCAGATAACCGGTATGATTGGAAAACTGCACCGTATTGATGACAGTGACTTCGTGGCCGAGGCGCTGCAGGGGGAGCGTGGCAGCACGATTTCCCACATAACCATAGGCGACGTGGGACTGAATGGAGAGGATCTGCTTCATGGCGGGGTGCTTCGTTCAGGTGATCGAAAAACGATCTTTCCGGTGAAGCACGCCGCGCCCTGTCGCGCAATCCTATCTGAAGCAATTTCAGCAAAAGTGGAACCCGGTTTTGCGTCCGGAATTGCGTCGTAATAGGCGACAGAGCAATTTCGCGTTTCGAAGAAATGCGGAAGTGCTCTGCGGTCGCAAGCGTCAGATATCGAGATTTTGGGCAAATGCGGCGCGTTCCTGGATGAAGCGGAAGCGCGCATCGGCCTTGGTGCCCATCAGGTTGTCGACCGCCTCGCGGGTGCCTTCGAAATCCACCTCGTCGATATCGACCCGCAGCAGCGTGCGCTTGGCCGGATCCATGGTGGTTTCCTTGAGCTGCGCGGCCATCATTTCACCGAGACCTTTGAAGCGTCCGATCTCGACCTTCTTGCCCTTGAATACGGTTTCCATCAGTTCGGCGCGGTGCGCGTCATCGCGGGCATAGACCGTCTTGCCGCCCTGACGGATGACGTAGAGCGGCGGCACCGCCAGATAGAGATGGTTGCCGCGGATCAGCTCCGGCATTTCCTGATAGAAGAAGGTGATCAGCAGCGATGCGATATGCGCGCCATCGACGTCGGCATCGGTCATGATGATGACGCGCTCGTAGCGAAGATCTTCCTCGCGGTATTTCGACCGTGTGCCGCAGCCGAGCGCCTGCACCAGGTCGGCAATCTGCTGGTTGGCAGACAGCTTTTCGCGGCTGGCAGAGCCAACGTTCAGGATTTTTCCACGCAACGGAAGAATGGCCTGGTTGGTGCGGTTGCGGCCCTGCTTGGCCGAGCCACCAGCCGAGTCACCCTCGACGATGAAGAGTTCAGCACCCTCCGCGGTATTCTGCGAGCAGTCGGCCAGCTTGCCGGGCAGGCGCAGCTTGCGCACGGCAGTCTTGCGGTTGACTTCCTTTTCCTTGCGGCGGCGAAGGCGCTCTTCGGCGCGTTCGATTACCCAGTCAAGCAGCTTTGCCGCCTCGTTGGGGTTTCCGGCGAGATAGTGGTCGAACGGATCGCGCAGCACGTTTTCGACAAGGCGCTGGGCCTCTACGGTTGCAAGCTTGTCCTTGGTCTGGCCGACGAATTCCGGTTCGCGGATGAAGACCGAGAGCATGCCGACGGCCGAAATCATCACGTCGTCGGTGGTAATATCCTTGGCACGCTTGTTCTGGGTCAGTTCGGCATAGTTCTTCAGACCCTTGGTCAGCGCGATGCGCAGGCCGGCCTCATGGGTGCCGCCTTCCTGGGTCGGAATGGTATTGCAATAGGAATGCAGTGCCGGATCGCCGCCATACCAGGTGACCGCCCATTCCATCGCGCCATGGCCGCCGGTCTTTTCCGTGCGGCCGGAAAAAATCTCGCGAGTGACGGTGAAATCCTTGCCGAGGGTCGCCGCCAGATAGTCCTTCAGGCCGCCGGGGAAGTGGAAGACCGCCTTTTCCGGGATCTCGCCGCCTTCCGGCACGACGCCGGGATCGCAGCTCCAGCGAATTTCGACGCCGCCGAAGAGATAGGCTTTGGAACGGGCCATGCGGAAAATCCGGCCGCCGTCGAATTTGGCGCGATCGCCAAAAATCTGCGGGTCGGGATGAAAGCGCACGCGGGTGCCGCGGCGGTTATGCACATCGCCGAGCTCCTGCAGTCCGCCCTGCGGCACACCGCGGGAAAAGGTTTGGCGATAGAGTTTGCGATTGCGGGCGACCTCGACTTCGAGAACATCCGACAGCGCGTTGACGACCGAGACGCCGACGCCGTGCAGGCCGCCGGAGGTCTCATAGGCATCGCCATCGAATTTGCCGCCTGCATGCAGCTTGGTCATGATGACTTCGAGCGTCGACTTGCCGGGAACCTGCGGATGGTTTTCGACCGGAATGCCGCGGCCGTTATCGGACACGGTGAGAAAACCTTCGGCGTCGAGGTGGACTTCGATGAAATTGGCGTGACCGGCTACGGCTTCGTCCATCGAGTTATCGATGACTTCTGCAAATAGATGATGCAGCGCCTTTTCGTCTGTACCGCCGATATACATGCCGGGGCGCATACGCACCGGCTCAAGCCCTTCGAGAACGCGGATCGACGACGCGCCGTAATCCTCGCCGCCGCTCTTGAGCGGGGTAGGGCGCGGCGTGGACGGTTCGGCAACGACGGCGGGCGCGGGCGCGGCGGCAGCCGGCTTGGCGCTCATATCCTTGGCGCCAAGCGGCTGGGCATTCGCCGAGGGTTCACCGAAAAGATCGTTGCTGTTGTCGTCCATCTGGTCTTTCACTGCTGCCTGCCGAGGTGCCGAGGAGGAAGCCATGCCCATCTCATATTGTTTCGAATCACTTGCGATCTTGCCAAAAATCCGGCTTTTTCGCGATGCCGCATGTGCGGCTTTTATTGCCAGCAATGCTAGCTAGACCCTGCTAAGGCAAGCTTTCAAGGCATAAGGACCCAGATGAAATCTCGCATGTCCACAGTTCATTTCGTTTTCGGCGCGCTTCTCGCAGTCTGGATATCATCACTCGGTGACGTCGTCATGGCGCAGGAAGCGCCTATTCCGCCGTTCAAGGATAACCTGTTTTCCAGCCACAAGGTGTTGAAGAGCGAGGATGGCGGCGCTTACGAGGTTATGGATTATAACGAACTGCGTGACATCAACGATCGGGATCAGGAGCCGGAGCGCCGGGTACGTGGCGCCTATGTCGACACCTCCGTTCGCCGCCTGCAGGAAAACGAGACGCTGACGCTTGGCGGCCGTAATGTCGAGGTGACGCGGGTTGGGCCATCATCCGGCGAGCGGTTTTCGGTCATCTTCATTCACGGGCGTGGCGGTGATCGTCGTCTCGGTGTCAACGACTACTCGTTCGGCGGCAATTTCAACCGGCTGAAGAACCTCGTCGCGCGCAATGGCGGCACCTATTATTCGGTCAGCGTCCGCTCATTCGACGCCAAGGGGGCTGCGGATGTCGGCGCATTGCTGCGCCACACGTTCGAACAGTCTTCCGGCCGGCCGGTCATTCTTGCCTGCGCCTCGATGGGCGGGATCATCTGCCAGAATATCGTGCGCGACAAGGAATCTGTTCGTTACCTCGGTGGCATGGTTCTGCTTGGTGGCCCGCCGGATGCAGGGCTTGCCACAACGCCATACGCGAAACTCAAGCTGCCGATCTATTTTGGTCACGGAAGTGCCGACAGTGTCTACGGGGCTGAAGACCAGGAGAAGATCTTTCGGGGGCTGCGCGCGACCGGTTACCCTGCGCGCTTTGCGCTTTTCCAGACGGGCGGACACGGCACGCCGATCCGCATGGTCGACTGGCGCAAGGTGCTCAATTTCGTTCTGGTTGCTCACAGGTAAGTGTAAGGGTAGCTCAAGCGATTTGGAGTGGCGCTTAACCGTTTGAATTTCAAAATAGACTTGTCATTTGTCGCTTATGGCGGGCGAACGGGGAAGTTTCAGAAGCGAGCGCTTGAAACGGGATTGTTTTTCGGCGTACGAAAGATGCCGACCTGTCCGGGCTTCCGGATTTTAAAGCAATTGATGGCGGTCCTGTTTCGAGGTTGCCGATAAATTGAGGAGGATACAGTAGATGACCCCAGAAGTTCGCCCGCTTGTCGCCGGAAACTGGAAGATGAACGGCACGCGTGATGCACTCGGCGAGATAAAGGCGATGGCCGAAGGGGTAGTCGGTCCCTTGTCGAACAAGGTCGAGACACTGATCTGCCCGCCTGCGACGCTTCTTTATGTCGCGACGGCGCTGTGCACCGACAGCCCGTTGATGATCGGCGCACAGGATTGCCACCAAAAGGTTTCGGGCGCGCATACGGGCGACATTTCAGCCGAAATGATTGCCGATTGCTTCGGGACACATGTCATTCTCGGCCATTCGGAGCGCCGCACCGATCATGCCGAGACTGATCAACTCGTCCGGGCAAAGGCTTCTGCAGCCTATGAGGCTGAACTGACGGCCATCATCTGCATAGGGGAAACCGCGGACGAACGCGACAGCTATCAGACACTGGATGTGCTGAAACGACAGCTCGACGGTTCCATTCCCGATAACGCCAACGCTGAAAATACCGTGATCGCCTATGAGCCCGTATGGGCGATCGGGTCGGGATTGACCCCGACGAATGAGGATATTGCGGTTGCCCATGCGTTCATGCGCTCAGAGCTCACCAAGCGCTTTGGCGATGAAGGCAAAAAGATGCGGATTCTCTACGGTGGTTCGGTCAAGCCCGGCAATGCCGAGGTGCTGATGGGCATCGCCAATGTCGATGGTGCTCTGATCGGCGGGGCGAGCTTGAAAGCGGCCGACTTCCTCGCCATCTATCGGGTCTATGAAGGGCTGATCGCGGAAACCTTGTAATCAAGGCTTGGAAACCGCGATAGGCTCATGTAAAGAGCCGCCAAACTCTTGATTGTGCCCGCATAGGGCAGGGACCCGATACATGCAGACCGTTTTGATCGTCATCCATCTCATGATCGTGCTTGCGCTTGTCGGCGTAGTGCTCATCCAGCGCTCCGAAGGCGGCGGGCTTGGCATTGGCGGCGGCTCCGGCTTCATGTCGGCGCGCGGCACGGCCAATGCGCTGACCCGCACCACGGCGATCCTTGCGGCGCTGTTCTTCGTCACCTCGCTGGCGCTGGGCATTCTCGCTCGTTACGATTCGCAGCCGAGTGATATCCTGAACCGTATTCCGCAGGGCCAGCAGGGCACGGGTAACGGCATTCTCGACCAGCTAGGACCGGCACCGGTCGCACCGCCCGCACAGGCTCCGGCCGCAGGCAACGGTGTTCCGTCCGAAACCGGCGCTGCTGCTCCTTCTGCTCCGGCAGCAGGTCAGGCACCTGCCGCTCCGGCCGCACCCACTGCGCCGTCGAACAGCGTTCCGACCGGCCAGTAAGGCTCAGGTCAAGACTTCCATCTCCGGCAGGCCAAAAGCCTGCCGGTTTTATTTTGTGAAGATTCCACAGCCGTTTTAGCGATCGGCGAAATTTATGCTGGCGGAATCGTGTGTGAAAAGGTAACCGGTGACTCCCATGGCGCGATATGTATTCATCACAGGCGGCGTGGTTTCTTCCCTCGGGAAGGGAATTGCGGCCGCGGCCCTCGGAGCTTTGCTTCAAGCGAGGGGTTACCGGGTTCGGCTGAAAAAGCTCGATCCTTATCTCAACGTTGATCCGGGCACGATGAGCCCGACCCAGCACGGCGAAGTCTTCGTCACCGACGACGGTGCCGAGACGGATCTCGATCTTGGGCACTACGAGCGCTTTACCGGGCGCTCGGCCACCAAGACAGACAACATCACCACCGGCCGGATCTACAAGAACATCATCGACAAGGAACGCCGCGGCGACTATCTCGGCGCAACCGTTCAGGTCATTCCGCACGTGACGAACGAGATCAAGGATTTCGTCACCGAGGGCAATGACGACTATGATTTCGTTCTGTGCGAAGTCGGCGGTACGGTCGGCGATATCGAGGCGATGCCGTTCATGGAGGCGATCCGCCAGGTCAATAACGACCTGCCGCGCGGCACCGTGATCTATGTCCACCTTACGCTGATGCCGTATATTTCAGCAGCCGGCGAATTGAAGACCAAGCCGACGCAGCATTCGGTGAAGGAACTGCAGGCGCTCGGTATCCATCCCGACATCCTGCTGGTGCGCGCCGACCGGGAGATCCCGGAAGCGGAACGTCGCAAGCTTTCGCTGTTCTGCAACGTGCGTGAATCGGCCGTCATCCAGGCGCTCGACGTTGCCAATATCTATGACGTTCCGATCGCCTACCACAAGGAAGGCCTCGATAACGAGGTTCTGGCCGCCTTCGGCATAGAGCCCGCGCCGAAACCGCGTCTCGACCCGTGGGAAGATGTCTGCAGCCGCATCAGGACGCCGGAAGGCGAAGTCACGATCGCGATCGTCGGCAAATATACCGGCCTGAAAGATGCCTACAAGTCGCTGATCGAGGCGCTGCATCACGGCGGCATCGCCAACCACGTCAAGGTCAAGCTCGAGTGGATCGAGTCGGAAGTTTTCGAAAAGGAAGATCCGACCCCTTATCTCGAAAAGGTCCATGGCATTCTGGTGCCCGGCGGTTTTGGCGAGCGCGGTTCAGAAGGCAAGATCCTGGCTGCCCAGTTCGCCCGCGAGCGCAAGGTGCCGTATTTCGGCATCTGCTTCGGCATGCAGATGGCGGTGGTGGAAGCCGCCCGTCATCTGGCCGGCATCGACAAGGCCTCGTCCACGGAATTCGGCCCTACCTCTGAACCGGTCGTCGGTCTTATGACCGAATGGGTCAAGGGCAATGCGCTGGAGAAGCGTGCGGCAGCCGGCGACCTCGGCGGCACGATGCGTCTCGGCGCTTACAATGCAGCGCTGAAGAAGGAAACGAAGATCGCCGAGATCTACGGTTCGACCGAGATTTCGGAACGTCATCGTCATCGCTACGAAGTCAATGTCGATTACAAGGATCGGCTGGAAAGCTGCGGACTGGTGTTCTCCGGTATGTCGCCCGACGGCGTTCTGCCGGAAACGGTGGAATATCCGGATCACCCGTGGTTCATCGGCGTTCAGTACCACCCGGAACTGAAGAGCCGCCCGCTCGACCCGCATCCGCTGTTTGCAAGCTTCATCGAAGCAGCGCTCGAACAGAGCCGGCTGGTTTAAAGAGACAGCATCCAGGCGCGGCTGCACGTCGGTTCGCGCCTAGGTTGGTATTTTGAGAGGTGCAGCTTTGTTGTGCCTCTAGCCTGATCTGCCATCATCCTGCTGACCTATAATCGGGAGGCAGGATGATGTTTTCTCAGAGATCGGAATTTTTCAGGGCCAGATTGGCCCAGCGAAACTTTACTCGTGGACTTGAGGCCATCGAGAAGCTCGCGATATCCGGTGCCCTACTCCTCTCCATCCTTGTTGCCTTGATGGCAATATCCATGGCGACTTCTGAAAAAGGCTGGAGCTTCGGGCTATTCTTTCGATCGATTTCTGTGGGATTTGCCTGCATCTTTGCGGCGACCGCTCTTGGTGCCGCTTTCGGGTTCATCTTCGGCATTCCGCGCGTTCTTCAGCGTCGACCCGCGAGCATCGAAAAAGGTCAGCAGTTCGCCATTACGGAAAAGACCGGCAGCCAGCTTTTTTTCACGAATACGAGCCTTGAGGAAATATCCGACTGGCTGACCAAAATCATCGTTGGCATCGGGCTAGTTCAGTTTACAACGATACTTGAATCCATCCATGCAGCGTCAGTGTTTGCTGCGGCGTTTGTCTACGAACAAATACCGGCATTGGAACCTCCCTACGGAACCAATGCAACACGCTGGCTGGTCGCCAATCATCCGATCAGTTCATTTCTTTTCGCCATCATCGTTACGAGCCTGCTGTCGACATGTCTTTTCGTCTATGTCGAGATGCGCACGCGTGTAACCCGAATATTCCTCGTGACGGAAAAAGAGGTGGCCGGAACCGCCTCTGACGGCAAAATATCCATGCCGAAACTGATTGGCGATATTCCGGAGTCGGACGGGGCGACCGGGAAAAAGATCGAAGGGGGCGGCACACGGCATTTTCTGACGCTGCTGGAACCATCAAACGAAGAACGGGCGCTTGCGACGACATCCTGGGATCAACTCGATGGCCCCGCCCAGATCGGCACATGGGCCGTGGCTCAGGCAAAGGACAAGAATTTTCAGGTTGCGGAAGATGCCCTCCGCGAGGCTCTGAAACTTGCACCCGGTAACGTCAACTTGCTGCAGAGACTGGCCGAACTGAGGCTTGTGAGAAGAAACGATCAGGGCTTTGTCGAGACGATGAACGAGCTTGCGGCTCGAAAGGTCAGCATGACCCCCGATCTACAGGCATTGTTCGATAAGGCATTGCTGGTTGCACTTTATCTTTCAGGGCGTGACAGCGTGGAAAAGGCCATCCACATCTCGAAGGTTCTGATAGACCATCCGCCGGTCAAAGTGATCACATATCTCCATCGCGCCTGCGCCTTGGGTCAGAAATACGCATTTCTTGATAGTGACACAGCAGAGGCACAGAAAGTTCGGACACTGGCTTTGGATGCGTTGCGCAAGGTTGTCGAATTGGTGCCGGATCCGATGGACTGGCGACGTGTGCTGATGAGGCAGCTTTACGATCCCAAACGCTTCAATGGAAAGCCGAATGAAGACGATCTCACGGCATTCCAAGGTGACAAGGAATTCGAAGACCTTGTCACGGAGGGGACTGAGTAACCCGATCCATTCCAGAGAAAGAGTTTGTTCGTCTCTCATCCACGCCCGGCGGCATTGGCATCACTTACCGCCTTAAGAAGCGCAAGCATCGCGCCATTCAACGGCGTCGAAATGTCGTGTCGCCTGGCCGCCGCAACCACGGCGCCGTTCAGTGCCTCGATTTCCAGCGGACGTCCGGCGAGGCAATCGAAATACATCGAGGTGCCCGCTTCAGCGGGATAGCTCAGAAATGTTTCGAGGATCGCCTCTGCCTCGTTGTCGCGCAGTTGCGCACCTTCGGCACGGCCAACCGCGACAGCCTCACGCAGAATGCCGAGAGACAGGTCCTGTATGTCCGATCTCTGGAAGACGCCAAGCCTCTGGCGCGTCAGGGCGGTGATCGGGTTGGCGATGACGTTGACCAGCAGTTTGCGCCATTGATAGGTGAGGAATTCCGCGCTTATACCGACATCGATCGGCGTGCCTTCGAAAAGGGCTGCGAAGGCATTGGATTGCGGTCCTGCCGGAACGAGTAGGTCGTGGCCGCTTATACGGCGGAGCCTGACGTGGTCCGGGGCAAGACGTTCGCCATTGTAGTAAACGATTGCGGGAAGCACGGCGGCGCCCCCTGCGTAAGGCCCGACGCGTTCTTCGTGAGAAATGCCATTCTGCAGCACGGCGACGTTCGTCTTCGGGGTACAGAGCTTTTCCAGCCAAGGTGCGGCGGAGGCGACATCCTGCGCTTTGGTGCATAGCACGACCCAGTCGACTGGTTCGGCGAGGTTCGGGTCCGTCAACGTCTTCAGTTGTATCCGGTTACTGTCGTCGTGATGGTCGAAGGTGAGCGTATCGATCTGCCTGCGGGCGCAGACGGTGACGTCGTTCTCCGGTGACAGGCTAAGGCATGCGGCGGCAACGCCACCGATCCCGCCCAGTCCGACGACCGCAATTTTCCGTCCCGCCATGGCCTGTCCTCCATTTCCCAGGAGGAGCATATTAGTCGCTGCGGATAGCCGTGAAAACGCCAATCGTTTTCGCTTCGGTACGCTTCAGCTTTTCAGGCTCTTGTAAGCTTCCAGTGCCCGGTCACGCGCCAGACCGTGATTGACGATGGGGTTCGGGTAGGTTTTGCCGAGTTTCACGCCGGCTTTTTCCAGAACATGGTCCGGTGCCTCGAATGGCTTGTGGATATATTTCTTCGGCAGGTCCTTCAGTTCCGGCACGAAATGGCGGACATAATCGCCGTCGGGATCGAATTTCTCGCCCTGCAGTATCGGGTTGAAGATACGGAAAAACGGGGAGGCGTCGGCACCGGAGCCTGCCACCCATTGCCAGTTGGCGGTGTTGCTGGCCGGATCGGCATCGAGCAGCGTATCGCGGAACCACTCCTCGCCGCGTCGCCAGTCGATCAAAAGGTCCTTGATCAGGAAGGATGCCGTGATCATCCGCACCCGGTTGTGCATGTAACCTGTCTGCCAGAGTTCGCGCATGCCGGCATCGACGATCGGATAGCCGGTCAGCCCCTTTGTCCAGGCGCGGAAATCGGTGGCGTCGAATTCCCATTCGAAGGCATCAAACTTGTCGTCCCAGTTCTTCGTCCGCAGCTCGGGGAATTCGACGAGCAGATTGTAGCAGAAGTCCCGCCAGGCCAGTTCCTTGCGGTAATGGACAAGATCGTCGCGATGCTTCTGGGCCAGCCCGTTGGTGGCGTGCCAGATGCGGGCGGGAGAGATTTCGCCGAGCGCCAGATGCGGAGAAAGTTTTGAGGTCGCCTCGATCGCCGGGAAATCGCGGCCGCGCTTGTAATCGTGCAGGTCGGCATCGATCAGGTCTTCGAGCCTTTCGCGTGCACCAGCCTCGCCGGGCGTCCAGTGATCGGAAAAGCCTTTTGCCCAGTTGGGCCTGGTCGGCAGCAGGTTCCAGCCGTCGAGTGATTCGGAACGAGGATGGCTTGCGGAGGACGGGATAGTGTCGGGCGCGTCGATCGGTTCCTGCGGCTCATGCAGCTTCTGCATGGCGTTCCAGAACGGCGTATAGACCTTGAAGGCATTGCCGGAGCCGGTGCGGATCGTTTTCGGATCGTGCAGCAACTGGCCGTGAAAGGCGCGGATGGCGATGCCGGCATGCTTGAGTGCGATGGCGATCTCGCGGTCCACCGATGTGCGTTCATAGGCGCGGTTGACGTAAACCGTCTTTGCCCCGGTTTTCCCTGCCATATCGGTGATGACTTCATCGGCCTTGCCGGAGGCAAGTATCAGGTCGCTGCCCAGTGACTTTAGCTTGCCCTTGAGCGCCGCCAACGAATGATGCAGCCACCAGGCCTGTGCGGCGCCAAGCGGGCCGATATCCGGCTGCTCCGGCTCGCTGATATAGACCGGGATGACCGGGCCACCGGCGTCGATCGCGGCATGGAGGGCTGCGTTGTCGTCGAGACGTAGATCCTTGCGGAACCAGAGGATGGCGGGGGCTGGGCTATGGTCTGGCACGATCTACTCCGTTTGGGCATTCATGCCCAAGCTTACGGATGTTTCGCCTGTTTGGATCAGTCGAAAGGACGGATCAGCAAAATCCGGCAAGGCTCGCCGGCGGCGACTTCCGGCGCATGCGCTTCGCGGATGATCAGGCCGTCGGCATGGGCGAAAATCTTCATCATCGACGAATCCTGCTTCGGATTGGCGTCGGCTACCAGATTGCCCCGTTCATCACGGGTGATGTTTGCGCGCAGATAATCCTGCCGCAGGTCATTTGCGGCAAGCGGCCTTGCGGTGATGCCCTGAACTTCGCGCCTGCGCTCCGGCAAATGGGCGAGGCGGCGCAGCAGCGGTTCGAGAAATAGCATGCCGGTGACCATGCTGGCGACCGGGTTTCCGGGCAGGCCGATAACATGCATTCCGTCCAGCGAGCCGACCATCAACGGTTTTCCCGGCCGCATGGCGATGCGCCAGAAATCGAGCTCCATGCCGGAGGCTTTCAACGTCGACTGGACCAGATCGTGATCGCCGACCGATGCACCGCCGAGGGTGACGAGCACATCGGCTCCGGCATCACGGGCGTGCTGAATGGCAGCTGCGATGGCGTCCTGACAGTCCGGGGCGATGCCGAGATCCAAAACCTCGCCGCCATTGTCGCGCACGAGAGCGGCAACACCGAAGGTATTGGAGGCGATGATCTGCGCCGGGGCGGGGGTGCCGCCCGGTTGGATCAGTTCGTCACCGGTGGCGAGGATCGCCACTATCGGTCTGCGAAACACGGGCAGCGTCGGGTGGTTCATTGCTGCGGCGACAGTCAGATGCGAGAAATCTAAGACCGTGCCTGCCTTCAGTACGGTCTCGCCCTCTGCGAAATCCTGACCGCGAGGGCGGATGTGTCTCCCTGCGGTGACTTTGGCTGTCGTGCGGATGCGGTCTTCGCCGATCTTTTCGGCATCCTCCTGAATGAGGATCGTGTCGGCCCCTTCGGGAACCGGAGCGCCGGTAAAGATGCGGATGATTTCGCCGCGGCCAAGGGTGCCCGCGAAAGCGTGGCCGGCGGCGGCACTGCCGATGACAGCCAGTTCGGAGCCGACCTGCGGCGCGTCGGCGGCAGCCAGCGCATAACCGTCCATGGCGGATGCGTTGAATGGCGGCTGGGTCAGCCTTGCCTGAATGTCGGAAGCGAGCACACGCGTTGCAGCGTCACCGAGAGGCACGGTTTCAACTTCGGTAACCGGATGAGCGCGGGAGAGCAGGCGGGCCTTGGCGTCTGATACGGGCAAAAGCGCCATGGCGAAATCTCCTCGGGTTTTAAGCTTTATAGTGGCCGGATTTGCCGCCGGTCTTTTCCATGAGCCTTATGCCGCCGATTTCCATCGCCTTGTCGGCAGCCTTGGCCATGTCGTAGATGGTCAGGCAGGTGACGGATACGGCGGTCAGCGCCTCCATCTCCACCCCGGTCTTGCCGGTGAGCTTTGCCGTGGCGGTGACGCGCAGGCCGGGCAGGGCCTCGTCCTCGGTGATCTCGACCGAGACCTTTGTCAGCATCAACGGATGGCAGAGCGGAATGAGGTCGGAAGTCTTCTTGGCGGCCATAATGCCGGCAAGTCGTGCGGTGCCGATGACATCGCCCTTCTTGGCATTGCCTTCGCGGATCAGCGCCAGCGTTTCCGGCAGCATGCGGACAAAACCCTCGGCGGTCGCCGACCGGCTGGTTTCAGTCTTGTCGCCGACATCGACCATATGGGCCTCGCCGGCCTGATCGATATGGGTGAGCCTGTTATCGTCGTCAGCCATCACTCGGCCGCCAGCGTGTCTGTTTCGCCGGTCAGAAGCGTCCGCGTTGCGGCTGCCACGTCATCCTTGCGCATCAGGCTTTCGCCGACGAGGAAGGTGCTGATGTCGACCTTTTGCAGGCGCTGGCAATCCTCGTGAGTAAAGATGCCGCTTTCTCCGACGAGCAGGCGATCTTCGCCGGTGACCATGGCGGAGAGACGTTCGCTGGTGGTGAGGCTGACCTCGAAGGTGCGAAGATTGCGATTGTTGACGCCCAAAAGCGGTGAGGGAAGTTTTAGCGCCCGTTCCATCTCGGCTTCGTCATGCACCTCGATGAGGCTGTCCATGCCGAGTTCTGTCGCGGTCTCATAGAGCGCTAAGGCTTCGTCATCGGAAAGCGATGCCATGATGATCAGGATGCAGTCGGCGCCCCAGGCGCGCGCTTCATAGACCTGATAGGGCTCGAACATGAAGTCCTTGCGCAAGGCAGGCAGTGCGCAGGCATTGCGGGCGGCAACGAGGAATTCCGGTGCGCCCTGAAAGCTCGGCGTATCGGTGAGCACCGATAGGCAGGCAGCGCCGCCGGCTTCATAGGCAGCTGCCAGTGCCGGCGGATCGAAATCCGGGCGGATCAGGCCTTTTGACGGGCTTGCCTTCTTGATTTCAGCGATCAGGCCGAAGTGACCGGCCTTCTTCTTGGCCTGCAGTGCTTTCAGAAAGCCGCGGGGTGCGGACTGGTCAGCGGCGCGCGCCTTGATCTCGGCAAGCGGAACGGCGGCCTTGGCGGCTTCGATCTCGACGCGCTTATAGGCTTCGATCTTCTGCAGGATATCGGCCATGATCCTATTCCTTCTCGTTGGAGACCGCCACGAGCCGGTCGAGCGCTGCAGAGGCTTTGCCGCTTTCAAGCGAGGCGGTGGCGAGCTGCATGGCATCTTTTAGTGTTTCCGCCTTGCCCGCAACCACGAGAGCCGCTGCGGCATTGCAGAGCGAGATATCGCGATAGGCATTTTTCGCACCACCGAGGACCGCACGCAGGGCCGCGGCATTGGCGACGCCATCACCGCCCTTGAGGTCTGCAAGCGTTGCGGGGGCGACGCCGAAATCGGCAGGCGACAGTTCGAATTCGCGAATTTTTCCGGATTCAAGCGCCACGACCTGCGTCGTGCCCGTCGTGGTGATCTCGTCGAGACCCTGGCCGTGAACGACCCAGACGGTTTCCGACCCCATTTCACGGAGTGTCTCGGCAATCGGCATCAGCCATTGCGGGGAATAAACGCCGAGCAATTGGCGTTTTGCTCCAGCCGGATTGGAGAGGGGGCCGAGCAGGTTGAAGATGGTGCGGGTGCCGAGTTCCACCCGGCTCGGGCCGACATGGCGCATGGCGGCATGGTGCATGGAGGCGAACATGAAGCCGATTCCTGCCTCGCGGATGCAGCGGGCGATCTGCTTCGGTCCGATCTCCAGGTTGACGCCAAGCGCCGACAGCGCGTCGGCTGTGCCCGATTTCGAGCTGAGCGCCCGGTTGCCATGTTTGGCGACCGTCAGGCCTGCACCCGCTGCGATGATCGCGGCGAGCGTCGAGATGTTGTAGGTTCCCGCGCCATCACCGCCGGTGCCAACGATGTCGACGGCATCAGCCGGTGCGTCGACACGCAACATCTTGGCGCGCATTGTGGAAACGGCGCCGGTCATTTCGGCAACCGTTTCGCCGCGTACTCTCAGCGCCATCAGGAAGGCGCCGATCTGCGATGGCGTCGCCTCGCCGGACATGAGAATTCCGAAGGCGTCCTGCGCCTCTTCGCGGGAAAGCGATTCGCCGGTGGCAACCTTGGCGAGGAACGGCTTCAAGTCAGGCATTTTACGGCATCCGCTTCAATTACTGGACTGTGGCTGCAGACTGTTCGAGGACGGCCTGGTTGATCGACACGCCATAACGGTCCTTCAGGCCGTTGACCATCTGATCGAGCATGTCGTCACCGGCAGACTCCGCCAGGCGCTGAAGCTGCGGGTCATTGGCCAGTTCGTCGGACGGAGCCTGATCAACAGCCGTTACCTTCATCAGCATGCGGCTTTCGCGGTCCGCGGCAAGTGCTGTGGCGGTGGTCTCGACCGGGCCGGAGAAGGCGGCCGTGATTGCTTCCGCACCGAAGATCGCGTCTTCGGCATTGCGGCGCAGGCCGGTCTTGGTTTCCACTGCGATGCCGAGATCCTCGGCGATGGCGGCCAGCGTTTCGCCCTTGTCGAGACGGCCCTTGAGCTCTGTCGCCTTGGCGGTCAATGCTTCGCTCTGCTGTTCGGCGGTCCAGTCGACCACGACCTTTTCGCGCACTTCGTCCAGAGTGCGTTCACGCTCCGGCGTGATGTTCATGACTTCGAACCAGACATAACCGACATTGCCGAGGTTGACCGGGATCGTGTCCTGGCCGGGTTCGGTGCGGAACACTTCGGCGATCAGGTTGCTGGCCGCGGGAAGGTTTGCGATCGGCTGTTCCTTCTCGTCCTGGCCCGATGCATCGGCCGTCACGGTCACGAACTTGAGGTTCAGTTCCTTGGCTGCGTCCTCAAGCGTTGCGCCACCGCCGCGCAGATCTTCGAAACGATCATGGGCGGTGGTCATTTCGCGCGAAGCGGCTGCAACGGCTATCTGCTGGCGCAGTTCATCCTTCACTTCGTCGAAGCTGCGCGTGCTTTCCGGGCGGATGTTGGAGATGCGCAGGATGACCGAGCCGAACGTTCCCTTGATGACGGGGGTGATGCCGCCATTCGAGGATACCTTGAAGGCCGGTTCGGCCCAAGCTGGATCCGGTATGCTTTCCTTGGTGAAATCACCGAGTTGGACGTCAGCCGGAGTTTTGCCCTGATCCTTGATGACCTGATCGAAGGTGGTCGTGCCATCGCGCAGCTGGGTGGCCGCGGCATCTGCCATTTCCTTGTTCGGGAAGGTCAGCTGTTCGATCGTGCGGGTTTCATGCGTCCTGTAGCCGTCCTTGCGCTTGTCGTATTCGGCACGCAGCTCGTCATCGGTAATCGAGGAGGCGTCGGCAATGTCGCTCGGCTCAAGCTTCACATAGCCGAAATTGCGGTATTCGGGCGCACGGTAGCGGGCCTTGTTGGCGTCGAACCATGTGGTCAGAACGTCATCAGCCGGGGCCTTGACCGGATCGATATTGGCGTTGGACAGAAGTAGGTAATCGACGGTGCGGGCTTCGTCGCGATACTGCTTCAGCGCATCAAGCATGACCTGCGGCGCCTTGAAGCCGTCGGACACCGCTTCCACGACCTGACTGCGGACGGCGACCTTGCTGCGTTCCTCGATGTAATCGTTTTCACGCAGGCCTGCGTTGCGCAGGCGCGAGGCGAACAGGTCATGGTCGAACTGGCCGTTGGTGCCCTTGAAGGCCGGGTCTTCGGCAATCAGGTTTGCCAGGCGATCCTGGGAAAGACCGAGATTCATGTCGTCGGAAAGCTGGTCGAGCGCAGCGCCAGCGGCGAGCTGGGTCAGAACCTCACGGTCGATGCCGAAGGAGCGAGCCTGCTGGGCCGTCAGCTGCGTGCCGAACTGGCGACTCAAATTGGCGATCTGACGCTGATAGGCAAGCCGGAACTGCTCTGTGGAAATTTCCTGTTCGCCGACCGTCATGACGGTGTTCGCATTCGAAGCGATAAGCGACTGGCTGCCGCCCCAAACGGCAAACGAGGCAACCAGGAGCAGAAGCAGAGACTTCGCGACCCAGGAGCGGGCGGCGTTTCTGAGAGAATCAAGCATCGATCAACATACCTAAAGACAGTCTGCCGCGCAGTTGTGGCGGATGAAGCACTGTCTCTAGAACAAACTTAGCCGGAATAGAAGGCACCGGCGATGAAAAGGCCGCGAGCGGCGGCGCGGATGGTAAGTTGCATTCAAAATTGGTTGCAGCCAGATGCGCCATGCGGGCGAAGCCGGCATGGTGGTAGCGGGAATGGGGCAGGCAGTGGCATTGAAGTGGGTGGGTAGATGGTTGATCTGCCTGCCCCGGCCAATTCTTCAGGACTTTCGAGACGTGTCAGTTCCCGTCTGTCCCGATCTTTCGACCATCACCGAAAAACCGAGCCGAGACCCGTTGAACGAGGAAGGCCGGTTCGCGAACCCGGTTTCCCATCCGATGACGAGCCGATTGTCACGTATTCCGCCGTCACGGGGACGAAACAGCACCGTGGCAATGCCTAAGCGGTTGCAGTTCAAACGGATTATTTTCCCTGGAGGGAGGGAACGTCCCCGTTACTTGGTGAAGATGAAAAACGCGCCGAGCGCGATGAAGCCGAAACCGATCGCCTGTTTCCAGTGGAACGATTCGCCCAGATAGAAGACCGAGAAGATCACGAAGACCGAAAGCGTGATGATTTCCTGGATCGTCTTCAACTGGGCGGCGTTGAAATAACCGTAGCCGATGCGGTTGGCCGGCACCTGGGCGCAATATTCGAAAAAGGCGATCGCCCAGCTTGCCAGAATGACGAGGTAGAGCGGTTTGTTCTCGAGCTTCAGATGCCCATACCAGGCGAAGGTCATAAAGACGTTGGAGAGAATGAGGAGACCGATAGTCAGGACGGGTGTTAGAGAGAGGCTCATTCTGGGTGTCCGGCGGGTGTCAGCGAAGGCGATCAGGTCGCCGGAAGCAGGAAGATAGAGACAGTGGCGGTGAAAACGAGGCCGCCGAAGGTCGGAGATGCGGCCATGCTTATGCCGCGCGATTAAAATCTTGCATCCGCATTGTCCGGAGAAACCTGAAACGCCTGACTGACGTCTCTTTTGCGCCGCCAGTTCGAAGATCGATCGGTGTTGCGAGCATGGCTGGCAAACCGGCAAGAAAGAATGACCGCGCTCCAGTCCCCTCAGTCTGGAAGATAGAAGAATACGCCGCGCTTTTCCGTCGAATGGATCGGCAAGCGAGGGACGATGACGGCGTCGGCGCGAGACAGGTGCCGGTGCCGGCGGATGAGATCCGAAGACGGTCAGCCGCCAGCCTGAAATCAGTGCAGGGTTTCCATGGCAACCTTGTCGTCATCCATGATGCTGAGCGCCTGAAAAAGGGCCTCCACGAGAATGTCGGTCAGGCCGTCCATGCCGTTTTCCTGCAGGAATAGCGCGATAGACTGGTCGGACGGCTGGCTCGTGTGGTCAAGTTTCTCAGACATTCATGTCCCTTTCATTTGTCCTCATGACGTGTGGGACATGTTTGGGCGCTTCGGCTTGCGCCGGGCTGGCCAACGGGGTGACGCGTCAGCCTGTGCTACCGATCGTTAGGCATAATTCTCTCCTAACATATTGTCCCAAAACCGGACGGCAAGGCCTTGAATCGGAACCGAAAGGTTTTTGACGGGTTCACCTTTTGTGAAGGTCTGGCGGCGAAAGTGCCTTCATGTACGGGCGATTCGGCCCATCGAGTATGGAGATGGCATGACACTGCTGCAGTTCCCCGCCGACCGGCGGACCGCCGACGTGAGGCGATGCGCCGACGCTCTTCAGCGTCTGCACGGCGAAGAAGCAAACCGTTTCTGGCGCACCGAAATGGCACAGTTCGCCAAGGGGTTCCGGGCGCAGGGTGTCGAGGACGAAGAGATCCGCCATCAGGCCGCGATCTTCATGCATGCCGTGCAGATGGAACTGCAGATGGCGTTTGCCGAAGACGAGCGCGACGCATCCGCATACTGACGAATTGCCGGTGTTTCCGGCAATTCTGTGCCTTCATTCGTGACGGAGTGCGTCGATCGGGTTTAGCTGGGCTGCCCGACGTGCCGGAAAATAGCCGAAAATCATGCCGATCGCCGCTGAGAAGAGAAACGCAAGCAAGATGATCGTCGGGCTTGCGACGAAGGGGACTTCGAGGAAACTGACGACCCCATAGGCAAGCGCAAGACCGGTGACGATGCCGGTCACGCCGCCGAATATCGACAGCATCACGGCTTCTACCAGAAACTGCGTGAGCACCTGATTTTCCAGTGCGCCGATCGCAAGCCGGATGCCGATTTCGCGGGTGCGCTCGGTGACCGAGACCAGCATGATATTCATGATGCCAATACCGCCGACAAGAAGGCTGACGGCTGCGACCGCGCCCAGAAGGCCGGTCAGAAGCATCGTCGTGCCGGTCATTGCGGCTGCGATCTGTGACATGTCGTTGACTGTAAAATCATCGTCGCGGCCAATGGCGATGCGGCGACGCTCTCTCAGCAGGCTTTCGACATCCGCCTGAACCTTTGCGGTCGAGACGCCGTCCTGGGCGGAGAGAACGATGCTCGATATGGTCGTGGTGCCGCCGATGCGGCGCTGATGCAGCTTGAGCGGCATGATGACCGTGTCGTCCTGATCGTCACCCATGCCGGACTGACCCTTGACGGCAAGCACACCTATGACCGGGCAGGAGACGTTGCTGACGCGAATGCTCTGTCCGACCGGATCTGCTGCTCCGAACAGTTCACGGCGCGTCGTTTCGCCGATGATGCAGGCCGCCTGGCTGCCGCGATCCTCGTTCGGCAGAAAATCCCGGCCGAGTGCCAATTCCCAATCCTGGGCGATGAGATAGTCACTCGTCGTGCCGATGACGCTGGTGGAGCGATTGGCGCCGCCGGCAATGACGGTCGCCGTGCCACGGTTGATTGGGGCGACCGCGCGCAGGCCGCTCACCTGATCGCGGATCGCTGTGATGTCATTATCGGTGAAGCGTTTGGCTTCGGCACTTGCCCGGCCAGGACCCCATTGGCCCGGACGGACGAATAGCGTGTTGGTTCCCAGACGTGAGAGTTCGTCTCGCACCTTGGCGGTGGTGCCATTGCCGATCGTGACCATGGCGATGACTGCGGCAACGCCGATGACGACACCCAGCACGGTGAGGAAGGAACGCAGCATGTTGCGGCTGATGGCGCGCCAGGCGAGTTTTGCCGTCTCAAACCACATGGGCGGCTTCCTTTACGTGGGTTTCGTCGCTGACGAGATGGCCATCGACGAAGCGGAGGAGGCGTCTGGCATAGGAGGCTATGTCCTCCTCATGCGTGACCATGATGACAGTGATGCCGTTTTCGCGGTTCAGCCTCGTTATCAAATCCATGATCTCGATGCTCGTCTTCGTGTCGAGATTGCCGGTCGGTTCGTCGGCCAGAAGTACGGCCGGGTCTGTAACGATGGCTCTGGCGATCGCGACACGCTGCTGCTGGCCGCCGGACAGTTCCTGGGTCGTGTGACCTTCGCGTCCGCGAAGACCGACCTGCTCAAGTGCCGCCATGGCCCGATCCCGTCGCTCGGCATGGTTCATGCCACGATAGACGAGAGGGAGTTCCACATTCTCGACTGCTGACGTGCGGGCGAGAAGATTGAACCCCTGAAAGACGAAACCGAGCATGTGGCGGCGCAGCAGGGTCAATTGCGCGCGACTGAAGCCGCTCGTCGGGATTCCTTGGAATATATATTCGCCGGAGGACGGGAGGTCGAGGCCGCCAATGATGTTCATTGCCGTCGACTTGCCGGAACCGGACGGCCCCATGATCGAGACAAACTCACCCTGCGCGATTGTCAGGTCTATCCTGTCGAGCGCGCGAATGGTCGCTTCGCCCCGTCCATAGACTTTTGAGACTTGTTTGAATGCAATGAGGGGAGCTGTCATCGTCAGTCTCCGTCAACGACCACGCATCGTGGCTTCGGTGATCAACTGGTCGCCATTCTTCAGTTCCTCCGATTTGACGACGGTGAACTGACCATCGGTCGCGCCCATCTCGACGGGGACGCGCTGCGGCATGCCATTGCGCAGGGCCCAGACCGAACGGCTTGCCGCTGCCGCATCGTTGCGGCCGCCGCGATTTCCGCGCTGACGGGGCGGGGAAAAGAGGCGAGAGAGGAAGCTGCCGCGAGGCTGCATGTTCGACGGTGGCGAATAACGCAGAGCTGCATTCGGCACGAGCAGCGCACCAGTGACCGATTGCACAGTGATGTCCGATGTGGCGGTCATGCCGGGGCGCAGGAGCAAATCTTCATTATCTACCGTCAGGATCGCCTTGTAGGTGACGACATTGTTGACGGTTTCCGAGGCGAAGCGGACGGCCTCGATCCTCGCCGGAAAGTGCCGATCGGGATAGGCGTCGACCGAGAATTTCGCCTCCTGTCCTTCCGTGACCTTGCCGACATCTGCCTCGTCAACGGCGACCTGGAGTTCCATGTGTTTGAGATCGCCGGCAATGGTGAAAAGCACCGGTGCGTTGAGAGACGAAGCAACCGTTGCGCCTGGATCGACATCGCGGGTCAGAACGACGCCGTCGATCGGCGAGACGATCTTCAGCTTGGAGAGGTTGACTTCGGCCAGACGCAGGCTGGCTTCCGCCGAAAGCACGGAGGCCTCGTTGATTTCCGTCGTCGCAACCGCCGAATCATACGCATATTTGGCAGCGTCCAGATCCTGCTGGCTGGAAATGCGATTGTTGACCAGAGAGGTCAGCCGGTCGAAGCTGATCTTTGCGGAAGCGGCTTCGGCCTGCGCCTTCAGGACATTGGCTTTTGCGGAAGCAAGCTGGGCTCTAGCGCTCTGGACGTCCGCTTCCTGCTTGTTGGTGTCGAGTTCGAGCAGGATCTCGCCCGCCTTGACCGGGCTGTTATAGGTGACATTGACCTTGCGCACGGTGCCCGAAAGTTCGCTGGATATATCGACCTGATCGGTCGGCTGGATCGAGCCGGTGGCGGTCACGATCACCTGCAGGTCTCCGGTCTTGGCAGCTTGCGTCGTATAGTCGAACTGCTGGCCATCGCCAGAGCCGAAAAAATGAATGCCGAGGCCGCCGGCTATCAGCAGCAGACAGAGCGCAATCAGCCACTTGCCGCGGCCGCGCTTCCGGTTCTGGCCGGACGTTGCCAGGATCGCGGCGATATCCGGGGTGTCCGGCTTGCCGGACGTGGCGGGATCGGTAGGAGCGTTCACTCTTCAGCCTCGTTCTTCATCGGGTCTGCTATGCTTTTTCTGACGCCGGCACAGTTAAATGCCTGGCCAACCAGCGGGCGCAAAATCTCATGCGCTCCATGCCATGAAACGCGCTAAGGGAGAAATTAAATAACCGTAAGTTGTCGGTGAGAATCGCTTCAATGACAGGAAACAAGCGGGATAAACCGGCCCCCGAATCAAAATGGCCGGGCTTCCGTGAAGCGCCGGCCATGATGTCTCTGCGAGCCTATCTATTGCCTGCTGCTCGGTACGCCGAAACGTTCGGGCAGGAATGCCGTCTGCGTCTGCTCTCCGCTCAGCCGGTCCGTTTTGACCGGATTACCGGGGTGAGGGGGGATCAACGCAGAGAAGATTGCCAGGGCTCCGGCAATAAGGGTCGCCAGAACAATCACTTCAGTGCTGCGTCTCATCTGGATTTCTCCTTCGTTTCAAAGAAAGGGAAAACAAGGCTTTCGATGTCGTTCCTTCACGACGTGCTACGCTTGCATGGCGTGTCGGGATGTAAAGGAAGGAGATGCCCTGCGGATGATGACGCGCTGTCAGTGCTTGCCTTCGACCTAGCTGTTGGCCGAAAGTTCGCTCGGGGATGCCATGATCTGCTGCTCACCGATCGAGCGATCCATGTACTTGAAACCGAGGATGCTCAGGACAGACGCGATAAGAATAACGAATATAATCCGCATGGAAGTCTCCTTCGGCGGCAATAACACCACAGCGAAACACTTGTTCCGTCGAGTGTGACGCCAAGGCGGCATATCGTATTGAAGAATTGTATCGAAAACGGGTGAAACGTTACCTGCTGTCTTGCGCTGGAGACCTTTCTGATGGTGAGAGCACGCTTTGCAGGAAAGCGTGACAAGGTATTTCGCCGTCCGTGAATGCTCTCACCCGTTTTGGCTTACGTGACAATATATCACGTTGGAGGCTGAGGACCCCTATGGAACCTTGCTCCCTGCACCGATATCGCTCGCGAGTCCGAGTCCGAGTGCAGTCCGGTCAGGAGCGATCAGTCGGTTCCAGTGTGAGGAGGTCACGGGAATGTCTGCTTTGAGGATGCACGGTCCATGGGCCGTGCTGGGGATCGTCGGCGCGCTATGCCTCGCCGTGCTGGCTACGCAACGAGGGGAGCCCGTCAACGCGCTCTGGATCGTCGTGGCCGCGATCAGTATCTACCTGGTCGCCTATCGTTATTACAGTCTTTACATCGCCGAACATGCAATGCGTCTCGATCCGAGACGATCCACGCCGGCTGTCCGTCTGAACAACGGCCTCGATTTCGTGCCGACCGACCGATACGTGCTCTTCGGCCACCATTTTGCGGCAATCGCTGGGGCAGGGCCACTGGTGGGGCCGGTTCTTGCTGCGCAGATGGGATATCTGCCCGGAACGCTGTGGATCATCTTCGGCGTCGTGCTGGCTGGTGCGGTGCAGGATTTCATGATCCTGTTCGTCTCGATGCGGCGTGACGGCCGCTCGGTTGGTGAACTCATCCGATCAGAGCTTGGCCCGATCCCCGGCGTCATCGCGCTGTTCGGCACGTTCATGATCATGATCATCATCCTCGCCGTTATGGCGATGATCGTGGTAAAGGCCCTGACGCACAGCCCATGGGGCACGTTCACGGTGGCGGCAACCATTCCGATCGCCATGCTGATGGGTGTCTATAGCCGTTTTATCCGGCCGGGCCGCATCGGTGAAGTCTCAGTCATCGGCTTCGTCCTGCTGCTGCTGGCGATAATCTATGGACAGGATGTCGCGGCAAGCCCGACATGGGCGCCGTTCTTCGACTATACCGGCACCCAGCTCGTCTGGGCTCTCGTCGGTTATGGTTTCGTCGCGTCGGTCCTGCCCGTCTGGTTGCTGCTCGCACCGCGTGACTATCTGTCGACCTTTCTGAAGATCGGCACGATTGCCGCGCTGGCGCTGTCGATCTTCATCCTGGCGCCACAACTGCATCTGCCCGCCGTCACCAAGTTTGTCGATGGCAGCGGACCGGTCTGGTCGGGCGGGCTTTTCCCGTTCCTGTTCATCACCATCGCCTGCGGTGCCGTCTCCGGTTTCCACTCGCTCATCTCGTCAGGCACGACGCCGAAGATGATCGACAATGAGACCAACGCACGCTTTATCGGTTATGGCGGCATGCTGATGGAATCCTTCGTCGCCATCATGGCACTGGTTTCCGCAGCCGTCCTCGATCCGGGTGTCTATTTCGTCATGAACAGCCCTGCCGCCGTGATCGGCACCACACCGGAAAGTGCTGCTGCGGCGGTGACGGCGATGGGCTTCGCCATCACGCCGGAAACGATATCCCAGGTGGCGTCGGATGTCGGGGAAGCCTCGATCATCTCACGCGCCGGTGGCGCACCGACGCTCGCCGTCGGCATGGCGCAGATCATCTCCAGCGTCTTCGGGGACCGCTCGATGATGGCCTTCTGGTATCACTTCGCCATTCTGTTCGAAGCCCTGTTCATCCTGACGGCCATCGACGCGGGCACACGTGCCGGACGCTTCATGCTTCAAGACCTGATCGGGCTGGTGGCACCCAGCTTCCGGACGACATCTTCATGGGTGCCGAGCATCATTGCGACGGCACTTTGCGTTACCGCATGGGGTACACTCCTGCACCAGGGGGTCACCGATCCGCTCGGGGGCATCAATACGCTGTGGCCGCTTTTCGGCATCTCCAACCAGATGCTCGCGGCCGTGGCGCTGACCCTGGCAACCGTTGTTCTCTTCAAGATGAAGCGGCAGCGTTATGCCTGGATCACGATACTGCCGGCAAGCTGGCTGGTGCTATGCACGCTGACCGCAGGCCTGCAGAAGATCTTCTCGACCGATGTGAAGGTCGGCTTCGTCGCCGCTGCCCGGCAGTTTTCCGATCGCATCGCGAGCGGAGACACGTCCGGGCCGTTGAGTGCCGCGCAGATGCAGCAGATCGTGCAGAACAACTACATCAATACCGCGCTGACAATCGTCTTTGTCGTCGTCGTGGTCTCGATCGTGGGCTTCGGCATCAATTCCTGCATCAAGGCGCTGCGCAATCCTGACTGGACCGCACACGAAGCACCCAACAGCACCGTCGCCACACCATTCCCGGGAGAATAGATTGTGAGCATCCTAGCAAGAAAGTCTGGAAAGGTGCTGAAAGGCCGTCTCTCCGATATCGGGCGTTGCTTTTGCGACGGCGCACGATTGATGGTGGGAATGCCGAATTATGATACCTACGTGGCGCATGTGCGCGCCACCCACCCGGACAAAACGGTTATGACATACGAGGAATTCTTCCGCGATCGCCAGAACGCGAAGTTCGGTGGTGGCGGAAAGGGTGGATTCGTTTGCTGCTGAGCAAGCAGTTGTATGCTGCGCGTCTTCTTTTCGAGGCGCGCAGTCTTCAGCCTGGATTTCGCGTCGATATCCAGCCCAGTCACACAAAATGACCTAACGAATCTGTAGGATATAGCGGCGATAGAGTCGGGCTTTGTCACCTAGGACGGAATGGGAGGCCACTTATTCCCATCAAATCGTGCGAGACATGCGTGAGGGTGATTCTATCCCGTGTGCAGGCCACATCAATGGTTAGGTCTTCGGTATGGAAAGTTTCGAATGGTGAGAGCACAGGGATTCGAACCCTGGACCTACTGATTAAAAGTCAGTTGCTCTACCAGCTGAGCTATGCTCTCTCACCAATGCGCCGGGGCGCCTTTCGAAAGTGCGCGATACATATGCAGGTCACATCTTGCGGTCAACCCGCAAAACATCCAAAAAAATAGCTATTCGACGCTTTTTCACTCGATGCATAAAAGGTGATTGGCGTTAAGCGGCAATCGGCGGTAGCGCCTCTGCCACATCTGATAAGCGGAGCAATCCAGTGTCCATTGCCGAAATATCCATCTTTACCGCGCTTCTGGCCGGGACATTATCGTTTCTTTCGCCTTGCGTTCTGCCGCTCGTTCCGCCCTATCTCTGTTACATGGCCGGCATCTCCGTCGATCAGTTTCGCGACCCGTCTTCTCAAACGGCATCTCCGGCGCGCAAGGCCGTGCTGCGGTCGGCGTTCTTCTTCACGCTCGGATTCGCGACCGTCTTCGTCATGCTTGGTGCCGGCGCCTCGACGGTCGGCGTGCTGTTGAGGCAGCATCTCGATCTTCTGTCGAAGATCGGCGGACTGATCATCATCGTCATGGGCCTCAATTTTCTCGGCGTGCTGCGTATAGGTTTCCTGTCGCGGGAAGCACGCTTTCAGTCTTCCGGCCAGCCGGCGACGCTTTCGGGGGCCTATCTTATGGGCCTTGCCTTCGCTTTCGGCTGGACGCCCTGCATCGGTCCGGTTCTCGGCGCCATTCTCGGTGTTGCCGCATCCCGCGAGACTGTGGGCGAGGGGGCGGCGCTGCTCGGCATCTATTCGCTCGGGCTCGCCGTACCGTTCTGGATTGCGGCGGCCTTCTCTGGCGTCTTCATGCGGTTTATGACCCGGTTCCGTCGCCATCTCGGACTGGTCGAGAAGGCGATGGGTGTGCTCCTGATCGTCACCGGCCTCGCCTTCATCTTCGGCTTCGTCAGCTCGGCGGCGATCTGGTTCCAGGAGACGTTTCCAATCCTGATGCAGATCGGCTGACCGATCTGCGGAAAATGCGGGTCAGAAATAGCCGATGGCTGATGTCGTTGCACTTCTCCTGCCGTTCTTCGGCCTGATCCTGATCGGTTATGTGGCTGCAAGAGCGACGGGGCAGCCGCTTGAGGCGCTTGGCTGGCTCAATACATTCATCATCTATGCGGCGCTGCCGGCGCTGTTCTTCAAGCTGGTGTCGCGCACGCCGATCGAGGAATTGACGCGCATCGATTTCATCCTCGGCGAAATCGCAGCGGTCTATCTCGTTTTCGCGGTCGCCTTTCTGGTTGGATATGTGCTGCGACGAAATTCATTCGAAGACTGCACGATCCAGAGCTTTACCGCCGCCTATGGCAATATCGGCTATATGGGGCCGGGGCTGGCGCTGCTGGCCTTCGGCGAAAAGGCGGCGGTGCCGGTGGCGCTGATTGTCTGTCTGGAAAATGCAGCGCATTTCATCATGGCGCCGGCCATGATGGCTGCGGCTGGCGACGATGCGCGTTCAAAATATCAGATCGTCGGCTCGATCGTGAAGAAAGTGGCCCTGCATCCGTTCATCCTGTCGACGGCGCTCGGGTTCGCTTGCGCTTCATCAGGGCAGCAATTGCCTCAACCTGGGCTGCACCTCGTCGATTACCTGTCGCAGGCTGCTGCTCCCTGTGCGCTGTTTGCCATGGGGGTTACACTGGCGTTGCGGCCGGTGAAACGCATTCCGGCAGAGCTCGGTTATCTCGCCGGGCTCAAGCTTATCGTCCTGCCGCTCAGCGTCTATCTCGTTCTGTCGCTTGTCGGTGACTTCGATCCTGTTTGGATGCATACGGCGATGCTGCTTGCGGCGCTGCCGACGGCAACCAATGTCTTCGTCATCAGCCAGCAATATGGCGTGTGGCAGGAAAGGGCATCGGCAAGCATCCTCATCATCACGATCGCATCGACCGTCACGCTGCCGATCTGGCTTTACGTGATTTCGAGCGGGATATTACCGCCGGATCTGTTTCCCTAATTCGCGCACGAAGTTCTTCAGGCTGCGGCCGGGCTCCACACCCTCCTGCATCAGCGCGTTGCGCAGCGGCGAGACGGCGTTGAGCACGTGCATGCCGGCGGCGCGCACCATCTGGACCGGCAAAAGATCCGTCAGCAGCGAGCGGTTCAGGAGGTCGACGCTGTAGGTGCGGCTGATGACGTCCGGGCGGCGGCGGCGATGGTAGCGATCACCGGCGTCTGCCGGGATCGGCCGGTCGCGGACGGCAGAGAGAAGATCGGCAAGCGTCATGCTGTCACGCAGCGACAGGTTCAGGCCCTGTGCACCGATCGGCGGGAAGGCATGTGCGGCCTCACCGATGAGCGCCACGCGGCCTGCGCCAAAACGTTCCGCCACCATGCTCGACAGCGGCCATGCCTGTGGCTGGCCTTCGACCGTTACCTTGCCGAGGATGGACTGCATGCGGGTCTCGACGATCTCGGACAATTCTCCTGTCGGGAGGGCGACGAGCCTTGCCGCCTCTTCCGGTCGCACGACCCAGACGAGGCTGGAGCGCTGACCCGGCAACGGGACCTGGGTAAAGGGGCCTGTCTCGGTGTGGAATTCAGTCGAGACATTGCCGTGAGGAAGCGTATGGCTGAAATTCAGCACCAGGGCCGATTGCTGGTAGGACCATTTTTTCACGCCGATTGAGGCCGCCTCGCGGGTGATTGACTTGCGGCCATCTGCACCGATGACGAAATCGGCCTCAATGACATCGCCGCCGGCAATCGCAATCGTCACCTTGTCGGCCGTGACGGCGACGCTTTCGACATTTGTCTCGATGCGAGTGAGGTTCGGTTCTATCGCAAGCGCGCCATCGAAAACCTCGGCAAGCGCCTTGTTGGGAATGTTGTAACCGAAGGCATGAAGCCCGATGTCGCTGGCGCGGAACTGGGCCGGCGGAGCGCGCAGCAGGCGGGAAGTGCCGTCGAGGATTTGCATGACGGAAAGCGGTGCCGAGGAGGACACGATGTTTTCCCAGACGCCGAGACGTTCGAGATAGCGCACCGACTGATCCATCAGGGCGGTGGTTCGGCCGTCGTCGTGTTTGGGGGCTGCGGCGACGAGGCAGACTTTTCGACCCGCACGCCCGAGTGCAAGAGCTGCCACCTGGCCTGCCAGGCCGCCACCGATGATCGCAATCTCGTAATGCTGCATTGTCCGCTTCCAATTCTGTGTCGGGCTCTATGTAGAGTGTCTTCAAGCCTCAATCCATGGGGTAGCGACAATTGCCCTCCCATGGGCGCTAAGTGGTGCAAAACCCATGATAAAGGCCGCTGCCGGTTGCAATATAGCGGAATTGGCAGCATACCCGGAAACCTAGACAAGGCGGACAAGAACAAAACGGGGCGCGCGTGTTCAGACGAATCTTCAATTATCGTGCAGTGCCCTATGCCGAAATCCGCGCCTTTTGCGTCCATATCTTCACGGCATCCGGTTCCTTCCTCGCCTTTCTCGGCGTGGTCGCTGCCGCCGAACACCGCTTTATCGACATGTTCTGGTGGCTCGGCCTTGCTTTGCTCGTCGATGGCGTCGACGGACCGATCGCCCGAAAGCTGAACGTCAAGGAAGTGCTGCCGAACTGGTCCGGCGACATGCTGGACAATGTCATCGACTACGTGACCTATGTTCTTCTGCCTGCATTTGCACTCTATCAGAGCGGCATGATCGGCGAGCCTTGGTCCTTCGTGGCTGCGGGCATGATCGTCGTTTCGAGTGCGATCTATTATGCGGACATGGGCATGAAGACGGACGAATATTTCTTCTCCGGCTTTCCGGTCGTGTGGAACATGGTGGTGTTCACGCTTTTCGTCATCGATGCGAGTGCGACAACCGCTATGATCGTCGTGACGATTTCGGTGATCCTCACATTTCTGCCAATCAATTTTCTGCATCCGGTGCGCGTCAAGCGGCTGCGTTGGCTCAATCTGGCTGTCGGGGGCATCTGGTGCGCACTTGGCGGTTATTCGCTGCTACTGCATTTCCAATCGCCGGACTGGGTTGTCTGGGGTGTGGTGATCAGCGGCATTTACCTCTATTGCATCGGTGGAATATTGCAGCTTTTTCCGAACCTTGGAAAATAGGCCAAGGTGGCCGGCAAGCCATTCTTTCATGTTGTGGAAGTCTGCAAAACCGGTATCAATATCCGAGCGGCTGCCTTCTGACACCAGGAGAGCGGCCACTTCATTTTAAAGACAAGCACTGCAGCGCTTCAACGGACGGCACTGCATGATAAAAGGGGGTTCCGTGAGCGTTTCAGGGGGCGTTGAGGCAAGCCCGCTCCTATCTGTGCAAGGGCTGACAAAGCTCTTCGGCAGTTTTGCGGCCTGCAACAACATCGATCTTAATATCGGCCATGGGGAAATCCATGCGCTGCTCGGTGAAAACGGCGCCGGAAAATCGACGCTCGTCAAGATGCTCTTCGGCGTGTTGCAGCCGAGTGCCGGCACGATCTCCTGGGAAGGCGCGCCTGTCGTCATCCCGTCGCCCGGTGAAGCGCGGAAGCTGGGCATCGGCATGGTGTTCCAGCACTTTTCCCTCTTCGAAGCACTGACGGTGGCGGAAAACATCGCCCTGTCGCTCGATCCGAAAACCCCGCTTGCAAAAATTGCGGAAGAGACGGCAACCGTTTCCAGGGCCTACGGCCTGCCGCTCGATCCTTCCGCCCATGTGGCCGATCTTTCCGTCGGTGAGCGCCAGCGCATCGAGATCGTCCGGGCGCTCCTGCAAAACCCGAAACTGATCATTCTCGACGAACCGACTTCGGTTTTGACGCCGCAGGAAGCCGAACGACTGTTCGAAACGCTGATGCGGCTGAAGGCAGAGGGGCGGTCTGTGCTTTATATCAGCCACCGGCTGGAAGAGGTGCAGCGCATCTGCGACCGCGCCACAGTTCTGCGGCACGGCAAGGTGACCGGCGCCTGCGACCCGAGACAGGAAACGCCCGCCTCGCTCGCGCGGATGATGGTCGGAACCGATGTTGCCGAGGTGAAACGCGATGGCGCGGATGCGATGGGCGAGGTGCTCGTCGAGGCGAACCGCATTTCTGTCGCCTCTCGCACGCCTTTTGCCGTCGCACTCAAGGATATTTCGCTGAAGGTCAGGGCCGGCGAGGTGCTGGCGATAGCGGGCATCGCCGGCAACGGCCAGTCGGAACTGTTCGATGCGATTTCCGGCGAATATCCGATTTCGAACAATGACGGCATTTTGCTTCGCGGAAAGCCGGTCGGCCGGCTGAGGATCAACGGACGCCGGCTGCTCGGTGCAGGTTTCGTGCCGGAGGAACGGCATGGGCATGCGGCGGTTTCGGCGCTGCCGCTTTCCGACAACCTGCTCCTCGCCCGCAGCCGATCCGACAGGAAAGCGTTTCTTTCCGGTGGGCCGCTCGGGATCTTGAAACGCGATGCGATCCTGTCTGCCTCGCGGCGCATCTGTTCGATGATGGATGTGCGCAAAAGCGGTGAAGACCCGACGGCGGGTTCGCTTTCGGGCGGAAACCTGCAGAAATTCATCGTCGGGCGCGAACTCGACCGGCAGCCTTCCGTGCTCGTCGTCAACCAGCCGACCTGGGGTGTCGATGCAGGGGCTGCAAGCCGGATCCGGCAGGCGCTGATCGATCTTGCCAAGGCGGGATCTGCGGTCATCGTGATCAGCCAGGATCTCGACGAGATTTTCGAAGTGGCGACGACGATCGCCGTCATCTCGGATGGCAAGCTCTCCGATCCCTATCCGGCGGGAGAGCTGACGCTCGAACAGATAGGGTTGCTGATGGGCGGTATTCACGAAGGTCATGCAGGAGTGGAGACCGCTGATGCGCATTGAACTGCAGAAGCGCGCCGGTACGTCCACGCTGTTTTCGATCGTGTCGCCGCTGCTTGCCCTGGCGCTGACGCTGGTTGCCGGTGCCATCATGTTCTGGCTTCTCGGCAAGAGCCCGATGAACGCGCTCTATATCTATTTCGTCGAGCCGCTTCTGGATGTCTGGTCGCTGCATGAGCTTGCAGTCAAGGCGGCGCCGCTGATCCTGATTGCGGTCGGCCTGTCCATCTGTTTCCGGTCGAACAACTGGAATATCGGTGCTGAAGGGCAGTTTACCGTAGGCGCGATCACCGGATCGATCCTGCCGGTACTGAACCCCGAATGGCATTCGCCGCTGATCCTGCCGCTGATGCTTGTCATGGGCATATTGGGTGGTGCGCTCTACGCGGGCATTCCGGCGCTTTTGAAGACGCGGTTCAACACCAACGAAATCCTGACCAGCCTGATGCTGGTCTATATCGCGCAGCTTTTTCTCGACTGGCTGGTGCGCGGGCCGTGGCGCGATCCGCAGGGCTATAATTTCCCGCAGACGAAAAGCTTTCAGCCGGAAGCAGTGCTGCCGGAAATCCTCGATTCGGGACGTGCACATCTCGGAATCGTCTTCGCGCTCGTTGCGGCCGTTGCCCTGTGGTTCATGATGCGCTTCATGCTCAAGGGCTTTCAGGTCTCGGTGCTCGGGCAATCGGAACGAGCAGGGCGGTTTGCCGGATTTTCGGCAAAAAAGATGGTGTGGTTTTCCATGCTTCTTTCCGGCGGGCTTGCAGGGCTTGCCGGGATTTCGGAAGTCGCAGGCTCGATCGGCCATGTGCAGCCGGTGATTTCGCCGGGTTACGGATTTACCGCGATCATCGTCGCCTTCCTCGGCCGGCTCAATCCGCTCGGCATCATCGCCTCGGGTTTCGTTCTGGCGCTGACCTATCTCGGCGGCGAGGCGGCGCAGCTGTCGCTCAGCATTTCCGACAAGGTGAGCCGTGTCTTTCAGGGCCTGATCCTGTTCTTCGTGCTTTCCTGCGATACGCTGATCCACTACCGGATCCGTTTCGTCTCCACTCCATCTGCCGAAGCGGAGGCGAAGAGCTGATGTTCGAAGCGATCCTTCTTACCGTCATCACCGCCTCCACCCCGCTCGTCATCGCGGCACTCGGCGAGCTTGTCTCCGAGCGTTCGGGTGTTCTCAATCTCGGCGTCGAGGGGATGATGATCATGGGGGCGGTCGCCGCCTTCGCCACAGCGCAGATAACCGGTTCCCCCTATCTCGGCATTTTAGGCGGGATTGTCGGCGGCGGGCTGTTTTCGCTGCTCTTCGGTTTCCTGACGCTGACGCTGGTTGCAAACCAGGTTGCGACGGGTCTGGCGCTGACCATCCTCGGCCTCGGCCTGTCGGGTCAGATCGGCGAGGCCTTTGTCGGCATGCCGGGCGTTCGCTTGCAGCCGATCGTCATTCCGCTGCTTTCCGACATTCCGTTCTTCGGGCGTGTGCTGTTTTCCCAGGACCTGATTTTCTACATGTCGGTGGCGCTGGTCTTCGGCATAAGCTGGTTCCTGTTCAAGAGCCGCACGGGCCTGAAGATGCGCGCGATCGGCGACAATCACGGCTCGGCGCATGCGCTCGGCATCAATGTGGTTCGCACGCGGTATCTGGCGGTGCTGTTCGGCGGGGCCTGTGCCGGTCTTGCGGGCGCGCAGTTGTCGCTTGTCTATACGCCGCAATGGGTGGAGAACATGTCGGCCGGACGCGGCTGGATTGCGCTGGCGCTTGTCGTCTTCGCCTCCTGGCGTCCCTTGCGGGTTCTCGCCGGCGGTTATCTCTTCGGTGCGGTCGGTATCGGGCAATTACATGCCCAGCTGCTCGCCCAAAGCGGTGGAATTGCCATTCCGTCGCAGCTTCTTTCAGCACTTCCCTATGTCGCGACCATTGTGGTGCTGATCATCATTTCGCATAATCGTCGCACGACGCTCATCAATACGCCGGCATCGCTCGGAAAACCGTTTGTCCCCGATCGGTGATCACGTTAACGTCCATGTCATACTCCATCAGAGGTTGGAAAATGAAGAAACTCATCATTGCGCTGGCAGCAACGACCGCCATGCTCGGCGGTTTCGCCGGTAGCGCATCGGCGCAGGAAAAGAAGAAGATCTGCTTCATCTATGTCGGCTCCAAGACCGACGGCGGCTGGACGCAGGCGCATGACATCGGTCGCCAGGCACTGCAGAAGGCTCTGGACGACAAGATCGAGACGCCTTTCCTGGAAAGCGTTCCGGAAGGCCCTGATGCCGAACGCGCCATCGAGCGCATGGCCCGCTCGGGCTGCGCAATGATCTACACGACTTCGTTCGGCTTCATGGATGCGACGGTCAAGGTCGCCGCAAAATTCCCGGATGTGAAGTTCGAACATGCGACCGGATTCAAGGCTGCCGCAAACCTCGCAACCTACAATTCCCGTTTCTATGAAGGCCGCTACATTCAGGGCCAGATCGCTGCCAAGATGTCGAAGAAGGGCGTTGCCGGCTACATCGCTTCCTTCCCGATCCCGGAAGTGGTGATGGGCATCAATGCCTTCGAATTGGGCGCGAAGTCGGTCAATCCCGAGTTCAAGCTTAAGGTCGTCTGGGCCAATACCTGGTTCGACCCGGGCAAGGAAGCAGACGCTGCCAAGGCGCTGATCGACCAGGGCGTCGATATCCTCACCCAGCACACCGACACGACCGCTCCGATGCAGGTTGCCGCAGAGCGCGGCATTCCGGCCTTCGGCCAGGCGTCCGACATGATCGCAGCCGGCCCGAAGACGCAGCTAACGGCGATCGTCGACACCTGGGGCGCCTATTACATCAAGCGCACCCAGGCGGTTCTCGACGGTTCGTGGAAGTCGGAGCAGATCTGGGATGGCCTGAAGGACGGCATCCTGACCATGGCGCCCTACACCAACATGCCTGACGACGTGAAGGCGATGGCGGAAGAGACCGAAGCCAAGATCAAGTCGGGCGAACTGCATCCGTTTACCGGCCCGATCAACAAGCAGGACGGCTCTGCCTGGCTTGCTGCCGGCGAAAAGGCCGAAGACGGCGTCCTGCTCGGCATGAATTTCTACGTCGAAGGCGTGGACGACAAGCTGCCGAAGTGAGTCTTGTTCACATGATTTGCGGAAAGGGCGCCTCGTGCGCCCTTTTTCTTTCCAGCGATTTGTTTCGCGGCGATACAAGCCGTTTATCGCGCGACAAGATTGTTGCTGCTAGATAGCGGAAAATGCCTAAGGAGATTCCCCATATGAGCCGTTCCTGCCTTGCCGTCATTCTTGCTGCGGGCGACAGCACGCGGATGAAATCGTCGATGTCCAAGGTGCTGCATCCGGTCGCAAACCGTCCGATGATCGCGCATGTCATGGCGGCAGTGGCGTCTGCCGGAATGACCGATGCAGCGCTGGTCGTCGGCCGCGATGCGGAAAAGGTCACCAAGGCCGGATCGCTCGACGGGATTTCGGTGAAGAGCTTTCTGCAGACCGAGCGGCTCGGCACCGGGCATGCGGTTCTGGCCGCCCGCGAGGCGATTGCGCAAGGGTTCGACGATGTGCTGGTCGCTTACGGCGACGTGCCGCTGATTACCGCCGCACCCTTTGCCGCCGCGCGTGAAAAACTGGCAGAGGGCGCCGATGTCGTCGTCATCGGTTTTCATACCGACAAGCCGTTCGGTTACGGCCGTCTGCTGGTGGAGAATGGCGAACTGGTCGCCATCCGCGAGGAGAAGGATGCGACCGACGAGGAACGCAAGGTCACCTGGTGCAATAGCGGGCTGATGGCGATCAATGGCCGAAAGGCGCTGGCGCTGCTCGACAGGATCGGCAACGCCAATGCGAAGGGCGAATATTATCTGACCGATCTCGTCGAGATAGCGCGGGCCGAAGGCGGAAAAGTTGTTGCCGTCGATGCGCCGGAAACGGAACTGACCGGCTGCAACAACCGCGCCGAACTCGCCGTCATCGAAAAGCTCTGGCAGGAGCGTCGCCGCCATGAACTGATGGTGTCCGGCGTTTCCATGATCGCGCCGGAAACCGTGTTCCTCTCCTTCGATACGCAGATCGGTCAGGATGCCCTGATCGAGCCGAACGTCGTTTTCGGTCCGGGCGTGACTATCGATGGTGGGGCTGTCATCCATGCCTTCTCCCATATCGAGGGGGCGCATGTAAGCGCCGGCGCAACCGTTGGGCCATTCGCACGGCTTCGTCCGGGCGCGGATCTTGCTGAAGGCTCCAAGGTCGGCAATTTCTGCGAGGTGAAGAACGGCAAGGTGGGCGAGGGCGCCAAGGTCAACCATCTCACCTATATCGGTGACGCCGTGATCGGCGCGCATGCCAATATCGGTGCGGGTACGATCACCTGCAATTACGACGGGGTGAACAAGTTTGAAACGCGCATTGGGGCAAACTCCTTCGTCGGATCCAACTCGTCGCTCGTGGCACCGGTTTCGATCGGTGACGGAGCTTATGTCGCGTCGGGCAGTGTCATCACTGAAGACGTGCCGGCGGACGCGCTGGCGCTGGGCCGCGCGCGGCAGGAGGTGAAGCCTGAGCGGGCAAAGCTGATCCGCGAACGGGCCTTGGCGATCAAGGCTGCCAAGAAGGCCAAGAAATAGAGATTGCGGCGCGTTACGCGCCGATACCGAAAGTGACGAATGAGGCGATTGCGCAAGTGCAGCAATCGTCTAGGACTTGCGTCCAACTGATTTATCGAAAGGTTTTTATATGTGCGGGATTGTTGGGATCGTTGGTCGAGAGCCGGTGGCTGCGCGTCTGGTGGATGCGCTGCGCAGGCTCGAATATCGCGGTTATGATTCCGCCGGTGTCGCCACCATCCACGAAGGCAAGCTCGACCGTCGCCGCGCGGAAGGCAAGTTGTTCAATCTCGAAACCAAGCTTGCCGGCGAACCGCTGCCGGGCACGATCGGTATCGCGCATACACGCTGGGCAACCCATGGCGTGCCGAACGAAGTCAATGCCCATCCGCATTTCGTCGAAGGCGTTGCCGTCGTCCATAACGGTATCATCGAGAACTTTTCCGAGCTGAAGGACGAACTGATCGCAGACGGCGCGGTTTTCACCAGCCAGACGGATACGGAAGTCGTCGCCCATCTGCTCGCCAAATACACGCGCGAAGGTCTGGGGCATCGCGAGGCGATGCTTGCCATGCTGAACCGCGTCTCCGGCGCCTATGCTCTCGTGGTGATGTTTCAGGATGATCCGGGCACGATTCTCTCTGCTCGTTTCGGACCGCCGCTTGCGATCGGTCACGGCAAGGGCGAGATGTTCTTGGGCTCTGATGCGATCGCGCTGTCGCCGTTCACCAACGAGATCACCTATCTGGTCGATGGCGACTGCGCCATCATCAGTCATGACCGCCTCGAGGTGATGGACTACCAGGGCAAGCCTGTCACGCGCAAAAGTCAGATTTCGCAGGCTTCCGCCTTCATGGTCGACAAGGGCAACCATCGCCACTTCATGGAGAAGGAAATCTACGAGCAGCCAGAGATCATTTCTCACGCGCTCGGCCATTATGTCGACTTCGCCAGCCACACGGTGAAGGCGACCGACAAGGCGATCGATTTCTCAAAACTTTCGGGCCTTGCGATCTCCGCCTGCGGCACGGCCTATCTGGCCGGCCTCGTCGGCAAATACTGGTTCGAGCGCTATGCCCGCCTGCCTGTCGAGATCGATGTTGCATCGGAATTCCGTTACCGCGAACTGCCGCTGTCGCCGACACAGGCGGCATTGTTCATCTCGCAGTCCGGCGAAACCGCCGATACGCTCGCCTCGTTGCGCTATTCTAAGGATGAAGGGCTGAAGATCGGCGCGATCGTCAATGTGCGCGAATCGACGATTGCACGCGAGTCGGATGCGATCTTCCCGATCCTCGCAGGCCCTGAAATCGGTGTTGCCTCGACCAAGGCGTTCACCTGCCAGCTTGCGGTTCTGGCTTCGCTTTCCATCGCTGCCGGCCGTGCCCGGGGCACGGTTTCCGAGGCTGACGAGAAGGAGATGGTCAAGCATCTCGCCGAAATGCCGCGCATCATGAGCCGCGTGCTGAACGAAATCCAGCCGCAGATCGAAGCCCTGTCGCGCGATCTTTCCCGTTTCAAGGACGTGCTTTATCTCGGCCGCGGCACCAGCTATCCGCTTGCCATGGAAGGCGCGCTGAAGCTCAAGGAGATTTCCTATATCCACGCCGAGGGTTATGCGGCGGGCGAACTGAAGCACGGCCCGATTGCGCTGATCGACGAAAACATGCCGGTCATCGTGATTGCCCCGCATGACCGGTTCTTCGAAAAGACCGTGTCGAACATGCAGGAAGTGGCAGCCCGCGGCGGCAAGATCATCTTCATCACCGACGAGAAGGGGGCAGCCGCTTCCAAGCTCGAAACCATGGCGACGATCACGCTGCCCAATGTCGACGAGATCATAGCACCGATGATCTTTTCGCTGCCGATCCAGCTGCTTGCCTATCACACGGCCGTGTTCATGGGCACCGATGTGGACCAGCCGCGGAACCTTGCGAAGTCCGTCACAGTTGAGTGATGGCGGAGGCCCAAGGCTCTCCTTGCATCGCAGCAAGCCATCCTGCATTGTCGCATCTTACCGATGCGGCAATGCCCAAAACTGATTCGGGCCAAAATTTCCTAGGAAGATCAGATGAGTGAAAGCCCCGAGCGCATTTCCATGGCGGGTCGGCTCAGGAATAATTTCCTTACCGGTCTGATCATCTGCGCACCTTTGGCGATTACCGTCTGGCTGACATTCACGTTCATCGACTGGGCGGACAGCTGGGTGACGCCCTATCTGCCGCAGCGCTATAACCCTCAATATTATTTCGATGTGACGATCCCCGGTACCGGGCTTTTGATCGCGGTCCTGTTCATCACCATCGTCGGATTTCTCGGCAAGAACCTGATCGGCCGCTCTATCGTCAATTTCGGCGAGTCGATCCTGCAGCGCATGCCGCTGATCCGCAGCGTCTACAAGAGCATCAAGCAGATCTTTGAAACAGTGCTGCGCGAGCAGTCCACCTCGTTCAAGAAATGCGGACTTGTGGAGTTTCCGAGTTCGGGCACCTGGGCACTTGTCTTCATTGCCGGTGATGCGCAGGGGGAAATTGCCGCCAAGCTCAATCAGAACGGCGAGGAAATGGTGGCGGTGTTTTTGCCGCCGACGCCGGTTCCGACGGCCGGTTTCCTGATGTTCGTGCCGAAGAGCAAGATCGTGATGCTCGACATGACGCCGGAAGAAGGGGCCAAACTTCTGATTTCCGGCGGCCTGATCGCGCCGGATTACAATCCCGATGGTACTGCTGTTGCAGCGTTGCCTGCGCCGCGCAAGAAGGCGGCCAAGCTTCGCCGCAAGGCTGGCGAAGATATCGCGGTTACCCCGCCCTCAGAAACCTGATCGCCTCGTCGCGACGGTGCAGGTACAGCAGTACCCGCACGGCTTCGCCGCGTTCGCTGGTCAGGTCCGGGTCGCGATCGAGAAGATAGGTCGCATCTTTGCGGGCAATTTCCAGTAGATCGGCATGCGCTGCGAGGCTCGCTATTCGAAAGCCCGGCGTGCCGGACTGGCGGGTGCCGAGAAGCTCGCCTTCGCCGCGCAGTTTCAGGTCTTCCTCGGCAATCAGGAACCCGTCCTCGCTGTCGCGCAGGATCGATAGCCGTGCATGGCCGGTTTCGCTGAGCGGTCCCTTGTAGAGAAGAATGCAGGTCGACGCTTCATCGCCACGGCCGACACGGCCACGCAGCTGGTGGAGCTGCGCCAGGCCGAAACGTTCGGCATGTTCGATCACCATGATCGTCGCATCCGGCACATCGACGCCGACTTCGACGACGGTGGTTGCGACCAGCATGCGGATTTCGCCAGCCTTGAAGGCGGCCATGACCGCGTCCTTTTCCGGCCCCGCCATGCGGCCATGCACGAGGCCGACATTTTTCGCGCCGAGTTCGCGAGCAAGCACGGCGTGGCGCTCTTCCGCCGACATCAGTTCGGAGACGTCGGATTCTTCCACCAGCGGGCAGATCCAATAAGCCTTCTTTCCTTCGGCGACGGCGCTCTTCAGACGCGCGACGATATCACCGATCCGCTCGGTCGGAACGGTGACGGTCTGGATCGGCTTGCGGCCCGCGGGTTTTTCGGTGAGTTTCGAGACGTCCATATCGCCGAAGGCGGCGAGGACCAGCGTGCGCGGGATCGGCGTTGCGGTCATCACCAGCATATGCGGGGAAATGCCCTTGGCCGTCAGCCTCAGGCGCTGGTGGACGCCGAAGCGGTGCTGTTCGTCGACCACCGCCATCATCAGGTTGGCGTAGCTCACCGTATCCTGAAATAGCGCATGGGTGCCGACGATGATCTGGGCTTCGCCGGATGCGATACGTTCGACGATCGCATCACGCTCACGGCCCTTGGTGCGGCCGGTGAGAAGCTCGACGGTGACACCGACAGCGCCTGCAAGTTTCGAGATGGTTGAAAAATGCTGGCGGGCGAGGATTTCGGTTGGCGCCATCAGCACCGCCTGGCCACCGGCCTCGACGGCGGCTGCCATGGAGAGAAGCGCAACCAGCGTCTTGCCCGCGCCGACATCGCCTTGCAGCAGCCGCAGCATCCGGTCTTCGCCGCCCATGTCCTTCGTGATGTCGTCGATCGCGGCTTTCTGACTCGGCGTCAGCGAAAAGGGCAGGGCGTGGACGATCTTTGCCGCGAGATCGCCCTTCACCCGGATCGGCTGGCCCGGTACCTTGCGGATCTTCTGGCGTACCAGAGCGAGCGAGACCTGCCCGGCGAGGAATTCGTCATAGGCGAGACGCCGGCGGGCCGGTGCGTTGGGGTCGATATCCTTCTCGTCTTCCGGGTGATGCAGGTTGCGGAAGGAATCGGCGACCGTGGGGAAATTCTGCTTTTGTGTCAGCGCTGCGTCGGCCCATTCGGGAAAATCCGGAAGCCGCTCGACGGCACCTTCGATCACCTTGCGCAGCGTTTTTGGCGAGAGGCCTGCGGTCAGCGGATAAACCGGTTCGACCAGCGGAAGGTTCTGCGCCTCCGAGACCTTCACCATGAAATCCGGATGGACCATCGAGGCGCGGCCGTTGAACCAGTCGACCTTGCCGCTGACCATGACCTGCTCGTCAATCGGCAGAGACTTCGCCAGCCAGTCGCCCTTGGCGCGGAAGAAGGTGAGCGCTAGTTCGCCCGTGTCGTCGTGCAGAAACACGCGATAGGGCTGATTGGTGCCGCGCGCCGGTGGCTGGTGACGATCGACACGTCCCTCGATGGTGACAATCGTTCCCTGCGGCGCAAGCGCAATGCCGGGGCGGTTGCGCCGATCGATCAGCGAGAAGGGCGCATGGAAAAGAAGGTCGACGACACGGCAGTCTTCCGCATCCTCGCGGCCCGTCACCTTGGCGATCAGGTCGGCGATCTTCGGCCCGACACCGGGCAGCGACGAGGCGGAGGAGAATAGGGGATCGAGTATGGCTGGGCGCATGGCGGATAGATGCGACGATCAGGTAGACTTGGCAATGGCGCGAACCATGTTTTTCCCGGCGCATGTCCGATAAAGACAGGTCGCACCCACTCGTCTTGTCCGTTTCGGCAAAGGCTCACAGATGGGTGTGCAGAAATTTCGCGATGTCGATCTCCAGCTTGCGGTGAACGGCCGCTCTGTCGATCCCGGCGTCATCCCGGCAAATCAGCGGGACTTCATTTTCCAACATGGCTGGGCGGGGGTCGATGAAGATGAAGTGCTGGCCGGGAACGACAACCAGTTCGGGACGCGAGGGGAGGTCACGGGACAATGCCAGCGCATTATGTGAAGCCTTCAGATAGGCATCATCCTCCGGCCTAAGCAGCATCATCGGTAAATTGACACCCGCAAGTCCAGCGCGATCGAACAGGACGGCCAGTGGATCCATCAGCACGAGAGCCTTGAGGCGTGACTCGGTGGGCGGCTGCCAGTCAGCGACAAGCTTGCCTGCTTCAGGCACTGGTTTGTCGGCGCGGCCGCAGGATCCCGTATCCCCGCGGCCCTTGCCAGCACAATAGGCTGACGCCAACTGAAAATCTGGCTTCGCACCCGACAGGATCAGGCCGGTATAGCCTCCCGCGGAATAGCCGATCATTCCCATCCGGCTTGAATCGACGGCGCCTGAAAATCCTTCATCGGCCAGCATGGCTGCCAGGGCTTCCTTCGCCTGACGTGGACGAGCGATCAGGACCCTGGCCTGTGGCTTCAGTCTGGGATGACCGGCTGCGTCGCCGACATGGATAGGAGCAACCACGACAAGGCCGCTACGCGCCAGACTTGCGGCAAGTTCGCGATGGCCCAACGGTGTTCCGCCACTGCCATGAGACAGAAGCACGACCGGGAATTTTTTACCGCTGGCAATCGGGGCGTTGAGTGTGGCCGCCACCGGAAAAGGACCTGCCTGCCAGGGCGTTTCGGCGCCGGCTATCGGATACCAGATGAGAGTATCGAAACTACCATCTACATCGGTCACCGAAAGGCGGGAAATTCCCGCGTTGTATAGGCTTGGTGGAGATCGATCACCCGCCGCCGCCCATGACGGGAGCAGGATCAGCAACGACAGGACACACAGTATCCGCAACACATCAAACTCCCATCGTGTGCATGAATGGCGCAAACGTGATTTACAGTTAGATTATATGGTGCCGTGCGCATTGCAACCGCAGTCAGCTCCTGCGCAGGCCAACGACGAGCGGGAGCATTCCCGGCATTCGCCCGTCACGTTCTTCGGCGAAAAAAGCAGTTTCCACCTGTCCGACCCATGCTTTATAGAGAGCGCAAAACAAGGACATGGCTCATGACCGGATTGGCACGCACGAGCGCCGACCTCGACCCGCGCCGCAGGCGCATTCTCTATCGCTGCTGGCATCGCGGTATTCGCGAGATGGATCTCGTCTTCGGCTCGTTTGCCGAAGCAGAGATTTCCAAACTCTCGGACGCGGAACTCGACGAGTTCGAACAGATCATGGGCGAGGACGATCATGATCTGCATGCCTGGATCACCGGCGCAAAACCGCTTCCCGAAGATCGCGACACGCCACTGTTTGCCCGGGTTGCGGCGTATAAACCGGATTTCGATCCGGTCACAAAAGAGTCGCTGAAAGAGAAACTCGGCCAATGATTTCCGGTTTTGATGCGAAGAAGATTGCGGCCGCATCCCAGCCGCTGACGATCGGCAATGTGCCGCCCGGCATGGAGCCGATGGTGCTGGCGGAACTGGCGCGTTCGGGCGTGTCGGTTGCCTATGTGCTGTCCGACGGCCAGCGCATGCCGGATCTGGAGCAGATGCTCTCCTTCGTGGCACCTGAAATACCCGTCCTGACCCTGCCGGCCTGGGACTGCCTGCCTTACGACCGCGTTTCTCCGAGCGCCGATGTCTCCGCACGGAGACTGTCGGCGCTGTCTGGCCTGATTGCGCATGCCAAGAAGCCGCATCCGTCGATCGTGCTCGTCACCGTCAATGCGATGCTGCAGAAGATCGCGCCGGCGGAGATCATCGAAAGCCTGGCATTCTCGGCCAAGCCCGGCAACCAGATCCGCATGGACGACATCGCTGCGCGGCTGGAGCGCAATGGTTTCGACCGGGTTTCGACCGTGCGTGAGGTCGGTGAATTTGCTGTTCGCGGCGGTATTCTCGATGTCTTCGTGCCGGGGACGGAAGAGCCGGTGCGGCTCGATTTCTTCGGCGATACGCTGGAGAGCATTCGCTCGTTCGATCCGGCAAGTCAGCGTACGACGGGGCAGGCGCGGTCGCTCGATCTCAATCCGATGAGCGAAGTGACGCTGACGCCGGATACGATCAGCCGGTTCCGCACCAATTATCTGTCGCTGTTCGGCGCGGCGACCCGCGACGATGCGCTTTATCAGGCCGTCTCCGAAGGACGCCGTTATGCAGGCATGGAGCATTGGCTGCCGCTGTTTTATGAAAAGCTGGAAACGGCTTTCGATTATCTCGCTGGTTTTCGGATCGTTACCGACCACACGGCACGCGAGGCGGCAGCCGAGCGTTCCAAGCTGGTTATCGACTATTTTGAGGCACGTCGCGATCAGGGCTCGCAGGGCAAAGGGGCTGCCGCCCATTCCACTCCCTACAAGCCGGTTTCGCCCGGTCAGCTTTACCTCGACGGCAAGGCGTTTGCATCGGCTCTGGATGAGGCGGCAGCCCTTCGCCTGACGCCGTTCAACGAGATGGATGCGTCCGGTCGCCCGGTGGTGACACTCGATGCACATACCGGTCCGCGCTGGGCGAAAAGCCAGGCGGAAGCGAGCGCCGAGACGCAGGATCGCGATGGCGGCGAGCAAAACCGCGCCAATGTCTTCGATCTCGTGGTCAAGCACATTGGCGACAAGCGGGCCGAGGGGACGAAGGTTCTCGTTACCGGCTGGTCGGTGGGGTCGCTCGACCGTCTTTTGCAGGTGCTGGACGAGCGTGGGCTGAAGCGGATCAAACCGATCGAGAAGCTTGCCGATCTCGACAAGCTGGACAAGGGCGAGGCGGCATCTGCCGTGATGAGCCTCGAGGCCGGGTTCGAGACAGGCAATATCGCCGTCATCGGCGAACAGGATATTCTTGGCGACCGCATGGTTCGTCGCGGCAAGCGGCGCAAGCGCGGGGCGGATTTCCTCACCGAAGTGGCGGGTCTGGATGAAGGCTCGCTGGTGGTGCATGCCGAGCATGGTATCGGCAAGTTCGTCGGGCTGATTACCATCGAGGCGGCCGGTGCGCCCCGTGCGTGCCTTGAGCTGCATTATGCCGATCAGGCAAAGCTGTTTCTGCCGGTCGAAAATATCGACCTCCTTTCCCGTTATGGCTCGGATGCGGCGGAAGCCAATCTCGATCGGCTCGGCGGTGGCGCGTGGCAGGCTCGCAAGGCCAAGCTGAAGAAGCGCCTGCTCGATATGGCGGGTGACCTGATCCGCATCGCGGCCACCCGAATGGTGCGCAAGGCTCCGGTTCTGGCGACACCGGAAGGGCTTTATGACGAGTTTGCCGCGCGCTTCCCCTATGACGAGACGGAAGACCAGGAAAACGCCATCGAATCCGTGCGCGAGGATCTCGCTGCCGGCCGGCCTATGGATCGCCTTGTCTGCGGCGATGTCGGCTTCGGCAAGACGGAAGTGGCGCTGCGCGCCGCTTTCTTCGCTGCGATGAACGGGGCGCAGGTTGCCGTCGTCGTGCCGACTACGCTTCTTGCGAGGCAGCATTTCAAGACATTTTCCGAACGGTTCCGCGGCTTGCCGATCAGGATCGCGCAGGCTTCTCGCCTCGTCTCGGCCAAGGAACTGGCGCAGACGAAGAAGGATCTGGCGGAAGGCAAGGTCGATATCGTCGTCGGCACCCATGCGCTGCTCGGAACGTCCATCCAGTTCGCCAATCTCTCGCTTCTCATCATCGATGAAGAGCAGCATTTTGGCGTGAAGCACAAGGAGCGGCTGAAGGACCTGAAAACCGACGTGCACGTGCTGACGCTTTCGGCGACGCCGATCCCGCGCACGCTGCAGCTGGCGATGACGGGCGTACGCGAACTGTCCTTGATCACCACGCCGCCGGTCGACCGCATGGCGGTCAGGACCTTCATTTCGCCATTCGATCCGCTGGTCATCCGCGAGACGCTGATGCGCGAGCATTATCGTGGCGGCCAGAGTTTTTATGTCTGCCCGAGACTGGCGGACTTGGCCGATATCCAGGCCTTTCTTCAGTCGGACGTGCCGGAGCTGAAGGTTGCGGTTGCCCATGGCCAGATGGCGGCGGGCGAGCTGGAAGACATCATGAATGCCTTCTATGACGGAAAATATGATGTGCTTCTGTCGACCACGATCGTCGAATCCGGTCTCGACGTGCCGACGGCCAATACATTGATCGTGCACCGCGCCGACATGTTCGGTCTGGCCCAGCTCTACCAGCTGCGCGGCCGCGTTGGTCGCTCGAAGGTGAGGGCGTTTGCGCTGTTCACCCTGCCGGTCAACAAGACGCTGACGCAGATGGCGGATCGCCGTTTGAAGGTGCTGCAGTCGCTCGATACGCTCGGCGCGGGTTTCCAGCTCGCCAGCCACGATCTGGATATCCGCGGTGCGGGCAATCTACTCGGCGAGGAACAGTCCGGTCATATCAAGGAAGTCGGTTTCGAGCTTTACCAGCAGATGCTCGAAGAGGCTGTCGCCGAGGTGAAGGGCGAAGACGAAGTGGTCGATACCGGCTGGTCGCCGCAGATTTCTGTCGGCATCACCACGATGATCCCGGAAAATTACGTGCCGGATCTTCATCTGCGCATGGGGCTTTATCGTCGCCTCGGCGAAGTTCAGGAGCTTTCGGAAATCGACGGTTTCGGCGCGGAGATGGTCGACCGGTTCGGGCCTATGCCGCCGGAAGTGCAGAACCTGCTCAAGGTCGTCTACATCAAGTCGCTTTGCCGCAAGGCGAATGTCGAGAAGGTCGATGCCGGTCCGAAGGGCGTCGTTATCGCCTTCCGCGACAAGCAGTTCCCCAACCCGGCCAATCTCGTCGGCTATATCGCCAAGCAGGGCTCGCTCGCCAAGATCAGGCCTGACCAGAGCATCTTCCTCAACCGCGACCTGCCGACGCCGACCAAGCGCCTGACGGCTGCGGCGCAGATCATGACGCAGTTTGCGGAACTGGCGAAGGGGTAGTGGCTCGCGGCCAAGCGGACTGCCGGGATAGAGTGATCGCTTGGTGAGGCTTGATTTCAGCGAATTGGATTTGTTCAGATGAGGAGTCTGGCACGTTTCCCGGTGGGGTGATCCCCTCACTTGCGATTTCTAACACTTAGCTGAAGCTAAGATGTTGAAATCGCTTTCTCTCCCACAAGGGGAGAGATAACGCTGCGGCACTCTCGACGTCCTACCTCTGCCCTTGTGGGAGAGGTTGCAAAATCAATATCTTAGCCGAAGGCTAAGTCTTAGGTTGTGTTGATGTGGGGATATGGACCCGGAGATTCAGGGTTTCGTCTGCTCGTTCTGCGGTGCCATCACCGCCGCTGCCTGAGCATCCGTACCCACGGCGGGTGGCAATGGCGTGCCGCGGACGCGTTCGCGAACCAGCGTCAGCATGCCGGAGCCGATGATGAGTACGATGCCCAGAAGCATCCATGCATCGATCCCGTCGCCGAAGACGAGATAGCCGAAGGCGACGGCCCAAAGCATCTGGCTGTACTGGATCGGGCCGATCATCGAGGCGGGTATGTGGGTCGCCGCATACATGACGAGAATGGATGCAAGAGCTGCGAGTAGGCCATAGCCTGCTAGCCAGACCCATTGCATGGCTGTCGGCGCCTGGAAACCTGGAATCGCAAGTGCGCCACAGACGGCGAGCGTGCCGAGAACGCCTGCGCCATAAAGCGAGATATTCTTCTCCTTCGGTCCCATGGCGCGGAAGATGACGATCGAGATCGCGCCGGAGAGGCCGCCGAAGACGGCGCCGAGATGGCCGATCGACAATTCGCGGAAGCCAGGGCGCAACACGACCATGACACCGATGAAGCCGATGACGACGGCAGCCCAGCGACGGTATCCGACCTTCTCCTTCAAAAAGATCACCGACATGATGGTGACGAAAGAGGGAAGAAGGAAGATCAGCGCGAAAGCTTCGGCCATCGACAAATGGGTGAAGGCAGTCACGCTGCCGATCGTGCCGCCGGCCTGGGCGACGAAGCGCAGAAGCCAGAGCGGGCGGTTGGTGGTGTTGAAGATATCGGCCCAGCGATCGCCCTTTTTCATGATGAAGGGCAGGCCGACGAGGCAGAAGACCGCGCCCAAGAAGGAGGACTGGATGGGGTTGAGCTCACCCTCGATCAGCTTGACGCTGGCGTCACTCCAGGCGTAGGCGGCGAAGGCCGCAAAGGCGAGGAGGACACCTTTGAGGGGCTGGTCTTTCTGCACGGGTCGGTCTTTCTAAAAATCAGATCATGCCCTTGCGGGCTTCTGCCTTGAGCTTGGCAATATCGCGGAATGCACCGGCGAGCACGTCGGGCATCTGGGCGCCGCTGATCGCATATTGCCCGTCCATGATGAAGAAGGGAACGCCGTTGACGCCCATTTTCTGGGCCGCATCGATTTCGCCAATCACGCTGTCCTTGTCGGCCTCGGAGGCCAGCAGGTTTTCGACGAGCTTGCGATCCATGCCTGATGCCTCGGCAAGGTCTGCCAAGACGGTGTGGTCGCCGATATTGCGTCCCTCTTCGAAATTGGCCTTGAACAGGGCGGTAACGACGCGGTCCTGAACCTCACGGCTTTCCAGCGAGGCCCAGTGGATCAGGCGATGTGCATCGAGCGTATTCGGGCCGATCTTGATGGCCTCGAAATCGTAGCTGATGCCGACTTCCTTGCCGAGCTTCGTCAGCATCTCGTGACCGCGGGCAACAGCTTCCGCGCCACCGAGCTTTTCTTCGAGATAGGATTTCTGGTCGACGCCTTCCGGCGGAATGTCAGGGTTCAGTCGATAGGGACGCCAGTTGATATCGATGCCGACTTCGTCCTGAACTTCGGCGATGGCAAGTTCCAGTCTTGCCTTGCCCAGATAACACCAGGGGCAGACGACGTCCGAGACGAGGTCGATTGTGACGCGCTCCATGGCGGTGTCCTTTTAACGATGAATGTTTATTGCGCCCGGTTATCCCACCAGGTGTTGAGCTGGTAGCCATAGAGCGGCAAGATTTCGGGATAGCTTATATGCTTGCGCCGCGCCACCCATTGATTGGGGACATGATAGAGCGGCACGAGGTAGTGACCGGAAAGCAGCAGTCGATCATAGGCGCGCACCGAGGCCTGGAAATCTTCCTGGCTGCGCGCCGTCAGCATGGATTCGATCAGGCGGTCGATATCCGGATCAGCGGTACCGGCGAAATTGAAGCTGCCCTGTGCATCACGCGCAGCCGATCCCCAGCGGCCGATCTGCTCGATACCCGGAGAGAGCGATGAAGGGTAGGATTTGATGATGACGTCGTAATCGAAGTTCGAGGAGCGTGCCTGGTACTGCGAATCATCGACCGTGCGGATGCGCATGTCGATGCCGATCAGCCTAAGACTGCGCTGGTAGGTGATGGCGAGCTTTTCCTGATCGACGGTCTGGGCCATGACCTCGAAAGAGAGCTGGCGGCCGCGATCGTCCGACATCCGGCCATCCTTGATGGTGTAGCCGCCCTTTGCCAGCAGATCGACGGCTTTTCTCAACACAGTGCGGTCCGCGCCCGAGCCATCGGTTTTGGCCAGGCGATAGCTGCCGTCTAGCATTTCCGGTTCTATACGATCCCTGGCGGGGCCGAGGATTTTCAGTTCCCGCTCGTCGGCCGGTTTGCCGAGCGACGAGAGCGGCGAGCCCTGCCAGAAACTTTCGGTACGCGTATAGGCGTTTTCGAAGAGATTGCGGTTGGCCCATTCGAAATCGAAGACGAGCGAAAGGCCGGCACGGACATTGACGTCGGAGAAGAGTGGGCGGCGGGTGTTGAAGACGAAGCCGAGCATGCCGGTCGGTAGCTGCGGCGTGAACGTATCCTTGATGACGTCACCGTTATGGGCGGCCGGGAAATCATAGGCGCGCTCCCAGTGGGTGGGGCTGCCCTCAAGATAGATATCGACGGCGCCCTTCTTGAAAGCTTCGAACATCGTCTGTTCCTGCAGGAAATATTCTACAGAAATTCGGTCGTAATTGTCGAAGCCGACCTTGGCCGGAATGTCCTTGCCCCAATAATCCGGGTTGCGCTCGTAGACGATACGTTCGCCGGGGGCGAGCGTCCTGATCAGATAGGGGCCGGAGCCGACCGGTATCTTCAGCGTCGACTGATCGAACGAATCAGCGTCGATCGCATGTTTGGGCAGGATCGGGGTCGAGCTTGCGAGGATCAGCGGAAATTCGCGGTCGGCCTTTTCATTGAAGGTGAAGCGAACGCCATGTTCGCCTACCTTTTCCATTTTCGCGATCCGGTCTATCCGCGACGAAAACGGTACGCGGCCTTTGTCGCGCAGAACTTCCAGCGAGAAGATGACGTCATCCTGCGTGACCGGCTGCCCATCTGACCATCTGGCTTTCGGGTTGAGATTGAACTGGATGAATGTGCGCTGGTCATCCCACTCGACCGATTCCGCCAGCAGACCATAAAGCGTGAAGGGCTCGTTGCCGGAGCGGGTCATCAGGGTTTCGTAGATCAGATTGCCGAAAGCCGGATCCCAGATGCCGCGGGCGGTGGTGCGAATGCTTTTCAGGTTGAAGGGGTTGAGGCTGTCATAGGTGCCGACCACTCCATAACGAACCGAGCCGCCTTTCTTAACGTTTGGGTTGACGTAATCGAAATGGCGGTAGTCAGCCGGCAGGTTGGGCGCGCCATGCATGGCGATCCCGTGGACCGGTTCTGCCACGACCGGAAGCGGCATTAGGACCGCAATCAACACTGTAAGAAAACGCCGCATGAAAAACACCGATAGGGACTGCCGATTCGCCGCAAAATAGACCAGTCTCGCCTTGCGACCAACCTCGCAGCGTCTATAAAACAACGGTAAACGGCGCTTACAGATGTTCAAAAATCGCTACGGGGGCTGGATATAAGAGCGGCCGCGATGTAACAGAGGGGCAAGAGGTGGGGTCATTCAAAAGCCTCATTTGAACCTCAGGTGACACATCAGAAGGACGCCCCCGAGGGATTGAAGGCATTGCCGCGTCCGAGGGTTTTCAGGAGACAGATCTCGTTATGAATCTCAAGGCTAACAAAGTTCTGCGGACGGCCATGTCCGCTCTGGCTCTTACCGTTGGTACGGCTGCCATGCCGCTCGCGGCATCTGCACAGCAGGCAGCTGCACCGGCCGGCACCCCTCCGCTCGGCTGGTTCAAGACCTGCACCAAGCAGGAAGACAACGATCTTTGCGTCGTGCAGAATGTCATCCTGGCGCAGAACGGTCAGCTGATCACGGCTGTCGGCCTCATCACGCTCGAAGGCAAGGTCAACCGCAAGATCCTTCAGGTTTCTGTTCCGACCGCGCGCCTGGTTCCTCCGGGCGTCGTCATGCAGATCGACGGTGGCAAGGGCCAGAAGCTCGACTACACCGTCTGCCTGCCGGACAAGTGCACGGCTGAAATTCCGCTGACGGACGCCATGATCGCCAGCCTGAAGAAGGGCAATGAGGTTGTCTTCACCTCGATGAACTTCCGCCGCGCTCCGAACCCGATCAAGGTTTCACTCAACGGCTTCACCGGCGCATTCGACGGTCCGGCAATCACCCAGTCGCAGCTTGCTGAAAGCCAGCGCTCGCTGGAAGAAGGCATGCAGAAGAAGGCTGAAGAAGCCCGCAAGAAGCTGGAAGAAGCGCAGGCTGCTGCCAAGCAGGGTCAGTAAGACTTTTCGCCAGAACAGATTTCAAGCAAAGGGCGCTCCAGTGGGGCGCCCTTTCTGTTTGTATCGAAGCGATGTCTGTGTTCGTGACGACGCGTAAAAACAAAAGACCGCGGCACTAACAGGGCCGCGGTCTTTTCAAATTCGAAGATATCCGGGAAGGGCTATCTCCCTGTGGGAGAAGCCCCGCTCCATTCAAATCTTGGGATTGTGCGGGTGGAAGAGCTTTCCCTTTTCACCGATCAGGACGAACAGAAGGCCGATGATCGATACGATGAAGAAACCCGCGACCATAGGCAAAGCGGTGCCGTTGTAGGACTGGCCGATCAGGGCGCCGATTGCTGCACCGCCGACCGTTCCCATGAAGCCGAGGACCGAGGATGCCGTGCCTGCAACGTGTCCGAGGGGCTCCATGGCCAGCGAGTTGAAGTTCGATGCGATCCAGCCGAACTGAAACATGGTCAGCGCGAAGAGGATGATGAACAGAGGGAAAGGCATGGGCTGTGGCCCGAGAACCTGGATCAGAAGCCAGGTCAGGGTCGTGGTGATGAAGCCGATCAGCGCGCCATGCGAGAGGCGGCGCATGCCGAAACGTCCGACAAGCCGGGAATTCAGGAAGGCCGACAGGGACATGAAGACCGCGACGGCTGCGAAAGCCACGGGGAACCAGACGCCGAGACCATAGATCTGGTTGTAGACCTGCTCCGCGGAATTGATGAAGCCGAACAGTGCTCCGAGGATGAAGGTGCTGGCGAGCGTGTAGCAGAGTGCCATGCGGTTGGTCAGCACGATCATGAAGCCGGCCAACACGGATGACGCCGTGAACGGGCGGACATCATCCTCGTGCAGCGTTTCAGGCAGGCGCTTTGCCACCCACCATGTGACGATGATGCCGACGACCGCGATGAAGGCGAAGATCAGGTGCCAGTTGCCGAAGAGCAGGACGATCTGGCCGGTACCCGGCGCGATGATCGGGACAATCATGAAGACCATCATGATCAGCGACATGACTTCGGCCATGGCGCGGCCGCCGTAGATATCGCGGACGATGGAGACCGAGATGACACGTGTTGCAGCCGATCCGAGGCCCTGAATGAAACGAAGAACCAGCAGGCCGGTAAAGCTTGGGATAAAAACGACGGCGATGGCGGAGACGATATAGATACCCAAGCCAGCCAAAAGCGGCTTGCGACGTCCAAACCGGTCAGAAAGCGGTCCGTAGAGAAGCTGCGCGACGCCGAAGCCGAAAAGATAGGCCGAGACGACATATTGGCGGTGGTTCGGGTCTTCGACGCCAAGCGATTCGCCGATCTGCTGCAGGCCGGGAAGCATGATGTCGATGGCGAGGGCATTCAGCGCCATCAGTGCCGCCATCATTGAAATGAATTCCATCTTCCCTACGCCCTGAAGGCGTGCAGGTGGCATTTGTGAAGAATTTGTCACAACCAATTCCTTAACAATGGGAAAGGCGCCGCGGGGGCGGCGCCTTCCTGAAAATCTTAGATAATCCGGATTGGCCGGTCAGGCAGCGCGTACGTTTACGCCCTGGCCTTCGAAATGGCTCTTGAGTTCTCCGGACTGGAACATTTCACGTACGATATCACAACCGCCGATGAATTCACCCTTCACATAGAGCTGCGGGATGGTCGGCCAGTTGGAATAGTCCTTGATGCCCTGGCGGATTTCCGCGTCGGCAAGAACGTTGATGCCCTTGTAGTCGACACCGAGGTAGTCGAGGATCTGGACGACTTGGCCGGAGAAGCCACACTGGGGAAACTGCGGGGTGCCCTTCATGAAAAGCACGACGTCGTTGGTCTTGATTTCGTTATCGATGAGATCGTTAATGCCGCTCATATCATATCCTTTCACATGCGGTTTCAAGGACCGCTGCGCTGCGCGTTGCCTTTAAATAGCAAGGCAGCCTTATTAATTCCAGCGCTGAATTCCAGACGTCAGCCTCAAATGACAGGACCTCAGCGGCTGCGCTGTTTGCTTCGGCTCGCTGTGGTGCGACGTTTGCTGATCTGCTTGGCTGCGGGTTTTGCATTGCGCGTTACTGCTGCTTTCCGCTTGGTCGCGCCGGTTGTGGTCGATGCGGACTTTGCGGCGCGTTTCTTGCGCTTGCTCGCCGTTTTGCCATGCGACTTGCCGAGCAGTTCCTTGACCAGGCTTTCGACGACGCCTGTCACGATCTGGTTGACGAGGCTGTTCATCGGATCAATCCGCAGGTGCCGAGGTTTGAAGCGCGAGCGCGTGGAGCACGCCACCCATATTGCCTTTCAGCGCGTCATAGACCATCTGGTGCTGCTGCACGCGGGTCTTGCCGCGGAAGGCGTCAGCCACGACTTCGGCGGCATAATGATCGCCGTCGCCAGCGAGGTCCCTGATAGTGACCTTGGCGCCGGGAATGCCGGCCTTGATCATGTCTTCGATTTCGCCGGGTCGCATGGGCATGCAGTTATGTCCTTTTTTCTCGCCCGGAATCGTTGCCGGGTGCTTGTCCAATCGAACACTGCCTCAAACTTGCTGCCCGGTCAAAGCGACAATGCCGGCGAAGATTACTCTTGCCGGCATTGTCATCAATTCAAAGCGCTCAGGCGGGCGATTATGCCATGAAGGATGGGAACCAGGCTTCATGCGCTGCAGTCAGTTCGGATACGGCGATATCGATGACGCCTTCGACCACGAGCTTGTCGCCACCGACCTTGCCGAGCGTGCGGAACGGAACGCCGGCGCTTTCGGCGCTTGCCTGGACGAAGTTTGCCAGATCAGCCGAAACGGCGATGACGTAGCGTGCCTGATCCTCACCGAAGAGAAGCGCGTGTGCCGGACCCTGCTGATTGGAAAGGCTTACCGTCATGCCCTTGTTCGACCCCATTGCCATTTCGGCAAGTGCGACGCCGAGACCACCGGACGAAATATCGTGGCAGGCGGTGACCTGGGCATTGCGGATGACGGCGCGGACGAATTCGCCGTTGCGGCGCTCCGCTACGAGATCGACGGTCGGGGCCGGGCCGTCGGTTGAGTCGAGTACGTCACGCAGATAGACGGAGGAACCGAGATGGCTGCCATCGGTGCCGATCATGATCAGCACATCGCCATCGCTCGCCGAACCGACGCGGGCCATCTTCTGCCAGTCGCCCATCAGGCCGACGCCGGCAATGGTCGGGGTCGGCAGGATGGCAACGCCGTTGGTCTCGTTATAGAGCGAGACGTTGCCGGAGACGATCGGGAAGTCGAGTGCGGTGCAGGCTTCGCCGATGCCCTTGATGGCGCCGACGAGCTGGCCCATGATTTCCGGCTTTTCCGGGTTGCCGAAATTGAGGTTATCTGTTGCCGCCAGCGGTTCTGCGCCGGTCGCAACAATGTTGCGCCAGCATTCGGCAACCGCCTGCTTGCCGCCTTCATACGGGTCTGCCTCGACATAACGCGGGGTGACGTCAGAGGAGAAAGCGAGCGCCTTCGATGCATGGCCTTCGACGCGCACGACGCCGGCGTCACCGCCCGGAAGCTGCAGCGAGTTGCCCTGGATCAGCGTGTCATACTGTTCCCAGACCCAGCGACGGCTGGATTGGTTGGGAGAACCGACGAGCGTTAGGAGTGCGTCGTTGTAATCGGACGGCTCTGCGACCTGCGAAGCGGGCAGGGCGTCGCGGACTGTGTGCTGGATCCACGGACGGTCGTATTCCGGGGCCTGGTCGCCGAGATCCTTGATCGGCAGATCAGCAACTTCCTCGCCCTGATGGATGACGCGGAAACGCAGGTCATCGGTGGTCTTGCCAACGATGGCGAAGTCGAGGCCCCACTTGACGAAGATCGCCTTGGCGACGTCTTCCTTGGAGGGCTCGAGAACCATGAGCATGCGCTCCTGGCTTTCCGACAGCATCATTTCATAAGCCGTCATTTGCTCTTCGCGGACAGGAACCTTGTCGAGGTAAAGCTCGATGCCGAGGTCGCCCTTGGCGCCCATTTCGACAGCCGAGCAGGTGAGGCCGGCGGCACCCATGTCCTGGATGGCGATAACCGCGCCGGTCTTCATCAGTTCGAGGCAGGCTTCGAGCAGGCACTTTTCGGTGAAGGGGTCGCCGACCTGGACGGTCGGGCGCTTTTCCTCGATCGACTCATCGAATTCTGCGGATGCCATGGTCGCGCCACCGACGCCGTCGCGGCCGGTCTTTGCGCCGAGATAAACGACGGGCAGGCCGACGCCCTTGGCTTCCGAGAGGAAGATGCCGTCGGACTTGGCAAGGCCGGCTGCAAAAGCGTTGACGAGGATGTTGCCGTTATAACGCGGGTCGAACTCGACTTCGCCGCCGACCGTCGGGACGCCGAAGGAATTGCCGTAGCCGCCGACACCGGCAACGACGCCGGACACGAGGTGCTTGGTCTTGGCGTGGTCAGGTGCGCCAAAACGCAGGGCGTTCATTGCTGCGACCGGACGGGCGCCCATGGTGAAGACGTCGCGCAGGATGCCGCCGACGCCGGTCGCCGCACCCTGATAGGGCTCGATATAGGAAGGGTGGTTGTGGCTCTCCATCTTGAAGACGACGACATCGCCGTCATCGATATCGACGACGCCGGCGTTTTCGCCCGGTCCCTGGATGACACGGCGGCCCTTGGTGGGCAGCGTGCGCAGCCATTTCTTGGAAGATTTGTAGGAGCAGTGCTCGTTCCACATGGCGGAGAAGATGCCGAGTTCGGTAAAGCTCGGCTCGCGACCGATCAGATCGAGGATGCGCTGGTATTCATCCGGCTTGAGGCCGTGCGAGGCGATGAGTTCCGGGGTGATCTGGCGGGAATTGGAGATCGTCATCTTTTATCCTGGAATAGCGGCCGGTCGGGGGCTTTTGCGGCCTCTTTAACCTAACTATGGCGCGAGTGCGACAGGAAAATCAGCCCGTCACCGGCAATCACCGGAGATAACGGACGCGAGAGATAAGGGAGGCGCTGGAAGCTGCGCAGACTTGTTTCAAGCAACGCTGTCGTAACCGGCGGAGCCATTGTCCAGCAGGCTTCTGACAATCCGCAGGCCATCAGCGACTTCCTGCCTTGATCCCGGTGAGGAAAAACCGAGACGAACCCGGTGGCTGATCTTTTCGGAGCGTCCCGCCTTGAACTCGTCCTCGTCATCGACAAGAACGCCATCGGCATAAACGGCATTCTTGAAGGTTGCCGAAAGCCAGGGTTCGGGCAGTTTTAGCCACAGGAAGGGAATGTCGCCGCTCGAGTTGAAATCGTAGCCGGACAGGATTTCCCGTGCCATGGCCTCCCGTGCATTGATCTCGTCCCGGCAGCGCTCCCAGATGGCTTCGGCTTCACCGCTCAAGACAAGACGGGCGCTGAGTTCTGCGAGCAGGAAGGGCATGCCGCCGGTCATCATCTTGTGTGCGACGCGGACGCGCTGGGCGAAATGGGGAGGGCAGGCGACCCAGCCACCCCGTATGCCGGCCGATACCGACTTGGAAAGCCCGTCGACAATGAAGGTGCGCTCAGGTGCAAGGGCTGCAATGAGCGGAATATCCTTTTTGTCCATCGAGCCGTAGAGATTGTCTTCTATCAGCCAGACATTGTACCTGCGGGCGATCTCCGCGATCTCCCGCCTATGTGCAAGCGGCATGGTGGCCAGTGTAGGGTTCTGCGCCGATGACATGAAGAAGGCGATCTTCGGATGTTCCTGAACGCAGACGCGTTCAAAGTCTTCCGGCAGCACGCCAGATGCGTCCGACGCCACCAGGGAGATGCGGCGGCCGATCAATCCGGCTGCGCGGCTGACCTGGGAATAGGTCAGATGTTCAAATGCTATTCGATCCCCCGGGTTGGTCAGTACGCTGATGATCGCCATGATGCCCGCATGAGCCCCCAATGTCGGGACAACAGCATCGGCCTGAGGCGCCCAGTCGCCATAACTGAGCCAGCGGACGCCCGCTTCCTGCCAATGCACCGGGCTGCCGCGGGTGTATCCCGCAACCGCCTGGGGACAATCCCGCATGATGTCTGAAATGACGCTGGCCAAGGTCTCGCCCTGGCCGATGTCGGGGGCCGCCGTGCTGTCAAAGCGGATCTTATTGGCGGGGGCATTCAACGGTCGCGTGCCCGCCAGGCTGGTGCTGACGATATCCCGATCCGACGGAGATGCATTCTCATCACGGGCAAGGACATAGGTGCCGCGGCCTACCTCGCCGCTGACCAGTCCGCGTTCATGCAGCAAGGAATAAGCCCTGCTGATGGTGCCAATTGTCACCCCAATATCGTAGGCGAGATTCCGTTGCGGTGGCAATTTGCTGCCAGCTGGCAAATCGCCGCTCGCAATTGCGTTTTCCATCTGGTCTGCGAGACGAATGTAAAGCGGGCCGGAGCCTTCGCGTAAATCAGGGAGCCAATTTGTCATAGTGACAATTAGGTACATTGTACCCCTTAGGGAGTCAATGTATTCAATGTCTACGAAATGCAAAGCAACGCCAACGGGTGCGACATGCGCAAGTACGACGAATACCTTGCTACAATCGATACAATGTATCCCGACCGCTATGAACGCGAGACAGCGTTCTATGTCGCCGGAGATCTCATGGAGCCGGCGCCGATGCCGGTTCGTCCAGACTTCATCGGAGGTCTGATCGATATGGTTGCGAATTGGTCGGTGCGTCGCAAAGGGCGGCAGGAATTGCTCGATATGGGCGATGACCAACTGGCAGATATCGGGATCACACGGATCGGCGCGAGCTGGGAAGCTTCAAGGTCACGCTTTCTGATATAAACGTTGATTGTCTGCCTATTGTACAGGCGGAAGCGGCCCGTTCGGCAGTCCCAACCGCCGGATGGGCCTTTATTTTGTCAGCAATTGCTGTTGCCTGCGGCCCAGCGCTTGACGTCGGTGCCGATGCGGGTGCCGAGCTGTTCGTCCATCAACGGGCCGAAGGCGCTGAGGCGCGCTGGCTTTCCTTCTGCCTGGACGACGAGAAGCGGGCGGATGTCGGCCGAGCCCCTGCGCGTCAGGAGAATGCGCGGCCGACCTGAAAAGGATGTGAGTTCAGGTGCGAAGGCGTAGGTCCTGAAAGCCGCATCGCCAGACTTGAACCAGCAACGATTTGCGGCAACCGCTACCTTTTCCATGACATCCAGCGCCGACGGGCTCGTTTGAGCGACGGGTTTGGCCTGGCAGGCTGCGAGCAGGCTTGCGAGAACGGTGACAGAAATTGCAGTCGAAATGCGGCAGGCCATCTGCGTGCGTTCCCGAAAATGTCAGAGAAAACGAGCGCCGGTGTTTTCCGGCGCCCGGATAGGGTCAGGCTGCGATGACGTCGAGGGCGGAGGCAAAGATGCCGCGCCCGTCGCTGCCGCCATGGGCGGCTTCGATCAGGTTTTCCGGATGCGGCATCATGCCGAGAACGTTGCCGCGGGCGTTGACGACGCCGGCAATGTCCTCGATCGCGCCGTTCGGGTTGGTGCCTTCGGCATAACGGAAGACAACCTGGCCATTGCCGTTCATCGACTTCAGCGTCTCGCCATCGACGAAGTAATTGCCCTCATGATGGGCGACCGGGCAGCGGATGATCTGGCCCTGTTCGTAGGCGCGGGTGAAGTCCGTCTCGGCATTGACGACTTCGAGCTTCACTTCCTTGCAGACGAATTTCAACGACGAGTTCATCATCAGGGCGCCGGGCAGGAGGCCCGCCTCGACGAGGATCTGAAAACCGTTGCAGACGCCGAGAACCTTGACGCCCTTTTCGGCCTTTTCCTTGATCGCCTGCATGACCGGCATGCGGGCAGCGATCGCGCCGCAGCGCAGGTAATCGCCATAGGAAAAGCCGCCCGGAATGACGATCAGGTCGACGTCATCGGGAATGTTTGTCTCCGTCTGCCAGACGGTGATCGGCGCCTTGCCGGAAATTTTTGTGAGGGCGGCGATCATGTCGCGATCGCGGTTGAGGCCTGGGAGCTGGACGACGGCTGACTTCATGGCTGTGGTTCAAACCTTGCTTGGGCTTCCTGGAACTCCCGCAGTTCCAGGCGGTTTTCGATGCGGTCGAGGCGGACGAGAACCTGAGCCATAGTCGTGTGGAGATTGTTCAAATCTCCCTGCATGACGTGCATGTGGTTTCTCAGACTTATGAAGTCCTGCCGAAGACCTCTGTTATCTTCACGCATGCCGGCCATCTCGCCATGCACGCGCTTCCCGCATTCTCTAGTCGATTGCGATAGTGTAGTTCTCAATCACCGTGTTCGCCAGAAGCTTTTCGCACATGGCTTTCAGGTCGGCTTCGGCCTTGGCCTTGTCTGCCGTGTCAAGTTCGAGGTCAAAAACCTTGCCCTGGCGGGCCTGGTGGACGCCTTCGAAACCGAGGCTGCCGAGCGCGCCTTCGATTGCCTTGCCCTGCGGGTCGAGAACGCCATTTTTGAGCGTGACGGTTACGCGTGCGTTGATCACTGCAAATTTCCCCTGATTACTTGACCAGAACCGGACCCGTTCCGCGGATCGGTTCGTTTTCATTGATGATGCCGAGGCGGCGGGCGACTTCGGAATAGGCTTCGACAAGGCCACCCAGATCACGGCGGAAACGGTCCTTGTCCATCTTTTCCTTCGTTTCGATATCCCAAAGACGGCAGCTGTCAGGCGAGATTTCGTCGGCCAGGATGATGCGCATCATGTCGCCTTCGTAGAGGCGGCCGCATTCGATCTTGAAATCGACGAGCTGGATGCCGACGCCGAGGAAGAGGCCGGTCAGGAAGTCGTTGACGCGAATGGCTAGCGCCATGACGTCATCCAGTTCGGCCGGGTTGGCCCAGCCGAATGCGGTGATATGCTCTTCGGAGACCATAGGATCTGCGAGCTGATCGGACTTGTAGTAGAACTCGATGATCGAGCGGGGCAGGACGGTACCTTCCTCGATGCCGAGGCGTTCCGACAGGGAACCGGCGGCGACATTGCGCACGACGATTTCGAGCGGGATCATCTCCACTTCCTTGATCAGCTGCTCGCGCATGTTCATCCGGCGGATGAAATGCGTCGGGATGCCGATCTTGTTCAGGTGGGTGAACAGGTATTCGGAAATGCGGTTGTTGAGCACGCCCTTGCCGTCGATGACATCATGCTTCTTCTTATTGAAGGCTGTTGCATCATCCTTGAAGAACTGGATCAGCGTGCCCGGCTCGGGTCCTTCGTAAAGGATCTTGGCCTTGCCTTCGTAAATACGGCGGCGACGATTCATGGTATTCTTATCTCGTTCTAGGCGGCCGGAGCGGCTGCAATCATATTTGAAGCGGTCCCTTATCGGAAAACTTTCGTTTTCACAATGCAGGCGTATGCTGGGTGGGCGTAGGCTGGCAGTAAACTTGCCCGGTATCGGGCCCGGTATTCGGCATCCGACGAATCAGTGGGACCAGACTACATCGGTTTGACCGCGTTTTTTTCTCAGCCTGCGACTTTCCACGACAGATAGGATCTTGAGGACTATCTTTCCATAGCGGCCACAATCGGGCGCAACTGGATGGAGGCGCTCTTGCCTGTTGTCGGGACCGATGGAACGCTGATCTGCGCCGGTAGATTGCGAAGGGTGCCGAATATGCTTATCTGGATATTCTAATATTGCCATGGGAGGAAACATGAGTGGCATGAGTGATCGTGAAAAGGCGTTCGAAAACAAGTTCGCGCACGATGAGGACTTGAAATTTCGGGCGATTTCCCGACGCAACAAGCTTGCAGGATTGTGGGCGGCTGATCTCATCGGCAGACCGGATCGGGATGCCTATGCGACGGAGGTGGTCGTTGCGGATTTTGCGCAAGCCGGACATGAGGATGTCTTCCTCAAGCTCAGGCAGGATTTGGATGCGGCAGGTATTGCCGTGACGGATACGGAAATCCGCACGAAGATGCTGGACTTGCTGACCGAAGCTTCTGCTCAGGTGGAGACCCCGTAGCTTATTCCGGCTTCACTCCGCTGCCTCGAAACACACGTATCGGTTTCGACCCTGGCGTTTGGCTTCGTAAAGGGCGATGTCGGAGTTGCGCAGCAGCTGGCGCACGTCGATGGCGTCGCCGCATCTGGATGCAATGCCAATACTCGCTCCAACGCGGCAGTTGTGGCCCTCGTAGATGATCGGCTTGCGCAGCGCGTCGATCATGCGGGTGGCGACTGAGGAAGCACGCTCCCGGATGCCGCCAAGTTGCGATACGACGATGAATTCGTCGCCGCCGACACGGGCATGAAATCCTCTTCGCCGAGCGTCGTGCGCAGGGTGCGGGCGGTGTGGAGCAGGACCGCATCTCCTGCGTCATGACCGAGTGTATCATTGATCTGCTTGAAGCGGTCCAGATCGATATGCAGGATCGCTATGCCGGTCTCATCGGTGCTTTCGGCGGCCATGCGGTCGAGGACTTCATCGAGATAGCGCCGGTTCGGAAGCTCGGTCAGATAATCGTGCATGGCGCTATGCTCGATCCGATCCTTTGCCGCCTCCAGTTCGCCATTGCGTGCTTCCGCCAGTAGCTTGGCCCGCTCAAGCTCGCGATGCAGGCCGACATCCTCGGTGACATCCCAATTCGCGCCAACGGTCATCTGGTGGCCGTCTCCGTCGAGGAAGGTCATGGTACGCGCCCGGATGACACGATCAGAGCCATCGCGCAGAACGACGCGATACTGATCGGAGAAGCGGTTGCCGCTCCTTATATGTTCATCGACGTTTTTCAGCACGCGCCCGGCATCCTCGGGATGAAGAAGGTTTTCCCATAAGCCGCCAACCCTGACATCCTCGCGCCTGCCTACGCCGTAGATGCGATACATGCGGTCGTCCCAGTCGACGACGCCGGTGGTGAGGTCGCATTCGTAGGTGCCAATACCGGATATTTCGAGCGCCATGTCCAGGCGCCTTGCCATGCGGGCCGTGGTCTCCTCTGCCAGTTTGCGGGCGGTGATATCGGTATCTGTTCCGACGATGTGTGTCGGCTTGCCATTCTCATCCCATTCCACACAGTCGCCACGGCATTCGATCCAGACCCAATGGCCGGCCTTGTGGCGCTCGCGGTACTCGAAGATTGCGTAGTCGGGGTCGCCTGCATTCTGGCGCTCTATGCAGTGGATGACGTGATCCCGGTCGTCCGGATGCAGAAGGTCCAGCCATTCGGCCGTGCTGGCTGGAAGGGGATCGTCCGGCGACAGGCCCCGGATACGGCGCCAGGTCGGGGAGTAATATTTCTGGCCGGTCGCCCAGTTGTGATCCCATACGCCGGTGACGGAGCTGACAAGCGCGTTGTTCCAGCGGCTTTCCCGATCCGTCAGTTCCTGGATTTCCGTCTTGAACGCGGTGATGTCGACGAAGAAGGCCGCCCTGAAGCTATCGGCCGATATTTCGGGAGAGGCAGGTGCAAGCGTCGCCTCGATCCAGCGGATAGCACCATCGGCCGGTTGTAGCCGAAATTGTATCCGGTCGGTGACGTCCGTGCGGCCGTCGCGTAGCCGCGTGACGAGATTTTCACGATCGTCCGGATGGACGAGACTGACGACCCTGCCGGTCTGCGATCCCCCGAAGGTTCGCTCGAAGGCTGCATTCAAATGAAAGGGGTTTCCCTCCTGGTCGATCAGCGCGACCGGAAAAGGGATGGCTTCATAAATGGCAATCAGGATCCCGAGGTTTTCGGGCGGTGCGGCAAGGGCACCGGCATGCGCAAGGTTGAACGGCATCACGTCGCCTATGCTGGCAAAGGTGATGTAAATTAGCGAAAGTGAATTAATCTCTGCTTAAAATCTGCAGTCGAAATCGAATGGACCGCGCAACCCTTTTGCTGTCAGGCTTTCAGCCTGCCGAGGAACTGGGCAAACACCATCGTGCCTTCCGGCCATGGTCCATGCCCTGATTCCGCGTTGATATGCCCGGATTCGCCCGCATCAATCAGCTGTGATCCCCAGGCATTGGTGATGTCGTCTGCATGATCATAGGAGCCGAACGGGTCGTTGCGGCTGGCAACGGTCAAGGCCGGGAAGGGAAGCGGATCGCGCGGATAAGGGCCGAAAGTCATCAGGTGTTTCGGCCTGATTTCCGGGTTCTGCACGTCCGGCGGTGCGACGAAAAAGGCGCCGGCAACCGGTTTCTTGAAATGCGGGATGGCGTGGATGGCCGTCGGGACGCCCAGCGAATGGGCGACCAGCAAGACAGGTTTCGTCGAGGCGTTGACTTCCTCGACGAGACGCTGGACCCAATCTTCCTTGACCGGTTTCGACCATTCCGCCTGTTCCACCCGGCGGGCCGTTGCGAGCTTCTGCTCCCAACGGGTCTGCCAGTGGTCAGGGCCGGAATTGGTGTAACCGGGGATGATGAGAATATCGGCTTCTGATGCTTTCATGCCGCCTATCTGGGCCTTTCTAAGGTCGATATCAAGCTTCGCCGAAGACGCGATTGAAAATCGTGTCGACATGCTTGGTGTGATAGCCGAGATCGAATTTTTCCCGGATTTCCTCTTCTGAAAGCGCTGCGCGGACTTCCTGGTCTGCGAGCAGTTCTTCGAGGAAATCGGCGCCGCGTTCCCATACCTTCATGGCGTTGCGCTGCACGAGGCGGTACGAATCCTCACGGGAGACGCCGGCCTGGGTGAGTGCCAGAAGAACGCGCTGGCTCATTACCAATCCCTTGAACTTGTTCATGTTGTTCAACATGTTCTCGGGGTAGATGACGAGCTTTTCGATGACGCCGGCCAGACGGTTCAGGGCGAAGTCGAGGGTAACGGTCGTATCGGGACCGATGGCGCGCTCGACGCTCGAATGACTGATGTCGCGCTCGTGCCAGAGAGCAACGTTTTCCATGGCCGGGACGACCGACATGCGCACAAGGCGCGACAGGCCGGTCAGGTTTTCCGTCAGGACAGGGTTGCGCTTGTGCGGCATTGCCGACGAACCCTTCTGGCCCGGAGAGAAGAACTCTTCCGCTTCCAGAACTTCCGTGCGCTGCATGTGGCGGATTTCGATCGCGACGTTTTCGATCGACGAGGCGATGACGCCAAGCGTTGCGAAATACATGGCATGACGGTCGCGCGGGATGACCTGGGTGGAAACCGGCTCCGACTTCAGGCCCATGGCGGCAGCGACATGTTCCTCTACGCGCGGGTCGATATTGGCGAATGTGCCGACGGCTCCGGAGATGGCGCAGGTGGCGATTTCTTCGCGGGCTGCGAGGAGACGCGTCTTGTTGCGGTCCATCTCGGCGTAGAAGCGGGCAAAGGTCAGGCCCATCGTGGTCGGCTCGGCATGGATGCCGTGGCTGCGGCCGATGCGCACCGTGTCCTTGTGTTCGAAGGCGCGGGTCTTCAGTGCTGTGAGAACACGATCGACGCCAGCGAGCAGGATGTCGGTTGCGCGCACCAACTGGACGTTGAGCGTGGTGTCGAGAACGTCCGACGAGGTCATGCCCTGATGGATGAAGCGGCTGTCGGGACCGACGAATTCTGCGAGGTGGGTGAGGAAGGCGATGACGTCATGCTTGGTGACGGCTTCGATCTCGTCGATGCGGGCAACGTCGAATTCGGCCTTGCCGCCCTTTTCCCAAATCGTCTCGGCTGCAGACTTCGGAATGACACCGATGGCGGCCAGCGCGTCGCAGGCGTGCGCCTCGATTTCGAACCAGATGCGGAACTTTGTTTCCGGCGACCAGATGGCGACCATTTCCGGACGGGAATAACGGGGGATCATGGGCAGCTCGCTTGCTAGAATGGAATTGCCGCCGCTCTATCAAGAACGGCGGCAAAGCTCAATGTTTCAGGAAGAAAAGGATGGTGGGCGCGGGGCGCACTGATTGAAGACGGCGTTGTGCACCGCGGTTTAGCCCTTTGCGGCGGAAACCAGTGCTGCGATATTGGCCTTATAGGCATCCTTGGCACCGCCCTTGTAGACGGCGGAACCGGCGACGAAGACATTCGCGCCTGCCTTGTGGGCCGCGCCGATCGTCTCGGCCGTGATGCCGCCGTCAACCTCAAGCTCGATCTTCCGGTCACCGATCAGGGACTTGATGCGGGCGATCCTGTCGAGGGCCGAGGGAATGAACTTCTGGCCGCCGAAACCGGGGTTGACGCTCATCACCAGGATCAGGTCGACATCGTCGAGCACGTCTTCCAGAACAGAGATCGGGGTTGCCGGATTGAGTGTGACGCCGACCTTCTTGCCGAGAGCGCGGATGGTCTGCAGCGAGCGGTGCAGGTGCGCGCCGGCTTCCGCATGGACGGTGATGCCGTCGCAACCGGCCTTGGCGAAGGCCTCCAGATACGGGTCAGCTGGGGCGATCATCAGGTGGCAATCGAAGAAGGCGTCGGTATAGGGGCGCAGTGACTTGATGACATCGGGGCCGAAGGAGATGTTGGGGACGAAATGGCCGTCCATGACATCGAGATGGACCCAGTCGGCACCGGCATCAATGACGTCCTTCACTTCCTGGCCAAGTCTGGAAAAATCGGCGGCGAGAATGGAGGGAGCAATGCGAAGCGGCAGTGTCATGGGCGGATCTCCTGTTTCCGTCTGCCGACTAGCATTCCGGGGCGTTTGTCGCAATCGCTACTCGGTCGCAGAGGGGGCTACGACAAAGTCGTTGTTGCGCCACTCCAGGAGGCGATAGGGATTTTCTGCGAGTTCATGTCCCTGATCGAACCGGATATCTCCGATCGCGGTCTGGAAACTCCGCGCTTTCAGCGAAGAAATCAGCTTTCCCGTATCGTTGGCGGAAGATGCTGCGGCCTGGCTTGCCAGCTGCATTGCCGCATAGGCGGGCAGCACATTGCCCTCCGGCTCGATCTGGCGGCTTTTCAGCGATGTGGCGACATCCGTCGCAGTCTGCAGCGTCTGGTAGGGTGGTAATGTAACCGCGAGTGAGCCATCGCGGAGAGGGACCGGGCGATTGGAGGCTTTCATCACGTCGCCACCCATTACGGTTAGGGGAATGTTCTCGCTTGCAGCATCGCGGGCGATGATGGCGACGTCATTGCGGTCCGCACCGATCAGTACGTGGGTCGCGCCGGCTTTCTGCAGGCGTCTGATGAGGGCAATCTGCTGCTCCTGGCCCGGGCGCAGCGTATCTGTGAAAACCGGGGTGATGCCGAGTGGTTCAAGCTTCTGGCGCACTGCGCTGACAAGCTCGCGTCCATAGATGGTGCCATCATCAATGAAGGCGACCGGTTCGGCCTTCCAGCGATCGACGATCACCGCGGCGATTTTCTCCGCCTCGGCCGTTTCGGACGGCGCCATTCGGAAGAGCGGCCAGCCATTGCGCAGGGCGTCTTGCATGAGGATGCGTGAGCGGACGGAAACCGTGATGGCCGGGATCTTGCTGCTCGCCAGCGCGGGCATGACCGAGCTTAGGGTTTCGACACATAGGAAGCCGATTGCAATCGAGACCTTTGCCTCGGCAAGTGCCTTGGCCGCATCTGTTCCGCCGGCCTCATTGCAGGTCTCATCAATTTCGACCAGCCTGTCACCGGTGACCTCTGCTGCCGCACGTGCGCCTTCGAAGACCTGCGTGCCAAGCAGCGCATAGGGCCCTGTCCTGGGAGCGACCACACCTATGGTCGCGGCCGAGACTGCCTGTGCCGGGGCAATATAGCCGAACGTCGCTGCCGTCAGCAGGATGGCGAGATCGAAACGCAGGGAGGCCATGCTTTTCCTTGATGCCGTTTTCACTGCAGCTTTAACCGTTAAGGGCCGGAGCGTCCAAGCTTTTTCCCATTTTCTGTCTTGCCTGCATGAAAGCTGACGGGAACGTGAGCGGGATCGGTTGCGGTGAGGTGCCCGATATTTAAACATCGATCGATGCCTGATGATGGGCGAATCTGACACTTCCAAGCTTAGATTAGATGGCCGGCTTATGAAATTCTCCGAAAATCAGCCGTCTGTTTAAGCGGGATCTAAGAATTTCAACTGCTTGATGGACTGATTTTTCGTAAGTCGGCTATCATTTCCTTTGATCGGTATTGCGCGTTGTGCTCGATCCGGGCGGGAGGTTTTGAAAACGCTGCAGATTTTTTTCCAAGACGGCTTCCGGCAACGGACGGGCAAGAGTAATCCGGGTGGCGTCACCACAGCCGAAATGCGGCGAATGCCACAAATTGAGGAGACCGCAGTGGACAATGCCGCTATCGAGGAAATGTTCGAAGGTCTTGGGCCTGTCTCCATCCGACGGATGTTCGGCGGTAAAGGTATCTATCATCAGGGCCTGATCATCGCTCTCGACCTGCGCGACGAGATTCTGCTGAAGGCGGATGAGACGAGTGCTCCTGTCTTCAAGGCTGCCGGATCAGTGCAATGGTCCTATGAAGGTAAGAAGGGCAAGCCGGTTCTCATGCCTTATTGGTCGATTCCGGATGCCGCTTTGGACGAACCCGACGAGTTGTGCAACTGGGTGACGATGGCGTTTGAAGCGGCGCTGCGGGTCAATCGCGACACATGATCGCGTTTTCTTCGCAAGTGCGAGATTTAACGTATTGCGGGATGCGGCAGGCCGCGGATATTCTTCATGTGTAATGGGGGATGTGGTCCGGGTCATGCCGGGCCGACGACAGCATCCGATGATACTGCGTGATCTTTTTATCAAGAGAGCCGTTCTGGGAAACCGGGACGGCTTTTTTTATAGCATGTCTCCCGAAAGTGGTTTCCGGTCTCGAATATAGACATGCGCTAAGACAAGGAGCTAAAGCGCGGCAAGCGAATCTTAAAGATCGCGACGCGCTTTAGTGGGATTTCAGCAGTTCGAAGGCCTGCGAAGAAAAGACGGACAGTGGTGCTGGCGGATCGTTGATGTCGATCCATTTGAGATCTGCGTGTTTTTCCGGCTCCGTGAGGGAAGGTTCACCGGTAAAATCGTCGGTCACGTAGATCAGCGACAGCCAGTGCTGACGTTCTTCTTCAAGAATACCTTCGATCACACAGAGAAAGCTGATCTTTCCGATCTTCAGACCGGTCTCTTCTTCGGCTTCGCGACGTGCCGCATCTTCGGCCTGTTCCATCATGTCGACCTTGCCGCCGACGATGTTCCAGTGGCCCGCTTCCGGCGCCTTGAGGCGCCGGCAGACGAGAACCTTGCCGTCAGCCCGGCGAATAACCAGGCCGACGCCGAGGCCAGGAAAATCCTGGCCGGGTTTTGCTGAATTGGACATTACTTCGCTGCGTTGGCAACGATCAGCATGAAGGCCGGGATATCGTCGCCGAAGCCGACCGGGGTCGGGCCGTCGTCATGGTCGCGGTAGCGGCGACGATCACGGTTGTCGTCGTTTGCCGGGCTCTGACGGCGTTCGCGGCCGCGGTTGTTCGCAGGCTGATTCTTCTTGTCGGAACGACGCTCCGACTTGGTGTTTTCCAGAACTGCTTCCACGCCTGTCTCTTCCGTGACGATTTGTTTTTCCTGCGGTGCTGCTGCGGCGGCTGCCGATTGTTCGTGGCGGTTGCCACGGCTGCGGTCCTTGCCGCCGCGCTCCCTGCCACCCTTGCGTCCACCACGGTCGCTGTCGTGGCTTTCCATTGGAGCGGGAAGGGCGGTCAGATCACCATTCTGCCATTCGATCTTTTCGGCGATCAGCTTCTCGATTGCGTCGACATATTTAGTGTCTGCGCGTGTCACGATTGTGAAGGCCTTGCCGGAGCGGCCGGCGCGGCCGGTGCGGCCGATGCGATGAACATAGTCTTCCGAATGGATCGGCACGTCGAAATTGAAGACGTGGCTGACATCGGGAATATCGAGGCCGCGGGCGGCGACGTCGGAGGCGACGAGCAGCTTGATGTTGCCGTCCTTGAAATTGGCCAGCATGGTCATGCGCGAGCGCTGGTCCATGTCGCCATGCAGGGCGCCGACGGAGAAGCCATGGCGCTCCAGAGAGCGGAACAGGTCTGCCACGTCCTTCTTGCGGTTGCAGAAGATGATCGCGTTCTTCAGATCGTCCTGCACCTTGATGAGATCGCGCAGCGCCGCGCGCTTCTCGTAATCCTTGTTGTGGGCGGCGACCAAGCGCTGCGTCACGGTCTTGGCGGTCGAAGACGGCTTGGCGACTTCGACTCGTTCCGGGTTCTGCAGGAAGCGGTCTGCCAGTTTCTGGATTTCCGGCGGCATGGTGGCCGAGAAAAACAGCGTCTGGCGGGTGAAGGGGATCATTTTGGCGATGCGTTCGATATCCGGGATGAAGCCCATGTCGAGCATGCGGTCGGCTTCGTCGATGACCAGGATTTCAACGCCGGTCATCAGAAGCTTGCCGCGTTCACAGTGATCGAGCAGGCGGCCGGGGGTGCAGATGAGAACATCGGCTCCGCGCTCAAGCTTGCGATCCTGTTCCTCGAAGGAAACACCGCCGATCAGAAGGGCGACGTTGAGCTTGTGGTTCTTGCCGTATTTCTCAAAATTCTCAGCAACCTGGGCTGCCAGTTCGCGGGTCGGCTCGAGAATGAGCGTGCGCGGCATGCGTGCCCGCGCTCGGCCTTTTTCCAGAAGCGTCAACATAGGCAAAACGAAGGAAGCTGTCTTGCCCGTTCCGGTCTGCGCAATGCCACAGATATCCCGGCGCTGCAGCGCATGCGGGATCGCTCCGGCTTGGATAGGCGTGGGGATTGTATAGCCGGCGTCGGTGACGGCGTTAAGAACTTTCTGGCTCAGGCCAAGATCAGCAAAAGTGGTCAAAGGAACTACAATTCCATTCCGTTCTAGAAGAACATGATCCGTCGCTACGCTCGAATGGGGCGACAACAGGGCGCGACATATGACCAAAATGCTTGAAAGTCAAGAAAACCACCTGAGGTGGCGCAGTTTTTGGTGAATGAAAGCAACTTCGCGGCGATACGCCGCGTGGCCCGCAATTCGAAATCGCGTCGTGATCTTTCAGATTCGCTTGCTGCGCTTTCGTTCTTTGTTTTTGTGCATGTCTTTATCCCGAAACCGGCGACCACTTTCGGGAGACATGCTGCGGCTATTCCAAATAGGTGGTGAGCTTCATGCCGGCATTCAGGAAGTGCATCGGGTCGATGGCCTGGCCGTTTCGCCGCACTTCATAGTGTACATGAGGGCCGGTGGAGCGTCCGGTCGATCCGGCGCGTCCGATCAGGTCGCCGGTCTTGATTTCGTCGCCGACGCTGACAAGGATTTTTGAAAGATGGCCGAAGCGGGTGGAAATGCCGTAGCCATGATCGATCTCCACCATGTTGCCGTAACCACCGACAACACCAGCGGTGACCACGCGTCCCGCACCCGTGCTTTTGACCTCGTCTCCTGTCTGGGCGGCGAAATCTACGCCGGCATGCAAGGCGAGGCGGCCAAGGAATGGGTCGACACGATTGCCGAAGCGGCTGGTAATAGGCTGTCCCGGCGCGGGATTGGAGAAGGGCAGGTCGCGTGCTGTCTCGCGCACGCTTTCCAGCCGGGTCAGGGCGGTGTCGAGGTCTTCAAGCGAGGTGTCGAAGCGATTGCCGGGCAGGCTCGGTTCGATAAAGGGGCCGCCGATGCCCGTCTGACTGCCGGATGTGGCCTCGACCTCGATGCCGCTTCGCAGCAGGATCTTGGTAATCGCGTCGGCTGCTTGCGATGCACCTGTCGTCAGGCTGGCTATCTTTGTAAGCTGCTGATTTTCAAGTGCCTTGAGCGACAGGGTTACATTCGAAAAGACCCGATCGGCACGATCGGCTGCGCCTTCACGCAGGCTGGCACCGGAGAGCGAGAGTGCCATATCTGACTTGATCGCCGGCTCACCACCCTTGAGGATACTGGCGATCGCGGCGGATCCTCCAGACAGGGATGCGCGGCGATCGTCGGTTGAGGGGGCGAAGGCGGGGATATCGGTTGCCGGCCGTTCAGTACCGGGTTGAAGTCCTGATTCTTCGGCGCGATTGAGAAGAGATCCAAGCTTGCCGTGCCGGGAGAACAGGGCGTCCTGCTGCTCAAGCAGCTTTTCGACTTTCTTCTCGACCACCTGCTGATCGAGCAGCTGGCGGGATGTAATGCGGTCCAGCTGGGCACGAAGTGCTGCAATACGATCTTCATAATCGTGCTGCATGCGCGCCTGGCGGGCAATGGTTGCGCCGATCAGGTCGTCGCGGATGACGAGGTAAGAGGTGGCTCCGAGATAAGAGATGGTCAGCAGGCCAGCGAAGCAAACGGTCAGAGCGATCATCCAGGGACGGATGGTCATGTGACGGATATTGTCGCCACTTGCGAGAATCAGGACGTGATTTTGTGCCCGTTTTCCAAAAACCTTGTTTTCGGCTCGGTAGGCCACGTTTTGCTCCTGAAAAGGCTGAATCAATTCCGATACTTGGTTTGAGTGATTACACATCCTTAAGGTTAATGAAGTCTTGTCTTGACGGCGGCGGGCGGCGCTTTGGAGGCTCAGGATCACTTTTGGAGTGATTATGCGAAAAAACGGTGCTAGACGCCGTTTCGCAACTTAAAACACATCCACAGAGTAGAGAGATGTCCAGGTTCAAGTCCGATTTCCTTCGCACGCTCGATGAGCGCGGCTTCATTCACCAGATCTCCGACGAGGCAGGTCTTGACGAACTGTTCGCCAAGGAAACCGTGACGGCCTATATTGGCTTCGATCCGACGGCGCCATCTCTGCATGCCGGCGGACTGATCCAGATCATGATGCTGCACTGGATGCAGCAGACCGGTCATCGCCCGATCTCGCTGATGGGCGGTGGTACCGGCATGGTAGGCGATCCGTCGTTCAAGGATGATGCCCGCCAGTTGATGACGATCGACACGATCGAAAGCAATATCGCCTCGATCAAGCGCGTCTTCGCCAATTACCTTTCCTATGGGGAAGGTGCGAAGGATGCGATGATGATCAACAATGGCGACTGGCTGCGCGACATCAATTACCTCGAATTCCTGCGCGATGTCGGTCGTCACTTCTCGGTCAACCGGATGCTTTCTTTCGACAGCGTCAAGACGCGCCTGGACCGCGAGCAATCGCTGTCCTTCCTCGAATTCAACTACATGATCCTGCAGGCCTACGACTTTGTCGAGCTGAACAAGCGTTACGGCTGCCGTCTGCAAATGGGCGGTTCGGACCAGTGGGGCAATATCATCAACGGTATCGACCTCGGCCACCGGATGGGGACGCCGCAGCTCTATGCGCTGACTTCGCCGCTTCTGACCACGGCATCGGGCGCCAAGATGGGCAAGTCGCTGAACGGCGCCGTCTGGCTCAACCCGGACATGCTGTCGGCCTACGATTTCTGGCAGTACTGGCGCAATACAGAAGATGCTGACGTTTCGCGCTTCCTCAAGCTCTACACGACGCTGCCGATGGACGAGATCGCGCGGCTTTCGGCGCTGGGCGGTTCCGAGATCAACGAGGTGAAGAAGATCATCGCGACCGAAGTGACCGCCATGCTGCATGGCCGTGAGAATGCAGAGCAGGCGGCCGAGACTGCCCGCAAGACCTTCGAAGAGGGGGCTCTTGCCGACAATCTGCCGTCGATCGATGTCGCCAAGGGTGAACTGGATGCCGGCGTCGGCTTGCTTGCGCTGATCGTCAAGGCCGGCCTTGCCGCGTCGAACGGCGAAGCCCGCCGTCATGTCCAGGGTGGTGCGGTGCGTATCAACGACGTGGCGATTTCCGACGAGCGCAAGGTGATCGGATCGGGTGAAGTGACCGCCGATGGCGTGATCAAGCTTTCGCTCGGCAAGAAGAAGCACATCCTGGTTCGCCCGGCTTAACTGCTTCAGTAATGACAATCCAGAAAGGCCGTTCCTGAAACCGGGAGCGGCCTTTTCTTATGCGCCGATTACTGGAACTCGAAGATCTGGCGGAAGACGCCGGGAGCGATGAGGGACAGCGGATTGACGGTCAGGCGCGGCTTGTCGAAGGGGCCTTCGAGCTTGAAGGTTATGCCTAGCAAGCCACGGTCGCGGCCGTTGCCGAGGATTGCGCCGATCAAGGGGAGTTCACCGAACAGACGGTTCAGTCCGTATGCCGGCATGAAAGTGCCGGTCATATCCATGTTGCCGCCTGTGTCGCGCAGCCTGCCCTGGAAGGTCGCACCGATCTGCTCTCCGCGCACGACGCCATTGGCGACGGATAGTGCGCCATCGCGATAGACCAGAGCCGCAAAACCGCGCTGGAAGCGTGCGGAACTAACATCTATGTCGCGTTTTACCGCCGAGTTCAGGCTTTGGCCATCCTGCCCCACAGGGGTGGAAACAAGCGACTGCAGGCGTTCTTCATTGCGAAGCTGGAAATTGCGGATGTCGAGCGAGCCGACCCAGTCATTGCCGCGTGCCTTCAGTTTCAGGTTCAAAAGTCCGGCGTTCATGTTGTCATAGAGATCGGCGAAGCGCGCCAAGGAGCCGGCGTCGCCACTGGTGACGGAAATCGTGTCGCCACGCGACATCTGGCTGACGACTGCCTGTCCACTTCCGGTAATGGCGGACAGGTCAGCACGCTGGATGTTCGATCCGCGCGAGGAGAAATTCAATGCGACATTCGACAAATGCTCGTCGTTAAAGCCGACAATGCGATCCACCTGAGCGCGCAGGCTGATGCCGCTGCCCTCACTGCTGCCAGATGGGCTGCCAGACGGACTGCCGTTGTTGGCGCGCAACATCGTAATGATCGGCCGCATATCGACCGCGCTGCCACCAACGGCAATCTCGTAGGCTCCTCTGGAGCGCTTTACGCTGAGGCTGTAATTGTCGGCTGGCGAAAGCTGGACGTTAGAGAAGGATGCCGAGGTCAAATCGCCATCGGCAAGCTGCAGATCGCCTTTGACGCCGAAACTTTCGCCGCTGAGCTGAAAACCACTGAGCGTGGTCTGTTTTCCGGCATCGCTCGACACTTCGAACTGCGCCTTCGCACCAATGCCGCTACCCTTGGTCCAGCCGATCCACGGAACGGTCAAAGCTGTCCGGCTGAGATCGAGCGTCACGGCCTGGCGCTTGTCGTCAAGTCGCGTCAGTTCGGCTGTGATCTGCCCGTCGACCATGTCCGACAGTCCCGGTATGAGTTTGTCCCGCTGGGCATTGCTGAGTGTCGCCTTGATGACGCGCTCCCGCTTTACGCCGGAACTCTGATCCACGGGTTCAGTGACCGCAAATTCGGCGGGGACATCGTCCACCGTTCCGTTTGCCGTCAGCCTGGCAGACTTTGTGTCGATTGCCAGAAGACCGGTCAACGCTCCTATCTTGTGGCCTTCCATCGGCGTTGCCAGATTGACACCATCGAGGTGTATCTGAGCATTCCAAGTGGGCTTGGGCGGGTTGTGATCGTCGATCAAGCCGAAACGGGCCTGAATGTCGGCCTTGGTATTGCCCGAAAAATCCTCGGGCTTGAAATTCGTGCCCTTCAATGCATTCACAGGCTTGAAGTTGGCGAGTTCGGTGATCGCGTCGGCATGGCCGGCGATCTTTAGCGCGAGGTCGGCCATCAGCGGCTTGGTGTAGGTCGAGGCGATGGCAAAGCGGCCATTCTCCACCGACACCACTCGGCCTGAGGGGGCGTATGAGGCAGCCTTTCTGACATCGACGACGAGTTCCTGCCCTTTCAGGGAGAAATGTCCTGCGAGATCACGCAAGGGCGGGAACTCTCCCGGCAGGTTGAGGCGGGAATCGGCCAGGTCGAAATTGATCTGCAATTCGTTGGCGTCGAGCTCCATCGGAATTCCGGGGCCCTTCATGCGGCCTGCGGGGATGAATACGGCGATCGTGCCGTTGGCGACGCTGCCGCCGAACATGTTTGCCAGAACCCAGTCACGCGGCTTGCGCGCCATCCAGAAGGGCCAGAGCTGTTTGACGCCAGTGACCTGCATCTGCGGGATCTGGCCGCCGAAGCTGATTTCAGGAGACTTTTTGCCGAAACGGACCTTGAGTGCTGCGGCCATGCGGCCGAGCGGACTTGCTACCGTCATCTCGTCAAATTCGAGCTGGCGGTCGGACGACAGATAACGTCCGGTTGCCTTGAGATCGAAATCGGCGGGCTGTTCCCCCTGCGATGCGCCGATGGCCCTGCCGCCGCGAACGAGGAGGTCCAGCCCGAAACCGAGGCGCTTGTCTTGCTGATCAAGCCGGTTCAGGTCGATCACGGCTCCGGTGAAGGGAACGACCGTCGGGCCGAAGCTCGCCTCCGACTTCATGATCTCGATCGAGTTCTTGGCGAAATCATAGGCGACGTTGATCGTGGCGCCACTGAAGGTCTGCTGGATTCCATCGAAATAGAAATTGCCCGGCGCATTGGTCAGTGTCGCCGACATTGCAGGCTTTTGGGCCTCGCCGCGGGCGCGCTCCGCAGACATATCGAAATCGACAGAGCTTTCCAGCCCTTCGCGCGGTTGCCCTTCTTCCGTTCGCTGGAGCAGGAAGGGGGTGACTTCAAGCCCGGAAAGGCGGGCGGAGAGGGCGGCGGTTACGCCGTCGACTGTTTTGGAGGCGGCCGTGAGCTTGGCTTCCCGATCATTGATGCTGACGGTGCCGTCTACGCCGATCTCGCCTGTCGCAGTGCGGGCCAGTTGAAGATCGTTGACCTTGAGCGTCGTCGGGCTGCGGCCGGGGGCGGCCGGCAGAACGATGTCGATGCCGGCAAGGCGGATGGAGGCCGTGCCCGTCCGCTCGATCAGCCCACGTGCCTCATCAAGCCTTTGAAACGCCTGCTCCAGCAATTGCGGGACGGCATCGACCCGGACTTTGGCCAGAGCGATCGGATTGCCCTCGGGCAGCTGCGCCGTCTCCAGCCGAATGGACCGTGCCGAAATGCTGTTGATCGATATGCGCCCGCCGAGCAGCCTGAGCGGATCCACTGCCATGCGCAAAGCGCCGGCCCGGCTCAGGTGTTGTCCGGTCGCGCGCTCGACGATATCCACATCTCGTGCTTCGATTGCCAGGCGGTAATCCGAATCGAAACGGATCGCGGTCGAGCCGACATTGGCGACGTAACGAGGCCCGATCGCATTGTTGAGGGCGGATTGGGCGCGGCTGGTCAGCGTTCCATCGACGACGCCACCTTCGATGGCGAAGATCGCGCTGCCAATTGCAAGGGTGACGAGAACGACGAAAAGCGCCACAGTCTTGCAGAAACGCCAGGTTCTGGTGCGGTGCGGCGGGCAGTGGACGATGATCGGGTCTTCTATCTGAGCGGACGGGAGCTCATGCAGCGGAACGATGTCCTTTCTGCTGAAATCGATCTTCTCTCCGCGTATTTCAGCCATTCAGTGAGGAACTCGTTATTTCGCATCCACACCTGATCTGGACGCCTCGTCGGGCTGTATATACCCATGGCAATAACAGTCACTCAAGATGCTGGCAAAAGAAAGGAAAACCATGGCGAACCTGAATATCGGCGATGATGCGCCTGATTTCACGCTGCCCGGAAATGGCGGCCGCACCATTTCGCTCGCAAACTTTCGCGGAAAGCCGCTCGTGCTGTATTTCTATCCCAAGGATGACACCACCGCCTGCACGACGGAGGCGATTTCGTTTTCGAAACTTCTGCCGGATTTCGAGACATCGGGGGCGTCGGTCGTTGGTGTTTCGGCCGACAGCGTCAAGAAACATGACAATTTCGTCAGCAAACGGGAGCTGACGGTTGCGCTTGGTTCCGATGAGGATACGGCGGTTTCGCAAGCCTATGGCGTGTGGAAGGAAAAGAGCATGTACGGCAAGACCTATATGGGTATCGAGCGCACGACCTTCCTGATCGATGCGAAAGGCCGGATTGCCCGGATCTGGCCGAAGGTGAAGGTGGCCGGTCACGCGGAGGACGTGCTTGCGGCCGTTCAAGCCCTGTAAAACAGAAAAAGGCCCGGACAAGTCCTGCTGCCGGGCCTTTTTTTTTTACAAAACGGACGATTTCAAGCGCCGGATAGATGGGCTGATACGATTGGCAAGACCTCGTGGAAGCCGTGGTAGATCATGCTGAGGGCGACATAGACGATGACGATCAAGCCAAGATAGCCAATCCAGCGATAGCGTGCGAGAAGCATTGCGACGAAATTGGCGGCAACGCCCATCAGTGCGATCGAGATGATCAGGCCGATGATGAGGACCGTCGAATGACCTTGGGCCGCACCTGCAACGGCCAGGACATTGTCGAGCGACATCGAAACATCAGCCAGAACGATCTGCATGGCTGCTTGGAAAAACGTCTTCTCGGAACCACTGCGAGATCCCGCTCCGTTCGCCTCTCCGTGAGCCGGATCACCGGCCGCGTGGCGCAGCTCGGTGTACATTTTCCAGCAGACCCAGGCGAGCAGAAGTCCACCGACGAGCTGCAGCCCCTTGATGCCAAGAAGATATGTGGCGACCACCGCGAATATGAGCCGCAGGACAGTGGCGGCGATGATGCCGAAGAGGATCGCCTTCTTGCGCAGATGTGCGGGCAGGCCGGCTGCTGCCAAGCCGATGACGACAGCATTGTCGCCGGAAAGAACGAGATTGATTGCGATGACCTCGGCGAGTGCCATTAAGGTTTCGATCATGAGGCGTGACCCTTGTGCCCGTTATGATTCTTGATGCGAGAGATGCGGCAGAAATGTCGACAGGCTCGGAACCGGAAATTCGGGAGTGCTCGTCAACGGACGTCGCAACTATTCGCCTAATGAGGGTATTGCAAGCTCCATGCTTTTTGGCCCCGGCTCCGGTTCACAACGACAATACGCCGTTCAACCAATCGCTATGGTTGTGCTTTTCGGTTGCCGTCGATCCAGATCCCGTCGAGATAACGTGCTGGTTGTTGCCTTTGTCTCTTGCTCGCAAATCGGCCGTTCGTATCGGAAGTCGAATTCGCTCTTTTGACGCGGCAATTTCATATTTTGTCGCATGGGCAGACGGCCTAGGAGAGCGAGAACAAGCCGGAAAGTGCATCTGCCGTGCCGTAAAACCATTGTGTGATTCGCCTCCGATGCGGCTGCAATCGAGGCGTCGGCGCTCGCGCTCGGATCCGCCGTCCTGATAAGGCAATCCTCCTCTGTGGGCGTCACTTTAGCCAAGCTGTCGCTTTCTCGGCTCCTGGCTCCAGTGGTTCTATGGACGGATTGTCGTCTGTCCGAGTTATCGTACCTGTCTGTTGCGGTCGGTGATGGATATAATTTCTCCCGAAGTCTTGTCGAGGCGATGAATTGTTCTCGTTTGTGCACCACTCGATGGAGTAACGATTGGCTACGACGCATGTCGGGGCGGCCAGCGCGACACGATGCCTTTGCGGGTGCTCGTCAAAGTGATAGGTCGAGGAGTATTCCGTTTTAGGCAGTAGCAGGTATCGGTAACTGGATAATTGAATGACGCAATTGAAGCTTGTTGGGTTTTCGGGAAGTTATGGCCGTCCATCCAAGACATCTGCGCTGGTCGAACATATCGCGGCACTTGCCTGTGACCGCTATGATCTTGCCAAGTCCGTGTTCGACCTGACGGATGTAGGAAACTCTCTCGGGCTGGCGAAGTCGCAGGCCGATCTTGATGCCGATGCGGCGGCCGTTCTCGACGCGGTGGTAGAAGCGGACCTGCTGATCATCGGCTCGCCGACCTACAAGGGCAGTTATCCCGGCATGTTCAAGCATTTCATCGACCTGATCGATCCGGAGCAATTGCGTGGCAAGCCGGTTCTGATCGCCGCGACCGGTGGCGGTGAGCGGCATGCCTTGATGGTGGAACATCAATTGAGACCGCTCTTCGGATTTTTCATGGCGCACACGATCCCGACGGCTATCTACGCCTCGAACCGCGAATTCTCCGGGTACGAGATCGTGTCGCCGGCTCTTCAGGAAAGAATCGGGTTTGCCATCGATGAACTGGCTGCCTTCGTATCGCGAAAACACGGTTCTATTGGCGAATAGAGGCGATCGGTCTGCCAAGGTATGGTGTTGACCTTTATATACCCGAGGGAGGGAGTTTGATGTCAGTCGAAGAGGATATTGAAACGATCGCAGAACAGGAGCGACTGCTCGTGTTCGACAGGTTCGACGGTGAGACAGCATGGGCGCTTGGGGAGCGGCTGAGGCGCGTGGCGAGCGAACGCGGCCTGGCGGTGGCGATCGATGTAACTCTTCATGCCATGCCGGTATTTTATAGCGCGCTTCCGGGCTCTACTGCGGACAATGCCCGATGGATCCGTCGCAAGCGAAACGTCGTCCTGCATTTTCTTAGATCCAGTTACGCGGTTGGGCGCAGGCTCGCCCAGCAGGATGCCACGCTGGACAACAAATTCAGCCTTTCCGATGCGGACTACGCTGCGCATGGCGGCAGTTTTCCGATCACGGTTGCAGGGGTTGGCTGTATCGGGGCTGTGACCGTTTCGGGATTGCCGCAACGGGAAGACCACAATCTCGTTGTAGAGATCCTGGCCGGGATGCTGGGGCATGATGCGGGAAAAATCGCGCTTGTCGGTTGAGGCGCGCCGAGGTCGGCCGGGTCTCCCCGGCCGAATTTTCATCGGTATTTTCAGCGCCTGAAGGCGCGGGCGACGGCGATCAGGATGCAGGCGCCGATGAAGCCGGCGATCAGATATCCTATCCAGCCGCCGAGAACGACGCCGAACAGGCTTAGAATGGCGTTCGCAACGATTGCACCAACGATGCCCAGAATGATGTTCATGAAGATGCCCATGTCGCTCTTCATGAATTTTTCGGCGAGCCAGCCGGCAATGCCGCCGATGATGATGGCTGCGATCCAGCCGATGCCTGCGTCTTCCATGGCCTTACCCTTTCCTGAAACCCTGTCCTTGGGGTGCGGCTGGTAACGCGTAAAAATGTTCCAGGGTTCCCGATCACTTTATTAGAGACACAACATTCCTTTCAATCGCCGCGAACTGCCCCTATTTTGCCAGCCGATTCGGTTAGCAAGACGAGATATCAGTAGTGACCTCATCCTTCCTCCACGACCGCAAGCTCGGTGCGCTTCCTGATCTTTGGCGGGGGCGTCTATCGATCACTGTCTTTCTCATGGTCGCCTTTTGGGCGGTTATAGCGCAGAACGCGGCGGCGCAATCCCAGCCTCAGGTCCAGCCGCCCGCTGCGGCCCAGACCGATCAGGCCGTCCCGACCGATGTGACGGCCGACTCGATCAATATCGAGATGAGGGACAAGCTGGATGGCCTCAGGCAGCAGCTGAACACTTTTCGTGAGAGCGTTCAGACAGCACCCGACGACGATGCAAAGCTCGCTGACATAAGGGTCAAGGCCGAGGCGATCGTTGAAGAGATGCGAACCGCTTCGGATTCGATGAAGGCGCGCGTCGAACAAATTCAAGGTCGCCTGACCAGTCTTGGGGAGCCACCAGCAGCCGGTCAACCGGCGGAAGCGCCGGCGGTCACAGAAGAGCGCACAAAGCTTCAGAACGAGCGTTCGGAGCTCAACCTGATTGTCGATGACGCCGGCAACCTGTCGAACAGCGCGACGCAGCTCGCCAACATGATCACCAATCTCCGCCGGACTTTGTTTGCGCAGACACTCTTTCGCCATACGGAGCTTTCCGCCGACGTTTTTGTCGATGCGGGCAACGCGTTCGTCACCGAAATGCGGAGTTTTTCGTCGACGATGGGAAGCTGGACGAGCTTTGTCCTTCGTTTCAAGGCCTTCTCTCTGCTAAGCGCGATTGCCCTGTCGGTTGGTGCCGCATTCCTTTTCCTGGCGGGCGGATACAAACTTTTCGGTCGTTTCCTGAAACGCAGCGAGATTGACAATCCCTCCTATATAAAGAGGCTTTCATACACGTTCTGGTCGACGGTGATGCAGAGCATAACCTTTGCTGCCTTTCTGATCACCTCTTACCTGTTCCTTGAAGGTTTTAGTGTTCTGCGCCCGGACGTTGCGCCGATGGTGGCGACATTCTTCGGCTTCATCTGGTTTGTGCATTTCGTCTGGAAGCTGACCTATGCGGCGCTTGCGCCGGATGAACCCGGCTGGAGACTGGTGCGGATTACCGACAGGGGCGCACGCCTCCTGAGTCTTGCGATCATCGTCATGGCGGTGGTCAACGGGCTTGACTACCTGCTCGGCGCCGTGAGCGAGGCGCTTGGTTCGCCATTGGTGCTGACGATCGCCAAGAGCCTGATTGCCTCCGTCGTCATCGGGATCATTCTGATCGCCATTTCCTTCATTCGTCCGGTCATGGCGGAAGGTGAAGACACAACGGGGCAGGGGCGACCCTGGCCGCGTTATTTCTCGGTGTTGCTGAGGGTCATGGGCGGGCTGCTGCTGCTGTGCATTGTTGCCGGTTATGTAGGGCTGGCACGGTTTGCCTCGACGCAGATCGTGCTGACGGGAGCGGTTGCGGCGCTGATCTATATCGGTCTTTTGTCCGGCAAGGCCATTTCCAAACGTGGCGCGTTCAACGACACGCTGCTCGGGCGGCGGCTGGTCGAGCGATATCGGTTCGGCGAAGTGGGGCTGGATCAGGCTGGTCTGGTCGTTGGTCTAGGGATCTATGCGGTGGCACTGGCACTCGGCATTCCGCTGATCCTGATCACCTGGGGATTCCAGATCACCGATATCCAGTCGTGGATCGTGAACTTCTTCACCGAGTTCCGTATCGGCAGTATCTCGATCTCCATCGTCGGCATCTTCGGCGGCATGCTGCTCTTCGGACTGGGCTATCTCATCACCCACTGGGCGCAGAAATGGATCGACGGCAATGTGCTTGCGCGCAGTCATGTCGACGTAGGGGTGCGCAACTCGGTCAAGACGGGCATTGGTTATCTGGGGGTCGGACTGGCCGCGATCGTCGGCGTGTCGGCTGCGGGCATCAATCTTTCCAATCTTGCCCTAGTTGCCTCGGCTCTTTCGGTCGGTATCGGTTTCGGTCTGCAGAATATCGTGTCGAACTTCGTCTCCGGCCTCATCCTGCTGGTCGAGCGCCCGTTCAAGGTGGGTGACCATGTGGTGACGGGGACAACGGAAGGGATTGTGAAACGCATCTCGGTGCGCGCCACCGAGATCGAAACGTTCCGGCAACAGGCGATCGTGGTGCCGAACTCTGACCTGATCAATGCTCCCGTGGGGAACTGGACGTTGAAAAACCGTATTCAGCGGCAGGAGATCAAAGTCTCGGTCAGCTACGATGCCGATCCCCAAAAAGTCATCGACATGCTGCTCGATATTGTATCCGGGGTTCCTGAAGTCCTTCGCAATCCGGGTCCGCATGTCGACTTTCTGGCATTCGGCGGCTCCTCGCTGGATTTCGAACTGCGGTTCCATCTGTCTGATATGTCTGAAGGGATCCGGATCCGAAACGAGGTTCGTATTGCGATATTAAAGCGGTTCCGCGAAGAAAATGTCGAGATACCATTCCCTCGCTCGGAAGTGGTCTATCATCGTGGGCTGCCGATCCCGCAGGACGATACGGACGTTCGCGGCGGAGCGTGACGACAACAGCATTTGTTGTCAAAAATCTGTACGCAAAACCGGTATCCGTTTCTGGCAAAATCCGACCGTTATCGCGGTCGGATTTTCTTTTCGTTAAATATGTATCACGGGGATTTGTTGACCTAAATAACCGGCAACCAGAATTTCGGCGCGATCTTCTTTGTCAGGATGTGCCAAATTAACTGTTCTGCAAAGCGTGACAAATAGAAATGCTCCCAAGGGCAATTATTTTATTTGTAAGGGTCAAAAATGACGTTCCTTGGCATTTCCGGAATGCAGTATTCCGGTGAAACGCTTGGCAATTCCCGTATTCTTCTTGCCGAGGATTCCAATGTCTTCACATCGATGATCGGCATGCGGCTTAAGGAGCTGTTCGACATCGATGTCGAGATCTGCCGTAATTTCGAAGACCTTCAGCTTGCCTATGATAGATCGACGGATCCGATCACGCTGGCGATTTCCAACATCAATCTTCCCGGTGCGGAAAACGGTGAAGCTCTCGAATACCTGATCGACCTGTCGATCCCGACGATCGTCTTTACCGGCACATTTCACCAGGAAACGCGTGACAAGCTGCTGACCAAGGATATCGTCGACTACATTCTCAAGGACAATGTCTTTGCTGTGGAGATGCTTGCCGAATCGGTCTGCCGGTTCCTGACCAATCATCGCCACCATGTGTTGATCGTCGATGACAGCCCGACAGCGCGGGCGCTGCTTTCCAGCCGCCTGAAGCGCTATAATTTCCGGGTCAGCCTGGCGGAAAGCGGCGCCAAGGCGCTCGAGGTTCTGAAGAAGAACAGCGATATCGGCCTTGTGATCACCGACTACAACATGCCGGACATCGACGGTTTCGAACTCACCCGCCGCATCCGGTCGGTTCGCGGCTCGCATGAGCTTCGGATCATCGGTGTATCGTCCTCGTCTGACCGACACCTGTCGGCGCGCTTCCTGAAGGCCGGTGGCAACGATTTCATGCTACGCCCGTTCATCGACGAAGAGTTCTATTGCCGCGTCAACCAGAACCTCGATACCCTGCTGCAGATCCGCACGATGCGGTCCGCTCGCGGGGCTGGCGATATCAAGAATGTCGCCTGATCGCGAAACAGGTGCCGCATGCCATACATTGTCAGCCAGAGACGCCAGAATTCAGATCCGCATAGCTATTCCAATCAGATCGCTATGAGCGCGGCTGCAGGGGAGATCGAAACGGGCGGGATTTCTGACAGCAGCGTTTTATCCATCGATGACCTCTACCAGCTTGGGGAGCCCGTCGTTGCAGATTGTATCGAGGGGGAGCTGGCATGCTCCGTCGCGATTATCGATATAGACCGGCTTTTTCGCGTCTCCGAAATGTATGGATCCGAATGTGCCGATCAGGTGCTTTCGGAATTCGGAGGCAACCTTGTCCGGCTTATCGCGGATCTCTACGCCTGCGTGGCACATCTCGGCCAGGATCAGTTCGGCCTGTTGCTGGTCGGCATGGATGTTGCCATGGCGACGGAGAGGCTGGATCGATTGAGGCAGGAACTGGCCTCGTGCCCGATCGGCTGGAAGGGCGAGATAATCAATATCACCGTGTCGATCGGCATTGCTGAAATCCACGGGCCGGAAACGTTCGACAACTATCTCAACGCTGCGGAACAGTTTCTGTTCATGGCCAAGATGAGTGGACGCAATCAGGTCGTCTCCGATCACACGTTCGCCACTGTAGTTCACTGAGCATCAGTGCAAACGGCTTAAACGCCCGCAGAGATTATCGTTTCTGCGGGCGCTTTCTGTTTGTCGATGTGGTTCAGTGCGCGCCGAGAAGCGCGTTCTTGCTGCTTTCGAGATAGGCGGAAAGTGTCTGCGGCTTGCGGTCGGTCAGCGTTTCGAAATCACCCGTCACCAGATCGAAATTGCCGGCGCGGATATTGGCATCGGCCGATACCAGCATCTTGACCAGGAAGTCGGGAAGGCCCGCCGAGGTCAAGCCGCCTGCCAGTTGTTCGTCGGTGACATGCACGACCTTGAGCGGCTTGCCGGTTGCCTTGGAGACGAGCGCCGCGATCTCCTCGGCATTGAGGCTTTCCGAACCGGTGAGGGTGAGGGTGGTGCTGCCGGCCGGCGGACTGGCAAGGGCGGCTGCGGCTGCGCGGGCGCAATCGTCACGGCTGATATTGGAGACCTTGCCTGGGCCATAGGCCGTGTACCAGGTGCCGGTTTCCAGATTGTGCGGCATCGACATCAGATAGTTGTCGTCATACCAGGCGTTGCGCAGGATCGTGTGTGTGATGCCGGTTGCCTTGATGGCTTCCTCGGTTCCCAGATGATCCGGCGCAAAGCTGATGAGCGACTTGTCCGGGTTCGGCATGGATGTGTAGAGGATATGCTTGACGCCGGCCTTGGTCGCCGCCGCGACTGCCGTCCTATGCTGCTTCAGGCGACCGCCCGGCGTTGCGAGATCATCCGTCGAGATGATCAGGATGCGGTCGATGCCGGCGAAGGCTGCTGCAAGGCCCGCCTCGTCGGTGAAATCCGCCTTGCGGGTTTCGACGCCCTTGGCGGCAAGATCGGCAAGTTTGGACGTGTCGCGGCTTGCAGCGACGATATCGTTCGGCGAAACCTTCGATGTCTCCAGAAGGTGACTGAGGACCGCGCGGCCGAGTTGGCCGGCGGCGCCTGTGACGAGAAGTTTGGTCATGTCGTTTCCTCTTGCAATGCCGCCGGATCGCGCCGGCATGGTTGTTGGTCTCAAAAAGAGACTAGCACTAGAATAGGAATTGACGCGACCCTGTAAAGGAGGCACATTTCCGGGAGATCGTTACCAAAAGGGAACTACCGGAATGGACAATGCAGCACGAGCGACCACGCTTGCGGGTGAGCCCTGTGACATGTCCAACTGGGATGCAGGCAACTGTCCGGTTCGCGACGTGATGAACCAGATAGCCGGAAAATGGTCGACGCTGCTTCTGGAGGCGCTGGTGCAGAAGCCTTATCGCTTCGGGGAGTTGCGGCGTCTGGTGCCGGATATTTCTCAACGGATGCTGACGCAGACTCTGCGGGATCTGCAGCGCGATGGCTATATCGACCGTCAGGTGTTTCCGACCAAGCCGCCAAGCGTGGAATATAGCATGACCGAACTTGGCCACTCACTGTTCGAGCCGTTGTCAAAGGTGCTTGCGTGGGCGGCGGACAATCACGCTGCCGTCAAGGCTGCACGTGTGAAGTTTGACGCGAGCGAATTGGGGTAGATTCAGTGCCTTGAACGACGAAGGGCGGCCGATGCCGCCCCTGTCTTTTCAGTCATGCCGACCAGCTCAGGCGTCGATCGATGCCATGTCGATGACGAAGCGGTAGCGGACGTCGCTTTTCAGGACGCGTTCATAGGCTTCGTTGACCTGCTGGATGTTGATCTTTTCGATTTCAGAGACGATGCCCTTCTCGCCGCAGAAATCCAGCATTTCCTGGGTTTCCTTGATCGAGCCGATCATCGAGCCGGAAAGTTCCTTGGCGCCGAAGATCAGCGAAAAGGCGTGGACCGGGATCGGGTGCTCGGGGGCGCCGACAACGACCATGGCACCCTTCGGCTTGACGAGGCCGAGATAGGCGTTCCAGTCGAGCGCCACACCAGCGGTGCAGATGATCAGATCGAAATAGCCGGCGAGCTTCTTGAAGGTTTCTTCGTCGCTGGTGGCGTAATAATCCTTGGCGCCGAGCTTGAGGCCGTCTTCCTTCTTCGACAGCGACTGGGAGAGCACTGTGACATCCGCACCCATGGCTGCGCCGATCTTGACGCCCATATGGCCGAGGCCGCCCATGCCGACGATGGCGACCTTCTTGCCCGGACCTGCCTGCCAGCGGTGCAGCGGCGAGTATAGGGTGATGCCGGCGCACAGAAGCGGGGCTGCTGCTTCGAGCGGCAGGTTGTCCGGGATCGACAGGACATAACCTTCCTTGACGACGATCGAGTCGGAATAGCCGCCCTGGGTTGCGGCATTGCCGTTCAGCGTATCGACGTCGTTGTAGGTCTGGACGAGGCCGGGAAGGTAATGTTCGTTGTCGAGGTCGCGGGTGGCGCAGCCGACACAGCTATCGACGAAGCAGCCCACGCCGACACGGTCGCCGACTTTGAATTTCGTGACCTTGGAGCCTACGGCCTTGACGATGCCGGCGATCTCATGACCGGGCACGATTGGATAGACGGCGTTCTTCCATTCGTTGCGAACTGTGTGGATGTCGGAGTGGCAGATGCCTGCGAACTTGATGTCGATGACGACGTCGTCATCATTCGGTTCGCGGCGCTCGAAGGTGAAAGGGGTGAGCGGGCTCGACGCGTCGGTCGCAGCATAGCCTCTGGCGATGGGCATGGGGGAACTCCATTCATTGATGGGTTGAAAATCAACGGCCGGACTATGCGTCACGACACGGGGCAGGCGTTAGATCGATCCTCCAAGCTTCTTGCACGATCCTGCAATATTGCGAGGCATCCCTCGTTGCGAAAGCCGCTACGCATTATAGAATGGAGACGGTTCGACGCCTGCTTCGGAGAAATGGCTCAATGACACTCCCTTTCAATCCCTATCAGGAAATTGCCTCGATCGCTGCGAGGCATGGCGGCGGCGAGGGTGATGGAACGACGGCGATCGACGGGCTGGGCATCAGCCGGCGGACGTCGCCTAGCGAGCCTTGCCACGGGAGCTACAGACCCTGTTTCGCGATGGTGATCCAGGGAGCGAAATGCGTTCAACTCGGTAGCGATACGATCAATTACGGGGCAGGCGACTATCTTCTGACATCGCTCGATCTGCCTGTTGCGTGGAGGGTTGTCGAGGCCAGTCCCGAGGTTCCGCATTTCTGCATCACTGTGGCGATCAGCAGCGACAAGGTGCTTGACCTGATGGGTCGAAACGGGCTTTCGAAGCCTGTCGGGCCGAGCAAGAACCAGCGCGGCATCGTCGTCAATATTGCCACGCCCGAGCTTCTGGATGCTGCCGTTCGACTGATGCGCTTGCTTGATCGTCCAGCGGATATCGCGTCGCTTGCGCCGCTGATCGAGCAGGAGATCCTCTATCGCATCCTGACCGGCCCGGCTGGCGGGCAGTTGATCAATATTGCGATTGCCGACAGCCACGGCAACCGGGTGGCACGCGCCATCGCATGGTTGAAGGAGAACTTTGCCGGGTCGCTGAGGATCGAGGAACTGGCCGAACATGTCGGCATGAGCGTCTCTTCCTTCCATCACCATTTCAAGGCGATCACGGCGATGACGCCGGTTCAGTACCAGAAGCAGTTGAGGCTTCATGAGGCCCGGCGGCTTATGCTGGTGGAAGGGCTCGATGTCGGCAATGCCGGCCATCGTGTCGGATATCAGAGCCCGTCGCAGTTCAGCCGCGAATATAGCCGCCTCTACGGCCTGTCGCCAGCGCGTGACATGGATGCGGTTCGGGTTTCGGTCGCGGACTGAATTCTTCGGTTTTCGTAAATTCCTCTCTGCCGTTTGCAAATCCGGCTTGACGGAAAGCAGAATTGCTTTATACGCCAGAACCGTACCGTACGGTACCTGAGAGGAGCAGCCGCAAGTGAGACCCGATACCGCCGACACGCCCCAGTTTTCGCCGCGCCAGAACGAAGTTCTGGAGCAGGCGCTTCGTCTTCTCGTCGAAGGCGGCGACAAAGCGCTGACGACATCGGGGCTTGCGCGTGCAGCAAGCTGTTCCAAGGAAAGCCTGTATAAATGGTTCGGCGATCGCGACGGTGTTCTGGCTGCGATGATCGCCTATCAGGCAAGCAAGGTTCGCACTGCCGACCGTTCGGGCGAAAAGCTGACGGAACAGGTCCTGAAGCAGTATCTCGAACAGTTCGGCCGCGACTTGCTGGAAGTTCTGGGCGGTGACGTGTCGCTTGCCCTCAACCGACTGGCGATCGGACAGACGAGCCGCGACGGCTCGAAACTCGGCAAGCTTCTGGTCGAACATGGCCGCAGGCAGATCGATCGTCGCGCGATGGCGCTGATGGAAGCCGGCAAGCGGGCAGGGCTTCTGCGCTTCGAAAATGCCGATGCCGCCTATCACACATTTTACGGCCTTGTGGTTTCCGATCTGCATATTCGCATGCTGCTCGGTGAGCCGGGACTGAAGGACAATTCGCGCCAGGCGGAGAGAGCGGTCGAAGCTTTTCTCGCGCTGCATGGCGTCGAGCAGAAAACTGCGGACGCGCTTCGCGTTTCCGCCGGACGATGAACAACTGAAACAAACACTCGCATAGGGAAGGAATTTAAGATGCGCGTTTATTACGATCGTGATGCCGACCTCAACCTGATCAAGTCGAAGAAGGTCGCCATCATCGGCTACGGTTCTCAGGGTCGCGCACACGCGCTGAACCTGAAGGATTCCGGTGCGCAGAACATGGCAATCGCCCTCAAGGCCGGTTCCGCCACCGCCAAGAAGGCCGAAGCCGACGGTTTCAAAGTCATGACCGTTGCCGAAGCCGCCGCTTGGGCCGACCTGATGATGATGGCGACCCCGGACGAGCTGCAGGCCGACATCTACCGCGACGAAATCGCCGGCAACATCCGTGACGGCGCAACCATCGCATTTGCGCACGGCCTCAACGTTCATTTCGGCCTGATCGAGCCGAAGGCATCGATCGATGTCGTCATGATCGCGCCGAAGGGCCCGGGCCACACGGTTCGCGGCGAATACCAGAAGGGCGGCGGCGTTCCTTGCCTTGTCGCAATCCATCAGAACGCTTCCGGCAATGCGCTTGAACTCGCTCTTTCCTACGCCTGCGGCGTTGGCGGCGGTCGTTCGGGCATCATCGAAACGACGTTCAAGGAAGAGTGCGAAACCGACCTCTTCGGCGAACAGGTCGTTCTGTGCGGCGGTCTGGTCGAACTGATCCGCGCCGGCTTCGAGACGCTGGTCGAGGGCGGGTATGCGCCGGAAATGGCCTATTTCGAGTGCCTGCACGAAGTGAAGCTGATCGTCGACCTGATCTATGAAGGCGGCATCGCCAACATGAACTATTCGATCTCCAACACGGCCGAGTGGGGCGAATACGTCACTGGTCCGCGCATCATCACCGCCGAGACCAAGGCTGAAATGAAGCGTGTCCTGACCGATATCCAGACCGGCAAGTTCACGTCCGACTGGATGCAGGAATACCGTGCCGGCGGTGCCCGCTTTAAGGGTATCCGTCGCAACAACGACAGCCACCAGATCGAGGAAGTCGGCACCAAGCTGCGTGCCATGATGCCCTGGATCGGCAAGAACAAGCTGGTCGACAAAGCCGTCAACTAAGCACCGACGGTCATGTCTTAAACAAACTAGAGGCCGGACGACAAAGGTCCGGCCTTACTCGTATAAGGAACCAACGAAGATTTTGTGGTCGGCCAGTATCTGATCGGCCTCATCAAGGTAGTCATTTAGGCCTCTTAAGAGGTCAGTTAACGCAAACGTTTTAGCGTGGAATTTGTCCGACTTAATCGACAGCGCGGCATCAATTTCCTCTTTGTTCTCCATCACCTCGAAAATGTCTTTGGAGGTGAATTTTCCTATGTCCTTGAATACATCGATCTCGATGCCGTGGATTATATTTCCCAATAAGTCCCAGCAGTTTTCGTCACCAACTCTTCTGGCTTCGTCGGCATCTACTCTCAAAGCCTTTATCCGTTGTTTCTTCAGATTCGTTTGGCTTTTTGTCATCTCTGCGAGCCGCCGGATCGAGATTGACAAGACGATCAGATCCTTCTTGCAGAGTTCCTCTGCGAGCGAGAAATAATCACCGAACCCAAGATGTTTGAGACTTCGTGAAGTCGCATAGGAAGCAAGTCTTGCTATGCGCTCCACCGCCTCGTTGTAAGAGTGCTTACAAAGCTGAGGATTCAATTTCAGTTTAACGTTAGTCATAAACTTCCCTGACGGAAAATTAGAGCTCGCTGCATTAAATCCTCGGCGGAATGACGCCCTTGGTGAGGATGAAGCAGCCGTAGAAGCGCAGTTCGCCGGTGGCGACTACGCAATAGGCTTTTTTCGCAATCTCGTAGAAGGCGTGTCTTTCGATTGCGTACATGGGTGCGGGCTTGCCCTCGGCGGCATCGATTTCAGCCTGTATCTCTTTCTGGATTTCCGGGATCGTGTCCGGCTGGCCGATAACTTCCATCCGCCCGACGGACGGCTGCAGCGGTGTGTCGAGCGGAAGCACCGACAGGATCGCCTGCATGGCGCGCGGTGCCGAGATGTTGTCCATCCTTATCACCTTGCCGAGCACCGTCTGGCGGGCAATCGAATCGGATGGGAAATTGGCGTCGGCCAACACGAGCGTATCGCCGTGGCCCATGGATTTCAGGGCATACAGGATATCGGCATTCAGTGCCGGATCCAGGTTCTTCAGCATTCGTCTCTCCTCCAAGACACAGACAAGTTCCGTCGCCCGTTATCGCAGGCAAAGTCGGGCGCGCACCAGCAAAATATCAGCCTTGGCAGAATGTCATGGAGACAAAAAATGTCGCAGGATACGATAGGTCAGTATTGCTGACCTGTCGGAATTTCTGTAAATGCCAAGGCAACAAAATTGAAATAAAAGGAAACATCCCATGTTGGATTGGGAACATATCTTCGCCACGCGCTCCAGCCGGATGAAGGCTTCGGAAATCCGTGAATTGCTGAAACTGCTCGAACAGCCCGACATTATCTCCTTTGCCGGTGGAATTCCCGATCCGGCTCTGTTCCCGGCGGAAGAGTTCAAGGCTGCCTATGCTGATATCTTTTCGGGCGCTCAGGTGAACTCGGCGCTGCAATATTCCGTCAGCGAGGGCTACAAGCCGCTGCGCGACTGGATCGTCGCGGATGTCGCCAAGATCGGCATCGACTGTTCTGCCGATAACGTCTTCATCACCTCCGGGTCGCAGCAGGCACTCGATTATCTCGGCAAGCTGTTTCTGTCGCCGAAGGATACGGCACTCGTCACCTGGCCGACCTATCTGGGCGCGCTGTCTGCCTTCAATGCCTATGAGCCGAACTACGACCAGCTGTCACTGAATGGAAACCGGACGCCGGACGCTTATCGCGATACTGCTTCCAAGTTGGGCGGCTCGGTGAAGTTTGCCTATCTGTCTGCCGATTTCTCCAACCCGACCGGCGAGACGATCGACCGGGTGGGTCGCGAAAAGCTGCTGGCACTGGCTGACGAGCTGGATATCGCGATCCTTGAGGATGCTGCCTATCAGAACTTGCGCTTCGATGGCGAGGCGATCCCGCCGATCCTGTCTCTGGACATCGCGCGCAAGGGCGGCATCGAGAATACCCGCACGATCTATAGCGGCAGTTTTTCGAAAACGCTGGCTCCGGGCCTGCGTGTCGGTTTCGTTATTGCTGCCATGCCGGTCATCCGCAAGCTGGTCCTGATGAAACAGGCGGCCGATCTGCACTCCTCGACGATCAACCAGATCGCCGTCGAGCATGTTGCATCGCGCGGTTTTGCCGAGCAGGTTGCCAAGATCAAGCGCGTTTACAGTGGTCGCCGCGATGCGATGCTGGCCGCGCTCGAAAAATACATGCCGAGAGGCACGACATGGACGAAGCCGGAAGGCGGCATGTTCGTCTGGATCACGCTGCCGGAAGGCATGGACGGGGCGGAGCTTCTGGCGAAGTCGCTGGCGACGGAGAAGGTCGCCTTCGTGCCGGGCAAGGCATTTTATGCCGATGGCAGCAATGCCAACACGCTGCGCGTCTCCTTTTCCTGCGCCAACGACCAGATGATCGATGAAGGGATCAAGCGGCTCGGGCGGCTGGTCGCCAATGCTTCGGTGAGCGAGCACGAAAGCTTGCCGATCATCTGATCGACAGTCGTATTCACAAGCAAAAACGGCGGAAAACCTGGGTTTCCGCCGCTTTTGCTTTTATTCCTTACCTGGACGTCAATCATTGTCACAAGAGTGTCAATGTATATGTGTTTAAGCGCGTCATCTCAAACTGGATGACCCTAATGAAAAAGCTTCTGTCCACGTTCACCGCGCTCGTTGCGCTTGGTCTTTCCGGCGTCGCCAATGCTGCCGACCTCGTCATCTATACCAGCCAGCCGAATGCCGACGCGCAGGCAACCGTCGACGGTTTCAAGGCTGCCAATCCGGGCGTGGATGTCGAATGGGTGCGTGATGGAACTCCGCAGATCATGGCGAAGCTCAACGCGGAAATCGCTGCCGGCAACCCGGTTGCAGACATTCTGCTGATCGCCGATACGGTAACGTTCGAGCGGATGAAGCAGGCCGGCCAGCTGCTCGCCTACAAGTCGCCGGAAGCCAAGAATTTCGACGCTTCGCTCTACGATGCCGACGGCTATTACTATTCGACCAAGCTGATCACCACCGGCATCATGTACAACACCCAGGCTGCGATGAAGCCGACGAGCTGGGCTGATCTTGCCAAGCCGGAAGCCAAGGGCCTCGTCACCATGCCGAGCCCGGTTGCTTCTGGTGCCGCTCTCATCCACGCACAGACGCTGGCTGCCGTCGATGGTCTCGGCTGGGATTATTACAAGCAGCTGAAGGACAATGGCGCGGTTGCCGCGGGTGGTAACGGTGGCGTGCTGAAGGCTGTCGCCTCCGGCGAAAAGGCCTATGGCGTCGTCGTCGACTACATGCCGATCCGCGAAAAAGCCAAGGGCGCTCCGGTCGAGTTCGTCTTCCCGAAGGAAGGTGTGTCTGCGGTTACCGAACCGGCCGCAATCCTGTCGTCGACCAAGCATCAGGACAATGCCAAGAAGTTCATCGATTATCTCCTGTCGGAAAACGGCCAGAAGATTGCTGCAGGCCTCGGCTACATCCCGGCCCGCAACGGTATCGATCTGCCGGCTGGCTATCCGGCTCGCAGCGAGATCAAGGTTCTGCCGCTCAACGCTGCCGATGCGCTGAAGAGCTCGGAAAAGGACGTGAAGACGTTCTCCGATATCTTTGGCACCAAGGGCTGATATAAAGCCTGATGTTCCGATCTCAGAATCGAGAAAACAGCCAGCCACGCTGGCTGTTTTCCTTTGTCGTCGTGGTGATCTTTTTCCTGAGCATGCTGCCGCTCGGACGACTTGCCATGACCGGCTTCTCATCGCTTTTTGATGGCGGGGCGCGTGAACTCCTGTCCGATCCGGTGGTATGGCAGGCGGTTTACGACACGTTGACCACTTCGTTCCTCGGCATGATTGCAGCCGTTATTCTCGGTGGCGGGTTCGCGCTGCTGCTGACGCTGTTCGACGTGCGCGGCAAGACGGCGCTCGGTTTCCTGTTCATGCTGCCGACGATGATCCCGCCGCAGGTGACGGCGCTTTCCTGGATCGGCATGACCGGACCGTCGAGCGCGCTTTTGAAGGCGATCGGCATGGCGCCGCCGCTTGGGTCGCCGCAGCCGCTTTATTCGATCGGTGGTATTGCGCTACTTTATGGCGTGCAGAATGCGCCGCTCGTGTTTCTGTCACTGCGGGCCGGGTTGCTGGCGCTGCCGCGTGATGGTGTGGAAGCGGCGCGGCTTTCGGGGGCTTCCTCGTGGCAGGTGCTGAAGGACATCATTCTGCCTCTGTCACTGCCCGGTTTCGTCGCCGGTGCAGCAATCGCCTTCGTTTCCTGCGTCGGCAATTTCGGCATTCCGGCCATTCTCGGCATTCCGGCTTCGATCTATACGCTGCCGACTTTGATCTATTCGAAATTTGCGGCCTTCGGTCCGAATACCTTCGCCGATGTGTCGCTGCTCTCGGGTCTCATCGCCATTCTTTCGGTCATCGGCCTGACGGTCGAGGAGCGAGTTTTGCGAGGGCGTGACTATCGCGTCATCGGGCTTTCAGGGCAGGTGGCGATGTTCCGGCTCGGCAACTGGCGTCTGATCGGCGAACTGGTGCTTTGGCTGGCGATTTTCATCACCCTCGTCATGCCGCTGACGGCATTGATCGCAAGCTCGCTGGCGCCGGCCTATGGCGTGCCGCTGACGCCTGCGACGGCAACGCTCGATGCCTATCGCGAGGTCCTGTTCAAACAGGCGATCACCCGCACGGCCTTCTTCAACTCCGTGACTTTGTCGCTGGCGACCGCGATCGGTCTCCTGGTGGTGACAGTGCTGACGGGCTATTATCTGGTGCGGTCGAAAAGCCGGCTTGCGCCGGTTCTGTCGGCACTGGCGGAAATCCCCTATGCGCTCCCGGGCATCGTGCTCGCAGTCGCGCTGATCCTTGTATTTGCAGCCCCGATCCCGATTATCGGCGTGTCCATCTACGGCACGATCTGGATCATTCTCATAGCATATTTCTCCAGCTTCTTCGCCGTCAGCCTGAAGCCCGTGGTCAGCGCATTCCGGCAGCTCGATCCGTCGCTGGAAGAGGCTGCACGGCTTTCCGGGGCAGGGTTCGGACGGCGGCTTATCGATATCGTGGTGCCGCTGGTGGCCCCGGCGGCGGGCGCGTCGGTTATTCTCGTTTTCCTCATCGCCTGTAACGAGCTCACCGTCTCGGCCATCCTGTGGTCGGCCGGCACGCAGACGCTCGGCGTGGCGATCTATAATCTCGATGACAGCGGCAGCTTCAATCTCGCTGCAGCGCTTTCCGTCCTCGTGGTCATCATGGTGATCGCGATGATGCTGGTGCTGGAACTGATGGCGAAACGACTGCCGAAAGGTGTGGTACCGTGGCGAAGCTGATCCTCAACCGCCTGTCCAAGGCATTCGAAACCGGCGGCCGTCCGGCCGTCAACGATGTATCGCTGGAAGTGCGCGATGGCGGCTTTCTCGCACTGCTCGGCCCCTCCGGCTGCGGTAAGACCACAGTGCTCAGAATGATCGCCGGGTTCGAGCAGCCGACAGACGGCTCGATCCTGCTTGGCGACCGGGTGCTGGCGGATGCGGGCGAGATGGTGGCCCCCGAACACCGCAACATGGCGATGGTTTTCCAGTCGTATGCGCTCTGGCCGCATATGAGCGTTGCCGACAATGTCGGATATCCCCTGAAAGTGCGCGGTGTCACCGGCGAAAGACGGACGAGGAAAATCCGGGAAGCACTCGCGGCGGTCAGGCTCGAAGCCTATGCGGATCGCCGACCGGCCGACCTTTCCGGCGGCCAGCGGCAGCGTGTGGCGCTGGCGCGATGCCTGGTAACGGAACCGGACGTGGTACTGCTCGACGAGCCTCTTGCCAATCTCGACCGGCATCTGCGCCAGGAGATGGAAGAGACGTTTCGCGAGTTTCATCAACGTTCCGGCGCAACGATGATCTATGTCACGCATGATCAGGCAGAGGCGATGGCGCTGGCGACGGATGTCGCGGTTATGTCGGAAGGTCGGCTTTTACAGGTGGCGAGCCCGCAGGAGATTTATGCGCGGCCTGAAGGTCGGTTGGTCGGTGGGCTCGTCGGGCAGGGGGCAATCGTGTCCTGGCCGGCCGCCTGCGTGGAACAACGGCTTCTGGACTGGCCGATGCTGCAGGGCCTGCTTTCCCAATCTCAGAGCAAGGAAGCAGGCGACATTCTCGTGCGGCCGCAGGACGTCGAGATTGCAGGCGAAGGCATGCCGGCCCGCGTGACCTCGGTCCTGTTCGAAGGCGAGCGGTATTCGCTCAAGCTGTCGCTCGGCGACGAGCAGGTTCTACGTGCCTTCAGCCGTCATCCGGTCAATGTGGGCGATATGGTTTCGATCGTTATCCGATCCGCCTGGAGGCTGTAGCCAGCCACATTTCGGCTGGCTAAGGTGCCGCGTAGAATAGGGAAACATGCATGTCTCTTCGCCTCGGCACCTTCAATATCGAAAACCTGATGACACGCTTCGATTTTTCCGGCTGGCGCAACCAACTGCGGCAGGATCGGGTGTTGCGGCTGTTCGAAGTCGGCAGCAAACAAGAATACGAGCAGCTGGAACAGGCGCGGCTGATTGCGGAGACCGACGATACCCGCCAGCTTTCGGCGCTCGCCATCGCCGATGCGGATGCCGATATCCTGTGCCTGCAGGAGGTCGACAACATGCCAGCGCTGCAGGCGTTCGAATACGGCTATCTCTACCGCATGGTCGGTAACGGCTATCTGCAGAAATTTCTCGTCGAGGGCAATGATGGGCGCGGCATCGATGTTGCCGTGTTGATGCGTGAAGAGACGCGAAGCGGTGAGAGAATAGAGGTTCTAGACGTGCGCAGCCACGCGATTCTGACCTATCAGGATCTTGGTCTATTCAACGACGAACTGGCGCTAACCAACCGCCCGACCGACAAGATCTTCAAGCGCGACTGCCTGGAACTGGACCTGAGGATAGGGGGCAAGCCGTTGTCGCTTTATGTCGTGCATTTCAAATCGATGGGCAATGCACGCGACAACAAGGACGGACGTATCGGCACGATGGCTGTCCGCATCGCCGAAGCGAAGGCCGTGCGGCACATCATCGAGAAGAGGTTCGGTGCGGAGAATGTCGGCCGGATGAATTTTGCCATCTGCGGCGACATGAACGACTATCAGGAACGGGTGAAGGTGATCGGCAGCCGTCGTACAGGTTATCAGTTTGAGCCTGTAACGGAAGAGGCCAGCGCGCTCGATGTCTTTAGTCATGACGGCTTTGCGCAAAACGTCATGACCAGGCGCGACGTGATGGATCGCTGGACGCTTTATCATGCCCGCGGACCGCTGGAGCAGCATCTTTGCCAGCTCGATTATATCTGGTTATCGCCTGCGCTGGCCGAGAGAAATCCGGCGGCCGTTCCCGATGTCATTCGCAACGGCCAGCCCTTCCGTACCGTCTTTCCGCCGGGGCAGGAGATCGAGCGCTATCCGCGTATCGGCTGGGATAGACCCAAGGCGTCTGATCATTGCCCCATCGTGGTGGAGTTCAACCTTTCATGACAACGAATTTCGCCGGCAAGATCGCAGGAAAGCCTGCCGGCATCTGGCCGCCGCCGACCAGCCCCGCTCGTGTCGATGCTTTCGATCTTTCGGTGGTGGACGGGCCGCATCCGCTATATGCGGCGCATCAAAAGGAGATCGAGGCGAACTGGGTGAGAGAATCGGAAGCCAACCCGCATCTGTTCAACGGGCAGATGGTGCTGCAGCGGCACCTGACCTACGACAAGGGTGTCATTCGTGGTGTGGCGCATGTCATTCCCTATTCGATGCTTCTGTGGTGGCGCAAGCGACGTGATCCCGAAGGGGCGCTGCATCTGTTCGGCTATCCCGTGCTTGTCTCGTCCGATGGTGCGATCATCGCCATCCGCATGAGCGAGCGCACGGCAAATCCGGGGCAAGTTCATTGCGCGGCAGGCTCGCTTGATTTGAGTGACATCATTGATGGAAAGCTCGATCTCGCCGGCAATATGGTCAGGGAGGTTCGCGAGGAGACGGGGCTTTACCTTGCCGAGGCTGAGGCCGATCCGCATTTTTATGCCAGCCACCAAAATAACCGTATCGTCGTTTTCAGGCTTTATCGCTTCCCGGTGACTTCGGCTGAACTGGTGGCCCGCATCGAGGCGCATATGCCGTATGACGAGGAGCAGGAAATCGATGGCGTTGTCGTCATACGATCCGCCGACCCCGAGGCCCATAACTACAATCCGCTGATGCTGCCGATCATGGACTGGTTCTTCGCAAGCGTAGGCGGCTAGTCAGTCGCTTGCTTCCTTTCTCGCGGTGGGGCAGGGTGCGACACTGTCTTGAAGGGGAGGAGAGCCGTGGCAAGACATTATGCCATCTACGATGTTTTCACCGATCGGAGACTTTCCGGAAATCAGCTTGCTGTGATCTTTGATACGGAAGGGCTTTCGGACGATGCGATGCAGGCGATCGCACGCGAAATGAACCTGTCGGAAACCGTTTTCCTGTGGCCAGCGGAATCGAATGGGCATTCGGCACATATCCGCATTTTTACACCAGGCAAGGAATTACCCTTTGCCGGGCATCCGACGGTTGGAGCCGCCATTGCCCTTGCCGAGCGCGATCACGAACCGGGTGTGACCGAGCTGGATCTGATGTCGGTGCTTGAAGAAAAGGTTGGTCCGGTACGCTGCGCTATCAAGATGCGGCGGGGAGAGGCGACATTTGCCGAGTTCGAGCTGCCGCGCCGTCCGGCTAGGATAGAGATTCCGCTCGATCGGGAGGGGATTGCGGATTCGATCACGGTGAAAACCACCGATATGGCTTTCGAAAACCATACGCTTTCTATCTGGAGTGCGGGCGTGCCTTTTCTGCTCGTGCCATTGCGCAATCTTGCAACTGTGCAAAATCTGGAATTCGAAGCAACACTATGGGAGCGGGTCGCTCCATTCGTGGATGGCGCGCTTGCATCGGCCTATGTCTATTGCCGGGGGGGCGTGCATCATCAGGCGAAATTTCATGCGAGGATGTTTTCACCGGACATGCGGATTTGGGAGGATCCGGCAACGGGCGCAGCAGTCGCCGCTCTGGCGGGGGCGATCCAGCAATTCGACGCCCTTCCTGACGGCCACCACCCGATCGTCGTGGAGCAGGGACTGGAAATCGGCCGCACCTCCTTCATCCATCTGCATATCGATTCCAAGGGCGGCGAGATTTCCAAGGCCCGTATTGGCGGGCAGGCTGTGAAAGTGGCGGAGGGCATGCTGCATATCTGAAAAAAATCGCAGAGGCGAAAGCCCGGGAAACAAGGCTTTCCGGCTATCGTCGTGATTTTTTTGAGCAGTTGCACAAAGAAAATCATTCTGGCCGCTAGACAAGCCAAAAGAAGCTCTTTATACGGCCACTCACACCAACGGCGCAGGCCACTGAGGCGGTTGGTTACGGGTGATTAGCTCAGTTGGTAGAGCAGCTGACTCTTAATCAGCGGGTCGTAGGTTCGAGCCCTACATCACCCACCATCTCTTCTTAAAATAAAGATATGACAAGAGTTTATCGCTGAAAACAAAGTTTTCGGCGGACGGAACTTCTTTTGTCTTTCGTGCATTTATCCGGCAATTCCAACCTTGATGGATTGCCTGGCGTGCGCGCGATTTTTACCCTCGTCTCCACAATCGCATGTGCGGTGATTCTCTTCGCCGCAGGACTTGCTGTCGTGGCTAATGCGACGCGGGACTACGAGCCGCATCATTTCGCCCATATGGAGACGCCCGACCTGTGGACGTCCACGCCGACCGCGGTCGATCCGGCCAAGCAGGATTATCAGCGAATAGAAGGCGTGCAGGTGGCAGCCTATGTTGCGCCGACCGATGGGGATGTGAAAACGGCTTCCTTTGCCCGTAGCGAAGAGCGTGACGTGCAGACACGCGCCATCGCGGAGAATGCTGCAGAAGCTTCCCAGCCGATCGAGAGCGCAGCGACAGATGCCGTGCAGCGTGATGCTGGACATGTGGATTGGTGTCTTGCCCGCTACCGCTCTTATCAGGTCGAAGACAACAGCTATCAACCCTTTGGCGGCGGTCCGCGACGGGAATGCGTGTCTCCTGTCATGGACATGGCATCTGCCCAGCCGGCAATCGACGCGTTTGATGCCGATAGAGGCGAACAGGCGGCTATTCCTGTAGCGTCGGCTGCGGTCATGGTCTCGCAGGAGCAGCAGACGGCAGACGTGAGGTCGATGCCGAACGGGACTCATGAGGCCTGGTGCCACGAGCGCTACCGCTCCTACCGGAGCGAAGATAACAGTTACCAGCCTTTCGACGGTGGTCCGCGCCGTGCCTGCATGTCGCCTTACGGCTGATACGCCAAGACGGCGGCTCCTCTAGCTCGCCTCGCGCATCAGCATACGGTTCTCCTCGACTTTCAAGGTTTGCGCGCGCTTGGCGAGCCAATCGACGACGACGCGGACCTTGTTGCTGAGATGGCGGGTCTGCGGATAGACGATGTAAAGCGGAAAACTTTCACAGGCCCAATCCGACAGGATCGGCACCAACTTTCCTTCCTGGATGGGCTTCTGGGCCATGAAGCGCGGCACCTGTGCCACGCCGACACCGGCGATTGCCGCATCCAGATAAGAGCGGGCGTCGTTGACCGAGACGATATAGTTCGGATCGATCTCGATTTCTTCATCGCCGCGGGTGAAATTCATCTGCATGATCTTGCCGGACGGCGCCTGCAGATAGCCGACGCAGCGATGACCGTTGTTGAGGTCGGTCGGTTGCATGGGTTCGCCCATTTTTTCCAGGTATAGCGGCGCGGCATAGGCCTGCATGCCGATTTCGCCGACCTTTCGAACAATCAGCGATTGGTCCGTCGGCGTGCCGCCGCGAAGGGCGCAATCGACGTTTTCGGCAATGTAATCCACCAGCCGGTCACCGACACCGATATCGAGCTTAATCAACGGATATCGTTCATGAAACTCGCATAGGTGCGGGATGATCAGAAGGTCTGCAAAGGCACCAGCCATTTCCAGGCGGACACGGCCGCTGGGCTGCGTCTGGGACGTTGAGAGACTGCCGTCGAGCTCGGCTATGTCGGAAAGAATCTGGATCGCCCGCTCGTAGTAGAGGGCGCCGTCGGTCGTCACCATGACGCGCCGTGTCGTGCGGTTGAGCAGGGTGGTCTGCAGATGCGCTTCGAGGGCCTGCACCATGTTGGTGACCGTGGTTTTCGGGATGTTGAGCGTCGTTGCCGCACGGGTGAAATTCCCGGTCTCGACGACTCTTACGAAAACACGCATTGCCGATAGCTGGTCCATGGAATTCTCCTTGTGACGCGATTATCCATGAATTTGGAAAAGTGTTGCCGATCGGAGCGTATTGCGCTTGCGATCCCGAACAATAATATCTGAATACGAATTCGCCGCAAGACCTGTGGCTAAAACGGAAGAAACGTCATGTCGCTGCGCTGGGAAACATTGGAGATCGATGGGCCTTGGAAGGCCGCTATCCCCGTGCGCATTCACAAGGGCAATGTGCAGGGCGGTAAGCCGCCGGTCGTGCTCTACCTGAAGGGCGATGCATTTCAGATGCCGACAGATCAGGACACTCCGCGTCCCGTCGTCAGCGCTCTTGAAGAAGCCGGCGCGGTCGTGGTCGAAGCCGATTACGGGCGCGTTTCTGGCAATGTATTCCCCAAGGCGATGGAATGCGCGTTTCTGGCGCTCTATGGCCTGAGCAAGAAGCTGAACGATTACGGCAAGGGCAAATCGCCCCTGCTGATTGCCGGAGACGAGGCCGGCGGCAATGTCGCCGCAGGTGCTGCGTTGAAGGCGAGGGACCAGATGCCGGGCCGCCTGACCGGGCAGGTTCTGCTCTCCCCGATGATCGACCCGATGATGACATCGGCTTCGATCCGCGGCGCCGACGAGATCGGCATGCGTGAACGCTGGTCGGACGGATGGAGCCATTATCTCGGTTCCGCCTGCTCGATGCAGCACCCCTATGCCGCGCCCTGTCTGTGTTCGCGGTTATCGGGTGTCGCGCCAGCTTTGGTCATGACATCGGAAGATGATCCTTTGCGCGACGAAGCACTCGGTTATGCCGACAAGCTTTCCGGGGCAGGGGTGAGTGTAACGAAACGTGTATTGCCCGCCGGCAGCGGCTGGACGGGTCTTTATCACGGTGTTGGCGGAGCCTGGTTGACCGGGCTCTGCACTGAGTTTTCGACCTTCGTTCGTCAGTTGACGAGCTGAGGTCAGCAGTTTCTGCCCGCATTTTAATTCCAGGAAACGATAACAGCCCTTCCCAAGGCTGAAGGAGTTCACAATGACATCGAAGACACCCCGCTGGGCCCTGTTGGGCGCCGGCCTGACTGCTTCTGTGCTTTTTGCAGGCGCAGCCTTCTATTTCGACATGCCGAACGGCGCCAATGCCGCGTCGCCTGCAGAGGCAGCAGCCCCTGCCGCCATTCCGGTCACCGTCGCCACCGTGCAGCCGCGCAAGGTCGGCACCTGGCAGGAATTTTCCGGTCGTCTGGAAGCCGTCGATCGCGTTGACGTTCGTCCTCGCGTTGCCGGTGAGGTCAAGTCCGTCCATTTCCGCGAAGGCGGACTGGTCAAGGCTGGTGACCTGCTGGTGACACTCGATCCCGAGCCTTACATGGCGGCTGTCGCCGAGGCGGAAGGCTCCGTTGCCTCGGCTGAAGCAAAGCTTGCCTTTGCCGAAACCGAACTTGAGCGGGGCAATACGCTTCTTTCGCGCAACACGATCTCGCAGAGCGATCTGGCGCAACGGCAGAGCACGCAGCGCGAAGCCAAGGCTAATCTCCAGTCGGCCAAGGCAGCGCTGCGCGTCGCCGAACTCAATCTCGGCTATACCGAAATCAAGGCACCGATTGCCGGACGTGTCGGCAGAATAGAGGTCACTGTCGGTAATCTGGTTGCCGGCGGCTCTGCCTCAGCTCCGCTAACGACGCTGGTTTCTGCAGATCCGATCTATGCAAGCTTCGATGCCGACGAGCAGTTGGTGACCCGCACGCTGGCTGAACTGCCGCTCGTCGACGGGCAGCCGGCAATCGACCAGGTCCCGGTTGAGATCGCAACACTTGCTCCCAATTCGGAACCGATCAAGGGCCATCTGCAGCTCATCGACAACCAGGTGGCGGCCGGTACCGGCACGATCCGGGTGAGGGCGGTGTTCGGCAATCCGGGCGGCAGGCTGATCCCCGGTCAGTTCGTGCGGGTGCGCATGGGCGAGCCTGAGCCGATGAACCGGGTTCTCGTCAGTGAACGGGCGCTCGGCAACGACCAGGACAAGAAATTCGTGCTCGTGGTCGACGGCAAGAATACCGTCGCCTACCGCCCGGTCGAGCTGGGTGAAGCCATCGACGGCATGCGCATCGTCGAAAAAGGTCTGAATGCCGGCGACCGCATCGTCGTCAACGGATTGCAGCGTGTGCGCCCCGGTGCAACGGTCGATCCGCAGGACGAAGCGAAACTCGCCTCCAAATAACCAACGGGCCGGCTGACCGGCCTTTCCCAACCTGAACCTATCGATCGCCCGTGGCAGCGTGCTGCGGGCGCAGGGGCCTTTTGCGCCCTGATCATCGCCCAGGAGAGAGGGCTTTCAAGATGAACATATCCCGCTTCTTTATTGACCGGCCGGTGTTTGCGGCGGTCCTTTCCGTCCTCATCGTCGTCGCCGGCCTGCTTGGCCTGCGCTCGCTGCCGATCTCGGAATATCCGAATGTCGTGCCGCCGTCCGTGGTGGTGAAGGCGACCTATCCGGGCGCGAACCCGAAGGTTATCGCAGAGACCGTCGCAACGCCGCTCGAAGAACAGATCAACGGCGTCGAGGACATGCTCTACATGTCCAGCCAGGCGACCTCCGACGGCGTGATGACGCTGACGGTCACCTTCAAGCTCGGTACCGACCCGGACAAGGCGCAGCAGCTGGTGCAGAACCGCGTCAGCCAAGCCGAACCGCGCCTGCCGACCGAAGTGCGCGCACTCGGAATCACCACGGTCAAAAGCTCGCCGGACTTCATCATGGTGGTCAATCTGGTCTCCGATACCGATCGCTATGACCTGACCTATCTGCGCAATTATGCGACGCTCAATATCAAGGACCGGCTGGCCCGTATCGAAGGCGTCGGCCAGGTGCAGATCTTTGGCGCCGGCGATTACTCGATGCGGATCTGGATCGATCCGCAGAAGGCCGCAGCGCTGTCGCTGGCCGCAAGTGACGTTACCGAAGCGATCCGCGGACAGAACGTGCAAGCAGCGGCCGGCACGATCGGTGCATCGCCATCCGTTCCCGGTGTCGACCTGCAATTGAACGTCAATGCGCAGGGCCGTCTCACGACGCCGGAGGAATTCGGCAACATCATCGTCAAGACCGGCGCAAACGGCGAAATCACGCGTCTGCGTGACGTCGCCCGTATCGAACTCGGCGCGGCCGATTATTCGCTACGCTCGCTTCTCGACGGACAGCCGGCCGTGGCCATCCCGGTCCTGCAAGCTCCGGGCTCCAATGCGATTGAAATCGCCGATCAGGTTCGCTCCACCATGGACGAATTGCAGAAGGCGATGCCGGAAGGCGTGAAATACGAGATCGTCTATGACACGACCAAATTCGTTCGCTCGTCGATCGAAAAGGTTCTCGATACGCTTCTCGAAGCAATCGCGCTTGTCGTTCTCGTCGTCATCATCTTCCTGCAGACATGGCGCGCCTCGATCATTCCGCTGATCGCGGTTCCGGTCTCGGTCATCGGCACGTTTGCGGTCATGTATGCCTTCGGTTTCTCGATCAACGCGCTGACGCTGTTCGGGCTGGTGCTGGCGATCGGTATCGTCGTCGACGATGCGATCGTTGTTGTCGAAAACGTTGAGAGAAACATCGAGAATGGCCTAAGTCCCCGAGAGGCGACATATAAGGCAATGAGCGAAGTCTCCGGTCCGATCATCGCGATTGCGCTGGTTCTGGTTGCGGTTTTCGTTCCGCTTGCCTTCATCACCGGCCTGTCGGGCCAGTTCTATCGCCAGTTCGCGCTGACGATCGCCATCTCGACCGTGATTTCAGCGATCAACTCGCTGACGCTTTCTCCGGCTCTGGCGGCTCTTCTTCTGAAGGACCACCATGCGCCGAAGGACTGGCTGACGCGTGGGATGGACAAGATTTTCGGCTGGTTCTTCCGTGGCTTCAACCGAGGTTTCGGTAAGGCGGCCAACGGTTACGGCCGTTCGGTCGGCGGGCTTCTGTCTCGCAAGAGCATCGTCATGGTGATCTATCTGGCTCTGGTCGGTGCGACCTACGGCATGTTTTCCGCCGTTCCCGGCGGCTTCGTGCCGGCGCAGGACAAGCAGTATCTGATCGGCTTTGCCCAGCTTCCCGATGGCGCAACACTCGATCGGACGGAAGACGTGATCAAGCGGATGAGCGATATCGCCATGGAACAGCCGGGCGTTGAACATGCGATCGCCTTCCCGGGCCTGTCGATCAACGGTTTCACTATCGGGTCCAACTCGGGCATCGTGTTCGCCGTGCTTGAGGATTTCGACAAGCGCACGACGCCCGAGCTTTCGGGCGGCGCCATCGCCATGGCGCTGAACCAGAAATATGCCGGTATCCAGGATGCGTTCATCGCCATGTTCCCGCCGCCGCCGGTAAACGGTCTCGGCACGACGGGCGGCTTCAAGCTGCAGATCGAGGATCGGGCCGGCTACGGCTACGAAGCTCTCGACGAGGCAACCAAGGCCGTCATGGCAAAGGCCATGGCTGCACCAGAACTGACGGGCGTGTTCTCGAGCTTCCAGATCAACGTGCCGCAGCTCTATGCCGACCTTGATCGCGCTCGGGCCGAACAGCTTGGTGTGTCGGTGCAGGACGTGTTCGAGACGCTGCAGATCTATCTCGGTTCGCTCTATGTAAACGACTTCAACGCCTTCGGCCGCACCTACAGCGTCCGCGTTCAGGCGGATGCGCAGTACCGCGCCAAGGCCGAGGATATCGGCCAGCTGAAGGTCCGTTCGCAATCGGGCGAGATGATCCCGCTCTCGGCGCTGCTGAAGGTCGATGCATCGGCTGGTCCGGAACGGACGACGCGTTACAACGGCTTCTTGTCGTCGGACATCAACGGCGCTCCGGCACCGGGTTATTCGTCGGGACAGGCGGAGGCTGCGATCACCAAGATCCTTGCAGAAACTCTGCCCTCGGGTATCGACTTCGAATGGACGGACCTGACCTACCAGCAGATCCTTGCCGGCAATTCGAGCCTCATCGTCTTTCCGCTCGCCCTGCTGCTCGTCTATCTGGTGCTGGCTGCCCAGTATGAGAGCCTCACCCTGCCGATCGCGATCATCATGATCGTGCCGATGGGCGTGCTGGCGGCGCTTACGGGCGTGTGGCTGACCGGTGGAGACAACAACATCTTCACCCAGATAGGACTGGTGGTGTTGGTGGGGCTATCGGCGAAGAACGCGATCCTGATCGTGGAATTTGCCCGCGAACTGGAACTTGCCGGAAGAAAACCGTTCGAAGCGGCCGTCGAGGCAAGCCGGTTGCGCCTTCGCCCGATCCTAATGACGTCGATGGCGTTCATCATGGGCGTGGTGCCGCTGGTCATCTCCACCGGCGCGGGCGCTGAAATGCGTGCCGCCATGGGCGTGGCCGTCTTCTCCGGCATGATCGGCGTCACCTTCTTCGGCATCTTCATGACCCCGGTCTTCTACATGCTGGCACGTCTGCTCGCCGGTAACCGTCCGTTGCGCAGCCACGGCACCGAGGTTGCGCCTTCTCTGTCCCCGGCAGAGTAGGCGCACGGGCCGCGCGGACATCTCTCTCCGTCCGCGCGGCGTTTTCTTTCAGAGCGCTCCGCCGTCGATGATCAGCGCCTGTGCTGTCATGGCGGCGGATGCGTTTGAAGCCAAGAAAAGGGAGGGACCGACAAGGTCTTCAGCGTCGAGTGTGCGCTTCAGGCATTGGCGAGCGAGCATTGCCGCCATCCCGTCATCCGTCAGCCAGAGACGTTTTTGCCGTTCGGTTACGATCATGCCCGGCAGAATCGCATTGACCCGGATCCCATCTGGACCGAGCTTGCCGGCCAATCCCTTTGTCAGTCCGATAATCCCGGCCTTGGCGGTCGTATAACTCGGATATTCCCCCATGTTGAGAAGGTAGGAGATCGACGAGAAATTGACGATCGCGCCACCGCCCGCCTGGCGGATGAACGGAACAGCTGCCTGCGAAACGAAGAACATCTGCTTCAGGTTGATCGCCTGAGTTCTATCCCAATAGTCCTCGGTGATGTCTTCCATCTCATGCCGGTCGTCCCAGCCCGCGTTGTTGACAAGAACGGAAAGCGAGCCCAGCTGCTCAGCAGCCTTGCGAACGGCGGCTTGAGCCTCATCCACGTTGGAAAGGTCCGCCTTGACGAATACTGGCGCGTGGGCCGCATCCTGCGCAAGTTGCTCGACCAGTGCCAGGCTCGGTTTCTCGGCGATATCGATGAATGCGACCCTAGCGCCCTGTTTGACGAAACCTTCGACCAGTGCCGCGCCGATCCCCGAGCCGCCGCCGGTAATCAAGACGCCGCGTCCGTTGAGATCGGCATGGCTTACGGATGGGTATGTCAAATGATCCTCCCTTTGATATCCCGCGGCAAACTTACGCCAGTGGGCGAAAAATTCACGGGATTATTTGCGCCTGCGTCACCGGCGGGATAGTCATGGTAGCCCTGCCATTCACTACTCAATTCGAGAGGAAAATCCTTGTCTTCTGCTTCTGCTGAAAACCCTGTCCTGCCGTCGCGCGAGTATGCCGCCTTCCTGTTCGACATGGATGGAACGATCCTGAGTTCGACAGCTGCCGCAGAACGAGTCTGGGGGAAATGGGCCGAGGGCATGGGTCTCGACGTGGAAGAGTTCCTGCCGACCATGCATGGCCGGCGCGGCATCGACACGATTACCGACCTGAATCTTCCCGGCGTCGATCCGCAGGTGGAGGCGGAGAAAATTCTGCGCGGCGAAATCGACGATGTGGAAGGAGTCGTTCCACTCGGCGGAGCTGCCGAATTCCTCAAGACTTTGCCGGTCGAGCGCTGGGCGATCGTCACATCCTCGCCGCTGGAACTTGCCAAGGCGCGGCTTGCTGCTGCCGGTATTCCCGTGCCGAAATATCTGGTTTCGGCGGAAGACGTGACGATCGGGAAGCCCAATCCTCAGGGGTATCGCCTCGGTGCGGAACGCCTGGGCGTCAAGGCCGAGGACGTACTGGTTTTCGAGGATGTGCCCGCAGGTATTAAGGCCGGCGAGGCGGCTGGCGCCGAGGTCATGGTGATCACCGCAACGCATCATCATCCGGTCGATGGCGGGCAGTACAGGATGAAGGATTACACGACCGTCGCCGCGCGTGTGGGCGACGACGGCCGCTTGTCTGTTCGCAAGGCCTGAGCCTCGTCAGGCGGCCTCATTGGAGGTGCGCATGTACTGGACGGTGGCGAACCACAGAACCGTACCGAAAGCCAGCAGGGCGCCGGCGATCACGTACTGGACCGGATCGCGACCTGTCCAGGGGCCTGCAAGGAACGCGCATGTGATGGCGCCGAGCACGGGCAGGATCGTCGGCGTGCGGAAATGCCTGTGCTCGACCTTGTCCTTGCGAAGGACCAGGACTGCGACATTGACGATGGCGAAGACGCAGAGCAGCAAAAGCGCCGTCGTGCCGCCCAGAGCCTTAACGCCACCGGCAAATACGATCAGGGCGACAGCCAGCAGCGAGGTGAAGACGATCGCCACATAGGGCGTGCGGCGTTCGGGATGAACCTTGCCGAGCACATCCGGCAGCACGCCTTCACGGCTCATGCCGTAGATCAGGCGGCTGGCCATCATCATGTTGATCAGGGCCGAGTTGGCGACAGCAAACATGGTGATGACTGCAAAAACACCGATCGGGAAATTCGGGGCGCCGGCCTGAATGACCTTGAGCAAGGGTGTATCGCCTTCACCCAGCTCGGCTGCCGGAACCAGCGTGATCGCGGAAATCGCAACGAGAATGTAAATCAGGCCAGTGATGGCGAGGCCACCGAGCAAGACTTTTGGAAAGATGCGGCTCGGCTGCTTGCATTCCTCGGCCATGTTGACCGAATCCTCGAAGCCGACCATGGCGAAGAAGGCGAGCGTGGTGGCGGCGATGACCGGCCAAAAAACGCCGGTGCCTTCCGGCTGCGAGAAAGTCCATGCGCGCGACACATCGCCCTGACCACCGGCGATGGCCCAGAAACCGATACCGATGATGATCAGCAGGCCGGTAAGTTCGACAACGGTCAGAAGCACGTTCAACTTCACGCTCTCGCCGACGCCGCGAAAATTGACCGCCGCAACGAGAGCGATGAAGCCGACGGCGAGCAGTGGAACACCCCAGGAACCGAGATCAAGGCCAAGCGAGGTGGTGAAATTGGCCGCAAAGGCCTGGGAGGCGGTGGAGGCCGAGGTAATGCCGGAGGACATGACTGCGAAAGCCACGAGGAAGGTGATGAAATGGACGCCGAAGGCCTTGTGCGTATAGAGCGCAGCACCCGCCGCCTGAGGATACTTGGTGACGAGCTCCAGATAACTGCAGGCAGTGAGCAGGGCGACGATGAAGGCGATGAGGAAGGGCAGCCAGACGACACCGCCGACTTCGGCTGCGACCTGGCCCGTCAGAGCATAGATGCCGGTTCCCAGAATGTCGCCTATGATGAAGAGAAGAAGCAGACCCGGCCCCATGACGCGCTTCAGTTCAGGACGGTCGCCCTTTTCCTTGGTGACATTCTGCATGGCTTGTTCCTCCCAGCATCGAAATCATCGCAAACAATGGCGTGAGGTGGCGGAAGGTTCCAAGGACGTGAAATTGATGTGGATGTGATCCAGCGTCAGATCTGCAGCAATCCCAGTGTGATAGCGGCAAAAACAAGGTAGCGCGCCGCCTTGCCGATGAAGACGAGGATGAGGAATGTGGGCAGCGGTTCGCGCATCACACCGGCGGCGACCGTCAGTGCATCGCCGCCGATCGGCAGCCAGCTTAGAAGAAGCGACCATTTGCCATAACGGCGGTACCAGCCCTGCGCCTTTTCAAGCTGCGCCGGCTTGACCGGAAACCAGCGTCGATGCCTGATCCTTTCGACGCCACGCCCCAACAGCCAGTTGACGGTGGAGCCAAGCGTGTTGCCGACCGAGGCTGTCAGAAGCAGTGCGATCAGCGAATAATCGCCCTTCAGGATCAGGCCGACAAGAATGGCCTCCGATTGCATGGGAAGGAGCGTCGCTGCGATGAAGGCTGCGGAAAACAGACCCGCATAGGCGGCGAGATCGAATACCATCTGATCGTGATCCTAATGGAGACAGGAATAGAAAAAAGGGCGACGTTGCCGCCGCCCTTCAATAGTTCTTGGTGACCGGACGGGTCAGGCCTTGGTTGCGCCTGCCGTGTCTTCTGCAACGTCGTCTGCAGGCTTCTGGGCGCGGTGGCGAGTACGCCAGTCGCCGAGGAAGAGCAGGATCGGGGCTGCGATGAAGACCGATGAAAGTGCCGCAACCGCAATACCGAAAACCATCGGGATTGCGAAGCTCGACACCGCGCTGCCGCCCCAGATCGCCATAGGCAACATGCAGAGGAAGGCGGTGGCTGAGGTGTAGAGGCTTCGTGCCAGCGTTTCGTTGATCGACAGGTCGATCAGGTCACGCAGCGGCATCTTCTTGTAGATACGCATATTTTCGCGCATGCGGTCATAAACCACGACCTTGTCGTTGACCGAGTAACCGACAAGCGTCAGCACGGCGGCGATCGCGGTGAGGTTGAAGTCGAGGCCGGTTATCGCAAAGAAGCCGACCGTCTTGGTGACGTCGAGAACAAGCGTCACGATCGCGCCGACCGCGAACGGCCACTCGAAGCGCGCCCAGATGTAGATCATCATCGCGATCGAGGCGAGGAAGAGCGAGAGGAAGCCTGCAATGGCAAGTTCGCCGGAAACCTTCGGGCCCACGACTTCGGTGCGTTCCACCTTGGCGGTCGGATCGATCTTGATGACTTCCGCCTTGAGGGCTTCAACCGCGACGGTCTGTGCCTGTTCGCCACCTTCCTGACGCTCGACGCGCACGAGGATGCGATTATGGGCGCCGAATTCCTGCAGGCCGACCTCGCCGAAGCCGAGTTCGCTGAGGCCCGAGCGGAAGGCTGCGAGATCGGTCTCGTTCTGCGTAACGACTTCCATCTGGATGCCGCCACGGAAGTCGACACCGTAATTCAGGCCGGGCTTGAAGAACAGGAAGACGGAGGCGATGGACAGAATGATCGAAATGCCGATACCGATGTAACGACCTCGCATGAAGCGGATCTTGGTGCCATCCGGAACCAGATCGATCGGCAGAAGCGGCTTGATCTCGATCTTCTTCAACTTGCGACGGGCGGTGATGGCGATCATGGCGACGCGCACGACCGAAACGGCTGTGAACATCGAAATCATGATGCCGAGGCCCATGGTGACGGCGAAGCCGCGAACCGGGCCGGAACCGAACCAGAAGAGAAGCACGGTTGCGATAAGGGCGGTGACGTTGGAGTCGACGATGGTCGAATAGGCGCGAGAGAAGCCCGCATCAATGGCGGCAAAGGCGCTCTTGCCCTTGCGGGTTTCTTCCTTGATGCGCTCGTTGATGAGAACGTTGGCGTCGACCGCGAGACCGATACCGAGCACAACACCGGCGATGCCGGGCAATGTCAGTGTCGAACCGATCAGTGTCAGGCCTGCAAAAGTCAGGATGACGTTGATGAGCAGCGCCGTGTTGGCAAGAATGCCCCAGAAACCGTAGAGGAAGAACATGAAGCCGACGACGAGGACGAAGCCGATGAAGCCGGTGAAAATGCCCATTTCAATGGCATCGGCACCAAGGTCGGCACCGACGGTGCGCTCTTCGATGACGGTCAGCTTGGCCGGAAGCGAGCCAGCGCGCAGCAGGGCTGCAAGCGTGGTGGTTTCCTGAGGGGTGAAGCTGCCGGAAATCTGGCCGGAGCCGCCGGTGATCGGCGTCTGAATGGTCGGGGCGCTCAGAACCTTGTTATCGAGAACGATGGCGAAGGGACGGCCGACATTCGCTTGGGTGATCTGCGCAAAGCGGGTCGCACCGGCACTATCGAAGCGGAATGTTACAATTGGTTGCTGTGTCTGCTGTTCGAAGGCTGCGCGGGCGTCCGTCAGGCGGTCGCCGGAGAGTTCGACGCGGTCGAGAACCGGATACTGTTGGCCGCGCTCGTCGGAGAGCATGGTCACGCCGGGTTCACCCGGATTGCCGAGCAGGTGGAAGCTCATTTTCGCGGTCGAGCCAAGAAGCTGGCGCAGGCGCGATGGATCCTGTTCGCCCGGAAGCTGGACGAGAACACGGTCAGAGCCGACACGCTGGATCGTCGGTTCGGCAACGCCGACCTGGTCGACACGCTGGCGGATGATCTCAAGGCTCTGCTCGACGGCACCGGCGATGTGGGCATTGATGCCCGCTTCGGTCTGCGAGATAGAGATAGAGTTTTCGCTTGGCGTGGTGATCGAAAGGTCGGAACTACCGACCGAACCGAGACCGACCGGATTTGCCAGGGTCTGCAACTCGGTGACGGCCTGATCGCGCTGGGCGGGATCGCGTAGCGTCACCAGGATCGCGTCGCCTGCGCGGCGGATGGCAGAGGTATTGATATTCTTGTCGCGCAGGACGCGGCGCGTATCCTGCGTCAGGCTCTGGATACGCTCGTTGATCAGATCGGCGCGATCGACTTCCAGAACGAGATGCGAGCCGCCGCGAAGGTCGAGACCCAGCGATACGCGGCTATGGGGAAGCCAGGACGGCATGCGGTCCAGCGTGGACTGCGGAATGACATTCGGCAGTGCCACCAGAATGCCGATGATGATGATGAGAGCATAGCTTCCCACCAACCACGGAGAGTTTCTCATTGTCTAAATCCTGCTTGGCCCGGACCGTTCAGCGGTCAGCATGGCCGTCAAATTTCATGCCGTGAGGCGAATGTCTTGATCAGGCCGATACCGGCGGTGCACGGGGCAGGGCGCTCGGCCAATCATCCCTGGCAATCACAGCATTCTTGTGACCCTGCCCCCTGGCGGCGGCATAGATCTGTGCCGACAGGGCGAAGAATTGCGGTGCAGGAAGGCCTTCGTCGGTAGAGGCATGGCTGCCCGTACCGTCCTTGCGCTCGGCGATCGAAACCGCACGCAAGGGCTCGCGCTTGGTCAGTGCCGGAGAGCGGTCCGAGCGATCATCCACCGGCCGTGCCGCTGTGGCAATGTCAGTGTTGCGCGGGGAGCCGGCGAGAAGACCGAAGAGAGCAATCAGGAAGGCGGCGGCGAGAACAGGCAGGCGCGCAAGATCGGCTTGCACGCGTAGACCCATCTTCCGATTTCGCAGCGGGAATACCGCCATCCGCACCTTCCCGGATATTCAAGCCCGTCGCTATCCTTAGGATTCGCTCCCTAGGCTTTCATTTTTTTCCGCATACCGTTACCGAAAAACCGCTTCACGCGTTTTCGCGGCATGCTTTAGAGATTCGGAAAATCTCCCAAACGAAGCCGCCTTCTAGAGGACGGTGACAATTCGGTCAACAAAACGCGCCTCTTTCGAGGCCCGATCTATTTTAGCGGATGCGCTTGGCGGCGGGTTCCGGCACCAGTTCGCCATTCAGGCGGCGATCGAGGTAATCCTCGCATTCGCCCATCAGCGTATCGACCTGACCGTTGAAGAAGTGGTTGGCGCCCTCGACGATCTTGTGCGTGATGAGGATACCCTTCTGGGTCTTCAGCTTCTCAACGAGACCGTTAACGTCCTTCTCCGGTGCGACCTTGTCCGAATCACCGTTGATAATGAGGCCGGAAGACGGGCAGGGAGCGAGAAACGAGAAGTCGTAAATGTTCGGCTGCGGCGCGATCGACATGAAGCCTTCGATTTCCGGACGGCGCATCAGAAGCTGCATGCCGATCCAGGCGCCGAAGGAATAACCGGCAACCCAGCAGTTTTTCGAATCGGGATGCAGACTCTGCACCCAGTCGAGCGCCGATGCGGCATCCGACAATTCGCCGGCGCCGTGATCGAATTCGCCCTGGCTGCGGCCGATCGAGCGGAAATTGAAGCGCAGCGTCGTGAAACCACGCTTCTGGAACATGTAGAAGAGCTGGTAGACGATCTGATTGTTCATCGTGCCACCGAACTGCGGGTGCGGATGCAGGATGATCGCTATCGGCGCACTCTTTTCCTTGGAGGGCTGGTAACGTCCTTCAAGGCGGCCGGCAGGGCCGTTGAAAATCACTTCGGGCATCGGTACTCCGGTCAATCGTGTTTGGTTCCAACTTACGCTTGCCGTCGAGTTTGACTTGACGAAGGCGCTCAGCTTTTCTAGAACTCAGTTTAGAACCATTCGAAACTTGGGCATGCGACAGCAATGCCCGTTGCGAAGTCTCTTAAGGCAAGCGCAGTTGAGATTTCAACTAAAATGAGGATTCTGCGTCCGCGTGGAGTTCAAATCTATCTGTCGACCAAGGAAGCGCAGCTAAACGATGGCGTTGAAGAGGACATATCTCGACTGGAATGCGACGGCTCCTCTGTCTGAGGCCGCGCGTCTTGCGATGATCGAGGCGTTCTCATTGCCTGGAAATGCGTCTTCCGTTCACGCTGAAGGAAGGGCTGCCCGTGCTGCCGTGGAAAAAGCGAGACGCCAGGTGGCAAGTCTTGTCGGCGCGGATCCCGCCCACCTGACATTCTTGAGTGGCGCGACCGAAGCCTCCAATCACGTTTTGATGCCGGATTACCGGATGGGTCGGGCGCCGGTGACGGTTTCCCGTCTTTATTGTTCTGCGATCGAACATCCGGCAATTCGCGGAGGCGGTCGCTTTGACTCAGAGCAGGTGAAGGAAGTGCCGGTTAATTCTGCTGGCATCGTCGATCTTGCAGCTCTCGAAGCGCTTCTCGCCAATCACGATCCAGCATCCGGACTGCCCATGGTGGCTGTGATGCTCGTCAATAACGAGACGGGGATAGTTCAGCCGGTCGCCCAAGCCGCAGCGCTCGCACATAAATATCGCGGCCTGATGGTGGTCGATGCGGTTCAGGCGGCAGGGCGCATCGCGCTCGACATCAATGCGCTGGACGCCGATTTCCTGATCATCTCCTCGCACAAGATCGGAGGTCCGAAAGGCGTTGGCGCACTCGTTTCCCGCGGTGAAGTGCTGATGCCGAAACCGCTCATCCGTGGTGGTGGGCAGGAAAAGGGTCACCGCTCGGGGACAGAGAATTTTCACGCAATCATTGGCTTCGGCGCAGCGGCTGAAGTGATGTCTGAAGATCTGGAAAGTCGTACGACACGGATTGGCGAACTGCGCGACAGGTTGGAACATGCGATGGCGCAGGCGGCACCGGATGTCGTCATCCATGGTGCAGGCGGTGCGCGTGTTGCCAATACGAGCTTCTTCACGCTTCCGGGGCTTAAGGCGGAAACGGGGCAGATTGCTTTCGACCTCGAAGGTATCGCGCTTTCTGCCGGATCGGCCTGCTCTTCCGGCAAGGTCGGCCAAAGCCATGTCCTGACGGCCATGGGCTTCAACTCGGACATCGGGGGGCTGCGCATTTCTCTCGGCCCGGAAACGACCGAGGCCGACATAGAGGCAGCCATCGCTGCCTTCAGGAAAATAGCCGGTCGTCGCAAGCTGCCGGGACAAGCCGCATAAGCGGCTTCGAGATTTGGCGGAAAAGCAATTTTCTGCTTGCCAAAAGGTGGGAAAATCGCCTTTTGGCCCTTACATGGGGGAGGCATTGTTTTCCCCGCAAGACTGACGGAATTGCCGGAATTTGAACCGGCAAAATTTGGAGACTGAAGATGCCTGCTGTCCAGGAAACGATCGATCAGGTCCGTGGGATCGATATCGATCAGTACAAATACGGCTTCGAGACTGTTATCGAAGTGGACAAGGCTCCGAAGGGGCTTTCTGAAGATATCATCCGCTTCATTTCGGCCAAGAAGCAGGAACCGGACTGGATGCTGGAATGGCGTCTGGATGCCTACAAGCGCTGGCTGACCATGGAAGAGCCGACCTGGGCCCGCGTCGATTACCCGAAGATCGACTTCAACGACATCTACTATTATGCCGCACCCAAGAACGTGACCGGCCCGGTGTCGCTGGACGAAGTCGATCCGGAACTGCTACGTACCTACGAAAAGCTCGGTATTCCGCTGCGCGAGCAGGAAATCCTGGCCGGCGTGCAGACCTCCAAGGTCGCCGTTGACGCGGTCTTCGACTCGGTTTCGGTCGTTACCACCTTCAAGAAGGAACTTCAGAAGGCCGGCGTGATTTTCATGTCGATCTCCGAAGCCATCCGCGAGCATCCCGAGCTGATCAAGAAATATCTCGGTTCGGTCGTGCCGACGACGGATAACTATTACGCAACGCTGAATGCCGCGGTCTTCACCGACGGTTCCTTCGTGTTCGTGCCGAAGGGCGTTCGCTGCCCTATGGAACTGTCCACCTATTTCCGTATCAACGAGAAAAACACGGGCCAGTTCGAGCGCACGCTGATCATCTGTGAGGAAGGCGCCTACGTTTCCTATCTGGAAGGCTGCACGGCGCCGCAGCGCGACGAAAACCAGCTCCATGCTGCCGTCGTCGAACTGGTTGCGCTGGATGACGCCGAGATTAAGTATTCGACCGTGCAGAACTGGTTCCCGGGCGACAAGGAAGGCAAGGGCGGCATCTACAACTTCGTCACCAAGCGTGGCGATTGCCGTGGCCACCGCTCGAAAATCTCCTGGACCCAGGTCGAGACCGGTTCGGCGATCACCTGGAAATATCCGTCCTGCATCCTGCGCGGCGATGAAAGCCAGGGGGAGTTCTATTCGATCGCGGTCTCGAACGGCCATCAGCAGATCGACTCGGGCACCAAGATGATCCATCTCGGCAAGAACACGTCGAGCCGTATCATCTCCAAGGGTATTTCGGCCGGCGTGTCGCAGAATACCTATCGCGGCCAGGTGTCTATCAACCGTCGGGCAGAAAACGCCCGTAACTTCACCAATTGCGATTCCCTCCTCATCGGCGACAAGTGCGGTGCGCATACCGTGCCCTATATCGAGGTGAAGAACCAGTCGGCGCAGATCGAACACGAGGCGACCACCTCGAAGATCTCCGACGATCAGAAGTTCTACGCCATGCAGCGCGGCATTCCGGAAGAAGAAGCGATCGCACTGATCGTCAACGGCTTCGTCAAGGATGTCATCCAGCAGCTGCCGATGGAATTTGCTGTCGAAGCCCAGAAGCTGATCGGCATCTCGCTCGAAGGCTCCGTAGGTTAACCAGCCGTCATTTGAATTATCGCGTCACCACGCGTCACTGAAAAACATCCGGAAGGATAGACTTATGCTTGAGATCAAGAACCTGCACGCCCGCATCGCCGAAGACGGCACCGAGATCATCCGTGGCCTGAACCTGACCGTGAAGCCGGGCGAGATTGCCGCCATCATGGGCCCGAACGGCTCGGGCAAGTCGACGCTGTCCTACATCCTGTCGGGCCGCGAAGACTACGAAGTCACCGAGGGCGACATCACCTATAACGGCGAGAGCATTCTCGAGCTGGACCCGGCCGAACGCGCCTCCAAGGGCATCTTCCTTGCATTCCAGTACCCGGTCGAAATCCCGGGCGTCGCGACGATGCAGTTCCTCAAGGTTGCGATGAACGAGCAGCGCAAGGCACGCGGCGAAGACGAGTTGACGACGCCGGACTTCATGCGCCGCGTCAAGGAAGCCGCTGAAGGCCTTAAGATCGATCCGGCCATGCTGCGCCGTCCGCTTAATGTCGGTTTCTCCGGCGGTGAGAAGAAACGTGCGGAAATCCTGCAGATGGCGCTGCTTGAGCCGACGCTCTGCATCCTCGACGAGACCGATTCCGGCCTCGATATCGATGCGCTGAAGATCGTTGCCGACGGCGTCAACGCGCTGCGTTCGCCGGACCGTGCCGTCATCGTCATCACCCACTACCAGCGCCTGCTCGACTACATCGTGCCGGATACCGTCCACGTTCTCTACAAGGGCCAGATCATCCGTTCGGGTGACAAGGAACTGGCGCAGGAACTGGAAGCAAACGGTTATGCCGACGTGATCGGGACTGCGGCCTGAGACCGGGAAGGATTTTGGCATGAATATTCAAGCTAACCAGACCGCAGCCAAGCTCACGGTTGCCGAGACGGCGCTCGTCGAAGCCTTCTCCGCGCAGATCGGCGAACTGCCGGGCAATGGCGCCGTTACCGGGACCCGCGACCGACTTCTCGACGACCTGAAGAATGCCGGGCTGCCGACACGCCGGATCGAATCCTGGCATTATACCGACCTGAAAAACCTGCTGCGCGCCGTGCCTGAACGTGTTGCCGGTGCGAAGGTCTCTTCGGTCTCGCCGCTGGTGAATGGTTCGACCGTGCTGCCGGTGCTGCAGGGCGAAGCCCATGCGGATGCGCAAATCGACGGCGTGACGATCACTGCCTTCCGTGATCAGTTGGGCGACGGTTCTGCTGTTGCCGGCCTCACCGCACTCGACAAGGACGACGCTATCGGCCGCCTGAACGGCAGTTTCGTGCGCGATGGCTTGGCACTCGACATTCCGGCCAATGCGGAAATCGAGGACGTCATCGAGCTGCAGGCATCGCATGGCGAAGGCCAGATCCATACGCGTTTTCCGGTTTCCTTCGGCGCGGGTTCGAAGGCCACGATCGTCGAGCGTCACCGCTCGGAGACGGAGGCTGCCGCACTCGTGTCTTCGATCAGTGACCTGACGGTTGGAGATGGCGCGGACATCACCTGGATCATCCTGCAGCAGCAGGGCGATTCCGACACGCATCTGGCGCAGATCCGCGTCAAGCTCGGCGCGGAATCCAAGCTGCGTCTTTACGTGGTCAATGCTGGCGGCAAGCTGGTGCGCCAGGAGCTTCGTATCGAAGTTCAGGGCGAGGGCGCGGAACTGACGCTGCGCGGCGTCAACCTGCTCGGCGGCGACACACATACGGACGTGACGCTGGTTCTCGGTCACAACGTGCCGCATACCAGCTCGACGGAAACTTTCCGCAATGTCGTGTTCGACAAGGCGAGCGGCGTCTTCCAGGGCATGATCAAGGTCGCGCCCGACGCACAGAAGACCGACGCGAAGATGGCGTGCAACACGCTGCTCATGTCCGATGATGGCGATTTTTCCGTCAAGCCGGAGCTGGAAATCTTCGCCGACGATGTCATCTGCGGCCATGGCGCCACCGTTGCCGATATCGACCGCAACCATCTCTTTTACATGATGGCGCGCGGCGTGACCGAGAGCAAGGCGCGCGCCATGCTGGTCAACGCCTTCGTCGCCGAAATCGTCGAAGAGCTGGAAGAGGAAAAGCTGGTCGAGCCGCTGGAAGAAGTGATTTCCATCTGGCTTGAGAAGCACGCCTGATGTGAAGGACGGAGGGATGTTTTCCCTCCGTCATGCTCGCCCTCGGGTTAAACCCGAGGGTGCCCCGAGCATCTGCGACCGTTGAACCGGTTGCAACGTGACTGGATCCTCGGCACAAGGCCGAGGATGACGCAGCGAGCGTGGCGACGATGCCGGGTACTGCTGCGATCTTTACGGGATTTCGCCTAAGGGCGTGACAGAAAGGGTCTGCGATGGACCAGATTACACCGGCCGCTTATGACGTCGATGCCATCAGGCGGGATTTTCCGATCCTGCATACCGTGGTGCATGGCAACAAGCCGCTCGTGTATCTTGATAACGGAGCCTCTGCGCAGAAGCCGCAGGCGGTGATCGACGCAATCAGCCATGCCTATTCCAACGAATATGCGAATGTGCATCGCGGCCTGCATTTCCTTTCCAATGCCGCCACCGATGCCTATGAGGCAGCGCGTGAAAAGGTGCGGCGGTTCCTGAATGCCGGCTCGGTGGACGAGATCGTCTTTACCAGCAATTCGACCGCAGCGATCAACACGGTCGCTTACGGTTACGGCATGCCGCATATCGGCGAAGGCGACGAGATCGTCATCACGATCATGGAGCATCACTCCAACATCGTGCCGTGGCATTTCATCCGCGAGCGCCAGGGCGCGAAAATCACCTTCGTGCCGGTCGATGACGATGGTGCTTTCCATATCGAGGATTTCGTGAACGCGCTGACGGACAAGACCAAGATGGTTGCCGTCACCCATATGTCTAACGCGCTCGGCACGGTCGTGCCGGTGAAGGACATCTGCCGCATCGCCCATGAGCGTGGCATTCCGGTTCTCGTCGATGGCAGCCAGAGCGCCGTCCATATGCCGATCGATGTCCGCGATATCGATTGCGACTGGTTCGTGATGACCGGCCACAAGCTCTACGGTCCGTCGGGTATCGGCGTGCTTTACGGCAAAATGGATCGACTGAAAGAGATGCGGCCCTTCCAGGGCGGGGGCGAGATGATCGTCGAAGTGGCGGAGGATTTCGTCACCTATAATGACCCGCCGCACCGCTTCGAGGCCGGCACGCCGCCGATCGTGCAGGCAATCGGGCTCGGTTACGCGCTCGACTATATGGACAAGGTCGGTCGCGCGGCAATCGCCGCTCATGAGGCGGATTTGACCGCCTATGCTACAGAGCGTCTGCAGGCGATCAATTCGCTGCGGATCATCGGCAATGCACCGGGCAAGGGGGCGATCTTTTCCTTCGAGCTTGCCGGCATTCACGCTCATGACGTATCGATGGTGATCGACCGGCGCGGCGTTGCCGTGCGCGCCGGCACCCATTGCGCCATGCCGCTCTTGAAACGCTTCGGTGTCACCTCCACATGCCGGGCATCCTTCGGCATGTACAATACCCGTGCCGAAGTCGATGCGCTTGCCGACGCGCTCGATTACGCCCGCAATTTCTTTGCCTAAATTCAGTGGACTGACTGGGATATTTGAAGGCCATGGACCAAGACATACCGAAGTGGGATGCCCGTGAAGGGATCATCGAATCCGCCATTCCGGCGGATGAACTGGAGCGCCTGTCGGACGACATTATCGCGGCGCTGAAGACCGTCTACGACCCGGAAATCCCGGCCGACATCTTTGAACTCGGCCTGATCTACAAGATCGACATCGAAGACGACCGGATGGTGAAGATCGCCATGACGCTGACCGCGCCGGGCTGCCCGGTTGCCGGCGAAATGCCGGGCTGGGTCGAAAATGCCGTCGGTGCGGTGGAAGGCGTGTCGGGCATCGAAGTGGAAATGACCTTCGATCCGCCGTGGACGCCGGAACGCATGTCCGAAGAAGCACAGGTGGCCGTCGGCTGGTATTAACGTGCAATCACGATCGCGCGGGCGGCTGGTATTGATCCGTCGCGTCGCCGAGACTAAATTGATTGTCAGAAACACCGGGCCTTGAACCCGGTTGTGGAAGAGGAATGAGCCGATGGGCTTTGCAGTGATGACCATGACCGATGCGGCAGCTGACCGCGTCAAGCAGATCGTTTCCAATTCCGGTCCGGATGCCAAGGGCATTCGTGTCGGCATCAAGAAGGGCGGCTGCGCCGGTATGGAATACACGATCGACCTCGTCACCGAGGCGAATGCAAAGGACGATCTCATCGAGCGCGAGGGGGCGAAAGTCTGGATCGAACCTTCCGCGGTTCTTTATCTGCTCGGAACGCAGATGGATTTCGAAATTACCAAGATGCGCTCTGGTTTCACCTTCGTGAACCCGAACCAGACATCCGCCTGCGGTTGCGGGGAATCTGTCGAGCTGAAGCCCGCTGATCTTGCAGCACTCGCGAAGCAACGTGAGGCAGGCGTCAGCGCTTAACGGCGATCTTGCGCCGCTGCCAATTCGTTCCCGCCGACAAAGCGCTCAGCCGGGCGCTTGTCTGCGTGAAAGAGGCGTTTCGAGACACGAAATCCTTAGACCTTATACCTGGCGCGCCGACAGCGCTCGCTTGAGTGTGCCCGAAATCGGCTGCTGATGTTCTTTGGGCCTTGCTTGCTGGATGTGGGCCGTCGGCCCGATAGCGAAGATCAACCCGGTCATCGTCGCTCCGCCCGGAGCGATCGCCAATGGCGCCATCCAGCCATAAGCCGTCAGCATTGTCCCGGTCAAAAAGAGCGGCCAGCCGTATTTCATCGGCAGCGAGCGCTGGGGCGTGGAGCAGCGCCAGAGTATGACGAGGTACAGGATCAGGCCGATCAGGCCGAATTCGAACCAAACGCCGACGCTGCCGACATCTACGGGGAAAATCAGGTAGGCGCCGAGGAAGGGTTTTGATGCATCCGCCGTCGGCGCCATTCCGAAGCCCCACAGAGGATCGGCGAAAATCCGATCACGCATGACTTCATATTCAAGGGCGCGATAGGCACCCGAAACGTCGCTCGCAAACAGGTCAAACGGATTGAAGGACGGGATAGCCATCCCTGACAAGACGAATGCGGTTCCGACGCCCAGTACGGTCGCTGCCGAAAAGCGCAACAGCGCCGGCTTTGGCGATATCATGAAGACCAGACTGAGGCAGAAGATCACCAGCAGATAAACACGGGACAGAGAGAGCAGGGAGGCCAAGGCGCAGATCAAAAAGAAGGACAGACTGACCCAGGTAATGCGCGTGCGTATCTGTACGAGCCAATAGAAATAGGTGAGCGCTGCCAAGCCTGAATAAAGAAATATCCGCGCGCCTCTGAAATCAAGGTCTGATACGAGTTCTGCAAGGATTCTGGCTGGCAGAACGCCGGCCATCTGCATCATCGATACCAAGGCGTAGAGACAGCAATAGCCCGTTCCGTAGCCGATCACGCATTTTAAAAGATAGGTTCGTCCACCAGCCAGGCAGACGCCAGCAAACGGAACGAATGACATTACCCATATGTATTGAAAGAATGCATTCGTATTCACCGGCAACCAAAGCTTGTCAGCGAATACCGCCAGTTGATTCATCACCAGCGCTACATACCCAATGGCCATGAGAGGTATGAGTATGTGTCCCGTATGGCCGTGTAGGCGCAGTAGAAAATGATGATGGCGGCGCAACTGCCGAGTATCAACGGCCGTAGAAAAATGCCGATTGCCTGATAAACACGGGATGCGGATAGAACATCACAAATAAGAAGAACATGAATCGGTACTCTGTGAAGAGCAAATTCCAATTCCTCCAAGGGATCATTTATCCGGCCGATAAAGCTGAAAGTTCGATTGAAAAATATCAACTATGGGGAGGATGTTCAGGTCAGGCGGCTATTTCGCTCTGAGATTAGCATGGCGGATGGGGTGGGATTCGAACCCACGGTACGGTTCCCCGCACGACGGTTTTCAAGACCGTTGCCTTAAACCACTCGGCCACCCATCCAGACCGTTGCGCTTTATCGTTCCTTGGTCGCTGCGTCAACGGCGACCGGGACGAAGCTGAGGCACGAACGCGGCCTCAACGGGCGGCGACTGGCAATAGCAGGGGTGCTAAACGTGATTCCCGACGAGGTCCGCGCTGCTGACTGGTTAAGTTTAAGTATATGTCTTGGCGTGCCTCGTATTGAAACAGCTGTATTTTTTGCCGACTTCATTATTCATTAACCATAAGTCGTTGTATTTTAACAACTCCACAGATTTTGTTCGCATTTCCGCCACGAACAAAGCAAAACCTGTTCGATATTGAGCCTGAGTGTTTGCACGAGGGTGGAGTGATGGGCGCGAATGGGACGGTTTTGAATGCCTCCGCATCATATTCGCACAGTACGACATAGGGACGGACGAGTTTTGAGTTTGAGTGGCGGCAGACTTTCCCTCTGGTCTAAATGGCTGGGGATCAGTGTAATGTGCGCGACGATGGCATCCTGTGCCTCGACGAAGACGGCGGAAGTTCCGAAGAAGAAGAGCCACGGCAAGGAGTACTTTGCCGAGTCGGAGTATGGCGTGAAAGCCAGCCCGCGGGTCGTTACCGATGGCAAGCCTGTTCCCAAGGGTGGCGGCCGGTTCATGGTCGGCCAGCCTTATGAGGTGAAGGGCAAGACGTATGTGCCCAAGGAAGATCCCAACTACAACAAGTCCGGTCTTGCCTCCTGGTATGGTTCTGCCTTCCATGGCCGCCTTACCGCCAATGGCGAAGTCTATGACAGTTCGCATCTGTCCGCCGCGCATCCGACGTTCCCACTGCCGAGCTATGCTCGCGTGACCAATCTCGACACCGGATCTTCGGTCGTCGTTCGCGTCAACGACCGTGGTCCTTATCACGCCGGTCGCATCATTGACGTTTCCGACAAGACTGCCGAGATGATCGACATCAAGCAAACCGGGACCGGCCGCGTCAACGTTGAGTATATGGGTCGTGCGCGTATGGATGGCGAGGATATGCCGTTCCTGATGGCGTCCTACGTCCGCAAGGGTGATCGCCTGCCGTCCTTCAATCCTGGTGGTCAGGTCGCAAGCGGCGTCATGGTTGCGTCCAACCAGCCGCTTGGCGATCAGCTGCAGAGCTATGGCTCGGCGGTTCCCAAGACGGCATATGCAGGACGCACGCCGAGCGCATCCGCGGCAAAACGCCCGGCGGCAGCCCAGTTCGAACAGCAGACGGCGCAGATGGCGTCCGTCGCACGTGCCGCGCCAGTTCCCGTCGAACGCAAGGCGGCGCCTGCTGCTCGTCCGGTCCAGCAGGAGCGCGTCGTCGCATCCGCATATTCGCCCGCGCCGATCCAGCAGAAAGCTCAGCGTGCCCAGCCTGCACAACGCGTTCAGCAGGCGCGAGTACAGCAGCCGGTTCAGATGCAGACGACGGAAACCGCCTATGCCGCCGAACCGCATCAGGGAAAGGTTACGCGCGTCATGTTCGGCAACATGCTGCTTGAGCCGCCGAAGCCCGGCCAGAAATATTGATCCCGGCCATGGCCGGGGTTTCCCACCAGGACTGACGCACCGTCACCCCAGAAGCCAACACGGTTTTTGGGGTGATTTGCTTTTGTGAAGTGTCATCGCGTTCTTTATCCAGCATAAATGCGACGATGCTGCTCAAGCGCGATCTTTGCGATTCGTTTATCGCGCTTTAGCTTCTTGTCTCTACGCATGTCCTTATGCCGAAGCCGGGGCCATCTTCGGGAGGCATGCGTTGGCGAGAACAGGATGGAATGCGGGGGAATGATGAAAGGTTTTCTGGCTCTGGGTTTCGTACTGGCTGCATTCTCACTGCAACCGGCACAGTCTGTATATTCGCAGGAGACCCAAGCCGTATTTGCGACAAAGGCGAAGCAGGCCTATCTCGTTGAAGCAGCGACCGGCACCGTGCTTCTGGCCGTCAATGAGAACCAGTCCTTTCCGGCCGCATCTCTTGCCAAGCTGATGACGATGGAAGTCGTTTTCGATGCATTGAAAAGGGGCGCGATCTCACCCGAGACGCTTTATCCCGTCAGCGAATATGCCTGGCGCACGGGCGGCGCGCCTTCCGGCACGACAACCATGTTTGCGGCGTTGAAATCGCAAGTGCCTGTGGCTGATCTGATGCGCGGCGTGATCATCCAGAACGGCAACGATGCCTGTATCATCCTTGCGGAGGGAATTGCCCGCTCGGAGGGAGAGTTTGCTGCGCGCATGACGGCGAGGGCCAAGGATCTCGGGCTTTCGCGTTCGAGCTTCGGTAATGCCACCGGTCTTCCCTATGCCGAAAGCTGGACCACCGCCCATGATCTCGTGGAGCTTTCGCGGCATCTCTATCGCAGCTATCCGGATTATTATCCGCTTTATGCGCAGCCGGATTTCGAGTGGAACAAGATTTTCCAACGCAACAAGAACCCGCTTCTATCGCTCAATATGGGGGTTGACGGGCTGGGCGCCGGTTTTGCCGAAGGGGCGGGCTACGCGATCGCGGCATCCGTCGAGCGGGATAAGACGCGTCTTTTCCTGGCGCTCGGCGGGCTCGCAACGGACAAAGAACGCTCGGAAGAAGCCAGGCGCATTCTGGAATGGGGATTGTCCTCGTTTGAAACCCGCGTCGTCCTGAAGGCCGGAGAGGTGATCGGGCAGGCGAGCGTCTATGGCGGCGTCGACGGCCGCGTCGATCTCGTCACGCGCCAGGCTGTCGATATTTTCGTACCGAAGAGCAATCCGGAGCGGTTGTCCGGCCGGATCGCCTATCATTGGCCTTTGCGGGCGCCGGTGGAGCAGGGCAGGGAGATCGCCACCTTGAGGATTTTCTCCGGTGACCGGGTTATCCGCGAAATCCCGCTTGAGGCTGCGGCCTCCGTCGAGGTTGGCGGTCTGAGGGCGCAAGCAAGCGACGCCCTGATGGAACTTCTGTTTTTCTGGCTATGACAGCCTTATCCGGCATGCTGAAATTCGTTCCGAATTTCCGGCCGATGGGTTATATGCCGATCAGACAGAGACAGGTTCAAAGACACGCGTGACAGATCGTTCGGGCATATTCATCACCTTCGAAGGCGGCGAGGGGGTCGGCAAGTCTACTCAGATTCGCCGGTTGGCGGATCGTCTACGCCGCTCGGGTCATGATGTGCTGGTGACGCGGGAACCGGGCGGATCCCCTGGAGCCGAGGCCGTTCGGCATGTTCTTTTAAGCGGTACAGCCGAGAGTTTTGGCGTGCGCATGGAGGCGATCCTGTTCGCCGCCGCTCGCAACGATCACATAGAAGAGGTCATCCGTCCGGCGCTCGAAACGGGCGCGGTCGTACTCTGCGACCGATTCGTCGATTCCTCGCGTGTCTATCAGGGCGTTACCGGAAATATCGAGCCGGGCTTCATCGAAGCGCTGCAGCGTATCGCCACCAATGGGGTCATGCCTGACCTCACCTTCATTCTCGATCTTCCGGCCGAAGCCGGCCTCGCGAGGGCGCGCCGGCGCGGCGGCAGCGATGCGCCTGATCGTTTCGAGAAGGAAGAAGTCGAGACGCATGAGAAGCGCCGACAGGCCTATCTCGATATTGCGGCGGCAGAGCCTCGGCGCTGCAGGATTGTCGATGCCGGACGGCCGGAAGACGAGATTGCCGACGAGATCTTCACGTTCGTGGAAACGACGACCGAGGGCGCAATCGCAACGGAGCAGGTCTCTTGAGCGATACGGCAGCCAATATTCTCGACGGGGCCGTTCACCCGGCCGCAAACACGCAGCTTTTCGGCCATGCCGATGCACTGAATTTCCTGGCGCGCAGCTATCGGACAGCCAAGTCGCATCATGCGATCCTGATCGAGGGTCCGGAAGGCATCGGCAAGGCGACGCTTGCATTCCGCTTTGCGAACTACGTGCTTTCAAATCCCGAACCGGGTCTCGCGCCGGTGACAATTCCCGACCCCGATCCATCGACACCGATCAGCCGGCAGATCCTCTCGGGCGCATCCCACAACCTTCTGCACCTGACGCGACCGGTGGACGACAAGACCGGCAAGGTGAAAAGCGCCATTACCGTTGACGAGGTGAGGCGGGCAGGGCGCTTTTTCTCGCAGACTTCAGGGACCGGAAACCGCCGTATCGTCATCATCGATCCGGCCGACGATCTGAACCGGAACGCCGCCAACGCAATCCTGAAAATCCTCGAAGAGCCGCCGCGCGGCGCCATGTTCCTGGTTCTGTCGCATGCGCCCGGCAAGCTTTTGCCGACGATCCGCTCCCGCTGCCAGACACTGAAGCTGTCACCGCTTGGTGATGATGAGCTTGCCGGGGCGTTGAAAGCTCTCGGTCAGTCGCTCGATGGCGGCCAGACGGAGGAGGCGGTACGAACCCTTGCCAAGGGCAGCGTCGCACGCGCCCTGAAGCTGAAGAATTACGGCGGCCTCGATATCATCGCCGCATTCGACGAGATCGTCACCGGGGAGGGACCTTCGGCCCGCAAGGCCATGCACCGGCTCGCAGACGTTCTCTCCGGCAAGGATAGCGAGGTGATCTTCACCTTCTTCCTCGAACATCTGAGCGAATATCTGGTGGAGCAGGCTCGGCAGGCAGCCCGGCAGGGGCAGTTGGCGATTGCCGACCGCAGGGCGAAGCTGGTCAGCGAGATCGTCGAGAAAATCACCGTATCGACTGCCTACAATCTCGACAAAAAGCAGACACTGCTCTCCATCCTCGAAGCCGCAAAAGCGGCCTGACCATCGACCGTTAAAGGCTTTCATAAGGAAGTTTGGGTTTCGCATCAGCCAAACATGCGCTAAGAGCGGCATGACCCGCGCCGCTGTGCCGCGAAAAACCATTTTCCGAGTGTTCCATGTCCGACAAGACGCCTTTCTACATCACCACCGCGATTTCCTATCCGAACGGCAAGCCGCATATCGGCCATGCCTACGAACTGATCGCGACCGATGCCATGGCGCGCTTCCAGCGCCTTGATGGAAAAGATGTTTTCTTCCTGACCGGTACGGATGAGCACGGCCAGAAGATGCAGCAGACGGCGCGCAAGGAAGGCATTTCGCCGGAAGAGCTGGCAGAGCGCAATTCCAACGAATTCCGCGAAATGGGCCGCGTGCTCAATGCCTCCAACGACGATTTCATCCGCACCACCGAGCCGCGCCATCATGAGGCCTGCCAGATTATCTGGAACCGGATGGCCGACAATGGCGACATCTACAAGGACAGCTATGCCGGCTGGTATTCCGTGCGCGACGAGGCTTATTACGCCGAGGACGAGACCGAGGTCCGTGCCGACGGCGTTCGTTACGGCCCTCAGGGCACGCCGGTGGAATGGGTCGAGGAGTCGAGCTATTTCTTCAAGCTGTCGGCCTATCAGGACCGGCTTTTGAAGCTTTACGAAGACCAGCCCGACTTCATCGGTCCGGCGGAACGTCGCAACGAGATCATCTCCTTCGTCAAATCGGGGCTGCGGGATCTGTCGATTTCGCGCACGACATTCGACTGGGGCGTGAAGGTTCCGAACGATCCGGAACATGTCATGTATGTTTGGGTCGATGCGCTGACCAACTATGTGACGGCAACCGGCCTTCTGACCGACGAGAATGGTCCGCGGGCAAAGTTCTGGCCAGCGGATGCGCATATCATCGGCAAGGACATCATCCGATTCCACACGGTCTACTGGCCTGCATTCCTGATGTCGGCCAATCTGCCGCTGCCAAAGCGCGTCTATGCGCATGGTTTCGTGCTGGCCAAGGGCGGTGAGAAGATGTCGAAATCGCTCGGCAACGTGCTCGATCCGTTTGAACTGATCGAACATTTCGGTCTCGATGCGATCCGTTTTTACCTGATGCGCGAAATTTCGTTCGGCCAGGACGGCCATTGCAGCGAGGAAGCAATCGGCACCCGTATCAATGCCGACCTTGCCAACGGTATCGGCAACCTTGCAAGCCGCTCGCTGTCGATGATCTTCAAGAATTGCGACGGCCAGATCCCGACGCCGGGTGAACTGACTGATGCAGACCGCGAGATGCTCGCCTCCGCCGACGCGCTGATCGCCATCTGCCGCGAGGAGATGGGCAAGCATCTGATCCATAAGGCGCTGGCTGCGATCATTGCCGTCGTCTCGGAAACGGATCGTTATTTCGCTGGCCAGCAGCCATGGGCGTTGAAGAAGACCGATCCGGAGCGGATGGGTACTGTTCTTTACGTCACGGCCGAGGTCGTGCGCCAGATCGCCATTCTGCTGCAGCCTTTCATGCCGGACTCTTCGACCAAGCTGCTCGATCTGGTTGCCGCTTCCGCAGACGCCCGCGATTTCGCAGCACTTGGCGAAGCCGGTCGCCTGCAGCCGGGTACCGTGCTCGAAGCGCCGACGCCTGTCTTTCCGCGCTATGTCGCGCCCGAGGCAAGCGCCTGAAACAATCAAGGACTGTCCGGCATTTCATGCCGGACAGTCGCGCATATTGAAGTCAAGGTTTGAATAACGTGTCCATGCTGATCGATACACATTGCCATCTGGATTTTGCCGAGTTCGATGAGGAGCGCGACGATCTTATCGAGCGAGCGCATCAGGCCGGCGTGAAGCAGATGGTGACGATTTCGACGCGGGTGAAAAAGCTCGATACGCTGCTGGCAATCGCAGAAAAATACCCGTCGGTGTTTTGCTCCGTCGGCACCCACCCGAACAATGCGGGTGAAGAACTGGACATTCAGGCGGAAGACCTGATCCGGCTTGCCAATTCCCATGAAAAGATCGTTGCGATCGGCGAAGCCGGTCTCGATTACTTTTATGATACACAGACGCCAGCGGACCAGAAAACCGGTCTGATCCGGCATATCGAAGCGGCTCGCGCCACCAAGCTTCCGCTGGTCATCCATAGCCGTAGCGCCGACGAGGACATGATCGAGATCCTGCGGGAAGAAAGCGGGAAGGGGGCTTTCCCCTTCATTCTTCACTGCTTTTCAGCTGGTCCAGAGCTTGCCCGCGCGGGCGTCGAACTGGGCGGTTATGTGTCGTTTTCCGGCATCCTGACCTTCCCGAAATCGCAGGATATCCGCGACATCGCCAAGACCGTGCCGCTGGACCGTCTTCTGGTCGAAACCGACGCGCCGTTCCTGGCGCCGAAGCGCTGGCGCGGCAAGCGCAACGAACCGTCCTATGTCGTCAATACGGCCGAGGTTCTGGCCGATGTCCATGGCGTCAGCTATGACGAAATAGCTGCGATCACGACCGACAACGCCTTCCGCTGCTTTTCCAAGATGCCGAGGCTGTAGGCGTGCCAGAGGTCGCAACCGGATATCGCAGGCGGTTCACCATCCTCGGCTGCTCGTCATCTCCAGGTGTGCCGCGGCTGAATGGCGACTGGGGCGCCTGCGATCCCGACAATCCGAAAAACCGGAGAACGCGCACGGCGTTTCTGATCGAACAGATTGGCCCGGATGGCGGCAGGACGATCGTCGCAGTCGATACAGGCCCGGATTTTCGCGAACAGATGATCGCAGCCAAGGTACCGCGGATCGATGCGGTTCTTTATACGCATGCCCATGCCGACCACCTGCATGGCATCGATGACCTTCGCGGTTACGTTCTTTTGCAAAGACAGAGGATTCCGATCTATGCCGATCCGCTGACGATGGAGCGCATCCGCCAGGGTTTTGGCTACTGCCTGGAGACGCCGCCCGGCGGAAATTATCCGCCGATCGTGACGCCGATGCTGATCGACGATCTGGAGGATGAAATCGTTATCGATGGCGCCGGCGGGCCGATCCGGTTTCACGCACATATGCAGGCGCATGGCGACGTTCACTCGCTTGGCTTCAGGATCGGCAACGTCGCTTACTGCACAGATGTCAGCGATTTCCCGCCAGAGAGCATCAAGCGACTTTCCGGCCTCGACATGCTGATCATCGACGCTCTTCAATATACGCGCCACCCGAGCCATCTGTCGATGGAACAGGCTCTCGACTGGATTGTGCGTCTCGGCACCAAGCGTGCGATCCTCACGCATATGCATATTCCGCTCGATTATCAGACAGTGATGAACGAGACGCCGGATCACGTGGAGCCGGCATATGATGGATTGAGTTTCGAGATCGACGTGCCAGGCAGCGTTTTATAACGGCGTTTCAAGGGATCTCTGCAAGTCTCTGGTAGTGCTTCCATATCGAATTGTTCCATAATCTATCTTATGCGATCTCTGTGTCTGGCCTGGGCAGAATCCATTTTCAAATGCTACCAGCCTTCTCTCCCTTGTCCTCCATGGGACGCCGAGCTTGGACAGTTGCATCAAGGATAGTCTGCCAGTGGCCACTCCACCCTCCACGCTTTGGCACCACGCCGGAGGTTGAGCATACGCTGTTGGGGAAAAATCCAGCCTTATTCGGAATATCCGTCCTCGCTCGCTGCGAGATAGGGAAACGACACAAACTTCGGCGCAGCCGATGGAAATTATATAAGGCTGTCCTAAATGACGCATTGGCGCGTATACCTGCTATTTCTGCCCGATGATGTTTGCGTTCAGGTGTACCGCTCAGTTTTCAAGCCTCGCATGACAGTTCGCGGCAAACGGCCGTTTCAGACCTGCTGATTTTGGATCCGTCAGCGCCTCTTTCATGAGGCTTGCGGAATGGAGGAAAAACTCATGGTGAGTGGTCAATTAAAAGCGTTGCTCGGCGTTCTTGCAGTCGCCGGATATCAAAACCGGGACAAGATCGCCGAAATGCTGCGCGGAATACAGAACCCGCAGGCTGGAGGCCCTGCCACCAGTCCAGATGGTCGATCGCCGCAACCTCAGACGGCGGGTCTGGACGATCTTTTCGGCAAGATCGCTGGCGGCGGCGGTGCCGGTGGGCTTGGCGGCCTGGGTGGTCTGCTTGGCGGCCTTGCGTCCGGCGGGGTTCTCAGCGGTGGACTGGGCGATCTTCTAAAGACGTTCCAGCAGAACGGACTTGGAGAGAAGGCTGAATCCTGGGTAAGCCCAGGCACGAATGAGGATATCGACGGCGATCAACTCGAGCAGGCAATCGGACCGGATGTGCTCGAAGAGCTTTCGACGAAGACGGGCCTGTCACGCGAAGAAATCCTCGCGCGCCTGAGCAAGGACCTGCCCCGTGCGGTGGATGACCTCACCCCGGGCGGCCACCTGCCCCGTGACGATGGAGATTTCAGGACCGCCTGATAGGACGGCTTTGCGGGATAAACGTCTGGCGGCGGAAACTTTCGCCGCCAGGACGCTGGGCAATTGTGCTCACAAGCGAGATCAGGCCTCGGCGGCTGGCATGCCTTCGATCGGAAGTGTGTTTGACGCTGTGACGAAGTCGAGAAACCGCAAAAGAGCGTCGTTGAATTCATCAGGGCGTTCCCGATGAAGCGCATGACCCGCGTCCCGGATTCGTATCGGCTCTCCCTCCCAGATATTGGCGAAATCGACGGTATCGATATAGTCGAGATTGATGACCGGATCCTCCTGCCCGTTGAGGACGGCAAGTGGAATGGCGGAGGTTTCGACGACGCGTTTCTGATCGCTGCCTTTCCCGCCCGCTGCAGCCTCGATCATATATTGCCGGGCAAGCCCATGCGTTCTGCGGACGGCGCGGATGAAGAAATCATCGTTGCGGACTTCGGAACCAAGCGCAAGTTCGACGATCATAGGCACCTGTTCCTCCAGCAGTTCGGCATTACCGGTATAGGCCATTTCCGGGCTCGGCTTGAAACCGGCCTGCAGCCCTTGCGGATTGTTCTCCACCGGAGGCGTGCCGAATATGAGTGCACCATCGATCGTGGCTCCCGCCGAGATCATTTCGAGTACGACATGTCCGCCGAGCGAATGACCGATCGCGGAGAACCGCTCGATCCCTATGACGCCGAGAGCCTCAAGCAGAGCATCGGCATAACCCGACATGCTGTAGGTTCGTCTGGCGTCGATCGCGTCACTGGATGCGCCATGGCCGGGAAGATCGAAGGCGATCACACGGTGGGAAGAGGATAGCATCGCGATCTGCGGCGCAAAGGATTCCTTGCAAACCGAGTTTGCGTGGATCATCACGACCGGCACCCCTGCCCCTCCGGTATCGGAAAATGCAAGGCGCCCGTGGCTCGTATCAATGAAGGTATCCGGCATTTCGAGATTCGGCTTTCATCTGGATGTGAGACATGGGACCGAACTCACCAGCGCTGGACCGCAAGGTCAAGGATGGTTTTGTTTCCGCGTCACTATCGTTCATCCAGCGATCCGTATACCGGGATCATCCCACTGTTATTTCACCCGTATAAGCGAAAATCCATCCCAACCTTTTTCGCCGACGGTCTGGATCGCAGTTGCATCCAGATCGGGATTTTCCGCCACCATTGCGAGGAATTCGCGCACGCCGAGGACATTTGCATCCTCGCTGTCCGGATCTGCGACAGCACCTCCGCGCACGACATTATCGGCGATGATGACCGTCCCGGGGCGTGACAACTTCAATGACCATTGCAGATAGTTCGGATTGTTGGGCTTGTCCGCATCGATGAAGATCAAGTCGAAGGGTTTATCCATATCTCTGGCGATGTTCGGCAGCACATCGAGCGCCGTGCCGACATGAACGTCGACGCTGTTGCCTAGCCCTGCCCGTTCGATATTGGAAATTGCTACTGCGGCATGACGTTCATTAGCCTCGATCGTCACGACCCTGCCGCTATCGGGCAGAGCACGCGCCATCCAGATGGTGCTATAGCCGCCGAGCGTGCCGATTTCGAGCACGCGCGATGCGCCCGTCATCGCAATGAAAAGCGCCAGCATCTTGCCCTGCGATGCGGAAACGTCATGCGCCGGCATGCCGGCTTTTGCATTTTCGGCAAGGGAGACCTTCAGCACATCATCTTCCGGCGCCAGAAGACCAGAAAAATAGCTGTCGACCTGCGACCACTTATGAGATTCTGCCGACGGATAATCCGGGATGCGCACATCTATGCCTTTCGTTGGAGATGTCCTGGTCATACGAAGACAAGCATATCGATATTGTGACGTCCCGGACGAATTTCAGCAAAAACCGAAAACTTATCATATTCTGAGTGCTGATCTTGTGATCGTACCTAGCCGAAAGGTCAGTTCCCTGCCCGCGTACCGGCAAAATTGGCCAGTGCATCGCCAGCCAAACGGTAGCGGATCCACTCGTTCTGCGGCTCGGCGCCGATGGCGTCATAGACCTTGATCGCTGGTTCGTTCCAGTCGAGCACGCTCCATTCAAAACGGCCGCAGCCATTTTCCAGCGCGATCTGAGCCAGTCGCTGCAGCAGCGCCTTTCCTGCGCCGAACCCTCGCGCGCTGGGCGTAACATAAAGATCCTCAAGGTAGAGCCCGTTGCGGGCCTGCCAGGTGGAATAATTGAAGAACCAGATCGCCATGCCGATCGCCTGCCCGTCCTTCTCGCAGATCAGCGCCTGTGTCACCGACTGGGGACCGAAGATGGATTCTTCGATTGTCTCCACCGTGGCCGCCACCTCGTGCTCGGCCTTTTCATAGATCGCCAGCTCGCGAATGAAGCCCAGCAGGATAGAGGCGTCGCCGCGCGTGGCGGGGCGAATGGTGAGTGACATCAATGGCCTCCGGAATTCAGTTCAAAAGCTGGACGATGATTTTCCGATGCTACTCGGCTGCGTCCTGCACTTCGGCTATTTCAAGTTCATAGGCATAGCCGTCGAGCATGCCATAGGCCTGTTCGATCGTCTTGATTTCCGTTTCGGACTTGGAAATCGCCTGGCTGATCGTCTCGCAGCGCGCCTTCAACATGCGCCCGAGCACATCCGTTCCGGGCTTGCGGCCCATGCGGTCCATATGATTGCGGATACGGGCGCGATGCCGTTCCATTTCCAGAATATGGAAACGCGCACTGACGATACGGTCGGTCAGCTTGCGGCGCATGGAGGCGACGGGATCGAAGGAACCCGGCTCGCGCTCGTCGAGGATCATCTCGTTGACGAGCGTTTCCAGAATGACGAGGCCCTGCAAATCCTTCGTGTCGGCCAGTTCGGGATCATAACCGGTATCGTCAAAAACCTTCCGACGCACGGGATCAAGCAGCAGTTCGTAAGCCAGCTTCAGGTCACCGAATGCCTCCTGATCACCACCGGCGTCAGGATGGGCCGTTTTCACACGCTTCCTGTAGGCGGATTTTACGGCCGCGCTATCAGCGTCTCGCGAAAGGCCCAGAATGTCATAGGGGTCGATCAAGGAGCGTCACCTGTCTTCGGCATGTCATGCTTTAACGCAATTCCGATGCAAAACCGGTTCACGCTTTTGCTGGGATTGCTCTAGTCGTAAGCGTTAAGCCTCGACGGCTCAACCCCTTACCCATTCTTATGGCCAATTATGGGCGGCTGCCTGCCCTGCCCGCCTTTGCCCACAGTTATTGTTTTCGCAGGCGAAACGGGCGCTTACCCTCGGCCACCGGCGCCATCAGGAAGCTGATGAAAACACAAGGGAGAAGCACGAGGAAAGTTGCCGTAAGGCTCACATGCTCGGCAATGAAGCCCAATAGCGGCGGAACACCGATGGTGGACAACATCAGCGTCAGGGCGAGAGCCGCGAGGTTTTCCGATGGCTGGCCCTTGCCGAGCGCGATCGTCGTGGCAACCGCCAGCGGGAAGGCAAGAGCGATGCCGCAACCAATCAGGAAAAGTGCAACGCCTGCATATATGTAGGAGGGAGACGAGACCAGCAGTATGACGCCGACGGCGACCGTCACCGCCGACATGCGGATCAACGCCAGCGCGCCAAAACGATCGCGCAGCATGTCGCCCATCATGCGGGTTGCGCCCATGCCGATGGTGAAGGCGGCGTAGAGCGTGCCGGCAAGTGCCGGATCGACGCGCAATTCCTCGCGCAGGAAGAAGATGCCCCAGTCATAGATAGCCCCCTCGACGATGCAGAGGCCGAAGACCATGACGCAGATCAGAAGAATGGTTCGGTCGGGCAGGACATAGGCCGAGCGGCGTTTTGCGATGGGTGCCGCCGGTGGGTCGGCAGGTGTCAGCAGGAAGACCGTGAGACAGGCGAGGAGAACAAGGGCCGCCGCCGCGCTCTGCTGGATCACTGGCGAAATCCCCTCCTCCGCCATAAAACCGGAGGCAAGTGAGCCGACCAGAAGGCCGACAGACCAGAAGCCGTGGCTGCGGGACAAGACTTTTACGCCCGTGCGGGCCTCGATGCCGGCCGAGATCATGTTTGCCGAGACGTCGAAAATAGTGCGGAAGAAGCCGAAAAGAAAGAAACAGAAGATGAAGCCCGGAAGCGGAGAGATCGTCAGAAGCGGGCTCAAAAGCGCAACGATCGGCAGCATTGTGACGGCAGTCAGGCGCGGTGTCAGGCGATCGGTGATGCGGCCGGCGATCGGCAGGGCGAGAAAGGTTCCAACCGGAGCGCTAAGAAGCGCGAGACCAAGCACCGCCTTGTCGACCTGGAGCATCTCCTGAATGGACGGCAGGCGGGTGAATAGTGAAATGAAAAGAATGGCATTGCTGAAATAAAGCAAGGCCGGGGGCAGAAGGGTCATAAAAAGATATCCGATCGAATCAGGCACTGCATTCGTCGCAAAAGGTCACGCGAACAACAAGCGCGTATGACAGGATCCTGCCCTGCGTTGGAGTGCACAGTTTCAATAGAGCGCGATCTGCCGACAAAATTCGCATGCCCATCTTCTCAGCGACCAGAAACGCGCTACCATCCATCTTCTTGCTGGAGAACGTCTGATGGTCGCTCGCTTTGCTTCGCTCGTTGCCACTCTGGTGCTTGTCGCTCCTCCGATCGTCCACGCCGAGGATCCCGCTCTGCAGGCGCAGTCGGTGATTTCCGAACAGATCACTGCGATGAAGCGGGACGACGCGGAGAAGGCCTATTCCTTCGCCTCCCCCGATATCCGCATGATGTATCCCGACAAGAACGCCTTCCTGACGATGGTGCAGAAGAACTACGAGGCGGTCTATCACGCCGGAAACTACGCTTTCGGCCGCTCGAAACTGATCGGCGGCGGCGAGATGGTGTTTCAGGAGGTGATGATCACCGGGCCGGACGGCAAGGACTGGACCGCCATCTACGAGATGCGGCTGATGGACGATGGCAGCTACAAGGTAAACGGCGTCAGGATGATGAAGAACTCTTCGAGCACAGGCATATGACGATGCGACAATTCCTAAAGCGGTGCGGCCGACATCATCTCGTCCGCATCGTCGCGCGTTAGCCCAATGACACGGCGGGCGACATCGGAACCGAATCCGTTGCGCGCGAATGAAGACAGTTCCTTGATGATCCGCTTGTCATCGGCGTCCTCGCGCCGATAAGGCCCGAAGCCGCGGCGTCGCGCATAGGCGAGCGCTGCTTGCAGGTCGTCAACATCCTCAAGGGCAGCCGCAGCGGTCTCCGACGCGATCCCCTTTTCCTGCAGCCTTCGCTGCAGCATGCGCCGTGAGCGGCCCGTTCTGACGCCGGAACGGACCTTGGTCTCAGCATAATTAGCATCATCGAGGCAACCGAGGGTGCGTCCGCATTCGAGCGCGGCCGCTGCCAATACCTGCAGGTCATCGTCGGAAATATCCTCGAACTTCTGCTTTGCCTTGCGTCTGATGGCGTCGGTGAGTTCGCGTTCGGACATCATCCGTCGCGACAGGCGATAGAGGGTGGAATTGCGCGCCCAGCTCAGCATGCGCGGCGTGACGCCGATCACCGGATCCTGTTCCTGCTCGCCGCTCACGCCACCAAGCCTCCTCAGAGCGGATCGATATCGCCCTTGGCCCAGTTTTCCTGGGTTTCGGCGTAGAAGTCGGCGAACCGACCTTCCTCGATCGACTGGCGGATGCCCTTCATCAAGTCCTGGTAATAATGCAGGTTGTTCCAGGAGAGCAGCATGCCGCCGAGCGCCTCGTCGGAGCGGACGAGATGGTGCAGATAGGCGCGGGAATAATCGCGTGCTGCCGGGCAGCTCGACTCCTCGTCCAACGGGCGCATGTCCTCGGCATGGCGGGCATTGCGGATGTTGACGCGGCCGCGGCGGGTAAACGCCAGACCATGGCGGCCGGAGCGGGTCGGCATGACACAGTCGAACATGTCGATGCCGCGGGCAACCGATTTCAGGATATCGTCCGGCGTGCCGACGCCCATCAGATAACGCGGTTTTTCGGTCGGCAGGACCGGCAGCGTCGTTTCCAGCATCGAGAGCATCACGTCCTGCGGCTCGCCGACGGCCAGGCCGCCGACCGCATAGCCCTTGAGGTCGAGCTGTTTCAGGCCTTCAGCGGAGCGGATACGCAGAGCCGGCTGGTCGCCGCCCTGAACAATGCCGAACATAGCCTTGCCGGCCTGATCACCGAAGGCAACGCGGCAGCGCTCAGCCCAGCGCAGCGACAGTTCCATGGCGCGTTCGATTTCCTTCGGCTCGGCAGGCAGCGCCACGCATTCATCGAGCTGCATCTGGATATCGGAACCGAGCAGGCCCTGGATCTCAATCGAGCGTTCCGGCGACATGTGGTGCAGCGAGCCATCGACATGGCTCTTGAAGGTGACGCCCTTTTCATCGAGCTTGCGCAGGCCGGACAAGGACATGACCTGGAAACCGCCACTATCCGTCAGGATCGGCCCATCCCAGCGGATCAGCTTGTGCAGGCCGCCGAGGCGCGCAACGCGCTCGGCGCCAGGGCGCAGCATCAGGTGATAGGTGTTGCCGAGGATGATGTCGGCCCCGGTATCCTTGACCTGGTCGAGATACATCGCCTTGACAGTGCCGACAGTACCGACCGGCATGAAGGCAGGCGTGCGGATCGTGCCGCGCGGCATGGAGACTTCGCCAAGGCGCGCGCCGGCGTCGGTCTTCTTCAGGGTGAATTGGAAATTCTCGGTGCTCATCTAGTCTTTCCGAAATAGCAGGCTGGAATCGCCGTAGGAGTAGAAGCGATAGCCCGTCTTGATAGCGTGGGCATAGGCGTCCTGCATCGTCTCCAGGCCGCAAAAGGCCGAAACGAGCATGAACAGGGTGGATTTTGGCAGGTGGAAGTTGGTCATCAGCATGTCCACCGCCTTGAAGCTGTAGCCGGGCGTGATGAAGATGCCGGTCGGGCCACTCCACGGCTTGATCGTGCCGTCGTCGGTGGCAGCACTTTCGATCAGGCGCAGCGAAGTGGTGCCGACGCAGACGATGCGCCCGCCCCTCGCCTTCACGGCATTCAGTTTGGCTGCCGTCTCAGCGCTGACATAGCCGATTTCATGATGCATCTTGTGGTCGACCGTATCGTCCACCTTCATTGGCAGGAAAGTTCCGGCGCCGACATGCAGCGTGACGAAATGCCGTTCAATGCCAGCGGCATCCAGCTTGGTAAAAAGATCGGGCGTGAAATGCAGGCCGGCGGTCGGTGCTGCAACGGCTCCCTCCTCCCGGGCATAAATCGTCTGATAGTCCTTCCGGTCCTTCTCATCTTCCGCCCGCTTGGCGGCAATGTAGGGCGGCAGCGGGATATGGCCGACAGACATGATCGCCTCGTCGAGCGCCGGGCCTGAAAGATCGAAGCGCAGCGTGACTTCGCCGCCCTCGCCTTTTTCCTCCACGGTCGCCATCAGCGAGCCAAGAAGGCAGGTTTCCGATCCATGGCCGAATTCGACCCGATCACCGATCTTGATACGCTTGCCGGGCTTGGCAAATGCCTTCCATACGTCGGGTTCTGTGCGCATATGCAGCGTTGCAGAAACCTGCTGTCCGCCCGCCCCTTCACGATGCCTGATACCCTCAAGCTGCGCCGGAATGACTTTGGTATCGTTGAAGACCAGAGCATCGCCGGGTTTTAAGAAGTCGGCGAGTTCGGAAACGCGGTGATCCGCGAGGACCGGTTCGGCATCCGGGCGCACGACGAGAAAACGCGCACTGTCCCGCGGGTTGGCGGGCCGCAGAGCGATATTTTCCTCCGGCAGATCGAAATCGAAAAATTCGACACGCATGGCGTAATTTCAGGCCTGTTCTTGAAATGCGTAAGCCCGCCCCGCCTTTTGAAGACGGAGCGGGCCAAAAATGGAAGCTCGACTTAAACGTCGGCTGCGACGCGGACCGAAACGATCGAATCCGGATCCTGTACCGGCTCGCCCTTCTTGATCTGGTCGATGATGTCCATGCCTTCAATGACCTGGCCCCAGACGGAATACTGCTTGTTCAGCCAGGGAGCGTCGGTAAAGCAGATGAAGAACTGCGAGTTGGCGGAGTTCGGGCTCTGCGAACGGGCCATGGAGCAGGTGCCGCGGACGTGCGGAACAGCCGAGAATTCAGCCTGCAGATCCGGCTTTTCCGAGCCGCCCATGCCGGCGCGCGACGGGTTGAAGCTTTCGCCGCCCTTCTTGCCGAACTTGACGTCACCGGTCTGGGCCATGAAGTCCGGGATGACACGGTGGAAGACAACGCCGTCATAGGCTTCTTCGCGCGCCAGTTCCTTGATGCGGGCAACGTGGCCCGGAGCGAGGTCCGGCAGAAGCGAGATCACGACCTTGCCCTTGGTGGTTTCCATGATGAGGGTGTTTTCGGGATCCTTGATCTCCGCCATGTGCGTCTCCTTATTATGCCTTTTGGGTTTTACCTTTGAGGCTCTTCTCTGAGTTGAAAAATCGCGGCTCTGTGCCGTTACTTCTTGGTGACCGTGACCTTGATCATCTTGTCGGGGTTGCTGACTTCGCCATTGCCACCCTCGCCGCGCTTGATCTTGTCGACGAATTCCATGCCGGACTGAACCTGGCCGACGACCGTGTACTGGCCGTTCAGGAACGCGCCTTCGTCAAACATGATGAAGAACTGCGAATTGGCAGAATTCGGATTCTGTGACCGCGCCATGCCAACAGTGCCGCGCTTGAACGGGACCTTGGAGAATTCCGCCTGGATATCGGGCAGTTCGGAACCGCCCATGCCGGCCCGCTGCGGGTTGAACTTGGCACCGCCCTGCTTGCCGAATTCAACGTCACCCGTCTGGGCCATGAAGCCATCGATGACACGATGGAAGACGACATTGTCGTATTCGCCTTTGGAAGCGAGCGTTTCGATCTGGGCGACGTGCTTGGGCGCGACTTCGGGCGCGAGCTTGATGACGACCGGACCGTCTTTCAACTGGATCGTCAGGAGATCGTCGGCATAGGCGGCACCCGCCATGGATGCGAAAGCGACCAGACCGGCAAAGGCAGAGTGAAGCAATTTCATTGGAAACTCCGTGGTTCTGAATAAATCAGCGCGCAAATCTCGATTTCAAGGCCGCGAGCACGGTTGGCGGTACAAAAGCTGCCACATCGCCGCCCATGGCAGCGATCTGGCGGACCAATGTGGCCGTTATAGGCCGGGATGCGGTGCCTGCGGGCAGGAAGACCGTCTGCACATCCGGTGCCATCTGGCGGTTCATCCCTGCCATCTGCATCTCGTAATCCAGATCGGTGCCGTCACGCAGGCCACGGATCAGGAGTTTTGCACCGCTGGCGCGGGCGGCGTCAACAACAAGGCGATCGAAGGAGACGACATCTATATTGGCTGCCTTTTCCGGAAGACTGTCCGTCAGCGATGCACGGATCAGTTCCGCGCGCTCTTCAAAGGAAAACAGCGGCGTCTTGCCCGGATGAACTCCGATGGCGACGATCACATTGTCGGCCACCTGAAGTGCCTGAACAAGAACATCGAGATGCCCATTCGTCATCGGATCGAACGATCCGGGGTAGAAAGCAGTCGTCATGCCTCGGTCCAGCCTCTGACCTTGCCGGTTAAGATTCCCCGGCCTTTTGTCACGTCGCCCCTTCCTCCGCAAGGGTGGAGCAGCAGTCGATGCCGTGAATGCAAGATGAACGGGCCATTCAAGGTCGTTTCAGCGGCGGTTTGTTTTATTGCACACAGCGGCAGGGTTTCCTGCCCGATCATGGAGAAATGAAATGCTGGTTCTTGTTGTTCTTGGTGCCGTTCTTGCTGCCTTCCTCATCGAAAGCGCGCTCTTTGCCATGGAACAGAACGACGCCTGAAGAACCTGCAACATGAACGCCAGATGAACGACCCTTTCAGGGAGGCTTCAGAGGCGTTCAGTTAAATTTCTCTCAAAATGCGGTGGAACCTGTCTGCGCTTGTCGCGATCAGGCCAGTAAAAAGGAATTCGGATATGTTTAAGCGGAACCCGATGGTGCTCGACAAGGTGATGATGATCAACGTCGTCTGGACGTCGATGATCGCAGTGATGCTGACGGCAACGGTTACTCTTTACCAGAACAAGTCCGATCCGTCGGAAATGAACTATTCGCAGATGTCCGGTCGTTATCAGGACGTATCCTACTATTAATCGGGCCTGACAGGCCTGAGCCAACGAGGCAGGCCATGTTCGAAACGCTTGCAGTTCTTGCGGTCCTGATCAGCAGTCTGAGTGTGTTATCAGTGGCGCTTATGGTTTCCGCGCTTCACCGCCCGCGTGGAGACCTTGAGGATTTCGTTCGAAGACACAGTGTCTTTTGAGCAGCCGGCACCCAAATCACCACAGAGTGTCACAAGCATAAAATTCAAAAGCCGGAGAACATGTTCTCCGGCTTTTTTCGTATCTGACTTTAAGCTTCAGGAAAGGGCGGCGCGCATTACGCGCCGCTATCGTCACCTTCCGCTGCCTGATCTTCGACTGCATCAACCGCAGCCTCATCACCTTCGACACCATTTTCCTCATCGCTTTCCGGCTCACTGATGCGCTCGACGGAAACGACCTTTTCATCCTTGGCAGTCGAGAAGATCGTCACACCCTTGGTGGCGCGGCTGGCGATACGGATACCGCCGACCGGCACGCGGATCAGCACGCCACCATCGGAAACGAGCATGATCTGGTCAGCATCCTCGATCGGGAAGGCAGCAACGAGTTCACCGATTTCCGCGGTCTTCGACGTGTCGGTGGCACGAATGCCCTTGCCGCCACGGCCGGATGTGCGGAAGTCGTAGGAAGACGAACGCTTGCCGTACCCCTTTTCGGAGACCGTCAGCACGAACTGTTCGCGCGCCTTCAGCTCTTCATAGCGTTCATCGGTCAGCTGTCCCTCTTCGGTGACCTCTTCGCCGACGAGAGCGATCTCATCTTCGTCTGCGCCGGCAGCGCGACGATCGGCAGCGGAGCGCTTGAGATAGGCAGCACGCTCCCACGGCTCGGCATCGACATGGTTGACGATAGTCATCGAGATGATGCGGTCGCCTTCGGCCAGATTGATGCCGCGGACACCGATCGAGTTGCGGCCAGCGAAGACGCGGACCTCATCGACCGGGAATCGGATCGCCTGGCCGAGCGCCGTCGTCAGAAGCACGTCGTCACCCGGGATGGCGAGATCATTGTTCGGCGCCGTGCAGGTCTCGACGGAGAGGATTTCGTCGCCCTCTTCCTCGAGCTTCATGGCGATCTTGCCGTTGCGATTGACCTGAACGAAGTCGCTGAGCTTGTTGCGGCGAACCGTGCCACGCGTCGTTGCGAACATGACGTCGAGGTTTTCCCAGGTCGCCTCGTCTTCCGGCAGCGGCATGATCGTGGTGATGCGTTCGCCGGGTTCCAGCGGCAGCATGTTGATCAAAGCCTTGCCGCGGGACTGCGGCGTGCCGATCGGCAGACGGTAGACCTTTTCCTTGTAGACGATGCCACGCGAGGAGAAGAACAGGACCGGCGTATGCGTGTTGACCACGAACAGGCGCGATACGAAATCCTCGTCACGCGTCGCCATGCCCGAACGCCCCTTACCGCCGCGACGCTGGGCGCGGTAGGTATTGAGCGGAACGCGCTTGATATAGCCGAGATGCGAGACGGTAACGACCATGTCTTCACGGGCGATGAGGTCTTCATCATCCATGTCGAGGCCGGCATCCATGATCTGGGTGCGGCGTGGCGTGCCGAATTCGTCGCGTACGGCAGCGAGCTCTTCCTTGACTAGCGTCTGGATGCGGATACGCGACGATAGGATGTCGAGGTAATCCGAAATCTCGGCGCCGATCTTGTTCAACTCGTCGGCGATTTCATCGCGGCCGAGAGCCGTCAGGCGTGCCAGACGCAGTTCGAGGATGGCGCGAGCCTGTTCCTCGGACAGATTGTAGGTCGCGTCCTCATTGATCTTGTGGCGCGGGTCATCGATCAGGCGGATCAGGCCTTCGACGTCATGTGCCGGCCACCGACGGGTCATCAACTGCTCGCGGGCAGTTGCCGGATCAGGCGCGCGGCGGATCAGCGCGATGACTTCGTCGATATTGGCGACCGCAATCGCCAGGCCGACCAAGACGTGGGCGCGTTCACGCGCCTTGCGCAGCAGGTATTTCGTACGACGGCTGACGACTTCTTCGCGGAAGGTACAGAACGCGCGCAGCATGTCGAGCAGCATCAACTGTTCCGGCTTGCCGCCGTTCAACGCCACCATGTTGCAGCCGAAGGAGGTCTGCAGCGGCGTGTAGCGGTAAAGCTGGTTGAGGATGACGTCGGCGTTCGCATCGCGCTTCAGCTCGATGACGACGCGGTAGCCCTGGCGGTCGGATTCGTCGCGGAGGTCGGAAATGCCTTCGATGCGCTTGTCCTTGACCAGCTCGGCCATCTTTTCAATCATCGTCGCCTTGTTCACCTGGTAGGGAACTTCGGTGATGATGATCTGCTCGCGATCACCGCGCATCGGCTCGACAGTGGCGACGCCACGCATCATAACCGAACCGCGACCGGTCTCGTAGGCCGAACGAATGCCGTTCTTTCCAAGGATCAAGGCGCCGGTCGGAAAATCCGGACCGGGGATGATCTCCATCATTTCCGGCAATTCAATCGCCGGATTTTCGATCAGCGCAATACAGCCGTTGATGACTTCCGACAGATTGTGTGGCGGAATGTTGGTCGCCATGCCGACGGCGATGCCGCCTGCGCCGTTGACCAGCAGGTTCGGGAATTTCGCAGGAACCACGACCGGCTCCGACATCGTGCCGTCGTAGTTATCGCGAAAATCGACCGTTTCCTTGTCGAGATCGTCGAGCAGCGCGTGCGAGACCTTTTCCAGGCGGCATTCGGTATAACGCTGAGCGGCCGGCGGATCGCCGTCGATCGAGCCGAAATTGCCCTGACCGTCGATCAGCGGCAACCGCAGCGACCAGTCCTGCGCCATACGGGCCAACGCGTCATAGATGGCCGAGTCGCCGTGCGGATGGTATTTACCCATCACGTCACCGGTCACGCGGGCGCTCTTGACGTATTTCTTGTTCCAGTCGAGGCCCAGTTCGTTCATCCCGTAAAGAATACGGCGATGCACCGGCTTCAGGCCGTCACGGACATCAGGAAGCGCGCGGCTGACGATAACGCTCATGGCGTAATCGAGGTAGGAGCGCTGCATCTCCTCCATGATGGAAATGGGTTCTATGCCTGGGGGCAGCTTTCCGCCGCCGGGTGTGCTTTGCTCAGTCAAATCGGATCACGATCTCTGTACGGAATCAGTTGCATTTTTATATCGGAAAGAGGTAACGAACGCCAATTTCCGCAAGGGTTTTGAACAGCTTTCGACGCCATTCACGGCAAGACTTTGTCCATCACCGCAAACGCGGCAATGGTCCCGACTTCCCGTTAAGCCGAGACTGTCCTAACAATCATCCTTCGCCTCTGCAAGGAACCCGAACCGTCAAGGAACTTATTATGGCGACTGCCGATGCGCTGATCAATGCGATGACGACCATGCTGGTGACGCTGGATCCTCCGGGCCTTGCCCCGGTCTTTCTCGGCCTGACTGTTGGCATGACGGCTGCGCAGCGCAAGCAGGTGGCCCTGCGCGGCTCGATTATCGGCTTCGGCATCCTGACTGTCTTTGCTTTGTTCGGCGCCGGCGTACTTGGCTTACTCGGGATCTCGATGGGTGCATTCCGGATCGCGGGCGGAATGCTGCTCTTCTGGATCTCGTTCGAAATGGTGTTCGAGCGTCGCCAGGAGCGCAAGGAAAAGACCTCGCAGACGGCGATTACCATAGACCACATCCGAGATCTCGCGGTCTTTCCGCTGGCCATACCGCTGATCGCAGGCCCCGGCGCAATATCTGCTACCGTGCTCCTCGCCGGCACATTCACGGCACCATTCGACCGGGCGCTGCTGATTGCGGTCATCGCATTGATGATGGCCATCCTCTATGTGACGCTACTTTTGGCAGAAAAGCTGGACCGCTTGCTCGGCGTTACCGGCAGAGCCATCCTGACCCGGCTTCTTGGCGTGCTTCTTGCCGCACTTTCGGTGCAATTCGTCGTGGACGGCGTGCGCTCGGCGTTCGATCTCTGAGGCTTTCGGCCGAAGGCCTCCGGTGCCGAAATCCTGCGAGCATGACGTGACAGACTTTTCGTACGCTTGTGACTTTGGCATGCCCAAACATATCGGCAGGTACCCCCTGACCTGCCACAGGAAAAACAACGACAATGCGTCCCATTCTTCGACGGCTGTTACCGGATACGCCACCCGTCACCAGAAAAGAACGGCTGCGCGCCTCGACCGGCGCGCTTCTCGGTATACTGATCACCGCCCTGATCGGAAGCCTCGCAATAGGGCTGCCCTCCGCCCTGCCCGCGCTGATCGCCCCGATGGGCGCATCTGCCGTGCTTCTCTTCGCCGTGCCGGCCAGCCCTCTGGCGCAGCCCTGGTCGATCATCGGCGGCAATACGATCGCGGCGCTAGTCGGGGTGGCATCCGCCACGCTCATTCCCGACCCGTTCGCCGCTGCTGCACTGGCGATCGGCATCGCCATCGGATTGATGATGTCGCTACGCTGCCTTCATCCGCCGAGCGGCGCAATCGCGCTGACGGCGGTGCTGGGCGGGCCGGCAATCCACGATCTCGGTTATGCCTTTGTCATCTGGCCAGTACTTGGAAATTCGCTCGCGCTGCTCACCCTTGCCCTCATTTTCAACAATGTCACCGGCCGCAGATATCCGCATCGAGCACAGCCTGCCTCGACCGATCACGGCACCAGAGACCCTGCCCCGATCCAGCGGATCGGCTTTTCCTCCGACGACCTCGATGAAGTACTGAAGGAATATGATGCGTTTCTGGATGTTGACCGCGACGACCTCGAAACCATCCTGCGGCGCACAGAATTGAAATCCTACCGCCGCCGTGGAGGTGATTTATCCTGCGCCAGATTCATGTCCCGCGACGTGGTGACCGCGGCTCCGGGTATGTCAGTCCTCGATGCGCAGAAACTCATGCAGTCGCATCACATCAAGGCCCTGCCGGTGATCGGAGCCGACCGGAAGGTGATCGGCATCGTCACGCAGACGGATCTTTTCGACAAGGTGAACTGGGTCGGAGCACCTTCGAACCTCGCGGCACGGATACTTCTCGCCGTTTCCGGCAAGGCTGAACCAAGCGGCACGGTCGAGACGGTCATGACATCGCCGGTGACTACAGTTCAACCGGATACAGCGCTCGCCGAGGCCATTATCCGCTTTGCCGAAAACGGCCTTCACTATCTGCCCGTGGCAACAGGAGACAACCGGCTGGTCGGCATCCTGTCCCAATCAGACGTCCTGGTTGCGATGCTGGCGGACAGGGACGGACGACCGTAAATCATGCGGAACGACTATCGATCGGTCCGTTTGGCCTTGAGGATACGCTTCCAGATGGTTCCGCCGAGAAACTTATTGAAGACGACGAAATAGGCGACGATCAGCACGAAACACAACAGTGCCGGCCCACCATCCAGCGCAAAACCGTTTTCAGTTCGCCCGCCAAAGAGCGATGCGACAAGAAAGCCTGCGGCCCAGAAGACGGTGAAGAAATCGAGAACGGCGGCAAGGACGATCCGCCAGGTGGCAGGTTGTCTGGGGATGTTGGTGGCGTCGCTCATGATATTCCTCGAAATTCAGATAGTGCAGCATTTTAGGAAAAGGCGCCTTGCGGCGCCTTTCATCAGAACGGGATATCGTCGTCCAGATCGCGGGAGAAGTTGCCGCCGCCGGACTGGCCGCCGCGGCCACCCTGATTGCCGCCTTGATTGCCGGATTGGCCGCCGGAACGGGGACGATCGTAATCGTTGCCGCCGCCACCGTAACCGCCGCCGAAATCATCACCGCCGCCGCCGAAATCGCTCGAACCGCCACGGCCGCCGCCGAAGCCGCCGCGGTCACCGCCGCCCTCACCGCGACCATCCAGCATGGTCAGCGTCGAGTTGAAGCCCTGCAGCACGACTTCAGTCGAGTAACGGTCATTGCCGTTCTGGTCCTGCCATTTGCGGGTCTGCAGCGCGCCTTCGATGTAGAGCTTGGCCCCTTTCTTCACGTACTGCTCGATGACCTTGCACAGACCTTCGTTGAAAACGACGACCGTGTGCCATTCCGTCTTTTCCTTGCGCTCGCCGGAATTGCGGTCGCGCCAGGTCTCAGACGTCGCGATACGCAGGTTGGCGATCGGGCGACCATCCTGGGTACGACGGATTTCAGGGTCTGCTCCCACATTGCCGATCAGGATGACCTTGTTGACGCTGCCTGCCATATCTCTTCACCTTACTCTGCCGCCACCGCGGCGAAAAAACGATGGGCGCACCATAGACCATAGGCCGGGCGGGGCGCGACCTCCCCTTTTCCCGCATCCACAGTTTCCGGCATCCGCTACATTCAGATCGACTATGCGCCTGTTCGCTCACCTTGAATTTTGTTCTTTATTTGTTCTATTTTATTCCTATACTCCTGTCAACGGAGTCGGAACCACGGGGGTTTGCGCCAGTTTCGCCTCGACAGACGGATTTCCATGACTACATAAGGGCCTTCAAATCCTCCCAGATGGGCCTCCCCAAAGGCATGACGATGAGCGAACTCAAGACTATTTCCATACGTGGTGCGCGCGAGCACAATCTGAAGGGCATCGATCTCGATCTGCCCCGCAATTCGCTGATCGTGATGACCGGGCTTTCAGGCTCGGGAAAATCGTCGCTTGCCTTCGATACGATCTATGCCGAGGGCCAGCGCCGCTACGTCGAAAGCCTCTCGGCCTACGCGCGCCAGTTCCTGGAAATGATGCAGAAGCCGGATGTCGATCAGATCGAGGGCCTGTCTCCGGCGATCTCGATCGAACAGAAGACGACCTCGCGTAACCCGCGCTCGACGGTCGGCACGGTCACCGAAATCTACGACTACATGCGTCTTCTCTTCGCCCGTGTCGGCGTCCCCTATTCGCCGGCAACGGGACTTCCGATCGAAAGCCAGACGGTCAGCCAGATGGTCGACCGGGTGCTCGACCTGGAGGAAGGAACGCGTCTCTATATCCTTGCGCCGATGATCCGCGGCCGGAAGGGCGAGTACAAGAAGGAACTCGCCGACCTGATGAAGAAGGGGTTCCAGCGCGTCAAGGTCGACGGTCAGTTCTACGAGATCGCCGACGTGCCGGCGCTCGACAAGAAATACAAGCATGACATCGATGTCGTGGTCGACCGCCTCGTAGTGCGTTCCGATATCGGCGCACGTCTCGCCGACAGTCTCGAGACGTCGCTGAAGCTCGCCGACGGGCTGGCAGTGGCGGAATTTGCCGACAAACCGCTGCCAGCGAACGAAACGGCGGCCGGCGGCTCCGCCAACAAGTCGCTCAACGAAACGCATGAACGCGTGCTGTTTTCGGAAAAATTCGCCTGCCCGGTCTCCGGCTTCACCATTCCGGAAATCGAGCCGCGTCTTTTCTCCTTCAACAATCCTTTCGGCGCTTGCCCGACCTGTGATGGTCTCGGCTCGCAGCAGAAGGTCGACGAGAACCTGATCGTGCCGGAACCGGCCCGAACGCTGCGCGACGGTGCGATTGCGCCATGGGCCAAGTCTTCCTCACCCTATTATAATCAGACGCTGGAAGGCCTCGGCAAGGTATTCGGCTTCAAGCTCTCCGATCGCTGGGACAAGCTTTCCAGCGAGGCGCAGACGGCAATCCTGCAGGGGACCGAGGAGAAAATCGAATTCAACTATGCCGACGGCGCCCGTTCCTACAAGACGGTGAAGAATTTCGAAGGAATCGTGCCGAACCTCGAGCGTCGCTGGAAGGAAACCGACAGTGCCTGGGCGCGCGAGGAAATCGAGCGCTACATGTCGGCCGCCCCCTGCCCGGCCTGCGCCGGTTATCGCCTCAAGCCGGAAGCGCTGGCGGTGAAGATCAACAAGCGGCATATCGGTGAGACGACCGAGATGTCGATCAAGGTGGCGCGAGACTGGTTTTCCGCCCTTCCCGAGCACCTGAATGCGAAGCAGAACGAGATCGCCGTCCGGATCCTGAAGGAAATCCGCGAACGCCTGCAGTTTCTGAACGATGTCGGTCTCGACTATCTCAGCCTGTCGCGCAATTCCGGCACGCTGTCGGGCGGGGAAAGCCAGCGCATCCGGCTTGCCTCGCAGATCGGATCGGGCCTTACCGGCGTTCTCTACGTCTTGGACGAGCCGTCGATCGGCCTGCACCAGCGCGACAATGCCCGCCTTCTCGAAACGCTCAAACACCTGCGCGACATCGGCAACACGGTCATTGTCGTCGAGCATGACGAGGATGCGATCCTGACGGCCGACTATGTCGTCGATATCGGCCCCGCTGCCGGCATCCATGGCGGCACGGTGGTCGCCGAAGGCACGCCGCAGCAGGTGATGGCCAACCCCAAGTCACTGACCGGTAAATACCTGTCGGGTGAACTCGGCGTCGCTGTCCCGGCTGAACGTCGCAAGCCCAAGAAGGGCAAGGAGATCAAGGTCGTCGGCGCCCGCGGCAACAACCTGAAGAATGTCACGGCATCGGTTCCGCTCGGCGTTTTCACGGCAGTGACCGGCGTATCGGGCGGCGGAAAATCCACCTTCCTGATCGAGACGCTCTACAAGTCGGCGGCTCGTCGCGTCATGGGCGCGCGCGAAATTCCGGCAGAACACGACCGGATCGACGGGTTCGAGCATATCGACAAGGTCATCGACATCGACCAGTCGCCGATCGGCCGCACGCCGCGCTCCAACCCGGCCACCTATACCGGTGCCTTCACGCCGATCCGTGACTGGTTTGCTGGCCTCCCCGAGGCCAAGGCACGCGGTTATGCTCCGGGCCGCTTCTCGTTCAACGTCAAGGGCGGCCGTTGCGAGGCCTGCCAGGGCGATGGTGTCATCAAGATCGAGATGCACTTCCTGCCGGATGTCTATGTCACCTGCGATGTCTGCCACGGCAAGCGCTACAATCGCGAAACGCTGGACGTGCATTTCAAGGGCAAGTCGATCGCCGACGTGCTGGACATGACGGTCGAGGAAGGCGTCGAATTCTTCTCGGCGGTACCGGCCGTACGCGACAAGCTGCAAGCGCTGTTCGATGTCGGCCTCGGCTATATCAAGGTCGGTCAGCAGGCGAACACGCTGTCGGGTGGCGAGGCGCAGCGCGTCAAGCTCGCCAAGGAGCTATCGAAGCGGTCTACCGGCCGCACGCTCTATATCCTCGACGAGCCGACCACAGGCCTGCATTTCCACGACGTATCGAAACTTCTGGAAATGCTGCATGAACTGGTAAACCAGGGCAATTCCGTCGTCGTCATCGAGCACAATCTCGAAGTCATCAAGACGGCGGACTGGATCATCGATATCGGCCCTGAAGGCGGTACCGGCGGTGGCGAGATCGTTGCCTCCGGCACGCCCGAACAGGTGGTCAAGGAAAAGCGATCCTATACCGGCCAGTTCCTCAAGGAACTGCTCGAACGGCGACCTGCGAAAAAAGTTCAGGCGGCGGAGTAATCCGTCGCCACACATTTGTGGAGGGGAACATGACTGCATCCGGCACAGTCCGCACCGGCATCGGTGGATGGACCTTCGATCCCTGGGAGGGGAGTTTTTATCCCGAAAAGCTGGCGAAGAAACGCCAGCTTGAATATGCCGCTAGCAAGCTCAAGGTCATAGAGGTCAACGGCACCTATTACGGCTCACAGAAACCCGCGACCTTCGCCAAATGGGCATCGGAAGTCCCGGATGGCTTCATCTTCTCGCTGAAGGCGAGCCGGTTTACCACCAATCGCAAGGTTCTTGGCGACGCCGGGGAATCGATCGAAAAGTTCCTCACGCAGGGACTGGTCGAGTTGGGCGATCATCTAGGGCCGTTATTGTGGCAGTTTGCACCGACGAAGAAATTCGAGCCGGACGATTTCGAAGCCTTTCTCAAGCTTCTGCCGGAGACGCTCGAAGGACTGCCACTGCGGCATGTCGTCGAGGTGCGGCATGACAGTTTCAAGGTGCCGGAATTCGTAGCACTTCTGGAAAAATACAAGGTCGCGCCGGTCTGCGCCGAACATTTCGATTATCCGATGGTCGCGGACGTAACTGCCGATTTTGTCTACGCCCGCCTGCAGAAGGGGTCGGATGATATTGCGACCTGTTACGCCGACGGCGACATGAAGGCCTGGGCGAAACGGCTGACAACGTGGGCCGAGGGCGGCGTGCCTGCCGATCTTCCTCTCGTCGATGAGGCCCGCAAAGTCGACAAGCTGCCGCGCGATGTATTTGCCTTCTTCATTCACGAAGGAAAGGTCAACGCTCCGCAGGGGGCGATGGCGATGCAGAACCTCGTCGACGCCGACTAACACCTTCCAGAGCCAATGGGGTCGGCAAGGTTCGCCATGGCCCTTCCGGCTTGGGCTGCCAAATCTTCTGCAGTCGATCCGGGCCCCGCGAGATGGGCCGCTTCCGCATGCAGATAGACGCCGGCGCAGGCCGCTTCGAAAGCGGGCATGCCCTGCGCCAACAGCGCGCCGATCATGCCGGCCAGAACGTCACCGGAACCGGCTGTTGCCAGTGAGGCTGGACCGTTCGAATTGATATTGGCGCGCCCGTCCGGTGCTGCGATCACCGTGTCTGCTCCCTTGTAGACGATCACCGCATGCGCCCGTTCGGCGGCCTTTTGCGCCTTCTCGACCTTTCCGAGATTTGGGTCAGCGGCAAGATCGGGGAAAAGACGACCGAACTCCCCTTCGTGCGGCGTCATGATCAGATGCGGTTCACCGCTTGAGAAGGCGTCGAAGAGTGTTTGCGGATCATCCCTGAAGGAGGTGATGCCGTCTGCATCGAGAACGAGCGGATGGTTTCGTAGGGCGAGGCTGAAATCGCGCGCGCGCTCTCCAATGCCGAAAGCCGGACCGAGAACGAAGGCGGATAGCTTTGCCGTCTCCAGCCAGGCGTTGAGGTCATCCGAACCACCGACCTGGCGCAACATAATCGCGGTCAGATGATTTGCATTGATCGCCATTGCGTTCTCCGGCGAAGCCACTGTCACCAGTCCAGCTCCAGTCTTCAGGCCGGAAAGCGCAGACAGCCGCGCCGCCCCCGTCGAGGCGGCTGGCCCGGAAAACACGCCAAGATGTCCTCGTTTGTATTTATGGCTGTCAGCCCCGGAAAAAGGCAGGAACCTGCGCCAGAGTTCAATGCGATTTTCCTGTATCCGTCCGGCCGCCGCCAGCACGATCCGAGCAGGGATACCGATATCGAAAACCTCGACATCACCGCATAGAGACCTTCCGGGAAGAAGCAGGTGTCCCGGTTTTCTCGCCATGAAGGTGACGCTGCAGTCTGCGCGAAAAGCTACGCCACGTGACCTGCCGGTCAGTCCGCAGATACCGGATGGCAAGTCGACCGCAAGCACCGGCAACGAAGCCTCGTTCACCTGCGTGATGACTTGCTGAACATTTTCGGGCAGATCCCGAGACAGGCCAGCGCCGAACAGCGCGTCAATCACGACATCGCCTGCTCTCGGCTGAAATTCTTCCAGCGCTGCCGGCTGGCCGCCCCATTTTTCGAAGGCAAGCCTGGCATCGCCGCGCAGAACGCCCGGATCTCCGACAGCAAAAACAGCAACAGCTACTCCGCTTGCGGCAAGCGCCGAGGCCGCGACATAGCCATCCCCGCCATTGTTTCCCGGGCCGCAGAAAACCACGAAACGCAAGGCGGCCGGAAAGCGCCTCAAGGCGGTGGCGGCAACCGCATGCCCTGCCCGCACCATCAGATCAAAGGACGGGATACCCGATGCGGCTGCAGCAGCATCGGCCTGCGCCATTTCATCGGGGGTCAACAGAGTATGCGCGGGAATGGCGGACATCGAATTCACTCTCCGTCACGAACAGCGTGAAAGCACAATGCCGGAGCCCGCAAAGCCCAAAAAATCATCAATTGCATAATTTTACGCCTTAACAAGCCAAGCCAACAGCCTCACGGGTTTTTCGTGATCTTGTCACAAAACGGGTCGCTGCGGCGTCATTTCGCATCAAAATCATGAGCAAGCTCCCGCTTCTTGCGCCCTCCGGCATGGAAATGGGCAGGAATACGTGCAAAATGACAATATCCTTTTGAAAGTCCAACATTAGTTTGGCACGATATCTGCATTGGCATGGCCGAGTGGGTCGACGACCCGCGCATAGGGAGAAGCGGAGAGATAGTTTCTCATGAAGAAGATCGAAGCGATCATTAAACCTTTCAAGCTCGACGAAGTGAAGGAAGCCCTTCAGGAAGTCGGCTTGCAGGGCATTACGGTGACCGAAGCCAAGGGCTTTGGTCGCCAGAAGGGCCATACCGAACTTTACCGCGGCGCCGAATACGTCGTGGACTTCCTGCCCAAGGTAAAGGTGGAAGTGGTTCTTGCCGACGAAAATGCCGAAGCCGTGATCGAAGCGATCCGCAACGCGGCGCAGACTGGACGGATTGGCGACGGCAAGATATTCGTGTCGAACGTCGAGGAGGTCATCCGTATCCGCACAGGCGAGACGGGTGTAGACGCGATCTAGCCGGCTCGGCGTGACCGTTCATATCGTTACTGAAATCGAGGAACCTGTAATGACGAGCGCAAGCGAAATCATGAAACAAATCAAGGAAAACGACGTCAAGTTCGTTGACCTTCGCTTTACCGACCCGCGCGGCAAGCTTCAGCATGTGACGATGGATATTTCCGCCGTGGACGAGGACATGTTCGCCGATGGCGTCATGTTCGACGGTTCCTCGATCGGTGGCTGGAAGGCGATCAACGAGTCCGACATGGTGCTCATGCCCGACCCGGCAACCGTGCATATGGACCCGTTCTTCGCCCAGTCGACGATGGTGATCTTCTGCGACATTCTCGACCCGGTCTCGGGAGAATCCTATAACCGCGACCCGCGCGGCACGGCCAAGAAGGCGGAAGCCTATCTGAAGGCATCGGGCATCGGCGACACCATCTTCGTTGGTCCGGAGCCGGAATTCTTCGTCTTCGACGACGTGAAGTACAAGGCCGATCCGTACAATACCGGTTTCAAGCTGGATTCATCCGAGCTGCCGTCGAATGACGATACGGACTATGAGACCGGCAACCTCGGCCACCGTCCGCGCGTCAAGGGCGGCTATTTCCCGGTTCCGCCGGTCGACAGCCTGCAGGACATGCGCTCCGAGATGCTGACCGTGCTCACAGAAATGGGCGTCGTCGTCGAAAAGCATCACCACGAAGTCGCTTCCGCCCAGCACGAGCTCGGCGTCAAGTTCGACACGTTGGTGCGCAATGCCGACAAGATGCAGATCTACAAGTATGTCGTGCATCAGGTCGCCAATGCCTATGGCAAGACGGCCACCTTCATGCCGAAGCCGGTCTATGGCGATAACGGCTCGGGCATGCACGTGCACCAGTCGATCTGGAAGGACGGCAAGCCGACCTTTGCGGGTGACGAATATGCCGGCCTGTCGGAAAGCTGCCTCTATTACATCGGCGGCATCATCAAGCATGCCAAGGCGATCAACGCCTTCACCAACCCGACGACCAATTCCTACAAGCGTCTGGTTCCTGGCTATGAGGCACCGGTCCTGCTCGCCTATTCGGCACGCAACCGTTCCGCCTCCTGCCGCATTCCGTTCGGCTCCAACCCGAAGGCAAAGCGCGTCGAAGTCCGCTTCCCGGATCCGACGCAGAACCCCTATCTCGGCTTTGCCGCGATGCTGATGGCCGGCCTCGACGGAATCAAGAATAAGATCCATCCGGGCAAGGCCATGGACAAGGATCTTTACGATCTTCCGCCGAAGGAACTGAAGAAGATCCCGACCGTCTGCGGAAGCTTGCGTGAAGCGCTCGAAAGCCTCGACAAGGATCGCAAGTTCCTCACCGCCGGCGGCGTTTTCGACGACGACCAGATCGATGCCTATATCGAACTGAAGATGACGGAAGTGATGCGTTATGAAATGACGCCGCATCCGGTCGAATTCGACATGTATTATTCGGCGTGATTGGCCGAACAACATGACATGCGGTCCAAACCGCATCCAGAAACGGCGGGCTTTCCCGCCGTTTTTCTTTTCAACGGTCTCAGCCGCATGCGGCAATATTTTATTCCTGGTGAAAGATGGCTCCCCAAGCAAAGCTTGAATCTGGCCGGCCTGTCGACTGGCTGATTTTCTCCCTCGTCCCGATTTTCTTTTCCAGCAACATGATCTTCGGCCGTGGCATCATCGGCGATGTTGCACCTTATACGACGGCCTTTCTGCGCTGGGCCGGGTCGACCGCGATCATGTTGCCTTTCATCTATTCCGACCGCCGCGCCAGCGCGCTTTTCGTCCGCAACCATTTCTGGCTCTGGCTGCTGCTCGGCGGCCTCGGCATGGGAATATGCGGGGGGCTCGTCTATTGGTCACTGACCTATACCAGCGCCGCCAACGGCACGCTGATCTACACGACCTCACCGCTTTTCATAATCCTGTTCCAGTGGATGTTCAGCGGCCGCAATATCAGCGGGCGAGAATTGGCGGGCATGCTGGTCGCATTTGTGGGCGTCATTTCAATCGTGCTGCGCGGCGATCCCGCAGCGTTGCTCACCCTCAGTTTCAATATCGGCGATCTCGGCATTCTCGTGGCCGCCATCTCCTTCGCCATCTACTCCATATTGCTGAAAAACCCTGCTCTCCAGCAACTTTCTCCGCTGGCTCTTTTCGGCATTATCGCGCTTTCGGGTGCGCTCGTTCTTTTGCCGCCAAGCATATGGGAGGTTCTGAACGGCGGACCCGTTCCAGATTCAACCTCCGACTGGTGGAAGATCGCCGGCATGGTCGTCTTCGCCTCGCTTGCCGCCTTCTTCTGCTTTCAGCATGTGGTGCGTGTGTTCGGGCCTGCGACGGGCGGCATTACGCTCTACCTGATGCCGCCAGTTTCCATCGTCATGGCCATGGTCTTTCTTGGAGAACCCTTCGAGGCTTATCATGCACTTGGCATTGTGCTTGTATTGGGTGGCGTCGTTCTTGCATCCTTGAAAGGCAAGAGACACATTAGGGCATGAAAAGCGGCAATCGGCATCCAGAAACACCAGATCTTGATGTTTATGCGCCGCGACACCACATTATTCTGTGAAAGGACATCGCACCATGAAACAGAAAAACGCAAAATTTATGATTGGGGAGGTCGTCCGTCACAAAGTATTCCCGTTCCGTGGCGTCATATTCGATGTGGACCCGGAATTTGCGAATACTGAAGAGTGGTGGAATTCGATCCCGTCCGAAATCCGGCCCGCCAAGGACCAGCCATTCTACCATCTGCTCGCCGAAAACGACGACACTGAATATGTGGCCTATGTTTCGGAACAGAATCTCGAGCATGATGAAAGCGAGCAACCGCTTCGCAATCCGCAAGTCTATCAGATCTTCGAACCGCGCGATGGCGGCCAATTCAAGCCGAAGATGATCTTGGCGCACTAAACGCCGGCAGCATAAATAGAATCCAAAAGCCCGGCAGTGCCGGGCTTCTTTTTATGCAGGAACGTTTCAGTCGGAACCAGTGCCGGCCGTTCGGCTCCTTGCGCTAAGGCCAATCAGCCGATGATTTCTCGGCGCAACGTATTCCAGCTATCCTCATCCGTTGCCACCAGCAGCCCACCTTCGACGTGATGAGGCAGGTAGGCGGATCCGTCCAGCCTGCGGATGTAGCCGCCCGCTTCGGTGCCGATCAATGTCCCCGCAAGGTGATCCCACGGCATCAACTTGTTATAGAGCGCGAACTGGACATGGCCGCTGGCAAAGGTGCGGTATTCGTGGGCCGCACAGCGATAGCTGGCAAAAAGCCTGACCTTGGCGAGATTGGCGAGGATCTGTTCGCGCTCATGGCCGAAGAAATAGCCGGCTGAGGCCATGCCGATCATCTCGCCAAGCGGCTGGGGTGCTGCGACGGATAGTTTGACCGCCTCACCATCAGGGCGGCGAAGGAAGGCTCCTGCGCCCTTCTCCGCTACGACCCAGTCGTCGCCCATCGGGTCGTAGATAATGCCAGCAATCGTTTCGCCCTTGTAGACGACGGCTGCCATGACACCGAAGGCTGGAATTCCGGAGGCAAAATTGAATGTACCGTCAATCGGATCGACGACGACCGCGAGTTCCGCATCGGCCAATTTGCCGAGAAGCGATGGATCAGCCGCAACCGATTCTTCGCCGATAAAAAGCGCTCCCGGCACGACAGTGTCGATTTCCCGGCGGATCAGCCTTTCCGCGGCTTCGTCTGCCTCGGTAACCAGATCCGACGGTTCGCTCTTGGAGCGGATGTCATCACCACCTAGCCTGCGAAAGCGGGGCAATATTTCGGTTTTGGCGGCTGTTTTCAGGAGTTCGGCAAGTTTGAGGACATCGAGCGGCAAAGTCATTTGAAATCCAATCTGCGTTTCAAGATGGCAAGATCAGTCGTCGGCCTTAGCCGACAGGCCGGAAAAATCAAAAAGTTTCGGATCGAGAAGATGGGACGGGTTCACGTGGGCAAGCGCACGCAACATCGTGTCCTTGCGGCCCGGCATGCGTGTTTCGATATCGGCGAGCATCTGCTTCATCGCATTGCGCTGCAAGCCGTCCTGCGAGCCGCAAAGGTCGCAAGGGATGATAGGGAACTGCATTGCGGCGGAAAATTTCGCCAGATCGTCCTCGGCGCAATAGGCGAGAGGCCGCAGCACCATGAGGTCGCCCTCATCATTCAAGAGCTTGGCCGGCATGCCGGCGAGGCGTCCGCCGTGAAAGAAATTCATGAAAAAGGTTTCGAGAATATCCTCGCGGTGATGTCCGAGAACCAGCGCCTGACACCCTTCCTCCCGCGCAACCCGGTAGAGATTGCCGCGGCGAAGTCTGGAACAGAGCGAGCAATAGGTGGCACCCGAAGGCACCTTTTCCTTCACGATCGAATAGGTATCGCGATATTCGATCCGGTGTTTCACACTGATCGAGGTCAGATAATCCGGCAGGATGTGTTTGGGAAAATTCGGCTGACCCTGATCAAGATTGCAGGCGATCAGTTCGACCGGCAGAAGGCCGCGCCATTGCAGATCGAGCAGGACGGCGAGCAGCGCATAGCTGTCCTTGCCGCCCGAGAGGCCGACAAGCCAGCGCTGCTGATCCTTCAGCATGCCGAAATCTTCGAATGCCTGGCGCACCTGGCGCAGCAGCCGCTTGCGCAGCTTGTTGAACGACACCGAGTTCGGCGCATCACGAAACAATGCCGGTGCAAGACCGGTCACGGCCTCGTCCATCTCGTCTTCGATAACAGCGTTCAATCCCATGGCAGACCTCATGCGAAACGGGCGGCCGAAGCCGCCCGGTCATGTAACTCACTCAGGCCGAAAGTGCGGCCGCGACCGCCTCGATCGCCTCATCGGCCTTGGCGCCATCCGGACCGCCGGCCTGGGCCATATCCGGGCGACCGCCGCCTCCCTTGCCGCCGAGGGCAGCAGATGCGATGCGAACCAGATCGACGGCACTGAACCGGCCGATCAGGTCCTCGGTTACGGCCACGACCGCGCTTGCCTTGCCGTCTTCGGATACACCGATCAGCGTCACAACGCCGGAGCCGAGCGATGCCTTTCCTTCGTCAGCCAGGCCCTTCAGATCCTTGGCATCGATACCGGCAAGAACACGGCCCATGAATTTGGTACCGGCGATTTCGCGGACCTCCGCGCCCGTGCCGCCTTCTCCGCCGCCCATGGCGAGACGGCGCTTGGCATCGGCCAGTTCCTTTTCGAGCTTGCGGCGCTCATCGAGCAGAGCCTCTACCCGGGAAACGACATCCGAAGGCTGAACCTTCAGCGCGCCGGCCAGCGTCTTCACCCGGTCGTCCTGTTCGGACAGATAGGCGCGGGCCGCATCGCCGGTGACGGCCTCAAGGCGGCGAACGCCGGCACCAACCGCGCTTTCCGAAAGCACGCGCACAAGGCCGATATCGCCTGTCGCATTGACATGCGTGCCGCCGCACAGTTCGATGGAATAGGGCTTACCGGCCTTTTCGCCGTCGATCGCCGTGCCCATGGACACAACGCGAACTTCATCGCCATATTTTTCGCCGAACAGCGCCATTGCGCCTTCTGCGATCGCGTCATCGACGCTCATCAGACGGGTGCTAACCTTGGCGTTCTGGATGATGATGGCGTTGGCCATGTCCTCGACACGCTGCAGCTCTTCTGCCGACATCGGCTTCGGATGCGCGACGTCGAAACGCAGGCGCTCGGGAGCGACCAGCGACCCCTTCTGCACAACATGGTTTCCAAGCACTTCGCGCATCGCTTCATGCAACAGGTGCGTTGCCGAATGGTTGGAGCGCAGCCGCGAACGGCGCGCATGATCTACTGTCAGGATGACAGCATCGCCAACCTTCAGCTTGCCTTCCGCAACCTTGGCAACGTGAACGAAAAGGCCCTCGCCTCTCTTCTGGGTATCAGAAACAGAAACCTTGGCATTGTCTGTCGAAATCACACCGGTGTCGCCCATCTGGCCACCGGATTCGCCGTAGAACGGTGTCTGGCTGACCACGACCTGAACATTCTCGCCGGCGTCGGCACTGTCCACGGACGTACCGTCCTTGACGATGGCCTGAACGACGCCCTCGGCTTGTTCCGTTTCATAACCGAGGAATTCGGTGGCGCCGAACTTTTCCTTCAATTCAAACCAGATCGCCTCGGTCGCCTTGTCGCCGGATCCAGCCCAATGTGACCGTGCTTCTGCCTTCTGACGCTCCATCGCATCGTCGAACCCAGCAAGATCAACGCCGATCTCGCGGGTACGCAAGGCATCCTGGGTGAGATCGAGCGGGAAGCCGAAGGTGTCATAGAGCTTGAATGCCGTTTCGCCGTCGAGCATGTCGCCCTTGCCGAGATCCGCCGTGGCATCGGACAAAAGCGAAAGGCCGCGCTCAAGCGTCTTGCGGAAACGGGTTTCCTCAAGCTTCAACGTTTCGGAAATAAGTGCTTCCGCCCGGACCAGTTCCGGATAGGCGCGGCCCATTTCCTGGATAAGCGTCGGGAGCAGTTTGTACATAACCGGTTCCCTTGCACCAAGGAGCTCGGCATGACGCATGGCGCGACGCATGATGCGGCGCAGCACATAACCGCGCCCTTCCTTGGAGGGAAGCACGCCGTCGGCGATCAGGAAGGCCGAAGAACGCAGGTGGTCGGCGATGACGCGATGGCTGGCGCTGCCTTCCGCCTTGACGCCCATGACGTCTTCGATCGTTCCGATCAGAGTGCGGAACAGGTCGGTATCGAACACGCTCTGCTTGCCCTGAAGTACGCAGGCCATGCGCTCGAGACCCATGCCGGTATCGATCGACGGGCGCGGCAGAAGCGAACGCTCACCCGGTGCGGTCTGCTCGAACTGCATGAAAACAAGGTTCCAGAATTCGAGGAAGCGGTCGCCATCCTCTTCCGGCGAACCGGGAGGGCCACCCCAGACATTCTCGCCCTGGTCGATGAAGATTTCAGAGCACGGACCGCAGGGGCCGGTATCGCCCATCTGCCAGAAGTTGTCGGAGGTCGGGATGCGGATGATCTTGTCGTCGGAGAAACCGGCGATCTTCTTCCACAGGGTCGCAGCTTCCTCGTCTTCCGAATAGACTGTCACGAGTAGCCGGTTTTTCGGCAGGTCGAAACCATCGGTGACGAGTTTCCACGCAAACTCGATCGCCTGTTCCTTGAAATAATCGCCAAAGGAGAAGTTGCCGAGCATCTCGAAGAAGGTCAGGTGGCGGGCGGTATACCCGACATTGTCCAGATCGTTGTGCTTGCCGCCTGCGCGCACGCATTTCTGCGATGTCGTCGCCGTCGAATAGGGTCGCTTTTCAAGACCGGTAAAGACGTTCTTGAACTGCACCATGCCGGCATTGGTGAACATCAGCGTGGGGTCGTTGCGCGGAACGAGCGGGCTCGAATCCACAACCTCGTGGCCATTCTTCTTGAAGTAGTCGAGGAAGGTCGACCGGATGTCATTCACGCCGCTCATGCTACGCCCTTTTCAACCGCCGATGCGGTACCAGTATTTGAAGTCAGAAGGCTTGTATCGTCCACATAAGCGACTGTCCAGCCGAACAGAAAACCGGCCGCACATCTTGCGATGGCGGCCGGTGAAACGTGACATCAGGGAAACAGAAAGGGGCCTCCGTTTACGACAGGACCGCCCTCACCCGGTCAAATCATTCGTCTGCGGATCCATCACCGTCATTGGCGTCCGGGCCGCCGTTCTGCAGGAAGCGATCGGCGATCAGGCCGGCATTCTGGCGCAGCGACATTTCGATCTCGCGGGCAACTTCAGGGTTTTCCCGAAGGAACGTCTTGGCGTTTTCACGGCCCTGACCGAGACGCTGGCTGTTATAGGAGAACCAGGCGCCCGACTTTTCGACAATGCCGGCCTTGACGCCGAGATCGACGAGCTCGCCGGTCTTCGATACACCTTCACCATACATGATGTCGAATTCGACCTGCTTGAAGGGAGGCGCCATCTTGTTCTTGACGACCTTGACGCGGGTCTGGTTGCCGACGACTTCCTCGCGTTCCTTGACCTGGCCGATACGACGGATGTCGAGACGGACGGAAGCGTAGAATTTCAGCGCATTGCCGCCTGTCGTGGTTTCCGGGGAACCGAACATCACGCCGATCTTCATGCGGATCTGGTTGATGAAGATCACCATCGTGTTCGACTTGGAGATCGACGCGGTCAGCTTGCGCAGCGCCTGGCTCATCAGGCGGGCCTGGAGACCGGGAAGACTGTCGCCCATCTCACCTTCGATTTCGGCACGCGGGGTCAGCGCTGCAACCGAGTCGACGACGAGAACGTCGACCGCGCCGGAGCGGACCAGCGTATCGGTGATTTCAAGCGCCTGTTCGCCGGTATCAGGCTGTGAGATCAGAAGGTTCTGCAGATCGACGCCGAGTTTGCGGGCATAGACCGGGTCGAGCGCATGTTCGGCGTCGACGAAGGCGCAGATGCCGCCCTTTTTCTGAGCTTCGGCGATCGTCTGGAGCGCCAGCGTCGTCTTACCCGAGCTTTCCGGGCCATAAATTTCAATGATACGGCCCTTGGGGAGGCCGCCGATGCCGAGTGCGATATCGAGGCTGAGAGAGCCGGTCGAAACCGTCTCGATCTCGATCGCCTGTTCGTTCGAACCGAGCTTCATGATCGAGCCTTTGCCGAAGGATCGTTCAATCTGCGAGAGTGCTGCTTCGAGCGCCTTACTCTTGTCCACGCCTTTTTCCTCTACGAGCCGCAATGTGTTCTGTGCCATGAGATCCCACCTTTAGGTTATTGCCGCCGCGCAAGCAATGAAGCAGCCGATGGGATATTCGTACTCATTTTGTTCTCATTCCGCAAGGGCCATTTAAACCCTTAGGAAGAAATCGTTATTTCCATCCCGTTCCGCAAATGTTCACGGACTATGCAAGCTGTGGAAATAACTTTGCATTTGGGTCATTTTGCCTGCCGTCAACACAAACGCCCCAAATGCCTCAGAGATGAACCGGCCTATTCCGAATCAAGCATTTCACGCACGGAGACGGCCAGTTGCTTCAACGAGAACGGCTTTGGCAGGAAGCCGAATTTTGCGTCGGCCGGAAGGTTACGGGCAAAAGCGTCTTCTGCATAACCCGAGACGAAGATGAACTTCAGGTCGGGATAGGATTTGCGCAACTCGGTCAAAAGGGTCGGGCCGTCCATTTCGGGCATGACGACGTCGGAAACGACGATATCCACCTTGCCTTCAAGCTCGTCCATGATGTCGAGCGCCTCGGTTCCGGAACCGGCCTCATGGACCGTATAACCACGCGTTTCGAGCATGCGCTTGCTACCGCGACGGACCGCCTCCTCGTCTTCCACCAGGAGCACGACCGCAGACTTGCCGGTCAGATCGATCGGCTCGGCGGCCGGCGTCGCGACAGTCTCGACCTTTGGAGAGACATTGGCGACAGTATCGATCAATGCCGCTGCAGGCGCCGCGGGCACGACCTCGGGAATATGCCGTGGCAGGAAGATGCGGAAGCTCGTGCCCTGCCCCAGTTCCGATTCCGGATAGAGGTAACCGCCGGACTGCTTGACGATCCCGTAGACCATTGAGAGGCCGAGACCAGTCCCCTTGCCGACTTCCTTGGTGGTGAAAAACGGCTCGAAAATTTTGTCCATGATTTCCGGCGGAATACCCGTGCCGTTGTCGGACACTTCGATCATGACAAAATCTTCAGACGGCAGCTCGGCCTGCAGGAAGCCGCTCGTGTCCTCGGCGGTCACGTTGCGGGTCTTGATCAGGATCGTGCCGCCGCCCGGCATGGCATCTCGTGCGTTGACGCAGAGATTGATGAGGACCTGCTCGAATTGCGAAAGATCGGTGCGCACCGGCCAGAGGTCGCGGCCGTAATCGACTTCCAGTTTGACGTTGGTGCCGGAAATCAGCCGGTCGACCAGCATGCGCAGGTCGCCCACCACGTCGGTCAGGTTGAGCACGGCAGGACGCATCGTCTGCTTGCGCGAGAAGGCAAGCAGCTGGCGAACGAGCACGGCGGCGCGATTGGCGTTGCGCTTGATCTCCATCAGATCGGCGAAGCTCGCGTCCGAAGGGCGGGCCTGCAAGAGAAGATGATCGGAAGACAGAAGAATTGCCGTCAACACGTTGTTGAAATCGTGCGCTATGCCGCCAGCCAACGTGCCGACAGCATTCAGCTTCTGCGTCTGCGCCATCTGGGTTTCGAGCGCCTTCTGCTCGGTCGTCTCGACCGCGTAGACGATTGCGGCCTCCTCCGGCGCCTCGTCGCTCTCGTCGATCACGGCATTGACGTAGAAACGGACATAGCGGTTTTCGTCACCAGGATGGCGGGATTCGATCGGAGCTATATCGCCCTGCCTGTCCTTGGCTGCGGCAAGAGCCTCCATCAGCATGTCGCGCGTGCTGTCGTGAACGATCCGCTCCAGCTGCGCGCTGCCTGCATCGACATCGTCACGCGAGACGACGCCTGCAAAAAGCCGCAGGAATGGCGCATTGATGCGCAGGATCCTGCCGTTACCATCCACCGAGGCAATCGCCATCGGCGTATTGTTGAAGAAGCGGGTGAAGCGCATGGCAGATGCGGACTGGTCGGTCTCGGCACCCTTGGCGCGCATCAGCACCACGGTGCGGCTTTCACCCGGCGCTCCGTCGCGCAAAGCGCTAACATTGTGGACCAGCTTTGCCGGGAGGCTCTGGCCGTTGGCGCGGCGAAGGTCGAGTTCGAGCATCTCGGTGCGTTTCAGGCCCGGAGCCGCCTGCACGGACTGGATGAGCGCCATGCCCTCACCCGCCACGAGATCCGAAATCATCATGGATTGCGGCGTGAATTTCGTCAGGTCCAGGCCAAGCCATTCGGCAAGCGTCGCATTGATATAGAAAATCTCGCCCTTCCTGCCGGCGGAGAAGAAGCCGACCGGGGCGTGATCGAGATAATCGATCGCATTCTGCAACTCGCGGAAAAAGCGCTCCTGGTCATCCCGTTCCGAGGTGATGTCGGTGATTTCCCATATATCGAGCGCGTTGCGACCGGCAGAGCCAAGCAGCCGGGCCTTGAGGCGATACCAGTGTGCGTCGGAACCATTGCCGGTCAGGCGGCCTAACGGCTGCAGCAGGCGGAACTCCTCGTGGCCTTCGCGTCCTTCTCTCAGTGCCGATGTCAGGCGGTAGAGAGCCTCGGTCGATTCGCGTGTCTTCGACAGCAGCGTTTCGAGCGACTGTACATTGTGGCCGCTGGAAGCGCCGGTCATACGCCCATAGGCGGGGTTGGCATAAACGATCCGCCCCTTGGCGTCGGTCACGACGATGCCGTCAGGGTGGCTTGCCATAAAACTGCGGGCCAGTTCATCGGAGCGCGATTGCGGCATGACTTCGACAAGGCCGATCAGCGACGAGACGATGAAGAAGATCCCGACCATGGCCAGGATGCCGAGGAGGCCGAGAACGACCTCGTTATCCAGCGCCTGCTGGAATACGACAAAGGCGATGGCAACGCCGAGCAGCACCATCGCCAGAAGGACGATCCGGACAACCGTGCCGCCGCGGCTGCCGCGATCAACCAATGGCGCTTCGTCGTTACCGGCTTTCGGCGAGCTGGTCATCAATACCTCTTGTTCCGGTGCATGCACCGACATCGCAGAACGCGCCCTTTGGCGTTCACGATTCTCTCTTAGCAATTTGAAGATGAAGCAAAAAGCTCCGGAAAGCCACAAAAGGCGGGACAGTGCAGCGCCCTGCCCTATCTGAGATGCGAATGAGACACATTTTAGCGTTGACGGATGGCGCCAAGCCTTGCCTACAAGGCGAAAAAATCGTCAGTGTCAGATGCATAGATCGCGTAAGGAGTTTAAAAAATATGGCTGAACTTTGGGGCGAATACGGTCGCAACCTTCTCGTGGCGGTCATTGGCGTCGGTTTGGCCCTCATTTGCCTCGTCGGAATCCTGTGGATAGTGCGCGGACGGCGGGGACCTTCGCCATTCGTGCGTGGCGGGCGCAACCGCCAGCCGCGCCTGCAGGTGCTCGATGCGGCAGCCGTCGATGCGCGCCGCCGCCTGGTTCTCGTGAGAAGGGATGATGTCGAGCATCTGATCATGATCGGCGGACCGACAGATGTCGTCATAGAAAGCCGGATCATCGGTCCAGCCGGAGACGCGGAAACTCCCATTCAGGACGCGCAGACCGTAACGACTGCGGCACCCACCGTGGCGATTGCCGCGAAACAGGCGGCAACCGAGCCGGCGCGGCGACCGGCACCGATAGCGGCCCCGGCACCTCGGCCCGAGGCAATCAAAGAGCCGATGACAGAGGCTCCCAGCCGCGAAGCGCGCGCTGTCGCAGCGCCTCAACCTGCCGCAGCACCCCCAATCCCCGCTCCACGCATGGAGCCGGTGATTGCCCCGCAACCAGCAAACCCTGCCCGAATGGAGCCTGCGCAGTCTCGGCCCCGCGCGGAGCCTCCGGCGGTAACCCAGCCTGCGCTTGACGATGCCGCCCAGCTTCTCGACAGCCAGCGAAACCGTGTGTTTGCCGAGCATAACGCAGCCCCAGCGGCGACAGTGCCCGTTGCCCGTCCGGCACCGCAGCCGGTTACCGCCTCCACCGCAAGGCCGACGGGTCTCGGAAGTGATTTCGAAAAGATCCTTGAGGAGGAAATGGCGCATAACATGGCTGCGCGCGAGACGTCCCTTGCCAATCGCCCAGGCCGCCCGCTGCCGCAGGCAGGACCGGCTGTTGCCATACCAGTCGTCGCCACGCCAGGCGCTGCGACGCGGGAAGATCCCTCGCTGCAGAGCGAGGTCGCCCGGATATTCGGCGAAATGTCTGCAAGCCGCGACAAATAAGGCCTGCATCAAAAACGATGAATGCAAACAAAAAAGGCACGTCGCAACGTGCCTTTTTTTTTGTTTTGTCTCGGCTTAACGAAAACTATTCGTCGCGATAGACCTTTTCACGTCGCTCGTGACGCTCCTGCGCCTCGATTGACAGTGTTGCGATGGGACGGGCGTCCAATCGCTTCAAGCCGATCGGCTCGCCGGTTTCTTCGCAATAGCCGTAGGTTCCATCGTCGATACGCTGCATGGCAGCATCGATCTTGGATATGAGTTTGCGCTGACGGTCGCGGGCGCGCAATTCGATTGCACGGTCCGTTTCCGATGATGCGCGGTCTGCCAGGTCTGGATGGTTTGCACTTTCCTCAGCCAGGTGCCCGAGTGTCTCCCGCGCCTCCCTGAGGATGTCATTCTTCCATGCGATCAGTTTGGCCCTGAAGTATGCCTTCTGATTCGCATTCATGAACTCTTCGTTTTCCGAGAGCACATAGTTACTAAGATCGATCTTCTCACTCAACGCGATTCTCCTGAAGAACATCTCTTGAGGCCCCTATACTCCATTAACCAGTCCTCATTCAAGCCTTCCGCCCACATTTGCAGCAGTTTTAAATTTGTCACAAAAATTGGCTAAGTGACTAATTTTTATGCTTTTCCCATAATCGCATGGGTAGCCGGCTTCCAAAGCCCTCAACCAGCGGCACATGATCTGGTTGACCAATCGGCCCAAGCAACGTTACGCCTTTTACTCAGCGTTTCATTTTGGCGAGCCGAAGATGATCGAGCCTGAACCATTCCGTATTTATTTGATGCGACACGCGCAGGCGGCATCGGCCGTGCCGGGCGGACGCGACTTCGACCGCGATCTGGACGATCGCGGCTACATGCAGGCGGAGATGGTTGCCGATCGCGCGGCAGATCTTGGATATGTACCGGACTGCCTCGTCAGCTCCACGGCGGCGCGTTGTCGGCAGACCGCTGAAATTGTGCGCAGGGCCATTCGCGAAACACTGGAAATCCAGTTCGTCGACGAGCTTTATAATGGCACACCGGATCTCTACGCGACCATCATCGCCGGGCAGCGCCCTGCCCGTTCCGTCATGCTGATCGGGCATAATCCGAGCATAGACCTGTTACTGGAAGGCCTTATCGGCAAAGCGGAGAGACGCGCTGCGATGCCGGGCGGATATCCGACGGCCGGCATGGCGGTTCTCGACTATTCCAAAGAGGCAGAGAATGGCGGCTGGGTGCTGACCAACCTGCTCACCGTGTGAGCAGCTCCGCATTGCGAGCGGGCGACGCGCGCCTATATAGGGGAAAACACTTTTTCGGGATCCCGCCTTGGCGACTTCGCTGACCAGCTTTACCGACGACGCTCGCATTGCACTCGACAATATCGCCGACCGCGCATCGGGGCTCGTGAACCCGACGATAAGGCTCGGTGTCACCGGCCTTTCGCGCGCCGGCAAGACAGTGCTGATTTCATCGATCGTACACAACCTCCTGAATGGCGGCCGCATGCCCCTGTTCGAAGCGGGTCGATCAGGCAGGGTCTCTGGTATAAGGCTGGAAGAACAGCCGGATGACGCGATCCCGCGCTTCCAATACGAAGATCACATCCAGGCGCTCGTTCGCGATCGCATATGGCCGGATTCGACCCGTGCCATTTCCGAATTGCGGCTGACCATCGATTACCAGAGCGCGAGCGGCTGGAACCGGTTCTTTTCGCCGGGAAGGCTTTCTCTCGATATCGTCGATTATCCGGGAGAATGGCTGCTCGATCTTCCGCTCCTTACCCAGGACTACCGTCAGTTCAGCAATGCGACGGCGGAACTTGCGCAGACGGGTATCCGCAAGGAACTCGCCCACGACTGGCTGCAGCTTGCGACGACGCTCGACATGGATGCACCAGCGGATGAAATGACAGCTCGCCGCCTGTTCGAAGTATTTTCGGCCTATCTCAAGGCGTGCAAATCCGACGAGAGATCCCTGTCGACCCTGCCGCCTGGACGCTTCCTGATGCCCGGAGATCTCGAAGGCTCGCCGGCACTGACTTTCGCACCGCTGCCGGGCATTGCGGAGACACCGGCAATCAAGGGGTCGCTGCGGGCGATGATGGAACGCCGCTTCGAGGCCTACAAGAGCGTGGTGGTGAAGCCGTTCTTCCGGCATCACTTCGCGCGGCTCGACCGGCAGATCGTGCTTGTCGATGCGCTGCAGGCAATCAATCGCGGCCCGGAAGCGCTTCAGGATCTAGAACGGGCGCTGAGCGACGTGCTCGGCTGCTTCCGGCCGGGACATAACAGTTTCTTCTCGTCCTTCGTCACTCGCCGCATCGACAAGGTACTGATCGCGGCCACCAAGGCCGACCACCTACATCATGAGAGCCACGACCGGCTTGAGCGGCTGACCGGCCGTCTTGTCGATCGCGCCATTCAGCGCATTGGCATGTCGGGCGCGGGGTTCGAGGTGATGGCGATCGCTTCCGTGCGCGCCACGCGCGAAGCGAGCGTCAAGGAAGGCAATCAGATGCTTCCGGTGATCGTCGGAACGCCGATGGCGGGTGAGACGATCAATGGCGAGCGGTTTGACGGCACGAAGACAACCGCCATCTTCCCCGGCGATCTGCCAGCCGACCCGACGCATATGTTCAACACGTTGGATGGCGATAATCCCGAATTGCCGGACATCAATTTCGTCCGCTTTCGGCCTCCGGCGCTCGAAGAACGGTCGGGCAAACTCAACCTTGCGGTACCGCATATCAGGCTCGACCGCGCCCTGCAGTTCCTGCTCGGAGATCGCCTCGCATGAGACCGCCGCTCAACACCAATCCGTCCCGACGCCGTCCGGCTGCATTTCAGGTGGAAGACGAAGCAGACAGGGAAACAGCAGCGGCTCCACCAGCGCGCAAACCGAAGAGCTTCGATCAGCCGGTCACGGTCGTGCCGGACGAAGACGATCCGTTTTCCGGCGCAGATCTCGATACGGCAAGCCTTCCCATCGCGGAGCCGAGGCGACGCAAGCGCTTTTCATTCGTCGCGCTTGCAACGGCGGCGCTCGGTACGTTCCTGTCGCTTGCCTTCGGACTTTGGGCCGATCAGGTCGTTCGCGATCTTTTCGCCCGGGCCGACTGGCTCGGTTATGCCGCGATCACCGCGCTGGCGCTGGCGCTTTTCGGATTACTCGTCGTTGTCGGACGCGAGATCATGGGGATTGCTCGGCTTGCCGCAGTGCAGACCCTGAAAACCGAGGCGGAAGAGGCCGCAGCCTCCGTTCAGGCTCAGCCTGCGCGCAAGGTGGTCGAACGCCTGACATCGCTCCTCAGTCACCGGGCGGAGACGGCCAAGGGCCGAAGCGTTCTCGATGGCACCAAGGACGACATTATCGACGGGCCGCATCTTCTCGATCTCGCAGAACGCGAATTGCTGACGCCGCTCGATCGCAAGGCGCGCGGTCTGATTCTCAATTCGTCCAAACGGGTGGCGGTCGTCACCGCCATCAGTCCGCGGGCGATCGTCGATCTGGCTTATGTCTTGTTCGAGGTCACGCGCCTCGTGCGCGCCATGGCCGAGCTTTATGGCGCAAGACCCGGAAAACTCGGCCTTCTGCGGCTGATCCGCGATGTCATTGCGCATCTGGCAGTCACAGGTTCGATTGCTGTCGGCGACGGGCTGGCGCAGCAGGTTCTCGGCCATGGACTTGCCTCGAGATTGTCGCGCCGGCTGGGCGAAGGCGTCATCAACGGGCTTCTGACGGCCCGCATCGGGATCGCCGCCATGGACCTCTGCCGGCCGCTGCCTTTCCGCGCCCTGCCGCGACCGGGGATCGGCGATTTCATGTCCGATATTGTGGCTGCCGGCCGTACGGACGAGAAGGACTAACCCTTTCCGGGACACCCTGAGAGCGCCAAAAGATACGAAGCATTAACCATTCTCGCTTAGTTTCGGCCTCACTAAACATTGCCGCTAACAGCGGAACGTCCCAAGGGGAAAGCCTCATGTATTCGCGCTTCTTTTCGCTTTTCGGCGGGCTTGCCGCTTTGACTTTTGTCACCGCAGTTCCGGCATTTGCTCCGCAGGCAGAAGCAGCATCGCGCGACCAGGTGTTCTTCCAGTCTGTTGCGGGTGTATGGAAAGGCCCGGGCGAGATCGTTGCCGGCAAATACAAGGGCACCAAGTTCAACTGCAACCTGACGGGCTCGCCGTCGCCTGACGGCGACACCGGCATCAAGCTCGACGGCACCTGCCGCGTCGGCGTCTTTCAGCAGCCGATGACTGCCGTCATCACCCAGAACGGACGCGGCTATACCGGCAAGTTCCTTGATGGCGCTGAAGGCAAGGGGCTCGATATCGTCTCCGGCTCGGTCAATGGCGACAAGGTGGTGATGGGTATCAACCGCGCCAAGCTCAACGGTGCGATGGTCGCCAGCCTGCGCGGCGACAACAAGATGAACATCACTATTTCGGTGAAGGTTGAAGACCAGATGGTGCCGGTCATCGGCCTGTCGCTCGACCGTGACCTCGATTCGATCGCCGTCGGTTCGATCAAGGAGTGAGGCTTTTCTCAGGCGAAGTTGAAATCGCCTGAATTAATCCTTACTATTAAATCTCAGAGATATCCCATTATCTGAAAACGGCTTTCCGTTTTCAGATATTTTTTTAGGCGGCGGCTATCTGCCGCCACCAGAGGCCATCCGGCTTTGCGATCCGAATTCCGGTCGAATTCAGGCCTCCTGCCCAGCTCTCGGCCTTACGCCCGTTGACGACCATCTGCGGCGCAAGATCTGCAAGCGGCAGCATGACGAAAGCACGCTCCGTCATTCGCGGATGCGGCAGTTCCAGCGACGATGACGCCTCAATTCGATCACCATAGGTCAAGAGATCGATATCGAGCGTTCTCGGCCCCCAGCGCTCCGCCCGAACCCGCTTCATTTCGCACTCCAGAGCGAGGCAAAGCTCAAGCAGCTCTTCCGGCTCAAGCTCGGTCTCGATCAGAGCGCAACAGTTGAAGAAGTCGGCCTGATCGGTCTTGCCCCAAGGGGGCGTCAGATAAAGCCGGGAAACGGCAAGGACCCGACAGTCTTTTCGCGCATCAAGCGTCTGCAGCGCATGCGCCATCGCTGAGACCGGATCGCCGATATTGCCTCCCAGTCCGAGTGCTGCGATTTCCACAGGGTGATTAGGCACGATGCTCAACACGCACCTCCACGTAATCGAGAATACCGGGGATCGGCGCACTTGGCTTCCTGATCGCCACTTCGACCCGCCGGATCTGCGGCGACCATGCGGCAAGCGCCAGAGCCACGTCATTGGCAAGCGTTTCGATCAAGTTGCGGCGACTGCCGGTCATGATCTTTTCGACCAGTTCATAGGCTAATCCGTAATGAACCGTCTGCTCGACGTCGTCGGAGACAAGTGCATCCCCCGCTTCGATATCCATGACGACATCGACGAAAAATCGCTGGCCGAGCGACGTTTCCTGCTCGAAGACCCCGTGACGCGCATAAAAGGCGCAGTTTTTTAGGGTGATCTGAAATGTTGTCATCCGTCTTTTCCTGCCCGCTCGATTACCCTGCCAGCCTCCAGCACTGCGTCGGCCATACGCAAGGCATCCAGATTGCCGGCCACGTTGTGAACCCTGAAAACCGACGCACCGGAAAGCCGCAGCATTGCAGTGGTGGCGGCCGTTGCGAAATCCCGCTCTATTGCCGCGTCGCGCTCGGCGATCGCGCCGACAAAACGTTTTCTAGATGTGCCGACGAGAAGCGGAAAGCCCAACGAATGAAGTTCGCCACAGCGCGCCATCAATTCACTATCCTGTTCGCGTTTCTCGACGAAGCCAAATCCGGGATCGAGCACAACAGCATCATCTGCAATGCCGGCGGCCTCTGCTATATCCAGCGATTGGCCGAAAAACATCAACTCGTCGTCGATAATATCGTCACGAAGGTCGTCACGACCGCGAGCGGTATACATGATGCAGAGGCCCGCTCCGCTCTCAGAAACGACATGCGCCATCTGCGGATCGTGCCGCAGACCGTAAACATCATTGACGATGTGAGCGCCGGCGGCGATGGCCAGCCTCGCGGTCTCGGCGCGATAGGTATCGACGGAAATCAGCGCGTCTGTTTCCCGCGCCAACCTCTCGATAACCGGGAGAATGCGATCCTGTTCCTGTACTGCCGTCACCACTGCTGCACCCGGCCGTGTCGACTCACCGCCGATATCGAGGATGGAGGCTCCATCCTTCACGCAGGAAAGGCCATGCTTCACGGCGCTTTCGACATCGATGTAGCGCCCTCCATCGGAGAAACTATCGGGCGTCACGTTGACGATTGCCATGATGCATCCCCTGTCGCCAAGCGCCAGGCTGCGTCCATGAGCGAGACGCCAGACGCGGTTGTGCGATGTTGCCACAGGCGATCCATCTTTTTGAAAGTAACGCAAATTTTCATGCCTTCGTGTTGCACTTGAGCAGGCTATGCCCCAAGCTCGTTTCAACTTCAACGTACCAGGCCACAGAATGTTTTTGATGCGCAGAGTCCACCGAGCCTTCGGTGCAGCCTTCCTACTCTGCGTGATCTCGGTCCCGGCGCAGGCAGAACCGCTCATCACCAAGTCCTATTCCTATTTCCGCATCGGCGGTCGCACGGCCGAGGAACTGGACAAGGAACTGGAGCGTCATGGCCCGGTCACCAGGACCAGTGGCAACCGGCATCCCGGCGCAACCGAAATCAAGTTCGGCGGTGAGGTGACTTATGTGGAGCGGGGCAAACGCTGCTCCGTCGGCGGCGCCAAGGTGACGCTGCGGACCCACATCATCCTGCCGCGCTGGAGCAATGGCGGCAAGGCCGAGAAAGATCTGCGCTTCATATGGGGCACGCTGTCATCCGACATCAAGCGGCATGAGGAACGTCACGCAGAGATTGCCCGCAATTACGCCCGCATGCTTGAAAGGGAGCTGCGCGACCTGCCCCCCCGCGAAACATGCGACGGCGTCGAAGCCATGGTGACCGAGACGACCCGGCGCGTGCTCGCAGAACACGACAAGCAACAAGCCCTTTTCGACCGGGTGGAAGCAAAGAACTTCGACGCCCGCATGACCCGGCTTTTGCAATATCGCATCGACCAGCGTCAGAAATAAGCGAAAACGGCGCCTCTTATCCCCGAAGCTTGCCCCAGGCTTGCGCCGATAACTGCGAATAATGGATGATTTGTCGCGATAGCGTGATTTGGGCCGATCGCCCATATATTAGATATAAATTACCTATACAGAATAGATTTAAGTCGGCATCATACGCTGAACATTCGAATCCTCTCAGCACAAGCTGAGATCGACCGTCTCGGTCAGAATTCTCTTTGGTGGCGTTTCCGTCTGCTGCGTTCACTTGCCGCGTTCCCCTGGCGCGTAACCGAGCCGCAGGTGTTACCTCCCTCGCCTGCCGGCTGTGCGCCCACCTTGCCTCGCTCACAAATCAAGGAGCGAGGCTATTTTTTTGGAACCGCAGAATTCTCAGATCAGGCCTGACGTTCGGGAATATTGACGACGAGGCCGTCGAAGTCGGCTTTGATCTTGATCTGACAGGAAAGACGCGAGGTCGGGCGCACATCGAAGGCGAAGTCCAGCATGTCTTCTTCCATCGGCGCCGGGGGGCCGACCCTTTCCGTCCATTGGTCATCGACATAGACATGACAGGTGGCACAGGCACAGGCGCCGCCGCATTCAGCGTCGATGCCGGGGACAGAATTGCGTACGGCATTCTCCATCACCGTCGAACCGTTGTCCGCGTCGATTTCGAAGCGTGTGCCGTCGAAGGCTACGATGGTCAATTTCGTCATATTGGGAAGTTCCGGAGTTGGAGGCATGAAGCCCCTTGGAAGCCTTGGGTAAACCCCGTCTCTGCCACCAAACTGCCGGGTCAGTCAATCGCGCGGGCGACGCCGGCTTTGCTGCCGGCGTCCGATCGACAAAAGGATCGTGTCAGCGGCAAAGGCCGGTGATGAAATTTTCGGCCTCGACAGTCGCGGAATGAAGCGTCGCCATTGCAGTTGCATCGGCAGGATCGGCTTCCAGGCGTGCCGCCGCGTGAGACACCTTGAAGGCACCGACGGCATTGGCCGATCCCTTGAGGCGATGGGACAATGCCGTCACAGTCGCGACCTCGGCGATGGCGATTTCCTGTATGAGGCAACGCGCCTGCCGGGCAAACATCTGCAATATCTCGGCTTCCAATGCCTTATCGCCCATCGTCTGTTTTGCCAGATGAACGAGATCGATCGGACGCTCCTTAGACAGGCATGCCGCCTTGTGATTGTCAGGAGCTTCGAAAGCGATATGGGCCGCGGTTGCCATTTGCCTGGTTCCTTGCTTTATAATGATCTCAACTCCGAATTGTCCGTCGGAGCCCTAGCTATCCCGTTAAATTTCGGCACAAACGCGACGCAAATCTTCGCGAATGGTTAATTTGCGTTAAAGTGCCGGTATTGCAGGGGCTTCACTCTGAGACGTGGTTTAAATCCTGTTAACAAGATCCGTCAGCCGGTATCACGATGACGCGTTTTGTTTGTGCGAAAACCCCGATTGTGCCACTACAATACGGTTGAGTGGGTCACCGGAACATTGCGGTGACCGATGTGGGACGGTCGGTAAGCTTTCATTATCATCCATTTGAAAGAACGACCGTCGAATGAAATTGTAATAGGTCATCCGAAGCTCTAGGGCTGACGATCTCCGGCATGAGTATTCCGCTCATCGATCTGCAGGCGGCAGCAAGTCGAGCGGAATGCCGGGCGTGTATGTAACGAGGCGTAACCGCATGGCGAAGAACACCACGAATGAAACGATCGACGATACGGCATTCCAGGCACTGGAAGACGCCTTGAAAATCGATTTCAACGATGAACCGCCCCGCGACAAGTCCCCCTCGTCCGCCTCGGAGGCCAGAGTGTCTGACAAGCCACGATCCCGCCCTGCCCCGTCACAAGCAGCTGCCCCCCGCCGCGAAGCGGCCGCAGAAGCATCGCGCCAGTCCTCAGCGGACCCGGCACCGCGTCAGCCCGCCTTCGAGCCTGCCAATGATGCCGGCCGCCGCAACACGGCGTCTATCATGCGTGCGCTGGATGGCGGCTCGGTTCGCGGCGCAATCCGCAACGCGTCGATCATCTCCCTTCTTTGGGCTGTCGCCGGTGTCGGCCTCGGTCAACTGATCTATGGTGGCGCACTTTGGGACATCACCTCGGTTGCCGGCGTTCTCGCCGCTCCGGGTCTCGTTGCGCTTGTAGTGGGTATTCTTGTCCCTATTCTGCTCTTCTTCGCCTTCGCCATCATGATGGCCCGTGCGCAGGACTTAAGAAACGCTGCCCGTTCCATGGCCGAAGTCGCTCTGCGTCTTTCCGAGCCGGAAACCATTGCCTCCGAGCGGATCATGAGCGTCGGTCAGGCCGTGCGCCGCGAAGTCTCGGCAATGAATGAAGGTATCGAGCGTACGATTGCGCGCGCTGCCGAACTGGAAGTTCTCGTTCATTCCGAAGTCAATGCGCTGGAGCGCAGCTATAGCGACAACGAGATGCGCGTGCGCGGCCTCGTGCAGGAACTGGGCTCGGAACGCGAGGCGATCGTCAACCACGCCGAGCGCATTCGCTCCTCGATGGTCGGCGCACATGACCAGCTCAAGGAAGAACTGGCGCTCGCAACCGAAGAAATCTCGATCCGCCTTGCCACATCCGGCGAGGCTTTTGCCTCGATGATCGACACCCGCGCCGCAGCCCTGATGGAAAAGTCGGATGCGGCCGGCGAAGCGCTGGCTTCTCTGCTTGCCACCAAGACGGAAAACCTGATCGACACGCTGACGACCTCCGGGATAGCGATGTCGACCGAATTCGACATCCGCATGGAAATGCTGAGCTCAACCCTGTCTGAACGGGGTGATGCGATCCTCTCCTCCTTCGAGACGCGTGCATCGAGCCTCGACGCCAACACAGAAAAGCTCAATGCGGCGCTTGCCGACCGCACGCGACAGCTGAACGAAACCCTGATTGCCCGCACACGCGAAATCACCGAGGGTCTGTCGAACAGCGAAAAGACGATCACCGGCTCGCTCGATGGCGTGCTGACCGCTCTCAATCGCTCGCTTGACGACAAGAGCAGTTCCTTCCGTCAGAGCCTGCAGTCCGCAGCCGATGATGCAGTCATGGATCTCGACCTGCGTACCGGCTTCTTCGAAGAACGCCTGCACACGACGATCGGCCATCTCAGCACGTCGTTCGACGAAGGTCTTTCGCAGTTCACCACAGCCTTCGACCAGCGCGCCGGCAGCCTCGACAGCAAGCTGATGGACAGCCTTGCGCGCATCAACGAGACCGTCGCCGGTGGCCATGAAGCGATCGACGGCATTCTTTCGTCCAGCATCGAGCGGATCGGCAACGCACTGACCGATCAGCAGCTGGCGCTTGCAACGACGCTTGGCACCGGCCAGGAAGTGCTCGATTCCATGCTGGAAAGCCGTTCGAAGGAGTTCTCCGAGGCGCTTGCCGCACGCAGCAGCGAAATCAGCGGCGCTTTTGGCGATGCACACAACAAGATCGACATGATCATGGCAGCGCGTGGCGGCGAGATTTCCGCCAGCCTTGCAGACAGCCAGAAGCGTTTCGAAGACAGCATTTCCAGCCGCACCTCGGCCATCATAACCTCTGTCACGGAAAGCCATGAGCGCTTCGCCGGCGCGGTAGACGAGAAGGCGGGCGCCCTGCAGTCGCTGATGGCGGAAACGCCTGATCGCCTGGCGTCCATTCTCGACCAGAAGAGCGAAGCTATCACACGCGCGCTTTCCGAAAGCGAAATTCGCCTGACCGGCGAGATGGACAAGCGTGCAACCGCGCTCGACACCACGCTCGCTTCCAACCGCGATCGTCTGTCGGAAATCCTCGACGACAAGTCGATGGAAATTGCCACCTCGCTGTCGCTGCATGAAGATCGCTTGACGACCGCACTCACCGACCACACGACAAATGTCGTCAACAGCGTCGCCGATGCGGATACCCGTCTTGAAGAAGCGTTTGCGAAACGCGCCGAAGCGATCCGCGAAGCCTTTGCCGACAACCAGCTCAATCTCGACATCTCGCTCGAAAGCCGCACGTCCGAGCTTGCCAGCCTGCTCCAGAGCGGCGGTGATCGCCTCGAACAGACGGTTGGCGGTGCTGCCGGCCGGATCGAGACCGCATTGTCAGAAGGCACCGAGCGCTTCGATGCGACGATGACCGATGGCCTGCTGCGCATGGATACGTCGCTCGCAGTGGCCAATGACCAGTTCAGCGCAACACATGAACAGATGGCCTCGTCGTTCAGTGCAGCCCACGAGCAGATAGCAGAATCGCTGAGTTCCGCTAACGAGAAGATGGTTGCCACCATGGGCACTGCTCACGAGCAGATCGCCTCGTCGCTCGATGTCGGACATGAACAGATTTCCGGCACGCTCGGCAGTGCCGCGCGCCAGATCGGCGATACGCTTGCCACCAGTGGCGAGCAGCTTAACGATGCTGTCGGTTCGGCTCATCTGCGCATGGCGGATGTGCTCGGCCAGGCAAGCCGCGACATGTCGGAAACGCTCGATGCCGGCCACGACCGTCTGCGCACGACGCTCGATGAACGCGCAGCCACGATCTCCGGCACCCTGTCCGATTCTCGCGAACAGCTCGACAGCATGATGATGGATCAGGCGACCTCGATCGGCACCACGATCGCAACCAGTGCCGGCATGCTGGAAATGTCGCTGGAAAGCCAGCAGGAAGCCCTGCGTGCCACGATCGACACCGCCAGCGAAATGCTCGACACCCGCCTGCGTGACAATGTCGGTTCGATCGCAACCCAGATCAGCGATGCGGCGCGTGAAATCAGCCAGTCCACGGACGCCTTCACCTCGCGCGTCGAACAGACCGTCGGTGGCGTATCGACAGCGCTGGACAGCGCCGGAAGCCGTATCGAAGTCACCTTCGGCGGACTTGAGGATCGCATCCATAATGAGGTTCTCAGCGTCAGCGCCATTGTCGATGGTGCCGGAAGCAGCCTTGCCGATGCACTTGCCGCCCGCACCGCCGAACTGGAACGCATTTCCAACGCTGCAGCCGACCGAGTCTCCGAGACCGTCAACAGCCGTGGAATCGAGATCGAACGCGCTACTGGCGAGGCCGCGGAAAGGATCACCCGCGCGATCGACGAGCGGACGAATGCACTCGAACAGACGAGCACGGACGCTGCTGCCCGTATCGCGGAAACCCTCGACGGCCGCACGGCGCATATCGAAGAACGTTTCGGCACTATGGACCGGGCTCTCTCCTTCGGTCTCGAAAACGTCGCCAAGACCATCGAAGGCAAAGCTGTCGGTTTTGCTTCTTCGCTTCGCGATGCTGTGGCCGAAGCCGGTCAGGGCATGAACAGCGAAGCCAGCCGGTCTGCCGAAACGCTGTCACGTGCCGGTTCCGAGTTCACCCAGGAACTTACAAGCCGCAACGAAGAGTTCACCCGTTCGATCGAGGACCGCTCCAACGAGATCGTCGGGCGCATCTCCGAAACCCAGAGCCGCCTCGCCGGCCAGGCCGCAACCGTGGCTCAGGCCTTCTCCGAAGCCGGAAGCGCGATCGTCAGCAAGGTGGCGGAAGCCGACAAGCTGGTGAAGCAGCAGGTCAACGCGATCTCTAGCGCGCTTGAAAATGCCGAACAGGCTCTCGACAATCGCGGCCAGTCGATCCGCTCGACACTTTCGGATGCCGCAGGCGAACTCGATGTGGCGCTCGATGCCGTCGACCGCGCGCTGGCAGCCCGAGGCGATGCGATCCGCACCGCACTCGACACCCGCTCGCGCGACCTTAACTCGATGCTTGCAAGCCGTTCGGAAGAACTGTCCCGCCTGCTCGACGAGAAGGCCAAGCCGATGGTCGAGGCCTATGCCGAAACCGGCCGGACCGCCGCCGAGCGCATGGAAGCAGCAGCCCAGCAAGGTGCCGATCGCCTGACATCCGCCTCTCAGCAGAGTGCAGAGCGCATGACGGCTGCAACACAGCAGACTGCCGAATGGCTGACCTCCTCGTCGCAGCAGAGCGCCGAGCGTCTCGCCTCGGCCGCGAAGGAAACCAGCGCCCGCATCCGTGAAGAGAACGCCGCGCTGGTCGATGCCATTGCGGCCCGCACCAACGAGACGCTTGCAGCACTCAACCAGCGCACCGAGGCAGCAGCCCACATGGTTCGCGGCGCTGAGCAGAGCCTGCTTACCAATGTCGACGGCATTATCGAGCGGCTTTCGAGCAGCAATGTTCACATCGCCACTCTCGTTGAGAATGCGGCCGAACAGCTTGCGGCGACCGATCAGAAGCTCGATCAGACCGCATCGCGCTTCGCCCATTCGGCAGGTTCCGCAGCAGATCTGGTTGCCGGCTCCACGCGTCTTCTCGAAAACAACATCGATCGGCTGGTCAATATTTCCGGCCAGACACTCAGCCAGGTCGGCGGTATCGTCGGCCGGTTCGAGGACCATTCGAAGGTTCTCGCCCAGGCATCCGAGCTTCTCAATGCTGCCCAGTCGAACCTCGTAAGCACGCTGGACGAACGTCAGGATGCACTGCGCAGCCTGTCTGTCGGCTTGGTCAAGCGCTCCGACGAGATCGAAGCAACACTGCGCAACCTCACCGCGCTGGTGGATGGTGCCTTCGAGCGCGCAGAAGAACGCACGGCCAATGTCGGCGACAAGCTGCGTGAAGGCCTGCATGCGTCCTTTGTCGATATCGGCCGCCGCCTTGGCGAGACCCAGCAGCGCGCCGAGAATACCGCTCAGGTCATGCGCGCCGCCCTGCTTGACGCCGGTGAAGAAGCCAACCGTACGATCGAGACGACGCTTTCGGATGCAGAGAAGCGTGCCCGCGAAATCGCCGAGCATATGCGCGGCAACATTTCCGGTTCGCTTGGCGATGTCGAACGCCTGATGGGCGAGGCCTCCCAGCGTTCGGACGCGGCCGCCAACCATCTTCGCGAGAGCCTGCGCCAGTCTGTCGAGGAAGCGGTCGGCCGTTTCTCCGGCGCGACAGACGAGATCCGTCGCTCGGCGCAGGATATCCGCCAGGAACTCGATGCCACCCGCTCGGAACTGAAGCGCGGCGCCTTCGACCTGCCGGAAGAAGCCAAGGAAAGCGCTGCCGCCATGCGTCGCGCGGTATCCGAGCAGATCAAGGCCCTGCAGGAAATCTCGCAGCTCGTCGGCCGCTCTTCGCAGCAGCTCGAAGTGGCGGAAGCGAGCCAGGCCAAGGCACCGAGCGCCCCGGCTGCTCCGGTTCGTCCGCAGCAGCAAATCGCCCAGCAGCCGGCTCAGACCCAGGCTCCTTCTCAGGCACAGCCCCGCAACGATGCCTATACCGCCGGCATGCTGCGCGGCACCCTGCCCGCAGGCAAGCCTGCAGCTCAGCCTACTGCGCCGACTGCGCGTCCTGCCGAGCCGGCGGCTCCGGCCGGCCAGGGCGGCTGGATCAGCGATCTCCTGCGTGGTGCATCGCGTGACGAGACCGCAGGTCAGGCTCCTGCCCGCGCACCGGCTGCCCGCCCAGCCGAGCCGGCTCAGGCACCGCGGACTGCCAATGGCGACAACCGCAACCCGCGTCACATGGTGGAATCGCTGAATTCGCTCTCGGTCGATATCGCCCGCGCCATCGATCATGACGCCTCCGTCGATCTGTGGCGTCGTTACCAGCGCGGCGAGCGCGATGTCTTCACCCGCAGGCTCTACACGTTGAAGGGCCAGCAGACATTCGACGACATCAAGCGCAAATACGATCGCGAGCCGGAATTCCGCACCGCCGTCGACCGCTACATTTCGGACTTCGAAAAGCTGCTCGCCGACGTTGCCCGCACCGACCGCGACCGCACCGTGACCCAGAGCTATCTGACGTCCGATACCGGCAAGGTCTACACGATGCTTGCCCACGCAGCCGGCCGTTTCGGCTGAGATCGAACAAGACAACTGACAAACATGAAAAGGCCGCCTTTCGGGGCGGCCTTTTCATTTGAGGGGTGGTGATCTCACTCTTGATCATCCGGGGAAAATGATTGCTCAGCAGTCCGAGGGCATTGACCGCTTCGGGCCGAAGTCCATCATGAGGCGGAAGCGATATTTGCTGCTATTGACACCGCTTTCAAACGCGGGCTCATCTGCCGCCACATGAAAACGTGAGGACATGGCGTTGCATCGGTGGAGCAGAGGCTGAGATGAGCACGGAACTGACAATCATACTCACGACACTGGGGCTCTATGCGGCCGTGGTGATTAGTCCTGGACCGAATTTCGCGCTCATCAGCAGGCTGGCAGTGTCAGGGGCGCGTTCTTCAGCCTTCGGTGCAACCTTCGGCCTTGCCATCGCGGCAACATTCTACGCCGTCCTGTCTATGACCGGACTTGTATTGGTTCTCACTCGCGTCAGCTGGCTTGCCGGTCTGATCCAGATCGCCGGCGGCTGTTATCTTGTCTATCTGGGCCTGATGGCCTGGATGTCGGCTGGGTCGCAAGCAGCCGTGTCCCGGGAAGGCGGCGTTTCAGGAAGCCTGTTGCGGGGCCTGCGGATGGGGATATTGGTGAACCTCTCCAATCCCAAGGGGATTGCCTTCTTCATCGGCCTATACGCCGTCGCCGTCCCGGCGGAGACTGCCATGTGGGTCAAGCTGACAATCCTGTTTGGAGGGTTTGCGCTCGAAATCCTCTGGTACGGTCTCGTGACGGTACTGTTGTCCGGCAGAACGGCGCGGCAGGCTTACGAGCGTTTCGGACGCTGGATCGAGCGCGGCATCGGGACCCTGCTTGCAGCCTTCGGCTTGCGGCTCATTTCCGAGAGATTGTGATGATCTTGCGTATCCGGGCGTTTGGTCTGCGATGAGCAGTTAGGTGTTATGTCGCAGAAGCGTCATTAGCGGTAATCAGAAATCAAAAAGCGATGATGATCTCGCCCAGATGGCGGCTTTGAAGAAGGACTGCCTGACGCCCCGGCTCGGAACCTTCGCGCAAGCTAAACTTGAGGAGCTTCCCGGTTTGGCTCAAGTCGATGTTCACGGATCGATAGGGAATGAAACAGTTTTCTGGCCTGCAATAGACGATCGGGCGGACGGTGGTGTCGCCGTAGCGGCTAAGAGAGAGGTCGATGTCGGGATTCTTGTGGTCAACCAACTGGCACGGATATTTCGAACACGTCACTTCGCCGTAGATTGGCTCATGTTGGTCGATGAGGATGGCGTAGCGAAAAATCTTGGTGGGGACATTCTCTTCGGCCAAAGCGCCGCTTCCGTTGATAACTATGGCCGCGCATAGCAGAACCACGTTGCGAAACATGCGATAGTCTCCAGTCGATTGAATTTCGCTAGACTATGAAGATTGCAGGTAAGACGTCCGCAAGGGCCCGAAACCAAACTTTGGCGTTTAGCGTGTGATGCCCCCTGTACAGGAACCTCTCCTCCGTGAAGACAGAGAACGGTTATCATTCGTCCGACGTTGCGGCGAGGCCTTCCTCCATTTGCAATCTGGAGATCAGATCGACAGCGATCTCTTCCGGTGAGCGGCCGGCCGTTTCGACGATAAGCGGCTCGGTCTCCCAGCTTTCGAAAATACGCGCCTCGGTCGCAGCCCAATCGGGCTTTACCAATCCCGCAACGTCGGTCACGCGCGTCTCGACGCGGCGGCGATGCTCGTTTCTGTCCGAACACCTGACCCAGATGTCAGCTGAGGGCACGCCTTGCCGTTCGGCTGCCGCGCGCCATGCCCTGCGGGTGATCGTCAAGCTGTTTACCGAATCCGCGACAACGATATGTCCAAGCGCAAGATTATCCTCGGCCACCCCGTAGGCGACCATATATCCAAGAGGGCCGACTTCGGCGCCCGTGTTGCGGATATTCTGTTCGATCGTGTCGACGCGGACATGAACAGCGCCAAGCCGGCGCGCCAGTGCTTTTGCGAGTGTTGTCTTTCCGCTCCCCGGCAAACCGGCAAGAATGATCAGCATCGGCACCTTCCCTGAACGATCTCAATCGATTCGGACCAGGGAAGCTTAGCGTGCCCGCTTAAAAATCACATCGATTTCAATGCCCAGTCGACAATCTCGCCGCCGACCTTGGCGTAGGCGCGGTCAAGCGCTTCGACAAAATCGCTGTTCTCGGTTCCGCGAACCGGAGAAGTTCCCTTGAAGACGGATTGTGCGCGGACGCTGCCATTGCGATCATTGAGGATCTTTGCCGAAATCTCGACATTGGCGACACGGCTGCCGCCGGTCGTGACTTCGAAGGCGCGGATGTCTGTGACTACCTGATAGTCGATCGCAAGTCCCTGCCCCGGTTTGCCGACACCGCCGACACGGCCGGAATTCTCGAAGGCTTCAACGAGTTTGGACTGAACCAGACGCGGCAGGCGGTCGCCCCAGCGGGAATTGGCGAGATACTGCACCTCCGACGGAGAGACGCGGACGACGACCTGTTCGCTGTCCAGCATTTTTACCGCAGTCGGTTCCGGCACGAGGATCTGGCGGTTCTTCACCGAGGGACCGGAGGTTGCGGGCGTCAGCGACAGGTCGAACGTGTCGTTGTTTGCCTTGGTGCCACAGCTGCTCAACAGCGCCGCAAGCATCGGCAGGGCCAGAGCCAGGGAACGGCGGCCGGCCGGGATTTTAGGAGACTTGGATACGCTCATGAACTTCCTGCCCTTGGCCCTTTAGCCTTAACGTCTCGTCCTGCCGTCGTATTCCTTGACGGTCTCGCCGCCGAAGATCAAACGCTGCGGGTTCTGGTCGAAATTGGTGATGGTCTGGTTGAGCGAGTTCACCGTGCGGCGCGTGTCGTCCACGAGCGCCTTCACGTCGCCAAGGCCGCTGGACGAGAAACGCTGCAGGTTGTCGGCAATAGGCCCGACGCGCGCGTTGATATTGTCAGCCACGGTACGGAAGGATTCGAGCGTCTTGCGCGCTTCGGCAAACAGGCCTTGGGAGTCATCGCTCGAAACGAGGCCATCGACCTTTGCGAGGATGCCATCGACGCGGCTCGATGCATTATTGAGCTTGGTCGCCAGTTCGGTGAAATCGGTGATCGCCTTGTTGATGTCCTCGGAGCGATGCGAAACATCGTCAACCACACTGCGGGCCGAAGCCAGTGTCTGACGCGCATCTTCCGACGCCGCCGAGATGTTTTGGATCGCCGTGCCAACCTGGCTCGGATCGACCGCAGCCAGCAGGCTATCCGCGCGATTAAGCACCTTCTGTGCGTCTGCGCCGACCTGGGCGAAATTCGTCGCTGTCGTCTGGACAGTCGCCACCAGCGGACCGAAGTTTTCGGATGCATTGGCAACATTGCGCGTGACACGCTCTGCATTGCCGACGATCTGGTTGATGCGTTGCGCGTCGATGGCGCGAACCAACTGGTCAGCGGCTTCAAGCGTCGAGTTGAGCGTGCCGGAAACCCTGTCGACGGTTGACGACAGAGTGGAAAGGCTGTGCAGGAACTCGTCGATATTGCCCGAATTGTTGCTGAGTGCGGCGGTAAACGTTTCGACGTTGCGGATCGTCTGGGTCAGCGGCCCTCGTGCATCGCCTACAAAGCCCTGGATGTCACCGATCGCCTGATCGGCCCGTTCAAGGATCTTGTCGGCCGTCGCCAGAAGGTTTGTCACGCTCGACTGGTCGGCGATCAGCACTGCCGGGCGACCTGCCTCCATCGATTTCTTCAGAATATTTTCCTCGCCCTTGGCGCCGCCGGAAAGCTCGATATAGGCAGCACCCGTCAGCCCCTGCACTTCAAGCACTGCCTTGGTGGTCTGGTAGACCGGCGCGTCGGCGCGCACTTCGGTAAAGGCGATCGAATAGCGTGGATCATCCGGATCGATCGTCAGGCCACGCACGGAACCGACGGCAATACCGTTGAAACGAACCGGGGAGCCGACGGAAAGGCCGTTTGCGGAGCCGGGAATGCGAATCGCAAGCTCGGCCATAGGGCCGCCGCGGCCGGATTGCGCCATCCAGTAGACGAAGCCGAAGGCGGCTGCGATCACGAGGAGCGTGAAGAAACCCACCAGGGCGTAATTTGCTTTGGTTTCCATGGGTTAGATCACTTCCCTGCGTCTGTCGGGCCTGCGTCTGCCGGCGGCTGGTTTTCATTGGTCACGACGGTGCGCGCACGCTTGCCGCGGAAATAGGACTGAACCCACGGATCATCAAACTCGAACATATCCTGCAGCGTACCTTCCACCAATACCCGTTTCTGGCCGAGCACGGCAATACGGTCACAGACCGAAAACAGGCTGTCGAGGTCGTGGGTCACCATATAGACGGTAAGGCCGAGCGTATCGCGCAGCTTGGCGATCAGCGCATCGAAATCGGCGGCACCGATCGGATCGAGGCCCGAAGTCGGCTCGTCGAGGAAGACGAGATCCGGATCGAGCGCCAGGGCGCGGGCAAGTGCTGCACGCTTGATCATGCCGCCCGAGAGTTCCGACGGGTACTTGTCTGCAGCATCCGGCGGAAGGCCGACCATTTCGAGCTTCACGTAAGCCAGCTCATCCATCAGCGACTGCGGAAGATCGAGATATTCGCGCATCGGCAGCTGGATGTTTTCCTTCACCGTCAGGGCGGAAAACAGTGCTCCGTGCTGGAAGAGCACGCCGAGCCGGGTATCGAGCGCAATGCGCTCTTCATCCGAGGCTTCCTCATAGTTCGAGCCGAGAATTTCGATCTTGCCTGAACGATGCGGCAACAGCCGCAATACCGTGCGCATCAGCACCGACTTGCCTGTGCCGGACGCACCAACAAAGCCGAGGATTTCGCCGCGGTAGATATCCAGATTGAGATTGTCGAGAACGATTTTCTCGCCGAAACCGACCGTCAGATCGCGCACGGAGAGAACGATTTGTCGATCGTCCTTCGGTTTTCTTTCCATGGTCTGCTGCTCGTCTGCCAAATCCATGCCTCCTAGAAGTCGATCGCGGAGTAGAAGATGGCAAAAAGCGCATCAATGAGGATGACGGCGAAGATGGCTTTGACCACCGATGCCGTCACATGCTGGCCGAGAGATTCAGCACTGCCGCCGACCTTCATGCCTTCTACGGCTGCAACAATGCCGATTGCGAGCGCCATGAAGGGCGCCTTGATCATGCCGGAGGCAATCGACGTATGGTCGATCGCCTCATGCAGGCGCGACAGATAGGTATCGAATGTAATACCGGAATAGAGCAGAGCCACGATCGCTGCACCGTAAAGTGCTGCAAAGTTTGCGATAATGGCCAGAAGCGGCAATGCAATCGTCAGCGCCACAAGCCTTGGAAAAATCAGTACGCCGATCGGATTGAGGCCGATCACCGTCAGCGCATCGATTTCTTCGCGCATCTTCATCGAGCCGATTTCGGCCGTGATGGCGCTACCCGAGCGACCGGCGATCATGATGGCGGTCAATAGCACGCCGATCTCGCGAAGCTGAAGGATGCCGACGAGATCGACGACAAAAATTTCGGCGCCGAAATATCGCAGCTGGAAAGCGCCCTGCTGGGCAATGATCGCACCGATCAGAAACGACATCAGCACGATGATCGGTACCGCGCGGACACCCATGCGATCGATATGGGTGACGACCGACGCCGGAGACACGCCAGCTCCGCGACCGAATTTCAGCTGCGCGCCGCGGACCGCGGAGCCAAGGATGTTCATCGCTGCGTAGAAGTCGCGCCCGACTTCAACGGCCAGCTTTCCGGGCGGGGTGAAAACGCGCTCGAATATGCTGCGCTTGTCGGGACCGGGCGTCGGCGGTGCCGGCGTCGTCTCGGGCAAAGCGCCGATCAACTCTTCGATCGTGCCATTGCCGCCCGATAGTGTCGCCTCCTGCCCCTCGCTGCTCCTCGCCGTCATCAGGCGGCGAATCAGCCAGGCGCCGGCAGTGTCTATTCCGGAGATGCCGGACAGGTCGATTTCGACCTTGCCCTTCCCGCCGGATTTCTCGATTTGGCCCAGGTCCTTGAGAACGGCAGCAATGGAATGATTGCGCCAATCACCCGTCAGAACATAGCGTTCCGCGCCATCCGGCAACTCTTCAGTATTGATTTTCGCCAGATTGGAACTCACGGGGTGCGGGTGCTCGCTTCAAATGGTCTCTGCCGCAATGCATTGATTGCGTTTCGGGAAAACGCAATATAGCCGCATCGGACGGATTTGCCACAACAGGACGTTTAAAACGATGCCCCGTCACCTTGAAGCAACAATCGAGGCTTTCCCGATCGCGGGAACATTCACCATTTCGCGTGGATCGAAGACCGAGGCGGATGTCATCGTCTGCACCATCTCGGAAGATGGATTTTCCGGCCGGGGCGAATGCGTTCCCTACCGTCGTTACGGGGAGACGATGGAAGGCGTGATGGCCGAGATAGCGGTGGTTTCCAAGGCGATCGAGGCGGGCTTGACGCGAGACGGACTGCAATCCGCGATGAAACCCGGCGCTGCCCGCAATGCGGTCGATTGCGCATTGTGGGACCTTGAGGCCAAGCGATCCGGCAGCAGCGTGACCGCTGCGATCGGCGCCACGCGTCAGGAACCGATCGTGACTGCCTTCACATTATCGCTATCGAATGCAGCCGCGATGGGAGAGGATGCGAGAAAGAACAGCGGGCGGCCGCTTCTGAAGATCAAGCTCGGTACGGAAGACGACGAATCGAGGCTGCGGGCCGTGCGCGATTCGGCCCCGAATGCGCGGATCATCGTCGATGCCAACGAGGGTTGGACCGAGGAGAATATCGAACGGCATCTCGCCATTGCCGCCGAGCTGAAGATATCGCTGATCGAGCAGCCGCTTCCCGCCGGCAAGGACGAGATTCTTTCGCACATAAAGCGAATGGTTCCGGTCTGCGCTGACGAAAGCGTTCACTCGACGGCCGATCTTTCTTCCCTGCGCGACCGCTACGAAGCGGTGAATATCAAGCTCGACAAGACGGGCGGGCTGACGCAAGCGCTGGTGATGAAGACTGAAGCGCAGCGGCTCGGCTTTCAGATCATGGTCGGCTGCATGGTCGGAACATCGCTCGCCATGGCGCCTGCGGTGCTGTTGGCGCAGGATACGGATTACGCCGATCTCGACGGGCCGCTACTTCTTGCCCGGGACCGTCCGGGCGGGCTTCGCTATGAAGGCTCGCTCGTCTATCCGCCGCTACCCGAACTCTGGGGCTGAGAGCGGGTCGCGAGCGCCAGCACGACAAAACCGATCACGGCCAGAAGAGCCATGGCAAAGTAGCCATAGATTTCCAACTGCCGGTAGATGACGCCGGCAAGCAGCGTCGAAATCGCCAGGAATGCACCGTTATAAGCGACATAAACGCCCTGCGCCGATGCCTGCTGATCTTCTGCGACCATTTCCGACAGACGGTATTGCAGCCCGAGGTGAACGCAGGCGAAGCTGAAGGCGTGGAAAATCTGCAGGATCCCGTAATACCAGACATCCGAGCCGAACGGGAAAAACACCCAGCGCACAATCGCCATCAGACAGCCGAAACGGAGCAAGCCCAAGGGCGTGAGGCGTCTTGCAAGGGCGCCGGAGATGAAGAAGATGCCGATTTCGGCAATCACGCCAATGCACCAGAGCGCAGAGATCACGGCATTTGAAAAGCCCATGCCCTGCCACTGGATCGTGCTGAAGCCGTAAAACATCCCGTGGCTCGACTGGATGAGCGATGCTCCGATCAGGAGGAGATGAACGGAACTGCCGAGTGGACGGCGGGGTGTCATCGGAGACGCGACAACCGTTCGCTTGCCCCGTTCCTGGTCCAGTCGAGGCGCGATGAAAGCAACGGCAAACGAGGTCAAGAGGACCGCCACCAGCATCAACGGGATCGCGATGTTGCCGATAGCGGTCGAGAGGCTCCCTGCGATCAGCGTCGTCACGACAAAACCGACAGATCCCCAGACCCGCATTTTCCCGTAGTGAAATCCCCATCGCTTGACGCCAGAGATCGAGATCGATTCGACAATCGGCGTGTAGGGCGCAAACAAGGCCGCCTGTATCGCCACGGCCGCAAGAACCACCCAGAAATCGCCGCTGACGATCAGGCCGAGAATGGACAATATGGATGTGGCCGCGGACCAGGCGAGGATATGGCGTGGATCGCGAGCGCGGGCCGAAAGCGATCCCGTTCCCATGGCCACGAAGACACGAAACACCACCTGGGCCGCTAGGATCACACCAATCTGCATCGCGCTGAAGTTCAGGCCATGCAGCCAGACGGGCAGGTAAGGCACCAGAATGCCGTTGAGCGACATGGGAGCGGCATAGGCTAACGAACAACGAAGCTGAAACTGCGGCGGGGCGGCAGACGGTTTTGCGGCAATATTCACGGAATCACAAATGGTGGTGAAAGTCGTTCGAGACTATCACCACCATTTGCAATGAAAACCGGCCTACACGCTATGTGCGAAAACAAAGTGTGTCGCTGGTGAAGATTTCGTGTTGTTCAGGCAGCCTGCATATTCTTGGTCTTTGCCGGTGCCGGCAGGGCATGCAGTTCCGCAGTCACCTTGATATCACGCCAAGTGATCAGTTCCAGCGTTCCGTCGTGATGTTCCGCAATCGCCGTGCAGCTTTCCACCCAATCGCCGGTATTGACGTAATGGATGCCGTCTATATCGGTCATCACCGCATGGTGAATGTGGCCGCAGATGACGCCATCGACCTTGTTGCGACGCGCTTCGTCGGCAACCACCTTCTGGAACTCACCGATGAAATTGACCGCGTGCTTGACCTGCAGCTTGGCCCAGGCGGAGAAAGACCAGTAAGGCATGCCGAGACGGCGACGAACCGCCGCCAGCACGACGTTGATCGCGATCGCCGCGTCATAGGCCCAATCGCCCAGATAGGCGAGAAGGCGGGCGTTGCGGACGACGACATCGAATTCGTCGCCGTGAAGAACGAGATACTTCTTGCCGTCGGCCATTTCGTGGATCGCGCGGTCAGCAACCTCGATGCCGCCGAAATGGGTGCCGGGGAAATCCCGGAGAAATTCGTCGTGATTGCCGGGAATGTAGACGATGCGGGTTCCCTTGCGTGCCTTGCGCAAAAGCTTCTGCACCACGTCGTTGCAACCCTGCGGCCAGAACCAGCTGCGCTTCAGGCGCCATCCATCCACGATGTCACCAACGAGGAACACGGTATCTGCTTCATGGTATTTGAGGAAATCCAGCAGGAGTTCCGTCCGCGCCGCCTTCGAGCCGAGATGCACGTCGGAGATGAACAAGGTCCTGAAATTCCTGGTCTCACCTGTCGCTGTCACGGAAGTCGTCCTTTCATAGCCCGCCCCGCCGCCTGAAAACCAGAGTCTTGTTTCAGGATGATGACAGGAGGCTTTTCCCCCGTGTGCAGATCTCTTTCGGATTTCCTTACATCGATCAAAATAGCTGCTGTTACACATCTCTGTTTGATGTAATGAGATGCCGCATTCTCCCCATATGGACCGGGAAGACAGACTAAAAGCAGGAGTGAGCATGGACGCGCAGGATAAATCGAAGTCGGCCCCGCCGAGCAGTGCGGATCTTGACGAACAGGCGCTGTTCTTCCACCAGTACCCCCGTCCGGGCAAACTGGAAATCCAGGCGACCAAGCCGCTCGGCAACCAGCGTGACCTGGCGCTTGCCTACTCCCCGGGCGTTGCAGCCCCCTGCCTCGCGATCCGGGACAATCCGGAAGCCGCTGCCGACTATACGGCGCGCGCCAATCTCGTCGCGGTCATTTCCAACGGCACGGCCGTACTCGGTCTCGGCAATATCGGCCCGCTCGCTTCCAAGCCGGTGATGGAAGGCAAGGCCGTCCTGTTCAAGAAATTCGCCGGTATCGATGTCTTCGATATCGAGATCGATGCCGCTGGCATCGACGAGATGGTCTCGACCGTCTCGGCGCTGGAGCCGACCTTCGGCGGCATCAACCTTGAAGACATCAAGGCGCCCGAATGTTTCGAAGTCGAGCGCCGGCTGCGCGAGAAGATGAACATCCCGGTCTTCCACGATGACCAGCACGGCACCGCGATCATCGTTGCGGCGGCCATCCTGAACGGTCTGGAACTCGCCGGAAAGTCGATCGCCAACGTCAAGATCGTCACGTCCGGTGCCGGTGCCGCCGCACTCGCCTGCCTCAATCTCCTCGTTTCGCTCGGCGCGAAGAAGGAGAATATCTGGGTCCACGATATCGAAGGTCTCGTCCACGAAGGCCGCACCGAGCTGATGGACGAGTGGAAATCCGTCTATGTGCAGAAGAGCGACAATCGGGTTCTGGCCGACAGTATCGACGGCGCCGACGTATTCCTCGGCCTGTCTGCCCCGGGCGTGCTGAAGCCGGAACTTCTGGCTCGCATGGCGGAAAAGCCGCTGATCATGGCGCTTGCCAATCCAACGCCGGAAATCATGCCGGAACTTGCCCGCCAGGCACGTCCTGATGCGATGATCTGCACCGGCCGATCCGACTTCCCGAACCAGGTCAACAACGTTCTCTGTTTCCCGTATATCTTCCGTGGCGCGCTGGATTGCGGCGCGAGCACGATCAACGAGGAAATGAAGATGGCCGCGGTCAAGGCCATCGCGGCACTTGCGCGTGAAGAAGTCTCGGACGTCGCGGCGAAAGCCTATTCCGGCGAAACGCCGATTTTCGGCCCGACCTACCTGATCCCCTCGCCGTTCGATCCGCGCCTCATTCTGCGCATCGCTCCAGCTGTCGCCCGTGCGGCTGCCGAGAGCGGCGTTGCAGCACGTCCGATCCAGGATTTCGAAGCCTATCTCGACCAGCTGAACCGCTTCGTCTGGCGTTCCGGCTTCATAATGAAGCCGATTTTCGCGGCAGCCAAGGCGTCCGAAAAGAAGCGGGTGATCTTTGCCGAGGGCGAAGACGAGCGCGTGCTGCGCGCCGCCCAGGTTCTGCTCGAGGAGGAGATCGCCCGTCCGATCCTGATCGGCCGCCCTTCCGTCATCGAGGCACGCCTGCAGCGTTTCGGCATCCGCATCCGCCCGAATGTCGATTTTGGCGTGGTCAATCCGGAAGACGATCCGCGTTACCGCGAATATGTCGAGGATTATTTCGCGCTGGTCGGCCGCAGCGGCATCAATCCCGAAGCCGCCCGCACGATCGTGCGCACCAACAACACCGTGATCGGTGCGCTGTCGGTCAAGCGTGGCGAAGCCGATGCGCTGATCTGCGGCGTTGAAGGCCGTTACGATCGCCACCTGCGCGACGTAAACCAGATCATCGGCAAGCGCCCCGGCGCCTGCACCAATGCAGGCCTCAGCCTGTTGATCTCGCAGCGCGGCGCGATGTTCTTCACCGACACGTTCGTGAACTACAATCCGACCGCCGAGGAGATTGCGGAAATCGCCATTCTCGCGGCTCAGGAAGTTCGCCGTTTCGGCATCGTGCCGAAGGCCGCGCTGATCTGCCATTCGAATTTCGGCTCCCGCGATTCGGAAAGCGCCCGCAAGATGCGTGCGGCGCTGGAGATCATCCGCAAGGATGCGCCGGAACTCGAAGTGGATGGCGAAATGCAGGGTGGTTCGGCGCTCGACGAGGCACTGCGCAAGCGCGCCATGCCGAACAGCACACTGAGCGGCGAAGCCAACCTCCTGGTCTTCCCGAACCTCGATGCCGCCAGCATCTCGCTCGGTCTCGTGCGCACGATGATGGACGGCCTGCATGTCGGTCCAATTCTGCTCGGCACAGCCAAGCCGGCGCATATCCTGTCACAGACCGTCACGTCCCGCGGTGTCGTCAACATGGCGTCTCTCGCCGTGGTCGAGGCCTCGCAGATCGAGCCGGTCGCTCTGGTGAAATAACTCTATGCGGGAAGCTTGGAAGCAAGCTTCCCGCATGTTCGATATGCCAGTTTCGGCCACGCATGTTCTATGCGACAGGTGAGGCATGACATTTTCGAAGACGATGACATCCTTGGCGCTTGCATCGCTGCTTCTGCCGCAGGCAGCGTTTGCACGCGACGTCGAGGTTTGCGCCAATCTCTACAAGCGCCTCAACAGCACGCCGCAGATCATCGGCACGACCAGCAATGTTCGCCGTTATGCGCAGGATCTCAGCGCTCTTAACGCCGATATCCGTCAACTGCGGATCGACATGCGCAGGCAGGGCTGCGGCAGTGGCAGTATCGTGACCTTTGGCGACCACGAAGATGCCGACGAATGCAGCTACATGCAGGACACGCTGCAAAGGCTTGAAGACGAGCGAGCCGGGCTCACCGAACAACGCAACAACACTCGTTCGCTGCTGCAACCTTCCGAAGAGCGCGTCGCCATCCTTTCGGCAATCCGCGCCAACAATTGCACGCCGACTGATCTCGACACCCAGACGGAACTGGACGAGAAAGAGCGTCTTCGAATCCGTGGACTGGCCTTGCCCAGAGCAGATGAGCCAAGATCGTTCGGCCTGAAACCGAACGATGCCAATTCCAGCATCACGCATCTCGGAAGCAACGCGCCGACGCCCCCCAAAGAAGATCCGGTTCAATTTCCGCCGGACCGACCTTACGATCCGGAGAAAAAGCTGCGTTCCGTCGGGCCGCAATTCTTTCCGGAAGAAAACATCGATCTGGCAAATCCGAAATCCAGCGGTCCGCAGCAATTGCAGGAGTGATTATCTTCGACCCCATGCATCTTGAAAGATGAGTTCCTCCAGGGGCAAGCGCTGGCGCCAGCCCTTGATCGCGAGTTCGGGCTTTTCGTAAAGCGCATCGACGTAACCGAGGCATAGCCAGGCAACAATCTCGATACGGTCCGGTATGCCGAGGATCTTACGGACATCCCGGTCATGGAAGATACTGACCCAGCCGAGGCCGATCCCTTCCGCCCGCGCCGCAAGCCAAAGGTTCTGGATTGCACACACGGTCGAATAGCTGTCCATGCGGCTGTTACGGGTTCGTCCCAGAACCACCGGCCCTGCCCGATCAGGATCGCTTGTGACGCAGATCGACAATGGCGCCTTCCTGATCCCCTCGAGCTTGAGGCTCCGGTAGGCGCTGCGCTTCTCCTCGGGAAACATCGCCTCAGCCTCTTCATTGGCGCGTGAAAACGCTTCCCATGCTGACTGGCGAACAGCTTCGTCACGGACGAGAGTGAAATTCCATGGCTGCATGAAGCCAACCGAAGGGGCGGCATGCGCGGCATCCAGAAGACGACGCAAGACATCGTCCGGGATCGGGTCTGAGAGGAACTGGTCACGCACGTCACGCCGCGTCTCGATTGCGCGGTAGACCGCGGCACGTTCGGCATCAGAGAAGGCTTCAGCGGCCACAAGGCCGTCATTCAAATCATCAGGTCGCATCGTCTTATCCCCAACAACGCATGCGGATTGCCTGATCCTTCAAGGTACTCGGCAAACCGCGCAACCTGCCCGCCGTCCACGCGGATCGGTCCATCCTGTCAGGCCGGTCTTCTGACTTGGCTTCATCCGCTCATCGCCGCCTTCCCGGACAGATCCAGTGGCATGAATACGACGGGCGTCCGCCTCACAGCGTTGGGCACGTTCCGGCATTTCACCGAATTCCCGATTCTCCCATCAAGGATGGGCACCTGACGGGTGTCCTTATGCTGGCTGAAACCGGCTGAAGCAAGGCCGTTCAAGCCGCAGGGAAATACCGGACATAGGCGAATTCATCACCGTCCCGTGACCAGTTGGGAGAGTTCATCGTACCCTGCCCGCCGAACAGATCGAACAGGGTTTCGACATTGCCGCCGTCCGCATCCATCAGCCGGACGCGAACATTCTGGTCGCGCGGGTGATCGAAGACGTCAGCATCATAGGAAACGAAGACAATCTTGTCGCCCTTCGGTGAGGGATGCGGGAACCAGTCGCCATAGATGCTGTTGGTGATGCGTTCGGCAACGCCGCCTGCCGCCGGCACTCGCCAGATCTGCATCATTCCGGTCCGGCTGGAGTTGAAATAGATCCACTTGCCATCCGGCGAATAATCCCGCCCGTCATTGCGTCCTTCACCGAAAGTCAGCCGGGTCTCGCTCGCTCCATCGATGCCGATCGTGTAGATATCGAAGACCTGATCGCGGATGCCGCAATAGGCAAATGTCTTGCCGTCCGGCGACCAGCCATGCCAGTAAGACGGCAGGTTTTCCGTCACCAGTTTCGGGCTACCGCCTTCAGCCGGCAACACGTAGATCGCAGATTTGTCAAACTCGACCTTGTCGGAAACCGCGATCAGCGTTCCGTCCGGCGAAATGCCATGATCGTTGTTGCAGAGCGTTGCAAAGCCCGTATCGACCTTTTGCGGCTCGCCATCACCATGAGGAGACAAGCGATAGATCAGGCCGTCGGCGTTGAGCATGAGATAGTCACCGTCCGGCGACCAGTTCGGCGCTTCGAATAGTTTTTCCGTCTGCCAGACAACCCGGCTCTGGCGGGTGCGGATATTGTAAATCTCTATTGAGCTTCGCATTTTTCGACCTTCCGCTTTTAGCGTTGGTGTCGTGCGTCCAGTAGGGAATGCATCTTCTGGAACACGCTATGGGTCAGCAGGATCCAACGCTGCTCACGAAAGACACCTGCGAAACTCCAGAGGAGATTGGTGACCACGATCAGGAAAGCAATCGCCATTGCCTGAAAGCTCTGAACGACAAGGGCATAAATCCCGATGAAAACACCGGGAAGAAAGAAAGCGCTGTAGCCGAACAGGCGCATCAGCGCCGAGCCGGGTTCCGGTTGTGCCGCCTGCATGGCGATAAAGCTGCGCTCATCGTCCGAGAATTCCGGTCCCGAGCGCGCTGTATCCTCCCTTTCGGGTAGCCCCTCCGCCAACTTATCGATCCCGAAACCGGTTGGTAATCGGATAGCGCCGGTCGCGACCGAAGTTCTTCTTGGTGATCTTCACGCCGGGAGCCGACTGACGCCGCTTGTATTCGGCGAGATAGAGCAGATGTTCGATGCGGTGGACGGTCGCCACGTCATGGCCGCGGGCAACTATGTCCTCCGTTCCCATTTCCATTTCGACCAGGCATTCGAGGATGTCGTCCAGTACCGGATAGGGTGGCAGCGAATCCTGGTCCTTCTGGTCGGGCCGAAGTTCGGCCGAGGGGGCCTTGGAAATAATGTTCTTCGGGATCACCTCGCCGGACGGGCCGAGCGCGCCTGCCGGCACATTTTCATTGCGCCATTCTGCCAGCGCGTAGACCTGCATCTTATAGAGGTCCTTGATCGGGTTGAAGCCACCGTTCATGTCGCCATAGAGCGTCGCATAACCGACCGACATTTCCGACTTGTTGCCGGTCGTGACGACCATCGAGCCGAACTTGTTGGAAATCGCCATCAGGATGGTGCCGCGCGTACGGCTCTGCAGGTTTTCTTCGGTGATCCCCTGATCGGTTCCTTCGAACATGTCGGACAGTGATGCCAGGAACCCTTCGACGGGCTCGGAGATCGGCACGATGTCATAGCGGCAGCCGAGCGCCTTGGCACATTCAGCAGCGTCCTTGAACGAGCCCTCGGACGTGTAGCGATAGGGCAGCATGATGGTGCGCACCCTCTCCTCGCCCAGCGCATCGACGGCGATCGCGGCGCAGACGGCCGAATCGATGCCGCCGGAAAGGCCCAGCACCACCGACTTGAAGCCGTTCTTGTTCACATAATCACGGAAACCGAGCAGGCAGGCATGGTAATCGGCCTCTTCCTTTTCGGGAATACGAACCATCGGGCCGGGCTGGCAGCGCCAGCCGCCCTCCTCGCGTCTCCAGTCGGTGACGACGGAGGCGGTTTCGAACTGGCTCAGCTGAAAAGCCAGCGACTTGTCGGCGTTGAAGGCAAAGCTTGCTCCGTCGAAGACAAGCTCGTCCTGCCCGCCGAGCTGGTTTGCGAAAACGAGCGGCAGGCCGCTTTCGATCACCTGCCGCAAGGCTACCTGATAACGGACATCGAGCTTGCCGCGATAATAGGGCGAACCGTTCGGCACGAGCAGGATTTCCGCACCGCTTTCCGCCAGCGTCTCGCAGACGCCCATATCGTTCCAGATCTCCTCGCAGATCGGAACACCGATGCGGATGCCGCGGAAATTGTAGGGGCCGGAAATCGATCCTTCGGCAAAGACGCGCTTCTCGTCGAACTCGCCATAATTCGGCAGATCGATCTTATCGCGGATCGCGACGATCTTGCCGGCATCGAGCAGCGCCACGGAGTTATGCCGGCCCGCCTCGCCCTGGCGCGGAAAGCCGATCAGCACACCCGGTCCGCCATCGGCGGTGTCCGCAGCCAAAGCCTCGACAGCCTTGAGGCAAGCCTTCAGGAACGATGGCTTCAGCACAAGATCTTCCGGCGGGTATCCCGAAATGAACAGCTCGGTCAGCATCAAGAGATCAGCCCCCTCGCGGGCGGCGTCCCGACGGGCTTCGCGGGCTAGAGCGAGATTGCCGGCGACATCGCCGACCGTGGGATTGAGCTGGGCAATCGCGATGCGCAAAGTCTTGGGATCATTCTGGGTCATGACCGAGATTTAATGCCATGACGCAATCCCCGCAACGGTTTTGGCAGGCGAATTTTTAGTGACAGATAGCGGCGATCGTCGCTCACCATTTCGCATTCGTCAAAATTCTCGTTCGCTTATTTATATTCACCAAATCTATTTTAGTGATCCCTTAATTGATGATCCTGATAATCAATAAAAAAAGATCGGAGGACACGGATGCATATCCGGCGGTTCATCAAGAATAATTCGGGTGCGGCGGCGGTCGAATTCGCCATCGTCTCACCCCTTTTCTTTCTCGCGCTGCTCACCATGATTGCCTATGGCATCTATCTGGCAGCCGCCCATTCCGTTCAACAGCTGGCAGCGGATGCCGCGCGCACCGCCGTCGCGGGCTTGAGCGATACAGAGCGTAAAAGCCTTGCCAACGATTTCATCAACCGCTCGATGGTGGACAGCACGCTTCTCGACAAATCGAAGCTGACGCTGACCGCACAGGCAGATCCCGGCAACCCCAACCAGTTCACGGTTGCCATCACTTACGACGCCAGCGGCCTGCCGATCTTCAATCTCTTCACTTATGCAATGCCGAGCAGCCAGATCAGGCGGTTCGCCACGGTGCGCGTCGGGGGCATCTGATGCAGGATTTCAGAAGATGGCTTCGCGATCGCCGCGGCAATGTCGCAATCACGGCTGCGCTATCTCTGCCGATCATGATCAGCGCGCTCGCGCTCGGAGTCGATTACGGCTACCTGACCCTGCAGCAGCGTGAATTGCAGACGACAGCCGATCTCTCGGCCATCTCGGCTGCTGCGAACCCGAGCAGTCCCGAAGCCGGCGTCGCGGACTACATGAACCTCAACAATAAGAATATCCCGGTGCTGAAAAACGGGCAGCTTATCGGCAAGGGAACGCCGGTCGCCTTCAGTCTCGAAACCGTATTCGACAAGTTCGAGGCCTATGCCGAAGTGATCAGCGGACGCTATCAGGCGGACACCTCGCTTGCGGTCGCAAGCCGCTTCCAGTCCGGCGTTGCGCCCTATGACGCCGTCAAAGTGAATGTCTACCAGAAGGGAGGCCTGTTTTTCGCAGGCTCACTGACAAAGGCTCCGATTCTGAGTGCCAGCGGTACCGCTGCGATCGACAAAACGGCTTCGTTTTCGGTCGGCTCACGGCTGGCGAGCCTCAATGGCGGCGTGGTCAACGCCCTGCTCGGCAATCTCCTCGGAACCACCGTGTCGCTATCCGTGATGGATTACCAGTCGCTCGCCAATGCCAATATCGACCTTCTCAAGGTCTTCGACCAGTTGGCTATCAAGCTCAACCTGACGGCCGGAACCTATAACGATCTTCTCAACACCGATATTTCCTATGGCACACAGCTGAACGCTATCGGCCAGACAACAGGCGTCACACCGGCGGTGGCGGCAATCCTCAAGTCGCTGGAAAAGACGCTTGGCACGACAAAGCTCACCGTCAAACTGAAGGACATCATGGATATCGGACCGCTCGGCTCGCGGCTGATCGGAAAGAGCGACGGCCTGACCGTCCAGACCGATATCTTTAACCTGATCAGCGCCACGGCGAATGCTGCAAACGGCGGCAGCCATCAGATCGATCTCGATCTGGGTGCAACCGTGCCCGGCCTTGGCGGGCTGACGCTTTCGGTCGCTATCGGCGAGCCGCCGGTCGGATCGAAGGCGCTCGGGATTGGCCGCACCGGCTCGATCGTGCGCACAGCCCAGACCCGCGTCGCGCTGACCACTACCGTCGATGGCATTACCGGCCTGCTCGGCATCAAGATCCGGGTGCCGCTTTACATCGAGATCGCCCATGCGGAGGGTCGCATGGCGTCGATTACCTGTGCCAGCGGGGCCACCGGAGCGACGGTCAATGTCGAAGCTGTTCCCGGCGTGCTGGAACTGTCGCTTGGCGATGTCGATAAATCCGCCTTTGCCAATTTTGGCAAAGATCCGCGCGCAACGAAGACCAAGTTGGTGGCCACGCCGGCGCTCAGCCTGACGGCGCTTGCCTATACCAATGCGACGAATGTCAATGCGACACAGCTTTCCTTCTCTCCCTCCGACATATCAAGCCAAAAGGTGAAACAGGCTTCAACGAGAAACACCGTCTCGACGCTGATCGATTCTCTGCTCAAGAACCTGCAGCTTGAAGTCGAAATTCTGGGACTGAGGGTCGAAGTGCCGTCCGCCCTGCTCGGAGGGCTGGCCGACACGCTGAGGCTTCTCACCACGCCGCTCGATCAGGTTCTCTACAGCGTGTTGTCGACGATCGGTGTCAAAGTCGGCGAAGTCGACGTGCGGGTTGGCGGCGCTTCGTGCCGCAATCCGGTTCTCGTCCAGTAATTTTGTACTCGCCCGGAAATTTGTTCAGCACCTGGGCGAGAAAAGAACAGGGTCGGCGATTGCCGGCCCTGTTTGATTCTGGAGACGTTCAGCCTGTTTAGGCTTAGCCGTTGACGACCATCCGCTTTTCATCACGGCCGGTCTTCATCCGCTCGGCCAGCAGGAAGGCCAGTTCCAGTGCCTGATCCGCATTGAGGCGCGGATCGCAATGGGTGTGGTAACGATCCTGCAGATCGGCGCCGGTGACAGCGCGGGCGCCACCGGTGCATTCGGTTACGTCCTTGCCGGTCATCTCGACATGGATACCGCCCGGATGCGTGCCTTCGGCACGATGGATCTGGAAGAAGCTCTCCACTTCCGACAGGATCCGGTCGAAGGGCCGGGTCTTGTAGTTGTTGAGCGTGATCGTGTTGCCATGCATCGGATCACAGGACCAGACTACCTTGCGGCCCTCGCGCTCAACAGCACGGATGAGCTTCGGCAGATGTTCTGCAACCTTGTCGTGACCGAAACGGCAGATCAGCGTCAGGCGGCCTGCTTCGTTTTGCGGGTTCAGCGCATCGATCAGCTCGATCAGGTTGTCCGGCTGCAGCGACGGGCCGCATTTCAGACCGATCGGGTTCTTGATGCCGCGGAAATATTCCACATGCGCATGGTCGAGCTGGCGGGTACGGTCGCCGATCCACAGCATGTGGCCGGAGGTCGCGTACCAGTCACCCGAGGTGGAATCGACGCGGGTGAAGGCTTCCTCGTAGCCGAGAAGCAGGGCTTCGTGGCTGGTGAAGAAATCCGTCTCGCGCAGGCTCGGCTGGTTGTCAGCCGAAATCCCGATCGCGCGCATGAAGTCCATCGTCTCGCTGATGCGATCGGCCAGCTTCTTGTAACGCTCGCCCTGAGGTGAATCCTTGACGAAACCGAGCATCCACTTGTGGACGTTTTCCAGGTTGGCGTAACCACCCATGGCGAACGCACGCAGAAGGTTCAGCGTTGCAGCCGACTGGCGATAGGCGTCGAGCTGACGCTCGGGAGCGGGAATGCGGCTCTCCGGCGTGAAATCGATGCCGTTGATGATGTCACCGCGGTAGGACGGCAGCTCGACACCGCCCTGCTTCTCGAAATTCGAGGAGCGCGGTTTGGCGAACTGACCGGCGATGCGGCCGACCTTAACCACAGGCAGCTGGGCACCATAGGTCAGGACGACGGCCATCTGCAGGAAGGAACGGAAGAAGTCGCGGATGTTGTCCGCGCCATGTTCCGCAAAGCTTTCCGCACAATCACCGCCCTGCAGCAGGAAGGCATCGCCTTCCGCCACCTTGGCCAGATGCGCCTTGAGGCGGCGAGCCTCACCGGCAAATACGAGCGGAGGAAACTTTGCGAGCTGGGCTTCTGTCGCCGCCAGAGCGGCCTGATCGGGATATGCCGGAACCTGCTGGATCGGCTTGTTGCGCCAGCTGTTCGGAGTCCAATTCTGTGCCATTTGTCTCACCTGTATATCCGGGCCACCGGGTCCGAACTTTCCTCTTCAAAATAGAGGCGGCTTATAGACCGTAACTTAAGCTTTGACCAGCCGCATTGGGCATATCGAACCGGTAAACAATCCATTGCCGAAACGCACCCTTGAAGATCGCCCCTTAACCATGTTCGGCGACACGGCCCTACCTTAAATTTCGCTTCACTTTATTTTGCGATACAAATTCGCATTCTGGGGCATTGATCAGCTGGGGGGCTGCAAATGCAAATTCTTGGGCGCTTTTCGCGCGATAAATCCGGTAATTTTGGTCTTATAACAGCGCTGGTAATGGTGCCGCTGATCGGGGTCGCCGGACTGGCAATTGATTTCGGCAGAGCACTCAGTCTCAAGGCCGAACTTGCGGCGGCCGCGGACGCGGCGGCCGTCGGCGCCATCGCAGAAAAATCCGCAGCCGTCGCGCAGGCGATGGCGATACCCGGCAATGGCAGCGTTACGCTCAATACGGAAGAGGCACGAAAACTGTTCTTCGGCCAGTTTTCGACGAACTCGAGTGACATCCCGGTTAGCGTAGATATCCAACTGCAGAAGATGGACAATGTTATTACCTCACGCGTTGCCTACCAGGGCACGCTGCCGACCACGTTCATGCAGGTGCTCGGCAAGAAGGATATCACCGTTTCGAATGTGGTAACGGCAACGTACCAGACGCCGGCCTTCATGGATTTCTACATGCTGCTCGACAACACGCCGTCGATGGGCGTGGGAGCGACAACTGCCGCCATTGCGAAAATGAAGAACGAAACCCGCTACGGGTATCAGAAACCGGGTAGCGATAAGGGCAAGGACGCCAACTGCGCCTTCGCTTGTCATATCGTTTCCGAAAATGGCGTCGATGACCCCTACAGCTATTACAATCTCGCAAAGACCAAAAAGATACCGATCCGCATCGACGTTGTTGCAGAAGCCGTAAAAGCCCTGATGTCGTCGGCCAAATCGACACAGACCATCTCGGGTCAGTTTCGAATGGCAGCCTACACGTTTGGCGAAAAGGCCCAGAGCGTCAAGCTATTCAAAGTCGCCGAGCTCAATGAAAGTCTCTCGACGGTCGCAGGTGCTACCGACAAGATCAAGCTAATGAGCATTCCCTATCAGAACTACGACAGCGATCAGCAAACGAGTTTCGATACCGCGCTCTCCGATATCAAAGAGGAGATCACCAGCAAATCGGCAACCTATGGCTCTCCCGGATACGGCACCAGCAGAGCGGACCGACAGAAGATCGTGTTCATGGTCGCAGACGGTGTCGGAGACAGCTACAAGCCGAAGGACTGCACCAAGAAAGTGAACGGCGGCCGCTGTATCGAGCCAATAGACGTCCGCTCATGCAAAGCGCTTAAAGACGCCAATATTCGCGTTGCCGTCCTATATACGACCTACCTGCCCCTTGAAGACAACGACTTCTGGAAGAAATGGGTCAAGCCCTTCGATGGCAGCATTTCCGACAAGATGCGCGAATGTGCAAGCCCCGGCTATTTCTTCGAGGTAACGCTGGAACAAGGCATAGAAGAAGCAATGAAAACGCTGTTCCGCAAGATCGTCGCCACGCCACGGCTCACCAGCTGACGCGCACCCGCGCCAGCTGGTTTCCTGTCTATCAGACGCGCTCGCCGTTCTTCACGCGGTAGCTCGGATTATACATGGTCACGAGTTCTTCGGATGCCGATGGGTGCAACGCCATCGTCCGGTCGAAGTCGTCCTTGGTCGCACTCGCCTTCAGGCAAATGCCGAGAAGCTGCGCCATCTCGCCGGCTTCGTGACCGAGGATATGGGCGCCGACGACCTTGCGGCTGGCGGCATCGACGATGAGCTTCATGATCATGCGCTCCGAGCGGCCCGAAAGCGTCGCCTTCATCGGGCGGAATTCGGCGCGATAGACATCAAGATCTTCGTAACGCTTGGCGGCTTCCTCTTCGGAAAGGCCGACCGTGCCGATCTCGGGCTGCGAGAAGACTGCCGTCGGGATCAAGTCGTAATCCGGCGAGGTCGGGTTGTTGCGGTAGACCGTTTCGATGAAGCACATGGCTTCGTGGATCGCGACTGGCGTAAGCTGTACCCGGTCGGTGACGTCGCCGAGCGCGTAGATATTTTCCGCGCTGGTGCGGGAATATTCGTCGACGATGATCGCACCGCGTTCATCGGTCTTCACGCCTGCTGCCTCAAGACCGAGACCCTTGGTATAGGGATCGCGACCAAGCGCCAGCATGACCGTATCGACCGAAAGCGTTTCACCACCCTTGGTGCGCGCCGTCAGCCCGCCCTCGGATGCCTTGGTGACGTCCTCGATGATATCGGTGAGGATGATCTTGATCCCCTTCTCGACCATCGCCTTATGCAGGCCCTCGCGCATGTCGTGATCGAAACGGGAGAGGATTTCCTTGCCGCGATAGATCAGGGTCGTGTCGACGCCGAGGCCGTAGAAAATGTTGGCGAATTCGACAGCAATGTAACCGCCGCCGGCGATCAGGATCGACTTCGGCAGGGTTTCGAGATGAAACGCCTCGTTGGAGGTGATGCAAAGCTCATGGCCGGGAAGCGAGGTATGCGGGTTGGCAACACCACCGGTGGCGATAACGATCCGTTCGGCGGTCACCGTCTTGCCGGTCTTGATCAGCTTAACCGTATGGGCGTCGACGAGTTCGGCGCGGCTATCGAAGACTTCGGCCTTGTTGTTTTCAAGACCACGGCGATAGAGCCCCTCAAGCCGGGTAATTTCCTTGTCCTTGGCTTCGATCAGTTTCGCCCAGTCGAAGGTGCTTTTCCCGACATCCCAGCCGAAACCAGCAGCATCTTCGAAATGCTCGTGAAATTGCGAGGCGTAAACGAAGAGCTTCTTCGGCACGCAACCACGAATGACGCAGGTTCCGCCGAAGCGATATTCCTCAGCAATCCCGACCTTCTTGCCCAGGCTTGCGGCGACGCGCCCTGCCCTGACACCACCGGAGCCTCCGCCAATTACAAACAGATCGTAGTCATAGGCGGTCATTCTCATCTCCTTGGGCATACACGGGTGGATGCCGCATATAGGCATGTTCTTGAACAAGAAAAAGCCCGGATCGCTCCGGGCTTTCTATAAAGTCTCTGCTTTCCTCAGCCGATTACGGCTTCGGCAGGTTCAATGTCGGCGTCGGGGCTTTCGCCGGAGCAGCTGCTGCCGGAGCGGCCGGCGCAGGAGCAGCTTCGGCTGCCGGCATCTCAAGCGGCGTGGCGTCGATCACGCCGCGCAGCTTTGCCGTGCTCTGAGCATTCAGGTCACGCGAAATGCCGTTGCTCCAGATCTCGGCTGCACGGCCCAGTTCACGGGCAACGAGCGGCGTGCTGGTCATCAGCTTCTTGCCGGCTTCCGTGTTGAAGAAGGTTGCGATCGCCTTGAGTTCGTCAGCGGAGAAGCTCTTTGCGTAGATCGTCGCGGCTTCCTTTTCGAGATCGGCGCGGCGCGGGGCAAGCGTCAGGGCCTGCTCGTTAACGATCGCGGAAATCTGATCCTGGAAGTTCGGCGAAGACTGGATGAACTGCGCCTTCAGGTTCTCGGCAAGCGCCGGCAGAATATTGTCGTAGCGATCCGTGACGTTGAGCGCCTTGATCGCATCGCGAGCCGCGGCCAGATGAGCCTCCGGAATTTCCTGGGCGCGCGCCTGAATGGCCACGGAGCCGGACAGAAGAACGGCTAGCACAACGGCACGGCCGAAAACCGCGGATTTGATCATGAGTGAATGCTCCTAATTTTATTTAGCCTGAAGCGTCCGCGCTCCCGCCGGGCCGGCGATGATCGCTAAGGACGCCATATGAATGAAAAGTCCGTGTTCAACGACGCCTGGTATGGAATGCAGTTGGGCTGACAGTGCCTCTGCATCAGGAATGCGGCCAAAAGATGCGTCGATGATGTAGTGACCGCCGTCTGTCGTGAAGAGTTCGTCACCGGTTTTTCGCATGGAAAGCGAGCCGCCGAGACCCAGTCTCGCTGCTGCCTTTTCGATCGCGATGCGTGTTGCCATCTGGCCGAACGGATTGATCTCGATCGGCAACGGGAATGCACCGAGGGTCTCGACCACCTTGCTCTCGTCAGCAATCACGATAACGCGTTCGGAAGCCGCCGCCACGATCTTTTCGCGCAGCAGCGCACCGCCGCCGCCCTTGATCAGTGTCAGGTTGGCATCCAGTTCATCGGCGCCGTCGATTGTCAGATCGAGTTCCGGAAGTTCATCCAGAGATTTCAGCGAAATGCCAAGTTCCAGGCAAAGCCGTGCCGTGCGCTCGGATGTCGGAACGCCTTCAACACGCAGGCCTGCATGAACCTTCTCAGCCAGCAGACGGACAAATTCCTCTGCCGTCGAGCCGGTTCCGATGCCAAGTTTCATACCGTCTTCGACATGTTCAAGCGCTGCGGCAGCCGCCTTGACCTTCATTTCCCGGGCGTCCATGCGCCTGTCGCTCCCCACTGTTTCAGTCGAAAGGCTGTTTACACGGCTCAATGAGCGAGCGGAAGACCCCTGCCTTCGTTTCTCACTGCCAACATGCGGCACCAATGGCCTTTCCAAGGGCACCCTCCCGTGCTTAACCGGATGGACCATTTGAAAGCAGCAGTGAGGTAATCCCCCCGTGAGTTCTCCCCTTGTCATCTTCGACCTCGACGGCACACTGATCGATACCGCGCCCGATCTGATCGACAGTCTCAACCACACGATCGCGCCAGCCGGTCTCGCCCCCATGACATTGGACGACCTGCACCACCTCGTCGGTCAGGGAGCGCGGGTTATGATCAAGCGCGCTTTCGAATTGCGAAAAGTGAAGCTCGACGAGGCAGACGCCGAGGTGCTGTTCAACAACTTCGTCGATCATTATCGTCAAAACATGCCGGGCAAGAGCCGGCCCTTTCCGGGTGTGGTCGAGTGCCTGGAACGCCTTGCTGCCGCTGGCATGACGATTGCAATCTGCACCAACAAGAGCGAACCGCTCGCCATCCCGCTGATCGAGGAACTGGGGCTGACCAGCCATTTCGCAACGATTACCGGTGGCGACACATTTCCCGTCCGCAAGCCCGACGCCGCCCATATTTTCGGGACGATCGAAAAGGCTGGCGGTACCAAGGACAACGCGGTCATGGTCGGCGACAGCGTCAACGACATTCTGGCCGCCAAAAATGCCGGCGTTCCGTCGATCGGTGTCGATTTCGGCTATTCCGACGTTCCGATCGCAGATCTTTCACCAAGCACTGTGATCAGCCATTTCGACGCGCTCACCGTCGATCTGGTCAAAGAGTTGCTGGCGACGGTCGAGGTTGCCTCCTGATCCTGAAACGCAAAAGAGGCGGCCAACCGGCCGCCTCTTTTTATATCTCACTATTCCGGCGTATCAGCCGCGTGCCTTGGTCGTGGCGTCGAAGGCCTTTCCGACAGCGATGTCGCGGTCATAGACGTCGTCGAAATATTCGATCGCGCCGTCCTTGTTCGGCCACGCGGTGAAATAGGCAATATAGACCGGGATATTCGCGGTCACCTTTTCCGCAACATTCTTGCCGGCGGCGATTTCCGCATTGACCTGCTGCTCGGTCACCCCGAGAACGGCGGCGGCCATCTTGCGTGGCTCGGCCAGACGGACACAACCGTGGCTGAGCGCACGCATGTCACGCTGGAAGAAGCCCTTCGACGGCGTGTCATGCATGTAGATCGCATGCGCGTTCGGGAACAGGATCTTCAGATCGCCGAGAGCATTGTCGCTGGACGGCGGCTGGCGCACGGAGATGTTGTTGGTCGAACCGTACCAGTTGACGGCAGAGGACGGCATCACCTTGCCATTGACGGCAACTTCATAACCCGTGCGGTCGAGATAGCTCGGATCCTGGCGCAGCTTCGGCAGCATCTCGTTGACGATGATCGACTGCGGCACACCCCAATAAGGGTTGAATTCCACCGTCTTGATCATGTCCTGGAAGAAGAAGGTCTGATGCGCCTTCGAGCCGATGACGACGCGCATCGAGAACTGCTCGGTGCCATGGTCATGATAATAGACGCGGTAGGCCGGCTGATTGATGAAAACGTAACGCTGGCCAAGGTCATCCGGCAGCCAGCGGGCCTGCTCCATGGCGACCACGACCTTTTGAACCTTGTCGGCCAGAGAGTGACCGGTCATCTTGCGCAATGTCGCCGCACCGATCACGCCGTCCGTCTTCAGGCCGACCTCGCCCTGATAGGATTTGACCAGATCAACGAGCTCAGGCGTGTATTCCGGCGTTTCTTGGTAAGCAGCAAACGTTGCGGCATGCGCAGTCTTGAGCGCCTCGGAACCCTTTTTCTCGATAGCAGCGATGACCTGCGGCAGGTCGGCACTGCTGTTGCCGGGCTTCAGCAGCATTTTTTCCGGCAGCACGATGTCATCGCCGGCACTCGCGACTTCTGCTTTCAGGTTCGCGAGCTCGGCCTTCAGAGCCGTAAAACTCGGCCCCTTGGGCGCCATGCCTTCGATATAGGCTGCGGCATCAGCCGCCGTCGCGGTCGCAGACAGGGTCTGCGCAAGATCCACATTCTTGCGCTTGAAGTCATGAAAACCGGAAATGCGGTTCGGATCGATCCGGCCGCGCACCATGTCCTGGGCAAACATCAATGCCTTGGCGGACAAAGCAAGCTCGAACTGCATCAGCTCTTGCGTATGAACCACCGGCTGGGCAGCTACCGGCGCAGCTACAGGTTCGGTTGCGGCAACGGGAGCCTGCTCGACAACAGGAGCCGGAGAAGCTTCAGCGGCAGCTGGCGCGGCGCCATCGACAGTCGGTGCCGAGGCTACATCGGAGGCCGGCGCTTCTGTGGCAGCAGCAGATTCTTGCGGAGCGGCAGCATCCGTTGCCGGTGCTGCAACCGGCTCGACGCTTGCGGTCGTCAACGCCGGCGGCGTTAATACGTAGTCGACGGGATCAAGCCCATAATCGCCTGCCCTTTCGAACAGAGCGAGCACCGCCCTCGCCTTGTCATTCACCTCGCCGCCGGAAACCCACAGCGGCTCAGCCGCCTTGCCGTAAAAGGCCTCAAGCGCGGAAGCGACGTCTGCCGGGGCTGAAACCTTGGCAGCACTCATTGCCTGGAATGCCCCACCAGCAGATGAGGACGCGAAAGCCGCCGTCTTTACCAGACGCTGGCTATCCGCCTTATAGGAATAATAGCGGGGACCGGAAACTTTCGGCAGAGGCTCGGGGTCGGCCAGGGCGCGCTCGCTCGGCATGTTTTCCTGCGCCCTGGCATTTGCCTGGGCTGCGGCATCCCGCTTGCCGGGCCCGCCACGAATGATGTCCATCAGCGTAATGGCATGGGCTGGAGCAGCAGCTCCGGCAAAGATGGAGATACCCGACAGTAGCGCGAGCGCAACCGACGTCTTCTTGTATGTGTGCAGCAATGTAGTCCCCGTGACCTTCGTCCGCGTCTTTTTGGCGGGCTCGACTTCAGTATCACGCCATCTAGCTGATCGCGTGAGGGATGAAAAGAAAACGGTCGTTCACTTCTCGGTTCCGGCAGGCAGAAACAAGCGAAGCGTCGTTTGAGGCAAAGGTTAAGAAAATATTGGTTAATTTTTCACTGACAAACACTCAGGGCGAATCGAACGCAACCCTCAACACACGAAACAAATTGCATCGGCGTGTCATGAACGACACGCGTCTCCTGCTGCAAAAAGCCGCAGTGGCAGCTTGCGGACATCCGGCAATCGTATAGTAATGCGCCGCGCCGGTACGGTACGCCTGCCTCCGACACTTCGGACGCGCGCCGCCGGCTAAAGCATCAGGGAGAAAAGGCAGCAACCATGGCATCGACCCGCACCGAAACCGATACTTTTGGCCCGATCGACGTCGCCAGCGACCATTACTGGGGCGCACAGGCGCAGCGTTCGCTCGGCAACTTTAAAATCGGCTGGGAGAAGCAGCCACTTGCAGTCGTGCGCGCGCTCGGCATCGTTAAGCAGGCAGCCGCCGTTGCAAACATGGAGCTTGCAGGCCTCGACAAGGGGATTGGCAAGGCGATCATCGATGCCGCCCAGGAGGTCATCGACGGCAAGCTCAACGAGCATTTTCCGCTCGTCGTCTGGCAGACAGGCTCCGGCACCCAGTCGAACATGAATGCCAATGAAGTGATCTCCAACCGGGCAATCGAAATGCTCGGCGGCGTCATGGGCTCCAAGAAGCCGGTGCATCCGAACGATCACGTCAACATGAGCCAGTCGTCGAACGATACCTACCCGACGGCGATGCACATCGCCTGCGTCGAAACGATCGTTCGCCACCTCCTACCGTCTCTGAAGCATCTGCACGAAGCGCTGGAAGCCAAGGTCAAGGCCTTTAACCACATCATCAAGATCGGCCGCACCCATACGCAGGATGCAACGCCGCTGACGCTCGGCCAGGAGTTTTCGGGCTACGCCGCGCAGGTCGCCTCGGCGATCGCCAATATCGAACTGACACTGCCTGCCCTTTCCAAGCTCGCACAGGGCGGCACTGCTGTCGGTACTGGCCTCAATGCACCGATCGGCTTTGCCGAGAAGGTCGCAGACGAGATCTCCAAGATCACCGGACTGCCCTTCGTTACCGCGCCGAACAAGTTCGAAGCACTTGCCTCGCACGACTCGATGGTTTTCTCGCACGGTGCCATCAATGCCGCTGCGGCGGCTCTCTTCAAGATCGCCAACGACATCCGCTTCCTCGGCTCCGGTCCGCGCGCCGGCCTCGGCGAACTGTCGCTGCCGGAAAACGAGCCGGGCTCGTCGATCATGCCAGGCAAGGTCAATCCGACCCAGTCTGAAGCGCTGACCCAGGTTTGCGCCCACATTTTCGGCAACCACGCCGCACTGACTTTTGCCGGCAGCCAGGGCCATTTCGAGCTGAACGTCTACAATCCGATGATGGCCTACAACTTCCTGCAGTCGGTTCAGTTGCTGGGCGATGCAGCAGTCTCCTTCACCGACAATTGTGTCGTCGGGATTGAAGCCCGCGAAGACAACATCCGCAAGGGCGTCGAAAACTCGCTGATGCTGGTCACAGCGCTGAATTCCAAGCTCGGCTACGACATCTGCGCCAAGATCGCCAAGACCGCCCACAAGAACGGCACGACCCTGCGCGACGAAGCTGTCGGCGGCGGTTACTTGACGAATGAAGAATTCGATCAGTATGTCCGTCCGGAAAACATGATCGGGCCGAAATAAAACGCCGAACATCGAGTTCCGCATTCCGGATTCAAGCCGGAATGCGGCCTCCTGATACCGCAATTTTCTCTATAGAAATACAACAATCACTAAAGTATTTTTCTCTAAATAAAAATACATGACGAATTATCGCATTGATTAGAAAAGACTTTTAGAAAATCTGAAATCTCTGAAAACTACTTAGCGAATGCCTTAGGGAAATAGATCCTTAATTATTTTCCAATAGTTTTTAATATAAGATTTTATTAAATCCATGTAGTGGGGTCTAACTGGGGGTCGTCTATGACGACGATATCTGCATCGAAGCCACATTCGGGCGACCTGATGGGGCAGATTATCTATGCAGTGCGGTCTATGGGTGTCTCGCCCATTCCGCGCAATTATCAGCTTTTCTATGAAGCCTATATCGGCTCAAATCCAGATCTTACGCGAGAACTCGCAGCCCTTGGCAGCAGGGCCACTCAGGAAGATCTGGACGCCATTTCCGAACGTTATCTCGGCGGTCCGCAGGCAGCGGTCATCGAAAAAGCAAACGATCGTCTGCTTGGCGAGCTGGATGCACTGCTAAAACTTCTACGCCAGGAGCAGAACTCGCTCGAGAGCTATGGAAAGCTGCTCAGCGAGACGGCGGCGCGTATCAACACGAAGAGCAGCTTCTCGACCGAAATCATCCGCAGCGCCATCAGCCTGTTGCACCAGGCAACGGACGACAAGATGGCGCATGGCGAAAAGACCGTCGACGACATGACCCAGCGGTCCAACGAAATGGATCAGGTTCGCCGCGAACTCGACGAATACAAGCGCATCGCCAATACGGATTCCTTGACGCGACTATCGAACCGTCGCGCATTCGATGAACGCCTTGCAAGCTCGTTCGACAATCAGACAGCTCTGCCGCTGACGGCACTTGTGTTGGCCGACATCGATAACTTCAAGAAGATCAACGACAATTTCGGTCACCCGGTTGGCGACAAGATCCTTGCGACCGTCGCTTCGGTTCTGCGTGCCAATGTTCGCAAGGATGTCTTTGTCGCCCGCACGGGCGGCGAGGAATTCGCCATCATCGTCGAGGGAAATACGCCCGACGAGGTCATGGTGATTTGTGAGCGCGTTCGTCGGGCGCTGGAAACACGGACCTTCCGCAACTCCCGTTCCGGAATCAATTACGGACCTGTGACGATCTCGCTCGGTTATTCGATGGCCGCACAGGCGGCGGATCCGGGCGAACTTTACGCCCAGTCGGATGCCGCTCTCTATTACGCCAAGAACAGCGGCCGGAACCGCTCGATCTTCTTCGAAGACAGCATGAAAAGCCACTATCTCAGCAAGAACTGGCTGATCTACAAAAAATGAAAAAGGCAGGCCGCGCGGCCTGCCTTTCCACTTTTGGGGCGCTCTCAATCACCACATGGTCTTGGCGGCGCGCGCGGGCAACTCGCGGTCGTAGGTCTCGCTGTCGAAATCCGCCTTGGCCGCCTTCAAAAGCTGCCCCGGTGTCGGCAGCGTCTTCGGATCGACGAAACGATCGACATTCCACAACTCGGACCGCATCAACGCGCGAGCGCACTGGAAATAGACCTCGTCGATGGTGACGATTGCCACCGTGCGCGGATGTTTGCCATCCATCTCGAAGCTTTGCAGCAGGGAAGGCTCGGCAGAGACGACCGCCCTGCCATTGATGCGCATCGTCGTGGTCGAGCCGGGGATCAGAAACATCAGGGCGACACGCGGATCGCGGACGATATTGATCAGCGAATCGATCCGGTTGTTGCCACGCCAATCCGGTAGAAGTAGCGTGCTTTCATCCGTTACCCTGACGACACCCCCGAGATCGCCGCGCGGGGAGCAGTCGAGCCCCTCCGGTCCGACTGTCGCCAGCGCCACGAAGGGAGCAATCTCGATCATCCGTCGATATTCCTGGGTCAGCACCGTCGTCACCTTGGTAATCGACGCTTCGCCGACATCGCCATAGATAGCCTTCAATGCGTCCACCGAGGTGATGATCCCTTGCTCATTACCCAGCATATCACTCACGTTGCGGCCTCCTGAGCGGCAGCCTGCTCTGCCGCGCGCTTTTCTCTCTCACGACCTGTTCTGGCTGCGATCACGTCTGCAGGACGGGAATTGCCCTTGATCAGCGAGCGGCCGGCATAGATGCCGCCTATCTGCTCGAGCGCAAAACGTTCGCTGTCGGTCTCGCGGAATTCCTCGATGATCTGCGCCGTCAACTCCTGCTCTTCACCAAGCACGGTAAGGACTTCGCTGCCGAAGTTCAGGGCCGATTCGTAGGTCTCGCGGATCTGGTAATCCACTCCGGCCTTCAACAGGTCGATCGCGTGACCGCGGTCATAGGCACGCGCCAGAAGCGGTACCAGCGGGAATTCTTCCTTGACGATCTCGGCAATCTTGATCGCCGCTTCCTTGTCGTCGATGCAGATAAGGATAGCCTTTGCCGTCGCGGCACCCGCAGCATGCAGGATTTCCGGCCGCGATCCATCGCCGTAAAAGACCTTGAAGCCGAAGTCGCCGATATCACGAATGAACTCGGCGTCCCTGTCGATGATCGAGAGGGTGTATCCGCGTGCGAGAACCGGTTGGCTGACGATCTGGCCGAAGCGGCCGAAACCGATCATCAGCACGGTGCCGGCGATATCCTCCGGGGCATCGAGCCCGCTGGTATCCACCTGCGGTTTCGGCGCGATGCGCACATAGACCGCCACTACGAGCGGCGTGACCACCATGGAGAGCACGATCGTTGCCGTCAGGACGGCGTTCGTCTCGGCATCGAAGATCCCGGCCGAAGCCGCCGCCGCGTAAAGCACGAAGGCGAACTCACCGCCCTGCGCCATCAGGATCGCACGTCCCACGCTTTCCGGGTGCGGTGCGCCTAAAAGCCGTGCCACGCCATAGATGACCAGCGCCTTGACGATCATGTAGGCCACGACCGCCAGGATCACATGCTGCCAGTTGGCGGCGATGACGGCGAGATCCACTGCCATGCCGACACCGAGGAAAAACAGGCCGAGCAGAATGCCACGGAACGGTTCGATATCGGCCTCCAACTGGTGCCGGAAGGACGATTCCGACAAAAGCACGCCAGCAAGGAAAGCGCCCATTGCCATGGACAGACCGGCGTAATCCATCAGCAGCGCCGAGCCTAGCACCACCAGCAGGGCTGCGGCTGTCATCACTTCACGCGCGCCGGAATTGGCCAATAGGCGGAAGAAGGGGTTGAGCAGATAGCGACCGGCAAGAACCAGCGCCACCAGCGCCGCAAGCCCGATACCAACGGACTGCAGGCGCCCGGTGAGAGACACGGTCTCGCCATGCGAGGCCAGAAGCGCCACGATGGCCAGAAGCGGCACGATGGCCAGATCCTCGAAAAGCAGGATCGAGACGATATGCTGGCCCTTCGGCGTGTGCATATGGTTGCGCTCCTGCAGCATTTGCATGACGATCGCGGTCGATGTCAGCACGAAGCCGGTTCCGGCCACGAAAGCGACGGGCGCGGACTGGCCGAACCCCATGCCGATCGCCATCAGCGCTACGATACAGGCGCAGACCTGCAGCGCACCGAGGCCGAAAATATCCTTGCGCATGTTCCACAGCCGCGACGGCTGCATTTCAAGCCCGATGATGAAGAGGAACATCACCACGCCAAGCTCGGCTATGTGCAGGATGGCCTGCGGATCGGAGACGAGCTTCAATCCGAATGGGCCGACCACAAGACCTGCCGCCAGATAGCCAAGTACCGAACCGAGCCCTATCCGTTTGAACAGGGGCGCGGCAATGACCCCTGCCCCGAGCAGCGCCACGACCTGGACCAGTTCACCTGCATTCGATTCTGCCGCCACCCGCTTATCCCCTTCTTGATCCTGTTAGCGCACTCTCACGCCGTCTCGGCTCAGGCCCTTAGCAGCTAGTTCCTCTTCGTATTGTCGAAAAAGATCGTCACCATCGATCCCGAGTTCCCGCAAGTAACGCCAGGTAAAAATCCCGCTGTCGTGACCGTCGTCGAAAGCGATACGCACGGCATAGTTTCCGGCCGCAACCAGGTTGCGGATCGCCACCATGCGCTTGCCGGGAACTGTCACCTTCTGTCCGGGACCGTGGCCCTGAACCTCAGCTGAGGGAGAGAGAACACGCAGCCGTTCGGCAGGCAGCGCAAAACGCGCGCCGTCGTCGAATGTCACGGTCAAAGTTCTCTTGTCCTCGGCCACACGCAATTCGGTCGGCCAGCTATCGTTCAGAACCTCGGTCATCTCATCCGCCCTTCCAATTTCACTCGCTCAGGATTATGGATTTCGTCAATTCGCTGCAACCCTATGCGTCGCGTCGATTTGATCAAAGCGCCAGAAGCTTTGTCGGTGTAAAGCTTGACCTCATCCACGATGATCACCAAATTCCGGTGATCAGGAGTATGTTGATTTGAATTCCATCGTTACCCCACCACTGTTCGGCAATCCAGCGTCGGCTCAAGCGCCGATGATCGATCCGTTCGGCCGTGCGGTGACCTATCTTCGCGTGTCGGTGACGGACCGCTGTGATTTTCGCTGCACCTATTGCATGGCGGAGAACATGACCTTCCTGCCGAAGAAGGACCTTTTGACGCTTGAAGAGCTTGAGCGTCTCTGTTCCGCCTTCATCGCGAAGGGCGTTCGCAAGCTGAGGCTCACCGGCGGCGAACCGCTGGTGCGCAAGAACATCATGTTCTTGGTCGAATCGCTTGGAAAACAGATCGAGGCCGGACGGCTGGACGAACTGACGCTGACGACCAATGGTTCGCAGCTGACCCGCTATGCGCAGGAACTGCATGACAATGGCGTGCGCCGGATCAACGTCTCGCTCGACACGCTGGACGAAGCCAAATTCAAGGCGATCACCCGCTGGGGCAATTTCCGCCAGGTCATGGACGGCATCGACGCTGCGCAGAAGGCCGGCATCAAGATCAAGCTCAACGCCGTCGCGCTGAAGGATTTCAACGATCTCGAAATCCCAGACATGATCCGTTTCGCCCATGGCCGCGGCATGGACCTGACCTTGATCGAAACCATGCCGATGGGCGAGATCGACGAGGATCGTACCGACCAGTATCTGCCTTTGTCAGAGGTTCGTGCTGGCCTCGAAAACCAGTTCACGCTCCGCGACATCCCCTACAAGACCGGCGGTCCCGCGCGTTATGTCGAGGTGAAGGAGACCGGCGGACGGCTGGGCTTCATCACGCCGATGACCCATAATTTCTGCGAAAGCTGCAACCGCGTCCGCCTCACCTGCACCGGCACGCTCTACATGTGCCTCGGCCAGAACGAAGCGGCGGACCTGCGCTCGGCCTTGCGCGCCTCGGACGACGACGAATTTCTCGCTACCGCCATCGACGAGGCGATTACCCGCAAGCCGAAGGGTCATGATTTCATCATCGACCGTACCCACAAGCGGCCCGCTGTCGCCCGGCACATGAGCGTCACCGGCGGGTGACGCCCTCATTCCATAGTTCTACGAAATGATGGACAGGTCCATGGCCACTGCCGACTGACAGTTCATCAGCAGCCGCGATCGCCTCCGCCAGATAGGTTTTCGCCACCCTCACGGCCTCGACCACGAACTGCCCTTTTGCCAGTTCGGCAGCAATGGCGCTGGACAGGGTGCAGCCTGTTCCGTGCGTATTTTTTGTCTTGGTTCTCGGCCCTTCGTACCATGTCACGCGATCCGCCTCAGCCAGAACATCCGGGCTGTCATCGCTTTCCAGATGCCCGCCCTTGATCAGCACGGCCTGCGGTCCAAGCCGCAGCAGCCGCTTCGCCTGCTCCGCCATGCCTTCCCGCGTTTGCGCCTCTCGCTCGCCTAGCAGAGCTGCGGCTTCCGGCAGGTTGGGCGTAATCATGGTCGCAAGCGGAAGAAGCCTCTCGAGGATCACCTGATTGGCGTCGTTCGCCAGAAGCGGTGCTCCACCTTTCGCAACCATGACCGGATCAAGCACGATCGGAATTCCCGCAGCATAGGCTTCAAGCGAGGCGGCAACCTTCTGCGCTATCTCCGCATTGGCGATCATGCCGATTTTCACCGCATCGACCCTGACGTCTGAAAAGACAGCCTCGATCTGGGCGCGGACGAAATCGCACGGCAGCGCATGTATGGCGGTGACGCCTTGCGTGTTCTGCGCCGTCAATGCCGTCAGCACCGCCATTCCATAGGTGCCGCGGGCGGAAAATGCCTTGAGGTCGGCCTGTATGCCGGCACCTCCGGATGGATCGGAGCCTGCAATCGATAGAACATTACGAATGGTCATTTGCTTATCCTCGCGATTTCCGCAGTAATAAGTCTGGTCGCGGCCTCCGGGTCCGGCTGCCCGCATATGGCGGAGACAACCGCGAGGCCTTTGGCCCCTGCAGAGAAAATCTCACCGGCGTGTTCCCCCTTGACCCCGCCTATCGCGACCGCAGGAACAGGCGCCAGCGCCACGATCCGCGCCAAACCGTCGAAACCGACAGGGGGCTTGTGGTCAGGCTTGGTTCCGGTGGCAAAGACCGGACCGATACCGACATAATCAACCACTGCCGGATCGACCCGTTTCGCCAGCTCCTCCGTTTCGACGGAAAGGCCAAGTATCATTCCATCGCCGACGCGCGCGCGCACCGAGACTGCCGCCATGTCGTCTTGCCCGACATGAATGCCGTTTGCACCGATTGCGAGCGCCGCATCCACGTCATCGTTGACGATCAGTGGAACGCCGGTTCCGGCAAGTACCGCCTTCAGTTCCAGCCCCACCGCGATCATTTCGGCGGTCGTCGCCTGCTTGTCGCGCAATTGCACCATGGTTGCGCCGCCGCGCACCGCAAGCCGTGCCGTCTCGACCATTCCAACCGCGCGGCAAAGGTCAGGGTCGAGCACCAGATAAAGGGAAAGATCGAAACGCTTCATACCGGCAACACCCTTGCGACAGCGTCCACCGCATCGGGCGTCACTTCGGCAAGCAGGTCGAGGAAATGTACGGCGAAGGATCCCGGAGCCTTTGTGTCCCGCCCCGCCAATTCGCCTGCCGCCGCAAACAGGGCGAGCGCGGCTACCGTCGCCTCGAGAGGCTTGTCCGGCACCGTGCCGACATAGGCACCGACAATGCAGGTCAGAGAACAACCGAGCGCCGTCACTTTCGGCATCAGCGGCGAGCCGCCGAAAACATGGACGGCGCGATCACCATCCGTGACAAAATCCCGCTCGCCCGTCACCGCGACCACGCAGCCATGGCGAATGGCGAGCGCGCGGGCTGCCGCCTCGGCAGACGCGACGCTATCGCCTGAATCCACGCCCTGCCCCGCCCCCTGCTCTCCGTAAAGCGCGATGATTTCTGACGCGTTGCCGCGGATCACCGTCGGCCTTAACGCCAGAAGTTCGGCCACGGCAGCGCGCCGATATCTAGTTGCGAAATGCGCAACCGGATCCAACACCCAGGGTTTTCTCGCCGCCTCCGCAGCCGTTGCCGCCTTCTTCATGCCGTCGAGAAAGTCGGGCGAAATCGTGCCGATATTGATAGTCAGCGCCGCGGTGATAGTCGCGAACTCACCGGCTTCCTCCGGGCTATGAACCATTGCGGGTGAAGCACCCGCCGCCAGCATGACATTGGCTGCAATGTTCATTGCGACGAAATTGGTAATGTTCTGCACCAGCGGATTTTTCTGCCGCATCCCGGCCAGCAACGGGCCGGGTTTCAAGGATTGAATGGCATGGTCAGTCATCTGCGCCTCCTTTTTCAACGAAGGAGGACGTGGGGATACGACGCAAAAGACGAAGACCCGAACGACTCCCTCCGCCAGCATGATCTGGTTCAGGTTCAAAGGGTGCTTCTCAGCCCGGCTTCCGCCAGACGCCCCTGTCATGACCAACAACTATAGGATGACGCGCGCAGGTTCCAGCACTTTTGCGGAACGCAGCCCAAAGACCGCGGCTTCGACAGAAAAACCGCCCTCGGTTCCAAGGGCGGCTTTCAAGATTTACAGCAAATGCCGTCTCACGCTGGCCTGTCAGGCAGCGTCACTACGATAACCGCGAAGTTGCTGCTCCTCGTAATGCTGCTCGCTCTCGCCCGTTCTGAAACGGCCGATCTTCTGCGTCAGATCCTCGACCCGATGGCGAAGGCCACGGATCTCGGCATTGTTCTCCTCGACCATGGCAGCATTCTGCTGGGTGATCAGCTCCACATCGTTGACGGCCTGGGTCACCTGCGTGATGCCGGTCGACTGTTCGGCGGCAGCGGAGGAAATCTGCGCCACCAGTTTGCGCACGTCGGTGACGTGGGCAATGATTTTCGAAAGCGCATCGCCGGTTTCCTCAACCAGTTGCACGCCGCTTTCCACCTGCATCGCACTTGCGGAAATCAACTGCTTGATCTCGCGGGCGGCACCGGCGCAACGCTGGGCAAGTTCGCGGACCTCCTGGGCAACCACAGCAAAACCACGGCCAGCCTCCCCGGCACGCGCAGCCTCAACACCGGCATTCAGCGCCAGAAGGTTTGTCTGGAAGGCGATTTCATCGATCACGCCGATAATGGTCGCGATCTTGTCGGAGGAACGGCTGATCTCGCCCATGGCGTTGACGGCACGCGAAACGACCTCGCCAGAACGGACTGCAAATTCCTCCGTCTCGTTGACCGACCGGGATGTCTGCTGTGCGTTTGCGGCCGTGCTGCGCACGACTTCGCTCAGGTGACGCAGAGCCCTGGAACTCTCCTCCAGTGCAGCCGCCTGCTGTTCGGTGCGCCGTGCCAGATCATCCGCAGAAGCGGACAGATTGGCAGTCCCACCATTGATCTCCTGTGCGGCATAACCGACCTCGGAGAGTGTCGCGCGAAGCGCATCGACGGCTTGATTGTAGGTTCTGGCCATTATGACGAAATCGGCGGGCAGATTTTCGTCCATACCCGTCGCCAGATCGCCTTCGGCCAGATTACCCAGGACGCCAGACAGGGCGGTCAGCGCATGCTGCTGTTCCGCTGCGACACGGGCACGTTCACTGGCGCGCTGCTCGGATTCGGCCGTGGAGAGTTCGCGCGCGGCTGCGGCTTCATGTTCCAGACGAATATTTTCTCTTGCAGCATCACGGAACACGGTGACGGAGCGCACCATATCACCGATCTCGTCGCCACGCTCACGGCCTTCGATCGCGACCTCCAGATCGCCATCGGCGAGACGCTTCATCACCTCGGTCACCCTGCGCAGCGGACCGCGTAAGGTTTCCACCAGCATAAGACCGCCGGCTATCGCCAGAATAGTCCCCACCACCATGGCGACGACCGAAAGGTTTGCCGACCTTTCGCTATCTTCTTTTCCAACTTCCTGGGCTTGGGCGACGAAATTCTTCAAACCAGCCATCGCCGCGGTCAAGGTGGCGGTCGAAGCCGCCCTTTTCTGTTGCCAGTCATTGGCAATCTCGATCAATTTCGCCGATCCGCCATCAAGTGACGTCAGAAGCGGGTCTATTTTCACGCCGAAACCGGCCATGGTGAAATTGGTCTTTGCAAGTTCGGAAACACGCGTCGAAACGGTGCGCAAACCCGCCGTGGATTCCAGCAACGGCGTTTGTGCAGCCTTGCTCATGGCTCCACCCATACGCTCGACGAGAAGCTTCAACTCATCGATCCGGCCCAAAGCATTTTCGGTCTGAGCCAACAGTTCCCGTTGGGCTGCGACATCGCCTTCAAGACCGACGAACCGCTCGGCGGCAGTCACCGCCCTGCTGCTCGTCAGATCATCCAGGTCTCGCTGGATCGGCAGGAGAGCGCTTACGGCAAGCCGCACAGCCTGCGCCTTGTCCGCCATCGGCGCGTCATTCCCAAGCACCGCAGCCAGATTGGCCGTGGCCTTGCGGGCAGGGTCAAACGCCTTTGCGATCTTTTCCGAAACGAGGGCACTGATCTTGCTGAACTCTTCCTGCAATGGAGGGAGATAAAGCTTGGCCGTATCTAATGCCGCGTCATCGCTTTCAGCGCGGCGCATGGCATCTCGCAGGGCCGAGATCCTGTCGGAAATGGCATTATAGGCATAGGCTTCGAACAGCATGCCCTTGGCAAATCGTTCCTTGCCGTCGCTCTGCTTTCGCAGATTGCCCATCTGTGCCGCCACCTGGGTGCCAAGTGTGTCGATCTCCGCCATCGTGGCAGCCATCTGGGCCTCCGTTTCGTCGCGAAGCAGCTTGACCGACCACAACGCATCGACATGACCACGCATGGCCGAAGCAAGACCGATAACAGGCGTGACGCGCTCGCGATCATCCTGGTTGGCAAGAAGACCTTCCAGCAAGGAAACGCCTTTTTCCTGCGCGTCTATATCTGCCTTCAACGCCGACAGCGTCTTTTCGTCGGGCGCGGCAGCAAAGTCCTGCAGGCTGGCCTGAAGGTGCTCGAAATCGCCGATATTCTCAATCGTGGCCCGAGTGACGGTCATATGACCGTTCAACGTGTTTGCCGTGTAATATCCGGCAAGCCCGACGCCAGCGATCAGGAACACCAAAGGGATAACAAACAGAAGAACCTTGGTGACAATTTTACGGCTCTGCAAAAGTCGATCGATAAACAATTTTTCCCCCGTCAATTAGCTCGGCTGAAGGCACGCCTGCATGCGTGCACAACGAAGCGATTCCGGCATCATGCGGGAACATTCACAAACCATGTCCACTTTCGGTTGAACAACCGTTAATGGCGCTTGGCGACATTTTCGCGCGGACGGAACGAGATGGGAAATCACTGGCAGCGGACAGGTCTATCCCTTAAAACACCGGTCAGCACGGGCGGGGGAATCATCATGGCATTGTCGGACAACACGCGGGGAGCGCTGCTGATGGCGACCGCGATGGCCGTGTTTTCCTGCAATGATGCGATGGTCAAGACGCTGACCCACGAGCTCAGCATTCCGCAAATCATGGCTGTGCGCGGTGTACTGACCACCGCACTCGTCTTCGCAGTCTCGATTTTCCTCGGGGCGAGGCTTTCGTTTCGCACCTTCACCCATCCACTGGTGCTTCTGCGAACCGCCTTCGAACTCGGCGCGACACTCTGCTTTTTCAATGCCCTTGCCAGAATTGACTTCGCCTCGGCCGCATCGATCATGCAATCGCTGCCGCTGGCTGTCACATTGGGTGCAGCTCTGCTGTTCCGCGAACCGGTCGGCTGGCGGCGCTGGAGCGCCATCATCGTCGGTTTTCTGGGCGTGCTGCTGATCATCCAGCCGGGACCGGAAGGCTTTTCCTCGGATGCGCTGTTCCCGCTGGCTGCGGTCTTCTTCACCGCCTCCCGCGATCTCGTCACCCGCCGGATCGCAAGGGATATTCCGACCATTCATGTAACGCTGTTCACGTCTTTCATCGTCATGGCCGCCGGTTTTGCCCTCATCGTCCCGACAGGCGGCTGGCATCCGATTTCAGACTTCAACTGGCTGCTTCTGGCACTCACCGCGATTGCCGTTTTCTGTGGCTACCAGACCATCATTCTTTCGATGCGTGGCGGAGAGATCTCTTTCGTCGCTCCGTTCCGCTATACCAGCCTGATCTGGGCGCTCGTCATCGGCGTGCTGATTTTCGGCGAGCGTCCGGGGATGACAGTTCTTCTCGGCGCCGCCATCGTCATCTGCTCCGGTCTCTATACCTTCTATCGCGAAAGCCGCCGCGCCATCGATACGGCCAAGACGGCCGCAGCACCGCCGGCGAGCGGCTGACGATGCGTCCGCCCGGTCTCATCCTTGCCGGCGGCCGATCCAGCCGCATGGGAAAAAACAAGGCGCAGCTTCAGCTTGGCCGGGACAGTATTCTAGGCCATGTCGTGCGCAGGCTTGCGCCGCAGGTCTCGAAACTCGCCATAAATTCCGCCGATCCGTTTCCCGGGCTTGATACCTATACTCATGTCGCAGACAGCCTTGCCGGACAACTCGGACCGCTTGCGGGCATTCTCACCGGCATGCGCCATTATTCGACTATCAAACCCGAGACCGCACATTTCGCCAGCGCTCCCTGCGACAGCCCCTTCCTGCCGCTGGACCTCGTATCGCAACTGACTGCTGCCTGCATCGGTTCAGAAACAATCGTCATCGCCACTTCGCTGGAGCGCCGTCACCCGGTTTTCGGCCTCTGGCCGGTCGCTCTTGCCGAGGATCTGGAACGCTGGTTGCTCAACGGCGACAATCGCCGCATCGGTGCATTTCTCGACCGTCACCACCTGGTGACCGTGGATTTTCCGCCTCTTCAGGCGCGCTACGGCTCACTCGATCCCTTCTTCAACATCAATACACCCGAAGAGCTTGCCCATGCGAGCACCTTCGCGGAGATCCTTGCATGAATAAGACCCCCGCTTTCGGCGTTTCCGGATGGAAAAATTCCGGAAAGACAGGACTGACCGTTCGGCTGGTCGAGGAACTAACGGCCCGCGGTTACCGCATCTCCACAATCAAGCATGCTCATCATGACTTCGATATCGACAAGCCCGGTGCGGACTCCTTCCGTCACCGCGAGGCCGGTGCCGGCGAAGTGGCGATCGTCTCGGGCGCACGGTTTGCGATCATGCATGAACTGAGAGGCGCAGATGAGCCGAGACTTGCCGAGATCCTTGAACGGCTGGCCCCTTGCGATCTCGTGCTGGTTGAAGGCTACAAGCGGGAAGCCATCCCGAAGATAGAGCTGCGCCGACTGGAATCGAAAAACCGCGAACCTCTGGCTCCGAGCGATCCTCATATCGTCGCCATCGCGGCAGATCACCCGATCGAAGAGCAGGCTTTACCCGTCTTCGACCTGAACGACACCATATCGATCGCCGACTTCGTCATCCGCACAACCGGCCTTTCCAAACGCTGAAAGCCGCCGGCCGGATGGCCGACGGCTTTCAATCTGTGCGTCCTAGTGACGTTTACTGGTTCGAGGCGACCGGCTTTACCAGCGGCGTGATACGACGGATCGTGACGCGGCGGTTTTCCTGGTTCGCGGCTTCAGTGTTCACCTTCAGGTATCGCTCACCATACCCTTGCGTCGTCATGTTTTCCGGCGGAATTGCGAAAGCATCCGACAGGACCACGGCAACCGACTCCGCTCGCCTGTCGGAAAGGACAAGGTTGCTTTCGTCGGAGCCGACCGCATCCGTATGGCCTTCGATCAGGAAGGTTTCAGACGGATCCTTTTCCAAGACCTGATTGATCGCATCGGCGACCTTGCGCAACGAGCTTGCCTGGTTCATCGGAATTTCCGCACTTCCCGTGGCAAAAGTGATCGTATCGAGATCGATGCGCGGAACCTTGTCACGGATACGGGCGGAATAGCGAACCTCGTCCAGCGAATAGGGCCGCTCGACCCGCTCTACCGGCGGCTGCTCCAGGAATTGGTAGTAATCGCGGTCCGGCTCGCTGGACGTATCGATGATATAGTCATCGATCGGTACACCTAGCCGCATCGGCGGCAGGTCGTCGCCCGGATCGCGCCAGGTGTAGTCCCGACGATCTTCCAGAAGCTCCGGTGCATAATAGAGCACATACTCCTTGCCGCCGCGCACGACGCGTGAACGCTGCACGACTTCGCCGTAGCGATTGCGGATTGTCACCACGCGGGTGCCGTCGTCGCGCTCGACGATTTCGCGATAGCGACCATCACCCAGACGCTCGTATTCCGGCTGCCGGCCGTCTTCGTAGAAGCGACGGCTGTCATTGTGGCGGACATAGGTCTGGTTATCGATCGAGATGATCTCACGGCCATCGTCGCGATCCCAGTTTCTACGGTCGCGGTCGCGGTCGCGATTACGGTCCTGGCCTTGCCCCTGTCCCTGGCCCAGGAGAGCACCGGCGATCGGGCCAAGAACATCCCAGCCGCGCGGCCGCTCGAAATCGGGCCTGCCGTCCATGCGCTCGCCACGTTCCTCGACCAGTTCGCGCCGCTGGTTGCGCCAGCGCTCCCTGTCTTCACGGGTCACATGCTCACCTGCCTGCGCATCGGCATCGGTGCGCGGGGGCGCAGCCGGACGCTCCTGTGCCTGCCGTCGATCGGGCGTGCGGGTATCCGGGCGATTGCCATCGCGGCGCGGACGATCACCGTTGTTCTGGGCGCGGTCGGGCCTTTTCTCCTTGGCGCTGTCGAGCACAGCAGCACCGTTTTCAACCGGAAGCATCGGCTGTTCGGCGCTCTGTTCAACCGGCCTCGGCTGGTTTCGCTCGCCGCCGCTTGCCGCACGATCGGGCGCCCTGTTCGGATCCCGTGCCTGCTGACGCGGTGTCTGGCCGGGCTGCTGATCCGGCTGTGCCGGCACGGGAGCCTGGTCGGCATTCTGTTGCGGGCGACGCTGAGGACGTTCACCACCTTCGCCCTGATCTGCCTGCTGGCGCTGCGGGCGCTCGCCCTCAGGCCGCTCGGCCTGTTGCGGACGGCCCTGAGGCTGTTCAGTTTGGGCCGGCTCCGTTTGCGGCTGCTCAGCCTGTTGCTGGCGTTCAGGCTTTGGCTTGGGTTGTTCCGCCTGCTGTGCATCCGGTTTGTCGGCCGGTTTTTCAGCCGGCTTTGGCGCCTGATCGGCATTCTGCTGTGCGCGGGGCTTGGCCGCTGCGGGCGGCTGAACCGCATCGCCCTGATCCGCCTGCTGTCGTTGCGGACGTTGCGTTTGCGGCTGCTCGGTCTGTGGCTGCTCAGCCTGCTGCTGACGCTCCTTGCGCGGCTTGGGCTGTTCGGCCTGCTCCGCGTCCGGTGTTGCTTGCTGACGTGGTTCAGGCGCCTGCTCTGCATTCTGCTGGCGACGCTGCGGTCGCTCATTGCCCTCGCCCTGATCGGCTTGTTGCTGGCGGCGCTGGGGACGTTCCCCCTCCGGCTGCTCGGCACGCTGTTCACGCTGGCGCGGCTGCGGGCGCTCTTCCGCCTGACCGGCATCCTGCTGCTGACGGCGCTGCGGCCGTTCACCTTCGGGCTGTTCGGCACGCTGCTGACGCTCGCCACGCGGACGCTCTGCGCCTTCTCCCTCGTCGGTCGGCGGCTTGCGGCGTTTGGGGATTTCCTCGCCCTCTGCCGGAACCTGCTCCTGTACCCGGATGATACCCGCTGCTACCGGTTGCGCCGCTCCGAGATCCATGCCGGATGGCAGGGCATAGGCAGGCTGCATCAACAATGGCAGGGACAAAACAGGCGCCGCCACGCTGGCGAACAATCTGGATTTCATCGACATGACATTTTCCTCTTCTGGCTTTCGTCCCTAGATGCGCGCGACGGCCCCAACGGTCATCCCTGTTGCGGCCCACCTCTTGCGGGCAGTTTTTCGCGGCACCACAACTGTATTTGTTCCAATTTGGTTCCCATTATGGCCGGCCGCAAAGGTCCGCATGATCGGGACCAAAGTCTGAACCGTGCTTGAATGAAGTATTCATCGGCGACTATGCCTGCGCCATCTTGGCGCATAGCAAACAGTGCCGCCCTTGACGTTATGCATTTTCTTCCAGGAACCGTTTAGCGACATGTCGGTTGAGAGGTATCCGTCAAAGGGATGTGAAGCCCGAGGTTGCCATGGAAAATGCCGTTGCAATTTTCCCGGAGCCGGTATCTATAAAAAACAAGGGCTGCAAAACGCCCCTCACCGGCTGCGAAAAACCGAGAAAACGCCGCCGGACTGCCAACAGAGAGGACCATTATGAACATCTCCACCCGTTTGTTTGCTGCCGCGTCGATCGCAGCGATCTCGCTTTTCGCTGGCGCCGCTTCTGCACAGGAAAAGCTGGTAATCGGTACGGAAGGTGCCTACCCGCCCTTCAACGTTCTCGAATCCAACGGCGAACTGACCGGCTTCGACATCGACATCGCCAAGGCGCTCTGCGTCCAGATGAAGACCGAGTGCACCTTCGTCACCAATGACTGGGACGGCATCATTCCGGCGCTGCAGTCGAAGAAGTTCGACGCGATCATCGCTTCGATGTCGATCACGCCTGAGCGTCAGCAGCAGGTAACCTTCTCGAAGAAGTACTACAACACGCCTCCGGCAATCGCCGTGCCGAAGGATTCGCCGCTGACGGAAGCAACCGCAGAATCGCTGAAGGGCAAGGCCATTGGCGCACAGGGTTCGACCAGCCATGCCAACTATGTCGAGAAGCATTTCCCGGATTCGGATGAAAAGCTCTATCCGACCGCCGACGAATACAAGCTCGACCTGACCAACGGCCGTATCGATGGCGTCGTCGATGATATCGTCGTTCTGACCGAGTGGGTCAAATCGGATGCCGGCTCCTGCTGCAAGATCCTGACCCCGCTTCCGGTCGATCCGGAAATCAACGGCCAGGGTGCCGGCATTGCAGTGCGCAAGGACGAGCAGGCGCTCGCCGACAAGCTGACCACCGCAATCGCTGCGATCCGTGCCGACGGCACCTACAAGAAGATCCAGGACAAGTATTTCGACTTCGACGTCTATGGCGGCGAACAGTAATCTACTTTTCTCGTGAAAAAGCGGCGGAAGGGTCACCTTCCGCCGCTTTCATTTTTGTGAAGCACTTGTCCTCAAGAAATTTTCCATTTTAATTGGCATTTGAAAGCGGCACGACATAAGCCGCAGGGGAATATGAACCGGAACACGATCCTATGAGCGGATGGCTCTCCGCCCTCTTTGATACACTTGACCCGTTTTGCGGTCCTGTCGGCGTTTTCACCTGGCTTGGAGGCAACGGACTTGTCTCTTGCGGTGATCGCGGCTGGGGCGACGAAATCGCCTTTGGCGTCAAGGTTACAATCACGCTTGCCTTGGCAACATTGCCGGTCGGCATCATCATCGGCTTCCTGATCGCGCTTGCCGCCCAGTCGGAAGAAAAGCTGCTCAGGCTCGCCGCCGGCATCTACACGACGATCTTTCGTGGCCTGCCGGAGCTGCTGACGCTGTTCATCGTCTATTACGGCGCACAGATGCTGATCCAGTCGGTGCTTTCCTTCTTCGGTTATGACGGACGCGTCGAGATCAACGCTTTTGTCGCCGGCATGGTGGCGCTCTCGGTCGTATTTTCCTCCTATTCGTCGGAAGTGCTGCTGTCAGCCTTTCGCGCCATTCCGCGCGGACAATATGAGGCTGGCGATGCGCTCGGTCTTCGCCGCAGCAAGACGATGGTGCTGATCGTTCTGCCCCAGCTCATCCGTATTGCCCTGCCCGGGCTTACCAATCTGTGGCTGATCCTGCTCAAGGACACATCCTATGTCTCGGTCATCGGGCTTGCCGATATCGTGCGCCAGACGGGTGTTGCGGCACGCGTCAGCAAGGAAGCCTTCTTCTTCTATTTCCTCGCCTGCCTGCTCTACCTGATCCTGGCGATGATCTCCTCCTACGGTCTCGGCTTCATTGAACGCTGGGCCAAGCGGTCGGAGGTTTCCCGATGAGCGTGACGCATGAAATGATCCCGCCACGCCCGGCGCCAGCAGTTCTGCACCGGCCTTTGACGACGGCGAAGGTCGTCGGCATCGGCGTGCTGATCCTGTGGGCCCTGCTCGCCATGGCCCTCATCAGCATGGTGATCGAGGGATGGGACCCGGCCAAATTCGAGCGTTACGGACCGCGTTACCTCAACGGCTTGTGGACGACGATTTCACTGGTCGGCATTTCGATCGTGCTCGGGGCCATTCTCTCACTGCCGATCGCATTCGCCCGCATGTCGAAGAACCGCGTGCTGAATGCGATTGCCTACGCCTATGTCTATATCTTTCGCTCGACACCGCTGCTCGCCCAGCTGTTCCTCATCTATTACGGTCTCGGCAGTTTCCGGCCTCAACTGGAGAGCGTCGGCCTGTGGTGGTTCTTCCGCGAGGCCTGGTATTGCGGTCTCTTCTCGCTGACGCTGAACACGGCCGCCTATCAGGCTGAAATCCTGCGCGGCGCGATCCAGAGCGTTCCGGTCGGCCAGCATGAGGGTGCAGCCGCACTTGGAATTTCCAAGCGTGTCGCCTTCTGGAAAATCGTCCTGCCGCAAGCCCTGATCGTGGCGCTTCGCCCCTATGGCAACGAGATCATCCTGATGATCAAGGGCTCGGCCGTCGTTGCCATCGTCACCGTCTATGACCTGATGGGCGAGACGCGCTACGCCTTCTCGCGGACGTTCGATTACCAGACCTATCTCTGGGCGGCGATCTTCTACCTCACCATGGTCGAAGCTTTGAGGCACCTTTGGAACTTCATTGAACGGCGCCTGACCCGCCACCTGGTGCGATAGCAGCACTCACAAAAGAGAGATGCTAACAGACTGAAATAAAATATAAATTTTAGCAAAAGCGACAATCATCAAGCTTCCATTAAGCATGACATGATCCCATTTCAATGACGCAGGCAATGCGTCATTGAAAAAGGGAACAGCAGATGTCGGAACTCGAAATGATGCTGCGAGGCTACGGCCTCACCACCGCCCAGATCTTCTATCGCATGCCGGACCACCCTGCCCTGCTGCAGAGCTATGTCTGGCAGAATTACGATCTGGCCCCCGACTTTCCGGAAATGAACGGCTTTCTGAAATTCTGGCAGGAGAAGCTGGAAGGACCGATCCATTCCGTGCGCTATGTGCATCGCAAGCTGATATCAGCCAGCGAGTGGCGGCAGGTAAAGGGCGAAATCATCCTGCACTGAATAGGCCACGACCAATCCTCGCAATTGCCAAAAGGTGCCGCGACACGTAAAGCGCTCGCAACAACGAGGATATGGTTATGGCGAAGATCGACGAAGAAGCATTGGCGGAAGCCTATAACAAGGCGCTTGCACACGAAAAGGCCGGCGAGATCGATGCTGCCGTTGAAGCCTATCGCCAGGTGCTCGAAATCGATCCGGAAGATCATGGTGGCGCTGCGGTGCGCCTCGCTTCCATGGGGCGTGGCGAAGCACCGCCCAAAGCGCCCGATGCCTATGTCGAGACGCTGTTCGACCAGCATGCGGAAAGCTTCGAAGACATCCTCGTCGAACAGCTCGGTTATGCCGTCCCGGTTCTGGTGCGCCAGCGCCTGCAGGAGCTGAAGCTCGGCCCGTTCAAGCGCATGCTCGATCTCGGCTGCGGCACGGGGCTGACCGGCGGCACGCTGCGCGACATGGTCGACGACATTACCGGCATCGACATTTCCGAAAACATGGTCGAGATCGCCCACGAGAAGGATCTCTACGAGACGCTTTATGTCGCGGAAGTCGAGGACTTTCTCGAAGACAATGACGACGAGCCTTTCGACCTGATCACGGCCACCGACGTGCTTCCCTATCTCGGCGCGCTCGAAGCGCTGTTCTTCGGAGCGGCTGAAAGCATGGTCGCCGGCGGCCTGTTCATCTTCTCCTCCGAATCCCTGCCGGAAGGCGATGAACGCACTTACATGGTCGGTCCGCACCAGCGCTTCATGCACTCTCCGGCCTATATCCGCACACGGCTGGCAGAGACCGGTTTCGAACTCGTCGAGATGAGTGACATCAACGTGCGCATGCAGGACGGCAATCCCAGCCCGGGACATCTGGTCATCGCAAAGTTGAAGGGATAATTTCTTCGCTTCAACGGAGAATGCGACAATGCAGCCCGAGCGCTACATCCTCGCCCAGGCCTATAACAACGCCTGGGCCAATCACCGGCTGCTGAAAGCCTGCTCATTGCTGTCCGCCGAAGACCTGGCCGCACCGCGCCAAAACTTCTTTCCGTCGATCATCCACACGCTGAACCATATCCTGACCGTCGACTGGCTCTATATCGGTGCGCTGGAAGGAAACTGTCCGGGCGCTACCGCCTTCGAGCCGGAAATCCCGTTTCCCGCCCTTGCCGATCTCGACCGCGAGCAGCGTGCCGCCGATCGCCGCCTCATCGACCACTGTCGCGGTCTTACGGACCAAACGCTCTGCGCCGAGGTCCGTATTCCGCGCGAGACGCATATGCAGGTCGAGCCGACCGACCGTATTCTGTTGCATCTGTTCCAGCACCAGATACATCATCGCGGACAGGTTCATGCGATGTTATCCGCAACAGGCGTAAAGCCACCGCAACTGGACGAATTCTTTCCATCAGACCCGGCAGAACAGGCGCTTCGAGCGCAGGATCTGGCTGAACTCGGGTTTACCGAATCCATGATCTGGAGTGATCAATAATGCTGTATTTCACCATCAAGGCCCTGCACCAACTTTCCGACTTCCTGCTTATCGGCGGCATGCTGATCAATGCCTTCGTCATCTCGATGGTGCCGCCGCCGATCCGTGTCGGGGTGATCGTCGCGCTGCGCAAATACGACCGCACCGTGACCATGGCCGCACTTGCCGGCGCCTGGATTTTCGGCCTGTGGCTGGCCTTCGGTTATATCGGCTTTGCCGGCAATGGCTGGCTGCATGCCAAGCTTCTTCTGGTGGTCATTCTCTCGGCCCTGCACGGCATGCAACAGGCCGCCATGCGCAAGATGGCCGCCGACCCGAAGCTTGAACCCAATGCCTTCGTGCGCATCGGCATGCCGGTCATCCTGATCTGTCTTGTGCTCGTCGTGGCGCTCGCCGTCATCAAGCCGTTCTGATTTCGGCTTTTCTGATCTTCGCTGAGCATTCGCCGCAAAACAGCCCGTTTTACGGCGTCGCAAGGGGTGGGCGAAAACCGATGCAGAATCGGATGCCGGCAGCCAGCGGACTGGAGAGGGATAAATGACGGGAAATACAGACAGGCTGCGTATTGCCGTTTTGTTCGGCGGGCGTTCGGCGGAACATGACGTGTCGGTGCTTTCGGCCACCAATGTCATGCACGCGCTCGATCCGCAAAAATACGACGCGGTACCGGTCTTTGTCAGTCGCGAAGGCCTATGGCTGCTCAGCGCCTTCGAGGGCGGAGCGCTCTCAAAGCCGGAAAGTGGCACCCAGCTTTCACTGATCCCCGGCGGCAAGGGCCGCATCCTTGCGCTTCCTGACGGTGCTGCGGCATACGAACTGCCGAAGATCGACATTCTGTTTCCCGTGCTGCATGGCCTGCATGGAGAAGACGGTGCAGTTCAAGGGCTGGCTGAAGTGGCGCGCGTACCGCTTGTCGGCTGCGGCATTCTCGGTTCGGCCAATGCGCTCGACAAGGATATCGCCAAGCGGCTTTTCAACGAAGCCGGCATCCCGGCTGCCCGCTCCGTGACAATCTATCTGGGCGATGCTCCGACTTTCGAGGAACTGGAACAGGCGCTCGGCCTGCCGGTCTTCATCAAGCCCGCCCGCCAGGGGTCTTCGGTCGGCGTCAGCAAGGTTTTGACGAAGGCCGGTTACGACGCGGCTTTGTCTGAAGGCTTTCGCCACGACAGCAAGCTTCTCGCCGAGGAATTCATCAAGGGCCGCGAGATCGAATGCGCGGTACTGGAATCACCGGACGGCAGTCTTTTCGTCTCGATTACGGGCGAGATCGTTCCGGCGGAGAGCCACGGCTTTTACAGTTACGATGCAAAATACATCGACGAGGATGGCGCGGCGCTGAGAGTGCCGGCGCAGATGCCACCGGATATCGAGGGCGAAATCCGCGCCTTCGCCATCAAGGCTTTTCGCGCGCTCGGTTGTGATGGCATGGCGCGGGCCGACTTCTTCCTCTCCTCGGATGGGCGCATTCTCGTAAACGAGTTGAACACAATTCCCGGCTTCACCGATATCAGCATGTATTCCAAGGTCATGGCCGCAAGCGGCGTCAGCTACCCTGAAGTCATCGACCGGCTGGTCGAACATGGACTGGCCCGGGCCGGCCGATCGATCTGATCGACCCGAGATGATTTCAGATACGATCCTCAGACCTTGCCGAGGATCGTATCGAGCAGCCTGCCCTCCAGTTCCGCCAGAACCGGATCGCCATGCCGGCGCGGCTGGTCTCTCGGGATTTCTAGATCAAGGCTGATGCGGCCTTCATCGAGCACGATCACCCGATCTGCCAGATGAACGGCTTCCGCTACGTCATGGGTGACAAGGACGGCGGTGAAGCCAAGCTCGCACCAAACACCGGTCACCAGATCCTGCATCCCAATCCTTGTCAGGGCATCAAGCGCGCCAAGCGGTTCATCGAGCGCCAGCAGACCCGGACGGCTGACCAGTGCGCGTGCCAGCGCCACGCGCTGCCGTTGGCCGCCGGAAAGCTTTGATGGCCAGTCCTTCGCCTTTTCCAATAGTTGCACGCCCGCCAGCGCCCGCTCTGCCTCGCGCCGCCCGAATGCTTTCGGCACGCCGTCACCAAGGCCAACGGCGACATTATCCGCAACCGAAAACCAGGGCAGAAGCCGGGGCTCCTGGAAGACGATGCGGGAATTAGGCTCGACCGCCCCGCCTGCCTCGTCGACGAAATCGATCCGACCACCGGTCGGTTCGTCGAGCCCAACCAGAAGCCGCAAAAGCGTGCTCTTACCGCAACCGCTCTTGCCGACGATGGCGAGAAACTGCCCGGCAGGCACATCGAGATCGATGCCGCGCAAAACCGGATTATCGCCGAAGCGTTTCTCGACACCGCGCAGCTTCAGTCCGGCCGGTCGCGGTACTGCCTGATAGTCTGCGGGCTGTGTTTCATGGTGAGCGTCCAGCTCTGCATCCGAGATGAAGGCAAGTGGTGATTGATAGGGTCCCACGGGCATTTGATCCTCCTTACCGCTGATAGACCGGGTTCCATGAAAGCGCTGTACGCTCCAGCGTGCGGGCAATGACATCGGCGAGCTTGCCGAGCACCGCGTAGATGACCAGCGCCAGAACGACGACATCGGTCATCATGAATTCGCGGGCTGTGTTGGCCATGTAACCGATGCCGGAATTGGCCGCGATCGATTCAGAGACGATCAGCGTCAGCCACATGATGCCGAGCGCGTACCGCAGGCCGACAAAGATCGACGGCAATGCGCCCGGAAAGATCACCTTGCGGAATAGAGACCAGCCGCTCATGCCGTAGATGCGCCCCATTTCTAGCAAGTCGCGATCGACATTTTTCACGCCGTGATAGGTGTTGAGATAGATCGGGAACAGCACGCCAAGCGAGGTGAGAAACAGCTTTGCCTCCTCACCGATGCCGAACCAGAGGATGACGAGCGGGATCATCGCCAGGTGCGGAATGGTGCGCAGCATCTGCAATGTCGTATCGGTCAGTTGCTCCGAAAGCTTCGACACGCCATTGGCGATGCCGAGCAGAAAGCCGATCGAGCCGCCGATCAGAAGACCGCTCAGCGCCCGCGCACCGCTGACGCCAACATCGCGGGCGAGTTCACCCGAGAGTAGCCTATCCCAGAAGGCCGCAACCACCGCCAGCGGCGACGGCATGATCCGGTCGGAGATAAAGCCGAAAGACGAGCCTGCCTGCCAGAGAACAACCAATGTCGCCGGCAGGAGAAAAGGCAGGATCGCAGCTCCGGAGACGGTGCGCGAGCGTACCGGCTTACCGTCATTTGCCCGCGCTGCCTTCTCCGCTGCCCCCTTGGGAGGATCTGCATATCCGGTTACCGCCGAGGGCATCCTGTCTTCGCTGATGCGCCTTAGGCTGCGCCCTTCCGAAAGCGTTTCGACTGTCGTCATTCTCTCGCCCTCGTTCTCTTATCAGGATGCCGCGACGGCACGGATGGTCGCGTGACCACCGCCGCCGAAGAGCGGTTTTTCAGACGCGAACTCGTTGCCGAAACCGGCACGCTGTTCCTCGCGGATGATGCCGAGTTCCGGGAAAAGCAATTCCGCCACGCGATAAGCCTCCTCCAGATGCGGATAACCGGAGCCGATCACCGTCTCGATGCCGAGGTCCTGGTATTCGCGCAGGCGTGCCGCCACCGTCTTCGGCGAGCCGACCAGTGCAGTACCCGCCCCCGAGCGCACCAGTCCGATGCCCGCCCAGAGGTTTGGCGAGACTTCCAGCTTGTCACGACGGCCGTTGTGGAGCGCTGCCATCCGGCGCTGACCGACACTGTCGGAATCACGCGCGAAATGTGCCTGCGCCTTGGCGATCGTCTCGTCGGAGAGTTTGGATATCAGCTTGTCTGCCGCCTCCCAGGCCTCTTCGTCGGTCTCGCGGACGATGAAATGGAGGCGGATACCGAAGGAGACGTCCCTGCCCCGTTCTTCAGCCGCAGCGCGCACGGCCTTGATCTTCTGCTCCACCTGTTCCGGGGGCTCGCCCCAGGTCAGATATTTGTCGCCACGGCCGGCGAAGAACTCGATGCCGGCATCCGAAGATCCACCGAAATAGAGCGGCGGGCGCGGCTGCTGGATGGTCGGGAAACCGAGCCGGGCATTTTTCGCCTTGATATGCTTGCCGTCGAGATCCGCTTGTCCCGTGGTGACGAGATGCTCGAAGACCTGAAAAAACTCTTCCGCGTGGGTGTAGCGCTCGTCATGCTCGAGAAAGATGCCGTCGCCGCCCAGTTCCGACGGATTGCCGCCGACGACTATATTGAGCAGCAACCTGCCGTTCGACACCCGGTCGAGCGCTGCCGCAAGCCTTGCATAATAGGCAGGCGCCGCCGTACCGGGCCGGATCGCCACGAGGAATTTCAGCTTTTCCGTAAACGGCGCCAGCGAGGCCGCCGTGACGAAGGACTCTTCGCAGGAGACGCCGGTCGGCAACAGCACGCCCGAAAACCCAAGCCTGTCCACGGTCTGCGCCAGTTCGCGCAGATAGCGGTTTTCCGGCGGGCGGTTTAGCTCACTGCCGCCGAGATAGGTGCCGTCGCCGCCGGTCGGGATGAACCAGAGAAAATCGATGGGGGTCTTCTTATCGCTCATCGTGAAAAATCCTTGATCTCGATTGGTTTGTGCGAAACCGCAGCTCAGCTGGCCTTGGGGCGCCAGACGATGTCGGAAATGTCCAGTTTTCTCGGAATGATCTTGAGATCGTAAAACTCGTCGGCCAGCGCCTGCTGGTACTGGACTGCCGCATCCGGCACGGTGGAGACCGCACCGAGATCCGCGCCACGGCGCGACAGCACGACTTTGGTGACATTTTCCGGCACGCCGGTGATCGAGGCGATCGCCTTCACCGTTTCGTCGAAATTCGACTGTGCCGCACCGCCGACCTTTTTCAGCTCGTCGATTACCTCGACGATCAGATCGCCATTCTCGGCGGCGAAATCACCATTGCCGAGGAAATAGCTCCAGCTATCGACAATGCCCTCAGCCGTGGTCAGCACGCGGGTCTGCGGATCGGCTTCGGCAATCGCCGTATAGGGATCCCAGATCGACCAGGCATCGATCGAACCGTTCTTGAAGGCGGCGGCCGCATCCGGCGGTGCAAGATCGAGCTGGGTCACGTCGGTGGGGCCGAGCCCGCCCTTGCGCAGAACCTTGACCGCAACATTGTGGGCGCTCGATCCGCGCTTGAAGGCGAGCTTCTTGCCTTTCAGATCCGCGATCGACTGGATCGGACTATCCTTGTGGACGAGAATGGCCGAGCCTTGAGAACTGCCGCGATAGGTACCGACATAAAGCAGGTTTCCTCGTGCGGCCTGGGCGAAAAGCGGCGGCACATCGCCGGTCGGGCCGAAATCGAGCGCGCCCGCCCCGAGCGCTTCCAGAAGTGGCGGCCCGGATGTGAATTCCGACCATGTGACCTTGATGCCGCGATCTGCGAAACGCTTCTCCAGCGCGCCCTGGCTCTTGGCAAGCGCCAGCACGCCATTCTTCTGCCAGCCGATGCGCAGCTCCTTGGCGGCAGCCCTCGCCTTGCCTGCGATCGGCAGAACTGCCGTGGCCGCTGCCGCACCAATCAGCCCGAGTGCCTGCCGACGTTTCAAATTGAGTGTCACCATCGATTGAACCCTTCCTCTCCGAATTTCGATGATGAAAGGCTCCCATACTCTATCGACTTGGTCGACATTCCAACATTTCAAAAAACAACCGCAATCGGAGATTTCATTTCTCCGATTCAAGCAGATGGGAATGCAAAACTGCTAAACCGCAAATCTCTGCCGCGTTGCGGAAAATCATTTTTGCCTGCTTTGTTCTTCCCGTCGGCCATGCTTTGTTCTAATCATCAGGAACAACAGCGTTCGGAGGTTTGGCATGGCTAAAGTGGCATTCATCGGTCTCGGGGTGATGGGGTTCCCGATGGCGGGGCATCTCAAGCAGAAGGGTGGCCATGACGTTGCCGTCTATAACCGCACCGCCGCCAAGGCCGCCGATTGGGCAGCAAAATTCGGCGGCACGACCGGAGCCACGCCGGCGGAAGCCGCCAGGGATGCCGATTTCGTCTTCACCTGCGTCGGCAATGACGACGATCTCCGATCGGTGACAACGGGTGCGACCGGCGTTCTCTCTTCAATGAAGGCAGGTGCGATCCTGATCGACAACACCACCGCCAGCGCTGAAGTCGCCCGAGAGCTGGAGGCCGCAGCCAAAGAAAAGGGTGTCCACTTCATAGATGCGCCTGTTTCCGGCGGACAGGCAGGCGCGGAAGGTGGCGTGCTCACTGTCATGTGCGGCGGCGAACAAGCCATCTTCGACAAGGCCAAGCCGGTCATAGACGCCTATGCTCGCATGGTCGGGTTGATGGGTCCGGTCGGAAGCGGCCAACTTACCAAGATGATGAACCAGATCTGCATAGCAGGCATCGTTCAGGGCCTGTCAGAAGCCATTCATTTCGGCAAGCAGTCAGGTCTCGATATCGAAAAGGTCGTCGATGTCATTTCCAAGGGGGCTGCCGGTTCGTGGCAGATGGAAAACCGCCACAAGACGATGGACCAGGGAAAATACGATTTCGGCTTTGCCGTCGACTGGATGCGCAAGGATCTCGACATCGTGCTGACCGAATCCCGCCGCAACGGGGCCAAGCTGCCGCTGACAGCGCTCGTCGATCAGTTCTATGGAGACGTCCAGGCCATGGGCGGCAATCGCTGGGACACATCCTCGCTGCTTGCAAGGCTTGAGCGGAAGTAAAAGGAAGGCCCGCTCCGGCGGGCCTCCTCATTTTTGGTCAGGAAGACTGCAGACCTTCCAGAAGAGCCTTGTGGAACCGATCCGGGGCCTGGATCTGCGGCGAGTGGCCAAGCTCCTCGAATTCAATCAGCTTTGCGTTCGGTATGGCTTCGGCCGCCTGCTTGCCCAGTTTCGTGTAGTCGCCAAGCGTTGAGGCAATATCTTCGGGTGCTCGGTTAGCGCCCGGCGCCGTCTTGTCAGTCATTCCGATCAAAAGCAGCGTCGGCGCCTTCACCTGGCTGAACTCGTGGACGACCGGCTGTGTGAATACCATGTCAGAGGTGAGCGCCTGGTTCCATGCGACCTCGTCACCACCCTCGCCCGCATACATGCCCGCACCCATGGCAACCCATTTGTCGTATTCCGGCTTCCAGTCACCCGAATAATAGAATTTCTGCTGATAAGCCTTGATACTGTCGAAAGAAGTCTTCTTCTCACCTTCGAAAGCGGCCTCGATCGACTGATAAGGAACACCTTTTGTTTTCCAATCTTCGAGCCCGATCGGATTGACCATGACAAGTTGTTCCGTGGCATCCGGATACATCAGCGCGAACCGCGTCGCCAGCATTCCACCCATCGAATGGCCGACCACCGTTGCCTTGTCTATACCGCGTTGCTCCAGGAGAGCTTTGGTGTTCTGCGCGAGTTGATGGAAACTGAACTGATAGGTTTGGGGTTTGCTCGACTTGCAGAAGCCGATCTGGTCCGGTGCAATGACACGGTAACCCTCCTTGGTCAGACTGTTGATCGTGCCTTCCCAGGTTGCGCCACAAAAATTCTTGCCATGTAGCAAGACCACGGTCCGGCCGTTCGGGTTTTCCGCGGCAATATCCATGAACGCCATTTCAAGCTCTTGTCCCTGACTGGAGACCTTGAAGGCTTCGGTTTTGAATGGATAGTCGAACCCTTCCAGTTGCGCGCCGTAGGCAGTCTTCCCCAAAGCGGGGTCCTGAGCGAGGGCAGGCACGGAGACGCCGGCGGTCACAACCGGAGCAAGGACGGCGAAAGACAAGAGGGATCGTAGCGACATAAAAACTCCTTCTGGCTTTGAGCCGGTGCATTTCGCGCATCGGCCGCAGGCACAGGTAGGAGCACCCCGATCAGCGGCAACCAAACATAACGCCGCTGTGAAAGAGGTTTATCGTGCGCTCAGTCGTCGCCGGATTTCTGATTGTCGATCATCATGTAGTCGAGCGGCAGTTCCGTCGTATACTTGATCTGCTCCATGGCGAAGACGGAGGAGACGTCGCGGATCTCGATCTTGGCTATCAGGCGCTTGTAGAAGGCGTCATAGGCGGCGATATCCGGTACGACAACGCGCAGCAGATAATCCACATCACCGCTCATGCGGTAGAATTCGACGACTTCCGGGAAATCGACCACGACTTCGGAAAAACGCTTCAGCCATTCTATCGAGTGGCTGGCGGTGCGGATCGAGACGAAGACGGTGACCTTGGTGTTGACCTTGCCCGGATCGAGCAGCGCCACGCGACGGCGAATGACGCCATCCTCTTCCATCTTCTGGATGCGGCGCCAGCAAGGCGTGGTGGACAGGCCGACCTTCTTGGCGAGATCCGCCACGGCGAGTGTGGAATCTTCCTGCAGAATGCGCAGGATCTTGCGGTCAAGACGGTCCATCATTGTCCCCTTCGAAATGATTTTTCGTTATACACCCGAATTTCGCACAGTTAAGCGAATTTTGTTCCGCGGATCAAGCTATCCACATGCAGCCGGAGCACGGGCAGGATCTCTTCTTCAAACCAGCCGTTTCTTTTCAGCCATCCGCTGTTGCGCCAGCTCGGATGCGGCAGCGGCAGGATGCGCGGCCCATCATTGGCGAAGAAATAGTCGCGCCAGTTTCTCACCGTCTCGGTCGTGCTTTTCTTGCGGCGGGCGCCCAGATGCCATGCAGCTGCATATTGGCCGATGACCAGGATCGTATCGATTTGCGGCATGGCCGCCATCACATCCTGGCGCCAGGCGGGAGCGCATTCCTTGCGAGGCGGCAGGTCGCCTCCTCTGGCGTCGTAACCGGGAAAACAGAAGCCCATGGGCACGATCGCCAGACGGCTTGCGTCGTAGAATTCTTCACGCGTCACCCCCATCCAGTCACGTAGCCGGTTGCCGGATGCATCATCGAACGGCAGTCCGCTTTCATGGACCCGCAAGCCCGGCGCCTGGCCGGCAATCATGAGCCTCGCCGTCGATGACAGCGTCGCGACCGGCCGCGGTTCATGGGGCAGCGGATTGCCCGCCTTTGCAGGATGGTCGCGACAGATGCGACAGGCGGCAATCGATGCGCCAAGATCGGCGATCCGGCGAGGGGCCGTCACCACCACGGAAGCCACCGTTTCAACCGGTCGAGGATCGAGCCCACCAGACTTCCGGTCACGGCGGATCCGTCATCTTCTGCTGCCGCCCCTTTGGCGGCGCGCCATGCCCGCGGCGTCTCGAAGGGACCCGACCAGATCCCCTTGCCTGCTTCGCGCGCGATCGCCTCCTCCTCGTGATAATCTCCGGAGGCGACAGCCATGCCCTGACGAACCAGCGCGGCATTCACATCCGTCTCACCCAGATTGCAACGCACCAGCACGCGGCCGTAACGATCTCTGGCCGATCCCGCGCAATATGCATCAGGCGACGCGGCAAACTTCGCCAGAGCGTTGCGCGCGGCATCACCGCATGTCCAGCCTTTTTCTCCCTCACCGCCGCAGGACTGGTCAGCCTCCGGCGCATCGATGCCGATCAGCCTCAATCGTTCTGCCCCGGCAGCCAGAGTATCGCCGTCGATCGCGTAAAACGGCCCACCGATGCGGGTGTCGCCATTCAGGTCGATCTTGGCAACGATAAGCGAGGCGAGGACGAGGAATGCGCCAAGGAACAGTCCATCCTTCAGGGTTTTGGCAAGTCTGGTCACAATCCGGTCCCAATTACAAACGGAAGCTTCAGGAAAATGGCAAACAAAACCTTTCCCGGCAGTATCTTCTTAAGGTTTGGAACATAAGCTCTCAATCATCCGAGTAAGTTAGTTCACAACCAATGAGTAGCGGCGTCAGTACCTCGACCGACAAGATAATCGTTGATCGATCGCGTGGTCACCGCAACAAGGCGGTCTCCAAGGCCGTGCGTGCGACACGTGAACGGCTGCAACTCAGCACCAACGGCAATCAGGCATTTGACCGGGACACGCTGTCCATGCATGTCAATGCGGTCCTGCAGGCCGCAGCGGTCGTGCCCCTGTTCATCGCGCTCGTCACCGCGATCGGCATGTATGTGTCGCCCAGTGCCAATCTAATCGTCTGGGCGCTTCTCATGCTCAGCCTGCATGCGATCAATCTCCTGATCGCCCGCCGCTTCAGCCGCAAGGAGATCGCCGCGGCAGAGACGACCAAGTGGCGGCGACGTTTGCTGGCAGCCCAGGTTCTGCTCGGTATCGGCTGGGCGATCTTTGCGCTGCAGTCCTGCGACACCTGCGGCGGCGACAGTTTCTATTTCTACAAGGGCGCAGTCCTTCTGTTTGCGATTTCGATCACCGCCATGAGCAGCTTCATGCTGCGCCAGGGCGTTCTCGTCGGCTTCCTGCCGATGATCGCAGCGCTTCTCTTCCAGGCCGTCATGTCCCGCGATCTGGTGGATGTCGGACTGACGGCAATCTGCTCAATCGCGGTCGTGTTCTTCCACTTTATCGGCGACAGGCTTTATCGATCGAACCTGACGCTGATGTCCTATCAATCGGAAAAGGATGATCTGATCGCCGAGCTGGAAGTGGCCAAATCCATGTCGGACGAGGCGCGGCGCCGCGCAGAAGAGGCCAATCTGGCCAAGTCCCGCTTTCTTGCCTCGATGTCCCATGAATTGAGAACGCCGCTCAACGCCATTTTAGGTTTTTCCGAGGTGATGAGTTCCGAAGTGCTTGGTCCGCTGCCGAACCCGACCTACCGGGAATATGCAGGCGACATTCATCGCTCCGGCGAACATCTTCTCAACCTGATCAACGAAATCCTCGACCTGTCGCGCATTGAAGCCGGCCGCTACGATCTCAACGAGGAGACCCTGTCACTGCTAGAAGTGGCGGAAGACTGCATCGGCATGGTGCAGTTACGGGCGCGCGCCAAGAATATCACCATCAAGCACGCTTTCGAAAACGACATGCCGCATGTCTGGGCCGACGAGAAATCGATCCGTCAGGTCATTCTCAACCTGCTTTCCAATGCGGTGAAATTCACCCAGCAGGGCGGAGAGATCTCGGTCAAGGCGGGATGGACGGCCGGTGGCGGTCAGTATGTATCGATCAAGGACAACGGGCCGGGCATTCCGGAGGAAGAAATCCCCGTTGTTCTATCCGCGTTCGGACAGGGGTCTATTGCCATCAAAAGTGCGGAACAAGGCACCGGGCTCGGGCTGCCGATCGTGCAGGCGATACTTGCAAAACATGACGGCCAGTTCGTGCTGCGCTCGAAACTGCGCGAAGGCACCGAAGTGATCGCCATCCTGCCGGCAACGCGGGTGATGCAGAGCATTCCAGCCGTCGCCGATGCGCCGGCGATCGAAAGGCGCAGGCGTTCATTCGCCTGAAGCCCGACAACCGTAGCAGAACATTTTCGGTGAATTCGGCCGTTCTATTCAGAACGCCGTCTGCGACAGTCTTCCGGATCATGATGGATGTGCATGCGTATGCGCTGCCCTGCCGCCCAGGAATGTGCGTGTTCGGCAATATTGAAAACACGCTCGGTCACCTGCCCGCTCTCGAAAATTCGAACGATCCATTTGAAATCACATTCAAAAATTTCGATCTTGTCATCATTCACGGTGACAGGCCCTGCAATACCTCAAAACATGACATAAGCTAAGTTTTGAGGCCGTGCACGTCCACTACAAGAAGTTGCAGTTCCGCATCACGGATCCGTGATCTCATGGCTATGGAATTGGAATACCTGAATATTCACCCTTCCTAAGACAACCAGAAAAGAGCCTTGATCACAACGTAAAGCGCAAACAGGCCGTTCGCCACAAGCAGGCAGAATACGGCGAAGGAACCGAGATCCTTGGCGTGACGTCCGACCGTGGAGATCTCTGGTGAGATCCGGTCAACCAGCTCCTCGATCGCGGTGTTGAGCGCCTCAACGGAAAACAGGATCAGCATGAGAATGAGGAAGATGAAATAATCCATCGCGGCTGCGCCAGCGACGGCAAACAGGATGAGGCCTGCCACAAAGGCATAGATCTCGTGCCGGAAGGCCTCTTCCTTCCACAGGCGCAAAAGCCCCTGCATCGAATATCGCGTCGCCGCGATGATCCGGCGAACGCCGCTCGCTTTTCCGTTTCTATTGTCGAGCGGCGTCTGTTCCATCTATTGCCTTCAGGCCTTGTTGGTCACGCCAGCCTGCTCATAAGTCGCCATGCCGGAATGGCAGGCGGCGGCCGACTTGACGATGCCGGCGGCCAATGCCGCGCCGGTGCCCTCACCCAGCCGCATGCCGAGCGCCAGAAGCGGCGTCTTGCCCAGCTTTTCGATGGAGCGCAGATGCCCCGGCTCGGCAGATACATGGCCGATCAGGCAATGGTCAATTGCCGAAGGGTTCATCGCCTTCAGGATTGCGGCGGCGGCTGTGACGACATAACCGTCAAGTAGGACCGGAATCTTTTCCATGCGAGCAGCCAGAATGGCGCCGGCGATTGCGGCGATCTCGCGGCCGCCGAGACGGCGCAGGATTTCGAGCGGATCGGAAAGATGATCCTTGTGGAACTCGACTGCCTGTTTGACGACGGCGATCTTGCGCGCCATCAGTTCGCCGTGAGAACCGGTGCCGGGACCGACCCAGTCTTCCGCCTCGCCACCATAAAGCGCCAGATGGATGGCGGCAGCGATCGTGGTGTTGCCGATCCCCATCTCGCCGAGGCAGAGAAGATCGGTGCCGCCAGCAATCGCTTCCATGCCGAAGGCCATGGTCGCGGCGCAATCACGCTCCGAAAGAGCGGCTTCGGTTGCAATGTCGCCGGTCGGGTAATCGAGCGCCAGATCGAAGATCTTGAGGCCGAGATCATGGGTAACGCAGATCTGGTTGATTGCCGCACCACCTGCGGCAAAATTCTCCACCATCTGCTGGGTCACCGACGGCGGGAACGGCGTAATGCCATGCTTGGTGACGCCATGATTGCCGGCGAAGATCGCCACCAGCGGACGGTTGACGGCCGGCGCCCTGCCCGTCCATGCGGCGAGCCAGAAGGCGATTTCCTCAAGTCTTCCAAGCGCTCCCGCCGGCTTGGTCAGTGTCGCATCACGTTCGCGGGCATCCACCAATGCCCGCGGATCCGGTCCCGGCAGGTTGGCAATGAGGTTACGGAAATCGTCGAAAGGCAGGCCGCTCAAACTCATCGAAGTCTCTCTCGTCTTGGCCGGCACGTCATCATCTGACACTTGTGTTCGCCGGCAAATCGCGCTTTGTGTGCGCATCTCTTAATCGCCTATCTCGGGAGCGACAACTGCCAAACGCGACGGATTTCATCGCCGACCTCGCCCGCTCGGTCGCATTCTTAAGCCGCATCCCCGTGCCTGACCGGTTCTTTCTTGGCCAAAACGGGTCTTTTTCGCGCGCCGTGCGGGCATTTCCGCTGGCCGGAGCACTGATCGCGCTTATCCCCGCCCTCGTCCTCTACACGTTGTCGCAGACCGGTGACGCGCTGGTGACAAGCCTCATCGCCCTGTCATTGATGGTGCTGATGACCGGTGCGTTGCACGAGGATGGTCTTGCCGATGCAGCCGACGGGCTGGGCGGCGGGCGAGACCGCGAGCATGCACTGGCGATCATGAAGGACAGCCGTATCGGTTCCTATGGGGTGGTGGCGATGCTTCTGTCCTTCTCGTTGCGCGCCGCATCGCTTGCAGCACTTGCGCGCTTCGATTCCAGCCTGGCGGCAGTCTCCATGCTGGCTGCCGCCTGCACCAGCCGGTCAGTGATGATCTGGCACTGGAGCACCCTCCCCCCTGCACGCACCAACGGGGTCGCTGTCGCGATTGGCGCACCGGAACCAACCGCGCGCAATATGGCGCTGCTGATCGGCGGCGTGATGGGGCTGATCTTCATCGCCTCGCATCTGGGCGTTGCTGTCGCAATCTTCGTGCTTGCAGTTTCGGCCGCCGCCGGCCAGGTCTTTACCGCCTTCGTTCGCCGCAAGCTCGGCGGCCATACGGGTGATACGATCGGTGCAACACAACAGGTTAGCGAAATCGTGGCTCTGGCCACCCTTGCCCTCATCGTCTGAACCTCCGATATAGGATCGCATGATATCGCCCTGCATCCTCGTCTGTTCGATCGACATCAAGACCGGCTACTGTTTCGGCTGCGGGCGAACGCGCGACGAGATTGCCGGCTGGATCGATTATTCGGATGCCGAGCGGCAATCGATCGTGGACACGCTTGCCGCGCGGATGGAGACGATCGAACGGAAACCGCGACGGGAAACACGGCGACAAAGGCTAACAAAGGAGCGCCAGACCACATGAACGGACTGACCCTCGTGCTTCTCTTGCTCGGCGCAGGCCTGGCGCTGCTGGTCTTCAATCATGATAGCGGCCAAACCTTCGGCATCGACAACAGTGATTTCGGCCAGCTCATCTATCTTATCCCGATTGCCGGCCTGCTTGGCGCCGGCATTCTTGCCGGCCGGCGCGGCGGCATGAACGAGGCGCTGCGCAATCTTGCCATCTGGCTGGTCATCATCCTCGGCCTGGTCGCCGCCTACCTCTATCGCAATGACGCCAACCAGTTTGCCGGCCGCATGGTGGCGGGCCTGATGCCCGGCCGCGCTGTGGTCGTAACCGACCGCGATGGAGACGAAGTGATCATCCAGAAGGCACTTGGCGGGCATTTCCAGGCCGATGTCTCGGTTGACGGCAAAACGATCCCGATGCTGGTCGATACCGGCGCAAGCAGCGTCGTGCTTTCCTTCGACGATGCCGCCGCAATCGGCATCGATACAGCCGGGCTTGCCTACACGGTTCGGGTGATGACCGCTAACGGTGCCGCCATGGCCGCGCCCGTGAGGTTGAACGAGATTGCCATCGGCCCGATCTCCCGCAGCAATGTCCGCGCTATGGTGGCGCAGGACGGCATGCTCAGCGAAAGCCTGCTTGGCATGAGTTTTCTGTCGACGCTCAGTTCGCTCAACATGCAGACGGACGAGTTGCGTTTGAGGGATTAGTCACGGAGAGCCGCACCTGATGCGGCCCTGTTTTTCAGCGAATCCAACGAGATGCATCAACGTGGCAAGTCGGATGATGCGCCCCGACTTGAAGATTATCAGTGCTGAGCGGAGCGTAATTCCGCCAAGCCCTCTTCCATTGAGATGACTGGCGCATAGCCCAATTCCCGTCGGGCCTTGCCGATGTCGAAGGTCACCTCAACGGCCGAGGTCGCATAGGCCTGCAGCGTCAACGGCGGGACAACCCGGCCGCCCGATATTTTGGCCATGACATCGCCGATGGTTGCGACGGTGCGCACCACAAAGCGCGGCACGATCTTTTCGGGAACGGCAAGCCCCTGTGTTTCGATCAGAGCAGAAACCATGGCCCGGAATGTCACCGGCTCTGCGTCCGAGATGAAATACACCTCGCCACCGCGACCGTGGCCGAGCGCCAATTCAACCGCATGGCAAAGATTGGCGACATGCGTCGTCGAAGTGAGATAATGGCCACCTGAAATCCATGCGAACTTACCCCAGCGCACGGCCTCCAGAAGTGTCGGCAGCGCGGTGGTGTCGTCGCGTCCCCAGATGAAGCGCGGACGCAAGACGACAACGGAGAAATCAGGACCATTGGCCGCCAGTGCGATCCGCTCTGCCTCTGCCTTGCTGCGGGAATAGCCGCCTGCCGGTTTCGGTGGCAGCGGTACTGTCTCATCCACATTGACCAGCGGCTTGCCGGTAGCAAGCACGGATTCCGTGCTGAGATGAATGACCTTGGGGATACCTGCGGTTCGAGCGGCATCGAGCACTGCCCGTGTACCTTCCTCATTGACGCGTCGCTGTCTCTCCGTTGGCGGGCCGTGGTCAGTGTCGGCGGCGGCGTGGATCAAGGCATCACAGCTTGCCATTCCAGTGGCAAGCTGGCTATCGAAGAGATCACCTCGGAAGGCAACAGCGCCGAGCGCCTCAACTTTCTTCGCTGAATCGTCACTGCGAGCAAGCGCCGTTATCGTAACTCCGCGGGCGACAAGATGGCGGATCAGATTGCGGCCGACATAGCCGCTGCCTCCCGTTAGAAAGATATGCTGGAACGGGACGAGTTCATCCGTGGCCGCGGCAGGTGCGGCAATGCTGTCTGTCATGTCATTCACCTGATGGACCTTGAGTATCAGCCCGTCTTGACGCCAGGAAGGTCGATTTCTCCCGGTAGCGCCGTCACGAGCCAGTTGATTTCGCGAAGAACCCTGTCGCGGTCTTCGCGTGAAAAATGATGAAAATCGAGATGTTCGAGGAACTTCACTCCTTCGAGCGCCAGATAGGCCAGAAGCGCCCCGCGCGGTGACGGCGATGTCTCCTCGATGCGGGTGATTGTCCGCGCCTGGCTCTGCTGCATCTTGCTGCGCAGACCTTCATCGAGCGCAAGCGCGGCGCTGAGGTTGAGGGCCACCGCGTTGAATTCCTCCGGCGGGGGTTCGCAGGCCGCAAGAATCCGCCCCCTGATCACGCGGTCCTCGGCGGCGTCGAGCTTTTCCTCGATACCGGAATGAAAGGCGGTGTCACGTTCGAAGGCGCGATCGACAACGGCTTCAACCAGCGCCTGCTTGGACTTATGATCGTAGAGAACGCTGGCCTTGTTGACGCCTGCCTCCTTGGCCACGGCGTCAATCGTCAGGTTGGCTGCACCATCGCGCCCGACGACACGTTCAGCCGCATCGAGTACGGCCTGCTGATCGATAACGCGTTTCCTGCCCATGGATTCATCCATTTTATTTCCAACCAGATGGTTATAAATATGCCAGATGATCTGTGTCAAGCTCGCTGCTGCAAGCCCCTATCGGCAGAAACAGGCGTCACGCCAAAAGTCCGCAGGAAACGAGATCCCGGCTCGAATATCACTAGAGACTGGGAGATTTTGGCATTCACACATTCGTCAGCGACGCTCCCTTGTCAGCTAGGGACAGCTTTCCATTTCAACCGGATCGAAGACGCTTTGATCGGTTTACTTTCGATGCGCTAAGTTACGAAGACAAATGACCGGGCTTTACCGTCGTGAGATCAAAAGTGGCCGGTATTGGCATGAAAGACAGCACTTCCCGCCAGCTTTTATCATTCGGAACCTTGGAAAAGTTCACAAATGATAAAAATAGCAGAGGAACCACAGTTGAATTTGGCCCCGAACTTATCGTAAGCGCGCGCTAGCCGAGCCTTATCCGGGCTCGCAAGTGAGGAAATCTATTTAGGCAATTAATGCAATCGGGCGGCGACATGCCGGTTCCCCCGCATTGGAGGAGTATACATTTGCCGCAATTCGAACAGACCCTGGGCGCGGGCGCGCTCATTTCCATCGCCGCAGGCGCGGTCGCGCTGCTGCTGGTTCTTATCATCCAGTTTCGTGTCCACGCTTTCGTGGCGCTCATTCTCGTCAGCTTCCTGACGGCGCTGGTCACCGGCATTCCGGCAGCAAACATCCTGACAACGCTGACCTCGGCCTTCGGCTCGACGCTTGGCGGCGTGGCGCTGCTCGTCGGTCTGGGCGCAATGCTGGGCCGGCTGTTGGAAGTATCCGGTGGCGCACAGGCGCTGGCGGATGATCTCGTCCGGCGCTTCGGCGAAAAACGCGCGCCGATGGCGCTCGGCATCGCGTCGCTGTTCTTCGGCTTCCCGATCTTCTTCGATGCCGGTCTCGTTGTCATGCTTCCGGTGATGTTCACCGTCGCGCGCCGTCTCGGCGGCAGCCTGCTGCTCTACGGCATTCCGGTTGCGACCGCGTTTTCCTGCATGCACGTTTTCGTGCCGCCGCATCCCGGTCCGGTCGCGGCAGCCGAACTGCTGGGCGCTGATGTCGGCATTCTGGTCATCGTCGGCCTGGTCGTTGCCGTCCCCACCTGGATCGTTGCCGGCCACTTCTTCGGCAAATGGATCGGCAACCGCATCAACCTGCCGGTTCCGGACGACGTCGTGGAAGAAAAGTCCTCTGACGAGCACGTCACACAGCCGAGCCCCGGTCTGGTCGTCGCGCTTCTTCTCCTGCCGCTTATGCTGATCTTCATGAATACGGGTCTCGATTTCGCCCGTGCACAGGGATGGGTGAGCAAGGACGCCGCCTGGTTCCAGCTCCTGCGCGCCATCGGCTCCACGCCGATCGCACTGCTGATCTCGGTTCTGGTCGCAGCCGTCGTGCTTGGCCCGATGCGCGGCCGCGCACCGTCCAAGGTCGAGCGTATCGTTGAATCTGCTCTCGGCCCGGTCTGCTCCGTCATCCTGATCACCGGCGCCGGCGGCATGTTCGGCGGCGTTCTGCGTGCTTCCGGTATCGGCGACGCCCTCTCGGGCGCACTGGCCGATATCGGCATGCCGGTCTTTGTTGCAGGCTTCCTGATCTCGACCGCACTGCGCGTCGCGCAGGGGTCGGCAACTGTCGCGCTCATCACCGCTGCAGGCCTGGTGCAGCCGGCCATCCAGGCCGCAGGTTATCAGGGCGTCGAACTGGCGGCCATCGTGATCGCCGTCGCCTCCGGCTCGGTCATGCTCTCGCATGTCAACGATTCCGGCTTCTGGCTGGTCGGACGGTTCTTCAACATGGACATCAAGACCACGTTCAAGACCTGGACCGTCATGCAGACGCTGATGGGCCTGTTCGGTTTCGCGCTGTCAGGCCTGATCTTCTGGCTGGCATAACCATTCAGCTCTAAAAAAACGGGCGCGCTTTCGACATGAAAGCGCGCCCGTTTTCTATTCTACACGAAGCATACCGGATGGATGTCAGGCGATAGCTGCCAGCTCCATCATTTCATGCGAGACCTCGCCATCGCCCCTGCCGCGAAAATGGCTCGGCGGATCGCCAATGATGCGCTTGAAGGCGCGGCTGAACGAGGCTTCAGCATCATAGCCCAGCTTTTCGGCAACGGTCGCAACCCGCATGCCCTCTTTCAACCAGAGCCGCGCCTGATGCATTCTGACGAGCGCCACGTATCGAGCAGGCGTCTCCCCCACCACGCGGGCGAAACGTTCGGCAAAACCGGAGCGTGATGCGCCCATCAGCTTTGCGAGTTCAGCCACCGACCAGTCGCGATCCGGCTCCAGATGAATGGCGGCCAGAACCCTCCCGATCTCCGGATTGCGCACCGCGGCGATCCAGCCGCTCGTGTTGCCGCAGCCGTGTTCCACCCAGGTGCGAATAATTGTTGCGGTCAGCACATCGGCAAGACGCGCCAGAATGCCACCAGCACCGACACGGTCCATATCGACTTCGCGCGCCATGGCTTCCAGAAGATGGGGGATTGCCGGCTCGCTGGTTGCAAGGTCGCTGGTCAGCATCGTGTCGGGCATAAGCTGCAGAAGCGGATGCAGCTTGTCGATATTGAAACGCATCGAGGCGGTCAGCGCCACCGTGCCGCAACGGGCATCGGCGCATTGCATGTCGAATACGCCCTGGCAGACCTCTTTCTTGCCGTAACGCGCGAATGGAAGCGGCGCGACGGTTTCGGCGCTGGCTATCACATGCGCGTCACCGCGCGGCAGTATCACAGCGTCGCCGGCATTGAGCTGCAGCCACTCGCCCGATGGACTTCTGAGCAGCGCCCTGCCGGACGAAATGAAATGGAAGCGCGCGGCATCTTCGGCCGGAAAAGCCGTCGCCCATGGCTCGGAGAGCCGGCAGCGGCCATATTCGACACCGTCGAGCCTCAGCCCCCGCAGCATTTCGGAGAGCGGATCAATCACGACAGATGAAAAGGATTTGGACGAATTGTCAAGCATGTCGGATTTTCTAGCATGGAAACGCCAGACCGTCACGTCTATTCCTGACGAAAGCCAAATCGGCTGCAATTCAGGAGAATCCCATGCACGGCACCCAACTACCACCCGACGACGCAGCGCGAACAGATGACGTCGCGCGCTGGGGCGCGGTGACGTCGCTCACGCTCGGCGTCTTCGGCCTCGTCACCGCCGAGTTCCTGCCCGTCAGTCTGCTCACCCCGCTTTCCGTCGATCTCAACGTCGGCACCGGCGTGGCCGGCCAGTCGATCACCACAACCGCCGTCATTGCCGCCATCGCAGGTCCCGCCGTCGTCATCGGCACCCGCAATATCGACCGGCGCTGGACCGTTCTGGCGCTCACCGCACTGCTGATTGTCTCCAGCCTCGTCGCGGCGATTGCCGCGAACATCTACACAGTCTTTGCCGCCCGTATCCTGCTCGGCATCGGCCTTGGCGGCTTCTGGGCCATGTCGGGCGCGCTTGCCATGCGCCTCGTGCCGCCGCCGCTGATGCCGCGCGCCATGGCGATCATCATGGCCGGTGTTTCGCTTGCCACCGTCTGTGCCGCCCCGCTCGGTGCCTATATCGGCGACACGCTCGGCTGGCGGGCCGCCTTCTATCTCTCGGCCAGCGTCGGCGTCGTCGCCTTCGCCGTTCAGGCCTTCACCCTGCCCGCCCTGCCGCCGACCGGCCATGCCGGGCTTGGCACGCTTGCTGCCGTCATGCGCCGGCCGGCGATCCGCACCGGCCTGATCACCATCCTGCTCTTCGTTGCAGGCCACTTCGCCGGCTTCACCTATATCCGTCCGTTTCTGGAACGGGTGCCGCAGCTCGATGTCGAAACAATATCGCTGATCCTGCTTGCCTATGGTGCGGCCGGTTTCGTCGGCAACATGCTCGGCGGCGCGGTGTCGGAGCGCAGCCCGCGCCTGTCGATCATCCTGTTCACCTCACTGGTTGCGGCTTCTGCCGTCATCCTCGCCATCGGCGGCGCGTCACTTGCCGTCGCGGCAACCGCGATTGCACTCTGGGGACTGGCGTTCGGCGCATTTCCGGTCAGCGTCCAGAGCTTCATCGCGCGCAATGCACCGGATGAGGCGGAAAGTGCCGGATCGCTGGTCGTGACCACGTTCCAGATCGCGATCTCCAGCGGCGCGGTTCTCGGTGGCCTGTTGATCGAAACCGAAGGTCCGATCGCCGTCGTCATGTTCCTTGCGGCAGCGAGCTTAGCTGCCGCTTCGGTCATGGCCGCACGTGGCGAACGCCGTCAGCTCTCGCTCGGATAATCTCCAAGCCTCGACAAAAGCGATCGGCGGCACTTGCCGCCGATCAGATCGTTTCCGTCAGCTGCGCAGCCGGTAACCCGTCTTGAACATCCAGCCGAGGACGGACAGGCAGAGCCCGAGAAAGACGCCGATCATCACGAGGCTGATCACCGGATTGACGTCGGCAATCTCGTAAAAGCTCCAGCGGAAACCGCTGACGAGATAAAGAACCGGGTTCAGATGGCTCACCGCCTGCCAGAAGGGCGGCAGCATGTCGATCGAATAAAAACTTCCGCCAAGGAATGTCAGCGGCGGCACGACAAGCATCGGCACGATGTTCAACTGCTCGAAATTCTTTGCCCAGACACCGATGATGAAGCCGAACAGGCTGAAGGTGATTGCGGTGAGCACCAGGAAGAGCACCATCATGAACGGATGGGCGATGCGGATGTCGACGAAAAAGGAGGCAGTCGCGAGAATGATCACCCCGATGATCAGCCCCTTGCTGGCAGCCGCTCCGACATACCCGATCAGGATCTCCGTCATCGCCACCGGCGCGGACAGGATTTCGTAGATCGTGCCTGTGAATTTCGGGAAATAGATGCCGATCGATCCGTTCGCCACGCATTGCGTCAAAAGGGTCAGCATGATCAGGCCGGGCGTGATGAACGACCCGTAGGACACGCCCTCGATCGACTGGATGCGCGAGCCGATTGCCGTGCCGAACACGATGAAATAGAGCGAAGTTGTGATGACCGGCGAGATGACGCTTTGCAGAAGCGTGCGGCGCATACGCGCCATCTCGAAGAAGTAGATGGATTTGATCGCTTCGAAATTCATGCCTTCTCCTCCACCAGAGAGACAAAAATGTCCTCGAGCGAGCTTTGTCTTGTCGATAGATCGCGGAAATGAATGCCCGCATCCGTCAGCGCCGAAAGGAGGGAGGCGATGCTGTCCTGGCTTTCCTCATGGCTGTATTCATGGGTGAGCGACATGCCGTCCTCACCGAGCGATAGCGCGAAGGGCGAAAGGCTCGGTGGAATTTCCGCCAGTTTCTCGGTCAGTTCGAGCTTCAGCTGCTTGCGCCCGAACTGCTTCATCAGCCCGGTCTTTTCCTGCAAGAGCAATAGCTTGCCGCCATTGATGACCCCTACCCGATCGGCGATCTCTTCCGCCTCTTCGATATAGTGAGTGGTGAGAATGATGGTCACGCCATCCTCGCGCAGACGCTTGACCACTTCCCACATGTCGCGGCGAAGACTGACATCGACACCGGCCGTCGGCTCGTCGAGAAACAGGACTTCCGGTTCATGGCTCAGCGCCTTGGCGATCAGCACACGCCTTTTCATGCCGCCGGAAAGCTCGCGCAGCATGTTGTCCTTCTTCTTCCAGAGCGAAAGTTCGCGCAAAATCTTCTCGATCAGCGCCGGGTTCGGCTTCTTGCCATAGACGCCGCGGGAAAAGTTTACCGTGTTCCACACTGTCTCGAATTGGTCGGTGGTCAGTTCCTGCGGAACGAGGCCGATCAGCGACCGCGTCTGGCGAAAATCCTTCACAACGTCATGGCCGCCAACAAGCACCTTGCCACCGGTTGGATTGACGATGCCGCAGATGATCGAGATCAGCGTCGTCTTGCCGGCACCATTGGGCCCGAGCAGCGCCAGGATCTCACCGCGCTCGATATCGAGATCTATGCCCTTCAAGGCTTCGAACCCGTTGCCATAGGTCTTTGTCAGTTGATTTACGGAAATAATGGGAGGCATGGGAACCGCATTCGTATTGGAAGACATTCCGGAAAAGTTGTTTTCCGAAGATGCCGCAATATAGGGGCGCGTTCCCATGAAGCTATCCCTTTATGGAAGAATATTGCGTTCGGGATTTTGGGATGATGCGGTTATGATCAGCGTTGTCTGTTGTCGGCCCGAAGGAGACATTCCGCAGCGCGGGTCGCGCCATGCCGCGGATCACCTTCAGGCGGATGATGTGAGATCGAACTCGCGATCCATACGGAGGCCCAACTCTGACCTCACAAGAGGGGTGCAGAATGTTTCAAAGGTTGCAATACGATGTCCAGCAGCGCGGATTTCCCGATCCGGAACGCTTCCTGATAGTCCGGGTCGTCGACCATTGCCTTAAATGCGGATCGCTGCGGATACTGCACCAGCAAAACGGCGTCCCACTCCTTTACCTCGCCATCCGTGAGGACCGGTAGACCATCGCCGCGAAACAGGATTTTTGCGCCGAAACGATCCAGAATCGGCTCTGCCATTTTCAGGTACTCAAGATGTCTCTCCCTGCCGCCATCGGGCTCGAACCGCAGAAGGTTCAACATGACGACGGCAGAATCATCGTTGGCGGCCAGGAAATCGGCGAACGCGGCATGTGAAAACGCAACCATTTGATCTTCCTTTTATGTGGCACCGATAGTGAGTGCGCCATAAGAGGTAACGTACCTATGCGTCAGAAACTGTCAGGAGCGAACGCCAGTCGCGATCCTGCTCCCGCCAACGCTTTATCAGCGAATGGCGTCTCTCCGGGTAGCGCTCCTCCAGTAAGGTCGCCCTACGCAAGCGATCTACACGGAAGTGGCGGAAAGCGGCCCTGAGTTCACACCAGGCCGCCAGAATGCGCACATCATCGAAATAGACGATGGCAATCGGCCAGATTGTTCTCTTCGACAGGCCGCCATGGGCATCCTCATAGTCGATCGAAGCCTTACGTTGCCGACGGATAGCGTCTCTCATTGGCGCGACGTGAGGAGGATCAGTCCGCGCCGACGCCGTGGCCGCCACCAAAAAAGGGGCGGATACAGCGTTCGACCCGGCGCTGTCAGCCCGCGCTGAAAGTATCTTGGCCAAAGCACTGTCACCGCTTCGGGCCAATGCAGGATCGGCCCGCTGCTGCACCCATTCCAACCCGAGGATCAGCGCATCCAGCTCGTCCGGTGAAAACGCGAAATGTGGAAGAAAGAAACCGTCTCTCAGACGGTAGCCAATGCCCGCCTGTCCGTCGAGAGGCGCTCCGAGGAGCCGCAAAGTTTCGATGTCTCGGTAGACACTACGTTGAGATATTCCGAGTTCACCCGCCAGTTCGATAGCGGTTACCGGATTTCTTCGTGAGCGAAGCACACTGAGCATTTCGAACAAACGGCTCGTCCTCGACATCAAGCCCCCTTACCGAATTCGTAGCAGCATTCTAGCACGCTTCGTTCAATGGCCGCTTTCGGCCCGAAGCGGACGTCATACGTTATCCCAGCTCGTCCTAATCTCGCGCTCCAGCGCGTCGATCACTTCGCAATCGGCCCCATCGCTCCCCGCGTACGCGAGATGTGACACGACGGCCAGCGCCGCGTATTGGCCTTGGATTGTCGCGACTTCGCGCATCACGACCAGCGCTTGTTTTGTCGGCACTGGCTCGCCGTCAAGCACCTGTCCAGCCAAGTCGGCGATGGAGGCAACGAGGGGGAAGTTCGAATTGTCGACCCAGGTGGCCAGTAGTTTTTTTTGTGTCTGCTTCGGCAAGCTTTCGGAAGCTGGTAGGCAGACGATTTCATACAGCACACAAAATGTAGCGTTGGAGGAAAATGACTGAGCTTCCATGATGAGCGCCTCAGCTTTCGAGGCATCCCGGTAGGGAAACTTGCAGTCGATTTTTCTAAGAAATCTCTTCTCTTGATCGGTGGTGATCATGTTGGCATTCGACGTTGAGCGTGCGAGCTGCTTAGCAGCCCCTTCTAATGACCGCAATTGACGCAAAGCGGTCAACATAACAGTAAGGGCAGTGGGTGTTGACGAATGCTGAGCTTGAATCATGACCTTGGCCAGATGGAAAGCCTTTCCTCTCATGTCGGCGCGCTTCATTATCCCCCTGCAATTGAAGAGCGCCCGAGATGAAAAGCAATGTGACGAAGATAGATTTGCCAGCCCGTTCAGAAGTCTTGAGCATGCTTGCCGCTTTGGCAAACGGCGGCGTTTCACCTGACGAAGCAAGTAAGTGGGCAATGACCTGGCTCCTTGCCGACCAAACGCCCGGCACGGACGTGCAGATCAAAGATTGGCCCGTGTGGGACGCGATCACGCTACTTGGGGGAGCGGACGTACAGGTCGAACCCGGCTCATATCTCCATGGACCAGATGATTTCCGGGACTGGCTCGAAAGCCTGCAAGCCGCACCCCGCCGAGCGACCAGTCCTTCAGAGCGTTAATGGGTTCACGACCTAGGGTGCGAGCGATGTCACGGCGGTGGGTTTACCGTCTGGACAACTCACCAGCGAACGGGCCGCTGGTAGTCGGCTCACTTGGTACGCCTGAGCTTATCAGGTCCAGTTGGGCTTGAACTGCTTCCTCCAAACCGAATTGCAGCGCTTGGAAATGCTCAATTACGCCGTATCTCGTCCATGAGGAGAAGTTGAACCCTCGCTCATAGTGGTTGTAGTACACCACGCGCTCACCAATAATTGCCACGACCCAACATCTACCATGGCCCTTCAGCTCCCACTCCTCTGGCATGCGCTTGATCGCCGCCCATAGATTGCGTTGCTTGAACGACATCCGGTCCCATCCGTCATTGACGAGGTCCCAAATCGCCTCTTCCGGAAATGGCATGCGACCTCCACAACTGTACCGAGCTTAGCGGTAGCCCATTAAGCGGCGGGGGGGCGAGTTGGCAATATCGATGTCAGGGCGGTGGGCGTCGCAATCGGCCCGTTGCGGACAACTGCTTCCATTTCATCGGCGTTGTGGGGCCATTCGGAGTAGTCGACACAGGCCAATGCCGTTAAGTATCACCAGCATTCCAGCAAAGAACATGATGAAGCCCCCAAACATACCCGCCCCGAAGCCGACAGGGCCATCATAAAGGTTGGCATCGAAACCCGCATTAATCGGGTCGATAATCCATCTGAACCAAAGATATACCCCAATCACTTCAGCGCCGTACAAGGCGGTCGCTGCTAAACCGCCGATCCTCCGCTTGATGAAAGCGATCATAGTGTGAAAGATCAAAGCAAAGGGGCTTGTTACCAAAAATACGATAAACAGAACGATGAACGGTCCAGCGATATGGACGATAGTGTCTCTCAAAAATCGGCCCCTTAGTCCCCACTGCACGTCGCAAGATAGAGCTATTTATCTCAGTGCCGCAATGTCTCCTGTTGGCGCAAAGCGGAAGTCATTTACGCTATCGGCCCAACGCTCACTGCGGGACTGGCGTAAGCACTTCTGATGGTTCCGCATCAGGAACGTGTAGTCCAGTCACTCAAAGCCCTACCGCGCCAATGCTTGGTAACACCAGCGCAAAAAAACATCGTGTTGCCGTCGAGCTAGCCTCCGTTAGGACAAAGCGGCCCGGCTCACCGTGAAGGGCACGTCTTAGGGCTTGTCCTGCTTTTCCTGTTGCCACAGATCGGTAAGAGAAAGCCCTTTTCTCCCCCAGTTGTCAGTGTCCACTTCATCGATCACGACGAAAACATATTCTGGATTGCGCCCTAGCTCCTCTACAAGAACCTCGGTCATCCTTCGAATGACGGCGCGTTTCTGATCGACAGAAGCAATGCCCTTCGCGATCTCGACTTTGACGTATGGCAATGGTCGGCCTCCCTGCTTTGCGAACAATTTAACCCGTCGGGAGCCAATCTCGCAACGTCTGCTATTGGCGTAAGGCGGAAGACAGCCTTCGGCCCGTCGCGGTCATTCGGTAACGATCTGACCACATTTGAGAAAATGAGGCCTGCGAATTTCCGTCAAGGATTCTATGCCCCCTTCGATTTCACCAATTATTCGAAGGCGGGAGGCTGTTCGTAGTGGCTGACCCAGTGTACCCAAACGCTGGTTCCCGACTGCTTGAGCTTGTCCATGACCAATCGTGTTGGGTGGCCTTCGGTTGTAACCTCTTCATAGACTTGGTCATCAAGGATACGGACGCTCTCAAGTGCAGGGATGTCGAGCAACGCGGAGATATTTTTGACACCTACGCCAATATAAAGTTCGGCCAGATGATGCAGTCGCGTCAGCAGCGAGACATCGACCGGAGAGAGCATGGAAGCGACATTGAGTTCGCGCAGGTTGGCGCAGTTCTCGATTCCCTCCAGAACAGAAATGTCGAACGTGTTGTCTTCGCCGTGCCAGAAGTGCCAGATGTGATGGTAGATGGAACTGCCTCCATCCAGATTGAGCGTCTCAAGCGCCGCAAGCTTCGGCGGATCGAGCGGGTAGCGAGCAAGATAATCAAGCACTTCGGGCACGGGCTTGTACCCCTCGCGGCCGACATCGAATTTACGACCCAGCACATGGTCGGCAAGTTGCGGCGGTTGCCCCAGATCAATCACGCCCTGTTCATCGAGGGCTGAGAGGATGGCAAGTTTCAAATTAACATCGGCGAAAGGTGCGCCTGAAAGTCCCCGAGGGTTAGGGTAGGTTCTTTGATTGGCCATTGCTGTCGTTCGACTTGCTATGAACAATCCCCCAGCAACCATGAATTCCCTACGCTGCATCAAACGCCCCTCGATCAGATAATAAGGCTGCCCGCCTCAAAAGAACCATCTGACCAAGCTTGGCAGGCCGCGAGGGATCATCATCCGTTCAATCTAGGGCAACAAAGCCCTAAGGGAAAATCGTAAAGCGCGTCCGCAAATGGCGCGAAAGTGTCATGCCCGTTGTCGGCCCCCAGCCGCTATTCCTGGCTATGCCAAATAGTCCAGAGGGAGGTGTTCACGGAGGTTACGCTTTTGTTAGATGCGAACACAAAGCAGGCATCTGGGGGACATGGATCACTATGGAGCTTCGTCGGAAACTCTACCAACTGATGCTTGACCTAGCCGTCACATTCGATGATGCTCGCTGCACGGTCGAAGAGGACGCCCACATTGTCTCCCGTTGGCCGGCATCTTGTTGGCGAGATGCCGGAGACTAGGGCGCGCGACCTGATCAAGCGACATGCCAGTACCCGGCCTCGTCTCTCCGGACGAGGTTTTTCGGCTTGGCTCGTTCCTCGTCCAATCTTTCGAGAGAATTGAACATGGCACAAAATATATACGACGATCCCAAATTCTTCGCTGGCTACAGTCAGCTCCCGAGACAGATCCACGGGTTGGAGGGAGCCCCGGAATGGAACGCCATCAAGGCCATGCTGCCGACACTGCAAGGCCGCCGCGTTGCCGATCTAGGCTGCGGCTTCGGCTGGGCATCCCGCTGGATGCGCAGGAACGGTGCCATATCGGTCGTGGGCTATGACCTCTCGGAAAATATGATCCGCCGCGCGCGCGCGGATACAGATGATGATGCCGTCAACTATCAGATTGCAGACCTCGATACGCTCGAACTTCCTGCCCATAGCTTCGAGCTGATCTACAGCGCTTTGACTTTTCACTATGTGGAGGACTTCGATCGGCTCGTGGCAATGATGCATCGAGCCTTGGTCCCGGGTGGCATATTGGTGTTTACAATCGAACACCCGATCTTCATGACCGCACCCCACCCTCAATGGATCAACGACGGCATAGACCGCAAGACATGGCCGGTCAGTCGGTATTCGATTGAAGGTGAGCGTCGCACCAACTGGTTTGCTGATGGCGTTCTAAAGTACCACAGGACCATCGGAACCACATTGAATACCCTCATTGGCAATGCGTTCCAGATTGACAGGGTGGAGGAGTTCGCACCAACGCCAGAACAGATACGAGACAATCCAGGGCTCGCCGAGGAACTTGAGCGCCCAATGATGCTCCTGATTGCCGCTCACACAAGCTAACCACGTCGCGGGCTGTCGCTGCAAGACAACAGGCCACTATCAGCCCGCGTCGGTCAGGTCATCTCAGAGATGTTCGAATTGACCGCAGCGGTGTCCAAAACCGCGTTCATCGGCATGTGAAGACATGTCTCCTATTGGCGCATTGCTGCCGAGGCGCTTGGGCCGCTTCCGGGCGGGAAATTGCCGTGGCATCTCCTCCGCTTCCACCAATAAAGCAAGCTGGACCTTATCCTTTTTCGAGGTTGTCAGCGATACGTCTTACCCTGTCGACGACCTCTTGGCCGTGCCTGGCTGACAGTCTTTCAATCAATGCCGGGCCAAGCTGCCGCCATTTGTGATGAAGCTGATCGTAGGGTGTTGTCGAAAGCAACCATGTACTTTCGCCATGCTTCTGCAAACCCGGCTTGAAGTTTCGTGCATCCTTTTCGTTCTGCATAATCCAGTCAACGAGATTTGACAGTTCGCAGTCGTTCCAATCGGGAACGACGAGTGCGAAATGTAGAAGGCCAAGCCCCATCAATGCCAGTTCACTTGGATGAGGATTATAGTCGGAATGGATCAGCCATATCAGGAGGTCAGAGGCTTCACGATCCATCGGAAATCGAAACTGCCGAAGACTCTCGATCAATTGGATCAACGTGTAGTTGCCACCGTCAAGAACCGTGTCCGGCGCGCTCATCGCCGCAAGCAGTGTGGCGCATGAAAATGCTCTTTGCCTGTGAACCCGGAATACAGCTTTGTGATCCGCACCCTCAGCGACTTCACTCCACCGCGTCAGTTCTAGGACTTCGCCCGGATGCCACTCAAGTGGATCCGGAATGAGCAAACGCTCAGCGACGCATTTTAATTGCGCCAGATGCGCGTCCTCATCGACCATGTAATCACGCCGGGAGATTTGCGCCAGATCGTTTTCTTCCAACTGTGCGGCAAGCGCGGCCAGAAGCGCTAGGCGGTTGCCGGGACGTGACGTCGGTAATCTCATCTCCATCCTCGACTAGCCAAGGCTTCCGTCCAGCGTCCGAAGGCCATTGATGAACTCCGGCATCGAATCGGCGACCTTGGCCACGCCTGCTTCATTGTCTCCTTGCCCAATGGGATCAAATGCCAGCGTCCAGTAGTGGACACCACCGTTCGCATCCGTCAAAAGGAAGCTGTTGCCGCCATCTGCAGTTCCAAACACCAGATATTTGGAATCAAGCCGACCGGGATTGTCTTTGCTGATTACCAGCGTTTGATGAAGGTCGAGCACCATTTCGGCGTCCTGAAACAGGATCTGGATTTCACCTTCTTCCTCGTAACCGTGAGGGAAGTGCGCTGTGAAATAGAGCTCTGTTTGTTCCAATCCAAATCCGCCAGTTTCAAGCCAGATTTCCCTCATGTCGGGCAATACGGGCATTCCGGTCACCTGCTCGACCTGGATAACGTCGTCTTCAGACCATTTGCGTTGAGACAGTTCCCGAAATTCCGGATGACGCCGCAGCCGATTGATGGCGATCGATAAAAGCTCGTTCATAGAAGATCCCTTGCGATCTGATTTTCGACAATTGCGCTTAACGTAAGAAAATAGTCTTGGCCTGCAATGTACTCATTCGGCACTTCTGCGCCATGACGGCCCGCGGCCCGAAGCGGTCATGTCCAATAGTCAGTTTCGCCCGCCCAGCGCGAGCCGCGTGGCCAATCCTGCGAAGACGGTAGCAAGAAAATAATTCGGCAGACGAGCGAACTTTGAGGGAAGCTTTAGTCGGCTCCTTGCTCGCCCGGCAATAAGTATGACAATTCCGTTCACGACAAATCCCACTGCGTTCAAGATCGTCGCAAGGACCAGCATCTGCAAGATGAACGAGCCGCTTCCTGTAGTGGTGAACTGCGGAAACAGGGCAAGGACAAAAAGAGCCATTTTGGGATTGAGAAGGTTGGTCGCCAACCCTTCCGAGAAAATACGACACTTCGAAATCTTGGCAATGGCCTTGGTCGACAGACCAACCATTGCATCGCCGCGCAGTGTCTTGATAGCGAGGTGGAGCAGGTAGGCGCATCCAACCCAGCGAACCAATTCATATGCGGCGGGCACGGTCTTGAGGAGTTGAGCCAGACCGATCGCTGCGGCAATGGCGTGGAAATAGGTGCCACATGCGATGCCAAAATAGGTCAAAAGCCCTGCCATGCGGTTTTGGCTAACGCTGCGTGACGCAATCAGAAGCATGTCCGGTCCCGGTGTGGCCGTTAAAACCAACGCGGCGGATGCGAATAGGATGAGGGTGGAAAAATCCGGCATAAAGTTATCCTTGAATTGGAAGCCGGAATTCTGCTCTGCCATTGTAAGACATGAAAAGCAAGCGATCGAGGGAGCCTTCTTTCAGTCATGACCGCTTGTGGCGCAAAGCGGACGCCCCTTCTGGCACAAAGGAGACAGCCCCCACTCGAGCAGGCCTGCTGTCAGAAAATCACGCTGGCGAAAAACTGCACCGCGATCACGAAAAGAAAAAGCGCGAAGCCGAGTTCCAATTGCCGCTTGGAAAGTGCATGCGCAAGCCTTGCACCATAGGGCGCCGTATAGAGCGTGACCGGGATCAGAAGCGCGACCGCAAGCCAGTTGATATAACCGGTCGAAAACGGCGGCAGGCCTGCCTTGCCCCAGCCGCCCCAGACATAACCGATGAGGCCGGGGATCGAGATCAGTACACCGACACCCGAGGAGGTCGCGACCGCTTGATGGATGGTGCGGCCGTAAAGCGTCATGAAGGTGTTGTTCAACACGCCGCCGCCGATGCCCATCAGGCCCGACAGGATACCGATGCCGGTACCGACCATGAATTTCAGCGGATTGGCCGGAAGATCGTCACCGAGCTTCCAGCTTGCCCGGTTGAAAATCATCCGTAGCGCCAGGATGAGCGCAATCACGGCGAAGATCAGCCTCAGTTCAGTGCTGGACGCCCAGGCGGCGATCAAGGTCGCGAGAAGCGTGCCGAGCGGCACGGCGACGATCCAGCCTTTCAGGAGGCCGACATCGACTGCTCCACGCTGCCGATGCGCCGTGAATGAGCGAATAGAGGTCGGCACGATAATGGCAAGCGAGGTACCGAGTGCAAGATGCATGCGCACCGCATCATCCACCCCCATAAGCCCGAAAACATGGAAGAAGATCGGCACAAGGATCGCACCGCCGCCAACACCGAACAAGCCGGCGAGAAGCCCCGCAAGCACGCCGGCAGCAAGCAAGGCTGCCACGAAGGGTAGAATATCGACAAGCGCGGGCATCGCGTTCTCCGGCTAAGGCTTTAACTCATGAGCCGGGATTTCAGGGGCATGAGCAATCGAGGCAGGACAGGGTCTCGGCAATTACGATGACGAGAAGCAGAAGGCCTTGCAGCTGCCGTCATCGTCCGTTGACCTCATGGCATCATTGGCGACATCAGGCAAGCTGCGGGACCGCGACCATGGTCCACTCGGTGCGAACGTCAGATTTTGCGATCAACTGCAGGGCAACGGCACGGCCTGCCCTCAAATCTTGCAATGGCATGGTCGCTGGCCGGTCTCGCGACGAAGTGATAGAGTTGGAGGCCTGTACCGTTTTTCTCTGCTGATCTCCGTGATTTCGAAAATGCTCACCCAAACGGGTGGCGACCGCGATCGCGGCGAGTGCTGAGATACCCCTCGAATACTGGGGTATTCGGACGTCAGAAGAGACGTCAGGCGACCATTTAGAAAACGGCAACATCTGCGGGGCTAGCATTCCAGGGAGCATGGGCTACCGCGCTCCCGGTCGCTTTGGCGTTCTCGTTGAGGATGAAATTCGCTTTGCGATGAACCAGATACCGTCTTTTGACGTATTCAACCGTGGTTACATTGCTTTATATGCGGCACCAGAATACCGGATCGCATATTTTCTCAATTCGTTTCTGCAGCCGAAAGTCGACCATCATGCCGAATTCCGCCAAGAAGACCATATTGCCGAAGGAAACCTCCGCCGCCCCGAAGACGGAGATGGAGACGGAAATGGATGATTGCGACTTCGCGTCTCTCGATGAGCTTGCCACATTCATGGTCGACGCCTTGACAATTCCCATGCCGACGGATTTTCACAAACCGAAAGACCCCGCCGCCGATATCGATCAAGAGCCCGTGCGCGCGCCCACGAAGAAGCTCAACTGAACAGAACCCAGACCTACCTACTCATCTCCTCGAACAGGATAGCCGTCAGTTGCAATACTGGCGACCACCCTTTCGCGAGCGAAGGTCGAAGTGAAAATGGTTCCAGTGTTCGGCATTGCTGCCGGGGCCGAGAACTGTCGAGAAATACTTGCAGCTGTCGCCGCGTACGGATTTGAGCAAGCCACCCTCGCGGAAGGAGAACAGGCCCTTCTTGCGCACATCGATGGCGTGACCGTTCTTCAGCGTGATCCGGCCGATATCGATCGCGTTTCCGCGGGCATGTTCCGACATCGGATTATAGCGCTGGCGGCTATTGTTCATCTTGCGGCAGGAATAACCGCCCATCGGCTGGATCTGGCGAATGCCGGTGAGATAACGGGTGCGGGCCGAAATCGCCAGATCGTTCTTCACCCATTTGGCAAAGGCGAGCGTTACCTGGCAGTTCAGCGTCACCGCCGGCCTTACATCGATGCCGCCGGAAAGACCTGCAAGCTTTACCGGATAATCGATACCGCAGCTGGGCCCTTGCGAGATGCGCGGCAGATCCTTGAATTCGACGCCGAGGCGACGCAGTTCACTACGGCAGGAGACCTCAGACTGGGGCATGACAGTGCGCTGCCAGGGCCGGTCCGCTTCGCTCATCGGCGCATCGCTGGCCATGGGATTGTTCGGCCGCAGCATCGCCACTTCCTGGCTTTGCGCAGGTGCGCGGCCCGGCGCAACGACGGGGGAATTGTCCCTCCAGGTCATAGAGGCCGCCGCCCCTTGCCCGCCAGCACTGCCACCAATACCAGCCCCTGCCCGTTTTGGCGGCACGATCACCCTATCATCGATCGGCTGAGGACGTGCATTGAGCGCCACCGGATTGTCCGTGCCGATACCACCGACCACCGGCTGATCGCCAATACCTTCGGCAATATCTCCGTCCTGTTCTTCGGCAAGACCGACGACATCGCTTTCGTCCGGCGCAAAACCGAACTCCTCATCCATATTGACGCCAGCGGCCGGGATCGTTGCCGGCGCGCCATTCGGCGCGCGCAGGTAATGACCGCCGTCACCGGCGAGAGCGGGGGCTTGAGACGGCGATTGCGCAGGAGGTGCAGCCAGATATCCGCCGCCAGCCTGCGAAACGGGTGCCGGGGCCATGGAATAGGGCTGCTGCGAAACGGGATGGGAAATCGACGCGGGCGGCGCGGAACGCGAAATCGACCCGACCTGGGTGCCATTGTCTATCGATGCCGGCGGCACGAGGCTCTCGGCCGAACATGCGACAAGCATGGTCGAAACCAGAAGCGAGCCGATCACTCGCGTCGATAGGGAAGCATACGCCATACCAGTTGCCTCTCGCTCGATGCCGAAATGACACAGAGAGCGATTTTAGGCAGGTTAAGTAAACGAAACATTGATGAAGCACGGCGGTTTCCGGCCATTTCGGAGCGCCTTCGCCCGATAACAGGAAAGGGCCGGACCGCTTCCACGGTCCAGCCCTTGATAACTCAGCGGCTTTATGCGCGGTCACGCCGCACGGGACAGGTTGCGAGCGCCTCTATTGCCGAGTCGGAAGGCGCCCAGTAATTGCTGCAGATGCAGGCTCTGGTCGGCGAGTGTCTGGCTGGCAGCCGTCGTCTCTTCCACCATGGCCGCATTCTGCTGGGTCATCTGATCCATGTGATTGACCGAGGAGTTGATCTCGGCCAGCCCGCTCGCCTGTTCCTGCGATGTGGTGGCGATCGTCTCCACATGAGCATTGACCTTCTCGACCAGGCTGGCGATCTCGACCAGCGCCTCGCCGGTCGAGCGCACCAGCGTCACGCCGCTCTCGACCTCCTGCACCGAATTGCCGATCAGCACCTTGATCTCCTTGGCGGCGCCTGCGGACCGTTGCGCCAGTTCGCGCACTTCCTGGGCGACGACCGCAAAGCCCCTGCCCGCCTCGCCGGCACGCGCCGCCTCGACGCCGGCATTCAGCGCCAGAAGATTGGTCTGGAAGGCGATCTCGTCGATGACGGAGATGATCTGGCTGATCTGCCCGGACGATTGCTCGATGCGCCCCATGGCATCGATCGCGTTACGAACGATATCACCGGAACGGCTGGCGCTGCGCTTGGTCTCGCTGACCATTTCGCGCGCTTCCCGTGCTCTCTGCGAGGCCGTGCGCACGGTCGTCGTGATTTCATCGAGCGCCGCCGCCGTTTCTTCCAGCGCTGCCGCCTGCTGCTCGGTCCGTTTTGCCAGATTGCCGGTCGCGCCGGAAATATCCGAGGCGCTGTCGCGGACGATCATGCCCGTTTCCGAGATCGCCATGATCGCTGCATTGAGCGCACCGACGGCATCGTTGAAATCCCGCCCGATCTTGGCGTAATCCTCACCGATATCACCGAGCGACACGGAAAGATCGCCGGCGGCCAGACTTTCCAGTGCCTGCCCCAGTTCATTCATGGCGTGGGACTGCCGGTCGGCCGCACTTGAGATCGCTCTTTCGCTCGCCGAACGCTCGACTGCGATAGCGCGCTGCTGATCCGCCTCGCGGGCCTGCAATGCCGCACGCTCCTCGACATTGTCGCGCAGCACAACCAGCGCCCGCGCCATTTCGCCGATCTCGTTCTTCTCGCCGGTGCAGGGAACCGCAACGCCGGTCGCACCACCTGCAATCGACTGCAGCACCTGCTGCACGCGCGACAGCGGCCCGGTCACGCTTTTCACCACAAGCCAAGCTCCGCAGATCAAAAGAAGCGCGCCGACCGCGAAGATCATGGCGAAATCGGTCGCATCCTTGCGGAACATCGCCTTCAGGTCATCGACATAAACGCCGGTGCCGACAACCCAGCCCCAGGGCGCAAAACCCGCCACATGCGAGAATTTCTCGACCGGCTCGCTGGCGCCGGGCTTCGGCCAGTAATAATCGACAAAACCCTTGCCGGTCGCCTTCACCACCTGAACGAATTCGACGAACAGGAATTTTCCGTTCGGATCCTTGTTCTGTGAAAGATCAGAGCCGTTCATCTCCGGCTTTACCGCATGCATGACCATTTTCGGATGCATGTCGTTGATCCAGAAGTAACCAGAACCGTTATCGTAACGCATGGCGGCGATCACAGCTTTCGCCTGCGCCTGCGCCTCATCACGAGACATGGCTCCGGATGCTTCCAGCGCCTGATATTTTGCAAGCACGGCAAGCGCCGTGTCATTCATCTGCGCAAGGCCTGCCTTCCGCTCCCGTTCGGAAGAGGCATAACTTTCGAACAGACTGAAGGTCAGCGCGCCGGCCAGAATGACAAGCGACAGTGCGACAAGACAATAAAGACGCCAGGAAATGGCAAGACGTTGCATGATACCTCCCCCGATATTTGCAATCATTATTAAATGATAACAATCGGAAGTTACCGGGCCGTGAAGAACTTGGCTTCGGTCAAGCGGCCAAGTCGAACCCCGGTTTCATCTTGGAATACTCTCCATTTCCAAGTCATGACGAGCGTTCATGGTCGCCATGACCAAAAGAAACTGGCAATCGCCAGAAACAAGGCTAGTGTCCGCCTCCCGAAAGACACGATCAATTCAAAAAGGATGATTCCTCCATGACCGAGCCCGCCAAACCGACCGGCGAACTGACGCTGAGAACGCTCGCGATGCCGAGCGACGCCAATCCGGCCGGAGATATTTTCGGCGGCTGGGTCATGGCCCAGATGGACCTTGCCAGCGGCATCCGCGCCGCCGAGCGCGCCCGCGGCCGTGTCGTCACCGCAGCGGTCAAGGAAATGGCCTTCCAGCTCCCGGTCAAGATCGGCGATACGCTGGCCATCTACACGGAAATCACCCGGGTCGGCACGACATCGATCACCCTCAATGTCGAAGCCTGGGCCCACCGCGCCCGCCATCAGGCACAGGAAAAGGTCACAGCCGCAACCTTCGTCATGGTCGCGCTCGATGAAGACGGCAAGCCGAAGCCGGTACCGGCGGAGTGATGGCGCTCTGTCGATAGAAAATCGGTCCTCAAGGACGTCCGCACCGGGGACCTCCTTGAAGGCTGGCCGCGTATGCCGGGAACCATTTCGTCGCAAAAGTATGGAAGCGTCGGGACTGAGGACGGCGGATGCACAGCGATCAGATAATTATCAAGACCACCCATACGAGAGACTTGATCGCCGACCAATTTCCTCAGTTTCGAGGCGAGAAGATCGTTGCGCTCGACACAGTAGGCACGGTGAATGCGATCTTCCGCATCGTCACCGGCTGTCGCACGCTCACCCCTTCAAAAACACCGACCCCTCATCGAACCCCAGCCCCGGAAACACCCGGTTGGTGAGGCTGCTCGGCTTGATGTCGAACTGGCGGTAGAGCATCGAGGCGGCGACTTCCCGAACGTCGCCGGTCGGCATCAGGTCGCGGTCGTCCAGCAATTTCCCCTCGCCAAGCCCCGGCCACGTGCCGAGCACCTTGCCGCCTGCCACGCCGCCGCCGGCGAGCACGGCAAGGCCGCCTGTGCCATGGTCGGTGCCATTGGTGCCATTCTGTCGGGCGGTGCGGCCGAATTCGGTCATGGCCAGAACCACGGTCTTGTTCCAGGCTTCGTCGCCGAGAGCATCCTTCAATGTGGTGATTGCGGTCGCAAGATCACCCGCCGCTTTCCTGAACTGGCCCGCCTGCCCGACATGGGTATCCCAGCCGTTGATCGAGAAACTTGCGACGCGGTATTGCTCGCGCAACATTCCGCCGGCAAGCCTTGCCATGTCGGCTATGCCGGAACCGCGCTTTGCGTCCGTATAAAGGAGGTCGGCCGCCTTGTCGGTCGTCTTGGCCTCGTCAAAAGCCTTGGCGAAAAGCGGATCATGGGAATAAAGCCGGTCGAGAAAGGCGATCTCGTCGTCGGCCAGCGAAAAGTCGCTTTGGCTCGACCAGCTGTCCACCTGGTTCGGCCCAGTCAGGATCAGTTCCATCGATGTATTGATGTCGATCGCCTTGCGGGCATCGGAACGCGGAATGACGGCCAGGGCACGGTTCAGCCAGCCGCTTTTCTGGCTCTTGTCGGCACCGCCCGTCTCCAGAATATCCTGACCGTCGAAATGGCTCCGCTGGTCGCGATAGGGTGTCGAAACAGCATGAACGAAGGACAGATGTCCCGCTTTCCAAAGGGGCATCAGCGCGGACGCGGCGGGGTTGAGGCCGAAAAAACCATCAAGATCGAGCAGGCCGGTATCCGGTGTCAGCGCCAGCTTGGGCCGCAGCGCCGCAAAGGCCGGGTCACCATAGGGCTGCACGAGATCGAGACCGTCCATCGCGCCGCGCAGGATGATGGTAACAAAACGATTGTCTCCAGGCATGGCCGCAAATGTCACCGGCGTCAGCACTGGGGCTGCCGCCGCACAGCAGGCCCCGGCCAGAAACCCTCTCCGTGACATTCCGAGGCGGGAGAGGCGAAAATTCGTAGCACTCTCGTTCTGGCTCATCGGCCTATCTCCTGTTGAATTCCGGCGACGACAAGACCATGGTGATGCCATGCAGCCTGCTCGGCGCCTGCGAGATGACCCGCGCGGTTTCAGGCGAAGCGGCATCGCCTAGAGCGGCCTGAAGAAAATCGGCCGGTTCCAGCTTCTGCCCCAGTATCTTTGCAAGTTTTCGCGACCAGTCGATCCGTTCGCTGAGCTGGGCAGGCGTCATCCATGCGGCACTCGTATCGGGAACGCCGGCCGGGCTTGGCGGCTGCCAGATAGGCTGCCCCATTTTCTGCAGAGCGCCGAGCGTCAGGGCATTGGCCTCGTTTGCGCGCCTGCGACGTTGTTCTGCGGACTTCGCAGTCCCTGCCATCTGCATGGCTTTTCCGACCGGGCCGACATCATCGTCATCCGCCTCCATGTCAGACAGAAGTGCTGCCATGCTGGTATCGGGCAGATTGAGGGCGCGAAAACCGGATACGACGAATTCGAACGGCTGCTTGATCTTCTGGCCCGGATTTTCCCAGGCCAGCGGATGATCGAGCATGGCTCGATAAACATCGCCAAGATTACCGTCGCTTTCCTTCCAGGCCGCAACCATGACCTCGGTGATTTCGGCGGGCGGACTGTCGCTGATGAAATGGGCCGCAAGCTTGCGGCAGATATGTGCGGCAGTGCGAGGATCGGCCGCAAGATCCTCCAGCATGCGCATGTGATCCTGACTGCCAGCCTCGTCGTCCTGATATTCGCGCCCGAGAAGCGTGATCGTTCCACCCTGCGCACGTCGCGGACGGTAGACCATCTGCAGCGCCCTGTTATCGACCGTCAACCCGGTCAGGATCAGGGCTGCCGCACGCACATCCTCCTGAGTATAGCCGCTTCCGGCTCCCAGCGTGTGCAGTTCCAGCAATTCGCGCCCGAGATTTTCGTTGAGGCCGCGCCCGCTTTCCTGCGCAGCCCGGGAATCGGGTCCGACGCTCTGGTCCTGATCGAGATAGATCAGCATCGCGGGATGCAGAATGGCGGATTTCAGCAGATCGGAGAAAGATCCCGCCATGCGCGGACGGATCGCCTCCGTTTCGTAAAGCGGCACGATCATACGCATCGGCAGGGATTTCAGCGCACTGGTGGAAAAATGATCCATCCAGAAACTGCCCAGCCGCTCGTAGAAGCCGAATGGCGAATGGATCGCCTGCGCCAGACGCGACATGGCATCCACCCGGTAGATGCGCTGCGCCTCGCGCTGCGTCTCCTTGCGGATATTTTCGTTTGGTTTGCCTTCCCTTGCAGCCTTGGCCTCGGCGGCCCTGAGCGAAATCACCCGCGTGGCCGTTTCGCGCCGCCCCACAAGCCCTTCCCGCGGAAAACGGTCCTTGGCGGCAATGCCTTTGGCGAGCAGGATCATCAGCCCATCCGCATCGGACGGGCTGTCCTGCCCGGGCCTTAGACCATATCCATAGCGGATCGCCGCAAGCGTGGGCCTTGCAAGAGCCATGCGCTACTCCTTGTTCAATCTTTGAAACGTCTCCGACAAGTGGGGCGGAAACGGTGACAGAATGTGGCAATTTCGAGAGATGGACGATTTGTAATCAAACCGCCGATCACCGTTCAGCTTCCGTGAGCTCCAGTCCCTTCACGTCGATCGCTTCCATCTCAACACAATGGTTTCGCTGGCTCATCTCACAGTTTCGGCATTGGCCCCGCAGGCTATGATGCGCAGATCGGCCTCATACGGCAAAATCGGCGCAGAGCAGCGCTTGAGCCTTAATCGTGCCAGCCCATGCCATCGGAAAGACTTTATTATTAGCTCATCCTTATGTTACATTCACAGCCCATGAATGTGACGACCTAGTGAATGCTGCAGGATTCGACAAGTCAGATAAACGCCCCGCGACTTGAACTCGCGGTGAGGCAAGCGCAAGCCGCAGCCACACTTGAGCGCCTTCCGACGACGCTTACGGTGAATGCGTTCGTGTCGTTTTCCGCACTTTTGATGAGCGCCATCAATCGTGGTTTCACCACGCTTGCCATCATCTGGTTTGTCGCCGCGCTCATCACGGTTGTCGGTCGTTTTGCTGTCGGCACGGCGATAAAACGCCAACGTCTGGACGAGTTGAAGCCAAATCTCTGCCTCCGCCTTATGACACTGGGCGCTTTGGTGAGCGGCATTGCCTGGGCCGCCCTGCCCTTCATGTTGTCCGATTTCGATGCACTGGGTATCGATGGCGGCATCTATATCCTGATGTGCGGCATGGCCACAGGCGCCGTGCTTTTGGGCACCGGCCATGCCGTAACTGCGCTCGCGTTTGCCTTTCCCGTCCATATTTCCGTCATAGCGACGCTTCTGATGAGTGAAGCGGCCGGCGGCAATCTGCTGGCACTCAACGTGCTGGCGCTGACTTTCGTGCTCTACAAGAGCAGCATGAAGGGCCAGGCGATCGTCATCGGCAGTATCGAAGCGCAGGTGAAGGCGACGGCGCTGGCGCAATCGCTCAGTCGGGCTAATGCCAGCATTTTGAGCGCCAATGAGAGCCTGGAAGTGCTCGCCAACAGGGACCCGCTGACCGGGGTTGCCAACCGGGCCGCATTCAATGTCGCGCTTGAGCGCGGTATCAAGCATGCCCGCGCACAGGGCGAGCAACTGGCGCTGCTGATCCTCGATCTCGACCGGTTCAAGACGATCAACGACACGTTCGGTCACTCGGCCGGGGACGAACTGCTTCTGGAAGCGAGCCACAGGCTGCGTGAAGCCGCCGGAGAACGCGGTTTCATCGCAAGGCTGGGCGGCGACGAATTCGCCGTCGTCATTGGCGGCGCAACCGCTGCCACCGAGGCGCGGCAGCTTGCGACCCGTATCCTCGAGCGCGGCCGCGACCCTTTCATCATTCGCGGTCGGCCGGTCGTTTCCGGCGTGTCGGTCGGTTTCGGCATCTGGCCGGAACATGCGGAAAGCGCCGCCGACCTGTTCGTGTCCGCCGACATGGCGCTCTACCGGGCCAAGGACGAGGGCCGCGGCCAATGGCGGGAATTCGACCCGTCACTGAAGGCCCGCGCCGATCGCCAGCGGCGCATCGAGCAGGACCTGGCCGGGGCGATCACGTCCGGCGCGCTGACCGTCGTCTTCCAGCCGCAGGTCGAGCTTGCGCAGAACGGCGTCATCGGCTTCGAAACACTGGTGCGCTGGACCCATCCGGCGCTGGGCGCCGTGCCTCCGCCGGAAATCGTCGCCGCGGCCCATGCCGCCAATCTCTCCGAAGCCCTGACCGCCAGCATCGCCACCGGCGCCTGCCGGCTGCTCACCACCCTGCCCTCGCTCGGCCTGCCGGAAGCAACCGTGTCGATCAACATTTCGCCGCGCGAATTCGAGCTCTATTCAGTCGCAGAGACGCTCGACCGGATCACCCACGCGCATGGCATCGATCCGGCTCTGTTCGAGATCGAGATCACCGAGGAAGCTATCCTCGACACGCTGGTGGCCGGCGAGCAGCTGAAACATATCGAGCGATCCGGCTACAAGCTCGCCGTCGACGATTTTGGCGCAGGCCACTCGTCACTGGCTTACCTCGTCACGCTGAAGGTCGACCGGCTGAAACTCGACCGCCGTTTCGTCGCCGGCATCGAGACCAGTTTCCAGAACCAGGAGATCGTCGGCGCCTTGGCCGGCCTCGGCCGCGCCCTGTCGATGGACATCATTGCCGAGGGTGTCGAGACGGCGGAAGAAGCGGAAACGCTGCGCGGTCTCGGCTGTCCCGCCGCACAGGGCTATTTCCTCGGCCGCCCGATGCCGGTCGAGGCCATCGCCGGCTGGCTACTGACGCGACTGCTGACGCCGGCAGCTTAAAGCTTCCGCCTCGTCTCTCCCTTGGCGGCCTGACCACCAAACCGTTTCCCTTTTGTACTCTTTTCACGCCGCCCCCTCTTCACTTCCGCGAAAACTCTCTCCATATTCGCGGCATGGCCAGATCCCCGAAAAAATCCACGCCCGATACCCGCGAAGATCATTCCGGTTTCGGTGAAGCTCCCCAGTCGTCCTTCGAAGGCGCGCCGCTGGAAGGATCCGTGTCCGACTGGGTGAAGCAGCTCGAGGCGGAAGCCGAAGCGTCGGGCGTCGAGACCCAGCGCGAGATCGCTTCCAAGGCGGGAAAACACCGCAAGAAGATCGAGATCGCCGCGCGCGAGGAAGCCATCAAGCAGGCCGCGAAGGAAGCCGCCAAGGCGAAGCCGAAAACGGCCCAGAAAACTGCAAAAAACACCACCGCGTCTAAAACCGCGCGTGGCGTCTCCATCGGTGCATCCTCCGATCCAAAAACCCGCGCCGCCGCTGGCCTCAATCCGGTCGCCGGCCTCGATATCTCGCTGGAAGACGCAGAATCGCTGGCCCCGGGTGCAGTCACCGCCACGGTCGACGCCCTGTCGAAACTCATTGAATCGGGCAATCCGCTGTTCAAGGACGGCAAGCTGTGGACGCCGCATCGCCCCCAGCGACCGGAAAAATCCGAGGGCGGCGTTTCGATCCGCATGGCATCGGAATACAAGCCCGCGGGCGACCAGCCGACCGCGATTGCCGATCTCGTCGAGGGCATCAACAACAACGAGCGCAGTCAGGTCCTGCTCGGCGTCACCGGCTCCGGCAAAACCTTCACCATGGCCAAGGTGATCGAGGAGACCCAGCGCCCCGCCGTCATCCTTGCGCCCAACAAGACGCTCGCCGCCCAGCTCTATTCCGAGTTCAAGAACTTTTTCCCGGACAACGCGGTCGAATATTTCGTCTCCTATTACGACTATTACCAGCCGGAAGCCTATGTGCCGCGCTCCGACACGTTCATCGAGAAGGAATCGTCGATCAACGAACAGATCGACCGCATGCGCCACTCTGCCACCCGCTCGCTGCTGGAGCGCGACGACTGCATCATCGTCGCCTCGGTCTCCTGCATCTATGGTATCGGCTCGGTCGAAACCTACACCGCCATGACCTTCCAGATGGAAGTCGGCGACCGCCTGGACCAGCGCCAGCTGCTCGCCGACCTCGTCGCCCAGCAATACAAGCGCCAGGATATCAATTTCATCCGCGGATCTTTCCGTGTCCGCGGCGACACCATTGAAATCTTCCCCGCCCACCTTGAAGATGCCGCATGGCGCATCTCGATGTTCGGCGACGAGATCGACTCGATCACCGAGTTCGACCCGCTCACCGGCCAGAAGACCGGCGACCTGAAGTCGGTCAAGATCTACGCCAACTCGCACTATGTCACGCCGCGCCCCACGCTCAACGGCGCCATCAAGTCCATCAAGGAAGAGCTGAAAATCCGCCTCGCCGAGCTGGAAAAGGGCGGCCGCCTGCTGGAAGCGCAGCGCCTGGAACAGCGCACCCGTTACGATATCGAAATGCTGGAAGCCACCGGCTCCTGCGCCGGCATCGAAAACTATTCGCGGTATCTCACCGGCCGCAATCCCGGCGAACCGCCGCCGACCCTGTTCGAATATATTCCCGACAACGCCCTTCTGTTCATCGACGAAAGCCACGTCTCCGTCAGCCAGATCGGCGGCATGTACCGGGGCGACTTTCGCCGCAAGGCAACCTTGGCGGAATACGGTTTCCGTCTTCCGTCCTGCATGGATAACCGCCCGCTGCGTTTCGAGGAATGGGACGCGATGCGCCCGCTCACCGTCGCCGTCTCTGCGACGCCGGGATCGTGGGAAATGGAACAGTCCGGCGGCGTGTTTGCCGAACAGGTCATCCGCCCGACCGGCCTGATCGATCCCCCTGTCGAGGTGCGGTCCGCCCGCTCCCAGGTCGACGACGTTCTGGGCGAAATCCGCGAAACGGCCCAGAAAGGCTACCGCACCCTCTGCACGGTCCTCACCAAGCGCATGGCCGAAGACCTCACCGAATACCTGCACGAACAGGGTGTGCGCGTCCGCTACATGCACAGTGACATCGATACGCTGGAACGCATCGAGATCATCCGCGACCTGCGCCTCGGCGCCTTCGATGTCCTCGTCGGCATCAACCTTCTGCGCGAAGGTCTCGACATCCCGGAATGCGGTTTCGTCGCCATCCTCGATGCCGACAAGGAAGGTTTTCTCCGGTCGGAGACATCGCTCATCCAGACGATCGGCCGCGCCGCGCGTAACGTCGACGGCAAGGTCATTCTCTACGCCGATAAGGTCACCGGCTCGATGCAGCGCGCGATGGACGAAACCGCCCGCCGCCGCGAAAAGCAGGTCGCCTACAATACCGAACACGGCATCACGCCGGAATCGGTAAAGGCCAAGATTTCCGACATTTTGGACTCGGTCTACGAACGCGACCACGTCCGCGCCGACATTTCTGGCGCATCCGGCAAGGGGTTTGCAGACGGCGGCCATCTGGTCGGCAACAATCTGCAGGCCCATCTCAACGCGCTGGAAAAGAGCATGCGCGATGCGGCCGCCGATCTCGACTTCGAAAAGGCCGCCCGCCTGCGCGACGAAATCAAACGCCTCAAGGCCGCCGAACTGGCGACCATGGACGACCCGATTGCGAGAGATGAGGCAAGGTCGCAGGAAGGCGGCGGCAAGAGCGGCAAACGCGGTGGAGCCAGCGCGCCCCGCGAGCCGATCTCCCGCCTTGAGGGGGAGATGTCCGGCAGGACGAACGCCCGGAGCGAAAGCGAAGGGCCGGGAGACGGAGCGTCAAACCAAGCCTCCTACTTCGCCAAACCCACGCTGGACGACATGGGCCCGGGCACCGACACCGCCCGCCCCTTGTTCCGCCGCAACAGCCTCGACGAAATGACCGTTGGCCGCACCGAAAAACCGGCCAACGCCCCCTTGCCCGAACGCCCACCGGAAACCTACAGCACCAAAAAACGCTTCTCGCCGCTCATGGAAGGCCAACCTGAACGCGCCGATCCGTCAACCTCGGCCGAGCGCAACGAGACCCGATCCAAGGACGATCCTCGCCCGATCGTCCGCGGCAAGGTCGGTGCCGGGAGTTACGAGGATGCCGGAGAGCAGAAGCGCAAGGGACGGACGAAGGGGAAGACCGGACGGCCGGGACGTTGATAAGCTGCAGAAGAGTACTTAGTGATTATAAACGCGGTACTACTATCTATTCTTCCCCCGTTTCCATCTGTAATCGCCACGATAATATGCAATAGCACCCTGTAAACGTGAATGTGCATCATACCAGCGTATCAACTGAAAGACGCCAGCAGCAAAAGGCATGGAAAACAATACGCAGATTATGGCGGAGAATTGGGAAGATATGCATACTGGCAGAGATACGGCTGAGAAAATCAACAGCAAAAAAGCCATAACGCCTATCAATGCCGAAAAAAATGTTAAGTAAGAGTTTAAATTTGAGAGACCGTCCAACTTGAATTGATACTGATTCTTCTCTCTTCCCAAGTGAGATAATCCTATTTTACCATGATATTTTTCAGCAATTTTCATAACCCTATTGCATTCCCTCAAAGTCTTTTCATTTTTTATATCTACAATCTGAGAAAGAATCGGATAAGCAAAGGCAACGCCCACGGTTGTTGAAAAAACGTTCTGAAGCGTCGTAAGCAAGACTTCCCCGCAGGTGTCTAGTGGCATTTCAACCCTCAACTGTTCAAAGCATTATCGAAGCTCGCGGCCTCTCACTGGAGGAAAGCGCGAAGGCTGGCGGTATGAGTTTGAAGAAAATCACGGCAACTTTGCAGGGTGAAAATATCCCTACTAAAAATCAGATCATTAATCTTGCGCATCGATTAGCGGTCCCGCCGTACGCCTTTTTTACCTCACACTTTGAAGTTCGCCCCTCACCCATCGTAGACTTTCGCGCATCGAAGCCGGAATCATTAAAATACGGAAAAGACGCCAACAAGTTCGAGTATATCTTTGTATTACGTGACTTTTTGGCCGACCTATATAAACGCCTCGACCTCGACGCACCCGAAACACTGTTCTCGTCGGATCCCGATGGAAACCCGGAGCAATTTGCAAAGTCTGTCGAGGTTATGCTTGATCTAAAAACCATACGGAAAGCATCCTCTAACAAGACTGAATTCTTTAAGATATTTAGAAATGAAGTCGAAAAGCTCGGTATATTCGTTATCCAAGATCACAATATATCCGCGAAAATAGATGGATTCGCACTCCACCATGACAAGTTCACATCTAATCTTATATTTATAAACTCACTAAAGCGGAACTCAGCGGCCAAGAGCTTCACTATAGCTCACGAACTTGCCCATATATTCGGAAAAAGATCTGCGATATCCAACAACTATCAATACGACAACGACGTCGAATCTTACGCAAATGAGTTTGCCGCCTCTCTACTTATACCTCGGGAAGAATTAATAGAAGAAATTAATAAGAAGAATTATTTCTTCAACTCGTATGATTTAGCAAAACAATCAGCAGAGAGACTATCAGAGATATTTAAGTGCAGCATAAGCGCAATGCTGGTTCGCTTGGAGAGATTAGGTTTTTCGAAACGAGAATACACACAGAGTTTTATATCTGGCTTCGGAAAACCTAATTTTTTGGATTCGGACAAGCCACAAGTCTTCGGCTCCAAGGAAGGGCCGAAGCCGGGTGTCATCGACTTGGCCTACTTAGGGCCGAGGGCCGTAAGCCTTTTGGCGACCGCGTTAGAACGCGGCGCAACGAGCAAATACGAAATTTTCGAGCATACGGGTCTCTCTAAAAAACGAATCGACGGCCTTCTTCACGTCGCGGCTGAGAGAGAGATTGGCAAAGAGTATATATAATGGCATCGATTCTCGAATTCACTATCGCGGACGAAGCCGCGGCCGCAATCGATAACGTCGGCAGTTGCTCTCATTCCTGCTGCAATCATAGTCCACTCGGCCTCGCGAAGCCCGAAGCTGATGATCTTCAACGCTTTGACCCGGATGCGTTTCAAAAGCTTATCAAGCTGGGAGTGAGTGTGCATGACGTCGAAATTGAGGATTTCGATTGCATTGGAGAATTAGCCCACCTTCAAGTGGTGAACCAATTCGATCACAGGAATGACAAGAAACTTCATAAGCACGCCATAGCAATACGCCTTAATCGATCAATTCTAATCGCTAGCAACTGCCCGGAGAAAGATACAATTGAGTCAGTCTGTCAAGCATTCAACAACAATTACCTAATAATATAGAATTCAACTAACATTAAAAAATTACGCAGCACCGTTATTTCTATCTTCAACAAGATATAAAATAGCCGTACTGCGGTTTATCAACTTCACCACACCGATGCGCCACTTTATTTCGTTCTAGCTATGCATTCACTGTGTACTTCCACGTCAATCCTCCGACCCCTCAATAATACTCAATCACTGTATCGCTCAGCACCACCCGCACCACCCGGTAGAGATAAAAGAACCCGGCGATTCCGAAGGTGATGAGGATCAATATCCCCCAGATGATCACATGGCCGATCGAGGAGATCAGGTCGAAATTGCAGCGCAGTTTTCCGATCGCGCGGCCTTGCTGGTCGAGCACTTCCGTCCGGTTCAGCACTGCGCGGTTGAGGTAATAGGGAAAGACCAGCAGCGCGAGGCCGAAGGTGACGAGCGTCAGGACGACCCAGACGATGACGTGGCCGATCGACTGGCCGATCGAAAATTCGCAGCGCAGGCGCGCCGCCCGCGACCCGATCTGAGCCGCTTGCAATACCTGGTTCATGCTGTCCTGCCCCCCGACACGATGATGCTTGCCCGCGGCCACAGTGACAGAAGATGACAAAGTGTCAATTGCGGCAGAGTTTCCGAGGTTGGGAGATTAGTCTCGGCAGAAGGAGCCAAATTTCGCGCGTGCGGCACCTGGCAATCGCGTCTCGCACCCGGCTGCTTAGGCACCCTTGCACCTCCCCTCTCGACCGTCATCCTCGGGCTTGCCCCCGAGGATCCAAAACCAAGCGAACGGAGATGTGCCCCTTGAGGTCACCATATGGGGACCGTGCATGGATCCTCCAGTCAAGCCCGAGGATGACGGCAGGCGGGGTGGCGGTCCAAACAGTGGACGCTGCTGATTGCCTCCACAAACAAAACCAACAGCTTGCACAAAATTCCATCCCCTTCCGTCCCCGCCCTCCCAACCCATGCCTACAATCTCCCCGTTCCGTCACGGATACACCGGCAGGCGTGCCGGCGAGGCGGGACCGGCGCTGGGGGTGGAGGAACGACGTGAACCGTCACCACCGGGGTCCGCGGAAAATGGTCTCCCTCCGGCGACACGGGGGAAGCGGCAAGGTTTTCGGACCGGCCTGCCGCTTCTGATGCCCGAACGGCGCGTCGGATGTGCCTGTGCGGCACACATGGTGGCCTCAAGGATGGTTTCGCCGGGCTTTGACAAAGTCCGTCCGTGAAAACGGAAAGCCCGGCGGCGGCATGGAGGGTTGGCGATAAGTCCTCGGGTTTACCCCGAGGATCCGCCCGTTTTCCATCAAGCCACCCTCGGGTTTAACCCGAGGGGAACACCATCCGACAAGGCAACGGCAGAGGGACCGGAGTCGCGGATAAAAACTGCCGAACGGGACGCTGAGAGGTGTCACTTACAAACCAACTTACGAGGCAGCTTTCAGCGCCCCGTCCGTTCAAGCCTCTTCGGGCATGACCGAAGAGAAAAAACGAGGATCACCAAGGGGGAAGCATGTCCCGTGAAAAGCCGCCGATCGATACCCATCTTGCCGCGTGTACCGCCGAGGCGATGGCCTTGCCGCTGATGGTCTGCCGCAAGCGCAACTGCCGGCGCGGTCAACGATGCCGCCGGTATTTCAAGGCAACCGGCGAACCCTGCTGCCTGCGCAATCTCGATGCCGGTCAGCGGGCGATATTCGACCGCCTCTACGAGGACGCACGTTTTGCCGGGGAGCTTCTCGGCTGGGAAGGCCCGTTTTTCGAAGACCAAAGCGGACCGCAGCGGATGCGCGACGATCTGGCGATCGCGATCGCCCGCAATGTGTCGAACCGCCACCTTCCGAAGCGATGGGATGCCACAAGGCGCGCAAGGGAGAAGCGGATGGCTGCGGCTGACGGGAGTTGCGATGCGCCGGACCGCGGCGATTCAGCCTGACATGCCGCGTCTGTCGCCCTGCCCTCGCCGTCTCTCCTATCCCCGCTTGCGGAAGGACGGAACGCGGCGGATGCCGGAGAGCACCTCCACTTCGCCGGCACTTTTCGGCTTGCCGAGAAGAAAGCCCTGCAGCTGTTCGATACCGTCCTCGATCACCATGCGGTGCTGGCCAAAGGTTTCGATGCCTTCGGCGACGACCGGCAGGTCGAGGCTTTTTCCCAGCCCTATGATCGCCTTGACGATGGCGCGGGCGCTGTCGTCCTCCTCCATCTGCCAGATGAAGCTGCGGTCGATCTTGATCTTGTCGAAGGGAAAGGTCTGCAGGTTGCTGAGTGACGAATATCCGGTGCCGAAATCGTCTATGACGATCATCACGCCGAGATTGCGCAGCTTTTTCAGCATGGCAAGCACCGTCTCGCGATTTTCGATCAGCGAGGTTTCGGTGATTTCCAGCTCCAGCCGGTGCGGTTCCAGCCCGCTGTCGGTGAGGGCTGCGGCGACCGTGTCGACCAGATCGGGGAAGCGGAACTGCACCGCCGAAACATTGACCGCCACCGCCAGACCGTCATCCCAGGAGGCGGCGGTGCGGCAGGCTTCGCGCAGCGCCCATTCGCCAAGCGTGACGATGATGCCGGTTTCTTCGGCAACCGGTATGAAGGTCGCAGGCGAGACCTGGCCGAGATCCGGATGCTTCCAGCGCATCAGCGCCTCATATCCGGTGCAGGTGCCGTTCGAGGCGTCGAACAGTGGCTGGAAGGCGAGCGACAGCTGGTCGCGCAGGGCTGCGTGGCGCAGCTCGCTTTCGACGAGGCGGCGCTGGCGCAGGTCGGCATCCATATCGGCGGAATAGAAGGCGGCGGTGCCGCGGCCGTTGAATTTGGCGTTGTAGAGCGCCATGTCGGCGGCGTTGCGCAGCTCGTCGGCCGTGCGGCCGTCCTCGGGGAAGATCGACACGCCGATCGACACACCCACCGCCTTGGGGTCGAAATTGACGTTCATCTCCTGGCGGAACGTGTCGAGGATCCGGTCGGCCAGAAGATAGGCCGCAGTCGGCTGGTCGAGGCCGGGTTGGAGGATAATGAATTCGTCGCCGCCGATGCGGGCCGGCGTGTCGGTCACCCCGGCGCAGCGGCGCAATATGTCGGCGACCTTGACCAGAACCCGGTCGCCCTCGGCATGACCAAAGACGTCGTTGACGGCCTTGAAGCGGTCGAGATCGAGCGCCAGCACCGCCAGCCGCTCATCGGCGCTGCCGGCGATATCGATCGCCGCCTCCAGCTTCTCGTTGAACAGCGAGCGGTTCGGCAGGTCGGTCAACGCGTCGTGGCGGGCCATGTGCTCGACCCTGAGTTCGGCGATGCGCTTCTCGGTCAGGTCGCGGACCGCAAGCACCTGGCACTGGCGGCCGCGATATTCGATCGTGTGGACCGCGACTTCCAGGAAGGCCTCCTTGCCTGGCTTCAACGGTCCCGCCTTAAGCGGTGCGGCCTCGACGGCACGGGTGCGCTCGACGTCGATCAGCGAAATCCCATCGGCCGCCACCATCAGCGCGTCGGGCGAGCGGCCGATGACGTCACGGTCGCGCAGGCCGAGCATGGCAGGGAACCGGGCATTGGCCTCGATGATGACACCCTCACGGACGACGGCGAGGCCCTCGAGCGTCGCATTGGCGAAACCGCGCAAATCGGTGAGGTAGCGATCGAGGAAACTGGCGATCGTGCCGGCCAGCACGATCATGCCGACGACGACCGAGACCGCCCAGACCATCCAGATGCGGCCGACATCACCATCAAGCGACACTTCAGGCAGGGACGGATCCGGCACGAGTGTGGTGGCCGACATGGCGGAGAAATGCAGGAGGCAGATCGAAAGGACGCTTGCGCCAATAGCCGCCCAGAGGCCGCGGCGGTTCTTGCGGCGCATCGACATGCGGAATGCGAATGTCAGGAGGCCGATCGACAGCACTGCGGCGACCGGGATGACGCCGATCTCGTAGCGGATGGTCGCAGCAGCCCGGATCGCCTCGGTGCCGACGAAATGCATCGCAGCGACCGCCAGCGTTGCGACGGTGCCGGCGATGACCTCGCTTTTCAGCGTGCCCTCTTCGACAATCCTGAGGCTCATCCAGAAACCGACGGCGGCGATGACGGCCGAGATGACCGTCAGCACAAGTTCAAACTCGATGGCAACCGTGCCCTGATAGGCGAGCATGGCAACGAAATGGGTGGCCCAGACCGAAAGCCCGCCGGTGACGGCTGCGACGAGAATCCAGATTTTCCGGCGCTTCTCGCTGCATTCGATTGCCCGTCGATGGATGAGGAAAAATGCCAGCATGCCGACGACACAAATGCCGGCTGCGAGAGCCACGAGGGCATGATCATGCTGGACCGCGACGCATTCCAGAACTTTGAACATCATACACTACCAGATTTCAGCGATGATTGATTTCACCGTCTATAAGCTGGAACATTACGTGTACGCTATTTAAGAAATATCTAATACGAAGCAACGCAGGGGTGTCGCATTCCGACACACGCACGCAAACCCGTAAAATTTTGGGGGCTTATCCCGCAATTTTCTCACGTTCGCGTTCGGCGCTGCCGGCAAGGTCAACAGCGGCGAAGGCGGCGGTGATGATTTCGGTTCCTGCACCGGGTTTGGTTGCCTCGGAGGACAGGATCTGGCGGAAGCGCCGAGCACCGGCATAGCCCTGAAAAAGACCGACCATGTGGCGTGTCACGTGATGTAACCTGCCGCCCGAGGCGATGACCTCTTCGGCATAGGCGATCATCTTATCGCGCAGATCCATCCAGCCAGCTTCGGTGGTAACGACCTCTGCAGGGTCCAAACCTTCCAGCATGGCATCAACGCCCGTCAGAAGACCGGCATTCTGATAGGCGGCACGGCCGAGCATGACGCCATCCATCACCGTAAGATGACTTTTCGCCTGATGGAGATCGGAAATACCGCCGTTGATGCCGAGAAACACATTCGGGTTCTCGCGCTTCATGCGGTGGACGAGATCATAATCGAGCGGCGGGACTTCGCGGTTTTCTTTCGGACTCAGCCCCTGAAGCCAAGCCTTGCGCGCGTGGATCCAGATCGCATCCGCCCCTGCCCCGATCATGCGGGCGAGAAAATCCGGCAGGACATCTGCCGGCTCCTGGTCATCGACACCGATGCGGCATTTGACCGTGACCGGCACGGAAGAGACTTTCTTCATCGCGGTGACGAGATCGGCGACGTGACCGGGATCACGCATCAAGCAGGCGCCGAACGTGCCCGACTGAACGCGGTCCGACGGGCAGCCGACATTCAAGCCAATCTCATCATATCCATAATCGGCGGCAATCCGGATCGCTTCGGAAAGTTTTCCCGCATCGGAACCGCCAAGCTGCAAGGCAACCGGATGTTCCTGAGGCGAAAATGAGAGAAGACGTTCGCGCGGGCCATGAATGATCGCATCGGCCACGACCATTTCGGTATAGAGCAGCGCGCGGGACGAAAGCTGGCGATGGAGATATCTGCACCTGGAATCCGTCCAGTCGATCATGGGAGCCACGGCAAAAATCTTGTTGCCCGTTTTCAGCGCTGTCTCGTAAAAACTCACGTCATCTGCTCCGCGTGGTTGGCATGTCACTATGCCACGTCCTTTGGCCTCGGGGACAATCCCGACCGCATGGCGCGATCGCCAGACCAGCCTTAATTTCGGAAACCGCCCGCGCCTTCAGGCAGCCTGACGGAATGGCGGTGCTATACAGCCGATCGGACGGGAAGGAAAGGTTTGGCGCAAAGCCGGTGACAGAAGAGGAACCGGATCGCGTCGTGACCGTTGATCAGGCGTATTCACGCCAACCGAGGAATTTTCATGGCCCGCGATCTCTCCGCCGATATCGACCGTCTGACCAGCCAGCTGGCGGACCTGCGCAGCGCATTGGCAAGACAGGCCAGCGCTTCGGCTAACGATGCATCCGGCTATCTCGCGCCCCGAGCACGCCAAGTGGCCCGGCAGTTCCGTCATGGCGGTCATGACCTGACGGACCTGGTACGCCGGAATCCCGGCACAACGACCGGCACCATTGTCGGTGCGTTGGCACTGACCGCAGCGTTTGCGTTTCTGTTGTCAAAGGCTGGCTCGGAGCGGAACTAGATTTATTCTGGGCAAGCGCTAGAACCGCGCCAGCCCAATTGCTGATAGGTAGAGGCCCTTATCCCCTCAATGTACCGAGGTTTCGTCCTCGCCTTCTTCCAGAAAGCTTTTGATGCCATCGCGTTCGGCGGTGGCGAGAAACTCTTCCCAAGCGTCCTTGTCTGTCGCAAAGCCGTCTTCCCAGGTAGTGACGACTTCTGTCTGGCTGATGACTTCCAGCGTCCAGTCCTCGTTGGTTCCGGCATTGCGGAAAATATCGACAAGCACCGTGATATCTTCGTCCTCGAATTCACCGGAAAATTCGGAATGTTCGAGCACTGGCTCCTTGGACGGCTTCGATTTTTCGGGCTTCGGCGGTTTGGACATGACGGACCTGACAATTCTGGATGATATTCTTGCGCTGTAGTCATTGGCGAAAATCACAGCCCAAGGCAAGACGCATGGGCGCTTTCGGCCTCATCCTGCAACCACTTTCCCCTCGATCAGGAGCTGGCTGTGCCGCGCATTGCATAGCAGCCTCAGGAAGCATTCCGAGCAACCGCCACGGACACCCCTCATTGTAGGCAGTATTTCAAGCATCAGGCGGAACACGGCAAAAGCTCTCAATCCGAGTTATCGAGGCTTTTATATCGATCATTAGAAATGAAGGGTTTATGCATTGAGGGTGATTGCGTGGCAACTCGGCCGCGTAGAATGCGGAGTGCATAATGTTTACAAAACCTATCAGCGAAAATGATTTTATCACGGTGATGACCGGCAACGAAGGATCCTCCCTCGATATCTCGGCGTCCCATTTCACCAATGGCAAAACCGTCAGACTTTTCGCGGCACGATATGAACCCGCAAATCATGCGGTCACACCTTTCTCAAAGTCCCATTTGGAAAAGTCACTCAAATACCTCCTCCAAGTCCCCGAGGCCGGAAAAGTGTCGATCTACGATATCGCTCACGGACGTGCGATGTATCTGAATGACCTGGCAAGCTCATTTCCATCCTTGACCGTCTATGTAGCAAGATCGGGCAAAAAGGCTTTTGCAATCATCAAGACATCAGACCGCACAGGTTCCGATGCCGACAAATTCTGGCTTGGCTTTCACGGTCACGATAAGCTGCCGAGCGGCAGCGTTGCCTAAGGCCAGATCAGAGCTGCATTGCGCTCCCGCCGTCAGGGCGGCGGGCGTCGCAGCGCTGATCCGACACCGGGAAAAATGCAGTAGGGATTAGGAATTTCATCTCACGGGCATTTCGATGCCAAAAGCAGAAACGGGCTAGGATTGTTTGAAAAATTGTTGGACAAAGCGTTCCAGCATTTACCGATTTTGAGGATACCCCATGCGCGCTACCGTGATCCCTTCCCCAGAACCCGTCCTTCTCGACGTTGCCGGCGCGAGCGAACAATTTCCGGTGCGTCGGGTCTATTGCGTTGGCCGCAACTATGCCGACCACGCGATCGAGATGGGGAATGATCCTTCTCGCGAGGCGCCGTTCTTTTTCCAGAAGAATGCCGACAATGCCTATAACGGTGAAAGCTTTCCCTATCCGCCGCTTTCCTCCAACCTGCATTTCGAGGTGGAACTGGTGATGGCGCTTTCGGGCGGCGGTACGGACATTCCCGCCGAAGAGGCACTCTCCAAGGTTTACGGCTATGGCGTCGGCATCGATTTCACCCGCCGCGACCTGCAGGACCAGATGAAGAAGGCCGGCCGTTCCTGGGAAGTGGCCAAGGCGTTTGAGAAATCGGCTCCGGTTTCGGCGCTGGTGCCCGCTTCGAAAATCGGCCATCCGCAGGACGGTGCAATCTGGCTCGAGGTCAACGGTTCACGCAAGCAGGACGGCAACCTGAACCAGATGATCTGGAAACTGCCGGAAATCATCGCCGAACTTTCCAAGCAGTTCGAGCTGGCGGCAGGCGACATCATCATGACGGGAACGCCGGCAGGCGTTGGCGCCATCGTCAAGGGCGACAAGGTGACCTGCGGTGTGGCCGGTGTAGGCGAACTGTCGTTGACAGTCGTCTAAGTATTTCGAGGCAGGGAGAGACGGATGCCGATCTACGTGCTCGGGGAGTTTGCACCGACACTGCCGGCACCGGACCGCTATTGGGTGGCGCCGGATGCCAATGTGATTGGCAAGGTCAATCTGGGCGAGGATGTCGGCATCTGGTTCGGGGCGACGCTGCGCGGTGACAACGAACCGATCACCATCGGCGCGCGCTCGAATATCCAGGAAGGCGTGATGGTGCATACCGATCCCGCCTTCCCCGTTTTGATCGGATCGGATTGCACGATCGGGCACAACGCGATCATCCATGGCTGCACGATCGGCGACAATTCGCTGGTCGGCATGGGAGCCACGATCCTGAACGGGGCGAAGATCGGCAGGAACTGCCTTATCGGGGCCAATGCGCTGGTGACCGAAGGCAAGGAATTTCCCGACAATTGCCTGATCGTCGGGTCTCCTGCCAAGGCAATCCGTGTGCTGGACGATGAGGCGGCGGCGAAACTCACCGCGTCTGCCACGCGCTATGTCGAGAACTGGAAGCGGTTTTCGCGAGACCTCAGAGAGATCAAGCCCTAATCAGGCGGCGCATTTTTCGCAAAGGCCGCGGATTTCGATCGTCGTCTTGGACGGTTTAAAACCCTTGGACTTTGCCCAGTCGCCAAGATTGTGATCGACCTTGTGGTCGTGGAATTCCAGGACCTGATTGCAGCTTTCGCAGATGGCGAAGGCGACCGTGCCATGGCCGTGACCATGGGCGCCGCCGCAGCATTCATGCTCCCGGTGAGCGCAGGCGACGAAGGCGTTGAGGCTTTCCAGCCGGTGGACCATGCCGAATTCCGTGAGCTTGTCGAGAGCGCGGTACACCTGCAGCGGCGCGCGAAAACCGTGGTCGCGCAGCTTGTCGAGGATCGTATAGGCGCTCATCGGGCCTTCAGATTTTTCCAGCACATCGAAGACCAGCGTCTGGTTCTTGGTCAGGGCCGGATTGACGATCGGTGCGTTCATCCTCGCACTCCCTTGTTGGCTGCCCGCTCGGCAGGTTTGCTGCCAAACGCGGGAACGAGACTGATGATGAAAAGTAGGAGCGCCGCGACCACGATGGAAGGGCCGGACGGAGTATCATAGGTGAGCGAGCCGAAAAGACCGCCGATCACCGCCAATGCGCCGATCAGCGAGGCAAAGACGGCCATCCATTCCGGGCTCATCGAGAACCGGCGCGCGGTGGCGGCCGGGATGATAAGCAGGGAGGTGATCAACATGATGCCGACGATCTTCATGGCAATGGCGATGACGAGCGCCATCAGCAACATGAAGAAGAGTTTTGTCTGTGCCGGGTTCATGCCCTCGGCCTCGGCAACATCCTCGCTGACCGTGGAAGCGATCAGCGGGCGCCAGAGCCAGACGATCGCGGCAACCACGATGGCTCCGCCGCCCCAGATGAGGGCGATATCGGAGGGCGTGACGGCAAGGATATCGCCGAACAGGAAGGCGATGAGATCAATCCGAACCCAGGTCATGAAGGCGACGAGAACAAGGCCAATCGCCAGCGCCGAATGGGAGAGGATGCCGAGAAGCGCATCGGCAGACAGCGACTGACGCCGCTGCAGCAACAGAAGCATGACGGAGACGGTGACCGCGACACCGAAGACGGCGATCAGCAGGTTCACCTCGAAGAACAGCGACAGAGCGACGCCGAGCAACGCCGAATGGGCCATCGTGTCGCCGAAATAGGCCATGCGCCGCCAGACGACGAAACAGCCAAGCGGGCCGGCGGTGAGCGCCACGCCGATGCCGGCGATGAGAGCACGAATGAAGAAGTCGTCAAGCATGGCGGTTGCCCTCCCCGTCATGGGCACCATGATGATGGTGGGCGTGCTCGACGTGATGGTGGTGATCGTGGTCGCCATGCGCATGATCGTGATCATGCGCGTCGCCATGATGGTGGCCGTCGTCCTTGTGGCCATGATCGGTGATAGAGCCATCCGCATGACGCACGCGGCCATCGGGAAGATGGGTGTGGTCGTGCTGGTGGTTATAGATGGCGAGCGCGCGGGCATTGCCGCCGAAGAGCTTTGCGTAATCGGAGCTTTGGCTGACCACTTCCGGCGTGCCGCGGCAGCAGACATGGCCGTTGAGACAAATCACCGTATCGGTGCCGGCCATGACCATGTGGAGATCGTGCGAGATCATCAGTATCCCGCAGCCCGTCGTGTTGCGGATGGTGCGGATCAGATCGTAAAGCGCCGCCTCTCCGGCGAAATCGACGCCCTGGACGGGTTCGTCGAGCACCATCAGGTCAGGCTTGCGGGCAATCGCGCGGGCAAGCAGCGCGCGCTGGAACTCGCCGCCGGAAAGATGCCGGACCTCGGAATTGGCAAGATGGGGAATGCCGGTCGATTCCAGTGCCGAGATGATCTCCTTCTCCTTCAGCGAGCCGGTGAGCGTCATCAGGCGGCGCACGGTGAGCGGCATGGTCCAGTCGATCGCCAGCTTCTGCGGGACATAAGCGATGCGTAAATCGCGCTTGCGGGAAACGGAGCCTTCGTCGGCCTTAAGCACGCCGATCGCCATCTTGGCCGTGGTCGACTTGCCGGCACCGTTGGGACCAATCAGGGTTACGACCTCGCCGCGGGAAATCGAAAAATCGACGCCACGAACCAGCCAGCGGCCATCTCGGCGGATGCCGGCATTTTCAAGAGAGACCAGAGTTTCGGCGGGGTGTTCCCGGTTTTTCTGGGCAGAGGATGCCCGGCTGCTCATCAGCATGATCGGAGAATTTTCCTGTTGTCACCCGTCATGCCACACGTTATAGCATAACGCAATTGATGTAATAACATTACGTCAACAAACAAGGAAGCCTGAACATGAAATTCGCCGCCGTCCTTCTTCTTTCCTCATCCGCCATGATCGCTGCACCGAGCGCCAATGCCGCAGCACCTGATGTCGTCGTCTCGATCAAGCCGATCCATTCACTGGTCGCGGCGATCATGAAGGGCGTGGGCGAGCCGAAGCTGATCGTCGATGGCGCGGCCTCTCCGCATACATTCACCATGAAGCCTTCCAATGCCCGTACGCTGGAAGGTGCCGACATGGTGTTCTGGGTCGGCCACGGGATGGAAGCATTCCTGGAAAAGCCGCTGGAGGCGCTCGCATCCAAGGCAACCGTGGTGACGCTCGAAGATGCGCCGGGGCTGGAAAAGCTGCCTTTCCGCGAGGGTGGAGCCTTCGAGGCGCATGATCACGGGGATCATGACCATGCGCATGAGGGACACGATCACGACCATGAGGGCGGCGAGAAACATGCCGGTCATGACGATGACGGGTATGATCACGACAAGGGCGAAAAGCATGCGGAACATGAGGGCCACGAGCATCATGACCACGACCACGGTGCATTCGACACACATTTGTGGCTTGATCCGTCTAACGCAAAAACCTTCGCCGCAGAGATCGAAAAACAGCTGGTGCAGGCGGATGCGGAAAATGCAGCAACCTACCAGAAGAACGCAGCGGACCTGATCAAGCAGATCGACTCCATGGATGCCGAGATCAAGGACACACTGTCACCGGTAAAGGACAAGCCGTTCATCGTCTTCCATGACGCCTACCAGTATTTCGAAAAGCATTATGGCGTGAAGGTTGCCGGCTCGATCACAGTGAGCCCGGAGACCATACCGGGTGCAGAACGGGTGAAGCAGATCCACGAAAAGGTGACGCAGCTTGGCGCGACCTGCGTCTTCGCCGAACCACAGTTCGAGCCTAAACTGGTGAAGGTGGTGACGGAAGGTACACCGGCGAAATCCTCGACGCTCGACCCGGAAGCCGCGACACTGACGGCCGGGCCTGACCTCTATTTCCAGCTGATGCGAGGCCTTGCGACCTCGATGAAGACCTGCCTGTCGCAGTGATGCGACAAGCCGGGATGAGTTCCCCTCACGACCGGCTTACGGCAGATGAACGGCGGGTGCCTAACGACACACCCGCCGTTCGCATATTTTACAGTTGCGGCTTTTAGCGAGCTGCGATGATGCTGGAGATGACGCCGGTGGCGATGCCGATCATCAGGTAGTCGTTATCGACCTTGACCCACTTGTAGCCGCGCGGCGGAGCCGACAGGCGGTAGCGGCGGTAATCGCGCACGTCCGCCATGCGGCGGCGTTCGGCGGCGTTCGCACGATGACCCTTCGACCAGCGATGCTTGTGGATCACCACCTTCTTGTCGACATGGACGCGCTTATCCACCCGTTTGTCGACATGGCGATCGACGTGACGTTCCACCTGGCGGCCGCGATCGCGATCATGGCGCCAGTCCTGCGCCTGGGCTACGGTGGCGACCGGGCCGGCCAGAACGGTGGCGGCAACAAGTGCGGCAATGAACTTCTTCATGGGTAAATCCTCGCGTTGAACACAGCCCAAAAATTAGGGTTCAAGCGATGAATGCCGTATGAATGCAAGATTAAATATGCGTAATAAAAATATGGACTTGCGGTAACGTTCTCACGAGAGAAATTAACGATTCCGCAAGTCTTCACCAGATCAGCAGAGAATCGCCTCATAGGCAAAGCGGCTGAAATCGGCGGTTTTCGCCCTACCCGATGTATCGAAGGCGAACATGCCGGCAAAGGCGCCGGTGAATGAGCCATGCTCGCCGCGACCGCCCTCGTCGGAGATGACGCTGGCATCGAGGGTCGGACCTATATTTTGCCACTCATTGCTGCCTTTAGGCCGCCAAGAGAACTGCAGGTCGTTGTCACGGATTTCCATGGCGAGTTCCACCGGACCGTTGGGGATGGCGACACCGCTTCCGGCCGGAAACTGCATGCGACCATGCGGAAAATCGCCTGGGCAGGAAAAGATCGTCACTACGCGGCCGAGCTTTTCATGCAGGGTGACGACGAGGGCGTGGAACTTGTGGCGGTTGTAGTAGTGAGTGAGACCGCAGGCCTGCTGGTAGGTTTCAGGATCGAAGGTCTCGACCGTGGTTTCTGCGCGAAACCTGTGATGTTCCTGCCGGCGCGCGACGAGAGATTGTTCGAACCAAGAGCCGATGCTTTCGCGGCCGATCAAACGCAGATGGCCGGGGTTTACCGTGAGGCTGAAGATGCGATCCGGCTCGGGTGTGCGCAGCCACTGAAAGTCGATGGGCAGCGTGTCCCCGTCGAAGGCGTAATCGATGCGGGCTGGCTTTGCGACCGGCTCGGCATCGGTCGGCGCATGCACATAGACATCCGGGACCACACCGCCTTGAGCAAGATAGAGCCAGTCATCCTCCTTCCAGACGCATTTCTGAAGGCTGGTTTCGCGGCCGAGCGGCGAGCGGCGGTTCGGCGCCAGCGGGCGGCTGCAGAGATGGGTGTGGTAGACGTCACCGTTCGGTGTCTCGACATATTGTCCATGGCCGGAGCGCTGCAGCACGGCTTCGGGATTATCCTTGGATGTGAGGAGATGTGTGTTCGGGTGGAGTTCGTATCGGCCGTCGATCGTGCTCGAACGGGCCATGGTCACCGCATGATCGTAACCGGTGCCACCTTCGGCGGTCGTCAAATAATACCAGCCATTACGTTTAAAGAGATGCGGTGCCTCGACGAGGCCGAGCGGGCTGCCGGGAAAAATATTGGTGATCGGGCCTTTCAGCGCCTTGGCCTGAGGATCCCATTCCTGCAGCAGGATACCGTCGAAGGCCGGATGCTTTGGCGCGCCGCCATAACTTTCCGTCCGGTGGTTCCATTGCATGTTGACGAACCATTTGCGGCCATCGTCATCGTGGAACAGCGACGGGTCGAAACCGGATGAGTTCGCATAGGCAGGATCGGACCATTCGCCCTCGATCGTCGGCGAGGTGACGATGTAATTGTGAGCATCCTTGAAATTGCCATCGAGGCGTTTGACGTCGGTATAGACCAGCCAGAACAGGCCGTCCGCATAAGACAGGCACGGCGCCCAGACGCCGCAGCTATCGGGATTGCCACGCATATCGAGCTGGGATTTTCGCTCCAGCGGGCGGCGGATCAGCGTCCAGTTGACCAGATCGCGGGAGTGGTGGATCTGCACGCCCGGATACCATTCGAAGGTGGAGGTGGCGATGTAATAGTCCTCGCCGACACGGCAGATGGATGGATCGGCGTTGAAGCCCGGCAATATCGGGTTGCGGATCATGATTGTGTCTCCTCCCAGAGAATGTATGAGGCGGCTCCTCAACCGCCTGATGGCATATGTGTTTCGGCGTTAGCGACCGGAGTGCCCCTCATCCGCCTGCCGGCACCTTCTCCCCGTTTTGACGGGGAGAAGGACGCAAGCCGCATTCTGCTTGCCCCAATCGAGGCAAGCCCCCTCTCCCCGCATACGGGGAGAGGTTTAGGGTGAGAGGCAGATGCTTGCCTCAACGTGAGAGGCAATTCATCGTTGGACGTCGGCCCTACTTATTCCGTGCCGGCCCCTGACGCTCGGCCGAGGCTGCCCAGATATTGATGTCAGCTTCCTTGGCGAAACCGTCGATCTCGGCCAGCTCTTCGGCCGTGAAATCACGCTTTTCTAGAGCCTTGACGCAATCCTCGACCTGTTCCGGGCGGCTGGCGCCGATCAAGGCGGTGGTGACGCGGTCACCGCGCAGGACCCAGGCGAGCGCCATTTGCGCCAGTGTCTGGCCACGGCGTTCGGCGATTGCGTTGAGGCCTTTGAGGTTCTCGATGTTCTTGTCATTCAGGAACGCCGGGCGCAGCGACTTGCCTTGGGCGGCGCGACTATCTTCCGGGATGCCACCGAGATACTTTGAGGTCAACATGCCCTGCGCCAGCGGCGAGAAGACGATCGAGCCGATGCCGAGATCCTCCAGCGTATCGAGAAGACCGTCTTCCTCGACCCAGCGGTTGATCATCGAGTAGCTCGGCTGATGGATGAGGACAGGCGTGCCCATTGCCTTGAGGATTTCAGCAGCCTCGCGGGTGCGCTTGGAATTGTAGGACGACAGGCCGACGTAAAGCGCCCTGCCCGAGCGAACGATATGATCCAGCGCGCCGCAAGTTTCCTCGAGCGGCGTATCCGGGTCGAAACGGTGCGAATAGAAAATATCGACGTAATCCAGCCCCATGCGCTTCAAACTCTGGTCGCAGGAGGCGATGAGATATTTGCGGCTGCCCCATTCGCCGTAAGGACCCGGCCACATGTTGTAGCCGGCTTTCGACGAGATGATCAGCTCGTCGCGCAGGCCGGAAAATTCCTCGCGCAAAATCTGGCCGAAGGCGAGTTCGGCGCTGCCGGGCTTCGGGCCATAGTTGTTGGCAAGGTCGAAATGGGTGATGCCGAGATCGAAAGCCTTCTTGCAGATATCGACCTTGCGCTGATGCGGCGTGTCGTCACCGAAATTGTGCCAGAGGCCGAGCGAGATTGCCGGCAGCTTGAGGCCGGATTTGCCACAGCGATTGTAGGTCATGCTTTCGTAGCGGTTTTCCGCCGGGAGCCAAGCCATGATAAAAAGTCCTCCAAATGAAACCGGCGCCGAACCTGATTTCCGGCACCGGCAGCAGTTGTAACGGGTCAGGCGAGAAGCGCCAGTGCCTCGTCTATGCCAAGTGCCGCGGGTTTGGTGCAGGTCGTGGTGGTGGCGACGAAATTGCCTTCGGCACCGGATTTCAGGATCGAGGTCATGACATCGACACCGTGAAGCGCCCGATCGATGGAGCAACGGATATCACGCCCTTCGATCAGCGCGACCGCCATATCGGCAAGGCCCGCAGTGCGATAATTGGCGCGCGGGCCGTTCGGATGTTCCTGATTGGCCTTGCTGAAAGGATGATCCCAATCTTTCAGCGGCTGGATATCCTTGTCCCGGCCACTCGCCTCGACCACGCCGCCGAAGAAATTCGGATCGGGCACGTAGATCGAGCCTTCCGTGCCGTATAGTTCCATATTGGCGTGGCGATGGGACCAGACATCCCAGCTTGCCGAGAGCGTGATCGTCGCGCCTTCCGCGAACTCCAATAGCGCATGGATATTGGTCGGGGTCTCGACCGGGATGATCGTGCCGTTCAGCGGTTCGCTGGTGACGGTGCGGGTCTTGCTTGCCATCGAGGTCAGGGCCGCGACACGCTTTACCGGGCCGAGGAAGTTGATCAGGTTGGAGATGTAGTAAGGTCCGAGATCGAGGATCGGGCCGCCGCCGTTCAGGAAGAAGAAGCCCGGATTGGGGTGCCACATTTCCATGCCGGGGCTCATGACGTGGCAGGTGCCGGACGTGATGCGCCCTACCCCGCCACCATCAATATAGGCTCTCGCCAACTGGTGCGCGCCGCCGAGAAACGTATCGGGCGCGCAGCCGACGGCCAAGCCCTTCGACTTCGCCAGCGCCTGCAGTTGCTTGCCCTCCTCCAGCGTCACCGTCAGCGGCTTTTCGGAATAGACGTGCTTTCCGGCTTCGAGGATCTTCTTCGAAACGGGGAAATGCGCATCCGGGATGGTCAGATTGACGATCACATCGATCTCGTCATTGGCGAGAAGCTCTTCGACCGTTTGCGCCTTCACGCCATATTCCTTGGCTTTCGCCTCAGCAGCGGCCGGGTTCAGGTCCGCGCAGGCAAGAACCTTGATGCCCTTGAAAAGCGGTGACAGCGAAAAGTAGGTGGTGGAAATGTTGCCGCATCCGAGGATGCCGACGCCAAGTTCCTTGGTCATTGGGGAAACTCCGAATGATTACGTGAGATCAGTAGGTGTTGAAGGCGGCGATGGAACGAGAGGCAAGGCGCTCGATATCCTTGGGATTATCGTGCTCCAGAACGTAATATTTCGCCGAGGTTTTCGCCTTCAGGGCAGCGATCAGATCCTTCCAAGGCACGGTGCCGTGGCCGACATCGGCCCAGCCGTCCTCATCGGTATTTTCGCCGGCCGGCGCGATATCCTTGACGTGAACGGCAGTGATCTTCCGGCCGTATTTTTCGATCCAGGCGAACGGATCGGCGCCGCCGCGGATGACCCAGGCGATATCTGCTTCCCAGGTGAGATCCGGGCCGCCGGCAAAGATCTGTTCCTGCGGGGTGGAGCCATCCGGCAATGCCTTGAACTCGAAATCATGGTTGTGCCAGCCGAATGTGTAGCCGGCATCCTGATAACGCTTGCCGGCTTCAGCGAGGCGCTTGCCGAAGGCGAACCAGCCGCTGGCATCGGTCGGGCGTTGGTCGGCAACCAGATGCGGGCAATAGATCGCTTCGACGCCCAGCGTCTTTGCGATCAGCAGCGCCTGTTCCGGCTCCTTTTCGAGAAGATCGATGCCGAAATGGCCGGTCGGCATGGTGAGGCCGTTTGCATCGAGTTCGGCTCGCATGGCCTTGAGGCCTGCCTCGTCCAGCGTCGCGTAAAGAGCGCCATAACCTTCCACGTGTTTGTAGCCGTTTTTCGCCACGAGTTTCAGCACGTCGGAGAGAGGCGGGAAATTGCGGGCGCTATACAGCTGGAAACCAAAGGTCGTCATGTCATCCTCCTTGAAATGAAATGTCAGCCTGCGGACTGGCAGGACTGAAGATCGTAGATACGGAAAACGGGCGGGGAGCCTGGGGAGCTTGCCGCCGGCACGCTCGGGGTAAAGCGGACCTTTCGGTTTTCGCCGGCGGCAAGATCGAAAGCGTTGTCGGTATAACGGCCGGGGGTCTCGCTCTCGATCAGGACGAAAAGCGCGAGGCCGGCGGACTGGACGAGAATGTCGAACGAGCCATCACCGGATGGGGACATGGACATTTCAAGTCCCGCGGGAAGAAGCTCCAAGGCCTTGTAGCTGTCCATGACATGGTACCCCTCGCCGCCCGATCCGTTCGAGGCGGTAAAACTCCAGGCAAGCAAGCTATCACTCGGGATCGTGTCAGCGGGGATGGTAAGGGCCGTGATGGCCGCGTCCGGTGAGCAGACGGCGTCGATGCTCTGCAGCGAGCGGCGCTCGCCCTTCAGGCTGAGGGTCGAGATGTTGAGCGTGACGGTGACATCTTCGAGCGTGTCGTTGACCAGCGAGAAGCGGATCTCGCTTCCGTCCTCCGAAGGGATAGCGGCGACGACGACCGGCTGGAAGAAGCGTTTGGCCATGTAATGCAGCACTTTCCAGCCGCCGCCGTAATCAAGGCTTGCCCAGGAGGCGACGGGCCAGGTGTCGTTGAGCTGCCAGTAGAGAGCCCCCATGCAATGAGGTTTCAGCGAGCGCCAGTAATCGACCGCGGTTCTGATCGCGACGCCCTGCTGGACCTGACTCAGATAGACGAAATTGGCAAAATCCTTCGGGAAACGGAAATTGCGGAACATGGTGGCAGCGATACGCTCGTTGCCGCCGACATTGCGCTGATGATGCTCCATGACCGGAGAGGCGATGTTGAGGTCCTTGTCTTCCGCATAGGTGTGGATCACCGGCAGCGACGTGTAGGACTGGAAGCCGAATTCGGAGCAGAAGCGCGGCTTGACATCGCGATAGTGTTCGAACGGCTTGTTCTCGTGCCAGACGGACCAGAAATGCATATCGCCGGAACCGTCCGCGTGCCAGGCGTCGCCGTAATCGAGATATCCAGAGGCAGGGCTCGACGGCCACCAGATCGCCTGCGGAACGGCCTTTTTCATCGCCCGCTCGATCGTGTGGTTGAGGCGGTCGTAGGAAACTAGATAGCGGTCGCGGTTATTGCGGGTTTCCTCGTACCAGAGGAGCGCGCCGACGAGTTCGTTATCGCCACACCAGAGCACAATCGACGGGTGCGAGATCAGACGTTTCGTCTGATACTCGACCTCATGCTCGACATTTTCGAGAAAATCCGGGGTCGAGGGATAGATGTTGCAGGCGAACTGAAAATCCTGCCAGACCATCAGGCCGAGCCGGTCGCAAGTGTCGTAGAAATGCTCGTCTTCGTAAAAACCGCCGCCCCAGATGCGGATCATGTTCATGTTGGCATCGACAGCGGATTGTAAGAGGTCCTCCGTCTTTTCCGGGCTGGTGAGCGAGAAAAGCGCGTCGGCGGGGATCCAGTTGGCGCCGCGGCAGAAGATTTCGCGACCGTTGATGCGGAAGGTGAAACGGCTACCGGCTTCGTCCTTGTCGGTCAGGAGTTCGACCGTCCGCAGGCCGATCTGTCTGGTGATCGTTTCGCTCGGCGTGTCGACGGTCAAGGAATAGAGCGGCTGTTCACCGCTTCCGGCCGGCCACCAGAGTTTTGGGGCATCGACATGGAAGACATGGGTGATGCTGTTTTCGCCGGGGCGCATGCCGCAATCGAGGCGAAGGCGTTCTTCACCGAATGCGAGATGAATGGGGATTACGCCCTGGCTGTCAGCATGGAAGGAGACCGTGACATAGAGATCGACGGAGCCATCGTCATGATGTCTCTGTTCGGTGACAACTTGTTCGATGCGGGCGATATCCAGACGTTTCAGGGAGATTTCGCCGTAGAGGCCGAGTGGGGCAATGGCGAGGTTCCAGTCCCAGCCGAAATGGCATTGCGGCTTGCGCAGCATGTTGCCATCGGGGATCGGGCAGTTTTTTGAGAACGGCAGATAGAAGGGCTGGCGCGCCTGGCGTTCGGCTCCAGCCTTGATGCTGGAATGGAACAGGATGCGGAGCGTGTTTTCGCCGGGTTTCAGGGCAGACGAGACATCCGGACGGTAGCGGCGGAAGCAGTTGTCGGCGGAAAGGACGGGAACGTCGTTGACGAAGACGATCGCCACCGTATCGAGATAGGTGATGTCGAGATACCAGGAGCCATCGGGGTCATCGATGACGAAGGTGCGCTCGATCTGCCAGTCCTGATGCGCCACCCACTGAACATCGTTTTCGTTGCGGCCGACATAGGGGTCCGGAATGATGCCTGCGATTTTCAGGGACGTATGAATGTCACCGGGGATGGATATCGTGGTGGCGTGGGTGCTGTCGGGGGAAGTGAGGTTCCACTCACCGGATAGATTGATCATGCTGGTCATTGTCGGTTCTCATCGATTGGCAGAACGCGTCCCTTCTCCCCGGCCGCACCGGGGAGAAGGGACCGGCAGACGGGCGAGGGGTAAATCCCGCTGCAGGTAATCAAATCCGTTCCTCCGAGCCGGCATCGAACAGCGAGGCCATGGTCATGTCGAAGCCGAGGCGGACTTTTGCGCCGACCTTGTAGCGACGGGCGCCGCCGATCCTCACCGAGATCGTGTGGCCGGCGAGTTTCAGCCAGATCAGATTGTCGGCGCCCATCGGCTCCTCGATATCGACGATCGCCTCGTGGGCCTCCTCACCGGAAACGTCGGCATCGACCTTGATATGTTCGGGACGCAAGCCAAGGGTGACCTTACGGCCGGGGGTGAGTGCCTCAGTCGCCTCATAGCCGGAAAGCGAAATGCTGACGCCATTGGTACGAAAGACCGGACGACCGCCCTCCTCCGCCAGCTCGCCATTGAGAAAATTCATCGAGGGCGAGCCGATGAAGCCGGCGACGAACTTGTTCTTCGGGCGATTGTAGATGGTGATCGGATCGTCCAACTGCTGGATGACGCCGCTCTTCATGATGGCGATCCGGTCGGCCAGCGTCAGCGCCTCGATCTGGTCGTGGGTGACGTAGATCATCGTGTTCTTCAGCGACTGGTGCAGGCGCTTGATCTCGACGCGCAGTTCGGAGCGCAGTTTCGCATCGAGGTTTGAGAGCGGTTCGTCGAACAGGAAGACATCGACATCGCGGACAAGCGCGCGACCGATCGCAACACGCTGGCGCTGGCCGCCGGACAATGCTGCGGGCTTGCGCTGCAGCAATGGCTCGATCTGCAGGATACCGGCGGCGCGGGCGATGCGCTTTGCGATCTCGTCCCTGGGCATGCCGGCGACCTTGAGGCCGAAGGACAGGTTCTTTTCGACCGTCATCTGCGGATAAAGCGCATAGGACTGGAAGACCATGCCGATGCCGCGGTCCTTGGGTTCTTCCCAGGTGACGTTGCGATCCTTGATGAAGATCTGGCCGTCGGTCGGTTCCAGCAGACCGGCGATGCAGTTGAGCAATGTCGACTTGCCGCAGCCGGAAGAGCCGAGCAGGACGAGGAATTCGCCATCCTTGATATCGAGATCGAGGTTCTGAAGGACGGTCACTGCGCCAAAGGACAGGGACAGGTCACGGATGGAAACGGAATTGGAGAGGTCGGTCATCAAGGCTTACCCCTTAACTGCGCCGGCGGCGATGCCGCGAACGAACAGCCGGCCGGAAACGAAATAGACGATGAGCGGAACAGCGCCGGTGAGCAGCGTCGCTGCCATGTTGACGTTGTATTCCTTCACCCCCTGGACGGAGTTGACGATGTTGTTGAGCTGGACGGTCATCGGATAGGTATCCGGCCTGGTGAAGACGACGCCGAAGAGGAAGTCGTTCCAGATGCCGGTGACCTGGATGATGATCGCGACGACGAAGATCGGCAGCGACATGGGCAGCATGATGCGGCCGTAGATCTGCCAGAAGCCAGCGCCGTCGATGCGCGCCGCCTTGAACAGTTCCTCCGGCAGGCCAGCGAAATAGTTGCGGAAGAGCAGCGTCAGGATCGGCATGCCGAAGATCGTGTGGACGACAACAAGACCGGTCAGCGAGCCGTAGATACCGATCTCGCGCAGGATGATGACGAGCGGATAGATCATCACCTGATAGGGAATGAAGGCGCCGATGATGAGCACGGAGAAGAACAGTTCCGAGCCCTTGAAACGCCAGTTGGCGAGCGCATAACCGCTGATCGAGGCAACCGCGATAGAGACGATGACGGAGGGAACGAGGATGCGCACCGAGTTCCAGAAACCGCGGGAAAGACCGTCACAGTTCAAGCCCGTGCAGGCTTCCGCCCAGGCCTTCACCCAGGGTTCGAAGGTGATTTCCATCGGCGGCGAGAAGATGTTGCCGAGGCGCACTTCCGGCATGCCCTTCAATGAGGTGACGACCATCACGTAGAGCGGCAGGAGGTAATAGAGCGCCGCAAGGCCAAGAATGCCGTAGATCATGACATTGCGTCGGGAGATAACCTTTCGCGGCTTCTTTCCGCGCGGACCTGCCGCAATTTCGGTTCTGACGGCGTCCATTGCGGCACCGGTCGCGTTGAGAGTGGAGACGTTAGCCACGCTTCTTCCCTCCGAATTCGAGATAGGCCCAGGGGATGATGATGATGGCGACGGTGAGCAGCATCATGGTGGAGGCGGCAAAGCCCTGCCCCAGATTCTGCGCCTGGAACATGTAGTCGTAGACGTATTTCGCCGGCACTTCCGAGGCATTGCCGGGGCCGCCGGATGTCTGTGCCACGACGAGATCGTAAAGCTTGACGATGCCGCTGCCGATCAGGACGAGCGTGGTTATAAAGACCGGGCGCATCATCGGGATGACGACGAAAAGATAGGTCCGCCACATAGGGATGCCGTCGACGCGCGCCGCCTTCCAGATATCCTCGTCGATGCCGCGCAGACCGGCGAGCATCAGGCACATGACCAGCCCTGTCCCCTGCCAGAGACCTGCGATCAGGATGCCGTAGATGACGATGTCGGGATTGTAGAGCGGGTCGAAGGTGAAGCTTGTCCAGCCGAGCGAGCGGACGATGCCCTGCACGCCGAATTCCGGATTGAGGATCCACTGCCAGACAAGCCCGGTGACGATGAAGGATAGGGCAAAGGGATAAAGAAAGATCGTGCGGAAGGCGCTTTCGAAGCGGATCTTCTGATCCATCAGCGCCGCCAGCACGAAACCGACCACGAGCGAGAAGATCAGCGAAAGGATGCCGTAGATCAGCAGGTTCTGGATCGAGATGATCCAGCGTGACGAGGCCCAGAGACGCTCATACTGGTCGAAACCGACAAAGCTTGCCCGCGGCAGGAGCCTTGAATTGGTGAAGGAATAGATGACTGTCCAGATCGTGCCGCCGAAAAACACCACAGCAGCAACGAGGATCATGGGGGTGAGTGCAATCTTGGAATTCAGATTGCGAAAGAGCTGGTTGGGCCTGCCGGATGATTTTGCTATCGGCCTGGCCGCACCGGATTGCGACGGCGTAGGATTGGGCATGGTTCCTCCTCGATCGACATGCGCAAGGCGCAGCCTTCCTGCCGGCCCCGCCATCCTTGCAAAAGAGGACGGGGCCGGTGCGGTTCAGGATCGTGATGGAGCTATCAGTCCGCCGAACCGATGATCGAGGCGAAGCGCTCTTGCGCCTGTTCGGGCGTCATCGATTCCTTGGCGAAGAATTCGGCCATCAGGTCTTCCTTCTGTTTCTGCGTATCGGCGGAAACGAGCTGGTCGGTGCTGATGGCGGTGCTGCCCTTGGAGATGATCTCGATGCCCTTCTTCATGCAGTCGTTGGCGGCAGCAAGATCGACGTCACTTCGGATCGGAACGGAACCTTTCTTGAGGTTGAAAGCGACCTGGACTTTCGGATCGACGATCGTTTCCGCCAGCACTTCCTGCGCCTTGGATTTTTCCTCGTCGTCGAGAAGTGGGAAGTAGATGGCGTCACCGCCGGTGGTCAAAGTCTGGTTCAGGCCTAGGCCCGGAAGGCAGGTATAGTCCTTGCCTGCGACCTGTCCGGCCTGCTGGAATTCGCCCTGCGCCCAGTCACCCATGATCTGGCCACCGGCCTTGCCGGTAATGACGAGATTGGTGGCCTGGTTCCAGTCCTGAACGTTTGAGCCCTTGGCAAGCTTGCGGGCATCGTCGGCGGCCGCGAATATCTTTGCCATTTCGGGACCGGCTGCGGTCTCTTCGTCCTTGTCCTTATAGACCTTGTTATAAAGATCAGTACCGCCGAGCGCGATCACCAGCGTGTCGAACAGGCCGTTGACCTGGAAGGCGGAGCCACCAACGGCGAGCGGCTGCATTCCGGCTTCACGAAGCTTGGGGCCAGCAGCAACGAATTCGTTCCAGTCCTTCGGGACCGGCACGCCTACCTTTTCGAAGGCCGCATTGGAAAGCCACAGCCACTGCCAAGAATGGATATTGACCGGGGCGCAGTAGATCTTACCCTCAAAGGTGCAGCTATCGAGCAGGCTTGCCGGCTTGATGATGTCCTTCCACTTGCCCTTTTCCGCGACATCGTTCAGGTCGCGCATCAGGCCGGACATGACCAGTTCCTCGGCCTGGCGTCCGTGGTTGAACTGGGTGGCACCCATCGGGTCGCCGCCGGTGATGCGGCTGATCATGATCGGGCGCGCCGTGCTGCCGGAACCGGCAATCGCACCATCGACCCATTTATTGCCGGTTGCATCGAATGCGGTTGCCAGCTCCTTCACGGCAGCTGCCTCGCCTCCCGATGTCCACCAATGCGTGACTTCCAGATCAGCGGCCATAGCTGCACAAGGCAGCGCCGCGGTGGCAGCCAGAACGGCTGCGAATGCACGGATACGCATGAGTCTCCTCCCTCACTGAAACGTTGCAGTAAAAAGCTAGGGCAAAGCCATTGGGGTGGCAAGCCTGCTTCTCCAAATTACTGTATGACAGACCATCAAAACAACTTTAAGGCGTGAATTTAAGGAGATCATCAGGTAAATAATTCCACAAAATGCGGATATGAGATCGATCCAAGGCGATTTCATTTCGCATATGCAAAAAATCGATGTGCAATTGCGTAATGCCAACACACGGTTGCGGATCTAAGCACTCTCATCGGATGCCAGTCGAAAATTACCTGTAACGTTTCAGATTTTCCTGTAATAACCGGATTAGGCTATCCACAAACCAATGGCGGCAATCGGCGCGAGCAGCAAGATGGACGAAATCAGAAAAACATCGGCGCGCAATGTGGCAAGCAATGAACGCCCAACCCTCAAGACGATCGCCTTCATGACGGGGCTCGGGATCACGACCGTATCGCGAGCGCTGAAAGATGCGCCGGATATTGGGTCCGAGACCAAGGAGCGCGTAAAGTTGGTGGCGCGCCAACTCGGCTACCAGCCGAACCGGGCGGGCGTGCGCCTGCGGACCGGCAAGACCAACGTGATCGCGCTGGTGTTGAGCATCGAGCAGGAATTGATGGGTTTCACCAGCCAGATGGTGCAGGGTATTTCGGAAGTGCTGGGAGGAACCCAGTATCACCTTGTGGTGACACCGCATTCCTTCGAGAAAGATCCGATGGTGCCGGTGCGCTACATTCTCGATACCGGATCGGCGGACGGGGTGATCATCTCGCGCATGGAGCCTGAGGATCCGCGCGTGCGGCTGATGACGGAGCGGAATCTTCCCTTCGTGACCCATGGGCGAACCGATATGGGCATCGTTCATCCGTTCCACGATTTCGACAACGAGGCCTATGTCTATCAGGCGGTGCAAAGGCTTGTGCAACGCGGACGGCGGCGCATCGCGCTTCTTGCACCACTCAGCCGGTTTTCCTACCAGATCCATAGCCGGATAGGTTTCGAGCGTGGCCTGAACGATTTTCAGGCCACCGAAGTCTCCATGGGACGGATGACGACAGAAACGGCGCTCGAGGAAATCCGTGCCTATGCGGAGCGTCTGTGTCGCCTTCCGGAACCGCCAGACGGAATTGTTTCTCTCAGCGGATCCGCATCGATCGCATTGGTCGCCGGAGCAGAGGCTGCCGGACGTCGGCTGGGTAAGGAGATAGACATAGTCTCGAAACAGTCGGCCGAATTCTTGAACTGGATCAGGCCGGAAATGCTGACCGTGACGGAAGATGTGCGTTATGCCGGCCAGGAACTGGCAAAAGCGGTTCTGGCCCGTATCGACGGCGTTGCGCCCGAATTGCTGCAGAGTATCGACGGGCCGGTATGGTCGAAGATGGGACCGAAGGATTAGGAACTCCATATAAAAAAGCCCGGCACTTGGCCGGGCTTTTTCATCTAATTCATCAACTGCGATCAGGCGAAATCGGCCAGACCGCTGCCCCAGGGGCCGTGGTGCTTGTCGACACCATCGAGGCGGTCGAAGCCGTGCGCGCCGAAGAAGTCGCGCTGGGCCTGGATGAGGTTGGCCGTGCCCCTGCCCCGACGATAGGCGTCGAAATAGGTCAGAGCCGAGGTAAGCGCCGGAGCAGGAAGGCCGTTCAGCGCTGCGTAGGATACGATGCGGCGAAGCGCGCCGTCGGTTTCCTTGACCAGCTGCGAGAAGGCCGGGGTGACGATGAGGTTTGCCACGTTCGGATCCTTGGTGAAGGCCGAGGTGATCTCATCGAGGAACTGCGAACGGATGATGCAGCCGGCGCGCCAGATCTTGGCGATCGTCGGCATCGGCAGGTTCCAGCCGAATTCCTTCGAGGCTTCCGCCATGACGGCAAACCCTTGCGCATAGGCACCGATCTTGGCGGCCAAGAGCGCGAGTTCCAGATCGGCGAGGAAAGCCATGCCATCCTTCGGGCGATCGACCAGAGCCGGCTTGCCGAGGATCTTTTCGGCAGCCTGACGCTCGGAACGGAGCGAGGAAATGACGCGGCCGGCAACAGCTGCTTCGATCGAGGTCGCTGCGACGCCCATGTTCTGGGCTTCGATGACCGACCACTTGCCGGTGCCCTTCTGGCCGGCACTGTCGACGATCACGTCGACCATCGGCTTGCCGGAAATCGGGTCGGTCGCCTTCAGGACCTTTTCCGAGATTTCCATGAGGTAGGAATCGAGGCGACCTTCGTTCCAGCGGCCGAAGACTCCACCGATTTCGGCAGCGCTCATGCCGAGGCCATCGCGCAGGATGCCATAGATTTCCGCGATCATCTGCATGTCGGCATATTCGATGCCGTTATGGATCGTCTTGACGAAGTGGCCAGCGCCGTTTTCGCCAAGCCAGTCGACGCAGGGTTCGCCATTGAACTTGGCCGAGATCGAGGTCAGGACCTTCTCGACGCGCTTCCAGCTTTCCTCGGTGCCGCCGACCATGATGGACGGACCGTGACGCGCACCTTCCTCACCACCGGAAACGCCCATGCCGATGAAGGTCAGGTCACTGCCTTCAAGGCTTTTGAAGCGGCGCATCGTATCGCGGAAATTGGCATTGCCGGCGTCGATCATGATGTCGCCGGAGGACAGGTAGGGCTTCAGAAGCTCCATCTGCTGGTCGACCGGATCGCCAGCCTTGATCATGATGATGATCGGGCGCGGCGGGCGAATGGCCTTGATGAAATCTTCCATCGTTTCGCACGGAATGATCTGGCCCTGGAGAGCGCCTGCATCTGCGTAAAATTTCTTCGTGACCTCAACCGTACGATTGAAGACGGCAATCTTGTTGCCCTTTTCAGCGATATTGAGCGCGAGGTTGGCGCCCATGACGCCAAGGCCGATTAGGCCGATTTCTGCCTGTTCCACGGGAGGAGCCTCCGATTTTGTTGCGCCTTCTTTTGGCATTGGTGTGCCATGGGGGCAAGGGAGCGATTGTCTAAATCGGCCACATTCTGCATTTGTCTGCCCCCATAGCCCGCCCCCATAATCAAGGCCCGTCAGCCGGGGCGATCCTCACCATCATCGATGATGCGCCAGGCGGCGCCGTCGAGGTCCTCATACTGGCCATTCTTCAGCGACCAGAGGAAGGCCGCAAGACCAAGGCCTCCGAGGAAAAGCGCGACCGGGATGAGGTAGAGGAGCATGTTCATGCGGCGCGCATCTTTCCTTTTTCAGCCGTTTCCTGAGATCCTGCCTGTGCCGCCAGATCCTCGCTGCCGATCCGGTTCAGCCTGAGCGCGTTGACGACGACAATGATCGACGAGGTCGACATGGCGACGGCGGCGATCAGCGGCGTGGCATAACCGGCAAGCGCGATCGGCACGGCGATGATGTTGTAACCGATGGCAAGCGCGAAATTCTGCCGAATGAGTTGACCAGAGCGACGCGAGATATCGATCGCCAGAGGTACGGCATTGAGGCTTTCATGCATGAAGACGAAATCGGCAGCCTTGCGGCCGATATCCGCCGCGGTGGCAGGCGCCATCGAGACATGGGCTGCCGCAAGCGCCGGCGCATCGTTGATGCCATCGCCGACCATCAGGACCTTGCGGCCTTCACCGGCAAGCGAGGCGCAATAATCGGCCTTGCCCTTGGGCGAGACCTCCGCCTTCCAGCGCGCGATACCCAGTTGAGCCGTCAGCGCCCTCACTGGACCTGCGCGATCACCCGAGACGAGATCGACCGGCATGCCGTCGGCCTCGAGCATGCGGATGGCCGAAGCGGCATCCTGGCGAAGCGCGTCCTCGAAGCGGATACAGGTGACTTCGTGACCGTCGCGCGACAGCACGACCTCAAGATCGACATTCTCGCTGCCGGCTGCGTCACCACAGGCGAAGCGGCGGTTGCCGAGCCGATAGAGCCCTTCGCCACGGCGAGCCTCAAGGCCGCTTCCGGGGATTTCGATGACGTCGTCGAAGAGCGGGAACGGACCGGATGCCACAGCGCAAATTGCCCGCGACAGCGGATGGCGCGAGTGCGCGGCAAGGCCGGCGGCGAGCGAAAGGACTGGTCCCGGAATATCGCTGCCATTGACGAGGCGCGGACGGCCGAGCGTCAGGGTTCCGGTCTTGTCGAAGATGACGCTATCTGCCTGGGCGAGCCGCTCCATGGCTGAGCCGTCCTTGACCATGATGCCGTTTTTGAACAGGCGGCCGGCAGCGACGACCTGAACGACCGGCACGGCCAAGCCGAGCGCGCAGGGGCAGGTGATGATGAGGACCGCAATCGCGATCAGCATGGCCCGCTTCCAGTCTCCACCGGCAAGGCCCCAGGAGACGAAGGCGGTGAGCGCGAGAAAGTGTACGACGGGCGAATAATATTGCGCGGCGCGGTCTGCGAGGCGGCGGTAACCGGCCTTGGCGCCTTCGGCCACTTCCATCAGCGAGATGACTTCGGCAAGGAAGGAATCCTTTGCCGTTGCGGTAACCTTGATGATGAGCGAGCCGGTGAGGCTGAGCGTGCCGGCATGGACGGCGGCACCGGCTGCGACGGCCTGCGGCGCGCTTTCGCCGTTGACGATCGAGACGTCGAGATCGCTCGCGCCCCATTCGACGGCGCCGTCGACGGGGATGCGCTCGCCGGCGGCAATCGCGACGCGATCTCCGGGCTTCACATCCTCGACGGGGCGGTATTCTCGCGTTCCATCGGCCAAAACGACCATGGCACCGCGCGGTGACAGGCGTGCAAGGCCGCTGATCGCCGCCCTCGCCCGGTCACGCATGATATGATCGAGCGTACGGCCTATCAGCAGGAAGAAGAGCAGCGAGACGGTAGCATCAAACCAGGCGTGCTGGCCGTGATGCATGGTTTCCCACAGCGATACCGCATAGGAGAGCGTGATCGCCAGTGCGATCGGCACATCCATGTTGGTGCGGCCGCGCTTCAGCGCCGCCCAGGTGGATATGTAGAAAAAACGGCCGCCATAGATCAACGCGGGTGCGGCGATGAAGGCCGAGATCCAGTGGAACAGGTCGCGGGTGGCATCATCGGCACCGGACCACACGGAAACCGACAGAAGCATGATGTTGGCAGCGGCAAAACCGCAAAGGGCGACGGCGCGCACGAGGTCGCGCTGCAGCTTGTCGCCGTCATCGAGCGAGGCATCGAAGAGATAGGCGTCGTAACCTGTTGCCGAGGTGATCGACCCGACGAAATCGGCCGGATCGACAGCCGGCCCATCGGGCTTCTGGTGCCAGACGATGGATACGCGTTTGGTCGAGAGATTGACGCGAGCCTTTTCCACCGAAGGCATGGCCTTCAGCGCATTTTCGATCGAGACTATGCAGGCGCCGCAATGGACGCCCGGAACGCTCAGGTCCACCTGTCGCCTGCCCTCACCCAGATCCCGGCTTGCCAGGAGCATTTCCTCGGAAGACGGTGCTGATCTGACGATCTCGCCTTCCGTTCCGGGTGCGCAGCAGCTCATTTCCTTGCTCCATGAACGGAAACGCGTTCCGCATGATGCAGGATGCGTTCACCGCCACGCTCGGCAATCGCCTCGACGATCCAGTGACCCGGCAGAACCTCGCGGGAAACATGGAAGACGCCCGGCCCTTCGGCGACCATTTCAATGCTGAAATCCTGATGCTCGCCGACAGGGCGCTTGAAATTGAGGACAAGGCTGTCGGCTTCGACCGGCTGCCCATCTGCATCCAGAACTGCGTAGCTTGCGCCATCCGCTGTGACGGCAAGCCTGCCGTTGACACCGCTTGCGGCAAGCGCGCGCGCCTGCGCTACCTTGCCGTTGAACTGCTGGCTGGCGACATAGGTATTTGGAACGACAAGACCACTCCAGGTGGTGACCGCATTATAGGCCATGAAGACATTGACCGAGATGATCGTGCCGAAGAAGAGCACCATGATGCCCGCCATATGCCAGCCCGTGAAAACGAAGCCCTTTTGCGATGCAGTGCTCATCTTTTGCCTCCAGGTACAAAGAAGTTGGCCGAGTAGCTGTTGCGCTCATGACTGGAGCGGTCTTCGGCGATGAAATGGAAGGATGCTTCGCGCTTGGCTTCATCACGCGGCAGCGTGACATAAACCTTAAGCGCCATTGCCTTGTCAGGTGCCACCTCGATGGCGAATTCGCGTCCCGGCACGTCAGAAATACCGATGATCTTCATCGTCGCATCAGGCACCCCGTCCAGCGACAGCATGATCGTGCGCGGCTCCGGAATCATGTTGAGAAGACGGACCGTATAGCCGTTGCGGATCGATCCATCCGATTCCATGACGAATTGTGGATTTCGGTCATGGAGGACGTTGATCTCAAGCCGGTCGCGAGACAGAAGCGCGACGACAAGACCGATGCCGACCGCAGTCCAGACGCCCATGTAGAGCAGCGTGCGCGGGCGTAGCAGAATTTTCCAGTTGAAATGGCGGACACCCTCAACAAAGCCGCCATCCGGTTTGCGGGTCCGGGTCGGGTCGATCGGCGCGGTACCACCGGCGGTCGCGAGCGCCATGTTTGCATCGTATTCGTCGAGTGTCGCATAAGCGATCAGGCCGCGTTCCTTGCCGATCTTGTCCATGACGCCATCGCAGGCGTCGATACAGAGCGCACAAGTGATGCAGGCCATCTGCTGGCCGTCGCGAATGTCGATGCCCATGGGACAGACTGCAACGCAAGCGTTGCAATCGACGCAATCGCCGACGATCTGACCGCTAGCCGCCGCCTTCTTGGCGTGGCGGCTGCGCGGTTCGCCTCGCCAGTCATTATAGGTCACGACCAGCGAATGTTCGTCCAGCATAGCGCCCTGGATACGTGGCCAGGGACACATGTAGATACAGACCTGCTCGCGCATCAGCCCACCGAGCAGGTAGGTGGTGGCCGTCAGGATGGCGACGGTGGAATAGGCGACGAACGCAGCCTGACCGGTGACGAAATCAAAGGCGAGCGACGGCGCATCGGCGAAATAAAAGATCCAGGCGCCGCCCGTCGCAATAGCGATGGCAATCCAGATCGAATGCTTGACCACGCGCTTGAAAAGCTTTTTCGCCGTCCAGGGGCCGGCATCGAGTTTCATGCGGGCGTTGCGGTCGCCTTCGATGAAGCGTTCAACCACAAGGAACAGGTCAACCCAGACCGTCTGGGGACAGGCATATCCGCACCATGCGCGACCAACTGCAGAGGTCAGCAGGAACAGGCCAAAGCCTGCCATGACCAGAAGGCCGGCCACGAAGATGAACTCCTGCGGCCAGATCTCGATGAAGAAGAAATAGAAACGACGACTGGCGAGATCGACGAGGACGGCCTGATCCGGAGCGAAGGGTCCACGATCCCAACGGATCCAGGGAGTGAGATAATAGATGCCAAGCGTGACAAGCATCACCAGCCATTTGAACCGGCGGAATCGCCCCTCGGCGCGCTTCGGGAAGATTTTCTGGCGTTTTTCGTAAAGCGGCTGGCGTTTTTCGCCAGGCGAATGGACCGCCTTGGCATCAATCCGTTCGACAGATGCGTCACCTGCGGCGGCGCTTTCGGCGGTATAGATATTCATCGGAACATTCCTTTGTCCCATGCTTTGTCCCACCGCGCGACCTTGCATTCCTTGACGCAAGTCAAGCCACGCAGCATTCACAGACCAGTTAACGCCCCTACCCTCTGCAGGTTAGGGAACGGAGATGACTATGACCCCGATGCCCGCTCGCATCATTCACCTGACCGTCAACCGGCCTTGGCGTGAGGTCTATGACTTCGCATCCCAGCCGGAAAACATGCCCCGCTGGGCTGCTGGCCTTGCCTCCGGCCTGAAACCTGACGGCGAAGACTGGATCGGCGATGGCGGCCCGATCGGAAAGATCCAAGTGCGGTTTGCGCCTGAGAACGACTTCGGCGTCATCGATCACACCGTCACGCTTCAGACCGGCATCAACGTCGAAAACGCCTTGAGGGTCATACCGAATGGCGACGGCGCGGAAATCATGTTTACCCTGCTCCGGCAGCCGGGCACGGATGATAAAGCTTTCGAGACAGATGCCGCTGCGATCCATCAGGACCTCAGCACCCTGAAAAACATCCTCGAACGACTTTGATTACCCGGCACAATCTGCCTTTCTGGAAATTCGACGGCCGGGACCCGAAGATCCCGGCCCAAGAGAGTTTCAGACCAAAGGTCTGAGACTCTACTCCCCGCCTCCCAGGGAATGGACATAGACGGCCAGCTGCTTGACCGTGACATCGCCGAGGCGTGTGCCCCATGCCGGCATGACGCCGTGCTTCGGTGCCCGGATCTGGCTTGCGATCTGATCTTCCCCCTCGACTTTCAGCCAGATGGCATCGGCCAGGTTCGGTGCGCCCAGATCGCGGTTACCCTCGGCATTCTCACCATGACAGGATGCGCAATTGTCCATAAAGACCTGCTTACCGGGCTCCACCATCGACGGATCACGAGGTTTCCCCGTCAGGCTGACGACATAGGCAGCAGCCTGACGAATTTCGTCAGGTTCAATCACGTCGGCAAAGGCAGTCATCTCGCCGATACGCGTATCTGGATCGACGGCATCACGAATGCCGTGCGCGACAGTCTGATAGATCGCATCGACACTGCCGCCCCAAAGCCAGTCGTCGTCGTTGAGGTTCGGGTACCCCTCTCCGCCGGCGGCACCCGTGCCGTGACAGGGCGTGCAGTTGACGCGGAACGCAGCCGCACCGCCAGCCATGGCGAACTGGTTGAGTTCCGGATTGGCAATGATTTCTTCCGGCGTAGCCTGCGCGATCCGCTCGAGGATTGCGCCCTGGGCTGCCTTCGCCGCCGCCATTTCGGTTACCAGCTCACCACGGCTGGAATAGCCGAGAACACCACGGGTCGCATCATTGACCAGCGGCCACGCCGGGTAAAGGACTGTATATCCCAATGCCCAGACGATACAGGCGTAAAAGGTCCATACCCACCAGCGCGGCATGGGATTGTTCAATTCGCGGATGCCGTCCCACTCGTGACCGGTGGTTTCGACGCCGCTGATCTCATCGATATGTTTGTCCGCCATCTTAGTCCTCCTTCAGAGGGATCTGGGCGGCCTCGTTTGCTTGAGACTTCGAGCCCGGGCGCAGGGTGAACAGAATGACGCCGGCAAAGAACAGGGTCATGGCGAGCAGACCCCAGCTGTCGGCGAATTGGCGGAGTGCGGTATAGGTTTCCATATCGCGCCCTCCTCAGCGGTAACCGGTGGTATCGTCATAGGTCGAGAAATCGACCAGCGTGCCGAGCATCTGGAGATAGGCGACCAGCGCATCCATTTCGGTCAGAACAGCAGGATTGCCGTCGAAATCGCCTACCTTTGCCTTGGGGTAACGTTCCAGCAAGGCAGCGGTATCGGCATTCGGATCAGCCTGCGCCTTCAGATCCGCATTGGCCTCGGCGAGCATCTCGTCGCTATAGGGAACGCCGACAGCCCGGTTTGCCTTCAGGTCCATGGAGACATCGGTCACTTCGAGCGGCGTTTCCTTGAGGAACGAATAGCTCGGCATGACCGATTCCGGCACGACCGAACGCGGCTCGACAAGGTGCTGTACGTGCCATTCGTTGGAGTAACGATCGCCAACGCGGGCCAGATCAGGCCCGGTTCGTTTGGAACCCCACTGGAACGGATGATCATACATCGATTCCGCCGCCAGACTGTAATGACCGTAACGTTCCACCTCGTCGCGGAACGGACGGATCATCTGGCTGTGACAGACATAACAGCCTTCGCGCATGTAGATGTTGCGACCAGCCAGTTCCAGCGGCGTGTAGGGCCGCATGCCGTCGACTTTCTCGATGGTGTTTTCGAGATAGAAGAGCGGTGCGATTTCCACGATGCCGCCGACGGATACGACAAGCAGGGAGCCGACGAGAAGGAGCGTGGCATTTCGCTCGATGAATTTGTGTTTATCGAGAAGAGACATGCTGTCAGCTCCTTATTCGGCTGGCTGCAGACCGGCAGGGGCAACACCGGGGGTGCGTTCCTGCCGTTCGTGACCGAGAATTGTCATTGTGACGTTGAATGCCATGAGCAGCGCACCCGCCAGAAACATGAGGCCGCCAAGGGCACGCATCAGGTAATAGGGGAACATGGCTGCGACCGATTCCGCGAAGGAATAGACAAGGAAGCCCTGGTCATCATATTCGCGCCACATCAGGCCCTGCTGAATACCGGCGACCCACATGACGGCGGCGTAAAGAACGATGCCGAGCGTAGCGAGCCAGAAGTGCCAGTTGACCAGTTGCAGGCTGTAGAGCCGCTTGCGGTTCCAGAGCTTGGGCACGAGGAAGTAGATCGCACCGAAGGTGATCATGCCGTTCCAGCCGAGTGCGCCGGAGTGAACGTGACCGATGGTCCAGTCTGTATAGTGGCTGAGCGAGTTGACCGCCTTGATGGACATCATCGGACCTTCGAAGGTCGCCATGCCGTAGAAGGCGACTGCCATCACCATCATGCGGACGATCGGATCGGTACGGATGCGGTCCCAGGCGCCGGAAAGCGTCATCAGGCCGTTGATCATGCCGCCCCAGGACGGCATCCAGAGCATGATCGAGAAGACCATGCCGAGCGTCTGCGCCCAGTCTGGCAGCGCCGTATAGTGCAGATGATGCGGACCGGCCCAGATATACATGAAGATCAGGGCCCAGAAGTGGATGATCGACAGGCGGTAGGAATAGACCGGACGGTTCACCTGCTTCGGGATGAAGTAATACATCATGCCGAGGAAGCCGGCGGTGAGGAAGAAACCAACCGCGTTATGGCCGTACCACCACTGCGTCAAAGCATCCTGAACACCAGCAAAGGCCGAGTAGCTCTTGACCCCGAGGAAGGAGACCGGAACCGCCAGATTGTTGACGATGTGCAACATGGCGATCGTGACGATGAAGGCCAGATAGAACCAGTTCGCCACATAGATATGCGGCTCCTTGCGCATGAAGATCGTGCCGAGGAAGACGACGAGATAGGCAACCCAGACGACAGTCAGCCAGATATCGACATACCATTCCGGCTCAGCATACTCCTTGCCCTGGGTGATACCGAGCAGATAGCCGGTGGCGGCCATGACGATGAAGAGCTGATAGCCCCAGAATACGAACCAACCAAGATTGCCGCCGAACAGGCGGGCCCGACAGGTACGCTGGACGACATAAAAGGATGTGGCGATCAGTGCGTTGCCGCCGAAGGCGAAGATGACTGCGGATGTGTGTAGAGGGCGCGTGCGACCGAAATTGAGCCAAGGCTCGATATTCAGATCAGGAAATGCCAGCTGAAGTGCGACGACGACACCGACCAGAAAGCCGACAACGCCCCAGAAGACGGTCGCGATCGTGCCGTATTTGACGACTTCATCGAAATATTCCGTTTTTTGCGGAACGGGACGCGGCGCGCCGGCGGGCGCGAAGGACACGCGGCGCAGCATGATGATACTGCTGATGCCGAGCGTTGCGAACAGCACCCACATATGGGCGGCGAACAGACTATCATGCGCGTAAGCCGCGCCAAGCAGCGCCAGGAATGTCCCGATCACCAGTGCTGCAGTTTCCAAAGGGTAGTTCATTGTTGGTATCCCCCAACGGCGTGATTGGCCGTCGCGAGGGTGGCGAAACAACGATTCCCATCGAATCCCCCTGCCACTTTCCGTCGCGACCTCCGCGACAGATGGCAGCAGCCAAAGCCAAACGCCTTGATTTGAATCAACGCAAATAAGGCGACCATGATGGAACGTCGGGCGATCAACGGCCAATGCAGGTTCCGGAGGTCAGACTTGAGACACGATATCGATCTGACGAATGCAGTTCTGTCTGCGCAACCCGTCCAACAATCCAACCAGAACATAATGATGTCGTGGATACGGCAGGCCCATGACGAGCAACTGGCCCTTTGCAGCGAGTTGGAAGAGATCGCCGACAGCCTGCCGGCAAGCATCAATCGGCAGAAATGCATTTATGCGGCCAAGGCACTCTGTCCGCTGATCCGCAGCATCCATCAATACGAAGAGAACGTGTTTTTCCCCTATCTTTTGCAACGGCACGCGAATTCCGGGCCGATGCTTGCGACGCTTTCTCGGCTGAAGTTCGAACATTTCGAAGATGAGGGATATGCCGAGGAACTGACGGAAGCGCTTCTGCGGCTGGCTTCGGGCGAGCCAGTCAATGTCGAAGCCGTCGGCTATATGTTACGCGGCTTCTTCGAAGGGGTCAGGCGTCACATCGCCTTCGAAAAGGCGCATCTTTTGCACGACTATCTGCCGTTCAGCCCGATATCGGAATAGTCTTCAAGATCACTCCGCCGCCCGGCGACGGCGATCTTCCTTTTCCTGCATCACGACAAGCGCACCGATCAGGGTTCCCGAGCGGCTTATCGGCGACATGCGGCAGTGAATGACGACGGTGCGGCCGTCGAGCTTGTCAGCATAGGTCAGTTTCAGGCTCTCGCCTGCGAAACAACGATCGAGACTGGGCTGCAGATCGTGGCGGAAATGGTGGAGGCCGACGAACTCGGCAAAATGCCGCCCGATAAGCGTATCGCGCGGAGTGTCCATGCGCCCCGCATTGGTTTCGTTGCTATAGAATATGCGATATCCGGGGGCGACGACCACGACCCGCTCCGGCAGGCTGTTCAGCAGCGCATCGTCGAGATAGCCATCAGCAATGGCCTCGGCTATGTCGGCAGGCTGGCCGGTGTCTTCGGGCGCTTCCGCCCTTGAAGGCAGCGACTGGTCGGCCACGAGGTAACGTTCCACCAACATCTGCAGAAGATGGCCATTGCGCCTCACGCAACCGCCATCGTCCGCCTCCTCGTTCAGGAGATCGAGGGCGAAGCGAAACTGCACGCCGATCGCCGACTGATCGCGCCCCTGACTTCCAAGTATGGCCTTGACGAGCGGATCGATTTCCCGGTCGATCCGGGAAACGGCATCGTCATCTTCCTGTTCAACTGCCTGGCGAAGGTCGGAATATTTCGCCCAGAACAGATCAATCAATGCTTTCAAAATCGACCCCTCTCAGAACAACACGAGAAGCGGCGCCTTCTACCTAGAGCATTTCCGCCTTCCTTCGAAATACGAAACTGCTTATCTCTTTGTTTCAGCGCAATTCCGGACGTAAGCCGGTTCCCACTTTTGCTGGAATTGCTCTAGTGCGAGCCTATCCTGCATAAGAGATGATTATAATTAATCAATTCGTCTAGTGCGGCCCCAAATAATGGCCCACAACTTACCATAGGATCAGCGTTCGACCGTATCCTTGATTCTCCAGCGATCATGGTACCACAGCCATTGCTCGGGATATTCGCGGACCCAGCTTTCCACCTTGTCGTTCAACAACTGTGCGGTTCCCTGGATATCGAGATTGCCCTTCGCATCGCGCGGCAGTTCGATCTTCGGCTCGATTTCCAGCCGGTAACGGTTATCCGGAAGCCGGATGCAACGGGCCGGATATACCTCGGCATCGAACTGGCGGACCAGCTTGGCCAGGAGCGGATTGGTTTTCACCTCAAGGCCGAAGAAGGACGTGGACTGGCCCTTCTTGAATTTCTGGTCCACGAGAACCCCGACACCGCCGCCGGCTTCAAGGCGACGGGCAAGTGCGAAGGAGGAACCGGCATGCGAGGGAACGAGGCTTCCCATGCGAGCCGCACGGAAGGAAAAGACCTTGTCGGCGATATAGGGATTGTTCGGCGGACGGAACAAAACCATTACCTCAAGGCCGAATGCCTTGCCGGCGACCGGCAGAAGCTCGAAGTTGCCGGTATGGGCGGTGAAGACGATGAAGGGCCGCGGATTGTCGCGCAGATCGAGGAAGATCGGGGTGCCCGAGACTTCCACCCTACCCGGCTCGGTGTTTTCCGGATCGAAATCGAATAACCGATCAAGAAAGACATATTCGGCGGCCATGCGCCCCATATGTCCCCAGCTGGCGACAGCAATCTCTTCAAGCTCTTCCCGAGACTTTTCCGGAAAGGCATTGGTGAGATTGGTCATCATCAGCTTGTGACGCCACAGTTTCGGGCCGATGAAACGGGCGACACGATCGGCGAAGCGAATGGCGGGATCGGCGGGCAGGATCTTCAGCATGTTGAGCATGCCGAAAGTCGCCTGCGCTACCAGCCATTGCCGGAAGTGCATGAGCGCCAGAACGATGCGGGTGATGACCATCTTCATGGGATGACCTCAGTCCATCCTCAGAACGATCTTGCCGAAGATCTGGCGGCTTTCCATACGCTCCAGCGCCTTGTCGATCTCGTCGAAGGTGACTTCGGTGTCGATGACCGGATGAACAATACCCTGCGCCATCTTCTGCATGGCATCGGCCATGTTCTCCATGCGGCAGCCGAAGGAGCCGAGAAGCTTCAACTGCTGCTGGAACAACATCATCAGGTTGACGTCGGTCGAGACGCCAGACGTCGAGCCGCAGGTGACCAATCGGCCGCCGCGCTTCAGGCAGAACATCGAGGCGGCAAATGTATCCTTGCCGACATGTTCGAAAACGACATCGACGCCCTTCTTCTTGGTCAGCTTTCGCACGACGCCTTCGAAGCGGTCCGTGCGGTAGTTGATGACGTGATCGGCACCAAGCACCTTAGCCTTCTCGATCTTGTCATCGGAACCGACCGTGGTGATGACGGTGCAGCCGATCTTCTTGGCGAGCTGGATGGCAGCCGAGCCGATGCCGGAACCGCCGGCATGGACGAGGATCGTTTCACCCGGCTGCAACTTGGCATTGTCGAACAGCATATGCTCGACGGTACCGAAGGTGACCGGAGCAAGGGCTGCTGCCACCGCATCGACACCCGGAGGGGCTGGGACGAGCTGGCGGGCCGGAATGTTCGCCTTTTCCTGAGCAAAGCCGTCGAGGTGGAAACCGTGGACGCCCGAGACGTGTTCGCAGAGGTTATCGCGCTTTTCGCGGCAGGGCTTGCAGAGGCCGCAGGTGCGTGCGCCGTAGATGGAGACGAGCTGGCCGGGCAGAACGTTGGAGACGCCGGGACCGATCGCCTCGACGACGCCGGAGGCTTCCGCGCCGATCGTCAGCGGCATCTTGCGCTTGGCAAACGCCATGCCGCGCCAACCCCAGACGTCGATATGGTTCAAGGCGACGGCCTTGACGCGCAGCGTCACTTCACCGGGACCGGGCGCTTCCGGCTCGGGAATATCGACGGCTTCGAGCTTGCGGTCATCGATCAGTTGCAGCGCGCGCATGTTTTTCGTTTCCTTCCGGATGCGTGAGGCAGATAGGGCGTCCAAATACGCATCATGCCCGGGCATGTCCCGGGCATCTGCCAACACTCATTTTTCTCTATCGACGTCACCGGATACCCGGCACCAGATACTTGGCACCTTGCCAGGGATGACGTCCAATTATGTGGCGCAGGCCTTAGACCGGTTCCAGCGTCATGACAAGGCTGGCGTTCTGGCCGCCGAAGCCGAAGGAGTTCGACAGGACCGCCTTGGGCTGGCCGTCGCGCTTCACATTCGCCACCACGTCAAGCTCGATCGTCGGATCGGGATTGGTGTAGTTGATGGTCGGCGGCAGCGTACCGGTCAGCATGGTCTGGATCGAGAACACGGCCTCGACAGCGCCAGCGGCGGTCAGCGTATGACCGATCATCGACTTGTTCGACGAGGCCGGGATGTTCTTCATCCGGTCACCGAACACGGCGAGCATGGAACCGTATTCCATCTTGTCGTTTTCAGGCGTCGAGGTGCCATGGGCGTTGATATAGCCGATACCGCTTTCGTCCATGCCGGCATCTTCGAGTGCTGCGCGGATGGTCGCGATCGCAGGCCCACCATCCGGCGAGGAGCGGGTGCGGTGGAAATGATCGGCCTTTTCGCCAAGTCCCTTGATGATGCCAAGAACCTTGGCGCCGCGGGCAAGCGCAGATTCGACCGATTCCAGAACCAGCGTTGCAGCACCTTCGGCGATGACGAAACCGTCGCGATCCTTGCTGAAGGGCTTGGAGGCCTTTTCCGGCGGGTCGTTCTGGGTGGAAAGAGCCGAGAGCAGCGAGAAGCGTACCAGCGCCTCGACACTGACGGAGCCATCGGTCGCGGCAACCAGCGCCCGGTCGGTGCGGCCCTGACGGATCGCCTCGACGCCAAGCTGGATCGCGGTTGCGCCGGAAGCGCAGGCCGTCGACAGCGTTACCGGCAGCCCGCGAGTACCGAACATGTCGGCCAGACGCTCCGAGATCGAGCCGAACTGGACCGCTTCGAGGAAGACCGGATCCGGCTTTTCGCGCATGGCGGTGAGGAAACGCTCATAGGCATCACCTTCGGCCTTCGACGGCGGCGAACGGTCAGCGAGTGCAAAACGATCATGCCATTCGGGTTCGACCGGCGGAGCCGCAAGGAAGAGCGGACCATCGAAATCGCCTGAAAGACCGGCTTGAGCCAGTGCTTCCTTCGTCGTTTCGCGGGCGAAGGCGAAGGAGCGCTCGACGGAATTGTTGGCTGGAACGGAAATGAAATCAACCGTGCCGCTGATGCGCGTCGACAGGCCATCGGTCGAGAAACGGGTGATCTTGTGGATACCGGACGTGCCCGAGGTCAGCGCCGACCAGTTGTCGGAAAGCCCCTGGCCGAGCGATGTGATGACGCCCATGCCGGTGACGGCTACGAGCGGGCGACCGAGATGATCGGTGAAGCGGTTGTCACTCATGATCTACTCCTTCACGCGTTCTTCGAGAGGACGGCAACGCCCTCGCCGCGCGTGTAACCAACCGTTGTCACCACGGCATGATTTGCCGGTTTTGCCATCGGCTTTTCATTTGTCGCATCAAAGGCCGGCACGAGGCTCTGGCCATCCAACGACAGGGCCGCGAGCGCCAGACCGAGCGGGAACTGCGCTTCAAGCGCGTGACCGGTGACGCCACCGAACCCGCGGATTGCAGCGCCTGCAAATTCTTTCTCCAGTACCGTTTTTTCGCGGGCGGCGAGATCAACCAGGCCACTCGCGCCCGAAAACACCACCGTGTCCGCGCCATTCAGGCCGGAGGCCGTAGCGGAAAGACGCGACAGGCGCTTTTCGAACTTGCCTTCGTCACGGTTACCGCGATCACCTTCGACGGCGTCGATGACGGCGTAGATATGGGCACCGCGGGCTTCGGCACGGGTGCGGGATTCGAGCACGAGGAATGCGCCGACCGAACCGGTGATCATCCCGCCGCCGTTATCGGCAGAGCGGGACCAGAGCGGCTGCCACTCGCCCGTTGCATGGGCACGGATGCCTTCGACGAGGAGCAGAATGTCGGCGCGCTCGGCAATGAAGGCACCGCCGACGAGGCTGTGGCTCGACTGCCCGGCCTTGATGCGGTGATAGGCCGTCTCGACCGCCGAAATGCCGGCCGCCTCTTCGCCCATGAATGTGCGCGAGGAACCGGTGACCTTGTGAACGATCGAAATATTACCGGCCATCAGGTTCGAAAGCTGCGCGAGGAAAAGCGTCGGGCGCAGTTCGGTCGTCAGTTTCTCGTTCAGGAGGATATCGCGATCATTGCGCTTCAGCGCTTCGTCGACGATCAGCGAATCGACCTTGATATCGCGTTCACCACCACCGGCGGCGACGATCATGTCCATCGAGGCGCAGGCTTCTGCATCCTCTTTCAGGCCAGAGTCATCAAGCGCCAGACCGGCGGCGAAAACGCCGAGGCGCTGCCAGTTTTCCATCTGGCGCTGGTCACGCTTGACGATCTGGGCAGACCAGTCGATTTCGGGCAGCGGATGGACCGGATAGGGAGCGAAACGCTCGGTGTCGATAGCCGGCTTGGCAACTGCGGCTCCCGACAGAAGCGCAACATGCGCTTCCTTGCCGACGCCCTGGCAGGTGACGATACCGATACCGGTGATCACAACATCATTGTCAGACTTCATCTCTGTCCTCATTCGCGGACTTGCGGCATCAACCGCGTCTTTAAGGCAAACCGCGATCCATCAGGATCGCGGTTCACGCTTCAATTGCATATTTCATCGCATGCCGTTGCAGCGATCGTGTTGCGCGCCGGCGCAATTTCAATCAGGCGCCGCAGTCATTGCCGCAACCAGACCGACTTCCTCGGCGCGCTTGCGCACGATCGGCGCCAGCGGGATTTCCGAGAACGGCATGGTACGCAACTTCAATTGCGCGTCACAAACCTTCTTGCCGCCAGACGTTATCTTCGCCTTGGTGACGGCATAACCCGAGCCCTCGTGCTCCAGAAACGCCTCGATGTCGAGCACGGCTTCCGGCTCGACGAAAGAGCGCATCTTGGCGCCGTCGACAGACATCAGGAACGGCATGGCGGCAAAATTCGTCGCGGCAAGCACGAGCATCCCGGAGGCCTGCGCCATGGTTTCGATGAGAAGAACACCCGGCACGAGCGGCATGCCGGGGAAATGCCCTTCGAATACCGGGCTTTTCGCCGGCACAGTCGAGCGCGCCGTCAACGTCTTTCCATCGAGATCGAGTGCTTCCACCCGATCGATCATCTGGAAATATTCAAGCAGCATGACAGATCAGCCCTTGGCTGCGCGCAGCTCGTCGATCTTGGCGCAGAGGTTTTTCAGGACGAAATATTCTTCCGTCGAAACCTTGCCCTCGTTGACTTCCTGGGTCCACTGCTCGAGCGGGATCTTGATGCCGAATTCCTTGTCGATCGCGAAGACGATGTCGAGGAAGTCGAGGCTGTCGATGCCGAGATCGTCGATCGTGTGGCTTTCCGGGGTGATGGTGTCCCGCTCGATTTCGCTGGTTTCAGCAATGATGTCGGCAACTTTGTCGAATGTAGCAGTCACGCCCATGTCCTTTGAAAATAGGTAATTCGTAGCCCCACATAGGGAAAACGGTTCCAAATGCCAATGGCTTCGTCTTTCGGGCGCAAAATTTGCACCGAAACTGTTGCCTAAGCAGCAATCGTCCAGAGCGCAATGATGAAGGCTTGCGGCCTAGACCGCAATAGAGTGCCGACCACGACCGTTTTCAAGATAACGATCGAATGCCGCAGCGATCGTACGAGTAAACGGTCTCCCCTCCCGGGTGATCATAAATGACGCATTTCCGACACGACAGATATCGTCCGGATTACCGTGGGCGAAAGCGCGAGCCTCAGCAATCAACGCACGAGCACCGTTCGGGAAATTTGCCAGCAAGGGCATGAAATCGAAGCCGAAATCGCACATCAGACGCTCGATCACATAGGCACGCATGCGATCGTCTTCCGACAATTCAATGCCCCTCACCGCTGCCAGATTTTCACCTTCAACCATGCGCTGATATTCACCGGTGGCCGGCATGTTCTGCACATAGCCTTGGGGCAACTGGCTGATCGAAGAGGCTCCGAGACCGATCAACACATCGGCGCTGTCGGTCGTGTAGCCTTGAAAATTACGCCGCAACCGGCCGGTTCTTGCGGCGACAGCCATGGAATCAGACGGTTTGGCAAAATGATCGATACCGATCGGCTGGTAGCCTGCATCAAGAAGCATCTGGCTGGCAAAATTGCTCTGACGGAAACGCTCCCCGACATCGGGCAAGGCCGTCTCGGGAATCATCGTCTGATGTTTCTTCATCCACGGAACATGCGCATACCCGAAAAGCGCAACACGATCGGGCGACAGGGATAGAATATCGGAAAGTGTGCGGCCGACGCCTTCAAGCGTCTGGTGTGGAAGCCCGTAGAGAACATCGCAATTGACGGAATCGACACCACGCGCGCGGACCGCGTCGACAACGGATTTCGTCTGCTCGAAAGTCTGGATGCGGTTGATCGCCTTCTGCACGGTCGGATCGAAATCCTGAACACCGAGGCTGGCGCGGGTCAGGCCGATCGCGGCAAGAGCGTCGTATCGGGCTTCATCCAGATCGTTCGGATCCATCTCCACGCTGATTTCGGCATCGCTCGCAACATCGAACGATGCCCTCAGACAGGCCATCAGATCGACCATATCCTCAGGCTTCAGCATCGTTGGCGAACCACCGCCGAAATGGATGGCCGTCACCCTAGCACCGGCGGGTATCTTGGCCCCGACAGCGGCAATTTCCTGACGAAGCGATGCGAGATATGTGGTGATCGGCTCGTAACGCAGCGTCTGCTTCGTATGGCAGGCGCAGAACCAACAGAGCCGGTCGCAATAGGGTATGTGAAGATAGAGTGACAGGTTTCTGGAATTGTCGAGCTCGGACAACCACTGCGAATAGATGTCGCAATTTACACCAGTGTGAAAATGCGGCGCAGTCGGATAGCTAGTGTATCGCGGCACAGAGCCTGAATATTTCGCAAGCAATCTTTCGCTCATCGCACACCTCTTCTCATGTGCCTCAAGAGCTACCCGCGGAATATTTTAGCGACTTTGACTTGGATCAAGCATGAGAAGAGCAAGTGAACCAAGTTCGGGCCATTAAACGCCGCCTGCAGTATTGCACCTCGATTCCGGTGCACCAGAGATGCTGTAGCTTTTGAGCAGTGCGTCAGGTGCCCGAAAATCAATCCCGATTTTCGGGGCGGACGTGCCGGTGTGGGGGAATGGGAATGGATGCGCAGCTAAAAATACTGGACATTCACGAGGTGCCGCTCGTCTGTCGCGCCTGTGATGCCCGGCACAATGGCGTCTGTTCAACGCTTAGCCCTCTTCAACTGAATGAGTTGAACAAGCATTCCCAGCGCAAGGCCGTGGAGGCCGGTACCGAGCTTATCGGCCAAGGCCAGCAGGTTCACTCCTATTCCAATATTCTCAGGGGCGTGATCAAACTGTCGAAGATCATGGCCGATGGGCGCCAGCAGATCGTCGGCCTCCAATTTGCGCCGGACTTCATGGGCCGCCCTTTTCTTGGCGAAAGCCTGATGGCGGCGGAAGCGGCAACGGACGCAGAACTTTGCGTATTGCCGCGAAAAATCCTCGAACGGATGATTGCCGAATCGGCAGAGCTTGGCAGCCGATTGCATAATCAGGCGTTGACGGAATTAGACGAAGCGCGCGACTGGATGCTGACGCTTGGGCGCAAATCCGCCCGCGAGAAGGTGGCCAGCCTGCTGGTGCTGGTGGCATCCCACACGGACGGCGATCAGTTCGGTTCCTGCGCTTTCGAATTGCCGCTATCGCGCGCAGATATTGCCGATTTTCTAGGACTGACGATAGAGACCGTCAGCCGCCAAATGACCAAGCTGCGCAAGGACGGCCTCATCCAGATCGAGAACAACCGGCAAATCTATGTGCCGGACCTGGAAAAGCTGGCAGTGACTGCGGGCGGCGACTGACCGCCCGCATCATAGTTTCAAGGCGCGCGTCCTTCCACGAGAACGGCGCGAATGGCTTCCAGCACGCCATCCGGCTGAATACCTGTGCAGATGATCTGGCTCGGCACGCCATCCCAAGCGCTGCCGATAAATTTGCGCCCCTGATCCGGGGCCTGAATGGTCTTGCCATCTGCCAGGCCGCCACAAACGACGCGGACCGGACCGGTGCGAACCTCGAAAAGATGCGGCTCGGTGAGATAAACGCAGGCGCAGCTGTCATGCAGCGCCATGCCATCAAGGCCGACACGCTGACGATAGAAGTCGATGTAATATTGCGACAGGTCCGACAGGAGCTTGAGTTCCGAAGGTCCGGCCTCGACCATTTTCGCCAGATAGTCCGATGACATGGTGGTTTTCAGGGTCACATCGAGACCGATGATCGTCACTTTCCAAGGTGCGGTAAAGACGACATCAGCAGCTTCCGGATCACCGTGGATATTGGCCTCGGCCGCCGGCGTGACGTTGCCGTTGACGTCGAAGGCGCCGCCCATAATGACCACTTCCTTGACGAGGGCTGCGATCTCTGGATCGGCCTTCAGCGCCAGTGCGAGGTTGGTCATACGGCCGACGGCGACAAGCGTGACATTGCCGGGATCGGCCCTGACCGTATCGATGATGAACTGCGCAGCCGAGCGCTCGTCGAGGGGATGGTCGACTTCCAGCGGAACGCCGATATTGCCGAGACCGTCCTCGCCATGCACGACCGGCGCGAAATGTGCGGCATCGCGGCAATCGTCATAGGCCAGCCCCGCTCCCTTGGCGATCGGTGCCTCGATCTTCCACTTCTGATGCAGGAACTGTGCGTTTCGGGTGGTGATCTCGATCGGCGCATTGCCGAACACCGTCGTGACCCCAACGAGATCTATGCCCGGATGCCGATGCAGGTAGAGGAGCGCCATGGCATCATCCACGCCGGGATCGGTGTCGAATATCACTTTGAGCATGCGGGCTTGTCCAGTCTTTCATACGAATGCGAAGCCGCGCAACATAACGCCATTCGAACGAGGCGCAATCCCACTGCCCCACTGGCACGCCCACCGGTTCATTCCGCAGCGCCCTACTGGCGCAACACAGAACGGCTATGCGGCCGAGAGGCCTTGCCCGACCGGGCGTTCCGTGGAAGAAGGCGGCTCTTTCCTTAAACTCCCCCCTCCTCTGAGCCTCATCCCGTGCCCGATATCGCATTCGAACTTCTGTTCCTCCTGTTCCTTGCTGCCGTTTTTGCCGGTTTCGTCGATTCGATCGCCGGCGGCGGCGGGCTGATTACCATCCCCGTTTTGCTGATTGCAGGCATACCTCCGCTGGAGGCGATCGCGACCAACAAGCTGCAAGGTCAGTTCGGCGCGGCCTCTGCAACGATTGCCTATGCGCGCAAAGGCCATATCAACCTGCGCAGCCAGCTGCCCATGGCGCTGACGGCTGCTGTGGGCGGCGCTGTGGGGGCGGTGCTTGCCTCGGTCGTCCCTGCCTCGGCCCTAGCAGCCGCTATCCCTTTCCTGCTCATTGCAATCGCCCTGTTCTTCGCCTTCAAACCCAGTCTTTCGGATGCGGATGGCCGGCGGCGGGTGACGCCGTTTGTCTTCGGCCTGACCGCCGTGCCACTTGTGGGACTTTATGACGGTGTTTTCGGGCCGGGCGCAGGCTCGTTCTATATGCTTGGTTTCGTGCTTCTCGCCGGTTTTGGCATGCTGAAGGCAACCGCCCATACGAAGCTCATCAATTTCGGCTCGAATTTCGGCTCATTCCTGGTCTTCGTCGCGACAGGATCGATCCTTTGGAAAATCGGACTGATGATGGGGGTCGGCCAGTTCATCGGCGCCCAGATCGGTTCCGGATTGGCGATGAAAAAGGGCGCCAAGATCATCAAGCCGCTGCTGGTACTGTCATGTCTTGTGCTGGCGACAAAACTGTTGGCCGACCCGAACCACCCTGCCCGGCTCTGGCTCGGCTTGTAAGTCGTCAGCCCTTCATGCGAAGAGGCAGGCCGGCAGCGACGAAAAACACCTCGTCGGCCGCGGCCGCCATCTGTTGATGCAGCCGTCCGGCGTAATCGCGAAACTCGCGCGCCATCCTGTTTTCAGGCACGATCCCCAGGCCAACCTCGTTCGAAACGAAGATGATTTTGGCTTCGAGGCCCAGGAGCTGCGCGGCAAGCTCAGCGGAGCGCGTCGGGATATCTTCGCCTTGCATCATCAGATTGGTGACCCAGAGCGTCAGGCAATCGACAAGGACAACGCGTTCCGGCCCGTCGATCTCCCGGAGTGTGCGGATGAGTTCAACCGGCTCTTCATGCGTCACCCAGGACGGCCCGCGATCGTCCTGATGGCGGACTATCCGCTCGCGCATCTCGTCGTCATAGGCGCGACCGGTCGCGATATAGTGGCGCTCAAAACCAGTTGCCTGCGCCAATCGCTCGGAAAAAGCCGATTTTCCGGAGCGGGCGCCACCAAGCACGAGAGCAGTTTTGCCAGAAAGGATCATTGGGAAAAGGTCGCGTAGAGGCCAGACGAAACCGGACGATTCGTAGATATCAGAGGCGTCCGGTCCGTGTTCGGGTTTGTCTGGATTCGCATTGCATATGAATGGTCGGACATGCTTAGCGGGAAGTCAACCGGTCTCGTTGAACGGGAGCGGATTACCGGCATTAGGCACTCTTGGACGCACTATTCCCTTTGCGACATCGAGTGACGATTTGCGGCAAGGCACGGCGTGTTCTTCGGCGTATTGGATCGACAAAAGACAAGGCTTCGCGACAAGATCGCAGCCACCGAGGAAACACTCACATGCTCTACGTATTCAGGAACAATAACGGTCTGCAGATCGCCTGGAATTCAGAGGCTCCCAAGGCCTTCAGGAACTCGCGTCCGTCAGACAGCACGCGACGCATGTCGATCTTCGGATTTATTAGAACCTCGAATTCCGGCTGAATTCGGCGCGCTCCGTTTTTACGGCTTTTTCAACCTTATCTTTTACGGCTGGAAACTGCTGATCGACGTTCACGGCAACTGGCGGGTCGCAGAATGCAACAACCGGCTATCGTTGGAGTTTCGGTACGGGGAGCGGCTTGGAGCCGTATAAGGGGCGACCGGCACGCATTACAATAATCCGGCGCCACTGGCGGAGCTTTCGTCCGCGTCCAAATATCTAGCGTGAGTTCCTTACCAGATGGTTATTGGCGGGTGCGAAGGCAGCCTTTAATAGCGATCCAGGGCGTCTTTTTTCATTGCGCCGCAATTTTCTCAGATTTTTTCCCACGCCGCTAATCGGCTATAACACGTCAAATCTCGGGCGTGACTTTGGCGACATTTCTGATCGCACCAAAATTGCCCGAAGACGGACAGCGCGATTAGGCAGCATTTGATCGTTTTTAGGCCTTGCACGCACACAAATCATGCTCCTCCAACGCGTTACGAGAAACTCTCGGGTAAGCGGCGCTGACAGCTGCTGTTGATTTATTTGATTTAAGCCGTAGGCTGACTTCGCTGACAGAAAAATGCGCCCTATCTGCGGATTTGCCAGATGGAAAAAGACGCATGGGGACAGCGACCATTCAGAGGGCGCGATCCTGTCGCTCCCAGGCGCTTTCATCACGGATTTCGGTAGCACCGGCTCCACGTATCGATTGTCAACACCAAGACTGGGAGGTCTTACGATGAAAAAACTCCTCGCTTCCACCGTCTTTGCAGCCGGTCTTTATGGGTTTGCCGGGGCAGCCTATGCGGACTGTGGTTCAATCTCGATTGCTGAAATGAACTGGGCCTCGGCCGGCGTCGCCGCCAATGTCGACAAGATCATTCTTGAGGAGGGTTACGGCTGTACCGTCGAACTGGTCACCGGCGACACGATGCCGACCTTTACCTCGATGAACGAAAAAGCCCAGCCGGACATGGCGCCGGAATTCTGGGTCAATGCCGTGCGCACCCCGCTCGATGCTGCCGTCAAGGAAGGCCGCCTGATCGAGGCTGCCGAAATTCTCGCAGACGGTGCGGTCGAAGGCTGGTGGATACCGAAATTCCTCGCCGACGCCCATCCCGACATCAAGACCGTCGAGCAGGCACTCCAGCATCCCGAGCTCTTCCCCGCTCCCGAAGATCCGTCCAAAGCCGCTGTGACCAACTGCCCGTCAGGGTGGAACTGCCAGGTTTCGACCGCCAATCTCTACAGAGCACTCGGTGCCAAGGACAAGGGGTTTGACCTTGTTGATACCGGTTCGGCCGCAGGCCTCGATGGCTCCATCGCCAATGCATTCGAAAAGAAGACCGGGTGGCTGGGCTATTACTGGGCACCGACCGCCATTCTCGGCAAATACGAGATGGTGAAACTGTCCTTCGACGTGCCGCATGACAAGGCGAACTGGGACGCCTGCACCGCCGTTCCGGATTGCGCCGACCCCAAGGTCAATTCCTATCCGACTTCGCAGGCATTCACCGTCGTGACCAAGCAGTTTGCCGACAAGGCCGGTGTTGCGATGGATTATATCAAAGCTCGCAAGTGGACCAATGCCACGGTCAACGGCATCCTTGCCTGGCAGACAGACAACCAGGGCACCAATGCGGACGCCGCCAAGCATTTCCTGGAAACCCAGCCGGATGTCTGGACCAAGTGGGTCTCCCCAGAGATCGCCGAAAAGGTCAAGGCATCGCTTTGATACGGACAAGAGAGGTGGCGGATTACGCCGCCTCTCGACCGGAGGACGTCGCAAAGCCCCGCGGCGTGATGTCGCTCATGGAAGGGCTGCGCGCGAAATCTTCCGCGATCATTGCCTGCCCGAGCGAAAAGACGATGCCGGAAAGCCATGCCGGCGGGACGTTCCGACGAGACTGCACGGGCAAGATCAGAACAGGCAAAACAAGGGGAAAAGCATGGCTATCTGCGAGTTTCTGCCGCGAGCCTTCTGTCGGTTCCCGGCCATCAGCGACAGCACCATCCGCCAGCTACGCCAAGTGATCGATGACGGCTTCAGGGGACTTGTCCGTGAATACGGTTACATCATCGACGCGCTCAAGGCGCCATTGCAGTGGTTCCTGAACTATCTGGAGAGGCTGTTCACCACCTCCCCCTGGACGGTGGTTCTGGTCGTCATGCTGCTGGTCGTCTATTTCGGCAGCCGCAGCATCCGCATTACCGTCGGCACAGCAATCGGCATGATGCTCATCGGCCTGTTCGGTCTCTGGGAAGACACGATGACGACGCTTGCGATCGTTACCGTCTCGACGCTGATCGCCATCATCATCGGCCTGCCGATCGGCATCTTGATGGCACGATCGGAACGCGTGCAGGGCGTGATCAATCCCATACTCGACGTGATGCAGACGATGCCGAGCTTCGTTTATCTCATTCCTGTCGTGGTTATTTTCGGGATCGGCAAGGTGCCGGGACTGATCGCAGTGGTCATCTATGCCGTTCCGCCGATGATCCGCCTCACCAATCTCGGGATAAGGCTGGTCGATAAGGAGGTGCTGGAGGCGGCTGATGCTTTCGGCTCATCGCGTGGCCAGAAACTGTGGAACGTGCAGATGCCGCTGGCGCTGCCGACGATCATGGCCGGCATCAACCAGACGATCATGATGTCTCTTGCCATGGTGGTTGTCGCCTCGATGGTCGGCGTCGGCGGGTTGGGCCGCAATACGCTTCAGGCGATCAACAACCAGTTCTTCACCTTTGGCTTTCTCAACGGTTTTGCGCTGGTGGCGATCGCCATCATCTTCGACCGGACGAGCCAGGCTTTCGGCAAGCGTCTTCAGCGTCACACGGAGGTGGTGCATGGCTAGTCACGGCATCGAGATCAAAGGCCTCTACAAGATCTTCGGACCGAATGCCCGCCAGCATGTGGAGGCCGTGAGGAACGGGCTTTCAAAGGCGGAACTCAACGAGCGCTACGGACATGTGCTGGGCCTGAAAGATATCAATATTTCCATGCCGGCCGGTGGCATTACCGTCGTCATGGGGCTTTCAGGTTCGGGCAAGTCTACGCTGATCCGTCATATCAACCGGCTGATCGAGCCGACCTATGGCGAAGTCGTCTACGACGGGGTCAATGTCTGCGGCATGAACGAACGGGATCTTCGGGAATTCCGCCGCCACAAGACGGCGATGGTGTTCCAGAAATTTGCTCTTCTGCCGCACCGGACGGTGATCGAAAACACCGTCTACGGACTCGATATCCAAGGCGTTTCCCGCTCTGCAAGTCTGAAGAAGGGACAGTACTGGATCGACCGCGTGGGATTGTCCGGGTTTGAACATCACTATCCGAACCAGCTTTCCGGCGGCATGCAGCAGCGCGTTGGGCTTGCGCGGGCTCTTACCAACGATGCCGACATCCTGCTGATGGATGAGGCTTATTCGGCGCTAGACCCGTTGATCCGCGTCGACATGCAGACCGTGCTTCTCGACCTGCAGGCGGAACTGAAAAAGACCGTGGTTTTCATCACCCATGATCTGGACGAAGCACTCAGGCTCGGTGACGAGATCGCTATCCTGCGTGACGGTCAGGTCGTGCAGCAGGGAACCGGTCAGGAGATCGTGCTGTCACCAGCCGATGACTACATCACCGCCTTCGTCAAGGAGGTGAACCGCGGCCGGGTGATCCAGGCAAAAACAGTCATGAAGCCGTTCGACGGCGTGGCGGATGGAGTACGCATCGAGGCGACCACCACGCTCGAAGCCGCCGCCAAGGCGATGACCGAGAGCGGCCAGACCAAGGCAACGATCATTGATGAGGCGGGAACGCCGATCGGCACACTCGATCTGCAGACGATGATGACGGCGATGGTGACGCCGGCAGGTTCGGAATCCCCTCAGATGGCAGCTGAATGAGGGCGGAAATAGAAGCACCCGCGTCGCAGCCGGCGCATGCCCTTTTCTTGAAAGGATATAAAGGGATCTTTATATCTGACATTCAGCATTCATGAGGGTGCCATGCCGACAACCAATCCATTGACTGCTCTGATTGCCGAAAAAGGCGTTCTTCTGGCGGATGGCGCGACCGGAACCAATTTGTTTGCTGCGGGTCTGGAAGCCGGCGAAGCGCCCGAATTGTGGAACGAGGCGCATCCAGAGCGGATTACCAAACTGCATCAGGATTTCGTCGATGCGGGTGCCGATATCATCCTGACCAACACATTCGGCGGCACGCGCCACCGGCTGAAACTGCATCACGCTGAGGACCGGGTGTTTTCACTCAACAAACGCGCCGCAGAGATTGCCCGTGCGGTGGCCGATAACGCAGGCAGGAAGGTAATCGTTGCGGGTTCGGTGGGACCGACCGGAGAATTGCTGATCCCGCTTGGAGCACTATCCTATGAGGATGCGGTTCAGGCCTTTGCCGAGCAGATGGAAGGATTGAAAGCCGGTGGCGTCGATGTCGCCTGGATCGAAACCATGTCTGCAGCCGACGAAATAAGGGCTGCGGCGGAAGCGGCGGTGAGGGTCGGCCTGCCCTACACCTATACCGGATCGTTCGACACGGCCGGCAAGACGATGATGGGGCTGACCCCCAAGGATATCCATGGGGTTGCCGCCGATATCGGCAGTGGACCGGAAGCAGTCGGCGCCAATTGCGGCGTCGGAGCATCCGACATTCTCTCCTCTCTGCTCGACATGACGGAAGCCAGCCCGGATGCGATCACCATCGTGAAGGGCAATTGCGGCATTCCGGAATTTCGTGGCTCGGAGATCTATTATTCCGGTACGCCGCCGCTGATGGCGGAATATGCGCGGCTTGCCCGCGATGCAGGCGCAAAGATCATCGGCGGATGCTGTGGTACGTCCTGCGAACATCTGGCGGCGATGCGTTCGGCTCTCGACGATTATACACCGCGTCCTCGCCCGACAATCGAGGAAATCGTCGACAAGATCGGCCCGCTCCGCAATAAGATGGCCAGCGAATCCGGCGGCGATTCCGGCCGGGAACGCCGTCGTCGCCGGGGCTGAAGGCAACGGGGACTTTTAAGCATGACCAGCGTATCGACAATCGGAAGCCGCGAAACCATCGCCGAAGGGCTGACCAGCCTTTCCGACGAAAAGCAGGGCTGGCTGAAGCTGTTGATGGAAAATCCGATGCAGGACGACCTGATGCTGGCTGGCCTGCATCTCTATCTCGACCAGGCTTCCGAAGCGCGCTTCCTGAACACGCTGAGGCTGGAAAAATGCGGAGAATGGCTGGGCAATGCAGCCCCCGACCGCCTGCAGATACGTCTGGCCGAAGCGGCAAAATCAGGTCAGCATCCCGCCTATCAGGCCTTCAAACAGGGACTTACCCGCTCCGGCGGTCTGGAGCGGGCCTACCCGAAGGCGCCGGTCTGAACGACCTCTTCTATCGCTTCAGCGTATCCGCGAGCCGGACCAGATCGAGAAATCCGGCTCGATAGCCGAATGGGTCTTCGCCACGGGCATTGCGGGCAATGTCGAGGATCGAGCCGTAGGAATAGGCGTCAAGCGCCTGGGTGCCGCGCAGTTTCTGCCCGAAGGCGGCGACGGCTGTGGCAAAACGGACGTCTTGCGGGGCAGCGTTGAAATCACCAACAGAATTCGCCCGCGTTACCGCCGTGGTGATGAGTTTGCTCGTGTCACCATCCGGTTGCTTGTAGCGGATTTTGACAAAGGCCAGTTCATCGGAGGCTGATGCGGGCGGCGCTTCGGGCGACGTTTTTCCATAGCGAAGCGGATCGTTGAGCACCGCCTCGCTGCCCTTTGGCGTAACCTCGTAGATCGCCGTCACCGTGTGGCCGGAACCGATATCTCCGGCATCGACGCGATCGTTGTTGAAATCCTCGCGCCGCAACGCGCGGGTTTCGTAACCGATCAGCCGATATTCGGCAATCTTTTGCGGATTGAACTCGACCTGGATTTTTACGTCCTTGGCGATCGGGAAAAGCGTCGACCCCGCCTCCTCCACCAGAGTTTTCTGCGCTTCGGCCAGTGTATCGATATGGGCCGCTGTGCCATTGCCGTTCTGGGCCAGCGTCTGCATCAGGCTATCGTTGAGATTGCCCTGCCCGAAACCGAGAACCGAAAGATAGATACCGTCGCGGCGGCGGTTCTCGATCAGGCGCTTGAGATCCTCGTCGCTCGCGGCACCGATGTTGAAATCGCCATCCGTGGCCAGCATGACGCGGTTGACGCCATCCTTGATGAAGGCTTGGCGCGCCAGACCATAGGCGGCCTCGATCCCTTCGGCGCCGGCGGTCGAGCCGCCCGGCTGAAGTGTGTCGATGGCGTTGAGTATCTTATCACGCTCTCGGGCTTCGGTTGGCTCAAGCACCGTGCCGGCGGAACCGGCATAGGTGACGATCGAGACCTTGTCTTCAGGCCTCAGCTTGCTGACCAGAAGACGGAAGGCGCTTTTCAGCAACGGCAGTTTGTCCGGCGCGTTCATCGAGCCAGAGACATCGATCAGGAAAACCAGATTGGCGGGCGGTGCCGCTGACGGCGCCAAATCATACCCCTTGATCGCGACGTTCATCAGCCGTGTGCCGGCGTTCCAGGGCGTCGGCGTCACGGTGACGGTGGTGCGGAACGGTGTGTCGGCCGATTGCGGACGCGGCCAGTCATAGGGGAAATAGTTGACCAATTCCTCGACACGAACGCTGTCGGGCCCCGGAAGCCGCCCCTGCAGCAGAGCCCGGCGGACAAACGAATAGGACGCCGTATCGACATCGACGGAGAAGGTCGAGACAGGATCGGTGGCGACACTCTTGACCGGGTTGGGGTCGGCATTGGCGAAACGATCACGGCCTTGATCCGGCGGTGCGATGGCTTCAAGTGTCGCGGTATTGCCGTAACGCGCATCCGCCTGAGGCATGGCACGAGAAGCCAAGGGTGCGGCGGGTGAAGGCGATACAGGCTCGGCCATCGGCACTGGCGATGACTTGGCCAGCATCTGGGGCGACCGCTTCGCACCTCCACCCGATGCCCCTTCACTGTTCAGCAATTTTGCGACTTCATCCGCGGTGAAGTTACCTTTCTGCCGGATATCGGGGGCGCTGTCCTGCTTTTGAACCTGCGGTGCGGGCACCTCCACCGGCGACGTAGAGGAGATACCGGTAGCAACAGGCAGGCTGCCGCGTGTCAGTTCGAAGGTGAGATAGGCGGCAGACGGAATGAGCAGAAGCGTGGCGAGAGCCGAGCCTGCGAGATAATGATGCCGGGTAATCATGTTATTGCTCCAGATCCGGTTGAGGATGGAGCTTTGACGGTGCCACCAGCTTTTTCCTTGGGTCTGGTCCGCATTTTTTTCATCCGCATCGAAAGCCTGCATGGCAGCGGATAGCGCGCGGGAGCGCGTCGCCTCAGACGGTTTGGGAGCCGGCGGACTGTTCCTCAATCTGTCGAATTCATCGGTCATGGTCAGACTGCCTCCTTCCTCAGAAGGTCCTTCAATCGTTTGCGTGCCTCATGCAGGTGCCAGGAGACGGTCTTTTCGGAGCAGCCGATGACATCCGCCGCCGCCGCGTGACTGAGGCCCTCGGCATAAACCAGCAGGACCGCGTCACGCTGTTTTTCCGGCAGGGTGCGGACAGAAGTCCAGAGAGCGTCATCGCTGTCATCCTCGCGTTCGTGGGCTGCCGAGATGTAGAGCGGATCGCTTGCCAACCGCTTTTCATCGCGGCTGCGGCGGGTGGCCTGACGCTGATGATCCCGTACCGCATTCAGCGTCAGCGTGTAGAGCCATGTGCGGAATGAGGATTTCCCCCTGAAACCGCGAACCGCCCGCGCCAGGCGAATGCAGACGTCCTGGGCTATATCCTCGGCATCGGTCGCAACACCCGACCACCGCCAGGCGACCGAATGGATGAAATCATAATGCGCCTCGATCAGTGCCGAGAATGCATCCCGGTCACCTTCGCACGCTTTCTGGAGGATTTCGGCGTTCAAGCTCGTCCCGTCCGCTTACCTGTCATTTGGAGCTTAGACGTTGGGCGAGAGAAAATCCTTGGGGTGATAGCGAAAAAAAAATCCGAGAACCGCCGTACCTGCAAAGGCAAAGGCCGACCCCATCGTGTGGAGCCGGCCTTTGGTGGCGGTGTCTATCGCTTTTGCGACCAGTCAAGTCGCGTCACGCCGCGACGGCAGCTTCGCTCACATCGTCGAACAGAAAGTGAGCAACGACATATTTCGTTGTGTAGGCCACACCGCTGTCGGAGACATCCTCAACAGACCCGCCATCGGCCGGATGCCAGGCGTGATAATGCGGATTGTTGGCAATCAGAGTGATTGCCTTGCCGGCGAAACGTCCATCCAAGCGGTAGCGGGCCTCTGCGAGCGGCCAGATCTTTTCAAAATCCTGCTGCGACAGGCGAACCTTTAAGGCCGGCCGGTGGATCGCGTCGAGTTCCACCCCTTCCTCGTTGACCGTGGCCGGAGCCTCCAGCATGACCTCCTCGGCACCATCCAGAACATAGTCAAACTCATCGGGCCACATGCGTTTCATACAGTCACTCCTCCCAGGTGGTTTTATGTCAGGCATTATGAATGTAGCGCGTCCGCTCGCAGACGCAATCTCTCAGCGGCCTGATGTCTATTTTGACGCGCCTCAGCCGAGCGCAGCCATGTGGAATTTCAGTTGTTCCACGGGATAGCGATAGTCTGCGCCGACCGGACAGGCATTGCGCGCGGCGCAGCCGGAGATCATGCAGTCGCGCCGCCCTAAAAGGGTTGCGAGATGATTTCGGCAGGCAGAAACGGCGAAATCCGCAGGATTTGGAGCTATCGCAGAAACGGGACAGGTGGTCAGGCAGGGCTTTGAATTGCAGCAATCGCAGGCATGTCCCACATGGGTGACTGCATTATCTCCAGCCTTTACGGCAAAACCGATTGCACCGCGATAACCATGCCAGAGACCGTATTCGGGATGGATCAGGATGCCGAGTGGAGACGGCTTCAGCCCCTCAGCACGCATCGCCCATTGCTGGAACGGCTGCCAGGGTTGATCGGAGGGGAAATAGGCAGTGCCGCCGAGTGATTGCGCCAATGGGCGAATGATCTCTTTCGACCAGATGTCGAGCGGATCGGAGCCATCATAGCGGGCCTTCCACCGAGAGAAAGCCGGCCAGATGGAGCCGCCGGCATTGCCGAGCAGCACGACCGAGGCGGCATGGCTACCATCGGTGAGCTCAGGCCCCTCGCCCGCAGGGAAATCAACCGTGCCGCGTATCAGCATGCCGCTCGGTTTCAGGGCAGCCTCGATCTCGCGGCAGATGGGTGAAGGGCCGCTCATCGGTTCAGCGCGGCCCCTTGTATTCGTAATGTGGTCGCCAGACGCTGCCTTGAATGAAATCGGCGACCTGCCTTGCACCGCCTTGCTCCCTGGCGGCCTCGGGCTCTCTTCAAGTGAAGGCGTCGGGCATCGAATCCTTGCGGTCCTTGATGAAGGCAAGAAGCGCCTCGTCGATCGCCGGATCGAGCGGCGGGGCCTCGTAATTGTCGAGCCAGATGCGGCATAGCGCATTGGCACGGTCCTCGATGCGTTTGGAGCCCTCGATTTCCCACTGCTCGAAGGAATTGTTGTCGGCAAGTGGCGAGCGGTAGAAGGCCGTCTGGAAATGCGCCTGAGTGTGGGAGCAGCCGAGATAGTGACTGCCCGGCCCAACCTCGCGGATCGCATCGAGCGCCTGGCCTTCGGCAGACAGATCGACGCCCTCCGCCATCTTCTGCATCATGCCTAGCTGGTCCTGGTCGATCATGAATTTCTCGTAGGACGAGACGAGACCGCCTTCGAGCCAGCCAGCGGCATGGAGGACGAAATTGGTGCCAGCCAGCAGCGTCATGTTGAGCGTGTTTGCCGATTCGTGGGCGGCCTGCGCATCCGGTACCTTGGAGGCGCAAAGCGAGCCGCCGGTGCGGAACGGCAGACCAAGGCGGCGGGCGAGCTGGGCGGCACCATAGGAGACGAGCGAGGGTTCCGGCGTGCCGAAGGTCGGAGCGCCCGACTGCATGGAGATCGAGGCGGCGAAGGTGCCGAACAGGACCGGCGAGCCGGGGCGGATGAGCTGCGTGGTTGCGGCACCGGCCAACACCTCGGCCAGGATCTGAGTCAGCGTTCCAGCGACCGTGACCGGGCTCATGGCACCTGACAGAATGAACGGCGAAACGACAGACGCCTGATTATGCCTTGCATAGACCTTCAGGGCACCGAGCATGGTGCCGTCGAAGACCATCGGCGAATTGGCGTTGATGAGGTTGAGCGTGACGCAATTGTTTTCGACGAATTCGTCGCCGAAAACGAGCTTGGCCATGGCGATCGTGTCTTCGGCACGTTCGGGCGCTGTGACCGAGCCCATGAAGGGTTTGTCGGAATATTTGATATGGCTGTAGACCATATCGAGATGTCGCTTGTTGACCGGCACGTCGACCGGTTCGCAGACCGTGCCGCCCGACGAGTGCATCGACGGCGCCAGATAGGACAGTTTCACGAAGTTGCGGAAATCCTCGATGGTCGCATAACGGCGATTTCCGTCCAGATCACGGACGAAGGGGGGGCCGTAGACGGGCGCAAAGATCGTCGCCTTGCCGCCGACATGGACGTTGCGTTCCGGATTGCGCGCATGCCAGGTGAATTCGCTCGGCGCGGTCTTCAGAAGTTCGCGGCACAGTCCTTTCGGAAAATGCACGCGGCTGCCGCGTACATCGGCACCGGCCTTGGCCCAGAGTTCCAGCGCTTCCTCGTCATCGCGGAACTCGATGCCGATTTCTTCTAGGATCGTATCGGCATTGCGCTCGATCAGTTCCAGTCCCTCTTCGTCAAGGACCTCGTAGGAACCGATCTTGCGGGTGATATAGGGCAAGGATGCGCCGGGACCGCCGCCGGTGCGGGCCGCGCGCCTGCCGGCTGCGCCCCTTTCGCCACGACTGCGCCGTCCGGAACCTCCGCTCACGTCCGTCTGCTGGCTGATGTCGTCCATGATCTTCCTCGCCTTGATCTCGCCTGGTCTTTTGATCGGTCATGCTAGGCTCCTGCACAGCGAGGCTCCTGCCTTTCTGCGTCACGCGCTTGTGCGAGACAGACATTCTATCATGCGCCGTCGAGTGTCGCTTTCCGACGTGCGACGTCGCTTACGAAAGAAAACGCGAAACAAAATACGGTTAGACATAGTTGCGAGTATCGTTACGATTTGGGCGATCCGGAACATCGCCCCCAACCAGGGAAGAGAATTCATGTCCGACGACGACATCATTCTATCGGAGCTTTCCGACGAAGAACTCGTTCAGCAGATGCATGACGATCTCTATGACGGCCTCAAAGAAGAGATCGAGGAGGCAACCAATATCCTGCTGGAGCGCGGCTGGACGCCCTATGATGTGCTGACCCAGGCTCTGGTTGAGGGCATGCGGATCGTCGGGATCGACTTTCGCGACGGCATTCTCTTCGTGCCGGAAGTGCTTCTCTCCGCCAATGCGATGAAGGCCGGTATGTCGATTCTCCGGCCGCTTCTGGCCGAAACCGGCGCACCGAAACTCGGCAAGGTCGTTATCGGCACGGTGAAGGGCGATATCCACGATATCGGCAAGAACCTCGTCGGCATGATGATGGAAGGCGCCGGCTTCGATGTCGTTGACCTCGGCATCAACAATCCGGTCGAAAACTATCTCGATGCGATCGAGCGGGAAAAACCTGATATCCTTGGAATGTCGGCGCTTCTGACGACGACCATGCCCTATATGAAGGTCGTGATCGACACGATGAAGGAAAAGGGCATTCGCGACGATTATGTCGTGCTTGTCGGCGGAGCACCGCTGAACGAGGAATTCGGCAAGGCTGTCGGTGCCGACGCCTATTGCCGGGACGCGGCAGTCGCTGTCGAAACCGCGAAGGACTTCCTTAGCCGCCGTCACAACCGGATGGCCGCAGGCGCGTGACAGTCGGCCACCGCGCCGGTTGCGGCACGGCGGCGTTCTGATTTTGATCGCTTAGCGGGACGCCGCGTTATCGACCCGGCGACCGGCATCCTGGGTAGCGTTGACGGTATTGGCCGTATCCTGCCCCATGCCGCGGATCGTATTGCCGCAGGATGTGAGGGAAGCCGTAATTGCGAAGAAAGCAGCGACAACGGTGACTGTCTTGGCCGTCATGATGGAATACTCCGATGGGTAAGGATCAAAATGTGCCGGAAAGTGATTTTCCTGCTATGGAACGTTCAACTCGCGAAAAAGTTCACGTGATTGCGTGCGGAGCGCTCGCACGGGAAATTCTGGCGGTTTCCCGGCAACAGGGGCTCGACCATATCGACCTCAACTGCCTGCCCGCGATCTGGCACGCCTATCCTCAAAAGATCGTTCCAGGCCTCGAATTGGCCGTAGCCGAGGCTCGGCAAAGTGGGTTTGAGCGGATCTTTTTCGCATATGCCGATTGCGGCACCGGAGGAGAGATCGACCGCCTGTGCGAACGTGAAGGCATTGCCCGGATCGAAGGGCCGCATTGCTATTCGTTCTTTACCGGAAATGAGGCCTTCAATGACAAAGCGAACGATGATCTCCTGTCCTTTTTCCTGACGGATTTTCTCGCACGCCAGTTTCGCGCCTTCGTCATCGAACCGCTTGGCCTCGATCGTCATCCAGAACTGAAGCCGATGTATTTCGGCAATTACCGGAAGCTGATCTATCTCTCGCAAGAAGAGGATGAGGAGTTGCAGCGCAAGGCGCGCGAGGCGGCGAACTATCTCGGGCTGGAATACGAGTACCGATTTACCGGCTATGGCGACCTGACTTCGGCGATGCGCTCGGCGTGAACTGTTTCCCGGCAGCCATATGAAAGCGCATTGCGTCGCTTTTTGTCACCTGCGACGTCGTGCGAAGCACAGAGCTGACCGCAAGGCCGGTGCATGTTCAAGCAGTAATCGGAGGAGCTCATGGCGGATTGCATTGTTGTCTTCTGGCGCGATATCCCGGCCCAGGTGATCATCAAGAAGGGGCGGCAGACCGCCAAGCGCGAGCTTTCCTTGCGTTTCACGGAGGCGATCGACATGTGCGCCATGCGCACCGGTGCAGCCGAAACAGATGACTATCTCGCCGAATGGCGCAAGGCGGATCCCTTGCCGGTCTCCGACGACCTGGAAGTCGAAGCCGACAAGGCAGCGGCGGAGCTTGAGACCGCCTACGACAAGGAAAAACTCGTGGCGCTGGTGAAGGCCGGCGGCCGGGAGAGCGCATAAACGACTGCCGACCGTTCCACTACCTCCCCCTTAGCCGGAGAACGCAATGACACGCACCATCGTCGCATCCGCAACCCGGGAAATCGTGATCGGCTTCGACCAGCCATTCTGCGTCATCGGGGAGCGGATCAACCCGACCGGGCGCAAGAAGCTGGCCGCCGAGATGATCGAGGGCAATTTCGACACGGTGATCAAGGACGCGCTGGAACAGGTGGCAGCCGGAGCGACGATGCTCGACGTCAATGCCGGCGTCACCTCGGTCAATCCGAACGAGACGGAACCCGGGCTTCTGGTGCGGACACTGGAAATCGTCCAGGGACTGGTGGATGTGCCGATCTCGATCGACAGTTCGGTGACGGCGGCGATCGAAGCGGCGCTGAAGGTCGCCAAGGGGCGGCCGCTGATCAATTCGGTTACCGGCGAAGAGGAAAAGCTCGAAACGATCCTGCCGCTCTGCAAGAAATATGACGTGCCGGTGGTGGCGATCTCGAATGACGAGACCGGGATTTCGATGGATCCGGATGTGCGCTTTGCGGTGGCAAAAAAAATCGTCGAGCGGGCTGCGGATTACGGGATCAAGAGCCATGATATCGTCGTCGATCCGCTGGTGATGCCGATCGGCGCACTTGGTTCGGCAGGCCTGCAGGTGTTTGCGCTGCTCAGGCGTCTGCGCGAGGAACTGAAGGTCAACACGACCTGCGGGCTTTCCAACATTTCCTTCGGCTTGCCGCATCGCCACGGCATCAATGCCGGCTTCATTCCGATGGTGATCGGAGCGGGCATGACATCCGCGATCATGAACCCCTGCCGACCGCAGGAAATGGAAGCGGTGCGCGCGGCAAACGTGCTCAACGGCACCGACCAGAATTGCGGCAACTGGATCATGACCTATCGCGACTACAAGCCTGCGGAAGGTGGTGGCGCTGCGGCCGCCCCTGCCCCGTCTGCCGGTGGCGGACGGCGCGGTGGAAGGGCGGCACGGGCAGGATTTGGGGCGAGGACGGAGTAAGCGAACAAGCATGGCTGACGCATCCCATCGAGATCCCCTCGTCCTGTTCATGCCATCGGGCAAGCGTGGCCGGTTTGCTGCCGGAACACCGGTGCTTGATGCTGCGCGCCAGCTCGGGGTCTATGTGGAAAGCGTGTGTGGTGGACGGGCGACCTGCGGACGCTGCCAGATCTCCGTTCAGGAAGGCCATTTCGCCAAGCATGGCATTATTTCGTCGGTCGATCACCTTTCCGAAGTGGGGCCGAAAGAGGAGCGATACGAGCGGGTGCGCGGACTGCCGGAGGGGCGCAGGCTTTCCTGTTCCGCCCAGATCCTCGGCGATCTCGTCATCGACGTGCCTCAGGATACGGTGATCAATGCGCAGGTGGTGCGCAAGGCGGTTGATGAACGGGTGTTCGACCGAAATCCGGCGGTACGGATGTGTTATGTCGAGGTGGAGGAACCCGACATGGAAAAGCCGCTCGGCGACCTTGATCGACTGAAAGCGGCACTTGGCTCTGACTGGCATTTCGATGATGTGGAGGTGGATTTCCATATTATCCCACAGATCCAGCAGATCCTGCGCAAGGGCGAGTGGAAGGTGACGGCGGCGATCCATCGGGATCGCGAGGACGAGCGCCCTCGCCTGATCGCACTTTATCCGGGACTGAAAAACGAGGCCTACGGGATCGCCTGCGATATCGGCTCGACCACGATCGCCATGCATCTGTCGTCGCTTCTGTCCGGCCGGACGGTTGCGTCGGCCGGCACATCCAATCCGCAGATCCGCTTCGGTGAAGACCTGATGAGCCGTGTCTCCTATGTGATGATGAATCCGGACGGGCGCGCGGCAATGACGGATGCGGTGCGCGAAGCCTTGAATGGGCTGATCGACAGGGTGTGTGCCGATGGCGACGTGTCGCGCGAGGACATTCTCGACAGCGTATTTGTCGGCAATCCGATCATGCACCATCTGTTTCTCGGGATCGATCCGACGGAACTGGGTGGCGCGCCGTTTGCGCTGGCGGTCTCGGGTGCAGTCGAGGTGAAATCATCGGAAATCGGTCTGCCGATGAATGCCGGTACGAGGACCTATCTCCTGCCCTGCATTGCCGGGCATGTGGGTGCGGATGCGGCGGCTGCGACCCTTTCCGAGGGGCCGCACCGACAGGACGAGATGATGCTGTTGGTCGATATCGGCACCAATGCGGAAATCGTGCTTGGTAATCGGGCTCGTGTCGTTGCCGCATCTTCCCCGACCGGTCCTGCATTCGAGGGCGCCGAGATCTCGTCAGGCCAGCGGGCTGCTCCGGGTGCGATCGAGCGGGTGCGGATCGATCCGGTCACGCTCGAACCGCGTTTCAGGGTGATCGGCGTCGAACCTTGGTCGGACGAGCTCGGATTTGCCGAGGCCGTGGCGCAAGTCGGGGTCACCGGCATTTGCGGTTCGGCGATTATCGAGGTGATCGCCGAGATGTATCTTTCGGGGATCATTTCGGAAGATGGTGTCGTCGATGGCGGGCTCGCTGCCCGCAGCCCGCGCATTCTCGAAAATGGACGTACTTTCTCCTATCTCCTGCATAACGGGACGCCGCGGATTGCCGTGACGCAGAACGACGTTCGCGCCATCCAGCTTGCAAAGGCTGCGCTTTATGCCGGTGTAAAACTTCTGATGGATAAACAGGGCGTCAGCCATCTCGACCGGATCGGGCTTGCCGGCGCATTCGGCACGTTCATCGATCCGAAATATGCGATGGTATTGGGGCTTATTCCCGATTGCGACCTCGATCACGTCAAGGCCGTCGGCAATGCTGCGGGAACCGGCGCACGAATGTGCCTGCTCAATCGCGATTACCGCCGCGAGATAGAGAGAACCGTCAGAGAGATCGAGAAGATAGAGACAGCCCTGGAACCGAAATTCCAGGATCATTTCGTGGCCGCTATGGCGCTGCCGAACAAGATCGACGCCTTCCCGAACCTTGGCATGGTCGTCACCCTGCCGGAACGCAAGGTTCCGGCAGATGCCGGCGGCGACGGCGGACGCAGAAGACGCCGTTCACGCGAGACATGAACGACGCCCGGCAATGCTCTGTTTTCATAGAACTCAGGCCGCGACAGATTCCAGGGAACTGAAGGCGTCCTTGATGCTCTCGGCAACCGCTTTTGCAGGAATGGAGAGGTTCGGCGCCGTCAAAAGCCGGATATCGAACGTGATGAGATCCGGCATACCCTCCTTGGGACCAAGTATCTGCATGTCGTCCGTGATGTAGGACAGCGGAAAAGGCGCGATCGCCAGATCGGAAACAACAGCGGCACGCTGCGCCATCGTATGAGCACTGGCATAGGCTATGCGATAAGGCCGCTTCTGCTTGTCCAACTGGGTGATTGCATCATTGCGCCAAACGCAGCCCTCTTCCCAGACGGAGATGGGAATCGGATCGCGCAGATAGGCATTGCCGCATTTTGCCCCGGCCCAGACAAGTTTTTCCGTGTGGATGATCTCACCGCCAGTCGGAAACGGGCGGTTGGCGCAATTGATAAGCGCCAGATCAAGTCGCTGTTCCTCCATGCGTTTGCGCAACAGCGTGCTCTGGTCGACGGTCACATCCACCATGATGCCAGGAAAACGCTCGCCGAAATCCTTGAGGATCTTCGGCAGCAACCTTTCGGAGATATCGTCCGGTGCACCGAGGCGCACGACGCCAGACAGTTCCGGCATGACAAAGCGCGAAACAGCCTCGTTCGACAGCGCCAGCATCCGCCTTGCATAAGATAGAAGTATCTCACCATTTTGAGTGAGCGTGACTGAGCGGGCGTCACGCAGAAAAAGCGTCGATTTCAACTGCTCTTCCAGCTTTTTGATCTGCATCGAGACAGCCGAGGGTGTTCGCAGTACGACATCGGCAGCCGTCGAAAAATTGCCGGTCTCGGCAATGGCGACGAAAGTGCGCAGGACATCATTATCAAGCAATGGCAGCGGCGTTCTGAACGGTACGGTCATCGGTGCACCCATCAAATTTTCTGAACTTAAGCACCATATCATTTCGTTTGATTGAAAGTCAAACCAGAACGATACTGCAAAACATCGAAAGCAGGCGTCGTTAGAAAACAGAATTTCATGAGCCGCACGACTGCCATGTGATCGATTAATGGATTGGTCTTCTCTCTCCTCCCGAAAGAACGCCGCCGAAAAGCTGACCAAAACCCAAGGAGAAAATGAAATGACAACGATCACCTATCTCGACCAGCGCCGTGTGGGCGCCTCGCCCACTCCCCGCAATGCCGGCCAGAAGCAGATCACGTCCCTGTTCGAGCGCGCGGTTGCTGCCTGGAACCGCCGCAAGACGGAACGCATGCTGGAAGGGCTTCCGCAGGAAATCCGCAAGGATATCGGCTGGCCGACGACGATCGGCAAGTGACTGTCATAACAGGCATGCCACGTTTTCCAGCCCGGATCGTTCCGGCAATATCGAAATTTGAAGTCTAGGCATGGTCCGCCAGCTTGCGCTGCGGGCCATGTCGCATTTCGACAAGCGATCAAAACAGACCAAAAACAGAGAACCTGTCACCAGTGCGACGCATGGATGTCGCAAAAATGCCATTTCCCTGTCGTCAAAAGCTCTTCCTAGGACTAGCATCCATGCGAGTGTCGCTTTTGAAGCAATGCAAGACCGCATCAAGCGGCGGCAAGGGGAACTACGACAATGGATCTTACCAGCAAGCCACAGGTAAAGAAGCGGACCATCGTCTTCTTTCTCGTCCCGCACTTCACCATGCTGCCGTTTTCAGCGGCGATCGAAACGCTGCGGATTGCCAACCGCATGCTCGGCTATTCCGCCTATAGCTGGCGGCTCTGTTCCGCTGATGGCGAAAAGGTATATTCATCGAGCGGCATCGGCATAGAGGTCAATTCGTCGCTGGCGGACGAAAGACGTCACTTAAGCGGTGAAAACCGGCCGAACATGGTTCTCGTCTGCTCTGGCATCTATGTCGAGGAATTCAGCAACAAGTCGGTCAATGCTTGGCTGCGCGAGAGCTATAACCGCGGCATTTCGGTGGGTAGCCTGTGCACCGGTGCACATGTTCTGGCGCAGGCAGGCCTGCTCAACGGCAAGCGCTGTGCGATCCATTGGGAAAACCTGCCCGGTTTTTCCGAAGCTTTTCCGCAGGCAGAAGTCTATGCCGATCTCTATGAAGTCGACGGCAATCTTTATACCTGCGCCGGCGGTACCGCGTCGCTGGACATGATGCTTAACCTGATCGGCCAGGATTTTGGCGAGAACCTCGTCAACCGGGTATGCGAGCAGCAGTTGACCGACCGGGTGCGCAATCCGCATGACCGGCAGCGCCTGCCGCTGAGAGCCCGTCTCGGCGTGCAGAATTCCAAGGTCCTTTCAATCATCGAACTGATGGAAAACAACCTTGCGGAGCCGCTGTCGCTGATCGAGATCGCCGACGATGCCGGCCTGTCGCGCCGGCAGATCGAACGGTTGTTCCGCCAGGAAATGGGCCGGTCGCCGGCGCGTTATTATCTCGAAATTCGGCTGGACCGCGCCCGGCATCTGCTGGTTCAGTCCTCCATGCCGGTGGTCGAAGTGGCTGTCGCCTGCGGTTTTGTCTCGGCATCGCATTTTTCCAAATGCTACCGCGAAGTCTATAACCGCTCGCCGCAGCAGGAGCGCGCCGAGCGCAAGCTGACGCTCAACACGGCGCGCACCGGCGTGGTGGTGTAAAAGAGATCGAGCAGTAGGCTGAGACATCCGACGTCGTCCTCGGCCTTGTGCCGGGGATCTGTCCACGTTGCAGCCGTGGATAAGGTAGCAGATGCTCGGGACGAGCCCGAGCATGACAGAGCTCGAGCATTCCCGTTCTATCTCCGTTTCCAAACATTTCCTGACGACAAACCGAACGCCATTTTTTGCTGGAGTTACTCCAACTCACGCCTCGTCCTTCAAGGTCTCCTTCTGGGTGATCAGTCGGGCGCTGTGCTGGCCCGAGAGATAGATCCACAACCAGCTCCAGGCGACCGCAAGCCGGGATCGAGTGCCGATCAGGAAGTAGATATGGGCAAGGCCCCATATCCACCAGGCAAGCCCGCCCTTCAGCTTGATCCTGCCGAAATCGATGACGGCGGCGCGTTTGCCGATCGTCGCAAGGCTGCCCTGGTGGAAATATCTGAAGGGTGCAGGGGCTGGCTTGTTCGCCAGCCGCGCCTTGATGACCTTCGCCACGTAAGCGCCCTGCTGCTTGGCGGCCGGCGCGATACCGGGAACCGGCTTTCCATCCTCCTGTTTCACCGAAGCGGTATCGCCTATGACGAAGATGTCGGGATCGTGCGGAACAGCGAGATCAGGGCCGACGATCGTGCGCCCTGCCCGATCGGCCTCGGCATCGATCCATTGCGCGGCGGGGGAAGCCTGCACGCCGGCAGCCCAGATCACCGTTCTGCAGGGTACGAAGGTTTCGCCGATGGTGACGCCATCCTCGGTTATTGCCGTCACCGGCTGGCCGGTGCGCACCTCGACGCCGAGCTTTTCCAGGGCGGATGTTGCGTAGGCCGACAAATCCTCGGAAAAAGCTGCAAGAACGCGCCGGCCAGCCTCGATCAGCAATACTTTTGTGGCCGTCGTATCGATGCTGCGGAATTCCGGCGGGAGAACCTTTTGGGCGAGTTCGGCAATCGTGCCGGCCAATTCGACGCCAGTCGGTCCTGCACCGATGATGGCGAAGGTGAGCAGCGCATCGCGATCGGTGGTCTTTTCCGACAGTTCTGCACGCTCGAAAGCCAGCAGGATACGGCGGCGCAGCGTGGTTGCGTCCTCGAGCGTCTTCAGGCCGGGAGCCAGCTTTTCCCATTCATCGCGGCCGAAATAGGCGTGGCGCGCGCCAGTCGCGAGAACTAGCGTGTCATATTGTATCTCGCGGCCGGACTGGAGTTTGACCAATCTCGCCACTGTGTCGACACCTACGACCTCATCCAGAATGGTGGTGACATCCTCGCGGTCACGATAAAGCCGCCGGATTGGCCAGGCGATCTCGGAGGTTGCGAGTAGCGTCGTCGCGACTTGATAAAGAAGCGGTTGGAACAGGTGGTGATTGCGCCGGTCGATCAGGGTTATGTCGGCGGAGCTGCCTTTAAGCCCATGAACGGTCTGAATACCTCCAAAACCACCGCCGACGACGACAATCCTATGCTTGGTCACTGTGAGCGCCCTTTCTTCTGGCAGCTTCAATGAACGCAGGCCCCGACCACGACGGGTGGAGCCGCGCTAACAGTGACTTAGGTTGACAAATCTCAAGAACAAATGCGCTGGGCGCATATCACCGATCCAATTCAGAGTGGTTCGACAAGAGGGAGTTTCAGACGGCCTGCCCACAGGCGCGACGGAATCGACGGACGGTTTCCGCCATGCCGTATTCCAGCGCGTCGGCTGTCAATCCGTGGCCGATCGAGACCTCCGCCAGCTTCGGGATACGTTTCACCAGCGCAGGCAGGTTGGCGACCGTCAGGTCATGGCCGGCATTGACGCCAAGGCCGAGTGCGATTGCGGCATCCGCAGTCTTGCCGAGATCGGCGAGGATCGCTTCGCCCTTCTCCGGTTCATCGAAGCAGCCACCATAGGGGCCGGTATAAAGTTCGATACGATCAGCACCCGTTGCCTTTGCCAGTTCGACGGCCTCAAGGTCGCCGTCGCCATCGGCAAACAACGAGACGCGCATGCCTCCCTTCTTCAGCCGCGCGACGATCGGTTTCAGCATCTCGCCGTTACGGCGGAAGTCGAAACCGTGATCAGACGTCGCCTGCGACGGATCATCCGGCACGAGCGTCACCTGTTCGGGCTCGATCCGCTCGCAAAGGGCGAGAAAATCCTCGCTCGGATAACCCTCGATATTGAATTCCGTTTGCGGAAACTCGTCATCGATCAGAGCACGGATCACCGGCAGGTCAGCAAAGCGGATATGTCGCTGGTCAGGCCGGGGATGGACCGTCAGACCCGAAGCGCCCGCCTGAAGGGCGATCCGCCCCAGACCTTCCACACTCGGCCAGGGAAGATCACGACGATTGCGCAGCATGGCGACGGCGTTGAGATTGACGGAAAGCAAGGTAGGCATGGGGGCATCCGCTGATTAAACGACGATCCTTCTTAGATGACTGACACTCCAAAGACCACCAACCAAGGGCCATGAATGCCATCAAGATTTTTCATCGAATATATTTCGGCACAAGGCAGGGTTGGATTTGATCGAATTTTATATTAGATTTATCTAACAGAATTCGCCTCACCACCCACCGGACCGAGGCGGCGGACCGGGACTGGTGCGGCGAATTCTGTCTCCCCTACATTTCCGACAACAAACCGCTCAGAAAATCCATCTGGCCAAAAGCGTGTTCATCGGCTGGGATCAGGGGCCTGTGGATTTCGGCTCGAAAACCGGCGCCTTCCCCTGAGATCTCCAGGTTAAAATACGCTGTCTTGTCGAATGTCCATTTTTGCTGTTGCGGCATGCGTCGGAACCGTGTATCTCGCCTGCACCTTGGCACGGAGTGTAGCGCAGTCTGGTAGCGCATCTGGTTTGGGACCAGAGGGTCGGGAGTTCGAATCTCTCCACTCCGACCATTGTTTTCCCAATTATTATCATTTTTTAAGCGCTTAGGCATAAATCTGCATTCGTCTCATGACGAATCGGCAGTAACGCCTTATCGGCGCGCGACTATTCCCCGATCGATTTGGAATTTCGGACGCTCTTACAGCGTCAGTCCTTAGCCGCCGTTATGCAGCGGCTTGCCGAGGACCTTGTCGCCGACCTTGATTCCCAGCGCTTTGGTGCGGCCGGCATTGAGTTCCAGCACGTATTTCACCGGGCCGCGCGAATCGATGATGTCGCGGGAAAACGGGACGGCGTTTTCGCGGATGTGCGAAATCGTTCCATCGGTGCGGATGAAGACCATATCGAGCGCGAGAACGGTATTTTCCATCCACATTGACACCTGGCGCTCTGCTCCGAAATCGAACAGCATGCCGTGGTCTGGATCCATCTGCTTGCGGAACATCAGGCCATGTTCGCGTTGTGCATCGTCGATCGCGAGTTCGATCGTGAACGGATAGATTTTTCCGCCCGCCGTACGGATCGTCAGTTCGGATTTCGGGAAGACAACGTCCTGCTGGGCCTGAACCCGCAGGGGGCCCTGCGCGGAAGTCGTAGTTGCGGTAAAAACGAAGAAAAGCGCCATCAAGGCGCCTTTCACGACATTACCGAAGTTTGAGCTTGCCCGCGACAACATCAGTGCGACCGGCTCGCAGGCGCGACATTATCCGGATGAATTTCCGCTGCCATCAGGCCCTTTTCACCGGGCCCGAAGCGCACGAGAACAACCTGCCCCGGCCTCAGTTCGGTCAAACCGAAGCGGCGCAGCGTTTCCATGTGAACGAAAATATCCTCGGTCCCCTCGCCGCGCGTCAGGAAGCCAAAACCCTTGGTGCGGTTGAACCACTTGACCAATGCACGTTCCAGACCGCTCGTCGGCGTGACCTGAACATGGGTGCGGACTGGCGGCATCTGAGACGGGTGAACCGCCGTAGATTGATCCATGGAAAGAATACGGAAGACCTGATAACCGCGGTCACGCCGCTGGATCATCGCAACGATGCGCGTACCTTCGAGAATGGTCTGGTATCCATCGCGGCGCAGGCAGGTCACGTGCAAGAGCACATCCTGCATGCCGTTATCCGGCACGATAAAGCCGAATCCCTTGGCGACATCGAACCATTTCACGACGCCGGTGATCTCGATCAGATCGACCGGTTCACCCGCAAGTTCTTCGAAACTGGCAATGCCCTTAGATGACATTCTGTCTGCCATACCTGTCGGCCCCTCGGTTACGCGCCACACACGACGGTTAACTGATTCTTAGAGGATAGATTAACATTGCGCCAACCGTCCAGCGCAAGTCTCGTGTTCTTCTTATTCACGTCCTTTCTATTGGCGGTGGCTTGCTCCAGGCTGACGCCTGTTCCATATCGATAAGTGGCAAAACCGCTAAAATCGAGGGATCCAAATGCGTTATCTCCACACAATGGTCCGGGTCAAAGACCTGGATGCCTCCCTTCATTTCTATACAACTCTTCTGGGCCTGAAAGAGGTCCGCCGCATCGAAAACGAAAAGGGCCGTTTCACCCTGGTTTTCCTCGCGGCAAGCGACGATATCGACCAGGCGACGGCGACCCAGGCGCCCTGCCTGGAGCTGACCTACAACTGGGACACGGAAGACTATACGGGCGGGCGCAATTTCGGCCATCTCGCCTACGAGGTCGATAATATCTATGACTATTGCGAGCATCTGCAGAAGAACGGCGTGACGATCAACCGGCCGCCGCGCGAAGGCCGCATGGCCTTTGTCCGTTCTCCTGACGGCATTTCCTTCGAAATCCTCCAGAAGGGCGGCAATCTACCGGTCGCAGAGCCCTGGGCTTCGATGCCGAATATCGGCAGCTGGTAATATTCTGCAAAGGCGGCGCAGCTTGTGTCGCCTTTGCCGCTCCGGGTCCGCGCAAGCTTTGTGGTGATGATTGGGGTTACGCGATTCGCGGCTTCCACCCTTCTCATCAGCCGGAAAGGCCAGAGCGTTGACGACCACATCCTCCATCCGTTTTACCCGTTTGGCCGCGGGCACAGTGATCCGCCAGGTCGCGCTGGCCGGACTTTTGATCACGTTGCTTGGCAGTTGCGCCACGACAAAAAAGGTGGCCGAGGTGGATGGCGCAGGTGAGGCAGAGACCGCCGAGGCGGCAGTCGACATGCTGGCCCGGGGTGGAACAATGACATCGGGCGCTCAAAGCGCCTATATCGATCCGATGGTGGCAACCGCACATGGCCGCAAGATTGCGCCGAGGGGAATGACGGCTACCGGCATGCGGACGATCGCCGCCGGCACACCAACCCACAATGCGCTGACACAGACATATTCGCCCATGCAGGCTTCAATCGCGGGCGCGGTGACGGAACCGACCGGGGTTCGCGCCGGCAATACAAGCATCTTTTCCGGACACGTCCAGACACCTGCCACCCAAATGGCTGCAACAGCTCCCTCGCCTGCGCTCGAACCCGCCTACGCCGCGCGCGCCCCTCAACCGGCAGGCGGCGTCAACGCCATGACGCGTAGCGTTTTCAGCACCGGCACACCCGTCGCCTGCGGAAACGACGCCAATGGCAACATGATAAGCTGCTGATTCCAATCAGCTTTCATTTGTTGTCCACAAGCTTGGCAAGTTTGTCATTTTTTTGCAAAAAAACTTCGTTTTGCAGCTTGCGGGAAATAAATCCCCTCTCTATAAGGGCGCTCACTGCACGCGCCCTTCGTCTATCGGTTAGGACGTCAGATTTTCATTCTGAAAAGAGGGGTTCGACTCCCCTAGGGCGTGCCACTCACCTTCTCTCAAGTCATTGTTCGAATTATCCAATCGGCCTTTTCGCCTGTTTGGAATTTTTCTTAATTTGGCCTTTGAAAAGTGCATTTTTGCGCTTGCGGTCTTCGAATGACACCCCTATAAGGGCGCCACAGCACGCGCCCTTCGTCTATCGGTTAGGACGTCAGATTTTCATTCTGAAAAGAGGGGTTCGACTCCCCTAGGGCGTGCCACTCCCCTTCTTCCAAGTCATTGTTCGAAAAAACCAATTCTGCTTGGCGTATGCTTGATATTTTTCACAGATAAGATTGCTGAGGCACGCATTTTTTGCTTGCTGTCTTCGACCTTCCCCCCTATGAGAGCGCTCACAGCACGCGCCCTTCGTCTATCGGTTAGGACGTCAGATTTTCATTCTGAAAAGAGGGGTTCGACTCCCCTAGGGCGTGCCACCCCTTCTTCCCTAAAAACCGCACATCACTTGGCCAGAACAGCGTCCAGCAGGCGCAACTGGATCTTCCGGCTACCCTGCCAATAATCGGCGCTGAGGCTTCCGGCAGCGTGTATCTGCAGGCCGCGCGACTTCATCAAAAGGTCGCCGAGCGGCGTTTCCGCGGCACGGAAGGCGATGCCGTCAAGGCGAGAGCCGTCCATAGCTTCCAGCGTGATCTTGATATGAGCGGTTCCCACCGGACGGGCATCTTTCAGGCGATGGGCTGGGATGGCGAAGATCGGCTGCGGATGGCCAGAACCGTAGGGGCCTGCCTTTTCCAACTGATCGAAGAGATCGAGTGTTGCGCCGGATGCCGACAGGGCACCATCAATCTTCAATGAATGGCTAGATACGAGAGACGGCACGCGAGAAGCCGCACTTTCCTCGAAGAACGTTCGGAGCGCCCCGAGCTTGGCTCGCTCGACCGTCAGGCCGGCAGCCATCGCGTGGCCTCCGCCCTTGACCAGCAGTCCGCTCTCTACGGCCGCGCGCACCATATGGCCCATGTCGAAGCCGTTGATGGAGCGGCCGGAGCCGGTGCCTTTTCCGGATGGATCGAAGGCGATGGCAAAAGCCGGACGCTTGAACTTTTCCTTCAACCGAGCTGCCAGCAATCCAACTATGCCTGGATGCCAGCCGTCATGCGCGGTGACGAGAACATTGGCGCCCTCGCCGTCTCCGTATTCGGCCAGCACTTCGGCTTCCGCTTGCGCAAGCATCGCTGCTTCCATCGCCTGCCGCTCGCGATTGAGCTCATCGAGGCGGGCAGCTATTTCCTCGGCCTGCACGCTGTCTTCGAGCGTCAACAGGCGGCTGCCGAGTGCTGCGTCGCTTATGCGTCCGCCGGCATTGATGCGTGGACCGATGAGAAAGCCGAAATGATAGGGTGTAACGGGACCGGAAAGGCCCGCTTTTTTAAAGAGTGCAGCAAGGCCGAGATTGGTCATGTGGCGGGCGGCGATCAGGCCCTTGACCACATAGGCCCGGTTCAGCCCCTTGAGCGGCACGACATCGCAGACGGTGGCAAGCGCGACGATATCGATCCAGGACAAAAGATCGAGATCTGCCGCACGCCGGTCACCGGCCTCACGCAACAGGCGCGCAGTGGCGACAAGCACGAGGAAGACCACACCGGCGGCGCAGAGATGCCCCTGCCCTGACAAATCATCCTCGCGGTTCGGGTTGACGAGAGCGACCGCCTTCGGAAGTTCGGTTCCCACCTGATGGTGGTCGATCACGACCACATCGCATCCCTTGGCCGCCGCGGCCGCCAGCGATTCGTGGCTGGTAGAACCGCAATCGACGGTGACGATCAGGCTCGCACCGCGCTCGATCAACTGCTCCATGGCCGTGACATTCGGGCCGTAGCCTTCGAATATGCGGTCAGGAATGTAGATTTCGGCATCAATGTCGAAATGCTTCAGGAAACGATAGAGAAGCGCCGAAGACGATGCGCCATCGACATCATAGTCGCCGAAGATGGCAACGCGTTCGCGCCCTTGGATCGCCTTGAGGATACGTGAGGCTGCCTTGTCGCAATCCGTCAGCGTCAACGGATCTGGCATCAGCGAACGAATGGTCGGATCGAGAAATGCGGGCGCGTCATCCAGCGATACACCGCGACCGGCCAGAACACGGGCAATGATCTCGGGAATTCCATGAATCTGGGCGATTGCCAGCGCACGGTTCTGCGCCGCCTGATCGAGACGTGACATCCAGCGCTGGCCGGACGCTGAGCGCTCCACACCAAGGAATGCCCGCTGAACGGGATCTGCGGGTTCCGGGGGCGTCAGCGAGGTAAATGTCTTCGTCATCGGCTATCCATAACCGACGACGTGCCGAAGCGGAAATGCTTTCAAGCGGAAAGATGTCAGAGCCAGCTGTGGATCAACAACCATACCGCCGCAAACATCGACGCCGCTGCGACGGCGAGGATGGCAACAACAAAAGAACCTGCGCTTTCGGGTTCTCCGTCGTCCTCACCAACCAATTCGTCGTTGAACGAATAGACAAGCTTCAGATATGGGACACTCTCATGCCTACCATGCCGCAACTTTGGCTGGCTATAAATCTTCTCACTCAGATCAATAGACATCACGCAAACGCCTCCTCCTGCGATGGTGAATGAGACGAGTGTAAAGCGGTTTGCTCCCGGGGACCAGTCATCAAACTGTCATCCGAGATCATTTTTCACGCAGTGCTGAAATAAGGCGGGAGCTTAAGACGCCCGCGGTCGCTCGATGCGGATCACCTGCGGCTCGCCGACCAGATAGGTCTCCTGCTTGATCCCCTCCACCGCCTTGCGGATCGACGCTTCCGTCGTTGCGTGGGTGACGAGAATGATCGTCTTGGAACTATCCGTCTGGGCAGGCTTCGGCCGCTGGACGATCGATTCCAGCGAGATGTTGTTCTCCGCCATCCGTGCAGCGACACTGGCGAAGACGCCGGTGCGGTCGGCAACCGTCAGTCGTATGAAGTAGCCGCCTTCATGGCTGCGCATCCGGGCCTTCTGATAAGGAGCGAGTGCTGTTGCCGGAGTGCCGAGAACCGGCACGCGCTGTGCACCCGGCTGGCTCTTGGCAATGTCGGCGATATCGCCGAGCACGGCGGAAGCCGTCGCATTGCCGCCGGCGCCGGGGCCGACCATCAGAAGTTCACCGAGAATGTCGGATTCAATCGCCACCGCATTGGTTACGCCGTCGACCTGCGCAATCACGCTGTCATGCGGCACCATGGTCGGGTGAACGCGCTGTTCGATGCCGGTTTCGGTGCGCTGGGCAACGCCGAGCAGCTTGATGCGGTAACCGAGATCGGCTGCGGCCAGGATGTCGTCGATCGAGATGTTGGTGATACCCTCGAGATAAATCTCGTCGGCCGCGATCTTCGTGCCGAAAGCAAGCGTTGTCAGGATCGCCAGTTTGTGGGCAGTGTCGTTGCCCTCGATATCGAAAGCCGGATCGGCCTCGGCATAACCGAGACGCTGGGCTTCCTTGAGGCATTCCGCGAAGGACAGGCCTTCCTTCTCCATCTTGGTGAGGATGTAGTTGCAGGTGCCGTTCATGATGCCATAGACGCGCGAGACGGTGTTGCCCGTCAGGCTTTCGCGCAGCGCCTTGATGACCGGGATGCCCCCGGCAACGGCAGCTTCGAAGTTCAGGAGAGCGCCCTTTTCTTCCGCGATCGTCGCGAGTTCGACGCCCGAGGCGGCCAGAAGCGCCTTGTTGGCGGTGACCACATGCAGGCCGCGCTCCAGCGCAATTTTGACGGAGTCGGCAGCGGAGCCTGTGGCGCCACCCATCAGCTCTACGAAGACATCGATATCGGCTTCGGCCGCAAGCTTTTCCGGTGTTTCGAACCACGCCATGCCGGACATGTCGAAGCCACGGTCACGGTTACGGTCACGGGCGGTAATGGCAGTAATCTCGATCGCTCGTCCGCAGGTAACGGCCAGTTCATTGGCGCGTGTCTGGATGATCTTGACCAGTGAGGCACCCACGGTTCCAAGACCCGCGATGCCGACTTTGAGGGCGTCTGCCATTTCGCATTCCCGATGTTTGAAAAAGCGGCCACGAACGGGCCGCTTGAGGATTATGACGGTCGTTGACCGACTTAGCGATGCGTATTCAACGAAATGACGTTGTGCATCGTCTCGTCGACGGTCGAGAAAAACTTCTTGATATTACGGGCCGCCTGACGGATCCGGTGCTCGTTCTCGACAAGTGCGAGGCGAACGTAATCGTCACCCATTTCGCCGAAACCGATACCCGGAGCAACCGCGACGTCAGCCTTTTCGACGAGCAGCTTGGAGAATTCAAGCGAGCCGAGGTGACGGAACTTTTCCGGGATTTTTGCCCAGGCGAACATGGTGGCAGCCGGCGGCGGCACTTCGAAACCGGCCTTGCCGAAGCTGTCAACCATGACATCGCGGCGGCGCTTGTAGACATTGCGGACTTCCGCGATATCGGAGCCATCGCCGTTCAGCGCGTGGGTCGCAGCAACCTGGATCGGCGTGAACGCGCCGTAATCCAGATAGGACTTTACGCGGGTCAAAGCGGCGATCAGGCGCTCGTTACCGACGGCAAAGCCCATGCGCCAGCCCGGCATGGAGAAGGTTTTCGACATCGAGGTGAACTCGACGCAGACATCCATAGCACCCGGAACCTGCAGGACCGACGGCGGCGGGTTGTTGTCGTCGAAATAGATCTCGGAGTAGGCAAGGTCAGACAACACGATGATGTCGTGTTTCTTGGCGAATGCGATGACGTCCTTGTAGAAATCAAGGCTCGCCACATAGGCCGTCGGATTGGACGGATAGTTGATGATCAGCGCCAGCGGCTTCGGGATTGAATGCTTTACCGCCCGCTCAAGCGGCGGGAAGAAGCTGTCGTCCGGCTCTACCGACATGGAGCGGATCACGCCACCCGCCATCAGGAAGCCGAAGGCGTGGATCGGATAGGTAGGGTTCGGGCAAAGGATGACATCGCCAGGCGCGGTGATCGCCTGCGCCATGTTGGCAAAACCTTCCTTCGAACCGAGGGTCGCGACGACCTGTGTATCGGGATTGAGCTTCACACCGAATCGGCGGGCGTAATAGGCGGCCTGCGCGCGGCGCAGGCCCGGAATGCCCTTGGAAGACGAATAACGGTGGGTGCGCGGGTCCTGAACCACTTCGCACAGCTTATCGACGATCGCCTTGGGCGTCGGGAGGTCTGGATTGCCCATGCCGAGATCGATAATGTCCGCGCCACCCGCTCGCGCGCTGGCCTTCAAACGGTTGACCTGTTCGAAAACGTAAGGCGGCAGTCTGCGGACTTTATGAAACTCTTCCATCTCTCTTCCCATTGGCGCATCAAGCAACAATTGCGCGACATCAATGTGTCGCATCTGCCTGCTTTGCGGCCAAACCGGACGAAACGCAAGTGCTAAGAGCGGCGACCTGTTACTTCGAGATGGTGTTCAGCGCGTCGGTGCCGTGCTCAGTGGCCAGTTTGCGATATTCGGCGACGCGCTTTTTATATTCCGCTTCGCTGATCGAGCCGCTGCGGCGGGCGCGTGCAAGCGCTGCCATGCGCGGCTCGGTCTTGTTGTAATCCTCGTCCTCAATCTGCTCGTTGGCTGCCACAAGCGTGCGGTCGAAGGTCGGATAGGTTCCGGTATCCTTCTTCACCACAGGCCCCGGCGCACGTTCGGCTGTCGACTGGGAAATCACGGCCGGCGGGGCGGTGTTCGGGATACCGTCATCGAGCGCGAAGCTCTGGCTGTTGCAAGAGGCCAGCAGCGGCAATAGAGCCAGAGGTGCCGCAACAGACAAGCATCCGATCCCGCGCTTTAGAATTCCCATTGCCTGCCCCATCTCCGTCAATACCGCCACCGGACGCTGTCCGACCCTGACGCTGGCGATCATCCGCCACCGTCGTCCTTTGCGGCACTTGTATTCGGTTTCGAGGGCGATGTACAAACGAAAACAACGGTCATGCACGGGAGGCTGCGATTGGCGCGAAAGTCCGATGATCATGGACATTCCGGACAGGAATTTCCGGGCTTCGATGCGCGTTTCTTCGAAGCCTATGCGATCAAGGACCCTCAGTCCCTGATGATGAATGCTGCGCGGGCATTCGAGAATCTGGGGCGCGCCGCCTCAGAATGGCTCGGACCACGTGAACGCGGCGAGACTTCGGACGATCTTTTCGCCGGGCCGATCGGCGATTTCATCAAGACCATGTCGGCGCTTACTGAATATTGGACTTCGGACCAGAAGCGGATGCTCGAGGCGCAGACACTGCTTCTGTCGACCTATTTCGAGATCTGGATGCGCAGCATTCAGCAGGCGGGTGGGCGGGAAGAAGACAGCGCCGAGGCCGATATGGCTGCGAACAAGGACCGGCGCTTTGCCGACGAGGACTGGTATCGCAACCCTTTCTTTTCCTTCCTGCGGCAGCTTTACCTCGCAAGCGCCTCCTGGGCCGAGAGGCTGGTGAGCGAGGCGGAGGGGCTGGACGAGATCACCAGATACAAGGCGCGATTCTACGTCAGGCAGTTCACCGCCGCGTTTTCACCCAGCAATTTCGCGATGACCAATCCGGAAGTATGGCGTGCGACAGTGGAAAGCCAGGGCATGAACCTCGTCACCGGCATGCGGATGCTGACCGAGGACGTGATTGCGGGCGGCGGACATTTGAGACTGCGCCAGACGGATGCCACTCAATTTTCAGTCGGCAACAATCTCGCAACCACGCCTGGCAAGGTGATTGCCCGCAACGAACTTTGCGAGATCATCCAATATGCGCCGTCTACCGAAACCGTGTTCAAGCGGCCGCTGGTGATCGTGCCGCCTTGGATCAACAAGTTCTACATTCTCGACCTGACGCCGGAGAAGAGCTTCATCAAGTGGTGTGTCGATCAAGGGCATACGGTGTTCGTCATTTCCTGGGTTAATCCAGACCGTGAGCATGCTGCAAAAGACTGGGAATCCTATATTCGCGAAGGCATCGATTTCGCGCTCGACACGGCCGAACAGGCGACCGGAGAGAAACAGTCCAACGTGATCGGATATTGCGTCGGCGGCACCCTGCTTGCCGCAGCGCTTGCCTGGCATGCGCAGAAAAACGATACCCGCGTCGCCTCGGCCACGCTTTTGACCGCGCAGGTGGATTTCGCCGAGGCAGGCGAATTGAAAGTCTTCGTCGATGAGGAGCAGCTTGCCGTCATCGAGGCGCAGATGAAGGCGAGCGGCTATATGGCGGCATCGCAGATGTCGGCGGCCTTCAACCTTCTCCGCTCGTCGGAACTGATCTGGCCCTATGTCGTCAACAACTACCTGAAGGGCAAGGAACCGATGCCCTTCGATCTTCTCTACTGGAACTCCGATTCGACGCGGGTTGCGGCGGCCAACCACGCCTACTACCTGCGCAACTGCTATCTCGACAACGCGCTCTCCGCCGGCCAAATGAAGCTCGGTGGCGGCGCGATCGATCTGAGCGACATCACCATTCCGATCTACAATCTTGCCACCCGCGAGGACCATATCGCCCCTGCCCGCTCAGTCTTTCGCGGCAACGGCCTGTTCGGCGGGCCGGTCGAATTCGTTCTCTCCGGCTCCGGGCATATTGCCGGCGTCGTCAATCCGCCGCACCGGGCGAAGTATCGTTTTTGGTCTGGTGGCGTCGCGGCCGCGACGCTGGATGGCTGGTTGAAGGAGGCAACGGAAGCAGCCGGCTCCTGGTGGCCACATTGGCAGGCATGGGTGGAAGCGCAGGATTCCGAGGCCGAACGTGTGCCGGCTCGTGTCCCCGGCGACGGCGCATTATCACCACTCGGAGACGCACCCGGAACCTATGTTCTGGCGCGGGCCTGACGGTCTCTTCATGCGATTTCATCCTTCTCTCACTCCCGCCACGCTGGTGCAGCGCTACAAGCGCTTTCTGTTCGACGCCATTTTGGACGACGGCACGCCGATCACCGGCTCCTGCCCTAATACCGGCTCGATGCGTGGACTGACGACACCCGGATCGCGGATCTGGCTTTCCGAACATGATAGCCCGACGCGCAAGTACCGGCATGTCTTCGAGATGATAGAGGCTGAGGGCGAAATCGTCGGCGTCAATACCGGCATGCCGAACAAGCTCACAGAAGAAGCAATCCGCGCCGGTGTCCTCCCCAGCCTCTCAGGTTATCCGACAATCATGAGAGAGAAGAAATACGGTCGCAATTCACGGATCGACTTCCTGCTGATGGGCGACGGCCTGCCGGATGCCTATGTGGAGGTGAAGAACGTCCATTTTAGCCGACAGGCAGGACTGGCGGAGTTTCCCGATACGGTAACCAAGCGCGGCGCCAAACATCTGGAAGAACTCGGCGACATGGCGGAACTCGGTCACCGGGCAGTGATGATTTACCTGATCCAGCGATCGGATTGCCAAAACTTCTCGATCTGCACCGACCTCGATCCGTTTTACGCTGCGGCATTTGTCCGGGCACAAAGCCGGGGCGTCGAGGCATATGCACTCAGATGCGCGGTTTCGCCCGAGGGAATCGAGCCGCTGGGTTTGATCGAAATGAAGCCCCTACAGGAAGGAATGCAGTCACAGACATTGTTCGCCATGGACTAAGGCGGGCGTGCTGCATTATGAACAGGGGAACGATGAGAGAAATATGATGGTCAATTATATTGAGGCGGTTTCCGCCCCCCTAAAGAATACGGGTGCAATCCGTCTATACAACACAACCGACGACTTCGCCGGCATGCGCAAGGCTTGTCTTCTGACCGCGCGTTGCCTCGATGAACTCGCTTCGATCATCAAGCCGGGCATCACCACCAGCGCGATCGACCGGTTCGTCTTAGAGTTCGGCATGGATCATGGCGCGCTTCCCGCGACGCTGAACTATCGCGGTTACAAATATTCGGTCTGCACCTCGATCAACCATGTCGTCTGCCACGGCATGCCGGACGACAAACCTCTGCGCGAAGGCGATATCGTCAATATCGACGTCACCTACATTCTCGACGGATGGCATGGCGATTCCAGCCGCATGTATCCGGTCGGGCAAATCAAGCGTGCTGCAGAGCGTCTGTTGGAAGTGACCTACGAATGCCTGATGCGCGGCATTGCCGTCGTCAAGCCCGGCGTGCGCACTGGCGCGATCGGCGAAGCGATCCAGACCTATGCGGAAGCCGAGCGCTGCTCTGTCGTGCGCGATTTCTGCGGCCATGGCGTCGGCCAGTTGTTCCACGATTCGCCGAACATCCTGCATTACGGCCGCTCCGACGAAGGTCCGGAGTTGAAAGAAGGTATGATCTTCACGATCGAGCCGATGATCAATCTGGGCAAGCCGCATGTGAAGGTTCTCGCCGATGGATGGACGGCGGTGACCCGCGACCGGTCGCTTTCGGCCCAATACGAGCACGCGATTGGCGTTACCGCCACGGGCTGCGAGATCTTTACCCTTTCGCCCGGTGGTTTCGACCGCCCCGGACTTCCGCCGCTCGAAGGCTGACCGATGAACAAGCCCCCCGCCTCCTCGCAGGATTCGCATGAAGCAGCCGAGGAGACGGGGCGTGACGACTTGTTTGCCGACGAGCGCGGTCATTTTGCCGAACACGTGGGGAAGCGGGCGCCGCTCAAGGCGGATCAATTACCCGGAGCAGCCGAGCATTATCTCGGACACCGCGAGCGGTTGCGCGACAAATACCGCGACCATGGCGATACATCGCTCGCCGATTATGAAATCCTCGAGCTTTTGCTGTTCCGCTCGATCCCGCGCCGGGACACCAAGCCGCTGGCGAAAGCGCTGCTCGCCCGCTTCGGCTCGCTTGCAGGCGTGTTCGGCGCTCCTACGAGCCTGTTGCAGGAGGTCAAGGGGATCGGCGAAAGCGTCGCGCTCGATCTCAAACTGGTCGCGACGGTCGGTCAGCGGATCTTGCGCAGCGAACTTCGCGAAAAGCAGGTGCTTTCCTCCTGGTCTTCGGTGATCGATTATTGCCATGCGGTGATGGCCTATGAGGCCCGCGAACAGTTCCGCATCCTGTTTCTCGACAAGCGCAATGCGCTGATTGCCGATGAAATTCAGGGCAAGGGAACGGTCGATCACACCCCGGTCTATCCCCGCGAAGTGGTGCGGAGGGCGCTGGAACTCTCCGCCACCGCCATCATTCTGGTCCACAATCACCCGAGTGGAGACCCGACCCCGTCACGCGCCGATATCGACATGACCAAAACGATCGTAGATACGGCAAAACCGCTCGGCATCACCGTCCACGACCACATCATCATCGGCAAGGACGGCCATGCCAGCCTCAAGGGGTTGAGGCTGATCTGACCCCTCGCCTCGTTTTCAGCCGGTAAAATAGGCATCCTGATCGAGATCCTCCAGCAGGCCGGGTTGGATTGGCTTCCAGTTCAGCCATTCTTTCGTCTTCGCGCTCGATGCCGGGCTATCCATGCCGGCGAAATGGGCGAACCAGCCGAAATGCGACGCGGCCTCTTCACGGCTTTTGGAGACGATAGGCACGCCGAGACGGCGACCGATGAGGTCGGCAATCTGCCGGAACGGCACACCTTCTTCCGCCACCGCATGATAGCGCGGCTCTAGTGCTCCCCGCTCTAGTGCCAGACGATAGACCTTCGCCGCATCGAGCCGATGAACCGCAGGCCAGCGGTTGTCGACATTGCCGACATAGGCGGACACGCCCGTCTCGCGCGCCCTGGCGATCAGTATCGGCACGAAGCCATGGTCGCCGGTTCCATGAACCGAGGGCGGCAGACGGATCAGGGAGGCTTTCACACCACGCTCAACGATTGCCGCCACAGCCTCTTCGGTCGCGACACGGGGGATGACGGATGAGCTGCGGTTCGGCAAATCATCTTCCGTAGATGGCCGACCAACTTGCAACAGTCCGGACCCGGACGTCACTAGCAAAGGACGATCTGAACCGGAAAGCTCGTCGCCAAAGGCTGCTATGATACGTCGGTCAGTTTCGCAGCTCTCCTTGTATTTCGAGAAATCGTGATTGAAACCGGTGTGAATGACGGCATCCGCAGCAGCCGCACCTGCCTGAAGGCTGGCAAGATCATCCAGTGAACCACGATGAACATCCGCCCCGGCTGCCTGCAGCGAAGTGCTGCTGGTCTCGGAGCGAGACAGGCCGAGAACCTGATGACCGGCGGAAACAAGCTCCCGAATGACGGCGGAACCGACAAAACCCGTTGCACCCGTAACGAAGACACGCATATGAAAACCTCATGCTCGCATGTTGATGGATGTCGGATATGATCCCGATGCGGGCGATAAAAGCCGTGACCTTATACCGGTATCGAGACTAACAGGCTGACGACCATGCCAGAAGCGATCGACAAAGCGCGGACTGACAATCCACTTGGCAGCTATCTGAAAGATCGGCGGGCAAAGCTCGATCCGGCGGAATTCGGTATCGAGGCAACACGTCGCCGCACACCGGGCCTGCGGCGCGAAGAGGTTGCCCAGCGCGCCAATGTCAGCGCCACATGGTATATGTGGCTCGAACAGGGCCGCGGCGGCTCGCCTTCGAGCGATGTACTGGACCGGCTCGCCAGGGCACTGGCACTCACCAGTGCCCTGGCGAGCATCTTTTCCTGCTGGCGCAGCATCGACCGCCGGAAATTCGTCATCAGCCGTTCGAGCCGATATCCGCGCAATTGCAGCGGGTTCTCGATGCGATGACATTCAGCCCGGCCGTGCTGCGCACCGCACTTTGGGATGTCGTCGGCTGGAATGCAGCGGCCAGCGCCGTGATGACCGATTACGCTCTTCTGCCGCCAGAAGAGCGTAACATCCTGAAGCTGATCTTCTGCAACGAACGGGTTCGCGGACACATGGTCAACTGGGAACGGGACGCGCGTTCGGCAGTGGCATCTTTCCGTGCTGAAGCGATCAAGGCGTCGCCCCCGCAAGCCCTGCAGGCAATGGTCGACGAACTCAGCCGGGCAAGCCCAGAGTTCCGTGCGATCTGGCAGAACTACGACATCGAGAATTATGGAGCCGGGACGAAACATTTCCGCCACGAGATCGCCGGCGACCTGATAATGGAATATTCGTCCTTCACTGTCGATGGCCGGCCGGATCTCGGCCTTGTCGTATTCACGCCGATGACCGAAGCGGACGCCGAGCGTGTCAGACAGTTGCTCGATACGGCAAGAAACGGCCGATAACCGCTGACTAACGTTCAAAGACCGTCATCATTGCACCGCACAATAGTCGTATTTTTGGACAGGCTTGGGCCTTGCCCACACACTTGTCTTTTGTCATTTTCGAAACATTGCCGCATGCAATCAGAATTTTAGAATAGTCGAGTCGATCGGGTCTGGTTGTTTTGGCTGGCGGGACCAGCGAGTTCTAAACGGAGAATTTCATGCACCAGTACGACCTCATCGTGGTTGGCAGCGGACCAGCCGGACGACGTGCTGCCATCCAGGCGGCAAAGCTCGACAAGAAGGTACTTGTCGTCGAGCAGGGTCGACGGGTCGGCGGCGTATCGGTCCATACCGGCACGATCCCGTCGAAGACACTGCGCGAGACGGCGCTCAATCTTTCCGGCTGGCGTGAACGCGGCTTTTACGGCCGCTCCTACCGTGTAAAGCAGGAAATCAGCGCGGAAGACCTGCGCCGTCGCCTGCTGATCACGCTCGACCATGAAGTCGATGTTCTGGAGCACCAGTTTGCCCGCAACCGGGTTCAGCATATTCGCGGCAAGGCGAGCTTCGTTTCGAAGGATACGATGCAGATCGTCAAGGATGACGATGACACGGTTCACGTCTCGGGCAAGAGCATCCTGCTTGCCGTCGGCACCCGCCCCTATCGGCCGGAATCTATCCCCTTCGACAACAAGACGGTTCTCGACAGCGACGAACTGCTGGAGATCCACAGCATTCCCCGCTCCATCGTTGTTATCGGCGCAGGCGTCATCGGCATCGAATATGCGACGATCTTTTCCGCGCTCGACGCTGCGGTGACCGTCATCGATCCGAAGCCTACGCTTCTCGATTTCATCGACAAGGAAATCATCGAGGACTTCACCTACCAACTGCGTGACCGCAACATGAAGCTTCTGCTCGGCCAGAAGGCAGAGACGGTGGAAAAGCTGCCGGATGGCAAGATCGCGGTCACTGTCGATACCGGCCGCAAGATCATTGCCGACATGGTGCTTTACGCCGCCGGCCGGGTTGGCGCGACCGATATGCTGAACCTTTCTGCGGCGGGGCTTGAGGCAGACAGCCGTGGCCGCCTGCGGGTCAATCCTGAGACCTTCGAGACCTCCGTTCCCGGCATCTATGCTGCCGGTGACGTCGTCGGTTTTCCAAGCCTTGCTTCCACATCGATGGAACAGGGGCGAATCGCTGCCCGTGTCGCGGTTGGCGCGATGGCCAAGGAGCCGCAGAAATATTTCCCCTATGGAATCTATGCCGTGCCGGAGATCTCCACCTGCGGCCTGACCGAAGAAGAGATGCGTGAGCGCGGCATTCCTTACGAGTGCGGCGTCGCGAGGTTCCGCGAGACCTCGCGCGGCCACATCATGGGCCTCGACAGCGGTCTCTTGAAGCTGATCTTCTCGCTGAAGACGCGGCGTCTTCTCGGCGTCCACATCGTCGGTGAAGGCGCAACAGAGTTGGTCCATATCGGCCAGGCCGTGCTTAACCTCAAAGGCACGGTCGAGTATTTCGTCGAGAACACCTTCAACTATCCGACGCTTGCCGAGGCCTACAAGATCGCCGGCCTCGATGCCTGGAACCGGATGGGGGAAAAGCGGGCGGAAGAAACGCCGACCAAAACCGTCCAACTGACGGATACGGCCACGCCGACAACGGTGGAGCCAACCGTCACGGTGGACAAGAAGAAGGCGTCTTCGAAATAGCCAGCTTTGATGGCCAACAAAAAAGCCGCTCATTTCGGGCGGCTTTTTTTGTGTCGGTATTTTTGCAGTCGCCAGATACAAAAATGGCCCCGAACGGGGCCATTTTCGCATATTTTCGTCGCGATTAACGCGAGTAGAATTCGACGACCAGCGACGGTTCCATGATGACCGGGTACGGTACATCCGAGAGAGCCGGCACGCGAGCGTAGGTGGCGACCATCTTGTTGTGGTCGACTTCGATGTAGTCCGGAACGTCGCGTTCAGCGAGCGAAACGGCTTCGAGAACCGTGACGAGCTGCTTGGACTTCTGGCGAACTTCGATGACGTCGCCGACCTTGCAACGGTAGGAACCGATGTTGACGCGAACACCGTTGACCGTGACGTGGCCGTGGTTGACGAACTGACGGGCAGCGAAGACCGTCGGAACGAACTTGGCGCGGTAGACGATGGCGTCCAGACGCGATTCCAACAGACCGATCAGGTTTTCACCGGTGTCGCCCTTGCGGCGGTTGGCTTCTTCATAGATCGCGCGGAACTGCTTCTCGCGGATATCGCCGTAGTAGCCCTTCAGCTTCTGCTTGGCGCGGAGCTGAACACCAAAGTCGGAGAGCTTGCCCTTGCGGCGCTGGCCGTGCTGGCCCGGGCCGTATTCGCGGCGGTTAACCGGGGACTTCGGACGACCCCAGATGTTTTCGCCCATACGGCGGTCAATTTTGTACTTGGACGATTCGCGCTTGCTCATCGCATTTCCTTTCGAACGGTTGCACCGGTTTGTTGCCAAACCGGATGAAGGAAACACGCCCTCCTCTGAACCTCGCTTTGGAAGTTCTGACAGGCTTCTCACGAAAGCGATCGGAGAGTGCCACGGGACATGTCAATAAAACACCGGGCGTTGCCACCCGGTGCTGGGGCGGTCTTTAGGGGGCCGTCATAGAATTGTCAACAGCGGAATGGCCTTAAGCCCCTTATTCCGCAGCGATCTTGAGATCGCCCTCATCCGGCGCTTCGGCAGCACCAGGCGCAGTTTCGGCCTGCAGATCCGGGAAGGCGACTATACGCTTGCCAGCGAAATCTGCATGGACGACGATCAGGCCTTGCTCCTCGAAATAGCCGAGAAGGCGGCGGGCGCGGCGGGCGGAATGGGTGCCGTAAGCACGGGCGATACGGGCGTCGGACGGGCAAGGCTCGGCACCGAGTGCTGCCTTCGCCATCATCAGGAATACGCCCTGCAGGTCATCGGAGACGCCATTCGACAGCGACAGCACGGTTGCCCAAGCCTCGCTTGCCGCCATGGTGGCATCGACGCCGGAACGGGCAATCGCGGTGCGGCGGCGGAAATCGCTGAGCGAGATCGGCGGACCGGGCAGACGGCGCATACGGGCGCGAACGAGAAAATCCTGATAAAGCACGCTGTCGGTTCGATAAGCCGATTGCGGATCGTCGAGAATTTCCGACATGACCGCCGTCAGCCGCTCTTCGCGCTCTTCTTCGGTCAGTTCCGGCATGGCCACGCGCGATTCGCCGGCTGCAGGCTGGCTTGCTGCAGGTGTCGAACGGGAAAGTTCGGCCAGGATATCGGTGGTCGGGCGCGGTGCCGGCGTCGGGCGGCGAACTGCAGTGATCGGCCGAGCGAATTCTTCCGGATCCGGCGTGAAGATCAGGTCTTCGACATCCTGCGGCGCATCCGGCAGCGGCATCAGCTTGGGGCTGGAGGAGCGCGCTGAAGTTTCGACATTGCCGATGACGATCGGCAGAGGACGGCGCGACAGAGCCGGGCCGAGCGCTACGAAATTGCCCCGCTTCAGGTCGCGGAACATTTCCGCCTGGCGACGGTCCATGCCGAGAAGGTCGGCCGCGCGTGCCATGTCGATATCGAGGAAGGTACGACCCATCAGGAAGTTGGAGGCTTCGGCCGCAACATTCTTGGCAAGTTTTGCCAGTCGCTGGGTAGCGATGACGCCGGCGAGACCGCGTTTACGACCGCGGCACATCAGGTTGGTCATCGCGCCGAGCGACATTTTTCTGGCGTCTTCGGAAACATCGCCGCCGACGGAAGGCGCAAACATCTGCGCTTCGTCGACGACGACGAGAACCGGGTACCAGTAATCGCGATCGGCATCGAACATGCCGTTCAAAAAGGCGGCTGCTGCGCGCATCTGCTCTTCGAGATCGAGACCTTCGAGCGTCAGCACGCAGGAGACGCGGTTCTTGCGGATACGGTTGGCAATGCCGGCAAGTTCGGCTTCGGTGCGCTCGCCATCGACGACCACATGGCCGTATTTATCCGACAGGGTGACGAAATCGCCTTCCGGATCGATGACGACCTGTTGCACCCAGGGGGCGGACTGTTCCAGCAGGCGGCGCAGAAGATGCGATTTTCCTGAACCGGAATTGCCCTGAACAAGCAGACGCGTCGCCAGAAGCTCCTCGATATCGAGCTTGGCCTGCGCACCACCGGTCACAGTTCCCATATCGATGCCGACTTGCACTATGCTGCCCTCGTATGCCGTAGATTGGTGTCTCGTCGGCTGCCTGACCGCGGTGAGGCAGTATGCCGACCCCTCCCCTTAACAGAGATCGAGATTCGTTTCTTCGGGAAAGAGATAAAAATCAACAGGCATTGAGATCAGAATTTTACGATCAGGCGGCAGCGCGCTTGAAGCCGAGCGACAGAAGCCCCGCACCGATCATCAATGAACCGCCTGTGCGATTGACGATGCGCTGGACTTTCGGCTTGCGGATCGTGTTGCGCGCCATCGAGGCCAGGAGCCCGTAAAGCGCGGCATTAATCGTTGCCAGAACAAGGAAGGTCACTTCAAAAACCGCCATCTGGAAGAAGAGCGGCCGCGACAGATCGAGGAACTGCGGCAGGAAAGCAACGAAGAAGACGATGCTTTTCGGGTTGAGCGCAGTTACCGCATAGGTGTGGAGGAAGACGCGAAATGGCCGGATGGCCGGCGCATCGGCATCTTCTACTGCCTGCGCCTGTGCGGATACCGGGGCGCGCCAAAGCTTGATGCCCAGATAGATGAGATAGGCGGCACCGACCCATTTCAACGCAGTGAACAGCATGGCGGATGTTGCGAGCAACGCGCCCAGGCCAAGCATGGAAGCGGTCATGGCGGTGAAATCACCGAGCGCCACGCCGGCCACTGTTGCGCTTGCCACCTTGCGGCCATGGCTCAGCGCATAGGAAATAACGAGAAGGATGGTCGGCCCCGGAATTGCCAGCAGCACGGCGGATGCGGCAACGAATGCTAGCCAGTGTTCGAGCGACATGGAAGTTTCCTCGGATGGATAATGGGATCAAGTCACGGAAACATCCGCGTGACAAGCGTGTGATTCAGGCGCAGCTGCGCCAGCTGTAAAGGATGTCGGGCTCATGCTCTTCATTGTCCGCGCCATCGGTTTTGCGGACGATCTCAAACCCCTGATTTTCATAAAACCGCCGGGCACCGGCATTGTTCTGAAAGGTCCAGAGATTAAGGCGGGCATGACTGGCCTTGGCAATATCGAGAAGGCGCGAGCCGATGCCCTGCCCCTGCATATGCGGCAGGATATAGAGCTGATCGACCCAACCTTGGCGAAAGGCAATGACGCCGATCAGTTCACCCTGTCTCGTGGCACCCCAGATGGCACAGTTCGAGAACAGATATCCTGACCAGAAAGCCCGATCCTCTTCCGGCTTGCGAAGGCCCGCGAGCCATGGAAGCTGCGCGTCGAATGCGGTGCGAAACACATTCGACGCGGCGTCCATGTCTCTCAGCGCCAGTTGGCGGCAGATCAGACCGTCGCTCACAGGTAGTTCCTCCAATCGACGAACCGGGACTGAAGGACAAAATCGACCTCAGGAACGTTTTCCGGCAGGCCGATATCCCGACGCATGTGATTGTCGAGATCGGACGAACGGTTTGCCGCAAACGGCGAGGATCGTCTGACAAGGGTTGCGACAAGTGCCCGGATCAGACGCCAGGGACCGTGGCGCTGATGAAGAGCGTCCATTTCTGCCGACAGAACATCAACAACCATTACGTGCATTTCACGCATAGCTTTTCCGCCCCGCCTCGCGTGTGCGAGCGGGTCCTTTCGTGGTTGGGAAAGACGCGCGCGGAAGCACTAACGGCAATGCCGTCAGACGGATAAACCGGTCACGTCAAATCGAGTTTAGATCGAGAAAGATGCCAAAAGGCGGATTCCTGGCGTTATCAGCCGCGGAAAGCCAGTCCGAGCAGATTGCGCGGGTAATTCACCCGCACGGTTCGGACCAATCCGCCAGAGAGGCGCATGTAAGCGAAGTATGTATTCATCGATGCTCTCCCTTGTTTGAGCGGCGGATGGTGGAACATTGCACGGTCTTTCAGAACGCGCAAGCACTCACAATCGAAAATTGCATTCAAAGACGAATTTGTTGCCTGATGGCAACAGTTGGCGCTCAGGCCATGCCTCAGCCGGTGCGCAGGCCAAACCCCTGCATCAGGCGGCGGGTGGCAAAATCCGGATTGCCGGAGGTGAAGACGGCAAAGTCGAAACCTTCGGGATGTTCCGCGCCTTCGATGAGCGGCGCCTTGCGTCGCGCCTGCCTTGCGATTGCTTCGGCGGGATCGAGCCAGTCGACCGGCCAAGGCGCGAGACGGCGGAAGAGATTGGCCATGAAGGGATAATGCGTGCAGGCGAGCACGACGATATCGGTCTTCTCGCCATCCTTCTCGACGAAGCAAGGAGTAATCTCGGTCAGCACCTCATCATCGGAAATCGCCTCACCGCGGATATAGCTTTCCGCCATGCGGGCAAGGTTTTCTGATCCTACGAGACGGACATGACACTGGGTGGCGAAGGACTGGATGAGGTCGCGCGTATAGGCGCGCTTGACGGTGCCGGGTGTTGCCAGAACCGAAACGAGGCCAGAGCGGGTGCGCTCTGCAGCCGGCTTGATTGCAGGCACGGTGCCGACAAAGGTCATGTGCGGGAATCTTTGACGAAGTGCGGCACCGGCAAGGGTGAAAGCCGTATTGCAGGCGATGACACAGATTTCCGGCTGATGATCATCCAGCAGCCTTTCGAACAGGGAGAGGATGCGCTCCTGCAGGGCGCCCTCCTCCCAACTGCCATAGGGAAAGGCCGCATCGTCGGCGACATAAACAAAGCCGCGCTCCGGCATAAGTACGCGCGCTTCACGCAGCACCGTCAGCCCACCGATGCCCGAATCGAACACCAGTATGGGCTTCAGCTCATTCGCCGCTGTCATTCCCCTCTGTCTCCCCTGAATCTGAGGCCTTCTTCTGTCTCGGCACCGTCTTTTTCGGCCATTGCCGCGGGAAGCGATCAAGCGAATTGATCACTCCGCGAAACACGCTGATTTCCTGTTCTGAAAAGGCCCGACGCGACAGGACGGCCCGAAGGTTGTCGATCATTTTGGGCTTTTTTTCAGGCGGATGGAAATAACCGCGGGCATCCAGCGCTTCCTCGATATGCTCGAACATGCCGAGCACCTGTTCCTTCGTCGAAGGGTTCTGTTCGATCGGCTGGAAGCGGGTTTCCTCAAGGTCGTCGATGCCCGACTTCATCCAGTCATAGGACATCAAAAGCACGGCCTGGGCGATATTGAGCGACGCGAAAGCGGGGTTTACCGGGAAGGTGACAATCTCGTCGGCAAGCGCCACTTCCTCGTTGTTGAGGCCCCAGCGCTCGCGACCAAAGAGGATGCCGGTCTTTTCGCCCGCCTTGAACTTTTCCCGCAAGGTGGCGGCAGCAAAGACGGGTGACCGGACAGGCTTGAAGCCGTAACGTTCGCGCGCCGTCGTCGCATAGACAAAATTAAGATCGCTGATCGCCTCTTCCAGCGTCTCATAGACCTTGGTGCCGTCGATGACGTGATCGGCCTTGGAAGCGGCGGAACGGGCCTTTTCACTCGGCCAGCCGTCACGCGGATTAACGAGGCGCAGTTCGGCGAGGCCGAAATTGGCCATGGCGCGGGCAACCATGCCGATATTTTCGCCGAGCTGCGGCTCGACCAGAATGATTGCCGGCCCTTCGGCAATGAGTTCACGTTCGCTATTGGTGCCCGACATATTCGTTTCCGCTTGTTCTTGACGCCGGGCAATAGACCCGTCGGCCAGCAACGGCAAGCCGGTTATTGGCTCTTTTGTGTGTCTGAGGCCGGTGGATAAAGGCGATTTAGAAGATTGGCGACCATATCCGCGCCACGTGCGCCCCCCTGTCCCGGGGCCGGCAGACTACCGCTCGCTGTAACATGACGCGGCGTCTTCACGGAAAAACAGTCTGCCTTTCTCGCTGCAGCCTTCTCCAGCACCTGTCTGGCACGATCGACCGCACGGTGTATTTCCGGCTCATCGCGGTTTTCCGCATTTGCAAAATCCCGCGCCAGTATCCGAGCCCAATAAGAGGCGGCAAGGAAAATCGCCAAGGTCTGACGGATCGGCCCCGGCCGGGTGACCAGCGACCATGCGCTGCCCAGCGGACGCGCAGCCACGGTCAGATCCCGATAGGCCTCATCGAGGCGGTTCGACAACTCGATCAACCGGTAGCGGCTTTCACCCTTTTCCACCGCCTCCAGCAATTGTCCGAGCACATCGTACCATCGGGCAAGCGCCAGTTCGACGGTCGAGCGGGTGGAAGACGGGAAGATGACGAAGGCGACGAACATGCCGGCAATCGAACCGATCACCGTTTCCTCCAGGCGCAGCAACAGCACCTCGAATGTCAGCTGACCGATAAGGCCATAGATGAGGCAGAGAACGATCGTAACGAAGAAGCTCAAGAGCGCGTAGGAAACCTGAAGGTAGTAGAAGGCCAGAAACACGCAGGCGGCCGCAAGACCAACGGTTGCTGTCGTGTGACCGGAAAGAAGTGTCGCCAAGGCAAGGCCGATGGCAATACCGACCAGCGTGCCGACCGATCGCTGGATGGCCCGTAATGCCGCATCGCCGCGCGAGCGGGTGTTGTTGAACACGAGAAAGGCAGTCAACACGGCCCAGAACCAGCGGTCGCGGGACAGGAGCAGCCCGAAAACCATGGCGATGCCGGAGGCGATGGTGATCTGGACAGCTGCGCGAACGAGCGGGTTCTTCCAGGAAAAATCCGGCTTAACCGGTGGTCTTGCCAACGGCACATCGCCAAAAGCCATCAACTGCTGGAAAGCCCGGTCTGCAGCAGCCTCACGCAGCGCGGAGGAAGCCCGCTGCAGCCATAACAGAGCGTGGACGCTCTGCCTTATTCGCTCTTCAGCGGCCGCAATAGAAGGCTGTTCCGCTATCCGCGTTGCCGTGACGGCATCATCATGGAGCACGGCATGGATCAACGCGGCGGGCGGCAAGGCAGTCAGTGATTGCACAATCACGCTTTCAGCGGCGAGGTGAAGATCGAAGATGGCGATCGAAACGGCCATAACGGAACTGCTGTCACTCGGCAGGGAGCCATCGGCATTGCGCGGCAGCAGGCCTTCCGCCATCAGCACCACGTCCTTCAACTGCTCTTCCATCTGGCGCAGCTCGATGCGATCTCTCTCCGTCAAGGCTCCACTTGCAGCAAGGGAGGAAAGTCGCAGCAGAATATCTGATACGCGATGCTCTATCGCCCGAAGCGTCTTGGTGAGATCGCGGCGCCAGTCATCAACCAGCAGATATTTGCGGATCAGGTGCCCGTAGGCGACCGCGAAGAGCGGGCCTAACCCAGCCAATGGCAGTTCCGAAAATGTCGGCCGCAAATATGCGCCGATGAAATAGGAAATAAAGGCGAACATGCCGACGGCAAAGCCGCGCTGGCCGAAAACGCGCGCCAGGCTCGCGGCAAGGATGACACACAGGAAGGTCAGGTCGGCAACGAGCCGGTAAGGCTCCAACCCCGCTGCGAGCGTGATGCAGAAGAGGCTCGCCGCACACCCCATCAGGCGTGTTCTCAGCTGCTCGGCAGACGTCTTGTCCTTTACGGCAACGCCGCCTTCGATCGAAAGCACGATCGCCAGCGCATAGGAAATCGACGGCAGCGGCCCCACGGTCAGGTGGATAGCGATGAGAGTGAGGATAGAAGCCAGAATGGTGAGCGTCACGCGCGCTCCCATCTTCATCCGTGACAAGGCGGGATCATGGGCCAGCAGACGATCAACAAACGTCATGGCCATCCGCCGCGCCCTAGACATCGATAGTACCATTCCGAAAGCCGGGCACGCCCGGCATCACTCGCCCTTGGCGATCGATTGCATTTCCTCGATGACGCTGTCGCTTTCTCCATCGGCCACACGGTGGATATCGTCGATGACGGGCTTGCCGTCCTCATCGATCACATCGAAATGCACTTCCGAAATGCTGTCCTTCAGATCGGCATCATCGATGCAGGTCCATTGCTTGAATGTGACCTTGAAATCCGTCTTGCCATTCGCCGCGACGCCAGGCGCAATGACAACATCCTGCAGCGGGCAGCCATCCTGCGAGGCGGTAACGACATCGTAACCGAAGGGATCGCCCGGCTGGTTGTTTTCCGTTTCATAGGCCGGGTGCTTGGCTGCGTCGGCATAGGCTGTCTGGAATCGCTTGCTGAACAGGCGCGCCAGTGGTTCGGGGTCGAAGATGAACTTCCAGTCGCTGTCGTTGCTGTTCCAGTTATCCTCGGTGACCTTCATTACCTCCTTGACCGGATCAGCGGGGTCGGCCGCGATCGAAACAGTTGAGAGAAACGACAGGGCGAGAGCGAGCGGCAGGGTTCGCATGGCGATGATCCGTATTGGAGGCGATTTGCGCGGACATTACCCCTCGCCCTTCATTTGGCAATGACCATTCTTGCTGTTTTTCAAAGCAGAACGGCGCCTGCGTTGAAATCGCACAGAAAAGCCGCCAATACCCGTCTCACGGCTTTGCACACCTGCCCTGCGATGTTATAGCGCAACCCGTTGATCCATTTGGGGCCACTCCGGCCCATTCACGACAAGAGGAAGTCCATGCAGAAGATCAAGGTAGCCAACCCGGTCGTCGATCTCGACGGCGACGAGATGACCCGCATCATCTGGCAGCTGATCAAGGACAAGCTGATCCTGCCCTATCTCGATCTCGACATCGAATATTACGATCTTTCGGTCGAGAACCGCGATGCCACCGACGACCAAGTGACGATCGATGCCGCCAACGCCATCAAGAAGCACGGCGTCGGCATCAAGTGCGCCACCATCACGCCGGATGAAGCCCGCGTCGAAGAATTCAAGCTGAAGAAGATGTGGAAGAGCCCGAACGGTACGATCCGCAACATCCTCGGCGGCGTCATCTTCCGCGAACCGATCATCATGCAGAACGTGCCGCGCCTGGTTCCGGGCTGGACCAAGCCGATCATCGTCGGCCGTCACGCTTTCGGCGACCAGTATCGCGCAACCGACTTCAAGTTCCCGGGCAAGGGCAAGCTGTCGATCAAGTTTGTCGGTGACGATGGCCAGACCATCGAGCACGACGTGTTCGACGCTCCGTCTTCCGGCGTTGCCATGGCGATGTACAACCTCGACGACTCGATCCGCGACTTCGCCCGCGCTTCGTTCAACTACGCCCTGCAGCGCGGCGTTCCCTGCTACCTGTCGACCAAGAACACCATCCTCAAGGCCTATGACGGCCGCTTCAAGGACCTGTTCCAGGAAATCTTCGACGCCGAATTCAAGGCGCAGTATGACGAAGCCAAGATCTGGTACGAACACCGCCTGATCGACGACATGGTCGCTTCCGCGCTGAAGTGGTCCGGTGGTTACGTATGGGCCTGCAAGAACTACGACGGCGACGTCCAGTCCGACATCGTTGCCCAGGGCTTCGGTTCGCTCGGCCTGATGACCTCGGTTCTGATGACGCCGGATGGCAAGACGGTCGAAGCCGAAGCCGCACACGGCACGGTTACCCGCCACTACCGCCAGCACCAGAAGGGCCAGGAAACCTCGACGAACTCGATCGCCTCGATCTTCGCCTGGACCCGTGGTCTCGCACACCGCGCCAAGCTGGACGACAATGCGGAACTGACGAAGTTCGCCGATACGCTCGAGAAGGTCTGCATCGACACGGTCGAAGCCGGCTTCATGACCAAGGATCTGGCGCTTCTGATCGGTCCGGATCAGCCGTGGCTCTCGACCACCGCCTTCCTCGACAAGATCGACGAAAACCTCAAGAAGGCCATGGCGTAAGTTATAATCTTCAGAGTAGATTTGAACGGCGGGGTTTTCCCCGCCGTTTTCTTTTGCGCCGGAGGCTTGCATGTCTGCCAATCGTCCCGTCGAAATCCGTCCTCTCGTGCCATCCGACCGCGAGGCGTGGCAGCCTTTGTTCGAGGCCTATATCCGCTTTTACGAGTCGGAACTGCCGAAAGAGCAATACGACATCACCTGGTCGCGGTTTCACAATCCTGATGAGCCCATGCATGTGCTAGGTGCATTCGATGAGGGCGAGCTTGTCGGCATCGTCCATGCGCTCTTCCATCGCTCGACCTGGCTGCCGGACACGACCTGCTATCTGCAGGACCTTTATGTCGATGACAGCCAGCGCGGCCGCGGGGTCGGTGAAGCGCTGATCGAAAAGGTGGCGCTGCTTGCCCGAGACAAGAATGCCGGGCGTCTTTACTGGCTGACGCAGGAAAAGAACGACGCCGCACGACGCCTCTATGACCGGGTCGCGGTTGCACCGGGTTTCATCCAGTACCGCAAGCCCCTGTAACCAGCTCTTGCGAAATCATCCCGATACCTTGACTGTCTTCCCGAGCGCCCCACAACAAAGGCGACCACGGGAGGAATTCGGATGGCTGACGAGATCGTGCTTTATACCAACCCGATGTCGCGCGGGCGGATTGCCCGCTGGATGTTGGAAGAGATCGGCATCCCTTACAAGGTCGAGATTCTGAATTTCGACACGACAATGAAGGATGAGAGCTACAGGGCCGTCAACCCGATGGGCAAGGTGCCGACGATCGTCCATGGCAAAAAGATCATTACCGAATGCGCCGCGATCTGCGCGTATCTGGCTGATACCTTTCCTCAGGCGGAACTGGCCCCATCCCCCGCTGACCGGGCCGATTATTATCGCTGGATGTTTTTTGCCGCCGGTCCGCTGGAAGCTGCCGTCAGCAACCGCGCGCTTGGTTTTAAGGTGCCGGCGGGGAGCGAGAGGATGATCGGGTATGGCAGTTATGCCGACGTGATGGACACGCTGGAGATTTCAGTCCGCAACAATTCCTATATAGCCGGCGAAAAGTTCAGCGCGGCCGATGTCTATGTCGGGTCGCAGATCGGCTGGGGATTGCAGTTCGGATCGATCGAGAAGCGCCCGGCATTCGAGCAATATTTCGGCCGACTTGCGCTTCGCGACGCCTATCTGCGCGCAAGCGGCAAGGACGACCAAGCTGCAGCCGACATGCAGGCAGGAGAGAAGGCCTGACGCAGGGCGCCCCGCCGCTGACGAAAGACGGCCCGGCTTACCTGTCCGCCGAGTGACGTTTTCAATGAGCAGAGAAGCACGGCGGGTTCATTCAAGATCCGTTAATATAGGAAGGCGCATGGTCTCACTTCGAAGCACCGGAAATGACCGGTGCCCAGGGATTATATCCATGAAGAAGATCATTCTTTCTGCACTGTCCTTCGCCATCCTTACCAGCGCAGCTATCGCTCCCGCCGGAACCGCCATGGCGCAATGGCGCGACGGGCCGCCGCCGCGTTGGGACCATCGCGGGCCGCCACCGCCTCGGTGGGATCGTGACCGCGACCGCGATCGCCATCATCGTCACCATCACGACAACACGGGCAAGGTGATTGCCGGCGGCCTTGCGGCCGGCGTCATCGGAGGCCTGATCGGTGGCGCTTTGGCCAATAGCGGTGGCCCGCGTTACGTCGAGCCGCCACCACCGCCTCCACGTTGCTGGTTCGAGGATCAGCGGGTTCGCAATGCCTATGATGGCGGCTGGCATATGGAATCGATCCGGGTCTGCCGCTGAGGCCTATCCAAACCACTCGAAGAGCCGCGCATTGCGCGGCTTTTTTTGTCAAGCACAGGCAGAGGCCGCGCTATTGCGTCTTCTTTTTCCGGGCATAGATCAGGCAATTGTCGATCATGCTGACGCAGAGACCGTTGATATCCGTCGTGGTGTTGTTGTCACCGGCGAACTCGACCTGTTTCAGCTTGCTGTCGGCGAAGCGGAATTGCGTACTGCAATTGCCGCCTGACGAGCCGCTGGTCGAGGTATTGACCGCGGGTATCGCACCGAAGAGCGTAAAGGACGGATTGACGACATTCCAGTTTCCGCGCGGCATGTCGCGCCGATAGGCCCAGATCGAACCGCCATCGGCGCTGGCACTGCTGGCGCTCGGGAAGCCGGCGCACATGCGCACGTCATCCTCGTCGAGACCGACCAGCTCCTTGCGGGCAGCTGTTACGGTCGAATTCTCTCCCACGACCCGCGACGTATCCGGCGGAATGGTGCAGGATGAAAGAATGACACTCAAAATCGACAACCGGGCCAAAGCCCGAAAATGCTGGGTCTGAAAATCCATAATTCAACATCGCCTTGTTCCTTGCCAAATCCTCCTGTGGCCTAGCTAGGGGGCATGAAAGATGGGTCAAGGCGAGAAGCGAAAACTATAATCCGAACGCCGAGGATTGGCGTCCCGTACAGACTGCATAATTATGGCTTGAAAAGAATGCGCAGGCGCCAGGAGGAGACTACCTATGCCCAGCGAGTTGCCGATAGCACTTCTCGTTTTTGCACTTCTAAGCGGTGCCTCCTATACCTGCGTGCATTTTTATCCCAGACTTAGGGCATCTCATCGCGACGATGAAACGAATGCAGTAGTCCGGCTTGTCGCAAACATCTTCGTGGTGATGACATCGCTCGTTTTCGGCCTGATGATCAATTCATCGAAAAATACGTTCGAGACACTCGACAGCAATATCCATGTCTACGCCACGCAACTGATTCTTTTGGACCGCTCACTTGAGTTCTATGGAGATGAGACCGCCAGCGTGCGCAAATCTCTCGTCACCTATGTCGAACACGCAATTGCAGATCCCAGCCGGGCTGACGATGCGTTGCAACACCGCCGCAACGACGCCGAGCAACGCCTGACACAGGTCGGCAACGATCTGAACGCCATGCAAGCGCCCCAGCTTGCGCAGGCCAGGCTTCTGGAGGATCTCAGGCAGCAATATCGCAGCATCGTGGAAAAGCGCTGGATGATCGTAGAGCAGCAGGCCGGCGCCATACCCGCGCCTGTGATCGGCATGCTGATCGCCTGGCTGACGCTGATCTTTGCCAGTTTCGGTTACCGGGCGCCGAAAAACGCCGTGGTGCTGATCGTGTTCGCCGCATCATCACTGCTGATCGCCATCTCGATCTATCTGGTTCTCGATATGGATTCGCCGTTCACCGGGCTGATCCAGATCTCGGACGCTCCGTTGCACCGCGCACTGGCCGAAATGACAAACTGACGGGCCAGTTCACGCCACCAGACCGGGCGCCTCATAACCGGTCCGCTCGACATATTCCCTGTAACCGCCGTCATAACGATGCACGCCCTCGGTGGAGACTTCCAGCACGCGGTTGGACAGTTCAGAGAGGAAATGGCGGTCGTGGCTGACGAAAAGCATCGTGCCTTCATATTCCGAAAGCGCCTTGATCAGCATTTCCTTGGTATCGAGATCGAGGTGGTTGGTCGGCTCGTCGAGAACGAGGAAATTCGGCGGATCGAACAGCATCGCGGCCATAACCAGACGCGCCTTTTCGCCACCCGATAGAACTCGGCATTTCTTCTCAACATCATCGCCGGAGAAACCGAAACAGCCGGCGAGCGTGCGCAATGCGCCCTGTCCGGCCCTTGGGAATTCTGATTCGAGCCATTCGAACACCGTCTGCTCGCCATCAAGCACGTCCATGGCGTGCTGGGCGAAATAGCCCATCTTGACGCTGGCGCCGATCGCGACCGATCCGTGATCGGGTTCGGCCGAACCGGCGATCAGCTTCAGGAGCGTCGACTTTCCGGCGCCGTTGACGCCCATGATGCACCAGCGCTCCTTTCGCCGGATGGAAAAATCCAGTCCGTCATAGATCGTTCTGCTGCCATAAGCCTTGTGGACACCCTTGAGATTGGCCACATCCTCGCCCGAGCGCGGCGGGGCCTGGAATTCGAAAGCAACCGATTGGCGGCGCTTGGGCGGCTCGACGCGCTCGATCTTGTCGAGTTTCTTCACCCGGCTCTGCACCTGGGCTGCATGGGAGGCGCGGGCCTTGAAACGTTCGATGAACTTGATTTCCTTGGCCAGCATCGCCTGCTGGCGCTCGAACTGCGCCTGCTGCTGCTTTTCGTTCTGCGCTCGCTGCCCTTCGTAAAAGCCGTAGTCACCGGCATAGGTATTGAGCGAGCCGGCATCGATCTCGATGATCTTGTTGACGATGCGGTTCATGAACTCGCGGTCGTGCGAGGTCATCAGCAGCGCGCCGTCGTAGCCTTTCAGAAACTGCTCCAGCCAGATCAGGCTTTCGAGATCGAGGTGGTTGGACGGTTCGTCGAGCAGCATCACGTCGGGCCGCATCAGGAGAATACGGGCGAGCGCAACGCGCATTTTCCAACCGCCCGAAAGCTTGCCGACATCGCCGTCCATCATCTCCTGGCTGAAGGAAAGACCAGCGAGCACTTCGCGAGCCCGGCTTTCGAGACCGTATCCGTCGAGTTCCTCGTAACGAGCCTGCACTTCGCCGTAGCGCTCGATGATAGCGTCCATCTCGTCCATGCGGTCGGGATCGACCATGGCGGATTCCAGTTCACGCAGTTCGGCTGCGACCGTGCTGACCGGCCCCGCACCATCCATGACCTCGGTGACGGCGCTAACGCCCGACATCTCACCGACATCCTGGTTGAAGTAGCCGATGGTGACGTGCTTTTCGACCGAGACCTGGCCCTCGTCGGGCACTTCGCTGCCGGTGATCATGCGAAACAGCGTCGTCTTGCCGGCGCCGTTGGGACCGACAAGGCCGATCTTCTCGCCGCGATTGAGCGCAGCCGAAGCCTCAATATAGAGGATGCGATTGCTGTTCGACTTGCTGATATTTTCGATACGGATCATGGCTCGACCGACAGGGTTTGGCGGGTGGTTGGCAACAAAAAAGCCGGATCGTTGCCGACCCGGCTTTTCCAATCATTTTTTACGAAGATTATTCGGCGCTGTCTTCAGCGGCCTTCTTCTTCGGAGCAGCCTTCTTCTTCGGAGCGGCTTCTTCGCCTTCCTCAGCTTCAGCCTTGGCCTTCTTCGGCGCAGCCTTCTTCTTGGCCGGCTTTTCTTCGCCTTCGGCTTCGTCGTCAGCCATCAGCTCTTCCTTGGTGACGGTCTTGTCGGTGACCTTCACTTCAGTAAGCAGCTTGTCGATGACCTTCTCTTCGAAGATCGGGGCGCGCAGCGAGTTGGAAGCGCCAGGGGTGTTGCGGAAGAAATCGAGGATTTCCTTCTGCTGGCCCGGGAACTGCTGCAGCTGTGCGTAAAGCGCGCGCTGCATTTCTTCTTCGGTGACTTCAACGCCAGCCTTCTCACCGATTTCGGAGAGGACGAGGCCCAAACGAACGCGACGCTCGGCAAGCTTGCGGTATTCGGCGCGAGCTTCTTCCTCGGTCGTGTCTTCGTCTTCGAAAGTCTTGCCCGACTGTGCGAGATCGGTGTTGATCTGGCGCCAGATGTTGTCGAACTCGGCGTCGACGAGACCCTGCGGGGTGTCGAACTGGTACATTTCATCGAGCTGGTCGAGGATCTGACGCTTGACCTTCTGACGGGTCAGGTTGCCGTACTGGCTTTCGATCTGGCCACGAACGATTTCCTTCAGGCGATCGACAGATTCGATGCCCAGCTTGGAAGCCAGTTCGTCGTTGATCTCAACTTCGCCCGGAGCAGCAACATCCTTGACGGTGATGTCGAAGGTGGCTTCCTTGCCTGCGAGGTTTGCAGCCGGATACTGTTCCGGGAAGGTGACCGTGATGACCTTTTCGTCGCCGGCCTTGACGCCAACGAGCTGGTCTTCGAAGCCCGGAATGAACTGGCCGGAACCGAGAACCAGTTCGGCATCTTCGGCAGCGCCGCCATCGAAGGCTACGCCGTCGACCTTGCCGAGATAATTCATGGTGACGCGGTCGCCATTGGCGGCCTTGCCCTTCTTGGTCTCGAAGGTACGAGCGCTTTCAGCGATCTTGACGATCTGCTCGTTGACTTCCTCGTCGGCGATTTCGACGACTTCACGGGTAACCGTGATCTTGTCGGTCGACTTCAGCTCGATCGGCGGAATGACTTCGTAGGAGAGCGTGAACTCGAGATCTGCCTGCGCGGACAGGATCTTTTCTGCTTCATCCTGATCTTCGGTCATCGAGATCGACGGCTGGGTTGCCGACTTCTCGCCGCGCTCGGAGAGAATCGATGCCGGGCGGTCGCGGATGATCTCATTGACGAGATCGGCCATGATCGACTTGCCGTAGGTCTTCTTAAGATGCGCGAGCGGCACCTTGCCCGGACGGAAGCCGTTGATGCGGACCTTATCCTTCGCGTCGGCGAGGCGCACGTTCAGCTGTGCTTCCATCTCCTGCTTCGGGATGACAACTTTAATTTCGCGCTTCAGCCCTTCAGCGAGCGTTTCGGTAACCTGCATTTTCAAACCTTCATATCGTGGCGGCGGTGCCCAACTATCCGGCATCTCCAGCCGTTCAACAGTTAGCACATCGCCGGAACTTCAAAGAGACCAGCCGCGGCATTAAAGGCGCCGGTCGTTCGCCCATTCTTTGGCTCAAGACCACACCTCAGCGGTGCTTGGTGCGGGTAGAGAGACTTGAACTCCCACGCCTTGCGGCACCAGAACCTAAATCTGGCGTGTCTACCAATTTCACCATACCCGCGCCCCAAACCGCGTCGAAATACCTCGTCGCCGGAGGCCTTCCAGAGCGCGCGTCTCTATATCATCCGTTTTCCTGCACGCAAAGGAAAAATGACAGTCACCAAAGAAGACTGCCCGCCAGAAGATCAATGACCGGTTTCGCTCTTTATATACCTCGAAAACTCCAGACACGAAGAGCGCCTTCACGCGTGATATGCAGCCATGCAAATAAAGCAGACCATCCATTCACGGTTTGCAGTGCACAAATTCTCTGACTTTGTGTAGGTTCCACTCAACGAACAAAGCGGAATTTCCGCAAGATATTCGGGTCTCGCACTCCTCCTCCCAAGCGAGATCCGTACAGACCGACGGAACTCCTCCTCCCATTCGTCGGTCATTTATATGACGCCCACCGGATCTCCTCCCCCGGTGGGCGTTGTTCGTTTCAACTCATCCTCACGCTTTGACTAAAGCCGCGACACACGCCGACATCTTGAAATGCACTGCGTGCATAGGTGGCATACGAAACGGGCGCTGTTTTTTGTGCAGATCAGGATTTAAAACGATTAGCAGATGAAGAGGGCGGAGATGACGCCCACAGGGCAAAGGACCCCCACAATGAGCATCGCAAAGAAATTCAGCGACTGGCGCAAGTACCGCGAAACCGTTTCGGAACTCGGCCGCATGACCGACCGTGAACTTGGCGACCTCGGCATCGGCCGCGCCGACATCCGTCGCGTAGCCCGGACCGCCGTCGGCTTCTAATAAAATCTCGACTCTCCAGTCGATCGAAGGCGCCTCCCTCGGGAGGCGCTTTTCGTTTGTGCTGTATCCTCATCCTCAACGCCGCCTCTCAGCTCATTTTTCGCGCATTGCCCAGATAAGCGACAATTCACCGCACAAATGCATGGCAGTTGCATATAATTTGCACTGCACATCTTTATTATTCGAGCGTATAAGAAGCACATCGCCGGAGCCGATAACGAGCGCCGGGAAAAAGACGACTTGAGGAAACCACCATGAACCCGATCCGCATCGCCAAGAACTGGATCAGCTACCGCCGCACGATGAACGAGCTCGGCAATCTGTCGAACCAGGCTCTTTCCGACATCGGTCTGACCCGTTACGACATCCGTAACGTTGCTTCTCGTTCCTTCCGTTAATCCCGACGGATCGCGGTCTCACAACCGCTGAATGAGAGAACCTAGCGGCCGAAATGCCCAAGGATGATCAAAGGCACCTTCTCAGGTGCCTTTTTGATTCTGATCTTTATCGAACTTCAATTTGAATTCGATTGAACCGCCTTTTTGATTCCTGTCGAAGCCGCGTCGTGATAATGACGCGCCCCATGACAAAGACATCCTTTTCTCCCATTCATGTAATCGGCGGCGGGCTTGCAGGCTCCGAAGCCGCCTGGCAGATCGCCGAGGCCGGAATTCCGGTCATACTGCACGAAATGCGCGGCGTGCGCGGTACAGATGCGCATAAAACAGACGGTCTTGCCGAACTGGTATGCTCCAACTCCTTCCGCTCCGACGACGCTACGGCAAATGCCGTCGGCGTCATCCATGCAGAGATGAGGCTTGCCAATTCGCTGATCATGGCATCGGCCGACAAGCATCAGGTTCCGGCAGGCGGCGCGCTCGCCGTGGATCGCGACGGTTTTTCCGATGCGGTGACCGCCGCGATCTCCAACCATCCGCTGATCACCGTCGTGCGCGAGGAAGTCCAGGGGATACCTCCTGCGGAGTGGGATCTTGCGGTGGTCGCCACCGGCCCCCTCACCTCGCCTTCGCTTGCAGCTTCGATCCAGGCAGAAACCGGTGAAAACCAGCTCGCATTCTTCGATGCGATCGCACCGATCGTGCATCGCGATTCGATCGACATGGATACCTGCTGGTACCAGTCGCGATACGACAAGGTCGGCCCCGGCGGCACGGGCAAGGATTATATCAACTGCCCGCTCGACAAGGAGCAATACGACGCTTTCGTTGACGCGCTGATTGCCGGCGATACGGTCGGCTTCAAGGAATGGGAGGGCACCCCTTATTTCGACGGCTGCCTGCCGATCGAAGTGATGGCGGAGCGCGGCCGCGAAACATTGCGCCACGGCCCGATGAAACCGATGGGTCTCACCAATTCTCACAATCCGACCGTCAAGGCATATGCCGTCGTGCAGCTTCGCCAGGACAATGCGCTCGGCACGCTCTACAACATGGTCGGCTTCCAGACGAAGCTGAAATACGGTGCGCAGGCGGAGATTTTTCGCATGATTCCCGGCCTGCAGAATGCCGAATTCGCCCGGCTCGGCGGCCTGCACCGCAACACCTATATCCAATCGCCGATCCTGCTTGACCGGTCTTTGACCTTGAAGAGCCGCCCTGGGCTGCGCTTTGCCGGCCAGATCACCGGTTGCGAAGGCTATGTTGAAAGCGCCGCCATCGGCCTGCTTGCCGGGCGGTTTGCGGCCGCGGAGCGCAAGGGAGAGCCGCTTACGCCGCCGCCTGCGACGACCGCCTTCGGTTCTCTTCTCGGTCACATAACCGGCGGCCACCTCATTCACGACGAGGAACCCGGCAAGCGGTCTTTTCAGCCGATGAATATCAATTTTGGCCTTTTTCCGGAGCTTGAACCGGGTTCGATCGTCAAACCGGAGGGCGTCAAGCGTTTCCGCGGAAAGGACAAGACTATCATGAAGCGGCAGCTACTCTCCGCGCGGGCGCTGAAAGATTGCGCTAATTGGCTCGGTCTGGCGTAGAACCGTCCCCATCGGCGGCGGCCAATTCCGGGCCGCCGGCTTTTTGCCCGGCATCATCGTCAGACGCTTCGCTGGTCCGGCCTGAAACACTGACATAATTGTCGAGCAACCAGAGCGAAACCTCAGCGGCTTCCCGCTCGTTCACGAATACAAATTCGGCATTCAAGGTCGGTGCGTCGAGGAATTCAGCAGAAAATCCCTTCGCATCCGGCAAAGGAACAATCCTCACACGGCCCGGCTGGATGAGATGGCAGGCGTAATGGTTGCGCCGATTGCGCATGAAGCCTGTCTTATCGTTGTGCAGGCGAACAAAGACATCGCCATCCTTCGTGGCGTGAAGGCTGCGAATTGCCTCTTCGGGAAATGCGCGACCGAATTCCAGAATGGCCGTACCGAGGTCGAAACGCCCCTGCTCATCGTTTTTACGAGCTATGCCCCTTATGTAGTAAACGAGAACGAGAATCAGCGCGACGATGGTGATCCAGATAATAAGGGCACTCAAACCACGTCTCCTCGGCACAGAAAGTTTTTGGGGGGCAGGTCTTCGGGTTGCATAGTCCCTAGCCTGCGAGGCTTGCGCGAGTATTATGCCGCATCACAAGCGGCGGAGAAGAACAGCCTTCATCATCCGGATCTGGCGACGCCATTGCGGCTGTTGCAGCCCACCGGAAAAAGCATCGGCTCCTAGTTTTCTTGCGCGCTTCAGAACCGGCCCCGAGAGCGAAGCAGGCAGGAAGGCGGGAAAGAGCGGGGCCGGGATGGAACCGGCGCGGCGCGCCTTTTCCAGATGTTCAAGCCCGAGACCGGCAAAGGCGTCTATCGCTGCCGAGATGCGTTCCCTGTCTTCGCCGGCAAGGAAACTGTCACGATCGAGGCCGGTCGCCGAAAGAATATCGAGCGGCACATAAATCTGCCGCCGGTGGTTATGGATCGGAAGCAGCATCAGCAAGCCGGCTATCGATTGCGCCACGCCCGCATGTCCGGCAGCGTCCGTAGATTGGCTTGCCAATTCCGGCGCAAGAACGAGACTGGCCAACTGGATCAGAGCCGATGCCGTTTCACCCGAATACCCCTCAAGCGCATTTCGGTCCGGCAGGGCATCGTCGTAGAGATCGAAAATACGGGCCTCGGTCATGGCGACCAGCGTCTGACGCGGCAGTCGGTAACGCTCGACGGTGTCAAGCAGACCGGCTGCCAGCGGGTTGCCGCCAGCGTCTCCTTCGGCACCACCCTCCAACAGATCCCGCCACCATTGCAGGCGGATCTCGCCTGGTAGTGGCTCGCGCACCACATCGCGGATGCGGGCAAGCTCTGCATTGAAGGCATAAAGAGTGGCAAGCGCCCCCCTCTTGTCTTCCGGCGAAAGAAGGCATGCCAGATAGCGGTCGCGATCGGTATCGCGCAGCATGGCGAGGCAAAGCGCAGCGTTGTCGGGAGATGCGCCGGACATGTCAGACCGCAATCAGAGCGGCCGCGACGGCGCGGGATTCGGAAAGCATGATGTTGAAGGTGCGCACCGCCGCACCTGTACTCATCGGATCGGAGGAAATTCCACTGGCCCTCAGCGCGGCTTTCACCTCAGCCGGTATAGGCCTCATTTCAACGCCGGTTCCCACCAGCAGAAACTCGATACCGGATGCGTCCGACAACACGCGCTCCAGAGAATCAACGGTGAGAAGATCGCCATCCTGCATGTTCCAGCCGTGAATGCCCGACGGCAGGCAGAGGATGGAACCGCGATGTGACATGTCGGCAAAACGAAAGCCGCCATTGCCATAGGCGTCGATTGGCGCACGGCCCGGAAAATGGGCTTCGCGGATTTCAATCCCTCGTGCCATGGCGCTTGCCCTCCTCAAGAACAAATGTGCCCGGACGCCGTTCCTGCCTCATGGCGGAATGCATCCGGGCAATAGATCACCGGTCTCCAAGAAAACCGGTTCGATACTTCGCTTACTTGGTCGGCGCAGCTTCGGTCTTGACCGGCTCGCCCTTGACCTTGACTTCAGCGATGTAAGCGCGCTGAGCGCGGATCTTCACGCCTTCGGCGATTTCGACTTCGAGTTCGTTATCGTCGATGACCTTGCTCACCTTGCCCGTGATGCCGCCGCCGAGAACAACCTGGTCGCCACGACGAATGCTGTCGAGCGTTTCCTTGCGCTTCTTGGCCTGGGCGCGCTGCGGACGGATGAGGAAGAAATACCACACCACCATCAGGGGTGCGAACAGCATGACCATCTGCAGGATGGAATCGGTGCCCGAGGGGGCTGCTGCGCCACTCGCCTGGGCGAATGCTTCGGTAATGAACATCGAGAACTCCTAAAACTACCGGAGACTCCCCGCCCCCGTTCAAGCCGCCGGAATATAGTTCCGATGGCCCGGAATGCAACAGAAAGCGGCAAATCGCGTACCGAATCCACGGCCTATCGCCTTTCTATGCAATGACGAGCGTGTTACCGGCGCAAAACGATGACGAAAAAGAGGGAGAGCGCCATGAGCGACGATATCAACGCACAGGTACTTGCCGAGATCCGGCGCCTTGCCGATGCGGTCGAACGCCTCGCGGGACCGCCACCTGCCGTCAACGACTGGAATAGCGCGGATTGCTTCGTCTGGGTGCCATCAAACCTGAAGCTCCAGCCGGTGCCACGGCCCAACCGCATCGCCCTGACGCTGATCCGCGGTGTCGATCACGTCCGCGACATCCTGCACGAAAACACGCTCCGCTTCGCCGAAGGCTATCCGGCAAACAATGTGCTTTTGTGGGGTGCTCGCGGCATGGGCAAATCGTCGCTTGTCAAGGCCGTCCATGAGGATGTGCGTGCGGCGACCAATACTCCGCTCAAGCTCGTCGAGGTTCATCGCGAGGACATTGCCTCACTGCCCGCCCTGATGGACATCCTCAAATTGTCGGAACAGCGTGTCCTTCTTTTCTGCGACGACCTGTCGTTCGATCATGACGACACCGCTTACAAGTCACTCAAGGCTGCGCTCGACGGCGGCATCGAGGGTCGACCGGACAATGTCCTTTTCTATGCGACATCCAACCGCCGCCACCTCCTGCCCCGCAACATGATGGAAAACGAGCAGTCAACCGCCATCAATCCTTCCGAGGCGGTGGAAGAAAAGGTTTCGCTTTCGGACCGTTTCGGCCTGTGGCTCGGCTTCCACAAATGCAGCCAGGACGATTATCTGGCGATGATCGATGGTTATGCGGCTCATTTCGAGCTAGGCCTCGAACGCGAGACGTTGCATGCCGAGGCGCTTGAATGGGCAACGACGCGCGGTGGCCGTTCCGGCCGCGTCGCCTGGCAATATATTCAGGATCTGGCCGGACGATTGCGCAAACCGCTCAACCGCACTTAAGGCCGGACAACCATAAGACGCAAAAAAGCCCGGCAATGCCGGGCTTTTTCGTTGTCCCCTTGAAACGCAATACAATTATTCAAGGTAGGTATTCGGGTTGACCGGTGTTGCGTCCTTGCGCACTTCGAAGTGAACCTGCGGACGCTGCGCGTCGCCGCTCATGCCGGAAGAGGCAAGCGTCTGGCCACGAGTGACTTTCTGGCCGCGGGTGACGTTGATGGCGCCTGCGTGACCGTAAACGGTGACCTTGCCGTCGTCATGGCGCACCAGCACGGTGTTGCCGAGCTGCTTCAGACCGTTGCCGGCATAGATGACGACGCCGTTTTCAGCGGACTTGATCGGTGTGCCTTCAGGAACCGAAATGTCGATGCCATCATTGCGGCTGCCGTTGACGTTGGCGCCATAGCCAGCGATGACTGCACCATTGACCGGCCAGCGATACTTCTCGATGCCGGTAGACTGCGGCGCAACAGAAGCGACGTCCGCCTTCTTTTCGACTTCGCTGAGCGATGCGTTTTCCGCGGCTGCCGGCTTGGACGGTGCAGCAACTGCCGGCTCTACCTTGGCGACAACCGGCGCGGGCTGCTGGGCTGCAACCTTCGGCGCGACGGGGGCAGGCTCTGCAGGCTTCTGCGGAACCGATGCGGTCCGAACCGGATCAGTCATTCCATTGCCAAGCTTGAGCGTCTGGCCGATGCGGACGGTGCCGTCAGTCATGCCGTTTGCAGCCTTCAGCGCATCGACGGACGTGCCGGTTTCGCGGGCAATCTTGGTCAGCGTATCACCGGGCTTGACGGTGTAGGTGCCACCGAGCGGCTTGCCGCCGGGTGGGGTGATCTTGCCCGGTTCTGCCAGGGACTTGTCACGCGACGGCAGGACAGCAAGCTTCTGCTCGGTCTGATTTACCGGTGCAGGCGCGTTGTTCGGCAAATCGATGTCGCCAGCAGCCGTCTTGGCGGAGTTGCGTGCGGGACCGAATGTCGGGATGACGACCGACTGACCGGCAGCAAGTGCGCCGCCGTTGGCGCGAAGGATTTCCTTTTCAGGAACGCCGTAACGGTTTGCCAGCGTTTTGGAAGTTTCGCCCGGGCGCAGCGTGACGCGCGGCGCGTTGACTGTCGACCAGCCGGACATCGGCTTGACCGTACCCGTCGTCAGGTTGTCTGCATTGCGCGCCGGGGCGACATTCGGCTGCTGCGGGAAAGGCTGAGCCATTGCCTGCTGGCGCGTCGACGAATCGGAACCTGATACGGGTGGAAGCTGCCCCGGAGCGGCAAGTTCGGAACGCTGTACACTCGACGGAGCGGATGCGACGCGCGCCGGAGAAGAATAACCGCCCGAAGCCGGATAGGACGGAGCCGACGCTACAGCGTTCGAACCGTATTGCGGCTGCATGCCCTGGGAGGACGAAACATCTCCGCGCGGCACAGGCGCCTGACCATAGGCACCACCACCCTGCCTCTGCGGGATGGACGCCGTCGTCATATTGTCCGTGCCGTCAAACAGACCCGAAAAACGCGTGGCGTCCGAGCTGCAACCGGTCGCAGCGCTGGCCAGCAAGGCTGCCGCTGCGAACTTTACAACGGATGTACCGAACTTGGATGAACTCTTGAAACGCATTGACTCGACCTACTCATGACGCAACCATCATGACGATCATTAAAACCCGTTAGTCTTACTGGGTGGTTAAAGCACCGCACCAAAAGTCGGTATTTTGTCAAATTGCTAACCATGCCGACTGTGCTCAAAGAGCGGCGGCGATATGGGGAACGAGCGGGAGATAGGGAGCCGAGAAGAGATCCTCGCGCTCGAAACGGCTGCCGGTCTTGGTCAGGCGCGTCATCAGGCAGGTCTCGTCGTCAAGGATCAGCGGGGCGATCATCGAGCCGCCATGGGTCAGCTGTTCGGCATAGAAACGCGGCAAAGCGGTGAAGGCGGCCGTCACGAGAATGCGGTCGAACGTGCCCTCACCCGGCAAGCCATTAATGCCGTCGGCCTGACGAATAATCACATTGCGAAGCCCCAGCGCATCCATGCGTGCGTTGGCCGACGTGACCAGAGTACGGTACCGCTCGACAGTCGTGACCCGCTCGGCAATGCGCCCCATCACGGCTGCGGTGAAACCGCTACCTGTTCCGATTTCGAGCACACGGTGACCGGGCTTGACCTGCAGGCGATGCAGAAGCCGTACAGCGAGATCGGCGCCTTCCATGAAGGCGCCGCAGTCGATCGGAATGGTGCGGCTGGAATAGGCTTCTTCTGCAAGCGGCGGCGGCACGAACTGGGAACGGGGCGTCTGCTCGACAGCCGTCAGAAGGTCGAGATCGGAAATACCCTCTGCCCGCAGTCGCAGGACGAGCGCAGCAAATCCTTCCCTCTCGACCATTCCAGGTTTCAACCGGCTGCTCCCAATCCAAGTGCGGATGCGACGCGATCCTGAGCCGAATAATCGGTAAGGTCCAGCTTCAGCGGCGTGACGGAAATCTTGTTTTCCTTGAGCGCCTGAATATCCGTCCCGTCACGGAAGTTGCCTTTCCGATCGGAGAATTTCAGCCAGTAATAGGGGCGGCCGCGGCCGTCCTCACGTGCATCGATCATCAGGCCGAAATCGAGCTTGCCCTGCGAGGTCACCTCGATACCCTGAACTTCTTCCGGTGCGCAATGAGGGAAGTTGACGTTGAGGAAAGTCCCCTCGGGCAGCTCGACCGTCATCAGCTTGCGGATGATATCGGTAGCATGGGCTTCGGCCACTTCCCATGGCGTGAAACGGCCATTCTCCTTGCGCGCCGCCTGGCTGACGGCGATCGAACGCACACCCTGAAGCGTTCCCTCGATCGCGCCGGCCACCGTACCGGAATAGGTAATGTCGTCGGCGAGGTTGCCGCCGTCATTGATGCCCGACAGGACGAGATCGGGCTTGCCGCCCATGATCTCGCTGATTGCCATGATGACGCAATCGGTCGGCGTGCCGCGCAAGGCGTAACGCTTTTCATCGATCTTGCGCAGCCGAAGCGGCTCGGAGAGAGTCAGCGAATGCGCAAGACCGCTCTGGTCCGTCTCCGGCGCAACGATCCAGACATCATCGGAAATCGTTCTTGCGATCCGTTCCAGGACTGCGAGACCTTCCGCGTGGATACCATCGTCGTTGGTGAGGAGAATGCGCATTTCGAAATCCTTATGCCTTTTCGATTCTTGTCAGGCCACCCATGTAAGGCAGAAGAGCATCCGGAATTGTGACGGAACCGTCTTCATTCAGGTAGTTTTCAAGAACCGCGATCAGGCAGCGGCCGACAGCCGTGCCCGAGCCGTTCAGCGTGTGGACGAAGCGCAATGCCTTCTCGTCCTTGACGCGGTAACGGGCATTCATGCGACGGCCCTGGAAGTCGCCGCAGACCGAGCAGGACGAGATTTCGCGATAGGTATCCTGTCCCGGCAGCCAGACTTCGATGTCATAGGTTTTGCGGGCGCCAAATCCCATATCGCCGGTGCAGAGCGTCATGGTGCGGAAATGCAGGCCGAGGCGCTTCAGGACATTCTCGGCGCATTCCGTCATGCGTTCGTGCTCGGCGAGTGAGCTTTCCGCATCGGTGATGGAGACCAGTTCGCATTTCCAGAATTGATGCTGGCGCAGCATGCCGCGTGTGTCACGGCCGGCAGAACCTGCCTCTGAGCGGAAAGAAGGCGTGAGCGACGTAAAGCGCAGCGGCAGTTTTTCCTGCTCCAGCACCTCGGCCGAGACGAGGTTGGTCAGCGTCACTTCGGCGGTCGGGATCAAGTAACGGCCATCGGTCGTCTTGAAAAGGTCTTCCTCGAATTTGGGCAACTGGCCGGTGCCATACATGGCTTCGGCCTTCACCATCAGCGGTGAAGAGACTTCCGTATAACCATGCTCCATCGTGTGCATGTCGAGCATGAACTGGCCGAGCGCACGTTCAAGCCGTGCGAGCTGGCTGGTCAAAACCGTGAAACGCGCGCCGGAAAGTTTCGAGGCGCGATCAAAATCCATGTAGCCGAGCGCTTCGCCAATGTCGAAATGCTCCTTCGCCGGATGGTTCCAGCGCGGCTTTTCACCCACGACACGCTTTACGACATTTCCGCTCTCGTTTTCGCCGACCGGAACGTCATCGAGCGGGATATTGGGAAGACGCGACAGCGCATCATCGAGTGCGGCGATTGCCTCACGCTCTTCCTGCTCGGCGGCAGGCATGGTTTCCTTGATCTCGGCAACTTCGGCCTTCAGCTTTTCAGCCAGTTCAAGGTCCTTCTGCGCCATCGCTGCGCCGATTTCCTTGGAGGCGGCGTTGCGGCGGGACTGCATGTCCTGAAGTTTTTGGATTATACTGCGGCGGCGTTCATCCATCGCCACGAGTTCGGCTGCCATCGGCTCGGCGCCGCGCTTTGCGAGCGCCTCATCGAGGGCCTGTTCGTTTTCACGAATCCATTTGATATCAAGCATAGTCCCTAGCCTTCAACGCGAGATGCCGCGCGCGTCAGGCCAAGGAAACCCTCAGGCCTTGTCGGTCTTGGCGACGTCCGAGGTCGATTCCTCTGCCTCAGAATTCTCATCGCGTCTGCGCTCGACGAGTCGCGCGGCGTAGATCGAAATCTCGTAGAGAAGGATGGTGGGTATAGCAAGGCCGATCTGGGAAACCGGGTCCGGCGGTGTCAGCACGGCAGCAACCACAAAGGCAACAACAATCGCATATTTACGCTTTTCGCGCAGCCAGGTGCTGGTGAGCAGGCCGACACGAGCAAGAAGCGTGGTGACGACCGGAAGCTGGAAGACGAGGCCGAAACCAAGCACCAGCGTCATGATGAGGCTGAGATATTCCGAAACACGCGGCAGAAGTGAAATGGCCACCTCGCCATCGCCACCCGTCTGCTGCATGGCCAGGAAGAACCACATCACCATGGGGGTGAAGAAGAAATAGACCAGAGCTCCGCCCATCAGAAACAGGATCGGCGAGGCAATCAGGAACGGCAGAAAGGCCGAGCGTTCGTTCTTGTAGAGGCCGGGCGCAACGAACTTGTAGATCTGCGAGGCGATCACCGGAAAGGCAATCACCAGCGCACCGAACATCGCCACCTTCACCTGCGTGAAGAAGAATTCCTGCGGCGCGGTGTAGATGAGTTCGGACTTGGTAATGTCCAGCCCTGCCCAAACGACGGCCCATTTATACGGCACGACGAGCAGATTGAAGAGTTGCTTGGCGAAGAAGAAGCAGCCAACGAAGGCGACGAAGAATGCGCCGATCGCCCACATCAGCCGGGTGCGCAACTCCATCAGGTGTTCGATAAGCGGCTGCGGCTTGTCCTCGTAGTCGCTCATTCTTCGTCCTTCGGAGTATCAGTCTTTTTGGCCGCACGCTTGCGGGCGGGCGCTTTGGCGACCTGAGCTTCAACAGCCACGGATACAGTCTTGCCAGCCGTCTTCGGCGCCGCCTTGGTCCGCTTGGGCTTGTCGACAACAGTAGCGGCCTCGGCAATCGCCTTCTTGGACGCTACGGAAGTTTTAGCAGCCATGGTCGGAGCCTTCGCTTCAGCTGCCGCTTTCACAGCAGTTTTGCGCGGTGCGCGAGGCTTTGCTGTCGAAGACTGAGGTTCAGCCGATATCGCAGCAGCAACGGGCACTGTCGAAGAAGCAGATGTCGTTGCCGATACGGCCGTCCTTGCATCCACCACGCTCTTGGCATCAGAAACCGCAGGAGACTGTGTTGTCGATGCAACCGTGGTTGCCGGAGCTTTCGCGGCGGCAGATGGCTCTACATTTGCCGGCACTTCAGGTGCTGCAGAAACAGGTTCGGCATTCTCAATTGCCTGCTGTGCCTCGGCATCTGCAGGCGAAAGATCCGTGGTGTTTTCGGCAAGAGGGTTCGGGATCTGGGTCGCCTTCTGCAGGTCGGCCTTGAGATCCTCTCCCATCTGCCTCAGCGGGTTCATCGCATCACGCAACGCATTGGTCGGATTGAGCTTCTGCGCATCCGAAATCGTCTTGCGGACGTCATCCATGTCCGCTTCACGCAGAGCCTCGTCGAACTGCGCGCGAAAATCACCTGCCATCTTGCGAAAGTTGGCGGTCATCTTGCCGAACGCGCGGATCATGGGCGGCAGGTCCTTAGGACCAACCACAACAATAAGTACGACCGCAATGACGAGCAGTTCGGTCCAACCGATATCTAACATGCAACGAAGCTCCTGAAGCCCCCAGCCCGTTCATTAAGAGCGGGTGGTTTCCTTCGCCTCGTCAGCCTTGTGGTCGACGGTCTTCGCAGTGGTCGTTTCCGGAGCGTCTTCGTCGGTCATGCCCTTCTTGAAGCTCTTGATGCCCTTTGCGACGTCGCCCATCAGTTCCGGAATCTTACCACGCCCGAACAAGACGAGCACGATGACCAGAACGATCAGCCAATGCCACACACTGAAAGAACCCATTAGTCCAACTCCAAATTCGAATTAGCTTTCGATGTAAGCGTTTTGTGCTGCTTTTTCAAACAGCAAATTTGCATGATACATCGGTAATCACGCGGTCGTTAGCGTCATGCGAGATTACGTCCCGCCCGCACACGCTACGCGACAGCTAACGGACCTAATCGTCGGAAGCGCCGCCTGGCGCCAGCAAGCCGAGCTCCTCGAGGTCGAGCTGGGTGATGGGATCCTCGTCATCCGACAGATCCGTGTCGGCGCCCGGCATGGGAATATGAAAACCGGGCGGAATTCGGCCGCTCAACAGGCCGGCACCCTTCAGCTCTTCCAGCCCCGGAAGATCGCGCAGTTCCTCAATGCCAAAGTGATCGAGAAAATCGGTGGTCGTACCGAGCGTGACGGGACGCCCCGGTGAGCGCCTGCGACCACGAAAACGAACCCAGCCAGCCTCCATCAACACATCAAGCGTGCCCCTGGAGGTCTGAACACCTCGGATATCCTCGATTTCCGCACGGGTCACTGGCTGATGATATGCAATGATCGCAAGCACTTCGAGTGCTGCGCGCGACAATTTCCTGACCTCGTTTTCATCCTTGCGGATAACGAAGGAGAGATCCGGCGCGGTGCGAAAGGCCCAGCTGTCCGCTGTGCGAACCAGATTGACGCCCCGCCCGGCATAATTCTCGGCAAGGCGTGTCAAAAGCGTCGGGACATTCGTCCCTCGTGGCAGCCTGTCCGCCAGAAAGCTTTCGGGAACCGGCTGTGCGGAAGCAAAGATCAGCGCTTCGGCCATGCGTTCGGCTTCCAGGTCCGAAAACTTCGCGATCGGACCATCATCCGCATCATGAGCGGCATCCATGGATGAAACGACCTCATTGTTATCGGCCATCACTCGCCACCTCCGGAGATCTGTGGCGACCGTGACCGGTTGCCGCCGCGCAGATAAATGGGCTGGAAGGCGCCGTCCTGACGGATCTCGAGCTTGCCCTCGCGCACGAGTTCCAGCGACGCAGCAAATGCGCTTGCTGTCGCAGTCACCCGATCTTCGGGCGGCAGGTAGGGAAGAAGATAGGTCTGCAATGCCGTCCAGTCGGCTATCTCGCCGAGCATGCGGGTCAGCAGTTCGCGCGCATCCACCAGAGACCAGACCTTGCGCTTCTCGATCGTCACCTGGGTGATTGCCGTGCGCTGCCGCAGATTGGCATAGGCAGACAGAAGATCGTAAAGGCTGGCGTCATAGGCGGATTGGACGCGATGCGGGATATGTTCCGGCGCGCCGCGGGCAAAGACGTCACGCCCCAGCCGGTTGCGGCTCATCAGCTGGCTCGCCGCCTCGCGCATGGCCTCAAGCCGTCGCAGACGAAACGCAAGCGTGGCGGCCATTTCCTCGCCGGTCGGGCCGTCGTCGCCCTTGACCTGCTGCGGAATGAGAAGGCGCGATTTCAGATAGGCGAGCCAGGCGGCCATGACCAAATAATCTGCCGCAAGCTCGATGCGGACGCGCCGCGCGCTATCAACGAAGAGAAGATATTGCTCCGCAAGCGCAAGCACGGAGATACGGGAGAGATCCACCTTCTGGCTGCGTGCCAGATGCAGAAGCAGGTCGAGCGGACCTTCGAAACCAGCAACATCGATGACGAGCGCCGGGTCGTCGGCAGCACGCTCGGAAACGTCCTGCCAGAGCTTGTCCATAGGAATGGCGCCCTGCCCCGAATTCACCGCCAAACCCGTTCACCTCTCTCGCTCAGCAGGCCTGTTCCGTCAGGCGACCGCCATCATTTCATGGAATTCCGAACGCAGCGCATGTTCGTCGGAGGCATCAGGTGCCGCGAAGCCACACTCGACGGCCTCGGCGCGCGCCAAAGCCTTGCCGGACAACTCCACCACTTCCTTCACCACGGCCTTCATTTCGTCCATGACGCCGTTGCAATGCAAGACAATATCGCAACCTCCCCCCATGATTCGTGCGGCACGTTCGCCGATCGTGCCCTTCAGGGCATTCATCGAGGTGTCGTCCGAGACCAGCAGGCCATCGAAGCCAATATGACCGCGAATGACCTCTTCGATCACGATTGGCGAGATGGTCGCAGGATCACGATCGTCGTAAGCGGTGAAGACGATATGGGCGCTCATCGCCATCAATTCATCCTTCATCGCGATGAAGGGCACGAAATCATGCGCTTCGAGCTCAGTGCGCGAGGCGGTGACGACCGGCAGTTCGTGGTGCGAATCAGCCATGCCGCGCCCGTGGCCCGGCATGTGTTTCATGATCGGCAGCATGCCGCCGGCTTTCAGGCCTTCGGCCGCCGCCTTGCCCATTGATGCGACCATCCGCGGATCGAAACCATAGGCGCGGTCGCCAATGACATTGCTTGCGCCTTCGACCGGCACATCGAGAACAGGGAGGCAATCGACCGTCACGCCGAGCTTCATAAGATCGAATGCGTGCAGGCGCGACATCAACCAGGCGGCGCGCAGGCCCTTTTCCTTGTCCTGCTTGTAGATTTCGCCCAATGCGGTCGCGGAGGGATAACGCTCAATCATCGGCGGGCGAATGCGCTGCACGCGGCCACCCTCCTGGTCGATCAGAACCGGCGCATCCGGCCTGCCGACTGCGTCGCGCATCGACGCCACGAGATCGGCGATCTGAGGAAGCTCCACGCAGTTGCGGGCAAAGAGAATGAAACCCCAGGGCCGTTCGTCCCGATAAAGTGAAATTTCGTCGGCAGTCAGCGTTGCGCCACTGGCGCCAAGAATCATGGATTTGGAAACACTCATGTCAAATTACCCGATGTGATGATCCGGTGCATTCCGGACGCAAAACAGGTTCCCGGCTTTGCTGGAACCGCCCTAACGAAAACGGGGCGCATTGCGCCCCGTCTGTATCTGTTGATGGCCTTCTTATCGAGCCACTAGGCAGCTGCCGCCGGCTGCACGGTACTTTTCGCACAGCGCCACGGCCTGTTCCTTACTGCCGGCCGGGATGCGGACGCGGTAGAAGGTGCCCTTGCCGGCGATTTCAGCAGCCTTGATATCGACGCCGCGTCCACCAATCACGCTGCCGAACTTGTTCGACAGGTTCTGATAAGAGCGCTGTGCATCCGCCTGGGACGGCAGCGAAGCGATCTGGATGACGTAGCCGCCTTGGCCCAGCGATGCGACCTGCGTGTTCTGTGCAGCAGGGGCAGATGCCGGTGCGGCAGCGGGTGCCGTCGGGCGAGTGTTACCCTGATCGCTGACGCTGGCGGACTGTGCCGTAGGACGCATGCCCGGAACCGGAGCGCGAACAGCAGGAGCCGGATCGACCAGTTGCTCGATCGTTGCCGGAGCCTCTGCAGCAACAGGCATGGAGGATGCCACGTCTGCCGGAGCGGAGACCGGTGCCGACGCAGGAACGATACCGTTCTGGGCAACGGCGGAAGCCGGCGCAGATGTCGGGAAGGCAGCAGCCGTCTGGGCAGACGAATCGCCCCGGACAGGCGCGGCAGCAATCTTTTCTGCAGCGGCAGGTTCGACTTCCTGTTCGACCAGCTTGCCATCGGCGCGAACGATCATCGTCTTGACCTTGCGCGGCATGACCGTCACGGGCTGTTCACCCGCCGGCTGCTGATCCTGAGGCAGAAGGCGCGGATCCTCGGTGTCAGACACCTCTGTCATCTGCATGTCGTTCTCGCCTTCCAGCGGGAGCGTATCCGGCATCAGCGTCTTCTGAACGACATCTACCGGCTCTTCGCTGCTGGAAATCAGCTGCTGCTGCTTGGGCGTTTCCGATCCTGCACCGGCGACGCGGTCGTAAACGGCCTTGTCCTGGTTCGGCACGGTCTTGCCGCCGGGATTCGCCGGCGCAACCTTGACCGGCTCGCTGTCGGCAGCAATCACCACCGGCTCGCCATTTCCGCCAAGCCCGGAAGAGGAGCTTCCGAACCATGCATAGGCACCAGCGCCGCAGACGGCCAGAACACCGACAGCAACGAGCGGAGCGATCCAGCGGCGCGAAGATGCACGCCCTTCAACATCATCGACGTTCTGTTCGTAATCTTCGGCCGACGCATAGCCTTCGTTGGCCGTAATCGGCGTCGCGAGGCTGCGACGGAAATCCTCTTCGAGTGCCCGTTCGAAATCGTCCAGATCCGCATAAACGGACTTCTGGGCAGCGGGAGCAGCAGATGCTGCCACGGCAGGCTGTTCGGCACTTGCGCGCTGAACCGGCGTGACCGTTTCCGGCGCTTCGAGCAGCGAGGCGAGTTCGGCGTCGATATCGAGATCGAAATCGTTACGATAGGCCGGCGGCACTTCCTTCTCTTCGACGGTAAGCGTCGGCACGTCGAGTTCGGCAATCACTTCCGGCTGCTCTTCCGGTTCTGCGAGAAGAGCAGGATCGAACGCAACATCGTCCTCGGGCTCGGCACCATTCAGGCGCTGGGCCTCGAAAGCAGCCTGCGCATTAAATGCCGGTGGCGCGCTATAAGCGGGCACAGCAACAGGCGCGGCAACAGCCGGCGGAATGAATGGGGCCGGCGGGGCAACGAAAGCGGCGGCGAGAGGAGCAGAAGCCTTCGGTTCGCTCGCAGCGACGACCGGTGCAACACCCTTGCTGTTTTCCTCGACCACCATGTCGCTCAAGTCGAGTTCCAGATCATCAAGTGCCAGCTCGAAGTCGAGATCGGCAAAGGGATCGTTATCGTCATCGACAGAAGCGGCCGAAGCCACAGGTGCGGCTGGAGCGTCGTAGATCGGCTTTTGGACGGGCGCCGTCACTGTCGCCTGCGGCAGAACCTTGTGATCGACATGATCCTGCACGGGCTGAAGCAGTGAATTATCGACCACAGGCTGGGCCGAATAGTCCGCCCCGCCAGAAAGAAGATCATCCAGTTCGGAAAACGCATCTTTTTCCACGCGCAGCGCAGGCTCGGATGCAAGCGGTGCAGCCTTTGAAGAGATTGCTTCAGCCGGACCGGCCAACGGAATATCCAGCGACGGGATAGACATTGCAGGAGCGGCAACAGTGGCAACCGGGCTCGCGACCTGCGTTGAGACAGGTGAAGCATCCCACCCAGCTACAGAAACCGGCTCAACCGCTGCGGGAGCAAGCTGCGGCTGAGCTTTTGGCTCCTCACGCAGATGCGACGCGACACCGGCGCCAGACTGGAAGTTGGCAAGCGGCATACGGAAGCTGGGCGTATACCCCGCCCCTTTACGCTTGGCATCAGCCGAAGACGGCAGGACTTCCGCAGACGCTGGCTGAGCCTCAGCGATCGGGGCGACAACTGGCGAAGCGGCAAGCGAGGCAGAGACCGGGAGCGGCTCTACGACCGGCGCAGCCGAGAAGGAGTTCTCCAGTTCGGCGGCCAGATCGAAATCGTCGAAAGAGATTTCGGGCTCGGCAACAACAGCTGTGCTGGAAGCGTAAACGGTTTCGACAGGCGCTGCCTGATAGCTATCCGAATAGACGTGCGGCGAGAATGGCGCCGGTTCGCCTTCAACGGGAGCGTCATAGGACAAACTGCCATCACGAGGATCGACCGCTTCGGCGTCATAACCGGCAGTCTCCACACCCTGACCGACAGAACCCTGCGAATCGCTTTCCTCAGCCCACTGCTGCAGCGGCTCGCTCGCGTTACGATATTCGTCCTCAACAACAGACGCTTCGAAGTCGGAAGCGAAATCGCGACTATCGAGAGGAGCCTCCACGGGCACATCATCGATCGCAGGCACCAAAGGCGCTTCGACAACGATATCGTCTGCCGGATCGAGCCTGGGCGCATCGTAACGCTCAAACTCGCGCAGGAGTTCGTCTTCCAGATTGAAGACCGGGTCGGTTCGCCTTGCCTCTACGGGCTCGGAAACCACAGGAGCCGGGTTTGCAACAACCCGATCTTCATAACCGACAATCCGTGCCAGTTCTGCCAATGGGTCACCATCAGCAAAGAAATCCGGAACGTTATTGCGGCTACGCGCAAGGTTATTATCCGCCATTACCTCGTCCACTCACCTACATTACACCGTTGCTGCCAGAGCAATGTGGGCAAATGAGGGCGTTTTCAGCGCATCTCCTGCGGTGCAGCCGTACCCGTGATCGTGAGGCCAGACCTCAAAACGGAAGCAACTGCGCGCACCAGCCCAAGCCTGGCGATACTCAATTCTCGGTTCTTATCGTTAACAAAACGTAATTCCGGCTGTTCCTTACCTTTATTCCAATGCGCATGGAAGAAGCTGGCCAGATCATAGAGGTAGAACGCTATGCGATGCGGCTCCTGCGAAAGCGCTGCGCTCTCGACTATCCGCGGGTATTCGGCAAGCTTTGCGACCAGCTGCAACTCATTCGGATCGGAGATTTCGCCAACCGTGGAGGCAAGGTCGAGCGAATCGATATCGAGATCCGGGAAGGCATCTTTCGCCTGACGATAGACCGACATGCAACGGGCATGTGCATATTGGACGTAAAAGACCGGGTTATCCTTCGATTGTTCAGTAACTTTTGCGAAATCGAAGTCCAGCGGCTCGGAATTCTTGCGGTAAAGCATCATGAATCGGACCGAATCACGGCCGACCTCATCGACGACTTCGCGCAGCGTGACGAAATCACCCGACCGCTTCGACATCTTCACTGGCTCGCCATCACGGTAGAGCTTGACCAGCTGGCACAGGAGCACAGTCAGCTTCGCCTTGCCTTCGGATACGGCACGAGCAACGGCCTCAAGCCGCTTGACGTAACCACCATGGTCTGCGCCGAGCACATAGATCATCTCGTCGAAGTTGCGGTCATACTTCTCCTTGAAGTAGGCGACGTCGGCGGCGAAATAGGTGTAAGCGCCATCCGACTTGATCAGCGGACGGTCGATATCGTCGCCGACTTCCGTCGAGCGGAACAGCGTCTGGTCGCGATCTTCCCAGTCTTCCGGAAGCTGCCCCTTCGGCGGCGGCAGCTTTCCCTTGTAGACATGGCCCTTGAAGGTCAGGTCGTTGATCGCCGCGCGGATCAGCTTGGCGCCTTCCGCATGCAAGGTGCGCTCGGAGAAGAACACGTCATGATGGACGTTCAGAGCTTCGAGATCCTCGCGGATCATCACCATCATCGCGGCAACGGCACGGTCCTTTACGAGCGGAAGCCACTCCTCTTCCGGCATGGTGTGCAGCCGCGGACCAAACTCTTCCGCAAGTTCCTTGCCGACGGGTACGAGATAGTCGCCCGGATAGAGGCCGGCGGGGATTTCGCCGATAGCCTCACCCAGCGCCTCGCGGTAACGCAGGAAGACGGAGCGCGCGAGCACGTCGATCTGGCCGCCTGCGTCGTTGATGTAATATTCCTTCACGACATCATAGCCGGCGAAAGACAGGAGGTTGGCCAAAGCATCGCCAACCACAGCACCGCGGCAGTGGCCGACATGCATCGGACCGGTCGGGTTTGCCGAAACATATTCGACATTGGTCTTCCTGCCCGCGCCGACGGCCGAGCGGCCGTAATCGGTGCCAGCCTCGATCATCGAGGCCAGAATGCGCTGCCAGTAACCGGTCGAAAGACGGATGTTGATAAAGCCCGGTCCGGCGACAGAAACTTCGCTGATATCCGGGTCATTGCGCAATGCAGCCGAGATCAGGTCGGCGAGCGCACGCGGATTGGTGCCGAGCGGCTTTGCCAAAACCATCGCCGCATTGGTGGCCACATCGCCATGGCTCTGGTCGCGCGGCGGCTCGACGGTCAGTCGTCCAAAATCGACTTCGCTGCGCTTTTCCTTGATAATATCAATCGTTTCCAGCGCATTTTTAATTCTTTTATCGAAGTCTGCAAAAAGGTTCATGTCTCGTTTCCACGCGTAGTGCGAAGCGGGCTTTTGAAAAGCCGGTGGTGTTTGGAGGTCGGCCTAGCGCAAATCGGGAGTCTGGTCAAACAGCTCACCATGCACGCGGATGGCATAGGTATCGGTCATTCCGGCGAGATAATCGGCGACATGGCGCGCCTTGGCCGCCTGTTTCAGCCCGGAAATGTGGTTGACCCAATGGTGGCTGCGCATCAGCGTCGGGTCGTTCATATAGGCCTCGAAAAGATCGGTAACAATCTTCGAAGCGCCGGCCCGAATACGCATGATCTCCGGATGGCGATAGATGCGGGCAAACAGCAGCTTCTTGATCATGCGATCGGTTTCGGCCATTTCCGGCGAGAACGTCGCAATCACTTGGCCGGCTGCCCGCACATCGGTCGCGCATTGCGGACGAACCGAAGCAAGATTGGTCTGCGCCACGCCGATCACGTCCTCGACCATATGGGTGATCTGCCGACGGGTTACCTCATAGGCGAAACGGCTCGGCTCCAGAGCAGGATATTTCTCCCGCACCTGCCGCATAAGCCCGGCCAGGAACGGCACATCCTCCAGCATCTCGAAGGTCAGGAGGCCGGAGCGGAGCCCGTCGTCGATATCGTGGGTATTGTAGGCAATATCGTCCGAGATCGCCGCAACCTGCGCCTCGAGGCTGGCAAAGCTCGCCAGTTCGAGATCATGAAGCTCGCAGTAATCGCGGATCGGCTGCGGCACCGGCCCGTTCAGCCCCTCACCGTCCGGCGTCATCAGCGGACCATTGTGCTTGACGAGACCTTCGAGACTTTCCCAGGTCAGGTTGATGCCGTCGAATTCCGCGTAGCGACGCTCCAGCTTGGTGACGACCCGAAGCGACTGGGCATTGTGATCGAAGCCGCCAAAGGGTTTCATCACCTCGTCGAGCGCATCCTCTCCTGTGTGACCAAAAGGCGTGTGGCCGAAATCGTGGACGAGCGCCACGCCTTCGGCCAGATCCTCATCGAGCTTCAAGGCGCGCGCCAGAGCGCGTGCGATCTGGGCGACTTCGATCGTATGGGTCAGGCGGGTGCGATAATGGTCGCCATCAGGGCTGATGAAGACCTGTGTCTTGTGCTTGAGGCGGCGAAAGGCTGTCGTGTGGACGATGCGATCGCGGTCGCGCTGGAACTCGGAGCGCGTCAGGCTGCCGTCTTCGGGAAACATCCGACCCCGGGAGCCCCACGGGTCCGACGCATAAACCGCCCGCTCGCCGCTGCCGAACCCGAGCGTCCTGGTATCGATCGTCATGCTTTCACCTGCATTTCCATTGCAATTCCGTTCCGCCCGGCCCATTGACGTGCCGTTCACGCCTTCATACCTATAGTGGGACCGTGCGCAAAGACGGTGACAATAATCTTCGAGTTATTCGGGCACGGCCTGAAACTCACCGGGCCTTACCCCCGGCAGGAGACACGAAATGACTGAAAATGTAACCCTCTCCGATGCCGCGGCCAAGCGGATCTCCCAGATCGTCGCAGCCGATTCAGGCAAGCAGGCGCTGCGCGTCTCCGTTGAAGGCGGCGGCTGTTCCGGCTTTTCCTACAAGTTCGATCTGGCCACCGCGCCGGAGGCCGACGACGTGATCATCGAAAACGGCGACGCCAAGGTGCTGATCGACAGCATGTCGCTGATCTATATGGCCGGATCGGAAATCGATTTCGTCGACAACCTGCTCGGACAATCCTTTCAGATCAAGAACCCGAATGCGGTCGCCAGCTGCGGCTGCGGCACGAGTTTCTCCATCTGACCTTTCCAGAATGACCGGCATTTCGATCTGATCCGGCTTCCCTCCTGCGACCGATCGTCTAAAAGAGACGATAAGGAACAGAAGGTGGATACGGCATGAAGATCGCGACCTGGAACATCAACGGCGTCAAGGCGCGTATCGACAACCTGCGCCAGTGGCTGGCCGATTCCTCACCGGATATCGTCTGCCTTCAGGAAATAAAGTCGGTCGATGAGGGCTTTCCGCGACTTGAGATCGAAGCGCTGGGCTATCATGTGGAAACGCACGGCCAGAAGGGTTTTAATGGCGTCGCGATCCTGTCGAAGACCAAGCCGGACGAGGTGATGCGCGGTTTGCCGGACGGCGAAGCGCCGGACGGCACGGTGGACGAACAATCCCGCTATATCGAATGCGTCTTCTCGGTTCCCACGGGCGTCATCCGGGTTGCCTCCATCTATCTGCCAAATGGCAATCCGGCCGATGATCCGATCAAATATCCGTACAAGCTTGCCTGGATGGAACGGCTTCGCCGCCATGCGAAAACCTGCCTGGCTTTGGAAGAACCGCTTATCCTCGCTGGCGACTATAACGTCATCCCGGAACCACATGACTGTTTCGACCCTGCTGTCTGGGCCACGGACGCGCTTTTCCTGCCACAGACCCGGGAAGCTTTTCGACGGCTGGAAAATCTTGGCCTGATTGACGCCGTGCGCGCGACCACGGATGCAACGAAGCTCTACTCGTTCTGGGATTATCAGGCTGGCGCATGGCCGAAGAATAACGGCATCCGCATCGATCACCTTTTGCTGTCACCGGAAGCGGCAGACCGTCTGAAGGCGACTTCGATCGAAAAGCATGTACGGGCGTGGGAAAAACCGTCGGATCACGTTCCTGTGGTCGGCCTGTTCGATTTTGCGGCCTGATCAGAGCTGACACTATCTGACCCGGAGGCGCTATTCAGCGCCGTTCGGGTCAGTCGTCCGTGTCCGCCAGCTGGTGCGAGAGCGCGACAGCACCGCGCCGATCCCGTTCATCCGCGACCGAGAATGCCTGTTCCTGAAGCTGCTCCATCCAGCCGCATTCCTTGGCGATGCAGCGATCAAGCGCCGCCGTCATGAATGCCAGGCCACGGACGGACTGACCTTCCTGAAACAGGATGTTGCCGAACACGGCCATGGCGCCCGCATGGCCGCTCTTGCGCGCCTGGTTGAGCCACTTCTTGGCCTGCTGGATATTGGCGCCGCCGCCCTCACCCGACAGCATCATGCGAGCGAGCTGATATTGGGCTTCCGCCACACCGAAGGTGGAGGCAACCTGGAAATAGAGCTGACGTGCCTGATAGAGATCCGGCTTTACCGGGCTGCCGGGAATGCCGTGGTTGTAATAGCTTGCCAGAGACAGGAGCGCGTTGACAAAAAAGCCCGTGTCTTCCGACCCCGGCTCAACGCCCTGAGCTGCGATCTCATTATAGATCTTGAAAGCGGCATAGTCGTCCTTGGCCACGCCATCGCCATAGGCATACATGTTGGCCAGCGCCCAGCGCGAACCGGTATGGCCTTTTTCGGCGGCGTAACGATAGGCTTCGACAGCATCTTCCTTCTGGCCGTTCTTGTAGGCCTTGAAGCCGAACTTGAAGAGATCGAACGGGCCAGACTCCTTCGACACACCTGCCTTTATGTCGAAGGCAAGAGCGTTTCCGGCACAGAATGCCGCCAGCGATATTCCAAGAAGCAATACTCTCATGGATCCGGTGCTAGACTTCCGCATGGTTCAGTTTCTTTCGACCCGCGCGCGGCTTTCAGCCGCGGCGTACATTATTGGCCGTGCGTACAGAAAATCCGAACAAGACGATCCGAACAATCTGCCTCCCGATAGGCGAGAGAAACTGTAGGTTCCATTTTCGGCAAGACTTGGACCCCCGAACAAGGTTGCTGCGAACGCGGAAAGCGAATGGACAATCCGCCTCTGCGCGCCAGCAACGCCCCGTTTATGTTCAAAAAACCCGCCCATGATACTCCAACATGCACGTCCCGCCCCCGCAGTCCGTGCTCTCTACTCCATTACCGCTGCGCTTCGTTTGTGGCGGGAAATGGACAAAAGTCCTAGCCTTGATGCGCGGCGTGATCGTCACAAAAAAGTGTTGCGAAATCGTCACAGAATTTTAGCTGACGCGCAAATATTCTGCCAAGAAAAAGCCCGGTAGAAACCGGGCTTTTGGCATTGAAGAGAGCAGAGGTCAGAAACGGACCTTGACGCTCGTCGAGATGGCCGCGACGAGATCGTCGTCGAAATCGTAACTGGCCCTCTGGCCATAGGTTACACCATCAAGCGTGACCTGTCGGGACGAACCGCCAGTCATCAGACCAAGAACGCCGGCGAGACGAAACTCAAGATTCTTGGTGGGAGAATAGGATCCGAGAACACCCAGCGCCCATGTATCGGTCTGAGAACCGAAGCCCTGAGACGTACCGCGATCCCAGGTCAGGCTGACCGCGCCACTCCACTGTTCGTTGAACTTGTGGCCGATACCACCCATGACCGTCCAGCCGTCGCGGTAACCGAGATCGAGAGTAGTCGCGCCACCCGGTAGGGAGCATAGCAGCAATCCCGGCGCATCACAGAAGAACGGAACCTTCTGGAGCTGACTCCAGTCTGTCCACTTCACCGAACCGAAAGCGAGCCAATCCGGGGCTATACCGGACTGGACCTTCAGTTCGAGAACATCAGGCATAGCCTGTGAACCATAGACATCAATAGGGTTCGAGTAGGTGGTCGGATCAACCTGCCTTAGATCCAGCGTTCCAGTGATATCATTCAGCTTGACCTCACTGTTGTAAACCAGACTTGCGCGGAAGGCGTATTCCGGAATTTCATAGGCGACACCTGCGCGCCATCCCCAGCCATCACCTTCAAGATCAAGACGACCTACCCCTGATAAAAGCCCGCCAAAAGCAGGAGGTACGCCTGTGAAGTCCTGAACAAGTCGCTCCTGGAATCCGTAGACTTCCTGATAGAAGCCACCACCGATCAAGCGAAGCTGGCCAGGTCCCATATCAAATCGGTACGAGCAGGTCAGCGCATAGTTCCGACTCTCGACCTTGGTTTCAATATCTTCGTTAGCGCCAGCCCAGTTCCTGCCAGGATTCTTATGGGCGCCCCAAGGTTCCGAATAATCGAACATACAGTCCGCAGCACTTCCGATCGCAGCCTTCACACCAATGCGAGGGGACCAGTAGTTCTCGCTTCCATTTGCCGAACCAGGCAACCCATTCAGATCGCCACCGCCAGTAGTCCCGGCTTCTGTGCCATTAAAAGGAAACGCTGCGGATGAAGTGTCCGTATCCGTCACATTCTTCAGCTTGCGATCCGGCATGACGAACGTGGACGCCGCTTCCGCCGTAAACCGAGACGTATCGAACAAGAGATCGATATTGTAACCGCCGCGCTCAAGCCCCCCAGCGAGCACTGGCGATTGCAACATTCCGACCGCCGCCGCAGCCAGAACTCCGCCTGAAATAAAGTGTCTTACCATGTTTTCTCCCACTCCCGGTAAGTTACCGGCGTCACTGTAGTTCGTTGATCCTAAACAACAACTTTCGAGTGTCGGTACGATTGCAATGCACAATCGCTCAAAATTTACGTAAGCTATTCAGCAACGAGGAGAGAATCGGCCGACAGGAGATTAAATTACCCGCAGATTTGACGAATCGCAGCCGATCTTGGAATTTTATCTTGTGGTAATATGTGGTTGTGACCTTCGCGCAACAGATCGCCTTTTCTCTGGCAACGCACCCGCACAATAAATCAATTGGACATCTTCGCGCATACAGGAATGCCGCACCCATCACTGGATGCGGCATCAAGCATTGTCGAATCGCTTCTAAAGCACATCGCGATCTTTTAGATTCGCTCGCCGTGCTTTAGCTTTTTGTTTTTACGCATGTCTTTATCCCGAAAGCGGTGACCACTTTCGGGAGACATGCTGTAAAATCAGCCGGCTTCGGCGATCCGCGTCAGTGCGATCTTGAGATTGGCAAGCTGGACCTCAAGCTCGGCATAACGCTCGCGGTCGGCTGCAACCACTTCGGGATCGGCGTTGGCAATGAACTTCTCGTTGGAAAGCTTCTTGTTCAAGCGCTCCATTTCCTGTTCCGTCTTGCCGATCGCCTTTTCGATACGCGCCTTTTCAGCAGCCAGATCGATCAGATTGCCCAGCGGCAGGCAGACGGTCGCCTCGCCGACGACGATCTGGGCTGCCCCCTTCGGGGCACTCCCTGCCATCTCGATGCTCTCCGCACGCGCGAGGCGCTTGATCGCGGCCTCGTGACGACCGAGACGGGCCGAAGTTACATCGTTGGCGCCAACGACGATCAGGGGCGCGGTGGCGGACGGCGGGACGTTCATTTCCGAACGGGCCGAGCGCAGGCCCGAAACGATATCGATCAACCAGTTGATTTCGTCTGCCGCGTCTTCGTCGGCAAAGTCAGCTACCGGCCACTCGCCATGCGCCAGAAGACCGTCACGCTCTGCCGTATGTTCCCACAGTTCTTCCGTCATGAACGGCATGAACGGATGCAGAAGCGCATAGGCCTTTTCCATGACATAGGCCATGCAGGCCTGTGCTTCCGCCTTGGCAGCCTCGTCCTCGCCCATGAAGATCGGCTTCAGCAGTTCGACATACCAGTCGCAGACCTGATTCCAGACGAAACGGTAGAGGCCGCCGGCCGCTTCGTTGAAGCGGTAGGTTTCGATCGCCGTCGTCACTTCCACAACCGTCTTCGACAGTTCGGTGAGTATCCAGCGGTTGACCGTCAGCTTGGCGTCTTCCGGTTTGAAGGCGGCATTGCGGACAACGCCGTTCATCTCGCCGAAGCGGGTCGCATTCCACAGCTTGGTGCCGAAGTTTCGATAACCGGCAATGCGGGCCGGATCGAGCTTCACGTCCCTGCCCTGCGCCGCCATGATGGCCAGCGTGAAACGCAGCGCGTCGGCGCCGTATTCGTCGATCAGATCGAGCGGGTCGATGACGTTGCCCTTGGACTTCGACATCTTGTTGCCGTTCTTGTCGCGAACCAGCGCATGGATGTAGATCGTGTTGAACGGCTCGACACCCTTTCCTTCGGCGTCCTTCATGAAATGCAGACCCATCTGCATCATGCGAACGACCCAGAACGGAATGATGTCGAAGCCGGTGACGAGAACATTGGTCGGATAATAACGCTCGAGTTCCGGCGTCTTGTCCGGCCAGCCGAGGGTCGAGAAAGGCCACAGAGCCGACGAGAACCAGGTGTCCAGCACGTCTTCGTCACGGGTCAGAATTTCACCCGGCGCGAAGTTTTCGAGCTTTTCCTGCACCCAGGCCTTCCACGGGCCTTCATGCGCCAGATAATGCTGGATTGCCGCTTCAAGCGCCTCTTCTTCGCCCTTTTCGACGAAGCACTGGCCATCAGGACCGTACCATGCGGGGATCTGGTGACCCCACCAGAGCTGGCGCGAAATGCACCACGGCTCGATGTTTTCCAGCCAGTTGAAGTAGGTCTTTTCCCAGTTTTTCGGAACGAAGTTGGTGCGGCCTTCACGAACCGAATCGAGCGCCGGGCCAGCCAGTGCCTTGTTATCTACGAACCACTGATCGGTCAGCATCGGTTCGATGACGACGCCGGAACGGTCACCGAAGGGCTGCATGATCTTCTTGTTCTCGACATAGGGAATGTCGTTGCCTTCGGCATCCTTGATCGTGACGGCCAGACCTTCGGCATTGATAGCCTCGATAATCTTTGCACGCGCGACCATCCGGTCGAGACCGCGATAATCGTCGGGAACAAGGTTGATCTCGTCGACATCGTTTTCGCTCGGCAACTCACCGGATTTGGTGATCGCCTGGGCCTTTGCGGCGCAATCGGCATAAACTTCGCCGTCGTCGCGCATCGCTGCCCTGGTATCCATCAGGCGATAGAGCGGGATGTCGTTGCGCTTGGCGACCTGATAGTCGTTGAAATCATGCGCGCCGGTGATCTTGACCGCGCCCGAGCCAAAATCCTTGTCCGGATATTCGTCGGTGATGATCGGGATCAGACGGCGATGTTCCTTCGGCCCGACCGGAATCTCACAGAGCTTGCCGACGATCGAGGCATAACGCTCATCGGTTGGGTGAACGGCAACAGCACCATCGCCCAGCATGGTTTCCGGGCGGGTCGTGGCAATCGAGATGTAATTGCGCTCTTCCGACAGAATGACGTTACCGTCAGCATCCTTCTCGACATAGGTATAGGTTTCGCCGCCGGCCAGCGGGTACTTGAAGTGCCACATATGGCCGTCGGCTTCCTTGTTCTCGACTTCCATGTCGGAAATGGCAGTCTCGAATTTCGGATCCCAGTTGACCAGTCGCTTGCCGCGATAGATCAGACCTTCCTTGTAGAGCGTGACAAAAACCTCGAGCACAGCCTTGGACAGGCCCTCGTCCATGGTGAAGCGTTCACGCGACCAATCGCAGGAAGCGCCAAGACGCTTCAACTGGTTGAAGATCAGGCCGCCGGATTCTTCCTTCCATTCCCAGACCTTGTCGACAAAAGCCTCGCGGCCCATCTCGCGGCGGCCGGGAAGCTTTTCAGCAGCAAGCTTGCGCTCGACGACCATTTGCGTGGCGATACCGGCATGGTCCATGCCCGGCTGCCACAACACGTCCTTGCCGCGCATGCGCTCGAAGCGGACCATGATGTCCTGCAGCGTGTTGTTGAGCGCATGGCCCATGTGCAGCGAACCGGTGACGTTCGGCGGCGGGATAACGATCGTGAAGGTTTCCGCACCCGGCTTGGCATTGGCGCCGGCGCGGAAAGCATTCGCGTCATCCCAGGCTTTTGCAATCTTCGGTTCGACAGCGGCGGAATCGTAGGTCTTTTCGAGCATTTCCTGACCCGTTTTTATTTATGAATATGATGCTGGGTTGTTAAAGATGTGGGGGGTGGCAAGTCAATAAAAAAGCCGCCCCGTTGCCGGAGCGGCCTTATTGAAGAACCAATGCGGCGGATCAGCGGCGCGGGCCGCGGGCGACGCGCTCGATTTCCTCGCGCACGAGACGCTCGACCAACGTCGGCAGATTGTCGTCCAGCCATTCCTGAAGCATCGGGCGCAGCATGTCCTGCGCCATTTCTTCCACCGAGCGACGTTCCAGCCCGTCGAATATTTCAGCAAGTTCGCCGAACGATCGTGCTACCTGGGCGCCGGCAGCTTCGGAAAGCAGGCCCGCCATGGCGGCAACCGACGTTTCCGGCTGCGCAGGTTCCGGCTTGGCTTCCACCGGAGCGGGATGGGCGGGAACTTCTACCGGTTCAGACCTGTTCGTCTCAAGAGCCGTCACATCCTGAATGGATGCGGATCGAGCCGGCTGCAGAATCTCTTCATCAACAATACGCGCGGTTTCAGCCATCACCGGAGCACTGGACCGTACCGTGTCCGCGTTACCGAATGAGGGTCGAAGCTCGGGCAATTGCAAAGCAATGACCGGCGCCGAAGGCTCCTTGAAACTGGCCTGCGTTACAGTTTCGGTGCCAAGAGGCATCGAGTCGCGGGCCAGGGACGAACCCGCATCCGAGGCCGCACCGGCGCGTGACGCCGCCATATCCTGATGGCGTACCGAGGCGGCACGAACCCGGGCTGCAACATCCGCAAGCGACAACGACTTTTCTGCAGCGGCAGGCGCTGCAACCAGTTCCGGCCGCTGAGAAAATTCCGGTTGACGCGGCAGGCCTGCATCATTGGCCGCAAGATCAGGCGCAAAAGCCACGGGGCCGTCAAAGCCTTCGATCTCGTCGTCATCGAATGCAGACACGTCTTCCTGCAGGGCGGCATCCGAACCTGGATCATTGCTTTCAATGATCCGGCGGATCGACGCCAATATCTCCTCCATGGAGGGTTCTCGCGCTACATTTGGCTGAGCCATTTCTTCCTCGCAGTTGCCGAGTGCTGCCGTCAAAAGCGTGACGCGACCCCTCGGATCAGCTGATCACGCTTTAACACCTTGTTTTATCGCATGTCGTTACCGCAAAACCGCTGCACACTTCTCGCGACACGCTTTAAACGACGGTGGTAAACTCGCCGCTTAGTGTAAGGGCTTGGCGAGAAGACACAATGTGACGAGGGTTGGCAAAGACCGCGATACACAGGTTTTGCACAGCCATTGAGTCTCCCGTGCAACAGATGCAACCAATCGGAAACGAAAAAGGGGCGCCAAGCGCCCCCAATGGTTTGGTTGATTAGACCAATTTCAAAAAACGAATTCCTTGACCTTTGTGAAGCCCGGTAACGGCTTGATCGAAAGATTGAAACGGGAGCTTTCGGATATCGCGCCACGCTCCTTGAGCAGGATCTTGGCCTGCGCAGCATTGCCGTAGCCTATGACGGCAACGAGCCGTCCGCCATCCGCCAGCTGATCGAGAAGTGCCGATGGCACTTCCTCGACCGCACCATTGACGAAGATGAGGTCGTAAGGCGCAGTATCTGAATACCCTTTGGTCAGGTCGCCGGTGACGACCGTCGCGTTCAGACAGTCGAGCGCCTTCAGATTATGGCTCGCCTGTTCGGCGAGCGCAGGGTCGCTTTCGAGCGCAGTTACCGATCCGGCCAGATGCGAGAGAACGGCTGCGACATAACCGCTGCCGGTTCCGACATCGAGAACCCGATCAGTTTTGGTGATTTCGGCTGCCTGAAGCTGCTTTGCCAAAGGCGAAGCTTCCATAAGATAGCGCCCCGGCGCCAACTCGATATCCGTATCGAGATAGGCCAACTGCTTTGCCTTTTCGGGCACAAAAGCTTCCCTTGGCACAGCAAGAAACGCCCGCAGAACGGAATGCGACGTTACGTCAGTGGTCCGGATCTGGTTCTCCACCATCTTTATCCGGGCGGCTTCGAAATCTATCATGTCCTGCGCCTCGTATCCTGTCTATCGACCGTATTACTGGCGCAGGCAAATGGTTTCAAGACGGCGCGTGGCGGCTCTACAAAAAAGCTGCAATCATCCGCTCCATCCGCCAAGAGAAGATGGCGCAACGCAGACCGCTCTGATCACGACAATGACATCATGAATGCGGTCGAACCGGCTCGTTGAGTTTCTTCGCTGCGAGATAATCCTGTTCGTAGGATGAGCGTAGACCACAAGATCCATCGACCTTGCCCTGGCTTGCCATCACTGCGGCAAACAATCCGTCAGGATACGTGCCTGTCCCTTCCATGTCGGCAACAGGCGGGCGAAATGCGTTGGCGAATTTGGTGAGCATGATCCGATCCTCCATTCACGTCATTACGGCCATAAAGCCAATCAAAGCACTTTCGGTTCCAGGCTGGCCCAAAGAAGTTAAAAATTAACCATAGTGCGTGGCGAGACTTCGTTCGTTGCATGAAGTTTCTGCGACAATGGATGCGACAAGAAAAATGTGAAGATTGGCGTTCAAGGCGCTTGCGCGACAATTCGATTCGTTCTAAACGCCCCGTCACACACCGCAAACTACTGCATGGATGGCCTCGTGGCGGAGTGGTGACGCAGAGGACTGCAAATCCTCGTACCCCGGTTCAATTCCGGGCGAGGCCTCCAATCCCTTCCAAGCATCGACTTAACCGATCGCCCTCCTGATTATTTTCTTCAGGTGTGACAATCCGGGCTTTGGGCGTTCCGCCACACAAAATCAGGGCGCGACGCTTCATTCCCAATCCCCTATTTTCCATCATCCCTTTCTGCCTCATCGAGAAACGACGGCCGATCTCGGCCGACGAAGCGAGATAAAACTCGCCTTTACCTGCAATGCGGCCTGAATGGGAAAGCTGGCCAACCCCATTCACTTAACACAATATTTACATTCCCCATTGGCCATTCCTTAAAATGGCCGGCCTATTCATGTCCGAAGCGGCGATGTTGCCGCCAGAGCCTTTCTTTCAGAAGGATCGCCATGACGGCGATGATCGACATGAAACTGACCTTATCAGACGCCTTTGCTGCGTTCGCGACAATCGTTTCGCTCTCCGCCATACTTTATGTTCTACACATGGTTCTGGCGCTCTTCTAACGCCCGCGTCGCGCCCTCAGATCTGTTTTCGGCCTTAATTTTCGCTTTTGCAGGCAATCTTCCCGAAACTGGCTTCCCGAAATGGGTGCGCATTTTCGGGAAGTTTTTCGTGCAGACGTCTCGGGCCTGTGGCCTCCTGTCGCGATCGAAAAGCGACATTCCCCCCCCCCTCACCGCAAGCCCCCTCACCGCAAGCGACAGCCGGACGCCCCGACACACCCTCAGCAGCCCCCCCGCCCCGTTGCCAGCCCATTCCTTCCGGAGGGCTCAAACCCTGATCCTGCGGCATTTTGCCGGATAGCATCTTTTTGCATCAACCGCACGTTGATGATAATATTGAAGACATACTCGGCGGGGGAAGGCGCCAGGTATCGAAAATGCAGCAGGAGGAGACTGGCATGCATTACGTAGAATTCTTCACATCCATCAATCCAATTGTTTTGGGCGTTCTGGCCGTGGTCATCATTTGCGGCATCTACGACCATTGGCTTGAGACTCACCAGAAGTAGAAAAACCGCAGCATATTCCAACCCACTCCATCCGTTTCCCGCGAGGGTAGGAGCATGGACTTTGCTTGACGTATTGTTGCTGCTATCCATTGCCACCCCTGTGGCGGCAATGGAGTATGCTTTTGCACGATAAATTCGACTTTCAGGACACCAGCACCTCACTGAGCGAAACTCTTCGAGACCTGATCAAAGGCATTCAGGGACCGACGGTTTCCCTGAGGGACCTGATGGAGCGGATCGGCGAACAGGGGTTACTGCTGGTCTGCGCGATTGCTTCCCTACCCTTTCTCATTCCGGTTTCCATTCCCGGCGTCAGCACCGTATTCGGCGCCGCTATTATTCTCATAAGTGTTGCGATCACACTGAACCGGATGCCCTGGCTGCCCAGCAAGATTCTGGATCGCCAACTCGATACGCAGAAGCTTGTCCCTGCTCTGGACAAAGGCGCCAATATCGTGTCCCGCCTTGATCGCTTTCTGAAGCCGCGCATGCGTGCGCTTACCACCGGAGCTACGGTCAATCGGCTTAACGGACTTGCAATCACGCTTGCTGGCGTTCTGCTGATGTTTCCCTTGGGCCTTATTCCCTTTTCGAACACACTTCCCGGCATCGCCATTCTGCTACTTTCCGCAGGCATATTACAGCGGGACGGCGCAGTCGTGCTCGCAGGTCATCTCTTCAATCTGATAACGATCATCTATTTCGGCATTCTCGCCTATGCAGCCTTCAGCGCTGGCCAAGGCCTTGCGACATTCTTCAGCTGAGAAGATCGCCAACCACGACCAAAGATCAATCCCGACATGGCGCGACTATGTCGGGATTTTTTTATTGCAGGTTCAATCTCAACTGGATCCCCTTGGGGATGATCGGTTTGCGCAGCGAGGCAATATGCACCCGTTCGTAAACCTCCCTGCGCTCTCTGTCCTGGCGCTCCCGCAAAGCACGGGATGCTGCGACCATGGCAAGGGCACGCTCTGCGACTTCTTCGGCACGTTTCATCTGCACCTCCATCTTGTTCACTATATGTTCCATATTTTTCGTATCGAGTCAACATGGCTGCATTCACGCATCGCAATGTTTGCGGCTCTTGCGGAACTGACGCAGCAACCGAATACGTCTGCGGCAACTGACTTGTCGCGCTGGTGACAAAAGCCAGGGCAGGTCAAATGATTGAACTGGGAACGAAGCAGGTCGCACGGCCGGAATATGCGCCGACCAAACCGGGCACGTCCGTGTCACAGTAGAGACATGCGAATTCGCTAGGAAATAAAAAAGCCTCGTTTCATGATGTTCATGAAAACGAGGCTTCTTTGAAACTGGCTCCCCGGGCCGGATTCGAACCGGCGACCTGTCGATTAACAGTCGAATGCTCTACCGCTGAGCTACCAGGGAACACCGCGTTGCGGCGTGTGCGGCGGGTAATACGCATGCTTTTCCTATTTGCCAAGCGGTTTTTTGAAAAAAAGCGAAATTCCTTGTTTAATCCCCAACTCCTCCCCATTTCGCTGGCAGATATCGTGTGTTTTCAAAGGGGTTTCTGACTGAATGGTTGCGGCACCGCATAAACGGCATTTCGGCATCGACCCGCGAAGCGGCAAACTGGCTCTCGGTACGTGGCGAATCCCGATGCCGAGATCCCGTGCCGGGCGTATCGGCCTGGGGTCTGCGCTTATGGTTGGAGGGGCCTTGGGATTTCTTCCCGTGCTCGGCTTCTGGATGCTGCCACTCGGCTTCGTCGTGCTGTCGAACGACATATCCTTCATCCGGCGCAGACGCCGGCGGATGGTCATATGGTGGTCGCGGCGCAAGCGCCAGCCAAGCTCAGGCTCCGCTACTCCCGCCCGACGGGCGCATGACGAATGATGCCGATCACCTGCAAGCCTTCTGGAAACAGCGGAGAGAGCGAACGATTTCCACGCATTCACCTCCTTGCGGCAACTTAGCCCAAGAAGCACAGCCTAAACGAGAAAAAATTCGTAGCGGCAATTGAGCCCCCGGTGTAGGCTCAGCTTTATTCGGGGCTGAGCACTGGGAGGATCGTTCATGCCGCAGGGAAATTGGCAAAAGCCGGTTCAGATCGCATTCGGAAATCAAGGGACTGAAACGATCAGCAGCCCATCCGAGGCATTGATGGTGTTGACCGATCGATGGCCTGATCTGCGCGGTCCACAGTTCGTCAAGGCACGTAGTTGCTGCCGCGCGGCTCTTGATGGGCGCCGCACATCTGAAGAGGCCCGGCTGCAATTCGAGCAGGCGGTCAGCGAGGCGCAACTCCACGTGAATTAACGCTTGCATCCTCAAGCTTCCGTAACCGGCCGCATTTGTTCGTCGGAGAGGCGCTGTCGCGTATGCAGGTCGCGCAAAATCGATACACAATTCCAGGCGACTTAACTTGCCGGGTCACCTGTAATGTAGACATCCCGCAGGCGGCCATAAATTCATCACCGAAGACACGTGTCGGGTTGGATTATACGCCGATTATGTCGCCCAGCATCCGGAAAGCCGAACCGCTCAGGGTGATCGGTGCCAACAAGACCGAGAAGCACAAGCAAGGGTGATCTGTCCCCGCCACAGGACGATGAATGATCGTTTCGTCGGCGACGGAGACATCGCCTTGTGAAAACGCTCCCCTTTGGTCGTGAAACTGCCCCTGCAATACCAGCGTGAGTTCAAGTCCACGATGGTGATGATGCGGCAGGGCGCGACCTGGTCTTGCCCATAGAAGGCTGGCCTCCATGCCCGAAGACTTTTCGATCACATGCTGCTTGAGACCCGGCAGTTTGGTCTTCCAAGGAACATCCTCGAGATTCCGTCCTGCATAGGAACGCAGGTAATAGGGAAGCGGATCGCCTTGCTTCGCCGTTAATGGCTGCACCTCGATCTCCGGTTCTGATTCCAGGATAGCCTTCAAACGTTCTGCGGATGACGACAACTTGCTGGGCTTGGCATCATCGAGGCCCTGCCCCCCCAGCATTTCCAGTTGGCCGGCCAGTCGTCCCGAAGACGGCTGCATCTCAAGATGAGAACCCACGAGAATATGCGCCGGCTCCGGCAAGCAACCGGCGACGTAATGCGCAACAAGCAGATCCAGTCGTTCAAGGTTCAGCAACATGTCTGTTGTCAAATCTAGAGGCGTATCCACACAACGTAAAGATGGTAGATTTCAGGAGTACGTCTAATCGGATCACAAAATCGCGCATTGTTTCCCTGCCTACGCAATCACGAGCTTTTGGAGGCTTGGTGGAGGTTTTTGCGTGGCTTGCCGTGAAGCGGCAGTGCTTTTCGCTTGAACCGACAAGCTGAGAACGGATTTTCTTGCGCTGGAGTGCTTGTCCATGGAAAAGACGCTGATTAAATCAGCCAAAAAGGCGTGTCATCATGGTTTCCTATCCCAACGTCATCGACATCATCGGCAACACACCGCTTATCCGGTTGAAGGACGCTTCGGAGCAGACCGGCTGCGAAATTCTCGGCAAGGCCGAATTTCTCAATCCCGGCCAGTCGGTGAAGGACAGGGCTGCCCTGTTCATCATCCGCGATGCCGAGCGAAAGGGTCTGCTGAAGCCTGGCGGGGTGATCGTCGAGGGGACGGCTGGCAATACCGGAATTGGCCTGACACTGGTTGCAAAGGCGCTCGGATACCGGACGGTCATCGTCATCCCCGAGACCCAGAGCCAGGAGAAGAAGGATGCGCTGAAACTTCTCGGCGCCGAACTGGTCGAGGTTCCGGCGGTTCCTTACAAGAACCCCAACAATTACGTGAAGGTTTCCGGCCGGCTTGCCGAGCAACTGGCGAAGACCGAACCTGCAGGCGCGATCTGGGCGAACCAGTTCGACAACATCGCCAACAGGCAGGCGCATATCGAAACGACAGCACCGGAAATCTGGGAACAGACCGGCGGCAAGGTGGACGGTTTCATCTGCTCTGTCGGATCAGGCGGAACACTGGTCGGCACGGCGATGGGCCTGAAAGCCAAGAATTCCGCCATCAAGATCGGCATTGCCGATCCCGAGGGCGCAGCGCTTTATGAATATTACTCGCATGGCGAACTGAAATCGGAAGGCAACTCGATCACCGAAGGCATTGGCCAGGGCCGGATCACCGCCAATCTCGAAGGCTTCACCCCGGACTTTTCCTATCGCATCTCCGACGCGGAGGCCCTTCCCTATATTTTCGACCTCGTGGAAACCGAAGGGCTTTGCCTCGGCGGATCGTCCGGCATCAATATTGCCGGCGCGATCAGGCTTGCCAAGGATCTCGGGCCGGGACACACGATCGTCACCGTGCTTTGCGACTATGGCAACCGCTATCAATCCAAGCTGTTCAACCCCGATTTCCTGAAGTCGAAGAGCCTGCCGGCGCCAAAATGGCTGACGCAGAAACGGCATATTCCCGTGCCCTTCGAGACTGCCTGACAACATAACCACGAGCACCCCATGCCATCCCAGCTGCTTTACCGTGACGATTTCTATCTGACCACGACAGAGGCCGTCGTGACATCCGTGCATGAGGACGGTGGGATCGAGTTCGATCGAACCTGTTTTTACGCGACGTCCGGCGGACAGCCCGGAGATACCGGTTTTCTCGACCGGGCGGATGGGAGCCGTATTCTGCTCGGCCAGACCCGGCATGGAGCGACGAAGGATATCGTCATCCACGTGCCGCTTGAAGGTGAGGCCCAGCCTCTGGTCGGCGAGACGGTGACGCTTTCGATCGACTGGTCGCGTCGTTTCAACCTGATGCGGATGCACACCGCCTGCCATCTGCTTTCGGTCGTCTGCCAGTATCCGATCACGGGTGCAGCCGTCGGCGAGGAGGAATCGCGGGTCGATTTCGACATGACCGACATGATCGACAAGGACGATGTGACCGCGAGGCTGATGGAACTCGTCAACGCGGATCATCCGGTCTATCTGCAATGGATTACCGACGAGGAGCTTTCGGCAAATCCGGGCATCGTGAAGTCGAAAAACGTGCGCCCGCCGGTCGGTCTCGGACGCGTCAGCCTGGTCTGTATCGGCGAGAATTCCAGCGTTGACAGCCAGCCCTGCGGCGGCACACATGTGGCAAGAACAGCCGAGATCGGGGCGATCCATATCGCCAGGATCGAGAAAAAGGGCAAAGAGAACCGCCGTTTCAGGATCCGGTTCGGCGAGCCCGAAGCAAGGGCCTGAAGAGGCCGAGGGAGAGATCATATGAGCGAAGCTAATGAAACCCAGACAAGCCGTTTCGTGGTTTCGTCCGACTGGCTGGCGAAGGAACTTGGCGCGCCCGACCTGAAGGTGATCGACGCCTCCTTCTACCTGCCGGCACAGGGCCGCAATGCCGAAGCCGAATATCTGGCCGGGCATATTCCCGGCGCCATCCGTTTCGATCACGACAAGGTCGCCGATCATTCGACCGGCCTGCCGCATATGGTCCCTGCCCCGGAGTTTTTTGCCGAGGCTGTCGGCAAGATGGGGATCAGCGAGACCGACCGGATTGTCGTTTATGACGGTCCCGGCATTTTTTCCGCGCCGCGCGGCTGGTGGCTTTTCCGGATCATGGGTGCGCGGCAAGTCTTCGTGCTCGATGGCGGCCTCGACGGCTGGAAGGCCGAGGGACGACCTCTGGAGACAGATGCTGCTTCCGTTTCGGCCACCACGTTCAAGGCCGACCTGCGGCTCGACAAGGTGATCGATTTTCGCGAGATGCTGTCGATCGTCCTCGATGGCAAGCGGCAGATTGCCGATGCCCGTAGCGCCGGACGGTTTGCCGCGACCGAACTTGAGACCCGGCCGGGGCTGCGATCCGGCCACATGCCGGGTGCCCGCAGCCTTCCTTCCGGCACGTTTTCGGCCAATGGCAAGCTGCGCAGCCTGCCGGAGCTTCGCCAGGCGATCGAGGATGCCGGGATCGATTTCGGCCAACCGATCGTCACCACCTGCGGATCGGGCATCACCGCCGCGATCATCACGCTGGCGCTCGAATCGCTCGGACACGAGGATAACGCACTCTATGACGGCTCCTGGACCGAATGGGGCGCTCGCGAAGAGGCACCGGTGGTCACCGGGCCGGCGGATGCGCGGTAGACCGGAACAGTTTCCATGACAAACAAGCCTCTCCCGCTGACGGTTCGTGTCACCCGGCTCGAAATGACTGCCGCACCGCGCAACAGCCTTCCGGTTCCGGTCAATGTGCAGACGGCGATCATGCGGTCGCCGGAGATACCGCTGCATTTCTACCGCTATCTCTACCGGCAGGTGGGCAAACGATGGCACTGGTATGAGCGCCTCAAGCTCAGCGACGAGGAACTGGCTGCGATCATTCACAGCAAGCCGGTTTCGATCAGCGTGCTTTATGTCGATGGCGCGCCGGCGGGTTTCTTCGAGCTTGCTAGGCAGGATGACGATGTTGTCGAACTTTCCTATTTCGGCCTGTTCGAACGGGCGATGGGACTTGGCATCGGCAAGTGGTTTCTGCTGCAGGCGCTTTATGCGGCGTGGCGGGACAACCCTTCGAAAGTCACCGTGACCACCAATAATCTCGATCATCCGCGGGCGATCCAGCTCTATCAGATGATGGGTTTTTCGCCGGTCGGCACCAGCGAAGAGACGATCCTGCCGATGACGGATGCAGAACTTTTGAAGGCACTCGACGGGTAAGTTTTCAGCCCGGCAAGAAACGGGTGGCGGGGCTGAACTGTTAGAGACATCACATGGCTTTTGCAGTTTCAGGAGATGCCCGTGACGACGATCCGATTTCATGCCATGCCGACAGTTGATGCCGAAACGCTTTGGAGCGGTGGAGAGGACGCCTATGGAAACCGGCCGGAGACGATGGTTTCCGATGGACCCGGCCATCCCTGCCGCCACTGCCTGCAGAATATCGACGCGGGACAGAGCTTGCTCGTGCTTGCCTATCGGCCGTTTCCCACGCTTCAGCCCTATGCGGAGACCGGCCCGATCTTTCTGCATGCGGGGCGCTGCACTCGTTATGCCTGCGAGGAATCCTTGCCGCCGATCCTTTCCAGCCCTGACTATATTGTTCGCGGATACGGTTCTGACAATCGCATCGTCTACGGTTCGGGCGCGGTGACGCCGACCGAGGATATCCCGGCACGCGCAAGCGGCTTGTTCGAGCGTGACGAGATCGCCTATGTGCATGTGCGCTCGGCCCGCAACAATTGCTATCAGTGCCGGATCGACAGAGCTTGAGGCGATGCAGCGCCTGCCGTCTGGACGACGAATGGACTCCGCCCTTGGTGCCTGAGCGTTTTTCTTGTTTCGGCCGGGACACGCCGGGTGCCTCGAATTGAATTTTTATAAATGACACTCGGCGTGTCCCGTTCGGTGTGTTTTTCCGCGCAACTCCGGTCCGTCTGCGGCGATCCGGACCTATGCTCTTGGCGAGTTGCCGGATCGGTATGTGTGCGACACACGCACGTCCCCTGCGACCAGGAGAGGCAGACCATTTTCTGCGCGGCCCCGGACGGTCCGCCTGCATAAGAGCGGACCGTCCGATCACCGGTCCCGCCTCGCCGGTTATGCGGACCGGTGTAGCCGAAGCGGAACGAAGTGATTGTAGGCACGGGTTTGCCGAATGGGGATCAAAGAGCGGCTAAGTGGTTGGGATTGCTGGGGTGGCAGTGTGATTTTATCCCCGCGTTTGGTCGCGTCTGCCCCTCATCCGCCTGCCGGCACCTTCTCCCCGTTTTGACGCGGACACCGTCAGTATCAGCATCAGTTTTGGCCTTGGTCTTCCGTTCCATCACCTTCTATATCCTCGGCGATCTGCAGCAGAAGCTTGATGAAATCGCCAGCTTTCTTTTCGTCCGTCGCCAGCTTGGCGGCGATGACTTCGCGCAAGTTCAGCAAGGCTGCATCGACGCTGCGTGGCAGGTCCGGACCTTGTTCGCGGCGATGGTGGTGCTCGCTGCGTTCCTGACGCTGCTTGATGCGTTCCGCAAGCTCGGAAAGCCTGCCGAGGATGGTGGAGGCAAAACTGCGGTTTTCTTCGAGATGTGCCCTGCCCTCTTCGGTGATGGCGTAACGCTTCTTGTTGCCGTCGGCCTCAGAGACAACGTAACCAGCTTCTTCGAGATAGGTCAGGGTCGGGTAGATGACACCTGGGCTCGGAGCGTAAAAGCCGTAGGTCATGTCCTCGATATGCTTGATGATCTCGTAGCCGTGGCGCGGTTCCTTTTCGATCAACGCCAGAACCAGAAGTCGGAGATCGCCCTGCATCAGGAAACGGCCGATACGACCATCGCCTTCATCACCGAAACCATGGCCGCCGCCTCGCCCGCCACGGCCGGGACCGCCAAAACCGCGGCCGAACGGCCCGCCGCGCGCGGCGAAGATTTCCTCGAAACCCTTGCGGCCTCTCCGGCCCCCATGCTCGCCGCATCCGTCGCGGCCATCAAATCTGTGTCCAAACATTTTTGTCTCCTCAGACTGTCTTTCGATATATCTAAAGATAGGCTGCACAGCACTAAACACAAGAACTTCGATATATCTAAATAATATCGAATTGATTTCACGGACGAAAAAACGCCGGGCACCACCGCACCCGACGTTCAAACCCACAGAATTACGGAAGATCAGGCGACGTTCAGCAGGCTTTCCGCAGCAAAGGCCTCGTAACCGAGCGCTTCGGCAACGGCCCTGTTGGTCACCCTTCCCTTGTGGACGTTCAGCCCGTTGCGCAGGTGCCGGTCCTCGGCAATGGCACGCAGACCGCGGTCGGCGAGAGCAAGACCATGCTGGAGCGTAGCGTTATTGAGCGCATGGGCGGAGGTGATCGGCACGGCGCCCGGCATGTTGGCGACACAATAATGCACGATGCCGTCCACTTCATAGGTCGGATCGGAATGGGTCGTGGCATGCGATGTCTCGAAGCATCCACCCTGATCGATCGCCACATCGACCATGACCGCCCCCTGTTTCATGCCGGTCAGCATTTCGCGGGTGACGAGTTTCGGGGCTGCGGCACCAGGAATGAGGACGGCACCGATGACGAGATCGGCGGAGAAGGTTTCCTCTTCCAGCGCGTCGATCGTCGAATATCGGGTGTGGACACGACCGCCGAAAATATCATCGAGCTGGCGCAGGCGCGGCAGCGAACGATCGAGAATCGTCACATCGGCACCGAGACCGGCCGCCATGCGGGCCGCATGAAGGCCGACCACGCCGCCGCCGATGACCGTAACCTTGGCCGGCAACACGCCGGGCACGCCGCCGAGCAGAATGCCGCGGCCGCCAGTGGCTTTCTGAAGCGCCGTCGCACCGGCCTGTATGGCCAGACGACCCGCGACTTCCGACATCGGCGCCAGAAGCGGAAGGCCGCCGCGCTCATCGGTTACCGTTTCATAGGCAACGCCGGTGACGCCGGAAGCGAGAAGTCCCTTGGTCTGTTCCGGATCGGGAGCGAGATGGAGATAAGTGTAAAGGATCTGGCCTTCGCGCAACTGCGCCCATTCGGCCGGCTGAGGTTCCTTTACCTTCACCACCATATCGGACTGTTCGAAAATTTCCTTCGCCGAGGCGACGATCTTTGCGCCGGCTGCCTGATAGGCGGCGTCATCGGCACCGATACCGCTTCCGGCCTTAGTCTCGACGATCACGTCATGGCCATGCGCCACATATTCACGCACGGCACCGGGCGTGAGACCGACACGATATTCATGGTTCTTGATTTCCTTCGGGCACCCGACACGCATTCAGCATTCCTCTCTTTTATATTGGCTAAAGCACGTCGCGATCCTTCGGATTCGCTTGCCGAGCTTTAGCTCCTTGTTTTGGCGCATGTCTTCATCCCGAAACCGGTGACTACTTTCGGGAGACATGCGCTAGCGCCAATTGTTTTTTTGCTCAGCGAGCACATCAGAAAAGCGGCGGGATGTCCTTGCGAAGAGTAATTGCCGAAGCGCGTGTTTTCGGGGATTATTGCGCAAAATCGCCCGTTTTCGAAAGAAACCCCGATGAGCAACCTCGATGCCATAGATCGTGCGATCATGCGGGTTCTGCAGGATCATGGACGGATATCCAATGCAGACCTCGCCGAACGCGTCGGCCTGTCAGCTTCCGCCTGTTCGAGGCGGCTCGACATTCTGGAGAAGAGCGGGACGATCAGCGGCTACCATGCGCGTCTTTCCAACGTCGCGCTCGACTACAAGATGATGGTGATCGTGCATATCTCGCTTTCGGGTCAGTTCGCCAAGACGTTGACGGAATTCGAGGCCGCGGTGAAACTCTGTCCCAATGTGCTGGTCTGCTACCTGATGTCAGGGGAATACGACTACATATTGCGGGTCGCAGCCAAGGATCTGGAGGATTACGAGCGCATCCACCGCGACTGGCTTTCGGCTCTTCCGCATGTGGTGAAGATCAATTCAAGCTTCGCGCTGCGCGAGATCATCGACAGACCGAATGTCGGATTATGAGAGCCCGATCAGAACGGCGCCAGCGGCGACCACTATGCAGGCAAGGATGCGCCGTTGCGTCAGGCGTTCACCGAGGAACTTCCAGCCGATAAGGGCAGCGAAGACGACACTGGTTTCACGCAGAGCCGAGACAGGCCCTGCCGGGGCCAGCGAATAAGCGACCAGAACCGTGCCGTAGGAGAGGAGAGAAACCAAGCCGCCGCCAATCGCTTTGCGCGTTTCCGGTGAACGAATGTCTATTCTCAGCGGACCGCGCATGATCATGTAGGCTGCGGTCAGGAGAAGCCCCGGAAAAATGAACACCCAGGCGATGTAGGGCGGACGTTCTACCGCCACCCGGATGCCGATCGCATCGAGCGTGGAATAGCCGGCAATCGCCACACCCGTTGCGAGCGCAAACAGCATGGATGCGCCGGACGCCCTCGCCTTGCCGAGCGCGAGCGTCATGATGCCGAGCACGATCAGGAGAACGCCGAGCATGGCGAGCGGCTGCAGCACCTCTCCCATCAGGAAGAAACTGCCAGCCGTGACCAGAAGCGGCGCACTGCCTCTAATGATCGGGTAAACCTGTCCCAGTTCGCCATGCCTGTAGGCAGCGACGAGCAGCAGGCCGTAAGCGACCTGAAACAGCGATGAGCCGATGATATAGGGCCAGGCATCGGCGACCGGCAGAGGAAAAATCAGCGCAACAGGAAGGGCCGCGACCGTGATGGCGAGGTTCATCACCGTCATCATCCAGAAGCGATCCGCGCCGGAACGCAGGAAGGCATTCCAGCTGGCATGAAGGATGGCTGCAAGCAATGCCAGGAGAACGACCGATGTGCTCATTTCCCAGGCCCGACGGTCATTTCGACATCCATGATATGTGCGGGCAAATGCGCGTTCCTCCGCAAAAGGGAATCATCCCTCTCGTGCCATCCATTCGGACCAGACGCCGCAGGAAGTAAAGCAAGGTTTAATCGCTCCGATACAATTTTGGGACAAAAAATAAAGGCGTCTCAATTCATGTCAGCTAGGATCGGGCAAAAGAACAGGAGGATCGGGCTGTGGCCGTCAACAACCTCAACATGAAAGTTCGCTCTGCCCCTCGGCGGAAGGCGCGTATCCCCGGAACGCTGAAATATTACGGGCAGTCGGTGAATGGCAGGATCGTCGACATTTCGGTCAGCGGCCTGGCACTCGATCTCAGCGCGCCGTTCGGCGCATCCGTCGGCAGCCCCGTGCGGATCGAGAGCGAGGAACTCGGCGTTCTGGAAGGTATCGTCAAATGGAACCATAGCGGACGACTCGGCATCCAGTTTCGCCCCAACACCAACGCCGCGGCGCAGGTTGCCGCCTATTTCCGTTTCTTCCATCAGGACGTCAATCCGGTCCTGAGGCGATAGAGCGCAGCGAGATAATACCCCTGTCATTTTGGTGATGCGGGTTCATGCGAATGAGCCTAGTGTGACGCCATTTCATGACCCAGGGGAGATTTCATGCCATCTTCAACTTCAATTCTCGCGATGTCGCGCCGTTCGGTTCTCGGCGGTATCGCCGCTTCATCCGCGCTTGTGATGATGCACCCGTTTGCGGCTCGAGCGCAGGCCAACCAGGCGCATCTGCGGATCATGGAAACGACGGATATCCATGTTCATGTATTTCCCTATGACTATTACGCAGACAAGCCGAACGACACGCTGGGGCTTTCCCGTACCGCGTCGCTGATCGACGCGATCCGCGCCGAGGCCGGCAATTCGATGCTGGTTGACAATGGCGACTTTCTGCAGGGCAATCCGCTCGGCGACTATATCGCCTATGAGCGCGGCATGAAGGAGGGTGACAAACACCCGGTCATCACAGCCATGAGCGTGCTCGGCTATGATGTCGGCACACTCGGAAATCACGAATTCAACTATGGCCTCGACTTCATGTTCAAGGCTCTCTCCGGATCCGGATTTCCCTATGTTTGCGCCAACCTTACCAAAGGCATACTGGCATCTGATGCCAAAAAGGATGAGCTTTTCTTCAAGCCCTATGTGATCATCGAAAAGCAGATCCGTGACGGCTCGGGGGCGACCTCTCCGATCAAGATCGGCTTCATCGGCTTCGTGCCGCCGCAGATCATGGTGTGGGACGCCAAGAACCTGGAAGGTAAGGCACAGACGCGCGATATCGTCGATGCCGCCAAGGCCTGGGTGCCGCAGATGAAGGAGGACGGCGCCGATATCGTGATCGCGCTTTCGCATTCCGGCATCGACGGTTCCGGCCAGAGCGAGCGGATGGAAAACGCCTCGCTTTATCTCGCCGGTGTCGAAGGTATCGACGCGATCTTTACCGGCCACCAGCATCTCGTCTTCCCCGGCCCGAAGGATTTTGACGGAATTGCCGGCGCGGACGCAAAGAAGGGCACGCTGATGGGTAAGCCGGCGGTGATGGCCGGTTTCTGGGGCTCGCATATGGGCCTGATCGATCTTCTCCTCGAAAAGGACGGCAATAGCTGGAAGATCATTTCCTCAACTTCCGAGGCACGGCCGATCTACCATCGCGACGAGAACCGCAAGGTGGTCGCCGACGTCAAGGACAAGCCGGAAATGCTGACTGCTGCCAAGGCCGAGCATGAGGCGACGCTTGCCTATGTACGCCGCGCCGTCGGCAAGACATCCGCGCCGCTCTATTCCTATTTCGCGCTGGTGGCCGACGACCCGTCGGTGCAGATCGTCTCCAATGCGCAGACCTGGTATATCAGAGAGATGCTGAAGGATGGTCCCTACAAGGATTATCCGGTACTTTCGGCAGCGGCACCGTTCAAGGCAGGCGGGCGTGGCGGCGCCGAATACTACACCGACGTGCCTACGGGCGACATCGCGATCAAGAACGTCGCCGACCTCTATCTCTATCCGAATACAGTCCAGGCTGTGCTGATTACCGGCGAGCAGGTGAAAAACTGGCTGGAAATGTCGGCCGGCATGTTCAACCAGGTCAAGGCCGGCACGAAGGATGCGCCGCTCATCAATGACGGTTTCCCATCCTATAATTACGACGTCATCGACGGCGTGACTTATCAAATCGATCTTTCGCAACCGGTGCGCTTCGACAAGGATGGCAAGCTCATCAATGCCGATGCGCAGCGCATCACCGATCTGAAATTCGACGGAAAACCGATCGACCTGGCACAGAAATTCGTTGTCGTGACGAACAATTACCGGGCCGGTGGTGGCGGCAAATTCCCGGAAATCGCGGCCGACAAGCTGATCTTCGTGGCGCCCGATACCAATCGTGACGTGATCGTGCGCTATATCGTCGAGCAGGGAACGATCAATCCGTCCGCCGACGACAACTGGTCGTTCAAACCGCTGCCGGGAACGACGGCGGTGTTCGAGAGCGGTCCGAAGGGACGTCATTTCGCCGGAGAGATCAAAGGCGCCAAGATCGAGGATGCCGGCGACGGTGAAAACGGTTTTGCGAAGTTCCGGCTGGTGCTGTGAGACAATCGGCCACCTGGCAAATCATTTGCGGAATCAAACGGCAGCTGAAAGGCTGCCGTTTTCGTTTCAACCGGATGCAGTATTCTCCATGCCCATATTCTCTTTCCAGCAGGTCGATGTGTTTTCCAGCCAGCCGATGCGCGGCAATCCGCTTGCCGTCGTTGTTGGCGCGGACGAACTCGATGACGCGCAGATGCAGGCTTTTGCCAACTGGACCAATCTCAGCGAGACCACCTTTCTTCTGAAGCCGACGATGGCGGAGGCGCATTATCGGGTGCGGATTTTCACGCCGACGCAGGAACTGCCTTTTGCGGGACATCCGACGCTTGGCAGCGCGCATGTCTGGCTGAGCCAGGCGGCGAATGCACCCGAGGGGGAGATCGTGCAGGAATGCGGTGCCGGGCTGGTGCGCATCCGACGCGATGGCAAGCGGCTCGCTTTTGCCGCACCACCGCTGACGCGCAGCGGTTCCGTGGAGCCGGCGCTGATCGACAGGATCGCCAAAGGGCTAGGCATATCGGCGGCGACGATCGAAGACGCGAACTGGGTCGAGAACGGGCCGGACTGGATTGGCGTGCGCCTGCCCTCGCGTTCGGATGTCTTGGCCATCAAACCGGATTTTTCGGTTCTCGCAGGCATGCGCGTCGGACTGGTCGGCCGTTTCGATCCGTCGATCGACGGCGAAGACGCGCAGTTTGAAGTGCGCGCCTTCAGCAATCGCGGAACAGAGGACCCGGTGACAGGCAGTCTCAATGCCGGTCTGGCACAGTGGCTGATTGGCTCCGGGATTGCGCCGGAAAGCTATGTTGCGGCACAGGGCACCGTTCTTGGCCGCGCCGGGCGGGTACATGTCGACAAGGTCGGCGACGATATCTGGATCGGTGGCGACGTCGCGACATGCATTTCCGGCACGCTGGTGCTGTAACGCACTCAGGCAAGGCTGACGATCTTCGAGCGTGATGCGCCTATTCGGCAGCCTCGGTATAGGCGGGCTTGTCGATATCGGCGTGGAGCGCGGTGGTGAAATGTTGCTTGTTCGGGCAGGTCGAAAGCCGGCGGGCGAAGCTGTCGATCAGCCACTGCCCGGCGGGACCGGGCGGGCTTGCCGTCCTGCGCAGCGCGTAAAGCGGATATTCGCCCTGCTCGTAGGCTTCGATATCGAGCACGACAAGATTGCCGTCACGCACATCATCCCGCACCAAAGATGCCGGCAAGCCGCCCCAGCCGAGACCACCCCTGACGAGATGATGCTTGGTGGCGATGTCGCTGACCCGCCAGGTCTTGTAGGAGAGAACGTTGAAATCGCGGCCTGCGGTAATTCCCGATGCGTCGGTGACGACAAGCTGCGTCTCTTCGCGGACATCGGCAAGCGTCAGCGGACGCCCGAGCCTTGCAAGAGGATGATCCGCGGCTGCGACCGGCAGCAGAAATGCGTGACCGATTTTTTCGGCAATCAGGGAATCGTCCTGTTTCAGCAAAGCCCCGCCGATGCCGATATCCGCCTTGCCGTTCATTACAAGGTTCATCACCATGCCGAGTTCGCCGACATTGAGGTTGAGCGCGACGGTCGGGAATTCCGTCCTGAACTCCTTCAATTCGGCGACCAGCGCATCGGCCGGAACCATGACGCTGATCGCCAGCGTGATTTCCGCCTCAAGCCCCTGCCTTATGCCCTTGGCGCGCGACCGCATGACCTGTAGGTCTGCAACGATCCGGCGGGCGTCGGCCAGCATCGCTCTGCCCGCCTCGGTGAGTTTTGGCTGGCGTGCCCCGCTGCGCTCGAAAAGCGTGACTTCAAGCTGAGCCTCGAGATTGCCGATCGTATAGCTGACGACCGATTGCGCCCGGTTGAGCGAGCGGGCCGCGGCCGAAAAGCTTCCGGTTTCCGCGACGGCGATGAAGACCTGCAACTGGTCGAGGGTCGGATTGGCATCCATGAAAGCTATCCAGATATTCGATAGGAACCTTCGATATTATCCCCGTTTTATCGATGACGGTCCAGACCTATTTGTCAGTTACACGAGCCTCCAGTCTCGCCCCGCATATCGAGGTCGACAAAGACCTCCAAGACAAATCAAGGAATTGGCACCATGTCTTCCATTCTTCTCGTCACCTCCAGCCCGCGCGGCGACGAATCCCTTTCGACCAAGATCGCCAACGAATTCGTCGATAAGCTGAAGGCGAAGAACCCAGGCTCGACCGTCGTCAGCCACGACCTCGGTCAGAACCCGATCGCCCATCTCGACACCGTTACGACCTCGGCCATCCGCAAGCCTGCCGATCAGCGCAATGCCGAAGAAGCGGCTGCCGCCGAACTGTCGGACAAGCTGACCACCGAACTGCTGGCCGCCGACACCGTCGTGCTCGCAACCGGCCTCATCAACTTCAACATCTATTCGCAGCTGAAGAGCTGGATCGACAACGTTGCCCGCGCAGGCCTGACCTTCCGCTACACCGCCGAAGGCCCGCAGGGTCTTGCCACCAACAAGAAGGTCTATGTCGTTCTTTCCGCCGCAGGCATCTACTCCGAGGGGCCGGCCATGGCGATGAACCATGCCGTTCCTTACCTCAAGACCGTTCTCGGCTTCATGGGCATGACGGATGTCGAAGTCATCTATGTCGAAGGCACGGCCTTCGGTCCGGAAGCTTTCGAAAAGGCAATCGCTTCGGCACAGGAACGGACCCAGCAGCTGGCGCTCGCCGCCTGATTTACTGAATACGTTCAGAACTTTCCATGACGGCCGTGAACCCTATCACGGCCGTTATTTTTTGCCTGATAAAGCCGCTCATCTGCCCTGCTCAAGATGAGATCCAGCGTGCGGCCATCTTCGGGCGCAGTCGCAACGCCGACCGAGACTGTCAATGAGGCACCGTCCGGACGCGTGATATTGGCACCCACATCCTGGCGAAGGCGCTCGGCCACTTCCAGAGCCTTCTCATGATCGGTGTCGGACAAGAGGAGCACAAACTCCTCGCCGCCGAAACGGGACAGATGATCGCTCGCGCGCGCACTTCTGTTCAGACAGGTGGCCAAGTCCTTGAGCACGGCGTCACCACGCTGATGGCCGAAGCGATCATTGACCTCCTTGAAGTGGTCAGCATCAACGATGACCATGCTGACCGACTGGCGCATGGCAAGGCATTTTCTCACCAGTTCCGGCCCGTCCATCTCGTAACGGCTACGGTCGAACAGACCGGTCAGCCCGTCCACTCCGGCCTTGGCCAGCAATGCCTGGTATCGCTCCCGGAAGGTCAGATCGTGGAAGATGTCCTTGATCTGCCGGGAAGACGCGGACCAGGGATCATTCTGGTCGATCCTCAGATAGATGGCAAAAAGACCTGAATAGAGCATCACTGCCAACAGCTTCGCATACCAGCCGCCGAAGAAGACCGGCAAAGGCACACCGAGCAGGATATGGAGCACCGAGAAGAACGCGACCTGGTCGAATGTCAGAATCATGGCGCCGCTGATTGCGAAGCGTAGCACCACATTCTCGACAAAACGTCCCAGCCGCTCGTAGAGCAGGATGATGGCAATGGCATCAATGTAGAGAATGGTCGTGCCCCAGACCATGAGCCAGCCCATCTCGTCGAGGAAGCCCATGTCCGCAGCGCGGCCGCCTGGAAGCGTCACGGCAGCATGCAATTGCAGGATCTGCGCAATGCCGACCGTCAGCAGGTTGCCCAAAAACAGGCCGTAGATAGGCTGACGCACCGTTGCTGCATCTTCCTTGATGTACAACATCAGGATCATCATCAGCTTGCCGGCAAAAAAGATGGAGGAGCCTGGCGAGACTGTTCCGAACGGCAGTTGAACATAGAAGACCGCCGCCAGATAGGTTTCCATGAAATGCATGACGCCGAGCGCAGCCAGGAACACACCAAGGCCCAGCGGACGCCGAAAATGCAGGAACGCCGTCATGACGGAGAAATAAACGACCGCTTCAATCAGAAACACGCCGAGATTAAGCCAATGCATGGGCGCTCCTTGCGCCATTGAGAATAGGTTCTTTTAGGATCGCCTCAGTTAAGTTTCCCTCAAGTCCCGGCTGATCCTGCGCAAATTAGCCAACCAGGCGCGTGTTTTCGTCCCGTTCGAATTCGCGACCGTGATTACCCGGCCCGTTCACCCTTGCATATCTGAGCTGAGCAACGATCGTGGGATCGACGTTGCGGATCATCCCCGATACTTTTGCAGGGCGCCCGAGAAGATATCCCTGCAATTCATGGCAGCCCGCCTGGGTGAGGAACCGCGCCTCCTCCGGCGTTTCCACACCTTCGGCGACGACGTTCATTCCCAAGCCTGTGCCTAGATCGATGATAGTTCGCACGATCATGCGCGCCTTGTCATCAACCCCAAGATTGGCAACGAAACTCCGGTCTATCTTGAGCGTATCGAACGGATAACGGCTCAGGTAGCTGAGCGACGAATAACCGGTGCCGAAATCGTCAAGGGCAATGGTGAACCCCATGCGCTTCAATTCATCCAGAATATGAACCGCCCGCTTGTCATCGTCGATCAGCACACTCTCGGTGATTTCCAGCTCGATGCGACGAGGATCGGCACCGGTTTTGTGCAAAAGATCCGCGAGATTGGCGATAAAATCGCCATGGCGGAACTGAAGCGGGCTGACATTGACGCTGATGTGGCCATCAACATGATCCAGCAACCTGACAGCTTCAGCCAGAACCCATTCGCCTAACTGGATGATCTTGCCCGATGCCTCGGCAACGGGGATGAAGTCCGCCGGGCTGACCATACCTCGCACCGGATGGCTCCAGCGCAACAGCGCCTCATAGCCACTGATGGAGACATCATTGGCGCAAACCCGTGGCTGCAGATAAAGCTCGAACTGCCCCTGGTGCAAAGCCAATTCCAGATCGGTTTCCAGCATACGACGTTTTTCAATCAGATCGTTCATGCCGCGACGAAACAGGCGGAAGGCATTTCTGCCGGACGTTTTGGCGTAATGGAGCGCGATATCGGCACAGCCGACAAGCGCATCCTTATCTGCTGCGTGGTCCGGGAAGAGAGCCGCGCCGATGCTGAGCGTGACATTCACCGGCTCGTCTCGCCGAATATCGATCGGCACCGCCATGGCGGCGAGCAAGCGCGCCCCGAAGGCCTCCAGATCTTCCAGCGTCGGTTCGCCTCCGAAAATGGCTGCGAATTCATCGCCTCCAAGGCGGGCCACAATATCCCGCGGCCCTGCGGCCGCCATCAACCTTGCAGAGACTTCGCTGATGACCGCATCACCAGCCTGATGACCGTGAATGTCATTGATGTCCTTGAAACGATCGAGATCGATCATCGCGATGCCGAAAGCAGGGCCGTTGCCGGGATGCGCCATGATCTCGTTCAGGCTTTCCGTGAACAGCACCCGGTTCGGCAAACCGGTCAGCGGATCATGCAGCGCCAGGTATCGAATATGCTTCTCTGCCTCTTTTCGTTCCGTGAGGTCGACGAAACAGCCGACGCGCGCCTTTTCGCCATGGAAGGTAATGTCACGACCACGGGCTGCCACCGGCACCAGAGTTCCGTCCGGCAGCTGAATGGAGATTTCGTGCCTTGCGTCATCGTTGAGCTGTATGATCTCGGACACACCGATCGCCTGCCCGTCCCGCAGGAAATCGAAGATGGAGCGACCGATCAAGTCAGGCAAAGGGCGGCCGACCAGCTTTGCCAGTTCCTCGTTGCCATCCACCACGACGCCGTCGCGGTGGATCATGATTGCTTCAAATGTCGCCTTTGCGAGAGCAGCGACGCGTTCAGCATCATCATATTGGCGCGACCACTCCGCTATCACTTCATCGCGCCCATCCGCAGCGTCGTCCTCCCTGCGAATGACCATGAGGCGATCGAGAAGCCGGAAGAAAAGATAGCTCGCGCCAAACGCCCAATAGAAATTGATGCCGACACCGACAATCTGGACAATGATCTGCTCCAAGCGGCTTTCCGCAGGCAGATGTACGAGCGGCGCAACCAGTGGCAACAGAACCGCGCCCGCGGACCCGGCAAAAGCGTAGATACCCACTGCCCCCCTCGGATCATTCACCTTCAATATGCGGGCCACGAAAAGGTTGCCGCCAATCGCCACGGCACCGCCAGCCGCCCCCATTATCAATGCGCCGCGGACATCGAGAAGGCCAGCGCCTGAGGTTACGGCCGCCACTCCGCCCAGCATACCCACAATGAGATGCTCCGGCGCAGCCTGTCGCCGCTTGCGAAGACCGATCAGATAACCAATGCAGGCTCCCATCCCGCCAGCCAGTAGCGAATTGGCGATGACGGCAGGCACGCTCGCGCCATACGCCATGGCAAAGCCGCCATTCAATCCAACCCAGCCGGCGAAGAGCAGCAATGCTCCGGCTGTTGACAAAATGATCTTGCGGCCATGGACTTCGAACCGCGAGCCGATCACCATGAAGGCCGCAAGAACGATCCATCCCGCGGTCGCGTGCACAGAAATTCCACCGGCGAGATCTACAAAATCGAGACTGGCTAGAAATGCCGTCAGATTGGGGAAAAGCATATCCCCCCGCACCCAATGAAGAAATACCGGATAGGCCAGCCCTGCCATGAACAGACACCCGAGAACCATGGCTCTAGGGGCCATCCGCTCTGCGATGGCGCCGGAAAAGATGGTGATGGCCACGCCGCCGAGCATAAGATGGAAGAGGATCATTGCAGCCTGACCGGATACAACATCGTCGAACAGCGAGAGGCCTGGCCCGGTTCCGAACGGAAACATCTGCGATCGACCGAAAGCCAGTGTGACTCCGACGAGAGCAAAGGCGACGACAGCAAGAACAAAGCCAAGAAGATTTGCCTTGGCGACCAGGAAGGCATTGCTCGGCCGCCCCGCACCGGCTGCCCGGAACAGCAAACCGACCTGCGTGAGCACCACGCAGGCTGCCACAACAATGATCCTGATATCGTCGATCACCGGCGAAATCGGGTGATCGCCGGAGACGATGCTTTCAGCGTAGGCATAAGAGGCCGAAAAAACGATCGCCGCAAAAAACCATACAACGTGCATCAAGTAGAGCCGCTGTGACATCATCGAAAAGCCGCTGAAAATTGATAAATGTCCAGCGAACCTAGATGGCAGGTTTTAATATTGAGTGAGTATCGCGGCGGCCCCGGTCACCAATGATTGAACAGGACCTTACCGAAATCAGGCTGAGCGAGACTTTTCGCCACCGGAAAACAGCGAGGGGCCGTTCTGGTCGATGATCTGCTCTGCCTTGCGGGTGGTGAAGGTCACGGCATCTTCCATGGATGAGAACATGTCGGCACGGATGATGTGGCGCACCAGCGTCTCGCCATCAACTTCCTTCTCGATCCGGCCGGCCAGACGATACTGGCCACCTTCGGGCATCGGCGCCGGATAGATCAGGCAATCCTTGTAAGGAACGGGTTCGGCGCCCTTGGCAGTCTGGGCCGATTTATCCTTGCCTGAGAAGGCGGAGAAGAGAGAAGAGAAAAACGATGCCATGAATCTTGCCTACCACATTGCTCCCGACGCCGAAGCGCACCCTTTGGCTGTAAACGTTTCAGGCCGGGAGCGCCACCCCATCAGATAATCAGGTTGGCGAGGATTTCGTTTTCGGTGATGTCCTCGTATCCAAGCCCTGCGGCTTCGAACCGCTCATACAGGCCTGCGAAATTTTCAGGAGCCTTGGTTTCGATGCCGATCAGGATCGAGCCGAAATTGCGGGCCGATTTCTTCAGATATTCGAACCGGGCGATATCGTCATCCGGCCCCAAAAGATTGAGGAAATCGCGCAGAGCGCCGGGACGCTGGGGCAAACGCAGGATGAAATACTTCTTCAGGCCCGCATAACGCATGGCCCGCTCTTTCACATCCGGCAGTCGCTCGAAATCGAAATTGCCGCCCGAGACAACACAAACGATTGTCTTGCCTGCGATCTTTTCCGGGGCAAAAAGGGAAAGCGCAGTGATGGAAAGGCCACCTGCCGGCTCCAGCACCACGCCTTCGACATTCAGCATGTCGGTCATCGCGACGCAGATCGCGTTTTCGGGAACCAGCATGACCTGCGTCGAGGAAAAACCTTTCAGCGCTTCGAAATTGAGAGCGCCTATACGCGCGACTGCGGCGCCATCGACAAAATTGTCGACCTTCGGCAGCGTGACCGGCGATCCGTTTTCAAGGCTTTTCTTCAGGCTCGGAGCGCCCGTCGGCTCGGTAAATACGAAGCCGTCAGCCGGTACGATGTCCTTAAAGTAACCGGTGACGCCGGAGGCAAGGCCACCACCGCCAACCGGAAGAATGACCATGTCCGGGATCACACCATCCGGCAGCTGCGTTTCGATTTCAGCGGCAACGGTCGCCTGCCCCTCGATGATATCCAGATCATCGAAGGGTGGCACCATCATGCCACCGATCTCATCCACATGGGTGCGCGCCGCCGCATAGCATTGGTCGAAAATATCGCCGATCAGTTTGATGGTGATGAATTCGCCGCCAAAGGTGCGGGTCTTGTCGATCTTCTGCTGTGGTGTCGTGACCGGCATGAAGACCACGCCCGGCACTTCGAAATGACGGCAGACGAAGGCGAAGCCCTGGGCATGATTTCCGGCCGAGGCGCAGACGAAAGTCTTGCCTGTCGCGCCGGCTGCAATTGCCTTGCGCAGAAAATTGAAGGCGCCGCGGATCTTGTAGGAACGGACCGGCGACAGGTCCTCGCGCTTCAGCCAGATATCTGCGCCGTAACGGCGGCTCAGATGCTCGTTCAACTGGAGCGGCGTCTCGGGAAAGATCGTCCGCATCGCCGCCTTGGCATCTTCCACACCTGTCTTCATCACTTAAACCATCCACGGATCATCAAGATTTTCTCCGCTATGCCACAGCTGACCGAGGAAGACCAAGCCCGTTTCTCGGCCGAACGGTTCCCTGTTCGCAACAATGTTTCAGTGAAACATTAGCATTCCTTCCCAGTATTCTGTTATTGATGGAAAATATTTCCAAGAAAGGTGGTCGCTTGAGGCAGTCCGGTGCGCCAATACGTCCAGTCATGACCGCCTTCCCGCGCCATGAAGCGATGCGGCACCTTGAGTTTCTGCAGCTTCAGGGTCAGTTCGGCATTGCCGACGAAGAAATCGTCGTATGAGCCGCAATCGATGTAGAGTTCGGTCTTGGCGATTTCGTCCACCGAGGTCTTGTCGGCCAGATCCAGGACACTGTTGGCGTAATATTTCTGGTTGAGGCGATCGCGGGCGGTCAATCCGACCCCCCAAGCCTTGCCGTAGCGGCGATCATAGCCAGCCTGATCCATATCGACAATCTGCTGGTCTGTACGGAATGCAGCGCTCAAAGCCGCGGCACCGGCGAAAAGATCGGGATATTTCATGGAGAAGGCGATTGCCGCATAACCGCCCATCGAAAGGCCGAGAATGCCGCGGGATTTCTTGCCGGGAATGATCGGGAAAGTCTTTTCCACATGCGGCACGAACTCCTTCACGAACATATCCTGCCACAGATACTGGCCGTCCGCGTCGTTCATATAATAGGTGTTGAACCTGTTGGCGTCATCACGGCGGCCTTCGGGCGTAACGGCGATGAACGGCGGCACTTCGCCGCTTTCGATCAGCCTGTCGAATACGAGATTGGCGTTGCCGAAGCGATACCAATCCTGGTTCTGGCCATCACCGCCGCCATGCATCAGGTAGATGACCGGATAGCGCCTGTCATCGCGGCCATAGCCGGGTGGCAGATAAAGCGTGAACTCGACGTTCTTTCCAAGAATGCGGCTGGCCATGAACTGGCCTTCCTTCACCGTGCCTTCGGCACGCGCTGCCGAGCCGGCGAAGATCGCCAGCAAAAAGAACATCAATATCCGGATCATGTTTTCTCTCCCGTTGTCCTGAGGACATAGATCCGGTGCATGCCGCGTCAACGTCAGTTCAGCAGGTTGTCGCGTCCGTAAAGCTGCATTGATGAGAATTCGCGTTGTTTCGACATTCACCCCATTTCCTCGCTTACTCGATGCACTAGTTTCTTTTTCGTCTAACTTTGAGGAGAGGACCAATGAGCATCTTCAGCAAGATCAAGAATGCGATCTTCGGCTCGCCTGCAGCGGCGGCTGAAAATCCTGCCGCCACAACGGCTGCGCCTGCCACACCTTCAGCATCCGCTTCGGCTGCTGCTCCGGCAGCGACATCCGCTGCTCCGGCGCAAAGCCAGCCCGCGTCAGGCCCTGTCGACGTAGCGCCGATCCTCGATGCTGCGGTCAAGAAGAGCGGTCAGAAGCTCGACTGGCGTCACTCGATCGTCGACCTCATGAAAGCGCTCGGCATGGATGCAAGCCTTGCCGAACGAAAGGAACTCGCAGCCGAACTGGGCTATACCGGCGACACGGGAGATTCCGCCAAGATGAACATGTGGCTGCACAAGGCGTTGATGAAAAAACTGTCGGAAAATGGCGGCAAGGTGCCGGCAGAACTTCTAGACTGAAACGAGATGTGAAGACGTCAAGGCGAGAGGCTGGTGCGACAGCGTGCCGGCCTCTTCTTTTTCGGCTTCGGCAGCTCAGTAGAGACAGGATCGAAACAGACAGACAAAACTGCCGGTTTTGTAAAGCTGCGCTTGACGGAATCGTCTATCTACCTGAAAAGCAACAGCACGCGGACGTGGCGAAACTGGTAGACGCAAGAGACTTAAAATCTCTCGGCCTCGGTCATGCGGGTTCGATCCCCGCCGTCCGCACCAGATACCCAACTCATTGGTATGAAATAACCAAGCACGCATAGCGACCCGGTCTACGAGGCGCATAAAAGCACAAAGGTGGTCGCGGATTGCGGTTTTGTGCCCGTGAGTGCACCTAGACAGCAAAAAGGGAGCAGCAAACGCTGCTCCCCATATTTCGGCTGTGAAGGCTAATCGCGATCAGGCCGAAAGTTTGGCTGCGATCTTTGCGACATGTGCGCCCTGGAACTTTGCGGCTTCCAGTTCGACTTCGGAAGGCTGGCGCGAGCCGTCGCCGTCGGTGATGGTGGAGGCACCGTAGGGCGAGCCGCCCTTGACCGCTTCCACGCCCATCTGGCCCTGGAAAGCATAGGGGAGACCGACAACGGCCATGCCGTGGTGAAGCAGGGTCGGAATGAAGCCGAGGATCGTCGATTCCTGGCCGCCATGCTGGGTGGCGGATGACGTGAAGACCGAGCCGACCTTGCCGACCAGCTTGCCGCTTGCCCACAGGCCGCCCGTCTGATCCCAGAAATTGCGCATTTGCGAGGTGACTGTGCCGAAACGCGTGCCTGAACCTACGATGATCGCATCATACTGGTCGAGTTCGGCGGGGGTCGCGATCGGTGCATCCTGATCGAGCTTGAAGTGTGAGGACTTGGCAACGTCTTCCGGAACCAGTTCCGGGACGCGCTTGACGGTGACATCGGCACCGGCAGACTTTGCGCCTTCGGCGACAGCGTAGGCCATCTTTTCGATATGGCCATAGGAAGAATAATAGAGAACCAGAACCTTCGTCATTTTCTTCGTTTCCTCTAAGGATGTGGACGCTGTTGCAGAGCTTACAGAAGGTGCGCCACTCAACAACTTTTTCAAGAACTCGATGATCATTGACCTGACCTGTAACAAGCGTGTGGCTGGAAACTAGCGGACAGTCGCATGCGCTGCCAGACGGCAGCACCACGACGCAGTGTCCACTATTCTTGAACGATCACAGCACGGCGTGCTCAATTTGCGCGTTATCAAGACGCATGGCGGGATTGCATTCCGCGGCGGGCGGATTAACGTCCAGCCATTACAGAAAGCGAGCCCGCCATGTCCGATCATCCCGCCTCATCCTCCATTGTTACCGCAGCCATGCTCGCTATCGGCGATGAGCTGCTTTCGGGGCGCACCAAGGACAAGAATATCGGGCATCTGGCCGATATGCTCACGCTTTCGGCGATCGACCTCAAGGAGGTTCGCATCGTTGCGGATGAAGAAGATGCGATTGTCGAGGCGCTCAATGCCTTGAGGGCGCGTCATGACTACATCTTCACCTCCGGCGGGATCGGCCCGACCCATGACGATATCACTGCCGATGCCGTGTCCAAGGCTTTTGGTGTCGACTGCATTTATGACCCGGATGCGATGACGCTGCTTGGCGAGATGTACAAGCGGCGGGAGATGGAATTCACCCCTGCCCGCCAGCGCATGGCGCGGATGCCGGAAGGGGCGAAACATATCGCCAACCCGGTCTCGACAGCTCCCGGTTTCGTTATCGGGAATGTCTATGTGATGGCCGGCGTACCGCAGGTCTTTCAGGCAATGGTGGACAATGTTCTGCCGACATTGCGCAGCGGAACCAGGATGCTGTCGCGCGCCGTCTCCTGCCCCTATGGCGAAGGCGATATCGGCACGCTGCTTGCCGATATCCAGAAGGCGCATCCCGAAACCAGCATCGGCTCCTATCCACGGTTCGACGGAAAGAAATTCTCGACGGAAATCGTCGTGCGCGCGCGGGATGAACAGACGATGGACGCGGCGGCCGAGGCCGTTTCGGAGATGATCGCGGCCCTTGATCGCAAGGGGATTTCGGCCAATCCTACCGCCGACGCATGACACTTTGGCAGCGGCCGTTGACCCGTGCCGCGGCAGCCCCACCTTATTAAATGCAAGGCTCGACACGAAGCCGATAATGAGGAGATGTCCATGTCCTACAAGACTGTTCTTGCCGTTCTCGACACGCAACGCAATGCAGGTCAGATCACCGATTTTGCGGTCGCAATCGCAGAGCAGTTTTCCGCGCATCTCGTCGGCGTTCATGCCGAAACGCTGACCGCCGTGCCGCTGATTGCGCCGATGGAGATCCCCGATCCGACTGCAATCGAGATCCTGCAGGAAAGCGCACAGAAGGAAACACAGGCGATAGAGCAGATCTTTCGCCAAAAGGCGACGCGCGAGGGACTTTCAGCCGAATGGCGCAGCTATATGCTGGCAGCTGGTTATGCGTCCAGTTCCGTTCAGGAGGTGGCGCGGACAGCGGACCTTATCGTTGCCAACCAGAGCAGTCCTTCCCAGGCCGATCATCGCGCCGACCTGGAAACCTTTCTGTTCGAAAGCGGGCGACCGATGCTGCTCGTCCCCTATACGCTGAAACAACCGAAGCCGATCGAACGCGTGCTGATCGCCTGGAACGGTTCGCGCGAGGCAGCTCGTGCGACGTTCGATTCGCTGCCGCTCCTCAAGCAGGCCTCATCGGTCGAGGTTCTGGTCATCGATCCGCCTGAACGGGGCGATCGAGATCGGGAACTTGCCGGGGCTGAACTCGCCGCGACGCTTGCTCGCCATGGCATAGACGTGACCTTGACGACGCAGGACAGCGGCGGCAATTCGCCGGCTGCGGCGATCGAAAACCGGCTTGCCGACCGAAGCATCGATCTTCTCGTGATGGGCGGCTACGGACATTCCCGCTGGTGGGAGATGTTCTTCGGCGGGGTTACACGCAGCCTGCTCGATTCGATGACGGCGCTGACACTTCTGTCGCGTTGAGTTGTGCGCAGCGGCATCTCATTGCCGCTGCGCTGTTCACCTTCAAACAGAATGATTATTTCCGACCGAAGTTTTCACGCTTTCCATCTTCCGCGGCGATCTCGCGGATGACGCGTGCAGGATTTCCTGCGGCAACGACATTCGGCGCAATATCGCGCGTGACCACTGCACCGCTGCCGATTACCGCGCCATCTCCGATCGTCACGCCCGGCATGATCGAGACCCCACCGCCGATCCAGACATTGTTTCCGATCGTGATCGGGAGCGCATATTCGAGGCCCGCGTTGCGGCGTTGATGATCCAGCGGGTGGCCGGCAGTGTAGATGCCGACATTCGGCGCAATGAAGACATTGTTGCCGATTGTGACTTTTGCGCCATCGAGAATGACAAGGTTGACGTTGGCATAGAAATCGTTGCCGATCTCGATGTTGAAGCCGTAGTCGCAGTGAAATGAACCATCAAAGACGAAATTTTGGCCGATCCGGCCGAGCAGGCTGCGGATCAATTTTACAAGCTCGTCGTTTTCATCCGGCGAAAGCGTATTCAACCGATGCAGGATGCGCTTGGCCGCCTTGCGCTTTTCCAGAACCGTAGGATCGTAGTTCGCATCATAAAGCAAACCTCGGGCTGCTTTTTCCAGTTCGTCCATCGCTTGCTCCATTACTACTTAAAGGCATGTTCGTTATGCAGAGGATTAAGGCCATATCTGGCCGCATGTGCAGCCGTTCCGGCAAGGCCCGCTTGCCTTCCTGCCGCATCTGCCGCTATTAGCGAGAGCCAACGAAACTCTCTTGTACTTGGCAGAACCCTCATGTCTCTTCCCGAAAAAGCCTTCCCCGTTTCCTGGGACCAATTTCACCGCGATACCCGTGCGCTCTCCTGGCGTCTCTCCGGCCTCGGCCAGGAGTTCAAGGCGATCGTCTGCATCACCCGCGGCGGCCTTGTGCCGGCAGCGATCATTTCGCGCGAACTCAATATTCGTCTGATCGATACGGTCTGCATCGCCACGCGCCATGACTATGTCAATCAGGGCGATACGATCCTGCTCAAGGGCATCGCACCCGAGCTTCTGGAAAACGGCGGCGAAGGCATTCTTGTCGTCGATGACCTGACCGACACCGGCAAGACGGCAAAGGAAGTGCGCGAAATGCTGCCCAAGGCGCATTTCGCCTGCGTCTATGCAAAGCCATCGGGCGTACCGACGATCGATACCTTCGTTACCGAGGTTTCCCAGGACACCTGGATCTATTTCCCCTGGGATATGGGCTTCACATATCAGGAGCCGATAGCGAAGGGACACCGGGGTTAACCTTATTCAAACCGCGAGCCACAACAGATAGTGGCTCGCAGATACAGCAACCACCAGCAGCATGATATGCGTTAACGCACACCCTGCCCTGCCGTTTTGGTGTCAATAGCCAGTCCGTCATCCACAGGATGGCGGACTTTTCTACATTTGGATGGCCGTGTTACCCATATGTCTCAATATGGTATGGCCAGATGCTAAAATGCCCGTTCAGAAAGGGCTTCCAGCGCCGCGGATCTGCCCCGATCGCGCCACAATCCAAATCGGCAAGCCTCGCGCAAGTTTCAGCCATTTCCGCCAAGCACTTGAGAATCCTAGCTGTTTTTTATTCCCCGTTATCCACAGGCACCGGCCACAATATCTTGTGGTTTAGAAACTCCTACCGGCTACGTCTTGACCGAATCAGCTCCTTTCCGGCATGAATAAACATATGTTGCGGCGGCGACTGGACCGGGAGTAACGAGGCCGGTTCTTTTTCGAGTTTTATGGAAACAATCGAGCGCAGGGCGTGTTTTGACAGACAGCCGGGTGACGGGTTTTCGTGCGCTCTGAAAATCACTGCCAAGACGGTGATTGGGCTGGCATAAACATGTTGTTAATACTATATTTAGTGTTGGCAGTCATCATGCAGCACAATATACAGATAGACATCCAATGAGTCTGGATGGAATTTCAGCCGGCTGCCCATGATGGAGAGCGGCCGCATCGAACACGTGCGCCTATATGGCGACAAAAGATGAGGGACTAGAGGCAATGCGCATCGAACGTCGTTTCACGAAGCCTGAGACAGGCGCTTACGGAACCATCGAGTTCCGCAAGGCGACCAGCGAGATCCGCAATCCGGATGGCTCAATCGTCTTCCGCCTTGCCGATATCGACGTGCCCGCGCAGTTCTCTCAGGTCGCGACTGACGTTCTGGCCCAGAAGTATTTCCGCAAGGCCGGCGTTCCGAAATTCCTGAAGAAGGTCGAAGAGAACGATGTTCCCTCCTTTCTGTGGCGTTCGGTTGCCGATGAGAAGGCACTGAAGGATCTGCCGAAGGACGAGCAGTATGGTCCCGAGACCGATGCCCGCCAGGTGTTCACGCGTCTTGCCGGCACCTGGACCTATTGGGGCTGGAAGGGCAAATACTTTTCCACGGAAGAAGATGCGGCAGCGTTCAAGGATGAGCTTGCCTACATGCTCGCCACGCAGCGCGTCGCTCCGAATTCCCCGCAGTGGTTCAACACCGGCCTGCATTGGGCCTATGGCATCGATGGTCCCGGCCAGGGCCATTTCTATGTCGACCCCTTCACCGGCAAGCTGACGAAGTCCAAGTCGTCCTATGAACATCCGCAGCCGCATGCCTGCTTCATCCAGTCCGTCGGCGACGATCTGGTCAATGAAGGCGGCATCATGGACTTGTGGGTTCGCGAGGCACGCCTGTTCAAATACGGTTCCGGCACCGGCTCCAACTTCTCCCATCTGCGCGGCGAAGGCGAAAAACTTTCCGGCGGCGGCCGTTCCTCCGGCCTGATGTCCTTCCTCAAGATCGGCGACCGGGCAGCCGGCGCGATCAAGTCGGGCGGCACGACCCGCCGTGCGGCCAAGATGGTCGTTGTCGATATCGACCATCCGGATATCGAGGAATATATCAACTGGAAGGTCAAGGAAGAGCAGAAGGTTGCTGCCCTCGTCACCGGTTCGAAGATCGTCGCCAAGCACCTGAAGGCGATCATGAAGGCCTGCGTCAATTGCGAAGGCTCTGACGACGATTGCTTCGACCCGGCCAAGAACCCGGCCCTGAAGCGCGAAATCCGCGCTGCCAAGAAGGATCTGGTTCCGGAAAACTATGTCAAGCGCGTCATCCAGTTCGCCCAGCAGGGTTACAAGGATCTTGAATTCAAGACCTATGACACCGACTGGGATTCGGAAGCCTACCTCACGGTATCCGGCCAGAACTCCAACAACTCCGTCTCGCTGAAGGACGACTTCCTTCGTGCGGTTGAAAACGACGGCGAGTGGAACCTGACCGCCCGCAAGGACGGCAAGGTAATGAAGACCTTGAAGGCCAAGGATCTGTGGGAACAGATTTCTTACGCCGCATGGGCATCCGCCGATCCGGGCATCCACTTCAACACGACGATGAACGACTGGCACACCTCGCCGGCCGGTGGGCCGATCCGCGGCTCCAACCCGTGCTCGGAATACATGTTCCTCGACGACACGGCCTGCAACCTTGCTTCGCTCAACCTTCTCCAGTTCAAGGACAAGGCTACGAAGAACATCGCGATCGCAGACTACGAACATGCCGTTCGCCTGTGGACCGTCGTTCTCGAAGTCTCGGTGATGATGGCGCAGTTCCCGTCGAAGGAAATCGCCGAACTCTCCTACCAGTACCGCACGCTCGGCCTCGGCTACGCAAACATCGGCGGTTTCCTGATGTCGTCGGGTATTCCCTACGACTCGAAGGAAGGCCGTGCGATCGCCGGATCTCTGACTGCGATCATGACCGGTATTTCCTATGCGACCTCGGCCGAAATGGCCGGTGAGCTTGGACCGTTCCCGAACTTCGCGCCGAACCGCGAAAGCATGCTGCGGGTCATCCGCAACCATCGCCGCGCCGCTTACGGCGAGACGACCGGCTACGAGCAGCTCTCCGTCGATCCGGTTCCGCTCTATCACGACGAAAACCCGGACCAGACGCTGGCCACCCATGCCAAGGCCGCCTGGGACAAGGCGCTCGAACTCGGTGAAAAGCACGGTTACCGCAACGCCCAGACGACCGTTATCGCGCCGACCGGCACGATCGGCCTTGTGATGGACTGCGACACGACCGGCATCGAGCCCGACTTCGCGCTGGTGAAATTCAAGAAGCTCGCCGGCGGCGGCTACTTCAAGATCATCAACGGCGCGGTTCCGGAAGCTCTGCGCACGCTCGGTTACACCGAAAGCCAGATTGCCGAAATTGAGGCCTATGCAATCGGTCACGGCAACCTGAACCAGGCTCCGGGCATCAACCCCGGCTCGCTGAAAGCCAAGGGCTTTTCCGACGAGAAGATCGAAGCGATCAACGGCGCGACCAAGGCTGCGTTCGACATCAAGTTCGTCTTCAACCAGTGGACGCTCGGCACCGACTTCCTCAAGGAGACCCTCAAGGTTACCGACGAGCAGCTCGCCGACATGAGCTTCAACCTGCTTGAGCATATCGGTTTCTCGAAGAAGGATATCGAGGCTGCCAACATCCACGTCTGCGGTGCGATGACACTCGAAGGCGCGCCGTTCCTGAAGGACGAGCATCTGGCCGTCTTCGATTGCGCCAACCCGTGCGGCAAGATCGGCAAGCGTTATCTCTCGGTCGAAAGCCATATCCGCATGATGGCGGCTGCCCAGCCGTTCATCTCGGGTGCGATCTCCAAGACGATCAACATGCCGAACGAGGCGACAGTCGAGGATTGCGGTGCAGCCTACATGCTGTCCTGGAAGCTTGCTCTCAAGGCTAACGCGCTTTATCGCGACGGTTCCAAGCTCAGCCAGCCGCTCAACGCCTCGCTGATCGACGAGGACGATGCGGAAGAAGCCGTCGAAGAGCTGATGCAGCAGCCGATCGCAGCCCAGGCCGTTCAGATCACCGAAAAGATCGTCGAGCGCGTCATCGAGCGTGTGACCCGCGAGCGCGAAAAGCTTCCGAACCGCCGTCAGGGTTACACCCAGAAGGCCAATGTCGGTGGTCACAAGGTCTATCTGCGCACCGGTGAATTCGGTGACGGCCGCATCGGCGAAATCTTCATCGACATGCACAAGGAAGGCGCTGCCTTCCGTGCGATGATGAACAACTTTGCCATCGCCATCTCGCTGGGTCTCCAGTACGGCGTGCCGCTGGAAGAATACGTGGAGGCCTTCACCTTCACCAAGTTCGAGCCGGCCGGCATCGTCACCGGAAACGACGCGATCAAGAACGCCACATCGATCCTCGACTACGTGTTCCGCGAACTCGCCGTTTCCTATCTCGGCCGTCATGACCTGGCTCACGTCGATACGTCTGACTTCTCCAACACGGCGCTCGGCAAGGGCATCAAGGAAGGCAAGACGCAGCTCGTTTCGACCGGCTGGACCCGCGGCTACAAGCCGACCCTGATCCAGGGCGGCGCGATGGGTAGCTCGGAAGCCAAGGGTTCGGCCACCGCCGCCCCTGCCCGCGCTTCCGCCAGCGTCACCTCGATTGCCGGCAACACGGCCCGCAAGCTCGAGCCGGCAATGGCCATCTCGACCTCGGAAGTCGTTTCCTTCAAGCGCGATTATGAAGAGCGCGCCAAGGAATTGGCCGAAGATATTGCGGAAGACGTGAACGCAGAGGTCGTATCGGAAGAAAAGCAGGTCGCCACCGCGCTCTTCTCCGACAAGGCCGAAGCTGACGCCGCTGCCGCCAAGTCGGAAGCCAAAAAGGTCGAAGCCGACCGCCGCATGAAGTCGATCATGCAGGGCTACACGGGCAACATGTGCTCCGAGTGCCAGAACTTCACGATGGTGCGCAACGGCACCTGCGAGAAGTGCGACACGTGTGGTGCTACGAGCGGTTGCTCTTGATGCGATAGGATTTTTAGTTAGTGTAGCGCGACACTAGGTTTGCCATTGCGACACTGAGATGACATTGGGACGGCATTCCAGCTAGGTTTTCCATGCTGAGAGTGCAGAACTCGCGGTCCTAATTTCCGGCTGGGTCAACGGTTGACCGACTTATTTTCCGGGCACTGAAGAAGTGTCCGGAAAATGCCACCAGGAACAAACAGGGAAACAATCGCGGGAGTGGGTCTGCTTTTTTCCGCACCACCTATCGTTCATTCAGCATTCGAATCGCCGCAAGGCCAGCCGAGAGGAAGTTGTAATGAGTTGGTCCCGTAACAAGAGTCTTCAGCGTATCCGATCGTTCGCCGCTACAGCGCCTGCCGCCTCGATCAATCTTAGAACTTTCGACCCGAGCTACATGGCCGCTCGAACAGCGGCGATCCGCATGAAGGTGCAACAGGGTGGGAAGTCAGAGCCGCTGATTTTCGATGTTCCCGCTAATACCGCGATTCAAGTTGAAGGCGTTCACGTCTACATCCAGATGCTTGATTTCTCGGCTGTGATGACCGAACGAGAGCGCGAGACGGAGGCGAGCCATCGTCGCGTGCTTTCCATGCTCCACCTCAACTATGCTGCCTGCGACCAGGTGGCCGAAGAGTTCGAAGCACAGCGAGTTGATTTCCATGGCGCCCGGATGCATGCCGTTATCGTCTCTCCTCCTGGGCCTGAAAACGCGAAGGAACGCGCCGAGAAGGCGCTCGCCTTCGCCGACGCGGCCAAGAGGGCGATCGAGGAAGTTGGCCGTACAACCGAGAACGGACGGTACTCGACACGCATCCGGGTCGGCGTTGACAGCGGTCCGGCGGTCGCTGTGAACAGCGGGACGAAGGACGAGCGCGAGCCGCTGTTTCTTGGTGCGCCAGCGAACTATGCGGCGAAGCTTGCGGAGGGTAACGAGGAAGGCATCTTCACGTCAAACAGGGTCCGCCGGGATCTTGGACTGCAACCGCTCTTTAGCATCGACATGCTGGCGGCGGAGCGGGCTAGCCCGATTTCTCCCATTGGCAATATCGGACTCTCCTTTAATACCAGCTTCCAGTCCAAGCGGCTCTCCGATATCGCTATCAACACGGCGGCAACCCGCGCGAAAGCCCAGTTCACTGCCGATGTAGGTACCGATGCGACCTTCTCGTTCCACAGGCATACGCCACCGCTGAAAACAATCGACTTCGCCTATCTGATGCCTTCGAACACCATCCGCATGGGGCTGATGTCGATCTTCGGCGATATCGACGGCTTCACGAAGTACGTCGACGAATGCATCGCGCAGCACCGGATCGGTGAGATGGTTTCCAATCTCCACGTCATCCGAGGCGAACTCGCGGCCACGCTGTCTGAGGATTACTCTGGCCGAAAGGTGCGTTTCATCGGCGACTGCATCCATGGTCTTCTAGCAGAGGGCACCTCCCAGGAAACGGATGCGTCTGCCTCGGTGGTGTCGGCCGTGAAGGCCGCTGGCGGTATGCGCTCCAGTTTCGAGCTCTGCCAAGAAGAACTCGATGGTATTGACAACCTGGGGATCGCCATCGGCCTTGAATTTGGCGAGACACCCATCACCCGGATCGGTATCCGCGGGGAGCGAAGTGTCCGATGCTCGGTCAGCATGGCGGTCTCACGCTCAGAAGAGCTTCAGGGCGGCTGCACGGGCGATCAGACCGCAATCGGCCCGACTGCTCTCAGCCATGCCCCGGCGAGTATCAAGAAGCTATTCGATGGAAGTGTCGCATGGGGTCTCGACGCGAGCTCGGTCGATGAGCACCTCAGTGCGCCACCCGCGATCCGGAAGCTGGATTTCGGTGATGCGGCCGATTATTGCGCTGCCATAGGATTCGATGACGACGAACTCGCCTACTTGCCCCCGCGTGACGCGGTGTCCGGCATACTGCGATGGCGCGACTTCGGTTGCGAACGGGAAGTTCACACGGACCCCGAGCGGACTCACCCGAGAGACAGAACCCAAGTATCGCGATCGCTCGAAGGGATAGCTCACGAGAGGATCAGCCATTCATCCTTCCCATGCTCCGAATGCGCTCAGCGTGTCGCTCGAGTTCCGTTTCGGCGATCACGTCGGGAACCATGGGAACAACTTCCTCGAATTTTCCAGCGATGAGAGAGAGTCTCGCATCTCCGTTATCGATGAGGGCGCTGACCGAACTGAGGTAGCTGTTGCTCGAGGGGCTCCCGTCACTCGCGGTTTCGATATCCGGATTAACCACCACCACGTTCAATGAGAGGTTAGCCTTGATCGCGCCAAGGATCGGTTCAGCTATGTGCTTGTCATTGAATCCGAACCCGATAACCACGAGCGTCGTATTGGGTGCGCGCATAACCGCGGCATTGAGGAAAACAGCTTGCGTTGGGCAATGCTGGATCCCGAGAACCAGCGGATCTTTGACATCATGTCCAAGGTCAAAAGCGCGTATTTCAAGACCAGGAATGACGACGAGCTGCTGGTCAGACTGCGGCGCATCGAGCGCGGTATCAAAAACGAGCTTGAGCCCGGGCACGCACTTGTTGTTCTCGGGGAGTCCGGCACTGGAAAAACTACGGTCATGCGCAAGGCCCTGAAGTCTCTAACCACACTTCAGGACTATGACGATGGCTATGGCGAGATGATGCGGCCGATCCTGTATATCACCGCGCCGTCATCGGCCACGATGACCGACCTCGCCGCGGAGATTCTCCATCGCCTGGGATACGAGAACACCGTTATCGGAAAAGGAGCTTCGGTCTTTCACAAGTTACAGCGGACCCTTCGGAACCACGGCGTCAGGCTCATTGTCATAGATGAGTTCCAGCACGTGCTTCAGGCTCCGAAGATCAAAGGTGCCGCGTACGTGGCAGATACGTTGAAGAACATGCTCCAGGACAGCTCGTGGCCCGTTCACCTCGTTTTCGTAGGCCTGCCGGAAATTGAGACTGTGATTGAACGTGATCCGGCGGAACAGTTGGAGCAACGTACTGACCCGCTCCCCATTGAAAATCCCAGCTTTGAGGAGGATGCCGACTACATCGAATGGATCGTGACCGAGCTCGTGGAACAGCGCGCCGGACTTCGACTAGCTGCTGATCAGCCCAACGAGTTGATCGAGCGGCTCATGCACGGCGGCCGCAGCCGTTTCGGCCTGATCATGAGGACAATCATCTGGGCGATTGAGGACGCCCTGGAAACGGGCTCCGATGAGGTCGCCACTACAAATTGGATCGAAGCCTACGCCCGCCTCGCAAAATGCAAGCGTGACGATGACAACGTGTTCGCCGAACCAGCGTGGCGCGGGATCATTCGCCCGGTCAACCGGGACGGAACGCTCGGTCCCGTAGATCTCGGGAAACCGACAAAAAAGAAGGGCCGCTGATCATGGGTCTGTTCAAGGTTCCGCTTATGGAGGACGAGAGCCTCACGAGCTTCACCTCGAGGCTTGCGAATGCCAACGCGCGGTCGGCGATGGAAATCTGTCAGGATTTCGGCTTCTCCTTCCGCTCGGTCATTGCAGGCAGAGATGACGCGATTTCCAGACTCTCCGAGATTTCGAGCGTAGCAGAAGATGTGCTGGACGCCGCGTCGGTGAAGCTTGCTGGAAGGAAGACCGTTCTGGTCGCGGGTGACCCTACCCCGTATGGCCACTACCCCCGGGGGATTATGAAGTACTGCCCCGCCTGCTTCCTCGAGGACGATGGTCGTCACGACATCCGCCCCAAGGTTCGTCGGTACATGCGCAAGCTATGGTATTCACGGGCGATTCGGACATGCCCGGTTCATGACCAGTCCCTTGTCAACGTCGGCAGCCACGGCATGGCAGACACCGTGCATGATTTCTGCCTTGCCCTAGATGGTCTGCGCCGGGACATCGTAGTCGCCAGTCGAGGATCGGTGTCACAGAGGTTTACGCCTTTCGAGGCATACCTCCGGACGCGCCTATCCGGAACGCGACCAGGAAACGACCTTCTCGACCCGCTACCTCACTTCGTAGCGGCCGACATCTGCGAACTGGCAGGTTTGGTCGTCCTGAACGGCAAGCACGTCGTCATGAAGGAACAGTCGGAGCACGATCTTTGGCGCGCAGCGGACAAAGGCTACGAGTACCTTGCATCCGGACACGACGGACTTCATCGACTCCTCGCAGAGTTGTTCGAATCCACAAGCACCACCCGCGCCCTCAACGGCGGGTATCAGCTTTTCGGTCGTTTATACAAAGTGCTCGCGAACTCGAGGTTTGATCCCGCTTACGATCCGGTCAAGGACGCCATCAGATCCTACGCGTACAAGAATCTGCCTCTGCCGGACAACGTCCTCTTGTTCGGAAAAGGCGGACCCGCGACGTATCTGAGCTACAGCTCCCTTGGAAAGCAATACGATCTAAGTCCGATTATCATCCGGAAGGTGCTTCAACATGCCGGTCGCATTCGGAAAATTCCCGGCACCGATGCGGAAGCTGTCCATGTCGACGACTTGCCTTGGCTGGTCGAACTCGCACGCGATCTGATCAAAAGTAGAGAGGCGGCGGGGATCCTCGGGGTATCACGTGAGCGTCTGGATACCCTGGAGGGAGATGGTTTCATCCGACCGAAGATCGTGAGGGACAACGATAGCCAGCTTTATAGACGGTATTCCAGAAACGAAGTAGTTGACCTCCGGAACAGCCTGCTCGCCCGCGTGAACACGGAGGATCCCAGTGGTCTGATGCCGATCTTGAAAATCTGTGGGGCGGTTGGCATCAAGTTCGGCGAAGTCCTGCATATGATCGCTGATGGCACGCTCAAGACCGTGGGTATTGACCCTTCAAAGTCCGGCATCTTCGCATTCATGCTGGCAAGGGAGGAAGTTGCGGCTGTCATGGTTCAAGCGGATGATCGCATCATACCCGAAAATTGGATGTCTGCCGACGAACTGGCAAACCGACTATGCACGAATGACAAGGGTGTTGCCGCGCTGCTTCGCGGGGGCCACATCAAGACGACGGTAGTTCGAAATTCTCGTAACTTTCCCATGAAAGGTGCAAATCGTGAGGACGTGGAGGCATTCGCGAAGAAGTACGTCGCGCTTGCCGAATGTATCCAACGGACCCAGTCCCATTCCCAGACGCTCATTCATGTCCTCGAAGATGCGGGTGTCACGAGAGTGTTTCCCGTTGTGGAGATGAGGGAGGTGTTCCTTGTCAGGTCGGAGGCGGAAGCAGCCCTGTCCCAGCGTAAATTTTACCTGGATGCATCGTGCGAGACCTGAGCTTTACGGGCGGAGATCGAGAAAAACCAATTCGCTTCTCGTCCCGGAAAATTCCAGTGTCCGCTGACCTAAAATCGGGTAGCCCTTCACCAAAACCATCGGAGCGACCTCAACCCGGATAAATTTGGGCAAGGTCACGTCGACTGGTTCCGAAGCCACAGACGTAGCGGGCGGCATAAAGAAATATGCGAACCTCATGACTACCTGGTATAGAGCGCCGGACCAGCTATTCTTTCAAACTCAACGATCGCGTGATGCAACGCCGTAGCGCTGTCGTTCAGCCCCTTGTTTACCGACCGTAGCGTCGGGCTATACACCCCGTTGAAGTTGTCCGGCTTCGTTGTACCCCAGTGCGGGTTGCCCATCACGGGGTTTACATTGACAGCAACGAGCTGCGAAAAGCTACGGGCGTTAGCTTTGACGGATGCAAACGGCGTTTCATATCTAGCGTCCGAAAATTCAAACCGCGGCCCCCGCCACGCGTGGCCTACGTCAAGAACGCCCTCGATATAGCGCATATCAAAGCAATTACCGAAGTCATAGTCTTGAATGAACGCGATCGCGTGGTCCGGCATGAGCTCGCGGAACTTGGCATAAAGAGCAACATCATGAGGGGTGGTTATCGGCTCGACCGTTAACGCAGCGGTCCTCTGCCAATAGGCTCCGAGAATTGCAGTCGCAAGTCCGATAACCACGAGAAGCAGTCCGAACCATAAGGGGGAATCGCTTGGAGGTATGCTCCAGCCTAGATAATTATTAGCTGCGGAGTAGATCAGCCATGGCACCAGACCGGACGCTGACGATGCCCCGAGGAGAGCAACTGCCCCACCCGTTTTTCCGAGGCCCGTTCCAAAAAGAATCCGGGCTAACTTGATCACGAAATCTTTGTCGATAGCGAATCGCATCATCGGCCCCGGTAAAACACACCGACCGTCTGCATCTTGCAGCCATGTTTGTCCAGCGAGCCATCCGCCTCAAACACACGTCGAGCGGGAGAACATACTCCGACACGCTAATCGTGGAGTATAGTGCCAGTCACCTCAAACCAGATACGCAACCTGAGGTCTCTGGGCGATCGATCTGATTGCCCCAGCAGCCAATCGCATCACTCTGGGAAGGGACCGGTATCGGGGAAGATTGGGATCTCCAGAAACCTTCGGCCTCACCACTTCGTTGCCGATTTCGGAATGCGGGATCCATGCCTGCACCATTCGGCTGCTCGCTGAAGCATCGAACCAAGTTTCTGCTCGCTTGTCTCCTGAACTGATGAACAAGTAAACGTCAGCATCGGCCCCTGCTCGTCTTCAAGTTCCTTCGGAGGCACGAAGAATCCACTTATCTAACCCTGCTGCTGACGTTTCGCGCCCGCTAGGACGATCGCGCCGCTCGACTGATTCTGACTTTCGGCTTATCTGAAGATCCCTGCCTTCATCTATCAATATCTGTCCTGTTCGGGCTCGTCTGGAAAAGCATCGACATAGCCGAAATCGACGGTAAACGTCCTCTGGCTCACGGAAACCTCGCGACCAAGGATTCCTTCTGAAATGTCGCGGTCCGCAACAATCGTGAGAGTCAGGGTCACGACATCGGTGACATCGGCCGTTTCACTACCCATTCCGACATAGTCCTTGTCCGTGCTGTCCCAGACGGCAAAGCTAAATACGGCGTTGAACTTCGCTTTTACGGTGATGTCGATCGAGAATGTGACAGAGGCATCGTCCGCGGCCAGAACCACTGGTTCGGTCAGCGTGTCCATCAAGATTTCAAGAAGCTCGGCCTCCATGGGCTCCGCCTCGTAATGGAATGGACTATCGGCATCGATGTCGAAATCGATATAGGCGAGACGATCTACGATGGCGTCGAACACCTCCGTTTCAAAGTCGTACTGACTGCCGGCTTTCCAAAGTGCCACGATTCCGTCGGCAAGATCCTGATCGGCAAACGCTTCGTTGAACATCCCCAGCGCCGTGTCCAGCGGGAACACTGCCACCAGATGATCGGACTTGTCGGCGAAATCCACCCATGACTTGTCCTGCGCTATGCAGAGGACGAATTTCTCCCGATCCTTTGCGTAAGCCTCTAGCCTCATCAATGCCGCCGCATCGGGAAATTCCCGTTTCCGCGTCTCCTTTTTCGCGAAAGGCGTCTCCACCGAGAAATATCGGCGGAACAGTTCAGCCAGTCCATTGGGTGTTTCCGCAACCGGAAGAAGCTGAGCGCCGACGTGCTCCGCGAAGGCATCGAACTCGCTTTGCGCGAACTCTGCGGGGCTCTTGCCGATAAAAAGGGAACCATCTTCGTTTTCCGGCTTCTCCCGGTGCCAGCGGAGATTGTGAGACCGAAGAGCGCTCTTCAGTTCACGCTGAGACTTCGCCGCTTCCTCCTCGAGATGCGCCTTCATCTCGTTGGCGATTACGTCAGTGATAACGACCGGGGTGTTGCGCTTGCGGAACTGCGATATCGCTCTGAAGTCCGTCTGCCGGAAATTCTTGTTCTTGCTGTCGAAAACGGTGGTGTCTATCGTCACCGCGCCGATGCGCCCATTTCCGATCGCTTCAATCACCTGTTCGCGTGTCATTGTCGGCATGGGCCACCAGAATCGTCGAGTTGTAGAGGTTGTATCCGGGAGTCGTTCGGCAATCCAGTCATCGGCTTGGAGCTCCGACCCCTGCTTGCGTATCGTCTCCTCGATTGTTCAGGAGGAGCACATGCGTAAATAGAGGCGCGGCCAAAACAAACCAAAGATGAGCGCCTCGAGCGCAATGGTCTGCCGCTATTCAGTCGAGCCGCCTATGTCTACGACTGCCCCAATGGCATAGGATTTCTCGGAGTGGCATACCTAATGTCGCGGACACGTTTTCCAATCATTGGATTCGTTTTCTTATTAGGGTTATTCAATGTACAACCCAATGTCGCGGCACAGTTAGTGTAAAGGGCGCCTATGGCGCCCTTTTTCGTAGAATAATCAACAAAAATGGACAAAAGTTTTTTCATAGAGGAAAGCGGCTTTCCTGCTCTGCCGCAAATGATGCTGGCTACAGTAGAAGCCCTGCGATCCCTAGGTGGGTCTGCGGCGATTGATGAACTCAATGATGCAGTCACCGAGCGAGAAGGCGTCACAGAAGTTGAGCAGAGCTACCTTATGCCTTGGGCCGAGATCAGCGCTAAACTATTATTTAGCATGGGCCAGAACGTTTTGAAACGCGGAGGAGCTCTCGAAAACTCAGCCCGCAGAGTATGGAATTTGACTGAGATCGGCTACTCGATTGACGAATAATCCCAGACTATCGCCATCTACAACAAAGTAAACGAATAAGAACGTGAGCGCGCCAAGCTTAGAAGACAGAAACAAAGAACGACAAACGATGCCGCTCCTGAGCCAATCGCGATGTCATCCGACGGATTTGATGATGACGCCGTCGTGAAAACAGATTGGAAGCAAAATCTAATTGATTGTTTATTACAAATAGACCCTTCAGCATTTGAGCGTTTAGCTCAAAAACTTTTACGCGAAGCTGGTTTTGTGAAGGTTGAAGTGCGGGGGAAGTCCGGATATGGCGGAATAGACGGTGTCGGAGTGCTTCGTGCCGACCTTGGTTCATTCCAGGTGTATTTTCAGTGTAAACGTTGGAAGGAAGTGTCTTCGCTCGAGAAATTAGGGATTTTCGCGGTGCACTTCAAGGCAGAGCTGACAAAGGTCTATTCATAACTACAGGCACGTTTACCAGTCAAGATTCTGACGAGGCTAGCCGTGACGGCGCCATCGCAATAGATCTGATTGATTGTGCGAGCTACTCAAGCAGTTAGAATTAGGTGTTCAGACGACGCTTGTAGAAACCGTAGGAGTGAAAAACGACTGGTTTGCGAGCCTTTGATGCCGTGTCCACCTAATGAGTGGAAGAAACAAGGCTACTTCCCGCCGCGCACCATCTTCCACATCGGCCCCACGACCGACCCCATCAGCACCACAACAATCCCGCCAACGATAATAGCCAACACCGCCTGTAGTGCGGAGGTGACGAGCCAGCCGATCAGAGCCGGGGCGATGGCGATGGTGGAGACGACGGATTCGGTTGCGCCGTGGATGATATGTTCAGGTGCGGCAAAACCAAGCTCCGCCAGACCGTGGACGAGGATGCTGCCGCCAACCCAGAGCATGGCGGCGGTGCCGACCGTCGAGAGGATCTTCAAAAAGACCGGCATGCCGACGACGAGGCCGCGGCCGATAACCTTAAGCGCCGGTGACGAGGTTTTTGCCATCGCCACGCCGGCATCGTCGGCCTTGACGATCAGCGCGACGACGCCATAAACCGCAAAGGTGATCAGGATGCCGACGGCGGCCAGAACAAAACCCTGCGTCGAGATACTGCTTTTCGACACGTCGGCGAGCGTCAGCGCCATGATTTCCGCAGAAAGGATGAGGTCGGTGCGTACCGCGCCACTGACCTTCTGGTTTTCCAGCGCCTTCGGGTCGGTCTTTTCGCTCGAGACGTCCTTCTCATGGCCGTGGATGGCGTGGGGGAAGAAGACCTCGTAAAGTTTTTCGGCACCTTCGTAGCAGAGATATACGCCGCCGAGCATCAGCAGCGGAGTGATCACCCAGGGGGCGAAATAACCGAGCAGAAGTGCTGCCGGCAGAAGAATGATCAGCTTGTTTTTCAGCGAGCCAAGCGCGATTCGGCCAATGATCGGCAGTTCGCGGGACGGGTCCAGGCCAACGACATATTTCGGCGTCACCGCCGCATCGTCGATCACCACGCCGGCGGCCTTGGTGGTTGCCTTGGCGGTCTGCGTCGCTACGTCGTCGAGCGAGGCTGCAGCCAGTTTGGCTATCGCCGCCACGTCGTCGAGAAGTGCAATGAGACCAGTTGCCATGGAAGAATAAAGCCTTTCGGATGATCAAAACGGCGTCCGTCAACGGACAGAAGTGCAATCCGGATCAAGGCTCGCAAAGGCGAATACTGCAGCGCAACATAAAAGGTCAATGCCGCCCAGGGCCGTGATTGCGTATTAACGCACTTACAGCAATGATCGGGCGGCATTTTGTTACCGTCGCGGACGGCAACGGGCGGTTCAGCGGCGCACCTCGTCCGGCACGCGGCGTTTTTATGAAGGTGATTAGACCACTCTTGCCAGTGCATCCACGGCAAAGATCGCGTCGGCCACTTCTTCTGCGGTGAAATCGCTGCGCAGGTTCTGCAGCGTGTCGTCCTTGCTGTTGGCGAGTTTGCCGACCTTGATCAGGTCTTCGCGGGAGACGCCTTCCAGATGCAGTTCGGCGAGCGTCACCGGCATTTTTATCGAGCGGTAGAACTCGATGTAACCGGCGATTTCGTCGTCTTCGCGCTGTTCGAGGATCATGTGGGCGAGCGTGCCGTAGGCCACCTTTTCGCCGTGGGTCAGGTGGTGGATATCACCGTTGAGCGCCGTGAAACCGTTATGGATGGCATGGGCTGCGGCGAGACCGCCGTTTTCGAAACCGAGGCCGGAGAGAAGCGTTGCGGCTTCGACGACAGCTTCGACGGCAGGCGTTACCAGCTTCTTTTCGACGGCCTGATAGGCGCTGATACCGTAGGTCAGGAGCGTCTTTTCGCAGGCTTCGGCAATCGCCATGCCGGCGATGGTGGCGGAGCCGCCGACCATGGTTTTGGAATTGGAGCGCTGGACGGCGAGCGCCTCGACGTAAGTTGCGAGACCATCGGCAATGCCCGACGCAAAGAGGCGAACCGGCGCCTGGGCGCAGATCCAGGTATCGACCAGAACCAGGTCCGGGTTCTTGGCGTAGAAGCGGTATTTTTCGAATACGCCGTCATCGGAATAGATGACCGAGAGCGCGCTGCAGGGCGCGTCGGTGGAGGCAATGGTGGGAACGATGATGACGGGGCTTTTCAGCTCGTCGGCAACGGCCTTCACCGTATCCAGCGTCTTGCCGCCGCCGATGCCGACGACGAGGTTGGTGCCGCTTTTCTTCGCCACGTCGACCAGGCGGTTGATCTCGTTGGTGGAGGCTTCGCCCGAGAATTTTTCGCGGGCGAATTCGACCTTGCCGGAAACAGCCGCTTCCACCTTCGTGCCGATCAGGCCCCAGACGATATCGTCGGATACCAGGATGGCCTTCGTGCCCATTTCGGAAAGATAGTCGCCCAGTTCGGCAATGACGCCGCTTCCCTGAATATAACGGCCGGGGGAGGCAAAAATTCGCTTGGTCATGTCTGTCACTTCCAGTTGATCAATAGAAAAACTACCATGTGGATATCGACCGGCTGGCGGCCCAAGGCAAGACTTTTGGCCGCAACCAACGAAACCGTTACCGATCAACATGGAGCGGCGAGCGGATAATTCATTGAGGCCGATCATCGCAGTCGAAAGATTTTTCTTTGCAAAAACAAAGGCAATGATCACGAATCACATCTAAGCGCAGATGAATCCCTCACCGCTCGTGCAGAGCATGGACACTGTGTTTCCAAACTGGAGCATGTGCAGCCTGGATCTCGGAAAGCTCAGTTTTCCATGGACTGGAAATGCTGTTTGAGGCGGACAATGTCAGCGGGCGAGACGGCGGGATCGGTCAACGGAATCCAGGCGTCAATATAGTGTTCCGGCGCGTAGACGTGGCCGTGGCCTATTGGGGAACTCGTGGCGATCGCCATATCGACGGCCAGTTGCAAGCCGGTGACAACCGGTATCCAGGTGAAGCTTTGCGAGACATCCGGTCCGCGCGGGCCTCTCAGCCAGGCAGGCTCGCGGAAGAACGAGGACGGATCGAAGAAGGTGACGGGATCACTTGCATATTGCAGGTAGATCATGCGGATCGGCCCCCAGGGCGCAAAACCGTTCGAAGCGGTTTCCAGCTGATTTGCAAAACGCACGATCGATCCGTCGCGGAATTTGGGCAGCCAGGCGGGAGAGCCCTTCTGGCGCATCGCGGTGATCGCATTCCATCTGGCGCTGCGGAATGGCGGTCCGCTCCACAACGCACCCTGAAAGGGATCGGCGACAACGTCATATATGTCGGTGGAGAGCTGCGAGTTCAGCGCGCCGAGGCTTAGGCCATGCAGGTAAAGCCGAGGACGCGTTTCTTTCGGCAGGGTTTTCCAGTGGTCATAGATCGCCTGAAACAGCGCGCGCGCCGCATCCTGTCCGTTTTCCGGTTCGACCAGCAGGGAGAGCCAGCTTGACAGATAGGAGTATTGCAGGGCGACGCTCGCGACATCGCCATCATGCAGGTATTCGAGCGTATCCATGGCGGCCGGATCGACCCAGCCGGTGCCGGTTGGCACAACCACGACCAGGAGCGAGCGCTCGAAGCCGCCTTGGCGTTGAAGCTCCTTCAAGGCAAGCGCCGCACGCTCCTCGACGGTTTCGGCACTGTTCAACCCGACATAGACGCGTACCGGGTCAACGGCAGGCTTTTGCCAGAAGTCGCCGATGGCTGCGGCTTTCGGACTGCTGGACACGAATACCCTGCCCTGCCGGCCGAGCGTATCCCAGCCGACCAGCGATCCCGGTCCGCCGGTCACGGTGGGGCTTGTCGGCGGCGTCTCGTCCGGCTCGATCAATGCATCGGCCTTCTGGAACGAGGCGTCGGTCGCATCGAGCGCCCACCTGACGAGCAGCCCCTGCCCGATCAACCAGAAGACGGCGATCGCAAGCGTCAGACCGATAACGTTTGATACCCGGCGCGGCATGATCGCATCGAGCCAATGGGAAAACCGGCTTGCGGCCAGTTGGAACAGCCAGCCAAGCGCCAGCAATATCGCAAAGGTGATTGCGGCGATCCCCGCAAGACGAAACGGATCAGCACTTTCCTGCGGCTGCATCTGCCAGAGCGTGCGGATCGAATTCTGCCATTCGACGGCGTGCCAGAGGAAAACAATCGACACGATGATGGCGAAGAGAAGCGTGGTTGCCCGCAACGGAGCCGCATGTTTCGAAAACCAGGGAAGCTCCAGATATCGCCAGAGCCAGCCGATAAAAACGCCAAGCGCATAACCCGTCGCGGCACAAGCGCCGGACAAGACGCCCTGGATGAGCCAGGAGCGAGGCATGAGGCTTGGCGTGAGGGACGCCGCGAAGAACAGAAGCGCGAGAAGCACGCCCGTTGCACTCAGGGATCCCAAAAACCGCAAAACAAACCGCAACACTCGCCCGCCCAACTGCTCGAAACACCCCAACTGTCGCCATCGAGACAAATAGCGCGCGAGTTCGCAAGATCCAGCGCGCCACAGCCATTCATCTGCGCAACCTGCACGACATGGGCGGGAAAATCCACAGGCCTCTGCCGGCATCTTATCGGCGGCGCCGACAGGCAGAACCGGCTAAAAATTGGCGCAAGAGCAGCCCGCATCTTCACGAAAGCGTGTCGGATCGGCACGGCTAATATTTCGTCAACTCCCTATTAGCATTTCATTGACCATAATCGCGGCTTCGTTGCCGGGTTTTCGTTGTTCGTCCCGGTTGTGGTGATCTTGGCGTAAAGCGAGTTGTGTCGTGTTCCAGCCCCTGTCGAATGCTCCCTTCAAGAGTGCGATCAGCACGCTTCTGGGCCACGCCGCAGATACGGCATTCACCTTCGCCAAGGCCTCCTGCGCTGCCGTGTTCGCACTTACCGCATTTGCCGGGACCGCCGCGACGGCATTGGCCGAAGACCGGACGCTGAAATTGCACTTTACCCATACCGGAGAGCGGGCGGCCATTACCTATAAGCGTAACGGCAGGTTCGACCAGAAGGGACTTGCGCAGGCCAATCGGCTGCTGCGCGACTGGCGCAAGAACCAGTCGACGCGCATGGACCCGCGCCTGCTCGATCTCGTCTGGGAAGTTTACCAGCGCAGCGGAGCCACGGACTATATCCGCGTCGTCTCCGCCTATCGTTCGCCTGCCACCAACAGCATGCTGCGCGGCCGTTCGCGCTCCTCGGGCGTCGCTAAGAAAAGCCAGCACACGCTCGGCAAGGCGATGGACTTCTACATTCCGGGCGTGAAGATCTCGACGCTGCGCCGGCTTGCCATGCAGGCGCAGGTCGGCGGCGTCGGCTTCTATCCGACCTCCGGCTCGCCTTTTGTGCATCTCGACGTCGGCAGTGTGCGCGCCTGGCCGCGGATGTCGCGCAAGGAACTGGCGGGGATCTTTCCAAACGGCAAGACGATGCATCTTCCGGCAGACGGTCGGCCGCTCCCCGGATACGATCAGGCAGTCGCCGACTACAAGCGTCGCGTGGGGTCACAATCGATCCAGATCGCCAGCACGGCACCGGATGACGACGAAGATACCGGAAGCGCAAAACGCGGCGGCAGCGGCCTGTTGACCGCCATGTTGCCGACCCCGAAGAGCCGCGCGGCGGAAGCGCTTGCGGAACAGACCAACCCAAGGGCCATAGCCAATGCTTCCGGACGGAAGTCGGATCCGGAATTTGCCGATCTTGCTCAACTTTCCGCGCCACTGCCAATCCTGCGGCCAGGACGATCCGGCACCGTCGATCCGATCCAGACCGCATCGCTTGCGCCGACCCCAAGCCTTGCGCCCGTCTTTGCGGCAAGACCAGTGCCGGCCGCCCTGCCCGCAAGCACGCCCGCCTTCAGCGCGCTTGTCACTCTTACCCCTCCCGACGGAATGAAACTGCTGCGCACGCCGGAAGGCTCGATTGCATCCCTGCCGATCACCGGACCGGATCTCGATATCGAAGACGAATTCGATGGCGAGGATACGCTTTTGTTATGGGCACTTGCGGCTCCAGGCAGCGATATCGGCATGGCCGCACCCGTCGTCATCGGCCGCACGCTGACAGATCTCACGGCAGAAGCTTCGCGCAGCACGCCCTTGCCGCTCTCGATCGCCGAAGAATTCGATCACGACAGGTTCTGGTCCGGCGGCTGAAGGCAGCTTCAGCACAACCAAAATCGCACAACTCAGCACCCATAGATTGCATCCGATTCGTAGAGCCATACTGCCGAATCGCCTAGCGTCCTCACCGTACCAATCGGGAGGACACTATGCCGAGTTGCAAGGACAGTAACGGGGATACATGGGATATCTATCAGAGCGGCAGCCAGTGGCGTTGGCGCCGCACAGCATCCAATGGCCGTATCGTCGGCGCTTCGGCTGAAAGCTACGTCAACAGAAGCGATTGCATCGACAATGCCCGACGCAATGGAATGAAGTGTAATCCGATCTAATCCAGCGCAAACAGATACGGGCCTTCGCCGCAAGGGATCGAAGGCCCGTGGAATTTTCCGTACCCTTACCGGCTCAAGCCGGTGAAGGTTTTAGAATTCAGCCCACTCCGTTTCCTTGACCGCAGCAGATGAGGCTGCACCGCCACCGAAAGCAGATGCGAGCTTGCGACCCAGCGAACGCGCCGGGGACAGGCGCGGCCGCTCGTCGTGCTCGGCAACACGTACCGTTGAAGCCGGGCGGGACATCTGCCGATCGACCGGACGCGAGGATTGCTGGCGTTCATTTCCGACCTGGAACTGACCGAGCAACACCATCAACGCCTCGGCATCCTTTGCAAGGCTGTGGCTTGCGGCCGTCGATTGCTCGACCATTGCGGCGTTCTGCTGCGTCCCCTGATCGATCGCGTTGACTGCGGTGTTGATTTCCTGAAGTCCAAGCGACTGCTCACGCGAAGATTCCGCGATCGCCTGAACGTGCCGGTTTATCTCATGCACTTCAGATACGATCGCATCGAGCGCCTTGCCGGTTTCGCCGACCAGATTGACACCCTGTTCGACATGGCTGCCCGACGTGTTGATCAGGACTTTGATTTCCTTCGCGGCAGCGGCCGAGCGCTGGGCAAGTTCACGGACCTCCTGAGCCACGACGGCAAAACCTTTGCCCGCATCACCGGCACGCGCCGCCTCGACACCGGCATTCAGCGCGAGAAGATTTGTCTGGAAAGCAATATCGTCGATAACACCGATGATATTGCTGATCTCAGACGACGAGCGCTCAATCTGATGCATCGCATCGACGGTGTTGCGGACGATTTCGCCGGATTTCTCGGCGCCTGCACGGGTACGGGCAACGAGCTGGCTCGCCTCTTCTGCACGGCTTGCGGCATCCTTGACGGTGGTCGTGATTTCTTCCAGCGCCGCAGCCGTTTCCTCGACGGAAGCAGCCTGCTGTTCGGTGCGGCTGGACATGTCGTCGGCGGACGCAAGAAGCTCGTTGGCGCTGGCAGTGATCGCGTTTGCGTTGATGCCAACAGACTGCATGGCTTCACGAACCTTGCTCAGCGATTCGTTGAAATCCCCGCGAACCCCATCAAGATCAGCGACGAAGGACGTGTCGATGGTCGTGACCAGATCGCCGGCAGCCAGACGTTTCAGGCCGTTACCCAGAGACTGCAATGCGAACTGCACATTGCGAGCCTCGGCGGCCTTTTCGAATTCCTGGCGCTCTCTCTCGCTTTCGGCAAGACTTCTCGTGGTTTCGGTCTGTTCCTCCAGACGGACACGCTCAATCGCATTTTCCCGGAACACGGCGACAGTAGCCGCCATTTCACCGATCTCATCGCGGCGATCACGGCCGATGATCTCACCGGAGGTTTCGCCCTGCGCCAATTGCTGCATCCGTTCGCGCAGAAGATGCATTGGCTTGGTGACGCCCTGCTGGACGAAATAGGCGGCAAGCAACAGAACGACAATAATACCGGCAACCATGGCAACCATGTTGGTGACGATCGTGTCGTGCACCAGCTTGGCCAGACGATCCGTGCCAGCGGTCTGCACCGCCTGCAGAGCGCTGTTGCTATCGTTGAATTGTTTCGAGATGCGTGTCGTCAGCGCTTCGAGCCCCCCCATGCGCAGGACGGCCGCCTGGTATTGTCCTCCATTGCGAAGTTTGACGATGTCATCGAGCAGCGCCCTGACGCCATTTATATCGACGAACAGGCTATCCATCGCCGGCTTGGTGGTGGGAACAAGCGTCGAGAGTTCCTGCATGCGGCCGACTGCGATCCCGAGCAGGGAATCGAATTCCTTCTGTGCCGTTTCGAACTGCGGAGCGTCGGGAGAGAAGATCAGAAGGCGCCCGAGACGAACGGCGGCACCGTTAACCCCGGAGCTCGCTCTTGCCGACAAGAGGGCAGCCTTCGCCTCGGTATTGAGGAAGTCATTATAGGCCAAGCTGGCCTCATCAAACTTGTATGCGAAATAGGACACTCCGCAGAGGGAAATGAGTGCCAACACACCAATGGACAAAAGGATCTTGGTTCTGATGCGTAAATGCTTCAACATCGAATATTACCTATGAAATCGACCGGATCGGAAATGCGCCATAACCGCAGCTCAATTTGCATCGGCTTCAAAGAGATGGCGAAAAATCGGGAATAGCTCGCATCATGCGACGGATCATTGCAGGTTCACCTGCACTGCCACCAAAGAAACCCAGATCGATTAATGTATCCAAAATAAAACGATACGAATACATTGAATTCACATGACGACCGTCAAATACATGACGTTAAATTCAAAATACATCATGACAAAACAGAGATATACTTAAGTATAATTTCTGAAATTAAAAAACCAAATCAATGCGGCTTCGGTAAATATCGACGCCAGAAGCACGGTATGCGCACTCATCCCATCCATGCGGACCGGCACCACATCCGCCGCAAAACGAAAATGGCGCCGCACACGTAAAGGTGTGCAGCGCCATCGCCATTTCATTCGCGAGCCTTAGCGGCCCGAAATTTTAGAACTTGTAGTTTACACCAGCCTTGATGGTGTGGTCGCCGATCGTGCGCTCAGACGTACCGGTGTCGGTGCGGAAGCTGCGAACATCGCTGGTCTGCGTGTAGTTGTATTCAACGCGGCCCGAGAGGTTGCCGGTGATCTTCTGCTCGACACCAGCGCCAACCAGCCAACCGGGCTTCCAGCCATCAGGACCTTCCGTGGCGCCGTTATCGCGCAGGCTGGTCATTGCCACACCGGCCGTACCGTAAACCAGCGTGCTGCCGAGCGGCGCACCAACCTTGGCCTTGGCCGCGATACGGTAACGTTCCTTCAGCTTGCCGCCGCGCACGCCCACTTCCGCATCACCAAGGTGAGAAAGCTCGGCTTCACCGCCAACGACCACACCGTTGATTTCAGTGTTGTAACCGCCATGGATGCCGCCGGTGAATTCAGAAGAGCTGGAAAACGGGTTCATCTTGTCCGAGGCTGTGCCAGCATGAATACCAGCGTAAGCGCCACTCCAGTCGGAGGACGGGCCAGAAGGCTCGTTGTAAGCCGGCGGCTCATAGGAACTCGTCAGGTCAGCAGCGGATACAGAAAGTGCAGAACCGGAAACGAAAATGGCGGCGATCGCCAAGGCGAAGGGCTTCTTGGTCATGATACAGTTACTCCATACACAGCCTGCGTCTGGCGGATGGGCAGGCGATACATCCAGCTTTCAAGCTTCGGGTCGTCATGCGGATTGCCCTACCCCTGGCCGCATGTGCGATCCCGCACCGGTAGGCCTCTATTTTCATGAATTTATAAACACTCCATTAACTGCGACTGACCGGCGTAGAAAAGACGTGCGCCAGTTCGTCACAAGATTGCGAGGAGCCTTCCGGCCGTCATCCGCCACCCGACAAGTTGCCCTCTGCCTTGACGAAATCCTTCACCCGAAGCGGCAAGAACTCTGGCCGACACAATGTTCGCCCCCTATCTTCCGACCAACACACCATGCCCGTCAGCCACCAACCCCGAGACATCATGGAAACCGGAAAACACCCGAGCCAAACCCGCTTCGTGCTACTCGACGGCCTGAGGGGCATTGCCGCGATCTTCATCATACAGCGCCATGCCGAAGACCTGTTGGGGGACGCCCTGCCCTCCAGCTATCTCGGCGTCGACCTGTTTTTCGCGCTGAGCGGTTTCGTGCTGGCCCATGCCTATGGCGCATCGCTTTCCGAGGGGCGTATTTTACCGCTTCAGTTCATGAAAGCGCGACTATTGAGGCTTTATCCGCTCTATGCGATCGCGCTCGCGCTGGTTACCGCCTATTATATTCGAATGTATTTTGCCGGCGTGCCGGTCATGGCGGATGAATATGTCGTCCCGAGCGAGCTGCTGCTTGCTTTCCTGACCGGGCTTTTGTTTCTGCCCTCCCCGATTACCATCTCGTTCAATGCCGCGCTGTTTCTCGTTCACCCGGCGTGGTCGCTGTTCAATGAGCTGGTGGTAAACCTTGCTTATGGCTGGCGCGGAGCAAAGGCGACACTTGCCCAAATCTGCGTCGTGCTCGGTATCAGTGCAGTGCTGCTGGTGATTGCCGCATTGCAGTTCGACCGCCTTCATGCAGGCTTTCGCTGGCATGAAATGTATGCCGGCATGGCGCGCGTCTTCTTTTCGTTTTTCCTGGGGGTCGTGCTCTATCGATATCGCCGCAAGACACCGGTGATGCGTCCGGGACAGGCACTCATCTGCCTCGGGCTGTTGATTGCCGTACTGGCCTTCCCGACACCGCGGGATTGGCGCTGGATTTTTGACCTTTTCGTCGTTTTCCTTGTCTGGCCTGCCCTGATCTACTGGGCAAGCGCCATAACTCCGGGTCCGAAAACCACATCCATCGCGAGTTTTCTCGGGACCTCATCCTACGCGGTCTATGTGCTCCATACACCGCTGTTGGACTGGGCGCATGTGATTGCGCCCAATATCACCTCATCGGACCTGAAACCGTTTGCGGGCATGATGCTTGTCGCTTTGGTTGTCTTGATTTCCTGGTCCTTGACCGTGTGGCTTGACCAGCCACTACAGAGGCGCATCAAAAATCGAATTTTCCAGACCTATCAGCTCGCAAGGAAATAAAATCATTTTCCCGCGGAACCTTTTCCACGCTGACGAAATTGACAAGAACCCGCGCAAAAAACAGAGAGGAGAACTGCATCCATGCCTAACGACGCACGCCAATCTGTCGCCTCACCCAAAGACCATGTCCTTACGGTTCAGGAGGCACTGGAACCGCTGTTTCTTGCCCTTGAACAGGAGGCCGAGCTTAAGATGCTTTCGGCCGCGCTCAATGCGGGCTGGCCACTGGATGAGGCAGTGACCGCAATTGATGAATTGCGGCGCCACGAGCTTTTGCCGCTCAGCCGTCCACATTAACCTGCCGCGCTCGCGCCTACGATTGATACATCACAAAAACTCGTTCGCATCACTGTCCCCGCTGCCTCAAGCTTTTCGATTCACTTCCGAACGCAAAACCGGTTCCCACTTTCGCTGGAATTGCTCTACGTTTGAACCGCAAAACAGCAGGCAGCGAGGGACGATGAGCATAAAGACGATTTGCATTTATGGCGCGGGCGCGCTCGGCGGAGCATTCGCCGCGAATATTGCCCATGCAATGGGCGACAAGGTCAAGGTCTCCGTTATTGCGCGTGGGACACAGCTTGAGGCAATCAGGGACCGGGGTCTGAGCGTAGTCTATGACGGCGAGGATTTCCCTCCGTTCTCGGCCCGCGTCACGGCAACGGATGATCCGGCAAGCCTTCCACCGCAGGATCTGGTGATTACCGGCCTCAAGGGGCATCAACTTTCCGCAGCAGCGGATGGAATTGCCTCTCTGCTCCACCCGCAAACGCGCGTAATGATGATCCTCAATGGCATACCGTGGTGGTATTTCCATCAGGACCGGGACAGTGGCTTTGCCGAGCGGCAACTGCCGCAGCTCGATCCGGACTCTAGATTGTGGACGCTGATAAAGCCGGAACGGGTTATCGGTTGCGTGGCCTATCAGGGCGCCGAAGTGATTGAGCCCGGCTGCACCAAACTCAACGGCAAGGGCCATTTCTTTCTCGGGGAGCCGAGTGGCGAACGTTCAACCGATCTTCACTCGGTAGCAGACCTGCTCAGCGAGGCAGGCCTCGATATCCGGCCTACCGAACGAATTCGCGACGAGATCTGGGCAAAGCTCAGAGGCAACGCCGCTTTCAATCCGATCAGTGCGCTGACACGGGCCTTGATGGTCGACATAATGGCCAATCCCAACCTGGCGCAGATGGTCCGCAAGATCATGAACGAGGTCCAGGCTGTCGGCACGGCCCTCGGCTGCCGCTTCCAGCGATCCGCGGACGAGCAATTCGCCAGCGCCAACGGCTTTGGTCCGGTCAAGACCTCGATGCTTCAGGACCTGATTGCAGGAAAGGCTCTCGAAATCATTCCACTCAATGGAATGGTCGTCGAACTCGGAAGGCTTGCAAACGTGCCGACACCCGTCTGCGAGACGGTCCTGGCGCTTGCGCAGCAGCTGGATGTCGAGAACCGCCGTTAACATGGAGCAAAAGAAAACCTCGCCGAGGGGACGCGGCGAGGTTAGAATTGGAGGTCGGCTTTTATTTTTCTCAGGCGGCACAGGGGACGGGCACCGCACACTTTATTCCTGTGACATCGGGAGCGATTGCTGCAGGATCTGCCATTCCTCTATATAATCCGCCAAACTGGGTTAGGTTCCACCAATCCTTAACCCGGTAGCGACTAAGGTCGCGAAACTCTGGACAGGGTAGCAAAGAGACTGACATGGCGGGGCCGAATTTCCATTTCACCCATTACGACCTCAAAGCACAGCGCGCAGGGACTGCGATCGAGGTGACGTTGAGCGCCGTCAACAACATTCGCCTGATGAATGCGGTGAACTATCAGCGTTTTACGGAACGGCTGGATTTCAAATATGTCGGCGGGATCTCGCGCAAATCACCTGTCCGCATGGTTATCCCCGAAAACGGGCACTGGCACCTTATCGTCGACATGGAAGGCCACCACGGGCTGGCAGAATCTTCCGTCAAACTCATTCCCACTCCTGCCATGCAGAGCCCGCAAAAGCAGGATTCCTAATTATCAAAGCGCAAGCCCAAAGGCGCAAGAGACACATGATGCGTCAAGATGCGTGATCTCATCATCTTGATTGCGCAGCGCTATTTGAACACCATGCGCACCTCGTCACCGATACGTGATGAGGATGCTGCAGGGAGGAGACAGCTTTGGTGAAATTGCAATATCTTGAGACCGGAATGAATGGGGAGATTATTCCTCTTTCGGATGGCAACCCAAATCAGCTCGTCGGCTCATGGCCAGACCGCGTCTATGAAAGCGTCCACCGGCTCGAACTGCATGCCTACCGTGTTGCCAAGCCGAAAGCGCAGGCACTCGTCTATCCCGGAGGCGGGTATTTGCAGTTGATGCACGACAAGGAAGGTGTCGAGGTTGCGTTGTGGCTGAACTCGCTTTCGATAGACGCCTATGTCGTCACCCATCGACTGCCGGGTGCGGCAGCGACTGAGGGCGTATATCCTAAAGATATCGCGCTGACCGATTCTCTCGCATGCCTCGATTACCTGCATCGCAGGGGTTCGAAATTACCGCTCTTCCATGTCGGATTGTCATCAGGAGGGCATCTTGCCGGTGTGATGGCCTGTCAGGATCATTCGCTCAGCGCGAAGGGTGCCATCATTGCCTATGCACCGGTGAATGCCAATCACAAGGATTACAAGGCGCCTGCAGGAAAGCCAGACTACCCGCCTGCCCAGAAGCAGGCTTTCTACGATGACTGGCCAATCGGGATCGCGGCGTTGCCGCATGGCATGCCGAAAATTCCTCTATTCCTTGCTTATGCGTTGAATGACCAATCCGTGCCCGTGGATCACGTTCTCAACCTGATCAGATCGGCGCAGGAGGCCAGACGCGAGGTGGATGCCCATATTTTCGGAACAGCGCCGCATGGGTTTGCGCTTAGAGACAAGTCTGGAACACATGCCGCATGGATCGACCTTGCGAAACAGTGGATGGAACAACATCTCGGATGAGATTTTCTACGGCTCACCGCGCTCCCGGCGCAGCTTCGCCCACCAGTCAAGCCGTTTTCTGATCTCCCGCTCGAAGCCACGCTCCGGCGGATCATAAAACGTCTGGCGGCCCATTTTCTCGGGGAAATAATTCTGGCCGGAAAAGGCATCCGGCTCGTCGTGGTCATAGCGATAGCCATCGCCATAACCTTCCTGCTTCATCAGCTTGGTCGGCGCATTGAGGATGTGCCTGGGCGGCAAAAGCGAGCCGTTTTCCTTGGCAGCGCGCATTGCCGCCTTGAAGGCTGTGTAGACAGCATTGGATTTTGGCGCGGTGGCGAGATAGACGCAGGCGTTGGCAAGCGCCAATTCACCTTCCGGTGACCCAAGATAATCATAGGCGTCCTTGGCTGCATTGCAGACAACAAGCGCCTGGGGATCGGCAAGACCGATATCCTCGATCGCCATCCTGACCAACCGCCGGCCGAGATAAAGCGGATCTTCACCGGCATCGAACATGCGGGCGAGATAATAAAGTGCCGCGTCCGGATCCGAGCCGCGCACGGCTTTATGCAGGGCAGAAATCAGATTGTAGTGACCGTCCTGGCCCTTATCGTAGACCGGTGCACGGCGCTGGACGATCTCGGTCAGGCCGGGAGTATCGAAAACCTCCCCTGCCCTTGCGGATCGCCAGACTTCTTCCGCCAGCGTCAAGACTGCACGGCCGTCGCCATCCGCCATGCGGATAAGGGTAATCCTTGCCTCGTCATCGAGCGGCAGCGGCTTTGCCTCCACCTGTTCGGCGCGTTTGAGGAGTTCAGCGAGGCTGTCTTCATCATGTGCCTTGAAGGTCAGGACACGGGCACGCGACAAAAGAGCGGCATTGAGCTCGAAGCTGGGATTTTCGGTTGTTGCACCGACGAGAATGACCGTGCCATCTTCCATGACCGGCAGGAAACTATCCTGCTGGGCACGGTTGAAGCGGTGAATCTCATCGACGAAAAGAAGCGTCTGCCGGCCATCCATACGGCGCAGGCGGGCCGTCTCGAAAACCTTCTTCAGGTCGGCGACCCCTGAGAAGATCGCTGAGATCTGCTCGAAGGCAAGACCCGTCTCGCCGGAGAGGAGCCGGGCAACGGTGGTCTTGCCCGTTCCCGGCGGTCCCCAGAAGATCATCGAGCCGAGCGTGCCCGAGGCGATCATACGGCGCAGCGCGCCATCCTCTCCCGTCAGATGAGACTGGCCGGTGACCTCGCTGAGCGAAGTCGGGCGCAGCCTGTCTGCCAGCGGTCTCCGACCGGCGACATCATCTGGAATACGGGGAGAGAACAGGTCGCTTCTCATCGGAAGAATTGCCGGATACGCTGGCCACCACGTTCGATCTCGACGCGCCAGAAGCTTGGGTCAGCGTCCAGCATGTCTTCGAGCGTCTTGGTGGTGTTGACCGTGCTGCCGTTGATCGAAACGATGATGTCGTTTGGCTGGAAACCTAGACGCGCAGAGGGCGATCCGCGGGTGACATCGGTTACGACGACGCCGGTCTTTTCGGTCGACAGGTGCAGCTCGGTCGCAAGCTTGGGCGACAGGTTCGCGACACGCAGACCGGAGAACGGGTTGCGGCCCTCCATCAAGCGCTCATCACGCGGCGTGGTTTCCGGTGCGGTATTTAGCACCAGCGTCATCTGCCGCTGGCCGTCACTGGTCTGGACGGTGAGTTCCGCCTGCTTTCCAAGGCCGGCCGTCGTCAGGCGGTAACCGAGCGCATCGGGATGCTCGACCGCAACGCCATTGACGGCGGTGATCACCTCGCCGGGTTTCAGTCCTGCCTTGTCCGCCGGGCCACCTTCGACGGTGCGCACGACCAATGCGCCGCGAGCGGCCTTCAGGCCAAGCGCTTCAGCTACATCGGAGGTGACGGCATCGAAGGTCGCGCCGACATAGGGGCGCTCGAACGTCGTCTTTCCCTCTTCGGCGGCAACCAGAAAAGCCTTCACGAGATTGGCGGGAATTGCGAAACCGACGCCGTTGGAACCGCCGCCACGGGAGAAGATAGCCGTGTTGATGCCGATCAACTCTCCGTTCATGTTCGTCAGAGCGCCACCGGAATTGCCCGGATTGATGGAGGCATCTGTCTGGATGAAGAAGCCGAAATCACCGCTCGACACCTGATTGCGCGCAAGCGCCGAGACGATGCCGCTCGTAACCGTCTGACCGACGCCGAAGGGATTGCCGATCGCCAGAACCAGATCGCCGACCTCGGTGCGGTCGGAATCTCCGATGGCAAGAACCGGGAAATTCTCCTTGCTCTTGATCCGCAGGACGGCGAGATCGACGCTCTCATCCTTCAACACCAGCTCGCAGGGGAATTCGCGACCATCGGCGAGCGCGATCTTGATATCGTCGGCGCCCTGGATGACGTGATTGTTGGTGACCACAAGGCCGTTATGCGAAAGAATCACGCCGGAGCCCAGTGAGGACTGCTTCTCAGACCTGTTCGGCATGCGTTGACCGAAGAACTGATCGAAAAAGGGGTCGCCGGTGAGCATGTTGGGGCGCTGGACGAGACGTTCCGCGTAGACATTGACCACGGCACCGGCCGTCTGCTTGACGAGCGGTGCGAAAGACAGCTGCATCTCCTGACGGTTCTGCGGAACCGTTTTGCTCTCCTGCGCATAGGTGGTTACGGGACAAACCACGGCCAGGACGACAAGACCGACCGAGAGACGCTTGAGCAGGTTGGGCATTTGATTCCTCTTTGCGAATTTCCGGATCGATTTTTAGCGCCGGAGGCTGGAAAAGAAAGGTGGCGATACCAGACAAAAGAACGATCCGTTCGTCTATATGGCAATGACCATCACCGGGATAAGAAAATGCTGAAAAAGGCAAAAGCATGGGCAAAAGCCCTCAAGCGCGACATCATCGCCCTGTGGCTTGCCGCGCGTGATCCGCGCGTGCCGCTGAGAGCCAAGCTGGTGGCGGGTGCAGTTGCCGCCTATGCACTTTCGCCGGTGGACCTGATCCCTGATTTCATTCCTGTTCTGGGCTATCTCGACGACCTCGTTCTGGTGCCGCTCGGCATTCTGATTGCCATCAGGCTGGTACCGCAGGACTTGATGGGAGAGTTCCGTCTGGCGGCCGAACAACGCTCGAATCGCCCCACTAGCAGATCGGGCCTCGTCTTCATCCTTGCCATCTGGCTTGCCTGCATCATCTTCCTCATCTGGAGCCTGAAGGATCTGTTCTGACGGGTCTCCGACGCAAGATCAGGAGCCTCCATGAAATCGAAACTGTCCCTCTTGGGCGTTATCGGCATTCTCGCCGCCGCCACCCTTCCCATCCCTGCTTCTGCCGCGAGTTTCGACTGCGAAAAAAGCGATCTTGCAGCTGACGAAAAGGCAATCTGCGATACGCGCGCGCTCAACGACGCCGATGTGAAAATGGTCACGACATTCGATATCCTGACCAGTCTGCTGGCCATGGGAACCCGCGACGCGCTTCGCGACGAGCAGAGCTCATGGCTGAAGAAGCGCCAGGCCTGCGGTGGCGACGTGGCCTGCCTGACGACGGCTTATGAGGAACGCATGAAGCAGCTTACACAAGCCTTCGAAGGGCTTAGCCGACCGCTCTAATTTCGAACGCAATGACCCGTCGCCTAGATATTCTTCGGGCTTGATGCCTTGGGCGACGAGTTGGAAGAGCCGTTCGGGACATTGCCAAACGACCTGCCGATCGCTGCGATTGCTACGGTGATCGCGATCGACCTGCGCAGCATGCTGAGCGATACCAACCTTCCGCCGATGCCCCAGCCGGTGGATCAAATGCTGCTGTGATTTCGAGATCAGTCGAAACGCAAAAGGCCGGCGCATGTGCCGGCCTTCTTGCTTTGAGAGGCTGTCGTAATCGTTACTCCGGCAGGATCCGGACTGCGCCCTTGTCGGCGGAGGCGGCAAACGCGGCGTAGGCCTTGAGTGCCGTCGTGACGTTGCGCTTGCGGGGACCGGCAGGCTTCCAGCCGAGAGCGTCCTGCTCGTGACGGCGGGCGGAAAGTTCGGCGTCGGAGACCTTGAGGTTGATCGTCCGGTTCGGGATATCGATCTCGATCAGGTCACCTTCCTGCACGAGACCGATGGCACCGCCCTGAGCGGCTTCTGGCGAAGCATGGCCGATGGAGAGGCCCGAGGTGCCACCGGAGAAGCGGCCGTCGGTGATCAGCGCGCAGGCCTTGCCGAGGCCCTTCGACTTCAGATAGCTGGTCGGGTAGAGCATTTCCTGCATGCCCGGACCGCCCTTGGGGCCTTCGTAGCGGATAACGACAACGTCGCCAGCCTTGACCTCGTTGGAGAGGATGGCCTTGACGGAGGCGTCCTGGCTTTCGAACACGCGGGCCGGGCCGGAGAACTTCAGGATCGATTCATCGACGCCGGCGGTTTTGACGATGCAGCCGTCGAGCGCGATGTTGCCGTAGAGCACGGCCAGACCGCCATCCTTGGAGAATGGCTTTTCGACCGAGCGGATAACACCTTTTTCGGAGTCGGTGTCGAGCTCATCCCAGCGAGAAGACTGCGAGAAGGCAACCTGGGTCGGCACGCCACCCGGAGCGGCCTTGAAGAAGGTGCGGACGGTTTCGGAATTGGTACGGGTGATATCCCAGCGGTCGATGGCGTCACCGAGCGTGGCTTCATGAACCGTGGAGCAATCGCGGTTGATCAGGCCGCCGCGGTCGAGTTCACCCAGGATACGCATGATACCGCCGGCGCGGTGGACGTCTTCCATGTGGACGTCCTGCTTGGCCGGCGCGACCTTGGACAGGCACGGGACGCGGCGCGACAGGGCATCGATATCTTCCATGCCGAAATCGACGCCACCTTCATAAGCAGCAGCCAGAATATGCAGCACGGTATTGGTGGAGCCGCCCATGGCGATATCGAGCGACATGGCGTTCTCGAAAGCCTGCTTGGTGGCAATGTTGCGCGGCAATACGCTCATGTCGTCCTGCTCGTAATGACGGCGAGCGAGATCGACGATCAGGTGACCGGCTTCAACGAAGAGGCGCTTGCGGTCCGAATGGGTGGCGAGCGTCGAGCCGTTGCCGGGCAGCGACAGGCCGAGCGCTTCCGTCAGGCAGTTCATCGAGTTGGCCGTAAACATGCCGGAGCAGGAACCGCAGGTGGGACAGGCGGAACGCTCGATGGTTTCGACTTCCTCGTCGGTATAGCTTTCGTCGGCAGCGGCAACCATGGCATCAACGAGGTCGAGCGCGACCTTCTTGCCGTGGATAGTCGCCTTGCCGGCTTCCATCGGGCCACCGGAGACGAAGACGGCCGGGATGTTGAGACGCATGGCGGCGTTCAGCATGCCGGGCGTGATCTTGTCGCAATTCGAGATGCAGACCATGGCATCGGCGCAGTGGGCATTGACCATGTATTCAACCGAGTCGGCGATGATCTCGCGCGACGGCAGCGAATAGAGCATGCCGTCATGCCCCATGGCGATACCGTCATCGACCGCGATCGTGTTGAATTCCTTGGCGACGCCGCCGGCAGCCTCGATCTCGCGGGCGACCAGCTGGCCGAGATCCTTCAGGTGAACGTGGCCCGGCACGAACTGGGTGAAGGAGTTGACGACAGCAATGATCGGCTTGCCGAAGTCACCGTCCTTCATGCCGGTGGCGCGCCAAAGGCCGCGCGCGCCGGCCATATTGCGGCCATGGGTGGTGGTTCTGGAACGATAAACAGGCATGGTCTTTCCTCACTCGATCAGGCCCCTGGTCTATCCGCTCCTCGGCAGAGACACGAAAGGCCCCATTTTTGAAAAACGTCCTAACCCAACTGCCGATCGCTGTCACTGCCGGTTATCGGCAAATCAGTACGGTACGGTACGGTTCGTACTTCACGATCTATCTAAGATCTTCGCGCTTCATGCCAAAGTGATCAAGGATGACGTCGAAGTTTCGGCGATGAGACTTGAAGAAAAGGTCGAAAAGGTCACCCGCAACCGGCACGCTGCCAACAACGGCGTCCACGCCGAGATTGCCGAGCATCTGGACGAGCTTCGTCGGCGGCATGCCCATGCGGCGTGCTTCGTTGATGATATAGAGTCCGACCAGCGCACCACCCGCATCGCCGATCACAGGGACCAGACCGAAGACGGAATCTGCGCCGAAACGAATGCCGGTTCCGGGGATGCGGATTGCCGTATCCATCAGCCGTGCGATACCATGCAGCCGCCTCAGGCGCTTAAGCTTTTCGACGTGATCAAGATCGTCTCTGACAAACCGCTCGCTGGCGGCATCCCAGGTCTTCGTCGCCATACGGCAGCTCTCCATGTTCATTCACAGCTACAAATGAGAAGTGCGGGTGTCGGTTCCAAGGTATTTGGGCGGAGAATATGCAGTTTTTCTCACGCAAACGTGGTCTCAGGGAAAAAACCGGCATCTGTGAAACCAAGTGGTTTGGGATTACGTATAGTTCAAAGGAACGGCATCTCGCCCGAGGAGACATCCCATGCCCGCCTATCGTCCGCCGCATATCGCATCTTCCGAGATCACGCCGAAAGATATCTATCTTTCCCGCCGCAACTTCATCGGCGCGGCCGCAGCCGCCGGGTTCGGTCTGGCGGCTGGTGGCGAGGCCTGGGCGGCGCCCTTGAGTACAGTGCCCGGCCCCTACAAGCTGAATGAGAAACTGACGCCGAAGGAAGCGGTGACGACCTACAACAATTTCTACGAATTCGGGGTGAACAAGGAAGATCCTTCGCAAAACTCCGGCGCTTTCAAGCCGACCCCGTGGTCGGTGAAAGTCGAGGGCATGGTCGGCAAGCCGAAGGAATTCGGACTCGACGAGATCATGAAGATGAAACTCGAAGACCGAACCTACCGGATGCGCTGCGTCGAGGGCTGGTCGATGGTCATCCCGTGGATCGGTTTTCCGCTTTCGGCCATTCTCGATCAGGTCGAGCCGCTCGGCAGCGCCAAATATGTCGCTTTCGAAACCGTGGTTCGGCCGGAGGAAATGCCGGGTCAGGGCGGCCTCTTTCAGCCGCTACCCTGGCCCTATATCGAGGGCCTCAGAATGGACGAGGCGCGACATCCGCTGACCATTCTTGCGGTCGGGCTTTATGGAGAAACGCTGCCGAACCAGAATGGCGCGCCGATCCGGCTCGTCGTTCCCTGGAAATACGGGTTCAAAAGCATCAAGTCGATCGTCAAGATCAGGCTGGTGGAAGAGCAGCCGCAGACCACCTGGAAGAATTCCAACGCGCGGGAATATGGCTTCTATTCCAACGTCAACCCGGCAGTGGACCATCCGCGCTGGAGCCAGGCGACGGAGCAGCGGATCGGTGAAGGCGGGTTCTTCGGCACAAAACGCGTCGATACGCTGCCGTTCAACGGCTATGCGAATGAGGTGGCGAGCCTTTACTCCGGCATGGACCTCAAGGCGAATTACTGAGTATGACCTCGATCTCTGCCGCCATCCCTGCCCTGCCGCGCAAATATCATGCGGCCAGCATCTGGGCACTTTATGTTGTCGGTCTCTGTCCGGCTGCCTGGTACTTCTATCAGGCGGCAACCGGCGGGCTCGGCTTCAATCCGGTCAAGACCTTCGAACACCTTCTCGGCATATGGGCCTTGCGGCTGATCATCGCGACGCTTGCAATTACGCCGTTGCGCGATCTCTTCGGCATCAACTGGGTGCGATATCGACGGGCACTGGGGTTGCTCGCCTTCTATTATGTGCTGATGCATTTTTCCGTGTATCTGCTTCTGGACCTGCAGCTCAATTTCGCGGCGGTCGGCGGCGATATCGCAAAACGACCCTATATCACCATCGGGTTTGCAGCCCTTCTGTGCCTTATTCCCCTGGCGGTGACATCCAACAACTGGTCGATCAGGAAGATGGGACAGGGATGGATCCGGCTGCACAAGCTGGTCTATCTGATCGCGATCGGCGGGGCGATCCATTATGTGCTGGCGGTCAAATCGGTGACATCTGGACCATTCGCCCATATCGCACTGATCGGCATCCTCGTTGCCTATCGCCTTATCCGGCGGCCGCTCATGAACTGGAAGCGCGGACGACGCCAGCCGGCACAGGTTGCCCGCTGATGTCGCCACAGAGATACAAGCTCACACGGAGCGGGTCAAACCACCGTCGACCTTGAGGTTCTGGCCAGTGATGTAGCCTGCACCTTCGGAAGCCAAAAAGGCAACGGTCGCGGCGATTTCCTCGCTCGTGCCGTAACGCTTCATCGGCACGCCCTCGCGCCGTTCCTCGGTCGCCGGCAGGCTGTCGATCCAGCCCGGCAGGACATTGTTCATCCGCACATTATCGGCGGCATAGGTATCGGCGAATATCTTCGTGTAGGCGGCGAGACCGGCGCGGAAGACTGCAGAGGTCGGGAACATGGACGACGGCTCGAAGGCCCAGGCGGTGGAGATATTGACGATGCTGCCGGATTTCTGCGCCTGCATGATCGGCGCAACAAGGCGCACCGGGCGGATGACGTTCATCAGATAGACATCAAGACCCGTATGCCACTGCTCGTCGGTAATTTCGATGATCTGCGCGCGAGGGCCGTGGCCGGCGCTGTTGACCAGAACATCGATGCGGCCCCAGCTATCCATGACCGTATCGACCAGCCGTTTGAGGTCGTCAGTGGACTGATTGGATCCGGTGATGCCGATGCCTCCTAATTCTTGCGCCAGCGCCTCGCCCTTGCCGGACGATGACAGGATCGCGACCTTGAAACCGTCCGCCGAAAGTTTTCTCGCCGAGGCCGCGCCCATGCCGCTGCCGCCCGCTGTTACGATCGCCACCTTTGCTTCCGACATGTCTTCAAGCCTTTCGATGCTACTGGATGACAATGGGTAACGTGTGTCGGCCAGAAGGCCAGCGGGCCATCCGCATAATCAGGAGCGGTTTCCAGTTTTCGCCTTACCTTCATTCAACATCGCGGCCTTTCGCATCAGCGCGATGAAGGCTTCCGCGTCAATGCTTTCGCCCTGCCGTAAATCGATCGCCCGGCGGGTATTGCCTTCGAGGCTGGCGTTGAAAAGGCCGGACGGATCCTCAACGGACGCTCCCTTGGCGAAGGTCAGCTTGACGACTTCCTTATAGGTCTCGCCGGTGCAAATGATGCTGCCCTTCTCCCAGACGGGAACACCGCGCCATTTCCACGTCTCCACGACATCCGGAATGGCTTTGTGGATGAGAGCACGGAGATGAGCCAACATCTCTCCGCGCCAGTCGCCTAGCTCCGCAATGCGCTGATCGATCAGACGAGATGCATCCAATGGCTTTTCGTCGTCATGGCCGCTCATGGCGTCATCCTATAATTTTTCGCCGGGCAACAGGCTCGCCTGCCTGATCCAGGTTTCAAGTTGCGCCTCGTTCCATTCGTCGACTTCATGGATATGGAAATAGCGCGTTTCCGGTGTCCGGGAGTTTTCCGGCGGAACAGGATCAAGCGACGAGCCGCGGAAGAAGGTAAGCTTCACATATCGGTTGAAGCAATGAAAACCGAGAAACCAGCCCTGCCCCTCAATGCCGTAAAGCGGCGTGTTCCACTTTATCGCCTTGGCGACACCTGGAACCGTGCGTTCCACAAGCGCGTCCAGCTTTCGTCCGACATCGCCTTTCCAGTCCGGCATCGCGGCGATATAGGCTTGCACCGGTTCGTTGCCATAGCCTTTAGGTATCTGGGGATTTCCGCCCGCCAGAAGCTTCGGTTTGATTGTACTGGACCTTTTATTGGCATCCATGAGCCGGGCCTCCTCCTCGCCAACAGATGCCAATCATCATAACGCAGCAGATCGCATCGTCTACTGACGATGCCCTGCTCTCCCTATCCTGCCTGTCTTGACAGCGCCAAGTTCGCGCTCCATTCCAGGTGCGGTTTCGGAGAGCATGGCATGACGGCGACAGATACGGCAACAGGCGGTAGCAGACTATCGGTTCTCGATGCCTATCTATGCGATCTGCGCCCTTGGGGAGAGTTGCGTGGGGTTCTCCGGTTCGTGATCGAATTTCTCTATTTTGGCATCAAGGAGGCACGAGCCTGCCTGTTTGCCGGATTGTTCTTCGTTTCCATCTTTCTCGTGCCCAAGGCAGGAATTCTCGGTCTTCCGCGATATGATGCACTGCTGGTCATCGCTCTTGCCATTCAGTTCTTCATGATCTGGAGCAAGCTGGAAACCTGGGATGAAGCCAAGGCGATCGGGTTGTTTCATATCGTCGGGTTTGCGCTGGAAGTGTTCAAGACATCCGGCAGCATCCAGTCCTGGTCCTATCCCGATTTCGCCTATACGAAGGTCCTCGGTGTACCGCTGTTTTCCGGCTTCATGTATGCCGCCGTCGGCAGCTACATCATCCAGGCATGGCGCCTGTTCGACCTGCGGATCACCCATCATCCCAGCTATTGGATGGCGACGCTTGTCGCTCTCGCAATCTACGGCAATTTCTTCACGCATCATTTCATCGGCGATTATCGCTGGTATATCGCCGCATGTGCACTCGGACTTTACGCCCGTACCACAGTGACCTTTCGCCCCTATGATCGTGATCGGAAAATGCCGCTGCTTCTCGCCTTCGTGCTCATCGGCTTTTTCATCTGGCTTGCGGAAAACATCTCCACCTTCTTCGGCATATGGAGCTATCCCAACCAGATCGGTGCGTGGTCGGCGGTGCATATCGGCAAATGGAGCTCCTGGTCACTGCTGGTGATCATGACCTTCACCATCGTCGCGCATCTGAAACATATCAAACGCCGGATTGACGTTCCCGAGTAAAGCGCAGTTCGATGAGCGCCGCGCCCGAGATGCCCGCGGCATAGGCCAGAATATTCCATAACGAAAAGACCCGCCCGAGCAAAAGCTTGCCGGCCGCGGTCAGCCGAAAGGTGTCGAGCGTCGGCGTGTGGTAGAGGCGAGAGAATTCGACGGTCATTGCGATGGCCAAGGCAATCAGCACAACAAGCCAACCCCTCGCCGCGCCCGACAAAACACCAACGAGCAGGAAGACCATGGCTCCCCAGAGAATGGAACCGCCGTATTTGACGACCGAGAACGGCATGCCGAAATCATAGCCGAAACGGCGCAGTGCCAGGCCTGCAGCGATCACAAAGAAAACAGCGATAGCGCGTCCGATACGCTTCGATAGCCTGCCCGTCATTAACGCTCCTCATTCCTTGGCATAAGAAAAGGCCGGGCGTTTCCACCCGGCCTTAAAATTGTCGATCAAAGTTCGATATTAAGCGGCTTCAGCAGCTTCTGCTTCAGCGGCAACGCGAGCCTTGTCGGCTGCGCCCTTGGCAGTGACGTCGCGTTCAACGAACTCGATGACAGCCATGGGAGCGTTGTCGCCCTGACGGTAGCCAGCCTTCATGATACGCAGGTAGCCGCCGTTGCGGGTTGCGTAACGGGAAGCGATGACGTCGAACAGCTTGCGAACGGCGTCCTGGTCCTGAACCTGGGAAACTGCCTGACGACGAGCGTGCAGATCGCCGCGCTTACCGAGCGTGACGAGCTTTTCGACGATCGGGCGAATTTCCTTCGCCTTCGGCAGGGTGGTTACGATCTGCTCATGGGTGATGAGCGATGCAGCCATGTTGGTGAACATAGCCTTACGGTGGCTTGCGGTGCGGTTAAGCTTGCGGCCGGCTTTTGCGTGACGCATATCTGGTCTCCTTCACTTGCAGGCATTCGCCTGCAGTATGACTTGTTAGTATTGGTCTTCGTAACGCTTAGCGAGATCTTCGATGTTTTCCGGCGGCCATGCAGGAACTTCCATACCAAGATGGAGGCCCATGGATGCCAGTACTTCCTTGATCTCGTTCAGCGACTTGCGACCAAAGTTCGGAGTGCGGAGCATTTCCGCCTCGGTCTTCTGGATGAGGTCGCCGATATAAACGATGTTGTCGTTCTTCAGGCAGTTGGCCGAACGGACGGAAAGTTCCAGTTCGTCGACCTTCTTGAGGAGCGCCGGGTTGAACGCGAGTTCGGTGACGGATTCCTCTTCCTGTTCCTTCTGCGGCTCGTCGAAGTTGACGAAGACCGACAGCTGGTCCTGAAGAATGCGGGCGGCGAAGGCTACGGCGTCTTCACCAGTGACCGAACCATCGGTTTCAATGGTCATGGTCAGCTTGTCGTAGTCGAGAACCTGGCCTTCGCGGGTGTTTTCCACCTTGTAGGACACTTTCTTGACCGGCGAGTAGAGGCTGTCGACCGGAATGAGACCGATCGGTGCATCCTCTGCACGGTTACGCTCGGCCGGGACATAACCCTTGCCGTTGTTGACCGTGAATTCCATGCGGATCTCCGCGCCTTCGTCCAGCGTGCAGATCACGTGGTCGGGGTTCAGGATCTCGATGTCGCCAACCGTCTGGATGTCGCCAGCGGTAACAGCGCCGGGGCCCTGCTTGCGCACGACCATACGCTTCGGGTCATCGCCGTCCATCTTGATGGCGATTTCCTTGATGTTGAGCACGATGTCCGTCACATCCTCCCGGACGCCCGGGATGGAGGAGAACTCGTGCAGGACGCCGTCGATCTGGACAGCAGTGACGGCTGCACCGCGGAGCGACGACAGAAGCACGCGACGAAGCGCGTTGCCGAGCGTCAGGCCGAAGCCGCGCTCAAGAGGTTCAGCAACAAGCGTTGCCTTAGTACGACCGGACGAGGTGAACTCCACCTTGTTCGGCTTAATCAATTCCTGCCAGTTCTTCTGGATCATGACCTACTACCTTCCGTTCGTTGCCACCATCCAATCGTGGCAACCGAGCACGAGGAACACCGAAAGTAACCCTCCGGCGATACGGTGAAAGCCGCCTCGGCCCCTGCAAGAGACAAAGCGGCTATTACCGAGTTCAGATGGCGCTCGCTTGAAAGCGAGCCCCAATACGTCCATTAGACGCGGCGCTTCTTGCGCGGGCGGCAGCCGTTGTGCGGGATCGGCGTGACGTCGCGAATGGAAGTGATCATGAAACCGGCAGCCTGGAGTGCGCGCAGAGCCGATTCACGGCCGGAACCCGGGCCGCAAACTTCAACTTCGAGCGACTTCATGCCGTGTTCCTGAGCCTTCTTGGCGCAGTCTTCAGCGGCGATCTGGGCAGCAAACGGGGTCGACTTACGCGAACCCTTGAAGCCCTTTGCACCGGCAGACGACCAGGCAATAGCATTGCCCTGCGCGTCGGTGATGGTGATCATGGTGTTGTTGAAGGTAGAATTGACGTGGGCAACGCCCGACGTGATATTCTTGCGTTCGCGACGACGAACGCGGGTGGCTTCCTTGGCCATTTTATCCCTTTCGTTGATCTCTGCACCGCCGTAGTTCCAGCGGCTCCACCTTGAGAGGCAGTAGGTTTTAGGCAGCAGACAATTGAGCTCGCGCGCAATGCCTATTGGCTAATGCCTCAGAATTACTTCTTCTTACCGGCGATTGCCTTTGCCGGACCCTTACGGGTACGAGCATTGGTGTGGGTGCGCTGACCGCGGACCGGAAGGCCACGACGGTGACGCAGACCACGGTAGCAGCCGAGGTCCATGAGGCGCTTGATGTTCATCGCGGTTTCGCGACGAAGATCACCCTCGACGGCGTAGTCGCGGTCAATGGTTTCGCGGATCTGAAGAATTTCAGAGTCCGTCAGCTGATGGACGCGCTTTTCAGCCGGAAGACCGACCTTGTCCATGATTTCCTGCGCAAATTTCGGGCCGATCCCGTGAATGTAGGTCAGCGCGATAACAACGCGCTTCGCAGTCGGGATGTTGACGCCAGCGATACGTGCCACGTCTATTCTCCTTCGTTCCGGTTGCCATCCGGCAAGCGGTACTTTCCATGATAGCAGCCTGATCAAGGCCACCAGTTCAACAACACCAAACGAGACAGATCAAAACGACCAGCCCCGGATATCCTTGCGGAAATCCGCGCCAATCGCTCAAATCTGTCGCGAGTTGGCGCGGTGTTTAACGGAATCAGCGCTGAATTGCAACCGCCGAGCCCGAGATTCTTTAACAGACCTATGACAGCTCAAAGAGCCGACAGGGTCTTTTCGATTTCGGCGGTCACGGCCTTCACGTCAGCCATGCCGTCGATCGCCTTCAACTGACCGGTCTGCTCATAATGAGCCGAGAGCGGAGCAGTCTTTTCACGATATTCAACCAGACGCTTCTTGAAGGCTTCAGGCATATCGTCGGCGCGAACCTTGCCGCCAGCGGCGATGGTTTCGGCCACGCGGTTTTCGATTCGGCCCATCAGAGCCCCCTCGTCCACCTTCAGTTCAATGACTGCATCCAGAGGGCAGCCCTTTTCCTGCAACATCTTTTCCAGCGCGATGGCCTGGGGCACGGTGCGCGGATATCCATCGAGGATGAAACCATTCGAACAGTCGTCGAGATCGATACGCTCAGCGACGATGGCGTTGACGATATCGTCGGAGACCAGCTGGCCGGCATCCATGACCGCCTTCGCCTTCAGACCGATCTCGGTTCCTGCTTCCTTGGCGGCACGAAGCATGTCACCCGTGGAAAGCTGCGGAATTCCGTATTTCTCAGTCAGCAGCTTTGCCTGCGTACCCTTACCGGCGCCGGGTGGCCCCAAGAATATAAGTCTCATCGTCCCCTCTTTCCTCCGCGCAGCTTCGACTTTTTGATCAGACCCTCATACTGCTGCGCGATGAGATGTCCTTGAATCTGAGCAACCGTATCAAGGGTTACACTGACAACAATCAAAAGCGAAGTACCACCAAGGGCTAATGGCACGCCTGTGCGGGCGATCAGAAACTCTGGCAGAATGCAGACGAAGACGAGGTAGATCGCACCGATAACTGTGATGCGGGTCAGTACATAGTCAATATATTCGGCGGTCCGTTCGCCCGGACGGATGCCCGGAATGAAACCACCGTGTTTCTTCAGGTTGTCGGCCGTATCCTTCGGATTGAAGACGATGGCCGTGTAGAAGAAGGCAAAGAAGGCGATCAGCAGTCCGTAAAGCAGCATGAACAGCGGCTGGCCATGGCCGAGCGCGGCAATGGCAGCAGTTGCCCATGCAGGCAGGTCGGAGTTGCCTGCAAAGCCGGCAGCCGTTGCGGGAAGAAGCAGCAGCGACGAGGCAAAGATCGCCGGAATAACACCGGACGTGTTGAGCTTGAGCGGCAGGTGCGAAGTGTCGCCCTGGAACATGCGGTTGCCGACCTGGCGCTTCGGATACTGGATCAGAAGACGACGCTGGGCACGCTCAACGAAGACGATCAGGCCGATGACGAAGATCGCGACGAGAATCACTGCCAGGATAAGGCCGGTCGACAGAGCGCCGGTACGGCCGAGTTCCAGCGTTCCGGAAAGAGCGGACGGAAGACCTGCAGCGATACCTGCGAAGATGATCAGCGAAATGCCGTTGCCGATACCGCGCGAGGTGATCTGCTCACCGAGCCACATCAGGAACATGGTGCCGCCGAGAAGCGTGACCACGGTCGACAGACGGAAGAACATGCCGGGATCGTTGACGATGCCCTGCCCGCTCTCGAGACCGGCGGCAATACCGTAGGCCTGAAGCGTACCGAGAATCACCGTGCCGTAACGGGTATACTGGTTGATGATCTTGCGGCCGGCTTCACCTTCCTTTTTCAAGGCTTCAAGCGAAGGAACGACCGAGGTCATCAGCTGCACGATGATCGATGCGGAAATATACGGCATGATGCCGAGCGCAAAGATCGCCATACGCTCGACAGCGCCACCGGCAAACATATTGAAAAGACCAAGAATACCGCCTGCCTGGCCGCGGAAGGCCTGCGCATAAGCTTCAGGGTTCAGGCCCGGAAGCGGAATATGCGTGCCGAGGCGGTAAACGAGGAGAGCAGCGAGGGTAAACCACAGCCGCTTCTTGAGATCCTCTGCCTTGGCGAAGGTCGAAAAATTGAGATTAGAGGCAAGTTGTTCCGCTGCAGACGCCATGCGTTTCTCCGCCCGATCACCTCCCCCGGCGCAAAATGCCTGGTCGGAAAAGTGGTCGCAAATTCTGGTTCAAAAAACCGGGCGCGGAGATTGCGGGAGCAATCGGGTGCCTCACCCTGTTTTCATGTGATCGGCGCCCATTGGGGCCGCCAAATCGTGAGGCTCACATATGGACATAAAATCGCCCGGTGTGAAGCACACACCGGGCGATTTTAAACGTTTTACTCTGCTGCAGTTTCAGCAACAGCGAGAAGCTTGACGGAACCGCCAGCCTTTTCGATCTTTTCGACGGCAGCCTTGGAGGCGCCGGCAACTTCGATCGCAAGCTTTGCCTTCAGTTCACCACCGGACAGAACGCGAACGCCGTCCTTTTCGCGACGGATAACGCCGGCAGCCTTGAGAGCTGCTGCATCAACCGTTGCTTTGGCGTCGAGCTTGCCGGCATCGATCGCGGTCTGGATACGGCCGAGCGATACGGTGACGTATTCAGAAGCGAAGATGTTGTTGAAGCCGCGCTTCGGCAGGCGACGGTAGATTGGCATCTGACCGCCTTCGAAGCCGTTGATGGCAACGCCGGAACGGGCCTTCTGACCCTTGACGCCACGACCACCGGTCTTGCCCTTACCCGAACCGATACCACGACCTACGCGGATACGGTCCTTGGACGAACCTTCGTTGTCCTTGATCTCATTCAGTTTCATGATCAAACCCTCACTTCTCGTCGACGACGCGGACGAGATGCTGGACGGCCCGGATCATGCCACGAACGGAAGGCGTATCTTCCAGCGTGCGAACCCGGTGCATCTTGTTGAGGCCCAGACCGACCAGCGTTGCGCGCTGGATAGCCGGACGGCGAATAGGCGAACCGATCTGCTCGACCGTGATCGTCTTTGCTTCAGTCTTCTTCGTAGCCTTAGCCATGGGTCAGACTCCTCTTATTCTTCCGACGCATTGCCAGAAGCGGCACGGCGAGCCTGCAGCGTAGCATACTTCATGCCGCGCTGAGCTGCGATGTCCTTCGGATGCACCTGGTGCTTGAGAGCGTCGAACGTTGCACGGATCATGTTGTACGGGTTCGAAGAACCGGTCGACTTTGCAACGACGTCGTGCATGCCGAGGGTTTCGAAAACTGCACGCATCGGACCACCGGCGATGATACCGGTACCAGCCTTGGCGGAGCGCAGCAGAACCTTGCCGGCGCCGTGACGGCCATGAACGTCGTGATGCAGCGTACGGCCGTCGCGCAGCGGTACGAAGATCAGGTCGCGCTTGGCCGATTCGGTTGCCTTGCGGATTGCTTCCGGAACTTCACGAGCCTTGCCGTGACCGAAACCAACGCGGCCCTTCTGGTCGCCGACGACGACGAGAGCAGCAAAACCGAAACGACGGCCGCCCTTGACGACCTTGGCGACGCGGTTGATCGCGACCAACTTGTCGACGAATTCGCTATCGCGTTCTTCGCGGTTCTGGCGATCGTTGCCCGAACCTCTTCTTTCCTGTGCCATTGTCCTTTTCCTTTTTCTTTTGCGGGTGGAACGGCAGGTTGATGATAACCCGATCAAGACCGGGGGGTGCGGAGAAACCGCATTTCGCCCGGCCTCCCCTATTCAGGAAAACCGGGCGAAAATTTCTTAGAAGCTCAGACCGCCTTCGCGGGCAGCTTCAGCAAGTGCCTTGATGCGGCCGTGGTAGATGAAGGCGCCGCGATCGAACACGACTTCCTTCACGCCAGCCTTGGAGGCGCGCTCTGCAACCAGCTTGCCGACGGCAGCAGCAGCTGCAACGTCCGCGCCGGTCTTCAGCGACTTGCGCAGGTCGGCGTCGAGCGTGGAGGCTGCAGCAAGCGTGCGGCCGGCCACATCGTCGATGACCTGTACGTAGATGTTCTTGGACGAGCGGTGAACCGACAGACGCGGACGGCCATTTGCGACCTTCTTGATCTGACGGCGAACACGGCTCGCACGCTTGGTGAGTGCTTCTTTCCGAGTAGCCATTGTTCCGCGTCCTTACTTCTTCTTGCCTTCCTTGCGGACGATCCGTTCCTCGGCGTACTTGACGCCTTTGCCCTTGTAGGGCTCGGGACCGCGGTATTCGCGGATTTCCGCTGCAACCTGACCGACCTGCTGTTTATTGATGCCGGAGACGATGATTTCCGTCGGCTTCGGCACGGCAATGGTGATGCCCTCAGGGGCTTCATAGACTACGTCGTGCGAGAAACCGAGAGCCAGCTGCAGGTTTTTGCCCTGCATGGAAGCGCGGTAACCGACGCCGTTGATTTCGAGCTTGCGCTCGTAACCGTCCTTAACGCCCTTGAAGATGTTCTCGACCATCGTGCGGGACATGCCCCACTTGGAACGAGCATCCTTGGAATCGTTGACCGGGGTCACCGAAACAGCGTTGTCATTCAGCTCAACCTTGACTTCGTCGTTAGCAACGAAGACGAGTTCGCCCTTCGGGCCCTTCGCGGTGATCTTCTGGCCGTCGACCGAAGCCGTTACGCCTGCAGGAACCGGAACGGGCTTTTTACCGATACGAGACATTTTGTTATCCTGTCTGTCCGTTATGGAGATCCTTGCCCAGTCTTAGAAGACCGAGCAAAGAACCTCGCCGCCTACGTTCTGTTCGCGAGCCTGGTGATCGGCCATCACGCCCTTCGGGGTCGAAAGGATGGTGATGCCGAGGCCGTTCGCGACCTGCGGAATGGACTTAACCGAGACATAAACTCGGCGGCCCGGCTTGGAAACGCGGCCGATCTCACGGATCACGGATGCGCCTTCGTAGTACTTCAGTTCGATTTCAATCTCGGACTTGCCGTTACCGAAATCGGTCTGGGTGTAACCGCGAATGTAGCCTTCGGCCTGCAGAACATCCAGAACACGAGCGCGCAGGCGCGAAGCCGGCGTCGTGACGGAGTTCTTGCGGCGGGAAGCGCCGTTGCGGATACGGGTGAGCATATCGCCCAGGGGATCAGTCATGGTCATCGAACGATCTCCTTACCAGCTCGACTTAACAATACCCGGCACCTTGCCGAGGTTGCCCAGCTCACGAAGCGCGATACGCGACATCTTGAGCTTGCGATAGAAAGCGCGCGGACGACCGGTGACTTCGCAACGGTTGCGGATACGCGTCTTCGAGCCATCGCGCGGCAGGGAAGCGAGCTTGATAGTTGCCTTGAACCGTTCTTCGATCGGAAGTTCCTGGTTCATGATGGTTGCCTTCAATGCAGCGCGCTTGGCGGCATGGTCGGCGACCGTCTTGCGGCGGCGCTTGTTCTTTTCAACTGCGCTGGTCTTCGCCATATCGTAGTTCCTTTTTAACGCTCGTCGTTACGGTTACGCACGGAACGGGAAGTTGAACTCTTTCAGAAGAGCCCGAGCTTCGTCGTCCGACGTCGCCGTCGTGCAAACGATGATGTCCATGCCCCACATCTGATCAACCTTATCGTAGTTGATTTCCGGGAACACAATGTGCTCCTTCAAGCCCATGGCGAAGTTGCCACGGCCGTCGAAGGACTTCGGGTTCAGGCCGCGAAAGTCGCGAACGCGCGGAAGCGCGATGTTGACCAGGCGATCCATGAACTCGTACATGCGGGCGCCGCGCAGGGTAACCTTCGCGCCGATCGGCATATGCTCGCGGACCTTGAAGCCAGCGATCGAGTTGCGGGCCTTAGTGATGACCGGCTTCTGACCAGCGATGGCAGCCAGATCGGCAGCAGCAACGGTGGGCTTCTTGGAGTCGGCAGTTGCCTCGCCCACGCCCATGTTGATGACGATCTTATCCACCTTCGGGATCATCATCTCGTTAGCGAACGAGAACTGCTCCTGAAGTGCTGCACGGATGCGGGTGACGTATTCGGTCTTGAGCCGCGGCTCGTAATTTGCCTCAGCCATCGATGACATCTCCCGTACGCTTGGCTACACGCACCTTCTTACCGTCGACGACGGAGAAACCAACGCGGGTCGGCTTACCGTCTTTCGCAGCAACTGCGATGTTCGACAGGTGGATGGATGCTTCCTTGTTGATGATGCCAGCTTCGGCCGTCTGCGTCTGACGCTGGTGGCGCTTCACCATGTTGATGCCACGGACGACCGCACGGTCTTCCTTCGGCAGAACCTGGAGAACTTCACCGGTACGGCCCTTGTCCTTGCCGGTAAGTACGACGACGTTGTCGCCTTTCTTGATCTTCTGCATGGGTCCCGCTCCTTACAGTACTTCTGGAGCCAGCGAGATGATCTTCATGTGGTTCTTGGCGCGAAGTTCGCGCGGAACCGGTCCGAAGATACGGGTGCCGATCGGCTCTTTCTTGTTGTCGATGAGAACCGCTGCGTTGTTATCGAAGCGGATGACGCTGCCGTCGGCGCGACGGATGTCTTTAGCGGTACGCACAACAACCGCCTTCATCACGTCACCCTTCTTCACGCGGCCACGCGGAATAGCTTCCTTGATCGAAACGACAATAATGTCGCCGACCGAAGCGTACTTGCGCTTGGAGCCGCCCAGCACCTTGATGCACATGACACGACGTGCGCCGGAATTATCCGCCACGTCGAGGTTTGTTTGCATCTGAATCATATCAGGTCGCCTTTTTCTAATGACCGGAACACCACACACAGAAGCGCGTGGAGCCGGCTATGAACAGATTTTCAGTGTGCGCGGGATGGGTCTTGCCAAGGTGGTTTCCCTGAAAGGGACCTTCCGTGCGCTCAAAGCAAAAGAACGCCCGTTTCCGAGCGTTCGACGCCAGTGGCGTGCTTCATACAGGATTCTCCGCCAGACGCAAGGGGCAGCCCCCTACTCTGGCGGAAATTCCTGATCTTCTTAAGCCTGGGCGGCAATTACCGTCCAGCGCTTGTCCTTGGAGATCGGTGCGCATTCCTCGATGGAAACAACATCACCAACCTTGTACTGGTTGTTTTCGTCATGGGCCTTGTACTTCTTGGACCGACGAACGGTCTTCTGAAGCAGAGGGTGAGCGAAGCGGCGCTCGACGCGGACAACAACGGTCTTCTCGTTCTTGTCGGAAACGACAACGCCCTGCAGAATGCGTTTTGGCATATTATTTTTCCTTAGGCCTTGGCTTCTGCCGCCTTCTGGCGGGCAATGGTTTTCACGCGAGCGATGTCCTTACGAACTTCAGTGATACGCGAGGACTTCTCGAGCTGGCCGGTGGCCTTCTGGAAGCGCAGGTTGAACTGCTCCTTCTTCAGGTCAGCAAGCTTGTCCTTGAGCTGGTCGGCGCTGAGGCCGCGTACTTCTTCGGCTTTCATCGTGCCTTCTCCTTACTCTGCGATGCGCTGAACGAAGCGCGTCGTGACCGAGAGCTTGGCAGAACCGAGGCGGAGTGCCTCGCGCGCGATTTCTTCCGAAACGCCGTCGATCTCGAACATGATACGACCAGGCTTGACCTTGCAAGCCCAGTATTCAACCGAACCCTTACCCTTACCCATACGAACTTCGGTGGGCTTTGCAGTAACCGGGACGTCAGGGAAGACGCGGATCCATACTCGACCCGCGCGCTTCATGTAACGGGTGATCGCGCGGCGGGCCGCTTCGATCTCGCGAGCGTTCACGCGGTTCGGTTCCTGAGCCTTCAGGCCGAATTCACCGAATGCCAGGTCAAAGCCGCCTTTTGCGACGCCCTTGATGCGGCCCTTGAACTGCTTGCGATACTTGGTACGCTTTGGCTGCAACATTTTCTTACTTCTCCGAGCTTATCTTTCGCCAGCGATAATCAAGCGTTTTCGCGTTCGCGGCGACGATCGCCACGATCACGGTCGCGGCTTGCCGGACCCTGCGCATCGCCTTCCAGCGCGCGACGTTCGGAAGCCATCGGATCGTGCTCAAGGATTTCGCCCTTGAAGATCCAGACCTTGATGCCGCAAATACCGAATGCGGTTTCGGCTTCAGCCGTACCGTAGTCGATGTCTGCACGCAGCGTGTGAAGCGGAACGCGGCCTTCGCGGTACCATTCGGTACGAGCGATTTCCGCGCCACCAAGACGGCCGGCGCAGGTGATCTTGATGCCTTCGGCGCCAAGACGCATTGCGGACTGAACAGCGCGCTTCATCGCACGGCGGAAAGCCACGCGGCGTTCGAGCTGCTGAGCGATCGACTGGGCAACCAGCGTCGCGTCAACTTCCGGCTTGCGCACTTCAACGATGTTGAGGTGCGTTTCGGAGTTGGTCATCGTAGCAATCTTCTTGCGAAGCTTCTCGATGTCCGCACCCTTCTTGCCGATGATCAGACCCGGGCGAGCCGAGTGGATCGTAACGCGGCACTTCTTGTGCGGACGCTCGATGACGACCTTTGCGATACCGGCCTGCTTCAGTTCCTGCATGAGGTATGCGCGGATCTTCAGGTCTTCGTGGAGCAGCTGGCCGTATTCCGAGTTATCGGCGAACCAACGGCTGTCCCAGGTGCGGTTAATGCCGAGGCGGAAACCGATCGGATTAATTTTCTGGCCCATTATGCGGCCTCCCCTTTTTCCTCGACTTCGCGAACGACGATCGTCAGATGCGCGAACGGCTTCTCAATGCGCGATGCGCGGCCGCGACCACGAGCGTGGAAACGCTTCATGGTGATCGACTTGCCGACGTAAGCTTCCGCTACGATCAGGCTGTCGACGTCGAGGTCATGGTTGTTTTCAGCGTTGGCGATAGCAGACTCGAGGGTCTTCTTCACCGTGCCGGAGATGCGCTTGCGCGAGAACTCGAGTTCTGCGAGAGCGCGTTCTACCTTCTTGCCGCGGATCATGGCGGCAACCAGGTTCAGCTTCTGCGGGCTGACGCGAAGCGTACGGGCAACTGCCTGTGCTTCATTGTCCTTCAGCCGGCGTTCGGTCTTTGCCTTGGCCATGATTACTTCCTCTTCGCTTTCTTGTCCGCGCCGTGACCGTAATAGGTCCGGGTGGGAGCGAATTCACCGAACTTGTGACCGACCATGTCTTCGTTGACATTAACCGGGATGTGCTTCGAGCCATTGTAGACGCCGAAGGTGAGACCGACGAACTGCGGCAGGATGGTGGAGCGACGGCTCCACATCTTGATCACTTCGTTGCGGCCGCCTTCACGTACCTTCTCAGCCTTGGCGAGAAGATAGCCGTCAACAAACGGACCTTTCCATACTGAACGAGCCATTGAACGACTTCCTCTCTTACTTCTTCACGTGGCGCGAGCGCATGATGAACTTGTCCGTGGACTTGTTCGAACGTGTGCGCTTGCCCTTGGTGGGCTTGCCCCAAGGCGAAACCGGATGACGGCCACCCGAGGTACGGCCTTCACCACCACCGTGCGGGTGGTCGACCGGGTTCATGACAACGCCGCGGTTATGCGGACGCTTGCCGCGCCATACGGTGCGGCCGGCCTTGCCGTCGTTGATGTTGCCGTGATCCGGATTGGAAACGGCGCCAACGGAGGCGAGGCAAGAACCCGGAACGAGGCGCTGCTCGCCAGAGTTCAGACGAAGGATAGCCATGCCGGCATCACGGCCGACCAGCTGTACGTAGGTACCAGCCGAACGAGCGATCTGGCCGCCCTTGCCCGGCTTCATTTCGACGTTATGAACGATCGAACCAACCGGAATGTACTGCAGGGGCATGGTGTTGCCCGGCTTTACGTCGACAGCCTTGTCGGAAGCGATGACCTTGTCGCCGGCAGCAAGGCGCTGCGGAGCGATGATATAGGCCTGTTCGCCATCCGTGTAGGTGACGAGCGCGATGAACGCCGAACGGTTCGGGTCGTATTCCAGACGTTCGACCGTGCCTTCAACGTCGAACTTGCGACGCTTGAAGTCGACCAGACGATAGGTACGCTTATGACCGCCGCCGATGAAGCGGGCAGTGATGCGGCCGTTGTTGTTGCGGCCGCCGCTCTTGGAAAGACCCTCGGTGAGCGCCTTGACAGGCTTACCCTTCCACAGGCCCGAGCGGTCGACGATGACCAGCTGACGCTGGCTCGGGGTCGTCGGATTATAGCTTTTAAGTGCCATTTTTCTTTACCTCAGAGACCGGTGGAGATGTCGATCGTCTGACCTTCGGCCAGGGTGACAACAGCCTTCTTGACGTCCTTCTGCTTGCCGATGAAGCCCTTGAAGCGCTTCGTCTTGCCCAAACGGACCAGCGTATTGACGTCAGTGACCTTCACACCGAAGAGAGCTTCTACGGCAGCCTTGATTTCAGGCTTCGAAGCAGTCTTGGCGACGTTGAAGACGACCTTGTTCTGCTCGGACAGCAGGGTCGACTTTTCGGTGATCGAGGGAGATACGATCACATCATAGTGGCGAATGTCGGTCACTTGAAACGCTCCTCGAGGGCTTCAACCGCAGCCTTGGAAAGCACGAGCTTGCCGCGACGCAGGATGTCGTAAACATTGATGCCCTGAACCGGCAGAACATCGATGTTCGGGATGTTCTGGGCTGCGAGCTTGAAGTTGCTGTCGAGCTCGGCACCGCCGATAACCAGGGCGTTGGTCAGGCCGAGCGACGCGAACGTGCCGACGAGAGCCTTGGTCTTTGCTTCGGTCGCAACCAGGTCGTCGATGACGATCAGGTCTTCAGACTTCAGCTTGGCAGAGAGCGCGTGACGCAGGGCCAGAGCGCGAACCTTCTTCGGCAGATCGAAGGCGTGGCTGCGGGAAACCGGGCCGTGAGCCTTACCACCACCGCGGAACTGCGGAGCGCGAGCCGAATGGTGACGAGCGCGGCCCGTACCCTTCTGCTTGAACATCTTGGCGCCGGTGCGGGAAACTTCCGCACGGGTCAGCGACTGATGCGTGCCCTGCTGCTTCTTGGCGAGCTGGTAGCGAACCATACGAGCGAGGATATCCTCGCGTGGGTCGAGGCCGAAAATCGCGTCGGACAGGGAAACCTTGCCGGCGTCTTTTCCCTCGAGGGTCTTGACGTTGAATTCCATGATAATGGCTCCCTTACTTCGCAGCCGACTTGACGGCGTCGCGAACAACGATCCAGGCGCCCTTGGAGCCGGGGACGGCACCCTTGACGAGGATCAGGCCGCGGCCTTCGTCGGTGGACACGACTTCGAGGTTCTGGGTGGTAATACGGGTCGAACCCATATGACCAGCCATACGCTTGCCCTTCCAGACCTTGCCCGGATCCTGGTTGTTACCAGTCGAACCGTGCGAACGGTGCGACACGGAAACACCGTGGGTAGCGCGCAGACCACCGAAGTTGTGGCGCTTCATGGCGCCGGCAAAGCCCTTACCAATCGAGGTACCAGTCACGTCGACCAGCTGACCGGCCGCAAAGTGATCAGCCTTCAGCTCGGTGCCGACTTCGATCATGTTGTCTTCAGAAACGCGAAACTCGACGAGCTTCGACTTCGGCTCGACGTTTGCAGCAGCAAAGTTGCCACGCATAGCCTTGGAGGTGTTCTTCACCTTGGCAACGCCTGCACCGAGCTGAACAGCAGTGTAGCCGTTCTTCTCTACGGTGCGGTGTGCAACGACCTGGCAGCTGTCGAGACGCAATACGGTAACCGGGACATGCTCGCCGGCGTCGTTATAGACGCGGGTCATTCCCACCTTTTGTGCAATTACACCTGAACGCATCGGTTCAATCCTTCCAAATCGGCTCTGATTTCTCAGAGCTTGATCTCAACATCGACGCCGGCGGCGAGGTCGAGCTTCATCAGCGCGTCCACCGTCTGCGGTGTCGGGTCAACGATATCGAGGAGGCGCTTATGCGTGCGCATCTCGAACTGCTCGCGGCTCTTCTTATCGACGTGGGGGGACCGGTTTACCGTAAACTTCTCGATGCGGGTCGGAAGCGGAACGGGGCCCCGGACACTTGCTCCGGTGCGCTTCGCCGTCGACACGATCTCGCGCGTAGAAGCGTCGAGAATCCGATGATCGAATGCCTTAAGGCGAATGCGGATATTTTGGCCGTTCATTCGACGTTATCCTTGTTTTCTGTTCTCCCGAAGCCAAACGTGATGGCACGGGTTGTTCGTTTACCTAAGGCGGATCACCGGTTTCAAAGATCGAAGAGGGCACCGCTTCCAGCAGGCACCCCATTCCAGTCTTCAGGCCCGAAGGCCCACCTTAAATTCTTGTGCAACTTCCTGAATCGCCAAAGCGAAGCAGGCGCAAATCGCGCTTGGGCGCCATTTGCAATGTTTTTGTGTCATAAGCAAGTCGCAATACGCCACATGCTTAAAAAAAATGAAGCGGGCGGTATCTTGAAGATACCGCCCTGCCCCTATCGATTACTCGATGATCGAA
>DFNX01000015.1 GCA_002376235.1 Neorhizobium sp. UBA3556 | reverse complement strand
CAGCTAATGAGTCCGTGGCCTAAGTTGTAAAGTTTGGTTGAACTGCTTCAGCCGAATGTGAATGCGTAAGCCTGTACGCCAGGGTCGAAGAAGCGGATGGCAAAGGTCTTGGCTTCGATCGCACCGGACTGGCGGTCGAGCTGATAAAGACGTGTGGACGTGATGATACCGTTGCCATCGGCGTCGGTATCGGCGCCATGATCCTCACCGGGCGGGTAACCATCGATCGTTACCTGGAACCGAACGGGCTTACCTTCGGCAGCCGGCCCAAGCACCAGATGCAGGTCGCGGGCGTTGAACTTGTAGGTGATCCCGCCATCGGCCCGGTCGAGTGCCGCGGCTTCAGCGCCGATGGTCCAGATGCCGGAAAGCCCCCACTTATTCAGCTCTGGGGTCGTGACGGAATAATCACGGGACAGGTCTGCACGCAGGCTCTCATTCGACGCAAAGCCGGTGGCTTGTCGGTAGCCGATATAGGTCTCACCGGAGCGGATATGCTTCAGGTCCGGACCCGCCTCCGCACCTTTTGCCTCTGGCGTGACCGGTGCGCTCTCAGCTGCGGCACTGCCAGCCTCTCGAAGCAGATCCTGAATAGCTTGTTCGGTCTGTCGATAGTTACCCTCACCGAAGTGGTGGTAGCGGATCTGCCCGTTTACATCGATAAGATAATGCGCCGGCCAGTAGCTGTTATCGAACGCGCGCCAGATCCTGTAATCGTTGTCGACGGCGACCGGGTATTCAATCTTGAAGTCACCAATGGCCTGCTTGACGTTGTCGACCTTTTTCTCGAAGGCAAATTCAGGCGCGTGGACGCCTATTACCACAAGTCCCCGATCCTTATATTTTTCCGCCCAGGCACGGACGTAAGGAATGGTTCGAATGCAGTTGATGCAGGAATAGGTCCAGAAGTCGACGAGAACGACCTTGCCGCGCAATTGCTCGGTAGTGAGCGGCGTCGAGTTCAGCCACTCAACGGCCCCATTCAGGGATGGTGCGCGACCTTCCACGGGCAGTCCTGATGTGAACGGGGCGGCACTCGGCGGAAGAGCATTCGAATTGTCCGCGACTTCAGTTGCGAGTTCAACACCTTGTTTCGCGTGGAAGCGATCAAGAACGGCTTGCTCGAATGATGCAGTACTGGAGTAAGACAGCCGCGCAAGAGCGCCGGTGTCCAGTCCAAGTGCGATAACTGTAACACCCGCAAGAACAGCTGCACCGACAAGCTGGCGGACGCGCTCACTAAATCCGAGGGATCGCTTCAAGCCCGCAAAAACCTTACCTCCGAATAATAGGGCTATTGCAAGCGAGGTGGCTGCGCCGCCGGCATAGGCGGCAAGCAACAAGCTTGTTTCGAGATTAGCCCCCTTTAGTGCTGCACCCGTGAGCACCAAACCAAGGATTGGCCCCGCACAGGGCGCCCACAAAAGACCGGTGGCAATCCCCAGGATCAGGGAGCCTGCGATAGTCGGAATAGCCCCGGGCCTCCCGGTGGCATTGGCCAGACGGTTACCCAGCTCAACGACCGGCCGGGTGGCGATGCTCGCTGCACGGGGTGAGATAAGGCTTACGCCGAAGACGGCCAACAAGGCTAGGGCGGCAAGCCGTCCATATTCATTCGCGTTGATTGCCCAGCTGCCCCCAACCGCGGCCAGCGTAGCAATGGCGGCAAATGTGGCCGCCATGCCTGCGAGCATAGGTAGTGTGCTGCGGACGAATGATTGTCCCGCACGCGCAAAGACAAAGGGAAGGATAGGCAGGATACAGGGGCTGAGGATGGTCAGCGCCCCTCCAAGATAGGCAATGAACAAGAGCGTCATCATCTTTTCCTTTGAAAGAAGATTATCGGGCTCTGGGCGGCGATGGCGCGACCAGCAATGTTGCCAGTGTGCGGATCTCGCGTATCTCGGGTGTGTCCGGTCTCGGCTGCATTTGTATTCGAATGTAGAAGGGGCGCTTGGACGAAATGCGGGTCAAGCAGGTAGCGCCTACTCTCATGAGTCGAGAAAATTGTATCAAAGCGTATCTGAGGAGGTGACTGTTACAGAAGCATTCACAATGGGTTTGCTCAAGACACATCGAAGATACATGCGCCAGGCTTTTTGCCGATCATATCAACCCGGATCGGAGAGAACCCCATGAGCAGTCAGATTGATCTTCAGCGTCGCCGTTTCTTTGGCATTGCAGCCATGACTGTTGCAGCCGTCGAACTCGGTGCCACCGAATTGGCCAATGCCAAGACGCCCGCCACAGCGACTTCAGCATCATCCATGACGGGCGCGCACACGTCCTTCGGCTCATTGAAGCAGATTGACGCTGGCGTTCTCAACGTTGGCTACGCCGAAGCCGGCCCCCCTGACGGTCCAGCTATCCTGCTCCTGCATGGTTGGCCTTATGATATCTACAGCTATGTCGATGTGGCGCCCATTCTCGCCTCGGCAGGATATCGGGTGCTCATCCCCTATCTGCGCGGCTATGGCACGACCCGCTTTCTCTCCAATGACACGCCGCGCAACGGGCAACAGGCAGCACTCGCCTCGGACATGATCGCTTTTCTGGATGCGCTGCAGATCAAACAAGCCGTCGTAGCTGGCTACGACTGGGGCGCGCGCACCGCCGACATCATGGCCGCTCTCTGGCCCGAACGTTGCAAGGCTTTGGTTTCCGTGAGTGGATACCTCATCGGCAGCCAGGAGATTAACAAGAAGCCTCTGCCTCCAAAGGCAGAGCTTTCCTGGTGGTACCAGTTCTACTTCGCGACGGAACGCGGCCGTGCGGGTTACGCCGCCAACACCCTCGACTTTGTCCGCCTAATCTGGGAAACGGCATCGCCGACCTGGAAGTTCAGCGATGAGACCTTCAATCGCTCCGCGTCTGCTTTCGACAATCCAGACCATGTGGCCATCACTATCCACAACTACCGCTGGCGGCTTGCTCTGGCAGAGGGCGAAGCAAAATATGATGTTTTGGAGGGTCAGCTTGCGAAACTTCCGGTGATCACCATACCAACAATCACCATGGAGGGAGATGCCAATGGCGCGCCTCATCCCGCTCCGTCCGCCTATGCGTCGAAATTTTCCGGCAAATACGAACATCGCGATGTCACCGGTGGCATCGGCCACAATCTGCCGCAGGAAGCACCTGAAGCTTTTGCCAAGGCCGTTCTGGACGTAGCCAAGCTTTAAGCTTGCCGAGGCCCGCGAACAGCTATCTTACTGGATCGGCCCGGTAAGTTTCGCTGTCGCGGGCTCTTTCTTGACGTGGGGAAATTGAAAGCGTGCAATGGAACACATCGATCATATTCTTGTCGTCGATGACGACAGAGAAATCCGGGAACTCGTCTCAAGCTACCTTAAAAAGAACGGCCTGCGGGCATCGGTGGCGGCCGACGGCCGACAGATGAGAACATTCCTGGAGGGTAATACGGTCGATCTGATCGTGCTCGATGTGATGATGCCGGGCGATGACGGCCTGGTCCTGTGCCGCGAATTACGGGCCAGCAAGCATAAAGCCACCCCGGTTCTCATGCTCACTGCTCGTGACGACGAAATGGACCGCATCATCGGACTTGAAATGGGCGCCGACGACTATCTGTCGAAACCATTTGCGGCGCGCGAGCTTCTTGCCCGGATAAAGGCGGTGTTGCGCCGAACCCGGATGCTCCCGCCAAACCTTCAAATCAGTGAGGCCGGTCAACTTTTGAGATTTGGCGACTGGCGTCTCGATACGATCGGTCGCCACCTCATCGACAATGAAGGGACCGAGATTGCGCTTAGCGGTGCCGAATACCGTCTGTTACGTGTCTTCATAGATCACCCTCAGCGCGTTCTGAATCGCGACCAGTTGCTCAACCTCACTCAGGGGCGCGATGCCGAGATCTTTGACAGATCGATCGATCTTCTGGTGAGCCGCGTACGCCAAAGGCTGGGCGACGACGCCCGCGAACCGACCTATATCAAGACGGTGCGCGCCGAAGGTTATGTCTTCGCGGTTCCCGTCGAGATAACGGAGCCGAGGGCATGAGCAAGGGGCATCGCCAAATCGTCGGGTGGCCGCGTTCGCTGCGATCTCGACTTTTCCTGATCCTGTTTGCTGGCCTTGCCGTTGCCTATGGCCTGTCATTCAGCATTTTGTTTGCAGAACGCTACATGTCGGCCAAGGCCGTGATGCTTGGCACCCTGGAAAGCGATCTGGCGACCTCGATCGCTGTCATTGATCGCTTACCCGCCGAAGAGAGATCCAACTGGGTCGATCGCCTGAGCCGCGGTAACTACCGGCTTGTTCTTGGTCCAGGCCTTCCGGGCGTGTCCGACATGTCCGGCCGGGGAGCGGAAATTGCAGAACGGATCGAAGAGGCCGCCGGTCACAAGTTCCCTCTCAAGGTTCAATCCATTCCGGGAGACGGCAAAAGACTTCAAGCTCATCTAACACTGTCTGATGGCGCGCCGCTAACAATCGACGTTACACCTCGTGGTGTGATGCCGCTTGCCGAGTGGTTGCCCTATGTCTTTGCGGCGCAAATGGCGCTTCTGCTTCTGTGTACCTGGTTTGCGGTACGGCAGGCAATCCGCCCTTTAAGCGTTTTGTCAGCAGCTGCAGAGGCACTCGATCCGAGTAAGCAGGGAGCACCGATGAGCGAGGGTGGACCAACCGAAGTCGCCCATGCTGCCCGTGCCTTCAACGCCATGCGCAACCGGATTGCGCATTATCTGGAGGAGCGGATACAGATCCTTGCAGCGATCTCGCATGATCTGCAGACACCGATCACGCGTATGCGGCTGCGCGCCGATATGGCTGATGATACTCCGGAGAAGGAAAAACTCGTCAGCGACCTGCGCGAGATAGAACGGCTCGTGCAGGATGGTGTCGCTTACGCGCGTAGTTCACATGGCAACGGAGAAAAGACGTCCCGCATCGACCTGGCCTCCTTCATCGACAGCATCGCCTATGACTATCAAGACACCGGTAAGGCCGTCTCGGTGCTCGGTGTCGTGCAGGGTATAGCTAATACGAAACCGCATGCGCTTCGCAGGATTCTGACGAATTTCATAGACAACGCCATCAAATTTGCCGGCAGCGCCGAAATCTCTGTCAGACGAGGCGATGAAGGCAATGTCATCGTGACCGTGCTGGATCGCGGACCGGGAATACCTCCCGATATGCTGGATAGTGCCATGCAACCATTCTTCAGGATCGAGACTTCGCGAAACCGCGACACCGGCGGAACTGGACTTGGGCTTGCGATAGCCCAGCAACTCGCAGTGACCATCGGTGGGTCCGTGCGGCTTTATAATCGGCAGGGAGGCGGGCTCGCAGCCGAGGTGAGCTTTCGCTGATGCTACTCGCAACGAAGAAGGCCCACGCCCTCGCCGGGCATCGTCAACTTAACGAGCCATGGACTTTGATGTGGGATGCTCGGCTTATGACTGACCGAGATCCTCTTTACCGACGCCATCGTTTTCCCGCCGAAATCATCGCCCATGCCGTGTGGCTCTATTTCCGTTTTCCATTGAGCCTTCGAATGGTCGAGGACATGCTGGCGGCACGAGGAATCATCGCTTTGCATCAGACAGTCCGACGGTGGGCGGAGAAATTTGGCCGGACTTTTGCCAGCGACATTCGCCGCCGGTCATCTGGCCGGCTCGGTGACAAGTGGCGTCTCGATGAAGCCGTCATTTCGATCCGAGGCGAGAAGCATTGGCTGTGGCGCGCCGTGGATCAGGGTGGCTTTGTGCTGGAGGTTCTCGTGCAAAGCCGCCGCAATGCCAAAGCAGCCAAACGCCTGATGCGCAAGCTGTTGAAGGGCCAAGGCCGTGCGCCGCGGGTGACGATCACCGACAAGCTTCGATCCTATGATGCAGCAAAACGAGAGATCATCCCCGGTGTCGAGCATCGCTCCCACAAAGGCTTGAACAATCGGGCGGAGAATTCCCACCAGCCAGTCCGACGGCGAGAGCGGATCATGAAGCGCTTCAAGTCACGGCGACAATTGCAGCGCTTCGTCTCCATTCACGATCCAATTGCCAACCTCTTCCACATCCCTCGCCACGACATTTCCGCCGGTCACTACCGTGAACTGCGCGCCACTGCCTTGAGCATATGGGCGGGTTGAAATGTAAGCAATGAAACAGCGCTCCTCTTGCTCAGGCTATTGGGCAATTTTTGTCTCTCGACCGCGTGGGTTATGGTTTTTCTTTAATCTGTGCTCCAGTGAAACACTCTACGACCTGACCAGTCATAGCGGCTTTTTGTGCCGCTAATCCCATCGCCACGGCCCATTGTCCATCGTCCATCGTCACCTCTACGGGACCTTCCCCTCTTACCGCCCGCAGAAAACGCTGATGCTGGTAATAGGTCGATCCGTTATGGTCACCGAGGTCCAGAAGTGCCGAATCGACGGGAATGTCGATCGCACGCGGCCCTTGCGGTTCGCGCGGCGACACGATCACCTTGGCCACCGGCGGCGCTCCAAGGTGATCCGGCCAGAAACGCCCCGGCCCCGGCACCTTGCATTCTATCTTGCCGTTTGGGCCTATTGCCGAAATTTCCTCCTGATAGCGCGCCCCTTCGGCAAACATGCAAAGCTCCAGCATGGCGCGGGCACCGGACGCGAAATCGACGATTGCGTAGCCATGGTCCCAGATATCCGGCTGCCTGCCGTCGTAGCGCTCGTCACGATGGTTCACCGCCTGCCCGCCCGACGCCATGATGCGCACCGGATCGGATTTGAGGATGAGCCGCATCAGATCGAAAAAATGGCAGCATTTTTCGACCATCGTGCCACCGGTCCTATCGTTGAAACGGTTCCAGTCGCCCACCTTTTTCAGGAAGGGAAAACGGTGCTCGCGGATGGTCAGCATACGGATACCGCCGGTCGCGGCTTCAGCCTCCGCAATCAGCCGCGCCACCGGCGGCATGTAGCGGTATTCCATCGCCACCCAGATCGATGCCGGGTAGTTTTTGCGCAAGGTCTCGATACGGGCCATGTCGTCGGCACTGGTGAACAACGGCTTTTCCACCAGCACCGGCAGCGGCCGGATCGCCGCGATTTCCTCCAGTTGACCGAGATGAAAATGGTTGGGACTGGCGATCAGCAGGCAATCCACCGCCTCGACGGCCAGAAGTTCCTTGACCGACCCGACCATGCGGGCATTCGGAGCAACCTCGGCGGCGAGCGTTCTCATGCCCGCATCCGGCTCAAAAATCGCCACCACCTCCGCATCCGGCAGCAGCGCCAGATTGCGCAAATGTTCCTGCCCCATCATGCCGCAGCCGATCACGCCGTAATGCACTGCCATCTTCCCTCCATCCCTATTTCAACCTCGACACGTAGTGAGCGACCGAATGGTCGATCCATGTGCGCGAAACCTCCGCCCGTTTGCCATCCTGCGCTTCGCTGATGCGCAACACCTGCACCCCCGGCTCTCCCGCACGACGTCCAAAGATTTCCGGCGCCCAATCGGGCACCGTATCGAGCCCGATCCGGTCCTCCGCCCGCGCGATCCACAGACCGAGCCGCGTGCGGTAATAGAGGTAAAGGGATTCAGACAGATCTGCCGGCGCGATCACATCGACGTAATCACCATCAAGCCAGATTTCCTCCAGCGCCGCCACCTTGCCGGACAGACGGCGAATGCGGCGAATACGGTGCCCCTCGGCTGATGTTCCGAACGCGGGGAAAGCTGCCGGCTTGGGCAAACGGCGCACATCCAGCACCTCGGCCGTCGGCAGGCCTCCGCCCTCCAACAGTTCCAGCCGGAACATCGCATAGACGCTTTTCGGATCACTGACGGCCCGCACGTAATTGCCCGACCCCTGCACCCGCTCCAGCATGCCGCGCGATTGCAGCTCCGACAGCGCCTTGCGCAATGTGCCGGTGGCAATGCCAAGCCGTTCCGACATCTCCCGTTCCGGCGGCAGCTTTTCGCCGTCGATCAGCCGGCCGCTGGCGATGTCGCGGATCAGAAGCTCGGTGATCTGCAGATAGATCGGCAGGCTGCCGGATGTCTGCTGCATGCCCTCTCCCATCACGCGCAGCCAAATTGATACACTATTGATTTACATCAATCGCGATGGTACGCAACAGGCAATCGTCTCGGGGGAGGAGAATTCCGATGACCGTTGTGCCCGTTCGATCCGCCGATCTTGAGGCTCTCGAAATCTCATGGTTTTCCGCGCTCTGCTCGGATGACTACGCCTTTCTGGGCGTGCCCGACGGCGCCTTGCGCTCCAGCTTCGAACACTGTTCCGATATCGTGAAAAAGGCGGAAACACTGGGTTTTCGCAACATCCTCTGCCCGTCCTCCTATCAGGTCGGACAGGACACGCTGAGTTTTGTCGCCGCCTGCGCGCCGATCACCGAGCGTATAAACATGCTGGCGGCCATCCGCTGCGGTGAAATGCAGCCGATCATGCTGGCGCGCACCGTCGCCACGCTCGACCACATGCTGAAGGGCCGGTTGACGCTCAATGTCATCAGCTCGGATTTTCCGGGCGAAGTGGCCGACAGCGCCTATCGTTACCGCCGCAGCCATGAGGTCGTGCAAATCCTGCGGCAGACCTGGACGCGCGACACGATCGACCACGACGGCGAAATCTACCAGTTCAAGGGCGTTTCCTCCGAACCCGCTCGCCCCTACCAGCAGAATGGCGGGCCGTTGCTCTATTTCGGCGGTTATTCACCCGATGCGCTGGAACTCTGCGGCGAACAATGCGACGTCTACCTGATGTGGCCGGAGCCGAAGGAGCAGTTGGCGGAACGCATGCGCGCTGTGCATGCCCGCGCGCAGGCACATGGACGGGTGCTGGATTACGGACTTCGCGTGCACATGGTCGTGCGCGATACCGAACAGGAAGCCCGGGAATACGCAGACCATCTCGTTTCGAAACTCGATGATGAATACGGAAAACTGATCCGTGAGCGGGCGCATGACAGCATTTCGCTCGGCGTGTCGCATCAAGCGCGCGCCCGCGAACTGGCAGACCAGTTCGGCTATGTCGAGCGCCACCTCTGGACAGGTATCGGCCGCGCCCGGTCCGGCTGCGGGGCTGCCATCGTCGGCTCCACCGATCAGGTGCTGTCGGAGATCGAGGCCTATCGAAAGATGGGCATTCGCGCCTTCATCTTTTCCGGCTACCCACATCTGGATGAGGCTGAGCATTTTGGAAGAAAGGTGCTGCCACAACTGAAGACCTGTTCATTGCCACACGCATATGGCCGGGTTCCAAAAGAAACCCCGGCGACGCCCCTCGGCACCGGAGAACGCCGATGAACATGGCCTTCACCACAAAAACAGGTCCTGTTGAAACCGTGCTTGTTCCCGATGCCTCGAACCAGCGCGCCTATCGGCATGCGCTGGGCGGCTTTGCCACCGGTGTCACGGTGGTGACGGCGATGGCAGGCGACGTGCCGATCGGCATGACGGTCAACAGCTTCGCGTCGATCTCGCTCGATCCGCCGCTGGTGATGTGGTCACCGGCGAAAAGCGCTTCCAAACATCCCCTGTTCCTGCAGGCCGACCATTTTGCCGTCCACGTTCTTGCGGCACAACAGGCCCATCTCTGCTCGGCGTTTTCGCGCGGGGGCAGCGGTTTCGACGCCATGCCATGGTCACTGTCAAAAAACGGCGTCCCGATCCTGCCGCAGGTTCTCGTCCGGTTCGATTGCCATCGCACGGCGGCACATGACGCGGGCGATCATACGATCATCATCGGCGAAGTGTTGCAATCCACCGACCGCGAGGGGGAGCCGCTCTGCTTCGCGCGCGGCATGTTCGGGCATTTCACCCGAACAGCCTGATCTTGCCCTGCGGGCTGCGACAGCATCAGGCCATCTGCCCCGGATGGGTAAACAGGCGGTGGCCATTGTCGTCGAACACATGCAGGACCGGTTTCGACAGGTCGAAATGCACCGTGTCACCCGCATTCAACGTCTGTTGACCCGGCAGAACCGCCAGCAGCTTTTCGCCGCCGATATCGCCATGCACGACGGTTTCGGACCCCAGCGCTTCGACCAGATAGAGTTTTGCCGCCGGTTGCTGCGGATCGCTGCTGACAATCAGATGCTGCGGCCGCACACCCACCGTCACCGTGTCGCCGACATGCAATTTTGCCTGCCCGATCTTGAGATCCGCTCGATAACCGCCGGCGAATGACAGCGTCGCGGAACCGGCAGAGACAGCAAGCACATCGGCCTTCAAAAAGTTCATGTGCGGCGCGCCGATAAAGCCCGCCACGAACCGGTTGGCCGGCTCATTGTAAAGCTCAAGCGGCGTGCCGACCTGCTCGATTTTTCCCGCACGCATCACGACGATGCGATGCGCAAGGGTCATCGCCTCGACCTGATCGTGGGTGACGTAAATCATCGTCGAACCCAAGCGCGCGTGCAGCGCCGCCAGTTCGGCGCGGGTCGAAACACGCAGTTCGGCATCGAGGTTGGAGAGCGGCTCATCCAGCAGAAAGGCCGTCGGACGGCGCACGATGGCGCGACCGATGGCGACACGCTGCCGCTGGCCACCGGAAAGCTGCCCGGGACGACGGTCCATATAGGCGTCAATCTCCAGCATGCGTGCCGCTTCGTTGATGCGCTCGATGATTTCCGCCTTCGGCATGTTGGAATTTTCCAAACCGAAAGCGAGGTTCTGGCGCACGCTCATATGCGGGTAGAGCGCATAAGACTGAAACACCATGGCAAGGCCGCGATCCGCCGCCGTGACCTCGTTGACGCGTTTGCCATCAATCTCGATCTGACCGCTGGAAACCTTTTCCAGACCGGCAATAGTACGCAGAAGGGTCGATTTCCCGCAGCCGGACGGGCCAACGAACACGACGAATTCGCCATCCTTGATATGCAGGTCGATGTCTTTCAGGACAGCGAGAGCGCCAAACGATTTCTTGACGTCGGTGAGTTTGATTTCGCCCATCGGTGTCCCTTACTTCAGGCCGGTGCCGGCAATGCCGGTGGTGATGAAACGCTGCAGGAAAATGAAGACCAGCACGACCGGGATCATGGTGACGACGGTCATCGCCAGGATGAAGTGCCATTGCACATTGAGTTCGCCGGAATAGATGCTCAGCCCCACCTGCAATGTGTAAAGCTCACGCCGCGACAGCACGATCAGCGGCCACAGAAAATCGTTCCAGCGCCAGACGACCGAAAAGATCGCCAGCACCGCCAGCGCAGGCGCCGTGAGCGGCAACACGATGCGCCAATAAATCTGCCATTCCGACGCCTTGTCCATGCGCGCTGCATCGAGCAATTCGTCGGGAATGGTCAGCATATATTGCCGCAGGATGAACACGCCGGTCGGTGTCGCCACCGTCGGCAGGATCACCCCCCAGAGGCTGTTGAACAGGCCAAGCGACGAGATGATCGAATAAAGCGGCACCATGATCACCGAGAGCGGCACCATCAGCGTCGCGAGGATGACCAGCATGGCGAGCGAACGGCCCTTGAACTCGTATTTCGACAGCGCGAATGCCGCCATGGAATTGACCACCAGCGTGATCACCGTCGCCACGACCGTGACGAAAACCGAGTTCCAGAGATAACGCAGGAAATCGAAATGCACGAAGGGTTCGGTATAGTTGTTGGTGGCAAACGACATGGTTCGCACCGGCGTGCGGTCGTTGATATTGACCTTGACGATTTCGCCGGGCGCCTTCGGATCGACCATCTGCGCCACCAGCCCGATGCGCCGCACTTCGGCAAGAACCCGCGTCGAACCGTCCGGCATCCTGGCATCGTAGAGCATCAACGGCTTGTCATAACCTTCGACCGTCGCCTGGCTGGTGACATAGGGCAGGATCGTCGGCGGGAATTCGGCGAGTGCCGCCGGTGTCTTCAGCGAGGAAAACATCAGCCACACAGCCGGTCCGAACATGATGATCAGCCCGCCGATCAGCCAGACCCATGTAAACACATCGGTCCAGTGCCAGCCCTTGCCGCTCCCATGGGTGCCTCGCCGGCGCAGGATGAAATGCGCGACCTTTCCCATCAGCGTTTCCCCTTGTTTTCGCCGCGCTTGCCGATGCCGAGCTGGATCAGCGTCAGCACCACCAGCACACCACCCATCAGGATCGAGGCGGCAGCCGCCAGACCCGGATTGCGAAGCGCCGAGGCAAAGCCGGTTTCATAGATATATTGCGTCAGGAACAGCGTGCTGGTGCCCGGTCCGCCGCCGGTCAGCACGTAGATTTCATCGAACACCTGAACCGACTTGATCAGCGCCAGCACCACGACGACCAACAGGTTCGGCGCCAGCAACGGCAAGGTGATACGCCAGAAAACACGGGCCGGTCTTGTGCCGTCCATTTCCGCGGCCTCGTAGAGATCTTTCGGGATCGCCTGAAGGCCGGCCAGAATGATCAGCGCGTAAAAGCCCATATGCGCCCAGATCGAAACCCCGATGGTCGCGGCAAAAGTCCAGTCGCGGTCGGTCAGCCATGTATAGGGGTCCATGCCGAACTGGTAGAGGCCGAAATTGAGCAGGCCCTGACGTTGCAGTATCCATTTCCAGATCAGGCCGACAACCACCGGCGACAGAAGCACCGGAAAGAAGAACACCGCACGCCAGAAGGACCGGGCAGCAAGCTCGCGATTGAGAATGAGCGCCGTGATTAACGCCGTCAGGATCATCAGCGAGACCTGCAGGACGACGAACCAGAAGGTGTTGCCGACGGCTGTCCAGAAGGCATCCTCCTGGCACGACATCGGATCGAGATAGTTCTGGCACTCGAACAGGCGCGAATATTGTGCCCCACCGATAAAGTCGCGTTCGGAGAGGAAAAAGGCGGTGCCGCCGGTCATCGAGTAGACGAAGTTGATGACCAGAGGCAGCAGCACGAAGATGCCGAAGATCAGCATGTTCGGCGCAAGGAAAAACGCCGCCATGCCGCCAATGCCGGTCGCCTTCTGCAGGCGACGCAGCGGCGCATCGATGACGCGCATGACGGCGTTGATGGGCGCCATCAGGAGGCTGGAGAGAGATGGTGTTGTCATGCTTTATCTGATCTCCCGCCGACTTCGCGTTTCGTGGTTTGCCCTCATCCGGCTGCCGCCATCGTTTCCCCGTTCCGGGGGGAGACGGGCAACGTGGCAGCGCCTTGCCGCCAATCTGCACGTTGAATTGGGCACATCCCCTCTCTCCGTCCGAACGAAGAGAGGGCTAGTGAGGGGCAATTGATCAACCGCAGCTGCTGCGATTACTGACCCGCGTCCTTGACCTTCTGGGCGATGTCCGCGTCGATGCGCGTAAACGCATCATCGATCTTCAACTCGCCCGCCAGCGTCTGGCCGATGCGCGTCACGATCGCCGCATACACCGTATCGGACCAGCGCCAGCCCGGCAGTTTCAGTGCGGATTCCGACGTTGTCTTGGTGGCGCCGACAAACACATTCAGCGCGGCCTTGGCCTGCTCATTGTCCGACTTGAAGTCGAGACCGCCCTTGTCGACCACACCCTTGTGGCCGGGCAGGAACAGTGTGCGCTCGGAAAATTCCTTGACGATCTTTTCCTGCGCGAACCAGTCCATCACGGTTGCGACGTCCTTCTGGTTCTTGGTGTATTTCACCGCAACGAGTGCAGCACCTCCCGGCATGCCGGTGCAGGCGGCCGGGCCGCAGGGGCTGCCGACGGCCACCCAGTCAAAATTGTTGCCGATCTTGGTGGCAAGGTTCGCCACCTGCCAGGAACCGGAATAATAAAACGCAAGCTGGCCGTTGATGAAATCATCGGCTGCAGCCCGATAGGTGCTGCCGGCCGCCGAGACCCAGACATCCTTGCTGACCGTGCCGTCTTCAGCCCAGCCGACGAATTTGGTCAGGTAATCCTTGGCGCCCTTGTCGAGCGGAGCCGGCTTGCCGTCGGAGCCGATATAGTTGGCGCCGTAGGAGAGCAGCGGCGCGGTGATGCGGTGGCCGGAGCGGTCGATCGCCATGGCGAACGGCACCTGCTGGCTTTCCTGCACCTTCTTGGATGCTGCCGCCCAGTCTTCCCATGTCGCCTTCGGACCCGGGATCGGCACGCCGGCCTGATCGAACAGGGTCTTGTTGGCATAACCGCCGGTCAGTGTGATCTGCGTCATGAAGCCGGAAATCTGGTTGGAGCCATCCGGGCGCATCCAGTCCGCCTGCAGACCGAAATTGTCGTCCCAGTATTTGGCATCCTTCACCAGCGGACGCAGGTCCAGCCAATGTTTCGACAGTTCCTTGATGGCAGTGACGCGGGCGATATCCGGGCCGTTGCCGGCTTCCAGTTGCACTGGCAGCTGTTCCTTGATGACGCTATAGGCGACATTGTCGAGAATGACGTTGATGCCGGGATTTTCCTTCATGAAACGCCCGACGAGGTCTTTCATCACCTCGCCTTCGATGCCATCGGAATACCACATGATGCGCACATCGCCGGCATGAGCCGCCGTCGAGGCAAGAAGTGCGAGCGCGAGGCCCGTAAGAAGCGATCTGGTCTTCATGCGCATTTTCCTCCTCTTTTGGACCAAGGCCTCCCAACCCGTCCATTGACCAATCTCAAGCGCCAAGCAGTGTTGCTTCGCCCTTCACGCTATAGTCTGCCCGCGCGATCACGCGGCCTTGCGCTTTCACCGTGCCATCGGCCCGGAAAGACACGCTACCATATTCCGGGTCTTCGACAATGATCGTGCCATCCGCACCGTGCTGAGCCGACAGGCCGGCAAACCGGCTTTCCACGGCAGAGAGATCACCGGCTTCACAGACACGTACGATCCAGCGAGTTTTCTGGCCGTATTGCCGCAGTTCCGCACCGGCGGACGGGCCATCATTCGTCACATGCAGGTCGGATCCAGCGCGTAAAAGCACCGCGCCTTCACCCGAGCGGGCAAGCGCCAGACTTCCCGAAACGCGGCTTTCATCGAACTCTGCCGCCGGAAACCAGGCATGGGTAAAATCGGGCTGTTCCTCGTAGGTCGTGAATTCCATGACGGCGAGGCCGCGATATTGCTGCACGCGCGGAATGGTGCCGCAACCGCCCCAGTATGACGGACGCCCGTATCCGAACTGGATGGTCTCGCCGGGATGATTGATCCAGATCGCCGCTTCCGGCTTTTGCCCGATGCGCAGATGCAGAACTGTTTCCTGATAACCCCATTCGTCCCAACGGTAATGCACTGTCGAGCCCATGGCGAAATTTTTGCCCTTGTAGTGATAAAGCGCCGCAAAGGAATTTTCGCCCTGCGCAAACCGCCATTCCTGATGGTCGGCGCTCTGGTGATCGGCGATTGCGGCCAATTCTTCCGGGATCACCAGCCCATGGTCGCGGAGGCAGACTGCCATCTGCGGCAGGCAATGCACACGGCGGCCGTAAAAACCCTTGCCCCAAAGCAGACGGGCAACCGCGGACAGTTCCAGCGAACGGCCGGCGCACAGCGTGTGCTCATAAGACCGCCCCTGCGCCGCCGTCACCATGCCGTGATGCGCCGAGCGCGCGATGATTTCGGCGAGCCGTACGATCCCGACCTTGGCACGGTCAGCGATATCCTTGTCCGGCGAAAGCGCCGCCAGCGCCGTCAGGCCCTTGAGGTCGATCGGAAAGTAGGGAGCCGAGTTGAACTCCGCCATTTCGCAATGTTCGAAATGGTCGAGCCATGCCCGCACCCGCTCCGCGCCGACCTTCGCCTGCTGCGAACCTTTACGGCCGGAACGGACAAAAGTGGCTTCGGGGAGAAGATGACCCGCCAGATAAGCGGAGGTGTGGAAAAGCAGCGCGTGGTTTTCCGAAAAATACCACTGCACGTCATTGCCCGGCTCATCCATCCAGTAACGGTAGTTGAGGATGGCCGCATCGATGCGGTCGCGCGTTTTTTGATTGATATCGACGCCCCAGGTCGTGCGCGACCATATCAGCGGCACCAGCGAAAAGTCCGCGCAATCGTGGCAATCCTCGATCGACGGCAGGATTTCCTCGATCATCGCATCCGTGTCAGCACCACCACGACCACTGGCCAGCCGCGCAAATGCGCGCACCGTGTCGCGCTCGGAATAATCGGACACTTCGGTCAGCGTGTCGATAATCCGCTCAGCCAATGAGGCCGAAGCCTCGCCCTGACGCGCTGCATGGCAGATTTCCACGCCCACCGAACGAGAGGCAACAAAACCGCCAGCATCCAGCGTCACCCGCAGATGGCGGAAATCCGCCGGGGCATTTTCCGAAGCGCCGACATTGAGGCTGGCGACACCGGCCGGCAGCTCGAAATTGTAATCGAAGCGCTCACGCGACATGAAATCGCCTTCGATGGCGACATTGACCTTGGCCTCCACCGGCAGCGCCTTGGCAAACAGCACCGTAATGTCGCCGCCGAAATAATGCTGGCGGTCGAGATGCATGCCGTCCAGCGCCCCTTCCAGACTGTCCGCCACGGCACCCGCTACGGGAACCGGCAGGGCGACATTTGCAGCAGGGCCGGAGAGATAATCGAACTGGTAGAAATAACGGGCATCACGTTCGGCCAGATCATCGAAGAACAGCACGATCTCGTTCAGGCCGGCCGTCAGTTCCAGCTCGAACTCCTGCTTGGCTTCGAGATTGCGGCTATAGGGCGCCATCCAGCCCACTTCCGAACCGTTCAGCCACAGAACCGCGCCGCCGCATGTGCCGAGCCGGATTTTTGCAGTCCCCGCCGCCTCAGCTTCGATATAGGTGCGCGTCCATGTGGCAAGCCGCGTCGGGCGGAACCAGAAGCCGGACAGATCCAGCCGTGGCGAACCGAAAGGCAGCCACCAGCGCGACGCGTCGAATGCGCCGCGCACATCCGGCCTCTTGCCGCGAAAAGTCTCGGCAAAGATGGTGCGGCAGGGATATTCGTGCGGAATGAAATTCTTGACCTTGGTGAGGAAGAAGAACGGGTCCATCTCGCCCTTCATCGGCGCATCGGGCACGTCAAACCGTTCTTCGGTTATGCGGCCAAGCTGCCAGTAACGCAGGGCATCGCCCGGCTTCAAAGTCTTGCGCATCCAGTTCTGTTGCGGGTTCATGCTCGCCTACCGCCTTATCTGAGTTCGCTGAGGGCCACCGGGGCCACGTCGTTATATTCCTGGTTTTCGCCGGTCATGCCCCAGACGAAGGCATATCCATCCGTGCCGGCCCCCATATGGATGGACCAGGCCGGCGACAGCACCGCATCGAGATCCTTGACCAGCAGATGCCGCGTTTCTTCCGGCCGTCCCATCAGGTGGATCACACGCTCTTCCGGCGCGAGGTCGAAATAACAATAGGCCTCCATACGCCGCTCATGCAGATGCGGCGGCATGGTGTTCCAGACGCTGCCTTCGGCGAGATCGGTAATACCCATCAGCAACAGGCAGGACGGGGCCACCTGCGGATGGATATACATCCGCAAATTCCGCTTGTTGGAGCGTCTTGCCTCTCCGAGATCGAGCGGTTTGGATTCCGCCTGTTTGATCAGCCGGTGCGGGATATCGGCGCCGGCGGGAACCGAATTCATGTAGAACCGCGCCGGGTTCTCCGCCGAATGGCTGGCGACCGAAATCTCCTGCGCACCCCGGCCGATATAAAGAATGTCGCGGTTTTCCAGCTCGAACTTTTGGCCATCCACGGTGATCGTGCCGGTACCGCCGAGATTGGCAACGCCCATTTCACGCGCTGAGAGGAGATAGGGCGTGCCGATATCCTTGCCCGAGCCAAAACTCAGCGTCGCATCCAGCGGCACCACGCCGCCGAGGATAAGCCGGTCGACATGGGTATAGGTAAAGCTCACCTCGCCCGGCCGAAACAGATCCTCGACCAAAAATTCCTTGCGCAGCCGTGCCGTATCGAACGCCTTGATGTCATCCGGACCGGCGCCATAAAGAACCTTCATCGTCATGGAGCGTCTCCCTCGACATGGCGCAACGCTTCGGACAGGCAAAGGATCGCCAGCGCCTGCCCGTATCCGGTCGGCTGGATCGGGATGTCGCGATAAAATTGCAGGTCATGGCCCATGCGGGTGCCGTAAGACACATTCAGCACGGTGCCGGTATCATCGATATTGGCGAGCAGCGCCTCGACCGCCCGCAAACCCGCCTCCCGCCATTCCGGCGTGCCAAGACCCAGCCGATGCCCCTTGAGCAGGCCATAACCGAAACCGGCCGTCGCCGAGATTTCCTCATAGGAGGTCGGATCGTCCAGCAGCGTGCGCCACGCGCCGGATGCGGTTTGTGATGCCAGAAGCGCATCCACCTGCGCCACCAGAACGCCGGTCAGATAATCCTTAACGGCCGCTGGAACTTCGGCAAGATCAAAAAGGTCGAGCATGCCGGCGGTGATCCAGGCATTGCCCCGCGCCCAGCGCGCCTCGGCAAAATTGTGGTGGCCCTGAAACGTCCAGCCGTGGAACCACAGGCCGGTCTTTTTGTCGGCCAGATACCGGGTATGGACGAGAAACTGTTTGACCGCTTCATCGACCAGTTCGGTGCGGCCGCTGGCCTGACCGTAAGAGGCGAGGAACAACGCCACCATATAAAGCGTGTCGTCCCAAAGCTCGTCGTCATTGACCTTGTCGGAGACGTGATGCGCAAAAGCGCCTTCCCGCGTGCGGCCCATTTCGCTCACCGCGCGGTTCGCCCATGCATCCAGCACCGGCTGCCAGCGCGGATCGCGGGTTTCGCGCCAGAGAACCGAAAGTCCCAGCATCGGCGCCGTCGTATTGACGTTCAGTTTTGGCAGACCAGCCTCGATGCGGGCGGCATACCAGTTCTCGATCACGCCTTTGAGGTCGTCACGACCGGTGAATTGCCACATCCGGATCAGGCCATAAAGCCCCACGCCCTGCGGCCATTCCCAGCTGTCGAAAGAAATGTAATCGCCGGCCGAGCCGTCGAGATTGGGTTCGTGAAAGCGACCGTCATCCCGCAGGCCGGTCATGCCGACAACGAGCAGATCGAGTTTTTCACGGATATGCCGGGCTGAAAGGCCCATGCCTGTCTCCTCCTCATCCGGCGCCTTGCGGCACCGGTTCCTCCAATCCGCTTCTCCCGAGCGGTGAGAGGATGTAAACACCGGATTTGCGATTGCGCAATCTGAAAATTTTTTGCAGTCTGGCAGCCATTACCGGAGATGGTCGATGGCAGACACAGCAATTCCCAACAAGCGCGGCAAAAAAAGCCGGCGTGTGCGGCTGGAAGATATCGCTGAAAAAGTCGGTGTTTCGCTGAGCACGGTGTCACGCGCCCTGACCGGTGAAAAGGGCGTGCGCGACGATATCCGCCAGCGCATTCTCGAAGCCGCAAAAGACGCCAATTATCCGATGCCGGCGCCCGTGCCGGGCAAAAAAATCGTCATTGCCGCCTCCAGTGCGGCGATGATCGATTACGTGCGCAACCAGTTCACCCTGCATGTTCTCGAAGGCGCACGAGATCGCGCGCAAATGCTCGGCCTCGACATCATCACCCGCCCGATTGCCGATGCCAGCGATGAACGTTCCGTGCTCGATGAGGCGGGCAGCGATCCCGACGTAACGGGCCTCCTGTTCCTGACGGTGGATGACGAACGCATGCTGGCCGCCACCCGCGCTTTCGACAAACCGGTCGTTCTGATCAATGGCGACGATCCGCATATGCGGCTTTCGAGCGTCACCCCTTGCAACCGTTCCGCCGCACAACTGGCCACAGACCGCCTGCTCGATCTCGGCCACCGCCGCATCCTGTTTCTGATGCGTCCCGGCCGCCGCACGATCGAACGCCGCCAGGAAGGTTTTTGGGATGCGCTTCGCCATCGCGGCATCACGCCGACACCTGACATGACCGTCACCGTCGACGACTGGCTGCCGGAACTGGCGACACAGGCGATCGCCGACCGTATTGCAGCGAGCAGCCTCGATTTCACCGCTATCCTCACCGCCGGCGACAGCCTTGCGGCCGGCGCGATGATGGCCGTGCAACAGGCCGGTTACAGCGTGCCGGAGGATGTGTCGGTGATGGGCATGGACGACCTGCCGCAGGCAGCCTTCCTCAACCCGCCGCTGACCACCGTGCATATTCCCATGCGCGAGATCGGCATGACGGCGGTCGATCTGTTGCGCGATCTCTGCTCCGGAGTGCCGGCACTGTCACGCCGCATCGAATTGGCCTGCCATGTGGTGGAGCGACGTTCGGTCTGCGCAGCGAGCTCCTAAGCAGCTTTGATAGCCATCGAGCTAATGCGCCAAGATGGATCACCACTCAGGCCACGAGCACATGGACCGAAATGGAATCCATATATTTCCGAAAATTTCATCCTATCCGGTTGAGCCGCTACCAGCCTCGCCGGTCACTCTCCCTCCGGAATTTGGCCGTTGAAGACGCGCTCCTCGGATGTTTGAGGCAGTCGATTGCTGTGCGGACGAGGCCAAGTCATTATATTGTCCGTTGGTAAAATTCGGCCTGCACCTACGCCAGCTAGATAGCCGTATCCCTCGTATCGATCTTGATCGAGACGGCATCGTGCCGCCAGTATTCGACATCACAATCGAGAATACGGCCTGTCTGATCGCGGTTGATACGCACGATCTGCAAGCCGAACGTTCCATCGGAACAGTGCAGCGCCGACGCGGGCAAACCGGTCAGAGCAATCGGGTTGATCTCGAAGGAGACATCGCCGTATTCCAGCGCGTATTTTTCGCGATACAGATTGGTCAGCGAGCCGGTCAGGTCCTGCTCCAGCATATCAGCAAACACTGCCTTGTTGAGATGATGCTCTACGAAGACGACAAGCCGGTCGTCGACCCGCCGACGTCGCCGGATGCGCCAGAACTCCGTTCCGGAAGGCTGTTCCAGCAATGTGCAGATACCATCCGGGGCAACCGCGCTGATGGCTTCGATCAGTTCGGTACTTGCCTGCCGGTTCTGTTCCCGCGTCATCCGCTGAAAGTCAGTTCGCCACAGCGGGTTGTAGACAAGCCGACGATCGGAAACGAACCAGCCTCTGCGATTTTCGCGATAGATGAGACCATCCATCTCCAGATGGGCAAGCGCCTCGCGAAGCGTGATGCGCGTCGTACGGTAACGCTCGGCCAATTCTCGTTCCGACGGCAGCCGCCGACTTACGGCAAGCCGGCCGTCGGCAAGGTCATTCCGGATCGCCTGATCCAGCGTCAAGAAAGACCGTTTTGTGAATTTGTTCGCACTGTCAGCGGTCATCCTGTCTCCGTCATGCGGCTGTCATCACAGTTTGGCATAGAACCTCACAACTGGTCTATACCAATGAGGTGAAACATGTTCCGTCGCACTTTCCTGGCCCTGCCCGCCCTCGGCGTTCTGGCCTATTCCGGCATCGCTGCCGCCAACGATCTTTCCGCCCTCGAAGCCGCAGCCAAGAAAGAAGGCGCGGTTTACAGCGTCGGCATGCCTGATGGTTGGGCCAACTGGAAGGACACATGGCAGCAGCTAACCGAGAAATACGGTCTCAAGCATTCCGACACCGATATGAGCAGCGGCGAGGAGATCGCCAAATTTGCCAATGAAGGCGTCAACGCGACCGCTGACATCGGTGATGTTGGTCTCGAATTCGGCCCGATCGCGCTCGCCCGCGGCGTCACAATGCCTTTCAAGACCACTACCTGGGATCAGATCCCCGATTGGGCAAAGGATGCTGAAGGCAACTGGGTTATCGGCTATACCGGCACGATTGCTTTTCTCGTCTCAGCCGATGTCGCTAAGGCATCGTCAACCTAACGAGCCATGGACTTTGATGTGGGATGCTCGGCTTATGACTGACCGAGATCCTCTTTACCGACGCCATCGTTTTCCCGCCGAAATCATCGCACATGCCGTATGGCTCTATTTCCGTTTTCCATTGAGCCTTCGAATGGTCGAGGACATGCTGGCGGCACGAG
>DFNX01000001.1 GCA_002376235.1 Neorhizobium sp. UBA3556 | reverse complement strand
CCCCGCAACCAAAGATATTCCCAAAAACGCTTGCTGAGGACCGTAACCTAAAGGGTTGGCGTCGCCTTAACCGATCTGTGCGGATCGGCACGCTAATCTGCTGACCTAAGCCTCGCCATGACCTGAGACCCATCGTCCCTCCAGTTTTTGGGGGGCAGAGCACAAGACCACTATAAACACCACCGTTTGCCCACTGAGCTCATAGAGCATGCAGTGTGGCTATTTATCGATTTCCGCTCAGCCCTCGCGATGTTGAAGACCTGCTTGCCGAACGCGGCATCGACGTTTCGCTTCAGCCGGTCTCTGAATGGGCGGCGAAATTCGGTCTCAAATTCGCTCAGTAGCTCCGGCGACGGTCACTTCGCTGAAAAAGTGGCAGCCTGATAAGATGGTGGTGACAGTCAAAGGAAAGAGATACTGGTTGTGGCGTACCGTCAATACCAACGACATCGTCCTCGATGCCTTGCTGCAAAGCCGAAAAAATAGGCGCAGCCCTTTGCCTAACGTGGATCGTCCTCACAGCGCAATCGGGTATAACGTCCTGATCGAGATGCATAATCCCAGTGGCACAACCATTCCGTCATCTTGACTAGGGCCGGAAAATCTCAATTCCCGTTGCTCCGCACTTCCGTCTTCGAACAATGTTTATCCGTTATTCCGACGCGGTCGCAGATCGCGGCAATGCTTGCGTCTCGGACGAGGCTGTCCAGCGCTAAGAGGAGTTTATATCCCGCTAAATGATGCTGGCGCTTCGAGTGGCGCGTGTTTTTGCCAGATTTCCCGGCCGCGAGGGTCTGCGGTCGGGAAATTTTTTTTGGTAGGCGATGATAAGGGACATGCATGCCGCATCAGGTGCGGAAGAACACCAGCGTTACCAGAATGAAGACCGGCACGAGAATGCCGCCCGACCAGGCTATGTAGCCGAAGAAGCTCGGCATCTTGACGCCGCCATTTTCGGCAATCGCCTTGACCATGAAATTCGGCGCATTGCCGATATAGCTGTTGGCGCCCATGAATACCGCGCCGCAGGAAATGGCGACCAGGGTTCTGGCAAGCGGGCCCATCAATTCAACCGGATCACCACCTGCCAGATTGAAGAACACCAGGTAGGTCGGTGCATTGTCGAGGAAGGACGATAGGATACCGGTCATCCAGAAATACATGGCGTTGATCGGAGCGCCATCAGGCGCGCTGACAAGCGCGACGAGTGGTGCAAACGCGCCGTTTTCGGCCGCCTTCAGCATGGCGATAACCGGAATGATGGTGATGAAGATCGCGGCGAAAAGCTTGCCGACCTCCAGCATCGGTCCCCATTCGAAGCCGTTTCTTTCGCGCAAACCGGCTGGTGTCAGCATGAGGGAGGCTATTGCGGCAGCGATCAGGATAAGATCGCGCACGATGTTTTGCAGCTCCCAGTGCAAGCCGAAGACCGGAACGGACACTTCGGGTTTCCACGATCCTGACATCAGCACTGCACCGATAACGACCAGCAACAAGGCGAAATTGATCTTGCCGGAAATTCCAATTTTCGGAGTATCCGGCGTGGGATCGGAGACACCACGGAAATCCGTGTCGCCCTTGTAGAGATAGCTGTCGAGGAACCAGAACAGGATCAACAATATCAGCGCGGCAAAGGCCATCTCCGGCAGCATATGTAATGTGGTCCAGAAGAAATCCACTCCGCGCAGATAACCGAGAAAGAGTGGCGGATCGCCCAGCGGCGTCAGCGAACCGCCGATATTCGAAACGAGGAAGATGAAGAAGACGACGACATGGACATTGTGCCGTCTTCCATCATTGGCGCGCAGTAGCGGGCGGATCAGCACCATGGAAGCGCCGGTGGTGCCGATCACCGACGCAAGCAGCGTGCCGATGGCGAGCAAGGCTGTATTGAGACGCGGCGATCCATGCAGATTGCCGGTGACCAGGATCCCGCCGGCGATGGTGAATAGCGAGGTCAGCAGAATGACGAATGGCACGTAATCCAGAAGGATGGCATGGGTCATCTCCGAGGCGACGATACCGGACGCATGCGTGGCAACGAACGGAACGAAAAACGCCAGAGCCCAGAATGCAGCCACCTTGCCGAAATGGTGGTGCCAGAAATGCGAAGCCAGCAGCGGCAGCAGCGCGATTGACAGAAGCATGCCGACAAATGGAACGGCCCAGATCAACCCCAGCGCACTGCCGTCAATATTCAGATGCGTGTCAGCGGCGAGCGCAGGCGATGACAGAACAAGCGAAACAGACGCCGCGCCAATGAACGTCGGTATCCGATAAGGGGTGCGAAAGGCTGAAAGGGTCCACGAATATAAGTGTGGCCGGAGATTCCGGGAAAAATTCGTAATCGAATGACTTTTAGCTAAAGAATACACATATTCCTCCGGTCGTTTGTTCCTTGATCTGGAACGAACAAAATAACGTCGCCTACCACGGACAAGTGTATCGCTTACTACCATTGCAGCGTGGAGAAAATGCCCTTCATCAGGTTTTGGTGGATGAGTTGTGGCGACGATTCTGGAACTATCGGCCGGGTAGATGAAGTCATTGCCGATACATCTTTTAAGTCGGCCGCGTCCATTTGGCATTGAGAAGCGTGTGCCACCACCCTTGCAGGTGATGGCACAGTTTTAATACGCGTTGGGCTCCAATTGCCTTCCGCGACGGGTTAAGCGTTTTTCCCGCTATCGGATCAAGCCTGCGGCCTGCGGCAGAAGCAGCGACAGTGCAGGTATGAACGTGACCACGATCAGCATCGCAATCAGGATCAGGAAATACATCAGCAGCGGTTTGAAAACGTCCTCGATCTTTAGTTTGGCTATTCGGCAACCAACGAACAGGATTGGCCCGACAGGTGGCGTGATCGTGCCGATCGAGAGGTTGAAGACCATGATGACGCCGAAATGTACCGGGTCAATTCCAAGCGACATCGCGATCGGCAGGAAGATCGGCGCGAAGATCAGGATCGCCGGCGTCGGGTCCATGACGCAACCCAGTATGAGCATGATGACGTTCATCATCAGCATGATCAGGATCGGATTATCGGTGAAGCCCAGAAGCGAGGACGCGATGATGTTTGGGATCTTGGCATAGGCCATGATCCAGCCCATCACTGCGGAAATGCCGATCATGAAGATGATCATGCCGGTGGTCTTGGCGGTATCGAGCAGGAAGCTCGGGATCATCTGTACCGTGATCGTGCGGTAGGCGAAGGAGAGAACCAGTACGTAGACGACTGCGATACAGCTCGCTTCGGTTGGCGTGAAAATGCCGGAGATGATGCCGCCAACGATCAAGACGATCAGGAAGAGCGCCGGCAGGGCGTCGATGGTAACGCGCAAATTCTCCTGGAACTTGGCGAAGCCCTGCGCCTTGTAGCCCGCACGCAATGCGTAAATCATCGCCGGAATGATACAGGCCAGGCCCCATAGAATGCCAGGGATATAACCGGCGAGGAACAATGCTGCGACCGAAGTACCGCCGCTTGCCAGCGAGTAGATGATGAAGGTGTTGCTGGGCGGGATCAGCATGCCCGAGGGGGCGGATGCGATATTGGCTGCAGCCGCGGCCGCCGGATCATAACCGTCATCCTTCTGCTGCGGGCCGATCGCGCCGCCGATTGCCGCTGCGGCAGCCACACCGGAACCACTGATCGAGCCGAACAGCATGTTGGCCACGATGTTCGTCTGCATCAGTGCGCCGGGAATGAAGCCGATCAGGGCTTTGGCGAAATTGATCAGCCTTCGGGCTATGCCGCCATTGGTCATGATGATGCCGGCGAGGACGAAGAAGGGAATAGCCAGCAGCGAGAAGCTGTTGACGCCGCTGAAGATACGCTGCGCCGCGGTGATCGCCATTCTGTCGAAGGTGAAGACCGTGCTCATGGCCAGTACGGAGCCGATACCCATGCTGATGCTGATCGGCACACCGATAGCAAGAAGGATCGGAATGCTGATCAACATGATCAGGCCGATGTCTGCTGCATTTGCCATGGATCAACCCTCCTGCTGCGGGCTCTCGCCCGATTTGACGGCAGCAAGGCGCTTGACGTCGACGATGATGTTGTAAATGCAATAAAAACTGGCGAATATGCCGCAAATCGGCAGCGCCAGATAGATCTGCCCGGTGGACAGATAGGGAATGGCGGCATTGGTCTGGCGCATGGTGCGGCCGACCGCATCCCAGCCCCCAACGACAAGAATGGCGACGCAGAATATCAGGATGAGGACGCTGCTCAAAATCTGGAGCGAGATGTTCCAGCGGTCGGGAAGCGCGTCGCTGAGAATGCTGATGTTCATATGGCCCTTCTCGCCGAACAGCAACGCGGCCGCAAATAATGTCAGCCAGACAAACATGATCTTTGCCAATTCCTCAGACTGCGCTCCGGGGCTGTTGAGGAGATATCGGGAGACCACCTGCCAGGTGACGACGACTGTCAGCAGGCCGCACAACACGATGCAGCAGAAGGCAAGGATCTGGTCGACCCTACGCTTGATAGTTTCCATTGGTTTAACCCTATCCCAGGCCCGGCATTTGCCCGGGTTTGCCAGTGTTTTCGTGGCGAAGAGAAGCGTATGATCCCTCAGGCCGCCGCGCAGTTGCGGCGACCTGAGCAATATGAAAGATCAACGCAATGCTTCGATCTTCTGGTAGATCGTCTTCGTGACGTCGTTGGTCAGCTTGCTTTCAACGAGCGGCTTGACCGAAGCGCGAAAGGCTTCCATGTCGACATCATCGCTGAACTTGGCACCAGCCTTTTCGGCATCGGCGCGAGCCTTGGCGGCTTCCTCAGCGAAGGCATCGAACTCATATTCGAAAGCCTTGGCCAGTTCTTCATTGACGATCGTCTTGATGTTCTCCGGCAGGCCATTGTAGAGGTCTACGTTCATGACCAGATAATCCGGGATCATGAGGTGGCGCGTGTTGGAAAAATGCGGCGCCACTTCGGCATGCTTCAGAGACGAAAAGACGATTTCGTTGTTTTCGCCGCCATTCAGAACGCCAGTCTGGATCGCCGTGTAGACTTCACCCTGACCCATGGCGATACCGACGCCGCCCATGTGCTTCATCATCTGGACGTTGGTGTCCGACTGCATGACGCGAATCTTCTGGCCTGCGAGATCGGCAGGGGTCTTTACGAAGCGGTCCTTGAGGTAAACCGAACGTGCGCCCGCGGTGAAGGAACCGAGAACAATAACGCTCTGGTCGGAAACCGACTTATAGAGGTCGCCGACGATATCGGGATTGTTGAGGACCTTTTTCTGGTCTTCGATGCTGTTGAAGAGATAAGGCAGGTTGAACACCGAGAAGTCGGAGTTCCAGCTTTCCAGCAGGCTGGCGGCTGCGACCGACATGGCGATCGTGCCTGTCTGGGTCATCTCGACGGTTTCCTTCTGGGCGCCCAGAAGTTCGTTCGGGAAGACTTCAGCCGTGTATTCGCCATTGGTGCGCTCCTTGAGCCCCTCGGCAAACATCTGCAACGCCTTGAACTGTGGATGAGTCTCCGTCTGGTTGAAGGCGATTTCAAAGTTCACCGAAGCGGCCGAAGCGGCGCTGATACCGGCTGGAATGATGGCGGAAAGAGCAACAGCCCCTGCAATCATTGAAATATAAGATGTGTACTTCATTTATTCCTCCGCTTAGTGCAGTCGTTTTAAAAGGAGCGCAGCCGGCGCCTAAGGCGGGCATACGCCTGGTTCAAGCGCCTTCTTGGCCCTTGATTTGCACGTGCCTCATCTGAGGATCACGATTGAATTCATTGAAAAGGGTGCCTCCAGGTTCTGTTGGTTGTGCAGCCTGCGCGCGTGACCTTCTGGTCCATCGAAAATGCGCATCCTGAGGATTTCCGGAAAAATAATCCGGGTTGATGTCCTGAATTTCAGCCAGACTTGTTCCAAGCCAATCGAGGTGATTGCCCATCACCGTTGCGGCTGCTTCCTGGTTTCTTGCATCGATAGCGGCCACCAGTTCGACATGCTCGGCAAGTGCGCGCTCCATTCGGTGCGCTTGCGGCAAGGTAAGCCGCCGGAACCGGTCGAGTTGCACCTTGATGTCTTCGACAAATCCCCAGATTCCGGGATAACCGGCCGCAGCCATGATCGCGTGGTGCAGAGCCTCGTCTTCCTGGTGAAAACCGTTGGCGTCTTCCGATATAAGAGCTTCGGTTTGCCGCTCCACAATGGCATGCATCGTCAGGATGTCGCTCTTGACGGCAAATTCAGCCGCCATGCACACCGTCATCTGCTCGATGGCTTTTCGCGTCAGGATCGCTTCGGGAAGCTCATTGACCGGGATCCGCGAAACGGTCGTCCCGGACTTGGCTATGATATCGACCAGTCCCTCTTCAGACAGGCGCAGCAGCGCTTCTCGGACCGGTGTGCGGCTGACGCCGAACTCCTGGGCGATGTCCTTTTCATGGACTGGTTCACCCGGTAGTCGGCTCATTGAAATGATTTCGTTGCGAAGACGGAGGTGGATGAGCTGCGAGGCGTTCATCGCTTGGCCTACTCTCCATGATTTCACAAATGATCCCCCCGGCATTCCAATTCGCCTCCACGAATTCAAGCACGCTTCGACGTGCCTGATGCAGTAAATTCCTCACTCTTGTATATCTTGCATATCAGACATGATTTCATTGCGGTAGATCAAGTTGGGGGCGAGCATCACGCAACGAGCCATCACTTAGCGGTGAACGGCATGTGATAGTTATCGGTTTTTAAACGTCGGTTTCATGCTGCGCGCCACTGTCGTCAATTCGATTGGCGCTATGCTCGGTCCTGCTGTCCATAAGCCTTTCCGTCGCAGGCAAAAGAGCATGCTCTTGTGGCGGTGCGGCCAAACTGACCTCAGGCGAGGATTGATGGCATCTCGTCGGTGAGCGCGTGGATTGTCTGCAGGACTTCCTTGAGATGATGACGCATGGCCGCTTCGGCGCGGTCCGGATCCCCAGCTTCGACGGCGTGGAAGATTTCGGCATGCTGTTCGGTCAGCAAAAGCAGGTGTGAGTTATTCGGCAGACTGAGGAAGCGAACACGATCCATCTGTCCCTTGACGCTCTGGATAAGCCGCCAGGCACGCGGCATGGCTACGCCTTCGCTGATTGCAGAGTGGAACATTTCATCGAGACGCATGAATTCTTCGGGGTCCCCGCCCTTGGCTGCCCTCTGCTGCCGTGTCAGGAGGGTCGCCATTTCATCCACGAGCCTGGGCGACGGCTCTTCAGCTGCTTTGCGGACAACGGCTGCTTCCAGTGCTTCACGCAGGAACTGCGCTTCGAGCACCTCGGCGATCCTTATCGGTGACACGAGGGTACCACGTTGGGGAAAAATATCGACCAGTGCCTCATCGGCAAGGCGTATCAGGGCTTCACGGACTGGTGTGCGGCTGACACCGAGCCTTGTTGCCAGTTCCTTTTCGCTCAGCGCTTCGTTTGGCTTTAATGCCAGAGTGAGGATTTTCCGCTTGAGGAGAGCATAGACTTGCGGACCAATCGGTTGTTTGAGGTCGATTTCCGAAGGGGCAATAGTTGCGTTTGCAGGCGACAAGTCGAATTCTCCAGTTGAATGCTACCATGTCACAGTTCAATCAAGACTGTCCAGAGTGCCGGCCGGTGATGGCTGGCACTCCGTTGGTCGTGGTGTAAGGGCCGCCGCTGTCAGACGGTCAGGTTAACTTTCCGCTGCGGAAGGCCTCGATCGTCTGCATGGCTCCGCGAAGCTCTGCCAGTCCTTTCAGGCGGCCGACAAATGAGTATCCCGGGTTCATCGTTTTGCCGATGTCGTCGCCCATCAGATGGCCGTGGTCGGGCCTGAACGGGATTTCAGTGTCGCTGCGGCCGACCGAACGGCGCCGGTCTTCTTCGGCCATCATGACTGCTGCCACGCCGATGAGGTCCGTGTCGCCATCAAGATGATCGGCTTCATAGAAGGAGCCATCGGGTTCGTGCCTGGTGTTTCTCAGATGCACGAAATGGATGCGCGGCGCAAACTCCCTGGCCATGGCGACCAGATCATTGTTCAGGTTGGAGCCGAAAGAGCCGGTGCAAATTGTGAGACCGCAAGCCTCCTGTGGTACGCCTTTGAACAACGCACGAACATCGTCGGCCGTCGACATGACACGTGGCAGGCCAAAAATGGGGAACGATGGGTCGTCGGGATGGATGCAGAGACGCGCGCCTTCCTCTTCGGCTACAGGTGCGATTTCCTGTAGGAAGGCGATGAGATTGGCGCGGAGATCCTCGACGCTGATCTCTGAGTAGAGTTCGAGCATGTCGCGGAATGTGTCGCGCGTGTAGGCAAAGTCACGCGCCGGCAGCCAATCGATCAGCACGCGTTCAAGCTCGGCAATTTCCGCATCGTTTTTGGATGCGAAGCGCACGGACGCGGCCTTGAGCTGTTCCTGCGTATAGCTGGCTTCTGCTCCCTTGCGCCTCAATACGTAGATGTCATAGGCGGCAAAATCGACGCTGTCGAAACGGAGCGCATAGGCGCCGTTCGGCAGCTCGTACATCAGGTTGGTGCGGCTCCAGTCGGTGATGACCATGAAGTTGTAGCAGATGGTTTTCACGCCGGCGCGGGCGACATTGCGGATCGACTGCTTGTAGTTCTCGATCTTCTCGCGGTAATTGCCGGTACGCGTCTTGATCTCCTCACCGACGCCGATGCTTTCCACCACCGACCAGGTAAGGCCGGCCGCTTCAATTTCGGCCTTGCGCTTGAGGATCTCGTCGGAGGTCCATACCTGCCCTTGGTTCATGTGGTGAAGCGCAGTGACAATGCCGGTGGCTCCGGCCTGTCTGGCTTGGGTCAGCGTTACAGGATCATCAGGGCCGAACCAGCGCCAAGTTTGTTCCATCGTGTTGTCCTTTCGGTTGCGGGAGTGTCGGCGATCAGTCGGCGACGAAGGATGCGAGGGTGGCGCGGACGCCGTGGGTGAGCAGGCTGTTGAGGTATTCGACGGTGGCAGCCCGGGACGCTGGGTTCTCGGCGACTTCCGTCGGGAAGATTTCGCTTATGGCAAGGAGTGCGCCGGCAAGCTTTTCGGCGTTGTTCGCATTTTCGCGGGCGAGTGCAGTGAGGCGATCGGCCATGGGATCGGCCACTTTCCAGGTCCGCCCCTTGCCGTCGTTCTCGAGAAGGAAAGCCATCCAAGCGGCCACGGTAAACGGCACAACCTTGACCTTGTGACCTTCCGCGATGCGCTCGGCGGCGGGTTCGAGCAGGCGCGGACCGAGCTTTTGCGAGCCGTCCGAGGAGATCTGGATCGTCAGGTGACGAATTTCGGGGTTTCGATAGCGCGCTTCCAAGGCGTGGGTGTAGGCAAGGATATCTGTGTCCGGCACAGGCGGCACGGTTGCAATGAGGTCTTCGTCCCAGAGCCGGCGAATTACCTTGGGCAGATGAGGATCAGCCATGGCATCGGCTACCGTCTCGATACCGGAAAGCACGGAGAGGTAGGCCAGCGTCGAATGTGTACCGTTGAGGCAACGCAGTTTCATGGTCTCGAAGGGGGCGACGTCCTCGACGAGGATGGCACCGACCTTTTCCCAGGCAGGGCGACCGTTCGAGAAATTGTCTTCGATCGCCCATTGGCGGAAAGGTTCGGAAACGACCGGCCAAGCGTCGTCAATACCGAGCCCGTTGAACACAGCCGTCCGCTCAGTATCCTTTGTGGCCGGAGTGATGCGGTCGACCATCGAGCACGGGAAAGCGATATTGGCGGCAATCCATGTGCCGAGTTCCGGGTCACGGAGTTCGGCGAAACGGGTGACGACCCGGCTGGTTACGATACCGTTCTGGGCAAGATTGTCGCAGGAGAGAACGGTGAAGGGCTTGATACCGGCTGCGCGGCGTCGGCGGATCGCTTCCACGACAAGGCCAGGTAATGTCCTTGGTGCTTCAGGCGATGCGAGATCTGCGATGACCGCCGGATGGGACTCGTTGAGACGGCCGGTTGCCGGGTCGTGGCAATAGCCCTTCTCGGTGACGGTGATGGTGACAACGCGAATCTCCGGCTGGCACATGACCGACAACACGTCTTCAAGCTGGTCGGATGTTGCCATGATGTCGAGGAAAGAACCTACCACCCGGAAGTGATCGATCCCGTCGACACGGTTGATGAGCGTGTAGAGGCCGTCCTGTGGTTTCAGCGCCTCGCGAATGGCGGGCGACATCAAGTCTACGCCGATGATGCCCCAGTCCTTTGCGCCGGCTGCGAGGACATCATCTGTATAGACGCCGAGATGGCCGCGGCAGAAAGCTCCAAGACCAAGATGGACGATGCCGGGGGTAACCGCGTGGCGATTGTAAGCCGGTCGAGTGTTGACGGGAAGGCCGTCGAGCGCGCGCTCGGTGAGACGGGGCATTTCGCTGCCGGAGACCGAAGTATCTGAAATGTCTAACATGATCAGCTCGTTGTTTCTTTGCGTTGCTGTACTATTCGGCGCGACCCACCGGCCTTCCGACGACACCTGCGGCCTTCACTTTTTTCCTCGTCCTGAACGCCGATCCAATTCGGACAAGCATTCAATTCGCGGAATAGGTGTGACATTTGCACCGCTGCATCCCGATAGACAATGCCATTCTAAGGCTCTACCATACTACTCGTCAAAACGTCGCGCCGCGGTGGCGTGGCGGGTCATTCTTGGGAGGGGGATCTATGGGATTCTTGACTCGAGCCGTCAGGGCGACGGTGTTTAGCGTATCTTTTACGGCTCTCATGGCCGGCGGCGCCTTGGCCGCTGACTACACACTCAATGTCAATACTGCTCTCACTTCTACCGATCCGCTCTATAAGGGGCTTGAGGATCTGCAGAAGAATGTTGCCGAACGTTCGGGCGGCAAGCTTGCTATTCGTCTCTTCCCTGGTTCGCAGCTCGGCAAGGATGAGGACGTTCTCGAGCAGGCGCGTGCCGGCGCTGCCAATGGCCTCGTCGTCGAAGGTGGTCGTCTTGCCGTCTTCGTAAAGGAGTTCGGCGTCCTCTCCGGCCCTTACCTTTCATCTGGTTATGATGGCATCCGCAAAGTCGTGACATCCTCGTTGATGGAGAAATGGTCTGCTGATCTCCATGACAAGGCGCAGCTTCAGATGTTGTCCTTCAACTGGTGGCAGGGTGAGCGCCATCTCTTCACCAACAAGCCGGTGAAAGTGCCTGCTGATCTTGCCGGTATCCGCATGCGTACGCCCGGTGCCGCTGTCTGGACAGAAACGGTCAGGGCAATGGGTGCCACACCGGCGCCGATGGCATGGGCTGACGTCTATTCGGCACTGCAGACGCAGGTTATCGATGCTGTCGAGGCGCAGGATCCTGCAGCGTATGGCTCCCGCCTTTATGAGGTGACCAAGCATCTTACCAAAACAGGGCACTTCAACCTGATTACCGGTCTCATTACTTCGGCGGCCTGGTTTGACTCTCTGCCCCAGGATCTACAAGTGATCCTCAAGGAAGAAGCTCTGAAATCCGGTGATATCGCTTCGCGTGGTACCGAAGCAGCACTTGCTGACCTCGAGAAAAAGATGGCCGAGGAAGGCATGACGATCAGTGAGATCGATGTAACTCCCTTCAAGGAAGCGACTGCCGGTGTTTATGAAAAGCTTGGCTACGCAGATCTGAAGAAAGAAGTCGACGCCATCCTCGCCCAGTGATTTGCGCGAGATATCCCTAACGCCGACGCGGGAAATTCCGCGTCGGCGAAGTATGAGGGCGAAAACGAACCACCCTCGATGGGATCGGTCTCGGCATCTGACTGAAATTTCAATAACGAAAACTGGAGTCTGCGCTATGTCCACTGTGATCGTGCGCGTGGAGTCGGTCATCGCCAGAGCCTTGCTCGCGGCCATGGTCGGTCTCGTTTTTATTGCCGGCGTCATGCGCTGGTTCGGTTACCCGCTTGTGTGGTCGATGGATGTGGCGCAATTGCTCTTTGTCTGGGCGGCTTTCATCGGTGCCGATATGGCGATGCGCAAGCGTGGCCTTATTGCGGTTGATCTGTTTGTTCGCTGGATTCCCGCCCGTAACCGGGTCATCATCGATCTTCTTACCGGCCTCGTAATTCTAGCCTTCCTGCTGTCTCTTTCCTGGCTTGGATACAAGCTGGTGATGCTGAACCTCGAGCGAGAATTCGGCGATAGCGGCATCAGCTATGGTTATGTCACCGCCGCCGTTCCCTTCGGTTGCCTGCTCCTTGCAATTACCCTTGCTGAGCAACTTATCGAGGCCGTGCGCTCCTTGAGCCGTAATCCCATTCTCGTTTTCACCCCCACCCGCAACAGTGAAGAGACCGCTGTCGCCGAGGAGAGCGAACTATGACCTTCGAAATGCTCCTCCTTGTCGGACTGTTTTTCGGACTATTGATACTCGGGGCACCAGTCGCGTTTGCCATCGGTCTCTCCGGCTTCTCATTCTTTGCGGTGAGCACCGTCATACCTGCTTCGATTGGCGTACAGCAGGTGGCGTCTGCTTCGCAGAGCTTCCCGCTTCTTGCTGTCCCGTTCTTCGTGCTTGCTGGCCATATGATGAACAAGACCGGGATCACAACCCGGCTGATACGGTGCTCTGAAGTCCTGGTCTCCTGGATGTCGGGCGGCATGGCGCAGGTCTGTATCGTGCTGTCGACACTCATGGGCGGCGTCTCGGGTTCGGCAGTCGCCGATGCCGCCATGGAGGCGCGCATCCTAGGTCCCGATCTCGTCCGCAATGGTTATTCCAAGGGCTTCACCTGCGCCACCATAGCCGTGGGATCGCTGATCACTGCCACCATACCGCCGAGCCTTGGGCTCATTCTCTACGGCTTCGTCGGTAATGTTTCCATTGGTCGCCTCTTCCTGGCCGGCATCGTACCCGGTCTCATGATGATGGCAGGATTGATGCTCACGGTGTGGCTCGTTTCTCGCAAACGCGGCTACCGTTCCTCAACGGTTCAACGGCCAACCTGGCCTGCAATCGGACGCGCCGTCTGGGATGCAAAATGGGCCCTGTTCTTTCCTGTCGCTCTTCTCATCTCCATTCGTAGCGGCTTTTTCACCCCCTCCGAGGTTGGCGCCTTCGCCGTTGTCTACGCGGTTGTCATTGGCGTATGTTTTCACCGTGAATTGACGTGGTCAGATGCGATGGAAGCACTGTTGCACGGCGTCATCGACAACGGCCTGATTGTTCTAATCATCATGTTCTCGGGCATGGTGGGGTATGCGATCATCTTTGAACAGGCACCACAGGCTATTGCCAATGGAATGCTCGGGCTCAGCCATAACCCTGTTGTAATCCTGTTCTTGATTGTTCTCTTCCTGCTGATCGCCGGCTGCTTCATCGAAGCGACGGTGCTGGTTCTGCTGCTGACGCCAATCTTTCCACCGATCATCAGCCAACTCGGGATCGATCCAGTTCATTTCGGCATCGTCATGATGACCATCGTTACCTTCGGCGGAATGACGCCACCGGTCGGTGTCGCCATGTTCACCGTCTGCGGTCTGCTTGATTGCCCGATCGAAGAATATCTGGTGGAGGCAATGCCGCATATCGTAACCATCCTCATCCTGGTTGCGATCCTGATCTTCTTCCCGCAGATTTCATTGTTTCTGCCCAATCTGCTGATGTGAGCAGCGGAGATGACCGCTTGATCAGGTTAATAAATCGATGAAAACGCCAGGCAGTGGACCTACTCATTGACTGTCCACTGTATGGCAACTCTCGAGCGGTCATCTCTACATCGAAACGGAAACTGAAATTCGCATTTCGAAGACAGGAGGAAAAGGCTTAGCCAAAGACCTCTTGGAGTTGGTCTGCTTTTTTGCCGGCCATCATCGTCGCGAGCAGGATACGGGCTTGGCCAGGCCGCAGATTGGCTGAATGTATGGCACCCGCCTGATCCAGATCATGGCCGCCGCCGCCGCCGCCATAACTCGCCATCAATGTGCCTTCGGGGACGCGGCTTGAGATGATGACGGGGATCCGTTTTTCCTTGCAGCGGCTTACGGCGTCCACGATTGCAGGAGTTGCGTTGCCGGAGCCGAGCGCCGCGAGAACGATGCCGTTTGCGCCGGCGGCAAGGCTGGCATCGACGAACACGCCGTCGCAGCCGGGATAGATCGCCAGGATATCGATGCGCAGATGATCGACATTTTCGGGAAAATGAAACTGCGGGTTCTCTTCTGTCCGTGATTGCCGAAAGGCGTCGGTATCGGTGGCGGAATGTTTGTAGAGGCCCCAGGCGGGATAGGTTCTGCCGCCGAAACAGACCAGCACACCGCGCTCGGTATTGCTGCCTTCGGTAGCAGCCGAGATGGCGGCTGCCAGATTGGCTGGGCCATCGGCCCGCGGATGGTCGGCGGTGAACTGAGCGCCGGTGAATATGACCGGTTTGGTCAGGGCGTTCTGCAACTGCACGAGGAGCGAGGTCTCTTCCATCGCATCCGTGCCGTGGACGACAACGACACCATCGACAGCAGCATCAGCGAGAAGGGCTTTTACGGTCGTACTGATGGTCTGCATGTCGGAGAGCGTCAGGCTGGCGGAATCCTTCGCCATCAGGTCGATCGCCTTGAGATCGACGCCGATGTCGGGAAGATTGCCCAAAAGGCTGTCGCCTCCGAGGCTCGGAAGGCTGGCGCCATTGGCGCCACGCTCGCTTGCAATGGTGCCACCGGTGGCGATGATCGCCACCAGAGGCTTTTTCGATACGGCTATCACGATGCGGTCCGATCCGTTGTTGCGGATTGCCTTGCGGCATTTTCCGCAGCGATAGCCGCGATGCGGTCCCGTGCCAGATACCAGCCGATCACGAGCGTCGGAATGATGATGATCAGCGATCCGATCGTCCAGCTGCCGACCGGGTAATCCAGCGCCATCAGAACCAGAACGCTGAACAGGAAGACGAGCGTGAGGATGCCGGTATAGGGGGCGCCGAGCATCGGGAAATCCGGACGGGTCATCTTGCCCTGGCGCGCGAGGCTCCAGAGTTTCAGCTGGCACAGCACGATCACCGCCCAGGCGCTGATGATGCCGAGTGCTGCGAGGTTAAGCGCGATCTCGAAGGCCATTGCAGGAACTATGGCATTGAGGACGATGCCGATCGCAGTGACGGCGGCCGTTACGGCAATGCCGCCATAGGGCACACCCGCCTTGTTCATCCTGGCAAGGACGGCCGGTGCTGAGCCCGAGACGGCCATCGAATGCAGAATACGTCCGGTGGAATAGAGGCCGGCATTCAGGGACGAAAGGACGGCGGTCAGGACCACGAGGTTCATGATGATATCGGCACCTTCGATGCCGATCGCGCCGAAGAAGGTGACGAACGGGCTCTCGCCGGCCTTGTACGCGCTGTAGGGCAGAAGCAGCGACAAGAGCACGACAGAGCCGACATAGAATACCAGAAGGCGAACAACGACCGTGCGGATGGCGAGGGGCATGATCTTCCGCGGATCTTCGGTCTCGCCGGCCGTGGTGCCGATCAGTTCGATCGAGGCATAGGCGAATATCACACCCTGGATGATGACGAAGGCAGGCAATATGCCATTGGGCAGGAAACCGCCATTATCGGTGATCACGCTGAAACCGGTGACATGGCCTTCGATCGGCGTGCCGAAGATGACGAAATAGATACCGACAATCAGGAAGGTGACAAGCGCCAGAACCTTGATGAGGCTGAACCAGAATTCCAGCTCGCCAAACACCTTCACCGAAAGCATGTTCATGGCCAACACGACCAGAAGTGCAACGGCTGCAAACACCCATTGGTCTATGCCTGCAAGGAAGGGCACATACTGCTTGAAGAAGTTCATGTAGAGCGCGACTGCCGTCACATCAGCGACGGCGGTCATGGCCCAGTTCAGCCAGTACATCCAGCCGACGGCGAAGGCCATTTTCTCGCCGTAGAATTCGCGGGCGTAGGAAACGAACGAGCCCGAAGTCGGGCGGTGCATGATCAGTTCGCCGAGTGCGCGCAGCACCAGAAAGGCAAAGAAGCCGCAGATCGCGTAAACGAAGATGAGGGCGGGGCCGGCCGTTGCTAATCTTCCGCCCGCGCCTAGAAAGAGGCCGGTTCCGATGGCGCCGCCAATGGCGATCATCTGGATCTGACGGGGTTTGAGGGCCTTCTTGTAGCCGAGATCCTCGGCGAACTCGATGCCCTCTTCAGCTTTGGCCTGTGTCGATGTATCCACTGAAACGCTCCTCCCTAGAGCTTTCGCATCCTTTGCCGATCGCGCCGGATGTTCTTCGATCATACGTCTATTTCGTCGGTAAGCCTGTAATGCTGTAATACAGATTTTGCTTTCATAGAGCGGTAATTGTGGTTTCGTCAAGATTGACGAAAATCAATTGACGATTTCGAGCGTAGAGGATTATCTGGTTAAATCTGTCATACAGCATGACAGATTTAACTTTGGTGGAGGATGCCAGAAATGGCAACACGCATTGAAAAAGACCTGCTCGGTGCAAAGGAAATTCCAGCCGATGCCTATTGGGGAGTCCATACGGCAAGGGCGGTCGACAATTTTCCGGTGACCGGCATTACGGTCAGCCGTTACCCACACGTCATTCGCGGACTTGCCTATGTCAAGGAAGCGGCAGCCGAGGCCAATCATGAACTCGGCTTTCTGGATAGAGATCGACGCGACGCAATCGTCGCCGCCTGCCGGGAGATCCGGGCCGGGGCCTTGCACGACCAGTTTGTCGTCGATGTGATCCAGGGCGGCGCCGGGACATCCACCAACATGAATGCCAACGAGGTGATCGCCAACCGCGCGCTTGAACTGCTCGGTCACGTCAAGGGTGACTATGGCCAGCTGCACCCGAATGACCATGTCAATCTCAGCCAGTCCACCAATGATGCCTATCCGACCGCGATCAATGTCGGCACGATCGAGGCCATAGACGGGCTGGCGGCGTCGATGGAATTCCTGCAGGCTGCATTCGAGCGCAAGGCGAAGGAATTCGATGCCATCCTCAAGGTGGGGCGCACCCAGTTGCAGGATGCCGTGCCGATGACGCTCGGTCAGGAGTTTCGGGTTTTCGCCGTCATGCTGGGTGAAGACCGCGCGCGCCTTCTGGAATCGGCGAACCTGCTGCATGAAATCAATCTCGGTGCGACCGCGATCGGCACCGGGCTCAATGCACCGCCCGGTTATGCGGCGCTGGCCTGCTCGCATCTTGCCCGCCTGACCGGTCGCCCCCTGACGACGGCGGCGGATCTGATCGAGGCAACGCAGGATCCGGGCGCCTTCGTGCATCTATCCGGTGTGTTGAAACGCGTTGCGGTGAAGCTGTCCAAGACCTGCAATGACTTGCGGCTGCTTTCGTCCGGACCGCGCGCCGGTATCGGCGAGATCAATCTGCCAGCCATGCAGGCGGGATCGAGCATCATGCCGGGCAAAGTCAATCCGGTTATTCCGGAAGTGGTCAATCAGGTGGCATTTTCGGTGATCGGCAATGACATCACCATCACCATGGCGGCTGAGGCCGGACAGTTGCAGCTCAACGCATTCGAGCCGGTGATCGTCCGTTCACTCAGCGACAGCATTGCGCATCTGGACGCGGCATGCCGCATTCTGGCGGAACGTTGCATCGATGGGATTACGGCAAACCCCGGCATCATGGCACTACGGCTGGAGCAGTCGCTCGGTCTTGCCACCGCGCTTAATCCGTTGATCGGTTATTACGCAGCCACACAGGTTGCGCGGGAAGCGCTGGAAACCGGCCGCACGATCGTCGAGGTCGTGCTCGAGCGCGGTCACCTGACTGCCGAACAGCTGGAAAAGGCACTGCGCCCGGAAATTCTGGCCAATGTCCAGCCACCCAGTGTCGAACCTGTCAGCGGATCGACTGAGCTTCTCCGATAATCTCGGTGACGGCCAGCTTCACCTGACCGAGATGAAGCTCCATGGCTCGCGAGGCATCTTCTTGCGAGCCGGCATGCACCGCCATCGCAATCTGACGGTGTTCGCCATTGGACGCCAGGCGCCGGCTGGCCATCAGGTTGACCAGTTCGGATTGCTGCATCAGCGCATCGCGGGCATCCATCACGATCTTTTCGAATAATGTGTTGCCGGAGGATTTTGCCAGCAGCATGTGGAATTCCGAATCGAGCGTGACCCAGCGATGCGGGTCTTCCTCATGATCCATGGCGTCACATAGGTTCAGAAGATCCCGAGCTTGACTATCACTGCGCCGAACAGCCGCCCAGCCCGCAGCTGGAACCTCGATAAAGGGTCTGGCCTCGATAAGATCACGGGCGGAGTAGCCGCTGTAACGAAGGTCGCTTGAAGGGGCCGCTGTCGTGACGAATGTTCCGCTACCGGTGCGGGTCTGCGTCATGCCAAGCGTCTGCAGCGAACGCAGGGCTTCGCGAATGACCGGACGGCTAACACCGAATTTTCTGGCAAGATGCGTTTCGGACGGCAGTCGTGTGCCGACTTCGATACGGCCGGAGGATATGGCCGAGCGCAGATCCTCGAATACCGCTTCAGCCGCATTTACTCGACTGATCGGGCTATTTTCTGACAACCAATCAGCCGATGCATTCATGATTTCAAACTGTCCGATGGCCATCTGCTTGTCAATCGCCGGTTCCATGGAAGACTTCGTTACAGGCTTCACGATTGCGAGGGCCGGCAAGGGCGCCGTTTGAGGCAATCAAAAAACAGGAATTGATTACGGCCCGGATATTGCCTTAATCAGTTGCGATCAGGCACTTAAGCACTGCCTTTTCCGGCAGGCCTTCTCCATGCAAACGCGCCCGGTGTGAAAGACATATGCCGTTTTATCTCGTTACCTATACCGGGCTTGTTGAGGCGGAGGATGAGGTCGAAGCGGCCGAAAAGGTCATGGAAAAGCTCCAGGTCGAACCTCGTTTGACCTTCGCGGTCAAACTAGATGAGAATTCCATCAAACATGTCTCGGTCGATAGAAGAGCCGAGGTGGTGCACGAGGTTGCATCTGCTCAGTCTTCCTTTGATGCTAGTGCCGGGGTGGCTGCCTCACAAGCGATGCAGAGGGCTGAGGCCATGGGCGAGGACACGGCCAAGCCTGCGACTTCAGCCGGGTTGATCGGCGCTGTCTTGCTTTCCCTGTCTTTTGCCGCGTGTGCTATTGCCGGGCTGCTCCATTTCGGTCCGTTCCGGTTGTTTTAATCGTCGATCTTGAGCCGCGACCAGATGTCGCCTGGCTGCCCATCCGATCATTGCGTCATGGGTCAAAGCACGTCGCATTCCTTCAGAACCGTGCGTTGCGCAGCCCCATCAGCTGGATGGGAGCGATACAGCCCTCCATGCAGGTTATCGAATACGTCCTGAAAGTTGCGGTTGGCACCGCGACACGTATCGAGATCAAAGACATTTTTGAAATCGTCATCTTCAAATCGCAGGTCACTCTTTCATCAATGCCTTTGCATCAAGGAAAAAAGATACATGAAACGTCTCGATGAGAGCTTTCTGAAGGGCCGCGCCCGCCCGACGCCGCGTATTCTGCAATGGGGAGAAGGCAATTTCCTGCGCTCCTTCGTCGACTGGAAGATCGACCTTCTGAACGAAAAAGCGGGAGCGGACTGGGGGCTCATCGTGCTTCGCCCGATCGCTGGCGGCCTGCCCTTCACGCTGAACGAACAGGACGGTGTCTACACTGTGTTGTCGCGCGGCGTGAACGAGGCCGGCGACAAGGTCTCCGAGCCGCGACTGGTCGCCTGCGTGCGCCAGGAGATCCCTTCGCATGAGAGCTGGAAGGATGTTCTGGCATTGGCGCATGATGCCAACATCACCGTCGTCGTCTCGAACACGACCGATGCCGGCATTGCATATGTTCCGACGGTCAAGTTCGACGATGCGCCGCAGGTTTCCTTCCCCGGCAAGCTGACCCGTTTCCTTTTCGAACGCTGGACGGCGTTCGGCGGCAAGGCGGAAGCCGGGTTGCAGATGATCGCCTGCGAACTCATCGACCACAATGGCGATGAATTGCGGCGCATCGTTCTCCAGCATGCCAGTGAATGGAAGCTTGATCCGGCCTTCATCACCTGGCTGGAGAAGGACAATGCCTTCTATAACACGCTGGTCGACCGCATCGTGCCTGGTTACCCCCGCGCTGAGGCGGACGCGCTGATGCAGGAACTCGGATACGAAGACAAGTTCATGTCGGCGGCCGAACTCTTCCATTTCTTCGTCATCGAGAAGAAGCCGGGCATGCCGGATCTGAGGATCCCGCTTGCCGACTATGACGAGGGAACACTCGTCGTCGACGATGCAACGCCCTACAAAGCGCGCAAGGTGGCGATCCTCAATGGGGCGCATACCGGTCTTTGCGCTCTTTCGCTGCTGGCCGGGGTTGAATCGGTCGGCGAAGCCGTCACGCAGCCGGCAGGCGCAAAATTTCTCGACCGGCTTCTGAACGAAGAGGTCATCCCGTTCCTCACCCTGCCCAAGGCGGAGCTGGAGGAGTTTGCCGCGGCCGTGCTGCGCCGGTTCCAGAACCCCTATATCCGGCATCTCTGGTATGACATCAGCCTCAACGGGATCGTCAAATATCAGACGCGCAATCTGGAACGGCTCATCGCCTATCAAGAAAAGTTCGGCAAGCCGGCACCGCTGATGACGCTGTCGCTCGCCTCGTGGCTGGCCTTCTATCTGGGCCGGTTCAAGGGCGCGGATGCCCTGCCGCCGCGCGATGCAGCTGAAGTGGTCGAAAAGATCAAGGCGATCGGTGCGCTTGGTGATGTCGAGGCGATGGTTGCCGCCTATCTGCAGGAAACATCGTTCTGGGGGCGTTCGATCGACACGCCGCAACTGAGGGCTAAGGTTGTCGAAGATTTCCGCTACCTGACCGAAGAAGCCTTCTCCTTCGAACGCCTGCAGGCTTTCCTCGACTAGGCCTGAGGCCGAACGAAAACGTGCCCCGATCTCCTTTCGGGGCACGTCCTGTTCTCAGTTCAGCATGAAATGGCGGCGGCGCCATCGGAAGGGATTATCGCACCGCCTCCGGTCCAAGGAGGCCGACAGCCGTTTTAGACCGGGATCGGGATCAAGGCCCAGAAGCCGAGGAAGGTTAGTCCGTTAAAGACCAGCGTCATCAGCGCGATGGTGCAGGCCGGCGGGTCGATATGCGTGTCGCCGTGGCAGAGAAACAGCCGGGCGAAAAACTCACCGACAAAGGCGCAGACGAGACCGGCGATGCCTGCCCAGATGATGCTGCCCGAGGATGCGCCGACGATGGCAGCCGGCAGCATGATATGGTGGGTCACCGGTGTCAGCACGCCAACGGTGAGAAACAACAGGCTGGATGCGGCGATGCCGAAGGCGAGAAGCGCGCCGGGTGTACCATAGGTAAGCCCAAGCCATCCGCCGAGCAGACCGCCACCGATACCGATCATCACCAGCTGGCCAACGCCGCTCTGGAAGACCAGCCACTTGGTGGCGTCGGTCGGTTCGAAGAACTTGTGACCGGGTTCAGCCTTGCCGCACAGGCCGCAGGTGCCCCAGATGAAACGGGCGATGAAGGCCGAGATGACGACGGTCATGCCGGGCAGGTCGGTCCAGGCGAGGGTCGGCGAAAAATTCGGCACCATGCTGAGCAGCCAGAAGATCACATAACCGACGATGCCGAAAGCGCCGCCGACCAAAAGCACATCCGGGCTGTTCAGGCCCATGCCGGCAGTCGTTATATTGCGGCCACTATCGAGCTTGCCCTTGCAGGCAGCATAGGCTGCAGCGGCGACACCCGAGGCGAAACCACCGACATGGGGGCCGAATACGCCGAAAGGGATGCCGAAAAAATCCGTCGCCGCGGGGGCAACCGCAAGCTGGATGCCGACGCCGAGCATCGTCAGGATGCCGACGAAGGCGAAAGCAGGCAAGGCGCCGATTGCGGCGCCGAAAATCCCGCCGCCAAAGGCGACGAGCAGACCGAGCATTGTCATTCCATTTCCTCCTTGGGATGCCGGTGGCACGACACGTGCCGCTCCGGCCGTCACCTGTCCAAATCTCGCGGACACCTCTCTCTTCATGTCCTGACCGGACATTCCCGCCCTCTCCGCGCGCATGTCCCCATCGGCTGCGCGCAAAGGCTCAGCCGTCGCAAGCGCAACTGCGTCTTGCGAGCTTCATGTTTTAAGGAATGTCGATCGTGGCAATTATCGAGGTGTAGTCGAAAGGGTCAACGCAACGGGTTTGGCCTCGGAGGGTAGTTTCTTGACCGGTCGAGCTGCGAGGTCGACTGTTCGGATAAAATTTTATGGATATCAGTGGTTTGCGCTTTTGGTCGCAGGCTTTTGCGCAAAGCAAGACGGCCGCGGCGCTGCCGGATTTGCACATGTGATGACAAGAAAACACCGCATGTGGCGATCCTTTGTCATGACCTTCTCGCCGAATTGCGCCGGAAATTCCCCGAACCACCTAATTTCCCAGAGGTTTTCCGATTTTCCTTGTCAGGTCAATTATTTACCCGCGCTGGTCAAGGCGGTCTCGTTGACCCTCTGAGCTTGGCGGGCCTACCCTTTCGACAGGAGGCGCCGGACCGAACGACCAGTGAACGACCACTGAACGACCCTGGCAGACAGCGAATTTCATGGCAAAGCCCAGCGACAACAAGATCCTGATGATCGTCGGTGACTACACCGAGGATTATGAAGCGATGGTGCCGTTCCAGGCCTTGTTGATGCTCGGTTTCCAGGTTGATGCTGTCTGTCCCGGCAAGCGTCGCGGTGAGATGGTCAAGACTGCGATCCACGATTTCGAGGGCGACCAGACCTATTCGGAAAAGCCCGGACATCTGTTCCGGATCAATGCGGATTTCGCGCTGGTGGAGCCGGATAATTACGCGGGTCTTTATCTCGCCGGTGGCCGTGCCTGCGAATATCTGCGCCTCGACAGCCGGGTGCTCAACATCATCAGGGCTTTCATGACCGGCAACCGGCCGGTGGCCGCCATCTGTCATGGTCCGCAATTGCTGACCGCCGCCGATGTGGTGCGCGGGCGCAAGCTGACAGCCTATCCCGCCGTCGAACCCGAGGTTCGGTTGGCTGGCGGCAACTTCGTTTCGATCGCGGCGGACGATGCCGTGACCGATGGAAATCTCGTCACCGCACCGGCCTGGCCGGCGCATCCGAAACTGATGCGCAGCTTCGTGCGTCTGGTTTCACCCACAATCCTGAACTGCCCAACACCCTGAACTGCAAGACGCGCTCCCGGCGGCCTGAGGCCGTGGGAACGACATTCACTCCTGGAGGACGTAATGATTGAGAAGGGCTTTTCCAAACCGACCGACCGCATATTGCGGTTGAAGAAACAGATCATCGACGCGCGGCCGCACGTTGAGTCCGAGCGTGCGGTGCTTGCGACCCAGGCCTACAAGGAAACCGAAGGCCTGCCGCCGATACTTCGTCGCGCCAAGGTGGTCGAGAAGATCTTCAACGAGCTGCCGGTGACGATCCGCGACGACGAACTTGTCGTCGGTGCCATCACCAAGAACCCACGTTCGACCGAAATCTGCCCGGAATTCTCCTTCGACTGGGTAGAGAAGGAATTCGAGACGATGGCAACACGCGTTGCCGATCCTTTCGAGATCCCGAAGCAGACGGCCGACGAGTTGCGTGAGGCGTTCAAATACTGGCCGGGCCGTACCACAAGCGATCTTGCATCGTCCTATATGTCGCAAAAGGCCAAGGACTGCATCGCCAATGGTGTCTTTACGGTCGGCAACTATTTCTACGGCGGCGTCGGCCATGTCTGCGTCGACTATGGCAAAATCCTCAATATCGGCTTCAGCGGCGTGATTGCGGAAGCGGTCCGGCATCTCGAAGCGCTCGACCAGATGGATCCGTCCTATATCAAGAAGCAGCAGTTCTATAACGCCGTCATCATCTCCTATAAGGCTGCTATCGACTTTGCACATCGTTATGCCGCAAAGGCCCAAGAACTGGCCGGTCGCGAAAGCAACCCGACGCGTCGGGCCGAACTGGAGCAGATCGCCAAGAATTGCCGACTGGTGCCTGAATATCCGGCTTCCAACTTCTGGGAAGCTTGCCAGACAATGTGGTTCATCCAGTGCATGCTGCAGATCGAATCCTCGGGCCATTCCATCTCGCCCGGCCGCTTCGACCAGTACATGTACCCCTTCCTGAAGGCCGATACGACGATCAGCCGCGAATTCGCCCAGGAACTGATCGACTGCATCTGGATCAAACTCAACGACGTCAACAAGACCCGTGACGAAGTTTCGGCTCAGGCCTTTGCCGGTTATGCCGTGTTCCAGAACCTTTGCGTGGGTGGCCAGACGCCGGAAGGTCGCGATGCGACCAATGACGTCTCCTACATGTGCATGGAAGCAACGGTTCATTGCCGCCTGCCGGCACCGTCCTTCTCCATCCGTGTCTGGCAGGGCACGCCGGACGAATTCCTCTATCGTGCCGCGGAAGTCATCCGCCTCGGTCTTGGCGTTCCGGCTGTCTATAACGACGAAGTCATCATTCCGGCGCTGCAGAACCGCGGTGTCTCGCTGGCCGACGCCCGCGACTACGGCATTGTCGGCTGCGTCGAGCCGCAGGCGATCCACAAGACCGAAGGCTGGCACGATGCAGCTTTCTTCAACGTCGCCAAGGTTCTCGAAATCACGCTGAACGACGGCAAGGTCGGCTCGACCCAGCTCGGCCCGGTTACCGGCGATCCGAAGCGCTGGACCTCGATTGAAGACTTCTATGATGCCTTCAACAAGCAGATGGCCTTCTTCGTCAAGTATCTGGCCGAAGCCGACAACTGCGTCGACATCGCCCATGGCGAACGTGCACCGCTGCCGTTCCTGTCTCCGATGGTCGAAGACTGCATGGGACGGGGCAAGTCGCTGCAGGAAGGTGGAGCGATCTACAACTTCACCGGCCCGCAGGCCTTCGGTGTCGCCGACACGGGTGACTCCGTTTACGCCATGAAGAAGTTCGTCTTCGACGAAAAGAAGATCTCCATGGCCGAACTGAAGGAAGCGCTCGACGCCAATTTCGGCCTTGCCATCGGCCAGAAGGCCAATGCAGTCGGCGCCGGCGAACTGACGGAAGGTCAGATCTACGAGGCCGTCCGCAAGGTGCTGTCGTCCAACAAGTCGATGGATGTGACGGCGCTGAAGGAAGAAGTCTATCGTACGCTTTCGACCGATACGATCACGGCGCCTGCCGGGTCGTCGAAATATGAAGGCATCCGTCGCCTGCTCGACTCGGCCGAAAGTTTCGGCAACGACATCGACGACGTCGATCTGATCGCCCGCAAATGCGCCCAGATCTATTGCCTCGAAGTCGAAAAGTACAAGAACCCGCGCGGTGGCCAGTTCCAGGCCGGTATCTATCCTGTCTCAGCCAACGTGCTGTTCGGCAAGGATGTCGGTGCTCTGCCTGATGGCCGTCCGGCCAAAGCCCCGCTTTCGGACGGTGTTTCGCCCCGCCAGGGCAAGGACCATCTGGGACCGACGGCTGCGGCAAACTCGGTCGCGAAGCTCGACCACTTCATCGCTTCGAACGGCACGCTGTATAACCAGAAGTTCCTGCCCTCGGCTCTCGCCGGCGACAACGGGTTGCGCAACTTCGCCTCGCTGGTCCGCTCCTACTTCGATCAGAAGGGCATGCACGTACAGTTCAACGTCGTTGATCGCGATACGCTGCTCGCAGCCCAGAAGGATCCGGAAGCCTATCGCGATCTCGTGGTTCGCGTGGCCGGTTACTCCGCCCAGTTCGTCGTGCTCGCGAAGGAAGTGCAGGACGACATCATCAGCCGCACGGAACAGCATTTCTGAGACGGCAATCTGGGCCCTGCCTGAAACGGGGTCCGGGTGAAGAAACAGCCCGGGCGGGTCTTATGCCCGCCCGGGCCACAAAAAACCGAACGATACCGTCAATCCCGAACTGCAACAGGTGACATATGCCTTCCTACAAAAGCTTCTCCCCCCGGACCGAGATCGTGTTCGGCGAAGGGTTGCTTGACCGGCTGCATGCCTATCGCGGGCAGCGGGTGGGGATCGTCACCGATGCCTTCATGGCAAAGTCCGGTCCGCTGGATCGGGTTCTGCGCCATCTCGACGGCTGCGAGGTCAAGGTTTTCGACGAGGCCATTCCCGAGCCGCCGATTGCAACCGTGACCAAGGGCGCCGGTATATTTGTCGAATTCCGTCCGCAGGTGCTTCTGGCGCTCGGCGGCGGGTCGCCGATCGATGCGGCCAAGGCCATCCTGTCGGTCGTTCGCGCCACGGATACGGCGCAAAGAATTGAATTCGTCGCCATTCCGACGACCAGCGGCACGGGGTCGGAAGTGACCTCGTTCGCGATCATCTCCGATCCGGCCAAGGGCAAGAAATTCCCGCTTATCGCCAGGGAGATGGTGCCGGATGTGGCTATCCTCGATCCAGAATTCGTCCGCACGGCACCGCCGAAAGTAACCGCGGATACGGGCATGGACGTAATCACCCATGCGCTTGAGGCCGTGGTCGCCAATGGCGCATCGCATTTTACCGACGCATTCGCCGAAAAATCGCTGGAGCTCGCCTTCGGTTATCTGCCGCGTGCCTATGACGACGGAAACGACATGGAGGCACGCGATGCGATGCATCAATCCTCCTGCCTTGCCGGCCTTGCCTTCAGCGAGGCGGGGCTCGGGGTGAACCACGGTCTTGCGCATGCGATCGGCGGGCGGATGCATTTGGTTCACGGGCGCATCAATGCTGTGCTTCTGCCGCATGTCATCGCCTGGAATGCCGGTCTTGAGGAGGATGCGCCGGGCTGCCGGGAAACCGCTGGTCGCTACGCACGCATCGCCTCCCGCATAGGGCTGGACGTACCGAGTGTCAGGGCAGGCGTCATCGCGCTGATCCAGGCGATCCAGGCACTCAATCAACGGTTCGCCATCCCGTCCACGCTTCGTGGCTTCGGCATGGATGCCGAGGACTATCGTCGGGCGATGCCCGATATGGCAGCGGCCGCCATGGCGGACGCCTGCACTGCAGGAAACCCACGCAGGCCCACGCTCGAGGAGCTTTCCATGCTTCTCGGCCGGGCCGGGGGCTAGGCCGGGAGGGAGGGGGCCGACGATTAAGTCCAACCCGCGAGAAACGGTCATCACATCAACGTCTGAACACCGAAACGCTAAGGAGTTAAGTCATGCAACAGGAAGCTCTCGGAATGGTCGAAACCAAAGGTCTGGTTGCTGCCATCGAAGCCGCCGACGCCATGGTCAAGTCGGCTAACGTCGCCATGGTTGGTTATGAAAAGATCGGTTCCGGCCTCGTCACGGTTATGGTCCGCGGCGATGTCGGCGCAGTCAAGGCTGCCACCGATGCCGGTGCCGTCGCCGCTGAAAAGGTCGGTACGGTTGTTTCCGTCCATGTGATCCCGCGCCCTCACATGGAGGTCGAGAAGATCCTGCCGGAAAGCAAGGTCGCCTGAACCCCTGAACACACAAAGGAGGATCGACAATGCAGGATGCTCTTGTCGAAAAACTCATGGACGAGGTGATCCGGAAGATGGGTGGGAGCGAAAGCTCCCCGGCCCTGGCCGCCTCTCCCGCTGAGAAGCCGGCTGCCCGTACCACGGCGCCGAAGGCCTGTAATCTCACCGAATTCGTCGGCACGGCTATCGGGCATACGGTCGGTCTGGTGATTGCCAATGTAGACCCGCTACTGCACGAGCAGATGAAGATCGACAAGAAATACCGGTCGATCGGCATCGTCGGCGGACGCACAGGCGCCGGGCCGCATATTTTCGCGGCCGATGAAGCCGTTAAAGCCACCAATAGTGAAGTGCTGGTCATCGAACTGCCGCGCGACACGGAAGGCGGCGGTGGCCACGGCAGCTTGATCATCTTCGGTGCAGAGGACGTCTCCGACGCCCGCCGTGCCGTCGAAGTGACGCTGGAGGAACTGGATCGCACGTTCGGCGATGTCTATGGTACGCCGGCAGGCCACCTGGAATTCCAGTATACCGCCCGCGCAAGCCACGCGCTTGCCAAGGCCTTCGGGGCTCCGCTCGGACAGGCATTCGGCATCACGGTCGGTTCTCCCGCCGCGATCGGCGTGCTTCTGGCGGATACCGCTGCCAAGTCGGCAACCGTTGCTCCTGTCGGTTATGCTACACCGGGCAATGGCGGAACCAGCTACTCGAACGAAACGATCTTCATGTTCAGTGGCGATTCCGGTGCTGTCCGTCAGGCCATCCGTGCCGCACGTGATGTCGGCAAGCAGGTGCTCGGCACGCTCGATCCTGCTCCGGTGGTCTCCTCGACTAAGCCGTATATCTGACCCTGAAAGGAGACTGTCATGTTGCAGGAAAGCCTTGGATTGATCGAGACCATCGGACTGACGGCTGCAGTGGCTGCCGCTGATGCGGCGGTGAAATCCGCCAATGTCACGCTGGTGGGCTACGAGCTTGCCAATGGCGACGGCATGACAGTCGTCAAGGTCCGCGGGGATGTCGGGGCCGTCAAGGCTGCGGTTTCCGCAGCCGCTGCCGAAGCCGCGCGGGTGGGGACGGTTGTGTCCACCAGTGTGATCGCCCGTCCCGCAAATGGGCTTGGCAAGATCGTGGAGAGCGGGGCCACTGTCGGTCTGGAACAACCTGCCGCAGCGGTTGCTGCGGCGGAGGTTCCGGCGGAAGTTTCCCCGGAAGCTCCCTTGGCGGTGGAGGACGGTGTTGCAGACGGTCCGTCACCTGGGTCTGAGGTTCCGGTGACGGAAGTTGCTGAAGCTCCGGTAGAGGAAGTTGCAACGGCAGAGCCGGAAATGCCGGCCGTTGCCGAGACTGCTACGGAGCCTGAGATCGAGGTGGCGGCCGAGCCGGCACCTCAGGCTGCAAGCCCTGCGCAATCCCGCGCCGATCGTCGCCATCGCAGGCGATAGTCGACGCCAAACAGACGAGAATTTCAGGTGACAGCAAAGGTCGGCGGCAAAACCGCCGGGTGGATTGCTGCGCCCATGAAAGGCCCGGACGTCATGTCGGGTCAAGACGAACAGGACACCATAATGCAAATCGACAGACCCATGATCGACCGTGTGATCGCCGAGCTTCTGGCGCAAAGCCTCACCGCTTCGGCAGAGCAGGCAAAACCTGCCGCAAGAGGCGATGAGGATCGCGATCCGTGGCTAGTGCCGATCGGGGTGTCGAACCGCCACATCCATCTTTCCCGACCGGACATGGATGCACTTTTCGGTCCCGGCTCGGAACTGACGCGCATGAAGGCGATGAAACAGCCCGGCCAGTATGCCGCTGAGGAAACCGTGACGATCCGAGGGCCGAAAGGGCAGATCGCCAAGGTGCGGGTGCTCGGCCCACTGCGCAAAGAAACGCAGATCGAGGTTTCTGTTGCCGATGGGTTCACGCTCGGTATCAAGCCGCCGCTGCGCATGTCGGGAAAACTGGAACAGTCGCCGGGTATCGAAGTGATCGGCCCCTATGGGACGGTCAAGAAGGAGAGCGGCGTGATCGTGGCGCTGCGCCACATTCACATGCTGCCGGCTGAAGCAGCAAAGCTTGGCCTGAAGAACGGCGAAGAGGTTGATGTCGAGATCGGCGGCGTGCGCGGCGGCATCATGCACAATGTCACGATCCGCGCTGCCGAAGCCTCATTCATGGAAATGCATATCGATGTCGAGGAGGCCAATGCATTCGGCCTGAAGAACGATGCGATGGTGCGGATCCGCAAGGTCTGATCGGAGAGACGTCATGTCGAGCGTCGACAGCAAACTCAAGGCTTTCGGGGAACTCGTCCGGCAGGGCACGATCGTGCCGCAGCCGGAATGGGCGCCCGGCCGGCTAAAGGTTGGCGTCGATCTCGGCACGGCCAATCTCGTGCTTTCGGTAGTCGATGCGGACAATAATCCGGTTGCCGGGACGTCCTGGCGCTCGACTGTCGTGCGCGACGGCATCGTCGTCGATTATATCGGTGCGGTTCATGCCGTCCGCCGGATGAAGGAAGAGCTCGAGGAACGGCTCGGTCAGCCGCTCTCGCGTGCCGCAACCGCCATTCCGCCCGGCGTTCATCCGTCCAATGCGAAGGCGATCGGCCATGTGGTCGAATCGGCCGATTTCGAACTGACGGAAATCGTCGATGAGCCCACTGCTGCGGCGCGCCTGCTTGGCGTTGAGAACGGCGCGGTGGTCGATGTCGGCGGCGGCACGACGGGGATTTCCGTTCTCAAGGACGGTGAGGTGGTTGCCACATTCGACGAGCCGACCGGCGGCACGCATATGACGCTGGTTCTGGCTGGCGCCAGAAAGATTTCCTTCGAGGATGCGGAAGCCGAAAAGCTCAATCATGCGCTTGAGCGGGACGTCTTTTCGATCATCCGGCCGGTCGCCGACAAGATGGGTCGCATCGTCGCCGATTTCCTTGCCGATTACCCATCGGTCGACACGATCCACGTGGTCGGCGGCGCCTGCTCGTTCAAGGATTTTGCATCGGTTCTCGTCAGTCATACCGGACGCCGGGTCATCAAGCCTGTCGAGCCGCTGCTGGTCACGCCGCTCGGGATCGCGATGTATGGTGATGGAGGCCAGGCATGAATATCGATGCCGCTCTCGATCGTATCCTCCTCGATCTTCTGTCCGATCGTATCATCGCGCGGATGGGGGGTAGAAAACAGGCCAAGCCGCGTTCGGCGCTGGTGCTGTTCGCTGAAACGGATTTCGGGCTTGGGGCCGCGCTCGGCCAGCTGCAGCAGCTTCGCGATGCGGGATGGGCATTCGAGACGGTCATTGCGCCGGAGGTCCGGCCTCTGCTGACGGATCGGCTTGCCGGTTTCGGGGCAGTCGAAGCCGAAGGCAAGGTCGCGGATTTTCTGGATCGGCACACGACCATACTGGTCCCCGCGCTCAGTGTTTCGCTCGCCGCCAAGGTGGCACTCGGCATTGCCGACGATCTGCTGTCGAAAATTCTCCAGCGTGGACTGGAAAGAGGCACCCGCATCATCGCTGCCCGCGATGGCGTCTGCCCCAATGGAAGAGATCGGCGCGCGCGCGGCCTGCTGCCGAATGCGGTCTTTCAGGCGACTATGAGCGGCCATCTGCAGACATTGATGGGTTACGGTATCGAATTGAGCTGGGCTGCAAGGCTTGCCGTTGCCGTCGAAGGCGAAACGCCTGCATCTGCAACGCCGATTGCTGCACCGAAGCTCGTTACGGCCCGAACCGAGGGTGTTTTCGGCCTGCGCGAAGCACGCAGCCTCGAGGCCACGGAACTACATCTGGGACATGCGGTGATCGTCACGCCAGCCGCTGCGGAAGAACTGCGCGCGCGCGACATCGCGCTCGTGAGGGAGTGAGGATCAAGCCATGTATCTCGCCAAAGTTATCGGACGGGTGGTCGCCACGACCAAGGATGCGAGCCTTTCGGGCTCGAAACTGCTGATCATTACCCGGCTCAACGAAATGTTGATGCCCCAAGACCTGACGCTGATTGCTGTCGATACGGTCGGCGCCGGCAAGGGAGAGACGGTCATCGTCACGTCCGGCAGCGCCAGCCGCTTTGCCGGCACGCTGCAACAGTCCGTCGTGGATGCCACGATTGTCGGCATTGTCGATACGGTCGAAACAGATGCGGGAGTGAGCGATGTTCGCCACCCGTGATTTCGCCCCCCGCGACCTGCAACGGATCGAAGCGGCGCTTGCCGCCGAGCTGGTCGGACGCGTTGCTGGCAGAGGGGCAGCAACCGGGATCTCGCTTGTCGACGCCTGCGCCGTCGCTGCGCGTGCGGAGAGCCACGCGCGGCAGATGTCGGTGCCGGTCTGCATCGCAATCGCCGATGCAGAAGGACGGCTGATCCTGTTTCACCGGATGGAGGGCAGTCTGCCGGCAAGCACAAAGCTTGCTAGCGCCAAGGCCTGGACCGCTGCGGCCTATCGCATGGGAACCGATGAACTCGGGCGTCTCGCCCAGCCGGGCGGCATGCTTTTCGGCGTGGGCCACGCGGGCAGCGGCGTCGGCAACGGCTCGGGCGAAGGCCAGGTCGTGCTTTTCGGCGGGGGCATTCCCTGCCGCGCTTATGGTGCCGTGATCGGTGCCATCGGCATCAGTGGCGGAACGGTCGCTGAAGACATGGAGATCGCCCGCTACGCGATCGATGGATTTCCCGAAAGAAGGGGAACGGTCCCCGAGGAAGGAAGAGGATTATGAACGATCAAGACATCAACGCCGCCGTCAATCGCGTGCTTGCCGGGTTCAATGGCGCCATCGCCCCGGCCCCGACACCTGTTCCTCCTCCAGTAAAGAGTTCCACGTCTTCGGTCGAAGATACCGTGGCCCGCATCATCGCGGAAATGGGCGGTTCAAAGCCTGCTCCGGCTGCCGACCCTACGGCGCCGTTCGCCCAAGGCTGCATCGTCGCCGATGGCATGGTGACGAAGTCTGCCGGTGAGGTGAACTGCTCCTGCTGCGAGCGCGGTGACTGCGCCTTGTCTGCCGCATCGGTCTCGCTCGATATTTCGGATGAAGAGGCCGTCGTTCTCGGCGACGGCGTATTTGCCAGCATGGACGAGGCGGTGGAAGCCGCTGCTGAAGCGCAGAGGCAATATCTGTTCTGCTCCATGGCTGCGCGAAAGAGCTTTGTCGATGGTATCCGCGAAATCTTCCTCGATCCGGCTATGCTGGAACGGATTTCCCGGATGACGGTCGAACAGACCGGCATGGGCAATGCCAGCGATAAGGTGATCAAGAACCGGCTGGCAGCCTCCAAGACCCCCGGCATCGAGGATCTGAAGACCGAAGCTGAAAGCGGTGATGGCGGCCTGACGCTGGTCGAATATTCCGCCTATGGCGTCATCGGTTCGATCACGCCGACCACCAATCCGACGGAAACCATCATCTGCAACACGATCGGCATGCTGGCAGCCGGCAATGCCGTCGTGTTCAGCCCCCATCCACGTGCGAAGATCGTGTCGCTCCTGGCAATCAAGCTGATCAACCGCAAACTTGCGAGCCTTGGTGCGCCGGCAAACCTCGTCGTCACCGTCCAGGCACCTTCGATCGACAACACCAATGCGATGATGGCGCATCCCAAGGTGCGCATGTTGGTGGCAACCGGTGGCCCGGCCATCGTCAAGACGGTGATGTCGACCGGCAAGAAGGCCATTGGCGCCGGTGCCGGCAACCCGCCGGTCGTCGTCGATGAAACCGCCGATATCGAAAAGGCCGCCAAGGACATCGTCAGCGGCTGCAGTTTCGACAACAACCTGCCCTGCATCGCGGAAAAGGAAGTGATTGCGGTCAGCCAGATCGCCGATTTCCTGATCTCGCAGATGCAGAAGAACGGCGCCTATCTGGTCAAGGATATGGCTGTCGTGAAGAAGCTCGAGGAACTGGTGCTGACCGCGAAGGGCGGGCCGCAGACCAATTGCGTTGGCAAGAGCGCCGTCTACCTGCTCGACAAGGTCGGGATTTCGGTCGGTCCGGAAATCCGCGTCATCCTGATCGAACTGCCAAAGGGCCATCCTTTCGTACAGGAAGAGCTGATGATGCCGATCCTGCCGCTGGTGCGGGCAGGAGACGTCGATGAGGCGATCGATCTTGCCGTCGAGCTGGAGCATGGCAACCGCCATACGGCGATGATCCATTCCACCGATGTGCGCAAGATCACCAAGATGGCGAAGCTGATCCAGACGACGATCTTCGTGAAGAACGGCCCGTCCTATGCCGGGATCGGCGTCGGCGGCGAGGGGTATACGACCTTCACCATTGCCGGGCCGACCGGGGAAGGGCTGACATCGCCCAAGTCGTTCGCCCGCCGGCGCAAGTGCGTGATGGTGGAGGCGCTGAACGTCCGCTGAGGCGAAGGCGTCCACCGTTCAAGGAAGACTGGAAGAGAGGAGATCCGCCATGGCGACCCGCATCATCAACGCTCCGCATCCTGACGTGTTGCAGATGCTGCAGCGACGGATGCCGCCGCATGGCCGGGCCTGGGTGCAGGCCAACCGGGTAGATTCCGTCGGGTTGATGCAGATCCCGGTGGCGGACCTTTTCTATTTCTCAGATCTCGCATTGAAGGCTGCAGGTGTTTTCACCGTCGAACTTTACGGCACCTGCCCGCAGCACGTCACCTCGCTTGCCATCATGGGAGAGACCTCGTCCGTCCGCATGGCGATGAATGCCATCGCAGCAGCACAACAGTCCGAGTTCTGAACGGCGCCGGAGGAGGCGCCGGAACCCGGCATAAAAAGACAGGATATTGAAATGACTGCGATCGACTACGACAAGGAAGGCATCGTCTTCGACATCCAGCGCTATTCCATCCATGACGGGCCGGGTGTGCGCACGATCGTGTTTCTGAAAGGCTGCCCGTTGCGGTGCCGCTGGTGCTCAAACCCGGAATCGCAGAACCCCGAGCCCGAACTGTTCTATCGCCGTTCGGCCTGCATCAAATGCGGCCAGTGTATTCCCGTCTGTCCGACGAAGGCGCTCGATGTCGGCAATGCCGGTTTCGTCGACCGCAGCAAATGCATCAAATGCGGAAGCTGCACGAAGGTCTGTCCGACACAGGCATTGAAACGCGCCGGCAAGACGATGAGCATTGCCGAGGTCATGCAGGAATTGCGCAAGGATGCCCATCACTACCGTCGTTCCGGTGGCGGGATCACGCTGTCTGGCGGTGAGCCGCTGTTCCAGCACGAGTTTGCCAAGCAGCTGCTGATGGCCTGCCACGAACAGGGCTGGAATACGGCAATGGAGACGACGGGCTGCACGACGCGCGAGATCGTTCGCGATGTCATTCCGTTTGTCGATCATGTGTTAATGGACCTGAAGGCGATCGATCCGGCGGTGCATCGGGCCAATACCGGTATCGACAACCGCATCATTCTCGAAAACGCGCTCTGCATCGCATCGCTTACCCATACGGTGGTGCGCATTCCGGTTGTGCCGGGGGTGAACAACAGCGTCGAGGCGATTACCGCAATCGGCAATTTCGCCAAGCTGATGCCGGGCGTCGATACCGTGCATCTCCTGCCCTACCACACCTATGGCGAAAACAAATACGAGCTGCTCGGCAGGCCTTATCCGATGGCGGATGCCCCCAATCTCAAGCCCGAGGACATGGACCCATTCAAGGCGGCTGTCGAAGGACTTGGCTTTACCTGCGTCATTGGCGGCTGAACCAAAAAGACGATGACCCGGGACGCAATCCCGGGCCTGGATAAAGGAGGCGATCATGGTCGCGCGCTACACGACGGCAGAATCGGTGACGGAGGGTCACCCCGACAAGGTTTGCGACCAGATTTCGGATGCCATTCTCGATGCGCATCTTGCGCAGGACCCGATGGCACGCGTGGCGGCTGAAGTGATGGTCTCGGGCAATACCGCTCATATCGCAGGCGAGGTGACTTCGCGGGCTTCGGTCGATGTGACGCGCATCGCGCGTGATGTGATCCGGCGCATCGGCTATACGGATCCCGATCTAGGCTTCGATGCGGATGGATGTTTCATTCTCGCTGACCTGCATGAACAATCGCCGGATATTGCGCAGGGCGTCGTGCGCGAAAAGGATTTCGGCGCTGGCGACCAAGGGATTTTCTACGGTTACGCCAGCAGCGAGACCGAAAGCCTGATGCCGGTTTCGATCGATTTTGCCCACAAGCTGACCCGCAGGCTGGCGGAAGTGCGCAAAAGCGGTGTGCTTGCATGGCTTCGGCCGGATGGCAAGGCACAGGTGACATTCGCCCATGACAAAGAGGGGCGACCGGAAAGGCTGATCAGCGTCGTCGTCTCGACCCAGCATTCGGAAGAGATCGAGCGCGAGCAATTGCTGCGCGGCGTGCTGGAAGAGGTCATCGCGCCGGTGATGGGGCCATGGCTGAAGCGCGATACGCGGGTTCTCATCAATCCGACGGGACGTTTCGTCAAAGGTGGGCCTGCGGCAGATACCGGGCTTACCGGCCGCAAGATCATCGTCGATACCTATGGCGGCATCGGTCGCCATGGGGGAGGCGCCTTTTCCGGAAAGGACGCCACCAAGGTCGATCGCACCGGCGCCTATATGGCCCGCTACATTGCCAAGAACATTGTTGCCGCCGGACTTGCGACAAATTGTGAAATCTCTCTCGCATTTGCGATAGGTCAGAAAGAACCGGAAATGGTGGCCGTATCCTCCGCAGATAAATTGTCGGTCGATTCCGGTCTGCTTGAGGAGGCAATACGCGAGCTTTTCCCGCTCAGCGTATCCGGAATGATCGATGTGCTTGGACTGAGACGTCCGATATTCGAGAAAACCGCATCCTATGGTCATTTCGGCCGGGACGCGGAGGGGTGGTCATGGGAGCAGACCGACCGAGCGGGCAGCCTGAGGAGGTGGTGCCGCAGATAAATCCGGAGATCCTGATCTTCCCGGAGGTTTTTCCGGCTGCGTCGGATCGACCGGCCGAAACCGCACACCTGAGCAAGGCTGCGCGGCGCAAGAGGCTGCTGGAACTGATGAGCACCGAAATGCTCCAGAAGGTCCAGGACAATTTCAGCGCCGCGGTCGGGGTCGCGATGGTGATCGTCGATCCGGAAGGGGTGCCGGTCACCAAGCCGTCCGGTTTTTCGGCGTTCTGCCAGGCGGTCCGCGCGCGGGCAGAATGGCGGGATCGGTGTTTTCATTGTGACGCGGTGGGCGGGCGCACGGCGCTCTCCACCGGCGAGCCATCCATCTATCGGTGCCACTGCAGCCTGGTCGATTTTGCCGCACCCATCATCGTGCGCGGGGAATATCTGGGCGCCGTCATCTGCGGTCAGGTTAAGCTTACCTCGGATGAAGGTGCGACCGGTCTGGTAGATCTCTCGAATATTTTTCCCTTCGAAGGGTCATGGCGGGAGCATCAGCCGCTGCTGGAAGAGCATCACCGGATCAATTCGGTCTCCTATGAGAAACTGCGCTCGGCTGCTTATTCGCTGTTCTACATCGCATCGCATATCGTCGAGGAGAGTTATTCTCGCGGCGTGGCGCAGGAGCTTTATGCAAAGAACCTGCGCCTGGCGGAGGAATCGAAACGGCGGGCAGAGCTTGAAAGACTTCTGCGCGAGGCGGAACTGCAGGCGCTTTCCTATCAGGTGAATCCGCATTTCCTGTTCAATGTGCTGAACACGATCGGCAGGTTGGCACTGGTGGAAGATGCTCCGGAAACGGAAAACACCGTGCACGCGTTTGCCGATATGATGCGCTACGTCCTCAAGAAGAGCGGTTCTCAGTTCGTGCAGTTGCGGATGGAGGTGGAGCATGTCCGCAATTATCTGCATCTGTTGAAGCTTCGGGTCGGTGACCGCTTCGAATTTGCTCTCGACGTCCCGGATGAGTTTCTGGACGTGCTATGTCCCGTGATGGTGCTTCAGCCGATCGTGGAGAACTGCATCAACTACGCGATAGAACCGCGCGAGAGCGGCGGGTTGATCGAGATTTCCGCCTATCGCGACGGTGTCGAGCTGATCATCGATATCGTCGACAATGGTGACGGCATCTCACCGGAACGCAAGCAGGCGGTTCTGCGCGGCGAGGCGGATCGCGGCGGGCGAAAGAGCATAGGCATCTACAATATCGATAGCCGGCTTCGTTATTACTTCGGCACGGATCACGGACTGGAGATTCTCAGTCCTTTTCGCCAGGGGCGCGGGACGCTGGTGCGCATGCGTTTCCCCCTGGAATTCGAGCCCTTCGACTTCTGAAGGCGTGGGGTTCAGATTACAGGAGATTTTTATGTTCAACATGGCCATCGTCGAAGATGAAGAACTGGAAAGGCGTGCTCTGCGCTCCATCATCGAGCGTAACGCCGATGACATAAGGATCGTCGGCGAGGCAAAAAACGGATCGGAAGCGGTCAAGTTGCTCGAAAGCGAGCGTATCGATGTGATGTTGCTCGATATCAGGATTCCGCGCCCCAACGGGCTGGAATTGCTGCAGATGGTGCGTGAACGACATCTGGCGACAAAAGTGCTGATCGTGACCGCCTATGACTATTTCGACATCATGCAGGCAGCGATCCAGTACAAGGCTGACGGTTTTCTGCTGAAGCCGGTGCGGACAGAGGCGTTGCTCGATGGCGTTCGCGATTGCCTGGCCCTACCGGCTCCTGAAAAGTTGCAGCAGAGCCTGCATGTGGTCCCGACAATGGATGCAGCCGAGGATGAGGCGGACGACGAGGCTGACATTGCAGAAGAAATCCGATCCTTGGTCGAAAGGCGTGCCTATCGGGACTGTTTGCGTTTCGTGCGGATGAGACTTGAGAGAATTTATGCGCATAAGGAGGTGGCGCCGCGCCATGAGGTGCTCGATCTTGTCGAGATACTGACGGATGTTTTGGAGGAAATGGGCCGCAAATTGAGCTTGCCGATGGCAAGGCAGGTGGATGAACTGGAAAATCAGCGTCTCGATGTCCGCAGTCAGTACAAGGTTCAGGAGCTTTTGTGTCAGATCATTGATGTTCTGTTCGATCCCGGTCAGGAGCATGGCGGGGCTGCCGGAGAAAGAATCGAAACAGTTCTTCATTTTATCGAGCGCAACCTATCGAAGGGCGTCACGCTGGAAGAGGCGGCTGAATTCGCGCATGTCAGCCCGTGTTATCTCAGCCGACTATTTCGCAAGAAAATGAACACGACCTTCATTTCCTACCTCAAGGGTCAGCGCATCGAACGCGCCAAGGTGCTGCTGAAAAACAGCGATCTGCCGATCAGCAATGTGTCGCTTGATCTTTCCTATGCGGATGCAAACTATTTCTGCAAAGCCTTCAAGAAGGAAGTTGGTGTTTCGCCATCCGAATACAGGCAGCAATTCCAGAAGGCTCGGGCCGGCTGACTGAAGCTCAGTCGGCTGGCCTGTTCTTTTCCTTCGGGCAAATGCCTATACAATCTTCATCGACCGTGACGAAGGCTAGGCCGCCTTCTTCAAAGGCGCGGCGAAGCTGGGCTTCCGTCGAACGGTGGACTTCATGGCGGTCACCTTCGTAGTCCCTGATCGTACTGCGAGACACACCGGAGCGATCCGCCAGATCGCATTGCGTCCAGTCCAGAAAGCCACGGCCCGCCCGACAGAGCGCTGGCGACAAAATCTTTGTCTGATCTGGTTGACCCATTGTTCCAAATTGCCCATATTGGTCAGAATCAATCATATATGGCAGTTTGATCCGATTGGCTAGTGGGGCACCCCATTACATGATAAAGGACTGAAATGCCTTGGAAATGAAGGAATAGGTCATTGGGATAACGCTTGCGCCGCACTTTCTTGTTCTGCTGCTGGCCCTGCCGTTTATCGGAAGTCTCCTTTCCGTAATGCTCCTGAATACGGCATCCGCGGCCCTTCCGTCGCGTCTGGCGTCTCTTGTTGCGTTTTCCTGCCTTGTCATCACGGTGCTGGCCTATCCGCAGGTGACCGATGGAAATGTCCTTCGCTATAATCTGGAATGGATCCCTCAGCTCGGGCTGAATTTTTCGTTGCGCCTGGATGGTTTTGCCTGGATGTTCAGCGTGCTGATCAACGGCATCGGTTTCCTGGTCACCGTCTACGCCCGTTACTACATGTCCGAGGACGATCCGGTTCCGCGGTTCTTTTCCTTCTTTCTTGCTTTCATGGGGGCCATGCTCGGCATCGTCCTGTCGGGCAATGTCATCCTTCTGTCGATCTTCTGGGAACTGACGAGTATCTCGTCCTTCCTGCTGATCAGCTACTGGAACAATTCCGCCGCGGCGCGCGATGGCGCCCGCATGGCGCTGACGATTACCGGTATCGGTGGTTTCTGCCTGCTGATCGGCCTGCTGCTGCTCGGCAATATCGTCGGCAGCTATGATCTCGACAAGATCCTGGCATCCGGGGACCTGATCCGCAGTCACGCGCTCTATGTTCCGGCACTCGTCTTCATCCTGCTCGGCGCATTGACGAAGAGCGCCCAGTTCCCGTTCCATTTCTGGCTGCCCAACGCGATGGCAGCGCCGACCCCGGTCTCGGCCTTCCTGCATTCGGCGACGATGGTGAAGGCCGGAGTGTTTCTGCTCGCCCGTTTCTCGCCGGCGCTGTCCGGAACCTACGAGTGGTTCTTCATTCTCGGGGCGGCTGGCATCCTCACTTTGCTGATCGGCGCGTTTTTCGCGATCTTCCAGCAGGACCTGAAGGGATTGCTCGCCTATTCGACGATCAGCCATCTCGGGTTGATCACCACGCTGCTCAGCCTCGGCAGCCCGCTCGCCACGGTGGCGGCGATCTTCCACATGCTGAACCATGCGACGTTCAAGGCATCGCTGTTCATGGCGGCCGGTATCATCGATCACGAGACCGGAACACGAGACATGCGGCGATTAAGCGGGCTTTTCCGCTATCTGCCCTATACGGCAACGCTTGCCATGGTGGCGAGTGCGGCGATGGCCGGTGTGCCGCTGCTCAACGGCTTCCTATCGAAGGAAATGTTCTTTGCCGAAGCGATCGAGACCCATGCGGATTCGATCCTCGACGTCATCCTGCCTTATGTCGCGACGCTTGCAGGCGCGTTCAGCGTCGCCTATTCGCTGCGCTTCATCCATACCGTCTTCTTCGGCCCATCGCCGACCAACCTGCCTAAGGATACGCCGCACGAGCCATCTCGCTGGATGCGTTTTCCGATCGAGCTGCTGGTCGTCATCTGCCTGATCGTCGGCATTGCACCGGCGTTCTCGGTCGGCCCGTTCCTTCAGGCGGCCGTTGTCAGCGTGCTGGGCGTCGATACGCCGGAATACAGCCTCTCCATCTGGCATGGCTTCAATCTGCCGCTGATCATGAGCCTGATTGCGCTTGTCGGCGGTGCGGCGCTCTATTTCGTGCTGCGCCACTATCTCGCCACCTGCGAGGATGGCCCACCGCTTTTGCGCCGGCTGAAGGGCCAGCGTATTTTCGAGCGCATTCTGGTCGAAGTGTCCTGGCGCTGGGCGCGTATGGCCGAGCAGCGGCTCGGCACGCGTAATCTGCAGCCGCAGCTGCGCTGGGTGGTCGTTACCGGCTTCATGGCCGGGCTCCTGCCGCTCTGGCTCTCCGGTTTCGAGCCGCGCGCCTTCGTGTTCTCCGGCGTGGACAAGGTTTTTGCCGGTATCTGGCTGATCGGCATCTGCCTTGCGCTCGGTACCGCCTTTCTGGCCAAATACCACCGGCTGGCGGCGCTGGTCATGCTGGGCGGGATCGGCCTTATCGTCTGTATCACCTTCGTTTGGCTTTCGGCTCCCGATCTTGCGATTACCCAGTTGCTCGTCGAGATCGTTACCACCGTCCTCATCCTGCTCGGGCTGCGCTGGCTGCCCAAGCGGACGGAGAAGATGGATGAATCGGTGACCTTCCGTGCCCGCTTCCGGCGTTTCCGCGACCTTTTGATCGCGATAATCTGCGGTGTCGGGATGACGTTCATTGCCTATGCCGTGATGACCATGCCGGTGCCGGATGCAATTGCGACCTATTTCCTGGAGAACGCCTATTCGGAGGGTGGCGGCCGCAACGTCGTCAACGTCATTCTCGTCGATTTCCGTGCGTTCGACACATTCGGCGAGATTGCGGTTCTCGGGATCGTCGCTCTCACCGTCTACGCCTTGCTCAGGCGTTTCCGCCCCGCGCCCGACAGCATGACAATGCCGGAGCAGCAGCGGATCCAGAACCGGTTCGACGAAGAGCGGCCAGAGAGAAATGCCGGCGATACGGTGCGTGAATATCTGCTGATACCGTCCGTGATCATGCAATGGATGTTCCCGGTCATCATCACTTTCGCTGTCTATCTCTTCATGCGCGGGCATGATCTTCCGGGCGGCGGGTTCTCGGCCGGATTGACACTGTCGATAGCCTTCCTGCTGCAATATCTTGCCGGCGGTACGCGCTGGGCGGAGGATCGCATCCGCATTCTCCCGCTGCGCTGGATGGGGGTCGGGCTCATCATGGCAACCGTGACCGGCATTGGCGCATGGTTCCTGGGCTACCCGTTCCTGACCTCGCATTTTCAGTATCTGACCGTGCCGTTGATCGGAAAGATGCCGGCAGCAACGGCGCTGCTATTCGATCTCGGCGTGTTCCTTCTGGTCGTCGGATCGACGGTTCTTATCCTCGTCGCGCTTGCGCACCAATCCATCCGCATCAACCGCCTGCGCGTCATCGAAGCCGAAAAGGGGAGGGACGACTAATGGAAATCATCCTTTCCATCGCGATCGGTGTGATGACGAGCTGCGGCGTGTGGCTGATACTGCGCCCGCGCACCTATCAGGTCATCATCGGGCTTTCGCTTCTGTCCTATGCGGTGAACCTGTTCATCTTCAGCACCGGCGGGGTGAAGACGAATGTTCCCCCCATCCTCGGTCAAGGTGCATCCAGCAGCATGCTTGCCGATCCGGTGCCGCAGGCGCTGGTTCTGACGGCCATCGTCATCGGCTTTGCGACCACCGCACTGTTTCTCGTCGTCCTGCTCGCCTCGCGCGGCCTGACCGGCACCGACCATGTCGACGGCAGGGGGGACAAGCGATGAACGGCTGGTCGCATCATCTCATCATCGCGCCGATCCTCATCCCGCTGGCGGCGGCGGCGATCCTGCTGCTCATCGAAGAGAGACGCCGTGTCGCCAAGGCGATGGTGAGCCTCGTCTCGACGATGCTGCTGCTGGCCGTTGCTTTTATCCTGTTTGAGATCGAAAGCGGTCCCAACAGTTTCGAAGGCGTCTATCTGCTCGGCAATTGGGCGGCCCCCTTCGGCATCGTGCTCGTGCTCGACGGGCTTTCCGCGCTGATGCTGCTTCTGACGGCGATCGTCGGGTTCGCGGCGCTCGTCTATTCGCTGGCGCGCTGGCATGCGATGGGCGCGCATTTTCATTCGATGTTCCAGCTGTTGCTGATGGGCGTCAACGGGGCGCTTCTGACCGGTGACCTGTTCAATCTCTTCGTCTTCTTCGAAGTGATGCTGGCTGCATCCTATGGCCTTCTTCTGCACGGATCGGGTCCGCTCAGGGTAAAGGCGGGCATGCACTATATCGCCGTCAACCTGGCGGCGGCACTTCTCTTCCTGATCGGCGTCAGCCTGATCTACGGTACGGCCGGCACGCTCAACATGGCCGATCTTGCGGCCCGTATTCCGGAAATGGAAGCGGACCGGCGGATGCTGATGGAGGCGGGCGCCGGCGTGCTCGGCATCGCCTTCCTGATCAAGGCCGGCATGTGGCCGCTCTGCTTCTGGCTGCCGACCGCCTATAGCGCGGCGTCCGCCCCGGTTGCCGGCGTCTTTGCCATTCTCAGCAAGCTTGGCATCTATGTCATCCTGCGGCTGACCATGTTGTTGTTCGACAACGGTCCTTCAGCCGGTTTCGGATCGACGGTGCTGCTCTATGGCGGCATGGCGACATTGATCTTCGGCACGATCGGCGTTCTGGCGTCGCAGGCGCTTGGCAGGCTTGCTGGTTTCTCGGTTCTGGTCTCGTCCGGCACGCTTCTTATGGTTCTCGGCATCAATGACGGTGCGGTGTCCTCCGGCGCACTTCTCTATCTCGTCAGCTCGACGCTGACGATCAGCGCCTTCTTCATGCTGATCGAGCTTGTCGAGCGTAGCCAGGATGCAGGCGCCAACGTTCTGGCGGTCACGATGGAAGCCTATGGCGATGCCGATGAGGACGAGCCGGAAGAGGCGGACGGCGTCACCATGCCGGGCACGATGGCGATCCTCGGCACCTGTTTTGCCATGTGCGGTATTCTTCTCTCCGGCCTGCCGCCGCTTTCGGGCTTCATTGCCAAGTTCGCCATGCTGTCTGCGATGATGGGCACCGGTGCGATCGGCGTGCCGCCGACGGCTGCGGTCTGGGCGCTGATCATTCTCGTCATCCTGTCGGGTGTCGCAGCACTCATCTCCATGACCCGCGTCGGCATCCGCACCTTCTGGACCTCGCTTGAAGGCGTGGTGCCCAGGGTTCTCGTCATCGAGATCGTGCCGGTCATGTTCCTTCTGGCGTTGACGCTGTTCCTGACCGTGCAGGCGAATGCGGCGATGCAGTACATGGATACGACGATCCGCTCGCTCAGTACTCCAAGCCTCTATATCGATGCGGTTCGCAACGCGATCGTGGTGCCGGGCGTCGATAGCGAGCTTGGCGGGGGAGATCACTGATGCTTCCCTATCCGATCCTGACGGTATCGCTGATCCTGATGTGGCTGCTTCTGAACGGGTTCACGCTCGGGCAGCTGATCATGGGCTCGCTGGTTGCTGTCTTTGCCTCATGGGCGATGGCGTCGCTCAGGCCTGATAAGCCGAAGCTGAAGAAATGGTGGCTACTGCCGAAACTGTTCTTCATCGTGCTTTTCGATATCATCCTGTCGAATGTCACGGTTGCCATGCTGATCATCCGGGGCCGCAAGAAGGGGCACAAGTCGGGGTTCCTGACAATCCCGCTGGAACTCAAGGATCGCACCGCGCTTGCGCTTCTGGCGGTCATTCTGACAAGCACGCCCGGTTCGGTCTGGTTGGAATATGATTCATATGACGGTTCGATCCTCATGCACGTGCTCGATCTGGAAGAGGAAGAGCAGTGGGTCGCGACGATCAAGAACCGCTATGAAAAGCTGCTGATGGAGATATTCGCATGAGTGCCGTCATCATCTATACCGCAGTCGCAATCGCCCAGTTCATGCTCGTGGTCGCCATGGCGATTGCTGCGGTCCGGATGTTCCGCGGCCCGCGGGCGCAGGACAGGATCATTGGTCTCGACACGATCTATATCAACGCGATGCTGCTGCTGGTGACGTTCGGGATCGGCACGGGGCGGATGATCTATTTCGAGGCGGCGCTGGTGATCGGCCTGCTCGGTTTCGTGTCTACCGTGGCGCTGGCGAAGTTCCTGATGCGCGGGGAGGTGATCGAATGATCTATCCTGCATCCGATCTTTCCCTTCCCGTCGCGCTTGCCGTGGCCTTCTTCCTGTTGCTCGGGGCAGCACTCGCGCTGATCGGCGCGATCGGTTTCTTGCGCCTGCCGACCTTTTATGAGCGGCTGCATGCACCTGCGCTCGGTACAAGCTGGGGGATTGGCGGGATCATGCTTGCATCGATGATCTATTTCTCCGTCGCTTCATCAAGTCTCGTCCTGCATGAAATTCTGATCGGCACGTTCGTTACCTTCACCACGCCGATCACCTTCATGCTGCTGGCGCGTGCAGCGCTCCACCGTGACCGAACTGCCCGCAGTCATGGCGTTCCGCGCAAACATCCGATCGGCCCGGAAGAGCGTCCCCGCGAGGACGACGAGCCGAAGGCCTCCTGACTTCAGGCGAATTCGAGCTAGTCATGCTTCGGATGAGCGTGGCTCGCTGATCGCGCAGCTACGCCTGGTAACGAATCTATTTGCCCTAAAAATCACCACCGAGACGATCTGCCGCGTTGAGCGGCAATTCGTAATTGTGTGTATTGGCCATCAGCCCGCTGAAATACGCATAGTTTGCGTCGCAACAGGCCCTTTCGCTTTATGAATTCTGGACTTTACGGCTTGTATGCTGCAATGCAGCAATCCGTGCGATTGTCCTGCAAATGGAGCACCGCCCCATGCTGCAAGATCGCTGATACTACCGAATTTCTTTTCGAATTTTCTCCTCGTTCCGCACATGCGTGTCGGGTCGAAGCCTGTCCCGGAGTTATCCATCCATGAGCAAGGGTGCCTCAGCCGCCACGCTGCAGACGGAGCAGGTTATCAGTGCGGCAGATGTACTTACTTTGGCGGCCGCTTTTCTCTTCGTCATTGCCAGCGTGACATCCGGTTCCATCTGGTTGCTCCGGGCTGCTGCTGCGCTTGCTACTGTCGCGGTGCTATCTGATTGGAAGCGGCTCGCTACGATTGCGAAAGTGTTCGTGAGCGCTGGCTTCGTTCTTTGCGCCACATCGGAGTTCTTGGCTCCGGCCGGCAAGGCTGAAGTCGTCGAACGCGCGCTTTATCAAGGCGTCGGCTTTTCCTCGTTCCTTTCCGTGCTCGGCATGCTGCGTTATGCGGTCGGACGTTCGGAGATCATCAGGAATGCGGCGGAATATCTGATGAGCATGCCTGGGCGCAGGCGGTACCAGGCAGTCAAGGTCGGCAGCCATCTGCTCAGCCTGCTTTTCAATATCGGGATCATATCGCTACTCGGCCAGATGGTGGCGAAGGCGACGGAAGGGCAGGACCGGCAAGGCGAGCGTCGCTCCATCCTGCTTGCCGCCATGCGCGGGACGGTTCTTATGACGATCTGGTCGCCGCTCGGTGTCGGGTTTGCCATCATCACCCAGTCGATCCCCAATCTTGCGCCGACGGCTTTCATCATTGCCGCCTTTGCGACTGCTGTGGCTTTGATCCTTGTGACGACCCTTTTTCATACCGAGGTGACTGGCCAGACAATCAATCTGGCGGCTGATGACGGGGACAGGCTATCGGCCGGCCCGCTTGCGATAACGCTCTGCGCCTGCGTCGGGCTGTTTGGGGGCACGCTGGCGATCCATGTCGCGATCGATGTGAGCCCGCTTGTCGCCTCGCTGATCCTTCTGCCGCTGTTTGCCCTCGGCTGGATCGTCTACGAGCAGCGTGTGCCGATTTCGGGCCTCGGACGCGAGGTAAAGGGCATGGTCGGCAACATGTCGGTGATGCGGACGGAAAGCGCGATCTATCTGTCGGCCAGTGTCATCGGGGCGACCGCTGTGGTGTTCCTTGATGGCAGGGGCGATTTTCTGATGGAGCTCAACCAACTGCCGCCTTCGGTGCTGGCGGGGCTGTGCATCGTGGCGATCGCGGCAAGTGCACTTCTGTTCGTGCCGCATTCGATCGTGGTGGTTTTTCTTGCCCAGCTGTTCGGAGCCGCCGCCTTCGGCAATGCTCATCCGATGCTTCTGGCGCTGTCGCTTTCGCTTGGCTGGGCGGCTGGCATCGCGCTTTCACCGATCAGCGCGATGTCGATCACCATGGCGCGCCTGACGTCCACTTCGGCCACGACGATCGTGCTCAAATGGAATGGCGCATTCGCGGCGACCGTGATGACCAGCTCACTGCTTCTGGTGCTGGCCGTTTCATTCTTCTGATTGCTAGAAAGTTTCCGCGATCTCGGAAACCCAGGTGTCGAGACGATGGTGTTCTCAGCCGGAAGGCTCAGAGTTCGCGGTCGGCTATCTGCTGTTCGATGAGTTCGCGGGCGAGCTCATGCGTTCCGTCTTCATCATCACCGGCGACTTCACTGATCTTGTCCATCGCGGAGAGGTAGATTTCCTTTTCCTCGTCCGGGGTCAAAATGCCCTTCTCGACCAACGTATCGATCAAGGAGGAAAGAACCGCCGCCGAAGAAAGCGTCATAGCCTCAGACATAAGTCTGGCGGATTCATAAGTCATGCCGCACCTCAATTATCCGATTCAGAAACACGCACTAAAGGGCGTCCGCAACATTGCTGTGACGTCCCCACTTTGCGGGACTATCAGCTCCGCGAGCGCTCTATTTAATGAAAAGTGCCCATTTTTCGGCTTTGAGCAAGCCAGAATGCCAAGCGAGGTTACGCGGTAAGGTTAATTCGAGCAATTTGGAGGTTTCAGGGTATTAGAATACCTTAAAATAGAGCCTGTTCATGTGCAGGCGAAGACAGCCGGGGATCCGTTCCCAACTGCGGCACCGCTCCTGATCAGAACCTCACCTCTGCCGTTTCAGCTCCAGTAGGCGGCGGCGGTGAAATCGCGCTTTTGCATGCCTTGCGAAGTCAGATATGTGCGGGCGGCGCGGGCTTGATCCGCATGTCCGGCAAACCAGACATGGGCACCATCGCAAATCTGCAGGGCTTCCAGAGCCGGGATCAGGTCTTCAACCATCGAGACCCTCTCATCGAATGCGAGTTCGCACAGGTCTTCGCGGCGCGCCTGGATAAATGCCCGGACATTAGCAGGTGCTTCCTGCAGCATCCGGATGATGGCCGGCACGGCTGTTTCGTCGCCGAAGAGGAAAAGGTGCTGGCTCTCGGGGCATCCGCCACCACCCGGGCCGATGATGCCGATCGTTCTTCCGGCCGGATCTTCCGCGAGCCAGGCGGATGTCGGGCTGCCTGCGTGTTCGAAAATATCGAATTCGAGCCAGTTCTGGCCACAGGCCACGGTGGTGTAGACGGGTCGGTGCAGCGTGTCGTCGCCTTCCGGCCAGACGGTGCGGCCGGATGCGGCGATACGCGGCCAGCAGGGCGGACGGCCCTTGCGAGGGATGAGAAGGCGGAAGTGGTAGCTGCTTTCGCCAAAACGCTCCGCGTCATGCCCTTCGAGGCGGACACGGGTGAAACCCGGCGAGCGTTTGGTAATGGAGGCGACCTGCATAAGCGACATGCCGGGCGCGAGCGCACCTTCCGCCACTTCATCCCATTTCGGGCAGAGAAGGCATTCCTCGAAAAGCTCTGTCAGGCTGCCCTGCAGTGTCTGCAGCAGACGCTGCTCCGGGGACGATATCTCGATCGTGACGCCGGTCTCATCCGGATAAAGCGTCGCCTTGGAATTCCACACGTGGAAGCAGAAACCGGCTGCTTCCTGCGTCAGCGGCACTTCCCATTCGGCTGCACGTTTCTTCAGCGCATCGATTGCGGCGCCGTTGTCACGGGTAATGCGGCCTCGGGTCTGATGGAGCATGGCGGTTGTCCGGAATGTCTGTCGTATTTCCCGGACTAAGATCATTCATGAGTTATGAAGTCAACTATTGTCGACAGCGACCGGCTTTCGCGCGTCGATCGCGTTGCTCTCATTGCCGCGGATCGAGCTTCGAATGCGGCTCTTGCCGACCTCGATCACGTGCCGCATGGCCGACATCGCCTTGGCGGGATCGCGCGAGGCAATGGCGTGGACGATCCGCAAATGGTTGGTCGCGACTTCATCGATCGTTTCCGGCGAAGCGGCGGGCGACGAGAGTTCGAAGGAAATCGCCAGTGCAGCCTCGATCAAAGCGCTTGCCGAGCGCATGAACGGGTTGCCGGACATGCGGGCGATTGCAAGGTGGAACTCAAGATCCACCTTTGCGATCGATTCCGGCGTGTGATTGAGGTTGTCGAATTTGGCGGCGATCGCATAGAGCGCGACGATGTCGTCGCTGGTGGCACGGCCTGCGGCGGCGGAGGCGGCAGCGGGTTCCAGGGCCAGGCGGATTTCGGCGAGATGTTCGATGAATTCGTAATCCAGCCCGCTTTCGAAACGCCAGCCGAGCACATCCGAATCAAAGAAATTCCAGCTGTCGCGTGGCAGGACGCGGGTGCCGACCTTTGCTTTCGCTTCGATCAGCCGCTTGGCGGAAAGTGTCTTCATCGCCTCGCGCAGCACGGTACGGGAAACGCCGAAACGGCCCGAAAGCTCCGCATCGCCGGGCAGGAGCGAACCTTCCGGTATCTTGCCGGAGACGATACCGCGTCCGAGCTCGGCGACCACATGCGCGTGGTTGCCGCGCCGCTTTCGGCCGCTGATGGTCGTTTCCAGAAGACCCAAAATCAAACCTCCTTCAATTGTCGGACTGCAAGTCGGCGGTACGAATACCAGATGATGGTGCGCTGCAACACAATGAATACGAATAACAGGATGCCGATGACGATTTTCGTCCACCAGGAAGACAGCGTTCCATCGAAGACGATGTAGGTCTGGATCAACCCCTGCAGCAGGATGCCAATGAAAGTACCGGCAACCAGGCCGACGCCGCCGGTCAGAAGCGTGCCGCCGATCACCACCGCGGCAATCGCATCGAGTTCGACGCCGACCGTCGCGAGTGAATAACCGGAGGACGTGTAAAGCGTATAAACGATGCCGGCGAGGCCGGACAGGAAACCCGACAAGGCATAGATGCGGATCGTCGTCGCACCCACCGGCACGCCCATCAACTCGGCCGACTGAATATTGCCGCCGATCGCATAGACATTGGCGCCGAAGCGAGTACGCGAGGCGACGATGATGCCGACGGCAAAGACGACGAGCATGACCATGGCAAGCAACGTTAGCCGGCCTCCGCCGGGGAAGCGGATGTAAAAACCGAGCATGGTGTCGATGAATTCATGGGTTATCGGCACGGATTGGGTCGAAACGAGATAGGCAGCACCACGGGCCAAGAACATGCCCGCGAGTGTCACCACGAAGGGCGGGATCATCAGGTAACGGATCATTGCGCCCATCAGGCAGCCGAACAGGGTCGATATGACCAGCGCGGCGAGGAAGGCGGTGAGCGGATGCACGCCGAAGGATCCTACCATGACGGCGACGAAGACGCTGGTGAAGGCGATGACCGAACCGACCGAAAGATCGATGCCGCCCGACAGGATGACGAAGGTCATCCCGACCGCGGCGATGCCCAAAAAGGCATTGTCGGTGAGAAGGTTGCCGATCACCCGCGTCGACAGCATGTTGGGAAACTGCAGGACGCAGAGCCCGTAGGCGATGACGAAGATTGCCAGTGTGGTGACGAAGGGCAGGTTGCGGGCGTGGATCATCGTGTCGCCTCCTTCGTGCCGTGGTTGAGTTTTTCACTGCGCCGAGAGGCTTTGATGAAACCGAAGAGGGTCATTATTGCCGGCGATTGCAGTGTCAGCACGACGATGATGATGCCTGCCTTGATGATCAGGTTGAATTCCGGCGGAAAGCCCGACACGAGAATGCCGGTATTGATCGACTGGATGATCAGCGCGCCGATCAGCGAGGCGGTGATCGAGAAGCGTCCGCCATTGAGCGACGTGCCGCCGACGACGACCGCGAGGATGGCATCGAGTTCCAGCCATAGACCGGCATTGTTGGCATCAGCGCCGCGAATGTCGGCGGTGACGATCATGCCGGCGATGGCGGCGCAGAGGCCCGATATCGCATAGGCCGAAAAGAGCAGGAAGCGGGCGCGCACGCCGGCAAGGCTTGCTGCGCGGCGATTGATGCCGGTCGCCTCGATGAGGAAACCGAGGGCGGTGCGCCGCATCAGCAGGCCGATGACGAGTGCCGTTCCGACCCAGAGATAGATCGGGATCGGAATGCCGGCGAGCGAGCCGGAGCCTAGCGCTGCGAACGTATCGTCGTTGAAGGTGAGGATGACGCCCTCGGTGATCAGCTGGGCAATGCCGCGGCCGGCGACCATCAGGATCAGGGTGGCGATGATCGGCTGGATATCGAGAACCGCGACCAGCACGCCGTTCCACAACCCGCAGGCGATGCCGACGCCGAGCGATACGGCGATGACGACCGGTAGGGAGTAACCATCGCTGATCAGCGTTGCGGCGACAGCGCCGCAGATGGCGATCACGGCACCGATCGAAAGGTCGATGCCGCGCGTGGCGATCACCAGCGTCATGCCGATTGTCAGGAGCGCTACGGGTGCAGCGCGGACCAGAATATCAATCAGGCTGCCGTAAAGCCGGCCATTCTGTACGGAAACCGTCAGGAAGCCGGGGGCAATGAGGCTAATGATGCCGAGAATGATGGCGAGTGCGACAAGCTGTGGTGCGAGACGCCGCAGGCGGCGGGTGAACCAGGTCATTATGCGGCCTCCGTTTCGCCGGTGCCGGCAATCGCACGGATGATGCCGTCGGTGGTCAGCTGACGGCCCGAAAGCTCAGCCACATGGTGGCGGTCGGACAGCACGATAACGCGGTGGGCCACTGCTGTGAGTTCCTCCAGCTCGGAAGAGATGACGACGAGCGACATGCCTTCGGAGCACAGTCTTTCGATCATTTTCAGGATTTCCGCATGGGCGCCGATATCGATACCGCGGGTCGGTTCGTCGAGGATCAGCAGCCGCGGTTCGGTCACCAGCCAGCGCGCGAGGATCGCCTTCTGCTGGTTGCCGCCAGAGAGAAATTTTATCGGCCGTTCACGATCCGCCGGGCGAATGTCGAGAGACTTGATGAAGCTGTCGGCGAGTTCACGCTTCTGGGCTGACGAGATCGGCCGCATCCAGCCACGCCGCGCCTGCAGCGCCAGCACGATATTGTCGGCGACCGACAGGTCGCCAACAATGCCATCGGTCTTGCGCTCTTCCGGACAGAAGCCGAAGCGGTTGGCGATAGCGGCTTCCGGCGAGGCGATTGAGATTTGTTGGCCATCGATCGTGGCGGTGCCGCTGTCGGCGCGGTCTATGCCGAACAGCAGGAAGGCGGTTTCGCTGCGGCCGGAGCCGAGCAGGCCTGCGATGCCGACGACTTCGCCCGGCCTGATATCGAGATCGAAGGGGGCGACGCTGCCCTTCTTGCCGTAGTTCTGAAACTGGATGGAAGGCGCGCCGCGATCGTCGATCGTTTCCGGCTCGGCCTGATGATCGCGGGTGATGTGCTGCAGCTCGCGTCCTAGCATCATCGAGATGAGATCGAGGCGCGGCAGTTCGGAGATTGTGCGGCTTCCAACGAGGCGACCATTGCGCAGCACGGTGACGCGATCGGCGATCTCGTAAACCTGGTCGAGAAAATGGGTGATGATGACGATGCCGACGCCGTCTTCGCGCAGTTGGCGCAGAACGGTGAAAAGGCCTTTCACCTCGTTGGCGTCAAGGCTTGCCGTCGGCTCGTCGAGGACCAGGACCTTGCCGGAAAGATCGACGGCGCGGGCGATCGCAATGATCTGGCGGATTGCAACCGAATAGGACGAGAGCAGCGCATCGACGTCGATATCAAGCCCGTATCGGGCAAGCAAAGCTTTGGAGCGCTCGCGCATTGTGCGGCGGTCGATCATGCCGAAGCGGCGCGGTTGGCGGCCGAGAAACAGGTTTTCCGCGACCGTCAGGTTTTCCAGAAGATTGACCTCCTGGTAGACGGTGCCGATGCCGAGTGCCTGTGCGGCAGCGACATCATCGGGGGAAACCTCGTTGCCTTCCAGATAGATCGTGCCACGATCGCGACGATAGACACCGGTCAGGATCTTGATCAGTGTCGATTTGCCGGCGCCGTTTTCGCCGAGAAGCGCGTGGATCTCGCCCCGATCAAGGGTGAAATCGATGTCTTCAAGCGCGGATATGCCGAAAAAAGATTTGCCGATGCCTCGGGCTTCGAGAAGAGCTTGGGGTGCTGACATGCCTTCATCCCGCATGCTGATGAGAAACCGAAGCGGGAAATCCCGCTCCGGTCATTGATCCTGTCCGGCTTACAAGCGCCGCACAGCGGGAGATCAGTAGCCGAGGCCCTTCTTGGCTTCGTAGACCTTCATCGGGTCATCAGCCGCCGTGTAGAGCTTGGACTCAGTCTGGATCCACTTTTGCGGTTCCTTCTTGTCCTTCAGATAGGCTTCCAGTGCATCGAAGGCGGGGCCGGCCATGTTCGGCGTCAATTCGACGGTCGCATTGGCTTCACCCTTGGCCATGGCCTGGAAGATATCCGGAACGGCGTCAATCGAGACGATCTTGATGTCTGTACCCGGTTTCAGGCCGGCTTCCTTGATCGCCTGGATGGCGCCGACGGCCATGTCGTCATTGTGGGCGTAAACGGCACAGATATCCTTGCCGCCACCTTCCGCCTTGATGAAGCTCTCCATGACTTCCTTGCCCTTGGTACGGGTGAAGTCGCCGGTCTGAGAGCGGACGATCTTGATGTTGGACGCTGCCTTGATGCCTTCCTCAAAGCCCTTCTTGCGGTTGATCGCCGGTGAAGAGCCGGTCGTGCCCTGCAGCTCGACAACCTTGCAATCCTTGGAGCCGACATCCTTGACGAGCCATTCGCCGGCAACCTTGCCTTCGAAGACCTGATCGGAGGTCACGGCCGTCAGATAGAGATCCTTGGGGGACTCGATCTCGCGGTCGAGAAGAATGACCGGGATCTTCTCTTCCTTGGCTTCCTTCAGAACCGCATCCCAGCCGGTGGCGACCACCGGAGCGATCAGGATCGCATCGACGCCCTGGGCGATGAAGCCACGGATCGCCTTGATCTGATTTTCCTGTTTCTGCTGGGCATCGGCAAATTTCAGTGTGACGCCCCGCTTTTCGGCTTCCTGTTTCGTCACCGTCGTTTCGGCCGCACGCCAGCCGGATTCCGATCCGATCTGAGAGAAGCCTACTGTCAGTGATTGTGCGGAAACGCCGGATGCTAGAGATGCAAAAATAGCGGCAGCAGCTGCCGCGATGAGAGCTTTTTTCATCTTAATCCTCCCAGAGATGATGAAGCTAACTGGCGCGGCAAGGATTGGCATATAATAATACTTTTTCAACCCCCAATTTCACGACTTGCTGAAAAATCGATCAAACCATCGGAAAGTCTGATGAATTGCGTGTATTGGTTGGATCAATAGCCTAGAAATTGACTAATGCTGATTTACCTTTACGGAAAAAGACATTCTTGACATTGGCGACGCAAATCCAATAGTCGTATTTTTGAAAGACGTCAGGTCCGCGACCTGATAGGAGGACGGCATGGCCTGTGGAGGCGCCATGTCAAATCAGACAAAATGGATGACGGGTTTGATGCTGAGAATTCTGCAGATTGCCGATGATGCGGGTGCGACCAAGGTTGTTGCCTGGGAGGGACAGGGTTCCGGCCGTATCGTCAATGGTGTGGCCTCGACTTATGATCTGGCGATGCAGGCGATTGCTGCTGGCCGCGGTCTTTCTGCTGAGATCGAGGTGCTGGGTTACGCTGGCGAGATCGATGTAGAAGCTGCAGCACGCGACGGCCGTATCGGCCTGCCGATCTCGCATCCTGATCCAGCCCATTTCATCGTTGCCGGCACCGGCTTGACGCATCTCGGTTCTGCAGATGGTCGCGACAAGATGCACAAGGCCGCACAGGCCGAAGACAAGCCGACCGATTCCATGCGTATGTTCCTGTCGGGCGTCGAGGGCGGCAAGCCTGCTCCGGGCACGGTCGGTGCGCAGCCGGAATGGTTCTACAAGGGCAACGGCTCGCAGCTCAAAGCCACAGGTGCTGATCTCGTGTCGCCGTCTTTCGCGCTTGATGGCGGCGAAGAGCCGGAACTTGCCGGTATCTATCTCATCGGTCCGGACGGCACGCCTTTCCGTGTCGGCTTCTGTCTCGCCAACGAATTTTCCGATCACGTGACCGAGAAGGGCAACTATCTGTGGCTTGCCCATTCCAAGCTGCGCCAGGCATCGCTCGGACCTGAGCTTCTGGTCGGCGATCTGCCGGATCACGTCGAAGGCACGTCGCGCATCCGTCGTGGTGATGAGGTGATCTTCGAAAAGCCTTTCCTGTCGGGCGAAGCCAACATGTCGCACTCGATCGCCAATCTCGAATACCATAACTTCAAATACGACATCTTCCGCGCGCCGGGCGACCTGCACGTTCATTTCTTCGGTACCGCTACTTTGTCCGTTTCACACGGCATCAAGACCGAAGAAGGTGATGTGTTCGAGATCGATGCTGCGCCCTTCAAGCTGCCGCTCGTCAACCGTCTGACCGTCGCCGCGGCGATGTCGGTTGACGTGCGCAAGCTTTAAGGGAAATTGACATGAGCAAAATTCGTCTCGGCATCGTCGGACTTGGAAAGATCGCAAGAGATCAGCATCTCGGCGCGATCGAAGCGACCGATGGTATCGAACTGACGGCTGTCGCCAGCCGTAACGCCAAGCTGGAAGGCGTGCACTGCTTCCACGATATCGATGCAATGCTGGCATCCGGCGTCGAACTGGATGCAATCTCGCTCTGCACGCCGCCGCAGGGGCGTTTCGCCCAGGCCAAGGCCGCGATCGAGGCCGGCAAGCATGTGATGCTGGAAAAGCCGCCGGGCGCTACGCTGTCTGAAGTCTTCGCACTGGAAAAGCTGGCAAAGGCGAAGGGGCTTAGCCTGTTTGCCACCTGGCATTCCCGTGGCGCTGCAGGCGTCGAGCCGGCGCGGGCATTGCTTGCCAAGCGCAAGATCAAGAGCGCTTCTGTCTCCTGGAAGGAAGACGTGCGTCACTGGCATCCGGGCCAGGCCTGGATCTGGGAGCCGGGCGGTCTCGGCGTGTTCGATCCGGGCATCAACGCGCTGTCGATCGTCACCCGCATCATGCCGGAGACGTTCCATCTCACCCATTCTGACCTGACCATTCCGTCCAACCGTGCCGCACCGATCGCCGCGAGCCTGACGTTCGAAACTGCGTCGGGCCTGCCGATCGCAGCCGAGTTCGACTGGCGCCAGACCGGCCCGCAGACCTGGGATATCCGCGTCGAGACGGAAGAAGGCTCGGTCGTGCTCACCCATGGCGGCAGCCGTCTGATCGTCGATGGGGAGGCGCAGATCGTCGAGGAAGACCGCGAATATCGCAATCTCTACCGGGATTTCGTCGAGCTCGTATCCAAGGGCGAGAGCGATACCGACTTTTCGCCGCTGGTGCATGTGGCCGATGCCTTCATGCTTGGCCGGCGCATCGAAACTGAAGCATTCGAGGACTGACAATGGCAGATCACGGCAAAACCCCGTCCACCGAGATTGCAACCACGGGATCGCGCAAACTTCGTTCGCGCGCGTGGTTCGACAATCCCGACAATGTCGACATGACGGCGCTCTATCTGGAGCGCTACATGAACTTCGGCCTCAGCCAGGCCGAACTTCAGTCCGATCGTCCGATCATCGGCATAGCCCAGACCGGTTCCGACCTGTCTCCCTGCAACCGTCACCATCTCGAACTGGCCAACCGTCTGCGCGAAGGTATTCGTGAAGCCGGCGGTATTGCTATCGAGTTCCCGGTTCATCCGATCCAGGAAACCGGCAAGCGCCCGACCGCGGGCCTTGACCGTAACCTCGCCTATCTCGGCCTCGTCGAAGTTCTCTACGGCTACCCTCTCGACGGCGTCGTGCTGACGATCGGTTGTGACAAGACCACGCCGGCCTGTCTTATGGCGGCGGCCACCGTGAACATTCCGTCTATCGCCCTTTCCGTCGGCCCTATGCTGAACGGCTGGTTCCGCGGCGAGCGCACCGGTTCGGGCACGATCGTCTGGAAGGCCCGCGAACTGCTGGCCAAGGGTGAGATCGACTATGCCGGTTTCGTCAAGCTGGTGGCTTCGTCGGCTCCGTCGACCGGCTATTGCAACACGATGGGCACAGCGACCACGATGAACTCGCTTGCCGAAGCGCTCGGCATGCAGCTTCCGGGTTCGGCAGCGATCCCGGCACCTTACCGTGACCGCCAGGAAGTCTCCTATCTGACCGGCCTGCGCATCGTCGAAATGGTCAAGGAAGACCTGAAGCCCTCCGACATCCTGACCAAGGACGCGTTCATCAACGCCATCCGCGTCAACTCGGCGATCGGCGGCTCGACCAATGCGCCGATCCACCTCAACGCGCTTGCCCGCCATATCGGTGTCGAACTGACCGTCGACGATTGGCAGACCTATGGCGAAGAAGTTCCGCTTCTCGTCAACCTGCAGCCGGCCGGTGAATATCTCGGCGAGGACTATTATCACGCCGGTGGCGTTCCGGCCGTCGTCAACCAGTTGATGGGCCAGGGCCTGATCAACGAAGATGCGATGACCGTCAACGGCAAGACGATGGGCGAGAACTGTCGCGGGGCGATCATCGAGGACGAGAACGTCATCAAGCGCTACGAGGCGCCGCTCAAGGAGCGCGCCGGTTTCCGCGTGCTGCGTGGCAACCTGTTCTCGTCTGCGATCATGAAGACCAGTGTCATCTCGCCGGAATTCCGCGAGCGTTATCTGTCGAACCCGAAGGACCCGATGGCCTTCGAAGGCAAGGCAGTGGTGTTCGACGGTCCCGAGGATTACCATCACCGCATCGACGATCCGTCGCTCGGTATCGACGAGCATACGGTGCTGTTCATGCGCGGTGCCGGCCCGATCGGTTATCCGGGTGCGGCGGAAGTGGTCAACATGCGTGCGCCGGATTACCTTCTGAAGCGCGGCATCAGCTCGCTCGCCTGCATCGGTGATGGTCGCCAGTCCGGCACGTCGGGCAGCCCGTCGATCCTCAACGCTTCCCCGGAAGCGGCGGCAGGTGGCGGCCTGGCGCTTCTGAAGACCGGCGACCGGGTGCGTATCGATCTTGGCCGCGGCGAAGCGAATATCCTGATTTCCGACGACGAGCTTTCTGCCCGTCGCCGCGAGCTGGAAGCCAATGGCGGCTATAACTATCCCAAGCACCAGACGCCCTGGCAGGAAATCCAGCGCGGCATCGTCGGGCAGATGGAGACAGGTGCGGTTCTTGAGCCGGCTGTCAAATACCAGCGTATTGCGCAGACCGAAGGTCTGCCGCGCGACAATCACTGACCTTTAAAGGCAGGCGTCCTTTTTAAGGTCGTGAGGGCGGCGAGGAGCTAGCCCAAACAAACTCGGTGGCCCGTTGGGGGCCACCGTTACGGAGGAGTGTACAATGAAAATACTTAAATTGCTTGCTTCGGCGGCGATGATGGCTTCGATCGCCTTCGCTGCACCCGCATTCTCGCAGGACAAGGGCCTCGTTGGCGTTGCGATGCCGACCAAGTCCTCGGCCCGCTGGATCGCCGACGGCGACAACATGATCAAGGTACTTCAGGAGCGCGGCTATACCACCGATCTCCAGTATGCCGAAGATGACATTCCGAACCAGCTTTCCCAGATCGAGAACATGATCACCAAGGGCGCCAAGGTGCTCGTGGTGGCTTCGATCGACGGTACGACGCTTTCCGACGTGCTTGCTCAGGCCCACAATGCCGGCATCAAGGTCATCGCTTATGACCGCCTGATCCGTGACACCCCGAATGTCGACTATTACGCAACCTTCGACAATTTCCAGGTCGGCGTTCTCCAGGCAACCTCGCTGGTCAAGGCTCTCAAGGCCGATACCGAAAAGGGCCCGTTCAACATCGAACTGTTCGGCGGTTCGCCGGACGACAACAATGCCTACTTCTTCTATGACGGCGCCATGAGCGTTCTGCAGCCGCTGATCGACAAGGGCACCCTGGTTGTCGGTTCCGGCCAGACCGGCATGGACAAGGTCGCTACGCTTCGCTGGGACCCGGCAACCGCCCAGGCCCGCATGGACGCGATCCTTTCCTCGACCTATTCCGACAAGAAGCTGAACGCGGTCCTGTCGCCTTATGACGGCCTGTCGATCGGTATTCTCTCGTCGGTCAAGGGCGTCGGTTACGGCTCCGGCGACATGCCGATGCCGTTCGTTTCCGGCCAGGACGCGGAAGTTCCGTCGGTCAAGTCGATCATTGCCGGCGAGCAGTATTCGACCATCTTCAAGGACACTCGTGATCTCGCCAAGGTTACCGTCGACATGGTCGATGCCGTCATGAGCGGCAAGGAGCCTGAGGTCAACGACACCAAGACCTACAACAACGGTAACAGGGTCGTTCCGTCCTACCTCCTGAAGCCGGTTGCCATCGACAAGACCAATGTCGATCTCTTGGTGAAGAGCGGTTACTACACCGCAGACCAGATCAAGTAATCCATTCAGGCCGCGCGGCGACCTGCCGCGCGGCCCCTTCATATTGGGAGTCGTCATGCTTGATCCCGTATTGTCCGCGGCGGAAAAGCCGCCCATTCTCGAAATGCGGGGCATTTCGAAAAGCTTTGGCGCCGTGAAGGCGCTTTCCGATGTCAGCTTCACCGTCCGGGAAGGTGAGATCCATGCTCTCGTCGGCGAAAACGGTGCTGGCAAGTCGACGCTGATGAAGGTTCTATCGGGTGTCTACCCGCATGGATCCTACGAGGGATCGATCCTGTTCGGCGGTGAGGAACGCCATTTTCGCGACATCAACGATTCCGAAAAGCTCGGCATCATCATCATTCACCAGGAGCTTGCGCTCATTCCGCTGATGTCGATCGCGGAAAACATCTTTCTGGCCAATGCGCCGTCCAAGTTCGGTGTGATCGATCGCGATGAGCGTTACATCCGCACCAAGGAACTGCTCGCCAAGGTCGGCCTGACTGAAGCGCCTGAAACGCTGATCACCAATCTGGGTGTCGGCAAGCAGCAGCTGGTCGAAATCGCCAAGGCGCTGTCGAAGGATGTACGCCTGCTGATCCTCGACGAGCCGACCGCGTCGCTCAACGAAACCGACAGTGCGGCCCTTCTCGAATTGCTGAAGGAGTTCCGTCGGCGCGGCATTACCTCGATCATGATCAGCCACAAGCTGAACGAGATTACCGAAGTTGCCGATCGCATCACGGTTCTGCGAGACGGCCGCACCGTCGGCACGCTCGATTGCCATGAAGGCGCGGTCGACGAGGACGAGATCGTGCGCCGCATGGTCGATCGCGATCTCGAGAGCCGCTATCCGGCCCGCACGCCGAAGATCGGCGAGGTCATCTTCGAAGTCGAGAACTGGTCGGTCAATCATCCGCTGCATGCGAACCGGAAGATCGTCAAGAATGTCTCGATGAAGGTTCGGGCCGGCGAAGTGGTCGGCATATCGGGCCTGATGGGTGCCGGACGCACCGAATTCGCCATGAGCGTGTTCGGCCGCGCCTATGGTCGCGACATTACCGGAACCGTGAAGATCCACGGGAAAGAAGCCGATACGTCGAATGTCCACCGGGCGATCAAGGCGGGTCTGGCTTATGTCACCGAAGACCGCAAGCAGCTGGGCCTGATCCTTGCCGAAGACATCCGCAAGAATGTCTCGCTTGCTCATCTCGGCGGTGTCTCGTCCAGTGGTGTCATTGATGACATCAGGGAAATGAAGGTGGCGCAGGAATTCCGCACCCGCATGCGGATCCGCAGCCACAATGTCTACCAGGAAACCGGAAAGCTTTCGGGCGGAAACCAGCAGAAGGTGGTGCTGTCGAAATGGCTGTTTACCGGCCCCGACATCCTGATCCTCGACGAACCGACGCGCGGCATCGATGTCGGCGCGAAATACGAAATCTATTCCATCATCAACGAACTTGCGAATGCCGGTAAGGCCGTGGTCGTGATCTCGTCGGAAATGCCGGAACTGATCGGCACCTGCGACCGGATCATGGTCATGCACGAGGGCGAATTCGTCGGCGAAGTGGCCGGCGAAGAGGCAACGCAGGAAAATATCATGCGCGCCATCATGCGCCGCAAAGGGAGATAACCCATGAGCACTCCACAGGAAGCAGTTGTGGCTCCCAAGGGGGGAACCGGTTTCTGGAAGGACAATCTGCGCGACTACGGCATGCTGATTTCGCTCGTCGCCATCGTCATCTTCTTCCAGATCGCCACCGGCGGCATTCTCTTGAGGCCGCTCAACGTCACCAATATCGTGCTGCAGAACGCCTATATCGTCATCATGGCGCTCGGCATGCTGATGATCATCGTGACCGGCCATATCGATCTCTCGGTCGGGTCGGTTGCCGGCTTCATCGGCGGGTTGGCGGGCCTCTTGATGGTCAGATGGGGCATCAACCTGCCGCTCGCGATCCTGACCTGCCTGGTGGTCGGCGGCATTATCGGCGGTATCCAGGGGTATTTCGTCGCCTATTTCAAGATCCCATCCTTCATCGTGACACTGGCGGGCATGCTCGTCTTCCGTGGCCTCATGATCGCGATCCTCGGCAGCCAGGCGATCGGCCCGTTCCCGCCGATCTTCCAGAAACTCTCGTCCGGTTATCTGGTCGAGCTGATCTCGTCGGATGGCGGCATCTACGTCACCTCCTTCATCATCGGCCTGATCGTTGCCGGCCTGATGGTGTGGCAGAATTTCCGTAGCCGTGCGCGCCGTGTCCTGCATGACGTCGAAAGCGAACCTATGGCCTTCTTCGTTGCGAAGAACGTCCTCGTCTTTGCAGCGATCGCCTTCGTCGCCTACCTGATCTCGTCGCATCGCGGTCTGCCGAATGTGATGATCATCATGGCTGTGCTGATCGTCGCCTATGGCTTCTTCACCAACCGCACGATCCTCGGCCGGCAGATCTATGCCGTCGGCGGTAACGCCCGCGCGGCGGAACTGTCGGGCATCAAGACGACGCGTCTGGTGTTCTGGACCTTCGTCAACATGGGCGTGCTTGCGGCACTTGCCGGTCTCGTTGTTGCGGCGCGTCTGAACAGCGCCACGCCGAAAGCCGGTACCGGCTTCGAGCTTGACGTCATCGCCGCCTGCTTCATCGGTGGCGCATCCGCCTATGGCGGCGTTGGCAAGGTGACGGGTGCCGTTATCGGCGCTTTCCTGATGGGCGTGATGAACAACGGCATGTCCATCCTTGGCATCGGCATCGATTACCAGCAGGTGATCAAGGGGCTGGTTCTGCTCGGCGCGGTCTGCGTCGACGTCTATAACCAGCGGCGATAAGCCGTTTTCACGGAAACAAAAAGGGGCGCGGAAGCGCCCCTTTCGTATTTGGGGTTTGTGTCCGAAGACTTAGTTTTTCGCGAACATCGGTCCGCCTTTGTGGGCCGGAAAGCCGTAACCATTGATCATCACCAGATCGATATCGCTTGCCCGGGCCGCAATGCCTTCAGCCAGCAATGCCTCACCTTCCGCCGTCATGGCGTCGAGCAGCCTTTTCTGGATCTCTGCCTGTGAAAAGCTGCGAACCACAACACCCTTCTTCGTCCGCTCTGCCTCGATGATTGCCGTGACTTGCGGATCGACGGTTCTCTTGCCATCCGCATAGGCATACCAGCCGCGGCCGGATTTCTGGCCCAAGCGCCCGGCCTCGCAGAGCCTGTCGGCTATCTCGACATAACGTTCAGACGGCTCGCGCGTTGCCGCCTGACGCTTACGGCGAGCCCAGGCGATTTCCAGTCCCGCCATGTCATAGACGGCAAACAGGCCCATCGGGAAACCGTAATCCTCCAGCGCCGCATCGATCTCATGCGGCAGCGCGCCGTCTTCCAGCAGGAATTCGGCCTCGCGGCGATAGGCGGAAAAGATGCGGTTGCCGATAAAGCCTTCGGTCACGCCGGTGACGACCGGCAGTTTTCTTAGCCGTTTTGCAACGGCGAGGCCGGTCGTCAGAACATCCGGCGCAGTCTCCTTGCAGCGCACGACTTCGAGCAACCGCATGACATGGGCGGGCGAGAAGAAATGCAGGCCTACTACACGCTCGGGATGCTTGCTCGCCGAGGCGATCTCGTCCGGGTTCAGGTAGCTCGTATTGGTGGCCAGAATGGCGTCCGGGCGGATCACCTTGTCGAGGCGGCGGAAGAGGTCGATCTTGATGTCGAGATCGTCGAACACGGCTTCGATGACGAGATCGCAGGGAGTAAGATCAACATCCGTGGCGGTGACCGATAGCCGGGCCGTCTGCGCGTCGAAATCGGGCTGATCAAGCCGGCCAGAGGCAAGGTTGCGCTCCAGCAGGCCGATGATCCGCTCACGGCCTTTTCCGGCCGCCTCCAGTGTCTGGTCGAGGCCGATGACCGTGTAGCCTGCGCCGAGTGCTGCAGCGGCAATACCGCTGCCCATCAGGCCAAGCCCGCAGATGCCGATCGTGTCGATCGGGCGCGGATCGACACCTTCCAGTCCGGCGACCTTCGGGGCTTCCCGCTCAGCAAAGAAGACGTGCTGCAGCGCTGCTGCTTCACGGCTGTCCCGCAGGGTGAGAAATGTGGCGCGTTCATCCGCCAGTCCTTCGGCAAGCGGGCGATGCGAGGATGCGATCAGCCGCACGGCTTCCGTCGGTGCCTTCTGTCCGCGTGCTTTTGTGAGGAGCTTGCCCGATACCTTGTCGATCTCCGCTGGATCGGCCGAAGCAATAGCCAGCTCACCCGTTCTGCGAAACGGCTTGCCGGCCAGCTTTTGCACGGCGTTGATTGCTGCGTCGATAAGATCTGTCCCGGCGATTTCATCGATGATGCCGAGCGACAGCGCCTCTCCGGCCTTGGTGATCCGTCCCGACGCGATAAGCTCGATCGCGGCCGGAATACCAATAAGCCGCGGCAGGCGCTGGGTGCCGCCGGCACCGGGCACGATGCCGAGCTTCACCTCGGGCAGGCCAAGCAGCGCCGTAGGGGAAGCGATGCGATAATGGCAGGCCAATGCCAGCTCCAGTCCGCCGCCGAGGGCCGCGCCATTCAAGGCCGCAACGACCGGTTTCGACAGGGCTTCGATCCGTTCAATCACGTCGGGCAGCGTCGGTTCCACCGGAGGCTTGCCGAATTCCTTGATATCCGCGCCACCGATAAAGGTTTTTCCCGCGCCGTTGATGATCACTCCGGAAATCGCGCCCTCTGCCTCGGCATGGGCGAGCGCCCGGGACAAGCCCAGACGGACATCGGCGGAGGTGGCGTTGACCGGCGGATTGTCGATGGTGACGACCAGAATGCCGTTTCGGGTCGTTGCGGAAACCGTGGCGGAGAAGGTCGTCACATCGCTCATGGCCCTACTCCGGAACGACGGCCGTCGCCTGGATCTCGATCTTGGCGCGGTCCTCGACCAGCGCCACGACCTGCATCGCCGCCATGGCCGGAAAATGCTTGCCGATCACCTCGCGATAGGCCTGACCGATGCCCTTCAGGTTGCCGAGATATTCGGCCTTGTCGGTGAAATACCAGGTCATGGTGGTGATATGCTCCGGCTTCGCGCCGCCTGCGGCCAGAACCCCCACGATGTTTTCCAGCGTCTGTTTCACCTGGCCGACGAAATCGTCGGTTTCGAACTGGCACTGAGCATTCCAGCCGATCTGCCCGCCGACGAAGATCTGGCGGCCGGTGGCAGATACGCCGTTTGCGTAACCGATCGGTTTCGCCCAGCCTTCAGGCTGCAGAATGGTGTGCATCTTCGTTCTCCAAATGTTGTGTCAGCGCGGTGCGCAGATCATCCGGCCAGGGGCAGGCCTTGGTTGTTTCGTGAGAGGTGAGGACGAGCCTTTGCCGGGCCGTCCAGAGCAGGCGGTTTTCCGCACGGACTTCGTGCTTCAGATCAAGCGAGCTGTTGCCGAGCCTTGCGACCCTTAAGGTGAAATCCATCCGGTCGCCGTGGAAACCGGGATTGGTGAAGGTGAGATCCAGCGTGACGGTCGGAAAACCGAGCTTTCGTTCGTTAATCATTTCCGGCCATGGAAATCCGAGGCTTTCGAAGAACTCCTCGTAAACCCCGACCAAAATATGCAGATAGGACGGAAAGTAAGCGATGCCGGAAGGATCGCAGTCTCCGAAATTCAGCCGGCGCGTCGTCGTGTAAGCCATGGTCAAGCCTTCAACAATTCGCGGGCGATGATGAGTTTCTGCACCTCGGTTGCGCCTTCATAGATGCGCAGCGCCCGGATTTCCCGGTAGAGGCTTTCGGTGATTTCGCCGACGAGAACGCCACGACCGCCGAACATCTGCACGGCGCGGTCGATCACCTTCTGGGCGTTCTCGGTGGCGGCCATCTTTGCCATGGCCGCTTCTTTCGTGGTCGGCAGGCCCTGCACATCGCGACGCCATGCGGCGCGGTAGGTCAGAAGCGCCGCGGCATCGATCTCGGCTGCCATTTCGCCGAAGGCTGCCTGCGTCAGCTGCAGGTCGGATAGCGTATTGCCGAACATCTTTCGGTATTTCGCATGGGCAAGCGCCTCATCCAGCGCGCGTTTGGCAAAGCCCAAGGCCGCTGCCGCCACAGAAGCGCGAAAAATGTCGAGGGTGCGCATGGCGATCTTAAAACCTTCGCCGGGAGCGCCGAGCAGGCGGGATGCCGGGATGCGGCAGTCGTCGAAACGGATCGTTGCCAGCGGATGCGGAGCGATCACATCGATACGTTCGGCGATGGAAAAGCCGGGATCATCGGCAACGACCACGAAAGCGGATATGCCGCGCGTGCCGGGCGCTTCGCCGGTGCGGGCAAAGACCGTGTAGACATCTGCGATGCCGCCATTGGAAATCCAGGTCTTTTCGCCGTCGAGCACATAATGCTCACCATCCCTGTGGGCGGCGCAGGCCATGGCCGCGACATCGGAACCGGCGTCTTTTTCCGAAAGAGCAAAGGCGGCGATCCATTCGCCTGACCGGGCCTTCGGCAGGACTGTCGCGCGGAGTTGTTCCGAACCGGAAAGGCCGATCGCGCCGGTGCCGAGGCCCTGCATGGCGAAGGCGAAATCGGCAAGTCCGTCATGCCAGGCCAGCGTCTCCCGCGTCAGGCAGGCGGCGCGGCTGTCGATCGGGGTCGTGCCACCGGCCCCGGTTGCTGCATCCAGAAGACCAGCCTCGCCCAGTGACCTGACGAGCGCGCGGCAGGCCTTGTCAGTGTCAGCATGATCGATATCGCCAAGCGCGCCGGAGGTTGCGAAGGCGTCGAGCTTTTCTGCCAGCGCCTTGTGATTGTCGTCGAAGAAGGGCCAGTCGAGAAAATCGCGCGCGGGGCCGGGAAGCGTCGAATGCACTGCCATCAGTTGCCCTCGAAAACCGGCTTGCGTTTCTCGGCAAAGGCCTCGAAGGCGCGGCGGAAATCCTTGGTCGCCATGCAGATCGCCTGCGCCTGGGCTTCGCTCTCGATCATCTCGTCGAGACCCATGGCCCATTCCTGGTTCAGCATGGTTTTTGTCATCGTGTGGGCAAACCACGGGCCATTGGCCAGCGAGTGAGCGAGTTTCACCGCTTCGGCTTCCAGCGCGTCTGATGGGTGAAGGGCGTTGTAGAATCCCCAGGCATGTCCCTCATCTGATGTCATCGAGCGGCCGGTGAAGAGAAGCTCGGCGGCGCGACCCTGGCCGATGATACGTGGGAGTATCCCGCAGGCGCCCATGTCTGCACCGGCAAGCCCGACGCGGGTGAAGAGGAAGGCGGTTTTCGCTTCCGGCGTTGCCAGTCGCAGGTCGGAGGCCATGGCGAGGATCGCGCCGGCCCCGGCGCAGATGCCGTCGACAGCGGCGACGATCGGCTGCGGGCATTTCTTCATCGCCTTGACCAGATCGCCGGTCATGCGGGTGAAGGCCAGAAGCTCGGGCATCGGCATCTTCGTCAGCGGCTCAATGATCTCGAAGACATCGCCGCCGGAGGAGAAATTGCCACCGGCACCGGTCAGAACGATGGCGCGGATATCGGACGCATAGGAGAGATCGCGAAAGAGGTCGCGCAACTCGGCATAGCTTTCGAAGGTCAGCGGGTTCTTGCGCTCCGGCCGGTTCAGCCGGATCGTGCCGACACGGCCGTCTTCGCTGACCTCCCAGACAAAATTCCGGGTCTGGTGATCGCGAAAACTACGCTCCGTCAGATTGCTCATGCCGTCTCCTCTCCCAGTCTCCATCAGCCGCCCCTGAGGACGGCTGATGGTGATCCATTCTTTTCAATCGTTGGCCGCCGGCGGCAGGAAATCCACGTCGTGGGCGGCCGAAAGCCTGACGATCTCATCCACGTCGGTCTTTTCGTTCAGCTCGATGAACAGGTCCTCGAGCTTTCCGGCCGGCGAAACCCAGAAGAGTGCGCGGCAAGGCTTGTCGGACTTGTTGAAATAGCCATGCGGCACGCCGCGTGGCATGCGAACCAGATCACCCGCCTTCGCCTTACTCCACACACCATCGAGCTTGAGATCCAGCTCCCCTTCCTGGACGAGGATGAATTCGTCCTGGTTCGGATGGATATGCACCGGCACGAACTGGCCCGGAGCGCTGTTGGTCTCGAATGCGAACGTGTCGTCACAGACCGCCTTGGGGAAATAGACCTGCCCCAGGATGTTCCATTTCACATCGTTGTAGCCGGTACCGTTTTCGGTAATGCCTTTCTGCAATTCCATCTGCTGCTCCCCGTTCCTGTTCGCCTGGATCATGTCGTTGGGTTCATGCCCTTTGTTCATGGCGTCTCAGCCCGCCATGATCTCTCCGCCGGCCACCACGATGGACTGGCCGGTTATCGACGAGGCGCCGGGAGAGGCGAGCCAGATGACCGCATCGGCGACTTCCTCCGGCTTGACCAATCGGCCCTGCGGATTGGATCTGGTGAATTCGCTCAACGCCTCTTCCTCGCTGCGGCCTGTTTTGGCAACGATCTCGGCGATGGAACGCGAGATGATCGGGGTATCGGTGAAGCCGGGGCATATGGCATTGACCGTGATGCCTTTCTTCGCCAGTTCCAGTGCCAGCGCACGGGTCAGGCCGATTACACCATGCTTGGAAGCACAATAGGCCGAGACATAGGCGTAACCCTTGAGGCCTGCGGTTGAGGCCAGGTTGATGATGCGTGCGCCTTCGCCGTGGGCCTTCAAGTCGGGCAGAACCGCCTGGGTGACATTGAAGACGCCGTTGAGGTCGACATTGATGATCTGCGACCAGAGATCGGCGGTGGTCTTTTCAAATGGCGCACTCGGCGCCTCGCCGGCGTTGTTGATGAGGATATCGACAGGTCCGAAGGTTTTTCGCGCCTCTGCAAGCCCGGCGTCGATGGCTGCACGGTCGGTAACGTCGAATCCGTCAGCGACAAAGCTGTTTTCGCTGCCGATTTCCAAGGCCAGCTGTTCCAGCGGTTCGCGGCGGCGGCCGGCAAGCGTGATGCGTGCGCCTTCGGAGCTGAGCGCGCGCACGATTGCTGCGCCGATGCCGCTTCCCGCGCCCGTTACCAGAGCATGTCGCCCGTAGAACTTACCGTCTGCCGCCATGCACCCGTTCCTTATTTGGCCGATGCTGCAGCACGAGCAAGGCCCGTTTCATACTGCAGTTTGCCGGAATAATACTGCTTCGGCCACGGGATGCTGGTCAGGCCGATCTTGGCCGCTTCATGCAGAACCCAGGCGGGATCGGCGAGATGTGGGCGGGCAACGGCGCAGAGATCGGCGCGGCCGGCAGCGATGATCGAGTTTGCCTGATCAGCCTCCGAAATCGCACCGACGGCGATGGTCGGAATGCCGATCTCGTTACGGATTTTGTCGGAAAACGGCGTCTGGAACAGGCGGCCATAGACCGGCTTTTCCTCCTTCGACACCTGGCCCGACGAGCAGTCGATCAGGTCGGCTCCTACATCCTTGAACATCTTTGCAAAGATCGCCGCGTCTTCCGGCGTGTTACCGCCATCGGCCCAGTCATGGCAGGAGAGGCGCACCGAGATCGGCTTGTCCGCCGGCCAGACCTCGCGGATTGCGGCAAACACTTCCCGTGGATAACGGGCGCGGTTCTCGTGGCTGCCGCCATAGTCATCGGTGCGGATATTAGTGAGCGGCGAGAGAAAACTCGACAGAAGATAACCATGGGCGCAATGCAGCTCCAGCCAATCTGCGCCGGCTTCAGAAGCATATTTCGCGGCGCGCACATGATCGGCCTTTACACGGTCCATGTCGGCCCGATCCATCGCCTTCGGCACCTGGCTGTTTTTCAGATAGGGCAGGGCTGAAGCCGAGATCAGCGGCCATGCGCCGGTTGCCAGCGGCTGGTCCATGCCATCCCATGCGAGATTCGTTGCGCCTTTTCGTCCCGCATGGCCGAGCTGGATGCCGACCTTGGCTTCCGAATTGGCATGGACGAAATCGACGAAGCGTTTCCAGCCCCTGGCCTGCTCGTCGTTCCATAGGCCAAGGCAACCGGGGGTGATGCGGGCATCCGGCGAAACGCAGGTCATCTCGGCAAAGACGAGGCCAGCGCCGCCAAGTGCACGGGCGCCGAGATGGACAAGGTGGAAATCGTCGAGCAGCCCGTCGTTTGCCGAATACATCGCCATCGGCGACATGACGATGCGGTTCGGCAGGTCGGTGCCGCGCAGCGAATAGGGGGTGAACATAGGTGGCAGGGTGCGGCCGTTGCCCTGCACTTCGACACCGTTCTTTTCCGCAAACCAGCGCTCGTAGCCTTCGAGCCAGACGGGATCGCGCAGGCGCAGGTTTTCGTGGCTGATACGCTGAGAGCGGGTCAGCATGGAATACATGAACTGCGGCGGCTCCAGCGTCTCGGCATAACGCTCACCCACCACTTCGAACCATTCCATCGCATTGCGAGCCGCGTTCTGTATACGGGCGACATCGATGCGGCGGATATCCTCATAGGTTTTCAGAACCTCAGGAATCGCATCCTTCGAATGGCCGAGCCGGTTGAACTGATTGGTCAGTTCGATTGCATCGTCGATCGCAAGCTTGGTGCCTGAGCCGATGGCGAAATGGGCTGTGTGGGCGGCATCGCCCATCAGCACGACATGGGAATTGCCGTTGAAATGGCTCCACTTGCCGCAGATCAGCCGGTTGAAGTTCAGCCAGGCCGAACCGCGCAGGTGCCGCGCATTGGTCATCAGCTCGGCGCCTTCCAGCACTTCGGAAAAGAGATTCTGGCAGAAATCGATCGAACTTTGCTGGTCCATCTGGCCGAGACCGTGCTTTTCGTAAGCCTCTTCGGTCGTTTCGACGATGAAGGTCGAGGTGTTGTCGTCGAATTTGTAGATATGCGCCTGAAACCAGCCGTGGTCGGTCTTGCGGAAATCGAAGGTGAAGGCGTCGAAAAGCTTGTTGGTGCCGAGCCAGATATAGCGGTTCGGGCGCACCGCGAGATCCGGCTCGAAAACCTCCGGATAACGATTGCGGATCTTCGAATTGAAGCCATCGGAAGCGATGATCAGATCGGCATCGGCATAATCAGTATCGCCATCGGAATCGGTTTCGAACACCAGTTCGACGCCAAGCGCCTCGCAGCGGCGCTGCAGGATGTTCAACAGCTTCTTGCGGCCGATGCCGACGAAGCCGTGGCCGGAGGTGCGCTGGCGGGTGCCCTTGAACAGAAGTTCGATATCGTCCCAATGGTTGAAGGCGTCTTCGATCTCGGCCGCACTTTCCTGATCCCAGGCTCGCATCGACACCATGGTGGCGTCGGAAAAGACCACGCCCCAGCCGAATGTATCGTAAGGCCGATTGCGTTCGACAACCGAAATCGAGTGTTCGGGATGAAACTTCTTCATCAACAGGGCGAAATAGAGCCCAGCCGGGCCGCCACCGATGCAGACGATGCGCATGAATATCTCCCGAAGTTCCCATATGTCATTATTTTAAGTTTAAACTATATGGGCCGCCTAGAATCCGTCAAGCGATATTAAGGAGCATATGATAGGAGCGGTTGCGCAAATCAGCTGATGACACACTTAAGCCGTGATCCGGTTGCTTTTCGCACCGCGTTTTCAGATTTTATCGCTTGTCTTCGGGGCAAAGCAGGCCATGGCGTCCAACAGTTCTAGCAGTCACGTCCGCGATTTTTTCCAGGCTCATCGTGGCCTGCTCGTTTCCTTCATCGTCCTTCTGGTCTTCGGCTTTACCGCGTTCGCAATCTACGAACTGACGACGGAAGTCAGTTATGACGAAGTGATCGAGGCGCTGGTCTCAACCTCATGGTCTTCGATCGGGCTGGCGGTGTTTTTCACCGGCCTCAGCTTTGTGGCGCTGGTTGGCTACGATATCAATGCGCTAACCTATATAGGCCGCAAGCTGCCGCCCGTGCCGGTGGCGATGACTGCGTTCAGCGCCTATGCGGTCGGCAATACGGCCGGTTTCGGTGCGCTGAGCGGCGGCGCGATCCGGTTTCGTGGTTATTCGAGGCTTGGCCTTTCGCCGGAAGATATCGGCCGGGTCATCGCCTTCGTCACCTTCGCCTTCGGCATTGGCCTGCTGTCGGTCACAGCACTTGCCTGCCTTATCACTGCGCCCCGGGTCGGCCAGATCATCGGTGTCAGCGATACGGTGATCCGCGTCATTGCGCTCATCATCATCATCGGCCTAAGCGTTCTGGTGTTCATTGGTCGTGACGGGCGAAAAATCTCGGTAGGCAGGGTGCATCTGCGGCTGCCCGACAGCCGCACCTCATCGCAGCAATTCCTTGTCACCGCGCTCGATATCGCCGCCTCTGCGTCAGTGCTTTACGTGCTGCTGCCGCAGACGAATATCGGCTGGCCATCGTTTCTGGCGATCTATGCGACTGCCGTCGGTGCCGGTGTGCTCAGCCATGTTCCGGGAGGTCTCGGTGTTTTCGAGACTGTCATCGTTGCCGCGCTCGGCAATACGGTCGATATGGATCAGGTTCTCGGCAGCCTCGTTCTTTACCGTGTGATCTATCACGTCCTGCCGCTTTTGATCGCGACACTGTTCGTCATCGTCCTGGAAGCCCGACAGCTGTCGAAACATCCGGTCGCGTCGACGTTGCGAAAGCTGGAATTCCGGCTGGCGCCGCTGCTGCTTTCGGCCTTCGCGCTGATCGCCGGTGCAATGCTGGTTCTTTCCAGCGTCACGCCGACGCCGGATTCCAATCTCGATTTTCTCGGCAGCTACATGCCGCTTCCGCTGGTGGAGAGCGCGCATTTCCTCTCCAGTGTTATCGGCATCCTGCTTTTCGTCAGCGCTCGCGGCATTGCCCAGAGGCTGGATGGAGCGTGGTGGACTGCGGTCATCTGCACGGCGCTTGGTCTCATGTTCTCGCTGCTCAAGGCGCTGGCGCTTTTCGAGGCGGTTTTCCTGACCGTGCTTCTGGCGGGGCTTCTGCTCAGCGCGCGCCAGTTCAACCGTCCTGCTTCGATGCTGCGCCAGGCGCTGACACCGCCGTGGATCGTGGCAATGTTAATCCTGGTTGCCGCGGCAACGACGATCCTGTTCTTCGTCTATCGCGAAGTCGATTACAGCCGCGATCTCTGGTGGCAGTTCGAGTTCTCAGCAGAGGCACCACGCGGGCTGCGTGCCATGCTCGGTATTGCCATCGTCGCTGCCGTTGTTTCTATCTTCAGCCTGTTGCGCCCGGCCGTCAGGCGCTCGGACATGTCGACTGCGGACGAACTGTTGCAGGCAACAAATATTGCCATGGCGCGGGATTTCGCCGATGCCAACCTCGTTCGCATGGGCGACAAGCGACTGATGTTTTCGGAAAGCGGCAACGCCTTCATCATGTATGGCATTCAGGGTCGCTCATGGATTGCGCTGTTCGATCCGGTAGGACCGAGCGAGGAGATCGGCGAACTGGTTTGGCGTTTCGTCGAAGAGGCAAGAACCGGTGGCGGTCGTGCCGTCTTCTACCAGATCTCGCCGGAGCTTCTCGCCAACTGCACCGATGCCGGCATGCGCGCCTTCCGGCTGGGGGAACTCGCGGTGGTCGACCTTCCGTCATTCGAGCTGAAAGGTAGCCGGCTTGCCGGGTTGCGGCAAGCGATCAACAAGGGTGTGCGCGAGGGGCTGGAATTCGAGATGCTGCAGCCGGAACAGGTGGTCGGGCATCTGGAAGCGCTGCGCGCAGTTTCCGACAGCTGGCTTGACGAACACAATACGCGGGAAAAGACCTTCTCGCTTGGTGCCTTCCGCGATGACTACGTGCTGTCACAGCCGGTTGCCGTTCTGCGCAAGGAGGGCCGGATCGTTGCCTTTGCAACGCTTGCCGTCACCGATACCAGGCAGGAAGGCACGGTCGACCTGATGCGGTTTGCGCCGGATGCGCCGAAGGGATCTATGGATTTTCTCTTCGTGCGGATCATGGAACATCTTCGGGATGCCGGGTTCCGGCAGTTCAACCTCGGCATGGCGCCGCTTTCCGGTATGGCGCAGCGCGAGGCAGCACCCGCCTGGGACCGGATCGGCAGCGTCATTTTCGAGCACGGGGAGCGGTTTTACAACTTCAAGGGCCTGAAGGCCTTCAAATCAAAGTTTCACCCACGCTGGGAACCACGCTATCTTGCGGTTTCCGGGATCGGTCCGGCAGTCGCGATGATGGATGCGACGCTTCTGATCGGCGGCGGGTTGAGAGGAGTCGTGGGTAAATGAGTTTGCGTCTTGCCGTCCTTGTCGCTCTCGGCCTTTCGGCTGCCTCGAGCGCCGTCCATGCCCAGCAAGGTGCTCCAGCGCCAACCACAGCCAATGATCCGGCCTCAACCTCAGCTCCGGCCGCGAACACGGACTATCACACCGGTTTCATTCCCTTGCCGCATGTCTATCTGCCGCAGGGGCAGGATCTGACCGGGATGGTGTTCCTGATTTCCGATGCCAATGGATGGAATGGCGTGGAAGAGGCCCAGGCGAAGGAGTTGCTCGATGCCGGTGCTGCTGTCGTCGGCATCGATTTCCCCTCCTACATGCAGTCGCTTTCGGCCGATGACGGAGACTGTATCTACATGGTCTCCGATATCGAGGATCTCTCCCAGCAGGTGCAGCGCCGGGTGGCGAACCGTGAATACCGGCACCCGATCCTGGCCGGTGCGAAGGAGGGCGGGGCGCTTGCGCTTGCGATGATCGCGCAAAGCCCGTTCGCGACGATCGGCGGCGCTGTTGCCGTCGATCCGACGGAAGTCATTCCGCTGAAAAAGCAGCTCTGCACGCCGGCGGAAAAACGCCCGACCGATACCGGCATCGTATACGGCCTGACCGACGGCGCCCTGCCGGCTCCGGTGACGATCGCGTTCACGCCGGATGCCGATCAGGCCGGCAAGGTGCACGCCCTGTCGCTGAAACAGGCCCATGGCGATGTCGTTGCCAAGGAAACCTCGGAGGATGCGGAGGATTACCTTTCGACATGGCTGCAGAACCAGCTTGCGGCCGGAAAATCCGAAGGGGCGCTCGACCTGCCACTCACCGTTCTGGAAACCAAGCCGGCGATGGATACGATGGCAATCGTCTATTCCGGCGATGGCGGATGGCGTGACCTCGACAGTGAACTCGGGGGCTATCTTCAGTCCCAGGGCGTGCCTGTCATCGGTGTCGATTCGCTGCGTTATTTCTGGGCCAAGCGTACGCCGCAGGAAACGGCGGATGACCTGAAACGCATCATCGATACCTATACGGAAAAATGGGGTGTGACGAATGTCGTGCTTGTCGGTTACTCGTTCGGGGCTGATGTCATCCCGGCCTCCTACAACCTTCTGCCCAAGGCGACGAAGCGGCGGGTGAAGCAGCTTTCCCTTCTGGCGCTGTCGAAAGAGGTCGATTTCGAGATCTCGGTGACCGGTTGGCTCGGCATGTCGGGTGCCGGCGAGGGTGGCACGACGGTCGATGATATTGCCAAGATCAAGAGCGGCCTTGTCCAGTGCATCTACGGCACCGAAGAGGACGATGATCCGTGTCCCTCTATGAAGCCTTCCGGCGTGGAAACAGTCGCCATCGATGGCGGGCATCATTTCGACGAGGATTATCAGGCGCTCGGAAAGCGGATCCTCGACAGCTTACAGAAACGGCTTGCGAAATGAAGAGGCGCTGGTGATGTTCGCGTCGCCGCCGGGCAAATCATGTCTGCGTCAGTCTGGATCACGACGATCTGACGCTTTCGTGAGCTGACCACTTGAGTTTCGGCGGAGGCGGCGCTAAATCTCGCTCGACCAGGACCGGGCCCCTCTGGCAGCTTGTTTTCAAGCTGTGATGTCGGACTGGATTTTTCCAATGCCGGTGCCTGGTGTCGTGATGGTTTTTGGTCTGAAAGAGCGTGCTTTGCACGGGTGTGTCCCGTTGCGTGCTTCAGTAACGTTTCCAAGGCTCGTCAGGACATGGGGCACCCCATCTTGAGATAGGGTGTCAAATGATGGAATTTTTCACGCCGGAGGCTTTGTCCGCCCTCGCGCAAGTTATCATGATCGATCTGGTTCTGGCGGGCGACAACGCGATCGTCATCGGTCTGGCTGCTGCCGGCCTGCCGAAGGAACAGCGTGCCAAGGCGATTCTGGTCGGCATTATCGCAGCCACCGTTCTGCGTATCGGTTTTGCTCTCGCCACCACTCAGCTTCTCCAGATCGTCGGCCTGCTGCTTGCCGGTGGCGTGTTGCTTTTGTGGGTCTGCTGGAAGATGTGGCGCGAACTGCGCACACCGCATCACCATGAAGACGAAGCCAACGAAGCTCTTGCCGACAGCGACCTGAATGCCGACGGTACGGTTGCCGGCGGTGCGCCGCGCAAGACCTTTGCCCAGGCCGCCTGGCAGATCGTCATCGCCGACGTCTCCATGTCGCTCGACAACGTGCTGGCTGTTGCCGGTGCCGCACACGAGCATCCTGAAGTGCTGATTTTCGGTCTTGTTCTGTCGATTGCCCTGATGGGTATTGCGGCAAGCTTCATCGCCCGCCTGCTCAACAAGCATCGCTGGATTGCCTATGTCGGTCTCGCCGTCATTCTCTACGTTGCGATCGAGATGATCTGGCGCGGTTCGGTCGAGGTCCTGCCCTATATCACGGGCTGATCGCGATCTCTTATCCTGAATAAAAAGCGGCGCGGTCTTCGGATCGCGCCGTTTTCCTTTTCACGCTCACGACCTGATTACTGTGTCGCTACTCTGTTCTTGAGCTTTCGCTCGTTCACCCAGTCGGCGCTTGCCCTTATACCGCCGAGCGGGAAGACATGGATCTGCTCGATCAGACTTTGCGGACGGGTCGCCTTGTAATTGGCGATCTCGCTTAGAAACTCGTCCGGCTCGTAAGGAACAAGCAGTTTGCTCAGATCCATGGCGCGCCGTTGCAGCACGCTCAGTGACGGACCTACGCCGCAGGAAATGGCGAACTTGATCAGCGTCTGCAGCTTGGTCGGGCCGGCAACGCCCAGATGGATCGGCAGCGTCACGCCCGCATCGGCAATGCGCTCCGCCCAGCGGGTTATCGATCCGGCATCGAAGGCAAACTGGGTGACGATCGCCATCTCGGCATCGGTGTTTTCCGAATAGGCCTGCTTGAACTTCAAGGCCCGGTCGATGAGCCTCGTCGTGCCGTCCCTGTCGATATCCTTGTTGCCTTCGGGATGACCTGCGACATGCAGGCGCTTGAAGCCGTAACGGTCAAACAGGCCGCTTTCGAGAAGCTGAAGCGAACTTTCGAGATCGCCCCTTGGCGAGGTGAGGCCACCGGCCAGCAACAGGGCCTGACTGACGCCAGCCTCGTTCACGTAACGGCTGATCCAGTCTTCCAGCATTGCCTTGTCGCGGATGAGGCGGGCGGGAACATGCGGCATCACCGCGTAACCATCGTCGGTCAGGCGTTTTGCCGTCGAAACCATGTCCTCGATCGGCGTGCCATCGATATGAGCGATGTAAACGCGCATTCCTACCGGCAGGAACTCGCGGAAATTCTCGATCTTCGCCGCAGTGCGCGGCATGACCTCGATCGAATAGCCGTCGAGAAGCGCGCCGAAGCTTGCCCGCTCCGCCTTCTCGTCCGCACGCCTGTTCTTGAATAGGTTCAGAATTGCCATATCGACTGCCTTCTACATCACAAGACTGTCTGCCTGCCACTGTCATCTAAGTGTGCAAGACGGCATTTCTGGCACAGCTTTGTGTAGAGCAGTTTTCTCGCAGCGTCACTTTCGGGTTGATTTCCCCCTCGACGAACCGGATGACGTCGTTGACAAGCGGGTTCCCACATTGGACAACAGCGCATCCGACGGCAGCCACGAGGGGACTTGCAAATGTCTAGGCGCGCGATCTTCGGCTTTTCAGCTTTGTTTTTCTCGTCTTTCCTTCTGGCCTCGCCGCTTGCGGCGGCTGAACGGCGGATCGAGACGACGGTGGATGGTGACTATCTTGGCTTCGATCTTCGCACCGTGAAGAATGTCAGCCAGGACCAGTGCGAGACCGCCTGCATCGGCGACAACCAGTGCCGCGCCTTCACATACAATGTCAAAGCCAGGTGGTGCTTTCTCAAATCCGATCACGGCCAGCTCAATACGTTTGCTGGCGCCGTTGCCGGCAAGATTGTCGAGGTGGCTGCCCAGCCGGATATCGGCGCGCCGCCGCGACTGACATTCCTTTCCGACGAAGTGCTTCAACAGGCGCGCGAGCAGAAGGATGGCTTGACGCTCGGCGACAACCAGCAGGGTTATGGCATCGAGACCTTGAAAACCGTGGCGCAGTCCGAACTGCTTGCCGGACGGGTCGATACGGCGATCTATAATTACAAGGGCGCCCTGTCGCTCGCACCGGATGACGGCGACCTGTGGATCGCACTTGCGCGTGCCGCCGGCATTGCCAAGAACAATGGTTCGGCAGATAGCGAAGGCACGCTTGCGGCAATCAATGGCTATCTTTTGTCCCGCAGCACCCAGGCGCGCGCCGATGCGCTTGCCGTGCTGGGTGCAGCCCTTGCCAAGCAGCATAACTATCGTCAGGCGCTCACCGCCTATAAACAGAGCCTCGCGCTCACCAGCGCCCGCACTGTCCAGGCCGCCTATAACGATCTGCGCGAGCGTCAAGGTTTTCGTGTGACCGGTAATACGGTCGATGCCGACAGCGCCAATCCGCGCGCCTGCGTGCAGTTTTCCGAACCGCTGGTGAAGGCAGGTGTCGATTATGCGCCTTTCGTCACGCTTGACGGGCAGGCGCCGAAGGCGATGGAAGCCAAGGATAACCAGGTCTGTGTCGAGGGCCTGACCCATGGCCAGCGCTACAAGCTGTCGTTGCGCCGCGGCCTGCCGTCCTCGGTCGACGAGCCGCTGCCGGCGCAGGTGGATCTCGACCTCTACGTCAAGGACCGCTCGCCGATGGTACGGTTTACTGGCGACAGCTTCGTGCTGCCGTCGACTGCGCGCCGCGGCATCCCGATCGTGTCGGTCAATACAGAACGCGCCAACCTGAAACTCTACCGGATCGGCGACCGCAATATTGCGCCTTTGCTGACCAATTCGCAGTTCCTCACCCAGATGAGCGGCTATAGCGCAGACCGTATCGAGCAGGAAAACGGCGAACTGGTCTGGCAGGGTACGATCGATCTTGGTCAGGATATGAATAAGGATGTGACGACCAGTTTCCCGGTCGATGAGGCGCTGCCGGAACGCAGGCCCGGCGTCTATGTGCTGACGGCATCTGCTGCCAATGCCGTCAATCAGGAATGGGACAACAAGGCGACGCAGTGGTTCGTCGTTTCAGATATCGGTCTCACCACCTATGCCGGCACCGATGGGCTGCATGTGTTTGCCCGCGCGCTCGGGTCTGCCAAGCCGATCGAAGGTGTCGATCTACAGCTTCTTGCCAAGAACAACGAGATCCTCGGCACGGCGAAGACGGATGCGGATGGCCGCGCCACCTTCACCGCCGGCCTGATGCGCGGCACGGCGGCCATGGTGCCGGCGGTGCTTTCCGCGCAGAGCGAAGGCAAGGATTATGTCTTCCTCGACATGACCCGCGCCGGCTTCGATCTCTCCGACCGTGGCGTCACCGGCCGTCCGGCTCCCGGCGCGATCGATCTTCTGTCCTGGACTGAACGCGGTATCTATCGCCCCGGCGAGGTGGTGCATGCCAGCGCGCTTGCCCGCAATGTCGATGCAACTGCGATCGAGAACCTGCCGCTTACCTTCGTTTTCCTGCGCCCCGATGGTGTGGAAGATCGGCGGATGGTGAGGAACGGCGATATCGGCGGTTATACGCTCGATCTGCCGTTGCAGGACACGTCGATGCGCGGCACCTGGACGATGCAGGTGTTTACCGATCCCAAGGGTTCGGCGATCGGTGAAAAGACTTTCCTGGTCGACGATTTCGTGCCGGATCGTATCGAATTCGACATGTCGAGCGAAGCCAAGGAGATCGTAGTCGGTGAGCCGGCCAAGGTTTCCATCGACGGGCGTTATCTCTACGGCGCGCCTGCGGCCGGTCTCGGCCTCGAAGGCGAGATTGCACTCAAGCCAACACGAGAAAATGCTGCCTTCCCCGGTTATCAGTTCGGCCTTGCCGACGAGGAAGAGACCGAAACAGTCCGCATCCCGCTCGATGCGCTGGATGATACGGACGAGGACGGCAAGGCCACGTTCGACGCGGATGTGGCGGAACTGCCTTCGACGACAAAACTGATCAATGCCGATATCGTCGTGCGCATGCAGGAGACGGGCGGAAGGGCGATAGAGCGCAACCTGTCGCTGCCGGTGAAGGCTGACGGCCCGCGGATCGGCATCAAACCGGAGTTTTCCGGTGATCTGCCGGAGGGTGCGGTGGGTAATTTCAACGTCATCCTTGTCAACGACGCCGGGGCAAAGCAGTCGCTGAAAGGATTGCCGTGGAAGCTCGTGAAAGTCGAGCGGGATTACCAGTGGTATCGCGACGGCAATTCCTGGCGTTACGAGCCGATCACTCGCACGCGTCAGGTTTCAAACGGCACCGTTGATGTGACGACGGATGGCGGGCGCGTTTCCGTTCCCGTCGAGTGGGGACGTTATCGGCTCGAGGTCGAAACCGCCGATATAGGCGGCCCGGCCTCCAGCGTCGAGTTTGACGCCGGCTGGTTCGTGACCGCCAGCTCGACCGAAACGCCGGATGCGCTGGAAGTGGCGCTCGACAAGCCGAGCTACAAGATCGGTGATACCGCCAAGCTGAAAATCTCGTCGCGTTATGCCGGCGAGCTGATGGTGATGGCCGGTTCGGAAGAGTTGATCTCGGTCGAGACCGCGAGCATTGCAGAAAATGGCGGTGAGGTCGAAATTCCGGTGACTGCGGATTGGGGCGCAGGTTCCTATGTGACCGCAACCCTTTATCGCCCCGGCGAAGCGCGCGAAAACCGGATGCCGATGCGGGCGATCGGGATCACATGGCTGAAGGTCGATCCCGGGGCCCGTGATCTTTCGATTTCAATCGACGCGCCGGAAAAGACGCTGCCGCGCCAGCCGCTAGAACTCTCGCTGCAGGTCGCCGGTGCGGGTGCGAACGAAGACGCCTATGTGACCATCGCGGCCGTCGATGTCGGCATTCTCAATCTCACCCGGTATGAACCGCCGGCACCCGATGACTGGTATTTCGGCCAGCGTCGTCTGGGGTTGGAAATCCGCGATATCTATGGCCGGCTGATCGATGGTTCGCTGGGTGCGACCGGGCGTTTGAGGACCGGTGGCGATGGCGGCAGCATGGCGCTGCAGGCCAGCCCGCCGAAGGAAAAGCTGGTCGCCTTCTTCTCCGGTCCGGTGAAGCTCGATGGTGAAGGCAAGGCGAACGTCTCTTTCGATATCCCGCAGTTCAACGGCACGGCGCGGGTCATGGCCGTCGCCTGGTCGAAATCCGGTGTCGGACATGGGGTGAAGGATGTCATCATCCGTGATCCGATCGTCATCACGTCCAGCCTGCCGCGCTTTCTGGCACCCGGCGACGACAGCAATCTGAGGCTCGACATCGCCAATACCGATGGCCCAGCCGGAACCTACGATCTGACCGTAGAAACCAGCGATGCGGTGGCAGTCGGCCAGAGTGCGATCAAACCGGTGGAACTGACTGCAGGTGGCAAGACCAGCCTCACCCTGCCGCTGGTCGGTATCGAGCCGGGCGATGGCACGCTGTCGATCAGGCTTGCCAATAGTGCCGGCCTCTCCGTCGATCAGATGCTCCACATCCCGGTCCGCCCGGCGGCGATGCCGATGACGGAACGGCGGCTGGTCGATCTCAAGCCCGGCGCGAGTGTCACTGTCGATGGCAACCTGCTTGCCGACAGCGTGCTGCAGGGGGCATCGGTCAGCGTCAATATCAGCCGTTCCAATGCGTTCGATATACCGGCGCTGCTGATGAGCCTCGACCGTTATCCTTACGGCTGCGCCGAGCAGACGACGAGCCGGGCTTTGCCGCTTCTCTACCTGAGCGAGATGGCGGTGCAGAACGGGCTTGCCGACGATGCGGAGGTGAAGAAACGCGTACAGGACGCAATCTATCGCGTGCTGTCCTTCCAGGCGTCCGCCGGCAGTTTCGGCCTCTGGGGTCCGGATGGCGCGGGCAATGATCTCTGGCTCGATGCCTATGTCAGCGATTTCCTCTCGCGGGCCCGTGAGCAGGGATATGAAGTGCCGGAACGGCCACTGGTGCAGGCGCTGGAAAACCTGCAGAACACGCTCGCCTACACGACGAACGTGCGCGATCAGGGCAACCAGATCGCCTATGCGCTCTATGTTCTCGCCCGTAACCGCAAGGCTGCGATCAGCGATCTGCGCTATTACGCCGATACGATGCTGTCCGATTTCCCGACGCCGCTGGCGAAGGCGCATATCGCGGCAGCACTTTCGCTTTACGGCGATGGCCAGCGCTCGCAGGCGATCTTTGGCGATGCGTTGCAGATGTCGGAAAATGCGCAGGTGCACAAGGTAAGCCTCGCCCGCTCCGATTACGGGTCGTCGCTGCGTGACGGTGCTGCGGTTCTGGCGCTTGCAGCGGAAAGTCGTCCGGTGCCGCCGATCGTGCCAGCCTTGGCGGATGTCGTTGCCAAGGAATGGGCGCAGAAAAAGTACACCAGCACCCAGGAACAGACCTGGATGCTGCTTGCTGCCCGCGCGCTGCAGAATGGCGATGAGAACCTACGTTTGAACGTCAATGGTGCCGCCCATAGCGGCACGCTGATGTCGCAGATGGCAGGTGACGTGTTGCTCGATCATCCGCTGACCATCCGCAATGACAGTGGCGATGCCTTGTCTGCAGCCATTACCACGGTTGCCGCGCCGGCCATGCCTTTACCGGCCGGAGGTGACGGGTTCGAGATTTCGCGGACCTATTACACGATGGCAGGCGAGGAAACGAATGTCAGCGAGGCGAAGCAGAACGAGCGTTATGTCGTTGTTCTCAACGTGACGGAGACCAATGACTGGCCGTCGCGCATCGTTGTTACCGATCTTCTTCCGGCCGGTTTCGAGATCGACAATCCGTCTATCGTCAACAGCGCCAATCTTGCCAATTTTGACTGGATCGAGGAAGTGCAGGCGGCGCATACGGAATTCCGCAACGACCGCTTCGTTGCCGCCTTCAACCGTGCCCAGGGTGACAACCGGCAGATCACGCTCGCCTATGTGGTGCGCGCCGTGACGCCGGGCGTTTACGATCATCCGGCCGCACAGGTGGATGACATGTACCGTCCGCAGTTTTCGGGCCGGACGGCGATGGGCAAGATGGAGGTTCTGGCGGCTCCGTAAGCGGCGTTCAGCACCATGAAAAAACGTTGGAAATTCTCGATCGGTTTCGGTGCCTGCCTCTTGCTGGCGGGAGCGGTGACCCTCGGTCTCGACTGGGCCGATCGCGCCTATCCGCCACCGCTTGAGAATGCTACGGTCACTTCGCGCGAAGTGCTGGATGCGGATGGCGAATTGCTGCGGGCGTTTGCGACGCCGCAAGGGCGCTGGCGGCTAAATACCGATATCGAGGATGTCGATCCGCGTTTCCTTGCCATGCTGATCGGCTACGAGGATCGGCGGTTCTACGAGCATGGTGGCATCGATCCGCTGGCGATCGGCCGCGCCGCCTTTCAGCTTCTGACCAATGGCCGGATCGTCTCCGGTGCCTCGACGCTTTCCATGCAGGTGGCGCGGCTGATCGAGCCGCGCGAGACCCGATCGTTCTCGGCAAAGCTCCTGCAGCTTGCACGCGCCGTCCAGATCGAACGTCGCCTGGACAAGACGGCGATCCTTGAACTCTATCTCACCCGCGCGCCCTATGGCGGCAATCTGGAAGGGGTGAGGGCCGCGAGCCTTGCTTATTTCGGCAAGGAGCCAAAACGGTTGACGGTGGCGGAAGCGGCTCTTCTCGTCGCCCTGCCGCAATCGCCGGAATCCCGTCGGCCGGATCGCCATCCGCAGGCGGCTCATGCCGCGCGCGAACGGGTGCTGACGCGTCCGGCAGTGGCCGAGGTGACGGGCGAGGGCGAGGCGGAGCGGGCTTCTCTCGATGCGGTGCCGCGGCTAAGGCTGCAATTGCCAGCCTTAGCCGCGCATCTGGCCGAAGCCGCCATCCGCAAGCAGCCGAAGGCCGAGGAATATCGCACGACGCTCAAGCGCGGCATCCAGAGGAAGCTGGAGGACGTGGCGCGCGAGGCCTCTGCCAAGCTCGCCCCAAAGGTTTCGCTTGCCATGGTGATGGCGGATGCGACAACCGGCGAGATCGTCGCTGAAGTAGGTTCGGCCGATTATTTCGATGCGGGGCGTTCCGGCTGGATCGACATGACGCGCGTATTGCGGTCGCCGGGCTCGACGCTGAAGCCGTTCATCTATGGTCTGGCTTTCGAGCAGGGGCTGGTTTCCCAGGAAACCATGATCGAGGATCGGCCGGCGGATTTCTTCGGGTACCGGCCTAAAAATTTCGACATGACCTATCAGGGCGATGTGACGGTCAGGCAGGCGCTGCAATTGTCACTCAATGTGCCTGCGGTCAGGTTGCTCGATGCGGTGGGTCCGTCACGGTTGATGATCCGTTTTCGCCGTGCCGATGTGCGCCCCGTTCTGCCCCCCAGCGAAGCGCCGGGGTTGGCGATCGGGCTTGGCGGGGTTGGCGTCACGCTGAAAGATCTGGTGCAGTCCTATGCAGCGCTTGCCAATGGCGGGCAGCCGGTGCGCGTCGGCAATGGCATCGACGAACAGCCGGAAGTGCTCGACAGCGAGATGCTCCTGGAGCGGCAGGCGATCTGGAATGTGACGGATATTCTCTCCGACGTGTTGCCGCCGACCGGCAGCCGGAAGCTCGGCATCGCCTACAAGACCGGCACAAGTTACGGTTATCGCGATGCCTGGTCGGTTGGTTATGAAGGGCGTTATGTGCTCGGCGTCTGGGTCGGACGGCCGGATAATGGCGCGGTGCCGGGCATTGCCGGTTACCAGACGGCGGCGCCGATCCTGTTCGAGGCGTTTTCTCGCTCCGGCGTGCCGTTCACGCCGCATCCAGCCGCACCGACCGGTGCCGTGCGGCTGGCGCAATCCGATCTGCCGATCGCCCAGCGACGGTTTGCGGTCACCGCAAGCGGGCTTATCCGCTCGTCATCCCGCGAGACTGCGCCGCAGATTGTCTATCCGCCGGAAGGGGCGAAGGTTGATCTCGGCGCTTCGTCGGGCGAACTTTCGCCGCTCGTGTTGAAACTGCAGGGCGGCCGTCCGCCTTTCCGCTGGCTCGCCAACGGCAAGCCGCTGGATGCTCTCTCCCGCCGGCGGACGAATGAATGGCAACCGGAAGGGGCGGGGTTTTCGACGCTGACGGTGATCGATGCAGCCGGCAGGGCTGCGACGGTGAGGGTGTTCGTTGAATAAAAAAGACCGGAGAGATTTCTCTCTCCGGTCCAATGTCTAGAGTGGGCAGCCGGGCTCAAGCCGCCGAAGCAGCCTTCTTCGCCGCAATACGCGCCCGGATGGAGTCCACGTCGGCCTTCGGCGTCGCCTTGAACAGCGTCTGCGTGTATTCGTGCTTCGGGTTGGAAAACACCTCGTCGCGCGTGCCGTATTCAACCGCTTCGCCGAAATACATCACCATCACCTCGTCGGCTATGTAGCGAACGACCGAGAGGTCGTGGCTGATGAAGACGTAGGTGAGGTTGAACTCGTCCTGCAGGTCGGCAAGCAGGTTCAGAACCTGGGCTTGAACCGACAAGTCAAGCGCAGAAACCGGTTCGTCGAGCACGAGCAGCTTCGGGTTCATCATCAGAGCGCGCGCAATGGCGATACGCTGGCGCTGACCGCCGGAGAACATGTGCGGGTAACGATTGTAGTGTTCCGGGCCGAGGCCGACCTTGATCAGCATTTCGGTGGCGCGGTCGCGGCGGTCGTTGGCCGACATGTCGGTGTTGATCGCAAGCGGTTCGCCGAGAACGTCGCCGATCTTCTGGCGCGGGTTGAGCGAGCCGTAAGGATTCTGGAAGATGATCTGCACTTTCTGGCGCATTTCCGGCGTCAGGTGGCCCGGGCGGGTGTCCATCTTCTTGCCGTCGATGATCAGTTCGCCGGATGTCGGCTCGTCGATGAAGGTGATCATGCGGGCAAGCGTGGACTTGCCGCAGCCCGATTCTCCGACGATTGCCAGCGTCTTGCCGCGTTCCAGCTTGAAGGAAACGCCCTTTACCGCGTGAAGCATCTTTTTCGGCTTCATGAAGCCGCCCGGCAGTTCGTAGTCGCGCTTGATGTCGCGAACTTCGAGCATGGTGTCGGTGGTCTTTGTCTCGCTCATGCCGATGCTCCTGCGGAAGGTGCCGGTTCCGGGTTGCCGTCGAAGAAGGCGGATACCGTGGTCAGGCGATCACCGGTGGCGTTTTCGGGCAGTGCTGCCAGAAGCGCCTTGGTGTAATTGCTCTTCGGGTTTTCAAACAGGGAAAGCACGTCGGCTTCCTCCATCTTGCGGCCCTTGTACTGCACGACGACGCGGTCGGCGGTTTCGGCCACCACGCCCATGTCGTGGGTGATCATGATCAGGCCCATTCCGGTGCGAGCCTGCAGGTCCATGATCAGATCGAGGATCTGCTTCTGGATCGTCACGTCGAGCGCAGTGGTCGGCTCGTCGGCGATCAGCAGCTTGGGATTACAGGCGATGGCGATGGCGATCATCACGCGCTGGCACTGACCGCCCGACATCTGATGGGGATAAGCGTTCATGCGTTCTTCCGGGTTGGGAAGACCGACCTGATTGAACAGTTCGATGGCGCGCGCACGGCGCTCCTTTCTGCCCAAGCCGAGATGAATGCGCAGGACTTCCTCGATCTGAAAGCCGACCGTGAAGCACGGGTTGAGGCTGGCGATCGGCTCCTGGAAGATCATGGCGATATCCTTGCCGATCAGCTTGCGGCGCTCGGCCGGGCTGAGCTTCTGGATATCCTTGCCTTCAAATAGCATGCGGTCGGCGGTGATCTTTGCCGTTGCCGGCAAAAGACCCATCACGGCCAGCATGGAGACAGACTTGCCGGAGCCGGATTCCCCGACGATGGCGAGCACTTCGGCCTTGTCGACGGAAACCGAGACGCCGTCCACGGCGCGGAACCAGCCGGTCGAGGTTTCGAATTCGACGGTGAGATTATCGATTTGCAGAAGCGACATGATCAGGACCTCTTCAGCTTCGGATCAAGCGCATCGCGCAGGCCGTCGCCCATCAGGTTGATGGCAAGAACGGTGATGAGGATTGCAAGGCCCGGGAAGGTGACGACCCACCAGGCACGAAGTATGAATTCGCGAGCTTCGGCCAGCATCGTGCCCCATTCCGGAGACGGCGGCTGCACGCCCATACCGAGGAAGCCGAGAGCGGCGAGATCGAGAATGGCGTTGGAGAACGACATCGTCGCCTGCACGATCAGCGGTGCGGTGCAGTTCGGCAGAATGGTGCGGAACATCAGGCGAAGCGGGCTAGCACCGGCGATGCGGGCAGCCGTCACGTAATCGCGCGACTTTTCCGCCATCACGGCAGCGCGGGTCAGGCGCACGAAATGCGGCTGCAGCGTCACGGCAATCGCGATCATCGCACTGTTGAGGCCGGCACCGAGAATAGTGACGAGCACGAGCGCGAGAAGTAGCGATGGAATAGCGAGGATCATGTCCATCAGGCGCATGATGATCGTATCGACCCAGCCGCGATAATAACCGGCGATGACGCCGACGATGATACCGGCGGCCAGCGACAGCGTGGTGACGACCAGGCCGACGAACAGCGAATATTGTGCGCCGTAGATCAGGCGGGAAAGAATGTCACGGCCGATCGGATCGGTGCCGAGGACAAAGGTCCAGCTACCGCCCTCGACCCATGCCGGTGGCTTCAGCACGGCGTCGCGGTATTGTTCGAACGGCGAATGCGGCGCGATCAGAGACGCGAAGATCGCCACCAAAACGAGAGCGACGAAAACGTAGAGACCGATGACGGCGCCGCGGTTTTCGGAGAAGTAGAACCAGAACTCCTTGAGCATCTGGCGTCGCATCTGGGAGCTGGAGACGGGCTCCGCAGCCTTTTGTGCAAGTGTGGCGTCGGCCATGGGATTTTGCTCCTTCTTAGTGGCGAATACGCGGATTGACTAGGCCGTAGAGCAGATCGACGATCAGGTTGACGGTCATGATGATCGCGGCGATCAAGAGCAGGCCTCCCTGGATGACGGCATAGTCACGACGGAATACGCTATCGAGGATCCACTTGCCGATGCCCGGCCAGGAGAAGATCGTCTCGGTCAGGATGGCGCCGGCCAGCATGACGCCGACCTGAAGGCCGACGGTGGTGACGACCGGGATCATGGCATTGCGCAGTGCATGGACGCCGATGACGCGGAACGGCGACAGGCCTTTTGCGCGGGCGGTGCGGACATAGTCTTCGGAAAGCACTTCCAGCATGGCCGATCGCGTCTGGCGGGCGATGACGGCCAAAGGAATGGTGGAGAGCACGATCGACGGCAGCGCCAGATGACTGAGTGCCGAGGCGAACGCGCCTTTCTGGCCCGAAATCAGCGAGTCGATCAGCATGAAACCGGTGACCTGCGGGAAATAGAACATCAGCGATATGCGGCCCGTGACCGGGAACCATTGCAGAATGCCGGAGAACAGGATGATGAGAAGCAGGCCCCACCAGAAGATCGGCATCGAATAACCGACAAGCGCGATGCCCATCAGTCCCTGGTCGAAGATCGATCCGCGCTTCACGGCGGCGATGATGCCGGCCGGAATGCCGAGAGCCACAGCGATGATGATGGCGCAAAACGACAGTTCCACCGTTGCCGGGAACAATGTCAGGAACTGATCCAGAACCGGCTTCTTGGAGACGATCGAAGTGCCGAAGTCGCCGGTCAGAACGCCGCCGAGATAATCGAAATACTGGATGATCATCGGCCGGTCCATGCCGAGTTGCGCGCTGATCTGCGCGTGGCGCTCCGGAGACATGACGCGCTCACCCGAAAGGAGCGCGACCGGATCGCCCGGCAGAAGCCGGATGAAGGAGAAAGCGATGATGGAGACCCCGATAAAAGTCGGGATCAGGACGGCGAGGCGCCGCAGAAGGAAGCCAAACATTTTAAGCCTTTGCGGAAAAGGAGCGGGCCGGTTCCATGGCTTTTGTCAAGCCGCAGACCCGGTCATAATGGCGTCACCGCCATATTTTTAGGCATCTCATAAGAAAATGCCGCGGGAAACGCAACGCGTCCCGCGGCAAAAAGTTGTGATGGTGCCTGATTACTCGGCGATATCGACTGCTTCGAAGGTGAAGTCGCCGAGCGGGCTCTGGGTGAAGCCGGTTACGCCCTTACGCATCGGAACAACCGACAGGGAGTGGTCCAGGGTTGCCCAGGGAGCTTCCTTCTTGAAGATGACCTGCGCCTGCTCATAGAGCTTGGTGCGTTCAGCCTGGTCAGAAGTCGACTTGGCCTTCTTCACGAGGGCATCGAATTCCTGGTTGCACCACTGCGCACGGTTGTTGCCGCCGACGGCATCGCAGCCGAGCAGGGTGTCGAGGAAGTTGTCCGGGTCGCCGTTGTCGCCGGTCCAGCCGAGGATGGCGGCACCGTCACGGTTCTTGTCCTTCGAACGGGACAGGTATTCAGCCCATTCGTAGGAAACGATCTCGACCTTGACGCCGATCTTGGCGAAATCGTCCTGCATGATTTCAGCAGCACGACGTGCGTTGAGCATGTACGGGCGCGAAACCGGCATTGCCCAGACCTTCATGGACAGATCCTTGACGCCTGCTTCTTCAAGCATCTTCTTGGCGGCGTCCAGATCGTAGGTGTCGTCCTTGGTCTCGTTGTTGTAGGACCACATGGTCGGCGGGATCGGGTTGGTGGCAGGTGTTGCCATGCCCTGGAAGACAGCATCAACGATGGCCTTCTTGTTGATCGCCTTGTTCAGCGCGATACGAACTTCCGGCTTGTCGAACGGAGCCTGGGTCGTGTTGTAGGCGAGGTAGGCGATGTTGAGGCCTTCCTGCTCCAGAACTTCCAGGTTCGGGTCCGACTTCATCGATTCAACGTCGGCAGCGTTCGGGTAAGGCATCAGGTGGCATTCGCCGGCCTTGAGCTTCTGGTAACGAACGGCAGCGTCGGTGGTGATCGCGAAGACGAGATCGTCGATCTTCGGAGCGCCGCCCCAGTAATCGGCGTTCTTCTTGTAGCGGATGATCGCATCCTGCTGGTAAGCGACGAAAGTGAACGGACCGGTGCCGACCGGCTGCTGGTTCAGCTGTTCCTTGGTGCCGGCCTTTTCGAGGCTGTCGGCATATTCCTTCGACAGGATCGAAGCGAAAGGCATGGCGATGTTGGCCAAGAACGGCGCTTCCGGACGGTTGAGCGTGATCTTGACGGTCAGGTCATCGACCTTTTCGATCGACTTGATCAGCTTCGGGAAGCCCATGCCTTCGGCATATTCCCAGGTGCCGCCGGTGATGTACTTGTTCCAGGCGTTCTTTTCGTCGATCTGACGGCCGAGCGAGAAGATAACGTCGTCAGCATTGAAGTCGCGGGTCGGGGTGAAGTAATCCGTGGTCTGGAACTTGACGCCCTTGCGCAGCTTGAAGGTGTAGACGGTGCCGTCAGAAGAAATGTCCCAGCTCTCGGCGAGACCTGCTTCCGGCTGCGTCGTGCCCGGCTTGAACTCGAGCAGGCGGCTGTAGATCGGGTGGCCCGAAGCATCGAAGGTCGTGCCGGCGGTGTAGAGGCCCGGATCGAAGCCTTCCGGAGAACCTTCGGAGCAATATACGAAGGTCTTGGCGCTGGCTGCGCCTGCAAAGAACGTTGCGGACAGAAGCGCTGCCGCTGCGAGAGTAAGTGTACGTTTCATCAATTAGTCTCCCTACCTGTGCCGGCTTTGCCAGCACGGTTGATTTCCCTGATTATGATGCGTTTTGCCGCATCTTTTTGCCAAGTCCTGTGTTTGTCACCTCCTGACCGGCAGGTGTTGACGCTTGCCGGTCGAAATATATGTCCCCATCTCGGGTGAAACTGCAGGATCATGCGGTCGTCATGCCCTTCGACTGTCTAAGGAATAATCTTCCATATCGACTGCGAAATGCAGAACGTCATGCTTGGCCTTTGCGCATCCACTCCATATTTGTTTTGCGGTGAAGCGTTACTCGCTCAGCGTGTCTGCTTCCCGTGGCGCGCGAGAATAGCGATTATCGACCGGTTGTCGAGACGGTAAGATTTAGGTTTGGATCACAACTGCGATGCTGCTGCCCAATTGATGCGCATAGCCTTAATTCTTTGCATTATGCGTTGCGCTCGCGGCGGAAAGGGATAGGTATGCAGTCACTGCATTCCATAACTAAAACTCAAGGCGGCTGTTCATGACAGAAGGCAATTCGAACCTCCCTCTCGTCTGGGATCTCGTGGACCGTAAGACGGAAGTGTTTGCGGAATTGGCGAACCAGGTCTGGGAGACGCCCGAAACCTGCTACATGGAAACCCAGTCTGCCGCCGCCCATCGCGAGATGCTGGAAGCGCAAGGGTTCCGGATTACCGATGCTGTTGCCAAAATCCCGACCGCCGTCATGGGTGAGGCAGGCAGTGGCGGTCCGGTCATCGCTTTCCTCGGTGAATATGATGCGCTTGCGGGTCTCAGCCAGAAGGCGGATGCGACGGAGCATGATCCGCTGGTGGCGGGTGCGAACGGTCATGGCTGCGGCCACAACCTGCTTGGGTCTGCGTCCATGCTTGCCGCAACAGCGCTCAAGGACTGGCTCGAAAAGACAGGCACGCCCGGTCGAGTAAGATATTACGGCTGCCCGGCGGAAGAAGGTGGTGCTGCCAAGGCCTTCATGGTGCGTGACGGCGCGTTTTCCGATGTCGATATCGCCATCAGCTGGCATCCGAGCAATTTTGCCGGCGTGCAGCGCGAGACCTCGCTTGCCAATTGCCGCATCGATTTCACCTTTACCGGCCGTGCTGCCCATGCCGCTGCCGTGCCGGAACTGGGGCGCAGCGCGCTCGATGCCGTCGAACTGATGAGCGTCGGTGTCAATTATATGCGCGAGCATATGCAGTCCGACTGCCGTATCCATTATGCCATTCTGGATGCCGGCGGAATTTCCCCGAACGTCGTTCAGGCGCATGCGAAGGTTCGCTATGTCGTTCGCGCTGCAGACCTTTCCGGCCTCTTTGCGCTGATCGAGCGGGTGAAGAAGGTCGCGGAAGGTGCCGCGCTGATGACTGAAACCAAAGTGGAAGCCGTCACGCTTGCCGGCGTTTCCAACCTTGTGGTCAACACGCCGCTGATGGACACGATGCAGGACATCTGGGACAGCATGGGGCCGCCGGCCTTCGATGCCGAGGATGTTGCGTTTGCTGAAAAGATCCGCGCCACGCTGACGCCCGAGGATGTCGCGGCAAGCTGGGCGCAGGAGCGTCTCGAACAGCGGGATATCCCACTCGCTGACTTCATCCTGCCTGCCCATAACGAACTTCGCCAGATGGGCGGTTCCACCGATGTGGGCGATGTCAGCTGGGTTGTGCCGACGGTGCAGGCCTATGGTGCGACGCTTGCGATCGGCACGCAGCTTCATACCTGGCAGGTGGTGGCGCAGGGCAAAAGCGCGCTTGCCCACAAGGGCTTGGCTTCCGTTGCAAAGGTGATGGCGGCCACGGGGCTTGCGGCGATGACCAGCGAACAGTTGCGCGAAGCTGCATGGGCCGATCTCAAGCGCCGGCACAAGGGGCAGGAGTACAAGAGCCCGATCCCGGCTCAAGCCGAGCCGCCAATCGCGGCGATGACCGTGCGTTAGGAGCCCGGTTGAAATTTAGTCATGAGCCCGTCAATTATTTTAAACGGCGGGCTCGACCAAATCGCGTTTAAGGGCTGGAAATCCGCTTAATTCCTCTTATGAATTTCCTATTCGCGTTCGTGCGAGAGGAGAACAGCCAGTGACGATCCAGCCCAATTCCATCGAGGCCCGTGACAAGGCCTACCATCTGCATTCCTACACGAACGCACGGGCGCTGGAGCGCGACGGCGCGCTGGTGATCGAGCGCGGCGAAGGCATCCATGTCTACGACAATGCCGGCAAGCAGTATATCGAGGGCATGGCGGGTCTCTGGAGCGTCGGCGTAGGTTTCGGCGAGAGCCGTCTGGTGGAAGCTGCTGCCAAGCAGATGGCGAAGCTGCCCTATTACCATACATTCACGGCGCGCACGCACAGCCCCTCCGTCGAGCTTGCCGAGAAGCTCATCGAGATGGCGCCGGTGCCGATGTCAAAGGCCTATTTCACCAATTCAGGTTCGGAAGCCAATGATACGGCGATGAAGATCGTCTGGTACCGGTCGAATGCGCTCGGAAAGCCAGACAAGAAGAAGATCATTTCCCGCACCAAGGGCTATCACGGCGTCACCATCGCCTCGGCCAGCCTGACCGGCCTGCCGAACAATCACCGCTCCTTCGACCTGCCGATCGCGCGTGTGCTGCACACGAGCTGCCCGCATTACCGCGCTTTCAAGACAGAGGGCGAAACCGAGGCCCAGTTCGTCGAACGCTGCGCAAAGGATCTGGAAGACCTGATCCTCAAGGAAGGCCCCGAAACGGTCGCCGCCTTCATCGGCGAGCCGGTCATGGGGGCGGGCGGCGTCATCGTCCCGCCGGCCGGTTACTGGGAAGCGATCCAGAAGGTTCTGAAGAAATACGATGTCCTGTTCATTGCTGATGAAGTGATCTGCGGTTTCGGCCGCACGGGCGAGATGTTCGGCACGACGACATATGCGCTGCAGCCCGACATGATGACGCTGTCGAAGCAGATTTCGTCTTCCTATCAGCCGATCTCGGCGCTTTTGATCAACGAGAATGTCTACCAGCCGCTGGCGGATGAATCGGCGAAGATCGGCACATTCGGCCATGGCGTCACAGCTGCCGGCCATCCTGTTGCCGCTGCCGTCGCATTGGAGAATATCAGGATCATCGAAGAGCGCGATCTTGTCGGCAATGTCAGGGCGCTCAGCCCGAAATTTTTGGCGCGGCTGAAATCGATCGCTGATCATCCGCTGGTCATCGAACACCGCGGCGTCGGCTTGATCGGCGCCTTCGAACTTGCATCGCGCGAAGGCTTTGCAGCCGGGCAGCTCGGGCCGAAGCTGTTCGGGTATCTGATGGACGAAGGCGTCATCAGCCGCGCGATCGGCGATTCGATCGCGTTTTGCCCGCCGATGATCATCACCGACGCACAGGTCGACGACATGTTCGACAAGGTGGAGCGCGGGCTTGAAAAGTTCGCAGGGGAGCTTTCGGCGTAAGCCGCTGATTTCTCCAATTGTCTAGCCGCATTGCCTAGCTTCATGGCGTCCCTATATTGGACGCCATGATCTCGCTTTTCGACGCCTATTGGCCGCACATCCTGTTCATTATCTCGGTGGTGGCCGGCGCGTCTGCGGCCATTCATGCGACCATGACCAAGGAAGAAGTCCGCTCCGCGGTCGGCTGGGTCGGCGTCATCCTGCTGTCGCCCATCGTCGGCGCCGCATTCTATATGATCGCTGGCGTAAATCGGATTCGCCGTAACGTCATCGGTGATCGTCGCTCGCTGTTGCAAGGGGCGGAGCGTTTCGATTTCGCCTCCTATGATGCGACCGACGATCAGGTGATCGAGGATTTCGGCTACCGGTTCCGGGCGATGAAGACACTCGGTGATCGCGTCACCCGGCACCACTTGACGACCGGCAATACGATTTCTGCCTTCGACAACGGCGATGCAGCCTATGGGGCGATGATCGAAGAGATAGGGCGGGCGGGCCGTTCCATCCTGCTCGAAACCTATATTTTCGACCGTGACCGGATCGGCGTTCGGTTCATCGAGGCGCTCAGTGCAGCGGCGCGGCGCGGCGTCGAGGTCCGGGTTCTCATCGATGCCGTTGGTGCACGTTATTCGGTGCCGAGCGTGCTCGGCATGCTGCGTGAAGGCGGTGTCAACGTCGATGTGTTCAACGGCAATGTCATTACCGGCTTGCGCCTGCCCTATGCGAACCTGCGCACTCACCGCAAGATCATGGTCATCGATGGCAGAACAGCCTTCACCGGCGGAATGAATATCCGCGAAGGTTTTTCCTGCGAATTCAGCGGTGAAAAATGCGCCGCCGACACGCATTTCAGGGTAACCGGCCCGGTTGTCGCCGATCTCCTGGCGATTTCGGCGGCGGACTGGGAATTCTCGACCGACGAGAAACTGGAGGGCGAGGCCTGGAAGGTGCCAACCCCCGACGCCCAGCCCGGTTCGCCGACGATCATGCGTACCGTCTCTTCCGGTCCGGACCGCAGTGTCGAGACGAACCAGAAGATGCTGATGGGCGCTTTTTCGATCGCCCGGTCCTCGATCAAGATCGTCTCGCCCTATTTCCTGCCCGACCGGGAACTGATTACGGCACTGATCACGGCTGCCCGGCGCGGCGTGGTGGTCGATATCGTCGTGCCGAGCGCCAACAACCTGAAACTCATCGATCTCGCCATGACGGCGCAATTCGACCAGATGCTGAAAAACTACTGCCGTATCTGGCGGGCAACGGGGCCTTTCAACCATTCGAAACTGATGGCGATCGACGGCTGCTGGTCCTATGTCGGATCCTCAAATATCGATCCGCGGTCGCTGAGGCTGAATTTCGAGGTCGATCTTGAAGTTTTTGATCGCGGATTTACGCAAGCCTTGGAACGAAGGATCGACCTGGCTATTTCCTCTGCGGAAGAGGTGACGCTGCATGGTCTCCGTTCACGACCATTTGCAAAACGCCTGCTTGAACGGGTGCTCTGGTTGGGGTCACCCTATCTATGATCTGTACCGGTCGGCGTGGCCTGCGTCGGTGTAATTTGAAGAACGACGACGATGCATGAGAAACGAACAACCCTTCCGGCCAGCATCATAGCGTCGATCCGCGCCCGGAAGACGCGCGGAAACGGCATGCATTCCGACCATGATCCGGCAACCGGTCTGCTCGTGGCATCCTACAATGTGCACAAATGCGTCGGGGTTGATGGCAGGTTCGATCCGGGCCGGATCGCCCAGGTGATCCGCGAAATCGATGCGGATATCATTGCGTTGCAGGAAGCGGATACGCGTTTCGGCGAGCGTCGCGGACTTCTCGATCTTGCCTGGATGGAGCGCGAGACGGGGCTCTGCCCGGTACCAGTTTCGGGGGTGGCCAGGGCTCATGGCTGGCATGGCAATGTCGTGTTTTTTCGCGAAGGTGTGGTGCGGGATGTGCATCAGGTCAAGCTGCCGGGGCTTGAGCCGCGCGGTGCATTGATGGCTGAACTGGACCTGGCGGGGGGAAACACGTTCAGGGTGATTGCTGCGCATCTCGGTCTGCTCAACCGCTCCCGCCAGCAGCAGGCGCGAATGATCCTCGATATTCTGCGCGCCCGCGAAGAGCACCCGACCGTGCTGATGGGCGATCTCAACGAATGGCGACTGGGCGACCGGTCCTCGCTCAACACTCTGGCGACGGTTTTCGGCCTGCCGTCGGCGGTGCCGAGTTTTCCGTCACGGCTGCCGGTACTGGCGCTGGACCGCATCATGGCCAACCGGCCGGGCTTGATCGATCGTGTCGAAACGCACGATACGCCGCTTTCCCGCCGAGCATCGGACCATCTGCCGATCAAGGCGGTGGTGAAGATCGGCGCAAGGCTTTCTCGTTGACGCTGGCCTGCTGAATTGACTGGGTGACAATCTTCCCGGCGGCCTTCGCTTTACCTGGGTCCGAGCCGATAATAGGCTTTTGTCATTCACCTGCCGCCGCCTTTTTCGAGCAAGGATTTCCATGACCGATATTGCCATGATCGAAGCCGCCCGAGCCCGCCTCGACGGCCATGCCCGTCGCACGCCCCTGCTTTCTTCCCTGTTCCTCGACGAGATCGCTGGCCGGCGGATTTTCGTCAAACCCGAATGCCTGCAGCATACGGGATCGTTCAAGTTTCGCGGTGCATGGTCGGCAATTTCGGGGCTTGCGCCGGAGGTTCGTGCGAAGGGCGTGATCGCGTTTTCTTCCGGCAATCATGCGCAGGGCGTGGCGCTTGCCGCAAAGCTGCATGGCATTCCGGCCGTCATCATCATGCCGTCGGATGCGCCGCGCATCAAGATCGAGAACACCCGTGCCTATGGCGCAGAGGTGGTGCTTTTCGATCGCGCGACCGATGATCGTGATGCGATCGGCGCACGGCTTTCGGCCGAGCGCAACCTGACGCTGGTCCGGCCGTTCGATGAACCGCTGGTGATCGCGGGGCAGGGGACTGTCGGCCTGGAAATCGCCGAACAGGCGGCGGAACTCGGTATCGAAAAGGCCGATGTTCTCGTCCCGACCGGTGGCGGCGGTTTCATTTCCGGCGTGTCGCTGGCGCTTGCGGCCAAGGCGCCGAGCCTTGTCGTCCACCCTTGCGAGCCGGAAGGGTTCGATGACGTCACGCGTTCGCTGGCATCCGGCACGATCCAGAAGAATGCCAGGCAATCCGGTTCGCTCTGCGATGCGATCATCACGCCGCAGCCGGGAAACATCACCTTCCCGATCATGTCGAAGCTTTGCGGCGCCGGGCTCGTCGTCACCGAGGACGAGGCCTTGAAGGCGATGGCGCTTGCCTTCAGCCGGTTGAAGATCGTGGTCGAGCCGGGTGGCGCTGTGGCGCTCGCGGCGGCGCTTTTCCACGGCGAGACGCTCGGTGACACCGTGATTGCGGTCTGCTCGGGCGGTAATGTCGATGGCGACATTTTTCGCATGGCGCTCACGCAGAACCCGGATTGAGGCGACAAAAAGGCGCAGTCGGGAACCGCGAGGCATAATAAACCGTTAACGCCACAATACAGGCATTAACGGAAAAGGATTTTCCAATCCGCTCGTTTTGCTTGGAACTTTATCTCTACCAAGTTGATAGGGATAAGGTAGCATCAGTCATCACCCGGAGAATGGTGGCTTAAGAAAAGCTGGAGGAAGATCATGCGGCATTCAACTGTTCAGACACGATCACTTTCCCATCGCCACACGGTTCTTGGCAGTTGGCAGACTGCTACCCATCTGGCAATCGCCGCGGCGGCTTTCGCCTTTGTCGGCGCCGTGACGCTCGGAATTTTCTAAGACATTCCTCTTGTCATCCCGGGGCTTTGCCTGGGATGACAATCAGGCTGAAACCAGCCAAGGCAATATTGGAAGCTCTGTACAAGGCTGGAGTATTCCGAAAAAGGCATGACACCGCCCGCTAACCCGTGGATGCGGGGACGAAAATATTCCCTGTCGTAGAAATCGTCCTTGGCGATCAAGTCTTTGCCGAAAAAACTTCCCTATCATCCACGCCTCGATGTTTCGCCGTAACCTGAACCCGTCATTGAGCAGGGGGGCCGGGTCGTGAACCGGACGCCTACGGAGCAAGATTCGGCGCGAGATGATGGTCGTTATGCGGGAGCTGATGCCGTCAGGGCAAAGCTTCCACCGGAAGGCAAAAGCGGAATGTCCTAGTCCGCCAAGCGCTCCGGAACGCTTCACGATCGGGCGGGTAGAATGCCTGACAACCATACCACCCATTATCGCACTGCCCGCCTCCCCATGACCCGGCCGTGACGGGATCTCCCGTTGCGGTCACCTATGCTGCCCTTCTTTCAAAGGGAGTTTGCGATCATGCCGACCTAAAGCGGTTGCGATCTTTCAGATTCGCTTACAGCGCTTTAGGTCTTTGTTTTGGCGCATGTCTTTATCCCGAAACCGGTGACCACTTTCGGGAGACATGCTGTAGAAAAGCATCGCCCCGAAAACCGATCCGGTTTCCGGGGCGATGCCATGTCAGGTGATGGTCGAAACGCCGGCCTTATTTGGACGACAGCTTGAACCCGCCATCCTTGCCGGCCTTCTTGCCGTCGACGGTGACCGTGCCGCCCGCGACCTTGATCGCATGGGCCTTGCCGTCGATCGTCAGTTCGGCCTCGAACCCATCCCAGCCGGTCGGCAGCGACGGATCGACGGTCAGTCGATCGCCATTGCGCTTGATACCGAGAATGCCCTCGATCGCGGCGCGATAGAGCCAGCCCGCGGAACCCGTATACCAGGTCCAGCCACCGCGGCTCTGATAGTCGCCGGCCCCATAGACATCGGCAGCAACGACATAGGGCTCGACCCGGTAGGTATCGGCCGCTTCGCGGGTCAGCGCGTGGTTGATCGGGTTCAAGATCTGGAAGCACTTCCAGGCATCGTCACCGCGCTTCATCTGCGCCAGCGCCAGTACGACCCAGATGGCCGCATGCGTATACTGGCCACCGTTTTCACGGACACCCGGCGGGTAGGCCTTGATATAGCCGGGATCCTGACGGGTCTTTTCGAATGGCGGGGTGAACAGGCGGATGATACCCGCATCCTCGTCCACCAGCTGTTTCATCACCGCATCCATCGCCTGGTCGCGGCGATCCATCCGGCCTTCGCCGGAAAGCACGCTCCACGACTGGCCGAGGCTGTCGATACGGCATTCGTCGCTCTTGGCAGAGCCGAGCGGCGTGCCGTCGTCGAAATAACCGCGACGGTAATAGGTGCCGTCCCAGCCATCGGTTTCGAGCGCATCTTTCAGCGTGTCGATATGCTTCTTCCAGCGATCGGTGCGCTTTTTGTCCTTGCGCGCTTCGGCGTAGGGAATGAAGTCGCGAAGCGCCGCTGCCAGGAACCAGCCCAGCCAGACGCTCATGCCGCGACCATTGACGCCGACACGGTTCATGCCGTCGTTCCAGTCGCCGCCGAGCATCAGCGGCAGGCCCATGTCGCCGGTACGGTCGATCGCGAGATCGAGCGCACGCGCCGCATGTTCGTAAAGGTCGGCGATCTCGTTCGTCACCTCGGGCTGGATGAAGGCATCGTGCTTCGTCTTTTCGAGGATCGGACCGGAGAGGAACGGCAGCTGCTCGTCGAGAATGGTCGCATCACCGCTGACCGAGACATACTGGTTGATCGCATAGGCGAGCCACACGACGTCATCGGAGATCGTCGTGCGAACACCGGAGCCGTTATGTGGCAGCCACCAATGCATCACGTCGCCTTCCTTGAACTGGCGCGACGCGGCATTGATGATCTGACGACGGGCCAGCGACGGCTCGTGCACGAGGAAGGCCAGCGTGTCCTGCAACTGGTCGCGGAAGCCGAATGCACCCGACGCCTGGTAGAAGGCGGTACGGGCCATGATGCGGCAACCGAGCGCCTGATAGGGAAGCCAGTGGTTGACCATGTTGTCGAGCGACTTGTCCGGAGTCGAGATCTTCAGACGACCGGTGAACTCGTTCCAGAAGCCACGGTTTTCTGCCAGCGCACCGTCGAACCTGACGGTCTTGAGCTCGGCGGAAAGTGCTACCGCCTCCTCCTTCGTCGCGGCATCGCCGAGGAAGAAAGTGACTTCCGTTTCCTGACCGGGAGCAAGCTCTACGTCATAGGCGAGTGCCGCACACGGATCGCCGTCGAGATCGAGCGAACCGTTGAGCGAAGACGCGCCCGTTACCGCAGCTGGCATCTGCACCGAGCCGAAACGACCGATGAATTCGCGGCGGCTTGCCGTAAATCCGGTCGGCATCTCGCTCATGCCGAGGAAGGCAAAGCGGCTGAAATTGATGCTGAACGCGTTGTTGGCAAACAACGTGCCCGTTGCCTCGTCCCGCGAAGGCAGGATGAAGGGAACGGTCTTTGCGGTGTTCGCACCAAGCAGCCATTCGACATAACCGTAGAGCTTCAGCTTCTTCGTGTCAGAACCGGAGTTCTTCAGCCTGATATGCGAGAACTTGGCATGACGCGTCCGATCGACGGTCTGCGTCAGTTCCAGCTTCAGCCCGTCTTCTTCCGAAGAGAAGACCGAATAACCGAGACCGTGGCGGGCTTCGAAGAGGACTTCCGGGCGACGCGAAAGTGCGGCGAACGGTGTGTAGACCTTGTTCGTTGCCGTGTCGGAAACGTAGAAACCTTCGCCCGGACGGTTTATGACCAGATCGTTGGTCCACGGCGTCAGCTGGTAGTCGCGGGAATTTTCCGCCCAGGAGAAGCCGGCGCCCTCGGCCGAAACGTGGAAGCCGAACGTATCGTTGGAGATGACGTTGATCCACGGATGCGGCGTCGACTGGCCCCCGTTGAGGCGAACCACATATTCGTTGCCCTCTTGGGAGAAGCCACCGATACCGTTCCAGAATTCGAGATCCGTCGGTTCCTTCGGCAGGACTTCGGGAGCGACGAAGATTTCGCCGTTCAGGAGCGGACGGCGATCGGCATCGATCTGCTGTTCCGTCGACGGCGCGAAGATCGTGCTGGTGCGGTTGAGCTGATCCCCGAACTGGCCGTTGCGGGCATGCAGGACCACGCGCGATGCGGCGATAAGGCCATCGGCGCCGTCGCCTTCCAGAAGATCGCGGCGCAGTGTGAACACATGTGTACGTCCGCCTTCCTGGCCCATGCGGGTCGCCATCTGTTCGATCGACTGCTGCATGTCCTGCGCATCGTCGGGCCCGCGCTCGTTGAAGATCACGAGATCGGAGACGACGCCGCGCGAACGCAGATATTGCTGGCCCAGGATCGCTTCCTTGGCGACCGGCAGGTCGGCCTCGTCATTGATGCGGAGCGTGACGATCGGCAGGTCGCCTGAGACGGAGGACGGCCACAGGCCCGACTGTTTCTGCATGCCCGCCTGCAGCGTCTGCTGGTCGGCGCGAAGTTGCATGTCGGGATAGACGAGATAACGGGCCAGATGTTGGAAGACAGCCGCATCCTGCGAGGTGACGCCGAGATGGCGCATCTGCATCTGGGTGCGGGTCCAGGCCTGGGTCAGTTCGCTCTGGAAGCTCTCGGCGTGGCGATAATGCTCGATCGCCTTGTCGAGATCCTCGCGCTTCGGTGCTGCGATCGTCCAGAACACGACGCTGACCTTCTTGCCGGCCGGAACCCGAACGCTGCGGCGCAGCGACAGGATCGGATCCAGCGTGAAGCCGTCCGTATTCGACAGCGATGCGCCCGGATCGAAGGCAGCAGCCTCCGACAGCGTGCGGCCGCGGCCGAGGAATTTGCGGCGGTCGGTTTCATATTCGGTCGGGCGATCCGTTCCGGCATGGTCGGCGGCAAGATGCGCCACCAGCATGTCCGGTTCGCTGTGATCGCGCTTGTTGCGCCAGGCGCGGATCACGTCGCCGCGCTTGCCGATCTCGGTATTGATGAACATGCGCGAGAAGACCGGGTGACCGTGATCGCCGTCATCACCGGCAATCACCGGCTCCATATAGGAAGTGACTTCGATGAAGCGGTCTTCGGTGCCCATGTTGAGCAGCGTCACGCGACGGCCTTCGGCATCATGCTCGGTACCGACAATGACCTCGACCGTGCTGGTCAGGTCGCCGACCGTTTTGTGGAATTCGGCCTTTTCGTCGCCGAACACCGCCTTCGACTGCTCGCCTTCCGCACGACGTGGCTCGGTCGTCGTCGACCACCAGTCGTTGGTTGCCGTGTCGCGCAGGAAGATGAACTGGCCCCAGCGGTCTTCGGTCGGATCGGGCTTCCAGCGCGAAACCGAAAGACCATTCCAGCGGGAGTAACCCGAGCCGGTCGCCGTCATCATCAGCGAGTAATGGCCGTTGGAGAGCAGCACCAGTTCGCGATCCTTGGTGGCCGGGCTGGTGACCGTGCGGATTTCCGGACGCAGCAACTCGCCGCCGCCGGTACCCGGCTTTTCCTCGTGCTTGGCGCTCATCACCGGAATGTCGCGCGGCGCCTTTTCCTGCAGCAGCAGTTCGGCAGCCTCGATCACCGGATCGGCATGGAAGAGTTCGCGCAGCAGACCGTTCATGACGACGTTGGCGACAGCCGCGATCGACATGCCATGGTGGTGGGCATAGTAGTTGTACACAACGGCGCAGCGCTTGCCTTCCGGCACGCGGGTCGGCGTGAAGTCGACCGCATCGTGATAACCGTAGATACCGAGCGCACCGAGTTCGCGCAATTCGGCAAGGTTCTCGACCGCTGCCGTTGGGTCATACTGGCTGGCGAGGATCGATGCGTAAGGCGCGATGACCGCGTTCTGGCCGAGACCACGCTTCAGGCCCAGAGTCGGCACACCGAAATTGGTGTACTGATAGTGCATCTGATGGTCGAGCGCGTTGAACGCGGCTTCCGAAATGCCCCAGGGCGTGCCGAGGCGGCGGCCATGGTTCATCTGTTCCTTGACGATCAGGTTGTTGGTCTGGTTGAGGATACCGCCCTGACGCTCCTGCATGACGAGCGGCGGCATCAGATATTCGAACATCGAACCCGACCAGGACACCAGCGCACCGCGCGCACCGATCGGCACGACATGGCGGCCGAGTTTGTACCAGTGTTCGTTCGGCAGATCGCCCTTGGCGATGCCGAACAGGCTTGTCAGGCGCGCTTCCGAAGCGAGAAGGTCGTAGCAGGCTTCGTCGACTTCGTTGCTTTCCACCCGGTAGCCGATCGACAGAAGGCGGCGATCCTTGCGGAACAGGAACTTGAAGTCCATCGCAAAGGCGATCTTGCGGGCGCGGACGCTGAGCGCCGCCAGACGATCGCGCAGCTCTTCGACATTGGCGTTATCGAAGGTACTGTCGGCAATATGCGCTTCGCAGGCGGTGACCAGCGATGCGGCCCACTTGGTCACTTCCTCGCTCTGGCTGGAGCGAACTTCGTGGTCGAGATTGTGGGAAAGCTTCTGGATCTCGCGGGCGAGAACAGACAGGTTGATGATCCGGATCGAGGCGAACTCGTGCTCGCGCTTGACGGCGGCAAGCGCATTGGCAAAGCCGTTGATCCGCTCCTCGAGGCGGCGGCGCAGCGGGCGCACCGTCTTGCGATCGTCGGGAAGCGCCTTCAGCGTTTCGCCGAGAATGCCGGCAACGTCACCGAGACCGTCAAGATTGCCCTGCAGATGCGCAGACGGCGCTTCCGCCCAGATGCGGCAGGCAGAGGAAATGGCAATCAGGTGACCGGCGAAGTTGCCGCTATCGACCGACGACACGTAGCGCGGCATCAGCGGCTTCATCGTGTCGATGTGATACCAGTTATACATGTGGCCGCGGAACTTGTCGGCCTTCTCGACGGTCGCGATCGTCTGCTCCAGCCGTTCGATCGTCTCGGCAAAGCTGATCCAGCCGAAATGACGCGCCGAAATGGTCGACAGGAGATAGACGCCGATATTGGTCGGCGAGGTGCGCTTGGCGACCGACGGGTTCGGCTTTTCCTGATAGTTGTCCGGCGGCAGGTAGCTATGCTCCGGCGTCACGAACATTTCGAAATAACGCCAGGTGCGGCGTGCGATCTTGCGCAGTTCGACCGAGACGTTTTCCGGCACGAACAGCTTGTCTTCCGTTTCGGCCGACTGGCTGACATACCAGGCGACGAGCGGCGAGAAGATCCACAGAATAGCAAACGGAATGCCGACCAGGAAGGCGTTGTCGCCCGGAATGGCGGCAAGGATGATGCTCAAAACGGCGATTGCCGGCGCATGCCACATAGACCTGTAATAATCGGTCGGGCTGCCCTGCGCATTCGACTGGATCGATGCGGCCGTCTTCCATTCCAGCATCAGCTTGCGGGAGACGAACAGGCGATAGAGCGAGCGCCCGATCGCATCGGTCATGATGCAGGCGGAATCGGCGATGAAGACGATGCGAAGCGCAACCTGGGCATTGGTCGAGCGCACGTCGGACCAGACCGAATAGAAATGCGCCTTGGCGACATTGTCGCTGGAACGCGGCAGAAGGTTGGTAAGAAGCGAGATCGTCGGGGCGACGAACAGCGAAAAGATCAGCAGGATCTGCCAGATCAGCGCGCCAAGCGTGTCCATGAAATACCAGCCGAGCACGGAGGCGAAGAACCAAGCGATCGGGGTGAGCGACCGGCGCAGGTTATCCAGCATCTTCCAGCGGCCGAGCGCGGTCACGCCACGCTTGGCATCGAAGATATAGGGGATGAGCTGCCAGTCGCCGCGGGCCCAGCGATGCTGGCGCGAGACTTCGACTTCGTAACGGGTCGGGAAATCCTCGACCAGCTCGACATCGGTCACGAGGGCGCAACGGGCGAACGAGCCTTCGAGAAGGTCGTGCGACAGAACCGCGTTTTCTTCGATACGGCCCTTCAGCGATGCCTCGAAGGCATCTACGTGATAGAGGCCCTTGCCGGTGAACGAACCTTCGGCGGTCAGGTCCTGATAGACGTCGGAAACGGCGAAGACGTAAGGATCGAGGCCGCGCCCGACCGAGAAGACGCGCTGGAAGACCGAAGCTTCCGTGCCGGTGGTCAGCGACGGGGTGACGCGCGGCTGCATCAGGCCGTAACCTTTGACGACCTGATTGGTCTCAGGGTCGAGAACCGGACGGTTGATCGGGTGGTGCATCTTGCCGACCAGCTTGGTCGCCGCATCGCGAATGAGGCGGGTATCGGCATCGAGCGTCATCACATACTGGACGTTTGCCGGAACCGTATTGGCACCCTGCAGATAGGTCGTGTCGCGGTCGCCGCGCAGAAGCAGGTTCAGCTCGTGCAGCTTGCCGCGCTTGCGCTCCCAGCCCATCCAAACGCCTTCGTTCGGATTGAACAGACGGCGGCGGTGCAGCAGGAAGAACCGATCGCTTTCCACTTCATCCTTGTAGCGGGCATTCAGCGCCGCGATTTCGCGCTTGGCGTAATCGAGGATTTCGAGATCGGCTTCGGTCTGCTCCAGCTTGCTGTCGCGCCAATCGGAAAGCAGCGAGAAATAGATCTCGCCATGTGGGTTGGCGAGATAATGAACCTCGAGATTGCGCACCAGTTCATCGACCGTATCGCGGTCGGTGATCAGGCATGGCACGACGACCAGCGTCTTTGCCTCTTCCGGAATGCCTTCCTTGAACTCATAGCCAACAAGACGCGCCGGTTTGACGAAATAGGTGACGACCGTGTTGAACAGGCCAGTCGCACCTTCGGACGCCGGAAGCGCGAACATCAGAAGCAGGAAGAAAACCACAATCAGCGGGATCGCAGCCTGAACCAGGAAATGGCCTGTAATCACCAGCGCGAGAACGGTCAGCAGGATGACCGGAGCGGCAATCGCCAGCCAGTTCAGCTTGCGATAGGCGCGTACCGCCCGCTGCAGGATTGGCGGATTGTAACCGACGGCTGCTTCCAGCTCCTTGCGGTGACGGCCGACGATGAAGGCGCCGACATTGGTCTCGCGCACATCCGGGTCTTTTTCGGCAGCATCCTGCGAAAGCTTGATGGCCGCCTGGGTGACTTCCGCCTCGCTGCGCTTGGAAAGGCGGGCAAGCTTTTCGATACGGTTGCGATAGGCATTGCGCGAGCCGAAATCGAGCGCTTCGTAATCGGTATGCTCGCGGAACAGCTTGTCAATCTGCGAGACGTCCTCGAACCAGACGCTCCATTCCGTATCGATGATCAGACGCAGGCTCTTGATGATGTTGCCCATCGTCACGTTGCCGGAGGAGAGACGGCTCTGCTCCGACTGGGTGACCGTCTCGACATCCGTGCCGACTTCGGCCAGGCGCTCTTCGATCCACTGCGTGGCGAACGTCGTTGACTGCGAGGCATTGCGCATGCGGTAGAGGAACTGCGCCGCAAACGTGTTATCTCGCGCCAGATCTGCAACACCGGCCAGCACCTTGGCGCTTTCCGTTTCGTCGTTCAGGCGAATGATTTCGTCGGCGACGTCATTGGCGCGCTTGCGCATGTTGCGCGAACGGTCGACGCGGGTCGCGATACGGCGCAGGTTCTCGATCAGCACGAAGCGGATGAAGGACGGCAGCGCCCAGAGTTCGCCGATTTCGAGCGGTTCGTTTTCCTGGAAACCCTCGACCATGGCGGCGAGCGTCTCGCGGTTCACGCCCGAATGGGTGTGCGCCACGTAGAGCCAGGCAAGCGCCAGCACGCGGGGCATCTTTTGTCCCTGGATGACGCGCGTCGGCAGCTGTTTGAAGAACTTTTTCGGGAAATCGCGGCGGACTTCCTGGATCGCCTCTTCAACGATGTAATAGTTGTCGAGCAGCCATTCAGCCGCCGGCGTGATCGAGGCACCGGCATCCACATCGAGAGCTGCCGCGCGATAGACGCGAAGGATTTCCTTCTCGTTATCGGAATGCTGCTGGAAGAACTCGAAGGACATCAGCCCGGGAAGCTCTTCTCCCTCGCCGCGTCCGAGCCGGACGCCGCAATCTCTCAGGTCTTCTATCGTCAGATAGGTCGCACGGATCGAATCATTGTGATCGATCTGCTTGACGTCTGTTTCGCGCGAGGAACCGGGCTTCGGAGTATCAAGGGACATGGACACGCTTCTGAATGAAAAATCGGGGTTTATCGGCCAAATTGCTCGGGCCTACGCCAGAAAATCACGCCGCCATTTGGGAAATGGCGCCGGGCTCCGGTGCAATCCGCGCGAAGGGAGATAGAGGCCAGCTTGAATATTGCAAATCAAAGACACCAATTATCGCCAGCCACAGCTCGGATTGACACAATCTACCCCATTAGCCGTGGCAGCCTGAATAAAGGCTGAACGGATTCAAACGATTGGATTCCGGGAGAAAAATGCGTGCCCCGTAAGCGTTCGATTGGCGCTCGGCCGTCGATGGTCTATACCCTCGCCTTTACTTCGCGAAAGCCAGAAAGGCATTGGGATGACACTGCGATTTTCAAACGACATGACCGACGTGATTGCCATCCGCCGGCATCTCCATGAAAACCCGGAGATCGGCCTTTCGGAATTCAATACGTCGGATTTCATCGCTGGAAAGCTTGAGCAATACGGCTACGAGGTTACCCGCGGTCTGGCCAAGACCGGTATCGTCGCGACACTTAAAAGCGGCAACGGCTCGCGTTCCGTCGGCATCCGCGCCGATATCGACGCGCTGCCGATCACCGAGGAGACTGGCGTTGAATATGCCAGCAAGAACAAGGGCGTAATGCATGCCTGCGGCCATGACGGCCACACCGCCATGCTGCTTGGTGCCGCAAAAATCCTAGCCGAGCGGAAGAATTTCGACGGCACGATCCATCTGATCTTCCAGCCTGCCGAAGAAAATTTCGGCGGCGCCAGGATCATGATCGAAGAGGGCCTGTTCGACAAGTTCCCCTGCGATGCAGTGTTCGGCATGCACAACGATCCGGCCATGCCCTTCGGCAAAGTCTTCGTCAAGGACGGCCCGCTGATGGCAGCGGTCGATGAAGCGCGGATCACGGTGAATGGCCGTGGCGGCCATGGCGCAGAACCGCAGACGGCTTCCGACCCGATCGTGGCCGGTGCAAGCATCATCATGGCGTTGCAGACGGTCGTGTCGCGCAACATCCATCCGCTCGATCAGGCTGTCGTCACCGTCGGCGCGTTCAATGCCGGCATTGCCAGCAACGTCATCCCCGAGCGCGCAACGATGGCCATCACCATCCGCTCCTTCGATCCGAAGGTGCGTGACATGCTGGAAGAGCGCATCCGCGGTATCGCCGAAGGACAGGCCGCAAGCTACGGCATGTCGGTGACGATCGATTACGAACGTGGTTACGAGGCGACTATCAATCACACCGCGGAAACCGATTTCATCCGCGATCTGGCGAAAAAGGTGGTCGGCGCGAAGAATGTCGCCGAGATCGAGCGCCCGATGATGGGGGCCGAGGATTTCGCCTATATGCTGGCGGAACGCCCCGGCAGCTACTTCTTCCTCGGCACGGCGAAGACCGACAACGACCCTTCGCTGCACCACCCGAAATTCGACTTCAACGACGATGCCCTGCCGATCGGCGTCAATCTGTGGGTCGAGCTGGCGGAAACCTATCTGGCGGCGAAGTGATCGTCTGATCCCAGCATGGCCGTCGGGCGACAGGCGTGTTTCCGAAATACGAAGGCCCGGCACTGAATGAAGTGCCGGGCCTTCTGATTTTGCCGTCAGAGCCAGATCACGCCGGACTAGGCGTCTTGTCCTTGCTGGAAGCGTTGTCATCGTCGCTATCGTCCAGCAGGCCGCTGGTTCTCAGAAGCGAGGCGAAGCGGCCGCCGAGGCGGCTCAGTTCGTCATAGCTTCCCATTTCGGCGACGCGGCCGCCATCGAGGAAGATTACAGTGTTGGCGTCGCGCACGGTCGAAAGGCGATGGGCGATGATAAAGGTGGTACGATCCTGCCGCAGCTTGTCGATCGCGACCTTCACGCGCGCCTCAGTTTCCACGTCGAGCGCGCTGGTGGCTTCGTCAAGAACGAGGATCGGGGCATTTTTCAGGATCGCGCGTGCGATTGCGATACGCTGGCGTTCGCCGCCTGAAAGCTTGTTGCCGCGTTCTCCCACAGCCGTCTCGTAGCCGTTGAGACGGTCTTCGATGAACTCGGTTGCGGCTGCGGCTTCGGCCGCCTTGATGATATCGGCTTCCGTTGCACCCTCGCGGCCGAGGCGAATGTTGTCGCTGATCGAGCGGTTCAGGAGACCGGCATCCTGGAAGACGGTGGCGATCTGCTGGCGCAGCGATTTACGGGTGACGGTTGCTATATCTATCCCGTCGATCAGGATCTTGCCCTGTTGCGGGTCGTAAACTCGCTGGAGAAGATTGATCAGCGTTGTCTTGCCCGCACCGGTCGGCCCGACGATCGCAACGGTCTGGCCGGCCTTGGCGGTGAACGAGATATTGTGGACGCCCTGCTTGGTATTGGCGAAACCGAAGCTCACATCGCGGAATTCCACTTCACCGCTGACATCGCGCAATTCGCCGGCATTGGCGGGTTCGGTGCGGTCATCGACCGAATCTTCGAGAACGAAGAAATCTTCGAGCTTGGCCCGGGCTTCAAAGATCTGGGTTGCGAACTGGCGTAGCAGATCGAGGCGGGCGATCAGCAGGTTGGCGAAGCCGATGAAGGCGACAACATCGCCGACACGGATTTCGCCGCGCTGGACGAGCATGGTGCCGATGACGAGGATAACGCCCATGGAAACGGTCGAGGCCGTGCGGTTGAGGCCGCCAGCCAATGCCCACCAGTCGAGAACCGGATACTGGGCCTTGAGCAGGTCCTTGGTATAGGCCTTGAGCGCCTGGGTCTCCGCCTCGATACGGTTGTAGCTGTGCAGGACCGAGACGTTGCTGATCGAATCGCTGACATGGGAAAAGACCTGGTGATAGTGGCTTTCCACGGATGCCTGGCCTTCCTTGGTGCGCTTCATCACTGCGACGCCGATGACCCAATAGAAGATGCTGAGGCCAAGAAGCACGAGGCTGAGGCGCCAATCCATGGAGATGGCGGTCGGGATCAGGAAGAGGATCGCCACACCGGTCGCCAGATGCGTGCGCATGAATTCGAGCCATAGGCCGAACAGGCTTTCGGCAGCGCGAAGCAGTGTGTGCAAGGCGTTCGAAGTGCCTCGCTGGTGATGCCAGGAGAGCGGCATCGAGATGATCCGGCCGAAGGCTTCCGTCAGAAGCGATGCGCGGCGGCCATGGGCAAGCCGATCGGCTTCGCGCGCCACTAGGACGTAAGCTATCGTATTGAAGACGCCGAAAGCTGCCCATAAGATCAGGACATTGGTCACTGCGCCGCCGGAGGATATCGCATCGATGATCCAGCCGAACAGGATAGGCTCGGCGATGGTGATCACGGCCAGCACGATGTTGGCGATGACGATAGCCGTTACGCGCCACTTGTTCTTGCCCAGGTATCTGAGTGCCCGCGCATAAACCTGAAATAGTGTCAACCGTTCAACCTCTTCAGTCATTTCCACCCTAATGTGGGTCACTGAGCTTTATGGACAATACAAGGCGATTCCAAGCCATTATCGTAGGATCGATTGTGTCAGTATGGTGTGTCGTGTAAAAAAACATAAATGCACGTAATTGTGGTGTTTATCGTTTCAGCAATGCTAGATTTGGCTTTACGGTTTCAACGAATCCTAACCGTTGGCCTGAACAGTCGAGGCGATAGTTGCATATGTAATTCGGCATGCCCGGTTCGGGCTCGGGGGCGGTATTGAATATTACCATGATTGTCCAGTTCCTGGTCTTGCTTGGGGAAGCAAGAACACCGGAACAGGTTGCCAGCCAGACTAAAAAACTGGTTGGGGGATATGGCTTCGATTTTTACAGTGTTCTTATCCAGCCATTGCCGCAGTTGAAGCTCCAGCGGTCGGTTCTGGCTGCGGAATGGCCAAAAAACTGGACAGAGCTTTACAGGCAGCGAAAATATTCGCTGATCGATCCGACGCTGCGCTGGCTGCGTTTGGCGCAACGGCCGTTTCGTTGGAAGGAGATGCTTCTGACATTGAAGGCCGATCCGCACCGGCAGCGGATGAAGCGAATGCTGCAAGAGGCGACGCGGCATGGGCTGGATGATGGCTATGTATTTCCCATCCATGGTCGCAACGGACTGATCGGCAGCTTTGCGATCGGTGGCAAGCCCATCGATCTTTCGCCGGCTGAAATCAGCCTGTTCGATGCGGTCGGCAAGGCGGTTTTCTGGAAGTTGCTGGAGCTTCGCCATAAAGTCGAGATCTTCGAGAATGCGCCGCTCAGCGAGGCTCAACTGACGCGGCGGGAAATGGAAGTCACGCTCCTTCTCGCCAACGGGCTTACCTCCAACGAGATCGCCAAGGAACTCGATATTTCCAGCCATACGGTGGATTGGTACATTAATGGCCTGCACGAAAAGCTCGGCGCGAACAATCGGCAACACCTGATCGCGCTGGCCTTCCGTTTGGCACTGATCGGCTGAGGCAATCTGTGCAACCTGAGGCTCCATTTTCGGTCAACTTTATACTTGCGTAATCTCAGGGATGTTGATCTCTTGCGCTGCAACAAGTCCAATTCTGCCCTTGGGAGAGCGCTTTGCAGATAAAGAAGATCCTTGTTGCCAACCGATCCGAGATTGCTATCCGCGTTTTCCGCGCAGCCAATGAACTCGGGATAAAGACGGTCGCGATCTGGGCGGAAGAAGACAAACTCTCGCTGCATCGGTTCAAGGCGGATGAGAGTTATCAGGTCGGTCGTGGGCCGCATCTTCAAAAGGATCTCGGGCCGATCGAGAGCTACCTTTCGATCCCGGAAGTGATCCGGGTGGCAAAGCTTTCCGGCGCCGACGCGATCCATCCAGGTTATGGTCTGCTTTCCGAAAGCCCGGAATTCGTCGATGCTTGTGACGAGGCCGGCATCATCTTCATCGGTCCGCGGCCGGACACGATGCGCCAGCTCGGCAACAAGGTGGCTGCCCGCAATCTTGCCATTTCGGTCGGTGTGCCGGTCGTTCCGGCAACCGATCCGCTGCCGGACGACGCCGCAGAAGTGGCGCGGATGGCCGAGGAAATCGGTTATCCGGTGATGCTCAAGGCCTCATGGGGTGGCGGTGGTCGCGGCATGCGCGCCATCCGCGACCCCAAGGATCTCGCCCGTGAAGTCGTCGAAGCAAAGCGCGAGGCAAAGGCCGCCTTCGGCAAGGACGAGGTCTATCTGGAAAAGCTGGTCGAACGTGCCCGCCACGTCGAAAGCCAGGTGCTCGGCGATACGCATGGCAATGTCGTGCATCTGTTCGAGCGCGATTGTTCCATCCAGCGCCGTAACCAGAAGGTCGTCGAGCGCGCTCCCGCACCTTATCTTTCGGAAGCGCAGCGAGCGGAACTCGCCAATTATTCGCTGAAGATCGCCAAGGCGACGAATTACGTCGGCGCCGGCACGGTCGAATATCTGATGGATGCCGAGACCGGCAAATTCTACTTCATCGAAGTGAACCCGCGCATTCAGGTCGAGCATACGGTGACGGAAGTCGTAACCGGCATCGATATCGTCAAGGCGCAGATCCATATTCTCGAAGGGTTTGCGATCGGCACGCCGGAATCCGGTGTGCCTGCTCAGGAGAATATCCGGCTCAACGGCCATGCCCTGCAGTGCCGTATTACGACGGAAGACCCGGAGCAGAACTTCATTCCGGATTACGGGCGTATCACTGCCTATCGTTCGGCGGCCGGTTTCGGCATCCGTCTTGATGGCGGCACGGCCTATACGGGCGCGATCATCACCCGTTATTACGATCCGCTGCTGGTCAAGGTCACGGCATCAGGTTCCACGCCCCAGGAAGCGATCAGCCGCATGGACCGCGCGCTGCGCGAATTCCGTATCCGCGGCGTGGCGACCAACCTGACCTTCCTTGAAGCGATCATCGCTCACCCGAAATTCCGCGACAACTCCTATACGACGCGGTTCATCGATACGACGCCGGAACTGTTCGAACAGGTGAAGCGTGCCGACCGCGCGACGAAGCTTCTGACCTATCTGGCCGACGTCACCGTCAACGGTCATCCCGAAACGAAAGGACGGCCGACGCCATCGGACAAGATCTCGAAGCCTGTCCTGCCGTTCATCGAAGGGGCGATCCCGGCCGGCACCAAGCAGAAGCTCGATGAGCTGGGTCCGAAGAAATTTGCCGAGTGGATGCGTGGCGAAGGCCGGGCACTGATCACCGACACGACGATGCGTGACGGCCACCAGTCGCTGCTCGCCACCCGCATGCGCACCCATGACATTGCCAGCATTGCTGGCGTTTATGCGCGGGCGCTGCCGAACCTGTTTTCGCTGGAATGCTGGGGTGGCGCGACATTCGACGTTTCCATGCGCTTTCTCACCGAAGATCCGTGGGAGCGGCTGGCTCTGATCCGCGAGGCGGCGCCGAATATCCTGCTGCAGATGCTGCTGCGCGGGGCAAACGGCGTCGGCTACAAGAACTATCCCGACAATGTGGTGAAATATTTCGTCCGTCAGGCTGCCAAGGGCAGTTCCGAAAATGGTGGTATCGATCTGTTTCGTGTGTTCGACTGCCTGAACTGGGTCGACAACATGCGCGTGTCGATGGATGCGGTGAACGAGGAAGGCAAGCTGTGTGAGGCGGCGATCTGCTATACCGGCGATCTGACCAATTCCGCACGGCCGAAATACGACCTCAAATATTATGTCGGTCTGGCGCAGGATCTGGAAAAGGCCGGTGCGCATATCATTGCAGTCAAGGACATGGCCGGGCTGTTGAAGCCAGCTGCGGCGCGCGTGCTGTTCAAGGCGCTGCGTGAGGCGACCTCGCTGCCGATCCATTTCCATACGCATGATACATCCGGTATTTCGGCAGCCACCGTGCTTGCTGCGGTCGATGCCGGCGTCGACGTGGTCGATGCGGCAATGGATGCGTTTTCCGGCAACACGTCGCAGCCGTGTCTCGGTTCGATTGTCGAAGCGCTGTCGGGTTCGGAGCGCGATCCGGGGCTTGATCCGGAATGGATCAGAAAGATCTCGTTCTACTGGGAAGCGGTGCGCAACCAGTATGCGGCCTTCGAAAGCGATCTGAAGGGGCCGGCATCGGAAGTCTATCTGCACGAAATGCCGGGTGGCCAGTTCACCAACCTGAAGGAACAGGCGCGTTCTCTGGGGCTGGATACCAAATGGCACAAGGTCGCCCAGACCTATGCCGACGTGAACCAGATGTTCGGCGATATCGTCAAGGTCACGCCCTCTTCGAAGGTGGTCGGCGATATGGCGCTGATGATGGTTTCCCAGGACCTGACGGTTGCCGATGTCGAGAACCCGGACAAGGATATCGCCTTCCCGGAATCGGTCGTCTCTATGCTGAAAGGCGATCTCGGCCAGCCTCCGGGCGGATGGCCGGAAGGTATCCAGAAAAAGGCGCTGAAGGGCGAAAAACCCTATACGGCAGTGCCCGGTTCGCTGCTGCCGCCGGCCGATCTGGCCAAGGAGCGCAAGGACATCGAGGAAAAGCTTTCCCGCAAGGTCGACGACTTCGAGTTCGCCTCGTATCTGATGTATCCGAAGGTGTTCACAGATTTCGCGCTGGCGTCGGAAACCTATGGTCCGGTCTCGGTTCTACCGACGCCCACCTATTTCTACGGTCTGGCAGATGGTGAGGAAATGTTCGCCGATATCGAGCGGGGCAAGACGCTTGTCATCGTCAATCAGGCGATGAGTGCTGCGGATGCGCAGGGTATGGTGACGGTGTTCTTCGAACTCAACGGCCAGCCGCGCCGCATCAAGGTGCCGGACCGCAATCGCACCGCTTCCAGCGCGATCCGCCGCAAGGTGGAAGCCGGCAATGCCGCACATCTCGGCGCGCCGATGCCGGGTGTCGTGTCTACCGTTGCCGTGGCTGCCGGCCAGACGGTGCAAGCGGGCGATGTGCTTCTGTCCATCGAGGCGATGAAGATGGAGACCGCGTTGCATGCCGAGAAGGACGGGGTGATTTCCGAAGTTCTCGTCAAGGCCGGCGACCAGATCGATGCCAAGGACCTGTTGGTGGTTTACGCCGCCTAAGAGCTGCTTAAGGCTGATGGATAGAGGGGCGGTTCGTGATGCGGACCGCCCTTTTTCATTTCGATACATTTCGTGTTTTTGCACGATGTTGCGTATTTTTGCCGACTCGCGCATGATTTCGGCATGGATCAATTTGTTAGTGAAAGACAGGCGCACATCCTCGCCGAACTTCGCGCCAAGGGGCGGGTTTCGGCGCAGGATCTTGCGCAGGAATTCGGTGTCTCCGAGGACACGGTAAGGCGCGACCTTCGCGAAATGGCCGGGCGCGGTGAATGCGAGCGGGTCTATGGCGGGGCGCTGTTGCGGGTTGGGCAGACGGTCCCGCTGAAGACGCGTATTGCCGAGCAGCCGGATCGCAAGGTGGCTCTGGGGCACAAGGTGGTGGAATTGCTTGTCGAAGGCAGTGTCGTTTTCTTCGATGCCGGTTCGACCAATCTTGCCGTTGCCCGTAGCCTGCCTGAGAATTTCCGGCTGACGGCCGTTACCAACACGCCGGCAATTGCCGCAGAGCTTTCAGGCCGGTCGGGCGTGGAGCTGATCATGATCGGCGGGAGAGTGGACCCGGCGGTCGGCGCGGCGCTCGATGCGACGGCAATCCGGCAGCTTGAGACGATACGGCCGGATCTTTGCATTCTCGGTGCTTGCGGCCTGACGCTGGAAGACGGCTTGGCTGCGGATATCTTTGAAGACGCAGCTTTTAAGCGACTTGCCTGTGCCGCCAGCAAAAATAGCCTTGCCGCGATCACCTCGGACAAACTGGGCTTGAGGGCCGCATTTCACGTGCATGCACTTCAAGCGTCCCTGTCGCTTGTTTTCGAAGCCGATGCGGATGAGGCGCTGGTCAGAAAATTATCTCTTCAGGGTGTAGAGGCACATCGATGCGGTGCCGCCACCTCAATCAACGAAAAAAGCGTATCGAGAGGAAGCATTTCATGAGCCAATCCGAAAAGGCCAGCCGGCCGCTTGGATCCTATTTGACCAAGGAGCGGGCCGGCGTAGCGCTTCTCTTCCTGATGAACGGCTTCATGATCGGGTCATGGGCGCCGAAAATTCCCGAATTCGCCTCACGTCTTGGGCTGAGCGAAAAGGAACTGGGACTGATGATCCTGGCCTTTGGTCTCGGCTCGATCATCATGATGCCGATTGCCGGCAGCCAGATCGCCCGGTTCGGCTCCAGCACCGTTTCCAAATTTGCGGCTGTGCTTCTGACGCCCATGCTTTTTCTGCTCTCGCTGACCGGGGATGTCTGGACCGGTGCGATTGCGATCTCGCTGTTTGGCGGCTTGATCGGTGCCATGGACGTTGCGATGAATGCCAATGCGGTGGCGACCGAAAAGCATATGCGTCGGGCGATCATGTCGTCCTGCCATGCTTTCTGGAGCCTCGGCGGTCTGCTGGGTGCTTCCAGCGGCGGTTTCCTGATCCAGAAACTCGGCGTTTTCAACCACTCCGTCATCGTTACCCTGATTGCCGCGCTGATGGTCGTGCTCTGCTGGAAGATCGTGCTGCATGATGCGCCGCATCCCGATGAAGCCAAGGACGAGACGCGCAGCCGGTTGCCGCGTTCGCCACTGCCCTGGCTGATCGGTGTGATCGCGCTGTTCTGCATGATCCCGGAAGGGGCCATTCTCGACTGGGGCGCGCTTTACATGCGCAACGAACTCGGCGCGTCCGTCGCTCTGTCCGGCTTTGCCTTTGCCGGTTTTTCCCTCACCATGGCGATCATGCGGTTTGCCGGTGATCTCATCCGTGACCGTCTGGGTGCGGTCATGACGCTTAGGATTTGCGGCGCGATTGCGATCTGCGGGCTGGCCATTATCGGACTTGCGCCGACTACGACTATCGCGATCGTGGGCTTTGCGCTCGCCGGTATCGGGATTTCCAACATGGTGCCGATCGTGTTTTCGGCGGCCGGCAATCTGCCGGGCATGGCGGCGGGCGTTGGTCTGTCGGTGGTGACGACGATGGGGTATTCCGGGATTCTGCTTGCGCCGTCGGTTATCGGCTTTGTCGCCGAACATGCAGGGCTTGCCTCGATCTTCCTGGCTTTGTCCGGTTTCCTCGTCGTCGTGCTGGCGGTTTCGCGGCTTGCCCGTCATGCGGATGGCGCTCATCATTGAGCGCCATGCCGTAAAAGTGCCTCAGGTGAGTGGTTGACAAGCGGCAGCGCATACGCCACCTGAAATGCAACTCTGCTTGAGGCACCGAGACCCGACCATGACATCACCCATCGATTTTGATCCGAAACCGCGCCGTCAGACCGTTGCGGTCGATGTGGGTGGGGTGATCGTGGGTGGCGGCGCCCCCGTCGTCGTGCAGTCGATGACCAATACGGACACGGCCGATGTCGATGCGACGGTGGCCCAGGTTGCAGCGCTCTACGAGGCCGGTTCGGAAATCGTCCGCATCACCGTCGATCGCGACGAAAGTGCCGCTGCCGTGCCGAAGGTGCGTGAACGTCTGCTCCGGCTTGGTATGGATGTGCCGCTTGTCGGCGACTTTCACTATATCGGCCACAAGCTTCTTTCCGATCACCCGGCCTGCGCCGAAGCGCTGGCGAAATATCGCATCAATCCCGGCAATGTCGGCTTCAAGGACAAGAAGGACAAGCAGTTCGGCGATATCATCGAGATGGCGATCCGGTATGACAAGCCGGTGCGTATCGGCGTCAACTGGGGTTCGCTCGACCAGGATCTTTTGACCACGCTGATGGACCGCAATGCGGAAGCCGGGTCGCCGCTTTCGGCCCGTCAGGTCATGCATGAGGCGATCGTGCAGTCGGCGCTGATTTCCGCCGAGCTTGCCGAATCGATCGGCCTGCCGCGCAACCGCATCATTCTGTCCGCCAAGGTCAGCCAGGTTCAGGACCTGATCGCCTGTTATTCGATGCTGGCGGAGCGTTCAAACCACGCCCTGCATCTCGGCCTCACCGAGGCGGGCATGGGCTCGAAGGGTATCGTCGCTTCGTCTGCGGCGATGGGTTATGTGCTGCAGCATGGGATCGGCGACACGATCCGCGTATCACTGACGCCGGAACCGAATGGCGACCGGACGAAGGAAGTGCAGGTTGCCCAGGAAATCCTGCAGGTCATGGGGTTCCGCCAGTTCATTCCGGTGGTTGCCGCGTGTCCCGGTTGCGGCCGCACCACGTCTACCGTGTTTCAGGAACTGGCCCAGAAGATCCAGGCCGATATCCGCAAGAACATGCCGGTCTGGCGTGACAAATATCCGGGCGTGGAAGCCCTGAACGTCGCTGTCATGGGCTGCATCGTCAATGGTCCGGGCGAAAGCAAACATGCCGATATCGGCATCTCGCTGCCGGGTACGGGCGAAACGCCGTCCGCTCCCGTCTTTATCGACGGCAAGAAGGCGATGACGCTGAAAGGCCCGAATATCGCCGGTGATTTCGAGAAGCTTGTCGACGACTATATCGAGAACCGTTTCGGCCAGAACCGCACGGCCGCGGAGTAATCACTCCGCTTCAGCCAAAGCTTTTGCGAGCATGGCCTGCGCCGACCAGCGCACCACCTTCTCTGCCCGGTCGATATCCATCGCGCAGACATCGCGCAGTACGATGATCGCCTCGATGCCGGTCAGCAGCGACAGGCCGGCGAGCAGATCCTCATAAGCCGGTTTCGACACTCTGCCCTCGATCGGCTTCAACGTTTCCGCCAGCCAGGGAAGGCGGCGGCCCGAACGCGGGATCTCGTCGCTGGTTACCGCTGCCGAAAGAAAGGCACGAAAGACGCTCTCGTTGTCAGCGACCATCCGAAAGATCTGGCCGACCATCTCATCCAGCCGTTGTTCCACCGTGCCGTCTTTGGCGATCTCGTCCGAGAGATGCACCTTCTCGGCTATCGCATCCAGTGCGGCCTCACGCAAAATGTCCTCCGGCCTAGAGAAATAACGATAGGCGGTAGCGCGGGAAATGCCTGAGGCATCAGCGACATCCGCGACGGAAAAAGAGCTTCCCTCTTCGATCAGCCGTCGCGCCGTTCTCAGCAATTCGGACCGGGTTCTCTTCTTCTGGTTGATCCTCTCGGACGTCGTTTCGCGCAATACTTGACCTTTCATCATATTTCTCTTATGAGATTATCGTCTCATTAAGAGGCGATCGTATCATAAATCCAGAAGAGGACAAGACGATGATGGCCACCAAGGTCGATGCCCCCGACACTGGTCCTATGACCGTGCATTTTCTCGGCAACCTGCTGACGTTTCATATCCGCAGCGCCGTAACCGACGACAAGTTCACCCTGATCGAGAACCGCACGGCACCCGGCCAGGGCGCGCCTATGCATCGGCAGGCGGATAACGAGGCGTTTTATGTTCTGGAGGGCCAGTATGAGTTCTTTCTCGATGGCGCATGGCAGCTGAAAGGTCCCGGTGAGGTGGTCCATATCGTGCCCGGTACGGTTCACGCCTTCCGCAACCCCGGAAAGACGGATGCGAGGATGCTGATCATCAACTCGCCGGGCAGCCTTCACGAAGCGTTTTTCGTCGATGTCGGCGAAAAGACAGAGCTCCACCAGACAGCATTTCCGCCGATGAGCGAGCCGGATGTGCCGGCAATTGTTGCCAGCGGATTGCGCAACCATATCGAAATTCTGCCACCCGCTGCATGAGCGTGGATGACTGCAATGTGTACTCCTCGCCGGTGGCCAACGACGGGGAGAATGCAGCCGCTTCGTTGTTTTGCCGTATTTCGTGGTAAGGAAGTGCGACCACCTAGGACGGGAAACGATTCGAATGCTTAAGAAATTTGCCATCGTCGCGCTGGCCGCGACCTTCCTTTCTGCCTGCACCACGACCGATCCGTATACGGGCGAGCAGAAGGTTTCCAACACTGCGGGCGGCGCCGCAATCGGTGCCGGTATCGGTGCACTCGGCGGTCTCGTGATCGGCGGCGGCAACAAGGGCCGCAATGCGCTGATTGGTGCTGCAATCGGCGGTCTCGCCGGCGGCGCTATCGGCAATTACATGGACCGTCAGGAATCCGAACTGCGCGCTCAGCTTCAGGGAACCGGCGTTTCGGTGACCCGTCAGGGCGACCGCATCATTCTCAACATGCCGTCGAACATCACGTTCGCAACCGACCAGGATCAGGTGATCCCGCCATTCTACGATACGCTGAATTCCGTGGCGATCGTGCTCAACAAGTTCGGAAAGACCTATATCGACGTGAACGGTCACACCGATTCCACCGGCAGCCTGCAGCATAATCAGGGCCTCTCCGAGCGCCGTGCGGCTTCCGTCGCCAATTATCTCGGCGGCCGTGGTGTCGATCAGCGCCGTATCTCGACCATGGGCTTCGGCCCGTCGCAGCCGGTCGCTTCCAACGCGACGCCGGATGGCCGCGCGCAGAACCGCCGCGTCGAAGTGGCGATCGCGCCGATCGAACAGCAGTAAAAGAAAAAAACCACCGCCGGCCGTTCGGGCTGGCGGTGGGCAATTCTGTTCAAGCCGTAATTCTAGTCTAGCTCTGGCGATTGGCGACGAAGCGCGCCGCCTGCTGCAGGATTTCAGCTCTTGCGCCATAGGGCGCGAGCAGATCGACCGCTTCCACTGTGAGCGCATTCAGCGTCTTTTCAGCCCATTCCATTCCGTGCAATCCGACCAGCGTGCCCTTGCCGCGTCCGGCATCCTTGCCGGCTGCCTTGCCGAGCGTTGCCGCATTGGACGTAACGTCGAGCAGATCGTCGGCAAGCTGGAAGGCGAGGCCGATCTTTTCTCCGAATGTGCGAAGTCTCTTGCGATCTTCATCCGAGGCGCCGGCGATGACCGGCCCGGCTTCGCAGGCGAAGCGCAGCAATGCGCCGGTCTTCATCGCCTGCAAGGTGCGAATGCCGGCTTCGTCGGGAGCCTTCTTTTCCGCGGCCAGATCAAGCGCCTGGCCACCGGCCATGCCGCCGATGCCGGCTGCGCGGGCGAGTGACGAGATGAGGCGGACCTTGCGGTCGGCAGCAAGCTCGGTTTCGGGTGCTGCGATAATGTCGAAGGCGTAGGTCAGCAGGCTGTCGCCCGCCAGAATGGCGGTGGCTTCGTCGAAAGCCTTGTGCACCGTCGGCTGGCCGCGGCGCAGGTCATCGTCGTCCATCGCAGGAAGATCGTCATGGATCAGCGAGTAGCAATGCAGGCATTCGAGCGCCGAGCCGATCCGCAGCGCCGTCTTCCGGTCTGCGCCGAACATGGCGGCACTTTCGATGACGAGAAAGGGGCGTAACCGCTTGCCGCCGTTCAGTGTTCCATGTCGCATGGCGGCGAGAAGGTTTTCCGGCCTTGCTATCTCATCATCCTGCGTTTGAGATGACAGAAGTCGCATGAGCAGTGCCTCGGTTTCCGCGGCGCTCTCTTTCAGTCGAGTCTCGAAGGTTGTCTGATCGGTGTCGATGATGCTCATAGCGGCTGTGTTGCATGCCGCAAAAGCGCTGGCAACGGGATTTACCACCCCACAGGAAGTTTAACGGCAAAGACTCGTCATGCGCGATCATACTGGCTATGAAACATCGGATTGCTTATCGGCGGATTTGGGGACTGCGTTTGGATATCACGCCAGACCGACAGGCTGAGGAAGAGGAACCCGCCATGCCACGACGGCAAAAGGCGGGATCGTTTTCGCGTGTTGGCCGAAAGGCCGTTCTGGTCATCGCCGCACTTCTTATCCTGCCCTATCTGCTCATTCCGGTTTACGCCGTGCCTTTTACCCGACCGGTTTCGACGCTGATGCTGTCGGAACTGTTTCTGCTGCGCGGTTATGACCGGCGCTGGAAGGATATAGACGAGATATCCCCCAATCTGGTGCGTGCCGTGATGATGTCGGAAGATGGACAGTTCTGTTTCCATGGCGGCGTCGACTGGCGGCAGATGCGCGGCGTCGTGGAAGATGCTCTCGGTGGCGAGGCGACGCGCGGTGCCAGCACGATCTCGATGCAGACGGCCAAGAACCTGTTTTTGTGGAACGGCCGTTTCTTCGTGCGCAAGGTGCTGGAAATGCCGCTGGCGATCGCTGCCGATACGGTATGGACGAAGCGGCGGATGTTGGAAATCTATCTCAATGTCGCGGAATGGGGGCCGGGCATCTATGGCGCGGAAGCCGCAGCGCAGCATTATTTCAAGACCAGTGCTGCAAAGCTCAGCACCAGCCAGGCGGCGCTCTTGGCCGTTGCACTTCCCAATCCGTTTACTCGCGTTGCCAGTAAGCCTGGCCGCGGGATGCGCCGTCTCGCCGCCGTCATCGATCGGCGGGCGAGGAATTCCGGCGAATATATCAAATGCATTTATGACTAGGTTCTAGGCTTTTCATTGGAGGCTTTTGGTCTGTGCCTGTAGCGTGATGTAAAAGCTGGAGGCTGTCATGGCGGAAGATCTCACTCTTTATATCGGCAACAAAAATTACTCCTCCTGGTCGTTTCGGCCATGGCTCGCGCTGACCGCGGCGGGGGTGCCGTTCCGCGAAGTGCTGATCCCTTTCGATGACGAGGGTGGAAATCCGAAATTCAGGGAGATCTCGCCGACGGGTCGGGTACCGTGCTTGTATGATGGCGAGCTTCGCATCTGGGAATCCCTGGCGATCATCGAATATGCGGCCGAGCTTTTTCCGGAAAAGACGATCTGGCCGAAGGATCGGACCGACCGCGCGACGGCACGTGCCGTCTCGATGGAGATGCTGTCCGGGTTCAGGGCTTTGCGTAGCGCCTGCCCGATGAATATTCGCCGACCCAAGCGCCGCCTTGAATTGCCTGCGGATGTGCAGGCGGGAGTGGAGGCGGATGTGGCGCGGATTTCGGCGATCTGGACCGAGTTGACGGCGCGTTCCGGCGGGCCTTATTTGTTCGGTGATTTCTCGGCGGCAGATGCGATGTTTGCGCCGGTGGTTAACCGGTTCGAGGCTTACGAGCTCGTGTCGGATCGGGCCGTGCTTGACTATATGGCAGCGATGAAGGCACATCCGGCGTGGAAGGCGTGGGAAACGGCAGCACTTGCCGAGACCTGGATCGTGCCGGCGGACGAGGCCTGAAAGCCCTGATTCAACGAATCCGGCGGATCAGCGAAAAAATCCCTGTGGGGACTGGTCAAAGCCCTGACTGGCATGTATAAGCCAGCCAAATTTCCGAGATCGGGACGTGATGGGTTCGGCCTCACAGAGGCCGGATATTACGTTTTGCACGAAGTGGAGTAACACAAATGGCAGTACCAAAGAGAAAAGTTAGCCGATCCAAGCGCGGTATGCGCCGCTCCGCAGACGCGCTGGCTACCCCGACGTTCGTCGAGGACAAGAATTCCGGCGAACTTCGCCGTCCGCACCACATCGACCTGAAGACCGGCATGTACCGCGGTCGCCAGGTTCTGACGCCGAAGGAAAGCGCATAAGCGTTTTTCTGAAGCAGAAACTTTAAAGCCCGGTCTGACCGGGCTTTTTTGTTGCGCGAATTATTGCTTTAAAGCTTGCCGTGTCAGGCGCCTAGGCTGTCCAATCGGCTCTGGAGACTCCGCAGCTGTTCTTTCAACTCGTCGATATCACGGGCTTCCGCCTTTTTCGGTGCGGGGCTTGCCGGTGGTGCGGAATAGGGCGCGAACATCTGCATGGCCTGACGGAACATTTCCGTGTTGCGCCGCACCTGATCTTCCATCATCTGCATCGGCGCCTGGAAATTCTTGGCCAACGGCGTTTCACCGAAGGCGCGTGTCATCTGCTCGCGCATCTGCACCTGCTGCTCGGTGAAGGCATGCATCGACTGTTCGAGGAAGGTCGGTACGACCATCTGCATCTGATCGCCGTAAAAGGAAATCAGCTGCCGCAGGAATGATACCGGCAAAAGCGTGTTTCCGGTCTTCGATTCCTGCTCGAAGATGATCTGTGTGAGGACCGAATGGGTGATGTCCTCGCCGGTCTTTGCATCCTGCACCGCAAAAACCTCACCCTTCTTCACCATCTTGGCGAGATCCTCCAGGGTGACATAGGTGCTGGTGCCGGTGTTATACAGCCGCCGGTTGGCGTATTTCTTGATTATCGTCTCGCCTTCGGCTTTCGCCATAGCTTTGCCTCCCACAGCATCGAGCTTATGATTTTTCGGGCAAGCGCCCTTCTCCCAATCGGAAATGTAAGCCCAACCATGCCTTGAGACAATGTTTTTGTGCGGCGCGACGAAAATCGTGTTGCGCAGCAAATAGTGTCAGGCTGCTCCCTTCATGCGTCCATTTGACACCTTGAGCGAGCTTTGCCAGTGTCCGGCCAACACATCCGGAGGAAATAGATGCCCAATCCCTCAATTGTCATCGCTGCTGCGGGGCGTACCGCTGTCGGCTCCTTCAATGGCGTCTTTGCAAGCGTGCCGGCGCATGAACTCGGCGCGCTTGTTATCAAGGGAGCGCTGTTGCGTGCCGGTGTCGAGGCGAGTGAGGTGGATGAGGTCATCCTCGGTCAGGTCCTGCCGGCAGGCGAGGGGCAGAACCCCGCGCGCCAGGCTGCGATGAAGGCCGGCGTGCCGCAGGAGGCTACGGCCTGGGGTATCAACCAGCTTTGCGGATCGGGCTTGCGTGCGGTTGCGCTCGGCATGCAGCAGATCGCGCTTGGTGATGCGAAGATCGTCGTTGCCGGCGGGCAGGAATCGATGTCGATGGCGCCGCATTGCGCGCATCTGCGCTCCGGCGTGAAGATGGGCGATTTCAAAATGGTCGATACGATGCTGAAAGACGGCCTGACCGACGCATTCCACGGTTATCACATGGGGATCACGGCGGAAAACATCGCCCGCCAGTGGCAGCTTTCCCGTGATGACCAGGATGAATATGCGGTCTCCTCGCAGAACAAGGCCGAGGCGGCACAGGCGGCCGGGCGTTTCCGGGACGAGATCCTGCCCTTCGTCATCCGAGGCAAAAAGGGCGACGTCACGATCGATCAGGACGAATATATCCGCGCCGGCGCGACGCTCGATCTGATGGCAAAACTTCGCCCCGCCTTCGACAAGGATGGAACGGTGACGGCCGGCAATGCGTCCGGGATCAATGATGGTGCGGCCGCAGTCGTGCTGATGACAGAAGAAGAGGCCAATCGCCGGGGTGTCGAGCCGCTTGCGCGTATCGCGTCCTGGGCAACGGCGGGTGTCGATCCGCAGATCATGGGAACGGGACCCATCCCGGCATCACGCAAGGCGCTGGAGAAAGCCGGCTGGAAGATCGCGGATCTTGATCTGATCGAAGCGAATGAAGCATTTGCGGCGCAGAGCTGTGCCGTGGTTCGCGATCTCGGCCTTGATCAATCACTCGTCAACGTCAATGGCGGGGCGATTGCCATCGGCCATCCGATCGGTGCCTCCGGCGCTCGTATTCTCAACACATTGCTGTTCGAGATGAAGCGACGCGGATCGGCAAAAGGATTGGCGACGCTGTGCATCGGAGGCGGCATGGGTGTCGCCATGTGCCTGGAACGTCCTTAAACTCTGAGCGGTTTGTAATAAGAGGGAAAAAGAATGGGACGTGTGGCTCTCGTTTCGGGTGGTACGCGCGGCATCGGTGCTGCTGTTTCGATCGCGCTGAAGGCTGCCGGATATCGGGTTGCCGCGAGCTATCACGGCAATGACGAGCGAGCCTCACAATTTCATGAGACGACCGGCATTCCGGTGTTCAAGTGGGATGTGTCTGATTACGATGCCTGCGTTGCAGGTGTCGAGGCGGTCGAAAAGCGACTTGGTCCGATCGAAATCCTCGTCAATAATGCCGGAATTGCGCGGGACAACATGTTCCATCGCATGACGCCGCAGCAGTGGAATGCGGTGATCGCCACCAATCTCACCGGTCTGTTCAACATGACCCATCCCGTCTGGCCGGGCATGCGGGAGCGCGGTTTTGGTCGGATCATCAGCATATCCTCGATCAACGGCCAGAAGGGGCAGTTGGGGCAGGCGAATTATGCTGCGGCGAAGGCCGGCGATCTCGGTTTTACCAAGGCGCTGGCGCTGGAAGGGGCTTCGCGCAACATCACGGTCAACGCGATCTGCCCCGGTTATACCGAGACGGACATGGTGAAAGCCATTCCGCAAAACGTGCTGGAGGAAAAGATCCTGCCGCATATTCCGGTCGGGCGGCTTGGCAAGCCGGAGGAAATTGCTCGCTGCGTGGTGTTTTTGGCATCCGACGATGCGGGCTTCATCACAGGCTCCACGCTGACTGCCAATGGCGGCCAGTACATGGCAAGCTAAAAAACACATGGCAAGCTGAAAAAGCGAAGGCCGGAATCGCCATCGCGATCCCGGCCCTGACAATTTTTTGAAGCAGACCGCTTAGCGGCAACGTGCCTCGTAGGTGCGGCCATAACGATCGCGATAGACGCAGTAGCCGTTACGCTTCTGAGATTCGCCGATTGCTGCGCCAATCAGGCCGCCGCCAACAGCGCCGATTGCTGCGCCACCCCAGCTGTTGGTCACAGCACCACCGATCAGTGCGCCGGATCCGGCACCAATGGCCGTTCCCTTTTCGGTTGAGGTGCACGATGCGAGAGTGCCGACAAGTGCGGCGATCAGCAGGATCTTTTTCATTGCTCGTTTTCCTTCCCTTCCACGTTAATTGGTCAGATCCTGCCCATCAGAAGCAGGATGATGATAATCAGAACCACCAGACCCAAACCTCCGGACGGCCCGTAGCCCCAGTTCCGGCTGTGACCCCAGTTCGGCAAAGCGCCGATAAGGAGCAGGATGAGAATTACGAGTAGGACCGTTCCAAGCATGGGTTTATCTCCGCTTTCCTGAAGCCAGGATGAATTTGCGGTGAGAACGGGATTGTGGAACTTTTGTTCCATTGGTCGCGAAGTCCTTGTTCTCACTCCTTGTTACCGGCTGTTAAAGGACGTCGGCGGATGCCGTAGTATCGTGATAGGTGGAAAAATCTCGTTTCGTCGGCAATTGACTCTTCGGACAATGCGAGTCCTCCAGGCATTTTGATCGAGAATCGTCGCGGATTGTTTTCATGCACAACATGAAGCGTTTATTTCGGTTGTGTATCTATATGTTGTGAGAACGGATCATGAATCCTGCGAGTCTTCGATTCGTCGCCGATTCGTTCGCGTTTGTTCCAAAGCGCGGGCAGACCCGGTTTTTCAACCGCTTCCAACGTCTTTCTTCTTGCGTTTGTCGCGATGCGTCGCCATGTGTTTTTGAACTTTGGGCGGAAACTTCGCCTGACGTTGGTTAGATGCGGAACTTCGCTTTGAATTCTCAGCCCATGATTTTTAGCGGGCGTGGCGTAACCGCCGTGCTTGGACCCACGAATACCGGCAAGACCCATTACGCGATCGAGCGCATGGTGGCGCATGGATCAGGTGTGATCGGCCTGCCGCTTCGGCTTCTGGCGCGTGAAGTCTATACGCGGCTGGTGGAAAAGGTCGGGCATCACAATGTTGCGCTGATTACCGGCGAAGAAAAGATAACCCCGCATATGGCGCGTTATTCGGTCTGCACCGTGGAGGCGATGCCGCGCGAGACCAAGGCTTCCTTCGTTGCGATCGACGAGGTGCAGCTTGCCGGGGATCTCGAGCGCGGACATATCTTTACCGACCGGATACTGCACTTACGCGGCCGCGATGAGACGTTGCTGCTCGGGGCTGCCACCATGCGGCCGATCCTCGAAAATCTTCTGCCGGGTATCACGATCGTCGAGCGGCCTCGCCTGTCCCAGCTGTTTTATGCCGGGCAGAAGAAGATCACGCGGCTGCCGCAGCGAACCGCGATCGTCGCGTTTTCTGCCGACGAGGTTTATGCCATCGCCGAATTGATCCGGCGCCAGCGCGGCGGTGCGGCCGTGGTGCTCGGAGCGCTCAGCCCACGCACCCGCAATGCCCAGGTCGGTCTTTATCAGGAAGGTGATGTCGAATATCTGGTCGCAACCGACGCGATCGGCATGGGTCTCAATCTCGATGTCGATCATGTCGCCTTTGCGCAGGACCGGAAATTCGACGGATACCAGTTCCGCAATCTCAATCCCGCCGAAATGGCGCAAATTGCCGGGCGCGCTGGGCGACATCTGCGTGACGGGACATTCGGGGTCACGGGGCAGGTCGCGCCGTTCGATGAGGAATTGGTGGAGCGGATCGAGGGGCATCACTTCGATAGCGTGAAAGTGCTTCAGTGGCGTTCGAAAAATCTGAATTTTTCGTCGCTGAACGAGTTGCGGCGCAGCCTTGATGCCAATCCGACGGTGCAGGGGCTGACACGTGCTTTGCCGGCTACCGACAGCCAGGCTCTCGATTATCTCTCCCGTTATCCGGAGGTGAAGGATATCGTCAGCAGCCCCGAGCGGGTGGAGAAATTGTGGGACGCCTGTGCGCTTCCCGATTATAGAAGAATTGCGCCGGCGCAGCATGCGGACCTCATTTCGACGCTTTTCTTCGATCTTGTGCGTCGCGGCACGGTGAACGAGGACTTCATGTCGGAGCAAGTTCGCCGCGCCGACCGCACCGACGGCGAAATCGATACCCTGTCTGCCCGAATCGCGCAGATCAGAACCTGGACCTATGTGTCAAACCGACCCGGTTGGCTTGCCGATCCGACACACTGGCAAGAAAAGACACGGGAAATCGAGGATAGGTTGTCGGACGCGCTACATGAAAGGTTGACGAAACGCTTTGTTGATCGCAGGACATCTGTGCTCATGAGGCGCCTAAGAGAGAATGCGATGCTGGAAGCAGAAATCAGTGTGAATGGCGATGTGTTTGTCGAAGGACATCACGTCGGACAGTTGGCGGGATTCCGCTTTACTCCGGTCTCGGGGACCGAAGGACCGGATGCCAAGGCTGTTCAAGCCGCCGCACAGAAGGCGCTTGCGCTGGAGTTCGAGGCGCGCGCCGCCCGTCTTTATGCCTCGGGCAATAACGACCTTGCCATCGGGTCCGACGGCTTCGTGCGCTGGCTCGGTGATCCGGTTGCCCGTCTTGCGGCAAGCGACCATGTCATGCGCCCGCGCGTGATCCTGCTGTCGGATGAACAGTTGACCGGCAATGCCCGCGAACACGTGGCCGCTCGTATCGAGCGCTTCGTCAATCATCACATCGCAACCGTTCTGAAGCCGCTCGACGATCTGTCACGTGCCGAAGATCTCCAGGGTCTCGCAAAGGGCCTGGCATTCCAGATCGTCGAAAATCTCGGCGTTCTGTTCCGCCGTGATGTTGCCGATGATGTGAAATCTCTGGATCAGGACGCTCGCGCCTCGATGCGTCGCTATGGAATCCGTTTTGGCGCCTATCACGTCTTCATGCCGGCGTTGTTGAAGCCGGCTCCGGCCGAACTCATCACGCTGCTCTGGGCGCTGAAGAATGACGGCCTCGACAAGCCGGGGTATGGCGATCTCATCCCGGCGCTTGCCGCAGGGCGTACGTCGGTTGTTGCCGACCCGTCCTTCGAGCGGATGTTCTACAAGCTTGCCGGTTTCCGTTTCCTCGGAAAGCGTGCCGTGCGCGTCGATATTCTCGAGCGCCTTGCCGATCTTATCCGTCCGCTCCTGCAGTGGAAGCCGGGTGCGGCGCCGCGCCCTGAAGGCGCCTATGACGGTCGCCGCTTCACCACGACGACGGCCATGCTGTCGATCCTTGGTGCAACGCCGGACGACATGGAAGAAATCCTCAAGGGTCTCGGTTACCGCGCTGACAGCGTAACGGCGGAAGAGGCCCAGGCCTATCTGGCTGCCCAGGCGCCTGCCGCAACATCCGAAACCGCAGGTGACGCCGCGACGGAAACTTCGGCGGAAGCACCTGTCGCTGAAGAGACGGCAGACGCTGAAACTGAAACTGCGGAAGCCCAGCCGGAAACGGCGGCGGAAGCTGTTGTCGAAACGGTTTCGGAACCTGCTGCTGTCGAGGTTTCTGCCGAGACAGAAGTTGCCGTCGATACGCCGGTTGAAGCTGTCGCGGAAGCTGAAGAGCCGAAGCCGGTTCTGTTGTGGCGTCCGGGCGGTGGACGTGAAAACAACCAGCGTGGCGGCCGTCCTCAGGGCGATCGTCGCGGACATGGTGGCGACCGTGGTGGCCAGCGCAATGCCGGCGGAGAAAATGCTTCGCAGGGCCGCCGTGATGGCGATCGTCGTGACAACCGTCGCGGCGGTGAGCAGGACAAGCGCGAAGGCCAGGGCCGCGATCGCAACAACGACCGTCGTGGTGACAAGCGTCCGCAGGGCGATCGTCCGTTCCGCGGCGAACGCAACGAGGGTGGTCCGCGTCCGGAACGTGGCGGGCAGAAGAACAATCAGCCCAATCGCTTCGAGGCCAAGCCGCCGCGCAAGGAAAAGCCGCTCGATCCGGATTCTCCGTTCGCCAAGCTCGCTGCCCTCAAGGAGCAGATGAAGAAGTAAAGGGTCATGACTGAAAAGCCATCAGGGGATTTGCGGCAACGCATCGACAAATGGCTTTTCTTCACCCGCATGGTGAAGTCCCGATCACTCGCCCAGGGCCTGCTCAATTCGGGCCATGTGAAGGTGAACGGGACTTCGATCCGACAGCCGAGCTTTCAGGTGAAGGCGGGCGACAGGGTGGAAATTGCGCTCGATCGGCGCGACCTGATCCTAGTCGTCAAGTCCGGCGGCGAACGGCGCGGCCCTTATGAAGAGGCCAAGCAGCTCTATGAAGACCTGACGCCGCCGCGCGAGAAGGTCGAGCGGATGAGCGCATTCGAACAGGCGCAGCGCGTGAAAGGTTCGGGGCGACCGACCAAGAAAGAACGGCGGGAGACCGACCGTCTGTTTCCCGATGTGGGCGGTTCCGACATCGGTTGGGGCGATGATTAGAAAACCTGCCCTCTTGCGGCGCTTTTTCGGAAAGCTTTATCCTTGCTAAGCTAAAGCAAAGGCTTTAGTTCACATTCGAAAATGCCGGATAGCCCGCCTCTGGTTCCAGCGGTTGCGTTTCACGTCCGGCGATTGGCCTGATGGTTCCAGTCGGGCCTGATCAACGCGTTGATGTGGAGTGCTTCATGACGTATGTCGTGACCGATAACTGTGTCCGCTGCAAATATACCGACTGTGTCGAAGTCTGCCCGGTGGATTGCTTCTATGAAGGCGAGAACTTCCTCGTCATTCACCCCGACGAATGCATCGATTGCGGCGTATGCGAACCTGAATGTCCCGCCGAGGCGATCAAGCCCGATACCGAGCCGGGGCTGGACAAGTGGCTTAAGGTCAATGCCGAATTCGCCCAGATCTGGCCCAACATCACGATCAAGAAAGATCCGATGGAAGGCGCCAAGGAACTTGACGGCGAAGAAGGCAAGTACGAGAAGTATTTCTCGCCGGAACCGGGCAAGGGCGACTGAGCCCAGGCGATTAGCCCGGCATGCGCCTGCCTTGCTGTCGCAGGCGGCATTCAGGCGTTGCTGCTTTCATAGGCACGGCGCTATAATGTTGCTTTGCGGACTCGGTGAAGCAAATTATTGATTTCCGCACTTTTTTGTGGTAGACAAGCAATACTGTTCCACAAGGCGGCACTCGCGTGCCCAAAAAACATCACGAAAGCACAGATCAATCACACGCGCTCCCCGAGACATAAACTCGTTTCATGTTGTCGGTCGCAGCTCAGCGATGGGATTTGTTTTTTCGCGCGCGTTTTGTCGGACCAGTATGGAGTGACCCGACGGTTTCCCCCGTCTCATCCGGGCCTGACAGACCCGGCTTTCCCCTGACCCAGATGTGGGTGAGTAGAAGGGAGTTTTTGAAACGAATGACGACTCAGCAGAAAAAGAATTCCCCGGCTCGCCAAGGCTTCAAGACCGGCGAATCGATCGTATATCCCGCTCATGGCGTTGGTACGATTACCGCGATTGAAGAGCAAGAAGTTGCTGGCATGAAGCTCGAGCTTTTTGTAATCGACTTCGAGAAGGACAAGATGCGCCTGAAGGTTCCGGTTGCAAAGGCCGTCGCCATCGGCATGCGCAAGCTTTCGGAAACGGATTTCGTCGAGCGTGCGCTCAAGGTCGTGCAGGGCAAGGCCCGCGTGAAGCGCACCATGTGGTCGCGCCGCGCCCAGGAATATGATGCCAAGATCAATTCCGGTGACCTGATTTCCATCGCTGAAGTTGTCCGCGATCTTTATCGCGCTGAAAACCAGCCGGAGCAATCCTATTCCGAGCGCCAGCTTTATGAAGCTGCCCTCGACCGGATGGCTCGTGAAATCGCAGCCGTCAACAAGATGTCGGACACCGAAGCGGTTCGGCTTGTCGAAGTCAATCTCGCCAAGGGTCCGAAGCGTGGCAAGAGCCTCGAAGAGGATGACGCGCAGGAAGAAGAAGCTGCCTGATTTTTGCGAAATTGCGATAATAAAAAGCCCGGCCTTGAGCCGGGTTTTTTATTGGAACTTCTGCGCCGTTGCCGCGTTAACCCGCCGGAACGGCGAACTGAATGCTGCGTAACGCTGCCCTCGGTTCCCGTTTGAATTGATTGCGGCCAGGATATCCCGGGTCGTTTCACAAGAGGGGGCGAGAGCAGCAGTCAGAACTTGCAAGGGCGTTCTTTTCGGTCAGCCATTTGCCAGTCTTCCAGCTGTTTATCGTCATATCAGAACCGTTGACGGAGAAGACGATGACAGCCATGTCCGCAGACCGCGCAATGATCAAGATAGCGATGTCGGCTCCCTATCTCGCCCGGGAAGAGGAGCGGGATCTCGCCGTCCGCTGGAAAGTCGGCCAGGACCAGAACGCACGCAACCAGATCGCACTTGCGCATATGCGTCTCGTCATCGCCATGGCATCGAAGTTTCGCGGCTTCGGTCTGCCGATGAGCGACCTCGTACAAGAAGGTTATGTAGGGCTGCTCGAAGCGGCGGCAAGGTTCGAGCCGGCGCGCGATGTGCGTTTTTCGACCTATGCCAGCTGGTGGATCCGCGCCTCGATGCAGGATTACATTCTGCGCAACTGGTCGATCGTGCGTGGTGGCACCAGTTCGGCGCAGAAAGCGCTGTTCTTCAATCTTCGCCGCCTCAGAGCAAAACTCGCTCGCGGAGACAGCAATTTGACCGCCCGTGCCATCCATGAGGAAATCGCGGTTGCGCTCGGGGTCAGCGTCAACGATGTCCAGACGATGGACGCACGGCTTTCCGCCAATGACGCCTCGCTGCAGGCTCCAACGATTGCCGGTGATTCAGACAGCGGCGAACGCCTCGACATGCTGGAAAGCAACGAGCCGCTTCCCGACGAGCAGGTTTCGGGCATGATCGACGGTGAGCGTCGGCTGAAATGGCTGCAAGGTGCGCTGACCAAGCTCAACGATCGCGAAAAGAAAATCATTCGCGCACGGCGGCTGACGGATGACGGAGCAACGCTGGAAGCGCTTGGGACGGAACTGGGCATTTCGAAGGAACGCGTGCGCCAGATCGAAAGCCGCGCGATCGAAAAGCTGAAGTCGGCACTCGTTTCCGCCAATCCGCAGATGGCCGCTGCCGCCTGCTGAATGGTGGGCGGTGAGGTTTCACCGCATCATTCGGAAATGATCTTCATCTTCTGGCCGGGCGACACTGTCGCGCCGGCCGGCAGCGCGTTGATGAGCTTGAACAGATCGAGCTTCCGGTCAGTCCCCATCATGCGCCCGGAGAGCGATGCCAGTGTGTCGCTCGGTCCGACCGTGACGATGCGGATACGCAAAGGCTTCAGGGACGCAATTTCTGCCGGGGTCATGCGGCGGAAACTGTTGCGCAGTGTATCGGCGGTGGATTGCAGCGTCGTCGTGCCCTTGGGCACGGCCGTGAGGAATCGGAAAATCTGATCGTTGAGCCTCACGACGGTGACGTCGAAATCCCAGCGTTCGGCGGAGGCACGGGCGGTTGCCGCAGGAAGGCCGTTTACGGTCGTCTCGCGCACTGTTTCCGGCTGCAATCCGGCGACCCAGCCGCTTGTCAGGTAATTGGTCAGGCTGTTGTTGTCGCCTGCGGCAACGCCGTCGAAACGGATGGCGCTTTCTCCGGGGCCGGTTGCGAGAACGGCCTCGACCTTGTTGTCGATCCGGAAATCCAGCGGCACATCGAAACGGATGCCGAGGCTGCCATGCAGGAAGGTCTGGCCGCGGACATAGCCCTCCTGAGGGCTGTCGCCGTAAAGAAGGCCGTCAATGCCGGCAAGATAATAGTCCCGGCCACGGTCTCCCACGCCTTCCTGGCCGAAGGCGCGGGCATGGCGGCGGGCGAGATCGACGCGCTGGGCTGAATTCGGGTGACTGGAGAGAAAGTCGAGGCTCTGGTCGTTATCCGGATCGACGGCGGAATAACGGGCATAGGCCGCCATGGAATCGAGGAAGCGGGCCGCAGCGTAAGGATCATAGCCGGCTTCACCCAGCATGCGCACGCCGATCACGTCCGCCTGCAGTTCCTGCTGGCGGGAGAAGGCGGCAAGGCGCAGCTTGCCACGGGCAAGTGCCTGCTTGCCGGCGAGATCGCTCGACAAAACTTCGGCGACGACGCGGCTGGCAATGACTTCCGCTTCTTCCCGCTTCTGGCGCTCGATGCCGTGATTGGCGGTGACGTGACCCATTTCGTGCGACAACACGGCCGCCACTTCCGAAGCGTCGTTGGCCAGCGCCAGGAGGCCGCGGGTGACGTAAAGATAACCGCCCGGCAGCGCGAAAGCGTTGATTGCCGGCGAATTGAGAATGGTGATGCGGAAAGACTGGGTCGGGTTTTCCGACACCGCCGTCAGTGCGCCGGTGATGCGTGCTACCAGACGTTCGGTCTTTGCATCGCGATATTCGCCGCCATAGCTTGCGACGATGCGGGGGTGTTCGCGCGCGCCCATGGCGGCACGCGGGTCGTTCTTCTGTACCTGATCGACAGTCTGCGGATTTTCCGACGGTGAGACATTCGGCGTGTATGCCTGATCGAAGATCGACTGGCAGCCGTAAAGCATCGAGGTGGCGAGCATGAGCGTGGCTGCGGAACGGAATGCGCGGTTACGCTGCCAAAATTTCGGCCTCCTGGCACGATCCGTCTCTACAGTCTTCGCCTGCACTATCATCTCCGGAATTACACTTCGGCATCCTGCCGTCGCGTCTGGCCTCGTCTTCCGCCTGTTGTCGCTTACCGTCTTTCGCGCCAACTGCACAGATATTCCTAAATGAATATGTATCGTCCACTGGGTATGAAAAGAAAATAAACTTGAACGCCGATGCCATCGGGCCACGTCCAAATTGTGGCGGTGGTCACGCACGCTTGATGACTTTCGTTCACATAGAGCCGGAGGGGGGCGAAACGGATGCGGCAAATCGCGTGAGATAGTCCGTCGTGGCCTCGTTCGAGCTAACTCGCCCAGCTTCCACCCTGACAACGCGATCCGCCACGCGGGCGATCTCTTCGCGGTCGTGGGTGATCATCACGACCGTGTTTGAGGTTTCGCGATGCAGTTTGAGGAGAAGATCGGACATCTGCAGCCGCAGGTCGGCGTCAAGCGAAGCGAAGGGTTCGTCCAGAAGCAGGACCGGCTTGTTCCGCACAAGGGCGCGCGCAAAGGCGGCGCGTTGTTTTTCTCCACCGGACAGGGAGCCGGGCATGCGCCTGCCGAAACCGGCAAGACCCACCCGCGACAGTGCTGTTTCGATGCTGTCCCTGTCTGTTGAGGAAAGCCGCATGGAGGGGCTGATGCCGAGTGCAACGTTGGTGAAAATGTCGAGATGGGCAAAAAGGTTGTGATCCTGAAAGACCACAGAGACCGGCCTTTGCGACGGATGGCTTACGGTTTGCTCGGTTCCAGCGATAAGGATGCGGCCCGATTGCGGGCGCTCGAAACCGGCAATGAGATTGAGCAGCGTCGATTTTCCCGCGCCCGACGGGCCGGCGATTGCAGTGATGGCGCCAGTTTTGATACGGCAATCGAAATCGAAGCCGGTTGTGCCGAGCTTCAGGGCTACTTGTTCCAGCACGATGCCGTCATGCATTCTTATTTTCCTTCCGGCCTGCGGTGCCGAGGATGGTCAGGACAAGGCAGATTGCGCCGAGGATCAGCGCCAACCCGTCGGCATCATTGGTCCTGTAACTCGATAGCGTGCTGTAGACCAGCCAGGGCAGGGTGACGAGATCACTGGAACCGAACAGCGCTACCGCGCCGAGATCACCAAGCGAAAGCGCCATGGCGAATGACAGGGCGGTGAGGATGGCGCGCGTCAGAACGGGGAGATCGATCAGCCGCCATTTGCTAATACCTCCGATGCCGAGTGCTGCGACCAGCCGTGCCGTCTGATGCCGGTGGTCTTGCAACGCCGGGTCCAGCACCCTTACGGCAAAGGGCAGGGCCATCATCGCGTTGATGATCGCGACGAGATAGGGGGCGAAAGGTGCAACATTGCCGAATTGCCGAAGCACCAGGAACCAGCCGGTGCCGAGAATGATCGGAGGAACGACGAGAACCAGCGAAGATGTGCCTGCGAGCGAGATCGAGAGCAGTCTTTCGGCAAGATTGGGATGGCGTCGGTCCTTTATCGCCTGCCGGGTCGTGATGATGGCGAGTGAAGCGGTGACTGCGATCACTCCGGCTGTCACGGCGATCATCAGGCTTGTGGTTGCTGCCTGGATGAAGCGAGGTCCGGTGACGATCTTCCAGAGATCGGCCCTGAGGCCGGCGACCAGAACCGAGAGAAGCGGTGAGGCGACGAAGATCACGGCGACGGCGATGATGAGGCCATCCCACAGACGGGATGCGGCCGAGCGCCCGTCGAGGCGCAGCACTTTTCGGCCTGCGGTCCTGACCGTATCGGTCGCCGCCGGCAGAAGCGCGATAAGGCTGATCACGGCTGCGGTGAGGGCAATCTGCAGGAAGGCGAGCGCGATGGCGCGCGGGGGATCGAAATCGAAACGCAGGGCCTGGTAGATCGCAACTTCCAGCGTGGTTGCGGCCGGACCACCGCCAAGCACAAGGACCAGCGTGAAGCTGGTGGCGCAGAGCATGAAGATCAGCCCCGCGATGCCCGGTACGACACGCGCCAGCGCCGGCCATTCGACAAAACGGAAAATCGACAAGGGCTTCATGCCGAGGCTGGCCGACAGGAGCCAGTATTCCGCCGGCAGCCGCTCAAGCACGGCAAGCAGCAGGCGAACCGCGAGCGGAATGTTGAAGAATGTATGAGCGAGCAGGATGCCGGAAAGGCCGTAGACGCTGACCGGCTGTTCCAGCCCGGCTGTGGTGAGCCAGCCGTTCAGCATGCCTTGTCTTCCCCAGACGCCGAGCAGGCCGAGCGCGCCGACGAGAGCCGGCAGGCCCATGGGCAAGGCCATTAACCGAAGGATCCAGGTTCTGCCTGCAAAATGGGGGCGGCGGGCGAGCGCAAGTGCTACCGGAATGGCGAAGGCGACCGACAACAATGTCGACAGGGCCGCCTGCCAAAGGGTGAAGCTGAGAATGCTCCAGGTATAGGCGGTGAAAATCCGGGATGCCGATTGATCGCCATCCCAGGCCAATAGCGTTGAGACCGCAGTGCCGACGAAGAGAAGGACGGCGGCAAGCACGGTAAGGCCGGCACCGATGCCGCGTCGTCTTTCAGCCGTTGTCAGCAAATGCGATGTCCCAAGTGTCTTGTCACTTGCGGCTCATGGCGGTCAGCCATTCGTCGATCCAGGCCTGTCGGTTCTTTGCCACCTCATCGGAGCCGATCAGCAGCGTGTTTGCCGGCTTTACCAGCTTGTCGAAAGCGTCCGGCAGGGGCGCAGATGTGGCGGCGGCCGGCATCATCCAGTTGGTGGTCGGGATGATATCCTGTGCCGCCGGCGATATCAGGAAGGTGAGGAAGCTTTTTGCCAGATCCTTGTCCTTAGCGTGTCTCAGCATGCCGGCGACTTCGATCTGGATGTAATGGCCGTCCGAAAAATTTGCGGCCTGATAACGGTCTGTTTTTTCCTCGACCATGTGATAGGCGGGTGAGGTCGTGTAGGAGAGCACCATCGGCACTTCGCCTTTGGTGAACAGGCCATAGGCTTCCGACCAGCCGGGGGTGACGGTCAGCACCCGATCCTTGAGCTTCGCCCAGGCTTCCGGCGCCTTGTCGCCATAGACGGCCTTGACCCAAAGCAGCAGGCCAAGGCCCGGTGTCGAGGTGCGGGGATCCTGAATGGCGATTTTTTGCGAGGTATCACCCTCGATCAGGTCTTTCAGGCTCTTCGGCGGGGTCTTGATCGTCTGCGTGTCGTAGATAACGGCGAAATGGCCGTAGTCATAGGGAAGGAACGTGTCGTCTGCGTAGTTGCCGGGAACCTTGACTGCGCTTTTCTCGATGCCGTTTGCCTCGAACAGGCCGGTCGCCTTGGCTTCGGAAATCAGGCTGGTATCGATGCCGAGCGCGATATCGGCTTCGGCATTCGCGCCTTCCAGCTTGAGGCGGGTCAGAAGCGCCACGCCATCGGCAACGCCTATAAAATTAACGGTGCAGGCGCAGGTCTTTTCGAATTCGGCCTTGATCTTCGGGCCGGGACCCCAGTCCGAGGTGAAGCTTTCATAGGTATAGACGGTGAGCGTCTTGTCCTGAGCCTCCGCGGCAAAGGGTGCAAAAACCGCAGCCGTGGCGGCCAGAATGAAAGTCGAAATCCCGCGCATCAGCGCCTCCTCAAAATGTCAATGTGGGGAATAGGCGCTGGTTGCGAGCCGTCTAATCCCTCCGCCGGTGTTAGCCGGATCAGGTTCCGCGGGTTGGCGTCTCGCCTCTCAGCCCTGCAGACGCAGGGCACCCCGTTAGAGCGTGCAAAGATTTACCGGTCTCGCTTCATGCTGGCAAGAGGGGGGCGTGGAGGAAGCAGAACGTGCGTTCAATACTCCTCCTCATCCCTGTGACAGGCACAGGAATGAGGGAGAGCGTAATTACTTGCCGGACATGTCCATATACATGACTTCCCAGACATGGCCGTCGAGGTCTTGGAAGCTGCAGCCGTACATCGGGCCCATTTCCATATTCGGCTTCCATTCGCTACCGCCTGCGGCAAGAGCCTTTGCCTTGAAGCCGTCAACCTCGTCGCGGCTCGATGCGGAGAGGCAATTCAGCACTTCCTTTGTTTTCCTGGCGTCGGAAATATCGACATTGATGAACATGCGGAACTTGTCGTGGGTGAGGAGCATCACATAGATCTGCTCGCTGACAACCATGCAGGTCGCGGTGTCATCGGAAAAATCGGGGTTCTTGTTGAAACCGAGCGCCGTATAAAACGCCGTTGAAGCCTGAAGATCCGCCACCGGCAAGTTCACGAAAATCATCCGCATATCGATATTCCTCCTTGATTGAGAGACGCCATCGCTGGGCGACTTTCCTCCAAGGACGAAAGATGCGGCAGGGATCCGACAAGTCCATGCCGGAATTTCGGCTCAGTGTGCGTTTGCGCGGAAAACCTTGAGTTCGCGCGGGACGATGGCCATGCCGCCGAGGCGATTGGCAATCGCGTAACTGATCGTCTTTTCAACCACTTCCGGCATGACCGGTTTTGTCAGGACGCCAAGCGTGCCTTCGACGCCATCTGCGACATCTTCCGGGTTGCCGGTCATGAACACGACGGTCAGGCCGTATTGTTCGGCAAGTTCGCGGCCGATCTCAGGCCCGGTCCGGCCATCGGCAAGATTGACATCAACGAGCGCGATATCCGCATGGGCCGCAAGCGAAAGGGCGTGTTTGCGGGCGTTCGCCAACCCCACGACCTTCAGGCCCATGCTCTCGATCGTGTCTGCCACGTCGAGCGCTATCAGAAACTCATCCTCGATAATCAATACGCGCTGGTTCATCGCTTCACTTGCCAGCCGACTACGCGATACACTTGTCAGCATTGGACATCTCCAGAGTTCATCTCGGTCTTGCCGGTTGCATGTTTTAGCAATCGGACACACACCAAACGCGATGAACACCGGGATTGTTCCGCGGCGAGACATTGTTTTCTGTGATTAAGTATCTGTTAAGGCTAACAAATATTTAATTTTTTTAGCGCTACGTGGGTAGCCTTTCAGCCTTCGATCTCCTCGCGTAGCATCTCAAGCTCCAGCCATTCCTCTTCCATTTGGGTCAGCTTTTCGCGCAACTTTTCCATCTCTGCCGCCAGCTTGTTGAAGCTTGCCGGGTCCTTGGTGAAAAGGTTGGGGTCGGCCATCTTCTTTTCGCGGATGGCGATCTCGGCTTCGGCCTTTTCCATTTCCTTTGGAATATTCTCCAGCGCGAATTTCTGCTTGTAGGAGAGTTTTCCCTTGGATTTGGGCGCGTCGTAAGATGACGGCGTATTGTCGGCCTTCGCCTTCTCGGCCGCTTTTTCCGCCTTTTTCCGCTCTTCCTGGGCGCCCTTGCGCTGCGCGAGCATGTCCGTATAGCCGCCGGCATATTCGATCCAGCGGCCATCAGGCGCATCCGGGGCAGCGGGCGCGATGGTCGAGGTCACGGTGCGGTCGAGAAAATCGCGATCGTGGCTGACGAGGATGACGGTGCCGTTGTAGCCGGCGACGATTTCCTGCAGTAGGTCGAGCGTTTCGATGTCGAGGTCGTTTGTCGGTTCGTCTAATATCAAGAGGTTGGACGGTCTCGCCAGCATGCGGGCCAGCATCAGGCGGGCGCGTTCGCCACCAGAGAGGTTCTTGATCGGCGTACGGATCTGTTCAGGCTGGAACAGAAAGTCCTTCATGTAACCGGCAACATGGCGCTGTTCGCCATTGACCAGCAGGGTCTCGCCGCGGCCATCGGTCAGATAATGGGACAGGGTATCCTCGGGATCGAGATCCTCGCGCTTCTGGTCGAGCGTTGCGATTTCCAGGTTTGTGCCGAGCTTGATCCAGCCGCTATCGGGCTCCAGTTGACCGGTCAGCATCTTCAGAAGCGTCGTCTTTCCGGCGCCGTTCGGGCCGACCAGACCGATGCGGTCGCCGCGATGGACGCGGATCGAGAAGGGGGCGACTACCGGCTTGTCATAGGTCTTGGTGATGTTTTCGGCTTCGATGACGAGCTTGCCGCTTTCCTTGCCTTCGGCCACGGAAGCCTGCACGGAGCCCTGCGGTCCGTTATGGCCGCGATAGGCGGCGCGCATCGCCTGCAATTCTCCGACGCGGCGCATGTTGCGCTTGCGCCTTGCGGTGACGCCGTAGCGCATCCAGTGTTCTTCGCGCTCGATCGCCTTGCCAAGCTTGTGCTGTTCGATCTCTTCCTCCTCGAGAACCTGATCGCGCCAGGCTTCGAAATGGCCGAAACCGCGGGAAAGCCTGCGGGCGGTGCCGCGATCGATCCAGACCGTGGCATTGGAGACCTTTTCTAGGAAACGGCGGTCGTGGCTGATGACCACAAGCGCGCTGCGCGTCTTGCGCAGCTCGTCTTCGAGCCATTCGATGGTCGGCAGGTCGAGATGGTTGGTCGGCTCATCGAGCAAGAGGATGTCGGGCTCCGGCGCCATGACGCGGGCAAGGGCGGCACGGCGGGCTTCACCGCCAGACAGCCGGTTCGGGTCTTCCTCGCCAGTCAGGCCCAGATGTTCGAGCAGATAGGTGACGCGATAGGGATCGTCACCCGGACCGAGGCCTGCCTCGGCATAGGCCTGCACAGTCGAGTAACCGGCGAAATCAGGAGCCTGTTCGAGATAACGGATGGTTGCGGACGGATGGCGGAAAACTTCGCCCGACTGCGCCTCGACCATGCCAGCCGCGATCTTCATCAGTGTCGACTTGCCCGAGCCGTTGCGGCCGACGAGGCAGATGCGATCGCCCGGCTCCACCTGCAGGCCGGCGCCGTTCAAAAGCGGCGCGCCGCCGAAGCTCAGGAAGATGTCGTCAAGCTTGAGAATGGGAGGTGCCATGAGGACCGTTTATGCTCCGGAAAAATCGTGGGGACGGGCAAGGATCATAGCCTTGCCGCTCTTTAGATGGAATTCGACAGGCCCTTCCGCAACATTCGAAACGGTGCGGGACGAGCCGAAAGGCAGCGAGAAATCCTTCAAGGGATATCGCGCGCCAAGAATGTCGAGGCCTGACAGGGCGGAAAAGCCGAGGACGGAAAACAGCGCGCCCTTGGGAAGGTCGATCGTTTTTTCGCCTGGCAGAAAGGGAGCGGCCTCCTCATCGCCCGAGGCGAGAAGCACATCGAAGCCGCGTTCAGCCAGGCCCATGGCGAGCAGGAAATGCTGGAGCGCATGGTCCGAGCGCTCGCCGCCGAGAGCGCCGATCAGGATCAGGCGCTTTGCTCCGCGCTCGATTGCTTCCGCCGTAGCGATCTCACCATCGGTCTCGTTCTTGGCCGGCGGATAGGTCTTTCGCTCGACGTGAGGAAAGCGGGCAATCAGCTCCTCATCGGAAGAATCGAAATCACCGACCCAGAGTTCCGGCACAACGCCAAGCCCGGCCGCATGGCGCATGCCGCTATCGGCGGCAATCACACGGCTTCCCGCAATCGCGTTCCTGACGCGATCGGTAACGGCAAGATTGCCGCCAAGCAGGATTGTAAAGGTCGAATTGGCCATGGGCATTGCCCATAGCGCAAAGGGTGGGGGCAGGGAAAGCAGGGCATATGCTTATTTGCGTCGCGCCAAGGTGGTGCCAGGTCGAATTTGCTCCCATTGACGCCGGCTCCGGCAAGGATTATCTGAGAAGTCGTAATTCGTGGTGATTTGGCCGGCCGGCTTGCAGCCACGTTAAAAAAGTCGCTAAAGGGCCGCGAGAAGGTGGATTTCACTTCCCACGGGCCGGTTGCGATTTTTCGTTGCCTGCTTTTTGTTTGTGGGGCCTGAACATGCCGATCAAGATTCCCGATACGCTTCCCGCGTTTGCCACCCTCGTTTCGGAGGGCGTGCGCGTCATGACCGAAACGGTCGCGGTGCGTCAGGATATCCGTCCGCTGCAGATCGGGCTTCTCAATCTCATGCCCAACAAGATCAAGACCGAGGTGCAGATGGCTCGCCTTGTCGGCGCCTCGCCGCTGCAGGTGGAGTTTTCGCTGATAAGGCTCGGGACGCACAAGGCGAAGAACACCTCGGAAGAGCATCTGCTCTCCTTCTATCACACCTGGGAAGAGGTGAAGGACCGCAAGTTCGACGGGTTCATCATCACCGGCGCGCCGGTGGAGCAGATGGACTACGAGGACGTGAGCTACTGGGACGAGATGCGCCAGATCTTTGACTGGACGCAGACCAATGTGCATTCGACGATGAATGTCTGCTGGGGCGCGATGGCGGCGATCTACCATTTTCATGGCGTGCCGAAACATGCGCTCACCGAAAAGGCTTTTGGCGTCTATCGTCACCGCAATCTCGCGCCGGCTTCGGTCTATCTCAACGGCTTTTCCGACGATTTCCAGGTGCCGGTGTCACGCTGGACAGAGGTGCGCCGTGAGGATGTCGAGAAGACGTCAGATCTCGAAATCCTGATGGAATCCGACGAAATGGGCCTTTGCCTCGTGCATGAAAAAAAGGGCAACCGTCTCTACATGTTCAACCACGTCGAATATGATTCCACCTCGCTGGCAGACGAGTATTTTCGCGACGTGAATGCCGGCATCCCGATCAAGATGCCGCATGACTATTTTCCGCATAACGACGATACGCTGACGCCGCAGAACCGCTGGCGCAGCCATGCGCATCTTCTGTTCGGAAACTGGATCAATGAGATGTACCAGACGACCCATTACGACATGGACAAGATTGGCACCGAATAGGCGCTGGTGAGGCTTTCGGGGCGGCGTCGGGAAAAGACGCCGCGCGTCGCCGTTTCCCATTGCGGGAGCCTGCCAAATCGCGCAGTTTGCCGCCGATAAAAACGGCGGAGGAAACTCATGGCAGGGCAGGCATTTGAGGTGTTCGGCACCACGCAGGACGGTGAGCCCGTCTATCGTGTCCAGATCAGCGGCGGCGGGCTGACTGCAAATGTGATCACCTGGGGTGCGGTCATTCAGGACCTGCGCCTGAAAGGGCATGATGCACCGCTGGTGCTCGGTTTTGACGATTTTGCCTCCTATCCGGCCTATTCGCCTTATTTTGGCGCCACGCCAGGCCGCTGCGCCAACCGGATCGGTGATGGAAAATTCTCGATCGACGGTCGCGATTACCAGCTCGAACTCAACGAGCGTGGCGTTACCCATCTGCATGGCGGCTCGGACGGGATGGGAAAGCGCAACTGGGCGATTGTCGAACATAAAGCCGACAAGGTGGTGCTGACGATTACCGATGCCGATGGGCGTGCAGGTTATCCCGGCAACTGCACCGTGACCGCGACCTACCAGCTTAAGGCGGATGGCGTGTTGTCGGTCGTTTACGAAAGTGTGTCGGACCAGCCGACGCCCGCCAATGTCTGTCAGCACTCCTATTTCAACCTCGACGGCCGCGAAGACATTTTCGGCCACGAGATCATGATCGCTGCCGACAGGATAACGGATGTCGATGCGCGGCTGGTTCCGACCGGCAAGCTCAACGACCTGACCGGCTCGCCCTTTGATCTCAGGGAGATGGGGCCGGTGCGGCGCACGCTCGAGGATGGCCGCCAGGTGCCGTTCGACCATAATTACTGCCTGTCGAACGAGCGCGTGGCCAAACGCTCCGTGGCGCTGGTGCGCAGCCTTTATTCGGGTGTCTCGATGGAAGTGAGGACCACGGAGCCGGGCGTGCAGTTCTATGCCGGCGTCATGGTCAATGTGCCGGTGCCGGGCTTCGATGGCCGCAAATACGGCAATTATGCCGGTCTATGCCTGGAAACGCAGGTCTGGCCGGATGCGGTCAACCACGAGAATTTCCCGAATGCGGTTCTGCGCCCGGGCGAGGTGTTGCGTCAGGAAACGGATTACGTGTTTTCGAAGAGCTGAACAGGGCACATCCGTTCGGCCTCCATGGCCGATTGGCTGCCTTTTTGGCGCGCGTTCGGCTTATCCGGTGAGGTCAGGCTGCTATATCGGCCGTCTCACCGTGCTGGGCAATGAGGCGTGGTGATGCCATGTCGCCGGTTTCCTCGTCGACCATTACTGCGTAAGCAGCTACGCCAACAACACGCGACGCCATGGCGGCTGCAATCTTTTCCGCAGATACTGCATTTGATGCCTGCCGCATTTCGCCCGGCACGATAGTGCCGCGGGTCTTCTTGAATTGCAGGACGATGAATTTTTCCGCGTGAGCCATTTTGATATCCTTATTTGTTCTTGTTTTGTTCAAACTAGGACAATAAGTCAATTGGCAAACTTGGAAATATTCTACGGCTACAGGCTTGGAAAGGAGATCGATAGGAAGCGGCTTTTCAGGCGTGCTTTCCGTGTCATGTTCGCCCACGGCGTTTTTTATTATTTCGATTTTTCTTGGGAGGGACTGGAGCGGGCGAAGGGATTCGAACCCTCGACCCCAACCTTGGCAAGGTTGTGCTCTACCACTGAGCTACACCCGCTCATCAATCCGTCGGTCCGTGTGGTAGTTCGGAGCCGGCTGGTCAGTGGCTCGTTGCCGCCGACGAGGCGCTATATGGCCCAGACGATTTTCAAATGCAACAGAGAAATGACGATCCGGGCAAAGATTTTTTCATTTTCTGCTAAATCCCTTGTTTTGCAGGGATTTTGGCCTTCGGTGTTTATGCGGAGAATGGCTTGGACGCAAACGGGCTTATCTTTATAGTTTGCATTTCCCGCCAATCCCGACCCCGGATGTGACCGAAAATATGCCGAAGACAGCCACCGATCTGTTCGCTTTTCTCGATAGCCTCAATATTTCCCACACAACGAAAGAGCATGAGCCGGTTTTCACTGTGGCCGAATCGCAGGACCTGAGAGATCAGATCCCCGGCGGGCATACGAAGAACCTGTTCGTGAAGGACAAGAAGGACCGGTATTTCGTCCTGACTGTCGAGGAACATGCGGTGGTGGACCTGAAAACGGTTCACAAGGTGATCGGCGCGTCGAGCCGTGTGTCGTTCGGCAGGCCGGAGATGATGCTCGAATATCTCGGTGTCGTCCCAGGTTCGGTGACAGTGTTCGGCGCGTTTTGCGATACGGGCAGGAATGTCACCTTCGTGCTGGACGAAGACCTGATGAAACACGAGATCATCAACGGTCATCCGCTTTCCAATGATGCGACGACATCGATTGGGCGAAACGATCTCATCCGTTTTCTCGAGGCGACCGGTCACACGCCGCTTGTCTTGAAAGTGACGGACTGACATACGATGTTTCGGGCAGACACTTAAAAGGGTTCGCACCCTGATTTCCCGGGAGAACATCCATGAGCGGCAACGATAATCCCTACGCTGGATCTTACGGCGCCGGATCCTATGGCGGCGGATATGGCAGTCAGACGGCAAGCTTTGGTTCGCCGGCGGCAAGCCCTGAGGCGGCTGCTCCGGCGGCGGGTGGTTACGTGAGCGACACGACGACGGCCGGTTTCGCTCAGGATGTTCTGGATGAATCGCGCCGCCAACCGGTTCTGGTCGATTTCTGGGCGCCCTGGTGCGGTCCGTGCAAGCAGCTGACCCCCGTGCTCGAAAAGGCCGTCAACGAGGCCCAGGGGCGCGTCAGGCTGGTCAAGATGAATATCGACGACCATCCGTCGATCGCTGGTCAGCTCGGTATCCAGTCGATCCCTGCGGTCATCGCCTTCGTCGACGGTCGCCCTGTCGATGGTTTCATGGGGGCGGTGCCGGAAAGTCAGGTCAACCAATTCATCGACAAGGTTGCGGGTCCTGCCGGTGCCGATCAGGCGGCGGAGATCGAGGCGATCCTCGGCGAAGCGGACGGCCTGCTTGCTGCGAGCGACATCGAAGGCGCCGCACAGCTCTATAGCGCCGTGCTGCAGGCCGACCCGGAGAACGCGAAAGCTGCCGCTGGAATGATGCAGTGCCTGATCGCCATGGGCGAGACGGAGCGTGTCAGCCAAATGCTGCAATCCCTGCCGGAAGAGATGACAGCCGATCCAGCCATCCAGGCTGTTTCCAAGAAGCTCGACCAGATTATCGAGGCCCGCAAGCTGGGCGACCCGGTGGCGCTGACGCGCGAGCTGGAAGCCAATCCGGACGACCACGCGGCGCGGGTGAAGCTTGCGAAAATCCTCAACGTTCAAGGCGAGCGTGAACAGGCGGTCGATCATCTTCTGACGATCATGCGCAAGGACCGGACCTTCGATGATGATGGCGCACGCCGGGAACTTTTGCAGTTCTTCGAGGTTTGGGGCCCGAAGGATCCTGCGACGATTGCAGCCCGTCGCCGTCTTTCGTCCATCCTCTTTTCCTAAACAACGCGTTATCCACTGCCGCCGGTCTTGCGATCGGCGGTTGGAGCCCCAGATATTGGGGTAGGAAAACTGTGACCAGGAGCAGTCTGCGGGAGGTGCCGAACCGATGCATGTGGGAAACGCGCGGTACGTGAAACGTGAAGATCTGCCGGAAGTCATGCCGGTGTTTCCGCTGACGGGAGCGCTGCTTCTGCCGGGCGGCCAGCTTCCACTGAATATCTTCGAGCCGCGTTATCTTTCCATGTTCGATGCGGCGCTTGCCGGCGACCGGTTGATTGGCGTCGTGCAGCCGTCGCTGCTGGAGCCATCGGATGCCTCCGATCCGTCACGGCCGGCGCTTTCCTCTGTCGGATGCCTTGGTCGGATCACCTCTTTCGCCGAGACCGGCGACGGGCGCTATATCCTTTCACTCAGCGGTGTCTGCCGCTTCCGGCTGCTGGACGAGGCGGACGATAGCCGGCCCTATCGCATGTTCCGGTTTGCGCCCTTCATGAGCGATCTTTCGGAAGAGGATGACGAGGCTTCCGTTGACCGGCGTGAGCTGCTGCGGGTGTTCAGGGCCTATCTCGATGCCAACAAGCTGGAAGTGGATTGGGACAGTGTCGGGCGCGCGGGCAACCGCACGCTCGTCAATTCGCTGTCGATGATGTCGCCTTTCGGCCCGGCGGAAAAGCAGGCGCTGCTTGAGGCGCCGGATCTGAAAACGCGGGCGGAAACGCTGATCGCGATCACGGAAATCCTGCTGGCAAGAGGGCTGGCGGATACCGATACGATTTTACAGTGAGGCCTCAAGTGGTGGACGAAAAGCTCAGCAATGTCGATCCGAAACTGCTCGACCTACTCGTATGTCCGTTGACCAAGGGCACGCTTTCGCTGGATCGCGAGCGCAACGAGCTGATTTCGGAAGGCGCGCGTCTCGCCTATCCGATCCGTGACGGTATTCCGATCATGCTGGTTTCCGAAGCGCGGAAGATCGAGGACTGAGCTTCCGCAATTCTTCTATATCTGCTCGCCTGCCAGAAGCTTCGGGTTTCCCTCCGCGCCCGTTCCTGCTGCCTGGGTGATGAAGAAGTCCTTCAGCTTCGGCATGCGTTCGACAAGGCCGAGGCCGAAATCGCGGGCGATGCGGATCGGGGTAATGTCGTTGGAGAACAGCCGGTTCAGAACATCGGTTGTCACGCCCATGCGGAACGTGTCGAAACGGCGCCACGACTGGTAGCGTTCCAGTACGTTGAGCGAGCCAATATCTAGGCCCAGCCGGTCGGCCTCGACAATCGTTTCGGCAAGGGCTGCGACATCCTTGAAGCCGAGATTGAGGCCCTGACCGGAGATCGGGTGAATGCCGTGAGCGGCATCGCCGGCAAGCGCAAAGCGCGGCGCGACAAAGGCGCGTGAAAGCGTGAGGCCGAGTGGAAAAGCCTTGCGGCCGCCGACGACGGTCAGTTCACCGAGCTTGTGGCCAAAGCGGCGCTGCAATTCGTCCTCGAAGACGAGATCGTCGGAGGCGATCAGCCGGTCGGCATCCTCGGTGCGTTCGGTCCAGACCAGCGAGGAACGGTTGTTGGTGAGCGGCAGGATGGCGAAGGGGCCGGAGGGAAGGAAATGCTCTTCGGCGACGCCGTCATGCGGGCGCTCATGGGCGACGGTCGCGACGATGCCCGACTGTCCATATTGCCAGTTGACGGTGCGGATGCCCGCCATGTCGCGCAGTTTCGAGCGCACGCCATCGCAGGCGACAAGCAGTTTGGTCTCGATGGTGGAGCCGTCGGACAGCATGACGGTCGTGCTGCTGCTCGTGGTCGTGAAGGCGGTGGCGGAAAGGCTGTGGCGGATGGTGATGCCGAGCCGTTCAGCCGCGCCTCTCAATGCTCTTACCATTTCGACGTTCGGCACCATGTGGGCGAAGGGCTTGCCTTTCTCGATCTCGCCGTCGAAGGTAAGGAAGACCGGGCGCACGGGATCGGAAGTACGGCTGTCGGTGACGATCATGCTGTTGATCGGCTGGGAGTGGACGAGGATCTCGTCCCAGACGCCAAGCACATCGAGCATCTTGCTAGCTGCGGTGATGATTGCGGAGGCGCGCTCATCCTTTTCCCATACATGTGCCGGGGCCGCTTCCACGACTTGGATGTTGAGGTGCGGTGCGGCCTGCTTGACGGCCACTGCTGCCGCAAGACCCACATATCCCGCTCCGACCACCATCATGTCCAGCATCTCAAAGGCTCCCGTCAGTCTTGTGGTTGTTGATGAGGTGGATATAGATCATCCGATCGTCGCTTCCTATTGCCGGAGTTCGTAAAAATGCCAGGTTCGACCCTCAGCCCGATGGAACAGCTCATCAATCTTCTCGATCTGGAGCAGCTTGAGCACAATCTCTATCGCGGAACGAGCCCGGATATCGGCTGGCAGCGGGTGTTCGGCGGACAGGTGATCGCCCAGGCGCTGGTGGCGGCGCAAAGGACTGTCGACGCGGATCGGTTCGTCCATTCCCTGCATGCCTATTTCGTACGTCCGGGCGACCCGAGCGTTCCGATCGTCTATCAGGTGGAACGGATCCGTGATGGCGGAAGTTTTGCCACGCGCCAGGTGCAGGCTATCCAGCACGGAAGGGCGATTTTCACCCTGTCTGCCTCGTTCCAGCATGACGAAGATGGGTATGATCATCAGATTGCCCTGCCGGATGTGCCGGCTCCAGAGGAGTTGATGGACGAGGCCGAGTTCAAACGGCTGTTTTTGCCAAAGGCACCGGAGGCTATTCGTCGTTATTGGGAGCGGCCGCGCCCGATCGAACTGCGCCCGACCTCGATGAAGCACTACCTGACGACTGAAAAGTTGGAGCCCAGGCAGGATATCTGGGTTCGGACGGTGGGAGACGTGCCGGATGATCGCGGTGTACAGGCGGCTATCCTTGCTTATCTCTCCGACATGACGCTGCTTGACGCGTCGCTTTATCCGCACGGCACTTCGGTATTCGATCCCCGGCTTCAGGCGGCAAGCCTCGATCATGCCATGTGGTTTCATCGGCCTATCCGGTTCGATGATTGGTTGCTCTATAGCCAGGATAGCCCCAGCGCGTCTGGTGGTCGCGGTATGACGCGAGGCAGTCTCTATACCCGTTCAGGTCTGCTGGTCGCATCTGTTGCGCAGGAGGGATTGATTCGTAAAAAGGCAAATGAATAAATTTTGCGCAAAAATCACCAATTGCATATAAAATGTGCGCAATTGTGGCGCTCAATTGCCTTATTTCTCCAAGGCAATATTTAGGCTTATATTTTTCAATTACTTAGAGCCAATTTCAAACTGGCACGCCCTTTGAATGTACTCGCTCAGTCGCAGGTCCAGATGCCCGTGATGAGGAGAGTCGGCCTTGGCCGAAATAAACAAAGGATGGGAAGCCAGATGAAAATCGTGATGGCCATTATCAAGCCGTTCAAGCTGGATGAGGTGCGCGAAGCACTCACGGCTGTCGGTATCCAGGGCCTGACCGTCACCGAGGTCAAGGGTTACGGACGTCAGAAGGGGCACACCGAAATCTATCGCGGCACCGAATATGCCGTCAGTTTTCTGCCAAAACTAAAGATCGAAATCGCCGTATCCGCCGATCTGGTGGAGAAGGCTATCGAGGCGATCGCCTCCTCCGCGAAGACCGGCCAGATCGGGGACGGCAAGATCTTCGTTTATTCGATCGAGCAGGCCGTGCGCATCCGTACCGGCGAAACCAACACCGAAGCGCTTTAAGCACGGCTTACAGGGGAGTTTTCAAACCATGCAATTGACCAAGATTTCCAACCTCGGACGCATGGGCGCAGCTGCTGCAGCCCTGTTTGCGCCGGTTGTTGCCTTCGCGCAGGAAGCTGCGGCACCGGCTGCCGAAGCTGCTGCTGCCGCTCCGGTTCCGGACAAGGCCGATACCGCCTTCATGTTCATCTGCACCCTTCTGGTGTTCTTCATGATCATGCCGGGCATTGCGCTGTTTTATGGCGGCCTCGTCCGTTCCAAGAACATGCTCTCCGTGCTGATGCAGTGCACCGTCGTCGCTTCCGCCGTCATGCTCGTCTGGGTCATCTACGGTTATTCCTTCGCCTTCGGCGGCGGTACTTCCGCCTATTGGGGCGGTACGGCCAAGATGTTCCTTTCCGGCGTCACGGTTGACACGACCGCCACGACCTTCACCGATGGCGTCGTCATTCCGGAATTCATCTTCATGCTGTTCCAGATGACCTTTGCGGCTCTGACGCCCGTTCTGATCGTCGGCGCGTTTGCCGAACGCATCAAGTTCTCGGCTGCGGTGCTTTTCTGCCTGCTCTGGGTCACTTTCGTCTATTTCCCGATCGCCCACATGGTCTGGGATGCAAACGGCCTGATCTTCGGTTGGGGCGCGCTTGACTTCGCCGGCGGCACCGTCGTTCACATCAATGCCGGTCTTGCAGGCCTCATCGGTGCAATCATGGTGGGCAAGCGTACCGGCTTCGGCAAGGACATGATGGCTCCGCATTCGATGACGCTTACGCTCGTCGGTTCCGCCATGCTTTGGCTCGGCTGGTTCGGCTTCAATGCCGGTTCAAACCTCGAAGCTTCGGGCGGCGCGATGCTCGCAACCGTCAACACCTTCCTTGCAACCGCTGCAGCCGTCGTTTCCTGGTCGGTCGTCGAGACCTTCACCCGCGGCAAGGCTTCGCTGCTCGGTGCGGTTTCGGGCATGATCGCCGGCCTCGTCGCCATCACGCCTGCTGCCGGCATTGCCGGCCCAATGGGCGCGATCATCATGGGTCTGCTCGTTTCGCCGATCTGCTACTTCTTCGTCTCCGTTGTGAAGAACAAGTTCGGCTATGACGACACGGCCGACGTGTTCGGCGTTCACGGTGCAGGCGGCCTCTTCGGCGCGCTGGCAACCGGCATCTTCGCTTCCTCGTCGCTCGGTGGCATCGGTTATGCCGAAGGTGTCACGATGGGCGGTCAGTTCATGACGCAGGTCTGGGCAGTCGTCGTCACCATCCTGTGGTGCGGTATCGGTTCGTTCATTCTCTACAAGATCGTCGACCTGATCGTCGGCCTGCGCGTCCCGGTCGAAGCCGAACGCGAAGGTCTCGACCTCGCTGCCCACGGCGAATCCGCCTATCACAGCTAATAGGCCGGGCCGGTTCAACCGGCCTCATCCTTCACCAAAATCAGATGGCTCGGCCTTGTGCCGGGCCATTTTCGTGTTTGAAAAGAGCCTGTGGATCATGTGGTTAAAGCTGCGTTAACCATCCTCGCGTTACCTTGTCATAGAATTGTGCGACGGCCAATGCCGGATTGCGCACCTTATTTCGTTTCACAGGCGGCGGGCAGACACGATGAGCAGAAGCAGTTCGGCGGCATTGGCAAACCGGTCAACCCGCTCGGTTCTCAGCTCGTTTGTGCTCCGACAGACACTGGCATTGATCGGTTTCGGTATTTTTCTCGCGCTGGCTCTCGCAGTTGCGGCGCTGGCGACGTGGAATGTCGCCGATCCGAGCTTCTCCTACGCCACCGATAATCCGCCGACCAATCTTCTCGGCTTCGGCGGGGCGGCCTTCGCAGACCTGATGATGCAGTTTCTCGGCCTTGCCGGCATCATCGCGCTTCTACCGGTGCTTTCCTTTGCTCTGGCACTGATCTCCGGTCGCCGCTTTGATCGGGTTCCGGCGCGGCTGGCTGCGTGGGGCGGCGGCACGATCCTCGCTTCCGCGATGCTCGGCTGTTTTCCTGCGCCGCAGACATGGCCGATCCCGAACGGTATCGGTGGCGTCATCGGCGACATGATCCTGCGGTTTCCGGCCCTGTTCGTCGGCGCTTATCCGACGGGCATGGTCGCCATGGTGCTGGGCGGCATCTTCACCATTCCCTGCATCTGGCTGATGCTCTTTGCCTCCGGTCTTGTCGGTGATCCGCTTGAGCTGGATGTGGCAGAGGAAGACGACGACAAGCCGGTCGCTGCCGTCGTCTCGCGCGCGCGGCGCGATGAAGAAGACGAAGAGGAGGATGACGGCGGCTTCCTCGAACGCTTCCTGCCGCTCGGTCTTGCCGCGCATTATTGGTACATCACGCAGGCCCGTCTGCGCCGCATGGTGGGCATGAAGCCGCGTGTGCGCCAGGCTTACGACCAGCCCTATGATTTCAACGAGGACGAATTCGGCAAGCTGAACGAGCCTGTCAGGGCCAAGGCGGCCGGTGGCGATACGCGCCGGATGGAGCCCTCGCTTGATGGTGCGGGTGAGCGGGTCGCCGGCAATCCGCGCCGGGTGGTTTCCGCTCCGCCGATCTATGGCCACGATCACGACGAAGACCCGCCGTTCGACATGGACGACATGCCTCGTCGGCCGGCCGGTATTCTTGCCGATGACGAGGATGACGACGATGCGCCGTTCGTGACTTCGCGTGCGCCGCAATCCGGTGGCCGTTCTGCGCGTGTTGCGCCAGCCGCTGGCGCGCCGAAACCCAGTGCCCGCGTGTCGCGAGAGGCCCAGGGGTCGTTTATCCGTCCAGACGGTTTCCAACTTCCTTCCGTTCATCTGCTCACCGAGCCGAAGGCTGTCGCTCGCGACGTATCACTTTCGGCCGACGCGCTGGAACAGAATGCCCGCATGCTGGAAGGCGTGCTGGAAGACTTTGGCGTCAAGGGCGAGATCATCCATGTGCGCCCCGGCCCGGTGGTGACGCTTTACGAACTGGAGCCGGCCCCTGGCATCAAGTCGTCCCGCGTCATCGGCCTTGCCGACGATATTGCCCGCTCGATGAGCGCGATTGCGGCGCGTGTGGCGGTCGTTCCCGGCCGTAATGCGATCGGTATCGAACTGCCGAACCGTACCCGCGAGATGGTCTATCTTCGCGAGATGATCGGCTCGAAGGATTTTGAAGGCAGCAAGGCGAAGCTCGCCATGGCGCTCGGCAAGACGATCGGCGGCGAGCCTGTTGTGGCCGATCTTGCCAAGATGCCCCACCTTCTCGTCGCCGGCACCACCGGTTCCGGTAAGTCGGTTGCCATCAACACGATGATCCTGTCACTTCTCTATCGCTACACGCCGGAGAAATGCCGCCTGATCATGATCGACCCGAAGATGCTCGAACTTTCCGTTTATGACGGTATTCCGCATCTCCTGTCTCCCGTCGTTACCGACCCGAAAAAGGCTGTCGTCGCGCTCAAATGGACCGTCCGCGAGATGGAAGAGCGCTACAAGAAGATGTCGAAGATCGGCGTTCGCAATATCGACGGCTTCAATTCCCGCGTCGAGCAGGCGAAGGAAAAGGGCGAGATCCTGACGCGCACCGTGCAAACCGGCTTCGACCGCCAGACGGGTGAGGCGATGTACGAGACGGAAGAGTTCGATCTCGAGCCGATGCCCTATATCGTCGTCATCATCGACGAAATGGCCGACCTGATGATGGTCGCGGGCAAGGATATCGAAGGTGCGGTGCAGCGCTTGGCGCAGATGGCGCGTGCTGCCGGTATCCACGTCATCATGGCAACGCAGCGTCCGTCGGTCGACGTCATCACTGGTACGATCAAGGCGAACTTCCCGACTCGTATTTCCTTCCAGGTTACCTCGAAGATCGACAGCCGTACGATTCTGGGCGAACAAGGTGCCGAGCAGCTGCTCGGTCAGGGCGACATGCTCTATATGGCGGGCGGCGGGCGCATCCAGCGTGTCCACGGGCCATTTGTTTCGGATAACGAGGTCGAAGAAATCGTCGCCTACTTGAAAACGCAAGGGGCGCCCCAATATCTCGAAGCGATCACGGCCGACGACGAGGATGAAGACGGCGGTGGCGGCGGCCCGGCGGGTACGTCCAATCTGTCGGATTCGGACGATCCGTATGATCAGGCCGTCGCGGTCGTTCTGCGGGATGGAAAGGCTTCGACCTCCTACGTCCAGCGGCGTCTCGGCATCGGGTATAACCGTGCTGCTTCGCTGATCGAGCGGATGGAGAAGGAAGGGCTGATCGGACCGGCAAACCATGCCGGCAAACGCGAGATCCTCGTGCCGACCGAGGCGGACATTATCGAGCGGTAGTCGCCGGTAAGTCTTTCGTGATCACGCCGGCTTTGGCTTGCCAACCTGCCGGCAAGTCATCATGACGCCGCGTTTGCGGCCCAGTGCATTTGGATGGAGACCAGAATGACCAAAGAAAAAACAGCTCTTTCCATCCGGATGGATCGCCGACAGTTTTCCGCAGGCCTTTTCGGCCTTGCCGCTTCCGCCGTGTTGCCATCGATGGCGTCTGCGCAAGGAGCAGGCGGTGCGGCGGCGCAGAAGATCGCCGACCATTTTTCTTCGGTGAAGACGATGATGGGCGAGTTCGTGCAGTTCGGCCCGCGCGGTGAACAGACCGGCGGCAAGTTCTATATCGAGCGTCCGGGCAAGCTGCGCTTCAATTTCGAGGACCCGTCTCCGCTGCGCGTCATTTCCGACGGAAAGAATGTGGTTGTCGGCAATATCAAGCTGAAGACCTGGGACCTCTATCCCTTGTCCAAGACGCCGCTGACGCTGCTTCTGGCAAACCGGATCGATCTTTCCAACGATGCCGTGCGTGGCGTGAAGGAAGAGAGCGACCTGACCACGATCGTGCTCGGCAACAAGACGATCTTCGGTGATTCGACCATTACCATGATGTTCGACAGCAAGACCTATGACCTGCGCCAGTGGACGATCACCGACAACCAGGGCAAGGACACATCGGTGATGATCTACAACGTCAAGACCGGCGTCGGTTTCGACGAGAAGGTGTTTGCCATCGACTATGCCGAAGTGCGCGGTCGCGGCTGAGATTTACAGCATCGGACTGTCTGAAGGGCTGCGTTATTCGCGGCCCTTTTTGCTTCTCATCAATAGCCAAATAGCCTAGATCTCGACTGACAATCGAGGTTCTTCATGACATTCTCCCTGACCACCTGGAATATCAACTCGGTACGCCTGCGCATGCCGATCGTGCAGCAGTTCATCGTCCGCAATCAGCCGGACATTCTGTGCCTGCAGGAAATCAAGTGCCAGGAACCGGAGTTCCCCTATCAGCCGCTCAAGGATCTCGGCTACGAGCATATCATCGTGCATGGCCAGAAGGGCTATCACGGCGTGGCCATAGCCTCGAAAATCCCGCTTCTCGAAGACCATCGCCAGAATTACTGCGGCATGGGTGATGCCCGGCATATCTCGGCGCTGTTCGAGCGCGGCTCGCGCCGCATCCGGCTGCATAATTTCTACGTTCCGGCGGGCGGCGACGAGCCGAACCGGGAGGTCAATCCGAAATTCGGTCACAAGCTTGATTTCGTCGAGGAGATGAAGGCGCTGAAGGCGGATATGCCCGGTGTTTCGTCGATCCTCGTCGGCGATCTCAATATCGCGCCGCTGGAGCACGACGTCTGGTCGCACAAGCAGCTGCTGAAGATCGTCAGCCATACGCCGGTCGAGACGGACGGTATGAAGGACGTGATCGCCAAGGGCGGCTGGCTGGACCTGATGCGCCAGTACACGCCGGAGCCGGAAAAGATCTACACGTGGTGGAGCTACCGCGCCAAGGACTGGGAAGCCGCCAACAAGGGCCGCCGTCTCGACCATGTCTGGTCATCGCCGGAGCTTGGGCCGTTCCTGGAGCGGATCGAGATCTTGAAGGAAGCCCGTGGCTGGAACCAGCCTTCGGACCATGTGCCGGTCACGGCGGTGTTCAAGTTTTGAGGAATGCCTGTGCTTGCGTCTGGATCCTCGGGTCAAGCCCGAGGATGACGGAGGAGAGGGGCACTGGTGCCCAAATCAAGCGCCCTGCCAGATATAAATAGGAAATGCACTGCGGAGATTTCCTCGTGGCTCGCGGTCAGCGAGCATGTCTCCGCTATTGAAGCCTGCTTTGGGCATACCATCCATCCAGCACTCGTCATCCTCGGGCTTGCCCCGAGGATCCAAACACAAGCGCTGTGAAAGCGTAAAAGGTGGGCCTCTACCGGAACCGATGTTCCATCGCCGCCGCAGCCTTGGCCAGCCCGGCGATATTTTCCCGAATACGCGCCTCGATCAGGCGCCCGACCTGCGGGTATTCCTCCAGCAGGCGCTGGAAAAGCTGGCGGCTGATCTTCATCACTTCGGCATCGGATGCCGCAACGGCGGTGAATTTTCGCTCCACCATCGTTACCAGCGCGAGTTCGGAAAGGAGCGTGCCGGGCCCGACCGTCTTCTGGTGGCGGATATCACCATAACGGTCGGCGGCGTAGAGGCCGATCTGGCCTCTTGCGACGATATAGGCTGCTTCGGCGGGAGAACCCTCGCGAAAGAGTTCCTGCGTCTCGGCAAGCGCGCGGCGTTCTGCGCCGAAGGCGATCAGGCGTAGCTGGTCGCCATCCAGTTCACGAAACAGCGGGACGCTGGAGAGCAGCCTGATATCGTCGTTCAGTGCCATTTACGGGACGATCTTGTAGCCGCCATTCTCGGTGACGAGAATTTCGGCATTGGAGGGATCGCGCTCGATCTTCTGGCGAAGACGGTAGACATGGGTTTCGAGCGTGTGGGTGGTGACGCCGGAATTGTAGCCCCAGACTTCCTCCAGCAGAACATCGCGGGTTACGACCTTCTGGCCGGCGCGGTAAAGATAGCGGATGATTGCCGCTTCCTTTTCCGTCAGGCGGATTTTTTTGCCGTCGTCGGTGGTCAAGAGCTTCTGGCTCGGCTTGAAGATGTAGGGGCCGACCGTGAATGTCGCATCCTCGCTCTGCTCGTACTGGCGCAGCTGGGCGCGAATACGGGCAAGCAGCACGGCGAAGCGGAACGGCTTGACGATATAATCGTTGGCGCCGGCTTCGAGGCCGAGGATCGTGTCCGAATCGGTGTCGTGGCCGGTCAGCATGATGATCGGCGCCTTGAAGCCGTTCTTGCGCAGGAGCTTTACGGCTTCGCGGCCATCCATGTCGGGAAGACCGACATCCATGATCAGAAGGTCGACCTGCGCCGTCTTGGCCGTGTTCATGGCCTTGGTGGCATTCTCCTCCTGCAACAGCGAAAACTCGTCGTACAACGACAATTGTTCGACGAGCGTCTCGCGCAGGTCATTGTCATCGTCTACCAGGAGTATCGTTCTTGCCATACAGCTCTTGCCTTTCGTGTCGCCCGTTTTCGTCCGTGTTGTCGGAATCTAAGCGTAAATAGGGCTCCTCGATGTAAAGCCCAAGATGCTATGATTTCAAACAAAATGATATTCAAAGCAAAACCTCGTGAGAAAATGCCGCTTTTCCGTGTGCAAAAGTCAAAAAAACAATCCGTTGTGACGGTACGGACGGCGCCGCGAGACCGGAAACGGGCAATCGTGTCGTTCAAGGGAATCACTTTGCAGGCGGCGATCGGCCGTTCCGGGGTCTCCGCATTCAAGCGGGAAGGTGACGGGGCAACGCCGATTGCGGCAATGAAACTCATCTCGGGCTTTACCCGCGGCGAGCGGATCAGGCTGTCGCAGACGCCGCTTTCTATGCGACGTATTGGGAAGGAGATGCTGTGGTGCGACGAGCCCAGGCATGCTTCGTATAACCGTCTCGTCAAGGCGCCGTTCAGGCCCAGCCATGAAGAGATGAAGCGGGCGGACGGGCTTTACGATGTCTGCCTGGTGATGGACTGGAATATTTCGTCCCGCAAACGCTACGGCGGTTCTGCGATATTTTTCCACCTGATCAAGCCGGGCTATCAGCCCACGGCCGGGTGCGTGGCGGTCAGTCTGCGGGATATGAAGCGGCTATTGCCGCATTTGCGCAAGGGTACGGTCGTGAAGGTGGTTGGGTGATTGGGCTGTGGCTTATCCCCTCACCAACAAAATCTAAGACTTAGCCTTTGGCTAAGATCTTGATTTTGTAACCTCTCCCACAAGGGGAGAGGTAGACTCGCGGCTGGTGCGGCGCACTTATCTCTCCCCTCTGTGGGAGAGAAAGCGATTTCAGCACCTTAGCTTCAGCTAAGTGTTAGAAATCGCAAGTGAGGGGATCGATCCCTGCCGCCCAACCTACTTCCATTCACGAATATCGACGAAATGCCCCGCAACCGCTGCCGCAGCCGCCATTGCCGGCGAGACGAGGTGGGTGCGGCCCTTGTAGCCCTGGCGACCTTCGAAATTGCGGTTCGAGGTGGAGGCGCAGCGCTCGTAGGGGCTCAGGCGGTCGTCGTTCATGGCGAGGCACATGGAGCAGCCCGGCTCGCGCCATTCGAAACCCGCATCCTTGAATATGACGTCGAGGCCTTCGGCTTCCGCCATTTCCTTGACGATGCCGGAGCCCGGCACGATCATGGCACTGACGGTGGACGCCACCTTCTTGCCTTCGACCACCTTCGCTGCTTCCCGCAGATCCTCGATACGCCCATTGGTGCAGGAGCCGATGAAAACGCGATCGACGGTGATGTCGGTCATCTTCGTGCCCGGCTTCAGGCCCATGTAGTCGAGAGCGCGCCATTTCGAGGTGCGTTTGTTCTCGTCCTGGATCTCGTCCGGGTTCGGCACGGTGCCCTCGATGGTCGTGACGTCCTCCGGCGAAGAGCCCCAGGTGACGATCGGCGGCAGGTTGGCGGCGTCGAGTACAACGACCTTGTCGTAATGGGCGCCTTCTTCGGTGTAGAGCGTCTTCCAGTAGTCGAGCGCCATGTCCCAGGCCTTGCCCTTCGGCGCGCGCGGCTTGTCCTTGATGTATTCGAAAGTGGTCTCGTCCGGCGCGATCAGGCCGGCGCGTGCGCCGCCTTCGATCGTCATGTTGCAGACGGTCATGCGGCCTTCCATCGACAGCGAGCGGATCGCTTCACCGGCAAATTCGATGACGTGGCCGGTGCCGCCGGCCGTGCCGATCTCGCCGATGATGGCGAGGATTACGTCCTTGGCGCCAACACCTTCCGGCAGTTTGCCGTCGACACGCACCAGCATGTTCTTGGCCTTCTTCTGCACCAGCGTCTGGGTGGCGAGAACGTGCTCTACCTCGGACGTGCCGATACCATGCGCCAACGCGCCGAATGCGCCATGGGTGGAAGTGTGGCTGTCGCCGCAGACGATTGTCATACCCGGCAGGGTAAAGCCCTGTTCCGGTCCGACGATATGGACGATGCCCTGGCGGACGTCCTTTTCGGAATAATATTCGACACCGAAATCATGGGCGTTCTGGGCGAGCGCCTCGACCTGGATGCGGCTTTCCTCGTTCTTGATGCCTTCGTGGCGATCCGCCGTGGTCGGAACGTTGTGGTCGACGACGGCAAGCGTCTTTTCAGGCGCACGAACCTTGCGGCCGGCCATGCGCAGGCCTTCGAAAGCCTGCGGCGACGTCACCTCGTGAACCAGGTGACGGTCGATGTAGAGAAGACAGGTGCCGTTTTCGTCCTGAGAGACGACGTGGTCGTCCCAGATCTTGTCGTAGAGAGTACGAGGTGCGCTCATGGCTGCCATTCCGTTCGAGAACAGTTTTTGAAAAAGGGGGAATTGTCGCGGCAAAAGCGTGTGCCGCAGCACGGGTCGCGGTTATGCGACCGTCAGCTAAGTCGGCTGTTGAGAGCGCCGGATACGGATGCGAAGAAGCGTGCCGGCAGACGCTTGTGGTCCTGCAGCACGATAAATCTTTTCGCGAGGCATCCGAATTTCGATCCCATGGTCGGTCTATTACCAGTTTTTTAGGGACACGGCAATTGCCTCTGCTGGGTGCTCATGCGAGAAGCGAAATATTGAGGACGCTCTATTTTTGCGTCGTAATTTCCTGTGGCGGGGACTTGCGGCGCGACAAGGAGGTACAAATGGCTCTCGCGGTCCAGCTTCCGCATAACGAAGCTGAACGATTGCTTTCCGTCCGGTCGCTGATCGCTCCCGACGGTTTTTCCACACCCGAACTGACGTCGCTGGTGCAACTGGCCAAGGATGTCTTTGACAGCCCGGTCGCCGCGGCCAACATTGTCGATGAAGACTGGCAGCGCGTTGCCTGCCAGGTCGGCAGTATCGAGATTTCCGCCTGCTCGCGTGAGGTGTCGATCTGCTCGCGTGTCGTATTCGCCAACGAGGTTGTCCTCATTCCGGATATGGCGCGTCATCCCGAGTTGCGTGACATGCCCTACGTGACTGGCGAGCCGCATTTCCGCAGTTATGCAGGAGCGCCGATCTCGATCGATCCTGACATGCCTGTCGGCGCTTTCTGCCTCATCGACACGAAACCTCGCGATTTCAGCGATGCCGAGATCCGCAATCTGCGCCAGTTTGCCGATGTTGCCAGTGGGCTCCTGCGGCTGCAGAAGGCAAAGTTCCTGATGGAATTTGCCGAGCAGAAGCTGAAGCTTGCGGCGATGACCGATCCTCTCACGGGGTTCTATAACAGGTCGGCACTTGTTTCGCTGATCGACGTGATGCTTGCGAATGCGCTTTCCTCGCAGCAGGGCTTCGGCGTGCTCTATCTCGACATGGATGGTTTCAAGCAGATCAACGACAAACTCGGCCACCATGCCGGCGATCAGGTGTTGACCTATGCGGCCAAGCGGATCAGCGAATGCGTGCGGGCGCAGGATGTGGTCGTGCGCATGGGTGGCGACGAATTCGCGATCTTCGTACCCGATCCACCGGATGTCGCAGCCCTTTCCGAGCTTTCCGAAGGTCTGCTGAAAGAGTTCCGCCGGCCCTTCGTTGTCGACGACAAGATCGTCAGCGCGCGTCTCAGCATTGGTGCGGCACTTGCGCCGGATGCCGGCTCGGAGCGGCTGGGCCTGTTGAAGGCGGTCGACGAAGCGCTCTACCAGGCCAAGGAAGCAGGCCGCGACCGGTTCGTGCTGCGGTAGCTTCGAGGCGATTGAGCGGCGTTACGAGCGCCTCTCTGCCTTGCCTGCGCGTGATTCAGTGCCAGTCAATATGGAAACAAAAAAGGCGACCCGAAGGTCGCCTTTTTCGCATGCCGTGATCGGCAAATCTTATTCTGCAGATGCTTCGGCAGCCTTTGCTGCTTCTGCTGCTGCCTTTGCTTCAGCGGCTTCCTGTGCTGCCTTTTCGGCGGCCAGAGCCTGTGCTGCTGCAATCTTTTCAGCTTCGATGCGTGCCTTTTCTTCGGCAACAGCAGCGCGCTCGGCGTCGTTCAGCTTGCGGGCGCGGGTGCCGGTGTTCTCGACGATACGAGCCGACTTGCCGCGACGATCGCGCAGGTAGTAGAGCTTGGCGCGACGGACCTTACCGCGGCGAACGATTTCGACGCCTTCGACGAGCGGCGAGTAAACCGGGAATACGCGCTCGACGCCTTCGCCGTAGGAGATCTTGCGAACGGTGAAGCTCTCGTTGATGCCGCCGCCCGAACGGGCAATGCAGACGCCTTCGTAAGCCTGTACGCGGGTACGGGTGCCTTCCGTGACGCGTACGTTGACGCGGACGGTATCGCCCGGGGAGAATTCAGGAAGCTTGCGCTTGGCTTCGATCTTGGCTGCCTGTTCGGCTTCCAGCTGCTGGATGATGTTCATCGGTCAAACCTTTTCAGTTCTTCTGAAACAGCCAGAGCGCTTCCCGTCCTTGGTCACCTCATCCGAGGGCCTCGCGACGTGCCTTTTGGGCTAGCGAATTCGCCATTCTTTGTTGCTGGTCGACGGGAGTTTTCCCATTTCCGGGGCGGCAAATACACCAATACGGAGCGTTTGTCATCCCGCAGTCGCAATTTTTGTCGTGTCCATCGTTGATGCCTTGCCCGGAACGGGATATCCGGATTTCCGGGAAGAGGAAATTGCCAAATGACAATAATGATGGTTCTGCTGCTTGCCGCGGCCGGGTTCCTGTCGGGTGCCGTCAACGCGATTGCGGGAGGAGGCACGTTTCTGACCTTCGGGGTGATGACGCTTGCGGGCATTCCGCCGATTTCGGCCAATGCCACCTCCTCGATCGTGCAGTTTCCGGGCTATGTCACATCGACGATAGCCTATCGGGCGGAGATCATGCATCGCTGGCGCAGCATCGCGGTACTGGGTATCGTGTCGCTCGTGGGTGGGCTTGTCGGCGCGCTGATCCTGCTGTCGCTCGACAATCCGTCCTTCCGGGCACTGGTGCCATGGCTGCTGGCAGCAGCGACTGCCATCTTTGCGGCGGGGCCGTTGCTCAAGCCGAAAGTCTCTTCCGAGAAGCATAGTTCCAGCAGTATCTCCAGCATCGCGGGTCAGTTTTTCAATGCCATCTATGGCGGGTTCTTCGGCGCGGGAATGGGGATCATGATGCTCGCGGTTCTGGGGCTGACGACCGGCGGCACCTATCATCACCTCAATGCCATGAAGAACCTGTTCGCCATGCTGATCGCCGCCGTTGCGATCGTCGTCTTCATCAGTGGTGATGTCGTGGCATGGCCGGAGGCGCTGGTGATGATCCCGGCCGGTGCGCTTGGCGGCTATTCCGGCGTCTGGCTGGCGCGCCGCGTGCCGCAGGTCGTGTTGCGCTGGTGTGTGGTGGCGGTAGGCTCGGCGCTGACGGTCTATTATTTCGTCACCGGCTGATCGTTACGAATTAGTCGTCGGTGAGCAGATCCGGCCGGCGTTGTTGCGTCAGCGTGAGTGCCTGTTCCAGTCGCCATTTCTCGATCGCGGCGTGATTGCCGGATGTGAGGACCGCCGGGATTTCCTGACCTTCGAAAATCTGCGGGCGGGTGTAATGCGGATGCTCCAGCAACCCGTGCTCGAAGCTTTCGTTGGTGCCGGAATGGGCATTGCCCATGACGCCCGGCAGGAGGCGGATGATGCTGTCGAGCACAGTCAGTGCGGCCGGTTCGCCACCGGACAGGATATAGTCACCGATCGAGACTTCTTCGAGATTGCGCCCATCGATGACCCGCTGGTCGACGCCTTCGAAGCGGCCGCAGACGATGACGACGCCTTCTCCATCTGCGAGTTCACGCACCCGGCTCTGGCTGAGCGGCTTGCCGCGCGGGCTCATCAGCAGGCGAGGGCGGGTATCGGCGGCAACAGAGTCGATCGCCTTTGCAAGGATGTCGGGTTTCAGCACCATGCCGGCGCCGCCGCCGGCAGGGGTGTCATCCACCGTGCGATGCTTATCCTCGGCGAAATCGCGGATCTGCACGGTTTCGAGCGCCCAGTCGCCGCGTTCCATCGCCTTGCCGGAGAGCGAGAAGCCGAGATGGCCGGGAAACATTTCCGGATAAAGCGTGAGGATGGTGGCGCGGAATGTCATTCTTCATCCTGGCCGGGGGATTTCTTTGCAGGTCCCTGACGCGGCTTGGGCTGGCGTTTGCCGACGGCGGTCGGATCGCGATCATTCGGATCCTCGATCAGGCCTGCGGCCTGCGGGTCGATCAGGATCTTTCCGGCCTCGAGGTCGATTTCCAGAACGGCTGTCTCTGAAAAAGGAATGAGCGCCGGGCGACGGCCGGGGCCTTTCAGTTCGAGCAGATCACCCGCACCGAAATCGAAGACGGCACTGACCTTGCCGTAGCTCTTGCCTTCGGCATCCACGGCTTCCAGGCCTTCGAGGTCGGCATAAAAGAACTCGTCCTCATCAAGCTCTTCGTCGGGCAGATTATCCCGTTCGACGAAGAGCTCCAGGCCGTTCAGGGCTTCTGCCGCATTGCGGTCGTTGATGCCGCGGAAACGGACGACGACGACATTCTTGGCCTCGCGGATTTCGAGGATTTCGAAAACGCGGCCATCATCGGCATAAAGATGGCCGTAATCGCCAAGTGCTGCCGGATCGTCAGTGAAGGATTTGACCCGCACCTCGCCCCGAAGGCCTTGGGCGGCGCCGATCGTCGCCATCAGGATTGGGTTTTCGAGTTTCTTCATGCCGGGTGTTCCGATTGGTCTGCGCTCATTTAGCCATGAACAGCTGGCAGCGCAACGCGGGTGACGTAAACAGCAAAACGGGCAGTGCGTTGCCGCACCGCCCGTCGAATGCAATCACTGCAGAATTTATTCTGCAGCGGCAGCTGCGTCGGCAGCCTTCTGAGCCTTTTCAGCAGCGCGTTCTACAGCGCGCTTGCCCGGCTTTGCCTTTTCCGGGTTGTTCTTGGCGTCGCGGGTTGCGATGCCTGCTTCAGCGAGGAAGCGCAGAACGCGGTCGGTCGGCTGTGCGCCGTTGGCGATCCAGTGCTTGATGCGCTCTTCGTTCAGTTCAACGCGCTTTTCGTTGTCCTTGGCGAGCATCGGGTTCCAGGAACCGAGCTTTTCGAGGAAACGGCCGTCACGCGGCGAACGGGCGTCGGCGACGACAACGGTGTAGTGCGGACGCTTCTTGGAACCACCGCGGGCGAGACGAATCTTCAGGGACATTGTTTTACTCCTTAGTTTGCTTTGGGCCACCATCCGGTGGTCCGGTTCTTTTCAAGGCCGCCGTCAGGCGGGCTTAAGGTTAGGCAGTCTCTTTCGCACCGCCGTGTTCGGCGGCGATTGCTTCATGATGCCGGATGACTTCCTTAATGACGAAGTTCAGGAACTTCTCGGCGAAATCCGGATCCAGATTGGCTTCCTTGGCCAGACGGCGAAGGCGTTCGATCTGGTATTCCTCGCGCGCCGGGTCTGCCGGCGGCAATTCGTACTTGGCTTTCAGGACGCCAACTTCCTTGGTGCAGCGAAAGCGCTCGGCGAGCATATGCACCAGTGCTGCATCGATATTGTCGATCGACTGGCGGTAGCTCGAAAGCCGTGCCTTCACTTCAGGATCAACCATTCGCGTCCTCCCTTACTTCTTTTTGCCCGGCAGGCCGGGGAAACCACCGAGGCCTGGGAGCTTTGCTCCGCCCAGGCCCGGAAGACCACCCATGCCACCCGGTAGGCCACCGCCCGGAAGACCCGGCATGCCGCCCGGCTTCAGGCCCGCGGCTTCCGCCTGCTTCTGCAGGGCTTCGAGCTGCTTCGGATCCATCTTCGACAGATCCGGCATGCCGCCCATTCCACCACCAAGACCCATCTTGGAGGCAAGGCCGCCCATCATCTGCTTCATCATGCCGCCCTTGCCCTTGCCGCCCATCATTTTCATCATGTCGGCCATCTGGCGGTGCATTTTCAGAAGCTTGTTGATTTCCGCAGCATCCGAGCCGGAACCGGCGGCGATACGCTTCTTACGGGAATGTTTCAGCATGTCCGGATTGGCGCGCTCGGCCTTGGTCATCGAGGAGATGATGGCGATCTGGCGATCAAAGGTCTTGTCGCTCATGCCGGATGCGGCGAGCTTGTCCTTCATGCCAGCCATGCCCGGCATCATGCCCATGATGCCACCCATGCCGCCAAGCGATTTCATCTGGCGCAGCTGGTCGGCAAGGTCGTTGAGGTCGAACTTGCCCGACTGCATCTTCTTGGCCATCGCGGCGGCTTTTTCCGCATCGATGTTTTCGGCAGCCTTTTCGACCAGCGAAACGATGTCGCCCATGCCGAGAATACGGTCGGCGATACGGCGGGGATGGAATTCCTCCATCTCCGTCATCTTTTCGCCGACACCGATCAGCTTGATCGGCTTGCCGGTGACCGCGCGCATCGAAAGTGCTGCACCGCCGCGGCCATCGCCGTCCATGCGGGTCAGAACGAGGCCGGTAATGCCGACACGTTCATCGAAATTGCGGGCCAGATTGACGGCGTCCTGACCAGTCAGGCTGTCGGCCACGAGCAGAATTTCATGCGGATTGGACTTCCGCTTGATTTCCGCCATTTCCTGCATCAGCGGTTCGTCGATATGGGTACGACCGGCGGTGTCGAGGATGACGACGTCATGGCCGCCGAGTTTCGCAGCCTGCACGGCGCGTGCGGCGATATCGGTCGGCGACTGGCCGGCGACGATCGGCAGCGTGTCGACGCCGGTCTGGACACCGAGTTGGCGCAACTGTTCCTGGGCGGCTGGGCGGCGCGTATCGAGCGACGCCATCAGCACCTTTTTCTTGTCGCGGTCGGTGAGGCGCTTGGCGATCTTGCCGGTCGTGGTCGTCTTACCAGAACCCTGCAGACCGACCATCATGATGACGACGGGGGCTGCGGCGGCAAGGCTGATGCTGACGCCTTCCGAGCCGAGCATCTCGACCAGTTCGTCATGGACGATCTTGACGACCATCTGGCCGGGCTTGATCGATTTCAGGACTTCGGCGCCGACGGCCTTTTCGCGGACCTTGTCGGTGAAGGCACGCACGACTTCGAGCGCCACGTCGGCTTCCAGAAGCGCACGGCGAACCTCGCGGAGTGCTGCGGAAACATCCGCCTCGCTCAACGCACCACGGCCGGTCAGTCCATTCAGAATGGAGCCAAGACGGTCCTGCAGGTTCTCAAACATCGCCACTTCCTTCTTCGTTTCCTGGTCGTGCCCGGAAACGTCGGGTCTTTTGCCGGCAAAAACAAGACGTCAGAAACGCGCAAAGCCAAAAAGCACCCGAGGGCGCAACGCGCTGTCGGATGTTGACCTCCGGGCTCAGTATGTCGGCCCCGGTCGGCGGCTCCAAGTCGTGACTTGTCAGCAGATTGGCGGGCTTAAACAGGAAATGGGGCGCAGAGTCAAGGATTGGAGTCTTTCATTTGCCTCTTGAACCATTGAAATTGCCGACGCGTGAGTCCTTATAAAGCTGCTGCAGCGATGCAATTTCAAGAATTCTGTCAAGTCTCTGCTGCAGCAAAGATCTTAAACTCCTCAATGCTCGTTTCTCTAAGATGCCGCATTCTCTTGCGATTAGCGCGTCGGATCCCATAATAATTGCCCATGAACCGACGCACATTCTTCAAATGGACCGGTCTTGCAGCCGTCGCGGCACTAGCCGGCGGGGTTACCGCGAGGAGCGCCATGGCTGGCAACAAGTATTATTCCGGGCCTGTCTCCGACCATTTCGACGGAAAGGCCTTTTTCAATCCGGGCGGGACTGAACCGCGCGGTGGGCTGGATCTGCTGCGCTGGAAGTTCGGTAACGGCAATATTCCCTGGCCGGAAACATTTGTCAGCCCGTTCCCGCAGGCGGTGCCGGAGACGCGCGTCAATGGCGACCGGATCGTGGTGACGATGATCGGTCATGCCTCGATGCTGATCCAGGTCGCCGGGCTGAATATCCTAACTGATCCGGTCTGGTCAGAAAGGACAAGCCCCTTCAGTTTCGCCGGCCCGAAGAGGGTCAATCCGCCGGGTGTCCGCATCGGTGACCTGCCGCCGATCAATATCGTGCTGGTGACCCATAACCATTACGATCATCTCGATCTCGAAACATTGTGGGTGCTGCAAGGGCGCGACAAGCCGCATTTCATTACGCCGCTTGGCAATGATGCGATCATCCGCTCACGCGTGCCGGATGCGAAGATCACCGTGATGGACTGGGGCGGGAGCGAAGTGGTCTCTCCCGGCGTGATTTTCCATTGCGAGCCATGCCACCACTGGTCGGCGCGGGGATTGGGCGATCGTCGCGAGGCGCTCTGGGCGGCGTTCGTGTTCGAAACGCCTGCCGGAAAAATCTATCATATCGGCGATACCGGGTTTCATGAGGGCCGCAACTATAGGGCTGTCGGCGAGAAGCACGGGCCGTTCCGGCTCGCCAACCTGCCTTTCGGCGCTTATGAGCCACGCTGGTTCATGAAGTCCCAGCACCAGAATCCTGAAGAGGCGGTAGAAGGCATGCAGCTTTGCGGCGCTTCCTTTGTCGCCGGGCATCACTGGGGTACGGTGAAGCTCACCGACGAGGGTATCGAGCAGCCGGTCGAGGCGCTGCACTTGGCGCTTGATGCGTGGAAGATCGCCCGCGAGCGTTTCCTCCCAATGCGGCCCGGTGAAGTTTTCGAGGTTCCGGCTTCACGTCCTGCTTGACTTGTCGCACCTGCATTTGCTTGATGCGAAAAACATGAGTGCATGGGGAAAGTAATGCAGATCGAGTTAGAGCGTCCGACCGAAGAAACCCGTATCCAGCGACTGAAGGCTCTGACGACCGGCACCCATGACACGCTGGACAAGCGAATCATGCGCGCCGATCCGTTTGCCAGCCGTGAGCGCTACGCGCTGTTCCTTGAGGTGCAGCATCATTTCCATGCCGATGTCGCGCCGCTTTTTGCCGATGAAGACCTCAATCGTCGCCTGCCGGGGCTGGCGGAGCGCAATCGTTATGAGGCGCTGCGTCAGGATATCGTCGATCTCGGTGGCGTGCCGGAGGAACTCGGCGCAACGACCGGCCCGCTGACGCCGGCTCAGGCGCTCGGCTGGGTCTATGTTGCCGAAGGCTCCAATCTCGGCGCTGCATTCCTGCGCAAGGAAGCGGCAAAGATCGGCCTGTCGGATGATTTTGGCGCTCGCCATCTGGCGGGGCATCCTGATGGTCGTGGCCTGCATTGGCGCAATTTCGTTTCCGCCTATAACGACCTGCCGTTGACTGAGGCCGAGGAACTCGAAGCTGCCGAAGGCGCCAAGGCTGCCTTCCGGCGCGTGCATGCGCTGGTCGACGAAATTTTCGGCTGATTTTTAACCGATCATCCGCGGCGCGTCGCCACCCAGATTACATGCTTGGCGCCGCGCTTGCCGTTTGCGCGGGTATTGACGACCTCAGCATCGTAGCCGCTATCCTTTAGCCGCTTGGTGAAGCCGTAATCCGGGCCGGATGACCAGACAGAGAGCACGCCGCCGGGGCGCAAGGCTTCGCGCGCGGCGCGCAGGCCACGGCCGTTATAAAGTGCGTCATTGCTGTCGCGTGTCAGGCCGTCCGGGCCGTTGTCGACATCGAGCAGGATGGCGTCGAACCTTGCTTTAGATTCACGGATGAGCTCGCCGACATCGCCCTGATGGATTTTCGTGCGAGGGTCGTCGAGACAGCCCTTGAAGACCTCGGCCATCGGTCCGCGCGCCCATTTCACCACTGCAGGCACCAGTTCGGCGACGGTGACGGTGGCATCCGGCGGGACGATCGCGAGTGCGGCGCGGAGCGTGAAGCCCATGCCGAGGCCACCGATCAGGATGGAGGGCTTGGAGCGGTCCTTGATCTTTTCCCATGAGAGCGTCGCAAGCGCCTCTTCCGAGCCGCTCAGGCGGCTGTTCATCAACTCGTTCGAACCGAGCATGATGGAGAATTCCTGGCCGCGCTGTTTCAGGCGCAGTTCGCCGCCATCGTCCGGTATCTTTGCGCTGTCCAGTTGAACCCAGGGTAACATCGTGAAGCCTCTTTTTGCGGCTCCCTAACACGCGTTGCGGCTTTGCGCCAATCTTTAGGCATGTGTGCCGCTACTGGTAATTTGCAGCACTTTCGGCCATATACGCCTTGAAGAGTGGGCCATTGCCGGTTTTGCGGCCCAAAGAGTGGATATCATCATGGCAGGACAGGTCGAATTCGCGCGCATGAACGGGCTTGGCAACAAGATCCTGGTCGTCGATATGCGTGGTCGCACCGACAAGGTGACACCTGAGGCGGCGATCGCGCTCGCTGCCGATCCGGCGACCGAGTTCGATCAGATCATGGCGATCCATGATCCGAAGGCCCAGGGCACCGATGCCTGGATCGATATTTTGAACTGCGACGGCACCAAGGCGCAGGCATGTGGCAACGGCACGCGCTGCGTGGTGCAGGCGCTCAGCTCCGAGACCGGTCGCAAGACCTTTATCTTCCAGACGGTCGCTGGAATCCTGAATGCTGAGGAGCATGAGGACGGCACGATTTCCGTCGATATGGGCAAGCCGGTTTTCAAGTGGGACAAGATCCCGCTTTCGGAAGAGTTTTTTGACACGAGCCGGATCGAGCTGCAGATCGGGCCAATCGATGCGCCGATCCTGCATTCGCCTTCTGCCATGTCGATGGGCAATCCGCATGCGGTCTTCTGGGTCGACAAGGACCCGATGACCTTCGATCTCGAGCGTTTCGGGCCTATGCTGGAAAATCACCCGATGTTCCCGGAAAAAGCGAATATCACACTAGCGCAGGTGACTTCCGACAGCTCCCTGCGCACCCGCACCTGGGAGCGCGGCGCGGGCCTGACGCTTGCCTGCGGTTCGGCTGCCTGTGCCGCCGGTGTCTCTGCCGCGCGTACTGGTCGCACCGGGCGCAAGGTGACGATCGATGTGGCCTCCGCGCCCAGCCGTCAGCCGCTCGTCATCGAATGGCGGGATAACGACCACGTGGTGATGACCGGACCGGCCGAATGGGAGTGGTCTGGCAAGGTCGATCCGGTGACTGGAGCCTTTTCGCAGGATGCAGAGCCGGAGGCTCAGGCAAATTGAGCGGCGTCGAGGTCATAACCTTTGGCTGTCGGCTCAACACCTATGAATCGGAAGTGATGCGGGCCGAGGCCGAGAAGGCTGGCTTGAACAATGCCGTGCTGGTCAATACCTGCGCCGTGACAGGCGAGGCGGTGCGTCAGGCGCGGCAGGCGATCCGCCGGGTACGACGGGAAAACCCGCATGCGCGCATCATCGTCACCGGCTGTGCGGCGCAGACCGAAAAGCTGACCTTTGCCGACATGCCGGAAGTCGACGCCGTTTTGGGCAACGAGGAAAAGCTGAAAAGCACTTCTTATCGCGGCCTGCCGGATTTCGGCGTTTCGGCGGAAGAAAAGCTGCGCGTCAACGACATCATGAGCGTCAAGGCCACCGCGCCACAGATGGTCAAGCATATCGACGGGCATGTGCGCGCCTTCATCCAGGTGCAGAACGGTTGCGACCATCGCTGCACTTTCTGCATCATTCCCTATGGCCGCGGCAATTCCCGTTCGGTGCCGATGGGCGCGGTCGTGGAGCAGGCGCGCAAGCTTGTCGAAGGTGGTTATCGCGAGATCGTGCTGACCGGCGTCGATGCGACGAGCTATGGCGCGGATCTTCCGGGCAACCCGACGCTCGGGTATCTCGCCAAGACGCTTTTGAAGCAGGTGCCGGAAATCCTTCGGCTGCGGCTGTCGTCGATCGACAGTATCGAGGCAGACAATCATCTGTGGGACCTGATCGCCGACGAGCCGCGCTTCATGCCGCATCTGCATCTGTCGTTGCAGCATGGCGACGACATGATTTTAAAGCGGATGAAGCGCCGTCATTCCCGCGCCGAGGCTCTGGCCTTCGTCGAGCAAGCCCGTCGTCTGCGGCCCGAGATCGCCTTCGGTGCGGATATGATCGCCGGTTTCCCGACCGAGACGGAAGAGATGTTCGAAGGGGCGGCCACCCTGGCCGAAGAGGCAGGTATCTCCTTTCTGCATGTTTTTCCTTACAGCCCACGCCCCGGCACGCCGGCAGCACGCATGCCGCAGGTGGACCGCGCGCTGGTCAAGGAGCGCGCGGCACGGCTTCGCGCCCGTGGCGAGGGGCTGCATCTTGCGCATCTCGACCGGATGGTCGGAACCGAGCAGACCGTCATCATCGAAATGAACGGCATGGCGCATACGGAAAACTTTTCGCTGGTTGCAGCGCCGGGGCTTATTCCCCGTGACATTCAGCGCGTTATGATTACTGGACATAACGGCAAACATCTCGACATGCGTGTCACGGCTGCCAGCGAGCAGGCGGCCTGAGCGAAACGGATTGTAAGTAATGGCAAGCTTCTTAAAACGCGTCTTCACCTTCGGCGACAAACCGGTTGACCGGCCAGCCGAGCAGCCGGTCGAAAAGCCAGTTGAAGACCAGTCGCCTGCACCGGGCGTCGTTGCCGTCGAGGACTTGCCGGTTAGGCCGGTTGATCCAGTCGCACCGACCGAGATCGAGACGGCGGGTGGTCCTTCGGGTGATGAGGCGACGGAGGATGAGGCGGCTGCCGTTCTTGCCGGGCCTGAAGAGACATCGGATCTTGGTGTCGTGCCGTTGTCTCTGCTGGAGGCAGAGGCTGCGGCCGAGACCGATCGTGGCGTTTCCGCGGAAACACCCCCCTCTGCCCTGCCGGGCATCTCCCCCTCAAGTGGGGAGATTACGGATGCGCCGTTGCCGGCTGCATCCGGTGACGGTGCTGAAGGTGAGAGCATTGCGGTTACGGGCGTTAACCTTTCTGAAGACAAAGCGGTCTCGGCAAGCTCGACGGTTGATGTGGAGCATTCGGATAACTCCGAGTCGATCTCCCCCCTTGAGGGAGAGATGTCCGGCAGGACAGAGGGGGATAATGTCTCCGCCGAGGTAAGCCTTCCCAAAGGCTTTTCCACCTCCAAGGTCGAACCCGAGGTCGTGGCCGTCGTGCCGCCGCCGAAGCTGACCTGGTTCCAGCGCCTGCGCGCCGGGCTTGCCCGCACGTCTTCGCAACTGACCGGGCAGATCGCCGCTCTCTTCACCAAGCGCAAGCTGGATGACGAGACGCTGGAAGATCTCGAAGACTTGTTGATCCAGGCCGATCTCGGTGTCGAGACGGCGATGAGGATTACCGGTACGCTGTCATCGGAACGCTATGGCAAGGATGTGACCGGCGAGGATGTGTCGCGCATCATGTCGGCCGAGATCACCAAAGTTCTTTCACCGGTAGCAAAACCGTTGCAGCTCGATCTCAGTCACAAGCCACATGTCATTCTCGTGGTCGGCGTCAACGGTACCGGCAAGACGACGACGATCGGCAAGCTGGCGGCAAAGCTTTCGGGGTCTGGTCTGAAGGTCATGCTTGCTGCCGGCGATACTTTCCGTGCCGCGGCGATCGAGCAGCTGAAGATCTGGGCGGATCGCACCAATTCGGAATTCATCGGCACCAAGCTCGGCGCCGATGCGGCGGGTCTTGCCTATGACGCCTATGTTCAGGCGAAGGAAACGAAGTCCGACGTTTTGATCATCGACACTGCTGGCCGGCTGCAGAACAAGGCAGAGCTGATGGCGGAACTCGAAAAGATCGTTCGCGTGCTCGGCAAGCTCGATCCGGATGCACCGCATACCGTGTTGCAGACGCTCGATGCGACGACCGGCCAGAATGCGATGAACCAGGTCGAGATTTTTCGCAATGTCGCCGGCGTTAGCGGTCTGATCATGACCAAGCTCGATGGCACAGCGCGGGGCGGCATTCTCGTCGCGATTGCCGCCAAGCACAGGCTGCCGGTTTATTTCATCGGCGTCGGCGAAGGCGTCGACGATCTCGAACCCTTCGAGGCGAAGGATTTTGCCGAAGCTATTGCGGGGCTTACGCCTGCGCCGCATTGATGACACAGAAAAGCTATTTGGCTCCGCACAACCATAGAATCTAAGTTGGGTCCCATGCAGACGATCGAAAGCGATGTTACGCCGACCAAGGAAGAGAAGCAGAAGCCGGGCCTGAAAATGGCGCTGGAACTGGGACCCCTGATGGTCTTTTTCTTCGGCAACCTGCGCGGTGAATGGCTGGTGGGAAAATTCCCGGCGCTGTCTGCCATCGGCGGTCCGCTCCTGATCGCCACCGCGCTGTTCATGGTCGCGACCGTGATCTCGTTGGTCATCTCCAAGATCGTCTTCAGGCACCTGCCGGTCATGCCCTTCGTTTCGGGTGTCGTCGTCATGGTGTTCGGCGGATTGTCGATCTGGTTGCAGGATGAGACCTTCATCAAGATGAAGCCGACCATCGTCAACACGCTGTTCGGCGTCGTGCTGCTCGGCGGTCTCTTCTTCGGCAAGTCGCTGCTCGGCTATGTCTTCAATGCCGCATTCAATCTCGATGCGGAGGGATGGAGGAAGCTGACCCTGCGCTGGGGCATATTCTTCCTGTTCCTCGCCGTGCTCAACGAATTGGTCTGGCGCAATTTCTCCGACGAAGCCTGGGTCAATTTCAAGGTCTGGGGCACGATGCCGATCACCATCCTGTTCACGCTGTCGCAGATGCCTTTGATCATGCGCCACACCGTGCAGGATGCCGTTGCTGCGGAAGGTGAGAAGTGACGACATTTTCGCCGGAAACCGACGATTTCTCGCGGCGCTGGCTGCTTGCGGCATTCGTTCTGTTTCTGCTGCAGATCGCCATTCTCTATTTCATGGGCCGCGTTCCTATCTGTGAATGCGGTTATGTGAAGCTGTTCGAGCCGGGGGTGAACTCGCCGGGCAACTCGCAGCATCTGGCCGACTGGTACACGCCGTCGCATATCATTCACGGCTTCCTGTTTTATGCTTTCGGCTGGTTGCTACTGCGCCGCCGATCGATGGCCGAGCGCTTGACGTTTGCTGTTTTCATCGAAGCCGCGTGGGAGATTGCGGAAAACTCGCCGCTCATCATCGACCGTTATCGCAACGCGACGATGGCGCTCGGTTATTCGGGTGACAGCATCCTCAATTCGGCGATGGACACGGTGTTCATGACACTCGGGTTTCTGTTTGCCTCCCGCATGCCTGTCTGGTTGACTGTTACGGTCGCAATCGTCTTCGAGCTTTTCACCGGCTGGCTGATCCGCGACAACCTCACGCTCAATGTGCTGATGCTGATCTGGCCGGTCGATGCGATCAGGACATGGCAGGGCGCCATCGGCTGAACCTGTGCAGAGGCACCTTTTGGCGCTTGTCTGTCGTTGAAATCTTAACACTCTGGGCCTAGGGCTTGTTCAATACCGACAGGATGCATGAAGGCTTTCTGCACAGGGTCAGATGGAACAGACCGATAATTTCGCCTATCTCTTGCCGTTCATTTTTCTGGTTTTCGGCAGTATTTTCCTGATCGCCGACCGATGGTCCGATGGCTCCGCGCGTTACTGGGGGCTGGGTTATATCTCGGCGGCTCTCGGCTTTGCCTTTCCGATCCTTGCCTATGCGCTGCCTTTGCCGGTGCAGGCAGTTTTTTCGAATGTGTTTTTCTACGCAGCCTTTTTTCTTTACGGCCACGCCATGCTTGTCAGGTTTCGGCGCCCCACATTGCTGCTACCACGGCTGCTCTTCACCCTGGCAGCCTTTGCGGTCGTCTGCTGGTTTATCCTTGTTAAAGAGGATCTGAGATCGCAGCTCGCAATCGGCGATTCATCGCTGGCAGTGCTGCTTGGCATCGCAATCGTTTCCGTGTGGCGATTTGCAAAGTCGGCGATCGACCGCATGCTTGTGATCATCGCATCGATGGTGGTTCTGGAGACCGCCATTCGGGTGACCGCCCTTCTGCTTTCCACGTCCGCGGGCAGTTTTGAAGAGCTCGACCAGTTCCTATCGTCCGAATATGCCTTCCTCATGCAGATGACTGCCAGCATCGTCGGCTTTATCATGGCCCTGACGGTGCTTGGTTCGGTCGTTTCAGATGTCATCATGGGGCATCGGGACGCGGCGGAGCGCGATCCGCTCACAGGGCTGCTCAACCGGCGCGGTTTCGAGCAGGCGCTTCCGACGGCAAAAAGCGGTGATTTTCCCGCCGGTGCCGTGATCATCGGAGATATCGACCATTTCAAGCAGGTCAATGACCGCTTCGGCCATGCCGCAGGCGATCACGTCATCATCGGTTTTGCGCAGATATTGAGGGCGAACCTGAAAAGCGTTGTCATTGCGCGCTTCGGCGGCGAGGAATTCGTCGCATTCCTGCCGGGAGCAAGCCTTGCCGAGGCAGTGCAGAGGGCGGAGCAGGCGCGGCTTGGCTTCGAGGCCATGAGCTGGCATGCGCATGGGGTTGATGGGCTGATCACCGCAAGTTTTGGCGTTTCCATGACCGCGCCCGGCGATCACTTTGTCCGCGATGCAATCGTTCGCGCCGATGCCTGTCTCTACAGTGCCAAGAATTCCGGCCGAAACAGGGTGGTTTCCGAAGGGCAACGGCCAACGGAAGGGCCGCCGCCGCTCAGGATCGTATCGTAAGCCTCAGCCCTTGGCGGCCGTCGATGCTTTTTCGATGGCAGGCAGAAGATCCTGCGTCAGGCTGCGTTCGTCGAACGGGCCGACCTTCTTGTAGAGGATCGTGCCGTCCGGGCCGACGAGATAACTTTCCGGAATGCCGTAGACACCCCAGTCGATCGCCGCCTTGCCGTTCGGGTCGACGCCGATCGCGTTGAAAGGATTGCCAAGTTCGCCGAGGAAACGGAGCGCGTTGTCGTTGCGGTCCTTGTAGTTGATGCCGACGATGTTGAGGCGGTTGTCCTTGGCGAGTTCCGAAAGGATTGGATGTTCCTGCCGGCAGGGCACGCACCATGAGGCAAAGACATTGACCAGCGTCAGCTTTCCCTTGAGAGCCTCGTCCGTCAGTGCTGCGGTGTTGGAGCCTTCCAGCGGGGGCAGGGTGAGCGAGGGAGCTTGTCTGCCGATCAGTGCCGAGGGGATGGCGGAAACGTCCAGCCCGTTGACGTCCTGATCGTAGAGCATCTTGCCAGCGACGGCGGCAAAACCTGCGAAAACCATAAGTGGGATCAGCGCCAGCGCATAACGCGCGCGATTTCGCTGTGGCTTGAGACTGGTGTCTTCCGTCTCCAATGTCATGACGCGGCTCCATCTGTCGGGGTCGGTCGGGCGGAGCGGCGGCGGATGCCGGAGGCTTCGAGTTCTGCCAATTCCTTTTGGCGGGCGCGGCCATCAAGCCAGACCCATAAGATCAGACAGAGCGTGACGATGGCGGCGACTGCATAGGATGCGGAGATGTAGAATGTGTGGCTCATCTTACGCCTCCTTCGCCGGCGTCTTCACCGGCGCTTGGCCCGCCATGCGAGCGGCCATGCGGCGCTGGGCGGAGACACGGCGACGCCAGATTTCGTTGCGCATTGCCGCGATATGCAGAGTGAAGAATAGCAGCGAGAAGGCGATGGCCATGATCAGCAGCGGCCAGAGGAATTCCTTGTCGATCGTCGGGCCATCCAGACGGATGACGCTGGCCGGTTGGTGCAGCGTGTTCCACCAGTCGACGGAAAACTTGATGATCGGGATGTTGACGAAGCCGACCAGGATCAGCACGGCCGAAACGCGGGCGGCCTTGCTCGGATCGTCCATGGCGCGGGTCAGGGCAATCAGGCCGAGATACATGAGGAAAAGCACGAAAACGGAGGTGAGGCGGGCATCCCAGACCCACCAGGTGCCCCACATCGGCTTGCCCCAGAGCGAGCCGGTGGCAAGCGCGATAAGCGTGAAGGCTGCACCGAGCGGGGCTGCAGTCTTGTGGGAGACATCCGCCAGCGGATGGCGCCAGACAAGCGTGCCGATCGCCGATATGGCCATGACCGAATAACACATCATCGACAGCCAGGCGGTAGGCACATGCACATACATGATGCGCACCGTCATGCCCTGTTGGTAATCGCCTTCGCTGGAAAAGGTCAGGTAGAGGCCGATGGCGAAGAGGATCGCGGTGATGCCCGCCATCCATGGCAGGATGCGCGCTGCCAGAGCCAAGAACCGCGTCGGGTTGGCCAGATCGGAGAATTTCGTGATGGCGAGGCTTTCGGGCATGGGACTTTCTAACCGGATAGTGCGGGATCAAGAATGATTCTAATCAATCAGCCGTGTTTCGCAAAGCAAGTGCGGCACCGATAGGACCGATCACTGCAAAAAACATCGTGATGGCCACCAATATCAGAAAAGGCGGCATGAAGGGGGCGGGATCTTCAACGGCTGCGTAAGATGCGCTGACGCCGAAGATCAGGACAGGGATCGCCAACGGCAGGACGAGGATCGAGACCAGCAGTCCGCCGCGGGGAAGGGCGACGGCAACGGCCGCACCTACCGCGCCGATAAACGTCAGCGCCGGTGTGCCGACCAGAAGCGTGAGCATGGTCGCACCGATCGCCACCTCGCTCATGTTCATGAACAGACCGAGCAGCGGTGAGGCGATGACCAGCGGCAAGCCGTTGCCGAGCCAGTGGGCGAGGCATTTGATGAGCACTGTCAGCGCCAGCGGATGTTCCTGCATCAGGATCAGGTCGAGCGAGCCATCCTCGCGGTCGGTCTGGAACATGCGGTCGAGGCCGAGCAGCGCGGAGAGAAGCGCGCCGATCCAGACGATTGCCGGACCGATGCGGGAGAGGAGGTTGAGGTCGGGGCCAACACCGAAGGGGATGACGGCGACGACCGTCATGAAGAACAGCACGCCGATCAGCGCGCCACCGCCGGCACGGACCGAGAGTTTCAGGTCGCGGAGGAGGAGGGCGGTCATTGCGGTTGGCCTTTGTGTGTAGTGGTGCTGACCAAGCGGCTGCCTTGGCAGGTGAGATTACCCCCCTCTGTCCTGCCGGACATCTCCCTCACAGGGGGTGAGACCAACTGGGCGCGCACTCCCAATTCCCGAATAACCTTCCTGCTGGGCGCTGTCGTTTCTCGGGAGCAGAGATAATGCCGCTTGTGATCTCCCCCCCTGTGAGGGAGATGCCCGGCAGGGCTGAGGGGGACTGACTGGTTGAGACGACAATGAACACCTGTCACCACATCTCCTCCATCACGCCCTCAAAGCCCGTCATCCGCAATTCCTGCGCATCCTCCAGCCCGAGTGGCTGATGTGTCGCTGCAAGCACGATGCCGCCAGCGGCCAGATGTCGCTTGATCAGCGCGGTGAATACTTCTTCCGCGCTTACATCCAGCGCCGCGGTCGGCTCATCAAGGATCCAGACCGGGCGCCAGGCGACGAGCAGTTTGGCGAATGCCATGCGGCGTTGCTGGCCGGCGGAGAGATAGCCGAAAGGTAGATGGGCAATGCCGCCTAGGCCGACCGCTTCGGCTGCTTCGCCGATGCTCATGCCGGTATTTCCATGAAAGTCGCCGAGGAAATCGCGCCAGAAGGAGAGGTTCTCCGAGACGGTCAACTCGGCCTTCATTGCATTGCGATGACCGAGATAGTGGCAGGCTTCGGCCGCCCGCATTCCGGCTTCGGCACCTTCCTGCTCCCAGATCACCCGACCGCTTTCGGGCCGCAGAAGACCGGCGACGGTACGCAGCAGCGTCGACTTTCCAGAGCCGTTTTTCCCCGTGAGGACAAGGCTTTGGCCGCTTTCGAGGCGAAAGGAAATGTCCTTGAAGATCAGGTCTTCTCCGCGTCTGGCGCTCAACATTTCGGCCGTCAGCCGCATCACGGAAACCTTGTTTAAGTTTGCAATCATCTAGCGCTAAAAAAAACTTTCGCACGCTGCGGCAAAGTGTCTGGAAGGTTCTTAGAAACTATCTATATACATAGCAACCACGCCAGCGGTCGGCGTGAGTTCCATCTGTCGCCGGACCTGAAGACCAAAATCTTCTCGTGCGGACAGCGGAAATGGCCGCACCCGCATCCTATAGTGCATTTCTTATGCATAGGCGTCCGCACGCGCGTGTTGGCTCTTGATATCAGCGGGGTTATTTTCCGTGACCAAATCTATCGATAGCTTCCAATGTCGCTCCGTCCTTACCGTAGGCGGTAAGGACTACGTGTATTACAGCCTGCCCAAGGCCGAAGCGAATGGCCTGACAGGTGTTTCCAAACTGCCCTTCTCGATGAAGGTGCTGCTCGAAAACCTGCTTCGTTTCGAAGACGGCCAGACCGTCACCAAGGAGCAAATCCTTTCGGTTGCCGAATGGCTGAATAACAAGGGCCTGACCGAGGCCGAGATCGCATATCGCCCGGCCCGCGTTCTGATGCAGGACTTTACCGGCGTTCCGGCGGTCGTCGACCTTGCCGCCATGCGTGACGGTATCAAGTCGCTCGGCGGCGATCCGGAAAAGATCAATCCGCTGGTTCCTGTCGATCTCGTCATCGACCACTCGGTTATTGTCGACGAATTCGGCACACCGACCGCCTTTGCCCGCAATGTCGAGTTGGAATACCAGCGCAACGGCGAGCGCTATCGTTTTCTCAAATGGGGCCAGCAGGCGTTCAAGAATTTCCGTGTCGTGCCTCCGGGCACCGGCATCTGCCACCAGGTGAATTTCGAATATCTCGGCCAGACAGTCTGGACCAATGAGGAAGACGGCGAAGTCACCGCCTATCCCGATACCTGCGTTGGCACCGACAGCCACACGACGATGATCAACGGTCTCGGGGTTCTCGGCTGGGGTGTGGGTGGTATCGAAGCGGAAGCCTCGATGCTCGGCCAGCCGGTCTCCATGCTTCTGCCGGAAGTGATCGGCTTCAAGCTGACCGGCAAGCTGAAAGAGGGTGTCACCGCGACCGACCTCGTGCTGACCGTCGTGCAGATGCTGCGCAAGAAGGGCGTGGTTTCGAAATTCGTCGAGTTCTTCGGCCCGGGCATGGACAACATGCCGGTCGCAGACCGCGCGACGATCGGCAATATGGGCCCGGAATATGGCGCGACCTGCGGCTTCTTCCCCGTCGATGCGGAAACCGTCAACTACCTCAACATGTCCGGCCGTACGAAAGAGCGTATCGCGCTTGTCGAAGCCTATTCGAAGGCTCAAGGCATGTGGCGTGATACGGATGGTTCCGAGCTTGTCTTCACCGATACGCTGGAACTGGACCTTGGTGACGTCGTGCCTTCGATGGCAGGGCCGAAGCGGCCGGAAGGTCGTATTCCGCTGGAAAACATTGCCTCCGGTTTCGCCGGCTCGATGGATGCCGACTACAAGAAGCCGGGCCAGCTCGACAATCGCTATGCGGTGGAAGGCACGGATTTTGATCTCGGCCATGGCGATGTGGCGATTGCCGCCATCACGTCCTGCACCAATACATCGAACCCGAGCGTCCTGATCGCTGCCGGTCTTCTGGCCCGCAATGCGGTGGCCAAGGGCTTGAAGACGGCCCCTTGGGTGAAGACATCGTTGGCACCTGGATCTCAGGTGGTCGGTGAATATCTCGCCAAGTCCGGTCTGCAGACGGATCTCGATGCGCTCGGCTTCAACCTTGTCGGTTTCGGCTGCACGACCTGCATCGGCAATTCCGGTCCGCTGCCGGCGCCGATCTCGAAGACGATCAACGACAAGGGATTGATCGTTTCGGGCGTACTTTCCGGCAACCGCAATTTTGAGGGCCGTATCTCGCCGGACGTTCAGGCCAATTACCTGGCTTCGCCGCCGCTCGTCGTCGCTTATGCGCTGGCCGGCACGGTGCAGAAGGACCTGACGACCGAACCGCTCGGTATCGGCAGCGATGGCCAGCCGGTCTTCCTCAAGGATGTCTGGCCGACCTCGGCGGAAGTGCAGGAGTTCATCCAGAAATACGTCACTCGCGAACTGTTCGAGAGCAAATATGCGGATGTGTTCAAGGGCGATGAAAACTGGCAGGCCGTGCAGATCCCGGATGGCGAGACCTATGCCTGGGACGACACCTCGACCTATGTGCAGAACCCGCCCTATTTCGTCGGAATGGGTAAAAAGGGCTCGGGCCTGAAGGATATCAAGGGCGCCCGCGTGCTTGGTCTCTTCGGCGACAAGATCACCACCGACCATATTTCTCCGGCCGGTTCGATCAAGGCGTCTTCGCCTGCCGGTGCCTACCTCACCGAAAACGGCGTGGCAGTTGCCGACTTCAACCAGTACGGCACGCGTCGCGGCAATCACGAGGTGATGATGCGCGGCACGTTCGCCAATATCCGCATCCGCAACCACATGCTCGGTCCGAACGGCAAGGAAGGTGGCTACACCATCCACTATCCGTCGAAGGAAGAGATGTCGATCTACGATGCGGCGATGAAATACAAGGAAGAGGGCGTTCCTCTCGTCATCTTCGCCGGTGTTGAATACGGTAACGGGTCGTCGCGTGACTGGGCGGCCAAGGGCACCAACCTGCTTGGCGTCAAGGCGGTCATCGCCCAGTCCTTCGAGCGTATCCACCGTTCGAACCTGGTTGGCATGGGTGTCGTTCCCTTCGTCTTCGAAGAGGGCACGACCTGGGCTTCGCTCAACCTCAAGGGCGACGAGACTGTCACCATCGAGGGGCTGGAAGGCGATATCAAGCCGCGCGAATGGAAGGTTGCCAAGATCACCTATGGCGATGGCACGGTGAAGGAGATCAACATCCTCTGCCGCATCGATACGCTCGATGAGGTCATCTACATGAATAATGGCGGCATTCTGCAGACGGTTCTGCGGGATCTCGCCGCATAAAACCAAATGATATAGCGCCCGCCGGATCATCCGGCGGGCGTTTCTCTTTCAAGAGTCCCGCATCGCATTTTCAGGTTTCCCGCCCTTGTCCCTCATCATCTTCATCGGAATGGCAGTCACCGTCTTTTTGACATCGCTGCTCTCCGGCATTTTTGGCATGGCAGGTGGCTTGATCCTGCTTTGGGTACTTCTCTTCCTCTATCCCGTCGGCACCGCGATCGCGATCCAGGGTGTCATCCAGATGGTTTCGAACGGCTCGCGTGCCTGGTTTTCGCGCGCCTATATCGACTGGAAGATCCTGTCGGTCCTCTGCTCGGGCGTCGCCGTCTCCGCTCTCATCCTGTTCATCACCAGTTACACGCCGAGCCTGATCGTGGTTCTCATCGGCGTCGGCCTGATGCCCATCCTCGTCTGGCTGCCGGTGAACAGGCTGCAGCTCGATGCCTCGCGTCCCTCGCATGCGTTTCTGGCCGGATTGTTATCCGGCGGCATGACGATCAGCGTTGGCGTCGCCGGCCCGACGGTCGATATCTTCTTCATCCGCACGCAGATGGATCGCCGCAAGGTGATCGCCACCAAGGCATCGATCCAGACGCTGTCGCATCTGGCCAAGATCGCCTTCTACTGGGATGCCGTCTCGCAATTGCCGACTGTGGATGCGATCGCGGTGCTGATTGCTGCGCCGATTGCGATCATTGGCGCAAGGGCCGGAAACGGCATCCTGCAGAAGATGACGGATGCAAATTTCCGCGCCTGGACCCGGTGGGTCGTGACCGGTGTAGGAGCGGTCTATCTCGCTCAAGGCATATTGAAACTCATATAACGCATAGGCCTTGAGTGAGCCGGAGATATGGCCGAAAGGCGATCACGGATCACATTCTCCATCCTCACCCCATCGTGACTTTCTCTTGAAAATGTGGATGGTTACTTTCCGCCAGCCCAGAGATTTGTTCTTCCCTGCCAATGGCAACCAACTCGTGTGTTTGCCCCGTCAAAAGGTTCGTCATCCATGCCGTTTGCCTTGCGTGCCGTTATCGTCCTTGCGAGCCTGCTTATCGGCAGTGCCGCATCGGCCGGAGAGGCGCGGTCGCCAAAGGGCGTCGTCGAGCTTTTCACGTCGCAGGGCTGCGCCTCGTGTCCGCCAGCCGACAATACGCTGTCGCAGCTGGTCGCCCAGGGCGATCTCGTCGTGCTTTCCTATCATGTCGACTACTGGAACTATCTGGGCTGGACCGACACGCTGTCTTCCAAGGAAAACACCGAGCGGCAATATGGTTATGCCAAGACGATGGGCCGCAGTGGCGTCTACACTCCGCAGGCAATCATCAATGGCCGCGAGCATGTGAAGGGCACTGATCAGGCGATCATCAACGGCAAGGTCAATGATCTGCAGAAGGCTGGTCAGGGCCTTACGGTTCCGGTTGCAGCCACCATGCATGGTGACGAGATTGAGATCGAGCTCGGCGAGGGACAGGGTCAGGCGGATGTCGTGGTCGCCTATTTCACCAAGCATCAGCAGGTCGATGTGACCAAGGGTGAAAACAGCGGAAAGAACATGGACTATTGGCACGCCGTTTACGACGTGCAGACGGTCGGCATGTGGAACGGGCAGAAGATGACGCTGAAATTACCCGGCAAGGCGATGGGCAAGACCAAAAAAGACGGTTGTGCGATCCTGTTGCAGACCTCCGGCTCGGGCGGCGAACCTGCCTCTATCATCGGCGCCACGGTTCTGATGGCTGGCCGTAAAAAAGACTGATCGGATTTTTGCCCGGCCATTCTGCCTTAATTCGCACGGCGAATCACATCGTGTCCTCAGCTTGCGAGCTGAGACGGCCAAAATTTCCTTCATGATTTGGAATATTTGTTGGATGGCCCGGCCCGGAAACATTGGGGGGCTGGGGGTAAGGGTCAATGCACCTGACCGGGCCAATGGCGCTAAACGCGCCAACCAACGCCCGCAACATGGATGCGGATTTTGGCGCTGTTTTGTCCGAATTTAGGCAGACAAAAAAATCTGTTCCGACAAGGTACGCACGCTGCGGCATTCGCCGTGGCTTGCATTTTCGCGCGTGTCGGGCACACTGTCATACCAAAGACATGTAACGTTTGGAGCTTTGATGGCCGATCAGTCTGATTTGCCAGCGGGCGCAAGGCCTAAAGATTCGGCCGTTGTCGTCAGTCTCAGCGAATACAAGCAGAGCCTTGACCCTGTTCCGGTGACATTTCACCGGCGCGAACTGGATGCCATACTCTGGATTTACGGCCGTATGGTCGGCGAGGGAGAGTGGAAGGACTATGCGATCGATCACCTGAAGGATCGGGCCGTCTTTTCGATCTTCAAGCGATCCGGCGAGATGCCGCTCTTCCGTATTGAGAAAAACCCGAAACTCGCCGGCAAGCAGGGCGCCTATTCGGTGATCAATACCAATGGCATGATTCTAAAACGCGGCCATGAACTGCAGCAGGTGCTGAAGGTTTTCGACAAGGCTTTGAAGCTGATCGATTGATCCGTAATGGGGGGGCGTCCGCATCACCCCACAAACAGCGTGCCGGGATAGGCTGCAAGATCCGGGTCGGTGTCTTTGCCTTCGCCGAGCGCTATCTGCATCAGCACCGTATCCAGCCATTGCCCATGTTTGAAGCCGGTGCCCTTCAGCGTTCCGGTCATCTCGAAGCCGAGGCTTTTATGAACGGCGACGGAAGCCGAGCTGGCACCGCCGATGACGGCAACCATCTGGCGGAAACCGAGCGTCTCGCAGCGGGTGAGCAATTCTTTCAGCAGGGCCTTTCCTACACCTCTGCCACGGGCTTCAGGTGCCAGGTAGATCGAATCCTCCACCAGCCAGCGATAGGCCGGACGGGTGCGGAATGCCGAGGCATAGGCATAACCGAGAATGCCGCCCTCTTCTGCTTCAGCGACGATATAGGGATAGCCTTTTTCGACGATGCCTGCGTGGCGGCTGGTCATTTCGGCAAGATCGGGCGGGGTGATTTCATAGCTGGCGGTGCCGTTCAGCACGCTGTCGCGGTAGATCTCGGTGATTGCCGCAAGGTCGGCGGCAGTGGCATTGCGGATTGAGAATGTCATGGCGGGAGCGAGCGGGCTTGGATTCGGAGCGGGGATTTAGGCGAGCCTAGAGCCGCCCCGAAAATCAGGCAACAAAAAAGGCGGCTCGAAAGCCGCCTTCTTCGTAACGATCACTCTTCCGCTTATTCGTCGCGGTTGCCCATGAACTGCAGCAGGAAGGTGAAGAGGTTGATGAAGTCGAGGTACAGGGTCAGTGCGCCCATGATGGCCATGCGGCCGGTCGTGGCGGAGTCGTGACCATCCCAGTACATTTCCTTGATCTTCTGCGTGTCGTAAGCGGTCAGGCCTGCGAAGATCAGCACGCCGATGGCGGAGATCGCAAAGCCCATTGCGGACGACTGCAGGAAGATGTTGACGATCATCGCGATGATCAGGCCGAACAGACCCATGATCAGGAACGAGCCGAGGCCGGAAAGGTCCTTCTTCGTCGTGTAGCCGTAGAGCGACAGCGCGCCGAACGAAGCGGCGGTAACGAAGAATGTCTGAACGATGCTCTGGCCGGTGAAGACCAGGAAAATCGAGGACAGCGAGAGACCCATCAGTGCGGCATAGACCCAAAAGGTCATCTGCGCAGCCGGTACGCTCATCGAGTTGATGCGGAAGCTCAGGAAGAAGACCATGGCCAGCGGAGCCAGCATGATCACCCACTTGAGCGGACCACCGTAGAGCAACTGTGCGACAGCCGGGTTAGCTGCTGCGAATGCATAGGTGCCGTATGCAGCAACACCGGTGATCGCAAGTCCAAGTGCCATCAGGTTATAGACCCGAAGCATGTAGGCGCGCAGGCCCTCGTCGATCATCTCACCGGACTGCGCACGGGACTGCGCCATTCGGTTCTGGTAGTTGTTGAAGTCAGCCATTGTTTCCTCTTTAAGCTCCGGAATTACTACGGTGTCGGGCCCCCAAATATCTGACCCAGGCGCCGCTGCGGAGCTCCAGCAAGCCTGACGTATAATATGATGCCAGATCGCTTTGCATACAAGGGGTTCGCCTCGGGAAAACATCAATAGCGCGTGTAATTTAGCAACCTCTAGGATATTGGAGCGCGAAAATTATGAATATTTCCGCTATTTTACAACTCAAAGGAGATCACAGCTCACGCAGAACCGGCGCCGCCTTCTGGCCGAGAATGCGCCAGGTGCCGATAAGGCCGATGCCAACGGTCAGAACGAGCGAAATCACCAGCGTCAGCAGCGCGACATCAGGCAGGAAGGACGAGGGCATGCGCATGATGCGGGCAACGACGAACCAGGCGGATATTCCACCGGCCAGAAGCGCGAAGATCGCGGTTGCCGCACCGAGGATCAGGTATTCGTAACCGAAGGCGCGCATCAGCATGCTACGAGTGCCGCCAAGTGTTTTCAGCACGACGGCATCATGGGTTCGCGCGCGGTTTCCGGCCGCAAGCGCACCGGCCAGAACCAGAACCGAGGCGACGAGTGCGACTGCCGCTGCCGCGCGGATTGCGGTCGCAAGCTGGCCGACAAGCTGATCGACAAGGTCGATTGCATCCTTGACCCGAACGCTGGTGATCGTCGGGTAGGCGTTGGTCACAGTGCGCAGGATTTCTGCTTCCTTCGCCGCTGAAGCCGACGGGTCTGTCAGGGTCGCCAGCCAGGCATGAGGCGCGCCACGGAAGGTGTTCGGTGAAAACACCATGACGAAGTTGATCGACAGCGATTCCCATTCGACATTGCGGAAACTGGCGATTTTCGCCGTGATGTTGCGGCCGAGAACATTGACGGTGACAGTATCGCCGAGCTTCAGACCCAGTTCACCGGCTTCTTCGGCGGAAAAGGAGACGAGCGGTTCGCCGTCATAATCTGCCGGCCACCATTCACCAGCGGTCAGCGTGGAGCTTTCCGGCTTGTTCTTTGCGTAGGTGATGCCGCGGTCGCCGCGCAGAACCCAGCGTCCTTCCGGCGGCACGTTCATTTGGCTGACATCCTGGCCATTAAACGAGAGAATGCGGCCGCGCAGCATCGGAACCTCGAAGATCTTGCTTTCGGGCGCTTGCTCCTTCAGCAACTGTCGAAAACCATCGACCTCAGCGCTCTGGACATCGACGAAGAAGAAATTAGGCGCCCTTTCGGTGATGCTGCCGGTCAGCTGGTTGCGCATGTTTCCGTCGATCAGCGCCAGCGTTACCAGCAGTGCGAGGCCGAGGCCAAGCGACAGCACGACGGATGGCGTCAGCGCGCCGGGGCGGTGGATGTTGCCGATCGCCAGGCGTAGGGCCGGCGAATTGACGCGTGGGCTTTTTCGGGCGAGCGCCGCAATGCCCGCCGCCACGACCCGCAGAAGCAGAAACGCGCCCGCAACCGCAACGAGGAAGACGGAGGCGATGCGCCGGTCGTCGGCCCAGAAGATCGCAAGGGCTGCAAGGGCTGCCAGAGCTGCGCCGGCTGCCAGAAGATAAGGCCATGACGGCAGGCGTCTTGCGTCGAAACCCTGTTCGCGGAACAGCGCCGTTGCCGGCACTTCCCGCGCATGGCCGAGCGGCAGGATGGTGAAGGCGAAGGTCACGAGAAGGCCGAAGGCTGCGGCGATCGCAAGCGCGCTGCCATAGATGGTCGTCTGCTCGGGAACGGGCAGCACGCCTTCGAGATAACGGAAGGCAATGAAGGGCGAGATCGCGCCGATCACCAGACCGATGACAATCCCGATCGCGGCCAGAAGCATGATCTGGAACAGATAGATCATCGTTACGACAGAGGCTGGAGCGCCCAGACATTTGAAGGTGGCGATCGTGGTGCGTTTCGCATCGAGAAAGGCGCGCACTGCATTGGCGATACCGACACCGCCGACGATCAGCGCGGTCAGGCCGACAAGCGTAAGGAATTGCGAGAAACGGTCGATGTTTTCGGCAAGCGACGGTGCGGCTCGGTCGCTGGTGCGCACCGACCAACCGGCATCGGGGAAATCGCGGTTGGCGCGGGTGACGATCGCTGTCCGCGTCGAAGGATCTTCGAGGCGGATCTTGTAGGCATGTTCGACAAGGCTGCCGATGATGATCAGGCCGGATGCGGCAAGCGCATCGCGACTGATCATCAGTCGCGGGGCGAAGCCGAAACCATCGGAGAGGGCGTCCGGCTCGTTGGTGATCGTGCCTTTGATGACAATGCGCGTATTGCCGAGAAGAAGCTCGTCACCGACGGAAAGGCCCATGCGGTCGAGAAGCAGAGGGGCTGCGACGGCACCGTAGGCGTTGCCTTCCTGCGCCAGAAGCAGATCGATCGGCTGCTGCGGTTCGGTCTGCATCTGACCGTAAAGCGGGTAGGCGCCGTCGACGCCCTTGACCTCGACCAACGCCTGAGCGGAGCCGTCCTGCTTGCGTGCCATCGACCTCAGGCCGGTCGAGATGCTGACTTCGCCAAGGCTGTCGAGGAACGCTCGTTCCTTTTCGCTGGTTTCGCGATTGTTGAGTTCGAAACGGATATCGCCGGCAAGCAGCGCCTGACCCTGATTGGCAATCGCACCGGTAATCGCCGTCGAGACGGAGTTGACGGTAGCGATTGCACCCGTGCCGAGCGCGATGCAGGCGAGGAAAATGTAAAAGCCACCGAGGCCGCCGCGCATTTCGCGCAGCGCCAGACGGAAGGCAATGGAGATGCGGGCGGCGGCCGCGCTCATGCAGGCACCGCCTGACCGACTGTGCGGGCTGCGCTATCCTCAACGATTTCGCCGGATCTCACGCGGATCTGGCGCGAGCAGCGGGCGGCAAGGCTGTTGTCGTGGGTCACCAGCAGTAGCGTCATGCCGCGCTCGGCCTGCTTTGCAAACAAAAGGTCGGCGATCTGTTTGCCGGTTTCGGTATCGAGATTGCCGGTCGGCTCGTCGGCGATCAGAAGCGCAGGCGAGGGGGCGAGCGCACGGGCGATTGCCACGCGCTGTTGTTCACCGCCCGAAAGCTGGCCCGGATAATGGCTGAGCCTTTCGCCAAGCCCCACCGCCGTCAGCTCACGCTTTGCAATGTCGAATGCGTCGGGAACTCCCGCCAGCTCCAGCGGTACCGCAACGTTTTCCAGTGCCGTCATGTTGGCGATCAGGTGAAAAGACTGGAAGACGATGCCGATGTTTCGGCCACGGAATTCGGCCAGAACGTCTTCCGAAAAACTGTGAAGCGGCTGGCCCTTGATAAAGATCTCGCCGCTGTCCAATCGTTCAAGACCGGCCAGAACCATCAGCAATGTTGACTTGCCGGAACCGGAGGGGCCGATGATGCCGACGGCTTCGCCCGCCTCTATCGTCAGGTCGATGCCTTTCAGCACATGGACGGAAGCTGCGGCGCTTCCCAGCGTCAGGTCGGCATTTTTGAGATCGATAACGGTTTCAGTCAAGACGAATAACCCTATATCCGTGGTGCGCCGGGCTTTTGCTGCAGCGCGGTCGTCGTGGAAATCTAGGAGACGTGAGTTGAGTTTTAAAGCAAGCCTTCTTCACTTCATCGTCATGGTTGCTCTGTTTTCCGGCTCAAGCTCGGCAAAAGCGCAGGAGAAGGCGGTCAATCTGGTCGGCTTCGGCGATAGCCTGATGGCCGGATACCAGCTTGAGACATCGGAATCCTACACCGCCCAGCTGGAGGCTGCGCTGAAGGCCAAGGGACATAACGTCGTCATCACCAACGCGGGTGTCTCGGGCGATACGACGTCGGCCGGGCTTTCGCGCATCGACTGGTCTGTGCCGGACGGAACCAATGGCGTCATTCTCGAACTCGGCGCCAATGACGCGCTGCGCGGCATTGCACCGGAACAGTCCGAAAAGAACCTCGATGCCATGCTGGCGCGGCTGAAGGAGCGCGGCATTCCAGTTCTGCTGGCAGGCATTCTCGCGCCGCCGAACATGGGCGGCGGATACGCGGAAAAGTTCAACCCGATCTACAAGCGGCTTTCCGAGAAATATGCGGTGCCTCTCTATCCGTTCTTCCTCGACGGGGTGACGACGGTGCCGGGAATGCAGCTCGAAGATGGCATGCATCCCAATGCAAAGGGCGTGGCGGTTATGGTCGAACGTACTCTTCCCATGGTGGAAGCATTTCTAGGGGAGATCGGTTCGACCACAAAATAACAACTTGCACGGAACGAGATTGCGTGTTCCGCTGTTGATATCTGCTAGAGATTCGAGGAGGTTCTGCGTATGCCGAGACTTTTCACCGCCCTCGAAGTCCCGCGCAATGTTGCCTTAAGTCTGTCTCTTCTTCGGGGCGGAATACCTGGCGCGCGATGGATCGATGTCGAGAATTACCATATCACCCTGCGCTTCATCGGCGATGTCGATAACCGGACAGCCGACGAGATCGTCGATCGGTTGGACCGCATAGATCGCCCCGAATTCCAGGCACAACTGACGGGTATCGGTTCCTTCGGATCTAAGAAGCCGCATTCGATCTGGGCCGGTGTTTCGGTCTCTCCGGACATGCTGGCGCTGCAGGCCGAGATCGAACGTATCTGCCAGCGGATCGCCCTGCCGCCGGACCCACGCAAGTTCATGCCGCATGTAACGCTTGCAAGATTGAAGCACTGCCGTCTCGACGATGTGGTGCATTATCTCTCTGGTCGCGGCAATTTTCAGACCGTACCCTTCAAGGTCTCGCGCTTCGTGCTTTTGTCGTCGAAGGAATCCGTCGGTGGCGGGCCTTATGTGACGGAAGAGATCTTTTCCTTGAGGGATGACAGTTTCGCCTACGAATATGGTGACGCGGAAACGGCCAAGAGCTATTTCTGACGGGCGCTGTTTTTCGAGGGGCGGCGTGCCCATGACCTATCAACTGTTGGAGCCGGAGGCCGTCAGCAAGGAGCTTGCCAAGCTGGAGGGCTGGGAGCTGTCGGCGGATGGCCTTGCGATCCGCAAGTCCTTCAACTTCCGTTCGTTTGTCGAGGCATTCGGCTTCATGACCGAATGCGCGCTGGCTGCTGAAAAACTCGATCATCACCCGGACTGGAGCAACAGCTATTCCCGTGTCGATGTGAAGCTCACCACGCATGCGAAGAAACAGCTGACCGATCGGGATTTTTTTCTTGCTGTCTTGATGGACGAAGCCTGGGCGCGCCGCCTTTGAAAGACCTTTGCCTTTAAACTGAGGCCGCCTTTGAAAGACCATTGTCGATCCCCATATGAAGCTTCCGTGAAATCGATGAAGGTCTCCAACGGAGCGCTCATGGACGACGTAAAGATCGGTGAAATTCTTCTGCCGGGCGACGAAGACACGCAGGATCGCCGTGAAAAGCAGGTGCGCGCAAAATTCTGGCCGACGCTGAAGCGGGCGGTGAAATTCGTGCCGTTCAGCCGCGATCTGGTGGCTGCCTATTATTGCGCGATCGATCCGAAGACGCCGACCAGAGTGCGCGGCGTGCTGCTGGCTGCGCTCGCCTATTTCGTCCTGCCGATCGATCTGATTCCGGACATGTTCGTCATGGTCGGCTTTACGGATGACGTGGCGGTGCTGGCGGCTGCTTTGAGGATGATCCAGGGCCATATCGCCGATCGCCATTACGATGCGGCGGATCAGATGCTGGCCGACAATCCTGACATGGGGCCCGACATCGGCCCCGATATGGGAAAAGCCCGGGCATAAGTGCGTGTCACGCGGCTGGTGGATCTTCCAGTGCGCGGCGCAGGTGCTGGAAGGCGAGCCGGATGCGGGATTTTACCGTTCCCAAGGACAGGCCGGTTGCTTGCGCAATTTCCGTATGCGTCTGGCCCTGGAAAAAGGCGGCTTTCACCAGTTCCATCTGTTCGCCGGGAATGCGGCTCAGCGCCTCGCGCACCCTTGTGTCCCGTTCCTCGCCTTCGACAAGCGCATCGGTCGCGTGCATATCCAGCATCTGCCATTGCGCATCGCCAAGCGCATCCTTGCCCTTGGCGCGCCGCTGGGCATCAAGACGCCGGTTGCGCGCGATGCGGAACAGCCATGTGGAAAGCGATGATTTCTGCGGATCGTAAAGCGAGGCGCGGTGCCAGAGGACGGTCATCACTTCCTGGACAAGCTCTTCGGCTTCATCGACGGGAATTTTCTGGCTCGTCAACCAGGTTTTAAGCCGGGGCGCAAAATGATCGAAGAGCACGCCAAAGGCTGCCTGATCACGCTCCATGGCAACCGCCATGGTCAAGCGCGCAAAGTAGTCCCGGTCGTTACCCTGCATCCAAACTACGCAATTCTCTCAAAGCTCAGATTCGCCTCTATACGACCATACTAATGTCATTACGGGAGTTTGGAAGAGGACAAACTGTTGCCCTATTCCTTGTGTCATTGGCTGCATATTCCAGCGAGCGCGCAACCAATCCCGATGTTGACGGATTGGTAACCAGAATTAAGTCAAAATGAACCAGATCATGGCCCGCTTCACCCACCCTCACTGTTGAAGCGTCACGTATAACAAAACCCGGCAGGAAACCATGTCCGCACGCACAGTCGCACTCGCCCTTGCTCTTACCTTCGTAAGCGCAGGCTTCGCCTCGGCTCAGACCCCGACCCGCATCCAGCAGTTCAAGGCATGGGGCGCCTATTCCTACAAGTCCGGCAACAGTACGGTCTGCTACGTCCTTTCGGTTCCCACGGCAAAGGAACCCGCCACCGTCGATCACGGTGACATTTTCTTCATCGTCTCCCAGCGTCCGGGCCAGAGCGTTTCCTATGAACCGCAGGCAATGGTGGGTTATCCGCTGCAGGCCAATTCGAAGGTAACGGTTACAGTCGACGGCAAGGCCTTTACAATGTTCACCAAGGAAAAGGCCGCCTGGGTGGAAAACGCTGCCGAGGAACCGGCACTCGTGGCTGCGATGAAGAGCGGAACCTCGATGAGCGTCAGTGCCGTTTCCGGCCGCGGCACAAAGACTTCCTACACATACCAGCTTGCCGGCATTTCGGCCGCGCTGAAGCAGATCGAAACCTGCAAGTAAGTCCTGAATTTTGTATTCCGCGAAAGGCCGGTCCCTGGATCGGCCTTTCGTGTTTCTTGAAGACAGCGTGACTTGGCCCCATTTTGATGCTAAAGGCCCGCTCAACATGGTCGGGCCGAATGTTGCCGCGGCCGAAACAGGTTTCACGCACAGACATGCCCAAGCCCTTCCGCCGACAAAGCGGTGGCGATGGTCATGTGCTCGAACGGGATAAAAAATGTCAGTCACAGAGGCCTTTGCCCCCGGCGCCATCGCCAAGAAGCCGCTGGTCGCCAATCCGGATCTTTTTACGTCCAAGCCGTCGCTGATCGGCCTTACGCGGCCGCAGATGGCGAAAGCCCTGCATGAAAAGGGTGTCCCGGAAAAGCAGTTGCGCATGCGCGTCAACCAGCTGTGGCACTGGCTCTATATCCGCGGCGTTTCCGATTTCGATGCGATGACCAATGTCGCCAAGGACATGCGTGAGATGCTCAAGGAGCATTTCACCATCGCCCGCCCGGAAATCGTTGAGGAGCAGATCTCCAATGACGGTACGCGGAAATGGCTTTTGCGCTTTCCCTCGCGTGGCGCCGGTCGTCCGGTCGAGATCGAGACCGTCTATATCCCGGAAGAAGGCCGTGGCACGCTGTGCATTTCCAGCCAGGTTGGCTGCACACTTACCTGTTCCTTCTGTCACACCGGCACGCAGAAGCTGGTGCGCAATCTGACGGCAGAGGAAATTCTGTCTCAGCTTCTTTTGGCGCGCGACCGGCTGGGCGATTTTCCAGGTGCGGACACGCCGCCCGGCGCTTTCGTTCCGACCGGTGAGCGCAAGGTCACCAATATCGTGATGATGGGCATGGGCGAGCCGCTCTACAATTTCGAGAGCGTCAAGACTGCGCTGCTGATTGCCACCGATGGCGACGGCCTGTCGCTGTCCAAGCGTCGCGTGACGCTGTCGACCTCGGGTGTCGTGCCGGAAATCTACCGGACCGGCGAAGAGATTGGCGTGATGCTGGCGATCTCGCTGCATGCGGTGCGCGACGAGTTGCGCGACATGCTGGTGCCGATCAACAAAAAGTACCCGCTGAAGGAATTGCTCGACGCCTGCCGCGCCTATCCTAGCCTGTCGAATGCACGCCGCATCACATTCGAATATGTGATGCTGAAGGATGTGAACGACAGCCTGGAAGACGCCAAGCTGATGGTCCAGCTCCTGAAGGGCATTCCGGCGAAGATCAACCTCATCCCGTTCAACCCTTGGCCGGGCACCAACTATCAGTGCTCCGACTGGGCGACGATCGAGAAGTTCGCGGATTTCATCAATGCGGCAGGCTACGCCTCGCCGATCCGTACGCCGCGCGGTCGCGATATTCTCGCAGCCTGCGGCCAGCTGAAGTCGGAATCGGAGCGCATGCGCAAGACCGAGCGTCTGGCCTTCGAGGCGATGATGATCGCCGGTCACGGCGAGGACGACGACTGAGCCCTCTTGAGGTCAGCCGGCTCGCTTGAAGAAATCCTGATTGGCCGCGATCAAAGCGGCCGTCTCATTCAGCCGGGCGGCGTTCTCAGGATACGCCGTCTGCAGTTTCCGAGCTGCATTGCTGAAAGCATGTACGACCCGTTCGGGTTTGCGGGACAGATGAGCAATGCTCAATAATGTCGCGCGCAGCGCCCGTTCCGACCGTGCATCGATCATGCCTTCGGTCATCATGCTGCGGATCGAATAAAGACTGCTTCCGAGCTGCAATGCGCCCATGCCGCCGCTGACGGCAAAACTTCCTCCGCTGCCGCTCCGTTCGCTCCAGCGAACCAGCATGACGAGGCGGTGATAGACGCGCATGCGCCAATGCCGATGACGTTCGGGTCTGTCGAAAGCGCCCTTTGCCATTGCGGCCAGCTCATGCACCATCAGCCTTATGACGAAATCCAGCCGCTTAGCTGTGTTCATGGGCAAGGCGACAAAGGCGAGATAGGCCGTGACCGGGCCGAGAAATACGCCGAAAGCCTGCAGAAGCACATGCCCGAGCTCGGGGTTCGCCGGCACGTTGGGGTTCATCATCAGCAGGTAGATGAGATTATAATCCATGCCCGCCAGTCCGACGCGTCGATGCGCCATCGGAAGCATGCCGATAAGTGTGAAGGGCATGATGAGCAGGGCGGCTACGATAACGCTGCCGGCGATCGGCATGATGAAGAGATGCGAAAAGACCGCAGCACAGACGCCGCCAGCCGCGCCGGCTACCACCCAGCGCATCTGCATGCCGGGATTCGGGAATGTCGAAAAGACCGAAGTCATGATGGCTGCGCCCATGACCATGTAGGGGCCAAGCTGCCAGCCGGTTGCGATCCACACAAGGCCGGTCGCTGCGACGGCGCTCACCGATCTCAGGGCCGCATAACGTGCACCGATCCAGTCTCTATGCTGGGGCACGGGCCGTTCCGATGCCGGGCCGATCGCGGCTGCCGTCCTGTTTGCTCGCCGCCAGAGCGGGACGATGGCCCCAAGGAGAGCGGCGCGATGCGGAAAATCGGCCTCAAGCTTTGCTGCCATTTCCTGCAGGCGTGCGGAGAGATCATCCTGATCTTCATGCGCCGCGGGCGCTTCGCCTGCTTCCGCCTCGCGAGGTGACCTTGCGTCGAGCAGGAGTTCGGTCAGGGCAGAAAGAAGGCTGCGGATATCACGGGCCTTCCGGCGGATATTGAGTGAGCCGGCCGAGGTGATGTCGAGGCTTTCGTCCAGCGCGGCAATCTCAAGGATCAGTCGCGAACGTTCTTTTTCATCGGTTCCACCCACCGCCACATGGTCGAGGCATGCATGCATGATGGTTTTCACGCGTCGGGAGAGATCGGTGGGCTGTGGTTTTGGAGAAAAGACCAGGGCGACAATCGTGCCCACGGCAGCGCCGAGGCAAGCCGTTGCCACGCGATCGATCGCCAGCGGCCAGATGGGCGTGTCATGGCCGTAACCGAGAAGGGCAACCATTGCCGCGGAATATCCAGCCAGAAGACTGGTATAGGAGGCCGGGCCAGTGAGCAGATTTCCGGTGCCGGCGCAGAGGCCGAGCCAAAGCATCAGGCCGATGATGATGCCAACCGGATCGTTGCCTGTGAGAACCATGAGACCGACACCGACCAATGCGCCGACGATCGTGCCGGTGACGCGCGAGAGGCTTCGCTCCAGCCGTTGGCCGCGTGTCGGAAGGGCGGTGATCCAGACGGTCATCGCTGCCCATTGCGGGTGATCAAGCCCGATCAGGGTGCCGATGGCTAGCGCCAGGCACGCTGCGATCGCAGTGCGCGCGGTGAAGCGTAACCGGGCCGGGTCAATATCGAAGATGGCGGCAAGCGCTTTCATGATTGAGATTTCATTCCGGCTTTAGACTTCTCCATTTTCCCCTCGACGCGTTCGCAGATGCGCAGCATGGCCGCGATGTCTTCGTCGGTGAAATCGTCGAGCAGATCTTTCTCCAGCGCCACGAGCTGCGCGCGTATGGCGGCGGCGGTCTTCCTGCCTTCTTCGGTGAGATGGAGCCTGCGTGCGCGGCGGTCGTCCGGATCGATCCGGCGTTCGAGCAGGCCGCGTTTCGACAGGATGTCGATCAGCCGGACGAGGCTGGATTCGTCGAGGCCTGAGGCCGCCGCCAGCTCTTTCTGCAGCAGGCCGTCACCCAATCTGTGCAGATAGATCAGCGGCGTCCAACTGGCGTCGGTCAGCCCGCTTTCCGCCAGCTTCTCATCGACGAACATGCGCCATCTTCTGGCGAGTACGACGACAGCGCCGCCGAACACGGCTTTTGGGTCATTTAAATTTCTGTGCATTCAAATTATTTGTATCAGAAGTATTTTTCAATCAAGCGGATTTGCGAGCGAGATGTGATGCAATTGTTGCATGGCTGCCAAAAAGCTGTCCCGGTGTCGCGGATCGGCTGTTGCGGGCAGGTGTTGGTTGATTTCGGATGTCCGGCTGCCTAAGAAGCCAAAAAGCCAAGAACCGCCCGGAGGAAACCTATGCGCGCTTTCATTCTCGCCCTTGCTGCAGCCACAGCTCTCGCCATGCCTGCAAAGGCTGCCGACGTCACCGTTGCCGTGACGGCCATCGTCGAACATCCTGCACTTGATGCCGTCCGTGATGGCGTGAAGGAAGCACTGGTCGAAGCCGGTTACAAGGACGGCGAGAATCTGAAGTTCATGTATGAGTCTGCGCAGGGCAATCCCGGCACGGCCGCACAGATCGCTCGCCAGTTCGTCGGCGAAGAGCCGAGCGTCATCGTGCCGATCTCGACGCCTTCTGCCCAGGCCGTTGTTTCCGCCACCCGCGATATCCCGGTCGTTTTCACTGCCGTTTCCGATCCGGTCGGCGCGCAGCTGGTCAAGGATGTTGCCAAGCCGGGCCGCAACGTCACCGGCCTTTCGGACATGTCGCCGGTTGCAGAGCATATCAAGCTGATCCAGGAAATCTCGCCGAACGCGAAGTCGATCGGTTTTCTCTACAACACGGCTGAAACCAACTCGGTTTCGATCCTCGCCGCGCTGAAGGAAGAAGCTACCAAGAACGGCATGACGGTGATCGAGTCTGTCGCCACCAAGTCGGCCGAAGTGCAGGGTGCTGCCCGTGGCCTCGTCGGCCGTGCCGATGTCTTCTACATCCCGACCGACAACACGATCGTTTCGGCCTTCGAGGCTGCCGTCGGTGTTGCCGAGGAAGCCAAGATCCCGCTCTACGCTGCTGATACCGGTTCGGTCGATCGCGGTGCCGTTGCCGCCCTCGGCTTCAACTATTTCGACGTCGGCAAGCAGACTGGTGCGATCGTTGCCCGTATCCTCAAGGGCGAGGCACCCGGCGATATTCCGGTGACCGTTGCTGCAGGTACCGATCTCGTCATCAACAAGGGTGCGGCAACCCGGATGGGCGTGACGCTGCCGGAGGCTATCGTTTCGCGCGCCACGCGCACGGTCGAATAAGCCTGATTTTACCAACGCACCGGATGACGGGATGTCATCCGGTGTGATCGACGACCAACCGGCGCTTCAGGCGGCGGATAAAAAGGGGAGCACGCAAAGGTGCTTAGTCAGATCGCCTTCTGGGGCGCAGTGGAACTCGGGCTGGTTTTCGCCTTCGTTGCCATCGGCGTATTTCTCGCCTTCCGCGTACTCGATTTTCCCGATCTCACGGTCGATGGGTCGTTTCCGCTCGGAGCAGCCGTTGCGGCCGTGCTGATTACCGTCGGCATCAATCCGTGGCTTGCGGCCGTTGTCGCCATGCTTGCCGGTGCCGCCGCCGGCATGGTGACGGCGTTTCTCAATGTCCGTTTCCGCATCCTCAACCTGCTCGCCTCGATCCTGACGATGATCGCGCTCTTTTCTGTCAATCTGCGAGTGATGGGAAAGCCGAATGTGGCGCTGATCAATGCCGACACGATGCTGAGCCCATTCTTCGGCCTCGGCCTGCGTGAAGTTTATGTGCGCCCACTCTTCGTCGGCGTTCTGGTGGTCATCGCAGTGATCGCAGTCTGGCGCTTTCTCGAAAGCGATGCCGGGCTTGCGATGAGGGCTACCGGCGCCAACCCGCGCATGTCACGGGCGCAAGGCATCGATACGAGCTGGCAGGTCTATTTCGGGCTTGCGCTTTCCAATGCGCTGGTAGCGCTCGGTGGCGCATTGTTTGCGCAGACCAACGGTTTTGCCGATGTCACCTCCGGTGTCGGCACGATCGTCGTCGGCCTTGCCGCGGTCATCATCGGCGAGACGCTGTTTGGTGCACGCGGCATTCTTCTGGCTTTGATCGGTTGCGTCGTCGGCTCGATTCTCTATCGCATCGCCATCCAGCTGGCGCTTTCGACGGATGCGCTCGGCCTGAAAGCCTCCGACCTCAATCTCGTCACCGCCGTACTGGTGGCCGTGGCGCTCGTTCTGCCGCGTCTGCGTCGGGGAGCTTCGTCATGATCGATCTTAAGGATATCCATGTCACCTTCGGCAAGGGTACGCCCCTACAGAAGGAAGCCTTGAAGGGCGTCAACCTGACGATCGAGGAAGGGTCCTTCGTCACCGTCATCGGCTCCAACGGTGCGGGAAAATCGACCCTGCTCGGCGTTCTCGCCGGCGACGTGCTGGCGAATGAAGGCAAGGTGATGATCGGCAATACGGATGTGACGCGCAAATCGACATCCGCCCGTGCCGGTCTTGTCGCACGCGTGTTCCAGGATCCGCTGGCAGGTAGCTGCGGGTCTCTGTCGATCGAGGAGAATCTTGCGCTTGCAGCGCGCCGGGGCGAGACCCGCGGCCTGCGCTCGGCGCTTGGCCCGCGCCGCCGCGAGCTGTTTCGCGAGCGGATTGCCGAACTCAATCTTGGGCTGGAAAACCGGATGAAGGACCGCATGGACCTGTTGTCCGGCGGTCAGCGGCAGGCGGTCTCGCTGGTCATGGCAACGCTGGCAGGCTCCGAAGTGCTGCTGCTCGACGAGCACACCGCTGCGCTCGATCCGGGCATGGCGGAGTTCATCATGAAACTCACCCAGCGGGTCGTCTCGGAGCGCAAGCTGACGACGCTGATGGTGACGCATTCCATGCGCCAGGCGCTGGATTTCGGCCACCGTACAATCATGCTGCATGGCGGCGAGATCATTCTCGATGTCAGCGGCGACAGCCGCAAGGACCTGCAGGTCGAGGACCTGATCGCCATGTTCCGCAAGATGCGGGGCGAAACGCTGGATGACGATGCGCTGCTGATCGGCTGATGCCGGTCAGCGCTTCGTCTGTCAGCGTGCCTGGGTGAAGAAGATCTTTGCCGCGAAGATCGAGAAGACGCCGGCAAAAGTGTAATCGATGCCGCGCAAAATTTTCGGGTTGGCTTGCAGCCAGGCGGAAAGCCTGTCTGCAGCCAGGACGACGATAACGTTGATCGGCATGCCGATGGCGATGAAATAAAGCCCGAAGAAGATCAGCTTGCCGGTAACATGCGGATCCTGCGCCGAGACGAATTGCGGCAGGAAGGTCATGAAGAAGATGATGACCTTGGGGTTCAAAATATTCACCCAGAACCCGAGCGACATGCTGGCGAGCGCGCTGCTTTGTGGCCGCTCGACCTTTTCGACCGACAGGCTGGACCCGAAGCGGATCGCCTGGATGGCAAGCCAGAGAAGATAGGCGGCGCCGCCGGTCTTGAGGATGAAGAAGGCGGTCGGCGAGGCGGTAATAAGCGCGGAGATGCCGAAGGCGACCAGAAGCGTGTGGCAGACAATGCCGAAATTGGTGCCGAGCACGACGAGCAGCGCGGGTTTGCGGCCTTCGCTGATGGCCCGGCTGATCGACAATGTCATATCCGGCCCCGGCGTGATCGACAGAAGAAGACCTGCGGCGGTGAAGGCGATGAGGGTCGGCAGGCTAGGCAGGAATTCCATGGTCGTTCTCGAATGCCGGAGGATCGTTTGCCCCGTTTATCCGGCTTTCGAGCCTATGCCAATTCTATCAATCAGCGGTTGTTGATGAATTCTTTTGATATATCGGCAAAATCCGGATGCCAGCGGGAAAGCGGCGGGCGGTTCTCGATGATATCGCCGATCGCCCAGGCCATGCGGCGCTCGTCGGTCGCCCGGTCAATGTCGTTGTCGGGGCAAAGGATATAGAAATCGCCACGACCGAGGCTTTCGATCATGAACTCGACCGTCTGTTCCGAAGTCCAGGCACCATCGGGTTTTTCTGTCCGCCCGCCCGCGGCAAGAGGGGTGAAGACGAAACCGGGGATCAGCAGGTGTGCCGAGACCTGGCAGCCTTCGGTGTTGCGCAACTCGTGCTGCAGAGCCTCGGTGAAGGTTTTTACGCCTGATTTGGAAACATTGTAGGCGGGATCGCCGGGGGGCGTGGTGATGCCCTGTTTGGAGCCGGTATTTATGATCAGCGCCGGTTCACCATGGGCGATCATCGCGGGGCCGAAGATGCGGCTGCCGTTGACAACACCCATCAGGTTGACGGCGAGCACATTTTCCCAATTGGCCTGCGGGCCGAAAATGCTGCTGCCGGGCTGGATGCCGGCATTGTTCATCAATACATGGACGCGGCCGAAACGCTGGATGACGGCTCGTTCGAGGGCTGCGATCTCGTCCGGCTTGGACACATCGGTGCCGATTGCCGCGACGTCATGTTCGCCGCCTTCGGCAAGTGCCGTTACTTCGCGACAGGCTTCTACGAGCTTTTCGCCCTCCAGATCTACAAGCACGACGCAAAGCCCTTGCCGAGCAAATTCCTTTGCCGCTGTAAGCCCGATGCCGGAAGCGGCTCCGGTGATGACGGCAACATTGTCCTTTTTCAGAGCGGGATGAGTAACGGTCATGGGTCGGTCTCCTCTATGACGCTGCTGTTCAAAGGTCCGGCGGGATATGGTACATCTGGGTATTCCGTCAACATGATGGGATATTGAAGCGGAGCCGAAGCCGATTTCGACGAAATCTACGACTACACGGAAGAGCATTGGGACTTCGAGAAGCCCGAAGCCTATACTTTCAAGCTCCGGAACGCCTGCCGAATGCTTGCGGAAGGAGTTCGATCCGGCCGCATGATGCCAAGTCTAAAACGAAACTATCTCGCGCGGTCCTTCAGGCCTCACGTCGTTATCTACCGTCAGACAGATACTCATCTCACAATCATCCGCATCCTTCACCAGCGCATGAATGTGCGGCGTCATCTCTGACGCTGTTTTTCCGGGTTTTCCTTGCACGGGCCCAGAAACTCGCTAAAAAGTTCGGCGATCCAATTTCGGCGGAATTGTCTCCGCCGCCACCCGCAGACGGACAAAATTATCATGGCACTCCCGAAAGACGTAAAGAAGGTCGTTCTCGCCTATTCCGGCGGTCTCGACACCTCGATCATCCTGAAATGGCTGCAGACCGAACTCAATGCTGAAGTCGTCACCTTTACGGCCGACCTCGGTCAGGGCGAAGAGCTCGAGCCGGCGCGCAAGAAGGCCGAGATGCTGGGCATCAAGGAAATCTTCATCGAGGACGTCCGCGAAGAATTCGTCCGTGACTTCGTCTTCCCGATGTTCCGCGCCAATGCCGTTTATGAAGGCGTCTATCTGCTCGGCACGTCGATCGCCCGTCCGCTGATCTCCAAGCACCTGATCGAAATCGCCAAGAAGACCGGAGCCGACGCGATTGCTCATGGCGCGACAGGCAAGGGCAACGACCAGGTTCGCTTTGAAATGTCGGCCTATGCGCTGAACCCGGACATCAAGATCATCGCTCCGTGGCGCGACTGGTCGTTCAAGAGCCGCACCGACCTCCTGAACTTTGCCGAACAGCACCAGATCCCGGTTGCCAAGGACAAGAAAGGCGAAGCGCCGTTCTCCGTCGACGCCAACCTTCTGCACTCGTCTTCCGAGGGTAAGGTTCTCGAAGATCCGGCCGTCGAGGCTCCGGAATATGTGCACATGCGCACGATTTCGCCGGAAGCTGCTCCCGACCAGGCAACCACGATCAAGATCGGCTTCAACAAGGGTGACGCCGTGTCGATCAACGGTGTCGCCATGTCGCCGGCAACCCTGCTTGCGCAGCTCAACAACTACGGTCGCGACAACGGCATCGGCCGTCTCGATCTCGTCGAGAACCGCTTTGTCGGCATGAAGTCGCGCGGCGTCTACGAGACCCCCGGCGGCACGATCCTCCTGGCTGCTCACCGCGCAATCGAATCGATCACGCTCGATCGCGGCGCTGCTCACCTCAAGGATGAGCTGATGCCGAAATATGCCGAGCTGATCTATTACGGCTTCTGGTTCTCGCCCGAGCGCGAAATGCTGCAGGCCCTGATCGACAAGAGCCAGGAGCATGTCGAAGGCGAAGTGACGCTGAAGCTCTACAAGGGCAATGTCATGGTCATCGGCCGCGAAAGCGAAAAGTCGCTCTATTCCGACCAGCTCGTTACCTTCGAAGATGATCACGGCGCCTATGACCAGAAGGATGCAGCGGGCTTCATTAAGCTGAATTCGCTACGCCTGCGCACGCTCGCCAAGCGCAACCAGCTGAAATAATCGGGTTTGCCGATTTGTCCTATCAGGCCCCGCTGTTACCGCAGCGGGGCTTTTTTATTGGCGGCGACTGATGAAGCGATGGGCGAGGTAGGCGGCGACCGCGGTGAATTCCATGATGGGGATAATCGTGCCGAAGGAAGTCAGCGGGTTTGCGAAAGTGGCAGCGACCAGTCCGCCGACGAAGCCGCCGCCCATCTGGATGAAGCCCATCAGCGCGGAGGCGGAACCTGCGACTTTCGGAAATGCGGCAAGGCCGGAGGTGACGACATGCGGCGTCAGGAAGGCGATGCCGAAGGTGCAGATGCCGACCGGGACCATGATCGACAGAAATGTCGGGTCAAGCAGGTGCACGGACAATAACATCAGGAAGCCGCCCGTGCCGCAGAAGCCGATGCCGATCGCAACCGCGGCAGGACCGGATATGCGGCCGGAGATCATGCGCAGGGTGATCGAACCCGTCAGATAGGATCCGGTCTGCGCCAGCATGCCGAGGCCGAATTGCGTCGGGCTGAGGCCGACGACATCGATCAGAACAAAGGGAAGCATGGTGCCCTGGGCATAAAGCGCGCCGATCGAGCCGCCGAGAATGAGCGAGGGAAAGAGAAAGCGCAGGTCGGTTATCAGGCCGGCATAGGTCTTTACCAGTGTGACAGGCTGCAGCCGCGAGCGATCCGGAATGGCCGTTTCCTTCAGCGCGAAGATGCAGGTCAGCAATGCTATCGCGCCAAAGGCAATCAGCAGCAGGAAGATCGACTGCCAGCCGAAGGCGGAAAGGGCAAGTCCGCCGATGGTCGGTCCGAGCGCCGGGCCGATCGCCAGAATGATGCCGATCATGTTCATGATCCGCGCGGCCTGTCCTCCGACAAACTGGTCGCGAACGGCGGCGCGGGCAACGGTGACGCCCACCGACGCGCCGATCCCCTGGATCAGCCTTCCCGCCAGGATCCAGTTGACGTCGATTGCCATGGCCGCGATCAGCGAGCCGAGGACATAGATCGTCAGGAAGGCGATCGAGGCTTTCTTGCGGCCATAGGCATCCGATACCGGGCCGGCGAGCAGCTGGGCTAAGGCAAAGCCGCCGAAATAAAGCGAAAGCGACAGCTTGATGGCGGATTCCGTCGTGCCGAAAGCGCGAACCAGTTCCGGCATGGCGGGTGTATAGACCGCCATCGATACGGGGCCGATCGCGGTCAGAAGCGCGCCGATCACGGTCGTGCGCCGTTCCGTCATGATTGTCGGGCGGGCGGCGGTATCAGCGTCGCTCATCGGCACCTGTTGGAGCGGGAGGAGAAGTCTCCTGGAGGTTCCTGTTCACCACGGTGAGCGATGCTTTCAACTGGCTTCGGGCTTCCAGTGACAGGCCTGAAGTCGCGTGGTCGAGAATGACGTGGAGCTCCGCGCGGATTTTTCGGATCATCTCATCCGACGTCTTCGTCAGGGCAATCCGCTTGGCGCGCCGATCGGCGGAGCATTTATGGCGTTCGATCAGGCCAAGCGTCTGCAATTTGTCGAGATAGGTGCAGAGCGTCATCGGCTCGACACTCATCTGCGAGGCGATGTCGAGCTGCCTGCTGCCTTCATGGTCGGCAATGTGGATTAGCGCCCTTGCCTCGCCGGGGGTGAGGCCCAAACCTGCGGCGTTGATGCGATTTTCAAATGCCGTTCGCAATGCGCGCGCGGTATCAACGATCAACAGGCCCAGGAGGTCGCCTTGCGGCACATCATGGGAGATTTTTACAGGAAGGCTCATAAGGTTGACTTACTATCTTTCCGCGTGGCCGCAAACGGAAAAGCTCGCCGCCGCGTGGAACGACTGCGTGAAGCTTCGGTTTGTCGTACTTGATCCAGACATTCGACAACCTATCCTGTAGACCAGAGACAAATCAGAATCGCAGAAGGATTTCCCTTATGGCCAACGCTTCCGTCAACCGTGCCCTTGTCGAGTGGAGCGGGCATGAAGGCCTGCCGCGGTTCGATCTCGTCAAGGACGAAGATTTCGCCCCCGCTTTCGAGGTGGCGCTCGCAAGTCACGAGGCCGAGATCGACGCCATCGCCAGAAATTTGGAAGCGCCGAGCTTTGAGAATACCGTCGTGGCGCTGGAAATCGCCGGCGACGAGCTATCCCGCGTGTCTTCGCTGTTCTGGGGCAAGGCTGGGGCTCACACCAATGAAACAATTCAGGCGCTAGAGCGGGAAATCGCGCCGAAAATGTCACGGCATTATTCGAAGATCGGCACTAATTCTGCCCTTTTTGGCCGCATCGATGCCTTGTGGGAAAAGCGCGCCGATCTCGGCCTGACGCTGGAGCAGGAGCGGGTGCTGGAGCGCCACTGGAAAGGTTTCGTCAAATCGGGCGCCAAGCTCGACAGGCCGGAACAGGACCGGCTTTCTTCGATCGGCGAAAAGCTCGCCGGTCTCGGTGCGCAGTTCGGCCAGAATGTTCTCGGGGACGAGAAGGAATGGTCGCTGAAGCTGACCGATGAGGCCGAACTCGAAGGCCTGCCGGATTTTCTGCGCGATGCGATGGCTGCTGCCGCCAAGGATCGGGGCGAGGCCGACGGCTATATGGTGACGCTGTCGCGCTCGATCATCGAGCCGTTCCTGACGTTTTCGGCCCGGCGCGACCTGCGAGAGCAGGCATTCAAGGCCTGGGTGGCGCGCGGTGAAAATGGCGGCGCGCGGGACAATGTCGCGATCGTTCGCGAGACGCTGGCCCTGCGCGCGGAAAAGGCGAAGCTTCTCGGCTACGAAAACTTCGCGGCCCTGAAGCTCGACAACACGATGGCGAAGACCGCCGACAATGTGAACGGGTTGCTGCACAAGGTCTGGGACAAGGCGCGCTCCAAGGCGCTTGAGGAAGAGGCGAGCCTCGGCAAGCTGGTGGCGGAAGAAGGCAAGAACCATCCGGTCATGCCGTGGGACTGGCGTTATTATGCCGAGAAGCTGCGCGAGCGGACTTTCTCCTTCTCCGAATCCGAGCTGAAGCCCTATCTGCAGCTGGGAAAGGTCATAGAAGCCTGCTTCGATGTCGCCAAGCGGCTGTTCGGCGTGACGCTGACCGAGCTTAAAGGCATTTCCGCCTATCATCCGGATGTGCGGGTGTTCGAACTGCGTGACGAGAGCGGTGGCTTGAAGGCGCTGTTTCTTGGCGATTATTTCGCCCGGTCCTCCAAGCGGTCCGGTGCATGGATGAGTTCGTTCCAGTCGCAGCACAAGCTGCCATTGAAGAATGGCGCCGAGGGCGAGTTGCCGATCATCTACAATGTCTGCAATTTCGCCAAGCCTGCCGAAGGCAAGCCGGCGCTGCTTTCTCTCGATGATGCGCGCACGCTGTTCCACGAATTCGGCCATGCGCTGCACGGCATGCTGTCGGATGTGACCTATCCGTCCGTCTCCGGTACGGGTGTGTCGCGCGATTTCGTCGAACTGCCGTCGCAGCTTTACGAACACTGGCTGACGGTGCCGGAAATCCTCGAAAAATACGCCGTCCATTACGAGACCGGCAAGCCGATGCCGAAGGAGCTGCTCGACAAGGTTCTGGCTGCGCGCACCTTCAATGCCGGTTTTGCGACGGTCGAGTTCACCGCATCGGCGCTGGTCGACATGGCCTTCCACACGCGCGCTCCGGCGGATGATCCGATGGCGGTGCAGGCGGAGATCCTGTCGGAGCTGAAAATGCCGGCGTCGCTGGTCATGCGCCACGCAACGCCGCATTTCCAGCATGTGTTTTCCGGTGAGGGATATGCGGCCGGATATTACTCCTACATGTGGTCGGAAGTGCTGGATGCGGATGCGTTCTCGGCCTTCGAAGAGGTCGGCAATGCCTTCGATCCGGTCATGGCGCGCAAGCTGAAGAACAACATCTATTCGGTTGGCGGCTCGATCGATCCTGAGGTCACCTACAAGGCTTTCCGCGGCAAGCTGCCGGATCCGACGGCGATGTTGAAGAAGAAGGGATTGGCAATGGTTGCGGAAATTGCGGGTGGCGACGCCTGATCCGGCACCGGTCGCCATCAACAACTGTCATCCTTCTGTCGTGAAAGTGTAACTTTCCTGTCATGCAGGCTGACTAAGGAACCGGCATCATCTTCTGCCGACGCCGGTTCCCATGACAATTGAAAGCCTCGCAAGCAATGTTGCCGTGTCCACGGCTGGACTGGAATTGCACTATGGTGCAACGCCGGTACTCAAAGGCATCGATGTGGCGCTGGGACAGGGCAAGACGCTGGCGCTTCTCGGTCCTTCCGGGTGCGGCAAGACCACGCTTCTGAGGCTGGTTGCCGGGCTGCTGGCGCCGAGCAAGGGCTCTGTCTCGATTGCCGGTCAGGTGGTAGCTGACGCCGCAAGCGGCACGTTCGCACCGCCCGAAAAGCGCAATCTCGGCATGGTTTTCCAGGATTATGCGCTCTGGCCGCATATGACGGTCGGCGGCAATGTTTCCTTCCCTCTCGAAATGCGCGGCATCGGTCGCACTGAGCGCGAGCAACGCACGATGTATGCCTTGGAGCGTGTCGGGCTTTCCGCTTATGCCGCTCGCCGGCCGAGCGACCTTTCGGGCGGGCAGCAGCAGCGCGTCGCGATTGCGCGGGCGATCGTTGCCGAGCCGCAGCTTATCCTGTTCGACGAGCCGCTTTCCAATCTCGACCGCGAATTGCGTGAAAACATGGTCGGCGAACTGGCGGAACTGATCGCCTCGCTCGGCCTCACCGCCATCTACGTTACCCATGATCACGCGGAAGCGCTGACGCTTGCCGATCAGGTCGCCGTCATGCGCGGCGGGCTGATCGAACAGCTTGCGACGCCTGACGAACTGGTGGCGCAGCCCGCGACCCCCGAAGTTGCCGATTTTCTGCGGCTGGGCGGTATTGCCGAGTTGCAGAACCGTGATGCCTGCTGGTTCTTCGGCAATAGCGACGTGGCATTGATGCGCGCCGATCAAAGCCTGGCCGGTTCACGCAGCATTCTCATTCCTGTCGCGGCGATTACGCCCGGCGAGATCCAGTCGGACCGGTTGGCCGCCAGCGTGTTGCGTTCGCAGTTCCGCGGCGACGGGCATCTGGCAACCGTCTCGCTGATCGGTGCCGATCAGGTCGAGCTGCAGGTCCTGAGCCGCCACAAGCTCAAGCCCGGCGATGGCGTCGGCCTTTCCATCGATCTCGACCAGATCCGCTGGTTCAAAAATTCAAGTCATCCGCATCCATAAACATTCACCCCAACAGGAGTTTTGGGACATGTTCAAGTCGTTGAAGAGCATTACACTTGGTGCCGTTGCTGCCGTCCTGATGGCCGGCGTCGCGCATGCCGACATCACCGTCTACACCGCCGGTCCGCAGAGCCTGATCGACAAGATGTCGGAAGGTTTCACCAAGGAAACCGGCATCAAGGTCAATGTTTTCCAGGCAACGACCGGCAAGGTCATGGCCCGTATCGAAGCTGAAGCATCCAACCCGGTCGTTGACGTTCTGATCTCGGCTTCCTGGGATACCGCGACCGACTTCGAAAAGCGCGGCTGGCTGGTCAAATATTCCAGCCCCAACGCTGCCAAGGTCCCGGATTTCCTCAAGTCCGACTATGCCGTCGCACAGGGCGTTTCGGCTCTCGGCATTGCCTGGAACACCAAGAGCGGCACGCCGAAGCCTGCCGAATGGTCTGATCTGACCAAGGCCGAATACAAGGACATGGTCAATATTCCGGATCCGGCCCAGTCCGGTTCGGCTTTCGAACTGACGGCGGCTCTGGCCGGCCAGGACGATTTCAAGCTGTTCAAGGACCTGCAGGCAAACGGCGCGATCATTGCCGGCGCCAATGCCGAAGCCCTGAACCCGGTTCTGCAGGGTGCCAAGGCTGCCGTCTTCGGCGCTGTCGACTACATCACGCTTGCTGCCGCCAAGAAGGGCGAAAGCGTCGAAGTCGTTTTCCCGGCTTCCGGCACCGTCATTGCACCGCGTCCGGCGATGATCCTCAACTGGTCCAAGAACCAGGACGAAGCCAAGAAGTTCATCGACTACATGCTGTCCGACGCCGGCCAGAAGATGGTTGCCGCCCAGATGCTGATGCCGGCCCGCAGCGACGTTGCCGCCGACCGTCCGCTGATCGGCGACCTGAAGCTTCTGAAGTTCGACAATGCTGCCGTCTATGGCAAGCGCAAGGAAACGCTCGGCGAGATCACCAAGATCTTCGGCGGCAAGTAATTTTCCTGCGGCGTCGTCTGCTCTTCAGAGCAGGCGGCGCTGTTTTGCTTTGAACGTCGCGCATCATTTTTCAGATCACCGAATCCGATGGCCTGAAGAATGCTGCGGCAGGACATGAAGGACTGAGTGATGGCGGCAAAAAGCGTTGGCGGACCGGCCCCGGCGGCATGGCTGGCGATTGCGGGACTGCTTCTGGTCGTGGCCGTACCGTTTGCCGCGGTCGTCATGCAGGGCATTTTCCCCGAGCTCGGCCAGGGCTCGTTTGCCAAGCCTTTTTCCTCCTTCATCGACACGCTGAATGACGGCGCGCTGATCGGCATGGCCGGCAATACGATCCTGCTCGGTTTCTGCGTCGTGCTGGCCTCGGCCGTGGTCGCGGTGCCGCTCGGCGTGTTTCGCGCGCTTTACCGCGTGCCGGGGGCGGCGCTGTTCGATGTACTTCTGCTCGTGCCCTTCATGATACCGCCCTATATCGCCACGCTTGGCTGGATCATGACCTTGCAGCCGCGCGGATATCTGCAGCAGCTGGTCGGCTTCAATCTTTCGCCCTTCCTGTTTTCGCTCGCTGGCATGACGATGGTGATGGCGTTCAACACGTTTCCTGTCGTTTATTTCGCCGTGTCGCGTACGGTGGAAGCCGTAGGGGCGCGTTATGCGGATGTCGGCCGGGTATTCGGCGCAACACCGACGCGCGCCTTCTGGCGGATCACGCTGCCGCTGTCTGCGCCGGGGCTTGCGGCCAGCCTGATGTTGGTGTTTGCCGCGGCAATCGAGGAATACGGCACACCGGCAGCGCTTGGCCGTCGGGCCGGTTTCCAGGTTCTCGTCACCGGCATAGATCTTCGCATTTCCGACTGGCCGATCGACCTGCCGGGTGCCTCGATCATGTCGTTGCTGCTGGTGGGGCTTTCGCTTCTCACATTCCTCGGCCAGCGCTGGATCCTGTCGCGGCGCTCCTACCAGACGGTCAACGGCAAGCCGACCGCCAAGGACAAGCGGCCGCTCGGGGCGATGAAATGGCCGGTACTGGCCGCGTTCATCATCGTCTCGTTCCTTGCGACCGGCGTGCCGCTTCTGTCGATCCTTGCCACTGCCATGTCGCGGACGATTTCCGGCGGGCTGGCGCTCGACAACATGAGCTTCGACAATTTCCTCTCGGTCTTCCAGAACAGCGCCGGGGCGCTCGGAGCGTTGGCCAATAGTTTTTCGCTCGGCATCGGCACGGCGCTGATTACCGGCCTGATCGGGGTGACGGCCGCCTATACGGTGGTGAAGACGAAAATCCGCGGGCGTCTGGCGATTGACAGCCTGACGATCATTCCGAATGCGCTTCCCGGCATTGTCGTTGCTGTCGGCCTGATCCTCGCCTGGAACATGCCTTGGCTACCGGCGACGCCTTACAATACGCCGCTCATTCTGCTGCTTGCCTATTGCTGCATCCTGCTGCCGCAGACGATGCGTTATTCGACGGCGGCCTTCCAGCAGATCGGCGACAATCTCGAAGCGGCAGCCCGTGTCTTTGGCGCATCGGGTATCACCGCCTTCCGCCGTATACTTCTGCCGCTGGTATTCCCCAGCCTTGCCTCGGCCATGCTGCTCGTCTTTGCGCTTGCCTCGCGTGAACTGGTAGCGTCCGTTGTCATCGCCCCGGTCGGCATGCAGACGATCGCCACCTTCATCTGGCGGCAGTTCGAACAGGGGTCTATCGGGCTCGGCATGGCCATGGCCTTCATCGCCATCCTGATCACCACTCTTTTGCCGCTTCTGCTGCTTGCCCTCTTAAGAAGGAGTGGTCTCGTCGCCGAATAGACCCATGGTTTCAACCGTTGCGCTTGGCCCCCCTTTCGCATTTGCAAAAAACGGGGTATGAGCGCGCCAACGAAATTGGCGTGGCCAAAGAATTGTTGCGCCCCAACTTCAGAGAACCCCTAATATGGCACTTCGCAACATCGCGATCATCGCGCACGTTGACCATGGCAAAACGACGCTCGTTGACGAGCTCCTGAAACAGTCGGGCTCGTTCCGCGAAAACCAGCGCGTTGCAGAACGCGTCATGGACTCGAACGACCTCGAAAAGGAACGCGGCATCACCATTCTCGCCAAGGCGACGTCGGTTGAATGGAAGGGCGTTCGCGTCAACATCGTCGACACCCCCGGCCACGCCGACTTCGGTGGCGAAGTCGAGCGCATCCTGTCGATGGTGGATGGCGCGATCGTTCTCGTCGACTCTTCTGAAGGCCCGATGCCGCAGACGAAGTTCGTTGTCGGCAAGGCTCTGAAGGTTGGTCTGAAGCCGATCGTTGCGATCAACAAGATCGACCGTCCGGACGGCCGCCACGAAGAAGTCATCAACGAAGTTTTCGACCTGTTCGCAAACCTCGACGCCACCGACGAACAGCTCGACTTCCCGATCCTTTACGGTTCCGGTCGTGATGGCTGGATGAACGTCAACCCGGAAGGCCCGAAGGACGAAGGTCTGGCACCGTTGCTCGATCTCGTTCTCAAGCACGTTCCGGAGCCGAAGGTCGAAGAAGGCCCGTTCCGCATGATCGGTACGCTTCTCGAAGCCAACCCGTTCCTCGGCCGCATCATCACCGGTCGCGTTGCTTCCGGCTCGATCAAGCCGAACCAGGCCGTCAAGGTTCTGTCCCAGGACGGCAAGACGGTTGAAACCGGCCGTATCTCCAAGATCCTCGCATTCCGCGGTATCGAACGTCAGCCGATCGAAGAAGCCGTTGCAGGTGACATCGTCGCCATCGCCGGTCTCTCCAAGGGCACCGTTGCCGACACGTTCTGCGATCCGTCGGTCACTGACGCCATGCAGGCCCAGCCGATCGACCCGCCGACCGTTACCATGTCCTTCATCGTTAACGACTCGCCGCTCGCCGGCACCGAAGGCGACAAGGTTACCTCGCGCGTCATCCGTGACCGCCTGTACAAGGAAGCCGAAGGCAACGTCGCACTGAAGATCGAAGAAGCCGAAGGCAAGGATTCGTTTTACGTATCCGGCCGCGGCGAACTTCAGCTCGCCGTTCTGATCGAAACCATGCGCCGCGAAGGCTTTGAGCTTGCCGTATCGCGTCCGCGCGTCGTCATGCACAAGGACGAGAACGGCGTCACCATGGAGCCGATCGAAGAAGTCGTCATCGACGTCGATGAAGAACATTCCGGCGTCGTCGTTCAGAAGATGTCCGAGCGCAAGGCTGAAATGACCGAACTGCGTCCTTCGGGCGGCAGCCGCGTTCGCCTCAAGTTCCTGGCTCCGACCCGCGGCCTCATCGGCTACCAGTCGGAACTTTTGACCGACACGCGCGGCACGGCGATCATGAACCGCCTGTTCAACGACTACCAGCCTTACAAGGGCGAGATCTCCGGTCGTACCAACGGCGTTCTTCTGTCCAACCAGGCTGGTGAAGCTGTTGCTTACGCCATGTTCAACCTCGAAGACCGCGGCCCGATGATCATCGAGCCGGGCGACAAGGTTTACATGGGCATGATCATCGGTATCCACACCCGTGACAACGACCTTGAGGTCAACGTTCTGAAGGGCAAGCAGCTGACGAACATCCGTTCGGCCGGCAAGGACGAAGCCGTTCGCCTGACCCCGCCGATCCGCATGACGCTCGACCGCGCTCTTTCCTGGATCCAGGACGACGAGCTGATGGAAGTGACGCCGAAGTCGATCCGCCTGCGCAAGATCTATCTCGACGCCAACGACCGCAAGCGCTTCGACAAGTCGAAGGCCGCTCTCTAAGCTTCGAGACAATCCTCATCTGAAAAGCCCGGCCGAAAGCCGGGCTTTTTTCTTGTGCCGTTTTTCTGTGTCTGGCAAATCACACGACTTGTGGCAGCGGTTAAAAAAGCGTTAACTTGGCAGGTATTGTCCCCATCAGAACTCTGTGGGCAATCCGTCTGGTTAATGAATGACCGATGGCGGATCCCGCATAGCAGGACCTAAAGTCGCGTTATGAAGACGTTGTCGATCGATGTTCGGCGGGCCGATCCGCAGGATGCCCGAGCCATCTCGGATGTACACCGGCAGAGCTGGGTGCAGGCCTATGCGGGCCTTATTCCGCACAAGCCGCTGATCCAGATGCTGGAGCGCCGCGGCGAAAAATGGTGGCGCAAAGCGACGGACGGGCCGGCAACGCTTCTCGTCATCGATGTCGCTGGCCAGATTGCCGGTTACGCGACGGTTGGCCTCAATCGCGCACGGGCGCTGCCCTATGATGGCGAAATCTACGAGATCTATCTGCGGCCGGAATTCCAGGGCATCGGACTCGGGCGACGCCTCTTCGGCGAAAGCCGAAAGCTTTTGACTTCGCTCGGCTGCCGCGGTCTGGTCGTCTGGTGCCTTGAGGACAGCGATCATGCGATCCGCTTCTTCCGCCGTCACGGCGGCAATGATGCCGTCGAGGGGATGGAGGATTTCGGTGGTTCGCAGCTGAAGAAAGTCGGCTTCGTCTGGCAGAATTAATGTGGCCTTGAGGCGTGCCGAGGAATAACGTTCCTCTCCTGGCTTCTCCGGCCCCCGTCAATTCAATGGCTTATTGCCTTGGAGCCGGATTTTCGCTATCGACGCTTCAGTGAATTGAACCTAATTGAGGATCACGATGCGTATCGATGCAATTTCCATCGGCAAGAACCCGCCTGAAGACGTCAACGTCATCGTCGAGGTGCCGGTTGGCGGTCAGCCGATCAAGTACGAGATGGACAAGGAAGCCGGTGCACTGATCGTCGACCGCTTTCTCTACACCCCGATGACCTATCCGGGTAACTACGGCTTCATCCCGCACACGCTTTCCGAAGACGGTGACCCGTGCGACGTTCTGATCTGCAACACCCGTCCGCTGGTTCCGGGCTGCGTCATCAATGTTCGTCCGATCGGCGTGATGATCATGGAAGACGATGGCGGCAAGGATGAGAAGATCCTGGCCGTTCCGGTTCCGAAGCTGACCCAGCGTTACGACAAGATCAAGAACTATACCGATCTGCCGGAAATCACGCTGAAGCAGATCGAGCACTTCTTTGAGCACTACAAGGATCTTGAGCCCGGCAAGTGGGTCAAGATCGGTGGTTGGCAGGATGTCGACACCGCCAAGCGGCTGATCGTCGAAGCGATCGACCGCTACAAGGCTCAGAAGTAATCGGGCTCAGAAGTAATCAGGTCATCAGACCTTCGATCTTCGCTTTCAAATCCTCCGGGTCGCCATCGATCCGGAGGATTTTTTTACGTGCCGTTTCACCGGAGACGAAAGATACGGAGCTTTTCGGCACACGCAGTTTCTTGGATAGAAGCGCGATCAGTGCCTTGTTGGCCTTGCCGTCTTCCGGCACGGCAGAGACACGCGCTTTCAGAAATGCGTGCCCCTCAGCATCCCTCTCGATGCCGTCGATCGCGTCGCGGCCGCCATTCGGGGTGAGCTTGATGCTCAGCCTTATGTGATCGGAGTAGAGGCTTATCGCGCTCACACGAAGAGCGGGAACAGCGAATTCCACATGAAGGAGCGCAGGAAGAAGATCAGCAGCAGCACGATGATCGGGGAAATGTCGATGCCGCCGAGGTTCGGCATGATGCGGCGGATCGGGCGCAGGACCGGCTCGGTGACATTATAGAGGAAACGGCCGATGGCATCGACGAACTGATTGCTCGAATTGATGACGTTGAAGGCGTAGAGCCAGGAGAAGATGGCGCTGGCGATCAGGATCCAGGTGTAGAGGTTCAAGGCCAGGTCAATGGTCTGAAACAGGGCGAGCATTCAGGTCTCCAATCTTGTTGCCAGGCCGCATCCTTCAAGATCGCGGCGGTCGGCCCACAAATTCCAAGTTGACAGACATGTAGACATTGGGGAACTAACGGGCAAGTGTCGCGCCCGCCGCAGTTTCAGCATGTTTAACGGCGGCACTCTAGCATTTCATACCGACGGTCCCACCGAGAGACTTTTGCGATGTCCATTCCCGCCTCCGGCGACCGTTTTGCAGCCTTTCGCCATTCGTCCTACACAAAGTTCTTCCTGTCGCGGTTCTTCGCCGCCTTTGCCATCCAGATCATCAGCGTTTCGGTTGGCTGGCAGATGTATGACGAGACCCGCAACCCGCTCTATCTGGGGCTGATCGGGTTGTTCCAGTTCCTGCCGTCGCTGCTTCTTATCCTTGTGACGGGCACGGTGGCCGATCGGTATAACCGCCGCATGATCATGGCGATCTGCATGGTCGTCGGTGCGGCCTGCGCGGCGGCGCTTCTGGGGCTGACCGTCGTCGGCGCATTCACGCCCTGGCTGGTCTTCGCCATCCTCGTCGTCTTCGGCATCGAGCGTGCCTTCATGGGGCCGGCGGTACAATCGCTCGGGCCGAACCTCGTGCCGGAGAAGGATCTTGCCAATGCGATCGCCTGGAATTCGTCTTCCTGGCAGACTGCCTCCATTCTTGGCCCGGTCTTCGGTGGCCTGCTCTACGGGCTGAACGCGACGGCGGCCTATATCGTGGCGTTCGTCCTGCTCACGCTTGCTGCACTGCTTGTCTTCATGATCCCTAAGCCGGCGCAGCGGACCTCGGCATCCAAGGTCAATGTCGCGCATCTGCTTGCCGGTTTCCGCTTCATCTTCAGCGAAAAAGTGGTTCTCGGCGCGATATCGCTCGATCTGTTCGCCGTCCTTCTCGGCGGTGCGGTGGCGCTCATGCCGGTGTTTGCCCGCGATGTCCTGGAACTTGGCCCATGGGGTCTCGGTCTGTTGCGCGCCGCACCGGGCATTGGTGCGATCGTAGTCGCCGTATGGCTTGCCTTCCATCCGATCCGCCATCATGCCGGGACCGCGATGTTCGTCGGCGTCGGCTTTTTCGGTCTCGGCACGCTGATCTTCGGCCTATCGGCCACGCCGTGGCTGTCCATCGTTTCGCTGATGATCATGGGCGCGGCCGACATGATTTCCGTCTATGTCCGCGAAACGTTGATTGCGCTCTGGACGCCGGATGAGGTGCGCGGGCGGGTCAATGCCGTCAACATGGTCTTCGTCGGGGCTTCCAACGAACTCGGCGAGTTCCGCGCCGGCACGATGGCGCATTTCATCGGTGCTGTGCCGGCAGTCGTCATCGGCGGCGTCGGCACGCTTGCCGTCACCGTCATCTGGGCACTCGGCTTCTCGAAGCTCAGGAAGATCGACACGCTGGAAGCGCCAGAGCGTTAGGGAATAATCCCGATACCATACAGGCCAAAGGGTGGCCGGGCGTCGATGCCGAGCTTGCGGTTGATGGAAAAGCTGTGCTTTCCCTTCGGCAGGTCGAGCGCCACCGTCACGACATTGCGTCGTGGCTGGGTCTGCGTGGTGATGATCTGAGCCGGCTTACCGTCGATTTCGAGCGTGACTGGATTGGTGTCGCCGTTCTCCAGCCACATCACGGCAACAAGTCCTGTGCCTTGCCAGTCGAGAGACAGAGGCGTTTCGACGCCCGGCTCTGTCAGCCATATGTCCGGGCCAAGCGCGTGCGGTGGTGGATCGTCGGTTCTGGTCAGGGTCCAGCCGTTGCTGTTTTGCGGTTTCAGTCTGGTTGCACCGATCCAGTGGGCGTTTTGGAAACGATTGCCATACAGGGGCGAAGGAAGGGCTGGGCTGGACGCGCCGATCGCTTCGGCATTTCGTAAGCTGTCCAGTTGCGTTGTCACCAGTTCTGCGGTGATGCGATGTCCGGTGTCATTCGGATGAACGATATCGACCAGAATGTCCTTCACCTTCAGTCGCCCCGATTGCAATTCCGGCCAGACGGCATCCCGAAAGCTGACCATCGGCAGATCATAATATGCGCCGATCTTCTGCTGCCATTCCTGTTCGTTGCCGCCGTGGTCATAGACCATGAATAGCAGCATGACGGCGATATCGAGCGAGGAGGCCAGAACATGACGGACGAGGCTTTCGAACGGTTCCTGGTCCGTCCAGGCGTCGTTGACGGCAAACTCGATGATCACCGCATCGAGGTCGTGGGAGAGAAAGTCCTGTTCCACCCGCAGGCTGCCATAGAGCGAGCCGGTTCCGCCGATCGCGGCGTTGACCATCTCAATCCGGGCTTTCGGGAATGTCTTCCGCCACCAGTCGGAAACGCGCGCGGCATAGCCGTTTGCCGGAGCGCTGGCGATCGCGCCGGCGGTGATCGAACCGCCGATGAAGCCGATCCTGATTGTCTCCCCGCGTTTGGCGCGGTCAAAGACGCGCTTGAAACGGGCGGGATCGCCAAGCGAAAGTTGGGACCGCCTAATCACGGTATCCGAAAGTTGCACGGTTTCGGCGGCTCCAAGGGAGGTTGTCGTGGCAAGTATTGCCGCAATTGCCAGAAGATCGCGTCGTTTCATCACCGAGGCCGTCTTCATTCAGGCACTTGCCAGCACCGGTGCAGGTCGCGCGCGGCGGGCGAGGAAGGGCCGTTCGATCAGCCAGTAGCAGATAGTGCCGAACACAAGTGCCCCCAGACTGCAGGCCAGGGCCAGCGGCAAGTACATGTAAAGCGGTGTCACATCGAACAGTTTTCGCGCAACGGCCCAAAAGGCGCCGAGCGGGAACAGGTGAAAGAGATAGATGGAATAGGAGGCGTCACCCAGGAACTTTGCCACTGGAAAGCTGGGCAGATAGCCATTCCTTTCGACGGCAAGGAAACCGGCGACGAAGAGCGTACTGAGCAGAGACAGGATCAGATGGACATGCAGCGGTGCGCTATCGGGGCTGTTCCATGGCAGGATGTAGTAAGCCGTTGCAAGAGCGATGACGGCAATAGCGAGCATCGCCATCCACACGCCGCGGATACGATCGATCAGGCCGTGCCGGTAGCTCTGAGCGAGCAGAAGACCCATCATGAAGCCGATCAGGCTTGGGCTGGCGTAAAAGCGTGTCAGATAGCCCTGTTCAGGCAGGAACTGGCCGATGGCGACAAGCGCGCTCAATGCCAGGATTTGCGTCACCGTTCGCCATTCGCTCTTCAGAAAGAAAGTGCAGGCGAAGACCAGGTAGAAGAATGCTTCGTAATTCAGCGTCCAGCCGAGAAGCAGGAGCGGCGCCTTGGGGGCTTCCGAGGGGATGAAGAATAGCGACTTGATGAAACCCTCAATCGTCGGCACGGTGGAGCGGAACTGCGCAGGCATGGCAAGCGCAAGAGCAACCACCAGAAGTGTCGCCACCCAATAGGCCGGAACGATGCGTCTTGCGCGGCGGGCGAGAAATTTGCGCGGATCGAATGTGCCGGAGCCTGCAATCAGTGTGATGATGAAGCCGCTGACGACGAAGAAGATATCGACGCCAAATCTTCCGCTTTTGAGAAGAAAGAAGTCTATCTCCGGCAATGGCCATTGAAAGGAATGGGTCACAAGTACGGTCAGGGCGGCGATCGCTCGGATATACTGCACGGACACGATATCGCCGTTCCGGCTCGCCGGATTTGCGGAATTCACATTGAAAGACATGGTCCCCTCATCACCCCCCGCTGGAACAGGGTGAATATTAGGGAATGAGTCTTAAGCCACAGCTAAGTAGAAAGGCGCATTTCTCCACAATACAGAGATGACGCACATTGATGCGGCTTTTAGAGCCTTTCCTTGTCGCGTTTCAGCTTTGCGCGACTTCCGTTAGCGGCATCGATGATCCGTATCGAGGAGCGGTGGCGTTTTCCGACTGTTTGTCCAGGAACACCAGATCGAGGAATTCCGATAGCCAGGCCTTGAGCGGCGCGTCGAACATCATGCGGCCTTCGAGATGCTCGTTGCCCTGCTGCGCATTCGGCATGGTGAAGCGCTCCGCGCCATGGACGACCCAGCGTTGCATCATTGCACGGGTCAGTTCCGCGTGGAACTGCACGCCCCAGGCATTGTCGCCGTAACGGATCGCCTGGTTGGGATATGCGTCGCCTTCCGCCAGAAGTTTGACGCCGCGCGGAATGTCGAAACCTTCGCGGTGGAAATGGTAGACCATCTTCGGCCAGCGCATCAGCAGGCGGCCATGTTCGGTTGGGCGCAGAGGGTACCAGCCGATTTCGGTAACCTCGCCATCTCTCGCCTTCACCTTGCCGCCAAGATGGCGCACCATCATCTGGGCTCCGAGGCAGATGCCGAGATAGGGCTTGTTCTCTTTCAGCGGCACGCCGATCCAGTCGATTTCCTCTCGGACAAAGGGCTCGGGATCGTTGGCGCTCATCGGGCCGCCGAAGATGACAGCGCCGGAATGTCCGGCGAGCGTTTGCGGCAATGCCTCGCCCAGAACCGGTCGGCGGATATCGAGCGGAAAGCCCTTTTCGAGCAGCATCTGGCCTACACGACCGGAGGATGAGCGTTCCTGATGGAGGACGACGAGGACCGGAAGCAGATCCGTTTTTCGAGGAGGCAGTACGAGCATCAGTTAGTCCTTACTCTCCTCCGTGTTCTGTTCGGCCAGGCGTGCAGCTGCATGCTGGCGCTGCAGCACGCGATCCCGCGACGAGACGCCGAGAAGGTCTGCGATCCTCCAAATCACATGATCTTCGATCTCGCTTCTCTGGCCATCGGCATAAACGATGTCCCAGAGAATGCCGAGAAGTTCGACACGGTCGTCTTCATTGACGAGATGACGTCTTAGATCGGAAGTGAAACGGTAATAGTCAACCGCTTCATGGCCGGCCTCGTGGCCCGCTTCGATCAGCGCCTTCAACCGATCTTCACTCAGATCGTAGCGCTGGCGGATCAACTCGCGGAATTTCTGCTGCTCTTTTTTCGAGACTGCGCCATCCGCCTCCATGACCTGAAAACAGAGCGCAACGAAGGCGACCCTCGGGTCATCCGGCGCGAATTCCTTGTCGTCATGGGAGGTTAGCGTGTGGAGGAAGGCCTGTATGCGGTCCAACATCGATAGGCCTTCTCCATCTTTCCTTAAAACAGCCGCAACCGCGTCTTGGTCGGGTCGGCGTTCTGATCTTTCACACCCGGATCATCTGGTGGACGTCCGAAAAATGGAACCGTCTCGGCTTCACTTTCTTGCGTTTTGGCAGGTTCAGGCGTGGTTTTCTCTGGTGCTGTTGTCTTTGCTGCAACAGCGGGTTCGGGCGTCGGCTTTGCCGGCTGCTTTTCGATAACGATTGTCGGCTCGGCGGGTTCGGTGTGTCTTGTCGGTTCCGCTGGTGCCTTGTCGTGCACGATGACAGGTGGAAGAGCGGCAATCGCTTCTTCCGCGGCAATCCTGCCTTCGACGACCGGACCTTCCAGCTGGCTGAACGGCACCTTCCATTCGAAGGTATCGAGCTTGCCGGTGACCGGTGATACTGGAAGCCAGTTCTCCGAGACGAAACCGTCGGCAACCCAGGCCGCGTTGCGCGGCGCGCGAAGGGCCTGCTGCATCCAGTGGCGGATGCGGCCCTGATCGCCGGTTTCGGCCTCCTCGATATCGGCCAGAAGCAGATAAACCCGCTCGCTCGGTTCAACACGAGCCGCAGCCTCTGCCCTTGCCCTGGCCTTGGCAAAGTCCTGCGCATCGAGCGCTGCCTGGGAAACGGCGAGGAGCGACTCTATATTGTTCGGACGCATGGCCTCCAGCTTCTCGGCGCGTTTCAGCCGGTCGAGTGTGCTGTCGCCGCTGCGGGCGCGGATATAGGTGCGGGCGATATCCGGATGCGGCGAAAGCTTCCACACGCCTTCCAGAACCGACGCGGCCTTTCGGACGTTTTCCTGCCGCAGCAGCGCCTTGGCGCAGATGATGCCGGCGGGAACGAGATCCTTGGCCAGTTTCAGCGCATCGGTGGAATCTTCGCGGGCGCCGCTCGGGTCGCTTTCCAGCCGTTCACCGGCGCGGGCGGTCAGAAGCACCGCTCTCAGGCGCTCAGCTTCCGACTTGCTGATGATGTTGGCGGCGCGCTGTTGCGCCAGCGTTTCTAATGCCTCGTCCCAGCGGGCCGACTGGCTCTGGGATTCCAGCGTCGCTTGCGATGCCCAGGGCAGGTAAGGCGCGTGCTCTACGGCCTTTTCGGCATATTGCCGGGCGGCTTCGTTGGCGCCGAGACGGCGTGCTTCCATGTAAAGGCCGCGCAGGCCGAGTTCCCGTGTTTCGGGATCGTTCGACATGCTTTCGAATTTTGCGCGGGCATCGTCATATTTGCCCTCGATGAGGGCTGCCTGCGCATCGAGGAGATGGATCAGAGGCTCCTGGTCGGCGCTGAGCAGGCTTCGGCTGCGAATGCTCATCTTGCGGGCAAGAAGCGCATTGCCAGCACCGGCAGCGATCAGGCCGGTCGACAGCGCCTGATAACCACGGTCACGCTTGCGGGCGCGAAAATAACGGCGGACCGAATATGGCGAGGTCCAGATGATTCCGATGATCCACCATAAAAGCATGACGGCGCCGATCAGCGCCACGACCATCGTCGCGGCGGCCATCACGCTCGTTTCGATCAGGTTGCCTTCCCAGGTGATGGAGAGCAGGCCGGGGCGGTCGGCAAGCCATGAGAAACCCCAGGCGAGACCGAGAATGACGAGAAGGAAAATGAAAAGTCTGACCATTCCGTTTTCGTCCTCAGCCTTGAGTGCCGGTAATCGCGCGGGTCAACGCGCCGCCAACGAGGTTTTCAACCTCTATGCGGGCGTCGAGTTCCTGCTTGAACGACTGGGATGCCGTTTTGGCGGCGTCAGGAAGCGTCTCCCATTCTCGGGCGGCGGCGGCAAAATCGCCGGAGCGGAGCCGGTCCTCGAAACGGGCGACGATATCCTCGGGCGTGTTGCCGGTGATATCACCAACCTTGCGGACCTTCACGACCGACAGTGCGGACGAATAGAGCCGTGAGGCCAGGCCCTCGTCGGGATTGGGTTGGGCAACCGCCTCGACCATGCTGTCTGCCACGGCGGAGACCTGGCGTTGAAGCTCGATGCGCGACTGGACGCCCTTGGCGGCAAACGGCTGGAGGCTTGCAATTGTCGGATCATCGCCGGCAACGGTCTTGTAGGTTTGCAGCTCGGCCTCGAAGGAACCGCCGCGATCTACGGCGCCCTTCAGAGCTGCTGCCGCCACTGCGCGCGCTGCCTGCTGCTCGGGGCCCTTGTCGGCGATCTGGGCTTCCGCTTGTTGCAGACGGCCGGCCAGTTGGGTGGAGGTTGCCGCAGCCGCTGCATTTGCCGATTTCAGACTGGCGAGCTCGGCTTCGAGTGCGGCCAGTTTCTGATCCGTCTCGGTTGATCCGCCGCCAGCCGTCGAGGCGCTGCTTTCCAGCGCGGCCAGACGGCTTGTGATATCGGCCGATGGTTCGACCGGCCGGTTGGCGAGGGATGCGATTTCCTGGCGAAGCGAGGCGATCTCGGCGGAAACGTCACTGTCGCTCGATGAAGACGAGGATGCGCCGCCGGGGAGCATGCCGGCATATTGCATGCTGCCGGCCAGAAGCAGAGCGACGATGCCGCCGAAAATGCCGGATGCGACCAGTGTCGAGGTTGCAGGTTTCGATTGTGCCGGGGCGGTCGGCCGGGCCGAATAGTCCTCGGTTTTAGCCGTCGACTGGAAGGGAGCCGGATCTTCCTTGATCTCTTCCTTCGCCGGATCCGCAGAAGTCGCTACCGGTTCGGATTCCGGCTCGTCGAAACGTGGCGTCTCGAGTGCTGCGGTTTCGGCTTCTGCCTTGGTCTCGGTCGATGCAGCCTCCGGCGCATCAGCCTTTTCAGGAATATCCGTCGCTACCGACGTATCAGTCGCATCGTGCTCGCGTGCGTCGATCACATCGTCGCTGTCATTGGCGCGAACGGGCTCGGCCACTGCGGCGGTTTCCTCCGTCGTCAGGTCGATCGTGACCGGTTCCTTGTTCGGTTTGGACCGGCGCGGTGGTTTTTCGGATACCATCTCGACCTCTTTTCTGCATGCGTTCATTAAAACCTAGTCGGTGGCCCCGGTTAAGGAAAGGGGCGCAGCCGGAATTTGGATCAGGCGGAGGTTAAAGAAGCGCCAACAGCGCGTTTTCGTCCGGGCTTTCTGCTATCCTGACATTAAGGCGAAATGCCACGGGCACGGCATCGGCAGTGCGGGAGCTGATGCACAGGAAAGCCGTTTCGGAAAAAGAGAATGCGTATCGCTCGAAGATTTCAAAAAACCTGAATGCGTTTTCCCGCGAGTAGAGTAACACCGCCTGAGGAGGTTGGGTACGCAGCCATGCGTCAATTTCCTCCGGTCGATACTCAACCGGGGTCATCTCGTAAATTTCGGCGACCCGGACGGGCAGGCCCAGTTTTTCGAGCCTGCTTTCGAGAGAGCCAGCGCGGGGTTTTCCGGCGAGATAGAGAAGACGAAAATCTGGGCTTTCGAGTTTCGAGGCAATCAGTTCGGCCAGTCCTTCGCCATCACCTGAGCCGATATGGATGTTGCTGAACCCTGCCGATCTCGCTGCCGCGGCAGTCTTTTCTCCGACGGCGAAGAGTTGGATATCCCGGTTGATCTTCAGGCCGGAGCCGATACCGGCGAGTGCTCGCAATGCTTCGGCACTAGTAACGATCAGCGCCGAATGGGGCAGGGCAAGAGCGTTTGTCGCTACCTGCCGGTGATGTATTGCCCTGCTGAGCGGCAGAAGCACGGGGTCATGGCCCATAAACCTCAGCCGCTCGGCCGTTTTCGCGGCCGAAATTTCAGGTCGGGTGACGACGACCCGCAAGGGTCAGCTCCAGCTTTCGAAGAAGCCGGGGCCGGCTGCAGTGCGGACGGCTTCGCCAGCGCGTAGGCCGAGCGCCTCGGCATCCGCCCGCTTGCCCTCGACTTCGATTGCATGTTCGCGCCGACCGTCGGGTGTCAGGATCAGGCCTGAGAATTTCAGGTGATCTCCGTCACAGATCGCATAACCGCCGATCGGGGTGCGACAGGAACCATCAAGCGCGGCTAAGAAGGCGCGTTCGCAGCTTACGGCGTCGAAGGTCGGGTGGTCGTTGATCGGAGCGATCAGGGCATCCGTACGCGGATCACCGATACGGCTTTCGACACAGATCGCGCCCTGCGCGGGAGCAGGGGGGAAATCGGCGGGGTCGAGAAGTTCGGTCACGACCTCTTCCATGGACAGCCGCTTCAGGCCGGCATAGGCGAGGAGCGTCGCATCGACCTGGCCTTCATCCAGCTTGCGCAGGCGCGTGCCGACCGAGCCGCGGAAGATCGTGACCTGAATATCGGGGCGAAGACGGCGGATAAGTGCCTGACGACGCAACGATGCCGTGCCGACGGTCGCGCCATCCGGCAGGGCCTTCAGTGTCGACGAGGTGCGGCCGATGAAGGCATCGCGAAAATCCTCGCGCGGCAGGTAGGCTGCGATATGCAATCCGTCAGGCAGTTTTGTCGGCATGTCCTTCGACGAATGCACGGCGATATCCAGCTCGCCGGAGGACAGCTGCTCCTCGAGTTCCTGGGTGAACAGGCCCTTGCCGCCGATTTCGGAGAGCGAGCGATCGGTGATGCGGTCGCCGGTGGTCGACAGCACAACGATTTCGAACATCTCTTCCGGCAGACCATGGGCCGCCATCAGCCGAGACCGCGTTTCATGGGCCTGCGCCAGAGCCAGCGGGCTGCCGCGCGTGCCGATCCGGAAAGGTTTTGTTTGCATCCGTCTCATTCCGTTGTTACCGGAAGCTCTCGTAAACCGGATCATCCGGCATCGCAATGAACAAGGGCCAATGACCTCATATCTGCGCATCCTCGGCATTGAAACAAGCTGCGACGAGACCGCCGCTGCGGTCGTCGCACGCCATGAGGACGGGCGCGGCGAGATTTTGTCCGATGTGGTGCTTTCGCAGCTCGACGAACACTCGGCCTATGGCGGCGTCGTGCCGGAAATTGCGGCGCGTGCGCATGTCGAGGCGCTGGACGAATTGGTCGAGGAAGCGCTGCGCCGGGCAAATGTGACGCTTGATGATGTCGATGCGATTGCCGCCACCTCCGGTCCCGGCCTGATCGGCGGTCTGCTGGTCGGCCTGATGACAGCAAAGGCGATCGCCCGCGTTTCAGGCAAGCCGCTTCTCGCCATCAACCATCTCGAAGGCCATGCGCTGACCGCGCGGATGACGGACGGGCTTTCCTTCCCCTATCTGATGCTGCTCGTTTCCGGCGGGCATACGCAGCTGATCCTGATCCGTGGTGTCGGTCAGTATGAGCGCTGGGGTACGACGATCGATGATGCGCTGGGCGAGGCTTTCGACAAGACGGCAAAGCTGCTCGGCCTCCCTTATCCGGGTGGTCCGGCGGTCGAAAAGGCTGCGCTTTCCGGCAATCCCGACCGGTTCTCGCTGCCGCGTCCGCTGGTGGGCGAGGCGCGTCTCGACTTTTCCTTTTCCGGGCTGAAGACTGCCGTTAGGCAGGCCGCGACCGAGATCGCGCCGCTGAGCGAGCAGGATGTCGCCGATATCTGCGCCTCGTTCCAGAAGGCCGTCTCGCGCACGCTGCGTGACCGCATCGGCCGTGGACTGCTTCGGTTCCGCGAGGAGTTTGCCGGTCTTGAGACTGAGCCGGCGCTGGTTGTTGCAGGCGGTGTTGCCGCCAATCAGGAAATCCGGCGCACGCTGCAGGCGCTCTGCCTCGAACACGGGTTCCGCTTCATCGCGCCGCCCTTGCGGCTCTGCACCGACAATGCCGCGATGATCGCCTGGGCGGGTCTGGAGCGGATGGCGGAAGAGTTTCCGGCTGACGATCTCAATGTGGCGCCGCGTTCGCGCTGGCCGCTGGATAGCCAAGCGAAGACCTTGCTCGGATCCGGCAAACGAGGGGCGAAGGCATGAGCAACGAGCGGATCGCCGTCATCGGCGCAGGCGCATTCGGAACCGCACTTGCGACCGTATTCGCGCTGGAAGGACGTCATCCGGTGACGCTTGTCGGGCGCCAGCTAAATCTGATGAGCAATCTGCGCGACGACCGCATTCATGATGCGGCGCTGCCGGGCGTTCCCTTGCCGGATGCGCTGCAGTTTTCCGCCGAGCCGGATGCGGTGGCGGAAGCCAATGTCGTTCTTTTCGCTATGCCGTCGCGGGCGCAGCTCGATGCGGCGCGTCACTATGGGCCTTATCTGTCGAAGGATGCTGCCGTCGTCATTTGCGCCAAGGGGCTCGATCGGGCCGAGCGGTTGCTGACAGATGTCATATCGGCGGAATTGCCGAAGACGCCTCTAGCGGTGCTTTCGGGGCCGGGTTTTGCCGCCGATATCGCGCGCGGCCTGCCGACGGCGATGTCGCTCGGCGCGCAGGATGCGGTACTGGCGGAACGGCTTGCGCAGGTTCTTTCCGGTCGCAGTTTCAGGCTTTACGCCTCGTCGGACGTGATCGGCGTGCAGCTCGGCGGAGCGCTCAAGAACGTGCTGGCGATTGCTTGCGGCATCGTCGAGGGCGCGGGGCTTGGTGAATCTGCCCGTGCGGCGCTGATTTCCCGTGGCCTGGCCGAAATGTCCCGGCTGGTCGAGGCGATGGGCGGCAATGCCGATACGGTGCGTGGCCTGTCCGGGCTCGGCGATCTCGTGCTCACCGGCACCAGCCATCAGTCGCGCAACCTGAGTTTCGGCATTTCGATTGGTAAAGGCGAGCCGGTGCAGACCACTGGCGGTCCACTGGTTGAAGGTGCGTTTGCTGCCTCGGTCGCTGCCCGGCTGGGACGAAAGTTTTCGGTCGATCTGCCGATCACCGATGCGGTCGCGGCGATCATCGACGGACGTCTCGATGTGATGACTGCGATGGAGCAGCTCATGACACGGCCGATCAAGGCCGAATAGTACTTTAGTTTTCACGCAATCCGGACGAGGAGACCCCAATGCTGTTTGCCTTTCTCTGCACAGACAAGCCCGGCCATCTGCAGGTTCGCATGGACACCCGTCCGGCGCATGTGGAGCATCTCAACAAGCTGAATGCCGAAGGCACGCTGAAGTTTGCCGGCCCGTTTCTGGATGACGACAGCAAGCCGAATGGCAGCCTTGTGGTGGTTGAGGCCGCCGATATTGCTGCTGCGCGGACGATTGCGGAAGCAGATCCCTATTACCTTGCCGGTCTGTTCGAGAAGGTCGACGTGAAGCCGTGGAACTGGGTGTTCAACAATCCGGCCAACGAACAGAAGTGAGGAAATAGATGGCCTATTGGCTTTACAAGTCCGAGCCGAATGTCTGGTCCTGGGAGCAGCAGAAAGCCAAGGGCGAGGTCGGCGAGGAATGGACCGGCGTGCGCAACTATCTGGCCCGCAACAACATGCGGGCGATGAAAATCGGCGACAAGGGGTTCTTCTACCATTCGAATGAAGGGTTGGAGATCGTCGGCATCGTCGAGGTTTGCGCGCTGTCGCATCCGGACAGTTCGGCCAAGGGTGATCCCAAATGGGATTGCGTCGATATCCGCGCTGTTGCCGATATGCCGAAGCCGATCACGCTGAAGGAAATCAAGGCCAATCCGAAATTCGAGAAGATGGCGCTGGTCACTTCCATGCGGCTTTCGGTGCAGCCGGTGACGGAAGAGGAATATTTCGAGATCTGCCGTCTTGGCGGTCTCGAAAATCCACCGAAATCTCCTGCCTGAGTTTGTGATGTGAAGACCGAGCCGAAGGCCTTCATCCTCGAAAATACCGATCTCATGCGGCCGCCGCATGTGCCGGAAATCCTGCTTCATCTGGCAACGGAGGCGCATGACCTGTGGCTGAAGACGGAGGAGGATCTGGAGGCGATCGGCCTGCCGCCGCCGTTCTGGGCTTTTGCCTGGGCCGGTGGACAGGGGCTTGCGCGGTATATTCTCGACAATCCTGAAACGGTAGCCGGCAAACGGGTTCTGGATTTCGCCAGCGGCTCCGGGCTGGTGGCGATCGCGGCGAAGCTTGCCGGAGCTTCGCATGTGCTGGCGGCGGATATCGATCCGTGGACGCAGACGGCGGTGATGCTGAATGCGGCCGAGAACGGGGTCGAGATAGGATTTACGGGCGAGAACCAGATCAGTCTTACTGTCGATGCGGATGTCGTGCTGGCTGGGGATGTCTTTTATGACCGTGATTTTGCTGCAGTGCTGGTGCCGTGGTTCACGGCGCTTGCGGATGATGGCAAGCTGGTTCTGGTCGGCGATCCGGGCAGGAGCTACCTGCCGAAGGAACGGCTGGAAAAGCTTGCCGTCTACGAGGTGCCGGTGACGCGGGCGCTGGAGGATAGCGAGGTCAAGAAGACGACGGTCTGGCGGTTCGTTTAAGCCTGGGAACTGCCAATCATTAAGAGCGTTCTCACCTCAGTACGCAGAGGGGTGATATGATCCAGGATTTATCCCAACTTTATCGTGGCTATATCGATTGCCTGAACCAGCAGGATTGGCAAAGGCTTGGCGATTTCGTGGACGAGGGCGTGGTCTATAACGGGCGGCAGGTCGGGCTCGAAGGCTACAGACATATGCTCGAGGGAGATTTCCTGGCCATTCCGGATTTGCGTTTCGTCATCGAGTTTCTGGTCGTGGACGAGCCGAAAGTGGCAAGCAGGCTGGTCTTCGAATGCACGCCGATAGGCCTATTGTTCGGTCTGGCCGTAGATGGTCGATGCGTAAAATTTTCCGAAAACGTATTTTATGAAATCGCTAATGGCCGGATCGTGCAGGTCTGGTCGATCATCGACAGGGCGGCGATCGAGGCGCAGATTTCCTGATCAAGCGGGTTCTTATCTCTCGCCACGGATGACACAGACACCCATTTCGTAGGAGCAGCCGTTCACGGGGTTGAAGTTGCCCTGACCCGAGGCTTCGGCCACGTCGATGATCTTGGCTTTGGGTGCGATGTAAGGGCCCGCTGGAGGCTGCGTCGCGACAATGGAGTAAGCTGCGCGCGCTCCGTCGATGTAGAGGAAGCTGGAGCCTGAAAAACTGTCGGAATAGCTGGAGGGCGCGAATGAGCCACCTTCGGCCGTTCGGTTGCGCGGGGCGGATATGACCCGGCTGGCACCGCCAAGGCGCTGGTCGGAAAACAGTTTCAACTGGCCGCGTCGGCCATGATGTCCGTGGCCGTAATGATGGCCTCTATAGCCGGTGTCGCTGCTGTTGAAATCCGGTGAAGGATCGCGAGCGAGGGCGGCAGACGCTAATGCACCGGAAAGCGCAAGTGCAAAAAGAACAGGTTTCATGCGATTCGCGATCATGGCGAACTCCGAGATCATGGTTAACGAGACGTTAACATGATCTTGCCGCCAACGCACGCACTGCCGCCAAATCTTTGGAATTTATAGTTAACCTGCCGCGGCGATATGTCCGATGCTTGCCCCCTTGCAATTCACAATCGATTAAATTCACGCGAGGTCGGAATTGATCTTGTCGTCAGTGCAATCGAAGATTAAACCACGCCGATGATGCAATGCACATTTTCTCGGCATGGTGCATTGCCGGGCGCCCCGCCCGTTTGACGACGCCGCGAGGTAATGATGGCGAATATAACAAATAATCGGCCTCTGTCGCCGCATCTGCAAATCTACAAGCCAATCCCCACAATGGTCATGTCGATCGTCCACCGCATCACCGGTGGCGCTCTGGCGGCCGGCACGATCCTGCTCGCGTGGTGGCTGATCGCGGCTGCATCCGGCAAGCCCTATTTTGATTGGGTCAGCTGGCTGTTCGGCACCTGGATCGGGCTGCTGGTGTTGTTTGGCTACACCTGGGCACTGATCCATCACATGCTCGGCGGTATTCGCCATTTCGTGTGGGACATGGGTCACGGTTTTGAGAAACACTTCGCGACCAAGGTCGCGTTGATCATGCCGATCGTATCGATCTGTCTGACCGTGCTGGTCTGGATCATCGGCCTTTCCATCTGAGGAGGAAACATCATGGATATGCGTACTCCTCTCGGCAAGGTTCGTGGTCTCGGATCAGCAAAGGACGGCACCGAACATTTCTGGATGCAGCGGATGTCGGCCGTGGCGCTCGTGCCGCTCGCTATCTTCTTCATCATCTTCCTGATCCGCTATGCAGGCGCTCCTTATGAGGAAGTCGTCAGCGCGCTGTCGAACCCGCTCATCGCCGTTCTCTTCGGCCTGATGATCATTGCCGGTCTCGTGCATATGCGCATCGGCGTTCAGGAAATCATCGTCGACTACGTGCATCACGAAGGTTTTAAGTTCCTGGCGGTGATGCTCAATACATTTTTTGCAATGCTGATCGGTGGCCTCTGTCTCTTCGCCGTTCTGAAAATTGCGTTCGTAGGATAATCCATCATGGCATCCGTCACACCTATCGCCCAGAACGGCAAAGCCTATAACTATGTCGACCACTCCTACGACGTTATCGTCGTGGGCGCCGGCGGCGCGGGTCTTCGCGCCACGCTCGGCATGGCCGAGCAGGGTTTCAAGACCGCCTGCATCACCAAGGTTTTCCCGACACGTTCCCACACGGTTGCAGCGCAGGGCGGTATTGCCGCCTCGCTGCAGAACATGACGCCGGACAGCTGGCAGTGGCACCTCTATGACACCGTCAAGGGTTCCGACTGGCTGGGCGATGTCGACGCCATGCAATACATGGTCATGGAAGCGCCGAAGGCCGTTTACGAACTCGAGCACTACGGCGTGCCGTTCTCGCGTAACGAGGAAGGTAAGATTTACCAGCGCCCGTTCGGTGGCCACATGCAGAATTTCGGCGCCGGCCCGCCGGTGCAGCGCACCTGCGCTGCCGCGGACCGTACGGGCCACGCCATCCTGCACACGCTTTATGGCCAGTCGCTGCGCAACAATGCCGAATTCTTCATCGAGTATTTCGCGCTCGACCTGATCATGTCGGATGACGGCAGCCGCTGCGAAGGCGTCGTTGCCTGGAACCTCGATGACGGCACGATCCATCGCTTTGCCGCCAAGATGGTGGTTCTGGCGACCGGCGGTTACGGCCGCGCATACTTCTCGGCAACCTCTGCCCATACCTGCACCGGCGACGGTGGCGGCATGGTGGCGCGTGCCGGCCTGCCACTGCAGGACATGGAATTCGTCCAGTTCCACCCGACCGGTATCTACGGCTCCGGCTGTCTGATCACCGAGGGTGCACGTGGCGAAGGCGGTTATCTCGTCAACTCCGAGGGTGAGCGCTTCATGGAGCGTTACGCGCCTTCGGCCAAGGATCTTGCCTCGCGCGACGTCGTTTCGCGCTGCATGACGATGGAAATCCGTGAAGGCCGCGGCGTCGGCAAGAACAAGGACCACATCTTCCTGCATCTCGACCATCTCGATCCGGCCGTTCTGCATGAGCGCCTTCCGGGCATTTCGGAATCGGCAAAAATCTTTGCCGGTGTCGATGTGACCCGCGAGCCGATCCCGGTTCTGCCGACGGTTCACTACAATATGGGCGGCATTCCGACCAACTATTGGGGCGAAGTGCTGAACGCCGACAGCAACAATCCGGAACGGATCATTCCGGGCCTGATGGCTGTTGGTGAAGCGGGCTGCGCTTCGGTTCACGGTGCAAACCGCCTCGGCTCCAACTCGCTGATTGACCTCGTGGTCTTCGGCCGTGCTGCTGCGATCCGCGCCGGCCAGGTCATCGACCGCGAAGGCGCTATTCCCGCGCTCAACGTTGCCGCCTGCGACAAGATCATGGACCGCTTCGACGGCCTGCGTCACGCCAATGGTGCTACGCCGACCGCCGTGCTGCGCGACAAGATGCAGCGCACGATGCAGGACGATGCAGCCGTGTTCCGTACGCAGGAATCGCTTGAAAGCGGGTGCAAGCGCATGTCGCAGATCTGGAGCGAGCTGCCGGACGTCAAGGTCACCGACCGTTCGATGATCTGGAACTCGGATCTGGTCGAGACGCTGGAACTGCATAACCTGATGGCGAATGCGATTACCACCGTCTATGGTGCCGAGGCCCGCAAGGAAAGCCGTGGCTCCCACGCTCGCGAGGACTTCACGGAAGGCGCATTCGCCGGCCGCGACGACGTCAACTGGCGCAAGCATACGCTTGCCTGGGTGGGCGAGAAGGGCGACGTCAAGCTCGATTACCGTCCGGTCCATACGGACCTGATCGCCGAAGGCATCGATCCCTACAAGATCGAGCCCAAGGCTCGCGTGTATTGATCCGGAGGGAACAGGACCATGGTTGAACTCGCTCTCCCCAAAAACTCGCAGATGTCCGAAGGCAAGGTCTGGCCGAAGCCGGAAGGCGCCACGAATGTTCGCGAATACCGCATCTATCGCTGGAGCCCGGATGACGGCAAGAACCCGAGCATCGACACGTTCTATGTCGATCTCGACGATTGCGGCCCGATGGTGCTCGACGGTCTGCTCTACATCAAGAACAAGATCGACCCGACGCTGACGCTGCGCCGTTCCTGTCGCGAAGGCATCTGCGGTTCCTGCGCGATGAATATCGATGGCACGAACACGCTGGCCTGCACCAAGGGCATGGACGACATTTCCGGAACGGTGAAGGTCTATCCGCTGCCGCATATGCCGGTGGTGAAGGACCTCGTTCCGGACCTCAACAACTTCTACGCCCAGCACCGCTCGATCGAGCCGTGGCTGAAGACGGTATCTCCGACGCCGGCGAAGGAATGGAAGCAGAGCCATGAGGATCGCCTCAAGCTCGACGGTCTCTATGAGTGCATCCTGTGCGCCTGCTGCTCGACCTCCTGTCCGAGCTATTGGTGGAACGGCGACCGTTACCTCGGTCCGGCAGTTCTCCTGCAGGCCTATCGCTGGCTGATCGACAGCCGCGATGAAGCCAAGGGCGAGCGTCTCGACAATCTCGAGGATCCGTTCCGGCTGTATCGTTGCCACACGATCATGAATTGCGCCCAGGCTTGCCCGAAGGGGCTGAACCCGGCCAAGGCGATTGCCGAAATCAAGAAGATGATGGTCGAGCGCCGCGTTTAGTCTTTGAAAATACCAGGGCCGTGACGTTTTCGTTGCGGCCTTGTTGTTTATCTCGCTGCCCGCCGCGCACGTCTATTTGAATGCGCAGATGGTCGCGATTGTGCCGGATTGGCCGGATACCCTTGATTAACCAAGGGCGTTTACGATATTCCCGGCAAATCTGTCGTGCCCGGTTGTGGTGCAGTGTGAAATAATCCGGACAGGAGTTCTTGATGCAGTTCAAATATGTGGCAACGGGTCTCGTGCTGACCTTGGCTCTGGCTGGATGTCAGCGAACTTCCTACAGCCCGTATAGTGACCTGCCTTCGCAGCCTGCTCCTCTTCAGGCCCAGCCCGTGCAGGGCGTGCAGGGCGGCCAGCTTCCGCCTCCGGGTGGTGCTTCGCAATACCCGTCCGCACCGCAGGGCGGCCAGAACATGGCTATGGCTGATCCGAATGCGGCGGCTCCGGCCAGCGCGCTTGACGTGACCAAGGAGCAGATGGTCGGCAACTGGCGCGTTTCCAATGGTGGCGCATCATGCGACATGTTCCTGACGCTGACCAATCTGGGCAGCGGTTCTCGCGGCGGCACGCGTGGTTGCGCCGGTGAGTTGACGACCATGGGTTCCTGGGAAGTCTCCGGCAAGATGGTTCAGTTCAAGAACCGGGCAGGCGACGTGATCGGCCGCGTTTACAAGAGCGCCGACAACCGTTTCGACGGCACGACGAATTCCGGCCAGCCGGTCAGCCTCAGCCGCTAATCGTGACATAAGGGGCGTCCCTCGTGGAACCCATTCCAGAATATACGTCGAGCGTCTGCGAAGAGCTCAAGGCGCTGGCAGCATCCGGCGTGCTCACGCCCGATGCCGCACAGATGGCTGTTGCCGCCAAGCTCGACCGCGTGCTTGTTGCATTGCGCGAGGCAAAACCTGCGAAAAAGTCGAGCGCGCTCGGCTGGCTGTTTGCTCGGCGCGGCAATGGTCATGCGGAAAAGGTGCGTGGACTTTATGTCTATGGAAGTGTCGGCCGTGGCAAGACCATGATCATGGACATGTTCTTCAAGAAAGCGCCCACGCAGAAAAAGCGTCGGGCGCATTTTCATGAGTTCATGGCCGATGTGCATAACCGCATTCACGAACAGCGGCAGAAACTCAAGCGGGGCGAAACGAAGCAGGCCGATCCGGTGCCGCCGGTTGCCGCCGCGCTTTATGCGGAAGCCGAGCTTCTGTGCTTCGATGAATTCTCCGTGACCGACATCACCGATGCAATGATCCTGGCGCGGCTGTTTACCGAGCTGTTCGATCTCGGCTGCGTGCTGGTTGCTACCTCCAACGTTGCGCCGGAAAATCTCTACAAAGACGGGCTCAATCGCGGCCTGTTCCTGCCGTTCATCGGTCTGCTCGGCAATCATGTCGACGTTGTCACGCTCGATAGTCCGACCGATTACCGGATGCAGAAGAATGCCAACCTTCCCGTCTATCTGACGCCGCTCGACGCCCGTAGCGATGCGGCGATGGAGGCTGCATGGCATCAGGTTACCGATGGCGACAAGGCGGAGCCGGTCGAATTGCCGATGAAGGGGCGTAGTATTCACGTGCCCTCGGCTGTCGGGCGGGTTGCGCGGTTCTCCTTCTTGGATCTCTGCGAAAAGCCGCTTGGCGCTTCGGACTATCTGGCAATCGCTGCGCGGTTTGATGTCGTCTTCGTCGAGCACGTGCCGCAGCTCGGCGCGGAAAAGCGCAATGAAGTGAAGCGCTTCATCAATCTGGTCGACGCGCTCTACGATCATTCCGTGCGGCTGTTCATTTCGGCTGCGGCTGCGCCCGATGCGCTTCTGACGGAGCGCAGGGGGACTGAAGGTTTTGAATTTGACCGCACGGTTTCGCGACTTTTCGAGATGCGCAGCGCTGAATACCTGGTGCTCCATAATGAGAAGCGGCAGCAAGTCTGACATATTTATGGCAGAAATTCTTACGTTTACGTAACTCAAATCACATCTAACCGATTGAAAAATATAGTCTCAAAATAATCGTTTGCCATTTTTTGCAGATGAGGCTATCCGTGCTGCCGCAAGATGAGCCTGCGCTAACTTGCCGCAGGTCAGGATTTGAGAGGAAGCATTTCCATGTCGCGTAAGAAGATTGCACTTATTGGTTCTGGCATGATCGGTGGCACGCTGGCGCATCTGGCCAGCCTGAAGGAGCTGGGCGACGTCGTCCTCTTCGATATCGCCGACGGCATTCCGCAGGGCAAAGGCCTCGATATCGCTCAGTCCGGCCCCGTTGAAGGCTTCAATGCGAAGCTTACCGGCGCCAGCGATTATGCTGCGATCGAAGGCGCAGACGTCTGCATCGTCACCGCCGGTGTCGCCCGCAAGCCGGGCATGAGCCGCGATGATCTGATCGGCATCAACCTCAAGGTCATGGAACAGGTCGGCGCCGGCATCAAGAAATATGCCCCGAACGCCTTCGTCATCTGCATCACCAACCCGCTCGACGCGATGGTCTGGGCGCTGCAGAAGTTCTCCGGCCTGCCGAAGAACAAGGTCGTCGGCATGGCCGGCGTGCTCGATAGCGCTCGTTTCCGCCTCTTCCTCGCTGAAGAATTCAACGTTTCCGTCCAGGACGTCACCGCATTCGTTCTCGGCGGCCACGGCGACACGATGGTGCCGCTCGCTCGTTACTCGACGGTTGCCGGCGTTCCGCTCACCGACCTCGTCAAGATGGGCTGGACCACGCAGGAGAAGCTCGACCAGATCATTCAGCGCACCCGTGACGGCGGCGCAGAGATCGTCGGCCTCTTGAAGACCGGTTCTGCCTATTATGCTCCGGCCGCTTCGGCGATCGAGATGGCAGAATCCTACCTCAAGGACAAGAAGCGTGTTCTTCCGGTCGCGGCTCACCTTTCCGGTCAGTACGGCGTCAAGGACATGTATGTCGGCGTTCCGGTCGTTCTCGGTGCCGGCGGTGTCGAGCGCATCGTTGAAGTCGAATTCAACAAGGATGAAGAGGCTGCCTTCCAGAAGTCGGTCGGCGCTGTTGCCGGTCTCTGCGAAGCCTGCATCGCACTCGTTCCTTCGCTGAAGTAATTCAGCATCCAAAGAGTTCAGCGCTGGCTTTTAGCCGGCGCTCACGTCATTCAAATAGGGATCAAGCCCCATGAATATCCATGAATATCAGGCCAAAGCTCTTCTGAAGGGTTATGGCGCACCGGTTGCCGAAGGCGTCGCGATCCTCAAGGTCGAAGAAGCCGAAGCTGCTGCCAAGTCGCTGCCGGGTCCGCTTTATGTGGTCAAGAGCCAGATCCATGCCGGCGGTCGCGGCAAGGGCAAGTTCAAGGAGCTCGGCCCCGATGCCAAGGGCGGCGTTCGCCTCGCGAAGTCGATCGAGGAAGTCGTGGCGCACGCCAAAGACATGCTCGGCAACACGCTGGTAACTGCTCAGACCGGCGATGCCGGCAAGCAGGTCAACCGCCTCTATATCGAAGACGGTGCAGACATCGAGCGCGAACTTTACTGCTCGCTGCTGGTCGACCGTTCAGTCGGTCGCGTTGCCTTCGTCGTTTCGACCGAAGGCGGCATGGACATCGAAGCCGTTGCCCATGACACCCCGGAAAAGATCCACACGATCGCCATCGACCCGGAAACCGGTGTGACGGCTGACGACGTTGCCAAGATTTCGAAGGCTCTGGAACTGTCCGGCGCTGCCGCAGAAGACGCCAAGGGTCTCTTCCCGGCGCTCTATAAGGCATTCGGCGAAAAGGACATGGCGCTCCTCGAAGTCAACCCGCTGATCGTCATGAAGGACGGCCATCTGCGCGTTCTCGACGCCAAGATGTCCTTCGACGGCAACGCCCTGTTCCGCCACGACGACGTCAAGGCGTTGCGCGACGAGACCGAAGAAGACAGCAAGGAAATCGAAGCCTCCAAGTGGGACCTCGCTTACGTTGCCCTCGACGGCAATATCGGCTGCATGGTCAATGGTGCCGGTCTCGCCATGGCGACGATGGACATCATCAAGCTTTACGGCAAAGAGCCGGCGAACTTCTGCGACGTCGGCGGTGGCGCCGGCAAGGAGAAGGTTGCAGCTGCCTTCAAGATCATCACCGCTGACCCGAAGGTCGAGGGCATCCTCGTCAACATCTTCGGCGGTATCATGCGTTGCGACGTCATCGCCGAAGGCGTTGTCGCAGCTGTTCAGGAAGTCGGTCTGAAGGTTCCGCTCGTCGTTCGCCTCGAAGGCACCAATGTCGAGCTTGGCAAGAAGATCCTCAACGAGTCCGGTCTGGCGATCACCGCTGCCGACGATCTCGATGACGCGGCGAAGAAGATCGTCGCGGCGATCAAAGCCTAATCTGGAAGGATCGAAAGAATGTCCATTCTCGTCAACAAAGATACGAAGGTCCTCGTTCAGGGCCTGACCGGCAAGACCGGTACCTTCCACACCGAACAGGCGCTGGCTTATTACGGCACCAAGATGGTCGGTGGCATTCACCCGAAGAAGGGTGGCGAAGCCTGGTCGTCGGGCGTCGATGGCACTTCGCTGCCGATCTTCGCTTCGGTTGCCGAAGGCAAGGAAAAGACCGGCGCAGACGCGACCGTGATCTACGTTCCGCCGGCAGGCGCCGCTGAAGCGATCATCGAGGCGATCGAAGCCGAAATCCCGCTCATCACCTGCATCACCGAGGGTATCCCGGTCATGGATATGGTGCGCGTCAAGGCCAAGCTCGACAAGTCGAAGTCGCGCCTGCTCGGCCCGAACTGCCCGGGCGTCCTGACGCCGGAAGAATGCAAGATCGGCATCATGCCGGGCTCGATCTTCCGCAAGGGTTCGGTTGGTATCGTTTCGCGCTCCGGCACGCTGACCTATGAAGCCGTGTTCCAGACGTCCAACGAAGGCCTCGGCCAGACGACGGCTGTCGGCATCGGCGGCGACCCGGTCAAGGGCACCGAATTCATCGATATGCTGGAAATGTTCCTCGCGGACGAAGCCACACAGTCGATCATCATGATCGGCGAAATCGGCGGTTCGGCTGAAGAAGAAGCAGCCCAGTTCCTGATCGACGAAGCCAAGAAGGGCCGCAAGAAGCCGATGGCAGGCTTCATCGCCGGCCGTACGGCTCCGAAGGGCCGCACCATGGGCCACGCCGGCGCTGTCGTTTCCGGCGGCAAGGGCGATGCGGAATCCAAGATCGCTGCCATGGAAGCAGCAGGCATCAAGGTGTCTCCTTCCCCGGCACGCCTCGGCAAGACGCTGGTTGAAGTCCTCAAGGGCTGACGCCACATAACGGTCACTCGCCGCCGATAGACAGGCGGCGATGGACCTCAAGGTTTGGTACCCGCAGGCAGAGGCTTTTTGCCTGCGGGTCAACCGTCACAGGACGGGCCGCAGCGGCGGCACAACAGACACCAGAGAATGCGGAACCGTCGAGGTCTTCGGTTCCGACCACGTGAGGAGGCGGGCGCGGCGCCCGCGATAGGCCATGTCCCGGCAAGAAGCCAACGAGCAGTTTCTGATCACTTCGTTCCTCGACGGCGCGAACGCCGTCTATATCGAACAACTTTATGCTAATTACGAAGCCGATCCGAATTCGGTTTCGGAAGAATGGCAGGCCTTTTTCAAGGCCCTGGCCGACAGCCCCGAAGACGTGAAGAAGGCAGCGCAGGGCGCTTCCTGGAAGCGTTCGAACTGGCCGATCGCAGCCGGTGGCGATCTCGTTTCCGCTCTCGACGGCAACTGGCCGGTGGTGGAAAAGGCAATCGAAACCAAGGTCAAGGCAAAGGCTGAAGCCGCTGCCGCCGCCAAGGGCACTCCCGTCAACGAAGCCGACGTTCATCAGGCGAGCCGCGACAGCGTGCGCGCCATTATGATGATCCGCGCCTACCGCATGCGCGGCCACCTGCATGCCAAGCTCGATCCGCTCGGCATCGCAAGCCCGGTCGAAGATTACAACGAGCTTTCGCCGAAGTCCTACGGCTTCGAAGAGGCCGACTACGACCGCAAGATCTTCATCGACAACGTTCTGGGCATGGAATACGCGACCGTTCGCGAGATGATCGCGATCCTCGAGCGCACCTATTGCTCGACGATCGGCGTCGAGTTCATGCACATGTCGAGCCCGGAAGAAAAGGCCTGGATCCAGGAACGGATCGAAGGTCCGGACAAGGGCGTGGCCTTTACCCCGGAAGGCAAGAAGGCGATCCTTTCCAAGCTGATCGAAGGCGAAGGCTACGAGCAGTTCCTCGACGTCAAGTTCAAGGGCACCAAGCGTTTCGGCCTCGATGGCGGCGAAGCGCTGATCCCGGCGCTGGAACAGATCATCAAGCGCGGCGGCCAGCTGGGTCTTGAAGAAGTCATCGTCGGCATGGCCCATCGCGGCCGTCTGAACGTTCTGACCAACGTCATGGGCAAGCCGCACCGCGCGGTGTTCCACGAGTTCAAGGGCGGTTCGTTCAAGCCTGACGAAGTCGAAGGTTCGGGCGACGTGAAGTACCATCTCGGTGCCTCTTCCGACCGCGAATTCGACGGCAACAAGGTTCACCTGTCGCTGACAGCCAACCCGTCCCACCTTGAGATCGTCAACCCGGTCGTCATGGGCAAGGCCCGCGCCAAGCAGGACATGCTGGCCAAGGTCTGGGAAAAGGACAACATCATCCCGCTCTCCGAGCGCTCCAAGGTCCTGCCGCTGCTCCTGCATGGCGATGCGGCCTTTGCGGGCCAGGGCGTGGTTGCCGAAATCCTCGGCCTGTCGGGTCTTCGCGGTCACCGCGTTGCCGGCACGATGCACGTCATCATCAACAACCAGATCGGCTTCACCACCAATCCGGGCTTCTCGCGTTCGTCGCCTTATCCGTCCGACGTTGCCAAGATGATCGAAGCGCCGATCTTCCACGTCAACGGCGACGATCCGGAAGCGGTTACCTATGCCGCCAAGGTTGCGACCGAATACCGGATGAAGTTCCACAAGCCGGTCGTGCTCGACATGTTCTGCTACCGTCGCTTCGGCCATAACGAAGGCGACGAGCCGGCGTTCACCCAGCCGAAGATGTACAAGGTCATCCGCGCCCACAAGGCCGTGGCTGAGATCTATGCCGAACGTCTGGCAAGCGAAGGTGTGCTGACGGATGCCGAATTCGACAAGATGAAGGCCGACTGGCGTGCGCATCTGGACGCCGAGTTCGAAGCCGGCCAGGCCTACAAGCCAAACAAGGCCGACTGGCTGGACGGTCAGTGGTCGGGTCTGCGGTCTGCCGACGATGCCGACGAGCAGCGTCGCGGCAAGACATCGATGCCGATGAAGAGCCTCAAGGAAATCGGTCGCAAGCTGTCGACCATTCCGGAAGGTTTCAACGCGCACCGCACGATCAAGCGCTTTATGGAAAACCGCGCGCAGATGGTCGAGACCGGCGAAGGCCTCGACTGGGCGATGGCGGAAGCCTTTGCTTTCGGTTCGCTCTGCGTCGAAGGCACGAAGATCCGTCTTTCCGGTCAGGATTGCGAACGCGGCACCTTCTCGCAGCGCCACTCGGTTCTCTACGATCAGGACACCGAAGAGCGCTACATCCCGCTTGCCAACCTGCAGCCGGGCCAGGGCAAGTATGAAGTGATCAACTCCATGCTGTCCGAAGAAGCCGTTCTCGGCTTCGAATACGGCTACTCGCTGGCCCGTCCGAATGCGCTGACCCTCTGGGAAGCCCAGTTCGGCGACTTCGCCAACGGTGCGCAGGTCGTGTTCGACCAGTTCATCTCGTCTGGCGAACGCAAGTGGCTGCGCATGTCCGGTCTCGTCTGCCTTCTGCCGCATGGCTATGAAGGTCAGGGTCCGGAACATTCGTCGGCACGGCTGGAACGCTTCCTGCAGCTTTGCGCAGAAGACAACATGCAGGTTGCCAACGTTACGACGCCGGCTAACTACTTCCACATCCTGCGCCGCCAGGTGAAGCGTGACTTCCGCAAGCCGCTGATCCTGATGACGCCGAAGTCCCTGCTGCGCCACAAGCGTGCGACGTCTTCGCTGGCGGAACTGGCGGGCGAAAGCTCGTTCCACCGCCTGCTTTGGGACGATGCCGAAGTCATCAAGGACGGCCCGATCAAGCTGCAGAAGGACGCCAAGATCCGTCGCGTCGTGATGTGCACCGGCAAGGTCTATTACGATCTTCTGGAAGAGCGCGAGAAGCGCGGCATCGACGATGTCTACCTGCTGCGTATCGAACAGCTCTACCCGTTCCCGGCCAAGGCTCTGATCAACGAGCTGTCGCGCTTCAAGAACGCCGAAATGGTGTGGTGCCAGGAAGAGCCGAAGAACATGGGTGCATGGGCGTTCATCGACCCGTACCTGGAATGGGTTCTGGCGCATATCGATGCCAAGTATCAGCGCGTCCGCTACACGGGCCGTCCGGCAGCAGCTTCGCCTGCGACCGGCCTGATGTCGAAGCATCTGGCACAGCTCGAAGCCTTCCTCGAAGACGCATTGGGCGGCTGATTTTTCAGCTGTCTCCCCTAACTTGTTCGAAACGAAATCCTTAAGAAAAACGGAAACAGATCATGGCCACCGAAATCCGCGTCCCAACCCTCGGCGAGTCCGTCAGCGAGGCGACCGTCGGCACCTGGTTCAAGAAGGTCGGCGATACCGTCAAGGCTGACGAGCCTCTGGTCGAACTGGAAACCGACAAGGTTACCGTCGAAGTTCCGGCCCCGGCTTCCGGCGTCCTGACCGAAATCGTTGCCCAGAACGGCGAGACCGTCGGTCTCGACGCGCTGCTCGGCCAAATCGCGGAAGGCGCTGCCGGCACGGCAGCTGCTGCCCCGGCTGCAAAGCCTGCCGAAGCCGCTCCGGCTGCTGCACCGGCACCTGCCGCCGCTGCCCCGGCTGGTGGTTCTTCCATGCCGGCCGCTCCGGCTGCTGCCAAGGTTGCTGCCGACGCCAACATCTCGACTGCCGATATCGACGGGTCGGGCAAGCGCGGCCAGGTTCTGAAGGGCGACGTTCTCGCCGCCATCGCCAAGGGCCCGTCTGCTTCGGCACCGGCTGCCGTTCCGGCCGCACCGCGTCCGGTTTCTTCGGCTGAGGACGCACCGCGCGAAGAGCGCGTGAAGATGACCCGTCTGCGTCAGACGATTGCCAAGCGCCTCAAGGATGCGCAGAACACCGCAGCCATGCTGACCACCTATAACGAGGTGGACATGTCGGCCGTGATGGACCTGCGCAACCGCTACAAGGACGTGTTTGAAAAGAAGCACGGCGTGAAGCTGGGCTTCATGGGCTTCTTCACCAAGGCTGTCACCCACGCGCTGAAGGAACTGCCGGCCGTCAACGCCGAGATCGACGGCACCGACATCATCTACAAGAACTACTGCCATGTCGGCATGGCCGTCGGCACCGACAAGGGCCTCGTCGTTCCGGTCATCCGTGACGCCGACCAGCGTTCGATCGCCGGCGTCGAAAAGGAACTCGGCCGTCTTGCCAAGGCTGCCCGTGACGGTTCGCTCGGCATGGCCGACATGCAGGGTGGCACGTTCACCATCACCAATGGCGGCGTCTACGGTTCGCTGATGTCCTCGCCGATCCTCAATGCTCCGCAGTCGGGTATCCTCGGCATGCACAAGATCCAGGAGCGCCCGGTCGTGGTCGGCGGCCAGATCGTCATCCGCCCGATGATGTATCTCGCGCTCTCCTACGATCACCGCATCGTCGACGGCAAGGAAGCGGTTACCTTCCTCGTTCGCGTCAAGGAAAGCCTGGAAGATCCGGAACGTCTGGTTCTCGATCTCTAAGACTTCAAGCCTTACTTCCTGAACTAAGGAGAGCAGCATGGAACCCGCTTCGGCAAATGCGACCCATCTCGTGGTAGTACTTTGTCTAAGCGTGGTCCTGCTGCTCTTTCATATTCTGCTGCAAGGCTTTCTTGCGACGCGTGAACTGGGTTCCAAATGGAATGCAGGGCCGCGCGACGGGGATTTGACACCGAAAAATGCGGCGGCGGGGCGTGCTGCGCGTGCCTCGAAGAACTACCAGGAAACCTATCCGGCCTTTATCGGCCTGCTTCTCGGGCTTGCCTTCATCGGTGACCCGACCGGGCTCGGTATCGGCGGCGCCTGGGTGTGGCTGATCGCGCGGATTGCCTATGTTCCGCTTTATCTGGCGGGCATTCCCTATGTCCGCTCGATGGTATGGCTCTTAAGCCTTGCCGGACTGCTGATCATGATGGCCGCTCTGCTGCTCTAGAGGTTATTCAACATGCATGCCTATATGATCGAACTGATCTCGCTGATGGCTATCTTCTCCTTCGCGATCGTCTCGCCAGGGGCGGATCTTGCCATGGTGATTCGGCAGGCGCTGGTGCATGGCCGTCGGCAGGCGATCATCACCAGCTTCGGCATCGGCGCGGCACTGATGTTCCATGTCAGCTACACGATCCTCGGCCTAGGCCTAATCATTTCGCAGTCGGTTTATCTGTTCAATATCGTGAAATGGCTGGGTGTTGCCTATCTGGTCTATATCGGAATCAAGGCCCTGAAGGCGGGTCGGACGGAGATCACGGTTTCGGCCGAGGCACAGGATGATGCGCCCAAGGCGCAATCTGCATTGAAGGCGTTCACGCTCGGCTTTGCGGCCAATGCGCTCAATCCGAAGGCGGTCTTCTTCTTCCTGTCGATCTTTTCCACCATCGTCAGCGCGCATACGCCGATGGCAATCAAGTTCGGCTACGGGACGGTGATGGCAAGCTGCCTGATTCTCTGGTTCGTCGGCGTGAGCGCATTCATGACCACGCCGCGGATGCGGGCGGCATTTTCGCGTGCCAGCAAGTGGATCGACCGGACCAGCGGCGTGGTGTTCATCGCGCTCGGAATCAAACTCGCAACTGAAAAAGCGGCCTGAGGGCCATTCTCGAAACGCTGGCGGGAATGAGCCTGCCAAAACCAGAAATCAGGAATTAGAACATGGCTTATGATGTCGTCGTTATCGGAAGTGGCCCTGGTGGTTATGTCTGCGCAATCAAGGCAGCGCAGCTGGGCCTCAAGGTCGCTGTCGTCGAAAAGCGCGCCACCTATGGCGGCACCTGCCTGAACGTTGGCTGCATTCCGTCCAAGGCCCTGCTGCATGCGTCGGAAATGTTCCATCAGGTTGCCCATGGCGTCGATACGCTGGGCGTCGAGGTTGCTGCGCCGAAGCTCAACCTCACCAAGATGATGGCGCACAAGGATGCGACTATCAAGTCGAACACCGATGGCGTCGCCTTCCTGTTCAAGAAGAACAAGATCGACGGCTTTATCGGCACCGGCAAGATTGTTGCAGCCGGCAAGGTTTCCGTTACCGGTGAAGACGGCAAGGTGCAGGAACTGGAGACGAAGAACATCGTCATTGCTACCGGTTCCGACGTTGCCGGCATTCCGGGCGTCAATGTCGAGATCGACGAGAAGGTTATCGTGTCGTCGACCGGCGCGATTTCGCTGGAAAAAGTTCCGCAGAACATGATCGTTGTCGGCGGCGGCGTTATCGGTCTGGAACTCGGCTCGGTCTGGATGCGTCTCGGCGCCAAGGTTACCGTCATCGAATATCTCGACAAGCTGCTCGGCGCCATGGATGCCGACGTGTCGAAGCAGTTCCAGCGGATGATCGCCAAGCAGGGCATGGATATCCGCACCGAAGCCAAGGTCACGGCCGTGGAAAAGACCGCAACCGGCGCCAAGGTCACCTATGAGCCGGTCAAGGGCGGCGATGCCGTGACCGTCGAGGCAGACGTCGTGCTGATTTCCACCGGCCGCAAGCCCTACACCGAAGGTCTCGGCCTGGAAGGCGCAGGCGTGGCACTCGACAACCGTGGTCGCGTCGAAATCGATGGTGGCTTCAAGACAAATGTTGCCGGCATCTATGCGATCGGCGACGTTGTGAAGGGGCCGATGCTGGCGCACAAGGCGGAAGACGAGGGTGTCGCTCTCGCCGAAATCCTGTCCGGCCAGCATGGTCACGTGAACTACGATGTCATTCCGGGCGTCGTCTACACCCAGCCGGAAGTCGCTTCGGTCGGCAAGACGGAAGAAGAACTGAAGGCCGCAGGCATCTCCTACAAGGTCGGCAAGTTTCCATTCACCGCCAACGGTCGCGCCCGCGCGATGCTGGCGACAGACGGTTTCGTCAAGATCCTGGCCGACAAGGAAACCGACCGGGTTCTCGGCGGTCACATCGTCGGCTTCGGCGCCGGCGAGATGATCCACGAGATCACCGTTCTGATGGAATTCTCCGGTTCGTCTGAAGACCTCGGCCGCACCTGCCACGCGCACCCGACCATGTCGGAAGCCGTCAAGGAAGCAGCCCTTTCGACCTTCGCCAAGCCGATCCACATGTAATCGGCCAGGAAGATCATACATGCGGAAGGCGGGACTTCGGTCCCGCCTTTTTCTTTTCCGCATCTGTCCTAAACTTCATGTCTTATCGCTCTCTCAGGAAAGTGACGGACATGAAGACCGCATTCTATGTGTCGCAGCGCATCCTGCACTGGCTGATGGCCGTGCTGATATTGTTCAACCTTCTCTTTTCGGATGCGATGACCGCATTCGGGGAACTCTATTTCGGCGACAAGCCGATCCCGCCCGACATCATGAACTCGGCGAATATCCATGCCTATGTGGGGATCGCGATCCTGGCGCTGGCACTGACACGGCTCTGTCTTCGCATTGCGCTCGGTGCTCCGCCGCATCCGGAAGCGGAGCCGGCCTTTTCGCGCGTCGTGGCGACGATCGTGCATTGGTCGTTCTACGCGATATTCATCATCATGCCGCTCGCCGGGATCGGAGCCTTCTACTTCAAGAACAGCATGGCGGCATTCGCCCATATCGGCTGGATGAAGACGGTTCTTTGGGTGCTGATCTGTCTGCACATTCTCGGTGTGCTGGCCCACCAGTTCTACTGGAAAACCAATATTATACGCCGGATGACGAGTGGGTAGGCGGCCACCGTTCAGCCAGCGGGCGTGAGGGTAAAGCCCTGTTTACGTAGCAGTTCCACCAGGCCGTCTTCGCCGGGCAGATGGAGGGCGCCGACGGCCATGAAGACGTTGCCTTCGCTGAGGATCGGTGCGGCACGTTCGGCCATGAGGTGGTTGCGTTTCGTGACGATCAGTTCCTCGAACTCGGCATAACCGGCATTGTCGCTTCCGTCGGGGGCTACCTGCTTGAGGAAAGGCATGGTGAAGCCGATCTCGCCGGTGAGGTAGAGCTGTGTCATCGTCTCGAAGACGTCATCCATTTTCGGGCCGAGTTTGATCGTTTCGACCAGCGATTTCAGATGCATCTCGGTCGGGATAGACGCCATCGCAGTGAGCTGTTCGGCAAGCGTTTCGAGGCCCTTTACCGGTTTTCCCTCGGCTGCGGCATCAAGTGCGATGCTCTTGTCGAGAAAGGCGGTGTTTCCCTTGCGGGCGAGTTCGCAGGCCGGCAGCGATACAAGCGACATCAGCATCCAGGGCTGCATGCGCGAGACCGTCGCCAACGGGACGCCGCGCTTTTTCAAGCCTTCATCGAGCACGGCAAGGTCTTCCGGCTTCATCAGCTTTTCGATGGTCTTGCCATCGGGGAGCATGGTCAGTTCAGGTTTCGCGAGAAGGCCGGCCATTGCCTTCTTGTCATCCAGGATCTCGTTGGATTCGATGACGATCGTCCCGGCGTCAGCGAGCGCCTTGTCGGCGCCGGACGGCATCTTGAGGACGCGCGGATCGGTGACGTGCATTGTGCCGAGCAGATATGAGGTGGCGACACCCGGCTTTTCGATTTTCCAGAAAATGCCCTTGGCGTTCGGGATCTTTTCGGCTTCCGCAAGCGCCCTGGCATAGGCATCCGGATTTTCCGATTTCATCTCGTCGACGAGATTAACCCCGTGGCAGGCGGCTTCCTGTGCATCGGCGGATGACAGCATACCGAGGACGAGGATCAGCGAGGCGAGGGCCGCGACATGCAGCAATGCGAGCAGCCAAAGGGCAAAACCCTGCAGGCGTTCGAAAAGGGGGCTGTCGAGGAATGAAGAATTCATGTCACAATTCCGGATTAATCGACCCAAAACGTATCATCGCGGCTTCGACAGATGCTTAACGGGATTGGTTAACGATTGGTTCGCAAGCCCCCGCGTTACGCGCGCGGATGGGCACGGTCATACACTTCGAGCAGCCGCGAAGTATCGACGCCGGTATAGACCTGGGTTGTCGACAGGCTGGCATGGCCGAGCAGTTCCTGGATGGTGCGCAAGTCTCCGCCGCCGGCCAGAAGATGGGTGGCGAAGGAATGACGCAGCGCATGGGGCGTTGCCGTATCCGGCAGGCCAAAGGCGCTTCTCAATTTCTGCATTTGCCGCTGGATGATCGCCGGCTGCAATGGGCCGCCGCGGGCACCACGGAAAAGCGGCTTTTCATCGGTCAGGTGGTAGGGGCAGATGTCACGATAACGGGTCACGGCTTCTGCAACGACGGGCAGAAGCGGCACGATGCGGGTCTTGCCGCCCTTGCCCTTGATGCGCAATGTCGTCGTGCCCGGTTCGATCTCGCCGGGGAGAAGCCCGAGCGCTTCGGAAATACGCAGGCCGCAGCCATAGAGAAGTGCCAGCACGGCGGCATCACGTGCGGCAATCCAGGGCTCGTCCTGAAGCTGGGTTTCGGTCGTGGTCAGGTTGGTCGCCTGCCGGTCGCTCAGCGGCTTGGGAAGCGATTTCGGCTGTTTTGGCGCACGCACAGCACCGGCTGCTGCGGCATTCACCAGTCCCTGGCGCTCCATGTAGCTGAGAAAAGACCTCAAGCCTGCAAGGTGGCGGCCGAGCGAGCGAGAGCCGGAACCTTCGCGGCGGCGGGCGGCGAGAAAGGAGCGCAGATCTGCCGGGCGAAGCGTGTGAATGTCGGAAATCTTCGGGGGGCCGGCGAGATGGCCGGTCAGGAAGGTAAGGAACTGGCGGGTGTCGCGCTCATAGGCATCAAGCGTATTGGGGGAGAGCCGGCGTTCGTCCTTCAGGCTTTCCAGCCATTCGTGGCGCTTGGCGGCAAGATCGGGCGCGGCGATGATCAGCAGTTCGTTCAAACGTCTCGACCGTTGATTTTGGTGGATAGGAGCACCAGATTGCTACCGACAGCGTTACGGAAATACTAAGCCTTTCGCCGTCTGCCAAAGTTTTATCATACAGGGCTGCCACAAGGTTGCCCTGCGCAAGGAGTTTGTATGGCCCGCCGTGACAATTCGACGACCTTCAGTCAATTCGCGGAGACCATCACACTCAATTCCCGCGGCCGGCCGGGGCATATCGTCGATACGCTGATCGGCGAACGCGGCCAGCGCATTGTCGGCAGCCCGTTCTGGCCGGTGATGCGGCCGTTTCTCTACACGCTGCTGCGATACGGCAAAGCCATCGAATTCGCCGACGACGTTGCGCCGAAGAGCGGTTTCCAGTGCTTTGAATATATGAGCGACCTCTTGAAGCTGCAGATCGAAGCCAAGCATGCCGAGCGTATTCCGGAAAAGGGCGGTTTCATTCTGGTCAGCAACCATCCGACCGGAATTGCCGATGGAGTGGCTGTCTTCGACCTGTTGAAGGCGAAACGGCCGGACCTGATGGTGTTTGCCAATCGCGATGCGGTGCGCGTCAATCCGCGCTTCGCCGAAATGATCATCCCGGTCGAGTGGCGCGACGAATATAAGAGCAAGCTGAAGACCCGCGAGACGCTGGTTCTAACCAACAAGGCGGTCGAGGATGGCAAGGTGTTGGTGCTGTTTCCGTCCGGTCGTATCGCCTATTGGGAAGGCGGCAAGCTCAACGAACGGCCGTGGAAGACGTCGGCTGTCAGTCTGGCCCGCAAATACAATCTGCCGATCCTGCCGATCCATATCACTGCGCGCAATTCAGGCCTGTTCTACTGGTTCGCCAAATGGTCAACCGAGCTGCGGGACATGACGGTGTTTTATGAACTGCTCAACAAGAAGGGCAACCGGTTCGATTTTACCATCGGGCATATGATCCAGCCGGAGGAGCTGGAAGGCGATCCGGCCGAGGTGACGAAGGCCTTGGAAAATCACACAGTCTTCGGATTGGCCGAGGATGGGGATACCCGTTTCTCGGGGCTCGGCAAGGCAGAGGTCGTCTCGGCGGCGTGATTTTACCTTCTTTGCTGTTCACTTTTGTTCTCTTCCGATGCATGGTCGCCGCGCATGGGCAAAGATTCTTCTGACATGATGGGTTCGCTGTTCGGCGACGCGCTTGCGCCGTCGCGGGCGCCGGTGCGCGTCGTGCCGGTTCTGGTGCCACTGCCGGTGCCGGTGGCCTATAGTTATGCGGTGCCGGACGGCATGCATATCGAGCCCGGCTCGGTCGTTCAGGTGCCGGTCGGGCCGCGGCAGGTGATCGGTGTCGTCTGGGACGGCGAGAATGACGAGCGGCTGGATCCGAAAAAGCTTCGGCCGATCACGCTGGTGTTCGATTGTCCGCCGCTGTCGAAGGACATGCGCGATTTCGTCGACTGGGTGTCTGCCTATACATTGTCTCCTCCAGGCCTTGTGGCCCGGATGGCGATCCGCGCGCCGGCAGCACTCGATCCCGAGCCGATGGTGGAGGGCCTGCGGTATCTCGGTGGCGAGCCGGACCGGCTGACGCCAGCCAGAACCCGTGTGCTTGACCTTGCGAAGGAACAGGACGTGCCGTGGACGCGCAGCGGCATGGCGAATGCGGCCGGTGTTTCGCTCAGCGTCATCGACGGGTTGATCAAGCAGGGGATGTTCGACACGGTATTCCTCGCCCCGCCGCCCGTTGTGGCGCGGCCGGAACCGGATTACATCGCGCCGCGCATCGAGGGACCGCAAAAATATGCGGCCGAAGAAATCGTCGGCTCGATCCGACAGGGCGGGTTTGCCGCCTCATTGATCGACGGGGTTACCGGCTCGGGTAAGACGGAGGTCTATTTCGAGGCGGTGGCCGAGACTTTGCGGCGCGGCAAGCAGGTGATGATCCTTTTGCCGGAAATCGCGCTGACGCCGGCCTTTCTCGAGCGGTTCGAGCAGCGGTTTGGGGCAAAGCCTGCCGAATGGCATTCCGATCTTTCTCCGCGCATGCGCGAAAAAGTCTGGCGCGGGGTGGTGACGGGTGAGGTGAGGGTGGTTGCGGGGGCGCGGTCTGCGCTGTTCCTGCCCTTCGAAGAGCTTGGCCTGATCATCGTCGACGAGGAGCATGATCCCGCCTACAAGCAGGAAGACCGCGTTTTCTACAATGCGCGCGACATGGCTGTGGTGCGGGCGCGGATCGGCGATTTTCCGGTCGTTTTGGTGTCCGCCACACCCTCCGTGGAAAGCCAGGTCAACGGTTTGTCCGGGCGCTACAATCTCGTGCAGTTGCCGACCCGTTTCGGCGATGCGGCACTGCCCGATCTGCACCTGATCGACATGCGCCGGCATCCGCCCGAACGTGGCGGGTTTCTGTCGCCGCTGCTCCTGAGGGCGATGGGGCGGACGCTGGAGAAAAAGGAACAGTCGCTGCTGTTCCTCAATCGTCGCGGTTATGCGCCGCTGACGCTCTGCCGGGTCTGCGGTCACCGGTTCCAGTGCCCGCAATGTTCGAGCTGGCTGGTCGAGCACCGGTTCAGAAACCAGATCCAGTGCCATCAATGCGGCTATCACCAGCCGACGCCGGAAGCCTGTCCTGAATGCGGCACGTTCGACCATCTCGTCGCCTGCGGTCCTGGCGTTGAGCGTATCGCCGAAGAGGTCGAAAAGCATTTTCCGGATGCCCGCACGATCGTGATGTCCTCGGATATTCTTGGCGGCGTCAAGCGCATGCGGCTGGAGCTGGAAGCGATCGCCAAGGGTGACGTCGATATCGTCATCGGCACCCAGCTTGTCGCCAAGGGGCATAACTTTCCGCTGATGACACTGGTCGGCATCGTCGATGCGGATCTTGGCCTCTCGAATGGCGACCCGCGGGCAGCCGAGCGGACTTTCCAGCTGCTCAGTCAGGTGACGGGACGTGCCGGCAGAACCGGCCTGAAGAGCCATGGCCTGATCCAGACTTTTCAGCCTATGCATCCGGTGATGCAGGCGATCGTTTCGGGTGATTCCACGGCGTTTTACGAACGGGAGATCAACGAGCGCGAAAAGGCGCTTTTGCCGCCGTTCGGGCGGCTGGCATCGCTGATCGTCTCTGCCGATACTCGGGCGGATGCTGAGAACCATGCGCGCGGGCTTCGTGCGGCGGCTCCGCATGTTTCCGGCATCGCGGTGCTGGGGCCGGCGGAAGCGCCGATCGCGCTCGTGCGCGGTCGTTATCGCTTCCGGTTGCTCGTTCATGGGCGGCGCAATTCCGATATGCAGGCATTTTTGAAATCGATGCTCGGCAATGGCCCCAAGGTTCGCGGAACCGTTCAGGTTCAGCTCGACGTCGATCCGCAGAGTTTCCTTTAGCCTCCCGCTTGGAAATCCCGTCCGTCTTCACGCAACGGGATGTTTTGTGATGTGCAGCTAATCTTTGCGACTTGTTTACCCTGTTGGCTAGAATCAGTGCGATTCGAAGGGGTGCGACGGCATGGAATTCTACTTCCCGACTGAACTGAACGAACAGGTCGCTTTTATCGGCTGTGCCGTAACGGCGCTGCTTGGCCTGCTGATCTTCCTGCTTCCAGGCACTTGCCTGCGACTTTCCGCCTTTCAGGTCGGAGAGGTAAGGCCGGAAGGCTACGGCTCGGTCAGGGCCGCGGGCGCGCGTTACATGGGGCTTGGTGTGTTGCCGGTTCTTCTGGCACAGGACTGGTTCTATATGGCGACCGGCGTGGTGCTTGCGCTCGGTGCAGTTGGAAGGCTGGTGTCAATCTTCGCCGATCGCGGCGTAACGCCGCAGAATATTGCGTTTTTTCTACTTGAAAGTGTATTGTCGGCTGCGCCGCTCGCCTATGTGTTCGGCTACATCTAATGTCGCATATCGCCGCGCTGCGATGCCTATCGCCCGGAATTGCGGGTGAAAGCTGCGAATAAAGTCTGGATGCCTTTGACAGGTGGGCTTTTTCGGCGCTCAGCCGTGTTGCGAGTCCCTACATCCTATGCTAGACGAACCGCGAACGTTGGAAACAGCAAGCGGAGGCTCTGCGGGTTCCGATGGAAATTCAATAAATTTCAAGGTCTTGCCTGATCGTCGTTTTCGGGCTTGGTGCTTGGGGTGTAATTCAGGGAAACTATGCCTGTGGCTGAGACATCCCCGCTTATTTCCGGTGTCGCTGAGCGCTACGCTCTGTCGCTCTTCGAACTTGCGTCCGAAGCTGGTTCTATCGATGCAGTCGGTGCCGATCTCGATCGGTTCCAGGCGATGATGGACGAAAGCGAAGACCTGCGGCGCCTGGTGGCGAGCCCGGTCTTTTCTGCCGAAGAACAGCAGAAGGCGGTCAGCGCCGTTGCCGAAAAGGCAGGTTTTTCCGTCACTGTCCTGAACTTCCTGAAAGTCGTGGCCGGCAATCGCCGCCTCTTCGCCTTGCCGGGCATGATCCGCTCCTATCGCGAGATCGCCGCTGCGCATCGCGGTGAAATTTCGGCCGAAGTCACTTCGGCGCATGCGTTGACTGCAACGCAGGAAAAAGAACTCAAGTCGGCGCTGAAGGGCGTGACCGGCAAGGACGTAACCATCGCCGTTACGATCGATCCGTCGATCCTCGGCGGCCTGATCGTCAAGGTCGGTTCGCGTCAAATCGATACGTCCCTTCGCACCAAACTTTCCACCCTTAAGCTTGCATTGAAAGAGGTCGGCTGATGGATATCCGTGCAGCGGAAATTTCCGCAATTCTCAAGGACCAGATCAAGAATTTCGGCCAGGATGCCGAAGTTTCGGAAGTCGGCCAGGTCCTGTCCGTTGGTGACGGCATTGCCCGCGTCTACGGTCTCGACAACGTGCAGGCTGGTGAAATGGTCGAGTTTCCGGGCGGCGTCCGGGGCATGGCTCTGAACCTCGAATCCGACAATGTCGGCGTGGTTATCTTCGGTTCCGACCGTTCGATCAAGGAGGGCGACACCGTCAAGCGGACCGGCGCCATCGTTGACGTTCCGGTTGGTCCGGAACTGCTTGGCCGCGTCGTTGACGCGCTCGGCAACCCGATCGACGGCAAGGGCCCGATCAACGCGACCCGCCGTTCGCGCGTCGACGTCAAGGCTCCCGGCATCATTCCGCGCAAGTCGGTTCATGAGCCGATGTCGACCGGCCTCAAGGCCATCGACGCTCTGATCCCGGTTGGCCGTGGCCAGCGCGAACTCGTCATCGGCGACCGCCAGACCGGCAAGACCGCTATCATTCTCGACGCGTTCCTGAACCAGAAGCCGATCCACGACAACGGCCCGGAAAACGACAAGCTGTTCTGCGTTTACGTTGCTATCGGCCAGAAGCGTTCGACCGTTGCCCAGTTCGTCAAGGTTCTCGAAGAGCGCGGCGCACTGCCTTACTCCATCGTTATCGCTGCTACCGCTTCGGACCCGGCTCCGATGCAGTATCTCGCACCGTTCGCCGGTGCCGCCATGGGCGAATATTTCCGCGACAACAGCCAGCACGCGCTGATCGCATATGACGACCTTTCCAAGCAGGCCGTCGCCTATCGCCAGATGTCCCTGCTTCTGCGTCGTCCTCCGGGCCGCGAAGCTTATCCGGGCGACGTCTTCTATCTCCATTCGCGTCTCCTCGAGCGCGCTGCAAAGCTCTCCGACGAGCGCGGCGCCGGTTCGCTGACGGCTCTGCCGGTCATCGAAACCCAGGGTAACGACGTTTCGGCCTTCATTCCGACCAACGTGATCTCCATCACCGACGGCCAGATCTTCCTCGAAACAGACCTGTTCTACCAGGGCATCCGTCCGGCCGTTAACGTCGGTCTGTCGGTTTCCCGCGTTGGCTCGGCCGCTCAAGTCAAGGCGATGAAGCAGGTTGCCGGTTCGATCAAGGGCGAACTTGCCCAGTATCGCGAAATGGCAGCGTTCGCCCAGTTCGGTTCCGACCTCGATGCCTCGACGCAGCGCCTCTTGAACCGTGGTGCACGTCTGACGGAACTCCTGAAGCAGCCGCAGTTCTCGCCGCTCAAGACGGAAGAACAGGTTTCGGTGATCTTTGCAGGCGTCAATGGCTACCTCGACAAGATCGCGGTGTCCGATGTCGGCAAGTTCGAACAGGGTCTGCTCTCTTACCTCCGTTCGGAAGGCAAGGACGTTCTCGACACGATCCGCACCGAGAAGCAGATCTCGGACGACACGAAGGCGAAGCTCAAGTCGGCGCTCGACGCCTATTCGAAGTCTTTCGCCTAAAAGTACGGATCTAGCTTAAGGACCGATAACGGATGCCTTCACTTAAGGATCTGAAAAACCGGATCGCCTCCGTCAAGGCGACGCAGAAGATCACCAAGGCGATGAAAATGGTCGCCGCGGCGAAGCTGCGTCGTGCGCAGGAAGCGGCCGAAGCCGCCCGTCCTTACGCAGAGCGGATGAACAAGGTACTGGCGAGCCTTTCGGCTGCCAATGCCGGCAACGCGGGTGCACCGCTTCTGCTTTCCGGCACCGGCAAGGATCAGGTTCATCTCCTGATCGTTGCCACCGGCGAGCGCGGCCTTGCCGGCGGTTTCAACTCCTCGATCATTCGTCTGGCGCGTGACCATGCCCTGAAGCTCATCGCTGAAGGCAAGACGGTCAAGATCCTGACGGTCGGCCGCAAGGGCAATGACGTTCTGCGTCGCTCGTTCAAGGACAACATCGTCCATTACATCACCTTCCGCGAAGTGCGGCAGCTGGGCTTCGTCCAGGCCGACGAAGTCGCTGGCAAGGTGCTGGACATGTTCAATGCTGGCGAGTTCGATGTCGCAACGCTGTTCTTCGCGCGCTTCCAGTCGGTGATCGCGCAGGTCGCAACCGCTCAGCAGCTCATTCCGGCACGGTTCGAAACTGTAGAGCCCGCTGAAGGTTCTTCGGTTCATTACGAATACGAGCCGAGCGAAGAGGAAATCCTCGAAGACCTGCTGCCGAAGAATATCGCAGTGCAGATCTTCAAAGCTCTGCTGGAAAACAACGCTTCCTTCTACGGTGCGCAGATGTCCGCTATGGACAACGCAACGCGCAACGCTGGTGACATGATCAACAAGCTGACGCTGTCCTATAACCGTCAGCGCCAGGCACAGATCACCAAGGAACTCATCGAAATCATTTCGGGCGCGGAAGCGCTCTGACCGAAAAGAAGAGGGTAAGAATCATGGCTACCGCAACGGGCTCGTCCCTCGGCAAAGTGACCCAGGTTATCGGCGCTGTCGTAGACGTCGCGTTCGACGGCGAACTGCCGGCGATCCTCAACGCACTCGAAACAGAGAACAACGGCAACCGCCTGGTTCTCGAAGTCGCGCAGCACCTTGGTGAAAACCAGGTCCGCACCATCGCCATGGACTCGACCGAAGGTCTCGTCCGCGGCCAGAAGGTCACCGATACGGGCGCTCCGATCTCGGTTCCGGTTGGTGAGCACACGCTCGGCCGTATCATGAACGTCATCGGCGAGCCGGTCGACGAAGCCGGTCCGCTGGACCGCACGCACCTGCGCGCCATCCACCAGGACGCTCCGGCCTATGTCGAGCAGTCCACCGAAGGCCAGATTCTGGTCACCGGCATCAAGGTCGTAGACCTTCTCGCGCCTTACGCGAAGGGCGGCAAGATCGGCCTGTTCGGCGGCGCCGGCGTTGGCAAGACGGTTCTCATCATGGAACTGATCAACAACGTTGCAAAGGCACACGGCGGTTACTCCGTATTCGCCGGCGTTGGTGAACGTACCCGTGAAGGTAACGACCTTTACCACGAAATGATCGAATCGGGCGTCAACAAGCACGGCGGCGGCGAAGGCTCCAAGGCTGCGCTGGTTTATGGCCAGATGAACGAACCGCCGGGCGCACGTGCTCGCGTCGCTCTGACCGGTCTGACGATCGCTGAAGACTTCCGCGACAAGGGCCAGGACGTTCTGTTCTTCGTCGATAACATCTTCCGCTTTACCCAGGCTGGTTCAGAAGTGTCGGCTCTGCTCGGCCGTATTCCTTCGGCCGTTGGTTATCAGCCGACGCTCGCAACCGACATGGGCTCGATGCAGGAACGCATCACCACCACAACCAAGGGCTCGATCACCTCGGTTCAGGCTATCTACGTTCCCGCCGACGACTTGACCGACCCGGCACCAGCAACTTCGTTCGCCCACCTGGACGCAACGACGGTTCTGTCGCGTTCGATCGCTGAAAAGGGTATCTACCCGGCAGTTGACCCGCTTGACTCCACCTCGCGCATGCTCGACCCGCTGGTTGTAGGCGAAGAGCACTACGAGATCGCTCGTAAGGTTCAGACGACGCTTCAGCGCTACAAGTCGCTGCAGGACATCATCGCCATCCTCGGCATGGACGAACTGTCCGAAGAGGACAAGATGACCGTTGCCCGCGCCCGCAAGATCGAGCGCTTCCTGTCGCAACCTTTCTTCGTGGCCGAAGTCTTCACCGGTTCGCCGGGCAAGCTGGTTGCTCTCGAAGACACGATCAAGGGCTTCAAGGGCTTGGTCAACGGCGAATACGACCACCTGCCGGAAGCAGCCTTCTACATGGTCGGCTCCATCGAAGAAGCGATGGAAAAGGCCAAGAAGCTGGCAGCCGCCGCTTAAAAATCAAGACGGAACGGCGCGCTGGATTATCGGCGCGTCATTCTTCCTGCATAAGACACGCGATTTTGTGCAGGACATGCCAATTGCCTGCGAATTAAGGGGAAGTGGACCTTCATGGCCGACGCTTTCATTTTTGAACTGGTTTCGCCCGAGCGCCTCTACGTTTCGGAAAAGGTCTCCGAAGTCGTTATCCCGGCCATGCTTGGTGAAATGACGGTCCTTGCCGAACACGCACCGACGATGACGACGATCAAGCCGGGTGTTGTCACGGTGAAGCTCGCTTCCGGACAGGTGAACAAATACGTGGTGTTCGGCGGTTTTGCCGATATCCTGCCGGACAGCTGCACGCTGCTGGCGGATGCCGCCATCCCGGCCAACGAACTGACCGTGGACACGCTGCAGCGTCGCATCGAAAACACCCAGGCCGAACTCGGCAAGGCGACCGGCGACGAGCACAAGACCCGTCTGGAACAGTTCCTGACGGACCTGACTCAGCTGAACGGTATCGTCGTCGCTGCATAAATTTTGCGCGACATCAGACTTTAAAGAAAGCGGTCCTTGCGGGCCGCTTTTTGCGTTTTAAGCTCGCTCGTCAACTGTAGCCGCTTCTGCCTATACTTCCGATAGCAAATGATGGTGCAGCCGTGCCGCGCCCGGTGTGAGCGAGCGATAACGCGGCATGCCAAGGTGGTAGCCGTAGCCGGTGTCGAGCCGCTGCGAGCCAAGCTCGATGAGAGCACCCGAAGCCAGTTCATCGGCAACGAGGCCGGTGCTGCCGAGTGTGACGCCTTCGCCACGCAAAGCTGCATCGATCGCCAGCGAATAGGTGGAGAAGGAGAGGCGGGGTGCAACGCGTTCCCTGGGCGGATCGGCAAGCCGCGTGAACCACTGGCGGAATGAGATCCAGTGGGCGTTGAAGCGCTCGTAGTCGATCAGATCGAGACGGGCGATCTCATCGGGCCGGATCGTTGTGGGGTCGAGGTGGTTTCTTTCGACGAACTCCGGCGAGGCGACCGGCACAAGCACCTCCTTCATCAGCGGCGTCAGGTTCCAGCGCGGGTGTTCACCCGTAGAATAGAGAATGACGAGATCGTTGGCCTCGGAAGCAAGTTCGGATGGGGTGTCCGTGGTCAGCAGCCTGACGGAGACGGATGGGGTGCCGTTGTCGAAATCCTTGAGGCGCTTGGCGAGCCAGAGATGCGAGACGGAGCCGCTGGCGGCAATCGAGATTGTCTCCAGGCCACCGCCACGAAAAGGTTCAAGGCTTTCCTCCAGATATTCGAGCGTGGCGCGAACCCGTTGGGCCAGCCGCTCGCCTTCCGGCGTCAGGGCAAGATTGCGGCCGCGGCGGGTGAAGAGTTTTGCCCCGAGCTGTTCCTCAAGTCCCTGGATACGGCGGCTGACGGCGGCCTGAGTGATGTGCAGCTCGCGCCCGGCGCGGGAAAAGTTCATGAAGCGGCAGGCGGCGTCATAAACCCGGAAAGCTTCCAGCGGTATGCGGTCGAGCATGCCTCTCTCCATAACTTCAGATTATCAATTAAGCCGATAATTCGATGGATTTGAAGAGCTGAGATTGTGATGCAGAGTGTTCTGGTAACCTTCGCTCTGGTGGTGCATCGTGAAATTCTCGTCCTCCTCCGTTCCCGAAATCGAATTCGGCCCCGGCATATCGAAGGGGCTGGTCAATGCCGTCAGACGTTTTGACGACATCTCTGATGTACTCATCGTGATGGATGGTTTTCTTGCCCGATCCGGGCTCGCCGAAGAGATGATCGGTTCCCTGGATCAGAAGGGCGTGGCTGCGCAAATCTATTCCGGCTTTTCCGGTGAACCCAAGATTGCCCATCTGCGGGCCGCCAGCGAGATGGCGGAAGGCATGGATATGGTCATCGGTGTCGGTGGTGGTTCGGCGCTCGATATTGCAAAGGTGGCGGCTTGCTGTGCTGCTTCGGGCGAGGCCCCGATGTTCTACGCGCTGGCCGCCAATCCCCTGCCGGAGAAACCGCTAAAGAAGATCATGGTGCCGACCACGGCAGGTACCGGGTCGGAGACTTCGGCCACCAATATCTTTACCGGGCCGGAGGGCAAGAAACTCTGGATCTGGGGGCCGGAAACCAAGGCGGATCTGGTGCTGCTGGATCCCGAACTGACGATATCGCTGCCGCCGAACCTGACCGCATGGTGCGGCATGGACGCCTTCATTCACGCCTTCGAGGCTGCTACCAACCGCAACGCTCCCCTTTGGACTCATGCCGGAACAAAGCTCTATGCGCATGAGGCCATGCGGCTGGTTTCAGGCTCGCTGGTAGCGGCGGTCAAGGTGCCGGGCAATCTGGAAGCGCGGGGCAAGGTGCTGCTGGGATCCTGTTATGCCGGTATCGCTATCGACAATTGCGGCACGGCGATCGCCCACAACATCAGCCATGCGCTGGCGGGGCTTGGCGCCGTGCATCACGGGCTGGCGACGGCGCTCGGTTTCGAGGCGACGCTGCCGTGGCTGGTAGAAAGCGACACGCCTGACCTCAACGAGGCAGCGAGGGCTATCGGACTATCTGGTGCTGCCCAACTGCCAGCCTTCGTCTCCGGGCTGATGGATCGCTGTGGCGTCGAGCGGGCCTTGCCGAATGCATTCGAGGCCTTCTCCGCTCAAGATCTGGCCGCGGAAATGCGAGCGCCCGAGAACCAGCCGATGCGAGGCTCGACCGTTCGACAGGTCACGGATGCCGATATCGACGCCTTTGCAGCGACGATGATGGCGCTGCCGAAAACGCTTTGACGAGGAGCTGCGATGACAAAGACCTACAGTCGGGACTATTGGGAGAATGCACTCGCCTGTCTCAAGTTGGAGGGGCGGCATTTCATCGACGGCGAGTATCGCGATGCCTTGTCCGGGGAGACATTGATCCGCACCCGACCGATGGACGGAAAGCGGGGTGCAGTTCTCGCACGCGGTGGAGCCACGGATGTCGATCTTGCAGTCGCCTCCGCGCGGGCGGCCTTCGAAAGTGGCGTCTGGCGCAGAAAAGAACCGCTCGAGAAAAAGAAGATCATGCTGAAATGGGCCGAACTGATCCGCGCTCATGGCGAAGAACTGGCGATGCTGGAGACGCTGGATGTCGGCAAGCCGGTGCTGGCGTCGCTCAATGTCGATGTCCGGCTCTGCGCCGATGGCATCCAGTTCTATGCGGAAATGATCGACAAGCTCTACGACGAGATTGCGCCGACCGGGCCGAATGCGCGGGCTTTGGTGCGCAAGGTTCCGCTCGGCGTGATCGGAGCGATCACGCCGTGGAACTATCCGATGATCATCGATGCCTGGAAGCTTGGGCCGGCGATTGCGGCCGGCAATTCGGTGGTGCTGAAGCCGGCCGAGCAGTCGTCGCTCACGGCGATCCGGCTCGCGGCGCTGGCGGTCGAAGCGGGGCTTCCGGTCGGTGTCCTGAATGTCGTTACCGGCTATGGCGAAGAGGCGGGCAAGCCGCTGACGCTGCATATGGATGTTGACATGATTGCATTCACTGGCTCGACCGAGGTCGGCAAGCTGATCATGGGTTATGCGGCGCAATCCAACGTCAAGCGCGTGGCGCTCGAACTGGGCGGCAAGTCGCCGCTTGTCGTATTCGAAGATGCCGATCTCGATGCGGCGGCGTCCGCCGTGGCTTGGGGCTGTTTCTACAATTCCGGCGAGACCTGCCATGCCTCGACACGGCTTCTGGTGCAGCGCTCGGTGCAGGAAAGATTGATCGAGAAGATCGAGGCGGTGACGAAGAGCGATATTGCGCTGGCACATCCGTTCGAGCCGTCGGCACAGATCGGTGCGCTGATCGAGGAGGCCCATATGCGAAAGGTGCTCGGCATGATCGCAGCCGGCGAGAAGGAGGGCGCGCGTCGTGCCTTCGGAGCTAAGCAGGTGATGTCGGAGACCGGCGGTTATTACATCTCTCCCGGCGTGTTCGTCGACATGACCAACGACATGAGCCTGGCGCGGCAGGAGATCTTTGGTCCGGTTCTGGCGGCGATCCCTTTCGATACGGAGGAGGAGGCTCTGCGGCTTGCGAATGATACGATCTACGGGCTTGCCGGTGCGGTGTTCACCAGAGACATGGACCGGGCGCATCGCTTTTCCGAGGCGCTGCATGCCGGAACGGTTTGGATCAACACCTATGACATGTCGAACTTTTCCACACCGTTCGGCGGTTTCAAGCAGTCCGGTTTCGGGCGGGATCGCTCGGTGCATGCGATCGACAAGTATTGTGACTACAAGACGATCTGGCAGCAGTTCGGGTGAGGTTTTCTCGATCGCATGTTGATACGGTGAAGGTCGTCGCGCTTGTGTCTGGATCCTCGGGTCACCCTCGGATTTAACCCGAGGGTGACCCGAGGATCCAAATACAAGCAGCCGTGAGACGCATAGTCTGAAGTGGGAGAGGACCATATGGCCCGCATCGCATCCATAGATATCACCCATCACCGTCTCCCTCTCGATCCGCCATTCAAGGCGAGCTGGGACGGGAGGGCACGGGGGCATTTCGATGCGACGATCGTCAGGGTGAAGGATGACGAAGGGCGCGAGGGGATCGGGTCTGGCGACCTGATGAAAGGGTTCGATGGCCATGAGGACCTGTTTATCGGAGAGGATCCACGGCATCTGGAGCGGCATTACGAGGTGCTCTCGCATATCAACTTTCATTATGGCCGCTGCTGGCCGCTGGATCTGGCGCTGTGGGATCTTTCCGGCAAGATTACCGGTGAGCCTGTCTGGCGTATGCTCGGCGGCCGGTCGGAAAGGGTGAGGCTCTATGCCTCTTCCGGCGTGCTGCGCGATCCGCCGGCGATGGCCGATCAGGCAGAGCGCTATCTCGACGAAGGTTTTCCGGCGATGAAGGTGCGGTTTTCGTCCTCGAGGGGCGGCCGCTCAAGCTGGCGTGATGACGTGAAGGCGCTGGAGGCGATCAGGGCGCGGGTCGGTGGCCGTTTGGAGCTGATGGTGGATTGTAATCAGGGCTGGCGGATGCCCTGGGATACGGCGCTGCCCTGGACCTTCAAGGATGCGCTTGCCGTGGCAAACGAGTTGGAGAAGCTCGGCATCTACTGGATGGAGGAGCCGCTGTTCCGTTCCGACCGCAAGGGCATGAAAGCCCTGAAGGAGGCGACATCGGTGAGGATTGCCGGGGGAGAGATGACCCGTGAGCTTTATGAATTTCGCGACATCATCGAGGAGCGCGCCTTTGACGTGATCCAGCCGGATGTGGCGCTGGTGGGCGGCATTACCGGTTGCAGGCGGCTTGTCTACCAAGCGCGAGAGGCGGGGGTGATGTTCACGCCGCATAGCTGGACGAACGGGATCGGGGTTCTCGCCAATGCGCATCTGACGGCCGGGGCAGGCGATGCGCCCTTTCTTGAATATCCCTACGACAATCCTGAATGGAGCGAGGCCCGGCGGGATTATCCGATGGTTTCGCCACTCAGGCATCGCGACGGCTGGCTGGAATTGGGCGATGCGCCGGGGCTTGGCGTGGTGCTGGATGAAGAGCGTCTTTGCGCCACACGAATCGGCTGATTTCGCCATGGCGCCGTGACGCCGAACTGCTATGGTTGTCGTATTTCATGGAGTGATTGCGATGAAGATTGGCATTGTCGGTGCAGGCATGGTGGGCAGTTCGGCGGGCTTTGCGCTGGCTATCGCCGGTTATGCCAACGAGATCGTGTTCGTGGACAAGAACGAGGCCCTTGCGGTGGCGCAGGCCGAGGATATTTCTCATGCCGTGCCGTTCATGTCCGCCACGCGGGTGCGGGCCGGCGGTTATTCGGATCTCGCCGGGGCAGGGATCGTGGTGCTTTCGGCCGGTGTCGGGCAGCGTCCGGGCGAGGGGCGGCTTGAGCTTCTGGAACGGAACGCTGCCGTCATTCGCAGCATCGTCAGCGAGATCCTTGCTGTCGTGCCTGATCCGATCCTGCTCGTTGCGGCCAATCCGGTCGATATCATCACCCATATCGCGGCGAAGATTTCCGGCCTGCCGCGCAACCGGGTCATCGGGTCTGGCACGATCCTCGATACGGCGCGGTTCCGCAGCCTGCTCGCCCGTCATATCGAAATCTCGCCGCAGTCGATTCCGGCTTTCGTCATCGGTGAGCATGGAGATAGCGAGGTTCTGGCATGGTCGGGCGCGGTGGCCGGTTCGGCCGATCTCATTTCGTTTGCCGCGCAGCTAGGCCGGCCGATCACCGAAGACGTCCGCAAGGCGATCGACCACGACGTGCGCAATGCCGCCTACAAGATCATCGAGGGCAAGGGGGCGACCTATTACGGCATCGGCGCGGGTATCGCCCGGATCGTCCGGGCAATCACGCGGGATGAGGGTTCGGTGCTTTCCGTCTCGATCCATACGGATCATGTTGCCGGCGTCGATAACGTGACCTTGTCTTTGCCGCGTGTCGTCGGCGCGCGGGGTGTGACGGCCGATCTCCTTCCCGATCTCGAACAGTCTGAGCAGCAGGCGCTGACACGCAGCGCGCAGATGCTCAAGGAGCTTTCCGACTCTCTGCGGATCTAAGCCATAAGCTTAGATGGATGTAGCTTGCAGAGTCCTGTCGATTTGCCTGTTGGCAGGGTCGAGCAGGAAGGGATAGAACTTGTCCTGACAATGTCGAGGACGAGATGCTCGCAGGCCTACCCATGTATGACTGGCCGGAAATTTCCACGGCCATGGACGAGTTCTGGACCTTGCTCAGGGGCTGCCTGTTGCGTCGGGGTATCGATGCGCCAGAAGCCCTGACGCGGCAGGATGATCTGGTGGCGATGTGGCATTCTCCCGATCTTGTATTCGGGCAGACATGCGCTCTGCCCTTTGCCATGGATCTTAACCGTCATGTCCGGCTGATCGGGTCTCCCGCTTATGATATAGGCTGTGCGCCCGGCTGTTATTACAGCCTGCTGATTGTGCCGAAGGGGCGCTCCACGAAGCTTGAGAGGTTTCGTGGGCCTGTCGTGATCAACGAGTTCAGCTCCCAGTCCGGCTTTGCGACGCTGATGCTGTCGCTCGTGGCTGCCGGCGCGCAGATGGAGGAAGTGGATATTCGTGCATCCGGCGGGCATCGTGCCTCTATAAGGGCTGTTGCAAATGGCGAAGCGGAGCTTGCGGCGATCGATGTCGTCTCCTTCACGCTGGCGCAGCGCTATATGCCTGAGGCTGATGCGGTCGAGGTGATTGGCTGCACGCGCCCGACGCCGGGGATGGCGTTGATCAGCGCGCTTCCGGATGCGGCGACCGATGGTCTTGCAGGCGCGTTCGGAGAAGCAGTCGAACAGCTTTCTCCTTCGCTTCGTCGCGAACTTCTGCTGACGGGGTTTTTACGGCGAAGGGCAGAGGACTATGCCAGCGTTGCGCGCGACTGGCTGTCCATAGAGGAGAGACTGCCAACGGAGGGCGCCTATTCTCTCAAATCCTTTGCGGTGCCGCGATGATCGACAAGCTGGAATTCTTCATCGTTCTGGCGCGGGAAGGTCATTTCGGGCACGCTGCCGAGGAATGCGGCATCGCTCAGCCTTCGCTTTCTGCCGCCATCCGGCACCTGGAGGAACAGCTTGGTGTTCAGCTCGTGGTGCGCGGATCGCGCTATCAGGGGCTGACGCCGGAAGGGCAGCGGGTGCTGGAATGGGCAAAACGCATCGTCGGCGATGCCCGCACAATGCGTGAAGAGATGCGGGCGGCGCGCAAGGGGTTGGCAGGGCATATCAGGCTCGCCGTCATTCCGACCGCGCTTGCCATGGTGCCGCGGCTGACGGAGCCTTTTCAGGAAAAGCATCCGAACGTGACCTTCTCGATCGTCTCACGCAATTCGCTGCAGGTGCTGTCACAGCTCGACGATTTCGAGATCGATGCCGGCATCACTTATCTGGATAACGAGCCGCTCGGTCGCGTGACCAGCGTTCCGCTCTATTCGGAAAATTATACGCTGGTAACGGCCGAGGGTACGCCTCATGCCGATCGCGAGAGCGTTAGCTGGGCCGATATGGCGGATATGCGTTTGTGCCTGCTGACACCGGACATGCAGAACCGCAGGATCATCAACCAGCATCTGACCAATGCAGGTGTCTCGATTACGCCGATGCTGGAATCGAATTCCATGGTTGTGCTGCTTTCGCATGTGGCGACCGGTCGCTGGGCCAGCATCATGCCGCGCAATGTGGCGAAATCCTTCGGTTTTACCAAGAGCCTGCGCATGATCCCGATCGTAGAGCCGGAGGCGAAGCATATGGTGGGGCTTGTGGCACCTTATCGTGAGCCATTTACGCCGCTGGTTTCCGCCTTGCTGCACGAGGCACGCGGGCTTGCGCTGGATGCTTCGGAGGCATAGTTTTTCAGCTCCAGGGTCGACGCGCATGAACTGGCGGCTTAAGCCCGAAGCATTTCATAATATCGATGCCTCTCAGAGGCGGCGCGGATAAGCGCATCGATGATAGAAGATCAAGGAGAGCCGATGGCCGGCTTCAGGACGACCACCGTCGCGCAGGAAATCATTCGCCGCAATGGCGTTGTTCGCGCTGGCTCGCGCTCGGTGCCCGAGGAGGTGCCGATCGCGTTTTCCTATGGTGGTTCCACCCATGCGGTGATGATGGGGACGCCGGCGGATCTCGAAGATTTCGCTGTCGGTTTCAGCCTGACGGAGGGCATCATTAGCTCCGTGGCCGAGATCGAGGACATCATGGTTCTGGACGAGGGGCAGGGTCTCGACGTGCAGGTCCTGTTGGCGGAAGACAAGGAGGATGCGCTCCGCACCCGGCGGCGGCATATGGCTGGCCCGGTGGGCTGTGGGCTATGCGGCATCGAGTCGATCGAGCAGGCCATGCGTGTCGTGCCGGATGTTTCTGCGATCCGGATGTCGTTGACGCCGAAGGATATTACCGACGCCATGGCGGCGCTGAACGGGGCGCAGCCGCTGCATGCCGAAACGCGGGCCGTGCACGGTGCGGGCTTCTTCATTCCCGGCGAGGGGCTGATTGCCGTTCGCGAGGATGTCGGCCGGCATAACGCGCTCGACAAGCTTGCCGGAGCGGTGTTTCGTGCCGGGAGAAAGGGTGCTGAGGGCATTGTCGTCGTCACCAGCCGCATTTCGGTGGAGATGGTGCAGAAGACGGCAATCCTCGGAAGCTCGACGCTGGTTGCGATTTCGGCGCCGACAGCGCTTGCCATTCGCACCGCAGAAGAAGCTGGCATGACGCTCGTGGCGCTGACGCGTGGCGAGGATTTCGAGATATTTGGCGGTGCGGAGCGTATCGAGACGGGTTCAGTCGCCGACGTTGCGTGACTGCTTTGACCTGAAGCTCGTGTCAGGCAGATTTTTGTAAGCGGAGCCTCCTCCGTTTATATTGCAAAACCGATGAAGGTCGGTTATTGATGCTCCGTGTCTTTCGCGGACTGTGCAGTCCTGCGGCAGGGGCACCTTCTCATTTCATATACATATCTCCCAGATGGAGCCGTTCATGCGATACAATCAATTGGGCAATACAGGGCTGTTCGTATCCGAACTGTGCCTTGGTACGATGACCTTCGGTGAGGCCGGCAATGCGGCGCTGTGGGGCAAGATCGCCGGGGTCGATCAAGACGCGGCGGATCGTATCCTCGATCGTTCGATCAAGGCCGGTGTCAATTTCGTCGATACGGCCGATGTCTATTCTTTCGGAAATTCGGAGCGGATGCTTGGTCAGGCCATCCGCAATGTCGGTATTGCCCGCAAGGACATCGTGATCGCGACCAAATTCTTGGGGCAGATGGGCGACAAGCCGAACGACCGGGGTGCGTCGCGCGGGCATATCATGGATTCTGTCGAGAAGAGCCTTGAGCGGCTGCAGGTGGATCATATCGATCTCTACCAGATACACGGTACGGATACCGTCACGCCGATCGACGAGACATTGAGGGCGCTGGACGATCTCGTCTCGCGCGGGCTGGTTCGCTACATCGGGCTTTCCAACTGGGCGGCATGGCGGATTGCCAAGGCGCTCGGCATTTCGGAACGGCGTGGGTTTGCCCGCTTCGAAACTGTGCAGGCCTATTATTCGATTGCCGGCCGTGATCTGGAGCGCGAGATCGTACCGATGATGCAGGAGGAAAAACTCGGGCTGATGGTGTGGTCACCACTGGCCGGCGGCCTGCTTTCCGGCAAATATGGCCCCGGTGCGCCAGGCAATGGCGAGGGACGGCGGCAGGAGTTCGATTTTCCGCCGGTGGACAATTACCGCGCCTGGGCCTGTGTTGCCGCGATGCGAGAGATGGCGACCAAGCATGACACGAGCGTGGCGGCCGTGGCGCTCGCCTATATCCTCGCCAAGCCGTTCGTTACCAGTGTCATCATCGGTGCCAAGCGGATCGAGCAGCTTGATGAAAACCTGAAGGCCGTTTCGGTGAAGCTCGATGCGGGAGACCTGAAGACGCTTGATGAGGTCAGTGCGCTGATGCCCGAATATCCTGGCTGGATGCTGGAACGACAGGGGGCAGGCCGCCGTCCCGCTCCGTTCGAGGCGAAGGACTGAAACTGGGGGAGGCCCGATTGGCCTCCCCCTTTCCGTTTCTGCTCAGAAATCTTCCCAGCCGGCCGCTTTCTTGAGATTGGCATGAGCCATTCTCAACGGGGCTGTGCCGGCGTGGGTGGTTTGGGATGCGGTCTGGGCAACTGGCCGAGATGTTAGCCGCGTGCCTTCTCCGATATCGAACTGCATCAGCAGATCTCGTAGGCTCTGGGCCTCGCTTGCCAGCGAGTGGCTTGCGGCTGTCGTTTCTTCCACCATGGCAGCGTTCTGCTGCGTCGCCTGATCCATATGGGTCACCGCCTGGCTGATCTCGCGCAAGGCTTGATGCCTGTTCGCGGGAACCCTCGACGATGGCGGAGACGTTGTGGTGAATGCTGGAGACCTGATCGAGGATATCCCGCAAGGAGCCGCCTGTGCGGCCGACGAGTTCGACGCCGCCCGAGACCTGATGGCTGGAGGTGTTGATCAGCGTCTTGATCTCCTTGGCAGCCTTGGCTGAGCGTTGCGCCAGTTCGCGCACCTCCTGGGCTACGACCGCAAAACCCTTGCCGGCCTCGCCTGCGCGGGCAGCCTCGACGCCGGCATTCAGCGCCAGCAGGTTGGTCTGGAAAGCGATATCGTCGATGACGCCGATAATGTTGGTAATTTCGTTGGAGGACTTGGCGATCTCGTCCATGGCGGCGATTGCCTGCTGAACGACGAGGCCGGACTGTTCGGCATTTTGGCGGGTGTTGGTGACAAGTCGACCGGCTTCTTCGGCCCGATGGCTGGAATCGCCTACCGTTCGAGTGATCTCTTCCAATGCCGCTGCTGCTTCTTCCAGCGATGCGGCCTGTTGCTCTGTGCGTTTTGCCAGTTCCTGAGACGCGTCGCGGATTTCGCTCGAGGCCGAGGCGATGCCGGAGGCGTTCTGCGAGACGACTTTCATGGCGTCGCGCAGCTTGGTGGCAACCGAATTGAAGTCCTGCCGGGTCGATTCCATGCTGGGCACGAAGCGGGTATCGATCGACTGATCGAGCTTGCCGTCGGCGAGATCCCGAAGACCGGTGCCGAGCAGGCCGATGGCGCTCATGCGTGGGGTCACGTCGGTTGCGAATTTCACCACCTTGCAGACTTTGCCGTTCAGGTCGGTGATCGGGTTATAGGCTGCCTGGATCCAGATCTCCTTGCCGCCCTTGCCGTAACGTACGAATTCGTCGGCGATGAATTCTCCTTTGGCAAGGCGTGGCCAGAATTCCGCATAGTCCCGCGAGGCCGCATAACCGGGTTCGCAGAACATCCGGTGATGTTTGCCTTTGATCTCCGAGAGGTCGTAACCCAGGCCCACGCAGAAGTTTTCATTTGCCTCAAGGATGGTGCCGTCGGGCAGAAATTCGATGACGGCTTGCGAACGGCTGATGGCGGAAAGCTTGGCGGCGTCCTCGGTCGCCTTGATCTTTGCTGCTGTTATATCGGTGGCAAGCTTGATGACCTTGTAGGGTTTGCCGCCGCGCGAGACAGGGTTGTAGGAGGCCTGTATCCAGATCCCGCGTCCTGACTTGGTGATCCGCTTGTATTCCCTGGCGTCGAAATTGCCGGCGGCAAGATTGGCCCAGAAGGCTTTGTATTCGGCCGATGCGGCGTATTCCTGCTCGCAGAATATGCGGTGATGCTTGCCCTTGATTTCGGCAAGCGAATACCCCAGCGCTTCGCAGAAATTGGGATTGGCGTTCAGAATGTTTCCACTAACGTCGAATTCGATGACTGCTTGCGATCGCGATATCGCGGCGAGCGCATCCAGTGCTCCCGCTGCCTTGCCCAGTCCCAGCATTTTCTTGTCCCTCAGACGTAACCTTGTGGCGGTTACTGCCATCTCTTCAATGGAGGCTGCGCTGTCTTTCAACGCGCTGATCTTCCATTTATATTAGGACATCAAAAAATTAATGCGATCTTTATTAAAACTACAATTATTAGCCCGGAAACAATAAGAGCCGCGTATTCGCGGCTCCTTGACTATTATTCTACCAATAGACTGCCTCAGGCAGCGATATCTTCGAGTTCGGTGCCCTTGAACATCTTGGAGAGGTTCAGGAAGCAAATCATGCCGATCTCGTTGGCGATAATGCCTTCGGAGAAAGACTTGTCGAAGGAGGCGGAGACTTCGGGAACCGGCTGAACCTGGCTCGAGGGAATGGTCAGGATATCGGAGACCCGGTCGACCAGCATGCCGATGACCATGTTGTGGACTTCTGCAACGACGATGGCGCTGCGCTCATTGGCAACAGTGCTCTTCATACCCAGCTTGTAGGCGAGGTCGATGATCGGAATTACCGATCCGCGCAGGTTCATGACGCCGATGACGTCCTTCGGGGCGTGGGGGAGAGGCGTGGAAGGCGCCCAACCACGGATTTCGCGTATCGACGTCGTCTTGACGCAGAACTCCTGATCGTGAAGACGAAAGGCGATGATCTCAAGCACTTCGCCGTTATACATGGTGGAATTGATCGTGGTCGCCATCAGAAATACCCCAGCTGTCCGTTACTTGCGCGACGATCACCGTGCCTGACGAATTCAGGCGCAAATCCTCATCACGTCGCGGTCCGGCACCGAAGCACGGCGAATCTCAGATCGCGCGATGCCGACTTTAGCTGGGGATTATTGCTCAAACATAAATCATAGACCGCAAAAGCGCGGTCTATTCCTCGTCCGAGCGCCTCAATATTCCTTTTCGTAGAAGATACCGGCCTTGCCGCCTTCAGTACCGGCTCCGGCCTTGAGTTTTACGCCACGACCAACATCGAGATTGATCGTTGCCTGGGCTCCGCCTTCGCCGCCCTGCTCAACTTGTAGATAGGTGCGGTTGTTGATGTAACGGCCAACGGAAACCGTCGTCTGGCCAGCCGCATCCGTATTGACGTCCAGATCATCGACGCCAAGATTGCTGCGCAGCGTCTGCAGAAGCGAGGTCGAGCCACCACCGGCCAGCTGACTGACGGCATCGGCCAACTGTGCGATCTGCAGTGGCGAGAGACGCGACATGGACTGGCCGAAGATCAACTGGGCCATAACCTCATCCTGCGGCAAGCTCGGAGAGGATGTGAAGGCGATCGTCGGATCGTCGGCCATTCCCGTGACGCCGACGGTGATCGTGGTCGAGCCTGATGTCGTATCGGCCGACATGTTGAGAACCGGGATCAGGCCGCCGCCGAAAGTGATGTCGCCCTCGGTGAAATCGAGACGTTTCGTCAGGATGATGATGCGGCCACGGCGCATCTCGAAGCCGCCCGACACCTGCGGCTCGATGGCGGTGCCGGCAACGGTCAGTTCTCCACCGAGTTCGGCATCGATACCGCGGCCACGGACGAAGATGCCATTCGGGGCGCGCACCTTTAATTCGAGCTTGATCGGGTTGGAGCTGCCGGATGCCTGCTTCGGCCGTATCTCTTCCATCTGTCGCAGAACCGCAGCCGGCGCGTTGCGATGGCGGATATCGACGGAGCGCAGCGAGGTCGGCAGCTTGGCGGGTACCGTGATCGAGGCCTTGGTCAGCGCGATATCGCCGCCGAGCGTGGGGCCGGACATGACCGGGCCCTTGAAGGTGAGGGTGCCGTCGGCCGTGACGGCGAACAGGGTGCCATCCGCATAGCTTGCCTGCGCCAGCCTGATCGTCAGGTCTGCGGGGAAGCCGGATGCCGGTTCGATGCCGACTGTGCCATCAACCGTGACAGTGCCGCCGCCGGACAAGGAGCCAGAGACACCGGAGAGGCGCGCTGTCTTGCCATCGAGCGCGATATTGGCGTTGAGCGCATTGATGGCAAGGTTACGGCGGACATCGATGAAGCGAGAGCCGGATGTCGCGAGCGTGCCGGTGATCGCCGGCGACGCGGCGTTACCGCGGACAGCGATATCGACATTGCCGGTGCCTTCTAGAACGAAGCCCTGTGCTGCAAGTTGACCGGCAAGAATGGAAAAGGGAATGCTGCCGGAAAATTTGAGATCGAGCGGCCTGTCGCCGGTTATCACGGCCGAACCGCCGCCTGAAAGCGCGATGCCGCCGCCGCCGGAAAGGCGGGTGTCTACGGTAACGCGCCCATCCTGGAATGTGCCTGCGGCGGTGATGTCGACTGCGGCCACACCTGCGCCTGTCGTCTGGCTGACGGCAGCATTGTCCCAGCGCAGATCGTAGCGGACGGCGGGTGCCTGAGGCGTGCCGGTGGCCGTCACCGTGCCGGAGATCATGCCCTGAGCGCCGAGGTTCGGGACGAAGGCGTTGGCGAGACTTGCAGGAATGGCCTTGGCGCGGGCATTGACGTTCAGCGCCGGGCCGCCGGCTTCGTTGAGAAGCACCTTGCCGTCTGCGGTGATTTCCATGCCGCCGCCGCCGGAAACGCGCGTCTGTTCTAGTGTGACTGCGCCATTTGCGAAGGTGCCAGCTGCAGAGATGCGAAACGGACTGATGCCAGCATCGCGCATCTGGCGAAGCTGGGCATCACTCCATTCTAAATCATACCGTATGGCGGGAGCAGAACTTGTGCCCGTTGCATTGATCGTGCCCGAAATGTTTCCCGCTGCATGGATGGTCGGCAGGAAGGTGTTGAGAAGGCTTGCCGGCAGCGCGTTTATCTTTGCCGCGATATCGAGCGTGGAGCCGGCAGTGCCACTGACCGCGACGCTTCCGGTGCCGGTCGCGAGCGTGAAGTCGGACAGGCGAGCGCCACCGTTTTCGATGACGATCCGCGTCGGGCCGGCGAGCCGGACGGGGATCTTGCGCGGGGTTGCCTCGAAACTCTGGATTCCGATGGCGAGGCCGCCAGCCGTATCGATCGATGCCGCGGTGGTCAGCGGAGCGCCATCGTAATTGGCGGAAAGATCGATCGAGGTGGTCGTGCCCGAATGATTAAGCCCGACATTCAGACCTTCAAGGAATATGGCGTCCGTTCCCAGACGTGCGGCACGGATGGATCCCTGTGCGGCGATCGTCTTGATGTCCGGGATGGTCAGGTCGATTGCAGGCTGCAACAGACCCGCATTTCCACGCCGAAGCGCCGAACCGTTCGCCTTGATGATCGCGCCGGTCGTATCACCTTCTCGGTTGAAGGTGACCGAGCCTTTCAGATCACCCTGGGCCTGCTGGGCGGCAAGGGCCGCGAGCAGGGAAACATCCGGGAAATCGAACTGCAACTGGCCCGACGGCATGAATTCCGGCGAGAAGGTCAAGGCTCCCGTCAGCTTATTCGGGCCGATCTCGGCATTTATCGCCGGGGCCTGGGTTTCGCCATTGGCGGACGCGAGGTCGCTGCTGATGCGGATTGGCTTGCTGTCGATCGCGCCATTGACCGTTAGGCGGCCCTGCGGGGCGTCGGGATTTGCCGTGCCTTCGAGCACGAGGCTCAAGTCTTCCAGCTTTCGGCCGGCAAGGCGGGCTTCAGCGGAATTGATGACGGCTCTGACATTCGCGCCGGTCAGCGGACCCTTGGCGGAGATGTCGAAGCCGGCTGCACCTTCGGCGTCACCCAGCCAGCGCTTGATATCCGGCAGGCGGCCGGCAAGGCGACCGGAGACGTTGCCTTTTTCCATGACGACGTTGCCATGGGCTTCCAGCGCGTTCGATTTGACGACGAGGTTTTCGAGGCTCATCCGTCCACCCTGGACGAAATCGACATAACCTTCGGTCGCAATCGTTCCTTCGAAGCGCGGAGCCAGAGAGGGAGGCAGGATGCTTGGATTGGCCGACATGCGGAAGTTGCCGGTAACCGCCTGTTTCGATTTATCGTAAGCGCCGCTGACGGTGCCGTTGAAGCCAGCACTTTCGAAGGTCGCGGCATCAAGGCCGATCGCCGGAGGTGCAAGGCGCAACGGAGCATCGAGCGTCACCGGCCCGCGAACCACCCGACCGATTTCGGCATTGGCGAATTTCAGATCGGCTACCGTGACACGGCTGCGGATGCTGCCGGCGCGTTCGACGAGATCGAGGTCTTCGCTTTCAGCCTGAAACCTGATCTGGCGGAACGTGCCTTGCGGTAGTTCGGCATAGGGCAGGGAAGCCGTGGCGTTGAAGCGGGCGGCGGTGGCTGCCCCGGTCAAAGTGAAGTTCAGCGTTTCAAGCGAGAAATTGCTGGGTTGTCCGTTGATCGGCCAAGTGACATCGACCGGTCCTTTGGTTCCGGCAAGGCTTGCCGTCAGGCTGTTATCGCCTTTCGGGTCCCAGGCGCCCTTGGCGGAAATGCGCACCGCGCCGGAGGTGAGTTGGCCGCGCTGGAAATCGACGCGTCCGGATTTCGAATAGGTTGCGGCGATATCGATATCGGTCGTGCCGTCAAAAAGCTCGCGCAGAGCGGGCGGCATCAGGGTTGCGAGCTGGCCGCCGCCCTTGATTTCGACGCGGTGGCCGCCGTTGTCGACCAGGAGATGGCGTCCATCGACTGCGATGACCGGCTGGCCATCCACCTGTCCGTTGAGCCTGCCTGCCCAGTTGGACAGGGGGCCTTCGCCGTCGAGGCCCAATTGTACGGCCGGAGCGCCCGGCAGGCGCAACAGGCGAGCGAGAAGTCCGCCCTGCGGTTCGGACACGGATGCCTTGAGCGTCAGGCGATTTTCGGAGGGAGCATAGACGATATCTGCCAGCGCCTTTGCATCCGGCTCATCCTTGCGGGTCGCCTGAAGATCAAGCGAAATGTTCGGGCCTGTCGCATCGATCGACCCCTTCAGGGAGAGGGCGAAGTCACGGCCGGATAACCCTTGCGCGAGATTGATATCCGGCAGGTCGAGCTGCGCCACGCGGATGCCAACGGGCAGGGTGGTGCCGCCGGATGATGTGGTGGTCGTTGCAGGCCTTGCCGCGGTTGGTTCCGGCGGGCGGTATATGTCGATTGCGCCCGCGGTAATGCGGTCGGCACGGAACTCGCCGGTGATCAGCGCTGTCGGCGACCAATCGATTTCGATGCCGTTGATCTGGGCGTAAGGTCCCTTGCTGTCGGAGAGCGTCAGGGCGCCGACGCGCAGGTCGCCGGTCAGCAGGCCTTCGGGCCGCGAGAATGTGATCGAGCGATCCGGCGTGGAGATGAGGGATGATATGCGGCTGGCAGCGATATCGCCGCCGACGGGCGTGAAAGCGACGAAGAGAACAACGCCGAGCGCCATGACGAAAAGGACGCCGACAGCCGCGATTGCGGCTCTCAAAGTCCATTTCAGAAGGCGGACGATGAATGTCATGGTTGTGTAGCTGCCTCTTTAGAAAGCCTGGCCGATGCCAGCATAGATACCGAACGAATTTCCACCGTCATAGCGCTTGAGCGGAACTGCGAAATCCAGGCGGATGGGACCAAAGGGCGTTGCGTAACGCAAACCCAAACCTGCACCCGCACGAATATCAGAGAAATCAGGCACGATTTCGGTTGCCACCGTTCCGACGTCTACAAACGGAACAATGCCGATCTTCTCTGACACTTTTACGCGCGTTTCGAAAGACGCCAATATATAAGAGCGGCCACCTAACGCATCGCCATCGCTATTATAGGGCGATATCTCGCGGTAGCTGTAGCCCCGGACTGAACCGCCACCGCCCTGATAGAACCGGCGCGTGACCGGAATGTCCTGCAGGTCGCCAGTTCCAACCAGCGTGCCTGCGCCCAACCGGGCTGCGAGAACCACCTTGTCTTCGGCTCCAAGTCCATAATAGCCGGAAATCGAACCCTCGAATGACGAGAAGACATTGCCCTTCAGCGCCTCATAACTCGGTTTGGCGGAGACCGTTCCGTAATATCCCTCGGTCGGGTCAAGCTTGTTGTCCCGGGTGTCTCGTTCGAAGGATACCGGCAGGCTGAATGTCAGGTAGTCATTGCGGTCAAAGGCGTCGTCGGCGCGGATATAGGAGATCTCGCCGCCAGCAGTTATCTTGTCCGTCGGGTTGAGTTCGTAAGCGATCCCTGCGGAATAGGTAATCGATTGGGCTTCGTAGATATCGTCCGGATTTTCACTCTTGGCTTCGAGCTTGGAGATGAAAGTCGCTTCCGGGACATAGAAGCCAGGCTTTGTGAAGGTAATGCCGGCGGAATAATCAAATGTCGTCACGTCGGCTGCGCCGATGCCGGAAACGGCGCCTTCGAACCGCAGCGATTCGGCCTGGCCGAACAGGTTGCGATGTCCCCAATAGCCCTGAACCCCTGCACCATCCGTCGACGCGTATTCCAGGCCTAAGCCGAAATAGCGGAACTTGCCCTCGGAGACCTCGATCGCCAGCGGCAGGGAGCCGTCGGGCGCAAGGCTGTCAGCTTCGTGAATGCTGATGCTGGAAAACACACCGAGCTGGCGCAGGCGCTCGGAGGCTTTTTTCAGCTGTTCGGGGGAGTAACGCTCGCGCCGGTCGAGGCGGGAGTAACGCTGGATGAAATCGGGATTAACAGCGCGGGCGCCCTTGACCGTCACGGTGCCAAAGGATGCAACGGGGCCGCCGACCGCGCCCAGCACGACATCGACCGTGTTTTTGGCGTGATCCGCAGTGATTTGCCGCTGGAGAGGGTGTGCCAGCGGACGCCCTTCCTCCTTCAGGTCGAGGACAATTTTCTCCCCAGCCTTCAGGATGACCAGCGATCCGGCAGGACCGCCGGGCTCCAGATCGTAATCTGCGGGATTTCTGCTTGCCGCATCTCCCTCGAAGCGCACCGAGCCGAGCTTGAATACAGGACCCGGCGTCACATTCACCGTAACGGGAACCGGCCTTGAGTGATCGAAGGTCGGATTGGGAGGGAGCTGGTCGATATCCGTTCCGGCGATCGATATGTTGACGATGCCGCCGTATCGGGCTTCTTCATAGAGGATAGCCACCAGACGATCACGGTCCTCGCGCGCCTTGACGATAATGCCGAGATCACCGGAAACCGGCTTTTCGTCGTCATTTACAAGAGCGGCTGCCGATTTCAGCCGGTCGGCCAGGTCACCGTCTGCATCGCCCGTCTCGATGGTGGCCTCATAGCGAACCGGGTCGATGACTTCGACGGTTTCCTCGTCGCTGCCGAAAAGGGTGATGCCGAAAATCTTGAATGCATAGGCCTGAGACGCAAAGGCGGGCGACAAAGCAATGCTACCAGCCAGCAAGCAGGCGAGGCTTCGCCTCCGGCTGCTCCAGTCGCTTGTCTTCCCAGCTTTTCTCTTTTCCATACGCAACTTAAGTATCAGAGCTTTAGGTGAAGACCCTCATGGTCGCTTGAAACCTCTCTACCCGCAAAATCCTTAAAGGGGTACCCTTGATCTCTGCTGCATGATGATTTCATGAAATAAAAGACCCCGAAGCTGACTTCGGGGCCACATATTTGAAATATATGACTTTGTGTCGACTTTCGCCAATCAGTAGCGGCGCGGGCAATCGTCCACGTAACGGCGACCGTAGCGGTCACGATAGTAGCACTGGCCCGGCTGCTCGGAAACGTTGCCGATAAGGGCGCCAGCTACGCCGCCGATGGCGCCGCCAACTGCTGCGCCACGGACATTGCCGGTTGCGACGCCGCCGATAATTGCGCCGGATGCCGCGCCAATACCTGCGCCCTTTTCCGTGGCGGTGCAGCTTGCGAGCGATGCGCCCACCATCAACATAATCAGAGCCTTCTTCATGGCTTTCTCCAGTTCGGTTTCGTCACGTCCATTTTCGATGGAGTGACGCTTCCGTTGGAACAATAGGTCGAGCTTGTAAAGAGTCCATATGAGTATTGTGTTTTATTATACGCGTTGCTGATGTTGCTGCCGCTTTGTCGCCTTGCGGGTGCGTTTTGCGTGAAGTTCAACTGTAGGCCCCAAGTTAGGTCTTCATGCCAGTTGGACTGGAATTTTTTCAATCCGCGCTTGATGTGGGTCAATCTTCACATTTCGACTACCGCTAAGATTTGGATTGGAATAAATCTAAAATGGGCCTATTGCCGCAGGCATGCGTTATCAGCCTCTTCAGGGTTGACGCGGAAGCTGGCAAAAATCAAAAAAGCCTGACGCAGATTTTGGAGCGTAAGCATGGATTTCGAGGCATATTTCAAAAGCGAACTGGACGGGCTGCATCAGGAAGGCCGTTACCGCGTATTCGCCGATCTCGAACGACAGCGCGGCAGCTTTCCGCGAGCGACGCACCACACTGCCGATGGCACCAAGGATGTGACCGTCTGGTGTTCCAACGACTATCTGGGTATGGGCCAGCATCCGGCGGTGATTGCCGCCATGCACGAAGCCATAGATCACTGTGGCGCGGGTGCGGGAGGCACCCGGAATATTTCTGGCACCACCCACTACCACGTTCTGCTTGAGCGCGAACTCGCAGACCTGCACGGCAAGGAAGCCGGCCTGATCTTCAATTCCGGCTATATGTCGAACTGGGCGACGCTCGGCGTGCTCGGCCAGAAGATCCCCGGCCTGATCATCTTCTCCGATGCGCTGAACCATGCCTCGATGATCGAGGGGATCCGCCACGGCAAGTGCGAGCGGGTGATCTGGAAGCATAACGACCTCGTCGATCTGGAAGCCAAGCTTGCGGCAGCCGATCCGAAGGCGCCGAAGATGATCGCGTTCGAGAGCGTTTATTCCATGGACGGCGATATCGCGCCGATCAAGGAGATCTGTGATCTCGCCGACAAGTATGGCGCGATGACCTATCTCGATGAAGTGCATGCGGTCGGTATGTATGGCCCGCGCGGCGGCGGCATTGCCGAGCGCGAAGGCCTGATGGACCGCGTGACGATCATCGAGGGCACGCTCGCCAAGGCGTTCGGCGTGATGGGCGGTTATATCACCGCGTCAGCTGCGCTTTGCGATTTCGTCCGTTCGTTTGCCTCCGGCTTCATCTTCACGACGTCGCTGCCGCCGGCGCTTGCTGCCGGTGCGATCGCTTCGATCAGGCATCTGAAGGTCAGCCAGATGGAGCGCGCGCGCCATCAGGAGCGTGTGCGCAAGCTACGCGGCATGCTGGATGCTCAGGGCATTCCGCATATGCCGAACCCGAGCCATATCGTGCCGGTCATGGTCGGCGATGCGGCCAAGTGCAAGTGGATCTCTGATCTTCTGATGGACAACTGCAACATCTATGTGCAGCCGATCAACTATCCGACCGTGCCGCGCAAGACCGAACGTCTGCGCATCACGCCCACCCCGCTGCATTCCGATGCGGATCTGGAACATCTGGTCGGTTCACTGCATCAGCTGTGGTCGCGCTGCGCACTGGCCCGGCACGTGGCTTGATTGGCTGGAGGTCAATCCCCTCACTTGCGATTTCTAACACTTATCTAAAGCTAAGATGTTGAAATCGTTATCTCTCCCGCAGAGGGAGAGATAACCTTGCCGCAAGCTCGATGCCTTACCTCTCCTCTTGTGGGAGAGGTTGCAAAGATCTTAGCTTCAGCTAAGTCTTGGATTCTGTTGGTGAGGGGATCTCACGGCCTCAAGCCGCCATTTCCATCTTCGCGATCACATCCGCCGCACGCCGCCGGGCTTCCGCGTCGGAGGCAAAAACGTCGTCCATGGTAATGGCCGAGCCATATCCGACCATTTCTTCCATCACCTCTTCAGCGATGTCGGCCATCTGCAGAAAGCCGATCCGCTTCTCAACGAAGGCATTGAAGGCGGTTTCTTCCGCCGCATTCATCACCGCGCCCTGCACGCCGCCGCGATCCATGGCGGTACGAGCAAGCCTTAGTGCCGGAAAACGCGCTTCGTCCGGTGCCTCGAAATCCAGCCTTGCCAGCTTGGCAAAGTCCAGTCGTTCGACATCGAGCGCGGGGCGGTCCGGATAGGTCAGGGCATAGCCGATGGCGGTGCGCATGTCGGGGCAGCCGAGCTGGGCCAGAACTGAGCCATCGGTGTAACCCACCATGGAATGGATGATCGACTGCGGATGGACGATCACCTCGATCTGTTCCGGCCTCACACCGAATAGGTGTTTGGCCTCGATCATCTCCAACGCCTTGTTGAACATCGAAGCGCTGCCGATCGAGATCTTGAGGCCCATCGACCAGTTGGGATGAGCGCGGGCGACATCGGCGGTGACATTCGCCATCTGCTCGCGGCTCCAGGTGCGGAAGGGGCCGCCGGATGCCGTCAGGACGATACGCTCGACGGCCTGACGCTGGTCTTCTTCCAGTGACTGGAATATCGCGCTGTGCTCGCTGTCGACGGGAATGAGCTTGCCGCCGCCGTTCGTCACCGCCTTGACGAAGAGTTCGCCGGCCGAAACCAGGCATTCCTTGTTGGCAAGCGCGATATCGGCGCCACGCTCTGCGGCTGCAAGTGTTGGGGCAAGACCTGCAGTGCCGACGATCGCGGCCATGACCAAGTCGGATGGGCGCTGACCGGCTTCGACCAGTGCCGCTCGGCCGGCTGCAACCTCGATGCCGGTTCCGGCGAGCGCATCCTTCAGCGTGGCGTATTGCTTGTCGTCTGCCGTGACGGCGAGGCGCGCGCCAAATGCCCTGGCTTGTTCGGCAAGCAGAGCGACATTGCTGTTGCCGGTAATCGCGACAATGTCGAAAGCATCGCGTCCACCCAACTGGGCGACGACGTCGAGCGTATTGACACCGATCGAGCCGGTCGACCCGAGAATGCTGATGCGGCGTCTATCCATATCTGCCATGCCGTTTCCATATTCACAGTTGCGGTTGGTCTACAAGCGAACGATGGCTGCCACAAGAGCGCTCACGACGCGGCAGATGTGATCGGATATGGCTTGATCCGGGGGCGAATGGGAGCCAAATGGAGCGATGAGCGAAATCGTGAAGATCAAGACGACGTGTGTCATTGCCGGTGCCGGCCCTGCCGGACTGATGCTCGGCTTCCTTCTGGCGCGGACAGGCGTGGATGTCACCGTTATCGAAAAACATGCGGATTTCCTGCGGGATTTTCGCGGCGATACCATCCATCCTTCGACGCTTGAGGTCATCGGCCAGCTTGGCCTGATCGACGCGTTTCTCGCGCTTCCGCACACGCGGGCGGAAAGGCTCTCGGCCGAAATGGGCGGACGGACGATCACGATCGCGGATTTTTCCCGCCTGCCGGTGAAGAACCGCTTCATCGCCTTCATGCCGCAATGGGATTTCCTGAATTTTCTCGCGGCATCCGCGCGGAAGTTTCCCAATTTCAGGCTCATTATGAAGGGCGAGGTCATCCGTATCCTCGACGTTGAAGGCAAGGTTTCCGGTCTCGTCGCCGGCACGCCTGATGGGGAGATCCAGATCGAGAGTGACCTCGTTGTCGGTGCGGATGGTCGCAATTCCATCATTCGCGCCAAGGCCGGGCTGCGCGTAGAAAATTTTGGTGCGCCGAGCGAAGTTGTCTGGATGAAGCTCTCGAAAAGGGAGGGCGACCCCAATGAGGTGATGGGACATGCCGGTCCGAGACAGGGTCTCGTCCTGATCGATCGCGGTGACTATTGGCAATGCGGTTATGTCATCCGTCGGACGACGTTTGCCGAAATCTGCGACCAGGGTATCGAGGTGTTCCGAAAGATGGTGGCTGACGTGTCGCCGCTGCCTGCGTCACGCATGGAAGAAATTCGTTCTTTCAATGATACGAGCCTTCTGACCGTGCGGATCGATCGCCTCAGGCAATGGTGGCGATCGGGATTGATCTGCATCGGGGACGCTGCGCATGCCATGTCGCCGATTGGCGGCGTGGGGGTAAACCTTGCCATTCAGGATGCCGTTGCGGCCGCAAACATCCTCGCGGAGCCACTTCTCGAAGGCAGGCTTTCCGATAAGGATCTTGCGGCGGTAGAGAAGCGGCGCCTTTTCCCGACACGCGCAACCCAGAAGCTACAGTTGATGATGCGAAGCGGCCGACGCGCGGATCAAGCGGACGCGGCCAAGCGCAAGGGGCCGCCCGGTTTCATCCGCGGGATCGCTCGATGGCCGATATTGGCGCATCTTTCCGGCCGGTTGATCGGTCTCGGCTTCAGAATGGAACGGATCAGGGAGCCCGGACCGAAGTCGTAACGCGTCTGTCGCCAACTCGTATTGCAACTTTTGCGATCGGGATTCGTTTATCGGTATAATGAAGCCGAGGGTTGGCCGTGTTTCTTGTTCGCCGGGTGCTAGTAATTCTCATTATTGCGTCTTTCGGGGTGCTGTTTTCGCAGGCGCCGGAATTTGCGCAGCAATATCGGCAGCGTCTTGCCGGTGCCATCGATGAGCTGACAACAATCATCCAGGTTTTCGACGAACAGGCCAACCACGCAGGTCTTGACCGACAGGCCGCGCTGAACGTCTACGCCATGTCGCAAGAGAGTTTTCTCCGGCAGCAGGGCGATGGAATGCGAAGAAGCTTCGCCCGGTACCAAGCGTTTTCCGAGCAGTTGGAAGATCTGTCCGCCGCTTCGCCGATCTTGAGACCTCTCATGATCATCCGGCAAGCGGATCAAAGGCTTTTGGCGAATGTCTGGCGAGACTTCGTGCCCGCTTTGCCCATCAGCATTGCCGGTGGAGTGTGGGGCGGGTTTGGCGTGTTTATCGGTGCGGTCGTTGCCGCCCTTCTCGGGGGCGCCGTTGGCCTGGCGGGAAGGTTTAATCGCAGTTCAGGAACCAAGATGTCATCTCGCCTTCGCGGCAGGGCGCTGCAATAGATTGCGCCCTATTGTCACGGTATTCCAGCCTGCAGTTGATCAACATCAAGGCGACATCCCTGGGGTGCGTCAAAATGGCTCGATGATCATAGACTAACAACAATGTGCAGACTGTGCGGGCGGAGCGAATGGGCTACAGGATCGGCACACTTAATGCCCGAGACGTGTTGCGTGCCTATACGCTGATCGAGCGGGCCATGCCGGGAGTGGATCTGGAACAATGGATCGCTCTCACCGCCACGACGTTGCTGTGTCGCTGCTGGTTCGTCGTCAAGGATAGTGAAGGCTATATCCGTGGCTTAGCCTATGTCGCCATCAAAGGAGCGGGAGATCGGCAACGTCAAGCCGAAGTTCCGCTCTTCATTTCCGTCAGCCTTGTCGACAACCGGGAGGTTCTGTCGATGCTTTTTTCCGAGGTTCGAAGTTTTGCGATCGCCGAAGATTGCCGGACTATCCACATTTGGACGGCCACGCCGCCGGATTGGTCCGTGATGACAGATTTTCTAGAGCATGGACCGTGGGACCACGGACTGATTTGCGGCGTCGACAGCGCAGTCCTGCCAGATTACTCGATCTTGCCGGTAAAGATGTAACCGACGCCGCGGATCGCCTTGATGAACTGCGGATGTTTGGCATCCGCTTCGATCTTGCGTCTAAGCCTGACGATCTGCGCGTCGATCGTGCGGTCGAACGCTTCAAGGTGTCGACCGCGCGTCAGATCCATAAGGAAGTCGCGGGTCAGCACGCGGCCGGCATGGTTGAGGAAGGCCGCCAGCATATCGAATTCGCCGGTCGTGAGTTCCACCTCGGCTTCTGCAGGATCGAGCAACTGACGCCGCGAGAGATTGAGCGTCCAACCTTCGAAGCGGATGATCTGATCATCTTCCTGTACCGCTTTCGGGGCTCCCGGTTGGCGCCGCCTCAATATGGATTTCAGGCGCGCATGGACTTCCCGCAGGTGGAAGGGTTTAGCGATGTAATCGTCGGCACCGATCTCTATACCTATAATGCGATCGACGACATCGTCGCGGCCGGTCAACATCATGATCGGAACGTCCGAAGTCGTGCGGATATCACGCGCGAGATCAAGCCCGTCGCGTCCGCCGGGAAGCGAAAGGTCGAGTAGTATCGCCTCGATTGTATTTTGACGCATCGCAACGTCCATCTCGACGCCATCGGCTACGGTGGTCACACGATAGCCCTCGCCCTCGAAATAGCGGGCAAGCATCTGGCGGATACGGGGATCGTCATCGACGACAAGGATGTGTGCCGCGTGGGCCGGGTCAATAGACATTAAAAACTAGCCAGGCTGTTACAAACTGTTACCAATTCGAACCGTCTTTTACAGCGGTAGCATTCGCGTGTTACCGCCGTCAGGTCAACTACCCCCATCAAACGACGGGGTTAATACCATGTTTCTCACCAGCTACAATCGCGAACGCACAGCAGCAACTCTTCTTCATGAAGCGGAGCCGGAAACGCTCAATGGTCTGTTCTCGCGCCAGCCGGTCGAGTTCATCCAGCCCGGCCAGTCGATCTTCTTCGAGGGCGACGAAGCAAAACACGTCTTCGAGGTCGTTGAAGGTGCTCTGCGTATCTTCAGAATTATTTCGGACGGTCGCCGGGTTATTACCGGTTTCGTTTTCGACGGTGATTTGCTCGGCGTATCGCTGAAGAGCAATTATCTCTACAGCGCCGAAGCTATTGTCGGCACGAAGGTTCGCCGCCTGACCAGAAAGAGCTTCGAGGCTGCCGTGCTGGACTCGGAAGAACTGCGCCCGCAGGTATTTGCGCGGGTTTGTGACGAGATGGCCGCTGCCCAGGACCAGATGGTGCTGCTGTCGTGCAAGAGCGCCGAGGAACGCCTCTGCACATTCCTGCTGAAGCACCTGCGCAGGGCGGCGGCCAAGAGCGAAGTGCAGTCGATGGTGCAGCTGCCGATGACGCGTCAGGACATGGCGGACTATCTTGGCCTGACCATTGAGACCGTGTCGCGTACGATCACCAAACTGAGCACCAAGGGTGTTCTCGGCTGCGTCGGGCGGCACTCGGTGAAGATCATCAGGCCGATGATGCTTGCACAGTTGGCCGGGGACGAAGATGAATACGGCTGGGGAGATACGATGGGATCGGCCGACGATCGTCGCCGCCACTAGCGCTTCGACCCAAAACCGGAATAGGTCATTCGGAATGTATGATGCGCCAGTTCCAAAATTCTACAGCGTCCCTTGTGTGCCATGTATGGTCCAGGTCTGTAGCCGCAGCCAGGATTTTTGATGCCACATAAAATAAGAAACACTCTCACCACTCAGGCCGAGCTGGATGCGGTTCTTCATCTTCTGGACGATGCCAATGTCATGGTCCACGGGAATGATGGCATCATTACCCGGTGGAGCTCTGGCTGTGAGGCACTTTATGGCTGGCCGCGTGAGGAGGCGGTCGGCCAATCCGTTCACCAGTTGCTGCAAACGCGGTTTCCCAAGCCGCTTGACGAAATTCGTCTACAGTTGGCCTCGGAACATTCCTGGCAAGGAGAGCTGGAGCATCGCACCCGCGACGGCCGTCCGGTTTTCGTTGCCACGCGTTGGGTCTCTGTTTCCCTTTCGGTGGATGGCGCGCCCATCATCATCCAGACCAACAATGATGTGACCGCGATGAAGCGGGTCCAGAACGATCTGGCGGAAAGAGAGGCGCATCTTCGGTCGATCCTCGATACGGTGCCGGAATCGACGATCGTTATCAACGATGCCGGGATCATCACCTCATTCAGTGCGGCCGCGGAGCGGCTGTTCGGCTACAGCGCTTCCGAAGTCTGCGGCGAGAATGTCAGGATGCTGATGCCCAATCCTGACCGTGATGCCCATGACGGTTACATTTCCAACTATATGGAAACCGGAGAACGACGGATCATCGGTTACGGCCGCGTGGTGACGGGGCTTCGCAAGGATGGTACGACATTCCCCATGGAGCTTGCCGTGGGCGAGGCGAGAACCGGTGGCAGGCGCATCTTTACCGGCTTCGTCCGCGACCTCACGAGCCGCCAGAAGATCGAGGAAGAGCTTCGCCAGTCGCAGAAGATGGAGGCGATCGGTCAGCTGACAGGTGGACTGGCGCATGATTTCAACAACCTGTTGACAGTGATCAGCGGCAATCTCGAAATGCTGGAATATCAGCTTGAAGACCCCAATCTGCGGGTGCTCATGCAGGAGGCCCAGTCAGCTGCGGAAGACGGCGCAAAGTTGACCGGCCAGTTGCTGGCCTTCGGTCGGCGGCAGCCGCTCAACAACAAGCTTGTGGATGTCGGACAACTCGTATCGAGTTATTCCCATCTCATGCGGCGTACGCTTGGCGAGGCGGTCGAATTCAGGACGGTCATCGCAGGTGCGCCGAACGAAGCTCTCGTCGATGCCTCGCAGCTGCAGAACGCTATCCTCAACCTCGTCATCAATGCGCGCGATGCGATGCCGCGCGGCGGCAAGCTGACGGTCGAAATTTCCCGCGTCAAACTGGATGTCGACTACGCGCAGATGTATTCGAACATGCGGACCGGCGAGTTCATTCTGGTTGCGGTTACCGATACCGGGACAGGCATGACGGCGGAGGTCAAGGAGAAGGCTTTCGAGCCGTTCTTCACGACCAAGGGTGTGAGTGCCGGCACGGGTCTCGGCCTCAGCATGGTCTATGGTTTCGTCAAACAGTCGGGCGGCAATATCCAGCTTTACAGCGAGCCGGGGCAGGGCACGTCTGTGCGGATGTTCCTGCCCGCCGCAAAGCGGAAGGTCGAACAGGCCAACCAGCAGGTCTCGTCACTTCATTCTCAAAGCCCGCTGCCCGGTGGACCGGAAAAAATCCTGGTCGTCGAGGACGATCCGCGTGTTCGCCGCGTAACCGTGTCCCGGTTGACGAGCTTTGGCTACCAGGTAATCGAGGCGGAAAACGGTGCTCAGGCGCTATCGCAACTCGAGCGCCACACCGATATCGCCCTGTTGTTTACCGATGTGGTGATGCCGGGCGGCATGACAGGCGATGAACTGGCCAACCGCGTTCGTGCTGAAAAACCACATATCCCGGTTCTGTTTACCTCGGGTTACGCGGAGCCTGCGATCGCCGGGCGGGAGCTTGCGCTTTCCGGTAGCTGGCTGAAGAAGCCGTACACCGCGCGGGAACTCGCTGTGCGTATTCGCGAATTGCTGGATTGATGGTGTGACAATCCCGGCATTCGGCGCATATGGCCGCAAGTCGGGATCGCCTTCCGTTCAAGACAAATCCGGCGTCTCGATTGAGGCCATTTTCCGGCCATTTTGTGCAGGACTGCCTTTGTTTCAAAAGGCGGCATAGATAGGCTCTGCTTCTGTGCAAAACTGGCACAAATTAACGAACCATTAAGCTGCTGCGCACAAGGTCGCGCCCATGACTATGTAGTTTTGGAGTTGGTCATGCGCATCAGTGGCGGCGTCGTGCTTCTTGTCATTCCCATCATTGCGATACTGCTTTTCGGCGTCTCGGTTTCCTGGACACGTCTTCAGTCTGTCGATCGCACGTTCACGAGTTCTATTGGCCCGCACGCAGACATGCCGCAGCCGGCGCGGCCTTAAATCGGCATTCTGGATGAGCTTTTGCGGGGGAGTGGTGATCCCAGATGGATTCGAACCATCGGCCTCAGGATTAGGAATCCTGCGCTCTATCCGACTGAGCTATGGGACCACTTGCGCCCATCCATACAAAAGCCGTTCTAATTAGCCAAGCGTTTTTCCGGCTGTCATTCAGACAGCCGGTTTTCGGCGAGTTTCACCCAGTAGGAGATGCCGTAGGCGATCGCTTCGTCGTCGAAATCGTATTTCGGGTTGTGAAGCGGAGCGGTGTTGCCGTTGCCGATGAAGATAAAGGCGCCGGGGCGCTGCTTCAGCATGAAGGCAAAATCCTCGCCCGCCATGGTCGGCTCGACATTGGCGTCGACATTGACTGAGCCCACGACATCGGTTGCAACACGGATCGCGTGGTCCGTCTCGTGGTCATGATTGAAGGTGACGGGGCACTGGCGGTAATAGTCGATCGTTGCTTCCGCGCCATGGGCCGCAACCAGTCCGTCGACGATCTGGCGGATCCGGTTTTCGGCAAGGTCGCGGGTCTCTTCGCTCAGCGTTCGCACAGTGCCCATGATCATTGCCGTATCCGGGATGATGTTGTGGCTGGTGCCGGCGTCGAAACGGGTGACTGAAATCACCACCGACTGGACAGGATCGGCATTGCGTGCGGCAATCGCCTGCAGGCTGCCGACCAGTTGCGAGCCGATGAAGATCGGGTCGATGGTCTTGTGCGGCTGGGCGGCATGGCCGCCGCGCCCCTTGATGGTGATGGTGAAACGATCCGGGGCTGCCATGATGCCGCCCTTGCGGATGGCGAACTGGCCGAGCGGAATGCCCGGCATGTTGTGCATGCCGTAGACTTCCTCGATGCCGAAACGCTCCATCAGGCCGTCCTCGACCATGGCCAGTGCGCCGGCGCCACCTTCTTCGGCCGGCTGGAAGATCAGCGCCACGGTGCCGTCGAAATTGCGGGTCTCAGCCAGATATATTGCGGCGCCGAGAAGCATGGACGTGTGGCCATCGTGACCACAGGCATGCATCGCGCCCGGTCTCAGCGAGGTGTAATCCTTGCCGGTCAGTTCCGTCAGGGGAAGCGCATCCATATCGGCGCGGAGGCCGATCGTGCGCGTGCCTGATCCTGCCGTGGCTCCCTTGCCGCGGATGATGCCGACCACGCCGGTGCGGCCGATGCCGGTGACGATCTCGTCGACGCCGAATTCGCGCAGCTTGTTCGCGACAAAGGCTGCGGTGTCATGAACTTCATAGAGGATTTCGGGATTTTGATGCAGAAATCGTCGCCAGCCGGTCACTTCGCCCTGAAGTTCGGCTGCGCGGTTCAATATGGGCATAATCTTTCCTATCGTTCCAACTTCACGCCGTTATGACTCCTCTCCATCAAGGGATAGTGCCTGTGACGATTGACGTAATCAATCTTCTTTGCCATTGCTTCGACATATAGGCCATCTAATGGCCCCACTCGTTAACATCCGGACGAGGACCATCTTGCTGCACTCAACACTCCGCCATCGCGCCGCCCGCCGGCTTCTCTGCCTCGTGACGGCGGTGGGACTTGTCAGCTCCGCCACCGCGGCATCCGCCAATCCCAAAATGATCATCGATGCCAATACCGGCCGCGTGATCGCGCATCAGGACGCGTTCCTGAAATGGTATCCGGCCTCGCTGACCAAGCTTATGACTGCCTATGTGACGTTCAGGGCGCTGAAGTCCGGCCGTCTTTCGCTCGACAGCAAGGTGGTGATGAGCAAGTTTGCCACCGACCAGCCTGCCAGCAAGATGTATTTCCGTCCCGGCTCGCAGCTGACGATGGATGATGCGCTGAAGATCATGCTGGTGAAATCGGCCAACGACATGGCGGTCGCTGTGGCGGAAACGGTCGGCGGAACCAACGACCAGTTCGTGGCGATGATGAATGCCGAGGCGCAGCGGCTTGGCATGACGTCCTCGCATTTCATCAATCCGCATGGATTGCCGGGCAAGGGCCAGTATACGACGGCGCGCGACCTTGCGATCCTCGCCATGCAGATCAAGCGCGAATTCCCGCAATATAGCGGCTATTTCACCATCGAAGGCATCGATACGGGCAAGAAGAAGTACCCGAATTTCAACACGCTGATCGGCCGTTTCGACGGCGCTGACGGGATGAAGACGGGCTTCATCTGCGCTGCCGGTTTCAACCAGGTGTCATCCGCGACCCGCAATGGCCGGACCGTGGTTTCGGTCGTGCTCGGTTCCGACAGTCTTGCAGGGCGCGCCGACGATTCGGCCAACCTCCTACAGCAGGGCCTGACGTCTTCGGGCAATCAGGGGACGCCGCTTGGCTCGCTTGCACCTTATGGCGATACGAGCGTGGTCAACGATGTCAGCCAGGAGATCTGCAATCCGAAGGCAGCCAAGGTGCGCAGCGAAAACCGCGACGATGCCGGCCGCACGGTTATGCACTCGCCCTATATCCACGAAATGACGCGGCCGCCCGTCTATACGTTTGCCGGCCTCATCCCGGGAACCGAACCGGTGGAAACGAAGATCGGCGAGCGGAGCTACGCCAATATTCCGATCCCGGTACCGCGCCCGACATTCTGATTGGAATAGACAATGGCCCATGGGCAGGACCGGATCCCGGTCTCCATCATCACCGGGTTCCTCGGTGCCGGAAAATCGACGCTGCTCAACCGGATGCTGCGCGACCCCGGTGCAAAGGACATCGCGGTCATCATCAACGAGTTCGGTGAAGTCGGCATCGATAACCTGCTGGTCGAATCCTCCGGGGATTCACTGGTCGAACTGTCGAACGGCTGCCTCTGCTGCACCGTGCGCGGCGAACTGGTCGATACGCTGGCCACGATGATGGATGCGATCCAGACGGGCCGTGCCAAGCCGATCACCCGCGTTGTCATCGAAACGACCGGCCTTGCTGATCCGGCGCCGGTCATGCAGTCGGTGATGGGCAATCCGGTGATCGCGCAGAACTTCGAGCTTGAAGGGGTCGTCACCGTGGTGGATGCGGTGAACGGGTTTGCCACGCTTGATGCGCATCCGGAGGCGGTCAAGCAGGTGGCGGTCGCCGACCGGCTGATCCTCTCGAAGCAGACGCTGGCGGATGCCGGGCAGCTCTCAGCCCTGCGTGCACGGCTTGTTTCGCTCAATCCGCGTGCGCCGCTTGTCGATGGCGACGACATTTCGGTCAGCAGCCTGTCCATGCTTGCAAACGGGCTTTACGATCCGTCGACGAAGATCGCCGATGTCGACCGCTGGCTGCGCGACGAGATTGCCGCGGATGATCACGACCATCATCATCATGGCCACGATCACGGGCATGATGGTGAATGTGACTGCGGGCATGACCATCATCATGATCACGTGCACGGTCATCATCACCACCATCACAATGTCAATCGTCACGGCGATGACATCCGCTCCTTCTCGATCGTGCATGAACGGCCGATCGATCCGATGGCGATCGACATGTTCATAGATCTCCTGCGCTCGGCGCATGGTGAGAAGCTTCTGCGGATGAAGGCGGTGGTCAGGCTGTCGGACAATCCCGAGCGACCACTGGTTCTGCACGGCGTGCAGACGATCTTCCATCCACCACAGCGGCTGGCCCAATGGCCGGAAGGATCGGACCGGAAAACACGTATGGTGCTGATCACCAAGGGTCTTTCCGAGGAATTCGTCGCAGACCTGTTTTCGGCCTTTACGGGTGAACCGCGCCTCGACCGTCCCGACCGCGCGGCGCTCGAAGACAATCCGCTCGCCGTGCCCGGTTTCAGGCTGTAATTCTCGCGCCCTTGCGAATGCGAAAGCGGTGGCCATCCGTCGTCTTCTCGCTTTCGACGAGTTCGTGGCCTTCCTGATTGCAGAAATGCGGGATGTCTATTCCGGCGAGGGGATCATTCGTCGCGATGGCGAGACAGTCACCGGCCTTCAGGCCAGCCAGCCGCTTGCGGGTCTTCAACACCGGCAGGGGGCATTTCAGTCCCCTGAGGTCGTAGAGCGCGTCGGACGACGTGGTCACTGCTTGTCCCAGAACTTCCAGAACGGCTTCTTGGCTTCGCTGACCGGTGCTGCCGGCGCGGTGTAGGCGAGCGGGTTCTGCTCGGGAACCGGTACGGAAGTTGTGCGGCCCTCGGCGGTCTGGATTGTCGCTGCAGGAGCACTGCTCGTTGCTGCGATCGATCCCGTGGCTGCCGGCAGGCGATCTTGCTTCATCCGTTCTGCAACCGTCGCCGGCTGCGGGGCGGCGGAAAGGGAGGCGACCTGAGTGGAGGCGGGCTTCGGCTGGCCGGTGCGCTTTTCCATCATTGCCTGGAATTCCGACTGGCTCATCAGCTTGCCGGCGGCAAGCGAGGTACCGGTCGGCGCGTAGGCGAGATCGCGGCCTTTGCGCTTTTCGGCGACGACCGCCTTGCGCTCTGCTTCGCTCGGCTCGTACCAGACCTTGTTGCCCAGCTTGTCGACGGCCTTTTCGAAGGCGACGTCATAGGCCTTGTTATGGGTGGAGAGAGCGGCGACCAGCGCCGGCGGCGTGGACATGTCCGGGCAGGCACCGGCCGCGCTGAGCGGGCTCTTGGCTTCCTGGTTGAAGACATATTTCTTGCCGCAGACGGCGACTTCCGGCGGGCGCTTGGTGACTTCGAAATTGTCGTAGCCGACCTTGATCATCTTCCAGAAATCGTTGTGCTCGCTGTCGCGGTGGCGCGCCATGTTCTCGGCCGTCATGCGGAACGGGAAGGCCTGCAGCTGCACGGCCGTCTGGCCACCGCGGAAGGCGTCGCGCGCAAAGGCGTAGATTTCGAGGATCTGTTCGTCGGTCATCGAGTAACAGCCCGACGAGGAGCAGGCGCCATGGATCATCAGGTTCGTGCCGTTGCGCCCGTTGGCGGCGTCGTAACGGTTGGGGAAGCCGGTGTTGATGGCGAGGTAATATTTCGAATTCGGGTTCAGGTGCGCAGGGGTCAGGTTGTAGAAACCTTCCGGTGCCTGGCGGTCACCTTCCTTCAACTTGGGGCCGAGCTTGCCCGACCAGGCGCAGATATCATAGCTGCGGATCATGTCGAAGCGGTTATCCGCCTTCGCTTTCCAGATCTCGAGCTTGCCTTCTTCCTTGTAGATGCGGATCATGATCGGCGAATTGCGCGGCATGTTCTTTGCCTGCATATCCGCGACGACCTTGGCCGAAAGCGGCTGCTCGACCTTGTTCTTGACCTTGGAAATATCGACGCCGGTGGCTGAGTCCAGCGTATCGTTGCAGCCTGTGAGGGCTGTTGCAACCAGAAGAGCGAGGGCGATGTGCTTCAGACGCATCGTAACGGACCACATATCTAGTTCGGCATCAAACCGGGGCAGAGGGTGTAATAATAATACGGTAAGCTTTACATTTTCTTAACCGCTCAAAATCGCCTGTCTAGCAAAACCCTCGTCGCCCACTGTTATGATAAATGTGGCCGAAATTGGCAACCTTCGATGAGAAAGGGTGCGATCAGAGGTTCCGGCCGATTTCCAGGAATTTCTGGCGACGTGCGTTGCGGACTTCCTCGCCCGAAAGCTTGGAAAGATCCTTGAGAGCCGAGGTAATCACCTTGCCGGCAGCATCCATGACCGTCTTGGGCTCGCGATGCGCGCCGCCATTCGGCTCCGGAATGATCTCGTCGATGATGCCGAGGCCCTTCAGATCCTGTGCGGTGATCTTCATGTTGGTGGCCGCTTCGCGGGCGCGGGTCGAATCGCGCCAGAGAATGGAGGCTGCCCCTTCCGGCGAAATGACCGAATAAATCGCGTGTTCGAGCATGTAGACGCGGTTGCCGGTGGCGATCGCGATTGCGCCGCCAGAGCCGCCTTCGCCGATGACGATCGAGATCATCGGAACTTTCAGGCCAAGGCACATTTCCGTCGAACGGGCGATGGCTTCCGCCTGGCCGCGCTCTTCGGCCCCAACACCCGGATAGGCACCGGCCGTATCGACGAGGCTGATGACGGGCAGGCCGAAACGATCGGCCATTTCCATGATGCGGATCGCCTTGCGGTATCCTTCAGGACGCGGGCTGCCGAAATTGTGCTTCAGGCGGGTTTTCGTATCGCTACCCTTTTCCTGGCCGATAAGGGCGACAGGAATGCCGTTGAAGCGGGCGAGACCTGACTGGATGGCTGCGTCCTCGCCGAAATTGCGGTCACCGGCAAGCGGCGTGAACTCGGTGAAGAGATGGGCTGCGTAATCGACGAAATGCGGACGCTGCGGATGGCGCGCGACCTGCGTCTTTTCCCAGGCACCAAGCTTGGAATAGATCTCGCGGGTAGCTTCCTTGACGCGCGCTTCAAGCCGAGTGATCTCGTCCGACGTGTCGATGCTCTCGTCTTCGGTCGCGAGCTTCTTCAGCTCGTGAATCTTGCCCTCGAGGTCCGAGATAGGCTTTTCGAAATCGAGATAAGTCTGCATCAGATCCGGTTTCCCGTTGTTTTCCCATGGGAACGTAGAGCTCCCATTTTTCATTTGGGGCTTCTAATCCCGGTTTTTGGCTTCTTTTGCAAGGGGGTGATGTGTTTCCACCAGTTGACGAAGCCTTTCTTCCAGCACGTGCGTATATATTTGAGTGGTCGAAATGTCTGAATGTCCAAGCAGTTCCTGTACCACGCGCAGATCTGCGCCATGCGCCAAAAGATGGCTGGCAAAGGCGTGGCGCATGACGTGCGGCGATATGGACGCGGCCTTTATGCCGGCTCTTGCCGCCAGTCCCTTGAGGTCGCGGGCAAAGACCTGACGCGGCAGATACCCAGCGCTGCCATAGGAAGGGAACAGCCATGGGCTCGGCTCCTCGTCGGCTTCCTTGGCTTTCTTCGCTTCGCCATAGGCCTTCAGGGCGGCAATCGAAGACCGTGACAGGGGAACCAGCCTTTCCTTGTTGCCCTTGCCGCGGACCATCAGAAAACGCCCGTCCTGTTCCAGCACTTTCAGGGGCAGGGATACGAGTTCGCTGACACGCATGCCGGTGGCGTAAAGCAGTTCCAGCAGCGCCAGCATACGCAGGCGGTTGAGGCGATCCTTTCCCGGCTCGGTCGCTTCCAGTGCCGCGCGTTCCAGAAGCCGGGTGACATCCGCCTCGCTCAGGTTCTTCGGCAGGGCGCGTTGCTTCTTCGGTGCATCGAGCACTGAGGTCGGATCGTCGCCGCGCAGGCCTTCGGCATAGAGAAACTTGTAGAACTGGCGCATGGCGGAAAGCCGGCGGGCCTGGGAGGAGGCGGCAAAGGCGCGTTTGCCGAGGTCGGCAAGATAGGCAGAGAGGTTCCTGCTTTCTGCCAGAAGCGGCGTGGTCTTGTGGGAAATCAGGAAATCGTAAAGATCGTCCAGGTCGCGCCTGTAGCTTTGAAGCGTGTTTTCGGCTGCACCCCGTTCGGCGCTGAGCATTTCCAGAAACGCTTCTATATGGGCGGCGGACAGATCTCGCATGAGAATGGCCTCGCTATTGCTGCGCGGGCGGGTTGAGCCGTTCGGAGGGGACCCTGACGGTGATTTCGCGGTCTTTCGGCTCGACGAGCACCACGAGCGCGACCATGCTGCCATATATCACGCCGGCAATGGCAGCCAGGATGAACAGGAAGCGGAAGAGAGTGGGCATGAAAAGGCTCCGTATCGTTCCGGCGCACTATAGCCTTAATGGTTTACAGATCGACAAGATGTGCATCTTCCGCGTGATGATGCCGCGTGCGTGGCTTGACGCTGAATGAACATTTGTTGATACCGTTTTGGCGAACGGACGGCATCATGAGTGAAGAAATAACAGTCGAGCGACAGACATTACGGGACCAGGCTCGCGAAGCGCTCGGCGACCGCAACCTGATTTTTGTCGGCCTGATGGGGGCGGGCAAATCGGTTATCGGCCGGTTGGTGGCGCAGACGCTCGGGATTCCATTTGTCGATACGGACGCCGAAATCGAATCCGTTTCCAGAATGTCGATCGCGGAACTGTTTTCACAATATGGTGAGACGGAGTTCCGGGCGCTGGAAACCCGGGTGGTCGAACGCCTGCTTAAGCAGGGGCCGCGGGTCGTATCCACCGGCGGCGGTGCCTTCATCAATGAAGCGACCCGCGCACAGATCAAGCAGGGCGGGTTGTCGATCTGGCTGAATGCCGATCTCGATACATTGTGGGACCGGGTCAGTCGGCGCGACCACCGTCCGCTGCTGAAAACGGAAAATCCAAGAAAGACGCTGGAGAACCTGATGATCCAGCGTTACCCCGTCTACGCGGAAGCCGATCTGACGGTGATGTCGGTGAATATCCGCAAGGATCTGATGGCCAACGCGGTTCTTGAGGCAATTACCGGTTTGACCCAATCCGATTTGGCTCAGCCCGGTCCGGCCCAACAAGGTGATACAGAATGACAGTGCAGTCCCGATCGCCCGAACGTCTTGTGCATGTGCCGCTCGGAGACCGGGCCTACGATATTCTGATCGGCCCCGGACTGCTGGCCCGCGCCGGCGGCGAGATTACCTCGCGCCTCAAGGGACGCAAGGCTGCGATCATCACCGACGAGCATGTTGCTCCTCTCTATCTCGAAGCCCTGATGGATGCGCTGCAGACCGACGGCATCGAAGCCGTGTCGCTGACGCTTCCCGCCGGCGAAAAGACCAAGAGCTTCGATCATCTGGCGACCGTCTGCGATATGGTGCTTGCGGCCCGTATCGAACGCAATGACGCGGTGATCGCGCTTGGCGGCGGCGTGATTGGCGACCTTGCCGGCTTTGCCGCCGGTATCGTGCGTCGCGGTGTGCGCTTCGTGCAGATCCCGACTTCGCTTCTGTCGCAGGTCGACAGTTCCGTCGGTGGCAAGACGGGCGTCAACTCGCGCCATGGCAAGAACCTGCTCGGCGTGTTCCATCAGCCGGATCTGGTTCTGGCCGACACATCCATCCTTGATACGCTTTCGCCGCGTGAATTCCGCGCCGGTTATGCGGAAGTGGCGAAATACGGCCTGATCGACAATCCGGCCTTTTTCGAATGGCTGGAGAAGAACTGGAGACAAGTTTTCGAAGGTGGCCCGGAGCGGATCGAGGCGATTGCCGTCAGCTGCCAGTCCAAGGCGGATGTCGTCGTTGAAGACGAACGCGAGATGGGGCGCCGTGCGCTGCTCAATCTCGGCCACACATTCGGCCACGCGCTCGAAGCCGCTACGCAATATGACGGTGCAAGGCTGGTGCATGGCGAAGGTGTGGCGATCGGCATGGTTCTGGCGCATGAATTCTCTGCCCGCCTCAATCTTGCAAGCCCGGATGACGCCAAGCGTGTCGAGGCACATCTGAAAGCTGTCGGTCTTCCGACACGGATGAGCGAAATTCCGGGCGAATTGCCGGGTGCAGAGGTGCTTCTCGAAGCGATCATGCAGGACAAGAAGGTGAAGGGCGGCAAGCTGACCTTCATTCTGACCCGCGGCATCGGCCAGTCGTTTGTCGCTGATGACGTTCCATCTTCGGAAGTCCTGAGTTTCCTGGAGGAAAAGCGAAAGGCGTGATGGTGGAAGCCTATCTATCATTGTTGTTGGATAACTGGCTGACGCTGGTCATCATTCTGGTCTTGATTGTATCATCGGCCTTTTTTTCCGGTTCGGAAACCGCGCTGACTGCAGCCTCTCCGGCACGCATGCACACACTGGAGACGAGTGGTGACGAGAGAGCGGGCATTGTCGGCAGCCTGATCAAGCGGAGGGATCGTCTTATCGGTGCCCTGCTCATCGGCAACAATCTCGTCAATATTCTTGCATCCTCGCTGACCACCAGTCTTTTTCTCGCAATTTTCGGTGATTCCGGCGTGGCGATTGCCACAATTGTGATGACTGTGATGCTGGTCATTTTTTCGGAAGTGCTGCCGAAAAGCTGGGCGATTTCGGCGCCGGACAGGTTTGCGCTGTTCGTGGCGCCGATCGTGCGTCCTTTCGTGTTCGTGGCCGGACCCTTGTCGAGTGGGGTGAACATCATCGTTCGCAAGATCCTGGGCGCTTTCGGGGTCAATCTGTCGAGCGAAGCCTCTATGTTTTCCGGGCATGAAGAGTTGCGCAGCGCGCTCGATCACCTTCACAGGGAGGGGTCGTTCAAGAAGGCAGATCGCGATCGTCTCGGCGGTCTGCTGGATCTTGAGGAGCTGGAAGTTTCCGATGTCATGAAGCATCGTACGGCGATGCGGGCGATCAATGCCGATGATCCGCCGGAAGTCGCTGTCCGGGCCGTGCTGGAAAGTCCCTTCACACGGATGCCGCTTTGGCGGAATTCTTCGGAAAACATCATCGGTATCATCCATGCCAAGGATTTGCTGCGGGCATTGGCCGAGCCGGATGTCGAGCCGGAAAGTCTCGATATCGTCAAGCTTTCGCAAAAGCCATGGTTCGTGCCGGACAGCACTAGCCTCAAGGATCAGCTCAATGCCTTTCTGCGTCGCAAAGTGCATTTCGCCGTCGTCGTGGATGAATACGGCGAGGTGCAGGGTATCGTGACGCTGGAGGATATCCTCGAAGAAATCGTTGGCGATATTGCGGATGAGCACGACATCGAGATTCAGGGAGTGCGACAAGAAGCTGACGGATCGATTGTGGTCGACGGCTCGGTGCCGATCCGAGATCTCAATCGTGCCCTTGACTGGAATCTCCCGGATGACGAGGCAACTACGATCGCGGGTCTGGTGATCAACGAGTCCAAGCTCATTCCCGAAGAGCGGCAGGCTTTTACCTTCTACGGCAAGCGCTTCATCGTGATGAAGCGGGAGAAGAACCGGATCACCAGGCTGAGGATCAGGCCGGCGGAAGATTCGGTGCCCGGTGCGGCGTGATTCCGGTTGGAACCTTTTCCGTAATTCTGAGAAATGATCACAAAAGCTTAGTTCAATCTTCAGTTTTGTAACCTAACGCCGGCACTACCGTATGTTTAAGGTATTGCCATGAGTATCGTGACATTGGAGCAGGTAGAGGCCCAGATAGCGCAGCGTTTCGCGCTTCTGCGTTTCAAGCCCGAAATCGAAGTGCTGTTCAGGCAGGATTATGTCGCTGAACGCAATCGTCTTATCGGCACTTGGGCCGTGATCGGTCTGCTTATCTATGATCTGATCTATTTCGGCGATCGGGCCATGATACCCGATGTATTGACCGAAGTGACAGCTCTGAGACTTCTCGTGTTCACGCCAGCCGTCATCGCATGCGCATTCGCGGTGCGTCGCTGGCCGAGTTCACGTCTTTATGATGGATTGAGCGTGTTTGTCGCCGTGTTGGGCGTCAGCCTGCCAATGGCGGCGGCCGTCGGTAGCCAGAGTTCGTATCTTCTGATCTACCAAAACTACAATTCCGCAGCGTTCCTGTTTTTCGTTATCGCCCTGCGGCCCCTGTTTCCTGCCATGCTGGGCGGACTGGCGCTGATGTGCCTTTTGCATCTTTCGGCGGCTTATCTGACGGGCGCGTTCGACGACATTACCTTTGGCGGCATCGTCACGTTTTACCTGATGTTGTCGATATTCCTTGCCGCTGCCGCCTATTTCTTGGAGCGCACCGACCGCCGGAATTTTCTCAATCAGTTGCGCGCCGGCCTGCTTTATCGGCGGCTGGAGGTCAATGCGGAACGGGATGAGCTGACCGGGCTTCTCAACCGCCGCTCGCTGGCGCGCGTCGGGCGCGAAATCTGGAATGTGGAGCTGGAGCCGCCGGTCGTTTCTGCCATCCTGCTCGATATCGATCATTTCAAGCGCTTCAACGATCTCTACGGGCATATCGATGGAGATGCCTGTATCCGCACGGTTTCACAGCATATCTGCGCGACAGTGGGCAAGACAAATTCCGTCTTCCGTTTCGGTGGAGAAGAGATGCTGATCCTGCTGCCCGGACAGTCCTCCCTGCAGGCTCTGGCGATGGCTGAAAAGATCCGCCGAGCGGTGGAGGAACTGGCAATACCGCACGGCAAGTCGGATCATGGTGTCGTGACCGCAAGCCTCGGCGTCGCCTCGGCCATGCCTGCGCAGGTGGCGCTCGAAAAGCTTCTCCAGCGGGCCGATGAAGCGCTTTACGAGGCCAAGCATCGGGGGCGCAACACGGTCGTTATCGCCGAAGAGCCGCAGATCGCAGCCTAAATCAGGTATAGCGATGTGTTTAAGAGGCACTTGGTGAGGCTTCGCGCTCAGAGCTCTTGGCCTCTGCCCCGCCAATCCCTATCTAAACCCTATCACCAGCGTGTCGGTTCTCCAGGGGCTGCGGCTTCCACCGCGAGCGCGTGAAGACCGGCGTCCAGTTCAGGTTTCAAAAGAGCGTTTACCGTCCGGTGCCGGTCGATCCGGCTCATGCCCGAAAAGGCGGCTGCGACGATACGCACCCGCATATGGCTCTCACCATCTCCCGTCATACCCGGCTGGTGGCCGGCATGCTGGTGGCTTTCGTTGATTACCTCGAGCCTTTCGGGCGAAAGATTATCGCGGAGCGTGGCTTCGATACGGGATTTTACGGACATGTTTGGGCTCCGGTGGTCGGCGCAAGAGGGTGATCCAGAAACCAGTAACAAACCGCTTTGTCAATTCTTGTTCGGCTTTGCTGCCAAGCCCATAATGAGTGCCTCATGAAGCTCGACTCCAAATATTTCGACCGTATCCGGACGCGCCGGAAAAGGCAGCAAGATGCCCCGCCGCAGGCCCCGACCTGCCAGTGGGACGGCTGTGACAAGCCGGGCGTGCACAAGGCGCCGGTCGGTCGCAATGCCGAAAACCAGTTCTTCATTTTCTGCTTCGAGCATGTGAAGGAATACAACAAGGGCTACAATTACTTCTCCGGACTGTCGGATGGCGAGATCGCGCGCTACCAGAAGGAAGCGATCACCGGCCACCGCCCGACATGGAAGGTCGGCGTCAACAAAGACGCCAAGGATGGGCCGATCCATTCGTCGTCACGTTCGGGTTCCGCCTATACGCAACAGCGTTTCAAGGATCCGTTCGGCTTCGTTGCGCAGGCGCGCGCCGGAGGTGGTGGCGGGCGATACGAAACGCAGGGGCGCAAGCTGAAGACGCTGGAGGCCAAGGCTTTCAATACGATGGAACTTGGCGCGAACGCCACCTCGACCGAGATCAAGACCCGCTACAAGGAATTGGTGAAAAAGCACCATCCTGATGCCAATGGTGGTGATCGCGGGTCAGAGGAACGTTTTCGTGCCGTGGTGCAAGCATATCAGTTGTTGAAGCAGGCGGGTTTCTGCTAAGCCTCAAAAATCAAGGCAGCGTGATTGATGGCCGGGCGGTCGCCCGTGCCCTGGAGTTATGATGAGCAAGATTGACCTGGATATTACCAACCTCCCCGACACGACGGTTTCGGTTCGGGAAGTTTTCGGCATCGATACCGATCTGATGGTGCCCGCCTACAGCAATGGCGACCCCTATGTGCCGGACCTCGACCCGGACTACCTCTTCGATCGCGATACGACGCTCGCCATTCTTGCAGGCTTTGCCCATAACCGACGTGTCATGGTTTCCGGCTTCCACGGCACCGGTAAATCCACCCATATCGAGCAGGTCGCAGCCCGCCTCAACTGGCCGTGCGTGCGTATCAACCTCGACAGCCATGTCAGCCGTATCGATCTCGTCGGCAAGGACGCGATCGTTCTGAAAGACGGCAAGCAAATTACCGAATTCAAGGACGGCATCCTGCCCTGGGCCTACCAGCACAATGTCGCGCTCGTCTTCGACGAATATGATGCCGGCCGTCCGGATGTGATGTTCGTCATCCAGCGCGTGCTCGAAAGCTCGGGTCGCCTGACCCTGCTCGACCAGAGCCGCGTCATACGTCCTCACCCCGCCTTCCGTATTTTTGCAACGGCAAACACCGTTGGCCTCGGCGATACGACCGGCCTCTATCACGGCACGCAGCAGATCAACCAGGCGCAGATGGACCGCTGGTCGATCGTGACGACGTTGAACTACCTGCCGCATGAGAAGGAAGTCGATATCGTTGCCGCCAAGGTAAAATCGTTCGGCGCTACCAAGGAAGGCCGTGAGACGGTTTCCAAGATGGTTCGCGTTGCCGATCTCACCCGTTCGGCCTTCATCAACGGCGACCTGTCGACCGTGATGAGCCCGCGTACCGTCATCACCTGGGCTGAAAATGCCGAGATCTTCGGTGACGTCGCCTTCGCATTCCGCGTTACCTTCCTCAACAAGTGCGATGAACTGGAGCGGACCCTCGTGGCCGAGCAGTACCAGCGCGCCTTCGGCGTCGAGCTGAAGGAAAGCGCCGCAAACATCGTATTGGGAGCATAAGGCAGAGGAAGCCAACCGATGGCAGGTCGCGGAGACAATTCCAAAGGCAAGCCCGCCGGTCCGGTCGATACCGAACCGATGCGGCGGGCGATAACCGGCTGCGTGCGGTCAATCGCCGGCAATCAAGAGGTGGAGGTTTCCTTCGCCAATGAGCGTCCGGGGCTTGCCGGCGAGCGAATTCGCCTGCCGGAAATTTCCAAGCGACCGACTGCGCACGAGCTTGCAGTGACGCGTGGTCTTGGCGATTCCATGGCCTTGCGCATCGCCTGCCACGACAGCAATGTCCACGCGACGCTTTCGCCGCAAGGATCTGATGCGCGTGCGATTTTCGATGCGGTCGAGCAGGCGCGCGTCGAATCGATCGGTGCGCTGCGCATGACCGGTGTCGCCGCCAACCTCAATTCGATGCAGGAAGAGAAATACGCCAAGGCGAATTTCTCCGGCATCGAGCGTCAGGAAGAAGCGCCGATCGGCGAGGCGGTCGCCATGCTGGTGCGCGAAAAGCTGACCGGCCAGAAGCCGCCTGAAAGCGCCGGCAAGGTGCTCGACCTCTGGCGTCCCTTCATCGAGCAGAACACGTCTGCCGATCTCGATAACCTGAAAAACGTGATCGAGGACCAGCAGGCTTTTGCCAAGCTCGTCCGTCACATGCTGTCCTCCATGCAGATGGCCGAGGATCTCGACGGCGACGAAAACGAGCCGGAAGAGATCGAGAACCAGTCGGAAGAGGATCAGCCGAGCAGCGGCGAGACCGAAAACGAAGAGGTCGAGGAAGAGGCCGGATCCGACGCAGCGCCTGCCGAGCAGAGCGAAGCGGCTGACGAGGAGATGGACGAAGGCGAGATGGATGGCGCCGAAATGTCGGACGACGAGATGTCCGACGAGGCCGACGACCATTCCGAAACGCCCGGCGAGACGCGCCGCCCGAACAGCCCGTTCGACGATTTCAACGAGAAGGTGGATTATCACATCTTCACGCAGGAATTCGATGAGGAGATCACGGCGGAAGAGCTTTGCGACGAGGCGGAACTCGACCGTTTGCGCGCTTTCCTCGACAAGCAGCTTGCTCACCTGCAGGGTGCAGTCGGCCGATTGGCGAACCGCCTGCAGCGCCGCCTGATGGCGCAGCAGAACCGCTCCTGGGATTTCGATCTCGAAGAGGGCTATCTCGATCCGGCCCGTCTTGTGCGCCTGATCATCGACCCGATGCAGCCGCTTTCCTTCAAGAAGGAGCGCGACACGCAGTTCCGCGATACGGTTGTGACGCTCGTCATCGACAATTCCGGCTCGATGCGTGGTCGACCGATCACGGTTGCGGCTTCCTGCGCCGATATTCTGGCCCGCACGCTTGAGCGCTGCGGCGTCAAGGTCGAGATTTTGGGCTTTACCACCAAGGCGTGGAAGGGCGGCCAAAGCCGCGAGAACTGGCTTGCCAGCGGCAAGCCCGCATCGCCCGGTCGTCTCAACGACCTGCGTCACATCATCTACAAGTCGGCCGATGCGCCGTGGCGTCGTTCGCGCCGCAATCTCGGCTTGATGATGCGCGAGGGGCTGCTGAAGGAAAACATCGACGGCGAGGCGCTGATGTGGGCGCATAACCGGCTGATCAACCGGCCGGAGCAGCGCAAGATCCTGATGATGATCTCGGATGGCGCGCCGGTCGACGATTCGACGCTGTCGGTCAATCCGGGCAATTATCTGGAACGGCACTTACGCGCCGTCATCGAACAGGTCGAGACCAAGTCTCCGGTGGAGCTGCTGGCGATCGGTATCGGCCATGACGTGACGCGCTATTATCGCAACGCCGTGACCATCGTCGATGCCGACGAGCTTGCCGGTGCTATGACCGAGCAGCTTGCCGAGCTGTTTGCCGACAAGGCGGCGGGCGGTGCCGCGCGCGGCGGCCGCCTGCGCCGGGCCGGCTGACTTAGTTGGCGAAGCTTTCACACGTTCTTCTGGCCGGTGTCGTCCTTGCGATGATGCCGGCCATATCATTTGCGCAGGAGGTTGCGCGGGTGACGGCAAAGCCGATCTCGCAATTCAAGCCGAACTCCAATCAGACGACGTTCGGACCGCTGGAATTCATCGGCGGTATCGAGTTCAGCTCCGATAATGGCCGCGTCCAGTCGCTTTCCAGCATTCGTTTTAGGCCGGATGGCACGCATTTCGTTTCCGTTCTAGATACGGGCGAATGGCTGACCGGGCAGATAACGCGGGATGCATCAGGTAGACTTTTCGGGCTTTCCGAAGTCGCTGTGAGCCCCATCCTGATGCGCAACGGGCAAGCAGGCTCCAAATCCGCCTCGGATGCCGAAGGGCTTGCGCTGCGGGATGGCGAGGCCTTTGTCAGCTTCGAGCAGCAGCATCGGGTCGATGCCTATCTGGATCCCGGTTTCGAGACATCGCGGCCATCGCGCAGCGTCGATTTCCTCATCCCGAGGCACGAGCTTCGGCGCAATGCCGGGATCGAAACGCTGGTTGCGTCTCCGGCCTCCAGTCCGCTTGCCGGCGGGCTTGTGGCGATTGCTGAGAGTAGCCGGGATGCGGCGGGCAATCTGTTAGCCGCGATCGTTGACGGGCCGCTGAAGGGGCAATTCACCGTTGTCCGCCACGACCCCTATGATGCGACGGACGGTGCCTTCCTGCCAAACGGAGATCTTTTGCTTCTGGAGCGCCGATTCAGCTTCATTGGCGGGATGGGCATGAAGATAAGGCGCATCAAGGGTGCGGATATCCGTCCAGGGGCGCTGGTCGACGGCGAAGTTCTGATCGATGTCGGTACTGACCATACGATCGACAACATGGAAGGCATCGATGTGGTGGCGGGGCCGGATGGCAGCTTGCATCTCATCATCATCTCGGATGACAACGGACTTTTTCTCCAGCGCAATCTGATGCTGGAGTTCAGGCTCGATCAATAAAAAAAGGGAGCCGAGGCTCCCTTTGATGTTTCAGGCCGTCTTTGCCGCCGCTTGCGGCATGGGCTTCAGCACGTTCATCAGTGCACCATAAGGCAGCAACAAGACGATGCCGACCACGACCTTGACCACGAGGTCACCAAGCGCCCAGGAGATCCAGCGCGGGGCTTCCGTGGACATGACGCCGAGGATCGGGGCGGATGCCGTGGCGAAGTCGAAGTTCGGGCCAATGAAGGCGAAGATCGGAGCAAAGGCGATCGAGAAGAACAGGACCGTATCGATCACTGTGCCGATCATCGACGCGGCAAGCGGCGCCTTCCACCACGTCTGGCGGCGCAGTTCATTGAAGACCGAGATATCGAGAAGCTGGCCGATCAGGAAGGCGGTGCCGGAGGCGATCGCGATGCGCGGTTCAGACAGCCAGAAGGACAGCGCCACACCGACCACGAAGCCGACGAAGACGATGCGACGGGCAATTGCCGGGCCGAACTGGCGGTTGGCAAGGTCGGTCACGAGGAAAGCGACGGGATAGGTGAAGGCACCCCAGGTGAGGATATCGCCGAGCGCGATGCCCCACAAAGTTCCGGTCAGGTGGAACTGGACGAGGATATTGGAGGCGACGACGATGCCTGCCATCGCGAGGGAGTAGATAAGGGTATAGCGTGCTACTTGCATTTTTTTATCCTGGGGTATGCCACCAGTTGCGGAAAGGCCAAGAGAAAAGGCTTGCCCGGTATTATCCGGTCAAGCCTTCTCCAAAGCCGGTGAAGTGTTGAAGGCGCTATTAAGCGGCTTCTGCAGTCTTCTTGGCGATCTGGCGACGCAGCAGACGGGCGCGCATCGACAGGTCGTTCTCGTCGGACTTCAACAAGAAGGCATCGAGGCCGCCGCGGTGCTCAACCGAGCGGAGAGCGTGCGCGGAAACGCGCAGACGGAAGCGCTGGCCGAGAGAGTCGGAGATCAGCGTGACCTGGCACAGGTTCGGCAGGAACCGACGACGGGTCTTGTTGTTGGCATGGCTGACGTTGTTGCCGGTCATTACGCCCTTGCCGGTCAGTTCGCATACACGAGACATGGCATTCACCTTTGTTTTCTTCTGCAATCGGAGGCTCATCCGGACAATGTCCTGCACGCCGATCCAACTGGTCCTGATTGGAAAGTTGCGGTTCTATAGTCAGTGAGGCTCGGCGCGTCAAGCCAAAACCTCGGCTTTCGTACGTCTTTGCACCGCGACTAACTGCAGCCATGGCTATTTTCTTGCCACGATGCGCCTCTTATATCGGATTCTTGGAATTCTCAAACGGTCGCAGGCAAACCATGTTTTCATTCATCCGCCCGCTTGCGGGAGCCGCTTTCCTCTTTGCCGCAGGCACCTCGTCGGCGTGGTCTGCCGATAAACATGTCACCGAATACGATATCACTCTTGGCATCCTGCCGATCGGTACGGCGAGCTTTTCGAGCGAGTTCGACGGGAACGGCTACAAGATCAACGGCATCTTCAAGTCGGGCGGTATCGTCAACGTGATCAAGAAGGTGTCGGCCGAGACCAATGTAGCAGGACGCATCGAGGGCGATCGCCTGCAGGCCGATCGCTACAATCTGGTCTACAAGCTCGGCAAACGGACGCGGATCTATGATGTGGTCTATACCAACGGCAATGTCACGGACACGACGATTACGCCGCCACCGCGCCGCAAGGCGGAAAACTGGGTTCCGGTCACGCCGCAGGATCTGCGCTCGGTGCTGGATCCTTTGAGCGGGCTGATCTTCCCAGAGGGCGCGACTGTCTGCCCGAGCCGTGTGCCGGTCTATGACGGGGAATCGCGGATGGACCTTTTGCTCAAGCGGGAAGGAACCAAGCCTTACGAGACGAAAGGCTTCAAGGGAGAAGTGATCGTCTGCACCGTCCGCTACGAGCCGAAATCCGGTTATCGCAAGGGGCGCGATGATATCGAATATCTGAAGAAGACACCGATGGAAGTGTGGTTTGCCAAGGCCGAAGGCTCCAATGTCTATGCCCCGATCTATGCGCGTATCCCGACGAGAATGGGTCCGCTCTATATTACTGCTGCCCGATACGGCGGTTGACGCGCGAGGTTCTGCGCGGGAAGAGTAGGCCCAAAAATACATAAGAGGGGTCTCTCTTGAAAATCAAAGGTACTTTGATCGGCTTTACGGCGATCCTGATGTGGTCGCTGCTGGCGTTGATGACGGCCGCTTCCGGAAGCGTGCCGCCATTCCAGATGAATGCGATGACATTCGCCATTGGCAGCCTGCCGGGGCTGGCTCTTCTGGTCATCAGGCCGGAGCGTATCAAGCTGCTCAGGCAGCCGGCCAAAGTGTGGATCATCGGCATTGCCGGCCTGTTCGGCTATCATTTTCTTTATTTCACAGCGTTGCGTAATGCGCCGGCCGTCGAGGCCGGGCTGATCGCCTATCTCTGGCCGTTGCTGATCGTTGTCGGTTCGGCGCTTCTGCCGGGCGAGAGGTTGCGCTGGTACCATGTCGCTGGCGCATTGGCGGGCCTCTGCGGCACGGTGGCGATCGTTTCGCGCAATGGCGTGTCCTTCGACCAGTCCTATCTCTTGGGTTACGGCGCGGCCCTGCTCTGCGCCTTTACCTGGTCCGGATATTCGCTTCTGACGCGCAGTTTCGACCGGGTCTCGACCGACGTGGTGACCGGTTTCTGCCTGGCGACCTCGCTGCTTTCACTCGTCTGCCATCTGGCGCTTGAGACGACAGTCTGGCCGGCAAGTGGTGGCGAGTGGGCTGCCGTCATAGGCCTCGGCCTTCTGCCGGTGGGGGCTGCCTTCTATGCCTGGGACTTTGGCGTCAAGAACGGCGATATCCAGGTGATCGGTGCTGCAAGCTATGCGGCGCCGTTGCTTTCGACGCTCATCCTGCTCTTGAGCGGCTTTGCCGAACCGAGCTGGCGGATTCTCATCGCGTGCGTGCTGATTACAGGCGGAGCGGTGCTGGCGGCGAAGGAGATGATCCGGTCGCGAAAGACAGCTGAATTTCCTGCGGAATAATGGTCAGCCCGGCTCCCAGCCGGGCTCTGCCATTTCAAAACTTGAAAACTCGAAGCCCGGTGCAACGGTGCAACCGACAAGAGCGAACGCGCCCAGCGGTTCGGCTGCCTGCCAGGCATTTGCCGGTACCACGCCTTGCGGGCGCTCACCGGCGGCAAGGTTCGTGCCCAAGCGGATTTCCTCGATTGTCATCCCGTCCGAGATCTTCAACAACAGCGGATCGCCGGCATAGAAGTGCCAGACCTCGGCTGCATCACGGACGCGGTGCCAGTGCGACCGTTCGCCCGCCTGCAGCAGGTAATAGATCGCTGTCGAGGCGCTCCGGCTTCGGCCGTCGCCGTCGCGAAAGGTCTCGGCATACCATCCGCCTTCCGGGTGGCGCTGCATACTGAGTATCGCGATGATTTCCTCAGCGGTCTGTTTTGAAGAAGCCGACGTCATCGCTTTAGAAATTGTCCTTGCGCTTGCGGATCTCGGCAAAGACTTCCTCATTCGTCTTGCCTTCCATCAGCAGGTTGCGGCGGATTTTCGGGTCCTTGGCACGCAGGAATGGATTGGTCTCCTTTTCCAGCCCCATCATGGTGGGGATGGTGAAATTTCCCTCGGTGCGGAGTTGTTCTATCTGGGCCGCGCGGCGCTGAAGTGCTTCGTTGTCGGGGTCGATCGTCAACGCAAACTTTGCGTTGGAGAGCGTATATTCGTGGCCGAAATATATGGCGGTCTCATCCGGAAGAACCGCGAGCTTTTGCAATGAATGCCACATATCGGCGGCCGGCCGTTCGAACAGGCGTCCGCAACCGAGCGCGAAAAGCGTGTCGGCAGCGAACAGGATCTTGTCATCAGGGAAATGGAAACAGATGTGGCCCGCGGTGTGGCCGGGTGTTTCGATCACGCGGACCAGATGTTCGCCGAACTGGAATTCGTCACCATCGATTACGCCCTTGTCGAGACCGGGGATTGCGACTGCTTCATTTGCAGGTCCGATGATCTGCAGGCCGTAACGTTCCTTCAGAGCCAGATTGGCTTCCACATGGTCGGTATGATGGTGGGTGGTGAAGATATGGGTGAGTTTCCATCCACGCCGGGTGGCCGCCTCAACAATGGGCTTCTCTTCCGGCGCATCGATCGAAACCGTCAATCCGCTTTCCGGCTCATGTACCAGAACGCCATAATTATCGCTTCTGCAGGAAAAAACTTCGATTTCCAAAGGCTTCATCGGGATAGACCTATTGCTCAATGCTTCTTCCGCCACAATGTAGAGAGAGGCACGCTTTAGTCCAACCACTGAACACGAGCATTTGCGTTTTGTCCGTCGATATTGTTGACCTTCGTGAGTTCTATCATTCCGCGCTCGGCCGTCTGGCGGAGCAGTCGATTGCAATGGCGCTATCCTCGCTCTGGGCACGGCTGCCGGAAGAGCGGTTGGTCGGGCTGGGATATGCAGTGCCTTATCTCGACCGGTTCAGGGCCGATACGGAGCGTACCTTCGCCTTCATGCCGGCAGGGCAGGGCGCGGTAAACTGGCCGGTTGGCGAAAACTCCTCCACTGCGCTCGTCTTCGATGAGGAATTGCCGTTGCCGGACAGTTCCGTAGATCGCGTTCTGATGGTGCATTCGCTGGAATTTACCGAAAACCCACGCGAAAGCCTGAAGGAAATCTGGCGTGTGCTCGCCCCTGGAGGACGGCTTGTCATCGTCGTTCCCAACCGGCGCGGCGTATGGGCGCGCATGGAACATACACCCTTCGGATCAGGCCGTCCCTATTCGCGCAGCCAGCTTACGACACTGCTGCGGGAGGCGAATTTTACGCCGGGTGCTGCAGCTGAAGCATTGTTCTTTCCGCCATCGAAGGTGCGTGCGGTTCTGAAAGCCAGGCACATCTTCGAGCGGTTGGGCCGGCGGTTCTGGCCGGTCTTTTCAGGCGTCATCGTCATCGAGGCGCAGAAGCGGCTCTATCAGGGCTTGCCGGTTGCCGCCCGTGCGTCACGCCGCGTCTTCGTTCCGGTGCTGGCGCCGCAGGGCGTTCGCACCACACGCGAAAACAATCAGGGCTGAAGGTCGAAGATCGCCAGAGGTTGTCCTTCCATCGCGAAGGGCACGGATTCATGGGTGTGGGCGATCAGCCAGCGCCCATCCTCACGGGCAAAAGCAATGGTCAGGCGAAACCAGAAACCGATCTTCTGTCCGCCTTTCTTGATGCCGCCCAACCATGCCAATGCGGAACACCAGGCGATATCGCCTCCAATCCTCAGGTCAGTGTCGCGGATATCGAATTCAAGCGGCCCATCCCAGGTATCCAGCCAGGCTTGTAGCGCTGCCTTGTTGTTGCCTGCCTCCTGCAGCGGAGGGGCCAATGAAAATTGCCGGATCGTTGTTGACTGACAGCGGATAATTTCGCTCGTATCCTTTGTCCGCAAAGCGGCCATCCAGTCCCGCAGCAGGACCTTGATGTCTTCATGGTCTCCGGTGCTCATGATTGTCTCCATAAGATGTTGGTTACCTGAAAGACGGTTAGGGGCTGATCGTTCCGACAGTTCTACTCGACAAGCATCGTTTTCGGCTTTAATCCCTCTCACATCCCTGCCAGAGCAGGCATTTCCAAGAAGGTTGATCCGATGAGCATCGTTGTGAGTGAGCCCGTTCCGCGTCCAGGCATTCTGGATATCGCCGCCTATGTGCCCGGCAAGGAACATGCTCCCGGCGTTGCGCGCGTGTTCAAGCTTTCGTCCAATGAAACGCCGCTCGGTGCCAGCCCCAAGGCGATCGAGGCCTTTCGTCAGTCCGCCGGTCATCTGGAGCTTTATCCGGACGGGCAGGCAATGGCATTGCGCGAAGCGATCGCTTCCGTGCACGGGCTGAACGTCGCCAATATCATGTGTGGTAACGGTTCGGACGAGCTGCTGGGTCTTCTCTGCCACGTCTATCTCGGCGCCGGTGACGAGGCGATCATCACCCAGCACGGCTTCCTCGTCTACAAGATCCAGATCATGGGCGCCGGTGCCCAGGCAATTGAAGTGCCGGAGAAGGACTACACGGTCGATGTCGACGCGATCTTGGCGGCCGTCACCGAAAAGACCAAGCTCGTCTTCATCGCCAATCCGGGCAACCCGACGGGCACTTACGTCCCTGTTGCCGATATACGCCGGCTGCATGCCGGCCTGCCGAAGAATGTCATCCTCGTTCTCGATGCTGCCTATGCGGAATATGTGCGCAAGAACGACTACGAAGCGGGCGTCGAACTGGTTTCTCAGAACAAGAACGTCGTCATGTGCCGAACTTTCTCCAAGGCTTATGGCCTTGCCGCCTTGCGCGTCGGCTGGATGTATGGTCCGACCGGCATTCTCGATGCGCTGAACCGTGTGCGCGGCCCGTTCAACATGAACGCGCCGGCAATCGCTGCCGGTGCTGCCGCCATGCGCGATCAGGATTTCATCGTTGAGGCGGTCGAGCACAACCTGCTCTGGAAGGACAAGCTGACCCATGCCTTCGAGACAATCGGTCTGAAGGTCACGCCTTCGGTAACGAATTTCGTGCTGATCCATTTCCCCGACGTCGACGGCAAGCGTGCGCCGGATGCCGACGAATTTCTCACCAGCCGCGGCTATATCCTGCGCATGGTGAAGGGGTATGGCTTGCCGAATGCTCTGCGCATGACTGTCGGCTCGGAAGAAGCCAATCGCGGCGTGATCGAAGCGCTCGGCGAATTCATGGGACTGAAATGATGAGTGAGGTGCATTTCGAGCGGATCGCGCTGATCGGCATCGGCCTGATCGGCTCGTCGATCGCCCGCGACGTCAAACAGCTGGCGCTCGCGAAACATGTGGTCGTCTCGACGCGCAGCGAAGAGACGCTGAAACGCGCCGAAGAGCTGGAGCTCGGCACCGAATATACGGTCTCGGCCGCCGATGCGGTGAGGGATGCGGATCTCGTCATCGTCTCGGTGCCGGTCGGCGCCTCGGAAGCGGTTGCGCAGCAGATTGCCGGCTCGCTGAAGCCGGGCGCGATCGTTACCGATGTCGGTTCAACCAAGGCTTCCGTCATCGCGCAGATGGCGCCGCATATGCCGGACCACGTGCATTTCATCCCGGGCCATCCGCTGGCGGGCACGGAAAAGTCCGGCCCGGATGCCGGTTTTGCCGGTCTGTTCCGTGATCGCTGGTGCATCTTTACGCCGCTGCCGGATACCGATGGCGCTGCGCTGGATAAGCTGAAAGCGTTCTGGATGGCGCTTGGTTCGCGGGTGGACGACATGGACCCGCAGCACCATGACAAGGTGCTGGCGATCGTTTCGCATCTGCCGCATATCATCGCCTACAATATCGTTGGTACGGCTGACGATCTGGAAACGGTGACGGAATCGGAAGTGATCAAATATTCCGCTTCCGGTTTTCGCGACTTCACCCGTCTGGCCGCATCCGATCCGACCATGTGGCGTGATATCTGCCTGCATAACAAGGATGCGATCCTCGAAATGCTGGCACGGTTTTCCGAAGATCTCGCCTATCTGCAGCGGGCGATCCGCTGGGGCGAGGGCGACAAGCTGTTCGAACTCTTCACCCGCACGCGGGCCGTCCGTCGCTCTATCATCCAGGCCGGTCAGGATGTGGATGCGCCGGACTTCGGTCGCCACGCGCTCGACACGAAGAAATAAATCCGTGTCATGAGACTATCCGAGGCCGGTCCCGGCTTCGGACGGTGCTGCTCAGATCGGCGGGATTTCGCCGATCGGGATCAGGCCGCCGGCAAACACCTTGCCGCGACGGATGGTAATATCGAGAGAAGCCTTCTCACCACCGCCGAGCGCTTGCAGCATGTTTGCCGCTGTGCCGATGGTCGATTCCAGGCCCGGAAATGCTCGGCTGAGGCTATCCTGCCAAGCCGGAATATCCTCGATCCTCAGCTTCAGCTTGCCGGACATGCGGCCCCTGTCATCGAAAGAGAACGGGCCGGCCAGCGTCAGAACCTGACCTTGCCCGAGATCGGCCTTGAATTCACGAAGTTCGCCTTCCGAACCATGAAGCGCAAGCCCGTTTCTGTCACTTCCATCCAGAACGCCGGCGCGGTCTTTAAGGGTCACGTCGATGCTGGTGTTGGTGGCGGGCAAAAGCTGCGGCAGGCCCTTGGCGGTAGTCGTTGCATTCTGCAACTGGATGGCGGCATCCAGATCAGCACCGTTCTGGCGCAGATGGATTTCCGACTGGTCGGCGGCGATATCGAATGCCTGCCCGTTAGCCGACGACATGATGGTCGTCTTCGGCTTCTCGATGACCATGGAGGCGCGCTCGACACCCTTCAGCTTGGTCACGAGGCTGGATTGCAGAGTTTCCCAGGTGCTGGCGATGGAAAGACCATGACCGGTGCGCACTTCGGACGGCGCATCGAGCTCCCAGACGATATGGCCCGGATTATAGACCTGAGCCGCCGAACGCAGCGAGCCGAAGCTTGCGGATATGCCGTTTATCGTATCATCGACATCGACCTTCGAGCAGAACAGGCCGATGCGGAAGGGATAACCGCGATATTCAGCATTTTCGCAAGATGCCGAGATGCCGGCATCCGCCTGACTGCCGAGAAGAAGCAGCGTTTTCTCCCGTAGCATCGACGCGGCATAGAACCAGCCTGCCGTATAGAGCGCTATGACGAGCACAACGGTGCCGGCAAGTAGCCATAATTTGGTGCTGACGCCGGTTCGGCTTGACGCTGCCATCTTGTTCTCCCAATTGTGCGACGCAAACTAAAGCGATGACATGGCGTGCGATATGGACGAATTTTGGGTCTTTGGCTACGGATCACTGATGTGGAATCCGGGATTTCCCTATGTGGAACGGCATGTTGCCCGCGTTCACGGGTTTCGCCGGTCGCTCTGCATCCGGTCCACGGCCCATCGCGGCACCGTTGATCAGCCGGGGCTCGTCATGGGGCTTGATCGCGGTGGCTCCTGCCGTGGCATGGCGTTCCGGGTTGACGACAAAGACCGGGCTGATGCTATCGACTACCTGCGCAAACGCGAACTCATCACCAATGTCTATCTGGAGCGGATTGTGCCCATCGCCCTTCCGGACGGGCGGCGGATGCGGGCGGTCACCTATGTGGTCGATCGCCAACACCCTCAATATGCAGGCAGCCTTAGCGTGGAAGAGGCGGCAAGCGTGGTGCTTCGGTCACATGGCCAGTCGGGACCGAACGATGCCTATGTGCTGAACACCGTGGCGCAGCTGAAGCAGATGGGTATCCGCGATCTCTGGCTGGAGGCGGTCGGCGCGGCTGTCAGCCCGAAAGCGGCTCAGGCCGCCGATTGACCCCGCAGCTCCGCCAGGCGCTTCGCGGCCGTCGGTGGCAGTGGCAGGTGCGGGTTGGCCTCGACGGTTTCGATCAAAAGTTCATCGCTCGCCTTTTCCAGCGTCTCGATCAGATGCGCATAAAAGGCATCCGGGTCCATGCCCGGCTGGATCGGCGGCAGGATGCGCACCTTGAAGCGGCCGGGGTATTTCACCAGCTTGCGGCGGCCCCAGAACAGGCCCCAATGGGCAACGATCGGTACGACAGGAACCTGGACGTCGCGATAGATGCGGGCGATGCCATATCGGTATTCCGGCGACGCTCCTGGCGGTTTGCGTGTGCCTTCGGGATAGATGATCAGCTGGCGGCCGGCGTCCATTTCCTCTTTCGTCCGCTTCATCACCTCGACCATGACCTTGCCGCGGGCGCCGCGATTGACGGGGATCATCTTCTGTTTGGCCACATACCAACCGAAGAGCGGGATCCACATCAGTTCGCGCTTCAGGATATAGACCGGGTCGCGCTGGTAGGGCAGTAGAGCGAAGGTATCCCAGGCAGACTGATGTTTCGGGGCGAAGATGCAGCCGCCCTCGGGGATATTTTCCATGCCCTCGATCTCGAACGTCGCACCGACGATCTTTTCCATCAGCCAGTTGTTGGATGCCGCCCAAGCTTTCGGAATGCGAAAAGCCGCCTTGCGCGGGGCAAGGAAATAGTAGGGCGACAGCAGGATCATGCGCAGGATGGTGTTTGTATAGAACGCGGTATTGAACAGGATCGAGCGCAGCAACAGCATGATGGGTTCCTTTGAGGATTGCGCGTTGCCTACACGAGATCGAGCGAGGAAAAAAGAGTTCTCGACCAGGAGATCAAAGGGAAGGGCCCTTGGTCGGGGCAGTGTCTTCTTCCGTTCGAAGCCCGGTCCAGTGGGCCATGCCAAGCCAGTCTCTCAGTGAGGCGAGCACGACCTTGCCGTATTCCGACAACATGGTGCGTAGCGTGTCGGGTTCGGTGAACCAGGCGCGGCGGGCAAGGTCGGCATTGACGACCGGATAGGGGATGAATTCGGTTGCGGGATCGGCGCGGCGCAGTTCGTGAAGGCTGCGCAGCATGTGATAGTTGTTGGTCACCACCAGCACGGACTTGTAGCCGTGGTCATGGATCCAGCGGGTGATCTCGTTGGCGTTGCCGATCGTGTCGATCGCGTCATAACCGATATCGACACAGCATTTGAACAGATCGGCAGATGCCTGGGTCGCCTTGCGGATCTGGGTCGGCGTGGTGGAAGGGTGCGCGCCGGAGATCAGCAGCCGCTTGCCCGCGCCGTCGCGCAAAAGGCCCACGGCCTGCTCGATGCGAAGATAGCCGCCGGTGAGCACCACAATCGCATCCGCCTTCACGCCATCGGGCGCGCGCAACGACGTCACCGAATCAGCGAACCATAAAAAACCGCCGCCGAGGATGGCCATGCCGATAAAGGCCAGCATGATCAGCCGCCTTGCGAACCGCCGCAAGGCGCTATGGCGCGACAACAGCCCGATATCGTTCCGACCCGGAGATCGGCTTTCGGGTTTCCAGCGATTGCTCATGCCGAATTTCATGACCCGTCATTAGTCGCAGATTGAGGCGGTGAATAGTCCTCGAAACGTTACCAAATAATATGATTGAATGTCACGAAGGCGGCAGTCCATCGGATCGGGATGGATCGGAACGTACAAGATCGATCTCGTCGATTGTCCGCATCACGGTGAAACGCGCTGTCAGCGTGGTCAGCAGGGCGATAATCAGCATGGTTGCCAAAATCCCGAGATAACCGCTCCACCCGATCGTAAACGATCCAAAAAGCGCCATCGCCTGCTCACTTTCGGGTGTAGCACGCGAACTTGATTGCCACAGGCTTGCCGTCGCGAAAAGCAGCGCCGCCAGAACGCCGCCGACTGCGGAACCCTTGAGGCTGATCTTGAGAAAGTGTTTCTGGAATTCCTGCGCCACGAAAGTCCGCTCGGCCCCCACAAAATGCAGGACCTCGACGATATGGCGATTGCCCGAAAGCGCACCGCGTGTGGCGAAGATCACGGTCAGGATCATAGCGGTAAAGACGAGGATCAGCACGCCGGTGCCGATCCACACGGTGGTGCGCGCCATGGAGACGAGCCGATCGACCCATGTGCGGTGGTCGTCCAGAAACGCCTGTGGCAATTCCGTTTTCAAAAGCGCCCGCATGCCTTCGAAGTCCGGCGGATTGCTTTCGTCAATGGTGACGATGACGAGCCGGGGAACGGGCAGTTCGTCCAGTTGCAGATCGGCGCCAAGCCAGGGTTCGAGAAGTCTTGCGGTCGCGGCATCATCCATGATCGTGCCTGACTTGGTGCCGACGAAGGTCAGAGCCAGATCTCGAGCCTTCTTCAAGGCCGCGTCCATGTCCAGGCCATCGGCGGGTTTGATCTGAATGGTGATTTCACGCGAAATCTGGCTTTGCCAACCGGCGGCAGTGGCGCGAACCATGCTGACCGCGCCGAGCGTGAGACAGGCGAGAAATGCCATGATGGCGATAACGACCATCAGAGCGTTGCCCTGAATATTGGCGGGCGGCAGTATGGCTCCTGTCGGGCGTACGCGCATCTCCGCACGTCGCCGCGAGGCGTTCTGGTGTTCGGTGTTCGTGGTTTCCTCTTTGGGAAGATCGGTCCTTCCCATCCGGCCTGCCTCATTCATAGATGTCGAGCCGTCCTTCGGTCAGGATCATGCGTCGCGCATCGACCTGATCCATCAATGCCAGATCATGCGTGGCGATAACGACGGCAGTGCCCAACCGGTTCAATTCCATAAACAGGCTCAGCAGGCGGCGGGCCATGGGCGGATCGACATTGCCTGTCGGTTCATCTGCCAGCAATATTTCCGGGCGGTCCATCAGGGCGCGGGCGATCGCGGCGCGCTGCTTTTCCCCACCAGACAGGATTGCCGGCAAAACGTTGATCCGCTCGCCAAGGCCTACCCATTTCAAAAGGTCGATCACGTCATTGCGATAAGATGCCTCATCCTTGCCCCTGACCCGCAAGGGGAGGGCGACATTTTCATAAGTCGTCAGATGATCGAGAAGACGAAAGTCCTGAAAGACGATGCCGACGCGGCGGCGCAGCATCGGAAACTCGTCACGAGGGATCTGCGACAGGTCGCGCCCGAACATGCGGATGATGCCACGGGTCGGGTTGAGCGACATGAACAACAGCCGAAGCAGCGTCGTCTTGCCGGCACCCGAGGGGCCGGTCAGGAACTGGAAGGATCGTTTGGGAATGTCGAACGTCATGTCCCGGAGGATTTCCGGACCCATGCCATAACGCAGACCGACATTTTCGAAATGGATCACCGGAGACCTTGCATTGGCTGTGTGAAGCTTTGAACGGCTATCTCTTAACGCCGCGGGTAAACGAAGGGTAAATCAGGCAGTCAAAAGGACGATTTTCAGGCCAAATTCGGAAAGCGTTAACCATATTAGTTTACGACCGGGGAGAGTTTGTTTCAATGCCCCACCTCTGATGCCCGATCGAGACCGATCTGAGCAACCGTGACGAGGCGGGCGGAGAGGGCCCCATGAGCACCTTCCAGGACCGCCGCAAAGCCCGCGCCGAGATGCCGATCGATATTCTTCCGCCTGAAGGCGATGAGAAAGGCGGCAAGGGAAAGGTCATTCATTTTCCCAAAGCTTTCGTGAAATCGTCCGAGGTCGAGGATGCGCATTTCGTGCCGGTCAGTGACCGGACCCGGCGGCATGCCGCCGCCAGTGCGGCAAGCCAGGACCGGCGTCCGCGCAAAGCTGAGGCGGCGCCACATGAAACCGCTTTCGGCGGTGTGGTCGGTGCAATCGAACGAAAACTTCTGCGTTTGTCTCCCGATGCGTTCGTTGCAGTCGTGGCCAGCGTGGTCGTGACCGTGTTCACGCTGTTCGGCGGTTTTTCGCTGCTGTCGGGCGGGACATCGGCCGATCCGGGGCCGGCGCTCGATATCACGCATGTGACGATGACCCCTCAGGACGCCAATGGCATGCGGGTGCTCCTGATCAACGGGATCGTCGAGAACCGGACGGAAGGTCGTCTCGACATGCCGTCCATACGTGCCGAGTTGATGTCCGGCGAAACCGTGGTTGCTAGCACGCTGATCTCGACCTCCGCGTCGCAGATCGGCGGCCGCGAGAGCTACGGCTTTTCGGTCCGGGTACCCCATCCCGGTGGAAAACTACCCGATCTGAGGCTCTCGTTGGCGGCACGCGGGGTCTGAAGCTTTCTTTAGCAGTGCCGACTGTGCTATCGCGGCTGCTTTAGAAACTGCAGGAGAGCCTCATGCCAGTCGTGCGCGGCAAGCAGATCGAACCGCTATTTACCGCCGAGCAGATTGCAGAGCGCAATCATGCCATCGCTGCCGAGATCGCCTCTGGTCCGACCCAGGACCTGCTGGTCATCGCCATCCTCAAGGGATCGTTCATTTTCGCAGCCGATCTTCTGCGTTCGCTGCATGAGACGGGCCTTGCTCCGGAAGTCGAGTTCATCACGCTGTCGAGCTATGGCACGGGCACGGTGTCGCAGGGTGTGCGCATCGTCAAGGATATCGATAGCGACGTGCATGGTCGCGACGTGCTTCTGATCGACGATATTCTCGAATCCGGCCGCACGCTGAAATTCGCCAAGGAACTGCTTTATGAGCGTGGCGCGCGCAACGTCACGATCGCCGTGCTTTTGGACAAGAGCGTCAAGCGCAAGGAAGAGCTGGAAGCCGATTATGTTGGTTTCGAATGCCCTGATTATTTCGTCGTCGGTTACGGCATGGATGCAGCCTATGCCTTCCGCGAACTGCCTTTCGTCGGCGTCGTCACCGGCGATGCCTGATGCTGGACGGGTGTCGGGCGGCAGGAAATCGCATCCCGGCGGTCGCAAGGCGTTAACCATCCGGAGCCTCTGCGGGGGCTCCGTTTACTCCTCGAAAAGGAAAGTCTGGTCATTTGCTCCCGAATTGAAACACAGGGAGCGATGATCGCTATGGCCAGAATCCTTATTACCGAAGACGAGGAATCGCTCCGCCGCTTCGTAGCACGCGCACTGCGTCTTGACGGCCACGAGACCTTTGAAGCCGGTGACGGGGCAGAAGGGCTGGAGCGTCTCGACGAGGGCTCCTACGATCTGCTTCTTTCCGATATCCGCATGCCGGTGATGGACGGGATCGAACTCGCCCACCAGGCTTCCGCCCGTTTTCCTCAGATGAAAATCCTGCTGATGACCGGTTATGCCGAACAGCGGGAACGCGCCGATGATCTGGCTTCCAAGATTGTCGATGTCGTGCCGAAGCCGTTTGCGCTGCCGGACATCCGCAAGGCTGTGGCGAGAGCACTTGCCGGTGTGTCGTCGCAGGCTGCATAAATCTACTGAGAGAAGTTGCCCCTCACCCTGACCCTCTCCCCGTAAACTGGGCGAGGGGACGTGCCCCACCCGACGATTGAGGGTATGGAGACAGAGCGGCAAATCCCTTCTCCCCGTTTACGGGGAGAAGGTGGCGGCAGCCGGATGAGGGGCTATGCTCGCGCCACTTTTGCCTTTTTCACCCTCACCGGATCTCCAGCAACCGCTCCAGATACTGCCGCTCGGCATCACCCGAAAGCGCACCACCAAGTTTCTCGCGGATCGCATCGAGAATTTCTCGCGCTCGCTGTACGTCGATCTCGTCCGGGACCTTTACCTGATCGCCGAAGTCCGGGCCTGATGTGGCGCGGGGGCGGCCCAGCGGGTCGCGGCCGTTCTGGCCGCCCTGGTTGGCCATGCCTTCGCCCTCGCCATTCTGCTGGCCCTGCTGCCCTTGCTGGCCCTGCATGGCCTGCATCATCTGCTGCATCATGTTCTGGGCGCCCTGACGCAGGGCATTGAGCGCATTGCCCTGGCCCTGCACGGCCTGTTCGCCTTGGCCTTGACCGAGAGCCTGACCAGCATTGCCCATTTCGCGTTCAGCCTGGCCGAACCCTTCGCCGGGCTGCATGCCGAGATCCTTCAGGCCCTGCTGCAGTTCGCCAAGCTTCTTGCCGAGACCTTCCTGCTGGGCGCGCAGGTTCTTCAGCGCCTCGCGCAGCTGTTCGGCGGTCATCTGCTCGGTGTTCTGCTGCCCTTGCTGGCCCTGACCTTGTTGGCCTTGTTGACCCTGCTGCCCCTGTTGCTGTTGGCCTTGCTGCGACTGCTGTTGTTCGTCGCCTTCGCCCTGTTGGTCGGGGTCGCCGCGCTGCATGCGGTCGCGAAGCGCCTGATCCAGCTTGAAGGTCTGGTCCATCAGCCGCTGCTGTTCCTGCATGATCTCGCCGAGCTTGTCGATCTGCTGGCGCATCTGGCTGTTCTGTTGCTGCTGGCCCTGCTGGCCGCGCTGCGGGCGTCCTGCCTGCAGGTTGTTCATCATCCGCTGCAGCTCGTTCAGCATCTGCTGGGCGGCGTCGCGGTTGCCGGAACGGGCCAGGTTTTCGATCTGATCCATCATGTTCTGCAGGTCGCGCTGGCGGATGACATTCTGCGCCTGCATGTTCTGCTGCGCCCGCGGAGCGTTCTGCATGCGTTGGGCCAGTTCGTTCATATATTGCTGCATCGCCTCGCGCATCTCCTGCATCAGGCGGGCGATTTCCTGATCGTTGGCGCCATTCTGCAGCGCTTCGGAGAGATTACGCTGGGCATCGCGCAGGCGGCGCTCGGCCAGAGACAGGTCGCCATCCTCTATACCGAGTGCGATTTCCCACAAATAGTCGGCGGCTTCCTTCAGCTGCTCCTCGCCGCGGGCAAGTTTCATTCGCCCGCGGGCCGATTCGATCAAAAGGAAATGGCCGAGGTTCGGAATGGTCTCGTCGGGGCGGATGGTCAGCGCTTCGTTGAGCGCGATTGCTTTTGGCATCTGGCGGGTGTCGAGGGCAAAGACCTGCCGTTGTTCGGCGACGGCTGCGGCCAAAGGCTCTGAGAAACCGCGGCCGGGCAGGATCATTTCATGCGCCGGGCTGCGTCCCGTCTGGCCGGCGCCGTCGGTCGCGACCAGCGTCACGCGAACGCGCTTTCCGGCAAGCGGATGCTCGATCAGGCTGCGGCTGGTCAGGCCCTTGAGCTCCTGGCCTCTGGTCTGGCGCGGCAGGTCCAGCCGGTATTCCGGAAGCGGATAAAGCGGCGTGGCTCCCGGGGCCTGCGGACCTGCGGGCTCGATCAGCGCATGGGCTTCGCGAATGCCGTAATCGTCCTTGGCCTTGAAACCGATTTCCAGTGCGCCGTTGACCGAGCGTTTCGGCTGGCCCTCGAAGGCGATTTCGGGCGGGCGGTCGGGAATGACGTTGAATGTCCAGCTCTGGCCGTTGACGGTAAGGTTGCCGCTTTCGTTGACCGCCATGGCATAGGTGCGCGGCGCGAGCGGCTGGTTGCCGTTTGCCGGTGCTGCCGGTGGCGTCGGGGTCTGGGCGGCTGGAGCATCCGCGCCGTTCTGCGCCTGCTCGGCTGCCTTTTTCGCAGCAGCCTTCGCCTCTTCGGTCTGGAGCGTCACATCCTGCTTGTTGGCGGTCGTGGTGAAGACCACCGCCTCTTCGCCCTCACCGCCGGTGACGCGGACGGTCAGGGCGGAGTTCTGCGGAATGGACACCTTGCCGTTATTGTTCTGCGCCTGCTGGCCGGTCAGGAATACGGGCGCACGCCCGGTATAGGAGGGCGGGGTCAGCCATGCGTCGATGCGCAGATCGGGATTGATGCTTGGTGCCGGCGGTGTGGGAATAAAGGCATCGCCTACGCTGCCGCCGCGGTTGGAATAGGAAAAGGCCAGCGCCACGGTAAAGACCAACGCCGGGATGGCGCGCAGGCCGAAACGGTCGTGCTTGGCGATATCCGGCTGCGGCAAGCCTGCATCGAGCGCGGCGATGCGCTTCGCCATGCGGATCTGGTGTTCCTTCCACAAGGCGCGGGAGAGGGGTGTCTCGAAAGCAGGTTCATCTTCCTGCACGCCTACCGGCTGGTGCGGAAGATTGTTGCGATCCTCGAGCAGGCGGTCCGCTTCATTGGCGCTCGGCCAGCGAATTCGCGTCAGCGGCAGGAGTGTTGCGATCAGCGCGAAAAGAAAGGCGGTGAGCAGGACCCAGCGAAGCCAATCCGGCGACAGGCGGAAAATGCCGAACCAGGACGCGGAGAAGAACAGGGCAACGATGCCGACCGGAGCCAGCGCCTTCGGCAAAAGTCGCTCGAAAAACAGGACGATACGCGCGAAGGAACGCTTCAGGGCCACCCTGCGGGCAAGCGCGGGATGGGTCTCGAAAGCACCTTTGCGGGTAAAGCTCATGCGGTCCGTCTCCGATCGTGGCGGCGCAAACAAGCCTCTAAGATAACAGTCTTTGTGGCGAAGACGAGGGCGGGCTTGTGCCGGCCCCCATATTTTAGGCAGTTTCCCGCAATTGTGAATGTCGCGTCAAATACGGGTAAGGGCGCGCATTCGGTCTCAGCTTAGCCAGGCGGGGACGGAATCGAGGCCGATAAGTTCGTCATAGGTGCCACGCGGGCGGATGACATGGAACTCCGAACCCTTGACCAGAACCTCCGGCACGAGGAGGCGGGAATTGTAGGTTCCGGCCTGCACGGCGCCATAGGCTCCGGCCGATGCGACGGCGATGAGGTCGCCCGGCTTCGGTTCGGCCATCTCGCGGTCGAGCGCCAGGTAGTCGCCGGTCTCGCAGACCGGACCGACGATATCGCCACGGATGCGCGGTGCGTCAGTGGCCGGTACGACGACCGGGCGGATCATGTGATAGGCTTCATAGAGCGTCGGGCGGATCAGGTCGTTCATCGCACCGTCGACGATGACGAAAGTCTTTTCGCCGCCGTCTTTCACATAGATGACCTCTGTCACCAGAATGCCGGCATTGCCGACGATCAGGCGGCCCGGCTCGGTGACGATCTTGCAATTGAGCGAGCGCAGCTGGCGCTTCACCGTGTCCGCATAGGCATCCGGCAACGGGGGAGGCGTGTTGTCGTCCTTGTAGGGAATGCCGAGACCGCCGCCGATATCGACATGATCGATGCGATGGCCATCGCCGCGCAGCGTGTCGACCAGTTCGCGCAGCAGGCGGAAGGCATGCTCGAACGGCTCCAGTTCGGTGATTTGGCTGCCGATATGCATATCGATGCCGGTTACTTCGATGCCAGAAAGCGTTGCGGCATGCGCATAGACCGCGCGGGCGCGCTCATAGGCGATGCCGAACTTGTTTTCCTTCTTGCCGGTCGAGATCTTGGCATGCGTGCCCGCATCCACATCCGGATTGATGCGGAAGGAGACATGCGCCTTTTTCCCGGCCTTGATGGCGCGAAGATTGAGGACTTCCAGTTCCGGTTCGGATTCGACGTTGAAGCAGTAAATGCCGGCTTCGAGCGCCAGATCCAGCTCGGCGACCGTCTTGCCGACGCCGGAGAACATGATGCGGCTGGCCGGGATGCCTGCTGCCAGCGCACGGCGCAGTTCACCGCCCGAAACGACGTCCACACCTGCGCCAAGCCGACCAAGCGTCTTCAGCACGGCCTGGTTGGAATTCGCCTTCATGGCGTAGCAAACCATGGTGTCGACATCGGAAAACGCCGCGGCGAAGACCTTGTAGTGGCGCTCGAGCGTTGCCGTCGAATAGACGTAGAACGGTGTTCCGACAGCTTTGGCAATGTCGCGAATGTCGACGTTTTCGGCGTGCAGAACGCCGTCGATATACTGGAAATGGTTCACGTCAGTTCTCGGGAATTAGAGAAGCTTGTCGAGGATGAAGGGGCGCTCGGCAACCGGGTCTTTTTTCTGCTCGTTGCTCTTGCGGACGTTCTGCTGCTCGACCGGCGTGCTCGGGCGGTCGAGTTCACCCTTGCGGCCGCAGCCTGCAACAACAATGCCGGCAAGGCCGAGCACCAGGGCGACGCGGGCGGTATTCATCAGCGACTTCGACATCTAATTCTTTCTCCGGCACGTTTGAGGAACTTCATAGCGAAGTTCCTCCCGCTTGTGCAGATCATTGCAGCATCAATTACAGATCAGTTGCGAGAACGCCAGTAAGCGATCTGCTTCCTGACTTCGGACGGTGCGGTGCCGCCAAAGCTCTGGCGGCTGGCGACGGAGGCGTCGACGGTCAGGACGTCGAACACCTTTTGAGTGATCGCCGGGTTGATCGCCCGCAGCTCTTCCAGCGAAAGTTCTGAAAGGTCGCAGCCCTTCTTTTCCGCCAGTGCCACGGCATGGCCGGTGGCGTGGTGGGCGTCACGGAAGGGCAGGCCTGCCTCGCGCACCAGCCAGTCGGCCAGATCGGTGGCGGTGGAGTAACCCGAGCCTGCGGCGGCGCGCATGCGGTCAGCGCGGATGGTCATGTCGCGCATCATGCCGGTCATGGCGGCAATCGCCAGTTCCAGGTTCTCGGCGGCGTCGAAAACCTGTTCCTTGTCTTCCTGCATGTCCTTGGAATAGGCGAGCGGCAAGCCCTTCATGATCGTCAGAAGTGCGACCAGCGAACCGTTGATACGGCCGGTCTTGGCGCGCACCAGTTCTGCGGCATCCGGGTTCTTCTTCTGCGGCATGATCGACGAGCCGGTCGAAAACGCATCCGAGAGGCGCACGAAGCCGAATTGCGGCGTCGACCAGATGACGATCTCTTCGGCCAGACGCGAGAGATGCACGGCGCAGATCGAGGCGACCGAGAGGAATTCCAGCGCGAAATCGCGGTCGGAAACTGTATCGATCGAGTTGCGGGTCGGCTCGCGGAAGCCGAGTGCCTTCGCCGTCATGTGGCGGTCGATCGGGAAGCCGGTGCCGGCAAGCGCTGCAGCGCCGATCGGGCTTTCGTCCAGGTGGTCGATAGCGTGGCGCACGCGGGCGCGGTCACGGCCGAACATTTCGACATAGGCCATGCAGTGATGGCCAAAGGTGACCGGCTGCGCGGTCTGCAGATGGGTAAAGCCCGGCATGACCGTGTCTGCATGTTCTTCGGCGCGATCGAGGAATGCCGCGATCAGGTCGGTCAGCATCTTCTCAGTCTTGCTGAGCTCTTCCTTCACCCAGAGACGGAAATCGAGCGCTACCTGGTCGTTGCGCGAGCGGGCGGTGTGCAGGCGGCCGGCAGCGGGGCCGATCAGCGTCGCCAGCCGTGCCTCGATGTTCATGTGAATGTCTTCGAGCTTACGCGAGAACTCGAATTGGCCAGATTCGATCTCTGACAGGATCGTGTTCAGACCTTCGACGATCTTGTCTTTATCTTCGCGCGAAATAATGCCTTTTTCGGCCAGCATGGTTGCATGGGCGATCGAGCCGCGGATGTCCTGGGCGTAGAGCTTCTTGTCGAAACCGATCGAGGCATTTATTTCCTCCATGATCGCGTCCGGCCCGGAAGCGAAGCGTCCGCCCCACATCTGATTGGAAGAGGTCGCGTCCTTCGTATCGGCCATGATGCTTTGTGTCCTGGAGTTAAGTAATGGCATCCAAAAGACCGCTTGGTCTCCCATCCGCCCGATTGATCATGATTGCCGCCGTCGCGGGGATTACCGCCGGCGCCGTGGCGGTATACGTGAGGAGCATGGGGTCTGGCAATGGCATGGACGGCCTGACGACGGCCTCTGCCGGGCAATGTGAAGGGGCAGCCGAACTGGCGAAGTCTGTTTCCGCCTTTTCCAAGGGCGAGGTGGCTGCGATGGCTGCCGCCCAACCGCCGCGTCCGCTGCAACTGGCGTTCAAGGGGCCGGAAGGCAAGGACATGACGACGGCCGATCTTGCCGGCAAGACGGTGCTTCTCAACCTCTGGGCTACATGGTGCGTGCCCTGCCGGGAAGAAATGCCGGCGCTGAACGCATTGCAATCCACGATGGGCGGTGATGATTTCGAGGTCGTGGCCGTCAATATCGATACCGGCAGCGACCAGAAGCCGAAGAATTTCTATCAGGACTACAAGATCGACAAGCTCGCCTTCTACAGCGACAGTTCGATGGGCGTGTTCAACGCGGTGAAAAAGGAAGGCCTCGCCTTCGGTCTTCCGGCAACTCTGATCCTCGATAAAAAGGGCTGCCTGATCGGTGCCATGAACGGCCCGGCGGCATGGGATAGTGAGGATGCGAAGGCGCTGATTGCCGCGGCGAAGGGAAGCTAGCGAGCGCTTTTGTATGGATGACGATGTTCATCTGCAATGATATCATGGGTCATGGCTGATGGAGTGGTTCCATGACTTTACAGATTCGCGATGAACGTGCCCGTGCACTTGCCGAGAAGCTTGCGAAAAAACGCAATGTCACGATGACGACCGCGGTCATTCAGGCTCTTGAGGAAGAACTTCGGCGTGAGCGCGAAAAGGCGCCGCTTTCAAAGCGCATCGCTGGCATCGCACAAGATCTCAAAACCCTGGCGGGGCCGAAAGGCAGGGACGTCAGTAAGGATGAAATCGATGACATGTGGGGTCAGTCCTGATGTTCATCGACACATCGGTCATTGTTGCCCTTCTTGCTGGCGAGGCCGATGCCGTTGACTATTCGGATCGCATTGAGCGTTCGTTCGTCAAAATGACATCCGGCCTCGTCATTCTCGAAGCTTCAATGCGTCTCGGTACGATGCTGGATGTCGATCCGGTTGCGGTTGAGAGGCGTATTCGGGATCTGCTCGTTACCGCCGAAATCGATGTGGTCTCGATCGATAGTGCTATCGCCACCGAGGCTGTCGCGGCTTTCGCCAAATTTGGAAAAGGCCGTGGCCATCCAGCGCAGCTCGATCTGGCGGATTGCCTGTCCTATGCATGCGCAAAGATTCATGCCGTACCCTTGATGTTCAAGGGCAACGACTTTTCTCACACGGATATCGTCAGGGCCTGACGCCCTACCGCGTCGGAACTGGAACCTCGCCGCGATAATCATAGAATCCGCGGCCGGATTTGCGGCCGAGCCAGCCGGCCTCGACATATTTCACCAGAAGCGGGCAGGGGCGGTATTTGCTGTCCGCCAAGCCGTCGTAAAGGACCTGCATGATCGACAGGCAGGTATCGAGACCGATGAAATCGGCAAGCTGCAGCGGGCCCATTGGATGGTTGGCGCCGAGTTTCATGGCGGTGTCGATCGCGTCTACCGTGCCGACGCCTTCATAGAGCGTGTAGATCGCTTCGTTGATCATCGGCAGGAGGATACGGTTGACGATGAAGGCCGGAAAGTCCTCGGAGACGGTGACGGTCTTGTCCAGCGACGCGACATATTCCTTGGCGGCCCTGAAGGTCGGCTCGTCGGTGGCGATGCCGCGCACCAGCTCGACCAGCTTCATCACCGGCACCGGGTTCATGAAGTGGATGCCCATGAACCGTTCCGGGCGGTCGGTCGCAGATGCAAGCCGGGTGATGGAGAGCGACGACGTGTTGGTGGCGAGCAGCGCCTCGGGCTTCAAGACCGGGCAGACATGTGTGTAGATCTTGCGCTTGACGCTTTCGTCTTCGGTCGCGGCCTCGATGACGATGTCCATCGGCGCCAGATCGTTGACGTCCGCAGAGCCGGAGATTTTCGACAGTGCGGCGTTGCGTTCCTCGTCGGTGATCTTCTCATTTGCCACGAGGCGAGCGAGCGTGCCGTTGATCGTTGCAAGTGCGGCCTGGATCCTGTCGGGATCGAGATCGTAGATATGCACCTTGTAGCCTGCGAGGGAGGAAACATGCGCGATGCCGCAGCCCATCTGACCTGCGCCGATGATGCCGATATTCTGGAAGGCCATAACGCTTACTCCATCCCTTGAGACTGGACGCACTTGTGGTGCGCGCTTTTTATTTGAAAATGCTTATTTAAAAAATGCCGGGCCACGTATAAGCGGTCCGGCATTTTTCTATTCGCCTGGCCATCATTTTGCCAGCTTTTTTCGTCGTCGCTAAGGCGGCTCGCCTGTCAGAGCGCCTTTTCGAGCTTGGGCAAGATGTCGAAGAGATCGCCGACGAGGCCGTAGTCTGCGACCTGGAAGATCGGGGCTTCCTCATCCTTGTTGATGGCGACGATGACCTTCGAATCCTTCATGCCGGCAAGGTGCTGGATGGCACCGGAGATGCCGACCGCGATATAGAGATCGGGCGCGACCACCTTGCCGGTCTGGCCGACCTGCCAGTCGTTCGGGGCGTAGCCGGCATCGACGGCAGCACGCGATGCGCCGACAGCGGCACCAAGCTTGTCGGCCACCGGAAGGATGACCTCCTGGAATTTTTCCGAGGAGCCGAGCGCGCGACCGCCCGAGATGATCACCTTGGCTGAGGTCAGTTCCGGACGTTCAGACGAGGCGAGCGCATCCGAGACGAAGGACGAAACGCCAGGATTGCCGGCAGCCGAAACGGCTTCGACAGAGGCCGAACCACCTTCACCGGCAGCGGCAAAGGATGCCGTGCGCACGGTGATGACTTTCTTTGCATCACTGGACTGGACGGTCTGGACTGCATTGCCGGCATAGATCGGGCGCTTGAACGTATCGGCCGAGACGACCTCGACGATTTCCGAGATCTGCATCACGTCGAGCAGGGCTGCGACGCGCGGCAGCACGTTCTTGGCAGATGTGGTGGCCGGTCCGACGATCACGTCATAAGCGGGGGCCAGCGAGACGATCAGGTCGGCCAGCGGTTCTGCGAGATTGTTGGTAAGGCTCGCATCGTCGGCAACGAGAACCTTCGATACGCCGGAAAGCTTGGCGGCGGCATCGGCCGCAGCCTTTGCGCCTGCGCCGGCGACCAGAATATGCACGTCGCCGCCGATTTTCGAGGCTGCGGTCAGTGCCTTGGCGGTCTGCTCGGACAGGCCGGATGCGTCGTTTTCTGCCAGAAGAAGAATGGTCATGATTGTTGTCTCCTGTCTTCCGTTCTCAGATCACGCCGGCGGTCTTGAGGCTGGAAACCAGCTCCTCGACGCTTGCTACCTTGACGCCAGCCTTGCGGCCGCCCGGTTCTTCGGTCTTCAGCACCTTGAGGCGTGGCGCGGTATCGACGCCGAAATCGGCAGGCGACTTCTTGTCGAGCGGCTTCTTCTTCGCCTTCATGATGTTGGGCAGCGATGCGTAACGCGGTTCGTTGAGGCGCAGGTCGGTGGTGACGACGGCCGGAAGCTTGACTTCGATCGTCTGCGAGCCGCCATCGACTTCGCGCGTGACGGTTGCCTTGTCGCCGGAAACCTCGATCTTCGAGGCAAAGGTTGCCTGTGCGGAGCCAAGAAGCGCTGCCAGCATCTGGCCGGTCTGGTTCGAATCGTCATCGATCGCCTGCTTGCCGACGATGATCAGGCCGGGCTGTTCGGCCTCAACGACGCCCTTGAGCAGTTTTGCGACGGCGAGCGGCTCGACGGCTTCGTCGGTCTCGATCAAGATGCCACGGTCGGCGCCCATGGCGAGTGCGGTGCGGATGGTTTCTTCCGCCTTGGCCGGTCCGATCGAGACGACCACCACTTCTTCCGCCTTGCCTGCTTCCTTCAGCCGCAGAGCCTCTTCGACCGAGATTTCGTCAAAGGGGTTCATCGACATCTTCACGTTGGCGAGTTCAACACCCGTACCATCCGGCTTCACCCGGATCTTCACGTTGTAATCGACAACTCGCTTAACAGGCACCAGGATCTTCATGGGGTCCTTCCTTGACTATCTCCGACGGCAAAATGTGACATTTGCCATCTCCTCATGTGTCAGTGGGCGACATGGATACGCATTTTTCACCCGAATTCAACGTCGTTTCCATGCCGACACTTGCGCATTTCTCATATCCCTATTCGACGCGTGCCGGTACCTGCGGGACGCTGGTTTTATGATACACAGCGCGCGGGGTGACGATCTGCCGGTCGAACAGCGGAACGCCCGGACGCCGCATGACGAGTACGAGAAGAGCCCCTGCAATGATGCCGCCAACATGCGCAGCCCAGGAGACGGCGTCATCCATGTTCAGCGCCAGCATGACGAATTGCTGGGCGATCCACAGCGCCAGCGGAATGAAGGCGGGAAGCGGCAGCGGGATACGGAAGAGCACCAGAACCCAGACGCGCACCCGCGGATGCAGCAGGAAATAGGCGGCGACCACGCCGGAGATTGCGCCCGACGCGCCGATCAGCGGGCCTTCCGATTGCGGCGCGACGAAACCGTGGAGCGCCGCTCCCGCTACGGCGCAGAGAATATAGAATAGCAGGAAGCGGAAGTGGCCGAGCGCATCCTCGACGTTGTCACCAAAGACCCAGAGGAACAGCATGTTGGGGGCGAGATGCCAGAAGTCGATATGTAGGAAGGCGTAGGTGAGGAAGGTCATGTCTTCCGGCACCAGCACCAGCGACGGATCGAGCACCGCATGATCGAAGATCAGCGCCGGAATAAAACCCAAGCCGAGCGAGGCTCGCTCTGCCTGTGCGACCGGCGCGAATGTGGTGAACAGCCATGCCAGCACGTCGAGCACGATCAGGCTGATCGTGACCCATTGGACGCGGATATATTTCAGTTCGTTCGTGTCATGCAGCGGGACGAACATGTGTTATCTCCTGACGCCGGTGCTCAGCGGTGTTTGCCGGGAACCCAAAGAATATCGGCCTGTCCACGGTCATTTGCAAAACGGGCGGCGACGAAGAGGAAATCGGAGAGGCGGTTGATGTATTTGAGTGCCGCGGCACCGACCTTTTCCTGTCGTGACAGTTCCACCATCAGCCGCTCGGCGCGCCGTGCGATGGTTCGCGCCATGTGCAGATGCGCTGCCGCTGCCGTGCCGCCGGGCAGCACGAAGGATTTCAGAGGATCGAGTTCGCCGTTCAGGGCGTCGATCTCCCGCTCCAGCCGCTCGGCTTGCGCCTCGATGATGCGTAGCGGTTCGTAGCTCAGTTCCTCGCCTGTATCGGGTGTTGCAAGGTCGGAGCCGAGATCGAAGAGATCGTTCTGGATGCGGACAAGCATGACATCGAGTTCGTCGAGGCCGACGGTATGAAGCCGTGCCAGACCCACCGCCGAATTGGTTTCGTCAACCGTGCCGTAAGCTTCCACCCGCAGGTCGAATTTTTCGCGGCGCGGACCGGAGACAAGGCCTGTCGTGCCGTTGTCGCCGGTGCGGGTGTAAATCTTGTTCAGCTTGACCATGGTTCCTTTTCCTTAGCTCGGCCTTCCGCCGCCGGTGATCCACAGCGTCAGCATGATCAGCGCGATTGCCACCGCCTGCAGGATGACGCGCAGCTGCATCAGCTTGTTGGAGCGGTTGGCGTCTGTGCCTTTCAGCATGTTGATAAGACCGCGGATCAGCACAAGCACGACGAGGCCCATCACGATCAGGGTCAGAAAGGTAGTGAAGCTCGACATGTCCTGCCTCCCGTCAGTTGTCAGTCGATACGGCGCATCAGCGTGTAGAAAAGTTGCGCCGGGAGCAGTCTCTTCAACAACGCACCCTGCTTTGCAGGTCTGGTTACCAGATAATGCGGCTTTGGACGAGGCGCGTTCAAGGCGTGATCGAGCACCTTGTAAACGGCTTCGGGGCCGAGCTTATGCTTGTTGACAGGCCCACTGCCATCGAGGCGTTGCAGCTGCCGCGCATAATCGGCGGCGTGTACGGAGCCGGTGAGGTCGATATTCTCGCTGATCTTGGCAAGCGCATTGGCGGTGAAGCGGGTGGCGATCGGGCCGGGCTCGATCAGGCTCACCTCGATGCCGCTGCCGGCAAGCTCCATCCGCAAAGTCAGCGTCAGGCCTTCGAGCGCATATTTCGAGGCCGTATAGGCGCCGCGATAGCGATAGGGCAGAAGGCCGAGGATAGAGGAGCAGTTGACGATGCGGCCGTGGCCTTGCGCGCGCATCAGGGGAATGATCTGACGGGTCAGCTCGTGCCAGCCGAAGAGATTGGTTTCGAACTGCACGCGCAGCACATCCGTCGTCAAATCCTCCACCGCTCCCGGCTGGCCATAGGCGCCATTGTTGAACAGCGCGTCGATCCTTCCGCCGGTGCGTTCGATCACGGTTTTCACCAGCTGATCGATCGTCTCCTGCTTCGTATAGTCGAGGGTGAGAGCCTCGATGCCGTCCGCCTTGAGTGCGGCCAGATCCTCAGTCTTTCGCACCGTGGCGAAGACCTGCCATCCGTCCGCCTTCAATGCTCTTGCCGCATAAGCGCCGATGCCGGAGGAACAGCCGGTGACGATGATCGTTCTTCCTGCATTCATTTAGGGATGTTCCTCAATACTCACCTGTACAAGTGGGAGTGTTCCTCCCATATTTCGCCCGAACTCACAACGGAGTAGACCTTGCAGGAAGAAATGCGCCGGCCACGATGGCACCGATTGGCCTTCAAGGTTTTATGGGATGCCTATTGGCATTTCACCGAGGATGACGGCTGGGCGATGGCGAGCCATGTGGCGCTTTCCGGCCTGCTGGCGCTTTTCCCGTTCCTGATCTTCGGTACGGCGCTTGCCGGCTTTCTCGGCGCCGGCGGATTCTCCGAAACGGCAATCCACCTGATGTTCGATGCCTGGCCGGCCGATATCGCCAATCCGATCGCGTCCGAAATCCAGCGGGTGATCGACATGCCGCGCGGTGGGCTGCTGACGGTCTCGGTGCTGGCGGCTGCCTATTTTGCCTCCAATGGCGTGGAGGCTCTGCGCATCTCGCTCAACCGCGCCTATCGGGTGACGGAAACTCGCGCCTGGTATGTGACGCGCCTTGCCAGCCTCGGTTACGTCATCGTCGCAGTCATTATCTTCGCGGTGATCAGCATCGTGCTTCTGGCCGTGCCGGTGGCGCAGCGGTTTGCCGAGACAAAATTCCCCTGGCTGATGAGCGACCTCAATGCGCTTGCCAACTGGGGTCTTGTCGGCACCGGTCTGCTTCTGATGCTCGGCCTGCTTTTTTCGCATAAATGGCTACCCGCAGGAGATAGGCGCATCATCGATGTGCTTCCGGGTGTGGTGCTGACCATCGTCATCTGGACAATTTTTGGCTTCGGTTTTGCCTACTACCTGTCGAGTTTCGCCAACTATGCGGCCACCTATGCGGGACTGGCCTCGATCATGATCGTGCTTGTTTTCCTCTACATGGTCGGTGTGATCTTCATGCTGGGGGCCGAGTTCAACGCTGCGATCCTGAAATACAAGGTCTATTCGGTGGTCAACCAGGTCAACAAGAAGCGCAAGGCAAGGCGCGCCAGCCGTTCAGAGCCCGACGATGCGGCGAATATCGGCGGGCACGAGACCGTCCTCCCGAAGAGCCGCAATTCCGGTTGATCCCTCGCTTTTCGACAGTTTTCGCCCGTCGCTGCCGAGGATCAGCCGGTGGTGGTGGTAGACCGGTTCCGGCAGGCCGAGCAGTTTTTGCAGCAACCGGTGGATGGCGGTTGCTGCATAGAGATCCTTACCCCGCACCACATGGGTAATTCCCTGCAGCGCATCGTCTACCACGACAGACAGATGATAGCTTGAAGGCGCATCCGAGCGCGAGAGGATGACATCGCCCCAGATCGCCGGATCGGCTGTAATTGTCTCGGAGTGGCCGGTGCCGGTTTCCCGCCATGACAGCGGTTTTCCCACCCAGGCCATTGCTTTGGTCACATCCAGCCGCCAAGCGTGCCTTATGTCCTTGGCGATAAGGTCTGCGCGCTCGAGCTCGTTGCGCCGCCTGTCGTCATCCGGATAAAGCGGGGATCCATCGGGATCACGCGGCCAGTTTTCTTCACCGGCCTCATAGGCTGTAACACGCGTCTTCACCTCCCCGCGGGTGAGGAATGCGGGATAGACAAGGCCCATATCGCGCAACCTGTCTAGCGCATCGCGATAGGCGTCGAAATGTTCTGACTGGCGGCGCACTGGCGTTTCCCAGTCGAGGCCGAGCCAGCGCAAGTCGCGATAGATCATCTCCTCGAATTGCGGCGTGCAGCGCGTCCGGTCGATGTCTTCGATACGCAGCAGGAACCGTCCGCCGTTTTCTTTCGCCATGTCGTGGTTGAGGAATGCCGAAAGGGCGTGTCCGAGATGGAGAAAGCCATTCGGGCTGGGAGCAAAACGATAGACGGCGTTTTCTGGCTGGAAATTCGGCATTGCTTGCTTGCGTTCGGGCTCGCTTGGGTTTGGATCCTCGGGTCAAGCCCGAGGATGACGAGCCTGTGGTGAATGTACTAGCAGATAGCTCTCAGCTGCGCTTGCTGAAAGGCTTCTAAAGGCAACCCGCAAACCTTTCCTTCGTCATCCTCGGGCTTGACCCGAGGATCCAAGCACAAGCATGAAAGGGGAATGCGAGAAAACCACATCAGCATCATCCGCAACGACGCCGATATCGAAACGGGTCTCAGCCAACTTCTGCAACTCGACCCCCGCCTTATCCCGATCGCCGAGATTGCCGGGCCGCTGCCGCTCAGGCTCGCCGCCCCCGGTTTTTCCGGTCTCGCCTCGATCATCGTGTCGCAAATGGTGTCGCGGGCAAGTGCGGATGCGATCTGGCGGCGGATCGAGGCGGCTGGGCCGGTGACCGCGCAAGCCTATGCGGGGCTCGATCCCGAAATTATTGCCACATTCGGCCTTTCACGCGCCAAGGCCTCGACCTTGCTAAAACTTTCCGAAGCGGTGCTCAGCGGTGCGATCGATCTCGATACCATCTGCACGATAGATGGTGAGGCAGCGCTTCGACAGCTTGTTCTGCTCCCCGGCATCGGGCCGTGGACAGCCGAAGTCTATCTGATGTTCTGCGCAGGTCATGCGGATATCTTTCCGGGCGGGGATGTGGCTCTGCAGACATCGGTCGGCCGAGCCTTTGCCATGGAGGCGCGGCCGACGGCAAAGGCGCTTGCCGAAATAGCCCGCTCATGGGTGCCTTACCGGTCAATCGCAGCCCGGCTTTTCTGGGCCTATTACGCTGCGACCATGCGTCGCGAGGCTTTGCCCATCGTATAAATGCGGGGAAGTATGCCGTTGCATTTATAGGGCTTCACAATCCTGTAACAACGGACCTAATATAGAGGAGATAGATGCCGAATCGGGTAGGAGCGTCACTTGACGATTGCAGTCTCCCCGCAGGCCTTGCCGGCGCTCGTCTTGAACGCTGACTACCGGCCGCTGAGTTACTATCCCTTGTCGTTATGGTCCTGGCAGGACGCGATCAAGGCGGTCTTCCTTGACCGTGTGAATATCATTGCCGAATACGACCATTCGGTCTGCTCGCCGAGCTTCACCATGAGGGTGCCAAGCGTCGTCAGCCTCAAGACCTATGTCCAGCCGACCCGCAACCCGGCCTTTACCCGGTTCAACGTGTTCCTGCGCGACAAGTTCGAATGCCAGTATTGCGGTGCCCATGACGAGCTGACCTTCGACCATGTCATTCCGCGCGCCCATGGCGGCGAGACGACCTGGGAAAATGTCGTGGCGGCCTGTTCGCCCTGCAATCTGCGGAAAGGCAGCAAGCTGCCGAAGCAGGCGGGCATGATCCCGCATCAGAGGCCCTATGCGCCGAGCGTACAGGACCTGCACAACAATGGCCGGCTGTTCCCGCCGAACTATCTGCACGAAAGCTGGATGGACTATCTCTACTGGGATACCGAGCTGCAGCCCTGATCGGGCCGCGCCATCTGGTTTACAAAAGGCCGCTCAAGCGGCCTTTTTTGCGCCGATGAAGGCGACTGCTGCGAGAAAGACGCTGGCAACGACGTTCCAGCCGGCGAAGGAGAGGCCGAGCACGCGCAGGGCCGCGTCGGCGCAGGACGGACCGTGGACGGTGTTGAGGTCACTCAAGAGGTTGCCGGCATTGGTGGTGATCGCCGTGCTGCCGCCGCAGGCGGAAGGGCCGGGCCAGAAACCCCATTCGACGCCCGAGTGATAAACACCCATGCCGGCGCCGACCAGCATCATGATGCCGATGACGACCAGAAGCGAGCGGGTAATCCAGGAGGGCAGGCCGAAGGCAGCCGAACCGACCGCAAGAATGCCGATCGGAATGCCAAAATAGTAGGGATCACGCTCAAGCAGGCAGAGTGCGCAGGGGATGTAGCCGCCGATATGCTCGAAGCCCAGTGCGCTGCCGACCGTTGCCGCCATGGCAAGGGTAAGGAAGCCGGCGTAAGCAACGCCGCTGCTGAACCTTGTGGTAGAACCTGCCAGCGCCATGCGCTTCTCCTTCATAGTCGCGATCGAACGGCGTCGTCCGATAATCTGCCGATGGGGCCAAATTGCGCCGAAGCTGTAGAGCACAATCCGCCAATCTGTAAACTGGCAGATCGGCCGGCACATGCACCTGTCTCCGGCAAATTCTCGTGATCGACTTGCTCGTGTTCCACAATGCTAGCGAGAGGAGATCGCGTCGCAAAGTCACGCTTAAGCCGCGCGTCATCTTGTCAGCAGCACCCGGCATGTCTGCCGAAGTGGTCACCGGTTTCAGGATGAAGACATGCGCAAAAACAAGGAGCTGAAGCGTGGCAAGCGAATCCTATGGATCGTGATGTGCTTCAGCGGCAGTCATGCTCCAATTTTCACCACCTCGTCGCGCCAGAAGACGATCACATATCCCCCTCTTGGCGCCGCATTCGCGGCCCAATCTTCGAGTTGAGACATGTAGGGTTCTTGGCGCCAGAGATCGGGGCAGTCGGGATCGGCGAGAACGGTGGTCTGCTGCCCCTGTCCATAGACCATCATGTGGGAGGTCAAAGGATCCCACTCGTCACCCAATCGGTCGTCGGTCATCCAGCGGCAGAGGAAATCACGACAGAGTTTCGGGCGTTCCGCATAAATGGAACAGCCTTCTCCGGCGATGCAATGCCTGCACCATTCGTCTGCCGGCTTTTCCAGATCATCGATATCGGGCAGCCGGCAACAGAGCGTGCAGGCATTCTCGATCGCCTTGCGACGGTCCTGTGTGCCCAGAGATTTCCAGATTTGGGTCTTTTTCAGCGCCTCATGGAGGTCTGCAGGCACCGGAGCGCGGAGATAATAGGTGCGATTTCTGAGGGTCAACCAAGGGTAAACAGTCACGTCTTCCATGCCTCGCTGTAGCAGTTCGCTGTAGCAGATGGAAGATCAACTCATTGAAAACACTGTAGGTATTTGAATTACCTAAAGGTTTTTGGTGCCCCGTGCCGGAATCGAACCAGCACTCCTCTCGGAACCTGATTTTGAGTCAGGCGCGTCTACCAATTCCGCCAACGGGGCACGGTAGATTTGCAACGCGCTTACCATGCGCAGCCACGAAGATGCAAGGCGCAACTTCTTCAAATGTGATCCGCAACGATCCGTATCCGCGTGGTGCCCGTCGTGCGCAGTGCAGCCATCATAAATCGTTAATATTCGCGCGCATCATATTAGCAATTGCTGAAACTAATTGACGTGGCAGGCATTCGAATCCGTGGGTCTGCAGGCAGGCCCTCAAGGAGGAGAATGTCATGAAAAAACTGTTTGTTTCGGTGTTGATGTCGACATGCATCGCCACGTCAGGGCTGACGCCGGTCTATGCGCAAGGCTTATCCATCGGAGGTGATCGCGGCGTTAGCGCCAGCGTCGGCAGAAGCCGCGATGGTGGTCTCGGTGTGGGGGCGTCAGTGGGAGGACGCAATGGTGTGAATGCCGGTGTGGGTGTCGGTGGCCGTTCCGGTGGCGCCGGGGCCAGTGCATCTGTCGGTGGTCGCAACGGCGCGAATGCCGGTGTCGGCGTCGGGCGCAATTCGAGCGTCGCCAGCGCCAATGCTTCGGTTGGAGGGCGCAACGGCGTCAACGCCGGTGCCAATGTCAACGGCTCGCGCGGGCTCAATGCCGGAGTTTCTGCCTCTGTCGGCGGAAGCAATGGGGTCAATGCGCGGGTCGGTGCCAGTACATCTAACGGCATCAATGCCAGAACGACCGCGTCGGTTGGCGGCAGGGGAGGTCTCGGTGCAACGGTCGGGCTCGGTATCGGGGGCACGTCCGGTATTGGTGTGGATGTCGGCGTCGGTGCCGGTACTCCGGGCACAGGTCCGGGGACTGGTCCCGGTGCCGGGCCGGGAACAGGTGGTGGCGGCACCGGCGGCGGATTGACCGGGCCTCAGCGCGCGGCCTTCAACGCCATGTCTCCCAGCGAGCGGCAGAAGCTTTTGAAGCGCTGCGTGGATGTCTCCACCGGCGGTTACGACGCGGCGCTTGTCCAGCTCTGCCGGATGCTGCGGATGACCGCATCGCGCTGATCGGAAGGCTGCAAGATCACCGCACCGGGCCTGCGCGAATGCAGGCCCTCAACGTTCCTGATCGAGAACTGCATATATCAGGTATCGCGACCCGCCAGATTCATGATCTTTTCCCGCAGGATGCGGGCTATGTTGCGGGTGTTGCGATAGAGGTGAAGCTGGGCTGCGACCTGGCGAACGTCACGGTCGCTGTTGCGCGTCAAGCCGATGACGAGACTTCCCATTTCCTCGCGCTCTTCCCAGAACCGGCTCATGATCGGGTGATCGGGCACGGCGCAGCTGTCGGTACGCAGGATGTTGGCGTCTTCCAGATGCCAGTCGGTCAGTTTCATGATCAGAAGCTTGCCGGGCGAATAGTCGCCGAAGCCTTCATCATAGGCGGTCTTCCACGTATAGGCCTCACCAGCCATCAGGAAAACGATGAGCGAGGCGATGGCGCGGCCGTCGAGATCGATCGTGTGAATACGCACCGCGTCGATCTCGGCCAAGTTGGTGATTGCCTCACGGGCGAAGGCTGCGCGATAACGGTCGTTTATCAGCGCGGAACGTTTCTTGCCCTTCCAGCCCTTGGCTTCCAGCGCAAGGAACTCCTCCATCCGCAGCCGAACCTCTTCAGGCTGGCGGGCGACATTGTAGGTCAGCGTTCCGAGTTTTTCGAGCTTGCGCCACTGCCGGCGCATCTCGCGGACATGATGGGCAGACACGGCCTGTTTCAGGTAAGCGTCGCCATCGAGATAGCTTTCCAGCATCGGGCGGCGGAACGTGTCGGTCGTGGCGACAGGCAGGTCGCGGGAAATGGCGACGGCCTTGGCGAGTTGAGCAAAACGGCCGTCAAGGCGAATATCCGGCAGAACCAGCACGGATGGCAGCTTGGTTTCGGGCCGTGCCAGAACTTCGAACAGATTGTCGATCGTCTCTGCCGCGTCCTCGGCATCGGCCAGCGGCGTTCCAAGCGGGCCGAACGGATTGGCCCAGGTGCGGATGATCGATGCGCCGACCGAGAAGCCCGGCCGCTCGACCGTGAAGGGCATCAGCAGCCGCAGACGCGAGCGCATGCCGTTGTCATCGCGGATGAGGGCGAAACGCACCTGCTTGTCTTCCACGCGCGGCATGGCGGGCGCCAGAAGGCGGGCGGAGAAGAAGATGTTCGGCTCCATCGCCCGGTGCGACAGGAATTCCAGCTCTTCCTGCAATTCATAACCGAGGGTCGCCGGATAAAGCGAAAACTCGCGTCCGGCCCGGCCGATCGGCAGGTTGAGATCCGCCTCCGGCAATGAGCGTTTATCATGCCCTTGCGGAAGAATTTCCTTCGTATCCTCGAAACCGTTGCCGGATGGGGGGATATGCATAGTCAATTCGCTCCCGTTCCGGCCTGGGGCCTGCGTGCTAAGGCAAACAGCGTGATGCCGAGCGTGCGGCGGACTGTCAGATGAAGCAGCAGGGATTCGATCATGATTGCAGTAGCAGCCGCAACCGCTGCCCCAGTCAAGCCGAATAGCGGTATCATCACAGAATAGAGCATCACTGCGGCGATCAGGGTTACGGCATACACGCCGACGCAGAGTTTTTGATATCCTGCCATGCTGAGCAGGATCTCTGCGGGGCCGACCGAGGCTTTGGTCAGGATGCCGGCAAACAGGATCGCCATCAGCGGGTATCCGTCGGTGAAGTTGGGACCGAACAGAGACAGGAGAAGCTCGCCGGCCGCCAGCGCGCAGAGGCCGATCACCAGCGACGGCCAGAACGTCCAGCGTGTCGCCTGGGACGCGAAGATTGCCAGCGCATCGTGGTCGTTGGTGGCGATGACGGCCGAGAAGCGTGGCGCAGCCGCTGCCTTGACCGAGAAATAGACGAATTGCACGAGCACGATGGTTTTTGCCGCGGCGAAATAGATGCCGACCTGATCAGGCGGCAAAAACAGCCCGACCACGACCACATCGGCATTGGTCAGCAGGAAGCTGATGCCATCAACGAGGAAGAGCGGCAGGGAATATCGCATCCAGCCGCCGAGCTGGTAACGGGGCCCGCTTGCCCCCGCCTCGCGACGGATCAGGGCGGTCAGTTGGGCCAGGTGGGCAAGCGTCGTGACGTAGGTTGCGGCCAGTGCTGCCGCCATTGCCGTCGTCGCGTCATGCGGCGCGTCGATCAATTCTGTGCCTGCCATGAAGACGAGGATCAGGATCGGCCGCAGGATGAATGTCGGCGCAAGTGCCGAGACTGTCCAGCCGCGCGCTCTCGCCATGCCATCGAGAATGTCGCCGAGCGCGATCATCGGGATGATGAACAGAGCGATGCCGACCGGCACGAGATAATAGGAGGCGATGCTGTCGCCGAACAGAAACAGGAAGCCGAAGCCCAGCGCGGCGACCAGTGTCGCCGTCAGACATGCGATCAGGCAGGACGCGACGTTCAGCCCACGCATCAGGGCTGTTTCGCCTGCTGCAACATGCTGGTGATAAAAGCGGATGATCGAGGTATGGAAACCGAGGCAGGAGAGGTTGCCGGTCAGGATGACGATCACCCAGACGAAAGCATAGATGCCGTATTCGAACTCGCCCATGAGGCGGGCGAGAATGATCTGGGAAATGAAGGCGATTGCCGCTGAGGCGATGCGGATTGCGAAAGCCATCAGGGCCTGGCGCTGTGCCCGGCCGGTTTCGCTACGATCGTTCACAATGGTGCCGGCTTTTGCGATCAGCGGTACGATCCGGGCGCGCAGGCCCGGCGGAAGCAATTTTTCCGCTGTTTCGATAACCGCCATAAAGGGCACGCGATACTCGTTACGCCTGACAAATACTGGTGAAAAGCATGGCAGGTCACGGTTAAGAAACGGTTGGCGATGCCGATAGACTTCTGGATACTGCCACCCCGAAAAGCAAAACGCCGCCCGTTGGGCGGCGTTTGTATCGCTGTTGTCTAAGCCTCAGGCCTGTTCGAAGGCGCCGTGGCAATGCTTGTATTTCTTGCCTGATCCGCAGGGGCAGGCTTCGTTGCGGCCGACCTTGCCCCAGGTGGACGGGTCTTCGGGACGGCGGTCTTCCGGAGCGGCAATGAAGTTTTCGCCATCGCCGCCGCCGACCTGATCCTCGCCCGTTGCCGGATCGAGATGATGTTCTTCATAACCCTGCGGCGGGACCGGTGGTTCCGGGTTCTGCATCAGTTCGACGCGCATCATCTGGGCAGTCACGGCTTCGCGCAGGTTGGCCAGCAGCGCCTGGAAGAGTTCGAAGGCTTCGGCCTTGTATTCCTGCAGCGGATCGCGCTGGGCGTAACCGCGGAAACCGATGACCGAGCGCAGGTGGTCGAGATTGACGATATGCTCACGCCACAGGTGATCGAGCGTCTGCAGCACGATCGAGCGCTCGACATAGTTCATCACTTCGTTGCCGAAGCGTTCGCGGCGATCCTTGACGGCTGCTTCCGTAGCCTCGGTGATGCGCTCGCGGATGTCGTCTTCACCGATGCCTTCTTCCTTGACCCAGTCCTCAACCGGAAGGTCGAGATTGAGCAGGCGCTGGACATCCTGGTGCAGGCCGGGTGCGTCCCACTGTTCGGCATAGGCGCGCTCGGGGATGTGCTTGGCGACCATCACCTCGATGACTTCGTTGCGCATGTCCTCGATGGTTTCGGACACGTCTTCGGCGTCCATCATCTCGATGCGCTGCTCGAAGATCACCTTGCGCTGGTCATTGGTGACGTCGTCGTATTTCAGGAGGTTCTTGCGGATGTCGAAGTTACGGGCTTCGACCTTCTTCTGGGCGCGTTCGACCGCCTTGTTGATCCACGGATGGACGATTGCCTCGCCTTCCTTCAATCCCAGCTTCTGCAGCATGCCGTCCATGCGGTCGGAGCCGAAGATGCGCATCAGGTCGTCCTGAAGCGAGAGGAAGAATTTCGAACGGCCGGGGTCGCCCTGACGGCCGGAGCGGCCGCGCAGCTGGTTGTCGATACGGCGGCTTTCGTGGCGCTCGGTGGCGATGACGTAGAGACCGCCGGCTTCCAGAGCCTTGACCTTGAGTTCCTTGATCTCGGCTCGGATGGCCGCTTCTTTCGCATTGCGCTCGGCTTCGTCCTCGATGCCTTCAAGCTCGCGCTCGAGACGCATGTCGACATTGCCGCCGAGCTGGATGTCGGTACCGCGGCCGGCCATGTTGGTGGCGATCGTGACGGCACCCGGCACGCCTGCCTGGGAAACGATATAGGCTTCCTGCTCGTGGTAACGGGCGTTCAGCACGTTGAACTTTTCGAAGCCGGACTTGCGCAGCATGTCTGCCAGAAGTTCGGACTTCTCGATCGAGGTCGTGCCGACGAGAACCGGCTGGTTGCGATCGTGGGCAGCCTTGATCTCGACGATGATCGCCTTGAACTTTTCCTCGAACGACCGGTAGACCTCGTCGTCCTCGTCGATACGGGCGATCGGCAGGTTGGTCGGAACCTCGATGACTTCGAGCTTGTAGATGTTGCCGAATTCTTCCGCTTCCGTCTGCGCCGTACCGGTCATGCCGGCAAGCTTGGAATACATGCGGAAATAGTTCTGGAAGGTGATCGAGGAGAGTGTCTGGTTCTCCGGCTGGATGGTCACCTTTTCCTTGGCTTCCAGCGCCTGGTGCTGGCCTTCCGAGAAGCGGCGGCCCGGCATCATGCGGCCGGTAAATTCGTCGATGATGACGATTTCGTCGTTGCGGACGATATAGTCCTTGTCGCGGGTGAAAAGCTTGTGCGCCTTCAGTGCGTTGTTGATGTGGTGAACAATCGCGACATTCTCGACGTCGTAGAGCGATTCGCCCTTCAGAAGCCCGGCCTGACGCAGCAGGTTTTCGAGTTTTTCGGTGCCGACCTCGGAGAAGTTGGCCGAACGCTGCTTTTCGTCGATCTCGTAATCTTCTTCGGAGAGAAGCGGGATATAGGTGTCGATCGTCGTGTAGAGGTCGGATCGGTCGTCCAGCGGGCCGGAGATGATCAGCGGCGTGCGCGCTTCGTCGACAAGGATCGAGTCCACTTCGTCGACGATCGCGTAATTGTGGCCGCGCTGAACCATCTGGCCGCGCTCGTATTTCATGTTGTCGCGCAGATAGTCGAAGCCGAGTTCGTTGTTCGTCGCGTAGGTGATGTCGCAGGCATAGGCCGCACGGCGCTGCTCGTCGTCGAGACCGTGGACGATGACGCCGGTCGACAGGCCGAGGAAGCTGTAGAGACGGCTCATGATGCCGGCGTCGCGCTGGGCGAGGTAGTCGTTGACGGTAACGACATGCACGCCCTTGCCCGACAGGGCATTGAGGTAGACCGGCAGGGTGCCGACCAGCGTCTTGCCTTCACCTGTCTTCATTTCGGCGATTGCGCCGTCATGAAGGATCATGCCGCCGGTGAGCTGCACGTCGAAGGGCCGCATGCCGAGCACGCGGCGGGATGCTTCACGCGCCACCGCAAAGGCGGGGATCATGATGTCTTCGAGCGTCTTGCCGTCGGCCAGCATCTGGCGGAACTCGGCCGTCTTGTTGGCGAGTTGCTCATCGGTGAGTGCCTTGGTCGCTTCCTCGATGGCATTGATCTTGGCGAGGGTCGGCTTATAGCCGCGAACGCGGCGCTCGTTGGCCGAACCGAACAGTTTGCGGGCAATGCCGCCGAAGCTGACCATACGAATGGTCCTTTCTGATCTCAGTGCCATGGGATTGCTGGTCGGAAAACAATAGCTTCCTGTGCCGGCAAATTGACCCGTTACGCCCGGAAACTCTTCTGGACGCGAAGTTGCGTGACAGATAAGAGGGGGTCCGAATTATGTCAACGGTTGCGGCCGATACACTATGGCCACATTCCGGTGTTTGTGAAGGATTCAGGCCGGATCTAAGTCCAGAGACCGGCATCCATGCGAAAGGTAACTTATGTTGCGTCACAAACTTCTCGTAACGGCTGCAATTGCCGCTGCGATCTCGTTCCAGGCTCCGGCATTCGCGCAGGAGGACAAGGTCGTCGCCAAGGTCGGCACGCTTGAGATCACCCAGTCGGAACTTGATCTTGCGGTTCAGAACCTCGATCCGCAGCTTGCCCAGTTGCCGGACGAGCAGAAGAAGGTTGCAGCCCTTTCCGGTGCGATCGACGTCAAGCTGCTCGCCAGCGGTGCGCTTGCCGAAGGCGTCGACAAGACCGACGACTTCAAGAAGCGCATGGCCTATATCGGCGATCGCGAACTGCACAACGCCTTCTTCCGCAAGCATGTCGTCGAAGCTACGACCGATGAAGAGGTCAAGGCGCGCTACGACAAGGAAATTGCTGCCCTTCCGAAGCAGGAAGAGGTCAAGGCCGCTCATATCCTGGTGAAGACCGAGGATGAAGCCAAGGCGATCATCGCACAGCTCGACAAGGGCGAGGATTTTGCTGCGATCGCCAAGGAAAAGAGCCAGGACAGCAACAAGGATGACGGCGGCGATCTCGGCTGGTTCGGTCCGGGCCGCATGGTGCCGGAATTCGAAGAAGCCGCTTTCGGTCTCGAAAAAGGTGCCTATACGAAGACCCCGGTAAAGACCCAGTTCGGTTTCCACGTCATCAAGGTCGAAGACAAGCGCGACGCACCGCCGCCGGCTTTCGAGCAGGTTCAAGACCAGGTGAAGCAGCTCGTCATGCGCGACAAATATGTTGCCATCCTTCAGAAGGCCAAGGACGAGCAGAAGGTCGAGATCACCGACGAAGCCCTGAAGAAGGGCTATGAGGACGTCGGCAAGATGCAGGACGGCGCTGCCGACGCAGCTGCTCCAGGCGCTGCCCCGGCTGCAAAGCCTTGATACTGAACTGAAGGAGGGGGCGTTGGCCCCCTCACTTGCAATTTCTGAAACTTAGCCTTCGGCTAAGATTTCGAAATTGCTATCTCCCCCACAAGGGGAAAGATACCGATGCCGCGAGCTCGGCGCCCTACCTCTCCCTTTGTGGGAAAGGTTACAAAATCAAGATCTTAGCCATGGGCTAAGTCTTGGATTTTGTTGGTGAGGGGATCGCGTCATTACACGCCGCCAACGATCGCCCGACCACACTTATCAGCCAGGTCCTGTCACATGTCCGCTTCCATCTCCCCGCTCGCACCGAAATCCTATCCTGAAATGCCCTTGGTCCGCGGCGTACGGATGGCGACGGCCGCTGCCGGCATCAAGTACAACGGCCGCACCGATGTGCTGCTGATGGTTTTCGACAAGCCTGCGGCGGTTGCCGGCGTGTTCACCAAGTCCAAGTGCCCTTCGGCCCCGGTCGATTTCTGCCGTTCGAACCTCTCGCATGGCGCTGCCCGTGCGGTCGTGGTCAATTCGGGCAATGCCAACGCTTTTACCGGTATCAAGGGCAAGGCTGCGACGGCGCTGACGGCGAAATCCGCATCCGAGGCTGTCGGCTGCGGCGAGAACGAGATTTATCTCGCCTCCACCGGCGTGATCGGTGAGCCGCTCGACGCCACCAAGTTTGCCGGCGTTCTGGGTGAAATGAACAAGACCGCGACCGGCGATTTCTGGCAGGAAGCCGCCAAGGCGATCATGACGACGGATACCTATCCGAAGGTCGCCACCCGCACTGCCGAGATCGGCGGCGTGACGGTGACGATCAACGGGATTGCCAAGGGTGCCGGGATGATCGCGCCCGATATGGCGACGATGCTGTCCTTCGTTGTCACGGATGCCGATATTTCGTCGGCCGCGCTGCAGTCGATGCTGTCGGCTGGTGTTGAGCCGAGCTTCAATTCGATGACGGTCGACAGCGACACGTCGACCTCCGACACGCTTATGCTGTTTGCCACCGGTGCCGCGGCTGCCGATGGCCAGAAGACGATTTCCGACGCCAATGACCCCGCACTGGGCTCCTTCCGTGAGGCGCTGAATGCGCTTCTGAAGGATCTGGCTATCCAGGTCGCCCGTGATGGCGAGGGCGCGACCAAGATGCTGGAAATCACCGTGACCGGTGCAGAAAGCGATGCTGCCGCCAAGACGATCGCACTGTCGATCGCCAATTCTCCGTTGGTTAAGACTGCTGCCGCCGGCGAGGACGCCAACTGGGGCCGTATCGTCATGGCCGTCGGCAAGGCCGGCGAAGCTGCCGATCGCGACAAGCTTGCCATCTGGTTCGGCGATGTCCGCGTTGCCGTCAACGGCGAACGCGATCCTTCCTATTCAGAAGACGCGGCATCAGCCGTGATGAAGAAACAGGATATTCCTGTGAAGGTCGAACTCGGCCTCGGATCGGGTAAGGCAACCGTTTGGACCTGTGACTTGACCAAGGAATATGTCGCCATCAACGGCGATTACCGGAGCTGATGCGGGTGATGGCAGCATCTTCCGCTACTCCCGATCTGCCGTTGGTACGCAGGCTTGAAGCTGTCGGTTTTCGCGCCTGGCCTGCAGCTTCCGTTGTCTATGACGGCAGCTGGCAGGTGCGCCTGACCGGCGGGCATCCGTCGAAGCGGGTGAACTGCGTCGTTCCGCTGGATCCATCCGATCACCGTGATCTCGATCTGCGGCTGACGAAAGCCACGAAGCGTTTTGCCGATTACGGCAGGACGTTGGTGCTCAGGGAGACGCCACTCGCGCCGCCGGCCATGATCGAACATATGGAGCGCAGCGGCTGGGAAGTCTTCGAGACTGCGGATGTCATGACCGTTGACCTTTCCCGGCTGGAATTGTCCGATACGCTCGATTATCTGCCGAGCCATGATATCGGGCGTTTTGCCGATGCTTGTCTTTCCGTTACGGGCGACGATCCGGCGTTGAAGCCGGCGCTTGCCGAAATCCTCAGCGCCATCAAACCGACATCCGGTTTCTTCATGAAGCAGGATCCCGGCAATGGCGCGGTTGCGACCGTGCTCTGCGTACAGGACAACGATCTCGCTGGTATCCTGTCGCTTGCCGTAGCGCCTGCCCATCGCCGCGAAAGGGTCGGGACCGACATGTTGTCCTCGGCACTGCGTTGGGCAAGGATCAGCGGTGCGAGAACCGCCTGGCTGCAGGTGGAGGCGACCAATGAGGCCGCGATCGCGCTCTACCGGCGGTTCGGTTTCACCAAGGCCTATTCCTATCGTTACTGGCGGAAATCATGAGCGATCAAAGAAAGCTGCTTCTCGTTTCGGCCTGCGCGCTGATCGACGCCGATGGCCGCATCCTTCTGGCGCAACGGCCGGAGGGGAAGTCGCTTGCGGGGCTGTGGGAGTTTCCGGGCGGCAAGGTAGAACCCGGTGAAACGCCGGAAGAGACGCTGGTTCGGGAGCTTGATGAGGAACTGGGGATCATCACGAAGGTCGCCTGTCTCGCGCCGCTCACCTTTGCCAGCCACACCTACGACACGTTTCATCTGCTGATGCCGCTTTATGTCTGTCGCCGGTTCGAAGGCGTTCCAACGGGACGCGAGGGGCAGCAGATCAAATGGGTGAGGCCCAATGCGCTGCGCGACTATCCTATGCCGCCAGCCGATGAGCCGCTGATACCAATCCTGCAAGACCTTCTTTAAGTAAAATTAGAGCCGTCGGATTTATCTCGCGTTAACATTTCGTTCAACGGATTCTGGCATCTTTGTGGCCAGGCACGTAATGATCTGACGAGGCTTTAGGGGAATGGACGACCAGTTCTGGAAAACTGTGCGCAATCGCCAGCGGGCAACGTACAGGTCTGGCAAGACCGGCGCGCTCAATATTGCGCTGCTTTTCGGGACGGCCGCTATTGCCCTGTCGCTGATCGTGACGCCGATGCTGGCGGAACGGTCGGACCAGAAGCGCCTTGCGCATGTGCAGGAAGACTTCGACATGCTGACGACGGGATCTATCAAACCCGCTGAGGCCGGCTCGAAACACTACACGATCCGCAGGAGCGTTTTGCAAGAGACGCCCGGTTCGGTTTGCATCGTTCAGGGTTACGGAGCCGACGGGGATTGCTGAACGTCTCCGGCGCATGATCGAACCGACTTTTCACCGGTTAAATTCCAAGGACGACAGATGCGCCTCTTCCGCAGTTTTCTCAAGGATATCAGCGGTGCAACGGCGGTCGAATATGGCCTGGTCATTGCCCTTATCGGCGTCACTTTTGCAGCCGGGCTCGGCAATTATTATGGCGCGATGAACAACATGTTCTACGGGCTTTCCAATACCTACAACAACGCGGCCAGATAGCAGCTTATCCATCCAGATTTTTCAGGGCATCGGCGAGGCGCACCTTGGCAGAGCCGGGTTTCAGCGGCTGCTGCTGGCTGTCGTGAGGCGCCCAGCCCGAGACGTAGATGATCGAAAAGGTCGCCCTTATGCGGCCATCGGGATCTGAATAACGCTCGGCATAGATTTCCGCGGCTCTCAGGAAAAATGACCGACCCAGCGGTTTGCGGCTGCGGCCCTTCAGGGGATTGGCCATGCCCATGGAGCGCAGGTCACGCATCAGCGGGAACAGGCTGTCATAACGCACCGTATAGGTCTCGGCATCCACGACCGGCAGGGCGAACCCAGCCCGCTGGAGCAGGCCACCGATATCACGCACATCGGCAAACGGGATAACGCGGGGGCTTGCGCCGCCTGTCAATTCGGCTTCTGCTGCAAGCAGGACATCGCGCAGTTCGGCAAGCGTTCCTGCGCCGGGAATGGCTGCGAGGAAGAGGCCGTCAGGCTTTAGTGCGCGGCGGATGCGCACCAGCGTGCCCGGCAGGTCGTTGACCACATGCAACGCCATCGGGGAAAGCACGAGATTGACCGATGCCGGCTCGACCGGCACGTCATCGAGGGCCGCCGACAGAAACTGTTCCCCGGCATTGGCGAAACGCTCGCTGGTTTCGGCGCGCTGGATGGTCTCGATCTTGCCGGTTGCTATCGCCTTTTGCGCGGCGATGCCGGTTCCGCCGTGCAATTCGACGGCGAGCGGGAACTGCCGCTCCACGACCGCGAGCCTCTCGGCCATTTCGCCTGCAGCAAGGTCGAGCAGGAAATCCGCATTATCGATGCGATTTGCCAGAGCGCGTTCACGGCGCTTCGCCAGCAGTTCTTCGTCGAAGATAAATTCCATCACCACCACTCGATTATGCTTCGCTAAGGCTTGTTCTATCGCGTAAAGCCCGAAGCGATCTTTCAGATTCGCTTTCGTGCTTTAGCTCTTTCTTTTTCGCATGTCTTCGCCCGAAACCGGTGGCCACTTTCGGGAGACATGCTTAATGTCAGGTCCATGTCCGAGCATTTGGCCCACAGCCTTGCCAAAACCTTTGCCCGATCCGCTTCGGTCTGTCTGAGGCGGATCGTCGATCTCGTCTATCCACCGGTATGCCTTGGATGCGGCGCACTTACGGGGCGTCATGGGGCGGTCTGCGCGTCCTGCTGGCGCGAGATCCGGTTTATCGAGCGGCCCTATTGCGAGGTGCTCGGCCTGCCTTTCTCCTATGATCCGGGGCCGGGCATGTTCTGCGCCCAGGCCATCGCGCATCCTCCTGCATTCGACCGGTTGCGTGCTGCCGCCATTTTCGACGGGGCGGCACGCAACATGGTTCACGGGCTCAAATATAGGGACCGGGGCGACCTTGCGCCAATCATGGCGGGATGGATGGAGTGGGCGGGCCGTGACTGCCTCGATTGCTGCGATGCGATCCTGCCGGTGCCGCTTCACAGGACGCGTTTCGTCCTGCGCAAATTCAATCAGTCCGCCGAGCTTGCCCGGCATCTGGCGAAGAAGACGGGCAAGCCCTATCTGCCGGCAACGCTTGTCAGGACCAAGAGAACGAAGCGGCAGGTGGGGCTTACGGCGCGCGCCCGAGAGGACAATGTCCGGGCGGCGTTTGGCGTTGCCGCAGGGCATGAGGCTGATGTGTTGGGCAAGCGCATCGTTCTCATCGACGATGTCTATACGACCGGGGCGACCGTTTCGGCTGCGACGCGGGCCCTGAAGAAGGCGGGTGCGGCCGAGGTCAGTGTTTTGACCTTTGCAATGGCACTGGCCGAAACTATATGAGAGACAACAGTCGGCGCGTCTTCTCCCATCCGCGCCCCGGAGACGATCATGACAGATGTAACCATCTATACCCGCGAATATTGCGGTTATTGCTCGCGTGCGAAAGCATTGCTTCAATCCAAGGGTGTCGATTTCGTCGAGCACGATGCGACCTATAGCCAGGAGCTTCGCGCCGAGATGATCGCCAAGGCAAACGGCCGTTCGACCTTTCCGCAGATTTTCATCAATGGCCAGCATGTCGGCGGTTGCGACGATCTTCATGCGCTCGATCGTGAGGGCAGGCTGGACGCGATGCTGGCGTAACGGAGCGCTCCGATGACCATGAAGGTTGCTGCAGTCCAGATGCGGTCCGGTGTCGATCCGGCAGGAAACGCAGACGGCATGGCCCGGCTGGTCCGGGATGCGGCGGCGCGGGGCGCGATCTATGTCCAGACGCCGGAGATGACCGGCATGCTGCAGCGGGATCGCAAGGCTGCACGCGAAGTTTTGCGCGGTGAGGCGGATGATCTCATCGTGGAAACGGCGCGCGGGCTTGCCGCCGAACTCGGCATCTTTCTACATATCGGCTCGACCGCGATTGCCCGTGACGACGGCAAGATCGCCAACCGCAGCTTTCTGTTTTCGCCGCAAGGTGATCTGATCTCGACCTATGACAAGATCCACATGTTCGATGTCGATCTCGACAATGGCGAGAGCTGGCGTGAAAGCTCTGCCTACGAGCCGGGAACGGTCTCCAAAGTGGTGGAGTTGCCGTTCGCAAAGCTCGGCATGTCGATCTGCTACGATCTGCGGTTCCCGCAACTGTTTCGCGCGCAGGCGATGGCCGGGGCGAAAATCCTGACGGTGCCCGCTTCCTTCACCCGCCAGACGGGCGAGGCGCATTGGGAAATCCTGCTTCGGGCGCGGGCGATAGAGAACGGTGCCTTCCTGGTCGCGGCGGCGCAGGCCGGTGTGCATGAGGATGGCCGGGAGACCTATGGCAATTCGCTGATCATCGACCCCTGGGGCAGGATCCTTGCGCGGGGAGGCGACGCCGGTGAAGAGGTTCTGGTCGCAGAGATCGATCTTGACAGCGTGGAGCGTACTCGCAAAAAGGTGCCTAACTTAAAGAATGCACGCGAGTTCGTGCTGGAAGACGTTGCCGGCCCGGATGCTGCTCGGGGTGCCGGCGGAGTGGCAGTGTGATCAAGTATTCCCTGTGCTGTGATAACGCACACACATTCGAAGGCTGGTTTTCCGAAAGCGCCGATTTCGACCGGCAGGTGAAAAACGGCTTTCTGACCTGTCCCGTCTGCAATTCTGGCTCCATTTCCAAGTCGCTGATGGCGCCTTCCGTTTCGACCGCGCGCAAGCAGGAAGCCAAGAAGCAGATGGCGATGGATCTTGCCCGACAGGAGGCGATGGTGAAGCTGCGGGAAGCCGTCGCCAATATCCGCGCCAATTCCGAGGATGTTGGCGAAAAGTTTCCCGAAGAGGCGCGCAAGATCCATTATGGCGAAGCGGATGCCCGCGGGATCGTTGGCCAGGCAAGTGCCGACGAGGTTCGCGATCTGATCGACGAAGGGATCGAAGTGGCGCCGCTGCCGGATCTTACGGACGATACGAATTGAGATGACCAAAGCGACGAAACTGGCGATCTATAATTTCGGTCTTTTCGTTGCGTCTTACGACAGTTCCGAAGTCGAGGGTTTTCGGCTGCGGGAGCCGGTGAACTTTCTTGCGGCTGAAACTGCGCAAGGGTTTATCGGGCGGTCCGGGTATGACGGAGATCCGGGACCGGAAAGCTGGGGACAGCAAGTCTTTCCGCGCTTCATTGAGGGCAGCGGTTTCGAGACGGCACCGTCATCGCTGTCGCTGTGGGCCGATCTGGAATCGCTGATGGCGTTTTCCTATTCCGGTGTGCATGCCGATGCGCTGAAGCATGCCAAGAACTGGCAGGTTGAGAAGCAATGGCCCGCTCTGGTCCTGTGGTGGACCGAGGGGCGTCCCGATTGGTCCGAGGCCGTCGAGCGGTTCGAACATCTACATGACCACGGGGCGGGGCCGAGGGCTTTCAATTTCAAAGATCCCTACGGGCCGGACGGCGAGCGAATATCCATCGACCGTACCCGCGTGCGCGAACTGGCCGCGCTCAATATTGAAAGCCATGGGGATTTGCTCGCCCATGTGCTTTCGATGAAAGTGTAGCATGATGGGCGGGGAGGGGGATGCTCAGTTGTCCGGGAAAAGAAACCGAACATAGTCCTGTGTGCCATGGAAAACGCGCAGCACGTCGACGCGGTCGGCGCAAACCTCGTAAAGGATCAGATATCTGCCGTGAGGCCGCCTGCGTATTGCCCGGTCCAGGCATCTGTGATCCGCTCAAACGCGTAGGGAGCGTCTGACAAGGCAAATCACTTGTCGTAAAGCTCTTCCACGAAGGTATCGGCGCGAGCCGGATTGGATCTCGCGATAAATTCGCCGATGGTCACGAGGTCTTCGATTGCCTCGCGTACGATGGTGACCTTCATCGGATTTTGGGTTTGAGGCCAAGCCTTGCACGGACTTCTGCAAAAGCTTCGTCGAGTTGCAGGTAACGCCCAGCCTCGATGTCGTCGATACCCTTCTGCAGTTCGGCGTGGCGAGCGCGCGCTCGCGGCGTTCGCGGATCAGATTCGACGTAGTCACTGGCGGAGTTGAACGGTCCGCGCTCGACCTCGGCGCGGACGAAATCCTCGATCTTGGGTTCGAGGGTGACTGTGGTTTTCAGGCCTTCCGACATGGATCACGCCTGCTGTTGACGGAACTTTATTACAGCCTGGGCCGAGGCGAAATCAGCCCTCGCGCTTGGCGAGTAGCATGTAGTTGACGTCCATATCGGGCGAAAGGTTCCAGCGATCCTGAAGCGGATTGAAGAAGACGCCGGTGCGGTGGATGATATGGAGACCGGAGGATGCAAGCGGGCGCTCGATCTCTTCCGGGCGGACAAGTTTTTCGTATTGATGGGTGCCACGGGGCAGCCAACGCAGGATTTCTTCGGCGGCGAAGATGGCGAGCGCGCGGGCTTTCAGGGTGCGGTTGATGGTGGCCATGAACATCAAACCGCCGGGGCGCACCATGGAGGCGCAGGTAGTGAGGAACAGGTTCACGTCGGCGACATGTTCAACGACTTCCATGTTGAGGATGACATCGAAGGTTTCTCCAGCCTGTGCGAGGTCCTCGGCAGTGACCGCGCGATAATCGATCTCGGTGCCGGTTTCCTTCGCGTGGGTCGAGGCGATGCCGATATTCTTTTCCGACGGATCGGCGCCGATGACGGTTGCGCCCATGCGGGCAACCGGTTCCGACAACAGGCCGCCGCCGCAGCCGATATCGAGAATCCGAAGACCTTCAAGCGGGCGATGGGCCTTCGGGTCACGACCGAAATTCTGGCAGATGCGCTCGCGGATATAGGCGAGGCGAACCGGATTGAATTTGTGCAGCGGGCGGAACTTTCCCGTCGGGCTCCACCATTCGGCAGCCATTTTCGAGAACATCTCGACCTGATCCTTGTCGACCGTGGTTCTGGCTGCTTCCGTCATGTTCTCGATCCTTCGTGTTTGAAAGCTGAAGTCGGCTGTCGGGCGGGAGAAGTCAAGTCTGCTCTGCGTCCCTGTGCCGAGAGCGCATATGTATCTGCATGAGGAGCAGGATTTCCGATGCCGATCGGTGCTTCAGTTCGTCTTCGCGCAACTTGTTCAATTTATCCAGTACGCTGCGGACATGGGCATAACGATCTGCGGTGGCGTTGGCCATGCACATCGGAAGAGAGGCACAGGCTGTACCACTCAGCCCGATCTCCTTGTGCGCGCGGATCACGCCGCTCTGATGAGGAGAGGGTAACATGGGGCCATCGCATAATTGCTGGCGGCGGCACATCCTGTAACGGCAATGACGGCTGCGTATGTTGGCAAAGGTTGCCGCAAGGCGCCAGACATCCTCATGGGCTTCGGCGCGTCGCTTTTCGTATTCGGAATAATCAGGGGTTTTCATCCGGTATCTTCCACTCCTCGGGGGTTGGGAGGACAGAGACCTCCCTTGGTGCTTGAGCGTTTTTCTTGTTTCGGCCGGGACACGTCGGGTGCCTCGAATTGAATTTTTATAAGTGACACTCGGCGTGTCCCGTTCGGTGTGTTTTTCCGCGCAACTCCGGTCCGTCTGCGGCGATCCGGACCCACGCTCTTGCGAGTTGCCGGATCGGTATGTGTGCGACACACGCACGTCCCCTGCGACCAGGAGAGGCAGACCATTTTCTGCGCGGCCCCGGACGGTCCGCCTGCATAAGGGCGGCCCGTCCGATCACCGGTCCCGCCTCGCCGGTTATGCGGACCGGTGTAGCCGAAGCGGAACGGCATGATTGTCGGCACGGGCCGAGATGGCGGGGACGAAATGCAGCTTATTTATAGGTAAGCCGTTGATTTTATTTAAGGGACGACAATTTAGCTTCCCACATTTCTGGGATGTCCATGCCGCTGAACGAATGTCCAATAGTTCATTCATGACCTATTCAGGCGCGTGCTGGAACAATCGGGGTCAATCGACATTTTATGGCGATAAAAGCTCGATACGGAAACAATAGCCGTTTCGATGATTTCCTCAGGAGGAAACCCGCGTGAAAAAGTTCTTGATGAGTGCTGCGGCCTTCTGCACGCTCCTGGTGGCGCCAGCGATCGCCGAGGCGGCGGTTCGTGGTTATGCCACCGCCAATGTCAACATGCGGTCCGGACCCAGCACCGGGTATCCGGCGGTTACCGTCATTCCGTACGGCTCGTCGGTGACGATCAACGGCTGCATGAGCTCGGTCAACTGGTGCGATGTCTCCTTTGCCGGAGGACGTGGCTGGGTATCGGGCAATTACGTGCAGGCGTCCTATCGTTCCAACCGGGTCTATGTGGCGCCGGATTATTACGGTGGCCTCGGCATTCCGTCGGTGACCTTCGATGTGGACAATTACTGGGGTACTTATTACCGCGACCGCAATTTCTATCGTGAGCGTGATCGCTGGCGTGATTACAACTGGCGTGCCCAGCCGCCGCTGCCGCCTCCGCCGCGCTGGGACGATGGCCGCCGCCCGCCACCGCCCGGCTGGGATCGCGATCGCGACCGTGATCGGTGGGACCAAGGCCGTGATAGGGATCGCGACCGGTGGGAGCGGGACCGGGATCGCGACAGAGACCAGGCCCGTGACAGGGACCGTGACCGGCCGCGCTTCGACGGCAATGATCGCCGCCCGCCGCCCGGCTTCGACAGGGATCGGGATCGAGATCGCGACAGAGATCGTGAAAGGGCTCGCGATAGAGAGCGTGAGCAGACACGTGATAGAGACAGAAACGATGACCGGCGTCCGCCGCGGGTGGAAGAACGCCGAGACCGGGAGCGTGCTCGGGACGACGGCGATCGCCGCAATCCATCAGCACGCGAAAATGAAGACCGCGAGAGGATCCTCAAGCTTCTGAACCGAGAGGGCAGAGAGTGAGGTTTTGAGGCCGGGTGTTCTGTTAACCCGCGTTAACGATGAAACCTCAAGGAGCCAGCTTCGCGCTGGCTCTTTTTGATTCAGCAGAGGGCGGTTGGTGCAAAGCGTACCGTTTGTGGCCGATCCGGCCATTGCGCCCCTTTCCCCTTTTCGCTAAGAGACCCCAACTCGATATTCAGGCTGCTTGCCGGAGTATTCGGTGGTAGCAAATAAGCGCCCCGGTGTGGCCGAGGGCGAGTTGGTGGTTTTCGTCGTATGGCTCGCATCGTCATGAAGTTCGGCGGCACGTCCGTCGCCAATCTCGAACGTATTCACAATGTCGCACGCCATGTGAAACGTGAAGTCGATGCGGGGCACGAAGTCGCCGTCGTCGTTTCCGCCATGTCCGGCAAGACCAACGAACTGGTTGGCTGGGTTCAGGACATGCCGAAGGTGGCAGGCGCGAATTCGCCGTTCTATGACGCGCGCGAATATGATGCGGTCGTTGCATCCGGCGAGCAGGTAACGTCCGGCATTCTGGCGATCGCGCTGCAGTCGATGGGTGTCAATGCCCGTTCCTGGCAGGGCTGGCAGATCCCGATCCGCACCGACAATGCCCATGGCGCGGCACGTATTCTCGAAATCGATGGTTCCGACATCATCAAGCGGATGGGCGAGGGGCAGGTGGCCGTCGTCGCCGGTTTCCAGGGGATTGGACCTGATAACCGGATCGCGACGCTCGGCCGTGGCGGTTCCGATACGTCTGCCGTGGCTATTGCCGCAGCCGTGAAGGCTGACCGTTGCGATATCTACACCGACGTCGATGGCGTCTACACGACCGACCCGCGTATCGTGCCGAAGGCACGCCGGATGAAGAAGGTGTCTTTCGAGGAAATGCTCGAAATGGCGTCTCTCGGCTCCAAGGTGCTGCAGGTTCGTTCTGTCGAGCTTGCCATGGTCCATAAGGTCCGCACCTTCGTGCGCTCCAGCTTTGAAGATCCCGATGCACCGGGCATGGGAGACTTCTTGAACCCGCCCGGTACTTTGATTTGCGACGAGGAAGAGATCGTGGAACAGGAAGTCGTCACCGGCATCGCTTATGCCAAGGATGAAGCGCAGATTTCATTGCGTCGTCTGTCTGACCGTCCGGGCGTATCGGCTGCGATCTTCGGGCCGCTCGCCGAAGCCCATATCAATGTCGACATGATCGTCCAGAACATTTCCGAGGACGGTTCCAAGACCGACATGACCTTCACCGTGCCTTCGGGCGACGTACAGAAGGCGATGAGCGTTCTGGAAGCCAACAAGGAAAAGATCGGTTTCGACGTCGTGCAGACCGAATCAGGTCTGGCCAAGGTATCGGTCATCGGTATCGGCATGCGCAGCCATGCCGGCGTCGCGGCGCAGGCTTTTCGGGCACTTGCCGAAAAATCGATCAACATCAAGGCGATCACGACCTCGGAAATCAAGATTTCCATTCTTATCGACGGTGCATATTCGGAACTTGCAGTTCGGACTTTGCATTCGTCCTACGGTCTCGATAAAAGCGAATGATATCTAATCCGGCATGATGCTCCGTTCGGGCGTCGTCGCCGGGTCGACGATGGTTTGGCTGTAAGGGGAGCATTATGCCGATGAGAGACCTGTCGGCAGGTCCGCGCGTGCTGTTGAAGCGTCTACGCGAACTGATGGCCGAACCGCTGGATCCGCAGGATCGCCTGGACAGGATCGTTACCCAGATCGCCAGCAACATGGTGGCCGAGGTGTGCTCGGCCTATGTGTTGCGCTCCGACGGCGTTTTGGAACTTTATGCGACGGAAGGCCTCAACAAGGAGGCGGTTCACCTTTCGCAACTTCAGATGGGGCAGGGCCTCGTCGGTACGATTGCGGCCTCCGCGCAGCCGCTGAACCTTTCCGATGCGCAGGCGCATCCCGCTTTCCGCTACCTGCCGGAAACCGGCGAAGAAATCTATCATTCCTTCCTCGGTGTGCCGATCCTGAGAGCCGGGCGGACGCTCGGGGTTCTGGTCGTGCAGAACAAGGCGAGCCGGAACTATCGCGAGGACGAGGTCGAGGCACTGGAAACCACGGCGATGGTGATCGCCGAGATGATCGCTACCGGCGATCTCAAGAAGATCACGGCACCTGGGCTGGAGCTTGATCTCACCCGTGCCGTGACTATCCAGGGCAACGGTTATAACGAAGGTATCGGGCTTGGACACGTGGTGCTGCATGAGCACCGAATTGTCGTGACCAACCTGCTCAACGAGGATTCCGACAAGGAAATCATCCGGTTGGCGGAAGCGCTCGGCTCGCTTCGGATCTCGATCGACGACATGCTGTCGCGCCGCGACGTGGCGCAGGAAGGTGAGCATCGCGAGGTGCTCGAGACCTACCGGATGTTTGCCCATGACCAGGGATGGGTTCGCCGCATGGAAGAGGCGATCCATAACGGTCTGACGGCCGAAGCTGCCGTCGAGAAGGTGCAGAGCGATACCAAGGCGCGGATGATGCGCATGACGGATTCGTATCTGCGCGAGCGGATGCATGATTTCGACGATCTGGCCAACCGGTTGCTGCGCCAACTGACCGGATATTCCGGGCGCAGCATGGATGAGCTGCCGTCCGATTCCATCGTGCTTGCGCGCGCCATGGGTGCCGCGGAGCTTTTGGATTATCCGCGCGCCAACCTGCGTGGCCTCGTTCTGGTAGACGGTGCGGTGACGAGCCACGTGGTGATCGTCGCGCGCGCCATGGGCATTCCGGTCGTCGGGCAGGCAGTGGGTCTGGTGGCGCTTGCCGAAAACGGCGACGCGATCATCATCGATGGCGACGACGGGCACGTGCATGTGCGCCCAATGCACGACCTGCAGAATGCCTATGAGGAAAAGGTGCGGCTGCGTGCCAAGCGCCAGGAGCAGTTCCGGGCGTTGCGCTCGGTCGAGCCGCTGACGCGGGACGGGCGGCATATCAGCCTCAACATGAATGCCGGTCTGCTGGTGGATCTGCCGCAGCTTTCCGAATCCGGTGCGCAGGGGATCGGGCTGTTCCGTACCGAGTTGCAATTCATGATCGCCTCGACCATGCCGAAGCTGGAGGAGCAGGAAGCCTTCTATCGTGGTGTGATCAAGCAGGCGGCCGGGCGGCCGGTCACTTTCCGCACGCTCGATATCGGCGGCGACAAGGTTGTCTCCTATTTCCGCGCGCAGGAGGAAGAGAACCCGGCGCTCGGATGGCGGGCTATCCGTCTTGCGCTCGACCGGCCGGGTCTGTTGCGCACCCAGCTCCGGGCGCTACTCAAGGCGGCTGCCGGCGCGGAATTGCGCATGATGATCCCGATGGTGACCGAGGTTTCGGAAATCCGGGCGGTGCGCGACCTGTTGCAGAAGGAAGTGCAGTATCTCTCCAAGTTTGGCCATGCATTGCCGCGCAAGCTGCAGTTCGGGGCTATGCTGGAAGTGCCGGCGCTGATGTGGCAGCTCGACGAGCTGATGGCGGAGGTGGATTTCGTTTCCGTCGGCTCGAACGATCTCTTCCAGTTCTCGATGGCGGCGGACCGTGGCAATGCACGGGTTTCCGAGCGTTTCGACAATCTCGGCAAGCCGTTCCTGCGCATGCTTCGCGATATCGCGCGGGCCGGCGAGCGTAACCGGACGCTGGTGACGCTTTGCGGCGAAATGGCCGGCAAGCCTCTCCCGGCCATGGCGCTGATCGGCGTCGGTTTCCGCTCGGTGTCTATGGCGGCGACCTCGATTGGTCCGGTCAAGGCAATGCTGCTCAGTCTCGATGCGGGGCAGCTTGAAACGGAAATGAACGCGGCGCTTGACGACATTCGCTCGCAGGAGCCGATCCGGGACTTGCTGCTCAGGTTTGCGGAAGCGAATAACATTCCGCTGTAGGGGGAGTGCGGAGTATCCCCCTCACCAACAAAATCTAAGACTTAGCTGAAGCTAGATCTTGATTTTGTGTCCTCTCCCACAGGGGGAGAGGTAGGGCGTCGAGCAAGCCTCCCGGCATCTCTCCCTTGTGGGAGAGAAAGCAATTTCGAAATCTTAGCCAAAGGCTAAGTTTCAGAAATTGCAAGTGAGGGGACAGGGGCCCAGAAACAAGGCTTTCCCTTCCTTCCCCAATGTTCTAGCAAGCAGAACAAAACGATGGAGTAACTAGGTGGCTAAGCTTCCTGTCGAAAAGATGCGCGAGCTGGAACGCCGTTTTGGCGAGATCGAGGCGCGTATGTCGGAAGGTCCGGCTGCCGATGTTTATGTGAAGCTGGCTTCGGAATATTCCGAACTGCAGCCCGTGGTCGCCAAAATCCGTGAATATGAAAAGACAGTCGCCGAGATCGCCGACTTGAGGGCGATGCTTGCCGACAAGGGCACAGATCGCGAGATGCGGGAACTGGCCGAGATGGAGCTTCCGGAGGCGGAAGAGCGGATCGAGGCGCTGGAAAAGGACATGCAGATCCTGCTCCTGCCGAAGGACGCGGCCGACGAAAAGAGCGCGATCCTGGAAATCCGTGCCGGTACCGGCGGCAACGAGGCGGCACTTTTCGCAGGCGATCTGTTCCGCATGTACGAGCGTTATGCGAGCGCGAATGGCTGGAAGGTGGAAGTGCTTTCGGCCAGCGAAGGCGAGGCGGGCGGCTACCGCGAAATCATCGCGACCGTGACCGGGCGCGGCGTGTTTTCGAAGCTGAAGTTCGAAAGCGGCGTGCACCGGGTGCAGCGCGTGCCGGATACCGAAACACAAGGGCGTATTCATACCTCCGCGGCGACGGTCGCGGTTCTGCCCGAGGCGGAAGAGATCGACGTCGAGATCCGTGCCGAAGACATCCGCATCGACACGATGCGCGCATCGGGCGCCGGCGGCCAGCACGTCAACACGACAGACTCGGCGGTACGTATTACCCACTTGCCGACCGGCATCATCGTGGTCAGTGCGGAAAAATCGCAGCACCAGAACCGCGCCAAGGCGATGCAGGTCCTGCGCTCGCGTCTTTATGACATGGAGCGGCAGAAGGCCGACAGCGAGCGGTCTGCCGACCGCAAGAGTCAGGTCGGTTCCGGCGACCGTTCGGAGCGTATCCGCACCTATAACTTTCCGCAGGGTCGTGTCACCGACCACCGCATCAATCTGACGCTCTACAAGCTCGACCGGATGATGATGGGTGAAATCGACGAAGTGGTCGATGCGCTGATCGCCGACTATCAGGCGGGGCAGCTGGCATCGCTTGGCGAGCAACAAGGGTGACCAAAGGGACCATGGGCCGATGACCACTCTGGGCGAAGCCGTTGCCGATGCGAGAGCCCGGTTTTCAGCGGCCGGTTATGCCGATGCGGCAATCGAGGCGCGGATCCTGATCGGCGGATTGCTGGAGCTTTCCTCGACGGAAGTGTTTGTCGGTGGCGATCGCAAGCTTGATGCTGCATCTGTTGCAAAAATAGAAGATGCCGTTGCCCGCCGCTTGAAACGGGAGCCGGTGCATCGCATATTAGGTAAACGAGAATTTCATGGGCTGGATTTCCTGATTTCGAAGGAAACCCTGGAACCAAGACCGGATACAGAAGTTCTGGTGGATAGCGTTCTCGAATATGCTGGGCAATTTGCCGGCGACAGAGACATCCGTATTCTCGATATCGGTACAGGCACGGGCGCGATCATTCTGGCGGTGCTGGACGGTCTGCCGTCGGCCACCGGGATCGGAAGTGACATTTCCGTCGATGCGTTGAAGACGGCGGCGGAAAATGCACGGCGGCTGGGCCTAGATCAGCGGTTCCAGGCGGTAGAAAGCCACTGGTTTGACAAGATTGGCGGGTGTTTCGACATAATCGTGTCAAATCCGCCCTATATACGGAGTGATGTCATTCCCGATCTGGATCCTGAAGTCCGCGACTTTGATCCCATGGCAGCATTGGACGGCGGGGCTGACGGACTAACCGCCTATCGCGAAATTGCAAGCCGGGCCGAGGAGTTTCTCACGGCTGATGGTTGCATCGCTTTGGAGATCGGTTTCGATCAGAAACATGCGGTAACCGAGCTATTCGAAGCAGAGGGTTTCAAGCTGTTGCTGGCACGGCAAGACTACGGCGAGAATGATCGCGTATTGATATTTGCCAAGTCTGTGGTTGATGTTGCGAAGCAAAAGAAAAAGCTTGGAATCCCAAAGGAAGCGAGATAGTTTGCACTCACGCATCGGGGCAGCTGGGAATGAACAGCGATTCGTTCGGGTTACGGGTCAATCCTTAATTGTGTTCTTTTCGAAGAGCCGACGAGGTTGAACACTCCTGATGCGTGAATCAGGTAATTTGACTTTGAAAGCGGCAGGCCGCGTTGGTCGACCTGTGCGTAACACGCGAAGTCTTGTACCGGCTTTGGACCGGCGAGCCGCGTGGCCCCTTATCAGCGAAGACAAGAGAGTTGGTGAACGATAAATGAGGCCAGGACAGCAGAACAAGCGTGGTCGAGGGCGTGGTAGTAACAATAACGGCGGCGGCGGTGGTGGTAATAACAATTTCCAGCGCAAGGGCGGTAACCCGCTCAGCCGGTCTTACGACAGTTCCGGACCGGATATAAAAATCCGCGGTACTGCCCAGCATATTGCAGAAAAATATGCGGCTCTTGCCCGCGATGCCCAGAGTTCGGGCGACCGCGTGATGGCAGAGAACTATCTGCAGCACGCAGAACATTACAATCGCATTATCGCAGCGGCGCAGGCCCAGATGCAGGATCGCTTCCAGCATCAGGAGCGCGGCGAATTCCAGGATCGTGACGGCAATTCGATCGATCAGGACGATATGGACGGCGGCGACGGCGACGATCTGGGCTACGCTCCGCAGCCGACAATCGAGGAACAGCAGCCGCAGCAGCGCCGCGAGCAGAACGTCCAACAGGGCAATGGTGGCCAGGACCAGCAGCCGCGTGAAAACCGCCGCGACCGCAGTGAGCGTCGTGATCGCCGCCAGGATCGCCCGGAACGTGGCGAGCGCGCTGAGCGTGGCGAACGTTCCGCCGAGCCGAAGGCTGCCGAAGCCAAGGCTGCAGTTGCACCGCAGGTAGAGGAAGCCGCCGAGATTTCGGCACCGATCGTCGAAGACGGTTCGGGTCCGCAGCCGGTGATCGACGGCACGCCAGCCGAAGTCGCCGTCGAGGAAGAAGCTCAGGTCGAGGCGGCACCGCGTCGCCGTCGGGCCGCAAGCACGCGTCCCCGTCGCCAGCCGCGCAAGAGCGCAGACGCTGCCGAAGGTGACGATGCAGCTCCCGAAATGGCGGATGTTGCCGGCGAGTAAGCCGCGAAACCGCATTAAACTGAAAAATCCGGCCCGATGGCCGGATTTTTTTTGTTTTAGGTGAAGAGCGGGCCTTTTGGGACGAAACGGCACATCGAAACGATTGAATGGCAGGTTTTAGCCAGATATGGCGCGCCTGACCCGAAACCTTCTGTTCGGCCCCAATTTTTCAAACGATTATAATACCTTACCGCATTGCGGAAATTCGTTGCGTTGTTGCAAAATTCCGCACTAGATAGATTTTTAGGCGGCAGAAGGCCGCGATTTTCTCCGTTATTGCCCAGGGAGCGATTTCATGACGACATTCGAAACCTACCTTGAAACCCGCAACGGCACGGTGCTGGACGACGATCTCGTCGTCGTTCTGCGCACTATCGCCGAGGCAACACGGCAGATTTCGGATAAGCTCAGAACATCGTCGCTCGATGGCCTCACCGGCGCTACCGAAATCACCAATGTGCAGGGCGAGGCGCAGAAGCCCCTCGATATCCTGTCCAACGAGATCATGCTGGAAGCCTGCCGCAAGTCTCCTGCTGTTTCTTTCGCCGTTTCGGAAGAACTGGATACCGAAGTTGCCATCCACAGCGACGGCAAATATGCGGTGATTTTCGATCCGCTTGACGGTTCTTCCAATCTCGATGTGAATGTCACGGTCGGGACCATCTTTTCGGTGATCAAGGCGTCTACTTCCAGCGATATCCTGAAGAACGGCCGTGGCCAGCTGATCGCCGGTTACGCCGCCTATGGACCGCAGACGACGCTGGTGCTGACGGTGGGCAAGGGCGTGCAGATGTTCACGCTGAATGCCGATGGCGTTTATCTGATGACCAGCGCCGATGCGAAAATCGTGCCGGAAGCCAAGGAATTCGCCATCAACGCGGCGCGCCGGGCTTCGTGGGATGATGCCGTTGCCTCCTATATCGAGGAAGCGATCGATACCGGCCATAACATGCGCTGGGTCGGTTCGATGGTTGCCGACACGCACCGCATCTTCAACCGCGGTGGTGTGTTCCTTTATCCGGCCGATCGCAACAAGCCGGCTTCGGGCGGCCGTTTGCGCCTGCTTTACGAAGCCAACCCGATCGGGCTTCTGGTGGAAGCTGCCGGAGGTGCGGCGATTATCGGCAACTCCGCAATCCTGGATATCGAGCCGACTTCGCTGCATCAGCGCGTGCCGGTGATCTTTGGTTCCAAGGCGGAAGTCGACAAGATTTCTGCCGCCTATAGCGCCCGGATACTTGAGGCGGCTGCGGAGTAACCGCGGAACCTTTCAGTTCGAAGCCGGATGGGCCGAAGCGTCGATGATGCTTCGGCCCTGATGTTTTTAGCGCTTTGTCGTAGCTGATGACATGCATTCGAAGAAAAAATCGGCAAGCGCCTGCGCATTGATAATTATCGGTACTGATTGGTACCTAAAATTAACGGATGGCTGGGATAGTTATCTCGGTTCAATCCGGAGAATTATCCATGATCAGTTCAGTATCCAGTTCGACGAGCACGGCGATCCTGTCTTCGTCCTCGACTTCCAGCAGCGCCGCCACAATCGAGCAGCAGATAGCCGCCAAGGAGGCCGAACTCGAGGCAGCCAAAACCGAGGAGGAGAAAGCCGAGATCCAGACCGAGATCGACACGCTGGAACAGAAGCTGCAGGCAGCGCAACAATCCGGCAGTTCATCCGAGGCATCTTCAGCGGAGAGCAGCAAGGCCGCAAGCGGTTCATCCGAAAAATTCTCGGGCGAGAGCAGCCGTATCGGTACCGGCAATTTCGATGAGACGACGGAGTTCGGCGAGCGCGTCCTCTATATCTGATGCTTGGCGTTGTTACTGGCGGGTATCAGGAGACCCGCCTTCATTACGATTGGCTGCCGCTCCCGCATAATGTTCGGCGGCCGCATCTATTCGAATCGATTTTTTGATGATTATCTCTGAAAACTGCATTCGAGATTGAATAGATGTTTCCTGCGATAAAGTATTTTCTGGTCTGGCCTATCTCTATAACCAGCAAAACGACTGATTGGGAGCCTGCGGTCTTCTTTCGCAAGCGCCGGCTGATCACCGGTGACTATGCCGCAGGATGCCTGATGATGCGTTTTATAGATGGAAAGCCGATATACCGGGCCATGAGTGCCGAAGAAGAACAGGATTTCAGGGAAGAGACGTCGATCTGAAACTCGGGCATCGGAGTTTCGGGCATATTGCCGAAGTTTTGCGTGGTCGCCGTCGATGGCAAGTGCAGCGAGGCGCCTCAAGCCGAAGGCCCAGGCCGGACATCGGTGCCGGCCCGGGTAGGGATCAAAACAGCGTGCTGGCGCTTTCGCATTCGTCGCGTGCTTCGTCGAACTCGTCGACATGGGCTGCGGCGAGCGCCTGGAAATCGGGATCGGTAATGTCCGCGATTGCCTGCGGCATGCCGTGATCCATGATCAGGGTCTTGAATATTCCGATAAGCTGGGAGTTCTTGTCTTCTGACATGGGATTTACTCGATCTTTTCGTCTTACAGAATGCCGACCGCAAGCAGGTTGCTGTTTGTCGGAATTGCCGTGGTTTACAAAGTGAAGCCCGGCCCCAACGGGCTCCATCTTCCCAGATAGGGAGTAATGTGGTGCGACAAAATGGCACTCACGCTTTTCTGATCATGTGCTCACGTTTCGCTGATCGGAGGGCGAGGCGGAAGATAAAGCCGATCTGTTTCGATAAGCGCTAAAAGCTTCAACATGCTCCTTTAAAACCGGAAAAAAGGCTCCCATATCTTGGCTGACGCCGGAGGATGCGAGACAGTATCGGGCCGGCAGGGCTTGCCTCTATGAGGGAGCTCGATCTCAACATTCGGCCTGTGCCTTTTGAAGGGCAGGGCGATTTCTGGAGGTATCAGATGAATATCGAGAAATATTCCGAGCGGGTGCGCGGCTTTCTGCAGTCGGCCCAGACGCAGGCTCTCTCCGCCGGGCATCAGCAATTTGCACCCGAGCATCTCTTGAAGGTGCTGCTCGATGACGACCAGGGCTTGGCTTCGTCGTTGATCGAGCGCGCCGGCGGCAATGCCAAGGACGCGCGGATTGCCAATGATGCGGCGCTGGCCAAACTGCCGAAAGTTTCCGGCGGCAATGGCGAGATCTATCTTTCCCAGCCGCTTGCCCGCGTGTTTTCTACTGCTGAAGACGCTGCCAAGAAGGCCGGCGACAGTTTCGTCACGGTAGAGCGGCTGCTGCTTGCGCTTCTGATAGAAAGCTCTGCCTCGACCTCGGCCAGCCTGAAGAAGGCGGGGCTGACGGCGCAGGGACTCAATCAGGTGATCAACGATCTGCGCAAGGGCCGCACTGCCGACAGCGCCAATGCCGAACAGGGTTTTGAGGCGCTGAAGAAATATGCCCGCGACCTGACCGCCGATGCGCGGGACGGCAAGCTAGATCCGGTGATCGGCCGTGACGACGAAATCCGCCGCACGATTCAGGTTCTGTCGCGCCGCACCAAGAACAATCCCGTGCTGATCGGTGAACCCGGCGTCGGTAAAACCGCGATCGCGGAAGGCCTGGCGCTGCGCATCGTCAATGGCGACGTGCCGGAAAGTCTTAAAGACAAGCAGTTGATGGCGCTCGACATGGGCGCGCTGATTGCCGGCGCAAAATATCGCGGCGAGTTCGAGGAGCGGCTGAAAAGCGTTCTCAACGAAGTGCAGTCGGAAAACGGCAATATCATCCTGTTCATCGACGAGATGCACACGCTGGTCGGTGCCGGAAAATCCGATGGCGCGATGGATGCATCCAATCTGTTGAAGCCGGCGCTTGCCCGCGGCGAGCTTCATTGCGTTGGTGCGACCACGCTCGACGAATACCGCAAGCATGTGGAAAAGGATCCGGCCCTTGCCCGTCGTTTCCAGCCTGTGATGGTGGAAGAACCGACGGTCGAAGACACGATCTCGATCCTGCGCGGGCTGAAGGAAAAGTACGAGCAGCACCACAAGGTGCGGATCTCGGACTCGGCGCTGGTTGCGGCTGCGACCCTGTCGAACCGCTACATCACCGACCGGTTCCTGCCGGACAAGGCGATCGACCTGATGGACGAGGCCGCATCGCGACTGCGCATGCAGGTGGATTCCAAGCCCGAAGAGCTGGATGAACTCGACCGTCGCATCATGCAGCTGAAGATCGAACGGGAAGCCCTGAAGAAGGAAACCGACACGGCTTCCGCCGATCGTCTGCTTCGTCTCGAGGCCGAAGTGACGTCGCTGGAAGAACAGGCGGATGCGCTGACGGCTCGCTGGCAGGCGGAAAAGCAGAAGCTTGGCCTTGCCGCCGACCTGAAGAAAGAGCTGGACGAAGCCCGCAACGAACTGGCGACCGCCCAAAGAAAGGGCGAGTTCCAGCGCGCCGGCGAACTGACCTATGGCGTCATTCCGGATCTGGAAAAACGTCTCGTCGAAGCCGAAGCGCAGGATACGACCGCCAATGCCATGGTGCAGGAAGTCGTCGATCCGGATGCGATCGCGCATGTCGTGTCCCGCTGGACCGGCATCCCGGTCGACAAGATGCTGGAAGGTCAGCGCGAAAAGCTTTTGCGCATGGAAGATGAACTGGCTCTGTCGGTCGTCGGCCAGGGCGATGCGGTTCAGGCCGTCTCGCGCGCCGTTCGCCGGTCGCGTGCGGGTCTGCAGGATCCGAACCGGCCAATCGGCTCGTTCATCTTCCTCGGTCCCACCGGCGTCGGCAAAACGGAACTGACCAAGTCGCTGGCACGCTTCCTGTTCGACGACGAAACCGCGATGGTTCGTCTCGACATGTCGGAATATATGGAGAAGCACTCCGTCGCCCGGTTGATCGGCGCCCCTCCGGGTTATGTCGGTTACGAGGAAGGCGGCGCGCTGACCGAAGCGGTTCGGCGCAAGCCCTATCAGGTCGTGCTGTTCGACGAGATCGAGAAGGCGCATCCGGATGTCTTCAACGTTCTCCTGCAGGTGCTCGATGACGGGCGGCTGACGGACGGGCAGGGCCGCACGGTCGACTTCAAGAACACCATCATCATCATGACCTCGAACCTCGGATCCGAGTTCCTGACCCAGATGAAGGATGGCGATGATTCAGACAGCGTGCGCGAACTGGTCATGGGGCAGGTGCGCGGCCATTTCCGGCCGGAATTCCTGAACCGCGTCGACGACATCATCCTGTTCCATCGCCTGCAGCGCGATGACATGGGCGCGATTGTCGATATCCAGCTGCAGCGGCTGTTGCAGCTTCTGGCCGATCGCAAGATCGAGCTGGAACTCGATCAGGATGCCCGCGACTGGCTGGCCGAGAAGGGTTACGACCCGGTCTATGGCGCTCGCCCGCTGAAGCGGGTGATCCAGAAGTTCGTGCAGGATCCGCTTGCCGAGGATATTCTCGGCGGCAAGGTTCCGGACGGCTCGACCGTCAAGGTGACTTCAGGTTCGGACCGGCTGCTGTTCCGGATCAAGGGCAGCATGAGCGAAGCAGCTTAAAGCCAGTTCGACGGAGAAAAAGAAATGGCGGCCTTGAGCCGCCATTTTTCGTACCTCAGATCGAATGCCGGCTACTTGCTTGCCACTTCGGCGGGCGTCTGCGTGTTGAGCAGCGTATCGATGCGCTTGCGCTCGTCCTCGAAACGGGCGAGCGCCTTTCCTTCCAGCGATTTTCCGCCGGGCAAGCGCACCTTCATCGCATCGACCTTGGTGCCGTTGACGATCAGTTCGTAATGGAGATGCGCGCCGGTCGACTGGCCGGTCGAGCCGACATAGCCGATCACCTGGCCCTGGGTCACCTTAGCGCCGGGGACAACGCCCTTGGCGATAGCGCTCTGGTGATTATAGGAGGAGACATAACCGTTGGCATGGCGGATCAGCGTCTGGTTGCCGTAACCGCCACTATCCCAGCCCGCCTTTTCCACGGTGCCATTGCCGGTTGCAATGATCGGGGTTCCGCGCGGTGCGGCCCAGTCGGTGCCGGTATGCATCAGCGCACGCCCGAGGATCGGGTGGCTGCGCATGCCGAAGCCGGAGGTCAGGCGTGCGTTCGGAACGGGGCTTCTCAGCAGGAACTGCCTGATGCTGCGGCCATCCTGATCGAAATAATCGACCGAATTGTCCTCGTCGGCGTTCTGGAACCGGTAGAAGCGGGTGTCCGTATCGCCGAAATGGGCATTGACGTAGAGAAGTTCTGAACCCTTGGCCGCCTTGCCCTTGCTGTCGGTAACCGAGAAGAAGGCCTCGATCTTGTCGGTCGAGCGCAACTGCGCCTGCAGATCAACATTGCTGGCGAGCAGTTTTACGAGGAGCGCGGTCATATCGGCGCTCATGCCATAGGACAGGGCCGCGCGATAAATGCCGTCATAGGCTCTCGGCAGATCCCGGCCTGTCATGATCTGAGGCGGCTGGTCGCTGAATGCGGAGGCGACGGCATCGAGCATGGCCGGTTCGTCGGCATCGACAAAGCGGCTGTGGTCATCCAGCCCGACCGTGGCACGATGCTTGCCGTGCTGATAAAGGCTGGCTCTCACCACCATGACCATCTGGCCTTCCTGGATCACGCCGATGCGGATGACATCGCCGGGCGCGACCTTGTCATCTCCCAGCCGGGCCTTGAGATAGCCGGACATTTCCTTCGCCTTGGGTTCCGGATAACCGACCTCGGTCATGGCTTCCGCAATCGACATGACGCGACGCACGGGAATGATGTCGTCGGCATATTCGCGGGTATGCGGGGTGATCGGCTCGGGTGCCGCCACCGACATGTTCTCCTCTACGACACGGGCAGTAAGGCCGGATGTCAGGTCTATATCGTCGGGTGTCGAGAAACGCTGCGGGTCTACATAATAGAGCGCCGAAAGCTGGGCATCGCCGGATGTCAGGACAGAGCCGTTAGAACGGACATTTTCCTCGACTTCCTCGAGCGTCATCGGCGCCGCATAGGCATAGGTCGATCCCTTGGTGGGGAAGGCAAGGGTTTGCAGGCTGACTTCGGATTCGACGTTCGACCCATAAATCAGGCCGGTGCGGTTGCCGGGCTGGGACGGAGCTTCGGCGGAAGCGAAGATCGCAAGAGGGTCGAATTTCGGATAGGATTCCGGTGCGACGTGATCGGCTGCAAGGTTCATCTTCACATGCGCGAAGGGACGCCGGCGCACGAGTTCGCGATTGCCCTCATGGACCACGGTCGAGACTTCCATGATCTTGCGATCCGTCGGCATGGCGACGATCTTGCCGCCAAGCAGTCGCTTGCCGCGCTGCACCGTATCATCGTCATCGTGGTCGGTGGGGACTGAAGCCGAAGCCTCGGCCGGGATCGCCAGCTGCTGGCGGCCGTCGAGCGCTGCAAACAGCGCCACGCCCATAAGAACAGAAGAGGTGATGCCGGTCAGGAAAGTGCCCGAGAGCCAGCGGACCGAGATCTCCCGCTTGTCCGGCGCCCGACGGCCATCGGCCAGGATGGGCGGTTCGTTGCCAAGCGATCTGATCGTGTTGCGGGCCGTGTTCATGCCGACTTAGCCAGTCCCTATATACTCGTTATTGCCGCAGGCAGTTTATGCTGCCTTCAGGACCTTGGGCCAAACATGTGCCCTTTTCCTAGAAATGAGTCAAATCAGCGGGTGGCCGACCGGCTTTAGCCAAAGGCTGGCTGATGCCGATCTACGCTGCCGATTTGCTCCATTCCATGGGATTGTGAATTTGTCAGGGCGGTTTTGCGGCAATGGGCGACTATCCCGCCAATTCCACCTCTATATAGGGGGAGCTTAGAGCGTGAGACGGGGTAAAATCATGGAAAACTCGAATAAATTCTATGAAATCATATAGATGTAAGTTTTTTGCAGATTTATGAAAATCGGCTGTTGACGTTTTCGGGTCGTCGGATTTATAACCCGCTCACTGACGAGGGCGGCGGCGCTGCTAGCGACGATGTCTTTCGTTCTAAAGAAACCACGACAGATTGGCGTTTGCTGATTGGGACCGGGCTCCGGTTGGGTCTCTTGGTTTTTTGACGTTTTCGGGCTTTTTGGCTTGGGAGTGTCGGTTATTTGACAATTGA
>DFNX01000003.1 GCA_002376235.1 Neorhizobium sp. UBA3556 | reverse complement strand
ATTGACAGACAGACCACGGCAAATTCATCGACCTCCTGGCGCTGGACGCCTCGGGGGCTCTCATCATCATCGAGCTGAAGAAAGATCGCACCCCACGCGAAATCGTGGCGCAGGTGCTGGATTACGCCTCCTGGGTTCGCACACTGACGACAGCCCAGATATACGAGCGGGCTGAACGGTATCTTCAGACGCGCCTGGTGACCGCCTTCAGGGAGACATTCGGCGAAGCCATTCCTGAACAGCTCAACGGCAGCCACTCCATGTTGATCATGGCCAGCGAACTCGACCCGGCGTCCCGGCGGATCGTCGAATATCTGTCAGAAGGGCATGGGGTTGCCATCAACACCGTATTTTTTAACTTCTTTGAAGCCAACGGCCAGGAATGGCTGACGACGGATTTCCTGCTCGATCAGGAAGAGGTGGAAGAGCGCTCCGAGCGCAAAGTTCGGCCACCATGGTCAGGCTACTATTTCGTCAACGCCGGCCTCGACGAACACCGCTCATGGACCGATATGAAGCGCTACGGCTTCGTGAGCGCCGGCGGTGGCGAATTCTACACCAAGCGCCTGGAGCAGCTTGCCGTTGGCGACGAGATATTCGTCTACGACAAGGGCAAGGGGTACATCGGCTATGGGACAAGACGCACAAGGCTAAAGAGGCGGAGCAATTTTCCAAGTCGCTGACCTATCGACACGCCGGAGACAAGAACGGCTGGTCTGCGACCAAAATGCTCCGCATTCCCGGCTCGGTAAACCACAAGCCGGATTATGATGAGCCTTTCGTTAAGATCACCAAATGCGACTGGACGGCAATCATTGCGCGCCCGTTGCCATTGAAAGTGGCCCGGCAACTGCCGTTTTCAGCAATGCCAGACATCAAGGCCGATCCCGGCAAGCACGATCCTAACGCAGTGTTGAAACGTTACGGCAAGAGCCTTCATCCGAAGGTCCGGGCGCTGATACGCAACCGAAAGACATACGAGCAGAACCGTTCGGCGCAAATCTTCCACATCATCGCAGGGCTGCATGAGGCCGGGGCGGCGGCGGACGAAATCGCCTGCGTGCTATGGCATAGCCCGTACTTCCTCGAAAAGCACGGGCGCGACGTCGGCAAGCTCAACGAAGAACTTTCCCGCGTTATCGGCAAACTGGAGAGCGGGAAATGATTTCCAAGACAAAGCAGCCGTTCGTAGACCTGTCATCCGTCGAGGCAAAGGAGGTGGCATGGCTTATGCCGCCTCTGATCCCCTACGGCATGATTACGGTGATGGAAGGTGATCCGGGCATAGGAAAATCCTATCTCGCCATGCACATCGCCGCACAGATATCGGTTGGCGGTAATTTGCCCGGTCCTACCAAGATCAAAAGGGGTCGCGTTCTCTATATAAGCGCCGAGGACGATCCTGCTTACACCATTCGCCCAAGGATCGATGCAATGGGCGGCGACCCGAGGCGCATTCGTATCCAGGCCGATTATATGGCGTTGGACGAAGCCGGATTGAGAAAGTTGCTTTTGGAGGTTCGACGCAAGCCACCGACCCTTATCATCATCGATCCGTTGTTCGCCTATGTCGGCAGCGACAAGGATATGTACCGCCCGAATGTCATCCGGGAACTGCTGTCCGAACTGAAAGAAATCGCCGAGGAAACAGGCACCGCCATTCTGCTGGTTCGCCACCTAACCAAGACGAAACGAGACAAGGCCATCTATCAGGGCATGGGATCGATGGACGTCATCGGTGCTGCGCGTTCGGCATTTCTTGTGACACAGCACCCCGACAATCCGAACCAGAAACTGGTTTTGCATGTCAAGCATAACATTGCCGAACGCGGACAGAGTTGGGTTTATGAGCTAGTCAAGGAAAACGAAGACGCGTTGCCGATATTGCATTGGATCGGTCCGAGCAACATTACGATTGACGATCTGATGGCAAGAGAAGAGGGAAGCCGAAAATCCTCGCTCGATAAAGCTATCGACTTTTTGCGAGAAGAGTTGAAAGGCCGTTCGCAACCCGCCGCCCTGATACAAGAGAGGGCGGATCGCTTGGATATCTCGAAACGCACGCTGGACAGAGCGCGTGAAGAAATCGGCGTTGTTGCCCAAAAGAAAAGAAAGGAGTGGATGTTGTCATTGCCTGACGACAATTAACCACAGGTGCCCAGTCATCAAAGAATGCCAAGGATGCCAAGTTTTTCTGGCGTTCATGCTGGCGTTCTTCGTTCACCAACAATGCCAAGAAAACGGTGGCAACCTTGGCATTCTTGGCAATCTTGCGTTCCGGCTAAACATCGCTGGATTGCCTACCACCCAACGAAAGCGTTGGCAGTCGATACATCTAACAATGCACAACCATCTGCATGTAAGAATGATTGGCAGCGCCTGATAGGCGAGCTGGTATCGCTGAAAAAGGAGAGGCCGGATGGACAAACAGGAATCAAAACGAAGGATGGAAATCGTCGTAGAGGAGTATGACGGTATTTTACCGTACTGTGAGGCCTTCTATATTCACTCGATCATATATGCAGCAGGTCAAGCCGAGATGGCGTTTGAGGGGTATGAGCGAGCCGTAAGGGAAAATCAGGCGGCCGCCATCATATTCTCTGAGGTACAGGAAGGGCTCGCCCATTCTGCAGCGTTGTCGAGATTTTTTTGGCCGGTCAAAAAAGAAAACGCCCTCTCAGATGCTCGTGGTGTCAAGCTGCGCAAAGCTTTCGGGTTGGATGATCATTCACCACTAAGAGGCCGCGAACTTCGAAATGCATTCGAACATTTCGATGAGGATTTGGACCGCTTCTTGCTTGAAAATGACGCAGGCTATTTCTTTCCTACCCCTATGGTAGACGACCATACACTAGCAAACGAGCCGCCGGGAAAAATATTCAAGCTTGTTGATCCTGCACACCACATATGCGTGCTTCTCGGTCGAAAATTCGATTTCAAATCCATTCGGACCGAGGTGACGAAGGTGTTGAACCAAGCAATTGCAATGGACAATGCAGGTTCGAGGCTTACAAACCTGAGAAAGCCCTAGTGCGATCAGGTCGCATTTGAGCGGCTACAGAACCAAAATCTCGGAAGTCGATATGCCTCCCGATCTACGACTGGTCGTGTCGCAAATAAAAAAACATCCCCCATACTCGTGGCCATGAGGGACCTCAGACGTTCGGATTGTTTCACCTATAGCTATCTTGGGATCGGGGCCGACAAATTGGTTGCTCCCTTTAGTTTCATGGCTAAGGCTGTGGTTCATGCATCGAAATGCTGGGCGGCTCGAATAGATATGGGTATTTTCGTTACAACTTACGACAAAGAGCAGTGCTGGATTTGTGAATCAAAGGATAGTCCGACTCGGGAACACAAGTTCAAGGCCTCCGATATCCGTCGCCACTACGGGCGGCAGACGATGTATGTTGCCCGAGAGGAGGAGGACGGCTTTAAAAGCCTTCATGCCCAAGGGCCTAATTCGAAGCATCTCAAGTTCGAAAGCGTGATTTGCCACCACTGCAATTCTACGCTGACGCAAGCGTCGGACCGCGCATACGATCAGTTCGTTCACGTAGTGGGGAGCGAGAGCCAGGCGGAAATGGCCTCTCAACGCGCCTATGAATATATCGAGGAAATTAAGGGAAGCGAGGAATACACCAATCTTTTTAGATATTTTGCAAAGCTCCTTGGCTGCCATCTAGCGGATATCTCTGCTCCGATCCCAACTCATCTATCAAGATTTGTGGCGACGAAGACTGATAGAAACTGCATTTGGCTTGGAGTGCAGCCAGATCATGGCTACAACGACATGGTATCCCGTGTGGGTAGCCACGGCCCTTACGTTGCACATGGGGGGCTCATCGTGATTACGAAGAAGCCGAAATTGCTGCCAACGAGATTGCATTCAACCGCAACGGTTGGTCCAATCCAATTCGTCTATCATTACAATCTAACTCTGCCAGAGTTATTTGAAATGCGAATACGACATCCAAGCTTCATCAAATGGTGTGCGGAGCACGCGACCGCAGCAATAGTCAACCCGATACCAGAGAATAAGTTGAAGCAACTAGGTTTCTAACGGAAATCTAATCGCTTGGACCGACACTGGGATAATTTATCAACCTGTCGGTCCATTGGGCCGAGCGTATTCACAAACAAATACAATGGTCCCTGATTGGTGGGAGGTGATAAGCGCATCGACTGGGTGTTGATTGGGCGAAATGAGGTGGTGGAAATCGCTGATTTCAGCCACTGAGCACGCTTCGCCGTCATCGGCATGTTGACACCCGGCATTGTACCATTGCCACGTACTGGCTCGACGATAAGCGAATAGTCGGGTACCGGTCCCTGTCTCTGGCGATTGTCCCAACGCGGCCGCGTGCGCCTATGTCCGAGCGGCCTGCCGGTCAGTTACAGACTGCTCCTGCGTTCCAGCTCCTTGCGCACCCGCCGCCATTTGCCTTGCTCGAAGTTCTGCGAATAGCGCCATGCTCTATCTTCTTCGATGAAGGCCATTTCCTCGGCGCGCTCCCCGTACTTCTCGGCCAGTTCGTTGGCTGCTCGCTCAATCTCGGCATGAGGAATGAACAACGGCCGAATGCGGCCTTGCCACTCTACGGAAAGAAATACGCCGCCAGCGAAAGCAGCAAGGCCGATTATTGGCGCATAGCCTGATGTCAAAAGGTCCATTGCTGCACTCCCAGAAGGTCCTGCAGCACATTATCCCGTACTGGGATAATTCTAAATCGGGATTACTCCGCCTGCTCCGAAATTCTTTGGACGTCGGAGCGCGTGACCAAAACCACCCACACTCCCCAGTATCAGCGTCTTGTCGATCTTCTCATCGAAACTCGCCGTCGAGCGCGGTTGACGCAGCAGCAGGTCGCTGACCGGCTCGGTAAACCACAGTCGTATGTGGCAAAGGTTGAAGGTGCTGAGCGGCGTATCGATGTTGTTGAGTTTGCATTGCTGGTGACAGCGATGGACGCTGAGCCTGTGACATTGCTCACCGAGCTACTTGCTGAAATCGAGAAGATATAGCGATCACGGGAATTTCCCTGACGCGCCACTTGTGGTCATCTTAATAGATAGATCGTCTTGAACCGAAGGAGACGACTATGACCGACAAGGTACCCGAGATTATCACCCTCAAGGCGCTATGCGCCGAATTGAAGATCGACCCGAAAGAGGCACGCGAACGTTTGCGCGATGCAGTTCGGGATCAGAAGGTTCATCCTGAACTGGCGAAGTCCCATAAGCCCCGCGCTCCGTGGCAATGGCTGAAGGGATCCGCAAGCGAGAAGGAAGTAAGAGGGTTATTTATGGGCAAGTGACTTGTCCACCATCAATGAAATAGCGCGGCCACTAACAAGCCGCGCTATTTTTGTGAGCGATGAGCGTTTGATAGCCCATCATTTTCCCAATTGCTTTTGGAGGCGGTTGATGTTTTCGGGGCTGCCTTCGAATTCGAACCCCTTGCCGGTCTTTTTCATCTGCACGCCAGATGAAGTCGCCGCTTGACGCAGATTACGTTCGATTTTCTGGTTTATATCTCGAACCATGGCATCAGCTAGGGAGCGTCCGTTAGTGAATGTTCTTCCGTTGAACTTCATCTTGATCATCTTTCAGCCCTTCGGTGGATAGGGATCGTTGCCGTAGCTCCAAGCTTCGCGGAACTTTCCATCCTGGCCTTGAATACGAAGCTCTGCTTCCTGATTGCGGGCAATCCCGCGTCCATACTGAATTGCTTCGCGTTGCGTGTCGAAGCTCTTGGTGAGACGGCTATTGCCCTCTCCTCGAACGCCCCAACCATCGCCATTTCTGACGACATACTGATTTTTATTAGACATACGGTCTTCCTCGCTGTTGCGAACTAGAGTATCGATTGCAAGATCGCAATCGACCTATATATTGCGAATGTGAACATCAATTGCAAGAGTGAAATCACATGGACAGACCATTTTTGGGAGAATCGTTCTACAAAGCGCTGGACGGACAACGGCAAGCCAAAGACCTGACTTGGAAAAAGGTAGCTGAACAAGCCAAGGTCAGTGCATCCACGCTGACTCGTATAGCTCAAGGCAAGAGGCCAGACGTAGACACCTTGGCGGCATTATGTCGTTGGTCGGGTCTAAAGGCAGATGATTTTATCGCTCATGATGACAATGAGGTTAAGCCTGAACCTCTGGCTCAAATACTTGCTCATCTAAGGGCGGACAAAAACATAAGTCCCGAGGGTGCTGCTGCCATCGAGGTTATGATCCAGTCAGCGTATGAGCGTTTTCGTATGAGGTAATAAGAAAGTGGCCAATAAGAAATTTCGATATGGCTTCAAGGCCGAAGCAAGCCGATTTGCTGCCGAATTGCGCGCTGAAATGGGCGTTGATCTCAATGCGCCACTTTGTCCCTGGAAGCTTGCAGAACACCTGTGCGTTCCAATCATAAATTTGAGTCAGCTGCCGGATTGCAAAGAGCGCCAATATCTAAATGCCGGCACCGGTAGGGACGAGTTTTCAGCTACGGTTTGTTATGACGGAATAAAGGCGTTTGTAATCAACAACGACGCGCATCCGATGAAGCGGCAGGCATCAAATCTTGCGCATGAACTTGCTCACGTCCTTATGGGGCATCCGCCGACAGCCCCGTTTGACGAAACAGGAAAGCGTGACTTCATTGCGGAAATCGAGAATGAAGCGGAGTGGCTGGGCCCGACCCTATTGGTTTCAGATCAAGCAGCCATGCACGCTTATCAACTGCTTCAATGCGGCCACCACACTCTAGCCAGCTTATCCGACGAGTGGAATGTCACCAAGGACGTCATCCAGATGAGGATGAATGTCGTTGGAGCGAGTAAGCGCTTCAGAAACAGAGCCGCATGAGGTCTATTTATCTAAGGGAAGGGCCAATAATTGAATAGGTGAGCACCATCCCACTGCACGATAAGAGATGAACTTGACACCCAGAATGACACCCAAGCGTATCCGGCACCGAAACGCCTAATACTAGATCGCACAACATCATATTGATATTTCTAAATAAAAATGGTGCCCGGAGGCGGATTTGAACCACCGACACGCGGATTTTCAATCCAGTGCGGTCGGTATGATTTCAATCGCTTGCCCTAAAAATGCTGTCAAGCGGCTCACACGAAATCAATGGTTTAGTCCGATTTTGTCAAAGGCCGATTGCCTTTGTGTGGTGCCGACAGTCCCTCCCTTTTTGATTTTTCTGAAACGGTTATTCAGGCCACTCGACTGCCTTTGCGGTCAAGGCTCGGGGAGGCACGCATGAGCGGGCCGCGGCCATTCCGGGATGTGAAGCTCCAATGGCTTCAGCAGCTGAGCTGCGACAAGTATTTAAGCGACAATGCACGGTCCGTGGCGCTCTATATTATCACCACGCATTTGAACGGCCACACCGAGAAGGCGTGGCCGTCCTATCAAACGATTGCCGACGCGACCGGCAAGAGCGTCAAGACCATTCAGCGAGCTATCCGTGACCTTGAGACCAGTGGCTGGTTCGAGATCCGGCGCGGAAATGGCATCGGGCACAACACGGAATATCGTCCCTCTGTGGCATCGATTTTACGCGCATCGGACGCCCGCGAAAACACGGACAAAGTTGTCACCCTTTACCCAGGCGAAAGCGGTCAAAATCGTCCGGCAAGGAGGTCAGATGTGTCCGGTGAAGGGGGACAGATATGTCCACCAAACCCAGAGAAAGAAAAAATATATAAACCTAACCCGCGCGAGGACGCCCCGCCGCGCGTCAAGACGCGGCCAGCCATCCCGCTCGTTTTCGTTGCCGAGACTAGGACGAAGCAGATCGAGCAGTGGTGCAGATGGCTCCGTCGTCATGGCTTTCCGCCGATGGAAATGTTCTGCATCCGCGTTGTGAAAGATGGGAAGCATGGCTACGCCTTGCCTAGCTATTGGCCACCGAATGAAGCGAGCGCGATGGCGCGGAACTGGATCGCGTTTTTCAACCGTCGCCGCGATTTTATCGCCGAACGTCCCCAGGAGGGCGACTATATCAGGGCATCTTAGACCATGCGACCAGGATAGTGTGGTATCACGTACTCATCTACTATTGCTACTTATCGCTACATTGGCTACCCAACGCCTGTGCAAGAGGGCATGCAGCCATCCCGCCAAACTACCGTCCGCGGCGTCAGCCTTTAGAGCAAGAGAAAAACCTACCGCTCGGGAAATCTGGTTTTCGAGCTTAGTGCTTGAACTCAGGAAGCGGCGGAATGACTGCCGCTCCAGATCGTGGGGCGTATCCCTAAGAGATAGCCTTCTCGCTCTTCCGCACGAGGATTGAAAGAACATCCTCAATCTCAACATAATGCTTATGTTCCGGGTCGAAATACTTTGGGTAAAGAATATATGCGCCGGCAAATAGCTGCTCTAGTGTCAGCGCACGTTCTCGTCGATCGTTTTTCTGCCGATCATCCGTGAGGCCCCAGCCTGAGTAGAAGGGACAGCCAACGGTTGTAACCCTGATCCCCCGGAGAAGTGCTTCGAACCCGGACAATGAGGTGATGGTGTAAACATGATCGATTGTTTGGAAGCTGTCAGCAAGGCTCACATTTTCCTCAATGATTTGAGCGATGTCTCGCACGTCGTCAGGATTTGACCCTGTCGGTGCTACACCACGCAGCACTTCCGGATGGGGCTTATAAATGATCTGAGCATCGGGGTTCTCAGACCTGGCCATCCTGACTAGATCGTTGTTCGTGAAGGGTCTATCGCAGCCGAAAGCGATGGACGCATCTCTTTCAACCTGACCGATCACTAGAATTCTATCCGAGCATTTTGGTCCATAGATTGTCTTAATATCAACTCTCTTTGCAGAGTTGTATTTGCTTATTCCTGCATCTACCAGTCGGTGTATCGCTTTACGCGCCCGCTCAATTAGCAAATGATCGGCGTCGAAATCGTAATTTTGAAGTATGTCTTCCAAATCTGTGGGGGAGTCCGCTACAAAATACATGTCACGACTGTCGAAGGCGAGTGACATCGGCGAGGTATGGAGTGCGCCAAGTTCCAGTGACCGAATGAAACCGTCTTCCACGTATCGGAAGGGTATATTGTGGGCTCTACAAAACTCTTTGATCTGGGGCGGGCCTTTATATTGCCAGCTAAGTACAAAGCTCCGATTGTCGCGACTGATTTTTCGTTTCCATTTCCGCTCAAATTCGTCACGCGTTAATTTGGCAGGCGCAATAACAACGGTATGGTTGGGGAACCAATCCTTAATGAATGTTTTCCAGCCGCTGAAACCAAATATGAAGATCGGCGGCTTTTTCGAGCGTACGGCACTCGATCCGTATCGCTTCAGTCGGCGAAAGATCGTTTTCACGCGATCAACCGGACCTGTGTCTTTACGAGAAATCGCGGGCATCAACTAACCAATAGTCCCTGTAACCTCAAAAACACAGTTTTATCACACAAGCGGACAGAGCAGTTGAGATTGGAAATTAAACTGAAGATATCTTGAGTATGTGACAGGAGAATGAAATGTCGCTTACCAAATGGTCGGCGCGCCATAGTGCGCGTTCGGTCCCCAAAACGCGAATACGTGTCCTTAATCCAAGTCAAATTCGAATCAATTGCGGGGTTACCTACGCCGACCTGTTCGTACGCTAGTGATTGCAGATGTCGCGAGAGGCATCCAGTTTAGTAACCTGTACTTAGCGGCTCTCAAAGCAGAGCTTTAACGCGACTATAGGGGCGCTTCCTCTTGCATAAGCGCAACACAGAAAAGACAGGTCTTCTTCGTTCGCGGGCCGACGTCTATGCTAGATACCTTCGAACCACTCGACAAGTGACGCTTCACGCAGCGGAACTTCGCCCTCCTCTTAGCAATGGGCCTCTAAAAGGATGGAATCGCATTCGGAACAATTACATGAACGAACTCGCAGTTACCCTGACTGTCTGATCGGAGCCTGCGATGTTTGGCCAGGCGAATGTCCAGTAGGCTTGTTTTCTTGTCCATACATCGTGAGGCAGCGGTCGCCCCGCAGCGTCGAGAAAACCTCACGGGGCGTCTGCGCCCCGTGGTCTTTTGCAAAACTCAAAGCCGAGCGCAGAATACTGGCGATAACTACTTGATCACATTTGGCTCCGTAACCCAGTCGATGAAAGTGGCTAAGGTGCACCTTAACGCAGCCGACGTTTACCGGCTGCAAGCTTCCCTCAGACATTTCGTCTTCTAGAAGGCGATTAAGTTCTTTGACACCCATCGTCGCGAATCTGCGGCGGAGATCGAAAGGCTAGATCATGCCGCCGCTTTGCCAGTCGTGTTGATGGAGGTAGTGGGTTCATAACCAAATACCTCTTCCATGACCCTATCCGTAGCGTGCCCGTCGTCGAGGTAGCAGAATTTGGCATTAAAAACCGTAAGCCGCTGCCTGTGCTCATCGGTGTCGAATGTCTTTTCACGAAGGCAGTCTTCGAGTTCCAGCATCGTTTCAACAACAGGCCCGGGAGCCTCGTCGCGGATGTCGAAATAAACACCGCGATCCGCTACATACTTATCATAGTCGTAAGTGAACAAGACGATGGGCTTCATCCGGCAGCCGAAATCGAACATGGCCGAACTGTAGTCGGTAATAAGCAGGTCTGCGATAAGTGATAGCTCATTGAAGTCAGGAAGATCGGATACATCGATAATCGCTTCATCCTTCTTCGATTTTGTTCGAGCTTTCGAAAAGTGATGTGCTCTCATCAGCAGAACCCAGTCTTCACCAAGGGCTTGCTGGACCTTGTCGGCATCGAACGGAGATTTCGAGACGGTGTTAGTCTTCTTCTCCTCGTCTCGGAACGTGGGAACATACATCGCAACCTTTTTGCCTTCGGGAATACCAAGTTCTTCCCGGACCCGCCTTTGAATCTCGGCCGTTTCTTTGAAGAAGATGTCGTTCCTTGGATAGCCGGTCTCAATCATCTTGTAGTTGAAAGGTGCCGATCTTCTCCATACGTAGGTAGAGTGCTCATTCGAGGAGATAGCAAAATCCCAGCGTTTGCACTTGTCTGCGAACGTCTTCCAATTCATCTCCTTGGGGCGCCGTGCACGGATGTCCAAGCCCATCGTCTTGATGGGGGTACCGTGCCAAGTTTGGAGATGCACCTGACCGGGGCGTTTGATGATGCCCTCACCAAAGTTCACGTTGGAGACGAAATATTTTGAGGTTGCGATAGCTTTCCAGTAGCCCCAACTGTCTCGCTTGACCACATCGAATTTATGGGTGCGCCGTGCGGTAGACGGATCTTTGAGAGACCAGACGCACTCGAATTGTGCTGTCTCAGCCAAGCCCTTAGACAAGGCGTAGGGATTGCAATCCATCTTGCCACCCCAGTATGCTTCAAAAAGAACCTTGTTCTCCTGTATAGGAAGACGTGTGAGGAACTTCTGATAGGCATACACCATGGCTTTGAAGCGCCATAGACGGTAGTGCCGGTCGACAACTCTTTTTGTCTCCCGATACTGCCTTACGATGCGCTTCTCGTAGGGCGCAAACGAGCGGATGAACCGGTGGGTCAGCAGATAAAGCTTTGAGTTTCCGGTGGCTGCCACGCTTTCACGAAAGTTCTTGCTTTTCCTTCCAGTTAATTTCCGGAAATCAGCTAGCAGTCTGCTAGCTTGACGCAAGAAATGCCGCTCATCGCCTTTGGGAAGCCGGTTGCCATCGTGGATGACGTTAAGAATCTGGCCACGGGCATACTTATAAACGTCGTTGCCATAAATTTTCAGCTTATCCGGGTGCGTCTTCAAGATTGCCATGACGCGGCGGTATTGCGAGAGGATATCGAAATGCCGTGGGTCCGCAGATCTAGTAATTGAGCCAGATCTCTGGCGATAATTCGTTAGGACATCTGGAATGACATAATATCGATCACTAAGGAGCAAGACAGAGAAGTTCCAGTCGATATCTTCATAGAAGCCTTCGCCAAACCGCAGCCCGTGATTATCGATGAAGCTTCTTTTGTAGAGCTTGTTCCACGCTACCCCGAGGTTAGCCATGACGGCGCCGCGGTGGAAGCCGTGCGGACGCCAGCCTTCCCATAGAAACTTGCTCAATTTGTTGGGCGCAGCATATGCGGTCTCGAAAATGCGGGCATGATTGAAAAGGCATACTTCGGGATTGTGCCTGGATATGACCTGCCCCAATCGCTCGAATGTGTTGGGCGCAAACCAATCATCGCCGTCGATAAACAGAATATGGTGGCCGGTGGCATGGTCTAGACCAATGTTTCGCCCGACCCCGAGGCCGTAATTCTTCTCGTTCTCGACTATTTTAATCAACTCGGGATACTGACGCTGAACGCGTTTCACTGCTTCTAGGGTACGATCCGTCGATTTATTTTCGACGACAATTACCTCATAATTGGAAAAGCCTTTAAACACACAGCTGTAGAGGCATTGCTCGATGAAATTCTCGATATTGTAGGCAACGACAATTATCGAGACGGTAGGGCGCATGAGGTGTTCAGTCGACAGATTACGATATCGCCGCCACAGATCTCTTGCTTCTGGCCGGATGCCATTACCATCCTGCCAAGGCTTGTCTGAAGTAATGTAGTGGACGATCTCAATTTTCTTGTCGACGGCTCGCAGCTTGCCGCGAGGTGCTCGATAGGCACGGACCTCTTTTTCAGAGACCTGAAGATCTATAGCCTCCATTTCGACCGTTGAAAGCTTTTTGAGGCGTCCGTCTTTGCTGTCTGCTGTGCCGTGAATGTAAGTTGCATTGAATTCCCAACCGAGTAAGGCGGGTTTTATGTCCATTTCAGCGAGGACGAGGCTTAAAAGTTCCTGATCTGGATTCTTCAGCTCGGGGAAGAGCGGCTCGTATGTCGATGCGACTTCGGTGACCCGCTCCATGAACTCGGTCTTAACGCAGAGGACGCCTGTGTTAATGTTGAGAGCTTGCGGCAAGCGATCAACTACACTGCTTTTAGAGGTAGCGAGAAACTCCTGCGCGGCTGTTGTGGCATTCTCGAAAATGCCCTTAGCCGACGGGAAATAGTCGGGCGCCACCATCTTCCAGTGAGAGTTGGCTGGTGAGACTACGATGTCGTAATTCATAGCGATCTTCTCCAGATAGAAGAGAGATCCAACCAAAATTGTGTCGCAGTCCATATATACCACAACGTCGGCATCTATCTTGCCGATATCGAACAATGCGTATGCCGGCCCAAACCGTGGATGATCAAAGGGAATCGCGCGCTCCGGCTTGATGACTTCCACCCCGATCTTTTCAAGCTCAAGAATATTTACCCGACTCAGGCCGCCGTCCAGTACAAAGGCGTGTCTATTTGACGCGTTCTTTTTGACTGACTTGGCCCAAGCGATCGCGCCTTCGATAAATCGGTCATTTGCAATGGTGCAGATGACAAGGGAGTGTGTCTTGGACATAACAAATGTGCCTCGAATTAAATTGCATGCTAATGATCAACGTGCATCAGCCAAATGGTGGAGAGCGGCCATGCACATGGCCATCGCTATCGTTGGCGCGGCGAAGCGCTGCCCGTCCCATAGTTGAGCAAAAGCACCTTCTGGAGTTTTGCTCGTGGCGCAAGGAATACCCTTTGCGAGAAGGCTTAGAAGTTCGAAGGCGTCATTAGCATTACTTGAGTAGGCTGGCACGCGGCGCTCTTCGTTTCCTGCTGGGACGAGCCAAACGCTTTTCTGAACTCTTTTCGCTTCACCAGTGTTCGGATCTTGAATTATCTCGAAGCGAGGGCTCCAGCCTACTACCTGTGCGACAGCGTCATCGAGTTTGCGAGACGGTCCTTTTGCGTCTTGAAAAAGCGAGAGGGCTTCTATGGCATCCAATTGATGATCTCCATTTTTTCATTGCTTTTGATCATCTGCGGTCTGCTAATATTCTCTGTCTTCTCAGGTGCAAGAGTGCTGCGGCGCAGAGGGCGATTGCTGGCAATGACGACTGAACTGGCCGGGCCTCACCGATTTTCGCATGAGCAGGTTCTCCACTTGCCCAAGAGAGTCCTATAGTTTCTTCTGGCGCAAGCTCGTTCGCCAAGTTCCAGGCGTCTTGCAGGTTCGCCGTATATTCTGGCGTACGGACTGGCTTGACATTACTGCTCACGAAAAGCGCAGCTATAGCAGCATCTAGCTCTTTGCTAGGTCCGTCGACACGGCAGAGGTTTTCGATCACGTTCTCGATTGTCATCATGGAGTTGGTCGTAGTCCTTTAGCGCCAATGCTTCGTGCAGGCGTGAAAGTATGACAGGTTTGTTACAACCCCCTGTAGGTTGAGATCAACCCTCAATCGCTCCAAGGCGCATCATATGCCCTAAAGAGCTAAACTGCCTTTCGCTGCGCTAACGAAAGCGCTATTTGTTATAATGCCTGCCGCAATGGTGGGCGTGGATCGGATTTGCGGCCCGAGAAGTGTAATCGGTTGGCGGCGATAGCCAACCTCGTGACTGCCAGACGGGATATTTGGGGGCGCTTTATTTTTACTCCTCAAGATTTTCAGGATTCTGCAGGATCATCCTTTACGGTAGATGCTACGGCAGCCATCAATGCGGCGATAGCTACAGCAGCCGCCACGCGTGGTATCGCCTACGTTCCGAAGGGGGCATACGGAATTTCAGGTACGGGACTTCTGATTTATGAAGCATCTCGGATTGAATTGCACCCCGAGGCCGTCTTGCGCCGTCTTACTGTTGGGGAGATATGGCGTAATTGGGTGGCAGGAGGATCCTACGCGGGTCGAAGGGCTGCGGGAAATTGGGTCATATCGGGAGGTGTCTTTGACGCCCAGGGCGCAAGCCTTGGAGCGGGGACGACATACAGCATAGCAAATATCTGCCAAGCGAAGAATATCAAATTCGATGGCTGCGTTTTTCAGGACGTATACGCCGGCCACTGCATTGACACTGCCGGTGTTCAGAACATGCTTGTCAACAGATGCACTTTTAGAAAATTCACGGTGACGCCTGGGCGAGAATTTTCTGAGGCGATCCAGTTGGATATTATGTCCGACCTGGGGGTCCCATCGGGGATGAACTCGAGCAGCTATGACGGCACCCCTTGTGATGGTGTTCTCGTGCGAGACTGCTTTTTTGACGGCTTCCCCACTGCGATAGGTTCTCACGGATACGGTATTGGAGGGTTTACCGGGTACTATTTCACCAATATCAGCGTATTAGATTGCGTCTGTGAAAACATGTCGTACGAATCTATAAGACCACAGCGTTGGAAAAGGTTCAAAGTGTCTGGCATTCGGGCCAGCGGCAATTCAGGAAGAGCATTTATTCGCGTCGATGGCTCCACAGATTTCATCATTTCCGATTTTCATTGGAAAGGCACAACGGTCGCGCAACCTATTCAAGCTACGCCTAACCCACTCGCATCAGACCCTATGGTGAATTGGCGTATACAGGATGGTGTGATTGACGGTTCAGGTAGTCATGGTGTCCTTCTGTATAGAGTTTCTAACGGGACCGTTAAGAACCTTCGTGTGCGCAACGTGCAGGGAAACGGCGTGGTGTTGTACGGCTGCAGGAAGATGGTGCTAGATGAGGTCGATGTTAGAAATGTTGGCCCTGCATCTGCGGGTATCCGTGTGTACCGTGGCGGCGAAAAGAATATCGTAAATAAACCAAAGATTAGCGGAGTGTACTCAATCGGTATACTAGTCGAGGGATCTGCTGCCGATTGTGTGGTGGATGAATTCATAGTTCGCGAACTGGCAAGCGCTCGTATTGGCATCCGCATCGCAACGTCGACGCGCACCAAGGTTCAAAACGGAAAGCTCAGCGGCGCCGGTGGAACGGGAGTAGACGTAACAACTGGTGCATCAGGAGCCTGCGTTAATGGGACGGACTTCCGAGGCCTGCGCGGCTCAAATAAAATCGTAATAGCGCGCGGCGTAACGACTCAGAACAGCAACAATAGAATCTAACGCGGCTAATCGTTAGTGCTCTTTAGTAATCGGCCGGCTCATCAACCTATCGATCGCCTGGCGGACATTGATTTCGCCGGCTAAAATGTCAGCAACAGACGATATAATCGGAAGTTCAACGCGGTTTTCGCGTCCCAAGCGAGCAGCCACAGACGCTGTCGAAGCGCCTTCGACCAAGGCATGGGCATATTGAATTGACGAGGCACATTCCCCGATGTCCACGCCATACCGATAATTTCGCGACTGAATGCTCGTCCCAGTCAAGACAAGATCACCAAGCCCGGATAGGCCCCTCGCTGTTTCTGCTTGCCCGCCCATTGCAACAACGAGCCGAGACATTTCAGCGAGGCCGCGTGAAATCACGGCGGCACGTGCAGAGTCTCCTAAGCCAACGCCGACGCCTATCCCGCAAGCTATCGCGAGAACGTTCTTTATGGCTCCGCCAATCTGCACGCCGATGGCGTCGCCGGAGCCATAGAGTCTGAACGTGCTGGTTGAAAGCAATTCAGCAAGGTAAGTCGCAAGGGGTGGGGTTGAGGCTATCGCCATTGCAGTCGGAAGTCCCTGGACGAGGTCCGAGGCAAAGCCTGGGCCCGAAAGAGCCGCGACTTTGTTGTTCGGAAACGTCTCTTGCAACACAGCAGTGAGAAGCTTCCCAGAGCTTCGATCTATGCCCTTAGCGCATGTGACGAGAAACGCTTCCTTCGAAATATAAGGCCGATATTCTTTGGCCGCAGCTGCGTGGGCTTGAGCGGGCATGGCGAACAGTACGCAGTGCGACTCGAGGAGAGAATTAGTTGAGGTCGTGTATGTCAGATTTGCAGGAAGGGACACATCAGGAAGAGCTTTTACGATAAAACGTCTCCCATCAATCATTTTCAGAACAGTTGATGAGCGACCGAGCAGGTTTACCGTATGGCGTCCTTCTCGCACTAAGACAGCAGCCAATGCTGTGCCAAAAGCTCCAGCGCCTATAACTGTGACGACTTTTTTCATTTGTTCTTTGTCGGCCCAGAATATGAACAAAGGGTAAGTGCTATGGAGTGCTCTCGCATGCCAATCAACCACGCTACATTTGTCCAGATATCTCGCCGGTCCTCCGGGCACAGTCAGCTAGGAAGACATCTCGATCTGGATGCCGTCAGTTATCTGGCTGAGAACCGCCCTTCAAGCGAGGCTGAACTGGCTGTGTCTTTTCTTTCTCAAGCGCAGCGACAATCTTCTCGGACAGCTCAGCCGCCACCTCCGGCGAAGCCATCGGAATGTACTCAAGTATAATGGCAGCCACAGTTGCTTGATCTTTCGCCATCGGGCGGACCTCCTCAAATTGCGGGTTTTTCAGCACTCATACTACCAAAAATAAGCCTACCGAATACAGTTCTCTGTTCCCGTTTTGATTGTCTCCGAGAATTGCCAATATGGAGGATGAAAAAGAACGGCGGCCTTATACGCGTGGGCACCGCCTCTGCTAAAATCGAATCTGCAGGCCTGCTTATCCGCATAACATTGTTCAGTCGTCTTCGAAGGTGAGAGGATCCTCAGGGTAAGACGTCAGTGTGCTTTTCTTCGATGCTTTGACTATTGAAAGGATTAGAGCCCCAATCACGATTAAGGCGGCTCCCCTGTGCCACGGTTCCGGCAGAAGGAGGCACACGCCAACCACTACGAAGATATTAGCGACAAACGAAGCCTTTAACGCGCACTTCCCGCCGACAATTAGGAGCTACTACCGCATCCCCTCCGCAGTCCTGACCGCCGCATGACAGTCATTATAAAGAATCATGCCAGGGCCCAAGGTGAGCACTGCTGGCGATCAGCTTTAGTGGATGATTAGTCCGCGGCGAATCGCGCTCACAGTATGGCTGGAACCACACGCCCTGGAAGGTGAAATGACATCCTGCGCGACTGGCGCCATTGATCGACAACTCAGAGCGTTGACCTGATCTAATGTGAGAGAAAGCGGTTTGCGGTTGCAATGCATTCATAAAACCTTCATAAAACTGTCACCTCCCAAGGACAGTAAAGGACCGTAAATGAAGCGAATTATTACGTTCGGAACATTCGATGTTTTGCATGTCGGGCATATTCGAATCTTGCAACGCGCGCGCCTGCTCGGCGACCATTTAACCGTTGGCATATCGACGGACGCACTTAATTGGTCGAAAAAGCAAAAGAAAACCGTATATTCTCAGTTCGACAGATTGGAAATAGTTAAGGCTGTTTCCGGTGTGGATGAGGTGTTTTTCGAACATTCTCTCGAGGAAAAGGGTCAGTACATTCAGGATCATAAAGCGGATCTGCTCGTTATGGGCGATGATTGGGCCGGTAAATTCGACGAATTCAAATCGCTCTGTGAAGTTGTATATCTTCCGCGAACGGAAGGAATCTCGACTACGCAGCTGCTGGCTGAAATTCGAGCTATTGCGTCTTAAAGCATTGAAATGAAACAGCCTGCCGTAGGCTTTATAGCCAGAAATGAATTTCAGTTTCAGCAAGTTGAATGGCTATGGCGGGCGTATCCCCACTCCAAGGTCCTTTTAGTCGGTAACGCTACGGACTGGCAGGCATTTCTAGAGAAGATGTGTGCCGAGGATAGGGACCGCTTCCTTGTCCTGTCCTTCCGGCAGGCTGTGGCACTCGACGGAAATTTTGACGTACTGTTTTTCCAGACGCCCTTTCCGTTAATTGAAGAGATTACAAAAACCCGCTTGGTTTGTGTGCAGTACGGTCTGGCGAAGGAACGGCACAACTACGGTGAGTGGCATTCGCTCGCCGATATGAATCTCATGTACGGTGATTATTCCGCAGCTTCGGTTGAGCATTTTTCGCCGAGCTTTGCCGTAGGGAATTTGAAGTTCGCGGGTTGGAACGTAAGCGTTAATGGCGTGGAGAAGAAAAAGGTTGCGCGAGCTCTTGGGCTTGACCCCGGTCGGCCGACTGTTCTTTATATGCCGACGTACAACGAGCTCGGCTCACTAGAGCAACTTCTCAAGCCTCTCTCTAATTACATTCAGCGGTATAACATCGTTATCAAGGCCCACCACAATCAGGAGAGGAAGGGCAACACGTCCTGGAGAATCGGGGCTCAAAATCTGGGGTTTTCTCACCTGTTTGGGGCCGGTAGTGACCAGCGGCAGTTGCTTGAGGCGGCAGACGTCGTGATCAGCGACTTTTCGGGTGCGATTTTTGATGCTCTCTATGCGCAGGTGCCTGTAGTGCTTTACCAAGAAGGCGCGTCAACTGTTGTCGGGATTCAAAAGTTCAACCTTCACTCGATCGAGTACCGGCGAAGGGACGAACTCGGTGTCGTTTGTGAAAAAGCGGAAGATCTACCACGCTGCATCGAGCGGGCTCTAAACCTCCACGACAAGGATCGGTGGAGGTTGCGAGCGTTGCGATCAGAATTGATGGTTGACTGCGGAAAAGTCGATGTCGTCGCTTTGGCGAAGAGCAAAGTGACCGATCTTCTTGAGGGAAGGGTGCCATCTCTAACGACATCTCAGCTATATGTGCGGGAACTTGTCAAAATTGCGCGGAGGGGTGAGCGGGAGCTTCAGAGTGCGCGGAAGAAAAATCCAGGAATGATCCAACGCGTCCTAGACTGGTGGAAACGTTCAAAGCCAATACGCTTCTGAAGGCCTCATGGTCTGATTCACCCTAGCCCTATTCTGCAACCGCAGTTTCCTGCGCCGCTTGCATCAGTGGATTACGTGTGCCGTCGTCGTCGATCTTTCTGAGAGATGCGATCAGGTCGAAAGCTTCTTCAATCTCAATGAGCCTTCCCGACGATGGGTCGACATATACGGACATGTCGATGCAGGCGGCATGAAAGATGTCCTCAATTGTCCGAGCCCGACTCCGCCGGTTGATCGGCTGCCTGTCGTCCGTCAGGCCCCACCCAGCATAAAAAGGCATCCCAAATGCCACAACCTTCTTGCCCCTTAGCAACGCTTCAAACCCGACTTGCGACGCAACGACGTACACCGACGCGCACTGATCCAGAACCTGTGTGATATCCGCATCGTCGGGAAGCAATTTCACGCGCGCTGTCGCAGGAAGTATATTGCGATTCGTCTTGACGTTATCCGGATGACGCTTGAAATAGACCGTCGCGTTCGGGTTCTCCCGGACTGCCGCAGTCACCATGTCAGTTATGGTACGCTTCTCGGCGCCCCCGAATTTGATCGATGCATCATGGGGTGTTTGGTCGATCACGATCACGGCTCCTGGCTCCAAGGAAACGGGTACTCCTTTGCCGGCGTTCCGGTTGTATTTGGTGAGCCGTTCGGATTTAACGCGTTGGATCAAGCTTTTTGTGCGAGCCCATTCTGCATCGTTAAGTTCATACGAAGCGTCATTCAATTTGAGCTCCAGTCGAGATGGCTGCCTTGCATCGTAATAATAGCCAAGGTCGTCAAGAATATAGCCGAAGGGTCGCCTGCCAACAGCTGGCGACGCGTGGTCAAAATAGCCCGCGTAAGCACCAAAGAATGCGGCTTCACCAAAAATGATATCACGGTCAAAGCTTGCGGTAAGTAGTGCGTCCCAGAAGCCGGATGTGCGGATGGCCATATGCAGGACTAGCGAAAAGTGGGCTTCGTACGGGAGGACCTTCATGCTGACATTTGGCGTCTGGAGAATGAGTTTGATGTTTTCGTGGAACCCCCCTTCGAGGTCGTCATTAGGGGCATTCGCATAAACTTTGGCGTTTTCGGGAATGTTACGCACAAAATCCGTCGCAGAGAACTTCCGTTCCCGGCGCAAGATTCCCCGCATCGCCAGGAAGGAGTGCATCTGGATAAGAGATTGCTTTTCCGACAATGTGCGCAATTCATCAAAAGGCTTTTGCTTCCAAAGCTTCCCGCTTTTGACGTTATTTTCAAGCCAAGTACGTGTTCCCTTGGCTTTGTAGCCCTCGTGTAGGGCTCTTACGAGCTTATCGAGCCATAGCTTCTGGTAAACCGTTGCCAGCAATGATGGCTTCTTGTCGCGACGATTCTTGGCGGAGGGCCAATCTGGCTCGGGGAATAAGTCAGCGTAAACCGAGACGTTAGAAAAGCGGTACCAGTCACGTCGCCTGGGATGCACGCCGCCGTTCCATGGCTTCATTGTACCATTGTAGTGGATGATCTTGGGCTCAGCGCGTCCGTCTGCGAAATCTGTGGCAGTCGCGAGTGCTCGAGCACCCATGTTGTTCGCAACCCATTCCTCTTCGAACAACTGTCCGTGCATATTCCATCGGATATGAACATAAGCCATTCGTTCGCTGAACAGAGAGTTCAGGATCTGCTGATCGCCATGGAAAATGAGAAATTGGTTTTGCTCGACGTATGCGCTTACTACGCCGAGGAAGTCCATCGCGCGGATGGCTTTAATGTTGCAAACCAGAACGCCAGCATTGAGGTTTACCGAAGTGGGCGAAGTTTTGTACGCCTTGCGGTGCGCCACACTATTGTAGTCTTCCGCGCCAGCGAAGAGTGTTTCGTCGTTAAGAGGCGTATCAAAAAGATCCGCGATATTGCCTAGGATGATCATATCGGAATCGAGATAAACAACCTTATCGACATCGCGTGGCAAAACCAGGTGCATCGCTAGCCGAAAGTACGTCGCGCTTGAAATTCCACGACTTGTTCGGACCGTCGCGTATTTCGCGGCGGAGACGGACAATGAATGAACTTCAATATTGAATTGCTTTGCAAGGGTCTGAAAACGAGCAGCGTCCTCCTGAGGCATCGGCTTCTCGATGAGAATAAAGGCCCGAAGTTTTCTCGTATCGCTAAAGTTTGCAGCAACCGAGGTAAGTGCGACCGCCGTGATCGGTAGATACTCTTCGTCAGTCGCAAACACGACGTTGACATAGATGTTGCTATCAGTGTGCTGCATCGACTCTCAGACCTGGATTTCCGTCTTCCAGCCTTAGTTCATGTTCGATGACTGTATTGTGACAAGCCTTCGAATGATGGGCCACGTCGATTAGGGGGAAGGTGAAAGTGTCGCTCCGGCTGAAGTGATCTCCAGGCGCTGGGGTCGGTAAATCGGAGTGTTAGCCTTGCGCAAATCCGTGATAAAACGGATCGCATCACCAGCTCGGTCGAACGGGCAGCCATTGAGCTGCGCAGGGGAGAATTCCCACCATTTGGTGTTCAAAAGTTCGTCTATAAGCTGAGGGCGAATTCGAGTTCGAATGATGCGGCCGGGATTGCCGACGACAATTGAATAAGGTGGTACATCTTTCGTCACAACGGCATGAGCGCCGATAATGGCTCCGGTACCTACGGTGATGCCAGTGCGAAGGAAGGCGCCCACCCCTATCCAAACGTCGTGCTGTATGAGCGTTTCTTTAGTGGTCGTGTGCGATACGCGTTTCCAATCACCAACCACTGCGGCCCAACCGGGCCTCATGTATTGGACTGGAGATGTGCTGAGCCAGTCGGTCGGATGTTCAGGATATCCAATTTCCACGCCTTCAGCTATTGAACAGTACCGGCCTATCCGAACATTGGTGAAGCGACCCTTTCCATTGATGTAAGAGAACGCGCCTACGGAGAGGATATCTCTCATCGATGTTTTGACTTGGCAGGGAATTTCGTAAGAATTTCCATGCAGGAACTGGCTTTTTGGACTAAATTCTAACTCAAGCCCGAGACCTTTTAGCTCGTCGGGTGAATATCTGCTGCCAAACTCAACTCTCCTGATGCTCATTTAGGCCGGTCGTCCGATTTCAAGGCCATGAGAGTAGCAAGGCAAAGCGCTAGTGCTGGTGTTGCAGCGCTCGCCCGCGGACCGTTTTCGCCCACTTGCGCTGTTGCGGAACCTTCTTGCCACGAGAACCCACTCACTCCAGACGGGCAAGCCTGCTGTACGAGTAGATATGCTGCCTCAATATTCGATGTGTAGTGGGGTATCCTGCCAGGATTGTCGGTATTTGGGATGAGCCACAACGTACCGTCCCGAATTTCGCCGCTTTTGTTGTCGGCAATCGGCCCATTTATCTTTCGCCATCCCACAGCCTGCGCAACAAGCGTATCAAGTGGTCTCGATCCTGCGCCAGCTTCACGCAGCAAATCAATAGTGCGATCAACGCGCATGTCATTCCCTGAACATTGAGTGATCCAAAGCGCGTTTATGATAGTTTTGATACAGATTTACGACATTATGACGCGCACCGATGCATGGTCACCGAGTTTCGGACAGGTATCTCAAGGCAGCGGAACTTAGCGCCAAGGCTGGGGTCCGTGCTTGAATATATTGACCCATTCCGATCTTGGCGGATGCCGCGCCATCCTCCCACGTGCAGCCGCCAGCGCTTTTCGGCGCAATCAACTTAACCAGTGAGTGTGCTGCCTCCAAGTCGCCACTGTAGTTGGGTATCGTACCAGGTAGTCCGGAACTGGGGTCATACCAAACCCCTCGAGAAATCCTTTGCCCTTCGCCATCGCGATCTTCCCGTATTTCGCGGCGCCATCCAATCGCTTCGGCAATCTGCCGATCCAAGATTCGTGAGCCTGAACTGGCAGCCTCTATGCCGGCAACTATCTTAGCAATCTCCAAGGATACACTCCATCGTACGTTGCAGGTTCACCGTCGAATTCGTATGGTTCATCAAAGTCCGAATGTCGTAAACGTCTTCGTACTAGATTTCCAGTCGGTCAGTTTTCGGATTTGATGGACAGTGCATTCTTATGTTGCTCGCGAATGGTGAAGAGTCCCATTTGTCCAACGTTTCAGCTGCGGAGCCCAATGAAGGCTCTCCGCTTTCAAAAAACAGAGTCGGGTGCGAGATCGTTGTTGCCGGCACATGGTTAGGGAACGCTACGCCATTGCAGGAACGGAGTTGCAGTTCAGGTTTCACCGCCGAGCTCTCATTTTGATAGCGATAGTGCTCGCGACATCGATCCATTTGATATTATACGTCGCCATCGCAGCGAATGATCAGCTTCAGGTGGCGGTATGATTGGGTTTGTCGACAAAAGAGTTCGCACTGGTCGGAATTTGGGCGTGATGCGTATTATTCTCGCGACCGCCGCCTGGTTTTTGCCTCCCCTGAGCGCAACACGGAAGGCATCCGCACTTATCTTCGAAGGTCGCCTTCTCATCGAATATCACGCCGGGCGGGCGGGAGCGGCGGAAGACATTTTCTTCCGATATGCCAAACGCCAACAGCTGACCTTTTGGGCGGTTAGCACCTACATCGCGAAAGTCGTTGATCCCGGACTTTCACGGCGGCTTGACGAAATTCGGCGGCACCCGCATGTGCCGGCGGGTGCTGCAGCCTTATTGGCCGCGGCGGCATCGAGGCTCGCAGGTGATGTTGCTGAAGGCTCGCCGGTAGATCCGGGCCAGGAGCAGGCTGGCCAGCTCAGATATCATGAACGTCTCGCCGAAGACGGTTTAACTTTCATGCGGGCCGAGCCGGATTACCTTGATCTTACGCTTCCTTTATCGATCGCACTGTCCGCCGAAGCTTGCGATCGCGAGGACATCTTCGCGGCTGCGATCACCATCCTCATTGCAAAATTGGCGCAAGTTGTCAGCAGCCGAGCTCTTTCGCGGGCACATCTAGAGGATGTTATTGCCGCGAAACTGAGCCTCTTTGATCTGCATGGCGCAATGGCATTTCTCAAGCACTCGCATGTCGCAGAAATGGGGAAGGCGCGCCGACTTACGGCTGAGGTTATCTCCCTCATCAACGAGACTGAGGCTTATAGCCCTGCCGTAAGGATGGCGAATGAGGATATTCTGGCCCGAGCGGCGAGAGCCCGCAAGCCGTTGGATAAACGGCCCGTAGTCCTAATGCCCGCTGCTGCCTTCAGGAAGAACAAGATCGACTATCCCGGATTTCGCGACGACATCAGATTCGTCCTTTCGGCCTTGTTCGCGGCCTTTGAGAAGAACGATATCCTTTATGCGGTCCGGAGCCGCTTGAGAACTCACGGCTTCGTTGACCTTCCCGTTCCCAGCTTTTCCTATCATACGATATCGCATGGCAATCAAGGCCTCCATTTCAAGGAAACCGATCGGCCTTCCCTCTTCAGCTTCGATAGCCGCGGTTACGCGGGCTGGTCGCATTTTTCGGATTTTTCGTTGGAGCAGTTGCGCGCTGCCGATGTCGACGAGCAGGAAGCCGTCGCGTTTTTCGAAGATGACAAACAGCGCGTTATTGGCTGCAACCTGTCGAAGTATCGGCAGGCTTCAGTCACCGCTGGGGTCGACCTGCCGCAACAATTCATCTTCGTTGCCTTGCAGTTGATCGGCGACGCCGTCAGCCAGCTCGCCTATCTGAGCCTGTTCGAAATGGTGGAAGAGGTGGTTCGAACAGCCGAGGCGAAAGGCTATTCCATCGTCATCAAGCGGCACCCTCTCTGCACGACGCCGGAAGTCTCGCGGTTTCTAACGAAGCTTGTTTCGGAAGAACGAGTAACCCAGGTCTATTCCAGCATTCACGCCATCATCCCGAAGGCCCTGGCTGTTTGCGTCGTCAATTCCGGTGTAGGTGCCGAAGCTCTACTGCATGAAAAGCCGGTTTATGTGTTCGGTCGGGCCGACTACATGGCCGGTTGTTTTGTGTGCCGCCAGCCTGGCGATTTTGCGGCCCAGTTCGTAGCTGGAGAATCCAGGCTGACGCCAGATGAGCTGCGGAAGTTCTGGTTCCTACTGCGGAAGCGCTATGCCATAGATCTTCGGGACAGGGAAATGGCGGCCGCCGAGATCGAAGCGCGCGTGATGGGGCACCTAAGCTCAGCCACGTTGGATGAGCCATCGTCTCAGTCATTTTGAGGGCACGAAGGTCGGATTCGGTCTGAGGAATTGCGGTTGGCAAATTGTCAATCCTACCAAGTGATGGCGGACAAGATAGGCGCTGTTCCGAAGTTATAGGGGATATTCGGGTTCAGTCGGAACAGTCTGTGACTAAGCGGCTTTCCCAGGTGCACCAGTCCGAAGCGCCCGTTGAAATTGTCACACTCGTCAGAAATTTGAAGACTGGTCTACTTTCGCTGACCTACGCAGTGGAGCTTCCGATTTCGCCGATCAGGCCACGCTGAAGGTGCGATACAGGGAGCCTCCCGGTTGTTTCTTGCAATGCGAACTTTATCACAGCAAGCCGTAAACAAGATTGCGCTTGTCGAAAGTTAGGAAGCGGCGCGATAACGCCAATCCAGATCCAACCTCTGCGCAACTTCAGTGGCCCTAGGCTGAGAAGCGAACTTTTTCGATTGAAACATGTTTGGGTGCATGACACGTCGCTTTCACAACTATGTCACTGTGTTCCTTATCGCCCTTATTATGTGGGCTGGAGCGCTTGCGGCGGTCATCTGGTTGTGGTGACCTTTAGCTCTGACATCGGAAATACCCCTAAATCGAGGTTTCCTCGCGGAAATCCAGATCCTCTTCCTCGGTCATCAACCGGTAGTGAGCGGTTCCGTCGATTATCCGCACCATCAGCGCACCGGATGCAAAGGTGCCGTCAATCAACTGCCTTTTCCTGAAGCAAACGGTAGGTTCCCAGTCATATGTTTTCTCGGGGGCCATGAGCGAGAAAGTAAAATAATATCTTAGTGCGTGTATCACGACAAACTCTCAAATGTATCCCCGCAATCGATACATAGGTAAGGAAGATTCGTGAAGTAGCTTTTGTAGATCGCAACCGTACAAAGATCCCGTCGAAATATCATTTATCAAAAGCCATGGACAATAGGTCTCAGGTCATCAGCTTGCTACCTCTGCAACGTGAAGGATACAGATGGCACGCCTGCCACTCGGCAAGGTTACGTTCCAAGTTGCGATCAGAGATAGAGGGATTCATCGTGCATCAAGCCGAGGAAGTCAAAGTCACATTAAGCCTCGAACATTTGCAAGTTGTCCGCGAAAGCATCGAGAGTGGCGAATTCGCCACTTTAAGCGAGGCCATTCAGGACGCCGTCGAGACATGGAAGCGCTGCCGCATTGAAGAAGCGCAAGAAGGCCCTAGACGACCTAGTTCTCGATGCAGCTAAAGTTCATCTGACTTCCCCTACGACGGCCCTTGGTGAGGATAAGTCCCCTGCTGATCCAATCGTTTTAATTTATCGAGATGAGTAGTGTGCTGTTGTCCACGGTACTACTGACCGGAACGCGCTTCCGCTGTGACATCGCGCCTCGGTTGTTGAGGGGCTGAGCGATAATACGCCGCTATGTCACAAGAAGAATCCAGCGTTTTCTCGCGCATGCAATCGTCGCGAAGTGCTGCCTGAGCGGAATGGTGCCAACCAGCCAACGTCCCGGCGAATATGACGGGGAGGTCGCGGCGAACCGTTGAGTGGAAATTTAAACAATCGTGAGAGACCTGAAAAAAATCGCTCGCGAAGACGCGTTGTTGTGGGAGTCGCCGTCCTCCACCGCCGCGAGATCGGTCGGCCGAAAAGCGCGAAACTGACAATCAATGATGGCTCGAATAGCGTCTGTAAGGCATATCCTAGCTCTTCATCTCGGCACTCTTAAGCGGGGTGCCGAGGTCACTGCCTATGCTGTCGGTTACGTGCGGCAAAAACCCTGCGCACTATTGCGCTGAGGCGATTTTCCTTAGGTGCTGGCGTGGGCACAAGCACGTATCCATATTCAACAAGCGATCGATCGACATCGACTGCATGAAACATTTCATCATCGATCGGCCGCCGGCCTTCGAATTTCCAATCGGCCACTACGCCTGGCGGAATATAGCGACGTCGTTCTTCCGAAATGGCGAGGTACATGTCTTTGCCATCTTGTTCGATCAGGAAAACCTCGAGCATCACCGAATTAACCTCAAGAAAGAAACGGTTGCTTGCTGCTTATCGCTTCATTGCAATCGTAATACCTATAATGCATAGCTGATTTACCTTCCAGATAGGTCAAGCGATGTCTTTGAATTTAGTTGAAGTGCCCACGGGCGCCGCCCTTACCATTCGAGAAATGTTGGCTCTTGGCTCGGAAGAGCAGCTTCGGATTTCTTATCTTAGCGGTACCGGCGACGTCGTCGGCACGTTCATACACTGGATGGATGGAAGGCATGATCCCCGCGTTCCAGTGATTACTTACTCTGCTATGTTCTATGATATTGTACAGGCGCTGAGTGCCCACGCACAGATCATTACGCCATGGAATTCCGAAGGTGTGTCTGACCCACGCTTCAAATTCGAAACTATCGCCCGGGAGCCGTCGAGCGGAGGATTGGCAAAAATTGTCGGCGAGCTGCAGTACACGCAGAAGTGCATAGCCGCCATTAACCAGTATGATCCGCACATTGTCGTTTCTAATACTGATTTTCAGCCGCTTGGATGGCGTAACGTGAAAAGAAAGCGCAGACTTATCCTAAGCGCCCACAACACGTTCTGGCCGATGGGGAGCCGGCCTTCCGATCTCAAGTCGCTTGCCAAGTTAGCTATTGTGAAATTCCAAGCTGCAGCGCTTGATGGGGCGGTATGCACCTCTTCGGAATGCCAGCGTCAGATAGCTTCCGTCACGCGGAATAGAGTGCTCGGCCAAGTCGAGTTTCCGCAGCTCGTGGATGAGTTCGAGTTAAATGCGGCGTCTTCAGCACGAAGGCTTCTTTATCTAGGCAGAATAGAAGCTTCTAAAGGGGTTTTCATGCTGCTCGATGCATTCACGGCAGTGAGTGCCTCCGTGCCTGGTCTGTCTCTAACCTTCGCTGGCACCGGAACTGCAGAAAAAGAACTGGAAGAGAAGATTGCAGCAACTGGATCTCATGACGTGAGGTTTGTAGGAAACCTCGATGCCAAAGGTGTTCACGCTGCCATCGCAGATAGTGACCTGATCGTTTGCCCCACCATGACAACTTTCAATGAAGGTCTCGCGCTGGTTGGGTTCGAGGCTGCCGCGCATGGGGTACCTTCCCTCGTCAGTTCCGTCGTTCCCGCAGCTGACCTCTTAGGTCAGGGATGTATGGTTTTCACCGCCGACGACAGCGCCTCTTTACGAAGGGCCTTAGCTTCTTTGACAGCGGACGCGGAGAGCTATCAAAGGCTGAAGGCTGAGGTCGTGAAGATCCGGCCGTCCTTATACGACCGGTCCAAGTCTTGGGGATCGATGTTGCTTTCGGCCATGATGGCGGCCTAACCCACCGCCCTGACATCAGAGAACATCCTCAGCGGAACTACCAGGCTTTATTGTCCTGCCACTCCTCCAAAGCCTCTACCTCCGCGGATGTAGGATCCCGGAAAACGACTTTGCCGTCGGTGGTTCTTTGGCGCATTTTTTCCCCGTACCAGTGCCAAGACGACGGTATGGGGGCGAAGAACTTTCTAAACTGGCGAAAATACATTTCAACTGCCTTGACGCGCACAGCTCTGTCCTTTGCTATAGTCATCTGGAAAACTACAAGTTGCAGTTTTATGGCAATCGGCCAATCATCATGGCCCTACCTTATTCCAAGACGCTTCGGTTTCTTCCTCGGGAGTGCAATCGCGATACTCGTATTGTCCGTTGCGCCAACGGCGCATTCTAAACGTGCTCGACGTCTCACGTCGATTGTCATCTATGGGTTGCCAGCCGGATTCGAATATTCGTCGATATAGCTTCATGACAGCGTGGAATGCATCGGTAGGCGAGAGAATATGCATTGGCCGCCCTCCACACTGAGGTTCTAAACGAAGGCTTTGAGCTGTTTTGCTGGACTGCCGACATATAGTGAGTTGGCGTCACAGGATTTCGTCACAATGGATCCAGCACCTATGACGCAACCTGGACCAATACGAACGCCCGGAAACACGATGACACCAGCACCGATCCAAGTTCCGTCGCCGACCTCAATTGGTTCGTGACTTGGTGGGCCAGCACGACACGATGATCCACCGATTTCATGTGTTGTTGTCAAGAACGTCACGCCGGTAGCTATGTTGCAGTTTTTTCCGAGCCGGATGCTCTCTTCCCCTTCAAAAGTGCATCGGTAACTTATGAAGGTGCCTCTATCTACCGTCAATTTCTCTGGTCGCCTGAAAATGTTGCCAGAAAGAATGACGACGTCTTCTGCGAGTTGCGCACCAGCGGCCCGAAGGACTCGCCGTCTTATCGAGGCAGGAAACAGAGCAGACGCGGAAGTTACGTTGGAAATTGCACGCTTGAAGTTCATCCAAACCTCTACAAATGATTGTTCTTATTGACGGGCAAGATCCCGATATCACTGGCGCCGAGTTCGTTCAGGCGTTTCAATTGCCGATTACGCATGGCTTCGCGGCGGCTAACTGAGTACTTGCGCGGCTTGCGAGATCCCAGTGCGAGACCAAGAAATAAAGCGGTTAGGGTAGCTCCACCATACATTGCCGTAGGCGAGATAGCGCCGTAAGCCGTCAAAAGGCATCCTGATAGAAACAACGGCCATCCATACTGCTCCTCAAGAAAGTGCAATGGTTTAGAGCAGACAAGCATGAGATAGAAGAACAGAAGCAGGCCGAACAAACCCAAGTCGAACCATGTGCCGAGAGCTCCGAGATCGCTCGCAAAGATGTCTAGCTGGCCTAGAAATTGTCGAACGTATATTACATCTGGCGGAACACCGAAGCCGACGAGCGGTTCCTGTCTCAGCACGTGACGCACCACATCATATTCGTAGGCGCGGTAGGCGCCAGAGAGATCCGTTGCAAACGCCGCAAATGGATTGAAAGTGATGTCGACAAAACCATAGAAGATGTAGGCTGTAACTCCGACGAACACTGCTCGAACGCATAACGATATTAGCCAGGCTCTCCACTTAAAAATGAAAGGGATCGTCAGACAAAGCAGAATGAGCAGATAGACGCGCGAGAGGGACAGAACCGAGGCCAAGGCCGCGACGGTGAAGAAAGCGAGGCTGCTGTAAGTCACACGCCTCCGTAGTCGGTACAGCCAGTAGAAATAGGCGATGGCGGCGACTGTGGCATAGAGGAATACCCGAGCCCCGCGGGAGTCTTGGTCACTAACAATGGCTGACAAGATGCTGTACGGAAGAATGCCAGTTAGTTGGGCTACAGACATTAGGACATAGGCGCAGCAATACGCAGTTGAATAGAAGATAACTTCACGAAGCATGTAACCCCTCAAGCCAACGGTCACCCATGCGTAGAATGGAATAAGGGCCATTAGCCAGAGAAACTGAAAGAACACATTCGGGTGAAAAGCTATCGCAGCTCGCTCCGCGAATACCCCTACCTGGTAGAAAATAAGTCCAGCATATAGCGCACCCAGCGCGATGGGTAGAACTCTGCCACGCGCCAGCAGATAGAACATGTAAAAAACGATAATTGCTGTCGCTGTCCCCAATAGAGCAGGCTGGGCGAAGCCTCCGATCACCCGGTTTAAGCGTGATGAATAAAGAATATCACAGATGATAAGCGCGTGGATCATGAAGCGGTGGAGCGCATACTCAAGCGCAACCATCGGCTCGACAGTCCGTCTTTGAAGGGCGTTCCGCATTCAGGGCGTCATTCTCAGTGCTATCAGATCTTGTTTTTCATCCTCGGTAGCGCGTCTGAATTGTTTAATACCATTTATGGTCCTGTGGGCTACGAAGCCTTCGGCCCACTCTCCGTCGATTAATTGAACAGGTGTGCGGACAAAATCGGCTTTCCATTCCTCTAAAGGGCCGTCTGACCACCGGCTCAACTTAGCGCGAAAGCGATGAACGAGGTTGAGTATCAGTTGCGACCAAGGTGGCATGAGTTGAATACCGGTTATGTGAGGCCATTTAGGATGCTAACGACTGTACTTGCAGAATTCTGTTCTTAAGTTCGATAATTTCGCTGTCCAGCCGCGGAGCACTAATTTCGAGGGTCTTCAAGAGCTTAGCAAACCGCCATCGCCAATCTAGCTGACGAAGCGCACCGATGTGGTTTCGCGCTGGAGTAGCTGGCGTCCAAGATTTCAGTGCAGCCTCGATCTGGATTAGCCCGTCGAGGCGATTGAGATTTCGAAGCTTTAATAGTGCTTCAGGCCAGTCGAGCAGGGCTATATCACCTTCAGGAGGGATGCCTGCTACAGTAGCTCCACACGCAAGTGCATCTGTCCAGCGTCCGGTCATGTAAGCTTTCGTAGGATGTGTATAGGGCGCCGGCGCAGCGATGTTCGAGTTTGCAAGAACGAACTTCGTTCGGCTGTAGTGAGAGCGCATCAGTTCGGGAAAATCTTCTACCGCTGACAACATCGGTGGGCGACCGCGGAATGATATGCCGCTTTTTGCGCATGCTTGAGCTGTGACATGGTCGTTTTCCCAATCGGTCGGCTGCCGTCCGATTCGCAGAAGGTCGACGTCTCTGATGGCGTTAGCTGTTCCCAGATTCAGCGCATCGCTTCCCCAATCCAGCCGAAGCGCCCGATCACCGAAGAGCTTTCGGTAGAATTCATCATCGTAAGACTGCATGTATGCGACAACATCAAAGTGTTTGTCGATCAGCGTCTTCTCGCGTGATGAGGCATCGGTCCAAAAGCTGTCGATGATCCAAATTGCGGTTCGAGAGAAGCCTCCGAGTTCCTTGGCAACCGGTACAAATTTCCGAGCGCCATAGGCTGTCGCGGTGATGAATAACGCGACATTATCATCGGCAGAACGCGCTCTCGGAGCATGTCGGTAAAACAATGAATGCAGCCGGTTGCTCTTTCGGAGGGACACATCTTCGACCTCGGTCGAAGTTAGCTTGGCTAGTAGCTCCTGCATATGAGAGATCGGTGACCATCCCGTGTGGAAGGGAATGTCGCTTACAATCGTTAAACTCATTCGGAATGGACCTCGAATTTGCGATGAGAACCTTGCAGTTGAACTATCGCGACAAGAAGAAATCTGTAATACGTCGTGCATCTATAGATAAAACACAACTGTGAAACGAAAGCATCAATTCGAACGAGGTTTCAACTGCAACCTAGAAACAAGATTAATTCGGGAGGGTGGATGTGAGGGTGCAGTTCTATTTGATCGCGACCCTGACTGGATTGATAGCTTGGGTGGCGATGTTTAATGGCACCCGCGACTTATATCGTTACGGCCAGTATGTGGGCGTAATGCCTAATCTGCACATCAAAAGTCGCTTGAGTGGCGACGCGGTTCCCCCGTGAAATCATACAGATGCAAAGTGTTTGGTCACTGCGGTGTCTCGTGGCAGACAGTGCTGGTCGCCACTGTCTTCCGTTCAGCATTTCGGTGGCGGAGGTTCAGGAACGGCGTCTCAATAAAGCGATAGCTCAATTCTGCCGCTACAATTGACAGAAGCAATGTTGGGAGGATCCAGACTGTACGGCGTATTTCGGATCCCCACATTACCGCCACGATCGGGTAATGCCACAGATAGAAGCTATAGGATCGCTTGCCGAAGTAGACGGCTACTGGAGTGCTAAGCAGCCGTTGAATGACGTTGTTGCCTAATGAGATTAGCAGCAGGCAGGCAGAGATGGCAGTAAAAAACGGGAGAAACATCCAAATGTCGTTGCTCTTGTCATCGGCGGCCCTGAGTACGATGAGAAGTCCGATAATCGGGATGAGCCAAAATCGGCTGGCAAGGCGTACCGCTTTATCGATTGGTATGCAAGCGAACAACGCGCCGATCAATATGGCATCTGCTCTAGTGTCTAAGCCATTGAGAACTCGGGCCGGTGTGGCCCCCGAGATGCCAAGATAGCATTTCCATGCGATGACAAGAGCCATGGTCGCTACGAGTAGTGGCACGAGCGCTTTTCTACGGCCCTTGCGTACTGCAACAAGTACGACCAAAGACCAGATCGCATAAAATTGCTCCTCGACTGACAAGGACCAAGAGTGGGCCAGATAGTTGCCATCGTAGTTTGTGAAGGCGCGTAGCCAGTTCATGAAGCTGAAAACTGCAGCCGCAAAATTTAGCGTAGCGGATTGCCCGTGGTCGCCCATCGCATCGTAGGCAAAAAGGTATATGAAGGCGAAGAAGAAAAATGCTGCGGGCAATATACGAAGTGAGCGTTTGTAGTAGAATTCGCGTATCGATATCGTGCCAGTTCTATCCGCCTCTCGTAACAATATCGACGTTATGAGGAAGCCGCTTATCGCGAAAAAAATATCGACGCCTATTATACCGCCTGGAACCTTATCATGGTAAGCATGGGTAGCAAAAACGAGAAAAGCAGATACCGCACGGAGCCCGTCTATCGCAGGAATATACGAAAAATTCGTTTGAGTATGAACCTGATTATATTTGGCCACGGCAACCCCATTCGCCTGAATTCGATTGAAAATGAAGCATCATGTATGATTGTTCAATCTTTATATTTTCGTTTTGCTGTTAATATTAATTTGGCTTTATTTTATAAAGCAATGTCGATTTGGCCCCGCCGCCCTGCACCATTTGTCGGGCCGCTTGGCACCTGGATACGACGGTTGGCACTTCGATGGCTGACGAAGTACTGTCTTGGTTGGTCGCATTTTATGCAGCGGAATGTCTGCCCGATTGCCTTTTCTTCCGGCGGCATCTTCGACATCGCGATTTCAGCGGGTGCAATATACATCGAGCGTCAGATTGAGCGCGATCATGCCGCCACAGGTGGTGTTGGTCGCCACCGCGACATGTGGGCAATCTCAGCTGTATCTGACCTTGCCTCGCCGTGCCGAGGAAGGCCTCGATAGATGAGCGGTTGATGCCGTGCACAATACCAAAACGTGATGCCACTACTTTCCTCGAATTCGTAGCAGCCCCACTCCTTGCATCCCTGGTGCTCGCAGTGTTCCACGATAACGAAAAAGAACATGCGGTGCGGCTTTCGTCACTCATCTGCGTTCCTCGATCAAGATGTTGACGGTGAGCAGGCAAGGGAAGCACGCCTCGCATCCATCCGTGCCACGTCGATCGCAGCCGATGGCAAGGATCCGCCGGAGCTCAACGAATTCAGTAGTCGCTCCGAACTTCTTTACCAGTGCTTTGCGGTCGTAGACACCGTGGCGGTCGCAGCGCCGGCACGACATGTCGATCTTCTCTGCCCGCTAGTCTTTGAGGCGGGGAAGGGTCATTGCAGATTAAGGCGCAGCTGAATTCCCTTCGGGATAGTAGGGCGCTTGAGAGAGGCGATCTGAACGCGCTCGTAAATTTCCCGCCTCTGCTTTTCCTGCTTTTCACGCAGCGCGCGTGACGCAGCTACGACTGCTAGAGCTCGAGATACAACTTCATCGGTACGGTTCATCTGCACCTCCATCATGTTCACCATATGTTCCCAGAAAACCAAAGTCAATGGAGACACGTTCTGGCCAGGGACGTAGGAGGGGGCGTCGCGAGAGCTTGAGTTCGAGAGGGGATTTAAACTGGTCGGAGGAGGGGAATGCTCTCGCGACGATCCGTGCGCATTGCCGCTCGCCTGCTTAGGGCCGGACATAATGAGAGAGAGGCGGCAGTGGTGCCGCCTTTTTCTGTTCGGGTCGGAACGCATCGTCTCACGGATAGTTGACTTTGCGACTTCACGAAAAAGGAGAGATACGTGAGCATTTTCAGCAAGATCAAAGATGCGATCTTTGGCGGAGCGGCCCATGCGGCCCCAGCATCTCCAACTGGTGCCGAGCCGACACCGGCATCCTCCACAATTCTCGAACAAGCGGCTACTACGGCTCCACCAATAGGAGGCACCGGACAAGTACCTCCGACAGCAGGAGGGGCGGCACCGGCCTCGTCGGCAACATCATCTGCTGTTGAGGTCGCTCCGATCCTCGACGCCGCCGTTGCACGCAGCGGCCAGAAGCTCGACTGGAAGCACTCGATCGTCGACCTAATGAAGGCACTCGGGATGGACGCCAGTCTGGCCGAGCGAAGGGAGCTGGCCGAAGAGCTTGCCTATACCGGCGAGAAGGACGGATCCGCTGAAATGAACATCTGGCTGCATAAGGCTCTGCTGAAAAAGCTGTCAGAGAACGGTGGGAAGGTGCCGGCTGAACTGCTGGACTAGGCTTGGGCGGTAAAATGCCTTTCGAAAAGAGGTCGGTGCGAGAGGTCGCTCCGGCCTTATTCATCTACTCTCGCAACGTGGGAGCTCTTGCTCGGAAATAGCCGTTTAATAGCATTCGCTGCACATCAATCTTGCGTCCAGATGTGCTAACGCTTCATCCACCCACTCGCCCCCGGTCAACGCGGCCCTATCGTTGCATTCTGAGCACCAAGCATCGGGATGAGGGCCGAGGTTTTCGGCGCTCCAGAAAAACCCGACCGGGTTACGTTGAACAAGACCCTCAACGATATGCCGGCAAACGAAAGCTTCGGGCTGGGGCCCATGCTCTTCGCAGTGAACCATTTGAGGCGCTTCGTCGCCCGAATTGCGCTTAGCTGCAGCGTGCTGAGAGAGCATGAGGAGAAAGGCGGGCAAGATCCGAGCTTCATTCGTTGAACCTGGCAGAACGGCCGGAGTTCGCCATACCTGAAACAGCCGACCCCCATCGCCCTGACATCATAATCACTATTGGTAGCTCTCAACTAGCCGAAGTCGGTGTTGTGCAGCGAAGAGGAACAAATAAGCTGACAGCTCAATTGTTTCTTCGAAAATCTGTCCGTAGCCAAGATAGCTTTCAAGAGACATGTTCATGTGGTTTTCAGCCGCGGTCATCAGCAAGACTGCTATGCCGGCCATTACGACCTCTAGCACCGGTAGCTGCCGGGACTTGGCCGCAAATACGCAAATGGTCCAGAGCTTGAACCGAAGAAACAGCCCAAGCGAAAACACAAGTAGCAAACCGACAATCGGCGCGACGAGGTTTTTGTAAGGCAAAACGGCGCTGCTGTAGAAAGGGCCGCTGGTCGAAAATTTGATCGGAGGCAGTAAAACCGCGCCCCAGCTAAGTTCCCTACCAAGGCATATGAACCAGATTGGCGTTATCGCAAGCCAAAGGTACCGCCACGGGGTTCTCGCTCTGTATCCATAAGAGACTGCCTGAAGCCCTCCCGCAAACAGAACAAGGTTCTGGGCCATTTCGATTGGCCCGTTTTCGTAGCTAGTCCACTCGGGGAGGTGGAAAGATAAGAGGTAGGCCGCGCAGAACGCGGTTAACGCGGCAAGCCGGAAGAGGTTTTGTACATGCATCTGAAGCAGTCTCTAGTTCGATTTTCTTGCGTGCCTCTCTTGCCAGCGAGCATCGTCGATACAAAAAGCCGGGAACACGACGAGCGATAAGATTGAAATCATCACAATATGATCAACCTGAGATATGTAGCCACTGTCGAGTCTGCAATTACCGATCGATTGTGCGGAGCATCGCCACCGCGCCCTGACATCAAAAAGCCCCGCTGCGGCTTTGGGATCGCAGCGGGGCCGGCCGTATTCTCGATGTGTACGCAACAAGAGTCTGGCGGCTATACAACAGCGGGAACCGCAAAGGGTTCCGCTGATCGCTCTACCGCCGCAGTGAAATCCATAGGAGCAGGTTCAGCGACCCGACGATAAAAAGCGAACTTTCTCGATCAGCAGATGTTCTGGTTGTATGACACGTCGCCTTCGCAACTATCTTGCTGTGCTTCTGATCTCGCTTATGATTTGGGCAGGGGTGGTAGCGGGGCTGATCTGGCTCCAGTGACGTGGCGCCCCGGCACTCCACCTAACCGAAAAAGCCCCGCTACAACTTCGTGGAAGTAGCGGGGCTTGTTACCCAGCCCCGGAGCGGACGCAACAAGGGTTTGGCCCCGTATAATTGTCAAGGCGGATAAAGGTTCCGCGTTGGTTGCTCCAGCTGCCATCGGGGGCGCTGTCAGCCTGCATTGATGCCGCAGTAAACGATGATCGCGCCATCAAAGATCGTAGCACGCGGGGGAACTTCACCTGCAATTTTTAGTTTAGTGGGTCAAACAGGGGGCCCGTTTATGTCTGCTGAAGATGTTTTACACTCACAATGCTTCAATGAGGGAAGAAGAGCGGCTTGCATAGGCATGCCGCGCCACACCAATCCCTACATCGAATGCGCTGGGATCAAACTAGACGCTTGGGTCGAAGGCTTCGAGACGGTAAACAATTCTGAGATCATACCGATCGAACGTATCCACCTATTTCATTTAGGCAGGGAAGCCGCGGAGCGGGGAGATCCCGCGTCTGTTTGTCCTTATACCGAGGACGAAAACCCAGAGAGAATGGAAATCTGGCTCATTGGTTATGCGCCCTACATAGATCCGGAACTGATCGCGAATGACAACGTTCCGACTTCATAAATTTCTGGAACGACGCCCCTTAATCACCACTTTTCTCTTCTCTGCCGCAATAATCCTCTCGGTGTTTGTAGTGCAAACATGGATGACGGATCGTTTCGGGGACGTCGACGGCAAAGCGCCGATTACCGACCCACCAAGTTGATCAAATCGAAAACCGAAACCACCGATCTGACATCGATGGGGACCAGCGGGCATAGTGCCAGCCCCCATCTGTGGTCAGCCATGGTGTGAGTGGCCGATCACCTATAATTGTACGCGATCTTGCTGAGGCAACCTTCAGCCCTGACGTAAAAAGCCCCGCTACGGCTTTGGGATCGTAGCGGGGCCGGCCTTATTCTCGATGTGTACGCAACAAGAGTCTGGCGGCCATAGAACAGCGAACACCCCAAAAGGTTCCGCTGGCCCCCTCTAATGGACAGAGCCAGTATGAGAGGTTCGCCAAAACCAAACGCTCCAGCCTGTACCTCGATAGGCCCCACAAACAGCGTCTGTCACAAGCTTCGCCGTCGCTCGCATTGCCTCAGCATACACATCAACATTGTCGACGATTTCGTTGATGAGCTCGTTGATGGTTAGATCCCGGATGAAAGATAGGGTCGGGCTTTCAAAGCCAGCGTGTACAATTTCGCTCAATTCGGCAATCTATTGTTTCAAAATTAACCGGGCGCCTGCACCGCTTCGGTTGGTGCAGCAACATGTCAAATGCCTAGAGAAACTGTTGTCGGAAAGAGACAAGCCTCAATCGCACCCATACCAAAGTATAACCGTCATGCTTCGGGGAGAAAAGAGTACGACACCGTACACGCAAATTGCCCCTCGGGTGGTTCCGAGGGGCTAGAATGACTGCAAGTCAAAGGCGCGCCAAAAACGCCATACAACCATAAAGCCACAAAACTTGACTTTTGTCCATTACGGCAGAAGGCGCCGATCACGGACCGGCCATGTTGAAAGGATAGGTCGCAGCCACCGGCTCGCTATCATTATCGAGGCGGCAGGAGCCGGCCGCCTCTGAAGTGTTAGCGGCAGACGCGCGTCGTCTTGACGACAACCTTGCCGTGATGGCGCGTCTTCACTTTCTTCACCATGCAGTCCGAGCGATGATGCCGTTCACGGACATGGTGACGTGGCACGGTTCGTTCGGTCGTAGTAACGGTGACCGTGTCGGCAAGCGACTGAGAAGCCAATGGCAATACGCAAGCGACAGCTAATGCGGATGCGAGAAGTAGATTTTTCATAAGGGTACCCTGTTGATTTGCGGCTCGATAACGCAAGCATCAGGATTCCGTTCCTTCGTATTTCCACGTCAGGCGACGCTTTAGCCGCGATATCCTAGAAAAGATCTAGGACTTCGTCCAACTGCTCGACGCTGGGCTGCTCGATCGACATGGACCTCTTCTTCCAAAGTTGAAAAGACGACCGCCTCCACAGGGATTGGGTCAGAAGCAATAGCCTCAAGAACCACCGAATCCGCACCCGCTTGCGCAGCATCGAGGATTGCTTCTCTAGTTTCTCTTTCGGCCCGAAGCTCAAGGAGAAGACGGTGGTCTATGCTCTTTGTAATTTCCATGCACTATAAAGCGAAGAGCGGCGAGGGGGTTCCATTTCCACATCACACTAACATCATACGAAACCCCAGCTGCGGCTTTGGGATCTCCCTGGGGGCTCATACCTGCCTTGGCGGATCGTCGTTCTCATCGGGGTTCGGATCCGGATATTCATCAGGCAACACATCAGGTTCCGGCTCTTCAATTGGTGGCATTGGAACATCTACCGGCATGCCTGGGACTGGCGGTACCGGACCAAGCGGATTGCTCGGATCGGCTGGAACGGTTGGTTGAATGGTCACGTGAGTTTCCTTCTCGCTCGGATCGTGCGAAAGCATCAGCTTGCGTTCATGCCGCCGTACACGATGATTACGCCGACAAAGATCGCCAGGATTGCCCCAACGGAGAGGCCTCCAACCAGGGCCATGCTGCCCTTCCCAAATCTCTGTCTGAGTGGAGATCTACCTCCATCAATTCTATCTCGCCTGTTTGCCATGATGCGTCTCACGTCTCTGTTTCCACAGACCGCAAACTGATCACAGTGAGCAATAGTTCCGACCCTGCGTCTTGATAGGAGCTTCTTGTCTGTGGAGACCGAGGTCAGCTCAGCGCGGAAGCTTTGGCGGCACTACTTCACTGATTTCCGGTGAAGTTGCCGCAGTCCATTGGCCATCAAAATCTCGATCCGGCCTTCGCCCTGGAGCGCGTACAAAACGCCGACCAGCTCGCCCTGGTTGTAACCAGCGCTGACCAAGGGCGCGAACTCGTACATGGAAATGACGTCCGGCAACTCGGCTAGCCGACCGAGGACGGCGTCCCGGATGGTCTTCGTATTGGATGCGGCCGAGCTCAGTTCTCATTTTGTTCGGCATAGCTGGTAGAGTCAATGGAGCTACGCGACGAGATTCACAGATCGGGGGGTGTCGCGAGAGGTCAGGTTCTAGAGCGAACCTAAACACATGTGGGGGACAAGGCTCTCTCGCGACACTGACATAACAACGGTCGCGGGAGATTGTTCCGTGAGAAGCGGCCGGAGCTGCACAAATGCGCTCCAGCCACACTCGTCCCCACGAGAACACGCCAGCATGTTACGAAAGAAGGTGCGGAGGTTCAACCCGGCGATAGGAAGAGCTAAACTTTCTTCGGACGGACCACGCGCGGACTGATGTTATTGTATAGATCCTGCGCAGCAAATGCTCCTGGCGGGACCGGACCCTTCCCCGAATTGAAAAGCTTGACGATCAGATCCTGCCCAGGCTTGACGATGTTGTAGGTAACTCCGGGCGTGTAGGTGCTGTAGGCAGTATTGCTATATACATTGGTCTGCATGTAGCCAGCGGTTTGACCGACCTCATTTCGCGTAGCGTCGCTGCCCGACAATAGAAGGAAATGCGTGTTCCCGGTGCTTAGTGTTGTCTCCGCAGCTTTCAGAAGTGAGCAATCCTGCACCGTCGTGGCATCGGTATAGCCATTGCCCCGAGATACGATCCTATATGTATCGCTCGTAATAGGCTGCGCCGATACACCTCCAGTGAAACTCATTTCTTGGTATTGCGTCTGGCAACCGGCAAGCGTTGCCGCCAGCATTAGCGACGCTCGCCGCAGTCGAGTGGACAATTAGTCGTTGGTTAACTTTGATGGGTTGCGGGCTGGCGAGCTCAGTTATCTGCCCCGAAAATACAGGCCAATCCGCTTCGCCTCTTCCTTGCCCCGCGGACACCACCGGCAAAGAAGCCGTCCCTTCGCGAGGGACGGCTTTTCTCGTGCCTACGGATCAAGACCGACGCGGTGGCAGAATGATGGGTTCGTTACCGTCTCGGTTGTTGCTGCGATAGTTCCGGTACTCCCGAGTTTCCGACCGACGACGGTCGTTGCGATCCCAATCGCGGCGTTCTCGGTGATTATCCCGTCGCGCCTCCCGGTGGCGTTCCCAATCACGTCTGTCATGATGTCGGCGATGCCAATCCCTCCGGGGTCGGTCAGCGCGATAAACATAGGATGGACTGTCGTAGCGATTGTAGCCTCTGTCGTACGTCGAATAACCGCCCTCGCTGACGCAGCCTGCGAGAGTGAGACAGGCCATTGCCGCAGCGGCGAGCGTAGATAACTTTCTGAACATCTGGGTGAGCCTCCATTCGATTGCAAAGAACGGGCACGGCTACGGAACGTTCCTTGCGGGCGAGATTGAAGGCACTTGAATATGAGGGCAGCGCCACTATCTATTGGCTAACGAACGCTCGCCGGTGACCACGGATGTACTGGCACTGGCTGAGGCGCTCATGGGAGGTCGGTGCGAGGAGTCGCTCCGGCCTTTTTTGTTGGGCCGGGGAGGGATCCAACATGGCGGCCTTTCGCAAAGCGCAAGCAATAAGTGCGATTCGCTAGAGTTTTTGTTTCACATGCCAGGCTAGTTCTGTGGAAACTTGTGGGTACGGAGTGATATGAACGCCGCGACTGGAAATCCGTCCACGCTTCGGTTCACTCTCTGACACACAACTAGCCAGCGATCTCTGACACACAACTAGCCAGCGATTCGAGCCGTGAGCACTCTACCGATATATTCAGTATTCCTTGACGAGAGTAGTCAGACGAAGCACCGCTTTCTTACTCTGGGTTGCCTGGTCATAGAAACGCGGTGGGTGCCGTATTCGAGCTAGCAATCCGCTACAGCAAACAACTCGAATTACCCGACGGCGAACTCAAGTGGAACATGGTTTCAACGCCAAACTTCACGCTTAGAAGCTAGTGATTGATCGATTTTTCGATTTTTCCGTCGGCGAAAGCCAGATCCAGTTTCATTCTCCAGTGGTCGACACCTCAAAGCTACGGGATGATCATTTACAATGAGGGCAGCCGCGAAACCGGCTTCAATAAGGAGATCTACCAGACTGCTCATGAAGTGCGCAAAGATCTACCCGAATGCGATATTCCACGTTTATTCCGATCACCGAAATACCAAGACAACCACGGAGGAGCTACGCGCCATACTCAACGCTGGGTGTCGGAAGAACGGAGACGGGCGTGCACCGTTCCGCCGAGTGAAGTTCAGAGACTCGAAGAAGATAATCTGCCTGCAGATGACTGATTTACTTCTCGGCGCGGTGACATTTCGGATTAATGGTCATCACAACCGTCCTGATGCGTCGGCGTCGAAGGCGCACCTGAGTTCTTATGTGTTGGAGCGGGCAGGGATAAGTGACCCGATGCAGAATTCCCCGATCAGAGGCAAATACACGATCTGGCATCGCCGTTTCCGTGAGGAGGGGTCTCGCAAGATCAAGGCCCGATCGTAGCCGCCGTCGAAACGGTTCACACTGCTCTTGGTAGTGGAGGCACCTTGCGAGAGAGGTATGACGATATCGCAGAAACGATTCGTGTCAAAGAACATGGAGCACTGTCACGAGCGGCCGAAATCGAAATTAAGGGAAGCATCAAATCATGGTGATGATAAACAGGTTTGTTTTCATCCCATTAACGATCTGATTTTATTGAAAAAGTGGCGGACAAGGTGGGATTCGAACCCACGGTACGCTTTCACGTACACACGCGTTCCAGGCGTGCGCCTTAAACCACTCGGCCACCTGTCCTTCAGGATGTTCTGCGTCGCTGCGGACCCAAAAACGTTGGAACGGCGCGATATATACCGAGGAATTTCCAAGGATCAACCGATATTTACAGAAATATCTCGGATGTTCGGCGTTTCCTCAAAAAAATGTTGGAAAAGAGTAGGCGTCGATTAGTTTCGCCCAGTCCAACGTTTTGTTCCGGCTGGATCCATCCGATCGGCCTGCGTTCGAGCCCAGTCTGCCCATTGGTCCAATCCGCTATCGAAAGCGAAAGGGTCGGCAGCACTGCGGTCTACCACTGCGGAGACATACGCGCGGATTTCCTCGGCTTGGCGAAATGCCTTTGCCTCGGCAATTAGCTGCTCTAATCGCTTTGTCTCGAGGTCGCGGCGATGCTCCTCCTCCGACCTTACTTTTTGAAGGCAATGGTCCTCCCATTGCAACATCAGCATCCTTCGCTGTTCCAGCAAATCGGTTCTGTGGTAGGCAGCTTCGACGACGCTCCTCAGGCTGTGGGAAAGTGTGCGCTCAGCAAGATCGTTGGAATGACCATTTTCCGAGGCCCAGTCGCGAAAGCTCGAACGAAATCCATGAACAGTCGCAGATCTGCCTTTGGTGTCGCTTTCGACCCGGCTTTGACGAAGGATCTTCGCTAGCGCCGTATCCGTGACTGGTGTTCCGGCGCGAGACTTGAATACCAAGCCTCGGAGCAGCTCAGATTTCTCGCGCTTGTTTTCAAGAAGGTGCAGCACCCGCGGTGTCAACGGAACACGATGAGGGACCCTAGCTTTCATTCTCGACGGCGGGATAGTGAATACCCTTTCCTCAAAATCGATCTCGTCCCATTGCATCTTGCGTATTTCACCGGAACGACACGCTGTGAGAATAATCAATTCCAGCATCGTGCGGTGAGTGCTTTCTTCGGAAGGGTGCAGTGTGGTGGCGACAAATTCGGGGATCTTGTTCCAGAGGAGGGCCGGAAAATGACGAGTTCGCTCGCGCCTCGTCGGCGGTCTCGGTAGCAAGGCCTTGACGTGACTGATCGGATCGGTTGACACGTACTGGTGCGCAAGTGCCCAACGAACAACACACGCACATCTTTCCTTCACACGCCGTGCCGTCTCGGGCATTGTGAGCCATATAGGTTTAAGGCAAGACGCGAAGTTCTCCGGCGTCAGAATGTCGAATCTCTTGCTTCCGATGACTGGAAAGACGTGTTTCTCAAGCGAAATGAGCCACTGATCACTGTGTCGTAAGCTTCTGAAGCCGGACGAAATATGATCGTGATATTGACGGGCTGCAGCCTCGAATGTGGGAACTCGGCCTAACTGTACAGAGTTCGATCCGGTCCCTTTTTTGAATTCAAGGGGATCAATCCTTCGGCGAAGACACTCTCGTGCTACCAGCGCTTTCTTTCTCGCGGTATCGATTGGTACAAGGGGGAATGTACCGAACCCCATTTCCCTGCGTTTTCCCGTGAGCGGCGATTTATACCGGAATATCCATTTGCCCGTTCCCTTCTGAGTTGAGGCAAAAAGGTACAAGCCCAAGACCGCGCCGTCGGAAATGGGTCTGTCGCCTGGCTTTATATGTTGAGCCTGCACATCACTAAGCGGGTAGTTGCGTGCCATGATGTCGACCACGAGAAGATGCGCTTCAGTAGCTTTTGGAGCGCGTGCCCAAATTCTTTCAGCCGAACAATGCCACTCCCGCAGTTTCGGTCAAGTTTCGTTTGTGATCTGCTAGAGCTTTGCGCGCCGCATCAATTCATCCAGCGCTTCCCCATAAGACATTCCGGTATCGTTGCAGAATGTTTTGAAACGGTTGATGACGTCGATTGGTGCTCTGACAAAGGCTTGATCGAAGGGCTGGGAGGGCTTCCGCACCCGCGCAACGCGCTCCACGACTTCTCGACTTTTGAAGCCGGCTCTGTCGGCGGCCCGGTCTCCAATATCGTCGGCGTCTTCTTTCGGCGCGACACTTTCACGCGGAGAGAACTTCGAGACGTCGAGCCGCTTGTCATCCTTGCTGAATCCAAAATCTCTCGACATTACGCAGCCCTCTCATCCGAAAGTGTCTGGAGAAGTTCCAAGACCTCGCCGGTCAATTGCATGGCGTTTTCGATCGCGGCTGGAACGCCATTTATCGCGGTCTGACTTAGCTCGTGGAGCGAAAGCCGCTCCATAAACATCGCATTGTAAGCTTCGCGGCGATGAAGGTGGGTACCGAGGACCGGCAGACCGCTGTTGCGCATCTGCTGGCTGATCTCGCGTTCGATCTTGCGGACGAACGGGGGAGGGCTGGTCCGATTGAAGCACAACGCGAAATTCAGCTTTCGCCCGATATCGGCCTCGCTTTCCCGTACCAGCCCTACCGCGCGAGCTGCCTGCTGGGCATCCAGGGCGCTTCCGGCGAGGGGTATCAAAGTCAGGTCACTTCGAATGATGGCACGCGAGGTTAGTCGGCTCGCCGTACCCTCTAGATCGATGAACACGAACTGCGCCTGCGAGGCTGTCTCGTTGATGAGGTCCCGAATGTTTGCCTCTGTCGCGTCGCTCCGTACTTTGATCGGCAGAGCGGTCGATCCTGAGCGCCAATCGGTAATCGGCCTATTCGGGTCGGCATCGATTATCATGACCGATGCGCCCGATTGTGCAAGGCAGGTGGCGATCGTCAGCAGGGTGGTCGATTTCCCGGCACCCCCTTTTGGGTTTGCGGCACATATAACCGGCATTTCGCTCTCCGAATCAATTCGCTCAAAAGATCACACCAAGAGGAATGAAATCAAGCATGATCGCACGCACGCATTCAATATTTCAATCAGGATTTCTAGCATGATATCATGATTGCAATCATGCTAGAAAGCAATCATTCTGTGTTAACCCGGTCTTGGTTTGGCAGGATTTTCACCTGCCCAGTCCAAGACCCAGACGTCTTCCCACCAGATGTTGTAGCTCATACTTCTGAGCAAGCTCGTCGTTCCGCGCACGATGGCAGATACCGGCCACGTGAGCGATCCGCGAGGCGTTAGCGGCAGCTGGTGAGGTCAGTCTCGCTTTCGAGGTGACGAGGTCGCGGGGATCAGAACTGCCAAATCGCTTTGTCAATGCCTCGGCAATCCTGCGGGCCTCTTCCATTGCGACCCTGCCCTCCGGCGTGCTGTTGATTTTCTCAAGGAAAGCGCTCTTCTCCTCAACAGGCATCTCACTCAACTGTGTTAGGAGCTGCTCGCTTCGGTTGCTCAACTCCGGTACCTCAATGATGTCCTGCCGTTCGCGCTTCCAGACCTCTGACCGTTGTTCCGCGTCGTATCGCCGGTTCCAGGCCTCCACCGAGAACTCGACATGCTTTCCTAGTGCTTTGGCATGATGCCGCGCCGCTTTTCGGAGGGCGTTCTCGCCGAGCAGTCCATGCTTGCCGCGTAGTTCGCCAAACTCCTCCGGATGGGAAGCGACCGCCTTCGAGAGTTCAGGCCCGCTCCGATGCTCCCCCAAAACTGCCGCGGTGAGCCTATTTGTCGAGTTCTCCGGGTCGTTATAAACCAACCTGCCGACAGATCGAACGCTCTCCATAGATTGCATAAGATGTGGCATTGCTTTCTCACGCGCGATATCCTCGACGGTGCGAGACCAGCGTGTTTTGGACGGTATCAGCGGTTCGACCTTTTCGGCGACCGTATCGGGTCGAAGCGGGCCTGAGGGGCGGTCGCCTTCCGCTTGCTGAAGGCCGGCCTGATCGCGAACGCGCTCCCCAATTACGTCGTGGTGAGTAGAGAACCGCTCGCGGGGATGGCCAGACTTCAGGCCGGTCGCAATATCGCTGCGGATTCCCAGATCCGCGGCGATGCCCCTGCGTGAAGCGAAGACGTCGGTGTAGTCGAGCGTCGTTTGCTTGGCGCCGGATCGGCCCAGATTGCTTGCAAGGCTCTTCAGGTCCTTCATTTCGTCCTGCCGAACATAGAGCCCAACCCGCTCTCGATGACGGCTCAACGCGACATAGGTGAGATGCCGGTCCATAGTCTTCGACGCCATGACAAACGCCCGATCGACAGTCGAGCCCTGCGACTTGTGGATGGTGGTGGAGTAACCATGATCAAAGGCTTGGTAACTGTTCACCGGTATTGAGACCTCACGGGTGCCCACCCCTCCGCCGTCGAGCTGTATCTGTATCGCGTCCTGCTCGACGGCCATAACCTTCCCGAGCATGCCGTTCTTCACGCCGAGATCGCGGTCATTCTGAAGCATTACGATCCTGTCGCCGGGTGCAAACGAACGCTCGCCTTCAATTGTCTGGTAAACCCGCTCGCGACCGAGTTCGCCCATTCCGTCTTCTCCGCGCGCGAGCTTACCCTGTTCCTGAAGCCCTGCACGGATTTCGGCATTAATCGCCCTGACATCCACCCGGCGATGGGCAAGCGCGATGCGGGAGCCGGATGGCCGGTTTTCGACATCGGCTAAATAGTCTGTCACCAGATCTTTGGTCGTCGCCTCTCGATCGGACAGGAACCGAACATCGCCGTGCCCCGCATAGGCCGCAAGAGCCTCGGTCGTTCGATGCGTTGCCAGGGCGATTGAGGCTTCGCGTTGCCAGTCCTGCTTTTGGCGACGGATTTCCGAGAGCTCAACGGCGCCGACCTGCTCCACAATCGCACGGAATGGCGATCCCGCGCCGATCGCCTGCAGTTGTTCATGATCACCGACCAGAACGAGCTTTGCGCCGCGCGCCTGGATTTCGTCGACGAACATCGCAAGCTGGCGACTGCCGACCATGCCGGCCTCATCGATGACGAAGATGTCGTTTGGACCGAGCTCGCTGCTGCCACGCTGCCAGCCATAGTCCCAGGATGTCAGTGTGCGTGAAGCGATGCCCGAGGATGCCTCCAATCCTTCTGCCGCCTTGCCGGCGAGTGCCGCACCATGGACGCGGTATCCCTGGCGCTCCCAGGCGTCGCGTGCCGCCGCCAGCATCGTCGACTTGCCGGCACCAGCAAATCCGACCACCGCGGCGATCTGCGCCGGCCCCGTGACATGCTCCACGGCTACACGCTGCTCGGCGCTGAGACCAACGTGATCGATTAGCCGAGTGCTTGGGGCGCCGGGTATTTCGCCATGATTGGCCGGACCGCCAAGTGTGCCGGCAACGCTCGCCTTGATCGCGTCATCCTGCCTGGCCATGGCCGCCGCGACGATCGCCACATCAACTCCGTGGCTTCTTCTGCTTGCCATCGTTGAAGCGTTCGATGCCATGGCGTGCTCGATCGTCACCATCTCCCTCGTTGAATAGCGCGCCAGCTGGCCATTACCCTCCGGCTGCAGCTCCACCAGTGCCAGCGACGCCATGACGGCGGCAAAGGCATTCTGGAAGGCCTGAACGTCGTCGATGTAACGATGCAGGGTGCGGGCCACGTCGTGCCGGTCGAACACGCTTTTCTCAGCCGTTATCAGCGCCAACACCTGCTCCGGCTTCTCCCGAATGAGGCTGGCATTGCGGGCGGCTGCATTCTGCTCGTTGCGTGCCCGCGAAACGCCGAGACCTCGCCGGTCCATCTGTGAGGCATGCACGCCCATATGTTCGGTCGGCTCAATTTCCAGCCCACGCTCAAGATGCCCGCGATGATCGACGCGGATGTCGAGGCCGGCCCGCGTCAGCGCACGGTTAGCATGGCTTTCCCAAGCCTGGCGGAGGTCGCGCAACTGCATCTGCGCGGTTGGCTGGTTGTGATTGAGCAGCCACTTGTTCTCCCGCTCGATCAGTGTCTTGTCGCCCAGGCCATGTTCGCCGACCTGGCGTGTGGTCATCAGCACATGGGCATGCACATTGCGGATGTCGGTGTCACCGATGGGCCTATGGATGGCGAAGTCGACTGCGGCACCATAGCGGTCGGCCATATCCTGTGCGAAAGCCTGCGTCAGGATGATCTGCTGGCCACGGGTGAGCTCATGCGGTAGCGCTAGTTCGAACTCTCGGGCCACTCGGGCATCACTGCGTTTCTCCGCCCGCTCCGCCGCATTCCACAGCGTCGCCCGGTCACGCGCCCACGCCGCCTCCACCCTCTCCGGAAGCACGATCTCGCAATGCTCGACCCCAAGCTTGCCGGTAAAATCGTGGACCAGACCATCGCGTTCGTTGAGCAGCCGGCTGGCCGTCCGGTAGGCGATGGCGGCCACCGCACTGCGCCCAGCAGCGCGGGCGATCGGCTTCATGCTGCAATGGTAGATCGCCATGCCGGCCTCCGGTCGAGCGAAGCGAGCCGTCTGAGCGCTGAGTTGCGCCGCAACTCGTAAGTGCGCCCTTGGAACGTTTTTCGCTTCGCTCTCACCGTTACGGGACACCAGCGGGTGCGGCTATTGCAGAATTTACCCTATTGAGGCTTCGAGCCTGCTGCGTAGCGTCAGCTCTTTCACCGGGAGACGATCATGGTACGCAAACCGATCACGCAAAGGATTGCCGAACTCGAAGAACGTCGGCGGGTCCTGGTAACGCGGCTGGGCAGGCAAGAGCGTGCCCGCGACACACGGCGAAAGATTCTCATCGGTGCGCTCGTCCTCCATAGGCTGGAAAACGCCAAAGATCCTACTTTTTCGATACGCTTGCGTGAATGGCTGCGCGCTGAACTGCCCGGTTTTCTGACGCGAGAAGGCGACAGCCAATTGTTCAACGACATACTCATTTCTGAACAGGTTCGACAGAACAGCGATCGGGAGGAAAACAGATGAGTTTCTCTCAGGCTCTCAAGTCAATTATCGCCGCGCCATTCTTTGCGCTGTTATGCATCATAATCGGGACGGTGTTTTCCGCGCTGATCTTGCTCATCAACTTCGCCATCCTTGTTATCGGCGACTTCGCGCCTGGCCCGATCAGCGAGGCGGTCGTAGACGTTGCCCGTTATTTCCCGATTGTCCTTGGTATTCTCGGCGCTCTTTCCGCCTTCATCAAGGACGGTCCACTCCCTGCTGTGTTCGGGACTGCGCGGTGGGCGACCAAGAAAGAGCGGGACCAGCTCGCAATCGGAAACGATGGCCTTTTGATCGGCCGGGACCCGCAAACGGCACAACTCCTCCGATACGACGGACCAGCGCATTTGCTGACTGTGGCACCGACGCGAACCGGGAAAGGTGTCGGTACGATCATCCCAAATCTACTGACAGCCGAACGATCGGTTATCTGCATCGATCCAAAGGGCGAGAACGCTAAAGTCGCCGGTCGCGCGCGGCAGATGTTCGGACCGGTCTTCTACCTTGATCCTTTTGAGGTGACTGGCCGTCCTAGGTCGGCAGTAAATCCGCTCGATGGTTTGAATGCTGGCGGGATCGATGTCGCCGAAGACGTCGGCATGCTCGCGGATGCGCTTGTCGTGGACGAGCCAGGTATGTCCGGCGACGCGCATTGGAACGAGGAGGCAAAAGCGCTAATCGCTGGCCTTCTTCTCCACATAATCGCTGTAGAAGCGCCGGGCGAGCGAGATCTTGGCACGCTGCGAAAACACCTTACGCTAGCGCCACAAGCCTTCGCAGCGCTGCTCGGAGATATGCAAACCTTGTCGGACTGCAACGGGCTGATCGCGCGCGCTGCCAACAGGCATCTTAGCAAATCCGACCGTGAAGCATCGGGAGTCCTCTCGGCGGCGCAACGGCACACCCATTTCCTCGACAGCCCGCGCATGACGGCGGTGATGGCGCGATCGGATTTCGCGTTCTCGGATCTGAAGCGAAGGAATGGATCGGTGTTTCTCGTGCTACCGCCGGATCGCCTGTCGACCTATTCTAGATGGTTGCGTCTACTGATCAGCCAGAGCCTGACGGACATGGCTCGCGATGCAACAACCCCGTGCCAGCCAGTGCTCTATCTCCTCGACGAATTTGCTTCCCTCGGGCATCTGGCACCTGTCGAAAGGGCGATGGGCTTGATGGCTGGCTACGGCGTCCAGCTCTGGCCGGTCTTGCAGGACATTCACCAGTTGCGCGCAGCGTATGGCAGGCGCGCCGGGACATTCCTTTCAAACGCCGCCGTGCTTCAGGTGTTCGGAGTCAATGACGTGGAAACTGCAGAGCTCATTGGCAAGGCGATCGGTAAAACAGATGCGGTTTACACCACAAAGGCCTGGAGCGAGGGAAAGTCCTCGACGTCGCAGCACATATCAGCGCGGGACTTGATGAACCCGGACGAGATCATGAGGCTGCCGTCAGACATGATGATATTGTTGCGCCAAGGGCAACGGCCTATTTGCGCGAAGAAGCTGCGGTATTTTGAGGATGCAGAATTTGAGGGAATGTTTGGCTAGAAAGCGTTTGTAGAGAACAGATATTGGTGATGAAAGGGAAGCCGATTGAGTTAGCCATCAGGGTGCCTATAAACCGCTAGGTGGACTTTACAGAGAATTGACTATGCCACTTATTGCGCACGTGTTTCGGTTCGCGTCACGCAGGCTGTGAAGCTTCCAAAAACGTTCGGGGTTCTCGGTCGTAAGGGTGAAACTTCGCAGGAAGGTCACGCCTTGGTCTTGCGTCCCGTTCCGGTGATGAACCGGAGCTCTCCACGTCGCTCGCCGATGATTTCTTCGGGTACAAGCTTCGAAAGGGCGCCTGCCAGGGTCATCGGATACATAACTCGCTAGGCGTGGCTTCTCGCCCTTGGGGCAAAGCGTGCTTCATGTGACGTAAGCGGGGCTTTGCGATGCCTCTCCCTCGTGTTATAAGTTTCTCGCGAAAAACTTATAACGGCCCTTTGGAAGGGCGGGGTGCCGGATGAAGACGCTGGATCTCATGTATTCGACAATGCTTGCGGAACTCGGGCAACGCTCTCTTGATGGCGCATTCTCGACCGACTTCCCCACGGATGGCAATTTCGTTTCCGTGCCTGTGAAGGGCCGCGATTACTGGTATTTCGATCAACCGGGGGCAAGGCGGCGGTATGTCGGCCCAGCCGATGATGAGGAAATTGCCCGTCGCGTCTCCGAGTTCCAAACGGTCAAGGACGACATCCGATCCCGACGCAAACTGGTGTCCACTCTTATTCGGGAAGCCTATATGCCGACGCCTGAACGCCTGTCTGGCGATGTAGTCTCCGCACTGGCTGACGCTGGTTTGTTCCGTCTGCGGGGTGTCCTCGTCGGCACGGTTGCTTTCAGTTGCTATGCTGGCATCCTCGGTGTCCGTCTCCCTACCGCTGCACTACAGACAGGCGATGCGGACTTTGCGCAGGATTTTGCCGTTTCGGCGGAAGTGCTGGATTCCATTCCGCCAATCCTTGACGTTCTCCATGCGGTCGATCCGACATTCCGTGCGATCCCGCATTCATCCGGCGTACACGGTTCCACCGCGTTCGTTAACAAGGGCGGCTATCGGGTGGAATTCCTTACTGGAAATAGGGGAAGCGATGACAACACGGGAAAGCCATCGCTTATGCCAGCCCTCGGCGGCGCGTCGGCCGAACCGCTACGTTTTCTGGATTTCCTGATCTATGAACCTATGCGGGCAATTGTTCTGCACGGCTCCGGTGTGCCTGTCCTTGTTCCGGCCCCTGAAAGGTATGCCGTCCATAAACTCATTGTGGCAACGCGGCGGCGCACTGATGAAGGCGGCTCGATGAAATCCCAAAAGGATCTCATGCAGGCCGGATTGCTCATGGAAGCCATGCGCGACACTCGTCGTTCCGACGAACTTGCCTTGGCATGGGTGGAAGCGTGGGGTAGGGGTGAAGCTTGGCGGGACGCCCTTATTAAGGGTCTGGGCATGATGCCAGATCGGGCAAAAACGATCTCGACTGCCGCTCTCTTTGACGGCTTCCGCCGGATCAAGGAAAACCCGGCCGATTTCGGTTTCGTGGTCTCCTAAGGGGAGGGTGGTTTCGCCCTTTCCTGCTACATCTTGCGGGCGGCGGAACCACCCCGGCTTCCGGTTCTTCGTGCGACCTGCTCGCGCCCCGTTACGGCGAACTCGTCGAGGCCGACGCGCTGGTGGTGGCTGTCGATCGGGTCAACAATGTAATTTTCGCGCTCGTAGTCCGTGAATACTTCCCGCATCCACCCTCGATCCTGCTTCGCATCGATCGTTCCAGTCTGTCGCCTTTTCGCGGGAAGCGGACTTGGGCGGCAAGCTAATAAAGGTGGGCTTTTAAGTTCAACCGTTCGCGGTCAATTGATCATTGACCTCCCGCCCTAAGTCGACCTGTTCGCGGGCTCGCATGCGTACAAAGCGTCAAAAAACCTAGTACGACGATCAGTCCGATCCGGATCTCGGTTTAGCGAATCTTACTCCAGCGCCCCCTCCGTTTTCGGGGATGAACACAAGACCGGCCTGCTCAAATACAGACCGCAGCTGGTCTACGGTGGACGGTTTAAGCTCTTCACCTCGCTCAAAACGAACGATGGTATTGGTGGAAACGCCTGCTCGCTTAGCGAATTCGACTATTCCCCATCCTAGTGCCGCTCGCGCCATGCGGAATTGAACGTGCATCATGCAAAATCGCCATTTTTTGGCGAAAGCTATTGATCCGCCGCTTTTTCAGTTTACAATTGATGTTACTGCTTAATGCAGACGGCCAAGCCAGGCGTTCGTACCGCCCAGCCTGACCTAACCACAACCAAGCTAATAGGAGCTCGGATCATGGCTGATTCTGAGACTAGCAGAACTTCGCCTTCAGATACTCGTGGAAAAAAGAAAACCACTTCGCGAAGTAAGGCGGAGCATCCCTCGAGACTCACTCGTCAGAACCTTCTTGGGGCAGTTGCGAAGATCTTGCAGCCGCTCACCTCAGAATTAGAGCAGGCGCCGGACCGAAAGGTGCCGGGTCCAACTTCAACGGCCCGGCTATGGCTCAACTGGTACGAGGCCCATCAGCGGCTGGCCCGCATCAAGAGGTACCAGGAAACGATCGAATCGCGGGTGCTTGCAATGGCGGGCGCCTATCCAGTTGTACAGATCAAAATCTCGCCGGATGAGCCGCCGCTGACGGTTTACTCGCTCTCCGAAATCGCTCGACTGAAAACGCGGGTTGACGCTGAAACGCTGGCGTCTGCGCGGTCTCTTCTGCGGAAACGCCGGGATAGCTGGAACTCGGCTGACAGACGTCTTGGTTATAGTCCTGCCTTGGCCTTCGAACACGACCTCGCTCAACAGGAACAGAGGCTGTCGCGGGTGATGAATTTATCAAGGCCAAAAACGGTAATCGAGGTGACGGCGAAACTGCATTGTTTGCTGAGTACCCAAGATCCGGAGACGCAGCGCATTGATGCCCCCTGGAGTGAGCTTAGAAGGCTTCTGATTGATCTAATCACCGTCGAGCAATCATTTTGCGACTGACCCTCATTGCGGTGGGCCGCACTGTTGGCCCACTCGCTATTATGCGATAAGCAATCACATAATTTGATGGAGCAAACATTGGCGAAGAAGTTGGATCTTCCAGATCTCTTACATCTGATCAGTGAGCTGCCCGTCAGCGATATCGAAAAGCTTACGGTCCGCGCGATACGAACGTACCGTCGCCTAATTGAAAATGCAGAAAAGCAGTTTCAAGAACTCCCGGACGATTACAAGTGCGGGACAATTCAAGGTGGCGCGCAGCACCTCTCCTATATCGAAACCGAAATTCAGATGTTCACCCAATCAGCGGCAGTAAGCACTCTGATCGATGTACTTGGATACGTTCCTGATGTGCCGGACGACGAGGGCGATCGCGCTGAGCAAAAGTCTGACGATGTAGACTGTCCGTGTTTCATCCCGGAGTAAGCCTCCGCGCTGGGTGCTGAGTTCTGCATTCGTTCATTGCAGAATTCTGCTATTTTCGGAAACCTGGGAATCAGAGTTCTATCAACCGCCTGAAAGCATTCGGAAGACTGCGGTAGTTTTACGCAGGTTGGTTGCTGAGCGCTGCGGAGCTTTTTCAAGCCACGGTCCGCTCACAGAAATCGACACCATCATGTCTTCCATCCGAAATTGCCACGTTACGTTTTAAGCTGGAGCAAACAATGGCCAATGCGATGTTGAATATTAGGATTGTTCAGCCGCGGATGATGTCGATCAAGCAGGCTGCCGATTATGTCGGTCTGCCGTTGCGGCGTTTTCCACGCATCTGCACGGTTCGGCCTGTCGCCTTACCGGAAAGCGAAGAACGCTACGACATTCGCGATCTGGATCGATGGATTGACCAGATCAAAGTCGGAAGCGCCGATACGGACGCGGATATCCTAGGGCGGCTCGGATGACAAAATATCGAGCTCGACGGCCAAACAAATACAAGGGTTGGCAAATTTTCCGGGATGAGGATGGTCGTTGGCGATGCTATCACCGTAAAACTCGGGAGAAAATCGACTGCGAAAAGTTCGAACCGTATTCCTTGTCCTTCGACATGGAGATACACCGAATCAACGAGATGCTCAACGACAGGGCCGCGAAGCCGGGCACGCTCGGTATGTTAATCATTAAATATCGCGAAAGCACTCGGTTTCGCAGCGAGCTGGCGCCGCGCACGCGTGCCGACTACCAGAAGTGCTTCGACTACCTTCAGGCAATCGAAAACACTCCACTCGACCGATTTAATCCGCCCCTTATAGCTAAAATACGAGACAAGGCGCTGGAGAAGCGAAAGTTTCGATTCGCCAATTATGTGCGCTCAGTGCTGTCGGTAATTTTTGATTGGGGCATCGAATACGGGTACACGCGGGATAATCCTGCGGCAAAGGTAAAGCCTGCTCGCCGACCTAAAAGTCTGCCCGATGCGAATCGGCCGTGGACGGACGCTGAACGTGATGCGGTGCTGGCGGCGCTTCCGGCCCATATGGAGCTCCCGATAGCGTTGATGATGTTCTACGCGCTCGATCCGCAGGATGCACTCGCCCTGCCGAGGACAGCGATTACCGAGAAGGGCCTCGATACCCGGAGAAACAAAACGGGGCGTCCAATATATCTCCCACTTTTTGAGCCGGTCGAGGCGGCGATGGCCCGCGCGCCGAATCATGACGCACTCACACTCTGCGCTAACAGCTTGGGGCGACCTTGGACCTACAATGGGTTCAGTACCAGTTGGGCCAAGCAGAAGGCGAAGCTGGAGATGGATGGCGCTATACAGCCAGGCCTAACCTTGAAAGGGCTTCGACATACTGTGGCGACCATTCTGGCGGAGATGGGAAAAGACAACGGCACGATCGCGCTGGTGCTAGGTCACGCGACGGAAGCCATGGCGAAGCACTACTCAAGGCGCGCTGATATGACGGCACGAGCGGCGTCCGTAGTCACCGATTTCGAGGCCGAATTGAACAAACGAAAAACGAAAGTTGTCAAACCAGCAGTTTAAAACTGTCAAACTTGGAAAAATTGGAGCGAGTAAGAACGTGAAATACGCTAGATATAGCAAGGGCTTAAAATGGTGCCCGGAGGCGGATTTGAACCACCGACACGCGGATTTTCAATCCGCTGCTCTACCAACTGAGCTATCCGGGCATCCGAGGCTTATGTGAAGCCTGCCGGTCGTTTGGGACCGTCCGGAGGATGTAACCCCCGGGAGCGAGCGGGGTTATAACATCTTGTTCGGCCATGTCCAGCACCCCCAGGCGACTTTTTTGACAGGTTTGCGAAAATTCCGAATTTCCCTGCAATATCAGAAGGAAGACAGCAGTCTTCGAAGCTCGCGAGAGCCTGCTGCTGTGGATAAATGTCGAAATCGGGCGCGAAGGCCGGTCGAAGCGGAGCTAGTCTACCGACTACGGGGGATTATTCGCGCCCGTCGCGATCGTCATCTGCCTTCCTCTCGTCGTCGGCAACCGGAATGGCGTAGGAGCCTTTCAGCCAGCGTGACAGGTCGAGCGTGCGGCAGCGTTCGGAGCAGAACGGATAGTCTTCGCGGGAAGACGGCTTGCCGCATTCCGGGCAGGGGCGGGCTTTTCTGAGCGGCTCGACCTTGCCGCCCGTCTTGATCGGTTCGGATGTCATCGGAGCAACTCCTTTTTCGTCAAATCATTTGAGCAATGCGGGCAGACGGCATGTAATGCCGTCGAAGCCAGAAATCAGGCCTCGGGCCAGCCTTGCGCTATGTCGAAACCTTCGCCAGCCAGCAGCGTCGTCACATCATAAAGCGGCAGCCCGACGACATTGGTGTAGGAACCGGAAAGCTTCTGCACGAAGGCGCCGGCAATGCCCTGGATGGCATAGGCGCCCGCTTTGCCGCGCCATTGGCCCGACGCGATATAGTTTTCGATCTCGCGGGTCGAAAGCCGTTTGAAGCGTACTTTCGTCTCGACCACCTTCTGGCGGAATTGCCCGCCGGGCGTGACCAGGCAGATGCCTGTATAGACCCAGTGGCCGCGGCCAGACAGAAGATGCAGCGCGGAAAACGCTTCTTCCGTATATTCGGTCTTTTCGAGGATGCGGCGGCCGACGGCAACGACCGTATCGGCGGACAGGATATAGCTGTGCCGCCAAGTCGGGTCATCCTTGATGGCACGATAGGCGGCCTCGGCCTTTTCGCTCGACAGCCGACGTGCGAGCGAGCGGGGATGCTCGGCGCGCTTCGGCGTCTCGTCGATATCCATCGGCATCAGCCGGGCAGGCTCTATGCCCATCTGGTTGAGAAGATCCAGACGACGCGGCGAACCCGATGCCAGTATCAGCTTTTGCTCAAGCGCCATTTCAGGCCTTATCCCGCCGAAAAACTACTTGAAGCGATAGGTGATACGGCCCTTGGTCAGGTCGTAAGGCGTCATTTCGACCAGAACCTTGTCGCCGGCGAGAACGCGGATGCGGTTCTTGCGCATGCGGCCAGCCGTATGAGCAATGATTTCATGTTCGTTTTCGAGCTTCACCCGAAAAGTCGCATTCGGCAGCAGTTCCGTGACAACGCCCGGAAATTCAAGGACTTCTTCTTTAGCCATTTTATCGGTTTTCTTTCTGTCTAAGGTCGGGCAGGCAGGAATTTTCGTCCGCCGCCTCGAAATTTGCGCGGAAACTACACAATCACGTCCGGTTTGTGAACCACGCCTAATAGCTATTCTTCTGGACGCACAATTTAGCCGTCTAACCGCTTGCCGGCGGCGCACGTCTGATAGGTTTCATTCTCTTGTCGATCAGCTTCCAAAGATGGTCTCTGACCTGGCGATAGGCATCCAGCCGCTGCTCCCGCGTTCCTGTCACCACGGTCGGGTCCATGGTCGGCCAGTAAACGACATCGACGGAATGCGAACGGGTCAGTTCCAGCGCCGTATGATGCGCTTCCGGCGCAAGCGTGACGATCAGATCGAAGAAGTCGTCTTCGATCTCCTCCAGCGTGCGCGGCTTGTGCGGACGTTTATGGCTGAGCGAAAGCCCCACTTCTTCCAGCACGACATCGACAAAGGGATCAGGCTCGCCGGAGCGGACGCCGGCCGACTGTATGTAGATATCGGGTTGCAGCAGGCTTTTTGCAATGGCCTCGGCCATCGGCGAGCGGATTGAATTCTGCCCGCACATGAACAGGATCGCCGTCGGAATGCCGATTTCCTGTTTCCGGTTCGGTGCGTCGGCGGTCATCTCAGCCACGCCAGTAGAGAACGCAGACAAGCGTGAACAGGCGGCGCGCGGTATCGAAATCGACGCCGATCTTGCCGTCCAGCCGGTCCATCAGAGTTTGCGAACCTTCGTTGTGAATGCCGCGGCGGCCCATGTCGATCGCTTCGATCCGGCTTGGAGTGGCGGTCTTGATCGCCTCGTAATAGCTCTCGCAGACCATGAAATAGTCCTTGATGATCCGCCGGAACGGTGTGAGCGACAGGATATGGGTGGCGACATCCTGATCCGCTTCGGTCGTGATCGTCAGCACCAGCCGCGCATTGACCAGCGAAAGCCGCAGCTTGTAGGGCCCGCCCGCATGACCGAGTGGTGTGAACGAATTTTCCTCGACCAGATCGAAGATCGCGACCGCGCGCTCATGCTCCACGTCAGGAGTGGACCGCCCGATCGAGTCGTCCAGAACGACGTCGCAAAGACGAAACTCCCCTTGACCCATCCGTCATTCTCCGGGGTTGAGGCGAATGGAAACGGAACGGGCATGCCCGTCCAGCCCTTCGGACTTCGCCAGAGTGATCGCCGCCGGCGCAAGCTGGCGAAGCTGTTCAGCGCCAAGACGCAGGATCGACGACCGCTTGACGAAATCGAGCACGCCGAGGCCCGACGAGAACCGCGCCGAACGCGCCGTCGGCAGAACGTGGTTCGAGCCGCCGACATAATCGCCGATCACTTCCGGCGTATGACGGCCGATGAAGATCGCGCCAGCATTGACGATACCGGGCATCAGCGCGTCCGGATCAGCAACCGCAAGCTCCAGATGTTCGGCAGCAATGCGGTTGGCAAGCGGCAGCGCGTTTTCGAAATTCTCGACCAGGATCACCGCGCCGAAATCACGCCAGCTGGCGGTGGCGATGTCCGTGCGCGACAGTGTCTTCAGCTGTCGTTCGACGGCGGCTTCCACCGCTTTGCCAAAATCGGCATCATCGGTCATCAGGATCGACTGCGCGCCGGCATCGTGCTCGGCCTGGGCCAGAAGATCGGCGGCGATCCAGTCCGGATCGTTATCCTTGTCGGCGATCACCAGAACTTCCGAAGGGCCGGCGATCATGTCTATGCCGACCGTGCCGAAAACCTGGCGTTTGGCAGCGGCCACATAGGCATTGCCGGGGCCGACGATCTTGGCGACCGGCGCGATCGTATCCGTGCCATAGGCAAGGGCTGCAACCGCCTGCGCGCCGCCGACACGGTAGATTTCGGTAACGCCGGCGATCCGGGCTGCGGCCAGAACCGCGGGATTGATCTTGCCGCCGCCGGCCGGCACGACCATGACGAGGCGCGGAACGCCTGCAACCTTGGCCGGCACGGCGTTCATCAGCACCGAGCTCGGATAGCTTGCCGTGCCACCCGGCACGTAGAGGCCGACCGCCTCGATCGCCGTCCAGCGCGAACCGAGACCGACGCCGATCGCATCCTCGTAGATATCGTCTTTCGGCATCTGCCGGGCATGGTGTTTTTCGATACGCTCGGCCGCCAGCTTCAGCGCTTCGATGACGGCGGGATCAGTCTGGGCAATCGCCGCATCCACTTCGGCTTCCGAGATGCGGATACCGTCCTTGGAGAGATCCACGCCATCGAAACGCGAGGAATAGTCGATCAGCGCCGCATCACCGCGGGCGCGCACGTCGTCGATAATGGTCTTGACCACGGCATTGACGTCATCCGAGACCTCGCGTTTGGTCGACAGAAACGCCTTGAACTGCGCTTCGAAATCGTCGGATGTCTGTTCAAGCCAGAGTGCCACGCGGGTCGTCCTTCTTATGTCCTGCCATCATCGGGCCGGACACACCCACATTGGTCAGGGATGGCGCGGCCTTGTTGGGGTTTCCCACGCGCCGCCGATATCCGCAAGTGCGACTTCGATGCATTCGACATCCAATTCGATCGCGGCATTGCCGGAAAGCACCAGTTCGACCGTCCCTTCTGGACCTTCGCCTTTCTGGGCAAAGCGGATTGCCAGAAGCGACATCACGTCTTCCTTGCGGGCGCGGTTGATGCCGTTCGAGCGCACGGCCTCGACGCGCTTGAGGACAAGCGCGGCACGATGGCGTTCGAAACCCTTGCGCTTGCCTTCGGCGGCAGCCCAGTCGAAGCGGTTTGCAGCCAGCGAAAATGCCTTCTCCGAGGCGGACCAGTGCAGGTCACCTACCTTGAACACCGCATCCTGCATATGGGCGGATATCACATCCAGATCGGCTGTATCGAGAGCCAGAAGTTTCAGCTCACTCATTCGCGTCGTCCATCCTTGCTCCACCCAGATTTATAATGCTCTGCGCGGCTGTTGTTCCATGATCAGCAGATAGGATGACGGATTGCCGTAAACAACCGCGTTTGTCCACGTTCTGGCCAAGAATGATGCAGCTGAACGGTATTGCGAGCTTTTAAACAACATCTTGTCGGATGAACGTCGCTGGAGAAGATGTTAAGCCGCAATTTCCCGCGCTTGACATTAATGTAGACGAGTATTCTGAAAATATGCAACTTTAGGGATTGTTGGTAAATTCCTTCGGGAGGAGGGAAGAAGGTCCATAATTCACATCGTTACTCTTTATTCCAATGCGGGCGAAGACCCGGGTTCCAGCCAGGCGAAGCTGCCGATTTATCGCATGGCCATCGAAAGCGCCGATCGCGGTGAAGTCATTGCGCGCAGCTGCGTGACCGCCTTACGCCGTCAACATGCGGGGTTGGATTTTTCCTATGATGTCCGTGGCATTGTCTTTGTGAGGCCAGAGACGCAAACATTCGAAATTGTGTCTGACGCGCTGGAGGTTGACGAGACCTGATCGCCAAGAAATGGGGCAGGTGATGATCCGTCTGCGCATCGCGGGATCGATGTAGGCGGCCCCATGCGTCAGGCCGGATCCATCACCATCTGTTCCAATCCGGAGGACCGCAGAGCCCTGTTCGTTTTGACGATCGTATGGATGAGCGCATCATCGTCGCGAATGCCAAGTTGATAGAACCGGATAGCCATTGCCGCGAGCCGTTCGGCGGCCGGATCATGACGTGACATGCATGCGATATAGCGCGCAGTCTCGAAAATCGTCTGCAGCCGCTCCAGTTCGTCGGGGCCGATCGGTTCGTAAGCTGCTGCCATATTGGACAATCTCATCCTTTGCCTCCCCCAAGGATATTTTTTAGCTTAGTCTAATAAATGTGTTTTTCTCCCCGATGGGAAAGCCTGAATGCAAGATGGCGTTAGCAGAGGGTAAATATCGGCCCAGACCGGAGCTTGTCTGAAAGACGAATGATCTCCTATATCGGCGCTTTGCAGTCTCGAGCGGCAGCGGGGGAAGATGGATTTTCGTTTCTTCGAACGCGATGCGACGATCGTCGCACCGGAGCTGATCGGCGCGGAATTCTATCTCGATGGATCCGGTGGCATCATCGTGGAGACCGAGGCCTATGAGCCCGATGATCCCGCCTCTCACAGTTTTCGCGGCCGGAATGCCCGAAACACGAGCATGTTCGGTCCGGCCGGTTACGCCTATGTCTATCGTTCCTACGGCATCCACTGGTGCTTGAATTTCGTCTGCCGACCCGGCAGTGCGGTTCTGATCCGTGCCGTCCAGCCGCTTGCAGGTCTGGCGGATATGGAAGCCCGTCGCGGCACGGGCGATCCGCGCCTTTTGTGTTCAGGCCCCGGCCGGCTTTGTCAGGCGCTCGGCATCACCATCGATCATGACGGAATGTCCCTGCTGGAACACCCGTTCAGGCTTAGAGCGCCGGCAGAGCCGGTACCGGTCGTGATCGGCCCGCGGATTGGAATTTCCAAAGCCGTGGACAATCCCTGGCGTTTCGGCCTTGATGGCTCCGGCTATATGAGCAAGCGCTTCCCCGGCTGACGACGTCACCGCCGGCCGAGCAGGCTGAGCAATCCACCTGTCGCAAGACCGAGCAGAACACTTCCGGCCGCAAGCAGCAGGGCGTAGGACATGATGTTGTCCGACAACCAGTTTGCCGTGATCAGCCTTGCATTGCTGAAGCTCAGCTCCTGTGTCGGCATGAAGCGGAACCAGCTGACCGGGACGCTCCCCATGTCTTCCTCAGCACCGCTGTAGATTGCGATACGTCCGCCCATTTTTTCCCACTCTTCGCGCGTGGAAATGTCCTGCATGCCTTCATTGAGCTGCGCGCTGTCCGGTGCCAGGACTGCAGTCCAGGTTCCCTGTCCTGTCGGATCGCTTTCCTGCGCCACGAGAAGATGGGCCGTTTTCGGCGGCTTGTAGAGCTCGTCTGTTGGCGGTGCGAAGCGAAGCGCTGAAAGCGACAGGTCGTAATTGTCCTTCGCCCAGCCGCTCAGCTCTTCGAATTGCCGGCTGAAGAAATTGCCGTCGGCGCGCTGCTGCCAGTCCTGCAGGCTGATACTGGGCTGTGTCACGGTCTGTGGCGTGATGTCCGGGCTCCAGCTGTTGCGGCTGTCCTGATCGATCTTCAGCTGGGAAAGAACGTTGAGCGGCATCTCCGAGATCCCACCGACGAAAATCGCGTTACGCTCCGCCATCCGCGCGGCTGACATTGTCACATTGAGCGGGATCACCCGATGCGATGCGCTGGCGATCTTGCCGGCAAAGGTGGCGGCAGCCGAAAGCGTCGGCTCGTCGATGCGGCCGAGGAACAGCGAAACCGGTTCCTGCCCGATGAAATAGGGAAAGCCGATGCCGGCGGTTGCCGCGACATTGGGAACCTGGGCGATACGGGCAAAATCCGGCATGTGGAACTGCGATGTGCCGAAGATCGCAAAGCGCGGCTTTTCCTCACTGCTCGCACCGGGGGCGCAGGACGCGTCGGCTGCCGTGCGCAATGCGGCTTCGACGGTAATCGTGTTAACGCCCGGCCGGAAATGCCGGAGCGTCAGCTTGATCGGAAGTTGCCGAAGGATGGCCCCGCCCGCCGAGGTGATCGGTACTGTGGACGCGATGTTGCCATTGACGAAAATGTCGAGATGGCTGCCCGGCAGAACGTCCGGCGTATAGGCGGCATCCAGCAGGATACGCGCCTCGCCATAGGCATTGGCGTAGAAATCAGCCGGCACGCCGATGGTGAAACTGGTTCTGAACAGTCGGCCGGTAAATTCCTGGCTGTTGACGCCGAGTGCAGAGAAATCGAGCACGGTGTCGGAAAACAGTAGTGGCGTATCCATGCCGCGCCAGCTTTCCGTCGAAAGCATGTTGAGCCTTTGTGTCGAGCGGCCGTCGAGAGAGGCGACAAAGCTGTCGACAAGCCCGTCGATCGAAGGCCAGTTCGGGCCGGAAAGCACGAGAGAAGAGACACCATTGCTGCGCGGATAATCGACGAAGCTTGCGGCCGCCGAATTGCTGGACGCCGCAATATTGGGAACGACAGTCCTCAATTCATCTGTCGTCCCGATGAAGACTGCGACTTCACCAGGCTGGATCTCGCCATCAGCCTGTCTGCTGAAGGTGAACGATTGGTTTGGCATTCCGGCAAGCAGAGCAAGCCCTTGGGAAAGGCGCATCAAGGTGTCGGTCGCGCCAAGCTGGTCGAGGGCCGGGGCGATGATCCGGAAGCGGGTATTGCCCTTGCCATCCACGCCGATTGCCCGCAGGTCGTCCAGCGTGCCCAGACGCCGGTCGTTGGCACCGTCGAAGGACAGATAGGTCCTTGAAGGATCGACATCCGTCCACAGTTCATAGGTAGATTCGACCGTGCAGTCGGTACGATGGCGCTGGTTGGTGCCGAAGCGAACCATATTGCCGCCCGCCTTCAGCAGTCCGGCAGGGATCTCGAACACCCGCTCGGCGGGTTGTTCGGCCGAGGCGATGGTCTCGGCTGCAACGACGACATCGTTGATCGTGATCGTCAGCTTAGAGGTTTCGGGCGCGACGAAGATCGAGTTTTGGTAGGCGACATGCAGCTTTGCAGTGCGACCGGCTTGATCCGCCGTCAGATAGAAGGACCAGGAGCGCTGCTCGATCTCGCCATTCAGTCGCATATCACCAAACGGAAGCAGGTAGCGCCGTGTCTGATCGACAGCGCCTGACACTGGGGTCGCCTGCGAGGATGCCGGAGCAAGGCCCGGTAATGGCGGCTGGGCGCTCCACTGCGCCGGCGTGTTCTGCTGTACAGGCGGAGTAACCGGCCTTGCGATCGGTGGCGTTGAAGCCGGCGCAGGAGCCTGAGTGGTCGGAGCCGGCCGAACCGGATTGACCGGCACGGGATTGACAGGCGCAGCAGCGGGCGGGGAGGGCGGCGTGTCCTGAATACCGCGATCCCGACGTTCCGTTCCCATATCGAACGGTGTCGCACCCTGTTGGGCGAAAGCGGGAGCGGCCGTGCAGGCGACCAGCGCGAGGACGAGGAGTTTGTTCATGTCGATCTCCTAGCCTTTCTCTGCGCTGCGCGACTTGCTGAGATCCCGCATCAGATAACCAAGACCGCGGCTTGTCTGGTAGACGGAGAGCCACAGGAACCACAACGTACCGCGGAACAGGCCCGGATTGTTGCGACGAGCCGTCTGGAACTGGGTCCACTGGGCAGAGTTGGCGAACATCAGGTCGGCGATCAGGCGGTGATCGAGCGTCTTCTGCGGCACATAGCGGCAACCGACCGAAGTCACATCGCCGGTGCGGTCGAAATTGCGGATATCGACCGGCAACTCGCTCACAGGCAGGTCGCTGAACGGCTGGAACCGGATATGGCCGATCGTATCCTTGGCGATCCCCGTCGCGCCTTCGGTGTAGACCTCAAGCTGGGCGCCGTGGACCGAAACGTTGTTGATCGTGGCCGTGTACCACTTGCCATCGATGCCGAATTCGCAGCGCCGGCTGATCTTGACGCGACGAGACGCCTGGCGTTCGCCGCGCTCGGAAACGACGCCCAGTGCACAGCCGGCGATGATGATGTTGAGCACGTTCCAGCCGGCGACGACCAGCGTCACATCCGCCTTGAACGGCTCGGTATAGAGCTTGTAGATGCTCATCGCAAAGGCGACGATCAGGATGAAGAAGATCACGAAGAACGGCCGGCTGACTTCCGAGAGACGGCTGACCGACACGGATTCGTCCTTCGCCGTCACCTTGAAGGTCGGCTTGCGCGGGTTGAGCATGACCGAGATGACCGCAGGCAGCAGATGCACCGTCTGCACATATTCATAAAGCTCGGAAATCCACGGCCATCGGAACGATCCATAGAGATAGTTCTGCATCATCATGTTCACCGCCATATAGGTCAGCGAATACACGAGAAACTCGCCGCCCGACGAGGTAAAGATCTGCAGATCGAAGAAGATGTAGAAGAGCGGCGCGAAGAGGAAGATCGTCCGCGGGAAGGGGAACAGCCAGAACAGCGTCGACGACATGTAGCAGAAACGCTGGGCAAGCGAGAGGCCGCGTTTCAACGGCGGGAAACGGAAGCGTAGAATCTGCATCATGCCCTGCGCCCAGCGTGAACGCTGACCGATGAAGCTGGCGAAGGTCGCAGGCTGCAGTCCGGCGATCAGCGGACGATCGACATAGATGCTGTTCCAGCCTAGACCATGCAGGTCGAGCGCCGTTTCGCAGTCCTCGGTGATGCTGACACCGGAAAAGCCGTTGGATACTTCCAGCGCCTTGCGATTGAGCACGGCAGCCGAGCCGCAGAAGAAGGACGCATTCCACTTGTCGAGACCACGCTGGATGATGCCGTAGAACATCTCGTTCTCGCTCGGCATCTTTTCGAATGTCTGGAGGTTGCGTTCGACCGGATCCGGATTGAGGAAGAAGTGCGGCGTCTGCACGAGGAAGAGCTTTTCGTCTTTCTCGAAGTAATGGACGGTTTCCAGCAAGAAGTCGCGCGTCGGGGCATGGTCGGCATCGAAGACGGCGATCAGGTCGCCGGTCGAATGGGCAAGCCCGTTATTGAGATTGCCGGCCTTGGCATGTTCGTTGCGCTCGCGGGTGAGATAGTTCACGCCCATTTCTTCGCAAAGCTGCTTCAGCTTCGCGTGGCGAGCTTCGGCCGCGCGCGCATCGGCAACATTGCTTGCCCTGCGCTTCTGCACTGTGCCGCCGTCATCGAGCAGCCAGACGGTCAGCTTTTCCGGCGGATAATCCATGTTGCGGGCAGCCGCCAGCGTATTGGCCAGAAGCTGCTCGTCCTCGTTATAGCTCGGCACGAACACATCGACGGTCGGCAGGTTCTCGTCGCTGCTGGAGCGGCTGCTGGGACGCGCCGGCGGCAGCGGCATGGCGACGACGAAAAGGCTGAGCGACAGCATCAGCACGCTGTACATTTCGGCCAGATAGACGAGCATGCCGGGAATGAAATTTTCCAGCTGGTTGACCGGCGGCAGCGTGCTTGTCGTGCGCCAGTAGACATAGCGCAGCACCATGCCCGTACCGAAGGCCAGCGCAACCAGACGCCATCTCCCGCCGACATCCAGAAGCTTGATGATCGCCATGACGGTGACGATGAGAATGCTGGCGATCAGCTGCGTGCGCGTATTGATCGGCAACGTCACCAGAAGGATGATCATGACCGTGGCAACGGCCCAGATGACGCCTGAATATAGTGTCCTCATGGCGGACTACCTCGATGAGAGCCGAATACGGGCAACAGGATCAGCGGCAGACAACGTCTGCTCCGTCGGTTGCCATGGTGCAGGATGGAGACGGTACGGTCACCCTTTGAGCAGCCGGTACCGATGCGCCGGAAGAAGATGCTCGCGCGGCATCGCCGGCGGACGGCTGGCCGGTGGGCGCCGAATAGCCGCTGCCGAAAGGCGAGGGCACGCGCGGACCGCGCGGCTCAAGCTGAGGTGCAGCGACCGGCTGAGGCGCCACGGCCTGAGGGGCCGGCTGAGCGCGACGCACCTGAACCCGCGGCGCATAGGATGTCGTCTGGCGCGGCGGCAGGGTCTGGACGATCGGCTCTGAAGAGGCCGGGCGCGGATAGATCGGCGCGCCGGTGGTGCCAACTGCGGAATTGAACTCGCGGTTCGCACCATAGGGGTTCCAGCCGAGCGCATCGACCGAGGCGTTGATGGTGAAATTGTACATCACCGAAAGAAGCTTGGCTTCCGTCGCATTCGCCTCGCAGGTCCGGAGCCTGATCTGGATCACGCCGTAATTGGCAAACGGCGTGCCCTGGTCCCGGGTGCGGATCTGCTGCCAGGCGTAAAGGCAAAGGTCGGACCCCCTGCCGCGCCCGAAAGCATAACCGAACGGGCCATAGGCGTTCTGGACATAGAATTGCGACTTGGCCATCGCGATGCGCGGCAGCGACTGACGCATTTCAGATGAAATGCGCCCTTCGGTAATCGAGGACATGCCGAGACTGTTGTCCGCATGACGATAGGCGCTCTCGGTGCCGAACAGCTGGACCTTCAGCATGTTCTGGCCGGGTGTCGATGCGTCGGTCGCGAGATGGATGTCCTGGGAGATGGCGTTGTTGAAGCGCCGCTCGATGATGCTGACCACGGAAGGGCCTCCCGGTGGTGGCATGATCATCGCCTGTTCCGGCGGAACATTCTTTATGAAAGGTTCGGATTGGATCGGCTTTCCGCCACATCCGGCAAGGGTCAGTGCGGCAAGCCCGACAAGAGCCAGCAGTGTCGTCTGGCCGCTCCGACGTCCTGGCTGCAAAGTCAAGAAGTGTCTGTCCGTCATCGAAATCCAGTCCTGGGGCAGACACTCACTACTCATTGCCCGCTTTCTGCGAGGGTCACCGGACCGGCATTTGCGGACGCCTGCCGGTTCGAGTCACCTTTGTGTATTCGTGATTTCTTAATAACTGACCAAATCTAAATTGTTCGTTAACCATATGTCCTCATTCTTTAACCAATTGCTGTCAAATGTCGGCTTGTGTGCACGGGCCGAAACGATCTGGATGGACAGGGACCGGGGTGCAAATGCGGTTTTCGCTGATCTCTTTAGCCGCTTTCGGCATGGCCGCGGTGGCATTGATCGCTTACAAACGGACGTCTGATGTCGATTTCAGCGAGATCACCGGCTCGTTGGCTGCCGTTGATTCGGGAATGCAGGGCACAGATGCCAACCGCACGAACCGGCTGCAGTCGTCATCGTCATCGTCATCCGAACAGAGGGTAGGGCGCCCGTCGCTTGTCGTTTCCCAGGAACAGCCGGCATCCGAGGCCCCTCAGGAAAGCGCCCAAATCTCGCAGCAGTTCCAGAACCAGCCGGCTGCACAGAGCCAGACTAGACCCGCTCCACAAGCTTCCGCCGCAGTTCCGCAGGTGGATGAAAGCGCCCTCCGTTATTTTGCGGCACGTGGCGACACCGCCCGCCTTCAGGCTGAAATCTCCCGCCTGCGTGCACTCTATCCCAACTGGACGCCCCCCGCCGATCCGCTTGCCGCGCGCCCTACGACCGATCCGCAGTTGGAGAACATGTGGGCCCTTTATGCGCAGGCGCGTTATGCCGATGTGCGCAAGGCAATCTCCGATCGCCAGGCTGCCGAGCCCAGCTGGCAGCCGCCTGCCGATCTTCTTGACCGACTGAAACTTGCCGAAGCGCGTAGCCGGCTGGCGGCTGCATCCGATGCCAAGACCTACGATGAGGTCATCCGCATTGCCGCCGAAAACCCGACGCTTCTGACATGCAGCGAAGTCGATGTTCTCTGGCGTCTTGCAGAGGCTTTTGCAGACACCGACCGCAAGCCGCGGGCGCGCGATGCCTATCTCTATGTGCTCAGCAATTGCGATAACCCGCCGGAGCGGCTGGCCACGGTGCAGAAGGCGAGCGAATTGCTGTCGCCGGGCATGATTGAGGAATTGCTGTCGAAGGAGCGCACAGGCCCGGATGGCCAGCCTGAATTCGAAAGCCTGCGTGATGATCTCGCCCGCCGTCTGGTGGGAGAGGGCAATACCGACCCGAAGCTCGTCGTTGCCGACAAGTATCTGACCCGCTTGGAAAGACTGGCCGAGACGGATGAGCTGGCGTCTGACGCGCTGCTGCTCGGCTGGTATTATTATCGCCGTGATAATCTTGGCAGCGCCGAGCGCTGGTTCCGCAAGGCTTTAACCAAGGAAGAGACCGCGTCTGCGGCCGAAGGTCTGGCCCTGACACTGACACGCCAAAACTCGCCGCTCGAAGCTGAAAACGTGCTCTACAAGTGGCGCGATACCTCGCCTGGCTCGAAGGCCGCCTACATGGCAGCCGTTGCCAACCTTCTGGCCCTCGATCCGCCGCCGATCCTGCAGGAAGAAGTTTTGGCGCGCATGGCGCCGGTTGTGATCGAAGCAAAGGACGCCGCAGCCGCTCAGCAGTTCGGCTGGTATGCGCGCTATATGCGCCAGCCGGCAACGGCCGCTCAATGGTTCGCCGCAGCCCTGACCTGGAAACCGGATGACGAGCCCTCCGCCTATGGTCTGGTTCTGAGCCGCAATGATCTGGGCGACAGAGCGGGTGTCTCCGCAATCCAGCGCGCCTGGGCGGGCCGGTCCGACCGTATCGCCAATCTGGGCGAAGACGAGCGCCGCCGTTTGCAGGGGCAGGATTATCTGTCGCAGCTGACGCCGCCGCAGCCGGAGATGCGGCAGTATCCGGCTCAACAGTCACAGCAGATGCAAGCCCCGCAATATCAGGACCAGGAATATCCGGTTCAGCAACAAATGCAGCCTCAGCCGCGTCAGCAGGCCCCGTCCTATCAGCAGGCCTATGTCCGCCAGCCTGAACCTGCCCAACAGACATACCGTCCCGTGCCGGTCGAGCGTGCACCACGTGTCGCGCGCGCAGCAGCTGCCCGCACGGCTCCCGCTCACAGGGGATGTGCCTCTACGGTCGATCCGCGTCAGCTTTCGCCAGATCAGGCCTTGGCTCGCGGCTGGTGCCTGATGGATCTCAATCGTCCGCTGGAAGCAGCGCAGGCGTTCGATGTCGCAACGATGGCCTCGTCGCAGGCGGCCCGCTCGGATGCCGCCTATGGCAAGAGCCTTGCCTATCTGCGGGTCGGTCTCACCGACAAGGCGGCAGCGGCCGCCACTCTCGCACCGCAGAACAATACGCGCGCCGTTGAACTTCAGGCCTCCATTCTCGCTGACCGCGCCGTCACCTCCTTCAAGTCGGCTCGCTATCGGGAAACACTGATCGCACTCGACCAGCGAGCGCAGATCGTCCCTGAACAGACAGACCTTATGAGCCTGCGCGGATATGCCCTTATGAACATCGGTCGGCAGGCGGAAGCGATGCGGATATTCCAAGCCTTGGCCGATCTCGGTAACAAGGACGGGTTGAGAGCAATCGCCGATTACACTAACCGCAATAATTGAAAGGGTAAAACCCTGGCTTGCAGTTACTTGGTATGGTGCTCGGATACCGTCTTAATCTACTGCAGTTGTGTCGCAAATCGGCCGAGATCCACTGTCCATTAACCTTCGGGCAAGGAATTAACCATACAAATTGGACATACGGCGAAATGGGACGACTGCGGTCTACTCACCAAGGCATGAAGCCGCCAAGCCCGTACCGGTTTGAATCCGGTATCCATTCTTGAAAAGTCAGAAAAACTGCGATGACCGCTTTTGCACGGCACGGATAATTTCCGTGGTCGAGGCAATCATTGCTCATCTCCAGTCTCTGACCCGCATGGCTTCTCTCACGGCCAGTTTTCGGTTCGTGTGGTTTTTGGGGACGATTTTTGGTGCAGGACACGCCAAGCGAACAGGGACGACGTCGCCAGGCAGGCAGCCTTGGCGAGAGACTGGCTTTTGCCGGTCTCGACGGCGATCTGTGCGACCTGCTTCGCCGCTGTCGCCCCCAGCTTGAAGGTCATCTGAAGAACGGTCTGCGCGATCTGTTTACCCGCCTGCAGTCCTCTCCGGAAGCGTCCAGTCATTTCGAGACCGAACAGCAGGTCGACCGTCTGAACGATCTTCAGGCGTCCCATTGGGCCGTGCTGACCGACGCGCGTTTCGACGCGCTCTATGCCGATCGCGTCAAGGTTCTGTCGGACACCGAGAGCCGCATGGGGCTTGATCCGCGCTGGCACATTGCCGGCCACTCGGTGATGCTCGAACATCTTGTTCTTGGTGCTGTCGAAGATTTCGCTCCGCGCTCTTTCCTTCCCGGTTCTCGCCGACGTGAACAGGAACTGCGTGACCTGCTCGCCGCGATCCTGCGTCTCGTCATGGTCGACGTCGAAATCGCCGTCTCCATTCGCTTCAATGAACTGAGGCAGAAGCACCAGCGTGCGCTTGCCGATCAGCGTAGCGCGGATCAGGCTGAAGCTGTCGACACTTTTGCCGCCGTCATCGGCGCGCTCGCCGAGCGTGACCTGACCGCCGCCTTGCCGGACGATGTGCCGGAAGCCTATCGCGAACTTGCCGAACTGCTGTCGAATGCAATTGGCGGAATGCGCGCTTCCGTCGGCGTGATCGATAATGCCGGCTTGCAGGCCATCGGTCTGACCGACGCCATGGCACGCAACGCTTCCACTTTCGCCGCCGCTTCCGAAGAGCAGGCGCGCCGGGCGCAGTCGGTGCATAACGACCTTCATCAGCTTTCCACCCTCGTCAAGGAAAGCGTTACAGGAACTTCGGCTGCCGAAAGCGCGGTCGTCGCGACCCGTCGTTCGGTCGAGGAAAGCGGCGAGATCGTCGGCCGTGCGATCAGCGCCATGACCGATATCGAGAATTCCGCCGAAAAGATCGGCGAGATCATCGGTGTCATCGACGAGATCGCCTTCCAGACCAATCTCCTTGCGCTCAATGCCGGCATCGAAGCCGCTCGCGCAGGCGATAGCGGCCGCGGTTTCGCCGTCGTCGCTCAGGAGGTCAGGGCGCTTGCGCAGCGTTCTGCCGATGCGGCCCGCGAGATCAAGACGCTGGTCAGCGGCACCAAGTCACAGGTCGGCGCAGGCGTAGACATGGTTCAACGCACCCAGGCGGCGATCGGCGGCATCGTCCGGCAGGTCGGCGAAATCAACGATGCGATCACCGGCGTCGCGCGCCGCACGGTCGAGCAGGCCGATGGCCTGAACCGCGTCACTTCCGAGATCGGCTCGCTTAGCCACGAGATCGGCGCGAATGCGAGCTTTGCCCGCAACACCGGCGAAAGCGCCGACGAACTGCATACCGTCATTCTCGAACTCGGCCGCACGGTGCGCGAATTCCGCATTGCCAGGCAGCGCGACATTCAGAACGGCTATGAGGACAGGCGCCCGGCAACCCCGGTGGCTGGCGTGCTGACCGACCGATATCACGCACCGGCTGAGCCTGAGGCACAGCTCTTTTACAAACGGCAAGGAACACGCTGATGGCAGCAAGGAAAGCCGCATCGGGAAAACTGGCGCTCTCGCCAATTCTCGACCTCAATGAAGCATCTGCGCTGCACGGCAAGCTCATGTCGATGCGCGGCAAGGACATCGTGATCGATGCTTCGGCGGTAGAACGCGTTGGCGTTCAATGTGTCCAGGTTCTGGTTGCCGGCGCCGCCGCATGGCAGGCCGACAAGAAGTCATTCCTCGTCGAGAAGGCATCGGACGCCTTTGAAAAGACTATTGCGCTGATTGGAATCAGCGAAACCCAGTTAATTGCTAAGGAGATCTAGCAATGAAGAAAAAAGTACTGACCGTGGATGATTCACGGACGATCCGGAACATGCTTCTGGTGACCCTCAACAATGCCGGCTTCGAGACGATCCAGGCAGAAGATGGCGTCGAAGGTCTTGAGGTTCTCGAAGGCTGCAACCCCGATGTCATCGTTACCGACATCAACATGCCGCGCCTCGATGGCTTCGGCTTTATCGAAGGCGTGCGCCGTAACGAAAAATACCGCGCCGTCCCGATCCTGGTCCTGACCACCGAAAGCGATGCGGAGAAGAAGAACCGCGCGCGCCAGGCCGGTGCAACCGGCTGGATCGTAAAACCTTTCGATCCGGCAAAACTCATTGATGCGATCGAGCGTGTAACCGCCTGAACCGGGAATTCCTCCGATGGATATGAACGAAATCAAAGAGATCTTCTTTCAGGAATGCGAAGAACAGCTCGCTGAACTGGAATCCGGTCTTCTCAAGCTGAACGATGGGGATCGCGATCCCGAGACGGTCAACGCCGTTTTCCGCGCCGTTCATTCCATCAAGGGTGGTGCCGGCGCTTTCGGTCTGGAAGAACTCGTGGCATTCGCCCACGTCTTCGAGACGACGCTTGACTGCGTGCGCTCCAACAAGCTGGAGCCGAACCAGGATGTCCTGAAGGTCATGCTCAAGTCGGCCGACGTGCTCGCCGACCTCGTGACCTGCTCGCGTGATGGCGGGAGCGTTGAAGAGAGCCGCACACGCGGCCTGGTCAAGGAACTTGAGGCATTGGCCAACGGCGAAGCACCGCCGGCTGCCGAAGCGCCGAAGGCTGCAAAGCCTGCCGCTGCGGCTCCGGTCGCAAAGCCGACCGATGACAGCGGCTTCCAGCCGATCCCCTTCACCTTCGACGGTTTCGGCGAAGAAGAGGACGTGATCGAGCAGTTCACCTACGAAGTCACCTTCAAGCCGACGCGTGAACTCTATTCCAAGGGTAACGAAGCAGCCCTTCTGCTCCGCGATCTGTCTCGCCTCGGCGAGATGAGCATCGCTTGCGATATCGACCACCTCCCGGCCCTGGAAAGCATGGACCCGGAAGCATCCTATTTCGGCTGGAAGATCTCCATCACCACGCCGAAGTCCGAGGATGAGGTTCGCGCAGTCTTCGAATTCGCCGAATGGGATTGCGAGCTGGAAGTCAAACCATCGGAAGCATCAGCGGACGAAGAACTGCCGATGATCCCGGTACCGTTCGATCTCTCCTCGCTCGACGACGAGCCGGCAGAGACCGTTCAGCCACAAACCGAGACCGCAGCCAAAGCCAGTGTACCGGAAGCAACCTCCAGTGTCGCCAAGGCGGTTAACGCCGCAGTCGAAAAGAAGGAAAGTGCAGCGGCCGCCGCTGCTGCTGCCCAGAGCAATCAAGCCGCCGCATCCTCCGCTGGCCAGACGATCCGCGTTGATCTCGATCGCGTTGACCGCCTGATCAACCTCGTTGGCGAGCTTGTCATCAATCAGGCAATGCTCTCGCAGAGCGTCGTCGAAAACGACACGAATGGCACATCCGCCGTCAACATGGGTCTCGAAGAGCTGCAGCAGCTCACCCGCGAGATCCAGGACTCGGTCATGGCGATCCGCGCGCAGCCGGTAAAGCCGGTCTTCCAGCGCATGTCGCGTATCGTCCGCGAAGTGGCCGATATGGTCGGCAAGCAGATCCGCCTCGTCACCGAAGGTGAAAACACCGAAGTCGACAAGACGGTCATCGACAAGATTGCCGAGCCGCTCACCCACATGATCCGCAATGCCGTCGACCACGGCATCGAGAGCCCTGAAAAGCGCGAGGCCGCCGGCAAGGATCCGGAAGGCACGATCAAGCTTTCGGCAAAGCACCGTTCGGGTCGCATCCTCATTGAGCTGATCGACGATGGCGGCGGTATCAACCGCGAGCGCGTCAAGCAGAAGGCGATCGACAACGATCTCATCTCGCCCGATGCCAACCTGTCGGACGAGGAAATCGACAACCTGATCTTTGCGCCGGGCTTCTCGACGGCCGACAAGATCTCCGACATTTCCGGCCGCGGCGTCGGCATGGACGTCGTCAAGCGTTCGATCCAGGCACTCGGCGGTCGTATCTCGATCTCCTCGCGTCCGGGCCTCGGCTCGACCTTCACCATGAGCCTGCCGCTGACGCTCGCCGTTCTTGACGGCATGGTCGTCACAGTTGCTGGCCAGACGCTGGTCGTCCCGTTGACGGCGATCGTCGAGACCCTGCAGCCGGAAGCTTCCGCCATCCACTCCTTCGGTTCGAACCAGCGGCTCATCTCGATCCGCAACTCGTTCTGCCCGCTGGTCGATGTCGGACGTATCCTCAATTTCCGCGCTAACCAGGCCAATCCGGTCGATGGCGTGGCGCTTCTGGTGGAATCCGAAGGTGGTGGCCAGCGCGCACTGATGGTCGATGCCATCCAGGGCCAGCGTCAGGTCGTCATCAAGTCGCTTGAGGCAAACTACACCCACGTCCCGGGCATTGCTGCTGCAACCATCCTTGGCGATGGACGCGTGGCGCTCATCCTTGACGTTGATGCGGTTGTCGGCGCCTCACGCGGTCAGTCGCTGAAGCCTGAAATGTCGCTTGCAGCAGCAGGATAACCGGGGCGATGAGCGTATCTTATGCCGTAAAATCTCTGTCGCAGGGAGCCCGGGAGCTGATCGCTTTCCGGATCGGTGATCAGGAATTTTGCGTGAACATCATGTCCGTCCGCGAAATCCGCGGATGGACACAGGCCACCCCGATGCCGCACGCTCCGCCTTATGTCATGGGCGTGATCAATTTGCGCGGCGCGGTCTTGCCGATTATCGATATGTCCGCGCGGCTGGGCATGAAGGTGGCGGAGCCTACGGCGCGCCACGTCATCATCGTTGCGCAGGTAAAGAGCAAGGTTGTCGGCCTGCTGGTCGAGGCCGTTTCCGATATCCTTACGATTACCGAGGATAGTATCCAGCCGGTTCCGGAAGTTTCGTCGGATCTGGAAAAGCAGTACGCGAGGGGAATCCTGGCAATCGACACGCGGATGATCTGCCTGATCGAGCTGGATGCCCTCTTCCCCGAGAAAGCTCACGACAAGGAAAGTGAAGCTGCATGATGCCGTTGGGCGCGCTTGATAGCCGGCTGTCGCCGGATGAGGTCCTTGCGAGCGGAGAATATCCGCTGACACGTCGTGATCTCTCCGAGATCGCTGCAATGATCTATGCCGATGCTGGAATCTATCTCAATGATTCCAAGGCGTCTCTCGTCTATTCGCGTCTGTCGAAACACATCCGCAACCTGGGCCTGCGCGGTTTCCGGGAATATTGCACGCTTGTCTCCTCTCCTGAAGGTGCTGCGGTTCGTCGCGAGATGCTCTCGCATTTGACTACCAACTTCACGCGCTTCTTCCGCGAGAACCATCATTTCGAACATCTGCGCGACGACGTCCTGCCGGGCCTGATCAACCGCGCCAAGAGCGGTGGCCGCGTTCGCATCTGGTCGGCTGCCTGCTCCGACGGACAGGAACCATACTCTATCGCGCTGACCGTTCTGGCGATGTTCCCCAATGCCGCCGATTACGATTTCCGTATCCTGGCGACCGACATCGATCCCAAGATCCTCGAGACGGCGAGAGCCGGCGCCTACGACGAGAACGCTTTGGAAAGCATCTCGCCAGCCATGCGCAAGCAATGGTTCCGCGACGTCGACGTCAACGGTCGGCGCAAGTGCCAGATCGACGATCGGGTCAAGAAGCTGATCACCTTCAACGAACTCAACCTGATGGCCCAATGGCCCTTCAAGGGAGGTTTCGATGTTATCTTCTGCCGCAACGTGGTGATCTATTTCGACGAGCCGACCCAGGTGAAGATCTGGTCGCGTTTCGCATCTCTGCTCCCGGATGGCGGTCATCTCTATATCGGTCATTCCGAGCGCGTGTCGGGCGACGCCAAGCATCACTTCGATAACATCGGCATCACCACCTATCGCTATATGGGCAAGCATGCAGGGAGGAAGGCATGAGCGCGCCAGCACGCGTCCTCGTTGTAGACGATAGCCCCACGATGCGGGGCCTGATCACCGCCGTGCTCAATTCCGATCCGGACGTCAGCGTCATCGGTCAGGCTGGCGATGCCATGGAGGCACGCGCCGCTATCAAGCAGCTCAACCCGGACGTCGTCACGCTCGATATCGAGATGCCGAACATGAACGGGCTAGAGTTCCTCGAAAAGATCATGCGCTTGCGTCCTATGCCGGTCATCATGGTTTCGACGATGACGCATCATGGCGCCAACGCCACGTTGGCCGCACTCGAAATCGGTGCCTTCGACTGCGTCGGCAAGCCGGCTCCGGGCGATCGCCGCCCGTTCATGGATCTCGCTGAAAAGGTCAAGGCGGCTGCCCGTTCGGGCCGAAGGTTTACCGCAACATCTGCTCCGGCCCCGGTTGCGCCGCCGATGTCCGTGCATGATTATCGCGTCGGGCGAAAGGTTGTCGCCATCGGATCTTCTACCGGAGGGGTAGAGGCTCTGATTACGGTGTTGCAAAAATTCCCGCAAAACTGCCCGCCGACAGTAATCACTCAACATATGCCTCCGACGTTTACCAAAAGTTTTGCTGAACGTCTTAATCGTATCTGCGCCCCTGTCGTGGAAGAAGCAACCGATGGCGCGCGCCTGGAGATCGGCAAGATCTATCTCGCGCCCGGTGGCGAACGACATTTGCAGGTGGCAAACCCGTCAGCACCATGCTGCCGACTGGTCGAAAAGGACCCCGTGAACGGCCATCGGCCGTCGGTTGATGTCCTGTTCGATTCGGTCTCGGAATTGGCCGGCCGCAACGCGGTTGGCGTCATTCTGACAGGCATGGGGCGCGACGGGGCTTCCGGACTTCTGAAGATGCGCAGCGCCGGCGCCCGCACGATCGGACAGAACGAGAAGACCTGTGTGGTCTATGGGATGCCGAGGGTCGCCTATGAACTGGGTGCCGTCGAGCAGCAACTACCCTTGGGCTCCATTGGAGAAGAAATCTTGAAATTAACTGCCGCCCGAAAAGAAGGTACCGAATAAATGTCTCTCGCCGAAAAAATCAAAGTTCTGATTGTCGACGATCAGGTCACCAGCCGTCTGCTGCTCAGCGATGCTCTGACACAGCTTGGCTTCAAGCAGATCACCTCCGCTGGCGATGGCGTTCAGGGCATGAAAATCATGACCGAACAGCCACATCATCTGGTCATTTCCGACTTCAACATGCCGAACATGGACGGTATCGGTTTTCTTCAGGCCGTACGTTCCAACCCTAACACGAAGAAGGCGGCCTTTATCATCCTGACGGCTCAGGGTGATCGCGCGCTTGTCCAGAAGGCAGCCCAGCTTGGCGCCAACAACGTTCTCGCCAAGCCGTTCACCATCGAAAAGATGAAGGCCGCTATCGAAGCAGTGTTCGGAGCCCTCAAATGAATGATGCCGTCGCGGGCAGGCGCGTCCATATCATCCAGGGGGAGTACAAGGTCATCGACGACCCTGACGTCGTCCTGTCGACGATACTTGGGTCGTGCGTGGCCGCCTGTCTGCGTGATCCTGTCGCCGGTGTCGGCGGCATGAACCACTTCCTGTTGCCTGGCTCGGGCGGGGCCATGGCATCGGGCGGTGACGCGACACGTTATGGCGTGCATCTGATGGAATTGCTGATCAACGGTCTCCTGAAGAAGGGCGCTCGGCGTGACCGGCTGGAGGCGAAGGTCTTCGGCGGCGCCAAGACGATCGCGAGCTTCTCGAATGTCGGCGAACAGAATGCAGCCTTTGCAATGCAGTTCTTGAGAGACGAAGGCATTCAGGTCGTAGGCTCCTCCACGGGAGGCGAACACGGCCGTAAGCTTGAATACTGGCCTGTGCACGGTCGTGCCAGGCAATACCCACTGACGGGTGCGGAAACGCAGCGAACGGTCGCGCTGGAGCAGCGCCCTGTCCGCACGCCGCCCAAGCCGGTCGACAACTCCATCGAATTTTTCTGATCGTCACCTCAATTCATATCTTGGAATGGCTATGAACGATACTGTTACGCCACCGACCTCTGCCCCGGAGGAGGCCCTGCCGGATGTTCTGATGCGGCTTGTTTCCGAGTTGCATGACGTTGCCTATCTGATCGAGCGTGTGGAACCGCAGATCCTCGAAGTCGGCGGGGAGAATGTTCTTCAGTCGCCCGACACGATGAAAATCCTGCAGGGCATTGACCTCGCCGTGCAGAAGACGCGTGGTCTGGCCGAATTCATCGACACCATCACCGGCTCCATTCCCAGCGAATGGAAAGTGGATGTTTCCACGGCACTCAGCCTGGTCAAGCTTGCCGACATGCAGCGATCGCTGGGCAGTGGCATGCGGCATGGCCATTCGCAGCCGCTAAGCAAGGCCGCGGGCGACTTCGACTTCTTTTAACTCTTGCCCTGAAGAGCAGGTCGCGATCCTTCGCGGCTGCTCCCACATTCCAAATTACGGAAACGCTCGCACAAGCTTCGGCTCTTAGGGTGCGGCTTGAGCATTAGCTCTATAACCGTGTTCGGCGATGTGGGAACAGAATGAATCTGTTAGCTCAATTTTCACAAATTACTAGAAATCTGGCATCTCTAGGTCAGACGAAACTTATTGCCTTGGCTGCTACAGGTGCGATTTCAATCGCGATTGTCATTGCCGCAGCGATGTTTGTTAATAAGCCTGCCTACGAGACGCTCTACGTGAACCTTGAGTCCAGCGATCTCAATCAGGTCAGCATGGCGCTTGCCGAAGCCAATATGGCTTTCGAGGTTGGCTCTGACGGAAAGAGCATTCAGGTTCCGGTCGGAAACACCGGCAAGGCGCGCCTGATGCTGGCAGAACGTGGACTGCCGAACAGCTCCAACGCCGGTTACGAACTTTTCGACAATGTGGGATCGCTCGGCCTCACCTCCTTCATGCAGGAAGTAACGCGGGTTCGCGCGCTGGAAGGTGAAATCTCGCGATCGATCCAGCAGATCAGCGGTGTTTCCGCCGCCCGCGTCCATATCGTTATGCCCGATGTCGGAAATTTCCGCCGTGCACAGCAGAAGCCCACGGCTTCGGTGATGATCCGCGCCGGGTCGTCGACCGGCCGCAAGGCAGCCTCTTCCATCCGCCACCTGGTTGCTTCGGCTGTTCCGGGGCTTGATGTGGAAGACGTCACGATTCTTGATTCGACCGGCCAGTTGCTCGCTGCGGGCGATGATGGCGGCAATAGCCAGATCAGCCGTTCGCTCGGCATCGTTCAGTCCGTTCAGTCCGAAATCGAAACCAATATCGACAAGGCGCTTGCACCTTTCCTCGGCATGGACAATTTCCGCTCCAGCGTTACGGCGGCGTTGAACACTGACACCCAGCAGACCCAGGAAACGGTTTACGACCCGAACTCCCGCGTAGAACGCTCGGTTCGTGCAACGAGAGAGAACGCGCAGTCGCAACAATCGGCTGAGAACAATGCTGCAACTGTCGAGCAGAACGTTCCCCAGGCTGCGCCCGAGCAGGGTGGCAACAATGGTCCGAAGTCTTCCGATCAGTCCGACAAGCGCGAAGAGCAGACCAACTACGAGATCAACCAGAAGACCATTGCGACGACCCGCAACGGCTATGTGATCGAAAAAGTCTCGATTGCCGTCGTTGTCAACAGGGGCCGTATCGCCCAGATGGTTGGCGAACCGGCAGACCAGGCCAAGATCGACGCCTATCTGGCCGAGATGCAGAAGATCGTCAGCTCCGCCGCAGGCATCAGTGCAGATCGTGGCGACGTCGTCACCCTCACGGCCATGGACTTCCTCGAAACCCAGCTGCTTGATGAAGCCGCAAACGGTCCGAGCATCACGGAAGTTCTTACCCGCAACCTGGGGGGCATCATCAACTCGCTGGCCTTCCTCGGTGTCGCCTTCCTGGTCATCTGGCTCGGCCTGCGTCCTTTGGTTCGCACGGTTGCCGGCAACACGGCATCGAGTGAGACGATCGGTGATGGCGCCGGCCTGGAACTGCCTGACTTCTCTCCCGCCGGCGGCAGCCCCGCCCTCATGGATGGCTTCGGCGCAGACTTCGGTTTCGATGGCAGCGGCGACCTCATGGGCGACGAAGAAGGCGATGGTTTCAACCGCCGTGTCAAGGAAGGCCCGGAAAAGCGCCTCTCTCGCATGGTTGAGATCTCCGAAGAGCGCGCCGCAAAGATCCTTCGCAAATGGGCCTTCGAAAAAGCGGCATAAGTCGAGATCACACAGATATGATCCAAAGGGTCGGATGCAAATCCGGCCCTTTTTTGCGCGAATTGGAACGAATTCAGCTGCGTCACTTTAGTACCATATGTGACACTCGCGCAGCATCTGGGGAAATTCGAACGGCGCATGATGGCAATTGGGGGCGCTTCTCTTAAACTGAAGATGATTCGTCGGCGGTTTCGAACTCCTGGGGCAGGGGTGCAGCAGGTGTCGGTAACACGGAAACTCGGATAGGCTTCTTCAGGCGAGGTCTTAATGACGCAGCAGGAGCAGATAACGAATGGAGTTATCGGGCAAGGATGTCTCGGTGCAAGGGCGCTCTCCTCAAGAGATTGATCACAACCGGATGATGTCTCGCGAAGAGCTAGTCCGTCGCCTTTCCGCGCTGGCCGGCTCCGAAAACCTGCAGGTAATCATGCGACTGCTGGCAGATCATGTCGGCGCTTCCCATTTTCTTCTGGCTCGATACGACCTTATCCAGGAACAGGGCTTGGACTTCATCGTCACCTCGAACTGGCCGTTTGATCTTGTCCGGCGGCTCGGGACAGAGCTGGCCAGTGCCTATGCGCGATCGACGGAGCTCGAGAAATGCTTCTCTGTCCTGACGCCAAGCTTCGCGCTTTTGCCGGAAAACGTCGTCTTGCCCGACACGTTGAGCCGCCAATATTGCGCTCTGACCTTTTCCGTCGGCCGGACACGGTTTTCGCTGATGTTGCTATTTGCCGAAGGCACCATTCTTTCGCAGGAACACCTGAAGGAAATTGGTCTTCTGGCAGCCTACGGAGCAAGCTTCGTCGAGAGTATTGAATCGCGCACCGAGCGGGATTTCGAACTGACCGAACGGGAACTTGAATGCCTGTTCTGGATTGCCGAGGGCAAGACGAGTGACGAGATCGCGGTGATCCTCGGCATCTCCCGCAATACGATCAACAACTACATCACCAGTGTGATGCGCAAGACTGCGACCAAGACCCGCTCAGAGGCGATTGCCTACGCGGTTCGCAATAATCTGGTATAAGGGCGGCAACGGAATGGGCTATTCGCGAGGCGGCACAGCGGAGGGACCGGGCAGCGCTCAACACCTGCGCCTGCAGCGTGGTTCGAGCAGGTCGGATATTTTTCCCAAACTGATTGCCATGCAGAAAGGCCTGAAGGCCCGCAACTTTGCCGTTTTCCGGATCACCGGCGCCGGGCTCCCCAACAAGCGGAAGCTGGTATGCGAGCTTGATAACTGGGGTGCCAACGCGGCAGAACTCGGCAGACAGCTTCTTGGCGAGTTCGAGGAGACCCTGCTCGATCACGTCGAGATGTCGCTTCTGCCCCTGGTCTGGAGCGGTGCCCGCGAAGGCAGCATGTTGGATGCAGGGGAGTTTTCCCCGCTGGTCAGGCGGCTTGCGACAGCTGCCTTGAGTTTCTCGGGCGTGGTTTTCCCTGTGCGCCTGGGGGCACTCGGCAATGGTTATGTGGCGTTCTTCGCCGATCAGCTCTCCCTGACTGCAGGTGCCGTAATCGATCAGCACGTGGAAAGCTGCCAGATCATGATGGACCTGCTCGCATTGGACGAGCGGCGAAGCGTACCTGCCGAATCGCTCAGCGAGCGCGAGATTGCCTGCCTGCAATTGGCCGGCGATGGCCGCATCAGCGAAGAAATAGCCGAAAAGCTGGGCCTTTCCGTGCACACGGTAAACGCCTATCTCGGCTCTGCGACAATCAAGCTTGATTCCGTCAACAGGATCCAGGCGATCGCCAAGGCGATCAGGCTCGGTTACATCACCTGACCCGTTAGAGCAATTCCAGCAAAAGTGGAAACCGGTTTTGCGTCCGGAATTGCTTGGAAATAAAGAGATAGAGCAGTTTCGTGTTTCGAAGAAAGACGGAAATGATCTAGGCCCTATCTAGGCCGGCCGCGCCTTGCCCGTGCCGCATAGACGCGATGGATGAGTTCCGCCACCGCCTTGTAGAAGGCCGGGGGAATGACGCCATCCACCGACACCTGTGCGAACATCGAACGCGCCAATGGCGGATCCTCGAAGATGGGGATGTTGTGCTGTTGAGCCAGTTCGCGGATTTTGAGAGCGACCAGATCCTGGCCTTTGGCGACCACCATCGGTGCTTCGCTCTCGCCCTGGGCGTAACGTAATGCCACTGCATAGTGGGTAGGGTTGGTGATGACGAGTGTCGCGCGCGGAACATTGGTCATCATGCGTCGTCTGGCGCGATCGCGGCCGATAGAGCGAATACGGGCCTTTACGAGCGGGTCACCTTGCGACTGCTTGAACTCGTCCTTCACTTCCTGCTTGGTCATTCGAATGTTCGAATACCAATGGTGCCGCGTCCACATATAGTCGACGATCGCGAGAACGCCGGTCGCGAAGAGGATGACGATCATGATCTTCTTCATCACGACCATCATTTCGACGAGCATGACCTGCGGGTCGGAAAAGAGTGCGTCGAGCGAACGGAAATAATCCGCCTTCAGCACCATGACCATCACGATCGAGACCACGATGATCTTGAACATCGATTTGCCGAATTCGACCAGTCCCGCCATGCTGAAGAGACGCTTCCACCCCTGCACCGGCGAGATTCGGTTATATTGAGGCGTGATGCGCTTCAGCACGAACTCGGGCATGTGCTGCGCAATATTGGACCCAAGCCCGAAGACTATGAAAAGAATGGCGACCGGCAAAAGCATTGCGCTGGCATCCCACGCGAGCCTGACCGACAGTGAGACAAGATCGTTGGCCGACTGAAGACGCCATTGGTCGGGCTGTTCCAGGATATCGCGCAATGTTTCCGCCAGCCGCGCGGCGCCGGTTGGCAGGAAGAAGACAAGATAGATGTAGAAGGCGAGAGACGACGCGAAGATCGGGATCTCGCGTGATGAGGGCGTGTTGCCCTCAGCCATCGTGTCCCGAATCTTTTTCTCTGTCGGGTCTTCTGTTTTACTGTCCTTGTCCTGATCGTCGGACACGAGCGCCTTCCTGACGGCCCTGGAACAGACCCCGCAAGTTACAGTCGGCCGCTCCGTTGTCTCCGCGGGAACAGGAACGCTGTAGAAACCTAGAAACGACGCACCGATCTGAAAACCGGGTTTTCCGGGCGGATGCGCAAGCTATGGCCAGACATTATGCGGGGGATCGAATAGGGGCAATCGCATGCCCTGCCGGTATCGGGTTTATCAACAACGTCCGATACAGTTCCGCGCGCCGGATCCGGCGCGCGGAAATATCTTCATGCCGCGTCTCAGGCGGCAGCACCTTCTGCCTGGGCTTCCGGATCCTTGAGGATGATCTGGCCCGAGTTTGCAAGACGCAGTGCTTCCTGTGCGATGGCGCGGCGTGCAATCGCGATCTCGCGCGGGTTCGTGCCGGGCATTTCGATCTGAAGATCCGATTCGATCATGCGACGCGAACGCGGGCTGATCGAGGACAGAACGCTTTCGCGCAGCTGCGCCGAAGACGTTCTCAGCGCCATGGTGAGCACGTCGCCGGAGATGTCGTTCAACAACAGCACGCGGCTGCGCTGCGGCATGAGGAGAATGTCTTCGAAGAGGAAGATCTTCGGACGAACCTTGGCGACGGCATCCTGGCTGATCTCCTCGAGAGAGTTGAGCAGCGTATCGACGTCGGGCTTGGTCAGTTCGTTCATCAGTTCCGCAACCTTCATCGGGCCGACGGAGTTCTTCTCGCGCTCGATCTCGGTGATCAGGTCGACAACCTTGTTCTCGATGATCTGGGCAGCCTTCGGATTGACGTTCTTCAGGTTCACCGTACGGTTCATGATGTCGGCGCGCTGGCCGTCGGGCAGTTTCAGCAGCACCTTTGCGCCGAAACCGGATGGCAGCATCGATAGGATATAGGCCACCGTCTGCGGATGTTCGCGCATCAGGAAAGCCGCGATGAAATCCGGATCGGCTTCCTGCAGCCTGTCCCAGATGGACTCTTCATAGGACTGGAATGCCATGCGGCGTCCAAGCAGGCTGTCGACCTCTTCCGGGGTAAGACCCGCCTCAAGGATGCTTTCGATGACCTTGGCGTTGTCCATAAGGCCTGCACCTTCGGTGAACAGGTCTTCGAACTCGTTGACGAGCTGTGCAAGTTCATTCGGCGGGATGGTGCGCAGGGTCTGCGCTGCGGCGATGATCGCCTGCAGTTCCGCCTGGGTGAAAAATTTGAGCAGCTTTCCGGCGACATTCTTTCCCATGGCGAGCAGCACCGCGGCTGCCTTTTCTGCCTGGGTAAGAGGTTTGTCTGTCAATGCCCCGCCGAAGTCTTCAAAGTCCATCATGGTCTTTTCCTCTTTGCTTCCGACTTCCTGTTCAGGAAGTCTTGGAGCTCATGACTTCAATGAGCTTCACGCCGAAGCGGGTGTCGTCGTCTTCGAGAACCGTGATCTCGCCGCGGGCGATACGGCGCCCGTTTACGGTGATATCGACTGGTTCGCCGATCTTCTTGTCGAGCGCCACCACGGCGCCTTCCTGAAGGTTCATCAGATTCGACACCGAAATGCGACTTGTTCCGAGCACGACATGAACATCGATGGGGATATCCATGATGAGGTCGAGGTTGCCGTTCAGCCCCGAGCCCGCAGTCGGCTTCATTTCAGGTGCGGAAAAGCCGAAATCGCTGCTCCCGCCAAAATCGCTGGATGCCCCGAAATCGCTGCTGCCGCCGAAATCGGAGGCTCCGCCAAAGTCGCTTGTGGTTGCCACGTCACCGAATGCCGGCAACTCTGAGCCTGTTTCGTTTCCGGCCGGAAAGTCGAAACCGAAACTGTCGTCAGCCGCCGGCGCTGTGCCATCGGCATCATGTTTCATTACACCACGGAGGTCGCTGACCGCATTGTCGAAATCGAAGTCCGAATCCGATGGGTTCAGTGCATTTTCTTCCGTCGAAACTGTCTTCTTTGTCGCCATGAAAGTAGCATTCCCGTTCTAAATCAATCGACTACTGGTCTCTCGCCGCAAGGCCCAGAGGTCCTTCGCTCTAGCCGAGCAAATGTTTCAAAATGTCGTTTTCGTTGCTCACATTGTCCTTGACGCGGACAGTGTAGTTTTCGCCGCTCCTGCCGAACTCGCAGTTGTACATTTCGCGGCCGTTGGCGCTGACATCGACAACGATCTCTTCCTTGTCGCGGAAGGCGATCACGTCGCCGGCGACAAGCTTGGAAATCGTATTGAGTGTCAGTGCCTGAAGCGGAATTTTGGCTTCCAGCGTCACCCGTGACTGGCGCACCTGCTCGGACATGCTTTCCGACCAGGCGTCCTGCTCACGCGAAAAGTCGCCCTTTGACTTCGGCAGAGTTATCGTCGTCTTCAAGAGATACTTCTGCGGAACGACGAGGAAGAATTCGGAGGTCACCTTGCCGAGTTTCATTTCCACGCGAATGGACATGGCAAAGGGATCGGAAGCTTCTTCTTCCTGCACCGGCCTTGCATCGGCATTGTGTGGCTTCTCCAGAGTGGTCTCGAAGCCGCCCGGAGCATTCACCCCGGAGCGCAGCACCTGCGCGATCTTGTCAAAGATCACCGTCGAAAGATCGAGCTCGATCTGCGACAGAGCCCGGCGCGGGGGCTGGAAAATCGAATCCGGCGTAGCACCGAGCATGTTCTCCATCAGCGTAATGACGAAGGCGTTGCCGCAGCCGATGACGAATTTCGGGCACCAGTTACGCAAGCTTGCATCGGCCAGCACGACATTGTCGCCCAGCTTGCCGACCAGTTCGCTCATCAGGCCGGATTTATATCCGTCGAAGGTCACATCGACCGTAAGTCCGAGTTCGCTCTGCAGAACGTCCGGCAAGAAGCTCTGGTAGAGGCTGCCGAAATCCTGGGCCAGGTGCTCCAGGGTCTTCTGGTCACCGAGCGAACCCGTCAGGCGGGCGAGGAGGGCCCGCTCCATGGCGGGCCGTGCTTGCGAAGCTTGGTTGCTGCTGCTCATCTTTGTCACGCCGCCTTTGTGTCGCCGCCGGGCTTCATCATTTCCTGCTCGACCGAGTCGATCGACGGACGGTCGGAGGAGGAGATCGTCTTGCGGCCGTATTCAAGCGCCACCTGCGGTACCGAGCCGTTCATGTAGGCAAGCAGCGTCTGCTTGACGATGATGTAGAGCCGGTGCTGCTTGGTGCGCACGACCTTGATCTGAGAAACGATCGGATTGCACAGGCAGTAGGAAAGGAAAATGCCGAGCATGGTGCCGACGAGAGCCGCGCCGATCAGGCCGCCAAGAACCTCGGGAGATTCGTTGATGTGGCTCATCGCCTTGATGACGCCGAGGACCGCGGCGATGATGCCGAGTGCCGGGAACGCGTCACCCATCGACTGAATGGAATGATATGGCTTCATGCGGTCATGAAGGATCGTGTCGATCTCTTCATCCATCAGCGCCTCGATCTCGTGGGAGCGGGCGTTGCCGATGATGATCAGGCGCACGTAGTCGCAGATGAAGGAAGTGAGTTCGACATCCTTGAGGACGGTCGGAGCGGACTGGAAGATCGGCGATTCCGCCGGGTTATCGATATGGGCTTCGATCTCGTTGCGCGATTTGGTGCGCAGGTCGCGCATCAGCGAATAGAGCACGCCGAGCACTTCCAGATAGGCTCGTTCCTTTGGGACAGCATTCTTGAAGATTTCGCCGATCGCCTTGCCGGAATCCTTCAGCACCTTCATCGGGTTCGCCATGATGAAGCTGCCGATGCCGGCGCCGCCGATAACGACAAGTTCGAAAGGCTGCATGAGGAGAGCGACATAGCCGCCCATGGCCATATAGCCGCCAATGATACAGCCGACCGTGATGACAAATCCGATAATAAGATTCATTGTAAGCTCGTATCCAACGCTTGTCCTAGACTATACCGATAAGGCCGCTGCCTTGCGTGAGACTGTTGTAGTCTGCTTGGCCGATGCGGCCGAACGGCCAGGAGAATAATTTGCAGGGCACGAGTGCCCTATTCGCCGTAGATCCTGCCTGTCGATGTGACAATTTCCCACTTGCCGTTGCGTTGCCGCAGGCCCGCAAGGCGTGAACTGTCCGGCAGCTTGGAGCCGATCTGCACGAGAAAGATGCCGCTGCCATTTTCGATCAGGGCACGGCCATTGGCAACGCGCAGCAGCTTGAATTCCGCCCCGCCGGGAAATGCCTGGTTTTCGAAGCCGCCTGCATCCGATCCGCCGCCGGATGGCGTTGTAGGGATGGCGGCGGTGGTTATCCGGTCAGTCTCCATCTCGCGCAAAAGCGGGCGTTCGGCTTCGTCCTGCTGTGGATCACGCAAGGCGCCGATACCGGCTTCGCCGGCCGGACGCGCGTGGCGAACGTCGCGAAGCCGTTCCCATCCGGCCACATTGACCCCGAACTTGTCCTGATTGAAGAACACATACCAGGGGAAGGCGGCACACAGCATGGAAAACCCGACCAGTGTGGCGACAAGCCAGCGGTCGATAGGCTTGTCTTCCGGTGCCACTGCCGCGGGATCCCGTTTCCTGCTGAGACTGGTTCCACTGAGGAGCCTGTTCTTCATGCTCATCTCTTTCCTGCCGGCATGGGGCGATTGTTATTTGTGAGAGATGCCTTCAGGGCATTGGCGAGTTCGGTATAGGCGTCGATGACAAGCGCATCGCCGGGCGACTGCTTCAGCACGTCGTAGATGATCGGTACCTGCTTGACGGCCATGTCGAGATCGGGATCCGCGCCCGGCCGGTAGCCGCCGATAAGCCTGAGATCCTTCGTCTCCTCGTAAACGCTGATCAGGCCTTTCAGCCTGGAGACCAGCCGTTCCTGATCGGCGGTCCACGCCTTGCGGGCGAGACGCGAAATCGAGGAGAGCGGATTGACCGGTGGATAACGGCCCTCGTCGGCGAGTGCGCGATCGAGCACGATATGCCCGTCGAGAATACCGCGGGTCGAATCGGCAATCGGGTCGTTGTGATTGTCGCCATCGACAAGGATGGAGATGATTGCCGTGATCGTGCCCGTACCTTCGATGCCGGGGCCTGCACGTTCCAGCAGGCGTGGCAGCTCGGTGAAGACGGATGCGGGATAGCCGCGCGCAACCGGCGGCTCGCCGGCCGCAATTGCAACCTCTCGGATAGCATGGGCAAATCGCGTCACGCTGTCGGCGATGAACAACACGTTCAGACCCTGATCACGAAAATGTTCCGCGATCGTCATGCCGACCAGTGGCGCCATCTTGCGCAGCATCGGGCTTTCGTCGCTCGTGGTGACGACGATCACCGCCTTGGCAACATTGTCACCGAGCGTATCCTCGATGAATTCGCGCACTTCGCGACCGCGTTCACCGACCAGCGTGATCACAACGCGGTCGAAGGCGTCGGCCTTGGCCAGCATGGAAAGAAGCGTAGATTTGCCGACGCCCGATCCGGCGAAAATGCCCAGACGCTGGCCGTAACAGATAGGGGCGAAGATATCGATCGCCTTCACTCCGGTGCGGAATGAGGTGTCGACGCGCCTGCGGGTCATGGAAGGTGGCGGAAGGGTGTTGATCGAGCGAGCGACATTGCCCTCGCGCAGCGGTCCCTTTCCGTCGATCGGCCTGCACAGCGAATTGATCGTCCTGCCGCACCAGCTGTCGCTTGGCGACAGGCGGAATTCGCCGGTGCGCAAAACCAGATCGCCAACGCCGATGGGTTCGCCCGGCTCGATCGGGCAGACATAGATCACGTCGGGCTCGACGCGGACGACCTCGCCCATATGCTTGCCCGTGGCGCTTTGGTGCGACACGAATTCGCCGAGCCGCACATGTCTGGAAAGGCCGCTGACCGTATAATATCCGGCCGCAATCATTCTGACCCGGCCCCCCCAGCAGAGCACGCTCGCCGGGTTTCCGTAATGCAGTGCCATATCGGAAAGCCGTTCCAGGCGAGGCATGCCGGTAGGTTGGGCGACTGGCTGTTCGGCCGATATCTCGTCCGGCTGGAAATCAGGTTCGGCCGTCATCGTCATCGGCGTGTTTCCTACTGGCTACCGCCCAGCGTTCTCATCGCAGACGAGAAATTGTCTTCACTCGTGCTCATCAGCGAGGAGATGCTCTCGAAGGCCCGGTTCACCTGGATCAACTGGGTCATTTCACCGATGGCGTTGACATTCGACTGTTCAAGAAAGCCCTGCATGACGCCGACGCCCATGGTGTCGACAACAGGCTGGGGAGCTTCTGTCGGCACGACGCCGCTATTGTCGGCGCGGTAGAAACCCTGGCTGAGGTCAGCAGAGAACACGCCAATCTGCCCGACCATCCGGTCGCCCTGCATGATGCGCCCATCCTGACCGACCTTCGGCGAACCGCCGCGCGGATCGAGCTGGATTGGTGCGCCGCCGGCATCAAGAACCGGGTAGCCCTGGGTCGAGATCAGTTCGCCGGCAAGTCCCATGGAGAAACGACCGTCACGCGTGAGAACCTGACCCTGCGGGGTCTGGAGCTGGAACCAGGCATCGCCCTTCACGGCGAAATCCAGCGTATTGCCGGTCTGTTCGAGCTGACCGTTACGCATCGAGAGATAGTCGTTGCCTTGGGAAACGAAGGCGACCTTGGTGTTGTTCTCGTTCTGGGTCTGGCTGAGGACCTGATCGAACTTCACCTCGGTCGCACGAAAGCCGACGGTATTCATGTTGGCGATGTTGTCGGAGATCGTGGTGAGGCGACGCTCGAGAGCGATCTGCGAGGAAATGCCGACATAGATACCGGATTGCATGGATGTCTCCTGATTTACGGATACGGCGCATGCCCCCGCACGGGGGAGCTCTGGCGATTTGAAGAGACAGTTAAGAGCCCGGGCTTGCGCGAACCTGTTTGGCTCGGCGCATGGGAAAATGCTTGCTGCACCAGCAAATCTGCAGGCGGTTTTTATCGCAAGTCCCGCGCAAGATTATCGCTCTAGCTTCCGAGCCAACAAGATGGAGTACACCCATGACCATGCAGCCGATCCAGTTGTTCGAACTTGCGTCCAGGCAAGCAGAATGGCTGTCCGTTCGACAGCAGGTGACGACGATGAACGTCGCTAACGCGAACACGCCGAAATACATCTCCAAGGACCTGACCCCCTTCGACGCAGAGCTCAAGTCCGCAAGCGGTCTTGGCGCTATGGAAATGGCCAGGACGAATGCGGCCCATATGACCGCGGCCATTGCCGGCAATGGTCGGGTTGAACTGAAGGACACCAAGCTCAATCAGGAGATCGGCGTCCAGGAATCCGGCAACACCGTCTCGCTGGCGGGAGAAATGTCGAAAATGGGCGAGGTCAAGCGTCAGTACGAACTGAACACGCTTCTCGTGCAGAACATCAACAGAATGATGCTGACGGCACTGGGTAAGTAAGATGGACTCACTGATCGCCTCCCTCAAGATCGCAGGCAGTGGCATGGAAGCCCAGTCCACTCGTCTGCGCATCGTTTCGGAAAACATCGCAAACGCGCGCACGACCGGTGATACGGCGGGTGCGGATCCCTATCGCCGTAAGATCATAACCTTCGCGGAAGAGATGGATCGCGCCAGCGGCTTCAATCTCGTCGACGTCAAGAAGATCGGCACCGATCAGGGTGATTTCGTCGAGGAATACGATCCGGATCACCCGGCCGCCAATGAACAGGGCATGGTCAAGTATCCGAACGTCAATGTGCTGATCGAGATGGCCGACCTTCGCGAAGCCAATCGCAGCTACGAGGCAAACCTGCAGAGCATCAAGCAGACGCGGGATATGATCTCGTCGACAATCGATTTGTTGAAAGGTTAATGATGATCGATAGCATTTCAAGCATCGCTTCGCTGACGAAATCCAGCGGCCTGGACAAGACCGAAGCCACCGGCAGCAGCATGTCGAACATGCTCGGCGCTGCCGCTGGCGCGGTCGCAACCGGTGTTGCGGGACCGAGTTTCGGCAGCTTTCTGGCCGATGCCGCCAAGGGTGCGCTCGATAGCGTCAAGCAGGGCGAGGCCATGTCCTTCGCCGGCATCCAGGGCAAGGCAACGACGCGTGAAGTCGTCGATGCCGTCATGGAAGCCAATCGCACGCTTCAGACCGCGGTCGCGCTGAGAGATAAGGTCGTTTCGGCCTATCTCGAAATCTCCAAAATGCAGATCTAGGATAGAGAGGTTTCACGTCCATGAGAGCACTTGCTATTGCTGCCACGGGTATGAACGCCCAGCAGACGAACCTCGAAGTCATCGCCAACAACATCGCCAACATCAATACGACCGCGTTCAAGCGCGGCCGGGCGGAGTTTACCGACCTTCTCTATCAGACCGAGCGCGCCGCAGGCGTTGCCAACCGCGCCAACCAGTCGGTCGTGCCGGAAGGCGCCAATATCGGTCTCGGTGTGCAGACATCGGCTGTCCGCAAGCTGTTCGAACAGGGTGAAATTTCCCAGACCAGCAACACGCTCGATGCGGCGATTGTCGGCAATGGCTGGTTCCAGATCGAAGGCTCGGACGGCACCACCCTCTATACGCGCGCCGGTGCGTTCAACAAGGATGCCAACGGCCGCCTGGTGACGATCGACGGCTATGGTGTCATTCCCGCGATCACCATTCCGCAGGACGCGACCGAAGTCACCATCGCCCAGGACGGTACCGTCTCGGTCCGTATCGGCGAACAGGACAATATGACGGAAGTCGGTCAGCTCCAGCTGGCGCTCTTTGCCAACGATGCAGGTCTTCGCCCGCTCGGCGATAACCTTTTCGCGGTGACGGAAGCCTCTGGAGATGCCGTTGTAGGTCTGCCGGTGGATGCCGGTTACGGATACCTGAAGCAGGGCTATCTCGAGAGCTCCAACGTCGATTCCGTCAAGGAGATCACCGACCTGATCTCGGCGCAGCGCGCTTACGAAATGAATTCCAAGGTCATCACGACAGCAGACGAGATGGCCCAGATCGTCAGTAAGAACCTGAAGTAACGGATTGAGAGGCGGGCAAACATGATGTTTCCTAGTGTAAATGCACTTCGGTCGGTCATCGGCGGGGCTGCCCTGTCGATGCTGTTCATCGCTGGTGCCGGATCGCAGGTCGCGGTTGCTCAGCCTCTTTATGCCGTTGTCCCCACGTCGACGATTTTCCCTGGTGACCTGATTTCCGCAAGTCAGGTCATGGAAGTCGAAGTGACCAATCCCAATCTGGCCGGCGGCTACACGTCGAGCGTCACCGAAGTCATCGGCAAGGTGGCAAAGCGCACGCTTGTTCCCGGACGGACCATTCCCTCGGCCTCCCTGCGGGAGGCTTACACAATCGAGCGGGGCAAGGCCGTCCGCATCATGTTCAATGTTGGCGGCTTGACGATTTCGGCCCCCGGATCGGCTCTGCAGGACGCCATGGCCGGAGATGCAATCCGTGTCCGCAACACCGAGAGCGGAGTTACCGTCACCGGTACTGTCAGGGCCGATGGAAATGTCGAGGTTGTCCAGAAATGATCGGTAGACTGCTTACAACGATCGCCGCCAGCCTGCTGGCGCTTTTTGCTGCGGCGTCTGTCGTGGAAGCGGCATCGAATGCGCGCATCAAGGACGTGGTCTCGCTTCAGGCCGGTCGCGACAACCAGCTCATCGGATATGGTCTTGTGGTCGGCCTGCAGGGAACGGGCGATGGCCTGCGTGCATCGCCGTTTACCGACCAGTCGATGCGCGCAATGCTCCAGAACCTGGGTATTTCGACGCAAGGCGGCCAGTCGGCCGCCAAGAACGTCGCGGCCGTCATGGTCACGACGAACCTGCCGCCGTTCACCAGTCCCGGCAGCCGCATCGATGTGACCGTCAGTTCCCTCGGTGATGCGACATCGTTGCGCGGAGGAACGCTCGTGATGACGTCGCTCACAGGCGCCGATGGGCAGATCTATGCCGTCGCGCAGGGCGCAGTGGTGGTTTCCGGTTTCCTCGCAGAAGGTGCCGCGGCGACAATCACGGAAGGTATCACCACCGCCGGCCGCATTCCTGGCGGCGCCATCATCGAGCGGGAACTGCCCTCCCGGTTCAAGGATTCGGGCAACCTTGTTCTTCAACTGCGCAATCCGGATTTCTCCACCGCGATCCGCGTGGCCGACGTGATCAACTCTTTCTCCACCAGCACCTATCGCATGCCGATCGCCGAAGCTCGCGATTCCCAGGTCGTCTCCGTACAGAAGCCGCCGCAGGAAGATCTGGCCCGTCTCATGGCGCGGATCGAGAACCTCGCGGTCGAGACCGATACACCTGCCAAGGTGGTCATCAACGAGCGCACGGGAACCATCGTCATCGGTGCCGATGTCCGCATCTCGCGGGTCGCGGTCAGCTATGGAACGTTGACGGTTCAGGTCACCGAAATGCCGCAGGTCATCCAGCCGCTGCCCTTCTCGCGCGGAGAGACCTACGTCCAGCCGGAGACGGATATCGTCGCTGAAAAGGCAGGCGGACCGGTTGCGGTTCTCGAAGGCCCGGATCTGCGTTCGCTGGTCGCCGGATTGAACAGCATCGGCGTCAAGCCGGACGGGATTATCGCGATCCTGCAAGGCATCAAGTCCGCAGGTGCGCTGCAAGCGGAGCTGGTATTGCAATGATTGGTCGAGACACTTCATCTCCGGCACGGTTACTGCCTTGGGAACGCTCTTCGGTTGCTCTTCCCTTTCTGGCTCTTCTCGGGCTCCTGGTCGCCTTGCCCTCGGCTGATGCCCAGGAGCAGGTTCGCGACACGACCGGCCTGACGAGCGAAGCCGAGGTCCAGCAATATTGCAGCAATATCGCCGATGCTGCGCGCGATCGTCGCTATGCGCTGCAGAAACAGGATCTTGAAAAGCTCCAGGGCGATATCAACGATCGCATTGCCGTGATGGAAACCCGCAAGGCCGAATACGAGGACTGGATCGGCCGGCGCAACGTCTTCATGAAACAGGCCGAAAACGGTCTCGTTGATATCTTCAAGACCATGAAACCAGACACTGCGGCTCCTCGTCTGGAGGAAATGCAGGCAGGGCTCGCCGCCGCCATCGTCATGCGGCTGCCGCCCCGCCAATCCGGTCTGATATTGAGCGAAATGGATGCCAAGAAGGCTGCCGCCGTTGCATCCATCATCGCCAGTGCAGCGGATCCCAACACTTCGAAAGATCCGTCATGACCAAATTCGCACCCGCACTCCTCGCGACCGTCGCGCTTCTTTCCGGATGCTCGCAAACGCCCCAGACGATCCGTGAGATCGGCAATGTGCCGTCGATGAGCCCGATCGGCAGTGGCTTGGAGTTCAGCCAGACACCACAGCTAGCTTCTTATCCGAAACGCCCCCAGAACATGAACAACGGCTACTCCTTGTGGAGCGACAGCCAGGCTGCCCTGTTCAAGGACGCGCGCGCGCTCAACATTGGCGACATCCTGACGGTGAACATCCGGATCAATGACAAGGCGAACTTCGACAACGAAACGGATCTGGAGAAGACGAACAGCCGCAAGTCCGGATGGAATGCCGACGCCACGATTTTTGGATGGACCCCGAAGACGGAATCCACCTACGGATTCGACGGGACTTCCGAGGCGAACGGCAAGGGATCGACCAAGCGCTCCGAGCAGTTGACGCTGATGGTCGCGGCTGTCGTGACCGGCGTTCTGGACAACGGCAATCTGCTGATCAGCGGTTCGCAGGAAGTCCGTGTGAACCACGAGATCCGTATTCTCAATGTCGCCGGTATCGTCAGGCCACAGGACGTGGATTCGGAAAACGAGATCTCCTACGAAAAGATCGCCGAAGCCCGCATTTCCTACGGCGGCCGCGGTCGTGTAACGGAAATTCAGCAACCGCCTGTCGGACAGCAGGTCCTGGACCTGTTCTCGCCGATCTGAGACGTTGGCCTGCGCCGAGGAGTGAAACTACGTGGCTATGATCACTGAGGACGAAACCGTCCCGAAGAAAAAGAACACGCTCATTCCCATGGTCGGCGCTGTCGTGTTGTTGTCGCTGGTTGGTGGCGGTGGTGGATGGTTGACCGGCAAGCTGATCGCTCCGGCGCCCAAGCCGGCCGAGGCAGCTGCAAGCGCGCCGGCCGCCGAAGGTGGGCACGGCGCAGCGGCGGAAAATGCCGCCGCCCTGCCCAATCTCCTGGAACTGGCGCCGATCCTGACCAATATCGGTTATCCGGCGGAGAACCTCATCCGTCTGCAGGTCGGGCTGGTTTTTGATGGCCCGCCGGATCCGGCACTGGCCGAGACCGTCAACCAGAATATCATGACCTATCTGCGAACCTTGTCGCTGCAGCAGCTCCAGGGGCCACGTGGATTCACATATTTGAAGGGCGATATTCAGGAGATTGCTAGCCTGCGTTCGCAGGGGCGTGTAACAAAGATCCTGATTAGGACTTTTGTTGTCGAATGATTCGTTTCGCGATTTTCGTTGCCATCTTGGCTTTGGCGCCTGGCCTTGCGCATGCGCAGCAGTTGCAGGATCTGATCCAGGCCCCTGTCGATGGCTCCGCGGCTGCCTGGATCGTGCGCACCTTCGGTCTTTTGACTGTTCTTTCGGTCGCGCCCGGCATCCTGATCATGGTGACGAGCTTTCCGCGCTTCATCATCGCCTTCTCTATCCTGAGAATGGGCATGGGGCTTGCGACCACTCCGTCGAACATGATCCTCGCCAGCATGGCGATGTTCATGACCTTCTACGTCATGTCCCCCACGCTTGAGCAATCCTGGCGCGATGGCATCCAGCCGATGCTGCAGAGCCAGGTGACGGAAGCGCAGGCGATAGAGCGCACTGCGGAACCTTTCCGTACCTTCATGATGGCGAATACCCGGCCCAAGGATCTCGCGCTCTTCGTCGATCTTGCCACCGAACGCGGGCAGCAGACATCCGAGAACGACAGACCCTATTATCGCGTGCTCATTCCGGCATTCATGCTGTCGGAAATCCGCCGCGGCTTCGAGATCGGCTTCCTGATCGTCCTGCCCTTCCTCGTGATCGACATGGTGGTTGCAACGATCACAATGGCCATGGGTATGATGATGCTCCCGCCGACGTCCATCTCACTGCCGTTCAAGATCCTGTTTTTCGTCCTCATAGACGGCTGGAACCTGCTCGTCGGTTCGCTGGTCAGATCGTTTTCCTGAGACATCGAAATTGTGCGCCTCAGCTCTCTGTGCGGCAGACCTGCCGGGCAGGGCGCTGGGGCGTTTTCGGTTGTCTTGGAAACGAAAGATCGCCCCGGAGCATGCCTCCCGGAAGTGGTCACCGGTTTCGGGTTAAAGACATGCGCAAAAACAAAGAGCTAAAGCACGACAGGCGAATCTGAAAAATCGCGCCGTGCTTTAGATAGGCCGCGCTTACGAACAGGCATCTTCAGTATGTCCGGCAGCGTAGCTTCACCCGCACGCTTGCATGGCATGACGCAGCAATTCCGGCAAAAGTGGGCCCCTGTTTTGCGTTCATCATTACGCGAAATCAATAGCCGGTAGCATCGTGTGTCCGTTTGCAGGGCAGCGCGCGCTATCGCGTGCAGGTGGCGGAGAAGCATTCTCCGCTCGGCGTTCCGTATGGGTAAATTGGGGCTGTCGCAGAACTTCGGGCCACAGACCGGGGCAGGGCGCCGTAGCGTCTTCCAGGCCTTGTGTGGCCACCACAAACGCCAATGCCGCGCTAGGCGCGGCATTGGAGCGTTAAGGAACAACCACCCTTCCAGCGGCCGCCGGAAGGGCAGGGGATCAATGATGTGCTTGGCTGCTCAACTCCAGAGCGGCGCGCGCCTTGGTGTTCTGGAAGGTCACTTGCCTCAGGCTGTCTGCAAGAATGCACGTGTTCTCGTGCGGGTCCGAAGAAGGGCTGTGGAAGTTGATGTAATTGATCGAGAGGCTGGCTTTTTCCGCTTCCAGCTTCAGGCGGCTATATATGGTGACGCCTGGCGGGGTGATTTCGAGGTCCAGCGTGATCGACGGATAAGTGGACCAATCAAGCGCATAGTCCCCGCCGACGCCGAAGCGGACGGTTCCCGGATGGAAGTAAAGTTCGGCCGCAGAATCGACCAGATCAGCAATGGAGCTGTGATATTCGAAACGAAGAAGCGAAATGAGGTCCGCCGCATCGAGCAATCTCAGCTCGGCCGCCAGGGGGCCGATGGCCTTGGCAAGAATCTCTTCGCGTTCGATGGAATAGGGGCATGTTTTCATAGTGAGCCGTCTAGCCAGTTTTTTGGTTAACATTGTATTCGGGCCGTCACGAGATCCCTGAAACTTCAGAGGATCGCTCGATAATAAAGTTAGTGCACGAGGCTTGCGCAGAGATGGAATGTTGAATTTAAAGGGAAATTCTCTATTTCAGTTCATGGTTGACCATAGGAGCGCATTGCTCGCGCCGACCTTTGGTCGCAAGTCTCGATCAGGTTCGGTACCGTTCTGTCATGATGCGTCTTGCACGCATCTCGGCAATGCTGCGCGGTTCCCGACAGGTTATTGTCTGGAAGGGCGTGCTTCAGGGCAGCATCATGCTTGAATTGTGTCGGGCGCAGCGCTGGTTGCGCGTCCCGGCCAGGCTTTCGCCCGGCGGAGATCTTCAGTCGAGCTTTTCCATGAAAGGCCCGGTGCGTGGTGGCAGGCACGCGACGTCGAAATGGTCCGGCTTCAGTCCCTGCCTGGCGCGATCGACCATCATCTCGTAAGCGGTCTCGAGATGCTGTGTGAAGCGCTCGGCGTCGAAGAGCGGGCTCTTGAGGCGGTTGTCGTTCAGACGTTGCCGCAGCGGTTTGATGAGGTCGGGATTGTTGCCGAACTCGATCGCCTTGCGCAGATAGTCATCTGCGTCTTCCGCAATCAGTTCCGGCAGGTCTATTGCATTCAGCAGACTTTCACTGACGCGTGAGGCAAAATTGGTGCCCTTATAGGTCAGAACCGGCAGTCCCGCCCAAAGCTGCTCCGAGGTCGTGGTGTGGCCGTTGACCGGGTAGGTGTCGAGGCCAAGGTCGGCGAGTGGGATACGGTTGATGTGATATTCGAAATGCAGCTTTTGCATGAACAGGATGCGCTTGGCGGGAACGCCGCTGGCGACAAGCTTCTTCTGGATATTGGTCCGTCCCTCGCTGGCATGGCAAAGGATCCAGAGAATGCTGTTGGGAGTGGACTTCACCATTTCGGCCCACATATCCAGCATCTTCGGCGTTATCTTGCGGTTCGCATTGAATGACGCATAGATGAATGCATCTTCGGGAAGTCCGACTTCCTTGCGTGTCGGCGGCTTGGCAAGCGGCCGGTGGAACGGGTCGTTGGGCTGATAGATTTCAGGGAGGCGGCAGAATTTCTCGTAATAGTGCGGCTTCGAGCTTTCCGGCAGCACGTACCGGTCGCCAATCACGTAATCGAGATCGACGTTCAAGGTGGAACCGGGGAAGCCGAGCCATGCGACCTGGATCGGTGCCGCCTGCATGTTGAAGACGGTGTTGCGTGTGCCCTTCGTGTGGCCCTTCAGATCCACGAGGATGTCGATATTGCGGGCCTTTATCTCTGCCAGCAGAGCTGCATCGTCCATATCGAGAACAGTGACTATGTTGCCCCATTCCGTACGATCCGCATCATTGGTCTCCAGCATCGCCGGATCGGAATGGCACAGAAGCGTGACCTCGAAGCGGTCCCTGTCGTGCAGTTCCAGCACCCGGCGGATCAGCTTCATGGTGGCATGCTTGTCGTAAAGGTCTGAAGAGAGATAGGCGATGCGGATCTTTTCGCCCCATGCATGGGGAAGCTGATGGCGGCGCGTGGTCATCTCCGGCGAGAAACGCGGTGTGTTGCTGCGGGCCAGTTGGTTCAGATGTTCATCGCCCGTCCAGTGAATATTGAAGAACGGGCCATCCCTCTTCAGAAAATCCAGTTCACCCGCAGCGACCGCTGCATCGATGATCGGCTGGTGGCGTTCGATGGCGTCGTGCCGGCTGTGCTCGCGACTGAAGGTGAGGTACATGAGCCGCACCGGATTGCTGTTGGGGATGCGGTTCAGCAACACGCGAGCGGTCTCGACATCCGAGGGATCGAAGAGATCCCAGGTATGCAGCGAGATCCTGGCGCCGAGCAGCATATGCGGCAGTTCTTTGCTGTTGATGAGCATCGTTTTGAACACGCGGGCAGTGCGCGCCTGACCCTTCTCAACCAGCAGCGATGCCACGATGAAGCCAAGCTCGGGATCGCGGGTCAGCTTCGGCAGAATTCGGCTTGCCAAAGCGAGAGCCTTGTCTTTTTCACCGACTTGGAAATTCAGCTTGATGGCATCGATGAGATTGTCGTCGGCGTGCTGTCCGCCGAGTTCCGCGGCGAGCTGGAAGGCGCTGGCAGCTTCAGCCTTGTGGCCCAGCTGCTTCAGCGTCCGGGCAAGCAGCATATAGGTGCGGGCATCGCGCTGCGCATCGAGCAGCTTGTTAATCGTTATCAGCGACTCGGTATACTGGCCATTACGAAACAGCTGCGACGCGGCCTTGTAACTGATCTCGTTCAACTTTTGCTCCGTATATTCAATGCCGCGAACGGTAAGCCTGTCCGCAATAATGCGTGACCCGACAAAGATGCGGGAAATTCATCCGCATTTTCTAGTCGCCGAAGCTTGCTTGAAACCGGTGTTGCGCAGATGTCCGGTAAACCGAGTTTGTAACAATCTTTAACGCCGGAAGCCCGAGCTTAAACGTCTGTTCACTATGCCCGCACGTGTCCGGCACGATGGCTGCGAAATTAAGATTCTGGCAACGGCTGACCGCCTAATTTCCTCCTGCGACGGGTTGGTGTCCTAAACGAAAATTGGAACCGAGTGGCATGATGTCGGACCGTCGCAGCCGAATAAACCCCGGCATGTCCTCACCGTTTGTTTTCAGTCTTTAGGGGACACTTCATGTCTAGCATCAACTTCAACGCCGGCGCGACTTCGGCTCTCGAAACGCTCCGCAACATCAACAAAGATCTTAACAAGACGCAGAACAACGTTTCCAGCGGCGAGCGCGTTTCGACCGCAGCTGACGGCGTTTCCTACTGGTCGATCGCAACGACCATGAAATCGGACAACAAGGCGCTCGGCGCCGCTTCTGACGCCCTCGGCGTTGGCGCTGCAAAGGTTGATACCGCAACCGCAGCTGTTGAAAGCTCGATCGAAGTCGTTAACGAGATCAAGGCAAAGCTGGTCACCGCGTCCGAAAGCTCGGCCGACAAGGACCAGATTCAGCTCGAAATCACCAAGCTTCAGGAACAGCTGTCGGCCGTTGCGCAGGCCGCTTCCTTCAACGGCGAAAACTGGGCAATCTCCGGTTCCAACACCGGCACCGCTGGCACTGTCGTTGACGGCTTTGTCCGCGAAGACAGCGGCTCGGTGAAGATCACGACGGCAGAAGTCACGCTCGCAAGCATCGCGATGTTCTCGACGCTGAATGCAGGCGCTGGCGAAGGCGGTATTCTGGGCACGGTCATGGATATCGAATTGACCTCCGCCTCGAGCCAGACTGAAATTGATGGCTTCATGGACGATGTCGAAACCGCTCTGTCGTCGCTGACGGATGCCGGAGCTGTTCTTGGTTCTCTGACCACCCGCATCAATCTGCAGGACGAATTCGCTTCCAAGCTTTCTGACGCTATCGACTCGGGCGTAAGCCGTCTGGTCGATGCCGACATGGAAGAAGAATCGGCAAAGCTTTCGGCTCTCCAGACCCAGCAGCAGCTCGCTGTTCAGTCCCTGTCGATCGCCAATTCTTCTGGCCAGAACATCCTGCGTCTCTTCCAGTAATCGCTGGCAGAAATCCGCAATCGGGGCCGCACCTTCAGGGTGCGGCCTTTTTTTGCGTTTTGGGCTTGTCTGAAGTCGAGCAAAAAGTCACCGAAATTTAACCCGGATTAACAGGAAGTAAATGCTTAAAAATTAACGGGAAGTAAATGAAATTATTGAGATTTTTTCTTTTTTCGTTTGCATGTTGTTAACCTTAACCCTGTCTAATCGGCTCATCAAAACGACGGGCCGAAATTAACGATATTCGGCAAGCATGAAGCTGACCATCGTTCCCGGCGAAATCCGGAATGTCCCTTCAAATCACAGTGCCAAAGGGGCAACTTTTATGACCAGCATTCTGACCAACACCTCCGCCATGTCCGCTCTCGCAACGCTGCGGAACATCAACACCGACCTCGCCAACACCCAGGACCGCGTTTCGTCCGGTTACCGCGTCGGTGAAGCAGCGGACAACGTTGCCTACTGGTCGATCTCCACGACCATGAACTCCGACAACAAGGCGCTCAACTCTGCCAAGGACGCCCTCGGCGTTGGCGCTGCAAAGGTCGACACGGCTTACGCAGCCACCGAAAGCGCCATCGAAGTCGTTAACGAAATCAAGGCAAAGCTGGTCACCGCATCGGAAACTTCGACCGACAAGGACCAGATCCAGCTCGAAATCACCAAGCTTCAGGAACAGCTCTCGGCCGTTGCGCAGGCAGCTTCCTTCTCCGGCGAAAACTGGGCAATCTCCGGTTCCAACACTGGCACTGCCGGTACGGTTGTTGATGGCTTCATCCGCGAAGACAGCGGCTCGGTGAAGATCACCACGGCAGAAGTCACGCTCGCAAGCATCGCGATGTTCTCGACGCTGAATGCAGGCGCTGGCGAAGGCGGTATTCTGGGCACGGTCATGGATATCGAATTGACCTCCGCCTCGAGCCAGACTGAAATTGATGGCTTCATGGACGATGTCGAAACCGCTCTGTCGTCGCTGACCGATGCCGGCGCTGTTCTCGGCGCTCTGACCACCCGTATCGACCTGCAGGACGATTTCGCTTCCACCCTGTCTGACGCGATCGAATCGGGTGTAAGCCGCCTCGTCGACGCCGACATGGAAGAAGAATCGGCAAAGCTTTCGGCTCTCCAGACCCAGCAGCAGCTCGCTGTTCAGTCCCTGTCGATCGCAAACTCCTCTTCGCAGAACATTCTGTCGCTCTTCCAGTAAAAAAATCCGGTTTCGGAAATCAGGGTCGCACCACGGTGCGGCCCTTTTTTTGTGCTTTGTTTTTGTTGGTTAATTTCTCCTTTACGCAATCGCTGGATGTTATCTTTTTGTTCATTCGTGTTAACGGAGTGCAGTATCTGTTAACCTTGCGTTAACCCTGATCGGTTTTTCTCAGCCTCATAGAAACAGCGGGCCGGACATTAGCGAACACGCGAAACCCACCGGCCAGGCATGAAGCTGATCGCGTTTACCGGTCCACGCCGGAATGTCCCTCCCAACCGAGAGCCAAGGGGCAATTTTAGATGACGAGCATTTTGACAAACACTTCCGCAATGTCCGCACTGCAGACGCTTCGGGCCATCGGCAGTGACCTCGCCGACACCCAGGATCGCGTCTCGTCCGGTTACCGCGTTAGCGAGGCTTCGGATAACGTCGCCTATTGGTCCATCTCCACCACGATGAATTCCGACAACAAGGCAATCAACGCCGCCTCCGACGCACTCGGCGTCGGTGCCGCGAAGGTTGATACTGCCTATGCCGCCATGGAAAGCGCCATCGATGTCGTCGACGAGATCAAGGCCAAGCTCGTAACCGCGACAGAAGATTCGACCGACAAGGATCAGATCCAGCTCGAAATCACCAAGCTTCAGGAACAGTTGTCGGCCGTTGCACAGGCCGCGTCCTTCTCTGGTGAAAACTGGATGATCGCCGCCGATGATGCTGACCCTGCGGTTGTTGTCGATGGCTTCATCCGCAATGCCGACGGCACCGTGAAGGTTACGACCGCGGAATTTTCGGTTGCCTCTTACGCCATGTTCGGCACCATGAATGATGGCGTCGGCGGCGCGGGTATTCTCGGCAGCGTCATGACTGTCACCCTGGAAAGCCAGTCCTCGGTTACCGAAATTCAGGGCTTCCTCGATGATGTCGAATCCGCGCTTGCTGGCCTGACCGATGCAGGCGCAGCACTCGGTGCGCTCATCACCCGTATCGACCTGCAGGACGAATTCGCCGCCACCTTGTCGGATGCGATCGAAACCGGCGTAAGCCGCCTGGTCGATGCGGACATGGAGGAGGAATCTGCCAAGCTCTCGGCGCTCCAGACGCAGCAGCAGCTTGCAATCCAGTCACTGTCGATTGCCAACTCCTCCTCGCAGAACATCCTGTCGCTCTTCCAGGGCTAACGGGTCGGCGCTTACTGGAGCTGACAAGAGAATTTGGGCCGCGTTTCACAGACGCGGCCCGATGCATATGGAGCAAATTCAATGGTTTCGGTCGAATTTCGTCGATCGCAACTCAGGCCGATATCCTGGCGCAAGGTTGTTCGCGTCTTGTCCGAATCGCAGGTTTTCATTAACCTTTGCTCACAGGCTGGAAAATCCAGCCATAACAATTCAACGTGACGCGCTTGCCGGATGGCGGGCAGCATGAAGCCGATGCGTCGCGGCCGGACCACATGCCGGCATGTCCTGATTCCGAACATAGGTGGTTAGAACATGTCAAAGATCATGACGGTAGGTTACGTGCAGAGCGCTCTGCAGACGCTGCTTTTCGCGAGTGACAATCTCGAAGAAACCCAGAAGCGCACGGCATCTGGCCTCGCAGTCGGCTCCGCTGCGGACAATGCCGGTTATTGGTCTGCCGCCACCAACATGACATCTGACCAGAGTGTTCTCGGCAGTATCGGTGACGCGCTCAATCTGGGCGCCTCGAAGGTCGATACGACCTATGAAGCGGTCACGTCTTCCATCGATATTCTCGACGAAATAACCGGCCAGCTGGTCACCGCCTATGAGGAAGGTACGGATAGGGATGCCCTGAATGGCCGGATAAGCTCGCTTAAGGAAAATCTCAAATCCGTTCTTCAGGCAGCCACGTTCTCCGGTGACAACTGGCTCTACAATTCCGATACGACGCTTGGCGCATCGAAGACCATCCCAGCGTCTTTTGAACGCAGCGTCTCGGGCGCAGTGTCGCTCAACTACCTGTCTGTCGATACGGCAGATACGACACTGATCGATTCCGCCGATGCCAGTCGTGGCTTGCTGACCGCCGCAGTCGATGCCAACAAGTTGAACCCTGACGGAACGACGACGCCACGCAATTATTACCTGGTCGACATGGACTCGACGATTGCTGCGCCCGGTACCGAGATCGCCATATCGGATGCCACGACATCTGCCGAGTTGGCTGATATGATCTCCGTCGTCGGCACCCTGACAGATAGCCTTAACCAGCTGGCGAGTTCGCTTGGCACGGTGTCTGCCCGGATCGATCAGCAGAACACTTTCGTGGGTTCCCTTCAGGACGTTCTGGACAAGAGCATCGGTCGGCTGGTTGATGCGGACATGGAAGAAGAATCCACCAAGCTGGCCGCCTACCAGACGCAGCAGTCACTCTCGGTCGAATTGCTCTCCATGCTGAACGGCCACCAGCAGAGTGCCCGGGTTCTCTTTAGCTAACGGCAATTGGCGGGTCTTCATCTTCGCACAAGTTTGGCATCGTAGCTGATTTCAGGTGGTGATGCGTCCGTTCCCGGATGCGTCGCCCGATCGCTTCGAAGCGAAGCCTGCCAAACGCACGAAGGAAGGGTCAACTTGTTCATATTTGAGGTAAGCCTTTTCATCATCCGCATGTCGGCTCGATAGGGATATTTCCATGAGTGTGCCGCTTGCCCGTTATTTGAAGGATTTTGGCGCTCCGCAGCCGCAGCAACTGCCGTCGGAGCTCGTCTCCGATTTCGATTTTCCTGAAACCAACTTCGATTTTCAAGAAGCGGCCGCTGAGCCTGCCGTCGATATCGAAGACGAAAAAAGCAAGGCGCGTGACGAGGGCTACGAGGCCGCTACCGCCGAGATGAAAGAGCGCCACGAAGAGCAGTTGGCGCAGATCGAGGCGAAACATCGCGCAGAAATCGAGGCGCTGACGGCCAAATACGAAGGCGCTGTCACTGAACGGGTGGAAACATTCCTCACCGACATGAAGGCATCGGTTTCGGATACTGTCGACGCTTCGGTGACGCGCGTCCTGTCGCCTTTCGTGCGGGAAGAAGTTGCGCGCGCCGCTGGCGCGAAATTTGCTGCCGATGTCGCCGAAGAGGTCGGGCAGGGCAGGACTGTTAAACTCTCGGTGAGAGGTTCCGAGGCATTTATTGAAATGATGCGTAAGCGGCTTGATCCGCTCGTGACCGAAGTCGAATACGAAGAATCGGCCGAAATCGACATGACGCTGGAAGTCGGAGACTCGATTCTTGTGACGCGTCTGAAGGCTTTTGTCGAAGCGATGGAAGAGCAGATAGATGAGTGAAAGTCATCATCACGGCAAGAACGAGATCATTGTCGTCAAGCGCCACAAGGGTGACCACGACGGTGCCCATGGTGGTGCCTGGAAGATCGCCTATGCGGACTTTATGACGGCAATGATGGCATTTTTCTTGGTCATGTGGCTCGTCAACGCCTCCAACGAAGAAACCAAGGCCTCGATCGCAAGCTACTTCAATCCGATCAAGCTGACGGACGAGCAGCCAAGCTCCGATGGCGTCAAGGAACCGGCGAAGGACGCGGAAGGCGAACACGAAGGCCAGAAGTCCGACATCGCTGCAGAAAAGACGCAGGACGGCTCCGCTGCTGCTTCCGGCGAGGATCTCACGGCGTCGTCGGGTGAAAACACGAGCTTCTCGGAAGAAGCCTTCTTTGAAAACCCTTATGCCGTGCTTGCGGAAATCGCGCAGGAAGTCGGCCAGCAGGCCAATGTCAGCGTGAAGGGTGAGGGCGGTGCGGCCAACTCGGGTCCGTCGACCGGCGCTTCCGGCGGCGAGGCCTATCGTGATCCGTTTGATCCGGACTTCTGGAGCAAGCAGGTTTCCGCGCCGCAGACGGGGCAGAGCGGTGCCATCGCCGTAACGCAGGATAGCAGCTTGCCGCCGTCTCCGGATGCCAAGCCGGCTGAGACCGCAGCCGCCCAGACCCAGCCGAATACCCAGACACCCGCCGGCGTCCAAAGCCAGTCTCCGTTCGAGGCGCAGCCGCTCACCAATGCGGATCCTTCTACCCAGCAGGAAATTGCGGCGCTTCAATCGCCCAAATCCACCGCCGAGGCGAATAGTCAGGCGGAGGAAAAGCCCTATGACGGTATGCCCGAGCCTGATCGGCCAAAGCCAGCGGAAAAGGCTTCTGCACAGCAGACCGAAAAGGCCGAGGAACTTAGGGAAGAACTGGTGAAGGCTTTGACTGGCGTTCCGGGGCAGCTTTCCGAGGGCATCATCGTGACCCCGTCCGAGGGTGGCATGCTCGTCACCATCTCGGATCAGGCGGCAACCCCCATGTTCGATCTTGGATCGGCCGTTCCTCGCAGGGAGACGGTTCTGGCCATGGAGAAGGTCGCTGAAGTCCTGAAGGAAAAAGCTGGTTCGATCGTCATTCGCGGTCATACCGATAGCCGGCCCTATCGAGGCGGCAATGCCGATAACTGGACGCTCTCGATGGAGCGCGCCCATGCCGCCTATTTCATGCTTCTGCGCGGTGGCCTTGAAGAAAACCGCGTCAAGCAGCTGTCCGGCTTTGCCGACCGGCGCCCGCAAGTGCAGGATAATCCCGAGGACGGAGCCAATCGTCGCATCGAAATCCTGATTGCCGATGGTTGAAGGTAAGCGCTGATGTTTGCTCGTAGACACTGGTTTGTCCGCTCCACGTTTCTTGCAGCCGCGCTGGCTGCGGGAACCGTTGAAACGCGCGCTCAGGACCAGTCGCTCGACGCCTACAAGATCCTGAGATCCCTGCAATTCGTCCAGGATTCTCTCGTGCTTGGAGATCACTCCGCGTCCGACCTTCAGCGCTATCTGCTCGATTCTCTCGACCAGCGGCTGCGATCGGCGGATAACGGCACGCTTGCCGATGCACGCAATGCCGACGCGGTCTTTGTCTACGTGATGAGCGGCGGTAATCCCGCAACGTTGAATTTCCTCGCCTCCCGTGACACCCAAGGGTATCTCGACGCGCGGGTCGTCAACGTTCTGCAGAAATATCTCGACGGTCGCGGAGCGCAGGTCGCCAGCTCGATTGCCTCTCTCTCCGAGGAATATCAGGGCTCGCCGATCGGCCCCTATCTCAATCTGGTCGCCGGCAATGTCAATTATCCGACAGATCCGACTGCGGCCTTGATTTTCTATGATCGCACGCGCGTCGATGCTCCCGGCACGATTCTGGAGGAGGCTGCTCTCCGCCGCTCTATCGTCGCTGCCGCAGGCATAAAGGATATTGACCGTGCCCATGGTTACTCCGTGCGATATGCGCGACGCTTTCTTCATTCTCCTTATGCCAGCCAGTTTGCCGATCTTTTCGTTGATCTGGCTGTGACGAATGAAGCTGCCCTGGGACACGAGCGGATTTCCGAAGTGGCGGCGTTGATGGATCCGGACCGTGCTCAGGAGCTTTACCTGCGCATATCCCGGCTGGCGACGCTGAAGGGCAAGTTCGCGTTGGCAAGCTATACCGCGGAAGAGGCCCGTAAGCTCAACGGTGCGCTCAGCGGCAAGGGCCGGGAGGTTCTCTCGGGCCTCTACGAACATATTGCCAAGGTTCCGTCGCCGAACGTCTCCGAAGTGGTCGATCAGCTTTCCTCGATCTCGCGAGAAGGGCTTTCCGATCGTGACCGGGCGCTTTTGGACGCGGCGCAACGCGTTGGCGAAGAGATCGTCAGACCGGTGGCCGTGAGCGACGGTGCTGCCGGAACGGACACGCACGACAATGGCGGCGAAACAGCTGCTGCAACGCCGGACCCGACCACTGCGGGGTCGGTAGTGCCGAATGCTTCGACCGCGACAAATGCAGCCGTTGACGACTTCGTCACGCAAGGTCGAAACAAGCTGGGCGATATAGATTCGCTGCTTGCTGAGGGGGAATGGTGACCAATGATGAATGTAGTGAACAATGCCTTGCCGGTGAGCGCGGATGTATCGACCGCAGCTTCCGCCAATTCGGGCAAGGGAGCGCGGACCGGCAAGGATGATGGTTTCGCCAAAACGCTGAATTCCTACGGAGACGGACAGAGCCAGCGTGGCAAGGCCGACGCTTCGGCGGGCAAGGACGGCGCGGTGGACGCAGCCGCTGCCGGTCAGGGCCAGGCTGGAGAGGCCGCCACTGCCGAGCAGGCGACGGCAACCCGTTCCTTCGCCACATCGGTTAATTCCATGATTTCGAAAGTCGCAGGCCAGGGGGCGGAAGCGGCTGCGCCGGAAAACGTCATGAACATGCCGGTCATCGAACTGCCGGAAACAGAACAGCCAGTCGTTGTCGACGGTGCCGATGGCGCCGATCTCGACACAGCAACCGACCTTCTGGCCGATCTGCAGGCGGCTATTCCTGCCAATACGAAGGGGCAGGCAACTCCCGCTCGCAACACCACGGACCAGACAAAATCCACTCAGGTAAACGCGGAGGCCACGGATGCAAAAGATCCTGACGCGGCCGACGATGCCTTGGCATTGCTTCAGACACTTGCTGATCCATCAGCAGTCCAGGCATCGCAGTCTGATGTAACTGGCGATCAGCAGCCGGTACAGATGCCCGACGCTGGGATCGATGTGGATGCCGTTGCATCGCAGGCCGGTAACGCTGGCCAGCCCGTCAAGGACGGGACGTCTGCAAACACGCCGGCGACGGATATCGGCAAGACCACCGCCCAGAATGTCACTTCGAAGGCTACTGATGTGGCGGCGGCTGTTCATGATGCCTTGCCGCAGGACAGTGAAGTCTCGATGGACACTGACACGATGACGGTTCAGGTTACTGAGAACCGCCGCTACATCGGTATCGCGCCAAGTTCGAATGCAGTTTCCGTGGCAACAGCATTCAGCCAGGATCCGGATTGGTCGGCTGCCATGAACCCGAGCGCCAGACTTTCCAATGAGGCGCTTTACGCTAGCACCGGCAAAGTGGTGAACACGCTGAAGATCGAGCTCAACCCGAACGATCTCGGGCATGTGACGGCAACCATGCGCATGGTCGGCGAAGAGCTGAACATCCATCTTACGGTCGAAAGCAGCAAGGCCTACCGGCAGCTCATGCACGATAGCTCGTCGATGCTCGATAATTTGAAAGCGCAGGGCTACAGCGTTGACCAGATCTCGGTCAGCATCGCCAGCGGAAGCAGTTCGACGTCCTCCGACAAGGGCAGTGACACATTTGCCAACAGCCGCCAGTCTTCCGACATGGGACAGGCGCAGCAGCAACAGCAACAGAACGGCCGCCAGGGCGGCAGCACAGGTGGCACCCTGACGGATACGTCGGATATGGGCGCGCGTGGCAGCTCTTCTGGAGGTAAGGATGAAGGCTCGGCTCAGAACGCGGCTTCTGGCGGCGCTGGTACTCGTCCCGACACCGTTTATCTCTGACAAGGGAGAAGCCGCGGCTAGCGCCAGCCTTGCCTGCGAGCGGCAGATTCAGAATGCCGCCGCACAATACGGCATTCCCGAGGGCATACTTTATTCCGTCGGCCTGACGGAAACGGGGCGCAAGGGCTCACTCAGCCCTTATGCCCTCAATGTCGAAGGCAAGGCGTTTTTCCCCGGTTCCATTCAGGAAGCATTTGCCCAGGTCGCCGCGTCGCGAGGGCAGGGGGCCAAGCTCATCGATATCGGTTGCATGCAGATCAACCTGATGTACCACGGCGCCGAGTTTGCCTCGCTGCAGGATATGTTCGATCCGGCCCAGAACGTCGCCTATGCCGCGCGCTTCCTGCGCCAGCTTTATGATCGGCACGAGACCTGGACGATGGCCGTTGCGCGTTACCATGCTGGCCCCAACAATGATCCGGCGCAGCAAAGATATGTCTGCCGTGTGATCGCCAACCTTGTCGCATCGGGCTATGGTCAATGGACTTCCGGTGCCGCGAGTTTTTGCGCTGGAGGCAACTGGAAGTAGTTTCCTCGCCTGAATTGCTTCATGCCCTTGATCTGGCAATAATGAGGCATGTCAAATATGCGATGGTCGAATCCCGTTATGAATCTGTCGTATTCCACCGAAAAAATTGTGCCCCTTTGGTTCCGACCCACTAGATGTGGTGCAAATCGGAGCGTCGTGGTTAATCAATTATTAATTAGTCCCTACAAGTTCCTATAATTGTGGCCGAGTCTCGCGATTCGTACTCATGTCCCAGCACATGAACGCTGCTGATTCGGAGATGTATGGATGATCGTCGTGGTTGATGAGCGAGAGCTCGTAACGGAAGGTTACACATCCCTGTTCGGCCGCGAGGGCATTCCCTCCGCAGGCTTCGACCCCGTCGAATTCGGCGAGTGGGTCAACTCCGCAGCGGATGCCGATATCGGCGCCATCGAGGCTTTCCTCATCGGCCAGACCAGAAACGCCTGCGATCTGCCGCGCACCATCCGCGATCGTTCCACCGCACCCGTGATCGCCGTTTCCGATCAGCCGTCGCTCGATGCAACGCTTGCGCTGTTCGATGCCGGCGTCGATGACGTGGTGCGCAAGCCGGTTCATCCGCGCGAGATCCTGGCCCGCGCCGCCGCTATCCGCCGTCGCCTGACCGCGATCGCCAACTATACCGATATCGGTTCGATCCGCGTCTATTCCGACGGTCGCGATCCCGAGATCGGTGGCGAAGTCTTCCCGCTGCCGCGGCGCGAGCGCCGCATTCTCGAATATCTGGTCGCCAATCGCGGCCGCCGCGTGTCCAAGGCGCAGATATTCTCCGCAATCTACGGCATCTTCGACGAGGACGTCGAGGAGAACGTCGTCGAGAGCCATATCAGCAAGCTACGCAAGAAGCTGCGCAAGAAGCTCGGAACCGATCCGATCGATTCGAAGCGCTTCCTCGGATATTGCATCGACTGGAATTGAGAGCGGCGATCTGCTGCGTTACAATCCTTCAAATGAAAACGGCGCCCGAGACATAGGGCGCCGTTTTCGTTTGTGATTACAGAAGCTGGCGAAGGCGTGTTCGTCAGCGTGACGAAAGCTGCGCCACGGCCAGAAGCGTATCGGGACTGATCGAATAGGAACTGCCTTGCAGGATCGAAAGAGCTGACGAATTCGTTGCACCATTCTGGCTGTCGTAAAGCGCAGTAAAGCGCTGGATGACCTTCTGCACATAGTCCGGATCGGACAACTGGTCGAGTTCGATGAATTTCTCGACCGTCGAGGCCTGTTTCTCAAGGTCCTGACTGGAGAAGTAGGACGACATATTGTAGGCGGTCTTGAAGAAATTAAGCAGCGCGCTGTCTCCGAGGATGTCGTAGGCGCTGGTGATCGAAGAGGCCTTGCGTTCGAAATATAGAGCCAGCCGGACACCCTCGTTGCTTTCGCCCTGCTCCTCTTCGAGTGTCTGTCGCATGTAGTTGTTGACGGTCAGAAGCACATCGCCCCGCTGCTGCACGGTGCCGACCGTATCGGACGTGATATTGCCTTCGATATCGAAATTGAACGAAGCAACGATCCGGGCAAAGCCCTTTTCGGAAAGCTGGTTCACATAACTTTTCGGATCATCGAGATCCGAGGTGAACATCTGCTTCAACTCATCTGTTGTGACGCTTTTCGGGTCGATCCTCTGGCTTTCCAGCAGGAAGGTGACAAGCCGGTTATCAGACAACAACTCGTCGACCGTCGTGATCCCTTGCATCTTCTTCTCGAAATACTCGATTTCCTCTGTCGCGGTTTCCCCCGCCTTCTCCCGCTCGGTGCCGGTCAGGAAACGTGTCTTGAGGCTGAGATAATCTGCGGTGAAGTCCTGGGTGACGTTTTCCGACTGCGCGAGAAGTGGCCTGTCCGCCTCTCCCTTGCTATCGAAATTGAAGGCCTTCACCAGGGCAACATAGCGCTCGTCGTCCAGTTGGTTGACGTAGCTGTCCTTTGCGTCGAGATCGCTGGAGAGGATCTTGCGCAATGCGGTCATCGAAATCTCGTCGGGATCGATGCCATGCGCGCGCAGCGCAACATCCCATATCTCGGTCACGTCGTCGTTGTTTGCGTCATCATCATCCGCATTGGATTTGAAGAAGTCGTCGATGTTCTTGACGTCTGCAATGCGGGTTTCGAAGTTGGAGACGGCGTTCTCCACCGCGTCCTTCTGGTTTTCCTGGAACGCAGTCTTGTATTTGGCCGCGAGAGCTGTCGTCTGTTCAGCTGTCTGCGCCGATCCGCCGGCTGCAACGGTTCCGTCGCTCTGGAAGCTGAAGTAATCCAGCAGTTCCGTATTGCCGATCGTCTCGGCGAATGTGCGGCTATACATCATGCTGGCGACACTCGACGGCATCATCGTATCGCGCAAACCGAAAGCGGTCTTTGCATATTCCAGCAGTCGCTCATCCGATGTGATCTCGGTGGCGCTTCCGGCTTCAGCAACATGCTTTTCCCAATATTCTTGGTTCGCTTGCAAAAGCAGATCGGAAGGGAAGGTCGACTTTTTGTAGATATACTCGAGGCGCAGGTCCGATGTCTGCTCTGCGCTTTGTGCGGTTTCTCCGGCAGCAACAGTGCCGTCCGCGCTGAAATTGAACGCTGCGGCAAGCTTCCGCCAACCGTCATTGCTTGCCTGGTTGGCAACGCTGTCGGGATCGTTAAGGTCGCTGGTCAGGACCTTGCTGAGATAGCTCTTGGATGTATAGGTCGGATCAAGGCCGAAAGATTCCAGCACATAGGTGCGCAGCCGATCATTGCCGATGATGTCGTTGACATTGTCGACGCTGCCGATCTGCCCCTGGAAATAGGATATCTCGGACTTGATGTCCGTTTGTTCCTGAGTGAACGAATCCTCGTAGGCCGTCACAAGGTTTTCGGTCTGTGCCGATGTCTGCGCCTTGGCGGCGTCGCCGGAGAAATTGTAGGCCTTGGCGAATTCTGCGTATCGGGTATCGGTGAGCGAATTTGCGAAGCTGGACGAATCGTTTGGATCGCTTTCCAGAACCTTCTTCATGAAGGCCTTCGCATAGGTCATTTCTTCAAGTCCGTAAGCCTTCATCGCATAGGAGAAAAGCCTGTAGTCGTTGACGAATTCCTCGGCTGAGGTGACTTTGCCGATATTTTCTTCGTAATAAGCCGTGTTGGTGGCAACATCGCCTTGTTTCGCGACGCGCGACAACGACGAGTTGATATCCCTGTTGAGGACAAGATAGCTCGTATATGTGGAGAATGCGCTCGAAACCATGCGTATGGAAGCCTCTTGCTTGCTGCAAAGGCCGATTTCATGGCCCATGACCTGCGCTTCCATCGCGCAAACGCCCTCAGGGCGAACCAGCGCCCGGGACTAATTTGGCTGGGACAATAGCCGAAAATTGCGCTTATGTCATCCCCGGCGGACCACCAAATCTGCCATTGGCTTAACGCGCCGTCACTCTCACGCAAGCTTCGTTTTCTAGGTTTTCCCCAAACCGGCCGGCTGTCCGATGTTGCGATGGCTGTCCGAATTCAAGGACTTTTGCAGCGAAAGCGCCTCAGGCGGTTTCCGCATCTCATGACGAGACGGAGCAGAAATGGCCACCCCTCCCAGTATCCTGCCGCTGCCGAAGGCTGCGCCGAAGGGCAGAGACATCGGCTTTGCTATCGGCATAGTCTCGATCCTGTGCATTCTCTTCCTGCCGATCCCGGTCTTCATGATCGATATTGGACTGGCCTTCTCGATCGCCTTCGCGGTGCTGATCCTGATGGTTTCACTCTGGATCCAGCGTCCGCTCGACTTCTCGTCCTTCCCGACCATCCTTCTGATCGCCACCATGATCCGTCTGGCGCTCAATATTGCGACGACGCGCGTCATCCTTTCCCACGGTCATGAGGGGCACGACGCGGCCGGTGGCGTTATCTCGGGCTTTTCCAGCCTCGTCATGTCCGGCGATTTCGTCATCGGTCTGATCGTCTTCCTGATCCTGATCGTCGTCAATTTCATCGTCATCACCAAGGGCGCCACCCGTATTGCGGAAGTCGGCGCCCGCTTCACCCTCGACGCCATCCCCGGCAAGCAGATGTCCATCGACGCGGACTTGTCCGCCGGCACGATCGACGAGAAGGAAGCCCAGCGTCGCCGCAGCGAGCTCGAAGAGGAAAGCTCCTTCTACGGCGCAATGGACGGTGCCTCGAAATTCGTCCGTGGTGACGCGGTCGCTGGCCTGCTGATCACCGCGATCAACATTTTCGGCGGCATCATCATCGGTTATTTCCGTCACGGCATGGAAATCGGCGAAGCCGCAGACGTCTTCGTCAAGCTGTCGGTTGGTGACGGTATCGTCACCCAGATCCCGGCTCTTATCGTGTCGCTCGCAGCCGGCCTTATCGTTACCCGTGGCGGTACGCAGGGCTCGACCGATACCGCCGTTATCGGCCAGTTGAGCGGTTACCCTAAGGCTATGTCGGTTGCGGCGGGCCTGATGTTCATTCTGGCCCTCATTCCGGGCCTGCCTTTCCTTCCGTTCACGGCACTCGGCGGTTTGTTGGCGGCCGGCGCCTGGTTCATCCCCAAGCAGATCGAGGCTCAGAACAAGCTCCTGCGCGAAGAGGAAGAGAAAAAGGCCGTCCGAAATCAGGAAGTCGAGAAGGACACGGTCAAGAACGTCCTCAAGACCACTGAGATCGAACTCGCGCTTGGCAAGCTTGTCTCGCCGCGCCTGCTGGGGGCACATCAGGAACTCGCCTTCCGCGTCAGCAAGATGCGCAAGAAGTTTGCGGTCCAGTATGGCTTCGTCGTGCCCGAGATCAAGGTCACCGACGACATCGCCATCCCGGACAAGTCCTACCAGATTCGAATCCACGGCACGACGGTTGCGGCAAGCACGCTGCGTGTCGGTGAAGTGCTGGTCATCACCGGCAAGCGCCACAAGCCGTCGGTCCCGGGCGATGAGGTTCGCGAACCCGCTTTCGGCATGCCGGCCGTCTCGGTGCTTGAACACTTCGTCGAAGACCTGAAACGCGAAGGCTTCCACCCGATCGACAATATCTCGGCACTGCTCACCCATGTGAGCGAGGTGATCCGCAACAATCTTCCGTCGCTCCTGTCCTTCAAGGACGTGAAGATCCTGATCGATCGTCTGGACCCGGAATACAAGAAGTTGGCCGACGAGATCTGCTCGTCCCACATGTCCTATTCGGGCCTGCAGGCGATCCTGAAACTGCTCCTCGCCGAGCGTGTCTCGATCCGCAACCTGCATCTCATTCTCGAAGCCGTGGCCGAACTTGCGCCGCATCTGAAGAAGGCGGAGCAGATCGTCGAGCATGTGCGCGTCCGCATGGCGCAGCAGATCTGTGGCGACCTTTCCGACAACGGCGTCCTTCGTGTGGTGCGAATCGGAACCAAGTGGGACCTGATCTTCCAGCAGGCTCTCAAGCGCGACGCCAAGGGCGACGTCATCGAATTCGACATCGATCCGCGCCATCTGGAGGAGTTCAGCAACGAGGCTGCCAAGGTTATCCGTGAATTCATGGATGAGGGACTGCCTTTTGTACTTGTGACGCTGCCCGAAACGCGCTCCTATGTCCGCATGATCACCGAGCGCCTGTTCTCGACGCTTCCGGTGCTCTCCCACGTCGAGCTGGCTAAAGGCACGGAAATCAAGATACTCGGTTCGATTTCATGATCCCCGATCCCCAAGGCGCCATCATGGCGCTTTTCCTGGCATTCTGCCGAATAGGCGGCTGTCTGATGATCATGCCAGGTTTCTCATCGGCGCGTCTGCCGATGCAGATCAGGCTCTTTCTGGCGCTGGCGTTATCGCTGGCGCTTTTGCCTTTGTTCTGGGATATCCTTTATCCGCCCGCTTCGGCCGCGCCTGAGATCTACATGGTGACGATTTTCTGCGAGACGATGACGGGCGTCATCTTCGGCCTTGTCGCGCGTATCTATGTCCTCGGCATCCAGTTCGCGGGTGCGGCGATCAGCATGGCGGTTTCATTCAACGCAACGCCTTCGGGAGACGTATTCGAGGACAGTTCTGATAACTCGTTGACCAGTCTCCTCTCCACAGGCGCGCTACTCATTCTATTCGTTCTCGATTTTCACCACTACATGATCAAGGCGCTGGCTGATTCCTACCAGAGCATTCCGGTCGGCTCGCTCATTAACGCGCAGCGTTCGCTGGTCAGCCTGACGGATACGCTCTCTGCCTCATTCATGATCATGCTGCGGCTGGCGAGCCCCTTCATTCTTTACGGTCTTCTGTTCAACGTGGTCGTTGGCCTGATCAACAAGCTCGCACCGCAAATCCCCCTCTACTTCATTTCGACGCCTTTCGCGCTCGCGGGTGGCATCCTTCTGCTCTATTTCGGCATAGCGGCCATGCTCGATCAGTTCGCCAATGGCTTCTTCGTGATCTTCAGCAATTTATAGGAACGGGCAATGGCTGATGTCGACAGATCGAAGAAACTGAAACGTCTCGTCGGCGTTCAGCGGCACATGGAGAAGATGATCGAGAGCGAGCTGTCGGTGATCGTTCGCCAGCGTGAGGAGGTGAATGCCGCAATGGAATTGACGGCTGATGTCATGACCTCGCTTGATCCGATTCATCGTGGTCTCTCTCGCCACTATCTCGGCCGTTTTTCAAGGCTGGCGGCGGAAGAAAAGCAGCTCATGGCGGCACGCCGCGCGCAGGAAACGCGCCTGGCCAAGGAACGCAGCAAGGGTGACCGGCTGGACGAGCGGCGCAAGGAAGCCCTGGAACAGGAACAGCGCGTACGCGACGACGATGCCGTCATCAATTTGATTGAGATGATGATCACATTGAAGGACGCCAGCTTCCAGCAAGGTTAAACTGGCAACATTCCCCTCGATTTCGCAGCATTGTGCGCCCGGTCGGGTCACGAAAGCAGCTGCAACACTGAGGTCTGCGTATCCATGGATTGGAAAATCCGAGCGGTTTCCGGTTGGTGCGCAAACAAGAGGGAAACGACGTGGCCATATCTCCCCCAAGCGATCTTGTGCTCGACGTAGTCAAGGCAGCCGATCCGAACAGCATGCTGGCAGCGCGCGAAAAGCTGCGCTCGGTCAGTGCTGAACATCAGGCATCCGTGCTGACGGCAAGCAATGCCGGTTTTGCCGACGTTCTGGGTGCCGGTGCAAGCGATGCCGCCAAAGCCGGCCTTGGCAACGTCCAGCATGCCGCGACCAAGGAGCCGGTACCGGAAGTCTATCGGAAGTTCGAGGCCAGCGTTCTGACGACCTTCCTCAAGGATATGATGCCCTCCGACAGCGAGGCTGTTTACGGTAAGGGTTCTGCCGGCGAGTTCTGGAAGAGCATGATGGCCGAAGAGATGGCCGATTCCGTCTCCAGACGCGGTGGCATTGGTATTGCAGAACAGGTCTTCGCACAGGCGCTGAACAAGCAGCGTCTCGAAGTGCCCAACAATACGACTGACGGAAACGACAAGGCCAAGGCCGTCAGCATGATTACGGATTTCGAGCGCCGTACGCTGATATCGCCGGGCGCCATCAATAAAACTGATAACGACGCGGCTTGAAGAAATGCCGAGGGAGAACGATTCTATGGAAGTGTTGAACAGCGAGTACCGCATCAAGGCGGTGCTTGGTCGTCTTGACGTGATCATTGAAAACGAAAACCAGCGGATCGGTACCGATCCGGACTTCGATTTCAAGCTTTCGAATGCGCACAAGAGCCGTTGCCTCTACGAACTGACCATGTTGTTCCGTGACAGCGACCGCAACGAAATCACTGCGGCTCATCTGGAGCAGTTGCATGCGCTGAAGGCCAAGTTGAAGCTGAACGAGCGTCGTGTCGAAGCCCATATGCGGGCAGTGCGCGCCGTCGCCGAACTGCTGAAGAATGCCGTTCGCAGTGCGGATGACGATGGCACCTACTCCCAGGAACAGTTCCTCGTCCGGGCCGATAGATGATCAAGATTGTCCTGATCGGCGTCTGGGTATGCATTCTGTCGCTTGGCGGAGTATATGCGGCTGTGACCCTGTCCGCGTCCTCTGGCGTCGAGGCTGCCAAGCCAGTCATACCGCCGGCTTATGTGGCAGGCGAAACCCTGAGCATACCGGTCGTGGCGGAAGGTGCCGTGAACGGCTATTTCCTCACCAAAGTCTCGGTCATGGTCGATCAGGAAAAGGCTGCGACAACGCATATTCCGATCGCGCCCTATATCACGGACGAACTCTACACCATTCTGGTGGGCAACAAGATGATCGACCTGCCAAAGGCCGGTGATCTTGACGTCGAGGGGCTGCGCAACAAGATCAAGGATGATCTCAATGCGCGTGCCGGAGATGCGTTGGTGACGGCGGTGATTTTCGAGCAGCTTGATTATCTCTCCAAAGCCGACCTGAACGGTAAGTCGAACCAGAAGATGGCATCCAAGAAAATCATTCCGCCCGAACCTGCTCCAGCCAGTGCCGGTGCCCCGGCTCCGTCACACTAGCAGGTTTAAAAGGGATCGGGGGAGGCTGCGGTGCGCAAACCAGTTCTGATCGTCGGCGCCGGTCTGTCCGGCGCCGTCATCGGCCGGGAGCTGGCGGAGGCCGGCCATCAGGTCAGGATCATTGATCGGCGCTCCCATGTCGCCGGCAATTGCCATACCGAGCGGGACGAGGCGTCCGGAGTGATGGTGCACGTCTATGGGCCGCATATATTCCATACCAATGACGGCGAGGTCTGGGCTTACGTCAACCGGCACATGGTGTTCATGCCCTATGTGAACCGGGTGAAGACGACCAGTAACGGCCAAATCTATTCGCTGCCCGTCAACCTGCACACGATCAACCAGTTCTTCGGAAAGACGTTCGGCCCGGATGAGGCGCGCGACTTCATCTCGTCGCTCTCCGATCCGTCGATCGGCGAGCCGGTTACTTTTGAAGATCAGGCGCTCAAATTTGTCGGCCGGGAGCTCTACGAAGCTTTTTTCGAGGGTTACACCCGCAAGCAATGGGGATGTTCGCCCAAGGATCTACCTGCAAGCATTCTCAAGCGGCTGCCGGTGCGGTTCAACTACGACGATAACTACTTCTCCCATCGCTTCCAGGGCATGCCGGAGAACGGTTATACCGAGATGGTCGCGAGCATTCTGTCGCATGACAATATCTCGGTCGAACTCGACCGGAATTTTGTCCGCGCCGATGCGGATGATTTCGAGCACGTCTTCTATTCCGGCCCCCTCGATGGCTATTTTGATTACGAGCACGGTCGGCTTGGATATCGCACCCTTGATTTCGAGGAGTTTCACTACGAGGGAGACTATCAGGGCTGCGCGGTGATGAACTACGGCAATGCCGATATTCCCTATACGCGGATCACGGAGCACAAGCACTTTTCGCCCTGGGAAAATCATGAAAGCAGTATCTGTTACCGGGAGTACTCGCGGGCCTGCGGCCCTGAAGATGTGCCCTATTACCCGATCCGTCTGAGCGGCGAACAGGCACTGTTGACGCAATATGTCGCGCGCGCACGTCTTGAGCAGGGCGTCACCTTCGTTGGTCGTCTGGGCACATATCGTTATCTCGATATGGATGTAACGATCCGCGAAGCGCTCGATACCGCGCGCTCATACCTCGCCGCCATGGCCGCCGGCTCGCCGCTACCGACCTTCGGAATGGAGCCGTAAGATGGTCAGGCAAGGATAATCTTGTCGGTGCCAGACCGTGCAGACGGCGCCGATGCTATTTAGCCTGGCTGAATAATTGACAACCCTAGGTTTTGCCTCACCCAATTAAGACTCGCGCGCCACGAGTCTGGCAAGAATGAGGCATGTCAAACGGACTCTCGCGATTATGTTAGTCTCTCATATAATATCCACGACAAAAATTGTGCCCCTGTCGATTTGACCCACTAGATGTAGTGCAAATCGGAGTACCATGGTTAATCAACTATTAATTAGTCCCCACAAGTTCCTATAATTGTGGCTGAGTCTCACGATTCGTACTCATGCTCCAGCAGATGAGTGTTGCTGATTCGGAGATGTATGGATGATCGTCGTGGTTGATGAGCGAGAGCTCGTAACGGAAGGTTACACATCCCTGTTCGGCCGCGAGGGCATTCCCTCCGCAGGCTTCGACCCCGTCGAATTCGGCGAGTGGGTCAACTCCGCAGCGGATGCCGATATCGGCGCCATCGAGGCTTTCCTCATCGGCCAGACCAGAAACGCCTGCGATCTGCCGCGCACCATCCGCGATCGTTCCACCGCACCCGTGATCGCCGTTTCCGATCAGCCGTCGCTCGATGCAACGCTTGCGCTGTTCGATGCCGGCGTCGATGACGTGGTGCGCAAGCCGGTTCATCCGCGCGAGATCCTGGCCCGCGCCGCCGCCATCCGCCGTCGCCTGACTGCGATCGCCAACTATACCGATATCGGTTCGATCCGCGTCTATTCCGACGGTCGCGATCCCGAGATCGGTGGCGAAGTCTTCCCGCTGCCGCGCCGCGAGCGCCGCATTCTCGAATATCTGGTCGCCAATCGCGGCCGCCGCGTGTCCAAGGCGCAGATCTTCTCCGCAATCTACGGCATCTTCGACGAGGACGTCGAGGAGAACGTCGTCGAGAGCCATATCAGCAAGCTGCGCAAGAAGCTGCGCAAGAAGCTCGGAACCGATCCGATCGATTCAAAGCGCTTCCTCGGATATTGCATCGACTGGAATTGAGAAATTTGTGAGGGGCGATCAGGATCGCCCCTTTTTTGTAGGTCGGCCGGGCGTGTTTGTCCGGCCGTTTGTGTCTCTTTTGATTTCTTTTGTTTCGACGCTCACGCCTGACGTCGGTCCTACCTTCGAAAATAGTTTCTCAAATTTTCCACCCATCTTTTTCAGACAGCTTCACGCAAGGACCGGAACCTAATGTGGAGCAACTATCACAGCGAGGATTCGAAATGAGCATTTTTGGAACCATGAAAACCGCCGTATCGGGCATGAATGCTCAGGCGAACCGCCTGGGGACGGTTGGTGACAATATCGCGAACTCGAGCACGACCGCCTACAAGGGTGCGTCGACCTCGTTTTCGTCACTGGTTCTTCCTTCCACCTCCGGCAACTATAACTCCGGCGGCGTAGAGACCCAGGTTCGCTATTCGGTTTCCGAGCAGGGTGCGCTTGAATATACCACGTCCGGATCTGACCTCGCGATTCAGGGTGAAGGTTTCTTCATCGTTCAGGATACGTCCGGCAACATCTTCCTGACGCGCGCCGGATCCTTCGTGCCGGACGAAGAAGGTTACCTCGTCAATGCTGCAGGCTACATGCTTCTCGGTTATAACGCCGATGGAGGCACGCCGACCACGGTCGTCAACTCTTACGATGGTCTTGTTCCGGTCAAGGCTTCGAACTCTGCCATCACCGCTGTCGCAACCACCAACGGTTCGCTGACCGGTAACCTCAACAAGTCAGCTGAGGCTGTGGCGAGTGGCAGCTGGGCAAGCGACAACTCGGCCACGACCGAAGTCGACATGGACAGCATGCTGAAGACCTCGGTGACGACGTATGACGAATACGGTGCATCCGTCACCTACGATTTCTACTTCACCAAGACCGGCGATAACTCTTGGGAAGTCGCCGTCTACGACGCCGCCACCAAGAGCACGACCGGCAGCGGCAGCTTCCCTTATTCGAGCACAGCCGTTCGCGCTGATATGGTGTTCGATTCGAACGGCCTGGTGAGCATGACCGGCACGAGCGTCGATGGTACGTCGTTGACCGTTGGCGGCATCGACTTCGACCTTTCCGGCATGAACCAGCTCTCCAGCGACTCTCTCATTTCCAAGGGTAGCGCTAACGGCAGCCCAGCGGAATCGATGACCGGCATCCAGATCGATTCGGATGGCACCGTCTACGCCACCTACGCCAAGAGCGATCCGAAGGCCCTCTACCAGGTTGCCATGGCAACGGTTCAGAGCCCGGACAATCTCAAGCTCTTCTCGGGCAATGTTTACAAGCCGACTGCCGACTCGGGCGTCGTCACCATCGGTTTCGCCGGCACAACCGGCTACGGTGAGATCGTTGCCGGCGCGCTGGAAACATCCAACGTCGACCTCGCGAGCGAACTGACCGAAATGATCGAATCGCAGCGCAGCTACACCGCGAATTCCAAGGTATTCCAGACCGGCTCTGACCTGATGGATGTTCTCATCAATCTCGCCCGTTAAGGCGTAGGAGCTAAGTGAATGTCTATCGCGTCCGCAATCAATACGACCAAGTCGATCCTGAGCAACACTGCGACCCAAACGGCCACAGTGTCGACCAACACGTCCAACACCAATACCGAAGACTACAATCGCCGTACCGCAATTACGACGACAAATCCGTATTCGGGTGCGACAACGGTCAAGGTCGAGCGGACCGAGGACGCTGCTCTCCTGAAGCAGACATTGTCGGCGATTGCCGACAATTCCGGCCAGCAGGCTCTGTTGGAGGGACTTGTATCGCTTGATGCGGTCATGGGCGGCAATGAATCGTCTGCGACACCTTCCCAATATCTTGCGGCTCTGGTCGAATCGCTGGACACATATGCCACCTCACCGAGTGATGTGACCCTGGCCGCCGCCGCCGTTGCGGCAGCCGGCGATGTTGCAAAATCCCTCAACCAGCAGACGTCTGCGGTCCAGAACCTGCGCGTTGAGGCGGATTCGCAGATCTCGTCGACCGTCGACAAGTTGAACCAGCTCTTGAAGGATTTCGAGAAGGTCAACGACAAGGTCAAGGAGAAGACCGCAAGGGGTGAAGACCCCAATGATGCACTCGACACGCGCGAAAGCCTCGTAAAGCAGATCTCCGAAATCATCGGCGTCACGAGCACCGTTCGCGATGGCAATGACATGGTGCTCTACACCAGCGACGGCATCACGCTGTTCGAGACCGTGCCGCGTGCCGTGACTTTCGAGCCCCGTGCGGCCTTCGACGCGGAGACGAGCGGCAACGCAATCTATATTGACGGCGTGTCCCTTGCCGCCGGCAAGGGCAGCAGCACGAGCGCCAACGGTTCGCTTCAGTCACTGTTGCAATTGCGGGACGAAGTCTATCCCGGCTACCAGAAGCAACTGGACGAGATCGCCCGTGTGACGATCAATGTCTTTGCCGAACTGGATGCCACCGATAGCCGGATACCTGGCCTGTTCACTGTCAACGGCATGAACCCCGACGATCTGTCGCTTGATCCCAACGATGCGACAATCGTGCCCGGTCTGGCTGGCCTGATTACCGTCAATTCGAATGCCCAGACAGATCCCACAAGGCTGAGAAACGGCAACGTCAACGACGACAGCGTCAGTCCGAATACGGGAAATGCCGCGGGCTTCTCGGATCTTCTCTACAATTATCTCGCCGGCTTCGAGGAGACAGTAAGCTTCGACGGCGAGGCTGGAACGACGACCAACGCCACGCTTCTAGCCTTCTCCACCGACTCCGTCGGTTGGGTTCAGGAATACCGAAGCAACGCCAGCACGGCTGCGGAAAGCACTTCGGCCATGCAGATGCGAGCAAAGGAAGCTTACGCGAATGCGACCGGCGTAAACCTCGACGAGGAACTCATTCTCCTGCTGGACATCGAGCAATCCTACAAGGCGGCAACGAAGCTGCTTTCGACGATCGACGAGATGCTGGCTTCACTGATGCAGGCGGCTAGCTAGTCATGAAAACAACGTCAATCTCATCCCTCGCCATTAGTCAGTCGATGCAATCCACCGTCTCCAGCGCGATGACGGAGATTGTCAAGCTGCAGGACGAAGCGGTTACCGGAACCTACTCGGATGTGGGCCTGGAACTGGGTACCCGCACATCGACGAGCCTGGATTATTCGCGTGAGAGCAGCCGCCTTCAGTCGGTCATCAACTCGAATTCCTTCGCCGAGACGAGAATGGAAGGATCGCAGCTTGCGTTGACCAACATCTCCAATGCGGGACAGACGCTGCTGGACGCCTTGACCGCCTTGAGCGGCAACACCGACGTCAACAGCCTGAAGGTTTCCGCCGACAGTGCACAATCGGTTCTCGAGAACTTCGTCAGCTACGCGAACACCGCGGTAAACGGAGAATACCTGTTTTCCGGCACCGCGACGGATGTTCAGACCTTCGATGATGATTTCATCGAAAGGGTGACGAAAGATTTCAATGACGCCTTCGACCTTTTCAGGGGCGGTACTGCGGCGGGCGATATCACCGCCGATCAGATGAATACATTTTTGTCCGATTATGAGGCATCATTCGACTGGGAGAGCTGGAATAACGCGTCTGACAACGTAATGATGACGCGCATAAGTTCTTCGGAAACCGTAGCGACATCCACCAGCGCCAATTCCGAAGGTTTCAAGAACCTTGTCCTCGCTTCTGTGGTAGCCTCGCAATTGACGAATGCCGGGCTCGGTAGCGGAGCCCTGTCCGTAGTTAGCCAAAAGGCGACGCAATATGCCGGCACAGCAATCTCCGGCGTGACTGCTCAGCAGTCGGCACTTGGTTTGTCGCAGGAACGCATCGACAAAGCGAACACGTACATGAGCAACCAGATCACGATCATTGATACGCAGCTGACGGGTTTGGTGGGTGTGGACACGGAAGAGGCTTCGGTTCGCCTGTCGACGCTGTTGAACCAGGTTGAGACTTCCTACTCCATCACCTCTCGAATCTTAGGCATGAGCCTCGCGGATTATATCTAGTCATCGCCATGTAAGGACGATGCGCGCTCTACCATGAAGGGTAAATGAATGTTCCAGTTTTCATACGCGGAGATCATGGAGGATGATCTCACTGTAGCCCGCGAACGAGAACGCCAGATCCTGACAAGATCGATTGAGTTGTTGGAGGTCGCGAAACAGAGCGACAAATACGACAAGGATTCGATCGAGGCCGTCTACTACACGAGACGGGTATGGATAAGGTTGATTGAAGATCTCCGGAGCGCCGACAATCAGCTTAGTGTGGAAGTCAGAGCCAATCTAATATCGATCGCAATATGGATACTGAAAGAGTTGGAGAACATCCGCCGACGGACCTCCACCAACTACCAAGGTATCATAGACATAACCATCATCATTCGGGATGGACTTAAATGAAAAGTACGCTACGCCTTTCGCTGAAATCCGGGGAAAAGATCTTCGTCAACGGTGCCGTCCTTAGGGTGGACCGGAAGGTTTCGATCGAGTTCCTCAACGACGTAACGTTCCTGCTGGAAAACCATGTTCTTCAGCCAGAGCAGACCACGACGCCGCTTCGGCAGCTCTATTTCATCGCCCAGATGATGCTGATCAATCCCGAAGGCAAAGAGCACTCCATGGCGCTCTTCCGCAAGTCGATCACCATGCTGGTGGCCTGCTTCCAGAACGAAGAAGTTCGCTCCGAATTGAAGCGGATCGACGGCATGGTCTCGTCGGGTCGCCCCTTCGATGCATTGAAGGCCATCCGCGCCCTCTATCCGGTCGAGGAAGCCATCCTCAACAATAACGAAGTCACGCCCGCAGCCGTTATGGAACTGCGAAAGGAAATCGCGCTATGGTGACGATAGTCGGGTCTTCAACATCGACCCAGAGCACGGCGAGTACGGCTACCACGACGAGTTCAGCTTCCTCGTCCGACGCGGCGGCTGCTTCGCTCGACTATAACAGCTTCCTCAAGCTGTTGATTACGCAGATGCAGAACCAGGATCCCACGGATCCGATGGATGCAACCGAACAGGTCTCGCAGCTTGCGACATTCTCGCAGGTCGAACAGTCGATCAAGATGAACACCAATCTGGAGAGCCTGATCAGCCAGTCCAACCTGACGAATGCGTCGAACTACATCGGCAAGACAATCACCAGCGCGGACGGAAAGACCTCCGGTGTCGTTGCGATGGTTGAGGTCACGTCTGAAGGCCTCACCGCCACGACGACGGATGGCAAGCTCATCAACATCAGCCAGGGCATCTCGATTTCTGATGGGGACTTGGTGACGATTCAAGATTCTACCACTTAAAAGAAGCTTGCGAATCCCTTAATCAGGGCATGGTGACGGCCGGGAACGCGCAAATGCGGGGCCGTCCAGGAGCCTATGAAGGGTAGAATGTCATGAATGAGGCCGATGCGCTGGATATTATGCGCAACGCCATCTGGACGATCCTGGTTGCTGCGGGGCCGGCCGTTGCTGCCGGCATGGTCGTCGGGGTTTCGATCGCGTTGATCCAGGCACTGACACAGGTGCAGGAAATGACGTTGACCTTCGTGCCCAAGATCGTGGCCGTCATGATCGTTATCGGCCTTTCGGCATCCTTCATCGGTGGACAGATCGCTTTGTTTGCAGATCTGGTTTTCTCACGCGTGCAAAGCGGGTTCTGACACCCGCATCATTTCGCCTCTGACATTCGGAATCCGGCGCCGATCACTCTGCGCGCAAGCAGGCGTCGCGCTGGTGTGTTCCGTTGAGCACAGCCGATCGACCACATTCTCGTCTGAAAAATTTCGGGCAAACTTTTCCAAAAATCGATACTCAATCATATTTTCTGTGAGCTGGAACAAAACTTCAGTTTCGCACAAGTCCATCTCCCTACAGCTTCTGATGTCATCGGCATGAATGCCGGTTGTAGCTCGCCATTTTCGGGGGGATGGGGCGGCAGGATCATGCTTCCTCACATTGTTCGCCATACCGGAGAAACTGTTCTTCGGGTTTGTCTTTAAGCATTTGATCAAGCGTCAAGGCTCTGCACATGACTACGACCATTTCCTCGCTCAGCGTTACCCAGATCAGGTCGCTTTCGACGGCGGCAGTTGCGGCATGGACGACTGACGACGTGGCGTCATTGTCCACGGCACAGATCAAGGCCCTGTCTTCCGAGCAGATTTCTGCGATGGACACGGAAGACATCGGAACGATGAATTCCCAGCAGTTGAGCGCGATTGCGACAAATGCGATCGTCGGCCTGACGATGGATCAGCTTGCCGTTCTCAGCAAGATTGCAATCGAAAGTCTGAGCACCGGCCAGGTCGCAGCTCTGACAACAGCCCAGTTGCAGGCATTCTCTACCGATCAGGCCGAGGCCATGACCTCGTCACAGGTAGGCTCTTTGACCTCGGCCCAGCTTGCCGCGCTGACACCTGCTGATCTCGCAACCTTCTCGACAGAGGACATAGCTGCTCTCAATCCGTCAGCAATCGTCGGCCTTAGAACCGAGGTCATGGCCTCCTTGACGACCGCGCAGGTCGCAGCACTCTCCGCCGGCTCGATTACCAAGCTGACGACTGACCAGGTCATGGCGCTTTCCACCGGTCAGATTGCATCCTTGACAACGACCCAGATCAGCGCCCTTCGGTCCCATCAGATAGCGGTTCTCGGAACCAACGATATCGCCGCTTTGTCGACAGCAAGCATTGCTGCGCTCAGCAATGGCGCGGGTCTCGGCTTGTCCGGTGCCCATATCGCCGCCCTGTCGTCCGCCCAGATTGCGGCCGCCAATACGGCATTTATCGTAAGCCTGACGACCGAGCAGATCTCGGCATTCTCCACCGGGCAGATCGCGGCGTTGACGTCGACGCAGATCGGCGTGCTGAAAGCGCTGCAGGTTGCTGCACTGAGTACGGAGATGGTTGGCGCTCTAACCACCCGGCAGATATCCGCCCTCAGCACCTCAAGTGTATCGGTTCTCAGCACGGATCAGATCAATGCTCTGTCGAGCAGGCAGATTGCGGCGCTCACGACGGACCATATGCAGGCCTTGAAGGCAACGCAGATCGTTGCCTTCTCCACGGATGACATTTCGGGCCTGACACCGGAGCAGGTCGCCGCCCTGAGCACCAGGGCGATCCTCGGTCTCACCACCGATCAGATTGCGGCATTCTCGACCAGCCAGGTCGAAGCATTGACCGCTCTCCATGTCAGAGTGCTGACATCGGATCAGGTGGCAGCTCTTGGCGCCGATGATTTGGCAACATTCTCGACCGATGAAATCGCCGTTCTCAGCAACAGGGCCGTGACCGGGCTGTCGACTGAGGTCATGGCATCGCTGTCCGCCGCCCAGGTCGCTTCCTTCAGCACAAGCGCAATCGCTGCCTTGTCCTCGGGGCAGGTCGATGCGCTCAAAACGGCCCAGATTGCCGCTCTGACGGCTGGTCAGGCTGCGGCGTTGACGTCCCAACAGCTTGCCGTGCTCAGCGCGGCTGACCTTGCAGCCTTCTCTACGGCCAACATCAGCGCCCTCTCCAGCCGCGCCATTTCAGGTCTCAGCACCAGTGCCATAGCTTCCCTGTCCACGGCGCAGATCGCCGCATTGAGTGCCTCAGCCGTCGGACGACTTTCATCCGAACAGATGGAGGTTCTATCCGTTGATCAGGCCAGAGCTCTGACCTCCGCGCAGGTGAAGGTGCTCACGGCAGCGCAGCTCGCAATGCTGACGCCGGAAAAGCTTGCCACGTTCTCGACCGAGGACATGGCGGCGATCACGAGCTCCGCGATTGCCGGCTTGAGCGCAAATGTTATCGCGTCTCTTTCAACCGCCCAGATCGCGTCGCTGGCGCCCGGCGCTGTCGGAAAGATGACCACCGAGCAGCTGGATAGGCTTTCGCTGGCTCAGGTCGCGGCCCTGACCACCGATCAGATCGGCGCGTTGAGGACGTCGCAGATCGCAGGTATTGGGACCGACAGCATCGCCGCCCTGTCGACGGCGCAGATCGCGGCTCTTTCCGCTGCAGCGGTTTCCCGCCTGACCGTCGCCCAGGTCGCCGTCTTGAGCTCGAGCCAGTCCGAAGCGCTGACCACCGCCCAGGTGAAGGCGTTGACCTCCGCCCAGATCGCCGCGCTTGATCCGGAGGATATCGCGACGTTTTCGACGGCTGAAATGGCGGCTCTCGCCACGGCGGCAATCGAGGGAATGAGCACTGCGACGCTGAAGGCATTGTCGACGGCCCAGGTCGCCGCGCTGACTGCAGCAGTCGTCGGAAAGATGACGACGGAGCAGGTGGCGGCCCTCGACGACAGCCAGGTTTCCGCGCTGACCACCGCTCAGATCGCGGCCCTGTCGTCATCCCAGCTGGGTGCGATTGATTCCGAAAGCCTGCTTGCCCTTTCCGCAAAGTCTGTTGCGGCGATCAGTGCAAGGGCTATGGCTGGGCTGCCGGCCAGCACGATAGCAGCCCTGTCCGCCACGCAGATCGCAGCCTTGAGTGCGGGAGCGCTTGCCGCCCTGTCGACGGATCAGATCGCAGCGCTGTCGAGTGATCAGGCGTCTGCTCTGTCCACGACCCAGATCAAGGCGCTGACATCCAAGCAGATCGGAGCCCTGTCGACCGCAACGCTGGCATCCCTTTCGAGCGGTCAGGTGGCTGCGTTGTCGACACCGGCTTTCGCGGCGCTCACGACGGATCAGATCGCAGCACTCTCGTCGTCACAGCTTGCGGCTCTTTCCACAGCGCAGGTTGCAGCGCTGACCTCACTTCAGGTCGGAGCACTCTCCCCTGAGGCCATCGCAGCCTTCTCGCCTGCGCGTTTTGCCGTGATGAGTTCCGGTGCTATCGCAGCGCTGCCGACCGACGTGATTGCAGCACTTTCGACGACCCAGATTGCGGCGATCAATACCGCCGGGATTGCGAGCCTGACGACCGACCAGATCGCGGCACTTTCGACGGCCCAGGTCGATGCCCTGACGACGCTTCAGATCGGTGTATTGAAGACCTCTCAGATCGCCGCCTTGAGCACCGCGGACCTTGCGACCTTCTCGACAGCCGATATCGCGGCGATCAACGCCAAGGCTATCGCCGGTCTGAGCAATAACGCGATCTCTTCGCTGACCGGCGAGCAGCTCGGCGCGATCAGCGCAACGGCAATCGCCAGTCTGACCAGCGACCAGATCGAATCGCTCAACTCGGCCCAGATCGGAGCCTTGACGACCAAGCAGGTCGCAGCCCTGACCTCCGCGCAGATCGCGGCATTGAGCGGGACGGCAATCGGGCATTTCAGCTCCGCGCAGATTGCCGCGTTGAGCACCGCGGGTCTGAAGGGCCTGGGCGAAAACCACATAGCGGCTCTGACCACAGGCCAGATCTCGGCCCTGTCCACGCTCCAGATGTCGGCACTAAGCTCGCTGCAAATCTCGGCATTCGGCACAGATGATATCGCGGCGCTTTCCACCGCACAGGTTGCGGCACTGAGCACCGCCGGTGTGACGGGCCTGTCGACAAGGCAGATCGCCGCTCTTTCCACAGCGCAGGTCGATGCCCTGACCGCCACGCAGATCGCGGTTCTCGACATCGACCAGATCGAGGTCCTGGACCCGGCTGATCTTGCAACCTTCTCGACAAAGGAGATGGCGGCAATCAGTTCGTCTGCCATTTCCGGACTGTCGACAGCGGTACTGACTTCATTGTCCACCGCGCAGATCGCGGCGCTCAGCGCCAGCGGTGTCAGCGGTTTGACGACCGGCCAGATCTCCGCTCTCTTGTCCAGCCAGGTGGCTTCGTTGACCACCAGGCAGATTTCCTCGCTGAGTGCGGCCCAGGCTGGGGCGCTTGGCACGGATGATATTGCCGCTTTGTCCACCGCCCAGATTTCCTCGCTCAGCGCGGCTGGCATTACCGGACTGACGACCAGGCAGGTGGCAGCTCTCTCAACCGACCAGGCACGCGCCCTGACGAGCGTGCAGGTCGCGGCATTGAGTTCCGCCCAGATTGCCGTCATCGGAACGGAGAATATCAGGACCTTCTCCACCTCCGACGTCGCGGCGATCAATACCGACGCCATTTCCAGTCTGACGACAGCCGCCATTGCTGCGCTTTCGACGGACCAGATCGCTTCCTTGAGCACTGGCGCGATCGCGTCTCTCACGACAAAGCAGATCGCTGCGCTGAGCACCGGCCAGATTGCGGCTCTTTCCAGCAAGCAGGTCGGCGCCCTGACCTCGCAGCAGATTGCGGCGCTGGGTTCAGATGATATCGGGGCGCTCTCGACCTCCGCACTCTCGGCGATCAGTTCTACAGCAATCACCGGCCTCACGACCGATACGCTGGCCTCGCTTTCGTCGGAAATGATCGCGGGTCTGGGAACCTCGGCAATAGCAGGCCTGACGACCAGGCAGATTGCGACACTGAGCACCGACCAGATCGGAGCCTTGACGACCCGCCAGATGGGAGCGCTGAACTCGTATCAGGCTGCAGCCCTTTCGACCGAAGATCTCGCCACATTGACGACTGGCCAGATCGCCGCCCTGAGCACTGCGGGTATCTCCGGGCTTTCAGCAAGCCAGATCGAGGCTCTCTCGACGGCACAGACCGAAGCCCTGACGGCCACGCAGGTAGCCTCGCTATCGTCGAAACAGGTCGCAGCCCTTGGAACCGATGATCTCGCTCTTTTTGCAACCAGGGAAATCGCCGCCCTGAGCTCCAGCGCGGTCGCCGGACTGTCATCTGGCACTTTGGCGTCTCTGTCGAACGAGCTTGTCGCAGCCTTAAGCACGGCTGCAATCACCAGCCTGTCCACCGCGCAGATGGCCGCATTCTCGACAGCCCAGCTTGCCGGGATGACGAGCAGCCAGGTCAGCGCGTTGAACGCAAAACAGCTCGAAGCGCTTGGCACGACCTATATCGCGTCCCTTTCGACGGATGAGATCGCTGCTCTCAGCACCTCCGTCATAGCTGGTCTTTCGACAGCTCAGATCGCCACGCTGACGACGGCGCAGGCGCAGGCCCTGACCAGTTCGCAGGTCGCGGCCCTGAGCTCAAGCCAGGTTGCGGCGCTGGGCAGTGATGATCTGGCGCTCTTTACGACCAGAGAGATCGCGGCCCTCAGCGCCAGCGCCATGGCCGGGCTTTCGACGGAGGTCCTTGCATCCCTGTCGAGCGACAAGATCGAGGCATTGGGCTTCTCGAGCATAGCCGCACTTTCAACCGCACAGGTAGCAGCCCTCAGCAGCAACCAGTTGGCCGCCCTCACGACGGCGCAGATCGGCCAGCTGTCATCGAGACAGATCGCAGCGCTCGGCACGGCCGGCATATCGACACTATCGACCGGACAGATCGCCGCCATGGCGACCGCCGGCGTCACGGGCCTGACCTCGGCGCAAGTCGCGGCGATGTCTACAGGCCAGGTGGAAGCGTTGACGAGCACGCAGGTCGCAGTTCTGACCTCATCACAGGTTACCGCACTCGGCGCGGACGATCTGGCTGTCTTCTCGACCAAGGAGCTTGCAGCTCTCGGTTCCGGGGCCATCACCGGTCTGCCCACCGCTGTCCTTGCCGCATTGTCGACCGAACAGATCGCCTCGCTAAGCTCGGCCGCAATCGGCGAACTGACGACCGGCCAGGTGGCGGCACTCAGCAGCGCCCAGATCGATGCTTTGACGACAGCCCAGATGGGCGCTCTCGGTTCGAAACAGATCGCGGTGCTCAGCACCGACGCGATTGCAGGTCTGTCGACTGGCCAGATCGCAGCGCTCGGCACGGCCGGCATCGCGGGCCTCAGCGCTGCCCAGATCACCGCGCTGACCACCAGCCAGGTCGAGGCTTTGACCGCAACGCAGGTCGGTGCACTGAACTCGGCGCAGGTTGCGGCCCTCGGAACCGACGATCTGGCCGTCTTCTCAACGGCTGATATAGCGGCCCTGAGTTCCAGGGGTGTGGCGGGATTGACGACCACCGTTCTGGCGGCACTTTCCACCGAGCAGATCGCGGCCCTGAGCGCCGCGGGCATAGCCGGCCTTGGCACCGGACAGATTGCGGCTCTGAGCACGGATCAGGCTGAGGCTCTGACGGCGACGCAGATCGCGGCGCTGAGTTCGAAACAGCTCTCCGCGCTTGGTCTCGATGATCTTGCAACCTTCTCGACCGCCGAAATTGCAGCCATAAGCTCGGCCGCCATTTCCGGTCTGTCCACCGCGACACTGAGCGCTCTGACGACGGAACAGATTACCGCTTTGGGAACCGCGGCCATTTCCGGCCTGACCACCGGCCAGGTCGCGGCGCTCAGCCTCGACCAGCTGGAAACGCTCTCGACAGCGCAGATCGGCGCTCTTTCATCACGCCAGGTCGCGGTGCTGACCACCGAGGAGATTGGTGCGCTGAGGCCGGAGCAGATTGCGGCCCTGTCGACGGCGGGCATTGCGGGCCTGACCAGCGAGCAGACAGGTGTGCTGACGCTGGACCAGATTTCCGCGCTGTCTACGGCGCAGATTGCGGCGCTGACATCGACGGCCATATCCGGCCTGACGGTGGACGATCTGGAATCCTTCTCCACCGAAAAGCTTGCTGCCATCTCGTCAGCGGCGATACCGGGTCTGTCGACAGGCTTTATCGCAGCCCTGTCGACACAGGAGCTTGCTGCTCTCGGCACGGCCGGTATCGCCGGTCTCACCAGCGCGCAGGTTGCGGCCCTGACGAGCGAGCATCTCGACTCGCTCTCGACGGCGCAAATCGCAGCCTTCAGCGCAATCGGACTAGCCGGTTTGACCACGGAAGACATGGCGTCCTTCTCGACGGCAGATCTTGCAGCAATCGGTACCGCCGCTATCAAGGGCCTGTCGACCGCGATCATCGCATCGCTGACGACGGAACAGATCGGCGCGCTGTCCGCCGGCCAGGTCGGTGGTCTGAACTACAATCAGATGGTGGCGCTTTCCACGGGCCAGGTCGCGGAGCTTACGACCGCGCAGATCGGTGCTCTCAACGCGCTTCAGGCTGCAGCACTTGGTGCCGATGACATGGCCGTCTTCACGACGGAAGAGATTGCAGCTCTCGGCACCGGCGCAATTTCCGGCCTCACGCCGTCAGTCATCTCTTCGCTGACGACAGCGCAGGCGGAGGCTTTGACCCCGACCCAGGTCAATTCGCTTACCTCGGGCCAGCTCGCGGCATTGTCGAATGATGGACTGGCGACGTTCTCTACGGCAGATATCGCAGCCCTTAACAACGCTGCCCTTCCGGGCCTGTCGACGGAAAGCATCGTGGCCATGTCGAGCGCTCAGCGTGACACGCTGATCGAGACCCATATGGCTGCGCTGAGCCCGGAACAGATATCGACAATCATCTCTCTTTACATGGCAGCATAGGCTGAAGAGAGAGACGACAAACACAGATTACAACGCCGGTCTCATCAGGCCGGCGTTGTCGTTTTGAGCCTATCGATCCGACCCGGTCCATAGACGGTTGTCCGCCGGGATAGGCGACTGGTTGTCCCATTCGGCAAGCTTTTCGAGGTAATGCTGGCGATAGTCGCCATCATCGCAATAGTCGACATGGGCCTGAGCGAGCTCGGCGCCGATCTCGTAATAGACCTCCATGTTGCGCAGGTCCGGTACCGGCGTCTCGCCACGCTCGCGCTCGCCCTGCATCTCCCAGAAGATCTCTTCCAGCCGGCGGGCAAGGCCCGGAATGTCGCGAAGCACGCTGGTCTCGCGGCGGGCGGCAAGCTGGTCCCTGATCAGCTTCAGGCTGGCCGGGTTTTTCGCGTAACCGATAGCTTTGGCCACATAGTTCTCCGGATCGCTGCACAGCAGCTCCGGAACGCCGGCGGCATGGACGATGCTGTGGCAGAAGCGGGCGGCAAAGCTGCGGCCGGGGAATGTCAGAACCGGCAGTCCCATGGTCAGCGCATCGGCTCCGGTGGAATGCGCGCCGTAAGGGAACGTATCGAGGAACAGGTCGGCTACAGCGATACGCGCCAGATGCTGGGCATTGGCAGCCTTCGGAGCAAAGATGATCCGGTCGCCGGTCACACCTGCCTTTTCGGCGCTTTCGCGCAGCCGCTGATCCACCTTGTCACCGCCGGTCAGAAGCCAGAGCACGCTATTTGGCGCTTCCCGAAGGATCTGCATCCAGTGCCCGAACGTCGTGTCTGTAATCTTCTGCATGCCGTTGAAGCAGGCAAAGACGAACTTGTCCTTCGGCAGTCCTGCCTCGGCGCGTGACGGCTTGTTCGCGATTGTCCGCTGCCGATCGATCGGCTGGTTGCAGGCGATGCGAAAGACCTTTTCCGAGTAATAGATCTCGTTGTCCTGCGGCACGATATGCTCGTCGGCAATCATGTACTGATGGAACGGGCTACCCATCGAGCCGGGATAACCGCAGAAATTGACGATGACCGGTGCCGGCCGATAGGCGAAGATCTTCGTCCGTGCGTGTTTCGTATAGCCGTTGACGTCGACAAGGATGTCGATCTCGTCATCGCCGATCAGCTTTGCGGCCTCGGCGTCGGTGAGGAGTGCGATATCGCGCCAGCAATCGACAGCCGCCTTCATCCGCGTCTGGGTTTCGTCCCGAAGTACCGGATCGCCGCAGTAATAGGCGTAGATCTCGACGCTTTCCTTATCATGCAGTTCAAGCACTTCCCTCAGCGCAAAACCGACGGCATGGTCTCTGAGGTCGGAAGACACGTAGCCGACCCGCAGGCGTTCACCCGTTCCCGTCTTCTGCTTAGGGATGCGGCGCTGCAGGTCCTTCGTCTCTACGCGGCCGACCAGCGACCTGTTGTAGCGATAGGCCTTGGCCAGCTGGAAGATCGGATCGTCCGAGTAACACGCAAGCGTGAGAGGCGACATGGCGTCGATCATCTGCCGTTGCGTGGCATGGGTTGATGGTGTCAGGACCGGCCATTTGCACTGGCGCTGCCGAAGCGCACTCCAGTGCTGACCTGCCTCCGGCTTGTCGGGACGAAGCTCGATCGCCTGCCAGAGCGCCGTCTCTGCCTCTTCGAGCAGACCGGCATTCTCCATCACGCGGCCGATATGCTGCAGCGTCATCAGCCGGTGGCTGACCCGGTCGGCTGTGCTTTCGGCGGTAAGCGCGGTATAGGCCTGCCATTGCTGGATCGCCTGCACGGCAAGCCCGCCGTCCTCGAAGGCACGGCCGAGGTTGATATGTGCCGGGCCGAAGGCGGGATCGAGCTTCAGGCAGGCGCGCAAGGCGTTGATCGCGCCGGCAAGATCGTTCAGCTGTCGCAGCGTTACCGAATAGTTGAAATAGACGAGATGCAGGAAGGGATTGCTGTCGTTGAAAGCGATCCAGGCCTTGTAGATCTCGGCAGCTTCCGCTTTCTGCCCTGAAGCGCTGCGGCTCTCGGCCACGGTGAATAGATCGGTGAAGGCAAGCCGCTGGGTGCGTGCAAGTTCCAGAATTTCGGCGAGCGGGGCGTTGGGAGATAAGCTCATCTTGTCGACCTTGGCATCCATAAAGTTCTGCAATTTATGATGTAGGCAATAACGTCGCCGGCCTTGCCTGGACATGCGCCGGCATCATGCCGGACACCTCTGGTCTTATCGCCTTGGAACAATCATCGGCAAGGCCGCACAAATATGTGTCCCCATCGGATTCACAGAACTCTGCTTGCCGTGCGACCCCATATCCGCCCGCGTGACACATAACCGCGCAAAGGTTGCATTTTAACGTCTTGCTTAAATGCGGCTTGAGGACACGATGTTATAGGATCGGACAGATAGGAATTCCTCGACAGAACCGGTCATGAGCGCAGGCAAGAAATCCTCCAAAGCACCATCATCCCGAACATTCCTGGGCTTGCCGATCTCCACTCTTGGTTGGAATGCGGCGCTTGCCCGTGCGGAAGAGCTTGCCTTGTCAAAAGGTGATCCTGCGACGCTCTCCTTTCTTGATGGAACGACTCTCGCCGCCTTCATGGCTGGCCTCGGTCGCCGCGATATGTTGAAGCATCATCTGCTTTTGCCGGCCGGCGGCGTGTTGCTGCGCCTTTTGCTGAAGCTCGTCCGGACAGGGCATCCCGTAGCGCCTGGATTTTCTTCCGCCGGCTTCGTCTCCGCCTTGCTGACCTATTTTGCGGAGCCTCGCCGTATCGGCATTTTCGGTGATGACATGAAACGCCTGGAGGCGCTCCGTGCGCATTTCGGCCGTCATGCGCCCTGGCATGAATTTGTCACGGTTAGCCCCGACGCAAACCCGCTTGGCCGCCTGGATCTGGTGATCGTTGAAGGTAATTCAGGCGAACAGGTCGAACATCGCATGCGCGGTGCCGATATCGGGCTGGTTCTCATGACGGGCAGGGGCCTTCGCCGGCTCGCCCGCCCGCAACCGGTTTCCACCGCCGGTGTCAAACCTTCTACGTCCCAGCCATCTCTGGCCTGACGGTTAACCTTTTGTTTGCCACAAAAATTTAAGCTGCGTTAATGACTGCGGGCAATCTCGGCTCCGCTGTCGGCAGAGGTGGTGAACGATGTATGGGCAGATCGATGCCGATGCAAAAGACAGGCAGGCGCTTGAGGAGACGCCGGCGATGTTTCGCCGGGTCCGTTCGGCTTGGCTGACGCTTGGTCCGGCTGCTGTCCTCACCCTTGGCCCCACGCTGGCAATGACCGCCGCCTTTGGAATCACCATCCCTTTTGCAGCCCTGCAGCTGAGCGGCACCCAATTCAGAGCCGAGACGCAGATCGCGGTCACCGCGCAAAGCGGGGCTGCGGTTCATTCGGCCATTGAGGGGCTTGGGTCCAAGGCGGCTTTGGACAATGTTATCCGCACGCTCAATCTCGCAAACGGCGAGGAAAATCGTCCCACCATCACGCGCGTGATCTCCGAAGTCCTGTCGGGAGACGTGACGACGGTTTCGCAAGCCGAGGAAGCTGCACGGCAGCGGCTGCGGGATGCGATCTCCATCAATTACGATGCTGCCGGTAGGCTGATCGTGCTCGATGCGAAAGCAGATGATCCGCAGACGGCGGCCGCGATTGCAAATCAGCTGGGCCGTGAACTTCGGCGTGCGCTTGTCACAAGTGTCGGCGAAATGCCGAGCCCGCAGGTGGATGCCATGCGTAAGGCCGCCGACCGCGCCGAATCCGCACTTGCAGGTTTCGTCGGCAATCTGGACGAAAAGACACGCGAAAAACTTCAGTCGCTTCATGATGATCGCCGCACGCTCGATGCCGACATCGCGGACAGGGAACATCGCCTGGCCGAACTCGGCGACAAGCAGCAGATGGCATCGGGTATGAAACTTGCCGATGTGCTGGCCAAGCCGCTTCCCGACAGCCTGGAATTTACCGGCCTGGAATACGAGCGCCAGCGTTATGTGCAGGCGGAGCTGAGCATGCAGCAGCTCGCCGTCAATCTCGGGCCGCTCCACCCGCGGCTGATCGCGGCTCAGGGCGCGCTGGATGGTGCAAGGCGTGATGTCGGCAGCGCGCTGCGCCAGCTCATTGTCTCGCTCAAGGATGATGTCTCGTCGACAACGAAATCGCTGGCCGAGCTCAACAATCGCAAGGCCGCGCTGGAAGCGGACAAGCCGCTGAGCGAAACGGCTGCGCAGCTGTCATCCCTGCAAGTGGCCGCAGAAGAGGCGCGCCATAATCTTGAAAAGGTCGAGGCAACCTCCTCGTCTTCCGGACAGGTCATGACATCCGCTCCGCCGGTCCTGCGTGCTGCATCGCCGGCTGCGGCCGTGCAGCTCGGGCCGGATGTGGTGAGGCTCGCGGGGCTCGGCTCGGCTGTCGGCCTTCTCGCCGGTCTCGCCATGGCGGTGTTGCGTTATCGCCGTCAGTCACGGCTGGCGGTCGAATTCGAAGATATGCCCGTTCAACTGGATTTGCCCGAGCGCGACCTTCTGCTCGAGCCGGGCGCACCGGTGGTCAGCGCCGATGAGCGCTGGCTTCGTCATTATGACGAGAATGAACACCTCTTCGATAATGAACCGGAGCAGCGTTTCGCTGCCAATGACACGACCTTCGGTGACAGAATGCGCTCGCTGCTGATCGAAAACCGTTTGCCGGTAAAGGCGGCGTTTCTGCCGCCGAATGTTGGTGCATTGGTGGAAGAGTCCCTCGGCCGTCGCGGTGAGGAAAGCTGGCAGCGTTGGGAAGACGCGGCTGCGGATGTTCCGGAATACGATCAGGACGAGCTGTTGCAGTTGCAGCGCGAGCTGGCCGAACTGCGTGAAATGGTTGCCGAACATGCGGCGCGCCGGCTGAAGGCAACCGGTTGATCCGGCCATAAACTCCTTGCATTTGCCTGATCGGGACAGCATAGGGCGTGCACGGGCAATCGGCCGTCCGCCGATCCCCTCATTTTACGCTGAGAAGCGAGGAGTTCACCGTGGCATTTGTGATCGATGGCAAGGAAGCAGCCGCTTCCGTGATTTCCGCCGTAACCGAAGCATCCGCATCGCTGGAAGACAAGACCGGTATCAAGCCTGGCCTCGCGGTCGTCATTGTCGGCGAAGATCCGGCAAGCCACGCCTATGTCAATTCCAAGGGCAAAATGGCCAAGCAGTGCGGCTTCAACTCAATTCAGCACACGCTGCCGGAAGAGACGACGCAGGAAGACTTGCAGGCGCTCGTCGATACGCTCAACGCCGATCCGGCCGTCCACGGCATCCTCGTCCAGCTGCCGCTGCCGAAACATTTCGACAGCGATGCCATCATCCAGTCCATCCTGCCGGAAAAGGACGTCGACGGACTGAACATCGCCAATGCCGGAAAGATCGCCACGGGCGACCTTGAAAGCGGCCTCATCTCCTGCACGCCGGCCGGTTCGATGCTGCTGGTCAAGCGCGTCCATGGTGAAGACCTTTCCGGCCTCAACGCCGTGGTCATCGGCCGCTCCAACCTGTTCGGCAAGCCGATGGGTTTGCTGCTTCTTGCGGCCAATGCCACCGTCACCATGGCGCATTCGCGCACCAAGGATCTCGCTTCCGTCTGCCGCAATGCCGATATTCTCGTCGCAGCCGTCGGCCGGGCAGAAATGGTCAGGCGCGACTGGGTCAAGTCGGGCGCAACCGTCATTGACGTCGGTATCAATCGCGTGCCGGCGCCGGAAAAAGGCGAAGGCAAGACCAAGCTCGTCGGTGATGTCGCTTTCGCAGAAGCTTCCGAAATTGCCGCCTCGATTACCCCCGTTCCGGGCGGCGTCGGGCCAATGACGATTGCCATGCTGATGGCCAATACCGTCATCGCCGCGCATCGCGCCTGCAGCCTGCCCGTGCCGAAGTTTTAAAGTTTTGCACATTTGTCGCGCCATGGTTGCGCGATAGCCCCTTGATTCCTCAGCAGGAGCGTTAAATCATCACTCCGGTTGCCACGTCGTCGCATGTGGCAATCTTTCAGGTCGACTTAAACGATTTTGAGAGGGAGGATTTGATGAGGACTTCTATGTGGATCGGCACCGCTGCGGTGGCCTTGATCGCAGGCATGGCACATGCGCAGGAACTGAAGTTTCCGCCGGGCGAGGATGCCAAGTTCAACTGGAAGAGCTACGAGGATTTCAAGACCGCGCATGCCGATCTCAAGGGCCAGAGCCTGACGCTGTTCGGTCCATGGCGCGGTGAGGACGAAGTTCTCTTCAATAGCGTGCTTGCCTATTTTAATGCCGCCACCGGCATCAACGGCAAATACTCCTCCTCCGAAAATTACGAACAGCAGATCGTCATCGATACCCAGGCGGGCTCGCCGCCGAACATTGCCATCATCCCGCAACCCGGCCTTCTGGCCGACCTTTCCACCAAGGGTTTCCTCACCTCGCTCGGAAAGGAGAACGCCGACTGGGTCAAGACCAATTACGGCTCCGGTGAAGACTGGGTCCGTTACGGCACCTACAAGGGCAAGGACGGGCAGGAAGGTTATTTCGGCTTCCCCTTTAAGGCCGATCTCAAGTCCATGGTCTGGTACGTGCCGGAGAATTTCGAGGAAGCCGGTTACGAAGTCCCCAAGACAATGGAAGAGCTTCTTGAACTGACCGATCAGATCGTCGAGGACGGCGGCGTGCCGTGGTGCATCGGTCTCGGTTCCGGCGGTGCTACCGGTTGGCCGGCGACCGATTGGGTCGAGGACATGATGCTGCGCACCCAGACGCCGGAAACCTACGACAAGTGGGTATCGAACGAGGTGAAGTTCGATGATCCTGCCGTGGTCGGCGCGATCGAGGAATTCGGCAAGTTCGCCAAGAACGAAAAATATGTCGCCGGCGGCGTGGCAGCAGTTGCCTCGACAGATTTCCGCGACAGCCCCAAGGGCCTCTTCGACATTCCGCCGAAATGCTACCTGCATCATCAGGCATCCTTCGTTCCGTCCTTCTTCCCGCCGGATAAGGAACTCGGTGTCGATGCCGATTTCTTCTACATGCCGACCTATGCCTCCAAGCCTGAACTCGGCACGCCGGTCCTGGGCGCCGGCACCTTCTTCGCCGTCACCAAGGATAGTCCTGCCGCCAAGGCCTTCATCGAATTCCTGAAAACACCGATCGCCCATGAAGTATGGATGGCGCAGGCCTCTTTCCTGACGCCATACAAGGGCGTCAATCTCGATGCCTACGCCAACGAAGTCCTCAAGAAGCAGGGTGAGTTGCTGACCAAGGCTACGACCTTCCGCTTCGACGCTTCCGACCAGATGCCCGGCAAAATCGGCGCCGGCGCCTTCTGGACCGGCATGATCGACTATGTCGGCGGCAAGGACGCAAAGACGGCCGCAACCGAGATCCAGAAGGCCTGGGACGGGTTGAAGTGACGTAACGGTGTAATCGCTCCCGCACTTAAAAGCTGGGGCGATGCCGGCTTGTGTCTGGATCCTCGGGTCAAGCCCGAGGATGACTAGCCTGGGGTGAACCGTTGAGGCCACGTTGCACCTCGTGCCTTGAAGGCCTCATCTTTTGCCACCGGATACAAATCTCTCTTCAGTCATCCTCGGGCTTGACCCGAGGATCCAGACAAAAGCAGCCGAAAACTAAAAAGCATCGGGAAAACGGGAGGGGCAGCATGGCATCGCAGATCGTATCGGCCTTCGGGGCGGTAATTGCCGGCGTGTTTGGCTGTGCGCTGTATTACTGGCTTTCCGACAAGCTGCTGCAGATCGCGCTTCCGGTGCGCTCGGGCGATGTGCAGCGGATTTCGGCCAATCTCAAGCGTCACGCGGCAATCCGGCCCTGGCTCTTCCTTGGCCCCGCTCTGCTTCTGATGATCGTCTATCTCGTCTATCCCGTCATCGCGACCTTCATCCTGTCCTTCTATGACCGGTCCGGCGGCAATTTCGTCGGGCTTTCCAATTACTGGTGGGCAGCGACCGACGCGCAGTTCCGCCAGTCGATCTTCAACAACATCCTCTGGCTCGCGGTCGTACCCGCCGCCTGCACCTTCTTCGGCCTCGTCATCGCGGTGCTCACCGACCGCATCTGGTGGGGCAATATCGCCAAAAGCCTGATCTTCATGCCGATGGCGATCTCCTTTGTCGGTGCCTCCGTCATCTGGAAATTCATCTACGAATATCGCGGCGCCGACGGCACCCAGATCGGTCTCCTCAACGCCATCGTGCAGTATTTCGGCGGCGATCCGCAGGTCTGGATCGCCATGCCGATCTGGAACAATTTCTTCCTGATGGTGATCCTGATCTGGATCCAGACCGGTTTCGCCATGGTCATTCTGTCGGCCGCCCTTCGCGGCATTCCCGAAGAGACGATCGAGGCGGCGGTCATCGATGGAGCCAATGGCTGGCAGATCTTCTGGAAGATCATGGTGCCGCAGATCTGGGGCACGATCGCCGTCGTGTGGACGACAATCACCATCTTGGTCCTCAAGGTGTTCGATATCGTGCTGACCATGACCAACGGCCAATGGAACACCATGGTCTTGGCGAATCTGATGTTCGACTGGATGTTCCGCGGCGGCGGCGACAGCGGCCGAAGCGCGGTCATAGCGCTTGTCATCATGGCGGCGGTGACGCCGATCATGATCTGGAACATCCGCCAGGCCAGCGAAGACCGGGGAGGGCACTGAGATGAACGCAGCGATCAATCTCCGTCGTATCGGCTTGCCCCGCCTCATCGTGCATTTCTCTGTTCTGGTCATCTGCATCCTTTGGCTCATCCCGACGATCGGAATTCTCGTCACCTCCTTGCGTGAACCGGGCCAGATCGCCTCCTCCGGCTGGTGGACAGCCTTCAGCGGCGCTGCCGAAACCAGTGCGTCACGATTGGGAGATCCATCGACGGCAAGGCAAGATGGCCCGAATTATGTGATCTCCGGTTCGGTCTTCGATGGCACCGAGGGCGGAAATCCGGCAGGCGTCGTCCGTGCCTTCGGCACCAAGGTCGCCGCCCCGACAGAGTTTACGGCCGGTGAGGCAGCCGATATCGGTGACGGCGAAACGCTGACCGTCAATGAAGATGGCACTTACGTCTATTCCAAGAACGCGCCATTCGACGACAAGCGCGGCAAACGCGTCTATCTCTCCGTCGCGCAGCCGCCGACCTTCACGCTCGATAATTACCGTACGGTGCTGACCTCTCAGGGTATCGGTCAGGCCTTCATCAATTCGCTGACGGTTGCCATCCCGGCAACGATCATCCCGATCCTGATATCGGCCTTTGCAGCCTATGCCCTGTCATGGATGCATTTTCCCGGTCGCGCCATCATCATCGCCGTCGTTGTCGGTCTGATCGTCGTGCCGCTGCAGATGTCACTGATCCCGCTGCTGAAGATGTATAACGAGATCGGCGCCTTCTTCGGCATCGCGTCACGCAGCTATGTCGGCATCTGGCTGGCGCATGCGGCCTTCGGCATGCCGCTCGCGATCTATCTTCTGCGCAATTATATCGCCGGTCTGCCGAAGGAAGTCATCGAATCCGCACGCGTCGATGGCGCCAGCGATTTCGAGATCTTTGTCCGCATCGTGCTGCCTCTGTCTTTCCCGGCACTGGCGTCCTTCTCCATCTTCCAGTTCCTCTGGACCTGGAACGATCTTCTCGTCGCCATGGTTTTCCTCGGTACCGGCAAGGATCAGCTGGTGCTGACCGGTGCGCTCAATGCGTTGCTCGGCTCCATGGGAGGAAAGTGGGAAATCCTCACCGCTTCCGCCTTCATCACCATCATCGTCCCGATTATCGTCTTTTTTGCACTGCAGCGTTATCTCGTCCGCGGCCTCCTGGCAGGCTCCGTCAAGGGCGGCTGAGGTCGCGGTCGATCCGTCAGAACCCCACAAGGATATTGAATGAGCATTTCTGCAGAAGCTACCGCGACGCCCAACAATGCCCCGGACCGGGCCCCGGACATGGATTGGTGGCGCGGTGCCGTGATTTATCAGATCTACCCGCGCTCCTTTCAGGATTCGAACGGAGATGGCATCGGCGATCTCAAGGGCATCACCGCCCGCCTGCCGCATATTGCAGCGCTCGGTGCAGATGCCGTGTGGATCTCGCCCTTCTTCCCGTCACCGATGAAGGATTTCGGCTACGACGTGTCGAACTATACCGATGTCGATCCGATGTTCGGTACCCTGTCCGATTTCGACGGGCTGATCGCCGAAGCCCATCGCCTTGGTATCAAGGTGATGATCGATCTGGTCATGTCGCATTCTTCCGATCAGCATCCCTGGTTCATAGAAAGCCGGTCCTCCAAATTTAATCCCAAGGCCGATTGGTATGTTTGGTCTGACGCCAAGCCCGATGGCTCGCCGCCCAATAACTGGCTGTCGATTTTCGGCGGGTCTGCATGGCACTGGGATCCGACGCGCATGCAATATTACATGCACAACTTCCTCACCTCCCAGCCGGACCTGAACCTGCACAATGCCGAGGTGCAGGACGCGCTGCTCGATCTCACCCGTTTCTGGCTGAAGCGCGGCGTCGATGGCTTCCGCCTCGACACGATCAACTTCTATTTCCACGACAAGGAATTGCGCGACAACCCGGCGCTTGATCCCTCGCGTCGTAACGCCTCCACGGCTCCGGCAGTAAACCCCTATAACTTCCAGGAGCATCTCTACGACAAGAGCCGGCCGGAAAACATCGACTTCCTCAAGCGCTTCCGCGCCGTGCTGAACGAGTTTCCGGCCATCGCCGCCGTTGGCGAGGTGGGCGACAGCCAGCGCGGATTGGAGATCGTCGGCGAATACACCTCCGGCGGCGACAAGATGCATATGTGCTACGCCTTCGAGTTCCTGGCGCCGGATCCGCTCACACCTCAACGCGTGCAGGAAACCCAGCATGCCTTTGCGGCCGCAGCGCCGGAAGGCTGGGTCTGCTGGGCCTTTTCAAACCACGATGTGGTGCGCCATGTCAGCCGCTGGGGCCTGGAGGTCCTTGATCGCGACAGCTACGCAAAAATGCTCTCCGCCATCCTTCTGTCCCAGCGCGGCTCGGTCTGCCTCTATCAAGGCGAGGAACTGGGGCTGACGGAAGCCGATATCGCCTATGCCGATCTGCAGGACCCTTATGGCATCCAGTTCTGGCCGGAATTCAAGGGCCGCGATGGCTGCCGCACGCCGATGCCATGGGATGCGCAGGCGTTGCAGGCCGGCTTTTCGACGGCAGAACGCACATGGCTGCCCATCCCGGTCGAACACCAGTTGAAGGCCGTCAGCGCCCAATATGGCGACCCGGCTTCGGTGCTCGAACAGTATCGCCGCTTCCTCGCCTTCAGAAAGGCAAATCCAGCTCTGTCGAAGGGCGAGATCTCGTTCCTGGCCACGGAGGAACCGCTGCTTGCCTATGAAAGGCAATATGGCAACGAGACCATCCTGTGCATGTTCAACATGAGCCCTAATTCCTTGTTCGCAACGCTGCCGGACGGAAATTGGGAACTGCTGGAAGGGCATGGGTTCGAAGCGTCGCTGGAAGGCCGCACCATCGAACTGCCGGCCTGGGGCGGGTTCTTCGCCCGGCAGGTTTAAAAGAGAAATAGGGGAGGAGGGACCAGCATGACCGGCGTAACGCTCAAGGAAATCCGAAAATCCTATGGTCAGGTCAAGGTGCTGCACGGCATCGACCTGGAAATAGACCAGGGTGAGTTCATCGTCTTCGTCGGTCCGTCCGGCTGCGGAAAATCGACCCTGCTTCGAATGATCGCCGGGCTCGAAACCGTCACCTCGGGCGAAATGTCGATCGATGGCGAGGTGGTCAACGAAGTACCTCCCTCGCGTCGCGGCATCGCCATGGTTTTCCAGTCCTATGCGCTCTATCCGCATATGACCGTCTATGACAATATGGCTTTCGGCATGCGGATCGCCCGCGAAAGCAAAACGGAGATCGACCGTCGCGTCCGCGCGGCGGCCGATACGCTCCAACTCACACCCTATCTCGAACGCCTGCCCAAGGCGCTTTCGGGCGGTCAGCGCCAGCGTGTCGCGATTGGTCGCGCCATCTGCCGCAATCCCAAGGTCTTCCTCTTCGACGAGCCTCTGTCGAACCTCGATGCGGCGCTGCGTGTTGCGACCCGCATCGAAATCGCCAAGCTCAAGGAAAAGCTGGCCGACACGACAATGATCTACGTCACCCACGATCAGGTGGAGGCGATGACGCTGGCCGACCGCATCGTCGTTCTGTCAGCCGGCAAGATCGAACAGGTAGGACCACCGCTCGAACTCTACGAGCGTCCGGCCAATCTTTTCGTCGCGCGTTTCATCGGCTCACCGGCGATGAACATTCTGCCGGTCACGGTCAGTGAACCTGCCACCCAGGCCAAGGTCACCCTCAAGGGCGGCAGGTCCGTAAGCGTACCGATCACCGTTCCATCTGCTGACAAGGGCAAACCGGCAAGCCTCGGCGTGCGTCCCGAAGATCTCGAGATTTCGACCAGTGACGATTACCTTCTCGAAGGCCGTGTCCTGCTGGTGGAAGCGCTCGGCGAAGTAACTTTGCTTTATCTCGAAGGCGGTAGCGGCGAAGAACCGGTCATAGTCAAATTGCCCGGCACATCCGACGTGTCCAAGGGCGATATCGTCCGCCTCAAGACCACGGCTGAAAAACTGCATCTCTTTAATGCCGAAGGCAGGACATATAGGGTCTGACCGGTAAGACTGGGTTCACCACATTTCACGAACCGGACTATCTGCCTGTGCACAAATGGGACGCGCCAACCCCTTGTTAAACTTCACGGCCTAGGCTTCATCCGCAAGTATAGGAGTATAGTCGTGGGTGCGGCGCCAATTAACAAAAATCATTATCTGAACAAGGAAGAGTCTTTCATGTATGACCGCGAGCAGCGGTTCAAGATGGAAGACACGATGAATGCGGGTCGCATCGAATATACCGAAAACGCGATCCTCAACATGGCGCAGCGCCGCTGCGATGTGGTTCAAATCTCCCAGAGCGGCGCGGTCCTGAGCCTGCTGACGCAATATAATCTTCCTCAGCAATTCTATCTCGATATCCCGGATGCCCGCATCAATAAGGTCGGCTGTGTCCTGATGCGCGTCAACATGAACAACACGGCAGATGTTCGCTTCCTGCGCCTGCTGACCGACAAGGAACTGAACCGCATCTTTGTCTTCTCGACTCATCCGAGGCATCGCGACCACAAAATGGATATCCGGACCTGGTGACAGACGGATAGGCAACAAAAAAGGCGGCCACTGAGCCGCCTTTTTGCTGTTTAATGCACTGCCTCAGGCAAACACGCTGGCACCCTGATCCGCCCGTCCGACATTGCGGCGGAAGGCGGAGAAGAGTTCGCGGCCCATGCCGAATTCGTTCTCGGAAAGGTCGGCTACGGCCGGTGTCCGTGCATCGAATTCCGCCGCATCCACCAGCACTTCCAGCGTGCCTGAAACCGCGTCGAGACGGATCATGTCGCCTTCGCGGATCTTTGCGATTGCGCCACCATCGGAAGCTTCCGGCGTCATGTGGATCGCTGCCGGCACCTTGCCGGATGCGCCCGACATGCGCCCGTCGGTGACGAGCGCCACCTTGAAGCCGCGGTCCTGCAGCACGCCGAGCGGCGGCGTCAGGCGGTGAAGTTCCGGCATGCCGTTCGCTTTCGGTCCCTGGAAGCGCACGACGGCAATGAAGTCACGGTTCAGCTCTCCGCGCTTGAATGCGTCCTGCAGGCCCTGCTGGTCGTGGAAGATGATCGCCGGTGCCTCGATGACATGGCGCTCCGGCTTGACGGCCGAGATCTTGATGACGCCGTGGCCGATATTGCCGGAAAGCATCTTCAATCCGCCGGTCTTCTGGAACGGCTGGTCGACGGTCGTCAGAACCTTCGGGTCGCCGCTGACATCCGGCACGCTCTCGCGCGTCACCTGTCCGTCGGCGCCAAGCTTGGCTTCCACCGTATAGGCCTCGAGTCCGTGGCCGAAGACGGTGCGCACGTCGTCATGCACATAACCTTCGCGCAGCAGCTGCTTGATCAGGAAACCCATGCCGCCGGCGGCGTGGAAATGGTTCACGTCGGCAAGCCCGTTCGGATAAACGCGGGCGAGAAGCGGCACAGCATCCGAAAGCTCGGAAATATCCTGCCATGTAAGGTGAATGCCGGCAGCACGCGCCATCGCGACAAGGTGCATCGTGTGATTGGTCGATCCGCCCGTCGCATGCAGGCCGACAACACCGTTGACGATCGAGCGTTCGTCGATCATTTCGCCGGCCGGCGTGAACTCGTTGCCCATGGCAGTAATCGCCAGCGCCCGCTTGGTGGCCTCGCGGGTAAGAGCTTCGCGCAGCGGCGTGCCCGGATTGACGAAGGAGGCGCCGGGCATGTGGAAGCCCATGATCTCCATCAGCATCTGGTTGGAATTGGCGGTGCCGTAGAAGGTGCAGGTGCCGGGTCCGTGATAGGACTTGGATTCGGCGTCCAGCAGTTCGGCGCGACCGACCTTGCCTTCCGCATAAAGCTGGCGGATGCGCGACTTCTCGTCATTGGGCAGGCCCGAAGTCATCGGCCCGGCCGGAATGAACACGGCCGGCAGGTGGCCGAATGAAAGCGCTGCGATAACGAGACCCGGTACGATCTTGTCACAGATGCCGAGATAGACGGAGGCGTCGAACATGTTGTGCGAAAGGCCGATGCCGGCCGCCATGGCGATCGCATCGCGAGAGAAGAGCGACAGTTCCATGCCCGGCTGCCCCTGCGTGACGCCGTCGCACATGGCCGGTACGGCGCCGGCCACCTGCGCGATACCGCCCGCCTCGCGGGCAGCCTCGCGGATGATCGGCGGAAACGTCTCATAGGGCTGATGCGCCGAGAGCATGTCGTTATAGGCGGTGATGATGCCGAGGTTCGGGACGACCTCTCCTGAGAGAGCGTCCTTCTCGGCGGGGGAACAGACGGCAAATCCGTGCGCCAGATTTCCGCAGGAGAGGACGGCCCGGTGTGGCCCCTTGGCGACTGCGCGTTGCAATCTGTCGAGATAAGCCTCGCGATGCGGTTTTGATCGTTCGATGATCCTTGCCGTGATCGCCTGAATGCTGGAATGCGCCGCCATGTCAAAACCTCCTTCGGACAACCCCGGTTTGGGAGAGGCCGAAGCCACCGGGATTGCATGTCTTGTCAATGTATTTCCGCCTGACGACGCCAGGCGGAAGGAGGGCGCGTCAGGGCGCCCAGTAGATCTCAAGCGGCGAAACCGCTCTGGTGAGCACGGCGCGGATCGGCATGTCGGTCTCGTCCGATCCGGCTTCAGCCTTCGCCAGCACGTCCCTTTTTTCCTGTCCTTCGATATGCAGCACCAGCAGCGGTGCGTCGGAAAGACTGGAGAAAGTGAAGGTCAGCCGTTCTTCGCCGGCACCTTCCGCCGCCATGGTCATCACGCCGCGCGGCGTCGAAAGATCGAGCGCCTTCGCAAGATGGTTGCCACGCGGGAAGAAGGATGCGGTATGGCCATCGCCGCCCATGCCGAGGATCGCAACATCGAACGGATTGCAGATCGAAGCCGTTTTTCCGGTAGCGATTTCCGCCGCAGCATCGATCGTCGCCGCCTCGTGATAAAGCGGGATGAAGGTCGTGGCCGCAGCCTTTTCTTTCAGCAGATGCGTTGCGACCAGAAGATGATTGGAGCGTGGGCTGTCGGCCGGCACGAAACGTTCGTCGACCAGCGTCACGCTAACCTTCGACCAGTCGAGATCCTTGCCCGAAAGCGCTTCGAAGAAACGCTTCGGCGTCGATCCGCCGGACACGGCAATGGACGCCGTTCCCTTGGCCGAGATCGCTGCCGAAAGCTGCTTGGCAACCTTGTCGGCTAGTGCTGTGGCGAGATCCGCTCCATTGGCAAACTCGTGAAAATTCGATGCCATGGTCTTCAGCCTTCGTGCCAGGTGCGGCCGTCACGCTCGATCAGGGCGATAGCCTGGCTCGGACCCCAGGTGCCGGCGGTATAACCCTGCGCCACCTGTCCGGTCTCTTCCCAACCTTTAAGGATCGGATCAACCCATTCCCATGCCGCTTCCACTTCGTCGCGACGCATGAACAGCGTCTGGTTGGCGCGGATCGTGTCCATCAGCAGGCGCTCGTAGGCGTCCGGGCTGCGGACATTGAAGGCTTCCGCAAAGCTCATGTCGAGTGAGACATTGCGCAGGCGCATGCCGCCCGGGCCCGGGTCCTTGATCATCAGCGACTGCTTGACGCCTTCATCCGGCTGCAGGCGGATGATCAGCTGGTTGGCCGAAATGCGGCCCGCTGCCGTGTCGAAGATGTTGTGCGGCACCGGCTTGAAGGTGATGACGATCTCCGACATCCGCTCCGTCAGGCGCTTGCCCGTGCGAATGTAGAAGGGAACGCCGGCCCAGCGCCAGTTGCCGATCTCGGCCTTGATGGCGACGAAGGTCTCGGTGTTGGAAACGCCGCCTTCCAGTTCTTCGAGGTAGCCCTTGACCGGGCCGCCTGCAGACGCACCGGCGCGGTACTGGCCGCGCACCGTCATCACTTCGCAATTGTCGGCGGTGATCGGTTTCAGCGCCCGCAGAACCTTGAGCTTTTCGTCGCGAACGGCTTCCGAATTCATCGAAGACGGGGTTTCCATCGCGACAAGGCAAAGCAGCTGCATGATATGGTTCTGCACCATGTCGCGCAACGCACCGGCCGTATCGTAATAACCGGCGCGCCCTTCCAGACCCACGGCTTCCGCAACCGTGATCTGCACATGGTCGATATAGTTGGCGTTCCACAGCGGCTCATAAAGCGCATTGGCGAAACGCAGCGCCATCAGGTTCTGGACGGTCTCTTTGCCCAGATAGTGGTCGATACGGTAGATCTGCTCTTCTTTGAACACCTTGCCGATCGTGTCGTTCAGTTCGAGCGCAGAGGCAAGGTCACGACCGATCGGCTTCTCGACAACGATGCGGGTCTGCTTTGTGATCAGCTTGTGGTCGCGGATCTTTTCCGAAATTGCGCCGAAAATGGCCGGTGCAACGGCCAGATAGAAGGCACGGATGCGCTCCTTGCCTGTGCCTTCGTCGAGAATCTTCTTCAGCTTGTCCCAGCCCTGATCGGACTTGGCGTCGACGGAAATGTAGAAGATGCGCTCGCAGAAGGCCTTGACCTGGGCCTCGTCATATTCGCCCTTCTTCAGATGCTCTTTGAGAGCATCCTCGGCGAATTTGCGGTATTGTTCATTGGAAAGCGCGCTGCGGGACGCGCCGATGATGCGCGTCGGCTCCGTGAACTGACCTTCGATCTGCCGGTGATACAGCGCCGGAAGAAGCTTGCGCTCTGCAAGGTCGCCGGTCGCGCCGAAGACGATGCAATCGAATGGTTCCACTGGAATGATCTGGCTGCTCATCGCTCAACTTTCGTCGTATGTGGTTGGGGTGTGTCTTATGCTAATCGATTTAAAAAGGCTAGTCCGAATGTCGGTCTTAGATGCGGTCTCTTAGCGCAAACCAGGTTAATGCAAGGAAAAGCAGTGGTTTACGCATCGCATGCCCTCCGGGAAATGCTGGAATCTTGAGATCGGCAAGCACATCGAGCTCACTCTTTCGTCCAGTGACCATTTCAGCATAAAGCTTGCCACAATAATTTGACAGCATCACGCCATGGCCGGAATATCCGCCGATTGAGGTAACGCCCGGCATGACCTCGCGCACGAAGGGGCGGCGCGGCAGGGTGATCCCGACATTCCCACCCCATGCATGGGTTATCCGCACGTCCTTCAAGGCCGGATAGGTGGTGACGATCTGGCGGCGTATCGCTTCCGCGGTATCGCTCGGATCTTTCGAACTATAGACCTCGCGGCCGCCGAACAGCAGCCGATTGTCCTTCGACTTGCGGAAATAGCGCACCACGAAACGGCTGTCGCAAACGGCTTCCATGCCCGGAATGACATGCGGAAAGGCGTCGAGCGGCTCTGTTGCGGCAATGAACGATCCGATCGGCATTACATGCGCCGAAGTAACCGGCTCCAGATTGCCGATATAGGCATTGGTGGCGATCAGCACCCGGTCGGATGTCAGCGTGCCTTTCGGCGTCTCCACCTTGATCTTGCCGCCCTCGCGGCGGATCGCCGTCGCCTTGGTGTTCTCGTAGATCGAGGCACCTGCCGCCTTGGCAACCTTCGCCAGACCGATCAGAAGTTTCAAGGGATGGATATGCCCGGTGCCGGTATCGCGCACACCGCAATAATAATCCTTCGTGCCGACACGCTCTTCCGTCTCCGCCTTGTCCATGAAGGTGACGTGCGGATAGTCGTAGCGTTCGGCGGCGATCTCCGCATTGGCGCGATACTCGCGATCATGTCCCGGTTTGTGTGACACGTTCAATTGGCCCGGCATGTAGTCCATATCTATGCCATGCATTGTTGCAAAATCGTGGAGATGCCGCTTGGCGTTTTCTGCCATGTCGAACAGAAGTTTGGAACGTTCGTAGCCAAGCTCCTTCTCGGCATCCTCCGGCCACCAGCGCTGCCCGGTGCCGAGCTGTCCGCCATTGCGGCCGGAACCGCCATCGCCAAAGTGCCCGCCCTCGATCAGCGCCACCGAGACACCGGCTACCGCAAGACTACAGGCGGCCTGCAATCCGGTATAACCACCGCCGATGATCGTCACGTCGACCGTCTGCGAGCCGTCGAGTGTCGGATAGGTGGGGCGCTCCTCGACGCTCGCCTGATACCAGGAAAGACCCGGCGCGATCGGGCTCTGCCATGTATCCATGCCGCTTGACCTTATACGTTGAGAAGCAGGAACTCGCGCTCCCACGGGCTGATCACCTGCATGAAAGTCTCGAACTCGCCGCGCTTGACGCCGGCATAGATGCCGATGAATTCCTTGCTGAACACATCCGCCAGAGCGGGCTCCTCCTCCAGCAGCGATACGGCCTTCAAGAGATCGCGCGGCAGATCTATCGCGCCTTCATTGGCGGATTCGTCCGTTGGCGGCGTCGGGTCGATCTTGTTCATGATGCCGAGCAAGCCGCAGCCAAGCGAAGCGGCAAGGGCGAGGTAGGGATTGGCGTCCGAACTCGGCAGCCGATTTTCGACGCGCCTTGCGACGGGATCCGACACCGGCACGCGGAAAGCAGTCGTGCGGTTGTCGTAACCCCAGGCGGTATTGACCGGTGCCGCCATGTCCGGCGTCAGGCGGCGGTAGGAATTCACATAGGGCGCCATCATCACTAGCGCCTTCGGAATATAGGTCTGCATGCCGCCGATGAACTGGAAGAACTCCTTCGAAGGCTTGCCGTCCTTTTGCGAGAAGATGTTCTTGCCCGTATCGATATCGACGACAGACTGGTGGATATGCATGGCCGATCCCGCCTGGCCCTGCATCGGCTTGGCCATGAAGGTGGCGTATATCCCGTGTTTCAGCGCCGCTTCGCGGATCGTTCGCTTGAACATGAAAACCTGGTCGGCCAGTTCCACCGGATCGCCATGACGCAGGTTGATTTCGAGCTGTGCCGGTCCTTCTTCATGGATCAGCGTATCGATCTCCAGCCCCTGCTTTTCGGAAAAATGGTAGATGTCGTCGATCAACTCATCGAATTCGTTGATGCCGGCAATCGAGTAACCCTGACCACCGAGAATGGCGCGCCCAGAGCGGCCCTTCGGCGGATGCAGCGGATAGTCCGGGTCATCGTTCTTTGCGACCAGATAGAATTCGATTTCCGGCGCCACGACCGGTTTCCAGCCGCGCTCGTTGTAGAGCCTGACAACATTTTTCAGCACGTTGCGCGGTGTATAGGCGACAGCCGTCCCTTCGGTATTGACGATATCGCAGATCACCTGCGCCGTCGGGTCGGTTTCCCAAGGAACGACGGAAAGGGTGGAGAGATCCGGCAGGAGCTTCAGATCGCTGTCGCGCGGCTCGTAGCGGAAGCTTTCGGTCTCTTCGGGGTACTCGCCGGAAATCGTGTGCCGGTAGAGCGCCGAAGGCAGCGCCAGCGATGTGTTGGAGGTAAACTTCGACGACGGCATCATCTTGCCGCGCGGCACGCCGGCAAGGTCGGGCGTGATGCATTCGATATCTTCGATACCCCGCGCGCGCAGCCATGCTGCCGCTTCCTGCCAATCTGCCACGCCGCGAAGCGAGGTCAACGTTGGTTGAGCAACAGCGGCTTTCGCGACCGTACCGACTTCGGGAGCAGGATTGGCTTTTTTGGTTGGCATGACACACCGGGTGAGGTTGATCGAATGTTCCCATCATAGCCACCGATCTTCAATTGGCGAGGGGGAGGCGTTGACTTTGGGTGAACTATGGCGAACAGCGAAGGCGGCAACCACCAAGCAGCCCGAGGGAGTGATGATTGGCCCGTAAATTCGATGTGGTGATTCTTGGCGCAGGCGCAGCCGGAATGATGTGCGCCATCCGTGCCGGTGCACGCGGGCGTTCCGTTCTGGTTCTCGACCACGCCAAGGCGCCGGGCGAAAAAATCCGCATTTCCGGCGGCGGCCGCTGCAATTTCACCAATATCCATGCGAGCCCGAAGAATTACCTCTCTTCCAATCCGCATTTCGTCAAATCCGCACTCGCCCGCTATTCGGCGCAGGATTTTATCGATCTGGTCACCCGCCACGGCATCGCATTCCACGAAAAGACGCTGGGCCAGCTTTTTTGCGATGACAGCGCCAAGGACATCATCCGCATGCTGCTGTCCGAGATGGAGAAAGCTGGCGCAAAGCTCGAACTGCAGTCTGGTGTGACATCGGTCGAAAAACTCGCCGATGGCTTTCGCGTTGTCACGTCCTCTGGCGAGGCGATTGAAGCCCGCTCCGTCGTGATTGCCACCGGCGGCAAATCGATCCCGAAAATGGGCGCGACCGGTCTCGCCTACGACATCGCCAAACAGTTTGGCTTGAAGCTCGTCGAAACACGTCCCGGTCTAGTGCCCCTGACGCTCGATCCGGGGCTTCTCGAGAAGATCGCTCCGCTCTCCGGCATCGCCGCGCCTGCTGAAATCCGTCACGGCAAGACCGCTTTCCGCGAAGCACTGCTTTTCACCCACCGCGGCCTCAGTGGCCCGGCGATCCTGCAGATCTCCTCCTATTGGCGAGAAGGCGACGAAATCAGCCTCATGATCGAGCCGGACCGCAGGATTGCCGATGACCTGAAGACTGCCCGCAAGGCAAACGGCAAACAGCTCGTGCAGACGGCACTTTCCGAAATCCTGCCTAAGCGGCTGGCGCAGTTCTTTGCGGAAAAACATCCGTCAGCGACGAAGCTTGCCGACTGTTCCGACAAGGTTTTCGAAGCGGTGGCAGCCTCTATCCAGGACTGGCGCATCCGCCCGGCAGGATCCGAAGGTTATCGCACGGCCGAAGTCACGCTCGGTGGCATCGATACTTCGGAACTGGATTCAAAGACGATGCAGGCAAAGTCTGTTCCGGGCCTATACTTCATCGGTGAATGCGTCGATGTCACCGGCTGGCTCGGCGGTTATAATTTCCAGTGGGCCTGGTCATCCGGCCATGTCTGCGGTGAGGCCCTCTGATCGTCAATCGCCGACCGGTTGTGTGGTGTTCGTTCAGCACTTCTTAATGTAGCTGATCGATCCTGCCACATTACCAGCTTATTTCCGTGGTCAAAATTCAAATAGGCTGCCACTATAGGTTTGATTATCGTACTCGGAGTACCAATCCATGCCGAATGCTCGCCGTGCCCGCGCCATCGCAATTGCCAAGGCGGATGACCGCGCAAAACTCGTTCGCTATAGCCTGCTGATGATTGCCGTCGGCGCCTCGGCTGCACTTCTGGCCGTACCGGTACTGTTTTAAGCGGTACGCTAATATAATCTGATTTTCAGTGGCTTTGGGCCGCTTTGCTTTGCGCGCGCGCCGCTGCGCTCTTGATCTAAATCAAGTTTAGCAAAAATTTCACCTATATCGGCGAGGATTGTGGGGAATTTACATCCACAAAGGCTCCCCATGAAAAAGATCGTTCCTTCTTCGGTCGTTACTAAAATTGTATTTCTCTGTCTATTTCTTATTGTGGTTGCAGTCTCAGCCGTTTCCGGCCTCGCCTACAACACGTTTCGTAAGGACATTATGGAGACGGCTGTAGAGGACACGCACAAGTCCATAAGGACGATGGCGTTGATCTATGAGACGAGCCTTGCCGGTGCAAAGACAACACTTGCGGAAGGCAAGCTGTCCAGGGTGACCGCAGGCGAGGGGGCGCTGCAGGGTCATGATCTCGTCGATCGTACTGCCGGTTCCATTGGCGGCGTCGCGACCGTGTTCGAAAAGCAGGGTAGCGACTATGTCCGCGTTTCGACCAACGTGAAGAATGAAAAGGGCGAACGCGCCGTCGGCACCAAGCTCGTTGCCGATCATCCGGCACAGGCAGCACTCGCCAGGGGCGAAGCCTATTACGGCCCCGCCGTCCTCTTCGGCCGCGATTTCATGACCGCCTATTATCCGGTGATGAACGCGTCCGGTGCCGTCAGCGGCGTGCTCTTCATCGGTATCCCGATGGAAGTCTACTTTACCCATATCGCTTCTGCCGGTTCTGCACTGATGATCTCCTCGCTGCTCGCGCTGCTCTTCATCGCCGTCGCCAGCTATTTCGTCATTCGCGCACTTGTTCGCCCGCTCGGCGTTCTGACCGGCTCCGTCCGGGCGATTGCCGATGGCGACAACAAGTCCGAAATTCCCTACACGGCACGCGCCGACGAATTCGGCAACATCGCCCGCGCCCTGCAGGTCTTCCGCGACAACGCGCTCGAAAAGCTGCGCATCGAGCACCAGAGCGCCATGGAACGTGCCGAGGCGGAAGCCGAGCGCGAACGTAACGATAGCGACAAGCGTATGGTCGATGGCCAGATCGATCAGGCCGTCACCGCACTTGGCACGGCTCTGTCGCGCCTGTCTCAGGGCGACCTGTCCGTCACAATCGACCAGCCTTTCTCCGGCAAGCTTGAGCCGCTGCGCACCGATTTCAACGGCTCGATCCTCAAACTGCGCGACACGCTCTCCCATATCCGCCAGAGCACGATGGCAATCCAGAAGAGCAGCGCCGACTTGAGCCACTCTTCCGCCGACCTGTCGCGCCGTACCGAAAGCCAGGCCGCCTCGCTGGAAGAAACCGCAGCGGCAGTCGAAGAGATCACGGCAACCGTCCGCTCTTCGGCCGACCGCGCTCGCGAAGCAAACGAGGCTGTCAACCACACCAAGAAAAGCGCCGACAACTCCGGCACCGTCGTCAGGAACGCCGTCGACGCCATGGGTCGTATCGAGGACGCTTCGCAGAAGATCGAACTGATCATCGAAGTGATCGATGACATCGCTTTTCAGACCAACCTTCTGGCGCTCAATGCCGGTATCGAGGCAGCACGCGCCGGTGAGGCCGGCAAGGGCTTTGCCGTCGTCGCCCAGGAAGTCCGTGAACTGGCGCAGCGTTCCGCCGATGCCGCCAAGGAGATCAAGGGTCTGATCAACCAGTCGACCCATGAAGTCGGTGCCGGTGCCTCGCTCGTCCAGCAGGCAGGCGAGGTTCTTGCGACGATCAGCAGCGAGATCGTCGTCATCAGCCAGCATGTCGAAACAATCGCTACCGCCAGCCGCGACCAGTCTGCAGCGCTGTCCAACATCAACCAGTCCGTCAACCAGATGGACCAGATGACCCAGCAGAACGGCGCCATGGTGTCTGAAACCAGCGATGCCAGCCGTCGTCTGGCGGAAGAAACCGAAGCCCTGTTCAGCCTGCTCCAGCAGTTCCGCATCGATGCCGCCGCAAGGTCGGAATATCGTTACGACAAGGCTGCCTAAGTCGCCTTTACATCAAGAATGCGAGAAAGGGCGGCCTATCGGTCGCCCTTTCTCTTTGCGGGGAACGGAGAGTTGTGGCTGGCCGTAAGCTCAAGCCGACGGCCGTCATGGTCCCGGTACGTCTGCTGACCGGTGTTCGCCCTGGGGGATAGGGAAGGGCCTATTGCAGCCGATTGGTCATGACGACGGGAACCATCAGGTCGCCCCAGTGGCCGTCACCGCCGTGATGCCGCGCCGAGCGGATCAGCTCGACTGAAACACCCGCCTCGACCGCCTTCATGACGGCGTGGTTCAACCGGTGCAGATCGTTGGCCAGCGAGCGGATCGCGGCCTGCTGGTCGGCGGTCATGGCGCTCGCCTGCTCCTCTGCCCTTTCCTTGACATGGGTCTTGATGGGGGTCTGGATCGTCATTTCGGGGTCTCCTTTCATTGGTTTTGATTGTTTACTCGGCCGCCGGCCGAAACTGCGCATGTTCGGTGGATTCTCCCATCGCGGTCGTCGAAGACAGCCCGCCTGTGATCGCCATCGACACGGCATCGAAATAGCCGGTGCCGACTTCGCGCTGGTGTTTGGTGGCCGTATATCCGTTGATCTCGGAGGCGAATTCCGCCTCCTGCAGCTCCGAATACGCCGCCATCTGCCGGTCCTTGTAACCGCGAGCCAGTTCGAACATGCCGAAATTCAGCTGGTGGAACCCGGCCAGCGTGATGAACTGGAACTTGTAGCCCATCGCCCCCAGTTCCCGCTGGAATTTGGCGATCGTCGCGTCGTCGAGGTTCTTTTTCCAGTTGAACGACGGCGAGCAATTATACGCCAGCATCTTGCCCGGATGTTCCCTGTGTACGCCTTCGGCAAATTTGCGCGCCTGTTCCAGATCCGGCTTTGATGTCTCGCACCAGATCAGATCGCAATGCGGGGCGTAGGCAACGGCACGGGCAATACAGGGCTCCAGTCCGTTCTTGACGCGATAAAATCCTTCCGCCGTCCGCCCGGCATCATAGTCGACAAACGGCTGGTCGCGCTCGTCGATATCCGAGGTCAAGAGCTTCGCAGCCTCTGCATCAGTGCGGGCAATGACCAGTGTCGGAACGCCCATGACGTCGGCTGCGAGCCGCGCCGCGGTAAGGTTGCGGATATGCGCCGCGGTCGGGATCAGCACCTTGCCGCCCAGATGGCCGCATTTCTTTTCCGACGCCAGTTGGTCCTCGAAATGCACGCCCGCTGCACCGGCCTCGATAAACGCCTTCATGATCTCGAAAGCGTTGAGCGGCCCGCCGAAACCGGCCTCCGCATCGGCAACGATCGGCGCGAACCATGTCTCGACAGAAAGCCCCTTGCCCTCGGACGTCTCGATCTGGTCGGCGCGCTGAAGCGTGCGGTTGATCCTCCGTGCCAGTTCCGGCGCAGCATTGGCCGGATAAAGCGACTGGTCGGGATACATCGACGAAGCCGTGTTGCTGTCCGCCGCCACCTGCCAGCCGGAGAGATAGATGGCCTTTAAGCCCGCGCGCACCTGCTGCATTGCCTGGTTGCCGGTCATGGCGCCGAGCGCGTTGACGAAATCTTCGCTTTTCAAAAGCTCCCACAGCCGGTTGGCGCCCTTTTCCGCCAGCGAATAACGGATCTCGATCGAGCCGCGCAGCCGCTGCACGTCGTCCGCCGAATAGGGGCGGGTGATCCCTTCAAACCGGCCCCCGGGCGCATTGGCAACGAGCTTGTAAAAATCTGTCATCTGTCTCTCTCCCACAAGAATTGAACTTTTGGATCAGGCCGAAAGTCCATGTGAAAGATTTACAGAATGACGAATGTTAATTCTATAAGTACATGATATAAAAGAAGTTACGATGTCACGACTTACACAAGTGCAAAGGTTAGTTTGTAAAATTTGTAAAATAACGACTGCGTAAAACTTTGACAGGAGGAGGTCTTGAGTGGAGCGTAAGGTATTTGCAGGGGGGCGGGTCCGCCGTGTCCGACAAGGGCTGGGCCTCACCCAGACGGCGATGGCGGGTGCCTTGGGAATCTCGCCCTCCTATCTCAATCTCATCGAGCGCAACCAGCGGCCGCTCACCGTGCAGCTGCTGCTGAAGCTTGCCTCCACCTACAAGGTCGATCTCGATGCGCTGCAGGGGGAGGGCGGTGGGCTTGCCGCCCAGTTGCGTGAGATCTTTGCCGATCCGCTTCTGGCTGGCGAAATCCCCGGCGATCAGGAGATCGTCGAAGTGGCGGAAGCGGCCCCCAATGCGGCACTCGCCACCGTCAAGCTTTACCGCGCCTACCGTGAACAGGCTGCACGTCTGTCTGATCTTGCAACCCTGCTTGCCAGCGAAGGCCGTGAAATGGCCGCAACCGGCAGCCGCATGCCGATCGACGAGGTCCGCCAGTCTCTGGAGCGCCGCCCGAACTTTTTCGCCCGTATCGAGGATGCCGCCGAAACGCTGGCAAAGAACTTTGCATCCGGCGACGACACCCCGTCGGCATTGCGCGCATGGCTGAAGGCCGAACGCGGCATCACGGTGCGCACGCTCCCCACCCATGTCATGCCGGACCTGCGCCGCCGTTATGATCGCCACAGCATGCGCCTTTTCCTCTCCGAACGGCTCTCGCCCTTCGACCGCAACCGAGAACTCGCCATGGAAGTGGCACTTCTTTCGATGACCGCTGAAATTGACGCAGAACTCGACGGTCTCGTCCTGCAGACGGCGGAGGCCCGCCGCATCGCCCGGTTCGAGCTTGCCCGTTACGCCGCCCATGCGCTGCTCATGCCCTATGGCAGCTTTCTCGCCGCGGCGATGCGCGCCCGTTACGATATCGATATCCTTCGCTCGCGTTTCGATGTTTCCTTCGAGCAGGCGGCCTCTCGCCTGACCTCGCTCTGTCGGCCGGAAGTTGCTGGCATCCCTTTCTTCCTGATGGAGATGGATCACGCCGGCAATGTCGTGCGCCGTGCAGGCGCCCAAGGGTTTCCGCAATCCCGTTTCGGCGGTCACTGTCCCAAGCTCGGCATCCATTCCGCCTTCGCCGAACCGGGCCGTATTCTGGTTGATCGTGTCGAGCTGCCGGAAGGTGATGTCTTCCTCACCGTATCGCGAACGCTGGAAGGCCCTCAGGCCGATTTCGGCGAGCGCATCCGCCGTACCGCGATCCTCATCGGCTGTGATCTCAGGTTTTCGGGAGATGTCGCCTACGCGAACGCCCTGCCTGCAACGGGGTTTGCCGTCGCGGCCGGACCTGCCTGCCGCATCTGCGAACGCAAGGCCTGTCTTTCCCGCGCCGAGCCGCCGATCACCCGACCGCTCGGGCTTGACGAAATGGTGACGGGCCTCAGTGCTTTCGACTTTCAGTAGGCTCTGGGGCAGATTGCACAATAAGCCTTGGGGGCAAGTCATTCCGCAGCGCACATTCCCACTTGTGGCTCGGAAAAATCCTTTCTACTCTGCCGTTAAAATACAGAGGGAATTGCTGTGCTCGGTGGAGCGCAGAGAAAAGAAAACAGGAGAAATCATGAGAAACCATCTTCTTGGCATGGCGGTCGCACTTGCCGCGACCGCCCTCGGTTCCTCCGCTTTTGCGCAGGAAAAGGTCGTCCACGTCTACAACTGGTCGGACTATATCGACGAAAGCATTCTCGCAGATTTCACCAAGGAAACCGGCATCAAGGTCGTCTACGACGTCTTTGACAGCAACGACCTCGTCGAGACCAAGCTTCTCGCCGGCGGTTCCGGTTACGATGTCGTCGTCCCGACCGCTCCGTTCCTTGCCCGTCAGATCCAGGCCGGCGTGTTCCAGAAGCTTGACAAGTCGAAGCTGCCGAACATGACCAACCTCTGGCCGATGGTTTCCGAGCGTCTCGCCAAATACGACCCCGGCAACGAATACGCCATCAACTACATGTGGGGCACGACCGGCATCGGCTACAATGTCGACAAGGTGAAGGCCGCCCTCGGTGATGTGCCGGTCGACAGCTGGGATATTCTCTTCAAACCGGAAAATGCCGAGAAGCTGAAGTCCTGCGGCATCAACATCCTCGATGCCTCCGACGAAACCTTCGCCATTGCCATGAACTATATCGGCAAGGACCCGGACAGCAAGGAAAGCGCCGATCTGGAAGCCGGTGGCGAGGTCTACAAGAAGATCCGTCCCTTCGTGAAGACGTTCAACGCATCTGCCTATATTGATGAACTGGCGAATGGCGACAGCTGCATCACCATCGGCTGGTCGGGCGACGTGCTTCAGGCCAAGTCCCGCGCCGAAGAAGCCGGCAATGGCGTCAATGTCGAATTCGTCATCCCCAAGGAAGGCACCTATATGTGGTTCGACAACCTCGCCATCCCCGCCGATGCGAAGAATGTCGATGAAGCCCATGCCTTCATCAACTACCTGATGAAGCCGGAAGTCATCGCGAAGGCCTCCAACTATGTTCAGTATGCGAACGGCAACCTCGCCTCGCAGCAGTTCATCGATAAGGAAGTTCTCGAAAATCCGTCCGTTTACCCGTCGGAGGAGGTCGTGAATAAGCTCTTCACAATCTCGCCTTATGGTCCGCGCGAACAGCGCGTGCTGAACCGGGTCTGGACGCAGGTCAAGACCGGCAGCTGAGGCTGACATTTGAAGGGCGGGCTTCGACCCGCCCTTTTCATTTTAGGGATAATCTGGGGCAAGGTATCACGTATGGCGAAATCTCTCGGACCGGTTAAACGCAAATTCTCTCCCTGGACCGATCCGAATGCGGTCCCCTTCATCCGCTTCGAGAACATCACCAAACGCTTCGGCGATTTCGTCGCCGTCGACAATCTCACCCTCGATATCTATGAGCGCGAATTCTTCTCGCTGCTCGGCCCGTCCGGCTGCGGCAAGACCACGCTGATGCGTATGCTCGCCGGTTTCGAAGAGCCGACCGAAGGTCGCATCCTGCTGCAGGGGCAGGATATCAGGGGCGTGCCGCCCTATCGCCGCCCGACAAACATGATGTTCCAGTCCTATGCGCTCTTCCCGCATATGTCGGTGGAAAAGAACATCGCCTTCGGTCTCGAGCAGGACAACATGCCGAAGGGCGAAATTAACGCCCGCGTTCAGGAAATGCTGAAACTCGTCAAGCTGGAACAGTTTGCCAAGCGCAAGCCGAACCAGCTTTCCGGCGGCCAGCGCCAGCGTGTGGCGCTCGCCCGCTCGCTTGCCAAGCGGCCCAAGGTGCTGCTGCTCGATGAACCGCTCGGCGCGCTTGACAAGAAGCTGCGCGAGGAAACCCAGTTCGAGCTGATGGACCTGCAGCAGACGCTGGGCATGACCTTCCTCATCGTCACCCATGACCAGGAAGAGGCGATGACCGTCTCCGACCGCATCGCCGTCATGGACAAGGGCATCATCATGCAGGTGGCGACACCGGCCGAAATCTACGAAGCGCCCAACAGCCGCTATGTCGCGGATTTCATCGGCGACATCAACATCATCGAAGGCAAGGTCGCTGATACGGCAAGCGCGCTCGGCGCACCGGGCACGGTGAAGATCGAAACCGAAGGTCTTTCCATCACCGTCGATCAGGAATGTCAGGCCGTGAAGGGCGATCATGTCGCCTTTGCCATTCGCCCGGAAAAGGTCCGCATCTCGCAGGATGCTCCCGCCGATCCGTCGGTCAATGCGTTTTACGGCGAGGTCTGGGATATCGGCTATCTCGGCGATTTCTCGCTCTTCATCGTTCGCTCGGAAGATGGCCGCTTCATGCGCGCCGCGCAGGCCAATGTCTCGCGCCTTGTTGACCGGCCGATCACCTTTGAAGACAAGGTCTGGCTCACCTGGCCGCGTGATGCCGGCCTCGTCCTGACACGCTAAGGGAAGGGGAGAGCGAATATGGCAACTGTCGCTGAAGCCAAGCCTGCCCCGCAGACCGGCGGTCCTTCCTGGACCCGCTGGCTCGTGGTCCTGGTGCCCTATGTCTGGCTCATCCTGTTCTTCGTCGCGCCGTTCCTGATCATCTTCAAGATCTCGCTGTCGGACACGGCAATCGCCATACCGCCCTATCTGCCGACCTTTGACGGCTTCAGTTCGATCGGCGAATTCTTCTCCGAACTGGATTTCGAGAACTACATTTTTCTGACGGATGATCCGCTCTACATCATGTCCTACCTGTCGTCGCTCAGGATCGCGGCGATCTCGACCATCCTTTTGCTGCTGATCGGTTACCCGATGGCGCTCGCCATGGCCCGCGCCCCGACCTCGATCAGGCCGACGCTGGTCATGCTGGTCATCCTGCCCTTCTGGACGTCCTTCCTCATCCGCGTCTACGCCTGGATCGGCATCCTGAAGCCTGACGGCCTGTTGACGCTGGCGCTGCAGACGATCGGTCTGATGGGACCGGACCAGCAGGTGCAGATTTTCCGAACTGACTACGCCGTCTTCATCGGCATCGTTTATTCCTATCTGCCCTTCATGGTCCTGCCGCTTTATGCCGCGCTGGAAAAGATGGACAACACGCTGCTGGAAGCGGCAAGCGATCTCGGTTGCCCGCCGTGGAAAGCCTTCTGGAAGATCACCTTCCCGCTGTCGCTTCCGGGCGTCATCGCCGGCTCGATGATCTGCTTCATCCCGATCACCGGCGAATTCGTCATTCCGGATCTTCTGGGCGGCGCCGATACGCTGATGATCGGCAAGACGCTCTGGACCGAATTCTTCGGCAACCGCGACTGGCCGCTCGCCTCCGCCGTCGCCGTCATCCTTCTGGTCATGCTGGTCGTGCCGATCATGATCTTCCAGAACCAGCAGAAGAAGGTGGCGTGATGAGATCTCCCCGTTTCGACGCCACCGTCCTGACCCTCGGCTTCGCGTTCCTTTATATCCCGATCATCATCCTGGTCGTTTATTCCTTCAACGCTTCAAGACTGGTCACGGTCTGGGGCGGGTTTTCGCTGCACTGGTATTCCGCCATGTGGTCGAACCAGGGCCTGATGGATGCCGCCTGGGTGACAGCCCGCGTCGGCGTCCTGAGTGCCACGCTCGGCACCATTTTGGGTACGCTCGCCGCACTCGCGCTTACGCGGTTTGCCCGCTTCCCCGGCCGCATGGCCTTTTCGGGCATGATCTATGCCCCGCTCGTCATGCCCGAAGTCATCACCGGCCTGTCGCTGCTCCTGCTCTTCGTTGCGATGGGCGTCGATCGCGGCTTCTGGACGGTCACCATCGCGCATACGACCTTCACCATGTGTTACGTGGCGATCGTCGTGCAGTCGCGATTGCTCACCTTCGACCGCAGCCTTGAGGAAGCAGCCCTCGACCTAGGTTGTCCGCCGGTAAAAACCTTCTTCAGGATTACCCTGCCACTGATCTTCCCGGCCGTCATCGCCGGCTGGATGCTCGCCTTCACTCTGTCGCTGGATGATCTGGTGATTGCGAGTTTCAACACCGGTCCGGGCGCCACCACACTGCCGATCAAGATCTATTCGCAGGTTCGCCTTGGCGTGACGCCGGAAATCAACGCCATCTGCACCATCCTGATCGGGCTTGTGACGATCGGTGTCATCGCCTCATCGCTCACCACCAAGAGAGCCGAGATCAGACGCATTCGCGACGAGCACCTGGCCATCCGCAACGCGGCGTCCTGATTTCTGGAGTAGTTCCCAGCCAAAGTGGGCACCGGTTTTTCGTCCGGGATTATTCGCCGGGTTTGGCAGTCGGTACGTTCATCGGCCACAGGATCGGTGTCGGCCACGCCCCGCCGATGAAGAAGTTCAGCTTCTGGCTTGTGTCCTTCGGAGTGATCGTGGCGGAAAGCGCGAGGCTGGTGTTTGCAAGCGGCACTGCTCCGGTCAGCGCAATCGTCTCGTTGCGCCCAGTAATCTCGGTGTCCTGAAGATCAGCGATCCCGTTGCGGATCGTGGCGGTCGCCTTGATACTGTCGAACTCGACCGATCCGGTCGCCGTATCGCTCAAGGTGAAATAGGGTTTTTGCGTCGCCAGCTGGCGAATGGCCTGCATGTCTATGCCGTTCAGCTTTCCGGATCCCGTCTGGAAGTTGATCGTGCCGACCGCTGCACTCCAGGCGTCCTGATCGATGGGGCGCGGCACATCGAGCAGGATGTCGAGCGAACCCTGCGCTGCCGGTATCGGGCCTTTGAGCTGCAGTTGTTGCGCAATCGCGGCGAAATCGACGCCGCGGATGGCTGCGCGAAAGGCAACGTTCTGTACGTCGTTTTGTGTATAGCCACTTGCCTTGAACGTGCTGATCCGGCCCGTCATGCGGCCCGGCTGCAGGTCGCTATCCAGAATGTCGAGACGGAACTGCTGGGCCGAACTTACCAGCCCCAAAGCGACATCAGAAAGCTGGAGGCCAGCCAGCGACGCGGCCTGTGAAGACAGTCTGATATCGAGATCCAGATTGCTGACCAGCGAGGGCAGGGCGTGTTGATCTCTGCTGATCGCGGGTTCAAGCGCGATCAGCAGGCGGCGAAGATCGATATGGTCGAAGGCGAGTGTGCCTGAGAGCTTGGAGGGGCCGGAAACAGGTGTATCAAGCTCCAGCAGGCCGCTTGCATGTTCGTTGTTCAATCCGAGCGAAAGCTCCTCGAACCGCAGTTCCTGGCGGTCGGCAATCAGCCGGGCTGAAACGGACGCCGATTGCAGCCCGTCGACAAGGCGTGGATCGGCCCCGAACCAGCGCAATGCGGCGGGCATGTCCGACGCGCGCAGTTCGGCATTGCCGGAGTAATAGCCTTTCGGGGTAAGGCTCGCCAGGCCATCGAACTTGGCAAAACCGATATCGGCACTGACCGTGCCTTCAAAATCCCCGCTCCTGCCATCAAGCAGAAGCAACGGCTGCGTGCTGTGAATATCGACGCCGATCTTCTTGCCGCGGACAACTGCCTCGCCCCGGATCGTCGCCGTGTCGGAAAGCTGCGGCCAGTCCATCACGCCGTTGATCGCATCGAAACGGACGGTGCCTCCGTCCTTCTCTCCAGTGATCTCAACGATGCCGTTCTGGACCTGCACCTCTCCGATTGGCGCGTCGAGCGCCTGATCAAGCCTCTGCCGATCGCCATTGGCGGCCGCCTTGGCCATGGCATCGGAAAGTTGCCCGCCATTGGCCCAGTGAATACGTCCATCCTTGTCACGGCTCATGAACACATGCGGTTCTGTAAGGCGGAAATCCTCGAAGACCGGCTGCCCCAGCAAGGCTTCCATCAGGTCGAACGATGCGGAAAGCTCCCTGATCGTCGCGAGTGTCTTGTGCTCACCTTGGGCGTCGCTATGAATGGTAATGTCGGTGAGTGTAACTTCCGGCTCCGGCCAGAACTTGATCGTGGAAACTCCACCAATCGTCGCATTATGGCCGGTCCATTGTTCGACGGATTGCTCAATGCTTTCCCGCACGACATTGGTGGAAATCAGGAAGGGTGTCACTACCCTGAAAACAACGGCCACCGCGATGACCATCGCAAGCGCAATCAGCACCGTGCGACCGACTGGCCGGCGGGCATGCCTGCGGAATGTCTGAAAGGCTTTTGTGAACATGCAAGGCGCATATAGGAAACGGTGGCAGGGCGCAATTCGGCTGCCGGCGCGCCCGCGCGATGTATGTCGTTTCCGATGCGAGATGTTGTGCATACTTTGCCAGCCGGGCTTGGAAAGGCCGTAAGTTTGAACTGGCTCAAGCAATCGAACGCCGCCCGCTCGAAGCGGTCGAGATATTCGCCAATCCCGATCAGCCGAAACCTTGCTGATAACTCGTGGTATCCGACACATGATCTTGCTGCGGTGCAGCAATACAATCCGATGATCCGGATCGGGACAGACTTAAGGTCTTGTTGAGTGACGTTCCTCAATTCTGGCGCAAACTGTCTCGTTTGGGTCTATAAAGCTGACACGCGATGAGATTTTGAGGCGCGACGTCTTTTACGCTCCTATCGTCGTTGAACAGCACAATTACTCAAGGGCAGCCATGGCTGCCCCTTTTTTAAAGACCGCTACACGCATCCCGCGAATATATGACTTAATGTCGCATTTTGCGGGTGACAGTTTCGTTGATACCCGGAAGCTGATGCGTACAGGCCGAGGCCGGCAACGGCCTCCTGTCGATGATTTCAACGCAATTCAGCCGCAAAACCGGCGCCCGCTTTTGCCGGAATTGTTTTAGCTCGCCAGTACCCGCTGCGAAGGGAAGGTGATTTCCACCAGCGTTCCTTCGTTCGGTGCGGAGGTTATGGCGAAATTCGCCCGGTTGGCATCCACCATCGCTTTTGTCAGCGGCAGTCCCAGCCCCGTTCCGTCGCCCCGCTTGCGAGATGCGCCTGCCACCTGCCGGAACGGCTTCATCGCCAGTTCCAGCTCGGGGCGCGTCATGCCGATGCCGGTATCGCGGATTCTCAAGACCACGCTGCCATTCGCCTCATAGGCGGTGGAGACGACAATCTGCCCGCCCGATGGGGTAAACCGGATCGCGTTGGAAAGGATGTTGAGCACGATCTGCTTTATCGAGCGAAGATCGGCCACCACCTGCGGCACGGATTGCGACAGCGCCGTGCGGATGATCACCCGCTGGCCGTTTGCCTGCGGCTGCACCAGCGACACCGCCTCGGATACTGTTTCGTTCAAGCCTACCGCGATGAAATCGAGATCCAGTTCGCCGGCCTCGATCTTGGAAATGTCGAGCAGGTCGTTGACGATATCCAGAACATGCCGGCCCGAGCGCCCGATATCGTTCGAATATTCGATATAGCGGGGATGGCCGACCGGTCCAAGGCGCTCCGATGCCATCATGTCGGCAAAGCCGATAATGGCGTTGAGCGGCGTGCGGATCTCATGGCTCACATGCGCCAGGAACTCGCTCTTGTGCGCATTGGCGGTTTCGGCCGCGCGCTTCGCGGTTCTCAGCTCGTCTTCTGTCCGCTTCCACTGGGTAATATCGCGGATCACGGCGCAATAGCCGTTGGATGAGGTCAGTCGGCCGATCGTCATGAATAGCGGAAGGAAACCGCCCGACGCCTCACGGCCGATCACTTCGCGTCCGTCGTTCAGAACGCTAGCCACGCCATGGCCCGAAAGCCCGGAAAGATAGTCGAGGATTGCCCGCTGGCTTTCATGCGCAAACAGCGTGACGAAGGGCTTGCCGTTGATGTCCTCGCCATCGAAATTGAACAGCGCGCTCGCCGCCCGGTTCATCGAGCGCACTTCCCTGTCCGAGCCGATGATGACAACGCCATCCGTGGCCGTTTCCAGAATGGCGCGTAGCTCCTCGACCTCGACCTGAAGGCGAGCCATCTGGTCGGCGTTGCGGATCGGGCGAAGCGGCAGCACTTCGGCCGTCGTGCTCTCTGGCGGTTCCACCTCGGCTGCAACCGGCATCAGCGCCAGCATAAGAGCGGATGTGTCATTGAAGCGGATCGACTGCAGCCGTGCCGTGACGGGCACGATCACGTCGTCGGCGCGCACCACCACCATGCCACCGGCATGGGTCGTCTTGTCTTCCAGTTCCTGCCGCTGCAAAAGCGCATCCAGCCCGCCGACATCCCCAAGCGCCTCAAGCGAGGAATAGCCCGTCAATTTCAGGAATTCGCCATTCGCATGGATCAGCGTGTCGCCGGCATGCACCAGCAATGCGACCGGCATCTGGTCGATGATCTCCTCGGAAAGCCCGGTACGATCCCGGCCGGGCAGCATCGCGGCGAGCGCTGCGGCATCGACCGGTTCATGAGTTTCGTCTTCAGCCTCGTCCTCGAAGACCTCATCGGATGCTTCCGCCGCTTTTTCATCAAAGAGCGAAACGACGGTATCATCCGAAGCCTCTACCGAATGGGGTGCCTCAGGCTCATCTTCCTGATGGGAGGCCTGCAACTCTTCCGGCTGCTCCTCGTCGAGTGTCTGTGGCTCCTCTTCGTCACCCGACATTGAGGGCTCAACCACCTCATCCTTTTCGGCAATGATGTCTTCATTCCCGTCGAATTCCTTGTCGCGAGAACGGATATCGTCTTCCGGTGCAGTGGAGGCTGCCACGTCCACGATGGTGTTTTCATCGCCGGCAACTTCGTCAGGTTCTGCCTTCGAGCGATCCGTCCATTTTACGAACCGATCCAGCCGCCGGGCGATTTCCTGGAAATTCGCCTGCTCGCCGGCGCTGAGGCGCGAGCGCCGCTCCTCAAGCTGAACAACCTTGTCCGAATGTCTCCTGCCGGGAGTGTCGGCCAGCGTCAGGGCGGGGGGCTCGCCCTCCGGCCAATCAGCAGCGTTCTGCTGGTTCTCGGTCTCCGCAAGCTCGGCATCATCATCGGAGATTTCCTCGCTCTGATCGTCTTCATCAACGTCAGGAGCAACAGAACCGGTCTCCGCGGCCAATTCGCCAGCCGGCTCATCGCCAGCGCCTTCATCGCCGACGTTCTCATCGATCGTTTCGGCATCGGCTTGCGAAATCTCGCCCGTTACCTCGCCGGCGGTCTCGGCAGTTTCATTCTCTTCCGGCAGTACCGCCACGTCCTCCGGCACAGTTGGTTCGTCAACCGGCGGATTGCCCTGCTCGATAACGACAGGTTCGGCGATATGGTCCTCTTGCACCGCGCCGAATGACAGGCCGGCGGCATGCGGGTCTTCCGCCGCATCGCCCATCCGCACGATGCCGAACCCGCGAAAACCGTCGAATTCGCGCGAGCGTGTATAAGTTGGAAGTGCAGCCAGATCGACCGGCACGATCTTCGATGTACCTTGCACCGGCCACCAGATCGTCTTGCCCGACCAGGTGTCGCGGCGGCTCAGCAACTCGGCGATCTTGCCGTCCGGGTCCAGATTGAACAGAGCGGCAAGATCGGCAAAGGCCATGCCGGAAATATCGGCCGCATGCGGTCCGACAGCCTCGGCGAACTCCCTGGAAACCTCGCTGAACCGGCCGTTTTCATCGATCTTCCAGACGAAGCGGACAGTGCCCGACCGCCGCACCGGCGCGGCTACAGGTTCCGGCATCACGCCCGGTGCCAAGTCGGTTTCGTCGTCTGGCAACGCGACCACAGTAGCCGGCTCGCCCGTCTCTAGGGCGGTGGCAATCTCTGCGGAGGGTGCCTGGTCATCACCGTCTTCAACCGCGACATCGTCCTCGACGGTCTCGTCGTCACGCTCGTCGATAAGATCCGTGTCCTGATCGGCAGAAATCTCCTGCATATCGGTCTCGGTGTCATTCTCTTCGGCAACGTCCTGCGGGACAGCGCTTTGCTCTGATGGCTCCTCGACGGGTACCTCTGCAACATCGCTTAAGGTCACTTCGGTATCTTCGAAGAAAGGCCCAGCCGTTTCCTCGACCACAACGTCATCGCCGGCGACCTGGTCGTCAGCCATCAAGACCGACGGTGCGTCGATATCCTCTGCTGCCGGCACTTCCGTCTCTTCAGCCTCGGTTTCAAGCTCCAATGAAGATGTCGCTTCGGATGCGGTTGCGTCGGCGTCAATGAGATCCGCAGCATCCATTTCGGCCGTGTCTTCGAGCGAGATCTCCTCCTCGAGATCGGGATTGTCCTCGATCGCGGCCACAGCGCTCAGGGCATCGTCATAATCCGGCACGTCGATGACATCCGTCCTATCGACGCCTGCATCCGGTGTGCCTGCTTCCTCGGTTCCCTGCACGGCAGGAATGATCGCGCATTGCGTTTTGGCGGCTCCAACGACGAACAGCAGATTGAGCGCCGGCTCCTCCGAAACCTGACCGATTGCGGCGGGCAGATATCCGCCCGAGGTGGCGATCGGGCGCTTGATCAGCCGGTGGCGATCGTTGCCGACCATCGATACCAGCATCCGAGTCGTCTGGATGGAGATGCTGAGCGCCGAAAACTGGCCGGATGCTGCAAGGATGTTGCCCTCGGCATCGAGCACGGCCATATGCGTTTCGGGATCGTCGAAACCTTCGATCAGGCGCGCCGCACATTCCTTCAGCGACAGTTTCTGGTTGTCGATCGGCACGGACAAGAGGATGCAGGACTTGTTCTGCACCCGGATCATTTCGCAGCGTGCCTGCACCGCCACGCGAAGGAAGCCGGAAGCGATGCGGATGGTAAATGTGCGGCGGTCGCCGATGGATTGCAGCGAGCGGGCGATCGGTTCCACCTGACGGAACATCAATTCGCCACGGTCCAGCCCCTGATCGAGAAAATCATAGATCGAACCGAAACCGAAAAGCGCCGCACCCCGGCCATTCGCCCAGGAGACGGATCGCAGATCTGCCGAGAACAGAACGACCGCCATACCCGCGGCAAAGGCTTCGCTGACACGTTCGTGTACGGCGACGTCGATGAATGGGTATTGCACGTCCGACATGGGCAAGCCTGTAAAATTACGGGTCGGCCTATAAGGCCATGGAATTAACCTCTTGTTAATATCCCCACCCCCTTGCAGGGTCCACAGATGAGAGCAGGAACGCGCAAACAAGGTTAACGTCGGTCGGTTGTGCTGCGCTGCAAATATTGCAATGCACAATGGCATCGTCTATATTTACGGCAGAAAAGGTTCGGCGCTGCCTGTTTTTTCGCCGGACCGGATCTTTTTGGAGGAAAAGGTTGTGGCTTATACTGACGATATCTTCTCGTTTTCGGCATTCGATCCGGCAAAGCTGACGCAAAGCTGGCGCGAATTTGCAGAGCAAAGCACGACCCATTCCCGTGACGCCTACGGTAAGATGAAAACGGCTGCGGAGGAAGCCACCCGCACGGTTGAATCCACAATACATTCTGCCCAGACTGGCTCGATGGAATTCGGCCTGAAGGCGATTGATGCGCTTCGCGCCAATACGGAAATGTCGTTTTCCCATATGGAACAGCTGATCGGCGCGAAATCCTTTGCCGAAGTGATGGAACTGCAGACGGCCTTTGTGCGCAGGCAGGCGGAGTTTACGGTCGAGCAGGCAAGGGTGATGCAGGAAGCGGCGCAAAAGGTTGCGGGCGATGTGTCCAAGCCCGGTCGGCAAGCCGCCGAGAAGGTCATGGACGCCTTCAAGCCGTCCTGATCGACTGGATCCGGAGCAATCTTGTCCACATGCTCACGGCAGGCCTGACCACAAACTATCGAATTTGTCCGCTTGAAAGGACTTGCAATCTTCATTCGATGGCCGTATGTGACCGGTCAACATCGCTTCGGCGATATATGCGGTTGTAGCTCAGTTGGTTAGAGCGCAGGTTTGTGGCACCTGAGGTCGGTGGTTCGACCCCACTCAACCGTACCATTTTCTTCTGTGAAAACAGATATCTATACGAAGCTAGGGAAGCCAACGCTCCCTAGCTTCGTGTCATTTTATCCCCCACACCGTCTCATCCCGAAGCCCGCCTCTCGCGGCTTGTTCAGTTGAACAGCATCAGCAATCGTTCCGGGGTCTGGTTGGAAATCTGCAGTGATTGAACGGCAAGCTGCTGCTGCGTCTGCAATGCGCTCAGCTTCGCCGATGCCTCTTCCATGTCCGCATCGATCAGGCGGCCCACGCCGCTGTCGATCATGTCCATCATTTTGTTTGCAAAATTCGACTGCATGTCCAGCCGCATCTGCAGGGAGCCGAGCGAGGCCGCGCCATCTATCGTTCGGCCGAGCACGGTTTCGATATAGCTGACATAGGTGTCGAGCATCATGGGATTGGCCGCAACGTCGACATCGAGAAAGTTCATGGTCGGCACGGGCTCGATATTCACACTGATCCCATCGATACCGATGCCGCTCTTTTCCCCGGATTTGCGATCCACCAGCGGATTCGTCTCCACCAGGATCGAGCCGGCACCGGCTGCCGCGATCGTAAGCTCGGTTCTGTTGAAAAGCGTGTCGAGCAGCGTCGCCATCTCGGCGGCGGTCTCGACCTTTCCATCGTCCTTGCCGAGCGTCGTGTTGACGAAGTCCTTGTCGAACGAAAAGCTCTCGTAAGCGCGGTCAACTCTCAGCCGCAGGCTCACCACGACGTCGTCGTAAACCTTGAATTCCTGAAAATCCAAGGTCATCGAGGAACTCCGCACGCCATATGAGACCGCCTTGTTGCCGATCTGCCCGACATCCGCCACCCCGTTGAAGGCGACGCCGGAGATCGCCATCGACGATCCGTCCTTGGACGGTATTCCTTGGCGAACGATCCCGACGATATCCGGGATATCGACCCACGTCGTCGTCTGGTTCGGCGGCTCGTAACGTGTGTAAGTCTTGGCGGTCAGGCCGGAGCCTGCAAGGACGCTGCGTAACACAGCGGCATATTCCTTGTAGTCGTTGATGGTTCCATCGGTGCGACCGAGCGCGGTGTTGATTTTTGCCGCAGTGATGGTGACCGGTGTCGTCTGGCCGGGGTCATAGGGTGCCGAGATGCCGTCTGCCGGATTGTCCTGATCGACCGTCACGCTGAAGGAGATGCTGTCGCCTGCTGCGAATGTAACTGGCGCTGAAAAATCGAACCTGAAATCGCTAGGACCTGAGCCAACTGTGTTGCGTGGGGCGTAGCTGCTCATCGATCCGCCCCCGAAAGGGAACCGGATGCCGCCGATGGTCTTCAGGTCTCTCGGATCTGCCTGGAGAATGCCGCCACCCGTACTGTTGAACAGCGACGTCTGCGCCAGCACATGTTCTGCAGTATTGACGGATACGGATCCATTTGTCCCGCGCGTAAAGCCGGATACCACCGTCGTGCGGTTCAGGTCTTCGTCGTAAATATCCTCGACATCGGTAGTCAGCCAGTTCTGGCCGCTGAAGCTGGCCGCATCGGAGATCGAGACGACCTGTTTCTTGAGTTGGTCGAGGTCGGACTGGATCTTGTCTAGATCCGTGCTGCTTTCCTTCGCCGTCACAAGCTTGGCCTTGAAGTCGGAAAGGATATCGATGACCGAGTTCATTGCCGCATAAGCTGTATCGACCTTCGCCACCCCGACGCCCATCGCGTCGTCTGCGGAAGAAACTGCAAGCCGGTCGGATTTCATTGTTGTCGAGATCGACCAATAGGCGACATTGTCCGCCGCCGCAGAGACGCGCAGGCCCGAGCTGACCTGCATTTGCTGCGATGCAAGGTTGGCGCCGACTGCGCGCAATGTTTGCAGCGCAGCCATGCTGGCTGTGTTCGTCAATATGCTTGTCATTGGAGCTCGCAAAAGAGCGGAGAAAGTGGGCAGGCACGATGCGAATAACGTCAATAAATCTGGTCACACCTGACAAAATTATGGTTAACGATTGGTTAATACGCGGTCAGATCTTACGGAAATTGCGATTTGCTCAAATGATGACCTGAAGAATACGCAAGGCCGCTCATCAGCGCCACGCGATGCTGGTCAGGCTTGGTGCAGGTCGCCGCCCATGACTGTCATCTGTTGCACATGCTTCTTGGCTGCAGCCATGTCGCCTTCGTTCATCGATGTGACAAGCCGCCCGCCTGCTGCTTCATAGAGATTTATGGCAGTCTCGGTGGCCTGATACTTGGCGCGCATTGCCTCGTTGGGAAGGCTGTTGCCAATGGTATCGAATGCTGTTTTGCGTGCGGTGTAGGCCTTCTTCAGCACGGCGAGCGCAAGGGCGCGTTCCTGCTGAGCAGCAGCGCGACATTACGGCGGACATCGCCGAACAGGCGCTCCATCTCACCCATTTGTGTAGCCCGCGAAACCCGTTCGCCGACAGTGTCGACCTGGGTCTGAAGAGAATTGACCGCCAGGATGGAGAGCGCTCCCTAGGCAATTCCGAGCGTGACGACGAAGCCGAATAACATTGGTAAAAGTGTGTTAACCTGAATTCGTGCAAACATAATCGGGTCCTTGGATGTGCCGTGCATTCTTGTGTTGTGCGCGTGCCCGATGAGATTTGTGACAGTTTTGCTAACAATTGACCTACAATGGGTCGGGCATCCCTGCGGCTAGATGACCTTTATGTGATAAAGTATCATAAAAGTTGGTTTAACATTTCCTTGTGCATTCCTGCCGTCGACCGGCAAATGCGGCAGACCCAAAAGCAAATGGGCCGCCTGATAGGCGACCCATTCTGGTATCGGCACGGCGGCGGAAGATAATCCCGCCGGCTCGTGGATGATCAGGCGTTGATGCCCGACCATTTCCAGTCGCGGATCTCCGGCATGTCCTCGCCATATTCGCGCACATGCGCGTGGTGCAGGGCAAGCTTGCCGTTCAGCATCTCGATCACATGCGGAACCTTTGCCTTCAGCTCCGGCACCCGTTCGATGGCCTCGAGCGCAAGGTGGTAGCGGTCAAGCTGGTTCAAGACCGTCATGTCGAACGGCGTCGTGGTCGTGCCTTCCTCTACAAAGCCGCGCACATGCATGTTGCGATGGTTGTTGCGCTTATAGGTCAGGCGGTGGATGAGGTACGGATAGCCGTGATAGGCGAAGATGACCGGCCGTTCGGTGGTGAACAGCTTGTCGAATTCCTCGTCCGTCAGGCCATGCGAATGATCTTCCTTTGCCTGCAGCGTCATCAGGTCGACAACGTTGACGACACGGATTTTCAGTTCCGGGATCGCCTCGCGCAGCAGCATGACGGCTGCCAGCGTTTCCATCGTCGGCACGTCGCCGGCGCAGGCCATCACCACATCCGGTGCGATCGCGTCATCCTCGTTGCTGGCCCAGTCCCAGATACCGGCACCGACCTGGCAATGTTTGGCCGCATCCTCGATGGAAAGCCACTGCGGCTCCGGCTGCTTGCCGGCCACGATCACGTTGATCCGGTCCCAGGTGTTAAGGCAATGATCGGCCACCCATAGCAGCGTATTGGCATCCGGTGGCAGGTAGATACGCACCACATCTGCCTTCTTGTTGGCAACGTGATCGAGGAAGCCCGGATCCTGATGCGAAAAGCCATTATGGTCCTGCCGCCACACATGTGAGGTCAGCAGGTAGTTGAGCGAGCTGATCGGCTTCCTCCACTCCAGATGACGCGTCACCTTCAACCATTTGGCATGCTGGTTGAACATCGAGTCGATGATGTGGATGAAGGCTTCGTAGCAGGAGAAGAACCCGTGACGCCCGGTCAGCAGATAGCCTTCCAGCCACCCCTGGCATAGGTGTTCGGAAAGCACTTCCATCACCCGCCCGTCGGGCGAAAGATGCACGTCATAGGGTTGGATCTTGTCCAGCCAGACGCGGTCGGTTGCTTCGAATACCGGACCCAGGCGATTGGAATCCGTTTCGTCGGGTCCGAAGATGCGGAAATTTTTCTCCACATCGTTGAGCTTCATCACGTCGCGCAGGTATTTGCCGAGTACCTCCGTTGTCTGCACGATTTTTTCGCCTGGCACCGCCACGTCGACGGCATAGTCGGCAATCGGCGGGCATTTGAGGTCCTTTCGCAGGATGCCACCATTGGTATGCGGGTTGGCGCCCATGCGGCGATTGCCGGTCGGAGCAAGCGCTTTCAGTTCCGGCTTCAGGCTTCCGTCGGCCTCGAACAGGTCTTCGGGGTTGTAGCTGCGCATCCAGTCTTCGAGAACCTTGCGGTGACTGTCGTTTTCGCGGCAGGTCGCGACCGGAACCTGGTGCGCGCGCCAGAAATCCTCGACCTTCTTGCCGTCGACTTCCTTCGGTCCCGTCCAGCCCTTCGGGCTGCGCAGGATGATCATCGGCCAGCGTGGTGCTTGGGTGGAGGGGGCGCCGGAGCGGGCCTTTTCCTGGATTGCGCGGATCATGTCGGTTGCCAGATCCATCGCATCCGCCATCAGCCGGTGCATGGCTTCCGGCTCATGTCCCTCGACGAAGATCGGTGCGTAGCCGTGGCCTTCGAACAGCTTCTTCAAGTCATCATGCGGAATGCGCGAAAGCACCGTCGGGTTGGCGATCTTGTAGCCGTTCAGATGCAGGATCGGCAGAACCGCGCCATCGCGGGCCGGGTTCAGGAACTTGTTGGACTGCCAGCTGGCGGCCAGCGGCCCTGTTTCGGCCTCGCCGTCACCCACGACGCAGGCGACGATCAGGTCCGGATTGTCGAAGGCAGCCCCGAAGGCGTGCACCAGCGCGTAGCCCAGTTCGCCGCCTTCATGAATGGATCCGGGGGTTTCGGGTGCCACATGGCTCGGCACGCCGCCGGGGAAGGAGAACTGCCGGAACAGCTTGCGCATGCCCGCTTCGTCTTCCGGAATATCCGGGTAAACTTCGCTGTAGATGCCTTCCATCCAGGTATTGGCGACCATGCCCGGCCCGCCATGACCGGGACCGCATATATAGATGACGTCGAGATCGCGGTTTTTGATCACCCGGTTGAGATGCGCATAGATGAAGTTGAGGCCGGGGGTTGTGCCCCAGTGGCCGAGGAGTCGCGGTTTGATATGCAGCGGCTGAAGCGGCTCACGCAGGAGCGGATTTTCGAGAAGATAGATCTGCCCGACCGAAAGATAATTGGCTGCCCGCCAATACCGGTTCATCAGCGTCACTTCGTCTTGTGAAAGCTCGGTGCGCGGACGTGCGGGATCGAAATATTCTGCCTGGGAAAATCTGTTGTCCTTCTGGACGATATGTTGCTGCATTGAAAACTCCTCTTTTTTCCTCAACTCCGATACTAATCGATTTAGATGGCATGCTTCATGACATGGATCATGGACTTGGCGATTGTCTGTCCTTCAGGAGGCGTCGCGCTTCCGGCAGTGTGAATGCTTTTTGTGACAATCAGTCAAATATCGCGCGATCGCCGTCAGAATAGGGCAGGGGCTGATGATTGCCAGCTTTAAGGCCGATATTTCTGGCCTCCAGCGTCCGCCGCCGCAGATCAGGCATGAGCGTTCGCCGCACGCAAGCACCATGCGATACGCCGTCGCATGCTTTGATGCGGCTCAACGCGCTTCCGTCATGTGCGGGTGATGTTGAAAGGCCAGACTTGATGTCGGCCCGGATTGTCATTTGGGGGAGGAGAGCGGGATATGCACGACACCAATAGCGTTGCTGTCACCGATTTGAATGAAGGCAGAGCTGAACTTGTCGGCCTTTTTACCGAGGTTCGCGCTTTGCGTGAGCGCGTTGCAGTGGAAGGGCAGTCGTTGTTCGAAAGCCTCACCGGTGGTGGTGTCGAGGCGGATAGCCTTGACAATCTGTGTCATTATCTCTGCCTTCGCCGGCACGATATCCGGCCGCTGCAGCGTAAGCTGATGCGCCACGGCCTGTCTTCGCTCGGCCGCCTGGAAAGCCGGGTACTGCCAACTCTGGATGCCGTCCTTTCCGCAATGTCCGCCATGCAAGGCGCGGCGCCGTCCTATGTCTCGCGATCCGAGACGGAATTCTTTTCCGGCGAAACGAAGCTTGCGGCGATGACGGAAAGGCTGCTCGGCGGTGCCCGTGCGCATCGTCGCTGCCGTATCATGGTCACGCTGCCTGGGGAGGCGGCGCAGGATCCCGAGTTTATCTTTGATCTTGCAAGGCGCGGAATGGATGTCGCCCGCATCAACTGCGCCCATGATGACCACCAGGCATGGGAGGCCATGGCGCGGCATGTCCGTGCCGCCGGTGAAAAGATCGGCCGCCGGATCACCGTGCTGATGGATATTGCCGGCCCGAAGATCAGGACCGAAGCCGTGGTGGCCGACAAGGGGGCGAGATTGGTGGCAGGTGATATCTTTCGTCTCGTTGCCGCGCGTGAGCCGTACCAGACGGAAGACGTTCGTTTCTGTGCAGCCGTCTCGCTGCCGCAGATTGTCGAGCGCGTCGCACCGGGCCACAAGCTGCGTTACAATGACGGCAAGCTCGAAGCGGTCGTCGAAAGTGTGGCGCAAGGCGAGGCGCTGGTAAGGGTCACCCGCGTAAAGGCCGGTGGCGTCAGGTTGAAGCCCGAAAAAGGGCTGAACCTGCCCGATACGGCACTTGGCCTGTCACCTCTGACCGCCAAGGATGAAGGCGATCTTGCCGCCGTCATCGGCAATGCCGACATGCTGGGTTATTCCTTCGTCAGCCGCCCAGAAGACCTCGATCTTCTCGAAAAGGCGCTCTCTGTCTATCCGCCGCGTGATAAAGCGCTTGGCCTTGTCGCAAAGATCGAGCAGCCGGAAGCCGTCCGCAACCTGCCGGCCTTGATTGCTCGTGCCCATACGCTCGGCCGTCCTTTCGGCGTGATGATCGCCCGCGGCGATCTTGCAGCAGAAATCGGCTTCGAGCGCGTCGCGGAAATGCAGGAAGAGATCCTCTGGCTCTGCGAGGCCGCATCCGTTCCAACCGTATGGGCGACGCAGGTATTGGAGGATCTGGTCAAGGATGGTCTGCCGTCACGCGGCGAAATGACCGACGCTGCGATGGCCGCGCGTGCCGAATGCGTGATGCTGAACAAGGGACCGGCGGTTGCCGAGGCGGTGACCTTGCTCGACACGCTTCTCGCCCGCATGGACGAGCATATCTTCAAGAAGACGCCGACACTTCGGGCTTTGAAATCCTGGTAGTTTCCCGATCGCGAAACGCGAAGACCCGGCCCATGAATATTGGGCCGGGTCCCTCCTGGACGACACGGCCTCCGTCGTGTCGTCCCAGCCCACCGTTCAGGCAAAGATGGAGAAATCCGCCACCGTCCGGCTCCGATGGAACCGTTCTGAGCCACTCGAATATATCTTTGATATCGCCGAGCGGGGCCTTGCGGATTTCAAACTTCACCTTGCCTTCGGCGGCAAACACGATGCTTGCGCCATGCAGCGCACATCGCTCTCAACCTCCGTGATCCTGACGTTACACGGATCACGGGCGTCTTCATTGACTCAGCGCAACGCTCGGCTGGACATCGCCTTATGCGTTATGGATTGGTTTGTGTTCGGCGATATCTGCGGCGTGCCCGAATATTCGCACCAGCATGGTCCGATCCTGTCCATGCCGCATTAGCGCGCGATCGAGCCTGCGGATCTGACCGGGGTCAGGCCGCCAGCGTCCATCGCTCGGCTTCTGCGCCGGTTTCGCGGGAGCGAACGACATGCGTTGACCGATATTTTCCTGAAACTGCGCAAGCGTCATGCCGGCCTTGAACAGCAGGGCTCGCACGCCGGACCGGCTCTCCGTCGCAATGACCACCCGGAAAGCGTTGATCAGGCTCCCCTTGGAGGCGGGAAGCTCGCATGTGTCATAGAGATCGCTGCCGGTTTGATGTTCGCGAAGATACATCAAATAGACATCGACGAGATGATGCGCGGCCTGCAGCAACTGTGCGTCGCTTCCGAAATCGCGTTCATTCCCAATCTTACGATAATTCTCATGCGTCGATTTGGCCGAGACTGAATAAGGCATGATCCTGTCCTCTATTGCCTTGTAAACGCGCAGGATCTGCTTTGGTTCTGCCGTATTTTTAGTCGCCGGAAATACGGAGGTGCCGCCGTTTTTTCCCGGCTGATGTTGTGCGATGCAACATCACCACTTGCACGACGCGGATTATGGCCTATGTTTGTCCTGCGACCGCGTGTCGCATCATGGGTCATTTGACCCCCTTCACCCGCCGCAAATGCCGGGTTTTTTCAAGAAGGATGAAACCATGACAGTCTCAATTAGCAACATCAAGGCTTCCCAGAGCGGCGCTGTTCTTTCGGGTCAAGTGGCAAGAGCCGTTGCAGAAGCGCGTCTCGCCGCTGGCTACAGCATAGATGACCTTTCTTTGACCACCGGCCTCGTGCACGACGAAATCGTCGGCGTCGAGGAAGGCCTGAATGCCGATCCGGCGAAGTTGAAACGCATTGCCGTGGCGCTGAAATTGCCCCCGTCAGCGCTTCTCGTCGCCTGATTAAAAAGGCACATACAAGCCCGGCCCAGGCCGGGCTTATTCATTTTGTGGCAAAGCGTTTCTTATACCTCGTTTGGTGTTGCCAAACGCAGGTCAGCAGTCAGTTCATGAGTACACAATGAACCTGATCGCTCATGTTGAGATACCGGTTACCGATCTTGAGAGAGCGATGCACTTCCATCATGCCGTGTTCGGCGTGACTTTTGGCGATGTCGTCACCATTCACGGCAGCAGGATGGCTTACTTCCCCTTCGAGGAAGGGAAAGACGGCGCCAGCGGGGCACTCGCACAGGGAAGCGAGATCCTGTTTGCAAAGACGGCGATCAATGACACCGGTTTTATCGCAGAGATTGCCGATAGCGAAGGCAACCGCATCGCTATTCAGTCGATCTGACCGAACGCAGATCGGCATCCGTGACAGCATGCCTCCCGAAAGTGGTCACCGGTTTCGGGATAAAATGCGCCAAAACAAAGAGCTAAAGCGCGGTGAGCGAATCTGAAAGATCGCGGCGCTTTAGGATGGTTCGGCGACGAAGATATGGCTTTCCGCAGTCACCAGTTCGCGAATGTAGTCGACCACGATCCGAAGCCTTGCAAGGTCACGCGATGTCTCGTGATAGGTCGTCCAATAGGAACGCTTCAGCGTCACCTCAGGCAACAACCTGACGAGTTCGGGATATTGCCGCGCCACATAATCATGCAGGATCCCGATACCCGCTCCTGCCTTGACCGCCTCGGTCTGGCCGATCGCGCTTGATATCTCGAAGCCGGCATCCCAGTCGCGCATGATTTCGCCGGTAAAATTCAGCGAGGGTGAGAAGATCAGGTCTTCCACATAGCCCACCCGCGCATGCCGTCTCAGATCCTCGGCCGTCTCAGGTTTACCCGCCGCGTCGAGATAGGCCCGTGAGGCATAAAGCCCGAGCGTGTAATCTGTCAGCCGGGAAGACACGAGCCGCCCCTGTTCCGGCTGCTCGATGGTGATCGCAATATCCGCTTCACGCTGCGACAGCGAGAAATGCCGCGGTACCGGCACCAGCTGGATTTTCAGTTCCTGATGACGGCGGGTGAGGTGGCCCATCCTTGACGCGAGAAACGAGACGCCGAAGCCGTCCGGCGCGCCGATCCGCACCGTTCCGGCAATCACCGTGTCGGTGCTGGCGGTTCTCGCCTGTGCCGAAAGCATTTCGGTTTCCATCTTTTCGGCCGCAGCCAGCAGCACTTCGCCTTCCGCCGTCAGCGTGCAGCCATTGGTTCGCCTGACGAGAAGCCGCGTCTGCAGCGCATCCTCCAGCGCCGTCATCCGTCGCCCGAGCGTCGCATGGTTGATGCCGAGCCGCCGTGAGGCGGAGAGAAGCTGGCCGGTACGCGCGACCGCCAGAAACATCCTGACATCATCCCAGTCCACGGGCGCTACCCCCTAATGTCGAAATTTGCACAACAGTTGCGTAAACTATCGCGTTGAATTGCGCAAATTCGAGTGACATTCTGCCTGTCATAGAAAACAGGAGGAAACCCATGCAGGAAATCGGTCATTTCATCGGCGGCAAGCATGTCGCTGGAACCAGCGGTCGCACGGCCGACGTCTTCAATCCGGCAACCGGCGAAGTGCAGGCCAAGGTCGCGCTCGCAAGCGTGTCCGAAATCCGCGCAGCGGTGGAAAATGCCAAGACCGCGCAGCCGGCATGGGCGGCCACCAATCCCCAGCGCCGCGCCCGCGTCTTCATGAAGTTCGTCGATCTGCTCAACCAGAACATGGATGAGCTTGCCGTCATGCTGTCGAAGGAACACGGCAAGACGGTCGAGGATAGTAAGGGCGATATCGTTCGCGGCCTGGAAGTCTGCGAGTTCGTGATCGGCATTCCGCATCTCTCCAAGGGGGAATTCACCGAAGGCGCAGGTCCGCAGATCGACATGTATTCGATCCGCCAGCCGGTCGGCATCGGTGCCGGCATCACGCCCTTCAATTTCCCTGGCATGATCCCGATGTGGATGTTCGCACCGGCCATCGCCTGCGGCAACGCCTTTATCCTCAAGCCGTCCGAGCGCGACCCGTCGCTGCCCATCCGCCTTGCCGAACTGATGATCGAGGCAGGCCTTCCTGCCGGCATCCTCAACGTCATCAACGGCGACAAGGCGGCCGTCGATGCGATCCTCACGGACCCGGATATCGGTGCCGTCTCCTTCGTCGGTTCCACCCCGATTGCTCGTTATGTCTATGGCACCGCCGCGATGAACGGCAAGCGCGCCCAGTGCTTCGGCGGCGCCAAGAACCACATGATCATCATGCCGGATGCCGATCTCGATCAGGCCGTCAACGCGCTGATGGGCGCAGGTTACGGTTCGGCCGGCGAGCGCTGCATGGCCGTCTCCGTCGCAGTGCCGGTTGGCGCTGAAACTGCCGACAGGCTGGTCGAAAAGCTGATCCCGAAGATCGAGAGCCTGCGCATCGGCCCCTATACCGATGACAAGGCCGACATGGGCCCGGTCGTCACCAAGGCGGCGCAGGAGCGCATCAACGGTCTGATCGACAAGGGTGTCGAAGAGGGCGCCGAGCTTCTCGTCGATGGCCGTGGTTTCAAGCTGCAGGGTTATGAAGACGGCTATTTCGTCGGCGGCTCGCTTTTCGACAACGTCACGCCGGACATGGAAATCTACAAGCAGGAAATCTTCGGTCCCGTCCTCTCGGTCGTTCGCGCAACCAATTACGAGGATGCTCTGTCGCTGCCGATGAAGCACGAGTATGGCAACGGCGTCGCGATCTATACCCGTGATGGCGATGCCGCCCGCGATTTCGCGTCCCGCATCAATATCGGCATGATCGGCATCAACGTGCCGATCCCGGTTCCGCTCGCCTATCATTCCTTCGGCGGCTGGAAGGCTTCGTCCTTCGGCGATCTGAACCAGCATGGCACGGATTCGATCAAGTTCTGGACCAAGACCAAGACGATCACCGCCCGTTGGCCTTCTGGCATCAAGGACGGCGCAGAGTTCGTCATGCCGGTCATGAAGTAGCCGAAATACTGTCGATGGCGGGTGCTGCCGTACCCGCCATCGAACCCTCTTCCGTAAACTATCCCTCACGAAAGATTGACGTGACCGCCAGTTGCCCTAAATTGGAGCGCGTAGGAGTGGGAGTTATGTCATGGTTTACGAGTGGGACGAAAAGCGTGCCCGTCGCACGCATCTGGCGCGTATTGGCCTCAGCATCCTTGCAGCAGCAGTAACTTTGGGCGTATCCGCCGCAATTGCCATCGCCATGTCGATCGGCTGAAAATAACGGGAATTGGCATTTTTTCTCCGGCCATAAGCCGGTTTTCCGGTTCGAACTGTCAGATCTCGACCTCTTCCTGAGGGAAGGATAGCGGTTGAGCGAGCCTATTGTCACAGCATTAAAGAATATGATTTTTCTCAAGGAGCCGCTGTCGCTGACGGTGTAAACAGGACCGATCGTTGCAGGGCAAACTGCACTCATCGGTTGCTTTATGTTGACATTTGCATTCAGGATTTGCTTTTTTGTGCATTTGGTGAATTAGTGCACATGAAAACAAGCTTCCGATTTCCCTATTTTGGAATTGTTCAAAACTAGGGAAGCGTCTATATAGAGTTCTCTCGAGTCCTCGGAGACCATCATGCGCCTGACAAAACAGACCAATTATGCCGTAAGAATGCTGATGTATTGTGGAGCCAATCACGGGCACCTCAGCCGCATTCCGGAGATTGCCAAGGCATATGGCGTATCCGAGCTATTCCTGTTCAAGATCCTGCAGCCGCTCAACAAGGCCGGTCTGGTCGAGACTGTGCGTGGGCGTAATGGCGGCGTGAAGCTTGGCCGCGCAGCCGACAAGATTACTCTTTTCGATGTTGTGCGTGTCACCGAAGACAGTTTCGCAATGGCCGAATGCTTCGAGGATGACGGCGCGATCGAATGTCCGCTGGTCGACAGCTGCGGTTTGAACTCCGCGCTTCGCAAGGCGCTGAACGCCTTCTTCGACGTTCTGGCCGAATACACGATCGATGATCTGGTCAAGGCTCGCCCGCAGATCAACTTCCTTCTCGGCCTCGATGCGGTCGACATGAAGAAGGTCGTGGCTCCGGCAGCCTGATCCCTGGTCGCACTTTATATGATGGAAAAAAACGCCGGTCGCTCCGGCGTTTTTCGTTTCTACAGAAGGCGCTTGGTTGACCTTCCTGCTCCTGCGGCTAGAACGGATGGTGCCTTGCCATGCCGGCAGCCTGCCGCCTCGGCAGCCTGTTGCACCGGTGGGTGTCAGGACCGGTCTTTATGAATTTTCCAGAATTACGCCAGTTTTTGATAACGTCCATTATTGGAATAGCCGGTGCGCTTGTTGCCATCGCCATCGGTTTTCCGGCGCCCTATCTGATCGGCCCGGCGGTTGCCGTCACCTTCGCGGGGCTTTCCGGGCTTCATCTCGGCGTGCCGCATATAATCCGCAATGCCTGTTTCATCGTCATCGGCATATCGATGGGCTCCACCGTCACGCCGGAGATCTTTGTCGCCGCACGCACCTGGCCGCTCAGCTTCATCATGGTCTTCGTGGCGGTCTTCGTTCTGCTCTTCTCCGCCGCCTGGGTGCTGCAAAAGATTTCCCGCTATGATCGCACGACAGCACTTCTCGCAGCCTCGCCCGGTCACCTCAGTTACGTCCTGAGTCTCGCCTCCGAAATGCGCTGCGATCTTCGCGCCGTCAGCATTTCCCAAAGCGTGCGTGTGCTGGCCTTGACGATCAGTGTGCCGTTGATCGTCGAGTTCTTCGATCTCGCCGGCGATGCGGTAATCGTTCTACCCCAGTCGATGAGCCTGCCGATCCTGCTTGCTATGGTCGTGGCGTCCGCCGGTTTCGGCCTTCTGTTCCAGCGCTGGAAGTTTCCGGCAGCCCTCCTGCTCGGCGGCGTCTTCGTCTCGATCGCGACTCATATCACCGGTTCCGTTTCGGGTGCAGTCCCCAACTGGCTGCTGATCCCCGTCTATGTCCTGCTCGGCTCGCAGATCGGCTCACGCTTTTCCGGCTTGTCCTTTGCCGATCTGCGCGTGGCCATCGTCTCGGGACTGGTCGTCACCGCTGTCGTCATGGCGCTTGCCGCCGGTATCGCCGTTACCGTTTCCTATCTCACCGATGTACCGCTTGATGCGGCTTTGATCGCGTTTTCACCCGGTGGGCTGGAAACCATGGCTGCTATGGCCGTCATGCTCAATGCCGACCCTACCTATGTCGGTGCCCATCATGTGTTAAGGCTTATGTTCCTCTCCGTGCTGATGCCTCTCGTCATCAGCCGGGATGCGAGGTTGAAATAGAATTCGTCGCACGTTAAGCGCAGACGACAAGCAGGGAGAAGAATTTATGACCAGGGCCATCATCGTCATGGGCGTCAGCGGCGCCGGCAAAACTTCGATCGCCGATCTTATGGCCAAGCGGCTTGGTTGCAAGTTCGTCGAAGGCGATCAGCTGCATCCGGCATCGAACGTGAAGAAGATGGCGGATGGAACGCCTCTGACCGACGAAGACCGCTGGCCCTGGCTGGAAATCATTGGCCAGGAACTCAAGGCCTCCCGTTCCGCCGGTGAAGATATCGTTGTGACATGCTCTGCCTTGAAGAAAATCTACCGCGAAAAGCTACGTTCTGCCGGTGGAGAGCCGCTTTACATCGTCTTCCTCAAGGGATCGCCGGAACTGCTCGCTTCCCGTATGGGCGCGCGCAAGGGCCATTTCATGCCGGCTTCGCTATTGCAAAGCCAGCTTGCGACGCTGGAAAGCCCGGAAGCTGAAGCAAATGTTGTAACCGTCGATATTGACGCCACGGTGCCGGAGATCGTGGAAGATGCAGTCGCCCGACTGGAGAAACTTTGGCGGGAAAATATTTGAGAAATAGATCGCGCCGATCGGAAATTCTCGGTGAATTAAACTTTTATTCACATTTTTCGCTCGGCCCGGTGATCTGAACCTGCCTTTTTTACGTATAATGCTCAATTAGCGTTTCCGGTTTAGCTGGTTACGCATGGTCTAATGAGCGTTGTTGGGAAAAGGGATCGCATGCAGGAGTCGAGTCAGGGCGCGGGACGTGCCGCGCTTCGCCGGGTGCCGAAACAGGAAAGAAGTCGTGAGCGTATCGGCGAGATCCTGAAGGTTGCGAAGGAACTGATCGGTCAGAAGGGCATCGATGCCGTCACCATGAAGGAGATCGCATCGCTTTCCGGCGGTCCCATCGCTTCGGTCTACCAGTATTTCCCCAACAAGTCGGCCATCATCGCCATGCTCTATGAGCTTTATGTCGAAGAGGTTCGCGAATTGATTGCCGGCCATGTTTCCAGCATCGATACCGCAGATGACGCCCTGAAAGCGACTGACGATCTGTTCGACATGTATTACGAGCGCATGCGCCAGGAGCCGTCCACTCAGGACCTCCTGAACGCCATCCAGGCCGACAAGACCTTGGCTGATCTCGATATCGCCGAAACGCGGGCTCAGGCGGAAGGCTTTTATCAGCTCACCCAGCACTTCGTCGCTGAACCGCTGCGCGAAAGCTATGCACAGACCTTGTTCGTCATGTTCCACATGGCGGGTGCAACGCTGCGTCTGGCGCTTATGTCCCCGGCAGAAGCCGCGCAAATTTCGGCCCAGTTCAAGTCGATCGTGCGCACCCACGCGACCTATTTTCTCAAGGGACGTTTCCCCGAAGCTTTGGCGTAAGGCGGGAAAGCCTCAGACGCCCAGCTTGTCCCTGAGCCCGTAATACCATGCGCCAAGTGCCGTCAGCGGCACGCGGAACATGCGGCCACCGGGGAAGGGCAGGTTGGGCAGCGATGCCCAGACATCGAAACGCTCGGCATGGCCGGCCACGGCCTCGCCGAGTATCTTTCCCAGAAGATGCGTCGTTGTCACTCCATGGCCGCTGTCGCCATGGGAAAAATAGACCTTGTCCGACAGTTTCCCCATATGTGGAATGCGGGTCAGCGTCAGCGCGAAATTGCCGCTCCAGGCATGATCGATCTTCGTGTCCTCCAACTGCGGAAACGTCTTCAGCATGTTGGGGCGGATCACGCCGGTAAGGTTTTTCGGATCATTGCCGCCATAACCGATACCGCCGCCATAAAGCAGCCGGTTGTCTGCGGTGCGGCGGTAGTAGTCGAGAATGTAGTTGGCATCCTCGACGCAGTAATTGGCCGGCAGCAGATCCTCGATCAGCGAGGCCTCGAGCGGTTCCGTAACCATCACCTGGCTCGATACCGGCATCATCCGCCCATGCACCTGCGGGAAAAGCGGCGCCAGATAGGCATTGCCGCAGATCAACACATAAGAGGCCGTCACCGAACCCGCTCCCGTGCTGACGACAGGCCGCGCCTTGTCGGTGTCGACCGCAATCACCCGCGAGCCTTCAAAAATCTTCGCACCAAGGTTTTCCACCGCGCGTGCCTCGCCAAGCACGAGGTTGAGCGGATGGATATGCCCGCCGAGCTTGTCGATCATCCCGCCGGCATAGCGGTCGGTCTTCACATATTTTGAGACATCGGCCTTCGACACCATTTCCAGCCCATGATGCCCATGGCGCTGCCAGTCGGCCTTGTGATGCTCCATCTCGCGGATCTGCTTGTCGGTAAAAGCGGCAAAGAAGCCGCCATGTTCGAGGTCGCAGTCGATCGCATATTTAGCCACCCGTTCGCGGATGATATTGCCGCCTTCGAGCGACATCTTTCCGAGCTCGATCGCCTTGTCCTTGCCGTAGCGCCCGGCAATTGTCTCCAGATCGCGGCTGTAACCGTTGACGATCTGCCCGCCATTCCGCCCGGACGCACCGAAACCGATCCGTTCAGCCTCCAGCACCACGACCGAAAACCCGCGCTCCGATAGCTCCAGCGCCGCCGATATGCCGGTAAAGCCGGCGCCGATGATGCAGACATCGGACTCGATATCGCCGGCAAGGGCAGGGCGCACGCGTTTGTCATTGGCACTTGCCGCATACCAGGATCCGGTATGGCCGGGATTGGTGGCGCTGTCTCGAAACGTCATCTCATACCGTCCTTATATAGGCGTCATATTCCACGTCGGTGACGCGCAGCGAAAACTCGGCCAGTTCCTGTGCCTTGCAGGCACTATAAAGCGACCGGTATTTCGGGCCGAGTGTGGCATAGGCGAAAGTGGATCGGGCAAACTGCCGCAGTGCATAATCCCAGTTGGTCGGCAGCGGATCATGATTGATCGCGTGCTCGTCGCCGGTAATCGCCCCGCCCGGATTGCGCTTCTCCTTGATGCCGGAAAGTGCGGCATTGAGGATCATCGCAAGCGCCAGATAGGGGTTCACGTCAGCGCCTGCCACCCGGTGCTCGATCCGCGTTGCTGGCTTCGAAGCGGTGATCACCCGCACAGCCGCCGATCGGTTGTCGAACCCCCAGGATGCATAGGTCGGTGCATGTTCGGATGGACGAAGCCGCCGGTAGGAATTGGCATGCGGCGCAAACACCGCCATGCTCTCCCCCATATTCTCCAGCAGGCCGCCGACTGAATGGAACAGCATTTCTGAAGGACCGTCCTCGCCGGCATAGACATTTTGGCCCGCCTCATCGATCAGCGAGAAATGCACATGCATGCCGCTTCCTGCCTGCATGCCATAGGGTTTCGCCATGAAGGTCGCGTCGAGGTCATTGGCGCGCGCCACACCCTTGACGATCCGCTTTAAAAGCACCGCATAATCAGCCGCTCTCAGTGCATCCGGCACATGGTTGAGGTTGATTTCATATTGGCCGGGGCCGTTTTCGCGCACCACCATGTCGGCCGGTATGCCTTGCGCCCTTGCCGCACTGGCGATGCCGTGAAAGACCTCTTCGAAATCCTGCAGCTCGGAAATGGAAAGCACCTGCGTCTGGCCCGTATGCCAGCGCCCCTCGCGCGAATTCGGCGGCCGCACAGGATCGAGCGCTGAGCGCAGAGGGTCGATCAGGTAGAATTCCAGTTCCGTCGCCACCACCGGCGTCAGCCCGATCTTCGAAAAGCCTTTCAGCACATTGGCCAGCACCTGCCGCGGATCGCCGTAAAAGCCCGAACCGTCCGGATCGCGCATGCCGAGCAGAACCTGCGCCGTCGGCCGGGTGAGCCAGTTGATCCGCGAAAGCGTGCCGGGGATCGGAAAGCATAGCCCGTCCGGATCGCCGGTTCCCTGCGCCAGTCCGGCGGCATTGACGTCGCGGCCCCAGACATCGAGCGCATAGACCGAGCGTGGCATCGCCATGCCTTTTTCGAGCACGTCGAGAGCCCGTTCGCGCGGTATCCATTTTCCCCGCGGAACACCGTTCGCATCGATCACGAAGGCTTCGAGAACCTCGATATCGGGATTGGCATCGAAAAAGCTTTTTGCGTCGGCAACATCATTCATGAAACACCAGAAAATCTAACCGAACCCGGGGCGAAAAATGCCCGTTCACGCCTGCAGCGAGACGCGCTAACGGTCGAGAAATCTGGCGTCGTAGATGAGATAACGTGCCATTGTCATGTCGGCCCGGTAGATCGGGGGCGATCATTCGGGCATCGTTCCCTTTGATTGTTGAGGCAAGCCTAACCCGGCTTTTTGCCAAAAGCCAGCCCGTCGCCTGTGATCGCTCCTCAGGCCCAAAAACCTCAGATGTTGAACCGCTCCGGCCGATAGGCCGAAATGTCGATCAGCGTCTTCTCACCCAAAATCGCCTCGGCGATCACCTGGCCGGTCACTGGCCCGAGCGTCAGCCCGTGATGCGCGTGTCCGAAAGCGAACCACATTCCCTCATGCCGCGGTGCCTTGCCGATCACCGGCATCATGTCCGGCGTGCACGGCCGCGCCCCCATCCACGGCTCCTTGTCCAGCCTTTCGCCAAGTGGAAAGACCTGCTTTGCCACGGCTTCCGCGCGGGCCAACTGCACCGGTGTCTTCGGTGCATCGCGGCGGGCAAATTCCGCTCCGGTCGTCAGCCTGATCCCCTGGTTCATCGGCGCCAGCAGATAACCGCGCTCCGCATCCAGCAGCCAGCCGTTGAGCGTCGCATTGCCCTTCGGCGCGTAATGCATGTGATAACCGCGCTTCACCCCGACGAGGAAATTGTAGCCCAGCGGTTTCGTCACCACATCCGACCATGGCCCGAGCGCTACGACCACGTCCTTCGCCTCCACCGTGCCGTCCCCTGCAACGACCCGCCATCCGGTCGTCGTTTTCGAAAGGCTGCGTGCATCGCCCTTCAGCACCTTGCCGCCAAATTTTTCGAACAGCCGCAGATAGGCCTGGCTCAACGCCAGTGGGTCCTTGACCGACCACGGATCTTCCCAGCGCAGCGCACCGGCAAAACCTTGAGAAAGATGCGGCTCCCGTGCGGCCAGATCGTTGGGCGAAAGCGCCTCGAACGCCACGCCGTATTCGCGAGCCAGCCTTTCGGCCTCGCGAAGCTCGCCATCCCGTTTGGCCGGTGTGCGAAAAAGCTCCGTCCAGCCATCCTTGGCAATCAGCGCTTGCGCGCCCGCTTCATTGATCAACTCATTATGAGTGGAGACCGAATGCTCGATCAAAGGCGCATAGGCGCGAGCGATCAGCTGGTGGCGGGAAAGGTTCGAGTGCCACCAGTATTTCGCCAGGAAGGAAGAGACGGAAGGCAGCGCCCGCCAGTGAAAATGCGAGTCGATCCGGTTGTTCATGGCATTGCGCAATATCTGGCCGAACTGCTGCGGAAAGCCGTAAGGCACGACCCCTTCGCGCTGGATAAGTCCGGCATTGCCATAAGAGGTTTCGCGCCCCGGCTCGCCCCGGTCGACGAGAGCTACCGCCTTGCCGCGCCGGGCAAGCTGCAGCGCCGTCGAAATGCCGACAATCCCGGCTCCAAGCACGATGACATCCGCAGCCGCCATGATCTTTCGTCTCCACACGCACCCGATCACCGGAACATGCCGCCCCGGTGATCGTCGCGCAAACGAAAAATAGCGAAATGGCGGTGGCTTAGCCCTTCAGCGCTTCGGCCGAAATCCAGAATACGGCATCCTGTGATTCCGCAGTTTCCAGCCAGAGGAATTCCAGATGCGGATATTCCTCTTCGAGGATTTCCCGGCCCGAACCGATCTCGCAGATCATCCCGCCTTCAGGGTTCAGATAGTCGCCGGCCTGATCGAGGATCTGGCGCACCAGATCGAGCCCGTCCTCGCCGCCATCATGCGCCATTGCAGGCTCTGCCTGATGCTCGGCCGGAAAACCTGCCATCGAGGCGTGGTCGACATAGGGCGGGTTGGTGATGATCAGGTCATAGGTCTTGCCCTTGAGCGGCGCAAACAGATCGCCCTGATAAAGCGACACCTGCTCCTCGACCTCATGCTCGGCTACATTGATCTTCGCCACTTCCAGCGCATCGGCCGAAAGATCTACGGCATCGATCGCCGCATTGGGGAAGAACTTTGCCGCAAGCACTGCAAGGCAGCCCGAACCGGTGCAGATATCGACAGCGCTTTCCACCATGAAAGGATCCGGCAGGTAGGCGGAACCCTGTTCGCCCAGATATTCGGAAAACAGGATCTCGCCGATATGCGACCGCGGCACGATCACCCGCTCGTCGACATGGAAGCGCACGCCCTGAATATAGGAATGGCCGGTAATATAGGAGGATGGCTTGCGCGTCGTTACCCGCGTCTCGATCCGCTCGGAAAGCAGCTTGCGCTCGGATGGCAGAAGCCGCGCATCGAGAAACGGATCGAGCGTATCGATCGGCAGGTTCAGGCTGTCGAGCAGCAGAAACGCCGCATCGTCCCCCGCTGTCGTTGTACCGTGACCGTAACCAAGCTCCGCCGCATTGAAACGGGAGATCGCATATCGCCAGTAGTCGCGCAGCGTCACGAGGTCTGTCGTAATGTTATCCTGGCTCACCGGCGTCTCTCTTCGTCACAACTGGGTTTTGATCATGTCCACACCATATAGGACTGGACGAAGCCGGGCATAGAATGGCAAGGGCGGATGGGTCAACAGGTAGCATCGTGCAACTCCTCTTATCGAGTGGAAGGCGCCGCAAACTCATAGGCAAGTGAGAGCGTTATCGTGTCGGCAGGAACAGTGTGAAAATGAACGAAAAGCCCCGACGCCCCAAATCAACACAAACCCGCCGGCCGCCGGCTTCTCCCACCCGCAAACCCGCCGTGCCATCCTCCGGCAAGCGCGTCACGCTCCCGCGTGCGTTGTCGAAACTCGGCTTCTGCTCACGTACCCAAGCCGAGGAATTGATCCGTGCCGGCCAGGTCAGCGTTAACGGCCGCACCGTCAGCGATACCGAAGCCTGGATCGACCTCGATACCGCGAAACTCGCCGTCGATGGCAAAAAGGTTGCTGCCGAAGCGCCGGTTTATCTGATGCTCAACAAACCCCGCGGCCTCGTCACCACCCGCCACGACCCCGAAGGCCGCCCGACCGTATTCGATTGCCTGAAAGGCCACGACCAGCCCCACCTCTCCCCCGTTGGCCGGCTGGACAAGGCAAGCGAAGGCCTGCTTCTCTTCACCAACGACACGCAATTCGCCAACGCGCTCCTCGATCCCGAAACCCATGTGGCGAAAACCTACCACGTCCAGATCGACACGCTCGTCGACGAGGCAATGCTGGAGGCAATGACAAAAGGTATCGAACAGGACGGCGAGATCCTGAAGGCCCGCCGCGCGATAAAACTGCGCGAAGGCGAGAAGAATTCCTGGCTGGAGATCGAGCTGGACGAAGGCAAGAACCGCCACATCCGCCGCATGCTCGAAGCACTTAACATCGCCACTCTGCGCCTCATCCGCGTCGCCATCGGTGATCTTGTGCTTGGGGATCTGGAAAAGGGGGCGGTGCGTGCGTTGAGCGGGGAGGAGCTCAAAAGCCTAAAGGCCCAGTCTGCATCCGTAACGAAGCGTTGAGCCAACTTCGGCGCAGCGATTCGGCCTAAGCTATCAGATCCGCGGATATGATAGGCCATACTGAGGCGCAGTCATCCTGATGAAGATAACGTAAGTGACATGTAAGGAGAAGATTGGCTGGGGAACCTGGATTCGAACCAAGATTAACGGAGTCAGAGTCCGTCGTTCTACCGTTGAACTATTCCCCAGCAGGAGCGACCACTGGTCGGCTCGTCGGTGTGCGGCGCTTATAACCAAACGTTCGCGACTTGCAAATAGTTTTTTCGGAAAAAATTCACATACCGTCGCTTCCGCCACTTTTGGCCGCCGCCGGGAAAAAGCCATTGGCGAATGGCCCTTGCGCTGTTATCCTTGGGGCAACGAAGCAATCAGACGCAGCAGCACGCTTTTTTCAGGCGGTGCGCCGCGAAATGGATAGAACGACCAATGGACCCCGATAGCGGCCGTATGCCGCCAGATGGCGGGGCGTCGGCCGGAGAGCGTGGGGCAGAAAAGCGGCCCCGTCGCAGAAAAGGGAAGCGTGGCGGTAAAAACCGCAATGCTAAGGCTTCCCTGCACGCGTCGTCGGCCGCTCAGGCCGACCCGGCCGCGCGCCCAGAAAAGAAGCAGGACCTGTCACGACAGGACGTGGGGAAACGCGACGTCGCAAAACCCGATGCTGCACGCCCCCATGCTGCCAAGCCCGATGTCGCCAAATCCGATGTCTCCAAATCCGATGTCTCAAGACAGGATCAGCCCGCGCGTAAACGCAAGCGCAGGCGTTCCAAATCCCATTCCGATAAAAACGCCGATCATGCCATCCAGCATGCCGGTGAACGATCGCATGCCGATGGTCGCGGTGGCTCAGTGCAGGGTCAGACCGGCGCGCATGCCCATGGCGGTGCGCATCAGCAGAATGGTCCGGATGGCAAAGGACACGGTGGCAGGGGCCAGGGCGAGAAAAACCAGGGCGGCAAGGGCCGTGATCGCCGCAAGAAAAACCGTGGCGGCCGCGGCCTCCAGGGCCGTCCGCTGACGCAGGCAAAAAGCGCGCTCAACGGTGTATCGCAGCCGGCTTTGTCGCGCACAATGCCGTCTGCCGAACATGGCGGCGCAATCACCCCGGCGCTGCATTCCGTCGAGGCAACGCTTCCCTTCCATGACGATCTTTATGCCGCGCTCGATCTCGGCACCAACAATTGCCGCCTGCTGATCGCCCAGCCGACAAGGCCCGGCCATTTTCGCGTCGTCGATGCGTTTTCGCGTATCGTGCGTCTGGGCGAGGGGCTTGCCGCCACAGGCCGTCTGTCCACCGATGCCATGGACCGCGCCGTAGAGGCTTTGCGCATCTGCGCGCTGAAGCTCTCTGCCAAGCCTATCCGCAAGATGCGGCTGATTGCCACCGAAGCCTGCCGCGCCGCCGCAAACGGCGAGGAGTTTCTGGCGCGGGTGACTGCCGAGACGGGGCTTGATCTGGAAATCATCGACCGCGAAACCGAAGCCCGGCTTGCCGTTTCCGGCTGCTCGTCGCTGGTCGGCCGCGAGGCGCGCTCGATCGTGCTTTTCGATATTGGCGGCGGCTCATCGGAAATCGCCGTCATCAAGATTGGCGACAACCGTTCCTCGAGGCTTGCCAACCACATCACGCACTGGACCTCGCTTCCCGTCGGCGTCGTCACCCTGTCGGAACGCTATGGCGGTCGCGACGTGACGCCGGATGTCTTCGAAGCCATGGTTTCGGAAGTTGAGGGCATGCTGACGCGGTTCGATTGCCCGCCGGCGGATGCGAACGCCGATTACGATTTCCATCTGATCGGCACGTCGGGCACGGTGACAACGCTTGCCGGCGTGCATCTCGATCTGCCGCGTTATGACCGCCGCCGGGTCGATGGCCTCTGGCTGTCGGATGCGGAAGTCTCGGCCATGCAGGCAAAGCTGCTTTCGTGGGATTTCGCCGGCCGTGCTGCCAATCCCTGCATCGGGCCGGATCGGGCCGATCTCGTACTCGCCGGCTGCGCTATTCTGGAGGCGATCAGAAGGCGTTGGCCAAGCCCCAGAATGCGGGTTGCCGATCGCGGGCTGCGCGAAGGGCTTTTGACAGATATGATGGCAGATGATGGCGTGTGGCGGCGTGTGCGGTCGCGCAGATCGGGGTCGACAGGTTCCGGAGAGGTTTTGAGACGGCGATGACGAAGACACCGGTCGGAATAAACAGAACGGGCAGAAAGCTCGGCCAGAAGGTCAAGAAGGGCAAGCTGAAGGCGTCCTCGCGCCGCTGGCTGGAGCGCCATATCAACGATCCTTACGTCCAGCGGGCCAAGCTCGAAGGTTACCGCGCCCGCGCGGCTTTCAAGCTCTTGGAGATCGACGAAAAACATCAGATCCTGAAAGGCGCTCGCCGCATCATCGATTTGGGCGCCGCACCGGGCAGTTGGTCGCAGATCGCCGCCAAGGTGACGAACTCGACGGATGAAGACCCGCGCGTCGCCGCGATCGACTTCCTCGAAGTCGATCCCTTGCCGGGCGTAAAGATTCTGCAGCTCGACTTTCTCGATGATAGCGCGCCCGAGCTTCTGAAGGAGGCGATCGGCGGCGTTCCCAATCTCGTCCTTTCCGACATGGCGGCGCCCACCACCGGCCACCATCGGACGGACCATCTGCGCACCATGCATCTGTGCGAAGTCGCAGCCCATTTCGCCATCGAGGTTCTGGCCGAAGGCGGCCATTTCCTGGCAAAGACGTTCCAGGGCGGCACGGAAAAGGATCTGCTCGATCTGTTGAAGAAGAATTTCAAGCAGGTCATCCACGTAAAGCCCGCTTCGTCGCGGCAGGAATCGGTCGAGATGTTCCTGCTCGCCAAGCATTTCAAGGGCCGCAGGGTAGAGCAATCGGAAGAAGAAACGGGCGACGACGCCTGATTATTCGCCTGCTTCCGGCTGCGCGCCAGCCGGTCGCCGGCCCTTGTGGCCGGAAACATCCGCCCCCGTCAGCGGGTCGAGCCTGAAGATCGGAAAGATCGAGAAGACCGAAACCGCCGCCACGATGAAGAACGCCAGGTGGAAATCGGCAAGCTGAAGATGGCTGCCGGAAAACATCGACGACATTTCCAGGATGAAGGCCGCAAAGGCGACGCCGAGCGCAAGGCTCACCTGCTGCAGCGCCGATGCCATCGAGGTCGCCTGGCTCGCCAGTTCGTCGGAGATTTCCGAATAACCGAGCGCATTGACGCCGGTAAAGAACAGCGAGCGGAAGAAACCCGCGGCCAGAAGCGCGCCGATGATCCAGATATGCGGTGTTTCGGGCGTGAAGAACCCGTTCACCGCTGTCATCGCCGCGCCGAGCATGCCGGCCACCAGCAGTGCCGTGCGGAAGCCGGTCATCGCAAACACCCGCCGCGCCATGAATTTCACCGTCAAGGCGCCGATCGCGCCCGAAAAGGTGATGAGGCCGGACTGGAACGGATTAAGCCCGAAACCAAGCTGCAGCATCAGCGGCATCAGGAAGGGGATCGCGCCGGTGGCGATCCGAAACAGCGTGCCGCCCGTCGTCGAGGCGCGAAAGGCCCGGTCGTTGAAGATTTTCAGGTTCAGGATCGGGTGAGGGTGCAGCCTTGCGTGGCGCACATAAAGAAAGCATGCGGCAAAGCCTGCAAGCGTAGCGCTGATCCCGACGGCCGGCGGAAGTGCCGGAAGACCGATCACCGAAAGTCCGAACACCACGCCGGATGCTGCAACGGATGTCAGCAGAAAGCCGATCCAGTCCATCCGCCCCGTTTCCATCGGCGGCACTTCAGGCAGATATCTGCCGGTCAGATAAAGCCCGATCATCCCGATCGGCACATTGATGATGAAAATCCAGTGCCAGGAGAAATAGGTGGTGATGAAGCCGCCGATCGGCGGCCCCGTCAGCGGCCCGACAAGGGCAGGGATGGTCAGCAGCGCCATGGCGGAAACGAGATCGCTGCGCTTGGTGGTGCGCAGGAGCACAAGTCGCCCGACCGGCGTCATCATCGCTCCGCCCATGCCTTGCAGGAAACGCGACATGACGAACTGAACGACAGAATCGGAGATCGCACAGAGGATCGATCCGATGATGAACACGCAGATCGCCAACCGGAACACTTTCTTCGCCCCGAACCGGTCCGACATCCAGCCGCTGATCGGGATGAACATCGCGAGCGCCACCATATAGGAGGTCAGCGCGAGCTTGAGTGTGATCGGGCTGACGCCGAGATCGTAGGCGATCGTCGGAAGTGCGGTGGCGATCACCGTCGAGTCCATTTGTTCCATGAACAGGGCGACAGCGAGAATGAGTGGAATGATGCGATTCATGGAGACGGATGCCGTTGTCTGACAGGCCCGAGGGATAACAGGCCTGTAAACCTCAAATCCCGTTCTGCCAATGGACGTTTGGCCTCTTTTGTTTCGCACGCCAACAGGCAGATGCCGTCACGTCTGCGTGAAAATGCGCTTTTGACCTCTGATCATCGTCAACTTTTCGCTCGATCGCGCTAACTTCGCGCCGACATCATCCATCGCGAGGGAATGGGATATGGCTGGAAACGGTATTGGAAGAAGAACATTGCTGGGCACCGCAGGCCTCACCGTGCTCGCTGCGCCGGCAATCATCGGAAACCGGGCGGCCTTCGCCCAGGACAGCAGCAAAGCGAGCAGAAATTTGGCAATCGATCGTGTCACCCCGCCCGATCTTCACAAGTTCAAGGTCGGCAGTTTCGAAGTCCTCGTCGTCAAGGATGGCGCGCGACCGTCCGGCGCACCGAATGAAACCTTCGGCATCAACCAGTCGGCAGAAACCGTCGGCGCGCTACTGACGGAAAACTTCCTGCCGGCGGACCAGTTCGTCAACGGCTTCTCGCCGACCCTGATCGACACCGGTTCCGACGTCATCCTCTTCGATACCGGCTTCGGCCAGTCGGGCCGTGCACAGGGTGCAGGTCGTCTGATTGAAGGCATGGCCGCGGCCGGCTACATGCCGGCAGACGTCACCATCGTCGTGCTGACCCATCTTCACGGCGACCATATCGGCGGCCTGATGGAAGACGGAAAACCCGCCTTCGAAAACGCCCGTTATGTCGTCGGCCAGCAGGAATATGACTTCTGGACCGATACTGCCCGTGTCGGTACGCCGGCTGAAGGCGGCCACAAGGGCGCGCTTGCCAACGTCAAGCCGCTTGCCGAAAAGATCACCTTCATCGGTGATGGCGCCGACGTCGTCTCCGGCATCACCAGCATGGCCGCTTTCGGTCATTCGCCCGGCCACATGATCTTCAACGTCGAATCCGCCGGAAAACGGCTGATCCTGACGGCCGACACGGCAAATCACTTTGTGTTGTCGCTGCAGCGCCCGGATTGGGAGGTGAAGTTCGACATGGACAAGGCTGCCGCAGCTGCAACCCGCAAGAAGGTCTTCGACATGATCGCCACCGACAAGGTCGCCTTCCTCGGGTACCACATGCCGTTCCCGGCCGTCGGTTATGCCGAAAAGCAGGAGACGGGGTATCGTTTCGTGCCGAAGAGCTATCAGTTCGACATCTGATCGAGAGTTCGTCAGGACCTAAACGACCAAAGCCACCCGCGAGGGTGGCTTTGGCTTACATGTCCTTTTCGGGAGACGGTGACGCATTTCTGCTCTATTCCGGGAGGGTTCTTGTCGACGAAGTCCAGCCTCGACGTTGCAACGGTCATCGGGTGATCGCAAACGACCCAGCAACGTTTGCCGTTGATCTTGACGGGATATCGGACTGCCATGGAAGTCAGGTTGCCGAATGGAAAGTTGCAGAGGATCCGCCATAGGTGGTGGCGCGGAGACTTGCATCTTTTGTGATGTCTGAAAGGCTTTTCTCATCGAGCCATGCAAACCCGGTGGGGCTGCCTCCCGGGATTTTTCTATTCCCTTGTTGTCATTATCGTGTTACCAGCCCTCGCCAACTTCCATGTATTTCATGCAGAAGCAACCGGATGAAGGATTTCCTTTTCCCGGAGGATTCTGCCTATCCAACTGAAGGAACTGGCAATGGCACGCATCGTAATCTCGGCAACCGGCGCGGAAGCGCTCACCTTTGATGATGTGCTTCTCCAGCCGGGGCACTCGGAAATCATGCCGGGCCAGACCAACATTTCCACCCGCATCGCCAAGGATATCGACCTGTCGCTGCCGATCCTGTCCTCGGCCATGGACACGGTCACCGAAAGCCGCCTGGCGATCGCCATGGCGCAGGCCGGCGGCATGGGCGTCATCCACCGCAACCTGACCCCGGTCGAACAGGCCGAGGAAGTCCGCCAGGTCAAGAAGTTCGAAAGCGGCATGGTCGTCAACCCGGTTACGATAGGCCCGGATGCAACGCTGGCCGAAGCGCTGTCGCTGATGAAGGCCCACGGAATTTCGGGCATCCCGGTCGTTGAAAATGGCGGTCGCCCGGGCCGTCTGGTCGGTATCCTCACCAACCGCGACGTCCGCTTCGCATCCGATCCGTCGCAGAAGATCTTCGAACTGATGACGCGAGACAACCTGATCACCGTCAAGGATGGCGTCGAACAGTCCGAAGCCAAGCGCCTTCTCCATTCGCACCGCATCGAAAAGCTGCTGGTCGTCGACAATGAAGGCCGCTGCATCGGTCTCATCACCGTCAAGGACATCGAGAAGTCTCAGCTCAACCCGAATGCCGCCAAGGACGCCCAGGGCCGTCTGCGTGCCGCCGCCGCCATCTCCACCGGTGACGATGGTGTCGAGCGCGCCGAGCGCCTGATCGATGCCGGCGTTGACGTCATCGTCGTCGATACCGCACACGGCCATTCCCAGAAGGTTCTCGATGCGGTTGCCCACGTCAAGAAGATGTCGAACGCCATTCGCATCATCGCCGGCAATGTCGCCACGTCCGAAGGCACCAAGGCGCTGATCGATGCGGGTGCGGATTGCATCAAGGTCGGTATTGGCCCGGGCTCCATCTGCACCACCCGCGTCGTTGCAGGCGTCGGCGTTCCCCAGCTCGCAGCCGTCATGGCCGCTGTCGAGGAAGGCAACAAGCATGGTATCCCGGTCATCGCCGATGGCGGCCTGAAGTTCTCGGGCGATGTTGCCAAGGCGATCGCTGCCGGTGCATCCGCCGTCATGATCGGATCGCTTCTCGCTGGCACCGATGAAAGCCCGGGTGAAGTCTACCTCTACCAGGGCCGCTCCTTCAAAGCCTATCGCGGCATGGGCTCCGTCGGCGCCATGGCGCGCGGCTCGGCAGACCGTTATTTCCAGGCGGAAGTGCGCGATACGCTGAAGCTCGTTCCCGAAGGTATCGAAGGCCAGGTTCCCTATAAGGGCCCGGTTTCCTCCGTGCTGCATCAGCTGGCCGGCGGCCTCAAGGCTGCAATGGGTTATGTTGGCGGCAAGGACATCAAGGATTTCCAGGAAAAGGCCACCTTCGTGCGCATTTCCGGCGCCGGTCTTCGCGAAAGCCATCCGCATGGCGTGACGATCACCCGCGAAAGCCCGAACTATCCGGGCGTCAGCTCGTAAAGAGTTGAGACATCTCCACCGATTTCAGGCGGGCCGGGCATTTTGCCCGGCCCGTTTTCGTGTCAGAAGGTCGGAACCATTGTAGGAGTATTGCCCGATGATGACCGACACGACCGCCATGTTCTGGCCGATGATCGCCCACGCCTTCCTGGTCTTCATCCTCTATTACCTGCTGTCGATGCGCCGTGGCGCAGCCATCCGCGACGGCGGTTATGATGCTCGCAAGTTCAAGGAAAACCTCTCCGAACCACCGGAAAGCCTGCTGGTCCATAACAATCTGAAAAACCAGTTCGAGCTGCCGATGATCTTTCACGCCGGCGTTCTGGCGATCTTCATCTGCAATGCCGACAACATCATCACCATTGCGCTCGCCTGGATCTTCGTCATCTCGCGCTACGCGCATTCCTATGTCCACATCACCAGCAACAGGCTGTTGCTGCGCCGCCCGCTGTTCATGCTCGGCTTCATGGCGACGGTGCTGATGTGGGGCTGGCTGGCAATCTGGCTCGCCACGTCCTGAACTTTGGCACTGAGTATCGGCCCCTGCCACTGGGGATCGTAGGCCTGAAACCGTCTTGATTGGGCATTTTCAATGCAACAAGCCGCTCGTCTTTGGCAAGCGGAGGCCATTCACGCGTTCTTGCTCTTGCGTGAAAATTCCAGAACTATGTTCAGCATTATCGACCAACGGCGGTCTTCCGCGACATTTTGCCGGTCATTTCTTGTCAAAAACAGTTGCGATTTGACAGTTCACGTCACTTGGTTGTGTTCCCGGTAAGCATTCATTCAGAATTCTGATCGAGTGTCGCAACTGTAGGTTCGAAGCTCCCGACCGCATGATGATGACGGGAGCAGATGGGTCATGTCCGAGGCGATCCAATGGTCGTCAGCTGCCCGATGATCGGGCGTCGCTACCCAAGATGTATCAGTTTTTGCAGCCACCTGCTTTTCGCGGGCAGCCGTCGGCTGCGTGCTTTTTGAGGTCATTATGTCGTTTCTGAAAAACACGAAAATAAAAACGAAGGTCGTGCGGTCGTATCGCTGATGGGACTGATGTCCATGGGCGGCATCGGCTATGTCAGCTTTCAGTACAATCAAACCGACACTGTCTATGGCGAGTTTATCGGACATGAAGCGCTTGCCGCTGTGTTGAATGCCAGGACCAGTGGAAACCTTAATGCTCTGGGATTGCAGGCTTTTCGCGCCTCTCTCAGCGAGCCGAACACACCTGAATTCGAGGCTGCGGTTACGACATACAAGTCCGACCTGAAGCAGCTCCGCGAGCGCCAGAACATGATTGTGCAGCTTGTCCCGACGCGCAGCGAGGCGGCCGCCGATATCTTGAATGGCGTTGCTGAAGTCGAAAAGGTCGGTAGCCAGGCCATTGCGCTTGCGCAGTCTGGCCAGAAGGCCGAAGCCCAGCGCATGGCATTGGACCAGTTGCGCAAGATCAACGAAGTGTCGCCAAAGATCAGCGCCGGCAACGAGCAGCTCATCAAGGTGATGAATGATGGCAGGGAGCGTCTGGAGGCAAATACCGACTGGACGATCTGGACCGGCCTTCTCGGCATCGCCGCCATGTCACTGATGTTGATCACGCTTGGCCTTGCCATCTGCTCGCGCGGCATTACCACGCCGATTGCGCGGCTGCGTGAACGCATGGCCTCGCTGGTCGCCGACGAGACGGCCGCCGAGATCCCCGGAATGGACCGGAAGGACGAAGTGGGCCAGATGGCTTCTGCCGTGCAGGCATTCCGGGAAAGCGCCATCGAGCGCCTTCGCCTTGAGCAGGAAACGGAAGCCAACCGGTCGATGTCCGAGCGGGAACGGATCGAACGCGAAAAACAGAAGGCGCAGGAAGCCGCCGATATTCAGTTTGCTGTCGACAACATCGCCACCGCGCTGACCAGGATTGCCCAGGGCGATACGACCTACCGTGTCGTGCAGCCGTTCGTGGCGCATCTCGATGGTATCCGCAACGATCTCAACACCGCAGCGGAGCAGCTGCAATCCACCCTCAACCAGGTTGCGCAGAATGCACGCGGCATTGATGCAGGCGCCAACGAGATCAAGTCCGCTGCCGACGATCTGGCAAAACGCACCGAACAGCAGGCCGCCGCTGTCGAAGAAACCGCGGCTGCTCTCGAAGAGATCACCACAACGGTGAAGGACTCGACCAAGCGTGCGCAGGAAGCCGGCCAACTCGTTCACCGCGCCAAGATCGGTGCAGAACAGTCGGGAGAAATCGTGCAGCGCGCCGTTGCGGCCATGGAGCAGATCGCCAAGTCGTCCGGCGAGATTTCCAGCATCATCGGCGTGATCGATGATATTGCCTTCCAGACCAACCTTCTGGCGCTCAATGCCGGTGTGGAAGCGGCGCGCGCCGGAGACGCGGGCAAGGGGTTTGCCGTCGTTGCACAAGAGGTGCGTGAACTGGCGCAACGGTCAGCCAGTGCTGCCAAGGAGATCAAGGATCTGATCACCACATCCAGCAGTCAGGTTCAGGAAGGCGTGCATCTGGTCGGCGAAACCGGCAAGGCGCTGCATGTAATCGTTGGCGAGGTGCAGGAAATCAACCGGCATGTCGGCGCCATCGCCGAGGCTTCGCAGGAACAGTCGGCCGGTCTCCAGCAGATCAACACCGCTGTAAACCAGATGGACCAGGACACGCAGAAGAATGCGGCCATGGTCGAGGAAAGCACGGCTGCAAGCCATGGACTGGCCCGCGAAGTATCGTCGCTCAACCAGGTCCTCGCCCGCTTCAAGCTGAGCGAAGGTGGTAATGCCGGTGCCACAGCGCCCGTCCGCGCAGCGTCGGCTGTCGACCGACCCGCGGTTTCGCCCGCTCGTGCGCTCGGCGGCCGCATCCGGTCCGCCTTTGCAGGCAATGCCGCGCTTGATACCTCCGCCGACAATTGGCAGGAATTTTGAGGCGATTGCTACGCCTGTCACGCATAAGTGTAGCGCGGATCTTCCGCGCTACATCGCCTTGTCGATAAGTCGCCCTACCTTCGTCGGATTGACAGCCAGAGGAGCAGGCTCATGGACAAGGAGCCAAAAGTCACCCAGGCGATGATCAACGCCTATGACGAATACACGCATCTCCATCTCGATCGCCGGAAATTCATGGAGCGGCTCACGGTGCTTGCCGGCTCGGGTGCTGCGGCTGCCGCCATCGCTCCCATGCTTGCCGCCAACGGTGCCCGCGCCGCCATGGTCGAAGCCAATGACGACCGGCTGACAACCGGGGACGTGACCTTTCCCGGCTCGACCGGAGAAATGAAGGCCTATTGGACCCGCCCCAAGTCAGCCACCGGCCCACTCGGCTCCATCATCGTCATCCATGAAAACCGTGGCCTCAACGACCATATCCGCGATGTCGCCAGGCGCGCGGCGCTGGAAGGCTTTAACGCGCTTGCCGTGGATTTCCTCTCTCCGCTGGGCGGCACACCCGCTGAAGAGGACAAGGCGCGCGAGATGTTTTCGACCCTCGATCCGGCTCAGACGACAGCAGATGGCGAGGCTGCTCGCGCATGGCTTTCGAAACACGAAGGTGCCAATGGCAAAGTCGGTGCTGTCGGCTTCTGCTGGGGCGGCGGCCTTGTCAATCGTATGGCGGTGAACTCTGCGGAGCTGAATGCCGGTGTCGCGTATTACGGTCAGCAGGCTCAGGCGGTCGATGTGCCGAAGATCAAGGCGCCGTTGATGCTGCATTACGGCGGTCTCGACGAACGCATCAACGCCGGTATCCCCGCCTATCGTGAGGCACTGGAAAAGAACGGCAAGACCTTCGAGATCTTCGTCTACGAGGGTGTCAACCACGCTTTCAACAATGATACGTCGGCAGCCCGTTATGACAAGGCGGCGGCGGATCTCGCCTGGGGCCGGACGATCGCCTTCTTCAAGACCAACCTTGCCGGATGAAACTGTCGCAGGCTTGCGACAGAACCGCTGGCCGCTTGCCTGTCGTCATTGACTTAGGTCAAGGCGACTTTTCTTCTCTCCACGATCGTTGCGATCGCGGCAGCCACGCGCTCTGTCGGAATGTCATGACATGTGAGGAGAATGGAAATGGCATCAACAATGAAGGCCGCGATGGTGCGGGCATTCGGAAAACCTCTCGTCATCGAGGAGGTGACGATCCCTGATCCCGGCCCCGGTCAGGTTCTCATCAAGTATGAAGCAACGGGCGTCTGCCACACCGATCTCCACGCTGCCAACGGCGACTGGCCGGTCAAACCCAATCCACCGTTCATTCCCGGCCATGAAGGTGTCGGTTACGTCGCCAAGCTCGGTGCCGGCGTTTCCCGCATCAAGGAAGGCGATCGTGTCGGCGTGCCATGGCTGCACACTGCCTGCGGCTCCTGCTCGCCCTGCCGGACAGGCTGGGAAACGCTGTGTGGCAGCCAGCAGAACACGGGCTACTCCGTCAACGGAACATTCGCGCAATATGGTCTTGCCGATCCGGATTTCTGCGGCCGGCTGCCGGACAATCTCGAATTCGGCGCGGCCGCTCCGGTACTCTGCGCCGGCGTGACGGTCTATAAGGGCCTGAAGGAAACCGAAGTTCGCCCCGGCGAATGGGTTGTTATTTCCGGCATTGGCGGTCTTGGTCACATGGCCGTGCAATACGCCAAGGCCATGGGCATGCATGTCGTCGCCGCCGACATCTTTGACGAGAAGCTCGATCTGGCCAAGAAACTCGGCGCGGATGTGACGGTCAATGGCCGCGATGCCGATGCCGTCGAACAGGTGCAGAAGGCGACCGGCGGCGTCCATGGCGCGCTGGTCACGGCGGTGTCTCCCAAGGCGATGGAGCAGGCTTACGGTTTCCTGCGCTCCAGGGGCACGATGGCCCTGGTCGGACTGCCGCCGGGTTACATCTCGCTGCCGGTATTCGACACAGTCCTGAAGCGCATCACGGTGCGCGGTTCGATTGTCGGCACGAGGCAGGATCTTGAGGAATCCCTGGTCTTGGCCGGTGAGGGCAAGGTCGCGGCGACCTTCTCCTGGGACAAACTGGAAAACATCAACGCCATTTTCCATCGCATGGAAGAGGGCCAGATCGACGGCCGCATCGTTCTCGATCTGGCAGCCTGATCAATCACGGGCGAGGGGCGAGCACCGCCCCTCATTCCTCTATCGTGGCAACTTCGACAATCGCCGCAGCCAGCGCTGCCATGTCTTCGGTCCGTCCGCTGGATTTCCGCCAGATCAGCCCGATCTCGCGCGCTGGTGCGGGCTCGGCAAATGGCACGATCCTCAGGTTGTTGCGTGCCGTTTCCGATGAAATCGCCATCTCGGGAATAAGCGTCATCCCCATGTCGTGGGACACCATCTGCAACAGCGTTGCCATCGAGGTCGCGCCGAAATTGACGAGGCTTCTTTTGCCCGCAGCACTGCAGACCGCAAGCGCCTGGTCGCGCAGGCAGTGCCCTTCCTCCAGCAGCAACAGCCTGTCCGCATCCACCTGGTTTTCGGTCATCGGAGATGTCAGCACATCGCTGTCATTCCTCGCCATGGCCATGAAGAACCGGTCGGAAAACAGTGTCCTTGTCTCGACATTATCCGCCTCCACCGGCAGCGCCGCAATCACTGCATCGAGCCGCCCCTCGGAAAGCTCGGCAAGCAGACGGTCGGTCACCGCCTCCTTCAACTCGATCTCGATCTCCGGATAGGTCTCGCGCAGATGGGGGATCAGCTTGGGAACCAGATAGGGCGCGACGGTCGGAATGATGCCGATGCGGATCGGTCCGGCCAGAACGCCGCTTTTGCGCCGCGCCGTTTTCTCCAGCTCATCGACAGCGCCAAGGATGATGCGGATGCGCGACAGCACCGCCTCGCCCTTGGCGGTCAGAAGTACGCCGGCACGGTTGCGCTCCACCAGTTGCGCGCCGAGATGGTCTTCCATCTCCATGATCTGGGTCGAAAGCGCCGGCTGGCTGACATGCACCATCGCCGCCGCCTTGCCGAAATGCCGCGTTGCAGCCAGCGCCTCGAAATAGCGCATCTGGCGAAGGGTCAACATGATAAGAGTTTCCAATCGAATTGCAGAAATATCTCATCTCAAGATTATGAGATGAGCGCGCCTCATTCAATCGGTAGCAACTGCGTTGAAAAATGAAGCGCTGACAGCGGTCTCACCACCCCGTCATCACCTGCCCCGATCTTGCCCGCGCCTGGCGGGCGAAGCCCTTCACCTCGCCGTCGAGATCGTCGGGCAGGGCGGCGGGGGAAATGTTGTCGAGGCAGGCGCTGATATGGTCGGTGATCGCGTTCATCAGTGACGGCGAAAGCCCCGGCCGTTTCATCAGGCCGATCTGTACCGGCGGCAAAGGCGGAAAACCGTCGGCAGCCGTCAGCACCTTCATCCCCGGGCGAAGCGCGGATTCCGGCAGAACGGAAACGGCCATGCCGGCAAGAATTGCAGCCGCAATGACAGTCGAAGACCAACTGGTGAACAGAACCTGATATTCACGCCCGTCCGCATCCAACGCTGAACAAGCCAACTGCCGCCACAGACAGTCACGACGGCCGACCGCAAGCGGAACAGGCGCGTCATCCTTCAGCGGATGGTTGGCCGATGCGACCCAGCAGAGCGGCTCTGTGCGCACCACATCAGAAATACGCTGCCTCGGATTGTGGGTCACGAGCGCAATATCCAGCTCCCCGCGCGCCATTTTTTCAGCAAGGCTGACGGACGGTTCACAGACGATATAAAGCTCGACATTCGGATGGGTCTTGGCAAACCGGCCGATGATTTCCGGCATGTAGCGGTCGGCATAGTCGTCCGGCGTGCCGATCCGGATCGTGCCTTCGAGACGGTTGTCGTCGAAGGCGGCGATCGCCTCGTTGTTCAGCCTTATGATGCGCCGGGCGTAGTTCATCAACTTCTCGCCCTCGGCGGTCAGGCGGTTGCCGCGCCCGTCCTTGGCAAACAGCTGCTTGCCGATCCGCTCTTCAAGCCTGCGCATCTGCATCGAGACGGCAGATTGCGTCTTGAACACCCGGTCCGCAGCTTTGGTAAAGCTGCCTGTGTCGACGATGGCGATGAAAGTATGCAGCTGGTCGATATCGAGAGGAGCGGACATGAGCGCAATCCATCAGTGAACTTGATAATCATCATTAGAAACATTCGTTGGACTGATCAATACGATTAACCGATAACACCTGCAATTCTCGAACAGACGCGCTGTTGCAAACGGCGCAAATGTCTCACCGGCAATCCGCTCGCAGTCGTGGCCGGAAAGCCTTTGACCGTGCCCGATGAAAGGATACCCCGATGAGCACGACCGAATGCGGAACTGATTTGAAGCTCGTTAAGGCTGCGGCCCCGGTTCAGGCTGGTTTTAGCCAGACTGGTTTTACCCAGACGGTCGTGTTCGTGCACATCAAATCCGCATGGCGCGCCATCCGTAACCGCATTGCGGCACATCCGATTTCTGAATTGGATGATCATATGCTTGCCGATATCGGACTTAGCCGCCGTGATGTCGTGGTCGCACTTGATCGTTCCGGCGCACTGGATGATCCGTCTCTGCTTCTGGCAAAGGCTGCTCGCGAGCGCGCCCGCACGCGGTTCGCCCGGCCGCCAGCTCGCTGACCGCGTGCATCAGTTCGAAGATGTAACGATTTTCCCCGCAGGGTAAGCCAATGACCCTGCCTCTTGCCCGGCCGGACACCCGCGCCGGGCTTTTTTTGTTTTGTGTGGAGCAAAGAAAAGCCCGCCGAAGCGGGCTTTCAGATCAATACTGGTATTCGTCGAACACCGGCTCCACCGAGCCATTCCAGCGGCCGTTGAACAGCGCAAGCAGGTCGTCGGCGAGCGTCGCCTTCTTCGCCAGCACTTCCTCCAGCGGCTGCAGGAAGACGCTTTCGTCCTGGCCATCGCCATTCAGCTTTGCCCGTGCCTTCAGACCCGCCGTCGAAATCCGCACTGCATCGCGCGCCACGTCCAGAACCGGACGGCCCTTGATCGTCGCGGAAAGCCCTTGAGCCGGCACGGCATCGCGCATGGCGATCACGTCTTCGAACGTCCAGTCGGCCGTCAGCGCTTCGGCCTCGGCAAGTGCTTCATCGTCATAGAGCAGGCCGACCCAGAAGGCGGGCAGCGCGCAGATCCGGCGCCACGGGCCGCCGTCTGCGCCGCGCATTTCAAGGAAGCGCTTGAGACGAACATCGGGGAACAGTGTCGAGAGATGGTTGGTCCAGTCACCCATGTTCGGCTGCCAGTCGGCCACTTCGCCCTTCAGCGCGCCGGCCATGAACTGGCGGAAGGTCACATGCGTGCAGTCGTGATATTTGCCGTCGCGGACGATGAAATACATCGGCACGTCGAGCGCCCATTCCACATAATGCTCGAAACCGAAATCCGGATTGAACACGAAGGGCAGAGTGCCGGAACGGCGGTTGTCCGTATCGCGCCAGATATCGCCGCGCCAGGAAAGAAGACCGTTCGGCTTGCCCTCGGTAAACGGCGAGGAGGCGAACAGCGCGGTCGCGATCGACTGCAGCTTCATCGAAACCCGCATCTTGGCGGCCATGTCGGCTTCCGAAGAGAAGTCGAGGTTCACCTGGATCGTGCAGGTCCGGTACATCATGTCGAGGCCGTGCGAACCGACCTTCGGCATGTAGCGGGTCATGATGTCGTAGCGCGATTTCGGCATCCGCGGCGTCTCGGAGAGCGACCACTTTGGGCTGCCGCCGAGGCCGAGGAAACGAATGCCCATCGGCTCGGCGATCTCTTTCACCAGCGCCAGATGCTTGTTGGATTCCTTGCAGGTCTCGTGGATCGTTTCCAGCGGCGCACCGGAAAGCTCGAACTGGCCGCCCGGCTCGATCGAGATCGCGCCCATGCCGGACTGTTCTCCAAGCCCGATAATGTTGTCGCCGTCCATGATCGGCTCCCAGCCGAGCCTTTCCTGCATGCCCCTCAAAAGCGCGGAAATGCTGGCGTCGCCGAAATAGGGAACCGGGGCGTTATCCTTACGGAAGAACACGAATTTCTCGTGCTCGGTGCCGATACGGAATTTGTCCTTGGGGCGCGAGCCCTGCGCCAGATAGGCAGAAAGCTCAGATACCGAGGAAAGTGGTGTCTGGTCGGTCGTGTCACGCGCCATGAAAATACCTTGGTCGGAAGGCCTGGAATGATAAGCCAGACTGATAATCGTCCGGCTGATTGAACCGAATTCATCTGCGGTGCAAGCGAATTTGTTTCAAGGTCAGTTCAGAAAAACAGTGCCATCTGTTGCGGTTTGGCAAGCCTGCGATGGTCGTTGCTTATTTCCAATCCCCGATCGCCGCCTGTATCACCGCCAGCGCCGCCACCGCAGCCGTGTCGGCCCTCAATATCCGCGGCCCGAGCGGGATTGCCGTCACGAAGGGCAGCGAGCGCAAAAGACTGCGTTCCTCCTCCGAAAACCCACCTTCCGGACCGACCAGAAGCGCAAGCTTCTTCTCCGTCACCTTGGCGAGGATCGGCAGCGGGTTCTGGCCTTCGTCGCCTTCGTCGCAGAAGATGATCCTCCGATCCGTTGGCCAGCGCTCCAGTATATCGGCCAGCTTGCGTGGTTCGCAAACCTCCGGGATAGACAGCACGCCGCATTGTTCGGCCGCCTCGGTCACATTCGCTCTCAGACGGTCCAGATTGGTGATCTTGCCCTGCACATGCTGGGTCATCACCGGCTGCATTGTGCCGGCCCCCATCTCGACGGCCTTCTGCACCAGATAGTCCAGCCGGCCGACTTTCAGCGGCGCAAACAGGTAATGCAGGTCGGATGCCTCCGGCTGCGGTCTTGTCTGCTCGACCGGCTGAAGCACGATCTTCTTGCGGCTCGGAAAGGTGATCTCCGCCAGCCACTCGCCATCGCGCCCGTTGAACACCAGCACTTTCGCGCCGGCCTCCAGCCTCAGCACATTGGCGAGATAGTTGAACTGCTCGCTCGACACTTCATGCCGGGTCTCGGCAGAAAGAGGCGTATCGACGAAAAGCCGCTGAAGGCGAAAATTGGCGCGCATGATCTTCTCTTACAAAAACAGCGCGAACATAACCGTCGCAATGATCGCTGCAAGGCCTGCAGCAGCCGGAAGCGTGATAATCCAGGCGACGAGAATGCTCAATATATGCGAACGGCGCACCAGATATCGCCGTTTCATCTCGTCGTCATTACGCTCAAAGGGCGCTTTTTCGTCGGCTTCGGCAGAGATATCCTTGCCCGAGCGCACCCGCATATATTCGTAGCGCCGTTTGGAATTGCGCGTGTACCATTCGCGGAAAAGCCCGACGCCAAATACAGCGCCGACGGCAATATGGGTGGACGAGACCGGCATGCCGATCCAGGAGGCGACCAGCACGGTCATGCCAGTCGACAGCGATACGCAATAGGCCCGCATCGGGTTGAGCTTGGTGATCTGCGCACCAACAAGCCGCACAAGTTTCGGCCCGTAAAGCAGAAGCCCGAGCGAAATGCCTAAGCCCCCGATTACCAGCTCCCAGAGCGGCACGCCGGGATCGCGGCTGGCGGCGCTGGCCGCCATGTCCTGCGTTGCCGCGACGATCGCCGCCAACGGGCCGATGGCGTTCGACACGTCATTTGCCCCATGCGCGAAAGACATCAGTGCGGCCGAGAGGATCAGCGGGATCTGGAAAAGCTTGCGAAGCGACTGGTTGCGGTTTTCCAGCCCCTCGGCCTGCCGCGCAATCACCGGGATCAGCGCCCGCCAGGCGATCAGCCCCATGACAAAAGTCACTACGGTTGCCAGATAGGGCGAGGGCGCGCGCAGCTGATTGGTGCCGACAAGGGTCAGATAACCGGCAAATACACCGGTCATGATGCCGATCAAGGCCGGCACCCAGCGTTTCGCCGCAGCCACCTTGTCGTCACGATAGATGATCGTTTCCTTCAAGAGAAACAGGAACCCGGCTGCAATCATCGCGCCGAGCAGCGGCGAGACCACCCAGCTTGCAGTGATGCGCAAGACCAGTCCCCAGTTGACGGCGGCAAAGCCGGCAGCAGCGATGCCCGCACCCATCACGCCGCCGACGATCGAGTGTGTGGTCGAGATTGGCGCGCCCACCCAGGTGGCGATATTGATAAGCAGGGCGGCCCCGAGCAGCGCCGCCATCATTGCCCAGATGAGAACCGCCGGACTGGAGACCAGCGCCCCGTTGGTGATGCCGCTGGCGATCGTATAGGCGACATTGCCGCCGGCAAGCACGGCTCCCGCCACTTCGAAGACGGCAGCGAGCGCAAGGCCGAAACCCATCGTCATGGCGCGCGCGCCCACCGCGGCACCGATATTGTTGGTCACGTCGTTGGCGCCGATATTCATCGCCATGTAGCCCGCAACGGCGGCGGCGGCGATAACGATCACCGATCCGGATGTGCCGGTCACATAGGTTGAGGCGAAGATCGCGGTCAGGATGATGAAGAGCAGCGCCACGCCCGGACCAGCAAGCCCGCGCGTCGTATGCCTAGCTGCGTCTTCCACAGAGGAGAGTTTCTCCAGATCCTTGTCGAGCGTCGGTTTTGCCAGACGCGGTTTCTGTTGGGCCATGCTTCGTTTTATCGATAGGGAGCGGCAGTTGGATATCTTGCTCCGGTTTTATCCCGAAGCTTTTTTAGCGCTCGCTTTTGAAGAGATTATGATATCGAGCCGTGCAGTCTGCTCAGCCCGTGGCTTTCATGGCGAGAGTGCCGACTGCGGCCACATCCTGCACCGGTTTGCGCATCTTCTCGGCAAACTGCAGCATCAGGATTTTCAGTTCCGGCTCGTTCACCCGGTTGGATGCTTCCTCGGGAGAAACCCACTCGATGCGCCGTACGCCCTTTTCCTTGAAGTCCTTGCAGAGGCCTTCAACTTTAAGGAGATGAACCTGCACGCGCACCGGCACCTTGATGCCGTTATCGAGACCCTTACTGTAGTGGTAGAAGCCGAACGGCTTCTTTTCGGCATTGCCCTTGACGCCGACCTCTTCCTTGGCTTCCTGCTCGGCAACCTGATGCGCCTGCTTGTTTTCCATGGGCCACCCCTTGGGGATCACCCACCGGCCGGTATCACGGCTGGTGGCAACCAGAACCTCGAATTCGCCGCGCTTGGTGGCGCGGTAGCAGATCGCAGCATATTGCTGGCGCGGGGGGCGCTGCACCATGAGACGAAGATTGCTGGCGATACGGTTCATCAGGCCCAATTTAGAAAACACCTCCGAAAGTCTAGTTTTACTAATATAATGATTGCACCGGGATTAACGAGGTGTCGGGATCAAATTTGATCGTGAATCACCCGTTAAAAAACCTTGCTCGGCTAAATATAAGGGGTCGAGGACCTGACACGTCAACAGCTTATTGCACAGCTGTTCAATTTTCCTCTGGATGTTGCGCAAATGTGATTGCCAATGGCCTCCATGCGACATTCGTCAAGAATAGGTTGAAGCCTCGAGCCGTCATGAAATAGGTTGCGATTGAGACATGCGAGGGAGGAATGCATGCCGCAGCCAATCCGGTTTCTGCCGCCAAGGCAGGATGTCCTGTCTCGCAGGGCAATCATCATCGATGATCTCAGCGGTCTTCTGCCGGCCGATTGCGTCATCCATGAGGCGCGCGAACTGGTTCCCTTCGAAACCGACGCCTTCATCAGCTATCGCCGCATGCCTCTGGCCGTCGTTCTGCCGCGCACCACCTCGCAGGTGGCGGCAGTGATGAAATACTGTCATCGCTACGGCATTCCCGTCGTGCCGCGCGGTGCCGGTACCTCGCTTTCGGGCGGCGCCATTCCGCAGGAAGATGCGATCGTACTCGGCCTGTCGCGCATGTCCCGCATCATCGAGATCGATTATGCCAACCGCACCGCGACTGTGCAGGCCGGCGTCACCAACCTGAATATTTCCGAAGCCGTCGCGGTGGACGGCTTTTTTTACGCACCCGATCCCAGTTCCCAGCTTGCCTGCACCATCGGCGGGAATATCGGCATGAATTCCGGCGGTGCCCACTGTCTGAAATACGGCGTCACCACCAACAACCTGCTCGGCGTCAAATTGGTTCTGGTCGATGGTGAAGTGATCGAGCTGGGCGGCAAGCATCTGGATGCGGCAGGCTATGATCTGCTCGGCCTCGTCTGCGGCTCGGAAGGTCAACTCGGCATCGTCACCGAGGCGACCGTTCGTCTGATCGCCAAGCCGGAAGGCGCGCGCCCGGTTCTGTTCGGATTTTCGACATCGGAAGAAGCCGGCGCCTGCGTTGCCGATATCATCGCCGCCGGCATCATCCCGGTTGCCATCGAATTCATGGACAAGCCGGCGATCGAGATTTGCGAAGCTTTTGCCAAGGCCGGTTATCCGCTCGATGTCGGCGCACTTCTGATCGTCGAGGTCGAGGGATCCGAGGCGGAAATGGATGCGATGCTGGAAAACATCGTCGAGATCGCCCGCCGCCATAAGGTCATGACCGTGCGCGAATGCCAGTCGGCAACCGAGGCGGCGCTGATATGGAAAGGCCGTAAATCCGCTTTCGGCGCCACCGGCCGCATTGCCGACTACATCTGCATGGATGGCACGGTGCCGCTCGGAAAGCTCTCCTATGTGCTGAAAAAGACATCCGAAATCATCGACCGTTTCGGCCTGCGCGTCGCCAATGTCTTTCACGCCGGCGACGGTAACATGCATCCGCTGATCCTGTTCAACGCCAATGACCCGGAAGAGGCGATGAACGCGGAAGAGGCGGGCAACGAGATCCTCAAACTCTGCGTCGATGCCGGCGGCTGCCTCACCGGCGAACACGGCGTTGGCATCGAAAAACGCGACCTGATGCGGCATCAATATACCCCGGCCGAGCTTGCGCAGCAGATGTCGGTGCGCGCGGCGTTCGACGAGGGCTGGATTTTGAACCCGTCAAAAGTGTTTCCGCTGGAGGGGAGAGGGTAAAGTCTATGTTTGCCAGTTCCGTCTCATTCCGCGGCCACCCCCCTCTGGCCTGCCGGCCATCTCCCCCTCAAGGGGGGCGATCACAGGGGGCTGGACCTTCGCTCCAGTATCTTATCTCATTGTTTCTGGCATTTTCGACCTCCATTGGGGTAGGACGACGCGTCTACCTGATCTCCTCCCTTGAGGGGGAGATGCCCGGCAGGGCAGAAGGTGGTACTTCCCGGAAAGCACGGCGGGAGAGATGCCCCGCATGCTGATCCCCAATACCGAAACCGATGCCGCCTACATCATCCGCAACGCTGCAGCCGACAAAAAGCCGCTGGCGATCTGCGGCAACAACACCCGTGGTTTTGCCAGGGTCATCCAACCAGCCGAACCGATCAGCTCCCGCGGTCTCACGGGCATCGTCGATTACGATCCGGCAGAAATGGTGATGACCGTCAGGTCCGGCACGCCGGTGGCCGAGGTCGAGGCGGCCCTTGCCGCAAACCGCCAGATGATGGCCTTCGAGCCGATGGACCATCGCGGCATTCTCGGCACCAAAGGCGAGCCGACCATCGGCGGCGTGTTTGCCGCCAATGTTTCCGGCCCCCGCCGTTTCGTTTCGGGGGCGGCGCGCGACAGCCTGCTCGGTCTCCGCTTCGTCAATGGCCGCGGCGAAATCATCCGCGCCGGCGGCAGGGTGATGAAGAATGTCACCGGCCTCGACCTCACCAAACTTCTGGCCGGCTCGCAGGGCACGCTCGGCTTCCTCACCGAAGTCACGTTTCGCGTGCTCCCGGTTCCGCCGATGACGGAGAATGTCGTCATATCCGGCCTCGACGACGAGATGGCGGCAAAGGCGATGGCCGCGGCCGTGGCTTTGCCGGTAGAAATCTCCGGTGCAGCACACCTTCCGGCCAGTGTTCGCTCCCGCTTCATCGGCGGCGAACTCCCTGAAGGCGAGGCAACCGTCTTTCGCCTCGAAGGCCTAGCCCCTTCCGTCGAGGCGCGCGCAAAAAAACTCGCGGCCGTCATGGAAGCCTTCGGTCCGGTGACGAGGCTCGGCATGGAGCAGAGCCTCACGCTTTGGCGCGAAATCCGCGACGTCGCCCCTTATGCCGATGGCACGGAAAAGCCCCTCTGGCGGGTCTCCGTCGCGCCGAGCGCCGGTTACCATCTGGTCTACGCACTTCGGCTGGAGGCCGGTATCGATGCCTTTTACGACTGGCAGGGAGGGCTGGTCTGGATGCGCATGGAAGCAGACCCCGAAGCCGAGCTTGTCCGCCGCTATATCCGCGCACTCGGCGGTGGCCACGCAACGCTGGTTCGTGCGTCGGAAGCGGCGCGTGCCGAAATCCCTACTTTCGAGCCGTTACCGGATGCGGTTGCGGCGCTGTCTGCGCGCGTGAAGGAAAAGCTCGATCCGGCAGGGATTTTCGGGTTGGGGAAGATGGGGTGATGAGAATGAACTTTAGCAAATGGCTGTTTGCCCGTGGCACGCCCCTCACCCTAACCCTCTCCACCTCAGTGGCTGGGCGAGAGGGGGCGGCATATTCCTTCTCCCCGTTATTACGGGGAGAAGGTGGCGGCAGCCGGATGAGGGGCAATTTCGTACTCAGCGGTGCGGAAAAGGAGGCGCGTCGATAGATGCAGACCTCCTTCACCCCCGAACAGCTCGAAGACCCTCACGTCGCCGAATCCGAAAAGATCCTGCGCCGCTGCGTCCATTGTGGTTTCTGCACCGCCACCTGTCCCACCTATGTCACGCTCGGCAACGAACTCGATAGCCCGCGCGGCCGCATCTATCTGATCAAGGACATGCTGGAAAATGGAAGGGCGGCCGATGAGGAGGTGGTCACCCATATCGACCGCTGCCTCTCCTGCCTGTCCTGCGTTTCCACCTGTCCCTCCGGCGTCGACTACATGCATCTCGTCGATCATGCCCGCGTCCATATCGAAAACACCTACAAGCGCCCGCTGATCGACCGGCTGATCCGCAGCCTGCTCGCGGCCATCCTTCCCTATCCATCCCGTTTCCGCACTGCGCTGACCCTGGCGAAATTCGGCCGCCCCTTCGCGCCTTTGTTGAAGCGGGTGAAGGCGTTGAAGCCGCTCGCCGCCATGCTCGATCTCGCACCGTCATCACTGCCGGCGCCGTCTGCTGCTGTGCTGCGCGGTGCGCAGCCTGTGCGGGGTATCAGGCGCGGCCGGGTGGCGATCCTTGCCGGCTGCGCGCAGAGCGTTCTCGATCCCGGCATCAACCAGGCGACGACCCGGCTGCTTGCCCGCTTCGGCATCGAGGTCGTGATGCCGGAGGGGGAGGGCTGTTGCGGTGCGCTGGTCCATCACATGGGACGTGAGGAAGAGGCGCTGGATTTCGCCCGCCACAATGTCGATGTCTGGATCCGCGAGATCGAAAGAAAAGGCCTCGACGCGATCATCGTCACCGCATCCGGCTGCGGCACGACGATCAAGGATTACGGCCACATGCTTCGGCTCGATCCGGCCTACGCGGAAAAAGCGGTGAGGGTATCGGGCCTGGCAAGGGATATTACCGAATATCTGGCAACGCTCGACCTGCCGCGACAGGAGCCGACACGCCTGAATGTCGCCTATCATTCGGCGTGTTCGATGCAGCACGGCCAGAAGATCACCATGGCACCAAAACTGTTGCTGAAGAACGCCGGCTTCACCGTCCGCGATCCCGCCGAAGGCCATCTCTGTTGCGGCTCCGCCGGCACCTACAACATTCTCCAGCCGGAAATCTCCGCCGAACTGAAGGCCCGCAAGGTGAGAAACATCGAGGCGACGAAACCGGACATCATCGCCACCGGTAATATCGGCTGCATGACCCAGATCGGCTCGGGCACGGCCATTCCGGTGATCCATACGGTGGAACTGCTGGACTGGGCCTATGGTGGGGAGAAGCCTGGGAAGCTGAAGGGCTGAAAGGGCAGGAAAACGTCCCGGTCGTCATGCTCGGGCTTGTCCCGAGCATGACGACTGAAAGCCGAAGCTTCCCCTATACGGTAAAGGTCAACCGCCGAAGATCGTGCGGAAAATGTCGATGCCGCGATCCTTGAAGGCGACGTCGCCGGGCTTGGAGCCGGGCCCGATGACGACGACCTTGGTGCCGACGGGCGCGCGGGCATAAAGATGCTCGACATCCTTGTTCATCATCCGGATGCAGCCGGAAGACAGGTTGAGGCCGATCGACCAGGGCTGGTTGGTGCCATGGATACGGAAGATCGTGTCGCGGCCGCCCTTGTAGAGATAAAGCGCGCGGGCGCCGAGCGGGTTGTCCTTGCCGCCCGGCATGACGACGGGAAGCTTGATACCGCGGCGGGCTTCGCGGGCACGCATTTCCGCCGGCGGCGTCCATGTCGGCCATTCCGCCTTGCGGCCGACCTTCACTTCGCCCGACCAGCCGAACCCTTCGCGACCGACACCGATGCCGTAACGCGTCGCGCGGTTCTTGCCGTCCACGTAATAGAGAAACTTGTTGTTGGTATCGACGATGATCGTGCCCGGTGCTTCATTGGTGGTGAAGCGCACGCTGCGGCGCTGGTATTTTGCCGGCACTTCGCGGCTGCGAACCTTCGGTGCGACGTCGCTCGCCGTCGTTTGAGATTGTGCGCTGGCCGTTTCGACCGGTGCCGTCGTGGCGATGGCCGCAAACATCATGCCGGCAACGGCCAGCAGTAATTGACGCGATTTCATCCTTACCCCTCTGCGGATCTGATCTTAAAGACGGGGCAAAATGTCTCGCCTGACGTCTCAGGGCAACCCAGAGACGGAGAAATGTGACCATGCAGCGAATGATAAAAGGGCCGGATCGTGTCGATCCGGCCACATCATGTCCTGTGATCGGTGCAAAACCTAAATCACGATGACCCGGGTGCCGACCTCGACCAGCCCGTAAAGGTCGGTCACGTCCTCGTTGCGCATGCGGATGCAGCCCGACGAGACGGCGCTGCCGATCGTCCACGGCGCATTGGTGCCGTGGATGCGGTAAAGCGTCGAGCCGAGATACATTGCGCGTGCGCCGAGCGGGTTTTCCGGTCCGCCATCCATGCGCGCCGGCAGGTAATGGCCCTTGGCCGCCTCGCGGGCGATCATTTCCTTCGGCGGCACCCAGTTTGGCCATTCGGCCTTGCGGGTCACCTTGTGCTCGCCGGCCCATTCGAAGCCGGGCTTGCCGACGCCGACGCCGTAACGCTTCGCCTGGCCGCCTTCCATGACGAGATAGAGGAAACGGTTATTGGTATCGATGACGATCGTGCCGGGCTTGTGCGGTGTGTCATAGGCCACCATCTGCGGCAGGAACTGCGGCTCGAGCTGGCTGCGGATCGCCCGGTTGGGGCGCACGGCCGCCTGCTGCACCTGGCTGTTGTCACCGAAGATGCCACGGCGCACCACTGGGGTCCGCGCCGGCTGCTGGACATCGGCCTGACGCCCGACGCCGGGGCGGCTCGGCGCTGCCGGGTAATAATTGCGCTGGCCGTTCACCACGGCCTGCGGCCGCATCTGCCGCTGTGGCTGCTGGTAGACCTGACGCTGCTGCACCTGCCTCTGCCGAGCCCGCGGCTGCGCACCGAGCTGCATCAGCCAGGGAGCGGCAAGATCCGGGCTGACCACGACCGGAGGCCGCTCGCGATAACGGTCGTCTGCCAGTGCAGATGTTGAGGCAAGGGCGGCAAGCCCCAGCGCAAGAAGAAATCTCGCCTTCATGGTCGGATCCACTCGTTACAATCACCGAAAGGCGGTACCCCCGCCACTGAGCTGGATGGTGAACACAAGCTCAAAGCGAATGGTAAACGGGTGGCGGCTTTCATGCGTCAAATCCGATATAGCTTTTCGCAAGGTTAGCCATGGGTTGCCGGATATGGTTGCCCGAAGCTGAAACCGGCGATACTGCCGTTAACGATTGGAACGTCGAGAGTAAAAGCATGGTCTGGGAGAAGGAAATGGCGGGCATCATTACCGGTGAAGATGGCAAGGGGCGCTGCTTCTGGCATGGCGGGCTGGAGGATTACCGCCGTTACCACGACGAGGAATGGGGTCGCCCGGTCACCGACGATATCCGCCTGTTCGAAAAGATCTGCCTCGAAGGCTTTCAGTCCGGCCTCTCCTGGCTGACGATCCTGAGAAAACGCGAGAATTTCCGTGCAGCCTTTGCCGGGTTCGATTTTCACAAGGTGGCGGAATTCGGCGAGGCCGATATCGAGCGTCTGGTGGCGGATGCCGGCATCATCCGCCATCGCGGCAAGATTGTCTCGACCATCAACAATGCGCGCCGCGCCATAGATCTGCAGCAGGAATTCGGCGCGCTCGCCAAATTCTTCTGGAGTTTCGAACCCGGAGCCGATCAGCGCCCGGGCACACGTGATCTAGAAACGCTCAGAGCCAACCCCACCACACCGGTCTCCGTCGCGTTGTCGAAAAACCTGAAGAAACGCGGCTGGACCTTTGTCGGCCCCACCACGATCTATGCCTTCATGCAGGCCATGGGCATGGTCAACGACCACATCGACGGCTGCTTCCGCCAGAGCGAGGTCGACGAGATGCGGCTCAACTTCAAGCGGCCCTAAAGCAATTCCAGCAAAAATTGGGAACCGGTTTTGCGTCCGGAATGCGTATAAACGAACAGTTATTCCGAGGCTGAGGTGATGCCGTTCAGCACGCCGTGCAGCTCGCCCAGATGTTCGATCTGGCGGAAACGCGGCGCATCGCTCGGCGCGTCCACATGTTCCAGAACCCAGGTCAGCGCGTGGGGGATGAAGACGCCATAAGCGCCGGCCGCGATTGCCGGCACGATGTCGGATTTCAGCGAATTGCCCACCATCATCGCCCGTTCCGGCCCTTCCGCCACTTTGTGAAAAATGCGGCGATAGGTGGTGGCATTCTTGTCGGAGACGATCTCCACCGCATCGAAATAATCGCCAAGTCCCGATTGCGCCAGCTTGCGCTCCTGGTCGAACAGGTCGCCCTTGGTGATCAGCACCAGAAGATAGTGCCCGTTCAGTGCCTGCAGCGTCTCCTCCACATGCGGCATGCACTCGACCGGATGGCGCAACAGGTCACGCCCGATGTCGAGGATTTTCATGATCGTCTCGGTCGGCACCTTGCCTTCGGTGATCTCGACGGCGGTCTCGATCATCGACAGAGTAAAACCCTTGATGCCGAACCCGTAATATTCGAGGTTCCGCTTTTCGGCTTCGAGCAGCTTGGCGGAAATATCCGCCCCCTCGGCAAAATCGCCGAGCAGTGTTTGAAAATGCTCTTCCGTCAGCCGGTAATAGTGTTCGTTCTGCCAGAGCGTGTCGTCGGCATCAAAGCCGATAGCGGTAATCGGGCGCATGTCCTCTGCCTCCGGCTCTATCATATGGAGGAAGATGGACGCCGGGCAAGCGGCAAACCCGCCCGGCGCCTGTTCGTTCAGGCTCTTATTTGCCGTGTTCTTTCAACCAGGCCTGCATGTTGGCGATTTCCTGCTCCTGCGCCTGGATGATGGCCTCCGCCAGCTTGCGCTGGGTCGGGTCCTTGCCGTGTTCCAGTTCGACCTTTGCCATGTCGATCGCGCCCTGGTGATGGGCGATCATGCCGCGGGTGAAATCGACATCCGCATCTCCGGAAAATTCGATCGCCATGCCTTCGTGCATTTTCGCATTGGCGGCTTTGAAAGCCATGGTCGAGGCACTGTCATCACCCTTGTGATGCTCGGCATGCCCCATTTCGCCGTTCATCTTCATGCTGGATTGGCTGCAGGTCGTCTCGGCGGCTGCAGCAAACGAGGTTGCGGAAATGAGAGCGATTGCCGCAGCTGCAAGAATTGTGGTCTTGGACATGAGTTATCCTTCCGTGTCCTGGAATTTCGTTTTTCGGTCAGGTGACGAAATGATCAGGCGCGGGGAGGGGGCGTCAGTGGTGCAGGGCCGGAGACAACAAGCGAAGGGCCTGTTTCAGGTGCCGGGTAACGGTGGATGAAACGGCCGATATCGGCAAAATCGACATCCGGCAGGACGACGAGGCAGGCCGAGCAGAAGGGTGCGACGCAGATCTCGTTGCCGTGAGGGCAGGGCTGCGGCGCATGGCCATCACCATGGCTGGAGGCTGTTTTTGCTGCGTTGTCGGCATGCTGCCCATGATCGTGCATCGCCATGTCGGAACCGGACATCGCAGTCTGGCCCGGCATGTCATGTGGCATGGATGGCATCGCCACGACCGGCATTGCCCCGTAAAGGAGCCATGCGGCAAACATCATCATGGCGGCGAATTGTTTCATTGCAACGATTCTAAGCTTCGGGCGTCGGAAATCAAGCGAAGCGGGATCGCGTCGCGCTCATCGATGAAACGGTGCCGAGAAGGTGAGGCCGTTTTGCGGCGGCGATCTGCGACATAAGCGACGCGCGATGGTTATGTTCTGTCGACCACATGGCTGGCCGTCAAACCGCAATCACCCGATGCACGGCCTGCCGATCCCGCCCGATTTCCCCGAAAGGCGCGACCGGCCAGTCCCAGCTCTGTTTTGCCTGAGGCACCGGCACGCCGCAGAAGAGGTCGTCGGCTTCGGTCACCTCGCCCTGCCGGTCGGTCACTTCATAGCTTATATCCGTCAGCAGCACTGTCTTGCAGGGCTGCGCGGAAAGCCCATCGAGATGGGCGCGGATGAGCTGTGAAATGATCGCATCCGGCGCCACATGGCTGGAGTGTTCCAGATGCCGCCGGCAACCGACGCCGATCTGCGAGACGATATTAGCGGAGACAACGAGATCGAGATAAGGCACCTGCCGCAGGAACGCGAGCGGCTCCGGGTCATTGCCGGCAAGCGCATCCGCAAGGCCGGAAAGATCCCGCGAGATCAACCGAATGTTGGATAGTCGCTTCGTTCTGATCCATGCCCTCACGCTGGCGAGATGGACGAGATCGACCAGCACCACCGTATCAAAGCTTTTCGAAAGCGCGACGATAGGCACATCGCGCAAGAGGCCTGAGCCGAGCACGACGGCGGTGCGCCTCTGTTTCATCGGCGCGATCGTCTCGCGGATGAAGGCATGGCAGTTCTCTTCATGCGCGCTCCACGCTTTCGCACACCGCCCAGCGCGGCCCCAGAGGCCGAGGGAAGAGCGGATGAACGGACGAAATTCGCGCGGCGTGACCAGAGTGGTCGCAGCATATTGGATGGCTTCGAGGATCATGAATTAGCGATAGATTTCCCGGCGATGGCTTATTCAATCGTCCAGACCGATCGCCTTTTCAAGTTCTTCCATCGTGTAATTGCGTGAATTGCCGTTTCGAACGTCTTGCAGGTGCCTTCGACGACCGCAATGTCATGCAGATCTTCAAGATGTTTATCAAGAACTTGGGCAGCATAGGCATCCGTATCGAAGCCGTGGAGATCGGCGTATCGACGAATAAGGCGATGCATGGGTTCTGGGATTTCAATGGCAACACGCTTGTTGATGGCGATGATCCCTTTGATGGTGCGATATATACCATCCGGCTTGATACTTCGCCAGCCGCCGCCCTTGCCGCTCCGGCCTTCATCCTCTAAGAAACCGCTCGTATTTTCGGCCTTTCCAGAAGGCCACAAAGCAATGGATATCGATCATGAGCGACAAGCAGAAGAAGCCCCAGAAACTCAAGGCCCGCCTGCCGCGCGGTTTTGTCGACCGCTCGGCTGCCGATATCCATGCCACCAACGAGATGACGGCCAAGATCCGCGAGGTCTATGAGCGCTACGGTTTCGATCCGGTCGAAACGCCGCTGTTCGAATATACCGATGCGCTCGGCAAGTTCCTGCCCGACAGCGACCGCCCCAACGAAGGCGTGTTTTCGCTTCAGGACGACGACGACCAGTGGATGTCGCTGCGTTACGACCTGACGGCGCCGCTTGCCCGCCATGTCGCGGAAAATTTCAACGAGATCCAGCTGCCGTTCCGCACCTATCGCGCCGGTTACGTGTTCCGCAACGAAAAGCCGGGTCCGGGCCGTTTCCGCCAGTTCATGCAGTTCGATGCCGATACGGTCGGTGCACCGGGCGTCCAAGCCGATGCCGAAATGTGCATGATGATGGCCGACACGATGGAAGCGCTCGGCATCAAGCGCGGCGACTACGTGATCCGCGTCAATAACCGCAAGGTTCTGGATGGCGTCATGGAAGCCATCGGTCTTGGCGGTGACGACAAGGCTGGCCAGCGCCTGAACGTGCTGCGCGCCATCGACAAGCTCGACAAGTTCGGCCCGGAAGGCGTGACGCTGCTGCTCGGCGAAGGCCGCAAGGATGAAAGCGGCGACTTCACCAAGGGTGCGGGCCTGAATGCCGAGCAGATCGAAAAGGTCCTGTTCTTTGTCGGTATACAGAACTACGCCGAAAGCGCAGCGCAGCTCGCAGAACTCGTGGCCGGCACTGCCAACGGCGGTGAAGGCGTCAACGAGCTGAACACCATTGGCGCACTGGCCACCAGCGCCGGTTACGGCCCGGATCGCATCAAGATTGACCCCTCGGTCGTGCGTGGCCTCGAATATTACACCGGTCCGGTTTTTGAAGCGGAACTGACTTTCGACGTTACCAACGAAAAGGGCGAAAAGGTCGTTTTCGGCTCCGTCGGCGGTGGTGGCCGTTATGATGGGCTGGTATCGCGTTTCATGGGCCAGCCGGTTCCGGCTACCGGTTTTTCCATCGGCGTGTCGCGCCTGATGACGGCGCTGAAAAACCTCGGCAAGCTGGGGCAGGATGACGTCGTTGCCCCCGTTCTCGTCACCGTCATGGATGGCGATGTCGAGAGCATGGGCCGTTACCAGCGGTTTACGCAGGCGCTCAGGGCCGAAGGCATCCGCGCCGAAATGTATCAGGGCAACTGGAAGAAGTTTGGCAACCAGCTGAAATATGCTGACCGTCGCGGCTGCCCCATCGCCATCATTCAGGGTGGTGACGAGCGCGAAACCGGCGTGGTGCAGATCAAGGACCTGATCGAAGGCAAACGTCTGTCCGGCGAGATCGAGGACAACGCTTCGTGGCGCGAAGCGCGCGTGGCGCAGGAAACCGTTGCCGAGGCCGATCTGGTCGCCAAGGTGAAGGACATTCTGGCCGCACAGGCGGAAGACCGCAGGCGGGCGAAGGATGTCTGATCGCTTGTTCTGCGTTTCGGGAGCTTTTCCATGCCTCTGATCAACATGCCGGAATTTTCCGCGCACCTGCTCGATGAATTTGCCGCCCGCGGCACGGCGCGCATCGATACGCCGGTCATCCAGCCGGCAGCACCGTTTCTCGACATGGCGGGTGAAGACCTGCGCCGTCGTATTTTCCTGACCGAAAGCGAAACGGGCGAGAGCCTGTGCCTCAGACCGGAATTCACCATTCCGGTCTGCCTGCGCCATATCGAAAACGCCACCGGCACGCCGCGGCGTTACTGCTATCTCGGCGAGGTTTTCCGCCAGCGCCGCGAGGGTGACAACGAGTTCTATCAGGCAGGTATCGAGGATCTGGGCGAGACCGCGACGGCCAATGCCGACGCACGTGCAGTCAACGATGCGATGCAGATCCTGCACAACCTCATTCCCGGCCGAAAGCTGAATGTGACACTCGGCGATCAGGCCGTGTTCGAGGCGGTCGTTCGAGCGCTCGGGCTTCCGAGTGGCTGGCAGAAGAGGCTGATCCAGTCGTTCGGGAACAATGCGCATCTGCGGCACCTGCTGATGACGCTCGCCAGCCCGCAGGCCGAAACAGGCCTGTCGCCGGAGCTTGCCGCCCTTCTGAGCCAGGACGAGGCAGCGCTGATTGCCCATATCGATCGGACGATGGAAGAGACCGGCTATTCCACCAATGCCAGCCGTTCGCCGCGTGAAATCGCAGCCAGGCTGAAGGAAAAGCAGTCGCTGGCGCAAACAAGGCTGGATGGCTCGGCGCTCTCGCTGCTGACTGAATTCCTGTCCTTGGAACTGCCGCTGTCGCAGGCACCGGCAGCACTTGCCGGTTTTGCCGATGCGGCAGGGCTTGCCATGGGCGCAGCACTTGTGACCTTCGAGGCGCGTACTCAGGCCATGGCCGATCTCGGTGTCGATCTCGACAAGGTCACCTATCGCGCCGCCTTCGGTCGCCCGCTCGATTATTACACCGGCCTCGTCTTCGAAGTGAGCCGCGACAATGCGGTGCTTGCCGGTGGCGGCCGTTTTGACAGACTGATGACGCTTCTTGGAGCAGCTGAAGATATTCCGGCCGTGGGCTTTTCGCTCTGGCTCGACCGGATCGAACAGGCGAGGGCGCGCTGATGTCCACGATTACCATCGCTCTCCCCTCCAAGGGCCGGATGAAGGAAGACGCGTCGGCGATCTTCGAACGTGCCGGTCTGCCCATCGTCGCCGTCGGCAATGAACGCTCCTATCGCGGCAGGATCGACGGTCACGACGATATCGAGATCGCCTTCCTCTCTGCCTCCGAGATCGCCCGCGAGATCGGTGCAGGCACCGTCGATTTCGGCGTGACCGGCGAAGATCTGATCCGCGAAGGCCTGATCGAGGCCGACGCCAAGATGGAAATTGCCGCCCGCCTCGGTTTCGGCCATGCCGATGTCGTCGTCGCCGTGCCGGAAATCTGGCTCGATGTTGATACGATGGCCGATCTCGGTGACGTTGCCGCCGATTTTCGCTCGCGCCATGGTCGACGTTTGCAGATCGCGACAAAGTACTGGCGGCTGACGCAGCAGCATTTTTCCGGAAGCCACGGCATCCAGCTTTATCGCATCGTCGAAAGCCTTGGGGCGACCGAAGGGGCGCCGGCTGCGGGTCAGGCGGATATCATCGTCGATATCACCTCGACCGGCTCGACGCTGAAGGCCAACAACCTGAAGATCCTGTCGGATGGCGTGATCCTGAAATCGCAGGCCTGCCTCGTTCGCGCCCGCAAAGCCGAACATGAGGGGGACAAACGGATCGCAGAAATCGTCGAGGCGGTCCGCAAGGCCGTGTGATAAAATGTCGGGCGCAGATGCCAATATCATAGGTCTTTACGAGCGGCACGCGCTGGCCTTTGACAAGGTGCGCGGCCGCAACCTGTTCGAACGGCCGTGGCTCGATCATTTCACCGCGCTGATGCCCAAGCCCGGCCATGTACTGGATCTCGGCTGCGGCGCGGCCGAGCCGATGGCCGCGCACCTGATCGGCCGCGGTTTTCATGTCACCGGTATCGATACGTCGAAGACGCTGATCGGGCTGGCGCGCCAGCGGTTTCCGGGCATGGCCTGGTATGAAGCCGACATGCGGCAGTTTTTTATTCCGACCAAGTTTTCCGGCATTCTCGCCTGGCACAGCTTTTTCCATCTGAATGCTGATGACCAGCGGGCGATGTTTCCCCGCTTCGGCGCGCTTGCCGGGCCGGGTGCGGTGCTGATGTTCACCTCCGGCCATTTCGAAGGCGAGGCGATGGGCGAGTTCGGCGGTGAGCCGCTTTACCATGCCAGCCTGTCCAAGGCTGAGTATGAGTCGCTACTGGCGAAAAACGGTTTTCAGGTGGTAGCCCAGATATCGCAGGATCCTGCCTGCGGCGGTGCCACCGTATGGCTCGCGAAAAATATCCGTCGCTAAAATAGCCCATCGTTCAGACAATAAAAAACCCGCCGGATATTGGTCCGGCGGGAGTGTCTTGGCAGGGATTTGATAATTGTTAGGCCGCAATTGCGACGGAACCGCGGCGGGCGTCGATAGAATATGCGCCCGGGCCGAAGGTTGCGAGCAGGATGTAGGCGCCGGCCAGCGTAAAGTTCTTCATCAGCATGATGCCGTTCAGGGCGTTGATCCAGCCGAGAGCCGGGTCAGGCCAGCCGGGAACGGCAACGGTGCCCGAGTGGAAGACGGCGCCGGTGAAGATGCAGAAGAGAGCCAGCGCCCAGCCGACGATCTTCGTCTGGAAACCAACGAGGACGGCAAGACCGGTGACGAATTCGAACAGGCCGGCGAGATAGGCCAGAGCCGTTGCAGCGGGCAGGCCGGCGCCGGTGATCATGCCGGCAGTGCCCGCTGGGTCGGTCAACTTACCGAAGCCGGAATAGATGAAGATGAAGGAGAGGAGGATACGCGCGATCAGGATCACGGTGTTCTGAGAGCTGGACATGGAAGTCTCCGGAAGTTTGCTGCGCGGGGTGCCGCTGGCAGCCGTTAAATTCTCTGGGACCTATGTGCCATGTCCCCCTGTAATTCAAAAGATGAACAAAAATAGACAAAACGTTCCATAATTGTGAACAGTCCAGGCCTGTTTCTACCTCGCCATGGAGAGACCGCGCAATTGCGGGTATGGGATTGGCAGGTAATGCGGCATTGCAATTGCGCGGCCCTGGCATAGCCGGTCGATGTTCTGCCTTTTTCCCGTGATGGTCTTCCTTTCCATCGGGAGTAAGCGGCTCTCGAACATGCCTTGCCTGTCGCGGATGCGAAACGCGACACGCTGTTATGCCAGCTTCAACCTGCCTGCGAACGTCTCGCGAAACACTCCGGTGGCGAAAGCCGTGTCATTATGTGATCACCTTCGGCAGCGGGGATGGTTGAGAGGAGGTTTTGTGCCAAGCCTCTGATTTCATTCAGACCGTCGCTCAACTCCGTCCCCACCGCATCACCGTCCTGTTGCGCTCATGTGAGCCATTTCGTTTCACTTCGTTGCCGTGTGTGAATGAAACCTTCAGGCCCCCTTCACCGTTATGCCGCCAACCTCGCCTCGCTCTTGAAGCGAGTATGAGCGTCAAAAGGAGTAAGGCATGAAGAAGATCATCATCAGCGCACTGGCCCTCGTGATGGCCGCAGCGGTTCCAGTCGTGTCGCAGGCGCAGACCTATCGCAGCGAAGCACGCGAGCATCGGCAGGATCATCGGATCTATCGCGGCGCTGCGCGCGGTGAGCTGACGCGCAAGGAAATGCGCCAGATCCAGCGCCAGCAGCATAGGGTTGATCGTGCCCAGTCGCGCGCCGCCCGAGACGGTTACGTCACCCGTCGTGAGCGCCAGAAGATCGAGCGCATGCAGGATCGGGCTTCGCGCAATATCTATCGCAAGACCCATAATGGTCGTTACGTCTACTAAATAGCCAGAAACGCGCGATCCCTGTAGCGGACATGCAGGGATCGCGCGGCGATGTTTTCGTTACTCAGAACTCTTCCCAGCTATCCCCGGAAGCGCTTGGAGCAAGGCCCAGTCCCGCGGCAAGCTTGCCTGCCAGCGATCGCGCCGGGGAGGGGTGGGACTGGCGGGCCGACATTGCCGGTGAAACGGCGCGCACCGCCGGAGCCGCAGCGATGGGAACCGCCGAACCCGCACCGAGATCGAAGCGCGAAATCAGAGCACGCAGCCTTTCCGCCTCACTGGCCAGGGCGGCACTCGCACCGTTTGCCTCTTCCACCATCGCCGCATTCTGTTGTGTGACCTGATCCATCTGGTTGACCGCAACATTGACCTGCGACATGCCGACAGACTGCTCCTTCGACGACGTGGCGATCGCATCGAGCTGGCTGTTGATGGCCGAGACATGGTTTCGAATGCCGGACAATGCAGAGCCCGTGGCGCTGACCAGCGTTACGCCGTTCTTCACTTCCTCGGCCGAATTGCGGATCAGGTCCTTGATCTCCTTGGCGGCCTGAGCGGATCGCTGCGCAAGCTCACGAACCTCCTGGGCGACGACTGCAAACCCCTTGCCGGCTTCGCCCGCCCGCGCCGCCTCGACGCCGGCATTCAGCGCCAGAAGATTGGTCTGGAAGGCGATCTCATCGATCACGCCGATAATGCTGGAAATCTGTTCCGACGACTGCTCGATCTTCTGCATCGCATTGACCGCCTTGGCGACGACTTCACCCGATTGCAGAGCAGATTGATTGGCTTCGACCGCCATGCCGCGCGCCTCTTCCGTACGGGTGGAGGAGTTGGCGACATTGGAGGTGATCTCATCGAGTGCCGCGGCGGTTTCCTCCAGCGAAGCAGCCTGCTGTTCGGTGCGTCTCGAAAGATCTGCGGCACTTTGGGAAAGCTCGCGCGATCCGCTGTCGATGGCGCCCGTTGCATGGGAAACTGCCTGCATCGTGTCGCGAAGCTGCGCTACGGCGGAGTTGAAATCGCTACGCAGACCTTCGAAATCCGGACTGAACGGCCGGTTGAGAATGACGGCGAGATTGCCGCCTGAAAGCTGTTTCAGGCCTTCAGCCAACCCTTCGGTCGCCTGCGCCATGTTTTCGGTGCGAACCTTGTCAGCTTCCGCGATCCGCTGACGCTCGGCATCCTGCGCGGTGCGATTGTCTTGCGCCTGCCGTTCCATGTCTTTCGCGCGCAGGCCGTTATCCTTGAACACCTGCACGGCACCTGCCATCTGGCCCACCTCGTCGCGCCGGTCCACACCGTCGATCGCCACGGACAGATCTCCGCCGGCCAATCTGATCATAGTTTCCTGCAGTTTCTTGATCGGCCGTACCAGCCAGCTGCGAATGGCGAAGAAGCCGGCGAGCAGCACCAGGACAAGGCCGGCAAGCACGCCGCCAAGCGTCGTCATTGCCGTAGTGTTGGCGGTAGTGCCGAGAGCTTCGGCTTTCGACGAGACGCCGTTGATGATCGCGTCTGTGATTTTCGTTGAAGTTTCGGCGAAGGCCGCAAACTGCGGCTGGCAACCGGTGAGGAACGCTTGCTGCGACGCCTGGATTTCCGCCTCGGTCCTGGCCGCCTCGCCAAGCCGGATCGCCGGTGCGCAAGCTTGCTGCAGGATCGAAAGGCCGGCGGCTTTGAGCACATGCAGGTCCTTGTTGTCGGGAAGAATATGGATCGCCGCATCCATGCGCTCGGTAAAGCCGGTTTGTGCGTGTTGCAGTTCGGCCGTTGCCGCCGCATTGCCTTCCGGCGTGCGCGACATCAGAAGATCACCGATCGCTGCCCGCGCCATCTGGATCGACCGGTTGGCGCGTGCCACCGAAAGCGATGCCGCACTCTCGTTGTGTAGCAGATCGCCATAGGAACCGTTGATCTCGTAGATGCGGGAACTGCTGTAGCCAGCGATGCCGATGGCGAAGACGCCGAACAGCGCCATGATGGCCATGAACTTGCCGACGATGGAAATATGCTTCATCGAGATGCCCCAGTTGCAAAGAGTGCGTCGGGGCCGATGGTAACCGCAGGTGTTTATGATTGCCTGTCAGCTAATATATTATTTTATATCCATCTAAAATAATGCCCGTGAAGATTGTGGCGGTCGGATGGGACCTGCCTTTTACGCGGCTTCAGCTAGGCCGTCAGCTTCGCAACGATAAGACGGGCAGCCTCGCGAGAAATGCCATCCGGGTGCATGAAGTTGTGAATCGACGCGCCTTCGATCATGGCGTCGAGCGACGCAGCCACATCGGGCGAGAAATGCCGCTCGAGCGCCTGTCTGCTCTTGGCCATCCATCCGGTCATGACATGCCTCGTCTGCGGATTGCGCGCGACATAAGCATATAGCTCCAGAATGAGTGTCATCTTGCGTTCGGTCACTGCGAACCAGCCGCAGATGACCTCGACGACCGCCTCGCGTGCTTCATCCACTGTCTGGGCCTTTCGAAAGGCGTCGTCGAAGTGATGGGCGATTTCCTGCGTCAGCTTGAGAAACGCCTGTTCGATGAGGTCGTCGAGGCTGGCAAAATGGTAGGTCATCGAACCAAGCGGCACGTCGGCCGCTTCCGCGATCCGCCGATGGGTCGTGCCGGATACACCTTGGACGGCAATGACTTCCAGCGTCGCCTCGATGATGCGTTCCTTGCGGTCGGGATCGTACCGCCTGTTGCCGCTTGATGATTTGTCCGCCGTCATCAACTGCTCCTCATTCATGCCTTGACGATTTATGCGTACAAACGTACATAGCGCAAGTGTACATTTGTTCTTAACGTGGCCGATGGAGCCTTTCTTGAACACTTCAATTCAAAAACGACGGTTGGCGCTATTTGCGTTCTTCTTCATTCCCGGCCTCTCCATGGCCTCCTGGGTCACGCGTACACCGGCGATCCGCGACAGTCTCGGCGTATCAATTGCGGAAATGGGTGCGGTGCTGTTCGGCCTGTCCGTGGGGTCGATGACAGGGATACTGAGCGCTGGCGCGCTTGTTGACCGTTTCGGCACACGCAAGGTGATGTTCACCGGCCTTTGTTTTATCATTCTGTCGCTGGCCACATTGGCGCTCGGCGTCGCCATCGCATCACCGCTGACGGTGGCTCTGGGGTTGGCCTTTTTTGGTCTTGGCGTCGGAGGAGCGGAAATCGCCGTCAATATGGATGGTGCGGAAGTCGAGCGCATCACCGGTAAACATCTTCTCCATGCGCTGCATGGTTGTTTCAGCCTCGGCACGGTTTTCGGCGCACTGATCGGCATCGCCCTCAACGCACTGCATTTCCCGGTCTCGTTGCACATGGCGCTGATCGCTTTGGTCTGCATTCCCGTCATGGTCACGGCCATCCGGCATATTCCGGTCCGCTCGGCTGTCCAGAACGATGAAGGCACGCATGCGGACGGTAAAGCTGGATACTCACGCGTCTGGAAGGAGCCCGTCGTCTTGCTGATCGGTTTCATCGTTCTGGCCATGGCGCTGGCCGAAGGTGCCGCCAATGACTGGCTTCCGCTGCTGATGGTCGACGAATACGGTTTCAGCCCGACCGCCGGATCGACGGTTTTTCTCGGTTTCGCTATCGCCATGACACTCGGCCGTTTCGGCGGCGGTTTGCTTCTCAACCGGTATGGTCGTGCTACAGTGGTCGCCGCAAGCGCCGTCACCGGGGCGGCGGGCATTGCCATCGTCATCTTTGCCAGCCATCCGGCCCTGGCGGCCGTGGCCGTCATTCTGTGGGGACTTGGCGCATCGCTCGGTTTTCCCGTCGCCCTCTCGGCTGCCGGCGATTCCGGTCCCAATGGCGCAGCACGGGTAAAAATCGTTGCCGTTGCAGGTTATGTTGCCTTCCTTGTCGGCCCGCCGCTTCTAGGCTTTGTGGGAGAGGAATACGGCCTGCGCTACGCGATGATTGTCGTGCTTGTTCTGGTCGCGCTTGCAACGTTTTGTGCGCCTGCCATCCATCGCAGAGGCGTGGGTGCCAAGCCGGTCGAGGCATAAAACGAAAGCGCCGGATCGGCGCCGCAGATATTCCCGAAAACAAAAAAGGCGGTCCGAAGACCGCCTTTTCCGTAACTGAACCGGATGGCTCAGATGTGCAGGCTTTCGCCTATCACATCATGTCCATGCCGCCCATGCCGCCCATGCCGCCAGGCATGCCGGCAGGGGCATCCTTCTTCGGCAGTTCGGCGATCATGGCTTCGGTGGTGATCAGCAGGGAAGCAACCGAAGCTGCGTTCTGCAGAGCCGTACGAACAACCTTGACCGGGTCGACGATGCCCATGGCGATCATGTCGCCATATTCAGACGTCTGGGCGTTGTAGCCGTAGTTGTCTTCGTTCTTCTCGAGGATCTTGCCAACAACGATGGAGGCTTCGTCACCGGCGTTTTCCGAGATCTGGCGAACCAGAGCCTGCAGAGCGCGGCGGATGATGTTGATGCCAGCTTCCTGGTCGTCGTTTTCACCCTTGACGGAGATCTTCGAAGCCGAACGGAGCAGGGCAACGCCGCCGCCCGGTACGATGCCTTCCTGAACGGCCGCGCGGGTCGCGTTCAGAGCGTCGTCGATGCGGTCCTTGCGTTCCTTGACTTCGATTTCGGTCGAGCCGCCAACGCGGATGACGGCAACGCCACCAGCGAGCTTGGCAAGACGTTCCTGCAGCTTTTCGCGGTCGTAGTCCGAAGTGGTTTCTTCGATCTGCGCCTTGATCTGGGCTACGCGGCCTTCGATGTCAGCCTTCTGGCCGGCGCCGTCGACGATGGTCGTGTTTTCCTTGGAGATCGAAACCTTCTTGGAACGGCCGAGCATGTCGAGCGTGACGTTTTCGAGCTTGATGCCGAGGTCTTCCGAAATGACGGTGCCGCCCGTGAGGATGGCGATGTCTTCCAGCATGGCCTTGCGGCGATCGCCGAAGCCCGGAGCCTTGACGGCAGCAATCTTCAGGCCGCCACGCAGCTTGTTGACGACGAGCGTTGCAAGAGCTTCGCCTTCGACGTCTTCAGCGATGATGACGAGCGGCTTGCCGGTCTGAACGACGGCTTCCAGAACCGGAAGCATCGCCTGCAGGTTCGACAGCTTCTTCTCGTGAAGGAGAATGTAAGCGTCGTCGAGATCGGCGATCATCTTTTCCGGGTTGGTCACGAAGTAAGGCGACAGGTAGCCGCGGTCGAACTGCATGCCTTCGACGACTTCGAGTTCGGTTTCAGCGGTCTTGGCTTCTTCGACGGTGATGACACCTTCGTTGCCGACCTTCTGCATGGCTTCAGCAATGTCTGCACCGACCTGCTTGTCGCCGTTTGCGGAGATCGTGCCGACCTGGGCAACTTCAGCCGAGGTGGAGATTTTCTTTGCCTTGGCCTGCAGGTCCTTGACGACTTCTGCAACAGCGAGGTCAACGCCGCGCTTCAGGTCCATCGGGTTCATGCCGGCAGCAACAGCCTTGGCGCCTTCGCGAACGATCGCGCGGGCCAGAACGGTTGCAGTCGTGGTGCCGTCGCCGGCGATGTCGTTGGTCTTCGAAGCAACTTCGCGGACCATCTGGGCGCCCATGTTTTCGAACTTGTCTTCGAGTTCGATTTCCTTGGCGACAGATACACCGTCCTTGGTGATGCGCGGAGCGCCGAAGGACTTGTCGATAACGACGTTACGACCCTTCGGGCCGAGCGTTACCTGCACTGCGTCAGCGAGGATGTCGACGCCGCGCAGCATCTTTTCGCGCGCAGAGCGGCCGAATTTTACTTCTTTAGCTGCCATTTTGAGAGCTCCTGAATAGAGGTTTCAGCGAATTACGAAAAAGGCGAAACCGGCAATCAGCCGATAACGCCCATGATGTCGGATTCCTTCATGATCAGAAGGTCTTCGCCGTTAAGCTTGACTTCCGTACCGGACCACTTGCCGAACAGAACGCGGTCGCCGACCTTGACGTCGAGAGCAACGAGTGCGCCCTTGTCGTCGCGTGCGCCGGGGCCAACAGCGACGATTTCGCCTTCAGCCGGCTTTTCCTTGGCGGTGTCCGGAATGATGATGCCGCCCTTTGTCTTTTCTTCAGACTCGACGCGCTTTACGACAACGCGATCGTGCAGGGGGCGGAAAGTTGTGCTTGCCATTGTCTAATCCCTCGATCAAATGACATGGACAGGTCTCGAATAAGACCCGCGGATCTCGTTTAGCACTCCTCTATCGTGAGTGCTAACGGAACCCGAGATAAGGGTGGCTACCGGGCGAGTCAAGAACGGGCTCGAAAATTTCGTTGCCGCTCTGCAGCATGACGCCGAACAGGATTAACGGCGCCGATAGCCCTCCCTTGCTCAGGCGAAACGGCTTCTGGCAGGCGAGTTTGACGTGAGCGTGGCAGCAGCATGACATCGACTGTCATACAGCCTTAACATGACATTTTTACTGAGGCGGCTCAGTTCGAGGATGTCGGCTTCGGGGAGGGTATATGGCGGCGATTGATGGTGCGGAAAAAACGGATGAAGCCAAGCCCACGCTTGCCGAACTGACCTCCGTCTTCGCCCGTATCGGCGCCTTGAGCTTTGGCGGCCCTGCCGCCCAAATTGCCATGATGCACCGTGCCGTGGTGGAGGAAAAACGCTGGCTCTCGGAGGAGCGGTTCCTGCATGCGCTCAACTACTGCATGCTGCTGCCGGGACCGGAGGCGCAGCAACTTGCCACCTATATCGGCTGGCTGACCCATGGCACACGCGGCGGCATCATCTCCGGGCTGCTTTTCGTCCTGCCCGGCCTCGTTGTCATCACCATTCTTTCGGCCGCTTATGCGCTCTGGCAGGAAACCACATGGCTGGCCGGCCTGTTTTTTGGGCTGAAGGCCGCAGTTCTGGCGATTGTCGTCGAGGCGGTCATCCGGCTTTCGAAAAAGACGCTGAAAAGCGGATTTCTCTGTGTGGTAGCGGCCACGGCCTTCATGGCGCTGTTCCTTTTTTCCGTACCGTTCCCGCTCGTGGTTCTCGCCGCCGCCTTTGCCGGTTTCATCAATGCCCGACGTGCTGGCGTAACCGCAGCACCCGCAGACCTCACCGATCTTCCCGCGCGTCCGCCCGCCGGCAGGGCAATCGCGACATTGATCGGCTGGATCGTCATCTGGCAGCTGCCGTTGCTGATCCTCTGGGCATCTTCCGCGCCGGATGGTCTGACGAGCCTTTTCTCCTTCTTCTCGAAAATGGCGCTGGTCACCTTCGGCGGTGCCTATGCGGTTCTCGCCTATGTGGCGCAGGTCGGCGTCGAGCAATATGGCTGGCTGCAGCCGGGCGAAATGCTGGATGGGCTAGCCTTGGCCGAAACCACACCGGGACCTCTCGTCCTTGTTCTTTCCTTCGTCGGGTTTCTCACCGGTTTTCGCGAGGCTTCCGGCATTGCAGGAGGCATCCTCGGTGCATTGCTGGTTGCCTGGGCGACCTTCGTGCCGAGTTTTATCTTCATCTTTGCCGGTGCGCCTTATATCGAGCGGCTGCGCGGCAATCGCATCCTGTCCGGCGCGCTCTCGGCAATCACCGCCGCTGTTGTCGGCGTCATCCTCAACCTCGCCATCTGGTTCGGCCTGCATGTCCTGTTTCGCCAAGTAGACAGGGTCGAGCTTGTGCCGTCGCTGGGGCTTGATCTGGCGCTGCCGGTCTGGACAAGCCTCGACCCGGCGGCAGCACTTCTGTTCGTGCTTTCGGCTGTTCTTCTGTTCAGGCTGAGGCTCGGCATGGTGCCGGTTCTCGGCATCTGCGCCGCAGCCGGGCTGGCAGTTCGGCTTCTGGCGCTCATGTAACGGCGGCATGAAATATACCGCACTGCACTGAAATCTCCTTGCCATGACGGCTACGCTTTGCGACATCAGCCGGACAATTCGACGGAAGGTGATCGACAGGCATGGCAAAGCGCATCCAGAACTTGAGTGAAGTTATCGGCGGCTACGATGTGGTTCTGTCCGATGTCTGGGGCGTGGTGCATAACGGCGTTGCCGCTTTCCCGCATTCCTGTCAGGCGCTTGCCGCAGCCCGAAAGGCCGGTGCGACTGTCGTGCTGATCACCAATTCCCCGCGCCCCGCGCCGGGTGTCATCGAGCAACTGAAACTGCTCGGCGTCGAAGACGGCACCTATGACCGCATCGTCACCTCGGGCGACGTGACCCGTCACCTGATCGCCGAAGGTCCAAAGAAGGTATTTCTGCTCGGCCCCGAACGAGATATGCCGCTGTTCGATGGTCTCGATGTCGAGGTTGTTTCGGCGGAAGAGGCGGAAGCCATCGTCTGCACCGGTTTTTTCGACGACGAGAAGGAAGTGCCGGAAGATTATACCGACATGTTGAAGGCCTGGGTCGCCCGCGACGTGCCATTCATCTGCGCCAATCCCGATCTCGTGGTCGAGCGCGGTCACAAGATCATCCCCTGCGCCGGTGCCGTCGCCGCCTATTACGAACAGCTCGGCGGCAAGACCCGCATTGCCGGCAAGCCGCATTTCCCGATCTATGAGGCATCGCTTGCCGCCGCCCGCGAAGTGCGCGGCGAATTCGATAAGGCAAAAGTGCTGGCTATCGGCGATGGCATGCCTACCGACGTGCGCGGCGCGCTTTCGCAAGGTCTCGACCTGCTCTATATCTCGGCTGGCATCCATGTGGCGGAATACACCGTCAACGGCGAGACGGACGAGGCCATCCTGCAGGCTTGGCTGAAAAGCGAGAATGCGACGCCGAAATTCTGGATGCCCAGACTTGCTTGATTGATCTTGCCTGATCGATCTCGCCCAGCTGGTCTTGCAATGTAGAATAGCCTGATCCGGACCTGTCCCATGACCGTCTTCCACCGCAATGAAAAGAAGGACCCGTTGCCTGCAGAATTGAAGGGCGGCGTGGTCGCGATCGGCAATTTCGACGGCGTCCATCGCGGTCATCGCAGCGTGCTCGAGCGCGCGCTGAAACTGGCGGAAGAACGCGGAGTGCCGGCTCTGGTCCTGACTTTCGAGCCGCATCCGCGCACCGTCTTCAAGCCGGATCAGCCGGTTTTCCGCATCACGCCGGCGCCGGTCAAGGCGCGGCTCCTGGAGGCGATGGGTTTCCATTCGGTGATCGAATATCCGTTCGATCGCGATTTTGCCGGACGTTCGGCTGAAGAGTTCATACAGTCAATTCTGGTCGACTGGCTGGGCGCGAGTGCCGTCGTTACCGGTTTCGATTTCCATTTCGGCAAGGGCCGCGAGGGTGGTCCGGCCTTCCTGATGGCCGCCGGTGAGCGCCACGGTTTTTCCGTGTCGCTGGTCGATGCTTTTCGTGATGAAAGCGCCGAAGTGATCTCTTCCAGCCGCATCCGTGAATTGCTGGGCGAGGGGGATGTCGCTCAGGCCGCCGGCCTGCTCGGGTATCGCTATACGGTGGAAGCCGAAGTGATCGACGGCGAAAAGCTCGGCCGCCAGCTCGGGTTCCCGACCGCCAACATGCGGCTGGCGCCCGAGGCGGAGTTGAAGCCCGGCATTTATGCCGTCCGTTTCCGTCGCGCCGACGGCACGCTCTATGATGGCGTTGCAAGCTACGGTCGCCGCCCGACGGTGACCGATAACGGCACTCCGCTTCTGGAAACCTACCTCTTCGATTTCTCCGGCTCGCTTTATGGCGAGGTCTGCGCTGTCTCCTTCTTCGGCCATCTGCGTGATGAACTGAAATTCGACGGGCTGGACCCGCTGGTGGCGCAGATCAGGCGCGACGAGGAAGAGGCGAGGGCGCTTCTTTCCGGTGTTCAGCCGATCAGTGATCTGGATGCGAAGATCGCATTCGCTTTTGGCCCAGACGATCTTGGAAAATTCGAACAAGGATAAGACCATGGCAAGCACACCACGCCGGCCTGCAAACCCGATGGATGCGGCCGAAGCCCTGTTCAAACCGGCGAAGAAGGCCGCAGCAGCGCCTGTCGAAAAGCGCGCCCTGCCGGAAGTGAAGGAGCTTGTCTCGATCAAGCTAGACAGCGCCGTGATCGAATATTTCCAGGAAGACGGCCCCGGCTGGCAGGACCGCATCAACGATGCGCTGCGCGGCGTGATGGCGGCAAATCCGAAGGACTAAAGACGAGTGCCTCTCAGAGGCGCTTGTCCGAACCTGCATCCTTCAGGATCGCGTTGGTCAGATATTGATAGCCGAGTTGAGAAATGATGGTGCGGACGGTTTTGTAAAAACCATCGACCATCAGGCTGCAGCCGGAATGCTGGCAGGTCTTTCCCAAAGGATTGCGGGAATGAGATCCCTGATTGGTGTATCCGCCAGATCTGACGCCAAAATGTGATTGGCAACGATCAGATCAATAGCCGCGTCAAATGGTACGTCCTCGAAAGCATCTACGGTCGGAGCTTCGATATGGAGGCCGTCGCGGCAGTCAGGCAGTCTGTCGTCTCGCCAATCCGATTTCCCCCTTCCTTTCCGCCCCGAAACGCCTTAATAACCGCGTCCATGACAGTTTTCCGGTCGGCCCAGATCATCGCCAGTATGATCATACGAATTATCGGCCCGGCTTTCCGCGCTGCTTGATCAAGCTGCGGGAAGGTCCGGGATTTTGGCGTTTGAACAGCGCCTCCGCCACCGAATTTTCATCCGTATCGCGCCAAAAAAACGTGGCGCCAAGAGACGATTGCCTGATATGACCGATACCGCTGACAAGCTCGACTATTCGAAGACCCTTTATCTGCCCGAGACGGAATTCCCGATGCGTGCCGGCCTGCCGCAGAAGGAGCCTGAAACCGTAGCCCGCTGGCGTGAGATGGATCTCTACAAGAAGCTCCGCGCTTCCGCTGCCGGTCGCGAAAAGTTCGTGCTGCATGATGGCCCTCCCTATGCCAACGGCAACATCCATATCGGCCATGCGCTGAACAAGATCCTGAAAGACGTCATCACCCGCTCGTTCCAGATGCGCGGCTATGACAGCAATTACGTTCCGGGCTGGGATTGCCACGGCCTGCCGATCGAGTGGAAGATCGAGGAAGAAAATTACCGCGCCAAGGGCAAGGCCAAGCCGGACCTGAAGCAGCCCGACGCGATGATCGAATTCCGCAAGGAATGCCGCGCCTACGCTGAAAAGTGGATCAAGATCCAGGGCGACGAATTCAAGCGCCTCGGCATCGTCGGCGATTTCGACAACCCGTATCTGACGATGAATTTTCACGCCGAAAGCCGCATCGCCGGCGAACTGCTGAAAATCGCCATGAGCGGCCAGCTCTATCGCGGTTCCAAGCCGATCATGTGGTCGGTGGTCGAGCGCACGGCGCTGGCGGAAGCCGAGGTCGAATACCACGATTACGAGAGCGACACGATCTGGGTGAAGTTCCCAGTCAATGGTGATTATCCGATTGTCGGGCCGCAGCCTCGTGAAGGGCAGACGGCCATCCAAGCTGTTGAGGAAGTTGCGTCGGCCAGTGTTGTCATCTGGACGACAACCCCGTGGACGATCCCAGGCAACCGCGCTATCGCGTTCTCGCCTAAGGTTAAATATGGCCTTTATGAGGTAACCGAGGCCGTGAACGATTTCGGTCCGCAGGCTGGTGAAAAATTGATCTTTGCTGATGCGTTGGCTGAAGAGTCAGCCGCGAAGGCAAAGGTTCAGTTCAAGCGGTTGCTTGATATCGATCACAATCAGCTTCAAGGAATGATCTGCGATCACCCGTTCAAGGGTCTCGGCGGTGGCTATGAATTCGCCGTTCCGCTCCTCGCTGGCGATCACGTTACCGATGATGCCGGTACCGGCTTCGTCCACACCGCTCCTTCCCACGGCCGCGAAGACTTCGAGGCCTGGATGTCGTCGGTCAAGGAATTGGAAGCCAAGGGTGTCGACCCCCGCATCCCGTTCCCGGTCGATGATAGCGGCACCTACACCGCCGACGCCCCCGGTTTCGAGGGTGGCCGCGTCATGGACGACAACGGCAAGAAGGGCGATGCCAACGACCGCGTCATCAAGGCGCTGATCGAGCGTAACGCGCTGTTTGCCCGTGGCCGCCTGAAGCATTCCTATCCGCATTCCTGGCGCTCCAAGAAGCCGATCATCTTCCGCAACACGCCGCAGTGGTTCGTCTATATGGACAAGGACCTCAAGGACGGCACGACCCTGCGCACCCGGGCACTTTCGGCCATCGACGACACCCGTTTCGTCCCCGCCGGCGGCCAGAACCGTCTGCGCGCCATGATCGAGCAGCGCCCGGATTGGGTTCTTTCGCGTCAGCGTGCATGGGGCGTTCCGATCTGCGTCTTTGCCGATGAAGAAGGCAATGTCCTGCAGGACGAAGAGGTCAACAAGCGCATTCTCGAAGCCTTCGACGCCGAAGGTGCCGATGCCTGGTTTGCTGAAGGCGCCAAGGAACGGTTCCTTGGAAATGGCCACGACAAGGCCAAGTGGACGCAGGTCATGGACATCCTCGATGTCTGGTTCGACTCAGGCTCGACCCACACGTTTACGCTGGAAGACCGCCCGGACCTGAAATGGCCGGCAGACGTCTACCTCGAAGGCTCCGACCAGCATCGCGGCTGGTTCCATTCCTCTCTTCTGGAATCGGCTGCCACCCGCGGCCGCGCGCCTTACGACACGGTCGTCACCCATGGTTTCACCATGGATGAGAAGGGCCAGAAAATGTCGAAGTCGCTCGGCAATGTCGTGTCGCCGCAGGACGTGATGAAGGATGCCGGCGCCGATATCCTGCGTCTCTGGGTCATGACCACCGATTATTGGGAAGACCAGCGTCTCGGCAAGACCATCATCCAGACCAATGTCGATGCCTATCGCAAGCTGCGCAACACCATCCGCTGGATGCTCGGGACGCTGGCCCATGACGAAGGCGAGGAGATCGCCTACGCCGAACTGCCGGAACTCGAAAGGCTGATGCTGCATCGCCTGTCTGAGCTCGATAAGGTCGTTCGCGAAGGTTATGACGCGTTCGAGTTCAAGAAGATCGCCCGCGCGCTGATCGACTTTTCCAATATCGAACTCTCGGCCTTCTATTTCGATATCCGCAAGGATGCGCTCTATTGCGATGCGCCGTCGTCGCTGCGCCGGCGCGCGGCTCTGGCCGTCATCCGCAAGATCTTCGATTGCACGGTCTTGTGGCTTGCGCCGATGCTGCCGTTCACGACGGAAGAAGCATGGTTGTCGTTGAAGCCTGACGCGGTTTCGGTCCATCTGGAACAGTTCCCGGAGGTTCCGGCCGAGTGGAAGAACGACGCCGTGGCCGAGAAGTGGGCAAAGATCCGCAAGGTGCGTTCGGTCGTCACGGGTGCTCTCGAAATCGAGCGCAAGGACAAGCGCATCGGCTCGTCGCTGGAAGCCGCCCCGGTGGTTTACGTTGCCGATGCCGAATTGTTGAAGGCGCTGGAAGGCCTCGAATTCGAGGAAACCTGCATCACCTCGGCGATCACGATCACGGCAGGTGAGGGGCCGGAGGCGGCCTTCCGTCTGGCTGACGTGGCGGGCGTGTCGGTCGATCCGAAGCTTGCGGAAGGCGTAAAATGCGCCCGTTCGTGGCGGGTTACGACTGATGTCGGCTCCGATCCGGCCTGGCCGGATGTCTCGGCGCGAGACGCTGCGGCGCTGACCGAACTTGCCAAGCTTGGCAAGTTGTAATGTCTTGAACCGTGCCGGATGATTGCGCTTCAACGCTTCATCCGGTATTCCTGCCTGAAATTGGCCGGATTTATCCGTCAGGTCGATGGCAATTGTCTATGAGGCGTCGAGGCGGGCGTCCGTGGTAGGGGTTTGATGGAAACGACGAAGACCTTGCGTATGGCCCTTGGTGCGGCCGGTATTCTGGTTGCGACCGTGACGCTTTCCGGCTGCATGGGAAGCCCGACCTACGGTACCGATAAGACGGCGATGGAACAGTTGGGCGATGACCTGACCTCGGCTATCGATATCGGCGGTGATCGCGCCAAGGAAAACGCGAAGATCCGCTACAATCCGCGCCCGTCGCTGGTTGTTTCCAGCCATCAGGAAGGTGGCGCTCTGCCGCCGCCGCAGCAATCGCTTGCCAACCGCGAAAACAACCCGAACTGGGTGGAATCGCCGGAAGAGGCGCGTGAGCGCCTGCGCCAGGAAGCGACCGACAATCAGGACAACCCGCGTTACCGTTCGCCGCTTCTGGCCGGCAAGGGGCAGGCCGGGCAGATGACGGAATCGCAGAAGTGGGAAGCCTTCCGCCAGGCGAAGGCCAATGCCAACGATCCGGGCATCGCTGGAACCCGCCGTTCGATCTCCGATCCGCCGACGCAGTATCGCACCGCCGATGCGCAGACCTTGCAGGATCTGGGTGAGCCGGAAACCAAGAAGGAAGCCCGTCGCAAGAAGGAAGCAGAATCTGCCTCCACGAAGGGTTCTGCCTGGTGGAAGCCTTTCCAGTAAGATTGAGCGCCACTAAGATAGATCGAATGAGGCTCGGCTCAGCCGGGCCTTTTTTGTAAGTCCTACTTCTCCCGTCGGGAGCGGAAGAAGCCGGTAAGCAGTTCTGCTGCCGGTATTTCTGCAATGCCGGAATAGACTTCCGGTGCATGATGGCAAGTGGGTTGCGAAAAGAACCGCACGCCGCTTTCCACTGCACCACCCTTCGGATCGTTTGCGCCGTAATAAAGCCGGCGGATACGGGCGAAGGATATGGCGCCGGCGCACATGGTGCAGGGCTCCAGAGTCACATAAAGATCCGCGCCGCCAAGTCGCTCGCTTCCGACCCTGGCGGCAGCCTCGCGGATCACGGCAATTTCGGCATGAGCGGTGATGTCGTTTTCGGCGCGGGTGCGGTTGCCCGAACGGGCAATGATCTCGCCGTCGATGACGAGCACGGCCCCCACGGGAACCTCGCCGCGTTCGGCGGCATTTCTGGCTTCTGTCAGTGCGGCATCCATGAAGCCGTCGCTCTTGGGCATTTCAGCGATTTCCTCTTAACCCGGATCGCATGAACTGGTAGGAAGCATGCAACGCGAAGCGCGCCCAGTGGGTGTGCATCCATCTGGTCAACACGAACAAGTATGTCCGGAATACTCCGTCGACATCCTGCTTCAGGCAAACAACATATGAATTCAAAAGACAAGCCGAAGCGCGGCGAAGCGAAAACCTTCGTTCGCGAAATCAAGCCGAAAGCGGAAGGCGCTACTGCTTCCAAGTCGGGTGGCAAGCCGGGTTTCAAGTCCTCGGGCAAGCCGGGCGCCAAATTCGGCGATAAGCCGACCGCCGCTGCAAAGCCGCGCGCCAAGGCGGAAGGTGCCGTCAGAAAGCCGGTCCGTTCGGCCAAGCGCGAAGAGTTCGTCGATGAGGGTGCATCCGCGCCGACCGACGGCAAGCCCGAGCGTATTTCGAAAATTCTCGCCCGCGTCGGCGTTGCATCGCGCCGCGATATCGAGCGCATGATCCTCGACGGCCGTGTCAAGCTGAACGGCAAGCTGCTCGACACACCGGTCGTCAACGTGACGCTGGACGACAAGATCGAGGTGGATGGCGTGCCGATCCGCGGTATCGAGCGCACGCGCCTTTGGCTCTACCACAAGCCCGGTGGCCTGGTGACGACCAATTCCGATCCGGAAGGTCGCCCGACCGTGTTCGATAACCTGCCGGAAGGCCTGCCGCGAGTTCTCTCCATCGGCCGTCTCGACATCAACACCGAAGGCCTGCTGCTTCTGACCAATGACGGCGGCCTGTCGCGCACGCTCGAACTGCCGACCACCGGCTGGCTGCGCCGCTACCGCGTCCGCGCCCATGGCGAGGTCGATCAGGCAGCTCTCGACAAGCTGAAGGACGGCATTGCCGTCGACGGCGTGCTCTACGGTTCGATCGAAGCGACGCTCGACCGCGCCCAGGGCCACAATGTCTGGATCACCATGGGTCTTCGCGAAGGCAAGAACCGCGAAATCAAGAACGTGCTCGGCGCGCTCGGTCTCGAGGTCAACCGCCTGATCCGCATTTCCTACGGCCCGTTCCAGCTCGGCGACCTGCCGGAAGGCGAAGTGCTCGAAGTGCGCGGCCGCACGCTGCGCGACCAGCTCGGCCCGCGCCTGATCGACGAATCCAAGGCCAATTTTGAAGCGCCGCTCTATAACGAGCGCAGCGCCGAAGAAGAAAAGCCGCAGCGGGATGAAAAGGCCGAACGTTCGGCCAGACCGGAACGCGGTGGCTGGGCCAATGATCGTTCTGGGGATCGCGGAAACGATCAGGGAGACCGCCGCGAGCGCGCGCTCGGTCGTCTCGACACCAAGCGTCCTGATGGCCGTCGCGACGATCGCAAGTTCTCCGACAGGCCGGCTGGCAAGTTCGGCGGAAAATCCTCGGATCGCGATTTTGGCGACGAGAAGCCGAAGAAGCGTCCGCCGATGGGCACCAGCCGCACCGCCAATGTCTGGATGGCGCCTGGCGCTCGCCCGACGACCGATGAGGGTGGCCGCAAGGTTTCCGCACGCGCCCAGGCCGAGCAGCTGTTCAAGAAGCCCGCGCCGGAAAACGATCTGCGTGTGAAGATCAACCGCGTCAAGGATGACAGCGACTGGATCCGCGGCGAAGACCAGCCGGAGCGCGGCGGTTTCGGCGGCAAGCGTGGAGACCGCGAAGACCGCGGCGACCGTGGTTTTGGCGACCGTCCGCGCGGTGAACGTTCTTTCGGTGACAAGCCGAGAGGCGAGCGCTCGTTTGGTGATCGCCCCTCCGGTGATCGTCCGCGTGGCGACAGGCCTTATGGAGACCGCAAGCCGCGTGAGGACGGTGACCGCCCGGCACGCGCAAAATCTTTTGGCGGCGAGGGCCGATCCGAGCGTCCGCGCGGCGAACGCGCCTTTGGTGACAAGCCCCGTGGCGAGCGTTCCTTCGGCGACAGGCCGAGGGGCGAACGCTCCTTCTCGGATCGCCCGCCGCGTGGTGACCGCCCGGCCCGCGAAGACCGTGGCGAGCGCTCGTTTGGTGACCGTCCCGCGAGAGGCGACAAGCCCTTTGGTGGCAAGCCTTCCGGTTTCGGCGGCAAGCCGTCGGGTGGAAAGCCCGGTTTTGGTGGCAAGCCGGGTGGCGGAAAGTCCTTCGGCGGCAAGCCTTCCGGCGGCAGGCCCAATAGCGGCAAGCCAGGTGGTGGTTCGCGTGGTGGCCCAGGCGGTGGACGTCCGGGCGGCAAGCCGCGGAATTCCAGGGGCTGACGCATGCGGATCGTAGGGGGTGAGTTCCGCGGCCGTGCTCTGGCCACGCCGAAGACGAATGATATCCGGCCGACCATCGACCGGACCCGCGAAAGCCTGTTCAACATCCTCGGGCATGTCTATCCGGACGTGCTCGATGCGACACGGGTGATCGACCTGTTCGCCGGAACCGGTGCGGTGGGGCTGGAAGCCCTGTCGCGTGGCTGCAAGCAGGCTCTGTTCGTCGAAAACAGCGTCGAGGGCAGGGGCCTGCTGTGGGAGAATATCGACAGCTTTGGCCTGCATGGCCGGGCCCGTATTCTGCGCCGGGATGCGACCAGCCTCGGTTCGATCGGCAATATCGAGCCGTTCAACCTGCTTTTCGCCGATCCGCCTTACGGCAAGGGATTGGGAGAAAAGGCATTGCTGGCGGCCCATACCGGCGGCTGGCTGGCGCCGGACGCCCTTGTCCTGCTTGAAGAGCGAGCGGATGCCGAGATCACTGTCGATCAGGCCTTCACGCCGTTGGAAAGCCGGATGTTCGGCGACAGCCGGATCGAATTCTATCGATATCAGCCGGGCTGAACCACACGATGAATACACGCCTCTCCCTGCCGGATACGGATACTGAGACAAGCGGGGAGGGTCTGCGTTATGCGGTCGCTTTCGGCGGCGGCGGCGCGCGTGGGGTTTCCCATATATGCGTTATCGAGGCGCTTGATGAGCTCGGCATCAGGCCGGTGGCGATTTCCGGCTCCTCGATCGGCGCAATCATGGGCGCCGGCATGGCGTCGGGCATGCGTGGTACGGATATCCGCGATTATACGCTGCGCACGATGGGCAACCGCAACTCGCTCTTCAACCGCCTATGGACACTGGGTCCCGCCTCGATGCGCGACAAGCTGGGCGGTTTTCGCTTTGGTCACTTCAACCTCGATCCCATCCTCGACGCCTTCCTTCCTCCCGACATTCCGGAGGATTTCGCTGATCTTTCGATCCCGCTGAAGATCTCCGTCACCGATTATTATGGCCAGTCCGAAGTGGTGCTGGAAGAGGGCGACCTGCGGACCGCGATTGCCGCTTCGGCTGCCATCCCCGGCCTGTTCATGCCGGTCTGGATCAACGGTCGGGTCATGATCGATGGCGGCGTTTTCAATCCGGTTCCCTACGAGCAGCTGCTCGATCTTGCCGATGTGGTCATCGGTGTCGATGTGGTCGGCGCTCCGGAAGGCGACGGCACCCATCCGCCCAGCCGCATCGATAGTCTTTTCGGCGCCAGCCAGCTAACCATGCAGGCCAGTATCGCGCTGAAACTGAAGCTCAACCCGCCACACATTTTTCTGCGCCCGCAGGTCAACCGTTTCCGCGTTCTGGATTTCCTCAAAGCCCAGGAAATTCTGGACGAGGCCAGCCACGTGAAGAACGAGTTGAAGCGTGCGGTGGATGCGCTGGAGACGGCATTCGTCGCCAAGGGCTGAGGGTTCGGCGTCACCATTTTCCCAACGACAGACCCGCATTCACATCGTCGACCGCTTCTTCCTGAACATTGACGCGTTTCGGCTTGATCAGCGGTTCCGGCTTGACCGGGCTGTTGAACAGCTTGTCGCGCCCGGCCGAAATGCCCTCGACCGCCTGGATCTGCAGGCGTTCCTCGTCGCGGCGGCGGATGTCCTGGAGAATCTCTTCCGCGCGCGCCTCCGGCATGCCGAGTGCCTCCAGCGTCTTCGCGCCGAAAAGCAGGCCGGATTCGAGCGTTTCGCGCAACTCGTATTCTACGCCCTTTTCCCGCAGCCAGAGAGAGTGGATGCGATCATACGAGCGGGCGAAAAGACGGACATTGGGGAATTCGGACTGGATAAGCTCGACGATCCTGTTGGTCGTTTCCTTCTTCTGCGTCGCGACGACGACGATCTTCGCCTTTTCGATGCCGGATGACACGAGAACGTCGCGGCGGGTGCCATCGCCGAAATAGATGCGGAAACCGAAATTGGCCGCCTGACGGATACGATCGGCGGAATCGTCGATCACGGTGACCGTGCTGCCGCCTGCAAGCAGCATCTGCGAGGCGATCTGGCCGAAGCGCGAAAAGCCGATCATCAGCACGTCTGCGCCGGCGCCGGCGAAATCCTCGTCCAGTTCCTCCCGCGCCTCGCCATGCATCAGGCGTCTGGCGAGTGCGGAACCAAGCGGTGTCAGCGCCATCGAAAGCGTCACGATGGCGATCAAAAGCGAGGCGGTCGAGGATGACAGAAGTCCGGCGGCGGTTGCGGTGGTGAACAGAACGAAGGCGAATTCACCGCCCTGCGGCAGCAGGAAGGCGATCTGGATCGCGTCGTTATGAGATGAACCCCAAATCCGGCAAAGCCCGTAGACGACAAACGCCTTCACCGCCATGAACACGATGACAGCCGGGATGATGAACAGGATGTGGTCGACGATCACTTCGAGTTCGAGCGACAAGCCGACCGCGATGAAGAACAGCGCCAGAAGCAGGCCGCGGAACGGCTCGATATCCGCTTCCAGCTCATGCCTATAGGAGGATTCCGCCAGCATCACACCGGCGAGAAACGCGCCCATGGCCATGGACAGGCCGACCATCTGCATCGCCGCCGCCGATCCGAGTACGACGAGCAGGGCAGCGGCGATCATCACCTCGCGTGCGCCGGTGCGGGCAATGATCTGGAACATCGGATTGAGCAGATATTTCCCGGCGATGATCATTGCGCCGATGGCGGCGATCGCAACGGCGAAATCGACAAGCGGCGTGGCGGCCTGTTCTTCCGTTCCCGGTGCAAGCACGGTGATCAGCGCCAGAAGCGGCACGATCGCCAGATCCTGGAACAAAAGAACCGAAAACGATCGCTGTCCGTAGCGGCTGTTGATATCGCCGGCATCGTTGAGCAGCTGCAATGCAAAGGCGGTGGAGGAAAGCGCCAGGCCAAAGCCGACGATCAGGCTGCCCTGCCACGTCGCCATTCCGGTCTCGAAGGCAAATGCCGCAAGCGCCAGTCCGGTGAGGAGAACCTGAACGGGACCAAGACCGAACACATCGCCGCGCATCTGCCACAGGCGCGAGGGCTTCAGCTCCAACCCGATGACGAAGAGCAGGAAGACGACGCCGTATTCCGCGACATGCAGAACCTCTTCCGTATCGGTGATACGCTGGAATACCGGGCCGATGATGACGCCGACAGCGAGATAACCGAGAACCGTTCCAAGTCCCAGCCTCTTGAAGAGAGGCGCGGCGATGACCGCTCCGGCCAGAAGAAGCAGCATTTCGGTAAACAGCGAGCCGGGTGCGGTCATGCAGAAACTTTCGATCGGGACAGATATGTCGCCGGGAATTTTGATAGGTGGGGTAACACAGTCAAGAAAAGGTGTGATGCCCTTGATGCGTCGCAGCGCTCACAATAAATGGGACGGCAACGAAAGGCTTGCAAATATGAGCTCTGAAATTGATTCCGCCCAGCTTTTATCCCGTGCTTCCGAACTGATCGATCTGGCCAAGGCCGCAGGCGCGGATGCGGCCGACGCGGTCGTGGTGCGCTCGCGCTCGCGCTCCGTTTCGGTGCGCCTCGGCAAGGTCGAGGGGACCGAATCCTCCGAAAGCGACGATTTCGCGCTGCGCGTCTTTGTCGGGCAGAAGGTGGCCAGCGTATCGGCCAATCCGGGCTTTGACATGAAGACGCTTGCCGAGCGCGCCGTCGCCATGGCGAAAGTCTCTCCCGAAGACCCGTTCGTCTGCATGGCGGATGCGGACCGACTGGCGAAATCCTATCCGGATCTCGATCTTTTCGATCCGACCGAAGTGCCGACCGACGCCCTGCGTGAGGCCGCACTCGCAGCCGAGGCCGCCGCGTTGGAAGTGAACGGCGTCACCAACTCCTCCGGTGCCGGTGCTTCCGCCGGCATGGGCGGCATGGTCCTCGTTACCTCTCACGGCTTTTCCGGCAGCTACATGGCCACTCGCTTCGGCCGTTCGGTCAGCGCTATCGCAGGCGTTGGCACGAAGATGGAGCGCGACTACGATTACGACAGCCGCCTTTATGACGCCGATCTCGACGCCCCGGACCTGATCGGCCGGCGTGCCGGCGAACGTGCGGTTGCCCGCATCAATCCGCGTCAGGTGCCCACCGCAAGCAACGTCACCGTGGTTTTCGATCCCCGCATGGCCCGCGGTTTCGTCGGCATGATCGCCGGCGCCATCAATGGCGCATCGGTTGCGCGCAAGACCAGCTTCCTGCGTGACAAGATGGGCCAGCAGGTGCTGAAATCCGGTCTCAACATTACCGACGATCCGCTGATCGTGCGCGGTTCCTCCTCGCGCCCATTCGATGGCGAAGGTGTTTCCGGCGAGCGGATGACGATGATCGAGGACGGTGTGCTGAAACACTGGTTCCTGTCGACCTCGACCGGCCGCGAACTCGGCCTGCCGACCAATGGCCGTGGCGTGCGCGGTGGAAACTCGGTGACCCCTGCCTCGACCAATCTTGCGCTCGAGCCGGGCGATATCTCGCCGGAAGAGCTGATCGCCTCCGTCGGCACCGGGCTTTACGTGACCGAACTGATCGGCCAGGGCGTCAATATGCTGACCGGCGAATATTCGCGTGGTGCCAGCGGTTTCTGGATCGAAAACGGCAAGCTTGCGTTTCCGGTATCCGAGGTGACGATTGCGTCCAACCTCAAGGACATGTTCATGCGTCTCACGCTGGCAAACGATATCGACCGCAAATACGGTGTCGCCTCGCCGACCATCGCGATCGAGGGCATGACGCTGGCGGGAAGCTGACGCCATGACCTCCTCTGACAAAATGGTTTCCTCTGATAAAAACTGGAGCGCCGATCTCGATCTCATCCTCGATGCCGCGCGGCAGGCGGGTGAGATCGCCAACGGCTATTTCCGGCAATCGCCGGAAGTCTGGTGGAAGAACGAGGGCCGTTCGCCGGTCAGCGCTGCTGACTTCGCCGCCAATGACCGTCTCCAGTCGCTTCTTTTGAAGGCTCGGCCGAACTACGGGTGGCTTTCGGAAGAGACCGACGACGACAGCGCCCGGCTGGCCTGCGAGACGCTGTTCGTGGTCGATCCGATCGACGGGACGCGGGCCTTCATCGCGGGAGAGCCGATCTGGTGCGTATCGGTTGCGGTCGTCCACAAGGGGCGGCCGGTGGCGGGCGTTCTCGTAGCACCTGCGCTGCAGCAGGAATATCAGGCCGTCGCGGATGGTCCGGCCTTGAGAAACGGTGCGGCGATCACTGTGCGATCAGATGCGGAGGCCGGCGAACTGGTGCTGGCTGCCGACGAGAAGATCGTCAAAAGGCTGCAGCCCGAGCTTGAGATCCATCGGGTGAGCCATGTTCCCTCGCTTGCCTACAGGCTGGCCATGGCGGCAGACGGGCGTATCGATGGCACGATCGTCAAGAAGGATAGTCATGACTGGGATCTGGCTGCGGCCGACCTGATCCTGGAGCGCGCCGGCGGGGCATTGACCGGCCTTGATGACCAGCCCCTTACCTATAATCGCACAACCGTCAGTCATGGTGTTCTGGTGGCGGGCACGCGCCATGCGCGCCAAGTGCTTCTGCCTCATCTTGTGACCGGCGCTGCGGGTTGACCTTTGTGGCGGAATGCCGCAGAGGAAGGGCTTCTATTCAAGAGATGGACGGATTTTGAAATGACGCAATCGAGCGAAAAGAAGCAGCTCTTGCACCTGGTATTCGGCGGCGAGCTTGCAAGCCTGGACGGTGTCCAGTTCAAGGATTTGTCTGCCCTCGACATCGTCGGTATCTATCCCGACTACGCCACGGCGCTGACCGCTTGGCGTTCGAAGGCGCAGTCGACTGTGGACAACGCTGAAATGCGCTACTTCATCGTCCATATGCACCGCCTTCTGGACCCTGAGAACAAATAGGCCTGACACAAGGTGTCGAAAATATGATAGGGCTTCAGGTTGTGGCGAGCTTCACCTGAAGCCCGCTTTTTTGACGCATTTATGAAGCAGGTAAGTCGGGCTAAACTGTGCTCCGGGGTGAGGTATTGATGGCGCTAGGCACGGATATGGAGCGAGAGCAATGAGCGGTGCTGCGGCTCGCATGGCTCTTGCCGGCTATCGCCTTGCAGGCGTGGCGCTATATCCTTTAGCCGGGCCTTATCTCGCCTTCCGGGCGATGAAGGGCAAGGAAGACCGTTCGAGGCGGCTTGAAAGGCTGGGTTATGCCAGCCATCCCCGTCCTCACGGCCCCCTGGTCTGGGTCCATTCGGCCAGCGTCGGCGAAACACTTTCCATCCTGCCGCTGATCCGCGAGCTGCGCCGCCGCGAAATCCATGTCGTGCTGACGACCGGTACGGTCACCTCTGCGGCTCTTGTCGAAGCCCGGCTCGGCGGCGAGGTCATTCATCAATACGTGCCGGTCGATGTGAAATTCCCGATCAAGCGCTTTATCGGCTACTGGAAACCGGATGCCTGCATCACGGCGGAATCCGAGATCTGGCCGACAACCGTTGCCGAACTCGCGCGCCGCCGTATTCCGCAGATCCGCGTCAATGCCCGCATTTCGGACCGTTCCTTCAGCCGCTGGAGCAATCACGCCAAGATGGCCGAGGCGCTGTTTGAAAAGATGGCGCTTGTCGTTGCACAGTCCGATCTCGATGCGGAGCGCTTCCGTGATCTCGGCGCATGGCCGGTGATCGTTTCCGGCAACCTGAAAAGCGATACCGATCCGCCACCCTGCGACGAGCTGCTTCTGGCGAAATACAAGGCCGAAATCGGCGACCGCAAGACCTGGGCTGCGATCTCCACTTTCGACGGCGAGGAAAAGGCGGCAGCGACCGTTCACCGGGCGCTAAAGCCGAAAAACGGCCAGTTGACCATCATCGTGCCGCGCCATCCCGACCGGGCAGACGCAATCGAAGCCATGCTCAAGGAAGAGGGCCTCGTGGTCGCCCGTCGTTCGCGCAATGACGAGCTGACGCCGGAAACGGATATCTTCCTCGGCGATTCCATCGGTGAGATGGGGCTTTACCTGCGTCTCACCGAAATTGCCTTTGTCGGTCGCTCATTGACCAATGAAGGCGGCCAGAACCCACTGGAGCCGGCCATGATCGGCTGCGCTGTCCTGACTGGCCCGAATATCCAGAATTTCCGCGACGCCTACCAGCATCTCGTCCGCAAGGGCGGAGCAAGGGTGGTCAAGGATGTCGAGATGCTGGCCAAGGCCGTCCATTACCTGCTGATCACCGATGCCGCCCGAGCCAAGATGGTGGATGCGGGGATCGATGCGATGGAAGACATGCGTGGTGCGCTTGCCAAAACCATCAAGGCGCTCGAACCCTATATCAATCCGCTGACCGTCACGGCGCGCCTGCAGCCGAAGGCCGCCGTAATCGGGAGCGGCCGGTGACTGCGCCTCCCGCGATTGCGGGCATACTCTTCGACAAGGACGGCACGCTCATCCGTTACGACGAAAGCTGGGGACCGGTAAACCGCGAGGCTGCCCGCATCGCCGCAGCCGGCAATGCAGCGCTCGAACCTGTTCTCCTTCTCGCAGGCGGCATGGATCCGGACACTGGCAAGACCAAGGCTGACAGCCTGCTCGCCGCAGGCAATTCCGCCGAGATCGCAGAAGGTTTCGTCGCTGCCGGATCACCGCTCGATGTAGCCGATCTGACCCGCGAACTGGATGCACTGTTCCTTCGGGCCGCGGAATTCTCCGTGCCGGTTGCCGATCTTCCGGCGGTGTTTTCGGATCTGAAGGCACGCGGTCTGAAGCTAGGCATCGCCTCCAGTGATAACGAAAGGGCGATCCGCCGCATGGCTGAGAGCTTCGGCATCGCTGGCCATGTCGATTTCATCGCCGGTTACGACAGCGGATTTGGCACCAAGCCCCAGCCGGGCATGATGCTGGCCTTCTGCGAAGCCGTCGGTCTTCAGCCGGGACAGGTCGCGATGGTCGGCGACAACAATCACGACATGCATATGGGCCGCGCTGCCGGCGCCGGCCTTAACCTCGCCGTCTTGACCGGCACCGGAACACGCCAGACGCTTTCCGCACTCGCCGATCATTGCCTCGCCGATATTACCGCGGTTTCCGACATCATCTTCACTCCGGCTTCGTCCAGCGCCGTTTCCGCAGGGGATTAGCCACGATGGTTTCCGAAGCGCCGCCTTTCTGGTGGGAAAAGGCTGACTGGCGCGCATTCGCGCTAATGCCGTTTTCGGCCATCTACGGCGCAATTGCGGGGCGCACGATGCGCAGGGCCAAACGCGCTTCCGCCCCGATCCCGGTCATCTGCGTCGGCAATTTTACCGTCGGCGGCGCCGGCAAGACCCCGACCTCGATTGCGCTCGCAAGGGCTGCCAAGGCGATGGGCCATAGGCCGGGTTTCCTGACCCGCGGCTACGGCGGCTCGCTGGATGTGACGACGCTGGTCGATCGGGATCGCCACCGGGCCGATGCCGTGGGTGACGAGGCGCTGCTTCTGGCGGCAGAGACCATGACGGTGATCTCGCGCAAGCGTGTAGATGGTGCGAGGAAACTGGCGGCCGAAGGCGCTGATCTCATCATCATGGATGATGGTTTCCAGAGCGCACGCTTGCATCTGGATTTCGCTCTGGTCGTGATCGATAGCGTAAGGGGCATCGGCAACGGCCACCTCGTGCCGGGTGGACCTGTCCGCGCTCCGATTTCAGAACAGATGCACCAGCTCTCCGCCATCCTCAAGGTCGGCAATGGAGACGCGGCCGATGCGCTGGTCCGCAAGGCTGCCCGCGCCGGCAAGGCAATCCATGTGGCAACCCTGCAACCCCGTCCGCACGAAGCTCTGGCCGGCCGCAACGTGCTGGCCTATGCCGGCATCGCCGACCCGGAAAAATTCTACCGCACCGTCCGCTCCATCGGCGGGATGACCTCGACGACCCGCTCGTTCCCCGACCATCACTATTTCACCGGGGACGAGATCCAGTCGCTGCTCGATGATGCCGAGCGCGAAGACCTGATCCTTGCGACCACGGCCAAGGACGCAGCCCGTCTCGCCGGCCATTCCGGCCCGGCCCAAACATTGCTGGAGAGATCAAAAATTGTCGAGGTCGACATGGTTTTCGACGATCCGAACGGCCCTGCGGCCATGATCGAGACGGCATTCAACAATTTCCTAAAAAGACGGCTGCGCGAAGGCGCGGCCAAGGGCTGAGAGTTAGCCCACCTGCTGGTTCGGCAGCGTGCCGGCGCGTTTTTCGGCTTCGAGCGAGGTCGCGCAATCGACATAGGCTTCCTGGCGCGCAACGCTCCAGTAGCGCAGTTCGTCGACCGGAATATGCACGCCGGTCGCAGCACAGGTCACGTAAGAGCCGGCGCTGAGGATCTGATAGTCGCCGTCGAGATAGCGGATCTTGGCCTCGCGAAAGCCGCTTCCCTCAAACCGGTTCATGACTCGTCTCCTGCGGAAAAACATCGGTCCCCTCTACCCCGAACCAATTGCGATTACCAGCACAGTTATCAACTGCGCCCGAACAGCCGCTCTATATCAGAAAGCTTGAGTTCGATATAGGTCGGCCGCCCATGGTTGCAGGTGCCGGAGCCGGGCGTCGCTTCCATTTGGCGCAGAAGCGCGTTCATCTCGTCCGGTTTCAGCCGCCGCCCGGACCGCACCGATCCGTGGCAGGCCATGGTCGCGGCGATATATTCGAGCTTGTTTCTGAGGCCGCTTGCCGTGTTCCATTCGGCAATCTCGTCGGCCAGATCGCGAACAAGCGCGCTTGCATCCACTTCTCCCAGCATTGCCGGCGTTTCGCGCACGGCAACAGCGCCCGGACCAAAGCGTTCGATTGCAAGGCCGAGACGGTCTAGTTCCGTTGCATGCACCATCAGCCGGTCGCAATCTTCTTCCGGCAGGTCGATGATCTCGGGGATCAGCAGAACCTGTGAGGCAAGCCGGTCGTTTTCCAGCGCCTTGCGCAGGCTCTCATAGACCAGCCGTTCATGCGCCGCATGCTGATCGACGATCACCAGCCCTTTCTCGGTCTGTGCGACGATATAGTTCTCGTGAACCTGCGCGCGGGCAGCGCCGAGACGATAACCGGCTGCCGTCGTTTCAGGCAGGTAACTGGTTTCCTCGACAACATCGGCACGTGCTGTCGGAGCGGAAAACGCATCGAAACCGGCCTGTGTCGGGCGTGGCTGATGGGCGGGTGCCCCCGCCAGATCGAGCGGCCGGGAAGGGGATGACGATGCAGTCCAGCTCTGTTGCGGAGGGGCTGAAAGCGGATAGGAGCGCTGCGGAAATCCTGATCCGGCAGTCTCGGAGAAGCCCTGTTGCACAGGAGCCTGCTGAGACGAACCGGACTGGAAGGCCCGCAGCATGGCAGCCGCCCCGGTCGTAGAGGCGCGGTCGCCTTCGCGGTGCAGCGCCTGACGGATCGCCCCGACGATCAGCCCGCGCACCAGCTGCGGGTCGCGGAAGCGCACGTCGGCCTTGGCCGGATGCACGTTGACGTCGACAAAGGCGGGATCGAGATCAATCGAAAGCACCGCGACCGGATAACGCCCGGCCGGCATCTGTTCGGCATAGGCGCCGCGGATCGCCGACAGGATCAGCTTGTCCTGCACCGGGCGGCCGTTGACGAAGGCGAACTGATGCGCCGAGTTGCCGCGGTGAAAGGTCGGCACGCCGACGAAACCCGATAGTGACACGTCCTCGCGTCCGGCATCGATCTCGATCGCATTCTCCTTGAATTCGGTCCCGAGGATCTGCGCCATGCGGGCAAGATGGTCTTCGCCGGTTGACGGAATTTCCAGCGTCGAGCGGTCTGAACCGGACAGCACGAAACGGATATGCGGAAAGGCGATCGCCATGCGCTTGACGACTTCGGTGATCGCCGCCGCTTCCGCCCGCTCGGTCTTCATGAACTTCAGCCGGGCAGGGGTGGCGAAGAAAAGGTCGCGCACTTCGACCACCGTGCCCTGATTGGCCGGTGCCGGCTTGACCGGAGAGGCCTTGCCGCCATCGACGGAAACCTGAAAGCCGGACGGATCACCATGGCGGCGGCTGGTGATCGTCAGGCGCGCGACCGAACCGATCGACGGCAGCGCTTCACCACGGAAGCCGAGCGTGTGGATGTCGTCGAGTGTCGTGGAGATCTTCGACGTGCAATGGCGGCGCACCGCCAGTTCCAGATCCGCGGCATCCATGCCCGATCCGTTGTCGGTGACGCGAATGAGGCTTTTGCCCCCGCCGGCCGTGGCGATTTCGATGCGTGTCGCACCGGCATCGATCGCGTTTTCGATCAATTCCTTGGTCGCGCTGGCAGGCCGTTCGATGACTTCACCGGCGGCGATCTGGTTGATCAGTGTTTCAGGCAGGAGTTTTACGGACATGATCCTATTTTCGGGGATTCTGCCGGCGGAGAAAAGGCCCGGCGAAGGATTATCCTCGGCAATCGTCTCAACAAGGAACGCCATTAATCCGGCCTTAAGGTAAACGGGCTACGGTCCCCTCAAAGAAATTGGATGAATCCGGGAGAGCATCTCTGCTCTTCGCGAATGACCGGAGTGGCGGCCAGCTGGGCACTGCCACAATAGCCCGGTCCTTCGTTGATGACTTGCAGCCAGCATGTTCCCTACTGACGAGCGTGAAGGAAGTTTTGCCGATCGAATGTTGAATCGGCTGACCGGGATTGGCCAAAAGCTGTCCTGAAAGCATACGGAGTTTCATCCATGAATGATTTGGACACGGCGGATCCGAACATTCAGACTGCCATTCTGGAAGCACTGGCCGAAGGCCTGTCTGCGGCCGTGTTGCTCTATGATCGGAACGATCTTGTCGTATTTGCCAGCCAGCAGATCGCGAGCATCACACGCGTGCAGCCTCGTCTCCTCGTGCCGGGAACCCGTATCCGCGACCTTCTGTCCGCCATGTATGACGCCGGCATTCGTCTCGTCGCCGACAGCCACAATTATCGCCGCGCGCTCAGCCGCGAGGATTGGGTGGCTGAACAGATCGCCGGTCTCTGGAAGGAACGCTCCGAAAGTCTTGAGCGCCCCGGCCCCGACCGTTGGCTGAATATCGCCAAGCGCCGCCTCCCGTCCGGTTACGGGATCTGCGTCATCAAGGATGTTTCTGAGCAGAAGAAACGTGAGGAACAGTGGCGGCTCGACACGGAACGTGTCCAGGTGACGGAAGAAGTTCTCGACAACCTGCCTTTTCCGATCAGCGTCAAGGACCGCAATTCCACCTTCGTCGCGGTCAACAAGGCCAATTGCGATTTTCTCGATCTGCCGGCCGATGCGATCCTTGGTCACAAGGGGTCAGACATCAACAACAAGGCCTTCGAGGATCGCCTCGTACCGATCAACCAGCATGTCTACGAGACCGGCGAGCCCATTCAGCTTCCGGAGCGTATTACTCGCCCGGATGGATCGACGGTTCTGACGATCGTCCATAAATACCGTATCGGCAAGCCGGGCCGCTATTATCTCGTGACGGTCAAGCAGGATGTGTCCTCGATTGCGGCCGGCGCCAATGCCGACCATGCGCTGCAATCGAGCGAATGGGCCGCAGGCTTCGTCCCGATCGACATGACGCGCGACCCTGCTCCCGCATCGCCGCTTGCCCCCGTTTCCGCCGTCGCCGGTGCAAAGATCCTTATTGTCAGCCGTTTCGCCGATACGGTGGCCGAGGCAATCGATGTGCTGGCCCGGGAAGTCGCTGACGTCTCCGCAGCCGCGGATGCAGACGAGTTCACTCTGTTTCTGCAGCTTGCCGCCGAAGCCGATGTCCGCATCGATCTTGTCGTCATAGATGCCCGCATGCCGGCGGAGTTGACGCAAATTGCCGAAGCCTATGGCGTAACGGCACTGCGCGTCTCCGACACCTCTCTCGGGCTCGATTTGCCGGCTCTGGTCGCCGGTGAACTTGGCAAGCCGGTGGACGAAATGAACTTGCCATCGATCGAAGAGCCAAATCTTCAATCGGGACGCAAGGACGGTAGCGTCGATATTCTGGTTGCCGAGGACAACGAGGTCAACCAGATCGTCTTTTCCCAGATCATCGAGGGGCTTGGCTATCGCCATGTGCTTGCTGTTGATGGTGAAGAAGCGGTCCGCCTGTGGCGCGAGCATTCGCCCCGTCTCGTTCTGATGGATGTCACCCTGCCCAAATTGACGGGCTTCGAGGCCTCCGCCGCGATCCGCGCATTGGAGGATGCTGCCGAGGCTGTACCGATCATCGGCGTTCTGCCGCAGGCCTTCGACCGTGACCGCGAAGCCTGCATCGATGCCGGCATGAATGACGTGATCTTGAAGCCCATAAGCCCCGAAGCGCTCGATATGGTCTTCCAGCGTTATCTGGCATCAGTCGAAGACGAGATCGAGGCCGAAGCCTGATCTCTTTTGTCAGCAGTTGTGGCATAAGCTGATACACCGGCAGAGTTTCTTAATCTTTCTCCCGCATCCTTCGCCTGTTTCGACAAGCAGGATTTTTTATGAAGTCAGCGGGCAACCCATTGCCGCACGTCAGCCAGAACGAGCTGCAGGCCATGGCCTACAGCGATCCGTTGACGGGCCTGGGCAACCGCTACCGGTTGCGTGACAAGGTGCGCGCACTTGCGGCAGAGCGCGCCGACGATCCTGCCCCCTTTGCCATCTGCATCGCCAATCTCGATGGCTTCAAGCCGATCAACGATCTCTTCGGTTCGGAAGCCGGCGACGAGATCCTCTGCCAGGTCGCCCATCGCCTGAAGGCCTGTATGCCCGACGGCGCGACCGTGACGCGCCATGATGGCGACGAGTTCGCTTTTGTCCTTCCTCTCGTCTTCGAGCGGGTAGGGGCGGAGCGCATCGGTCAGATGATGAAGGATGTGCTATCCGCTCCCTATGATCTGGGCGACCGCAATGTTCGCCTCTCGGCATCCTTCGGCTTTGCCATCTATCCTTTCGCAGGTGAGGAATTCGAAAACCTGCTGAAGAGCGCCGAAACGGCCCTCTACCGGTCCAAGCGCCGCGGCCGCGCCCAGATAACCGTCTATTCCACCGAAATCGCTCAGGAAATGAAGCGCGCCACGCAGATCGAGCAGGCGCTGCGCAATGCGATCATCACCGACGCGGTCGATGTTCATTTTCAGCCTATCGTGCGCATCCGCGACGGCATGGTGGCAGGGTTCGAGGCATTGGCGCGCTGGCGTGATGCCGATCTCGGCTTCGTGTCGCCTGCCGTTTTCGTGCCGCTGGCCGAAGAGCGCGGCTTTATCGATGCGCTGTCGGACACGCTGCTGCGCAAGGCAGCAGAGGCGGCGCTCTCATGGCCGCGCGAGCTTTTCCTGTCGTTCAATCTTTCTTCCGCCCAGCTGATGGATCCGGGCACGTCGAGCAACATTCTCTCGACCCTTTCGCGTGTCGGCCTCGATCCGCGGCGTGTCGAACTGGAAATCACCGAAACCGCGGTGATGACGTCGGCCGATACCGCCCAGCGCATCATCTCGGAACTGCGGGCAACCGGCGTCCGCATTTCGCTCGATGATTTCGGTACCGGCCAGTCCAGTCTTGGCCGGCTGCGCGACTTCACCTTCGACAAGGTCAAGATCGACCGCGCCTTCATCTCGCGCATCACCTCTGACCGGGCGTCGGAACATATCGTGCGCGCCATCATCGCCATGTGCCAGGGCCTCGATCTTTCCGTCGTCGCCGAGGGCATCGAGGAAGAGGCCGATGTCGACATGCTGCGCGCGCTTGGCTGCGGCATGGGGCAGGGCTATCACTACGGCCGCCCGGTCGATGGCGCCGCCACGCTGCGCTATCTGCAGGACCACTACCATGATTTTTTGGCGCTTGAGCGGATCTGAGCGGCGGGTGGGGCAACCGGCGATCTCGGGCGGCTTGCCCATTGCGATCATTCGCCGAACCCAGCGAGACAATTCTCCAAGCCACCAACCGCGTTTACATGTCAGCATTGCATTATAAGAGCTATGCTTTTGCCTGGGAAGGGACCATAAGGCGCGAAGCTGATACTCATGAGAGTCTTCGATATGGATTGGGTTCCTATAGTCTTTCTTATCTTTAAGGTTCTTGCGTTAAGCTTGGCCATGTTCTTCGCCGTCAAGTGGCATTACGATCAGGGGCAAAAGGGCGAGACGCGAGCGCTGCTGCGCACAGGCGGCACGATGGCGGCAGTCTTCGTGCTGGCGCTAGTGGCCGTGGGGCTTTTCGCCTTTTTCCTTAGCTCGGTGCTCGGTTTGGACTTGAACCTCTCGTGATGGCATCATCGATTTAACCCGAAAAGGCTCTGGCCAGCCTCTAGACATGGATAACGGCTCTTCCCGGGCAATATTCTCCTGTGCCGGGGAGAGGGTAGATGGCCGGCAGCCAGATCAATCTTCTGATCCGAAATCCCCGCCGCCGCGAAATGATCGGCATCATCGACTGACGCCTGTCGGAACTCGAACGCCTGGCGTCGAGATCCGCTACGACATCTATGCCGAAGAGGATGATGTTCTTTCGCTCGATCCTGACCTCGTCGTGCGGCAGGTCGGCCAGGTCGTGGTGAAACGTGGCACTGCGGCCAAGTCGACCTGTTTCTCGTATTGAAGCCGTTGTCTAGAAATTGAGGGGCGGTGGATTGTCGCGCCCTGATCGACCGACGCGCGCCATTGTCTGTGAAGAATGAAAATGCCGCCTTCGATCTTGTCAGGATCGGCATGCGGTTTCGAGCCGCAATATCCACGCCGCGATCTATGAAGCATTGCGGCTCTGTTCGCTTTTGTAAAAAGACGAAAGGGCGGCGCCGCGGCACCGCCCTTTTCCCTCCTCATCGCATCACGCGTGGCGGATGGCTCGTTCCGGGCTTGAAGCTTAAGGCTTCGGAGCCGTTGACGAGTTGGTGTCGCCGCCCGTGGCAGGGGCTGCCGGCGCAGCAGGTTCAGCCGGCGTCATCGTTGTGGACGATGTCGTTGTTGCGTCGGTTTCAGCCTGCTTGTCGCCCAGCGTCTTGAATTCCGGCGCGGCCTGCAGCGCTTCGGCCGTTTCGGTCGTGGTCAGGCGCACGTCATTGTTGGTCGCATCACGGGTCATGCTGACCTTGCTCATCGGCAGCGCAACATCCTTCGCGCCGATGCCGAGGAAGCCGCCGACGCCGACTACGGCCGCGACGATGCCGCCATTTTCTTCGAGGATCAGGTTGTTGACCTTGCCGATGCTCTCGTCGCCGGCATTATAGATCTGCTTGCCAATATAATCATTGGCGCTGATCTGGGTTGCAGCCTGCTCGGTGAGATAGGACGCGTCAGCCGCTGCAGAAGTGGTGGTCGAGCCAGCGGCCGGGGCCGCAGGGGCCATCGTGTTGGTCTCGGCCGGTGCCGTGGGTGCAGCGGGAGTTGCCGGCGTGGCATTGTTGGTCTGCGCGAATGCCGGTGCAAGGGCGGTGGACGTCATGAGCGTGGCCGCGATGAGTGCTCCAAGGGTCTTCTTCATGGTGTTCCTACCTTTTCCGTTTGTTATCGTTCAACAAAACCGCTCCCCGACCGGGAGGCCGTCGCGGTGGCGGTTCCATTGAAAAAACAAAGGGGAGCAGGATTGGTTCCCGAATTGATGCAATTTTAGACTGACGAAATCGTGAGCCGAACGATGACTGAAGGGCTCACAGACGATAGGCGGGATCGTATTTGGCCGGCGCTCCGGTCTCGACAGCGAATGTCGCGCCGGCCTCCGGATCCGCCGCGCGGCCGGCATCGTCCAGCCCTTCCCATGCGGAGGTTACAGCGATCCGGCCATTGCCGATAAAGGCGGGGCACGTCGTCCGCTTGGCCGGCAGGAGGTATCGCTCAATGAGGCTTCCGCCGGCATCATAGTGGTCGAGCGCCGCTTGCCCCCAGCGTGCATTCCACAAATGGCCGTTCGCGTCGCAGATCGACCCGTCAATCCCGCCTGGCTCGGCGCCTCCATCAACGAAAAGGGACGGCTTGCCAGTCGGCAGGCCGGTTGCCGGATCGATTGCAACCGCCATCAACTGATTGCCGCGCGTATCGACGAAATAGGCCGTCGCAGCATCAGGGGAAAAGCAGATCGAGTTCGAGATGCTGATCCTGTCGTAAAGCTTCGTCACCACGCCCTTGGCAACGTGATAGATTGCGCCCGCACCATCGGCGGCGGTGCGACCCATCGTACCGATCCAAAGGCTGCCCGAAGCGTGGACCCGGCCGTCATTGGAACGGTTGCCGGCATTTCCCGGCTCCAGTTCGCAATGTGGCGCAAGTTCGCCAGTTGTCCGGTTGCGAATGAACAGGCCTTTGTCGCTTCCGATCAACTGGCGATCTGCATCGATGCGTGTGACGACGCTTGCCATGACCGGGAGCGGATGAATGGTTTCGCTGCCATTTGCCATATCGAGCGAATGAAGCGCCTTGCCGAGGATGTTGCACCACCAAAGCGTATTGGTCTCGTTTTCGAAGCTGATCCCTTCGCCCAGTTCACACAAAGTAGAAGACAGGATACTGCCTTTGAACGGATGAATGGTTGCCATCTTTTTCCTCCCGGCTGCGGTGATGCTTTTCCGAGTGTCTATTCGCCACATCGCGACACAACTGTCCACTTATGCGTGTCAGTATGTATTTCATCCTCAGCTAATAATAACTCTCCCATGTTGCATGCTCGCAAAGTCTGATAAGGTGATTACATGTCAGTATTGATAAAAATGTTGATCGCGCCAAAAATTAACAACTCTTTTAAGTCTGCAGTGGAAGCTCTCGATCTTGTAAGACACGCGATGCGGGAAGAAATGCAGGGAACTTGCAGCTTTTGCCTTTTCTCTCACTGAGCGATCTCCGAAAATCACCTGAATGATTCGTGTGCTTGCGCCGATAATCCTGCGCATTCGGAACAGAGAAGCAAAAAAAATGTCCAAAACGGAAACGGCCGCCGAACTGATGACCTTCGACGTAGATGTCGAAGAGATCTCAGGCTTAAAGACCCAGTTCGATGTCTTCCGTTTTACAAAGAAGCTTGTCGAGTCCTACGGCCTCAAGAACTTCATGGTTCTGAACCTGCCTCCGGCAACGGCGCTCGGCCTTTCCGGCAGCGCCATCATCAACAACTGGCCGGCTGAACTCGTGTCGCTGTTTGATCGCGAAGGCCTGATCCGCTCGAGCTTTGTTCTGCGCCAGCTGCGCCGCTCGGTCGTGCCCTTCTCATTCGATCTGGAGCGCGATGCCGAAACGCCGGAAATGGCAGCCGTATTTGCAAAGTTCGGCATAGCTCGCGGCGCCTGCATCCCGGTCCATGATACGGCGGGAGCCAGAGGGGCTGTCGTGGTCGGCGGCATGGGTGATGAACCGGACCGCCAGCATCTTTTGGAACTCACCTTTGCGGCAATCCACATCTTCGATCGGCTTGCCGAAATCCGCACCCTGGATGTGCGAAGCGCCGATCTTCTGACGGATCGCGAGATCGACTGCCTCACCTGGACAGCCGCCGGAAAGACGAGCGCCGAGATCGCCGATATCCTCGGTCTCTCCGAGCATACCGTCAATCATTACCTGAACCGGGCAGCAAAGAAGCTAGACACCGTCAATCGCACCCAGGCTGTTGCCAAGGCTTTGCGTATCGGACTGATTAAATAGGCTTTCTCTAATCTGCACAAATGGTGTGCGGTCACTGTTTGCTGCAGTGCGGAATGCCAGATTCTTCGACGTTTATTCTGAAAAACACTCCGAAAATGCTCGGAAAAGCCCTCTTTCCGACTGGCACGTTTCATGCTTGCTTAGAAACAGGTCCAGAGGGGACTTCAAAAAGCGTACCAAGAGACGCGACCAAGAAAAAAGCCGTTGTCCGGAGTGAGCGCCCAGGGGCTGCCTTCCGGACAGCGGCTTTATTCATCTTGCCCGTATGCAGCCGCAACTCCTATATAACAGTCAGGAATGTGCGTCGGGGCTGTAAACCCGGGGATGCGCGAGATGGCAAGCAGGAGTTCGATATGCCGGATGTTACGAAGAACCAGGTGCTGGAAGCGCTCGCCAAGGTTCGCAGTCCGGATCTGCAAAGCGACCTCGTAACCCGCGGCATGGTGTCGGATGTCTTCATCTCCGATGGAAAGGTCTATTTTTCGATCACCGTGCCTTCCGACAAGGCTCAGGAGCTCGAACCCCTGCGGCTGGCCGCCGAAAAGGCGGTCACGGCCGTGCCGGGCGTCAAGGGCGCGCTGGTCACGCTGACCGCGGATCGCAAGGCGTCTGCCGCGCCGCAGCAACCTCCAGCCCCGCAGGCGCCCAGTCATTCCCATTCGCATGCGCCTGCAGGCGGCCCGTCTCGCGGGCCGGGCAATGTGAAGGCCGGAGTTCCCGGCGTCGGCGCGATCATTGCGGTCGCATCCGGCAAGGGCGGCGTCGGCAAATCCACCACCGCGGTCAATTTCGCCCTCGGCCTGCAGGCAAACGGTCTGCGCGTCGGCATTCTCGATGCCGATATCTATGGCCCCTCCGTGCCGCGGCTTCTGAAGATTTCCGGCAGGCCCGAACAGATCGATGGACGACTGATCAAGCCGATGGAAAATTACGGCCTCAAGGCCATGTCGATGGGTTTCCTCGTTGATGAGGAAACTGCGATGATCTGGCGCGGTCCAATGGTTCAGTCGGCGCTTCTGCAGATGTTGCGCGAAGTCGCCTGGGGCGATCTCGATGTTCTCGTCGTCGACATGCCGCCCGGCACCGGCGATGCCCAGCTGACCATGGCCCAGCAGGTGCCGCTTGCCGGCGCGGTGATCGTGTCGACGCCGCAGGATCTGGCGCTGATCGATGCCCGGAAAGCCGTGACCATGTTCCGCAAGGTGGAAATCCCGCTTCTCGGCATTGTCGAAAACATGAGCTATTTCCTCGCGCCCGATACCGGCAAGCGTTACGACATCTTCGGCCATGGCGGCGCTCGCGCAGAGGCCGAACGGATCGGCGTGCCCTTCCTCGGCGAAGTACCGCTGACGATGGATATCCGTGAACGCTCCGATCTCGGGACACCGATCGTGCATGCCGAGCCGGATGGTGAGATTTCCGGCATTTACAAGGAGATTGCCGCCAAGGTCTGGGCGCAGCTCTCGCAAGGGTCTCGCCGCAAGGCGCCATCGATCGTGTTCGAATAGTGGGAGGGCTTGTGGCCGATCGCCGCAAGCCTCTTGCGAACAGCGCTTTGAAGCGCCATTTTTCCTACATTGTCCGGGGCACCCCGCCTCCTGATCTTGGCAATCGCCATCTTGCAGACGCCTCGCTCTAAAAGCTGGCGGCAGGCAGGCCGTTCTCGGACAGGAAATTGAGACTGAGCAAGGCCCGCTATTTCGAAACGTCGTCTGGAACTCCGCCCGCTCCATTCCGGATGCCGCTATCCATTCCATTGTCCGTCGTCTCCTGAAAGGCGGACCGAAGTCAGGCACTCCATGGGTCACCCCGCTGAACATCACGCTGCTGAAAAGACGCGCACTCACAGCCTGTTCGCACTCACCCTCGGCTCCGTCGGCGTGGTTTACGGCGATATCGGCACAAGCCCGCTCTATGCGTTTCGCGAAGCTTTGAAGCCCGTCGCCAACGATGGCGTGACCCATATGGAAATCATCGGCCTCATCTCCCTGATGATCTGGACGCTGACGATCATAGTCACCCTGAAATACGTGATCTTCCTGCTGAGGGCCGATAATGACGGGGAAGGGGGCACGCTTTCGCTTCTGGCGCTGTTGACCAAATCGGCCAATGGCCAGCGCGCCATGCTGATGCTGCTCGGCCTCATCGGCGCGGCCCTTTTCCTTGGCGACGCGATGATTACGCCCGCGCTTTCGGTCATGTCCGCGGTCGAGGGGCTGAAACTGGTGACGCCGAAGCTCGACAGCGCCGTTCTGCCGATCTCCGTGGTCATCCTGATCGCACTCTTCGCCATCCAGTCTAAGGGCACGGCGATGGTGTCCCGCTTCTTCGGCCCGATCACCGCGCTCTGGTTCATCGTCATGGCGGCGATCGGGTTTGTGCACATCGCCGATGATCTCAGCATCCTTCGAGCCTTCAATCCCTGGTACGCGATGGAATTCATGCTGCGCGAAGGCTTTGCCGGCATCGTGGTTCTCGGCGCGGTCTTCCTGACTGTTACGGGGGCCGAGGCGCTTTACGCGGATCTCGGTCATTTCGGCCGCAAGCCTATCCAGCTGGCCTGGTTCCTGCTGGTCTATCCGGCGCTGACGCTGAACTATCTGGGGCAGGGCGCCATGGTGCTCCAGCATCCGGAAGCGATGGATAATCCCTTCTATCTGATGTTTCCCGAATGGGCGCTGATCCCGGTCATCCTTCTGGCGACGGCCGCAACCATCATCGCCAGCCAGGCAGTGATTACCGGTGCTTTCTCGCTGGTGCGTCAGGCGATCCATCTGGGCTACCTGCCGCGCATGCAGATCCTCTTCACTTCGGAGACCAATACGGGGCAGATTTTCCTGCCCGCAGTCAACACGCTGCTGCTTGCCGGCGTCATCGCGCTCGTGGTCGGTTTCGAAAGCTCGGAGGCATTGGCCACCGCCTATGGCATCTCCGTCACTGGCGCGATGGTGGTAACGACGCTGATGGCCTTCGAATTCGTCCGGCTGCGCTGGAACTGGCCGCAGACGGTAGCGATCGCAGTGCTTTCGCCGCTGCTGGCGTTTGAGCTGGTCTTTCTCGGTGCGAACCTTTTGAAGATCCATGATGGCGGCTGGGTGCCGGCCATGATGGCGGCGTTCTTCACCCTCATCATGTGGACCTGGAAACGCGGCACCGCGATCCTGTTTGAAAAGACCCGCCGCATCGACGTTCCGCTCGAAGCCTTCGTGCCCATGGTGGAGAAGAAATCGGACCATGCCCCGGTCTCCGTACCCGGCGTCGCGATCTTCCTGACCAGCGATCCGGAAACAGCGCCGGCCGCACTCCTCCACAACATCAAGCACAATCACGTCCTGCACGAAAAGAACGTCGTTCTGACGATCCGCACGGTCAACAAGCCACGCGTTTCCATCGATGAGCGGTATCGGGTGGAAAAAATCTCCGAGCGCTTCACCGTGATCGAATTGCGCTACGGTTTCATGCAGTCGCACAATGTCTCCCAGGCTTTGGCCTATCTGCGCAGAACCGGCTTCAAATTCGACATCATGTCGACATCGTTTTACCTCGGTCGCCGCAAGCTTATCCCGGATGCGCAATCGGGCATGCCCATGTGGCAGGACAGGCTCTATATCGCCATGGCCAACGCCGCGACCGACCCGTCGGACTATTTCCATCTGCCGGCCAACCGGGTGGTCGAACTCGGCGCGCATGTGATCATCTGACTGGAGCAATTCCAGCAAAAGTGGGAACCGGTTTTGCGTCCGGAGTTGCGACAAACCACCGCCTGCGCGTGTCCCTGATATCGCATTCACGCCTTTGTTAAATGCGCGTGTGCTGAATAAGCTTGCGCCACAAGGCTTTCCGCCGTGCGCGTTAACCGCTCATCAAGGTTAATGATTCATTCTTCAACCATAGTCGCTGCCCTGTCGGCTCCCTTGGGAGTGCTGGCAGGCCTCTATGGTTACCTTGTGGAGTTGCCGTTTTGCGTTCGAAAAGAGTTCTGCGTAAGAGGTCCCTGCCGCGTTGGGACAGGTTGGCCTCACCGGTTCTGCTGGGTTTTACCGCCTGGCTGGCCTTCCCGGCAGTGCCCTCCCAAGGTGATCTCACCGATCTTTTTGCCGGCCGCAACGGATCCTCCGAAAGCTGGCGCATGGTTATCACCCAGTCACCGGCAGGATCGCTTCACACCGCCTCTATCGCGTTCCCGGGTGGTTCTCATGTGCTGGGTGGCGATGCGGGCGTCGTTCTGCCGGACGGGCGCAAGGTGGCTCTGGCCGACAAGGACAAGCCGGGGGAGGGCACACCCGACGAGGACCGCATCAACCGTACCGAGAAAAAGGGCCGGATCGTTGCCGTCATGCCGATGCTGCCGCCCAAGGCATTTTCCGCCGGTTCCATCCTTGAGCGCTCAAGTTCGCTGACCAAGCCTGTCGATGACGAGGACGAGATGACTGCCTTCGTCAAGGTCGACAAGGGCGAGCACACCAACCAGCAGCCGGTCGAAGTCGCCGAATTCTACTTCCGCAAGGATGAGGTCAAGGAAAAGAGCCTGCCGCCGATGATCGCCAGCCTGGTTACCAACGATCGGGCAGACATTCTGGCGACGGCCTACGCCTCATCTTCTCCAGATTTCTCCCGCCAGTCTCCTTTCGATGCGATTCTCAAGAAACCCGAGGCCGGGAGGTTCATCCCGCCGATCGGCCCGCAGGATCACGCCTGGGCGGCAAATCCGCTGCCGGCTGATTCTTTTGCGTCTAAGCAGCAGCAATGCCTGGCGTCAGGCATCTATTTCGAAGCGCGGGGCGAATCGGTGCGCGGACAGGCGGCCGTGGCCCAGGTTATCCTCAACCGCGTACGCAATCCGGCCTATCCTTCGACAATCTGTGATGTCGTCTACCAGAACGAAGACTGGCGCAATCGCTGCCAGTTTTCCTTCGCCTGCGACAACATCAAGGACCGGGTTCGCTCGGCAGACCACTGGAAAGTGGCGCGCGAGGTGGCCATGGCGACGACCGCTGGCAAGATCTGGCTGCCAGAGGTCGGTTCCGCGACACATTATCACGCGACCTATGTTCGGCCGAACTGGGCGAAGACGATGAAGAAGGTGGGTCGCATCGGTCTGCATGTCTTCTACAGAACCTATGGTGGTGGTTGGAGCTGATACAAGCGCCCTATTAGCCGCCGATTCCCGCATCAGTTTTATTCGCTATCCTGCCGCTCAAGCTTTAAGGCGATGAATTCATTGGCTTTAAAACCCTTGGGGCAAGCTTGTTCACCGCCTTGACTAGCAAGGCGGTGAAAACTATGTTGCGCGCACTTGAAAGAGGGCCGGAAGGCGCGAAATCCCTCGCTAACCGTCGTGCGGCTTCACCGCACGGGAGAGCCGGTGATGGAGGACGCGATGAACGAGCCTGATGATGGTCTTGATGAGCGCCGTAAACGCCTTTCTTCAGCTTTGGCTGAAAGAAAAGCCGAAAGCGCGGCAGAGGATCGGGGAAACGGACAATCGGAAGCCAGCCGCAAGGGCATGGCGCTCGGATTGAAGATATCCTCCGAATTCATCTCTGCCATCGCCGTCGGCGGTGTCATAGGCTATCTGATCGATTGGGCCATCGGCTCAAAACCTTGGGGGATGATACTTTTTGTCCTCCTCGGTTTTTGTGCTGGTGTGTTAAGTGTGCTCCGCGCCGTGGGTATGGTGGCTCAGCCGCCGCATCTTGATGGCCGAAGCAGTCAGGACAAAAAGTGAGGCGAGTTTTCTCGTCTCGTCAAAACAGGCCGCATGAGCGGTGAACGAAAGAGGGTAGACGGTGGCAAACGATCCGATCCATCAGTTCCAGATCAGCAAGATCGTTCCGATCGAGATCGGTGGCGTCGACTTCTCCTTCACCAATGCTTCCCTGTTCATGGTCGCGACGGTAGCAGTTGCAGCCGGCTTCCTTTATTTCTCCACGTCGCAGCGCTCGCTGATCCCGGGCCGCGCGCAGTCGGTTGCCGAAATGTCCTATGAATTCGTCGCGAATATGTTGCGCGAAGGTGCGGGCAGCCACGGCATGAAATTCTTTCCGCTGGTCTTCTCGCTGTTCATGTTCATCCTGACCGCGAACCTGATCGGCATGTTCCCTTACTTCTTCACCGTCACCAGCCAGATCATCGTCACTTTCGCCCTGTCGATCCTGGTTGTCGGTCTCGTCGTTGTTTACGGTTTTGCCAAGCACGGTCTTCGCTTCCTGAAGCTTTTCGTGCCGTCGGGCGTTCCCGGAGCGCTTCTGCCGCTGGTTGTTCTGATCGAGGTCATCTCCTTCATCGCCCGCCCGATCAGCCTCTCGGTTCGTCTTTTCGCCAACATGCTGGCTGGCCACATCACGCTCAAGGTTTTCGCAGGCTTCGTCACCTCGCTCGGCGCACTCGGCGCACTCGGCATCGGTACGGCCATCCTGCCCCTCATCATGACCGTCGCTCTGACTGGTCTGGAATTTCTCGTTGCATTCCTTCAGGCCTACGTCTTCGCAGTCCTGACATGCATGTACCTGAACGATGCCCTGCATCCGGACGGTCACTGAGAAATAAAGTCGTTGGTGCTTCCAGCACCAGTCCAAAGCCGCAACAAACCATTCGAAGGAGTTCATCATGGACGCGGAAGCAGCAAAGTACATCGGCGCAGGTATCGCATGCCTCGGCATGGGTGGCGCAGGCATCGGCCTCGGCACGATTTTCGGCAACTACCTGTCGGGCGCTCTGCGTAACCCGTCGGCTGCTGATGGCCAGTTCGGCCGCCTGATCTTCGGCTTCGCCGTTACGGAAGCTCTGGGCATCTTCTCGCTGCTCGTAGCTCTCCTTCTCCTGTTCGCTGTCTAAGACTATCGTCTAGCGGCATAGGATAGGATCACGGCCGGCCGGAAACGGTGAGCCGTGATCCACTTTATATAGAATTCACCTGGAGGTGATGATGTTCGTGACCTCGGCATACGCGCAGACCGCGCCGGCCGCATCTGAAACGCCTGCTGCGCCCGCAGGCGAGGTTCATACCGAAACCGGCGTCGCTCACGGCGGAGAGCACGAGTCTGCGGGTTTCCCGCCATTCGACTCGTCGCATTTCGCATCGCAGCTGCTCTGGCTCGCCATCACTTTCGGCCTTTTCTATCTCGTGATTCAGAAGGTCATCATGCCGCGCGTTGGCGGCATCATCGAAGATCGCAAGGGCCGTATCGCCGGCGATCTCGAAGAAGCCGGCCGTCTGAAGGCGGAAGCCGACGCTGCCGTGGAGACTTACGAAAAGGAACTGGCTGCCGCCCGTTCCAAGGCAAACGGCATTGCCGAAGCTGCCCGTAATGACGCCAAGGCGAAGGCCGCGGCCGATCGCACCGCGATCGAGGCCGAGCTTGCTGCCAAGATCGCTGCGGCGGAAGCCCGCATCGGCGAAATCAAGTCCAAGGCGTTTGCCGAAGTCGGCGCGATTGCCGAAGACACCGCGACCGCAATCGTCGATCAGCTGATCGGCGGCAAGGCCACCGGCGACGACATCAAGGCTGCTGTCGCAGCTGCCAAGACGGGAGCCTGATCCATGGACGCAACATTTTGGGCCCTTATCGGTCTCGTCCTCTTCATTGGCCTGATGGTTTACATCAAGGTTCCGGGCGTTGTGGGCCGCTCGCTCGACAAGCGCGCCGACAATATCCGTGGCGAACTCGACGAGGCCAAGCGCCTGCGTGAGGAAGCCCAGGCACTGCTCGCCGAATACCAGAAGAAGCGCAAGGAAGCCGAAGCCGAAGCTGCAGCCCTGATTGCCGCCGCCGAACGCGAAGCAGCCCTTCTGACCGAAGAAGCCCGCCAGAAGACCGAGGAATTCGTTGCTCGCCGCAACGCTCTCTCGGAACAGAAGATCAAGCAGGCTGAAGCCGACGCCATCACCGCCGTCCGCGCTGCCGCGATCGACATCGCAGTCGAAGCCGCAGGCAAGGTCATCGCGTCCAAGACCGACAAGCCTACCCAGACCGCCCTCTTCAAGGACGCCGTCGCCAAGGTACAGTCGCGCCTGAACTGATCGCTCTGATCGGATATGGAATTTGAAAAGCCGGGTGGAAACGCCCGGCTTTTTTCTTGTTTGCTAGGTGCAATCACCTGGCGCCTGGTAAAATGCTACCAGCGCCCTTCTTCTGCGTTTCGGTTCAGAGCCTGCGGGCCTCCAGGCGTCGTCTGTCATGCTCGACATGATCGAAGCCCTTCTGCGTAAGGCGAAATTGCCGTTTCTGAAATTCGCCGCGAATAAGGATGAAACCCTGTTCTTCAGCTTCGCCCAAAGTCTTCAAACTGGTACCTTTCGGCGGTGACTGCCAGCCCATGCCCACAGCGGCATGCAGCAGAACCATTATCTTGATAATCGCGTTTCTCCACGACTTGTGTCTGAAGCCGCCATACATAGCTTTGTGCCCGTGGCGTCGCAATGATGTTTGAAGCCTATTGCTTCCAGAAAGACCGCACGGCACTCGTTTCCGCGAGGCGCATCAGTCCTGCAATCATTCGGTGAGGAGCTATTCCTACGCCCCGTCATCCTTCTTCAGCGGTCTAAAACTCATCCGGTGCAGCGGGCAGGGTCCGTCTAGGATGATCGCGTCGCGGTGTTGTTTGGTGCCGTAGCCGGCGTGCTTGGCAAAGCCATAGGCCGGATAGACGAGACCGGCGCGGTCCATCATTCGGTCGCGCGTCACCTTGGCGACGATTGAGGCTGCTGCGATGGAGACGGAGCGGCTGTCGCCCTTGATGACGGCTGTGCCCGAGCAGGAAAGACCCTTGGGCACGTCGCGACCATCGACCAGAACATGGGCGGGAGCGACCGAAAGGCCGGCGACGGCGCGGCGCATCGCGTCGAGGCTGGCGCGCAAAATGTTCATCTCGTCGATCAGCTTCGGCCCGGAAGAGGCAATCGACACATGCGCCGTCGCCATGATCGCTGTAAACAGGGATTCGCGCTGTTTGAGGCTCAGCTTCTTGGAATCGTTGAGACCGGCCGGAATATTGGCGGGATCAAGGATCACCGCGGCGGCGACCACGGGGCCGGCAAGCGGGCCACGGCCTGCCTCGTCGGTTCCGGCAACCGGCCAGTGCCCGGCGTCACGGGCGGCCAGTTCCAGGCTGAAATCACAGGTGAGGGGAGTATCGAAAGGCATCGGAGAATCGGGCGGCGTGTGAACCAACATGGCGGCAGGCTCGCACGCCGTCCCGATCTCCTGCAAGCCCCGAAAGCGAGTGCGGCTTCGCTTTCCACTGCATGAATGCAGCGGGTTCGGGGCGATGTTCTCGGCGGGGCAAGGGGGCGGAGACCTGACCGAGAACGAAGTTGAATGCGCCTAGCCTCAGGGGGAGGCGCGAGGATACCAAACGCAATATGTGAAGGACTGGAAGCAAATCTGGCTCAGAATGCGCGGGCATTCTTGGACGTTTCCCTTCCTGCGTGTCTCCTCCAGATCGATGCTTATCCTCTACAGAAGCGACAGCTGGATGCCGCCACCATTGGGGCGGATGAACAGGTCGTCGCGCAGATGCATGCCGCGCCGGCCAAGCCCCAGCCTCTTGGTCGCCATTTCGAAACGGCGGCCGATCTGCCAGGCATAGGGACCGGCGCCCTTCATCCGCTTGCCGAATTCGGCATCGTAATCCTTGCCGCCTCGCATCGAGCGGATCAGTGACATGACATGCCGGTAGCGATCCGGGTAGTTGCGCAGCAACCAGTCGCGAAACAGCGGGCTGACTTCCAGGGGCAGGCGCAAAAGCACATAGCTTGCTTCCGTCGCGCCCGCCGCATGGCCGGATTCCAGAATGCGTTCGATCTCGTGATCGTTCAGCGCCGGAATGATCGGCGACGCCATGATCGCAGTCGGTATGCCGGCATCGGACAAGGCCTTGATCGCTTCCAGCCGCTTGGCCGGCGTCGAAGCGCGTGGCTCCATCGTCCGGGCCAGCTTGCGGTCCAGCGTCGTCACCGAAATCCCGACCTTGGCCAGCCCCTTCGACGCCATGTCGGAGAGAATGTCGATGTCGCGCATGACGAGCGCCGATTTCGTCACAATCACCACCGGATGGTTGGCCTTCTGCAGCACTTCGAGGATCTGGCGCATGATCCGCCATTCCCGCTCGATCGGTTGATAAGGATCGGTATTGGTGCCGATCGCGATCGCCCGCACCTTGTAGTCCTGCCTGCTCAACTCCCGCTCAAGCAAACGCGGCACATCCGGCTTGGCGAACAGTTTTGCCTCGAAATCGAGCCCCGGCGAAAGGCCCATGAAACTGTGGCTTGGGCGGGCAAAGCAATAGATGCAGCCATGCTCGCAGCCGCGATAGGGATTGATCGAGCGGTCGAAACCGATATCGGGGCTGTCATTGCGAGTGATCGCCGTTTTGGGCTTTTCCACCTGCACTTCGGTGCGAAACGGTTCCAGCTCCTCGATCGTCTGCCAGCCATCATCGAAAACCTCGCGACGGCCCTCTTCGAAGCGTCCGCTCGGGTTGAGACCCGCACCTCTGCCGCGCCGGCGATCGATCTCGATCCTGAGGCCGGACGTTTGGACCAGTGCATCGGCAATGTCAGCCGTATGGGCGGGCGCAAACGCACCCTGCCGCAGTTGGGACAGCTCTGTCATTGATGGCTCCTGACGGGATCACTTCCCGTTCTCGATGATTAAATTCCTACCTTTGAAATGAGAACATTGCAAGAACAAACTTTGTTCCTTGCTGGCTTTCCCCATTTCTATGGGTTAAGGGTCAGAAATGCTGACTGTTTTTATGGAATGCCGGGACCAGGAAGCCGAGCTTGCGCAAACGCTTTCAATCCTTGTTACTGCCGCTGTCGAAGGGCTCGTGAGTGATGTGATCATTCTTGATCACGCATCGCGCGATGGCTCGTCGCGTGTGGCGGATGCCGCCGGCTGCCGGTTCCACAATCACTGGGATATCAAGGATGTGCTGCGCAGCGCACGGGGTGAGTGGCTGTTATTCATTGAAGCAGGCGCACGTCCGCAAAGCGGCTGGATCGAGGAAGTGCTCGAACATCTGGCGATTCACAAGCAGGCGGCGCGGTTTTCACCCTCGCGCAATTACCGCCGTCCGTTCTTCCAGCGGATCGGCCGTACCGTTCCTCCGCTCGAATACGGGTTGATCCTGCCGAAGAAAAGCGCGATTGCCGCCGCCAAGTCCGGCATGAACCTCGAAATGCTGGCCAGGGGCCACAAGACGACTCGGCTCGTCAGCCAGATGATTCCTGCCTGGGTCGTTCGGGCGCGCTGAAGGCAGCATTTTTTGCTGCCTCCGGTGCCAATCGAAGTAACTTAAATTTCGATACCGTGTGCGGCGAGATCAGTTTTCAGCTTTTCAGCGCTGGTAAAATGTATGGCCTGCCAACCTGCAGCGCGAGCGCCCTCCACATTCACCATTGTATCGTCGATGAAGATGGAGTTTTGCGGCGTCAGGCCGAAATCCCTCGCGTGGCGTTCGTAGATCGCCACATCCGGCTTTATCAGACCGATCTCGCCCGAGACGGTTACGCCGCGCGTCGCATTGAGAAACGGATACATCTTGCGCGCCTCGACAAAGGTGTCGGCTGCAAAATTCGTCAGCATTGTCACGTCGTGGCCGTTGTCGATCAGCCCGAGCATGATGGCTACGCTATCGTCATAGGAATGCGACACCATCTCGGGCCAGTATTTGCGGAATGCGCGGATATGCTCTTCCCGCTCGGGATATTGGGCGATCAGCAGGGCTTCTGCATCCTCCCACTTGCGGCCGCGATCCTGCTCCAGGTTCCAGTCATGGGTGCAGACATTCTGGAAGAACCATTTCCGCTCTTCTGCATCGGGAATGATGCGGGAAAACGGCAGGTTCGGGTCGTAGTGAATAAGAACCTTGCCGATGTCGAAGACGATGTGGTCGATCTTGTCTGCCATGATTTTTCCTGTGGTCCTCGGGGCTGTTTTGGGGTCAGTGTTTCATGAAAGCGGTCGGAATAGCCTGACTGATTACTTTTTTCATGACAGTCGGCAAGGCTTCCTCGCCAAGCGTCTCGACAGGCACCCACCAGCCTTCCGGTTGCTCGCCTGAAGGCACCCGTGTTCGGTAGACGGAAAGCCTCAGTTCGAAATGGGTGAAAATATGAGTGATGACGCCGCATGCCTCCCAATCGCCTGCAAAAGGTGCGTGGTCAGTTCCGGTTCCGCCATCCATCCGTGCGGTCCATCCGGTGGTCGGCACTTCCGTCATACCGCCGAGCAGCCCGGTCTCTGGCCGCCGCCTCAGCATGATCGCGCCATCTTCAGTCACCGCAACGAAGCCTGCGCCGACCCGCACCGGCTTTTCCTTTTTCGCCGCCTTGACCGGAAAACGCTCCGGCTCGTCCTGCGCCAGCGCAAGACAGTCGTCGCGGAAGGGACAGAGCGCACAGGCGGGGCGTTTTGGCGTGCAGATCGTGGCGCCCAGATCCATCATCGCCTGAGCGAAATCACCGGGTCGATCAAAAGGCGTCAGTTCGCGTACCTTTGCCTTCATCACGGGCTTTGAGCCGGGCAGAGGGGCGTCGATAACAAACAGGCGAGAAATGACCCGCTCGACATTGCCGTCCATCACGGAGGAAGGTTGGTTGAAGGCAATGGCCGCAACCGCTGCGGATGTGTAATCGCCGATGCCGGGAAGCGCGCGCAAACCCTCTTCGGTGCCGGGAAATATACCGTCATGGTCACCTGTGACGGCCTCTGCGCATTTTTTCAGGTTGCGGGCGCGGGCGTAGTAGCCAAGCCCCGCCCAAGCGGCCATCACGTCTTCCGATGGCGCCGCCGCCAGATCCGTCACCTTCGGCCATCGCTCCAGAAACTTTGCGAAATAGGGTTTGACCGCCTGCACCGTCGTCTGCTGCAGCATCACTTCCGACAGCCAGACATGGTAGGGATCGGCCCGCTTTCCTGCCTTCGCCGCCGAAGGGCTAACGCGCCACGGCAGTTCCCGGTGGTGCCGGTCGTACCAGGAAAGCAGCTTTGCCGCATAAGTCAGCGTGGGTATCGGGGATAACGTATCGAGCATCGTTTGCCGTTTTGGGGGTGTGTGCCCTATACTTGGAAGATGAATGCGCCGGCATCAAGGACGGCAAGGTCTAAAGGCACCGGTTATCCCGTCATGAATCAGATCATCAAGAAAACTCCCTTCACCCGCAAGGGCGCAAACCAGATCGCCGAGATCGCCAACGGCATCATCGACCCGGTGCTGGCGAAACGCGCCGGCATTTCGACGTCGCTCCTTGGCTCCTGGGACGAGATCGCCGGTGAGGAATTTGCCGACTGCACGCGGCCGGAAAAGATCACCTGGGCGCGCAATGACGGTTACCGGGATGACGGCTATACACCCGGTGTTCTGACAATTGCCTGCGAGGGTGCACGAGCGCTGTTCCTGACCCATGCCCAGGGCGAACTGATCGGCCGCATCAACAGCTTTTTCGGCTTTCCCGCCGTGCGCCAGATCCGCATCGTCCAGAAGCCGGTTTCGCCACAGATCAAGCATTCCAGAACGCCACGCCCCTTGAAGGGAGAGCCGGCGCGCAAACTGCACGACATGATGGAAGGCATTGAAAGCGAGGCCCTGCGCAAGGCGGTCGAAAAACTCGGCACCGCCGTCATGCAGCAGAAACGGGGAAGGCCATGAGTGCCGCGATCCCCTCACTTGCGATTTCTAATACTTAGCTGAAGCTAAGATGTTGAAATCGCTTTCTCTCCCACAAGGGGAGAGATACGATGCCGCACCCGCGAGGTCTACCTCTCCCCTTGTGGGAGAGGTTGTAAAATCAAGACCTTAGCCAAAGACTAAGTCTTGGATTTTACTGGTGAGGGGATTTTGACCGGTATCGAATGCTCCATCAACCGCCAATTCGTCACAATTCTTTGAAGTAAGTTACCTATCGGCAACTTGCCGAGGATTGAACGCCGGGATACGGAGGTTCCAATCTTTCTTTTTTGCTCTCACACGGGTGTCCCATGTTTTTGAACGATATGACCATGACACGGCGCGCGCTTCTCGGCGGTGTGGCTGTCACTTCGCTTGCTCTTGCCCTTCCGTTTAGCGTTACCGATGCCTTCGCTCAGGAAAAGCCGGAAGCGCAGGGTGATGTCGATATGGCCGCCGCGCTGAAGCCCGGCACACTGCCGGAAATGGCGCTCGGCAAGGACGATGCGCCGATCAAGGTCGTTGAATACATGTCGATGACCTGCCCGCATTGCGCCCATTTCCACATCACCACCTTCGAGCCGATCAAGGAAAAATACATCGATAGCGGCAAGGTGCAGTTCATCATCCGCGAATTCCCGTTCGATCCGGTTGCCACCGCCGCCTTCATGCTGGCGCGGAGCAATCCGCAGAACCCGACCGAGCTTGCAACGCCGGAACAGTATTTCGCCATGGTTTCGATGCTGTTCAAGCAGCAGCGCGCCTGGGCGGCCCCGGCCGACAAGGATGTCCGCGGCGCACTGATGCAGACCGTCAAGATCGCCGGTTACACACAGCAGACTTTCGAAGCCTGCTTGACGAACCAGAAGCTTCTCGATGAAATCAACGCGTCGGTTAAGCGTGGTGCGGATGAGTTCAACATCAACTCCACGCCGACCTTCCTGATCAACGGGAAGAAGTATTCTGGGGACATGACGGTTGAATCCATGTCGGCGCTTTTCGACAGCATCTGATAACGCACTCTCGCTCAAGAGTGTGAGGGGCGCAGCATGAAGTTCAACAAGCTGCGCCTTGTCGGTTTCAAATCCTTCGTCGAACCGACGGAATTCTTCATCGAGCGCGGCCTGACCGGTGTGGTCGGGCCGAATGGCTGCGGCAAGTCCAATCTTGTCGAAGCCCTTCGCTGGGTGATGGGAGAAAACTCGTACAAGAACATGCGTGCGTCCGGCATGGACGACGTCATCTTCTCCGGTTCAGGCAACCGGCCGGCGCGCAACACCGCCGAAGTCGGCCTCTTTCTCGACAATTCCGACCGCACCGCGCCCGCAGCCTTCAACGATGCCGACGAGATCCAGGTCACGCGCCGTATCGAGCGCGAGAACGGTTCCGTCTATCGCATTAATGGCAAGGAAAGCCGCGCCAAGGATGTGCAGCTGCTTTTCGCTGACGCCTCCACCGGCGCCCGCTCGCCGTCCATGGTCGGGCAGGGCAGGATCGGCGAACTGATCAACGCCAAGCCGCAGGCGCGTCGGCAATTGCTGGAAGAAGCTGCCGGCATTTCCGGCCTTCACTCCCGCCGCCACGAGGCCGAGCTTCGCCTGCGCGCCGCAGAAACCAATCTGGAACGGCTGGAAGATGTCGTCGTCCAGCTGGAAAGCCAGATCGAAAGCCTGAAACGCCAGGCGAGACAGGCCAACCGCTTCAAGTCGCTTTCTGCCGATATCCGTGCCCGCGAGGCCATGCTTCTGCATATCCGTTGGGTCGAGGCCGAACAGGCTGAACTGGAAGCCCAGACAGCGCTGAACCAGATCACCGTTACGGTCGCCGAAAAGGCGCAAGCTCAGATGGAAGCGGCCAAGGATCAGGCGGTCGCCAGCCTCAAGTTGCCGGAACTGCGTGAGGAAGAGGCGAAGGCCGGTGCAGCCCTGCAGCGGCTGCAGATCGCCCGCAGTCAGCTGGAAGAAGAAGCCGGACGCCTGCTCAAGCGCCGCGACGAGCTGACCCGCCGCCTTGCGCAATTGGCCGAAGATATTCGCCGCGAAGAACAGCTCGCCGCCGACAACACGTCTTTCCTCGAAAAGCTGGATGAGGAAGAGGCCGAGCTGAACGACATGCTGGCCGATAGTGGCGCCGAAAGCGCTGACCTGCACGAAGCCTTCGAAGCGGCAGGTACAGCGCTTGCCGGAAGCGAACAGTTGCTTGCGACAATCACCGGTGAGCGCGCCGAGGCCGCCGCCGGTCGCAACCAGCTCGAACGCCTGATCCGCGATCTTGCCGAACGCCGCCAGCGCCTCGATCGTCAACGGCAGGATGCGAGCGCCGAACTCGATGCCGTATCCGAACGTCTGTCCTCGCTGGATGACCCGGCGGAAAAGGCCGAACTGGTCGAGGCGGCCGAGATCGCGCTGGAGGATGCAACCGCTGGCGCCGAAGAGGCTGAGGCAGAACTCAATACCACCCGTGCCGCGGAAGTTGCCGCCCGCCGTCCTGTCGAGGATGCGAAGACCAAAGTGAACGGGCTGGAGACCGAAGCCCGTACGATCAAGAAGATGCTGGCCGCCGGTGCAGCCTCTGGCGATTATGTTCCTGTCGCCGAAATGGTTCATGTCGAGCGCGGTTATGAGGCAGCCCTTGGTGCGGCCCTTGGTGACGATCTCGAAAGCCCTGTCGATGACGCCGCACCTAGCTATTGGTCCGTGAACGGCGATAGCATGTCCGATCCGCACCTGCCGGATGGGGTGGAACGGTTGTCGAGCCGTGTCACTGCCCCGCCGGAACTGGCGCGTGTACTGGCCCAGATCGGCATCGTTTCTGCGGCAGACGCCGCAAGATTGATGGCATCCCTGAAGCCCGGCCAGCGTCTGGTGACGAAGGACGGCGCTGTTTACCGCTGGGACGGCCACATCACCGGTTCCGAAGCGCCGGGCGCCGCAGCCCTCAGACTGTCGCAGAAAAATCGCCTGTCGGAACTCGAAGCCGAGATCGATGAAGCCCGCGATGTTCTGGCCGAATGCGAAAGCCTGCTGGCAGATGCTGTGGCCGAAATTGCCACGAGCGAGCGGGTGCTTGCCGATGCCCGCGACCGGGTGCGACTTGCCACCCGGCAGGTTGCCGATGCCCGTGAGGCCCTTGCCACCGCGGAACGCGCTTCAGGCGATCTCATGCGCCGCCGCGATGTCGTGGCGGAAGCCGTAAGCCAGCTCGACGCCCAGATCGAGGACGTCGAGGCGCAGGGAGAAGATGCCCGTATCGAGCTGGAGAATGCGCCGGATATTTCCGATCTCGACAATCGCCTGCGCGACCAGCAGGCAACAGTCGCGACCGATCGCGGCCGTTTGGCGGAAGCCCGCGCAAGCTATGAGGGCCTGAGTCGCGAACTCGAAGCCCGCAAGCGCCGAATTGCGGCAATTGCGCAGGAGCGCTCCTCCTGGAAGGCGCGCGCCGATAGCGCTGCCCGGCATATCGAAAGCCTGCGCGAGCGCGAGGAAGAAGCACGTGACGAGATCGTCGAGCTGGAGGCGGCCCCAGAAGAGGTCGATGATCGCCGCCGCAGCCTGCTGTCGGAATTGCAGAAAGCGGAAAACGCGCGAAAGCTTGCTTCCGACGAACTGGCTATCGCCGAAACCCGCCAGCGCGAGGCCGACCAGCGCGCCGCAACCGCCTTGTCGGAACTGGCGGACGTTCGCGAAAAACGCGGCCGCGCCGAAGAACGTCTCGTATCTGCGGCGGAGCGACGCCACGAGAGCGAACAGCGTATTCGTGAGGCATTGAATGTTTCGCCGCCGGAGGTCCTGCGCCTGGCGGGCCTGCAGCCCGGCCAGCCGTTGCCGGATATCCGCGCCATCGAGCGCGAGGTCGACCGGCTGAAGATGGAGCGCGAGCGCCTTGGCGCGGTCAACCTGCGCGCCGACGAGGAGCAGAAGGAGCTTTCCGACAAGCTCTCGACGCTGACCCGCGAACGCGACGACGTGGTCGATGCGATCCGCAAGCTGCGTGGCGCGATCCAGAGCCTCAACAGGGAAGGTCGCGAGCGTCTGATCGCAGCCTTCGACGTGGTCAACACCCAATTCCAGCGCCTGTTTACCCATCTCTTCGGCGGCGGCACGGCGGAATTGCAGCTGATCGAATCCGAAGATCCGTTGGAAGCCGGGCTTGAAATCCTTGCCCGTCCGCCCGGCAAGAAACCGCAGACGATGACGCTTCTTTCAGGCGGCGAGCAGGCGCTAACCGCCATGGCGCTGATTTTCGCCGTATTCCTGACCAATCCGGCGCCGATCTGCGTGCTGGACGAGGTGGATGCGCCGCTCGACGACCACAATGTCGAGCGTTACTGCAATCTGATGGACGAAATGGCCGCGTCGACAGAGACGCGTTTCGTCATCATCACCCATAATCCGATCACCATGGCGCGCATGAACCGGCTCTTCGGCGTAACCATGGCGGAGCAAGGTGTTTCGCAACTCGTATCTGTCGATTTGCAGGCCGCTGAACTATTGCGCGAAGCAAGCTGAAATAATCGACAGTTTTTCGTGATATAATTGATTGTAGTCACATCTACGTTGTTTCACCCATATAGGGGATGCGCCGGATGTGGTATACGGCTATGCAGAGTTACGGATTCGGCGGGGGCTGGGGGGCGTCTATCAGGCGCAAAGGCCATTTCGGCGAATATGTACCCCCCGCGTGGGTTTCCTGTCCTGCGCGGAAGGCTTTGCGGGGCCGAGTGTGATCCGGCCCCGCAAAGCTTTTATCTCCACCAGTCTCCACCTTGTCGCAAAATTGCGCCAAATTGCCTGTTGCATAATGCTGCAGTGCACATAATCCTGCCTCCATGATTTCCCAAGCTGTTGCAAAAGCTCTGAATTTCAGAGAAAAATGCGCGGGGAGGCGTGAATGGCAAAACGGGTTTACTGGTTCGGTGGTGGTAAGGCAGAAGGCGGTGCGGTGGATATCGCATTGCTGGGCGGCAAGGGGGCACATCTCGCCGAGATGGCGAGCCTTGGCTTGCCCGTTCCCCCGGGGCTGACCATTACCTGTGACTGTTGCCATGAGTTTTTCCGCAACAGCAAGAAGATCTGCGACGACCTGAAGGCAGATGTTCTGGAAGGTTTGAAGGCCGTTGAGCAGGAAACCGGCCGGATTTTCGGGGGCAGCGAGAGGCCGCTGCTTCTGTCCGTCCGTTCCGGATCGCGCGCCTCCATGCCGGGCATGCTGGATACTGTTCTCAATCTCGGCCTTAACGACGAGACGGTTCAGGCACTGGGGCACGATGCCGGTGACGCCCGTTTTGCCTGGGACAGCTATCGACGCTTCATCCAGATGTATGCCGATGTCGTCATGGGGCTCGACAACGAGATTTTCGAGGAGGTTCTCGAAGACGAGAAGGGCCGTCTCGGCCGCCAGCACGACACGGATCTTTCCGCTGTCGAGTGGCAGCATATCGTCACCCTTTACAAGCGCCTGATCGAGGACGAACTGGACGAGAGCTTTCCGCAGGACCCGCATGTCCAGCTCTGGAAGGCGATTGCTGCTGTTTTCTCCAGCTGGCACAATGCCCGCGCCGTTACCTATCGCACGCTCCACCGCATTCCTGAAACCTGGGGCACGGCGGTCAACGTTCAGGCCATGGTTTTCGGCAATCTCGGTTCCACCTCCGCCACCGGCGTTGCCTTCACCCGCAACCCGTCTACCGGCGAAAAGGCTCTATACGGCGAGTTTCTAGCGAACGCACAGGGCGAGGATGTCGTCGCCGGCATCCGCACGCCGCAGTCCATCACCGAGGAAGGCAGGCTTGCATCCGGCTCTGAAAAGCCGTCGATGGAAAAGCTGATGCCCGAGGCGTTTGCCGAATTCCGCGGCATCTGCGATCGTCTCGAACAGCACTATCAGGACCTGCAGGACGTCGAGTTCACCGTCGAGCGTGGAAAACTCTGGATGCTGCAGACGCGCACCGGAAAACGCACCACCAAGGCCGCCATGCGGGTTGCCGTGGATATGGTCGAGGAAGGGCTGATCTCGGAAGAACAGGCGGTCTGTCGTATCGACCCGCCGTCGCTGGATCAGTTGCTGCATCCGACCATCGATCCGCGTGTTCCCCGCCATCAGATCGGATCCGGCCTTCCTGCCTCGCCGGGTGCGGCGACCGGTGAGATTGTTTTCACGGCCGAACAGGCGGTTCAGGCAGAGGCGGAAGGCAAGCATGTTGTGCTCGTGCGCATCGAGACCAGCCCGGAAGATATTCACGGCATGCACGCCGCCGAAGCGATCCTGACCACGCGTGGCGGCATGACCAGCCACGCGGCCGTCGTCGCGCGCGGCATGGGCATCCCTTGTGTTGTCGGCGCGGGTTCGATGCGGGTCGATCTGCGCAACGAAACGCTGACCGGCACCGGCGGCGTAACCCTTCGCAAGGGCGATATCATCACCATTGACGGCTCGTCCGGCCAGATCCTCAAGGGTCGCGTCGCCATGCAGCAGCCGGAGCTCTCCGGTGATTTCGGCAAGCTTATGGCCTGGGCCGACAAGGCCCGCCGCATGCAGGTCCGCACCAATGCCGACACGCCGCAGGATGCCCGCTCGGCCCGCTCCTTCGGAGCCGAAGGCATAGGCCTGTGTCGCACCGAGCACATGTTCTTCGAAGGCGACCGCATCCACGCTATGCGCGAGATGATCCTTGCCGAGGACGAAGCCGCGCGCCGTACGGCGCTGGCAAAGCTTTTGCCGCTGCAACGTTCGGATTTCACCGAGCTGTTCACCATCATGCATGGCCTGCCGGTAACGATCCGCCTGCTGGATCCACCGCTGCATGAATTCCTGCCGAAGACGGAAGCCGAGATCGACGACGTCGCCCGCGCAATGGGCATGTCCGCCGATTTTCTTGCCCGCCGCATCGATGCGATCCACGAATTCAACCCGATGCTGGGTCATCGCGGCTGTCGTCTTGCGATCTCCTATCCCGAGATCGCCGAAATGCAGGCGCGGGCCATTTTCGAGGCCGCAACCGAAGCCGCGAAGGAAACCGGCGAGCCGGTAGAGCTTGAAATCCTCGTGCCGCTGGTAGGCCTCCGCGCCGAGCTCGATTACGTCAAGGGCGTCATCGATGTCGTGGCGAAGGATGTCTGGAAAGAGACCGGCATGCAGATCGGTTACCTCGCCGGTACGATGATCGAGCTGCCGCGCGCCGCGATCCGCGCCCATGTGATTGCCGAGACTGCGGAATTCTTCTCGTTCGGCACCAACGACCTGACGCAGACCACATTCGGCATGTCGCGCGATGACGCTGCCACCTTCATCCCGACCTACCAGCGCAAGGGCATTATCGAACACGACCCCTTCGTTTCGCTGGATTTCGATGGTGTCGGCGAACTGATCCAGATTGCCGCCGAGCGCGGACGTAAAACCAAGCCCGATCTCAAGATGGGCATTTGCGGTGAACATGGCGGCGATCCGGCATCGATCCATTTCTGCGAAAACGCCGATCTCGATTATGTCTCCTGCTCGCCTTTCCGCGTGCCTGTGGCCCGGTTGGCCGCAGCCCAGGCCGCGATCGCCAAGCGCAACGCCTGATCCGCGCCTTGACGGCGGGGGAGATGGCATCGTCTTATCGCATCATGGTATGGTGATCCGAAGCCGGAAAACCTTGGGAGGGGTCGATGCTGCGTCTTGATCATGTCAACATCCACACCCGTGATGCGGCTGTCATGATCGACTTCCTGAAGACGCTTTTAGGCGTGGAAGAAGGCTATCGCCCGCCTTTCGACATGCCCGGCCACTGGCTTTATCTCGAAGGCCATCCGGCAATCCACCTCAATGTCGTGAAGCGCGAGGGTGATTTCCCCCAAGGCATGCTCAACCACGCAGCCTTCGCTTTTTTCGACCGCGAGGATGCGGTTAAACGTGCGGAAGCAACCGGCTATCGTCTCGAACACGATGAGATACCGGGTGTCGGCATCGGCCAGATATTCGTCTATGGCCCGGAAGGGATCAGGGTGGAGTTGCAGTACAGGCCGTAGATAATTCAGGTGAACAGTCTCAGAGGTTCTCTGGCCATTTCCGTGCACTCTGAAAAATGGCAAGGATCTCGACGCGTTCACGCAAACGGTAAAAGGCGATATAGGGCGTGTTTCCGATTGTCAGTCGTCGCGTGTCGCCATCTGCAAGCGTCCACCTTGGGATGCCGCGTGAGAATGGAGATTGCTTCGATAATCCGCCGGACGATCATTTCCGCCGCCTTTGGATTATCGCCAGCGATCTAAGTACCGATATTATCGAGATTCTGCAGAGCCTCGTCCAGCCAAACGATCTCATCCATTCGGAATGAACTTGAGAAACACTGCCTTGACGGCTTCGGAGGAGGCAAACCGACCTTAGTCCGCCTGCTTTTGCGCTCGTTCAGCTTTTTTGCCTGCCAGGCGATAACATCATCTGCCGCTTCCGTTTCGGCGGATGATGGTGCATCACCGCCGATGCACGATTACGCGACGCTCCACCACGATCGGCGGCTGCCAGAACATCGAGTCGTTGCGTTCCATCATCGAGCGGCTCTGCGCGCGCCGGTCGAGTTCGAGATCGAGCAGGCAACGCGACATGGCGTCGGTCTTGGCTCGAAAACCGTAACCCAGGCAGGTTCGCTCATCCGCCGCTCGCCGCTCCTCCGGTGTCATCGTCTGGCATGAGGCCAGAACGAGAAGCAGTGCCGAGGGAATGAGAATTCGGTGAAGACGCATGATCATGCTCCATCAGATCGCTCAAGGTGAGCCGCGAACAGATATGTAGAGCATCGATGACGGAAATGCGCGGGGTCGATGAAAAAATCGAGGTGGAAAAGACAAGCTGCGGGCAGCGTCAGAACATGTTGCGCAAAAGTCTCCAACGCGGTTTTGCGGTAACGACATGCGATGCAACAAAGACTTAGGCGTGCGCGTGAATCCAGAGAATTGCGACACGCTTTATCCCTGGTCTGCGATGCTTTGAGATTCCATTTTTTAAACGCCTGTCCTACACAGTCATGAAGTGTTTCGTCCGGAGCTTGCGCCGCAAAATGACTGTCCGTTTCGTCCGGCCCGTATCCCAATCCGCCTATCTCGGCCGGCGGCTGGCCTTGTCGGCATTGCTGTTGTGCCTGATCTCGGCACTTGCCCATCGCTTCGGTCCACTCAGTCAGCCGGATTTTCTGGCGCTTCTGTTCCTCTCCGCTGCCATCGCTGCCGTGTCCCTGCCGCTGTCGCTCATCGGCCTTGCCCGCCTGTGGCAGGTTGGAGCTGACGGCGGTGTCGCGGCAACGAAAGGGCTGATCTATGCAGCGCTTCCGATCGGAACAGTCGCCTATGGCGTCATGCAATATCACACCACCCCGGCAATCTACGACATCTCGACGGATCTTGCCGATCCACCGGCCTTTATCTCGGAGCCGCATTTTGCCCAGCGTTGGCTGCCCCGCCCACCGGTACCAGTCGCAGGCGAGCGGCGTGCGCAATTTTCGGCCTATCCGGGCTTGATCGGCCGGCGATATGAAGGCGCGCTCGACCGGGTCTATGAAGGTGTCCGCAAGGCGTCGCTGTCTGCCCGGATTGCCATCGCAAAGACTGAAGGGCTGTCCCTGGTCGAGCCGGATCGGACCGAACGCACGGCGCCGAAGGATGACCAGGCCCCGGTCCCCGATATCGCGCCGGTGCCGTTGCCACGCCCGGAACCCTCCCTTGATGCCGCCGTCGGCAACCCGACCGAGGTTGTACTGCAGGGCGCAACGCGCACGCTGATCGTCGGATTGCGCTTCGATGTCGTCATCCGGTTGCGCGAGGATGCCGAAACGACCTTTGTCGATATCCGTGTCGTCTCCCGATATGGGCCACACGATTTGGGCTTCGGTGCGGAAATTGCAGAGGATTTCCTTGATCGGCTGGATACCGAACTGCTCGGGCTTGCCGGTAGCTAAGCCATTCCGTCAGACTGGCCGGTAGAGGCCGTGAAGCGATGGAGGCCCATCCGTCACCACCCGGCCTTTTTCCAGAAGATCCTCGGCATGGGCGAGAACCGAAAGCGCTGCCGCGCCATGCAGCCTGGGATCGGTCTTCGCATAGATCGTTTTGACCATGTCGCTGATCAGCCGGTCGCCGGCAATGATCCGTTCCATCACCGCTCTTTCCCGCATTCGCCTATGTGTCCTGAGGCCCCGCAGGAAAGAGGCCGGTTCGCGCACCGCGCCGCCATGACCGGGAAAATAGATCCTGTCCTTACGGGCCAGAAGTTTTTCGATCGAAGCCATGAAATCGGCCATGGACCCATCCGGTGGGGCAACGATGGTTGTCGCCCAGGCCATCACATGATCGGCCGAAAACACGATGCCGGTGCCGTCAAGCGCAAAAGCGGAGTGATTGGCTGTATGGCCAGGCGTGTGAATGGCGGAAAGGGACCAGCCGTCACCCTCGATCACGCCGCCATCGGGAATGGCGATATCCGCAACGAAGTCCGTATCGGCGCTTTCAGAAAACGGATTGATCTCACCTTCATGCAAAGGCCGCGACGCGCGGTGCGGGCCTTCGGCAACCGTCAATGCGCCCGTCGCATCCTTCAGACGCCTTGCAAGCGGAGAGTGGTCGCGATGCGTATGGCTGACGAAGATGTGGCTGACGGTCCGGCCATCTATTGTTTTCATCAGCGCATCGAAATGCGTCTCGTCATCCGGGCCTGGATCGATGATCGCCAGCGTGGATTGGCCGACGATATAGCTGTTCGTACCGTGGAAGGTGAAAGGCGAGGGGTTGTTGACTGTCAGTCTCAGAACGCCGTCGGCAACCGGAACGGCACTGCCGTAAGCCGGAGCAAACTCCATGTCGAAATCGATATCGCGTGCCATGCCCTGCGCCTTACCAGTCTTCTTACGTGTCATGCTCCGCTTTAAAGCATGCCGGGCAAAAGTGGGTAGCGGTTTTGTGCCAAAAGGCATGCGATGAAACAGGGACCCGAAGCGTCCGGATCAAAGCCGAATACTTCAGGTCAGAAACTATCGCGAGGAAAATAGGCGGATGAACGAAGATTGCCGTTGAGGGCGAAACAAAGCTTTGCTAGAGGAAGCGCCTGTCGTGTGGCGTTTCATGCCGTCACGAACATGTTGGGGCGTCGCCAAGCGGTAAGGCACCGGTTTTTGGTACCGGCATTCCCAGGTTCGAATCCTGGCGCCCCAGCCACCCTTGCCATAGGGCAGTCCATACCCTCTCTGAAAGATTAGCCGTTCGGCTCCGCTCTGCTCAACAGAACGCGTTACTAACCGACGAATCCATCCGGCGGATCTGCCGCAGGACGCGATAGGGCATGCTGGCCTTGGTGACGATATAGCGTGGTGATGTCTTCCCGCCGAAGCCGGAAAACAGCAGGATCGATCCTTCATTGACGATCCCGTCGAAATCGAACACGTAGCCCATCGACGAGGCCGACTGGATTGCGTTCCACAAGAGCAGCGGCACGACGCCGTTGCCGGCATCCGATGCACGGGTCGACATCAGGTAATAATAGGTGCTGTTGTCCCAGACGCAGAATATCGCGGCCTTCGGTGTGCCCGTCGCGCATTCCCTTGCGACCCAGATATGACCGCGCCCGCGGCTGATCGCCTGTTTTGCGATCTCCAGGCAGGTATCGAAATCGATATTGGCCTGCATGCTCTTCTGCTCGAGATGCGTCATCGAGAGATGAAGGAAGGCTTCCGGATCAGCGCTTTCAAAAACGTCGAAATTTTCCGCCGCGCGGCGAATGACGTTGCGTGTCTTGTCGCGCATGCCTTTCCAGATCGTCGCTTCCGGATAGGGCTCTATCTCGAAGGTAAACTGAACCTGCACGCCATACCCTTGCGCCTGAAAGGGCAGGGCGTCGCAAATGCCGCGATGCATCTTCTGTCGGAAGGATGAAAGCTGCGGAAGTTTGCGGATGAGTTCCTGGGTGATCGAGTTGCGTTTGACATAACGGTTGGCTTCGCTGCCGCCGCCGTCATCAATGCCGGGACCGAGGAAATGCGTGAGCGTCGGCATGTTGCTGCTCGTCAGCCCGTATCGCGAATTCACCATATAGGGAAGGCGCCCGACCGTTCGTCCGCCATCGGTCACTTCGGCGAACTCGATCCTTCCTCTCGTGGCAGCCTCCAGCCACCATGGCTCATGAAATATTGTGGGTGTCAGCTTGTTGAAGGCCTTTTCTGCTGTGGCCTTTATCTGGGCATGCCTGTCAATACTCTTGTTACTCATGAGCATGGAATCTAGCCTCAGTACTATAGATTCGGAACAACGCTAAGGGGTGAGATTTCGGCCTTGTTTTACTTTGTTTGTATTCTGCGGATCATGTTAAATGAAAATTATATAAAGTGAATAAGGAGTTAATATTTATTTTTCCAAGTTTAGGGGTAGGGTCCTGCAGATTGCAGATGGTTTTCGAGTGTCGATAAGCCATTAATTCGACGAATCAACAGCTTAGCAAACGACCACCAATTGCATTCCGAGTAGGCTTTTTGCCGAAAAAATGCTCATCGCCTCCGGGCTTCGCCGGAATTCGGGCGTAAAGGCGCAGTTTCCCATGTAAGGCCGCACTCGGCCCACCCGGCAAATGTCGGGCGGAGCTGTTTGATCGTCTGGGGAGAGGGCGTTAGACCGCCCGGCTGGCGGCGCCGATAAGCTTCGGTTGTGTCATGGCGGATCGATAGACGGCGGTCGTTTCCAGTGCCACGCGCTCTATGGTCAGGTTGTCTATGCGAAGCTGGCTCTTCTCCCGCCATTCCTTAAGCTTTGCCGGATCGCCAAGAAGATCGATAAGCGCAGTGGCCAACATGTCCGGCGCGGATGGTGGCACCAGAATTCCGGCCTCACCGAATTCCAGCAGTTGTGGAATGCCATCGACCTTGGTCCCGATAATGGCGCAAGCCGCCTCGCGTGCCTCTGAAATCACCAGCGGAGCCGGATCGGCAAGCGACGGCAGCACGAATATGTCCGCCGCCAGCATGTAGGGATAGGGGTCGTCGACTGAGCCGACAAAGGTGATCGCATCGCTGCAGCCGGTTTGACGGGCAAGTTCCTGATACTCCTCCTCCATCGGGCCGCTGCCGACAATATAGAGCCTGGCTGCCGGAAAAGCCGAATGGGCCGTCTTGAAGGCGGCAATGAGATCGACCACGCCTTTGCGGGGATGCAGTCCGCCGACAAACACGATGTTCGGATGCGCAAGCTTTGCGGGCTCCGCATTCCGGTTTGCAAACCGTGCAGTCCCGATCGTGCCGTTGAGCACGACATGCAGCTTTTTGGGCGAAATGCCGCGCTGCTGCATGGAGCGGCTGACGGATTCGCTGACTGCGATCACGCGCTTGCCAAGTCCCATCAGAATGGCGCTTTTTTCGAATTCGTTGTGAACGGTGGTGACAAGCGGAATGCCCGAAAGCTTGCAGACAGGGAAGGCAAGTACGGCGCTCGTCATCATATGCGCATGGATGACATCAGGCTTCCATTCATTCACACACTGCTTCAGCCTCATCATCGACCTGATAACGGCCAATGGCCGCCTTTCGTGATCGACGATCCGGGTTGCCACGTGGTGGCTTGCCAGCAGCTCGTCGAAATCGCCGCCGCCGCTGGCAATGCACACCTCATGCCCCAGTCTTCTCTGCTCGCATGCCAGGTCGACCGCGGCATGCACATGTCCGTTCAGCCGGTAGGTGTGATTGAGGAGATGCATGATGCGCATGGTCGGTTACCCGCTTTCACATGGGAATAAGCTCAAGTCTCTTGTCATGCTGGTCCCGGTCTGCCGGATTGTCGGCCGGTTCCGGGTGACGATATCCCAAAGCCCGCTCCGCTTCCAATGTCGAAACGCGGGCCGTGGGCTGATAGTTGAAGGCGCCGTGGCGGCCGAATGACTCGATCCCGAACTGCTTCAGTCGCTCTATCTGCCTGTCTGCCTCTGCCGGAGCGCCATGGGTATAGATCGGGTAGGCATTTTCCAGTATCTGCCCGCCTTCGAGCCTCAGGTCGCCATCGAAGATATTGTTTCGGGCCACATGCGCCCGGAACTCGGCCTCGGCGAGTTCGATGCTGGCTATCGTGTCGTTGCTGACCACTTCAACGGCGAAATACTCGCGGCCATCGGTCCGGCCGTAAAAGTCCGAATAGATGGTCAGTCGCTTCCATGCGGCTTCGTAGGAAAAGTTGTAGAGGATCGATTGTGCAAAGCCGCGGTCACCGGCGAAGCTGAAATAGAGGCTGATCAGGGTGATCGTCTGCAGCGGCTTGTCCTGCTCCAGGCCGCAAAGCCGATGGGTAATGTTGATCGGGACTGTCGAGATCATGCGCCTGGAGGCGATCTTTCTGCCCTCGGTCGGGATCACGATGAAATGGTCATCGTTTTTCACCACTTTCGAAATGAATGTCCCGAGCCTGAAGGTGACGCCCTTTTCGGCGAGGCCGCATTTGGCCGGCTCATAAAGCGCGGCATAACCCGCCTTCGGCCTCGCAAGCTGTTTGTTCTTCATGTGTGGCGGTTTTTTCTGCGTCATCTTTCGCACAAGGCTGCGCAGCGATGAATGCTCCTTGATCCACATCATCCGCTTTTCGGCCAGTTCCAGGTCGATATGTTCCGGCGGCATGCCGTAGAACCGCGCCATATAGTTTTTCAGCCCCGAACGCCTGAGCAGATAGGCGCCGATCCAGAATGCGGCGAAGTCACGGGCGTTGCGTAAAGGGCGCTGCCGGATGCGCGCATGAATGACCGAGAATGCGATCCGGCAGATCTCGATCGGTCCGGCACGCAGGATGTCATCGGCAACCGAGATCGGGTAGCGCGTCACCTTTCCTTGCGGGTTGAGCCTTCCCCAGGTCGGTTGAATATGGATGTAATGCTCAAGCAGTTCCGGAAAGTGCTTGAGGAGCGGCGAGTCATCCTGGAAGATGAGGCTGCCGACGTCGAAGGTGAAGCCGTTCGTAGACCAGTCGATGTGGTTTCCGCCGATATGTGCGTATTCGTCGACAACCGCGATCCGCTCGTTGTTTTGCCGAAGCAGGACCGATGCTGCGACAAGCCCGCTTACGCCTGCGCCGAGTATGATCGCGTCGTAAATCTCGGTCTCGGATACCGCTTCCTGCTGCAACTCGTAAGAATCATGCATCGATTCTCCTTCACGTTGACCAGAAGTTCAAACAATACTTGTTGGACATGTCGCCGATAGTAAATCGGCACTATAATTACTGAAGTGTCAACGGAAGAAATTCACAATAAATTGCTTTTATGAGATTTAGACATTCGGGCGTGATCGGAGATATCCTTGATTTTAGTATAGATTATTGTTTGTTTGTGTGTATCGTTGGTTGCGTTGGAAGGTCTGCTGATCCTCTGTTCCGGAATGATCCGCATGTATCGGCCCGCGAAACGCGGCCCCGGTGAAAACCGGAAGGTTCGCTGACGGTTATTGTTGTTGAGGGTTGGGTCGTCGATGCTTGCATTTGCCACGCTGAGAGGCGCGTCCTGGCTGATCTTCTCGCGTCTCTTCGGTCGCGTTGTCGATTTCCTCAATCTGCTCATCCTGGCGCGCCTGCTGGTTCCTGCCGATTTCGGTGTCACTGCGCTCGCCATGGCCTTGGTGCTGATCATCGATAGCGTGCTGGAAGTGCCGGTCACGCAGGCACTTGTGCGTCTTCCCGCCATAGACAAAAAACATCTCGATACGGGTTTCACCCTCGCCGTTTTGCGGAGCATTGCCGTGGCCGTCCTGACGATCGGCTGTGCATGGCCCTATTCGTGGATAAACGGTGATCCCGAACTGGTGCCCGTGGTCTGCATCCTGGCGATCGGCACAGTGGTGAAGGGACTTTACAGTCCGGCAATGGTGTATTTCGCTCGCAATATCGACTTTCGGCCGACCTTTATCGCCGAGACCACGAGTAAGGTATGCGGTCTGATTGCAGCCATCGTTATCGTCTACACTGAAGGCGGTTATTGGGCTCTTGTCGCCAACTATGTCGTCGCTGCAAGCGTCACGACCATCATGTCCTATGTGTTTGCCCGGTATCGCCCTGCATTCTCGTTCCAGCGACTGCCCGATTTTGCAGGTTTTATGGGCTGGTTCACCGCCTCGCAGGTCGTGTCCGCGCTGAACTGGCAGTATGACCGGCTGATGATCGGCGCCTATGTTCCCAAGACTTTGCTCGGCCGATACACGGTCGCCAACGACGTGTCGCTGATCCCGACGCAGAGTTTTATCGGGCCGGCCCTTCAGCCGCTGATGTCTGCCTTTTCAAGGATAAGTTCGGACCGTGGCCGTGTGGGCCTCGCCTTCTTGAAAGCGATCCGCATCGCCATGCTGATCTGCGTGCCGGCCACGCTTGGTATCGCGCTGACGGCGGATCTCGTGACCAATCTTCTGCTCGGTCCGCAATGGGCGGAAGCGGCCCCTTATCTGGCGCTCCTCTCCGTTTCCATGCTGCCGGTTCCCTATTTTCAGACGCTTATTTCCTTAAGCCTTGCGGTGGACAGGCCGGATGTCATCTTCCGGATCAATCTGATCGATTTCATTCTCCGTACGACCGCAGTCACGCTCGGCTTCTATTTCATGTCGATAGAGGGTGTCATCTATGCGCGGCTGGTCATGGCCGTGGTCATGGGGGGCTTTTATGTGTTTCAGGTCCGGCGTCTTCTGGGTCTCGGCTTTCGGCGGCAGATCCTCAACCTGTGGAAGGTGGGCGTTGCGGGTGCCGTGATGGTGGCTGCCGTTTATTGGTTGAGGGTGCAGCTCGACGGGCCGGGTATTGCCGATTTCCTTGAGATGGTGCTGGTCGCGGCATTCGGTGCAGCCTGTTATGGCGCCACCCTGCTGGCGCTTGGTCTGAGATTGAGGCTCGGTGGCGGCAAGTTCGAATTGTTCGATGCGCACTGAGGCTTTGGTCACCTCGTGAGCCGTGGCCGGTTCTAGCTTGGTTCGAGATTGAGTGCTGCGCTCCGGATGAAGCTTACTTCCCTTGGGTGACTTCGACGGCAGTTTGACTGCTATTCGTGCGGCGATACGATCGATATTTCAATTCAATTGTTGGAATGAGATTTTTATTACTCACCTATATTTTCTTAAAGCTTAATAATAAATAAAAACCGCTTGCTAGCCCTCATGAATTGTGTTTTGCTTGGCTTACCAAGAAAAATTGCCGGCATTCGCGTATCGTTTGTAGTTCAGTGTGAAATCCAGATTTTGGGTATCACAGAGTGGGTGGCGTGTTTTACTATGAAAGCTGTGATTTTGGCGGGAGGTCTTGGAACAAGACTTTCCGAAGAGACGTCGACTGTGCCGAAGCCTTTGGTCGAGATTGGTGGTCAACCAATACTCTGGCACATCATGAAGATATACGCAGCCCACGGCGTGAAAGACTTCATCGTGTGCTGTGGTTACAAGGGACATCTGATCAAGAAGTTCTTTGAAGACTTGCGGATGCGTGGATCGAGTGTCACATTCGACCTTGCGACATCGGAAGTCACGTATCTTGACCCGCCTTGCGAAGACTGGCGCGTCACGCTGGCGGATACGGGTGCGGATACGATGACGGGCGGCAGGCTTGCCCGCATCCGGCACCTTCTGGGCAACGAGCCGTTTTTCATGACCTATGGAGACGGCGTCGGCGACATAGACCTGACGGCCCTTTTGAAGTTCCACAAGGACCATGGCAAAAGCGCAACCGTGACCGCCGTTCAGCCGGTCGGCCGTTTTGGCGCAATGTATCTGGAGGACGAAGATCCGCGCGTCCAGGCCTTCAACGAAAAGCCGGAAAACGGCGGCACCTGGATCAGCGGCGGTTTCTTCGTCCTCAATCCGTCCGTGCTCGGGTTGATCGAAGGCGACGAGGTCATGTGGGAGAGGGGCCCGATGGACGAACTGGCCAAGCAGGGCGAGCTCATGGCCTATCGCCACCACGGCTTCTGGCATCCGATGGATACGCTGCGCGACAAGACGGTGCTGAACGACATGTGGGCATCGCGTTCGGCCCAGTGGAAAGTCTGGTAGAAGCAGGCTTGAGGAGGCGTCATGAACTTCACCTCTCTCGGCGGCTCGGATGCGAAGCTTATCGATCTCAAGGTTCACGGCGACAGTCGCGGCAGTTTTGCCCGCGTATGGTGCACGAAGCTTTTTGAAGACGCCGGTATCGCGTTTGCCCCTATTCAGGGAAATACGTCCCTGACGAAGACGCGCGGCGCCGTTCGTGGCATGCATTTTCAACGGGCGCCGCATGCAGACGCCAAGGTTGTGCGTTGCAGCCATGGGCGTATCCATGACGTGATTGTCGATCTGCGCGAAGGATCGAAGACGCTGGGAGAGAGCTTCCACGTCGATCTCGGCGCAGATGACGGGAGGATGCTGTTCATTCCGGCGGGGTTCGCTCACGGGTTCCAGGCACTGACCGAGGACGCGATTGTCGAATACCTGATGGGCGATGCCTATTACTCGGAACTCTATGACGGAGCGCGTTATGATGATCCGCTCCTGTCAATAAAATGGCCGGAACCGGTGACGGAAATCTCCGACAGGGACCGGTCATGGCCGGATCTTCAGGCGCGAATGCCCTGGCTCCAACGGAGCGCTGCATGATGCTGGATGGCGTGTTCAAAACTACGGAGAGCGAAAACGGTGGTATCCTGCCGCCGCTCGACATGATGTCCTTGCTCAAGGCGCTTTTTCCGCTGCCGCGTAGCCTGACGGGCAACGGTGTGCGCGCCACGCTGCAGGCATTGCAGCAGCATATCCCGCTCGATATCCACGAGGTGCCGACCGGCGCGAAAGTCTTCGATTGGGACGTGCCGCGCGAATGGAATATCCGCGGCGCGACGATCAAGGCGCTCGATGGCCGCGTGCTCGTCGATTTCGCCAACAACAACCTGCATGTAGTCGGTTACAGCGTCCCCGTGCGCGGCACCTTTACCCGTGAGGAACTGGCCGCCCATATCCACACGCTGCCCGACCAGCCGGATGCAATCCCCTACCGCACATCCTATTACGCCGAGAATTGGGGTTTCTGCCTGCCGCATTCACTTTGGGCGACGATGCAGGACGAGGCTTACGAGGTCGAGATCGACAGCAAACTTGCCGACGGATCTCTCACCTATGGCGAGTTCTTCATCCCAGGCGAGACGGAGAAGGAAATCCTGATCTCTGTCCATGTCTGCCATCCGAGCCTTGCCAACGACAATCTCTCCGGTATCGTCGTCGCAACCGCGTTCGCAAGGTATTTTCTGGCGCAGAAAAAACCTCGCTTCGGTATCCGTTTCCTCTTCCTTCCGGCCACCATCGGCGCGATCACCTGGCTGGCTGAGAATGAGGATCACCTCGACCGCATCGCGCACGGCTTTGTCCTGACCTGCATCGGTGACGGCGGGCCATTCCACTACAAGAAAACCGTCAATGGCGCTGAGGTCGACCTCGCGGCCGAGCACGTCCTACGACACAGCGGCCACGCTTTCGAAACGCTCGAATTCTCGCCCTATGGTTATGACGAGCGGCAATTTGGCTCGCCTGGTATCGCTCTTCCGGTCGGTTGCCTGATGCGCGCCATCCACGGCACTTTTCCGGAATATCACACCTCGCTCGACAATTGCGACTTCGTCACCCCGGATGCGCTCGGCCAGTCCTTTCGGCTGCTGGTGGATCTCGTCGACCTGCTGCAGCAAAACGCCACCTATCGCCGCGTCGATGGCAGGGGCGAACCGCAGCTTGGCCGGCGCGGGCTTTACCGCGCCATTGCCGGGCAGAAAGAAGCAGGTGGTGCCTCGCAGATGGACCTGCTTTGGGTCCTGAACCAATGCGACGGCAGCCGCTCGCTTCTCGATATCGCAGAGCGCGCCAAGGCGCCGTTTACGAGAATACGGAAAGCCGCAGATCTATGTTTGAAAGCTGAATTGATAACGGAGGTTCGGCCATGACCATCGCAAGCATTCAAGTGGAAGCATCAACGCCGAAATCCGGCCGTATCACCGCCTGCCGATCCTGCGGCGGCAATCATCTGGATACGATCCTCGACCTCGGCCAGCAGCCGCTGGCAAACGCGCTGCTCGAACCCCAACAGCTCGGCGTCATGGAGCCGCTCTTCCCGCTGGAAGTCGTGCTCTGCCAGGAATGCGGCCTTCTGCAGGTCAGCGAGGACGTGCCGCCGGAAATCCTTTTTGGCCAGGACTATCCGTATTTCTCCTCCTTCATTCCCGCACTTCTCGTCCACAGCCGCGAGCACGCGCTCGATCTGATTGCGGAACGCAAGCTTGGGTCCGACAATCTGGTGGTCGAGATCGCCAGCAATGACGGCTACCTTTTGAAGAATTTCGTCGAGCACGGCATTCCGGTGCTGGGCATCGATCCGGCCAGCGGTCCGGCCAAGGCGGCAATCGAGATCGGCGTGCCGACGGTCATCGATTTCTTCGGCAAGGATGTGGCGGAAAAGCTGGTTGCCGAAGGCAAGCGCGCCTCGGTCATGCTGGCCAATAACGTCCTCGCCCACGTCAACGATATCAACTATTTCGTCGAAGGTTTTGCGATCCTGCTCGCCGATGACGGCATTGCCGAATTCGAGTTCCCTTACGTCCGGGATCTGATCGAGACCTGCGCCTTCGACACGATCTATCACGAGCATTTCTTCTATTATTCGCTGGCAGCACTCGAGCCGTTGATGGGCCGTCACGGGCTTTATCTCAACGACGCGAAGAAGCTCGATATCCATGGCGGCTCGCTGCGCCTGCGCGTCTCGAAGACCGACGGCAAGTCCGAACGGCTGCAGGAGATGCAGGCACAAGAGGCTGCAATGGGCCTGACCGGCTTCGAGTGCTACCGCGATTTCGGCCTGCGCGTTGAAGGCATCCGCAACGACCTTCGAAAAATGCTCGGCGCCTTCCGTGAAGATGGCAAGACGATCGCCGCCTATGGCGCAGCTGCCAAGGGCGCCACGCTGTTGAACTATGCCGATCTGCCTGCAGGCACGATTGAATATGTCGTGGACCGCAACACCCACAAGGTCGGAAAGTTCATGCCGGGCGTGCGCCTTCCGATCAGGCCGGTCGAGGAACTCGCCACCGCACCGACCGACTATCTTCTCATCCTGCCGTGGAATTTTGCCGACGAAATCGTTGCCCAGCAGGCGGACTACAAGAAGAAGGGCGGCACCTTCCTCAAGGCCATTCCCTATCCGCAGGAGATCGAGGTGCCGTGATGTCTGACATCCACGAAGCCCGCAATCTGGTTTTCGCCCGTGTCGGCGGCCTGTCGCTGCATCGCAACTGGCTGCTCGAACCCAAGGCCTCGCGAAACTGGGACCTGCAACTGAGCACCTATGACGAGCAGTTGCAGGGTCTTGACGATGGAGATCTTTCGCTCTCCATCGATACGGGCACGAAATGGGACAGCGTCTGCCGCTATCTGCGCACAAATCCCGATCTGCTCGATCGCTATGATTACATCATGTTCCCGGATGACGACCTGTTGTTCGAGCCGAACGGCCTGTCGAACCTTTTCAAAATCATGGCCTCCAACGATCTCGATATAGGCCAGCCGTCGCTTCTGCCGTCCAGTCATATTTCCTATCCGGTCACGGCGCATTGCCCGGGCTTTGCGCTGCGATACACGAACTATGTCGAGCCGATGTGCCCGATCATCCGCACGGATTACCTGCGCACGCTCCTGCCCATCCTTGCCCGCTGGCCGACCGGCTGGGGGCAGGACGATATCTGGACCATGATGATGGCAAAGCCCGCTTATCGCGCCGCCTTCATCGATGCCTCGCCGATCCTGCACACAAGGCCGCTCTACACCGGTGCCGTCTACAAGACCTTCGAGAGGCTGGGCATGGATCCGGAAGGTGACCTGAAGGAGGTCAGGAAAACGTTCCGGGGCGTGCCGCTGCCGAAACTGATCTATGGCGGCATCAGCGATGATGGCCGCAAGGTCGGCCATATCGGCGCCAATATCCGTAATGGCCTGCATCTCCTGAGCGCGGCAAGCGCCATGCGAAAGCCGCATGAAGCCAGAAGAGCCGGTTACGGCATGCTCCTGCGCACCGCCACCCGGTTCGGTTATCGGCCGGTGCAGCTTGAAAAAGTGGTCGGGCCAAGCCCGGCTGTCACAGTTCTTTCGACAACCACAACCACAAGATAGAGGCGGGTCGTCTATGCGTATCCTGATCACCGGAAATATGGGTTATGTCGGCCCGGTCGTGGCAGCACATTTTCGCTCAGTCTGGCCGGATGCCGAACTGATCGGCTACGACAGCGGTTATTTCGCCCAGTGCCTCACCCTGCCGGATGAGTTTCCCGAGCGTGTGCTCGACAAACAGGTCTTTGGTGATGTCAGGGATTTTCCGGCCGATCTGCTGGAAGGTGTGGATGCCGTTGTTCACCTTGCAGCACTTTCCAACGATCCGATCGGCGCCCGTTTCGAAAAGCAGACGGAAGGTATCAATTACCGCGCCAGCGTCGATATCGCACAAGCCGCTGCCGAAGCCGGCGTGAAGAGTTTTGTGTTTGCCTCGAGCTGCAGCGTCTATGGCTTTGCCGAGGGCGGTCCGCGAAAGGAGACCGATACGCTGACGCCGCTCACCGCCTATGCACGGTCGAAGATCGCCACCGAACAGGCGCTGGAGCAGTTGGAAGCGCCGAACATGGCGATCACCTGCCTGCGTTTCGCTACCGCCTGCGGACAATCACCGCGGCTGCGGCTCGATCTGGTGCTGAACGATTTCGTCGCGACTGCACTTGCGACCGGCGAGATCAAGGTGTTGAGCGACGGCACGCCCTGGCGTCCGCTGATCGACGTCAAGGACATGGCGCGCGCCATGGAATGGGCGATCAAGCGCGATGCGGAAAACGGCGGTCGCTTCGTGTCGATCAATGCTGGCCGCAACGAAAACAACTACCAGGTCTTCCAGCTCGCAGAAGCGGTCGCCAAGGCAATTCCGGGCACCCGCGTCTCGATCAACAAGGATGCGCTTCCGGATCTGCGCTCGTACCAGGTCGATTTCACCCGCTATGCGACAGCCGCCCCCGAGCACCAGCCGGCGGTCTCGCTGTCGGAATCGATCGAGCGGCTGGTCGATGGCCTCGGCCGGGCCAAAGAGGCGGGACGCGAAGTCATTCCGGCCGCGGCCAAGCGGCTGACCACGCTCGAACGCCTCATCGATGCCGGTCGTCTGTCCGACGATGTGCGCTGGGTGAACTGAGCAGCGAGTAACTGCGGTAAGCGAGTGGTATAAGGGAACGATGATGGAGCATCAGGGATACGCGATCTTGGGCAGCGGCATGGCCGGTTTCGGCGCCGCCAACGTTCTGTTTGCCAATGGCATCCGGGCCAGGATCTACGACAAGCGATCGAGGCCGGGCGGCCTGACCTCGAGCTTCGGCAATGGCGACGGCTTCGTTTTTGACGAGGGCGTGCACATCTCGTTCACGAAAAATCCCCGCGTGAAGGATCTGTTCGCGGAATCGACCGGCCAGAAGTTTGAGGTCGGCAATGTCTATTGCAACAACTACTGGCAGGGGCACTGGATCAAGCATCCCGCACAGGTCAACCTGCACGGGCTTCCGGCCGATCTGGTGGTCAACTGCATCAAGGATTTCATCGAGGCGCGCCAGATCGAAAACCCGAAGATCGCCAATTACGAAGACTGGCTGCTCGCCGCCTTCGGCAAGACTTTCGCGGAAACCTTCCCGGCCGTCTATACCCGCAAATATCACACGACCGATGCCAGCAACATGTCGACCGACTGGCTGGGACCGCGCCTTTATCGGCCAAATCTCGAAGAAGTCCTGCGCGGCGCGCTGGAGCACGAACCGCTCGACGTCTTTTACGTCAACGAGTTCCGTTACCCGACGGAAGGCGGCTTCGAATCCTTCATCAGCGGTTTTTACGACAAGGCCGAAGTGCTCTGCGACCATGAGATCGCGGCGATCGACACGAAGGAAAAGCAGCTGACCTTCAAGGACGGCACGACGCATGACTTCAAGAAGCTCATCTCGTCGCTGCCGCTTCCGGTCGTCATCCCGCTGATCAAGGGGGTGCCGGATGATGTCCGCGAAGCCGCGGCAAGGCTTGCCTGCACCCAGGTCGTGGTCGTCAATATCGGCCTCAACCGCCCGATCGAAACCAAGCCGCAATGGTCCTATTTCTACGATGAGGACATCCCCTTCGCGCGCGTCAGCTATCGCGGCAACCTGTCGAAGAAAAGCGTTCCGGATGGATGCGGAGCGCTGCAGGCTGAAATCTATTTCAGCGAAAAGTACCGGCCGCTGACCGGCCACGCGGATGACTGGATCGAGCCTGCCATCGATGCGCTGATAAAATCCGGCGTCGTCCAATCGCGGGCCGAGATCATCCACAAGAGCGCCATCATGCTGCCCTTCGGCAACGTGATCTTCGATCTGGACCGCAAGGCCGCCGTCGAGATCGTCCATGCCTATCTCGACGAGGTCGGCATCGAATATTGCGGCCGCTTCGGTCAGTGGGGCTATATCTGGACGGATGCTGCGTTTCTGAGCGGCGAACGTGCGGCGCGCGCGGCCCTTGGTCTTACAGCAAGCGCTGAGGAATAGCGTGAGGGGGCGTCAGACATACCTGGCCAAAACGGCGGGGTCTCAGCGATGAGTATCCCGCCCATCGGTGTATTGACGCTTATCATCGGCATTCTGTGCCTGATATCGGGTTATCGGGCGACAGCCATTGCCTTCGGCGTCATGACCGTCTTCGGTGGCGCTGCCGCGGTCATGATTGGCGGGGCAGGCATCCAGCCCGGCCATCTCTTCGTCGGTTTCCTGGCGCTGGCGACACTTTCCTATCGCGAGAACATGAAAGTTGCGCTCAACGCGCTGGCCTTTCCGCAACCGGCCTTCTGGCTGGTCTGCCTTCTGACCTATGGCGTGATTGCCGGTTTTTTCGCTCCGCGATTATGGGCAGAGACGATGAACATCATTCCGCTTGGCTCGTCGGAATATCCCGAAACCGGTGGCGCCGTGCCGCTTGGCCCGGTCTCCAGCAATCTCACGCAGGCTATCTACAACACGGCCAACATAGTCACCTTCGCCATGATCGTGGCAATGGCCTCGACCGTGGCCGGGTTTCGTGCCGCGACCGGCACGGTGCTCGCCTTCGCCTCCGCCAACCTGTTCTTCGGCATCGCTGATCTGGTCACTTACGGCACGCCGATCCAGGAGCTGTTCAGCTATATCCGTAACGCCCCTTACGCCTTCCATGACGAAGCGGTCGTTGCCGGCGTCAAGCGTGTCGTCGGCTCCTGGCCAGAAGCCTCCACATTCGCCGGCGTCAGCCTCGGCGTGGTCGGCTTTACCGGCACGATGCGTATCTGCGGGCGCTACAGCAGGTTTACCGGTTTCCTGTTCCTGCTGAGCTCGATCATGGTTATCCGATCGACCTCATCCGCCGGCCTGTTCGGACTGCCGGTCTGTCTCGCAATCCTCTACGCGACCTGCTTTTTCCGCTGCGGTGGCCAGTCCGGCACCCGCATAAGTGCCGGCATCGTGCTCTTCGCGCCGATCATCGTCCTCTTGATCTGCATGATGATCGTGATGAACGAAGACCTTTTCCGCCAGCTCTACGCCTATTTCGATCTCCTGCTGTTCAGCAAGGCGACCTCCGCCTCCGGCATCGAGCGCGGCATGTGGAATGCCTATGGCTGGAGCAACTTCATCGACAGCTATGGCCTGGGCGTCGGGCTCGGTACATCCCGCACCTCAAGCTTCGTCATCGCACTTCTATCCAATGTCGGTGTTCCGGGCGTGATCTTCTTTGGCCTGTTTTTCCTCTCCGCCTTCTACACAAGACGGGGGACGCCGCGCACATTCGATAGCGATGTGCGTCTGGCCGGCCGCAACGGCTGCCTCTGCATTCTCATCGGCGCGTCGGTATCGGGCTCGACGGTCGATACCGGCCTGCTATTCTTCGTCATGGCGGGACTTGCGACGGCTGTGCCGGCCGAGGAACGTGAGGAGGCTTTTGCACCGATGCCCGCTCAGGCATAGACCTTTACATAGTCTACTCGCATCGATGTCTCAATGTGTTCGGGAAGCAGCGTCTCCGGATAGGGAATGTCTGCGCGCAACGCGAGCGTCACAAGCGGCCAGAAAACGTCGTTATTGGCCTTGATTTCCGCAGCACGGCCGATCGTCCAGACCGCCGGCCTGCCGGTTGCCGGATTGATCACCGGCTCCCGCTCGAAATAAGGCCGGCACTCGGTCTCCGTGACCAAAACGCCATAACGGCAATATTGCGTCGTCATGTCGACAGGCGTCTTGACCCCCACCTCTTCATGACGTTCGCCGGGTTGGCCCCATTCGTGCAGATAGGCACCGTAGACGGTCGGCTCGAAACCCTTCTGCTCGACGACGTCGATCTCGATACTTGTCTTGGGGAAGAGAATGCTGCGGCCGTTCATCAGCCAGAAGGCGGGCCAGGTGAGGGGGTGTTTGGGAAAGATCATCCGTGTTTCGAAATAGCCTGTCCGCCATCCCCTCATGATCGTCCCGTCTCCGCGGGCGGTCTGCAGGTTGCCGGAGATCCACTGCTGCTGCGGTTCCTTGTTGCCGTAATAATGCGGTACGGACATCTCCTTCCCGATATATCTCGCCGAGATTTTCAGCGCCTTGCCATTTGCCGTCGCTGCATCGTCGACGATTTCGTAAGGGTTGAAGCCTTCTTCGCCGATGCTGCGGGCAAACGCCGAGCGCCCGTAAAAACCGGGGTCGAATGTCGTCGCTTTCCGCCCGGCTTCCCAGATCGTCCAGTCGATCGCCCTGAACTGCTCGTCGAAAATCAGGCGCCGCCCGCTCGTCGGGTCACCGGCCGCGACCGCCCGGCTACCGAGCATCGCTCCCGCACCAGCCAGCACGGATGCCTTGACGAATGTTCTGCGTGGCAACTTCGACATCTCGGATCCTATTGGGCAAGGGGTTTCAGATCTTATGAAAAGCCTGTGATTGCGGAGTGGTAAAGTAATATTGCGAGCTTAAGTTCGGTTATACTTGAGCGTATGACGAAATAAGTTTCTTGTCCGGGTCGTGACTTGAGTAAGCCAAGGTCGCAATTCTTTCCGATAGAGTAGAACGTCGATGGATTTGACGTCTATCGAAAATGCGTGAGGATACGCATTTTTGATCGCTCTTCTGAATGATCGGGATGAAAACGCGAATTTGGAGATAAGGCGGGCGAGGGCCCACGTCACTGGCGGTGAAGTTCACCGGCAGATTCCGGCAGCACGCATTGAGAGCGGCGCGCGCCTATAGGCCTACGGCTGCTGCTGATCGTGAAGATATTTGGTGCCGGCATCCAGTTCGGAGTGACGGAGCCTGGCTTTCTGTGCCCTGGTATGGATGACATAGCGCGTTACATGCGATGCGATGTAACCGGCACAAAGTGCAGCGCTCAGCATCATGATCCACAGCACGGTGGATCCAACCGAAAAGCCGGAGGCAATCGCGGTAATCAGATAAACGACCGCGACGAATACCGAAAGTACGGTAAAGACAACGACATGAAGCCAGATTCCGCAAACGGCGCCGATCGCGGCGGAGAGGATCAGGATCCAAGTAATCATGCATTACTCAATTTTAATTAGTGTTTTCTAATATTAATATCGCATGCCGACCCACCCCCGATCAAGCCCCGCCTGCCGTAGTTATGAGTTTTCCTCTCTATTAAGGTTGACGCCCATTATTGCGAGGCGCTGCCGTTTTGCATCAGGTTGTTCAGCTGAGGCTCCACGCGGATCAAATCGCCGGGTTGCACCGGATCGTCGTCCTTGACGACGAAAGTTTCTGCCACCCCGTTGATGGTGCGGCTGATCTTGGTGATCGTGCGAGGGCGGCCATCGGCGCTCAATGCCGATAGTGCCGCCGGTGATCGCATCTCGATATTCAGCAGCAAGGCCTGCGATGTTTTCATCTTTTCTTCATTTGCTGCCAGCTTGTCTCTGAGATCGGCGGCTTCCGTCAGCGCGGCGGCCTTGAATTTTTCCACGACCGCCAGCGCGTCCTGATCGAGCTTCGTCAAATCCTGCTGTGTGGTCAAAAGCGCAAGCGATACGTCAAGATTGCGGCTCTCGAGATCTGCAAGGTTCTGGTTGGCGCCGAGCTGGCGTGACGACACGGTCAGGCCTTGCGATACGAGCTTGTTGACGGAGCTGAGATCCTTGTTGGCAAGATCGATCTGTTTCGTCAGCGACGCTTCTTTCTGCTTCAGGCCTTCGATCTGGTTCTTGGCGAGAACCTTGGATTGTTCAAGCGCCGAAAGATCCGAAGCCATCGATCTCAGATGGCTGTCGAGAAGCGCCTGCTCGTTGCGCATCACCTGCATCACCGCGGCCTGAGATGAGCGCTCCATCAATTCCCGCGGAAAATTGATCTTGCTGTTGTTTGCCAGCATGGCGTCCACGCGCGCCTGCCTGGCCACAAGGCCCAGGCGTTCCGCTTCGAACCCGCGCATGTCGCCCTGGTTGACCAGCGCCTCCCGCTGTATCTCCATGACCTTCGGATCGATACTTCCGGTTCCGCCTGCCATGCTCAGCGCCTGCGTCACGGTCAGGCCGGGAAGGAAATTGAATTTGCCAGGCGTTCCGACGGCCCCGGTAACGAAGAAAGGCCGATAGCTGGAGATTTCGATGGAAGCGTTCGGCTTCTTCTGAAGCCCGATCTGTGCCTGCAGCTGTTCACCGATGATTTCGGACACTTCTTCAGGCGTCTTGCCGGCCACCGGGATAGTCCCGACGATCGGTAGTGACAGCGTTCCGGACGCTGATACGGTAAATTCTCCCGTCAGCGGCACCCATTCATAGGCAATGCCGGCGCTTGGCCGCCATTCGAAAACACGGATTTTCAGGACATCGAGAGGCCCCAGCAGATAGGTGGCCGCCATCGCGGGACCGAAGGCGGATGCAAGCATGCCTGCGGCCAGCGCAAGTACCCATGCGCTTGCGGAGAAAGAAGCGGTTGCTCTGCGGCGGCGATGACAGGAAGAATTGCTATGCGTCAAGGTCCCGATGCTCCTTCTGCTATTTCACCTGTGTCACGCTATCTGTGCGGGTCTGATGGCCGGCGGCGGTTCCGTGCCGAGCGCCCTGTAAGCGAAGTTACTGAATTTCCGGATGAAGACAGGCGTCGCAAAATCGGCGGCGCGTGTCACTGCATCGGCAGGATCGAAGTCCATGCGCTCCAGGCGGTCAATGGCGTCTATCAGCGTCTCGACCGATTGATCCTTGAAGAAAACGCCCGTTCTGCCATCGATGACTGTTTCGGTGGCGCCACCGCGCCCAAAGGCAATCACCGGACGGCCGCTTGCCATGGCCTCCAGCGGCACGATACCAAAATCTTCTTCACCGGGAAAGATGAGAGCTCTGCAACGCGCGTAATGATACTTGAGAACATCAAAGGATTGTGAGCCTAAGACAGTTACTGTCGGCCCGGCAATCTTGCGAATATGGTCGAGCATCTCGCCGCCGCCGATAACGACAAGCTTTTTCTTCGTCAGATTGAAGGCCTGCACTGCCAGATCCGGTCTTTTATAACCGACGAGTTCGCCGACCATCAGGTAGTAATCGCCCACTTCCTGTATTGGCACCGGCCGGAAAGCCTGGGTGTCGACGGGCGGATGGATGACATCGGCATCCCGCCGGTAATAGCTTCTGATCCGGTTGGCGACAGTGACGGAGTTTGCGGCAAAGTGATCGACGCGGCTTGCCGTGCCGATATCCCAGGCTCTGAGGCGATGCGCGAGTGGCGGCATCATCAGTCGCGTCATTAAACCTGACTTCCGATAGTATTCGTGATACATATTCCAGACATATCGCATCGGAGAGTGGCAGTAGCAGATATGAACGGCCGGAGAATTCGGAATAACGCCCTTGGCAGGCCCGGATTCGCTACTGATGACAAGATCGTATTGACTTAGATCCAGTTGTTCCAGCGCCATCGGCATCAATGGAAGATACTTTTTATACATACGCTTTGCATACGGCAAAGAATTGATGAAGGTCGGATAAATTGTGTGTGAATTGATCGCGGCAGAGATGGAATCTTTGTCATACACGTGTGTGTAAATGTCTGCCTGCGGGTAAATCTTGCAGATCGCCTCAAGGACTTTCTCGCCGCCCCGCATCCCGACGAGCCAATAGTGGATAATTGCCACGCGCATGAACAACCTCATGAGAATCGTTATATTCTCTGGACCGTAATATTTATGCAGTTCTTTGGGTAAGACGTGATATTTTGTCTTTCTCAAAGAAAATCTGGATTGAGTTCGTCCGGAAAGCATCAAAGAAGACTTTCTGGATATTCACTCGTTTTTCAATAAACTACAGTCAATAAATATATTGTCAAACTTTTAAGCATTTGTTAGCAATAATTAACAGTGTTAAGAAGTGCATGCAAACCGACTGATCTTTAATCACATCTGCTGATATGGAGTGCGTCAATGCGTGACGTTAATGCAAGCGCCAATGAAACTGGCGTTCAGAGATTGTTTGCTTCGGAAAAAATAAAGATAAGGCTGTATCCAAGGCTGTCTTTGACTTCAAAAAGAGCTTTGGATGTGACGATATCTGTTGTTGCATTGCTTGTTCTTGCTCCGCTGATACTGATGACATCTATTATTTTGCTCTTGATCCAGGGACGACCCATCTTTATTGCGCATAGCAGGATCGGGCGTGGCGGGGGAATGTTCCCGTGTCTGAAGTTTCGGACGATGGTCAACAATAACGAAGTGTTGCTTGAGAAATACTTGGCGGCCAATCCGGCGGAACGGGCTGAATGGGCTGCGACGCGCAAGCTGAAGAACGATCCGCGGGTCACGCCATTCGGCGCATTTCTGCGCAAGAGCAGCATCGACGAGATCCCGCAGCTCATCAATGTTGTGCTGGGGCATATGAGCATGGTCGGCCCGCGTCCGATCGTTCCGAGTGAAACTGTCTATTACGGTCAGAACTACGCTGACTATATCCGTGTGCGCCCCGGCCTCACGGGCCTGTGGCAGGTGAGCGGACGCAGTGATGCGGATTATGTGAAGCGCGTCCAGCTCGATTCACTCTATGTCGCCAATCGTAGCCTTGTCGGTGACCTGGTGATAATGGTGAAGACGATACCGGCTGTCTTGAATGCGCGTGGAAGCTATTGATCGGTCTCGCTCTTTGGTTTCAAGCGCGTCATTCCGGTGTTCGTATCGCATTGCCGATCTGCCTGAATTGGTCGGCGTTTTCTCGCTTCCCGTATTAACTATTTCAAATATTAGTTACTGCAGTTCGGGTTTGTTGTGCTAGTGTTGTTGGTATCCCTTATGTTTTTACTAGGGAGCATTTCAACAATATTTTCTGTTGCAGGGAAGCGTTGGAATTGATCGATGGGCGTAAAGCATAATTTCGCAGTGAATGGTCGTTTTCTGACCCAGACGCCCACCGGCGTGCAACGTTATGCCTTGAATGTGCTCAAAGCACTGGACGAAGAAAGTGACGAGCGCGCGATCACTCCGCTTCTCGTACCTCCGGGAGCTGCGGATCCGACGCTCAAGTCTTTCAAAAGACATGAGATCGGAGGGCGTTTAAAAGGTCATGTCTGGGAACAGTGCGCTCTGCCGCTAAACTGGCAGGGGCCTTTGCTCAATCTGTGCAACACGGCCCCCGTTCTGAAACGCGAGCAGATCGTCTGTATCCATGACGGCAATGTCTTTGCCGCTCCCGACAGTTACAGCCTCGCATTCCGCACAGCCTACAAGTCCATCCAGCCTGTTCTTGCGAGGCGTGCAACGAGAATTGCAACTGTTTCCCATGCGTCTGCCCGCCAGCTTGCCCGCTATCTGCCGATCGAGGCAAAGGATATTGCTGTTCTGCCCAACGGCTACGAGCATGTGCTTCAATGGAATGCGGAGGCGGCGGATACTGCCCCCGGCATCGTCCGGTCTATCGCCTCGCGCTCCCGCCGTTATGTCTTCGCGCTTGGCTCACGTGCAAAGCACAAGAACCTGTCTCTCTTGTCGAAGATTGCAGGCGAGCTTGATGCGCTCGGCATCGATATCGTCGTCGCTGGCGGGGATTTTGGCATTTTCAGCGAAAGTACCGCGCAACAGCAACCCAATATCATCATGGCCGGCCGCGTATCGGATGATGATATCGCCTATTTCCTCAAGCATGCTCTATGCCTTGCCTTTCCCTCGCTGAACGAGGGTTTCGGTTTGCCGGTTGTCGAGGCGATGGCTTTGGGATGTCCCGTCATCTCCTCCTATCATTCGAGCATGGCCGAGGTCTGTGGCGATGCCGCATTGGTGGCCTCTCCCTTTGATCCGGGCCAATGGGTCCGCCATGTCGAGACCCTGAAGACTTCGGCCGCGGCGGCAGACGACCTTCGTGCGAAGGGCTTCGTCCAGATGCAGAAATTCTCCTGGCGCGACACTGCCGCCGGATACAGGGAATTGCTGGAGAGACCGACGACGTGTCTTGCACCCCCGCAGCCAGCCGCGCCGCCTCTTGCAAAGGTCGTGGTCGCCATCGCCACGCGTGGCCGTCCGGCCGTCGTTTCGCAAACCCTCCGCCATCTTCTGGCAACGCAGACGCTGGCCCCCGAACGGGTAGTCCTGTCCTGCGTTGATCGCAGTGACGCGGGAGATCTCGTCGACGACGATCGTGTCGAGATCATCACCGGAAAGCCGGGCCTGCCGGCGCAGCGCAACGCAGTCCTTGATCATTTGCCGCAGGGAATTGACGTTCTTGTCTTTCTGGACGACGATTTCGTCGCCGACCCCAACTGGCTCGCCACAGCGGCTCGCGCTTTTGCAGACGAAAGCAGTGTCGTCGGGTTTACCGGCCGCGTGGTGGCCGATGGCATCAAGGGGCCTGGGATACCGTTTGCAGAGGCGATCAGGCTGGTCGATGAAGCACCCGTGAATGACGGGCCGCGCTGGGAGCGTCCCTTCAGCCCCTATGGCTGCAACATGGCATACAGAGTGTCGGCCATAGGCGATAATCGCTTTGATGAGCGTCTCGTTCTCTATGGCTGGCTGGAGGATCGGGATTTCGGTGCATCGCTTGCGAAAAAAGGCGGGGATCTGGTCAAATGCGCTGAAGCCTATGGCGTTCACATGGGGGTGAAGGTCGGCCGGGTCAGCGGCCAGCGTCTCGGATATTCGCAGGTAATCAATCCCATTTATCTACGTCGGAAGGGAACGATGACGACCAAACAGGCGATCGGCCAGATCTGGCGTAACATGTCGATGAATTTTGCAAAATCCCTGGCGCCGGAACCGTTCATCGATCGCCGGGGCAGGGTGAAGGGAAATATGACGGCTTTATTTGACCTTCTCCGTGGGCAGATCAATCCGGAAAAGGCGGCCTCTCTGGAGGTTCCGCAGGCCAAAATCGAACGCCTCGGCGGAGGTGTTGCACGATGACTTTTGACAGACCGGGTCCCGTCGAGCGAGCGTCGCGCATCTGGCCGCTGGATAACGTGCAGAAGGATAACAGGGTCGATGGCCCTGTCATGTTCCTGAAACTGGTCTTTGCGATTGCTTGGCAATACAAGATCCGGCTGCTCGCCTGCATGTTTTCCGGCATTGTCGTGGCGGCGCTCTACGCGCAGTCACTGCCGCGCACCTATGATGCGACTGCGACCATGCTGCTGGAGCCGCGCCAGTTCGCCAATGCCACGACTTCGGTATTGCAGCAGGGGCTGGATCTGAACAGCGCCGAGAGCGAATTGCAGATCATCCTGTCCGAGCGGCTTCTTTCCGGCGTTTTCGAAAGCCTGAAGCTTTATGAAAGTCCGGAACTCGCGCCCAAGCCCGCAGGTGTCTTGAAGTCGGCCATTCTAGGCGCGGTCGATTTGGTTCGCACGACCTTTTCGGGGCAACCGACTGAGAGTGACGCCTCTGCATTGACGCAGAGCCCGGAGGAAAACCTCAAGCGCATCGCTTTTGCCAATTTCGTCGAGCGGGTGTCGGCCCGCCGTGTCGGCCAGTCCTATGTCGTTGCCGTGGGATATTGGTCGACCGATCCGACCCAGCCTGCGCGTGTCGCCAATGCGATCATTTCGGGTTACATCCTGCAATCCGTGACATCCAAGGAGCAGATCGCCAGCGCCGGAACCGAAACGCTGCAAGGCCGGCTCGATGTCCTGGCAGCCCAGATAGAGACAGCCACCCAGGCGATGAAAGAAGGCACGCTGCCCAAGGCGGCAACGCCTGATGCCGATGCCAAGATCACCGGCGCAGCCCTTCCTCCGCTTGCGCCATCCAGTCCGCGGACTTCGCTCATCGTCGCATTCGGCGGCATATTGGGCCTGTTCGTGGGCATGGCGGCACTGGCGATGAGCATGGCTTTCGATCGAAGGGTCCGTGGCCCGAAGGATCTCGAACTCGAAACCTCGCTGCCCTGCATGGCGCAGATCCCGGAAGTTGGCGGCCGGTTGCAGCTGGCGACGCGGGTAGGCGCCGGGCAGCGAATGCAGCGCCATTCGGTGGCGATCCGTGACTTGCGCACACTGATCGATATTTCTCACACCCACAAAAAGGGCGAGAGGAATGCTGTGATCGCGCTGGCGGGCTGTTCCAGGGATGCGGGCGGATCGGTGCTTACGCTCAACCTTGCCGATATGCTGAAGCGAAGCGGGCGACCGGTAACCGTGTTCTGGTGCGGCGAGCAGACCAGAGGCGTTGCGGGCGGCCCTCTGGCTTCGCTTGCCGATGCCGCGATTTCGAATGCCGATATCGCTGATATGGTCTTCGAGCAGAGGGATGGGATTGCCATCCTGCCGGTCCTTTCTCGCGACGAGGCGACCAACGTCTATTCCAATTTCCGCCATCCGCGCATCCGCGAGATCATCGAGGCCGCCCGGCAGAAGGGGGATGTGATTATCGACCTGCCGGCACTGGACAGCTCACTCGATGCTCTATCATTGGCCTCCCAAGTCGATGTGGTGGTAATCGTCACGCGCTGGGGCCGCACCACGCGGGAAGCGGTCAGGAATGCTGAACTGCAATTGCGCAGAGCTGGCGCCAATCTCGTCGGTTACATCATCAACAGGCAACGATCATGAGTGACCATGCTGCCCTGAAACCCCATAGGATTGTGGCGGCGGATCTCGGCAGCAACGTTTCCGTGAGAAAACGACGTGTGCGCTCTCCCAGGCTGGCGGTCATCGTCACCTGCTGGAATTATGCGGATTATGTCGGCGATGCGATAGAAAGCGTCATACGGCAGGGGCACAGGGATTGCGAACTGGTCGTCATTGACGACGGCTCGACCGACAATTCCTGGAGCGAGATCCAGCGGACAGGCGTGCGGGCCTACCGCACCGAAAACGGAGGGCAGAGGCTCGCCTGCCTGCGTGGTCTGCAGGAGACGACGGCGCCGTTCGTCCTGTTCCTCGATGCCGATGACGAGCTTATGCCCGGCTCATTGACCGAAATCCTCTCCCGCCTGGATGGGGATGTGGCCAAGCTTCAGTTTCCGCTGCTTAGAATGGATGCGCACCGACGGGTTATCAGTGGCCCGGTACCGCCGCTTTCCGATTTCCGGGGGCGGGAGTTGGCAGAACATGTCTTGAGGACGGGCGATTATACAAGCCCGCCCACATCCGGAAATGTGTTTCGCAGGGATGTCTGCCAATTCATCAAGGATGCCGATTACGAACGTGCGGTCGATGGCGTCATCCTGTTCGTGGCGCCGTTCATGGGTGATATCATCAGCCTCTCCAAGCCGCTTGGCCTCTATCGCGTGCATGACCGCAACGATTCCGGTTTCGGCAGCGAACTGAACCCCATCCCGCTCAAGCGTGAGGCGGAGCGCTTCGAGAACAGGCTGGAACATTTGCGCCGGCTTTTGAATGAGCGGGGGCTTGGATCGCGATTGGTTGCCGCGCATCGCGCCTATTTCTATCAGGAAAGAAGCTTCTATCTGGCGATCGCCAACAGCATGCGTGTCGGCCTGCGTCAGTTTCTCTTTCTTCTGTCGCTTCTGTGGCTCTACCCGTATTCCGCCAAGATCAAATTATCGATGACACTCTTCTTCGTCCTGACCTTCCTGCTGTCTTCCGAGCGGGCGAAACGCGTCGTCAATTACCGTATGCAGGCGCATCGCAGATCCGCCCTCGGTTTGATCAAGTCGATATTTCGCCGAAAGGCTTGACGGGAGCTAGCCCTACTCGCGTGCGCGAGCGACGGGGAAGACGGTAAATAGAAGCATCCCGACAAACAGAAGGCATGCCGAGGTGGTGATCAGAAACGGCATGTCGAGCCCGGTGTCTCCATGCTGTACATAAAAGCCTTCGCGGAACAGCACGACGACCTGCGTTATGGGATTGGCCAGAAGCACGTCCGAAAATGGATGCGGCATATGCGACGGCACATAGAACACGCCCGACAGAATGAATAGAGGGCGGGTGACGATCTCAAAGATCTTCTGGTAGAGCGGAAACTTGAAAAATAGAACCGTGTTGCCGAGCGCGACTCCAAGCGCCATGATCCAGGCAAAGCCGATCGCCTCGACGATATAGGCCCACTGGATGGTGATCGGTTGGTTGCTTGTCCATGTCGCAACGTAGAGAATGACAAAAGCGACGATGCAGGACGTCATAGCCTGCAGGATGAACCGCCCCACCACCGCATCGAAGGGCGAAACCTTCGGATAGCTCATCAGGGCCTTGTTGCCGCTGACAGCCGAGACAAGGTAACCTTCCATATTCTTGTACATGCTGAAGGCGAGATAACCCGTGGCATAAAACAGCGTGAAGCTCGTCCCAAGAGCCGGCAGTCTTCCGATTGATCCGATCAGCACGGACATCAGCCCGATAAACGCCACGGGTTCAAGCAGCGCCCACACATATCCGCCCGGGCTTCGGCCGTATCGCGTGGCGATTTCACGGATCACGAAGGCCGTGACGATGCGGATATGGGTAATCAGGTAGGTCAAGAACGTGCCTCGTCTTGAGACGATAAGACAGTGCCGTCAGTCAGTGCCGGTCGCGAATATTGTAGAAGACCATCACGGCGACACCCCACAGCAGCAGTCCTGCCAGCGTCACCAGGATCGGGTTCAGCAGGCGATGCGGATATTGCGCCATCTGCGACAGGGTCGGCTTGATGAAAACCGCGAGATAACGCTGCTTTGCACCGGCTTCGACACGCGCCTTTTCGAGTGAGGCAAGCGAAGCTGTATAGGCGCGCTCGGCAAATTCGTTCTGTGTCTGGATCGATTCATACAACGCGATACGGCCGGCCACATCGGTTGCCTGGCCGCTTGAGCGTCCAGCCTTGCCGGAAACGCCGCTGCCAAAACGCTGGCGTTCCTGCGCGATCTGGTTTTCCAGGCTGGAAATCTGCGAACGGATCACACGCACGCGCGGCGTGTTTGCGCTCATCTGGTTAAGCGCGGTCGAAAGCTCGGTTTTCAGCTTGACCAATTGTTCTTCGAGCGAGCCGATCAACTGGGCCGCAAGCTTGGCGCCTTCGACAGGATCGGCTTCCTGCGAGGCGTCACGATAGCTTCGAAGCGAAGCGCGGGTCTGCGTCAGGCGGTCTTCCGCGGTCTGAACCTCGTCGCGCGCGGTTCTCAATACTTCGTTGCGGGCGGTCAGCGACAGGTCGTTGATCAGCCTTTCGCTCTGGGAGATGACGAAGTCGGCGACCTTCTGCGACATTTCCGGGCTGAATGCCTTCACCTGCAGGTCCATGATCCCCGAGGTCTGGTCGAAATTCACCGTGATCATGCTGCGCCAATAGGCAAGCTTGTCTTCGATCGGCAGATCCGGGCTGATGCCATAGAAGAAATCCATGCCCTGGCGTGCAAAGATCGCGTCGAGACCGAAGGCCTCGTCCACCATCTGCACCATCCGTTCGCTGAGGATGAAGTCGACAAGCACGTAGGAATCCGAAAGCGTGCTGCCGGCCGAGCTTTGCGAGAACATGCCGAGAAGGTCGCTGGACGGCGCGGATTCGATGCTGCGGACCGAGAAGGACGAGAAGCTGTGATACTGGTCGGCTGCGACGAAGGCCATATAGCCGGTGCTGACGGTTGCAGGCACCGCGACCAGAGCGAGAAAGCCGCCGACAATCGCCATATGCCGCGTTTTCAGCGCAGACAGCCAGCCGCGCTTGGCAGCCACTGTGGAAGCGGGATCCACCGTGATCTCGGGAGAGGCCGGTTGAGCAGGCTGTACCGGCTGTGTCGGCACGGAAGCAGGGCGCTCAAGCAGCGATTCCAGCAGGCGCAGGTTTCTGCTCTTCGGCACGGCCTGTCCGTCCGCGGAGTGCAGCGCAACCTGATTGCCTGATACGGTGTTCTGAGCCGTCTGGTTCAAAGTCAGTGCCTCTTCATATTGCTTTCATGCACGGCGATGGCCTCTTTGATGTCATCATAGTAGGTCATCTGTCCATTTTCCAGAACGATCCCGGTCTGGCAATAGTCACGTAGCGTTCCGGTGCTGTGGGACACCATGATCACGTCGGAATTGCTCAGCTTCTCCTTAAAAGTCTGCTGCGACTTCCGCTTGAAATTGGTATCGCCCACGGCGGTGATTTCGTCGACCAGATAATAGTCGAAATTGATCCCCATGCTAACGCCGAATGCCAGCCTTGCCTTCATCCCCGAGGAGTAGGTTCTAACCGGCGCATGGTAGAATTGCCCCAATTCGGCGAATTCGGCAACATAGGCAACCAGTTCGTCGGTATCAACGCCATAGATGCGGGCGACGAAGCGGACATTTTGCTCGCCGGAAAGATTGCCCTGGAAACTGCCCTGAAAGCCGAGCGGCCAGGAGATTTTCCCCTGCCGGATGATGCGGCCGCGGTCGAGTTCCAGAGTACCTGCGATAATCTGAAGCAGTGTCGATTTTCCAGCGCCGTTGCGGCCTAAAAGTCCGATGCTCTTGCCGCGCGGAAAGGTCACCGTCACGTCGTCGATGATCATCTTCCGCACACCCTTCATGCGGACTTCTTTCGTGGCGCGTTCCAGTCGGATCATCTGTCTCTCAGCCTTCCCCTGGATGTCGTAAACAGCACGAGCCCCAGGAAAACGAGGCAGGCAGCGACAGTCCAGACATAGAACCCGTCATATCCGGCAGCGCGATATTGCGGATAGAATCCGGTCCTGAATTGCATGACGATATGAGCCAAAGGGTTAAAAAGTATCACATCCTTTGCAATCGGCGGCAGTGAATCCGGCAGGAAGAACACCCCGGAGACGAGGAAAAGCGGGCGGGTGACGATGCCGTAGAGCTTTTCGTAGATCGGGTACATGACAAAGAGCACCGCATTGGCGAGCCCTATGCCGAGCGCGAGCAGGCTCGCCAAGACAATGGCCTCCAGTATCGGCGGCAGATGGATGGAAACCGGATGGCGGACCGTAAAGACGATATAGCCGAGCACGACGATGGCGACGATCGTTGTCGTCACAAGCTGCAGCACGTAGCGCGCAGCCATCGTGTCGATCGGTGCAACGCTGGGATAGCTCAAGAGCGCCTTGTTGCCGCTCACCGCACTGTTCAGGTAACCGGCCAGCGCCTGATAGAACTGGAAGCCGATATAGCCGGTGGCGAAGAACAGCGGAAAGCTGGTGCCGAGCGGCGGCAGATGCGCGATCGCCATGAAGATGACGGACAGAAAGACGATGTGGCTGACCGGATCGAGGAAGGCCCAGAGATACCCACCCGGCTTGGCTCCGAAGCGCGTCGACATTTCGCGCATGACCAATGCGCTGACGACACGAGCGTGAGTTGCGAGATAGGTCAAACGCGTCTGGAAACCCTGGTTGATGAAACGACCGGAACGTGACGCCAAATTATGTCAAATCGGCGGTTTATGCTACTGAAAATGATAGCGTATCCAGATCGCTAGCTGATTTGTCCATCATTCCGTGGAAATTTGAAGGGGAGCGCGGGCTAAAAAAGCCCGTCGCTCCATATGTTTTGACGCTGCTCAAGCGCCGGCCAGAAGTTCCTGGCAATAGCTCGGTCCGGTTGAGCCAGGGCGGTCGGACGTGATTTCGATATTGCGGATCGTGTAGTCGGAAGAGACGGTGATCTTTGCTGCGCAGCTGACGCTGGCGCTTTTGCCGTTCTCCAGCTTGATGCGCTTATAGCCGCCGCGCCAGCTGTAGATGGTGCTCGAACTGGATGCGACGTCATCGATCGGCGGATTGTACTTGGCAAAGAACTCGCCGGCCGAGTGGCCTACCCAGCGCTTGGAGATCGGGCTGTCTGAAATAGTGACGGTCGTGCAGCTGGAAAGCGCAAGCGCGAGAAGGGCGGTCGATGCGATGAGGCGGCGGCTCATGATCCGTGAAAATCCTTAGTTGGTAACTTTGTGTGATGGCTGTCGGTGCCCCGGGAGGAGGGCCTCATCTTTCAGCTAACAGATTTTCCAGCCGCGTCACGCCATTAGAGGTCGCCCCGGCATCAAAATCCCAAACCGCCGCTTTTTTGCAACGGATCTGTGACGACCGGAGAATGCTCCCTGTCTGAAGCGCCGTGTTTTCCCCACGAAACCAGCCCATCCTGCAGCTCAAGCCCAGGGTGCGACAAACGAAATTCACCTTGTCACATTTTTTTCGAAAACGGTGCTTGTCGAAGGAAAAATGCTGTTCTATAGAGGCGCCACTGGTCACGGAGTGTAGCGCAGTCTGGTAGCGCACCACGTTCGGGACGTGGGGGTCGCAAGTTCGAATCTTGCCACTCCGACCAGTCAAAACCCTTGTAGAGCAAGGGTTTTCATTCCCGAAAGACTTCCTCCGCGAAATCCCTTTTCAAATCGACGGACCGATTGCGGACCGTTTCATCATTTGTGCTTGGTAACGCGTCTGTCGTTGGGAACTGGAGGTCAGTGCTTGCGTGCGAGCAGATCGTTCAAACTCTTTCGCTGCCGACTCAAACCATCATTGGGGTCGATACGTTTCGAACCTAGATTTCCAATATTCTCGTTTTTGGAACAGCTGAGGGTATCCGGCGTTATCAGTCCATCTAAACCGATGGAGGTGACTATGCTTAAAGGTATCGCGCTGTGGGCAATGGGTGTGCCTGTCTTTGTAATCGTTCTGCTTTACATGTTTGTTTTCTGATCGCAGTCACTATTCGGCGGTTACGAAACCAGATCAGATAAAAAGCCCGCTTTCGCGGGCTTTTTCGTATTTGGCAATCCGCGAGCTGAAATCGATTGGGCCACGTTTCTCGACGCCATTGTCGCGAGAAAAAGGCGGCTTGCACCGCCCGTGTTGAGTTCGTTTCAGATGCCACTGCTGAACTGCAGCCGATTATCTGACTGTTGATATCGCATGGACTTTCATGTCGTCGCGCACCTCATAGAACTTATTCCCATCGATGTAGATTGTATGACAGGATGGCTTCTCGCCTTTTGATGCCGAGCAGGCTTTCTCGCCCTTGAAGGTGAGCTTCGCTTTCACATCTATATTTTTGCCGTTCACTTTCGCCTTGCCAGTGATCGAGGCGTTTTTCCAGTTCCATATCAGATCTGCGGTGACAGGCTTTTCGAAGTCAAGGATCTCGACCGTTATGGGCTTGCCGTCGGCCAACGCTTTGAATTCATCCATCGTCGCTTTTTTGGCTGTGGTCGGCAGGTCAACGGCGAACCCGGTCGAACTGGATAGCAAAAACGTCAGCGCACCAATGCTTGATAGCCACTTTTTCATTATGAACTCCCCCACGGCGTAACATCTGTTTAGTCTAATTTATCACCCCTGGATTGTGGCCGCAATGAATTGCACGTGATTCTTCACCGGAAGGATCATCGTTCGTATTAGCCGTGAGGATGTGATCTCATTGTTCGGAGAATAAACAATGCCTTGTGTGGCGAAAGGCAGGACAGCGCAAAAAAAACGTGGGCGAAATGAAGCCGCCCACGTTGATGTTTCAGATTTGCAATCTTGCCTCAGATATCGCTGCCCGCATTTGAGAAAATCTCGGCGGCCTCCGTAGCCGTCAGTCTCCTGATCTCCGCTTCGTCGCGGCGTGATGCGAAGAGTTCGCTTGCCATCAACTGCTCCGCCAGATCCGCGGGAAGCGACAGGACGACGCGCTGCTCGCCTTCCTTGCCGCGGTGAATGCCGCCGATATCCGCGCGCTTGGCTGTCACCATGCCGCCCGCAACCGTGTTCAGCGTGTCGGGATCGATCAGGATGAAGGCGCCCGTGGCGCGGTTCTGCTCGTAAGGGTCGAACACCGCCGGTTCTTCGAAGGATAGATGCACCTTGCCGATCGCGTTCATCGAAAGCAGCGAGGCATGCGGTTTCCACTGGCCGCTTGAAAGATCGAGCTGCGAAGTGGGTTCGATCGTCACCCGCTGGCGGCGTGAGCCGCTTTTCAGCCAGTAGCGCTTGCCCGGTTCGATGCCGCCCGGCTGTAGCGACACGAGCTGCGCATCGAAGGATGTGCCGGTCATCGGCTGGCCGTCGATCGAGACGATCAGGTCGCCGCGTGCCACATCCACCTGTCGGTCGAGAACGAGCGTGATCGCATCACCGGCGACGGCGGCATTGCGCACGAGGTCGAAGGTGACGATCTGCTTCACGTTGGCGACAGTGCCGGCAGGCAGGATCGCAACGGAATCGCCCGGCTTGATCGCGCCGCCCGAAACCGTCCCCTGATAACCGCGAAAACTCTCGCCGGGGCGCACGACGCGCTGGACGGGAAGGCGGAAACCACCGGCCTGCGCCGAGCGGCTGGTGGCAAGCTCCAGCGCCTCGATCAGCGTCGGGCCCTCATACCACGGCATCGCCTCGATACCGGAGAGAACGACGTTTTCGCCCTTGAGCGCCGACATCGGGATGGCCGTGATCTGCCGCACGCCGAGCGCCAGCGCGAATTCGCGGAACTCGGCGGCGATCTTTTCGAAGACCGCCTTGTCGTAGCCGATCAGGTCTATCTTGTTGACGGCCAGCACGAACTGCCGGATGCCCATCAGCGCCGCGATCGTCGCATGACGGCGGGTCTGTTCCAGCAGGCCCACGCGGGCGTCAGCCAGAAGGATGGCGAGATCGGCCGTCGAGGCGCCGGTTACCATGTTGCGGGTATATTGCTCATGGCCGGGCGTATCGGCGACGATGAAGGAGCGTCGGTCGGTGGAGAAATAACGATAGGCGACATCGATGGTGATGCCCTGTTCGCGTTCCGCCTGCAGCCCGTCGAGCAGCAGGGCGAAATCCGGCAGGCCGAGATCGTTCTGCTGTCCGCTGTCACGCGCAAGCGTCGCCGCCTGGTCTTCCTTGACGGCCTTGGTGTCCCAGAGAAGCCGGCCGATCAGGGTCGACTTTCCGTCATCGACGGAGCCGCAGGTAATCAGGCGCAGGGGCCGCGTATCGCGCGAAACGCGGGCGGCGGATTCGGCGAAGGGAATGACATTCGCCGAAGCGGCGACGGATGTATTTGTGGCTGTTGCGGTGGCGCTCATCTTAAAAATATCCCTCGCGCTTCTTCTTTTCCATCGAGCCGGACTGGTCGCGGTCGATGGCGCGGCCCTGCCGTTCGGAAACGGTTGCGATTTCCAGTTCCGCGATCACCTCTTCGAGGTTGGATGCAGTCGAACGGATCGCACCGGTCAACGGAAAGCAGCCGAGCGTGCGGAAGCGGATCATGCCGTGCTGGATTTCTTCGCCGGGAAGAAGTTCGAGACGTGGATCTTCCGCGAGAATCATCATCCCGTCGCGTTCCACATACGGGCGCTCGGCGGCGTAATAGAGCGGCACCAGCGGAATGTCTTCCGCCTGGATGTAACGCCAGATATCGACCTCGGTCCAGTTTGACAGTGGGAAGGCGCGAACGCTCTCTCCCTTTTTGATCATGCCGTTATAGATGTTCCACAGTTCCGGCCGCTGGTTGCGTGGGTCCCATTTGTGGTCCGGCGTGCGGAAGGAATAGATCCGTTCCTTGGCGCGGGAGGCCTCCTCATCACGACGAGCGCCGCCGAAAGCCGCATCATAGCCGCCGGCATCGAGCGCCTGTTTCAACGCTTCGGTCTTCATCACGTCGGTATAGAAGGCCGAGCCGTGGGTGAACGGCGTGATGTTTTCTTCGCGGCCGCGCTTGTTGGTATGGACCACCAGATCGAGATCGTACTTTTCCGCGATCTGGTCGCGGAACTCGATCATCTCCTTGAACTTCCAGGTCGTATCGACATGCAGAAGCGGGAAGGGGACGCGACCGGGATAAAAGGCCTTGCGCGCCAGATGCAGAAGAACGGATGAATCCTTGCCGATCGAATAGAGCATGACCGGGTTGTCGAATTCGGCGGCGACCTCGCGAAAAATATGGATCGCTTCGTTTTCGAGGGCTTTCAGATGCGGATCGAGCGGCGGGCGGGAAACGGGTGGGTTCCTGATTTCCGTTTCCTGTGCAGACAGGGACATTTCGGTCTCCGGTAGATCTTGAATGTTACACACAAAGAGTGGGGAATTGGGCATCAGCGGGCGATTGAACTCGCGAGCGGTGCTGAGGCCGGTATCGGCTGAGACGCGTTTTCCGGCACATGCAGTCCGCATTCGCGTTTCTCGTCGTTTTCCCACCACCATCGTCCGGCGCGCTCAGGCTCGCCGGGCTTGATGGCACGGGTACAGGGCTCGCAGCCGATGGAGGGGTAACCGCGGGCATGCAGCGGATTGACCGGGATATGCTCGGCCGCCACATGGGCATTGATCGTATCGATATCCCAATCGGCCAGCGGGTTGACCTTGATGAGGCCGCGCTCGGCATCATACTCGGCAAACGGCGTGGTGGCGCGATTGCCGGACTGGCCGCGGCGCAAGCCGGTCACCCATACCTGCGCTTGCGAAAGCGCCTTGGCGAGCGGGATCAGCTTGCGCACATGACAGCAGGCATGGCGTGCTTCGATACTGTCGTAAAAACCGTTGAGGCCGTATTTCGCCGCATAGGCGTCGATATCGTCCTGCTCGGGATAAAACCGCCGGATCGTCATGTCGTAACGCTCCTCGGTTTCCGAGATGAGCGCGACGGTTTCCTTGAACAGGCGTCCGGTTTCGAGTGTCGAGACTTCGATCGGAAGACGATGCGTGCCGATTGCGGCGGTAATGACCTGGTCTTCTATCCCAAGCGAAGTGGTGAACACCGCAGGGCCGATTTCGGCAACAGCGGAAAGACGGCCGGGAAGATCAAGGCTTGCAAGTCTGCTGTTCAGTTCTGAGGCGAGGATCTCAGCATCCTCTCCATACGCGATACGCGCAATCACATCATGCGAGGTCATGGTTCTTCTTTCATCAGCAAGTGCTGTAGTATTGCGACTTGCAGGGGCTGATGACAGGAAAAGCCGTTTCTTCCGCCGGTTCAGTTGAGCAAATATCTCTCCAAAGACCGGCCTACACAGAAAACCTGCCGCCTTAACCAAATGTGACTGTTTTAACGGCAGCAAATGCCCGCATAGGTTTGTAATTTCTGCATGTTTGCGCTACTCCAGAATAGAGTGTGCAATGCGGCATGGCCGTATGTGCAAAGGCGACTGCGGATGTCGCTTCCAGGATATTCGCGAGCCGCCAGGATTACGAAGTGTGAAGCGGCGACGTGAGGACAAAAAAGGCCTCGCGGCGGCGTTGCTGTTGATGGTTGCGTGATGATATCCCAGAAAGCGAAATATGCGCTGAGAGCTTTGGCCGCTCTGGCGCAGGCCGACCCGGATGAGCCGATGCTGATCTCGGAGATCGCGGTCCAGCAATCTATCCCGAAGAAATTTCTGGAACAGATCCTGCTCGACCTGAAGCGCTCCGGCATCGTCATGAGCCGCCGTGGCAAGCAGGGCGGATATCTTCTCTTGAAACCCGCCGACGCGATCTCCTTCGGTGAAGTCCTGCGGCTGGTCGACGGCCCGATCGCTCCGCTTCCCTGCCTGTCGCAGACCGCATACCGTAAATGCGACGATTGTGATGGCGAGCACCTGTGCGAAATCCGCCACGTCTTCGCCCGCGTGGCCGACGCCACCCGCGACGTCCTGTTCAACACCACGATCGCCGATGCGATCGAGGGAGCCGGTGAGGGGGCAGAAAAGCCTGCTCAGGTTCGCGAACTGCTGACGGCGTAAATCCGTCTCTTCCAATCTATGTTGCTATCTGCCGGTGTGCTGCAGGGCGTGCTAATATACTCTCGTTATCGAGAGGCGTGGCATGTTCTCAGTCTCCATTGCAAGATCCCCGAAGGATTTCGAGGTTGCCGCGGCGCTGTGCCGGGAACTGGCGGAATGGGATATGGCCATGGCGACAACCCATGGCATCGATCCGCAAGTGGTGATGGATCTCTATCACGGCGTGACTGCGATGAGCCTTGCCCGGAGCTACGGGCAGGGGGGAGCGGCAATGGTGTTGGCCTCCTGGGATGGCCAGCCGGCGGGGTGTCTGGCCTTTTCCGCTTTCGATGATACGGCCGACGAACTGCACAAATTCTATGTCGTGCCCGGCTTCCGGCAAAGAGGCATCGGCGGCGCAATGATGCGGGCCGTTCTCCACGCTGTTGAAACGCACCGGAAGAGCACGTTGCTGGCCCACACCACCATCTACATGACCGATGCCATATCGATCTATCGCGCCTTCGGTTTCGACTTTTGCCCACCCTTTCGCAAGGTGCCCAAAGCGGTTGGTCATACGGAAATCTTCCTGACCCGTGAGGTGAATAACCGCTGAAATCGACCTTCCGGAACGAATTTCCGCCGGATTGCGTTTTTGCGGTTCGGTGTTTTCCCGATGCTGTCGTTCTGTGAACTCATGCTCACGGAACGCATTCTTTGTCGCGCGAACCCGCCCGAGGGAAACAGTTTTGCCTTCGTTTCGCCGTGAATTGACTAAGACGACCTGACCGATAGAGTTTAGCCCAGATCAGATGGCCCAATGATCGTGGGACATGGGTCATGGGGACAAGGATCACAGGAGAGACCCTATGCTGAACTTCACCGACGGGATTGGAAAGCGGCTGGCAGTGCTCGCGCTCGGCGTAACACTCGCTGCAGGAAGCATCGCACCGGCTTTTGCCGCGACCCAACTTCTGAATGTTTCCTACGATCCGACACGCGAGCTATATAAAGATTTCAACGCGGCATTTGCCAAGCATTGGAAGGCTGAAGGTGGCGAGGATGTCACCATCCGCCAGTCGCATGGCGGTTCCGGCGCACAGGCGCGCTCCGTGATCGACGGTCTCGAAGCCGATGTCGTGACGCTGGCGCTGGAAAGCGATATCAACGCCATCCAGAAGACCGGCAAGATTGCTGAAAACTGGCGCACCCGCCTGCCCAACAATTCTGCTCCCTACACCTCGACCATCGTTTTCCTCGTGCGCAAGGGCAATCCGAAGGGCATCAAGAACTGGGGTGATCTGGTAAAGGGTGACGTGCAGATCGTTACAGCGAACCCGAAGACGTCCGGCGGTGCGCGCTGGAACTATCTGGCCGCCTGGGCCTGGGCCAATGAAGAATTCAAGGGCGATCAGGACAAGATCAAAGCCTACATCGCCGACCTCTACAAGCGCGCTCCGGTTCTCGATACCGGCGCCCGTGGCTCCACGGTCACCTTCGCCCAGCGCCAGATCGGCGACGTGCTGCTCGCCTGGGAAAACGAGGCCTATCTGGCCGGTGAGGAATTCGGCAAGGACGCATTCGATATCGTCGTGCCGCCGATCTCTATTCTCGCCGAACCGCCGGTCGCTGTTGTTGACGCCACGGTCGATGCCAAGGGTACTCGCAAGGTGGCGGAAGCCTATCTGCAATACCTCTATTCCGATGAAGGCCAGAACATTGCGGCCAAGCACTTCTATCGGCCGTCAAAGCGCGAAGTCGTGCAGCCGGATCTGCTCAAGCAACTGCCGGATATCAAGCTTCTCACCATTGATGATCCGATCTTCGGTGGCTGGAAGAAGGCCCAGCCGGAACACTTTGGTGACGGCGGCATTTTCGACCAGATCTACAAGCCCGGCGCCAAATAAGCCTCAAGTGACACTGAAGGCACGGTGCGGTAGTTTGATGCCGCACCGTCGCCATGTTGGGCAGTTCGTTAGAATCCGGAACCAAGCATGACCGCATCCGCCACCGCTTCTTCTGCGGGCTGGAGATTGAAACAGCCGAGCATCATCCCGGGCTTCGGGTTGACTCTCGGCTTTTCGCTCGCCTACCTGTCGCTGATCATTCTCATCCCCATTGCCGGCCTGCTCTGGCGCACGGCCGAACTCGGCTGGTCGGGCTTCTTTGCCATCCTCTCGGATGAGCGAACCATCCGGGCGCTTTATGTGTCCTTCGGCACGGCCTTCATCGCGGCACTGATCAATGTCGTCTTCGGCACGCTGCTCGCATGGGTGCTCACCCGCTATCGTTTTCCCGGACGCCGCCTGATCGATGCGATGGTCGATCTGCCCTTCGCTCTGCCGACGGCGGTGGCCGGTATCGCGTTTGCCTCGCTTTATGCGCCCAACGGCTGGATCGGCTCGCTCTTCATGCCGTTCCGCATTGCATTCACTCCGATCGGCATCGTCATCGCGCTGATCTTCATCGGTCTCCCTTTCGTCGTGCGCACCGTGCAGCCGATCATGGAAGAGATCGATAAGGAAGTGGAAGAAGCGGCAGCCACGCTCGGCGCCAACCGTTTCCAGACGATCTTCAACGTGCTTCTGCCCGGCCTCACCCCGGCCATCCTCACCGGTTTTGCACTCGCTTTTGCCCGCGGTGTGGGGGAATACGGCTCGGTCATCTTCATTGCCGGCAACATTCCTTACGTCTCGGAAATCGCGCCGCTCCTGATCGTCATCCGGCTGGAAGAGTTCAACTATGCCGGCGCGACAGCAATCGCCACGATCATGCTTCTGATCTCCTTCGCCATGCTGCTGGTCATCAACCTCATCCAGGCCTGGAGCCGCAGGAGGTATGGCAATGTCTGATAACCGCCGTATCGCCTTCCGCAACCCGGCCGACGAGAGCTTCACCACCAAGCTCGTCCTCGTCGCCCTGTCGCTCGCCTTCCTCGCCTTCTTCCTGTTCTTGCCGCTCGTTTCGGTCTTCGTCGAGGCGTTTCGCGAAGGCTGGGGCACCTATGAGGAAGCGCTTGTCGAGCCGGACGCCTGGGCAGCGATCCAGCTGACCCTGACGGTGGCCGCCATTGCCGTGCCGCTCAACCTCGTTTTCGGTCTGGCGGCTTCCTGGGCAATCGCCAAGTTCGAGTTCAAGGGCAAGGCGTTTCTGATCACCTTGATCGACCTGCCATTTTCGATCTCGCCGGTCATCTCGGGCCTCGTCTACGTCCTTCTTTTCGGTTCCGGCAGCCTGCTTGGCCCGTTCCTCAAAAGCTACGGCATCGAGATCCTGTTTGCCGTGCCCGGCATCGTGCTCGCCACCGTCTTTGTCACCTTCCCCTTCGTCGCACGCGAACTGATCCCGCTGATGCAGGATCAGGGCACGGGTGATGAGGAGGCGGCGCTGTCACTGGGAGCATCTGGCTGGCAGACCTTCCGGTATGTGACGCTGCCCAATATCAAATGGGGCCTGCTTTACGGCGTGCTGCTTTGTAATGCCCGTGCCATGGGTGAATTCGGTGCCGTTTCGGTCGTCTCCGGCCGTATCCGCGGCCTTACCAACACCATGCCGCTGCATGTCGAGATCCTCTACAATGAGTACAACATGGTCGCCGCCTTTGCCGTGGCCTCGTTGCTGGCTCTTCTGGCACTCGTCACGCTCGCTTTAAAAACCTTTCTCGAACTTCGGTTCGGTGCCGGCGCTGCCGGCGGCCGGCACTAGGATACCGTGCATATGGAAGTTAAAATCAACAATATCCGCAAGGAATTCGATCGCTTCGCCGCGCTGAACGACGTGTCGCTCAATATTGCGTCGGGTGAGCTGATCGCACTGCTCGGCCCTTCCGGTTCCGGCAAGACGACGCTGCTGCGCCTGATCGCCGGCCTGGATTTCCCCACAAACGGCCAGATCTTCTTCGGTGAGGAAGATGCCTCGCGCCATTCGGTGCAGGAGCGCAATGTCGGCTTCGTTTTCCAGCATTACGCATTGTTTCGCCACATGACGGTCGCGCAGAATATCGGTTTCGGCCTGAAGGTGCGCCCCTCCGCCAGCCGTCCGCCAAAGAGCGAAATCAAAAAGCGCGTCTCGGACCTGCTCGACATGGTGCAGCTTTCGGGGCTTGAGAACCGCTATCCCAACCAGCTCTCCGGCGGCCAGCGCCAGCGTGTGGCGCTCGCCCGCGCCATGGCGATCGAACCGCGCATCCTGCTGCTCGACGAACCTTTTGGCGCGCTCGATGCGAAGGTGCGCAAGGAACTGCGCCGCTGGCTGCGTGAGTTCCACGATCGCACCGGCCACACCACCGTCTTCGTCACCCACGACCAGGAAGAGGCGCTCGAACTTGCCGACCGCGTCGTCGTCATGAGCCAGGGCAAGATCGAACAGGTCGGCTCGGCCGACGACGTTTACGATCGCCCCCAATCGCCCTTCGTCTTTTCCTTCATCGGAGAATCCTCGCATCTGCCGGTCGAGGTGAAAGACGGCACGGTTTTGTTTCAGGGCCAGCCGATCGGTATTTCAGAAGGGGCGGATGCGGCCGGAGACCTGTTCTTCCGTCCGGAAGACGTTGTTTTGACCGACGAGAAGGATGCGCTGTTCGGCAAGGTCACTGCCTCCCGGCGGCTGGCCGGCACCCGCATTGCCGAGATCGACATCGCCAATAATGGCCACGACCCCTTCCATGTGGAAGTCGAAGTGCCGTTACATGCGCCGATCGAACTCGGCTCGGAAGCCCGTTTCCGTCCGACGCGCTGGAAAATCTTTACAAAATAGTCAGGCCGACTGTTCCTCAGCCCGCCGCGCGCGAATGCCGGCGGCGATGAACGGGCGCGACAAAGCATGATAGAGCGGTTCAGGCGATAAGAGACGCGAAGTAATATAGCCGAGCATCGATGTCGCCATGACCGGGATAACAGCATCATGGTTGCCTGTCATTTCGATGATGATGACGAAGGCGGTCATCGGCGCCTGCACGACACCGGCAAAATATCCGGCCATTCCTAGCAGCGCCGAAAGTGCGATATTTGCACCGAAAAGTGAGCCGACAGTCGCTCCCATGCCGACACCTACCGAAAGCGAAGGCGCAAAAATGCCGCCGGGAATGCCCGAGATCATCGAAAGCAGTGTGCTGGCGAATTTTTCGATGAAGAACGAGGGTGAAATCGTTTCACCCTGAAGCATCATCCGCGCCTCTTCATACCCGGTGCCGAAAGTCCGGCCACCGGAGAAAATACCAATCATGGCCACTGCAAGTCCGCAGGCTACAGCAAGCCCGATCATCCGCTTCAAGGGATCAGGCTGTGCCCAGCGGCGGACACGCCGAGCCGCGGTGACTGCGCCAGCGCTGAATGCGGCTCCGAGCGCTCCCCCGCCGATGCCACAGATCGCAACCATCGCCCAGTCCAGCCGCGTTGCTGCCATGACGGACGTTTCGCCGAAATAAGTGTAGCTGCCGACCAGCCCAAGCGCTGCTAAACCCGAAAGGATGACAGCCGTCAGCACCAGTCCGTTGGCACGCACTTCATAGGTTCGGCTCATTTCCTCGATGGCAAAGACGATTCCGGCAAGTGGTGTATTGAAGGCAGCAGCAATGCCCGCCGCCGATCCGGCAAGGATCAGTCCGCGTGCCTGTGCCATGCCGCCGAACCTTGCTGCCGCCAGCATGATCGAGGCACCAACCTGTACTGTCGGTCCTTCGCGGCCGATCGAGGCGCCGCAGAACAGGCCGACCACAGTGAGCAGGATCTTGCCGGCGGAGATCTTCAGCGACAATAGCGCCGACCGGCTCGTCTCCTCGCGCAGATGCCGGGCGGCGATCGCCTGCGGAATGCCGCTGCCTTGTGCATTGGGAAAGACCCTGATCGCCAGAAACGCGCAGAGCGCAAAACCGGCAGGCGTGAGCAGAAGCGGGATCAGGAACGTGTAAGGCCCACTGGCCGCCATCGCCATGAACAGGGAATGTGCCTTGTCTGCCGCTGCCGCAAAACCAACGCTGACCACGCCAATCATCAACGCACCGACCCAGAACACGATCCTGCGCTTCCACACCGGCCACGAACCTCGCATCACGCGGGAACGGCGGAACATCTTTGATCTTCGATAGGACATGCTTGGGGTGCCGGCTTGGGGGAAGAGGCCTTGCTTATTCGCCTCCGGGGGCGGCTTTGCAAGCCCCGGGGGCAGAGAAAACCGATTGAAGCAATTCACTCACCGCCGATTGCGTCTCCCGCCCGGCCCAAATTCCATCGGTCGCGTGAAGCAGAAACCTCAGCCGCGATAGGCGACGAGAACCGCGCCGCAGGCAATCAGGCACACACCGAGCCAGTTCGGCAGAGACAGGCGCTCTCCGAGAAAAAGCACGCCGAACACGGCGACCATCACGACGCTCATCTTGTCGATCGGCGCAACGCGTGCGGCATCTCCGAGCTTCAGCGCCCGGAAATAGCAGAGCCAGGATGCGCCGGTTGCTATCCCGGAGAGCACGAGGAAGGTCCAGGTCTTTGGCGAAATTTCACTGACCGGCTGCCATCCGCCGAGCATCGACAGGATGGCGGCGACGACGAGCAGGATGACGATCGTTCGGATGAAGGTGGCGAAATCGGAATTGATGTTCTCGATGCCCACCTTGGCGAAGATCGCCGTCAGTGCCGCGAAGACGGCCGAAAGCACCGCCCAGAATTGCCAGCTCAGAAGCATATCGATTGTGTCCCGTGTGGAGGAATCGGAAGTTGGCGGAAACCTATCGAAGCTGGCCATCTGCGTTAAGCGCTTAGAAGTGGTGTCCGGCGGAAAACGAAAGTACGGCTACAATAAAATGCCTTTCAAGAAACGGTGAAGCCCATGGTCTTCGGGCCGCACGCGGCACATCTTCCTTTTCTGCAACGAACAGGGAGACACCGATGAACATCCGATCGTTTGCCGCAGGCTCTGCCGCCATTGCCATAGCCGGCGCTCTCGCCGGCACGGCTGCCGCCCATCACGGCTGGGCCTGGGCGGAAGGCGAGCAGACCACGCTTCAAGGGACTATCGAGACCATATCCTTCGCGCCGCCGCATCCTTCGCTGACTGTCATGTCCGATGGCGAGGTCTGGCAGATCGACCTCGGTAATCCGCGCCAGACGGAGCGATCCGGTTTTGCCGAAGGTTCCGCCAAGGTTGGTGACGCCATCACCGTGCTTGGCAACAAGTCCGCCGATGAAAACGAGAAGCTGATGAAGGCTGTGCGCATCACGGTGGAGGGCAAGAATTTCGACATGTATCCGGAGCGGATAAAGACGAACTGAGGAACGGTCGTGGATTGGTTGACGACATGGCTCGAGCCGCTGGCGGCAACACCGGTCGCGCGCCTGCTCATCATGTCCTCGACGGCCTATCTGCTCGTCAACGCCGCGCATATCCTGTCGATCGGCATGCTTTTCGGCGCCATCCTGGCGCTGGATCTGCGTTTGCTGGGTCTGGCAAGGGCGGTGCCGCTGCCGCTCATCGCCCCCTATCTCTCGCGCCTGGCCGGCACAGGGCTGGCGCTGGCGATCGTGACAGGCCTCTGTCTCTTCTCCGTGCGGCCGGTGGAATATGCCGCCAATCCGGCCTTTCTCTGGAAACTCGGATTGATTGGGCTCGGGCTTTTGAACGTGCTCACGGTTCACTATAGCTCCGGTTGGACGGCAGTGCTCGGGAGCGGATCAATCTCGCCGTCGTTACGCATCTCTGCCGCGGTCTCATTGGCGACATGGACGAGCGCCGTCATAGCAGGAAGATGGATCGGCTTCCTGTAACTTCCTTGCGGTTTCGCGACGACAGGCACCTCATGCATCGCAATTCGGAAGCCGATCGGACGGGCGTTTATTACAGCTCGGACGAAGTGCTTGGTGAACTAAGGGTGATGCTGGAAGCCAAGAGAGCGAGACGTGAAAAGCCGTGACGTATCAGGTTAGGCTCACGGAAGATGCGCGTCAGGATCTGCGCCGGCATTATGCCTACATGCTTGAGTGGGACGAAGACGCTTCGGAAAAAGCGCTGGACACGATAACTTCCGCAATGGAAATCCTGAAAAGGTTACCATTCTCCTGTCGAAAGGCTCCGGGTAACAACGCTCTAATGCGAGAGCTGGTTATTCCTTTCGGTTCGACCGGCTATGTCGCACTTTTCCGGGTTGATGGGAGCGACACGGTAACTGTCGCCGCCATCCGCTACCAGCGCGAAGACGATTATCACTGACTACCTGTCGCTGACCGCAGCCCTTGGATTGACCCAGGGTTCCTGATTGCTGCGGGAAAGCGGCGTCTTGCCGAGAATATGGTCCGCGGCCTTTTCTCCCGTCATGATGGAAGGCCCGTTGAGATTGCCGTAGGTGATATGCGGAAAGATCGAACTATCCGCCACGCGCAATCCCTCGACGCCGATCACCCGGCATTCAGGGTCAACCACGGCAAAAGCATCGTCGGCGCTCCCCATCCGGCAGGTGCCGCAGGGGTGATAGGCGCTTTCCAGGTGTTCGCGCAGGAAGCTGTCGATCTCTTCGTCCGATTGCAGTTTTTCGCCCGGCTGGATTTCCGGCCCGCGAAAATCGTCGAAGGATTTCTGGCTGAAGATCTCGCGGGTCAGCCGCACGCAATGGCGAAACTTCTGCCAATCTTCCTCGTGGCTCATATAGTTGAAACGGATCACCGGATCGTCCTTCGGGTCGGCCGACCGCAGCGTCACATTTCCGCGCGACTTGGATAGATTGTAGCCGACATGCGCCTGAAACCCGTGGCTTTTGGCGGCCGCCTTGCCATCATAGGAAATTGCCACGGGCAGGAAATGATACTGGATATCCGGCTGTTTCAGCCCGGCTTCAGAACGCAGGAAAGCGCAGGCCTCGAACTGGTTTGAGGCTCCAAGGCCGCCCTTGGAAAGCATCCATTGCGCCCCCGCCACACCCTGCCAGAACCACGGCAGCCAGGAATAGAGGGAGACCGGTTTGGTCGAGATCTGCTGGAAATAGAACTCCATATGGTCCTGCAGATTGGCGCCGACCCCCGGCCGGTCCGCTTTCACCGCGATTCCCATCGACTTCAGATGCGCCGCCGGCCCGATGCCAGAGAGCATCAACAGTTTCGGCGAGTTGAATGACGAGGCGGCGACGATCACCTCTCGGTTTGCCTTGATGACCTCCGGCACGCCGCGCCGCAGCACCTCGACTCCGGTCGCACGGCCGCTTTCGATGACTATCTTTTGCGCCAGGCCATGAACGATCTCGACATTCTTCCGCTTCATCGCGGGTCTCAGATAGGCATTCGCCGCAGACCAGCGGCGGCCCTGATGGATCGTCTGTTCCATCAGCCCGAAACCCTCCTGTTTCGAGCCGTTATAGTCCTCCGTCGTCTCGAACCCGGCTTCTGCCCCTGCGCGGATGAAGGCGTGGAACAGGGGGTTTGTCACCGGCCCGCGCTGCACATGCATCGGCCCATCGGTGCCGCGCCAGCCGTCTTCACCGCCATGGCTGTGCTCCATCCGCTTGAAATAGGGCAGCACATCCGCATAGGCCCAGCCGCGCGCGCCAAGCTCTTCCCAGCGGTTATAATCCTCCGCATGGCCCCGCACATAAACCAGACCATTGATGGATGACGAACCGCCAAGCACTTTTCCGCGCGGCGCGGTGATACGGCGATTGTTGAGATTGGGTTCAGGCTCGGAAAGATAACCCCAGTTATAGCGCTTCATGCTCATCGGCCATGCCAGCGCCGCCGGCATCTGGATAAACGGGCCATAGTCCGATCCGCCCGCCTCAATGACGATCACCGAATGACGGCCGTCCTCGGAGAGGCGGTAGGCCATGGCCGAGCCTGCCGAGCCGGAACCGATGATGACGAAATCTGCCTGCATAAATTACGCCTTTATATCTCTGGTTGGCTGTGCCCCTCATTCGCCCGCCGGCACCTTCTCACCTTAATGACGGGAAGAAGGGCGGTTGCCGTAATCTCCCGGCCTCGATGAGGGCACGTTCCCTCTCCCCGTCATTACGGGAAGAGAGCTAGGGTGAGGGGCAACTCCAAATCCAAATGTGGCTAGCCGCCGAACGGTCCGGTCGAACCCAAACTGACTTCAATACGGTGCCTCGACTGCTGCCATTCCCACATAAACCGTCTTCAGCTCCGAATAATGCTCCAGCGCCGAGAGCGAATTTTCCCGCCCGAAGCCTGACTGCTTCGACCCGCCAAAGGGAATTTCCACCGGGCAGAGATTGTAGGTATTGATCCACAAGGTGCCTGCCTCAAGCTGATCCACCACCCGGTGCCCGCGCGAAAGATCCGCGGTGAAGACACCGGCCGACAAGCCGAATTCCGTGGCGTTCGCCCTCGCGATCACCTCGTCCTCGTCGTCGAAATCGAGCACGCACATGACCGGCCCGAAAATCTCTTCGCGGGCGATGGTCATCTCGTCGGTCACATCGGCAAATACGGTCGGCTGGATGTAATAGCCTTCCCCCCCGTGAACGGAGGGCACATCGTTGGGAATGCCGCCGCCGGTGACGAGCGTTGCACCCTCGGCCTTGCCCTTGTCGATATAGCTCAACACTTTCTGCCGCTGGTCAAACGAGATCAGCGGTCCCATCTGCGTCGCCTCATCCATCGGCTCGCCTATGACGATCTTCTCCGTCCGCTCCTTCAGCCGCGACAGGAACTGCTCTTTCACCTGCCGCTGCACGAACACGCGGGTGCCGTTGGAGCAGACCTGTCCGGTCGAATAGAAATTGCCGAGCATCGCCCCGCCAATGGCGCTGTCGATATCCGCATCGTCGAACACGATCATCGGCGATTTTCCGCCAAGCTCCATCGTCACATGCTTGAGCTGGCCGGCCGCCGCCGCCGCGACCTTGCGACCCGTCGGCACCGAGCCGGTCAGCGAAACCTTGGCGACGTCCGGATGATTGACCAGCAGCGGTCCCGTTGTCCGGTCGCCCTGGATGACATTGTAAAGTCCCTTCGGCAGCCCGGCCTCGATCAGGATCTCGGCGATCTTCAAGGCACCCAGCGGCGTGTTTTCCGACGGCTTGAAGACCATCGCGTTACCGGCCGCAAGCGCCGGTGCACCCTTCCAGCATGCGATCTGCTGCGGATAGTTCCACGCACCGATGCCGACGCAGACGCCGAGCGGCACGCGCTTCGTGTAGGCGAAATCCCCGCCAAGCGGGATATACTGGCCGTTCATCCCCGCCGCGATGACACCGCCGAAAAATTCGAAACTGTCAGCCCCCGAAGTCGGATCCGCTACGATCGTTTCCTGGATCGGCTTGCCGGTATCCAGTGTTTCCAGCTCGGAAAGCTCGCGGTTACGCTCGCGCATGATCTCGGCGGCGCGTTTCAGGATACGGCCTCGTGCGGTGGGGCTCATCGCGGCCCATTCCGGCTGGGCACGTTTGGCCGAAGCGATCGCCTTTTCGACGATCGCAGGCGTTGCCGCATGCAGCCTTGCGATGACCTCGCCGGTGGCGGGGTAAAGGCTTTCGATGACGGTGCCTGCGGTATCTTCCACATATTCGCCATCGATGAAGTGGCTGGCTTTCGGCTGTGCTTTCATTCTTTTGTCTCCGCCCAATATGCCTTATTCCCCACGGGGATAGCGCTTGGACTCTTCCAGATTGTCGAGGTTCATGTGGTTGCGCATGTAGCGCTCCGAGGCTTTCTGCAAAGGCTGGTGGTCCCAGGGATAGTAGGCGCCGTTCCTCAGCGCCTCATACACCACCCAGCGCCGGGCCTGGCTTTCGCGCACGGCGGCGTCGAATGCCACCATGTTCCATTTGGCATCCCGTTTGGCCCGAAATCCTTCCAGAACCTCAGCATAAGCAGGGTTATCGGCAAGGTTCGTCATTTCGGTCGGATCGCTATCGAGATCGAAAAGCTGCTCGGGGTCGAGTTCGCAATGAATGTATTTCCACTTGTTCTCGCGAATGCAGACCAGCGGCGCATAGGACGCTTCGGCGGCATATTCCATCAGCACCGGGGAAGTGCGTGTCCCTCCGTCGATGACGGGTTTCAGGCTTTCGCCATCCGTCCACGGTGCGACCTCGGCCATCGAGATCCCGGCGAGATCGCAAAGCGTCGGCGTCACATCGAGGTTGGAAACGGGAGCCTTGTGCAGGGCAGGGGTAATGCCCGGACCTGCCACCATCAGCGGCACCCGCGCCGAACCTTCGAAAAAGTTCATCTTGAACCACAGCCCGCGCTCACCCAGCATGTCGCCGTGGTCGGAACAGAAGAGGATGAACGTCTCGTCCAGCATCCGCGTGCGGGTGAGCGTGTCGATCAGCTCGCCGACCTTTTCGTCGATATAGGAAATATTGGCGAAATAGCCCTGCCGCGAACGACGCACATTCTCGCCGGTAATAGCAAAACTCGCATAGTCGCAGGATTTCAGGATGCGCTGCGAATGCGGATCTTGGCTCTCCAGCATGCCGATTTCGGGCAGCAGATGCTCGCAGCCCCCGTAGAGATCCCAGAACTTTTTCCGCGCCACATAGGGGTCGTGCGGATGGGTGAAGGAGACCGTCAGCGCCCAGGGCCGACGGGCGATATCATCGTTCTCGCGTGCCAGATGATAGAGTTTCTGGTTGGCCAGAAACGCCACCTCGTCGTCATATTCCATCTGGTTGGAAATCTCGGCGACACCCGCGCCCGTCACCGATCCCATATTGTGATACCACCAGTCGATCCGCTCGCCCGGCTTGCGGTAATCCGGAGTCCAGCCGAAATCGGCCGGATAGATATCGGTGGTCAGCCGCTCCTCGAACCCGTGCAACTGGTCCGGTCCGACGAAATGCATTTTTCCGGAAAGTGCCGTGTAATATCCCGCGCGGCGCAGGTGATGCGCATAGGTCGGGATCGACGAGACATATTCGGCGGCATTGTCATAGACTTGCGTGCGGCTAGGCAACTGCCCGGCCATGAAGGATGCGCGGGCGGGGGCGCAAAGCGGTGAGGACGTGTAGTTGTTCTGGAACCGCGCCGAGCGCGCGGCCAGCGCCTTCAGGTTCGGCGCATGCAGCCACTCCGCCGGCCCATCGGGAAACAGCGTGCCGTTCAACTGGTCGACCATGATGATGAGAATATTGGGGCGGGACATGATCGCGGTCTCTCAAGCTTTCTGTGTTGGCCGCATGCGTTTCCTCACGAATGCGCTAATGAATCTGACGGCGAAGCTGGAGCAATTTTCTAAAACATAGGCACATGCAGTATTTTCGATCTGCATCGCAATCAAGGAAGGATTGCGAAATGCTGTGTCCCAAAAGCGCAGATCGGAGGCCGGATGTGACGTTGCTGATCAATAAGCGAAAGCCAATAGGGATCGGCGAAATCCTCGTCGAGGAATTCTTGCAGCCCATGGGGTTGCCCCAGGGGGGTGCCCTAGGCAGCCTTGGCGGAGGCCATGGGTGTGCCGCGCAAACACGTCAACGAACTCTGCAATGATCGTCGCTCGATAACCGTGCCGACAGCGCTGATCCTGGCGAGAGTGTTCGGCAACAGCCCGGACTTCGGGCTCAATATCCAGCGCGGCAGCGATCTCTGGGCGGCCATGCATGACCCGAAGGAATTGGAGCGTATCGAGCGCGCCCGTCCGTTGAGTGAAGTTGCCTGAAACATTTCGTCGCGGGGCCGCGACCAAGCTCGTCACATTACAGGGAAAACCCGGATTTTGCCCTTTAATTCATTGAATTTTAAGCAAATACCGGATGCCTGTCACAAAACCTTCATGCGATTTTCATAGAGGAGCAACGGATTGTTGACGGGTCGCACGACAACCTGCGCGATGTCATTGAAGGCCTGGATTGAGCCTCTTTAAATAACGCTGGTGCAGTGGAGTAATGCGTATGTCGTCTGCGGCTGTTCTCGAACCGGGTGTTATCCGGCGATATGCAGGCGACCAGCTTGTGACACTTGGAAAACTGGTGCTGGAAAACGCCTTCCAGCCGATTGTGGAAGTCGCCACGGGTTCGGTCTTCGGTTACGAGTCGCTGCTGCGCGGCCATGAGCGGATCGGTTTTTCCTCTCCACCGGCGCTTCTTGATGAGGCTCTCCAGGCGGGACAGCTTCTGGCACTCGAACAGATGATGTCCGGCCGCGCGCTTGCCAAATTCGCAACGCTTCCCGAATATTCCTCCACCACGCTTTTCCTCAACCTTGATGTCCGGCTGATCCGTCAGGGCCATGAGTTCCTCGAAAAGCTGTTGCATCACCTGCGTGCAGCAGGCATCGCGCCGTCTTCGGTCTGTTTCGAGTTTTCCGAACGTTTCGACAATACCAGCGTGCCGGAATTTGCCGATCTGGTGGCCGAGATGCGCAAGGCGGGCTTCAAGCTCGCCATTGACGATTTCGGTGTCGGTCACGGCGAGATGAAGCTGCTCTGCGACTACCCGGTCGATTATCTGAAGATCGATCGGCATTTCGTCTTTGAGATCGACAGCAATCCGCGCAAGCGCCATCTGGTCAAGAATATCGTCAACATTGCCCACACGCTCGGCATCCGCGTCATCGCCGAGGGCATCGAGACGGAAGCCGAGTTCCTTGCTTGCCGCGAATACGGCGTCGATCTTGTTCAGGGCTATTTCATCGCAAGGCCGACGACTTTCCTCACCGAACTGAAGCCTGCCTTTCCGCACCTTGCCGATATCGGTCGCACACGTCGCTCCAGCCAGTCACTCGACGAGATCCTCATCCGCAAGCAGATCGAGAAACTGCCGACGGTCTTTGAGAGTGATGCCATAGATTCCGTGTTTGAGCTCTTTCGCCGCAATCCGCGCCAGGCCTTCTTTCCGGTTTTGAATGCCAATGGAGAGCCGCGTGGCGTCATCAGCGAATATCATTTGAAGGAGTTCATCTATCAGCCTTTCGGCCGCGATCTGTTGAAGAACAAGCTCTATGAGCGCTCGATCGCCCATTTCGTCGAGCCCGCGCCGATCATCGGGCTGGATGCTGAAGCCGAAGAATTGATGAGCCTGTTTGCCAATATGGAAAACAGCGCCTGTGTTATCCTGACGGAAAACATGCGGTATGCAGGCGTCGTTTCGGCTGCCGCCCTCATTAAGGTGGTCAACGAAAAGCAGCTAAAAATCGCCCAGGACCAGAACCCGCTGACCAGCCTGCCGGGTAACCGCGCGGTCCGCGATTTCATGCAGGAAGCCGGGCGCGACGACGAGGAAAGCCGTTTCTTCTGCTATTGCGACTTCGACAACTTCAAGCCGTTCAACGACCATTACGGTTTCCAGAAGGGTGACCACGCGATCTCGCTATTTGCGGCACTGATGAAACGCTACTTCTTCTCGGAGGGCGATTTCCTGGGCCATATCGGCGGTGACGACTTCTTCATCGGCGTTTGCGACTGGACGCGCGAGGAGCTTGACGAAATCCTGGAGCGTCTTCTGTCGGATTTCCACGGCGACGTCATCGAGCTTTATTCCGAAGAGGAACGGGCCTCCGGTAAGATCCGCGGTCACGACCGTTCCGGCCGTGAACGGGATTTCCCGCTGTTGCGTTGTTCCATCGGCGTTCTGGAACTGCCCAAGGGCCTGCTTCTCGATGATATCGGCCGCATCAGCGTCGAGATCGCTTCGGTCAAGGCAAGCGCCAAGGAGAGCGAAGGCGGCCTCGTCTTCTCCTCCTTCGGTGAGACAAAGTGACCGGCTACAGCCACTGGTCCCTTTCTAAGCCCGGGGGCGTGTCCTAAGTCAGTGGTCTCATGCTGACAGGAGACTTCTATGCCGCTTCCAAATGAGATGCGTTTCATCGACCTGCCGTCCTTTGGTTCCCCGGATGTCATGGTGGTTGCCCGCGGGCCGCTGCCGAAACCGCGTCTCGGCGAAATTCTGGTCAGGGTCGAAGCGGCGGGCGTCAATCGCCCCGATGTGGCCCAGCGTCAGGGAAATTACCCGGCCCCCAAGGATGCAAGCCCGATCCTCGGGCTGGAGATTGCCGGCGAAGTGGTCGCACTCGGCGAAGGCGTTTCGGATTATTCGATAGGCGATAAGGTCTGCGCGCTGGCGAATGGCGGTGGTTATGCGGAATATTGCGCAGTGCCGGCCGGCCAGGCGCTGCCATGGCCAAGGGGCTATGATGCGGTCAAGGCTGCGGCCGTGCCGGAAACTTTCTTCACCGTCTGGGCCAATCTCTTCCAGATGGCAGGCCTGACCGAAGGCGAGAGCGTGTTGATCCATGGCGGATCGAGCGGCATCGGCACGACCGCGATCCAGCTCGCCAGGGCTTTTGGCGCAACAGTCTATGCAACGGCTGGATCGAAGGAAAAATGCGACGCCTGCGAAAAGCTCGGCGCAACGAGAGCGATCGACTACAAGTCGGAAGATTTTGCCGAAGTCATCAAGACCGAGACTGAAGGGCAGGGCGTCGATGTCGTGCTCGACATGATCGGTGCGGCCTATTTCGAGAAGAACCTCTCCGTGCTCGCCAAGGATGGCTGCCTGTCGATCATCGCTTTCCTGGGCGGAGCAAAGGCCGATAGCGTCAATCTCACGCCGATCATGGTCAAGCGCCTGACGGTCACAGGTTCGACCATGCGGCCGCGCACCGCCGACGAAAAGCGAGCCATCCGCGACGATCTCGTCACCGAGGTCTGGCCGCTTCTGGAAAAGGGCGAGATCGCGCCGGTCATCCATTCGGTGCTCGATTTCGAGCAGGTCACGGAGGCCCACCGGCTGATGGAAACCAGCAGCCATATCGGCAAGATCGTGCTGACGATCGGGTAGGGAACGCGCCTCGCAGAGAATCAAACTCCGGTTCAGGCTCGCGAATGCTAAGCGCAAACCGGCGCTTTTCCAAAGCACATATATTCGCGGCGCGTAACATAACTTGCCTTGCAAGACATGCGTATGACACCTACCTTGTAGTCATCGTCAACGTAGTGAAAGGAAGGTGATCCAATGTCTAATGAGATTTCGGTCTGCGTAACGGGCAATGGAAAGGTGGCGGTCTTGACGGGGCAGCCCTCGGCCTGAACCACATCTTCCCTATCGGACTGTCGTGAGACAAGCCGGGTTCGTTGAACGGACCAGATTTCATGGAAGGGTCGCCTTGGCGGCCCTTTTCCTTTTTCTGCAATAGGCAGAAACGAGCAGTACGCCGACAGTGGCGTTGCGTGACATGCTTGCATGTTTTTTCGGCTAAGATTTACCGAGGATGCCTATTTTTAGCGCGATCGCTTTGACCGAGATCACAAAAATCCCTGCTCATTTGGCAAGGGTGTACTGCTGATTGAATGCTACTTCAGGACGGTTCTTGCGCGTATAACAGACGCATCGAAGCAAGAGGGCGCCACCAACCGGCCGCCGCTTCGAAAACCCAGGAAAGGGGGACCATCATGAACGTTACACGCACACTCAAGAATTGGCGCAACTACCGTCGGACGGTTGCCGAACTGGAGCGGATGACGACGCGCGAACTGGCCGATCTCGGGATCACCCAGTACGAGATCCATCGCTTCGCTCGGGCTGCTCACGGTCTCTGACCAAAAAACAGGCATGACTTATGATGAAAACGCTCGCCACAATGCGGGCGTTTTGCTTTTGGCGTTTTACAGCATCTCGCGCAAGAAAATGTGCCGCGGTTTTGCGGTGACGACATGCGATAAAACAACAATCTAAAGCGGACGAGCGAATACGAAGGATTGCGACGTGCTTTAGATGCCGATACGCCCGAGGGCGGGGATCTTGATGCCGGGCCGGGCAAGATCGAACCCGGCGACAAGCCCGAGGAAATGCACCTCCAGGCCGCTCCGCGCGCCGACCGAGAAACCCGCCAATCCCCTCAGTGTCACATGCAGGTCGCGCCGGTCTTCATCGAGATGGACGAATTCACCGTTTGGCAGATAATCGCGTCCCACCGCATGGGGCGGCAGCACGGCCCCGATCTCCGGCACGGTGCGCAACACATAGGCGACAAACGTATTGGAGTTTGGCCCGGGCCAGATCGTATAGCCACCGGGTTCAGCATAAGGATAGGCGGCAATCGCGCCTTCTATCTTCGGGATGAGCAATTCCGCCTTGGCACCTGTGACAGTTGCGACCAGTTGCGGCTCATTCGAATACCAGTAGGCATCAGGAACCCGGTGGTTGCGCCGGATCGGTGATCCCCAGCCCACCTTGTCGTAACGGGTATAGGTTGAGGCACCCTTTTCCTTGGTGACGATCCAGGCATGGCTTGCAACCGCGCCTTTCAGGCCGCCGGTCATGGCGGAGAAAATATAGATCGCCGCATCGTTGCTCGCTTCGGGCCTGGGCAGAATTCCGGCCGATGTCCAGCGCGCCGCACTCCATCCGGAAGGATGGTCCTTCATCGCCCAGAGACCTGCAGATGCGAAGGTCGGCAGAAGGTAGACGATGAAGATGACGACCAGCAGACGTTTTACCGATTTCATTAGCATTTCCCGTGCAAGTCTTCCGCGAACAAGCTATGACGCCGCCACTTGTTCGATCGCAATAGAATCCAGCAAAATCAGGACTGACCATGCAAAATCCCGTTACCGTCGAAGTGACCCGCGGCTCGTCTGTCGAGAGCCGCCACAGGGGATTGGGTGTGGTCGTTGATGGAAGCGGCAAGACGCTGTTTTCCTTCGGTGATGCGGAGGCGGGCGTGTTTCCGCGTTCTTCCTGCAAGGCCATGCAGGCGCTGCCGCTGGTCGAGAGCGGTGCGGCGGATGCCTATGGTTTTGGCAATGCTGAACTCGCCTTTGCCTGCGCCTCTCACTCGGGCGAGGATCGCCACGTCGAGATGGCGGCATCCATGCTGGCAAAGGCCGGTCGCGACGTGACAGCACTGGAATGCGGCGCGCACTGGTCGTCCGATCAGGCGACCCTCATTCATCAGGCACGCACCATCGACAAGCCGACGGCGCTGCATAACAACTGCTCAGGCAAACATTCAGGCTTCGTCTGCACCTGCGTTCATTCCGGCGCGCCGGTCGAAGACTATGTCGGTTATGACCACCCGCTGCAGCGGGAAATCCGCGAAGTCATGCAGAGCTTGACGGGCGCAGTGCTTGGCGCGGACAATTGCGGTACCGATGGCTGCTCGATCCCGACCTACGCCGTGCCGCTCAAGGGACTGGCGCACGGATTCGCAAAAATGCTGACCGGCGAAGGGCTTGTCGCATCGCGCGCGAAGGCGTCGCGCCGCTTGATCGACGCCTGCATGGCCGAGCCATTCTATGTCGCTGGCACCGGCCGCGCCTGCACGAAACTGATGGAAGTCGCGCCAGGCAAGATCTTTGCAAAAACCGGTGCCGAAGGCGTCTTTGTTGCAGCGCTCCCTGATCAGGGTCTCGCCATGGCTGTCAAATGCGAAGACGGCACGACTCGCGCCGCCGAAGCGATGATCTATGCGCTGATTTCCCGCTATTTTGAAAAGGGTGGCGAGACGCAGACGAAACTGATGGACATGGCCAACCGCCAGATGAAGAACTGGAACGGGATCCATGTCGGCGATGTTCGCGTAACCGACGCCATGTTCGCCTGAGATCGCTTCGTCAGGGCGCGGACGCGGCCCGAAAGATCAGGCGCAGCGCGCCAGCGGAATAGGCTCCGGCTGCGCCTCGGCCTTCACGCCCATCGGCAGATAGGGCATTGGAAGATCTGCGAGCTGTCGCAGGTCCATTGCGCTGATGTCCTGATGGTCCAAGGGGCTCTGTTCGATGACGCTGGCGGCGGAACAGGGCCGTAGTGATCGAGTCATGGTGTTCAAGAAAATCTTGAAGGGGTTCATCGTCTACCTCGCAAATGCTTGTTTCATTTGCAGGGTGAATATGGGGTGTTTCCGCCAATGCCACAATCGACATTATCAGGTTGCTGTTATAGATTTTCTATATGAGTAATCTGAACCTCGTGCATCTGAATGGACTTCGGGCGCTGGAAGCCGTGGCGCGGCTCGGCTCGCTGCAGGCAGCTGCGACCGAACTTGGCGTCTCGATTGGCGCCGTGAGCCAGCAGGTTATCAAGGCCGAGGCGCAGCTCGGTCACCCCGTCTTTCAGCGCCTGCCGAAAGGCATGGTGCCGCTGGACACGGCAAGGCCGATGTTGATGCGGCTGACGGATGGCTTTCGCAGCTTGTCGGAAGCGGTGGCGGTTGGTCGGGCGCGGGATGAAAACCTGCTGACCATCTCGGTTGCACCGGTCTTTGCCGCCCGTTTTCTCGTCCATCGACTTGACCGCTTCACGGCATTGCATCCTGAAATCCGCCTGCGGATCGATGCGACGACGGCGATGGCGGATTTTGTCACGGATGGAGTGGATATCGGCATCCGGGTCGGTGGAGGAAAATGGCCGGGTGTCAATGCGGACCTGCTTCTGCCACAGCTCGTTTTCCCCGTCTGCGCGCCGGCTCTGGCCGAACAATTGCGCGAGCCGAAGGACATTCTCGAACTGTCGACCATCATTGATGGACACGCGATGTTTTCATGGGATGTGTGGCTTCGTTGCGTGGGGTTGGAAGGGCGGCAGATGCAGGTCCGTCACGTCTTCAACGAGGCCTCGCTTTGCCTGGATGCAACGATAAGGGGTGAGGGCGTCATGATCGCCTGGCAAACCCTTGCCGATTATCCGCTGGCGCAGGGCAAGCTGGTCGAGCCGTTCTCGGTCAGGGCCGCGACCGGCTTCGGCCATTATTTCGTCACCCCTGCCGGAATACGCCAGCCACCGAAGGTCAAGGCCTTTCATCGATGGCTGACGCAGGAGCTAGAGGCTTTGCAGCCTCAATGACCTTATGGATTTGCCGGCTCGGCGTTCCGCTTTGCCCACATTGCCTGATAACCGGGACGATGGGTGCAGGCCTCGTACCAGACTTTCAGTGATGGCCGGGCATCGAAAAGGGCGTGATACCCGCGCGCATAACGCAGGATTTCGACGACATTGATATCCGCGGCGGTGAAGCGGTCGCCGACGAGATAGTGGGTCGTTGCAAGATGCTTTTCGAGGACGTCGAAAGCACGCACAAGGCGATCGGCAGCATCGTCGATCGCAGCGATGCCTTCGGGCGTATCACCCTTGGTCGACTGGATCTTCAAGGCGTCGGTTTCGATGCTGGTTGCCGCAAACAATGACCACTGCACCATCAGGGCTTCTTCGGCGATATTCTGCGGGCCGAGCTCACCGCCATATTTGCGGGCGAGATAAAGCGAGATCGCCAGCGACTCGTGCAGTACGAAGCCATCGTCGTCCATCGACGGGATCGATCCCATCGGATTGATGGCGAGGAACTCGCTCGTGCGCGTATGCACCGGGCAGCCGGGAGCCGACGTGTCGGCCAGGCGATAGGCCTGGATGATCGGCACAAGCTCGAACGGCAGCCCGATCTCCTCGATAAGCCAGAGTGGCCGCGTCGCGCGCGAACGGTAAACCCCGTAGATCTTCAGCATCGATATCTCCTTGATGAGTTGGCGCGAAGCTAATCAGGTTCGATGACGAACGGAAGATCATCCTGCGTTGGACGTCCATGAAAGTTTTCGATTGGATTAAATCGTGTCGGATAACCTCAAGGAGCTTCCCATGCGCACCCCCCAGTCCCTCAGCATCACGCTTCCGATCGAGATGGCGGAGATGGTCAAGGCCAAGGTCGCATCCGGTGAATACGCTTCCGAAAGCGAGGTCATCCGCGACGGCCTGCGCACGCTAATCGCCCGCGATGCGGCGATCGAGAAGTGGCTGGTGGTGGAGGTCGTGCCGACAATAGAGGCGGTCGATGCCGGTCGCGTGACCGCTCGCCCGCTTGAAGATACGCGCGAACGTCTGCATGCAAGGATCGACCGCATGGTCGCCGATCGCCGTATCTATAACCGGGGTAGGGACGCCGGTTTTAATGAAGACGACCTCGACCTCTAGCTCACCCGATTACCCCCGATCGTCAGATGCGCAAACCGCTCCGCGCCGCCTTTTGACAGATCGCCGGTCGACGCCTCTCTCCACCGATATCCAACGATCGCGCCCCGTCTTGCCCCCTGAAAGACGTTGTTGGCGATGATTGCATCTCCGGCGCCCTCCACCACGGTCACGGCACAACCAACACCGGCGTCGCGCACGATATTGCCTGTCGCCGTGACATTGCGCAGATAGGGGCCGAAGCCGAAAGCCAGTCCGCTGTAAGGCGCGTTTTCGATCACATTGCCGGTCACCGCCGTGTCCGCCTCGGCGCTGATGCCGACGCCGAAGATCGGGTCCTCGACAGTGTATGGGCCGATCAGACGCAGATTGCGCACGATATTGTTGGCAACGGTGGCAAGTCTGCCGCCCTCGTTGAAATTGACGACCGAAATGCCGTTCGCGGCTCCATCCACCAGATTGCCGGCAATCAGCGCGCCTTCGAACGAGAATTCCGCATAGATGGCCGTCTCGCCGGATGTCGTGCAGTGATTGCCCGATATCATTACATTCGAGGCGCTGTTGGCGCGGATCGCGGAGAAGGCCGAATCCGAAATGTGGTTGCCGGAAACGATGACGCCATCGGCGCGGTAGAGATTGATCGCATTGCCATATTGGCCGGTGCCGCCATTGCCTGCGCCGGTCCGTGAGATGCGGTTGCCGGATACGATTGTTCCGTCCGTGCCCTTTTCCCAGCGATGAATGAGAATGCCGCCATTGCCGCAGTCAGAGACGATATTCTCCGTCACTGAAAGATTGGCGCTGTTGACCGCGTAGAGACCATATTCGGCGACGCTTGAAATGCGGTTGCGCGCGAGCCTTCCGCCGCATCCCTCCAGATGCAGCCCCGTCCGTCCGGCGTTCACCACCTCGCAGTTTTCGATGATGAGATCCGCCACGCTGCGAAAAAACACAACCGCTGCCTCATCTCCGCCAAGTGGCTGATCCGCGCCATCGAAGATCAGGCCCGACAGCTCGATGCGACGGGCGTTTTCCGCGCGCAGCAAGGCTCCGTTGCCGGAGTGAACAAGGCGTGTCGCCCCCGCAATGCCGACCAGCCGGGTTCCATCGGGAAGATTGAGGCCGGATATCGCATAGTCGCCGGGTGGCAGATAGACGGGCATGTTGCGCGCAGCAGCATCGGTGAGCAGGCGCTCAAGATTGCGATGGGGGGCTTGCCCTCCACCCGGAGTGACGCCATGGGCGCTCGCATCGATCGAACCGCGCAACTCGCCATGGGAAACGAGAGGCGATTGTGCCGCCGTTGACCGGACAAAAGCCGCCGTGCCGACTGTTGCGGCCAAACCTGCCACCAGTCGTCGTCTCGAAATCATCCACTTCCCCCGGCACGTCAATAAAAAGTTTCCCATCTCAGTATCTGTGATCGGTTTGCGTCACAAATATTTGCCTATCCGGGTAAAAACTTTGCCATCATCTCAACAACACTTACTGTTGCACCGATTTATTAAGCAAGGGGTAGGATTTGCTTTTTAAGGTGCATCGCATAGGGCATGCAATTTCTGGACGTTTCGGGGGCTTGGAGACGGACATGGTAATTCCCGTATCATATGAGATGATGGTGGAGGCACCGAGGGAAACATTGGAGGACGCTTGCGAGCGATTGCGACGCAGCGTGATGGACAGCGGCTGTGCGCTGGACCTTGCCGAAGCGCTGCAGGAGCTGACGGCGCTCAGGGTGCTGGATCAGTTGCCCGATTTCATCTCGATCAAGGATCGCCGCAGCCGTTTCGTTTTCGCCAACGAGGCAGCCTGCCGAGCGGCCGATATCAGCGATTATTCCAGCCTTCTGGGCAAGACCGATTTCGACGTCTTCATTGGCGACACGGCGAACCGGTTGTTCGCGATCGAGCAACTGGTGATGGAAAGCGGCTCTGCCGTGGAGAAGCAGGACGAATATCTCGTCCGCCATGACGGCAAGACATTCTGGCTGTCCATCTCGAAGATCGCCTTGCGCAATTCCGCCGGACAGATCGTCGGTCTGGTCAGCATCTCTCGCGATATCGGCGAAAGGAAGCGTCAGGAAGAGCTGCGTCAAGGTCAGGCGCGCCTGCTTGAAATGATCGCGCGTGGCCAGCCTCTGGATGTTGTTCTCAATGCGATCGTCAGACTGATCGAGGCACAGCTTCACGATGTGAAGGGCGCCGTGATGCTGCTCGACGAGGATCGAAAACGCTTTTCCGGAGGGGCGGCTCCCGGTCTTTCTCCATCCTACGTCCAACTCGTTGAGGGGATAGAGATCGGTCCCGGTCGAGGTTCATGCGGCACGGCTGCATGGTCGGGCGCTCCGGTAGCGGTCGCCGATGTGGAGGCCGATCCGCTCTGGGAACCCTATCGCGAGCTTGGCTCCCTGTTCGGTTTTCGCTCCTGCTGGTCGACGCCGATCGTCGGCGCTGGAGCACGTGTGCTTGGTACTTTCGCACTCTATTCGCCCACAAGGCGCGAGCCGTCGACGCTTGAACAGGAGCTCATGGCGATTGCAACCGACCTTGCCGGTATCGCCATAGAGCGCGCCGAAAGCGAACGACGTATCCGCCATCTGGCGCACCATGATCCTCTTACCGGCTTGCCCAACCGCACACTCTTCTGGAGCCAGTTCAATCGCAGCCTCCACGAAGCGCGGCGTGAAAACCGCAAGATCACGGTGGCCTATATCGACCTCGATAATTTCAAGGCGATCAACGACACCCACGGGCATGCTGCAGGTGATGCGGTTCTCAAGACGCTTTCGGAGAGGATGGCGCATTGCATCCGTGCAAGCGATCTTATCGTGCGGTTGGGCGGCGATGAATTCGCCATCGTCTTCTCAAACCCTGATGGTGACCGAAGCGGTGTCCTGCGCCGTCTGGACAAGCTGCGCAGCCTGATTGCCGAGCCTGTCTTGGTCGAGGAAATCGGTATTACTGCGACCTGCAGCATGGGGATTGCCTTCTATCCCGAGGATGGCGACGCAGCCGAGGAACTTCTCGCCAGCGCTGACCGAGCCATGTACGAAGCCAAGGAACTCGGCCGCGACAGGCTCGCGGTCTGCGCTTGACCCTTGTCAGGCGCTTGCCAGGCTGCGTGACGCGGCCGGTCCGTGGGCCTTTTCGTTCGGATAGGTTTCTTCGAACTTGCTGACGAATTTGTCGAACAGCACGGCGAAGACACTGAGTTCTTCTTCAGACCAGCCATCCAGCATGGAGGCAAGCAACCTTCGTTTGGTCGCATTGACCTCAGCCATCAATTGATCGCCAAGTTCGCTGCGCACGACGATCGAACGTCGTCCATCCGCCTGTGAAGCCGCGCGGCGAAGCAGCCCTTGAGCGACCAGCTCCGCCACCAGCCGGCTGCCGCGTGACGGGTCGAGCCGCATCACATCGGCGATCGCACCCACGGTGACCTCTCCTTCGATACGACTCATCGCCCTCAACGCATCCAGATGCGAGATCTCGAGGCTTGGAGCGAGACTGTCGACCAGCGTCCGGCTGATCACCCGGCGGCCGATCAGCAGTCGCATACGTCCCATCACCTCGCTGATATGGGCGATATCGGCTTCGGCTTCGGTGGAACGGTTCTCGGTTACTGTCTGTGTCATGACGATGGAAAATAGCAGAGCTGTGCGAGCGAGCAAGAAATATCTGCTATTCGCATAGAGGTGCGATTGACAATTATATGCTAAAAGCACATAAATTCGGCCTCACACTGGATACGCCATGACACCTCCCGCATCCCCCGTCGTTCCGCTGGTTGCCAGCCACCGCCAGCGATTGATCGTTTTCTGCTTCCTGATGGCGGCGCTTTTCATGGCGACGCTCGACAACCAGATCGTCTCGACCGCGCTTCCGACGATCGTCGGCGAGTTCGGCCAGATGGAGCGTTTCGGCTGGGTCAGTTCCGCCTTCCTGCTCGCCACCAGCGCCGTCATGCCCATCTATGGCAAGCTGGGTGATCTCTTCGGTCGCAAATACGTCATGCTGGCGGCGATCGTCATCTTCACGCTCGGTTCGCTTGCCTGCGGTTTCGCCTGGTCGATGGACAGCCTTATTGCAGCCCGCGTCTTTCAGGGGCTGGGCGGCGGCGGCATCATGGTGTCGATCTTCTCGATCAATGCGGATCTCTTCGAGCCGCGCGAACGCGCCAAATATCAGAGCTATTCCAGCCTGATGATCATGGCGTCCGGCAGCCTCGGCCCGGTTCTCGGCGGCACGATGAGCGATCTCTTCGGCTGGCGCTCGATCTTCCTCATCAATCTGCCGCTCGGCGTCATCGTCATCACCGGTCTCGTTCTGATGCTGCCCTATCGCCGCCCGACGCGTCAGCCTAAGATCGACTATATCGGTGCCGCTGTTCTGGCCGCGACGATCACCTGCCTCGTTGCCTTTGCTGACAGCCGCCAGATTTTCGGATCGCTCATCGCACCAGCTTCGCTCGCTCTTCTGACTGGCGGCATCATATGTGCCTGCCTCTGGGTCTTCGTCGAAAGCCGGGTGCCGGAGCCGATCGTGCCGCTTAAGCTTTTCCGCGACAGCACATTCTCGCTCTACCTGATCATCTCGCTCTGCGCCGGTTCGGTCGGCATTGGCCTGGTCAACTATTACGCGCTCTTCCTTCAGACGACGACCGGCCTTTCGCCCTCTGCGGCCGGCCTGTTCTTCATCGCGCTGACTGGCGGCATCGTCACCGGCTCGATCTCTGCTGGGCGGCTGATTTCGATAACCGGGCGCTACAAGCCCTTTACTGTCATCGGCCTTGCCATGAGCGTCATCATGCTGTTCTGCTTCTCGCAGATCGGCCACGATGTTTCTCTCATCATGGTCGCGACGATCATGTTCCTGCAGGGCTTGTCCGTCGGCTTCGGCCAGCAGGCGCCGATAATCGGCGTGCAGAATGCCGTGCCGCGCGGCGATGTCGGGGCCGCAAGCGGCGCCGTGGCGCTGATGCGCATGGGCGGCGCTTCGATCGCCATCTCGCTCTTCGGTGCGATCATCGGTACGGGCCTGAAAGCTCATCCGGTCGAAATCCCCGGCTTGGCCGACATCGAGACCTTGACGCCAAAGATCCTGGCAACTCTGCCCGAAGCATCGCAGCAGGCGGTGGCGGCCGTCTATCACGACGTCTTTTCGCCGCTCTTCCTCGTTGCGGCGGCAATTGCCCTGATCGGCCTCATCGCGGCCCTGTGCCTGAAGCCGATCCAGCTTCCGACGATGCAGGCGGCAAGCCAGCCGAAAGAGGAAAAGGCCGCCGCCTGATCCCTTCGAAAATCCGCCTCTCGAAAGTCTCGGGTTGTCGCCTATCTTGATAGGCATGAAACCCGAGGCTCTGCTTCATCCCACCCCCGCCGGGCTGTTCTGCCCCATCGGAAATTTTCACGTCGATCCGGTCCGTCCCGTCGAAAGGGCACTGATAACTCACGGCCATTCCGATCATGCCCGCTCCGGCCATGGCCATGTGCTGGCCACCCGCCAGACGCTCGACATCATGGCGATCCGTTACGGCGAGGAGTTTGCCGGCAGCGAACAGGCGGCCGGATGGGGCGAGGAGATCGTCGTCAACGGCGTCAAGGTGATGTTCAGGCCGGCCGGCCATGTTCTAGGCTCGGCCCAGATCCTCATCGAAAAGGACGGCATGCGCATCGTCGTCTCGGGCGATTACAAGCGCGGCATCGACCCGACCTGCGATCCATTTGAGCCGATCGCCTGCGATGTCTTCATCACCGAAGCGACTTTCGGCCTGCCGGTCTTCCATCACCCGGATCCTAAGACCGAGATAGCAAAATTATTCACCTCGCTGAAGCAGTTTCCCGAGCGCAGCCATCTCGTCGGCGCCTATGCGCTCGGCAAGGCGCAACGCGTCATCCGGCTGATCCGTGACAATGGCTATTCCGATCCGATCTACATCCACGGCGCGCTGGCAAGGCTCTGCGATTATTATCAGGGGCAGGGCATCGAGCTCGGAGATTTAAGACCCGCGACGATCGAAAAGAGCAAGCCGACCGAATTTGCCGGCGCCATCGTCGTCGGTCCGCCATCGGCCTTTCAGGATCGCTGGGCGCGCCGTTTCAACGAGCCGCTGATTTCCTTTGCATCCGGCTGGATGATGGTCCGCCAACGGGCAAAACAGGGCGGCGTCGAACTGCCGCTTGTCGTCTCGGACCATTGCGACTGGCCCGAACTCCTGTCCACCATCAAGGAGATCGCCCCGCAACAGGTATGGGTCACTCATGGCCGCGAGGAGGCGCTGGTGCGGTGGTGCGAGTTGCAGGGCATTCCGGCAAGGCCGCTGCATCTGGTGGGCTACGAGGATGAGGGGGATTGATGGTGGTGCGGTTCGCCTTATGCGTTTCAGCGCGTCTTCGCTTCACGGGACAGCTTTGTCCCTCATCCGCCTGCCGGCACCTTCTCCCCGTAATGACGGGGAGAAAGACGGGTGCCGCAGCCTCGCCGTTCTCCCTCGCCCCGTTTACGGGGAGAGGGTGCGCCGAGCGAAGCGGAGGCGGTGTGAGAGGCCTGCGCGGTAAAGCCCCTGCGACCGGGGAGACCTCCCCATGAAGCCCTTCGCAACCCTCCTCGACCGCCTCGTTCTCACCCCGTCCCGCAACGGCAAGCTCACGCTGCTCGTCGACTATTTCCGCTCCACCCCCGATCCCGATCGCGGTTATGGCCTCGCAGCCCTTGCCGGCGCGCTGGATCTCAAAAGCGTCAAGCCCGCCATGCTGCGCGAACTGGTCATGGAGCGGATGGACGAAGTGCTGTTTCGTTATTCCTACGACTATGTGGGCGATCTCGCCGAAACCATCTCGCTCGTCTGGGACGGCGGCGCCAAGGACGTGGCCGACCATGCCCCGCAGCCCCGCCTGTCGGAGGTCGTCAAACGGATGAACTCGCTCGGCCGCACCGAAGTCCGCGGTGCCGTGCGCGATCTTCTCGACCAGCTCGACACTTCCGGCCGCTTCGCCTTCCTGAAACTCGCCACCGGGTCACTGCGCATCGGCGTCTCCGCCCGTCTCGCCAAGCAGGCGCTGGCCGATATGAGCGGTAAAGACATTATCGAGATCGAAACCCTCTGGCATGGCCTCTCACCGCCCTACGAAAGCCTGTTCGCCTGGCTGGAGGGCAGGGCGGACAAGCCGGTTCTCGCCACGCCGGCGATCTTCCATTCCGTCATGCTCGCCAATCCGGTGGAAGACGGCGATCTGGAAAAGCTCGATCCTGCCGACTATGCGGCCGAATGGAAATGGGACGGCATCCGCGTGCAAATGTCGAGCCACGGCGGAACGAAGAAACTCTATTCCCGCTCCGGCGATGATATTACCGGCGCCTTCCCGGATGTCGTCGAGGCGATCAATTTCGACGGCGTTATCGATGGCGAGCTGCTGGTCGGCGGCACGAAGCGCACCAACGCTCCGACCCGCTCGTTTTCAGATCTGCAGCAGCGCCTCAATCGCAAGACGGTGACGGCCAAGATGATGGACGACTATCCCGCCTTCGTTCGGGCCTATGATCTTCTGTTTCAAGGTGAAGCGGATATTCGCGATCAGGGCTTTCTCGCTCGCCGCGCTCGTCTGGCCCAAGTGATCGACAAGGCCCCTCATGACCGGTTCGATCTCTCCGATCTCGTACCCTTCACCGGCTGGAACGAGCTTGACCGGTTGCGAGCCGATCCGCCCGATCCCGTCATCGAAGGCGTGATGATCAAGCGCAAGGATAGCCCCTATCAGGCCGGTCGCCTCAAGGGGCCGTGGTTCAAGTGGAAGCGCGATCCCTATAATATCGATGCAGTGATGCTTTATGCCCAGCGGGGTCACGGCAAGCGCTCAAGCTATTATTCCGATTTCACCTTCGGCGTCTGGACGACGACGGAGGAAGGCGAACAGCTTGTGCCCGTCGGAAAAGCCTATTTCGGTTTCGCCGATGCGGAACTGGAAGTGCTCGACAAGTTCGTCCGCGACAACACGATCGACCGGTTCGGCCCGGTGAGGGCGGTCAAGGCGACGCCCGATTTCGGTTTCGTGCTGGAAGTTGCCTTTGAGGGCATTGCCCGCTCCACCCGCCACAAGTCCGGCGTCGCTATGCGCTTTCCCCGTATTGCAAGGCTCAGGCAGGACAAGCTGCCACGCGATGCCGACCGGCTGGAAACGCTCACCGCCATGATCGAGACCCGCGAGGCGAAAACCTGAAGTTTTCGATCATGCTTAAATTGTGCATGACGTCAGTTAGCTGATGCCTCTCACGCCAAGGTGATTATTTTGACCGCAGCGGCTGCGCCCTCTGCGACGCACCAATCCGCTCGTCCCGCCCGGTGGCCTTCCGTGCCGCCTTGCATTTTCAAAGCCCCGTTTGCGAAATCGCCAACGCGCCTGTTTGAGAAATACGATGTCTATTCCTGAAATTGCACTGCCCCACCGCCCGTTGTCGCTGAAATCCAGCGCGGTCTCCCTGCCTCGCGGCTTCTTCTGGTTTGTGCCGGTCATCATGGTGATCGCCGGCTTCATCATCTGGTGGCAGGGGCCGGGTCTTTGGCGCGACTATCAGATCAGCCTCAATCCGGTCGTGCTTCAGGACGGCGATATCCGTAACGGCAAGTGCACCACGCGAAAAGGCGTGATGACCGAATGCGAAGCGAAACTCGCCTACACCTATCAGGGACGCGCTTACGAGACCGAGACGCATTTCCTCTTTGTCGATATCCATTCCGGCAGTTACCTGACCGATCTCGTCATCTCCGCCGATCGTCCGGAGCTCGCCACGCTCACGCTAGGACTGGAAAAGATCTGGAACCGGGCCATCTCCTTCGCCGTGCTTGGCGGCCTGATGGTGCTTCTCAGCGGTGCGATGGTGTTTCTGGCGATCCGCGTCTGGCGCGTGCGCGGCCAGATCGCAAAGCCGGCGGAACTGACGCTGATCCCGGTCGCGGTCACTGCGGCCAAGAATAGCGGCAAGCGTCTGTTCGTCACCTATGTGGACAAGCTCGCTCCCGGCATGACCAAACGCACGGCCTACACCTTGTTCGGACGTGATGAGGAGCCTCTGTTCTTGACGGATCCGCAAGGCAATCTGGTCGGTGCCGCCGTCCGCCACGGAAAGACGTCGCTGCCGATCATGATCGATGCAGGGCTTCAACGTCTCGACCTGAAGCCGGAGGAGCGTGAGGCGGCGCTCGCCTCGATCCGCGCAGCACAGGGCGAAGCCGAAGAATTCGTGCCGCAGACAGCGCCGAAAAGACAACTGCAATGGATGCGGGGGCTCAAGACGCTGCTTGTCGGCATCATTCTCGCCGTCGTCGCAGCACTTTGCTATTGGGGCTGGTATGTCACGACCTCGCCAACCCAGTTCGACCAGATCGGCATGGAGATCAACAACGTTCTGCCGGGGCCGCTCAACGAATGGGGTTGCGACCAGTTGCAGAAGCGTTTTGCCAACGACCGTGCGCCGCATGGCTGCACTGCAAGTGACTACACCAGTTGGAAATAGGGCAGCCGCCTTGAAAATGCCGTGAGGCAGGTTCCCATTGACGAACACGAGATACGGTATCCTCCAATCCGAAGATTGCCGTATCTCCATCCCGCCCCTGGATGTCTCGCCAATGACTGTCACCCGCCGCATCATCCTCGCCGGTATCGCCGCCGGCGCTCTCTCCCGAACCGCCATCGCCGCCGCGCCCTTTCCCACGCCGGACATCCCGCCGCTTGAAAAGCGCGATTACGCGCAGGCGAGACGCCATTTCGCCACCCGTCTATTGAGGCGGGGGCCATCGCCCGAAATCTCGCCGCCGCTCGGCACGCCTCCGGGTGCGAAGCGCGTAACCTATCCGGGCGGTCCGGACGGCTCGATTCCGCTGATCGCATGGCTTTCCCATTACGAACCGTCGAAGAAGCTCATGCCCGCAGTGCTTTTCCTTCACGGCGGCAATGCGACAGGCGATGGCCATTGGGAACTGCTGAAAGCCTATTGGGAGGCGGGCTTCGTTGTCCTCTTGCCATCTTTTCGCGGTGAAAATGGGCAGGCCGGAAACTATTCCGGGTTTTACGACGAAACCGCCGACGCGCTTGCCGCCGCGACCTATCTGGAAAACCTCCCCGGCATAGACCGCAACCGCTTCTTCATCGCCGGCCACTCGAATGGCGGCACGCTGACGCTGCTCGCCTCGATGACGCGCAAATTCCGCGCCGCCGCACCCATTTCAGCCGGTGTCAGCGCCTGGCGATATTTCGGCCGTTATACGGATGAAATGCCCTTCGATCCGGCGGAACCGATGGAATTCGTCATGCGCTCCTCCGTCTGTTTCGGCAGAAGCCTCAAATGTCCGACCTATCTGCTGCGCGGAACCGAGGAACGCCCGTTCGACCGGGATCACGAACTGCTGATGGAACGAGCCCGATCGGCCGGTGTGTCGATCGGAAAGAAACTTCTGCCCGGCACCCATAACGGTGTCGTCCCCGGCGCGGTGGCTGAAAGTATCCGCTTCTTCAACCAGTTTTCCTGACGTCGGGATCACTCGCCTCAGATCGTGGCAAACATCAGCGAGCGGTGTACACTTGCTCCTGCAAGGTTGCCGTCGCCAACCGCAAGCGCGACCGAAGCCATCTGCCGCGCAGCATCGCCGCAGGCAAAAACGCCCGGCATGCTGGTTTCTTTCATCGGATCGGTCTTGATGACGCGACCGACCGGGCCTTCCTCGAACGAAAGCCCCAAACCTTCCGCGATCGGGCTCGCCATTTCGAAACGTGCCAGCGAAAAAAGACCGGCGAAGGGCAGGGTGCGGCCATCGGCAAGCTGCACATCGGCATGACCGGTGATCTCTCTGATCGGGCTGAGTTCGATCGATACGCCGCGGTTCTCAAGACTTTCCAGTTGCTCCGCATCCGGCTTGAATGCGTCATTGACCAGAAAGGTCGTCGGTCCCCAATCCGGCAACATCAGCGCGTGATGCATGGAAAGTTCGGAACCGGCGATGACCCCAATCTTCCCCCTGTTCAGCTCGTAACCATGGCAATAGGGGCAGTGAAACACCGCCTTACCCCAGCGTTCTTCAAGTCCCTTGATCTCGGGCAGGATGTCCTTCACGCCGGTTGCCAGCAGAAGCCTTCGGGAGAAATGACGACGGCTGCTTGCAGTGACTTCGAAAGCGGCGTCGGACCTCTCGTTTTTCCCGATCCGCACCGCTTTGTCCGCACATCCGGCAAGCCATTGGACAGTTGGGTATTCCATCACCTGGGCCCGGGCATCGGCTGCGATGATCGCCGGATCGACGCCGTCCTGTGTCAGGAACCCGTGCGAATGGCTGGCAAAGCGGTTGCGGCGCTTGCCTTCGTCGATGATCAGCACGTCGCGGCGCGCCCGACCGAGCTGCAACGCGGCAGAAAGGCCGGCATAGCTGCCTCCGATGATGATGACGTCGTGGATATGATCCTGCATGCAGTGATCCTGATTTCTCGATACAACATAAGTTACGTGAATGATCGGAGTCAACGATCATGCAACTTTTGTTGTGGCGAATTTGCGAAAGCCCTATATGAGAGGAAAGCGGCCGACCGGCCATGGATCAGATGACAGAGAGGATCGACAGAATGCGACAGGACAGCCGGCTCTCCCGCATGCTGCATGTCTTGATCCATATGGGACGGCACGAGGGGGCGATGACCTCGGACATGATCGCCTGCATGCTTGACGCCAACCCGGTTGTTATCCGGCGCACAATGGCGGGCCTGCGAGAAAAGGGCTACGTACATTCCGAAAAGGGGCATGGCGGCGGCTGGAGATTGGCCAGACCGCTTGGGGAATTGACGCTGCTCGATATCTACCGCGCGGTTGGCGAACCCTCTGTTTTCGCAGTAGGCCCCGCCTATGATATGCCGGGATGCGCGATAGAGCAGGCGGTAAATGCCAGGCTCGAATGCGTCTTTGCCGAGGCAGAGCAACTGCTTCTCAGGCGATTTGCGGATGTTACGCTTGCCGACATTGCTGCCGGATTTCCCGAAGACATGCCCGTCGGCGGCCATGCCGCAAAGGAACGCTGTGCACCCTGATCGGCGCATGCCGTGTTTACCCAAACAGAAAAGGCGGGTTCTGGCCCCGCCTTTCCATCATTCCGGTCTGATCAAGTCGATCAGAATTCTTCCCAGTTGTCTGCCGCCGGTGCGGCTGCGGCAGCGCTGCTGCGACCGCCGCCGAAGGCCTGGGCAAGCTTGCCGACCATGCCGCGGGCAGGGGAGGCGACCGGTGCGGAACTACGCGAGGCGGTCCTGACCGGGGCTGCCATAGCCGATGCCGTCTGACGCAGGGCGGTGGTCTGCTGCGAGTAGCCCGCGCCGCCACCCTGACCCAGCTGGAATTGCGAAACGAGTTCGCGCAACCGTCCGGCTTCGGTGGCAAGTGTTGCACCCGCCGCATTTGCCTCTTCCACCATCGCCGCGTTCTGCTGCGTCACCTGGTCCATCTGGTTGACGGCGGTGTTGACCTCGGCCAGACCGACCGACTGTTCGCGAGAAGACGTCGCGATCGAATCCATGTGCTGGTTGATGGTGACGATATAGTTCTCGATCGTCTTCAGCGCAGCGCCGGTATCGCTGACCAGCTTGACGCCGGTCTCGACCTCGACCGAGGACTTGCCGATCAGATCCTTGATTTCCTTGGCGGCACTTGCGGAGCGCTGTGCCAGTTCGCGAACTTCCTGCGCAACGACGGCAAATCCCTTGCCCGCCTCGCCGGCACGCGCGGCTTCCACACCGGCATTGAGCGCCAGAAGATTGGTCTGGAAGGCGATATCGTCGATCACGCCGATAATGTTGGAGATCTGGCCCGACGATTCCTCGATCCGTCCCATCGCATTGACGGCATTGGCAACGACAGAGCCTGACTGGCGGGCACTTTCATTCGCCTGGATGGCGACGTTGCGGGCCTCTTCCGCGCGCTTCGACGAGTTGGTGACGTTGACTGTAATCTCATCAAGCGCAGCTGCGGTCTCTTCGAGCGATGCGGCCTGCTGTTCTGTCCGCTTGGAAAGATCGTCGGCGCTCTGGCTGACTTCGCGCGAACCGCTGTCGATCGAGCTTGTCGCCTGGGCGACCGAGCCGAGCGTGCCGCGTAGCTGGGAAACCGTGGCGTTGAAGTCGGCGCGCAGACCTTCGAATTCCTGGGCGAAAGCGCGGTCGAGCTGGAAGGTCAGATCGCCGGAGGAAAGATGCTTTAGGCCGGAGGCAAGACCGTTGGTCGCTTCGGCCATGGCCTCAGTGCGGATACGGGCCTCTTCGGCATTGCGGCGGCGCTGTTCGTCGGTCAGGTTGCGCTGCTCTTCCGCCTCGCGTTCTAGAGCCTGCGTCTTCAGCGCGTTGTTCTTGAACACCTGCACCGCTTTCGCCATCGAGCCGATTTCGTCCGGGCGATTCTCGCCCTGGATTTCGGCAGACAGGTCGCCTGAAGCAAGACGTCCCATCGTGCCGGTCAGGCGGCCGATGGCATTGCCGAGCGACCTTGCAAACGCGAGGAAGCCGATAAGCGTCAGCATCGCAACGATGAAGGCACCGATGATCGTGTTCATCAGGGCTGAGTTGTTGGCAGCGCTGATCTCGCTGGCATCTGCACCGATCTCGAATACGCCGATCTTCTCGCCGGCGAAATTGTTGAACGGAACGACCTTCACGACGACATCACGTCCGCCGATCTCCACTTCCTGGAAAACGCGCTGGCCATCAAAGCCGGCTTTCAGCAGATCTTCGGACACGAGCGGCTTGTCGCTCTGCGTCGAGACCTGCGTCGTCAGCTTGCCGCCAACCATGACATCGACTGCGATCTCGCTGCCAAGTCTTGCGGCAAGCGGATCGAAATAGGCATCGGCAAATTCCGTACCGACATCGACGGCGCCGATGACCTTGCCGCCAACCACGACCGGCGCCACCGCATACATGCCGATCCCGCCGCGCTGGCCCTGTTCGATGCCGGCTGCGATCTTGCCGGTCTGGAATGCCTGCTGGACCGTCTTGCGGCGGCCCATGATATCGTCACCGAAGCTGGACGGGTTATGCGTGCGCGCCAGGGTTTTGCCATTGGCGTCGATGAGCGTGAAGAATGCGAGGCTTCCGACCGTGCGCAGGGATTCCGCGCCCTTGGCAAACTTGTCGAGTGCCCGCTGGCGGTCATTGCTGCTGATAATTACCGCGGTCTCTGTATCGGCAGCGATCTGGGCTGCGATTGCCGAGGCCGAGCGCTGGATTGCGGCCATGTCGTTCTGGATCAGGGCCAGATCGCTTTCCGCTTTGCTGAACAGCGCATCATTGCCCATCTTCGACTGGGCATGCCATGCCAGGCCGCCGACGGCCGCGCTGGTAAACATAACAGCTGCAAACCCGCAGCCAGTGATCGTCATCCAAAGCGGTCTTTTAATAGTCGTGTCGGTCATATCAGTCCAAATCCCCGTGCGGAACAAAGCGCCAAACGGGTATCTCCGGAAATTCTCTAATTTTACTTAAAGTGTGGATAAATATCAGGCATTTGCATCTTTTCGGAGCAATTCTATTCTCGATGCATTCCGAGGGTTGCAATATGATATTATGTCGCTTCTTGGGCCGGGTCGCCGTCTTCTCTGTCGCGGAATATGATGGCGAGGCGGGATATACCGCATGGTCACTCCAGCTTCGCGCCAGCGCCATCTGCCAAAAGAAGCATGACGTCATCTGCTCCAGCGGGTCTTCATGCCGAACACATTTTCATCGCTTCGCCGCGCCACAGGTCTCGCGGCTGCCCTGATTGCCACGACGGCGCTTGCCGGCTGCACGGTGCCGTTTGTCACCGATACGAGCCGTGTGAACCCGAACGTCTTCGTGCAGGAGACGGCGCCGGTCTTCAACGTCGCGCCTTATCGCGATCCGCCGTCCAACCAGCCGCCGCCGATGCCAGGCGCCATCCCGCACAAGCGCCAGCTCTATCCGTCCGATTTCCACCAGAAATACAACCACGGCACGATCTATGGCCTGCCTGTTTCCAATCCGGTCTACCGCACCATGTATGACGTCACGCGCGACGCTGACCATACGCTGCCGGCCATTCCCTATTCGCGGGTCGATCAACGTTTTCTGAGATCTGAAGTCGATTATCGCACCAATGAAGCGCCCGGAACTATCGTTGTCGATACCCGCGCTCATTACCTTTACCTCGTCCAGCCCGGCGGCAAGGCAATGCGTTATGGCGTCGGCCTCGGCAAGGCGGGTTTCGCCTGGTCCGGCCGCGGCGTTATCCAGCGCAAGGCGAAATGGCCGCGTTGGACGCCGCCCGGTGAGATGGTCGCGCGCGACCCCGCCTTGCGTCAGTTTGCTGCCGCCGAAGGCGGCGCGACCCCAGGCCTCAACAATCCGCTCGGCGCCCGCGCACTTTATATCTACCAGGACGGCAAGGACACGCTCTACCGTGTCCATGGCACGCCGGATTGGCAATCCGTCGGCAAGGCAACGTCTTCGGGCTGCGTGCGCATGTTCAACCAGGATGTCATCGATCTCTTCGATCGCGTCCCGAGCGGCACTCCGATCGTCGTCACCTGACGAGAAACTTTGCCAAAAGATCTCTTGAGGCCGCCCAACGGGCGGCTTTTTTACATGGGTGAGCCGCAGTGCCGTGTACATGAACGTTGCCGATTTGTCGCAGCATGGTCTATTAGATGCCGGTTATGACCGATCGGAACCTTTCGCGCTCGAGATCGTTCGATTAAGCTTTGCGTTATCGCGTTCCTCTGGATGGTTCTCCCTGACATGACATTCGACATCTCTTTCTCTCGCCGGAGTTTCCTCACTCTCCTTGGCGCGGGCACAGCCTCGACACTTGCCGGCTGCGCCTCGACCACGCCGGGATCCGGCGGAACGGTCATCACCTATCGCGACGGAATATCCACAATGCCGCCGGAAATGGCCGGTGGGGATTCCGAAGCTGCCATGATGTATGGCTCGGTTGCCGATGGCGGGTTCGTCATTCCGGCCATCCCCTATCAGAAGATCAATCCGCGTTATTATCGTCAGCGCGTGCTTGATCCGACAGGTGAGCGCCCCGGCACGATTGTCGTCGATACGCCTTCGCGTTTCCTCTATCTGGTCGAGCCGGGCGGTTCCGCCATGCGCTACGGCGTCGGCATCGGCCGTGAAGGCTTTTCCTGGTCAGGCGAGGGCGTCATCCAGTGGAAGCAGAAATGGCCGAAATGGACCCCGCCGGACGAAATGGTCGCCCGCCAGCCGGAGCTCACCAAATATTCCGCCAAGAACGGCGGCATGGCGCCCGGCCTCAACAACCCGCTCGGCGCCCGCGCTCTCTACATTTTCCAGAACGGCCAGGACACGCTGTATCGCCTGCACGGTTCGCCGGAATGGAACTCGATCGGCAAGGCCGTCTCTTCCGGCTGCGTGCGGTTGATGAACCAGGACATTATCGACCTTTATGAGCGCGTGCCCAACAAGACGCGCATCGTGGTCTGGCAATAAGCGACCGCTCACAATGCGTGATTCTCGGGTTTTGCCCGAGGATCACAGCCTCTTTTCGAAAAACACCAGCCAGTTCCGCAGATCGTCCGATATGTCGTAATAGGGTGCGATCTCGCTGAACCCCATCTTGCGATAAAGGCGCATTGCCTCGGTTTGTCGATGGCTGGTGTCCAGCCTCATGCAGCGATATCCGAGCGCGCGGGCGTTCTCCAGAATCCGGGTCGCGAGCGCGATTCCGACGCCCCTGCCGCGAAATTCCGGCCGCACGAACATCCTCTTCATTTCGCAAATGCCGTCTCCAAGATCGCGAAGCGCCACGCAACCGGCCTTTTTCTCGTCCGAATAAGCAACCAGCAGGCTGCCTGTCGGAGGGGCGTAGTAACCGGGAAGGGTCTCCAGCTCACGGCTGAAGGCTGCAGCATCGAAATAACGCTCGATCAGCGCGATGTCCTCGACATGCCGCTCACGATGCCACGCTACGAAGGCGGTCATCAGCGACCGAACATCGTCAAGCTGGGACGGTAATTCTGCCTCCATGACCGTGGTCATCTTCGCATAACCTTCACCACATCACGAAGGCTCGAATATACAGCCTTTCAAGGCCCACGTACAATCAACAGACATTCCTAGGATCGCGCCAAAACATGTGCTAAGCGCCAGCCGAATGAAAGCAGGAGCGTGAACATGACCGAACTGACCGTAGAAGACGCAACCAACCGCATTTATGAATCGCTCCACGCGGACAATGCCGATCTCGACACCCATATCGCGTCTCTCAAAGCCGCGCTGACAAAGGCCGGCCAGAAGGAAGCCGTCTTCGATCCGGCAAAGATCTCGCAGAACAACCGCTCCGGCCGCAAGCTGATGCAAGCCTATTTTCGTCAGCGCGGCGTGACGGTGAAGTTTTCGGGCGCGTGAAGCTGTGCTGTGGGGCCGTCCAGTTGGCGGTCACACATCTTCACGGCTCCAATACGATATGTGGACGATGCCTGAGCCATCAGTTCGTTGATTTTCCGTCATACTCGACGCGAGCCACCTCGATCTGCGCCAGGTTATCGATCGCCCACTCGTAGACCGCGCCAAACGGCTTTTGCAGCGTTTGGCCCAGAGGGGTTATCGCATACTCGACTCCTACAGGAGACGTTGCGAGAACGCGGCGAGATATCAATCCGTTACGCTCGAGCCGCCTGAGTGCCTGTGTCAGAGCCTTGTGGGTAATGCCCTCGAGGCGCCGCATCATTTCGTTGAAACGCACAGGTCGCTCGCTCAGCATTGTCAGGATCATGACGGACCATTTGTTCGCCACCTGATCAAAGAAGGACCTTGCCGCGCAGTCGGCAAAGAAGATGTCGGTCGTGTCGGGCGAAAGGGGATTGGGCAACAGGTATCCTCGCGTATATCTGGGCACCTCAAGGTGCGTAATTGACCGTAGATATCCATCGTATATCGATGCTCCTGATTTCGGAATACCGATAACGGAGATTGGATGATGGAGATTTCCCGCCGGGGACTTTTCGGCTCTCTCGCTGCTGCAGCGGCCATGTCTCAGCTGACGCCAACCATGGCTGGTGCAGAGGATGGTGCAAAGCGGGCCGCCAAACTGTTTTACACCGATGCCGGCCACGGACGAAACGTGATGATGCTCCACGGCTGGCTTGCAGATTCTCACGACTGGAGCTGGCAGCTCCCTGTGTTCCAGGATCGATATCGCACGGTTGCTGTCGATTTCCGCGGTCATGGACGATCGGAAGTCATGCCCTCCGGCCACTATCGGCCGTCCGACTATGCGTTCGACATCATTTCTCTCATTGAAACGACATTTGCCGGCGAGAAATTCATCCTTATGGGCCATTCGATGGGCGGGCAAATCGCGGCACGGATAGCGGGCATGCGTCCCGATGTCGTCACGGCCGTCATTTCCGTCGATGGATCATTGGGGTTTGATCCGAAATTCGCGCCACTGTTTCAAGACACGGCAGAGCGGCTGCAAGCAGAGGATCCTGTCAAGGTAACGTCCGAAATGCTGGAGAGTTTTGCCGATCCGGAAACGCCTCCCGCGCTGAAAATATGGCATCAGCGGCGCATGATGGGCATGCCGATGGCGCCATTCCGGGAATCGTTCGGACCGCTTTTCATCGGAGATGAGCAGATTGGTGTGGGCGCGCAAAGCGAAGCATTTATCCGCTCGCTTGATCTGCCGTTTTATCACCTTTGTCGCTTTCAGGAGCAGGCAGATGCCATGAGCGGCTGGTTTAGAAACGGACGGTCGAAAGCTGAAAGCTGGGACCGCGCCAGTCACTGGATCATGCAGGATCGCCCGGATGACGTGAATTCGGCTCTGATAGACTGGATCGACACGCTGCCTTCGTGATGCATCTGGATTGACCGGCCACCGATGAGCAAGTCATGATCGCATGCGACGCATGGCGGCCGGTCTGACGCTACGTCTCCTCCGCCCCCTCCAGCCTTTCCTTCAAGCCAACCAACGCTGCCCTGAGCGATGCCACTTCTTCGAGGCTGCATCCGGTCGCCTTGCCGATCTCTACCATCACGCCGGATGACCGCTCCTTTAGCTCGAGCCCCAGCGATGTCAGCGTGATCTTCACCTGCCGTTCGTCTTCCGCATCGCGCTTGCGCTTCACCAGGCCGGATTGCTCCAACCGCTTGAGGAGAGGCGAGAGCGTGCCGGAATCGAGCCCCAGCCGGTTGCCGAGTGTCTTCACCTTCTGCCCGTCTTCCGCCCACAGCGCCATCATGACGAGATATTGCGGATAGGTAAGCCCGAGCGGTTCGAGCAGGGGTTTGTAGGCACGCGTGAACGCATGCGCCGCGCCGTAGATCGCGAAACACAACATCGCGTCCAGTCCGCCGGCTGCGGCGTCGCGATTGTCGATCCTGTCGTTTTTATTCGGCTTTGCCCCTGTCATCACGAAACCGTGCTCTATGTCTTGCATAATCCATTCTCGCAGGCTTGACGTTGGAATGCAATGCGCATAAATCTATTGCACGCAATTGAATTGCGAACGATTTAACCGAAGGGAGTACGAACATGCCCATTCTTTACACCACCAAGGGTTCTGCTACCGGCGGCCGTGCAGGCCACGGCGCCTCTGAAAACGGCGTTCTCGATGTCACGCTCACCGTGCCGAAGGAACTCGGCGGCGACGGCGCGACCGGCACCAACCCCGAGCAGCTTTTCGCAGTCGGTTATTCCGCCTGCTTTCTCGGCGCGCTGAAGGCCGTTGCAGGCAAGGAAAAGGTCAAGATCCCGGAAGACGCAAAGGTGACGGCAACCGTCGGCATCGGCCCGCGTGAAGACGGCACCGGCTTCGGCATCGAAGTCTCGCTTTCCGTTTCCATTCCCGGCATGGACAAGGCACAGGCCGAAGATCTGGTCGCCAAGGCACATATCGTTTGCCCCTACAGCCACGCCATGCGCACCTCGACTGAAGTTCCGGTCACGGTTGCCTGAACATCATAGGTCTATGAGATGCCGCCTTCGGGCGGCATCCAGACCACGTTTTGAAAACGGCTGGAAGTCTCTGGGCTTCCGGTCGTTTCGCGATGTCAGTTTCGCTGCAGGGCCAAGTGTGCGCCGAGCCCGATCAGCACAGCCCCGCCGGCCCGCTGCATCATCCTTTGTGCCGCGGCCGATTTCTTCAGGCCCTTGACGACGGCGCCTGCGAGAAACACGCAGACCAGATCGGCCGACGAAAAGGTCAGATTCACCACAGCGCCAAGGATCAGGAACTGCGCCCAAACGGGAAAGGTCGCCGACGCATCGACGAATTGCGGTAGGAAAGCCATGAAGAAGATCGCCGTCTTCGGGTTCAGAACCTCGACCGTGATGCTTTCCAGAAAGGCACGGCGGGCGGATTTCTGGCCGATCACGGGCAGCGAAGGATCGCCGCTCGTCTTGGCTCGAAAAAGCGAGATGCCCAGCCATATCAGATAGCCTGCTCCGATCATCTTCACCGAGAAATAAAGCGTCGGCACTGCATGGAAGAGCACGGAAAGTCCGGCTGCAGCTGCCACGACATGCACATAACAGCCCAGATGAATGCCGAGCGTCGCCATCAGTCCACCTTTACGCCCCCGTGCCATCGTCTGCGCCGCGGCATAGAGCATCGCCGGCCCCGGAATATAGGCAAACACCGCGGTCGTGATGAAGAACGTGATCAGCAATTCGACAGATGGCATCGGTGATCCTTCGCGAGAATGATATCTGAAACCCTATTCATTCTCCCGACAAAAAGCCATCACGTCATCCAGCTTGGAGATTTGCATGTCCATTGTCTTTGGAAAGATATTTGCTATATTATTTCTTGAGAAAGGAAGTGATCATGGCTTACGCATCGAAAAATCCTGATCTCGTCATATCGGAAGCCCAGGTGGTAACCAAGGCCACGGTTGCGGCTGCCGACCGGCTCGGCCTCAGCGCCCGCACGCTTGCCGGCGTTGTCGGGGTGTCGGAAGCATCCGTGTCGCGCATGAAGCGGCTGGACCATCTGCTCGAAAAGGGAACCAAACCCTTCGAACTGGCGCTGCTGCTGATCCGCCTTTTTCGTTCTCTCGATGCCATCACCGGCGGCGACGAGCAGGTGGCGCGTGCCTGGCTGAAGAACCGCAATACGGCTCTCTCCGGTATTCCCGCCGAAAAAATTCTCTCCATTTCCGGTCTGACTGATGTCCTTGCCTATCTGGATGCCCGCCGCGCTCTCGTCTGAGTTCAGGCGGCTGAGCACGACTGTCTGGCGTCTCGTCGAGGCGCAGCATCGTGTCTCGACGATGAAGCTGGTCGATCACGTCGATGAGCAGGCGCTTCTGGAAAATCTTCTGGAAGAGACCAAGCCTGCCTATCCGCCGGAATGCGAAGGGCTGGATTATCTTTTGAAGACGCCCTTTCGCTACGGCGCAGCCTATCCGCATGGATCCCGTTTCCGTCGTGCCGGCAAGACACCGGGCGTTTTCTACGCAGCTTTCGAGATTTCCACGGCGATTGCCGAAATGGCCTTTTACCGGCTGCTGTTTTTCGCGGAATCTCCAGCCACGCCACTGCCGTCCAATCCCGCCGAATACACAGCCTTCGCGGTGCCGATCGACAGCGCTAGAATCCTGGATCTCACCGCATCCCCGTTCGATCGGGACCGCTCGGCCTGGGAGGATCGACAGGATTACGCTGCCTGCCAGGCTTTTGCCGAAACTGCCCGCAGCACCAACGCCGAAGCGATCGTCTACCGCTCTGTTCGCGATCCTGAAGGCGGGTTGAATATCGCGCTGCTGACGGCCGCGGCCTTCGCCGCACCTGAACCATCGGAACGGCAGACATGGAAAATTCGCCTGTCGCGGGCAGGTGTGCAGGCGATCCGGAATTATCCGCTACAGCGGCTCGGCTTTTCCGTCGCCGATTTCGCGGATGATCCACGCATCGCTGCAGCGATCAAGCTCTGATCAAGCAAAAGTCCCGAGCCCAAAAACGAAAAAAGGCCGGGGCAATATTGCTCCGACCTCTCTCATCGCCGCTTTATCCACCAGTGCCAGTACATCCGTGGTCAAAAGCTGAAAGCAGCGGCGGCAATTGCGAGCAGCACATGGGTTAAGCGCTCATCAGCAATGCCGATGAAGCTTATGTAATCCATGATTGTGTTGAAATCAAGATTAATCGCCATCTCCGGCAATTATGCGCGTTTTCCGCGCATCAAGCGATCTGTCCGCTCCTGTCCGCCCTGACGAAATCGACAAAAGCGCGCAGCGCGGCCGGCATCTGCCGACGGCTCGGATAATAGAGATAGAAGCCGGAATAATAGGGGCACCAGTCCTCCAGCACTCGGGCGAGACGACCATCCGCCACCAGATCCTTCACCTGGTCCTCGAAGGTGAAGGCGATGCCCGCACCGGCAAGTGCTGCATCCACCATCATGTCCTGATCGTCGAGCACAAGCGCGCCCTCCACCTCGACCGACAATTCCACACCGCCGCGCTCGAACTCCCAGGCGTAAAGCCGTCCGGTGCCGAAACGAAAGCCGATGCAGGGCAGGGATTTCAGCTGTTCCGGCGTTACCGGCTTCGGATGTTTCTCGAAGAATGCGGGTGTCGCGACGATCGCCGTCCGCTGCCTCGGGCCGATCGGCACCGCGATCATGTCCTGCGCGATGATCTCGCCGAAACGCACACCGGCATCGAACCCTTCCGACACCATGTCGACCAGCTCGTTATTGATGACGATCTCGATGCCGACCCTTGGATGCGCCTCCAGAAACCGCGCGACCAGCGGCAGAAGCACCATCCGCGCCGAAGGCCGCGATGCGTTGATCCGCAATCGCCCCACCGGCGTGCCGCGAAAATTGTTGAGATCGTCCAGCGCATCCTCGATATCGCGGAAGGCGGGCGCAACGCGGGAAAGCAGCCGCTCGCCGGCCTCCGTAAGCGCCACGCTGCGCGTCGTGCGGTTGAACAGCCTGACATCCAGCCTCTCCTCCAGCGCCTTCAAGGAATGGCTGAGCGCAGACGGCGTGCAGCCCAGTTCGTCGGCTGCCCGCCGAAAGCTCTTGTGTCGCGCCAGCGCCAGAAACGGCGACAGATCGGTGGGTGAGAAGATTGCCATTGGTGAATTTTACTCATCAACTCAAAGAGAATCCAGTCGATTATCTCACCAACTAGGCTGGCGTAGAAATGTCCTCAGCCGCCGATCAACGGAACGGCATCAACCAAGAGGAGATTTCAACATGCGTACATGGTTCATCACAGGTGCATCCCGCGGCTTTGGCGCCCTGATCACCGAAAAGGCCCTGGCAAAGGGCGATAATGTCGTCGCCACCGCCCGCAACCCGAAATCGGTGACGGAACGTTTCGGCGACCATCCGAACCTTCTCGCCGTCGCACTCGATGTCAACGACGAGACCCAGGCCCATGATGCCGCCAAGGCCGCGATTGCCCGCTTCGGCCGCATCGACGTTCTGGTCAACAATGCCGGTTTCGGCCTGCTCGGCGCGATCGAGGAAGCGAGTGCGCAGGAAGTCGAAGCGATCTACCGCACCAATGTCTTCGGGCTTCTCTCCGTCACCCGTGCCACACTCCCGCATATGCGCCGCCAGCGCTCGGGCCATATCCTCAACTTCTCGTCCATCGGCGGGTATCGCAGTTCAGCCGGTTTCGGCGTCTATTGCTCGGCCAAATTCGCCGTCGAGGGACTGACCGAAGCCCTGGCCGATGAACTTAGCCCCCTCGGCATCTATGCCACCGCAATCGAACCCGGTTATTTCCGCACGGATTTCCTCGAAGGCAATTCGCTCAGCGTAAGCCCGGTCGAGATTGCCGACTATGCCGAAACCGCCGGTGTGGTGCGTGAAAAGGCAAAACACATCAGCCGCAACCAGCCTGGCAACCCGCAGAAGCTCGCCGACGTGCTGATCGATTTCGTCGACATGGAAAACCCGCCCGTCCGCCTGCCGCTCGGCAGCGACACGGTCGCCGCCATCGAAGCCAAGATCGCGTGCGACACGGCGCTGCTTGAGCGGGTGAGGGCAATCTCGCTCTCGACGGATTTCGACAAGACGGAAGCAGCCTGAGCATCCGTGAATGCCGACATTAAAAGCGCCCGGTGATGAGCCGGGCGTTTTGCATTCCGCCTATCGTATGCCCGCCAGCGACTGCCGCACCACATCCGAGCCGCAATCCCCCAGTTCCGCATCGATTTCGCCATGAACCCGTGTCCAGATCGGCAGGGCGGCGGAAAGCATCGCCATTCCGGCTTCGGTCAACGTCAGCAGGCGGCCGCGGCGATCCTTTGGGTCGGTTTCGGTTTTCACCAGTCCGCGCCGTTCCAGAACCTTGAGCGCCGCCGTCAAAGTCGTCCGGTCCATGGCCAGGAGATCGCAGACGGATTTCATTGTTGCCGGTATCGGCCGGTTTAGTGACATCATCAGCGAAAACTGCCCGTTATTCAGCCCTATAGGCTTCATCGCCACGTCGAAACGCCGGGCAAGCGCGCGTGCCGCCCGTTGCACATGCAGGCACAGGCAGGTGTCGCGCACATGCAGGGTAGTCGAGAACGGAATTGATTCGGAGTTTGACAGCATGGCTTAATCATGTTGATATCAACGTAATCTGTCAAGGAAGAGGAGGTCCAAGACATGGATATCACCGCGTCCGCAAAGGCTAAGCCTGACAATAGCGTTGTTGGTAAGGATGAATGGCGCAATGCGCGCCTGAAACTTCTGGAACTGGAGAAGGAAGAAACCCACTTGCGCGACAGAGTGAGGGCAGCGCGCCAGGCGCTTCCCTGGGTAAAGGTCGAGAAGGACTATGCCTTCGATACGCTCACCGGCCGAAAGACGTTCGCCGAGCTTTTCGATGGCCGCAGCCAGTTGCTCGTCTACCACTTCATGCTCGGCCCGGATTGGGACGAGGGCTGTATCGGCTGTTCCTTCTTCTGCGATCATGTCGAAGGCGCACTGCCGCACCTGAACAATCACGACGTCACCTGGGTGGCGGTCTCGCGTGCGCCGCTCGAAAAAATCGAGGCCTATCGCAAGCGCATGGGCTGGAATTTCCCTTGGGTCTCGTCCTTCGGTGATGATTTCAACTACGATTACAACGTCTCGTTTTCCGAGGAAGAGCGGGCGTCAGGGGCGGTGGAATACAATTATCGCAAGGTCCCGACAAACGAGATCGCCGACGAGGAACACGGCATGTCCTCCTTCTATCGCAATGAGGCGGGCGAGATTTTTCACACCTATTCGACCTATGCCCGCGGCGGCGAAGAGGTCTGCGGCACGCTGATGCTGCTCGATCGCGCGCCTCTCGGTCGCAACGAAACCTCGACCATGAGTTTCCTGAAACGTCACGACGAATATGAAGCCGCGCCGAAGGAGAAAGGTTCATCCTGCTGCCATTGAGGCGGTGCAGAATTCATAATCAGGGAGGAAACACAATGACGATGGTCATGGCAAAACCGCGCCCCGAGCACGGATTTCTCGAAAAGATGGTCGGCACCTGGGATGTCACCTCGGAGATGAGCGGCGAAATGCCCTGGGTCGAAAATGTCCGCTCATTGCAAGGTATCTGGATCGTTGCTGAAGGCACCGGCCTGATGCCGAAAGGAGAGAGCGGCGAAGGAGGCGAACCCGCAACCACGATGCTCACCCTCGGATATGACGCCGCCAAGGGCAAATATGTCGGCACCTGGCTCGGTTCTATGATGGACTATCTCTGGGTCTATGAAGGCGAGGTCGAACCGGACGGCAAGACGCTCAGCCTTTATACGATCGGCCCCAAGATGAGCGGCGAGGGCATGGCCGATTACCGCGAGCAGGTCACCTTCCTGTCCGATGACCACCGCACCTTCACCTCCAGTGCCAAACAGCCGGATGGCAGCTGGAAACAGTTCATGGAAGCGCATTACCGGCGCAGAACGTAAGCCGGCTCAAACGCCCACCTGCTCGAACCGCAAGGCGAAAACCCTAAGGAGAGAACGATGAGCGAAGACGATTTCGAAAAGCCGCAACCCGAGCATCTGGCTCTGGAACGCCTGGTCGGCACCTGGGATGTCAAATCCTCGATGACGGGGCCGGATGCCCACTGGACCGAGACATGCCGTTCGCTGGATGGCATGTGGTTTATTGCAGAAGGGGAAGGCGACGTTCCGGGAGGCACGGCCAGGACGATCATGACGCTCGGTTACGATCCGGCCAAACGCCGCTATGTCGGCAGCTGGATCGGCACGATGATGGGCATGCTCTGGACCTATGACGGCGAGATGTCGCCGGACGGCAATACGCTCAGCCTCTATGCGACCGGACCGGATTTCGAAGGGCAGGGCCGCACCGTCGAATACCGCGAGCAGATCGTCTTTCAGGACGATGACCATCGGCTCTTTACCTCGGCGACGAGGCAGGAGGACGGCAGCTGGAAGACCTTTCAGGACATTCACTACACGCGCAGCAAATAGGCGGCTCAGGCCGCTCCATAAAGAAGAGAGGAGAAGACCATGTTGCAGACCGCTTCGACGACTCGCTCCGATACGCACGGCAAATTCATCTGGTGCGAATTGATGACCTCCGACACCAAAGCCGCCGGCGACTTCTATTCCGCCGTTGTCGGCTGGAAAGTGAACGTGATGTCCATGCCAGACATGCCGCCTTATTACCTGTTTGAAATGGGTGAGGGGGAGAATTGCCCCGGCATCGGCGGCATGATGGATTTTCCGCCCGAACTGGAAGGCAAGCTGCCGCCCAACTGGACCGGATATGTTGCGGTCGATGATGTCGACGCGACGGCGAAGGAGTATGTTTCGCTCGGCGGTCGCATCCAGCGCGAACCGGACGATATCCCCGGCATCGGCCGCTTTGCCGTGGTCGCTGATCCACACGGCGCGGTGCTCTGCATCATGACGCCGATCCCGCCGGAAAACCCGCCGCGTGAATTGGGGCCGGAAGACATAGGGAATGTCGGCTGGCGCGAGCTTTACGCAGGCGAGGTCAACGAGGCTTTCGATTTTTACGCCAAGGTGTTCGGCTGGACGAAAGACCATGATTTCGACATGGGCGCGATGGGGCCGTATCGCATCTTTGCCCACGGTGGCAAAGCCATCGGCGGCATGATGACGAGGCCTGAAACGGTGCCGATCCCCTGCTGGAGCTATTATTTCAACGTCGAGGCCATCGATGCCGCACACGAGCGGATCACCGCGAACGGCGGCACGGTCGTCTTCGGCCCGCAGGAAGTTCCTGGCGGCAGCTGGATCGTCAACGCGACGGATCCGCAAGGCGCGTTCTTCTCGCTGGTGGCGCCGAAGAGGTAGGCAACCGAAGACCCCTCCCAACCCTCCCCACAAGGGGAGGGCTTAACCTAGCCGAGGCGCTGAAACCAAATCGCTGCAGGCCAGAGGGGGATTTGCCCTGCGCATCATGTCTGACGTTTTAGTGAGCGCGTTCGTCCTACCGCTTCAAGCTCCCCAAAATCCCGCGCACGATCGCCCGGCCGAGTTGTGTCGCAACCGTGCGCGTCACGCTCTTCATCGCCGCTTCGACGATCGTCTCGCGCTGATAGCCCGAGCGGCCGACCGTTTTGCGGCCGCGCTGCTGATCCTGGTCGTCATTGCCGCCGCCGAAGCCCGGCAGGGTCCAGCCGCTCGCCTCGCCGGAGCCGGCGGGCGGGGCAGGGTCTAGTTCGTCCTGCGCGTTTCTGGCCGCAGCCGCATCGGCCGCCCGCTTGGCGCGGGAGGCGAGAATTTCAAAAGCGCTCTCGCGGTCGATATCCTCGTCATAGAGCCCAAGAACCGGACTGCGGTCCATGATCCCCTGACGTTCTGCATCGGTGAGCGGCCCGATCCGTGCGGAGGGTGGGCGGATCAGGGTGCGTTCCACCATCGAAGGCGCGCCTTTGGCCTCGAGCGTCGAGACCAGCGCCTCGCCGGTGCCGAGCTGGGTGATCGCGGTGGCGCAATCGAAATCCGGGTTGGGCCGGAACGTATCGGCCGCCGTCTTCACCGCCTTTTGCTCGCGCGGCGTATAAGCTCTGAGCGCATGCTGCACCCGGTTGCCGAGCTGTGCGAGCACCGTTTCCGGCACATCGAGCGGGTTCTGGGTAACGAAATAGACGCCGACGCCCTTGGAGCGGATCAGGCGTACCACCTGCTCCACCCGATCGATCAGTATCTTCGGAGCCTCGTCGAACAGGAGATGCGCCTCGTCGAAGAAGAAGACCAGCTTCGGTTTCTCCGGATCGCCCACTTCCGGCAGTTCCTCGAACAGTTCCGAGAGCAGCCAGAGCAGGAAGGTCGCGTAAAGCCGCGGGTTCATCATCAGCTTGTCGGCGGCCAGAATGGAAATCTGGCCGTAACCGTTATTCGGATTGACCCGCATGATGTCGGTGATCTTCAGTGCCGGTTCGCCGAAGAAATGTTCCGCACCCTGCTGTTCCAGCACCAGAAGCGCGCGCTGGATCGAGCCGACCGAAGCCTTGGAGATCAGTCCGAATTCCTTGGAAAGCTCGGTCGCATTCTCCGCCATGTAGTTGAGCAGCGAGGTAAGGTCTTTCAGGTCGAGCAGCGGCAGGCCACCCTTGTCGGCCAGCTTGAAGGCGATGTTGAGTACGCCCTCCTGCGGCTCAGACGCGTTCATCAGGCGGGCGAGCAGAAGCGGTCCCATCTCGGCGATCGTGGTACGCACCCGATGGCCCTTTTCGCCATAGATGTCCCAGAAGATGACGGGAAACTGTTCGAAATCGTAATCCTGAAAGCCGATCTGCTCGGCGCGCTTCAAAAGAAAATCCTTGGATTCCCCTTTCGCTGCAACGCCGGAAAGATCGCCCTTGATATCGGCTGCGAAGACCGGCACGCCGGCTTTGGAAAAACCTTCCGCCAGAACCTGCAGCGTCACCGTCTTGCCGGTGCCGGTAGCCCCGGTCACCAGGCCGTGGCGATTGCCGAATTTCAAGTCCAGATATTCGGCCTTGTTCAGCGTGTCGTCCGGCTTGCGGCTGCCGCCGATGAAGAGCTTACCCGTCTCGTCCGTCATGCAACTATGCGCTCCCTCGCGGCGTTTGTTCTCAAATGCTTATAAGGCCGGCTTCAACGGGCGGCAAACGGTTTCCGAAGCGGCATGCTTGGAGAATGAATGAAGGCGAGGGACCTATGAAGATCGGCGGCAACAGACGTGTTGAGCAGGCAGAACGGATCGGGAAAGGCAGGGGCAGGGAAGCCGATGCACCCGCTGAAATACCGGTGCGCGGACTGAAGGATGTTTTTTGGCGCGTATTTGCGGCCGTTACCGAGGATCGGGTGACGCTGATTGCGGCGGGCGTCACCTATTACCTGCTTCTCGCCCTGTTTCCTGCCGCAAGCGTGCTTGTTTCGCTTTATGGCCTGCTGGCCGACCCTGCAGCGATTGCCGACCGGATCGCTTCGCTCGGCTCCATCATGCCAGTCGATGCGCTCGATATCTTTCTCAATCAGGTCCGGGCGCTCTCGGCCGAGCGTGGCGCGACCCTGTCCGCCGGCCTGATCGGCGGTATCGCGCTTGCGCTGTGGAGCGCCAACAACGGCATCAAAGCGCTGTTCGAGGCGATGAACGTCGCCTACCGGGAGGAGGAAAAACGCAGCATTCTCCGCCTGAACCTTGCTTCTCTGGCTTTTACGCTCGGCGCATTCATCATCGCCATCGTCATCCTGTTCGCGATGGGCGTGGTGCCGGCGGTCCTCAATTATCTCTGGCTTGATCGCTGGGCCGAAATGATCATCCGTTTCGCCCGCTGGCCGATCATGATGGTCTTTGTCGGCATAGGCATCATGGCGCTCTATCGTTTCGGCCCGAGCCGCGAGCCGGCAAAGGTCCGCTGGCTCACCTGGGGCGCGGTGTTCTCGACGCTGCTCTGGTTCGCCGCCTCGCTGGGCGTCTCGTTCTATCTCTCCAATGTCGCCAACTACAACGCCACTTACGGCACGCTCGGCGCGCTGATCGGTTTCATGGTCTGGACATGGATCTCTGCCATCATCGTTATCGTCGGTGCCGAGATCAACGCCGAGCTGGAACATCAGACGGCACGCGATTCGACCACCGGCAAGCCTCGCCCGATGGGCGAGCGCGGCGCTTATATGGCTGATACGGTGGGCAAGCCGAGCGATTGAGCTGCAATCACGATTATCGGCTTGCCTTGGACCCGTCCGCCCGTGAATAACACTGCTCCTAACGCTGGTCTTGTACCGGTCGAATGTGTATGACTTTGACGTCAACGTCAGATTTTGAGGAGAAACTCCTGATGAACGAACTGGTTTCCCGCGTCGCCGATAATGTCGGCCTTGCACCCGATGTTGCTGAAAAGGCGATCGGTATGATGCTCGGCTTCCTGCAGCGCGAGGCCGATGATGGAGCTGTCGCGCGGATGATCGAGGCAATCCCCGGCGCGCCTGAGCTGGTCGCTCAGTTCAACGGTGAAGGTTCAGGCGGCGGCGGTCTGCTCGGTGGCCTGATGGCGAGCTTCGGCGGCGGCGTCATGGCGCTGGGCCAGCAGTTGATGGCGCAGGGGCTTGGCATGGGCGAGATCACCGCGCTTGCCAAGGAAACCATGGCGGTCGCCCGCGAACATGCCGGCGACGAAGTGGTCGATACGGTCATCGCCTCCGTGCCGGGCCTGTCGCAGTTCGTCTGATATCGGCATTCGTTGACGAAACGGATTGCATCAACAAAAAAGCCGCCGGTCATGTGCCGGCGGCTTTTTGTCGTGTGGCCAATCGGGGGAATGCCACGCGAACTGGGCAGGGGTATGCCCGGCCGAAGATATGCTTCGGACCATCGCCGGGTGATCTGGGAAATGGCGCTAGTTGAATATATATATTAGTTTGATCTAATTTTCAATATCTCAAACGCCCGTTTCCCATAGGCAAGCAAGCCGATGGCCAGTCCCTATACGCTTGGCATGGCCGCCGCCGCAGGCTTTGGCGCAGCACTGGTTCTCGCCGTCGGCGGGCTCGGCCTCTCGGCCATGATCGCGGTGCCGCTCGGCGCCTTCGTCTTTTCCATGCTCGGCGCCTTCTTTCTGTTCATGCTCGCCTCCATGCGGCGGATGAACACCGAAACGATCATCCTCGGCGGCATCGCTTTGCTCTTCCTTTCCCAGTCGCTCCTCTCGCTGATCCAGTTCCGGAATCTCCCCTGCAAACGAAGGAATGCTTGCATGAAATCCGTTGCCCTGGCGCTTGCCGCCGCGCTCGTCTCCTCGCCCCCTGATGGCGGCCGATCATACGGTGAAGATGCTGAATTTCGGCAAGGACGGCAGCATGGTGTTTGAGCCGACCTATGTGAAGGCCGAGATCGGTGACACGATCACCTTCGTGCCGCAGAATTCCAGCCACAACGTCCAGTCCTTTGCCATCCCGGAAAGTGCTGCACCCGGAAGAGCAAGCTCGATGAGGAATACAAGGTCACCGTCGATAAGGAGGGTGTCTATCTCTATTATTGCCCGCCGCATCTGATGATGGCGATGATCGGCGTGGTTCAGGTCGGCAAGCCGGAAAACCTCGAAGCGGTCAAGGAAAAGGCGACAAAGCTGCGCTCCAAGCTGGTGATGAAGAAGGAGCGTTTCGACGCCTATCTTGGTCAGGTCATCGAATAAAACGGTCTGCCGATCCGCATCCGAATGCCCGGTTCCGGCCGGCATTTATCTTTGTGGGTGCTACTTAAGGAAGCCATTGACTTTCCTTGCCAACAGGCCCATGTGAGCCTCGAAGCGGCCGCCCGTCCGGGCGTCGCTCTTTCAAAGGACAACCGAGATGAACCCCGACAGTCGAAGTTCGACGTCAACAGATAGACCTGCCGCTTCGGGGCTCTGATCCGTTCTTTCTCGGTGACGCGCTCCGGGGACCAGATGGTCCATGAAAAGGAGCCGTCATGCTGCGCATCCACGCCTATGACCTTGACCGCATTATCCCTGCCGCTTTCGACGAACCGTCCGAAGGTGCAAATGCCGTTGCGCAGCCGACCGATGCAAAAGCCCCTTCCATCGTCTGGTACGACCTGATCAGCCCGACGGCTGAGGAAGAACATGAAGTCGGAAAATGTCTCGGCCTCGTCGTTCCGACCATGGACGAGATGGAGGATATCGAGCTTTCCGCCCGCCTTTATCAGGAGGACGGCGCTGAGTTCATGACCATGACCGTGCTGACGCGGCCCGATGCCGGCACGCCGATCAAGGTGCCGGTCACCTTCATCATCAAGGGGCAGATCCTCGTCACCGTCCGCCATGCCGAACCGCGTCCCTTCGACGCCTTCATGGCGCGTGCCCGCAAGGCAAACGGTCTTGGTACCCATACGGCCACCGGCGAGCTGATCATGACCGGCCTGATCGAGGCGATCATCGACCGCATGGCCGATACGCTGGAACGGCTCGGCGCCGATATCGACCAGATCTCGCGCGATGTGTTCCAGGCCAAGGCGGCAAAGGCCAACAAGAAGCAGCGCGACCTGCAGGAGTTGATCCAGGCCATCGGCCAGAAGGGCGAGTTCATCACCGTGGTGCGCGAAAGCCTCGTCAGCGTCTCCCGCGTCGTTGCCTATTACGCGGCGCTCGATGGTGTTGATCGCAAGCTGTCGAAGGAGGTCCGCCAGCGGCTGAAGCTGCTGCAGCGGGATGCCACCTCGCTCGGAGATCATTCGGCTTTCATGTCGAACAAGATCAATTTCCTGCTCGATGCGACGCTCGGCCTGATCAATCTGGAGCAGAACCAGATCATCAAGATCTTCTCCGTCGCCTCGGTCATGTTCCTGCCGCCGACGCTGGTCGCCTCCGTCTACGGCATGAACTTCGCCGCCATGCCGGAGCTGCAATGGCAATATGGCTACCATTCCGCCATTGGCCTGATGATCTTCTCGATGGCCGTGCCCTACCTTTATTTCAAGCGCAAAGGCTGGCTTTGAAACACGGCTGAAAAGCAAAGAAGGCGGGGCATCGCTGCCCCGCCTTCTTCCGTTTGGCTCGAATTGAACCTTCAGGCTCAGAACTCTTCCCAGCTCTGCGCCACGGCGGCATTGCCGGAAAACGCGCCTGCGACCTTGCGGGCGAGAGACCGGGCCGGAGACGCGGCCGGTGCATCGTTGCGTGCGGCCGGACGAACCGCCGCCGGGGCATGGCCATCGGCCAGCTTGAACTGGGCGAGCAGCGAATTCAGCGAGGCGACTTCGCGCGCCAGGCTGTGGCTGGCGGCGGTGGATTCCTCCACCATTGCCGCGTTCTTCTGCGTGTCCTGGTCCATCTGGTTGACGGCCGTGTTGATCTGCTGGAGACCCGACGACTGTTCCTGCGAGGATTCCACGATCGCCGCGACGTTGCGGTTGATTTCCTGCACTTCGGATACGATGTTCTTCAGCGCCTTGCCGGTCTCTCCGACCAGTTCCACGCCGGTGCGAACCTGTTCGTTGGACGTGGTGATCAGCGCCTTGATTTCCTTGGCGGCATTCGCCGAACGCTGAGCGAGTTCGCGAACTTCCTGAGCAACGACCGCAAAGCCCTTGCCGGCTTCACCGGCACGCGCGGCTTCGACACCGGCGTTCAGGGCAAGCAGGTTTGTCTGGAAGGCGATGTCGTCGATGACGCCGATGATGTTGCCGATCTCGCCGGAAGACTTTTCGATCTCTTCCATTGCCTGGACTGCGGTCTGGACGATCTCGCCCGACTTTTCAGCGCCCTGGCGGGTGCGAGCGACAAGCGAACCGGCTTCCGACGCGCGCTTGGCGGCGTCCTTCACCGTGGTGGTGATTTGCTCCAGCGCTGCGGCAGTCTCTTCCAGCGCTGCAGCCTGCTGTTCGGTACGCTTGGCCAGATCGTCGGCAGCCGACTTGATCTCGTTTGCGCCGGCATCGATGCCGCGGGCATTCTGGGCAACGCCGCGCATCGCGGTCTGCAGCTTGTCGGCCGAGGCGTTGAAGTTGTGACGCACGCCGTCGAGCGTTTCGGTGAAGGGCTGGCCGATCCGGTAAGCGAGGTTGCCGTCTGCCAGATGCGAAAGACCGCTGGCAAGGTTGTCGACCGCGAACTTCACATCAGCGGCTTCCTTGGTCTTCTGCTCTTCGCGGGCGGCGCGTTCCTGTTCCGAAAGGCTGCGGTTAGCGCGAGTCTCTTCCTCAAGCTTGATGCGTTCGATCGCATTGTCGCGGAAGACCGCAACTGCTTCGGCCATATGCCCCACTTCGTCCTTGCGTTCGAGGCCCGGGACTTCCTGTTTCGTCTGACCACCGGCAAGCGACGCCATGCGCTGGCGCAGCATGTCGATCGGGCCGGAAATCCCGCGCGAGGCAACAAACAGCGAGGCGGCGATCGCAGCGGCAAACAGCAGGCCGAGCGTCGTGATCAGGGTGATCAGGGTCGAATTGATCTGCGTGGTGATTGCGGCGCTGTTATCGAGAACCGTCTTCGTATTGGCGACATTCCAGTCCTTCAAGTCGTCGCGGATCTTGGCGATATCCGGATCGACCTGGGCAAGCACGGCCTGCGCGGCCTGCATCTGACCCTGTTCCGTCAGAGCGACGGCTTTGTCGGTCATCGCGGTGATCGCCAAAGAGCGGGTTTCAAAAGCCGACAGATCGCCGGCATATTCGGGAATGAGTTGCTTGGCTGAGCCGAGCAGCGTGCCGATAACCTTCTTGCCGCTTTCGTAATTCTTCTGCGCCACGGCGCGGAAGGCGGAGCCCTGCGGATATACGGTCAACTGATAGGCGCTGTAGGCGACCGAGTTCATTGAGGTTGATGCGCGCGAAACCTGGGTTGCGGCGACACTGTCCTCCGCGATGAAGGCTGTATATTGCGCGTCAGCCTGCTTGAAGCTGTAGGCCGCAGCACCGATGCCGGCCACGCCGATCAGACAGACAGGGACGATCAGCGAGAGGATTTTGGTTCGTATCGTGGCGTTTGAAAGAAAACTCATAGCATACACCGTGAGAAAGGACCGCGTGGACGCAGGTCACCTTGGAAGATCGGACAGAATGGGGAGGGCACGGAGCGGTAGCTATCGGAGGCCGGGAAGGCGCGGACGGGGCTTTCATGCGGGCCTGTCATGGGCTTGGGCGCAAGCTATGGCAATCTTGCTTAATCGTAATTTAATCAGATGCGCCGGAATGGGAAAATTAGTTGAAAAGCTGAATATTTCTCAGGAAACAAAGTTGAATGAACCCGGAAATGCAAACGGAGGTTGGTCAACGGCTTGTCCGACAAGGGTTCCAACCCTTCGTCATCCTGCAAAAGCGCACAGACTGCGATTTTTCGCAGTTGACCTTCGCGGTTCAAGCATCAAATTCATACAGTTAATAATTTGATTTCTTCGGGGGTAATTAGAATGCGCATTTTCACGTCGAGGGCGTTTGCCGTCGCCGCGGTTTCGCTTTTCCTGCAGGTTCCGACCATCGCGCCGGTTCTTTCCGGTTCGCCTGCATTTGCTCAGTCCGCAGCAGTTGCTGGCTCAGCGGGTGAGGTGCAAGCCGATCTCTCCGACGATGCGATCGGCAAGATGAATACCTATGTCGAATTTCTCAACCGTTCCATTCGAGCCTCCGAATCGCTCCAGCGCTACGAGAGCTGGGTCGACATGAAAAAGGGGCCAACAGGCAAGGAGAGGGTCGTCTACGGGCTTTATTCGCTTTACGACGTGCGCGATGAGGTCGCAGCGGTCGAGGAAGCCGCCAAGGCTTCACCGAAAATGCCGGAACTCGACGCCGCCATGCTTGCCTATGTCGAGGTTTACCAGAAGCTGGCGCCGGTCATCGAAAAAGCCAACAAGTATTACGAACGGCTCGACTACAAATCGGACAAGATGGAAGGCGCCAGGGCTTTCCATAAGGATATCGCGGCTCTCGCTCCAACCTATCAGGAGCGTCGCGAGACTGCCGACCTGACATTGCGGTCGGAAAAGGTGAAGCTCGACCGTGCATCTCTCGATGCGCTCGAACAGGCGGAGGGCAAGAAATCCCGCTGGCATGTCCGCAATGTCATGATCCGCGCCGAAGCGATGATGGACCTGATGCCGGACAACGAAAAGCCGGTCGTCGATATGGCTGTGTTCAAGGGCGAGCTTGATGCCTATGCGGGTGCGGTGCGCGCGTTCGACGACTACGCCATCGATCACCCGGATAGTTTCCACGTCTTCGAAAGCCGCCCGGCCTCGCTTCTCTCCAAGCTGCGCGATCTCCACGAGCAGCTTAGTAAGGTCAAGGGTGACGCCCGCAAGGCCGGCGGCAACGATATCGAATGGATCGTCTCGGACTACAACACGATGGTGACGACCTCGCAGACGGCGACGACCTTCGCCAAGGATTGAGTAAATCAAGCGACGAGATTGGTGCAAGTCGGCCCCCTCTGCCCGGCAGGGCAGAGGGGGTATGGCACGCCCTCATTTGCCTCTATTCCACCCGCGTTTCAGACTCCGGCAGCGCTTTAAAAAAACGTCCATTGTTTCAGCCTGTCCGGCTCCGATCCCATGTCGGACCATCAGCCGATAGCGTGATCTCGACAGGCTCGCCGCAGATCTCGACTTTCGGCCCGCCGCTTTCGTTCCAGTAAAACAGATTGAGATGCCAAGCGCCCGGCATCTTGCGGGATCGATCGATGATCCCTCCGGCACCCACGGCACGGGCGATATCAACATTGCGCCATGAAGCCGGTTCGCGACCTTCCGCAATCGCTGCCTGCCAAGGTTCGTTGGAAAGATCGCGTTCTATGCCGAATACCTTGCAGGCCTCTTCGTCATGCTGGTCGAGCACGAAGACCTCACTGACAAGGAGCGGCACCATCATGCGGGGCAGGCCATCCTTGAGCATGTAGCTAGAGATCGCCGCGACGGCGGATTCGAATGTGGCACTCGTATAGAGAATGCTCTCGCCGGGACGATGATAACGACCGGCGCTCTTGGGATCGGGCGGATCGAGAATTTTGTCCAGCCGGTTCGCCGGCACCGAACGGAAGAAACGGCCTTCCACCCGACGCAGGAGTTGATGTGCGCCGTTCGGATTTTTCTCTTCATTCATGCGCCTGATACTCACGATCACTCATAAAAAAAGCTCCGGAGATGTTCTCCCCGGAGCTTCGATCATTCAACCCGAAACTTGGATCGGGACTTACTTATCCCATTCGGGCGCCAGATGACCCGGATTGACGATACGGCCGTCCGGGCGGGCAAGCTTGTGAACCGCTGCCATCTCGTCTTCCGACAAGGCGAAATCGAAGATGTCGAAGTTTTCCGGCAAGCGGCTTTCCGTGGCGGTCTTCGACAGCGCGATCACGCCCTTCTGCTGCACGGCCCAGCGCAGCACCACCTGGGCTGCGGTCTTGCCATGCTTGGCGCCGATATCCTTGAGTACCTCGTCCTTCGGCACTGCGCCATCGGCCATCAGGTAATAGGCGGTCACAGACATGTCGGTCTTCGCCGCTTCGGCCAAAACCTTCGTCTGGTCGAGATAGGGGTGATATTCGACCTGGTTGTTGACGATCGGTGCATCCGACAGTTTTACCGCTTCTGCCATCAGCGCGGTCGAGAAGTTGGAGACGCCGATATTCTTCACCTTGCCGGCCTTGCGAAGCTCGTTGAGCGCGCCGATCCGGTCGGCCAGCGGCATCTCGCTCTGCGGCCAGTGAAGGAGCAGAAGATCGACGTGATCGGTCTTCAGCTTGGTCAGGCTTTCATCCACCGAGGCGATGAAATCCTTGTGGCCGACACGATCGACCCAGACCTTGGTGGTGAGAAAGATATCCTGCCGGGGAATGCCCGAGGATTTCAGGACATCGCCGACAGCCGCCTCGTTCTTGTAGACCTGTGCGGTATCGACATGGCGGAAGCCGAGCTTCAGGGCTTCCGGCAGGATGCGATGCACATCGGCATCGGGCATGCGGAACGTGCCAAAACCGAGAGCGGGGATATTTGCGCCGTTTGCGCTGACGTCGAACATGAAAACTCCTTTGGAATGGCAGGCCCGGCCTGATCCTTGCGGGAATGGAGCCGGGCGAGAAATGAGGCCCACCTTACATGGGCCATCTGGTGGATGGTTCAACTGCAAGATTTCGTTGCAGGATATTATTCGGCGGGTGAAAGCCGGGCGTTGCGCAGGCCTTCTCTCCTGTCCATGCGGATGGCGATGAGCGCCACCACAAGAGCCGCGATCGGGACCAGACCGGCGACGAAGGTCACGCCGCCGAGGCCTGGACCGTGGTCGATGACGGCACCACCAAGCCAGGCGCCGATCGCATTGCCGAGGTTGAAGGCGGCAATGTTGAAGGACGAGGCGAGGCCCTGGCCTGCACCTTCAGCCTTGGCAAGCACCCACATCTGCAGCGGTGCAACCGTGGCGAAGGCGGCAGCGCCGAACAGCGCGATCGAGATCACCGCCAGCACCGGCTGGTGGATCGTCGCGGTCATCGCCAGAAGCACGACGGAGAGCGCAATCAGGCTGCCGATGATCGTCGGCATCAGGTGGCGGTCAGCCAGCCAGCCGCCGAAGAGATTGCCGACCACGAGACCACCGCCGAAGACGAGCAGGATCGGCGAGACGGCGGCCGCGGAAAAGCCGGTGATCTCGGTGAGAATAGGCGCGATATAGGTGAAACCGGCAAACACGCCCACCCAGGAAAGCACGGTGGTCAGAAGGCCGAGAATAACCGAACGGCGACCGAGCACGGCAGCGACGCCCTGCGAGCCTTCTTCCTGCGCATCGGAAGGCTCATCCTTCGGCACGAGAAGCGCGATCACGGCGAGCGCTGCGATGCCGATCAGCGTCACGGCCCAGAAGGTCGAACGCCAGCCATAGGCCTGGCCCAGCCATGTGCCGAAGGGCACGCCGAGAATGTTGGCGACGGTGAGGCCGGTGAACATGATGGCGATGGCCGAGGCCTTCTTGGTTGGAGCGACGAGGCTGGTGGCAACCACCGAACCGACGCCGAAGAAGGAGGCATGCGCAAACGCGGTCAGCACGCGGGCGGCCATCAGCGTCCAGTAATCGGGGGCGAGCGCACAGGCGAGGTTGCCGATGGTGAACACCACCATCAGCGCCATCAGCAGGGTCTTCTTCGACCACTTGCCGGAAATGGCGCCGAGGATCGGTGCGCCGATGACGACACCGAGCGCATAACCGGAAATCAGCAGGCCGGCGGCGGAGATCGAGGCGCCGAGATCTTTGCTGACATCGATCAGCAGACCCATGATGACGAATTCCGTGACGCCGATGCCAAAGGCGCCGGCCGTCAACGCGTAAAGAGCGAGAGGCATTGGGGTATCCTTGTCCTGATCCCTTGGGGGAGGCGCCAAGGGAAGATCATTCGATGCGCCGCAATATCGTTGCCAGATACTTGCCTGTGTAGCGGCATAGATGGATAATGATTTGTGAAATGAAGTCACAGGTGGGGGCAGCATCGCCTGCTTGAAGGAGAGCAAATCTTGGACAACCGCGCCGGAGAAATGGAAGTCTTTGTTCTCGCCGCCGAGCTGAAGAGCTTTTCAGCGGCAGGCAGAAAGCTGAAACTGTCGCCTTCGGCCGTCAGCAAGCTCGTCACCCGACTGGAGGACCGGCTCGGCACCCGGCTTGTCGTGCGCTCCACCCGCCTGCTGCAGTTGACGCCGGAAGGCGAAACCTATCTCGCCCGCGCCTCGCGCATCCTGGCCGAGATTGCCGACACCGAGGAGATTGTCTCCGGCGGCGGGCGGGCGCTGCCGCGCGGGCCGTTGTCGATCAATGCCTCGGTCGCCTTCGGCGAGCGCTACATCCTGCCGCTTGCGGGCGAATTCCTGGCGCTCTTCCCCGAAGTCCAGCTCGATATCACGTTAACCGACGATACCGTCGATCTGATCCGCGAGCGTGTCGATATCGCCATCCGCCATGGGCCGCTGCGGGATTCAACGCTGATGGCCCGCAAGATCGGCCAGAGCCGACAGGTGGTCATGGCCTCGCCCGCCTATATCGCAAGGTACGGTCTGCCGAAAACGCCCTCCGAACTCGACCGCCATAACTGCATCAATTTCAATTTCCGCCGCGCTGTCGAGGGCTGGCCCTTTCGCGATCCGGAGACCGGCAAGATCGATCTACGCCCCGTATCCGGAAATCTGAAAGCATCGAGCGGCTCAATCATCCGCCAGTTCTGCGTCGACGGCATCGGCATCGGCCGCGTCGGGCGTTTCCATGTCGAGCTGGATATCGAAGCCGGTCGTCTCGTGCCGATATTGGAGGATTTCAATCCCGAAGACATCGAGGAAATCCACGCGGTTTACGCCGGCCACGAACATCTGGCCGTCCGCATCCGTGCCTTCATCGATTTTCTGGCGGAAAGGCTGTGAGCCAGCACGGACGTCACTTCAGATCGCTGCCTTCACCTTGTGCCCGAAGCGACGCTTGAGGAAACGCGAGGTGCGATACCGCACGCCGGCCGGCCGTTCAGGGTCGGCAATGTCGGATTCCGCGATCAGTTCTTCATCCGCCGTCAGCTCCCGCATCGGCACCGGCACCAGCCCGCGGCCTTCCTCGCGGTTCAGCGCTTCGATCGCTGCGATGATCGAGCCGCCATGTGCCGCAATCGCCTGTGAGACTTCCGATACGTCCCGTCCCAGATGCTCGGCGATCAGGTCGTCACGGGTCGCGATGATTTTTTCCGTCAACTCCCTCTGCCCTTCGGCAGCTTCCAAAATCAGGTCGCATTCGGTGTCGTAACCCATCGACCGGTTGTTGAGATTGGCCGAGCCGATCTTCACGATCCGGTCGTCGGCATACATCATCTTGGCATGCACATAGATCGGCGTGCGCGAAGCATTGACGGGATAGTAGAGCCGGAACCGGTCATGGATATCGGCCTCCTTCACAAGCTTCATCAGCCGGATGCGGGCACTGTCCATCGCCTTGGCTTCCAGAAACCCCTCGCAGCCTTCTGGGTTGATCAGCACGATTTCCGGGCCGTCCGGCTCGCTCAGTCGCTCGGCCATCGCCTCCGCAATCCGGCGCGATGCGAAATACTGGCTCTCGACATAAAGCGTCTTTTTCACCGCTGCGATGATCGCAAGCTTCGCAGTCTCGATCTCGACGATTTGCTTTCGCTCGTCATATTCGGGTGCGGTGCGTGCAATGCCGATCGAGATGTCGCGGAACCCGACCTCCAGCTCTTCGGGCCAAGGCGTATCTTCCTGCGCCACGGCTTGCGGCGAGGGCAGGTCTTCTTCGGTCGCGAGCTTCCAGCGGTTGCGTGCAACTTCACCCAGCGCCCGCGCCGCCTCGCCGGAAAGGCAGGTCGTCGCATCATGCCAGGGGCCTTGCGCAAAACCCATCGGCGATTTCCTCAAGTCCTCGTTCTCGGCGTGGTCGCGCGTATCCCAGCGTCCGACCGTCATGTCGATCCCGCCACAGAACGCCACTTCGTCGTCGATAACGAGCAGCTTCATATGATGCGAGGAAATCGAGGGATGCGCGCCGTCGAGCTTCAGGTGGATGCGTTTGTCGAACATCCATTTGAGAATGTAGAAGGGCGTCTCGCCGCGCGTGATGGAGTTGATCAGCCCGATATCCCATTTGAGAATGCGGATATCGAGATCCTCGTTGCGCCTTGCGATCGCGTTCAGAAACTTGCCGAGCTGGTCCGGCAGCTCGTCGGTCTTTTTCCGGTTTCGCTGCCCGTCATCACCATTGCCGGGAATGAGGTCGATGCGTGTATCGAAATCCCAGCCGACCAGATAGATCGAGCGCTTCGCCCTTGCCATGGCGTCCTTGGCGTGACGGAAGAAGTCGGCGGCGTCGATGATGATCGAAAGCCGGTCTGCCTTTGCGATACGCCAGCAGGTCTCGCCTTCCTTCAATATGCTTTGCATCGACTGTCTGTTCCGTCATCGGTTGAACCCGACGGGGATATAGAGCGATGGAACAGGTCTTCTATGGGGCTTTAAGGTGTTTCGAAGAAGCAGCGCATCAGGCGGTCTTCTTCTCGTCCCGTCGGCTGGAAAATGCGATGGCGACAACAATCAGCGGCCATGCGACAGCAAGCGCCAGCCCGGAGAAACGCGCTGCAGTCCACGGCATGTTGCGGATAATGCCTTCGACGAAGGTAAGAATGAGAAAGACCTTCGCGATGATCAGATAAACTATGATGGCTGCGGTCGTCATCGGTCCTGGTGGTCTTCCTTTATATAGCCGAGATGACTGGCCCTCTCGTGGAGTGCCCCCCTCAAAAAGGTTTGGCGAGAGGGCCAGTCATTCATCAGGTGGGGGCTGACAGCGCCCCGCCATCTTTCAAGCATGATCGCCACGCGGCGTCTTCACCCATTTGAGGGAGACGTGCTGTTCAAGCGCGGAGCGGCAGCGCCATGCATTGCCTCGACCTCCTTGGCGACAAGCTCCTGCAACCGCCAGAGATTGCGGTCGCGAATGCCGAATTCCGCCAGATGCACGACGGTATTGTAGAGATATTCGGCGCAGGAGCCGCGATGTCCGCAGGCACGCGCCAGAATAGGGGCGACGTCTTCGAGAGGCAGGAGAGGGCGCACGATCCGCGGACTGTCGCCGCCGGCCCAGAAGGTGAGGGCGGGGATGGTGGCGCCGTCATCGGTGCGAACCGGCAGGAAGCGGAACGTGTTGAGGCTGTCCTTGTTGCTCAGTTCCCGTCGAAGCGCGCTTTCGATCTGCTCGCGCTTGTCGTGGTCGGAAACCCGATAGATCACGCCGTCGCAACGCCCGCCGCGTGACAGCATCATCATCAGTCCCGGCTGGGCGGGAGAGCCGCGTCCGCGTTCGATGCGCAGCGAAAACGACCGGTGCCAGCCATAGGCGGTGGCTCGCTGGCAGGCGACGGAATCGAAGCCGGGTTTCCAGATCAGCGATCCATAGGCAAAGATCCACAAAGGCTCGTCGCCGATTTCCTCCAGCAGACGTTCAGTCAATACAAGATAGTCATCGTCGGTGAGCGGCATCCATGCCGCGGGCAATCCCGGATCATGCTCCTCGCGAAAGCATAGGTCGACCATCTGCTGGGTCAGGGACATTGGAGACGATTTTGGCATGGTGATTATGGGCGTCGGTGCTGGGAATATGGTTGCAAGCCTGGAAATTGCGCCGCCTTGGGCGGGCTGTCAACGCATCGCCGCGCCATGTTTATGCAGCCTGCCGCATAGACGCCCGATTGTTCTGATGAAAGATCACGGATCATGTCGATCCGATATTATTGCGTGAATAAAATTGAAGAGGTGTCGCGTTGCGCTGGCTGTTTATCCTTGTTCTTGCCCTCCTGGTTGCCTGCGTTTTGAGCATCATCTGGATGAATGACGCCAATCGCTTCCCCGCCGGTGGCCATTTGCAGGGTAGTGATCCCACGCAGCAAAATCCGCTGACGGGCCAGCCGCCGACACCCAGCCAGCCAAATAGCAATCCTTGAGCTGATCGAAGCGTGAATTATCAATTCTTGTGATGAGACATCTCATATTATCGCTTGACCTTCGAGCCTCGGAAGCCTTCATTCGCGCCACTTTTCGTGCCTGCTTTGAAGGAGACTGATCATGGCCGTCGATACATCCCCCCGCTCAACCACCTGGACCTATGTGGACGGGGAATGGATTGATGGCAATCCGAAGCTCATCGGCCCCACCTCGCATGCCATGTGGCTTGCCTCGACCGTGTTCGACGGCGCCCGCTGGTTCGATGGCATCTCGCCTGATCTCGACCTGCATTGCCAGCGCGTCAACCGTTCCGCGGTCAACATGGGCATGAAGCCGACGATGAAGCCTGAAGAAATCGAAGCGCTTGCGCTCGAAGGCGTCAAGAAGTTCGACGGCAAGACGGCGATCTACATCAAGCCGATGTACTGGGCCGAGCATGGCACGTCCTACAGCGTTGTCGCTCCCGATGGGGAATCGACCCGTTTCGCCCTTTGCCTGTTCGAAGCGCCGATGGGCACCGCAAAGCCGTCCTCGCTCACGGTTTCGCCTTACCGCCGCCCGAGCCCGGAAGTCGCCATGACCATGGCAAAGGCCGGCTGCCTCTATCCGAATAGCGGCCGCATGATCATCGAGGCCCATTCGCGCGGCTTCGACAATGCGCTGGCCCTCGACATGAACGGCAATGTCGCCGAGACCGCATCCTCCAACATTTTCATGGTCAAGGACGGCGTGGTCATGACGCCGATAGCCAACGGCACCTTCCTTGCCGGCATCACCCGCGCCCGTATCATCGGCCTTCTGCGCGAAGCCGGTTTCGAGGTTCGCGAAGTGACGCTGACCGCCAAGGATTTTGCCGAGGCTGACGAGATCTTCACCTCCGGCAACTACTCCAAGATTGCCCCGGTGACGAAGTTCGAGGAGCGCTCTCTGCAGGAAGGCCCCGTCGCCCGCAAGGCTCTCGAACTCTACATGGACTGGGCTCGATCCGGCGGCCGCAACGACGCCTGAGACGTAAAATATCGGCAACGCTCGGAAGAAAATATCCGAGCGTTGCTCTCATTCTTTCGGTGGATGCTTTGCCGAGAGAAAGTATTTTTTGATAGCATTCACAAAATTTGATTAATTGCTTTGCATTCGCGGAAGTATATATCTCCCCATATTCATTTTTGCCGTAAAATGGCGAAAATGGCTGTATCTGCATCTCTCTCTCCCTGGGAACCCCGACCGGCAAAGGAGTGGCAATGTCAGTAGACGCATCCCCATCGACTGCATCGCAGCCTGATGATCTTGAGGCTGTCGCGCGCAGTGGAAGTCGTTTGCGCCGCATGGCGGTACGTATCCCAACCTATCTTGCCGACCTGAAGGAAAATCCCGCCTGGCTGCCGATGTTCGTGCTTGCCCGAACCATGCCCGGACGTCGTATCCATTGGGCCCTGTCTGACAAATACGCACCTTCGGGACAGAAGCAGTCATCGCTGTTTGGCCAGCTGGACGCGTCGGCGGTGGCGGATGCATTGCGCAGTGACGGTATCTTCACCGGTCTGCGAATGCCGGCGCAGGTCCAGCAGGAGATCTACAATTTCGCCCGGATTACGCCCTGTTTCGGCAATTTCGACCGCTCTCTCGAATTCGTCGCTCCTCGGCATGGGGAAGCTGAACAGAAATTTGAGCGCTCCCTGCTGAGCGGCCATTTCTTCGAGCGCTCGCTGCGAAGTGCCGGTGTCCGCGCCATTCAGTCGGACCCGCTGTTGAAGGATGTTGCAAAACATTATCTCGGTGCCAGCGCCCGACTTATCACCACGCGTATCTGGTGGAGCTTTCCGACCAAAGCCTCGACGGAAGCCGATCGCAGCCTCGCCTCGCTCGATAAGTTCCATTTCGACCTCGACGATTGGCGGATGCTGAAATTCTTCTTCAACCTCGTCGATGTCGACGAGGGCACCGGCCCCCATGTCTTCGTCAAGGGCAGCCACAACAGGCGCAAGGTCAAGCACCAATACACACTCATGGTCGGCCATCCGGCCGATGAAGTGCTGGATTATTACGGTGCCGATCAGGCTGTCACGCTGACCGGCCCGGCGGGGTCCGGTTTCGTCGAGGATCCTTTCGGCTTCCACATGGGCACCGTTCCGGTGACCAAGCCACGGCTGATGATGGAAGTCGGCTTCGGCGTCTCAAAGCCGTCTCGCCGTCGGTTCCACGGCGAGCCGGTGATCAGGCGGTAATTGCTCGGAACATCAGTTCCGGGCGATCCTCTCGAGAAAATCCGCCGCGCGGTCTGCGCCGCCGATTGAAATCGTGTGGCCGAGACCCGGTTCGATGACCGTTTCCACCGACACACCCGCGGCCTTCAACTCCGTCTCCGCCTTTTCCGTTTCCCAGGACGGAATGACCGGATCCGAGGTGCCGTGCACCAGGAGTACTTTGGTCTCGAGCGAAGGCGTCAGCGGATGTTCGGTGGCAAGCCGGCCGGAAAAGCCGACAACGGCTGCAACCGGCCAACGGCCGCTTGCGATCGCATCGAGCGACATGATCGTGCCTTGCGAGAAGCCGACGAACACGACCCTGTCCAGCCGGCCGTTGAAACCGTTTTCCTCGATGATATCGGAAATCACCGTATCGAAAGGTGGGCGCGCGGCGGTAATGCGGGCAGGGCGGTTTTCTTCCGTCACGCCGGCGACGCTGAACCACTGATAGCCGGGACCGAAATTCGAGCGTTCCGGCGCATTCGGCGAAACGAAGACGGCATTTGGCAGGCGGGCTTTCCAGCTTTCGCCGAGCGGGGCGAGGTCAGCCCCATTGGCGCCGACACCGTGAAGCAGGATGACCAGAAGTGAGTTTTGCAAAACCGTCATGACAATACCTTGCATTCTGGGCGGGTGATCCGCGCCTTACATTATGATTGCTCTATGACAGGATTTTGCCGGCGCATAGAGCGCGCGTATTGACCGCTTCGTTCACCGATAGCGCCCCATCCAGGCAAGGTATTGGATTTTCTAACGCCGCTGGGACTTCTGTTCCCGTCGGGGTTCGACACGCGTATCATCGACTGCCGGGGGTGCATCCTCTGCCCCTGTCAGCTCGGCATAATGCTCGATCGGTCCAGCCCGGCCGATCAGATGGCCTTGCAGGTGCTGGCACTGCGCTTCTTCCAGAAAGGCGCGCTGTTCTTCCGTTTCCACGCCTTCCGCCACGATCGGAATGTTCAACCCCCGGCCGAGCCCGATCACCGCGCGCACGATCTCGTCGGCGCTGCTATCGGAAACCAGTTTGGAGGTGAAGGACTTGTCGATCTTGATCGTGTCGAAGGGAAAGGACTGGAGATAGGAAAGCGAGGAATAACCGGTGCCGAAATCGTCCATCGCGATCCTGAGGCCAAGCCCTTTCAGGCCGCGCAGGATCTGCAGCGCCCGTGCAAAGTCATGCACCAGCACGCCTTCGGTCACTTCAAGCTCCAGCCGGTCCGCGGCAAGCCCCGTTTCCAGAAGCATCATGTGCACGTCACTGACAAGACTGTCCTGGCGAAACTGGATGGGGGAAATGTTGATGGCGATCTTCAACCGGTTCGACCAGCTCGCGGCTTCGCGGCCGGCCTCGTTCAGCACCCAGCGCCCGATCTCGACGATCTGGCCGCTTTCTTCCGCCAGCGGCACGAATTCGTCGGGCGTAATCAGTCCGCGGCTGGGATGATGCCAGCGCAGCAAGGCCTCGAAGCCAAAAATCTCGCCGGTAACCGAGGCCTGAGGTTGGTAGTGCAGCATCAGTTCGCCGCGCTTGATCGCATGGCGCAGATCCTGCTGCAGCACGCGCCGGTCATGCATCCGGCGGTCCATCTTGGCATTGAATGCGCAGAAGCGACCGCGCCCGTCCGCCTTGGCGCGGTAGAGTGCGGCATCCGAATTGGCGAGAAGCGTCGCCGCATCTGCGCCATCCTGCGGAAACATCGCAATCCCGATCGAGAGGCTCACCCGAAGCGAGCGGCCTTCCACGTCGAAATCCTCTTCCATCGCGCGGGTCAGCCGTTCGGCAAGCCGTGTCACCGTTTCCGGCTGGTCTTCGCCGGCACTGATCACGGTAAACTCGTCGCCGCCGAGGCGCGCTGCGATATCATCGTCATTGAGCACTTTCTTCAGTCGTCTCGCCAGTTCAGCCAGCACGATATCTCCGGCTGCATGGCCAAACAGGTCGTTGATGTCCTTGAACCGGTCGACATCGAAACTCATCACCCCGAATTGCCGCCTAAGCACCCGGCTTTCGGCAATGAGGTTGGCCAGTTCTGCGGCAAACCGCATCCGGTTGGGCAGGTCGGTGAGCGGATCGTGATGCGCAAGATAGGAGACGCGCTGCTCCGCTTTCACCCGTGCCGTGATGTCCTGCTGGGTGCTGAGCAGGTATTTCCCGTCGAGCAGCACATCCTGCACGGCGATGATCTTGTCGCCGATTTCCACCTGCGTTTCGGCAAACCCCTCTTCGACAAGCTTGCGCCTGAGGCGCTGGAAATAGGCCATCGGGTCCTCTTTCCAGTCGTCCATCCTGCCATCGGCAGCAACGTCGGCAAAGGTCTCGTCCTCATTCAGCCATCGCCTGTCGAGGTCGTGCAACTCCTGGAAAGATCGGTTGGCGTAGAGCGGCCGGCCTTCGAGGCTGAACAATCCAACCGCAACCGGAAGATTGTCCATCGCCGCCATCACCGCCTGCAGCATCGCCTCGTCATTCGCAAATCTGCGCGTGTTTGCCGTCGTCATGCCTTGCTCCCGTGATCTCGAGAATGTTTAGGCCTTACGACTTAAATATTAGATAATCTAAATATAGTAAGTCATGCAAAACGGACGGCGGCGGTTCCGATAATGATCACCGATACGGCGATCATCAGGGGTTTGACCGGTAGCTTTTTGACGAGAAAAGCGCCGATCGGCGCGGCCAGCACCCCACCAAGGATCAGACCGAGAGCGGAGGACAGTTCCGCCCAGCCGAGCGCGAGTATGAAGGTCAGCGAAATTACCGTAGTGACGGCAAACTCCGTTAGGTTTGTTGAGCCGATCACCTTTTTTGGTTCGTGGCCGCGGCCAAGCAGTGAACTGGTGACGATCGGTCCCCATCCACCACCGCCCATCGCATCCAGCACGCCGCCGGCACCACCCACATAGGGCACGATCCAGTCATGCACGTCGCGCGGCCATTTCGGCCTGAAAGCCTTGTAGAGAATGTAGAGGCCGATAAGGATCAGATAGACAGAGATGAAAGGCTCGATCGCTTCTCCATCGATATTGGCAAGCAGATAGGCGCCTATAGCGCCGCCCACCATGCCCGCCGGAGCAAGCCGCAACACCAGCCGCCAGTCGACATTGCGATGATAAAGATGCGACGCTCCCGAGGCGGCGGTGGTAAAGCACTCAGTCACATGGGTCATGGCACTCGCCACGGCCGGCGGCACGCCGAATGCCAGCAGGCTCGTTGTTGTCAACACTCCGAAAGCCATGCCCAGAGCGCCATCGACGATTTGTGCAAAAAATCCGATCAGCACGAAGATCATGAATTCGGAGTTCAGGACGTCGGACAACATGCGGGCATCCTCCTCTGCTTGCGCGGGGGAACCCGCGCCGCACGGCAAAGGTTCCCTAAAGGCGTCAGTCTCACGCGGTGGCTAGGCCTTCATCAGGTGTCGGCGCAAGGCCGGTCAAGACGGAAGATGCCTCCCTCCTGGTTCTTTCGCGAAAACCCAGAACGGTCGCTTCCAGCCGCTCGAAAGCGATTACGCCCCTTGTACCAATCGAGTTTGCGGCGCGTCGGATCGACGAAAGCGTCAGGACAAGATCGTCGATTGTCAGATCTTGTTTATCCTGTTCGCCAGGACGTCGCTGCCTGTCCGCAAGACGAAAGGCCTCTTCGGTCAGGGTGGTGAAAAGCCGATCAGTCGTCGAGACACGGTTCCCGTCACTGTCCACGGCTCGCCATATGGCCGCGCGTGTATCTAGCCTGTAGCCGGTCAGCGTCCGGAAAAGCAAAAGATCGTTGATCGAATAGCCGTTCGGCGTGATTGCTGCTGCAACGGGCGCGATATATGGCGCGGCTGCTTGATCGGCCGTGCCGGGCGTCTCTGCCTTATCCGATGCGAAAAGATCGACTGAAGCGAGGTCACGGCTGGGTGAAGGCGCAGGGTCACCGTCGTCCCTTTCTGGACAGGACCCATCTGGCCGAGCTTCCTCGGCAGGTCGCTGAGTTTCTCCATCCGCCGCCATCGCCTGAAGGACATGGTGGTCTGTCTCCCGCATCAGAAATTGCGGCACTGCTGGAATATCGTTGGTGGTCACATTGCTCTCATCGGTCAAATGTCAAAATGGCAAATGGAAATGCAGACAATGACCGATGATAGACGGGCAATCATGCGCGAAGCTGATTGGTGATCGCATTTTTCTGGTGAGGGCCTATGGCGTCACGGCCAGTTGCTTGGCGCTGATCTCGCCACCGATTTCGGCCGTCTTCTTCTGCTTGTCATAGACGCAGATGGTGCTGATCCGGGCCTTTGCGCCAACGGCCTTTCCGGTCACCACGGCCATGCCGTAATGTTCGCTGCCATAGGGGTCGACTACCGTCTTGCCCTTCTCGATAAGTCCCTTTGCCGCTTTGACGCAGGCTTTGGAAACATCGCTCTGGAATGCGGCCCAGGCGTCGTCCGAGGATGCGTGAGCGGCGCTGCCGGCGATCAGAACAGTGCCGAAGGCGGCAACAAGCGTGGTCGTGATTTTCATCGAATCAAATCCTCCTTGGGAAATTCTTCCTGTCACGGATTAGCGGCAGCCCTGTGGCGTCGGCGATCAGTTCATGCGCCTGCCGCTGCATTGGAATGATGTTCCACGAGAGGGCGCAGTCGAGCAAAGCCGCTGCGCTGCATCTTTGATTTTTGCCATAATTTTGGCCTTCGGGGCGTTGCCTCTTCCCCGGTCCGCTCCTATGTTCCCGCACGACGATTACCCAAGGTTTTGCCTAAAAGGAGTAGACCAATGGCCTTCGAACTTCCCGCACTTCCCTATGATTACGAAGCGCTCGTACCCTTCATGTCGAAGGAAACGCTCGAATATCACCACGACAAGCACCACAAGGCCTATGTCGACAACGGCAACAAGCTTGCAGCCGAAGCCGGCTTGGCTGACCTGTCGGTCGAGGAAGTCGTCAAGAAGTCCTTCGGCACCAACCAGGGCCTCTTCAACAACGCTGCCCAGCACTACAATCACATCCATTTCTGGAAGTGGATGAAGAAGGACGGCGGCGGCAACAAGCTGCCCGGCAAGCTGCAGGCTGCGATCGACAGCGATCTCGGCGGCTACGACAAGTTCAAGGCTGATTTCATCGCTGCCGGCACCACGCAGTTCGGCTCCGGCTGGGCCTGGCTCTCGGTCAAGGACGGCAAGCTCGCCATCTCGAAGACCCCGAACGGCGAAAACCCGCTCGTTCACGGCGCATCCCCGATCCTCGGCGTCGACGTATGGGAACACTCCTACTACATCGACTACCGCAACGCCCGTCCGAAGTATCTCGAAGCCTTCGTCGACAGCCTGATCAACTGGGATTACGTGCTGGAAATGTACGAAGCCGCTTCCAAGTAAGCTTCGGCATTTCAATCATCAAAAAACACCCGGTGCCTTGCGGTGCCGGGTGTTTTTGTTTGCCTTGGGAGGCTTGGAAGTGTTGCCTGCGCTCCGCAGCCAAAACACTGAGCGTCCGATAACGCCTTAAACTGCCTGGGGAATGAAGCTGTCGGTCGGCGCATCCTGCAGCACGACGACGCGGGTACCGTCCGGAACGCGCCCGTAAAGATCGACGATGTCCTGGTTGAGCAGGCGGATGCAGCCGCTCGACACCGCCTTGCCGATCGTCCAGTCCTCGGTTGTGCCGTGGATGCGGTAAAGGGTGTCGCGGCCGTCCTTGAACAGATAGAGCGCGCGGGGCCCGAGCGGATTGAGGGCGCCCGGCTCCATTCCGGCGGCCAGCGGTCCGTAACGCTCCGGCTCGCGGGCGATCATGTCCTGCGTCGGCGTCCAGCGCGGCCATTGGCGTTTGTACTGCACCGTGCCGGCACCTTCGAACTCAAGGCCGGCCTTGCCGACACCGATCCCGTAGCGCATGGCGCGGCCGTTTTCCTGCACCAGATAAAGGAAACGGTTCTTCGTATCGACAACGATAGTACCAGCCCGTTCCTGCGTCGGGTAGGCGACTTCCTGCCGATAATATTGCGGTTCGACACGCTTGAGGTCTGCCGCCTTGATCGGAAAGGGTTCGCCTTCGATTGCCGCATACATCGCCCGGTAATAGGGAGACATGTGCGGTTTGACGGCAACCGGCTCTGGCACCGAAGTCACGCATCCTGTAGCAAAAAGAGGGGTTGCGATCAGAAAGCTTCGGCGGGTAATGGCTGGCAAATCGGTATTCCGGAATTGAGAATGGAGACGGCGCGGTCGAATCGCGCGCACGTGTTTTATCTTCTTAAAGCCAGATGCAGTTGAAGTGGATCACAATTCGGGCAGTTATCTTCACGTCGCCTTTATCCCGGGGAGGCGGCCTTGCGGATATCATCCGTCACACCCCTGTCACAGATCGGGCCTAACTGCGCGCCATGTCATCTGAAAAACCTCTCCTCCGCTTCGGCGTCATTGCCGATCCCCAATATGCCGATGTCGAACCGAGGCTGGAATACGACCGGTTCTATCGCAATAGCCCGAAGAAGCTGGCGGAGGCGATTGACACGCTGAACGGCGAGGATCTCGCCTTTGTCGTGACGCTCGGCGATCTGATCGACCGGGACTGGGAGAGTTTTGACGGTATTCTTTCTGCCTATGAAGGACTTCGCCACGAGAATATCCTGCTACCGGGCAACCACGATTTCTCCGTCGCTCCGGAGCGGTTGGCGGATGTCCATGCCCGTCTGGGCATGCCGGCGCCCTGGCATGATTTTATCCGTGGCGGCATCCGCTTCGTCGTCATCGACGGCAATGAAATAAGCCTGTTTTCGACCCCGCAAGGGCATGCCCGCCATGCCGAGGCATCGAAACGTCTCGCAGCGCTGGAAGCCGCCGGTGCCATCAATGCCATGCCGTGGAATGGCGGTATCGGTGAGGAGCAATTCTCCTGGCTGGAGCAGGTTCTGGCCGATGCGCGCGAACGCGGCGAGGCGGTCATCGTCATGGGGCACTATCCGCTTTATCCGGAAAACCAGCACAATCTCTGGAACGGCGAACGGCTTGTCGACCTGTTCGAACACTCGGGCAACGTGCTGGCCTATCTGAACGGCCATAACCATGTCGGCAATCTCGGCCGCACCGGCTCCACCTGGTATGTCAATTTCAAGGGCATGGTCGATACCGAGGCGGAAAACACTTTCGCCGTTGTCGAGGTCTACAAAGACCGTATCGAGATTATCGGGCATGGGCGTGAGGAAAGCAGACGCCTGGCGCTCTGAGTGTATGGATACAACCTGTAGTGAGGCAAAGCGCCGCGGCGCCGTTTGGTCCTCATGTCGGATATTTGTCATTTAAATCGGTTAAAATTGAGCATTCTCAAATAGATGATGGCGGATTGCCGCAGTTTTTTTGAGGAGGTACGAATATGACGTTTCGCAACTTTTGCTAGGTGACTGCGACTTTCTGCACCCTTGGCATTTCGGCTCCCTGTCTGTTCCTTGGATGTCATAGACATTTGGCAAAAAAAAGGATGGACCAACAATGGCCAGCACGACAGACGCGGGACTTCTCACACAGCCCACGACGCGTAACTTCAATTCTGTCTCCAAGCTGCTCCACTGGCTTATGGCAGCCATCATCCTGGTCGCCTGGGGCGTGGGATATTACGGTGGCGCCATGCTGCATTATGGTGTCAGCGACGGCGAAACGGCACAAAAGGTCTGGGCCATCACCCTGCACAAGTCGATTGCCACAACGACGCTTTTCCTGATCGTCGGACGCATCATCTGGCGCGCCTATAACCGCCCGCCGGAACTGACCGAAATGCCCGCCATCATGAAGCTGGCCACCCACCTTGGTCACTTCTCCCTCTATTTCCTCATGGTTGCCGTACCGCTTTCGGGCTGGTGGAACAGTTCGTCGGCCGGTTATCCGATCCCGGTTGCGGGTCTCTTCACCATTCCGGGCCTCGGCGGCAAGAACCCTGAACTGACGCCCTATCTCGTCTCGGCCCACTTCTACCTGTCGTGGGCGCTGGCCATCGTCGTCGCCGGTCACGCAGCCTTCGCGCTGAAGCATCACTTCATCGACAAGGACGAAACACTGACGGCCATGCTGCCGAAGAAAGACTGAGCCTTTAATGCGGCACCGGATGCCCAAGAGGTGTTAAATCGCCCCGCGCATCCGGATATCAGGCGATCGGTCGCTGCCATCCGTCGATCCAGACCTGGCGCAACCGGTCGCCTTGCCCCGGAAAGAAGTCCTCCCAGGCTTCACAATGCACGACGCGGTCCGCACGAAAATTGCGGATCGCGTTGCGCAATTCGCACCACCCGACGATGTTGGCTGTCTGCGAATAATAGATGAGCGCAATCGGCCGGATCACCCGTTCGGTCGCGCTACCCAATTCATCCCGATAGTCGATATGCAGCTTCTGCTCGTCACGGATCGCGCGCCGTACGAGAGCGAGATCCACCCCATTCGGGGATGGAGAGATGGTTCCCCAGGCATGCAGCGCATTGGTGGAAAATGTCTGGCTGAGCGGCTCGGGCACTGCCGCCGCGATCTTGCGGTTGACTTGCCGGGCTGCGCGTCTCAGTTCCGCGTCGCCGGTGCGGTCAAGAAGCGCCAGGGCCAGCACGATCGCCTCGGTCTCCTCTATCGACAGCATCAGCGGCGGAAGCGTGAAGCCCGGTCTCAGGATATAGCCTATGCCGCGTTCGCCTTCGATCGGAACCCGCATCGCCTGAAGTGCTGCAATATCCCGATAGATCGAGCGCATGGTGACTTCCAGCTGCGCCGCGATCTGCGCTGCCGTCACCGGCTTTCTCGCCAGTCTCAGGATCTGGATGATCTCGAACAGGCGAGACGCCTTGCGCATGACATTTCTCCGCCATCGGGCACGCAACTGACAGAACGGTGTCAGCTGGCTTGTTTTATAGCGCCATCTGCCGGCCTGAAAAACAAGAGATCCCGGCGATCCGAGCAATAACAGGATGGCGCAGCTACTGACATGACTTATGGCGAAAACCTATGGCTTTTCTTCACCCTTCTCTTCGGCATCATCATTCTGCCGGGCATGGACATGATGTTCGTTCTGGCGAATGCGCTCACCCGCGGCCGGGCGGCGGGACTGGCTGCAACCGCAGGCATGATGCTGGGCGGTCTCGTCCATTCGGCCTATGGCGCGCTCGGTGTCGGGCTGCTGGCAAAGCTCCTGCCCGTGCTGTTTACGCCGCTGATGGTGGCCGGGACGCTGTATATGGCCTGGATCGGGTTCACCCTGATGAGAAGCGCCATCGTCGTCGATGATGTCGGGCGTGCCGATATGAAAACCAATTGGCAAGCCTTTCGCAGAGGCGCCATAACCTGCCTCATCAATCCCAAAGCCTATATGTTCATGCTGGCCGTCTATCCGCAGTTCTTAAGGCCGGAATTCGGTCCTCTCGCACCGCAGGCGCTCATCATGGCGGCAATGACCGCGGCAACACAGTTCGCCGTCTATGGAGTGATCGCCGTGGCGGCAAGCCGGGCGAGGGGCATGATGGTCGGCAATCACTCGGCCACGATCTGGATCGGGCGTTGTTGCGGATTGCTATTGCTGGCCATTGCGGCACTCACCCTCTGGGAAGCATTGCACCGATAAGTGTAATCTGTCTGTCACTGTGCTTTATTTGTGAACACTGTGTTCAGCGGAAGCCTATGGTATTGCGTAATCCTGACGGGAACGTGATTTCTTGCAAATCGGCGCGCCGGTCCAATATCCGCCTCGTAAATCACCGGCTGGGCTGGCCGCATAACGAGGAGAATTCTCTATGAAGATCAGGATGACCGCCATCGCCACTGCCGCACTCTGTCTTGGCTTGGCGGCTGCAGCCGTCGCTCAGGACAATCCTGTCGCCAAGCGCGAGCAGATGATGAAGCAGGTTGGCGCCTCGATGGGCGCGCTCGGCGCGATTGCCAAGGGTGAGAAGCCCTATGATGCGGAAGCGGTCAAGGCGGCGCTGACGGCGATCAGCACCGACATGAAGGCTTTCCCGGATCAGTTCCCCGCCGGTTCCGAGGTCAATTCCGCAGCCGCCCCGGCGATCTGGGACAATATGGATGACTTCAAGGCAAAGTCCCTGAAGCTCGGCAGCGATGCCGACACGATCCTGGCCTCCATGCCGGCGGATCAGGCCGGCGTTGCCGAAGCGATGAAGACGCTCGGTGCCAATTGCGGCACCTGCCACCAGACCTATCGCCTGAAGCGCTGACAAAAGTAGTTTGGGGATGCCGCGCAGGTCATCTGCGCGGCTTTCTCTCATGACCCTGCAGGATAAAATTCCGGAGACAAGCCATGGCCTCGATCTGGTCGAAAGTAGCGACAGCTGGCGTCGCGGTAATTGCCCTGGGGGCAGCGACCGCCTGGGCGCTGACGAAACCCGACCCGCATCCGGAAAGCTACTGGGCCAATCTCGCTACGCCTGATCTGGCGCATGGCGAGCAGATCTTCTGGGCCGGCGGATGCGCCAGCTGTCACGCAGCAGCCGGCGCTGAAGGCGATGCGCTGAAGCTCATGTCGGGCGGCAAGGCGCTGCCGAGCCCCTTCGGCACTTTCCATATTCCCAACATCTCGCCTGATCCGAATGCCGGCATCGGCAAGTGGACGCTGGCTGATTTCGGCAATGCCATGACCCGCGGCGTCGGCCCGAATGGAGAACATCTCTATCCGTCCTTCCCCTATGGTTCCTATGCCCGCATGTCGCCAAAGGACATAGGCGACCTCTTCGCCTATCTGAAGACATTGCCGGCAAGCTCCAATGTCGCGCCGCCCCACGAACTGGGCTTCCCGTTCAACATCCGCATGGCGGTCGGCGGCTGGAAATTCCTCTATTTCAGCGATGCGCCGCGCGTCGAGCTCGCGTCCGCCGATGAAAAGGTGAAGCGCGGCCAGTATATCGTCGAGGGACCCGGCCACTGCGGCGAATGCCACACGCCGCGCAACGCGCTCGGCGGCTTTCAGGCCGGAAAATGGCTCGCCGGCGGCCCCAATCCGGAAGGAGAGGGCACGATCCCCGGCATCACATCCTCAGGCCCGATCGGCTCCTGGAGCGAGGGCGATATCGTCAATTATCTCGAAACCGGCTTCACCCCGGACTATGATTCCGCCGGTGGCTCCATGGTCGAAGTCCAGAAGAACATGGCTCACCTGCCGAAAGCCGATCTCGAAGCCATCGCCGCCTACCTGAAGGCCGTACCGGCGCAATAGGAGTTCTTGTGTCGTGACAGTGATGTGCTACATTTGTAGCACTGGAGCAATTTCAGCAAAAGTGGGAACCGATTTTACGTCGGGAAATGCTCTATAGGATAGCGCTCATGACAGTCACGACGAAGATCAGACGCCAGGGCGGCGCGGCGGTGGTCACCATACCGCCTGCCGTCTTGAAGATGATGCAGCTTGAAATCGGTGACCGGCTTTCTCTGGAAATGTCGGATGGCGAACTCGTCGTGAAGCCGGTCAAAAATGCCAGGAAGCGTTACAAGCTCAGCGAACTTCTTGAGGGTAAGGAGATCGTCTCTGGCCTCAATGCCGATCTCGCCTGGGCTATGGATGGGGAACCGGTCGGGCACGAAATCTCGTGATGGTCCGCAGCAACATTCCCGGTCGCGGCGATGTCTTCTGGATCGACCCCAACCCGGTCGCCGACCGCGAGATGAAGGATCGGCACCGTTTTGTCGTCATCACGCCGCGTGAGATCAATGCTCTGGGAGTAAGCATGACTGTGCCGATCACGACCGGCGGCGTGTTCACTCGCAATGTCGGCCTTGCTGTTGCCGTCACGGGCGATGACACGAACGGAGTGGCGGTCTGCAATCAGGTGCGAAGCTTCGACATTCCAGCACGCATCCAGAATAAGACCGCCCGTTTCATCGAAACGCTTGATCGTGGCACGATGGATGAGATCGTCGCGCGTGTCCTGAGCGCCATTGATCCTGCTGTGGAATAGGGTGTTACCGATGCTCGGCTGAGAACGGCAGCAACTCCTCTTCCGCCGTCGCATCCCATAATCCGAGACCTTTCAGCACTTCGACCGTGAACGTGAAGGGTGCGGTGCCGGCAGCAGTCACCACTCCATCCGAAAGCACCGCCTTCGGTCCATCGATAAAGAGATCTCCGCCGCTATAGTCGGGGTACTGCTGGTGTGAGCCCAGCCGGTTGCCGGTATGCTTCACCGTGTTCAGTACACCCGCGCCGGCCAGCATGCTGGCGGCGGCACAGATCCCGGCTGCCATCTTCTTCTTTTCCCGGAACGACCGGACAAGAGCATGCAATCCTTCGGGCACGACCTGTTTTTCCCAGGCAAGTCCGCCGGGCACCACGACCGCATCGAAATCCTCCGGCCTTACCTGCGCAAAGGATAGGTCGGGCGTCACGTTCAGCCCGCCCATCGAGGTCACGGGACGGCCATCCTCTGTTGCAGTCTTCACCGTCACCCCGAGATAGCTGCGCGCCGCTGCCATCAGCAACGCGCATTCCCAATCGGCGAATTCCGGTGTGAGCACGACCACGATCGTTGTCATTCCTTCGTCTCCTCGAAAAGGCTGGCGATAGCCGGATTGCGCGCTCAGGTGAGCGCTTGTGTATAGCGCATGCCGGTCACCGGCCGCGGCTTGAATTCCATATGTTCGTAGAACCGATGTGCCGCCGAATTGCCGGTCGTGGCGCTGACGGAAAGGTAGCCGCAACCGGCGCCCTTGGCGATATCGCGGGCGCGGGCAACCAGATGCTGGCCGATGCCGTGGCCGCGCTGTCCGTCGCGCACGAAGAGATGGTGCAGGTCCATGCCGCGTGCGCCTTCCTGGGCGCGGTAGAGCGGCACGAGAATGGCGTAGCCGATCAGTTCCGAACCGGTATCGGCAACCAGAACGGTGATCCATGGCCTGTCGCCGAAGAGATCACGTTCGAGAATGTCGGGCGTCATCGCGGAAGCATCATGATGATGTGCTGCAAGCGCCGCGATCATCGCGTTGAGTTCCGGCAGGTCATGTCGCTTGGCATGGCGGATGGTCAGCACTGCCGGGCGGGGAAGGGATATTTCGCTGTCTTCGAGAAGGGCATTGGGCATTTCGGCATCCTTTGATTTTGTGGTGCCGTCAGGTGCCGTCTGAAACAACAAAGCCGCCTGACGGCGGCTTGTTGACATGATGATCTGTCGAGCCGCCCTTTACAGGTAGGCCCAAAAATATACTGCGGCGGTGGTTATGCACATATCGATCATGGAAGCTCTCATGCGCCTGTCGGTAGATGTTGTCAAGCGCATCCTGATCGCCAAACGGCCTCAATGTTCCCCGTCGCACAGTCCATGGTCGGAGAGCGAGCGGATCACATAGCAATCCTCGATCGCATGGTCGCCGTCGCAGTGGGAGACGATGCGCTCCAGTTCCTGCTCGAGTTTCTTCAGTTTCTCGATCTTGTCGCGCACGCTTTTCAGGTGTTCGCTAGCGATCCGGTCGACATTGCCGCAGGGCTGGTGCGGATGCTGGCTGAGCGCGATCAACTCACGAATGGCGGAAATGTCCAGCCCCAGATCCCGTGCGTGACGGATAAAGGCCAGCCGCTCGAGATCCTGCCGCTCGTATCGCCGCTGGTTGCCTTCCGAACGTTCCGCAGCCGAGAGCAGGCCCATCTGTTCGTAATAGCGGATGGTCGGAACCTTGACACCCGTTCGTTTAGAAAGATCGCCGATCGACAGCATGATACGCTCCAAACCTATAGTTTCTGGAGATATCTAATCGGCGATCCCTTGCCGTTCAAGCCGGCGCTGATGCAGATGAAGCCGTTAGACCGTGGCTTGGTTGGTTACAGCAGTGACGTCTCGTCTTCCGCGCTTTTCGCAACGAAGCCGGTTGCATTCGGAACATTGATGGTTACCGCAATCGCCTGCTTCTCCTCGTTCACGCCCATCGCCTCGAGAATTGCATTGCGGATATCGTCTTCTAACGCTTTGCGGTCCTCGGGCGACATCGCGTTGACGTCATCCTCAGTCAGGTCGTGATCCTTCAGATACTGGTCACGGATCCGTTCGGCGAGCGTCTTGTCGGCAAGATCCATGAATTCCTGTTCGTATTGGCTGTAGGGGCTCTCGCCGGCGCCGGCTTCCAACGCGTCCTGCCCAGCCTCGGTCTCCGGGCGTTCCGGAACCAGGAACATGGCTGCCAGTTTGGCGCTGAAAGACGTGTCGCCACTGGTCAAGGCACTGCCCCGGCTGTTGCTGCCGTTTTCCTGCTGGCGGTTTTCATCCAGCGCGAACATCTCCGTGTTGCGGTTCGCAGATTTCTCCGTCAGGCCAGCATAGGAATTTGAACTCGAACTCGACGTGACGAACATGGCGGCCTCCTCGCTTTTTCCGATACATGATTACAAAATGAGGCTTGCTCGGAGCTAGAGTGTGCCTGTGGCAAACGGGCTCAGTTGGAGGGTTGCATAGGTGTGAAATAATTATAGTATACCCCCCTATACTATAAGACGGAGCGAGACATGTCTCACACCATTCGGGACAAGGCAAAACTTCTGGCGCGGGTGCGGCGCATGAAGGGGCAGATGGAAGCGGTTGAGCGCGCATTGGAGGCGGAAGCGCCCTGCGCCGACGTGCTGCAGCAGCTCGCCTCTATCCGCGGCGCGCTGGCGGGCCTCACCGGCGAGGTGATCGAGGGGCACCTGCACGAACATGTCGTCCATGCTGAAAACGATGCCGAACGGGAGAAGGCGGCCGCCGAGCTGGCGGGTGTTCTGCGGACCTACATCCGATGAAGGTCATCGCGCGATGTTTTAAAAACGGCTTCGGCCGGTTGATGATTTGAAATGGAGCCTTTCATGGCAAACAGTATCGATAGCCTGAAACATGACCACGTGTTTCTCGGAGCCGATCATGAGCGCAATGAGCGCAAGGTCTGGCTGGTCATCGCGCTCACCACAACGATGATGGTGGCGGAAATCGTGGCGGGGTCGATCTTCGGCTCCATGGCGCTGACGGCGGATGGCTGGCACATGTCCACCCATGCCGGCGCCATGCTGATATCGGCGCTGGCCTATATGTATGCGCGCCGCAACGCGAAGAACCCGCTTTACACGTTTGGCACCGGCAAGCTGGGTGATCTTGCCGGTTTCGCCAGCGCCGTCGTGCTGGCGCTGGTGGCGTTGTTCATTGCCTGGGAAAGCTTCGTTCGCCTGGCGAACCCGGTGGCGATCGATTTCGATCAGGCGATCCTGGTTGCCGTAATCGGTCTCGCCGTGAACCTCATCAGCGCCTGGCTGCTCCGCGACGATCACGATCACCACCACGGCGGTCATCACGGCCACCATGGTCATCATGGCGCTCACGCCCATACCGATCACGCGCATGCCGGTCATCATGGGAAACACGCCCATTCGGGCGCTGGCGACAACAATCTCCGTGCCGCCTATCTGCATGTTCTGGCCGATGCTTTGACCTCGGTTCTGGCGATCGCAGCGCTTATTCTCGGCAGGCTTTACGGCTGGAATGCGCTTGACCCGATCATGGGCATTGTCGGCGGTATCGTTATTGCCCGCTGGTCGTGGGGGCTTGTTCGCTCGACCTCGCGCGTTCTGCTCGATGCGCAACCGGATGACGGCGATCTGGCCGGCAGGATCCGTAAAGTCATGGAGACGTCCGACGACACGGTAATGGATCTGCATGTGTGGCAGCTTGGCCCGGGGCACAATGCGGCGATCGTGTCAGTTGCGACCACGTCCCCGAAAGCGCCTGCGTCCTATAAGGAAAAGCTCAATGCCATTCCGGGCCTGTCGCATGTGACGGTTGAGGTGACGGCACTCGGTTGATGTGACTTAATTCGACGAGTTGCGCGGCACCCGTCCGATACAATAAAAAGACCCGAAAGCCTGTGCGGTTTTCGGGTCTTTGTCTTGATGGTTCTGCAAATTCGATCAGACGAATTCCTGGTAGAGGTTCTGAACCCAGACCTGAGGTGCTGCCGCCGCGGCAAGGTTCGGTCCGGCTTCTTCCGCTCCCATGCTCCACAGCGCGCTCGCAAGCGAGCTTGAAAGCTGAGTGCTGCTGCCGGTCAGTGCGTCTGCAAAGCGAGCCGACGACGATGCGGCATTGGTCTGCTGGGCTTCCTCGGAGGAGCGCTCCACGCCAACGGTACGGTTACGATATTGATAGCCATTCAGGCCACTATCGATCTTCATCGCTTTGGTCCACGTCCAGTTCGTTAACGAATGGTTAATTCGGGAACCTTGCGCGAAGCTTGCGTCAGCCCTGCTGCGGGATCTCGCGGGACTTGACAGTTGGCGATGTGCTTATTCGTTGCCGTGAAAAAAAGCCTGCGAAAGCGCGCGCTTATACGCCCGTCGGCGAGCTTTGCCGGGATATCGCCGGGGATCTTGCTGCAGCAATTTCGGTGGAGAATACGGGCCAGCCTGAGCGCTGGCCCGATTGTCATTGCGATGAAAAAGGATTGCGCTGGCGCGTGCCTTACATCTTACCCGCAACCTTGATCGCGAACGCATATTCGAACGCGATCTCTTCCAGTCGCTGGAAGCGCCCCGACTTGCCGCCATGGCCGGCGGCCATGTTGGTCTTGAGCAGGATCGGTGCTGTTCCTACCGTGTGCTCGCGCAGTTTCGCCACCCACTTTGTCGGTTCCCAATAGGTAACGCGCGGATCGGTGAGGCCGGAAATGGCAAGGATCGGCGGATAGGCCTGAGGCCTGACATTGTCGTAAGGCGAATAGGCTTCGATCCAGCGATATTCCTCTTCCGACTCGATCGGATTGCCCCATTCCGGCCATTCCGGCGGGGTGAGCGGCAGCGTGTCGTCGAGCATGGTGTTGAGCACGTCGACGAAGGGGACGGCGGCGATGATGCCGCCGAATTTTTCCGGCGCCATATTGGCAACCGCGCCCATCAGCATGCCCCCGGCAGAACCGCCCTCGGCGATGATCCTGTCGTAAGATGTGAATCCGGTTGCAACCAGATGGTCGGCGGCGGCGATGAAGTCCTTGAACGTGTTCTCTTTGTTCTCCATCTTGCCGTTTTCGTACCAGGCAAAACCCTTGTCCTTGCCGCCGCGGATATGCGCAATGGCATAGACCATGCCGCGATCGGCAAGCGACAGCGCATTGGTGGAGAACGAGGCCGGAATGGTCATGCCATAGGCGCCGTAACCGTAAAGCAGGCAGGGCGCCGAGCCATCGAGGGCCACATCCTCGCGATAGAGCAGCGAAACGGGCACCAGTTCGCCGTCATGCGCCGGCGCCATCACCCGGCGGGTGACGTAGTCGTCAGGATTATGCCCCGACGGCACTTCCTGCGTTTTCAGAAGAACCCGTTCGCGCGTCACCATGTCGTAATCGAACAGTTGCGTCGGCGTCGTCATCGACGAATAGGAGAAGCGGATCATGTCCGAATCGTATTCGGCCGCGCCCGACAGGCCGAGCGAATAGGCCTCCTCGTCAAAGGCGATCGAATGTTCCTCGCCGGTCCGGCGGTCGCGGATGACGATCTGCGGCAGGCCGTCTTTACGCTGTAGCCAGATCAGGTGATGCACATAGGCCATGTGGGAGATGATCAGCCGGCCCGGCTCATGCGGCACGACGTCCTTCCAGTTCTCCTTGGCAGGAGCAGAAACCGGCGCTTCGACGATCTTGAAATCCTTGGCGTCGCCATCATTGGTCAGGATGTAGAAGACGTCGCCGCCCTCGGTCATCGAATATTCGATGCCTTCCTCCCGCTCCGCCACCAGCTTCGGCTCTGCCATCAGGTCGGAGGTCGGGATCAGCCGGTATTCGGATGTCTCGTGGTCGTGGATATCGACATAGATGAAATCATCGAGCAGCGAGCCGCCGACGCCCATGAAGAAGCCCGGATCCTTCTCTTCGAAGACGAGGCGGTCTTCCGATTGCTTCTGGCCGACGATGTGATGAAACACCTTCGATGGGCGATGGTTCTCGTCCTGCAGCGTGTAGAAGAAGCTTTTGCCGTCTGGCGCCCACACGCCGTCGCCGGCCGTGTTCTCGATCACGTCGTCGAGATCCTCGCCGGTTTCAAGGTTACGGATGCGCAGGGTGAAATATTCCGACCCCTTGTCGTCGTAACCCCAGATGCCGTGGCTGTGATCGGTGGAGTGGTCCATGCCGGCAAGCCGGAAATAATCCTTGCCCGCCGCTTCCTTGTCGCCGTCGAAAAGCGTGTGCTTTTCACCGCCGTCGCGGGGGGTGCGGAAATAATGCGGCTGCTCGCCGCCAGTGACGAACAGCGAGCCATAGGCGTAAGGCCCATCCTTCATCGGCACCGATGAATCGTCTTCCTTGATGCGGCCGCGCATTTCGGCAAACAGGGTTTTCTGCAGCTCGGCCGTGTCGCCCAGCGCCGCTTCCATATAAGCATTTTCCGCTTCCAGATGCTTGCGGATTTCCGCATCGAGGATCGACGGATCCTTGAACATCGCCTGCCAGTTATCGGCGCGAAGCCAAGCGTAATCGTCGGTACGGGTCGTGCCGTGGCGGGTATCGGAAACCGGCTTCTTGGGCGCGATCGGGGCTGCAGGAAGATTATCGAAAATGGATTTCGGGGAGGTGGCCAAGTAAGCACTCCGGTATCAAAAGAAAGGAGTGCCAGAGATAGGTTGCGGGCGCACAAGAGGCAAGCCGCGAGATGACGAGTGATTACTTCTTCTTCGCATCGGAAAGCGCCTGTTCCGCAATCTGTCGTCCCGCTCACGGCCCCGTCTGTTCACGTCATGGTATTTCGCGCCCTGGTTGGTGGCCAATCGGATGCACCTCTCCTAGTTTCCGCGCCGTCCAAGTCGATATGAGTAGGGATCACATGAAAAAACAGCTGTCGGTGATGGCTCTTGTCCTGTTGTCCGCATCTGCGGCCCATGCGCTTGATGCGCGCGTTACCAGGCAGTTGAATGCCCTTGCCCCTGATGAGCGCCGCGAGCAGCGTTGCGACATGGAGGCGATGGACCAGATTCGCAAGACAGGCGAGTTTCGCCCCGACAAGGTCATCGCTTACACCTTCTCCGATCCGATCGAGACCGGAAACAAGGTGAAGGCGCCGGGTGCGGTCTTCCGCAGCGCTGGCCATTGGTACCGTTTGAAGTTCAAGTGCGAGACCGCCGAAAGAGGCCTGAAGATCCTGTCATTCGACTATACGATCGGTTCCAAGGTGGCCCGCGACCTGTGGGACAAATATTACCTCTACGATTGATCCCGCGGATCGGGCTGGCCCGCCTCAGCCCGGCAGGTTCGGCGTTGCCTTCCGCTCGGGAAACAATTCGGCAAGCACCGTCATCAGGATCAGCGAAAGGGGCAGGGCCAGCATGGCACCGACTGCCCCCCACATCCATGTCCAGAACAGGATGGCGAGGAAGACGACGAAGGGATTGATCTCCCACTGACGGCCCATCACCGCCGGAAAGATCAGGTTCTCCATCACAAGATGCACGGTGAAGAACAGGAAGGCGGGCAGCAGCGCCAGAACTATCCCGTCATGAGTGAGAATGCCTGCAATCAGCGTGGCAATCGTCATCAGCGTGATCCCGAGAAACGGGATGAAGCTCGACAGAAACGCGAACATGCCCCAAAGCACCGGCATGCTCAGCCCGCATAGCCAGGCGATCACCGTCATCACGATGCCGAGGCAGAAATAGACGATACTGGCCGTTGCGAAATAATAACCCAGAACCTGATCGATCGAGTTCAGCACGCGGATCGTGATCAGCCGCTGGCGGCGGCGTGGAAACGCCATGATGACTGTCTTGCGAAGCCTCAACCGGCCATAGAGAAACAGCAGCAGCGCAGCGAAGAAGATCATACCCTGAATGATTGCAGGCGTCAGGCTGGCGGTCACAACACCCAGAATATTGGTTGAATTCTCAAGCAGCTTGTCCATCGACATCGTGCCTGTCTGGAACGTGGCCGGCGAGATGTTCAGCCAGTGCTGCCGCTCAAGAAACGGCATCAGCCGGTCATAGGAACGCTCGACGAATGTCGGCCCCTCCCGAAGAAGCGTGGAAACCGGTTCCGCCAGCGCATTGGCAATCAGAAACAGCACGAGAAAGACAAGCGTCGAAAGAATGACGGCAATGCCGAAACGCGGCACGCCGGCCCGGCCCAGCTTGTCTGCCACAAGCCCGAGGATCAGGCCGACGACGACTGCAAGCGTGATAGGGATGAGGATCAGCGCCATGTAATGCAGGATGGCGAAGAAGATGATCGCAAAAATGCCGATCACGGCCCAGGCCATGGCCACGTTGAGCGCATCGCGGCCCAGTCTTGCATCTTCAAGCGCGTCCAGATCTTCCTCTTCGGCAAGCGTGGATGCCTCGCGCCGATGCGATGGAGAATCCACCAGATGTTTCTTTGGCTTGCTGCTGCCGCGCGCGCTGATCGTCGTCATCTTTTCCCCTGAGTGCCCCGAACCTGCCACAAAACGCAAAAACGGCGCTCCGGTTCCGGAACGCCGAGTGTTTATTAGCTTTTTGGTAAGGTTCGGGATCAACTCAGGCGGCGAGCGTCAGGCCGATGCCCCACGGGTCTTTCAGTGCATAACCTTCGGCGGTCTTGGTGGTCGCGATTTCCTGTGTTTCCAGCGCCGCAAGAGCCTTGGTCAGGGCTTGCCCGTCGTTGAAGCGCACCGTGTAATCGGAAAGCCCGGTCATCTTGTCCTGACGCGCCTGGGCGCCACGGCTGTTCCAGATATTGGCCGCGATATGGTGGTGATAGCCGCCGGTAGCAAAGAAGCTCGCCCCCGGATAACGCGCCATGATCTTCAGCCCCAAGACGTCGCGATAGAACGCGTCCGCTTCCGGAATGTTGCCAACCTGAAGATGGATATGGCCAACCGAGCTGCCCGGCGCCATGCCGTTCCATGCCGTCTGCGGAGCCGTTTCGTAAAGTGCCTGCAGGTCCAGCCGTTCGGTTGCCATTTGAACGGTGCCATCGGGGAAATAGGTCCATTCCTCCGGCCGGCGATCGCGATAGATCTCGATACCATTGCCTTCCGGGTCGGATAGATAAAGGGCTTCCGACACGAGATGGTCCGATGCGCCATCGAGCTGCACGCCCTTATGGGCCGCATTCGCCAGCCAATGCGCCAGTTCCGAACGGTTCGGCATCAAAAATGCGGTATGGAACAGGCCGGCCGCCTGGCGCGGCGCACGCGTGACGCCAGTGCCGCTGGTAAGCTGCAGTAACGGCAGGCCGTGGGCACCGAGCAGGACGCCGCTTGCGCTCTTGTCCATCACCGATAGGCCGATGATCTCCTGATAGAATTTCGAAACCGTATCGAGATCGGTGACCACCAGATGCGCGCGACCCACATGGGCCGGACGGGTCAGGGCGAAGGCTGCTTCTGAGGAATTGCTCATGGATAATCTCCGGGCGAATTTGGAGGCCGCAGACATCTGCGGCGGCAAAGCCGCGATGCCGGACTATCGCCGTTCTTCATCGTTCACGAAAGTCGAAAAATGGGAGAAGCTTCGTTCGACAAAAGTAGACAATGAAGCTTGATGCGAATCAAGGCGACGCGTGTAATCTGGGAAAAAATGATTGCGGGTTAAAGGAGATGGAAATGTATAAGACGATCCTTGTGGCGGTTGATATTGCTCAGGTGGAAAAGGCCGAGCGGATCTTGCAGAAGGCTAATCAGCTTACCGCAGCCGGTGGCCGCATTCTCATGATCAACGTCGTCGAGGAACTTCCGGCCTATGTCGTGTCGGATCTGTCGGTCGATATGCTCGTCGATGCGCGCAAGACGGCGGAAACCGAACTGACCGAACTGCGCGACAAGGCTGGCGTGAAGGCCGATATCGAAATTCGTCAGGGCGCACCGGCGCGCGAAATCCTTGCCGCTGCCGATGATGCGAAGGCCGACCTCATCATCGTCGCCTCGCATGTTCCTGATCTTAGTAACTACATTATCGGCGCCACCGCAGACCGTGTCGTTCGCCACGCCAAATGCTCGGTACTGATCGACCGGTAATCCCGGAACGGCTCTAAGTCTTCTGTCGAAGCTCTGATCGCGTGGATGGCGGTGACGTCATCGACTCAATCTCGAGGGTGCCTATTGGTTTTATTGGAGGACCGCCTGTGGAGTGGGGTTGCCTGCGGTCCACGCATGGTGTTCACGCCCTCGGCCATCATCGCCATATGTCTTGCGGCCCTGGTCAGGATAGCGCCCCGCGCCATGCAGAAGTTTGCGGAATGGATCACGGATCAGGGTCGGTCGCTGCCTGTCCAACTTATCGACCTGCTCTCAAAATAACCGATTTGTCCGTTCAAAAATCCATGTGAGCGGGCGGCCTTGTCTTCCATCCCTGAAGGCCGCATTCTGCCTTCGGACGGAGACGATTTTTGGCATGAGCGAGCTTTTCAATTTCGGGCGGCATTACGATCTGCATGAGATCATCGCGGACGGCATCGTCCACGGGGTAGGGATCGTTTTTGCCCTTGTCGGTGCCACCGCCCTGATCTTTTATGCCACCGTCTGGTCGAGTTACGGCGAACTCGCCGCCGCCTGGATCTACGGGCTCGGGCTGATCCTCTGCCTGTCCGTTTCCTTCACCTACAATATCTGGCCGCATTCGCGCACCAAGTGGATCCTGCGCCGTCTCGATCATTCGGCGATCTTCATCCTGATCGCCGCCACCTACACACCTTTCCTTCAGCGGGGTGCGGCGCACGATCCCTGGATCGCGGCCATGCTGGCCGCCATCTGGATCACCGCCATCATCGGCGTGTCGCTGAAATGCCTTTTCCCCGGCCGTTATGACAGGCTCGCCATTCTTCTCTATCTGGCAATGGGCTGGAGCGGCGTAGTGGTGATGGATGAGGTTTCCCAATATCTCCCGCCTGTGACCGTGCTTTTGATCGTCATCGGCGGGTTGATCTATTCGCTCGGCGTCATCTTCCACATATGGGAAAAGCTGCGCTTCCAGAATGCGATCTGGCACGCCTTTGTCGTGAGCGCCGCCGCAGTCCATTATGGCGCGGTGATTACCTGCTTCAGCTTGGCCGGTGGCAATCTCTGAAAAGAAGACGATAGGAACGACAGGTCTCGACACCTCAATCTCGTCTGCTAAAGTGGATGAGGATACACTATAGTGGAAAATCTGATGAGCAATACACCGATCATCCGTGATGCAGCCCAGGCCGATCTGCACGGCATCATGGAAATCTACAATGACGCGGTTCTGAACACGACGGCGATCTGGAACGAGACGCTGGTCGATATCGAAAACCGCCGCGCCTGGTTCGATGCTCGCAAGTCGAAGGGCTTTCCCGTTATCGTGGCGCAACTCGATGGCCAGGTGGCCGGTTACGCATCCTATGGCGATTGGCGTGCCTTCGACGGCTATCGCTTCACGGTCGAACATTCGGTTTACGTCCACAAAGCCTTCCGCGGCCACGGTCTTGGCCGCAAGCTCATGCAGGAGCTGATCGCCCGTGCCACCTCGAACGGCGTTCATGTCATGATCGCCGCGATCGAGGCCGAAAACCAAGCCTCCATCGCGCTCCATACCGCGCTCGACTTCCGTGTCGCCGGAAAATTCTCCGAAGTCGGCACGAAATTCGGCCGCTGGCTGGACCTGACCTGCATGGAGTTGAGGCTCTCCAAGGTCTGAAGCTGCAAGATTGGTAACCCGCGTGCCCGCGGATATCGTTGGCGCAGTTGGAGCAACCGACATGAGCGACGGCAGACCCGAAAAAACGATCCGGAAGCTTATATCGACGTGCCGGTAAAATCCGGCCGTTACGAAAATCGTGACGCCGCGATGAAGGAAGCCGTCCGGCTTCTGGAATTCAAGGAGATGCGCCTGATCGTCTCATCACCGATAACGCGGAATAGGATCTGAACCGCATCGGTGATTATATCGCTCAACTAAATCCGGCGAGAGCTGAAACCTTTGCCGAGGAATTGCAGGATCGCTGCCTGCTTCATTCCTCGCTGACTGCCCTATATTCTCCTCGCATTATCTTCGAAGGACACCCGACATGGACATCAGACGCAACGGCTCGCAGGCTTCGAAGAAACAGCCGGCGGATTATTTCACCGGTACGGTTCGGCTCGATCCGCTGATAGAGGCGCCGGAGCCGGCACGCGTGCGTGCCGCAAGCGTCACGTTCGAACCCGGCGCTCGTACAAACTGGCACACCCATCCGCTCGGCCAGACCCTCATCGTTACCGCAGGTTTCGGCCGCGCCCAGACCGAAGGTGGGCCGGTGCGGGACTTGCGTCCGGGCGATGTCGTTTGGTTTTCGCCGGGAGAGAGACACTGGCACGGTGCCGGTCTTGAGACGGCCATGACCCATATCGCAATCCAGGAAGCGCAGGACGGGGTTACCGCCGACTGGCTGGAGCCCGTCGCCGACGAGGACTATTCGCGTCCGGCGCAGAAGGACTGAGCTTGCCGTCCAGCTCCTTCAATATGTCGATGAAGGCGCGCAATCCGGCCGGCACATGCCGGTGCCCCGGATAATAGAGGCAAAGGCCGTCGATCTGCGGACACCAGTCGGACAGCACCGTCACCAGCCTGCCTTGCCGCAGATAATCCTCCGCCACATGCTGCGGCACATAGGCAATGCCGAGGCCCGATGCAGCGGCTTCGGCCATCAGTTCGGTGTCGTCGAGCGTCAGCGCGCCGGAGACATCCACCACCGTCTCGGCTCCGTGTCGCTCGAATTCCCAGCGATAGAGCTTTCCGCTCGGCATTCTCAACCGGATGCAGCTATGCCGCAGAAGATCCTGCGGCACCAAAGGTTCGCCGTGGGTGGCGATGTAATCCGGCGAGGCGACGGTGATGAAGCGGGCAGGGCCGCCGAAGGCGATGGCGATCATGTCCTGCGGCACGCTCTCGCGCAGCCTGATCCCCGCATCGAACCCATCTGCCACGATATCGATCAGCCGCCCGTCGCTGACCAGATCCAGCGCCACATCCGGATAGCGGGAAAGAAAGGTCGGAACGGCTTTTTCAAGAAGCCTGCGGATGACGATATTGCTGGTATTGATCCGGATCGTTCCGCTCGGCCCGCCGCGAAAATCGTCGACAGCCTCAAGCGCCGCATCGAGTTCGCGAAGAGCCGGCCCAAGCTTTGCTGCCAGCCGCTCTCCCGCCTGGGTGGGCGAAACGCTGCGCGTGGTGCGGTTGAGCAGGCGCACACCCATCCGCGCCTCCAGCCCGCGCATCATGTGGCTGAGCGTCGAAGGAGAAAGCCCCAGCTCCTCCGCCGCCTTGCGAAAACTGCGATGCGCGATGATCGCCGTAAAAGCGGCAAGGTCGCTGAGGGTCGGCTTGTCATTCATGGCTTATTTTCACCAGGTCATGCGGGATTGGCCGACTTATAGCATGAATGCCTGAGGATTATCTCTCCTTGCAGAAACTCCGGCTTGGAAAACAGGTTCGAGCCGACGCGCAAAGGAGAAAGATCATGTCCAAGACCTGGTTCATTACCGGCACCTCATCCGGTTTCGGCCGCCTGCTCACCGAAAAGCTTCTGGCCCGCGGTGATCGCGTCGCCGCCACCCTGCGGCGCATCGAGACGCTCGACGATCTGCGTGCAACCTATGGCGACCGTCTGTGGATCGCCAAGCTCGATCTCACCGATCAGGAGACCATCCGCGCGACGGTTGACCGCGCCTTTGCCGAACTCGGCCAGATCGATGTCATCGTCAACAATGCCGGATACGGCCTGTTTGGCGCCGCCGAGGAAGTGGGCGACGAGGAAATCCGCCGACAGATCGATACCAACCTGATCGGCTCGATCCAGATCATCCGCGCAGCTTTGCCGCATCTGCGCGCCCAGGGCGGCGGGCTGATCCAGCAGGTAGCGTCGGAAGGCGGCCAGATCACCTATCCCAGCTTCTCCCTCTATCACGCCACCAAATGGGGCATCGAAGGTTTTGTCGAAGCCGTTGCCAAGGAAGTCGCACCCTTCGGCATCAGGTTTACCATCGTTGAGCCGGGGCCGACGCGCACCGACTTCGCCAAGGGCCTCTCCGTTGCCCAGCCGATGGATATTTATGCCGATACGCCTGCAGGCCAGGTTCGTCATTCAATCTTCAACGGCGGTTTCGACATCAAGGGCGACCCGGACAGGATGGCGGACGCTATGATCGACTATGCCGGCCGTGAAAACCCGCCGCTGCGTCTGGCGCTCGGCGGCTCCACCTATCCGTCGATCAAATCCGCGCTCGAGAGCCGCCTGGCCGAACTGGAAGCCCATAAGGCAACGACGCTTGCGATGGATTTTGACGACTGAAACGCGCCCATTGGCTCAGCCGTCATTGAACGTCAACGCGTGTCGGGCAAATATGTCGCACTGATTCCACAGCATGTCTCCCGAAAGTGGTCATCGGTTTCGGGATGAAGGCATGCGCAAAACAAAGAGCTGAAACACGGCAGGCAAATCTGAAAGATTGCGACGTGTTTCAGCGTGCCGGAGGAAGAGCAGCATGTCCGATATCGTTCGCATCACCAGTGATGAACTCGTCGCCGAGATTTCCTCGCTGGGCTCCGAGATGCAGTCGCTCCAGACGACTGACGGCCGGGATTGGTTGTGGAACGGCGATGCCGCTTTCTGGGGCGGCCGCTCGCCCATCCTTTTTCCGATCGTCGGCAAGGCGCCGGACAATCATATCGCCGTGGATGGCCTATCCTACGAAATGGGCCAGCACGGCTTTGCCCGCAGGGCGGAGTGGCAGCTCGCGGATGCCAGCACATCCACCTGCCGCTTCGAGCTCGAAAGCTCCGATGAGACATTGAAGGTCTATCCTTTCGAATTCCTGCTCTCGCTTACTCACTCGCTGGAGGGTCATCGCCTGACGGTGACGGCGGAAGTCGAAAACCGCGGCGATCGCCCGATGCCCTTTGGCCTCGGTTATCACCCGGCCTTCCTCTGGCCGCTGCCGGGGGGCGAAGGCAGAAAGCACACGGTCACGCTCGACAATGGCGGCGAGCCACTGCTGACACGCCTGCAGGATGGACTTGTCACGAAGGACATGCTGCCGTCCCCCTTCATCAAGGGCCGGCTCACGCTTGCGCATGAATTGTTCGAGGCCGATGCGATGATCTTCGCCGAAGGGGCAGGCAAAGGACTGACCTATGCGGCCGAAGGCGGGCCGAGCCTGAAATTCTACTTCGAAAACCTGCCCAATCTTGCGCTCTGGCAGAAACCCGGTGCACCCTTTATCTGCATCGAGCCGTGGCACGGAACGGCAGCGGAAGCTGGAGGTTCGGCAGAGATCGCGACGCGTCCCTACACGAGCATACTGCCGGTGGGCGAAAAGGCGCAGTTTGCGTTTTCGGTGGAGATCATCGACGGCTGATTTTGTCGTCTCAAAGCGGTGTGCGACGAAAAACGGCGGCCTTTCGAGCCGCCGTCTTGTGTTCGAGCATAGCGCCGCTTTACTTGACCGGCGTGAAATTCATCGCGTGGCCGTTGATGCAATAGCGCAGGCCGGTCGGCGGCGGGCCGTCGGGGAAGACGTGGCCCAGATGGCCGCCGCAATTGGCGCAGCGCACTTCGGTGCGCACCATGCCATGCGACGTGTCGCGGATTTCGGTGATCACATCCGGCTTCACCGCCTCGAAATAGCTCGGCCAGCCGCAGCCGGAATCGAATTTCGTGTCGGAGATGAACAGCTCTTCACCGCAGCCGGCGCAGCTATAGATGCCTTTTTCCTTTGAATTCCAGTATGGGCCGGTAAAGGCGCGCTCCGTGCCTGCCTGGCGCAGTATGTAATATTGTTCCGGCGTCAGTTCTTCACGCCATTCGGCGTCGCTCTTCGATGTCTTGGGGGTGTTGATCGAGGACATGACGGTTCCTTTCATTTGTCCTCTAGATAGGCGTGCTGAGGCTGCGAATAAAGATCCTCTTGTGTCAGGTTGTACTTGAGGTGCCCGACTTCTCTACGCGAGAGGGCGATCCGCGTTCGCAGCCAAACTGGCGCAATCTTGTCGCGGTTGCGGCAATCCGTCTCATCCGCTTACCCTGCATCTACCCAAGGATGCATAGTGCGCTCGATGCGGAAACAAACAAAATCTAACTTTTTTGCTTGTCGACAGTCTTCGCCGGGGTGGGAGGTGATCTTGTTGAAAACTGCCGTCCGGTTCATTCAGGCCCGCGCATTGCCCTGTATCCGCGCGTTTGCCGGCGATTGAGCGTTTGAGGCTGGTTATTCCATCGCGAATCAGTCTCATTGCAACGAAACGACCCGCGTCAATAAAGAATAATTTTTCCACACGGTATTTGTGGGCGCGCGATGATTGTAAAATTGCCTTTTTTCCAGCAATAAATGTCAGAAACATGCGATATTCGTCGATAAATCACTCGGCATTACTAGATTTCGCAATTGGACTTTCCAGATTGTAGTGATAATTGAATAGAAGTAGAGCAATGATGCTGTTGTAGACTACGGTTTTACCGCGTATTTATCTGAATTAGATCGGTCTTGATAAGGCCGTTTCGGATGAACTGGACGAATAGCGGTTTACGGAGGCTACATGCAGCATCTGGTGACGATCCGTTTTTCCCGCAGGAAGCTTAGGGGTAGGCTTCTGTCCTTGGACGCTGCGCGAAGGTTGGGGTCTCGTCGCCATCGCTCGACTACGGAAGATGCCGCGGAGGTCGCGGCAGGCACCGTATATAAGTCGAACAGGAGACCGGAAATGACAGATATGGCAATGGGCAAGGGTCCCGAGTTGCTGGTGGAACTCACCGCGGATATCGTGGCTGCCTATGTGAGCAACCACGTAGTTCCGGTTGGCGACCTTTCTAATCTGATCGCAGACGTGCACACCGCATTGAGCGGCACATCCTCCCCGACGCCGGTCGTTGCTGCGGTTGAAAAGCCGAAGCCGCCGGTGCCGATCAAGAAGTCGATCGAGGAAGATTACCTGATCTGCCTTGAAGATGGTCAGAAGTTCAAGTCGCTGAAGCGCCACCTGATGACCCATTACAACATGACGCCGGATGAATACCGCGAGAAGTGGGGCCTTCCTGCAGATTATCCGATGGTTGCTCCGGCCTATGCCGAAGCCCGCTCGCGTCTTGCCAAGGAAATGGGTCTCGGCCAGCGTCGCAAGCGCGCTCGCAACTGATCTGCCGATATTGGCCGGGCTTGGTCCGGCCAAAAAGCAATTCCCTTGATAGGGCGGCGTGTCGCGAAAGTGATCAGCCGCTTTTCTGCCGGAATTGCGTAAAGGTCCGGGCTTGAAGCAATCATGGCGATCTGGGTCGTCGGCGTTGCTTGGAAGATATTTGCGCCTGAAAGGCGCACCGAAAAGCCGGGCATCGCCCGGCTTTTGCATATGCGCTTTTCTCTTGAAAGCAACTCCAGCAAAAGTGGGAACCGGTTTTGTGTCCGGAACTGCGTTAAAGCTAAAGAGATAGAGCGGTTTCGCGTTTCGAAGAAAAGCGGTCTAAAGACGCGGTGTCCACCATATCCATCGTGGGAAATACGGGGATGGTGGGGAGAAAAAAATCCTATTTCTTGTCGCTGAGAACAGAAAAAGAACAGTCATTTCAACGGCCGCTTAAAAAGCCTCCTCGATAGACATTCCCCAATCGTCCTCAAGGTGTATGAATTAATTCCTATTTGAAAAGGAGTTGTCATGCCTTTTGAGATCTCGAACAAACGGGGGGCGCCGACGAGCAAGGGTCGGGCCGACACGCTCGCCTATAATATCGGCGCGGTTCCGCTGGTTGCCGATGCAAGCCCCATCTATCCCGCAAGCCTTCCGGCCCGTATCGTCTGCCGTATCGTCAGCCAGATCACCGCCGAAACGATCTCGCTCCTGAGCGACCGGATTATCGTGCGCCACGAGCGGCGGCGGCCTTCCTGCCATGTCCGGCAGATCGCCATGTATGTCTGCCATGTGGCGCTCAGGATGCCGTTCGGCGATATCGGTGCTGCTTTCGGCCGGGATCGCACCACCGTCGGCCATGCCTGCCATGTCGTCGAGGACCGGCGTGATGACGCTGCCTTCGACGAATTCGTCTCGGCGATTGAGCGCATGGCAACCGCCGTCTTCCAGTCGGCCGATATCTCGGGTCATGAGGGGCGCTTATGAGTGAATGTTCGAAGACGTCGAAAGGGAAGGCGGGCCAGGCATCTCCACACGCAGCCACGTCGAAAAGTCTCGTCAGGCTGGTGCGACAGGTGGTCGGTAATGCAGGCGGTGGGCTTGCGATCGAAAGCGGCGTGGCGGGTAGCGTCTTCCTCGGGATGGAGCGGCGGTCCTATTCCGAGACCGTGTTGCGGCAGGCCGTATCGCTGGGCCTCGTCCGCCGGGCGGAAAACCGCGTGGAAGCAACGGCCGAAGCCCGCAGTTTTCTGCGCCGCAGCCTGGTGGCGGCGGGCATCGAGGGTGAAGATCGATTTGCCGGCCAGCATGGTGAAATCATCAAAACCACGATGGAGATGGATGGCTCTCGCCAGACGGTTCGCCGCAATCTCGACGACACACCGCTGTCGAGCCTGAAACGCCTGAAAAACAGAGCCGGCGCGCTTTTCTTCCCTGCAGACGCGATCGATGCCGGCGAAAAGCTGTTTGATGATTTTACCCGCGGCCAGCTGCAGCCGCGCATCACCTCGTCCTGGGAGCCGCGGCTTTCGTCGCGCGGAAAGGGAGAGCGAGGCGGACTTGCCGATATCGCCGCAAGCGCCATCGAAGCCCGCCGGCGTTTTGCCGCCGCGATGGACGCGATGGGGCCGGAACTCTCGGGCGTAGCAGCCGATGTCTGCTGTTTCGGCAAGGGACTGGAACTGGTGGAACGCGAGCGGCAATGGCCGGCACGCTCCGCGAAGCTGATGTTGCGCACGGCGCTTCTGGCGCTGGCCCGCCACTATGCGCCGCCCCCGCGCCAGTCTGAGCGCGGCAAGCGCCATCACTGGGGGACGCAGGATTTTCGCCCGACCGCGCAAGCTTATGGCAGCGGCGGAGATCGGTCTTGAAACAGGTCCGGCAAAAGCGAAAACGGGCTTTGCGTCCCGCAATTGCGCGGGAAAAAGGCTCTAAGCCGCAGCCTTCAGGCGTGCCTCTTCGCGAATGCGCTTGACCATCGAACGCAATCCGTTGGCGCGTTGCGAGGAGAGATGTTCCACGAGGCCGATCTGGTTGAAGATGTCGATCGCGTCGGTGGCAACGATTTCCGAGGCATGTTTTCCGGAATAGGTGGCAAGCACGATGGCAACGAGGCCGCGCACGATATGCGCATCGGAATCGCCCTCGAAGGTCATAACCGGATCGGCGCTCTGATCCGTCACATGGCTGACCAGCCATACCTGGCTGGCGCAGCCCTGCACCTTGTTCTCAGATGTCTTCTGCGCGTCCGCAAGATCCGGCAGCGCCTTGCCGAGTTCGATCACATAGCGGTAGCGATCTTCCCATTCGTCCAGGAATGCGAAGTCATCGATGATCTGGGAAAGCTCTGCCATAGTGTCGTCCGGTAAATGTCTGTTCCTCTCCATATAGGGGTTTTGCCTGCCGATGACAGAATAAATCGCCGCATTTTCCCGCAGCTGGCCTTTCACGACATCGCCGAAATCGAGCCGGCAAGCTCACAATCTTTTGTTCAAAGCTGATTTTGCTGGAAATTAGACATAAAATTCTATTATTGCTCAATGAAAGCGCGTGCTGCGGTGCTGCGGGTTCCCCCGAAATCCACGGAGACTTCGATCAACCTCTCACAAGGAGCGCGAACCTGTGTCTTCGGAAAAATCCTCGACAGTCGCCAAGGGCCGCATTCAATCCACTCTTCGTCAGTTTCTCGGCAACGAGGCAGCCGGTGGCATCGTCCTTATGGTCGTTGCCGCGCTCGCCATCGTGACCGCGAATTCTCCACTGGCCGAGAGCTATTTCCATCTCCTGCATGTCTATCTCGGTCCGCTCAGCCTCCAGCACTGGATCAACGACGCCCTGATGGCGGTCTTCTTCCTTCTGGTCGGACTTGAGATCAAGCGCGAGATGCTCGATGGCCAGCTTTCGAGCTGGAGCCGGCGTATCCTTCCGGGCGCCGCCGCTGCCGGTGGAATGGTCTTTCCGGCGCTGTTCTATGTCTACTTCAATAGTGGTGATCCGGCAGCCATTCGCGGCTGGGCCATTCCGACCGCGACCGATATCGCCTTTGCGCTCGGCGTGCTTTCCCTCTTCGGAAGCCGCGTTCCCGCATCGCTGAAAATCTTTCTCGCGGCACTGGCAATCATCGACGATCTCGGCGCGGTCATCGTCATCGCGTTGTTCTATACGGCAGAGCTGAACCTGCTTGCCCTCGCAGTCGCCGCCATCGTCATCGGTAATCTCGTCATCTTCAACCGCATGGGCGTCAAGGCGCTCTGGCCCTATCTGGCTCTCGGCGGGGTGCTGTGGGTTCTGGTTCTGGCCTCAGGCGTCCACGCAACGCTTGCCGGCGTCATCCTGGCACTGACCATTCCGCTGAAGACCACGCCTGGCGCACCGGAGGCGAGCCATGAAGAATCGCCGCTCCACAAGCTCGAGCATGCTCTGCATAAGCCCGTCGCCTTCATCATCGTGCCGATTTTCGGCTTTGCCAATGCGGGCGTCTCCTTCGCCGGCGTATCGCTGTCGGTCCTGGCCGAACCGCTGACTTTGGGCATCGCTGCCGGTCTCGTTTTCGGCAAGCTGGTCGGTGTGCTGGGAACCACCACCGTTCTCGTCAAGCTCAAGCTGGCGGAACTGCCGGCCCATGCAAGCTGGGGGCAGATGACGGGAGTGGCACTTCTCTGCGGCATCGGCTTCACCATGTCCCTCTTCATCGCGCTTCTGGCCTTCGATGATCCGGCCCTGCAGGACCACGCCAAGATCGGCATCCTCATGGGCTCGGTGGTCGCAGGTGTTATCGGCTCGATCTTCCTCACGGTCTTTGGTCGTCGGGGAGGGGCGAAGGGCGCTGCGGCAGCGTGACCCGCACCGGCACAGCTGTCATTCAGCAATGACACGGATCCATTCGTTTGACATAGCGATTGGACATGGAAAGACCGGTTGGAGATTGCTGTGCCGACAATGGATATCAAGCTTGATGCCACTGAAGAGGATCGGCTGGCAATTCTCAACCCGCTGGTCGCCTACAATCGAAACAGTGCGGGAGAGAATAAATATAAGCCATTGGCAATTCTCCTTCGAGACGACGATGGCAAAGTCCAAGGGGGCCTTTGGGCAAAATATTCCTACAACTGGTTATTCGTCGAGTTGCTATTTGTCCCGGATTTCATGCGGGGGCGGCAACTCGGCTCAAAACTTTTGGCCCAGGCAGAAAAGTGGGCACAGGAACAAGGATGTGTGGGCATTTGGCTGGATACGTTCAGCTTTCAGGCTCCCGGATTTTACGAGAAGCAGGGATATGCCGTGTTCGGTATCTTGGAGAACTATCCCGATGAAGCTCATGAAAGAGTATTTCTAAGGAAGCTTCTGCAGTCTTAAGCTGCAAGTTCGCCTCCACTCCTCAGCCAAAAAAATCGCCGCAAGGATTTCTCCTTGCGGCGCCAGCAATTGCTGAATTCGAGGGCAGTCAGGCGTCGGGAACCGTTGGCACAGGCACCCGGCGCAAGTCGTAAAATTCGAGATAGAGCAATTCCAGCAAAAGTGGGAACCGGTTTTGCGTCCGGAATTGCGGGAAAACAAAACTCGTGGTCGGTTATTGAACCGGGCGCTTCAGCGGCAATGGCACTGAGGCAGGGGGCACGGAACCGGTATGGATCGGGGCGGACGAAGCGATCGACTGGGTCTTCACCGTATCGGCCGGGAAGGGGGTCGGATCGGGATCCTGCCTCATCGCCAGATCGGCGGCCTTGCTATCGGCAGGCTTGCTGTTGAAATGGCTGTCGAGCAGTTCGAAGGCGACATGTGCGCCCTCTGCGGCTCTGATGCCGAGCACGGAAAGCGTTTCGGCGCCCTTTTCACAGACATCCGGCTTTTCGGCGCAGAGCCCGGCAATATAGCTGTAAGCGCCTGTCGCAGCCGAGATCGCGTCGCCCATCTGCACGGCGCCGGCTCCCTCGTTCACTTCAAGCGGCCTGTTGCTGAAGTACGAAAGCACCACCAGCACGGCTGCGAAGAAGATACTTCCCTTGATCAGAAACCACATTGCCCTGTCCTGCGCCCATTCTTTTCCACAGCAGAGCATCTCTGCCAGGTTGCGGTCTGTGCCGCTTCTGAACACCAACGTACCGGCGGCAAGCAAATATCCCTTTGACGCCACCGCTCGGATTTATCTAAAATTTGAACTAAACCGCCACGGGATCCAGTTTTGAATCATCCTGTGCGGCCTTTGTCTCAAAGTTTAGCGATCTGCGTTAAGCATAAAGGCAGCGCGCGTCTGAAAGGCAAGGCGTTTTGGCGAGGCCCCTCTGCCACAATCGTTAACATCAACGGAAAAATCGAGATAAATCCGTCGCTTACCGACCGTTAACCACGATTGGAGAAGTGCGGCCCATTCTGTGCCAAAGCCGGAAATGCGGGATTTTGGAGAAGTCGGGAATCACACACTTTATCCTTTCCTTAAGCCGCGGAAGCCTAATGTGACCGCGTAAAACGAGTTCGTGTCAGGGTATTGAGTGCGCGTATTGGGTAACATTGGCGAGAAGGCCGTGAACGTGGTCGACAAGACTGCGGAACGCTGGCTGGCGCGCCTTGGCGGCGACGTGGTGCGGGGAACCGACATCACGCTGTTGCGCCGCATGGTGCTGACCGCAGGTGCAGCCCTCGTCACCATTCCGGTTGGTCTCACGGCGTTTCTGCGCCCTGTTCTGGCTCTGCCTGTCGGCGCAGCCGTCGTTTCCTCCGCTTTCCTCATCGTTGCCGCCGCCGCCTTTTCGCGGCCTCGCCCGCTGCCGCAAGCGGCCGTCAGCGAAGACCTGAGTTTCGATGCCTGCCCCGGCCTGATGCTGTCGCTCGACGCGCAGGGCCAGGTGCTGAAAGTCGGCGGTCGTGATGCCCATGCATTCCCTTCCGCCATTCGCGAATGCCAGGGCGTGACCCTTGCCGAGCGCGTGCATGTGTCTGACCAGATCGCGCTTCTCCAGGCCTTCGACATGCTGCGCCAGGGCGCTTCGCGGGCCGAAACGGATGTGCGGGTTCAAAAGACCTTTTCCGCGGCCGATGGCCGCCAGTTCGTTCTCGTCCGTTTCGATTTCACCGCCATCCGCAATGGCGAGGGAAGCCTTGTCCAGGTGATCGCCCAGGCCCGCGACGTCTCCGAATACGAAGCGCTGAAGCGCGAGGCCGAGCACCGTCAGGAAGAAGCGCGCACCGCGCACGAAACGAAATCCCGCTTTCTCGCTGCCGTCAGCCACGAGCTGCGCACGCCGCTTAATGCGATCCTCGGCTTTTCCGATGTGCTGGCTGGCGAATATTTCGGCAAGCTGGCAAATGATCGCCAGCGCGAATATGTCGGCCTCATCCGCCAGTCGGGTGGCCATCTTCTGTCGGTCGTCAACACCATGCTCGACATGTCGAAGATCGAGGCCGGTCGTTACGAGCTGCTGATCGAACCCTTCGCGGCCTTCGAAGCGGTCGAGACCTGCCGCGCCATGCTGGACCTGCAGGCCCGCGACAAGGGCGTCACGCTGACGGCGCGTGTCTCGCGTAGCCTGCCGGAAGTTCAGGCCGATCGCCGCGCCCTGCAGCAGATCCTCATCAACCTTGCCGGCAATGCCATCAAGTTCACCGATCGCGGCGGCGTCGTGTCGATGGATGCAGCGGTGCGTGGCCGGGATCTTATCGTCACCGTCAGCGATACCGGCATCGGCATCGCGCCGGAGAAGCTCGGCACGCTCGGCCAGCCCTTCACCCAGGTGGAAGCCGGCTACAGCCGCAATTACGAAGGCACCGGCCTCGGTCTGGCGCTGACAAAGGGTCTAGTTGCGCTACACCGTGGAACGTTTGCGATTTCAAGCCGTCCGGGCGAGGGCACTGTCGTGACGATCTCGCTGCCGCTCGACGGTCCAGAAGCGGCCGGCGATGATGAGACAATTGCGGAAACGGTGGAGTTCCCGCCGCGCCTGAATGCCGTGCAGTTGAAGAATGTGGATGAAAAGGCCATGATGCAGGGAGCCGCGATGGAGCGGTCCGGCGGGGAGATCACCTCGACTAATCTGGGATGTGCAAATGACCACGCGGAAGCGAAAATCGCCTAAGGGGCGACGGGCAGCGAAGGAGCAAAGCCTTCCGACCCGCATGCTTGCGGGTGCGGGGTCTGCCGTCCTTTACGGTGCGGGGAGCTCTGCGCGCGGCATCGGCGGCGCGATTGTCCGCAATCCCAAGGCCACCCTCTACGCCACGACCTTCATCGTCGCCTTCTCCTTCGTCGCCGCCAATGCGCTCTGGTATCAGCCGGGCGGCCATCCGTCGCCTTTCCTGGCCACCCGGGATGCAAGCGATCCGAATGCGATTGCCGGCTATCGCCAGTTTCGTGAAGCCAATCCGGCCGACGTGACCACGTTCCGCATCGAACGTGCCCCGGCAGGAGGGTCAGGGGGAACAGGAGGGCAGGCGGCACCGGCACAAACCGCATCCCGCCAGCCGTCGCCCAGTCAGACCGTCGCTTCGCCCGCGGTCCAGCCCGCGACACCATCTGAGGCGGCGCCCTCCGAAGACATCCGCTCGATCATCGCCGGCCAGACGAAGGGCAGCCAACCTGCTTCGGCAAGCACGGATCCCGCCCTCGTGGCCGGCATCCAGCGCGAACTTGCCCGCCGCGGCATCTATCAGGGCACCGATGACGGACTGATGGGACCGCGCACGGAAAGCGCCATCCTGTTCTTCGAGGAGGCCTCCGGCCTGCCGCAGCGCGGTGTAGCCACGCCGGAACTGCTGGCCGTGCTGCAATCGCAGTCAAAAAGCCAGGGGCAGGCTGCAGGTCTGTCTCAGGAGCAGCCGCAGACTCAGGTCACGGCCGCACCGCTCCCGATTCCGCGCCAGGCCCCCAGATCAGTGGCGCCCCGAGCCGAAGCCCAAAGAGCACCCACCCGCCCGACGGCTCAGCCCGTCGTCCAGCAGGTGAAGGCGTCTGCCCGCAACGAAGACCCGATCACCGCCACGATCCGCTCCTCCGAGCGCCAGCCGGCCATGATGCCCCCGGCAGAGATCACCGGCGCGCGCCGCATAGCCGCGGCGCCGACCCAAGCGGTCAAGCGAACCGATTCCGTCCCCGCCTCGCAGATGGTGCTGCAGATTCAGAAAGGCCTGTCGAACATCGCCTATACCGATGTCGAGATCGACGGCGTCGCCGGCACCCAGACCAAGGCCGCCATCCGCCGCTTCCAGAAACACTACCGCCTTCCCGAAACCGGCGAACCCGACGCGGTCGTGCTGCAGAAGCTGAAGGCGATCGGCGCGCTGTAGAGCGATTTCTGCAAAAGTCGGCACCGGCCCGGTTTCGCGGTTTTAAGGAGAGGCTCGCCTTTCTGGCCATGAATTGCGCAGCCGTGGCGGCAACATCCTGTCAGGCAACATCGTCGATCGGGTCAGCGGTCGGCAATAACCGAAAACCGTTTTTGCCGGTGGCCTTGACCGCATAGAGGGCTTTATCCGCCTCCGCGAAAATATCCTTGGCGGCGATCCCGTGCAGGATTGGAGCGGCTCCGATCGAGGCGCTGACCTTGAAGCTGATGGAGGAGGATCCGACCCGCCATTCAAGCTTTTCGACGACACGCCGGCAGATATCCTCGAGATCGTCCGCTGAACTGAAATCATGAATCACCGCAAACTCGTCACCGCCGAGGCGTGCAACGAGGGCAGCATTCGGCACGGCCTGGGAAATTCGTCGGGCAGCCTCGCGCAGGCAGTCGTCGCCGGCCTGATGTCCCAGCCTGTCGTTAACCGCCTTGAAGCTGTCCAGGTCGATCAGCATCAGCGCTCTGCGCGGCCCCGGTACAGACGAAGCCGCGGCATCGTCCAGCATGCTCTCGAATTTCGACCGCGACGCAAGCCCGGTTACCGCATCGGTTTCAGCCAGATGGCGAAGCTGGTCGAAGAGCGTCTTTTCGGCAGTTATGTCTTGCTTCATTCCGAATAGACGTACCGGAACACCATCCTGTCTTTCGACGATTGCGGTGATCCTGATCCATCGAAGTTCGCCTTTGGCGCTGTTGATCTGGGCATCGAGGGTGAAGCCCTCGCCATCCCGGATCGCAGCGCTGCGGACTTCAGTCAGTTTTTTGCGGGATTCCAGCGTGTACATCGCGACAGTGGCCGCCCTTGTCAGCGGCGAACGCGGTTCGAGCCCGAACAGTTCATAGACCGTATCGGTCCAGGTGATCGTTTCATCGGGCAGAGTGCATTCCCATATGCCCACCCGAGCCGCCTTGAAGGACTTGTCGAACAATTCCTGAAGCTGGTTGAACTGGTTGGAATTCTCGGATGTAGGCGGGCGAGGCCCATCGTTTTTCAATCTCATTGGGTCGTAGGGAGTTTCGCAATGAGATTGCAAGCGGTTCGGCATTGGCCATCTTCCTACATGCCGAAGTCATCTCGGCGTCCATCTTGTCGCAGAATGCCGCGAATTCGTTTCACTTGTATTGCGGAATGCCAGGTTGAGGCTGTCATATTCAGACCGTCGATTGAATTCTACACGAAATCTGCAGAGGCTCACTGTTTCACGTCCTCCATTTGCCTCCACCCCCAATCCATCCTATTCACTCCCCATGCGTCTCCGTTCCGATATCTATGTCTCCGCCCTCATCCGCCGCGTCTTCGGTCTTGGCGGCTTTGCGGCGGTTGAGCATAAGGGGGCGGAGGCGGCGGGGGCGATCTTCATCCGGCAGCGGTTTCGCGATGGGCTGGAAAGCCTTTATGCGCCAGCGCCACAGAACTTCTTTGCCAGTGAGGATGACGGCAGCCGCAAGTTCGAGACGCGGCTCGAGCGTGCTGAATCGGATGTCATGCGCGAGGCGCTCGACAGAGAAATCCGTTTCGATCCCGATCTCTGGGTGGTGGAACTGGAGATCGACGATCTTGGCGATCTGTTTCCGGTGGTAAAGCCGGAACTGTAAGCTTTACAGCATGTCTCCCGAAAGTGGTCCCCGGTTTCGGGAGAAAGATCGCGATGTGCTTTAGCGGATGCGGAAACCGGACGCGCTGCGGCGTACGGAGGCCGAGGTGCGCAAGGGGCGGTCGTCGACAAAGCTGTCGGCGCTATCCGTATCTGCGCCGGCAAACATCGGAGAACCCGCCTGATCCGCGCCGTAGGTATAGCGGTCGGCTCTGCGCCACGCTTCCACCCGCGTATGGCACTCTTCCTCGTTCAGCGACTGCCACAGGCTTTCGGCCTCGGACAGGCCATCGGTCGCTTCGGCCAGATGGCCGTAGAGGCGGGTCAGGATATAGGTCGCGTCGGCGAGCCGCATGCCGAGGCTTTTCAAGACGGTGGCAAGCTGGCGACCAGAAAGATCGAGCAGGATGCGCTCGGCAAGCCAGCGGCTGGTCGTCAGAATATCTGAAAGCACGGTGACGAGAAAAATGGCTTCCCGGTTGCGGGCAAAACGCACCAGAAGCGCCTGCTGCACCTCAGACAGGCTGCGCAACCCGAGACGGTCGTCTTCCGCCCGCTCCACATGGCCTGCAAGCAGCTTGATCCGGCGGCGCAGATCTTCCTCGCGCGCCAGCCGGCCCGTATCGGCCACCGGGTTGGTCATTGGCGTCTCGGCAGGCTCGGGGTGGGTCTCTGTTTCCTCGATTGCAGCCTTCGACTGTCGCGCCGCTTCCGGCCGCAGGCCCACAAGCGCGTCGATGACGGTCGGCGAAAGGGCTGCGCGGCGCACGATGGTGCGCGCGTGGTCTACGCCCTGGCAGCGGGCGATCGTGATCAGCGCCTCGTCAGAGAGGCAGGTCGATGCGATCAGGAACGGGGCTGCAACGGCGATCGGCTGGCTGCCGAGAAAGAAGGCGACGGCCGAGGGGACGTTGGACGATTGCGCAAGGGCCGCAACCGCCTGTCGGCGCGCCTCGTCGGATGAGGCGGAAAAGATCGGCATGAAGAGTTCGGCGAATTGCCGCAGTTCCGAACGTGTCGGATGGGAGAGCTCTTCGAAGCTCGTCACCGTTGCCATCAGCACAACGTCCTTCCTGCGCAGCGCCTGCGGTCTCTCCAGATCTCGAAACTCACTCGTCACGGGCAAACTCTTTGAAACGCAATACAGACAGAGGTGCCGACAAATGCGTTTGGCCGCCGCAGGGCAGCCGACACGTCATCTACCTTACCTTGGAAACTTCCGGTGGGCTTGCCGTCTCGACCGGCTTTTCAGCCGGTTTCGATGCTTGCCTAGGTGAGGTAATGCTATGCCCAACAGGGTTAATATCCGGTGAATACGGCGCATTTTGGCACACGTCGTCCACAGGCGAGACAGGCAAGATCTTCCTTTTCCGAGGTGTGCCTCGATTTCCGCGCGGCCTCACTGAACCAAATCTGCAACACCGCGTTGTTGAACGGGTGATAAAGGCGGATTTCCAGCGGTCACTATTTTAGCGTTAACCTCTTGTTAACCGCGTTGTGGCTTCACTCGACGTCATGACCGGCCATCAAGCCGGAAAAGGCAGTCGGCCGGGTGTCGCTGCTACCTGCCGGTTCAGGCGGACCCGGTAGATGAGATGTCGCTGTGCCTGGCGAAAGGCACTTTGACGAGAACGGCGTGAATGTTCGTGGGTGACTTGCGGTAATATCCACGGATGCGTCGGCCCGAAAGGGCAGGGTGAAATCGAACCGTCTTCATCCGTCTCGATCCCTTGAATGGAGACGAGCATGGCAGAGATAGTGGTAATGAATGTCTGGCGTGATCGGAAAGGCCGAAAGGTCTCGACCCCGACCGATGCCTCAAACCTTGCTCTTGCGGGCGAGATCGTGATGTTCACCGGCGTCCGTTACGAACGTTTCGACGATCGCATGGACCGCAAGGCGGAAAATCACGCTATTCGTATCGAGCAGAACTGAAACAGGCGAAAACACTCTAACCTCTGGTCCGCCATTGGAACGGGGCGCAGGTTGCCTGATCGAGAAATTTTGACACGACCGGAATGACGCTTTTATGCGTCACGAAACTCCTGAGCACGGCATAACCTTCCGTCTGCTGCGTCTCGACCAGCACGGTCTGGGAAAAGCCCCGAGGCAGGCTCTTGCGAAGGGCTGCAAGCTGCGCAGGCGTGCCGACCACCACATCCAGAACATGATCCGCCGAGGTGCGGTCGTTGATCGAGAATGTCTCGTTGGATGAAGCATCGAAGACGCCGAGCGACCAGAAGGGTACGCCGCCATTCGGCGCCGTCAGCCTGACGGGCAATTCGCTGATATCGAAGGAACAGGCGGAAATCTCCATCATCGGGTCTTCCTTGGAAAGGCCCGCCCGGTCCGGCTGTTCGCCGAGCCTGTAGAAGCGGTGGCTCTCTCCTTCCGCGATGATGCGCGTATAGGCGTCGCGCTGCGAAAATTGCGGCAGCGAAAAGACGATGATCAGGTGCAGAAGTGCTGCCCCCACAAGCCCTGTGAGGATCGCAAACAGGATCTTCAGCCACAGGAAATCACGCCGCAGCGAAAGGAAGCCGAAGAGCCTAGACATTGCCGCATCCGATCCTGCGAATGGCCGGCATGGCAAGGTCGATCAGGCCGGAGCTTCCCGCAGCAGGCGTATCGAGCAGGGTCAGCGTCAGGCGAAATTGCCCCTGCGCCGGGATCGCCAGCCAGTTCCCGGAATGCGCCCGCGAAGCTATCGTGATGTTGAGCGAACCATCCGGCTCACGCCCCACCATACGGGAGTTGAGAGAGGAGGGCAGGTCCGTATCGGCTGCAGGCGGGAGCCCGTCCGGCCCGGTTGCAAACAGCGTCCAATACCGCGCGCTCGGCGTCTGGCCGGTCAGTTGATAGCTGCAGTTTCCCGAAAGCCTCGCACCGCTGTCGTCGGTCGCAGCGGTAAAGCTCAAACCCTCTGCCCTTGCATAAAGCAGCTTTCCGGCATTGGCGCGGTGCGACTTGGCGTAAGGATCGGCATTCGCCGTCTGCGCCTCCGGAAAGGCTTCCCACGCGCCGAGCTTGATCGCGCCAAAACCGATCGTGGCATCGAGCGCCACTCGGGTCGACCAGATCCCGCCCGAAAAGGCGATTGCAAGCGCGATTGCGACGAGAAAGGGAACACGGAACACGGGCTGGCTTGGTCCTCGGCAAGACGGTGCGGGCAGGATTAGCATTGATTCTGGTGGGGGGGAAGGTATCCCTCACCAACAGAATCTAAGACTTAGCCTTTGGCTAAGATCTTGATTTTGTAACCTCTCCCACAAGGGGAGAGGTAGGGCGCCGAGGGTGCCTCACCGGTCTCTCTCCTCTTGTGGGAGAGAAACCGATTTCGAAATCTTAGCCAAAGGCTAAGTTTCAGAAATCGCGAGTGAGGGGATGAGCTTCCGGGCAGGTCCCCTTCAAGGCACCGAATTCGTCACCACCGGGCTGACGATCGCCGTCCCCTTGCGCAAGCCGTCACCCGACCCCTGCCGCAGCCCCGCTGCCGGCCTTGTCGCTTCGGCGACCTTTTCCACACCCGCCACCAGAGGCGGGGCGCTTTTCAGCGATTGTGTCAGCTGCCTCAGCACGCGGGTGGTCTCGCCCGAAAGCGAGCGTGGCCGTGTCAGCGCCATCAGCGCCGGATCTTCGGCCTTCTTCTCCGCCACCGCATCGCTGCCTTGTTTGTGGTTTCCGGTCGGAAGCGGATTGTCGATGCCGGGGATGGCGCGCAACTCGATGCCCTGATGCGCATAATCCATCAGCTTCTTGAACGTCATGGCCGGCAGCGCGCCGCCGGTCATGTTGTTCATCGAGGTGAAATCGTCGTTCCCGAACCACACGGCAGTCGTGTAATTGCCGGTAAAGCCGATGAACCAGGCATCGCGATAGCTCTGCGAAGTCCCCGTCTTGCCGCCCGTCACGATCCCGCCGTCCAGCGCGGCACGCCGCGCCGTGCCGATCACCGGAATCTGCGTCAGGATCCGGTTCATCGACGACGTCGCTTTTTCCGAAAGTACGCGGGTAGCGGGCGCCTCGTCGCGGTCGAAGTCGTAGAGAACCTCGCCGCCATAACCCAGAACCTGCTCGATACCGTGGCGGCGCGATTGCATGCCGCCGGCCGGCATCACGGCATAGGCCGTCGCCTGGTCGAGCACGGTCACTTCCGACGTGCCGAGCGGGATCGTCTTGTCCATGCGAAGCGGCGTCTCGACGCCCATCGCCTTTGCGGTCTCGACGATAACTTTGGTGCCGAGCACATCCTTTGCAAGCCGCACCGGAACCGTATTCAGCGATTGCGACATGGCGGTCAGAAGCGAGACACGGCCCTTGTAGGAGCGCGCGTAGTTTTGAGGCGACCAGCCGCGCCAGGTGATCGGTGCGTCGGAAATCATCGTTTCCGGCGTCATGCCGTGTTCCATGGCGGCCGAATAGGTGAACAGCTTGAAGGACGAGCCCGGCTGGCGCAGCGCCTTGGCCGCGCGGTTGAACTGGCTCTCACCATAATCCCGACCGCCGACCATGGCGCGAACGGCACCGCCGTTCTCGATCATCGCCATCGCACCCTGCTTGACCTTGTAGCCTTCGCCGAACTCGCGCAGGCTGGATTCCATCGCAGCATCCGCCGCCTGCTGCAGACCCATGTCGACGGTGGTGCGGACCACCAGCGAGTGATCCTTGATCTTGCCTTCCTTGGCCAGCCGCTGCACTTCATCGAAGGCCCAGTCGAGGAAATAGTCGGGCGATTTCACATCGGCGCGGTCGATTGCGGTCGCTGGGTTGCGGCGTGCGCCGATCACCTGACCCTCGGACATCAGCCCGCTCTGCACCAGATTGGACAGAACGTCGTTGGCGCGGGCGCGTGCTGCCGGCAGGTTGACATGCGGGGCGTATTTCGCCGGCGCCTTGAACAGGCCGGCCAGCATGGCGCTTTCCGCCAGGCTGACATCGGTGATCTTCTTGCCGAAATAGAACTGCGAAGCGGCTGCCGCCCCGAACGTGCCGCCGCCCATATAGGCGCGGTCGAGATAGAGCGACAGGATCTCCTTCTTCGAAAGGTTCACTTCCAGCCATACGGCGAGAAACGCTTCCTTGATCTTGCGTTCGATCGAGCGCTCGTTGGTGAGGAACAGGTTTTTCGCCAGCTGCTGGGTCAGCGTCGAGCCGCCCTGCACGACGCCGCCGGCCTTGGCGTTTTCGGAAAGCGCGCGGCCAAGCCCGATGAAATCGATGCCGTAATGGTCGAAGAAGCGACGGTCTTCGGTCGCCAGAACCGCCTTGATCAGATGATCCGGCAACTCGTCGATCGGCACGGAATCCTCGTGGATGATGCCGCGATGGCCGACCACATTGCCGTATCGGTCGAGGAATGTGACGGCGAAATCGCCGCGGTTTTTCCAGTCTTCCTTGGTTTCTTCGAATGCGGGAAGCGCCAGCGCAAGCAGCACGACCGAACCGGCGGTACCGAGCGTCATCGCCTCACCGGCAGCCTCGAAGGCCAGCTTTTTCCAGCCGCGGACGCGAAAACGCCGGAAAAATATGGTGATCTCTTCCCAGGCCTCAGCCAGCTTGAAGCCGAGATTCCAGACGGTCGAATCGATCCAGGAATCGATACGCAGCAGGATATGGCGCTTCTTGCGCGGCCGTTCCTCTTCTGGCTGGCGTTCGTCCTGCACTCTATCCTCCCCGTCCGCAAAGGCTGGATCAGCTTTCGCGTTTGGCTTGACGTGGCCCCTGACAGCGATCAAGAGCATAAGCTGGCCACGGTTAATCAGCATTAGCTGACAATTGGTTGATGCGCGATTGCAAAATCGCAAGGTGAAAAGGGCGGCCGACACGATTTGTATCCGATTGCCGCAAATGTGATGATGAACGACGTACCTTTCTGGAAACTGAAGTCCCTCGACGAACTCACCCAGGGCGAATGGGAAAGCCTGTGTGATGGCTGTGGTCTCTGTTGTCTCAACAAGCTGGAGGACTGGGACACGGGCGACGTGGTCTTCACCTCTGTTGCCTGTCGGCTGCTCGACGGCACGACCTGTCGCTGCAGCGACTATCCCAACCGGCAGAAAACCGTGCCCGACTGCATCCAGCTGACGCCGCAGGAAGTACGTGACATCCACTGGCTGCCGCCGACCTGCGGTTATCGCCTCGTGCGCGATGGTGAGGATTTGTACTGGTGGCATCCGCTCGTGTCCGGCGATCCGGACACCGTGCATCAGGCAGGCATCTCTGCGCGCGGACGCACCGTCAGCGAGGCTGACGTCGATGTAGATGACTTTGAAGACTATGTTGTCGACTGGCCGCTGAAGGTTGGTGGTGAACGTTAAACGAAGTTAAAGCACAGGTTTCTGTCGCGGGTGTACGAAACCGTACAAAGCATTTTCTGCGAATAAATCTCATTCTTCTATGTTGTTTGACGAATATATTGTCTATTGAGACACTGATATGTATCGTTGCAACTGTCGAAAATCGTGATTTCACTCGATGAATGCTCAAAGCACTCTCGCAGATCGCCTTTATGAGGCAGCCCTAGTCCCCGAACTCTGGACGGAGACTTGCGAACGGCTGGCGGCGGAGGCCGGGTCATCGACGGCCTCGATCTTTACCGTCGATGCGAGCGGCAATCATCGTTACGTCACCACACCCAACATCGCGGACCTGTTTGCCAAATTTGTCTCCAGCGACCTGAGGATGCAGAACCCGCGCCCGGCGCGCGCCATGCAGGTTTCGCCTTTTTCCTTCGTACGCACGTCCGATATCCTCACGCCGGAGGAGATGCAGGGCGATGTCATTGCCCGCGAATTTTTAAAGCCGCATGGCATCGATTGGGAGGCCGGCTGGGCCTTTCAGGAGCCGACCGGCCACGTGATCGTCATCACCCTGATGCGCAAGACCGGGCTCGATAATTTTTCCCATGCGCAGATCAACAAGCTGAACGAGCTGAAGCCCGATCTTGCCCGCGCCGCCTATATGGCCTCGAGGCTCGCCTTCAATGAGGCGCGCTCGATGACCGAGACGCTCTCCATGCTCGGCCTGCCGGCCGCCGTCATCGGCGATACCGGCCAGATGCTTGCCGCCAATCCCGAGCTTGAAACACTGTCGCCCCGCATTCGCACCGGCGCCAATGATCGGATCGTTCTCGAAAGCGCTGGCGCTCGTGCCCTGTTTGACGAAGCGATCGAACGCTACAAGTCGCAGGCCGTGCCGACTGTCCAGTCGGTGCCCATGGTGTCCCTGCGGGATGGAACGCCGCCGCTGATCCTGCACCTCATGCCGGTTCGCCGCGCTGCACGCGACATCTTCTCCCGTTCCATGGCCGTCCTGTGCGTGACCCAGGTCGGGCAGGTGGGGCCGCCGGATATGCGGGTCCTTTGCGGCCTCTTCGACCTGACACCCGCCGAAGCCAAGGTGGCGCGCGGCATCGCCATGGCCCACACACCGGAAATGGTTGCGGCCTCGCTCAATATCTCGCTTGAGACGGCACGCTCGCACCTGAAGCGGATCATGCAGAAAACCGGTACGACCAGGCAGCCCGAACTCGTCCTGCTGCTCTCGGGCCTCAACCCGCCGGGCTTCGGACCGGGCGGTCGGTAAGCTTTCTGATCAGGTCCATCAAAGACGCGAACCGGCGTTGCGTCGGCAAGTGCTCCAAAGGCCGTGCGTTTTCGTCGCTGGGAATAATTTCATCCCGTCCTTGACCTTCCCATGATGGGAAGCCTTACATGCGGATGCGAAAGGATCGCATCTCATGAACCAGCACCCTTTACACACCATTTCCGGCGCAGCCGGTCCGTTGACCATTCCCGTCGAGGGCATGACCTGTGCCTCCTGCGTGCGCCGGGTCGAAACCGGCGCCGCCAAGCTGCCGGGCGTGAAGACGAGCGCCGTCAATTTCGCGACGAAGAAACTCACCGTCGAGACGGGTGAGGGGTTCGAGCCGCAGACACTGGAAAAGGCGATCCACAAGCTTGGTTACGAGCTGCCGGCGGGTGCGATGGAGCATGCGCTGCGTGAGGCGGGGATGGTGGTAGATGTTGATGTGCCGGGCACTGATGCGCTCGAGGCTGCACTTCACCCTAACCCTCTCCCCGTAGGCGGGGAGAGGGGACATGGCCAACGACAAGTTGGAGAGGAAGGCGGACATAGCGGCTCGGGTCCTTCTCCCCGCGAGCGGGGAGAAGGTGGCGGCAGCCGGATGAGGAGCAGCGCCAACGCCGCCCAACATGCTCATCATCACGCTGCTCACGACCACGCCCACATGCATAAGGGCGAAGAAGCGGCCCTGAAGCGGGATCTGGCAATCGCCTTCGTCCTCACCCTGCCGGTTTTCGTGCTGGAAATGACCAGCCATGCCTATGAGCCGTTCCACCACTGGCTGATGGGCGTGATCGACACACAGAACCTCTATTATCTCTATTTCGTCCTCGCGACGGCGGTGATCTTCTGGCCTGGTCTGCGCTTCTTCAGGAAAGGTCTGCCCGCACTTTTCCGCGGCCACCCCGAAATGAACTCGCTGGTCGCGGTCGGCGTGGCTGCGGCTTACGGCTATTCTGTCGTCACGACCTTCGCTCCCGGCCTGCTGCCGGAAACCGCGCGCTACGTTTATTACGAAGCCGCCACCGTCATCGTCACGCTGATCCTCTTTGGACGGCTGATGGAGGCGCGCGCCTCAGGCCGCACCGGTGCGGCGATAGAGAAACTCGCCGGCCTGCAGGCAAAGACCGCTCGCGTCGAACGTGACGGGCAGGAGATCGACATACCGACAGTGGAGGTCGTTCCGGGCGATATCGTCGTCATCCGTCCGGGCGAACGCATCCCGGTCGATGGTAAGGTGGTCGACGGCCAGTCCAATATCGATGAGTCGATGATTTCGGGTGAGCCGATCCCGGTCGTAAAATCCGCTGGCGCCACCGTCATCGGCGGCACGGTCAATACGACAGGCACCTTGCGCTTCACCGCCGAAAAGGTCGGCCGCGATACGATGCTTGCCGGCATCATCCGCATGGTCGAGCAGGCGCAGGGGGCAAAGCTGCCGATCCAGGCGCTGGTCGACCGGGTCACCGCGTGGTTCGTGCCGGCGGTCATCACGCTTGCCGTTTTCACATTCGCGATCTGGTATCTCGTTGGCCCCGACCCAAAGATCACCCATGCGCTGATTGCGGCTGTCGCCGTGCTCATCATTGCCTGCCCCTGCGCCATGGGGCTCGCCGTACCGGTCTCGATCGTCGTCGGCGGCGGCCGCGCAGCCGAGCTTGGGGTTCTGTTCCGCAAGGGCGACGCGCTGCAGGGGCTGCAGGATGTCTCGACCGTCGTCGTCGACAAGACGGGTACCGTCACCAAGGGCCGGCCGGAACTGACCGATTTCATCACTGCCGAAGGGTTCGATGAGTCGGAAACGCTGGCGCTGGTCGCCGCCGTCGAAGCCCGTTCCGAACACCCGATTGCCGATGCCATCGTCAAAGCCGCAAGGACTAGGGGGCTTGAAGCGGCAAATGCCGAAGAGTTTTCTTCCGTCACCGGCTACGGCATCCGCGCCAGTGTCGGTGGCCATGAAGTCGCGGTCGGTGCCGACCGCTACATGCAAAAACTCGGCGCTTCGATCGATGTCTTTGCTGATGTCGCGAAACGCCTTGGCGACGAAGGCAAGACGCCGCTTTACGCCGCTATCGATGGCAGACTTGCCGTCATCATCGCAGTTGCCGATCCGCTGAAGCCGTCGAGCATCGACGCCATCCATGCGCTGAAAGCGATGGGCGTCGAGGTCGTCATGGTCACCGGCGACAACCGCCGCACGGCAGAAGCGATCGCCGCCCAAGTCGGGATCGACAAGGTCGTTGCCGAGGTGCTGCCGCAGGGCAAGGTCGAGGCGGTGCATGCTTTGCGGGCCGATGGACGCAAACTCGCCTTTGTCGGCGACGGCATCAACGATGCGCCCGCTCTGGCCGAGGCCGATATCGGCATTGCCATTGGCACCGGCACGGATGTGGCGATCGAAAGCGCCGATGTCGTATTGGTCGGCGGCGAACTGACCGGCGTGGTCTCGGCCGTCGCCGTCAGCCGCGCGACGATGAAGAACATCCGCCAGAACCTGTTCTGGGCCTTCGGTTACAACGTGGCGCTGATCCCGGTTGCCGCAGGCGCGCTTTATCCGGTCTTCGGCCTGACATTGTCGCCGATGATCGGTGCGGGTGCCATGGCGCTGTCGAGCGTCTTCGTGCTCGGCAATGCGCTTCGGTTGAAGACCTTCAAGGTGGAGGATGCCACATGAATATCGGTGAAGCCTCCGGCGCATCCGGCGTCTCGGCCAAGATGATCCGCTATTACGAACAGATCGGCTTGATCGCCCCGAAGGGCCGAACGCAAAGCAATTACCGGGTCTATGGCGAGCAAGAGGTGCACGTTCTGCGCTTCATCAAGCGCGCCCGCTCGCTCGGCTTTTCGCTGGAAGAGACGGAGACGCTGCTCAAACTCTGGCAGGACAAGAGCCGCACGAGCGCCAGCGTCAAGGAAATCGCCACGACCCATATCAATGATCTGGAGCGCCGCATCGCCGAAATGCAAGGCATGGTGAAGACCCTCAAACATCTCTCTCATTGCTGCGGTGGCGACCATCGCCCCGATTGCCCGATCCTCGATGATCTAGCGGGCGAACGCGCCGCACCAAGCGACAAACCCAAGAGCGGCGAAAGCGTCGCATAGTCAAACACCATATCGAACACGCATAACAACAATAGCTTCCAAGGAGTTTTTAGATGACCGCCATTTTCACCGTAGCAGACATGACCTGCGGCCATTGCGAAAAGACCGTCCGCACCGCACTCGCCGAAGCCCTGCCGGGCGCTTCTGTGACCATCGACCTGCCGTCTCACAAGGTCACGGTCGAGGGCGATCGGGCCAAGGCCGAAGAGGCAATTCGCGAGGCGGGCTACACACCGGAAACCGCAGCCGCCTGAGCGATGTCTAGCAGGGAAGACAGGCCCATGAGGCAAAGGATTATCGTCTGCCCGCTGATCGAAAATGACGGCGCTTACCTTCTCTGCAAGATGCCCTCCGACCGGGGCGTGTTTCCCGGTCAATGGGCCTTGTCCGGTGGAGGAATGGAGGCCGGAGAAAAGATCGAGGAGGCGCTCCGTCGCGAGATCCGCGAGGAACTGGGCGATGCGCTGGAGATCTCGGAAGTAACGCCCTGGACCTTTCGCGACGATATCAGGACCAAGACCTATCCGGACGGCTCGACGGAAGAGATCTACATGATCTATCTGATCTTCGATTGCCGCGCAGAAAATCGCGACATCGCCATCAACGACGAATTCGAAGACTACGCATGGGCGCGCCCCGGCGAATTCGAAGCCTATGACCTGAATGCGGCGACGCGGGTCACGTTGAGGGCGAAGGGGTTGCTGGCGGATTGATCGCTCCTCGCCGTGGGCATTCCATCACGGCGATGCCCATAGGTTTGAAGACCCAAAAGGCCATCATGCATTGTGGTGACGTAAAGACCGCATATGCGCCGGAAGCGATTTTTCGTGAACGGTCTAGCCTGCTGAGTTTAGGTCGGCGGGTTGTCTTTGCGTTTGGGAAGACCTTTCTCGCGGTACTCATCGATCGTGATTTCGCCGGCGACATAGGATGCCGTCAGTTCTTCAAATTCCGGGTTCCATTGATAGCCTGCTCGCACATTCATCGCGCGGGCTTGATCGGTCGATTTTTTTCTGGCGGCCACGGCCTCAGGGGAGCGATCGGGATGCTGTTCAGGCTTCATCGTAAATTCCAATATCGAGTTTGGCCGAAAGTGTTTGCCGTCATTTTCGAAAGAAGCGGATGCATGCGTCCGTGGTCTTAGTCCTGCCCATCACGCACACCGGCGGGAATAACCACGCCTCGTGCCCTTGCCTGTGTCGCGCTGATATGCCCGGCCTTATAGGCCTGTTCGGCCATATTGATTTGGCTGGCTGCCGCCTTCGCCCTCTCTTGCTGCAGGGTGCTCATCTCCTCGCGTCGATCAGCGTCCCTTTTCTGCCAGGCCGAAATCTTTTCCGCGACGCCCGGTGCGCTGTAGTCGATATGCGAATTCATGCTGCGCATGGCACGGATGATGGCATAGCCGGTGCCGATCAGTCCGGGGAAGAAGATCCAGAACCACTGGGCGGAACCGCGTCCGGCCATGTTGAATACAGTTCCAAACATGCACACGATCAGCACGGGAAGCAGCAGCAACAAAAACAGCGCGCGCAGTGTTACGGCCGCGTTGCTGGAACTTTTCTTTTTGACGCCCATGACATTGCCTTTGGTTCTCAAATGAATAGCGTTGAAAAATTCCGCTCGCCAGCGATGCAGCCGAGCTGCCATGATTGTCGCATGTTACAAAAAAATCGACAGGGGGGAACCCCATTACAAGCCTGTAGGACCGGTTTGGGATGACCTGCTTCATACCGAAAGCGGCGTTTCATGGTCACGCTTCCTTCGTTCTCCTGCTAGTTGCCCGCGGCAGTGTTGACTTGATTGGTTTCGTTGCCTCCTTTGGCTCTAATGCCGCCATCCGACTCGCCCAAAAAGCCCAGCCATCATGTTGAAATACCGCCAGGCTGTCCCGTCTGATGCTCAATTGATCATTGATCTGCACGTGTCGATGAGCCAGCGCACCTATGCGCATATTCTGCCGGAAACCTACCTGAAGGACGTTCTTCCGGCCGAAAAGCAGCAGCTTTGGGAAATGCGTTGTGCCGCATTGCCATCTTCCGATCACCTGATCATCATTGCCTGCGAAGGTACGCAAATTGCAGGATTCTGCTGCTTCGTCTTTAACGAGGAAACGGAATTCGGCACCTATCTGCACAATCTCTATGTTTCCCCGTCATTCCAGGGAAAGGGCGTGGCTAAATCCCTTCTGCGCGAGGCGCTCTCCGTCTTCGATGACCCGCGAAAGGATTTGCCGGTTCATCTGGTCGCCTTTGCCAAAAACACCGGGGCAACCGCCGTTTATGACAGGCTTGGCGGCCGGGTCATCGAAACGAGAACGGTCGAGCGCGCGGGCAATCCGGCCGTGGAACTGGTGCGTTATCAATGGCCCACAGCACACGTCCTTCTAGAAAAGCTCGCCGGTTGACCGTGCCATTGACCCATTGCCGACGCATTGCGGTGCGAGAAATCCCGCTTGTTCAGATTACCCAGGGAGACCTATCCGATGAGTGACAGCTGCCCCGTCCTGACCCCGGCTGAGAGACAATATGCGCAGATCGAGGAGCGTGCCCGACAGGCCATGATGGCGACGATCTACAAGGCGATCGAGGATGCGACGGCTGAAGCCGCGCAAGAGCTGAAATCGACCGACTGGACGGAAGCGCCGCCGGCCCGGGACTATTTCGTCGCCGTCGCTCACCAGAAGCTCTTCGTCCTCCTCTGCGGCGGTGATCCGGAAACCTTTGAAGGCGGCGATCCTGAACTGGCCGCCCATATCCTGAAGAACGGCCACAATATCGTCGATCACTATTTTATCGGCAAAAAATGAAAGCTGCTGTCGGATCTGCGATCCGCCCTACGTCTTGAATACGAGATGGATCTGCGATCCGCTTCCCCCCCCCTGAGAACCAGAAGGGGAGAACCAGAAGGGGAGAACCGGACGCAGCAGCAACGGGAGGCTTGCCATGAACAAGAACACGATCTGCCTGTGGTACAACAAGGATGCGGAAGACGCGGCGCGGTTTTATGCCGAAACCTTTCCCGATAGCGCGATCGGTGCCGTGATCCGCGCACCCGGTGATTATCCGGATGGCGTTGAGGGCGATGTTCTGGTGGTCCAGTTCACCGTGGCCGGCGTCGCTTGCGTCGGCCTCAACGGCGGCCCTCATTTCAAGCACAACGAATCCTTCTCCTTCCAGATCTCCACCGAGGATCAAGAGGAAACCGACCGCTACTGGAACGCCATCGTCAACAATGGCGGCGAGGAAAGCGAATGCGGCTGGTGCAGGGATCGCTGGGGCATTTCCTGGCAGATCACGCCACGCACGCTGATGGAAGCGCTTGAGATCGGTGGTGCGGAGGCCAAACGCGCTTTCGATGTGATGATGACGATGAGGAAGATCGATGTTGCCGCCATCGATGCCGCCCGCCGCGGCTGAATGAGGGCTTTCGGTCGCTCCGTCGTGATTGCCGCAGGGCAATATGACATTGTGCTTTAATGCCGCTTGCAAAAGGGTTGGCATGAGGAGTAAGGAGCGGCCATTCCAACAGGTATCGAGACGATCCCGGTATGGCTCGGGGTCTTCTCCCCCAGCGCGTTCCCGGCCGCCTTCGAAAGCGGCGTCGCGGAGCGCCTCAAGATCATGAAAGCAACAACGGCCTATGCCGTCGGCGGCAACGCCATTCTGGCCGGCATTCTTCTGATGCTTGTCGGCGACCTGATGTTCGCCTTGAACGATGCCATGGGCAAATGGCTGGTCGCCAGCTTTTCCGTCGGGCAGGTCCTGCTGCTGCGCTCGCTGGGTGCCTTTCTCGTTCTGGGTCCGATGCTGGCGCGCAGTTCGACAACCGCGCTCCTCAAGGTCGAAAAGCCGGGCCTGCAATTCGTCCGCGTGTTGATGGCAACCGGTGATACCGGGCTGTTTTACGCCGCCGTGGTCTACATGCCGCTCGCCGATGTCATGACCTTCTACATGGCCGGGCCGATCTATGTCGCGGCGATTTCGCATTTCTTCCTTGGAGAACGGATCGGCTGGCGGCGCTGGCTTGCCGTCTTTATCGGCTTTATCGGCGTCATCATCGCGCTTCGCCCCTCGGAAGCCATGCTGTCATGGCCGTCGATGTTCGCGCTGATCGGTAGCCTGTCCTTCGCCCTGTCGCTGGTGCTTGGCCGCGTGCTGCGCTCCACGCCGGACGTAACGCTGGTCACCTGGCAGACGCTCGGCGCGCTCGTCGCCGGCATCTTCTTCAGCGTCGGCACCTGGAGCCCGTTTACCGGAAGCGAGCTTTTCGCACTCCTGCTTCTCGGCGTCGTCTCCTGCTCGGCGCATCTGTTGATCACGCGCTCGCTGAAACTGGCGCCCGCCTCGGTTCTGGCGCCGCTGCAATATACCCTGCTTCTATGGGCGATCGTCTTCGGCTGGGCATTCTTCGGCGACTTCCCTGACAATCAGACGCTTGCCGGCGCCGCCATCATCGTCATCGCCGGCATGTTCATCTTCCACCGCGCCAAGGTGAAGGATGAGGAACCCGTCGTGCCGAACAATTCCAGCCACGGGTGAGGGGCGGTCGGCAGTCCCTGGATCACTCGTCGAGCGACGCGATGAACGCATCGAACGCGCCGATATCGTAACGCAGCGGATTGGCGTTGATCGCATCGGGTGAAAATCCCGTTTCCGGCAGCCCCCAGTGCACGCGTCCGCCGAGAACCTTGTCCATCTGCTTGTACCAGCGGATCAGCGCCGGCTGCAGCAGTACATTCTGATCGAACCGGTCGCGCAGGCGGGACGTATCGCCATCCCGCTGTCGCCGGGCGATCACCGGGTCTATAGTCTTGACGAGATAGGCATCGGCGAAACCGATCCGCCTTTCCAGAAATGTCGTGCGGCTCGTCTCAAGCTGCAGCTCCCATTGGGACCTCGGAAGAGCGCCGATCTGCAACATGCACCAGTTGTAATGCAGCTTCAGCGGATCGGTGTCGCAGATCGCATGGCCGGTCGCCTGTTCCATCGAAAGCGCATCGCCCCACCGCTTGGCATTCCAGTCCGCCCAGTAATGCGCTGTCGCCAATCCGATCTCGGGCTGTTGCTTGCGATCGGCTGGGTAGCTTTCCCGGATCAGATGGGCCTGCGCATGCTTCCGGCACCATGTGGTCTTGCCCGCAGCACTGATACCCTCGATGACAATGATCATTACCTCTCCCTGCTTTGGATAAGCTTATCCGGCATCGTTGATCCGCGCCGTCAGCACATGGTCGCGCCATTCTCCGTTGATCTTGAGATAGTCTCTGGCCCGTCCTTCCACCTCGAAGCCGAGCCGCTGCAACAGTGCACCGCTTCGCACATTTTCCGGCATGTAATGCGCCATGATCCGATGGAGCCCGTATTGCCGCAAAACGTGAGGGATGAGTGTGTCCAAAACCTCGAACATCAGGCCCTTGCCCTGCATCGTCCGGTCGAGCGAGTAGCCGAGATAGCTGGCCAGGAAGACACCGCGCACGACGCCGGTGAAATTGGCCACCGCGATAATCTCGCGGTTTCCTTCCAGCCGCACGACATATCGGTAGGCAAAGCCTTTCAGAATTTCGACGGCAAAATCCATGGTGCGGATCTTCCATGCCTCGGGCGTATGATAATCTGCCGGGCGCAGCGGCTCCCAGCGATCCAGATGATCGCCATTGCGCAGGTAATAGGCACAAATATCCTCCGCATCATCAGCGCGGACGAGGGTGATAAGCGTGCGTTCCGTCTTTATCTGTTGCATATCACCGCCTGTGATTTTAACGCATGTGTTTAGCCGTGGACCTCTCGTCGTTATCATATCTTAGGTCCGTCTTCCCAGATCCGCCTTCATACCCAGAGCCTGAGACATGCCTGCAGAAATCAGGCCCGCCCTTTTATCCGATGTCCCGGACGTGTTTCGGGTGCGCACCTCGGTACGGGAGAACCATCTCTCCATCGAGCAGCTTGCGCAGATGGGCATTACCGAGGAAGCGGTTGCCGAAATGATCGCCGCATCTGCCTGCGCCTGGGTGGCGGTTGTCGATGACGAGGTCGTGGGCTTCTCGATGATCGATGTCGACGATGCATCGCTTTTCGCTGCCTTCGTGCTTCCGGCCTTCGAGGGAAGGGGGCTTGGAAAAAAGCTCATGCTCGCCGCCGAGGCAGAGCTTTTCAGGCATCACGGCGAGATCTGGCTGGAAACCGGCAGGGATACCCGGGCGGCCCGTTTTTACCGGGCTCTCGGCTGGGGTAACGGAGAGGATATCGGCAATGTCGATATCCGCCTGACAAAGCGCCGTTCCTGAGGTTCGGCTGGCGTCCCAATAAAAAAGCTGCCCGCACAGCCCGTGCGGACAGCTTCTCCTCGTGCCTGTTCAGGCGATAGTTTTAGAACTTCACACCGACGCCGACCTGGAAGACATGCTGGTTGAAGTCGACGTCGAGGCCGCCGATTTCGCCGCTGCCATAGTCGTTGTAGCGATATTCCAGCCGGCCGAAGATGTTGTCGGTAAAGGCGTGATCGACGCCGGCGCCGATCGTCCAGCCATGCAGGGTGTCGTCGTCATTGAAGCCGCCAGGTCCGTCGATTTCGACATTCCTTGCGGTCCAGCCGCCGGCTGCATAAACGAGCGTGCGGTCAAAGGCGTAACCGACACGGCCGCGCACCGAGCCGGAAAAGCCGCTTTCGGCATCGAAGCCTGCGCCGATGCTGTCATCGTTCCAGTCGTAGTTCACATCGCCTTCGATACCGGCGACGAAACCGTTGGAGAGCTGCCAGTTGTAACCGGTAAAGGCGCCCAGCCTCCAGCCGTCGAAATTATCCGAGCCGACGCCTTCGAGATCGCCATCACCCCAGCCGTAACCGGTATGGGCGCCAAGATAAAAGCCTTCCCAGGTAAAGGACGGAGCGGTTTCAATGGCGACCGGCGCGGTCGGGATCTGCTCCACGGCATCTGCTGCATAGGCTGCGGTCGATGCGCTGAGAGCGGCGACGGAAGCGGCGAGAATGAAAAGACCCTTCATGGATTTTCCCTCCATAAGCATTGCGTGATGACAAGGCATGTAGGAGCGATCTCTAAAAAGGCTGTAGCAAAAATGTCACGCGCCGAAAAAACGATCATACGGCGGTTATTGATTGATCATTATGCCTTTGATTTGAGCGCGGGGATATTGCGTCGCATCGGCGCTGCGAATCAGCCCTCATCTGCGGCGCAAAGCAGAAGCGGGCCGCTTCCGGCACTTGCCAGCTGGTCGCCGGGATTGCGCAAGGGGCAGGCTTTCAGCGACAGGCAGCCGCAACCGATGCAGCCGGTCAGCTCGTCGCGCAGCCGCGTCAGTACTTCTATCCGGGTATCCAGTTCGGCTTTCCACCGGGCGGAAAGCCGCGCCCAGTCCTTAGCGGTCGGCGTGCGTTTCTGCGGCAGGGATTTGAGCGCCTCGGCAATCTCTTTGAGCGGCACGCCGGCCCTTTGCGCCACCCGGATGACCGCGATGCGCCGCAGGACGTCGCGACTGTAGCGTCGGTGATTGCCGCCATTGCGCCAGCTTTCGATCAGCCCTTCCTCCTCATAGAAATGCAGCGTTGAAATCGCCACGCCGGAACGCTCGGCAACCTGTCCCACACTCATGCCCTGGAGCGCTTTGATCTTTTCGGATTTCGTCATCTTTTGCCATTGACCTCAACTAAGGTTGAGATTTTAGGGTGCCGATCCTGAAGAGGAAAGGCCTGGTTGAAGCCGGCCGGCATGAAAAGGTATGAGTTGAATGACGGAGTTGATCGAGGAACGGAACGGCCCGATGCGGGATGCCAGACTGGATGGAGCCGAGGCTGCGGGCTATGCCAGCCTGTTGCGCGGCGAGAGCGGCCGCATGCTGGCGCTGATCTCAAGCGGCATCGGGCTTCATGCCTTCAACCAGTTCGCCATCGTTTCCGCCATGCCGCTTGCAGCCGCCGAACTGGGCGGGCGTGACTGGTACAGCTGGGTCTATAGCCTCTATTTCATCGGCTCTATCGCGGGCGGAACGGCGGCGGCTTCGGTCCGTGATCGGCTCGGCGTGCGCATCAGCCTTGCGATTGCATCCCTCATTTTCGCTTTTGGCGGTCTGATCGCCTTTTTTGCCCCCGCCTTCGGCTGGATCGTCTTCGGACGTTTGCTGCAGGGCGTGGCGGATGGCCTGATCGTGGCAATCTGCTACAGCCTCATCCCGGCCAATTTTGCATCACCTCTCATCGCCCGCGTATTCGCCGTCGAAGCCACCGTCTGGGCGGTGACGGCGCTGCTCGGGCCGCTGATCGGCGGACTGATCACCGAGACGGTCTCCTGGCGCTCCTCCTTCCTCGCCGTGACGCCTTTCCTGGTCACGCTGGCGCTTTTTACCGCTCTTGCAGAACCGAAGACCAGCGGCGGAAGGGCGGCAAGCTTTGCGCCGGTTTCCGTCGGCCTCTGCGTGCTGACGGCACTCGTCTTTGCGCTGTCTTCGGCAAGTGCGCAGCCGCTTTGGCAGGCCGCGTTGCTGGTCACAGGCATAGTGGCACTGCTGTCCGTCGGCGTGCTCGATGGCCGTTTCGGTGCGCGACTTTTCCCCGCCGGTTCGTTCCGCTCCGGCTCGGTACTCGGCCGTGCCTTTCTCATCCTGTTCCTGATGTCGGCGGGGCATTCGGCCGGCAGCACCTATCTGGCACTTTTCGCCAGTGACGTATTCGGTCTCGGACCGGCAGTCGTCGGTTATGTCGTCGTCACCATGGCGATTTCCTGGAGCGTCGTCGCCATGTTTGCCAGCCGATACGAAGCTTTCGCCTGGCGCAATGCGACGATGTGGTTGGGGCCTCTCTTCCTGCTTGCCGGCTTTGCTGCGATCGCCATTGCGATCGGCCTGCATTGGCTGCCGCTGATCGTGTTCGGTCAGGCTCTGGTCGGCGTCGGTTTCGGTCTCGCCTGGGCCAATGTCAACGAAGCGGCAATGGATGCTGCCGACCGGCAGGACCGCGATCTCGCCAGTGCCCTCTTGCCCACCATGTCCACCGCAGGTTACGCGGTGGGTGCTGCGCTCTCCGGCACGATCGCCACCGCGACCGGCCTGACGGCCAGCCTTTCAACAGGCTCCGCTGGCGATACGGCCACCTGGCTTTACGGCACGGCTGCGCTCGGCGCGCTGGTCAGCTTCGTTCTCGGCTTCGGTGTGAAGCTGAAAAGGAGTTGATCGTCAGCTCTTCAATGCATTTTTCAACGTCTCGAAAACACGCGGATCAAGCGTTTGCGAGACGTTGAAACGCATGCAGTTCCTGGCCGATTGCGACAGGCTGAAGGCATTGCCGGGAGCAAGCACGATCTGCTTTTTGAGGCAGGCGCGCGCCACCTCGGCAGCGTCAGCCTCACCGGGAAGCTGGCACCATAAAAACATGCCGGATTGCGGCCGCAGCACCGGCTCGATGCCGATTGCCGCAAGCCTCTCCGTCACCTCTGCCATTGCCTTGGAAAGCCGTGCTCTCAGCACATCAAGATGCTTGCGATATCCGCCGTCCGAAAGCGCTGCATGAACCACTTCCTCGGTCATCCGCCCGCCGGCAAAGGAGGTGGCGATCTTCAGGTCGGTCAGCCCCTCGATCCAGTCCGGCCGTGCCGCGATGAAACCGCAGCGCGCCGCGGCCGACAGCGTTTTTGAAAAGCTGCCGATATGGATCACCCGTTCCAGCCCGTCGAAAGCCGCAAGCCTCGGTGCAGCAACCATCTCGAAATCGGCAAAGATATCGTCCTCGATGATCGTCAGGTCGAACTCTTCCGCGATTTTCAGGACGCGATGCGCGGTGACCGGAGAAAGCACCGCACCGGTCGGGTTGTGGATTGCCGAATTGGTGATGTAGAGCCGCGGTCGATGCTCCGAGACGGTTGCCGCAAACGCTGCAAGATCCGGTCCGTTTGCGGTGTAGGGCACACCGACGATCTTCGCCCGATGCGCCCGTAAAAGTGCGTGAAAATTGAAATAGCAGGGGTCGTCAACCAGCACGGTATCGCCGGGCTCGATCAGGAAACGGCAGAGAAGGTCGATCGCCTGCGTGCCGGATTCCGTCAGCATGATCTCATCCGGCGAAGCCTCGATGCCGCGCTCGCCCATCCGCCGCGAGATCAGCCGGCGCAGCGGCAAAAGCCCCAGTGGCATCCCGTAGTCTGAGAGTGAGGATGCGTCTGCGCGGGAAAGTGTTCGGAGCGCCTTGCGCATCGCCTCTTCCGGAAGCCATGAAGGCGGCAGCCAGCCGCAGCCGGGTTTCAAACTGTCTTCGCTGCTTTCCAGCGATTGTCGTGAGATCCAGAACGGATCGACCGCCCGGTCGAGTTTCGGTCCCGCTTCGGCGGGTGAAAAGGGTGCTGCCTGGTTGGCGACATAAAACCCCGATCCCGGCCGCGAGACGATCGCGCCTTCTGCGACCAGCCGCTCATAGGCATCAACGACTGTCGATGTGGAAACCGAAAGTGTCGCTGCAAGCGAGCGCACCGAAGGCAGCTTCGCCCCCGGAGTCAGCGTCCGCCCGGTGATCCGCTGCCGGATCACGCCCATCACCATTTCCGCCTTGGTTTCCGCTGCTCCAGCCGCGAGATCCATATTTCCCATCCGTACTGGTCATTGCACCATAACAGTTTCGAATAATTGTATCAGACTGTTTCTGGCAAAGCCACGTCTTCGGGAGGATAAGGACCGTGCGTCTAGCCTCCTTCTCCCCGTCATCACGGGGAGAAGGACAAGCGCGGCATCGTCGCAATACCTCATATCGGCGTCCCAGCCGATCGAAATACTGGAGAATGACATGGATCGCGGTCTATCGGGCTGGCTCAACGGTTTTATCGGCGTGCTGATCTTTTCCGGTTCGCTGCCGGCCACGAGGCTCGCGGTGATCGGTTTCGATCCGCTGTTCCTGACCGTCGCCCGCGGCACGATTGCCGGTCTCCTGTCGCTTCTCCTGCTTCTGGCCTTCCGGCAGAAACGGCCGCAGAGCAGCGAGATTTTTTCGCTCGTCATCGTCGCACTCGGCTGCGTCGTCGGCTTTCCGCTGCTCACCGCACTGGCGCTGCAACATATCTCCTCAGCCCATTCGGTCGTCTTCATCGGGCTTCTGCCGCTCGCAACCGCAATCTTCGGTGTCATTCGCGGCGGTGAGCGGCCAAAGCTGGCCTTTTGGGTCTTTGCTGTTCTCGGCAGCATGCTGGTAACGGGCTTCGCGCTGGCGCAGGGCGGAACGGCGGCTTCGATCGGCCTTTCCTTCGGTGACTGGCTGATGCTGGCGGCGATCATCGTCTGCGGCCTCGGTTATGCAGAAGGTGCGGCACTGTCGAAGCGGCTCGGCGGCTGGCAGGTCATCTGCTGGGCTCTGGTCATCTCGCTGCCGGTCATGGCCGTCGGCGCGTTGGCGCTGATGCCGGAGACATTTGCAGGCGTTGGCGGCCCGGCCTATGCGGGCCTCGCCTATGTCTCGCTCTTTTCGATGCTGATCGGCTTCATCTTCTGGTATCGCGGCCTGTCGCAGGGCGGCACGGCGACAGTCGGCCAGCTGCAGCTCATTCAGCCGTTTTTCGGCCTGGCGCTGGCAGCACTTCTGCTCGGCGAGCAGGTAACCTCATCCATGTTCATCGTCACCCTCGGCGTCATCCTTTGCGTCGCCGCAGCAAAGAGGTTTGCGCGGTAACGAAACGGCGATGACCGGGCGTCTGGCTGATCTCCCCACAAGAGGGGAGATCATTCGGAGCGCTCGGCGCTGACAGCAAGAACAACGGCGCGCCCCCAACTGGAGACGCGCCGCACAAAAGTCCTCGTCAGGCACCCTCGAAATTGAGCCTTACAGCGTCGCACCCAGCTTGCGCAGGTCGGCGAGGATCGGGGCCTTGGGCAGCCAGATCTTGTCGTATTCGGCAATCACCTTGCCGGCGTCTGCCACCTGCACGTCCTTGACCGTGATGACCTTGCCGAACTCGTCGAGCAGCTTGGCCTCGTTGGCGACGGTCGCGTCGATCTGGGCGTCGAGCGCTTCCTTGGTCAGCTTGGTGATCAGCTCGCGATCAGAAGCGGATACGTCCTTCCAGACGCGGCCGGAGGCGAGGGCGACGCAGGGCATGAAGATTGCATTCATCTTCAGCATCGTCTTCGAAACCTTGTCGAACCGCTGGTTCCACGAGAAATCGAGATCGGCCTCGAGCCCGTCCACCTGGCCGTTGGACATCGCATCGAACACCTGCGGCGTCGGGATCGGGGTCGGGGCGGCACCGAGCAGCTGGTAGAAATCGCGATAGGCCGGCGTCGTGTTGATGCGCAACTTCATGCCGTTCAGATCGCTGAGGCCACCAATTTCCTTGGCGGTGAAGACGACGCGCATCGTGGTGATGCCCCAGGCAAGACCCAGCGTGCCGGTTTCCTTCGGCAGCACATCGAGCATCTTCATCGCCAGCGGATCACGCACCAGTTTGGCGACCTTTGCGGTGGAATCGACCAGGTAAGGCGCGTTGATCGCTGCGATCGAGGGAATGCGTGAGCCGAGCTCGGCGGTCATGATCCAGCCGAAATCGAGCGAGCCGGCCTGCATCTGCTGCAGCATCACGGCTTCCGTGCCGAGCTGGTTGGCCGGGAAGACGGCGAGGTCGAGACGGCCCTTGGTCTCGGCCTTCAGCATTTCGCCCACCTTCAGTGCGGCATTGTTCCACGGATGGCCGGGCGGCGTGGTGATGCCGAGACGGAATGTCTTGGCTTCCTGCGCGCGCAGCACGTTGGGCATGGATAGCGTCGTTGCCGCGGCGCCTGCGGCAGCAAGCGTCGTGTTGCGGAGGAATGTTCTGCGGGAAATCGTCATTGGTTCATCCTCTGGAGTTTTATGGTTTTGGGGCAGTTATTTGACGAAATAGGTCGAGATCGCCGGGAAGATCGAGAGCAGCACGAGCAGCGCGCAGGCGGCGAAAAAGAAGGGCAGCGTCACGATGAACATCTTGCCGGGTTTTGCCCCCGTCACCGCCGAGGCGACGAAGAAGCAGAGGCCGACCGGTGGCGACAGGAAACCGAGCACGAGGTTGATGACCACGACCACGCCGAAATGGACCGGGTCGATGCCATAGACTTCGGTCGCGATCGGCAAGAGGATCGGCACCGTCATGATCAGGCCCGGCGCCCCGTCGATGACGGTGCCGATGACCAGCAGGATGACGTTAACGAGCAGCATGAAGGTGATCGGGTCGGATGCGATCGTCTGCACCCACAGCGCCACCTGTTGCGGCACCATTCCATAGACGAGAACCCAGGAAAACACGGCGGCAGCCGCAACCAGCAGCAGCACGACGGCGGAATAGATGCCGGCCTTCAAAAGCATCTTCGGCAGTTGCGCGAAGGACAGTTCGCCGATCCAGTAGCGGCCGACGAGAATGGCGGCAACGACGCCGACTGCGGCCGCTTCCGTCGGGTTGGCGATACCGGCAAGGATAGAGCCAACGATGATGAACGGGATGGAAAGTGTCGGCAGTGCGCCGAGAATGATCTTTGCCCGTTCGCCGAGCGTGCGGCGTTCGCCGCGCGGATAGTCATAAACGAACCAGCCCATGCCGGCGATGACGATGCAGAAGATGATCGTCAGAAGCACGCCCGGTATCATGCCCGCCGCCAGCATGTCGCTGACCGGCACCTGCGCCAGGACCGAATAGACGACGAACATGATCGATGGCGGAATGATCGGCCCGAGCATGCCGGCATAGGCGGTAAGCCCGGCCGCAAACGTCTTGTCATAGCCCTTCTTTTCCATCTCCGGCACCATCATCTGCGCCATGATGGCAACCTGTGCGGTGGCCGAACCGAGGATCGAGGAGACGAACATGTTGGCGATCAGGTTCACATAGGCAAGCCCGCCCTTCATCGCGCCGATCATGGCCATTGTCATGGCGATGATGCGCTTCGTGATGCCGCCGCCATTCATCACTTCGCCGATCAGCACGAAGAGCGGAATGGAGATCAGGCCGTAATTGTCCACCCCGCCGAAAAGTTGAACCGGGAAGCTGGCAAACAGCAGCGTATTGCCGCTCGCCCAGATATAGACTGCGGCGGCAATGCAAAGGCAAAGCCCGATCGGAACACCGACCAGCATGACGAAAAGAAAGGCTGCGGAGGTCACCATCTCAGTTCACCCCCTCCGCGCTGGTAAGGTCGCGACGCACCTTTTTCGGCGCGAAACCGAGCTCCTCGACCAGGTTGGCGGCTGTGTGCAGGGACATGCTCACGGCAAACAGCGGCACGATCAGGCTGATTGCCCAGACGGGCCAGTCCAGCGTCTGGGTGCGCTCGGTATAAAGGAAGTTGAAGCTCTCGCCGGCATATTCCCTTGCGTCGAAGCCTGCGGCCGCGATGCCCATCGGATCCATCCAGTTCCAGCACATCACGGCAAGCGAGACGGAAAACAGGAAGGCGAGGAAGGTGGCGAAAGCCTGCAGCCGTTCGGCATTCTTCTTCTGCAATTTGTCGCTCAGAAGCGTTACCGCGAAATCGAGCCTGAGGCGGGTCAGCGCCGAGCCGCCGAGGAATGTCAGCCATACCATCGCATAGACTGCCGCCTCATCCACCCAGTAGAGCGGCATGCCGGCATAACGCGTCACGACATTGAGCAGGATAAGGGCGAGAACCAGCGCCATGAACGCGGCCACCAGCAGTTTTTCGACGGCGAGCACGCCTTCCGAAGTCGCAATGAGGGCTTTGGCAAGAGCAGGCGGCGGCCCACTCCTCGATAAGGCTGTCGTCATTATTTCTGTTCCCTTTTATTGGGTATAATGTAGATTTTATACATTTTGAGAGTCAACTGGCTTTTCGACGGAAATGGTGTAGCGGAGGGGGTATGGCCCTAAAACTGAAACACAAGACGCTTTCGGGCGCCCTCATCACCGAGATCCGGCAGGCGATCCTGTCCGGAAAATATGAAGGCGGCACGCAGCTCAGGCAGGACGCATTGGCGGAAACCTATGGCGTCAGCCGTATTCCGGTGCGCGAAGTGCTGTTCCAGCTGGAGGCAGAAGGGCTGGTGAAAATCCTGCCGCAAAAGGGCGCGATCGTCTCTGAACTGTCGCGGGCCGAAATTGACGATGTGTTCGATCTCAGGATCATGCTGGAACCGCGGCTGCTTCTCGCCTCCGCCCCGGCGCTGAACGAGAAGGATCTGGCCGAACTCGACGAGCGTCAGGCCGAATACGTCAAGGCGATCGCCTCGGGCGAGCGGGATGATTACGGCCGCCTGAACGCCGACCTGCATATGGCCATGTATCACCGCGCCGACATGCCAAGAAGCCGGCAGATCGTCGCCTCGCTCCTGCAGACCAGCGACCGCTACACCCGCCTGCAGCTTTCCAACGAAGCGGCAATGGAAAAGGCGATGTTCGAACATGCCGAACTGATCGGCCTCATCCGCGCCCGCAAGTTCGAAAAGGCGGGCAAGCTGCTCGCCACCCATATCGGTTCCGTCCGCGAGGACCTGATCAAGGTCGTCGAGGGCAGGGGATAAGGAAAAATCAGGGATTTAGCGGACGGCCAGCGTGATCTCGCGGCAACGACGTGACGTCAATCTATCGCCCGACCCCGTTCTAAAGTTAACGGCAGTCGCGCCCGGCCGCGCTTGTGGCAGACCGGGGCGGATAAGTCCAATCTAAAATGGGCGCTCGCGATCCGGCATCCCGGTCGCAAGCGAAATCGCGTCCAGTCTCAAACGTAGGTGAAGATGAAGGACGAGGAGCGCTTCACCTGCTCCAGAAGCGCCTGAGGCTCCGACATGTTTGCAAGAGGAATGAAGAAGATCACGTCCGGCAGGTTGCGGGCGTCGCCGGGGGTGATCTGCACAAAACCGTTCCGCTCCGAAATGAAGCCGATCCGTATTTCGTCGTCATAGTCGGCGGAGAATTTTACGCCATCCTGCACCAGTTCGAAGCCGGTCTCGCTGAAGCGTGCTTCACCTCGCACACTGTCGCGTCCCTTGAATATCCGCTTTTCGAGTGCCTTGGCCAGCGTCTTGGCCTTCACGCTTCCTGCGCCGTCCAGCCGGTGCAAGGCTCTTTGAAGCTTCCAGCTGCTGAACTTGTAGAGAAGGCCGAAGACGGCCAGCATCACGAAGCCGATCGTCGTCCAGAACTGACTGTCTACCTGAAGATTCGGCATCCGGTCGGCAACGACCATCACCACCACCATCAGAAGTATCGCGATGATCGAGATCCACTTCAGCTTTCTCCATGGCCCGATCGCGTGATCGGCCAATTGGGTGCCGACACTACGCTGCTCCTCCATGGTTGCCATCACATCCGCGCGCCGCACGGTAAAGCTGCCCCTGCTGATCGTCTCGTCCTGTCTCATCACTGTCTCCGGTACTGTGGCCGGCTTGGAGCCGGCATCATTCCATCGGCAGGAGGCTTTAGACGAAAGGTGAGTCGGGCTCTACATGTTCCGTAGCCGTAGGGTGGAAAAGATGTTGGCTCGGCTTCAAATTAGCGGCGACTAACCTTTTGGCGCCGCCGCAATTGCAACAAAGAGCTGCTCGATCAACGTCAGGGTTGCGATTGTCTTGAGGGGGACGTCATTTGGTTAGGCGGCGGATTCTTGTATCTGGCATGATTGTCGTGACCGCCTTCGGTGCCTTTTTCGGCATCTTCCTGTTCAGCAAGTCTCGAACGACACAGATGTTTGGCGACATCTTTGCGCGAGTGGAGACCGAGCGACCTGTTATCGCCCTCACATTCGATGATGGTCCATCGGTTCGCTTCACGCCGGATGTACTTGCCCTGCTCAAGGAGCGGGATGTAACTGCCACCTTCTTCCTGATCGGCAGGGAGATCGAAGAGAATCCGGCCGGCATTCGCGCGATCATCGAAGCCGGGCATGAAGTGGGCAATCACACCTATTCCCATCCCGACATGACGCTGGCCGGACCGCAGACGGTCGCTTCGGAGATCGAGCGCACGGACGCGGCGATACGGGCAGTGGGATATCAGGGAGAGATCTATTTTCGCCCGCCTTACGGCAAGAAGCTCGTCACCTTGCCCTGGTATCTGTCGAGAAACGATCGCAAGACGATCATGTGGGATGTCGAGCCGGAATCCTTTCCTGAAACCGCGGCGAGTGCCGACTTCATTGCCGAGCATGTCATCGAAAACGCCCGCAATGGCTCGATCGTCTTGCTACATGTCATGTATGGCAGCAGGTCCTTGTCGCGGGAAGCCCTGCCGAAGATCATCGATGGTTTGCGGGCACGCGGGTTTGAATTTGTCACGGTTTCACAGCTGATCGACGGGCAATAGTCTGCTCGTGCATGTGCCGGTCCGCATGCTGATGCTTCCCGATCTCGGGACGGCTCCGTCAGGTGCTACTGTGCCGCTCCCTCCAGCATCTCCACAATCTCCGCATATCCGCGCGCCTTCGCATGCTCCAGCGGCGTCACGCCGTCCTTGTCGGCGATGTCGATCCTTGCGCCGCCATCGATGAGCAGTCTGACAATCGCCTGATGGCGCTTTCCGCCGTCGCTCAAGATGATCGCCTCGATCAGCGCGGTCCAGCCGAGATTGTTGACGTGGTTCACGTCGATGCCGGCCTTGATCAATGTGTCGACGGTCTCGACATGGCCGCGCTCGGAGGCCGGGATCAGCGCCGTGCCGCCATAGCGGTTGGTGCTTTTCAGGTCCGCGCCGTGGGCGAGTGTCAGCCGCAGGATCGATATGTCCTCTCGCACCGGCATAGAGATAGGGGCTGTCCTGGATGGAGTCCTTGGCATTCACATCCGCCCCCGCTTCGATCAGCAGCCGTGCTGCTTCGATATTGTTGGCATGGGTGGCGATCAGAAGCGGCGTCCGGCGCTGCGCGTCGCGCGGGTCGATTGCCGCGCCGTCCCGGATGAGCGCGGCAATCGCCGGGTTGTCTCCGGCACGGGCGGCATCGATGAGCCGATTTTCCTTCGTTTCCGACATGGCAGGCTCCGTGAGAATGGGCAGCAGGCTGGCCGCAACAAGCATCCGCAGCATGGTCGCCCGAGTGAGATGGTGCAGGGATGGTCCCGTATGGTCCGGCATGGTGGCTCCTATGCCTGGGTGTCTATGAGGGGACGCTTTAGCACGGTGCGAGCCGTTTGCAGGTCAATAAGCCGTCATCTCGATGGCTGTCGGCTCTGGAACTCTGTCCTTTCTACGAAAAAAGAGCTGCGGTGAGAGTATTTCGAAATTCGAATAAACATCACTCATATGGGGTATGACGTATCGACAAGTTGAGATAAGTTAATGTCCAGTTAATTGTTGGGGGAGTGCATGGAAAACCTTTTTCGCCATCTTCAGCTGCCCTGCGGTTTTCTGAAAATGCTGGTCATGTCGGCCATCGTTACTTGCGCCAGTCTGATCTCGGGCGATGGTTTCTGGTGGGCCATGGGCTTTGGTGCAGCGTCTCTCGCCCTCATGCAGGTCGGTTATTTCGGCGCCGTCATTGCCTTGTCGGTAGCTGAGAAGAACCGCCGCAGATAGGGCGTCCCGGGTTCAGATCAGCGACCATACCAATGCAAAAAGGCCTGTAAGCCATGCGACGGTCAACACCGCCACGCAGGCAAGAAATAGCTTTATGCGCATGCTTCGTCCTCCAGGTGGAGAAAATAGGCCAGCTGTCGGGATCGGCAATCGTAATTTAGGTTGGTCTCATCTTCTTTTCTGTCACGGTTAACCCGTTCCTGCCCCTGTGCCTGCTACGGGTTGCGGGATCGCGCGGCCAGTCTGAATGTGGCTTGCTGTGATGGTGAGGCCGTCAAATTTGTGATTTGAAAATAAGCACTCGAAATATTGATGATTAAATGTGCAATTCCCACTTGCGCGGTTGTCGATTTGTCGTTTTTTATGGGGCAATAACAACCAGCAGGGGAACATAATGCTGACGCGTCGATATCTAACCAAACTTGCCGCTCTTGCCACGGTGGCGCTCACCGCCGGGTTCTCGGCCCCGGCCTTTGCCGAAACCTCGATCAAGTTCACGCTCGACTGGAAATTCGAAGGCCCGGCAGCCGGGTTTCTGCTCGCCGTGGACAAGGGCTATTTCAAGGAAGAGGGGCTGAACGTCACGATCGATACCGGCAACGGTTCGGTGGAAGCCATTCCGCGTGTCGCGACCGGTACCTACCAGATGGGCTTCGGCGACATCAACTCGCTGATAAAATTCCTCGATGAAGACCCGTCGCAGAAGGTCAAGGCGGCGATGATGATCTATGAGCGCCCGACCTTTGCTGTCGTCGGCCGCAAGTCGCTCGGCGTCACCGGTGATCCCAAGTCGCTCGAAGGCAAGAAGCTCGGCGCGCCGCCGCCGGATGGCGCATTCGCCCAGTGGAAGGCCTTCAAGCAGGTGGCCAAGATCGACGACAGCAAGATCACCATCGAGTCGATCGGCTTTCCGGTACGCGAGCCGATGCTCGCCAAGGGTGATGTCGACGCCGTCTTCGGTTTTGCCTTCTCGGTCATCCTCAATCTGAAGGCGCAAGGGATCGCCGATGACGATATCGCGACCATCCTGATGGCCGAGCACGGCTTGAATCTCTACGGCAACTCGGTGCTGGTAAATACCGATTTCGCCAAGGAAAATCCGGAAGCGGTGAAGGGTTTCATGAAGGCGCTGGCAAAAGGTTTTGCCGCAGCCGTCGCCAATCCGAAGGAAGGGGTCGATGCCGTGTTGAAGCGTAACGAAACGCTCAACCCGGATATCGAGCTTGAGCGCCTGACCATGGCAAACGCCATGAATATCAAGACGCCCTACGTGGTCGAAAACGGCATCGGCGGCGTCGACATGGCAAGGCTTTCGGCTTCCATCGAGACGCTGAAGATTTCCATGGGGTTGAAGGGCGCAATCAAGGCCGAACAGGTGTTTGACGCCAGCTTCCTGCCGGAAAAGGCGGAGCGGATGCTGCCGTAAGACAGACTTCACTGCTACCGCCTTTGCCTCTCACCCAGAGCGCAGCATGCGGCGCTCCACCTCTCCCCGCGCGCGAGGAGAGGTGCCGGCAGGCGGATGAGGGGCAAAGCGAAGACTGAGCGGCTGCCGGCACCACGACATAACCCGAAAGAACACCCCCATGGCACACCTCGTATCCATCGATGACGTCGACATGCGTTATGGCGGCGCGGAAGGCACGCTTGCGGTCTCCGGCCTCACCATGCGCGTCGACAAGGGCGATTTCGCCGCTGTCGTCGGGCCGTCCGGCTGCGGCAAGTCCACGCTGATGAAGCTCGTCACCGGTCTGCATATCCCGCAGGTCGGCACCGTCATCGTCGCCGGCCAGCATGTCACCCAACCCGTCTCGATCGTTGGCATGGCCTTCCAGAACCCGACCATGCTGCCCTGGCGCACGACGCTGGAAAACATCCTCCTGCCGCTCGAAATCGTCGAACGCCACCGCCATCGCCTGCGCGCCAACAAAAAGGAATATATCGAGAAGGCCGAGCATCTGCTTGAACTCGTTGGCCTCAAGGGTTTTGGCGCGAAATTCCCCTGGCAGCTTTCCGGTGGCATGCAGCAGCGCGCAAACCTGTGTCGCGCCCTCATCCACGAGCCGGAACTCTTGATGCTCGACGAACCTTTCGGCGCGCTCGATGCCTTTACCCGTGAAGAGTTGTGGTGCGTCATCCGCGATCTTCACGCAGCACAGGGCGTCACCATCGTTCTCGTCACCCATGACCTGCGCGAGGCGGCCTTTCTCGCCGACAAGATCTTTGTCATGAGCGCGCGGCCGGGCCGTATCCTGAAAGAGCATCGCGTGCCCTTCGAGCGGCCGCGCGACCTCGAGATCATGTATGAAACGAGGTTCAACGACCTCGTGCACCAGCTTCACGGCGAGATTGCGCAGGCGAGGGCGACCGCATGACCATGACAACGGAAAACACCGCCGCAACACCCGCAATCGCAAAACAGCCCGCGCGCATCAACTGGGTCAAGGCAGCCCCCTGGCTGTTCACCCTCGGCATGTTTCTCTTCTGGGAACTCTTGGTGTGGGGTCTCGGCACGCCGGTCACCATCCTGCCGGCCCCAAGCCGCATTTTTCAGGCGGTCGTGCAATACTGGTCGCCGCTCCTGAAGAACTCGGCCCAGACGCTGTTCACCACCACGCTCGGTTTCGGCTTGGCCGTGATCGGCGGGCTGGTGATCGGCCTGTTCATCGGCTGGTCGAAGACGATCTATGCCGGTCTTTACCCGATCATGATCGGCTTCAACGCCATCCCCAAGGTCGCCGTCGTGCCGATCCTCGTCATCTGGTTCGGCATCGGCACCATTCCCGCCGTCATCACTGCTTTCCTCATCTCCTTCTTCCCGATCGTGGTGAATGTCGCCACGGGGCTCGCCACCATCGAGCCGGAGACGGAGGATGTGCTCAGGGCATTGGGGGCAAAGAAGCTCGACATCATGCTCAAGGTCGGCATTCCGCGCTCGATGCCCTATTTCTTCGGCTCGCTGAAGATCGCCATCACGCTTGCCTTCGTCGGCTCGGTGCTCAGCGAGACGGTGGCGTCGAATTACGGCCTCGGCAACATGATGGCCTCGGCGCAAAGCCAGTTCAACGTGCCGCTGGTCTTTGCAGGGCTGCTCGCGCTCGCCGTTGAAGGCATCGCCATGTATTCGCTAATGGCCTTTCTCGAGCGCCGCATGACCGGCTGGGCGCATCGCTCGACCATGGCCAACTGACAAAAATGCCCCGGCGGAAAACCTGCCGGGGCATGATCTACTGGGAGTGGGAGCGGAGAGACCTGCTCAAGCCGGCAGCGGTGCGGCCGGGTTCACCAGTTTTTCCGCCCGCAATTCCCGCCAGAAATCGGCGGGCACGACCTCCTTCAAGGCTGCACTGTCTTCGGCAATCCGAGAAGGCTGGCTGGCGCCGGGAATGACGGCGGCAACGGCCGGGTTTGCGAGCGAGAACTGCAGGCCTGCAGCCTTCATGCTGACGCCGTGCCGGTCAGCGATTGCCTTGATCTTCGCGATCTTCTGAGCCATGTCAGGCTTGATCGGCGCGTATTCGAAATTCGGCCCGCCGACGAGCGCGCCCGAACTGTAAGGCCCGCCGACGACAACGCCCAAGCCTCTTTCCGCCACCATCGGCATCACCCGCTGCAGCGCTCTGTCATGGTCGAGCAGCGTATAACGGCCGGCCAGCAGAAACGCGTCGGGCTTCGGCTCGTCGAGTTCCAGCAGCAGTTCGATCGGCTCGACCTTGTTGACGCCAAGACCCCAGGCCTTGATCACTCCTTCGTCGCGCAGCCGGTCAAGTGCCTTGAATGCGCCATTGCGGGCTTCCTCAAATTTCTCCAGCCACCGGTCGCCCCAAAAGTCCTGGGCGAGGTCGTGCACGAAGGCGATCTCGATATGGTCTGTCTTCAGCCGCTCCAGGCTCTGCTCGATCGAGCGCAGCGTGCCGTCATGGCTGTAGTCATTGACCACCTTGTTGGGCAGGCCATGGCTGAACACGCCGGCCTTTTCGCCCTGGTCGCGGGCACTGACATCCTCGATCTCGTCGAGAATGTAACGGCCGACCTTCGTCGAGATCACATACTGGTCGCGCGGCTTGTCGGCCAATGCGTCACCCATGCGGATCTCGGCAAGACCTGCGCCGTAAAAGGGTGCGTTGTCGTAATAGCGGATGCCGTCGGTCCATGCCGCCTCCACGGTAGCGCGTGCCTCGTCTTCGGGAATGTCGCGAAACATGTTGCCGAGTGGGGCTGCGCCGAAACCGAGCCGACTTGGAAGAATATCCTTGAGTGCCATTGGGGTGTCCTTGTTTTTCCAAAGGGGGCTATGTGTCAGGCGAGATTGACGGGCGTGACTACATGGGCGGTCCGCTCGGCCAGGCTGCCGATCCTTGCAGCGTAATCCTTGAAATGGGGCGTATCGCGATGGGCTTCAACCGCGGCCTCGTCGACATAAAGTTCATCGAGCACGAAACGCTCCGGGTTGCCTCGATCCTGCCAGATGTCCCAGCGCAGGTTACCCGGCTCGGAGCGGCAGGAGGGAGCCATTGAGCTCAGCAGAGCCTGCAGTTCACCCGCCTTGCCGGGCAGGGCGGTGAGGATGGCGACGATTTTGGCAGGCTTGGTGGTCATGGTGCGTTCCTTTGATTGAGCCGTTGCGTGTATGAAGAAGTTCCTCCCAACCCTCCCCGCAAGGGGGAGGGCTTAACTCGGTCGAGCTGCCGTGGCCCAATTGGAACCCGGTCGCCTAGGTTCTTCTCCCCCTTGTGGGGGCTCGAAGAGCGGGGCGAGACACGCGGCTCGCCCCAGGAAAGCCGGCAGGCCAGAGGCGGTATCGCCGCCAAGTTTTCAACCCTTAAGCCGGCGATCCAGCATCTCGATCAGTGCCTTTGCGATCGGATGGTCCGAGCGCGGGTTCTGGCCGGTAATCAGCTCGCGGTCGATGACGACATTCGGCTCGAAATCCACCTTCGTCTTGCTCACATCACCGCCTGCAGCCGTCAGTGCTTCGATCATGTTGAAATAGAGTTTTGCGTGGAGAATATAATCCTCGACGACCTTTTCTTCCGTGTCGGAAAAGACGGTCATCCTGTAACCGGCATATTGCCAGCCCTTCGCCCATTCACGCGCCTTGGCCTCATCACCGGCGATCAGCGCCGAGCGGAATTCGCGGGCATGCGGCATGGCGGCGACCGTCGCCATCGGGCCGTGGCACAGATAGGCGGAAGGCTTGCTCTTCTCGTGGAAATGCCGCGCGATCTCGCCCATGTCGGGATCGATCATCAGGTCGACGACCGGGCCCTGGCCGCCAGGGATGAAGATCGCCGCAAAATTGTCGAGCCCCTGTTCGATCGCGCCGCGCAGCTTCATGCCGCTGTTCATCGATGTGTCGTTTGCCCAGAAGGCTTTTGCCTTCTCGTAAGCCGCAATATCACCGCCGAAATGTTCGGCGCTGTCGGAGGCTTCGTCGATATGCGGCTTGTTGCCGTTCGGCGTCGCCATCACCACCTCGTAGCCGGCATCGATCAGGGCCAGCATCGGCACCACGGTCTCGTTGAGATACTGGCCGGTAGCACCCGTGCGCCCGTCCCTGGTTTCGATCCGGGTCGCATTGGACCCGATGATCAGTACCTTGCCCTTGCTCATCGTCTTATTCCTTCGAGTTATCCTGTCCGTTTTGGACAGCCTGACGATGCGCCTTTCGAATACATTTCGGAAATTTATTTACTTGATCTCAGATATCATGCTAATGGAATAACTGAGTATGTGTCACAATAAATGAAATACGATCTCAATCTTCTGCCGGTCTTTGTCGTGCTTATGGAGGAACGCAATGTCACGCGCGCCGCGGAACGCCTGGGTATGACCCAGCCGGCCTTGTCGAACACGCTGAACCGGCTGCGTGACGTGATGCGTGATCCTTTGTTCGTGCGCGAACGCTACGGTATGAAACCGACCGAACTTGCCGAGGAGATCGCCCCCGCTATTGCTGAGGCTCTGGCGAAACTGGATGAGGTCATGCTCGGCCAGCAGGATTTCGATCCGGCCACCGCCGAACGCCTGTTCACCATCGCCCCCAACGACTATGTGGAATTCGTGCTGGTGCCAGCCATCGTCGAGCGTCTGCGTCAGGTCGCGCCCGGTATCCGGCTGCGATTGATGCCTTTCGGCAGTGATATCGCCGAGACCGGCATCATGTCCGGCACCACTGCGATGGTGCTGGGAAGGCTCACCGATCCGCCCGACAATCTCGTTGTCCAGCATCTGATGGACGATGGCTTGGCCTGCGTCCTGCGCGCCGATCATCCGGAGATTGGCGACAGCATATCGCGCGAAGAGTACGAAGGGCTGAAACACGTCAACATGCTGCCGCCCGGTCGCCTGCGCGCCGGCCTGTTCCAGTCGCTGGAACGGCAGGGACTGAAACGCGAGGTAGCGGTTTCGGTAACGCATTTCCTGTCGATCCCGGAACTCGTCGCGGTCACCGATTACTGCACGACCTTGCCGACGCTGATCTGCAGGCGCATCGCGCTCGATCCGCGGCTGAAAGTGCTCGCGCCACCGGTCGACCTCGGCACGTTTCCGGTTCAGATGGCCTGGCATGTGAGACACCGCAATGACCCCGCCCATCGCTGGTTACGTGGACTGATTGGCGATGTGGCGAAGGAAATTTCGCAGAATAATTGAAACGTCGCTGCCGATTAGAAAAATAGTAAGTCATTGGTCTGATGGTGGCCACTGACCTACTCTTATCGGTTCGAACAGGGATAAGGTATGCCAAGGAGAAGAGCGCGGGTAATCGCCCTGGGTGGGTTGCTGGCCATTGCAGGCGCCATCGCGCCGCTTGCGCTCATGGCCTATGCGTCATGGCAGATCGCCATTGGCAAGGAACTGGATGTTCTGGAGAATGTCGGTCACCGGGCGATCGAACGAGCGCAGCAGACCTATGCCGAAGCCCAGCGAGTGCTGTCGGAAATGGAAAGTTCCACGCTTGAGCGTTGCGCGCCGACCCATGTCTCGGTCATGCGCATCATGACGCTGAACAACGATGCGGCAAGCGAGATCAACTACCTGGAAAACGGGGTCGTCAAATGCACCACCTGGGGTAGGGTGACGAGGGTGATCCACCAGCCGCAGGCCGATTATCGCACGCCGGAAGGGCTTGATGTCACGTTTGGCGTACGCCCCGCGGACGGTATCGCCAAACGAATGACCGCGTTGCGGCTGGGCAGCCATATGGTTCTGGTGCCGCCGGCGCGCTTTACCTCCATCGGCATGATGCCCGAAACGTCGCTGGCCCTTTTCGGAGGAGAAGGGCATCTGGCCAGTATGCGCAACGAAGTCGACATCGATTTTGCCAGACGTCACCTGACCGGAGAGGCGCGCGGCATCGATGGTGACATGATGTTCGCCCGCGTCAGCGCCGATGGAGTCAATGCCGTCATATCCCACTCCGTAAGCGTAGTTCACAATGGGCTGATGGCCGAATTGCTGCTGTTGCTGCCGGTCGGGCTGTTCATCTCCACCTTCATTGTCGGCATCGTTATCTTCATGTCCAAGCGCCGGCTTTCGCCCCGTGGCGAGCTGGAAATGGCGGTCCAGAACCGCGAATTCGTCGTCCACTACCAGCCGATCATCGAATTGAAGACCAATATCTGCGTCGGTGCCGAAGCGCTGGTGCGATGGAAGCAGCCTGATGGTTCGCTGGTCCGGCCCGATCTCTTCATTCCGCTGGCGGAAGAAACCGGCGTCATCAAGCAGATTACTGACCAGGTGATGGATGCCGTCATCCGCGATCTCGGACCGCTGCTCAACAAGGATCGTGGCCTGCATGTTGCGATCAATCTCTGCGCTGACGACATCAAGACCGGCCGGTTCCTCGACATGCTTGGCGAAAAGCTGCCGCCGAGCGGCATCCGCAACCAGCAGATCCTGCTGGAGGCGACAGAGCGTGGTTTCATCGACGTCGATGCCGCCAGAAGAACGCTTGCCCGTGCCCGTGATCGGGGATATTCGGTGGCCATCGACGATTTCGGCACCGGTTATTCCAGCCTGCAATATCTGCAGGGCCTGCCGATGGATGCTTTGAAGATCGACAAGTCCTTCATCGATACGATCGACAAGGGCACGGCGACCAGTGCGGTAACCGGCCACATCATCGCCATGGCCAAGGAACTCGGCCTGCTATCGGTTGGCGAGGGCATCGAAACCGAGGAACAGGCGAAATATCTGCGTGATCACGGCGTGGATTACGGCCAGGGCTGGCTCTTCTCCAAGCCGCTGGAAGCGGCAGATTTCATCACCTTTCAGGCTACTTCGAAAAAGGAATACGGTCCGGCTCGCGAAATCATCCGGGCAGCCGCCTGAGTATTGCTGCAGCCTCTTGCGGTGCCCGGCCATCGCGGATGGCAATCTTGTCACGACGTTTTTGAAGGCTCGGGAAAGGCGAAATCTTGCTATATGCAATCCGGGTGAAAGTCGGGATTGTGGTTAGTGGAACTGGATCGTGAGCCTCTCCCTTCGTCATTAAGCAATTCCTCTAACCTATCTTTCATCGGTCGTGTTTAGCTGGATAGACCTGACCAATACTGAGGGCATGAAGGCCTTGGACGATAACGAAACGATGTTGCAGGCCGCCCGGCTGATGGAAGCCGCCGGCGCTTGCGTAGCAATCTATGACGACAAGGACCGGCTGCGTTATGCCAACCGCGCCTTTCGCGCGGCATGGTTCGTCGAAAAGGATGAGCGCCCGCTCTGGCCCGACCTCATGCGGCGCAATTTTCATGCGAAACGCGGCACCGTCATCAAGGCCGAGAATTTCGAAGCCTGGCTGGCTTCCACCATATCGCGGCGCGGCAAGGCCGGTTTTCGTGCCTTCGAGACGGACCTTCACGATGGCCGCTGGTTATGGATGACCGAGACCACGCAGGACGACGGCTGGATGCTCTGCATGGCAAGCGACATCACCTCGATCCGTCCCGATGAGAGGGCGCTACGGCAGGATCGCGACGATGCGATCAAGGCCTCTCATACCGACGAACTGACCGGCATTCCGAGCCGCCGCTTTGTCATGGCCAAGCTTGCAGACATGCTCGCAGCTCCAACGGATGCAAGCGAGGGTGAAGGCGGCCCTGTCGGTTGTGTCGCGGTGCTCGACATCGACAATTTCAAATATATCAACGACCGCTTCGGCCATTCGGTGGGCGATGCGGTGTTGCGCGATTTTGCCGCCACCCTGCAGGGGCATGTACGCAAGACCGATGTTCTTGGCCGTGTCGGCGGCGAGGAATTCGTTCTCATCCTGCCCAATACGCAGGCTGAGGCTGCCGAGATGATTGTCGGGCGCATGCTTGAGGCCGTCAGGCTGTCTCGTCCGCTGTCGGATCAGACGAGCTTCCGCTATACATTTTCAGCCGGCATCTCCAGTGCTGAACGGGGTACGAAGGCGGACGAGATCTATCGCCGCGCCGATCTGGCGCTTTATGCGGCCAAGATGCGCGGCCGCAACCAGATCAGCCTCGACCGGGACATCCGGCTGGGCTGAAACCTGTAATCTAAAGACCGCGCGCGAACGCCGGCTCTTTCAGGGAAGGCAGGTGCCGGCGAATATGGTCGCCCAGCATTGTTGCGGCTGAAGACGGGCGGCTTTCGGCAAATTCCAGTGCGACGCCGATCGTCGGCAGTTTCGGCAACCCCTCCTCGATGATGTGAAGATCCGGCGGCACCGCAGTACTGGTCAACACGCTGATCGCATGGCCTGCGCGGGTGATCGCGATCAGCCCGGCAAGGCTGTCGCTGGCGAATGCCACCCGGTAACGGCGGTTGACCGCCTCCATCGCATCGCAGGCGGCGCGGTAATCGAGCGTGGTCGGTGCAGAGAGCGCCAGCGGCAGGATCTCGTTGGAAAGCACCGGCGTATTCAGCCGGTCCGCCACCCATACGAAGCGTTCCCGCCGGATCACCGTTGCGTCCTCGGCATCGGGCAGCGACACCAGTGCCATATCGATCTGCCGCCGCTGAATGAGCGGCCGAAGCCCGATCGTCGGGGCGCAGATGAGGCGCAATTCAACCTGTGGATTGGCGGCGCAGAAGCTTCTCAGCAGTTCCGGCAGAAAAGCGATCGAATAATCCTCGGGACAACCGAGGCTGACCGTCCCTTTGAGGGCAATCCCACCCATATCGGCCAGAATTTCGTCATGCCGGGCGATCAGCTGTTCCGCATGGGAAAGCAGTCTTTCTCCCGCCGAAGTCAGCCGCATGCCGGCACCGGTACGCTGCAGAAGCGGTTGCCCGACCTGTTCTTCCAGTCTCTGCATCTGCATGCTGAGCGCTGATTGCGTCCGCCCGACCTAGGTGGAGGCAAGGCTGATCGACCCCGTGCGGGCCACCACGACAAAGTTTTTCAGGAGCGCGAGATCGAGCATGGGACTTGGTATCAGGATTATCGATATCGGATTGAAATACTATCAATTGGACTGAATGGCCACGCGCTTGTTAGGTTCTGCGCAACAAGAGCCGCCAAGGGGACAATCGCCATGGACAATGCAGCAAAGACAGTCGCCTCGCTGAACGACGATCCCGCCTTCTGGGCCGATGCCGATAAGCACCTGACCCGTTACGGGCCGGCCTTTGAGCATGTCATCATCGAACGGGCCGAAGGAAGTTACGTCTATGACGCCGATGGCCGCGCCATTCTGGACTTCACCTCGGGCCAGATGAGCGCCGTGCTTGGTCACACCCACCCGGATATCGTGGCGACCGTAAACCGCCAGATGGCGTCCGTGGCACATCTGTTTTCCGGCATGCTGTCGCGTCCGGTGGTGGAACTGGCGGCAAGGCTGGCGGCACTTGCCCCAGGTCTTGATCGCGTTCAGCTTCTGACGACCGGCGCCGAATCCAACGAAGCGGCGATCCGCATGGCAAAGCTCGTCACCGGCGGGCATGAGATCGTCGCCTTCGCCCAGAGCTGGCACGGCATGACCGGGGCTGCTGCTTCCGCCACCTATAGCGCCGGCCGCAAGGGTTATGGTCCGGCCTCTGCCGGTTCCTTCGTCATCCCGGCACCGAATGCCTATCGTCCGCGCTTCAAGAACCCGGACGGATCGAACGACTGGCAGGCCGAACTCGACGACGCCTTCCACCTGATCGACAACCAGTCGACCGGCAATCTGGCGGCCTTCATCGCCGAACCTATTCTGTCCTCGGGAGGCATTCTCGAACTGCCGCTCGGCTATCTCGCGGCGCTCAAGAAGAAATGCGAGGAGCGCGGCATGCTGCTCATCCTCGACGAAGCCCAGACCGGCATCGGCCGCACCGGCAACATGTTCGCCTTCCAGCGCGATGGCGTCACGCCCGATATCATGACGCTGTCGAAGACGCTCGGCGCCGGCCTGCCGCTTGCAGCTGTCATGACCAGCGCCGAGGTTGAAGAGAAGGCTTATCAGAAAGGTTTCCTGTTCTACACGACCCACGTTTCCGACCCGCTGCCGGCGGCGGTTGGCGTCACGGTTCTGGATGTGATGGCGCGCGACAATCTCGTGGAACAGGCGATAACGCGCGGCAAGCGCCTCAAGGACGGACTTTTGTCCTTGCAGCAGCGTTTCGAATGCGTCGGCGACGTGCGCGGCCGCGGGCTTCTTCTGGGGCTGGAAGTCGTCACCGACCGTCACACCAAGTCGCCCGGTTTCGAACTCGGTGCGAAGATCATGGAAGAGGCGATGCTTCGCGGCTTGTCGATGAACATCGTCAAACTGCCCGGCATGGGCGGCGTCTTCCGCATCGCTCCGGCGCTGACGGTTTCCGATGCCGAAATCGATCGCGGTGTGGAGATCATGGCCGAGGCGATCGTGGCGGCGCAAGGTTAGCGGGTAGGCCGGGAAGCCTTTGACGAGCAGAGAAGCGCCGGGCAGTTGCCCGGCGTGCTGCTTTTGGCGACCGCCTGCTCGGCGCTTGCAATATCAGCCCGATCCGGGGATCAGGCCGCAGCAACGCCGGTGCTGCCGGCGCGGTCCTTGAGTTGCAGGAAGGGACGCTCGATCAGCCTGTAGCTCAGTTCGGACAGGATGAGGCAGAGACTTCTGGAAATGCCCGATGCGAAGAAGAAGCTGATAACGGGCACGTGCCAGAGATGGAGTGGCACAGGAAAACGGCAAGAACAGAGACCGTTCCAAGCCCGGTAATCGCATCGATATATTTCACGCTGCCATTTTGCATGGGCGCAGGTCCCTCTATTCCCGGGATGGCGAACCGGTCTCCGGCGATGGATTGATGCTTGGTGTAAGGGGATGGGTTGATTTTGATGCTGATGTTTTGATTGGTTTATGATTGTTTGAATCAATGAATTTCATGTCAATAAAGCTGAATGTTTTTCGTATTTTAGGATTAATGCTCAAGAGTTACACGCTTTGTGCTGGTCTGGATGTCGATCTTTTGAATGTTGCGCCTTTTTTGCAATGATGGTTTCATGTTTTACTTGGTTATATTTTGGTTCAAATTTTGGCCAGGCTGCGTGAACCAGTTGGCCGACGTCTAAAATAATGATGCGAGCTGGATTGAAGTCTTCGACATGATGGGGTGAGGCCTGGGGAGCTCTTCAGGCGGCCGAAGCCCCGCAGGTTTCAGCATGCTTTCGGGGGGAGGGCGGCCATGATGGCCGATGAGGTGATCGCGGCGGCAGATATTCTGATGATCCGTCGTATCTATTTCCAGCTGCGCGCCGAAGGTGTGCCGGCTGATCGCGATCCCAAACTGCTGGCCGCCAATATCCTCTATCTCTATCGCATCGGCGTAAGGCAGGAAAATCAGCTGCTTAGGCTCGCGCCCTATGTCACCTGACCTGGTCGGCGGGAAGCAGCTTTCTCATTCCCGAACAGCGCAATCGGCCGGATCTTCTATTAATTAAGCAAGTTTGAATATTGAATGACACAATTGGCGCAGGCTCGCGTTAAATGCCGTCATGCTAATATTCGACGGACTTCATCGCAGCATTCTTTCGGACCGGAGCGGCAATTTCGGGATGATGACGGCGCTCATCCTGCCCATGCTGCTCGGCGGCGCAGGACTGGCAATCGACACCGCCAATCTGATGGTTTCCAAACGCCAGTTGCAGGAGGCGACGGATGCCGCGGCGCTTGCCGTTTCCGGCGCCATGGCTAACGGTTCCGATGCGACTGCCGGCCAGAAGCTCGGCAAGGATTTTCTGGCGGGCCAGCTCGCCAATTATATGAGTAGCACCGACACGACGGCGATCAAGAATGCCACCACGGTGACGATCAACACCACGACCGATGCATCGACCGGGGCCAAGAGCTATGCGGTTGCCGTGACCTCTTCCGCCAATATCCAGCTAACCCCGTTTACCAGCTTTTTTGCCGGAAAAACCTATCCGGTGAATTCTTCCAGCAAGACCATATCGGGCACCGGAAGCGGCACGGGGGCTGACGGGGCGGCGGCGAGCAATGGCATATCGATGGAAATCCTGCTCGATGAATCGGCCTCGATGGCGGAAAACACCACGACCGTTAAGGGCACGACATGTGTTATCAACCTGCTCGGCATCTGCATCGGCCAGCAGACCGTCTATGTGACCAAGATCGAGGCGCTGAAACAGGCGGCAGTGACCCTGTTCGATGCACTCGACAAATCAGACCCCAAGACCAAATTCGTCCGTACCGGCACGATTTCATACACGAACGGCATCAAGGGTAAGTCGGCCGTGGCATGGGGAACGACGGCCGCGAGGCAGTATGTGAATGCCATGACGCTCAACCCGGTCGGCGGAACGGACGCAACGACGGCGGTGACCACTGCGACCACCAACATCAAGAGCAATATCTATGGCACAGATACCGAAAGCGTCGAGCAGGCCAAGAAAGGCAACAAGACATCGGATCGTATCATGATCCTGATGACCGATGGCAATATGACGGGCAATAGCGTCGACTGGAGCCAGAGGCTTGACCAGAATGTTCGTGACGCCTGTGCTGCCGCCAAGACGGCGGGTATCCGCATCTATACCGTAGCCTTCATGACCCCTGCCAAGGGGCAGGAACTGTTGAAATACTGCGCTTCAGCGGCGGGAAATTATTACGAACCCAACACGATGGAAGCGCTGGTGGCCTCGTTCAAATCGATTGCCGAAAACGCGATCAAGCCGGTGAACCGGCTGACCAATTAAGCGGATTTTCTGTTCGCGAACATGGGAACACCAAGGCGTCCGTTCTGTTCTAACCTGGAGACAGGAAAGGAAACCGGTATGACCCATGTCGATGGACAAAAGACGCAGGCTCTGGAACTGGCCCAGGAATATCGACGGCTCGGCGGAACGCGGCTTGCCAAGATGGACGACAATTTCGTCAGCACCCGCAAATGGGATGATGAGCCTGCGGAGGCGTCACGCTTTTGGCACGATCGGGTGGAAGTGTTGGACGACAGGCATCAGGCGGAAGTCGTCAGCCATTTGAAATCGATGAACTCGTGAAGTCTGAATTTTGGGGCTCCCAAGGCGAAAGCCGCCGTTGCCCGGGCGGATCCTCGTGGGATCCGTCCGGGCAAATGGTTTTAAGGGTGAGGGTCAGAACACTGCCAGATATTTCAAAAGCGAGATGATGCCGATGATGATGACGACAACCCGCACGATCTGGCGGACCTTCGCATCGAGCGGCAGCATGTTGACGAGATAAAGCACCAGCACGATCACGAGGAAGGTGATCAGGATGCTGATCAGAAGTGACAAACCCATAGCCCCAGTCTCCATATTTTTAGGCGCGTCCTGCGCCGATCACAAAACTGTAATTATAAGCCGATCCTGAAAAGGAAAGGGGTCTCAATAAGATAGTTGGACTGCCTGAAGCTGCCACGGTTGAAGGGGACGGCCTTTCCGCTTGTTCACCGGCTGCGATTTCCCATATTGGGCAAAACGGCTCGATAGGCTGCAAGGAGGCACAAGTGTTCCATTTCGACAATTCCTATGCCCGCCTGCCGGACAGGTTTTATGCGTCCGTCTATCCCGAGCCGGTCGATGGGCCGAAGCTTATCAAATTCAACGAGGCGCTGGCTGAGGAGCTGGGCATCGAGCTCGATCCTTCCGATCCCGACCGGCCCGATCCCGACCGCTTGGCCGCCACGCTTGCCGGCAATGTCGTGCCGCAGGGCGCCATGCCGCTCGCCATGGCCTATGCCGGCCACCAGTTCGGCAATTTCGTGCCCCAGCTCGGCGACGGTCGCGCGATCCTGCTCGGCGAGGTGGTGGATGCAAGTGGTGTACGGCGCGACATCCAGCTGAAGGGAGCCGGGCCGACGCCGTTTTCGCGGCGCGGTGACGGGCGTGCGGCGCTCGGGCCGGTTCTGCGGGAATATATCGTCTCGGAGGCGATGTTTGCACTCGGCATTCCCGCCACACGGGCGCTGGCGGCGGTTGCGACCGGTGAGCAGGTTTTCCGCGAGACGGTGGAGCAGGGCGCGGTTTTCGTGCGCGTGGCGGCAAGCCATGTCAGGGTCGGCACGTTCCAGTTCTTCGCGGCGCGCGGCGACACCGACGGCATAAGAGCGCTGGCCGACTATGTCATCGACCGGCACTATCCGGAGCTGAAGGCAGCGGAAAATTGCTATGCTGCGCTGCTCAAAGCCGTTGCATTCCGGCAGGCTGAACTGATTGCCCGCTGGCTGGGCGTCGGTTTTGTCCACGGGGTGATGAATACCGACAACATGACCATATCCGGCGAGACGATCGACTTCGGCCCTTGCGCCTTTCTCGACGAATATCACCAGATGAAGGTGTTTTCCTCGATCGATCATGGCGGCCGTTACGCCTATCGCAACCAGCCCGGCATCGGCCAGTGGAACATCGCAAGGCTCGCTGAATGCCTGCTGCCGGTGATCGATGAAGATCAGGACAAGGCGGTCGATGTTGCGAACGCCGTATTGAAGGAATTCGGCGAGCGGTTTCAGGCGGAATGGATCAAGGTTTTCCGCGCCAAGATAGGGCTTGTCACCAAGGCGGATGGTGACGGTGAACTGATCCAGAGCCTGCTTTCGGTGATGCAGGACGAGGAGGCGGATTTTACCCTTGTTTTCCGTGGCTTGTCGGATACGGCCCAAGGCCGGGATGAGCCGTTCCTGAAGCAGTTCGGGGATCCGGCAAAGGCCGCGGAATGGCTGTCTTCGTGGCGCGAGCGGCTGGCGCTGGAGACTGAGGCGGATCTTGGCCGGGCGGATGCGATGCGCGCCGTCAATCCGGCGATCATTCCGCGCAACCATCGCATTCAGGAGGCGATTTCGGCTGCCAATTACGGTGACTTCTCGTTTTTCGAGCGGCTCCTCGCAGCGCTGGAAAAACCCTATGAGGAGCGGCCCGAATTTGCCGACTACATGACGCCGCCGACAATGGACGAGCGGGTAACGCGGACCTTTTGCGGCACCTGAGGATCAGCCCAAGCGCTTGCCGTCCGCGCCGATCACCGCTTCGCCGTCTTCCTTGGAAAACGGACCTTCATGGGTATCCGGCAGGATGTCGAGGACCAGTTCGGACGGGCGTGCGAGCGTTGTGCCGAGGGGAGTGACGACGAAGGGCCGGTTGATCAGGATCGGGTTTTCGAGCATGGCGTCGAGCAGCGCATCGTCGGACAGGGTGGGATTGTCGAGGCCGAGCTCAGTGTAGGGCGTGCCCTTTTCGCGAATGGCCTGCCGCACGGTCAGCCCGGCATCGGCGATCATCTGCGTGAGCTCTGATCGCGATGGCGGTGTTTTCAGATACTCGATGACATGAGGCTCGATACCGGCATTGCGGATCATCGCGAGCGTGTTGCGCGACGTGCCGCACGCGGGATTGTGATAGATCGTGGCATTCATCTTATGCCTCCAGGCCGGCGATCGCGGCCTCGATGTCGCGCGTGGTCTCAAGGCCGAGCGGCAGGATAGGAAGCGGCGGCTTTGCGGTTGAAAGCCCCATCATTTCGGCTGCGGCATAGACAACGCGCAGGCTACCATGCGCCTTGAAAAGCTCCCAGAGCGGGTGGAAAAGGGCATCCAGCCGGGCCGTCTCGGCGGCATCCCCAGCCATCGCCGCGCGGGTGAGCGCCAGCGCCGGTTTCGGCAGGAGGCCGCCGACGACGCTGTACCAGCAGTCCGCGCCTGCAAGCAGTGCATGCGGGCACTCCCAATCACCGCTATAGCCGATGGCGAAGCTGGCGGGCGTCATGGCTCTCAGGCGCGCGATCTCGCCTGAAAAATCGCTTCCCTTGGCGAGCGGCATCTTGATCGCGCTGATATTCTGCAGCTGAGACAAACGGCTGATCAGCGCGTCGGTGAAGGAGAAATGGGTGGTCGACGGGTTGTTATAGATGGCGAGCGGTAGCTCGGTGGCGGAGGCTACCGCCTTGAAATGCTGGAAAGCCTCGTCCTGCGTCAGTGGTGTGTAGGAGACCGGAGCAAGCAGAAGCGCCTGCGCGCCGGCGGATGCCGCATCACGGGCAAGCGCCTGTGCTTCGTCGGTGCGCAGCGTGCCGACGCCGACGATGAGCGGGAGCCGGCCGCCGACGCATTCGACGGCGGCTTCCACAGCCCGGCGACGTTCCTGGCGGGAAAGATACATATAGGTGCCGGTGCTGCCGAGCAGGCCGATCGAATCTGCTCCCGCCTCGACGATGCGCGCAATGAGCCGCTGCAGGGCATCGGTATCGACACGCCCCGCTTCGTTTGCGGGCGTCGGCGGGAAAGCGGAAAGGCCGGTAAAGGCGGGCGGCGTGGTGGGCATCAAGGTCTCCGGCGAAACGAACGGGCCGCCACTATGAGGCATTGCCCGATCATCGCAAGAGTGAAGATCGATAGCTGCATCGACAAAAATACCGGAATAGGAAAATAATCCTTGACGGCGTGACGGTGCTTTGATAGGGTTCAGGCATAGTCGAAGAGCTGCGCCGATGGCGGAGTGCTTCGAAGGGCGTGCGCCTGAAATGCCGGCGTGCGGCTCGACCGATATTAATCCGACATCGCGATATGGGGAAAAGGCTGCAGCCGTCCGGGCTGGCGGCCGTTTTTTTGCCTACGCCGCAAGAATCTTGCCCAAGGATAGTGGCATGAGGGATTTTGGCATGGATGAATTCGACAGTTTCGATCCTGCACTCTTCGGGACGTGGCGGGAACATGCCGTCTATGGCGACGAGATCGTCATGGAGGATGTCGCGTTGGCGGCCGAGGTGAGGGCGACGCTGGAGATCAAGTCGGCCGATCGCGCAATCTCGCCGACTGAAGAGCTGCGCAGGCTCTTAAACGAAATGACGGTGGAGATGCGCGAGCAGTTTTCCACCTTTCGGGCGATGCGCCAGAGCGCCGCTGCGGCTTTGACTGACGGTGACGATGCGGCCCAGAAACTGGCGCGCGCCGACGTGAAAGCGGCAACCGATGCGATGAGCCTGATCGTGCGCACGCTCGAAAAGGTCGACACTCTTCAACGGCAGCTGGCGCGGGATCGCGAGATCGAGGCCGAACGGGTGGCCGACGAGAGTGGCTATGAGGAGGCTGTGCGTGAAGTCGACATACTCATCAATCAGCGCGCACAGGAAATCTTCGAGAAGCGGTGTCTCGCACTTGGCATTGATCCAGGCGAGCGCGGCGGTGAAGGAAGGGATCAATCGCAACCACCTGACACCGGCTGAAGCCGAGATCATCTCGGTGCTACGGGAGCATGAGGATGAGATGGCGGCAATAGGCGAGCTGAGGCTACGGAAAAATAGCGCGATCAACGCCGGTGCGTTTTGTCATCAAGTTCCGTCCGGAGCCAGTAAACCACCTGAACCTGTCATGGAAAGTGACAGGGATGGCTGGAAATGTCATGCACCGCGTTTGCAGCGTGGATGGTTCCTGACGGCTCGCTCTGAACAGAGGCCGCCGGCGGGTGACTGGCGCACCTGGCTGGTCATGGGCGGGCGCGGATCGGGCAAGACGCGGGCAGGGGCCGAATGGGTGCATGCGCTGGCTTCCGCCGGTGAGCGCTCTGACCTCAGGATCGCGCTGGTGGCCGAAACGCTGGGGGATGCCCGCGAGGTGATGATCGACGGCGTATCCGGCATCTGCCGGATTGCGCGGGATAAATGTCCGGATTTCGAGATTTCCCGCCGCCGGCTGGTCTGGCGGAACGGGGCGGTGGCGCAGATCTTTTCCTCGGAAGATCCCGAAGCATTGCGCGGGCCGCAGTTTCATTTCGCCTGGTGCGACGAGCAGATTAGTGCATTGTGTGCACACGCGTCAACAATGCGAGGGAGGCATTTTATCTCGTTTAAACAGCCACTTGAGCGAACTCTTTGGTCGCTCCTTTGACTGGATGGCTTTAACTCTGAGTTGTGAACAACACAACATGGAGTTGAAACGATGCAGTTTAAGGTTTGGGGCAAGATCGACGGCGTGAAGTTCGAACAGGTCTTCCAGAGCGTCAAAGAATGGAAGCTGGAACGCGCAATGATCGAGCGCACGGCTTCGGTTTCGGTGATGGGGATGGCAAGCGTATGATCCTGCTACCCGAAGACATTCTCGAAAAGCTGGCCGCGAATAACCGCAATCGCGATGCAGACCATCCGCCGGTGGTGAAATTTTTCCTGCCGGGAACTGGCTGCACATGGCTATTCTCGGAAATCGAGCAAGACGGCGACACGCTTTTCGGCCTTTGCGATCTCGGACACGGAGAACCTGAACTCGGTTACGCAAGTTTTTCGGAGATGACCAGCATCAGGACGCGCCTTGGGACAGTCATAGAGCGCGATTTGCACTGGAAAGCAAAAGCGCCCATGTCCGCATACATCATTCACATGCTGGACGCCTTTGGCCGTGGCGAGCGATTTATCGTGGCCAAACTCGCATATAGTGAGGATGCAGCATGAGCAACTTTGAGAAAGCCGAAATCAACGGCAAGACGGTCTGGCTTCCAGTCCAGCAAGAGGCAATGCCTTTGCCGCCGAAAGCTACGCCGAAACCGAAAGCGCCTTATGCGAAACATGTCGGTCGCCGCCTTGGTGAGCGAAAGCGTTGGTACTGATGCTAAGGGGCCTTCTACCGAGCAAATGGGTGCTGCTTTTAATAGCCGCACTCATCGCCGCCTTGGTCTTCTTCTATCAGCGAAACGAGATCAACAAAGCCGATCTCCGCACGACACAGACGGAACTCAGGCAAGCGCAGCGTGACATGGAAATCCAGACGCAAACGATCCTGACAATGCAGCGGGACGCAAACACTCAAGCCGAGTTGCTACGCTCGGCAAACGCGGGAATAGCGGCAGCACGTCAACAAGCACGTATTAGTCTACAAGCGCTCACACAGCGCGATTTAGGCAAAGAAGCACAAGTTGATGCTCTGGCCCTGCAAGACGCGCTGAACGCTCAATTTGCCGCTTTGCTCCGTGGGATTGAACGAGCGAGCCAATGAAGTCTTCGGTCGCTTATCGATGCGAACGGCATTAGCGATGGTCGTGTGACGGCCGATCTACACGTCATCAACTGCAAGCCCGATCAGCAATGGTCGGGCTTTTTTCGTGGCGGCAGCATGGCGAACAGTAATGCTTAATAAATTATTACCGGCGCCCTTGTAGAACGAAATCAACTTCACTATGTAAGCAGTAGACACCAATGGTGTCGACAACCGTGACCGCAAGGCGGCAATGCCGTACCCGAGCCACGTAATTGAAGTCTCCCACAGCAAAGCTGACTGCCGGAGACTTGTCGAAATGTATGTACGTGTAATTGGACACCTTAGTCGTGAAGTAACGATCACGATGTCGTCAAATTAGCAGTCCGCGATGGCAGTCTCGCATTTGGGCAGCATGTAGGCGAACGGAACCAAAGACACTTTTGAAGTAGCACGAGCCATAGGCTCGATTGGAGACCTTCATGGGCAAGTTCCCTTGGGGTCGCTGGTTTGCTGTTTTGAAAGTGGTGGTTCTTGCGCCTATTTTCATTCTTGCTGCCGCGACCATTGTTATTATCGAACGCTACGATCCGGCGGAGTTTTCGACCGGCGTGGGCATGTACTATTTCAACTACAAGGCTAAGACCGAGACGAATCCTAAGCCTGCCGTCTCGCCAACAAGCCAAGAACCAACCCCGCACAAAACAGACATATCCACAGAACATACATCAGGGAGTGCTCAAGTTCTCGATGCTAATGGTCGGCGTGTTGTAATGACCAATGGCGTCGGCGGTGGCACGCAAGCGAACAGTGAGAGCGGCGATGTCGCGGGCAGGGTCAATGTCGTGCCATGACACGGTGATCTTGCCAATCGGGATGCCTCGACCGTCACGGACGCCACATTGCAGCATGGCGTTTGTGCCAAGGTTTTTCATCGATGCTCGAATGTATGCGCTGCTAATGTCAGCTTTCGTCCAGTAACCGCATCCAGTGACGCCGGGAGAAGGGAACAACACGGCGTTGGTTTCCGCTGCAATGGAGTTTGGGATTTTCTGAAATTCTTCGCTGATGTAGGCGATGCCATCGCGGACATAAGGGCAGTGAACGTTAGCGTAGTTAAACGGCACTCCGCCCAATCCATAAGAGCCGTTTGAGAATGTCCAGAACGTAGCGCGCTCAGCTGCAAACTCTTCTCCGATCTCATCCACCGCCGCGCATGTCAGCGCATCACGCGGAATGCTCTCTTGTAGACGCTTGGCTTCTTCCTCTGGTGGAATTGGAACCGGGATCGGTTCGATGATCTGCTCGGTTGTCGTGAGCCGATTTGCAAAGCGATCAGCTATATCGATGATCTTTTCAGGATCGGAAAAGCCCACATAGACGAGCATAGCAAGCCCAGCGAATAGGCCGAGGATATTGACCGCAAGCAGCGTGAACAACGGCTTCGCTTTGAATGTGTCAACGAATGACGCGAACGCCGACGATAGGTTAGAGAAGTCCATACACTGCCTTTGGATACGCGCAAGGGCTATCGGCAGGATTTGGACCGCTTGGCACGTATGGTCGAGGCGCGAACACAAGCGGGCAAGGTCAAGGGGAGCGTTAGCAATGATGCTGACAATCTTCTCACTCAAGCGTTCCGCACCGTCACAACGCCAGTGGGGGCAGTGAAACGCGCCTACATGGATCGACTGCTTACAGACAGTCGCGTGGTCAAGTGGATGACAGGGATTCCACAGGCACAAATGACACGCGGAGGCATCCGCGACCACATCAGCTATCTGCAAAATATGGGACGTGAAGCACTTCGCCTTGGCACAGATGATGGTGAGGCATTTAGCAACGCAATTGAACAGTATCTCGCAGATAGCGGCATAAAAGACGACGAAAACAAGCAATCCGATTAAATACCGGACAGCACCAAACAATAATAAGAACAAGGTGGTGATCGATGGCAGATATCTCTGCAAACAACTGGAATGAACAGGATGCAGCCAATAACGCGGCTGCACCAAACGGATTGCCGAAAGGTGCGCAGCCAAGTGCATTGCAGCCGGTAATCACCGATACACGCGGAGCGCTAAAACGCTTCTGGAACCGTATCAACGCGATCTATACGACCACCGGCACAGCCGCTGCTCTCGTGATCACATTCACTCAGCCGCCAGCTGGTTACGTAAAGGGCGAGCGTATCGCGTTTTTCCCGAACGCGACCAATACCGGCGCGATGACCCTGAACTTCAATACGATTGGTGCAAAGAGCATCTTGCGTTTGGATGGTTCTGCATTGGCCGCTGGTGATGTTAGAAGCGGCCAGTTCACCGAATGCGTTTATGACGGCTCTGCATTTCGATTGGTTAGTGCAGCGGGTAACAAGTACAGTGGTGATGTTTCGGCTGGAAGCTTCACCGCACCTGTAGCCGATATCACCACAGTCAACGCGACCACACTCAACGGCAAGTTCGACGGTGATGGCTCGTTGATCGAGAAATTGAACGCAAGCCAACTTACCTCGGGTACGGTTCCGAATGCTCGAATGGCTGGTGAATACGGCTTTGATACGCTGGTTCTCGACAATCGCGGTTACGCTCCGATCTGGGAAGCAAAACACGCATCGAATAACCCAGAGTTTCGCCTCACTATCGGAAGCACTCGTGCTGCCGCTATGTATCAGGAAAGCACCGGTGCGCAGAATTTCGTAATCCGCAAGTTCAATCCCACTACTGGCGCTGGTGAAGGCTATTTCCGCATCGATGGTCCCGGCGCTACTGATGGAAAATACAACGGCGCAACGATCTGGACAGAATCCAATGATGGCTCTGGCAGTGGCCTAGATAGTGATTTCCTCGACGGTCAACACGGCGCATATTACCGCGATCTTGGAAACTCCACCGGCACGCTTCCGAACTCACGCCTCGTAGGCAATTACGATTTCACGTCGCTTACAACTGGTGGCGTCTCTGCAATCAACAACAACCTCGCTGTTCGTTACGGTATCTGTCTGAGCCGTAGCGCTGCGAGCATTTCCGATATTGACGCATCCGCACAGGGTTATCTTGGTGTTTCGACAGCGGGAACAGTTTATCTGTCACGACGCACCACAGCAGGCGGCTCCGACACAGCAAGCGTGTCGCTTATTGCGGACAACTCAAACGGTTTGCGCTTCACTTACGGCAGCACGAATACCACCGTTTATAACACCGGCAACTTGCTAAACATTGGGACAAGCGCATCGTCTGCAAGATCTGCACTTGGCCTTGGAAACCTCGCTACAGAGAACTTTTCCGATCTCGTTTATAACGGTAGCACGACTAAAAACGTCACATTCCCGGTTTCGACAACGATTTGGGTCATTCGAAACGGCGGGCCTTACACAAGCCTCAATGGCTCAAGAACGATCAACATCTACAACGACAACTGCTACGTAGCGAGCGGCAACGGGACTGGCGAAAAACTCGGTGGTACTTGGCGTCATCGTGGCGACAACAACAGTGGCAGTGACAGTCAGCAACTATTTCAGAGGACCGCATAATGGGCAACATTTCGCCGCAACTACACAGAGTGCATTCAGTCACACAGTCGCAGACCGCAGACGTGTACATTCTCGATGTCGAAATCACCGACCTCAACGGTGAGGCTTATCGATGTGATTATGTCAGCTTGCCCGATGATCGATTTGGTCTCGCACCAACTATCCGCCAGTGGTTGATGGATAATGCGGGGAATTTCGAGGTGACGCCGTTCGTACCGCCGACAGCCAGTGAAATTCGCGCAGGGCTACCTCCATTGTCTCCGCGTCAGCTGCGATTGGGATTGGCTCGTGAAGGTGTAAGCAGCAAGTCGGTTGAAGCCGCTCTTGACGCATTGCCAGAAGGGCAAGCCAAGGAAGAAGCAGAGATCGAGTGGGAATACGCCACATCGTATCAGCGTACTGCACCCGCTTTGTTGACGATTGCCGCAGCTATCGGACTGACACCTGAACGGGTCGATACGATGTGGGAAAAGGCTCTGCTGATCTAGCGGAGAGCAGTTGATTGCGAGATAAAGCTTGCGGACCTGACACGCGAAGCGCGTTTAGTTGGAAATCCGTGACGTGATCAAGTACGGCGGCTTCAAGTGCATCGTAGCGGAACAGCGTTGAACCGGCCTCGCATCCAAAGCCGTGCGTTCGCGCTCTCATACAACCGTAGTAGGAATGGCGATTGTTTGCGCGACCGCCGTAATACATCTTAAGACGGCCACCACCTTCAGAGCAGCTTGTAGCTCGAGGGAACAGGTTTGCGAAGCGCTCACCTCGTCGGCCCTTATGTGGATGCTCGGGGCGGCTTCGTTGCACCCGCCAGTATTGTTCTTCTGATATGACGGCAGGGTAGTATCTGGGAATTGGATCTCCCATCACCACGCGCTTTCCATCGATTTCTTCGAATAGCGTCAGGGTTCCGATGCACGTTTCGTCTTTGATGATCCTCGAAACAGCAGCATCACGCCATTGCTGTTTCGGGTTGATGCCGCGACGAAGAACGGGCCGTTCTTCTTGATTTAGGATGCGAGCGACCGTGTGAGTTCCAACGCCCATTTCAATCAAATCGAAAATCCGCTGGATCGTCGGGCCATGTTCATTGATTTCGTAGTGCCATTCGCTGGTGTCTCCAATCCGTATCTGATTGATCCATCCGGCGATATTTTTGTTGTAAATCGGCTTGCCAGCGAGAGCATCCTGCTTTCGCTTCCGAATACGCTCTTTCGCGCGGAATGATTTCGTCGCGCTTTCCTCATGCGCTCGGCTCATGATCGTGAGCGAGATGATAAGCTGAGTGAAATCCTTGTCTTCGCGGTAAACAGCACCGTCGATGAGGGTAACAACGGTGATGCCAGCTTTTAGCAAGTTGAGCAACTGAAGCTGCGCGTCGATCACCGCTTCACGAGAAAGACGGTCGAGGCTTTCAACGATCAGGACTGAGCCTTTATCGACATCGCCTCTTTTGACGAGATCGAGGAAGCCTCCGAGCGCACCAAACTTCACGTGCTTGCCGTGATAGCCCGAACCAACGTCTTGCAACGTCTCGTCCAAGTCCAGCCCGTTCGTCTCCGCGTATTCCCTTGCCCTACGTATCTGACGGTTCAAACCATCACCGGCAATCTGACCGGCTGATGAAATACGTATGTAGGAGTAGGCTTTCGGCTTGTTCTGCATTTTCATTCCCTTGCTTTGCGCACCCTAGCTCAGGGGCGTTAAAAATGCGCTGCACGGTGTGCACACAATGCAACGCGCAGGGAGATCGGGAAATGGAAACATGCGGAAGAGACGTTCGACATGCTGCAATTCGGTCTGCGGCTTGGCCGTGATCCGCGGCAACTGGTGACGACGACGCCGCGGCCGGTGCCGGTGCTGAAACGGCTGATCGCCGATCCTTCGACGAAGCTTGTCAGGATCGCCACCGGCGCCAACAGGCAAAACCTGGCGCCGGGCTTTATCGAGGCGCTGGAACGCCGATATGGCGGCACGAGGCTGGGGCGTCAGGAGCTGGCGGGCGAGTTGATCGAGGACCGTGAGGATGCGTTGTGGCGGCGCTCGGAGATCGAGGCCTGCGTGATCCGGGTGGTTCCGGCACTCAGGCGGATTGTCGTCGCCGTCGACCCGCCCTCCGGCATAGGACAAAATTCCTGTTGCGGCATCGTCGTGGCCGGATTGGAGCCGCAGGGACGGGCCGTGGTTCTTGCCGATTGTTCTGTTCCGGCGGCGACACCGGCCCAATGGGCGCAGAGCGTGGTGAAAGCCTATCGGCGGTTTGCCGCCGACAGGATCGTCGCCGAGGTCAATCAGGGTGGCGAGATGGTGACGGCGATGCTTCGGAGCGTCGATGTGGCGCTGCCGATCACCATGGTGCGCGCGACACGCGGAAAGTTTCTGCGCGCCGAACCGGTAGCGGCGCTCTATGAACAGGGGCGGGTGGCCCATGCGGGACGCTTCGTCGAACTCGAAGATCAAATGTGTGATTTCGGCCCCGACGGGCTGTCGTCTGGCCGCTCTCCGGACCGGCTGGATGCGCTGGTCTGGGCGCTGACGGCGCTGATGCTGGAAGGACAGGGAGAGCCGCGTGTGCGGGGGATTTAGGACGCCGAAGCGAGGTGCATGGACGTCTGAAAGATAGCGGTAAAGCCGCTCTCGGCCTGCTGCTTCAGCGCGTCGCCGTCGCGGCTTGCGCCAAAAAAAGCACCGCGCCTGTGACGGCCGGTGCCATATATTTACGCCATCCGGACATCGTCGATATCCGGATGGGGGACTTGGCTCAGCGCTGGTTCGGCCGACGGGAATTGTTTTCCTGCATCTGCTTCCATTCGGATTCGATACGATCCAGGACATCCTGCGGGATCGGTTTCGAAGGGGCTGCCGTAGCGGGCTGCTGCATCATCATGATCTCCTTGTTTGTTGCGCTGCACCATCATGGAAAAGCGTCGACATAACGTCGCGTATCGATATTGGTTCCACAGCCGGAGAAAAAAGTAAATTGGCCTTTAAGTCGTTAAAACGATTTAGTTTTCTTAAACCGATTGAAAGTCATCGGCATGATGAAGGCGGGCGGTAAGTGGGTAAGCTTAACGGTGTAACGGAACGTCGCTTCTTTTTCCAAGAAGTGCGAAAGAGCCTGTTTTCCGGACGTTTGAAGCAGCGCGAGGTGAAGGGCCTCAATGCGATTCTCGACGGGTGGACGGTGCTGCCCGAGGCCGCCCGCAACACGGCGGGAGGCCATGACGCGCTGGCCTATGTGCTGGCCACCGCCTTTCACGAGACCGCAGCGACGATGCAGCCCGTGCGCGAGACGCTGGCGCTGAGCGATGCCGAGGCGATCGCCAGGCTGGAGCGGGCCTTCAGGGCGGGGCGGCTGTCGACGGTGAGGACACCCTATTGGCGGCCGGATGCCGAAGGCCGGACCTGGCTTGGCCGGGGTTTCGTGCAGCTGACCCACCGGCGGAATTATGAGGCGATGTCGGCGCTGACCGGCATCGATCTCGTCTCGAAGCCGGCGCGCGCCATGGAGATGGCGGTTGCCGTCGAGATCCTTGTCAGCGGCATGCGGGAAGGCGCGTTTACCGGTTTCCGGCTCGGCGATTATTTTGCTGCTGGAACGCCGGACTGGACGGGCGCGCGAAAAATCATCAACGGGACGGATCGGGCGGATCTGGTGGCCGGATATGCAAAGGCATTCCGCGCGGCTTTGCCGAGCCGCATTGATGCGAACCGGGGCGCGTGTTAGCAGGCATCTGGTTTGAATGAGCTTGCTTGCGGAGTTTCGATGATACGCCATATCGTGTTTTTCACGGCCACGCCCGAAAATCTCGAGGATGTCCGGGCAGGGCTTTCGATGCTGACCGCAAATCCGCATGCATCACTGTTGGAAATCGGCACCAATGTGAAGACCGATCAATGGGGCACGGATGTCGATTTCGTCGTCTATGGCGAATTCGAGGACGAGGCGGCGCTGGCAGCCTACAAGGCGCATCCGATCTATCAGAAATCGACAGCAACGGTGCGACCCATCCGCGAAGTGCGGATCGCCGCCGACTATGACGCCGACAAGGCGGTGAAGACGCCGCTCAGATAGGGCGAAGCCCTAACCCAATTAAGGGATTATCAGAATGAAATCTCCTTTTCGCCTGCCGTGGTTTTCCACGGGGGAACGCAAAGCCGTGTCTGCGGGTGGGGCAAGCGCTGACCAGCCGGTGGGCGAGGTAAAGATGGCGGCGGGTGTTGCTTCCGCCTTTGCAGTGCTTTCAGGGGAGGGCGCGGCGCATTGGTCCGGCCGGTCCTATTCGGCGCTGGCGCGGACTGGGTTCATGAAGAACCCGGTGGTGCATCGGGCGGTGCGGATGATTGCCGAAGCGGCGGCTGCCGTGCCGTGGCTCGCCTATGACGGCGCGGCGGAAGTGGTCGATCATCCGGCGCTTTCGCTGATTTCGCGGCCGAACGGGCGACAGGGTGGGCCGGATTTCTTCGAGGCGCTCTACGGGCATCTGCTCCTCTCGGGCAATGCCTATGTCGAACCGCTTATGATCGGCGGGGCCTTGCGGGAGCTGCATCTTCTGCGGCCCGACCGGGTGAGCGTCGTCGAAGGGCGCGACGGCTGGGTGACGGGTTATGATTACCGTGCCGGAGGGGGAACACGCCGGTTGGCGGCGGAGGCGGAGGATGGGCGGCTTTCGCTGCTGCACTTAAAACTGTTTCATCCGCTCGACGACCATTCCGGCTTTTCGCCGCTGGTGGCGGCGGGGGCGGCACTCGATCTCTCCAATGCGGCGGCGGGCTGGAACAAGGCGCTGCTCGACAATTCGGCACGGCCTTCCGGCGCACTCGTCTATCAGCCCAAGGATGGCGGCAATCTTTCGATGGATCAGTATCAGCGGCTGAAGGAGGAGCTTGAGGCGGGCTATTCCGGTGCGGTGAATGCCGGGCGGCCTCTGCTGCTTGAGGGCGGATTGGACTGGAAGGCGATGGGGCTTTCGCCCAAAGACATGGATTTCATCGAGGCACGCAATGGCGCCGCCCGCGACATTGCGCTGGCGCTTGGCGTGCCACCGATGCTGATGGGCATTCCCGGCGACAATACCTATGCCAATTACCAGGAGGCCAACCGCGCCTTCTACCGGCTGACCGTGCTGCCGCTGATTGCGCGCACCGCTGCCAGTTTCTCTGTCTGGCTTGCGGATGTTTACGGGGAATTGCGGCTGGAGCCGGATCTCGACCGGATCGCCGGGCTGAGCACGGAGCGTGAGGCCTTGTGGGCGCGGGTCGGAGCGGCTGCGTTTCTGACCGATGACGAGAAGCGTGAGGCGGTGGGATATTGAGCGCGGTCTCTTGTGATGACGCAACTTCACTCAACCTCTGAACTGCCCGACTCAATCTTTCAAGGTTATCGCTCAAGCGATTCTGAACGTTGACCAATATCTCGTTAGTGGATGCGGCAGCCTGATACCGCGTTGCAATTGACGCATCACGAGCGCTGCCTTTGTTGCGCAACATTCGAGTCAGGTCGGGCCAAGCCTCGCGCTCCTCTAACCGACAAGGAATTAACAATGGCTGACCTTGGACAAGATCCGGGCGCGATCTTCGGCGTCTGGGCGGCAAAGACCGCGGGGGCTTTTGCAGGGGCCGGCGTGTCACTGATCTATCTTCTGCCCAAAAGCAGGCGTGAGGCGGCGAGCCGTTTTGCGACGGGCATGACCTGCGGGCTGATCTTCGGCGGGCCGACCGGGTTGTGGCTGGTGGAGCGGCTGGGGATTTCCGGGATGGTGTCCGGGCCGGAAACGATGCTGGCGGGATCGGCAGCAGCGAGCCTCTGTGCCTGGTGGGGGCTGGGCGTGCTGTCGCGGGTGGCGGAGAGATATGGGAAACGGCTGGAATGATCGAGTTGATTTGCCGTTGACGTCCTAGACCCTCCCGACAGGCCGGGAGGGGATTGCAGTTCAGAAATATCAGGAGACTTTCATGCACGTTCACCGCGGGCATCGCGCCCCCATGCGTATTCCTTTGCGCCCGACGGCCCGAAAATTCGCCAATCTGGAGCTCAACGGCATTACCGGCGACGGGACGTTTTCCGGTTATGCCAGTGTCTTCGGCGAGGTCGATCTGGGCAAAGACAGGATCGAGCGAGGAGCATTTCTGAACTCGCTTGTCGAGCGCGGCGCTCCGGGGGTGCGGATGCTTTACCAGCACGATCCGAACGAGCCGATCGGTGCCTGGAAGACGATCCGCGAGGATGGAGGCCTTCGAGGCCTTCAAGGATGTCAACGACCGCCGGCTGGGCGAGATCGAGCAGAAGCTGACATCGGATGTCGTGACCCGCGACAAGGTCGATCGTATCAACCGGGTGATGGACGACCAGAAGAAGGTTTTGGACCAGCTGGTCTTGAAGAGGGCGCGGCCGCAGCTTGGCTCGGCTCGTGCCGGGTCCGAGATGTCGCCGGAGGCGGCCGAGCACAAGGCGGCTTTCGATGCCTATGTCCGTCGCGGTGACGAGGCTGGTTTGCGCGAGCTGGAAGCCAAGGCGATGTCGGCGGGCAGCGGTGCTGATGGCGGTTATCTGGTGCCGGACGAGACCGATACCGAGATCGGGCGCCGGGTTTCCGTCGTCTCGCCGATGCGGGCGCTTTCGACGGTGCGCACCGTCTCGACTGCCGTGTTGAAGAAGCCGTTTGCGACGACCGGATTGGCGACCGGCTGGGTGGCGGAGACGGCGGCTCGGCCGCAGACCAATGCGCCGCAACTGGCCGAACTGTCGTTTCCGACCATGGAGCTTTACGCCATGCCGGCGGCAACGCAGGCGCTGCTCGACGATGCGGCGGTCGATATCGAAGCCTGGATCGCTGGCGAGGTGGATATCGTCTTTGCCGAACAGGAAGGCGATGCCTTCATTCGCGGCGATGGCATCAACAAGCCGAAGGGATTTTTGTCCTACACGGCGGTGGCCGACACTGCCTGGACCTGGGGCAATCTCGGTTATATCGCAACCGGCGCGGCCGGCGCCTGGAAATCCACCGGTCCGTCGGACACGCTTGTCGATGCGATCTATTCGCTGAAGGCGGGACACCGGCAGAACGGCACCTTCATGCTGAACCGCAAGGTGCAGGCCGATATCCGCAAGTTCAAGGATGCCGATGGCAATTACATGTGGCGCCCGCCGGCATCGGCCGGTCAGCCGGCAACGCTGATGGGCTTTCCGGTGGCGGAAGCGGAAGAGATGCCGGATGTTGCGGCGGGATCGCTGTCGATCGCGTTCGGGGATTTCCGCTCCGGTTATCTCGTCGTTGACCGGGCGGGGGTGCGTATCCTGCGCGATCCCTATTCGGCCAAGCCTTAAGTCTTTGCGAAATATACACTACTTTGCCCACACGATGCTAACAGCAGTGGGAGCGCAGCATATGCAGTCGAAACACCTTGCGTACTCGTACATCCGTATGAGTACGGAAAAGCAGATCAAAGGTGATAGCCTTCGAAGACAAATGGAGTGGTCGGAAGACTTTGCCCGCCGACACAATCTGGAACTACAGGACGCGTCCAGTTTCGCAGATATCGGCGTCTCGGCTTGGAAGGGATCAAACCGCAGCAAGGGGCGGCTAGGTGCCTTTATCCAACTCGCTCGGGATGGGACAATTCCCGTCGGAAGTTATCTGCTAATCGAGAACCTGGACCGACTGTCCCGAACAACACCTCTCGAAGCATTGGATCTATTTAAAGAAATTCTCAGCCTGGGCGTGACGGTTGTCGCTCGTGGTGAATGGGGTGATGAAGAGACCTACACGTGGCAAAGCCTCAACACGAACAGCAACCAGTTGATCTCCACGCTCACAACCATGTTGCGGGCGAACCGGGAAAGTGAACGCAAAAGCCAGATCATCCGAGAAGCATTTGAGAACAAACGGGCGCAAAGCCGACAGGGCAAAAAGACAAATCACGCACCGCCCTCGTGGATCACAGCCACTAAACTGGCCAAAGGCGAGTACGCATATTCACTACGACTACGCACAAACACGGCAATGCGCGACTTTATCGATTTCATCTCCTTTGACAGTATCACCCAAACCTGGACGATAATCATGTTCGGCGGGCTGCGTGCCTACATGTTCCCCAACATCAAGGGCAAAACCGCCGCCACGACCAATGTTCGGCCGCTTGTTGCGGACATGACCCAACTGCTCGATCAGGTTCCATTGACCATCTACAAAGACGATCGCAATGGCTCGAATGCAACCATGAAAGCCACATTCGACCGGGTAGAACGGCTCAAGGTATCGTCGGTTTCCATCCGTGCCGTTCCTAAGAACAATTCTACGACCGTAGTGGGCATCAAAGGCAAGAAAAAATAGATATATCAGTTATTTGGCACTCGCTCTTTTTCCAATCGGCTGTATCCCGGAGATAGAAATCTAACTGGGAAAGGAATTGGCATGTCTCATCTTAAGGCCCTCAAGCTTACTTCGGCAGTTCCGGCTCGTGCATCTGCTGATCCCGTTCTCCGCGCGCGCAAGAAGGTAGCTGCCGCATTGGTCGAGCAGAAGCAGATGGCCGAAGCAAAGATTGCGGGTCAGATCTTCGCACCCACGCATGTCGTTCGGAAGAAGAACGCCGAGGGACAGCGTGTCGAGGTGGAAACCCTCAAGCGCGTCCGTCAGGGCTGGTTCGCTGACGAAGGCGGCAAGGTGTTCTTCTCGCTGCGCTATGCCGGTAAGTCCGTTGAATTCGCTCATTGCCGTCGGCATCGAAGACGTCGTGCACTGTCAAACCGGCAATTTCCCCCACGCGCAAACCTGCGAGGTGCGAGAGCATCATCGCGAGCCTGTTGCGCGGCGCGTGCTTCATCTGCGCGATGACCGCGATCACACGTTTGAATTCCGTCTCTGTCAAAACCTTTGCCTGTTTCACGCACAAACCTCACGAAAGACTGCGTTTCCATGCCTTTCGTTATGTTGCCAGTCGTGAAGAAGGGCGAGCGCTCAGGTGGGGACTGGGAAGTCGCTGCAAAATCAAGGCTTCAGCTGCGTTCGCCGGGAAAACGTCAGGAAATGTATGTTTTCTGAGCTTCCAGTGTGTGAGGACAGGTGGGTGACAATCAGCAAACGGATGCAAAGCAGCTCACCTCGGGGCGGCAGTCGAACGCTCAATAAAACTTAGGGATGTGGCTTAGGAAGTGGCCGAAAGAGCTTTTTATCGGCTTAGCTGAAGGCTAGGTTGGAGGCAGATATTGATTCATTGATGGAAAACAAAATGGCGCATGAAGTCTCCCAGGGCGCATCGGTCTACAAACATAATCAAGAGTCAGTGCAACGTCCCGATGTCGGCGTCGAAGCGCAATTCTCGAACAAGAAGGCGCCGAAGACCTACCGCTACGACTCCAGTCTCGCGCCCGAGCTGTCTTGGGACGAAAGCGTTGAGCGCGCCTTTGCCGAATGGCTTCTGGCGCTGGTTGCCGACGCGGCGGAAAAGGGAGAGAGCACGGTCTTCGTCTCGCCGCAGGTTTGGGCGGGCAATGGCGAGAGCTTTGCGTCTCTCTCCCAATGTGTCGCCCGCCTTCGCAGCCTGACCAAGCCCTTCCTCAACTGGACCAAGAAGGCCGAGCGGCAGCAAGTGTCTGTGCCCACGTTACCCCTGTTTGTCCATGAGCGGCATTCGACACAGGCGATCTTGGAGACGCTGAAATCTCACAAGGCGCTTGGAACCAATCTTGACCTGTTCGGCGACATCAGCCTCGATATCGCCGACAAGCTCGACGCCTACGAGCATAAGGGACCATGGGCCAACCGTCTAATCCTGGGCGACTCGTTGCAGGTCATGAATTCCCTCCTCGAATACGAAGGCATGGGCGGTCAGGTCCAGATGATCTATTTTGATCCGCCGTACGGCGTGAAGTTTGGATCGAACTTCCAGCCCTTCGTTCGCAAGAATCGCGTTACTCATGGATCAGATGACGAGATGATACGTGAGCCGGAGATGGTCAAAGCCTACCGGGACACCTGGGAGCTTGGCCTTCACTCCTATCTCACCTACCTGCGGGACCGCATCACCTTTGCCAAAGAACTGTTGACCGATACTGGCTCCATCTTTGTCCAGATTTCCGACGATAACGTTCACCATGTCCGCGAAGTTCTGGACGAGGTCTTTCCGAACGGCTTCGTTTCGCAGATCAGCTTCCAGACGACATCCGGCTTTGAGTCGACAACGCTGCCAACAGTTGGGGACTATTTGCTCTGGTACGCGAAGAACCCTGATCATGTTCGCTACAACAAGGTATTTCAACCGCAGCCCGTGGTACTCGGTAAAGGTAATGCCACCTGGGTTCTTCTGCCGGATGGCACTTATCGCGGCGTCAAGGCAACCGAAGCCAGAGGGGAGGAAGACCTGCCAAGAGGTGCGCGCCTATACAATCCTGACAATATTCAGTCACAAGGTGCGTCATCAGAGCCCCAGCCTTTCACTTTTGAGGGGAAGACGTATCTGCCCGGCGGCAACTCGCACTGGAAAGCGGGTTATCCAGATGGGATGGACAAGCTTGCTGCTAGTGGCCGCATACACGTTGCCAAGAATAGCCTTCGCTATCGACGCTACGCCGATGATTTCCCGTTTCAGCAAATTGGCAATATCTGGACTGATACGATCACCGGCAACTTCACGGATGACAAGGTCTATGTCGTTCAGACCGGCGTGAAGGTCGTCGAGCGCTGTATGCAGATGGCAACCAACCCTGGCGATCTCGTGCTCGACATCACTTGTGGTTCGGGAACAACCGCTTATGTCGCCGAAATGTGGGGACGGCGGTGGATCACCGTTGACACTTCGCGGGTTCCGATTGCACTGGCGCGGCAACGCCTGCTGACCAGCACCTTCCCCTGGTTCAAGCTGAAGAACCCATCCCAGGGGCCGGAGGGCGGCTTCACTTATGAGCGCAAGCGCAACAAAAAGGGCGAGGAAATCGGCGGCCTTGTACCGCGCATAACACTCAAGTCCATCGCCAATGATGAAGACCCTAAAATGGAAGTTCTCATTGATAGGGCCGAAGTAAGCGACAAAATCACACGCGTATGCGGCCCGTTCACCGTCGAGGCCACTATCCAGGCGGCCATGACGCTTGAGGATGATCCAACAAACCCGGCGCCGGACACATTTGACAACCCGCGCGCCTTCCTTGATCGCATGATCGAAGTGCTGCGCCAAAGCAAGACGCTGCAACTTCCAGGTAATGTGACCCTGCAGCTGGAAGCGATTAGCCCGCTTGCCGACCGCGAGTATCTACACGCCGAAGGAGTGGCGAAGAACGGCACCGACAAGCGGATTGCCTTTGTCTTTGGTCCGGAAGACGGCGCCATTGGCTCCGAATATGTTTACAACGCCCATACCGAGGCTTTACAACAAGGCTTTCAGCAACTGTTCTTGTTCGGCTTCGCCATTCAGGCGAAGGCGCGCGAGTTGTTGGAAAAGCTGAAAGTGCCGACAACCTACGTGGCGGTCACGCCCGACGTGGTTATGTCGGACCTGCTGAAGACCACGAAGGGCAGCGAAATCTTCTCGATCACCGGATTGCCAGACGTAACTCTGGAATCCGCAGGAAAGGAGAAGGACGACACGCCATTGTATCGTGTCGTCATCAAGGGTCTCGACGTCTTCCGCCCGGACACAATGGAAACAGACGAGGTCAAGGCTGAAAACTTGCCATGCTGGATGCTCGACAGCAACTATAATGGCATGGTGTTCATGGCGACGCAGGTGTTCTTCCCTAAGACTGGCGCGTGGGAGAACCTGCAAAAGTCTCTCAAGGGCCAATTCAGCGACAGCGTGTGGAAACACCTTGCGGGTACGGTGAGCGAGCCCTTCGTGCTCGGCGACAAAAAGCGTATCGCCGTCAAAGCTATAGATGAGCGCGGCAATGAGCTCATGGTCGTGAAAGCGGCCGAGGGAGGCAAATGATGCCCGCAGCCCACACACAGGAGCCAGCGCCGACCGTTTCCGAAGTTGACTCGCCTATCATCAATTCGCCTTTTCGCGAGCCGGAACAGCACTGGCAAATCGAGCGCGGCAAGCCGCCTGTTAAGGCCCAGGGTCGGAGGCGCGCCAGTTACTTCTACCGCGTGCCGGAACATGCCGGACGAGGCAAGCCCACTAAGAAACAAGCTGAACTGTTCAACGACGCCAAAGGCGAGGAAGTCGAGCTTGAAATCGTCAACCTCGTCCGCGTGCGGGTAAAGGAATGGCGAGACGGCACTCGTTCGGGCGGCATTGCCTATGACGGCGCGACGCCGATCTCCAAGGAATTGCTCGAACTCTGGCGTAGCGGCGACCGGATGCAACGACTGTTCTTTGCGCAGGTTGAAGCTGTTGAAACAATCATTTTCCTAACCGAAGCAGCTGAAATCTATCGGAAAGGCATTCCCGAGATACCGAAGGATGAGCCAGGCCTCGAGTCAAAGGCGGCTGGTTTTCGCGCCTTCCTTAGATACGCCTGCAAGATGGCGACCGGATCGGGCAAGACGACCGTGATGGGGATGCTTGCCGGATGGTCGATTCTTAATAGCGTGGCAGCGCCGCGCGATGATCGCTTCTCCGATACAATCCTTGTCGTCTGCCCGAACGTGACTATCCGCGAGCGATTGCAGGAACTCGACCCGGCGCTTGGCGATCTCAGTTTGTATCGGACACGGCAGTTAGTGCCGCCCCATCGCATGGAAGAGTTACGCCGTGGCGAAGTTATGATCGCCAACTGGCACCGCCTTGCGAAGAAGGAGACCAACACGGTCAATGGCGACTCGGCAAAAGTCGTGAAGACCGGCGAGGCAGTCGAGGTCGTCAAGAATGCCGGTAAGACTAACGAGACGTTAGAGACGAAGTATTTCGAGTCCGATGCCGCATGGTTCAAGCGCATCCGCCGTGAACTCGGCAGCGGCAAAGGCCGCAGCCAACATTGGTTGATTTTCAACGATGAAGCTCACCACGCCTATCGTCGCGGCGACAGCACGGCGGAGGACCAGACCCTCGATGAAGACAAAGATCTCGCCAGCAAGAACGAGCGCGAGGCGACGATCTGGATCGAGGGGCTTGACCGGATCCATAAGTTGGCAGGCGGCAGCCGCAGGCGTGGCATCAATCTCTGCGTCGATCTGTCGGCCACGCCCTTCTATATCCAAGGTTCGGGCAACGATGTTGGAAAGCCATTCCCCTGGATCGTGTCAGACTTTGGCCTGCTCGACGCGATTGAGTCCGGCCTTGTGAAGATCCCACAGCTACCGGCCCGCGACGTGACCGGCGCGGCGGAAGCGGCCTATTTCAACATCTGGCGGTGGGTACAAGCCAAGGCAAAGGAAGATGGTCTTGGTACGACCATCACGCCGGAAATCGTCATGAATTATGCCAGTGCGCCCATAAACCTTTTGGCCGCCGAGTGGTATCAGAGCTTCCTCGAATGGGAGCAATTCTCCAAACAACAGCAGAAGCACCCTGTCCCGCCCGTTTTCATCGTCGTGTGCCGGGACACGGCAATCGCGCGCGAGGTTCATTCATGGCTTGCCAACGGCAATGACGGCTATGGCGTCTCACCAGCATATTTCCGCAACGCGCCGGGCCAAGAGGTCAGCGTCCGTATCGACTCGAAAGTTATCGAGGACATTGAGGCCGGTGGTACAAAGGACGAAACACGCCGGCTGCGCTTCATTCTCGACACTGTCGGCAAGGCTGAATGGCCCGGCGGCAAGGTGCCGCAGGACTGGTCGGAGCTTGTGCGCAAGCACAATGAGAAAGCGGCTAATGACGACAACGACGGATCGCTGAAGTGGATCGATGAGCGCATTCCGCCCGGCCGCGACGTGCGATGCATTGTCTCGGTGGCGATGCTTGCGGAAGGCTGGGACGCCAACACCGTGACCCATATCGTAGGACTGCGGCCATTTGGATCGCAGCTTCTGTGCGAGCAGGTTGTGGGCCGTGCATTGCGTCGCAAGAGCTACGCGCTCAACGAAGATACACAAATGTTCTCCGAGGAGACCGCAAAGGTCTTCGGGGTTCCGTTTGAGCTAATCCCGTTCAAGGTCGCACCGGCAGGACCACAGCCGCCGCAGCCCGATCCCAATCACATCTATTCAGTGCCTGAGAAAATTGATTACGAAATCACCTTCCCCATTGTGACCGGCTATCATCAGTCCGGAAGCTTTGACGTTTCGGTGGATTGGGGACAGGTGGCGAAGGTGACCATCGATCCCATGCGAATTCCGCAGCTGGTCGAACTGACGCCGCTGACGACGCCGGATGGCGCGCTTGCTGCCTATGGTCCCGGCGAAAAACCTGTGCTCTCACTTAGAGACTGGCGCGCCCTGTTTCGTGACCAGCAGGTCGCCTTCCGCCTCGCGCGCGAAGTCTGCGTCCGCTGGCAGGCCGACAACGGCGCTGCCGCTGTGCCGATTCAGCAATTGTTTCCGCGAGTGGCTTTTGCCGCCAAGCGTTTCCTTTCCGAGAAGCTGGACCGCAAAGGCGACAGCCAACCGTGCGACGTACTTCTGGTCGGCGAATACATGCAGGCTTCCATTGGCGCCTTGCTTGATGCGATCAAGAAGGGAGCATTGACGTCTGATGCCGAGGTGGCGATTATACCGCAAGGCGCATCCGGTCGAGGCAGCACGCTCTACGTCGATTTCCACACGACGAAGCCGATCTACCCTGTCAATCATTGCCATCTTAACGCGATGGTAGCCGATACGCAGAGGTGGGAGCAAAGCGCAGCGTTCATGCTCGATACCCACCCCGGCATAATGAGATGGGTAAAGAATGACCGATTGGGCTTTTCCATTCCATATCGTCGCCGTGGAGTGCCCGCCAAGTATTTCCCCGATTTCATCGCGATCACAGACAAAGGTGAGAACATAATCGTTGAAATCAAGGGACAGGCGAACGACGACGCTGACATTAAGGCCAAGGCAGCGCGGCGATGGGCGGACGCTGTCACGCGGCTCGGTTCACATGGTGCCTGGCACTATCTGTTCGTCACCGATCCTGGCCGCCTTGGACTTGACATCAATGCCTATTCGGAAGCCACTTGGGATCAGGGCGAGTTTAAGCTGTCATGATCTGTGCCAGCGGCAGAAAGCTTAAAAACGAAGTCGCCGCGCGATTCATCGACGACGACTACTGAGGGCCAATCGACGTAACGGTCAGGGTCGAGACGAATGCGACCGGTCCAGCCCGTTCACGAGACCTGCCTCGGAACGCATCTGTATGAGGGTGATCAACCACTTCAGCGATGAAGTGCACAAGGGGTCGTACGTGTAGACCATGGCAAAGCGCAGCATCACAAACAAGGAAATCGGCCTCATCAAGGCGCTACTGGCGCGCAAATTGAAGAACAAAGACATCCAGTTTTACTTCAACCGGCAAGATCGGGCTGTCAATTCGGGGCGGATCACGCAAATCCGCGACAAAACCTATGGCCCAGAGGTACCACAGGCCTCGGAAGAGGATCTGGACCGATTTATCGCGACGTTCAAATCTGCGGAGATCGGAGCAGTCATGACCGGTTCCCCGTCCGAGCGCGCTCCTACTGTGGAAGAACGTGCCGAATTATTATTCGAAAAGCGCGGACGTTCTGGCTGGTTTCTTAAGACGCATGAAACCGAGACTACGGAGTGTAAAGAATCGTTTTGCCTGAAGCCCGAACACCGCTTTGCTGATCCGCTGCGTTCGATCGCCGGGCTTGCCAACAACCACGGCGGCTTTGTTTTCTTTGGCGTCAAGGAGCTTCCGGACGGCAGCCTCAATGTCATCGGAATGAACGACTCCGCCTTTGCGGAGACCGATCCTGCTGAAATTAACCGGTGTCTGGCGGGAGCACTGAACCCGATCCCTGCGTTTTCTCTGTTTTCTCTCGATTTCGACGGCAAGAAAGTCGGCGCAATCCGCGTTGAAAAGCATCAGCTCCCCCCCGTGATTGCCATCAAGAACGTCAATAATGAATTCAGGGAAGGCGCGATTTATTACCGGTATGTAGGAGAAACGCGGGTGATCAAGCCGGGCGAGCTCCAACAGATCATCGCGTATCGGGAGCAGAGGGCCATTGCCGAGTTCTCCAACAGGATTTCGCGTGTCGCGATGGGGGCGGCTGCGACCTTGGACCTTGATACAGGCAAGGTTGAAGGCCGCGTCGGCAGCTTCATGATCGGCGAAGATCTTTTGCCCAAGATCCAGTTTATCCGGGAGGGGCAGTTCACCGAAAAAGAGGGTGCCCCGGTGCTGAGATTGATCGGCGATGTCGAGGCGACGTCTGACCAGCCTCAGGTCGTTCGAGAGAATATAACGCCGGATGCGACAATACGGAACTTCCTTAAAGGTGTGGTGGTCAGAGAGCCACGGCAGTACTTGCTTCATTCTGCACATTCCAACCGGGAATGGCAGCCAACTTGGTACTACCTCCATTCGGCGGGTCTTTCCATTGGAGAGGCGGTTGATCTACTAAGGAAGGAGCAAGCCAGTCAGCCTAGTCATCGCGATGCTGTCATCTCGCGCCTGAATGGACAAAGGGCAGCTTTCAACGTCAACCAGGGTAAGCCGAAGCACTTGGTAGCGGCATTCGCGAGAGGCGAAATAGATGAACCTGAAGATGTGACGGACGCGCACAAGTTCGCGCTCGCCGTTCAAGGGCTTCCGGACGGTCAAGAAAACCTGGAACTTTTCCGGCAACTTCTGTTGAACTGTTATGAACTCTCAAATGGCCAGTCTCCCCAGCAACGGAGCCTCCGGAGCGCAGTTTTCAGAGCCGCATGCCGGCTGGATGAACTCCTTTACAAAGCCAAGGTGACTGAGACATCGCAGCCGACGATGGATCGGATCCTGACTTCGGTTTAGTGGCACCTAAGCACTTTTAGGTGAAATCTGATTGGAATTCATTAGGATCAAATAGTTAGAGACAATGCCTTCCAATTTTGGTTCCAAGGGTCGCAGGTTCTGATACTGCCGCGACGAGCACTGATCGTTTGCAGACAAATAGGTAAATTACCTTGAGCACTTAGGTCATTAGCCATAGGGAAATCGGCCCCAAAGTGGTGTAGAAAAGCACCTCGACCGATTTTGCAGGCGAAGGCGTGCACTCCAAGAAAAGTGCTGCATAAACTGAAAAGCACTTACGTCCTGTTCTACACCACCAAGCGCGTTGGCGGCGGGGTGCAGAATTTCGAGGCGATCAAGCTGGTGAAGTTTGCGGTGAGCTGACGGGGGCCTCTGCTCTGTCCAGATCAAGAGCTGCCCCTCACCCTAACCTTCTCCCCGCAAGCGGGGAGAAGGTGCCGGCAGTCGGATGAGGGGCCTTTGTCCATAAAAGGATTTTTCCATGACCTATGCCCTAATCGATCCGCCATCGGCGGAACCGTTGACGCTTGCCGAGGTGAAGGCGCATTTGCGGCTGGATGGCGGTGACGAGGATGCGTTGCTGCTGTCGCTGATAAGGACTGCAAGAGAGTTTATCGAGGGCGAGACGGGCTTGTGCCTGATTGCCCAGAGCTGGCGGCTTTATCTGGATCACTGGCCGAAAGACGGGGTGATCCCGATCCTCAAGTCGCCGCTGCAAGCGATTCTATCCATTACGGTTTATGACGCGGATGGTGCGGCCGTTGATGTTTCACTTGAGGATCATCTGCTTGATGGCGCGGGGCGGCCGGCGCGTCTGTGGCTGCGCGATCCGCCGTCGCCCAGCCGGGCGGTCAACGGTATCGAGATCGATTTTTCCGCCGGTTATGGCGAGGCCGGGACGGATGTGCCCGGCACGCTGAAACGGGCGATGCTGACCCATATCGGCCATATGTTCGCCTTTCGCGGCGCAATTGCCGCCGACCAGCAGCCAGCGGGTGTGCCCGATGGTTACGAACGGCTGATTGCACAGTTCCGGATGCGGAGGCTGTGATGGTCGTGTTCTTCGATCCCGGCCAGATGACGGCGAGGATTGCTCTGGAAGAGCCGGTGATGACGCCGGACGGGCAGGGCGGCGCGACCGTGAGCTGGACGGAGATTGCCGCCATGTGGGCGAAGATCGAGCCGGTATCGTCGAGCCTTGCGGAGCGAGCCGGAGCCGAGATCGGCACGATCACCCATCGCATCTGGCTGCGGTTTCGCGAGGGCCTGGTCGCCGGGCAGCGTTTGCGTAAAGGCGCGCGGCTGTTTGCGGTAAAGCTGGTGCAGGACCCGGATGAGACGGGACGTTACCTCACCTGTCTCTGCGAGGAGGTTGCGGCATGAGTGCAGCGAATGCGTTGTTGAGGGCGATCCATCTGCGGCTTTCCGGCGATGCAGGCCTGACGGCACTGCTTGGGCCGGACGGTATTTGCGATCGCCTTCTGACGCGGCCGAAATTGCCTGTGATCGTGATCGGCGAGATGGAGACGCGCGATCTTTCCACTGCAGGCGAACCAGGCGAGGAGCATTTTCTCACGCTGGAGGTCTGGTCGCAGGGCGAGGGCAGGCGTCAGGCATTGGAAATTGCGGCCAAGGTGGAAGCGTTGCTCGACGATGTGTCGATGGCGCTGGATGGCGCGGTGCTGGTGAGCCTGTTGCGGGTCGGGATGCGGTCGCGGCGGGAAATGAAGACGAAATACTATCTCGCAGAGATCCGCTTCAGGGCCGTGACGGAATGAGTTCGGCCTCGACTCTGGCTTTGCGAACCAGCGAGATCAGCAGGATGATCGAGATGAGCGCGACCGATGCGAGCGCAATTGCAGCGACGAGCGCGGTAGCGATACCGGTACGGTCGATCAGCGCGGTGAAGATGATTGGCGCCGCTGCATTGGCGATGTTCTGGGGCAGCGCAAGGCGGGTTGCCTGGCGTCCGTATTCGCGTGGCGAAAACAGCGCCAGCGGCAACAGCGCACGGGCGACCACGAGTATGCCTGAACCGAATCCGTAAAGCGCGATGAAGGCCCAGAGGCTGAATGTCGATGGCGGCAGGAAAAGCAAGCAGGCAAAGGCGATCAGCATCAAGCTCGAGCCCGCGACCGAAGTGATGAACGGATTGCCGCGCTTGCCGAGCAGCATGTCGACGCCACGGGCGGAAATGCCGAGCACGCCGCGGGCGGCGGCAAGCTGCAGAGCGAATTCCGGCGTTGCGCCTGCCTGATGCAGGATTTCAAGAAGCGATGGCGACAGACCGAATGTGACGAAGGAGGCGATAGCGGTCGCCATCGCCACCAGCACGAAGGCCGTCTTGCGGCTGTCAGGTGTCAAGGGAACCGGGGCAAGGTCTGCTGTCGTATCTGTCGGGGAGTATTCGATCGGTTTGGGAAGGCAGAAGAGATAGAGCGGCATGCAGACGAAAGCATGCAGGGCCGCGGCCATAAACAGCGCATTGCGCCAGCCGAACATGTCCGAGCACAGGCTCAAAAGCGGCCAGAAGATCGTGGCCGACAGACCGGTGAACAGCATCAGGATGGCGATCGTGCGCTTCCCGTCGATGCCCTCCCGCTCGACCACCGCCGTATAGGCAGGCGCGGATAAAACCATGGCGCCGCCGATGCCGAGAATGATCCAGGACGCGGCATAGGTGAGGATACCGCCGGAGCATGCGAGGGAAACCAGGCCGGCGGCGAAAACCAGCGAACCGGCCGCCATGACGCGGGAAGCGCCGTAACGGTCGAGGAGCCGGCCGGTGAGCGGGCTTGAAAGGGCGCTGACCATCATCATCACCGAAAGTCCGGCAAAGACGATCTCGTTCGCCAGGCCAAGATCGGGCGCCAGCCTGCGACCGAGCACCCCGATGGATTCGAATGTCGTTCCCCACCCGATCAATTGCGTGATGGCAAGGACGCCCACTGTCTGGGCTGAGCGAAGGGAAAAACGCATGGGACGGCACATCGAGGATTGGGCGGGCAGCATTCGGCTTTAACAGGTCCGGTAGCCCCGGAGAAGTGCCCGTGAAGGGAAGATCAAATCCAATCGGAAGGGATAACGACATGGCAGCGCAGAAGGGCAGAGACCTGCTTTTGAAGATCGATGAAGGCGGAACGTTCATGACCGTGGCGGGGCTAAGGTCCCGACGTCTCGCCTTCAATGCCGAGACGGTGGATGTGACCGATGCCGAAAGCGCCGGCCGCTGGCGGGAATTGCTCGGTGGGGCCGGTATCCAGCGTGCATCGCTGACGGGGGCGGGCATATTCAAGGACCAGGCGAGCGACGAGAAGGTGCGCGCCGCGTTCTTTGCCTCGGCCATCCTTGGCTGGCAGGTGATTATTCCGGGCTTCGGCACGATTACCGGGCCATTCCAGCTGACGGCGCTGGAATATTCGGGCGAGCACAATGGCGAGGTGCGCTTTGAACTGGCGCTGGAATCCGCCGGTGCGCTGGCATTCGGGGTGCTGTGATGGCGGCGGCGGTGATGACATGCGGTCGGGCCAACCGGCGGCGTGGTGAGGTGGAGGCTGTGCTGGACGGCGAGCGCCGCATACTCTGCCTGACGCTCGGCGCGCTGGCGGAACTGGAGACGGCCTTTGCCGCCGAGGACCTGAACGGGCTGGCCGCGCGCTTTTCTTCCGGCAGGCTGAGAGCCGTCGACATGATCCGCATTATCGGCGCGGGCCTGCGCGGCGGCGGCAACCTTGTCTCCGATGATGAAGTGGCGGGGATGAGCGTCGAGGGCGGGATCGCGATCTATGCCGGCATCGTCGGTGAGCTTTTGACAGCAACGTTTTTCGGGCGTGGCGAGGGCGCTGCGGCAAACCCTTGAATGCCGCAGCGGGAGAGGATGCGGGTGATGGCGGGGTCGGTGTTTCGGCACCGTTTCCCTGGGATCTCGTCATGCATGTCGGTTTCTCCCTGCTGCGGCTTTCTTCGAAGGATTTCTGGGCGCTGACACCGGTCGAGTTTTTCCTCATGACCGGTGGTGCAAGGCCGCGCGGGATGGTGACGGAGAGGGGGGAGCTGGAGGAATTGATGCGGGTGTTTCCGGATCGAAGCGCGACGGACTAGCGGGAGATTGGAATGGAAAACGACGATACGGACATCGCTGCAACGCTTTCCGGTGCCGAGGCGCTGTCGGATGTGATGGCGGATCTGGAGGCGCGGTCGCAGCGGTTTGGCGCGGCGCTGACCGGTGCTCTGCGATCGGCAACGACTGGCGGCAAGGGGCTTGAGGATGTGCTGCGCGGACTTGGCAACCGGCTGACGGATATCGCGCTCGCCGCAGGCCTGAAGCCGCTGGAAGGCTTGCTCGGCAATGCGGTCGGCTCGCTGATCGGATCGGTGACGCCCTTTGCCGATGGCGGGGTGGTGCGCGCGCCGAGTTATTTTCCGATGAGTGGCGGAACCGGGCTGATGGGCGAGGCGGGCCCGGAGGCTATCCTGCCGTTGAAACGCGGCGCGGACGGTTCGCTCGGTGTGGCGTCCGCTGGCGGTGGCGGAGCGATGCCGCAGATCGTTTTTAACGTGACTGCAACGGATGTGGCCAGCTTTCGCAAGAGCGAGGGGCAGGTGTCGGCCATGCTGGCGCGCAGTGTCATGCGCGGCAGGCGCGGGCTTTAGGGGGCGACATGAACGGATTTCACGAAGTACGCTTTCCCTTGCGGGTGGCGCTGGGTTCGAGCGGTGGGCCTGTCAGGCGCACCGATATCGTCAATCTTTCCAACGGGCGGGAGCAGCGCAACCAGCGCTGGCGCGACAGCCGCCGCAGTTACGACGCCGGATCGGGGGTGAGGTCGCTTGCCGATCTTTATGCGGTGCTGGAGTTTTTCGAGGCGCGTCGGGGGCAGCTTTACGGGTTCAGGTTTCGGGATCCGGTAGATATGGCCTCGTGTGCGCCGGGCGGAACAGTGGCTGCGACCGACCAGATCATCGGTACCGGTGACGGTGTGACGGCCGCGTTTCAACTGTTGAAGACCTATCAGGATGCCGGCGGCGGCTGGACGCGGCGGATCGTCAAACCGGTTCAGGGAACGGTGCTGGTTTCCGTGGCTGGCGTGGCTGTGTCGGGCGCGGCCTATGCGGTCGATGTGGCGACCGGGATGGTGAGTTTTGCCGCGGGGCATGTGCCGGGATTCGGCGCGTTGATCGAGGCCGGATATGAATTCGACGTGCCGGTGCGCTTCGACATCGACCGGATCGACGTCAATCTCGCGCATTTCGATGCCGGGCGTATTCCGACCATTCCACTGACGGAGATATTGGCATGAGGACGATCCCTCCGGCGCTGAAGACGCATCTGGGCGGTGAAGCGACGACGACCTGCCATTGCTGGCGGGTGACGCGGCGTGACGGCGTGGTGATCGGCTTTACCGATCATGACCGCGATCTTGTGTTCGATGGCACCGCTTTTCTGGCGGCGAGCGGTTTCTCGGCAAGCGAAAGCGAACAGGCTACTGGGCTTGGCGCCGACGCCGACGAAGTGGCGGGCGGGTTTTCTAACGCTGCGATCGACGAGAAGGATCTGGCCGCCGGACGTTATGACGGCGCTCGGGTCGAGCTGTTTCTCGTCAACTGGGCCGAGCCGCAGGAGCATATGCTGCTCAATATCCGCGAGATCGGCGAGGTTGTGCGTGCGGGAGGACAGTTTCGGGCAGAATTGCGCAGCCTGGCGCATAGGCTGAACCGGCCGCAGGGCAGGCTCTATAATCGCCGTTGCGATGCGAAACTCGGGGATGGCAGGTGTCGGGTGCCCCTTGCCGGTTTGCGCGACGAGGGATTGGTCGTCGAGATGATCGACAGGAGCAGGCTGCTTGTATCGGGGCTGGCAGATTTTGCCGGTGGTTTCTTCCGGCTGGGAAACATCCTGTTTTCGGACGGTTTATCCGCCGAGATCGAACGGCACGAGAGGCGCGCGGACGGCGTGGCGTTGCTTTCGCTCTGGCTGCCGCTGGAGGAGGATGTTGAGCCCGGGCGGGCCTTCACTGTGACTGCCGGTTGCGACAAGACGTTCGGCATGTGTCGGGAGCGCTTTGCCAATCAGGCGAATTTTCGCGGTTTCCCGCATGTGCCGGGGGCCGATTTTGCCTATTCCTATGCGGACGGGGAGCGGGTCCACGACGGCAGCCCGATATTCGAATGAGCGGGATGGACGACCGGATCGTTGCGCTGGCGGCAAGCTGGATCGGCACGCCTTACCGGCATCAAGGTGCGACGAAGGGCGTCGGCTGCGATTGCATCGGCCTCATCCGGGGTATCTGGCGTGAGCTTTAAGGGGAGGAGCCGGAAGCGGTTCCGGCCTACGCCCCCGATTGGGCGGAGCGCAGTGGCGAGGACCGGCTGATCGACGCCGGGCAGCGATTGTTCGGGCCGGCCCTGCCGCTTGCCAAGGCAAGGGCGGGAGATCTGCTTTTGTTTCGCTGGAGGCCTGATTGCGCTGCCAAGCATGCGGGCATTCTGGTCGGACCGGCGCATTTCATTCACGCCTATGAACAGGCGGCTGTGACGCGCTCGGCGCTGGTACCTTCTTGGCAGCGCAGGATTGCCGCCGTGCATCGGTTTCCGGTAACCCGGATTGATTGAAAACAGCGGCGGACTGGCGTATATTGCCGTAGTGGTGAGCGGGGTTGCAGCCCCGCCCACCGTTGGCTTATCTGTTGAAATGTACCCGGACGGTCATAGACCAGCCCGTCCGGGTCGCCCTCCAGATAAGTATAAGGCTAATCGGCCGAAGCTTCATAACACCACCTCCAGGTTCGAAAGCAGGGCTTCTGCCTAAGTCAGCGTAGCCAATCTTCGCTGATACGCCGGGCTGGCTCGGCGCGCGCTGCTTTTGCTTCCAAACACTCCCACGCTATCACAATTTTTGCGCGCATTCAGTCGTAGGGACTGCTGCGTGAGGAGAGACTATGGCCACTCTTCTTTTCCAAGCGGCAGGCGCTGCACTCGGTGGCGTATTCGGGCCGATCGGGGCGATTGTCGGACGCGCCGTCGGCGCTTTAGCCGGTAGTGTTGTCGATCGCTCGCTGATCCACGGAAGCCGGACGATTTCGGGCGCAAAGCTCGGCACGGCGCGGATTCCGGGGGCCGATGAGGGCACGGCGATCAACCGGATTTACGGAACGGCACGGATCGGTGGCACGCTGATCTGGGCGACTCGTTTCGAGGAGGAAGTGACGCGGGAACGCACCGGCGGCAAGGCGACCGGGCCGCGGGTCGAGACGTTCCGTTACTTCGCCAATTTCGCAATCGGGTTGTGCGAGGGGCCTATTGCTTCGGTGAGACGCGTCTGGGCCGATGGTCGCGAGATCGACCTGACGGCGGTAGAGATGCGCGTCTATCGCGGCAACGAGGAGCAATTGCCCGATCCGCTGATCGAGGCGAAACAGGGCGAGGGGATGGCGCCGGCCTATCGCGGGCTTGCCTATGTCGTCTTCGAGCGGCTGCCGCTCGATGTGTTCGGCAATCGCATTCCGCTTCTGCAGTTCGAGGTGCTACGGCCTGTCGGCAGGCTGGAGACGCAGATAAGGGCGGTGACGATCATTCCGGGGGCGACGGAGCATGGATATCAGACCGGCCAGGTGACGGAGAAGACCGGTGAGGGCAGTGGCCGGATCATCAACCGGCATACGACGGCGGCGCTGACTGACTGGCAGGCTTCGATCGATGAACTGCAGGCGCTTTGCCCGAACCTCGAAAGGGTCGCGTTGGTCGTGTCGTGGTTCGGCACGGACCTGCGCGCCGGGCATTGCCGGATCGTGCCGGGTGTCGAGGTGGCGGCACGGCGAGATGAAAGCGATCCGTGGTCGGTGGCGGGGATTGCGCGAGGCGAGGCGTATCTTGTCAGCCGCAAGGATGGTTCGCCCGCCTATGGCGGTACGCCGAGCGACTGGAGCGTCAGGGCTGCGATTGCGGATCTCAAGGCGCGTGGGCTGGAGGTCTATCTTTATCCGTTCGTGATGATGGATGTTCCGTCAGGCAATGGTCTTGTCGATCCCTATGGCGGGATCGAACAGGCGGCTTATCCGTGGCGGGGCAGGATCACCTGCGATCCGGCACCGAGGCAGCCGGGAACCGCGGACGGAACCGCAGCGGCGCGGCAGCAGATAGATGCGTTCAGCGGCGGGGCGGAAGGGTACCGACACATGGTTCTGCACTATGCGGACCTCGTGGGCGAAGCGGGCGGCGTGGATGGTTTCGTCATTGGGTCGGAACTGCGTGGGCTGACGCAATTGCGCGACGAAGCGGATCGGTTCCCCTTCGTTGAGGAACTGGTGGAACTTGCCGGGGATGTGAGAGCGAAAGTCGGGCCGCAGACGAAAATCACCTATGGGGCCGACTGGAGCGAGTATTTCGGCTATCACCCGCAGGACGGTTCGGGAGACGTGTTTTTCCATCTCGACCCGCTCTGGGCGTCGCCCCATATCGATGCGGTCGGCATCGACAATTACATGCCGCTCTCCGACTGGCGTGACAATGACTTGATGGCAGTCAATCCCGACGGTTTTGACGGGCGTGACGATGCGGCGGGGATGGTCGGGCAGATTTCGGCCGGCGAGGGCTATGACTGGTTTTATGCCAGCGAGGCGGATCGACAGAAACGCCTTCGCTCAGCCATCACCGATGGGCTTGCGGGCAAGCCCTGGGTGTTTCGCTACAAGGACATTGAGGGCTGGTGGTCGAACCGGCATTTCGAACGGGTGGGCGGTGCGGAGCGGCTGACGTCGAGTGCCTGGGTTCCGGGCATGAAGCCTGTCTGGTTTACGGAACTCGGGTGTCCAGCCGTGGATAAAGGGGCCATTCAGCCGAATGTCTTCGTTGATCCGAAATCGGCAGAAAGCGGTCTTCCCTATTTTTCGTCGGGCGGAAGAGCGGACAGCCAGCAGCGGCGCTTTCTTGAGGCGCATCACGGATATTGGCAGGGCAGTGCCGCGCCGGAAGGCATGGTCGAGCCGGGCCATATCTTCGTCTGGACCTGGGATGCGCGACCGCAGCCCGCCTTTCCGGACGATCTGTCGATCTGGAGCGATGGTAACAATTGGCGGGCAGGGCATTGGTTGAATGGACGCCTGGGCGGCACCACACTTGCCGATGCGATTGCGGCGATCCTGATCGATCACGGCATAGAGGATTTCGATGTCTCAGTGGTGAGCGGGGACCTTACAGGTTACGTGCAGGCCGAGCTGACCTCGGCGCGAGCCTTGATCGAGCCGTTGATGGAGGCTTTCCAGATCGATGCTGTCGAGGATGCCGGCCGGATCCGGTTTCGCTCTCGGCTGGGTGCAAGCCTTGGACCGCATGAAATTGCAGTTCTGGCCGATATCGAAGATGAGCCGCTATGGTCGGAAAACCGTGGGCATGACAGTGACTTTCCGTCCGAGGTGGTGCTGAGTTTCTACAATCCGGTTCTCGATTATGAGCAGGCAGTCGTGCGTTCGCGCCCGGTCGGATCGGAAAGCCGGCATGTGCTGGGCTACGATCTGCCGGCCACGCTTGGCGAGGAGACTGCGCTTGGTGCGGTGGAGGCGGCACTTCGGGCAAACCGTATTGCCAGGCGGACCCTGAATTTCGCGATCTCGCCGGCCGAGCAGGCAATCGAAACGGGTGACGCGATAAGGCTGCTCGGTGGGCCGGATGGGACATTCGTGGTCGAGCGGATCGAGGAGGGAGCGGTGCGCCGGATCGAGGCGCGACATCATCTGGCGCTGCCGCCCTCCGGGGCTCATGTGACGACTGGTCGGGGTAGTGCCGGCGGCGGTGGCGTTTCCGATGCGTTTCAACCCCTCCTGCATTTCATGGACCTGCCGCGCCTGACCGACGCCGCACCGGAGAGCTTTGCCTGTGTTGCCGGTTATTGCTGGCCATGGCGGCGTATGGTGATCTCGTCTTCCGCCACGAGCGAGGGATACCGCACGCGCGTGACGCTCGACCGTCCGGCAAGACTGGGGGCGCTGTCATCGCCGCTGTTGGCTGGTATTTCGGGTCGGTTTGACCATGCAAGCGCGCTGGAACTGGATCTTCATTTCGGTGGGTTGGCATCGGCCGATGAAATCGCGGTTCTATCCGATGAAAACCGGATTGGCGTCAGAGCCCAAAATGGCGTGTGGGAAATCATCGGCTTTCTGTCTGCGGAAGAAATAGCGCCAAAACGCTGGCGACTTTCAGGCCTGCTGCGCGGTCTTGCCGGGTCGCAGGATGCGACGGTCGTTGGGGCCCTGGCCGGTAGTCCGTGTGTCGTGCTGGACGAGGCGCTCGTGCCGCTTGGGCTGGGGCGCGAGGAACGCGGGCGGTCGTTCAACTGGCTTGCCGAGAGCCTCGGCAGCAGCGGCGGCAGAGCCGGCCCGTTTGTATTTGCCGGTGGTGAGCGGGCTGAGACGCCTCTGGCCCCGGTTCATTTGAGAGCTGAGCGAACCGGAAATGGTGACATCGCGATCGGCTGGACGAGATGCGGCCGGATCGACGCCGATGGCTGGGAAGCGTCCGACATCCCGATGGACGAACCGCAGGAGCGCTACCGCATCGATCTGATGGCGGATGGCGATGTGGTGAGGAGCATCGAGGTGACCGAGCCTTCCTGGCTTTATCCGGTCGCCTATGAGCTTGCCGATTTCGGCGAACGGCAGACGATGATCGATTTTGCCGTTCGGCAGATCGGGCGGGCCGTTCCGCTGGGTATTCCGGCGCGATCGTTGATCAATCTTTGATAACAAGGAGATGAACACATGGATGTGATGAAGAACTGGTATCAGTCGAAGACGATCTGGGGTGCTCTGATCGCGGTGGCGGCCTCCGCGTTGCAGCTGGCTGGCCTTGAAATTGGGGCCGCAGAGCAGGCGGAACTGGCCGATATCGCCGTCACGCTGACGGGGGCAGTCGGCGGCCTTCTGGCGCTCTATGGACGCCTTGTCGCCACGGGACCCATCGGTGGAAAAGCCCCCTCCGAGCCTTCCTGAAGGCGAGCATTACAGAGCATTCATTTGCCATTCAGCCGTCATTCGATACATAATCCATAACATGCTTTGGACATGACCTTTCGTCGGTTGAGTGGAAACAGGTACACATGGCGCGACTGCCGATCATCGCGATTTTGGCCGCCGGCACTGCTTTCGCGGCATTGCCCGGGGCGTCTGCGACCGCACAGAGCAGCGCCCAGAACTATGTCGTTCTGGTCGCGGGTGACTGCGGCACGGCCGCATCGCGCGTTGTTCGTGATACGGGCGGGCAGCTTCTGTCTGCCCAGCCGTCTTCCGATGGCCAGACCTGCATCGTCACCGTGCTCGTACAGGGCAACGGCAGTGAACGGCCGCGCAAGGTTACCGTCCGGGTGCCGATGTAGCCAAGTAAACTAGCCATCAGCGCCTTATTGGTGCCGAAACCGGATGCGGTTTTCGGCTTGATGCGCTAGATACTTGCAAGGTTTTATGCAGGGGACGGTTCATGCGCATTCTCGTGGTCGAAGACGACGTCAATCTCAATCGCCAGCTTTCGGATGCTCTGAAGGAATCCGGCTATGTCGTCGATACCGCTTTCGATGGCGAAGAGGGCCATTTTCTGGGTGATACGGAACCCTATGATGCGGTGATCCTCGATATCGGCCTGCCCGAAATGGATGGCATTACCGTCGTGGAGAAATGGCGCTCGAACGGCAAGGGCATGCCGGTGCTGATGCTGACGGCCCGTGATCGCTGGAGCGACAAGGTGGCCGGTATCGATGCCGGCGCCGACGACTATGTGGCAAAGCCGTTCCATGTCGAGGAAGTGCTGGCGCGGGTGCGCGCTTTGATCCGCCGCGCGGCCGGTCATTCCTCTTCCGAAATCGTCTGCGGACCGGTGCGTCTCGATACGAAGGCATCGAAGGCAACGGTCGATGGCGTAACCTTGAAGCTGACCTCTCACGAATTCCGGCTCTTGTCCTATCTCATGCACCACATGGGCACGGTCGTGTCGCGCACGGAGCTGGTCGAGCATATGTATGACCAGGATTTCGACCGAGATTCCAATACGATCGAGGTTTTTGTCGGCCGCCTGCGCAAGAAGATCGGGGTCGACCTGATCGAGACCGTGCGCGGACTTGGCTACCGGATGCAAGCCCCGGCCGATGCCCAATAGTCTCCCCAAGCAGCCCCCGAGCCTGGGCATGGGAGGATTTCGGTCACTCACCGCACGCGTGCTGCTTATGGCCACAGCTTGGTCTGCCGTTGCGCTGGTGGTGATTGCTATCGTCATCTCGCAGCTCTACCGGCAATCCTCGGAGCGAGCCTTCACCGATCTGTTGCGCGCGCAGCTCTATAACGTCATCAACTCGATGACGATCAGTGAGGACAACAAGCTGTCGGGCAATCCGCAGCTTGGAGACCTGCGCTTCTCCCAGCCTGAAACGGGCTGGTACTGGATCATCGAACCGCTCGGCACATTCGCGGCGACGCCGCTTTCCTCTTCCTCGCTCGGGACCTCGAACATCAAGGTTCCGACCATTCTGAGCGTGCCGTTCAACAACCGGTATGAGCGCTTCTATCGCACCAATGACGCCTTCGGGAACAATGTCCTCGTGGCTGAAACCGAAGTGGTGCTTGACGGTGAGGGGCGTGCCGCGCGGTTCCGTGTATCCGGCAATCTTGCGGTCGTGGAAGACGACGTGCACAGCTTTTCGCGCAATCTCTATATCACGCTTGCCGTGTTCGGGGTCGGTAGCCTCATCGTCAACGGTCTGGCTATTCTCTTCGGCCTCCTGCCGCTCAAGGGCGCGCGTCGGGCACTGGAACGGGTACGGCGCGGCGAAGTCGAGCGGTTGGAAGGCACATTCCCGCGTGAAATCATGCCATTGGCGAACGACATCAATGCGCTGATCGAAAGCAATCGGCGTATCGTGGAGCGCGCGCGCATGCAGGTGGGCAATCTTGCCCATTCGCTGAAAACACCGCTGGCCGTACTGCTCAACGAATCGCGTCTGGGAGAGAAGGTGCAATCCGATCTGGTGCGCTCTCAGGCGGAAGCGATGCAGAGCCAGGTACAATCCTATCTCAATCGCGCACGCATTGCCGCCCAGCGTGAATCCCTGCTGGCTCGCAGCGAGGTCGAGCCGGTTCTCGAGCGGCTGGTACGGGTGATGCGCAGACTGAACCCTGAGACCGAATTCCATCTGTCCGTATCGCCGCATGCCCTGGCGATTGCTCTGGAACAGCAGGATCTTGAGGAAACGGTCGGCAACCTTCTGGAGAATGCCGCCAAGTTTGCCAAGCTTGGCGTCTGGGTGTCCGCTGCTCAGGCAAGTCCTCCGCCGGCTGCGGAAGGCGAGGCCGCGCGCAGGGCATGGGTGGAGCTGATTGTTGAGGATGACGGCCCCGGTCTGGAGCCGGAACAGATCACCATAGCTTTGAAGCGCGGCAAGCGGCTGGATGAAAGCAAGCCGGGCGCCGGTCTCGGGCTTTCGATCGTCAGCGAGATCGCCCTGGAGTATAACGGCTCGGTCAAGCTGGACCGCGGCGCCCATGGCGGTCTGCGTGCAAGACTGCTGCTGCCCGGTGTGACACGTGACGCTGCGTGATTCCGGTGGTGAAATCTGTGGCCAATAAGCAACTGCTAAAGACTTGCTGTCTTATCTTCTGGACGATCGCATCGCCTGCTATATCATTGAAGTGAAAGGCGGACGAACCGGGTTCTGCAACAGTGTCGATCAGTGAGTTCAGGAGAGGCATTCTCCGGGCAGGCTGCGATGCTGGTGCGACGAGACGGAAGTTCCCGCCAGGCATGCAAGTCGGAGACCATAAGCAAGCGATGCGCCCCACGAGCTTTTCAACCGTGCTGTTGACCCTTTGCGGAATTGCTGTTGTTTCCGGATGCACCTCCGCGTCCCGTTCTGCGACGGGTGCGCGGGGATTATTGTCTCCAAAACCCTCGGCATCGGCCGGTTATATCACCGCCTTGCAGGGCGGCATTGTCGGACGCAGCGGCGCCGAATTGTCGTCCAGCGATCGTTCGCGGGCACTTGAGGCGGAATACCGCGCTCTGGAAGAAGCGGCTGGCGGACAGGCCGTGCAGTGGAAGGGCGACGGCGCCAATGGCGAGGTGATCGCCAACGCTCCCTACCAGGTCGGCGCGCAGAACTGCCGGCAATATCGACATACCGTGACAGTCAATGGCAAGGACATGCTCGCGAGAGGTGCTGCCTGCCGCAATTCCGACGGCACATGGACACCGCTGAACTGAGCTGGTGAGTTTGACCTGCCGGGATTTCTCCCGCACGCATTCGTGAATTTGATACAGGTCATGGCCGTTGATAGACATTCCCATAAGTCTTGAAACGTTCTAAAGACCTTGGCCTGTGACGTGGCTATGGGCCGCGGAGATCTCTCAAATTCACGTCAGCGGTAGGGACTGATTGGAAAGTCACCGCCGTTGCAGTAATTGGCGAACATGATTTTATGGATCCTTCTTGCGCTCATGACGGCGATCGTCGCGGCAGCGCTACTTTATCCGCTCTCCCGGCGTTCCGAGGTTCTTGCACCGGACAATGCCGGTGAGATCGAGGTCTATCGCGACCAGATGAAGGAACTTGACCGGGATCGTGCCGGTGGCCTGATCAGTGCCGAGGAAGCAGAATATGCGCGCGCCGAAATCGGCCGCAGGCTGCTGGCGGCGGCCGGCAAGCAGGGCGCAGGGGCCGACGGCATTTCCAAGCCAAGTGTCTTGCGCAAGCTTGCAATCGGGATGGTGACCGTGGTGCCGCCTGCAATCGGGCTCTGTCTTTACATCACGCTGGGCAGCCCCGGTTTGCCCGACCAGCCGCTTGAAGCGCGTCTGGAAAATCCCGGTAACGACATGAACCTGCTTGTCGCCAAGGCTGAGCGGCATCTGGCGCAGAACCCGAATGATGGCTCCGGCTGGGACATTTTGGCTCCAATCTATTTTCGCACGGCCCGGTTGGGCGATGCAGAACTGGCCTATCGCAACGCTATTCGGCTGATCGGCCCGAATGGTGCGCGTCTTTCCGGCCTTGGTGAAACGCTGGTCGTCGCCAATGACGGGATTGTCACCGAAGACGCTCGTTCAGCATTCGAGGAAGCGGTAACGCTGGAGCCGGGAAATGTCCGGGCGCGCTTTTATGTCGGCGTGGCGCAGGAACAGGCCGGAAAAGCCGCTGAAGCAAAAGCGACCTTCGAGGACATCGCCAAGGCTTCGCCGCCGGATGCACCCTGGATGGGCTTGATCAACGAGCATATCGCCAAGAATGGTGGCACTGTCGCGCCACCGTCCCTGGGCGGCCCGAGTGCCGACGATGTGGCGGCAGCGCAAGACATGTCGCAGGGCGATCGCCAGGAGATGATCCGCGGCATGGTCGATAGTCTCGCATCAAAGCTGGAAGCGGATCCGGACAATATCGAAGGCTGGCTGAGGCTGGTAAGATCCTACATGGTGCTTGGCGACAGGGTTAAGGCGCAAGCCGCCTTGAAGACCGGGCTTGGACATTTCCCCGTCGAAGGGAATGAGGGCAGGCAGTTGATCGCGCTCGCACAGGAAATAGGACTGTCGGCCGAAGGCGCGGCAAATCCGGGAGCAGCCCCCAAGATGGGAGTAACCCAATGACGCGCAAGCAGAAACGGCTGGCTGTGATTGCCGGTGGCATGAGCTTCATCATCATCGCCGTCTTCCTGGTGATGTTCGCTTTCTCCCAATCGGTTGCCTATTTCTTCATGCCGGGCGATCTGGCAACGGCCAATCTGCAGCCCGGAACGCGTATCCGTCTCGGCGGGCTTGTCGAGGCGGGATCGGTTGAACGTGGGCAGGGATCGACAATACGCTTCACTGTGACTGACGGGAATGCGACCGTGCCCGTAAGCTATACCGGAATACTGCCCGACCTGTTTCGCGAGGGGCAGGGGGTTGTGACCGAAGGCTCGTTCGATGCCGCGACCCATGCCTTTGTCGCCGACAGCGTGCTGGCCAAGCATGACGAGAACTACATGCCCAAGGAAGTGGCCGACCGGCTGAAAAAGGACGGCGTCTGGGAAGACGGGACCGGCAAGGGCATGGCGCCGGCCAAGGATGGCACGGACCAGCAAACTAAGGAAAAGACCGGTCAGGTCGTCGGGAGTACCACGCCATGATCGTCGAAATCGGCCATTTCGCGCTGGTACTGGCGCTCGCGACCGCGATCATCGTCTCGATCCTGCCGGTTGTAGGCGTTCATCGGCGCGATGCCGGCATGATGGCGGTGGCGACAACTGGCTCGCTTGTCATGTTCGGTCTCGTGGCGCTGTCGTTTGCCGCCTTGACCTGGGCGTATGCCGTTTCCGATTTTTCGGTGAAGAACGTCTGGGAGAATTCCCATTCGCTGATGCCGCTGATCTACAAATATTCCGGCGTCTGGGGCAACCACGAAGGCTCGATGATGCTCTGGCTGCTGATTTTGGTGTTCTTCAGCGCGCTTGTCGCAATCTTCGGCCGCAATATTCCTGAAACGCTGAAAGCCAATGTGCTAGCCGTTCAGGCATGGATCAGCCTGGCTTTCCTGCTGTTCATCCTTTTGACATCCAATCCGTTCATTCGGCTCGATCCGGCACCGGCCGAAGGTCAGGATTTGAACCCGATCCTGCAGGATTTCGGTCTCGCGATCCATCCGCCGCTTCTTTATCTCGGTTATGTCGGCTTTTCCGTCTGTTTCTCCTTCGCCGTCGCGGCGCTGATGGAAGGCCGGATCGATGCCGCCTGGGCGCGCTGGGTGCGTCCCTGGACGCTTGCCGCCTGGACGTTCCTCACCGCCGGCATCGCCATGGGCTCCTACTGGGCCTATTACGAACTCGGCTGGGGCGGCTGGTGGTTCTGGGATCCGGTGGAAAACGCCTCCTTCATGCCCTGGCTTGCCGGCACCGCGCTGCTACATTCGGCGCTGGTGATGGAAAAGCGCGAGGCGCTGAAGATCTGGACCGTGCTTCTGGCGATCATGACCTTCTCGCTGTCGATGCTCGGCACGTTCCTCGTGCGCTCCGGTGTGCTGACTTCGGTTCACGCCTTTGCCACTGACCCCTCGCGCGGCATCTTTATCCTCTGCATATTGGCGATCTTTATCGGCGGCGCGTTCATGCTGTTTGCCTGGCGTGCGCCGACGCTGAAGGCTGGTGGCCTGTTCGCGCCGATTTCGCGTGAAGGCGCGTTGGTCCTGAATAACCTGATCCTGACGGTTTCGACCGCAACCGTTTTGACCGGGACGCTTTACCCGCTGGTCCTGGAAACGCTCACCGGTGAAAAGATTTCGGTCGGTGCGCCCTTCTTCAACATGACCTTTGGCCTGTTGATGCTGCCGCTTCTGATTGCCGTTCCCTTCGGGCCGATGCTGGCCTGGAAGCGCGGCGATCTTTATGGCGCGATGCAGCGGCTCTGGGTGTTTGCCGGTCTGGCGCTGCTTGCCGGGCTTCTGCTCTGGTATGTGCAGAATGGCGGGCCGGTGCTTGCGATCTTCGGTCTGGCGATCGGCTGCTGGGGCATGCTGGGGGCGGTTGCCGATCTCTGGTATCGCGGCAATTTCGGCAAGCTGCCGGTGATGACCTCCGTTCGCCGCCTGAAAGGCCTGCCGCGTTCGGCCTGGGGAACGGCGATTGCCCATTTCGGCCTTGGCGTCACCGTGATCGGCATCGTTGCCGCCTCGGCCTTCAATACCGAGCATGTGGTCGAGATGAAACAGGGGCAGACGACCGATGCTGGAGGTTATGCGCTGACCTTCGACGGTTTCCGCGAGGCGGTCGGCCCGAACTATACCGAGGAGCGCGGACATTTCACCGTGCGTTCCGGCGGAGCGGTTGTGGCCGATGTCTGGTCCTCCAAGCGGCTTTATACGGCGCGCCGCATGCCGACCACGGAAGCCGGCATCCTGAGTTTCGGGCTGAGCCAGCTTTATGTCTCGCTCGGCGACCCGATGGATGGCGGCGGCATCGTCGTGCGCATCTGGTGGAAGCCGCTGATCCTTTGCATCTGGGGCGGTTGCCTGATCATGATGGTGGGCGGGTTCGTGTCGCTGTCTGACCGACGCTTGCGCGTCGGTGCGCCGTCGAGAAAGGCAAAGGCGGTCAAGGCAGTGATGGAGCCGGCGGAATGATGTGTCGTGTCCTTCTCGCGCTCATGTTTTTTCTGAGCGCGTTTCCAGCCTTCGCCGTCAATCCGGACGAGGTTCTTTCCGATCCCGCCCTCGAACACCGGGCGCGGCAGATTTCGGCGCAGTTGCGTTGCATGGTCTGCCAGAACCAGTCCATCGATGACAGTAATGCCGAGCTTGCCAAGGACCTGCGCGTGCTGGTGCGCCAGCGGCTGACGGATGGCGATACGGACGGCCAGGTGATCGATTATGTCGTGTCGCGTTACGGCGAATTCGTGCTGCTCAATCCGCGGCTGAGCGTCAAGACGATCATTCTCTGGGCTATGCCGGTAGGGCTCCTGATTGTGGGTGTTCTTTCGCTCGTTATTTTCGTCCGAAGCCGACCTACAAGGCGTCCATCAGAGGCGCTGACGGCCGAGGAAAAGGCGAAAATCGACGAATTGCTCAGCCAATAGACTGCAAATCCCCGGCGGAATGGTTCGAAATATTACGAACATTTCATGCTCTAGCCACCTGCAGTTAAGGTGAAGGCTCCTATATCTCCGTCATCGAACAACGCCGGACGGCCCCCTTGGATACCCCAATGGGCACCCGGCCAAATTGAGTGACGAAGAGAAGAAGGTAGCTTTCACCATGAGCATTGGACGTCCCTCCCTTAAGACAGTGCTGAAGACCTCGACCGTTGCCGGCCTTGCGGCCGTCATGCTGTCCACCGGCATCCCGGCGCAGGTCATGTCCTCGTTTGCCGCCCCGGTTTCCGTGACCGCGCCGCAGGCACCGAGCTTCGCGGATGTCGTATCCGCAGTTTCTCCCGCCGTCGTTTCGGTTCGCGTCCAGTCCGACGCCCAGCCGGTTTCCGACGACAGCGGCAATTTCTCCTTCAATTTCGGCGGGCGCGGTTTCGACCAGCTGCCGGACGATCATCCGCTGAAGCGTTTCTTCAAGGAGTTCGGCGGTCAGGGTGGTCCTGGTGCCGGCCCGCGTGACCGTGCAGAGCGTGGCGGCCCCCGTCCTCACCATCTGCGCCCGACGGCTCAGGGCTCCGGCTTCTTCATCTCCGAGGACGGCTACATTGTCACCAACAACCACGTCGTTTCCGATGGTCAGGCCTATACGGTCGTGCTCGATGACGGCACCGAACTCGATGCCAAGCTGGTCGGCAAGGACAGCCGTACCGACCTCGCGCTTCTGAAGGTCGACGCGCCGGCCCGCAAGTTCACCTATGTCTCCTTCGCTGACGACAGCAAGGTTCGCGTTGGTGACTGGGTGGTTGCCGTCGGCAACCCGTTCGGCCTTGGCGGCACGGTGACCGCTGGTATCGTTTCTGCCCGTGGCCGTGACATCGGTTCCGGTCCCTATGACGACTATATCCAGGTCGACGCAGCCGTTAACCGTGGTAACTCGGGTGGCCCGACCTTCAATCTGAATGGCGAAGTCGTCGGCATCAACACCGCGATCTTCTCGCCGTCTGGCGGCAATGTCGGTATCGCCTTTGCTATCCCGGCTTCCACCGCCAAGGACGTGATCGCCGACCTGATGAAGGACGGCAAGGTCGAGCGTGGCTGGCTCGGCGTGCAGATCCAGCCGGTGACGCAGGATATCGCCGACTCGCTCGGTATGAAGGAAGCCTCCGGTGCTCTGGTTGTTGCCCCGCAGGAAGGCTCTCCGGGCCAGAAGGCCGGCATCAAGCAGGGTGACATCGTGCAGGCCGTCAACGGTCAGCCGATCAAGGATGCCCGTGACCTTGCTCGCCGTGTCGCAGCCTTTGCCCCGAACACAAAGGTCGATGTGGACCTGTGGCGCGACGGCAAGAAGCAGACCATCTCGGTCACGCTCGGCAACATGGCAAGCGATGAGGCGGCGTCTGCCGAACCGACCCAGTCCGATGATCCGGCCCCCGCAAGCGAGCAGGCTCTTTCAAGCCTCGGCATCACTGTTGCCCCGGCTGAAGACGGTTCCGGCCTTTCCGTGACCGATGTCGATCCAGACAGCGAGGCTGCTGCCCGTGGCCTGAAGAACGGCGAAAAGATCCTCTCGGTCAACAACAGGAAGGTCGAGAGCGCCGCCGATGTCGGCAAGGTTCTCGACCAGGCAAAGAAGGACGGTCGCACCCGTGCGCTGTTCCAGGTCGAGGCAAACGGTTCGAGCCGCTTTGTCGCCCTACCGATCAACGAAGGCTGATGCCGCGCTGACCATCTGAGTGATGCTGCGGAGGTGGTACCTCCAGGCCGAACCGCAGGATCAAATCTCATCAAGGGGCGCCGCCGGAAACGTCGGCGCCCTTCTTGTAACGGAGACAACCATGCAGACGACATCGTTTTCCCCGGTGAAGACAGAAGATTCCGATAGTGTAAATGTTTCCGCCGAGGCTATTGTCCCGCACATGAAGATTCTGGTTATCGAAGACGATCTCGAGGCGGCAGCCTACATGACCAAGGCCTTTCGCGAGGCCGGCATCATCGTGGACCACGCCAGCGATGGTGAAAGCGGCCTGTTCATGGGCTCGGAAAATTCCTACGACGTGATGGTCATTGACCGCATGTTGCCGCGCCGCGACGGCCTGTCGGTCATCAGCGAATTGCGCAAGCGTGGCGTCAATGCCCCGGTGCTGATCCTTTCGGCGCTCGGCCAGGTGGATGACCGCGTGACCGGCCTTCGTGCCGGCGGCGATGACTATCTGCCGAAACCCTATGCCTTTTCCGAGCTTCTGGCGCGGGTCGAAGTGCTCGGCCGCCGCAAGGGGACGCCGGAACAGGACATGGTCTACCGGGTAGGCGATCTGGAACTCGACCGTCTTTCCCATGAGGTGAAGCGCGCCGGCAAGGACGTGCTGCTGCAGCCGCGTGAATTCCGCCTGCTCGAATATCTGATGAAGAATGCCGGTCAGGTCGTGACCCGCACCATGCTCCTGGAAAACGTCTGGGACTATCACTTCGACCCGCAGACGAATGTCATCGACGTGCATGTCTCACGTCTGCGCTCCAAGATCGAGAAGGACTTTGACAAGCCGCTGCTGAAGACCATTCGCGGCGCCGGCTACATGATCAAGGACGAGGGGTAATGTTTTCCCGCATCGGCAAGCGTGCCCGCCTCATGTTCCGTTCCACGGCCGTGAGGCTGTCGGCGCTCTATATCCTTCTCTTCGCGATCTGCGCCGCATTCCTCGTCTTCTATGTCACCGCACTTTCGGAAAAGACGCTGGTGCAGCAGACGCGCCAGACGATCACCGAGGAAGTCGGCGATATCCAGCGGGCTTATAACCGCGGCGGCGTCAATCTTCTCCTGCGCATCATGGAGCGCCGCGCCCGCCAGCCGGGTGCAAACCTCTATGTGATCGCCGGGCCGAACGGCGAGATGCTGGCCGGCAACGTCTCTTCCGTACAGCCGGGTGTTCTGGATGAGGAAGGCTGGACGAACATGCCCTTCTCCTATGAACCCTATGCAGAGATCGGTGGCCCGCGCAAACATCTCGCCATCGCCAACGTGCTGCGTTTCGACAATGGCTTGCGGGTGATGATCGGCCGCGATCTGGGCGATCCGAGCCGCTTCCGCTACATCGTGCGTCAGGCGCTGATGGTGGCGCTGGCGATCATGGGCCTCGGCGCGCTGGTCATCTGGTTCGGCATTGGCCGCAACGCCCTGAAACGCATCGACCGCATGTCGGCGGCAAGCCGCAAGATCATGGCGGGCGATCTGTCTCAGAGGCTTCCCGTCGGTCGATCCGGCGACGAGTTCGACCGCATGTCGGGATCGCTGAACGCCATGCTCGGCCGGATCGAGAAGCTGAACGAGGGGCTGCGGCAGGTTTCCGACAATATCGCTCATGACCTGAAGACGCCGCTGACACGGCTGCGCAACAAGGCCGCCGATGCTCTGGGCGAAGATGACGAGGATGCAAGACGGGCGGCGCTTGAGGGTATCATCGCCGAATCCGACCAGTTGATCCGCACCTTCAACGCGTTGCTGATGATTTCGCGCGTTGAGGCCGGCTCGATGGCGGCGGAAATGTCGAGCGTCGACCTGTCTGCCGTCTCTGCCGACAGCGCCGAGCTTTACGAACCGGTGGCGGAAGAGGCGGGGATAAAGCTCACCACCGAGATCGATCCGGGCATTGCCGTCAACGGTAACCGCGAACTGATCGGTCAGGCAATGTTCAACCTGCTCGACAACGCGATCAAATATGCCGCCGAAGGCAGCGAGGCGCCGGAGATTCGGGTGAAGCTGTCGTCCGAAGCGGGCGAGGTGAAGCTTGCCGTCAGCGACAAGGGTCCGGGCGTCCCGGCCGACAAGCGCGCAGAGGTGACGAAGCGCTTCTTCCGTCTCGATGCGAGCCGCTCGAAACCCGGAACGGGGCTTGGCTTGTCGCTGGTGGAAGCGGTGATGGAACTGCATGGCGGCAGGCTGGAACTCTCCGCCACCGACGAGTCGAAGATCGAGGCTCCGGGACTGACGGTGACAATGGTATTTCCGGTGGTGAAGGGGTGAGGTGAGGCACCTTGTGGCGTTCCCTTATCCTAACCCTCTCCCCGCAGTCAGGGAGAGGGGACGTGCCCTGATTTAGATGGGGAGCGTGCGGCTCCGTCCTTCTCCCCGTCATGACGGGGAGAAGGTGCCGACAGGTGGATGAAGGGCAGTCTCGCGCGGTGCCCGAGCGGTTTTGAAAAAGAGGCGCTGTTTTACACCAGCGGAGGCGCCAGATTCATCAACAGCACCATCACCAGCCCGACGACCGAGACGATCGACTGAATGACCGAGATCGTCGCGGTGGCTTCGCCCATCGTCATGCCGAAAGATTCCTTCACCAGCCAGAAACCGGCATGGTTGGCATAATTGAAGAACAGCGAACCGCAACCGACCGACAATGCCAGAAGCGACGCGTTGAGCGACGGATCATGGACGACGAGCGGGGCAAGCAGGCCGGATGCGCCAACGATGCCGACCGTAGCCGAACCCGTCGAGACCGACAGCAGCATCGAGATGATCCAGCCGAGAAGCAGCGGTGAGACGGCAAACTGCTGGCTCATATGCATGATCGCATCCCCCACCTTCGCATCGCCCAGCACATGCTGGAAGGCGCCGCCGCCGGCGATGATCAGGAGAACATTGGCGATCGGCTTGACGCTGGCGGAGAGTTGCGAGCGCAGAAGCTCGGTGTTTCCGCCGCGGCTGATGATCAGCACCCAGGCAGCAAACAGCACGCCGACGAGCATGGCGATGCCCGGATCGCCGAAGAAGTCGGTGATCGACAGAAGTGTGGAGCCCTTCGGCAGCACCAGTTCTGCGACTGCATGACAGAGCATCAGCACTGCTGGCAGAAGCGCCGTTAGCAGGCTGAGGCCGAGACTAGGCGGTGCCTTGCCGGTTGCTGCACCTTCCGCCGCGTCCTGCGAGAACTGGTCGATCAGCGCCTGATCCGGTTTCACCTTGAGGCGCGGGGTGACGATCGCACCATAGATCGGGCCACCGAGGATGATCGCCGGAATGGCGGCGATGAAGCCATAGAGCATCGTCGCGCCGATATTGGCATTGAGCGAGGCGATTGCCGTCAGCGGCCCGGGATGCGGTGGCACCATGCCGTGCATCGAGGCGAGTGCGGCAATGACCGGCACGCCGACATAGACGTAAGGTGACCCCTTGATGCTCTTCGTCCCCTCGAGCTTGCGCGCGACGCTGAAGATCAGCGGCAAAAGCACGACGAGGCCGACCTCAAAGAACATCGGAATGCCGATGACGAAGGCGGCACCCGCCATAGCCCAGGGCAGCATGCGGGTCGACGTCCTGGTGATGATGAGATTGGCGATGCTCTCCGTCACCCCGCCGGCGGCAAGGATGCGGCCGAGCATGGCGCCGAGTGCGACGACGAGACCGACAGCGCCCAGCGTGTGGCCAGCGCCTGCCTCGATCGACTTGATCAGCTTGTCGCCCGGCATGCCGGTGACGAGACCGACGGCAATCGAGGTGATGATCAGCGCCAGAAGCGGATGCAGCCTGATGCGCGACACGATCAGCACGACAAGGAAAATCACGCTGCCGAGCGCTGTCGCAAGAAGCGTAATGTCTGAGGAATTCATGGTTTCTCCCGAGGGTGTACGCGGGAGCGCAAGGCAATTCGGATGACTCCACGCAACCGAAGAGCGGGAAGCGACCCGCAGAGGCATGGAGTACGAAAGTCTCCAAATAGATAGCGCCCGAATTAGATTGCGTCACTTGATAAACCGCAATCATTCATGGGTTGTGGTTTCCGGTCATTCCGGTTTGTCTTCTCCGTCTGCGCAAACTAAAAGCTGCATGAGGGAGGAAACGGCATGAAAAGCGTAAAACGGCTCGATACCGTATCAGCGGATGTCATCCGTCCTCTGTCTCAGGCGGAGGCCAAGATTGCTCTGGCTGCGCTGAAAGATATTGGACAATCCGAGGCTTCCGTTGCGCATATGCTGAAAGAAGGCGGGGCGCTGAAGGATTTTCTCGTCGCAGCATTCAGCCTCTCGCCCTTCCTGCGCGATACGGCGTCCGTGTCGCCCTCTTTTTTGGCACAGGCAATCGGCGAGCCGGTGGAGCCGGCGCTCTCCTCCCTGATCGAAAGGGCGCGCAATGCCTGGCGGCCGGTGGACGGCAAAATTCCGTCGGAGAGCGAGGTCATGACCGTCCTTCGGGCGGCCAAGCGCGCTTTCAGCTTCATCTTGGCGCTGGCCGATCTTGCCCGCATCTTCACGGCGAAGGAGACGACATGCTGGCTGAGCGAATTCGCAGAAGCCTCCGTCGCCTCCTCGGTCGATCACCTCCTGCTTGCGACCCATGAAAGCGGCAAGCTGAAGCTTGTCGATCCCGCGGATCCGAGCCGTGGCTCGGGTCTCATCGTGCTCGGCATGGGCAAGCTCGGCGGGCGCGAACTCAACTATTCCTCCGATATCGATATCGTCGTCTTCTTCGATCCGGAGGTGGGCATTCTTGCCGATCCGCTCGATGCGTCGGAAATCTATGGCCGGATGATGCGTCGGCTGATCCGCATCCTGCAGGATCGCACCGCCGATGGCTACGTTTTCCGCACCGACCTGAGACTGCGGCCCGACCCCGGCTCGACGCCGCTTGCCGTCTCCATGGATGCGGCGCTGATCTATTACGAGGGCAGGGGGCAGAACTGGGAGCGGGCCGCCTATATCAAGGCGCGTCCGGTGGCAGGCGATATTGCGGCGGGTGACAATTTCCTCAAACTCCTGACGCCCTTCGTATTCCGCAAATATCTTGATTATGCGGCGATTGCCGACATCCATTCGATCAAGCGGCAGATCCATGTCCACAAGGGTCATGGGGCGATTGCGGTGAAGGGACATGATGTCAAGCTTGGCCGTGGTGGCATTCGCGAGATCGAATTCTTCGCCCAGACCCAGCAGCTGATCGCCGGTGGTCGCATGCCGGCCTTGAGAACGCGCGAGACGGAAGTGGCACTTGCGGCACTGGCCGAGGCGAAGTGGATCAAGCCGGAGATTACGACGGCGCTGACTGAGGCCTACTGGTTCCTGCGCGATGTCGAACATCGTATCCAGATGGTGCATGACGAGCAGACGCACCGCTTGCCGGACAGCAATGCGGAACTGAAGCGCATCGCCTTCATGCTCGGCTTTGCCGATGTCGCGAGCTTTTCCACACGGTTGGAGAGCATGCTGAAGACGGTCGAGAGACGTTATTCGCGGCTCTTCGAGCAAGAGGAGGGGCTGTCAGCCAAGGGGGGGAAGCACGAAGGCAATCTCGTCTTCACCGGCCAGAAGGACGACCCCGATACGTTGAAGACGCTGGCGGAACTTGGCTATGAGCGACCCGCCGACATGTCGCGGATGATCCGCACCTGGCATTCCGGTCGTTATCGCGCAACCCAGTCAGTGGAGGCCCGCGAGCGGCTGACCGAGATGATGCCGGCGCTGCTCAAGGCCTTCGGCGAAAGCCGCCGTGCCGACGAGGCGCTGCTGCGCTTCGACAGCTTCCTGAAGGCCCTTCCGGCGGGCATCCAGCTTTTTTCGCTGATCGGCAAGAACCCGCGGCTCCTCTCCCTCATCGTCACCATCATGGCCTCCGCACCGCGGCTGGCCGATATCGTCGCCTCCAAGCCGCATGTCTTTGACGGCATGCTGGACCCCGGCCTGATGTCGCAGGTGCCGACCCGCGATTACCTGTCGAAGCGGTTGGACACGTTTCTCTCCGGTTCACGCCACTATGAGGACAGGCTCGACCGGTTGCGCATCTTTGCCGCCGAGCAGCGCTTCCTGATCGGCATAAGGTTGCTGACCGGCGCGATTTCCGGCGACGATGCCGGCCGCGCCTTTACCCACCTTGCAGATCTGTTGATCGATGCTGCGTTGACGGCCGTGAAGGGCGAGATCGAAGCGGCACACGGCACCTATCCGGGCGGACGGGTGGCGGTGATAGGCATGGGCAAGCTCGGCTCCTTCGAGTTGACGGCCGGATCGGATGTCGATCTCATCCTGCTTTACGACTATGACAGCGAGGCCTTTGAGAGCTCCGGCCCGAAACCGCTCGACGCCCAGCGCTATTTCACCCGCCTGACGCAGAGGTTGATTGCTGCCCTTTCCGCACCGATGGCGGAAGGCGTGATATTCGAGGTGGACCTGCGCCTGCGGCCTTCCGGTAACAAGGGACCCGTCGCATCCCGCATCGGCGCGTTCGGCAAATATCAGCGCGAAGAGGCTTGGACCTGGGAGCATCTGGCGCTGACCCGTGCCCGTATTGTCTGTGGCGACGAGAGCCTTGGCAATGAAGCGAAAGCGATCATTCGTGAAGTTCTGTCGGCCAAGCCTGATGCGAAGAAGATCACGAATGACGTGGTCGAAATGCGGGCACTGATCGAGGAGGAAAAGCCGCCGCGCGATATCTGGGACCTGAAACTGATTCCGGGCGGTTTGATCGATATCGAGTTCATCGCCCAATATCTGCGGTTGATGGCACCGATCGGGGCAAAGGAAAAGGATATCTCGGCCGACACCTACGGCCTATCGACTGCGGAAACCCTGAGAGTTCTCGGTGAAGATTTTCCGCAGCGTGCCGATCTCGACACATGCCTTGAGGCGCTAAGTCTGTTTACCGAACTCTCGCAGATCATCCGGCTCTGCGTCGATGGTCCGTTCGATGCCAAGGATGCGCCCACCGGTCTCGTGGAGCGGATCTGCCGAGCAGGAGACTGCCCGGATCTCGCTACGCTGGAGGGGGAGGTCAAGCGACTGTCGCGGGACGTCAGGAGCATATTTGAAATGGTTATGAAAGGGTGAGGTAGCGGGAGGTGTCTGCCCCTCATCCGCCTGCCGGCACCTTCTCCCCGCAGGCGGGGTTAGGACTTGTGCCGCAAAGCCATCCGTCCCTCGTAAATGCTGAGCGAGGCATGTCCCCTCTCCCCGTATGCGGGGATAGGGTTAGGGTGAGGGGCTCTTGGCGATGTATAACGTGTGGCGAAGGCCGGTTGTGATCGCCTCACGCCGCCTTTTTGCGTGCTTCCACGAAGGGCCGGTCCGGAATGAAAAGAGATACGGCCGTACCCTTGCCGATCTTCGAGCGGATGCGCATCTTCCCGCCATGCAGCGCGATCAGCGAGCGGGAAATGGCAAGTCCAAGCCCCGATCCGCCCTTGCTCTTGGCATACTGGCTCTGCACCTGTTCGAACGGCTGGCCGATCTTCGGCATTGCCTCTTTTGGGATGCCGATGCCGCTGTCGGCAATCGTCAGCATAAGGCCTCTTTCCATCCTGTGGGCGCGCAGCTCGATCCTGCCGCCTTCGTCGGTGAATTTCAGCGCATTGGACAAAAGGTTGAGCATGACCTGCTTCAGCGCTCGCCGGTCGCCGATCATGTCAAGCAACTCCGGCAGTCGTTGATGGATTGATATATGCTTGTCCTGAGCCGCGATCGAAGTGAGGCGCAGGCTTTCTTCGATAAGCGGGACAAGGTCGATCCTGTCCGACTGGATGCGCATGTGACCGGCCTCGATCTTCGACATGTCGAGGATGTCGTTGATGACGTTCAAGAGGTGCTTGCCGCTGTCGTGAATATCCTTGGAATATTCGCCATATTTCGGTGAGCCGAGTGGGCCGAACATGCCGTTCATCAAGATCTCGGAAAAACCGAGAATGGCGTTGAGCGGCGTGCGCAGCTCGTGGCTCATATTGGCGAGGAACTCGGACTTCGCCTGGTTGGCCGCTTCCGCGCGTTCTTTCTCCGCCTGATAATTGGCATTGGCGACGGAAAGCTCGGCCTTCTGCTTTTCCAGCGTCTTCTGTGAGGCGGACAGGTCGCCGATCGTCGCCATCAGGCGACGTTCGCTGTGGCGCAGGCGGTCCTGGTGGCGCTTGAGCAGCGTGATGTCCGTGCCGACCGAAACCGTGCCGCCGTCGCGAGTACGGCGCTCGTTGATCTGCAGCCAGCGCTCGTCGGCAAGTTGGACCTCGGTAGTGCGGGAAAACCCGCTGCCGTCCGCGTCGGCAATCCGGCGCTCGATCACCGGCCGTGCCGCAGCCGCATTGACCGTCGCGCGCTCGGTACCTGGAACCAGCACGCTCTCCGGCAGGCCGTAAGCCTGCTGGTAGTGGATGTTGCACATGACGAGACGATCATTCTTGTCCCACAGCACGAAGGCTTCGGACGTAGATTCAATCGCGTCGGCAAGGCGCTGGTCGGCCTCGGCATAACGCTGCGCCAGACGGTGCTGCTCGGTGACGTCCATGGCGATGCCGATGACATGGATGCGGCCGGAAGCGTTGCGGATGACCTGCGCTCTCGCACGCAGCCAGACGTAATGTCCCGCCGCATGGCGCATGCGGAACACCTGATCGACCTGCTTTGCATTGCCGCGACCGATGGCGCGCGCCAGCGCATAGATATTTCCGTCCGACGGATGCATCATCCGGGCTGCATCGGAAAACGAGATGACGCTGCCGGTCGCCGGCAGTCCAAGCATCTCATACATAGAACCCGACCAGAAAAGCCGACGGGTGGCAACGTCGAAATCCCACAATCCGCAACGTCCGCGAGACAGGGCCGCCTCGATGCGCAGGCTCGATTCCGCGAAGATATCGTCAGCATCGCGTGCGCGCTTCACCTGGGTGTAATAGGCATAGAGAATGACGAGCAGGATCGCCGAGATGCCGGTGAAGAGCGTGACATTGAGAGAGATCTCGCCACGCAGGAAGCGGTTCGTCGTGTCGAGCGAATGCGCCGATACGATCAGCGCGCCATCATTGCCGATCGGCTGGATTGCCGCATAGTGCGGCATGTCGCCAAGATAGGTCTCTATCACGCCGCCGAAGCGACGAAGCGTTGCGGTCTCGGGCAGAAGCGAGGCAAGGCGTCGCCCGATATAGGCGGAGGAGGCGCCTTGCGACCCACCGAAGACCACCCCGGACTTGTCTATGAGCAGGGTGAAGGATCCGTGCGACTGAGGTTCGGAGGGGAAATAGGATGAAAGCCGTGCCTCGGCAGTAGCCCGGTCTGCAGCGCTGAACAGGTTTTCCTGTCCGGAAAACACGGCTTTGGCTGTTGCCGCCATCAGCGCGGTCGATTGCCGTGCCGCATCTTCCATGCGGCTATTCTCGCCCATGATGCCGAGAATGCGCGACGCAGCCACCACCATGAGGAACGCGATGATGAGGAGCGGAATCGATCGTTTGAGCACGAGCTCCACGCGAGGAACCTGGCGCGCGATCGGCTTGACGGCGAAATTGCTGTCATCCGCGCGTTCCTTGTTCAGGTCCGAAACCTTCGGAAATTTGGGGCGCAGCCAAGCGCCGGCCGCGGTTGCCCGCTGCACGTCCGATACCGTGTTCATCTAGTCCCTCGTGATGATCCGGTACGCCGCCCGTCCGAATCTACCCTAATGAATCATAGAGTGATTCTTCGTGTCCAGAGGGTTGGTAATATTTTGTTAACCATTTGAAACTTGGTGGAATTTATAGGTTTTTGCGTCGCAAATCAGCGGCGCCTGTTGTCGAAATCCGGATGCGAGATTTCAGGGCGCGTCAAGCAAAGTGTTTCAAAATGTGTCAGTCGCGGCCAAAAATGTGGCAGGCCTTGGGCGTGTAACCCGCAGTGCAAGAAAGCACTGCGGGTTACGAAGAGTGTCAGTCCTTGAGCATGCGCCCGACGATGTCGCTGACATCCGTCGAAAGACTGGAAGCCTTGGCGATCTTCGACAGCGCCAGCCGTGCCTGTTCGGCGCGGATGGGCTCAAGCGAGCGCCACGAGCGCATCGACGTCAGAAGGCGTGCGGCAAGCTGTGGGTTTTTCGGATCGATCGCCAGGATCTGGTCTGCGAGGAAATCGTAGCCCTTGCCGTCGTTGCGATTGAAGCCGGTCGGGTTGCCGAAGGCAAACGTGCCGACAAGCGAGCGGACGCGGTTCGGATTGCCGGCGTTGTAGCGCGGATTTTCCATCAAGGCTTTTACCCGATCAAGCGCATCGACGCCCGGGATCGTTGCCTGGATCGAGAACCACTTGTCGATGACCAGCGGATTGCCGTCGAAACGGGTGAGGAAACTGGCGAGAGCAGCCGTTGCTTCCGACGCATCCGGGAAGCGATGCGCAAGCAGCGTCAGCGACTGCGCAAGGTCCGTCATGTTGTCGGCGGCGGCAAACGCTTCAGCAGCACGCTGCGGGCTGTTTTCCGCGTGGCAGAGATAGGAGAGGGCAACGCCGCGAAGCGAACGCTTGCCGGCATCCTCGGCTTCCGGCGAATAAGCGCCTTCAACCTTCATCTCGTTATACAGGCGGACGAAGATTTCCTCTCCGGCCTTGGCGATTGCTTCATGAACGGCCTTGCGGCCGGCATGGATTGCGTCTGGATCATTATTGCCGCCGAGCGCGCGGGCAATGTCGGCCTCGCTTGGCAGGTTCAGCGCCTGCGCCCGGAAGGCGGGCTCCAGCGATGCATCGCCGGCGCATTCCAGCAGGGCTGCAACGAAAGCGGCATCGCAGGTCACATCCTTGCCGTCACGCGCATCGCGGGCCGCCTGTGTGAGGTTCGGCATGGCAAGGTCGGTCAGGGCCTGCCAGCGCGAGAAGAGGTCGCTGTCGTGGCGGGCGATGTGAACAAGGTCTTCCGGCGACTGTTCGAATGCCAGATTGACCGGAGCCGAGAAGGAGCGGTTGAGCGACAGAACCGGACGCGAAGAAATGCCGGAGAAGGTGAAGCTCTGGCTGCGCTCGGTCAGGTGCAGCACGTCACCTGTGACTTCGCCGCCGGTGACCGACTTCGGTTCGGCAATCGAACCGTTATCGAGGATCAGCGCGAAGGAGAGCGGGATATGCAGCGGCTCCTTGTTCGGCTGGCCGGGCGTGGCAGGCGTCGTCTGCTCCAGCGACAGCGTGAATGTTGCGGCGGCACTGTCATAGGCGCCCGATGCGGAAACCAGCGGAGTGCCTGCCTGAACATACCAGCGGAAGAACTGGCTGAGGTCGCGACTGCTCGCATCCTCGAAGCATTTTACATAGTCTTCGACGGTGACGGCCTGTCCGTCATGGCGCTCGAAATAGAGGTCCATGCCTTTACGGAAATCGTCGCGACCGAGAATGGTCGAAATCATTCCGGTGATCTCGGCGCCCTTCTCGTAGATCGTCATCGTGTAGAAGTTGTTGATCTCGCGATAGCTGTCCGGGCGGGGCGGATGCGCCAGCGGGCCGCCGTCCTCCGGGAACTGATCGGACTTCAGGTGACGCACATCAGCAATCCGCTTGACCGGGCGCGAGCGCATGTCGGATGAGAATTCCTGGTCGCGATAGACCGTCAGGCCCTCTTTCAGGCAAAGCTGGAACCAGTCGCGGCAGGTGATGCGGTTGCCGGTCCAGTTGTGAAAATATTCATGCGCGATGATTCGCTCGATATTCGCATAATCCTGATCGGTCGCGGTTTCCGGATCGGCCAGCACATATTTGTCGTTGAAGACGTTGAGCCCCTTGTTCTCCATCGCCCCCATGTTGAAATCGGAGACGGCGACGATCTGGAAAATATTGAGGTCGTATTCGCGGCCGAAATGCTCTTCGTCCCACTTCATCGAACGCTTCAGGGCGTCCATGGCATAAGCGGCGCGCGCCTCCTTGCCATGCTCTACATAGATCTTCAGCGCCACTTCGCGGCCGGACATGGTTTCGAACGTGTCCTCGATCACGCCGAGATCGCCGGCCACCAATGCGAAGAGATAGGCGGGCTTCGGATGCGGATCGAACCAGGCGGCGAATGCGCGGCCCTCGTCATAACCGGTGCCGCCGAGGAAATTGCCGTTCGAAAGCATGACCGGGTTGGCTGCCTTGTCACCGATAATGGTGATTGTGTAGGGCGCCAGAACATCCGGACGGTCGGGGAAATAGGTAATGCGGCGGAAACCTTCGGCTTCGCACTGGGTGCAGTAGACGCCGTTGGTCCGGTAGAGCCCCATCAGCTGGGTATTGGCTTCCGGATTGATGTAGGTCGTGATCGTCAGTTCGAACGGAGATTCGGACGGCAAGTCGCGGACGGTCAAGCTTTCCGGTGTTGCGTCATACTGGCTGGCCGGCATTTCCTTCTGGTCGAACAACAGACCGGAAAGTTTCAGTTCGTCACCATCCAGAACCAGCGGCAGCGATGCGTCGACGCCTTCGCGCCGATGGAAGATCAACCGGGCCTCGACCTTGGTATTGGTCGGATCGAGTTCGAATGTCAGGTCGACTCGTTCCAGAACAAAGTCAGTGGGGCGGTAATCCGCCAGATGCACGATCTGGCCCGTATCTGTTCGCATGATGTTTCCTGAAACGGCTTAACGACTGGACGCGGCGATGAGATGCCGGTCCGCGATCAGACCGGTTTGCACCCCAACGCCGCGGGCATATTTGCATTCAATGCTAAACGATTGTTGAACCGCGGCTAAAATAAAGCGGCCTGCTCTCAGTATAGTGATCCTTTTTCATACAGCGCTATTTGCCGGGACGGCAGACAATAGGGAAGTGCCTTTCGACCGGGACATAGTCGGCTGCGTCGATTGGCCCATTGGCAATCAAGCGTCAATTTTCGCACACGGCGTTACGCTTTTGCGCTAATGTGCAGCGAATCCACCCCGCCTGCTTCTCTGGTCAGGGCTTAGGGCCTGAACCACAACGAGTTCCCCCAATGGCATCCGACGCATTAAATCCCCTTCGCGGGATTACGTTGAAAGTATTGTCTGTCGTTGTATTCGTCATGATGCAGACCTGCATCAAGGCAGCCGGACCGGACCTTCCGGCCGGACAGGTCACCTTCTACAGGTCGGCCTTCGCGCTGGTTCCGATCATGGGCTACCTGGCTTTTCGCCGCGAATTGTTCCACGCTTTCCACACGAACAGCTTTTCGGGACATCTGAAGCGCGGCGTGCTCGGTATCATGGGTATGATCTGCGGTTTTTACGGTCTTGTGCACCTGCCCATGCCCGATGCGATCGCGCTCGGTTACTCGATGCCGTTGATTGCGGTGATTTTCGCCGCTGTTTTCTTGAAGGAAACCGTGAGGCTCTACCGCTGGACGGCGGTTGCGGTCGGCATGGTCGGGGTGGTGATCATCTCCTGGCCGAAGATGACGATGTTCAGCACCGGCGGGATGGGATCCGAGCAGGCTACGGGCGCGCTTGCCGTGCTGCTTGGGGCGGTGCTTGGCGGTTTTGCAATGATCCAGGTACGTCAGTTGGTGCAGACGGAAAAGACCGCGACGATCGTGCTGTATTTTTCGCTGACCGCGGCGGTCTTCTCGATCATCACTCTGCCATTCGGATGGGCATCTCTGGAATTTAACGCTCGTCTGTGCCTGATAGGATCGGGTTTTTTCGGTGGGTTAGGCCAGATCCTGCTGACTGAAAGCTATCGTCACGCGGATGTCTCGACCGTGGCACCCTTCGAGTACACATCGATCATTCTCGGGATTGCGATTGCCTACACGCTGTTCGGTGATATTCCGGCCTTCAATACACTGGTTGGTACCGCTATCACCGTCTCTGCCGGCATATTCATCATCTATCGCGAACACCAGCTGGGGCTTGAGCGCAAGGCGGCGCGCAAGGCTTCGCCGCCGGGAGCATGATGGCTTCCAAGAGCAAGGATTAAAGTGGAATGCCGGAGAGTGGGCCGACGGAATTCATCACGTCGCCTCGGGTCTTGCTCGCTTCGGAAAACTCGCGTGACGCATTCACTGCGGTGTTTATCTGGCGCAAGTTTTCACGGAGTGTGCGAAGAGGCCTGAAAATCGATCTCATCGCACATCCTCCTCAACGTTCGCGGAATTCGGCAAACATGGCCGAAGGGCGAGAAATCCCGGCAGGGCGCGCCATGGCGCGGGAAGTAATCTGTTCGTTCGTGGCCGAACCGAAACGGTGGTAGCCTTGTGTCGAACGCGGTCCGACGCCTGCTGCGCGGAGTGTTTCAAAGCCCGAATGAATGGGGCGAAAACGGGTGGTCATTGGTCTAGTCCTTGAGCCTTGGTTCCTCCCAAGACATTAGTAATATTGCTAAAATACCCCGATTCCACAATGCGGCAGAACGCCACGCTGCCATGCGTTGCGCGCATGGGTTGCTTCACATAACGGTAATATTTTGTGTTTTGTCAGCTTGTTTGCACGTTATATGTGCAATTCTGATTAGGTGAGGCCCTGCCGGAAAGACAACAGATCTTGCCAGGTCAGGGCTTTGTTACCTGGGGCGTTCAGCAGGTCCTGCGGATGGAATGTTGCAAGAGCCGGAATTTCCATGCCTGCGAAAGATACGGTCTGCCACTGGCCGCGCATGGTGTGGATCGTGCCGTTGCCGCCGATGAAGAAGCGGGCCGGGAAATTACCAAGCAGCAGCAGCACCTTTGGCCGGGAAAGTGCAATCTGTCGCTCGATGAACGGTTGGCATATATCCATCTCCGCCGATGACGGCATGCGGTTTCCCGGCGGACGCCAGGGGATGATGTTGGTCATCAGCACACCGTCGCGGGAAAGGCCGATCGCGGCCAGCATCCGGTCAAGCAACTCTCCGGCCCGACCGGAAAACGGAGCGCCATCGCGATCATCATCGGCATTCGGCATCGGGCCGACGACGAGAATGCCGGAAGATGGATCGCCGCTGGCAAAGACAGTCGAGCGGGCGCTGTTCTTCAGATTGCAGCCTTGGAAAGTCTCGATCGCGGTCTTCAGCTCAGTGAGCGAGCCTGCGCCATCTGCAGCCGTCCGTGCCGCTGCCACTGCCTGTGCTGCCGGTACTGCGACAGGAGCGGCTGGTGTTGGAGGAGGGGCGGGAGAACCCGGACGCCGTGCGGCAGCACCGCTGCCATTCGACGCGGAAGGCGCACTCATGTCCTGCGGGCCTTGATCCCGCGCCGCCGCCGGAACCCTTGCCTGCGCCTTCGCGGCCTTCTGCGCCTCGAACTGGGCAATCCGATCGACCGGTTCATCGTCAACAAGCCATTCCACGCCCGAATCCGCATAAAAATGCAGAAGGGCGGCAAGTTCGGCCGGGTTGAGATCAGAAGCGACGTTCATGGATCCGTTCTTACAGCATCCTGGCTGAAAGTGGGAAATTGTTTGGGGCGCGGAGAAGCTTATCCCCTCACCAACAAAATCTAAGACTTAGCCGTTGGCTAGGATCTTGATTTTGTAACCCCTCCCACAAAGGGGAGAGGTACTGCGCCGAGGGTTCCGCAATCTCCGATATCTCTCCCCTTGTGGGAGAGAAATCGATTTCAACACCTTAGCCGAACGCTAAGTGTTCGAAATCGCACGTGAGGGGATTTTCCCTAGCGTTATCGGTCCGTGGAAGCCTTACGCCGCCCATTCCGCTACATCATCGCTTTCGCCGATCAGCGCCAGACCATGGGCGATGGACAGCAATTCGCCGCCGCTTTCTATCTTCGAAGCGTCGAAACGCCGGGTGAAGATCTGGCGCACTGCCGGTACGAAGGAGGTGCCGCCGGTGAGGAAGACCTTGTCCACCTCTGCGGGGGCCGTGTTCGTCTTGGTCAGCACATCGTCCAGCGCGCCTTCGATCTTGGCAAGATCGTCCGCGATCCAGGTTTCGAAATCGGCGCGCTTGACCATCTTCTTTCCAGCCTTGCCGAGTGGCGAGAAGTTGAACTCGGCTTCCTCTGCGCCCGAAAGCGCCATCTTGGTCGCCGAAATCGCCTGATAAAGCGGGTAACCTTCGTCATGTTCGACAAGTTCGATGAACAGTTCCAGCTTGTCCGGGTCGACTGCCGAACGCACCAGAGACTTCAGGTCATTGAACTCGCGGGTGGTCTTGAAGATCGACAGCTGGTTCCAGCGCGAGAAGTTCGCATAGTAGCTCGACGGCACTTCCAAGAGTTTGTCGAAGCTTTTGAAGAACGTGCCCTTGCCGATCTCCGGCGCGACGAGATGCTCGATCATCTTGGCGTCGAAATGGTCGCCCGCAATGCCGACACCGGAATGACCGATCGGCTTTGCCGTCAGCTTGCCGGCATGGCGCTCGAAGCGGATCAGCGAATAGTCGGTCGTGCCGCCGCCGAAATCGGCCACCAGAACATTGGCGTCGCTCTTCAGTGTCTGGGCAAAGTAATAGGCGGCTGCAACCGGTTCGTAGACATAATGGATCTCGGGAAAGCCGAGCCGCGTCAGTGCTTCGTTGTAGCGATCGGTGGCAAGCGCCGGGTCTGGGCTGGCGCCGGCGAAATGTACGGGACGTCCGGCAACGAGGCGGGAAACCTCTGCCGGCCAATGGCTATCCGCATAGGTCTTCAGGCGCTTGAGGAAAACTTCCATCAGGTCTTCGAACGTGTGACGACGGGCAAAGACAAGCGTTCCTTGAAAAAGCGGGCTGGCGGCGAAGGTCTTGATCGACTGCAGGAAACGTGCGTCGCCGGGATTGTCGATGAACTGGCGGATCGCCGCCTGTCCTGCCTCGACCTTCAATGCCTGCGCGCCGAGCTGTGCATCCTTCATGAAGGAGAGCGCCGTGCGCATCGAATCCGTCTCGCCGGCGCTGCTCGAAAACTGCATCGAATGTGTGGTGCTGCCGCTGTCTGCCAGCGCCAGAACGGTATTGGTCGTGCCGAAATCAAGCCCGAGCGCCCGTGCCATGGCCGTGCTCCTTATAGTCTGCAAAATTGATTGAGCCGGGACGCTCCCGGACGCGACAAGGGCGAAGCTGTTGCCTCGCCCTTTTAAAAGAGCGCGCCTGATGCCACAGGCGGCGCGCGAAGGCAAGGGATATGCGCCCGCAAACGGAAAAGGGGCGCTCGGATGGCGCCCCTTTTCCTTTCTCGATCAGGCCGGATGGATCAGGCCTCGGCGTACCAGCGCGCAGGCAGGGACTGGGTCTGCTGGGCAGCCTTGCTGTCGAACATTTCCGACTTTGCGCTGGTGGCGACACCCGTCGATATCTGATCGAGCATCTGCCGGATCATCTGGTCGTGAACATTGGCCGCAGCGCGCCGCTGGCTGGCCGAGATCTCATCCGTGGCCTTCGCGGACGCACGCTGGCTGATTGCCTGAAGATCGGCCAGCAGCGGTGTAAGGAAATCGCGCACGCCAGTCGTCGCACCATTCTTCTCTGCTGATGCAGAGGTATCCGCAGGGGCGGTGGGCTCTTCCTCAATCGGTTCGGCACCGATCTCGTTCTCTTCCACGACAGGTAAAGCAGGCTCGGACGATGCAGGCTGCTCGGCAACCATCTCGTCTCCCGATGCGTCCGCTTCCGCTGTCGGAACTGGTTCGGCAATGTCCGTTTCGGCCGTATTGTCTACCGGCTCGTCCGTCTCGGCCGGAGCCGGTGGCGTCGGACTATAGGTGCCGTCGTCGGTTTCTTCCGGCGTATAGTTTTCGACAGTATCGGCCTGGCCACCGTTGGCAGGCGTGGTCTCTGTGTTGTCTCCATGGTTCGTCTCGGTAGACCCGGACGAAGGCGATGATTGGCTCGGTACGTCAGCCTGGCTGCCGCTACCGAAAATACCTTCGAGAAGCATATATTCTCCGCTGTGAACGAATGTCGGGCGGCCTGTAGCCGTCACGGATTGAGGCGGGGTCAACGCGCGAATGACAAATAAAATCAATATTTAAGCATCTGAAAATATGATTGAGTAATGGATTTTGTATATTGGTGAAACATGCGGTGGAGAGACTGCGCCGCCATGTTTTGGCCTGCTCGCACATGTCTATCTCCGTGGTTCGAATCGATTGTATGGAGTTGATCTGCCGTGATCTCTGCAAAGCCCGCTATTCTCGTTCTTTTTGCTGCTGCCGCCGTCTCCGCGGCTGCTCCCGTCAATGCCGCCGATCCCGTGCGTTGCACCGTTATTCTCGATGTTGATACCGGCATGGCGATCCACCGGCAGGGCGGATGTGACCAGGCTTTCTATCCGCAATCGACCTTCAAACTGCCGCTGGCCATGATGGGATACGACAAGGGTATTCTTGTGGATGAACACAATCCCCGTTGGGATTATCAGGCGAAGTTCAAGCGTTCCGAACGTGAGCAGAAGGCGACCGACCCGACGATATGGGAGCGAGACTCGATCGTCTGGTATTCGCAGGAGATCACCCGTCGCCTCGGCCGCGAAGCCTTTGCGGATTACGTTCGCCAGTTCGATTACGGCAACCGGGATGTTGCTGGTGGACCGGGCGGTACCGACGGGCTGACGGAATCCTGGCTGAGTTCGTCGCTGAAGATCTCGCCCGACCAGCAGGTGAGCTTCCTTAGACGCTTCATGACCGGCGAGCTGCCTATTTCCGCAAAGGCAGTCTCGATGACACAGGCGATCGTGCCGGTTTTTAAAGCCGGTGATGGCTGGACTGTGCACGGCAAGACAGGTGCCGGCTGGCTTCGTGATGCCAAAGGCAAGCCTGACCGCAGCCGTCCGCTTGGCTGGTTCGTCGGCTGGGCAGAGAAGGGCGACCGGAAGGTCGTGTTTGCCCGCATGCTGGTGGACAACAAGCGGCACACCGACCAGCCGATCAGCTTCACCGTGCGCGATGGCCTGATAAAGGATCTGCCGAAGCTGACATCCCGCCGGCCGAATTGATCAGATCCGGAAGCGGCGCGATGCCCAGACGATCAGAATGCCGAGAAGCGTCGCCAGCACGCCCCACAGGATCCAGGGCGTCTGGTTGATCATGAAGCTGGAGCGCGGGTAGGGGAAGACCCCCGTGCCCTGGCCGATCCAGACAAGCCCGATGACGCCGACGAGGAAACCGAAAATCCCGGCGATAAGCCTGATCAAGCGCATGGCCACTCCTTGCCGTCATTCATGTCACGGAAAGATATGGCGGGAGCAGCAGTCATCAATGCCGCTGCCGATCGCGGCGGGGAAATGGAATCGCAATCCCAATCCCAATCCCATCAAGAAAGAGGCCCGGTCTGTCGCCGGGCCTTGGTCGTTCAGAGAGACTTAGCCGCGCCGCCGTCGACGCGCAGCATGGTCCCGGTGATGTAGCTTGCCGGTTCGGAGCAGAGGAAGGCGCCGGCAGCGGCGAATTCCTCGACTGTGCCGAGCCGGCCTGCCGGTATCGTCTTCACCGAGGCCTCGCGGATTTCTTCCATGCTTTTGCCAAGCCGCTTGGCATTGGCGCCATCCAGTTCCTCAATGCGGTCGGTCAGGATGCGGCCGGGAAGCAGCATGTTGGCGGTGACGCCGGAACCGGCGACTTCGCTGGACAACGTCTTGTTCCAGCCGACCAGCGCGCCGCGCAGCGTGTTGGACAGCGCAAGGTTCGGGATCGGCTCGAAAACGCCGGAAGAGGCGACGGTCAGTATGCGACCCCAGCCCTGTTCTTTCATCTGCGGCAGGAGCGCGTTGGTGAGCGAAATCACTCTGAGCACCATCGACTGGAAGAAGGTATCGAGCTTATCGGGACTCATGTCCTGCGTGCCGCCGGGCGTCGGGCCTCCGGTATTGTTGACGAGGATGTCGATGCCGCCGAGCTTTGTGCTAACGGCTTCAACCATGGATTCGACGAAATTATCGTCGGCCAGATCGCCCCAGACCCAGTCGGCCTTGCCTTTTCCTGCTGCGTTGATCGTCTTGCAGTTTTCGGCAAGCTTGTCGCCCGAACGTCCGACCAGAAGAACATTGGCGCCTTCATTGGCAAGCGCCGTGGCGATGCCGAGGCCCAAGCCGCGCGAGGAGGCGAGGACAAGCGCCCTTTTGCCCGAAATTCCCAGATCCATTCCGTTCTCCTGTGACGATGTTATCTATCGATGCGGTTATAGTGGCCACTGCTCACATTGGAAGCCCGATCCGGCCTCTGATTTTCCCGACAGCACGCCAAGGCAGGCGGGGCGGCGTTAGGACGCAATCACGGAACAAGCCTTTGCTTGCAGGCTTGTTTGACCTTACGGATATCTCCCATCGAAGAAAGCTTGCGGCTTGTCAGGTTGTATGACAACAAAGACATGGAGGTTGCGTGACATTTTGACGTTGACGTAAACGTTATTTGTCCTGCAAATTAGGGAGTGGGTCTTCGTGTCTGGTTAGTCGGTGTCGCATCTCGGCTCGACAACCATCCTGGCATTTGCCAAGGAATAGTTTGACAAAAGGGGATCCCGCCGAGGCGGAGGCATTTGGAATGAGTGAAGAAATGGAACTTCCCGAACGGGAGATGATGGAATTCGACGTTGTGATCGTCGGTGCCGGCCCAGCCGGTCTGTCCGCTGCAATCCGGCTGAAGCAGATCAATCCGGATCTGACGGTCGTGGTGCTGGAAAAGGGGGCCGAAGTCGGAGCTCACATTCTCTCCGGAGCGGTGGTCGATCCGGTCGGTATCGATGCGCTTCTGCCCGGCTGGCAGGATGAGGATGGGCATCCGTTCAAGACCAAGGTCACCGACGATCAGTTCCTGTTCTTAGGCCCTGCCGGCTCCGTTCGCTTGCCCAACTTCGCCATGCCGCCGCTGATGAGCAATCACGGCAAGTATATCGTTTCGCTCGGCAATGTCTGTCGGTGGCTTGCGGGGAAGGCGGAAGAACTCGGTGTCGAGATCTATCCCGGCTTTGCCGCGAGCGAAGTGCTGTATGACGATGCGGGCAATGTGATCGGTGTCGCGACCGGCGACATGGGCATCGAGAAGAGCGGTGAACCGGGGCCAAACTACACGCGCGGCATGGCGCTGCTCGGCAAATACACGCTGATCGGGGAGGGCGTGCGCGGCTCGCTGGCCAAGCAGCTGATCGCAAAATTCGATCTCCAGAAGGATCGCGACGTCCAGAAATTCGGCATAGGCATCAAGGAACTGTGGGAAATCAAGCCCGAGAACCATAAACAGGGTCTAGTACAGCATTCCTTCGGCTGGCCGCTCGACATGAAGACAGGTGGCGGTTCCTTTCTCTATCACCTGGAAGACAATCTCGTCGCCGTCGGCTTCGTCCTGCATCTGAACTACAAGAACCCCTATCTCTTCCCCTTTGAGGAGTTCCAGCGGTTCAAGACCCATCCGGCCATCGCACCGACTTTCGAAGGCGCCAAGCGCATCTCCTATGGCGCACGCGCCATCACCGAAGGCGGTTATCAGTCGGTGCCGAAGCTCTCCTTCCCCGGCGGCGCGCTGATCGGCTGTTCGGCAGGCTTCGTCAACGTGCCGCGCATCAAGGGTTCGCATAACGCAGTTCTCTCCGGCATTCTCGCCGCCGACAAGATTGCCGCCGCGATCGCCGATGGCCGCGCCAACGACGAACCGGTCGAGATCGAAAACGAATGGCGCACCGGCCCGATCGGCAAGGACCTGAAGCTGGTCCGCAACGTCAAGCCGCTCTGGTCGAAATTCGGCACCATTATCGGCATCCCGCTCGGCGGGCTGGACATGTGGACCAACCAGCTGTTCGGATTTTCGCTGTTCGGCACGCTGAAACACGGCAAGACCGATGCCCAGTCGCTCGAACCGGCGGCAAAGCACAAGCCTATCGACTATCCGAAGCCGGATGGCGTGCTGACCTTCGACCGCCTGTCCTCCGTCTTCCTGTCCAACACCAATCACGAGGAGGACCAGCCGGTCCATCTCAAGGTGAAGGACTTAGGGCTGCAGAAGCGCTCCGAGCATGACGTCTATGCCGGTCCCTCGGCGCGTTACTGTCCGGCGGGCGTCTATGAGTGGCGCGAAGAGAATGGTGAGGAAGTCTATGTGATCAACGCGCAGAACTGCGTTCACTGCAAGACCTGCGATATCAAGGACCCGAACCAGAACATAAACTGGGTGCCGCCGCAGGGCGGCGAGGGGCCGGTCTATCCGAACATGTAAGTGTCGGCCCGCCGACACGAATGTCCCGCTATACATGATCAAAGAACGGCAGCTTCGAGCTGCCGTTTGTCTATTTTCTCGGGCAGATCTTGTCCGGTTGCGCTAAGGCCTTGGTAAGGCTCTTTTCATTCTTATATCTGATCACATCTGGCTGATTGCCTATGTCTTTCGTGTTGTCCGAAAGAAGAATAGGTATGGTTCCAGACAGGTAATTCTTTTCTTTGCGCCAACAGGTCGGCATGTGATGAGCAACAGAGATATCGTCTTCGGGGTAGCCTCGGTGATCGGGGCTTTCAGGGCTGGTGCAGTTCTCGCCGCACTGGTGATCATGGCTGCTCTCGTCAGTGCGGGCGAAGCGGCTGCCGTCGATTGCCGTGCCTATCCGACACCGGGTGTAGATTGGAGCAACTGCAAGAAGCGTCTGCTGATGCTGGACAACAGCAATTTCGAGGGGGCCAATCTCTCGGGCGCCGATTTCAGCATGACCGATCTCAGCCGTACCAACCTCAAGAAGACGAATTTCAGCAAGACCATGCTTGTTCGAGCTTCACTCGCACAGGCAGATGCGACAGGTGCCAATTTCGAAAGAGCCGAAGGCTATCGCAGTAATCTGTCCGGTATCACCGCTTCCGGCGCAAGCTTTGTGTCGGCGGAAATGCAAAGGTCGAATTTCTCCGACGCCGATCTGACCAATGTCGATTTCACCAAGGCTGAACTGGGCCGTGCGGTTTTCTACAAGGCGAAGCTGGCGAACACCCGCTTCGCCCTGGTCAACCTTTCTCGCTCGACCTTCCATAATGTGAGTATCAGCGGGCCTGTCGATTTCACCAATGCGTTCCTTTTCCTGACACGGATCGAAGGTGTCGACCTGTCTAAGGCCACCGGCCTTGAGCAGGACCAGATTGCACTGGCTTGCGGGGACGAGAGGACAACGCTGCCGGAAGGACTGAAGATGCCGCCTTCATGGCCTTGCGAGGAAGAGTGACCGAGAACACAATCGTTACCGGTTGAGGCTAAGACGACACACGTCGTTAGCGAAGCATTAACCATAACGTCCTTAGTTTGCGTCATATTTTCGACGCATCAGGGACATGATCATGCCGATTTCACGCCGCGGCCTTCTGGCTGGCTTGCCGCTTCTGCTAGCCGGTTGCGCTTCGACCTACAACGAGCAGAGAAACTACGCTGCGCTGCCGGAAGAGGACTTTCCGCTGCGTCAGGTGCCGATCGACAAGATCAAGCCGGAATTGCGCCGCCAGCAGGTTGCTTATGGCGGCAATTATGCCCCGGGCACGGTCGTGGTCGATACCCCGGCCAAGCGCGCTTATTACATTCTCGGCGGTGGACAGGCGATCCGTTACGGCGTCGGCGTTGGCCGCGCCGGCATGGCTCTTTCCGGCAATGCCTATGTTGGCCGCAAGGCAGAATGGCCGTCCTGGACCCCGACGCCGAACATGCAGCGCCGCGAGGAGCGTTACCGCAAGCTCGCCGGCGGCCTGCCGGGTGGCCCGAACAATCCGCTCGGTGCCCGCGCCATGTATCTCTATCGCAACGGCAACGACACGCTGTTCCGCCTTCATGGCACCAACCAGCCGGAATCGATCGGCCACGCCATGTCGAGCGGCTGCATCCGCATGATGAACCACGACGTAATCGATCTCTACAACCGCGTTCAGGTTGGTGCCAAGGTCGTCGTCATCCAGGCCTGACGCCTGAATATTCGATCATCGGAAAAGCCCGTCGCGCTGGCCGCGGCGGGCTTTCGTGTTTCAGGTCCGGGCTTTCCAGGCGACCACCATCAGCGCGCCGATGATCGAGATATGCTCCATCACCACATAGAATTCGATCGTCTTGAACGGCTCTTCCATCGTCCAGAAGTGATGCACGAGCGGGATCGTCAGTGCGGTGAAGACGGCCAGCGCCCCGGCACCGAGCCAGGTCCAGCGATTGAGGATGATGAGGATCGAGCCGCCGAGCTGGGTGATGATCGTCGCGATGTTGAAGGCGACTGCCGGTTCCAGCCCGAAATGCGCCATCTCGGCAACACCTGCATTGAAGTCGATCAACTTGGAAAGCCCGCTCGCCCAAAACATGAAGGTCAGGACGGTGCGTGCCAGATAACCGAACCAGGTGGTGCCGGTCAGCGCGCTGATCGGGTTCGGATTGCCGTAAGATGATGTCTGTGATGTAGCCATGATGTCCCCCATATGCTCAAGGAGACAATCATAGCGTGAAATTTGCGCTTTGGTAAGTATAGCGCGTAGCCAGCGTAGTGTTAGAAGCCCGAGAGAACCAGCTTGCCGCGGGTCTTGCCGCTTTCGATCAAGGCATGTGCTGCCTTGAGGTTGGTCGCGTTGATCGGGCCGAGTACCTCGGACAGCGTCGTTCTGATCTTCCCGGCATCGACCAGTTCCGCCACATGGGTGAGCAACTTGTGCTGCTCGATCATGTCCGCCGTCTGGAAGACCGGTCGGGCGAACATGGTTTCCCAGTGGATCGACAGCGCCTTGCGCTTGAACTGGCGTACATCGACCGGCTCCTTCGGATCGTCGATCAGCCCGAGCCGGCCCTGCGGCGCGATCAGTTCGAGAATGTCGCCGATATGCTGCGATGTCTCGGTAATCGCGAAGACGAAGGCGGGGGCGCCGATTGCAAGTTCCGCTATCTGCCTGGCAAGCGGCTTCGAGTGGTCGAGCACATGATGTGCGCCGAGCTCCCTGATCCAGTTCTGTGTCTCAGGCCGTGAACCCGTGGCAATCACGGTGACGTCTGAAAGTTCGCGCAGAAGCTGGATGGCGATCGAGCCGACGCCGCCCGCTCCGCCGATCAGCAGCACCGCATTCCAGGCGCTCGCAACCTTGTCCTGCACCCGCATGCGATGGAACAGCGTCTCATAGGCGGTGATTGCGGTCAGCGGCAGTGCGGCTGCCTGTTCAAAACTCAGCGTCTTCGGTTTCGCTCCGACGATCCGTTCATCGACCAGATGGAATTCGGAATTGGTGCCCTGCCGATTGATCGCACCGGCATAATAGACCTCGTCGCCCGGCTTGAAGAGTTTCACATCCGGGCCGACCGACTTGACCACGCCGGCCGCGTCATAGCCCAGAACCTTGTACTGGCCGTCTTCGATCACAGCGTTCTTGCGGGTCTTGGTGTCGACGGGGTTGACCGAGATTGCCCTGATCTCGACCAGCAGGTCGCGGCCCTTGGCCTCGGGCATCGGCAGGTCGATATCGACCAGTGCTGTTTCCGATGAAATCGGCTGGTTCTGGTTGAAGCCCACGGCGCGCATCGATCAACTCCCTTTTCTGCGTGAGGGAATAGATGGCGTGATGGCGTGCGCAACGCAAGGAGCGGTGGGCCGCACATGGTACGGCCCATCGTAAATCAGGCGTGGCCGGTCTTGCGCTCCAGGCGCACGGAGAGAAGGAAGACACCGAGACCGAAGAGAGAAAGCACCGCGCCGACATAACCGGTATCGGCAAAACCCCAGCCCCAAGCAATTACGAGGCCGCCAAGGGCTGCTCCCAGCGCATTGGCGATGTTGAAGGCGGAGTGGTTGGACGCGGCAGCCAGCGTCTGGGCGTCGGCTGCAACATCCATCAGGCGCGTCTGGAGCGCGGGACCGGCAGCAAAACCGCAGCCGATCAGGAAGACGCAGAGACACAGCATGACCGGATATTGCGCAGTCAGGCCGAACGTGGTCATCACCACGACATTGAAGATCATCGTGCCGCCGATTGTGCCGGTCAGCGAGGCATCGGCAAGTCGCGATCCGACAATATTGCCGACATTCATGCCGATGCCGAACAGCGCCAGCACGATGGACACCATGGCAACCGGCATCTGCGCCGTTTCCGTCGTGGTCGAGGCGATGTAGCTGAACACCGAGAACATGCCACCGAAGCCGACGGCGGCAATGCCGAGCGTCAGCCAGACCTGCGGCTTGGTGAAGGCGCCGAGTTCGCGCAGGATGCTGGCACCCTCCTTCACCTTGTCCTTCGGCTTGAAATACCAGACCAGCGCCACCGTCAGCGCACCGATGCCGCCGACGAGATAGAAGGCGGCGCGCCAGGTGAGTATCTGGCCCATGAACGTGGCAAGCGGCGTGCCGAGAAGGGTCGCGATGGTCAGGCCCAGCATGACGCGACCGACGGCGCGGGTGCGACGGTGCGGCGGCACCATGGATGCGGCCACCAGCGAGGCGACACCGAAATAGGCGCCATGCGGCAGGCCGGTCAGGAAGCGCAGGAAGGTGAATGTCCAGAAATCCGGCGCCATGGCCGACAGGATATTGCCGACTGCAAACACGCCCATCAGCCACAACAGCAGCGTGCGGCGCGGCACCCGCGCCGACAACACGGCGATGATCGGTGCTCCGATGACGACGCCCAGCGCATAGGCGCTGATCACGTAACCGGCCATCGGAATGCTGACATCGTAGGTCGCCGCCACATCCGGCAGCAGGCCCATGATAACGAATTCGCCCGTGCCGATGCCGAAGCCGCCGACGGCAAGCGCAAAGGTGATCAATAGGACGGCAAGTGGCGATAGGGTGTGAGGCTCGGATGCGAGGCGTGCGGCATCCATGGAATGTACGCTGTCGGTCATGGCTATCGGATCTGTGTTGAATAATGGGCTGACAGGATGGCACCTGTCTGAACGTCCCGAAGGCCGCCAAACAGCTTGCCTCCAACTCGAACTTAGCATGTCATTGTGCACTGCGGTAGAATAACATTAGATTTCTTCAAACTTTCATATGTGACGTGCATCAGTTGCGCCGATCTGCAGAGGTCACGCTCTTGATAAGACAGCATCCCGCAACCATTTCCTGATCCACTCGTTGTCTCGCCGCCTCAAATTTCAAACCGGATAATTCATGAACCTTTATGCAGTCTTCAACCGCGATGGCGGCACTTTTCGAACCACCGACATGGACGCCTATTGCGCCCATGCGTTGAGAGCGTTCGAAGGGGCGGGGCATGAGATCGAGTGCCATGTCGTTTCCGGCGACAAGGTTGTCGAGACGATGGAAAAAGCTGCGGCCATGAACGGTGTCGATGGCCTGATCGCCGGCGGAGGGGATGGCACGATTTCGGCCGCGGCGTCGATCGCCTGGAAAAGCGGCATCGCGCTCGGCATCGTCCCGGCCGGCACGATGAACCTGTTTGCCCGCTCGCTGAAAATCCCGCTCGACATCTGGGATGCGATCGACGTGCTGTCCCACTCCCATGTCCGCGATGTCGATATCGCCAGCGCCAATGGCCGCAGCTTCGTCCACCAGTTCTCCGCCGGTCTGCATGCCCGTATGGTGCGCTACCGTAATGCGATGAGCTATGCCTCTCGTCTTGGGAAAATCCGCGCCAGCACCCGCGCTGCAATCGGCGTCATGCTCAATCCGCCGGAATTCGAGGTCGAGTTCAACGCTGAGGGCAAGACCGGCGTGCGGAGGGTGTCTGCCATCTCGGTATCCAACAACGAATTCGGCAGCGATGCACTCATGTATGCCGAGGATGTCACCCGCGGTCATCTGGGTTTCTACATCGCAGACCCGTTGACGCCAGCGGGTGTGGCAAAGCTGACCTTCGATATTCTGCGTGGGCGACTGAAGGACAACGAGGCGGTGACGGCGATGACAGTCACGGAGCTGGAACTGCATTTCCCCCGCCACCGCAAGGATGTCCGCTGCGTCATCGACGGTGAGCTCCTGCCAATGGATCGCGATATCCTGCTCAAGATCCATGCCGGTGAGCTGAAAGTCCTCGTCGATCAGATCCCGCAGAAGGAGATCGTCGAGCAGCATGGCAGCGGAATCTGACCGCTGCCCGATCGGTTCAGGCCGACGCGACAGGCGCAAGAGGTTGAATGAAGGATGCTGCAGCCGCATCGTCATGCATTCCGTCCCCGCGTGATTTCACCGTCACGGCGTTGGATGCGAACTCCAGCCCTGCGGCCTTGCAGGCGGAAATCAGCCGCTTGATCGCCTCGCGCTTGATGATGCTGGGATTTCCCGGCAGCGAGGTGAACTTGAAGCGCACCACGATCGACGTTTCGGTAATGTCCTGAATGCCCTGCATCTTCAAGGGCACGAGGAAATCCGCACCGAATTCCGGATCGTCCAGCATGGCGATACCGACCTTCTTGGCCGTTTTGCGGATCAGTTCGGGATCGCTGTCCCGCTCGAATTTCAGCTGGAATTTGATCGTGCCCCAGTCGCGGCTGAAATTGCTGACAGAGCTGATCTGGCCGAAGGGTACCGTATGAACCGGGCCGTTATGGTGGCGCAGCCTGACCGAGCGGATGGCGATCTGCTCCACGGTGCCCTGCTGGCTGCCGGTGCTGATATATTCGCCGATGCGGAATGCGTCCTCGGCGATGAAGAAGATGCCCGACACGATATCCTTTACCAGTGCCTGCGAGCCGAAGGAGAGCGCCAGGCCCAGAACGCCGAAACCGGCAAGAAGCGGCGCCACGTTGACCCCGAGAGCGCTCAATATGACCAGCGCGCCGACGGCAAGCACCGCTCCGAGCGCCAGGTTGCGCACGACAGGCATCGCCGTAGAAAGCCGGCTCGTCTGGCGTTTCTCGTTCTGATCCTCATGGCCGGGCAGCATGATAGCAGGCGAGGGGGCAAGCGCTTCCGAATAGCGCCAGATGAAGGTCGCCACCGCCCAACTCGCCACGACCGCAAAGCTCAGTCTTTCCAGCCAAAGGACCCATCCCGTCGCGTCTGCCGCCTGTCCGCCCATGAATGGTGACCATATGGCGGTGATCAGATGCAGCCCGCCGATCCACACGGCACCTGCGCACAGCACCCTGAGGCTTGCCAGAAGCGAGGAACCGAGGCCTGCGCCGCGCACCCGCTCATGGTGTCGCGTGATATCGTCGACCAGCGCATGTGCGCCGAGTGCAAGGATCGGCAGCGCCAGCAGTGCCATCTGCGTCGTTCCGGCGGCAAAGATCCAGCGGGCGCTGTTCGGCGTTCCGGCAAACAGCACGCAGATCAGCCACAACGCCAGCGCCGTCACCACATAGAATTCCGGCAACAGGTTTCCTGCCACCCGGCGCACGATACCTGGATTGTCGCTGATGAAGGCGTCGCGGATATCGTTGCGGCCACCGATGAACCAGAAGAGCTTGAGCAATGTCAGCAACGTGTTACCGGTCAGGAACCAGCCGTCGATGATCAGGCTGTCTATCCCGATTGCACCCGCAAGCCGCGCCATTTCGGCAATCGCCGCGCTGATCAGGCCATAGGTCACCAATATGCGGAAATGCCACTCCGGCCGATTGATGGGCACAAGGCTGCGTCCGCCTTGGTTTTTCTTGAACAGCAACCGCGCAAGCGAGACATAGAGCGATGCCACGATGGTGGCCGTCACGATACTCCTCACCATGCGGGTCGTGGCATCCCCTTGCGGCCCGAGCAGATCAAACACAAACCGCGTGGCCACGAGGAAAAACGCCACCGAAGCAAGATCCCCGATCATCCGCCTCAGGCTCTGACCGATGATCCCGGTCATTCGCGCTGCCTGCGGCACCTCCCGTCTGAATGCAGCTGCAATCAGACGCCGCAATATCAATGTCGCGGCAGCCGCGGCTGCGATCGTCGAGAGCGCAAGAAGCAGAATGCGGCCATGGCTGCTGCCTTCCTCGGTCAGCTTCTCATCCGCCATCACCACTGCTGTGGGCAGGCTGCCGACGCCGGAAAGGGCAGTCGTTGCGCCGCGCATGAAGGCTGCGGAAAACTGGCTCCACTTTGCCATGCCCATATCGGTGGCCATCATTTCAGGCGTTGGCGTCATCGGGCCGGGCGAGGGTGCTGCAGTTGCCGCGGCAGGTCCCGGTGCCGCTGGTGGTTGAGATGCGGGTGCCTGGGATGTGCCCGGTGTGGAGTTGACTGGCATCAGGACAGCATTGCCTGATCCGGTCGCGGCTACCGGTACAGTCGCCGCTGTCCCGGATGAAGCCGTCGTCGCCTGCCCGACCTCGATCGCCACAGGCCTGCCGCTTCGTGCCGCGAAATCGAGGATCTGCTTGACATCGGCCTCGCTCTGGCCGGGATGGACGATGATCTTGAGCGGCGTGTCGTCAGCCATGGCCGAACCGCCAAGCGCGACCGCCATGACGACGATAAAGAATGTGCTGCGGAGGAATGCGAATATCATGTCCATGGCCAACGTCCTCAACGACGCTGTCGCCTTCCGTACAGACCGGTGCGACAATCCGTACCTGCGAGTTATATCAGCAAGATGGGCTGGCGCGAATGGGGACTTTCGCGAAGCCTATATCGATGCGACGGCCTGGTTTCGCCCGCGAGACTTTGCCTGGTAGAGATATTCGTCGGCACCTTTCAGGCAGTCGTCCGGATCGAAGCCGGGGCTGCACATCAGGGCTCCTATACTGGCCGAGAGCGGAATGCGGGCGTCGGAAGCCGAACGCAGGTCGATTGCCTGTATCGCCTGCCGCACATCCTCGCAGCGCCGTGCCAGCGCCTTCGATGTCAGCCCTACCTGGAAAATCGCGAATTCTTCTCCGCCCAAGCGGCCGGAAATGTCGAGCGGTTCCATCCTATGGTCAGCAAGCAATTCGCCCGTCAGCCGCAGGGCCTCGTCGCCGGTGGCGTGCCCGTACCGATCGTTGATCGACTTGAAGTGGTCGAGATCGAGAAACATCAGCCCGCCCGTCACTCCCTGCCGGCTGAGGGTGGCCAGTTCGTCGAGAAATGCGGTGCGGTTGAGCAGGCCGGTCAACCCGTCATGGCGGGCAAGCTGTTTCAGGTCTTCATAAGCGACTGCAAGCTTTTCCAGAGCTTCCGTCGTCTCCGCCTTGGCACGCCTGATCCGCTCAGCCTGCCACAGATGCAGGATCGAGGCGGGAATGGAGATCACGAAAGGGCATACGATCGTCATGACCAGTCCGGCACCTGCCACTTTTCCACCCAGGTGCGGGACGATCGCAAAGGAAAGCCCAAGCGAGGTAAGCGTCGCCAATATTCCGATCAATATGGCTTTCACCAGAATAACGCGCATGGCCCGCCCTCAAACCAATCAAATATGGATATGTGATTAGAGGTCGGAATTTTAACGAGGGCTGAATGAAACGATTAAAGACTGATCGTATTCTTGCTGTTTATCACTATTGATGAAGAATAATAGACATATACGTAATGTCTAACGTTGCCTTGAACGCATTCCTCGGCCGCTTCCGCGTCAAATCCTCGGCAGATAGGTCTGGTAATCGAAATCGCTCACCGTACGCAGATAGGTGATCGCCTCTTTCCGCTTCGTATCGCCATAGAGTTTCTGGTATCGCGCGCCGAATACATCCCGGATGAACGGCGAGGCCGAGAAATCCTCGACAGCGGTAAGAAAATCATGCGTAAGGCGCTTGGTGCCTTCGGGCGGTTCCTTGCCAGGCTCGGTTGCCGGACCCGGATCGAGCGTCTCGCCAAGCCCCATAAGCATGCCTCCCAAGATAGCGGTCAGCAGCAAATAAGGGTTCGCATCTGCACCCGCGACCCGGTGTTCGACGCGTGCCGCCGGTCCGTTGGCATCGGGAATACGTACCGCCGTGCCGCGATGACCAAGTCCCCAGTCGATATCGACCGGCGCAAAAGATCCCGGCTGAAAGCGGCGATAGGAATTGGCAAAGGGTGCAAAGATCAACTGCGCATCGCGCATCGTCTGCAGCATGCCGGCTGTCACCGACTTCAGCTTCACCGGATCGCTGCCCTTGGCATCGAGAATGTTGTTGCCGTCGCGGTCGATGATGCTGGCATGCACATGCAGGCCGGAACCCGCCTGATCGCCATAGGGTTTTGCCATGCAGGTGGATTTCATCCGGTATTTGCGCGCCGCCTGTTCGGCGATGCGCTTCAGGTAGATGCAGTCATCGGCGGCGGCAAGCGCATCGGCCCGGTGCAGAAGATTGATCTCAAACTGGCCGGGGCCGAATTCCGCGGTTGTCGCATCGGCCGGGATATCCTGCAGCTTGGCCCAGTGGCGCACCGTCTGCAGATACTCGTCGAGCGCATCGACCGCGCTCATGTCGTACAGCTGGAACCCGTTCGGCTGGTCTCTATACATCAGCTTTTCAGGCGGGCGAGGGCGGCCGGTCTCGCGCCAGTCGTCCTGCATCACGTAAAATTCCAGTTCCGTCGCCACGACCGGCGTCAGCCCGAGTTCGTCGAAGCGCTTGAGAAGATTGGCGAGAATGGCGCGCGGGTCCATGAAGCTCGGAGAGCCATCCATCTCGTGCATGGTCGCCAGAACCTGGCTTGAGCCTTCCGGTCCCCATGGCATCGGCGCTACGCTGCGCGGGTCCGGAATGCACTGCCCGTCCGGGTCGCCGATGGTCAGCGACAGGCCGGTAATATCGTCATTGTCATCGCCCCATATGTCGAGCGACTGGGTGGAGGAGGGCAGCCGAACGAGCCTGTCCCACACCTTCTTTTCCTTCGATTTCGGAATGCGTTTGCCGCGCAGATCCCCGTTCATGCCGACGAGCAGGATTTCGATATGGGGTTCAATGCGATCGGTCATGAAGCATTATCTCAAAGGTTGCGGAACCTCGTTCGTAGCCGATAAGAATTGACCGCACAATCTTCAGGAGAGCGACGCGATGAACGACAAGCCGACCATTTCCAATCCTGGCATTTCCAATCTGCAAGCGATCGACGCCGCCCACCATCTCCATCCCTTCTCCGACATGAAGGAATTGAACGCCAAGGGCACGCGCATCATCGAGCGCGCCGAGGGCGTCCATATCTACGATTCCACGGGGAAGAAATATCTCGATGCCTTTGCCGGTCTCTGGTGCGTCAATGTCGGTTACGGCCGCAAGTCGATTGCCGAGGCGGCCTATAGGCAGATGCAGGAACTGCCCTATTACAACACCTTCTTCGGCACCACGACGCCGCCGGCAACATTGCTTGCTCAGAAGATCGCCTCGAAGACCGGTGGTAAAATGAACCACGTCTTCTTCACCAATTCCGGTTCGGAAGCGACCGACACCTGGTTCCGCATCGCCCGCGTCTACTGGAAGGCGCTCGGCAAGCCGGATAAGACGCAGGTCATCGCCCGGAAAAACGCCTATCACGGCTCCACCGTCGCCGGTGCCTCGCTCGGCGGCATGAAGCACATGCACGAACAGGGCAATCTGCCGATCGAAGGCGTCCACCATATCGGCCAGCCCTACTGGTATGCCGATGGCGGCGATCTTTCGCCTGCCGAATTCGGCCTGAAAATGGCACGCGAACTCGACGCCAAGATCGATGAACTGGGCGAAGACCGCGTTGCTGCCTTCGTCGCAGAACCGATTCAGGGGGCAGGTGGCGTCATCATTCCGCCCGACACCTATTGGCCGGAGATCGCCCGCATCTGCAAGGCCCGCAACATCCTCCTCATCTCCGATGAAGTCATCTGCGGTTTCGGCCGTCTCGGCTCATGGTTCGGTTACCAGCATTTCGGCGTCGAGCCTGATCTCGCGCCGATCGCGAAAGGCCTTTCCTCCGGTTACCTGCCGATCGGCGGCGTGCTGGTGTCGGATCGCGTCGCCGAGGTCATGATCAGCGAATTCGGTGACTTCGCCCACGGCTATACCTATTCCGGCCATCCGGTTGCCGCCGCCGCAGCGCTGGAAAACCTGCGCATCATCGAAGAGGAAGGGCTAGTCGAGCGGGTGCGCGACGATATCGGGCCTTATTTCGCCTCAGCCTGGAAAAGCCTCGAGGATCACGCCGTCGTCGGCCAGGCGGAAAGCATCGGCCTGATCGGCGGGCTGCAGCTTGCGGCGGACAAATCCACTCGCCGCCGTTACGCAAAGCTCGACGATATCGGCTCGCTGGTGCGCAATCACTGCGTCGAAAACGGCCTGATCATGCGCGCCACCGGCGACCGCATGCTGGCATCTCCGGCGCTGACGATCACGCGATCGGAGATTGACGAGGTGATCGAGAAGCTGGGCAATGCGCTCGATCACCTGCGCGATGCGGTGAAGGAATAAGCCTCAGCGGGGCATATCCATCACCGCATAACCGAAGCGATACTGATCCGTCGGACGACCCCATTGATAGGGGTAGCCGACGATCGCCACATCTTGCGGCGTGGCGGTGATGCCCTGTTCGAGCAGGTAGCCGGAGAACTGCTTGTCGAAGGCAACCGGCATACTGCCATCCTTGGTGCGCCAGACGAAGACGACCCGGTCGAACGCAGCGAGCGGCCGGTTCTTCAATCCCGGCGGCGGCGGCTCCACGGCAACGGGCTGTTCGGGCAGGCTGAAATGCAGGTTGCCTGCAAGCTGCCTATCAGACGCCACGACGACCGTGTTGGCGCCCGCGGCCTTTTCCGCAACGGTCCTGGAAAGCGCCGCGAATGGAATATTGACGTAACCGTAATTGCCGTTGATGCGCCCCATATTGGCGCGAACCGTGAGCGCGGTCGGGATCAGCACCATGATGATGATTGCCACACCCCAGAGCCGCTTGAAACCAGCCTCGACCGGGATTTTCGCAGCATCCACCTTGAGTGCGAGATAGAGCGGAGAGGCCAGCAGAAGCGGTGTCAGCCAGCGGTCACGCACATTCTCGAAACCGGCGAACAGGATCATCATCACGATCAGCGCGAGAGAAAGCACGAGGATGCGGCCAACCAAACGCGTCCAGCGGCTCTTGGCGCGAACGATCGCTTTCAGATGCTCGCGATAGACGGCGGCAAAGATGATCAGGGTAAGGGCTGTGAAGCTGAAGAAGCCGATGGTCAGCGAACCCACGCCGCTGGCGATCCCGCCGATCAGGCTCGCATCGCCGCCGCCGAGCTTCTTGAGTGTGCTCTGGCTTGCATCGCCGAAATTATCGACAAGCCACAATGCATGCGGCGTAACGATCGCCAGGGCAAGAATTGCGGCGGGTATAAGCTTCCAGGAAAGCATGGTCTGACGCATCTCGCGATCCATCAGCACGGCAAGCCCGGCTGCAATCGGCAGGACGGCGAAATTGTATTTCGTGATGCCGCCTATGCCGGTGGCAATGCCGAACAGAAGGAAAGCTTGGAGCGTCGGCTTCGAAATCACCCTGAGCAAAGTAAAAAGAAACAGCGACGCGCCGAAAATGGCAGCAACCGTATGTGAGAGGTCGCGCTGAGCCTCGAAGGAAACCTGCGGAATGGTCAGAAGCCCGAGCGCGGCAACGACCGCCAACCGCTTGTCTTCCAGCACCTGCCGTGCAGCGAGATAGTAGAACATATAGGACAGGAAGAGCATCAGTGCCTTCAGACCCGAAAGCGTAACGATCGAGATGCCGAAGATCTGGATCGCGCCATGCTGTAGCCAGTTATAGAAAGGCGGCTGCGCGCCGTAACCAGGCAGAAGCCACTGGGACACATAGACCTGCTCGGACTCGTCGAGTTCTAGCCCGTGCGGAAGCATGAAACGCACGATGACCTGGATGACGAAATAGGCGGCGAGCACCAGAGCAAGAGTTTGCCCACTACCGAGCCGGTCGAATAAAACTGGTGCGGCATGCGCCTGTGTTGGCGAGGAAATCTTAGGCACAATTATCTCCAGCAAAAATGCGCCCGCGGACCATGAGTCGGTTCAGCGGGCCTGCTGCCTCTATCGAGGCATTACCCCTCGGTCGTATCAGCCTGATAGACTTCTCTGACGATGTAGCTGAGGGCCGTATCCTCGCGGTAATAGGTGCGGGCAATCATTTCGCCGAGAATACCCGTGGTGATCATCTGCACCGACGACAGGAACAGCATCACGCCGATCAGAAACAGCGGTCGCGTGCCGATGTCATTGCCCATGATGAACTTGTCGATGAACAGATAGAACAGGATCAGCGCCGAGATGGCCCCGAGGCCAAGCCCCAGCGAGCCGAAAAAATGGCCCGGCCGCGCCTTGAAGCGCATGAAGAACATCACGGACAGAAGGTCGAGAATGACCCGGAACGTGCGGGAAATGCCGTATTTGGAAACACCATGCTGGCGGGCATGATGCGTCACCGGCATTTCGCCGATCCGTGAGCTCGGCACGACGCCGGCGACCCAGGCCGGGATGAAGCGGTGCATTTCGCCCATCAGCTTGACCTGCTTGATCACGGCCGAGCGATAGATTTTCAACGAACAGCCGTAATCGTGCAGGCGCACGCCGGTGATGCGGCCGATCAGACGGTTGGCGATGAAGGACGGAACCTTGCGCAGCAGCAGCCCGTCCTGACGGTTTTTGCGCCATCCGACGAGCAGGTCGAGTTCGCGGCGCTCAAGCTCCGCGACCATATGGGGGATGTCTTTCGGATCGTTTTGCAGGTCGCCGTCGAGCGTCGCGATCAGCCGGCCTTCGGCCTGGTTGATACCGGCCTGCATCGCGGCCGTCTGGCCGAAATTGCGCTGCAGCGCAATGATCTTTAGGTCGAGGCCGGGACGATTGAGTGCCGTCCGCGCATTGGCGATCGTCGCATCCGTGCTGCCGTCATCGACGAGGATCAGTTCCCAGCTGGCGGCATATGCAGCCATCGCGGCGACGATGCGCTCGATCAACGGACTGACGCTTTCCTCTTCATTGAAAAGCGGCACGACCAGCGACAGTTCGATCGGATTGGGCGTCTCGATAAGGCGGGTCACCGACTCTGGTGTTGTACGCACCGTATGTTTCTCCTAGAAGTGCGAGCCTGAACGGGCGGCGTCATATGGCGCGGCATCGTCGTATAGACCCGAATTTATCGCATTGGGGCCACCTGATATATGAAGAATTATTCCGGTGCCAGCCAGAGAGCGTGGATAATTCGGAACGCAATGACGCTGTTCACACTCGCAATCGTCATCTTTTACGCCCTTTTTATTCAGTGGGTCTGGGGCTGGGAGAGCGTGCTGGCTTTATGGGAAACTGCAGGCCTCGGTTCGGCGCTCGTCGCCCTTGTGGCCCTGCTCGGCACCTATGTCCTGCGCACCTGGCGCATCTACGACTATTTTCCGGCCGAGACCGGCGGCCGTTTCGGCACGCTTCTGCGCCTCACCCAGGTGCATAATCTTTTGAACATCATGCTGCCCTTCCGCTCCGGCGAGGCGAGCTTTCCGCTCCTGATGAAGCGCGAGTTCGACCTGTCGCTGGCAAGAAGCACCGCGGCACTCTTCGTCATGCGGCTTTTCGACCTGCATGCGCTACTCGCCGCGGCCGGCATCGGCCTGGTCCTGCAGCATCCGGCTTTTTGGGGCTGGGCGCTTTGGTTTGTCTTCCTCATCCTGCCGGCTGTCGGGTTTGCCTTGCGTGGTTTGGGTTTGCGGCTGGCAAGAAAAATCCTGCCCGCAAAAGCTGACAAGCTGTTGGCCGAAGTGGAGGCCGGTTTGCCTGTCGATGCCAACGCCTTTGCCCGCGCCTGGGGCGCGACGCTGATAAACTGGTTCACCAAGATCGCGGTTCTGGCTTGGGTGCTCGGCCTGCTCGGCGGCTTCTCGATCGCCCAAGGATTTGGCGGCGCTCTCGGCGGCGAACTCTCCTCTGTCCTGCCGGTCCACGCCCCCGCCGGTGTCGGTACTTATCCCGCCGGCATCAGCGCCGGCGCCATCGCCTTCGGTGCCGAAGCGACAGGCCCGGCTCTGGAAGAATTGGGGCAAGCCGCCGTCAACACCCACCTCCTCGTCATCGTCTCCTCGCTGATCGGCACGGCGCTGTCGCTATTTGCCGCGAGGGGGAGAGGGTAGGCTCTCGACTGGGCCTCAGATCAGTTTGAGCCCTAGATGCTCGGCCATGGGCAGATAATCGTTGTCTCGCTGCAGAGGCTGTAACCATGTTCTATGCAGAAGGTGCCGATAATGAGGTCAGGTGTCTTGCTGACTGTCCTGCCGTGTTCCCGTAAAATCCGGTAATTGCGCGCCGCCTTGACAGCAAGATCGGGCGAAAGCATCGAAACGACTCCATATTTTCCAAGCACCCTGCGGATATTAGCAGCGTTACGATCGTTCCGTGCGCCGCGAAGGATCTCGAGCAAGACGATATCTCCGAGGATGATGTCGTCATAATCGTCGATTTTGTCCAGTTCTCGGGTTTCCGGCGTATCGAAATCATGCAGTCTGGAAATCCAGACGGAACTGTCGACCACGATCATTCGGCAGCATCTTGTTTATCCGGCAACAAGGGCGCATCGAGGTCTATGTCTCGGCGCATCTCGTCCAGATCGCCTTCCCAACCAAGTCCACGCAAGTCTTCCCAGGCTTTCTTACGGCCGAGGTGGCGAACGAAATGCCCAAGCGCGGCTTCGACGACGGCTTTCTTGGTCTTGAGGCCGCTCAGCTCCAGTGCATCAGTCACCAGCGTCTCATCGATATCGATATTGGTACGCATGTCGGCCTCATGGTGTATGGATAAAGAAAATCATACACCATAAGCCGGTTGCTCAAAATGTTACTGGAACGCCGTCTCGTAGAAGCTTCTGAGCTTGCGTGAATGCAGCGTTTCAGTCGGCATGGCGGCGAGTTTCTGGACGGCGCGGATGCCGATCTGCAGGTGCTGGCTGACCTGGGTGCGATAGAAAGCGGTCGCCATGCCCGGCAGTTTCAGTTCGCCATGCAACGGCCGGTCGGACACGCATAGAAGCGTTCCGTAAGGAACGCGGAAGCGGAACCCGTTGGCGGCGATCGTCGCCGATTCCATGTCGAGTGCGATGGCGCGCGACTGGGAAAGACGCTTCACCGGTCCGCGCTGGTCGCGCAGTTCCCAGTTGCGGTTGTCGATCGTCGCCACCGTGCCGGTGCGCATGATCCGCTTCAATTCGAAACCTTCGTAACCCGTTACTTCCTCGACAGCGCTTTCCAGTGCCTGCTGCACTTCCGCCAGTGCCGGGATCGGCACCCAGACGGGCAGGTCGTCGTCCAGCACATGGTCCTCGCGCACATAGGCGTGAGCCAGTACATAATCGCCGAGACGCTGGCTGTTTCTCAAACCGGCGCAATGGCCGACCATCAGCCAGGCATGCGGGCGCAGCACGGCGATATGGTCGGTGGCCGTCTTCGCATTGGAAGGACCAACGCCGATATTGACCAGCGTAATGCCGGAATGATCGTCCTTCTTCAGGTGATAGGCCGGCATTTGCGGCATGCGTGTGATAGGAGCCGTCTCCGGCGCATCCTTGCCGGCAAGTGTTACGACATTGCCGGGCTCGACAAAGGCCGTATAGCCGCCACCGCCTTCCGCCATCAGCTTGCGGGCCCAGGCGGAAAATTCGTCGATATAGAACTGGTAGTTGGTGAAGAGCACGAAGTTCTGGAAATGCTCGGCGCCCGTCGCTGTGTAGTGGCTCAACCGCGCGAGGGAATAATCGATACGCTGCGCCGTAAATGGTGCAAGCGGTCCGGGTTCCCCCGCCGGAGCCTCGTATTCACCATTGGCGATCAGGTCGTCGGTGTTGTTGAGGTCCGGCGTGTCGAACAGATCGCGCATCGGGATATCGGCCATCCCATTGCTGACGGAAGCCTCCACATGTGCGCCCTCGCCAAAGGCGAAATGCAGTGGAATGGGGGTTGTCGATTCCGACACGGTGACCGGGATATTGTGATTGCGCATCAAAAGATCGAGCTGTTCGATCAGGTAATGGCGGAACAATTTTGGCCGCGTCACCGTCGTCGTATAGATGCCCGGCGCTGCCACATGGCCGTAGGAAAGCCGCGAATCGGCATGGCCGAACGACGTCGTCTCGATCGAGACCTGCGGATAGAAGGCGCGGTAGCGACCCGTAATATTCCCGCTTCTGCCCAGATCGCCAAAGCTGTCGATCAGGAATTTCGTATTGCGCTCATAAAGCGCCGTCAGCGCATCGACAGCCTCTTCGGCATTGTCGAAAACCTTCGGTTCAAAGGCATCAGGGCTGATGAAGGAAAGCGGAGAAAGGGAAGAGATTCGTGTGTCCATGAGCCATTATAAAGAGAACTCCATGACAATCAAACGGCGATCGTCATCCCTCTTTTCGCCTTCATGGCGCCTTTCCGGGAACCGGTTCAGAGCGTCGCCATGCACTCGCCGCTGTTGGAATAGACGCACAGGCTGCCGGTGCTGATGTTGAAACCCAACGGACGCTTGGACGGATGCGTGGCAAGTGCGGCAAAGGACAAGGCAAAGACCGTCATCATCAAGGTGAGAATGGTCAGGCGGCGTGCGATGGTCGTCATGATCCCGGCTCCGATTATGACCAGGCTTGCTTGGTTCCTGGCCGAATGGGGGCAGAATAGTGGCGCTCTCCTGTATGGAGGCTGAGAACCCGTTTCATCTGGCGTTCAGGGTGATTAACGTGTCTGAAGCCACGATGCCTGTCGCTCACGCAAGAGCCGGCCCCGCAGGACCGGCTTCAAGGGCAAAAGAAGAAAAGGCTAGAGGCGCGTCCAAGTCTGCGATTTGCAGAGCACTTTCAGCACGCAGCCCTTCATCTTCAGCGTATTGCCGGCCACCGAACCGGATCCGCTGTAAGTCTTGTCGTTTTCCGGATCCGTGATGTCGCCGGAATATTCGTTGCCGGTGCCCGACATCTTGCCGATCTGCTTGCCGGCATGTTTTCCGGTCTTCAGCGTCACGCAATAGGCCGATCCGCATTTGCCGATCTCGGCTGTCGCACCGCTCTGGGTCTTCCAGCTGCCCTCGATCGGTTCTGCTGCATGGCTCGCCGCAGCACTCATCAGCAATGCCGTTACCACGGCAAAAGTCTTCAGCATGAGATCCCTCCTCAGATCATCATCGTCTTCGGGTTTCGAGAGCCCTCCAGCAGCAGAAACCCGAAGCGCAAATTAACTTACCCGCACGTAAAGGTAAAGTTGACGATGATCAGGAAATTCGAGGCTATCGAGGTGGGTCGAAAACAGGCGCTTCGGCCGCGCATTTTCCGGCATTCGCTAAACGGAAGCGGAAAACATGCTGAACAAAGGGTTTAGACCGAAATCCTAACGCTTCGTAAACGGAACGCGGAAAGCCTTAACACACAGGGGATGTAGTGCTTAACGAAAACTCAAATTTACGAAGCATTTGAACTTTGTTTTCCGCAAGTTAAGCATTCTTTTTAGTCGGATTTTCGAACCTTGGGTTCATATTGGTCTCATCAAACGAGCGGGAAAAACCGCCACCCTGATGGATTAACAAAGCCGCATAAGACGGTGGTCCGGAGGGGAATGATGAACAGGGCAGAAAAACAGAAACGGTCTTTAAACAGGGATCAAAACCGATGGCACGCTTTGAAATTTCGACGACTGAAATGGCCACCATGGGTGGCGAGGCCCGCGCAGAAATCTTCTGCGACATGGGACTGATGTATGCAACGGGCCGCGGGGTCGAAGTCGACCTCGTCTCCGCCCACAAATGGCTGAACATTGCCGCCATCAAGGGCTCCGATCGCGCCGCCGAACTGCGCGCCGATCTTGCTCCGCAATTGACGAAGATGCAGCTCGCCGAAGCGCTGCGCGCTGCCCGCGAATGGATGACGGTACACTGAGCGTCGACCACGACGGATTTTCACCGCCTCGCAAGAGGGCGGCCAGATAAACGGAAACGGCGGATCCGCTTAGGATATCGCGACAATTCTAAACCGCGACCGGCAGAAACAAGGCCGGCGCGGTTTTCTGCCTGTGGCGCTATGATATTTGGCGCAGTGATCAGTCCTTCCGGTCGAAGGTTTCGCGCGCCTCGCGAACGGCGTCATGGTTCTCCACCGCCCAGATCCACACATTGCAGAAGGCGGCGCCCAGCGTAAGGCCCAGCGGCGATAGCCGATATTCCACTTTCGGCGGCACCGATGGGTGGAGCGTGCGGATCACCAGCCCGTCGCGCTCCATCCGGCGCAACGTCTGGGTCAGCATCTTCTGGCTGATTCCGTCCACATGCCGTGCGAGTTCCGAAAACCGCAAGGTTCCCTCATCCCATAGCGTGTCGAGAATGACGACAGTCCACTTGTCGGCAAAACCCGAGATCATCTCCCGCACCATGCCTTCGAGGCCGGGCGGCACATTTTCCGGGTAATCGCGCGCCTTATAAGACTGCGCACGAAAAAGTTCCTCGGTCGTGAACACGGATTCGTTCGGTTTTCCCATTTCTTTCTCACAGGTGCCTACGGTACTTTTAGGTGCCTACTTTCAAAAAGAGAGTGGGTCAACAACTGTAAGCCCGCACCGCTGGTCGCGATCCGCGCATGGCAGTGCCGAAAGCCGCGTCGTCAGCTGACGATAAGGCGATGTCGAAAAATGCAGGCGTGACGAACCGGGAAGACATTTTCCCGGAACGCTCCCGGCTGCCCTGAAAACACTGGCTCTCGAAGCAACTAGGGAAACTTGATCATGGACGATAATTCCAAGAAGTCGGTACTGTCACGCAGGACCGTCCTGTCCGCAGCCGCAATTGCCCCGGCAGTCGTTGCAGCTGCAGCCGCCGCAGGCGGCACCGCACAGGCGCAGCAGTTTAAAACGGCTGACAAGGTGGCGATCGTCACCGGCTCCTCGCGTGGCATCGGTGCGGCAACCGCCAAGCGCCTCGCTGCCGACGGTTTCAAGGTCGTCGTCAATTGCCGGGTCAATCATGACCTCGCCACTGCTGTCGTGCAGGACATCGAAAAAGCCGGTGGTCAGGCCGTGTGGGAACAGGCCGATATCCGCGAACCGACAGCGGTGCGCCGCTTGTTCGATGTCGCTGAGCGTGAATTCGGTGGTGTCGACGTCGCGGTCGCCAATGCCGGGATCATGAACCTCGCCCCCTTCAGCGAGATGACTGACGAGGATTTCGACGCGATGGTGGACACCAACGTAAAGGGCAGCTTCAACACGCTGCGTGAAGCGGCCCGTCGCCTGCGTGACGGCGGCCGCATCATCGCCACTTCGTCGAGCATCGTCCAGCTTCGTTCGCCGACCTACGGGCCGTATGCAGCCAGCAAAGGATCGATGGAAATTTACGCCAACATCCTCGCCAAGGAACTGGCCGGACGAAAGATTTCCGTCAATGCGATCGCGCCGGGCCTCGTTGCGACCTCGCTCTTCCTTGATGGCAAGACGGACGCGCAGGTGGCCGGTTTTGCCCAGCGCACGCCGCATGGCCGGATCGGCCAGCCGGAAGATATCGCCGCCATGGTTGCCTTCCTCTGCAGCCCGGATGGCTGGTGGGTGAACGGCCAGACGCTCTACACCAATGGCGGCGTTGTCTGATATCGGCAGGCACAAGGCTATCGAAATGAAAAGGCCGGGCGCTTTCCTGCCCGGCCTTTTGAGTTAGAGCAATTACAGCAAAAGTGGGAACCGGTTTTGCGTCCGGAATTGTGTTAAAACAAAGAGATAGAGAAGTTTCGCGTTTCGAAGAAAGACGGAAATGCTCTAATCGCCCTTGGATTTACAGGGACTTCAGCACCTGAGGCAGCGCCTCTTCCAGCAGCGTCATGTCTGCCTCCTTGCCGGCGCTGACGCGGATGCAGCGGTTGAGCGGCTCGACACCCGGCATGCGGATGAACACGCCATGCTGAAGCAGCCCGTCGACGATGGCACGGGCATAGGCCGCATCGCGCCCGCAATCGATCGCGACGAAATTGGTGGCCGATGGCAGGGGTTGCAAACCGTTGGCCGCAGCGATCGCCGCGATCCGCTCGCGTGATGCCTTGATGTCGTTGACCACTTGGCCGAGATAGGCCTGATCCTTCAGCGCGGCGATTGCGCCTGCGACCGCGATCCGGTTCATGCCGAAATGGTTGCGGATCTTGTCGAAGGCCTTGGCCGTACCTTCCGTCGTGATCGCGTAACCGACGCGCGCGCCGGCCATTCCGTAAGCCTTGGAGAAGGTGCGGGTGCGAATGACGTTCGGCAGGTCGATCAGCGCGTCGATCGGCGGGGTAGAACTGGCAGGCGCCGTCTCGCAATAAGCCTCGTCGAGCACGAGCAGCGTGGTTTCCGGCAGCGCCCTGGCGAAAGCCACAACCTCGTCGGCTTCCCACCAGCTGCCCATCGGATTGTCCGGATTGGCGAAATAGACGAGCGGCGCATCGGTCCGGCGCACCGCGTCCAAGAGTCCGTTGATGTCTTCCCGGTCCTTGATATAGGGCACGGTGACGATCTGGCCGCCAAAACCCGCAACATGGAAGTTGAATGTCGGATAACCGCCGAAGGACGTCACGACCTGCATGCCGGGATCGATGACCAGCCGCACGATCTGGCCGAGCAGGCTGTCTACGCCTTCCCCGATCGCCAGATTTTCCGGCCGACATTTCAGATGCGCGGCAAGTGCCGCCTTGAGGTCGAAATTTTCCGGATCCGCATATTTCCAGATGCCAGTCGCCGCCTCCGCCATTGCTGAAAGCACGGAAGGTGCCGGGCCAAAACCGTTTTCATTGGCGCCGATGCGCGCCTTGACGGGGGAACCGTTTTTCCGCTCCAGCGCCTCGGGCCCGACAAAGGGCACGGTGGAGGGAAGCGAGGCCATAAGCGGCGTGAAGCGGGAAAATGCGGTCATGTCAGTACTGTCCGGTTGAAAGCCGCGTCACAATAGAAAGCTTTCGCCGACGCGCAAGGGCAGGAGTTCCCCTCGCAGACCTCCATCTCACTGATTCGCCAATCGGCGAGCATGCCGCCGGATACGAATACGCCTCAGGGTTTAAATCGGGATATTGTGCAATTTTAGGGAACGCTGAAGTGGGAAAGCAATCTTTCCGGCGCATCATCGCAGTATGAGTAACTTCCCTTTGATTGTCATCGCCGCCGCGACAGCGACTTTCCTCGCCGCGGGCGGTCATTCCCTGTTTCCGGGTATCACCCGTTACGTCCAGGCAAATGTCAGCACGTCATGCAGGATAAAGGGCAATATCTCGATCGATACCGGTGAGCGCATCTATCATGTCCCGGGACAGGAATATTACGAGCAAACCAAGATAAGACATCGATACGGCGAACGGTGGTTCTGCTCCGAGGCGGATGCCCGCGCGGCTGGATGGCGCCGCGCGCGGCAATGATCGGCCCAGGATCTCATGCCGGTGCCTATCGCACCTTATATCAATGGCTGGTTTCGAAGCTCAGCCGGATGACATGATGCAGGAATTCCGGGTTGATCAGCATATTGAAGCCGATCGTCACCTTTTCCTCCTCTCGCGCCATGACCGTGCAACCGATCTCGTCGCGGATTCCGAGAATGGCAAGGAAGAAATGAGACGGGACCGGAATATGCGGCGTGACCTCAAGTTCTGCACCTTGCAGGGAGATTGTTCGGATCAGGCAGCGGATGCTCGTCTTCGTGCTCAGGTGATGTTCCACAAGCACGATCTTGCCCGGCCGATCGATCGTAAATTTTTCAAAGACACGGCGCAGGCCCGCCGGTTCTTGCGTATTGGTCCCGTCCATCAATGGGGCCATAGTATCCTCCTGACTTGTCCCTCGAATATGATTTTATTCCTGCAATTCTGATGCATTCTAAAGTTGATTGGTAAATTTTTCTCGATCTATGGTGACGGGCTCCGCCCCATTCACGCACGCAGGACATAATGTCGCGTTGTTGACGGCCGGACGTCGCGACGATACCCCTTCTGCAACCGTCCCAAGTGCTATCTCTGGGCGGTTGGACAGGAATGGAGAAGGCAAGTGACAGGCAGGCTGGTGATCGTCGGGGCAGGGCAGGCGGGCTTTGCGCTTGCCGCGAAACTGCGGGCATTAAAGGATACGCGGCCCATCACGATGATCGGTGCTGAAGAGGTCCACCCCTATCAGCGACCACCCTTGTCCAAGAAATACCTGCTCGGCGAGATGAGTTTTGACCGGCTGACCTTTCGCCCGGATGCATGGTTTGCCGAAAACGATGTAGAAGTCCGGCTGTCGACTTATGTCGAGGAAATCGACCGCGAGAAAAAGACTGTCCGCATGCAGGATGGCTCGATGCTCGAATACGAAACCCTTGCTTTGACGACGGGGGCGAGCCCGCGCACTCTCCCCGCCAGCATCGGCGGAGAGCTGCAGGGCGTCTATACCGTGCGCGACAAGCGCGATGCTGATCGGCTGGCCGACGAAATGAAGGCCGGTCGCCGCCTGCTGATCATCGGTGGCGGCTATATCGGACTGGAGGCGGCAGCCGTCGCCCGCCATCTCGGGCTTGAGGTGACGCTGATCGAAATGGCCGACCGTATACTCGCCCGGGTCGCCTCGAAGGAAACTGCCGACGTCATGCGCGCGATCCACAACGAGCGTGGTGTCGTGATTCGCGAACAGACAGGTCTCGTCCGCCTGATCGGCGAGGAGGACAAGGTGCGCGCCGCAGAACTCTCCGACGGTTCGGTCATCGATGTGGATTTCGTCATCGTCGGCATTGGTGTCACTCCGAATGACCGACTGGCGCAGGATTGCGGCCTGGATGTCGGAAACGGCATCATCGTCGATGAATTCGCCCGCACCTCCGACCCGTCGATCTTCGCCATGGGCGATTGTGCCCTTCTGCCGTGGGAAGATGGCCGAATCCGCCTCGAATCGGTTCAGAACGCCGTCGATCAGGCCGAATCGGTTGCAGCCACGCTTGCCGGTGGAACCGAGCCTTACGCGCCAAAACCGTGGTTCTGGTCCGACCAATATGATGTGAAGCTGCAGATCGCCGGTTTCAATCTGGGTTATGACGAGACGCTGGTGCGTCCCGGCGCCCGCGAAGGCGCGGTGTCGATCTGGTATTTCCGCCAGGGAAAGCTGGTCGCCGTCGATGCAGTCAATGATGCCAAGGCCTATGTGACGGCCAAGAAGATGCTGGAAACAGGCGTCAACCCCGACAAGGCGCTGCTCGCTGATCCGGCCACGGACCTGAAGCTGCTGCTGTCCTGACATTATAAGGTGCGCTGCTCGCACCGATATTTCTATTGAAAGGCATGGGAGGAAAAATGCCGGTACCGAAGAATGACTTCAAGGCTGCAATCAGTGCCGGCCGCAAACAGATCGGTCTCTGGCTGAACACCGGCGAGGCGCTTCCGGCCGAGATCGCGGCAAGTGCGGGCTTCGACTGGTTGGTGATCGATTCGGAACACGGGCCGAACGATCTGCGCAGTATCATCGCCCAGCTCCGGGCGCTGGCTCCCTTCGCCGTCGAACCCGTCGTGCGCCCGCCTTCGGGCGAGACCTGGTTCATCAAGCAGCTGTTGGATGCCGGTGCGCGCACGCTCCTCATTCCCATGGTCGATTCGCCCGAACAGGCAAAAGCGCTGGTTCAGGCCGTGCGTTATCCCCCGCGCGGCACCCGCGGCCTCGGTGCCGCCGTCGCCCGTGCCTCAGGCTTTAACGCCGTTCCGGATTATGCACAGACGGCTGACGACGAGATCTGCCTTCTGGTTCAGGCCGAAACACGTGTCGCTATCGACAATCTCGAGGCGATAGCCGCCGTGGACGGCGTCGATGGCGTCTTCATCGGCCCGGCCGATCTTTCCGCCGATCTCGGTTACCTCGGACGAATCGAGGCCCCGGAAGTACAGGAAGTGATCGAATCGGCGATCGGCCGAATCATCGCCGCCGGCAAGCCCGCAGGCATTCTGACATTCAATGAAGGTCTCAATCGCCGCTATCTCGAACTCGGCGCAAGCTTCGTTGCCGTCGGCGCCGACGTGACCGAACTCGCAGCAACGTTGAAGGCGCTTGCCGGCCGTTACGGTCGCGGCCCGGGCACTGTTGCCGCAGGCTCCGGCTACTGAAGGCAGAAAACCCCGGTGTTTCGTCTTCCAAAGGCCGGGAATCATCATGCAGTTGGGGATCATTCCCCATCTGTGACGGTTCTTTTTGCTAAAAGACCTTGCATTCGGGTTTTATCCGCAATAATCAGGCCGAACCGGAGAGGTGGCCGAGTGGTCGAAGGCGCTCCCCTGCTAAGGGAGTATACGTCAAAAGCGTATCGTGGGTTCGAATCCCATCCTCTCCGCCATTATTCCTCATGAAATCGCTGGATCATTAGCGGCCACGCATGGAGCGTCTGCGGCTTGGGTCTGTTGCTCATCGGCAACGCCGGCATTCCGCGATCCGTTCTAATATGAACAATCCCTAAGTCGCTGTCGCAAAACTGTTTTCTTAACGAAAACTAAATTTTTACCGATGCCCGGATGCCGTTTTGTGTCCTTTCGGCAACATGGTTTTGGGAAGCGGCTGTGAAACTCTCGTTCATCCCCAGTTCGCCATTGCGCACGTTTCCGCGATTTGTATTTTCAACTCCGAAGCGCGGCGGTGGTTCGTCAGCTTTAAGAACACGGGGATGGGCCCAAGGAATTTTTGTCCTTCGGTAAATCAAGACCTAGACCCATACGTAACTTTGACTGGAGGTCAAAAATGAACATCAAGAGCCTTCTTCTCGGCTCCGCTGCTGCCCTCGCAGCAGTTTCTGGCGCACAGGCTGCCGACGCAATCGTGGCTGCTGAGCCCGAGCCGATGGAATACGTTCGCGTTTGCGACGCTTTCGGCACCGGCTACTTCTACATCCCGGGCACCGAAACCTGCCTCAAGATCGGTGGTTACGTTCGTTTCCAGGTTGACGGTCGTTCGGACTTCGAAGTTGGTGGCGTTACCGTTCAGGAAGGCGGCTACCGCACGAACACCCGTGGTCAGGTCGTTGTTGAAGCCAAGAACGACACCGAATACGGCACGCTCGCTTCCAAGATCACGCTTCGCGCTAACAACAACAGCTCGAACAACAGCTTCTACCTGGAAGAAACCTATTTCCAGCTGGGCGGTCTCCGCGTTGGTCAGTTCTACAACTACTTCGATAACGGCCTTCCGGGCGAAACCGTTCTTTCCGACGGCGGTCCTGGCCTCGGCGGCGGCGGCCTCGGCGGCGACACTCTGAACAACTCTGTTCGTTACACCTACGACGCAGGTTCGTTCTCGGTTTACGGTCAGGTTGATGCCTTCAACTCGGCTGCTGGTTACAAGACCGACAACTATCTCGTTAGCGTTGATCCGGTCACGGGTGCAGAAACCCGCACCGACAACCGTGACGAAATCGGCATCAACGGCGTCATCACCGGCAAGTTCGGTGGCGTAACCGTCGACTTCTTCGCTGGTTACGACTTCGACGCTGAAGACGCGGCATTCGCTTCCACGCTGACGGCTGCAATCGGCCCGGGTTCGCTCGGCGTCTTCGCTGCCTACTCGACCGGTGCTAACCGTTACTTCGACGCTTCCGAGTGGACGATCGGCGCTGAATACGCCATCAAGGTTACCGACAAGTTCTCGGTTGCTCCTGGCGTTCAGTACTGGGACAACATCGCATACGTTGACGGCGACTTCGACGGCGGTGACGCATGGCGCGTTGGTGTAACGGCTGATTACAAGATCACCACCAACCTCTCTGCCAAGGCAACCGTGAACTACACCGACGTTGACGCCGGTGCTGTTGACGGCGACCGTTGGGACGGTTTCCTCCGCCTGCAGCGTTCTTTCTAATCTGATCTTTCAGATATGAGCGAAAAGCCCGGCCCTGTGCCGGGCTTTTTGTATTTGTGATTCGCTCCCATTGTCGGATTGTCGCGGAATTTAGCGGGCGCACATGCACGGGGAGGGAGTTTTGGCCTCCGGTTTCCCGCTAAATTTGTGACAAATAAGTAACGCCGGTGCCGCAAGTGGCTGGTTCGCGCTCTGCGTGAATGCGGAAATGCTTGTAGAGACCCGTCCCCCAACTGTAGCTTGATAATTGTAAAGCCTAGAGTTGACCGGGGAACCCCAAATGAAGATCACCAGCTTACTCATCGCATCGACCGCGGCGCTCGCAAGCGTCACCGTCGCTCAGGCTGCCGACGCAATCGTCGCTGCCGAACCGGAACCGATGGAATATGTTCGCGTATGCGACGCCTTCGGCACTGGCTATTTCTACATTCCGGGCACCGAAACCTGCCTCAAGATCGGCGGCTACGTCCGCGTTCAGGTTGACGGTCGCAGCGATTTCAACCTCGACGGCATCGCAGGCGAGATCGATAGCTCGGGCTACCGCACGAACACCCGCGGCCACTTGGTCCTCGAAGCCAAGTCTGATACCGAATACGGCACGCTCGCTTCCGTCATCACGTTGGAAGCCAATACCAACAGCGATACAGACTTCTTCCTCGATGAAACCTTCCTCGAAATCGGCGGTCTTCGCGTAGGTTACTTCTACAACTACTTCGATACCGGACTTCCGGGTGAAACCGTTCTCTCCGACGGTGGCCCGCTCGGCGGTGGTTACATCGGTGGCGACACCCTGAACAACTCGATCCGGTACACCTACGAAGGCGGCGCATTCACGGCCTACCTGCAGGGTGACGCATTCGACTCGCAGGACGGTTGGAAGGACGATCGCATTCTTGCTGACGGTACCGGTGCAGGTTCTGACGAACTCGGCATCAACGGTATGATCGCAGGCAAGTTCGGCGCAGTGGCAATCGACCTCTTCGCTGCTTACGACTTCGACCATGAAGATGCTGTCATCGCATCCACGCTGACTGCCGAACTCGGTCCGGGCTCGCTCGGCATCTTCGGCGTCTACTCCTTCGGTCCTAGCCGTTACTGGGACTTCTCGGAATGGAGCATCGGTGCTGAATACGCTATCAAGGCGACCGACAAGCTGTCGATTACTCCCGGCGCTCAGTATTGGGACAATATCGTACCGGTTTACGGTGACAGCGATTATGCCGGTGGCAGCGCATGGCGCCTTGGCGTAACCGCTGACTACAAGATCACCGAGGGCCTGACTGCCAAGGCTACCGTCAATTACACCGACGTTGACGTTGACTTCGGTGGTGTTGGCGACGGCGACCGTTGGGACGGCTTCCTGCGTCTGCAGCGCTCGTTCTGATCCTCTTCTCGGATCTTCTCATCTGGAAAGCCCGGCCTCGCGCCGGGCTTTTCTCGTTTCTGGACTGCCTTGATGATGACCAGGACCAGCGTCTCATGCCGCATACGAGCCGCGAGCCCGTATGTATCGGGAAATGAGTTCGGGGGAGGGCGCTGTCGGCCAGCGCCTGTTCTCAGTCGCGATAAAGGAAGACACGGAACGACGGCTCGGTTGAGCCCGTCGTGTCCCGCTGTCTCCCGCGGAGTTGAAACCTACTGGCGCCCAAATCTCAGGTCGGCGGCGATATCGGCATTCTGTCCCAGCCTTGTCTTGTAGACCTGATAATTTTCCAGCACGCGCTGCACATAATTGCGTGTCTCGGGGAAAGGGATTCGCTCTACCCAATCGATCACCTCGTCCAGCGGCTTGCCACGCGGATCGCCGTAACGGGCAATCCATTCCGGCACGCGCTTCGGCCCGGCATTATAGGCAATGAAGGTCAGGACGTAGGAGCCGCCGAAGGCATCGATCTGCTCGCCGAGATAATGCGCGCCGAGCGTTGCATTATAGCCCGCATCACTGGTCAACCGGTCTGCCTTGAAGCTTATCCCGTGCCGCTTGGCCACACCCTGCGCCGTTCCGGGCAGAAGCTGCAGCAGCCCACGGGCATTGGCGACGGAAACGGCTGCCGGATTGAATGCACTTTCCTGCCGCGCTATCGAATAGGCAAGCGCCTTGCCCGATCCGGCAATATTGGCCCCGGCGGGGATGACGCCGATCGGATAGGCAAGGGCTGCCACATCCACACCGCGCGAAAAGGCGGACTTGCCGATCCGAAGCGACAGCGCATGGTCGCCTTGCGCCTCTGCGCGCGCCGTCAAAAGCGAAAGCTCGCCGGGACTGTCGATCTGCTCGCCGAGTGCCGCATAAAGTGCCGCCGAGCGCCGATCATGGCCGACAGCGTCCAGTCGCGCGATCGCCCGAACGACCTCGCGGGAAGCGAAGCGCTCACGATCCTGCGCCGTGGGAGAGGGGTAGCTCACATCGAGCGCCGATTTGCCAAGCTTCGCCGCAGCCAGTTGGCCGTAGAAAGTGCCGGAGTACCGCGCAGCCTGTTCATAAAAACCGCGCGACTGTCCCGGTCCACCGGCCTCTGCCGAGCGGCCGAGCCAATACAGCGCCCGCGACGCCGAAAGCGGCCGGTTGGAGGCCTCATATATCTTGCGGAAATGCGTCTCGGCCGTGGTTGGGTCTTGAAGGGCTCGCAACGCATACCACCCGGCATGGAATTCCGCATCGGCCCGATCGACGGCCGATTGCGCCGCATGGTTCGCGACGAGCTTGTAAGCCGCGCTGAACTGCCCGAGATCGGCAAGCCCACGTGACACGATCCGCTGCTCGTTCCACCACTCGGTGGGATAGACGAGCCTGGCCGGATCGCGCGGCACGCGTTCAAGAAGTTTTGCGGCCTGCGCATAGTCGTTCTGCCGCCTTGCATATTCGATTCTCACGAACAGATAGGCAGGATCGCTGGCCCATGAACCTGCGACGGCATCGATGAGAGAGCCCGCATTCCTGGCATTATTCGCAACGGCTGCCCATGCATTGTAAAGTGACTGGGCATTGCCGAGGCCGGAAAAGCGCTTCGCCTGTACCACACGGCCGCGATACATGAGATAGTCCATGCGCGTCTTGTGGTCGGCCGCGCTGAACAACCTGCCGAACTCGCCAAGCACCTTGTCTTCGGTCGCCGTATCGAGTGTTTGTGAAACCCAGAGATTGCGCAGCGTGCCGGTAGCGTCCGCGGTTTTTCCCGTCGCCATCTGCGCCCGGGCAAGGATCATCGCGCCTTCCGGCGTTTGCGGCCGCGCATTGCCCATAGCGGATAAAACGGCCTGAGCCGGCGGATTTTCGCGATAAAGCGCGCGCTCTTCCCGTTCACGCAGACCGCCAAGTCCCGGCCAGCCGGTCAGTTCGCGTGAAGCGTTAGCTATCTCGCGATAGGGCACATCCTTCATTCCAGAACTGGCAATCGCCCAGGTGAGGATTTTTCTATCGAGCGATCCCGAAGGCAGGCTATCTCGCGCAGCAATCGCCTGTGCCGCATCATTGCCGGAAAGCGCATCGAGCCCGGTCTTCAAGGCAGAGAGTGCCAGCGGTCGGTCGGGCCTCGGTATGGAACCGGTTATATCGGGAACGGGCATGGCCGCCGACGAAGGCAGCGCTGGCGATCCCGGTTGCGTTGGCAAAGGTATGCTTGCAGGTGCGTTCGGACGGGCAAAGGGCAGGGGCACGATACCGCTGCCTGCGCCACCGCTCTCAGCGAGCACAAGGCTCGATATGCTGGCTGCACTCAATCCCAATGTGAGGATCAGAGCGGGCTTCTTCATCCGGCGACTCTCGAAAAAAACATATACCCCCGTCGGGCTCTCCCATTAGGCTCCGGTGGCCTTAACGAAACCTTACCGGAACCCCTAAAATAAGCATCTGCGAACGATCAGTTTCCCGTGAGCTTTGCGCTTGTCGGCGATCTGTCACCGCTTTATGGTGCGCCACCTTAGTTGTTGATTACGGCCGAAGCATGGACCGCGGCCATGGGAGTTTTTGCATGTTCAAGGGATCGATCCCCGCGCTCGTAACGCCGTTCACTGCTGGCGGGGCCGTCGATGAAAAAGCGTTTGCAGACCATGTCGACTGGGTGATTGCGGAAGGGAGCTCCGGCCTCGTCCCGGTCGGTACGACGGGAGAATCGCCGACCCTCTCCCATGATGAGCATAAGCGCGTGGTCGAACTCTGTGTCGAAGTGGCGAATAAGCGCGTGCCGGTCATCGCAGGTGCCGGCTCTAACAATACGACCGAAGCGATCGAGCTTGCCCAGCATGCCGAACAGGCTGGCGCCGATGCGCTTCTCGTTGTCACGCCCTATTACAACAAGCCGACCCAGAAGGGGCTTTTCGCCCATTTCTCGGCAATCGCCGATGCAGTTTCTTTGCCGATCTTCATCTACAATATTCCGGGTCGCTCTGTCATCGACATGACCCCGGAAACCATGGGCAAGCTTGCCAAGGCGCATAAGAATATCGTTGGCGTCAAGGATGCGACGGGCAAGATCGAACGCGTATCCGAACAGCGCATCACCTGCGGCCCGGATTTCGTCCAGCTCTCCGGCGAGGATGCAACAGCGCTCGGCTTTAACGCGCATGGCGGCATCGGCTGCATTTCGGTCACGGCTAATGTCGCGCCTCGCCTCTGTGCCGAATTCCAGGCGGCAACGCTTGCGGGCGATTACAAGAAGGCGCTCGAATTTCAGGATCGGCTGATGCCGCTGCACAAGGCGATCTTCCTGGAGCCGGGCCTTTGCGGCGCCAAGTATGGCCTGAGCAGATTGCGCGGCATGGATCGCACCGTGCGCTCGCCGCTGGTTTCCTCGCTTGAACCCTCGACGGAAGAGGCAATCGACGCCGCCCTGCGCCATGCAGGCCTCCTGAACTGAGGTTTAGGCGTCGGCTGCGCTGACGCATAAGCTTCACATTCGGCCCCGGCCGCATTATATGAGTTCCCGAACCCCGCTCATCGCTTTTGGGCGGGGTTCTTTTTGGATAAAGCGGAATGGAATTCGTCTGATGGCACCCAAAGGCAGCCAGCGCGTGGTGAACAAGATCGTTGCGGAAAACCGCAAGGCCCGGTTCAACTACGAGATCATCGATACCTACGAGGCAGGCATCGTGCTGACCGGCACGGAGGTCAAGTCGTTGCGCGACGGCAAGGCCAATATCGCCGAATCCTATGCGTCGGACGAAGGCGAGGAGATCTGGCTGATCAACAGCCACCTGCCGGAATATCTGCAGGCCAACCGCTTCAACCACGAGCCGCGCCGCCGCCGCAAGCTGCTTCTTTCGAAACGCGAGATCAACCGGCTTCGCAACGGCATCAACCGTGAAGGCATGACGCTCGTGCCGCTGAAAATCTATTTCAACGACCGTGGCCGCGCCAAGCTGGAGCTTGCCCTCGCCAAGGGCAAGAAGCTGCACGACAAGCGCGAGACCGAGAAGGAACGCGACTGGAACCGCCAGAAGTCTCGGTTATTGAAGGGCGGCTGACAGCTTCATCCCTGCCGCTCACCCTAACCCTCTCCCCGCAAGCGGGGTGAGGGGACGTGCCCCACTCGACATCTGCGAGGCACGGAAACGGCGCGGCTTGGGTCCTTCGCCCCGCCTGCGGGGAGAAGGTGCCGGCAGACGGATGAGGCGCAGACGCAGGCACTGAGGCAAACCGCCACCGGAACCAAACCTCATCGCCCACCGTTTCTCCGCACCTTCATGCGGGCAAGCGGATAATGACGAAGAAGCAGTTTTTTACCTACCTGATGCTGGTCGTGGGCTTCGGCCTTGCTGCCTGGCTCCTGTATCAAGTCTTCCGTGAGCACTCTTTCTCGGAAATCGTCCAGTCGGTTCGCGATATACCCGCTGCCAATCTTGCGCTGGCGCTTCTCTTCGCTTTCGCATCCTATCTCTGCCTCACCGGCTTCGATTGGTGCGGTGTGCGCTATGTGAAGAATGATTTGCCTTATCCGAAGATTGCGCTCGCATCCTTCATCGCGCTTTCGATCGGCCAGAGCGTCGGCATGTCGGGCCTCAGCAGCGGCGCGTTGCGATATCGCTATTACGCCCATTGGGGCATGACGACGGAGGATGTCGCAAAGATCGTGTTGCTCTCGGGCGTCACGGTCGGTCTTGGCATGGCCGTGCTCGCCGGCATCGTTTTGGTACTCAATCCGAAGGATGCGGCAGCAGTACTGCGCTTGAAAGAGGAGCTCGTCGTCGCTATCGGTGCCGGCTGCCTTGTCGCAACTGCGCTCTACATTGCGCTAGCGGCCTTCCTGCGCGCGCCCTTGAAGATCCGCAGCTGGACGTTCCAGATGCCCACTTGGAAAATCGCGTTGGCACAGGTGGTGATCGGCACGATCAACTTCGCCTTCGTTTCGGCTTGTCTGCGCGAGGTCATGGCGGCAGGTGCCGACGTCAGCTATCTCAAGGCAGCAACCGCCTTCGTTCTTGCCAATGTGGCAATCTTGATCACCCATGCGCCCGGCGGCCTCGGTGTGCTGGAAGCGACAGTTCGGCATGTCATGGGCGATCAGGCCTCGATCGGATCGCTTGTCGCCTTCCGGGTGATCTACTTCTTCATTCCGCTTTTTATCGGCCTGCCGCTTTCGCTCATCGTTGAGGCGGTGTTCCGGGCGCGAAAGTCAGGCAGTCATGCACCGCCGAATGGTAATCAGCGAACCGCCGTGTCTGCCGGGTAATCGCTGCAGCGCCCACCGATGTCCGCCGCCATGCGCCGTTCATGTTCGATCAGCCAGCGCTTGCGCCAAAGGCCGCCGCCATAGCCGGTGAGGCTGCCATCAGCCGAAAGCACCCGGTGGCAAGGGATGACAATGGCGATCTGGTTGGCGCCATTGGCGCCTGCAACGGCGCGGGTGGAGGAGGGCATGTTCATGTCGGCAGCGAGCGCGCCGTAGGTGCGAAGCTCTCCGGGCGGTATTTCCCGCAACGCCTGCCACACCTGCCGCTGAAACGGCGATCCGTGCTCGGCCAGCCGTGTCTTGAACCCTCTGTGTTCGCCGGAGAAATATGCCTTCAGTTCCGCCTCGATCTCGTCGATTGGCGGATACCGTCCCATCACGATGCTGCTGCCGCTCGCCTTCTGCAGCCTGCGGATTTCCGCGGGCAAAGCCTTGCGCTCGGCGAACTCCAGAATATGCAAGGCGTGCGTGTCGGCAATCGCGATCATCGGACCGATCGGCGTATCGATCCAGTCGGCACGCAGCAGGGCCTTGCCTCGAAGTTTTGCCGGTGCCTCCCCGAACAGTTTCGCAATTGCGGCACGAAAGCCGCTGCCGGATTCGTAGCCTGCATCGAGTTGTGCGTCGATGACATCGGCCCCGTCATTCAGAACTTCGGCGGCCTTGCCCATCCGTCTGAGCCGCGCCATTTCCAGAAAACTCATGCCGAATTGTCGCTTGAAGGCGCGTCGTACGGTCGATGGATCGACGCCTAAGGCGGTCACATCGCCTTCGCTCCAGCGCCGCATCGGATCGGCGTCGAGTGCATCGACCAGCCGTGTCACCACGGGATCGGTCTCGCCAAGCTTCAGCATCGGGCGGCAGCGATTGCATGGACGAAACCCCGCCTCGAGGCATTCAGCGATCGTCCCATAGAATGAGGAGTTCTCGCGCTTCGGCTTGCGAGCCGGGCAGGTGAGGCGGCAGAAAATGCCGGTTGTCTTCACGCCAACCCAGGCAAACCCTTCATAGGACGGGTCGCGAGCGATAAGCGCATCATAAAGAATGTCGTCGGAAGGGCGTTGAAACAGCATGGCACTCTTCTAGCCCGGAACAAAAACAGGCGCCGCCGAAAAACGGGCGCCTATTTTTTTGATGATACGACAGCTTGCATTCCGCAACTGGTCATCGGTTATCGCGATGAAGGCGTGCGCGAAAAAAGAAACGAAAGCACACAACGCGAACTTGGAAGATCGCGTCGTGCTCAAGGTTCAACAGTTACGCATCTGCCGGCTCGGTAGGTTCGGTTGGACGCGCAGCCCGCTCGCTCGGATCGCGGCCAACTTCGGCCTTGAGCGTCATCAGGTCGATGAAGTGATCGGCCTGGCGGCGCAGGTCGTCGGCAATCATCGGCGGCTGCGTCTGCATCGTTGATACGACCGAAACCTTGCGGCCGCGGCGCTGCAGCGCTTCCACCAGGTTTGTGAAGTCGCCGTCACCGGAGAAGATCACCAGATGGTCGACGGTTTCAGACTGTTCCATCGCATCGATGGCCAGTTCGATATCCATATTGCCCTTGATCTTGCGACGGCCGAGACTGTCGGTAAATTCCTTCGCAGGCTTGGTAACGACCTTGTAGCCATTGTAATCGAGCCAATCGATCAGTGGGCGGATGGAGGAGTATTCCTGGTCCTCGATCAGCGCCGTGTAGTAATAAGCGCGAAGCAGGTAACCGCGTTTTTGAAAAGCCTTCAGAAGCTTGCGATAATCGATATCGAAGCCGAGGCTTTTTGAGGCGGCGTATAAATTCGCGCCATCGATAAAGAGAGCAATCTTCTCTCTCGGGTCAAACATATGTCTCCATCCCTTTTTTATGCGCGTTTTCCGAACGTATCGGCAAAACGAAAAGTTGAATCGACGATACCGGAATAATTCTCTTACATTACGAACTATTCATATATCTGTCATGTATGATAGGATTTGCAATATTCCAAGCACGTGTTGATTGAATATAGTCCTCTCCCCCTGGACACTTTAGTAGCATATCCGAAGCTTGGACCATCCAGTGGTGATTTTTAAAGATTCGGCATGATCGGACTTTAGATCCGATCAAAGGTGAAATTCACCTTCTTATCTGCCCGCAAGCCTTGATGGAGATCAGGTCCATCATCGATTTGCATCCTTCAACGGGACGTTTTCTCCTCAGTAAACGCCTCGTAACTCACGTCTCGATTGGTCCCAGGTCAGGAAAAACTTGAATTTCCCGTCCGATGGCTGTATCGGGCGTATCAATTCCGGAAATCCAGGACCGCAAAGGACAGGCAATGGCCCGCGTCACAGTAGAAGATTGCATTGACAAAGTCGACAACCGTTTCGAGCTGGTTCTGCTCGCAAGCCATCGCGCTCGCCAGATTTCGCAGGGCGCTGCAATCACCATCGACCGCGACAATGACAAGAATCCCGTTGTCGCCCTTCGCGAGATTGCCGACGAGACCCTGTCTCCCGACGATCTGAAGGAAGACCTGATTCACTCGCTGCAGAAGCATGTTGAAGTTGACGAGCCCGAGCCCGATCCGGTCGCGCTTCTCGCTGCCGGCGGCGTTTCGGTTGCAGCCGACTCCGAAGACGAAGATGCTCCGGAAGTCGTTACCTTCGACCAGATGTCGGAAGAAGATCTTCTGGCCGGTATCGAAGGTCTGGTTCCGCCGGAAAAGAGTGACGATTACTGATCATAGGTGCCTTCGGGCAACCTATCGTTCATTCTATCGCCCTAATCTGGTTGTCTCTTTTGTGATGGCTGCGCTAACCGAAGGTTGGCGCGCCATTTTCTTTGTTGGCACTGTGGGTTTGAAGGGCATATCCGGGAATGATGAGGCAGTACGAGCTTGTTGAGCGGGTGCAGAAATACAAGCCCGATGCCAATGAAGCTCTTCTCAACAAGGCCTATGTTTACGCCATGCAGAAGCATGGCCAGCAGAAGCGTGCTTCCGGCGACCCCTATATTTCTCATCCGCTCGAAGTCGCTGCCATCCTCACTGACATGCATCTCGACGAGTCGACCATCGCGGTCGCGCTCCTGCATGATACGATCGAGGATACGACGGCCACTCGCGCCGAGATCGACGAACTGTTCGGCGAAGATATCGGCCGCCTCGTCGAGGGACTGACAAAGCTGAAACGCCTCGACCTCGTGTCGAAAAAGGCCAAGCAGGCGGAAAACCTGCGCAAGCTGCTTCTCGCCATTTCCGACGATGTGCGCGTGCTTCTCGTCAAGCTCGCCGACCGTCTCCACAACATGCGCACGCTCGACCATATGAAGCCCGAGCAGAAGGCGCGCATTTCCGAAGAGACGATGGATATCTATGCGCCGCTTGCCGGTCGCATGGGTATGCAGGACATGCGCGACGAGCTGGAGGATCTGTCCTTCCGCCATATCAATCCGGAAGCCTATGAGACGGTCACCCAGCGTTTGGCCGAACTCTCCGCCCACAATGAAGGCCTGATCAAGAAGATCGAGGACGAATTGCGCGAGCTTCTCGTCGCCAACGGCCTCAACGACACTTTCGTCAAGGGACGGCAGAAGAAACCCTATTCGGTCTTCCGCAAGATGCAGTCGAAGTCGCTCTCCTTCGAGCAGCTCTCGGATGTCTACGGTTTCCGCATTATCGTCGATGATGTTGCCTGCTGCTACAAGGCGCTCGGCATCGTCCATACCCGCTGGCGCGTCGTGCCGGGCCGCTTCAAGGATTATATCTCCAATCCGAAGCAGAACGATTACCGCTCGATCCACACCACGATCGTAGGTCCGTCCCGCCAGCGTATCGAACTGCAGATCCGCACCCAGCTGATGCAGGAAATCGCCGAATACGGTATCGCCGCACATACGCTCTATAAAGACGGCCAATCCGGGGAAGGGAAGGGGCCGGCCAAGGGCGATGAACTGCTGCCGAAGCAATCGAACGCCTATTCCTGGCTTCGCCATACGATCGAGTCTCTGGCCGAAGGCGACAACCCGGAAGAATTCCTCGAGCACACAAAGCTCGAACTCTTCCAGGATCAGGTCTTCTGCTTCACCCCGAAGGGCAAGCTGATTGCGCTTCCGCGTGGCGCAACCCCGATCGATTTCGCTTACGCGGTTCACACCAATATCGGCGACACCACGGTTGGCGCCAAGATCAACGGCCGCATCATGCCGCTCGTCACACGGCTGAACAACGGTGACGAAGTCGAGATCATCCGCTCCGGCGTGCAGGTGCCGCCGGCAGCCTGGGAAGAGATCGTCGTCACCGGCAAGGCGCGTTCGGCCATCCGCCGCGCCACACGCATGGCGATCCGCAAGCAATATGCCGGCCTCGGCCACCGCATCCTGGAGCGTACCTTCGAGCGCGCCGGCAAGACTTTTTCCCGTGAGGCGCTGAAACCTGCCCTTCACCGTCTGGCCCAGAAGGATGTCGAGGATACGATCGCCTCGGTTGGCCGTGGTGAACTTTCCTCGCTCGACGTGCTGCGCGCCGTATTCCCGGACTACAAGGACGAACGCGTCACTGTGAAGCCGGCCGCCGATCAGGGCTGGTTTAACGTCCCGAGCGCAACCGGCATGATGTTCAAGCTGCCGGCGCAATCCCAGACCGATCTGGAAAATGCCCAGGCAGCAGATCTCGTGGCGACATTGCTGCCGATCCGCGGCCTTGCTGCCAATACCCAGGTACGTTTTGCCCCGAGCGGTGCCGTCCCGGGTGATCGCATCGTCGGTATCATGGATGCGGGCAAGAGTAAGGGCATCACCATCTACCCGATCCAGGCGCCTGCGCTGCAGAAATTCGATGACGAGCCTGAACGCTGGATCGATGTCCGCTGGGATCTCGATGAAGCCAACAAGTCACGTTTCCCGGCCAAGATCGAGATCAACACGATCAACGAACCCGGCACGCTCGCAACTGTCGCCAAGACGATCGGTGCGCTCGACATCAATATCCGCACCATGTCCATGGGCTCCAACCGCGCCGACGACTTCTCCGAGATCGCTATGGAGATTGAGGTATGGGACCTGCGCCAGCTTAACCAGCTTCTCTCGCAACTGAAGGAACTCGATTGCGTGGCGAACCTCAAGCGGATTTACGACTGACGGGTAAAGGGCTTCGGGAGCGGCCGATAGGGCGCACGGTCCTGTTGCTGATCTAAAGCCTGGTTGTGTCGCGCTTGCCACACACGCTAAGCTTTATTTTCATGCCTGCCTTGTTTAAATCGCATTAGTTGCTAGTCTAGGAGCATCGAACCTTGCTAGCGACTCTTGTCGGCAGCCTTTACGGCTCTTCTGGATTTTCTCTCATCGTCGATTTACCGCCGGCATTCGGCATATCCAACGATTGAAAGGAAATCGTTATGAACACTGGTACAGTAAAGTGGTTTAACAGCACCAAGGGCTTTGGCTTCATCCAGCCGGACAACGGCGGTCAGGACGTGTTCGTTCATGTTTCCGCTGTGGAGCGTGCAGGTCTGCGCGGTCTGAACGACGGTCAGAAGATCAGCTATGACATCGTGCAGGACAAGCGTTCTGGCAAAAGCTCCGCAGACAACCTGCGCGCAGAATAATATGTCGTCGTGTCCGCGTGACCATGGATGTACTGGCACGCGAGACGCTTGATGATATAAGGAGGTCGGGCGTCAAACCCCGGCCTTTTGTTTTGACCCTCGGAGGTCATAAGGAGTGGAGCATTTCACTCCGTCAAACACGATGTTCGAGCAAAACTGTTCTTGCCCGGTTCCCATGACCGCATGCAGTCTCAAGTCGGATTTGATTTGGAAAAACTGCGAGCGCCGTATAAAGCGCTGCAATACCAATGATGAGACATCTTGAGATGCCTCGCAAACCTCGATCGCGAGATCGCCATCAACCGGCGACTCGCGGATAAACGTGAACACGATCAAGATCGGAAAAGTGCGGTTTTACCGCGTCAGGAGATATTTTGCAGGTACTCGTAAGGGACAACAATGTTGATCAGGCGCTTCGCGTCCTGAAGAAGAAGATGCAGCGCGAAGGCATGTTTCGCGAGATGAGGGCGCGTGAGGCTTTCGAAAAGCCGTCGGTAAAGCGCGCCCGCGAAAAAGCCGAAGCGATTCGTCGTGCCCGCAAACTGGCCCGCAAGCAGATGCAGCGCGAAGGACTTTTGCCGGCTCCGAAGAAGAAGGTCGTTGCTTCTCGGGCTCGTTGATTGCCATTCGATATTTTTCCCCGGTGACAAGCGTCGCCGGGGCATTGTCCTCCGATTGTTTCCTGCGTTTTTGACTGTAAACGCAGGAGGATGAACACGACTGCGACGAAAGACCAGTTCGTCAATCCAGCGAAGCTTTCAGCTGCCGTCAGGGCGAAGCATACCAGTTCCATTCTTCCCGACATTCTGGATTCCTAGGCTGCCGCCAGGGAAAAGAAGATGCAGAATCGTCGGGCGCTGCCACTTGCGCAAGCCGCCGCAGCCGATACATCCCGCTCCGAAAATTAATCTGGACGACCAGTTCCCATCTATCCACAAAAAAACCGCCGAAAACATCGACGGTTTTTCATGTGTCTAAACGGAGCTTTTTCTCCGTTTTTACGGCCGGCGCATGTCTCCCGAAAGTGGTTGCCGGTTTCGGGATAAAGACATGCGCAAAAACAAAGAGCTAAAGCAGGGCAAGCGGATCTGAAAGATCGCGGCGTGCTTTAGGCATTCACGCTCAGATCGGGCTCAAATAGCCGAAGCCGAGCAGTCCGAGCAGCGCCACGCCGATGACAACGCGGTACCAGACAAACGGCATGTAGCTTCTGGTCGAGACGAGTTTCAGGAACCAGACGATGACGGCGTAGCCGACGACGAAGGCGATCAGCGTCGCAAGCGCTGTTGGGCCGGCGGCAACGGCCGTTTCCTCGCCCATCGTCTTGAAGAGCTGGTAGAAGCCCGAGCCGAAGACGGCCGGAACGGCAAGCAGGAAGGAATAGCGCGCCGCTGCTTCTCGCGTATAACCCATCAGCAGGCCGGCGGTGATCGTCCCGCCGGAGCGGGAGACGCCAGGGATCAGCGCCATCGCCTGGGCGAAGCCGAAGATGATGCCGTCGCGCCAGATCAATTGCTTCAGTGCGTATTTTTTCTTGCCGATCCTGTCGGCCCAGCCGAGGATCAGGCCGAAGACGATCAGCATCACGGCGGTGATATACATGTTGCGCAGACCGTGCTCGATCTGGTCCTTGAAGGCGAGGCCGAGGATGATGATCGGCAGCGAACCGATGATGATCAGCCAGCCCATGCGGGCGGCATCCTTGTCGTAATCGCCGATGCGGAACACCTGTCGCAGCCAAGCGGTCGCGATGCTGATGATGTCCTTCCAGAAATAGACGAGAACCGCCGTCTCGGTGCCGAGCTGGGTGATGGCCGTGAATGCCGCACCGGGGTCAGTCCCCGAAGGCAGGAACTCGCCGAGAACGCGCAAATGCGCACTGGAGGAAACCGGCAGGAATTCGGTCAGTCCCTGGACAAGTCCGAGGATGGCGGCATCAGTCCAACTCACGCTCATGGCAGCTCCGAAGGTTGGGGATAGGCTTTAAAGGGTAGGACATGATTTCCGGGGGCAGGCTGGAAATCATGTTGGCATAGGTTCGGCAGCTTGCGATCGTCAAGCTGCAAAGCTTGGAACCGGTCAATGTGACAATTCTACGGTTACGCGATCCATGTCTCAAACATATCACGGCTTTTCGCAAGCTCCGTAGAATGAAGCGGGTTATCCGATCATATCCGTAGGCTCACGAAAAAAAACGGGCCGGATTTCTCCGGCCCGCCATGTAAGGCTCGATGTTGCAGCGCTGTGGCACGCCGGCACGGTGGCTCAGCAGCGGTTCATATTGATCGTGCTGATGACGTTGTTATAGTCCTGCAGCAGCGAGGACGCGTCCTGCCGTTCGGCCGACATCATCTGGAACTTTGCTTTTTTGTCTTCCTGATAGCGACCGTTCTCGGTCCGCAGGATGATCTGGCGGCCGGTGGAGAGGTAAGCGTTGACGTTGAGCATCAGCGACGAGCAGCCGGCATTGTTCTTCTCGCGCACCTTGGCATCATAACCCGTCGCCATCTTGTTGAACTCGTCGAGCGAGGTGTTCAACGCGTCCTTCTTGTCGCCAAGCCCGTTGCCCTGCAGGAAGCCGTCTGCGGCGTCCATGCTTTCCTTGATGTGATAGATCATGCCGATGCGGAAATAGTCGCGCGTATCCTTCTCCGCCTTGTCGAATTCGGCCTTGATCCGGGCGCGGTCCCTGGCGTCGATGGCGCCAACGAAATTTACTTGCGCGGTCGCGAGCGCTTCCATGGCAGCGACGAAGGCGGGCTGGATTTCGCGCCCGTGCGCGCCCTTGTCGCTCAGATAGGTCTTGGCGCTGATGTAATTGCCCATTTCCCGATCGAGCGGTTCAGCCTTTTCAGCCGCATCGCGATAGGCTTCCGCAGGACCGTCGAGTTCGGCCATGTCGGGCTTCATCTCTCGTGCCTTCGCAAGATCGTTCTTCAGCCGGTCCAGATTGTTGGTCGAATAAAACAGGTTGTCGTTCTTGTCCTTGCCCTCGAGCACAGGCTGAACATAGCTCTGGAAGGTCGCCAGTTCCTTGGCATAGGTGCGCTGGAACGAGTTCGCCACTTCGACATAGGCGTTATATTTCAGCACTTCCGCCTGCTCGGCGGGCGGCTGGCTCTGTTCTGCCTTATTGGTCTTGCTTTCGTCGCATGCAGAAAGCATCAGGACGCAGGCCGCAACGGCCAGCGACCGGATCATGGTTCTGGTGTTCATCAAATTGTCCTCGTTTGAAATATCAGCTTGAAACCGCAGGATCGGTTGTTGCGTACTGGCAGTCCGCATATCGAGATCGCCATGTCGAGATCACTTGGGCAGCATCTCGAACCGATCAGGTTTCATCCTGTTCAGGGTCTGGTATCCGCTCTAACTATCTCCTCGTCAGTGGTGGCGTCCAATGGCTCACGCCAAGCCATGGCGATCAGGAGCGCACACCGCATTCTCCCCATGATCTGTTGAAGTGACTGGGGAATCTATCGATCTGCGCCCGCAGTTCCGCTCGGGAAAGGCGTCGATCATCGAAATTACATGATCTGCAGAATGTGAGAATGTTTCCTATTGGCGCAATCCCGGCTTGTCACCCCGAAAACGGCTTCCGGCTTGACATTTGCCCATCCGGTGAAACGGAAACGGGCCGGATTGCTCCGGCCCGTTCCTCAATTCAATGGCACCGGTAAAGGCGATCAGACCGCGCCACGGGTCTCGACATAAAGCGCGTAGACCGAATGGCTGGATGCCATGTAAAGGCGGTTCTTCTTGCGTCCGCCGAAAACGAGGTTCGGGCAACGTTCCGGTAGCTTGATGAAGCCGATCGCCTTGCCTTCCTTGTTGAACACCTTCACGCCGTTCAGCTCTTCCGGCTTGGCGCCGGCAGCACCGGACGAACCCCAGCCGCACCACAGGTTGCCGTCGACATCGACCTTGAAGCCATCGAGGCCGCCATTGTCGTCAGCAGTGATCAGCGCCTTCTTGTTGGAAACCGTCTTGCCGTCCTTGGAGACGTCATAAGCCCAGACGATACGGTAGGGCTGCGCACGGCCTTCGACGACATAGAGCTTCTTTTCGTCTTCGGAGAAAGCGATGCCGTTCGGGCCCTTCAGTTCGTCGGTGATCAGCGATAGCTCGCCTTCCGCCGAAATACGGTAAACCGAATGCGGCAGTTCGGGATCGGCCTTTTCGCCTTCCCACATGCCGCCGATGCCGAATGGCGGATCGGTAAACCACAGCGAGCCGTCAGACTTGCAGACGATGTCGTTCGGCGAATTCAGCTTCTTGCCCTTGTAGGTGTCGGCAAGAACCGTGATCGAACCGTCATGCTCCGTGCGGGTAACGCGGCGGGTCAGGTGCTCGCAGGAGATCAGGCGCCCCTGAAGATCGCGGCAATGGCCGTTGGCATAGTTCGAATTGGCATCGAACACGCTCCAGGTCTCGTTCGTCTCGTCGAACTTCATGACGCGGTTGTTCGGGATGTCGCTGACCAGCAGGTACTTGCCGTCACCGAAGTAGACCGGGCCTTCCAGCCAGCGTGCGCCAGTTGCGACCTGTTCCAGCGAGGCGCTGGCAACGCGATACTTTGCAAAGCTCGGGTCGAGAACCTGGATTGCCGGATCGGGATAGATCGGCGAGGGGGTGAAGCTGATGGCCTGGGCGGAAGCGTTTTTGATGGTGACGACGGTTGCTGCTGCGGCAGCGCCGAACGTCATGAGTTTGCGGCGGCTAAGATCCACGGGAAAATTCCTTTGATAATAGTCGTTGATTTCATATCAATCTGCCCGCTTGGCGGGAGGCGGCAATCATGGCCCATACGCCCTGTTAGCGTCGCAATATTGTGCGCCGCAACATAAATCTGCGGCGTTTTAACCCCATGATTAAGGAGGAATGAAGATGTCTTTATGCGATTCCTCGTAACATTTTTCGGCTTTATCAAAAATCGCAATGCACTGCAGCAAATGTAAGATTTTCTTTATGAAAGTCGGCCTAGGGTGGGCCAAGGACACGAGATCACCTGGTTGATCCTTCATGCGCATGATGCGCGCCGTCTCAAGATGGTTCCTGCTTTTTCTTCTTCCTCCCCGAATGCGTGTTTTCAGTTTTCCTGAGAAGGTCCCCCCATGCTCAAGAATTTAAATATCAAGACCAAATTTTTGATGGCGATCGCCATCCTTGGCGTCATTTCGCTTGCCGGTCTGTTGTTTGTGACCCAGCGTTTTAGCGCCGCCAACGAGTCTTACTCGAACTTCCTGCATAAAGAGAGCACGGCTGCGACCTTCGTTCCGCGCGGTGCCGCAGGCATGTGGACGGCCACGACCTGGCTGAGCCGCGCCCTTGCGCAGGATCCCCAGTCTGCCGCCTTCAAGGATTTGTCCGAGCGTTTCGGCAAGGAAATCACCGGTGCGCGCGCTCGTCTGGCACAGGTTCCCGGACTTGTCCCGAGCCGCCAGGCCGCGACTGACGAACTGCTGGCAGGTGCTGACAAGCTGAAGGCAATCGGTGACGACCTGCTGAAGGCGCATGTTGCCGGCGATGCAGCCAGGGTGCATGCTCTGGAAGCCGATCTCGATAAGGCCATTGTCGAACTGTCCCCCAAATTCGGTGCAAGCAATGGCGCCATGGCGGACCTGATCAAGAACGGTGGCGACAAGCTGTCGGCCGAAGTCTCCTCGACCATCAAGTTCGCGATTGTCGGCATGCTGATCGGTATTGCCGTTGCAATCGTTCTTGCGCTGACGATCGCCCAGAAGGGCATCACCGCCCCGATGGCGCGCCTGCGTGAACGCATGGCCTCTCTCGCCGCCGGTGAAACCCGTGCTGAAATCGACGGCCTCGACCGCAAGGATGAGATCGGCCAGATGGCCGAAGCCGTCGAAATCTTCCGTCATAACGCCCTTGAGCGCGCCCGCCTCGAGCAGGAAGCCGACGACAACCGCAGCCTGTCGGAAAAAGAGCGCATCGAGCGCGAAGCGGCAAAGGCCCGCGAAGCCGGCGATGTCAAGTTCGCCGTCGACAATCTTGCCCAGGCGCTGAGCCAGCTGTCCGACGGCAACGTCTCCTACCGCATCGAGCAGCCGTTCACCGCAGCTCTGGACGGCGTCCGCAACGACTTCAACGCCTCGGCTTCCAAGCTTCAGGTCGCTCTCGAACAGGTCGCCGAAAACGCCCGCAGCATCGAGGCAGGCTCCGCCGAGATCAAGTCGGCCGCTGACGATCTTGCCAAGCGCACCGAACAGCAGGCCGCGTCAGTCGAAGAGACAGCGGCAGCTCTGGAAGAAATCACCACCACGGTGAAGGATGCCGCCCGCCGCGCAACCGAAGCCGGCAACCTTGTTGCCCGCACCCGCCAGGGCGCGGAAAAGTCCGGCGAAGTCGTCCAGAAGGCCGTCAAGGCCATGGAAGAGATCGAAAGGTCGTCCGGCGAAATCGGCAACATCATCGGTGTCATCGATGATATCGCTTTCCAGACCAACCTTCTGGCGCTCAACGCCGGTGTCGAAGCTGCGCGTGCCGGTGAAGCCGGCAAGGGCTTTGCCGTCGTTGCCCAGGAAGTTCGTGAACTTGCCCAGCGTTCCGCAAACGCTGCCAAGGAAATCAAGACGCTGATCACCGCGTCGAACGAGCAGGTCCAGAACGGCGTGCATCTGGTCGGCGAAACCGGCAAGGCACTGCAGACGATCGTCGGCGAAGTTCAGGAGATCAACCGCAACGTCAACGCGATTGTCGAAAGCGCGCAGGAACAGTCTTCTGGACTGCAGCAGATCAACACCGCCGTCAACACAATGGACCAGGACACGCAGAAGAACGCCGCGATGGTGGAAGAGCAGACTGCCGCAAGCCATGGTCTTGCCCGCGATGCCGCATCGCTGAACGCGCTTCTCGCCCAGTTCAAGCTGTCGGTTCAGACATACAAGTCGACGGTGCGCGCGGTGAAGGCAAACGAAACGCCTGCTGCGTCTCCGGCACGCGCTCTCGGCCGCAAACTGGCCGGCGCTTTCTCCGGCAATGCCGCCGTCAAGAACGACAGCTGGGAAGAGTTTTAACTCAAGCGGCCCACCGCCTTCGTTGGAACACTGACGAAGGCGGCGGGCTTCAGCTCATGAACTCAACAAGGGTCGCTGGCATAAAGCCGGCGGCCCTTTCTTGTTGAGCGCTTTACCACACGCCGGAAAACAAGATGCGACATTTTGTCATGTTTTTTGCAAAATTTGATACAACGTAAGATTTTATTATGGGGCGCGGTTCTAGGGTGCGCTCAAGGACATTCGAGATACCCCCTTGCTCTCAAGCGCGCATGATGCGCGCCGCCTCTCCACATCAAATGGTTGGACGGCTCCTGTTTGGCCGGCTCTTTCGTCGAGAGCCTGCACTGCTGCGCCTGTCGCATTGTCCGCGTCTATCGGCGTTGCAGCGAATAGATCTGCCCATCGTGCATCCGAGAGCCTCCGGCTGTCGGCTCGATGTGCTGGGTTCATAGCGTTGTGGAGGTATCCGATGCTCAAGAATTTAAAAATCAAAACCAAGTTTTTGATGGCGATTGCTGTCCTGAACGTTATCTCGTTGGCAGGCTTGGCCTTCACCGTCGAACGGTTCTATGCGGCCAACAACACCTATTTCAGCTTCCTCCAGAACGAGAGCAATGCCGCGACCTTCGGCCCGCGGGGCGCTGCCGGCATGTGGACGGCGATCAACTGGCTTAATCGAACCGTCGATCAGGCCCCTCAGTCGGACAAGTTCACCGAATTTGCTGCCCGCTTCAGCAATGAGATGACCGGCGCACGCGCACGCCTGGCGCAGATCCCGGCCCTGGTGCCCAGCCGCACCGCCGCAATCGATGAGCTTCTCGTCGGCTTTGATGCGGTCAAATCTGTTGGCGGTGAGATGATCACGGCGCATGCAACCGATGACAAGGCCAAGTTCGACGCCATGTCGCAACGTCTTGAACAGTTGACGATCGAACTGTCGGCAAAATCCGGCGCCAACAATGCCGCCATGGCCGATCTTATCAAGAATGGCGCCGAGACACTGTCTGCTCAGGTCAGTTCCAGCATCCTTTTTGCCGTTATCGGCATGCTTGTCGGCAATCTGATTGCTATCGTCATTGCCCTCATTATCGCCCAGAAGGGGGTCACCACGCCGATGACCCGGCTGAGTGCCCGGATGGCCACACTTGCTGCCGGCGAACAGGAAGCGGAGATCGATGGTCTCGATCGCAAGGATGAAATCGGACAGATGGCCCAGACTGTGGCTGTCTTCCGCGCCAACGCCATCGACCGCCAGCGGCTCCGTCAGGAAGCCGAGGACAACCGTGTTCTGTCGGAAAAGGAACGTCTGGACCGCGACGAAGTTACAGCACAGGAAGCCGCAAATGTAACCTTCGCGGTCGAAAATCTCGCAGCGGCTCTGAGCGAACTCTCCAACGGCAATGTCTCCTACCGCATCGAACAGCCGTTCACCTCAGCGCTCGACGGTGTCCGCAACGACTTCAACGCCTCTGCGTCCAAGTTGCAGGATGCGCTGAAACAGGTCGCGGAAAATGCCCGCAGCATCGAGGCAGGATCGGCGGAGATCCGCTCGGCCGCCGATGACCTCGCCAAGCGCACCGAACAGCAGGCTGCATCCGTTGAAGAGACTGCGGCAGCACTTGAAGAGATCACCACGACCGTCAAGGATGCCGCCAATCGCGCCGCCGAAGCCGGAACGCTTGTCGCCCGCACCCGTCAGGGCGCCGAAAAATCCGGTGAGATCGTCCACAACGCCGTCAAGGCGATGGAAGCGATCGAAAAGTCATCCGGAGAGATCGGCAATATCATCGGTGTGATCGACGATATTGCTTTCCAGACCAACCTTCTGGCGCTTAACGCCGGCGTCGAAGCCGCACGTGCCGGTGAAGCCGGCAAGGGCTTTGCCGTCGTGGCGCAGGAAGTTCGTGAACTTGCCCAGCGCTCGGCCAATGCCGCCAAGGAGATCAAGACGCTGATCACCGCCTCCAACCATCAGGTCCAGAGCGGCGTACATCTGGTCGGCGAAACCGGCAAGGCGCTGGAAATGATCGTCTCGGAAGTCCAGGAGATCAACCGCCACGTCACCGCGATTGTCGAAAGCGCGCAGGAACAGTCTTCCGGACTGCAGCAGATCAACACCGCGGTCAACACGATGGACCAGGATACGCAGAAGAACGCTGCCATGGTCGAAGAGCAGACTGCCGCAAGCCACGGGCTCGCCCGCGATGTCGCCTCGCTCAACGCATTGCTTGGCCAGTTCAGGTTGGAGAGCGTTTCGGCGGAACGACCGACAAGTCAGCCGCAGAGACCGGCGCGCTCTGCCCAGCCGGGCGAAGCCCCTGCTGTCTCACCGGCACGTGCGCTCGGCCGCAAGCTGGCTGGAGCCTTCTCCGGCAATGCGGCCCTCAAGAACGACAGCTGGGAAGAGTTCTGATTTTCCCGTCTGATATGAGGTGAGGGCGCGTCAGGCCCTTGCCTGCGACGATATGTCCAACCGCGGAAGCTCGCCAGCTTCCGCGGTTCTTTTTTGAGCAATTTTGTTTGCTGGGTGCTCTTTTTACAGCCTGCCGCGGAGATTTGACAGTAATCAATGCTGTTGCCATGCATTGGGAGCAAGTCTGTGTCGCTGGGTTGGCGTTGGTAAAAGAGATCAGGACATCGTATTTTAGCAACAACACAGTAATCCGAACGAAAGATAAGACCATGTTTGACACAGTCCGCAAGTTTGCACGCACGTTCCGCGTTCCTTCTACTCAGGATCGCGAGATGGCATATCTCAACGAGAGCCGTGACCGTATCGACCTCGAATATCGCATGCGCCAGGTTGATCGCGGCCTGTTCCGCAAGTCCGGTTTCTAAAAGCCGGTTTTAACCGCTTAGGTCACAGTGCCATTGGCTATGTGCCTTTGGCACTCGGGAAGGTGAGGGCAGCCGTCTCACCGCTGATATAGGCCGCGATTTCCGCGCCAGCGCCCTCTGTCGTTGATAATATCCCAAAAAACGACACGATTATCGGCTTCCGCTATAGTATCGCTCGATAAATATAGCCAAAGAGGCCGGCCTGTCCGGATCGATTGGGACAGGTTGATCAGATGCCGTTTCGCCGCCGTACTCCTCTTTCCCTGCGTCAGAGGCTTTTCGGGATATTCGTTCCGAAGAGAGGTTTTCGCCGTATGCTTGGCTATTATCGCCTCAAGGTGATGCGCATCGGCGGTTCGCCGCACGCGGTGGCTGCCGGAGTTGCGGTCGGCGTGCTGAGCGCATGGACACCGTTTCTCGGTTTCCACGTCCTGTTTGCTATCCCGATCGCCTGGCTTTTGGGCGGCAGCATGATTGCGGCCGCCATCGGCACCACATTCGCAAATCCCCTGACCTGTCCGATCATCTGGCCGCTCACTTGGGAGGTCGGCCAATTCATGCTCGGTCAGGAACCGACCTCGCGCCATATCGACCTGGAAGCATTGTTCGCTCACCTGGATGTCTCGCAGTTATGGCGTCCGGTGCTTGAACCGATGCTGGTCGGCTCGCTGCCGCTCGGCCTCGTCTGCTCGCTTTTCTTCTATGTCATGACCTATCTCGCCGTGCGCGGTTTCCGCAATCGTCGCATCAGCCGCTTGACGGAACGGGCAAGACACCTCAAGTCAGCCGAAACCGGATCGGCAATTTGAGCATGGGATTGGCTTGATGATTATCGGCATGGGGAGCGACCTCATCGACATAAGGCGCGTGGAAAAATCGATCGAACGCTTCGGCGAACGTTTTACCCACCGCTGTTTCACCGAAATCGAGCGCGCCAAATCCGAGCGGCGCAAGAACAGGGCGGAATCCTACGCAAAGCGTTTTGCTGCCAAGGAAGCCTGTTCTAAGGCGCTCGGCACCGGCCTTGCCAATGGTGTGTTCTGGAAGGACATGGGTGTCGTCAATCTGCCCAGTGGTAAGCCTACCATGGTGCTGACCGGTGGAGCCGGCGAGCGGCTGGCCGAACTTATGCCCACGGCCCATGAAGCCGTCATTCACCTCACCATCACCGACGAATACCCCTATGCCCAGGCCTTCGTGATCATCGAGGCCAGGCCGGTATCCCCTGAAGGTCATGCCGAAAAGGTCGCTTCGCGCGAACCATGAAGGTTTAGTAATCTCACCACCATTGCCGCAGCTTGGCTAAGCGTTTAGACAGTTCAGCCACTCGCCCCGAGATAGAAAGATTTTTGACGTGTCCGATAAAGCCGAGACGAAGCAGCCGAATGCCCTTTGGGAAAACATCAAGGTCATTATCCAGGCCCTGCTGCTTGCCATGGTCATCCGTACGGTTCTGTTCCAGCCCTTCACAATCCCGTCCGGCTCGATGATGCCGACCCTGCTGGTCGGCGACTATATCTTCGTCAACAAGTTCGCCTACGGCTATTCCAAATACTCGCTGCCCTTTTCGCCGGACGTGTTTGATGGCCGCATACTGCAGTTCAGCGAGCCGAAGCGCGGCGACGTCATCGTCTTCCGTCTGCCGCAGCAGCCGGAGATCGATTACATCAAGCGTCTGATCGGCCTGCCGGGCGACAAGGTCCAGATGCGCGACGGCATTCTCTATATCAACGGCCAGGCTGTCCCCAAGCAGGCAGACGGCAGCTTCACTTCGGATTACCGTCTTGATCCGGGCGCCAATGTCCCCGTCTTCCGCGAAACGCTCGATACCGGAAAGACCTACGACACGCTCGACCAGATTCAGAACTCGCGCGGCGACAATACGCCGGAATTCATCGTCCCGGCCGACCACTATTTCTTCATGGGCGACAACCGTGACAACTCTCTGGATAGCCGCTTTGACGTCGGCTTCGTCCCGGCGGAAAATCTCGTTGGCCGCGCCAGCGTCATCTTCTTCTCGCTCGGCAACGACACCTCGTTCCGTGAAATCTGGAAATGGCCGGCCAACATGCGCTGGGATCGTCTGTTCAAGGGCGTCAACTGATGAAAATGAAACCTTTGTCGGCGGATGAGCGGGGTCAGCTGGAAACGGTGATCGGCCATGTCTTCGCCGACAAGCAGTGGCTTGACCGGGCGCTGACCCATGCCAGCACCGGCACCGCCAAGAATGCCAACTACGAACGTCTCGAGTTTCTGGGCGACCGCGTGCTTGGCCTGTGTGTCGCCGAACTCCTGTTCACCACCTTCCGCTCGGCGGAAGAGGGGGAGTTGTCGGTGCGTCTTAACCAGTTGGTCAGTGCCGACAGTTGCGCCATCGTTGCCGATGAGCTGGAGCTGCACCGCTTCATCCGTACCGGCGCAGACGTCAAGAAATTGACCGGCAAGCGCATGTTGAACGTGCGCGCAGACGTGGTGGAAAGCCTCATCGCTGCGCTCTATCTAGACGGTGGTCTGGACGTTGCCCGCGCCTTCATCCTGCGCTACTGGAAGGATCGGGCAAGCAAGCCCGATGCGGCACGGCGTGACGCCAAGACCGAACTGCAGGAATGGGCGCATGCAAAATTTGCCACGACCCCATCCTACAGGGTGGACGATCGCTCCGGACCGGATCATGATCCGCGCTTCACGGTGACGGTGGAAATCAAGGGCGTCGCGCCCGAAACCGGCACCGACCGGTCGAAACGGGCAGCTGAACAGGTTGCCGCAACGAAGCTCCTCGAACGCGAGGGCATCTGGCCGAAGAGTCAGGATTGATTGGACCGATATGACTGAAGACCACAACATCGCTGGCGAAGAAAATGAAGCAGCCGGCGGCCCGACCCATTCCGGTTTCGTCGCCCTGATCGGTGCTACCAATGCCGGCAAGTCGACGCTGGTCAACCGGCTCGTCGGTGCCAAGGTCTCGATCGTCAGCCACAAGGTGCAGACGACGCGCGCCATCGTGCGTGGCATCGCCATTCACGACAATGCCCAGATCGTTTTCATGGACACGCCCGGCATCTTCAAGCCGCGCCGCAGGCTCGACCGCGCCATGGTTACCACCGCCTGGGGCGGTGCCAAGGATGCCGACGTCATCGCACTGCTGATCGATAGCGAGCGTGGTATCCGCGGTGACGCCGAGACGATCCTTGAAGGCCTTAAGGAAGTCCGTCAGCCCAAAATTCTGCTTCTGAACAAGATCGACCAGGTCAAGCGCGAGGATCTCTTGGCACTCGCCGCCGCCGCCAACGAGAAGGTTGAGTTCGAGCGCACCTTCATGATCTCGGCCACAACCGGCTCCGGTTGCGACGACCTGATGGATTACTTCGCAACGACCCTGCCGGAAGGTCCGTGGTATTATCCGGAAGACCAGATTTCCGATCTGCCGATGCGTCAGCTCGCAGCCGAAATCACCCGTGAAAAGCTGTTCCTGCGCCTGCACCAGGAACTGCCCTATGCGTCTCACGTCGAAACGGAAAAGTGGGAAGAGCGCAAGGATGGATCGGTTCGCATCGAGCAGGTCATCTATGTGGAGCGCGATAGCCAGAAGAAGATTGCGCTCGGCAAGGGCGGCGAGGCCATCAAGGCAATCTCCAGCGCATCCCGCAAGGAACTGTCCGAAATTCTCGAACAGCCGGTGCATCTCTTCCTCTTCGTCAAGGTTCGCGAGAACTGGGGCAATGACCCGGAACGCTTCCGTGAAATGGGGTTGGAATTCCCCAAGGGTTGATCGGCCCAAGGTTTTTCTCGTTTGACGTGCCCTTGATTTCCTCGGGGCGCGCCCAATCTGCGTGGCAGTAGTCCACAGAAAAACGTGATATATCCTATATATACACACAACTCTGCGCGGTGAACTTGACACGACGCAACTGTGGAACTTTGATCTGTTTTATCACCAGTCTGATTCAGATCAGTGACGAATAGGGATGGAAAAAGCGCCACAGGGAATGCGAACCGCATGGGCACCAGCACATATATGGGACGAGACAAGGGCGTGGATCTGAAGGACGCTGTTGGGTTCTTCAGCTGGGATTTGAACGAAAACAAGGTCTTCGCGGATAGCGTTTTCGCTTACATCTACGGTATCCCGCCGCATGAGCTAGAGATCGGGGCCCCGATCGAGCAGGTCATAAAGCATGTTGCGGAGGACGACATGCCACGAGTGGCCAAAGCATTGCATGAGACCATTGTCTCAGGAAATCCGTGTTTTCAGACTTACAAAATCAGCCATCCGAGCGGTAAGAGCATTGTAGTGACCGGGCAGGGGCGCTGCCTGCGAAATGGTGACGGAATGCCGTCGATCTATACAGGTCTGGTTACGGCCGAGGAAAATGGTGTGAAGGCTCAGGAAGCGGATCCACTGGCATCGCATTGCATGGAAGCGTTGAAACTCGCCAAGCGTCGTCGGCATGCCTTGGCAGAACGATACCTGACATCGGCATTGGGAGCGCTCGGCCGCCGCGCCGATAACTGATCCATCAGCGTCCGAAGCCGGCGGTGGATGCTCGATCCACCGCCGGTTTCTGTCATCATTTCTGCCGCGCCATCAACGCCTTGACTTCCTCGAAACGACGGCGGTTCTCTGGATCCTGTTCACCGGGGCCGTAGCAGGTTTTCGATATGCAGAAACGCACCAGCCCGAAAGGCGGTGTCGCCTTGTCGAATTCGCAATCGATTTCGTTGTTGTAGTCGGTCGGCTTGGCGTCCTCGCGGGTCGAATAGGTCAGTCTTGCGCCGGGCGGGTCAAGTTCCGGGAAGGACTGCACGATCCCGGTCTTGATCGATTGTACCAGCAGAAAATTCTTTGCCACCGCCACGCAAGCCTGTTCCAGCTGCGGTGATTGCGCCGCAGCCGGCTGTGCCTGAAGCGTAGCGGCAAGGGCCGCAGATGCGACGGCGGCGGCGAAAACGAGATGTCTCATGGGAACTCCCTGACCCGATATTGTTTGGCGAGAGAATTCCGCTGGCAGTCGATTTGTTCCAAGGGAGATGACACAAGATCGCAGTTTTTCGAGAGCTGTTGCAGATACAGCATGTCTCCCGAAAGTGGTCACCGGTTTCGGGAGACATGCGCAAAGACAAGGAGCTAAAGCACGGGAAGCCAAGCTGAAAGATCGCGAAGTGTTTTAGGGAAACCGATTCAATCTGAATGACTTATGCGGTAGAACTGAATCGGTTCAGAAAGGTCTTCAAGTATCGATGCAGTGGCAGGACGAAGCGATCATCATCGGCGTCAAGCGGCATGGCGAAACCAGCGTCATCGCCGAATTGATGACGCGTGAGCGCGGCCGCCATTTGGGGCTCGTCCGTTCCGGCCGTTCACGTTCCATGCAGCCGGTTCTGCAGCCGGGAAACCGCGTTGAGGCCGTCTGGCGTGCGAGGCTCGATGAGCATCTGGGCGAGCTGAAGCTCGAGCCGGTGAGGCTGAGGGCTGCCAAGCTTATGGAAACTGCTACCGCCGTCTACGGCGTACAGGCGATGGGGGCGCTGCTCCGGCTCCTGCCCGAACGCGATCCGCATCCGCATCTTTTCGATGCACTCGATATCATTCTCGACACGATGGACGATCCCGCCGATGCAGGCGAACTCTTCGTTCGCTTCGAACTGGCCGTTCTGAATGATCTCGGTTACGGCCTGGACCTCACCGAATGCGCGGCGACCGGCGTGCGGCAGAACCTCAAATATGTCTCGCCGAAAAGTGGCCGCGCCGTCTGCGGTGAAGCCGGCGCGCCCTATGCCGACCGCATGCTGGCGCTGCCTGCTTTTCTGGGCGATGGGCCGAAACCGGCTGCGACACGCGAAAGCATGCTGGCGGCCTTCCGGCTCACCCAGTTCTTTCTTCACCGGCATGTCTACGAGCCGCGTGGCATTACCGCCGGCGATGCTCGCGAGGGCTTCGTTCAGGCCGCATTGAAGGCGCTTTCGGTACTTCCTGCCGATCGTCAGGCCGGCTGAAGCAAGTCTGGCAAACGTGGTAGCCGGTTTCGCGTCCGCAACTGAGTCAAAACCTGAACCTTACTCTGCCGGCTGGATCGCCGCCGGTCGTTCTACCGGCTTTTCCTGGATCGGCCAGTGAACGATCGCGGCAAACACGCCGAGCGCCACGCCGAACCACCAGACGGCGTTGTAGGAGCCGAGCCGGTCATAGAGGGTGCCGCCCATCCACACGCCGAGGAACGAGCCGACCTGGTGCGACAGGAAGACGATACCGCCCAACAGGCCCAGATGCCGCGTGCCGAACATGATCGCCACCAGTCCATTCGTCGGCGGCACGGTGGAAAGCCAGAGCAGTCCCATGACGATGGCGAAGATGATGACCGACAGCGGTGTCTGCGGCAGGAGCAGGAAGGCCGTCACCGCCACCGAGCGCGCCAGATAGATATAGGCGAGGAAATACGGCTTCGAGTAACGCTGGCCGATGACGCCGGCCGATAGCGAGCCGATGACGTTGAAGAAGCCGATCAGCGCCATCGCAATCACCGCATAACGGGCATCGATGCCGATATCGCGCAGGTAAGCCGGGAAGTGCGCGGTGATGAAGGCAACCTGAAAGCCGCAGACGAAGAAGCCGCTGGTGAGGAGCAGATAGCCCTTGTGGCCGAATGCCTCGCGCAATGCTTCACCGGCGGTCTGCTTGAAAGCGGCCTGCGACTGCGTGCCCGAGCTTGAATTGCCGCGCAATGGAATGGCCAGAAGCGGGATCGCCAGCATCATCACCGCCATGATGACGAGACTGTCCGACCAGCCATAGGTGGAAATCAGGGCTTGGCTGAGTGGTGCAAACAGGAACATGCCGGCAGAACCGGCAGCTGTTCCAATGCCGAAGGCAAACGACCGCTGTTCCGGGGTAACGTTGCGGGCGAAGGCGGACAGAATGGTTCCGAACGATCCGGCACCGACCGCAAGCCCGACCATCACGCCGCCGGAGAGATGCAGAACGCTTTCCGAATGCGCCGTCGACATCAGCGCCAGACCAGCAGCATAGAGCAGGCCGGAGAAGGCCAGAACCCGGCCGGTGCCCCATTTGTCGGCGATTGCGCCGAAGATCGGCTGGCCCAGCCCCCAGGCAAGATTCTGGATCGCCATGGCAAGCCCGAAGGTTGTTCGATCCCAGTGCCTGTCGGCCAGCATCGGAAGCTGGAAGAACCCCATGGCCGAGCGCGGCCCGAAGGTCAAAAGCGCGATGAGCGCGCCGGCCGAAATGATCAGCCAGGGCATCGTCGCTCGGGTAGAGGCGGGGGCGGCGTGAGACATGGGTGTCCTCCTGAAACCAGAGGACGTTCATATACTCTCATCACGCGTTGGTGAAACGACTTTTGTGCAAGCCATTCATCAGCTGAATTGATGAAGATCAGGCAGTGAAAGGGCTCACAGCGAACCCGGAGGCTGTACCGGCGGGCGTCGTTTGCCGAGTTGCGCCTCCCGCAGGATGGTGAACAGGCCCGCGCCGATGACGATGACGCCGCCGGCAATCATGTTCCAGCTCATCACTTCACCGAAGATGAAGGTTCCGATGATGCAGACCAGTACCGTCTGCAGGTAGAAGATCGGTTGCACGACGACGGCGTCGAGCACGTCGAAGGCACGGATAAGCAGATAGTGGCCGCTCATTCCCGTGATGCAGAGCGCCAGCATCCAGAACCAGTAGTCTGGCGTGATTGTCGTCCAGTAGAACGGCCCGATCAGCGTGATCGCCACAGCACCTGCAATGCCGGTATAGAAGAAGCTGGTGTGTGACGTGTCCGTTCGGCTCACCATCCGCGTAAGAACCGAATAGAATGCAAACATCACGGTGCAGGCGACTGGCACGAAGATGTTGCTGTTGAAGGTGGCATGCGTCGGATCGATGATCAGGAGAATGCCGAGAAAACCGATGGCGATGGCCGCCCAGCGGCGCCAGCCCACGGTTTCGCCGAGCAATGGCACTGAAAGACAGGCAACGACCAGCGGTCCTGCGGCGAAGATCGTATGTGTCTGGGCAAGCCCCACATTGGCGAAGGAATAGATCGACACGACGATCTGCACCACGAGAAGAGTACCCCTGAGGATCTGCAGCAGGGGCCTGTTGCTCTTTGCCGTCTGCTTGACCCCGCCCGGATTGCGTGTCGCCAGCGCCAGCACGAAGACGGCGAAGAACCAGTAGCGGATCATCGCGACGAAGACCGGCGGGTAGGCCTGGCCGAGATGCTTGGAAATCCCGTCCTGCACCGCGAAGATCGAAACTGCGGTCAATGCGAAGATGAGGCCTTGCGCGCGTGGTGTCATGAACAATGCTCTTAAGCGTTTTCAGGTCAGAAAGCGCCCAGGAAGCATAATGACAACGCAAGGCCCGACACTTAATATTTGTGAATGAAACCGTTTTCACCGTCAGCATGCCATGCCGACAACATACCATTGCGCATGGCAGCTATGCGTCAAGGGCGGCTTCGCCGCCCTTGGTACGCTCGATCATGGAAATTGCACCGCTTGCGCGGTTTCAGGCCCGCCGCTTGATCGCCCAGGCATCGCGCATGCCGGTGATCGCTGCCTCGTCACCAAGCCGGATCGTTCCTTCCCCGCGTGGCACCGCATTCCAGCCGAAAAGCGGCCCCGGCACGCGCCGGTCTCCCGACATGCGGATACGGCCCATTGCCGGGATCGGGCTCGGGCCTTCGCGTGAACCGGTTTGCTGGTCCTGCGTGGTCATGATGCAGCGGGCGCAGGGTTTGACGAAATCGAAGCGGATGCCTCCGATCTCTATTCCTTCCCAGTTGTCCTCGTCCCAGGCCCCGTCATGGTCGAGAACGATATTCGGCCGGAATCTGTCCATGCCGACCGAGCCTTCGCCGTGTCCATTCATGTTCTCATTGAGCGCCGCAAGCGATCCGGTCGTGGTGACCAGCACCTGATAGCCATCGGCAAAGGTCACCGGCGTGTCCGGTCCCGCCCACTCGGGGCTTGCCATACGCTCGGCCTTCTTGTCGAAAAACACGAGCTTCACCTCGCGCCCCAGCCAGGTGGAAAGGATGGCATTGGCCCCGTCATCCGCAACCGGGGCGCTGACAGGGGATTTCCACACAACGACATCCATGCGCCGATCGGCGGGCGGCACGGCAACCAGGATCTCGCCCTTACCCTCCACGGCAAAGCGATATCCGACATCGCGGGGTTCGACTTCCACCTGCGCCAGTTCCTGCAGTTCCCGCTGGGTGATGAACTGGCCGGATGGATCGACCACCATCATCTGCCGGTCGCCGGGAATGCCGGCTGCGGTGATCACCGCTTCATTCAGCGAAATGCCGCGGCCGCTCTTCAATGGATAGAAATTCAGTTCCGCGACCTTCATCGTATTTTCCTCAAATCCTGTCCCCGGACCTCATCCCTGTATCTCGTCCAGGAACAGGTCTCTTATCTGTTGCAACCGCTCGTGCCGCTCCCCGGCCAATGCTCGTCCTGCCTCGGTTTGAAAACCATCGGCGAGTTTGAACAGCTTTACCTCGAAATGGTCGATTGCAAAATTCTTGTCGTCCAGCGGGCGTTCCTTGGCAAGAGGGTCAACCGGGTCATAAAGACCGGATGCCATCCGTCCTGCGATATAGAAACAGCGCGCCGCTCCCACCATGCCGATCGCATCCAGCCGGTCCGCATCCTGCAGGATCTTCGCCTCCAGTGTCTCGGGCTGAATGCTGGCAGAAAAACTGTGCGTCGTGATCGCATGCGCGACCGCCTCGATTGCCGCCTTCTCCCAACCCATGCCGGTCAAAATGCCGCGAGCCTTGTCCGCCGCCAGCCGCGAGGCCTGTGCTCTGAGCGGCGAGTTCTTCTCCACAGCCACGCAATCATGCAGCAGCACGGCAGCGGCCAGAACCTCGCCATTGCCGCCTTCCTTCGCATGGATGCGCATCGCATTCCTGAACACCCGCAGGATATGCGCAATGTCGTGGCTTCCGTCGTCGCTATCGGTTGCGTGCGGAATGAGCTGCAGCGCGAGTTCTTCGTAAGGGGCAAACGCGGCGGCGAGGGTGAGTGTCATGCAGTGCTTTCCTTGGAATCGGCATCGGGTTGATCGCTCTTTTTCACCAATATCCGCTGGTAGAAAAGCCCGATCCCGATCAGCACCGCGCCAAGCCCGATGAAGGAGAGCGCCCTGAGAATCCCTTCCAGATTCGACATGTCGATCAGGAACACTTTCAACACCGCGATCAGCACCAGTCCGGCGGATGCCAGCCTGATGCTCTTGGCGTCAAGCTTCGAGCCGAGCACCAGAAGCCCGACGCCGATGATCAGCCAGACGACCGAATAGGTATAGGTTTCACCGGGAAGAAAACCCTTCCAGTCGGCGATGTTGATGCCCTGCCAGAAGCGCCGCACCGAAAGCGTCGCCCAGAGGAAGCCGAGCACGGCGCCTGAGACGGCGAGCATCGCCACATAAGGCACCGGCCGCCGTCCGCGCGCCAGATAGGCAACAAGCGCATAGGCCAGAGCCGGGAGGAGATAACCGAGCAGCAGTAGGTTGACGAGGGGCCACGGCCCCGTGTCCTCGCCCGAGAAGAAGGGGTTGAGCGCAAACACATGCAGCGAAAGCACATTCGCGGCCGCCACCACGCCGGCAATCATCGAGCCGAAGCGGAAGACCGGCGAGGGGGATTTCAGGTCGAGCGTCATCAGGATGCCCGAGAAGCCGATGGTGATCAGTGTGTAGATCGATTGTTCTCCAAGCGTCGGCACATCGCCGGAAAGCTTGCCGCCATTCATCGCATGATGCACGAGAACCGCAATCGTAATCAGCGCCGAAAGCGAGGCGAGCGCCTGCATGATGTTGCGTACGCGGAAATCGGAAGAACCACGAAGCAGCCATGCGGAGACAATGGCGAGCAGCGTCGGAATGCCGTAGCCGATAAGAAGCGCATTGAAGAACGGCGTCGTACCAAGGCTGTTGGCGCCGATCAGGGTCGGTTCCCAGGCGATGCGGCCGAAAACGATCATGATCGCCGCCGCCATCATCCAGGGCAGTGCCGGCCAGGTGCGGACCCGCATGGCAAGGAGATAGGCAAAGCCGAGTACGGAGACGAGAATGGTCGTCACGATACCGTTGGTCAGCGCATGCAGCGCCAGCGTGAAGCCGCCGAATGAGCCCGCGACGGCAAGATTGGCCGGCCAGTCTATCCCGTCATCCTCACCCTTGCGGAACAACCATTCTGCGATGGCAATGAGCGCCACACCGATCGCCAGCCCATAAAGCCCATACGTCCAGTCGCGGAAGAAATTGCCGAAGTTGAGGAAGGAGATGAAGCCGAGCGTTACCGGCATCGCCCCCATCAGCACGGCCCAGACGATCGAGAATTCCTTTTCCTCGCGGCGGAAGCGCTTCAAGAAGATGAAGCCGAGAAGGGTGAAGATCGCGCCGAGCAGCAGGCTCACAGTGATCTCGTTGCCGGAAAGCGGAAGCGGGATCGGCGTGCCGTCCGCACCTTCCGGCGCGATATAATCGAGCAGCGACAGCGCAATGACGAATGTGCCGAGCACTGCGCCACCGGCCGAAATCACCGTTGGCCAGAACGCGTACGCACGGCCCGCGCCGAAAGCGGCAAGCGCCGCCGTCACCGCAAGGAAGGCGAATTGCGGATCGATCCCGATCGACGCTCCGCCCGCGACCGTCGCCAGCGCACCTAGCATGATCATGATCGACAGCGACAGCGTGATCTTCAACGGCGGCCGTTTCAAAAGCGCCTTCCAGCCGTCCTCTCGGGCTTCGGTATAACGCTGTCCGGGCCAGAGGAAGATGGTGCCGGCGATCATGACGAGCATGGCGAGCGCCGGAGGAGCCGGATCGAAGCCCACGCCGATCGCTGCATAGGCGAGAACCCAAAGCCCGGTGCCGATATTGGCAAGCATCGGAACGACCGTCCAGCGGCGGATGCGCGAAGTGGCATTGACCGCAAGCCATGTAACGCCGAGGAAGAGGAACAGTGCGTTGACATTAGGCTCATCCGTCGTCACCAGCACCGGCGTCACGAGCGAACCGAGCAGGCCGAGACCCGCAAGCGCCTGCCCATGCAGAAGCGACAGCGCAATCACCGCGAAAGAGACCAACGCCAGAAGCACGAATGCCGTGCCCGAGCCTATGAACTCGTAAAAGGCATAGGTGGCAAACACGGTTCCAAGCAGCGTCACCGCGCCGGCCGCCGTCAGTGCTCCCGGTATCATCGCATTGGCGTAAAGCTCGGAAATCTTCGGCAGCGCGCGGCGACGCACGATCTCGCCACCTGCCATCAGCAGCAGGCCGAACAATGAGGCCAGCGTCAGCCGTGCCGCGGGACCGAGCAGTCCCGCCTCGATGGAGTACCGAACGAGGAAAATGCCGCCAAAGGCAAGAGCCACGCCGCCGACCCAGACCGGCCAGCGCGCACCGAGATAACTTTCGAGATTCTCCCGTGACGGCTTTTCCCGAACCGGGCGGGGAGGTTCCGGTACAGGCTCCGCGTCCTTGAAGTCAGGAGTGGCCGGCTCGGCGATTTCCTCATCCGGTTGTGCGAGCAATGCAGTGTCAGGCCGGGCTGTCGGGTCCTCGCCCTTGATCTCGTCGAGCACCGCCTGTGCAGCCTCTTCGCGCATCGCCCGTGGTGCAGCCATCGGGTCGAAGCCGCCTTCGGCAATCATCTGCCTGAGCGCCGCAAGCTCTCTCTCCACTCCGTCGACGCGGGCAGACACTTTCCGGTTCTGAGACACCAGAAAGAACACAAGGATGACCAGCAGGATATCGATCAGGAACACGTTTACTCCCCTCAAGCCGGCGCGAAAATGTCGCGGATGCCGGCCAGCTCAATGTAGAGGAACGACCTGGGGAAAAAAGGGCCACAACTCGCCTTCCACAGGCCATAACCTGATCTGGCGCATATTGAACATGGCTGTCTGGAGAATGACGGTCGTCAAATGGATTTCAGCCGGATCGGATCGATCCAAAAGGTATCGGGTCCAGTCCTCGTAACCGGACCCGATACATCCTTGCCATCATCTGCGCCTGGCCCCGGCTCGTCCGCACCCATAAGGGCCACGGAGGTCCGCTCTCACCGGTACTCTGCCACGCAACAACGATGGATAGGGATCTCTGTTAGACCGTAACCTCCTCGGAGGATTGAGCCGCCTCGGTTTCCGGTTCTTTGCCAAAGGCAAGCTTGACGGCCTTGGTCATGTCGCGGCTCACCTCCCACCACTGCTTGCTGCCGATCCAGTACCGCAGGGTGATCTTGGCGCTGCCGGCATCGAAATCGGAAATGAAGGCCGTGGGGGCGGGGGACTTCAGCACGCGCTTGTCGGACGCCGCGAGATTGATGAGCTTATTCTCTGTCATGTCGACATTCTCATCCGCACCGATCGAAATGGTGATCTCGTGGCGACGGCTGGAAAGACGGCTGTAATTGGTGATCGGCACGTTCCACAGGGTGGAATTCGGCGCCAGCCGATAAACGCCCTCGGCGGTCTTCAGCTCGGTCGCAAACAGTCCCACATCGACGATCGTGCCGGTCACCGACCCTGTCTCGATGGTCTCGCCGACACGGAAGGGGCGCAGGACGAGCAGCATGATGCCGGCGGCGATATTCTGCAGCGTACCCTGCAGCGCCAGGCCGACGGCAAGGCCGATTGCACCGAGTGCGGCAAGGATCGATGCCGTCTGCACGCCGAACTGGCCGAGCACCATGACAACGACGAGGATCAGCGCCGCATACCGAACTATATTGGAGAAGAACTGCGACAGCGTCGCATCAATGCCGCTGATCCGCGACAGGCCGTTATAGACCCAGCGTCCGAGCAGCCCCGCGACCAGCCAGCCAAGCACCAGCAGAATGATCGCGCCTAAAACGGAGAAGGAATATTGAACGGCCAGAGCCGTCAGTTGGGCAAGCGCCGTTTGTGTCGCGACAACAAAATCGGATGCCTGATCCATTCCTCAAATAACTCCTGCTTTTCACTCGGGGCCGTAATTGGCGCAAAGCTCAGACAGGTCAAGGCGAATAGATCAGCTTTTCTATATTTCTTCGAAGATAATAGTGTTTTCAACTATTTGTAGAAGTTACTTGTTTAATTCTATCGAGAACGAAGCGCGTCCATCAGTATCCATGCCGCGTCCTATCGATTTCACCGCAGCAATCAGCCGACCCTCGCGCGCGAGCATCCGGTCGCCGATCTCGATCAACCGCGTATTCGGCGTGGCGTGGGGTGCGACCTTGCGCAGGCGCTGAGCAAGCGCCAAGTCGTCCGCTTCCGGGGCAAGCGCCAGAATGGAAATGATCGCCGCCGCCGGTGAACGGGAAACCCCCATCCAGCAATGCACGACAAGCGGTGCCGACTGATCCCAGTCGCGCACGAAGTCGATCAGTTGCGCAACATGCGCCTCGCTCGGCGCAATCAGCCCGCCGGTGCCGGCAAAGCCGATATCGTTCATCGCCAGCTTCAAATGACGCTCGGCCCGGATGACGCCCGGCCGGTGAAAATCCTGTTTCTCGGCAATCAGGCTGACCATTTCCTTCGCGCCGTGGCGGACGGCGGTTTCGGCAATGCTGGCAAGCGGGCAGACCACGATATAGCTCATGGAACCAGCACCTTCGTCCGCTCGGCCTCGATTGCCTCGAACCGGGTGATGAACAGCGCCTGTGCCTCAACGGCGGAGAGCGGAGCAAGCGGCAGCATCTCGCGGGTGATGCCGCGCGGTTGACCGAAAACTTTGCGCGCCTCTGCTGTGGTAAACCCGGCAAGCTCGGTCGCCTCGAAATAGGCCGCGATCGTGTCGGCCTTCTTGATCAGCCCCTTCAATTCCTTGCTTGCGTGCGGCGGCAGGCCGAAGCGGATATGCACGGCCGCTTCGAGCCGCGCCTCGACCGTTTTGTAACCACCGCCGACCACCGACTTGAACGGAGAAATCATGTCGCCGATCACATATTCCGGCGCGTCATGCAGAAGCGTCATCTGCAACGCATCGGCGGATGCAGCCTCGTTGCCGCGACGAAAGATCTCCTCGACGACAAGGCAATGCTGTGCGACCGAAAATGCATGATCGCCGCGTGTCTGACCGTTCCAGCGGGCAACGCGGGCAAGCCCGTGGGCAATATCGGCAATCTCGACATCGAGCGGCGAGGGATCGAGCAGATCGAGCCGTCGCCCCGACAGCATGCGTTGCCAGGCACGTGCTCCGGTCGTCGTGCTCAAGTCTCTGCCCCTTCCGCTTCGGCAGGGAAGGTCAGACCTGTCCACTCGGGAAGCGCGATCGTCACCTGTACATCACCGGCCAGAAGCGGCACGCCATTGGCGACAGCATCACCGACCCGGTCGATCCGCACGATGGCAAGTGCGCTTTTGTCCGAAACCGAGCCGAGCGTTCCGACTGGCTTTCCGTTTGCAGTGATCTCCGTCCCTGAAGCCGGAAGTGCAGCGTCAGCCGCGACATGTGCCACACGACGGCGGGCAGTGCCGCGATGCTGCATGCGCGAGACGACCTCCTGGCCGACATAGCAACCCTTGCGGAAGGAGAGCCCGCCATTCTTGTCGAGCAGGATGTCATGAGGAAACGCATCCTGCAGCGCATAGTCCTCGCCGGAGACGACAAGACCAGCCGCAATCCTCAATGCCTGATAGGCTTCCGCCGGGCCATCAGCATGCTGGCCGGGTCTGCGGGAAAGCGCGATCCCGGCCTTGGCGAATGCGCCATCGACGATCGCACCGTCATTTGCATCGTCACCCCAGAACACGGTCACGCCATCATCCGGCAGGGCCGCCAGATCGACAGCCGCGCGCAGCTTGTACATCGTCAGCCGCTTCATGAGGGGATCACGTTGGGCAGTGTCGGTTTCAAGGGCGAAGCCCTCGCCATCCCGCCAGATCAGGAAATCGAACAGGATCTTGCCCTGCGGTGTTAAAAGCGCGCCGGGACGCGCCTCGTTTTCCGGCAGTCCCTCGACATCGGTGGTGATCAGCGAATGCAGGAAATCCTGCGCATCCTTGCCAGAAATGCGGATCAGGCTGCGTGTCGGAAGATAGGCTTTAGTCATGAAACGGGAATCCCTCTACTCATCACGGAGATAAGTCTTCGCGACGAGCGGAGCAAGCCGGATGCGACGGATCAGTTCGTATGGCCGCGACGCCAATAGGTGATCGACGTCATCCGCGTCCGGTCAAGCCCGCTGTCCTTCAACCGGGCGCGGATCGCCTGCGCCTCGGTCTTTTCACAGGCCGCCCAGACGAATGTCTCCGCACCGAGTGTGGCGAGCCTTGCGGCAATGGCCGGTTCCAGCAATCCGGCAGTACCCGGTTCGGCGCCGTTGCGATGCAGCCATTCGATCGAAAACTCATGGGCCGCGCAGGAAAGCGCCTGTTCTTCCGCCTTGTCAGCAACTTCGATGATCGCATGAACCTTCATCTGTGGCGTCGCCAGTTCGATCATCCGCGCGATCGCGGGCAGCGCCGTCTCGTCCCCGGCAAGCAGCAGATCCTTCGCGTCCGGCATGCCACCTGCACCGGGGCCGAGCAGGGCGGCGCGGTCTCCCGGCTGTGCGGTGAGGCCGAATTCGGCGCCCGGCATGCGCTTCCCGCAATCCTCATGGACGACGAAATCCATCACCATTTCGCAGCGCTCGATGTCGATGCTGCGGATGGTGTAATAGCGCACGGCGATCTCGTCATCACCTTCCGGCCAGCCGATGCGCCCGTCAGCAAGCGTTTTCGGCCAGATCGGCTTGCGGCCCTTCGGTGGCATCAGCAGTCGCACATGCAGGCCTTCTGTCGTATCGAAACGGGCGGTATCCGCGCAGGAAACCGTGAGCCGGCGCATCCGTGGCGTGATGTTTTCTGCAGCAACAACGGTGATCTCGCTGAGATTGGCAAGCTTGGCCGGCTTCGGCTGGTCGGCCCAGTCGAGTGTCAGCGGATCGTCGCCGGCAAACATGAAAAGATGTTCGGCAATGATGCCACGCGTCATCGACAGCATGTCCTCGGTCGAACAGGCAAGCCTGATGTCGAGCTGCTCGCTGACCTTCGAAATATAGGCCTCGCCGATCTCGCTCGACAGCGTCACATGATCGCCATCGCGAAACACCTCGGCATGGTCGACAAAATGCTCGCAGATCTCCGACAGCATGTCCTCGGCATCGACAGGAATAGCTGTGCCTGTGAGGATGAATTCCCGGTGCGGAAATGATGCTGCGTTCACGGTCGTTGCTCCATGCGGATGAGGGCCAGAAAGCAAAAAGGAAGGCCCCGTGTGGAGGGCCTTCCTGATTAAGTTCACTGGAATTGTCAACTTGACGCTTCTAACGGTCGGGTTACCAGGTCTTTGCGAGCTTGACGGTAAAGGTCCGAGCGTCACCGTAACCGCAAGCGCCGATGCCGCCGCAGCTTTCGACATAGGTTTTGTCGAAGACGTTGGTGACGTTGAGCGATGCAGTCCAGTCGTCCTTCTTGTAGCGGATGGCCGCATCGACGACGGTCGACGAAGGAACTTCCAGAGTGTTGAGCTCATCAGCCCAGGATTCACCCTTGTAGCGCAGGCCCGCACCGAGGCTCAGGCCTTCCAGTGCACCGGTCGTGACCGTGTAGTCTGCCCAGATGGAAGCGGTCCAATCCGGAATAATGTAGGGCGTCTTGCCTTCCCATGCCGGATTGGCAGGGTTCTTCGTCGTCTCGACATCCGTATAGGTGAGCGACGCAAGCAGCTTCCAGTTTTCGTTTAGATTGGCCTTGCCCTCGAGCTCAAAGCCGCGCGATTCTACTTCGCCGAGCTGGGATTTTGTATATGGCGGGCCGGGCAGGGCGATAGTGTAGTTTTCCTTGTTGATACGGAAAACCGAGGCTGTCAGCGACCCGTCGAAGAAGCTCGGTTCATATTTGATGCCTGCCTCATACTGTTCGCCCTCTTCTGGTTTCAGCGGACCGGAGCCGCTGAGGCCAACGAGAGGATTGAAGAAAGTTGCAGCGCTGACATAAGGCGTGAGCCCGTTGGCAAACTCGTAAGCGAGACCGACTCGTCCGCTGAATGCGCGGTCGGAGTCGTTATAGCTGTCATCCGGGCTTGTTGCGGTGACAAGCTTGTCATCGAAATCGCTTTGAATGAAGTCGTATCGGCCGTTCAGCGTCAGCAGCCAGCCCCCGCCAAAACGGATCTGGTCCTGCGCATACAGGCCGACCTGATTGAGCGTGACCACTTCGTCGTAAAGAGCGCCCGGCGCGATTTGCGGCAGGCCGTAAACTGGGTCCACCGGATCGATCGTGCTCGCTCCGAACGTGGAGTTCTGGATGTTCTTGATCCGATAGTAGCGATAATCGATCCCGGCCATCACCCTGTGGGTTGCGCCGCCGAGTTCGAGTTCGTTTTCGATGCGGTTATCCCATGCGACGCTGTCAACGCCGGTATCGCCGGTGAAGTTGATCCGGTTGAGATCATTCGGGTCGGTCCCTGGAGCGTAAGCGTAAAGATACGGATAGACCAGGTGCTCCCACTTATCCAGATGGCCATAGCGGAAGTTCGAGGTCGCCTTCCAGCCACCCTCGAACTCGTGCTCCAGCTCGTAACCGAGCATCTGCTGGTCATAGTGGCCGTTGTCGATATCCGGTTCGCCGGGGAAGAAACGGCGGGAAATCTTGCCGCCGAACGGACCGTCAACGACCGTTCCGGCATAGGGAAGGAAGCCGTTGCCCGTATGGCGCTGGTTGAGGCCTGCCGCATAGGCATAGACCGTCAGCTTGGTGGCGTCGTCCGGTGAAATGGTCAGCTGCGGCATGATGAAGCCGCGGATATCATTGGTATAGTCCGTGTAGCCCTCGCCGCCGGAAAGCTTGCCCGTAAGGCGATAGCTGTAGACGCCACTGTCACCAAGCTTGTCGGAAAAATCGAACCCGGTAAATGCGTTGCCGTTACTGTTGATGCCGATCTCGGTGTAATAATACGGATCATCTGTCGGACGCTTGCGTACCAGATCGATAAGACCGCCCGGGTTAGAGCCGCCGTAAAGAACCGAGGCCGGCCCCTTCAGCACATCCACGCGTTCCAGCATGAAAGGGTCGATCTGGAAGTTGCCGAAACCGAAACCGAACAGGTTGAGACCGTCCATGTAGAGACCGGTCTGGCTGGCGTCGAAGCCGCGAATATAGAACCAGTCGGTATCGGGGTCGGTACCGTATGGTTGGGCAACAACACCTGACGTGTAACGCAGTGCTTCATCGACCTTGTTGACCACGCCACGGTCATCCAATTCCTGTCGGCCCACGACAGAGACTGCCTGCGGAACCTCATTCAGCGGCGTATCCGTCTTTGATCCGGTTGTCGTCTGCTTGGCGACATAACCGTTGACCGGGCCGGTGCCGCCCTGTTCGCCTTCGCCCTGAAGAACAATCGGTGCAAGCGCCGTGCTGCTCTGACTCTGAGCCTCTTGCGCCTGTGCGCTCCAGGCTGCGATGAGCCCTATGGCAGCGACCCCCGTCCAGAGACTTGCCTTGACGACACCCGCACTCATTGCGGAAGACTTGACCGTTTTCTTCATTCTTTGCCCCACTCGCGCCGCGTTTCATGCGGTAATGTAATAAGGTGAGTGGTTAACTCAGATTTGATTTATGCGCTTGTTCTCAAGTGTGGGGTTTGAACGATCTTGGGCAAAGTTCGCCCGCCGGCGCGTTTGCCCAAGCGTTTTATTCCGACTGTGACTTTTTCCACTGCGAAGGCGCCAGCCCGACATGCTTGCGGAACACGCGGGAAAAATGCGCATGGTCGGAAAACCCTGTCTCGGCAGCGATTTCAGTCAGTGGCTGCTCGCCGGATTTCAGCATGTCCTTGGCGCGGGAAAGCCGTGCATTCATCTGCCATTCGTGCGGGGCCATGCCGGTCGACGCCTTGAACGAATGGGAGAAATGCGATTGCGACAAGCCCGTCAGCACTGCCAGTTCTTCCAGCCGGATGTTGCGAAGGCAATGCTGTTCGATGAATTCGGTCGCCCGCTTCAACTGCCAGGGCGCAAGGGCTCCTCGCTTGCGCGGCTCCGACTTGGAGAGCTTCAACACATCGATCAGCAGCGCCAGCGCCAGCCCGTCACCGTAAAGATCGTGCAAAGGATCAGGATTGGCGATTTCGGCGGCGATCAGTTCGGCTAGCGCCATGACGCGTTGATCGGCGAACACGAGCTGCGGATCCTTCAGCCGGCGCGGATCGAGATTATCGCCCAGCCGCCGGCTCATCGCGTCGGCTTCGAAATGGATGTCGAGATGGCGGACATATTGCACGTCCTTGATGTCGATCCACAGATCCATTTCGGCCGGAATATAAGAGATTGGGCTGAGGCTGGCATCCTGCATCAGGCCCGTTTCGCGCGGGTTGCGCTTCAGGGCTGGCCGGCCCTGGCCGCGCTGGTCGAGAAGGATGAACAGGCGCGGATCACGCGCGACGTAATAGCCGCCAGCGTAGGCGGCACATTCCACGTCCCAGAGATCGGCGGTAATTCCGTTCCAGTATCGCCGACGCAATCCGCCCAGAACCGAAAAGCCTTCGATCTGGTTACGCATTCTCGGCTGAAACGTCATGCTCCGACCCCGCGGCTCCATTCTCGTGCCAATGACCACGAGTAAAACTATCCTTCTTTTATCAAGTTTCTCGACGGCCTTCAACTGTGGCGATTCGGACACCGACCACCACAGCTTTTTGCCTCAGGCGTGATCAGGGCCGTGCTGGGCGGAATGCAGGCGGTTATAGGCGCCGCGCCGCGCGATCAGTTCCTGATGTGTGCCCTGTTCCAGAATGCCGCTCTCATCGATGACGACGATCCTGTCTGCGCCCTGAATGGTGGCAAGCCTGTGTGCGATGATTAGTGTCGTGCGGCCGACTGAAAGTTCGGAAAGCGACCGCTGGATCGCCCGTTCGGTTTCCGTATCGAGCGCCGAAGTCGCTTCGTCGAGGATCAGGATTGGCGGGTTTTTCAGGAACATGCGGGCGATCGCCACACGCTGCTTCTGGCCGCCCGAAAGCTTAACGCCGCGCTCGCCGACAATCGTGTCCAGCCCGTCCGGTAGGTCGGCAATCATGTCTTCAAGCCGCGCCCGGCTTGCGGCATCCATGATTTCGGCATCGCTGGCTCCGAGGCGGCCATAGGCGATGTTTTCCCGCATCGTGCCGCCGAACAGGAAGACGTCCTGCTGCACGATGCCGATCTGTTGGCGCAAGGACGCCTTGGTCATCCTGCGGATATCCATCCCGTCGATCGTGATCGAGCCACTCGAAACATCGTAGAAGCGCGGCAGAAGCGAGCACATCGTCGTCTTGCCAGCACCCGAAGGACCGACAAAGGCGATCGTCTCGCCGGGGCGGATGGACAGGCTGACATGGTTGAGGATCGGCTTGTCACTGCTGTAGCCGAAGGAGATGTTATTATAGTCGATGCCACCCTTGAGCGCACCGACGGCAACCGCATCCGGCGCATCGGCAATATCCGGCTCGGTATCGACAAGCTCGGTGAAGCGGCGGAAACCGGCAATGCCCTTCGGATAGGTCTCGATCACCGAATTGATCTTTTCCACCGGGCGGAAGAACACGGTGACGAGCAAAAGGAAACCGATGAAGCCGCCGGCGGTCAATTCGCCCTGCAGCACGAACCAAGCGCCGCAGACCATCACGATCATCTGCGTCAGGCGCATGCTCATGTAACTGAGCGAGGTGCTGGCGGCCATGATCTTGTAAGCCTCGAGCTTCACCCGGCGATAGTTCTGGTTGTCGCGTTCGAACAGCGCCCGCTCATGCGGTTCGTTGGCAAAGGCCTGTACGACACGCATGCCGCCGACATTTTCCTCGATCCTCGTGTTGAAATCACCGACCCGCTCGAACAGCCGGCGGAAATTGGCACTCATCCGCGCGCCGTAGCGGCTCGTCACCCAGGCCGTCAGCGGCACGACCAGCGCGGTGATCACGGCGAGCTTCCAGTTGACCGAGACCATCAGCACCAGCGCGCCGATGAATGTCATGATGGCGATGAACAGGTCTTCCGGACCGTGATGCGCCACTTCGCCGATCTCTTCCAGATCCTTGGTCAATCGCCCGACCAGATGCCCGGTCTTGTGGTTGTCGTAGTAGCGGAAGGAAAGCTTCTGCATGTGGTTGAAGGCTTCCCGGCGCATGTCGGTCTCGATATTGATGCCGAGCATGTGGCCCCAATAGGTGACGACCACCATCAGGCCGGTATTCAGTGCGTAGCAGATGAGCAATGCAGCGGAAGCAAGCACGATCAGCAGCCATTCCTGCGTCACCAGAAGCCGGTCGACGAACAGCTTGACGGCCATCGGAAAGCCAAGCTCCAGCAGGCCGGAGAGAACCGCGCAGCCGAAATCGAGGATGAACAACCCCTTGTAGGGGCGGTAATAGGCAAAGAAACGGGAAAGCATCACGGCATCTCTGGAATGTGGTGCGGCGACGGAGCGCCAGAAAGAAAGCAGCAAAACATGAGCCGCACCCTCCATATTCGAAAATGATCGCGTTCGGAAAGCCTAAATATGCCTGCTGAGGGCGTAAAATATGAAGGACGTGAGCCTGTGCCTGCGCTGCGAGAGAGGCGGGCCCTAACGAATCAATCGCCGCCGGAGATGAATTTCAGCTGGCCGTCCGGCGAAATGCCGATCCGGTAGAAATTGTAATTCCCGGTCTCTTCCATGCCCATCAGGTCGCCTGCGGTGACGATGCGCAACAGTTCCACCCGTTCAGGCGGGGTCAGCGAAGACAGCGTCTTGCCGGTGAAATAGGGCCAGACATAGGCTTCTTCCGGCGTCCCCTTGTCGATATGCGCTGCACCCGTCGCCAGAAGATCGAGCATGATGGCGAGGATTTCCTGGCCGTCCGGATCTCCCGAAAAGTTCTTCAGCGTATCGATCGGGTCGTCGCTCTCGTTATTCATCACCTGCGGCGGTTTCGGCGTGCCTTCGATGAGGGGGCGCAGCCGTCCGATGTCGCCGGAGGCGGCAGCCTCGACAAGCTTTTCGCGCATCGCCTTGACCGGGGCGGGCAGGGTGGAGAGGTCACGGATGATCTCGGCCGGAGGCGCATCGGCCGCAGGCTTGTCCGAGGCGGCGGCATCCGGCTTTGTAACGTTGTCATCGCCATCGTCTGCCGGGGCAGCGTCATTGCTCTGAAGCGAAAGGCCGGGTCGCGGCAGCGTCGTGCCTTCGAAGGCGTTCTGCTCCAGTGTGTCCTGCTCTTCTGCCGAACTGGGCGTATTGCGCCCATCGGTGAGTGCAAAAGAGGAGGGCGCAAACGCCAAAAGCGCCGCTGAAGCCAGCAGCGAAAGCGTCATCGATTTGAAAGCCGCGTTCCGCATGGGAAGCTCGGTTATTATTGAATGTTGCGTTCGGGAGAAAACTCACCGGCGAGCATGCGCTCGCGAAGCGATTCGAGCAGCGCTTCGGCACCCTCTTCGCCACGCAGGCGGATCGTTTCGCGCATGGCAAAGGCAATTGCTGCATCGGCGATGATTTCCGGCTCGATACCGTCTGCGCGTCCGTCAGCCCAGGCGTCGTTCTGATATTCGAGCGCGACCTGCATCTTCTCGTGGACGATCATGTCATCGATTTCGTTGAGGCCTGACTGCATTCTGAACTTTCCTCGGTGCCGGCCAATGAGGCCGATTTGATTACTGCGCCGTTAAGAACTTTATCAGCCTTTTATCGAAACGACACGCCTTCCTGACGAAAGAGGTAAATAATCCGCTAATTTCCGAAGCGGGAGGTTATTTCCGTCGCAAGTGTTGCGCCTTCGTTACGGTACCGCTCTTCCGCGGTGCGTGCCGCAAGCGTGCAGGATGTGTGCACGGCAGCAAAGGAGCGGTATCCACGATTATAGGCTGCCGTCAACCGCTCGCGCCGCGCCGGCTCGTTTGCCGCATCCGAATCGAGCAGCAGCCGCATCGTCCGACGCCAGTCTTCCTGCGGCGCGCCGCACAATTCCCTCAGGTAACTGACCGAGCCCAGCACTTCGGAAAGCCTTAAAAGCTGGCCGTCATAGGGGGCTGGCAGGGCGGCCTCGGGCGGTGCCGTTTGCTGCACGGGCGCCTTATTCTCGGGCGCGGGCTTCTTCGTTGCCTGCGCTGCAAGCGGAGAGGCGATGGCGAGAAAAAGCGGCAGGGCGAGGCAGGCGGCGGATTTCAAACGGAATTCCTTGGGTTCAAGTCCAGGCACGGCGCGGCGCTTCGCTCGTCCATGATTCGGCATCGATACGACGCGCCAATCTTACCGGTCGGCTGCGAGCGCCGCCAGCTTTTCGGCGCAATCGCGAACGCTCGGCGGGCAGGGCAGGCGGCGGATCTCTTCCGCTGTATACCATCCAGGATCGGCCGCATCGTCGGCAGCAATCGCCTCGATATGCCGATCGGCCTCGACCCTGAAGACGGAAAGGAAAAAATGGCTTCCGCCATCCTTTTCGTTCTTTAAGTCGTAGGTGGTGAAGAGGATAGGATTGCGCGCCTGAATGCCGGTTTCCTCAAGGAACTCTCGCAGTGCCGTGTCCGCCGGCGTCTCGCCCGGCTCCGCCCGTCCGCCGGGAAAGGCGAAGAGATCGGCCATCGGCGGGTTCTTGCGCCGGATCAGGAGGAAACTACCGTCGCGTTCAAGGATTGCGGAAGAGGCGGCTTGGGCAGGAAGAGGCATGGCGTTGAGGTCCATCATTCTGCGGCGGGAAGTGGCACGACTGTGATCTTCTGGCCGATCGCACGGATATTGCAAAATACAATATCCTGCATGTTCTGAGGAGTATTGCATGGCACGCGCTAAAACCTTTTCTCTTGGTGAGGCCTATGACGGCATTCTTGCCGATCTTGTGAAGAATGGCAGATTCGGCACGGAGACCGAGGTTGTGCGTGCCGGCATTCGACGGCGAAGATCGAGTGGATCGCCAAAGCAGATTTCACCGGTGCCCCGCGAGATATATATCGAGTGGCCTGAGAACGCTTCCCTATCGTCAGCGCTGCATCTACTACAGGTCTTATACCGACCGGATCGCGATCCGCGGTGATGCACATGGCGCAAGACGTCAAACGACAGGATTTCGACTAGCCCGCCATGCAGACCTATCTCCTCTATGCTTTCGCCGCTCTTGCCGAAATCGCCGGCTGCTTCGCCTTCTGGGCCTGGCTGAAACTCGACAAGTCGCCTCTCTGGCTGGCGCCGGGCATGGTGTCGCTCGCCGCCTTCGCCTGGGCGCTCGCACTGGTACCTGCGGAGGCCGCGGGGCGTGCCTATGCCGCCTATGGCGCCATCTATATCGTTGCCTCGGTTCTCTGGCTCTGGGGTGTCGAGGGCCGCTCGCCCGACCGTTGGGATGTGACAGGTGCCGTCGTCTGCCTTGTCGGCGGGGCGATCATACTGTTCGGACCGCGCAGCGCCTGATTTTGCTCAGTCGAGTTTCTTGACCGCTTTCAAACCGGATGCCATCTAAAACCGATGTGTGGACGTTATGCCCTGACCCACAAGCCGGACGAAGTTCTTGGCGCAGTTGGTGTCGCCGATTTCGAGGATGATTTTCCGCCGCGATTCAATATCGCGCCGACGCAGCCCATTCTCGTGGTCGGCCAGGCCGATCGTAAGCCGGGCAGCAATCTGCCGGATCGTCGGGCAACGCTTGCGCGCTGGGGGCTGATCCCCGGCTGGGTCAAGGACATGCGCGACTTCCCGCTGCTGATCAATGCCCGCTCTGAAACCGTGATCGACAAGGCCTCTTTCCGCGCCTCCATGCGCCATCGCCGCATTCTCGTTCCGGCCTCTGGTTTCTACGAATGGAAGCGCCCGCCGAAGGAAAGCGGGATGAGTTCGCAGGCCTATTGGATCAGGCCGAGGAGTGGCGGCGTCATCGTTTTCGCCGGCTTGATGGAAACCTACGCGTCGGCCGACGGATCGGAAGTCGATACCGCGGCGATCATGACCACCAAGCCCAACCGCATGATCCGCGGCATTCATGACCGCATGCCGGTCGTGATAAGGCCGGAAGATTTCGAGCGCTGGCTGGAATGCAAGACGCAGGAGCCGCGTCAGGTCGCTGACCTCCTGAAGCCCGTCGAAGACGATTTCTTCGAAGCGATCCCGGTGTCCGATCTGGTCAACAAGGTCTCCAATATGGGGCCGGATATCCAGAAGCCGGTTGCCGTCGCGGAGCTTGAGGACAAGCCTCCGAAACCCGGCAAAGACACATCACAGATGTCGCTCTTCTAGCCACCTGTCGCTCTTCCATTTTTTCGCCACCGGGATTCTTTTCATTGAACATCATGTCTGCCGGCCTGTCCGGCTTTGCCCTCGGGGGCTCGCTGATCATTGCGATCGGCGCCCAGAACGCCTTCATCCTGCGTCAAGGCCTGTTGCGCCGCCACGTGTTCCTGCTCTGCCTGATCTGCGCGATGTCTGATGCGACGCTTATTGCAGCCGGTGTCGGCGGCATGGGTGCGATCATCTCGCAGTCGCAGACACTGATCCTGGTCGTCACGCTCAGTGGCGCGGTCTTTTTGGGGGGATATGCGGCGCTCGCATTCAAACGCGCTTTACACCCTGCGGTCATGGCAGCAGGGGCACCGGAGAGCCTGTCGCTGAAGGCGGCGGTATTGACCTGCCTTGCCTTCACCTTCCTCAATCCGCATGTCTATCTCGACACCGTCCTGCTCGTCGGCAGTCTTTCTGCCGGCTTTGAAGGGCGAGAACGTCTGGCCTATGGCGCTGGTGCTGCCACCGCCTCGTTCGTCTGGTTCTTCGGGCTGGGTTACGGCGCCCGTCTTCTGGCGCCGATCTTCGCCCGACCCGCCGCCTGGCGGGTTCTGGACGGCCTGATCGGCCTTGTCATGAGTGCGCTGACGCTCGGTCTGTTGTGGAGTGCGCTTAGCGAATTCTGAGCGGTTTAGCGAACCGGCGTCAGCTTCGGCTTCCGCTTCAGCATCATCGCTGCTGCTGCCACGGCCTTGATGCCGAGCGGACGGAAATGCTTGGTGAAGTCCGGCTTTGCTTCGGGTTTGTCGTTGTTGGGGGTGTTGCTCACGTCTTTATCCTCATCATGTCACCCGCGTGATTCTCACGTGCCGCGGGGCGCCGGGAAATCACCGGCAATAGGGGCGGAATAAAGGCTTATCCGTCTCTTTTCGATGAGGTGAGTCTACGCGTGGCAACTTGCCGCAGGCCGGAGCTGCAATGCAGCAATTTCAGTGCATTGCAGCGAGTGCCAGATTTCCTGGCTACGCGTCAGACGTGCGTGCCTTCGTCTTCGATTGTGATTGTGCCGTAGCGTCGCTTCCATGCCCTTGCGCTGAACGGCAGCACGCAGAGATAGGCAACGACCGTGACCGAAAGCACTTCCCAAGTGTAGCTCATCAACAACGCGACATAGAGAACGACGAGAAGCATGATCGGAAACATCATGTCCCGGCGGATCTTGCTCGATTTGCCGGACCAGACCGGCAGGCGGCTGACCAAGAGATAGCCGATGCCGACCGTGTAGGCGACGCTGCCATAGATGAACAACGGCGTGCGTTCGACGCCGAGGAAGCCGAGATAGACCGGCAGCAGCATCAGCAGGGCTCCCATGGGAGCGGGCACGCCGACAAAGAATTCCGACTGCCAGGGCGCCTTGATGCCGCGATCTTCCATGACGTTGAAGCGTGCCAGTCGCAGACCGGCGGCGATTGCATAGAGCAGGGCGGCGATCCAGCCGAGCGAACGGGCGCCGTCGAGCAGGAAGGCATAGGAGACGAGAGCGGGTGCGACGCCGAAATTGATGATGTCTGCAAGCGAATCCATCTGCACGCCGAATTTCGACGTTGCCTTCAACAGGCGGGCGATCCGCCCGTCAATGCCGTCGAGAAAGGCGGCCAGCAGAACCATCGCGACTGCCAGTTCATAACGTCCCTCGAAGGCGAGCCTGATACCCGTCAGGCCCGCACAGATAGCCAGAACCGTGATGAGGTTCGGCACCATCAGGCGGATGGGGATTTCCCTGAGACGAGGACCACGGGCCTCGTCGGTCGAGCGGTTCGGCTCTCCTGGGGGCATATCCATCATCCGTTTTCTCCTTGATGCGATTATCAGCTGCGACGGCCGAGCGACGGGCCTTTGGTCGAGCCGAATTCAGCCAGCACGGTCTCGCCGGCAATGGCAAGCTGGCCGATCGACACACGCGCCTGACCGCCATTCGGCACGAAGACATCGAGACGCGAGCCAAAACGGATCAGGCCGAAGCGTTCGCCTGCATTGAGCGGCTCGCCGGGCTTCACCCAGCAGACGATCCGGCGCGCCACGAAGCCGGCGATCTGCACGACGCCGACATTGCCATGGCGGCTTTCGATGACGAGGCCGTTGCGCTCGTTGTCGGAGCTTGCCTTGTCCAGCTCGGCATTGACGAACTGACCGGCGCGATATTCGATGACCTTGACTTCACCGCGGACCGGCGAACGGTTCACATGGCAGTTGAAGACATTCATGAAAACCGAAATGCGCAGCATCGGTTCGGAGCCGAGGCCGAGTTCAGCCGGAGGAACGACCATGGCGACGTGGCTGATACGGCCATCGGCCGGGCTGACGATCAGGTCGTCATCCTGCGGCACGACACGCTCTGGGTCGCGGAAGAAATAGGCGCACCAGAGCGTCAGAACGAGGCCGATCCAGAAGAGTGGCTCAGCGAAGTAGCCCAGGATCAAGGATACGACGAAGAAGATCGCAACGAAGACATAGCCTTCCTTGTGGATTGGCACGAGCGTGTTGCGAATGGTGTCGAAGAGGTTGATCAACTGTTTCTCCCTGAGGGCCTTATTGTCTTGGTTAGACGGCACTGACTAGCGAAAAACGATACTCGCGGCAATGCGGTTCCGCTCCGCTCCCCAAAGCGTGTGGGGATTGCAACCATTGCGGGGGGCGATGCGTTGAATTTCCGACAGGTAATCCGTTTTTTTGTGCGTTGCAGCAAATAGGCACGGTTCTTGCTTCGATTTTCATGAGACTGTCATGAAAGTCCTGCAGGAGACGTCTGACCTACATCAAGGTCAAATGCATGGAATGCGCTTAAACCATTATTGGAAGCACTTCTGGTACTGCAACTTTGGTAAAGAACGGAAGAGTTTGAAATGACCCTTACATGGTGCCTTATAGCAATGGCGGATATCGCGATCGTGATTGCCGCAGTCGTCTATACGGTATGGAGTCAGCGTCGTTACCGTGAACGCATGCGCTACGGCTCGTCGCATAGATAAGCTGGAAGCCGAGCTTGAGGATCTTCCTCGCTCAAATTCTGCCTTTCTCATGAGCGGACCTTGCTTCCGTAATGAGCACTACCGCTGCCCATTCTTGATCAAGGCCGCCCGGTTGGCGGTCTTTTGCGTTTGATGACCTGCGGGTAGGCCAAGCGCTGTCGATCTTGATTGTGACCTGAAAATCGCGCGAACTTTGGGTGAGATTTCTCGCATAGGGAGAATTTGCCACATCGCAAATGCCCCTTTTTGGCCGTAGTTTTGCAATGTGACTGTAGTGCGCCCCGTGTACAGGTTTTGATAGAGGACAAAACCATGAAACGCGACCTGACTATCGAAGACGTATTATCCGACCCATTGATCGCCCAGCTTCGGCAGGCCGATGGTATTTCCGTGCAGGAGTTCACGCAGTTCATGCGTTCTGCGGCGGAAATCTACGGCGCCGAAAAGCCTTTGTCGCGCCGAGCCGACAAGACGACTTTCGTGCTTTGTGAAACGGCGGAATTCACGCCAGAGCGCCGCGAAAACATGATTGCCGGCAAAACTCAGCCGAAGGCAGGTGTTCCATGTCTTGGTTGGTAACCTGCCATCCGGCCGATAGCCTGCACAGCATCGGTCCGGTTGCCCGACGGGCACCCTTGGGGGCGCTGGGTTTTCAGATTTTCGCCGGATCGACGAGACCGAGCCAGGTCGTCAGTGCCAGAAGCGGCGAGCCCCAGAAGGTCAGCACAAGGAGGTAGGCGAGCACGAGGCTGCCCGCTACCGCCATGCGTTTCCACGAATAGTTCACCCGTCTCTTCATTGTCTTTGCCTAACCCGCTCTTGAGACTCGTTATTCCGCCGCAGGCGTGCCGCGCGTGACGACACCCAGATCGTCGCTTTCGCGAACCTGGCGCAGATGTTCTTCCGCCTGCGTTGCTTCCCTCTGACGATTCCACATCGAAGCGTAGAGCCCGCCTTCAGCCAGCAGACCCGCATGCGTTCCGCGTTCGGCAATCTCGCCGGCGCGCAACACGATGATTTCGTCTGCGCTGATCACGGTCGAAAGCCGGTGGGCGATGACCAAGGTCGTGCGGTTTTCCGAAACCCTGTCGAGCGCCGACTGGATCTCATGTTCGGTTGTCGTGTCGAGTGCCGAGGTCGCCTCGTCGAGGATAAGGATCGGCGGGGCTTTCAGGATCGTGCGGGCGATCGCCACGCGCTGCTTTTCACCGCCCGAGAGCTTCAGGCCGCGCTCGCCGACCTTCGTTTCATATCCGGCCGGAAGCTGCTTGATGAACGTGTCGATTTGGGCGACCTCGGCCGCGGTCTGCACATCCGTATCGTCTGCGCTCGGCCGTCCGTAGCGGATATTGTAGGCGACCGTATCGTTGAACAGGACCGTATCCTGCGGAACCATGCCGATCGCCGCGCGCAGCGATTTCTGCGTCACGTCACGCACATCCTGGCCGTCGATGGTGATCGATCCGCCCTGGATATCGTAGAAGCGATAGAGCAGGCGGGAAATCGTCGACTTGCCCGCACCCGACGGGCCGACGATTGCAACCGTCTTGCCGGCCGGTACCTCGAACGAGATGCTTTTCAGGATCGGCCGCTCCGGATCATAGGAGAAGCGGACGTCCTTGAAGACGATGGCACCTTTCTGCGCTCCCGTCGTATTGAGCACGAGGGGCTTTGCATCCGGTCGGTCGGTTACTTCCGCCTCGACTTCCAGAAGCTCGAACATCTGCTCGATATCGGTCAGGCCCTGGCGGATTTCGCGATAGACGAAGCCGATGAAGTTGAGCGGAACCGAAAGCTGCATCAAAAGCGCATTGACGAAAACGAAATCGCCTATCGTCTGTTCGCCGCGTTGAACCGCGAGTGCCGACATGATCATGATCACGGCCTGGCCGAGACCGAAGATCACGCCCTGGCCGAAGTTCAGCCAGCCAAGCGAGGTCCAGACCTGAGTGGCAGCCTTTTCATACCGCGCCATCGACACGTCGAAGCGCTTGGCCTCCATCTCTTCATTGCCGAAATACTTGACCGTTTCGAAGTTCAGAAGCGAGTCGATCGCCTTGGTATTGGCGTCCGTATCGCTGTCATTCATCGTCCGGCGAATGGCGATGCGCCAGTCGCTGGCCTTGATGGTGAACCAGATATAGGCCGCAACGGTGATGGCCGTGACCGCCAGATAAGCAAAGCCGTAGGCCGCCCAGAAGATGATGGCGGTCAGCACGAATTCGATCAGTGTCGGCACCGAATTCAGGATCGTGAAACGGACGATCGTTTCGATACCCTTTGTGCCGCGCTCAATGATCCGCGACAGGCCGCCCGTCTTGCGCTCCAGGTGGAAGCGCAGGGACAGCTGGTGCATATGCACGAAGGTCTTGTTGGCGAGCTGGCGCACCGCATGCTGCCCGACAGAGGCAAACAGCGCGTCACGCAGCTGGTTCAGGCCCACCTGCAGGATGCGAGTGAAATTATAGGCGATGACCAGTACCACGGCGCCAAGCAGAAAGGCTGGCAGGAGGCCCGCCACGGTCCCGGAAAGGTCCAGCTTGCCGTTCAGCGCGTCGGTTGCCCATTTGAAGAAATAGGGAACCGAGAGAAGCACCAGTTTGGCAAGGATGAGGAAAAAAGTTGCCCAGAGCACCCGCGCCTTCAGGTCCGCCCGACCCGTCGGCCACATATAGGGCCACAGGTTGACGAGTGTTCCCAACGGATTACCGTCATCCGCCGAAACGATCTTCTTCTTGATTGACATGCAGGTCTCCGGAACGCGCGAAACAGGCGCCACCCGGCAGATAGGCGGCAAAGGCTTCCGATGCAATGTCGAGACGGGTGTTTCCGCTGGAAATAGGGCGTGTTCTGGCTTTGGGAGGTGGAGCGCGAGAGGGGAGAACAAGAGGGCAGAACAAAAGATATGGCTTTGCTCATTTTTTCGGAGCAGCCATGAAGTGAGTTTGCACCTTTCTATGGCTGCGACTGATCGATCCTTGCGAACGCATTGAAGGGGCATGAGAATTTGCAAGGCTGGAACGATGGGCCTATAGAGATTGCTGTCCCGTTCGGGACATTTTCGGCATCATGTCCGCACACACTGATAATGGTCGCATGAATTCCACCGCGACGCCCGTTCACGACGGGGATTTCGATAAGGAATAATATGAAAAACTATCTCTTGACCGCTGCCCTCATTCTCGCAGCAACTCCTTCTTTTGCCTGCACGGCAGAAGACCTGACTGCCAAGGCCACTGAAATTTCGCAGAAAATGCAGGAATTGGCTGCACGGGATCCGCAAAAGGCTGCGGCAGTTTCGCAGAAAATGGCGGCAGGGCAGGCCCAGGCGGCGACGGATTTGAGCGGCGCGTGCAAGGTCTACGACGAAATGCTCGCAGAGCTGAATTAGTCGGTCGAGATCCCGGCAACGCATGCAGGCGTTGCCTCTCCCTAGGGTGCTGCAATCGGCTCTTGTTGGCGATGCGGCCATTGGCTTTTATCGGATTGGTTGGATTTAAATGGTTGTTATCTGGCGTGGATGGGGTTTTCTCACCATCCCTCTTATTGGAGGCGTGATTTTTGCGGGGCTTTTTGCCGCGCTCTGGGTAACCGAGACGCTGCATCTGCCGGACTGGACGAAAATCTACGAATTCGCGGCAGTCTTTCTTATCGCCGGGATCATCAACTGGAAGCTCGGACGGTATTTGCACAGGACGGCGATACCCGGGGAGCGCCACGATTTGTTCTTCATCAGAATGGAATACTGGTCCGTTCCAGTCTTTCTGGCGGCCGCGGTCTTCCTGGCTTCTGGCCTCTACGGTCAGTAACCGGTTGTGCTTGCAAAAGCGCACCGCTGAGACGGAGCGCGCAACGCTATTGCAGTTCGGCGATGCAGTTCAGGATATTGGTGTCGCACACGGGAACCTCGCTGCGTGGCCGTGGACCATCGAGCCAGCGGCGATAAGACGTGCGGAATTCGACATCCTTGTAATTATAGACCCTTGCCTTCTTGTCGATGCGGCTGGCTTGAAGAGCCTCGGGGGTGACGGCCATATGGAAGGCGAGTTGTTTGAACCTCCATGGCTGCCAGCCCTTCTCGTGTTCGAAAACGCGGACATGGAAATAAGGGTCGTCCTGCCGCTCCGGCCTTGCCTTGTAGACCGCGGCCCATCGCACCACGCCCCGATCGACGGAAAGGATTACGTTCTCCTGCGTTTCCTGCGCCTGCGCCGCATTTACGGCAATCAAACAGAATGCGACGATCAAAATCCACGGGCGCAGCATGGCAGCCTCCCATATGTATTGTTCCAAATGGTGATGAACCGGTTTTCCAGTCTGCACGGACGTTGTCAATCCGCGCTCGCGATCGGACTTCCCTATGGCAAAAAAGCAAGCGCCGATAGCCGCACCGGCGAGACCGGTTCGGTGAGAAGGGAAGGGGCAGGTGGGTGGTATGGGGAGTTTGGTATTTCAGGCTTTCCGCCTGCCCCGGCCGTTTGATTGATCCATTGAGACGTGTCAGTTCTCGTCGGATCGCAGTTGCGACCATCACCGGAAACCGAGTTGCAACCCGTTGAGGATGCCGGTTCGCGAACCCGGTTCCCATCCGATGACGGCTCGATTATCCGCCTGTCGGGATTTGCGGGGATGATGACGCGCGAAGAATATTGCTAAGCCGTTGACATCGTGCCGGAGATTTTTTTCCTGGCCGTCTCAGCATCCCCGTTTTCGGCGAGAAAACCGTAGCCCCGAAATGCTTCGGCCGACGCTCCTGTCGGAACGTCGGCCGGGAAAATGCGATCATCGAGGCCTGATCGGCCAAAATCATCCCTTGCGATGCTGCAGCCGCTCGCGATGCAGTTCCTCGGAATCAGGACGGAACTGCTCAGGCACGCCAAAAATCTGGCCTGGCTGGATGACGTCGGGATTGGCGATCTGTTCCTCGTTGGCGAGATAGATCGTCGTGTAGCGCACGCCCTGGCCATAAGCGCGCCGTGCGATCTGCCACAGGGTGTCGCCGCGGCGGATGATGACGGAGTTGCTGCTGCTCTGGGTGAGTGGCGCCTGCTCGATAGTGCGTGTTCCATCGGTGGAAGCCATCGTCTGCGGTGCACCACCGAACTGCTGGGCCAGCGCCGGACCGACGGCCTCGGCAATCAGCTTGGTCAGGTTGTCCAGCGAGGCACCGACCGCTGCCACGTCGCGGGGCAGGGCTTCCAGCGCCTGACGGGCCGCATTGGCATGACCGGCTGTGAGGCCGACAGCCTCGGTCGCATTGATGGAGGCGCCTGCCGGCAACCTGTATTCGGCCAGTGACTGCAGCGCGATGGACGTCGACGAGCGGGCCGCCGTCATGTTTTCGAGCGTCGGAACCTTGCCGGCCTCATAGAGGCCCTTGAGCAACGAGAAGGCCTTGGCCACTTGTCCGCGCAGATTGTCGAACGCGCCACCATCGGCGACCGTGACCGGGCTGGCCGGTGCCGGTGATGCGATTGCTGCGACCTGTTCGCCGGCTGGCCGGTTGAACGGCACTTCCACGCGAACCAGAACCTGTCCGTTGCTGCCGAGCGCCTCGACGGCGATGCGATGATCCCCGACGGTCAGGTTGGCGCTTCCGTCGATGACGAAATTTCCGTCTCCGCCCGACTGAGCCTGACCGACGACGGAACCATCCGCGGAGCCGCGAACCTGACGGCCCGATTTCGTCACGCCGGCAATAAAGATCTTCGAGCCCTCGATCTCGACCGCCGTGATCTGCAATTCGCTCGACATGGCAGGCAGGGGAGAGGTGGCGGCTGCGGGGGAGGTCGTACCGGAAACGGGCGCGGATGCTACGCCGCCGGATTGCGGTGCTGTCGTGGCGGCCTCGGCGCCTGCTGAAGGCGCTGCAGGCTGGCTTGTCGCCGCTGCGGAAGCCGCCTTGCCGGCCTCTTCCGGAACCGCGATCAGGCGGCTGGCCTTGCCGGGCTTGGTCACCATGGCGAGAAGCTTGCCGTTCTTGTCGGCGGGAACCGAGACCGTCGCGATCTCTTCCGAGCTTGTAACCTTTCCGTCCTTGGCAGTCGCCTTCAGCACGAGCTGGTGGTCGCCGGGCGGCAGCGGCTTGTCGAGCACGGCGGCAAAATCACCGCTCGGGCCAACATCCACTTTGGCGATGACGGATGTGCCATTGGTGATCTCAAGTGTCGAATTGGGGGCTGCATGGCCGGCAATAACCGCGGAGCCATCCGGCTCGACGCGCAGGACATCGAATGTCGGCGTATCGGTCGCAGCCGTTCGCGGCGCAGGGGCGGCGGCGGGTGCCGGCGAGGCTGCAGGCGCATTGGCGGGCGCTGGCGCGGAGGGGGTGGTTACCTGCGGCTCGACCTTTGCGGTCTCGGCAGGCTTGTTGCCCTCGGTCACGGCATTCTTCACCGCGTCACCGGCAGCATTGATCGCAGCTGCGACTGGCTTGCTTTCCTGGTTGATCCTCGGCATGACAAAGAAGATCATCAACAGCGAAGCAATTGCAAGTACAATCAGGGCGAGCCAGCCGGCACGGTTCTTCATCGTCTATTGCCTCTTAAGGGCCTGAGTTTTCGCTACTTTACCGATTAGCCCTTTCCAGACTTCTTAACAAGCTTTTCACATCATAAAGCCTTGCTCTTGCGGGATTTTCCCGTCAAATCTGCGTGGTGCGGTCTCAACTGTCGCACCCTTTGAATGCCCAATGGAGAAAACTGTGCCAATACGATCCATCTGCGTCTATTGCGGCTCCCAGCCTGGCCGAGACCCTGCCTATATTGCTGCCGGTCGCGCACTTGGAAAATCGATTGCTGCGCATGGCCTCAGGCTCGTCTATGGCGGCGGGACCAAGGGTATCATGGGCGCGGTTGCAGCGGGCGTCCTGTCGAACGGAGGAGAAGTGACCGGCATCATCCCGGAATTCCTCGTAGACATGGAGGCGACGCGCCATTCGCTTGGCCAGCTGAACGAACTGATCGTGACCGCGGACATGCATGAGCGTAAGCACAAGATGTTTGAGCGTTCCGACGCTTTCGTCACGCTTCCCGGCGGTATAGGCACGCTGGAAGAAATCGTCGAGATCATGACCTGGGGCCAACTTGGCCGCCATGAAAAGCCGATGGTTTTCGCCAATATCGGCGGCTTCTGGGATCCGATGTTATCGCTGGTCAATCATATGCGCAGCGAGGGTTTCATCCATCGCGCCCATCTCGTCCAGCCGCTGGTCATATCGGAGGTGGACGATATCGTTCCGGCAATTCTGGAGCGTGATGAGGTCACGACTTCGTCCAAGGGCGAAGAGGCCGTTATCTCGAAGCTTTAAGTACACGGTCGTCATGCTCGTCCACGGGTTGAACCCGAGGATCTGCTACGTCTCAGCTGCATCAACCTGGATGTATCCTCGGGACAAGCCCGAGGATGACGGCGGAAACTGGCGTCAATCGACGATAAAAAGCTTGGCCCCGATCGTGGTCGAGGAGCGATGCGGCTCGGCATTGTCGGCGACCTGATAGCTCATGCCGGGCTTCAGCACGAAGACGCGCCCGTCGGCGAGTTCGGTTGTCATCTCGCCTTCCAGGCACAGAAGGATATGACCTTTTTCGCACCAGTGGTCGGCCAGGTAGCCCGGCGAGTGCTCGACCATCCGCACGCGGATGCCGCCGAAATGCTGGGTGCGCCAGGTCGAATGGCCGGTGTCGCCCTTGTGTACGGTCGGCTCGACGCTCGACCAGTCGGTCGTGCCGAAGGGAATGTCTGACATCTGCATGAAAGGGTGTCCTTGAAAGTCAGCGACCGCGCAGCTGTCGCAACATGGCGATGGTGTAGAGCGCCAGCGCCGCCCAGATCAAGACGAAACTTGTAAGCTTTATCGAGCTCAGTGGTTCACCGAAGGCGAAGATGGCGATCAGGAAGATCATCGTCGGCGCAATATACTGCATGATGCCGATGGTCGATAGTTTCAGCAGTTTGGCGCCGTTCGCGTAGATCATCAGCGGCCCGGCCGTCACGACACCGGAAAGTGCCAACATGCCCATGTCGAAACCGGTTCCGCCGAGAAAATGCCCCTGTCCTGTGGCTTCGAGCCAGATCACATAGGGCAGCATCGGAATGCTGATCAAAAGCACTTCGAGAAAGAACCCCTGGTTGGGGCCGATCGGTAGCGTCTTGCGCAAAAGCGCGTAGATGCCCCAGGTAACGGTCAGCGCCAGGGAGACCCACGGAAGCCCGCCGGCGCCCCAGGCGAGGATGGCGACGGCCACGACCGCAAGCCCGATGGCCGCCATCTGCAGCGGAGCGAGCTTTTCCTTCAGGATGACGGCGGCCAGAAAAATGCTGAACAGCGGGTTGATGAAATAACCCAGCGCGGCATCGAGCGCGTGTCCGGCGGCGACCGCCCAGACATAGACGCCCCAGTTGAGGGTAATCAGCGTCGCGGTGGCGCAGGCCATGCCGAGCATGCGGGGGTTCTTGAGCGCCGCCCGGACATCTTTCAGCCGGCCGAGTATGATCAGCACGATGCCGGCCACCGGCACCGACCAGAGCGCACGGTGCGCCAGCACTTCCATCGCCGGAAGATGGCCCACCGCTTTCAGGTAGAACGGCAGAAAACCCCAGAGCAGATAGGCTGTGAGGCCGAAGGCAAAACCGCGCGGCGTGTCTTCGTTGACGGCAACCGGATTTGTGGCGGGAGACGCTGGGTTTTGGCTGGCCATGGGGTGTTTCCGGCATTCTGTTGTAATTGTCTAAGCGCAATTACAGGATCGTGCCCTGTGCTACCAATTCATTTCTTTGAACCTTGCATTGAGACAAGTCATTCATCCTGCCACTATGGCGCGAAACGGCCATGCAACCTGACCAACAGGAGAGGGCGGCATGGTTGAAGACAGCCTAGGGGATATGGATGAATTTGGAAGACGAACCCGCGCATCGCCGCAACTATGCGCTTCAACTGCTTGCCAAGGCCGGAATAGACAAAAACGATAGGTTGCTCGTAGCTTTCGCGCGCGTGGCCCGCGAAGACTATGTTGGCCCGCCGCCCTGGATCTTCGATGATTTTTACAGCGATGGATACCGTCCCGTCGCCTCGACCGATCCTATCGTGCTTTATCAGGATGTTCTTGTCGGCCTCGATACGGAGAAGGGCATCAATAACGGCTCTCCCTCGTTGCATGCCGGAGCATTTGGTGCCTTCAATATCCGCGAAGGCGAGACGGTCGTGCATATGGGAGCCGGTGCCGGTTACTATACTGCGATCATGGCCGAACTCGTCGGCCCGTCAGGTCGCGTGATCGGCGTGGAATACGATACTGCGCTTGCCGCAAGGGCCAAGGCCAATCTTGCCGCATACGACAATGTCGAGATCGTTCAGGGCGATGCATCGGACTGGCCCAAGCAGGAAGCCGATGTCATCTACGCCAACTTCGCCCTCGACCATCCGCCGGAAGCCTGGATTGAAAATTTGGCGCCGAATGGCCGCCTGATCTTTCCGCTTGGCATTCCGGCTGTCCAGAATAGCCGCCGCACCGGTTTTACCCGTCACGCCGCCTATCTGATGATCGACCGTCAGGCTCGGGGTTTTGGCGCACGGTTTATCCAGATTGTGTCGTTCATCTGGGGTGAGAGCGGCAAGCCGGTGCCTGAAGGGCGACATGCCGGGCTTGAGGGCGCATTCCGTGCCCGTGGCCTGCGCAAGGTAAAGAGCTTGCGCTGGAAGACCCCGCCGAAAGGTGAGGAATGGTATGGCGAGGAGGATTGGGGTCTGTCCTTTGATGAGCCCTGACTGGCTGCATTTTTCCATCCAATAAGGGCCATCGCGTCGAACGCGATTTCATCTCTCCATTTTTCGGAGAGATGATCTCCGAAAATACCCGATTACGACGATGAATGAAAAACGGCATAGTCCTTCCAACGGGCCGGACGCGATCTTCAACGATCCCCCGCTCTGGTTTCAAGGGAGAACGCCATGTCCTACGGATTTCTGGATATCGCCTCGACGCCAAGCGTGCGGGCAGCACAGGCCGAAATGGGTGTCGATCAGTTCTGGTCCGATTTCGGTGGCGACCGCACGATGGATCGGTTCACCGAAAGCGAAAAGGCCTTCATCGCCGAGCGCGATAGTTTCTACATGGCCTCGGTCTCCGAGACCGGCTGGCCCTACATCCAGCATCGCGGCGGGCCTGCAGGCTTTCTCAAAGTCGTCGATGACCGGACGCTCGCTTTCGCCGATTACCGCGGCAATCGCCAGTATATCTCGACCGGCAATCTGGCCGCCAGCGACAAGGCCTGCCTCTTCCTGATGGATTATCCGCGCCGCGCTCGGCTGAAAATCTATGCCCATGTCGAAAAACTGGCGCTGGACGAGGATCCGTCGATTACTGCGCTCGTTACCGATGCCGGTTATCGCGGCAGGGCCGAGCGCATCTTCCGGGTGCGGCTGGAAGCTTTCGACTGGAACTGCCCGCAGCACATCACCCCGCGCTTCACCGAGCGGGAGATCGCTGCCGCGATGCGCCCGATGCAGGAGCGCCTTGCCGAGCTTGAAAAGGAAAATGCGGAACTGAGGGCCAGGGCAGGCACGGGGGCAATCTAGGTCCCTATCGGGAAGACCGCGCGCAACCTCGGAACCGCGAAGTCGAGAAAGCTGCGCATCTTGATCGGCATCTGCCCCCGCGAGGCATGGATCAACTGCACCGGCACGGGGTCGGTTTCGTACTCTTCGAGAATGATTTTGAGATCACCGGCCTTTACCGCATCGGCGACCTGATAGTGGAACAGACGAATGACGCCGGCATCACGGATCGCCGCCTGCAATGCCGCCTCGACCGTGGTGACTGAAAGGCGAGGGGGCGGAGAGAGCGTCAGGAGCGAGCGGTCATCCGGATCGCGAAACTGCCAGGCAGATTGCGACAGAGGTGTCTCGATGGTGATTGCTGGGAAGCGCGAAAGCTCCTGCGGGCTTTGCGGCATGCCCTGAGCCTCGATCAGCCGGGGGCTGGCACAAACAACCATCCGGACAGATCCGACAGCGGTCGCGATCATCGAACTGTCCGGCAACCGGCCGATCCGCACGGCCATATCGATATGCTCTTCGACCAGCTGCAGGTTCCGGTCCTGCAGAAGCAGGCGGATGTCGATCTGCGGGAAACGGGCAAGGAAGTCGGTGACGACCGGCAGAACATGCAGCTGGCCGAACTGGATCGGCGCGGTGATCACCAGCCTGCCTTTCGGCACGGTGAACTCGCCCGCAGCCTCCCGCTCGGCTTCCTCTACCTGCTCGATAATGCGCCGGGCCGCGGCAAGGTAACCGATGCCGGCATCGGTGAGATCGATCCTGCGGGTGCTGCGAACCAGAAGCTTGGCCCCGAGAGCGGCTTCGAGATCGGAGATTTTGCGCGAGAGCGTGGTGACCGGGATATTGAGCGCCCTTGCGGCAGCAGAAAGGCTGCCGGTGTCGGCAACCTCGATCAGCATCGACATGGCTTCTATGCGGTCCATCGTCTCCCCGTTCGCCGGACCTATGCCGGACACTCGTGCCGCCGGTCGAAAGACCAGCTTAAGCGTTGAAAGTTTCGATTGTAATGTCAACCACTTGGAGAATGGAAATGACTGAAGTGAAGAATGCCCACCGTCAGCCGGTCACGGTGCATTACCGCACCGCCACCGTCGAGGGCTTGAAGATATTCTATCGCGAAGCCGGCCCCGCCGATGGACCCGTGGTCCTTCTGCTTCATGGCTTTCCGACATCCTCGCATATGTTCCGCAACCTGATCCCGCTGCTGGCCGATCGCTACCGAGTGATTGCGCCGGACTATCCGGGTTTTGGGTCGAGCGATGCGCCGGATCACAAGACGTTCACCTACAGCTTCGCGCACTATGCCGATATCGTCGATGACCTGCTCGGCCAGTTGGGTGCCGGAAGCTACGCCCTCTATGTGATGGATTACGGCGCACCGGTCGGTTATCGCCTGGCGCTCAAGCATCCCGAGCGGGTAACTGGCCTGATCGTGCAGAACGGCAACGCCTATGAAGAGGGGCTGGGGGAATTCTGGCATCCGATCAAGGCCTATTGGGCAAGTGGTTCGCAGAAGGATCGCGACGCGCAGGCCGCCATGGTGACGCTGGAGGGGACCAAATTCCAGTACACCGACGGTGTGAAGGACATATCCCGCATCAGCCCGGACAACTGGGCGCACGACCAACCGCTTCTGGATCGTCCGGGCAATAACGAAATCCAGTTCGATCTGTTTTATGACTATCGCACCAATGTTGCGCTCTATCCGGAAATCCAGGCCTTCTTCCGCGACCGCCAGCCCCCGACCCTGATCGTCTGGGGCGAGAACGACAAGATCTTTCCGGCAGAGGGTGCTCATCCCTATTTGCGGGATATTCCCGATGCCGAACTGCATCTCCTCGATACCGGGCATTTTGCTCTGGAAGACAAGCTGGACGAGATCGCGCCGCTGATCCAGGATTTCCTCGACCGTCAGGTAGCTGCGCGCTGAAGCTGTTTGAATAATATGACCCGAGTTGCGGCGGAGATTTACTCCGCCGCGATCCTGCCGGCCAGTTCGCGGTTTTTCATCAACTTGTAGATGACCGAATCCATCAGTGCCTGGAACGAGGCGTCGATGATGTTTTCCGACACGCCGACCGTCCACCAGCGCACGCCGCTGCCATCGGTGGATTCGATTAGGACGCGGGTGATAGCCTCGGTGCCGCCGTTCAGAATGCGCACCTTGAAGTCGGCCAGAACGAGGTCATCGATCTCATTCTGGTATTTGCCGAAATCTTTTCTGAGCGCCAGGTCGAGCGCGTTGACCGGGCCGTCGCCTTCCGCCACCGACATATGGTTCTCGCCGTCGATGACGATCTTCACCACAGCCTCGGACACGATCTTGATGCGTCCGAGACTGTCGAAACGACGCTCGACCATGACGCGAAAACCGTCGATCGAAAAGAATTCCGGGATTGTGCCAAGCGTTCGCCGCGCGAGCAGTTCGAAACTCGCATCGGCCCCTTCATAGGCATAGCCTGAGGCTTCGCGTTCCTTGACGATCGAGATCAGGTGATCGAGCTTTGGATCGTCCTTGGCGACCTCTATGCCGCGGCGCTTCAAGGCATTGATGAAATTCGACTTGCCGCCCTGATCAGACACCATGACCTTGCGCAGGTTGCCGACGCTGTCCGGAGTCACATGCTCATAGGTCCGCGGATCTTTGAGCAGTGCCGAAGCATGTATGCCCGCCTTGGTGGCGAAGGCGGATGCCCCGACATAAGGCGCCTGATGATTGGGCGAGCGGTTGAGAAGCTCGTCGAAGGAATGCGACAGGCGCGTCAGCCCCGACAAACGCTCCGGGTCGATCGACGTCTCGAAGCGGGAAGCATAGGCCTCCTTCAGACAGAGCGTGCCGATCAGCGTGATCAGATTGGCATTGCCGCAGCGCTCGCCGATGCCGTTGAGCGTACCCTGCACCTGGCGACAGCCCGCCTCGATGGCGGCAAGCGAATTGGCGACCGCCTGGCCCGTATCGTCATGCGCATGGATGCCAAGCGACCTGCCGGGAATGCCGGCCGCGATGACCGCGGAGACGATCTCGCGGATCTCATCCGGCTGCGTGCCGCCATTGGTGTCGCACAGCACGATCCAGCGTGCTCCGGCTTCATGGGCGGTGCGGGCGCAGGCCAGCGCATAGTCCGGGTTGGCCTTGTAGCCGTCGAAAAAGTGTTCGCAATCGACCAGCGGCTCCTTGCCTTGAGCCTTGGTCGCCTCGACGCTCTCGCGGATTGAGGCGAGGTTTTCGTCATTAGTGCAGCCGAGCGCTATCCTGACGTGGTAGTCCCAACTCTTGGCGACAAAACAGACTGCATCGCTCTTCGCCTGCAGAAGCGTGGCAAGGCCGGGATCGTTGGAAGCGGAAATGCCGGCCCTCTTGGTCATGCCGAAGGCGACGAATTTTGCTTTGGTCGTCCGCTTCCCGGTGAAGAAGGCTGTGTCGGTCGGATTGGCGCCGGGATAACCGCCCTCGACATAATCGAAGCCGAACTCATCCAGCATCGCCGAAATCGCGATCTTGTCCTCGACGGAAAAATCGACGCCGGGCGTCTGCTGCCCGTCACGAAGGGTGGTGTCGAAGAGATATATGCGGTCTCGGGTCGTCATGGATGCTCCTCCCAGAGCGGTATGTTTATGTTGGAGACTATCCGGCACATCGCCTCAAGCCTTCCCTGCAAATCGGTCCGTCGCGCGGATCAGCCGGTCGGTGATCCCCGGTTCGGAAACGGCGTGGCCTGAACCTTCGACGATATGGAAATCCGCATCCTTCCAGACCTTCGAAAGCTGCCAGGCATATTTGAGCGGGCAGGGCATGTCGTAACGGCCATGCACGATGACGCCGGGAATTCCGGCAAGCTTCGTCGCATCACGCAAGAGCTGGCCTTCATCCAACCAGCCTGCATTGACGAAGAAATGGTTCTCGATCCGCGCAAACGCGAGCGCGAAATGGTCTTCATCATGTTTCGAAGCCAGATCCGGTTCCGGCAAAAGCGTGATCGTTGAGCCTTCCCACACGCTCCATGCCTTGGCGCAGGCGATCTGTTCCGCCGGGTCTGTGCCGGTCAGGCGGCGGTGATAGGCGGCCATCATCTCGTGACGCTCGGCCTCCGGAATGGGCGCAACGAAGGCTTCCCACTTGTCGGGAAACATTTCCGAAACACCGAACTGGTAGTACCAGTCGAGTTCCGGCTTCGTCAGCGTATAGACGCCGCGCAGCAAAAGCTCGGTCACTCGGTTTGGATGGGTCTCGGCATAGGCAAGCCCGAGCGTAGAACCCCACGAACCGCCGAACACCTGCCATTTTTCAACGCCGACCATTTCGCGTAGCCGTTCGATATCGGCAACGAGATGCCAGGTTGTATTGGCCTCAAGCCCGGCATGCGGTGTAGAGCGGCCGCAGCCGCGTTGGTCGAACAGAAGGATGTCGTAGAGTTGCGGATCGAACAGCCGCGCCTGGATCGGCGTGATCCCGCCGCCCGGTCCGCCATGCAGGAAGACGACGGGTTTTGCACCCTTGCGACCATGACGTTCCCAGTAGATCACATGCCCGTCGCCGACATCCAGCGTGCCGGTGTCGTAAGGGGTGGAGACGGGATAGAGCGTGCGCAGAATGTCGGTCACAGATGCAAGCCTTTCTCGGGCCAATTCTCGGTATCGTGGTCTGGATGCTGGAAGGAGATGATCTGCTCCTGCCGGTCGTAATAATCGACGTCGCCATGCACCGGTGCATCGAAGATCGTCTCGACCCAGGGCAGCTTGAACGCATGGTTGACCTGAACCTGCGGCGCCAGATCATCGCGCTCGTCGAAGGCGCCGATGGCAATCTCGATGCCCTGCGGATGCCGGTAGGTAAGCGGCGTGCCGCAACGCTTGCAGAAACCGCGGTCGATATTGACCGACGACTGGAAATAGGTCGGCTCGCCGCGGGTCCACTCGACCCCATCCTGCGGTGCCGAGACAAGCGGCCCGAAGAAACCGCCAAAGGCTTTCTGGCACATGCGGCAATGGCAGATCGAGGCGCGGCCAAGCGTGCCATGGATACTGAAGCGCACGGCGCCGCACTGGCATCCGCCGGTTCTTGCTGCATCCGTTCCTGTCGTCTCGCTCATGCCTCATCCTCCTTGGTGGTTCCGCCTGAGGCCGGAACCGGTTGCCAGGTATCGGTGTCGTGGTCGGGATGCTGGTTGGATACGATATCGGCAAGGAAGGGGGCTTCCGCGATATCGTCCATCGTGTGATGCGCCGGAAGCGCGCCGAGATGATCGACGAACGGCACCTTCGCCTCGACGCCATACTGGATCGATGGCGGTAGCGCCGAAGGATCGTCCAGCGCACCGGCAGAAACGGCAATCCCGTCGGCAGCCTCATAGGTCAGCGGCGTGCCGCAATTGCCGCAGAAACCGCGCATCACATGGTTCGACGACGGAAACTGTTTCGGTGCTCCGCGCGTCCAGCGAAAGCTCGCGCCCCGTGTCGAGATCAGCGGCGCATAATAGGCGCCGAACGCTTTCTGGCACATGCGACAGTGACAGATCGACGACTGGCTCGGCTTGCCTTCGATGACGAAGCGAACCGCACCGCATTGGCAGCCGCCGCTATGGAAATGATGGGTCAAATCCAGAACTCCGATCCGGCTTTCGGCCAATGTTGCGTATCGTGGTCGGGATGCTGCCGGCTGCTCTTCTCAATTTCGGCAGCCTGTTGCGGCGTCGTATCCATGCCGGGTTCATGATGCTGACCGTTAAGCTCACCAAACCAGGGCATCTTGCGCTCAAGGTTGGTCTGCATGTCGGGCTTTACGCTTTCCGGAGCATCGAGCGAGCCGAGCGTGATGCTGACATGATCGTGCCCGCCGTCGTAAAACAGCGGCGTGCCGCAATCTCGACAGAAGCCGCGCCGCACGGTTTCGGAAGACTGGAACCACGCCGGCTCGCCGCGGGTGAGCGTGAAATTCTCATGCATCACCCCACCAAAGGGCATGAAATAGTTCCCCGCCGCCTTCTGGCACATGCGGCAATGGCAGACATGCGGAAAACCGATCTCGCCCTCCGCACGATAACGGATCGCCCCACACTGGCAGCCACCGGTATGGATCTGGGTCATCACGCGGCCTCCTCCTTGACGTACCGGTTGCAGAATAGGGCCGCTCGCCCCGACGCTGCAAGCCTACCGCTTCAGCTCCCAGGTCGTCACCCGCTCGCCGGTTGCGGCGTCCTTGCCGTCCTTCAACTGAATTCCCTTGGCCGACAGTTCGTCGCGAATCCTGTCTGCCTCGGCAAAGTTCTTCGCCTTCAGCATTTCAAGCCGCATGGCGACCAGCGCATCGACGGCACCTGCAAGCGCTTCATCGACTTCCGTCTTCTTCGGCAGCACACCGAGAAGCGCAGCACTGGCGGCAAACATCGGCAGCAGCGTCTTGTCGGCATTGGCTTCCTGCGCTAGCGCGTGGATGCGCTGCACGGCGGCGACCGTGTTCAGATCGTCGGTGAGCGCTTCGAGCACGATCGGGCATGGCGCGCTGCCTTCCGGGATATCGGACGGATCGACTGCCGGCCACTTGGCCAGAAGCCTCTCGGCCTCCTCGAGCCTCTTCACCGAAAAGTCGATCGGCTCGCGGTAATGCGTCATCAGCATGGCAAGCCTGAGCACCTCGCCCGGCCACTTGCGGCCGCCGAATGTGTCGGTCTCCAGCAACTGGTTGATGGTGATGAAGTTTCCGTCGGATTTCGACATCTTCTTGCCTTCGACCTGCACGAAGCCGTTATGCATCCAGACATTCGCCATCACCTGAGTCCCATGTGCGCAGCGCGACTGGGCGATCTCGTTTTCGTGGTGCGGGAAGATCAGGTCCAGACCGCCGCCATGGATGTCGAACACCTCGCCGAGATAACGGCCGCTCATCGCCGAGCATTCGATATGCCAGCCCGGACGGCCGCGACCCCAGGGGCTTTCCCAGCCGGGTTCGTTATCGGAGGACAGCTTCCACAGCACGAAATCGCCGGGATTTTTTTTGTGCGCATCGACGGCGACGCGGGCGCCGGCCTGCTGTTCATCCAGCGGGCGCTTTGAAAGCTGGCCGTAATCGCTCATCGACTTCGTATCGAACAGCACTTCGCCCTCAGCCACATAGGCATGGCCGCGGGCGATCAGCTTTTCGATGATCTCGATCATCTGAGCGATATTGTCGGTGGCGCGTGGCTCGACTGTCGGCTCGAGGCAGCCGAGCGCGGCCACATCGGCATGGAACTGCTGCGCCGTCTTTTCCGTCACCGCATGAATGGCGTCGTTCAACGGCAGATGTGGAAAGTCGCGCAGCGCCCGCGCGTTGATCTTGTCGTCGACGTCGGTGATGTTGCGGGCATAGGTGACTTTGTCGATGCCATAGATTTCGCGCAGCAACCGGAACAGCACGTCGAACACGATGACCGGGCGGGCATTGCCGATATGGGCGAAGTCATAGACCGTTGGGCCGCAGACATACATGCGCACGTTATCGGCATCGATCGGCTGGAACACCGATCTCTCACGGATCAAGGTATTGTATAGCTTGAGCGTGGCGCTCATCGAAAAATTCTCCCAAGGTCATCAAGACGTGCCGCGACCGGTACCGGACCGGGGCGTTTGTCTTCAAGGCTTTTCGAGAGACGAAAACGGCCGGACCAGCGCGAACGCTAGCGGATAATGTTCCCACAAATGGAAATCGTCGTTTTCATGCGCTCGGTTATGGCGCGGGTGGCGGATTTGGTCAAGGGGAGGCTGCGACCCGCCGCTATCCTCCATGCGCTTTTCGCGCTATTTGCCGGATCGGGTAGGAGTGCTGTGGAACAGGGTGGTGAGATATCGTCTTGAAACGAATGCCAGGACACCAACGACGGCGGCGATCACGAAGACTGCGATGACGAGGTGCAGATGCAGCTTCAATCGCCCGAACAGCAGTTCGACTGCATTGCCGAACAGATAGCCTATCGTGGTGATCAGCACGGCCCAGACGACCGCAGCGATGAAATTGAGGATGACAAACCGGGCCGCCGGCACGGAACTGAGGCCGATCGCGACCGGGCTGACTGTCCGCATGCCATAGATGAAACGAAAGGCGAGAATGAAGCCGGTCGGATGGGCTTCGAGCAGTTGATTGACCTTCTGCGTCGCGTCGGTTTTCAGAAAACGCTGCACGATAGCAAGCCGGTTGGCATAACGTCCGGCGAAGAACCATGCCTGGTCGGCGGCAAATGAACCGAGAGCGGCAGCCGTTGCCGCCTCCCACCACGACATGAAATGTCGGTGCGCGAAAACCCCGCCAAGAAAAACCGCAGTCTCTCCCTCGAATGCCGCTCCGAGAAACAGGGCAAGCACGCCGTATTGGGAAATCAGGGTTTCGAGCGAGAAATGTTCGAACGGCAAGCGCAGGTCTCCGGCATGGCGGGATGTTTCAGGTTTGCTCCGTCAAGGTAGAGCACCTGCAGCCAAAGTCATGCCGGATACTACCGCGATCTGGTTCGTGTTTATTCCGGCAGCCGATAATCGACGAACCGGTTTTCGCGCACGACGAAGAGGCGGCCACTGTCGGTCACGTCCGGCGAAGCGAGCGGCAGGATCTTTGCGGCAACCTCCGACGGATGCGGCAGGGTTTCCGGGTCTTCGCCGGGCATGGCCTGGGCGCGCATGGCAGTGCGGGTGGCGCCCGGGTTGACCATGTTGATCTTGAGCGGCGTATGCGCCATTTCCTCGGCCCAGATCCGGCCCATCGTCTCGACCGCCGCCTTCGACATCGCATAGGCGCCCCAGAAGGCGCGCGGATTGGTGGCTACGCCCGACGAGAGCAGGATCGCGCGACCGGCATCCGACTTGACGAGCAGCGGTTCCAGTGAACGGACGAGCCGCCACATGGAGGTGACATTGGTGGTCATGACACGATCGAAGACCTTTGCCTCGACATGGGCGACCGGTGCGATGACGCCGAGAATGCCTGCATTGGCGACGAGAATGTCGAGCTTGCCCCAGCGCTCATAGATCGATGCCCCCAGCCTGTCGATCGCGTCCATATCGGAGAGATCGAAGGGAACGAGCGTCGCCGAACCACCGGCAGCCTTGATAATATCATCAAGCTCTTCCAACCCGCCGACCGTGCGGGCACAGGCAATCACATGCGCCCCAGCCTTAGCCAGTTCCAGCGCCGTGAAATAGCCGATGCCGCGCGATGCGCCGGTGACAAGCGCAATCCTGCCTTTAAGATCGATGGTCATGTTTCCCGCCCCGCTTAGACAATCTGATTTCGAGGCCAAAAAAGAAGGCCGCGTTTCCGCAGCCTTCTAGAATGTTTATCGGTTGTTGGAAACCGGTCTTCGCGTCAGGTTCAACCGTTGCTGGCGAGCAGCGAGACCTTGCGACCGACCGCTTCGCCATCCTTGTCGAGAAGACGGGTCGGGTAGTCGCCGGTGAAATAGTGGTCGGTGAACTGCGGACGAGCGTCATTGCGATCCTCGCCGCCGACGGCCTGATAGAGACCGTTGATCGACAGGAATTCGAGGCTGTCGCAACCGATATATTTGCACATCGCTTCCAGGTTCTCATACTGGTTGGCCAGCAGCTTTTCCCGGTCCGGCGTGTCGATGCCGTAGAAATCGGGATAATAGATCATCGGGCTGGCAACGCGCAGGTGCACTTCCTTGGCGCCGGCATCACGGATCATCTGCACGATCTTCAAAGATGTGGTGCCGCGAACGACCGAATCGTCGACCAGCACGACGCGCTTGCCTTCGATCATCGCCCGGTTGGCCGAGTGCTTCAGCTTCACGCCGAAGGCGCGGATCTGCTGCGTCGGCTCGATGAAGGTCCGGCCGACATAATGGTTGCGGATGATGCCGTATTCGAATGGGATGCCGCTCTCTTGTGCATAACCGAGCGCTGCCGGCGTACCACCATCGGGAACAGGCACAACGACATCGGCCTCGACCGGAGCTTCCTTGGCGAGATTGATGCCCATGTTCTTGCGCGCGACATAAACCGAGCGGCCGCCGACGACCGAATCCGGACGGGCGAAATAGACATATTCGAACAGGCAAAGGCGCTCCGGCTGGCCGTTGCCGGCCTTGCGGGCGTCGATCGAGATCGAACCGTCCGGCTGGATCTCACAGATGATGACTTCGCCGTTTTCGACATCACGGACGAACTTTGCGCCGATGATGTCGAGTGCGCAGCTTTCGGACGCAAAGATTGGCTTGCCGTCGAGCTCTCCCATGACCAGCGGACGGATGCCGGTGGGATCGCGGGCCGCGATCAACTTGGTGCGGGTGATCGCCACCATCGAGTAGCCGCCTTCCATCTGGCGGATCGCATCGATGAAGCGGTCGGCAGTGGAAGCGTAGCGGGAGCGGGCGATAAGGTGCAGGACGACTTCGGTATCCGACGTCGACTGACAGATGGCGCCGCCGGCGATCAACTGGCGACGCAGCGTCAGTCCGTTGGTGAAATTGCCGTTATGGGCAATGGCGATGCCGCCGACTTCCAGTTCGGCAAACAGCGGCTGCACGTTTCTAAGTGCTACTTCGCCGGTCGTTGAATAGCGGACGTGACCGATGGAGATATTGCCGGGCAGTTTGGCAAGCGTTGCCGGGTCCGTATAGTGATCACCGACGAGGCCCATGCGGCGTTCCGAATGGAAGCGCAGGCCATCGAAGGAAACGATACCGGCCGCTTCCTGTCCGCGATGCTGCAGGGCGTGCAGGCCGAGCGCCGTCAGCGTTGCCGCATCAGGGTGCCCGAGAATACCGAACACGCCGCATTCTTCATGCAGCGTATCGTCTTCCCACTCGTTGGAATGGTTGATGTCGAAGGATTGTGAAGCCGACTGGTCCATCGTGAGCCTGTGCCCTTGATCTAAAATGGAAAGGCCGGCCGGGGATTTGAAAAATCCCCGGTGCCAGCCCGCTCTCTACCTGAATTCAAGTCATACCACAAATGGTGATGAATTGCGCTGCATCAAGCGCAACACAGCGTCAATTATTTGTGGCAGGTGCGTCGCCCACCGGCGGCAGTTCCTGGCCCGGCTGGATCTCTGCCGGTGCTTCTTCCTTACCGGTGATGCGCGCCCGGATCTGCGGTTCGATATCTTCCGGCAGAACCGCTTCGAGGCGGCCGACAAGCGTGTCGAGGAAAGGCTTGGACTTGGCATCCACCACCCAGGTCGGCTGCGCCTTGATTGGTACAAGCCAGTTCCAGAAGGCGGTGGCGATGACCAGCAGCAGGATTCCGCGGGCAGCGCCGAAGAGGAAGCCGAGCGTACGGTCGAGTGCGCCGATGCGGCTGTCGATAATGAAATCGGCAATCCGCGAGGTGATGAAGGAGATGACGATCAGCGCGATGAGGAAGATAACACCCGCAGAGGCGGCAATCGCGATACGATGGTCGGACGTGTATTTTTCCGCGTAAGGCACCGCCAGCGGATAGAGATAATAGGCAGCGGCAACCGAGCCGGCCCAGGCTGCAATCGACAGCACTTCGCGCGAAAAGCCGCGGACCATGGCGAGCACCGCAGAAAATAGGGTGACGCCGATGACAACACCGTCGAAGATCGTAATGGGCATGTAAACTCTACTCCAGAACCTGCCGTTCCACACCTGCCGGGGGAACCGGCATTTCCGCCCGGCATTCCAGCATTGGGCGCAGTGTCTTACATCAGCCCAGTCATTAACGGAAGATCAATCATCTTCTCCGGCATTTTCATGGCCTTTCCCCAGTTTCTTGGCCGATCCGGCAATCCGGGCGACGAGATCGGGGAGATCTTCGATCATCGTCCAGCGCGCACTTCCATTTTTGGGAAGCTCCGCCGAGGTGGCTGGCAGCATCGCACCGGCAAAGCCGAGTTTTTCCGCTTCCTTCAGACGCTGCGAGGTCTGCGATACGGGGCGCACCGCGCCCGACAGGCTGATTTCGCCGAAGAAAACACAATCGGCAGGCAGGGCCGCTCCGGCAAGCGAGGAGACGAGCGCCGATGCAATCGCCATGTCCGCTGCCGGTTCCGAAATTCGGTAACCGCCGGCCACATTGAGATAGACATCGTGCTGTCCAAGCCGAACGCCGCAATGGGCTTCGAGCACGGCAAGGATCATCGCCAGACGCGAACTATCCCAGCCGACCACGGCGCGGCGCGGCGTGCCGAGCGATGTGGCCGCCACCAGCGCCTGCACTTCGACCAGAACCGGCCGGGTGCCCTCCATGCCGGCAAACACGGCAGCCCCCGGAGACTTGGCATTGCGCTCGCCGAGAAACAGTTCAGACGGATTGGAAACGTCACGTAATCCGTTGTCGGACATTTCGAACACGCCGATCTCGTCGGTCGGCCCGAAGCGGTTCTTCACCGTTCTGAGAATGCGATAGTGATGGCCGCGGTCGCCCTCGAAATAAAGCACGGCATCGACCATGTGCTCGACGACGCGCGGTCCGGCGATCTGGCCTTCCTTCGTCACATGCCCGACAAGAACCATGGCGGCACCCGTCTGCTTGGCAAAGCGGATCATCGCCTGCACGCCTGTGCGCACCTGGGTGACGGTGCCGGGGGCGGAGTCTGCCGTATCGCTCCATAGCGTCTGGATCGAATCGATGATCACTAGATCGGGGCGCTTGCCTTCGGAAATCGTGGCAAGAATGTCTTCCACATTGGTTTCGGCGGCAAGCAGCACATCCGAATCTGCTGCACCGAGACGCTGGGCGCGCAGGCGCACCTGGGCAACAGCTTCTTCGCCCGAAACATAGATGATCCGGTGGCCACGACGGGACAGGGCAGCGGCCGCCTGCATCAGAAGCGTCGACTTGCCGATGCCCGGATCGCCGCCAATCAGCACGGCCGAACCGCGCACGAAACCTCCTCCGGTGGCGCGATCGAGTTCGGAAATCCCGGTAAAGATGCGCGGTGCCTGTTCGGTCTCGCCTGACAGCGTGGTCAGCGCCACGGCGCGGCCCTTTTTCGGCGCCTTGCCGGGACCGCCGCCGATGCCACCCATCGGGTCTTCCTCGACGATCGTGTTCCACTCGCCGCAGCCATCGCACTTGCCGGCCCAGCGGCTATGCACCGTGCCGCAGTTCTGGCACACGAATTGGGTTTTGGTTTTTGCCATGAGGAAGGGTCAGTCTTTTTCTTTTGTCTGTTAAAACGGGAGGAAGTCTTCGGGTTTGATTTTCTGCCGCCCATGCAGGACGCGCAACACGGTCAATTCGTCATCATTGATGAAGAAATAGATGCAGCGTCTCCTGTAAGGAAAGGCCCTCAAGCCGGGGATGAAGTCGCGCAGGCTTCCGGTTACTCCATATGCCGCCATCCATTCGATCTTGCCGTTAATGTTATCAAGGAACGTCTGGCGGCAACATGGTCAAAGCCGGCGATATAGTCATAGATTCCGAGAGGATCGTTGAGGGCCTGGAATGACATTCTCAACTGACGTGGGCGCATTCCTTCGGTCCTCTGCCATCTGCAAGATATGCGCTGCCATTTGTTCCGCGTTCTTGAACGTCATGCCCTCGGCCGGCAGCGATGACGTCGTCTGCGCTCTTGTAGCGCCCGTCCTTTACCTGTTCGTCGATAAAAGCCTGATCTTGGTCACTGAGGTGGATCTCGGTCATTTCGATCTCCTTTTGTTCTCTTTTAGCACGAAGATTTTCAGCTTCCAAGAGGCAAGGTTTTTGAAGCTTAGATCGGCCCGGACGATCAGTCGTCCGGGTAGAGGTAACGCCGCTCGTGGCGCAGGCCGATGCTGGTCAGCATTTCGTAGCCGATCGTGCCACCCGCGCGTGCCACGTCGTCAAGCGCGATATTCGGACCGAACAGTTCGATATAGTCGCCGGCGCGGATTGCGCCTTCCGGCACGTCGGTGACGTCGAAAATGGTGAGGTCCATGGTCACCCGGCCGATGACGGGCACGCGGGTATTGGCGATGAAGCCGAAGGCGCCGGGCGCACCGCCCGCCCGGATAGGCACGCCGGAACCGGACAGCGAGCGGATATAGCCATCCGCGTAACCGGCCGAGACGATGGCAAGCCGGCTGTTGCGCGAAAGCTGGTGGGTTGCGCCGTAGCTGACCGTCGAGCCGGAAGCCGCCTCGCGGATCTGCAGGATGCGGGCTTCGGCCTTGGCGACCGGCTTCAAGCCCTTCATGCCGTTGACGGCCTCACCGCCATAGGCGGCAATGCCGGGGCGGGTGAGATCAAAATGGTATTCCGGACCGAGGAAGATGCCGGCCGAGGCGGAAAGACTTGCCGGAACGCCTTCGAAAGCGGCCGCAACCCGTTGGAAGGATTCAAGCTGTGCCCGGTTGAGCGGGGAGGCCGGCGAATCGCCGCTATGGAGATGCGACATGACGAGAACTGGGGAAAAACTCGCCGGTCGCGACACGTCCTCGGCAAAGGCGATCGCTTCCTCCAGCGGAAGGCCCAGCCGGTTGAAGCCGGTATCGACATGCAGTGCGCAGGGGTGGTCGCCATGTTCTGCCGTCACCAACATCCAGAAGGCGAGCTGCTCTTCGGAGATGATCACCGGCACCAGATCGTTATCATAAAACAGCCGTTCCTGGCCCGGCCAGATGCCGGAGAGAACGTAGATACGGGCGTCCGGTGCGTAGGTGCGTAGTGTCACGCCTTCTTGCACCACGGCGACGAAAAAGTCGCGCGCACCGCCTTCATATAGTGCCGTGCCGCAGTCTTCGAGACCCAGGCCATAGGCATCCGCCTTGACGACGGCAGCGGTCGCGGCCGTTCCGGAGCGGCGCGCCATCTCTTTCCAGTTGTCGACAAGTGCGCCGAGATCGACGGTCAGCCGGACGGGGGCGATGTCGAAATCATCCGGATAGGTGTCTTCGCTGTCGAAATCGGTCTGTTCTGTCATGATGGTCTCGATCGGTATGCTTCTGAACTATGGGGTGATTGATCCTAAACTTTTTGTCAGCCGGAAAAAGGCCGGCAGACCAGATTCAGGTTCTCCGCACAGGCTTTTGACATGCGCTACGCAAGTCTCCTCCAATTCGCGACCCGACCGCGACAGCCCGACGACTTCATCTCGCGCGGAGTGAGGCGTAGCCTTGAGGCTGTCTTTGAACGACATCTGCAGGCGTATCCATGGCCGTCCCAGGTTCAAGGCAAGAACTTCTTGCGGCGATCTCCATGACTTTCGAAAGGCTTTGGGCCGATCTTGCCCGTGTTCCAGAGGCGCGGGGGAGGGAGGCATCCATGCAGGGACACGTGGTGGGCACAATGATGAGCCCGGCCGATCTCGTCGCCTATCTGATCGGCTGGAACGAACTGGTGCTGAAATGGCTCGATCGGGATGATAGGAGCGAGCCGGTCGATTTCCCCGAGACCGGGTTCAAGTGGAATGAGCTGGGGCCTCTTGCCCGAAAATTCTATGCGGACCACGAGGCGCTCGACTGGCCCGAGCGATTGGAGCGACTGAGGACAGTGAATGAACAGCTGGTCTCGACAATCACCGATCGGTCAGATGAGGAGCTTTACGGCAAGGGCTGGTACGGCAAATGGACCAAGGGGCGCATGATCCAGTTCAACACGTCATCGCCCTACGCCAATGCACGGGCACGCCTTCGCAAATGGTTGAAGGCGCTGGGGTGAGTGTCGCAGGTGCCTGATGATCCCGTCTTGCAGCATGCGACCCTATGACAGCGGTAGATTAACGCGATTTCGGCCGCAGCCGTTTGCTGCCTCTACGGGAAATTGCTACCCCATTCCCGCACTTGGTGCGGCCGACATTCGTCGACCGCATGGGAACAAAGGCAGCTTTCAAGCTGAACCCGACCGCCCCCGCGACTGTGAGCGGCGAGCTTTGCGAAACACCACTGTGGCCTCGCGCCATGGGAAGGTTCGACAAGGCATCGACCCGTGAGTCAGGAGACCGACCCTGTGCATCTGATCAATCAACGACCGTCGGGTGTGACGGACAGGAGCACATATGCATATCGAACCGGGCCTCGTGGACGGGGCAAAAATCATTCTGAGCTACGCCACTGCTGCAGGGGCGGGACTTTTCACCTTGAAACTGGCGCGAGACACGATCCGGCAACAGGGGCTTTTCTCGTTGGCCTCGCGCACGGGGATTACGGCCGCAGCAGTTTTCTCGTTCTTTGAACTTCTGCCGCATTATGCGGTCGGCGTGTCCGAGGTGCATTTCATTCTCGGGTCGACGTTATTCCTGCTGTTCGGAGCAGCTCCTGCTGCAATGGGGCTGGCGCTCGGCCTTGCAGTCCAGGGCCTGTTTTTCGCCCCGGCAGACCTGCCGCAATATGGAATGAATGTCACGACGCTGCTGGTGCCGCTGTTTGCGGTAAAGGCGCTCGCGAATCGAGTCATTGCTCCGGGAACCGCTTATGTCGACCTCACCTATATGCAGGCGTTGAAACTATCGACCGCCTATCAGGCCGGCGTCGTGGCCTGGGTCGCGTTCTGGGCGTTTTACGGCGCAGGCTTTGCTGCCGACAATCTGATGGCGATCGGCACGTTCGGGATTGCCTATATGTCGGTCGTGCTGATCGAGCCGCTGGCTGATCTTGCCGTCCTTGCCGTTGCCAAGACCTTGAGCGCTCTGAACGGTTCCGGCTTCGTCACAAAGCGTCTGCATAACGCAGCTTGAGCGTGCGCCTGAGACCATTCAGCCTCGCCGGGGTATGCCGGCGAGGCTGTTCGATCAAGGCTCTTCGTATTGGACGAAGCTAGGTTCGGCCAGATCGGTAAAGCGGGTGAATTCCGACTGGAAGGCGAGCTTGACGGTGCCGGTCGGTCCGTGACGCTGCTTGGCGATGATGACGTCCGCCGTACCCTTGACGCGCTCCATATGCGCTTCCCATTCCGGATATTTTGGATCGGAAAGATCGCGGGGCTCCATGTTCTTCACATAGTACTCCTCACGGAACACGAAGAGCACGACGTCGGCGTCCTGCTCGATCGAGCCGGATTCACGAAGGTCGGAGAGCTGCGGGCGCTTGTCTTCGCGGCTTTCGACACCGCGCGATAGCTGCGACAGCGCGATGATCGGCACGTTCAGTTCCTTGCCGAGTGCCTTCAAGCCCGTGGTGATCTGGGTGATTTCCTGAACGCGGTTTTCGCCCGACTTGCCGGAACCGGTCATCAGCTGAATATAGTCCACCACCAGGCAATCGAGACCGCGCTGGCGCTTCAGGCGGCGGGCACGGGCGGAAAGCTGGGCGATCGAGATACCACCGGTCTGGTCGATGAAAAGCGGCACTTTCTGCATCATCTGGGAGCAGGCGACCAGCTTCTCGAAATCGGCCTCGGTAATGTCACCGCGGCGGATCTTTGACGAAGACACTTCCGTCTGCTCGGAAATGATACGCGTCGCCAGCTGTTCGGACGACATTTCGAGCGAGTAGAAACCGACGACGCCGCCATTCTTTGCCTTGAGCGAGCCGTCAGGGTTGACGTCCTGCTCGTAAGCCGCCGCGATATTGTAGGCGATGTTGGTGGCAAGCGAGGTCTTGCCCATACCCGGACGTCCCGCAAGCACGATCAAGTCGGAGCGCTGCAACCCGCCCATCTTGCCGTCGAGCGACATGATACCGGTCGAGATGCCCGATAGCTGGCCATCACGCTCGAAGGCTTCACCGGCCATGTTGATGGCGATCGCTACCGCATCATTGAACGACTGGAAGCCGCCGTCGTAACGACCGGTTTCGGCAAGTTCGAACAGGCGGCGTTCGGTGTCTTCGATCTGGCTCTGCGGCGGCATGTCGAGCGGTGCGTCATAGGCAATGTTGACGACGTCTTCGCCGATGGTGATCAGCGCGCGGCGAAGCGCCAGATCGTAGATCGCCCGGCCGTAATCTTCCGCGTTGATGATCGAGACGGCATCAGCGGCAAGACGAGCGAGATACTGCGCAACCGTCAGGTCGCCCACCTTGTCGTCGGCCGGCAGAAAGGTCTTCAGCGTGATCGGGTTGGCGGTCTTGCCCATACGGATGATATCGCCGGCGACCTCGTAGATCTTGCGATGCAGGGGCTCGTAGAGATGCGGCGGCTTCAGGAAGTCCGAAACGCGGTAATAGGCGTCGTTGTTGACCAGGATCGCGCCGAGCAGCGCCTGTTCAGCCTCGATATTGTTCGGCGCCTCGCGATAGTGCGGCGCTGCATCCTTATTGCTGAGCGACGCCATGTTGCGCGGAACTTCGTTCATGATCTTATACCCGTCCTGTCGGTTCAAGGTCTCGGTTCTAGTGGTAACTGCACCGCCCCGAAACCATGCATTTCGCCTTCGGCTGTTACCCACAGCTATCCACAGCAGGCGTCGTTTACGCGAAACAAAAAAACTAATGAAGCGATAAATCCGGTTGACTGTGATCGCCCGAAGGCTGGCGGCGACTCAACTGGAACCACCCCATTATACGTCGTGAAAGAGACAAAAAAACGCCCGGCAATGCGCCGGGCGTTTTGAGTGGCATGGTGGAAATGAGGCTCAGGCCGCAGCAGTCGGTGTTCTTGACGCCGAAACCTGCCGCAGCAGAACCGGGATGATCAGGGCCACCCCGATCAGCGAAGAGATCAGTTCGGGCACGACCAGCAGGATTGCGGCAACGATCAGCAGCACCTGTTCCCATTTCTGCGTCCGGGTCAGCAACCAGCCGGAAAGGGCAGAGCCGAGGCAGGTGATACCGAGCACGCATCCGACAAAGGCGATGATGAAATTGCTCCAGGTGAAATCGGCGGTAACCAGCAGCAGCGAAGGCGAGAAGACGAAGACGAAAGGCACCAGAACCTTGCCGAGCCCGAGCCTGAAGGCGGTGTTGCCGGTCTTGAACGGATCGGCCCCCGCCATGCCGGCCGCCGCATAGGCGGCAAGTGCCACCGGCGGCGTGATATCGGCCAGCACGCCGTAATAGAAGACGAAGAAATGCGCCACGATCGGCTCGACACCAAGCATGCCGAGCGTCGGCGCGGCGATCGTTGCCATGATGATGTAGTTCGCCGTCGTCGGGATGCCGCAACCCATCAGGATGCAGACGATGCCAGTCATGATGAGGGTGAAGAGGAGTGTAAGGCCTGTGGCGGAGAACATGCTGGCCGGCAGGATCGCGCCGACAAAGGTCGCCATCTGCGCAGCGGTCGAGGTGACGATATAGGAAATCTTGAAGCCGACGCCGGTCAGGGTGACAACGCCGACAATGATGCCGACAGTTGCTGCAGCTGCACCGACGGCAAGCGCGTATTTCGCACCGTCGCGCAGGCCTTCGAAGAGTTCGGTAAACGACATGCGTCGGCGCGGGTTGAGAAGGCCGACAGCGACGCAGAGCGTGATACCCCAGAAGGCTGCGAGATAGGGCGTGTAGCCCGACATCAGCACGGCGATCAGCACGACGAGCGGGATGACGGTCGGCCAGTCACGCTTGAAGGCTTCCTTCAGGTCCGGCATTTCGTCAGCCGTCATGCCGCGCAAGCCGTTGCGCTTGGCCTCGAAATGGACCTGCACCAGCACACCGAAGAAGTGCATGAAGGCCGGCACGATCGCCGCGACAATGATCGTCGTGTAGGGCAGGTTGAGGAACTCGATCATCAGGAAGGCCGCAGCCCCCATGATCGGCGGCGTGATCTGCCCGCCGGTGGACGAGGCCGATTCGACGGCTGCGGCAAAGGTGCGCTTGTAGCCGAGACGGATCATCGCTGGGATGGTGAGCGAACCGACCGTCACCGTATTGGCGACCGAGGAGCCGGAGATCATGCCGAACAGCGCCGAGCCGAAGATCGACACCTTTGCTGGGCCACCGGCATAACGTCCTGCGACCCAGGCGGCGCAATCGAGAAACAGCTGGCCAAGCCCGATGCGGGTGGCGAATACACCGAACAGGACGAAGTGGAAGACATAGGTCGCCACCACGCCGAGTGCGATACCGTAGATCCCCTGCGTCGTCAGATAAAGGTGGTTGATCAGCTGCGAAAAGGTCGCGCCGGGGTGTACGAGAATACCCGGCATGGACGGCCCCCAGATGGAATAGGCCATGAACAGAAGCGCGATGACCGGCAGCGGCCAGCCGACCGAGCGGCGCGTTGCCTCCAAAAGCACGAGAACCAGAAGGCCGCCGAGAATGACATCTGTCGTCGTCGGATTGCCGACGCGGAAGGCCAGATCATCGAGCGGGATGAGAGGGACATGAAGGACCGCGACGACGGCGCCGATCGCCAGCGCCCAGTCAAGCAGCGAAATGCCAAGCGGACGAAGGAGGGTCGATTTCGGCGGCTCCGCCGAATCGCGGCGCTTGAACGGAAAAACCAGAAAGATCAGGCCGAGAACGAAGGAGAGATGGATGCCGCGATGGACCATTTCCGACAGAAGGCCGAAACCGGCGGTATAATAATGGAAAAGCGACAGCGCGACGAGCAGCGCGCCGATCAGCTTGGCCGCCGCTGGCGCCAGCGCGCGAAAACGGATTTCCGCATCGAACTGCTCTTCCAGTTCACGTGCCTTCGCTTCGTCGAGTTCCATCGGTGCGATCTTGTCGCCGTTCTCGGTCGCCATCGTGTCTGTTCCCGTTTCTTGAAAGTCGAAAGCGGCGGCCGGCACTCGTGCCAGCCGCCGCTTCTGATCAAAGGTCGATCAACGGCTATTTCAGCACGCCGGCTTCCTTGTAGAACTTCTCGGCGCCCGGATGCAGCGGAATGCCGAGGCTGGTGACGGCGTTCTCCAGCGTGATCATCTTGCCCTTGGCATGGCCGGCATCGAGTGCCTGGCGGGTGGCGTCGTTCCACATCGTCTTGGTGATATTGTAGACGAGCTCCTCAGGCTGCTTGGCGCTGGTGACCCACTGTGCTGCGACAGAGATCGTCTCTGTTGCGCCGACGCCCTGATAGGCGCCTTCCGGCACGGTATCCTTGGCGAAGAACTTGTATTCCGACAGCAGTTTGTCGACCTCGGGACCATTAATCGGCACGAGCGCGATGCCGGATGAAGTGGCGAGTTCGGAAATCGCACCTGTCGGATAACCGCCGACGAAGAAATAGGCGTCGAGGCCGCCGTCGCGCAGGCGTTCGCCGGCAGGACCTGGCTTCAGGTGCTCGGCCTTGATGTCGCTTTCCTTCATCCCGTAGGCGGCAAGAACGATGCGGGCATCGACGATCGTGCCGGAGCCGGGCTCGTCGATGGAGACGCGCTTGCCTTTCAGATCGGCCACCGACTTGATGCCGGAATTTTTCGAGGCGACGAGGTGGATGGTTTCCGGATAGAGCGTCGCGATCAGGCGCAGGTCCTCGACCTTGCCCTTGCCCTCGTAAAGCCCGGTACCGCTATGCGCCCAGAAGGCGACGTCGGACTGGGTAAAGCCCGATTCCATCGAGCCGCCCTGGATGGCATTGATATTGGCGACCGAGCCGTTGGACGCGACGGCCGTGGCGACCAAGCCCGGAACGCCCTTGTCGCCTGCGCCAGAGATGGCGTTGGCGATCAAACCACCGATCGGATAATAGGTGCCGGCCGTGCCGCCGGTGCCGATGCGGAAGAAGGCCGGCGTCTGGGCGGCGGCTATGCCGACGCCTGCGACGACTGCAATTGCGGCGCCGAGCGCCAGTATTTTGCTGCGGATGTTCATGATGCTCCCTTTCTTGTCGTTGCCGGCAGGATGGAGAAGGGAGCACTGGTCTGTCAACCTCAGACACAATTTTGCCCACATTTGTGAACGTGCATATATTTGGCTGGAACACAAAAAAAAAGCCCCCGGCGGAACCGGAGGCTTCTCTTGGCTGTAATGCCAGATCTTATTCGTCGTCGCCGTCGCGGTCTGCTTCCGGATCGAAGAAGTCTTCCGGACGCAGTGCGTCTTCGTCAACGCCGTAGATGGCGTCAGCGGAGGTGAGGCTTTCGCCGTGTGCCTGACGCTCAGCTTCTTCGGCCGAACGAGCAACGTTGACCGAGATCTGGATCTCGACTTCCGAATGCAGGTGCAGGGTGACTTCGTGCAGGCCGATGGCCTTGATCGGGTGGTTCAGGTCGACCTGGTTGCGGCCGACGTTGAAGCCTTCGGCAGCCAGTGCGTCCATGACGTCGCGAGCAGCGACAGAACCGTAGAGCTGGCCGGTTTCGCCAGCCGAACGAACGATGACGAAAGTCTTGCCGGCGAGAGCGTCGGCAACCGTCTGGGCTTCGCCCTTGCGCTCGAGGTTACGGGCTTCGAGCGTTGAACGCTCGGCTTCGAAACGCTTCTTGTTGGCGTCGTTGGCGCGCAGCGCCTTGCCCTGCGGCAGCAGGAAGTTACGAGCGTAACCGTCGCGAACCTTTACGGTTTCGCCCATCTGGCCGAGCTTCGGTACGCGTTCAAGCAGGATGACTTGCATGTTGGAGTTCCTTTCTAGTTCTCAATTGTCTGGATTGGGTGTGTTCTGATCCATGTCGTTCTTTGCCGGCGTCAGCGCGATGGTTCGGCGGGTGTCCATGAGACCGAGCACGAGGATCGCGAAAGCAGGAAAGGCGAGCATGGAGGAGAGGTATGCGAGCACGAGGACAGGCAGACGCCAGTCCTTGCCCTGACTGCGGAAATGGATGGTGGCAAAGCCCGACATCAGGAAGCCCGCGCCGAACGTGCCGCAGATCGTGGCGCCCACCATGGCAGGCACGCCGCCGAAGAAGGTCAGCACGATACCGCCGAGAAAAATGAAGATGGCGTGGCGGTTCATGCGCAGCGCCGACGGCATGTCTTCGCGAGGGCGCAGCGCGCGGCCCGAACGCGAGACGATGCGCATGGCGATATAGAAGGCCGCAAAGAGGAAGAGTACCCACATGCCGCCCTGAACCATCGGCAGCATCAGCAGCATCATGGATTTCCACTGGGCCACACCTGCGGGATCAAGTGCAAGGCCCGGCTCCTGCGTCTGGATGGCAGTCGTCATGGCATCGGCCACCTGGCCGACCAGTTCAGGTCCGTAGCCAATGGCGACACCGAGCGCGATGACGGCGATGGTCACGAGACCGCACAGATGCAGCAGAATATCGGAAATCGGGTACCAGGCGACGAGATGGTCGGGACCGCCGAGTTCGGAAGCTGGGCGCGCCAGATTGGCGAGATGCGACAGCCAGCCGGCCGGGATAAGCGTGGCGACCGCCATGGTGACGGCGAAAATCGGGGAAATCAGGATCGCGCCAAGAATGGCTGCGGTGACGATACCGGTAATCGCGGCGCGATTGCCCCAGCCGAGGCCGGCAATCAGGATAGGCAGGGCGGATGCTGCGTAAAGAATGGCGGCAAGAGACGACTGCGCGTTTGCACCCATCACGAGGAGGGTAGCAATGACGCCGGCCAGAATGCCGGTGGGCAGCACTGTCTGTGTCTTGTTCATTACGCTCTCGCTGTCCTGCCAGATCAAGCAGTTAGGGGACGGGCCTGGTCCAATTTGACAGGCGCTTCATCCCCAACATGGGGTTTGCACCGCAGGTCCCGTTCGAGCGAAGCTCGGGCGAAAGGTATCTGCGGCATATAGAGTTCCGATCCGCGCCCAACGCGGAAGGGAGTAGACCCGCTGACTTTTGATCAGCGGGTCCGGTATCAATTACGATACGACGTAAGGCAGCAGGCCGAGGAAACGGGCGCGCTTGATGGCCTGGGCCAGTTCGCGCTGCTTCTTCTGGGAAACTGCGGTGATACGCGAAGGAACGATCTTGCCGCGCTCGGAAATGTAGCGCTGCAGGAGACGAACGTCCTTGTAGTCGATCTTCGGTGCATTTGCGCCCGAGAAGGGGCAGGTCTTGCGACGACGATGGAAAGGACGGCGTGCCGGGGACGAGGATACGTCAGCCATAGTGTTTTCTCCTTAGACCCAGATTAGGATTCGCGCGGAGCGGACGGGCGCGGTGCGCGCTCGAAGCCGCCTTCACGCGGAGGACGATCGCCGAATTCGCGGCGCGGGCCACGATCGCCGAATTCGCGGCGCGGGCCACGATCGTCACGCGGACGATCGTCACGGTCGCGCTTCTGCATCATGGCAGACGGGCCTTCTTCGTGCTTCTCGACGGAAAGCGTCATGTAGCGAAGAACGTCTTCGTTGATGCGCATCTGGCGTTCCATTTCGTGCACGGCAGCAGCCGGAGCATCGATGTCCATCAGAGCGTAGTGAGCCTTGCGGTTCTTCTTCATGCGGTAGGTCAGGGACTTGAGGCCCCAGTTTTCTACGCGCCCGACCTTGCCGCCATTAGCTTCGATGACGCCCTTGTACTGTTCGACGAGGGCTTCAACCTGCTGAGCGGACATATCCTGCCGGGCAAGGAATACGTGTTCGTAAAGAGCCATGTAAGCTTTGCCTTTTCTTGCGGTTGTTGTGTCACCCGGGTTCGGCGGCTAAGCCTCAACGACTGCTCCTGTTGACCTTTCGGTCGGCAAGAAAAGTGTTGTATCGAGACGGTCGAGAGCGGAGACACGGGAGGCCGGAACACTTGTGGTTCCTGCGATCCGCGCCGGGATAACCCGATGCCGATCGGCCCTCCGTTCAGCCACCAGCCAGAAGACCGGGTGTTTCGAACAGGGCGGCTTATAAGGATTTTTGGGTGAAAGGCAAGCCTCTACCTCAGGTTCTTCCTTTTCAGGACGACGAACCACTTGTGGTCATTGTCGTTGATATGCCCGGAGGGGGTGAGTGCTATCGTCTTTTTCGTAACCGAATCAAGGACGTTGAAGCCAATGACATCGATCTCTCTTTCCCTCCGCGCGACAACGATATCGGTGTGCGAGGGATAGCTTCCAGTCTTGTCGTAATAGGCCTGCGCCTGCTGGTGACTGACCTTTGCATAGGTGTAGCCGATGAGGTCACCGACGTCAGGCGTCGCCTGCGGGTCATGAAGTTTATAGCCGTGATAGAGCGCTGTCGGATCATTCGCCTTCTTGGCGGCGATGAATTTGCGGAGCCAGACGGAATGGGCCTGGGCGAAGGGGAATTCGCTTTTGTTGAAGCCGGCCGCGTGAAATACGAAGGATATGCCGACGGCCGACCAGAAATAATGGTCGTTCATGATGTCGAGTTCCGACGGCGAGCCCCCGCCAATCCTGTTGTAATTGGCGATGACATATTTCGCAAAATTCCTGTCGTCGTCCTTGTGGGCGATGTTGATCTTGCCGGAGATCAGGTTCCAGGTTGATTTTCCCCAGTGGTTCCACTCCTGATTAACTGCGGCAATGATGTCTGCAACTGTCTTGGGCATGTTCCCCTCCCTTGGTTGATCAATCCCGGAAATCCTTGCTTTCGGCGTCCCAGTGTTTCGTCTTGAAATTCGGATTTGCCGCGATTGCCTTGCGCAGCTTTTCGCACCGGTCCTTCCATGGGGGAACTCCGATCGAAAGAAGCGCTTCGAGCGGCTTTGCTGACTTCAGCGACTCGTCGATTAACGGCCAGGTCATCCTGCCGCCGCGGCCATGGTGGAGGATGTCGGCGATGACGCAGCACAGGTCGGCGCTGCGGCCATCGATGCCGACGCGTGCCTGCGCCCTCGTCATGAATGACTTGAAGGTCGCGACCATCTGCGAGACTTGTTCTTCCTGTGCTGCGACGGATACGGTGGTCCAGTGGATGAGACGCGCTGCGGCTATGACTTCCGCATCCTCGACTTCGTCCAGCGTGGGATTGAGATAGGCCATGAGTTTGGCCGTGGAGTTTGCGTCCTCAAGTGCCAAGCTGCCGCCCGCGCCGTCGATCGAGTGAATGTGGCCGTCCTTTATCCGCAAGTGCGGAAAGTAGTCCTGCGCATCCGGCAGCCCCAGCAGTGAGCGAAGATACTGGACGAAGTCGCCACCGGGGACATGCGCCGCAAACTGGCCGAAGCCGAAGGTGAAGGCCGCGCGGTCATAGCTGTTGAGCGCCAGGAAGTTGCGGCCTTCGCAATGCGTTGTCGGATCGATGAACTCCGCCCAGAAGCCGAAACGGTCTGTAAATTTCGCCGGATCGAACACAAGTCGCTTGAGCCGGGAGCCGCCAACGATGTTGGCGAGCCCGATATGGCCTTGATATGGCACGCGACGCCCGACAAAGAACGCCGGGCCGTCATTGGCGGACACCGAGAAGTCGTTGCCGCTGCGTATGATCGTGTAGAGATGCGCCATTCCACACTTCCCCCTCCGGCAAGGCCTTGTCCGAAAAGGAATGCGGCCCCGGTCAAAATGTCTGTTGAAGATGCATGCAGACGGAGGCTTTCAGCTTTTAAGTCTTCTCGCCTCTGAGTTGAGGTGAAAATAAATACACCAATAAAAGGTGAGTTGCCACAGATTTATTCACTCTCCTGAGTGGAGATGGCTGTGGTCACTGATGAGCAAGCAGTAGGGGAGGCGGACCGCGACAGGCGCGATCCGCTGCTTTATTCAGATCGGCATCGGGTAATGACGATGGACTTCCGCGATATCGCGCATGGCCTCGTCGGAAAGCGCGATGTCGGCGGCACCGATATCCGTCTTCAACTGCTCCATCGTCGTGGCGCCGATGATCACCGAGGCCATGAAGGGACGCGCAAGGCAGAAGGCGAGCGCCATTTGCGCAGGGTCTAGTCCATGCTTGCCGGCAACTTCGACATAGGACTTGACCGCCGGCTCCTGCTTGGGCTGCAGGCGTCCGCCGAGATCTGTGTTGATCGTCGCACGCGCTCCCGCCGGGCGGGCGCCATTGAGATATTTACCGGTCAAAAGGCCGGCCGCCAGCGGTGAATAGGCAAGCAGCCCGACATCGCCGTGATGGGCGACTTCGGCGAGATCAAGGTCGAATGTGCGGTAAAGCAGATTGTATTCGTTCTGGATCGAGGCGACGCGCGGCAGCGCCTTTTCCTCGGCCAGGCGAAGATATTGCATCGTGCCCCAGGCGGTCTCGTTGGAAAGGCCGACGGCGCGGATCTTTCCGGACTTCACGAGGTCGTCCAGCGTCTGCAGCTTTTCGGTAATCTCGGCGATCGATTGCTCGCGATCCTGTGTCGAGGCATCGAAGGTCCAGGAATTGCGGAAATGATAATGGCTGCGGTTCGGCCAATGGATCTGGTAGAGATCGATATGATCGGTCTGCAGGCGCTTGAGGCTGGCATCGACGGCCTCACGAATGGTCGCTGCCTCTATCGGACGACCCTGGCGGATATGCGGACGACCGGCACCGGCGATCTTGGTGGCGATCACGATGTCATCGCGCTTGGCCCGTTTCTTCAGCCAGGTCCCGATATATTCCTCCGTCCGGCCGTATGTTTCGGCGCTGACCGGCGTTGTCGGATAAAGCTCTGCCGTGTCGAAGAAGTTGACACCGTGTTCGACGGCATAATCCATCTGGGCATGCGCTTCGGCTTCGGTGTTCTGTGTGCCCCAGGTCATGGTTCCGAGGCAGATTTCGGACACGGAAAAGTCTGTGCGGCCGAGTTTGTTGTATTTCATCAATGCAGTCCTGGATAAGGAGGCCGGGTGGGAGGGGCCGGGAGGAAAGGCAAGGCGGGGGACTTTAGCGCCCGATTGATGAATCGCAAGGCCATCGCGCGATCAACTTGACGGGCCCAGTCGTGATTTCGCCTCAAACCGCTTCGACAAACCGTCGCTCAGGGCCGATTTGCTTTGGAATGGCAGGGCCGCCGCAGGGTGTCGCCCTTGACTCTCAAGGTTCAAATGTGAATGGAGAGGCAAAACATAAGGGAAGGATTATCCCAATGAGCAATTCATCTAGCATTGCATTCACGTTCCCCGGTCAGGGCAGTCAGGCCGTCGGCATGGGCAAGGATCTCGCCGAAGCCTATCCGGAAGCCCGTGCGGTTTTCGAGGAAGTCGATGAGGCTCTCGGCCAGAAACTCTCCGACATCATGTGGAACGGCCCGGAAGAAACGTTGACGCTGACGGCAAACGCCCAGCCGGCGCTGATGGCCGTTTCGATCGCCACGATGCGTGTGCTCGAAGCCCGTGGTCTTAAGCTGGCCGACAAGGTCGCTTACGTCGCCGGCCATTCGCTCGGCGAATATTCCGCTCTCTGTGCCGCCGGCACCTTCTCGCTCTCGGATACGGCAAAGCTTCTGCGCATCCGTGGCGATGCGATGCAGTCGGCTGTTCCTGTTGGACAGGGCGCCATGGCCGCGATCATTGGCCTCGAGCAGGGTGACGTGGACGCGATTTGCGCGGAAGCCAAGGTCGAGGGCGTGTGCCAGATCGCCAACGATAATGGCGGCGGACAGCTCGTCATCTCCGGCTCCAAAATTGCAGTCGAGAAAGCAGCAGCTCTCGCAACGGAAAAGGGCGCCAAGCGCGCCATCATGCTTCCTGTCTCCGCGCCCTTCCATTCCGACCTGATGGCGCCGGCCGCCGACGCGATGCGTCATGCGCTCGCCAAGGTCGAAAAGAAGAGCCCGGTCGTTCCGGTCGTTGCCAATGTGCGTGCCGCCCCGGTTTCCGATGCCGAAGAAATCGCCCAGCTGCTGGTGACCCAGGTCACCGGTCAGGTCCGCTGGCGCGAAACCGTCGAGTGGTTCGGTGCCAATGGCATCACCACGCTTTATGAAATCGGCTCCGGAAAAGTGCTGACGGGTCTTGCCCGCCGCATCGACAAGAATATTTCCGGCGTAGCCGTCAACACCCCGGCCGATATCGACGCGGCAATCGCTGCCATTCTCGGCTGAAGAAAAGGATTTCGATATGTTTGATCTGACCGGCCGCAAGGCTCTTGTCACGGGTGCCACCGGCGGCCTCGGCGAAGAGATCGCCCGCCTTCTCCACAAGCAGGGCGCCATCGTCGGCCTGCACGGAACGCGCGTCGAAAAGCTGGAAGCACTGGCCGCCGAACTCGGCGAGCGCGTCCACATCTTCCCGGCCAACCTTTCCGACCGCGCTGAAGTGAAGGCGCTGGGTGAAAAGGCTGAAGAGGTTCTCGGCGGCGTCGATATCCTCATCAATAATGCCGGCATCACCAAGGACGGCCTCTTCGTGCGCATGTCGGACGAAGACTGGGATGCGGTTCTCGAAGTCAACCTGACCTCGGTTTTCCGCCTGACGCGCGAGCTGACGCATCCGATGATGCGCCGCCGCCATGGCCGTATCATCAACATCACATCGATCGTCGGTGTGACCGGCAATCCGGGCCAGACCAATTACTGTGCGTCGAAGGCCGGCATGATCGGCTTCTCCAAGTCGCTCGCCCAGGAGATCGCCACCCGCAATGTCACGGTCAACTGCGTGGCTCCCGGATTCATCGAAAGCGCCATGACCGGCAAGCTGAACGACAAGCAGAAAGAAGCCATTATGGGAGCGATCCCGATGAAGCGCATGGGCGCCGGATCGGACATCGCAACCGCCGTTCTCTACCTCGCTTCGGACGAGGCAGGTTACGTCACCGGCCAGACGTTGCACGTCAATGGTGGCATGGCAATGATCTGATTGCCGGACTTTGTTCGTAAAACCAGTGGAGAACAAGGGTTCTGCGCTGTGGGATGGAACAAATTCTGGCTTTTCGGAACAGTCAAACCGTGTTAATCGGGCCATGACTGTGAAAAGTCACCCTGAAATTCAGGTCGTCACATTGCGTGAGTAACGCTGTGCGGAACCGGAAAAGGGGTGGCGGGGTTTGCCGACATCGGCACCCGAAAGGTGCAGTTGAAGGTTTAACAGGACGAGGATGCCACATCGGCATCCGGTGAAAGATAAAGGTCGAGGAAACCGACATGAGCGATATCGCAGAACGCGTTAAGAAAATTGTTATTGATCATCTCGGCGTCGATGCCGACAAGGTTGTTGAAGGCGCAAGCTTCATCGACGATCTGGGTGCGGATTCGCTCGACACCGTCGAACTGGTCATGGCGTTCGAAGAAGAGTTCGGCGTTGAAATCCCGGACGACGCTGCTGACTCGATCCTGACCGTCGGCGACGCTGTCAAGTTCATCGAAAAGGCCCAGGCCTAATCGACGCATATTCGGGACGATGCCCGCGTTTCGCGGGCATCGATCTCCCACGACGGCCCGCTAGTTCGGGCCGTTTTAGCATTAAAACACAAAATTACGGGGTGGGGCGCTGGCGATGAGGCGTGTCGTTATCACCGGTACCGGCATGGTATCACCGCTTGGATGCGGAACGGAAGTTACCTGGCAGCGTATTCTCGCCGGCCAGAGCGGTGCAAGACTGGTCACCGAATTCGAAGTTGACGATCTGCCTGCAAAGATTGCCTGCCGCATCCCGGTAGGCGACGGTTCCGACGGCACGTTCAATGCCGATCAGTGGATGGAACCGAAAGAGCAGCGCAAGGTCGATCCTTATATCCTTTACGGCATGGCCGCCGCAGATATGGCGCTCGAAGACGCCGGCTGGCATCCTCAGACCGATGAAGACCAGATCATGACCGGTGTTCTGATCGGCTCCGGCATTGGTGGTCTCGAAGGCATTGTCGAAGCGGGCTACACGCTCCGCGACAAAGGACCGCGCCGTATCTCTCCCTTCTTCATTCCCGGCCGTCTGATCAATCTCGTATCCGGCCAGGTCTCTATCAAGCACAAGCTTCGTGGTCCAAACCACGCGGTCGTCACTGCTTGTTCCACCGGCGCGCATGCGATCGGTGATGCTGCCCGCCTGATCATGTTCGGCGATGCCGACGTGATGGTTGCCGGTGGCGCTGAATCGCCTGTCAGCCGCATCGGTCTCGCCGGCTTTGCCGCGTGCAAGGCGCTGTCGACCCAGCACAATGACGATCCGCAAAAGGCTTCGCGCCCCTATGACCGCGATCGCGACGGTTTCGTCATGGGCGAGGGCGCCGGCGTCGTGGTTCTGGAAGAGCTTGAACATGCCATAGCGCGTGGCGCAAAGATCTATGCCGAAGTGATCGGTTACGGCCTGTCGGGTGACGCCTACCACATCACCGCACCGTCGGAAGACGGCGAGGGGGCATTCCGCTGCATGACCATGGCGCTGAAGCGTGCCGGTCTGTCGGCCTCCGACATCGACTACATCAACGCCCATGGTACTTCGACCATGGCCGACACGATCGAACTCGGGGCTGTCGAGCGTCTGGTCGGCAATGCGGCTTCGAAGGTCTCCATGTCGTCGACCAAGTCGGCGATCGGCCATCTTCTCGGTGCCGCAGGTGCCGTCGAGGCAATCTTCGCGACGCTTTCGATCCGCGACAATATCGTGCCGCCAACTCTCAATCTCGACAATCCCGACGTCGAGACTGCGATCGATCTGGTGCCGCATCAGGCCCGCAAGCGTGACGTCAATGTCGCGCTGTCGAACTCCTTCGGCTTTGGCGGCACCAATGCGTCGCTGGTTCTGAAGCGTTACGACGCGTAAATGTGATCGCCTCCATCGTCGGCTGGACGCTACAGTCTGGCCGACACCATGTTCTGCACCTGCTTTTTGCCGTATTGCTTGGTCAAACAGCGGGCAGTGATTCCAGTTAATGCAAAGGGGGGTGCGGTTGAGCAATTCCGATAATGGTGGCGAGCTTCCGCCCGGCGGTAGCAAGGCAGCCAACAACGGCAGCAGCCGCGGTCCGATCATTCCGAAGTCGCCGAACGAAGCCCTGAAGCCCGAGCGCGTGCCGGATCCGCCGCGACGTTCGAAGAAAGCCCGCAGCCAGGTCATCATCTTCTTCAACTTCGTGATGACGATGCTTGTTCTCGTGTGCCTTGCAGGTGCAGCGATATTCTACTACGCGCTGTCGACCTATCATGGTCCGGGTCCGCTTGCAGCCAACACCAATTTCGTGGTGCGCGAAGGCGCCGGCATTGCCGAGATCGCCACCAGCCTCGAGCGCAACGAGATCATCGAGGATGCGCGGGTCTTCCGTTACGTCACCTCGGTCAATCTCGGTTACGCAGGTTCGGCCGATAATCGCCGCAGCCTCAAGGCTGGCGAATACGAGATCAAGGCCCAAGCCTCGATGCAGGAGATCGCCGATCTTCTTGAATCCGGCAAGTCCATCCTCTATTCGATCTCCATGCCGGAAGGCTTGACAGTCCGCCAGATGGCGCTGAGGCTGAGGGAAGATACGATCCTCGAAGGTGATCTGCCTGCCGATCTGCCGGCGGAAGGCATGCTTCGTCCGGATACCTACAAGTTCTCTCGTGGAACCAATCGCTCCGAGATCCTCTCGCAGATGCATGCCGCGCAGCAGAAATTGATTGATCAGATCTGGGAGCGTCGCGACCCAGATCTGCCGATCAAGACGAAGGAAGAATTCGTCACTCTGGCCTCGATCGTCGAGCGCGAGACCGGCAAGGATGACGAGCGCGCCCATGTCGCCTCAGTCTTCTTCAACCGCCTGCAGAAGGGCATGCGCCTCCAGTCCGACCCGACGATCATCTACGGTATCTTCGGCGGTGACGGAAAGCCGTCGGATCGCCCGATCTACAGGTCGGACCTGCAAAAAGAGACGGCCTACAACACCTACAAGATCAAGGGCCTGCCGCCGACGCCGATTTCCAATCCGGGCCGTGCAGCACTTGAAGCCGTCGCCAATCCGTGGCGGACCAAGGATCTCTATTTCGTCGCCGACGGTACGGGTGGTCACGTCTTTGCGCCGACGCTGGAAGAGCATAATGCCAACGTCAAGCGCTGGCGCAGGATCGAAGCCGAGCGCAAGGCAGGAACCGCTGCCGCCGCAAATGCGGCGGAAGAGGTTGTCGATGGTCAGCCGGACGGCGCGGATGCCGAAAAGCCCGCAGATTGAAGTGGATACCACCGGCTCTTCAAGAGCCGGTTCTCCACATTTGGAGTGAATTGAATGACATTGCAGTCGATGACCGGTTTTGCGCGCAGCGAAGGGGTCAGCGGGCGTAGCCGCTTCGTTTGGGAACTCCGATCCGTCAACGGCAAGGGTCTGGATGCCAGGCTTCGCCTGCCGCCGGGTCTCGAGCGGCTGGAAGCGGACACGCGCCGACTGATCGGCGAAGCGTTTTCCCGCGGCAATATTCAGGCGTCCCTGTCGATATCGGTGGATGAGACGCGCATGGAGGCGGTGGTCAACCGTGATGCGCTGGCCGCCGTTCTTGCCCTTCGCGATGAGCTGAAGGATGTCATCGACCCGTCTCCGCTGCGCCTGGATACGCTGATCTCGATCCGCGGCCTCGTCGATATCCGAGAGCAGGAGGATGGCGAGGACGCGCTTCTCGCCCGTGATGCTGCGATCCTGTCCGGTCTGGCGACGGCGCTTGCAAACCTGAAGCGTATGCGCGAGACGGAAGGCGCGGCTCTGCGCGCCGTGCTGGCAGCCCATGTGGCCCGCATCGCGGAGTTGACGCATATCGTCGAGACCGATCCGTCCCGTTCGCCCGAAGAGATCGCACGCCGCCTTAACCAACAGCTCGATCAGATCATGCAGGACAAGGCAGGCCTCGACCGCGACCGGCTTTACGCAGAAGTGGCGCTGCTTGCGACCAAGGCGGATCTGCGTGAAGAGATCGACCGGCTGAAGGGGCATGTGGCCGCGGTCGGCGAGCTTCTGGAAAAGGGCGGTCCGATTGGCCGCAAGCTCGACTTCCTTGCACAGGAATTTAACCGGGAATCGAATACCATCTGTTCCAAATCCAATTCTGCTGCTGTAACGGCTGCAGGCATCGAACTGAAAGTCGTGATCGACCAGTTCCGCGAACAGGTCCAGAATCTGGAGTAGAAGATGAGCCCGGCACCGTCCAACCAGCCCGCCAAGACGCAAAGCAGCATTGCCCGTCGGGGGCTGATGCTGGTGCTCTCGTCTCCCTCCGGCGCCGGCAAGTCCACCATTGCCCGCAACCTGCTGGAAAACGACGGCAATCTGGAAATCTCGATCAGTGTGACGACCCGCCAACGGCGTCCAAGCGAGATCGCTGGAAAGCACTACCACTTCATCACGATTGCCCAGTTCGAGCGCATGCGCGATAGCGGCGAGCTTCTGGAATGGGCGGAAGTCCACGGCAATTTCTACGGCACGCCGCGGGAGCCGGTCGAGGCCGCCATGGCCGATGGTCGCGACATGCTGTTCGATATCGACTGGCAGGGCGCGCTGCAGCTGCAGGAGAAGATGAACGCCGATATCGTCTCGATCTTCGTTCTGCCGCCGACCATGACCGAGCTGCAGTCCCGTCTGCACCGCCGCGCGGAAGACAGTGAAGAGGTTATCCGCACGCGCCTGCTGAACTCGCGCTCCGAGATCGAGCACTGGCGCGAGTATGACTATGTCATCGTCAATGACGATCTCGACGAAGCCTTCCGCAACGTCAACTGCATCGTCAACGCCGAGCGCGTCCGCCGCGATCGCCGCCACGGCTTGTTCGAGTTCGTCGGCACGCTGCTGACCGAAGAGCCGAACCTCTGATCAGAACGGCTTCTGCCCCGAAATCGCGAAACGGTGCTGCAGCGTCGAGGTGAGCCCCTTGCGCGACAGGAGCTTGATGCCGCGGCTGCGACGAATGTCGGCGAGATCCGTTTCGATCCTCAGTTCGCCAAAGCCGGCGCTCTCGAAAAGCTGCACCGTATCATCTGACCGGATGCCTTTGTTGAAATGCACCTGACCGACGATTCGCTCATGATGTTGCCATTGCTCCGGCGTCAGCAGACTGTGGCCATCCTGTTGTCTGCCGAAAACACGATCGAGTAGGGGAATTAGATTTTCCAGCCAGTGCTTGCGGACGAAATCCCCATCGATGATCAAAAGGCGTCCGCCGGGCTTTAGAATACGCAGCCAGTCTGCAAAAGCCTTGTCGGGATCGGTGAGCGTCCAGACGAGATGCCGGGCGATGATGACATCGTAACTATTGTCCGGCTCCATCGTCTCTTCCGCATCGCGCGACAGGAACCGGATCGGAGCATTGGCCTCGCCCGCCTTGCGCCGGGCACGAGCCATCATCGGCTCGGTAAAGTCCAGCCCGGTCACATCGAAGCCGAGGCCGTGCATCAGCATGCTCATCACCCCCGTGCCGCAGGCGAGGTCGAGCGCTGCTCTGCCTTCTCCGTCACCAAGATGGCGGCGGATTAATTGGCTCCAGGCTTCGATCTCCGCATGTCTGGCGATGCCATGGCCGGGGCTCGCATCATAGGTCTGCGCACGCAGGCTCCAGTAATCGCGGATATCGTCCTTGATGGACCAGTTCTGCATGTCGATGCCCTACATCAGGAATTGGATATGGAGACGCCCGTGATGGGCCGAGGTCGAGACATGTGCCTCTACCCCGAAGACGTCGGCAATCATCGTTTCGGTCAGGATTTCTGCTGGCGGTCCGCAGGTGACGAGCTTGCCCTCCGACAGCACGGCTATGCGATCGCAGAAGCGGGCAGCGAGATTGAGGTCATGAATGGCGACGACCGTCGTCACAGAAAGATCCTCGACCAGCCGCAGGATGTCGATCTGATGCTGGATGTCGAGATGATTGGTTGGCTCGTCGAGGATCAGGACGGAGGGCGACTGCGCCAGCGCGCGGGCAAGCTGAACCCGCTGCCGCTCACCGCCCGATAGCGTATGCCAGAATTGGTCACGCCGGTCGGTCAGGCCGACTCGGACGAGCGCATTCTCGACGATCTCGTCGTCGGCACCGGTCCATGGGGAGAGGGCGGAGCGATGCGGCGTGCGCCCGAGCTTAACCACATCGAGAACCGTAACATTCGCCTCTGTCATCGAATGCTGCTCAACGACGGCGACACGCCGGGCAAGCTCGCGCCGGCCGAAGCCGGCGATCTTGCGGTTGTCGAGCATGACATCGCCGTCTGCCGGTACCCTGAGACCCGCCAGCAGACGGATGAGCGAGGATTTTCCCGATCCGTTCGGGCCGATCAGCCCGAGCGTCTGGCCCGGCTCGACCGAGACCGAAACGCCATCGACGATGATCTTGCGACCGGCAAGCCAGCGCACCGCATTGGCGGCAAGCATCGAATGAACGCTCATGCGACCCTCCTTGCCCGGTAGAGGATGACCGAGAAGAACGGCACGCCGACCAGCGCCGTGACCACGCCGATCGGAAGCACCTGCGGCGCGATGATGATGCGCGATACGATATCGGCGACCACCATGAACAATGCGCCGACAAGCGCGCAGGCAGGCAGAAGCCGCATATGGCCCGGTCCGACGATGAAGCGGGCGGCATGCGGAATGACCAGCCCGACGAAACCGATCGCGCCGACCATGCTGACCATGGTTGCTGTCATCAGCGCGGTCACGAGCAGCAGCACGACGCGCACCCGGCGGACGGCGATGCCGAGCGAACGGGCGGCGTCCTCCCCGAAGGTGAAGGCGTCGAGTGCGCGGGAATGCCAGATACAGACGACAAGCCCGATGCTGACGACGGAAGCGGCGAGCGCCACATCCGGCCAGCGCACCCCGGCAAAGCTGCCGAGCAGCCAGAACATCACGCTACGTGCCTGTTCGGCATTGGCCGAGGTCGAGACAATGTAGGAAGTCAACGCATTGAAGAGCTGCGAGGCGGCGACACCGGCAAGGATCGTCCTGTCCGCCGTCTGCCGCCCGCTGGCGAGCATGACCACAAAGGCGAAGGCGATGAGCGCACCTGCAAAAGCCCCCGCCGACAACGAGATCGCGCCCGCGCCAAAACCGAGCAGCATGACCGAGACTGCCCCTGTCGAGGCACCGGCGGATATGCCGAGCACGTAAGGCTCTGCGAGCGGATTGCGCAACAGCGACTGCAGGATCGCGCCGGACAGCGCCAGGCCAGCGCCGCAGAAAGCGGCAACCAGCGAGCGCGACAGGCGGTAGTCCCAGATCACCGCTTCCTGGATGCGTGGAACGGCGATGTCCGTGAGGCCGAGACGGTTAGTCACCGCAGCAGCCGTTGTCTTCATCGGAATTGTCATCTCGCCGATTGCAACGCCCGCCGTCATGGCGACGAGAAGGGCGGCAAGGACGAGGAGGACGCCAGCCATGCCGGCGGCCCAGAGCCTGATACGGGATGGCGTCACTTCAGCAATCCAAAGCTTTCGAGGGATGTGGCGACGGTTTCGAGGCCTGAGATAGTACGGATGGTCGGGTTCATCGCCTGGGCATCCATCTCGACGATATGTCCCTTCTCGACGGCGTCGAGCTTGCTGACGACCGGATCGGTGCTGAGGAACTTCCTTTTCACCGCCGGGTCGTCGGCACCCTGTGTGCGCCGATCCATCGTGCCTATGACAATCACGGTCGGGTCCTGGGCTGCGATTGCCTCCCATCCGACAAGTGGCCATTCCTGCTCTGATGTCACGATGTTCTTCGCACTGAGCGCCTGAGTGATATAGCTGGATGCGCCGTTCTTACCGGCCACCCAGGCATCGCCCGTGACGTCCGGCGAGGAGAACCAGTAGACGAGGCTGACATCCTTCGCCTTGTCGGCAAGGTGTGCGCGTACCGCGGCTTCGCGCGCCTTGATCTCGGCGATCAGCTTTTCGCCACGATCCGCCACGTCGAAGATGCGCGAGAGTTCGTCTATCTCCTGATAGAGGAGGTCCAGCGAGAACATCTTCTTGCGGCTACCATCGGAAACGCTGTTGTCCGTCACTGCGCAGTCGGTGGGGGACACGTAGCTCGGCACGCCGAGATCGGCAAACTGCTGGCGCGTGCCGACGCGGCCCTGCGGCCCGACGGAGGTGAGAAACTGTGCGGCAACGAAATCCGGCTCACGCGCCACCACTGCCTCGAAATTTGGCGTGTTGCTGGCGATACGGTGAACCTTCTGGTTATCGGCCGCAAGCTCCGGCAGAACCGGAGAGACCCAGATGGCGCTGCCGGCCATACGGTCGGCAAGGCCGAGCATCAGCAGAATCTCGGTACTGTTCTGGCCAAGCCCCACAGCCCGTTGCGGAGCCTTGTCGATGACGACGTTCGAACCGCAATTCTCGATCGTCAACGGATAGGCGGTCCGGGCGGCGAATGCCGTGGAGGTGAAGGCGGTGAGGGGAAGCGCAACAAGAGCGGCGATCAGGCCGTATTTCATGTCCTGTCCTTTCGGATGACGGATGAGGTGCCGAAAAACACCGCCCGGCCAGATGGCGGGCGGTGTCGGCGGCATTGCCTAGTTCGCAAGCCCGAAGGACTGGATACCCTTGGCGAGAGTCTCGATACCGTCAATCGTGCGGATCGTCGGGTTCATCGACTGCGCGTCCATCATCACGAAATGCTTGTTCTTCACCGCATCGAGCTGGCTGACGACCGGATCGCTTTCAAGGAAGGAGACCTTTACCGCCGGATCATCGGCGGCGTAACGGCGGCGATCCATCGTGGCGATGACGATCACGGCCGGATCCGCCTCGGCAATCGTCTCCCAGCCGACCAGCGGCCATTCCTCTTCTGTCGTCACGACATTCTTCGCACCGAGTGTCTTCAGGATATAGGCCGGTGCGCTGTTCTTCCCGGCGATGAAGGCGTCGCCCTTGGTTTCCTTGCTGGAGAACCAGAAGACGATCGGCAGGTTCTTGGCCTCTGCTCCCTTGATCGAGGCAACGGCTGCCGCTTCACGGGCCTTCAAGTCGGCAATCAGTTTGGTCCCGCGATCCTGAATGTCGAAGATTTCAGCGAGTTCGGCGATCTCCCGATAGATCAGGTCCATCGTGAACAGTTCCTTGCGCACGCCATCACCGCCTTCGAGATTGGTCTTGGCGACGCAATCTGCCGGCGAGATATAGGTGTTGACGCCGATATCGGAAAACTGTTCGCGCTTGGCGACGGAGCCCATCGGCCCGACATGCCATTCGAATTCGGCAGCGACGAGATCGGGCTCAAGCCCGACGATGGATTCGAAGCTAGGATCGTTGTCGGCAAGCCGTTTGATCTTTGCGTTCGCCTCGACATATTGCGGCAGGACCGGGCCGACCCAGACGGCCGTGCCGGCAACCTTGTCTGCAAGGCCGAGCGAATAGAGCACCTCGGTCATGCCTTGGCCGATGGAGACGATTTTGCCTGGTGCCTTATCGAAGGTCACCTTCTGTCCGCAGTTTTCGACCGTCAGCGGATAGCTGGTCGAAGCCGCGAATGCCGTTGCGGGGAGCGCTGCGGTGGAAACCGCAAACAATGCGGCGATCAAGCCGAGTTTCATGTCCTGTCCTTTCGAAGGAAATGGCTTTGCCGGGATGAAAGGCAGGACGACGCAAGACCGCGATTGCAGTCTGCATCAAAATGGCGGGCGACGGGGTCGCTTGCGTCATATCATTCTCCCGCCGGAACACCTCGTCCGGTATTGGTTAGGCCTTAAGCTGACGGCAGGTCTCCTGACTCGCGGCTCGAGCGCCTTGCCGTCTCCTTCCCGGTCAAAAAACCAGTGGATGTGACGAAAGGCTCGCCGCTTACAGTTGCGAGGGCAGTCGCGGGCTCGGTCAAAAACCTCACCGCGTTCCCTTTTCATCTGCGAATGCAGAACCGTAGCGCACTCTTGATAGGAGACACGCCGAAGCTTGTCCAGTGAAGTTGCATGATCAGGTGCTTTCAACGCGATGGCTTGACAGCGTCTCGATCATCTGGATACGTAATAGTATAACATTACCTAAATCGAAATGGACATCTGAAATGAAAAACAAGCTCCCTGTCACCGTGCTCTCCGGCTTCCTTGGGGCGGGAAAAACCACCATGCTCAACCACATCCTCGCCAATCGGCAGGGAATGCGTGTGGCGCTGATCGTCAACGATATGAGTGAGGTGAATATCGACGCGGCCCTTGTGCGAGACGGCGGCGCCAATCTGTCGCGCACCGAGGAACAGCTGGTGGAAATGACCAATGGCTGCATCTGTTGTACGCTGCGCGATGATCTGCTGAAGGAGGTGCGCGCACTCGCCGAGCAGGGGCGTTTCGACTATCTGCTGATCGAATCGACCGGTATTGCCGAGCCGTTACCAGTTGCCGCTACTTTCGATTTCCGCGATGAAAACGGCTTGAGCCTTTCGGACATATCGAGACTGGATACGATGGTGACGGTCGTCGATGCCGCCAACCTCCTGAAGGACTACGGCTCAGCCGATTTCCTTGCCGATCGGGGCGAGACGGCAGGCGAGGGGGATAACCGCACTATCGTCGATCTTCTCGTCGAGCAGATCGAATTCGCCGATGTGGTCGTGCTGAACAAGATCGGCACTGCGACCCCGGACGAACGCGACGCCGCGCGAAAAATCATCGTGGCGCTCAATCCCGACGCCAAATTGATCGAGACGGATTTCGGCCAAGTGGACCTGAAGGATGTGCTGGGCACCGGGCGCTTCGATATCGACAAGGCGGAAGAGCATCCGCTCTGGTTCAAGGAACTGCACGGCTTCAAGGATCATGTGCCGGAGACGGAGGAATACGGCATTCGCTCCTTCGTCTATCGCGCCAGACAACCGTTCGACCCGGCAAAGTTCCAGCGCTTCATCGACAGGTCATGGCCGGGTGTCGTCCGTGCCAAGGGCTTTTTCTGGCTGGCGACACGGCCGTATTTCGTTGGCGAGATCAGCCAGGCCGGAGCACTCGTTCGAACAGGGCGCACCGGCATGTGGTGGTCGGCTGTGCCGAAGGAGCGCTGGCCGCAGACGCCGGAATTTGCCGAGATGATGAAGCCCTATCTCGATCCGGTCTGGGGTGACAGACGGCAGGAAATTGTTTTCATCGGGACCGATCCGATGAATGAAGCAAAGATCTCGGCGGAACTTGATGCATGCCTCATCAAGGCGGATGGGTTTACGCCGGAAAAATGGACGAACCTGCCTGATCCCTTCGCGATTTGGGAACGGAAGGCCTCATGAGCTGAAGATGGAATGATCGTTTGGGCCAGCGCGCCTTAAAGCGCGTTGGCCAAGGCGACGAATTCCTCGACCGAAAGCGTTTCGGCGCGGCGTTGCGGATCGATGCCCACCTTGTTGAGCAGCGCTTCACCACCAACAGGTTTGAGGCTCTGGCGCAGCATCTTGCGGCGCTGGCCGAAGGCGGCGTGGGTGATACGCTCCAGCTTCGCCACATCGCAGGGCAGGGGATTGGCCTTCGGCGTCAGGTGCACCACCGTGGAGGTTACCTTCGGCGGCGGTGAAAAGGCCTGCGGCGGCACGTCGAACACCATATGCGCATCCGTGCGCCAGCCGCACATGACGCCGAGACGGCCGTAATGATCGTCTTCTTCGTCCGCAACGATCCGCAAGCCGACTTCCTTCTGGAACATCAGCGTCAGGCTTTCCCAGAAGGGCGGCCATTGACCGTCTTCCGGCAGCAGCCAGTTGAGGAGCAGCTGCGTGCCGACATTATAGGGCAGGTTGGCGATGATCTTGACCGGGCCACCATCCGCCTTCTCTGCCGCAAGCGTCTTGAAATCGGTCTTCAGCGCATCGCCTTCGATGACTTCGAGCTTGCCAGGATAGTAGTCGGATACTTCCGCAAGCACCGGCAGCGCCCGGGCATCGCGTTCGACGGCAAACACCTTCTTGGCGCCGAGTGCAAGGATGGATCGCGTCAGGCCGCCAGGACCGGGCCCGACCTCGAACACCGTCACACCTTCGAGCGAACCGGCAGAGCGGGCGATCTTCTGGGTCAGATTGAGGTCGAAGAGAAAATTCTGGCCAAGCGACTTCTTCGCATCCAGGCCATGGCGCTGGATGACGTCGCGAAGCGGGGGGAGGCCGTCCAGTGTCGCCATCAGACGGTCACGCCGAATGCAGGTGTCGACGCCTCGATGTTCGTAGCGAGTTGTGCCGCAAGCTTCAGCGCTTCGACGAGGCTCGTCTCGCGCGCCACACCCTGACCGGCGATGCCGAAGGCGGTGCCGTGATCGGGTGAGGTGCGGATGAAGGGGAGGCCAAGCGTGACATTGACCGACGTATCGAAGCCGAGCGCCTTTGCCGGGATCAACGCCTGATCGTGATACATGCAGATCGCGACGTCATAGCGGGAGCGTGCTTCATCATGGAACATCGTGTCCGCCGGAAGCGGCCCGAACACATGCAGGCCTTCTTCGCGAAGCCTGACGATCGCCGGATGGATGATTTGCTGATCCTCCAGCCCGATCGCACCGTCTTCCCCCGCATGCGGGTTGATGCCTGCCACGGCGATGCGCGGCCGCTCGATGCCAAAACGGTTCTTGAGATCCTCGTTGGTGATACGGCACGTATCGACGATCAGATCTTCCGTCAGCGCCGCCGGAACATCCTTGAGCGGGATGTGGATCGTGACGGGAATGGCGCGCAGTTTCGGACCGGCGAGCATCATCACCGGCAGATAGGACCGCTTCGTTACGTTCGAAGCCAGGTGAGCAAGGAACTCGGTGTGGCCGGGAAACTTGAAGCCTGATTGATAAAGAACCGATTTGGCGATCGGGTTTGTAACAACGGCTGAGGTCCGGCCCGAAAAGGAGAGGTCGACTGCCGTCTCGATCGAAGCAATCGTGCCGCGGGCGGTTGCCACATGCGGTTCACCTGCCGCGACGTCGATGCCTGCTGAAATCGGAAGCACCGGGATTGCATTGTCGAAGACGGATACCGCGGTTTCCGGCGAAGCCTCGCGAATTGGCACATCAAGGTCGAGCAGAGCTGCTCGAGACTTCAGGACCAGCGGATCCCCGATGAAAAGGAAAGGCGGCAGGCCGGTTTCCCGCCGCGCCGCCCATGCAGCCAAGGTGATGTCCGGGCCGATCCCTGCGGGATCGCCCTGGGTCAATGCAAGCGGGCGATCGGTCGCCATGGATACTCCGGAATGCTGTGATCAGCGACGGTCGATCTGCGCTTTCTCGCGCAGTTCGTCGAGATATTTCTTGTTATTGGGGTTCTCGCCACTGCTGTCCGTCTTGCCGAGGTCTTCGGCGCGGAAGACGGCTTCTGCCGCAACGTCATCGGAAACCTGACGCTGGTTGCAGATGGCAAGGAATTCGACGCCGCGTTCGGTAACCTTGGCGGCAGTCGTTCCGTTCTTGGCGTTTTCGACCAGCGGCTTCCAGTCATCCGGCAGGTTAGGCGTCATCACACGACCAAGATCGCGAACAGACACGTCCATCATCGTCGCGGCGAAATCCTTGGCCTGATCGCAACCCGGGAACTTCGAGCGGGACGCTTCAGCTTGCGCCTTGCGCTTGTTGAGGATCGCATTGCGCTTTGCAGCCGGCACAACGAAGATGATCTGCTTGAGGAAATATTCGGTCGTGACCGGTTTGTCCTTGCTCTCTCTCATCCGCGTGACGAGTTCCTGGCTCGACATGCGGCTGCCGCCACCACCGTAACGGGCGTTGAGCAGTCGCGGCCAGCTCATCTGTACGGCGATGAAGGACTTGAAGTGGTCGGCCGTTACGCCGGCCTGATCCAGCACCTTGCCCATCTGCGCAGGCGTCATCTTGTTGCTGGCAGCAAACCGGGCGAAGGACGCATCCACATCGTCGGTGCTGACCGACATTTTTACGCGGGCGATTTCCTGGCGCTTCAGCATTTCGTCGATCAGCTGCTCGCGGGCCGTCTTGCTATCTGCCTTCTGGCGCTGCAGGCGAAGAAAAGCCGCGCGACGCGCGACGTCGGCGGTGGTGATTGGCGTGCGGTTGACCACGGCGGCCACGCCGCTGCTCTGGGCCGCTGCCACGACGGGATCGATGACGAGCGAAGCCGCCAGTGCAGTCATGGCGATTGCCAGCCTGCGCGTTCCGATCACTCCAAACATCAGTCCACTCCTCTTGCACTCGGACTAGTCATGCGACATACGGGCCGCCTTTTACTATAAGCGTGCCCGAATGCGCAATCGTTGCGGCAAAACCATGACGGCGCCACGGGGACGCCGTCAATTCTGCGCGATCAATAACGGAAAGTCTGTTGTTCGTCGTAATCGTTTGTCGAGCCGATGTTGACGTCGCCAAGCGTCCTGAAGCTCAGGCGTGCGCCAACGCTCCAGTCGTTCGCCTTGCTCGAGTCGGTCTTCTCGGTATAGGCGATCGTGAAGATCGTGCACTCGTCCGCATAGCTGAAGCCGAGACCGCGACGCGTAACTTCGTTTTCGTCGAGATCCCACGTCGCCTTGCCGGCGATCGACCAGTTCTCGTTGATCCGGAAGCTCATAGACTTTTCCAGGATATTGGTGGACGTCGTCGAACCGTAATCCGGCTGAGCCTCGACCTTGGTGTAGACCAGCTTGCCGGTCACGCGCGGCGTCTTGTAGTCGAAGCCCACATCGGTGCGACGGACATCGAATGTATCCTTGTCGAACCGCGTGTTCGTCGACAAGCTGAAGCCCTGCGGTAGATCGATCGCTGCCATCGCGACGAAGTCCGACACGTCGTTTTCGAGGCCGGAATTGGCACCCGCGTTGACGAGATCGGCACTTGCGAAGGAGTTTTCGCCGGCGATCTGATAGGATTGGCCGAAAATACCGCGCAATCCGACGCCGTTGTCGAACGAACCCGAATAACGGATGCCGATATTGGCGCGCGTGCCGCCTTCGATCCGGTCATAGCCGGAAAACTTGTCGCGCTCGAACAGGCTGGTCGCATCGAAGACAAAGCTTTGCGCGTCTTCGTTCGGCAGGCCGCCGGCCATCTGCTCGTCGGGACGAGCATAGATCTGGGCGATCGGCTCGATGATATGGCTGCTGCTGCCAGCCGTGATCAGGAACGGATAACGGGCTTCGAGGCCTGCGGTCGCCATGTAGCGTCCGCTCGGATCATTTTCCAGCGAGCCGTCATAAAAGCCGCCAGCGCTGGACGAGGTGCTGCGCAAGCCGTCGCCGCGCAATGCCAGCAATGGCGTCAACTGCAGTCCCTGTTCGCTCGTGAAGGTACGCTTCCACTCCGCTTCGGTGGTGAAGCGGGTATAGCTGCCTTCAAGACCCGGAAAGCGGTAGCTGCCGCCCACGGAATAGTTGTCCTCTGCCCGGCGGGACAGGTTGGTCAGGTTGGCATTGATCGACAGCTGGCCGCCGAAGACAGGCTCGGGTGCATACCAGCTATAGTCGAGAACCGGATAGACGATCGCCTGCTGGCGTTCCAGGAAACTGGTTTCCGCATCGTCCTGCTCGTCGAAATAGTAGCCATGCAGATCGAAATAGTTCCGCGTGCCGAGACCGGTCAGGTAGACGTCGTTCGTGAACGTCTCCTTGTCGAAGTCCTCAAGATTATAGGTGCGCGAGAAATTGTTGTCGCTCTGCACCATCACATCCCAGCCGAAGGTCCAGCGCGGATTGATGTGGAACTCGCCCTTTGAGGCGGCCATGAAGCGAGTGTCGTCTTCTCGGTCGGCGGTTCCAGCTTCGAACGAATCCGAGTTCTGCTGGTTGATGCCGGCAAAACGGAACGTGTGCTCGCCGGTCTCGAACTTGTTGCGGATTTCGCCTTCGATGAGCAGACCCTGGTTGCTGTAATAGGTCGGCGTGAGCGTCGCATCCATGCTCGGCGAGAAGACATGGTAATACGGGACGCTTATCCCGAAACCGAGATTGTCATCTGCACTGAAGCGCGGGAACAGCAAGCCCGACTTGCGTTCGACGGTTTCGTCGGGAACGGTGATCGGGAAGGGCAGCCGCCCGAGCGACATGCCGAACAGTTCGAACTGCGCGTTCTCAAGACGGATCGTATGGCTCTGGCCGTCGCGGATCACGCGCTGAGCCTTGACTTGCCACAGAGGCGCCTTGCCCGGCGTTGCAGCGCAGGGCAGGCAGGCCGTGTAGACGGTGTTGTTCAATACCATCACGTCGCCGGTCTGACGCTCGGCGCTTTCGGCGGCAAGGCGGGTATTGTCGGTCGTCTCGACACGCAGTGAATTCAGGAAGCCCTGACCGAAATCGTCGGTGACATCCAGTTCTTCGGCATAGACGCGCGTACCGCCCGGCTCGATGAGTTCGATATTGCCGGACGCCATGACGCGTCCCGACTTCTGGTCATATTCGACCCGCTGGGCGACCATGCGGTAACGATTGTAATAAATCTGCACACCGCCACGGGCGGTCACGCGCTGAGCATCCTGATTATAGGTGAGCTCGTTGGCGCGCAGAAGCATCTTCGCGTCGTCCGATTGGACAGGCACGAGTCCCTGTGCATGCACGACATCCGCCGTGACACCACATACGAACGCAGACACACCTGTCAGCAGAGCGGCGGCAAGCCGTCTTATATTTCTGCGGTTACTGACCGCCACTAGCCGTCCTCCTGATGAAGCAAGATCGTAGCCCCCACTGCCGTTGCAACGACGACTGGTATCCAGACCGCCACGAACGGAGGAATCGCTCCGCTGCTTCCGAACGCTTTTACAAGCACGCTGACGACATAAAGCACGAAGCCGGAAACTATTCCACCCAGAATCATCGAGCGGGACTGGGCGAAGCGACTGAATTTTAACGAAACTGTTGCAGCAATGAGTGTCATGGCCACAAGCAGGATGGGGAGCGACAGAAGCGAGTGGAATTGGGTTTCCAGCGCTTTGGTTGAGATGCCAAACGACCGGCTGATCTCGATCTTTCGGGAAAGATCAAGGAATGCAACGTTTTCAGGCTGCTCCAGACTTTCCTGAAGGTATTCCTGTTTCAGGTTGGTACGCACCTGTTCCGTAGGCTTGCGCGCGGGAATCTCTCCGGGGCGATTCTCCAGAACGTCGGTAAGAAGCCAGTAACCATTTTCGAGTTTTGCTGTGCGCGCATCCTGTCGCATGGTCACCGCGCCACCCTTGTCGAAGTGGAAAACCACCACGTCGATCAGCTCTGCGCCCTGATCCTTGTAGCTCTTGGCGCCGATGATGACATCCTCATCGCCGCTGATCTGGCGAATCCACGGCACGAACTTGCTGGCCTTGGCGCGATTGCTTGCCTGCCGCCAGTTGGCTTCCAAGGAAACCGATTCGCGTTGACCCCAGGCGCCGACCGGGTTGATGACCAGGATCGTGAACAGGCCAAGCAGGAAGGAGCCGACAATGAACGGAAAGATGAACTGCCAGACGGAAATACCTGCGGCTCGCGTGACGACCAGTTCGTAGCGGCGGTTCAGCGCGATCAGCACCGTCATGCCGATGAACAGGCTGAGCGTCGGGATGGTCTGCTGCAGGATGAGCGGCAGGCGCATGAGCGTGATGCCCAGGGCGCCGAGAACGCTGTACTCTGCAAGGCCTGAAAGCTTGCGCGTCGTCTCGCTGAAATCGGCGAGCATGATGATCGCGCTCACCCCCAGAAGGAACCAGAAGGCGGTCACGATATAACGCTGGAAGAAATATCGGCCGAGCGTGGAGAAGATCATGATGCGCCTCCACCGGAATTGGACGATATCTTCAGGCGACGCATCAGCATGCTGTTCATGCGCCCGATATTACGGGTGATGGTGCGCGGCATGTAGAGCTGCCGGTTGGTTGCCAGCATATAGGACGAAATCGCGATCGTGACGAGCGGGATCGCATAAACGAGCGGCATATAGGACGGGCTGCGCTCCACCAGGTTCGTCGCCGAAAAGCCGAGCCAGCGCAGGCCAAAGGCGACGATCAGCGCATATATCATCGGATGGACGCGCGCCTGCCGATGCGAACGGCTGCTGCCGGCGACGACCAGCGATACAAGGGCAAAGGCAACCGGGTAAAGCCAGTCGGAAAGCCTGCGATGGAGTTCCGAGTAAAATTTGCTCGGGGATCGCTGATAGGCCGGATCATTCGTGTCGGGATTGAGCAGGAAGCCGAGGCCGCGGTCGCCGGCAGACATAGGCAAAGCCTCACCGTCCGATTTTGTCATGGCCGAGAGATCGAAGGCATAGGAATCGAAGCGAACGATAGAGATGCGGCCATCAGGCGATTTGCGGTGGACTTCGCCATCGCGCATCGTCAGCGATGTGCCGCCCGGATCGACCGAGCCTTCCTTCGCATAATAGATGAGATCGAAATTCGGGTCTCGATAATCGACGACGAACAGTCCCTTCAGCAGACGGCCCGAATGCCGTTCGGAAATCTGCACATAGAGACCGTCTTCGATGCTGCGGAACGTCTTTTCCTCGATGACCGAAGAAAGCAGGTCGGCATAGGCAGCGGCAATCATCGTGCGCACGCCCATCCGTGATGCCGGCTCGAGGAAGTTCGTTACCGAGAAGGATACGATGCTGAGCGCGACAGCCAGCCCTATGACCGGCTTGTAGATGATGCTGCGGCTGGCACCAGCGGCGTCGATGACCGGCAGCTCCGAATCGTTGTTCATCGCGGTCAGCGTCTGGGTGATGCCGATAACAAACGCGAACGGCATCACGACCGGCAGGATGGTCGGCAGAATGTAGCTTGCGAGCAGCATGAACGAGCCCATCGACTGGCCCGTGTCCGTGACCAGATTGATACGCCCGAGCACCTGGATGGTCCAGATGATAGTCAGCACCGGAATGAGTGCCACCAGGAACATCTGGAATATCCGGCGCAATATGTAAGTTTCGAGAAGCTTCATTCCCGTCCGACATGTTTGCTGCCGCGCCATCCCTTCGATGACGCCGAGCCTATCTATGTGATCGATGAGGTCTTTGCGACAGATGCCACGTCACAAAATAGTTGGCTAGCCGACTTTTATTTTTTGTTGTGACATTTCAAAACCGGTGACATTCGCGCATAGGCCATCGCGCCTTTCTTCCTGCGGGCTTGCCTTCGTGGCCGAAAGGGTGAAGATCGGGCCATGTTTTGAATGAAAGACGTGGAGTGCCAATGTCCGTCCAGCTGAATATCTCTTTTGCCAAATCCTCATCCCTGGCCGCTTCGGCAGCCATCCAGTTCAAGCTTTTCGGCGATCAACCGGCTTCCGGTTCGTCGGAAGCAGACCCGCAGGGCGTGGGGACGCGAGCAGCAGAGATTGCCAAGTTTTCCGGAAAGGCGATGACTGTGCTGGACGTCATTGCTCCACATGGTTCCGAAGCGGATCGATTGACGGTCATCGGCCTTGGCAAGCCGGATGAGTTGACTGCCTATGACTGGCTGCGGGCAGGCGGGGTTGCAGCTGCAAATCTCAAGACTGCCAAGAAAGTCGTTGTTTTTCTTGATGTTCCTGGCCTCAACGTGACCGCACTTCAGGCTGCTGATTTCGCGCTTGGCATGCTGCTTCGCTCCTATTCGTTCGATCGTTACAAGACGGCGAAGAAGGATGACGACAAGCCGGCTTCAGTTGACGTGAAGATCGTGATGGCCGGCCATGCCGCCGCCAAGAAGGCATTCGCCGTATCCGAAGCAATTGCTGGCGGCGTCATCCTGGCGCGCGATCTCGTCAATCTGCCGCCGAACGTGCTCGGCCCCGTCGAATTCGCCGAGAAGGCCAGGGAACTGACGGCGCTTGGCGTCGAGGTCGAAGTTCTCACCGAAAAGGAAATGAAAAAGCTCGGCATGGGCGCTTTGCTCGGGGTGGCGCAGGGTTCGGTGCGTCCGCCGCGTCTGGCCGTCATGCACTGGAACGGCGGCAAGGCGAAGGAGAAGCCGGTCGCTTTTGTCGGCAAGGGGGTTGTCTTCGATACGGGTGGTATCTCCATCAAGCCGGGTGCCGGTATGGAGGATATGAAGGGCGATATGGGCGGTGCCGCAGCGGTCATCGGCCTCATGCATACGCTCGCCGCCCGCAAGGCGAAGGTCAATGCCGTCGGCATTCTCGGCCTTGTGGAAAACATGCCGGACGGTAACGCCCAGCGTCCCGGCGACATCGTCACCTCCATGTCCGGCCAGACGATCGAGATCATCAACACCGATGCCGAAGGCCGTCTCGTTCTGGCCGACGCGCTGTTCTACACCAAGGAGCGCTTCAAGCCGCGCTTCATGGTCAATCTCGCAACCCTGACCGGCGCGATCGTGGTTGCGCTTGGCAATGCCCATGCCGGCCTGTTTTCCAATGACGACACGCTTGCAAGCCAGTTGACGTCGGCTGGCGAAGTGACCTCGGAAAAGCTGTGGCGCATGCCGCTCGCCAAGGAATACGACAAGATCATCGATAGCCGTTTTGCCGACATGAAAAACAGCGGCGGCCGTCCGGCGGGGTCGATCACGGCGGCGCAATTTCTCAAGCGTTACGTCGGCGACACGCCCTGGGCGCATCTCGATATCGCGGCGACCGCAATGAGCGCGCCGCAGACCGAGATCAACACGTCCTGGGCATCGGGTTATGGCGTTCGCCTGCTGGACGAACTCGTCCGGGCGAATTACGAGGGCTGATGACCGAAGTTCTCTTCTACCATCTGACCGAATCAAAGCTCGAGGATGCGCTGCCGGCGCTCCTCGAAAAAAGCGTCGAACGCGGGTGGAAGGTGGTCGTCCAGACCAACGACGAGGCGCGCCGGGATATGCTCGACGCGCATCTATGGACCTTTCGCGACGAGAGTTTTCTGCCGCATGGCACCGACGTTGCGCCGATGGCGGAAGCTCAGCCGGTGCTGCTGACGACGGAAAGCGAAAACGCCAACAGTGCGACCGTCCGCTTCATGGTGGATGGTGCCGCCCCGCCACCGCTGGACGCCTACGAGCGTGTCGTCTTCATGTTCGATGGCTATGACCAGCAACAGCTCGAAAGTGCCCGCGCCGAATGGAAGCGCCTGAAAGGCGAGGGGCATGCGCTGACCTATTGGCAGCAATCGCCCGAAGGCCGTTGGGTGAAGAAGGCCTGACCGGCCTTCTCCTGATCTTTCAGTCAGTTGGTGGCAAACAGCGGCTTTGTGATCGAGGCGACCAGCATGTCCGAAGACGGCTTGCCATATTTCAACTGCACCACCCTGTAACCTTCGGCCCTGAGCTGGGTCAGCAGCGCTGGCAGCATGGCGGCGGTGCGCGGATGGATGTCATGCATCAGAATGATTCCCTTGCGATGGGTGCGCAGCGCCTCCATCGTCCGCGTTGCAACGGCGGCGGGCGTATCCTTGAAATAATCCTTCGAATCGACCTGGACATCCATCACCACCATCCTGTGGCTATCCATCCATCGTCTCAGCTTCTTCGAATCGGCCAGATAGGGGAAGCGGAAGAAGTCTGCGTCTACACCCGTCGCGGCTTCAACAGCCTTGCGACCTTTCTGAACTTCGGCCACCGCTTCGTCGAAGGATAGATGAGCGAGATTCGGGTGGTCATAGGTATGGCTGCCGATCGTGTGGCCCTCGGCCACGATTTCGCGGGCAAGGTCCGGATGTGCCTTTGCCATCTGGCCGACCATCATGAACGACGCCTTGACGCCGAAATGATCAAGCGTGGCGAGGATGCGCTCGGTCTTTTTCGGCATCGGGCCGTCATCGAAAGTGAGCACGACTTCCTTGTCGCGCAGCTTGATGTCCGAGATCGAACTGACCGTCATCTCGCGTCCGGCAAGCCCGCCCATCTTGTTGAGCCGGCCCCATGCGGCGGGTGTCAGCGCAACCGGAGACTTTGCATCATCCTTGGGCCGAAGCGAGCCTGCAGCGTCGCCGGCGGCAAAAGCCGACTTGAGCGAGCCGCTTTCTGACGGTGGCTTGCCCGCACAGGAGGAAAGAAGGCTGAGGGCAACAGCAGCGGCGCAGACGGCACGGACCGGCATGAAATGGTTCTCGATGAAAAATGACGCGTGAATCGGTGATGCGCGATCTTTCGTCGAACATGGTTAATGGCTGGTTATTTTTGGATGTTTGGGTGTCAGATGTCAGCCTATGTAGAGCGCCAGCGAGCGCTCGATATCTGCCGAAAGCGGATACCGGAGGCATTAACCTCCGGTTATCTCTATCTTCTCAATCCCTCATGATCGTCTGGCGCAGGAAGCTGTAGCCCATCGCACGGCGTTCGGCCATTTCAGTCGTGTCACCGGCGCCGCCATGGCCGCCCGATCCGTATTCCCGGAAGAAGGGCTCATGTCCCGCATCGATCAGTCGTTTGGCGAAACGCCGCGCATGGGAAGGATGCACCCGGTCGTCATTTGTCGAGCTTTCGATATAGATCGGCGGGTAGGTGATCTCGCTCTTCGGCTTCACCTGATGCAGCGGCGAATAGGTGAGCATGGCGTTGAGCTCGTCGGCGACGTCCGGGTTGCCGTATTCGTCCATCCACGCGCGTCCGGCCGGGAAAATGTGGAAGCGCGACATGTCGATCACCGGCACGGAGGTCCAGACCGCGCCAAAATCATCGGGATAACGCGTCGCCATGACGGCGGTCAGAAGCCCGCCATTGCTGCCGCCGTTGCAGGCTATGCGGGATGGCTTGCTGTAGCCGCGTTTGACCAAATCGCGAGCTACAGCGACGAAATCCTCGAACGCCTTGTGGCGACCCTCGCCCTTGGCGACCGTATGCCAGTCCGGCCCAAGCTCTCCGCCGCCGCGGATATAGGCCTGCACGAAGGCGCCGCCCTGTTCGAGCAGCATGCCATAGGCACCGGAATAGACGGGGGACAACGATACGCCGAAACCGCCATAGCCATACATCAGAACCGGCAGTTCGCCCTTGGTCCAGTTGCGGGGCAGGGTGATGTGGTAGGGCACTCTGGTGCCGTCTTCCGATATTGCCTCGAGCAGTTCCGAGGTCATTCCCTCCGCATCGAAATAGGCCGGTGAGGTCCCGGTTGGGATGAGTTCGCGTTTGGCATCGTGATCCGTCAGGTCGAGACGAAAGCTGCTGGAGGGGAGAAGAAAGCCCTGGCCGATGACAGTGAGGATTTCCTCGCCGAGCGTCAGGTCAGCATCGAACATCCGGAAACCGACCGTCTGCAACTCTTCCGGCAGGGGCAGTTCTTCCAGCGTCGGGTCAGGCTTGGTCAGGTCGACCAGATAGAATTTCGGCACCATGCGATCGACGACGATGAAGACGGCCCAGGTCTTGAGCAGAGAAAACTGCGAAACCGACTGGCCGTCCTTCGGCGAAAACAGTACGCACGGGTTCGTCAGCGGCTCTGCCCCGAATGGATGGAAGTCCTGCAGGACGAGCGTTCCGGTCGGATAGCATTCGTCGGTCTTCGCCCGCCAGATCGCATGGGTATGATTGAGGTCGCTGTCGCTTTCGACGGGCAGGTCGAGGCGCTGAATTTCTCCGTTCGCGCCGCGGATATGCACGCTCGCCTTGCCGATCTCATGCCCGACTGAAAAGAACTCAATCTTCCGCTCGTCCGGCTTGCCGCCCCAAAACAGCGGATCGATGACGCTGGCCGCGCCATAGACATCGTCCTTGCCGGCTTCGAACAGGATCGGTGCATCCTTGGGGTCGACGCCGCGCTTGAGAATGCGGCCGACCCGCGGCCAGCCGGAGCGCGTGGCGGAAAATTCGTCAACCGAACCGAAATAGGCGATCTCGTCGGGGCTGAGCCATGCCGCATGGGCGCGCGCCGTCGGCGTATCGAAACCACCCTCGACGATCGTCTTCGTCTCGGTATCGAACTCCAGCAGTCGCAACTGATCCGAACCGCCATCCGACAGGATCAGCAGCACGCGGGTCGGTTCGTAAGGGGAGGTGATCGCGCCGGAATAGATCCAGCGCTTGCCCTCTTTCAGACAGAAGGCGTCGAAATCGAAGACGGTTTCCCAAGCCGCATCGTGGCGAGGCTCGAGGTCAGCCGGCAGCCGACGCCAGATGCCGAGTGGATTGTCCTTAGAGCGATGGAAATCGAACAGCCATTTTCCGCGCCGTACCGGCACGATCAGCCGATCCTCGCGCTCGATCATCGCTTTCAGCGCGTCGCGATCCTTTTCGAATTCCGGTGTCCTGAACTGGCGGTCCGACTTGCTGTTCTGCTCGGTAACGAAAGCGATCGTGTTCTGGTCGTCGTCTGTTTCGAGAAACAGGTTCATCATGGCCTCCTCGTGCACTCGGGAAGCCTTTACCTATGCATCGAAGGGGGAAGGGGCAACTGTCGCTGTCATCATTTCTGACGGAAACTCAGAAGGATTTTAGCCCGCCATCGCCTCTTCATATTCCGACGACAGCATCAGCCATTCCTCTTCGGCGGCGGAAAGTTTTGCAGCGGCTTCGCCACGCTCCTTGGCCTTTTGAGCCGCCTTGGCAGGCGCCTTCTCGTAGAGGGCGGGGTCCGCAAGTTCCTTATCAAGTCCCTGAATCAGCTTCTCAAGCTTGCCCGTCAAGGATTCGATTTCGTTGATCTTTTTCTTCAGCGGCGCAAGCGAGGCGCGTTTTTCGGCATTCGCCTTGCGCTGGTCGGCCTTGTTGACCTGCTCGTCGGCTGCCGCCTGCGGTTTGTCGTCCTTCTTGCGGTTCGAGGCAACGATCAGGTCACGGTATTCCTCAAGGTCGCCTTCGAATGCCTTGACCGTGCCGTCGTTGACCAGCCACAGCCGGTCGACGGTTGCCTCGATCAGGTGGCGATCGTGAGAGATCAGGATGACGGCGCCGTCATAATCGTTCAGCGCCTCGATCAACGCCCGACGACTGTCGATGTCGAGATGGTTGGTCGGTTCGTCGAGGATAAGCAGGTTCGGCGCGTGGAAGGCGGCGAGGCCCATCAACAGGCGGGCCTTTTCACCACCGGACAGATCCTTGGCGGCGGTTGCCATCTTTTCCGTCGCAAGTCCCATCTGCGCCACGCGGGCGCGCACCTTGGCTTCCGGCGCATCGGGCATCAGCCGGCGCACATGGTCGACGGGGGATTCGTTCGGGATCAGATCGTCCAGCTGGTGCTGGGCGAAAAAGCCGATCGACAGCGAAGGAGCGAGCTTCATCTCGCCGCCGTCAAGGCCGAGCCTGCCGGAAATCAGCTTGGCGAAGGTAGACTTGCCGTTGCCGTTGGAGCCGAGCAGGGCGATGCGGTCGTCATTGTCGATCCGCAGCGAAATGTTCTTTAGTATTGGCTTGCCCGGCTCGTAACCGACGCCGCCCTTGGAAATGGCAACGATCGGAGACGCGGGCTGCTTTTCGGGAGCCGGGAAGGTGATCGGCTGCACATGATCCTCGACCACGGCCGAAACCGTACCCATGCGCTCCAGTGCCTTGATGCGGCTCTGCGCCTGCCGGGCCTTGGATGCCTTGTAGCGGAAGCGGTCGATATAGCTTTGGATATGTTTTCTGGCGGCGTCGCTTTTCGCCTTTGCCTTCATCTGCAATTCGTCGTTCTCGGCCTTCTGCCGCTCGAACTGGTCGTAACCGCCGCGATAGAAGGTCAGCTTCTGCTGGTCGAGATGTACGATCGAATTGACAGCGTTGTTCAGCATGTCGCGGTCGTGGGAAATGACGATGACGGTGTGCGGATACCGCCGCACATAATCCTCAAGCCACATCGTACCTTCGAGGTCGAGATAGTTGGTCGGCTCGTCGAGCAGGAGCAGATCCGGTTCGGCAAACAGCACGGCCGCAAGCGCCACACGCATGCGCCAGCCGCCGGAAAACGACGAGGCGGGGCGAAGCTGCGCTTCGGCATTAAAGCCGAGGCCGGCAAGAATGCTCGCCGCCCGCGCTTCCGCCGAATGTGCGTCGATATCGACCAGCCGCATCTGGATTTCGGCAATACGGTTCGGATCGGTCGCCGTCTCGGCTTCAGCGAGCAGTGCTGCCCGCTCCTTGTCTGCTGACATGACGATTGAGATCAGCGATTCTTCCGTGCCCGGCGCTTCCTGAGCCACCTGGCCAATCCGGGCATTTTTCGGGATCGAGACGGATCCGCTCTCCGATGCCAGATCGCCGGTAATGATGCGGAACAGCGTCGATTTGCCGGCGCCGTTGCGGCCAACAAGGCCTGCCTTCGTGCCCGCCGGAAGCGTCACGCTGGCATGGTCGATGAGAAGGCGTCCAGCGATGCGGGCGGAAAGGTCTGTGATCGTGATCATGGCGGCGGTTTTGGCCGAAACACGCTGTCAACGCAAGACGGCTGCCTTGCTATGGGTGTACTCGGACCCAGGAAATCACTTTGATAAACTGGCAATTGCAATTTATCGCGCATTAGTTGTGGTTGCGTAGGGTGCTATCGGGATGGCTCTCCTTCGCAAGCCTGCGGCAAAGCGGGAGACGATGCGTGCCGAACGGTTCGCCACTTGGTGCTGGAGAATGGAATGAAAATAAGCCGCACCATCATAGGTTTGAATTTCGTCATCTATCTGGCGCTCGTTCTCGCCGTGTGGGCAGCACCTTCCGGGCATTTTGTCCTGGTGCTGACAGATCCCACACAAAAAACCGGCTACGGGATTTCAGTGATAGGTCGTGCGGGTGGCTCGTTCGTGGCAACCGGACGCTATGACTGGATGACCGTCGGTTATTCGGAGGACCGAGATTTCCCGACAAAGCTCATGAGAGCGGGCGCATTGCTCGTGCTCAATCATCAATTGGCCCTCGGCTGTCTCAAAGGGAATGAGGAATGAACTCGCTTGCACAACTTCGCAGCACGGCCTCGATCGGAATCGTCGGCCTGCTTTGGGGCAATCTGATTTTTATCCTTGTCCGCAATCTGTTCTATACAGATGAGTTTGGTGTCCTGTCCGTTGCGGCCGGTCTTCTCATTGTCGCGTCGGCTACGGCAGTTTGGTGGCGGGAGCGCACGGGAGAAACGACGAGAATAGTAACATCCATGGCCCAGGCGGCAACTGTTGCAATCCTGGTTTACGATTTCTCCGGGTCGCAGCTGCAGATCGATCTGCATATGTATTTCTTCGCATCTCTGGCAATCTGCGCTGCATGGATCGACTGGCGCGCAATTGCGGGTTACGCGGCGCTGGTGGCGGCGCATCATCTTCTGCTCTTCCTGATCATGCCGCTTGCTGCTTTTCCCGGCGAGACGGATTTGCTGCGGGTCGGCCTGCATGCGGTCATTCTCGTCGTTCAGACCTGTGTTCTGGCAGCACTTACCCGAGCTGTCGTTAATGCCTTTGAGGCATCGGATAATGCGGTAATCGCCGCCAACAAGGCCGAACGCAACGCAATCGAAATGTCCGAACGGGCGAGTGCATCCGATCGCTTGGCCGCGGAGGAGCGGTTAAGGCACGAAGACGAAAAGGCGATCGAAGCGCAAGCTGTACGCAATGCCGTGGATCGTTTGGGTGAGGCGCTTCAACAGCTCTCGTCCGGCAACATTGCCTACCGCATCACCCAGCCTTTTCACGGGGCGCTCGACACTCTCAGGGGATCTTTCAATGCCTCGGTTGAAAACCTTGAGGCCGTGCTTTCCCAGGTCGGCCATGTTGTTCAGACCATTCACGGTGGCACGGCCGAAATCAACAGCGCCACGCATGATCTTTCGACCCGGACCGAGCGTCAGGCTGTTTCCGTAACGCAAACCGCAAGCGCTCTCGGCATATTGACCGGCACCGTAAAGCAGACGGCGCAGGTGGCCGATGCGGTCGGCCGAATGGTCGAGCAGGCGCGCGGCGGCGCAGAGCGCTCCGGCGTCATTGTCACAGATACAGTTGATGCGATGAGCCGTATTGAAGCGTCTTCGCGCGAGATCGGCCAGATCATTGGCGTGATCGACGAAATTGCCTTTCAGACCAACCTTCTGGCCTTGAACGCCGGTGTCGAAGCAGCGCGCGCTGGTGAGGCGGGCAAGGGGTTTGCTGTGGTTGCCCAGGAGGTGCGGGAGCTTGCACAACGTTCGGCCAGCGCGGCGAAGGATATCAAAACGCTGATCACGGCGTCTGGACAACAGGTTTCTACCGGCGTCGCTCTGGTCGGACAGGCCGGCGAAGCACTGCGCGTCATCGCCAGCGAAGTGACTGAGATCAGCCGTGAGATCGAGAAGATTGTCGCAGGCGCTCGGCAGCAGGCCAGCGGTCTGGCTGAGATCGAGGGCACGATTTCCGAAATCGACCGCGGCACTCAGCAGAACGCAGCGATGGTTGAGGAAAGCTCAGCCTCGATCCAGCAATTGGCTAACGAGGCGAATGCACTGGAAGGATTGATGATCCGCTTCCGCATTGTCGGTGAACCGCACACGCGTGATGTCAGATCGGAGAAGTCCGCCCGCCACGCAGCCTGACAAGGCCTTATCAGCGCTGTCTGGACATCGATGCAGGCTACCTCACAAAGGGACATGAGAGGTAATCCGCAACATGCAGTTTTCAGGCGCCCGGTCGCCCCGTGTCCCCGTGAATGATGACATTCATGCGTGGGTTGGCCCGTGACGCCTCGGCGGCGAGAACGGCCTGTTGGCGCAATTGCTGCGGTGAAAACGCGTCGGTTGCAATGGCCGCGCCCATCGAAAGCCGGATGGCGGGTGCGCCTTCGGAAATCGCGACGATGAGATTGTCGTTGATCGAAGCCGTCAGGCGGGTCGCGATCGGCTTGATCGCGTCGCGACCGACATGGCGGAACAGGAAGGCGAACTCCGCCTTGCCGATGCGGGCAAGAAAATCGTCCTTCTTGATTGTCTTGCGGAAGATCGCGGCCGCCTTCTTGACGATCCGAGTGGCGGCTGCCTCGCCATAGGTGTCGGCAATTTCGGAAATATCGCTGACGGCGACGAGGAAGAGCGCTGTATCGCGGCTATCGTTTTCATCGGCATAAAGCGCTTCCAGCCGTTCGGTAAAGGCGGCATGGTTGGGAAGGCCAGTCATCCGGTCGCGCATCATCACCGCACGGGCGCCTGACACGTTCTGTTCTGCCATGGTCAGAAGATTGGCGCCGGAACGCAGGGCGGCTTCCAGTTCTGTTTCGGCCACGACAGCATCGGAAAGCGAGACGCTGAGATATTCGATTTCGGCCAGAATATCGCCGGGACCTGCGCCATTATCCTCACGCAGGCTTTTGGCGACGGCTTCCAGCGCCCGGCTGAAGCCACGCTTCTGCTCGGCGCCGCTCGCCATCTTCTCGCGCAGGTTGGCAAGAATCTGGATGTCCGGATCGCGGGATTTCGGCAGGCCGCTGGCAACGAAACCCGGCAATTGATAGCGGATGCCGATCTCGTCCAGCAGCATCTGGTTCGGTGCGACCGCAAGCGCCATGACCTCGCGAGACAATCCAACCTCGGTGCCGCAATGGGCCTCGTAAAAGAGCTCGTAGTTGCGCGGCAGGCCGTTCACCTCGATGCGGGCCATATGTTGGCTGACCGCCTGCAATGTCCTGTCCTGAGCTGCTTTCCGGGCCTGGGTCGGCATCCGTCGTCTCCTGATCGTTCACACGTGGAGACGATTGATTGCCGCATTGCGTTAACATCCGCTGAAATACCGCCATGGATTGCAATCGAGGCTCGGATTCGTGCGAAAGAGGGTTAAGGCCCGGTTCACGACATCCAGTGTTTTCCGTCGGTCCTGAGAAACGCGATCATGTCCAGTACGATGGAAGGTTGGCCAAGCGAAGTCAGGATCGTGTGGATTTGTCCGCGATGATGGGTCTGGTGGTTGAACACATGTGCTAGCATTCCGGCGAGCGGATCGGTAACCGGAACGGGATTGCTGACCGGCGTATAGGTCACTGCGCGCTCGAAGTCCTGCGGCGAAAGGGATTTTGTCAGCGCGATGAAGCGATCGTCTTCCGTTTTTCGCGCGGCGCGAAGCTCGTCAAAATCCTCGAACAGGATGACGTTAAGTTCCATCGGCGCCGTGCCGATGCCGGTAATGCGTCTGAGCCAGATCCGGTCGGCGACGAGGAGATGGTTGAGTGTGCGATGCGCCGAGCCGAAAAATGCGCCGCGATCGGCACGGTAATCCTCGTCGTTGAGCGCAGCACATCCATCATAGACCCGATTGTTGGCCCAGTGATTGTAATCGGCAAGCATTTGGAAATGGCGCTGCATATGGTCCTCCCGCGTGGCCCGTTTCGACAATTTCCCCCTACAGCAAAGCGCATCACGCGGGTCTTATGCAATGCATGAAATATTCTGATTGGATTGCAGCCATATTCCTGATCATCATCAGGTTTCGAACGGAAGATTTGGAGACCCTTGATGACCACCCGTATGCTCTATTCCCTTTGCGGTGCCGACGAGAACCGCCCTTTCTCTCCGCATTGCTGGAAGGTAGTGCTGGCGCTGAAGCACAAGGGGCTGGATTTCATCGAGAAGCCGACGCCCTTCACCCAGATCCCGGAACTGGAGAACGGATTTTCCAAGACTGTGCCGATCCTGCGGGATGGCAACGAGCTGATCCGCGACAGTTTCGATATTGCGCTCTATCTGGAGGAGCACTATCCGAACCGGCCGAGCTTGTTCGGCGGCGAGGGCGGCAAGGCGCTCTCCCGGTTCGTCGAACGGTTTTCGCAGAGCATCATCCACCCGGCGGTCACCGGCATCGCGGTTGCCGATATCCACGACATGCTGGACGAGACCGACCGGACTTATTTTCGGACGACACGCGAAAAGATGCTCGGCAGGTCGCTGGAAGATCTGCGCGCCGGGCGTGAGGCTGCTGTGGCCACATTTGCGGCAAAGCTGGAGCCGATGCGCCAGATGCTCGGTTATCAGGATTTCATTGGCGGCGATGGTCCGCTGTTTGCCGATTACATTCTGTTCGGCGCCTTGCAGTGGATGCGGATCACCACCGGCGGGAATGTGCTGGCTGCAGATGACCCGGTTGCGGAATGGTTCGAGCGCTGCCTCGACCTACATGAAGGCGTCGGGCGCAGTGTGACGGCGGCGTGAAATTCGGGTTTGCTGCGTCACAATGGCCGGGACCCCCTTGTTTCCGGCGCTTGGGGCGGGTAAACACCGCCAACTTTCCCCTGGCAAAGTGCCCCTGGAAACAAAGGATAGACAAGATGGCGATTGAACGCACCTTCTCGATGATCAAGCCGGACGCCACCAAGCGCAACCTGACCGGCGCTATCACCAAGGTATTCGAAGACAACGGCCTGCGCATCATCGCGTCCAAGCGCGTATGGATGTCGAAGCGCGAAGCCGAAGGTTTTTACGCAGTTCACAAGGAACGTCCGTTCTTCGGCGAACTGGTTGAAGGCATGACTTCCGGCCCGACCATCGTTCAGGTTCTGGAAGGCGAAGGCGCCATCCTGAAGAACCGCGAAATCATGGGCGCGACCAACCCGGCAAACGCTGACGAAGGCACGATCCGCAAGCAGTTCGCTCTGTCGATCGGCGAAAACTCGGTTCACGGTTCCGACGCTCCGGAAACCGCCGTTCAGGAAATCGCCTACTGGTTCGCAGAAACCGAAATCGTCGGCTAATCGCCAGACGAGCGATGATTGAAAGAAGCCGGGGCTGATGCTCCGGCTTTTTTGTTATGCCGGACAGTTACTGTCGCCAGACATGTCTTCGCTTCCATCCGCGTGAAAGACATCGGGATTGGGCGTGTAACCCGGCCCGACGACGAGCGGCTTGGCGGGCAGCACGCTCTGGTCGACATCCGAGGTAATACTCGTTTCGATTTCCTGCAGCACGTCGCCCGACGCGGACAGGAGGCGGATGGTCACCGCATAGGGGTGGTCCTTGCGGACGCATTGCAGATGCGGGCTCTGGATGACGATCTTCTCGTCGATCGGAAAGATCTTCTCCCGGGCTGTAAGCGCATCGCCGCCCGTCGGATTGTCGAATTCCGCCGCAACGATGCTGCCATCCGGCAATGGGCGAAGCTTTTTCAGCGTGACGAGATAGTTGGCTGTGGCCACGCGATAATTGAACACAAATAGACGCCCGGAAAGTTCGACCAGCTTGCCCTCCGTTTCCCGCTGGCAGGAAGCCAGAAGGAGGATAACGAAAGCAGCCGCGAGCGCCGCGGTCTTCATGGCAGCCGATCCTTCCTGGCATGGTAGTGACGCGCGGCCTTCACCCGATTGCCGCATACAGCCATGTCGCACCAGATGCGGCTGCGGTTCTTGCTGCGGTCGATGAACAGCCAGCCGCAATTGCCGCAGATCCTGATCCTCTTCTTCTCGGTGTCGGACAACAGCCGCAGAGCCGAATAGGCCGTCTCGCTCTCAAGCGATCCTCTCGCCCCGATCCGCAAGATGACTGCGGTCGCCTCAAGCAGCGAGGCGAGAAGCGGTGGGGGGGCTTCGCTGTTCACGAAGGCTCGAAAATAACCATCGATCGCCTCCCGCATCGCAATGAACGATGCCTGGTTCGGCTTCGGCACGGCAGCAGGCGTGCCGAACAGGGCGCGTTCGGCGGAAAATTCGCCTGCAGCTATCGGAAACGCATCCAGTTGTGCCGGCTCGGCAAAGCGATCCACGCTGCGGGCCGGGTCGAAGCGCAGGATGACGCTATTGGCAACGTCCAGCGCCAGCGAGCCTCCGGCAAAACGATGTTGTGTCCACGAAAAGGTCATGGGCGATTATAACTTTCAAAATCGCTTTTACCAGTTATATTCGGCCTCATGGATTGGAGCGCCAGATGGCCTATTTCCTGCAGCAGATCGCCAATGCCCTACCGATCGCATCGCTCTACGCGGCTTTGGCTTTCGGTTATGCTATTGCCTTTGCCGTCACCCGCCGCGCCGACATTACCTATGGCGCGATCTTCGCCTTTTCCGGCCACATCTATCTTCTCTTCGCCCATATTGGCTGGGATCGGCTGTGGCTCGTTCTGCCCGCATCGCTGGCGCTTGGTGCGGTGGCCGGGCTGATTTCCGGGGTGGGGGCAGGTGTCGCGATCGGGAAGTTCGTCATGCGGCCGCTTTCCGCGGTCTTGCCGAATGCGATGATCGTCGCCTCGCTCGGCCTGGTGATGGTGTTGATGGAAGGAGCGCGGCTTGTTTCCGATACACGCGAACTCTGGTTGCCGCCTTTTCTCAATGGCCGTGTCGTCTTCTGGCAGTGGGCCGGCTTTGCCGTTGCGCTGACGATTCTGCAGCTGATCAATGCGGCGCTGATGCTGGTCATGGTTTTCGCGGGCGACATTGCGATCAGGCATAGTCGTTTCGGCCGCTGCTGGCGGGCTGTCTCCGATGATCCTCTTGCCGCCGAACTGTCCGGCGTCAGTTCGGCGCGGATCTTCGTGTCGGCCTATGCATTTGCGGCGCTTTACGCATCCGTCTGCGGCGTGCTCGCGACATCCTATTACGGAACGATGGATTTCGGCGCAGGCCTACTTTTCGGTTTGAAAGTCGTTCTGATCTCCGCTGCTGGCGGACATTCAAACCCGATTAGATCGGCGGCAGGGGCAGCTGTGGTCGGGGTCGCTGAAACGCTGTGGGGCGGTTACGGGCCGATTTTCTGGCGCGATCTGGCGGTGATCTCGGGTCTGGTCTTGCTGCTGGTTCTTAGCCGGCGGGAGCGGGTGACGGTCTAGCTGATCAGTCCCATTTATCCTTCGCCTTGTCGTCGATGTCCTTGGCTGCGATCCACTCTCCGGACGTGCCGTCAGCCGCATGTTCCTTTTTCCAGAACGGGGCCGAGGTCTTCAAAAAGTCCATGATGAAGTTGGCGCCGTCGAAGGCGGCCTGCCGGTGTGGTGCTGCGGCAATGACGAGCACGATATTCTGGCCCGGCTCGATCCGGCCGTAACGGTGGATGGCTGTTGCCCCCATCAACGAAAAGCGCTCGATCGCCAGATCGGCTATCCGCTTCATTTCGGTTTCCGCCATGCCGGGGTAATGCTCCAGCTCCAGCGCCGAAAGCTTGCCCTGTTCACTGCGGCAAAGTCCGATGAAGGAAACGATGGCACCAATATCCGTTCGGCCGCCGGTCAGGGCATCGACTTCCATTTGAAGGTCGAAATCATGCGCCTGGACGCGGATGATGGGAGAAGGAGCCGCCACCGTATTACCCGCCCGTCATAGGTGGGAAAATGCCGATCTCGCGGGCGCCTGCTATCGTCTCGTCATGCTCGACGTGTTCCTGATTGATCGCCACGCGGATCACGTCGGGAAATTGAAGCGCGGTCTCGTATTCCTCGCCCAAGCCTTTCAGATGACTCAGCAAATCGCGAACGGTCACGACGCTTTTCGGAAGCTCGATCTCTTCTTCGGCTTTGCCGATGCGCTCGCGCACCCAGGCGAAATAGACGAGATTGGTCTTCATGCGGAAATCCTCAATCGGCGTCCACGAGATGCTTCACGCCGGCCTTGAAATAGTCGTAGCCAGTATAAAAGGTCAGGATCGCCGCGACCCAGAGAAGAGCTATACCCATTTCGGTAATGTAGGGAACGACCTTGTCGCCTGCAGGGCCGGCAAGCAGGAAGGCGATTGAGACCATCTGGATCGTCGTCTTCCATTTGGCGACCCGCGTGACCGGCACGGAGACCTTCAGCGCCGCAAGATACTCGCGCAGGCCGGAGACCAGAATTTCACGACACAGGATGGTGATCGCTGCCCAGAGTGACCAGCCGGCGATCGTCCCGTCGGCCGCCATGAGTAGCAGGACAGAGGCGACCAGCAGCTTGTCTGCGATCGGATCGAGCATCCGACCTATATTCGAGGTCTGGTTCCAGATGCGGGCAAGATAGCCATCGAGATAATCGGTGAGCGAGGCGATCACGAACAGCCAAAGCGCCGTCCAGCGCGCCGTATCCGAGCTTTCCAGTTTGCCTTCGACGAAGAAGCAAAGAACGATCACCGGCACGGCAACGATGCGCGCATAGGTGAGAAGATTAGGGATGTTGTATGCGCGGGAAGCCATATCGTACCTATGCTTGCGGGTTGTCCCCTAGTTGATGCGTCGAAGGCCAAGCGTCAACCGGTTTCGCGGCTTTTTTACAGACGATTGTGACAGGCGATCCGATGAGGCTTGCCAAAGGCCAGATTGAGCTCTTGATCGCATTCAATTGGCTCTGGTTTCATGAAAATGGTTATACACCTGCTTGGCGACAGCCTCCGAAATGCCCTCGACGGCCATAAGGTCATTCAGGCCCGCGCGAGATACCGCCTTCGCAGTGCCGAAATGCTGCAACAGCTTGCGCTTTCGGCCCGGTCCAATACCGGAAATCTCGTCCAGAGGGTTCTTGATCATCTCTTTCTTGCGGCGTGCCCGATGTGAGCCGATCGCAAACCGGTGCGCTTCGTCGCGCATGCGCTGGATGAAGTAGAGAACCGGATCGCGTGGCGGCAGCGAAAAGTCGCTTCTGCCGTCGGCGAAGAAACGTTCGCGGCCGGCATCACGATCAACGCCCTTGGCGACGCCGATGGCGGTGACGACATCGCGAATGCCGAGTTCATCGAGAATGGCGCGAACGGCCGTCATCTGCCCCTGGCCACCATCGATCAGGATCACGTCTGGCCATGCGGGGAAGGCGGCATCATTGATATCGTCGCCGGTCGTTTCCACTGTGGCTTCGGCATTTGTGCCTGCCGAAATGCTGCGGTCGGGAATACCCTCTTCCTTGATGAGGCGGGAAAAGCGCCGCGTCATCACTTCCTTCATCATGCCAAAGTCGTCACCAGGGGTGATGTCGGTCGATTTGATATTGAACTTGCGATACTGGCCCTTCACGAAACCTTCCGGTCCCGCCACGACCATGCCGCCGACGGCATTCGTCCCCATGATATGGGAGTTGTCGTAGATCTCGATGCGGCGCGGCTGGTAGGGCAGGGCGAAGGTCTCGGCCAGTCCCTTGAGCAGGCGCGCCTGTGATGAGGTCTCTGCCAGCTTTCGGCCATGCGCCTCGCGGGCGTTGGAAAGAACATGATCGACCAGATCGCGCTTTTCCCCACGCTGCGGAACCAGGATCGCAATCTTCTGTCCGGCCTTTTCGGAAAAGGCGAGCGCCAGCAATTCCTGTTCCTCGACGATTTCCGACAGCAGGATCTGTTTCGGCACGGGTTTGTCGTCATAGAACTGCGCAAGGAATGCGTTCAGCACTTCCGCCGCCGGCATCTGCGGATCGGCCTTCGGGAAATAGGCGCGGTTGCCCCAATTCTGGCCGGTGCGGAAGAAAAAGACCTGGATGCAGGTCAGCCCGCCCTCGTGATGGATGGCGAAGATGTCGGCCTCTTCAACGCCAGCCGGATTGATGCCTTGATGGCTCTGCACATGCGAAAGCGCCGCCAGTCGGTCGCGATAGATTGCGGCACGCTCGAAATCGAGGTCTTCCGCCGCTTCCTGCATCTGGGTCGCGATCGTGTTCTTCACATTCTGGCTGCGGCCCGAGAGAAAGTCGGACGCCTCCTTGACCAGATCCGCATACCCCGCATCGCTGACCTCATGCGTGCAGGGGCCGGAACAGCGCTTGATTTGATAGAGAAGACAGGGGCGCGTGCGGGTCTCGAAAACGCTGTCGGTGCAGGTGCGTAGAAGGAATGCGCGCTGCAGCGAGTTGATCGTGCGGCCAACGGCGGAGGCTGACGCGAAAGGCCCGAAATACTGCCCCTTCCGCGCTCGAGCACCGCGATGTTTCAAAAGGGCAGGGGCGCGGTGATCGCCGCTGATGAGAATATAGGGAAACGACTTGTCATCACGCAAAAGCACGTTGAAGCGCGGGCGCAGCCGCTTGATCAGGTTCGCTTCGAGCAGCAGCGCTTCGGTTTCCGTCCGGGTCGTGACGAATTCCATATGCGTCGTCTCGCGCACCATGCGGGTGAGGCGGTTCGAATGCAGCCGCCCTTGCGCATAATTGCCGACTCGCTTCTTCAGGCTGCGCGCCTTGCCGACATACATGACGTCGCCGGCCTCGTTGAACATGCGATAGACGCCCGGAGCATTGGGCAGATGCTTGACGAATTCGGCAATCAGATCGGCGCCCTTGAGGCCGCTTTCATTCTTCAGCGCCTCGTTCCAGTCGATCGACGCCGTAATGGCGTCGGCAGCCGTGTCCGGCGCCGCGGCGTCATCCTCGTCATCATCGATATCGTCATAGAGAACGCCGCCATCCGGCAGCTTCTTGTCGTTCATTCCATATCTCCGCCGACCCGCGATCGGTGCCGGGCTCGCCATATCTCGAATCGAAGCCGATTGCTGCTCTCACAGATAGTGTCCGGCGGCGCGGTTTGGAAGCAGGCGCGGCTACCGCGTCTCAACCGTGGTGCATGATGAAATGCGGCCGCATTTGGGTGGTCATGGCGATCTGGAGCTGAAAGCCGCAGGCTTGAAAATGCATTTTGAAGCATCAAAGGCGACGGTCATGGATAGATATGCTTGGTCTGAATTCGAGCAGTAAGTGTATCTCTGTCGTGGGTTGATGATTGTCATCTGAATTTGCGTGTATTGACTTGGATGTTCATGCTTGTTAAGAAATAAGAAAGAAATGTAAAACAGTTAACGGATGAATTAGTATTTTGGTAGGGTTAATGAATTACATGTTGCCGTGATGCAACATCAAGATTTAGCCTTCTGTCTGCCGCAAACAATTCACAATTCGGCTCTCTCAATTCCTCAATTGCCCTCCAAATTCTCCTCAGCCAGCAGGGAACCAACTCGTCGCCACCAAGTTGATGTGACGACCTTCCCGGCAGCACTAAAAGGAGATTTATACATGCGTATCCTCATCGCAACTTTGATGGCCTCGGCTGCCAGCTTCATCGCAATTTCCGCGGCCAATGCTGCTGACGCTGTAGACCAGATTCCGCAGGCGCCGGTCGCGGTGGATGAGCCGGCTCCGGCCGTTGGTAACTGGCAGGGCTACTACCTCGGTGCAACCGGCGCTTACGACTGGGGTCGTTTTGGCGAAGGCGATCGTGACGGCAAGCTCGGCGGCGGTCTCTACACGGGTTACAACTGGCAGAGCGGCCAGATTGTCTACGGTGTTGAAGGCGACGTTGCTTATAATGGCGAAAAGGCCGACACCTATCCGGATCTCGAAGGCAAGGCTGGCTGGAACGGCTCGCTGCGTGGTCGCGTCGGTTACGACATGAACCCCTTCCTGATTTACGGTACGGCCGGTGTTGCCATCCAGGACAACAAGCTGTCTGACGCAACGTCGTCGGAAAGCAAGACTGCCGTCGGTTACACGGTTGGTGCCGGTGCGGAAGCCTTTGTCACCAACAACATCACGGCCCGTCTGGAATACCGTTACACCGATTTCGGTTCCAAGGACTACAACCTCGACAGCGGCTCCTTCTCGAAGGGCTACGACGACCACAGCGTCAAGGTCGGTATCGGCGTCAAGTTCTAATCAGTCTATAGCCCTAACGGGCTGGGAGGCCCGCGGCGTGAATGCCGCGGGCTTTTTTGCGTCTGACGATAAATAGAGAAATCTCCCGAAAGTGGCACCGGTTTCGGGAGACATGCGCAAAAACAAAGAGCTAAAGCAGGCCAAGCGAATCTGAAAGATCGCGACGTGCTTTAGTCCATCTGGATATTGGCGGCCTTGACGACCGGGCTCCATTTGGCAAGCTCGGCGGTCACATGTTTGCCGAGTTCCTCCGGCGTGGAGCCAACGATCGTCGCGGAAAAGTCCTTCATCCGACCGGCCACGGCCGGGTCCTTGAGCGCTTCGTTGGCAGCCTGGTTGAGCTTGGCGACCACCTCCGGCGGCGTACCAGCCGGCGCAAACAGAGCGTTCCAGGTATAGGTCTCGTATCCAGGCACGGTCTCCGCAACGGTCGGCACGTCGGGGAAGGAGGGAGCCCGTTCCTTGGTCGTAATGCCCAGCGCCTTCAGCGTCCCTCCCTTGATATGGCTGGAGGACGAGGGCAGGTTGTCGAACATGATCGAAATCTGGTTGCCGAGCAGGTCGTTCAGTGCAGGACCGGCACCCTTGTAGGGCACATGCTGCATCTTCACTCCCGCCATGCTGTTGAACAGCTCACCCGAGAGATGCAGCGGCGTGCCGTTGCCTGACGATGCATAGGAGTATTTGTCCGGGTCCTTCTTCAGTAGTTCGATCAGTTCCGCCACGGAATTGACTTCGAGCTTCGGGTTTATGACCAGCACATTCGGTACGATGACGAGCAACGAAACAGGCGAAAAATCCTTTTCGGGATCATAGGGTTTCTGTTTCAGGATCAAGGGGTTGAGCGCGTGTGTTGCAACGGTTCCCATCAGGATCGTGTAGCCGTCCGGGTCCGAGCGGGCCACCCGGTCGGCACCGAGATTGCCGCCTGCTCCGGCAACGTTTTCGACCACCACCTGCTGGCCTAGAATATCGCCCATCTTCTGCGCCACGACACGCCCGACCACATCCGTCGAGCCACCGGCGGCAAAGGGCACGACGAGCGTGATTGTCCGGTCGGGGAAGGTTTGGGCATTGGCCTGATGGCCGAAAGAGAGTGCTGAAAGTGCTGTTCCGGCAAGAACAAGCGCGGCACGCCGCGTCAATGCAGTGAGCTTCATCTGTTTTCCTCCATCACGGCCTCCCGCCGCTCGTCTCATAGTAGCGGAGCAAGGGGGGAGGGCAAGCAATTCAGGCGCTTATGCATATAGGAGGAAAGTCTAAGTATATCGGGAGTTGAAAGCTCGGCTTGTCGGCTCGTGCCTGCAGGAAAGAGATGGCATCCCTGCAGTACGCAAATTCATCTTCGGCCGGAGACGCTTCGACGTCATCCTGCCAACTCCCGTCGTCGCCAACGTCGCGGGCCACCGTCCGGTGGCTTGTGTTATTTTTTGGTGATGGAGCTTTCGGAGTTCTTCACCTGCGAACCGAGCGTTTTCGCGACCTTCTCCGCGCCCTTGTCCTTCTTGGGTTTCCGGACTTCCTTGTTGCTTCGCACCTGACCCTTGGCCATTTTCTTCTCCTTTTTCTGGATGACATGTTGTCGATCCGATTGCCCGGGATGGCAAGCACATTCGGTTGCGGCAGGCCGGGCCGGAAGTCAAAATTTCAAAGGGCCAGAACAGGCCCCTTGATCGTTTCCGATGCGTTGAAAAGCAATGTTCGTGCAGGCCTATGCAGCCGCCTTCATCTCCGCATAATGATAAAATTTCTTGGCAAAGATATCCGGCCAGGAGGCGAGTTCCGGGCGGCCTTCCGCCCATTGGCCGTTGAAACGCAGGTCGAGATAGCCGATCATCGCGGCGAGCGCGAAATGGCCGCCATGCAGCTTCTTGGCCGTCTTCGGCAGGTTCTTTTCCAGATAGTCGAGCGACTTGACGACCTTGGCCCACTGCTTGTCGATCCAAGGCTGATAGGCGTTTTCCTCGCCGCGGAAACGGCGCTCGTAGACGATCGAAAGCAGGCAGTCCATCACGCCGTCGCACAGAGCTTCCAGCACTTCCGCTTCGGTGCGCTTCTCGTCCTTTTTCGGATAGAGCTTGCCGCCCGACTTGCGGTCGAGAAAATGCATGATCGCGACGCTGTCATAGATCGGCGCTTCGCCATCGCGGATCAGCACCGGGATCTTGCCCAACGGATTATTGTCGGTCAGTTCCGCCGGTGCCGCATTGGTATCGGTCTTCACCTCCGTCAATTCGATGCCGAGATGGCGCGCCGCCATGCGGCACTTGGCCGAGTAGGGGGAGGCTGGGGAATATAGAATTTTCATCGGGCTTTCCTCTTTGAATTTTGTCAGCGTGCTGGCGGAAGATTGATCTGGCTGATCGTGCAGCCGCGGCGATCGACCTCTGCGCAGTCGCGGAATTGAAGATCCTTGCTGAGGCAGATGCGGATTTCTTCGAGCTGCCGACCCTCACAGCTTGCGGCGATACCTTTGCGGCTCATGCCGGGATTGGCGCTTAGAAATTTCTGCTCGATCTCGTCGGCGGAAAGAATGAGCGGCCGGTCGCCCTTCGCCAGCTCAGCGGGAATTGCGATGCGCTCAAAGGCCTGTCGAACCTTTTCGAAATAGGCCTTCTGGCCAAGTCCGGAGCAGCTGCCGTGCTTTCGCCATTGATGGCCGACAAGTCCCATCGATGGCATGATGTCGAACATCGTTTCGCCAAGTCCGCGCGGTACCCGTTCCGGCTCGGATGTGCGGCAGAAGTCCGGATAGCCCTTTTCATGCTGCGGCCACAGACCATGGACGACGAAGCGATACTGTTTGTCCAGCCCGCATTGCTGGTCGTTCCGGCCGCCCTTGTTGGTCGCACAGAAGGTGGGGGACCATGAAAGAGACAGCACATAGAAGTCGAAATTTCCGGCGCGGTCCTGGGAACGATCCTGACGACGTTCCTGCGCATTGACCGGGGACAATGTGGAAGCCGTCGTTACGAGCATGATCGCTGCGGCAAAAAGGATATCGCGGAGAGCCGACGATTTCTTCATCATGATCACGAATCCTCACCATTGGAACACGAGAGCTTTGTAATTGTTGAATGTTCAGTGTCCAAGCGAATAGAGTGCAAATTCGCTGATGGCTGCGTGCAGTGATCGAGGTGGGGAGCAAAGAGCGAAACAGCTGAATGACATTCAAGAAATACCTGTGGCCTGCCGTTGGCGGCCTGACGATAGCGCTTTCGGCGTGGCTTCTCTACAAGGAATTGAGAGGGCTTTCGCTCGATGATCTTTGGGGAAGTCTCGCCGCGATTCCCGATACCCATTGGTGTCTGGCGGCCGCCTCCAGTCTTGTCGCCTATTGGGCTTTGGCGGGATATGATCGAATCGCATTGATGCATCTTGGGCGCAAGATCGACTGGTTTTTCATCACCGTCTGTTCCTTCACCACCTATGCCCTGTCTCACAATATAGGCGCGTCCGTCGTCTCCGGCGCTGTCGTCCGCTATCGGGCCTATTCGACAAGAGGCATGACGCCGGCGGAAATCGGCGTTCTCATCGCCATGTGTTCCTTCACCTTCCTGTTGGGAACATTGATGCTGATCGGCATCATCCTGGTGATCGAGCCGGAGGTAATCCAGCGTTTCGGTGATCTGATCCCGGTCGAAGCCTCTGCGGCGGTGGGCTATTTCCTGCTTCTGCTGATTGGTCTTTATGTGCTGGCAAGCTTCATGAAGCTCAGGCCGCTGACGCTGAAACTCTGGAAGCTGGGCTCGGTAAATATCGTTTATCCCGCGCCGCGGGTGGTGTTTCCGCAGCTTCTGATCGCTCCGATCGAACTGATCGGCGCTGCCGGCATCATCTATTTCGCGCTGCCGGAAGCGGGAAATCCCGGATACATGGTCGTGCTCGGGATTTTCCTTGTATCCTTTTCCGCAGCCCTTCTGTCACATGCGCCGGGCGGTCTCGGCGTCTTGGAGCTGGTCTTCGTCATGGGCCTGCCGGACATGAACCCGGCCGATGTCATTGCAGCACTCCTGGTGTTCAGGCTCTTTTACCTGATCATCCCCTTCGTCATGGCGCTGGTGGTGATCTTCGTCTTCGAGCGCTCGCAATTTCGTCGCGATGAACCGCTGGATATCCAGCGGGCCAAGCAGCAGGAAAAGGCGTAGAAACCCTCCGGGCGATTATTCCTCGCCGCGTCCACCTTCTTCTCCGCGCAGCCAGAAGGCGCGTTGCGAGGCAAAACGGTCCTGACCCAGCACGGTCTTCAGCACCGGCAGGAGCGCATGCAGCTCATCCTTCAGCGTGAAGGGCGGATTGACGATGATCAGGCCGGTGCCGGAAAGCCCGGTCGTTTCGCGATCGCTTTTCACCGAAAGCTCGGCGCACAGCATTTTCGGGATCTCCAGTGCCTGTAGCTCTTCGTGGAAGCTCTTGATCGGCGCGCCCTTCTTGATCGGGTACCAGAGGCAATAGGTGCCGCCGGAAAAGCGTCGATAGGCGGTTGCCAGCCCCTTCACCAGCCGCTCATATTCGCCAGCTTCCTCGAAAGGCGGATCGACCAGAACGATGCCGCGCTTTTCCTTCGGTGGCAGATGCGCACCCAGCGCCAGCCAGCCGTCGAGTTCGGTCACGCGAACCTGGAAGTCACCCTCGAACACATTGTGCAGGCGGTTATAGTCGTCCGGATGCAGTTCCATCGCCGAAAGCCGGTCCTGCGGGCGAAACAGCATGCGGGAAAGCTTTGGCGAGCCGGGATAGAGCTTGATGCCGCGATTGGGGTTCAGTTCCCGGATCGCAGCGAAATAGGGTTCAAGGATTTCGGCGACATCCGCGGGAAGCTCCGCCTCCATAAGCCGTCCGATTCCGTCCACCCACTCACCGGTCTTCTGCGCTTCTTCCGATGACAGATCGTAAAGCCCGATGCCTGCATGGGTATCGAGCACACGAAACGCCTTGTCCTTTTTCTGCTGGTAACGAACCAGCCGCGCCAGAACGGCGTGCTTGAGAACATCGGCAAAATTGCCCGCGTGGTAGATATGCCGGTAGTTCATCTGGGCTTGTGTCTCGCTTGAATAAAATTGATGGCTGCCAAATGGCGCTTTTGGCGCGCCTCTGGTTGCAATATAGAAAAGCCATGAACATCGCGACCCCCATCTCTGCCAAAAGCAAGCCCGGCCACAATTCAGTCGGCCACACCGTTTGTCCGCACGACTGTCCGAGCGCCTGCGCGCTGGATGTCGACCTGACCGAGGACGGCAGGATCGGCCGGGTGCGCGGGTCGTCTGACAACACCTACACGGCCGGCGTCATCTGCGCCAAGGTCGCGCGTTATTCCGAGCGCATCTATCATCCGGGCCGTCTGATGGTGCCGCAGCGCCGTAAAGGCACGAAGGGCGAAGGCAACTGGCAGGAGCTTTCCTGGGAAGCAGCACTCGACGAGATCGCTAATGCTTTCGTCAAGGCGGAGGCCAAACACGGTTCGGAAGCCGTCTGGCCCTATTTCTACGCCGGCACGATGGGGCAGGTGCAGCGCGACAGTATCGAGCGCCTGCGTCATGCGAAGAAATATTCCGGCTTCATGGGCACGATCTGCACCAACATGGCCTGGACCGGCTATGTGATGGGCACCGGCGCGCTGCGCGGTCCCGATCCGCGCGAGATGGCCAAGTCTGATTGCGTCGTCATCTGGGGCACCAATGCGGTGGCCACCCAGGTCAATGTGATGACCCATGCGGTGAAGGCCCGCAAGGAACGTGGCGCGAAAATCGTCGTTGTCGACATCTACGACAACCCAACGATGAAGCAGGCCGACGTTAAGATCGTCCTTCGCCCCGGAACCGATGCCGCTCTCGCCTGTGCCCTCATGCATATCGCTTTCCGCGACGGCTATGCTGACCGCGAATATATGGCGCAATATGCCGATGATCCGGCAGGTCTTGAGGCGCATCTGAAATCCCGCACGCCGCAATGGGCGTCGGAAATCACCGGCCTTTCGGTCGCGGAGATCGAGGATTTCGCTCGTCTTATCGGCACGACGAAGAAAACCTTCTTCCGCCTCGGCTACGGTTTTTCCCGCCAGCGCAACGGCACGGCGGCCATGCATGCCGCATTGTCTGTGGCGACTGTTCTCGGCTCCTGGCAATATGAGGGTGGTGGAGCCTTCCACAATAACGGCGAGATCTTTCGGCTGAACAAGGCCGAGCTGATGGGCACGGCCTATATGGACCCGGAAATCCGCATGCTCGACCAATCACAGATCGGTCGCGTACTGACTGGTGATCCGGTGGCCCTTCGCCATCGTGGACCGGTGACTGCACTTCTGATCCAGAACACCAATCCGATGAACATCGCGCCGGAACAACGCCTTGTGAAACAGGGCTTTGCCCGCGACGACCTGTTCACCGCCGTGCACGAGCAGTTCATGACCGATACCGCCAAAATGGCCGATATTGTGCTGCCGGCGACCATGTTCCTCGAACATGACGATCTCTACCGTGCCGGCGGCCAGCAGCATATCCTGCTCGGGCCGAAGCTGGTTGAGCCACCATCGACCGTGCGCACCAATCTCTTCGTTATCGAGGAACTGGCAAAACGCCTCGGCGTCGATCACTTCGCCGGTTTCGGCAAGGACGAGCGCAGCCATATCGACCGCATTCTGGCCGATAGCGGCTGGGGTTCCTATGAGGACCTGAAGGCCGATAAGTGGATCGATGCCCAGCCGGATTTCGACACGGCACATTACATCAAGGGCTTTGGTTATCCGGATGGGAAATTCCGTTTCTCGCCGGATTGGGTAAATGGCCCGTCGCCAGACCGCACGCCGGATAGCGTCGGCCCGCTTGGCCCGCACGCGGAACTGCCGCGCTTCCCGGACCATGTCGCGGTGATCGAAACGGTCGATGCTGAACATCCGTTCCGCCTTGCGACCTCGCCATCGCGCAGTTTTCTGAATTCCAGCTTTGCCGAAACGAAAAGCTCGATCCAGAAGGAAGGCCGGCCGGAAGTGATGATCGAGCCTTCCGATGCCGAACTTCTGGGCGTTGTCGATGGCGATATCGTCTGTCTTGGCAATCGCCGCGGCGAAATCCGCCTTCATGCCAAGCTGGTGCCGGGTGCAAAGCCGGGCGTGCTGATCGCAGAAGGTCTTTGGCCGAACGACGCGCATCTCGACGGCGAGGGGATCAATGTCCTGACCGGTGCCGATCCCGTTGCCCCATTCGGTGGCGCTGCGGTCCACGATAACAAGGTCTGGCTCCGCAAGGCCTGATCCTGCATCATCGACGAGAATCAGAAGAACAGGACCGGACATGATCGATATCGACACTTCCGAAGCAGAGCGCGTGCGCCTCCTATCGAGAAAGACCCTGTGGAAGGGTTTTGTGACGTTGGAGATGCTGACCTTCGAACAGCAGATGCGGGATGGGAGTGTGGTCACGGTTACGCGCGAGGTCCATGATCACGGCTGCGCTGCGGCCATTCTCCTGCATAATCCCGCCGATGATACTATCGTTCTCGTGCGCCAGTTCCGCTCCGGTGCCTTTGCCAATGGCGACCCGGCTTACATGTTGGAAATTCCGGCGGGGTTGGTCGACGAGGGAGAAATCCCGGCCGAAGCCGTGGTCCGCGAGGCCATGGAAGAGACCGGCTTTAGGATAGCGAAGGCCCGCTACATCTGCGACGTCTATGCCAGCCCCGGCGCGTTGACAGAGAAGTTGTCGCTCTTTGTCGCCAGCGTCGATGCAGACAAGCGCACCGGTCTCGGCGGCGGCCTTGCGGGTGAGGCAGAAGATATCGAGGTTGTCACACTCGGCCTCGATGAGGCCTACAGGATGATCAGCACCGGCGAAATCACCGATGCCAAGACGATCATCGCGTTGCAATGGGCAATGCTGCACCGTGCGGAACTGTCTCCAGCCTGAGACGCATACTCTTTGTGAAATTTTCGCGGTTTCATACGAATGTCACGAAACGCGCCTAACGGCTCCAGCCTGCAGGACCGAAAGCATTAGGAGATGATCATGTGGCTCGGCAATTTCACCCTTGTTTTGCCGGACCAGATCGTTGAAGGCGGATCGGTCAGGATAGAGGACGGCGCAATCGCCGAAATCCGTGATGACGCGGTTGCCGACGCCGTCATCGATGGCGGTGGTCGTTACCTGATGCCGGGTTTCGTCGACCTCCATGGCGATATGATCGAGCGCGAGATTTCCCCGCGCCCCAAGGCAGAGATGCCGATCGATTTCGGCATCCATGAACTGGACAAGAAGCTTGCCGCCCATGGCGTGACGACAGCCTATGCCGCCGTCTCCTTCGCCACCGAAAGCGTCTATGGCAATGTCCGCTCGCTGGAGACGACCTCGGCCGTGATCGAAGGCATCAACCGACTGCGCGACGATCTGCTGATCGACCATCGTGTCCATGCCCGCTACGAGATCACCAATGTCGGTGCGGCGCCAACGCTGGAACGGCTGCTGGAGGCCGGCGAGATCGACATGGTGTCGCTGACCGACCACACGCCGGGGCAGGGCCAGTACAACAATATCGAAGCTTACGTGCTGAGCATGTCCGAACGCCGCTCGATCTCGATCGAGACAGCGCAGGAGATGATCAACAAGCGTATCGAGATGCGCAGCAATCCGGAAATCGAGACGCGCTTGAAGGAAATCGTCGCCCTGTCGGAAAAGCACGGCCTGTCGCTTGCCTCGCATGATGACGACAGCGCCGAAAAGGTCATCGAGATGTTTAATCTTGGCGTCACGATCAGCGAGTTTCCGGTGACGATGGCGGCGGCTGAGGAAGCCATCCGTCGTGGCCTCCATACGTTGATGGGCGCACCGAATGCGCTGCGTGGCGGCTCCATGTCGGGCAATCTGAGCGCGCTCGACGCAGCCAGCGCTGGACTGTTGTCGACTATCGCCGCTGACTATCACCCGGCAGCTTTCGTCCCGGCAATCTTCAAGCTTGCGGATATCATGACCATCGGCCTGCCCAAGGCGGTTGCAATGGCAACCTCGAACGCTGCCCGCGCGGCAGGCCTTACCGATCGCGGCGAAATCTCGATCGGCCAGCGCGCTGACCTCGTGGCTGTCGAGACCGGCGACGTCCACCGCATCCGCGCCACCTTCCGCGACGGCCGGTTCGTCTATAGCGACGGCACGCTGCATCCGCTCCAGATGATGGCGGCTTGAGGTTAAACCTCGATCGGTGAGATGATCTGTGGGAAGGTCGGAGGCGCTGCGGACTGCGTGGATACGGCCCTCCCACCTTCCATTCTCACCTTGCCCTCGGCAAACAGCCTTAGCGCCAGCGGATAAAGCTTGTGCTCCACCGTCAGCACGCGGCCAGCCAGCGTGTCGGCCGTATCGTCGGAGATGACCGGCACCGCTGCCTGCGCCACGATCGGGCCTTCGTCCATGCCTTCGGTGACGAAATGCACGCTGCAGCCGGCAATCTTCATGCCGGCGTCGATGGCGCGCTGATGTGTGTGAAGGCCGGGGAAGAGCGGCAGCAGGGAAGGGTGGATATTGAGTATGCGGCCTTCATAGGGACGGATGAAATCGCCCGAGATCAGCCGCATGTAGCCTGCGAGACAGATGATGTCCGGATTGATCTCGGCAAGCGCATCGAGAATTGCCGCCTCATGCTCGGCCTTGCCGGCATAGGCCTTGCGCTCGAAGACAAAAGTCTTGATGCCGCGCGCCTCGGCCTTGGCGAGCCCGCCCGCAGTCGGTTTGTCGGAGATGACGGCGACGATTTCGGCCGGAAAACCGGGCTCCGCACAGGCATCGGCCAGCGACACCATGTTGGAGCCGCCGCCGGAGATGAAGACGACGACGCGCTTTTTGGCCGAGTTCATGATCTCATCCTCAAGACGTTGAGAAATTACAGGCCGAGCGTGCCCTTGTAGATGACGCCGGCGCCGCCTTCAGCGCGCTCCACCATGCGGCCGAGCTGCACGACGGTCTCGCCTTCGGCGCCAAGCACATCGGTGACTGCCTTGGCGTTTTCTTCAGACACGACGACGATCATGCCGACGCCGCAGTTGAAGGTGCGCAGCATTTCCTTGGGCTCGACGCCGCCGGTTTTTGCCAGCCAGGAGAACACGGCCGGGACAGGGATATTGCCGAGCTCGATTTCTGCGGCAAGGTGCTTGGGCAGGACGCGCGGAATATTCTCCGGGAAGCCGCCGCCGGTGATGTGGGCGAGAGCCTTGAGTGCATGCGTCTCGCGGATCGCCTTCAGGAGCGGCTTCACATAGATGCGGGTCGGCGTCAGCAGCGCTTCGCCGAGCTTCTTGTCAGCCGCGAACGGGGCAGGGGCATCCCAGCCGAGGCCGGAAAGCGCCACGATCTTGCGCACCAGCGAAAAGCCGTTGGAATGAACGCCGGACGAGGTGAGACCGAGAATGACGTCGCCGGGCGCAATGTCGCCGGCCGGCAGAAGCTGACCGCGTTCGGCAGCACCGACGGCAAAGCCTGCGAGGTCGTAGTCGCCATCGGAATACATGCCCGGCATTTCCGCCGTCTCGCCGCCGATCAGCGCACAGCCGGATTCGACGCAGCCCGCCGCAATGCCCTTGACGATTGCCGCACCCTGATCGGGGTCGAGCTTGCCGGTTGCGTAATAATCGAGGAACAGAAGCGGTTCCGCACCCTGAACGACGAGGTCGTTAACGCACATGGCGACGAGATCGATGCCGACCGTGTCGTGGAAATCCGCGTCGATGGCGATCTTCAGCTTGGTGCCGACACCGTCATTGGCGGCAACCAGAATCGGGTCGTTGAAGCCGGCGGCTTTCAGGTCGAACAGGCCGCCGAAGCCGCCGATTTCGCCGTCAGCGCCCGGACGGCGTGTGGAGCGCACCGCCGGCTTGATTTTCTCGACCATCAGGTTGCCTGCATCGATATCGACGCCAGCATCGCTATAGGTGAGACCGTTCTTGCCCGCCTCGCTCATCATCCATCTCCAGTCCGGATCCAATGGGGAACTTTAAGCTGCCGCCAATTGCACGACCGGCCCGGATATGCAAGCGTTTCGGCCACGTTTTAAAGGCATTTCACAGGCAAGGTCGCGAACGGGGATGTGAACTTGACCTCTTGGACCAAGCCCCTCATATGCCATGGGAAACGCGTTTAGCGATCAACAAGGAGCAGACATGCCATATCACGTCAGTGGCGCAAGCCTGAAGCGCCACATCCTGTTCTGGCTGGGCGTCCTTGTTGGCTTCATCCTGTTCCTGTGGTTCTTTTCGTCCATTCTCCTGCCATTCGTGGCCGGCATGGCGCTCGCCTATTTCCTTGATCCGGTCGCTGACTGGCTGGAGCGTCGGGGCCTGAGCCGCACCATGGCGACAATCGTCATCCTGGTCTGCTTCGTCACCATCTTCGCGCTGGCGCTTATGCTGGTGATCCCGATCATCATCAGCCAGTTTACCCAATTCGCCGCGGCGCTTCCCGGTTATATCACCGAGCTGCAGCAGATCATTTCCAGCCCGCAGAGTTCCTTCCTGCCGCCATGGATCTCGTCGCAGATCGAAACGGTGAAGGAAAACTTCTCCCAGGTGCTGAGCCAGGGTGCCGGTTTCGTTGGATCCTTGCTGGCGCAGATCTGGAATTCCGGCAAGGCGATCGTCGATGTCATGTCGCTCCTCGTCGTCACCCCGGTCGTCGCCTTTTATATCCTGCTCGACTGGGACCGTATGGTGCGCAAGGTCGATAGCTGGATCCCGCGCGATCAGGTGCAGGTCGTGCGCCAGATCGCCCGCGACATGGATCAGTCGGTCGCCGGATTCATTCGCGGCCAAGGGTCGCTCTGCCTCATTCTCGGCATCTACTACGCCGTTGGCCTGTCGCTGGTCGGCTTAAACTTCGGCCTGCTGATCGGCTTCGTCGCAGGCATGATCTCGTTCATTCCCTATATCGGCTCGCTGATCGGTCTGGTCATGGCGATCGGTGTGGCGCTGGTGCAGTTCTGGCCGGATTTCCCCTGGATCCTCGCCGTTGCCGCCGTCTTCTTCTCCGGCCAATTCCTTGAGGGAAACATCCTGCAGCCTAAACTTGTTGGCCAGAGCGTCGGCCTGCATCCGGTCTGGCTGATGTTTGCGCTCTTTGCCTTCGGTGCGCTGTTCGGCTTTGTCGGCCTGTTGATTGCAGTACCGGCTGCTGCGGTGGTTGGCGTGCTTGTCCGTTTCGCCTTGGCACGATATCTTGATAGCGATATCTATTATGGCCGCTCCGCCGAACTTCCCTGGGAGGAGGGCGCGCCGCATGCCGTCGAACACACGTCCGATACGCGTGAAATCGAAGCTCCCAAGAACAATTGAAATCGCCCCAGAACGGCTGAATTGCCAGAACGACCTGAATTGAATGACTGACCCGATAGACCGCCCGCAAGGCAAGGGCGAACAACTGCCCCTGCAATTTTCCCACGATGCCGCTCGCGGTCGTGATGACCTCATGGTCTCCGAGCGCATGGCCGCTGCCGTGTCGATCGTCGACGAATGGCCGAACTGGCCGTCGCCGGTCGTCGTGCTCGCCGGCCCGGTCGGATCGGGAAAGTCCCATCTCGCCCATATCTGGCGCGAACAGTCGGGTGCGCAGGAGATCCATCCCGTTGCGGGTTCAAACGTATCGCAGATTGCAGCAGGTGGCTCTGTCCTGTTCGAGGATGCCGATCGTCGTGGATTTGACGACGCAGAGCTTTTCCATGTCATCAATGCCGTGCGCCAGCATGGCCAGACTTTGCTGATGACATCGCGGCTTTGGCCGACGTCCTGGGCGGTGGATCTGCCGGACCTGAAATCGCGTCTCAAGGCGGCAACCGTCGTTGAAATAGGCGAACCTGACGAAGAACTTCTCGCCCAGGTGATGATCAAGCTGTTTTCCGACCGGCAGCTTAACATTGATGACAAACTGATCAGCTATATCGTCAATCGGATGGAGCGTTCGCTGGACACGGCGCAGCGTGTGGTCGAACACCTGGATCATCTGGCCCTCTCGCGCGGTACCCGTATCAACCGGGCGCTGGCCGCGGAAGTGCTGGAGAGTTTCGGTCAGACTGACGCGGGAGATTGACTGTCACAGTTCCGTCGTCAAAACATTATACGGCCGAAAGGCTTAAACTGAGGATGGAGCTCATGGACCAAATCGCCGAAACGCAAGAAACCAAGGAAGTTGTTGACGCGATCCCGAGCTTCGAGGAGCAGCTTGCAAGCTCCGACCGGTTCATCAACCGTGAATTCTCCTGGCTGCAGTTCAATCGCCGTGTTCTGGAAGAAACGCTGAACACAGCCCATCCGCTTCTCGAGCGCGTCCGGTTCCTGTCGATCTCGGCCGCCAACCTCGACGAATTCTTCATGGTGCGCGTCGCCGGCCTCGAAGGTCAGGTGCGACAGGGCATCGTCATCCGCAGCCCCGACGGCAAGACGCCGGCCGAGCAGCTCGATTCGATCCTGCAGGAAATCGATAACCTGCAGATGGAGCAGCAGGCCTCTCTCGCCGTGCTGCAGCAATATCTGGCGCAGGAAGATATTCTCATCGTTCGCCCGAACGCCTTGTCTGCCGAAGACAAGTCATGGCTGGCGACCGATTTCGAGGAAGACCTTTTTCCGGTCCTGACGCCGCTCGCCATCGATCCGGCGCATCCATTTCCGTTCATCCCTAACCTCGGTTTCTCCATGGGCCTGCAGCTGCACAGTCTGCTCGGCAAGGAGCCGATGACCGGCCTGCTTCGCCTGCCGACGACGCTTGACCGTTTCGTCCGCCTGCCGGATGACGGCACGACGATCCGCTACATCACCCTGGAAGACGTGGTCGGCATGTTCACCGACCGGCTTTTCCCGGGATACGAGGTCCGTGGCGCCGGCACCTTCCGCATCATTCGCGACAGCGACCTGGAAGTGGAAGAAGAAGCCGAAGATCTGGTGCGCTTCTTCGAAACAGCGCTGAAGCGTCGTCGTCGCGGCAAGGTCATCCGCATCGAGACCGACTCGGAAATGCCGGCATCCTTGCGCCAGTTCGTGGTTCAGGAACTTGGCGTGCCGGAAAACCGCGTCGCGGTTCTGCCGGGCCTGCTGGCGCTCAACACCATGTCGGAAATCACCAAGGCGCCGCGCGAGGACCTGCGTTTCGACAGCTACAATGCCCGATTTCCGGAGCGGGTTCGCGAGCATGCTGGCGACTGCCTTGCAGCCATCCGCGAAAAGGACATGGTGGTCCACCATCCGTATGAAAGTTTTGACGTGGTTGTGCAGTTCCTTCTGCAGGCCGCCCGTGACCCCGACGTCCTTGCCATCAAGCAGACCCTCTACAGAACCTCCAACGACAGCCCGATCGTCCGGGCGCTGATCGACGCGGCCGAAGCCGGCAAGTCGGTGACGGCGCTGGTCGAATTGAAGGCGCGTTTCGACGAAGAAGCCAACATCCGTTGGGCGCGCGACCTTGAACGCGCCGGCGTGCAGGTCGTGTTCGGCTTCATCGAACTCAAAACCCACGCCAAGATGTCGATGGTCGTGCGCCGCGAAGATGGCAAGCTCAGGACCTATTGCCACCTCGGCACCGGCAACTACCACCCGATCACCGCCAAGATCTATACCGACCTGTCCTTCTTCACTTGCAACCCGAAGATCGCCCATGACATGGCGAATATCTTCAACTTCATCACCGGTTACGGCGAGCCGAAGGAAAGCATGAAGCTGGCGGTGTCGCCCTATACGCTGCGCCCGCGCATTCTTCGTCATATCGAGGAGGAGATCGTCCATGCCAAGGCGGGACGTCCGGCGGCGATCTGGATGAAGATGAACTCGCTGGTCGATCCGGAAATCATCGATGCGCTTTATCGCGCCAGCCATGCCGGCGTTGACGTGGAGCTTGTCATCCGCGGCATCTGCTGCTTGCGCCCGCAGGTGAAGGGCTTGTCCGACAATATCCGCGTCAAGTCGATCGTCGGTCGCTTCCTCGAGCACAGCCGTATCTTCTGCTTCGGCAACGGCCAGGGCCTGCCGTCCGACAAGGCGCTGGTTTACATCGGTTCTGCCGACATGATGCCGCGCAATCTCGACCGTCGCGTCGAGACGCTGGTGCCGCTGCTCAACCCGACGGTGCATGAACAGGTTCTATCACAGATTATGCTGGGCAATCTGATTGACAACCAGCAGAGCTACGAGATACTGCCCGATGGGACGTCGAGGCGCATGGAGGTGCGTAAGGGTGAGGAGCCTTTCAACGCCCAGCACTATTTCATGACCAACCCGAGCCTTTCTGGCCGCGGGGAAGCCTTGAAGTCTAGCGCACCGAAACTGATTGCCGGAGTAATGTCTGGCCGTAAGAAATAGGCAGTATGGTAATTTCTGAAGCTCAGGGGCGGCTTCCGGGCATCGCCCCTGTTTCCGTTATAGATATCGGATCCAACTCCGTTCGTCTGGTCGTCTACGAGGGACTGACCCGGGCTGCGACGGTGCTTTTCAACGAGAAGGTGTTGTGTGGCCTTGGCAAGGGCCTCGGCGCCAATGGTCGCATGGACGACGAAGGCGTCGAGCGAGCGCTTGCGGCGTTGAGGCGCTTCAAGGCGCTGTCCGATCAGGCGCGCGCCACGGAGATCCACGTTCTCGCAACCGCAGCTGCCCGCGAGGCGAGCAATGGCCCCGATTTCATTCGCAATGCAGAACTGATCCTTGGGCAGGAAATTCAGGTTCTTTCCGGCGAGGAAGAGGCGAAATATTCGGCGCTCGGCGTTATCAGCGGCTTTCACGACGTGGACGGCATTGCCGGTGATCTCGGCGGCGGTTCGCTCGAACTGATCGACATCAAGGGCCACGATTTCGGCCGTGGCATCACCTTGCCGCTGGGTGGCCTGAGGCTTTCTGAAAGCTCGGGCAACTCGCTCGCCAAGGCGCGCAATTTCGCTCGCAAGCAGGTCAATACCGCGCGCTTTCTGGAAAAGGGCGAAGGACGGACCTTTTACGCTGTTGGCGGCACATGGCGGAATATCGCCAAGCTCCATATGGAGATGATCAATTATCCGCTGCACATGATGCAGGGCTATGAGCTTTCGCTCGAGGAAATCCAGAAATTCCTCGACGAGGTGATTGCAGCCAAGGATAGTAAGGACGGTGCATGGCAGGCGGTTTCCAAGAACCGCCGCTCGCTTCTTCCCTATGGCGCTATCGCCATGCAGGAAGTGCTGAGCGTGATGAAACCGGCGAAGATCACCTTTTCTGCTCAGGGTGTACGCGAGGGATATCTCTATTCCCGGCTGCCGGACAGTGAACGCGATGCTGATCCGCTTCTGGTTGCCGCCGATCAGCTCGCGATATTGCGCGCCCGGTCCCCAAAACACGCCCGCGAACTGGCCGACTGGACTGGCCGCATGATGCCGTTTTTCGGCATCGTCGAGACAGAAGAAGAGAACCGCTACCGCCGCGCTGCCTGCCTCGTCGCCGATATCAGCTGGCGGGCTCATCCGGATTATCGCGGCGCGCAGGCGATGAACGTCATCGCCCATTCGTCCTTCGTCGGCATCAGTCACCCCGGACGTGCCTATCTGGCGCTCGCCAACTATTATCGCTTCGAAGGGGTCGGTGATAATGGCGATACCGACGCGCTGGCGACCATTGCCACCTCCCGCCTTCTGGAACTCGCCAAGCTTCTGGGCGGGCTTTTGCGGGTCGTCTATCTGTTCTCGGCCTCCATGCCGGGGCTGGTCCACCATCTGACGTTCCGGCAATCGACGACGCCGGATCTCGATCTCGAATTCGTCGTGCCGCACGAATATGCCAATTTCGCTGGCGAACGCCTGGATGGTCGCCTGCAGCAACTGGCAAAGCTGACCGGAAAACGGCTCGCCTTCAAATTCGAGTAACATGAAAGCGGCCGGCGCAATGGCTTCGCCGGCCTTCTATCTTCCATAGTCGCATCATTCCTCGATATTCGGCTCCACGAGCCTTGCGAGATTGCGCAGGCATTCCTGCCAGCCGAGATAACAGGCTTCCGCCGGGATGATGTCGGGAACGCCTGCCTGGGTGATGTCGAGGTCGGTTCCGACTGAAACCGTCTTCAACAGGATGGTCACCTGCATTTCGCCCGGCAAGTTTGGGTCTTCGAACCTGTCTGTGTAGCGGATGCGCTCGCCGGGAACGAGTTCATGAAACTCGCCGCCAAAGAAGTGGCTTTCGCCGGTGGTGAAGTTGCGGAAGGACATCCGGAATGTACCGCCGACCTTTGCATCGAGATGATGGACGGTGCAGGTAAACCCGTTCGGCGGAAACCATTTGGTCAGCGCATCGGGCTCGATGAAGGCGCGGTAGACTTTTTCCGGGCTGGCCGCCAGAACGCGGTGCAGTTTGATCGTGCTCGGCATGTTTGGTTCCTCCTCTGCTGCCGGGTCGTGCCCCAAGGACGAACATCGGTCCCGCATGCCGACAGTCAATCGACGTTCCGGCTCACATTTCTCAGGCCGGCTGAAACATCTTGCCTCGGATGAGAAGAGACAGGGTCATGCCGATCAGAGCCACGATGAAAATGTTTGCAAGGACGAAGAGCAGCGCGGCGAGGGCAGGAATGGCTCCACCATCTCCATGGGCAGTGAGAAGGGTAGGTGCCGTGGCGATTGCCGTGGCACCGAAGCTGAAGGCCCACAGCCCGGGCAACGCGCCCGCCTCGAAAATCCAGCGCCAGAGCCTGGCAAGGATCAGCAATTGCAGAATGCCATATCCAATCAGTGCATGGACAAAAAGGTCCGGTGCGCCTCCGCTGACAGCGATATAGGCGACTGCCCCGACGGGAGCGGGTGCGAGCTGGACGCCGATAGTTGGTCGCATCGGCACCGCAAGTGTCGGCCCGGTGAGCAGCCGGTTGAGGATCACGGATTCCATCGCCAGCCAGGCGAAGAACCCGGCTCCGAAGGCGAGTTGCCCCACATATGGATGACCGAGCGCGGAAATGACCGTGGCTGAGACGAAACTGCCCGCAACCGTCGGGAGGTAGAGGACGGCCGTCGTCGTGCTGATATCCCGTCCGCCTTGCCATAGGCCGCCGGTACGCCAGACGCCGAAAGCCAGCGTGAAGGCGAAGCCCATTGCGAAAAGCACATTGGCGGCCGCTGTCCAATGGGATGCCAGCCCTCCCGCGACTAGCATGGTCGAGACACCGGCAAGTCCTATGAAACAGCATTGGACGGGATGTGCTGCCTCGGCAACAAGTTTCGCCGGTGCCGTGATCGCCTTGATGAGGTAGAGGACGACCAGCGCGGCCCAGACGAATGCCGCCACGACATGGATGATATCGCCGACCAGAGCGGACAGGTCCCATGCGCGGGCCGCGGCCCTCCAGGCGTTTCCAAGGCCGGCAAGCCCAAGCACGATGCCGAAATAGCTGGCTGGCATATTCGCGGTCATCGCGGCTAAACCCCGGGAAGCCCCCGGTGCCGATTGCAGCTTCGAAACAGTGTCTGCCATGGCTAACCTCCATAGTGAATGGCGGAAAAGCAAACGATGGAACTGCGGGCAAAAGATAGGATGAAACGCTGGTTGCAGCGTCCGCGATTACACGGTCGGCACGCGTGAAAGTCAACGCGCCTCACGCCGGGTTATCGCGCCTGCGCTGGCGCAAAGCATAACGGCAAAAGGCGCCCGGTATGTCCGGGCGCCTTCTCATCATGATGCTGAATGCTATTACTTTGCAGACAGGAATTCGCCGACTTCCAGCAGGCTGAACTCGTTGTCGTCGGCCTTGTCGACCGCACGACCGGCGGAGAAGGGCAGGTTATTGTCGTTGCCGATGACGATATGGGTGGCGTCGACCTGATCGACGTTTTCGATCGTCACGAAGGGCATGTCGTAGACGCCGGCTTTGCCGCCCGCGACCTTCTTCTTGTTGTCCGGATCCTGGATGTTCATCAGGTCGATATAGCCGATCTTGCGGACGGCCTTGCCGACATTGGCGTCGCTGAATTCGATCTTGTAGACGCGCTTCAGTTCGGCCGGTGCATCGAAGCAATCCGGCTTCGGCTGCTTCGGATCGGCGCAGGCCTTGTCCTTGGTGCCGGCACCATTGTCGCGCTCGATGACGAGGGCGGTCGTTGCGTCGAGCATGTTGAAATCGCCGATCGCGACACCCTTTTCAGCCAGCGGGTAGAGCCAGGAGCGGCCGGTCCAGCTCTTCGAGGCGATATCGAACTCGATGACGCGCAGTGCAGTGCGGCCATCGACCTGTTCGACCTTGCCGTCCTCAAGGAAGAGCGGGCCTTCCAGCAGGCCATAAAGCTTGGAGCCGTCCTTCGACATTGCCATGCCTTCATAACCGCCGGAACGCTTCAGGTTGAAGACCGGCATCTTGGCAGCAGGATTGGCCGGCATGGAAAGCGTCGGGTTGTCGGGAGACTTGACCGGCTTGCCGTCGACCATTGTCGGTACGACGTCGGTCAGCTGGCCGAGCGCATCGACCTTGATCAGATAGGGACCGAATTCCTCACCGAGCCAGAACCCGTCTGCTACCGGCTGGATGGATTCGATGTCGAAATCGGCGCCCGTCAGGTAACGCTTTTCGGAGCCTTCCATGACGATCGGGAAGGGGGCAATCTTGTTCGGGTCGGAGAGGAAGATGTTCTTGACGACGTCCACCTTGTTGGTGGCCCAGTCGAACTTCACCTGATGCAGGAAGAGCATGGCGTCGGAAGAATTGGCCTTGGAACCGAAACCGTTGTCGGACAAGGTCCAGAACGTGCCGTCAGCCATCGCCTTGATGCCGGAAAAACCCTGGATCGGCTGACCGTCCATCGGCAGCTTCACGTCGGTGACCCGCGCGCCATCCTTGCCGTCGACCGTGCCGAGCTTCTCGACGCGCTTGCCGGCTGTTGTGAACTTGCCGGAGGTCTTCAGGAACTCAGGTGCATCGGCAGGTGCCGCCGTCATCGTGTTGGCCGGCAGGATCGCCTGGCCGGCGAGCTTCGCCGGAAACTCCTTGTCGTCGGCAAGGGCCGAGCCGGCGAGGAGAGCGGCAATCGCAACGGAAGTGATAAAGGTTTTGGTCATGAAACACCTGAAAGTTTCGCATTGAACATGTGAGCGTCGATAGAATGCGCGCATGACGGGCAGGTGATGATGCGATGAAGATTTGATGACTGGGATTTTGTAGTGCCCGCCTGAAGCGGATTTGGGCACGATTATCGCGATCCGATGCGTAAATCGTTCCAGCGACCTGGCGTCATGCCGAAGGCCTTGCGGAAGTGCCGGGTGAAATGTGCCTGGTCTGAGAAACCCGCGGCGGCGGCTGTTTCGGCAAGCCCGGTGCCGATCGAAATCAGCCTTTTCGCCTGTTCCAACCGGCGCATGACGAGATAGCGGTGCGGGCTGGTGCCGAGCAGCCTGCGGAACTGCCGCGCAAGTTCATAACGGTCGATGCCGGTAATTGCCTCCAGATCTTCGGAGCGCACCGCCTCGGTTCCGTTATCCTCCATGAAGTCGCGGGCTGACAGAACAGCAGTGCGGGCCTTTGCCGTCATTGCCTTGCGAGGCATGCCTGCCTGTTGCGAGAGACCGGCGGCGATCTGCATCACTGTGTCATCGAGCGCGAGGTCATCTGGTTCGTGATCAAGATCGCCGAGAATGTCGGCTAGGGCCTGCCAGAGGCCAGCATCTGCTACGATGGGATCGCTGACGAAAGGCAGGGCGCTTCGATGGCTGTCAACGGCGCCGATCAGTTCGGGCGGCAGATAGATCATCCGGTATATCAGGCCGTCATCGGTGCCGGCCGCACCGTCATGCACTTCGTCGGGATGCAGCACAATGACATTGCCCGGATTGCTGAAACGTTCGGAGCCGCGATAACGAAATGTCTGCACGCCATGCAGCGTCAGTCCCAGCGCATAGGTATCGTGGCGGTGCGGTGAAAAGCCGTTTCCATGAAAACGCGCCTCGATGCGCTCGACGCCCCGGCTCGGCATGGCGATGCGCATGCCGTCGCGAAATTGCCCTTTGCACGAACGTTCAAGACCATCCGCGCCGGTAGCCGCTAAGTGTTCGGCTCTTTCCATACCCTGAACGGAGTTTTCCCGCATGTTCGACACCAAGATCGCGATTGTAGTTCGCGATGACCTCGCCACCTGGCAGAAGCTCAACGTTACAGCATTTCTGACAAGCGGCATTATCGCTCAGTCACCGGCTGTCATCGGTGAAACATACCGGGACGCGGTGGGCAATGTCTATAATCCGCTGTCGATCCAGCCGATCGTGGTGCTTGGCGCGGATCAGCAGATGCTGCGCACCATCCAAAGGCGCTCTCTGGAACGTGAAGTCACCACATCAGCCTATATAGAGGAGATGTTTGCGACCGGTCACGATGCGGCCAATCGCGAGGTCTTCTCGCAGTTCAGCCCTGACGATGCCAGGCTGGTCGGCATCGCTATGAGGGCGGAAAGGAAACTGGTCGACAAGATCACCAAAGGCGCGAAGATGCATCCCTGATGGTCGCAGTGCCCGAGGATCGGAGCTTAAAGTTCGACCGCCTCGACCTTCTTGTCGACGAAGCGCAGCGCCACACCGCCTTCGATCAGTTTTAGTGCCGTGTCGCCGAACAGCTCCTTGCGCCAGCCGGAAAGCGCGGCGACATTGGCTTTTTCGCCTTCAGACGCGATCTTTTCGAGATCGTCCGTATTGGCGATGACCTTTGCGGCCACGCCCTGCTTGTCGGAAACAAGCTTGAGCAGAACCTTCAGCAGTTCGACAGCGGCGGCCGTGCCTTCTGGCACATGGGCGTGCTTGGGGGGATGCGGCATGTCAGCCTTCGGCAGTGCAAGCGCGGCATTGACCGCCTCGACGATGGCTGTACCCGAAGCGGAACGCTCCCAGCCCTTGGGGATGGTGCGAAGGCGGCCGAGCGCTTCGGTATCCTTCGGCTGCTGCTGGGCGATTTCGTAGATAGCATCGTCCTTCAGCACGCGCGACCGCGGCACATTGCGACTGCGGGCTTCCCGCTCGCGCCATGCGGCGACAAACTTGAGGATGGCTAGCTCGGTCGGCTTCCTGAGGCGTGCCTTAAGCCGCTGCCATGCGTCGTCCGGATGAAGGTCGTAGGTGGAAGGGTTTTCGAGGATCGCCATTTCCTCGGTCAGCCACAAAGCGCGCCCTTCACGTTCCAGCTGTTCCTTGAGCGCCAGGTAGACGTCGCGCAGATGGGTGACGTCGGCCAGTGCATAATCGAGCTGCTTTTCTGAAAGCGGCCGGCGGCTCCAGTCGGTGAAGCGGGACGACTTGTCGATATGGACGTCCTTGATGCGGCTGACGAGCTGGTCATAGGAGACGCTGTCGCCGAAACCGCAAACCATGGCGGCAACCTGCGTATCGAAGATCGGATGCGGCACGAGCTTGCCGAGATGGTGGACGATTTCGATATCCTGCCGTGCGGCATGGAAAACCTTCACCACCGCGGGGTTCGCCATCAGCTCGAAGAAGGGCGCAAGATCAAGCCCTTTTGCCAGCGGATCGACGATAACCTCAATGTCCGGGCTTGCCATCTGGATCAGGCAGAGTTCCGGCCAGAACGTCGTTTCTCTCAGAAACTCCGTGTCGATGGTGATGAAATCCGATTGCGCCAGCTTGGCGCAGGCGTCTTGAAGAGCAGCGGTTGTTTCGATCATTGGTCCGTTCACGTGCGGTGTTCAACCTTCCTTTCCCTTTGAGCGGCCCATGTCAAGACCGGCAGGGCTTGCGGAGGCATTAGTCCCGGCCATCTTTTTCAGGCGGTGCCGCCAGCCGGTTGAAATAGGCGGATGTACGCAAGAGCGCCCGGAACCGGGATCGCCGTTCCGACGGAGGAACAGGTGGTCTGACCCCCATGCGCCGGATGGTGAACACCAGAAAACCGGCAAAGATAAAGGATGTGTAGGCAAAAAAGGCACGCGGGCCGAAATACTGAAGGAGGGTCGCAGCGAGCAGCGGCCCGACGATCGCGCCGACCGACCAGAAGAACAGCAGGCCGGCGGCAACCAGCGCATATTGCCCCGGCTTTGCGTGATCGTTGCCATGCGCGGAGCACAGCGAATAGAGTGGCATGGAAAACGCGCCAAAGAGAAAGACCGCGATGATATTGGCTGTCTCGTTGGTGCCCGCGCCGAATGAGAGATAGCCACCGGTCAGGATCGATCCGATCGTCGCCCAGACGATGACACGCCGCCTATCCAGCTTGTCGGAATAGAGACCGAGCGGATATTGCAGCACCACGCCGCCGATGATGCCGGCGCTCATGAAGGTGGCGATCGACGTAATGTCCATGCCGATCTCATGCGCATAGACAGGCCCGATATTGCGGAAGGCTGCCATGGAGAGACCGACTGCGATGACGCCCACGACGGCAAGCGGTGATATCTGCCAGACCGCCTTGAGGTCGAAGGCCACGGCGTCCGGCGGGGCAGGGCTCGATTTGTCGGCGATTGAGATAGGCACCAACGACAAGGTCATGGCGATCGAGATTATGGCGAAGAGCGCCTGTCCTTCTATGCCGACCGTCGGAATGAGATATTGGGCGAAGGTGACGGAGCCGAGATCGACGAAGCGATAGATCGACAGCGTTCTCGCCCGGTTTTCATTGGTGACCTTTGCGTTGATCCAGCTTTCGACCGTGGCAAACAGGCTGGCGACCGCAATGCCGATCAGGAAACGCAGGAACGCCCATGCGACGGGATCGATCACCTGCGCCATGACGATCGAACAGGATGCTCCGATGGCGGCCATCGCGGCGAAGGTGCGGATATGACCGATCGATCGCAATAGCCGCGAAACATAGATGCAGCCAACGGCAAAACCGACGCTGTATCCAGCACCGATCATACCGATGACGGTAGGCGAAAAACCCTCTTCTGTGCCGCGCAGCGCGATATAGGTGCCCTGAAGTCCGTTTCCGCCGATCAGGATGCCTGCGGTGACGAGAAGGGGCACGAGCGGACGTATCTGGGACATCGGAGAATCTTTGCGCGCGGGTGTCGCAAAAGCTGTAGCGCGCCGCGCATGGAAACGACAGACCGGAAATGACGCAAAGCTGCGCGTGCCGTGCGAAAACTGCACCTTGCCGACAGCGTGGTGGGCGAAATCTAAATGTGGATCGTGCAAGCCGACCGCCGTTAAGGCCGGATCTCCATATAGACCGACTGGCTGCCATCCTTGTGGAGCGCAATCACGTCATAGGAAGCATCCGGGTCTTCTCCCATTCCCAGCGAGCCGCTCGGCATGCCGGGAACGGCGATGCCGGCAATGTCGGGACGATCGGTCAGCACGCGATTGACGGCTTCGAGCGGCACATGGCCCTCGAAAACATAGCCGTCCGCTACCGCCGTATGGCAGCTCCAGGCATCGTCAGGCACTTTGTAACCGGCCTTCAATGTGTCCATATCCTCGACATTTTCCATGCGAAGCGCAATTCCGGACGCTTTCAGCGCCGCGGCCCATTCTTCGCAGCAGCCGCAATAGGGGCTCTTATAGACGACCATCTCGGCGGCCATGGCGCCAGTGGCAATGAAGGATGAGGCACTCATCAGTGCAAAGGCGAGCGATCTCGCCGTAAATGTTTGTCTATTCACGATAATCTCCTCGGATCGGCGAACGAATATTGCGGTTCGGGCGGTCAGGCCGCCAGTGAATGGCCGATCGGAGATTTGGGAGGGGGCGATGCGGGTTCTTCGCGCAACGAGGACAATGTTACGTCCTGCGGCAGCGCGTAAGCCAGTGAACGGGATGGCGGAATGGCAGACGGGCAATCCGGCAGGATCGCGGCCGTAACCGAATGCACCTGACATGATGCAAGCGCACATCCCGCCTTCGAGCACTGTGTCTCGATCTGGTGGCCGTCTACTGGCGTCTGGCCGCGATGCAGGGTGAGTTCGACATGGCTGGCATGGGCATGATCCGGTGTAGGGTGTGAACCATGGACGACCGGTCCTCGCGCCAGAAACAGCGCGGCCAGAAGCATCAGCATGACCCGGACAAATTTGACCATGGATCGATAATCGCACCCTTGGCGTAAACAATGAAGAGGCTGCGAAGGGACATAAGTACGCAGCCTTACGATGGTCTGAAGGTTCGCAGATGCCGACTATCATGTGCTAAGCGGCCCGGCCTAGCCATTGCAACCTTGACAAATCGGAGCACACATGCGCTTTTCGCGCCGATTTTCCATGCGATCGGCGGCCGTGCTTCGCACGCCATAAAAGCCGTTCCCAAGCATCAGTCCAGGATTGAAGTCATGCATCGTTACCGCAGCCACACCTGTGCAGCCCTCCGCAAGTCGGATGTCGGCTCCAATGTCCGCATTTCCGGCTGGGTCCACCGTGTACGAGATCATGGCGGCGTTCTGTTCGTCGACCTTCGCGACCATTACGGCATGACCCAGGTCGTCTGCGACCCGGACAGCCCTGCCTTCAAGACGGCAGAAGTCGTTCGCGGCGAATGGGTCATCCGCATCGACGGCACCGTCAAGGCGCGTTCGGAAGACACGGTCAACAAGACCATGGCGACCGGTGAGATCGAACTCTACGCCAAGGAAATCGAAGTTCTGTCGGCTGCCAAGGAACTGCCGCTGCCGGTGTTCGGCGAGCCGGAATATCCGGAAGACGTGCGCCTGAAGTACCGCTTCCTCGACCTGCGACGTGAGACGCTGCACAAGAATATCGTCAAGCGCACCCAGATCATCGCTGCAATGCGCCGCGAAATGGCGGCCGGTGGCTTCACCGAATATTCGACGCCGATCCTGACGGCTTCCTCGCCGGAAGGTGCACGCGACTTCCTCGTGCCGTCGCGTATCCACCCCGGCAAGTTCTTTGCGCTGCCGCAGGCGCCGCAGCAGTACAAGCAGCTGATGATGGTTGCCGGTTTCGACCGCTACTTCCAGATTGCGCCGTGCTTCCGCGATGAAGACCCGCGCGCCGACCGTCTGCCGGGCGAATTCTACCAGCTCGACCTCGAAATGAGCTTCGTCACCCAGGAAGAAGTCTGGGAAACGATGGAGCCGGTCATGCGCGGCATTTTTGAAGAGTTTGCCGAAGGCAAGCCGGTCACCAAGGAATTCCCGCGCATCCCATATGACGTCGCGATCCGCAAATATGGTTCCGACAAGCCGGACCTGCGCAACCCGATCGAGATGCAGGCGGTTACCGAACACTTCGCCGGCTCCGGCTTCAAGGTGTTTGCCGGTATGATCGCGTCCAACCCGAAGGTCGAAGTCTGGGCGATCCCGGCCAAGACCGGTGGCTCCCGCGCATTCTGCGACCGCATGAACGCCTGGGCGCAGCAGCAGGGCCAGCCGGGCCTCGGCTACATCTTCTGGAAAGAAGAAGAAGGCAAGGTCGCCGGCTCCGGTCCGCTCGCCAAGAACATTGGCGAGGAGCGCACCGAAGCACTTCGCGTCCAGCTCGGCCTCGAAGCGGGAGATGCCTGCTTCTTCGTCGCCGGCGAACCGGAAAAGTTCTACAAGTTCGCAGGCGAAGCCCGTAACCGCGCTGCCGACGAACTGGGTCTCGCCAACAAGGACCAGTTCGCGCTGTGCTGGATCGTCGACTTCCCGTTCTTCGAATACAACGAAGAAGACAAGAAGATCGATTTCGCCCACAACCCGTTCTCGATGCCGCAGGGTGGCCTCGACGCACTGGAAAACCAGGATCCGCTGACGATCAAGGCCTACCAGTACGACATGGTCTGCAACGGCTTTGAAATCGCTTCGGGTTCGATCCGTAACCAGCTGCCGGAAGTCATGGTCAAGGCCTTCGAAATGGTCGGTCTCAGCCAGCAGGACGTGGAAGATCGCTTTGGCGGCCTCTATCGCGCCTTCCAGTACGGCGCACCGCCGCACGGCGGCATGGCAGCGGGCGTCGACCGCGTCGTCATGCTTTTGACCGGTGCGAAGAACCTGCGCGAAATCACGCTCTTCCCGATGAACCAGCAGGCACAGGATCTTCTGATGGGTGCCCCGTCGGAAGCCACGCCGCAGCAGCTGCGCGAACTGGCGATCCGTCCGATCCCGCCGGTGAAGAAGGACTGATTTCGGTCTCGCAACCTACCAATTATCAAGCAGCTTCAACGGCGACCCCTGGGTCGCCGTTTTGCATGGCTGTGCAATGCATGTATGCATTTCTGCGTTGCAAAACTGTCATCGAAATTTCGCTTCTGGATTGATGTTTATTTAAGGTCTGCAAGGCACTTATCCCCGAAAACGCATCTGCTTCGGGATCTTCAGACTTGGCCTTCTTTTCTAATCTTCGCATCTCGCATCGTGTCTTTTTGCTTGCCGTTCTGGCTCTTGTCGGGATCGTGGCTATCTCCGCAATCTTTCTCGGTCAGCGGCAGGTGGAGGCTGGATATAGAGCGACGGCGGATGCCCTGACGGAAAAGCAGGCCGCGGTCGCCAGCATGTCTGCAAGCGTGCGCGACAGCCTTCTGTGGGAGCAGTCGTTTTTGCTGCACAAGGATATGACGGCGGTCGAGAAATTTCAGAAGGCGGTCGGTGAGGTTCGCATCGGGCTTGATGGACTGAAAGCTTCCGCGACAGGCGAGTTGGTCGGCCAGACTGAAAATCTTGCCGAAGGTCTGAAAATCTATGAAGAGGCTTTTGCCGCGCTGGTTGCGGACAACCAGAATCTGGGTCTCGACCAGGATAGCGGCCTTGAGGGCGCAATGCGTTCTGCCGTCCATTCAATCGAGCAGAGGTTGGAAGCTGTCGAGGAGCCGGCCATTCGCGCCAGTATGTTGACGCTGCGCCGCCACGAGAAGGATTTCATCCTGCGCGGCAATGCCGCCTATCTGGAAAAACACACCGCTGAGGCCGAAACATTCACCGCGCTGGTGAAACAGGCCTTTCGCCCGGGCGCGCAGCGCAGCCGGGTGATGGATGCGCTCGAGGTCTATCGCACGGCCTTCAGGCTTTATGTCGAAGGAAGTCTCAAGCAGATCGAGTCTGCCCGAAACGTATCTGCAGCCTATCAGGTAATGGAACCTCAGGTGGAAGCGGTGCGTGCCGCCTATGACGTGCAAAGAACTGCTGCACTGACGGAAAACAGCAGGATAGCGGCGCGCAATCTGATGATTGTCGCAGCATTGTTGTTTGGCGCCATTGCAACGCTGGTAGCCGCCGTTTGGCTGGTTGGCCGGTCCATCACACGACCCGTCGCTGCCATGACCTATGCAATGCGCAAGTTGGCCGGTGGTGAGACGGATATCGACATTCCCTCGCTGAATGCCCGTAACGAGTTCGGTGCGATGGCGCAGGCGCTCGATACCTTTCGGCAGGCGGCAATAGCCAACCGTCGTCTCGAACAGGAGGCAGAACAAGCGCGGAACCGTGCCGAGATCGAACGCAGGCGTATCCAGGAACATGCGGAGGCAGAAGCGCGAGACATGCTGCTGCAGGCGACACAAGGCCTTGCTGCCGGCCTGCGCCGTCTGGCCGGAGGCGACCTGTCCTTCACCCTCTCCGAACCCTTTGCGCCCGATTTCGAGGCTCTGCGAAGCGACCTTAACCAGACTGTGGCGCGCCTTGCTGATGTTATGGCCGAAATCGCTCATGCCAGCGGCTCGATCGAAGGTGGAAGCAGGGAGATCGCCGGCAGTGCTGACGATCTGTCACGTCGTACGGAGCAACAGGCGGCCTCGCTTGAGCAAACCGCAGCCGCTCTCGACGAGATCACCGCCAATGTCGGCAACTCGTCGCGCCGGTCCCAGGAGGCGCATGGTCTTGCAGGCGATGCGAACAAGGCGGCGGAGCACACGCGCGTGCTTGTTGAGAATGCGCTGGATGCCATGCGGCGCATCGAAGGGTCGTCTGCAAGAATTTCGGGCATTATCGGCGTGATCGACGAGATCGCATTCCAGACGAACTTGCTTGCTCTGAATGCCGGTGTGGAGGCCGCAAGGGCAGGGGAAGCAGGCCGTGGCTTCGCGGTCGTGGCGCAGGAAGTACGGGCGCTTGCCAGCCGCTCGGCCGATGCCGCGCGCGAGATCAAGCAACTTATCCAGGTCTCGACGGACGAGGTAAAGGATGGTGTCCGCTCGGTTCGCGACACCGGTGAAGCCTTGACCGGCATCAGCTCCCATATCTCTTCGATCAACGTTCAGGTCGAAGCGATCGCGGTGTCTGCTCGCGAACAATCAGTTGGCCTGGGCGAGATTAATAGTGCCGTTAACCTGCTCGATCAGGGGACGCAGCAGAACGCGGCCATGGTCGAGGAAAACAATGCCGCCAGTGCGCTTCTGATGACGGAAGCCAAGCGACTGCGCGAACTCGTCGGCATGTTCACGCTTCGCGCCGAAAAAATCTCGCGAGAAGACCGATACATCGACAGCCGCGCGGCCTGATCGCATCAGAGGTTTTGTGTCGAGATCGCGCATGCCCTCAAAAGCCCTGCGGCGGATGCTTAAGTATTGCTGCAGTTTTGACATAGTTTCTGCCCCAATTAAGGCGGGTAAAAATACGGAACCATCTCAATGCGACGGTGTTGTTACTGCCAGCAAGTAGCAAGGGAGAAGCAACATGCGTAAACACCTGCTGGTCGCCTCTGCGGCCCTGATGGCTCTTTCCGGTGCGGCATTCGCCCAGACGACGGTCATCACTCAGGATCCGATGATGACTAATTCGACAGTCGTTTTGCCGGGTGAAGTCCGTACCTATGTGATGGAACAGCCAATCGAATCCGTCCCCTATGAGGGTGACGTGCTGGTTGGGCGTGTATTGCCCGATACAGTCGAGGTGCGCCCGGTACAGGGATATGACAATTACGGCTACACGATCGTCAACGAGCGCCGCGTGATCGTCGATCCACAGACACACACAGTTATTCAGGTTCTCGAGTAATACTCGCCAAGATCATTCCCGATCGCCCCGAAGACAAAGCCCGGAAGTTTGAAAACTTCCGGGCTTTGTCATTTGTTGTTGCCGCTTTTCGCGCCCGCGGCTAAATAGCACGCACCACAAGGACTCGGGTGAAACTCCCGGGTGGCTCTTCCGGCCGCCGATCCGCCGGACAACGCAAAGCATCAGCCGTTTTCACACCCCGGATATCTCCTGCGGCGATGCGCGAATGTGTGCGATTTTTCATGACAAGTTTTACCAACTACCGCCGCGAGTGGTTTTCCAATATCCGCGGCGATGTCCTCTCCGGCATCGTCGTTGCGCTAGCTCTGATCCCGGAAGCGGTCGGGTTCTCCGTCATCGCCGGCGTCGATCCGAAGGTCGGCCTATTCGCCTCGGTGGCGATCGCCTGCACCACGGCCATTACCGGCGGCCGCCCGGCCATGATTTCGGCGGCAACCGCCGCCACGGCCGTGCTTATGGGGCCGCTCGTGAAGGAGCACGGCATCGAATATCTGTTTGCCGCAACCCTTTTAATGGGCGTGCTGCAGATCATAGCCGGCATGTTGAAGCTCGGCCGGCTGATGCGTTTCGTCTCGAAGTCGGTGATGACCGGCTTCGTCAATTCTCTCGCGATCCTGATCTTTACGGCGCAGTTGCCGCAACTGATCGGCGTTCCGAATATCACCTATCCCCTGATCGCGCTGGCACTCGCGGTGATCTACCTTTTTCCCTATCTGACCAAAGCCGTCCCGTCGCCGCTTGTCGCGATTGTCGTGGTGACGATCGTGACGCTGAGTTTCGGCATCGACGTCCGCACCGTTGCCGATCTTGGCGAGATGCCGACGGCGCTTCCCGTCTTCGCGCTCCCGATGGTGCCGCTGACATTAGAGACGTTGCAGATTATCTTTCCCTATTCGCTGGCGCTCGCCGCCGTCGGCCTGCTGGAATCGCTGCTGACGGCGCAGATCGTCGACGACATGACGGATACGGTGAGCAGCAAGAGCCGTGAATGCGTGGGGCAGGGAACGGGCAATATCGTCTCCGGCCTGTTCGGCGGCATGGGCGGCTGCGCCATGATCGGCCAGTCGGTCATTAACGTCTCCTCGGGCGGGCGTGGGCGTTTGTCCACCTTCGTCGCCGGTGCTTTCCTGCTGATCCTTCTGCTCGTGCTCGACGATATCCTGCGCATCGTGCCGGTCGCCGCTCTGGTGGCGATCATGATCATGGTTTCGATCGGCACATTCTCCTGGAAATCGATCATCGATCTCAAGCGACATCCGGGCACGTCGTCAATCGTCATGTTGGCGACTGTTGCCGTTGTGCTGACCACCCACGACCTGTCCAAGGGCGTGATTGTCGGCGTGCTCCTGTCGGGCGTCTTCTTCGCCGGCAAGGTGGCACGTATGTTCAAGGTTGCATCCCGATCGACCAGCGATGGCGTGTCGCGAACCTACGAGATCAAGGGGCAGATCTTCTTCGCCTCGACCCACTACCTGTTGCAGGCCTTCGATTTCGAGGAAAAGCTGGAGCGCGTGACGATCGATGTCAGCCGAGCGCATCTCTGGGATATTTCCGCCGTCGACGCGCTGGACCAGGTAGTGTTGAAATTCCGTCGGCGTGGCGTGGAGGTCGAGGTGAGGGGTGCCAATGAGGCAAGCGCCAGCATGATCGATCGCTTCGCGCTGCACGACAAGGAACACGCTTCGCTCGCAGCGTCCCCGGCGCATTGAGCAAAAGAAAAGCCCGGCAGTCGCCTGCCGGGCTTTAGAAACTGGGGCGAAGGCTTTAGTCGTTGGCCTTGACCGTCACGCCGAGAACCTCAGGCAGTGTGTTTGGAGCCCCCATGCCGGCACCGAGGATCATCGGGAAGGGAACCGGGTTCTGCGGCTGTGCAGTGATCGTCAGGCTACCCGGATTGTCCAGATAGGTGTTAACCGCCTCGCTGAGCATATTCTGCAATTCCGGTACATTATACTGGGCCAGCATAATCGGCGTCATCGCCTTGATCATCTGCGCGAACTGGTCGCCGCTCGTACCCTGCTGTTTGCCAACGACATCCAGCGCTCTCTCGGTAATGCCGTCATCGGCAAAGCGGATCATTGCGCTGTTGAAGGTCAGACGCTGCATCAGGCCGAGCATGGCGAGATTGGCGGCCTGCTCCGCTTCCTGCTTGTTCGGATTGGCCTCCATCGCCTTTGCCGTCTCATTGGCGGAGCGGACGAAGTCGAGCGTATAGCCGGACAAGCTGAACGCCAGGTCGAGCCTGCCGATATTAGCGAAGTCGAAGGCATATTCCTCGATTGCCAACGTACCCGGTTCAAGATCCCAGCTCCCGACCATGCTGATCTTGCCATTGAGCGAGCTGAGGCCGAGATCGATGACCGTCTGCTTGGTGCTGGGAGCTTCGATCGTGGCCAAGTCGGCCTTGATGTCTGCCACCTGAAGATCAAAGTCGACCTTCTTGTCGTCTTCGGAGACTTCCGTTGTCAGCTTGGAGGAGCCGATCGACGCGACGCTTTTACCCCTGACCTTGATTTCCATCGGGCCGGTCGAGGCTTCTTCGTAGAGAAGCACCGAGTTAAGCGAGTTGCCGGTCGTTTCGGCCGGTACCGTGACGCCGCTCATGACCATGTCGGAAGCGGTGATCTCGGTGCCGTCCTGCTCAAATGCGACATTCTCGAAGCTGATGCTGTCGACCGTGTAGCCGCCGGCATCCTCTTCCACGCCTTCCATCTCGATCGTGCCGAGCGGCAGGCTGCCCTGTCCGGTGCCGGCTTCGAAACGGCTGTTTCTCAACGTGATGCTGGAACCGTTGACCTCCACGGATCCCGGCACGATGCCTGCGCCCTGCTGCATATAGAGAGCGCTGTTCAGCTTCTTGACCAGATCGTTGCCGTCGAGCGCAAGGGCCGGCGCACTCAGCGCAATGAGGGTCGTTCCGGCTGCAAGCAGCCTCATCGTGGAAGTATAACGCATGAAAAGCCTCCTGAGGGCAGCGATCTGCCCATGAAATCAATCGCATTTATAGGTCGGGTAGATGAAAGGTCCATCGCTTTGTGGTGCGGCCCTTGAGCCATTTTTGTGACGCCCTTATCAAACGGTTAGTTTCTCCACAGGCAGATATCCCCCGCTTTGTTGCTGAAAACCGGGCTTTGAGCTAGTCAAAGCCCATGGGACAGATCGTGAATCCGCCCGGCGACGACGGCGGCGACAATATTTTACCGGTGGACCTCAAGGCAGCGCTCGAAGAGCGTTATCTCGCCTATGCGCTGTCCACCATCATGCACCGCGCATTGCCGGACGTTCGTGACGGCCTGAAGCCCGTCCACCGCCGCATTGTCTATGCGATGAGCGAGATGGGGCTTCGCCCAAATTCCGCCTTCCGCAAATGCGCCAAGATCGTCGGCGAAGTGATGGGTAACTACCATCCGCACGGCGACCAGTCGATCTATGACGCGCTGGCGCGTCTGGCGCAGGATTTCTCGCTGCGCTATCCGCTGGTCAACGGTCAGGGAAATTTCGGCAATATCGACGGCGACAGCCCTGCCGCCATGCGTTACACCGAAAGCAAGATGACGGCGGTGGCCGAACTCATGCTCGAAGGCATCGGCGAGGATTCCGTCGATTTCCGCGATACCTATGACGAGTCGAATTCCGAACCTACAGTTCTTCCGGGCGCCTTCCCGAACCTTTTGGCCAATGGCGCGACGGGTATTGCTGTCGGCATGGCAACCTCCATCCCGCCGCATAACGCTCATGAGCTTTGCGACGCGGCGCTTCACCTGATCAGGCACCCGGATGCGACGGTTGAAAAGCTGGTCGATTTCGTGCCCGGCCCGGACCTTCCGACTGGCGGCATCATCATCGACAGCCGTGAATCGATTATCGAGAGCTACAAGACCGGACGCGGCGGTTTTCGCGTTCGCGCCAAGTGGGAAGTCGAGGATCTCGGCCGTGGCGGCTACCAGATCGTCGTCACCGAAATTCCTTTCCAGGTGCAGAAATCCCGCCTGATCGAAAAGATCGCTGAGCTTCTGATCGCCCGCAAGCTGCCGCTTCTCGATGATATCCGCGATGAGTCGGCGGAAGACGTCCGTATCGTCATCGTACCGAAGAGCCGCACCGTCGATGCGACCCTGCTGATGGAATCGATGTTCAAGCTCACAGAGCTTGAAAGCCGCATCCCGCTCAACATGAACGTGCTCTCCATGGGCCGCGTGCCTAGGGTGATGGCGCTGAACGAAGTGCTGGTCGAATGGCTGGCGCATCGAAAGGACGTTCTCGTCCGTCGTTCGCAGCATCGCCTTGCCGTGATCGACCGTCGCCTTGAGATTTTGGGCGGTCTGCTCGTCGCCTATCTCAATATCGACGAAGTCATCCGCATCATCCGAGAAGAGGATGAGCCGAAGCCTGTGATGATGGAGCGCTGGGCTCTCACCGAGATCCAGGTCGAAGCGATCCTCAACATGCGGCTGCGCGCCTTGCGCAAGCTCGAAGAATTCGAGATCCGCACCGAGCACGACAACCTGACCAAGGAAAAGGCCGATATCGAGGCGCTGCTCGCATCCGACGACAAGCAGTGGCGGATGATCGAGGTCGAAATCCAGGACGTCAAGAAGAAGTATGCCAAGGCGACCGAACTCGGCCGCCGCCGCACCCAGTTTGCCGAGGCCCCGGAAGCGGATCTCGAAGCCATTCAGCAGGCGATGATCGAGAAGGAACCGATCACCGTCATCATTTCGCAGAAGGGCTGGATCCGCGCGCTGAAAGGTCACGTCGCCGATACGTCGAGCCTTTCCTTCAAGGAAGGCGACGGACCGAAGATCGCTTTCCCTGCGCAGACGACCGACAAGCTGCTGCTCGTCACGACCGGCGGCAAGGCCTACACGCTCGGCGCCGACAAGTTGCCGGGTGGCCGCGGCCATGGCGAACCGATCCGCATCATGGTCGACATGGAGAACGATCAGGATATCCTGACCGCCTTCGTCCATGATTCAAGCCGCAAGATGATCATCGCCTCGACCGCAGGCTATGGCTTCATCGTTGCCGAGAACGAAATGGTCGCCAATACCCGCAAGGGCAAGCAGGTGATGAATGTCGGCATGCCGGACGAGACGAAGCTCGTCGTGCCGGTTACCGGTGATCATGTGGCGATCGTCGGCGAGAACCGTAAGATGGTTGTCTTCCCGCTGGAGCAATTGCCGGAAATGACCCGCGGCAAGGGCGTGCGCCTGCAGCGCTACAAGGATGGCGGCATTTCCGACATCAAATGCTTCGCCATGGAAGCCGGTCTTTCCTGGGAAGACAGCGCCGGCCGCGCCTTCAACCGAACCAAGGATGAGCTTCTGGAATGGATGGGTGACCGCGCTTCGGCCGGCCGCACCGTTCCGAAGGGCTTCCCCCGCAGCGGAAAATTTGCCGGATAGGATCACGCTCCGGAAATCACACTGGCTTCCGGTACGAATCAAGACGAACAAAAAGCCGTGCGCCACCTCTGGCGCACGGCTTTTTTAATGTTTGGCCAATTCTCTGAGCGCTGCGTAATAGTTTTTCATCGCCGTACCGGCGCTGAAATCTGCCCTGTTTTGCTCTTCAGCTTCATCCGGATGAGGGGGCAGGAACTCGATGTGATCCCCGTTTGATCGGATCTCTACCTGATCCCCTTCCTTCCAGCCAAGCTTGTCGAGATGCTCTTGCGGGACCAATATCCCGCATCTTTCGCCTATCCGCTGGATAGTAACCATCTCACTCATCACCGCCCTCCGTCGATGGACGTGATAAATTATCATGTATTCTTTTTGAAATACACTGCCCCGTTGAATTGTACGGTATTTGACAAAGCGCTGCCTTGGCGCTGTGTGGCCAGCTTATTCTGGGAAGGCTACACAATGATCGCGCAGAAACGGCGTGGCGCCTTCCTCGTCGATTTCGCCTGCTGCGACGGATAGGACAATGGCCGCGACCTGAGCCTGCTTTGCTTCAATCATATGGCCGTTGATGAGCAGGAAAGTGAAAGCTGCTGGATAGGCGATACGCTTGTTGCCTTCTGAGAAGGGCGGTTTCTTGCCAATCCATAGAGATAGGCCGCGGCAAGGACAAAAACATCATTTTCGCCGTAAGCCTACTGATGAAGAGGGCGAGCGAGCGCCGCCTCCAGCGCATTCTCATCCTTTAACCCTGGTAAACCGCCGTGTCCCGCAATCTGCTCGTCGTGGATGATCTCCATGGCTGGCCGAGACAGCCATTTGAAATCACTTATTTCGCAAGTTCCCGCAGAGCAACGCGATGTTTTTCCATTCCAATCCGGGCAGCCTCCAATTGCTCCGCCAGGTCCGCTTGCTCGGGAACGAGGGAAATACTGCCGTTGTCTTCCCTGATCTCGACATCATCCCCCGCCTTCAAACCCAGGCGATCCAGGATTTCCTTCGGGATGATGACGCCTTCGGAATTACCGATCTTGCGACTGGTCGTGTTCATGGACTGATCCTTATGTTGTAACGCTGTTACAACACGAGGCCCTCAACCAGACAACGAAGTCAGGGCGCTGCGGTATAGCCTCGCCTTTGCCGCATCTGCCAGAGCGAATGTCCGATCAGCGCGAGGACGAGGATCGTGCCGCCCGCAAGCGTTCTCTGATGCATCTCTTCATGAAAGACCAGCCAGACCCAGATTGGCGCCAGTACGGTTTCGAGCAGGTAGCACATGCCCACTTCCGCCCCCGTGAGATATTTCGGCCCGGTGGCGAGGCACCAGAATGCGATGGGCAGCATGATCAGGCCATCGAACAACACCCACAACGGGGAGGGGACCGAAGTCAGTCCACCGGGTTGCATCATCATCAATCCGATCAGGGCAGGAATGATGGTCGCCACCAGTGGCACAAGCCCGAGATCGATCCTGGTCTTGCGACCGATGGTAATCGCTGCCGCAAGAAGAACGGTCGTCGCAAGCGCAGACAGATTGCCAAGCGCCTCTCCCGCCGAAAGGCCGCCCGAAACGATCAGGCCGACACCGAAGATCATCGCCAGCATGGTGATCCAGGTGGCGCGTGAAGGATGCTCTGCGAGAAACAGCCAGCCGAATAACGCTGCAAACATAGGCGTGAATGCGACGATGAAGACGACGTTGGCTGTTGCTGTATTGAACACGCCGCCGAGGAAGGTGATCGTAGAAAGCCCGTAGCAGATGCCGGCGACAAGCCCCGCCTTGCCGGGCCGCAGCGCCATGTTGCCCGGCTGAAAGTGGCGCACCAGAAGCCAGATCAAAATGCCGAGCGTGAAAGTGGAAAGGCTTCTCAGCGCCAGCGTCTGCCACAGTTCGCCGCCACCGAGCCGCACCAGAGGCACATCGAAGGAGAGCGCTATACCGCCCGTTGCCGTAATCAGAAGGCCCCTTCGATGATGATTGCGCATCGGCTACCGTTCGTCAGTGTCGTCCGTCGGCGGCAGTGAGCGTTCCCAGCCACGTGCCATCAACTGCTCCTGTGGCTGGTAGCGGGTCTTGTAGTCCATCTTCGGCGATCCCTTGACCCAATAACCGAGATAGACATGCGGTAGGCCAAGCGAACGCGCCCTGTTGATATGGTCGAGGATCATAAAGGTCCCGAGCGAGCGCTTGTCATATTTCGGGTTGAAGAAGGAATAGACCATCGAAAGCCCGTCGCTCATCATGTCGGTGAGCGCGACGGCGATCAGTTCGCCCTGCGGCTGTTTGCTGAGGCCCGAACCCGGCTCGCGGATACGATATTCGATCAGCCGCGTATTCACATGCGTGTCTTCCACCATGATCGCATAGTCGAGGGCAGACATGTCCGACATGCCGCCATGCTGGTGACGGTCGTCGAGATAACGGCGGAAGAGGGCAAATTGTTCGGTAGACGGTTGGGCCGGCTGGACTGTGGCGATCAGATCGCGATTTGACGTCATGACACGCTTCATCGAGCGCGTCGGCTCGAATTCGCCGGCCAGAATACGCACCGAGACGCAGGCGCGGCAGGCTTCGCAGGCCGGCCGGTAGGCGATGTTCTGGGAACGGCGGAACCCACCCTGAGTCAGAAGGTCATTCATCTCCGCTGCACGGGGGCCGACGAGGTGGGTGAACACCTTCCGTTCCATTTCACCCGGAAGATAAGGACAAACTGCCGGAGCCGTCAGATAAAACTGCGGGGAAGGCGTTGTCTGGGTATTCATCGAGTTGCGGCCGATCCCGTCATGGAGTGTGAAATGTCATACCATGGCGCATAAATGGAAAACGTCAACCATGCGCTTTTAGGGGCCTGGTTTTAAGCGCGGCCAATCACAAAAAAATCCGCTGGTCGGCCGCGCCATTATAGTTGGTCAGGATGTCCTGACGATCACCGTGCCGAGCAGCATGTCATGCACCAGCCGTGATTTTTCGGTAAACAGGCCGACCAAAAGGATGAGCGGTGTGAGGATCGAGTTGATCAGCCAGAACAGCACCGTGTGAACCATCGCCGTCATGAAATCCATGCGCCGTCCGTCCATGCGCATCAGCGTTATTCCCATGGCCCGCATGCCGGGGGAGGCCTGGGAAGGGCCGCCGAGCGTCATGCCGAAATAGAGAAGCGCGACAATCACGAACAGCGCCGGATAGAGCATGAAGCCGAGACCGAGCGTTATGATGCCGAGAAAGAACACGATGACCGCTGCCGGAATGCAGAGCAGAAGCACGATCAGGTAGTCGAGAATGAAGGCGAACACTCGGCGGGAAAGAACGCCGCTATAGGCGCGCCAGTCGTCGGGTGCGGCATAGGTCGGGTTCGGGTCGAGGCTCATTTATATTCAGTCTCCTGTTTCTCCCCAATATATGGGGAGAGATTACAACCTTAGCAAGTCGTGCCCAAAAGCGCCGGGCATTAGCTTTTCGCCAGCTTCTTCGCCACGTCCACGGCGAAATAGCTGAGGATGCCGTCGCAGCCTGCCCGCTTGAAGCAGAGAAGTGTTTCCATCATCACCCGGTCGCCGTCGATCCAGCCGTTCATAGCTGCCGCCTTGATCTGCGCATATTCACCCGAGACCTGATAGGCATAGGTCGGAAGGCCGAAGGCCTCCTTCACGCGCCAACAGATATCGAGATAGGGAAGGCCGGGCTTGATCATCATCATGTCGGCGCCTTCCTCGACATCGAGCGCTGCGTCGCGCAAGGCTTCGGTGCCGTTTGCCGGCGAGATGTAATAGCTGTTCTTGTCCCCCTTCAGCAGTCCCCCGGTATTGATCGCCTCACGATAGGGACCATAGAAGCCGGATGAGAACTTCGTCGCATAGGACATGATGCCGACATCCTGATGCCCGGCCGCATCCAACCCGCGACGGATGGCGCCGATACGACCATCCATCATTTCCGAGGGGGCGATAATGTCTGCACCTGCATCCGCCTGCATCACGGCTGCTTTCACCACATGATCGACGGTCTCGTCGTTGACAATAATGCCTTCGCGCAAAATACCGTCATGGCCATGGCTGGTGAACGGGTCGAGCGCCACATCGGTGATAAGCCCGATATTCGGCACTGCTTTCTTGGTCTCCCGGATGAAGCGGTTCATCAGGTTGTTCGCATCGAGAATGTGGGATCCGGTCGCATCGCGCAGATCCATCTCGATATCCGGGAAGGGAGCAATTGCCGGAATGCCGAGATCGGCCGCTGCCTTCACCGCTTCCACGGCCTTGTCTACACTCATCCGGTTGACGCCTGGCATAGCGGCCAGCGGCTCGGAAATGCCGGTGCCGTGGGTAATGAAGATCGGCCAGATCAGGTCGTCGACGGTCAGCCGGTTTTCCTGCACCATGCGGCGGACCCAGTCAGCCTTGCGGTTTCGCCGCATCCTGCGGTGTCCGGTGATCTCGTCGACCAGATGCGTCTTGTCCATGACGGTGTCTCCGTTGTTTTTTGTTGGCCGGTCCATAGCATGCGACAACTTGTTTATGAATGGTCAGGATCAAGCATTGCTGCCATGCGCGTGACTGGCGGCTGGCGTCATGCCTCTATATATCATTGACCCATGGAACCTGATTCACCCTCGACGCCCCGGCGCACGCTGACCGAGCTCCTCTTCGTTCTCTTCCTGAGGATGATCGCCATCACCTGTTTCTGGTTCGGCATGCAATATTGGGCAATGCTCGTCGGATATTCGCTGGAAGGCCGAGCGCGCTTTGATCTTCTGAACCTGCCTTGGCGTGCTGCCGCTCCAACGCTTGCCGTGCTTTTCCCTGTCGCGTCTCTCGGCCTGTGGCTCGCTGTATCCTGGGGCGCCGTGCTTTGGGCAATGGCCGCAATCATTCAGATTCTGATGTATGTCGTCTGGCCGGAAATCTTCGGCGAGAACCACCTTGTGCCGATCCTGAACGTCCTTGTTGCGAGCCTTTACGTCGTGTTTCGGGTCGCCTTATGGCTGGAAAGCCGGCGTAAGGAGGAAAGGGTAAGGATCGATTTACCATGAAATTAAGGGAATTTTCGCTCAAATTTTAGCGAACTTTGAGTGCTAACGTTTTGATTCTTCTAAGGAGAACTCGTGGCGGAGAGGGGTGCGCCACAGTACCGACAAAATCGAAAAATGCAGGTAGGTATTTGTTAAGCAAATGTTTTAAGTCGAATTTTATGCGCATTCGATAGGGTCTGTCTCAAGGCGGGAACAAACAAACACACCGCCAAACAAAACAGTGAGGCAGTTATGATGAACACGAAGCTCAAGCCGCAGGCACCGGCAGTCGCAGATCCGCAAGAAGACACCATCCGTGGCCTTTACATGGAATCGCTGCACCTGGTGGAACGTCTCCACCGTCGCCTCCTCGACGTTATCAAGGACGAGTTCGACCGTCAGGGTCGTGACGACGTGAACGCCGTACAGGCACTTCTTCTTTTCAACATCGGCAATTCGGAACTGACCGCCGGTGAACTCCGCTCCCGCGGTTACTATCTCGGCTCCAACGTTTCCTACAACGTCAAGAAGCTGGTCGATCTCGGTTTCATCAACCACGCCCGTTCGCGCATCGACCGTCGCTCGGTTCGTATCAGCCTGACGCCGGCTGGCCAGGAAATTGCTGAAACCGTCGCAAAGCTTTACGAACGCCACATCGGCTCGATCGAAAAGGTCGGCGGCATCGGCGAAGGCGAGTTCTCTCAGATGAACCGTCTGCTGCAGCGTCTCGATCGCTTCTGGAACGACTCGATCGCATACCGGATGTAATTTTAACGGAATTGCGATCAGCCTTTAAACCACTAGGGGCTTGGCGTTCCTCATTACCTCCAGTCATGCGGTGACGCACAAAAGCAAAACGGAGCGTAGGCCTACGCTCCGTTTTGCTTGTTTGCATCTACATAGTTCGAAAACCTCAGCCGCCGATGGCCTTGATGCGGGTCAAGTCGACGATCACTTCCTGCCAGCCCGTCGGACGATATCCGCGGACCTTGTCGGGCCATTCACAAATGCCGTCTTCGTTCACGTAACCGACCCATTGAGCGCTCTCAAGATGATCGAACAATAGAAAGACGAGCTTGTTTGGAATGAGAGTGTTTATCGGCTTCCATTGCATGTAATTTCTCCACCCCTATATTCTAGTCATACAATTTATTGTTATCGCCTTGCTTGAAGCTGGTGCTTCTTAAGAAAAACCTTTGTGGAAGGTGATTGCTCGTACCAAGGGTGATTCTTCGACGGCAGCCTGTTTTGCGGAAAGCTTTCGAAAGGGCAACACCGCAAAATTTAGGGTAGTAGCCGCTGTTGTATTTTGTCTGTTCCGATGGAAGGCGGAGCGCGATTCGGTCGTCGATCAGCCGTTAGCGAAGTGAGAAACGGCGTGTATTTTTGCAAACGTGACTTGAAATGTGGCTTTGGAGCCTGGTGCTGATCATCTCCGCAAGCCGTCGTTAAAACCTCTCCAACGGGATGCATGCCACGGCAGAAAAGTCACAGCGCTACACGGGCTTGTGACCCTCTGCGCACCGACACGAATTGGCCATATTGCTATGGGACCGGACTTGTTCAAGCAATTGGTAAAAAGGGGCTTTGCCCGTCGTGGCAGAGCCGGCCGAAAAAGGCGCCTGCTTGGCTTTGCTCCTTTTTTAACCATATCCCGGTAGCGCTGTCGTGTTGACCTGGGTCAGATGGATGGGATGATGTCGAAGAAGATCGGTTCTGAAGTTTTGTCTCGCCGCGCGCTGCTGCGTTCGGCTGTTTCAGTGGGTGCCGCGGCGCTGGCCGCTCCGGCGCTTGCGCAAAGCCCGATTGACAACCTCATCAATGCGCCGCGTCGTGGCAGCTGGGATGATCAGTTCGATGCGCGCGGTTCGCGTACGGCCGTTGGCGTCGTGTCCAACAATCCTGTTCTCGGACCGGAAGGTCCGGGCAACATCCAGCAGGCAATCTACGCCTACCAGCAGATCGTTTCGAACGGCGGTTGGCCGGATGTCGGCTCGTCGACCCGCCTCCAGCTCGGCGTTGTCGATCCCTCCGTCCAGAACCTGCGTCGCCGCCTGATGATTGCAGGCGACCTCGATCAGTCTGCCGGCATGTCGAACGCTTTTGACAGTTATGTCGATGGGGCGGTCAAGCGTTTCCAGGCGCGCCACGGCCTCCCGGCTGACGGTGTTCTGGGTGAGTTTTCGCTGAAGGCGATGAATGTTCCCGCCCAGACGCGCCTGATGCAGCTTCAGACCAATCTGGTTCGCCTTCAATCCATGTCCGGCGATCTCGGATCGCGTTATGTCATGGTCAACATTCCGGCCGCCTATGTTGAAGCTGTGGAAAGCGACCGTGTGGCGCTGCGCACCAACGCCGTCGTTGGCCGTATCGACCGCCCGACGCACGCGATCAACTCCAAGATCTACGAAGTCATCCTCAACCCTTACTGGACGGCGCCGCGCTCGATCATCGAAAAGGACATCGTGCCTTTGATGCGCAAGGATTCGACCTATCTGACGAAAAACAACATCCGTCTGTTCGACGGACGCGGTCAGGAAGTGTCTCCCGAGACTGTCGACTGGTTTGCGCCCAAGGCGCCGAACCTTATGTTCCGGCAGGATCCCGGTAAGATCAACGCCATGGCGTCGACCAAGATCAACTTCCACAACCCGAACAACGAATACATGCATGACACCCCCTCGCAGGGCCTGTTCAATAAGCTCATGCGTTTCGAATCTTCGGGCTGCATGCGTATCCAGAACGTTCGCGACCTGATCACCTGGTTGCTGCGCGACACATCCGGCTGGTCGCGCCAGGAGATCGAACGCATTATCTCGACCCGCCAGAACAACCCGATCAAGCTTTCCCAGGAAGTCCCGGTCTATATCGTCTACGTGACCGCGTGGTCGGCAAAGGACCAGGTCGTGCAGTTCCGCGACGACATCTATCAGAAGGATGGCAACCAGGAACTCGCACTGCAGACCACGACCGGCATTGAGCAGCGCCAGGGTGCTCTCACCGAGAGCGACATGCTGCCTCAATAAGGCTAGCAAGTAGAGTTTGAAGGAGAGGCCGGGCAATCGCCCGGCCTTTCTTTTTTCCCGATGCCCAGGCGGGGCCGTGTCGTCAAATGTAACTGGCCAGACGCTTTTGGGTTGCTTTCATGTTATCCAAGTCTAATCTGCAATCTCCTATTGGGGCGGAGATCGCGGATGACCCGGTGCCTGTTGCTTGTCGGTGGCGTCGCGTTGTTGGCCGCTTCCTCATTGCTCACGGCTCACGCCGCCTCGGCGGCCGATTTCGACCAGACACGGATGACGGCCGAACAGGCGCGCCCAGAGCGGGAATGGGTGGTGATCGTCAGTCCCTATGCCTGGGCGGCCTCGCTGAAGGGCGATGCGTCTCTCGCTGGTTTCGATACCGATGTCGACGTGCCGTTTTCTGATGTGTTCGATCATCTCGATTTTGTGTTGATGGGCAATATTGAGGTGACGAACGGTCAGTGGGGAATTTACGTCGACGCCCAGCATGTCCGAACCTCGCAGGATGAAGAACTGCTGAGCAACGAGATCGGCCTCAAAATCCAGACGACCTCGATCTCTGCCGGTGCCTTCTTCAAGGCCTATGAGGTGGAGCTTGGCGGCGAGACCGTTTTTGCCCGTCCGCGAACCCTATCGATTGAGCCCACGGCGGGGATACGCTGGACCAAGCTTGAAGCCGACGTTTCCGTATTGGGCCTGAATGCTTCCAAAAATGCGGACTGGACCGATCCGTTCATCGGCCTGCGCATGAATGCCGACCTGACGGAGCGCTGGAACCTGTTTGCGGAGGCTGACATCGGCGGGTTCGGCGTCGGCTCACGATTGAGCGTCAATGCCCAGGCCTATCTTGGCTATCGCACCATGATGTTCGGCCGCCCGACCATTCTTCGCGCGGGCTACAGGGCGCTTTATCAGGATTACGAAAACGACGATTTCACCGGCGTCAACAAGTTTCGCTGGGATGTCACCCAGCACGGCCCGGTGGTCGGGCTGTCCATGCGCTTCTGATCGCCTCCAGCCATCCCTCTTAAAGGAGTGAGAGATGACGTTCTCGCCAGCCAAGGTCTTCCGGCGCGCCGCATTAGCCCTGTCGGTTTCCAGTCTCTGCATTGCCAATGTCGCAGAGGCCTGTACCCGCTTCGTTTATTTGGGAGCAGACGGTCAGGTCATGACGGCGCGGTCCATGGATTGGAAAAGCGATGTGATGACCAATCTTTATGTCCTGCCCAAGGGCGTGGAGCGGACGGGGGAGGCGGGGCCGAACTCGATCAAGTGGACGTCGAAATACGGAAGCGTGGTTGCCACGGGCTACGATGTCTCGACGACCGATGGCGTCAACGAGGCGGGTCTGGCTGCAAACCTCCTGTGGTTGGTCGAATCCGAATATCCACCCTTCGACAAGGATAGCAAGCCGGGGCTTACGATTGCCGCCTGGGCCCAATATGTGCTCGACAATTTCGCGACGGTCGAAGAAGCCGTTGCCGATCTCGAAAAACAGCCCTTCACCATCGTCACCGACAATGTGCCGGGTGAGGATCGGCTTACGACGCTGCATCTCTCCATCTCTGATGCTTCGGGTGACAGCGCCATCGTCGAATATATCGGCGGCAAGCAGGTCATTCATCATAACCGCGATTATCAGGTGATGACCAATTCGCCGATCTTCGACCAGCAACTGGCACTAAATGCCTATTGGAAGCAGATCGGCGGCACCGTCATGCTTCCGGGTACCAACCGCGCTGCAGATCGCTTCGCCCGCGCTTCCTTCTACGCCAACGCCATCCCGAAATTCGAGGATCCCAACCGGGCGCTCGCCAGCGTCTTCAGTGTGATCCGCAATGTCTCGGTACCTTTCGGCCTGAATACGCCGGAGGAACCCAATATTTCCTCGACGCGCTGGCGCACGGTCGTGGATCACAAGCGAAAACTCTATTTCTTCGAATCCGCGCTGACTCCGAACACTTTCTGGGTCGACCTCAAGGCCATCGATTTTTCCGCAGCGACGGGAAAGGTGATGCGTCTTGATCTAGGGGCAAATCAGGATCACACCTTTTCAGGCGACGCGACGAGCGATTTCAAGCCGGCTCCCGCCTTCCATTTCCTCGGCCTGAAAACCTGAAACAGGAGGCAGCGCGAGATCATACAGGCAGGTACCGCGGCAGAGCGTGCAAATGTCGCTCTTCGTATTGCCCTAGACGGGGCGGAGCGCTAAGACGCGTCACATCGCTTGCCATCCCGTTCGAGGAGCCTCGTCCATGTCGCATACCGAAGTCTTCTTCTCCCGCCCGCTTGCCGAAACCGATCCGGAAATCTTCGGCTCGATCCAGAAGGAGCTCGGTCGTCAGCGCCACGAGATCGAGCTGATCGCGTCCGAAAACATCGTCTCCCGCGCTGTTCTTGAAGCGCAGGGCTCGATCATGACCAACAAATATGCCGAAGGCTATCCGGGCAAGCGTTATTACGGCGGCTGCCAGTTCGTCGATATCGCCGAGGAACTCGCCATCGAGCGCGCCAAGAAGCTGTTCGGCGTCAACTTCGCCAACGTCCAGCCGAACTCCGGTTCGCAGATGAACCAGGCCGTCTTCCTTGCGCTGCTGCAGCCGGGCGATACGTTCATGGGCCTCGACCTCAATTCGGGTGGTCACCTGACCCACGGTTCGCCGGTCAACATGTCCGGCAAATGGTTCAACGTCGTCTCCTACGGCGTGCGTGAAGACGACAACCTGCTCGACATGGACGACGTTGCCGCCAAGGCACGCGAACACAAGCCGAAGCTGATCATCGCCGGCGGCACCGCTTACTCCCGCATCTGGGACTGGAAGCGTTTCCGCGAGATTGCCGATGAAGTCGGCGCTTACCTGATGGTCGATATGGCCCACATCGCCGGTCTCGTTGCCGGTGGCCAGCATCCGTCGCCGTTCCCGCATTGCCATGTCGCCACGACCACGACCCACAAGTCGCTGCGTGGCCCGCGCGGCGGCGTGATCCTGACGAATGACGAGGATCTGGCAAAGAAGTTCAACTCGGCCGTATTCCCCGGCCTGCAGGGCGGCCCGCTGATGCACATCATCGCCGCCAAGGCCGTCGCCTTCGGTGAAGCACTGCAGCCTGATTTCAAGGATTACGCAGCCCAGATCGTCAAGAACGCCAAGGCACTGTCGGAAACGCTGGTTGCCGGCGGACTCGACATCGTCTCGGGCGGCACCGACAATCACCTGATGCTGGTCGACCTGCGCAAGAAGAACGCCACCGGCAAGCGCGCCGAAGCTGCTCTCGGCCGCGGTTACATCACCTGCAACAAGAACGGCATCCCGTTCGACCCTGAAAAGCCGTTCGTCACCTCTGGCGTCCGTCTCGGCACGCCGGCCGGCACGACCCGCGGCTTCAAGGAAGCCGAATTCAAGGAAATCGGTAACTTCATCGTTGAAGTTCTCGACGGCCTGAAGGCTGCCAATTCCGACGAGGGCAATGCCGCCGTCGAAGCGGCTGTCCGCGAAAAGGTCGTCAGCCTGACCGATCGTTTCCCGATGTACCCCTACCTCTAAGGAGAGCCGATGCGCTGCCCGTTCTGCGGCTCTGAAGATACCCAGGTCAAGGATAGTCGTCCGGCGGAGGATTTCACCTCCATCCGCCGGCGGCGCATATGTCCGGATTGCGGTGGCCGTTTCACCACATTTGAACGCGTGCAATTGCGCGAACTGATGGTGCTGAAGAAGACCGGCCGCAAGGTGCCCTTTGCCCGTGACAAGCTGGTGCGGTCCTTCCAGATCGCACTGCGCAAGCGTCCGGTCGAACCCGACCGGATCGAACGCGCTGTCTCGGGCATCGTCCGTCGCCTGGAAAGCTCGGGTGAGTCGGAAATCTCGTCCGAACAGATCGGCCTGCAGGTACTCGAAGCCCTGAAGAGCCTCGATGACGTCGGTTTCGTGCGTTACGCCTCGGTCTATCGCGATTTCTCCCATGCGGAAGATTTCGAGAAGGTGATAGAGGAAATCAACGCCAAGCTTGCGCGCGATCCGGGACTGGAAACCGGGAGCGATTCCTGATGAGCGTTGCCGAAGACCGGCGTTTCATGGCAGCCGCTTTGCGGCTGTCGCAATGGCACTCCGGCCTGACGGCAACCAATCCTTCGGTAGGCTGCGTCGTCGTCAAGGACGGTGCGATCGTCGGCCAGGCCGTGACTGCCGTCGGCGGCCGTCCTCATGCCGAAACCCAGGCGCTTGCCGTCGCCGGTGAAAAGGCGAGGGGCGCAACCGTCTATGTCACGCTTGAACCCTGCTCACATTACGGACGCACGCCGCCCTGCGCCAATGCGCTGGTGGCTGCAGGTGTTGCCCGCGTTGTCGTCTGCCTCAACGATCCCGATCCCCGCGTCTCCGGCCGAGGTTTTGGCATCCTGCGCGAAGCCGGCATCATCGTCGAAACCGGATTGCTGGAAGAGCAGGGGCGCCGGGTTCTGGCTGCGTACCTCTCGCGTCAGGTGAGGGGACGGCCCTATGTGACTCTCAAACTTGCGGTTTCCGCCGACGGCATGCTCGGCCGGAAGGGGGAGGAACTGGTGGTGACCGGTCCCCAGTCCCGCGCGCAGGTGCATATGATGCGCGCCGAAAACGACGCCATCCTTGTCGGTATAGGCACGGCGCTCGTAGATGATCCGGAACTGACCGTTCGCCTTCCGGGACTGGAAAACCGCTCGCCGCTCAGGATCGTCCTCGATCGTCGGCTGGAACTGCCTCTGTCGTCCAAGCTGGTGAAATCGACCTCGGCCGTTCCCGTCGTCGCCGTCACCGATCCCTTCTGCGACACCCACCCGTCCAACGAAGGACGCGTCAGGGCGCTGATGTCGGCTGGTGTGGAAGTTCTGCAGGCCGCCAATCTGGATGAACTTCTCGCCAATCTCGCAACGCGCGGCATCTCCTCGCTGATGGTCGAGGGGGGCGCCAAGGTTGGCTGCAGCTTCCTTCAGGCCGGACTGGTCGACCGCCTTGTTCTTGCCCAGTCGGCACTTGTCGTCGGCGCAGGTGGCATTGAATCGCCCGCCACGCCTTCCGATATTCCGACAGGATTTCAGTGCGTGCGGCAGGAGCGTTTCGGCGCCGACCGCAGCTTCGAATATGAAAGAGGCATTTGATGTTTACGGGTATTGTTACCGATATCGGCACCGTTTCCGAGTTGACCTCTCTCGATGAGGGCGTGAAGCTGCGTATCGCCACGAATTACGATCCGAAGACGATCGACCTCGGCGCTTCGATCGCCCATGGCGGTGTGTGCCTGACCGTGACCACGCTTCCTGAAGATGGCAGCAACGAGCGCTGGTTCGAAGTCGAAGCCTGGGAAGAGGCGCTGCGACTGACGACGATCGCATCCTGGGAGAAGGGGACCCGGATCAACCTTGAGAGGGCGCTGAAGATCGGCGACGAGCTCGGTGGCCATATCGTTTCCGGCCATGTCGACGGCAAGGCCGAGATACTGGCGGTCGAGCCGGAAGGCGAGGCGGTACGTATCACCCTTCGGGCTCCTGAAGATCTGGCCCGTTTCGTTGCCCCCAAGGGTTCGGTTGCGCTCGACGGTACCTCGCTGACGGTCAATGCCGTCAACGGCACGGATTTCGACATCCTGCTGATCCGCCACACGCTTGCCGTCACCACCTGGGGCGACCGCAAGCCGGGTGACTTCATCAATTTCGAAGTGGATACAATGGCGCGTTATGCCGCCCGTCTGGCGGAGTTTCCCGCCAAGGCCTGAGGTCTTTTCGACCTTAGAGAGGCAGTGAGAACTGGCGGTGGATTTCGGCAAACTGCGGAGCCACCTCGCCGAAAGCGGCAACCACGGACGGGTCGAAATGTTTGCCGCTTTCTTCGGTGATGATCGAGACCGCTTCGTTGTGGCTCATCGCGGGCTTGTAGACTCGTTCCGATACCAGCGCATCATAGACATCCGCGACCGCCATGATCCGGCCCGCAAGCGGAATGTCCTCTCCCTTCAATCCCCGCGGATAGCCCGTACCGTCCCACCTTTCGTGATGACAATGAGCGATAACCTTGGCGAGGCCCAGGAAGGGATTGCTCGAGCCGATATAACGCTCGGCGGTCGCGATCGCCGTGCGGCCGAGATCGGCATGGGTTTTCATGATGTCGTATTCCGCCGTGTCGAGCCGCCCCGGCTTTTGCAGAATGCGGTCCGGAATGCCGACTTTACCGATATCGTGGAGCGGAGCCGATTTGTAGAGCAGATCGACAAACTCCTCATCGAGGCCGGACGTTTCGGGTTCGCGCCGGTTGAGCGCCTCGGCCAGAACGCGCACGTAATGCTGGGTGCGGCGGATGTGGTCTCCGGTCTCATGGTCGCGCGTCTCGGCAAGCGATGCCATCGCAAGGATCATCGCATCACGGGCGCGTGCAGCTTCGTCCCGCGCTTCGGCAAGTGAATTCGTCAGCGCCACATTGGCCATCGCCACTGCCGCGGTATTGGCAATACGCTGCAGCCGGTAGACGCTATCGTCCGGCGGCGTGCCGACCTTCGCCCAATAGGCTCCGATCGCCCCCAGCGGGTCACCCGGCCGCAATGGAACCATCGCCAGGCTTTTCACGAAGGTCGGGCGATAGGCATCCTGCGCAATGCGTGGATCCTGGGTAATGTCATCGATCACAACCACTTGCGAATGCTGCATCGCCCAGCCGGATATGCAGGCCTCCATCGGAAAACGCTGGCCTTTCCAGAGCGGCTGGATAGCATCCTCATCCACATAGAAGCATTCGTTTCTATCGCGCAGGATGAAGGCTAGGCCATCGGCACCGATCAGGCGGCGCGCTGATTGCCTCACGACGACCATGATCTCATCAAGACCGCGGGCCATCGATATCTTCAGCAGCAGGTCGTCCATGTCATCCATCTGGAAACGGTGCTTTTCCATCATCCACCTGCATCTATGCGTCGAATAATAGATGTCAAATAAAACGCAGGCGGCAAGAGTGATACGCTTTGTTTCTTTAGTTTAACAGATTATTAATTACTGGCTACAGAGATGATCTGGACCGGGATCGATGAAGTATTATAGCCCAGCCTGACGTGATCCTATTCACGGCATGCAGGCCTCGTTCCCGCAAAATCGCTTGCCAAGTGCCTCACGGCGTGTTTTGACCGCGCCATGCTACCCAAGTCCGCGTTTGCCGGACCGAATACACGTATCTTAAGGTGATCCATGTCGCTCGAACCCGCTCCACACATCCTGATCGTAGAAGCTCGCTTCTATGATGATATGGCCGATGCACTGCTTGACGGTGCGACCTCGGCACTGAAGGAGGCGGGTGCTACGTTTGACGTGATCACGGTTCCCGGTGCGCTGGAAATCCCGCCGACCATCGCCATGGCGCTCGACGCTTCCGAAAACGGCGGCACCGAATATGACGGTTTCGTTGCACTCGGCATGGTCATCCGCGGTGAGACCTACCATTTCGATATCGTCTCCAACGAATCCTCGCGGGCGCTGATGGATCTCGCCGTCTCGGAATCGCTTGCTATCGGCAACGGCATCATGACCGTTGAAAATGACGATCAGGCCTGGGCACGTGCGCGCCGTTCGGACAAGGACAAGGGCGGCTTTGCCGCCCGCGCAGCTCTGACCATGATCGCCGTGCGCGAAAAGCTGAACGGTGCACGCTGATGTCTAACGAAGAAAAACAGATCAAGCCCGTCAACCAGCGTGGCGCAGCCCGTCTCGCAGCCGTGCAGGCACTTTATCAGATGGATATCGGCGGCACCGGCGTTCTGGAAGTCGTTGCCGAATATGAGGCCCATCGCCTCGGTCAGGAACTCGACGGTGATACCTATCTGAAGGCCGACCCGTCATGGTTCCGTTCCATCGTTTCCGGCGTCGTCCGCGACCAGACCAAGATCGACCCGATCGTGCGTTCCTCGCTGCAGGAAGACTGGCCGCTCTCGCGCCTTGATTCGACGCTGCGTGCGATCCTGCGCGCCGGCACATTCGAAATCCTCGAGCGCAAGGACGTTCCGGTGCCGGTCATCGTCACCGAATATGTCGAGATCGCCCGCGCCTTCTTCGAGGAAGACGAGCCTCGCATCGTCAATGCGGTTCTCGACCGGATCGCCAAACAGGTCCGCGGCGACAAGAAATAACAGGTAGGCAGACATGGACGGTGTGGTGGACGGTCTTCAGACGCAGATGCGCGCCGCCCGCCGCAATGTCGCGCTTCTGGCGGCAAGCCAGGCGATCCTTGGATCGGCGGCCCCTCTGTCGATCGCCATCGGTTCGCTTGCCGGATATCAGCTGCTCGGCGAAGACAAGTCTCTTGCCACCGCTCCGATCACCGCATTCAATGTGGGTACCGCTTGCGGCGCAGTCGTCATCGCGCTTCTGTCGCGTTTTCTCGGTCGTCGCGAAGCCTTCATGGCCGGTTGCCTGATCGGGGCCGCTGGCGGCGCTTTCGCCGCGATTGCACTTTTCCGCGAAAGCTTCTGGCTCTTTGCTCTTGCGCTTCTGTTCATCGGCACCTCTTCTGGCTTCACACAGAAAATCCGGTTCGCCGCCGCCGATGCGTCGCCGTCTTCCTACAAGCCCAAGGCAATCTCCTGGATCCTCGGTGCCGGCATCGTCTCGGCGGTTCTCGGTCCGCAGATCGTCATCTGGGCGAAGGACTTGTTTGCACCGGTAACCTTTGCCGGCGCCTTCATCGCGCTCATTCCACTTTGCCTGGCGGGGATCGCCATATTCTCCTTCCTCAAGCTTCCGCAGACGAAGGCTACGACTCAAAGTTTGGAACCGGCACGGCCGCTGAAAGAGATCGTGCTGACGCAGCGTTTCCTCACCGGCATGATCTGCGGCATCTGCATCTATGCCCTGATGACCTTCGTCATGACAGGCGCGCCGCTTGCGATGGTGATCGGATGCGGTTTCCCGCCTGAAATGGCGACACTCGGCATCCAGTGGCATGTTTTGGCCATGTTCGGCCCGAGCTTCATAACCGGGTCGCTGATCTCCCGATTTGGCGCGGAAAAGGTTGTTGCGGCCGGCGTTTTCGTGATGATGGCCTGCGCTGTCGTTGCTCATCTCGGCATCGAGTTGTGGAATTTCTGGGGTGCGCTCGTCCTGCTCGGCATCGGCTGGAATTTCGGCTTTATCGGCTCGACCGCGATCGTTGCGTCGAGCTATCGCCCGCATGAGGCCGACAAGGTCCAGGGATTTCACGACATCGTGCTGTTTGGCACGGTGGCGCTCTCGTCCTTCTCATCCGGCAAGGTCTTCGTCACCTGGGGCTGGTCCTTCATCAACATGGTCATCTGGCCGGTTGCAGTCATCTGCCTCTTTCTGATCGCCGCCCTGCTGTTCAGGCGCTCTTCCGCGAAGTCAGCTTAAGGCGAGCATTAACTCATATTACAACCTGCGTCCATTTGAGCCCTTGTCCGTGCAGGGCTTGACGTCATTTCATCTCCACCGCAATCTCGTCTTCGCATGGCGGAAACGCATCCTTGGGAGGGGAGCGCGCCCGCATGGAAGATGCGCGACCGGGATTTTTCGGCCCGGCGGTTAGGGAGAGGAAAATAGTATGACAGTCATTTTGAGTGTGATCGTCTGCGGTCTGCTGTCGATCATTTATGCCGTGTGGGCGACGCGTTCGGTTCTCGCCGCCGATCAGGGCAACGAGCGCATGCAGGAAATCGCTGGTTATATCCGCGAGGGCGCGCAGGCCTATCTTGCCCGCCAGTATATGACGATCGCCATAGTCGGCGTCGTTGTTGCCATCCTGGCGTGGCTGCTTCTGTCCGGCACGGCAGCCTTGGGCTTTATAATCGGCGCGGTCCTGTCCGGCGCCGCAGGTTTTATTGGCATGCATGTCTCCGTCCGGGCCAATGTCCGCACGGCACAGGCTTCATCGCATAGCCTTGCAGCAGGCCTCGATATCGCCTTCAAGTCGGGAGCTATCACCGGCATGCTGGTAGCCGGTCTCGCACTGCTCGGCGTCTCGATCTATTACTGGGTGCTAACCTCCGGTCTCGGTCATGCAAGCAGTTCGCGTGAGGTCATCGACGCACTGGTGGCACTTGGTTTCGGTGCCTCGCTGATCTCGATCTTTGCCCGTCTCGGCGGCGGCATCTTCACCAAGGGCGCAGATGTCGGTGGTGACCTCGTCGGCAAGGTCGAAGCCGGTATCCCGGAAGACGATCCGCGTAACCCGGCTACGATTGCCGATAACGTCGGCGACAATGTCGGTGATTGCGCCGGCATGGCGGCCGACCTGTTCGAGACCTATGCGGTCTCTGTCGTTGCGACCATGGTGCTGGCCGCGATCTTCTTTGCCGGCGCTCCGGTGCTCGAATCGGCAATGCTCTATCCGCTCGCCATCTGCGGCGTCTGCATCGTCACCTCGATCATCGGCACCTTCTTCGTCAAGCTCGGCAGCAATGGTTCGATCATGGGGGCTCTCTACAAGGGCCTGATCGCAACCGGTGTTCTATCTATCTTCGGTCTGGCGATCGCCACGTCGATGACGGTCGGCTGGGGCGTGATCGGCACAGTTGCGGATAAGGAAATCACCGGCACCAGCCTTTTCGTCTGCGGTCTCGTCGGCCTCGTCGTCACGGCCCTGATCGTCGTCATCACTGAATACTACACCGGCACCAACAAGCGGCCGGTCAATTCGATTGCCCAGGCCTCGGTCACCGGCCATGGCACCAACGTCATCCAGGGACTTGCGGTCTCGCTCGAATCGACGGCGCTTCCGGCAATCGTCATCGTTGGCGGCATCATCGCCACCTACCAGTTCGGTGGTCTGTTCGGCACCGGTATCGCCGTCACCGCCATGCTCGGCCTTGCCGGCATGATCGTCGCGCTCGATGCCTTCGGTCCGGTCACGGACAATGCTGGTGGCATCGCCGAAATGTCCCATTTGCCGCCGGAAGTCCGCAAGTCGACCGATGCGCTCGATGCCGTCGGCAACACCACCAAGGCGGTCACCAAGGGCTATGCGATCGGCTCCGCCGGTCTTGGCGCTCTCGTCCTGTTTGCCGCCTATTCGAACGATCTACAGTATTTTGCCGCCAATCCGCAGCAATATCCTTACTTCGAGGGGGTAGGGGCAATCTCGTTCAGTCTTGCCAACCCTTACGTCGTGGCAGGTCTGATCTTCGGTGGTTTGATCCCTTATCTCTTCGGTGGCATTGCCATGACGGCCGTCGGCAAGGCGGCAAGCTCGATCGTCGAGGAAGTGCGTCAGCAGTTCCGCGACAAGCCCGGCATCATGCAGGGCACGGATCGTCCCGATTATGGTCGCGCTGTCGATATCCTCACCAAGGCGGCGATCCGGGAAATGATCATCCCGTCGCTGCTTCCGGTGCTCGCGCCGATCGTGGTCTATTTCGGTGTTCTGCTGATTTCCGGTGGCGACAAGGCTTCTGCCTTTGCCGCTCTTGGTGCCTCGCTTCTCGGCGTTATCGTCAATGGTCTCTTCGTCGCCATTTCCATGACCTCGGGCGGCGGTGCATGGGACAACGCCAAGAAGAGCTTCGAGGATGGCTTTGTCGACAAGGACGGTCAGCGACACCTGAAGGGCTCTGACGCGCACAAGGCATCGGTTACCGGCGATACCGTCGGCGATCCCTACAAGGATACGGCTGGTCCGGCCGTCAACCCGGCAATCAAGATCACCAATATCGTGGCCTTGCTGCTGCTGGCGATTCTTGCCGGCTAAAACAGGCTACGTTTAAAACGAAAGAAGCCCGCGGATCGCTCCGCGGGCTTCTTTGTATTCGGCATCTTGTTAGTTGCTGAGCAGGCTGCGCATGGCAGCAGCGCCCGCACCGCCGGGGCCGGAGCCGCCGGAAAGAATCTGTTGCAGGAAGGTCAGGTCGCGACCGCCGGTCGGCGTAGTGCGCGAGATGGTGTCGAACACCTTGCCGTCCTGAAGCGTGTAGTTGGCCTTGCGCGCGACAACGCCGTCCTTGTTGAGGTAGATGGCCAAAACCGTCTGCTCGACCAGCTTCGGCTTCATGAAGGCGGCTGCACGCTCGCGCCGCTGGGAAATGTAATAGAGAACTTCCGAATCGAAGGTCGCCGTCGTTGAAGGCGTGCCCATCGTCAGCAGGACCTGTTCGCGGCTCGAACCTTCCGGGATCAGAGCGAGAGATTTCTGGTCGATCACATAGCCGTTATACATGGTGTCGCCGATATCCATCGACGTGCATCCAGCGGTGGTAACGGAAGCGATAAGTACCAGGCTGATGGCGGTTTTATTCAGAAAATTCATACCGTACTCGACTGTCCGCTTCTTCAACGGGATCCCCCAGGTAAACGAGACCGGCGCTTGAGGCCGGACTTCTGCTGTTCATCACCATTGTGGCTATTCCGGGGACGAGAACCCTTAGAACGCCAAACGTTTTACGGATCGAACGCATCCCGTCTACGGCCCCGGCCGAACGGCATTGCAATTCGCGCCTGCTTCGGTAAACCAGCTTTCGTTTCCATGCAACATTGGGCCCGGTCATTCGCGGGACTTATCGATGATCTTCGGGCTATTCAAAAAGAAAAAACACAATCAGGTCATTGTCGAGCGGCAATACGCGGCATTGACTTCTGCTGCACGCATTCCGTTTTTCTATACCGATCTCGGTGTTCCTGACACTGTCATGGGTCGCTACGAGATGCTGTCGGTCGTGATGATCCTGTTTTTTCGCCGTACCGCGAAATCCTCGACCAGCGGACAGGAACTGGCGCAGGAGATCGTGGATGCCTTTTTCCAGGATCTTGACCATTCGATCCGCGAACTCGGAATTGGCGATCAGGGCGTGCCGAAACGCATGAAGAAACTCGCCGGCATGTTTTACGGCCGGCTCGAGACCTATGCGAAGGCGCTGGACGCCGGCGATGCCGAGGAGTTGGCGAAAAGCCTTGCCCGCAATATATACCCGGAAAACCAGTCTTCGCCGGATATGAGCCGTCTGGCCATATGGATGGCAGAAACGGAGCGGCATCTCGCCGCAACGCCGGAAGACGATATAGCCCGCGGCAACGCGGCCATCCCGTCGCCTGTGAATGGCTGAAGGGAAAAGTGAGGAAAGATGAAAAACGATAACAACACGGGCGGCAAACCGCCATTTTCCTATTCCGTCAAGGTCGGAAACATCTCCGCCAATGCCGTGACGGTGAAGGTTTCCGCCGACGAGCGGGAGCGCAAGGAGCTTGCCGATATGTGGCAGGTTCTCGAGGTGAAGTCGCTCAAGGCTGAAGTCTATCTGTCGCGCTGGAAAAAGGACGGTGTCCGCATCAAGGGCCGGGTCGAGGCCGAGATCGTACAGGCTTGCATCGTCACGCTTGAGCCGGTCGAATCGCGTGTCGACGAAGAGTTCGAGCAGATTTTCGTGCCCGAGGGCTCAAAGCTTGCCCGCGTCGTCGCCAAGGATGCAGCCGAGATGGTGCTTGATCCTGACGGCCCGGATCTTCCCGAGGAGTTTGCCGGGGACACGATCGATATCGGCGAGGCGGTCACCGAGTTTGCAGCACTCGCGATCGATCCATATCCCCGCAAACAGGGGGTGGAGTTTTCCGACCATATCGAGAGCACTGCCGATGCCAAGAGCGACCGGCCAAACCCATTCGCGGCGCTCAAGGACTGGAAAAAAGACTAGGCCTGTTGTAAGCGGCGGCGAAAACTATATTTTGGCCACGATTTCGCCGGCAGGGCCAAGCATGAGCATGGCCGGAATGCTGGCGACGACCGCTGGACGGGTTTTAATGGCCGGTCTGCTCGGTCGAAGATAAGGATCAGATACGCGTGATCAGAATTTCTGTGGATGCCATGGGAGGTGATTTCGGTCCCGAGGTTGTCATACCCGGTACTGCAAAGGCTCTCGAACGGCACCCCGAAGCGACCTTCATCATCTATGGATTGAAGGCCGAATGCGAGCCATGGCTCGCCAAGTACCCGAAGCTGCGCGACCGCTCGACTTTCCACGAGTGCGAAGTCGCCGTGACCATGGACGAAAAGCCGAGCGCTGCCCTGCGGCGCGGTCGCTATGTTTCATCCATGTGGCGCTCCATCGAGGCTGTGAAGCTCGGTGAGGCCGATGTCTGCGTTTCTGCTGGCAATACCGGTGCTCTCATGGCCATGGCGAAATTCTGTTTGCGCACTATGGCCAGTATCGAGCGCCCGGCAATCGCCGGCATCTGGCCGACGCTCAAGGGTGAGAGCATCGTTCTCGATATCGGCGCAACGATTGGTGCCGACAGCCAGCAGCTTCTCGATTTCGCTCTGATGGGCGGCGCCATGGCGCGCGCGCTGTTCGAGATCGACCGCCCGACCGTTGGCCTTCTCAACGTAGGCGTTGAAGAGGTCAAGGGCCAGGAAGAGGTCAAGGAAGCCGGTCGACTGCTGCGCGAAGCAAACCTCCCGACAATCGCCTATCAGGGCTTTGTCGAAGGCAACGATATCGGCAAGGGCACGGTCGATGTCGTCGTGACAGAAGGCTTCACCGGCAATATCGCGCTGAAGACGGCTGAAGGCACGGCTCGTCAGATCGCCACACTGCTGCGTGAATCGATGTCGCGTACTTTTCTGGCTAAGATAGGTTATCTGTTGGCCAAGCCGGCCTTCGATCGCCTTCGTGAAAAAATGGACCCGAACAAGGTCAATGGCGGCGTATTCCTCGGCCTGAACGGCATCGTCATCAAGAGCCATGGCGGAACCAGTGCCGAAGGTTTCGCCGCCGCAATCGATGTCGCCTATGACATGGCACGTAACGACCTGAACGCGAAGATCGCGCAGGATTTGACACTTTACCATGCCAAGCATCAGCCGCCGGCTGGTCCTGAAGCTGCATGACGACAGGATGTGATTGAGAATGATCCGATCAGTAGTTCGCGGTTATGGAGCAGCGCTCCCGAAACGGGTAATGACCAACCGTGATTTGGAAAGCATAGTCGACACGACCGACGAATGGATCGTACAGCGCACCGGCATCACGCAGCGTTACATCGCCGGCGAAGGCGAGACGACTGCTTCGCTGGGCGAACAGGCGGCACGCGCGGCACTCGACAATGCCGGCCTGACGCCTGCCGATATCGATCTCATCCTCGTCGCCACCTCGACACCGGACAACACCTTTCCGGCAACCGCAGTCGATATCCAGCGCCGTCTCGGCATGGAACACGGTTACGCCTTCGACATGCAGGCGGTCTGCACCGGTTTCGTTTACGCGATGGCCACAGCCGATCTGCATATCCGTGGTGGAATGGCGCGCCGTGCCCTTGTCATCGGCGCGGAAACCTTCTCGCGAATTCTCGATTGGAAGGATCGCACCACCTGCGTGCTTTTCGGTGACGGTGCAGGCGCCCTCATTCTGGAGGCTGAGGAAGGCGAGGGGACCACGAGTGATCGCGGCATTCTCACATCCAAGCTGCGCTCCGACGGCTCCCACAAGGAAAAGCTCTATGTCGATGGCGGACCGTCCTCGACCGGGACCGTTGGCCATCTGCGCATGGAAGGCCGGGAGGTCTTCAAGCATGCAGTTGCGATGATCACCGACGTGATCGAAGGGGCATTCGAAGCAACCGGCACGACAGCCGAAGATATCGACTGGCTGGTCCCGCACCAGGCCAACCGCCGCATCATCGATGCATCTGCCAAGAAGCTCGGCATCCCGCCGGAAAAAGTCGTGGTGACCGTGGACCTGCACGGAAATACCTCTGCGGCCTCCATCCCCTTGGCGCTTTCCGTCGCTCTTGCCGATGGCCGGATCAAGAAGGGCGATCTCGTGATGCTCGAAGCGATGGGCGGCGGCTTCACCTGGGGCTCCGTGCTGGTTCGCTGGTAGGAATGTCACGCCCACCTGGAACAAATAACTGATTGGCGACAGGTGCTTGACCCCCGTCGCCAAGCAAAATAGTCTTGGGTGGCTTTGACGAGATCAATTTGCAAACTGGGCGGGGATCATGGCCGGAAAGACAGTGACGCGTGCAGACTTGGCGGAATCGGTATTTCGCAAGGTTGGGCTCTCCCGGACTGAGTCGGCGGAGCTGGTAGAGACGGTGATCGACGAGATTTGCAACGCGATCATTCGCGGCGAGGTCGTCAAGCTTTCCTCTTTCGCGACCTTTCAGGTTCGTTCGAAAAACGAACGCATCGGCCGCAACCCGAAAACCGGGGAGGAAGTGCCGATTTCTCCGCGCCGGGTGATGACCTTCAAGGCTTCCAACGTTCTGAAGCAGCGAATCTTGAAGTCTCATACCAGCCGCAAGGCCAAGCAGAAGTCTGCGGCTCCAGTCGCGTGATCCCGCATTTTACCTCATTCCTGTGAACATGCTTGAATCCGCCACTTCAACCCATTGAGATAAGTGGGAAATGCGGCGTAGTCTTAATGCATCGCTCCGAAGGCCTGAATCGCTGTTCGGAAGATGCTGGCGTGGACTATGAGTTTTCGCAGGGCTGTTTTCGCGCCGGATCCGGTACGCGGCTCTGCGCGGTGGGTCGGCTTGGCGGCTGCTGCTTGGAGGTTTGAGCGTGGAAAAAAGTCCGGATGCGTTCCGCACGATTAGCGAGGTGGCAGATGATCTGGATCTGCCGCAGCACGTTTTGCGCTTCTGGGAAACCCGATTCACCCAGATCAAGCCGATGAAGCGTGGCGGTGGCCGTCGTTATTATCGGCCTGAAGACGTTGAACTGCTCAAGGGCATCCGTCATCTGCTTTACGATCATGGCTATACGATCAAGGGGGTTCAGAAGCTCCTGAAGACGAACGGCAACAAGTTCGTTTCTGCCATCGCATCGGGTGATGTTGCCACCATGGATGCGATCATCGCTTCCAGCGGTGAAAAACATGCTGAGCCGAAAGTCGGTGGTTCCGAAGAGGATCAAGTTCTCGGTCGCCCGAAAGTAAAGCCGAGCGGCCGCTTCTTCGGTTTCGGCTCGTCCAGCGATGATGACACTCTGGAAGTGTCGATTGGAAAGTCGAGTGTCGGCAAGGAAGATCGCGCCCTGCTGCAGGAAGCCCTGTTTGATCTTCTGGAATGCAAGCGCTTGCTCGATCAGGTCCGCTGACCGGCTGACGGCAGGCGCTACAATTAACTGTGATCACCTGGATTTGACCATTCACCTCTGGTTCACAGCGCAAGTTACATCATTTCACTCAGGGAAACATTCCAAGGAGAATGAAATGAAGAAGAAACTTGCAATCATTCTGGTGTCCGCAGTCACGGCCTTGACAGGTGTAGCGCCCGCAAATGCATTTCCGACAGTCGGCGTACCTACCGTGCAAACCTCGCAAGCGGTGGAGAAGGTTCAGTGGCGCGAAGGTCGCCATGACTGGCGCCGTTATGGCCCGCGTTATTCCGATCGCCGGTGGCGTGATGACCGTCGCTGGCGCGATGATCGCCGTTACTACAGCGATCGTCGCTGGCGTCATCACCGCCATCACCGCAACTCGAATGCCGGTGCGATTATCGGTGGCCTGGCCGCAGGCGCACTGATCGGCGGGGCGCTGGCTGCACCTCGTTATGCACCGCCGCAGGAGCGTCGATATGTCGGCGGCGGCAACAGCCACGTGAATTGGTGCTATTCGCGCTACCGTTCGTATCGGGCCTACGACAATACCTTCCAGCCCTATAACGGCCCGCGCCAGCAGTGCTATTCGCCTTACCGGTAAGGCTGAACGCTTGCCACGTTTATTCATGCCGCTCCGGGCTCCGGGGCGGCTTTTTTGTGGGGGTAGTGAAGAGGCTTAAGGATTGGCCTTGAGGTAGGCGATCAGATCGTCGATCTCTGACTGGAACCACATTCCCCAGAAGCGCATGCTGGTATTTGGCACTTTGGTCTTGGGGCTGGAAAGGAATTCGGCCAGCGCCGCCTCATCCCAGATCAAGCCCGCCGCGCCAGCCTCAGACATCGCCTTGGAATACCGAAAATCGGTAACGCTGCCCGCAGGCCTTGCGAACAAACCTTTCAGATGCGGACCGGTCTTGTTCGTATCGCTGTCGATTGAATGACAAGGAGCGCAGACTTTGAACAGTCGCCGGCCGCGTTCGGCATCGGCGGCGAGCGTTTCCGGCGAAAAGGGGAGAGATAGAACAACCGAGCAGAGAAGCATTGGCAGCGCGATCGGCATTTTCGATCTGATCTCGCGCATCTTCGACTCGTCAAGTTATTCGAGGTTCTGGATTTTTGGGGGATAAATGGTCGGAATGGCGGGATTCGAACCCACGACCCCTTGACCCCCAGTCAAGTGCGCTACCGGGCTGCGCTACATTCCGACCTGCTTCGAGAGCAAGACTTCCATACTGGCATGCCATTCCCGGCGCAAGCGAAAAATCCCCGTCATGATGCCGGCTGCACGTCATCCAAAGAAAAAAGTCCTGCCGGGCTCTTTAGGCTCGACAGGACCGTATTTGCCTTGCTGACATTCGGCAATCAGATGATCGGACAACCGCGGCGGTTCGCGAAAGTGATCCGATCCGGACCATTGCGTGTCATTCCCTCGACGGTCACGCTGCGAGATGTTGCACGAACGACTTCAGGCCGGCGCAGACCTTCGTCGCGCGCAGCAGCGCGGGCTTCGCCGGGGCTGCAGCCGCGATCCCGATCACCATAGCGATCCCTGTCGCGATCGCGATCGCGATCCCGGATCACGGGTCGTACACCATCCGGACCGATCCGCAGTTCCACGTCTTGCGCCACGACCGGTACAGCAAAGACCGAGCATGCAGTGATGGAAAGGGCTGCCGCAAGCCCGATTTTCGAAGCCATCTTGAACATCTATTCTCCTCCGCGCGAATGCTTGAATATCGCGCTCCGTTGATAAGCTAACGGAGAAATAACCGGTAAATGGACTTAAGGTTCCCCGGCTGGTCTTGCTTCAGAGAAAGTATAGGTGATGGCTTAGGAAGCGCGTGAGAGGTTTTTTTATGAAAACGTCTCAGCTGTCCTTTCATATAATCTAGCGGAAACGCGGTGCCCGGCTGGCGTTCATCAACAGTTCCTGCTGAGTGGCGAATGGGCCAAGAAGCTTGAGAAGCCTCGTTTCCTCCTCGTTGTTCAGGCGATAGCGCCGCGCAAAATCCGCGACGCTCCAAACCGTCTTCAGGCCCTTTTCCTCGATGTCGGCACTGTTCAGATGCGATGTCATGTGAACCCCTCTTCGTGTCCAGAGACTTGCTTAAGACAATCTGAAATAAAGGATGCGCTTATGTAGTTAAGTTTATATGCGCAATTTTACGTTTAGTCTTCTTGAACTTTCACGCCGTTCTCGCCGATGCTGATCGAAACACCTTCCGGCTTCGTTTCTTCACGATAAACGTAGAAGCTGAGGCCTGCGACCACGACGATAAGCGCACCGATGATGAGATAGAGGTTATTGCTGCGAGCCATATGTTTCCCCGAGAGTGAATTCGGCGGAGAAACGCGTTGGAAGTCAAATGGTTCCAGAGAATATATAAAACTTAGTCGTCATTTGTAGCATTCAGATTCTGAGGCCTGATGCCTTCATCAGCGGGCTGTTGATGCAGTCTCACGCCGGGGCCGGATGCGTCCTGCTGCCCGGCGGCAACAAAGATGACGCCACGCGATTCCAGTGCGCGTTTCAGCTTGCCGGAGAATTCGGGCTCGACATTACCGCTGGAAGCTTCCGCCACACGAATAGTCTCACCTGCAACGCCTGTCGCCGCTGATAGCTCTTCTATGGAAATCCCGATCATGGCCCGGGCTGCGCGCAATTGTGATGTGGTCAACATTCCTATGATTTGGAATGACCTTGGCCGAAGTCAAGCCGTCCTGGTCATCGTCGCCCGCTGTCGGCGCATATGCCGATGTTCCAGTGCGTAGCAGCCCCACAGGAGGCCGAGAAGCAGGTAGAAATGCCGCCAGTGATCGGTGTCGATGACGTTGCCGATTAATGCGTGACCGACGATCATCACCCAGCAGATCATCAGATAGGGCTGCCACGGCCTTTCTCTCAGCAGATAGCGGAAACCCATCCAGATCGTCGACCAGATCATGATCTGATAGGTCACGGCGCCCAGCCAGCCATAGGTCGTCAGCGACTTCAGCCAGATATTGTGCTCATCCTCGCCATAGATCTTGCCGAATGCCATCGGTCCCAGGCCGAGGGGCCGTTCCATTGCCATCAGGAAGCCGATCTTGTGCCGTTCGAAACGGCCGAATCTGGCGCCATCATATTCCTGCACCAGTTTTGCACGATTGGTGAAGAGATCGGAGATCTGTGGAATCTGCAGAGCGATGACCAGCGCCAGAATGAGCACTACGGCCGCCACGGCGGAAATGGTCAGGATCTTCAATCGGAAAGCCGTTGTCCTTTCCTTGAGAAGCATGACGACGACCAAGGCTATGCCGCTGAAGAGCAGTAGGCCCCAGGCTGCTCGGGAAAAGGAGAGGAATACGCCAAGAACCAGCACCAGAATGCCGGCGATCAGAAACGGTGCCGCAAGGATACGGCCAGTGAGCAGCCGATAGACCAGATAGAGGATCGGGGCGATAAGATAGGGACCGAAAACATTCGGATCCTGAAACGCTCCCATGGCCCGATCATAACGGGTGAAGACATGAGCGCCCGGAAAGGCGTTGAAATAACCGAGAATGCCGAGAAGCGCCGTGATCATTGCGGCAACCACCCAGGCACGGAATATCAGGGTGAACCGGCCCGGGTCGTCTTCGATGATCGCCGCGTAAAAAACCGAGCTCAACGCCAGAAAGACGGAGACGGCGACATACATCGGCGCGCCGCTCATGTCCTTCATGACGGTGATCGAAAACATGCCCCCGATATTGAAGACGAGCAGCAGGGCAAGCAGCAGGCAAACGGTGCGCGAAATGCGCAGGCCGAGCAGGAACCATATGGCGACTTGCACCACCATGATGAGTTCATATGGCGCCGGCTCCGAGATGACGAAACCCGACAGGAAAACCCCGAAGGCAAGCAGGCCGGATCCGAGAAGCCGGGCGATCTGTACCGCGGAAAGGCGCTGAGGCCGGGTTTCGAAATCCGCGGTGGTCAATACGCGTTGTCCGTGTTGAAAAGGCTGATCGGGGTCAGGAACAGGATTTTCAGGTCGAAAAGCAGGGACCAGTTTTCAATATAATCCAGGTCGTGCTGGGTACGGGCGCGGATCTTTTCATCCGAATCGAGTTCGCCGCGAAGTCCCTTGACCTGCGCCCAGCCGGTAACGCCGGGCTTGACCCTGTGGCGGGCGAAATAGCTATCGATGACATCGACATATTTGCGCTCGCCCGTCTGTGCGTGAACCGAATGCGGGCGTGGGCCGACCAGCGAAAGCTCGCCTTTCAGTACGTTGAACAGTTGCGGCAACTCGTCGATCGAAGACTTGCGCAGAAACCGGCCGACCGGAGTGACGCGCGGATCCCCCTTCGTCACGGCCTTTACCGCCGTCTGGTCGGTCATATTCGTATACATCGAGCGGAACTTCAGCACCTTGATGATTTCGTTGTTGAAACCGTGCCGGTTCTGCCTGAACAGGATGGGACCCTCTGACGTGGCTTTCACCGCGATGGCCGCAGCAAGCATGACCGGCCATAGAGCCAAAATCCCGATTACCGTGAAAAATATGTCGAAGGCGCGCTTTGCGACAGAATCCCAGTCGCGGATCGGCTTGTCGAAAAGATCGAACATCGGCACCGAGCCGACATGGGAATAGGAACGAGGCCTGAAACGCAGCCGATCCGTGTGGGCCGCGAGCCGAATGTCGACGGGAAGTACCCAGAGCTTGCGCAGCAGCTGCAGGATGCGCGCCTCTGCGCTTGCCGGCAGTGCGATGATCAGCATGTCGATGCGGGCGAGCCGCGCGAACTCGACCAGTTCGGCAAAGGTGCCGAGCTTGGGGTATCCTGCGACGACGCTCGGAGACCGCTCACTGCCGCGGTCGTCAAAGATGCCGCAGATGCGGATGTCGTTGTCTGGCTGCTGTTCGAGGGCGCGGATGAACTGCTTGGCAGGTTCCCCGCCGCCAACGATGACGGCACGGCGTTCCATAACGCCATTGCGCGCCCAGTTGCGGATTGCATAGGCCGTCAGAAGGCGTTCGCCGAGCAGGAATGCGGCGCCGAACAGGAACCAGATCGTTCCGGCGCCGACAGGATAAAGCACGCCCTCTGCGATCGAGACGCCGAGATAGGTCAGAATGAAGCCCAGTGCCCATGCCGCGAGTACGCGCCTGGCATTGCGCCGCGCAGCCCGGATCGAGGGGATGAGGTAGGTGTCGGCAAGCTGCAGGAACAGTACCGTCAGCGTCGCGCCAACGGCGGTGACGGCGAACCTCGTCAAGAAGTGACTATCCGCCGGAACAGGCTCCATATAGCAGGCGAAAAGACCTATCGCGAGAAGCGATGCGAGTTCGAACATGCGGAACTGTCCAATCAGCATCGTCGGCGAATAATTGTTGTCGCGGAATTGGTCGGCGATCTGCTTGGCGAACGGGTTTAGTTCGACGGGCGCAGCCGCCCCGTCATGCGGTGATCCGCCATCCGCGACGCCACGGCGCAACGCGTCGAGGTCCAGGTCCTGCCGATTGCCCAAATCGCTCATGAAACGGTCCCTTGTCTCCCGGTTGTTGTCGGGAAGATCATGAGGAATCGCCTATCAGAAAGATGCTAAGGAAGCCTTTAGCCCGGCTTTCTTGCGGCGGCCGGCAGGGCGTCCCGATAGAGGCCGAGCATGTCGCGCGCCATGACCGGCGCGGAGAATACGGACTTGAAAGCGGTGGGCTTCGGCATGGTTCGGCTGCGCCAGTCCGGCTGTGTGGCGGCCGCCGTCATGATGCGGGAAAGATCCTGGGCATCCCCCGGAATGACGAGCGCTTCGCTATCTTCGCCCAGCACTTCCGGTATGCCTCCGACCCGTGATGCGATCACGCCTTTGCTCGCAGCAAGCGCCTCGAGCACGATATAGGGCATCGCCTCGGCGCGGGAGGGAACCACGATTGTCTTCGCCAGCGCAAAGGCCTTGCGGGCAGGCATGGCGGGCAGCATCTGCATACGCCGATCAAGCCCGAGCTCAGAAATCATCGCCCGGTAGTTGTCCTCGTCGGGACCGTCACCGATCATCATGGCCGTCAGGGGGCGGCCGATACGGCGTTCCGTGCGCAGGAAGGCGTCGATGAATACGTCCGGTCCCTTCATGTCGCGTATCATGCCGATAAAGAGAAAATCCGCTGCGTCCGGTGCGATGGAGACGGGGGAGAATTCCGCCTCGTTGATGCCGTTATATATGACCTGCGAATGCGGTCTCGGCTTGCCGACCTTGGCTTCGTATGTTCGTCTCTCGTAGTCGCAGACGAAGGCTATGGCATCACAGAAGTTTTCCTGAAAACGCTCAAGCCTCAATACAATCTGCCCGGTCGCAGATGACCGAGCAAAATGCAAGCTGCCGCCATGCGGAGAATAGACGCGGGCTACGCGATACCTGTTTACCCGCAACACTGAGCCGATCATCCGGGCCACTGCGCCACCCTTGGCGCCATGTCCATGCAGGATATCCGGCTGCAAACTTTTTATATGTCGATAGCTCTTTGCAAGAGCGACCATGTCCGATGGCGAGATCGCCCGTCGCATGGGAAAGCGAGTAAGCCCCAGCGCAAGCCGCGGCCTGATTGTTTCGAACAGCGCGTCCTCGTAAGTACCACCTGTCGAGCTGTCGCACAGGATGCCGACCTGATGGCCAGCCGCGCTGTGTTCCTCCACCAGATCGCGCACATGCCGGAATATCCCGCCAATCGGATTGCGGAAGCAATGCAGGATGCGCAAGGGAGGGGAGGGCTGCATCTTTTGTCAGAACAAACGCTCGCGAACATAGATCGTGTCGCCGGCAAGGATGGGGGCCGTGACGACGGTTCGTCCGGTTGCCACCTGTCCGTTGACCTTGCGTGTCACATCGACATCCCGATCGTTGCCACGTGAGGTGAAGCCGCCGGCAATGGCTATCGCATTCTGTGCCGTCATGCCCGGTACGTAGGAATACTGACCCGGCCGCCCGACCTCGCCCATGACGAAGACGGGGCGATATCTGTCGATTTCAATACTGACGTCGGGATCGCGCAGATAACCTTTTTTCAGGCGGCTTGCGATCGAACCTTCGAGTGCGGGCAGAGTCTGACCCCGCGCCGCGACCTGGCCTACCAGCGGGAAGGCGATGTAACCCGCCTGATCGACCGTGTAGGTATTTGTCAGTCCAGGCTGTTCAAAAACGGTGACACGCAGGCGGTCGCCGCTATCCAGTCGATAAGGCTGCAATGCAGCGGTCTCGAAACCCCTCGTCGGCGGCGGGTTGGTGGCGCAACCGCTCAGAAGTGCGACTGCGGCGAGCATGGCTGCTGCCACCGCCTTATGGGTCTGCACTTGTTTGCGTCGGGCATGGACCATGTCCCACTCAGGCTCCGGCTGTTCATGTCGTTTCACCAGTTATGGATCTGTTAGGGTTAATGGCCGGTAAAAGTGGCGCGGGAAATCAGCAAGTCCGAAAATGGAAAGAGTATTAACCACAGGGTTACCATGCTCCTTTACCATTCGCTGAATTGAGACGGTGGAGTGTGTGATGTCTGGTGGCAATGGCAATTCCCAGGACGTGGATATCGATCTTGGTCGCGTGATTGCCGCCGTGTGGGCTCGCAAGGGCCGGATCATCGCCGTGACCGCCTTTGCCGCCTTCGCCTCGCTGGTCATCACCAGCATGATGACGCCGAGCTATAAGGCGGAGACGAGGCTTCTGATCGAGTCCCGCTCACCCAACTTGACCGGCGGAGAAGGGGCCGCCGCCGCCAATGATCCGGTGCTCGACAGCCTCAACATCACCAGCCAGGCGCAGCTTCTGCAATCGACGGATCTGATCCGCCGTGTCGCCCGCGAACTGAACCTCGCGCAGTATAAGGAATTCGATCCGGCGGCGCGTTCGGTTCTGCCCGATCTCCTCGTCATGGCGGGCCTGAAGCCAGACCCGATGGCGCTCGATCCTGAAGACCGCGTCGTTGAGAAATTCCGCGAGAGTCTGGAAGTCTACGCCGTCGAAAACTCGCGCGTGATCGGCGTCGAATTCTCTTCGCATGATCCGATCCTGGCTTCGACAATTCCGAACAAGATGGCCGAGGTTTATCTGCAACTGCAGAGCGGCGCCAAGCTGGATACTCATTCGGAAACGGCCAAATGGCTGGAACCGGAGATTGCCAATCTGACCCAGAAGGTAAGGGAGGCCGAGAGCAAGGTCGCGGATTATCGCTCCAGCAACGGCCTGTTCCAGACAACGGAAGCCAACAGCTTCTCGAGCCAGCAACTCAACGATATTTCCACTGAACTGGCCCGCGTGCGCGGCGAACGCGCCAATGCCGAGGCGAGGGCGGAAAATGTCCGCGCGGCACTGAGCGCAGGCCGCGCCCCCGATACGATCGCGGATGTCGTCGGCTCGCAAGTCATCCAGCGGCTGAAGGAAGCCGAGACCAATCTTCAGGCGCAGATCTCGGATCAGGCCACATCGCTTCTGGATGGTCATCCCCGGATCAAGGGGTTGCGCGCACAGCTCGCCCAGATCCGCCAGCAGATCACCAGCGAGACCCGCAAGGTGCTCGAAAGCCTCGACAGCGAAGCCCAGGTCTCGCGATTGCGCGAGCAGCAACTCATGTCGCAGCTCAACACGCTGAAGGCCGATTCTGCCCGCGCCGGACAGGAGGAGGTCGGTCTTCGCGCGCTTGAGCGCGAGGCGGCCGCCCAGCGGCAATTGCTGGAAACCTATCTTACCCGCTATCGTGAGGCTACCTCCAGGCTCGACGGCAATGCGACGCCGGCCGATGCCCGCGTTGTCTCGAAGGCCGTAGAACCGTCGGAACCCTATTTCCCGAAAGTCATTCCGATCGTCATCGTCGTGACGCTTGCCACACTGATCGTCAGCTGCCTGATCGTGATGATTTCGGAACTGTTCAGTGGCCGGGCGCTCAGACCTGTCAATCGGGAAGCTTCGCTGGAGCCGGCGCCGGTTCAGGAACGCGAGAAGATTGCTGAAGCGCCGGTGACTACCGCAGCCGCAACGACTGCCGTCGTTTCCAAAACGGAAGTCGAGGCGAAAGTTCAGCCGGAGCAGAAGGTCTTGATCGAACGGAAGCAGGAGATCCGCACCACGGTCTTGCCGCCCGTAACCGTCCCCGTGCCCCCCCCGCCAGCGCAAGCGGTCGAGGTCGCAACGTCGGAGCCGGTCGTATCTGAAGAGGCCAAAACGGCGTCTGCCACCGATACAGGCTTTACCATCGGCTCTGTCGCCCACTACCTTCAGCGTCACGCCGTGCCCGTTGCCGTTTCCGTATCTCCAAGCGGCGATGAAGGCTCGACGGCGAGCGTGATGCTGGCGCGTGCCGTGGCTGAAACCGAGCGTACGGTCATTCTCGTTGACCTGACTGGATCGGCCTGCCCGACTCGCCTGATGGCGGAACATGATCGCCTGCCGGGGATCACCGACCTGCTCTGTGGTGAAACCGCGTTCGGCGAGGCAATCCATCCGGACCGCCTGTCAGAAGCGCATATCGTGCCGCAGGGCATATCCGATCCTGTCCGCGCCATGCGGGCAGCAGATCGTCTGACGATGATCATCGATGCGCTTTCCGATGCCTATGATCTGGTACTGATCGAATGTGGTCCTGCAGATCTCGCCAGCCTGAAGCGTCTGGTGCGGGCAGATGGAACGGAGATCATTCTTTCCGTTCCGGGCTTCACGGAAGAAGCGATTGCCGAGCTTGTCGTTTCCTATGCCGATGCCGGTTTTCGCAATCTTCTCGTCATGGCGCAGCCGAACGACAGCCAGTCGCCATCATCGCGCAACCGAAGCGCCGCCTGAGGTTTTCTCAGTCTTGTGCTTGACGGCGAGAGCGCCAGCGCTGTGCCAGCGCATAAAGCCGGTGATCTCGTTTGATCAGCGTCTTGATGCCGGTCTCTGCCAGATGCAGGCCGGACAGGACTGAGCCTTTGGCCGAGACCGGCAAAAGAATATCGTGATGCACGGTTTCCTGATTGCACCAGCTGCGCTTGTAGGGCTGGTCGCCGATGCCGAAATCGAAAAGCGCAGCCCCTTCCTCGATACTGCGCTCAATGGCCAGCCAGAAAAGCAATTCTCCCGGACTTGCATCGGCCCCCACACTGTCGTCGATCGAGCCGAACTGGCAGAGCACATGGCCGCCCTTGCGCGAAAGGCCGGTGACGGCCGCGATATGACCATCATGCTGGCCTTTCAGGCGGATGGCATGCATGGCGAGCAGCTTGTCGCCGCCGTGTTGAGGCGTGTCGAGCAGTCGGTGCATGAAGTCGCGCGTCGATGCCGGTGCAAAGACATCCGGTAGGCCGAAGGCTTTCAGCCTTTCACTCTTCTGAGCAAAGAAAATGTCGAGAAGTACGTGCTGCTCGGCAACTGTTTGGGCCACGATATAGTCAAAGCCACCGATCGCCTCCAGCCTGCGCGCCTGGACACGATATTTCTTCCGCCGTGCTTTGGCGTTTAACTGCGCAAGCGTGGCCTCCATCGTTCCTAAGAGTGGCAGCTGAAACGAATGATTCTGGTTCTCGATCGAGGCCAGATCACTCAACGGATGCGTGACGCCGTTCCACTTGAGCGGAACGCCATCAATGACGACGAGATCCGCAATGCCTCTTAGGCACCGGGCAAGCTTGGTTTTGAACTGCTGCAACTCGTCCGCAGTCGGAGCGGCAAGTGTATCGTCGAAAAGCCCGGTATTGATATTGTTGAACCGGCCGCCGGGCAGCTGGGCGATACGTCCAAACCGACCTTCAACGATCTCCAGTGGTAGCAGAAACAGTATACGGGAACCGACCGCCCCTGTGACGGCCAGAAGATTGCTGTTGTGAGCCGTGGTCCAGGAGCGGCTCCATTCGAGGCTCTGGTTCAGGGAATTCCAATCGCGGCGTTCGAGACGCAGCCATTCATCCTCGATCGAAGGAATATCACGCACCAGGGCAATATCGAGGTCACCGAAATATGCTGACGGCATTCCTGCCTGCTCCGAGAGAACCGGCGGAGCATTCGTTGCGTTCGGATTGGCCCTTGCAGTCATCCATCACCCATCATTCATCGACATATTGGGTGGTGAACACCAAGAATGCGTTTATAGCCGAATACGGCCTGGTAGAAGCCGTGGGTCTGGTTAATCTGCGTTGCATTTTTACCGTTTCGGCCTCGGACCAGCCATCCATTTGATGATCAGCATCGCCGGCAGGATCCACAGCAGACCGGACAGAAGAAAATAAAGGAAATGCACCCACCATGGGGAGGTGGCGAGTGTCAGTGTCGCTATCGTCGTGGCGGCAAGCGCGTAGGTAATCACCAGAATGATGATCAGGATGGTACCGACAAAACTTCTCCAACGCGGCACCGAACATCCTCCATGCCCTTATGGCCGCGACCGGATGCCGCAAAGCCTTGGGGCTTGTTTTGCACGGGTCCATGGGGCAAAGCAACGTGGAAACCGGAGACGATGTGCCGCTGTGGCGCGTTGTCTCACGGCGTCCCATGAAAACGGGCCGATGAGCACCCCGATTGCGGCCCGAGCGAAGCCATGAATGGCAGGAGCGTCACCATGTCGGCAACGGACACGATCATCATTGAAGCGACGCGCGAAACCGGACGGATCGAGCGTAACCGCAAGGCGGTCCGCATCTGGCTCGGTTTCGTTCTCTTAACGCTTTTCTGTCTTGTGCTTGTCGGCGGCGCCACGCGGCTCACCGATAGCGGCCTGTCGATCACCGAATGGAAGCCGATCCACGGCGTCATTCCGCCACTCAATGCCGCCGAGTGGCAGGAAGAGTTCGAGCTTTACCAGCGCATTCCGCAATATCAGCTGCTCAACAGCCACATGACGGTCGATGAATTCAAGTCGATCTTCTGGTGGGAATGGGCGCACCGTTTCCTCGCCCGTTCCATCGGCCTCATCTTCGCGCTGCCGCTCGCCTTTTTCTGGGTGACGGGCCGTATCGAAAAGCGGGTGCGCCTGCCGCTGCTGGGCACGCTGGCGCTCGGCGGCTTTCAGGGTTTCATTGGCTGGTGGATGGTGTCATCCGGCCTCACTAAGCTCGTAAGCGTCTCTCAGTATCGCCTCGCAACTCATCTGGTCATCGCCTGTCTGATCATCTCCGCCTGTGTCTGGATCATGCGCGGGCTGGCATCGCATGCGAAGGACTACCCGCCGACCGATAAGTCGAAATGGGCGGCGGGCGGGATCGCCTTTCTCGTGCTCTTCCAGATCTATCTTGGCGCACTTGTCGCCGGCCTCGATGCCGGCCTGAGCTACAACACCTGGCCGCTGATGGATGGCGCCTTCGTTCCCGGCGATCTGTTCATCCAGAATCCTTGGTGGATCAACCTTTTCGAAAACCCCAAGACTGTCCAGTTCGTGCACCGCTGCGGCGCTTACGTTCTTCTCGCCGCCGTCTTCCTGCACATGATTATCTCGCTATCCAAGGCCCCGGCGACAACCCATGCCCGCCGTGCCGTGCTCTTGTTCATCCTTGTCCTCGTTCAGGCGGCAATCGGGATCGCGACACTCATTTTTCAGGTGCCGCTCGACATGGCGCTCGCCCATCAGGGCATGGCGCTGATCGTCCTCGGCTTCGCTGTCGTACATTTCCGAGCCTTCTTCGGCGAATACCAGCGGGAAGCGGCAATCGAGGTCAGGGGCTGAAGGCGCGCTCCTCCAGCAGCCGTCGCGCAACCTTCAGGAAAGCAAAGCGCTCCATTGCATTGCCTTCCCCTGAAATCCTGTCGCCACCCTCAAGAGACCAGCAGATCGAAAGACCTGCATGCGCGATCGCATAGCGCAGGATTTTTTCCCTCTGGCAGCCGATGGCTGGTGCAAACAAATCGACAAGTCGGGTGATCCGTCGCGGGTCGATGATATCTGCAAATGCCCCCTCCGGATTGCCGAAGACATTGGCGACATCATAGGCCGGATCGCCGATAAGCCCCTGAGGGTCGATTGCAAGCCAGCCGCGTTCCGATCCGCTGACGATATTTTCGTGATGCAAATCGCCATGCAGCGGGCGGACACCGATCTGTAACGAGAGCAGCTCGTCAGCAATCGATGCAGCATAGATCAGGGCACCCGAGAGATTAAGTTCATCTTCACTGGACGCTCTCGCGAACAAGGGCCGGAAATGCGACCGTAGCTGAACGAGCCGGTCAGGTAGCTGGTCTGCTGATGCCGAATGCAGTTCGCTCAGAACGGACAATATGATGTCATTGGCGGCATCCTCGCCGTGCTGAAGCCTGTAATCCTTCAGCATCAGCGTTCCGGCATCTTCGAGCAGGCAGGCCGTATCGCGCCGATCCAGAACCCGCACGCCACCATGTCCTTGACGCCATTCGAGAAAATCGACGCCGGACAGTTCGTGTAGGCCTTCAGGTTTTAATTGCTTGGTGATCGCCCGGGAGCCAGCGCGGCGAATGACGCGATGGACGAGGCTTGTGCGCGTATCCGCAATCAGTTTCGCAGACTGGATGCCCCACCGTTCCACAAGATCTGCGGGGAGGGATGGGGCCGCAGTCGCCATCAGGCAGACAACATCAAGTCCATGTTCTGCACGGCAGCACCCGAAGCGCCCTTGCCGAGATTGTCGAGCAGGGCGACGAGGTTCACATGCGCGCTGCCCGGCGTGCCGAACACGAAAAGCTTCATGCGGTCGGTATTGGCGAGTTCTTCCGCATCGACGCGGCCGAGCTTGGCGCTTTCTTCAAGCGGCACGACGGTGACGATATCCTGTCCGGCATAATGCGCGACGAGCGCCGCATGGATGCTTTCGATCGTCGCGCCATCCTTGAGGTCATCAAGGAACAGCGGCACCTGCACGATCATGCCCTGCGCGAAGCGGCCGACAGAGGGAGAAAACAGCGGTGCACGGTCCAGCAGGCCATGTGTCTTCATTTCCGGAACATGCTTGTGCTTGAGCGGCAGGCCGTAAACGAAGTTATTGGCCGAGATCGCATCTTCGCGGGAAGAATCTTCCATCTGCGCAATCATCTGCTTACCGCCGCCGGTATAGCCGGAAACCGCATTGACCGAGACCGGATAACCGTCCGGCAGGATGCCGGCAACGCGCAAGGGCCGGACGAGGCCGATCGCGCCGGTCGGATAGCAGCCGGGATTGGCGACATGCCGGGCGGCCTTGATCTTGTCGGCCTGCGCCTTGTCCATTTCGGCAAAACCATAGGCCCAGTCGGGCGCGATCCGGTATGCGGTCGAGGTGTCGATGATCCGCACACTGTTGTTGCCGGACAGCATGCCGACAGCTTCCTTCGAAGCATCGTCCGGAAGGCAGAGGATGGCGATATCGGCGCTGTTGAGCAGATCTTCGCGCATGGCGGCGTTGCGCCGCTCGGCTTCAGGGATCGACAGAAGCTCGACGTCGCGGCGGCCGGCCATGCGGGTGCGGATCTGCAGTCCCGTGGTGCCGTGTTCGCCATCGATGAAGATCTTCGGTGTCATTGCCTTTATCCTGTTAAATCAGTGCTTTGGATCGGAGGCCGGAATCACTCTGCCAGCCCGTTGAATCAGTTTCTTAACGCCGGGCAAGTCGCTCGGCCCTGAGCCCGAGCATATACATTGCAACCGTTGCCCCGGCAATGGCGGTGATGTCGGCATGGTCATAGGCCGGCGCTACCTCCACCACGTCGGCCCCGCGGATATCGAGGCTGCCGAGTTTGCGCAAAACCGACAGGATCTTCGCGCTCGACGGTCCGCCGGCGACCGGGGTGCCGGTGCCGGGTGCATAGGCCGGGTCGAGGCAATCAATATCGAAGGTGAGATAGACTGGCCTGTTGCCGACATGGGCAAGGATTGCATCGGCAATCTGCTGTGCCCCCATATCCTCCACATCATAGCCATGCAGGATGCGGATACCGAAGTCCTCCGGTGCATGGGTGCGAATGCCGATCTGGATCGAATGCGCCGCATCGATGACGCCCTCGCGCACCGCACGCGCGACAAACGAACCATGGTCGATCCGCTCGCCATCGTCATCCCATGTATCCTGATGCGCATCGAAATGAACGAGGGCGAGGGGCCCGTGCTTTTCGGCATGGGCCTTCAGCAGCGGCCAGGTAACGAAATGATCGCCGCCCAGCGACAGAAGGAAGGTGCCGGAGGCGATGATCGCCGCTGCCGTCTCCGCAATCATGCCCGGTGTCTTCTGGTGATTGCCATAGTCGAGCAGCACGTCGCCATAATCGACCACGGCCATCGCTTCGAAAAGATCGCGGGCAAACGGATATTGAGGGTCATTGTCGAAGATTGCCGACGCACGCCGGATCGCCTGCGGGCCGAAACGAGCGCCGGGCCTGTTGGAAACTGCGGCATCGAATGGAATGCCGAGCACGACCGCATCTGCGCCCTCGACATCCTTGGAATACCGCCGCCGCATGAAGGAAAGCGCGCCCGCGTAGGTCGGGTCGGTCGCAGCACCCCGCGAAGCTTTGGCCGTAAAGGCGTTATCGATCGATTTGCTCGCCATTCCTGCTCCTATTTGTCGAACCCGTAGGCTCGCTCTACCCGCGCGATCCGCACCTGATAATCCTCGTACCATCGCTCCCGGCCGAGTTTCTGAGCCGCAGCATGCGAGACGACTGCCTTCCATGCCCGGATACTGTCTTCGTCCTTCCAATAGGAATTTGTAATTCCGAACCCGTCAATGCCGCGCGCGGTTTCGACGCCGAGAAATCCGGGCTGCTGGCTGGCAAGCTCGACCATGGCATCGGCCATGCTGTCATATCCACGGTCGCCCTCGGTGCGACAGGATGAGAAAGCGACGACATAATAGGGCGGGGCGGGTAGTCGGGCAAAGGAAGTGACGGGCAGGCTGGACATGGAATGTTATTTCCTCGTTTTGCAAGCGCGCCATGTTGATGCCTCGCGCTTGATACGCAAATCTCAAATATTGATCGATCGGGAGTAAGGGGGCGGTGGCTTGCCTCTGCAGCGATTTGTATCGGACCGGGACCCACGGGGCGGTTTCCGGCGTATGTAATGGTTACCAGGCGGTGAAGCCTAAAATCCGAAATATTTCATTCAGAGACATTTAAAGAGCGAAGTATATTCGGACAATCTGTCATGATTTCGCGGGGGCGATTGATAATGTTAGAGTTTTTGAAAGTAAGCGCCGCTTGCGGCAAAAGGCTTGCGCGGGATCGCAATGGCAATTTTGCCATCGCCACGGCAATCATGCTGCCGGTCCTGATCCTTGCGGGCGGTGGTGCGGTCGACGCGTCTTCCGCTTATTTTGAGAGGAGCAAGATCCAGGGGCGGCTGGATGCCGCTGTGCTCGCTGCCGCCGGTCAAAGCGACAGCACCAAGCGCTATGCCACTGCCGCAGGATTTATGCCGGTAATATCGGCTGGTACGGATGAAAAACCTCTCGTCTTGACCAATAACAGCGATGGTAGCGTAACCGGCACTTACATCTACACGATGCCGAACAGCTTCCTCGGCATAGTCGGCATCGACAATTTCAAGCTGGTTGTCACCGCAACGGCCATGGCAACCAACAAATCTGGAGGAGAGACCGTTAGTGGCGGGGCAGCATGTATTCACGTTCTTGCCAACACATCTCAGGCTGTGCTGATCAACTCCGGTGCAAACGTAAAGTCCGAAAAATGTGGGGTTGATGTTCTCTCCGCCTCCAACCCGGCCTTCATCATGAATGCCGGAGCCAAGATCGAGACACCACGCTTCTGCGTCAAGGGCACGAACTATATCAAGAACGGTGGCACGCTCTCCAATTTGAAGACCGGCTGTCCGGCTGCCAACGATCCCTATGCCGGTGCTTTTGCCGAGCCGACACTTCCGTCGAAATGCGAGACATCCGGCGTGCCGAACGGGTCAACCTTCACGTTGAAGCCAGGTATGCATTGTGATGTGACCTTCAATGGCAGCCCGAAGATCACCTTCTTGCCCGGCCTTCACATCATCAAGGGGCGCATGATCATCAATTCCGGCGCGACGGTGAATGCCGAGGGCGTCACCTTCTATTTTCCAGATGTGTATAGCGAGATCCGCGCCAATGGCGGCCTGACCTTCAATGCGTCAGCACCCACCTCGGGGCCCTATGGCGGCATTCTGATGTACGAGGCAACCAGCAGTGCTTCCAACAACTCGAACAAGCAGCAGTATATTTTCAACGGATCGGTCGGCGAGACGCTGAGCGGTATCATCTATCTGCCGAACCGCAACGTCACCTATAATTCCAAGACGAACCAGACCAGCCGTATCAACATGGTCGTCAACACGATGATCATGAACTCCTCGAACTGGAATATCGAGCCTTACGAAGGTGGCTCCTCATCCACTCAGCCGGGTTCCAGTTCCGGCTCGAGCGCCGTGCGGCTGATAAACTGACCACCTAAGCCTCGTCCGTTATTTCAGGCCGTTGCCTTCTGAAAGGAGGGCGGCGGCTTTTCAATTGTATCTCGCTTGCTGCGCGGTCAAACGCTCAAAAGAAAAGGCGGAGCCGAAGCCCCGCCTTTCGAAAAGCATAAATCCCGAAGCGATTAGCGCTTGGAGAACTGGAAGGAACGGCGAGCCTTGGCCTTACCGTACTTCTTACGCTCGACAACACGGCTGTCGCGGGTCAGGAAGCCACCCTTCTTCAGGACCGAGCGCAGGCCCGGTTCGAAGTAGGTGAGGGCCTTGGAAACGCCGTGACGAACGGCACCGGCCTGACCGGAGAGGCCACCGCCAGTGACGGTAGCGATGATGTCGAACTGACCGGCGCGGGCAGTCGTAACCAGCGGCTGCTGAAGGATCATCTGCAGAACCGGGCGTGCGAAATACGTGGTGAAGTCGCGGCCGTTGATGATGATCTTGCCGGAGCCAGCCTTGACCCAAACGCGGGCAACGGCGTTCTTGCGCTTGCCGGTTGCGTAGGAACGACCCTGCGCATCGACCTTGCGGACGTGAACCGGTGCTGCCTGGCCTTCAGCCGGAGCGAGGTCCTTCAAAGAGGAAAGATCGGCCATTATCAGGCGCTCCTTGTGTTCTTGCTGTTCAGCGAAGCCACGTCGAGAACGACCGGCTGCTGTGCTTCATGAGGATGGTTCGAGCCGGCGTAAACGCGAAGGTTCTTCATCTGGCGACGGCCGAGCGGGCCGCGCGGAACCATGCGCTCGATAGCCTTCTCGAGAACGCGCTCCGGGAAGCGGCCTTCGATGATGGCGCGTGCGGTGCGTTCCTTGATGCCGCCCGGGTAACCGGTGTGCCAGTAGTACTTCTTGTCGGTGTACTTCTTGCCGGTCAGGACGCATTTTTCAGCGTTGATGATGATGACGTTGTCGCCGTCGTCAACGTGCGGGGTGTAGGTAGCCTTGTGCTTGCCGCGCAGGCGGTTGGCAACGATGGTGGCGAGGCGGCCGACAACGAGCCCTTCGGCGTCGATGATCACCCACTTCTTCTCCACCTCTGCAGGCTTCTGAACGAAGGTAGACATGATTTTCTCTTTCGTTTGATCCCCGATGCCGGAAACCGGTCGCCGGGGCGTTTCTTGTTGCTTATATTGACGGCCTCGCGGACGCCAAAAAGAAAGCGGGCCTGTTAGGGTCCGCAATCTGGCGCGCTTATAACGTGATGAACGGCGACGGTCAACTTTGACGATTTGATTGGTTGAAAAATAAAGTCAATTAAATCAATGTCTTGATTGTGTGGTATTGAGATACCGTAAATTTGACGGCCTTTAATATTCGGCGGTTATCCTGAAGTCGGGTGGCGGAACCGGTCGTAGCCTGTCTGTGGCGGTAACTTCTCGTTGAATTGTTAGTTGCTTCTAAAGTGCTGTGAACAAAGCTGGAATGTTCCCGCAACAAAATGACGCGATTTCTCGATTTCATCGCGAGCTCGCGCCCAGCGACCATGTGAAGCGCCACAGGATGTTGGCGACGGCAACTGTGAAAGACTAGATAAGCTGGACAGACGACCGAATTGGCGCAGAAAGCCGCCAGGAGAGCCGTATATGAACCATGATCGCTACGAAGACGACTATATCGCCGGGATTTTAAAGGAAACCCGCACGATCGCGCTTTTAGGAGCCTCCCCAAAACCGGATCGGCCCAGCTATGGCGTCATGCGGTTTCTGCTCGATCGTGGCTATACCGTCTATCCCGTCAATCCGGGGCAGGCCGGGAAGGAAATTCTCGGACAGAAGACCTATGCGACGCTTGCCGATGTTCCAGAGCAGATCGACCTGATCGACGTGTTTCGAGCTCCCGAATATCTCGACGGCGTGGTTGAGGAAGCATTGTCGCTGGAAACTCAGCCAGCGGCGATATGGGGCCAGCTCGGAGTGCGTGACGATGCGGCGGCCGCAAAAGCCGAAGCCGCGGGCATCAAGGTGGTGATGAACCGCTGCCCGGCGATCGAATATCCAAGGCTTGTTGGCTGACTGCAGTGAATGTGCGCAGCGATCCTCCATGTTTGCGCGGCGCACATTGATGTCCTGCCTTGCCGTATGTTTTGCGTGTGACGCCCCTAGCCAAGCAAGAGCTCGGGGTCGGCACGCATCGTATTGAGACTGACTGCATTGCCGCAATAGCCGGTAAATTCCTGCCCCGCCACTTCGGCCTCGAGGTCATGGCGACACCGGTTCTTGGATCGGCATTTGGTACAGGTGAGTTGCATTTCCCGGTATAGGGCGGGATGCAATGTCGCCACATCGCTTTGGTCTATATTCAGCGCATGCATCATCTCGATCATTTCATCGGCGGCGTGTGGTCCTGCCTTGACCAGTTGCAAAAGGTCATCCGGTGCGATCGCACAATCCTTTGAAATCTGCCGGATCGTATCTTCGTCCAGCATCGCAATCTCCTCCGATTCCGCTGCCGCCGACCAGGCCTCCGCGCACCAGCTCAAGAAGCGCCGCGAAATGCTTGTATGTTCCTCGAATGCCACCCTTCCCATGACGTCCTCCTTTGTTTCGACAAAGATGCGCCAGGCGGAATTATATTCCTTGATCCCCGTCAACGTCCGCGCTTTGTTGCGACAACATAAATTCAAGTCACATTTTGGGAGGGTATAATGCCGCCATTGAATCCCGGATTCTCCACGCTTGCCGTTCATGCCGGCGCGGCGCCCGATCCGACCACCGGCGCGCGCGCGACGCCGATCTACCAGACGACGTCTTTCGTCTTCAATGATGCCGACCATGCGGCAGCACTTTTCGGCCTCCAGCAGTTCGGCAATATCTACACCCGCATCATGAATCCGACCCAGGCCGTGCTGGAGGAGAGGGTGGCGGCACTTGAGGGCGGTACCGCAGCGCTCGCGGTTGCATCCGGTCATGCGGCGCAGATGCTGATCTTCCACACGATAATGCAGCCCGGCGCGAACTTCGTCGCTGCCCGGCGCCTTTATGGTGGCTCGATCAATCAGTTCGGCCACGCGTTCAAGAACTTCGACTGGCACGTGCGCTGGGCAGATACTGACGACCCGGCAAGTTTCGAAGAGGCGATAGACGGCGAGACGCGCGCGATCTTTATCGAGAGCCTTGCCAACCCGGGCGGCACGTTCGTGGATATTTCCGCGATCGCGGACATCGCCCATCGGCGCGGTCTTCCGCTGATCGTCGACAATACGATGGCCAGCCCCTATCTCTTGCGGCCGCTGGAGCACGGTGCCGATATCGTCGTTCACTCGCTGACCAAATTCCTCGGCGGCCACGGCAATTCTATGGGCGGCATTCTCGTCGATGGCGGAACCTTCGACTGGTCGAAATCCGGCAAATATCCGATGATGTCCGAGCCACGGCCGGAATATGGCGGCATCGTCCTGCACGAGACCTTCGGCAATATCGCCTTCGCAATCGGCGCCCGCGTGCTGGGTCTGCGCGATCTCGGGCCGGCGATCTCGCCCTTCAACGCCTTCATGATCCAGACCGGCATCGAGACCCTGCCGCTCAGGATGCAGAAACATTGCGACAATGCGCTCTCGGTCGCCAGATGGCTGAAGCAGCATCCGAAAATCGCCTGGGTCAATTACTCGGGCCTTGAGGACAATCCCAACCATCCGCTGCAGCAGCATTATTCGCCGAAGGGTGCGGGCTCGGTCTTCACCTTCGGCATCGAAGGAGGCTATGACGCCGGCAAGAGCTTTGTCGAGGGACTGCAACTCTTCTCCCATCTCGCCAATATCGGCGACACCCGCTCGCTCGTCATTCACCCGGCATCAACGACGCATCGTCAGTTGACCGAGGAACAGCAGATCGCGGCAGGTGCCGGTCCTGACGTCGTGCGCCTGTCGATCGGCATCGAGGACGCCGCCGATATCATCGCTGACATCGAGCAGGCACTGGCGAAAGTCGGCTGAGGCTTTTATAGAAGCCGCTCATGTAATCATCCCGACATGGTCGGCCGTTATCGGCTGGCTGTGGGCGCGCTCGTTCGATGCGCAGCTTTTCGGTATGGACTATAAAAATAGATAAGGGGCGGGGGCATAGCATCCGCCTCAATGGAGAATACCCGTGAGCGAGCAGTCACTTCTCAGGCTGTCCATCGCCGTCACGGCCTTATTGGCTGCATTCGGCATTACCGTCGGTTATATCCGGCTCTTTCGCCATCGTCTTCGATGGCTTCTACTCCCTGACCGATGCCTTCATGACGCTTCTTGCGTTGCTGGTATCGAGGCTGATCGTGACATCGGCTCAGCCGACGGCGAAAGGAAAGCTGATCGACCGGTTCAGTGTCGGTTTCTGGCATCTGGAGCCGATGGTGCTTGGTCTCAACGGTACGCTTTTGATGGGGGCGGCCGTTTATGCCTTCATCAGTGCAGTCGGCAGCCTTTTGGCCGGCGGGCGACCGATCGATTTCGGCCCGGCGGTGATCTTCACGGTCGTCACGGTCACCGTATCCTTTGCCATGTGGTTGTTCTGTCGCCGCGCCAATCGTGAACTCAAGTCCAGCTTTGTCGCGCTCGACAGCCAGGCCTGGGCCATGACGGCGGCATTGACCTCTGCATTGCTGATAGCCTTTGCCGCCGGACATGCGATCGAGGGAACGCAGTTCGAATGGCTGAGCCCATATATCGATCCCGGTGCGCTGGCCCTCATCTGCCTGATCATCGCCCCGGTGCCGTTTTCGAATGTGCGCCAGGCGGTTGCCGACATCCTTCTGGTAACCCCGGTCGAACTGAAACAGCATGTCGATGCGGTCGCAGACGCGATCGTCGAGCGCCACGGTTTTCTATCCTATCGTGCCTACGTTGCGCGTGTGGGGAGGGGGCGGCAGATCGAACTCTTCTTCATCGCGCCGTCCGAGTGGCCTCCACGCCATCTTTCCGAGTGGGATGCGATCCGCGATGAGATCGGAGAGGCTATCGGCGGCGAGGGGCCTGACCGCTGGCTGACGATCGTGTTCACCAGCGATCCCGAATGGGCGGACTGATCGGTATTCCGACGGATCTGTTGCGCTATTCGTTCGCATTTTATTAAACATGTTTCGAATTGGCACAGGCCCTGCCGTAATCCTTTCCCATCCATATGCGTTGATAGCTCGAACCTAGAGCGAGGGCATTGCGTATGGATAGCTTCCGGCAGAAGACGATTTTGGTCGTAGAGGATGAGGCGCTGATCCGCTTCACGATTGCGGACACGCTTGAGGATGCCGGTTATGCGGTGCTGGAGGCGGGCACTGTTCTGGAAGCTGTCGGCAAACTCGGCCAACACGAGCATATCGATCTTGTCCTAACCGATATCGACATGCCCGGTGGTCTGAACGGCATCGATCTGGCGAAAATGGTCGCCGAATGCGCGCCGAAAATCAGCATTATCGTTTCGTCGGCCCGCAGCCACCGTGATCTGGCAGGTCTGCCGGATGTCGCGCATCGTCTGGCAAAGCCCTGCACAGCCGCATCGCTGCTTTCGACAGTCGGAAGTGTGTTGAAGGCCAAGGAACGTGCCGCTGGGCAGGCGCAACGCCAGACCGCCTGATATTCAATATCGACAAATGAAAATGCCGCGGAAATCGATCCGCGGCATTTTTGGTTTTCAGGTGCTTGTTCAAGTCGTTTCGGCGACTGCTCCTATGGGCGATGCCGCCCTTATCCGCACCTTGTCGATATTTCGCCCGTCGAGCGAGACGACTTCATAGGTCAGGCCGCCGAAGGTGAATGTCTCGCCCTGTTCGGGAAGATGACCAAGGCGCCAGAGGATCAGGCCCGCCAGCGTCGAATAACGGTCGGCATCGTCGACCAGATCGCTATCGAGAAGCTTCGAGACGTGGCGGATGTCGATCCAGCCATCGACCAGAAGCGAACCGTCTTCACCGCGCTCCACCGTCAACTGCTCCTCGTCGTCATCGGCAAAATCACCGGCAATGGCTTCGAGCAGGTCGGTTGCCGTGACCATGCCTTCGACAGACCCGTATTCGTCGAGCACGATCGCCACCTGAAGCGGCGACTGACGCAGCTGTTCGAGCAGGCGCAGCGCATTGACGCTTTCATGTACGACCAGCGGCTGGCGCAACGAGCGCTCGAAATCGATCTTGCCGGTCTCGATGAAGTCGCGCAGCAGGTCCTTTGCAAGGGCTACGCCGAGGAACTCGTCGAGACTGCCGCGGGCGATCGGGAAACGGGAATGACCCGATTCCAGCACCTTGCGGCGAAGCTCTTCGTCGCCGTCTTCGATATCCAGCCAGTCTATGTCGAGACGATGGGTCATGACTGACTTTGCCGGACGATCGGCAAGCGTCAGCACGCTCTCGATCATCTCGTGTTCGACCGGCGTGAACAGCTCGTTTTCCGAAGCGCGTTCGGCAATCACGTCGGCAGTGTCACCCAGCGAGGTCTCGCTGCGGCGGCTGCCGAGCAGTGACAGAACGGCGCTGGCGGTGCGCTCGCGCAGGTCGCCAGTCGTCATGAAACGTTCTCGGTTGCGGCGGCCGATCTGGTTGAAGGCCTCGATAAGAACCGAGAAGCCGATCGCGGCGTAGAGATAGCCCTTAGGGATATGGAAGCCGAGACCTTCGACGATCAGCGAGAAGCCGATCATCATCAGGAAGCCAAGGCAGAGGATGACCACGGTCGGGTGTTTCGACACAAAGGTCATCAGCGGCTTCGAGCACAAAAGCATGACGCCAACGGCAACGATCACGGCAATCATCATCACAGAAAGATGCTGCACCATGCCGACTGCGGTGATGACGCTGTCGAGCGAGAAGACAGCGTCAAGCACGACGATCTGCACCAGAACCTGCCAGAATACGGCATGTTCGATCTTACCTTCCTTCGGGCCGGAATGACCTTCCAGCCGCTCATGCAGTTCCATCGTGCCCTTGAACAGAAGGAACACGCCGCCGAACAGCAGGATCAGGTCGCGGCCGGAAATTTCCAGCCCGGCGACGGTGAACAGTGGTGCCGTCAGCGTCACGATCCACGCGACCGAGGCGAGCAGGACGAGGCGCATGCCGAGCGCCAGGCTGAGGCCGATTAGGCGTGCCCTCTCGCGCTGGTGTTCGGGCAGTTTGTCGGCAAGGATCGCGATGAACACGAGATTGTCGATGCCGAGAACGATTTCAAGAACAATAAGGGTGGCGAGACCCGCCCAAGCGGCGGGGTCGGACATCCATTCGAATATCATGATGACAAGCGGCGCACCGTTTCTGGTGGCCAATCCTTCTGTGATTGAAAGGGAAAACAAAAAATGCCGCCCCAGGACGGGGACGGCAGCATACTATGAATGGAGGGGATAGCGTGTTCAGGCGCTCCCGGCTTTCGTCGGGGCGCGGTCGTCTCTCGACCTTGAATGTGGAACGTCCGGTCCGATGTCGTTGTCGATTTCGATCGGACAGTCAGGCCGGACACACGCAATCGGCTGTCCATGGCGAAGCGCTATAGCCGATTATCGCCACAATTGCATCGGGGCGTTGTTCATTTTTTTGAGAAGGTAGGTTTGGCAGGGCGCCCCCGGATTGTGGAACGCCCTGTTTTTGTTGAAGATCAGGGAGCCTGATCAGGCGCCCATGCCGCCGTCGATCGTGTGCATCGCGCCGGTAATGAAGCCGGCTTCCGGGCCGGCGAGATAGGCGGCGAGGCCTGCGATTTCTTCCGGACGGCCGTGACGCTTCAGCGCCATGAAACCGTGCATCGTGTCCTTCATCGGGCCGTCTGCAGGGTTCATGTCGGTATCGACCGGGCCGGGCTGGATCACGTTGACGGTGATGTTGCGCGGGCCGAAATCGCGGGCGAGACCGCGCGCCATGCCCTGAACCGCCGATTTGGTCAGCGCATATGCAGCACCACCCGCAAACGGCATCCGGTCTCCATTCACCGAACCGATGATGACGATGCGACCGCCTTCCGGCATCAGGCGGGCAGCCTCCACCGAGGCGTGGTAGGGCGCGCGCACATTGATGTCGATCATCCGGTCGACTGCATCGGGATCGGTTTCGAGCGGATCGCCGAGAACCAGCGTTCCGGCATTGACGACGAGAACATCGATCGGCCCTGCAGCTTTGACTGTTGCGATCGTCTGACCACGGTCCCCCGCATCGGATTTTACCGCGTTGGCGCTGGTTGCGTCGGCAAGAGCGTCGGCTGCATCCTTCGAACCGGCATAAGTGAATGTCACATCGGCACCGTCATTTGCGAAGCGACGGACGATTGCGGCGCCGATGCCGCGGCTGCCACCGAGAACCAGTACCTTCTTTCCATGGAAGTCTGTCATTGTCATTCTCCCTGTATCAGGCTTGAGATTTAATGTAGTGAGCATTACATAAATCTGTAGATTGACGACGTCAAGGATTTTGTAGTGAGTGATACAGAAATAAACACGCAGACCACGGCGAGGCGCGGAAGGCCCCGCGCATTCGATCGTGAAGTGGCGCTTGCCAAGGCTCAGGCCCTGTTTCATGCAAGGGGCTATGATGCGTTGAGCGTCGCCGACCTGACGCATGCACTCGGCATCAATCCGCCCAGTTTCTACGCCGCCTTCGGCAGCAAGCTCGAACTCTATGACGAAGCACTGCGGCGCTACGAAAAGACCGAGGGGCTGGACGTCGACACGGCGCTTGCGCCGGGCACGCCGCTTTCCGAAGGCGTGGCAAGGCTATTGCGTTATGCTGCGGATGCTTATGCCAGCGGCGAGGCCTGCGGTTGCATGGTGATCGAGGCGGCGAGGGGTACGGCGGATGCGGCGGCGGGCGAAAAGGCGCGCGAGCGCATGGAGGCAAGCCGCTCCTATATCCATCAGCGAATTTCCAGCCTCGATGCAGGCCATGCGGATCTTGCCTCCGACTATGTGATGATGTCTCTTGCCGGTCTCTCGGCCAGCGCCCGCAACGGCATGCCGACGGCACGCTTGCGTATCATGGCTGCGATCGCTGCGGACGGTCTCAAAAGCCAGCTGGAACATGCCGCCTGAGACCTCTGGAAGTGCAGAAGAAAAACAAGGAGCGACGATGCAAGCCTGGACGACATTCGATCTCGCAACAATAGAGCCGGAGGATGGCGCCCCGGCATCCGATCGGGTCGTCGAGGGAACTCCGCATTTCCGCACCTGGAATATCGAGGAGGCCGAAGGCGGCATCTATGCGGGCGTCTGGGAGGCGACGCCGGGAACATGGAGGATCGTCTATGAGGAGTGGGAATATTTCCACATCCTCTCCGGCCATTCCATCGTGACGGAGGAGGGCGGCACGCCGCACCACCTTCGCGCTGGAGACCGTATGGTGCTCAGACCCGGCTTCAAGGGAACCTGGCAAGTCGTTGAAACGACTCGAAAGGATTACGTCATCCGGCTTTAGAATTATTGTGTGCGGCGCGAATTGGGGAAAGCCTCGAGCCGAGGGTTTCGCCCCGATATCGATCGCGATAGACATCCGCAATTGATAACAATCCGGACATCGCAATGCGCATTTTGAGACTTCTCCTGACCGTCGTCATCGCCATCTCGGTGGTCGTCGGCTTCCGCTGGTACCGTTACGTCGGCAATACCGACAGCCCCTATGACGAGGTCGGCATCGAGATCAACAGCCGCCTTCCGACACCTTTGCGCAAGTGGGGCTGCGACAAGCTGCATGCCACATTCGGCAATGTCCTGCCGCCTTATGGCTGCCAGTCCGGTGACGACGGAAGAAGCTGGCTGTAAAGGCCTTACGGCGTTGGGCGACGCTCAGTCGCCCTTCTTGCCCGCCGCCTCGTATGCTTTGGCAAAATCCTCCGAAGCGATGAAGGCAAGCGTTCGGCGAAGTTCCGCCGATTTTTCCGCACCCAGCACGGCGTCGAAGCGCCTTTGCGCCTCCTGCCACTTCGCCACCATTTCCGCCTGTCTTGCGCGACCACCTGGCGTCAGTCGCACCCGCTTGGCGCGACGATCCTTCTCGTCCGGCACAAGCTCCACCAGATCGTCGCGGATCAGCGGCTTCAGCGTGTGACCGAGCGCCGACAGGTCCATGACCATCGCCCTCGCCAGTTCTTTCTGGGTTGGCTCATTCAAATAGCCGATCTGGGTGATCAGCGAGAACTGCGTGCCGCGCAGGTCCGTCAGCCCCATCGCGTTATCATAGAGTTGCCCGAGCTGGCGCGATGCCCGGCGGACGGAACTGCTGCTGCAATGCGCCCAGATACTGTCTTCCTGCTTTTCCATGTTCCAATCATTCCCGACCTTGTCGGTTCAGGCAACGCTTGAGGCGTCCCGTTCTCGCAGCCGCTCCACAAAATTTCATCTGCCCACTTGCACTCGTAAAATCCTCGCTCAAATATAGTGGCATATACCAGTAATTTCCAGTCGCCATCGAAACAGGAGAATTGCCATGGCATCCAAGCTTGGAACTGCACTCGTAACCGGCGCATCTTCAGGGATCGGCGCCACCTATGCCGATCGGCTTTCTCGCCGGGGCCACGATCTCATCCTTGTCGCGCGCGACGCCGGCCGCCTCGGCGAACTGGCCGACAAGCTGTCAGCTGCCCACGGTATCAAGGCCGAAGTGCTACGCTCCGATCTCAGCGAACGCTCCGATGTCCTCAAGGTCGAAGAGAGGCTGAGGGCCGATGAGGCCATCACGCTTTTCGTCAACAATGCCGGCATAGGGCCTGTCACGTCGCTGCTTGAAAGTGATGTCGATTATCTGGATACGATGGTGGCCCTAAACGTCACGGCCGCCAATCGCCTTGCCGTCGCGGCCGCACAGACATTCGCAAAGCGCAGGGCAGGGGCCATCATCAACACGGCCTCCGTCGTGGCTCTCGCCCCGCAGATGTTCAACGGCACCTATGCCGCGACCAAGGCCTTTGTCCAGAGCCTCACCGAGTCTCTTGCCGCCGAACTCAAGGACAAAAACGTCCGTGTCCAGGCAGTTCTACCCGGTCTGACGCGCACCGAGATCTTCGATCGCGTCGGTCGTTCGTTCGACGATATGGATCCGGAAAAGGTTATGGATGTGACGGATCTGGTCGATGCGGCATTGGCCGGTTTCGATCAGGGTGAACTCGTCACTATCCCGGCGCTGGCCGATCCCGGCATATGGGATGCCTATCTTTCCGCCCGCAGCACTCTCGGTCCGCACCTCTCGTTGCGCAAGCCGGCGACCCGATACGGTGTGGAACGTTAACGCAGGATATAGGCGAGAAGCGGTGCGGCAAGCACGTTGACAAGGCCGACCAGCACCATGACCAGCCCGGCGACCGAACCCTCTTCGGCGCCGATCTGGTTGGCTTTTGCAACGCCCGCCCCATGCGCGCCCATGCCGAACAAGGCCCCACGTGCGAGTGAGGATTTGAGCGGCAGAATGCGCAGCAGCTTTTCGCCGAGTGCCGCGCCCAGCACGCCGGTGATGACGACGAACAACGCTGTCAGGTCCGGCACACCGCCAACCTTTTCGGAGATCGCCATGGCAAATGGAGAGCTGACAGAACGGGGAAGCAGGCTGAGGCGAAGTGTGCCGTCAATAGAGAGCAGGCTTGCCAAGGCCCAGGCGGTCAGGATGGCGGTGCCGCTGCCGACCACAATGCCGAATGCGAGCACAGGCCAGTAACGCACGATCATTGCGCGCTGCTCGTAGATCGGGATTGCAAACGCGACGGTGACGGGGCCGAGAATGGCCATGAGCCAGCGGGTCGCACCGATATACTCGCTGTAGGTCGTGTGCAGTGACAGCGCCAGTGCCGCGAGCAGGACCGGGGTCAAAACGAGCGGCGAGGACCAGATTGCCGGCCACCGGCGATAGGTCCGTTTGGAAAGAAGATAGATCGCGATCGTTGCCGCCGACCAGAAGACGGTGATCAGGATCGTCTCAGGAGACGGCATGTCTACTCTCCAGGCGGAGCATCAGTCGGTATCCCACATCGACGGCCAGGGCCGTCATGCACATGACCATCAGGGTTCCGGCCAGAATGACGGCGAGCACCTTCAGCCCGATGAGACCGAGGAATTCGGAATGCTCAAGCACGGCGAGAACGGCCGGCACGAAGAAAAGCAGCATGTCGGCGAGAAGCAGATTGGCCCCGCGCCGCATGGTCGAAAGGCGGATCGTACCGGTTATGAGAAGATAGAGCAGGCCGAACAAGCCAAGCACGCTGCCGGGGATCGGCATTCCCGTACCGCGCGAAACGGCCTCGCCGGCAAGCCACAGAAGCACGATCAGCGCCACCTGTGCGTAGCGGTTGCCGTGAAGGCTCTTGTGCAGAAAAATAGCGGTCTTGCGCTTGGTCACGGAAAGGATCCTGTTCAACGATCCTCCCTCATCCGTACTATAAGGTACTGTTTCCGCTAAACAATCGAATAGATTGCATATGAGCCATGTGTTTTCGATGTGGCGTACTGTCGCTTGATGCCCGAAATTGCATCACCAGACGAGATCGAGCCGCTCCAGGCCATGGAAATGATAGACATCTTTTACGCTCGGTTTAGCGCTCAGTCGCAGGTCCGGCAGGCGGCGAAACAGGATCGGCAGAACCGTATTCAGTTCCAGTCGCGCCAGCGGCGCACCGATGCAGAAATGGATGCCTGCTCCGAAGGATAGGTTCTGCGCTTCTTTCCGCTCCGGATTGAAGGTGAGGGGATCGGAAAACACCTTGGGATCGAGATTGGCGGCGGCGAGGATAAGACTCACCTTGTCACCGCGCCTGAGCGGAACGCCATCAATCTCCACATCTTCCAATGCCCAGCGCTGAAAGATGTGGACGGGCGCGCAGATCCGCAGCGTCTCCTCCACTGTCCGATCCGTGGCCGCTTCATCTCTAAAAAGCTCGATTGGGGCAAGACCGCTTTCGAGGATGACCCGAACCGAATTGCCGATCTGATGAACGGTCGCTTCATGGCCTGCATTGAGCAGCACGATCGTCGTCGAAACCAGCTCGTCATCTGTAAGGTGCTGGCCCTTATGCTCGGTATGGATCATGTGGCTGAGCAGATCTTCAGCAGGTGTTCTGCGGCGCTCGGCAATCAGCGTCCTGACGTAATCGGCAAATTCCTTCGCAGCCCGGTCGGCCGCATATTCGTCCTCTTTTGAACGCTTGAACATGTACATGCCGACATAGGCATGGCTCCATTTCAAGAGTTGCGGCCCCATCTCGTCGGGGATGCCGATCATCCGCGCGATCATCGTAACCGGAATGATGTCGGCGAAGGAGGAAAGCAGCTCGGTCTTTCCATTTTTTTCGAAGTCGTCGATCAGCTTCTCGGCAAGCGCAATAATCTCAGGCCGGAGCCTTTCGATATGACGGGACACGAAGGCTCTGTTGATGAGCGTACGAAGCCGCGTGTGTTCCGGCGGCTCTATCTCGAGCAGCGAGTGTCGCTCCGCAAGGTCGAAATTGGCAAGATGCGCCTGCGGTGCCGATAAACCCAACTCTTCACGGCTTGCCACATGCAGGATCTGCCGCCCAAAACGCCGATCGCGCAAAAGCGCATTCACATGGTCATAGGAAGTGAAGAACCACTGCTTCTGCTCCTCCCAGTAGAAGGTAGGACAGTGCTGGTGGAGTGCAGCATAGACCCGGTTCGGATCGGCATAGAAAGCCGGATCGCGGCCGTCGAGAGAGACATGCCTTGTGGCGGGATCAACGCGGAGGAAATCAGGAAGAAATGCCATTCCCGATGCGTAGCGCAAAAATTCCACGCTGCGCAATCGGGATGACGTGCCGGGCGTTATTCTCCCAGCGCCACGCCCTCTCGGCGAGGATCGGCGCTGCCGACAAGTCCGTTGCCGGTAATCTCGATTGCGTGAAGGCCGGACGTCATCTGGCCCGGTTTCACCTCATAACCTAGCGCCTTCAACGGCTCGGCAAACTTTTCCGCCGTCGTGCCCGCCTCGATGTCATAGGTGCCGAAACGGTTGATCAGATGCGGCTGGGCGACGATCTGTTCGACCGGCATGCCCCAGTCGATATAGGCGATCAGTGCCTGAGCCACATAACCGATGATCTGGCTGCCGCCCGGTGAGCCGATGGCAAGCAACGGCTTGCCATCCTTCATCACGATCGTCGGCGCCATGGAAGAGCGCGGACGCTTGCCCGGTTCGACACGGTTGGCGACGGCGAACGCGCCGTCATGGGTCTTGAAGGAGAAATCTGTCAGTTCGTTATTGAGCAAAAAACCGTTGGTCATCAGCCGCGAACCGAAACCGTTTTCGATCGTGGTCGTCATCGATACCACGTTACCTTGCTTGTCGACGATGACGAAATGGCTGGTGGACGGCAGTTCGATCGCTGCGTCCCGGCCGAAAAGCATGGCATGATCCCATTCGGGTTCGCCCGCCTTCACCGCGTCCTTGGCCAGTGCCTTGTCGCCGTCGAGCAATTTCGCCCGTTCGCCAAGATAAGCCTTGTCCAGCAGTCCTTTGATCGGCAGCGGCTGGAAATCCGTGTCGGCGACATAGCGTTCACGATCGGCAAACGCCAGGCGCTGTGCATCTCCGATGATCCGCCAGCTCTCGACATTTTCCGGCCCAAGCGCCTTGAGGTCGAAATTCTCCGTCATGCCCAGCATCTGGCTGATGGCAATTCCGCCCGAAGAAGGTGGTCCCATGCCGCAGATGTCGAGCGCTCGATAGGCGAAGCAGACGGGCTTCCGCTCCTTGATATGATAGGTGGCGAGGTCGACGGGTGAGAGGACACCTGGATTGTCTCGCGCGCCGCGCACCGTCTTGACGATATCCTCCGCGATCGGGCCGCGATAGAAGGCGTCAGCACCCCCTGTGGCAATTGCCTCGACCGTTTCGGCATAGTCCGGGTTTTTCAAGATGTGCCCGGCCTTCAGCGCCGCGCCGGACTGATCGAAGAAGTAGGTTCGGGCACCTTCATAACGTTTCAGCGCGTCGCCTTCCGCGGCGATCAGCGATGCCAGGCGAGGGGAGACTGCAAAACCTTCACGGGCAAGCTTGGCCGCCGGTTTCCACAGGATCGGCCAATTTTCCTTGCCGTAGCGCTTCTGGACATCTTCCAAAAGTCGAACGGTGCCGGGCGTGCCAACCGAACGACCTCCGACGACGGCATCCATGAATTTGAGCGGCTGGCCGGCATCGTCGAGGAAAAGCTTGGGCGTCGCATCCATCGGTGCTGTTTCGCGCCCGTCGAATGTCGTCAGTCGTTTCGCGTCAGCGTCGTAATAGACCAGGAACGCACCGCCGCCGAGACCTGAACTCTGCGGTTCGACGAGGCCGAGCACGGCCTGTACCGCCACCATGGCGTCTATCGCATTGCCGCCTGCAGCAAGGATGTCCCGGCCGGCCTGTGCTGCAAGCGGATTGGCCGCCGCGACCATGAAATCTCGCGCTTCCACACGGCTGGCGCTGGCTGTGCCGGTGGCGCGTTCGGGGGCGATCGTGTCGGACGCCTGCTGTGCAGATGCGGACGAAATCGAGAGCAGGCTGATGACCACAGCCCCGTAAAGTGTCTTCGCCATGTCCCACCCTCTTCGTTTGGTTTCGAAGGGAATTGGGTGAATCGGGCCGCGAAGGCAAGGGGAGGCGTGAAAAACGTAAGCAGCCTCCCTCATCGCATGAAGCTTATTTTCCGATCGCCACGATCCGCCTCAATGCGGCGACCTGCTGGGTCATGCTGGCCCGCGCAGGAGTGTTCTGCTGATCGGCATGGTCTATTGCTGGAACGATCGATACATCGCTTTCCGTGCCGATCGCGGTACGGTCACGACCATTGGTTTTTGCGGCATAGAGCGCCCGGTCCGCCGTGCTGAGCAGGGTATCCAGATCTGCCGTCCGGACGTCCGCAAGCGCGATGCCGATGCTGACGGTGACGGGGATCAGATGTTCTCCGACGATGATCGGCTGCTGCTTCAGCGTCGTGCGGATTGCTTCCGCGACGCTTGCAGCTTCGATCATGTTGGCAACATACATGATCGAGGCGAATTCCTCGCCACCCATGCGGCCGAACGATCCTCGGCCCCGCTGTGCTGCCATGCCGATTTTTGCGAAAGCAACCAGAACCTCGTCACCTGCCTGGTGGCCGTAGAGATCGTTGATCTGCTTGAAGCCGTCGAGATCCAGATGAATAAGCGTCAGTATTCCGCTGTCGCTTGAATGAATTCGCTTCAGCATGTGGAATTCGTCGATCAATCCGCGGCGGTTGAGAAGGTTGGTCAGCGGGTCGGTGACGGCGAGCAGTTTCAGCTTCGCCTCGTTGCGCTCGTTGATGAGCTTGGCTCCGCTCATGATCGCCGCGATGAAACACAATGCGGCGACCAAAAGCAGCAGGAAGGAATTGTTACCGCTCGAGAAGGATTGCGGCTGGCTGATCAGTGCAAAGATTGCGACGATCGTGCTGGAAAGGACCTGTATGCCGACGCAGGCGGCAAAGACGCGACGCGTTTGCGAACGGCCGTTGTCACCCCACAAAACGGCAGCGATCAGCATCAGATATCCCACGGACGCTGCGCCATGGAAAAGGGCGACACGATAGCCGAAATTGGTCCGCACGGGTTCGAGCAGCATGCCGGCCACAAAGATCAGCGATGGAATGGCGATGAACGGCTCGATGCGTCGTTTGTCGAATTGCAGCATGCCGGCAACCCACAGGCCGATCCCGGCAAGTGCCATGACATTGGCGATCTCGATCGAGACGAAATCCGGCAATGTGCCGCGCATCGCAACCATGCCGATACCGACGCCGTGAAAAATGAATCCGGTTCCCCAGGTGAAGTAAAACGGCTGGCGTTCGTAAAACCAGCGTGACCACAAAAGAACGCCGATCGTGCTGGCCTCAGCGGCCCAGATCATGAAACCTGTGACAATATCCAACGCAATACTCCCCGCCGAACCTCGGCATGGCGCGTGTATATCGCTGAATGCTTAAGGTGAGGTTTGCGCGAAATAAGCATGTTGGACGCATTATTCGACATAAGGCGCTCTTGCGCGTGGTGATTTACCTCTGCTTTACCTTGGCGGTGAAAAAGACGGTGGGCATTACCGTCGAATGATTGAGCCGAAGCGATTTATTCGCGACAGCGCAGATGCTATCGGCTTGGCCATCTCGTGGGATTGGTCCAAGGGTTGATGTTGCGAGTTAAGGATATCGGGCGCTCCGTCTTGAAGTACCGGGCATTGACACTCTATGTAGGGATTGACCCATTCCAATGATTCCGGAGCGCCACGCTGCCTTCGGCAAGGCATTTGACAAAGGACGGACATGAAAAATCCAGTTGATACCGCAATGGCCCTGGTGCCAATGGTCGTCGAACAGACCAACCGCGGTGAGCGCTCTTACGATATCTATTCGCGCCTGTTGAAGGAGCGCATCATTTTCCTGACCGGTCCCGTGGAAGATCACATGGCGTCGCTCGTCTGCGCCCAGCTGCTTTTCCTTGAAGCGGAAAACCCGAAGAAGGAAATCGCGATCTACATCAATTCGCCGGGTGGTGTCGTCACCGCCGGCATGGCGATCTATGATACGATGCAGTTCATCAAGCCGGCCGTTTCGACGCTCTGCATCGGTCAGGCAGCCTCGATGGGTTCTCTGCTTCTGTGCGCAGGTGAGAAGGGCATGCGGTTTGCAACGCCGAACGCCCGCATCATGGTGCATCAGCCCTCCGGCGGCTTCCAGGGCCAGGCTTCGGATATCGAGCGTCACGCCCGCGACATCCTCAAGATGAAGCGCCGCCTGAACGAGGTCTACGTGAAGCACACCGGTCGCACGCTCGAGGAAGTCGAAAAGACCCTTGATCGCGACCACTTCATGACCGCCGACGAGTCCCAGGAATGGGGCGTCATCGACAAGATCCTGACCTCGCGTCAGGAGCTTGAGGGCGGCTCGGAAGGCTGATCGGGTTGTAGCCTTTCCGCCACTGTAACCCTGTTGTGAGCAAATAGGGGTTTCAAGTCGGTCGGAAAGCGCTATTAGTAAGTATTAATGCTGTGTTGAACTTTTATGACATAGCATTCGTTTCTGAGGGGTTTCGTTGCCGCCGGACCAGCTATAATGGACCGGTAGAGTACCCCCGAAGCAAGGCAGGCACATGACCCGGTTGGCGTCATGTGTCGGCAGCGGTTGAGTGGACTGCGCCCGTGTCGTCATGTGAGCGCAGAGTGCTGGAAGGAAAGTGATATGAGCAAAGTCAGCAGCGGCAACGGCGGCGACTCCAAGAATACCCTATACTGCTCCTTCTGCGGAAAGAGCCAGCACGAGGTCCGCAAGCTGATCGCCGGACCGACCGTATTCATCTGCGATGAATGCGTCGAACTGTGCATGGACATCATTCGCGAAGAGAACAAGACCTCGATGGTCAAGTCCCGCGACGGCGTTCCCACGCCCCAGGACATCATCAAGGTTCTCGACGAATACGTCATTGGCCAGCAGCAGGCCAAGCGCATCCTGTCGGTCGCCGTTCACAACCATTACAAGCGCCTCGCGCACGCCTCCAAGGGCGGTGACGTCGAGCTTGCGAAGTCGAACATCATGCTCGTAGGTCCGACCGGCTGCGGCAAGACCTATCTTGCCCAGACGCTCGCCCGCATCATCGACGTTCCCTTCACCATGGCTGATGCAACGACGCTGACCGAAGCAGGTTATGTCGGTGAAGACGTCGAAAACATCATCCTGAAGCTCCTGCAGGCAGCCGACTACAATGTCGAGCGCGCCCAGCGCGGCATCGTCTATATCGACGAAGTCGACAAGATCTCGCGCAAGTCCGACAACCCGTCGATAACCCGCGACGTGTCTGGCGAAGGCGTGCAGCAGGCGCTTCTGAAGATCATGGAAGGCACGGTTGCTTCGGTACCCCCGCAGGGCGGTCGCAAGCATCCCCAGCAGGAATTCCTGCAGGTCGACACGACGAACATCCTGTTCATCTGCGGCGGCGCGTTTGCCGGTCTCGACAAGATCATCTCTGCCCGTGGCGAAAAGACCTCGATCGGCTTCGGTGCATCTGTCAAGGCTGCAGACGACCGCCGTGTCGGCGAAGTTCTGCGCGAACTGGAGCCGGAAGATCTGGTCAAGTTCGGTCTGATCCCGGAATTCATCGGTCGTCTGCCGGTCCTGGCAACGCTCGAAGACTTGGATGAAGACGCCCTGATTCAGATTCTTTCGGAACCGAAGAACGCGCTGATCAAGCAGTACCAGCGCCTGTTCGAGATGGAAGATGTGGAGCTGACCTTCCACGAGGACGCTCTTCGCGAAATCGCCCGCAAGGCAATCATCCGCAAGACCGGCGCCCGCGGCCTTCGTTCGATCATGGAAAAGATCCTGCTCGACACGATGTTCGAACTTCCCGAGATGGAAGGCGTTCGCGAAGTCGTCATCTCCGACGACGTTGTCAAGGGAAATGCCCGTCCGCTTTACATCTATGCGGACCGTCAGGACGAGAAGGCCAATGTTTCGGCCTGAGCCGCATCGGTAGTGTCGACGTGATCGAGGCCCCATATTGGGGCCTCTTTTCGTAGGTAAGCTGTGGTCGAGCGCAGCGTTTTGGGGAAATCTTCAAAGCGGGCGGTTGCGCGATATTCAGCTTGCTTTAGACTGAAGCACGCAGATCATGATTGTTCTCGCTGCTTCGCTTTTTTCGGCTTTTTCGTGAGGCCGGGTACGATGCACGTTCCGTGGATGGCCGGGCTGGCCTGAATGTGAGTGGCAACGTCGGATATTTATGCGAGCGCTTTGTAATATCCCTGTCATGTTGGTGAAGGCTGGGCTGCTGCAAGGCTTGAAAATGACATAGGAAAGCTCCACCTTGGGCGGGAGTGAAGTGCTTGGGTATTTGCTCAAGCCATCCCGGAAACGGGACGATGGAAAGGAAACAAGATGACAAGTTCAACGTCTGCAGCATCCGGCACTGCGACCTATCCGGTCCTGCCATTGCGCGACATTGTGGTCTTCCCGCATATGATCGTTCCCCTGTTCGTCGGACGTGAGAAATCCATCCGCGCGCTTGAGGAGGTCATGGGCTCCGACAAGCAGATCATGCTTGTCACCCAGATCAATGCAAGCGATGACGATCCGGAACCCGATGCGATCTATAAGGTCGGTACGGTTGCCAACGTGCTGCAGCTTTTGAAACTGCCCGACGGGACGGTCAAGGTTCTGGTCGAGGGCCGTGCGCGTGCGCAGATCGATACCTATACCGACCGCGAGGAGTTCTATGAGGCCAAGGCCGAAGTTCTCGACGAACCGCAGGAAGATGCCGTCGAGGTCGAGGCTCTGTCTCGCTCGGTCGTCTCCGAGTTTGAGAACTACGTCAAGCTGAACAAGAAGATCTCGCCGGAAGTTGTCGGCGCCGCAAGCCAGATCGAGGATTACTCGAAGCTCGCTGACACGGTTGCCTCGCATCTGTCGATCAAGATCACCGAAAAGCAGGAAATGCTGGAAACGGTTTCCATCAAGCTGCGTCTGGAAAAGGCGCTCGGCTTCATGGAAGGCGAGATCTCTGTTCTGCAGGTCGAAAAGCGCATCCGCTCGCGTGTAAAGCGCCAGATGGAGAAGACCCAGCGCGAATATTATCTCAATGAACAGATGAAGGCGATCCAGAAGGAACTCGGTGACGGTGATGAAGGCCGCGACGAGATGGCCGAACTGGAAGAGCGCATCTCCAAGACCAAGCTTTCCAAGGAAGCCCGCGAAAAGGCGGATGCCGAGCTGAAGAAGCTGCGTCAGATGAGCCCGATGTCGGCGGAAGCTACCGTCGTGCGCAATTATCTCGACTGGCTGCTCGGTATTCCGTGGGGCAAGAAGTCGAAGATCAAGGCCGACCTCAACAACGCCGAAAAAATCCTCGAACTGGATCACTTCGGCCTGGACAAGGTCAAGGAACGAATCGTTGAATATCTGGCGGTGCAGGCCCGTGCCACCAAGATCAAGGGCCCGATCCTCTGCCTCGTCGGCCCTCCGGGTGTCGGTAAAACATCGCTCGCCCAGTCGATCGCCAAGGCGACCGGCCGCGAATATGTGCGCATGGCGCTCGGCGGCGTTCGTGACGAAGCCGAAATCCGTGGTCACCGCCGCACCTATATCGGCTCGATGCCCGGCAAGATCATCCAGTCGATGAAGAAGGCCAAGAAGTCCAACCCGCTCTTCCTGCTCGACGAAATCGACAAGATGGGTTCGGATTTCCGTGGCGACCCGTCGGCGGCTCTGCTCGAAGTGCTCGATCCGGCGCAGAACTCGACCTTCATGGACCACTACCTGGAAGTCGAATACGACCTGTCCGACGTGATGTTCATCACCACGGCGAACACGCTCAACATTCCGGGTCCGCTGATGGACCGCATGGAGATCATCCGCATTGCCGGTTACACGGAAGATGAAAAGCGCGAGATCGCCAAGCGTCACCTTCTGCCGAAGGCGATCAAGGAACATGCTCTGCAGCCGGACGAATTCTCGGTTTCGGACGATGCCTTGATGGCGATCAGCCAGCAGTATACCCGCGAGGCCGGCGTTCGCTCCTTCGAGCGCGAGCTGATGAAGCTCGCCCGCAAGGCAGTGACCGAGATCATCAAGGGCAAGACGAAGTCGGTCGCCATCACGGCTGCCAACATCTCGGATTACCTCGGTGTTCCGCGCTATCGCCATGGCGAGGCGGAAGGTGAGGATCAGGTCGGTGTCGTCACTGGTCTCGCCTGGACGGAAGTCGGCGGTGAGCTGTTGACGATTGAAGGCGTGATGATGCCGGGCAAGGGTCGCATGACCGTTACCGGCAACCTCAAGGACGTCATGAAGGAATCGATCTCGGCGGCGGCATCCTATGTCCGTTCGCGCGCTGTCGATTTCGGTATCGAGCCGCCGCGTTTCGACAAGTCGGACATCCACGTCCACGTGCCGGAAGGTGCCACTCCGAAGGACGGCCCATCGGCCGGCGTCGGCATGGCAACCGCGATCGTCTCGATCATGACCGGCATTCCGGTCCGCAAGGATATCGCCATGACCGGCGAAATCACCCTGCGCGGCCGTGTCCTGCCGATCGGCGGCCTGAAGGAAAAGCTCCTTGCAGCCCTTCGCGGTAATATCAAGACGGTTCTGATCCCGGAAGAAAACGCCAAGGATCTGGCGGATATTCCGGACAATGTTAAGAACGGCATGGAGATCATCCCGGTGTCCCGGATGGGCGAGGTCATCAAGCATGCGCTTGTACGGCGCCCTGAGCCGATCGAGTGGGATGGCACGGTTGAAACGCCGGTCATCGCTACAGTCGAGGGTTCCGAAGACGGTGCGACGACCATCGCCCATTGAGCGCTCTTTCGGGTTAACCGAGTTTGAATTGTGGAGAAAGCCGGCGAAAGCCGGCTTTTTTTGTGAAAAATGCATGAAACCCCTTGTTTTTCAGGCGATCTCAGAGCTTTTGGGTTGCCAAGCACCGACGCAAAACTATTGTCGGCGCCGACTAATCGAGTCGTTCCAAAACCGTAGAAAGGGATGGAAACATGAACAAGAACGAGCTGGTTTCCGCAGTTGCCGAAAAGGCTGGTCTCTCCAAGGCTGACGCCGCATCCGCCGTGGACGCAGTATTCGAAACCGTACAGGGCGAACTGAAGAACGGCGGCGACATTCGCCTCGCTGGCTTCGGCAGCTTCTCCGTATCTCGCCGCGAAGCTTCCAAGGGTCGCAACCCTTCGACCGGCGCAGAAGTCGATATCCCGGCTCGCAACGTTCCGAAGTTCTCGGCCGGCAAGGGTCTGAAGGACGCCGTCAACGGCAAGTAAGACTTGACCGGCAGTAAGTCTGCCATGGTCTAAAAACCCCGGATAACCTCCGGGGTTTTTTGTTGCGCTCGATTGTCTATCTATCTGCGATAGAGATTGCGCGCTTAAGGCCAATTCCAGGTGTTTGCATGGTGACGCTGCCGGCAACACACAGTATCTTCATTGGCATTTGTAAGAAAAGCACTGCAGGCGGTTTTCGAATTACTTGTCAGATCAAGCGCATCGATGCTCTTTTGTTGCGGGGCAAAAGCGATTCTCAATTTAGAAATATGAACGGTTCTTATTCTTCTAAGGCATTTCATATATCGGCATCGCTGACGGCATCCGCCTAAAATGATCAGCGAGTGTGCCTTCTGGCGCGGATTATATCTACGCGAGCGACCTGAGTTCCGACGGTACGACCGTAACCGGCTACTACCTCAATAGTTCGACGGGGCAGACCACGTCCTTCGTGTGGACTGCCGCGAAGGGTTTCGTGGATCTCGGCGTCATTGATCAAAATACCACCCAGGTTATCGCGCGGGCAGTGAGCGGTGATGGAACTGCCGTGGCGGGAAGCGTCTATGGTCAAAATGTCTATAACCAGGCTTTTTACTGGACATCATCGACTGGGATAATCGGCCTCGGAACTCTAGGCCGTGTCCCCATAAACG
>DFNX01000012.1 GCA_002376235.1 Neorhizobium sp. UBA3556 | reverse complement strand
GTTTATGGGGACACGGCCTAGGAGAACTCCGATGAAACGTCTCATATCCACGCTCGCTCTCGCCCTTTCAACCGGCATCATCGCCATTGCAGCTCAGGCCGCAGAAGTGAAGAATATCGTCATTGTCCATGGTGCGCTTGCCGATGGTTCCGGTTGGCGCAAAGCCACTGATATCTTGGAGCGCCGAGGCTTCAACGTGACCATCGTGCAGGAACCGATCACGTCGCTTGCTGATGATGTCGCAGCGACCAATCGGGTGCTCGATCTTCAGGACGGCTCCAGCCTGCTAGTGGGCCATAGCTACAGCGGTATGGTAATCTCGGAGGCAGGCAATAGGCCAGATGTGGCCGGACGGGTGTATGTTGCCGCATTCCAGCCTGAAAAGGGCGAAAGCCTACTCGACCTTGCAGGATCAAAGCCACCCGCAGGAAACTCGATCAAGCAGACCAAGGACGGGAAATTCCTGTACTTGGCTCCCGCGGCCTTTGCGCAGGATTTTGCTGCTGATCTGCCTGGAGACGATGCGGCCTTCCTCGCGAAAAGCCAGGTCTTTGCCGCCAAGGATGCCTTTGCGGCAAAGGTGGGTGAGCCAGCATGGAAGACGAAAAAGAGCTGGTCAATTGTCGCGACAAAAGATCGCTCGATCAACCCGGAGCTGGAGCGCGATATGGCCAAACGCGCAGGCAGTCAGATCACGGAAATCGATGCAAGCCACGCGGTCTTCATCTCTCAGCCAGAGAAAGTAGCAGCTGTGATTGAAGAGGCAGCTCGCCAATCCGCGAAGTAGCGGTGAACATTAGGAGAAAACTCGGCCGCCCGTTTCGGAGCGGCCGAAAGATCCGCCGAGGGGAGGCGTCGTTCAATCCCTGGATAGGAACGTTTCGTCGTGCCTGACCAACAAAAATGGCTTCATCATAGGCCTTCAGCCCGGCCGGAACGGGACCTACGAGAACTCAGGCACGCCCTGCTCGCAATAACTGTGCTTAGACCGTGATCCGGCATTTTGCAGGGCGGCTTCAGCACGGAACTTGAACGAGTCAAGTGCGGCCCGACACTTATTCTCCGTCGTGTCCAGAACCGATATCCTTCGATCAAGAAGGTCTACATACTGATCGAGATAAGCAGGTCCACGCCTGGATCACGATTGCAGTTCGACGGTTTCACCCGCCGTGGCTGGAAGACACTGGCGCAAAACATGGAGTGTCCCAGAGACGGCCATACGTCGCCGGAAGGGGTAATTCGCCGGCTTCCAGTTTGCACAGCGTGGTTTTACTCACATCATTGCGGCCGCCCTGGCCGCCGCGTTCCTGACCGAAACGGAGGTTGGGATCATTGAGGATAGGCCAACGGTCAGGTTGTCGATCATGAAACGTGACAGGGCAATCGGGCGAGGGATGGGTATGATTTCCCGATATGGCAAGGCTGTTCGGCTTTGTGATCGGGATCAAGTCCATGACGCAATATCCTGCAGGCGTTGCCCAGAGCAGAGCCTCACGCTCGAAAAACGGCATGATCTTGTCAGCTGTCAGTGAGCATAGCGTGTGAAGACATAGTCATGATCTTTTACATTGCCCACGTGGCACGCAAGACAGGTCTCATGCTGCGCAACGTCAACCGGCTTGCCATTTACAAAGCGGCCAAAGCCCCAACCATGGCTGTCTGGGAACTTCTTCGAGTCCTTGACCATAACCTGAACCGTCGTCGGAGCTCCAGGCACTGTTGCCGGCGGGAATTCGGTTGACTGTTGCCGTTTGTAGGCGAGCTTCACGAGGACAGAGCCATCCGGAAACGGCAGCACTCCCTCCTTGTAGGCCTCGACTGCAACATCGTTTGCCAGGACGGCGCGTAACTCATCCAGGGGAGGCGCTTCCTGCGCAGGCGCGATAAACTTCCAATCCCGGTAACCCTCGGGAAGCGTGACACCATAAATTGGCGACGCATTCTCCGGCCGAGGTTGCGCGGATGCTACTTGAGCTGCAGCCATGCCTACGCCTGTGATCGTCAATGCGATCGCAAAGAAAGGGGAGCTCTTCATGATAAACCCTACCTGCTGACAATGATGAGGCAGTTTTTAACTGAAGGGTGTCTGGGTTATTTCATAAAACCACTTTTATGTATCGCGTTGTCGTTGCATTGAAACTGTTCGCCATCTGTGGCCATCGAAGCGAAGCAACGCGTACGTGACACCATTGGTCCCGATCTTGCCTTTTCGACAAGACCGGGAATTTGAATTCAGAGGACGTTGACGTTCTCAGCCTTCGACTTTCCAGTCTTCCGGTCTTGGCCCACGTCGTAGCTGACCTTTTGACCATCGCTCAGGGAAGCGCCGAAGCCTACAGCCGAGATGTGGACGAACACATCCGGTCCACCATTATCCGGGGTGATGAAGCCGAAGCCCTTGTCCTGCGCGAAAAACTTTACGGTACCAGTCGCCATCTTATCCTCTTGTGTTGGAAGCGCCGAAAAGATTTAACGATCGGACAGGCGCCCAGCAAGGCATAGTTGGTCCGCAGCTACGTAGGTGGGCGGAGATTCAGGATCACTTCGTTGTTTTTACTAAGACGTTAATGGCGAGAACGGCGGTTCGCTTCCCATCAAGAGCAAATGAGGGCGCGCGCACCACAGGTCAGCGCATCACTGCATCGCATCCGCGTGGTACCACCACGCACCAGATGCGATAGGAAATGACACAGCTGCCTACCCAGTTCGACATGTTTTCAGATGATCCAGCCGCAGTGGTCGAGGGATCATCTGATCCGCAAGGTAAGCGGTCTCCGGGTCGAGCGATGACCGAGCAGGACATGGTTGAACACCTGACAGCCTCAGGCAACTATCGGGTCTTGAGAAAACTCGCCCCCGGACAGTCGCAACTGCCGTCCGTCCAGAGTTTCCGCTGAACGGTGTGATCCTCGATACAGAGACGACTAGCCTTAACCACCGCAAGGAAGAGATCACCGAGATCGGCCTGATCGCTTTCACCTTTGACGAGCAGGGTACGATTGGCGATGTGACGGGTGTGTGGCGGCTTGCAGCAGCCGACGGTCTCCATTCCATCCGAGATCACAAAGCTCACTGGCATTACGGATGAGATGGTGGCTGGCCAGATGATATACATGCAGGCCGTGCGGACACTGGTCGAGCTGGCCGATCTTATCATCGCCCATAACGCCGGCTTCGATCGTCCGTTCTGCGAGGCGTTCTCTGCGGACTTCTCGGATAAGGCCTGAGCTTGTTCGAATGCGGAGATCGATTGGTCGGCACGTGGCTTCGAAGGCACCAAGCTTGGCTATCTGATCGGGCAGGCCGGCTTTTTCCAAGATGGCCATCGCGCAGTCGACGACTTCTTTGCGCTGCTGGAGGTTCTGGATCGTAAGTCCGAACGGGATGCCGACACCCCATTTGCGGAACTTCATCGTGCAAGCCAGAAATCGCATGTCCGTGTCTTTGCCGAACACAGCCCGTTCGATCTGAAGGATCATCTGAAGGCACGCGGTTATCGCTGGTCGGATGGCAGCGAAGGCCGCCCGAAATCATGGTGGATCGAGGTCGATGAACCTGATCTTGCAGCCGAGCTTCAGTATCTGCGCACCGAGATCTACCGTTACCCGGAAGCCGACCCGCCAACAAAGCTCCTCACCGCCTTCGAGTGGTTTCGAGTATAGCGCTCGATTTTAGGCAGTCGGGCGTCTCGATCTGCATTTGACGCATGGCTGGGCTGCGGCGCCGGCTCTAACCCGCTTTCACGGATGCTGTATAAGTAATTCCAACGAAGCGATGCACCTCCTCCCGCAGAGCTTCGGTTTCAGGCGACCCGATCCTCCTCCCAAGGGGCGCCTGTCTGAACAGCGGCACTCCTCCTCCCAGCCGTTGTTCTAAAGTTCGAAAAGCCTGCCGCACCTCCTCCCGCGGCGGGCTTTTTCGTTTGTCCCTATAGGCTGAAACCAAGCTGCGACTGGCCCTCAGTCTCGTCGTCAGCACGCTCATTCGTCAGCGATGACAATGTCACGCCGAGCAGCCTGACCGCGCGCTTGAACGGATAAACGGTTGCGAGAAGCCCTGACGCCACGTCGAGAATGTCGTTGCAATCGGCAAAGGGCAGGGCGGTGGTTCTGCTGCGTGTCGCCTGGGTGAAGTCGGAGTACTTGATCTTCACCGTCACGGTCTTGCCGCTAAAACCTTTGGTCTGACAGTAGGACCAGACTTTCTCAGCCAGCGGTTTCAATTCGGCTGTCGCACGATTGAGATCGTCTATGTCCTCAACAAACGTATCTTCGGCGCCGACGGATTTTCGCACCCGGTCCGGCCGGACCTGGCGGTTGTCGATGCCACGGGCAATCCCGTAGAAATAGGGGCCAGACTTGCCAAAATGCTGGGTGAGGAATTGCAACGATTGGCCTTTCAGGTCTGCGCCTGTTTCAATGCCCAGCCGATGCATCTTCTCAGCGGTCGCAGGACCGACGCCATGGAATTTTTTGACCGCAAGCTGCTCGACGAAGGCCGGACCATTCTTCGGTGTTATCACCGCCTGGCCGTTCGGTTTGTTGAGATCCGAGGCCATCTTGGCGAGAAACTTGTTGTAGGAAATGCCCGCGGACGCGTTGAGGCCTGTCACCGCCTTGATCTTCCCCCGGATTTCCAGAGCGATCTCGGTGGCGATCGGCATGTTCTTCAGATTTTCGGTCACATCGAGATAGGCTTCGTCCAGTGACAACGGCTCGATTAGCGGTGTGTATTCAGCAAAGATCTCCCGGATCTGCTGTGAGACTGCGCGATACACTTCGAACCGTGGTTTGACGAAGATCAACTCCGGGCACTTTCTGGCCGCCGTGACCGAGGGCATGGCCGAGTGAACCCCGAACTTGCGTGCTTCATAACTTGCGGCCGCTACGACGCCGCGAGCCGCAGCCCCTCCGACGGCCAGCGGCTTGCCACGCAGCTGCGGGTTATCGCGCTGCTCAACGGAGGCGTAAAACGCATCCATGTCCACATGGATGATCTTTCTGATCAGAAGGGTGTCGCCCATTCGCGATCCTGGCATCGATGCCTGCTGGTAGCTGTGGGTTATGCGTAAGAACGAAAGCGGAACATACCCTTTTGTTTCGCAGACTGCAACATCGACAAGCGCCCTCCTGGCGATGTCACGTTGTTCAGTAGCCTGTTAACGGATGACGGATAGTTGGGCGAGGATGAGCTCGACGATAATCAGTTATAAGAACCACCGCTTTCCACCACAGGTCATCTCGCATACGGTCTGGTTGTATTTCCGGTTTCCTTTCAGCCTGCGGCTGATCGAGGAGATGCTGGTGGAGCGCGGCATCGTCGTCTCTTATGAAACCATACGGAGAGGGGGCCGCAAATTCGGGGCGGCTTATGCCAAGCAGCTGCGTCGAAAGAAGCCTTCGCGGAAAGATATCTGCCATCTGGACGAGGTCGTGATTTCCATTGGCGGTCGCAGCCATTAGCTGTGGCGTGCGGTCGACCAGGACGGATACGTTCTCGACGAGATCGTCCAGACCCGCCGCGATACCAAGGCTGCCAAGCGATTGCTGGTCAGGCTGCTGAAAAGCAGGGTCTGTCGCCGAAGCGCATCATCACCGACAAACAGCGCTCATACAACGCGGCAAAACGGGATGTCATGCCCGGCGCAGAACATCAATCGCACAAAGGGCTGAACAATCGCGCGGTGAATTCTCACGTGCCGCTTCAAAAGCCAGAGCGGATGATGCAGGGCTTCCGATCCGTCGGAGGCCTGCAACGGTTCATCTGGGTCTCTTCAGCAGTCAGAAATCTCTTCGTGGCGCCGCATCACAAACGTTCAGCTTAGCCGTCCACATTCATCGCATCCGCGCCAGGGCGCATTGGAAAGTCGTGACGGGAGCGCGAACTCACCGACAAGCGACTTTATACCCGTTGATCAAACAAAGTGACATCGCCTCAGGAAGAAGCAATCATGGCACTCCAAACCAGGTTAAGGCGACGCCACCCAATGAGCCTCAATCTATAAGCCTCTTTTGCATCGACAACCACGGGCAAAAATGCCGGACCTCTTCCGAGACGATCATCGCCAATTTTTCAGGCAGAGGATCAAGTTTGGCATCCTTCTTATGAAGGGCAACGCCGACCGAGCGCAATAGAGGCAACCCATACTCGCCTTCTTCAAGAAGGCGTAGATTGGGAGACAGGCCGATGGAGGTTCGGATCGTAATGCCCAGACCGGCAGATACGCCAGCCCAAATACCCGCAAGGCTTGGACTAGTCAGGGCGATGCGCCACGGGCGGTCGGCGCGATCGAGCGCGGCGGTCGCGATGCTGCGAAACCAGCAATGGTCGTCATAGGCGACGAGGGGAAGCGGCTCTCCTCGCTCCGTAATTTGCAATTCTTGGTCGGTGGCTCCGATCCAATGGACCGGCACGGCTCCGATCATGGTTTTATGTGGACTTTGCGTCGTAGATAAACCGTCATCCCAAGCCAGTGCGAAATCGAGCCGACCTTTGGACACCAGATCAAGCAACTCGGCATTGCGTGCTACCCTAGCCTCGATCTTCACCTTGGGATGTCCGCGTGCGAAGCGGCCAAGAATGCGCGGCAGCAGGGTTTCGCCAAAATCCTCTTGAAGACCGACGCGTAACCACCCTTCGGCCGCCATTCCCTGCACGGAGACAAGCGCCTCGTCGTTGAGATCGAGAAGCCGGCGCGCATAGGACAACAAAGTTTCGCCGGCTTCCGTCAGAGCCAGTCCGCGACCTGCCTTGCGGAAGATCGCGACGCCGGATTGTTCTTCAAGTTTTCTTATCTGGGCGCTGACCGCTGATGTCGAGCGCCCCAACCGTTCGGCCGCCTTGGCGAAGCTGCCGAGATCCATGCCGACGGTGAAGCTGCGCAAAACGTCGAGATCAAGCGTGGGTTTGCTCATCGCTATCATCCTGAAAATCGGGAGCAATAGTCCCATATAATCTGATTATCAGGACTATCGTCGCTCTGTAAGCTTATTCCGTCAATAGCTGGACGGAATAAGGACAGAGCATGAAAATGAGTAATCTGGATGAAGAACGGAGCGGTTTATCGCAGAGATCGGCAATATCTGAAAACAGAGGTCGAGAATTGCCATCGGTCATTGAAGATAGAAATCGGTTTGGCTCCGGCCATCGTTGGCGTGTTCTTGGCATTGGCGTCTCCGCCAATGCCAGCTTCGCGGCAGCCCTATCCGGCATACCGACAACTGCGGTCTTCATGCGCGCCGACTACCACATAGGCACATCCGACCTCGGTTGCATCCTTGGGGCGATGGGCCTCGGCATCGCCTTAAGCGAACTGCCGTGGGGGCTGGTGACGGATCGGCTGGGTGACCGGAAAATCCTGCTGATAGGCCTTGGTCTGACCGGCCTCGTGTTGGCGCTCATGGCGCTGTTCGTTTCGCCGCTCGCCAGTGGCGTTCCATCAACCTGGCTGCTTGCTTTGGCGCTTTTCTTCGTCGGCGCGATCGGAGGAAGCCTCAACGGCTCGAGCGGTCGCGCGGTGATGAGATGGTTTCACGAAGGCGAGCGGGGATTTGCGATGAGCGTCCGACAGATGGCGCTCCCGGCAGGTGGTGCGCTGGGGGCGCTCATTCTGCCGACGATTGCCGAGCGTTCAGGGTTTCAGACTGTCTATGCCGTCCTCGCCGCATTCTGCTTCGTCACAACCGCCTTCGCTTGGGCATGGCTGCATGATCCCCCATTACAGGCTGCGAGAGCCGCTCCCAACTCTTCCACGCCTTTGCAACCTGCGCGTAGTCCACTCAGAAACGGCCAGGTCTGGCGCATGGTCTGTGGACTTGGAGCACTTTGCGTTCCGCAGGTCGCTGTCGTGACATTCGCGGCTGTCTTCCTGCATGACTTCGCGCATCTCGGCACCGCCTCAATCAGTGGTAGCATTGTTGTATTTCAACTCAGCGCTGCGTTCACACGGGTCTGGAGCGGGCGTTTTACGGACCGACACAAGAATCGTAGGTCGTTTCTAAGAGGCTGTGCTCTGGTGACGCTCGCTGTATTCAGTGCATTGGCCTTGACCGTCGCATTGGCGACGAGTGCGCCTGCCAGCGCAGGATTGATGATAGTGGTATCGACAGCCCTTCTGATCGTCGGTGGAACCGTTTCCTCGACGTGGCATGGCATCGCCTATACCGAACTAGCGACGATCGCGGGTATGAAACACGTCGCCACGGCGCTTGGCCTCGGCAATACTTTCGCCTTCAGCGTCTACTTCCTGACGCCGCTGGCAATCCCGCTGATCGTGAACCAGTCTTCATGGACAGGAGTGTGGCTTGGGGCGGCGGCAGCTGCGATGCTGGCTTTCCTCCTGTTCCCCAAATCCGCTTCGGTTCTATAGCAGGCATGGATGCGAAGTATTGAAACCGCGTCTTTTCTGAGAATCCGGGCGTTGCAAGCGGCCGGATTCCGATGGTCTCCCTTACTATTTCGAGCTTGAGCAACATCAACGCACGCTTGATATCACCGACTGGATCTTTTTCTTTTCAGAAACGATCCTGGATGCTCAACGGGCAACGCTTGAGCGGGATAGGTTTCTTCAGTCAGAAAGCGAAATTCTACGACCGGTTTCGAGGGCGGGTTCAACTGATCGCAGCAACACACTCTGCAATCTTTCGACTGGCGTCTGATAAAGAAAGTCTTTCTTAGGCGCTCGTTGAGCTGCGTCGCGATTGCACTGAGTTTGGCTTGGCTGCACAGAGAGGTCAGTACCGCGTGGGAGATACTGGCGCAGTAATCGGTCGGTGTTCTCATTCGAACCGCGCTGCCAAGGAGATCGAGGATCGCAGAAGTAGATCTCAATGTCGGCGGCCATTGTTTGATGCCGGGGAGCAGGATTTAGTATGGCATCGTCACCTTAACGAGCCATGGACTTTGATGTGGGATGCTCGGCTTATGACTGACCGAGATCCTCTTTACCGACGCCATCGGTTTCCCGCCGAAATCATCGCACATGCCGTATGGCTCTATTTCCGTTTTCCATTGAGCCTTCGAATGGTTGAGGACATGCTGGCGGCACGAG
>DFNX01000011.1 GCA_002376235.1 Neorhizobium sp. UBA3556 | reverse complement strand
TTCGTTAAGTTGACGATGCCGAAACCCTACATAATCTCTGATCCGCCGAGGCCCGGCCGCGCTTTACCATTGCGGGCAGCCCAGCTTTTCAGACGCAGACCGGTGAGCTTGATGAAGCCTTCGGCATCATGATGGTCGTACGTACCCGAACCCTCTTCGAAGGTAACGAGATCCATCGAATAGAGCGATCCGACCGAAGTGAGGGCTACCACGTTTGCTGAGCCCTTGTAGAGCCTGAGCGTGACCTCGCCGCTGACATAGGTTTGGCTCTGATCGATCAAGGCCTGCAGCATCTTCCGCTCCGGGGAAAACCAGAAGCCGTTATAGATCAGCGCGGCGTAGCGGGGCATGAGCTCGTCCTTTAGATGAGCCGCAGCGCGATCGACCGTGATGGATTCAATGCCGCGATGAGCAGCGAGCAAGACCGTGCCGCCGGGCGTCTCATAGACACCACGGGATTTCATCCCGACGAACCGGTTCTCAACCAGATCAACCCTCCCGATCCCATGCTTGCCGCCCAACCTGTTGAGTTCTGTCAGAAGTGCAGCAGGCGTTCGGGCGTTGCCATTCACGGAAACTGCATCGCCTTTCTCAAAGCCTATAACGACGGTCTCGGGTTCGTTCGGCGCATCCAGAGGGTCAACCGTTCGCTGATAGACATAGGCAGGTGCGATCTCCGACGGGGCCTCCAGTATCTTTCCTTCCGTGGAAGTGTGCAGGAGGTTCGCATCAGTCGAGAAGGGAGCTTCTCCGCGCTTGTCCTTCGGAATAGCGATCTGATGCCTTTCGGCATACTCGATCAACTGCATGCGCGATTGAATATCCCACTCGCGCCAGGGAGCGATAATTTTGATCGACGGATCGAGCGCATTTGTTGCCAGTTCGAAGCGTACCTGATCATTGCCCTTGCCGGTGGCGCCATGGGCGATGGCGTCGGCGCCAACCTCCTTCGCTATGTTGACGAGATGCTTGGCGATCAGCGGTCGCGCAATAGACGAACCAAGCAGATATTGCCCTTCATAGAGCGTATTGGCCCGAAACATCGGAAAGACGAAATCGCGAACGAATTCCTCTCGAACATCGACAATAGGGATGTCTTTGACGCCAAGACTCTCGGCCTTTTCGCGTACTGGTTCTAGCTCCTCGTCCTGGCCAAGATCCGCCGTGAAGGTGACCACCTCGCAATGATACGTGTCCCGAAGCCACTTGAGAATGATGGAGGTGTCCAGACCTCCGGAGTAGGACAGCACGATCTTCTTGACCTTTTTCATCATCACCTTCGCCTTCATATTGAATATGAAAACGATAGGCCAATCTACGCGCAATGAGATTGCAAAGAGATCAAGTATACGAGATAGTTTGGCATATTATGCTATAAATTGCGGATAGGGAGCCATATTGTGCCATTCAATTTAGACGAAATTGATCGGCGTATTCTGAAGGTACTTCAGCGGGATGGACGCATTTCCAATATCGACCTGGCGAAAGAGGTGGGGCTGTCTCCTTCACCGTGTCTGCGCCGAGTTCGACTTTTGGAAGAGGCGGGTATCATTGATCGCTACGTTGCCGTTCTTGATCCGACCAAAGTGGGTGCAGGCCTGACGGTATTTGCCCGCGTCTGGTTCAAAACGCAAGATGCACAAGTCACCCTTCAATTTGCAGAAGCTGTCAGGCGCCTACCGGAAGTCATGGAATGCTACCTGACCACCGGAGAATGCGACGCCATCCTACGTATCGTCACCGCAGATCTTCACAGCTATTGGCGGTTCCAAGCAGACCATCTGACCCGTATCGCGAGCGTGCTGAACGTCAAAACGGATGTTCCAATGGAAACCCTCAAGCGAAGTTTCGAATTACCATTGGCACTGTAATCCTCCACCAAGCCTTAGCGTAGGATTTCGCCCCCTCCCGCAAACGCCCCCAATCGACCCGCCAGATGCCGGTGACCGAGCAGGGGCGGCCAGACATTTCATCGCGAAAGGAAGATATCGTCAAAAACGACGATGGTTCGATCGATGTTTACTTTGGTCCGACCCCGCCGAAGGGACATGAAACCAACTGGGGCCAGACGAACCCGAAAAATGGATGGTTTGCCTACTTCCGCTTCTACGGCCCGACCGAGCACTTCTTCGACAAGTAGTGGTCACTACCGGATGTCGAAAAGCTGAAGTAGTCGAATTCCTGCAATCCCCTATTGGCCGGGTCGGCATCGTCAACTTAACGAAGTCTGGATCTCGATGTGTGATGTTCGGCCATGACCAATCGAGATCCTCTCTACCGCCGCCACCGCTATCCGGCTGAAATCATCGCCTACGCGGTGTGGCTGTATCTCCGCTTTCCGCTGAGCCTGCGGATCGTCGAGGACATGCTGGCGGCCCGAGGCATCATCGTCTCGCATCAGACGGTCCGGCTGTGGGTGGAAAAATTCGGACGAAACTTCGCCAATGAGATCCGACACCAGATCTTCTGGCCGGTTCGGAGATAAATGGCACCTTGATGAAGTCGTTGTTTCGATCCGTGGCAAGAAGCATTGATTGTGGCGCGCCGTTGATCAGGACGGATTTGTCCTTGAGGTTCTGGTGCAAAGCCGCGGCAATGCCAAGGCAGCCAAACGCCTGATGCGCAAGCAGTTGCCCTCACAATAAACGTTACAGTGCCGACCCAAGATTCTTGTCTTCATGGCTCCCTGCAACCAAAAAAGTCAGCTCTTCCACATAGCTGAGACGCCGATCTTTGAGCTGGTAAAATGCGATGACCTTGAGCTGAACCTTATCGCCATTTTTCTTGACCACATCTGCCAGGTGGACGGTTGCAGCCGAGCGACCATCACCAACGTAGTGCTCAAAGGTGACCTTCATGTCCGAGAGAGCCTCCAACAGTTTGGTGCGGTGGGCAATGAAGCCCGCGAAGTCCAGCTCGATCCCGTCCACACGCTGAACATAGTCGGGCGTCATCAGGCGCCCGAACACATCGGCGCTAATGGACGGATCCGCAAACAGCCTGAAGAACTCTTCCAGAAAGCTCCGAACCTCTTCCGATCCCATTGTGTTTTGCGTCTGCATCTGTGGCTCCTCTTGTTTAGTTACGGTAAATCACCGTAGCTAATCCGGCGCGGCCGCACTAACGTATCGCAGCCAATCAATACGTCGTTGATGCCATGTCGTTTCCTTTTGTTGATTCTCACCGGCTGCAAGATTTTTCCAGTTGCAGCATCGTCGGCGGCCGATTGCGCCAAGCCTCGCCGCGCCGAACTTTGCGGCACGCGCATTCCTGCGGCCAGTTGCTGGGGACAGTTTCGGGCCTCGTCAGCATCACCAGCGACCACCTTCGGTCGGCTGTGCCGCCGATCAGTGCAATCTGGATTCCTCCGCATGTCCAACACGAACTTTCGTCGCATGGCCCCTTTGATGGGTGGAGTGTCTATATCGCAGAAGCCGTTTGCACACGCCTCCCGCCTCACCCATGCATCATTCGACTTTCAGACCTGCTGCGTGAAGCGATCCTGCGTGCGAGCACCTGGGGTGACGACATGGCGCTGTCGCGAAAGGCGAACATTTCGAATGTCATTCTTGATGAGATCGAAGCCCTGCCCGAAGATAGGCTGACATTGCCTATGCCCCGCGACCCGCAACTTGCAAGGCTTGCCAAAATGATTGCCGATGACCCCGCGGAAAGGCTGGGATTTCAGCAATGTGCGAGGGAGGCGGGCATGGCGCCTCGAACCTTGAGCCGAAAGTTCAGCCAGGAGACCGGGCTGACATTGAGAACTTGGCGTCAGCGCGCCGTTTTGCTCCGGTCGCTTGAATTGCTGGCCGGCGGCAATTCAGTCACCAGCGTCGCTCTTGACCTTGGATACGAGACTGTAAGCGGCTTCATAGATCTGTTTCGCAACCATTTCGGGGTTACGCCGGCCCGATATTTCGACCACCGGATGTCGCCGGATCACCTCGAGAATGAAAAAAGCTGAACTCGGCTTCGCCTTTGTCGGCTAGGCGGAACTCGCTGATGCCCGTGGGCTTGGGAACGAGATCAGTCGATCGTTTCTGCTCGCGCAAGCCGCAATAATCTCTTCACGAAGCCAGGTCGTCGCCTTGTCGGACGCGGCGCGCTTGGCCCATATCAGTGAAACCGGCGGCAGATCGAGATCAATCGGGGCCAATTGCGTCTTCAACTTGAAGATCGATGCATATCGCCGCGCGATCTGCATCGGCAGTGTCACAAGAAGCGGCGCCGTCATCGCTGCAGCAAGCGCTGTAAGGTATTCCGGCACTCCGAGAACGATATTCAGGCGATGACCGACATTGCTCAGCATGCTGCCGATACAGCCCTCCAGATCACCGGCTTCGGAGACGAAGACATGACGTCCGGACAGGTAGGCCTCACGGTCAATGTTGCCCTGAGCGTCGAACAGATCCGGATTGTAACAACATGCCAGCTGCTGCGAGAAGAGCTTCGTGTGTTCATAGCGGCGTGGTGCCGGAGGGTAACATCCGATCGCGACGTCCAGTTGCCCGTTGTCGAGCTGCTCACTGGCCTGTCCGGATTCGAGGCGCCGTGCAACGAAGCGAATGTCTGGCGCACGTCCCTGCATGCGCTCGGAAAGTTCGGGCAGAATAAGCAGTTCCTCACAGGAAAACCCGATCTGGAAAATGCGGTCGGAGGAAGCGGGATCGAAAGTATCCTGCGCCAGGATCAAACTTTCGGCCGCCGCCAGTATTTGCGCAACCCCGTCGGCAAGAGCCTCGGCCTTGGCCGTTGGCCTCATATCGTTTCCGACACGGATGAACAAATCGTCGTCCAGCAGCACGCGCAGCGTCGATAGATGATGACTGAGCGCAGGTTGCTGGACCTTAAGGCGGATTGCCGCCTTTGTCACACTTCGATCCTTCATGAGGGCATCGAAGGCAATCAGCAGATTGAGATCGAAGGACCGCAGATTGAAGTGACTAATATTTCTCATGTCCTGACCTTAGCAGGTTGGGATCAGATGATCCCAATTATCCGAGGGCTTGCGAGCGCGCGTCAGTCTTTAAGGAAGGTGGCTATCGCGTCGGTCACAACCTCCCGAGGCCGTTCCATGAGGATCATATGGGTGGCCTCGGCTATCTCGATCCAGGTTTTTGCCTGAGCTTGCGTCAAGCGATCGAAAAGATCTCCGGCCATTTCCCTTGTGACGTCAATATCCCACTCACCCCTGACCATCAAGACAGGTGCCGTAATCGAAGCTGGATCATAAAGCGGCTTGCCCGCTGTCCAGTAACGTCGCACGTCAGCGACCGCACCACTCGGCGCACGAACCTTGCCGGCGGGAGCATCAGCGTCTGTCGCCTCGGTCATCTCGCTCCAACGCTCGAACCAGCCTGCCGGTAGAACGCTCTCGCGCCTGTCTTCAGGCACAGGTGAAAGCCAGCCGGCCTCGTAAGCGTTCACGTCGACCAGGCGATGCGTCATAATCGGAGCGCTGGAATCGATGCGAAGAGGGTGCGCCGATAGCCAGAGTGGGGCGATAAGGACCAGGTGGCTCAGAGTTTCCGGATGTCGACTTGCGAAAATCCCGGCAATGGAGCCGCCCCAGGACATTCCCATGAGAGCGACCCGATCAACCGCGCGGATCTTTCGTATATGGGCCATTGCAGCCGAAACATCATCGACGGCTTCGATCGCGGGAACGAGAGGCTCACTGGTTGACGGGGCCTGCGACATGACGGGAAGCCGGCTGGATCCGCCATACCCACGAATATCCAGTGCCCAGACATCGAAACCCTTTTGTGCCAGCATGTCCATAAAGGAACCGGTTCCGACATCGACATCAAAGAGGCTGACAGAAGAGAAAGTCGCACCGTGCACCAGGAGAACTGAACCCCGACCTGCTGTGCGGACTTTCAAGCGCTTGTTTCGCAGGAATAGCTCTACGCCCGGAACATGGCTGGCAATGGTGAGGTCTTGCTGTTCGAGATCGCCGGGTAACCGGCCTTGCGGTTGATTTTTCATCATGCTTTTCCTTGCTCCGGAACCCAACGATAGCCACTGTCCGTGCGCTTGACGCGACCGACAGAACTCGCTGGGAAATGTGTTGTGAAGACCAGAGCGCCGCTATCGGCAGCGATCTCGAGCGCTTTAAAGCGTGCGGATCGGGCTGCCTCGGGAAACTCGCAATATAACGAATTCCACTCAAGATTGGACAACTGCAGGGGGTGATGCATGACATCGCCCCAGAACAATGCGATTTCGCCCGCATGTTCGAACATAACGGAGGCATGATCGAGGCTGTGACCGGGTGTTCCTATGTATTGGAACCCAGGAATTGGCTCATTGCCACCAACTTCCAGCCTCTTGGCGAGACCTGCATTCAGGATCGGCACTACACTTGCCTCATAGACGCCGGCCGCTGGAGGATGCAGCGGCATTCCGAGCGCAGCGCCAGCCAGCAACCGATCGATCTCTGGTCTGTTTCCGGCAGAGAGGGCGGCGTTGTAGTCCAGTTCAAGTCCGGAAAAATGGTGCGTCGCGTTGCGGAAGGTCGGTTTCCACGTCCCGTTGTCCAAATAGGTGTTCCATCCGACATGATCGGCATGGATGTGGGTAATCAGGACATCGGTCACTTCATTCGGTGATATCGACATCCGCTTCAGGTGATCAAGAAAGGGTTCGTTCAGGTGCTCCAGCACGGGGATGGACGGAACTTCCTTGTCATTGCCTGTCGCGGTGTCGATCAGGATAACGCGATCTTCCGTTCGCACGAGCCACGTGTGGGTGCTTTGCTTGACCGTACCCGATGAATGGTCGACGGCATCACTGCCAAGCGTGCTGATGGCCTGGCTGACCTCATTCGCATCAGATCCCGGAAACAAACCAAGAGGATCCACCCCTTCGAGCGCAAGCTCGGGTATTTTGGTAATTGTGGTTTTGCCCAGTTCGAAAATCATCTGCGTCTCCTGCAATCTCGTTGCTGCGGAAGCTACGCAGATTGGCCGGATCGAGCAAATCGATCACGCTGATGGGGTCAATCGATATTCGTTATGCAGTATGGCAAGGAGTGGTGGCGTCGCCTTAACCTCGTTTGGAGCGTCATGATTGCTTCAACCTGAATTTCAGGCTTTGAGTGACGACGCGATTTCACGCCACGTGGACCGGCGCGATAGATCGATGCCCCTGCGGTACAGGAACCTGCGCGAAGATGGCCATCCTTCACGCCAAGGGTGAGCTTCCGCTCAACACTGCGTTCCGCCATCAGGGCATTCTGGGCAATATCTACACCGGCCACTTGATCCAGGAGGCAGAGATCGGCGGACGTAAGTCGGTGGCGCCGACGGTGACAGGCAAGAGCTGAATCTTCGGAATCAACACCATCGTGCTCGATCACGATGATCCTTTTGTCGAGGGATTTACGATCGGCGACACTTGGGCGTGATCATCGGAAAACATTAATGGGATCACCATGGTAAGGTCGGGGCGCTTCACGGCAGGGCAATAGCCCTGCCATTGGCTTAGCGCAGCCGTTGAGGAGTGGCGTCTGCCGGGATTAGCGGGACATAACTTTCGCCGCCAAGCTGCTGTCGATGCTCCGCCTTCGCGGTAAGAATGAGTTCAGGATCCATCAGGGCCTGCACCGCTGATGCTGCAAGAACCTTACCTGCCTGAAGCATGCCTTTGTGGGCATATCCCGATTTGCCCTGAGATACGATCTGCCAAGTATGTGGTGGCGTACCGTAGGCTTCAGTCGCGACATAAACCTGTCCGGTGGGAACAAGCCAGCTGACGTCGCCGACATCGGTGGAGCCATGCAGGAACGTCGGCACTTCCTCAAATGCATTGAGGTCTTCCGACAGGATTTTGCCGCGCTTGGCTATTCGGGCCTGGATCTCGGACGAAAAAGTCTTCTGGATGGTGCCCGCGAAATCCTTTTCACTATTGGAGAAGCTGGCAACGCCGAGCTTTTCAAATTCCCCATGCATCATCCGCGCAAGCGTGACATTCGGCACAAGATCCGCGGAAGCGGCGTCAAAGGATATCTCCAGCTTTGTGCCAGTCATTTGGGCGGCACCACGCGCCACATCCTTCACTCGCTCAGTAATCTCGCGAACCTGATCCATTCGTGGCGCGCGAACCTTATAGAGAACCTGCGCCTGGGACTGAACCACGTTGGGTGCACGACCACCAGCATCGGTAATCGCATAATGAATGCGGCCGTCCTGAATTATGTGCTCACGCAGGTAGTTACAGCCGACGTTTGTCAGTTCGACGGCATCCAGTGCGGAGCGCCCTAGATGCGGTTCGAAGCCCGCATGTGCGCTCGTACCGCGGAAGGTGAAGTAGAGCTGGTTGGTCGCCAGCATACGAGCGTTGTAAGCGAGGTTCTCGTCCCAGGGATGCCAGGTAAAAGCAACATCAACATCGGCGAAAAGGCCTTCGCGAGCCATATACGCTTTGCCGCCGCCACCTTCTTCGGCGGGGCAACCATAATAGCGAATAGTACCCTTCAGGCCGAGTTCGTCCTTGCAGGCCTTGAGAGCCAGGATAGCGGCTAAGGCACCCGTGCCGAGAAGGTTATGCCCGCAACCGTGACCATTGCCACCTTCGATGATCGGATCAAGGTTTGCCACGCCACCCTGCTGGCTGAGCCCGGTCAGAGCATCGAACTCGCCGAGGATGGCGACAACCGGATGGCCCTCGCCATAACTTGCCACGAATGCGGTATCTATATTTCCAGCTTTGCGGGTTACAGCAAAGCCAGCGGCCTCGAGTTCATCGGCTAGGAGCTTCGCGGATTCGGTCTCTTCGTATCGAATTTCCGCGAGCGACCAGATCTTATCCGATACCGCTTTCAAATTGTCAGCGTTCAAAGCGACGGTGCGCGTGATAATTTCAAGGTATGTCATTGTATTCCTTTAAGCGGTCTGCTCGACAGGCTTTTTGCCGTGGACGGCAGGAAACGTCGTGGCGATGGCGCAGACCACAACAGCGCAGCCGACGATTACCGAAAATGCGATGCCGTAATTCTGGTTGGTCGCCGACAGCACCGCACCGATTAGCATTGGCGAAGCGAATGAACCCAGCTGCGCCAGAGAATTGATGAGACCTGTCGCTGTGCCCACTGAGTTTTGTGGAAAATGCTTCATGATGCTGACGAAGACGCTGATCGAGATCGCATTCAGGAAGATGTTCGAGATCGACAGGTACGCGAAGGCTAGCGGGATCGATTCTGTGTTGGCCATCAGATAGATAAAAATAGCCGCTACGATCGAACCGATGCAGATGAGATATTTTTCCTTCTGATGGAAGAAGCGATCCAGCAGCCAGCCGCAGGTCAAGAACGAGATGAATCCAAGAGTGGGCGGGATCATAGAGTACGCGCCCATCTCAACCATGCTCATACCCTTTACCTTCACCCAGTAGGATGGAAGCCAGGACTGCAGACCCCAGAAGACGATGTTGGTAAAGAAGTAAACTGACGCAATTTTCCACGTCAGCCAATTTTTCAGAAGAGCGCCAATCCGCTTCTTCTCCGAAACCTTCTCCACTTTCTCTTTCAGGATAGGCATTTCGGCTGTCGGTTTCATCACGACGTAAAGAAGGGTGGAGAGCGCGACACCTACACCGCCAAGCACAAAGAACATCATCTGCCAGCTATGAGCGGCGATCAGTGCCGTGATGACAAGAGAACCTACCGCAAAGCCGACAGAAGCGCCCGACTGCAAAATCGATTTTGCGCGTGCCATCTGCGATTTTTCGAAATTTTCGGTGATTGCAACAGAGCCACCGGCCGGGAAGACTGCCTCACCCGCGCCTGTGACTGCACGCGCAGCGGCAAGTCCGACCGCGCTGGTGACTGCGCCGGAAACCGCCGTACCGACGGACCAGATAGCCACAGCCGAACTCAACACGCGGCGAACGCCAAACCGGTCAACGAGATAGCCACCAATCAACTGCGTCATTGAATACGCAAGGAAGAAGGCGCTGATGATCATACCTTGGTGATCGGATGTGAGCCCAAACTCCTCACTGATAGGAATGATCGCGATGTTGATAGCCGTCTTGTCGATGAAGCCGACAACCCAGCAGATGAAAAGCATGCCTATGATGACATGGCGGCGTTGGATTTTCGCAAGCATTTGAAAAGTTCCCTTTTTTTCCTTTTCATCTGTTTTGGCACCGCCCAAAAAGATTGGAATGTGGAAAAATCTATACGGCTGCAGAAAAATATGGATAAATCTCTATATTGCTGCCGATGAAAATTGATTTTACTCTGCATTCCGAGATCTCGGCTCTCGCAGCATCCGGCCTAGTGAGCTGGAAAGATTATCCCGTGGAGCCGAGCAAGTTCGCTAGAACGGTCGAACATACGGTTGATGCAGGCGGAAGCGATCTGCGTCTCGTCATTGATCACTCGCATTTCACTGCCCACCGTACCGAATTCTCTATAACTGGCGGCAATGCTGGAGAGCGTGCTGCCGACCTTCTGCGCTCGGTGCAAGAACTGATCATCAGCCTTCAGAACAGAACGTTTGAAATGTTAGGCTCGGTCAACTCTGCAGTGATTAACTCGCTAGACCACAACGAAATCGTCCACAATGTCCTCAAAGAGGTCATGAACGTGCTTCCTCATTCGGACGCAGGCGTATTCCGCCTGTTTGACGAAGCGAGCGGCATGCTTATTCCGGTATCCTACGACGGATTGCCTGAGGACTATGCGCATTACCGCCTTCAACCTAACGAATCTGTGTCCGGGGAGGTGTTTTCAAGTGGCAAGCCGGCAATTCACAACGGAAGACAGAACATTATCGACGCCCATCGAATCATGCGGCCCGAGAGCCAGTCGTTCATGGAACGATCAAATATCGCAAACGCTCTCCTGTGCGTTCCGGTAATGGCGGACGGCCGACGGCTTGGCACACTCACGACACTTTCCTTTTCTCCCAGTTCAGCCTTCTCGGTCTTTGATCAAACGATACTCGGACTGCTAGCAACCCAAGTAGCGGTCGCGTACCGAAGATCCCTGGATTACCAAAATGCTGTCGCCGACTCACAACGGCTCGAGCAGCTGAGAATCGGCTTGGTCGAGACAAATGCGGAGCTTGACCGCGCGGTTGAACTACATGAGAGCCTGCTTCGCATCTTTTCGGCCCCTGATGATCTTTCTGAGCAGCTCCAGTCGGTCTCCGGCCTATACGAAGTGCAGTTCATGTTCGAAAACGCGTTTGGTCAGAGTTACCAATCCCGAGACTGGACGCAAACAAAGACCGTATTGTCTCAACCTGTCGAAATAGCCAACGTGATTGTAGGGCAATTCCACTATGTGGCTTCCGAAGATTTGGGATTCCACCGAGCATTATTCGGCACACTAGCCGCGTTCGTCGCACTTGACTTTTATGGCGACATGTCTCGACTGGATGCGCAGAACGTTCGAAGACTGGCTTATTTTGACGCGTTGGCAATAGGCACCGACACCAAGAATCGTCCCACAAATCACGGCTTCAGAGCAGAGCGCTTCAATCAGGTCATCGTCGCACTGATGCCTATGGACGGATCCTCCGGGGCAAGCCCGCTCTCTTTGCAGAAGACGATGTCTGACCTTCAGAAAGCGATGACACTCTCGAACACCTTGATTTTCTATCATGAGGAGCGCGTCGTAATCCTCGCTTCAGCCCCCACCAACGCAGCACTTCAGCGCAACAGGCAGGCCTTGTCGGAATGCGGGGCAGCCTTGGAGCTGTTCATAGGCACCAGTGATATTTACGAGGATGCCACTCAGCATCAGAGTTCGCGGCAATCCGCGCAGCATGCCGCCGAAGCGCTCCTCCGCCGCAGGAGACCTGGCCTCATTTCCCACGGTGAGTTGGGTCTGGAATTGCTCCTGGCTGGGCAGGGACGAGATGAGATTTTACGTTTCTCGACAGGCGTTCTCGCAACGTTGCTTCAGGATCCCAAAAATCTGGCACTCTTGGAAACTCTCTCAAGATACATCCAGGAAGGCAAGTCTGCAACGAAGACCGCCGCTGCATTGAATATTCATCAGAACACTCTCTATCAGCGGCTGGCAAAAATCGAAACGCTTACAGGTCGTAAAATGAGTAATGCTCTGGATTTCACGCTGCTAAGCGTGGCATGCCAACTTCATACCACCTACTCAAGCGGGGCTGATCGCTGAGATGTTTTGGAGAATATCCTGGTCAAAGGCAAGTGGACCTATTTCGGCATCGTCAACTTAACGAAGCATGGACTGTAATGTGGGATGCTCGGCTTATGACTGACCGAGATCCTCTTTACAGCCGCCATCGTTTCCCCGCCGAAATCATCGCCCATGCCGTGTGGCTTTATTTCCGGTTCCCCTTGAGCCTGCGGATGGTCGAGGACATGTTGGCGGCGCGAGGGATCATCGTTTCCCATCAAACAATCCGGCTGTGGGCAGAGAAATTCGGCCGGACTTTTGCCAGCGACATTCGCCGCCGGTCATCTGGCCGGCTCGGTGACAAGTGGCGTCTCGATGAAGCCGTCATTTCGATCCGAGGCGAGAAGCACTGGCTATGGCGCGCCGTTGATCACGACGGGTTTGTCCTGGAGGTTCTCGTACAGAGCCGCCGCAATGCCGAAGCGGCAAAGCGCTTGATGCGGAAGTTGTTGAAGGGCCAACGCCGTGCGCCGCGGGTGATGATCACCGACAAGCTTCGATCCTATGATACAGCAAAACGAGAGATCATGCCTGGCGTCGAGCATCGTTCCCACAAAGGCTTGAACAATCGGGCGGAGAACTCTCATCAGCCCACCCGGCGGCGAGAGCGGATCATGAAGCGCTTCAAGTCACGAGGCCACTTGCAGCGCTTTGTCTCGATCCACGATCCGATCGCCAACTTGTTCCACATCCCACGTCACGATATTTCCTCCAGCCACCACCGCGAACTTCGCGCAGCGGCGATGAGCATGTGGGCGAAAATCGCGCGAGTGTGATTGGCTGGCTACGCGGCAGGTCCCTCAACGGCCTCACTCCGGTTAAGTTTACGATGCCGTTTTTTCAAAAATTCTGATTCTTCATTGGCAAGTGTCGGTTGGCAATTAATGGGAGTCCTCCTCACTTGTTTAGTGGGCGATGTCACGTTGTTCAGCAGCCTGTTAACGGTTTACGGATAATTGGGCGAGGCCGTGCTCAATTGGATCAAAGGCAGAACCTGTATGTCACCAAACCGCGCACTTCCGTATCGAAGGCATAGAGAGATCCGTGCTGGAATGCACATCCGTCGCGAGTGGATAGGCTGGTAATATATAGGGTGGAAAGATCAGGGCCACCGAAGCACGGCATTGTCGGCGCCTTGGCCGGAAGCAGATAGGCTTCGAGCATTTCGCCATCTGGGGAGAAGCGATTCAGTCGGCCCCCTCCTTGGCCGGCAATCCAGTAGAATCCGTCTGCGTCCACGGCGGCGCCGTCAGGTCGACCTTCATCAAAAGTGAAGTCATGGAAACGCCGCGGCTTTTCACTGATGGGCTGGCCAGCGATGCCAACTTCCGGCTTGAAATCGAAGACATTAACGTATGGCCCGCTGCTGTCGGAATAATACATGCGGCGACCGTCCGGGCTCCAGGCTAAGCCATTGGACGTTTTCATATCACCATCGAGGATGGTGTCGAAGGATCCATCTGGCTTGACGCGATAGAGGCGTGCATTGCCAGTCTGTGGGGTCGCCTCATCTCGGGTGCCGATCCAAAAGCAGCCGTCTGGGCCTACCTTTCCGTCGTTCAATCGACTGTCGGCTCGCCCATCGTCGGGATCGCAAAGCAATTTCAACGCGCCGGTCCTAGGATTTAGGATATACACGCCGTTTTGTAACGCCACCAGTACAACGGTACCGTTCTCACATAGTGCGACACACCCAATCGTTGCCGGCATTAAATGCTTTTCCACCGCGCCGCTGGCGCGCAGGCAAATTGCAGATGGCTCCATGATGTCGACCAGCCACAAGTCGCCGGTACGCTCGTCCCAAGTCGGCGACTCGCCGACTTGAAGCGGAAAGTCTATGAGCTGACGAACATTGGGCCTGATGACCTTTACGCCGGGCAAATACGAGATCCTTTTATTGATGTCCGGAAATCTCTTGCGAGAACATGCAACGCTATAAAAACGGAGCTTAACAAGCGGCGGACCGGCAGGGCACAGTCGGCTAACCGACATTTCAGATGACCGGCCGCTGCGTGGATGCGCGGATGATGAGTGCGGGTTCAAGCGCGAGGTCGTTCGGTTGGGGTTTGTCTTCGATCATCGCAATAATCTTCTTCATCACCACCTCGCCGGTTGCCTGACTGCAGACGTCGACCGTCGTCAACCCAGGCGTGACATAGCGGCCGATCGGAATGTTATCGACGCCGGCGAATGCCACGTCCTCGGGCACCTTGAAACCAAGCGAGCGGGCCTCGTTCATCATGCCGATTGCCACAAGGTCGTTCCAGCCGATAATCACGTCAGGCCGATCCGGGCGCAGCAACACCCGAGCTGCGGCTCGTTCGCCCGCCTCATCTGTCGGCTGATCTATGTCGAAGATAAGAAGTTCTATACCTGCCGGTTCCAGGATCTGCCTCAATCCACGAAGACGGTCGGCACTCGACGGTGCGCGCGAATAGCCAACATAGCCAAACCTCTTGAAACCCTGCCGGACAAGATATTGTGCGAGGAGGGCGGCAACCTCCACGCTATCCGTCCCGACAGTGAGAACATCATCGCGTTCCGGCTGCCCGAGAAAGGCAACCGGTTTGTCGAGTTCAGCCAGCCAGTCGGTAACATCCTTCGGAATTCGGGCGGTGACGATCAATCCATCCGTGCGCGGAGCCAAGGCTTCCAGCAACGGACGAACCGCAGCGATGCTTTCTTCCATATCCACGACAAAAAGGTTGTAGCCATTTGCCAAAGCGACGCGATTGGCGCCTTTGACGACATTCGAATAGTGAGGGTTGGCGAGATCCATCACCGCAAGCCCTACTGCGGTCGTGCGGCCGGTCACCATCGCTCGGGCCAACACGTTCTGGGTGTAACCCAGCGCGTCGATGGCGTCTCGCAACTTTCGCTCTACAGCCTGCGAGAACGACTGTTGTCCATTTACGTATTTCGAGACCGTCGCAATCGATACGCCGGCTCTATCCGCAACATCCCGGATGGTCGGTCTTTTTCGGCGTGTCATGCAGGTAAGCGCTTTCCTTTTGAAACTCTATGGCTTGGCGGAACGTCCGATCGGCTTCGAGCCTCCCCCTAAAGCCCAAAGTAGCGGATATATATCATATCACTTGATCTGTATCATCATTGCAAGCGCGCGCCATGCAAAAAAATGTAAGTTAAACGTTTTACTCCTCGTTCAGTCATGCTAAGAGCAATTGCCGATGAGGAGAAAGGCTGCGCCGGGAACAGCACGTAAGTCATGTTCTGGAGGCCTGCAGGGCAAGTGGTAACTTTAGAGGAGGTTTCCCATGAAGAAGATAATGGCGTTCGCGTTTACAGCATTGGCAGGCACGACGATGGTGTCCACGGCGTATTCTGCCGAGACAATCAATGTCTGGATGCGATACGGCGATGCAGAGCGGCCGACAATCACACGTATCATTGACGGCTTCACAGCCGAGACCGGCATCAAGGTCGATCTATTTCTCGCGAATATCGACTTTGAAACGCGTCTTACCCGCGCCGCTGCGGGCGGTAGCCTGCCTGACCTCGTTGTCAACGACGCAACCTTCATGGGGCAATTGCTGGACATGGAAATTGTCAAGCAAGTCGATCGCGCCTCGCTAAAGGGAGGAAATGAACTCCATGACGTCGCCTGGAATAGCGTTCAGGCCGCCGATGGAAACTACTACGGGGTGCCGACTTCGGCACAGGCATTCGCGGTCTTTATCCGGAAAGATTGGCGCGAGAAGCTCGGTTACGATGTACCCAAAACCTGGGACGATCTCTATAATCTGGCGAAAGCCTTCACGGAGAACGATCCTGACGGGAACGGCAAGAAGGATACCTACGGCTATGTCATGCCGCTTTCCGGCACCCGTGGTTATGCATCCTGGTTCATGTCCGATCTGATCTGGCAAGCCGGCGGCGATTTTCTTCAGCAGAAGGGTGACGCCTATGTTTCATCAATGGCCACGCCGGCAGTCGAAAAGGCAGTGACCTTCGCACGCAAGATGATCTGCGACGGCTATGCGCAGCCAGCCGCTATCACGTCGACTACTGGTGACACATTGCCAGTTTTCGTTTCGGGACAAGGGGGCATCTTCCGCTCCGGGCCGTATCATATTGCGGCATTCACGCGTGAACCGGGACGCGACAGGTTCGAGGTTGTTGCCCCGTCCGCGGGGCCTGCCGGCCAGGCCGAACTCGCCGAAGGGGAAGCCGCCTTCGTCATGGCGTCAACAAAGCACGAAGCAGAGGCAAAACAGTTTGTCGAATATCTGGTCTCGAAGAAGGGGCAGGAAACCGGTATGGCCGCCGGTACCGGTGACAACGCCATCGTCCGCCTTTCGGTCAACAAGAATGTCGATGTGAGAAAGGTTCAGCCTGATGCGGCCTGGGGTGTCTTCGCCGATCTTTATGCCACGAACGCCCGCTATTTTCCGCGCGTACCGAACTGGAAGCCGATCCGTCAGGTCGCGGCTGATGGCCTCAACCAGATCCTTTCCAGCTGTAACTCTGACATTACGTCAGGGTTGCTAAACCTGGACAAGGCTCTCGACGCGGAACTGAAACTTCAGGGCGTGCTGGCCAAGTAGCCGTCGCCGAAAAAGTCGGCGCCGCGCACCGGTCTTTTTCCGCGACGCGGCGCCAGCCAGCAAAGCCAAGCTGGCGCATTTCCCACAGCAAGAACTCGCAATTTTATCGCCCGAGCGTCGCCTGACGCTCGCCAGGATATCCTGGTGCCAAGCGGAGGAGCATATGTGGTTTCACTCTAAACGTCTGAGATGGATCGTTCCCTGGCTGTTTCTGGCTCCGGCCTTGATCATCTTCACCTGGTTCAAGTTCGTGCCCATCATAAAGGGGCTGTTCATGAGCTTCTACAAGGTGCGGTTCTCCGGATCGGATCAATGGGTCGGCCTTGCCAATTTTGAACGCGCCATTTCCGACAGCGCCCTGCATGCCGCAACGGCGAATACACTGATCTATGTTGTCTCGACAACAATTGCAGGCGGTCTGTTTGCCTTCGCGGTCGCGCTGGCGCTTGAAGGTCAGGCCCGTCACATAAGGCTGATCCGCACCGCGATCTTCATTCCGGCGGTGACCTCGATCGCGGTTCTGGCGGAGATCTGGCGTATTCTGTTCTATCCTGGCGCAACGGGTGTCGTGAACCAGATGCTCGGCGTTTTCGCGATTGGCCCTCAGGGCTTCATGTCCGATCCCGATCAGGCCCTCTTCATCGTCATTCTGATGCAGATCTGGAAAAACGTTCCGTACAACATGATGATCTTCATCGCGGGTCTCGCAAGCATCAACCGCGAGCTTTACGATGCCGCATCCGTTGATGGTGCGAGCGCGTTGCGAAAACTCTGGCACGTCACCATTCCAGGCCTTGTTCCGGCATTCTCCGTCGTCATCATGCTCTCGCTCATTCGCGGCTTCCGCGTCTTCACCGAGGTCTACACGACGACCGGCGGCGGCCCGGCGGATGCCTCCGAAGTCATAATGACCAATATATTCAAAGCAGGTTTCGAACGCTTCGACTACGGCTATGCCTCAGCGGTTTCCTTCTTGCTGTTTGCCTTCACCGTGTGCCTGACCGTTGTGCATGTCACCGTGAAGAACCGTATCGATCGGACCTGAGGAGCATCCGATGAAAATGACAATCCCGCAACGCATCGCCCGCGGTCTGGTCTACGCCCTGCTGCTCATCGTATTCTGCGGTCCCTTCTGGGGGATACTGGCGACTGCCTTCACCAAGAATACCGTTCAGCCGGGTCAGCTTGTGCTGTGGCCGAGCAATCCGACTTTTGACCACTTCATCTACGCCTGGTCTCAAGTCAAAATCTGGATCTACCTTTTCAACTCATTGTTCGTCGTTGCGATTGCAACAGTGCTGCAGACACTCGTCAGTGCTCTGGCCGCCTATGCGCTGGCGCGGAAGAGGTTTCGCGGTGCAGCCATCGTCAGCCTGGCGATTATCTCGACCATGATGCTGCCCGACGAGGTCATCGCGATCCCGCTCTATCTCATCCTGCATGCGGAACTTCCGCTCTTGCATACGTCGATCTACAACACCTATGCGGCGATGATCCTGCCGGTCGTCGGTTGGGCCTTCTCCGTCTTCCTCCTGACGGAATTCATGAAGGCGATCCCTCGTGACCTTGAAGATGCGGCGCGCGTCGATGGGGCCAATGAACTGCAGATCTTCTGGCGTGTGGTACTGCCACTCGTCAGGCCGGCCCTCGGCACGGCAACCATCTTCGGGTTCCTGATGATCTGGGATCAGTATCTGCTGCCGTTGATCGCCGTCGATGACCGCAATCTCTACACGCTCCCCGTCATCCTGCGCTCTCTGCGAGTAGACGAGGTCCTGCAGCAAAACATCTTCATCGCCGTCACAGTCGTCGCCACGGTGCCCTGCATCGTCGTCTATCTCCTGCTTCAGAAACAGTTCAATCGCGGGCTGATGTCCGGCGCGGTCAAGGGCTGAAGCGAAAGGTTCGGGTGAATAAAATGGGTTCAGTTAGCCTTCACAATGTCAACAAGTCCTTCAAGGCTGTCGATGTCATTCATGATGTCGCTCTTGAGATCGAAGACGGAGAGTTCTGCGTCCTGATCGGTCCTTCTGGATCGGGTAAATCGACCCTGCTTCGGATCATTGCCGGCCTGGAAGAGGTTTCGAGCGGAACCGTTTCGATTAACGGTAAGAATGTCACGGAGCTCGCCCCGAAACAGCGGGATATCGCGATGGTGTTCCAGACGTACGCGCTCTACCCGCAGATGACCGTCGCCGAAAACATGGGGTTTGCGCTAAAACTCGCGGGAATGCCGAAGGCTGAAATCGCGGAAAAGGTAAGGCAGACGGCGCGCATGCTCGAACTGGAGCCGTTGCTCGATCGTCTTCCAAAGGCACTGTCCGGCGGTCAGCGGCAACGTGTCTCGATGGGCCGCGCGATCGTGCGCGATCCTTCGGTATTTCTGTTCGATGAACCCCTGTCAAATCTGGATGCCAAGCTGCGTGTCCAGGTGCGTGGAGAAATCGCTGACCTGCACAAACGCCTTGGTACGACCTCGATCTACGTGACGCATGACCAGGTCGAAGCCATGACGCTTGGCCAGAAGATCGTCGTGCTGCGGGATGGGCGGGTGGAACAGGCAGGGCCGCCGCTGACGCTCTACAACGATCCGGTCAACACCTTTGTCGCCAGCTTTCTCGGCACGCCGTCGATCAATTTGATCGAGGCCCGTGTGGAAATAAAGGGCGGTGAAGCTGCAGCGCGCCTCGTAGACGGCGCATTGTTGCGACTTGGGTTCGCCCATGATTTCAGGGAGGGGCAGGCAATCCTTTATGGCATCAGGCCGGAGCATGTCGGAATCGCTGCTGGCCGGCAGGAAGGTGGTATCGTCGCCACCATTCACGCCGTCGAAAATACCGGATCGGACATGGTGATCCTTTCGGATGCGAAGGGGTTCCGCGTCTCCGCCGCCTTCAAGGAGCAACGGCCTCTGGAAGCGGGACAGACCGTTACGCTTATCCCGGACCATTCCAAGGTGCGCGTATTCGAAGCGGAAAGCGGAAAACGCATCCGTCTGCGCGAAGACAGTTGAACCATCAGAAATAACGGAAGTGGCGTGCCGGCCGGTTATAGAACCGGCGGCGCTGCCCGATTGGGATTATCGAAATGTTCAAAGACGCGATGAAGATCGAACAACTTCTCAAGGGATTGTCCGAAAACAGAAACTGGAAGCCGTTTCCCGGCATTCAGGACCGTTCTCAGTGGAAGGCCGTAGCCGTTGATCCGAATCTGAAAGTCGCGGCGGAGGCTGTAGTCGCCGTCGCGGATCTTTTGCTGGATCAGGAGATCGATCCGCTGACCGGATCGATGTACATGAATTTCATGACAAATGGCGATCGACTTCTCTACGAGGAGAACTACTTTCGCCGCCGCTACGAACTTTCCCATCTCGTCATCGCCGAATGCCTGAAAGCCGACGGAACCTATCTTCCTAAAATCATCGACTATCTCTGGGAAATCCTCAGCGAAATAAGCTGGTGCGTGCCCGCGCATAACTTTGCCGGGCAGCATGACATGGTGATGTTCAAGCAACCCAATCCCTGGAAGGAAGACGATCCGCTTCCAGTCCCTGGAGACGACTATCTCGACCTCTTCGCCTGCGAAACTGCGGCGACACTGGCCGAGGCATGCTATCTCTTGAAACACAGCCTACTCGCAACCGTGCCTTCGCTTTATTATCGTGTCCAAGGCGAAATCGACCGCCGTGTGCTGCAGCTTCTGGAAGGGCCGAAACATTACGGCTGGTATCTGGGCCGCAACAACTGGACGGCATGGTGCGCACATAATCTTTTGCTTGCCGCCTGCTACACTGTTGACGACGACCAGCGACTTGCTGCCATCGCCATGAAGCTGATGGTGCCGATGCAACGCTTCTTTGACACGATCGAGCCATCCGGTGCCTGCATCGAAGGTCCGGGCTACTGGGTCGTCAGCGCCGGTCGACTTGCCGGTTTTGTCAGCCTTGTCGAGGAGCGCTTCGGCATCGATCTAAAAGCGGGAGGCAATCAGAAATTCCGCAATTTCGGGGAGCATATCCTGCCGCTTAACATCGGCAGCAATCTCTTCGTCAACTTTGCGGACGGTAGTCTCAAGATTGACCTCGATCAGGGACTTTTGAGCCGCTATGCCAGCCTGATCGGTTCAGATCAGCTGTCCGGTCTTGTCGGCGAGGATATCGACCGCTCGGCCAAACACAAGCTCGCGAACCCGGGCCGAGGCAGGGGCCGCAACGACTACGCCCGCCAGTTTCTTGTTCATCTGACGCGCCTGCTTTTCTGGACACCGGAAAACAGAAAGACGGCGACAAGAACTTGCGAAATGAGTGTCTGGCTCGCCGACATGCAGATGATGATTGCCCGATCGGACGAAAAGCCTGGGGTCGGGCTGATGCTGAGCGCAATCGCCGGCAGCAATGATCCGGAGGTCAATCATCACTCCCATAACGATGTGGGGCATTTCAGCGTCTATCTGGATGGTGAGCCGATGATCATCGATCTGGGGCAGGGGGCTTATTCACGCGCCACGTTCACCGAGACGCGATACGACATGTGGCATATCAGTTCGAAAGGCCATAACGTTCCGTCTTTCAACGGTCGGCTGCAACATGCGGGAAAAGGTTTTCAGGCGCGCTACGTCAGCTATTGGCGCGAAGGCGTCAGAAGCCTTCTGTCTCTTGATGCCAGCCCCACCTATTTCAGTGATCCCGGATCACGGCGAATGGTCCGGCATATCGGCTTCAACCATGATGCGGCCGAAATCGAAATCCGCGACGAGATCGACCTGGGCGAACCGCTAACCCGCTTTGAGCTTCCTCTTTATGTATCCAATCGCGAAATAGCAGTTGGTACGGATGGGACTTGCCGGATAAATGGAAGGGAACGCCCGCTTCTTATCACTCCGGTCAACCTTCGCATCACCGGCGTTGAACCGATAGAAATCACAGATCCTCGCCATCTCGATGTCTGGGGAGCGCGCGTGTTCAAGATCGGCTTCGATGCAGTCGATATCGAAAAGGCGGTTTTCGGTCTTTCGATCAAGCTCGGGTGAGATCACCTGGCTGAACTTCACATCTATGATCCGACAACGCCAATTCCCAACAGATTAACTGTCGAGGAAAAACACGCGTAAGACCATCTGCTTCAACAAGGACTGGACATTTTCTTCCGGATTCGATGCCGCATCCACCGGAAGCAACGGCGATGTCACGTTGTTTGATCGACGGGCATAAAGTCTCTTGTCGGTGAACTCACGCTCCGGCATCGTAAACTTAATGTCCGTCGGGCGACAGCCTGGGTTTCTGCTCGGCTTGCCGTTCAGGTCCGAGCGATTTCCGCCCATACGCTCATGGCGGCGGCGCGCTGTGCGCGATGATGGCTGGAGGAAATGTCGC
>DFNX01000005.1 GCA_002376235.1 Neorhizobium sp. UBA3556 | reverse complement strand
GGCAAGCCGAAGCGCATCCGGGGGCGATGTCACGTTGTTGGTGACTTAACGGTTGATGGCTATCTGGGGCTGATGAGCAGTCTCGCCGTCAGCTATAAGAACCACCGGTTTCCACCGCAGATCATCGCCCACGCGGTGTGGCTTTATTTCCGATTTCCATTGAGCCTGCGGCTGGTTGAGGAAATGCTTCTGGAACGCGGCATCATTGTCTCTTACGAAACGATCCGGCGATGGGGTCGCAAGTTCGGGGCGGCCTACGCAAAGCAGTTGCGAAGAAAGAAGCCATCGCGAAAGGATATCTGGCATCTGGACGAGGTGGTGATTTCCATTGGTGGCCGGAAACACTGGCTTTGGCGCGCCGTCGACCAGGACGGTTATGTACTCGACGAAATCGTGCAGGCCCGTCGCGACACGAAGGCTGCCAAGCGATTGCTGGTTAGATTGCTGAAGAAGCAAGGTCTTGCACCAAAGCGGATCGTCACCGACAAACTGCGCTCCTACGGAGCAGCAAGACGGGATGTTATGCCGACCGTCGAGCATCGAGCGCACAAAGGCCTGAACAATCGTGCGGAGAATTCGCACCTGCCGCTACGAAAGCGAGAAAGGGTGATGCAGGCCTTTCGATCTGTCGGCGGCTTACAACGTTTCATCTCGGTCTTCTCTGCAGTCAGAAATCACTTCGTCCCACAACACCAGAAGCACTCTACCCTCGCCATCCACATTCATAGAACCCGCGCAATGGCGCAGTGGAAAGCCGTAACCGGCGCAGCTGTCTGAGTCCAACGGCAACCCCTTCGCCCAGCTTCAGTCAACAACGTGACATCACCCGTTCGGGCGTTGTTGAAACAACGTGACATCGCCCGCCGAGCACAAGCGCCTGCTTCTTTGTCAGAAGATTCGTCTTGCCCACGTGCAATCCTGTTCGTCATGTTGTTCACGGCCTATAAGCTAGCGAAGCAAGTCCGGGCTGGAAAGCAGAACCAATGCCAGCGTACTTTCACCGACAGTTTATATTGCAACCGCTGCACATGCCGCGAATTTCTATCGTGCTGTGCCTGATGTCAAAGCCGCTCTCGCGGGCTTGGCGAAGCAATGCCCGCTCGACCCTGCCGTCATGAAACTCGGCAACATGGCCGCACTCTTCGCAGATGTGGAACGCTGTACTATGCGGGTGGATGTGCCCATGTGAGGAATGGCTGCAGGCGATAAATGCATTCAGGCTTTCGAGGCGATGCACACGCCCCATCTTTATCAACCGCTCCAGCGCTCGGTAGATTTGCAGCGGTGCATTGAGCCCCGCGTCCTGCAATTGCTCAAGGATGCGATACGCGGTCAATGGCTTCTCGGCGTCCTCCAGCACAGTCATGACCAGATGCTGGTTTCGCGTCAGTTTAGGTTTCTTCAGGTCCACTGACTGCAACAAAAGGCTACCCTTCAAAATGAGGCTGTTCAGGCGCGAATGATGGCCGGTACCACCATGTCCGTTGCGTTATTTCGCAACTTGCATTGACGAATGTAATAACATTACGTAGGTGGTTGCTGTCAATCGTATGGATTGCAGAACGAGATGTCGGGGCAGGGCGCTGTGAACCGTCGTCGTCCGAGAAATGGGGAAAGGCAATATGTTCACACACCTGTTTCGGAAAAGTCGCCCCGCAAACATGACCAGAGATATCGATGTGAACGGACATTATGATCCTGTCCCCGTGACCTTGCTCACCGGATTTCTGGGTTCAGGTAAGACAACGCTGCTCAATGATATTCTCGGTGATTGCCGAATGGCCGGCACGGCCGTCATCGTCAACGAGTTCGGAACGGTTCCGATCGATCACGGCCTCGTTCGGACCGGTTCGGAAACCTATTTCCAAACCACGACGGGCTGTATCTGCTGCACGGCAACGAGCGATATCCGTGTTTCGCTCCACGAACTTCATGATGCTCTCATCAAGGGTCAGGTGCCGGCCATCGAGCGCGTGATCATCGAGACTACGGGGCTTGCCGATCCCGCTCCGATCATCAACAGCCTCATTCCGGGCGGCGCGCCGGCTTTGGGTCTCCGGGATCACATCGTCGCGCGGCATTTCCACCTGTCCCGCGTGATCACGACATTCGATGTCCTGAGCGGTCGGGCCACACTCGACAGTCTTGTCGAGGGGTGGAAGCAACTTGCGTTTGCCGATGATGTCGTGCTGACGAAGACGGATCTGGCCGACGCGGAGCACGACTGGCCTCATGAACTCGCCCTGCTCAATCCGGGAGCCCGTTTCCACGATCGGCATGCCGGGACATTCGAACTCAGTCGGCTCTTCGACGACGCCCGCTATTCCATCTCCGGGAAGGCCGAGGACGTTCAGGGATGGCTTGCTATGGAGGCGCTGGCCAGGCGCCATGACCATTCGCATGATCTCAACCGGCATGGCGACGAGATCGAGGCGGTGTCCCTGACCTATGACGTGCCACTCGACCCGCAGGCGCTGCAAACGTTTCTGCATATCGTTACGACCAATACCCAGTCCGGTCTTCTGCGACTCAAGGGCATCTTTGCCGTCAGCGACAATCCCGAACGTCCGGTTGTCGCCCATGCCGTCCAGCATCGGCTCTACCCGCTGCAGCGGCTTAATGCCTGGCCGGATGGCGATCGCTCAAGTCGCGTCGTTCTGATCGGTCAGGACATGCCGCTCAAACCGATAAGAGAGCTTTTCGAGGTGCTGGCTCCAAAATCTGCCCGAAGAAAACGGCCCCTGTCATGACCGGCGCATTCAACAATCCCCTGGCCCGCGGTTCGTCCGGCATCATCGCCAAAACCCGCACCATAAAGGGATGGGTGCGCGCAACACTGGACCTGCCTCAGGCCGCGATCGTCTCCGTCAACGAACTCGCCTGCACCTTGCCGGATTGTCCTCCGAGGGAGACGGTCATTCTCGTGATGTGCGACGGCCGGACCGATCAGGTTTCCATCCACAAGCCGATCAGCCAGGTGACAGAAGGGGAGGTTGGGAAGGCGATTGCCCACCTGATCGTGATCGGAGGCGCGTCTCTCGGCTGACAGCTTGGACATGCGCTTGCTAACCGCAGGCAACCTCCGTGGAAAAATCGATTGGCGTCAAAAACATCATTGCACTCCCGGCAAACGATGATAAATGTAATAACATTACAAGGGTCGGCGTATTGAGTAGCCTGCCAACTGCAAACAGGAAGCAAGCACGTCGATGTCTCAAGCCTGCCTGACATTCAGCGATCTGACGCTGGGTTATAATCGCCATCCGGCTGTGCATCATCTGAATGGTGTCGTGCGCAAGGGCAGTCTCGTGGCTGTCGTCGGCGGCAATGGTTCGGGCAAGTCGACCCTGATGAAGGGTATTGTCGGCCTGTTGCGGCCGATGGATGGTGCCTGCTCGGTGGCGGCTGGAACCCGGCTTGCCTATCTGCCGCAGCAGTCGGAGCTGGATCGCACCTTTCCCGCCCGTGTCGTTGATCTCGTGTCGCTCGGTCTCTGGCCCCGCCGCGGTCTCCTGGGCCGTCACCGGGCGGAAGACCGGCAGGCCGTTGCCAATGCGCTGAAGGCCGTCGGACTGGAAGGTTTTGAAAAGCGCTCGATCGATACGCTCTCCGGCGGACAGATGCAGCGTGCGCTGTTTGCCCGTGTTCTGGTTCAGGATGCGGATCTGATCCTTCTCGACGAGCCTTTCAACGCTGTAGATGCGCGCACGATCACCGATCTCGTGGCGCTGATCAAAAGCTGGCATGGCGAGAGCCGCACGGTGATGGTCGTTGTGCATGACCTCGATCTGGTGCGCGAGCATTTTCCGGAAGCCTTGCTTCTGGCGCGACAGCCGGTCGCCTGGGGCGAGGTGCATCAGACCCTGTCAGCCGAGAATCTTCTGCGGGCGCGGCAATATCATGAAGCCTGGGACGAGAATGCCCCATGGTGCGCACCGGCTGGACATGGTCACGATCACCACCGCCACCATGAGCCCGCCCATGTAGAGACGCCGCCTGTCGCCCTCCAGCGCGTAGCAGGTGGGGCCAAGTCATGACCGTGCTCTATGATGCCCTGATCCTTCCATTTATCGAATTTGCCTTCATGCAAAGGGCTCTTGGCGGCGCGCTGATGTTGTCGCTGAGCGCCTGCCCGGTCGGCGTATTCCTGATGCTGCGACGCATGAGCCTGACCGGAGATGCGATGGCACATGCCATCCTGCCGGGCGCTGCCGCCGGCTTTCTCATGTACGGGCTGCAGATCGTGCCGATGACGATCGGCGGCCTGATCGCCGGCATTTTCGTGGCGCTCGGGGCAGGGGCGGTCGCGCGTCTGACGGTGCAGAAAGAGGATGCCGCCATGGCGGCCTTCTATCTGATTTCGCTGTCATTGGGCGTGTTGATGGTGTCCCTGCGCGGATCGAGCGTCGATCTGATGCATGTCCTGTTTGGGACTGTGCTTGCCTTGAACAATGATGCGCTGACGCTGATCGCGTTAGTGGCCGCCATCACTCTCGTCCTGCTTGGACTGTTCTGGCGCGCACTGGTCGCTGAATGCATGGACCCACTGTTCCTGCGCTCGGTTTCCCGCCTCGGTTCGCCGGTGCATTTCATCTTTCTCGGCCTCGTCGTCATCAATCTGGTTGCCGGTTTCCAGGCGTTAGGGACGCTGCTGTCGGTTGGATTGATGGTTCTGCCGGCGGCGTCTGCCCGCTTCTGGTCGCAGCATGTTTTGACCATGTGCCTGCTGGCGATCGCCATCGGTCTTGTTTCGTCGATGTCGGGCCTGTTGTTGTCCTACCATGCATCGCTGCCATCCGGCCCAGCCATCATCCTGTCTGCGGGCGCCATCTATTTCATCTCCGTCATTGCAAGCCCGCGCGGACTTCTTCTGTCTCGACTGCCGCGCTCTGCTCACAGAGCCGCCTGAACTCAAACTGCCATTGGAAATACCCATGAAGAAACGGACGTTCCTCCTCAGCGGTCTCATCGCCGCTTCGCTCGGCGCCTTCGGCACGCCGGCCTTTGCGCAAGACAAAAAACTGTCGGTCGTCGCCAGCTTCTCCATCATCGGAGATCTGGCAAAGCAGGTCGGCGGCGATCATATCGAACTTAGAACGCTGGTCGGCCCCGATGGCGACGCGCATGTCTATGAACCGCGCCCTGCCGATGCCATGGCTTTGGCGCGCGCTGACGTCATTCTGGTCAACGGCCTGCTGCTTGAGGGCTTTATGGAGCGCCTGATCGAAGCCAGCCAGGCAGAAGCGCCCGTCACCACCGTCACCGATGGCGCCAACATTCTGAACGACCCCAAGGGCGGTCACTACCACTTCGTCGATGGCAAGGCGATTTTCCATGCCACACCCAATGATCCGCATGCATGGCAATCGGTCGCCAATGTCAAAACCTATGTCCAGAATATCGAAAAAGCCTTTTGCGCCGCCGATGCTGACTACTGCGCGACATACAAGTCCAATGCCGCTGCCTATACCGAAAAGCTGACGGCCCTCGATACGGACATCAAGACACAGATCGGCGCGATCGCGCAGGATCATCGCGTCGCCGTTGTCGCGCACAATGCCTTCCGTTATTTCGAGCGTGACTATGGCATTTCCTTCCTGTCGCCGCAGGGCGTTTCGACAGATTCCGAGGCCTCGGCCGCCGATGTGGCCTCGCTGATCCGCGAGATCCGCGAGAAGCGCGCAGCCGCCGTCTTTGCCGAAAACATTGCCGATAGCCGTCTTGTGGAGCAGATCGCGTTGGAAGCCGGGCTGACGCTCGGAGGAACACTGTATTCGGACGCGCTGTCGCCCGCTGATGGTCCCGCACCGACCTATATCGACATGATGCGTTACAACGTCAAAACCCTCGTTTCGGCCATCAACAAGGGCTGAGAAAACCCATTCAGGCCGGCAAAACGCGGCCTGTGAATGTTATGTAATATCATTAAGGAGAGATGGATATGAAACACTGGATCCTGGGCGCATCCGCCCTGGCGATCGCCGTCAGCCTCAGCGGCCCGGCCGCTTTCGCTCATGACGATGAGGAAGACGTCACGCTGTACCGCGTCTTCGTCGGCGATCACAAGGACGCCAAGGTCACGGCCTTCGACCTCGAAAAGCCGGAAAACCGTTGGGACTTCAAGACGACCGGCCAGAACAAGCTATACAGTGTCAATGAAGGTGCCGCGATCGTTGCCGTCGAATCCGACAACGATACGGTCCACTTCATCAATAGTGGCATCTCGCTGCATTCGCATGGCGATCATTCGGATATCGAGATTGAAAATCCGTCGGCTGTCGAAAAGCCGCTGACCGGTCCGCGTCCCTTCCACGTCATCGATCATGACGGCAAGATCGTCATCAACTTCGACAAGGGTGGTTATGCCGAAATCGTCGAGGCGCATGAGCTTGCCCATAACGAGATCGAATCCAAGCAGTTGAAACAGGCCCGCGCCCATCACGGCTTTGCGGCGCCTGTCGGCAGTGGCTGGGTGACGACGGTTGCCTCCGATGCCCCGGTCGAAGGCGATGCCGCCCCGACGCGCGTCGGCCTGCGCGCCGTCAAGGAAGACGGTACGGTGGCTGGTGACGTCGCTACCTGCACCGGCATCCATGGCGAAGCCTTCTCCGGCGCCTATCTCGCCGCCGGTTGCAAGGAAGGTATCCTGACAGTGACTGCCGGCGCAGATGGCCCGGTCACGAAAATGCTGGCCTATCCGGCCGATCTGCCGGCTGGCCAGACCACCGGAACGCTGCTCGGTGCAAAGAGCATGCAGGTCTTCCTCGGCAATTACGGCGCCAAGGGCCTCGTCGTCGTCGATCCGGTCGATGCACCGACCTTTCAGTATATCGAGCTGCCGTTCCGCCGCATCGATTTCGTGCTCGATCCGGCCAATGCCCGTTTCGGTTACGTGCTGACGGAAGACGGCACGCTGCACCAGATCGACGTACTCGCAGGCAAGCTTGCCAAGAGCGCCAAGGTCACCGAGCCCTATTCCATGGATGGTCACTGGAACGACCCGCGTCCGCGTATCGCCATGGCCGGTGATGAAGTGGTGATGACCGATCCGAATGCAGGCGTCGTTCGTCGCATCTCGAAGACCGAACTGAAGGAAGTCGGGACGGTCAAAGTCGAGGGCAAGCCCTACAACATTGCTGTTGCAGGCGGCAGCGGCAAGGTTCACGAACACGCCGAAGGCGAGCATGGCCACGATCACGGTCATGATCACGCCCACAGCCATGGCGACCCGAAAATCTATGCCGGCTATTTTGAAGACAGCCAGGTGAAGGATCGTCCGCTTTCGGACTATGCCGGTGACTGGCAGTCGGTTTACCCGTATCTCAAGGACGGCACGCTGGAGCCGGTCTTCGAGCAAAAGGCTGAAAAGGGTACGGCCAAGGTCGAGGACATTCGCGCTGAATACGAAGTCGGTTACAAGACCGATGTCGACCGCATCACCATCGAAGGCGATGTCGTGACCTTCTACGAGAAGGGCAAGCGGCTGGCCGGTCATTATGCCTATGACGGCAAGGAAATCCTGACCTACAAGAAGGGCAATCGCGGCGTTCGCTTCATCTTCAAGAAAACTGAGGGCGATAAGACGGCTCCGCAGTTCATCCAGTTCAGCGACCACGGCATCGCGCCGAACAAGGCTGGCCACTATCATCTCTATTGGGGCAATGACCGCGCGGCCCTTCTGAACGAAGTGACCCATTGGCCGACCTACTATCCGTCCTCAATGGATGCGAAAGAGATCGTCAGCGAGATGAAGGCGCACTAATACGGTGATTGAAAACGCACCCGGCTCTTGAGCCGGGTGCTATCTCAAAGGGTTGGCTCGAAGTCGGGGCGAACTCCATTGCCGGAGGTTGATCATGAAAGCTGCACCAAACACCGCCAAAGCCATGTCCGAACATTGGAATGGGCGGGCACACCGCTTCAACGGCGCGGCATCGCACAAGCGTAACCATGACGAGTGGAAGAGCGTGTTTTCAGCGGCACTCGGCGAGGATGCCCGGACCGCAATCGATCTTGGCTGCGGCACGGGTGCCTGCGCGCTGATGCTTGCTGAGTTGGGGCATCACGTCACCGCCGTGGATGGTTCCGAAGTCATGCTGTCCCATGCGCGCCAGGATGCCGACGATCGCGGGCTCACCGTGGATTTCGTGCATTCCTCGATGGACGATGCCGATCTTGCCGACGAAAGCTCGGATATCGTTACCCTCCGAAACGTTCTCTGGACATTGGAGAACCCGACAGATGCATTGGCTTTGGCCGAACATATTCTTCGACCGGGCGGACAGGTGTTCGTCTCGGATGGCTTGTGGTTTTTGCATCGGAAGAACGACAGTGCTGTGGAGTTTGGTGGGCATCTCCCGTTTTTCAACGGCCTGACGGCAAGCGATGCCAAGTCTATGCTGAACGAGGTCGGGTTCCAGGATATCCAGTCTTGGGGGCACCTTTTTCAGAACCATCCATACGGTGCCGTCTACGATGATAGCGCACGGCAAATCGAATATTTCGTGCTGACAGCGACAAAGCCGCGCTGACGCAGATCCAACGCTTGCGTGGCAATCCCAAGCCTGTATAGCTCTCAACCGTCGGTTCCCGTAAGGGACGAACAGGGAATTCGAGACGGAGCGATCCGTCAAACGAAACTGCCCCCGCAACTGTAGGCGGCGAGCATCCTTTCATCGGCCACTGGGCGATTGGCTCGGGAAGGCGAGAGGATGCAGCGACCCGTCAGTCAGGAGACCTGCCGACACCTGGATAAACTAATGCCGGCGGGGTGTCCGGAGGAGGAAGCGGATGTTTGCAGCGTTTTTGCATGCTGTACCGAATGGCGGTGAAAACCGGCAGGCGGGTGTCCCATGCCGCCTTGATGATCCCCGATCGGGTTCTTTTCACTGACCGAAGATTGACCATGATGAAACTCAAGGCAGCGCTTGCCTTTTCGACCCTTCTATTCGCTAGTTCCGGCGCTTATGCCGCCTCGACGACCTATCCGCTGACGATCAGCAATTGCGGTCAGGACGTGACCTTCAATGCTGCGCCGAAAAGCGTGGCCGCCGTCGGCCAGTCGACGACCGAAATGCTCTATGCGCTCGGTCTTGGTGATAAGGTTGTAGGCACCTCGGTCTGGTTCAACGAGGTTCAGCCGGAGTTTAAGGACGTCAATGACAAGGTCCCGCGCCTGGCAGACAACCACCCGGGCTTCGAGGCTGTGGCTGCCAAGAAGCCCGAGTTGGTGACGACCCAGTTCGAGGTCCATGTCGGCCCTCAGGGCGTAGTCGGCACGCGCCAGCAGTTCAACGAGCTCGGTATCAATGTGTATGCCATGCCTGCTGATTGCGTCGGCAAGGATAACCTTTCGGGCGGCGACGGCTCGCGCAAGGTGCCGTTCTCGATCGATACGGTTTACCGCGCTGTCGATGAACTCTCGACGATTTTCGACGTGCAGGATCGGGGCGACAAGCTCGAAGAGCAGCTTCGCTCACGCGTGTCCGCTGCTGCCGCAAAGGCCAAGGCGCTCGACCTGCAGGATGTTTCGGCCGTGTTCTGGTTCTCCAGCGCCGACATCGATCTCGATCCTTTTGTCGCCGGCCAGAAGGGTATTCCTGGTTTCATAATGAACACGCTCGGAATGACGAACGTGGTGGGAAGTGACGAGGAGTATCCATCCGTCGGTTGGGAGACGATCGCCAAGGCCAATCCAGATGTCATCATCATCGCCCGCATGGATCGCCGCCGTTATCCGGCCGACGACTATCAGGTGAAACTCGACTACCTGAAGAGCGATCCCGTGACCCGTGAAATGAAGGCCGTCAAGAACGGTAATATCGTCGTGGTCGATGCCCATGCAGTCCATGCCGGCATTCGCATCCCGACCGGTATCGAAACTGTTGCTGACGCGCTTGAAGACATCAAGGGCAAGCAGTGACCGATATCGCCGCCGAGCAGGACGGACGGATCGCCCCACGCCGGATCGGTTATCTGGCCGGCTCCGTCCTCCTGCTCCTCATTGCCATTGCGTTGGGCGTCTCCGTTGGGGAGACGTCCATGCCGCTCCATCTTGTCGGCCAGACTCTGGCCAACAAGATGTTTGGTGCATCCTATGTCGTTGATCCGATCGACGCGGGCATCATTTGGAATTACCGGCTGACGCGCGCCATCGTTGCTGCCTGCTGCGGTGCGTCGCTGGCCGTGTCCGGTGTGGTTCTTCAAGCAATGCTGCGAAATGCACTGGCCGATCCCTACATTCTCGGGATTTCTGCCGGTGCATCGACGGGCGCGGTCACCATTCTAATCCTGGGGATAGGTGGCGGGCTTCTTTCGCTCTCGCTTGGCGCATTTGCTGGTTCGCTCATCGCCTTTCTGATGGTGGTCATTCTGGCGCGCGCTGCGGGCGGCGGTGTCGGCATCCAGGCGACTGGCCTGATCATCCTGGCCGGCATTGCAGGTTCGCAGCTTTTCAACGCCCTGACATCGTTCATCATCACCCGTTCTGCCAATGCCGAGCAGGTGCGTGGCGTGATGTTCTGGCTGATGGGGAACCTCAGCGGCGTGCGCTGGAACGATGTTATGTTGGCTGTGCCGATCGCCATTGTCGGCGTGTGTATTTGCATATGGCATCGCCGGGCACTCGATGCCTTCACCTTCGGTGCGGACTCTGCCGCTTCGCTTGGCGTGCCGGTGCGCAAGGTGCAGGCGATTGTCATCGGCACGGCGGCGATGATGACCGCCGTCATGGTCAGTATCGTCGGCTCGATCGGTTTCGTCGGCATCGTCATCCCGCACGCCGCGCGCTTTCTAGTAGGGCCACGACACGCCCGGCTTCTGCCCGTGTCAGCATTAATGGGGGCGGTATTTCTCGTGCTTGCCGATATCGGCTCGCGGGTCCTCGTGCCCAATCAGGTCCTGCCGATCGGCGTCATCACCGCCCTTGTCGGCGCACCGGGTTTTGCCCTCATCCTCATTCGCGGAAGGCGCATTCGATGATCCTGACGGCTGAAGATTTAAGCTGGAAGGTGCGAGGCACCCGCATCGTGGAAGATGTCTCTCTTGAGGTGCGGGAGGGAGAGACGCTCGGGTTGATCGGTCCGAACGGCTCGGGGAAGTCGACACTGCTGAAACTTCTGGCCGGGATCCTCACGCCATCTTCAGGCACAGTCATGCTGCAAGATCAGCCTATGATGCGGATGAACAGGCGGGAGGTTGGCCAGACCTTGGCCTTCGTCGAGCAGCAGAGCGACACATTCGAGCGCCTGACCGTCCGCGACGCCGTCGAACTTGGCCGAACGGCGTGGCTGTCGGCATTGCAGCCGTGGTCGGCAGCGGATGACCGGATCGTGGCCGAAGTCCTGCGGCAGGTCGATATGGCCGGCATGGAAAAGCGGTCGTGGCACACGTTGTCCGGTGGCGAAAAACAGCGTGTCCATATCGCCCGCGCGCTCGCGCAACAGCCGAAGATACTGCTGCTCGACGAGCCGACCAACCATCTCGATATCCAGCATCAACTGTCGATCCTCGGTCTGATCAAAGCGCTTCCGATCACGTCGGTGATCGCGCTTCACGATCTCAATCAGGCGATGACCTGCGACCGGATCGGCGTGATGTCGAGAGGTTCGCTTTTGGCGGTCGGCGCTCCAGCCGAGATTTTGACACCTGATCTTATCCGCGATGTTTTTGGCGTCACGGCCCGTTTTATCGAAGATACGGATGGCTCACGCCTGATCCGGTTCCAGTCCATTCAATGAGGTTTTCCATGCGCTCCATTTTCTTTGCCACTCTCCTGGCTCTGGCGCCAATCGCTGCCCATGCCGAGACTTTTGAAGTAAAAATGCTGAACGGCAACGCGACCGGCGGCATGGCTTTCGAGCCAGATTTCTTGTCGCTGAACCCCGGTGACACGGTGAAGTTTCTGGCGACCCAGCGCGGGCATAATGCTGCGACGATCAAGGATTTTCTTCCCGAGGGAGCCACACCGTTCAAGGGCAAAATCAATCAGGAAATCGAGGTTACCTTCACCGAAGAAGGTTTCTATGGCATAATGTGCACGCCGCATTACGACATGGGCATGGTGATGGTCGTCCGCGTCGGTGACGCTCCGCTGTCGGAGATTGAGCTGCCGGCTGATATGCGACCGGGAGCGGCGAAACGCATCGGCCAAATAGTGGAGCGAAATCAGTAAGGGCTTGATGGAACCAGTGGGGCCACGGTTCGAGCCCGATCAAGAGAAAATATCGATCAGGAAAAGTTCTCCAGCACTGCCATGAACGTATGGCGATCGCCCTGACCCTCGGTCAGTCGCACCCGACCTTCGATATCGGCAAGGTGGTGGTCCATCAATTGCTGAGCCTTGGCCAGATCCTTGGCTTTCAGCGCCGTGACGATCAGCCGGTGGTGGTCGGCGCCGCAATCGTCCTGCTTTTCTTCCTCGTAAAGCGCCATGACCAGTGACAGACGAGCGACGATCTTCGACAGTATTTCGGTCATGACGGCGTTGCCGCCGAGTTCCGCCAGCACGATATGGAACTTACCGGAGAGTACCGTCTTCGACTTCTCGTCGCCGTGATGGTGGATATGCTCTTCCTCGTCAGTCAGCTTTTCGAGCGCATCCAGTTGCTCGGAAGTCGCGCGGGTCATGACTAGATCGAGGATTGCATGTTCTATCTTGCGGCGTGACTCGAACAGGGCCTTGGCTTCTTCGATGCCAGGCTCGGCGACGAAGGTGCCGCGGTTCCGTTTTCGCTCGAGGAGATGGTCGCTTTCGAGAACGCCGAGGGCGCCGCGAACGACGGTGCGGCTGACGCCAAAGTGGTCGGCGATCGCATCTTCGAGGATCTTTGTTCCCGGCTTCAGAGCGCCTTCGCCGATGGCACTAGCGAGTGTTGTGCGGATCCGCTCGGAGACGTCGTCATTGGCGCTTTCAGCCGCATCAACCGCGGTGTTGGCCTTCGGCGCTGCTTTCGTTGTTTGACGGCGCGTCCTTTTCATGTGCTGCTCCAAATGCATCCGCGGCGTGGGCCGTTCGATCTAATTATGTTCATAGAAATATTGTTGCGTATATCGACGTTTGCCGAAAATCCAGTCGGCACAGCGTTTTAATTGTCCATGGCGACTTATGTCGCCATGGACTTGGAAAATGCCGGGTCAGGCGGCCTGGCGTTTGGTCGTCGATGTGGAGAGTGTGATGCCGTTGTCAGCGCAGATCGTCTCGATATGTCTTACAGAGCTGCGGATGAAGGTGATTGCCTCGCCAAAACCGTAGGCCTGTTTTTCGTAGGTCGGATAACCGTAGTGGCTTGCCTCATACGCTTCCCAATCCGGGATTTCTCCGGAGGCAACGTGCTTTTCGAACACGCTGACCATGGATAGATAGGCCTCGAGTTCTTCCGCATTCAGGTCCGGATGCCCTGCGCGCCAGATCGGGTCATCAATCTCGATGCACTGGCGCGGATTGGCCTTGCGCGGCTTGTCTTCGACGGAGGCTGCGACCTCCAGTGAAAGATTGAGGTCCGGTTTCGCCTTGGCGAGAATGGGAATGATTGTTGCGAAATCGACGATACCGCGACCGACGGGGCGGGTCTGGAAATCGAGGCCGCCGGTCGCATGAGCGACATAGGCATCCTTGATATGGGTCTGGCGAACATAGGGGGCGACGCGCTTCGCCACGTAAACCGGATGTTCGCCGCGCTGCAGGCCATTGGCAGTGTCGAAGACGATCCCCATGCAATCCTCGCCGACCTTTTCGATCAAGCGCAGGATTTCGAAGGAGGTGATTTCGTCATGGGTTTCCATGTTGAGGTGGACACCGTTGGCGCGCGCGACTGGAGTGAGCTTCAACAAGACCTTCTCGATGGCCAGCAACTGCTCGTCCCAGGTGACGTCAGTGCGAAAGCGATCGTTGGCCAACCTGCCACGGTATTCCGATTTGAAATTGCCCGGCGAGATCCATAGTTCGCGGCAGCCGATCGCGGCGCTCGCCTCGATCATCCGGGTGAAGCCCAGAATGACGTCGCCACCACCAATCGCCCGAAATTCGGGGGCTTCGGCGCTGCAATAAGGATTGATCTTGCCGACCCCCGCTTCGAGATAAAGCCCAAGCTCGTCTGCTTTCGTCCGGATGTCGCGAAGCGCACTCTTGTCGAGCGTCGGGTTCATGTCGAGAACGGTCGGGAAAAACAGCCCGCCAAGGCCGAGTTCCTTGACATGGTCGAGGCTTGCCAGCGGCCCCCGCTTCAGGAACTCGGGAAGTTTTTGGCTATCGATACCCAGTTTCATGATGGTCTCCTTGGTGTTTCCTGTTGGGATGCGCTGCGCTGGCGATCCCTGTTTGGTTGATTTTCTTGACGCTGCTGCCAGCGCTTTCGCGTGCGGATGATCACTTCTCATTCCTGCTCGAGCGGCCTTTCGGCGCAAGTTTCCGTTCCAGATAATGCTGGCCGACCGAGGCAATTGTGGTGATCCCGAGGTACCAGAGCGAAGCAACGCAGAGCAGTTCGATGACCAGGAAGTTGCGGGCATAGATGGCCTGCGCCTGTGTCAGCAAATCCTGCATGCCGATGACGGAAACGATGGCACTCGCCTTCAGCATGCCGATCGCCTGGTTGCCGGTCGGCGGAACGATCAGACGGATCGCCTGTGGCAGCACCACTGTCCGCAGGGTCTGGAGTGGTCTGAGACCCAAAGAGGATGCGGCCTCGCGCTGCCCCCTATCCACGGCTGTCAGGCCGCTACGGATGATCTCGCTCATATTGGCCGCCTCGTGCAGGCCGAGCGCCAGGAAGCCCGCAAGGGCGGGTGTAACAATGTCGTTTACCGAGACGGACCAAGAGCCGATCCCGACTTCCGGAATGAACAGCGCGATGTTGAACCAGAAGAAAATCTGGACGATCAGCGGTACGCCGCGGAACCACCAGACAAAGGCGACCGCGATCGCCTTCAGGACAACGTTCTGGCTGGTGGCCATGATGGCAACGAGGCAACCGATGACGATGCCGGCGACCATGGCGCCGGCCGTCAGTTCAAGCGTGAGGACGACGCCGTCGAGAATGACGGGATCGATCATGTAGCGCGGGATTTCGCTCCATTGGACGCTTTGATTTCGCCCAATGACCAGAAGCATGAGAGCCAGCGCGATAATCGCGACGGTACCAGTGAAGAGCTGCCCGAACCGGACTGTCTTGCCGATCGGAGGAGCCATTGCCATGCTGAGGGACTGTTGGACGAAAGACATGGCTCAGTCCACCGGCATCGAGGCAGCGTCGTTGAACTTGACCGTCTTCACGGCAAGCGGGCCAAGGCTCCATTTCTCCATGATCGCCTGATAGGCGCCGCTATCGACCATGTGCTGGAGTGAGGCGACCACGGTGTCGCGCAATTCCGCATTGTCCTTGGAGACCAGCATGCCGAGGTAGCCGACGGCGAGACGCACGTCCGGCAGTGCCTGCAGGCCGACGCCCTTGCCGGTCTGCTTTTCGGTCGTGTAGACGCTGGTTGCGTAGCCGTTGACGGTTGCGTCGGCGCGGCCCGTGCGCACGGCCTGCAGAACATCCGGCATTTTCGGGATGGACATGATCTCGATGGGCGTCGTTGTGCATTTTGCCGATGCGGCGACGACCAGCCTGTTCTGGAAGGTGCCGACCGGAACGGCAACCTTCTTGCCGCAGAGGTCTGCCATGCTCTTGATGCCGAGCGGATTGCCCTTGACCGTCATGATCGTCGTCGCATCATACATGTAGTCGATCACATCAACCTGCTTCTCCAGCTCGACGTCGTCATTGATGCCGGAAAGGGTCATGTCGAAACGTTTCGACAGGACGGCCGGAACGATGGCGGCGCCTGCGCCGACATTGGTCATCTGCACATCGACGCCGAGAATGACACCCAGCGCCGAGGCGATGTCCGCATCGATGCCGACAAGCTTGCCGGCCTCGTTCTGGAAGCTGATCGGAGGCGTCAGGTCGGTTGCGACCTTGATGATCTTCTTGTCCTTGATCGCGGCGGGCAGGCTGTCGGCCAGTTTCTGATTGAAGGCGATGCCCGGAAGCTTGGCCACATCCGCGTCCGGCACCATCTTCACGGGTGTGCCTTCCGCCGCTTGTGTGGTCGATGCGAGTAGCGCAAACGCGATGCCGGCCAGGCCTGCCTTGAGAGTCTTCTTGAAGCTTTGCATGCGGAACCCCTTTTCACATTTCTTTTGTCGTGAATTTTCAGGAAGGCTCGATGCAATCGGCGTGCCATCTTACCTTCATCATCCGTATGTCATTGTTTTTCATGTGTTGTTTTTAGTCATAAAATTCTGAAATGATTTCGAACGTAGTTACGCATATTCATGCGCATATGGACTGATGAAAAAATGAACTGTAAGCCGCTGGCGAGCAACCCGGCTTGGATGGCGCTGAGTAAGATACTGGATTTGCTTTCAATCCTTTATGTTGCTGAGATCGGTGATCCCTCTAGCGCAAGCGGCTCCGAGCCGTGAACCGGCCAGTTTCATGCGCTAACCAACCAAAATCTCTGCACAGCAAATAATCACCGCCCACCAAAGGTGCTTAATTTATAGGTGGTTACATTGTTTCGTTTTTCGATGCGCATAAATATGCGCAACGATATAACGCATAAATAGGTTATTTAATTCATGTGGTTGCTATACGAGCGTCCACATCAATCGCTGAGTTGGCACGTTGCTTGCAAATCCCTTGGCATGACCCAGAGCGAACTCAAAATTGTCGACCGATCACATCTCCGCCTGGTGCCGGCGAGCGCGATGCTCTCGTCAGGTCAGGCGCAACCCGAGGGGATATTCATGCCGCAGGCCTCGAATGCAGCAGAAGGTAGAGAGCTCAGCGTTCGTGGCCTGACCCATAGTTATGGCGGACAGAATGCGATCAGCGACATTTCCTTCGAGATAAAGGCGGGTGAGATCGTTGCGCTGCTGGGGCCGAGCGGCTGTGGCAAGTCGACGGTGCTGCGCGCCATCGCCGGCCTGATCCAGCCGAAAAGCGGGGCGATCCAGCTCGGTGGCCATGATCTCGCCAATGTCTCGGCGCGTGCGCGTGGCATCGGCATGGTGTTCCAGAACTATGCGCTGTTTCCGCACCTGACGGTGGCCGAAAACATCGCCTATCCGCTCACTTGCCAAAAGGTGGCACGTGCCGAGCGCCGCGAGCGCGTGGAGGAGATGCTCTCGCTCGTGCAGTTGAAGGGGTTTGGCAACCGGCTGCCGCGCGAGCTTTCCGGCGGCCAGCAGCAGCGCGTGGCGGTGGCCCGCGCCATTGCCGGGCGCCCTTCGCTTCTGCTTCTCGACGAACCGTTCGGTGCGCTGGATCGGGCGCTGCGTTTCGACCTGCAGGTCCAGCTGCTCCACCTGCAGAAGACACTTGGCATTACCACGCTGATCGTCACGCATGACCAGGAAGAGGCGCAGAGCCTTGCTGGCCGCCTCGTGCTGATGAACAAGGGCAATGTCGAGCAGATCGACACCCCGATGGCGGTCTACGACCGACCGAAAACGCTGTTCGTCAACACGTTTATCGGTCAGGCCAATGCGCTGCATGGAACGGTGGAGCGCCTGGATGCCGAGGCAACGACGATCGCGCTTGCCAACGGCAAGGTTCTTGTTCTGCCGCGCCGATTGAATTTCACCGCGGGCTCCAAGGTCACGATCACTTTCCGCCCGGAAGACGTTCGCCTGTCTGCCACGCCGAGCGCATCGGCTCTGCCGGCGCGGCTGACGGTATCCGTTCCACTTGGCCCCACGCTTGTCCACGATCTCCTTCTCGAAGACGGGACAAACCTTCGTGCTTCGGAGGTCCGCGGACCTTCGACCTTCATTCCCGAGCCGGGAGCACAGCTCTTTGCCGAGATCGACACCATAAGGTGTCACGCCTTTCCGAGCGAACCGGAAGCATTCCGTGAATAACAACAACAGAGGTGAACAGATGCAAGATTTCAACATCACACGACGCCATTTCGGACTGCTTGCTGCCGGTGCGGCCGCCGCCGCGGCCGTTCCTTTCGCTGCCCGTGCCGCCAATGGCACCGCTGTTGCCGCGACCTTTCCGGGCAACTGGGAAGACGGCTATCGCACCGTGCTGACGCCGCTCGTCAAGGAAGCCGGGTTCGATCTGACCGTTGCCCCGGCCATGGCGCAGGACCAGCTCGCCAAGGTCATGGCAAGCCCCGGCAATCCGCCTTACGACACGCTGCTGATGTCGCCCGGCCAGATGGCGGTCGCCGTCGAGAATGACCTTATCCAGAAGATCGATCCGTCGAAGCTGAAAAACTGGGGCATGCTGGATCCGGCATTCCAGGGCGAATACGGCCCGACCGTGACGGTCGAGGTTAACGGCATCGCCTATAACCCGGATCTCGTTCCGGCACCGAAGGGCTACCGCGATCTTTTCGAAAACCCGGTCTATAAGGGGCTCGTCTCGTGGACCGGCTTTGCCTCCAATACCGGCGTGATGGCCTATACCGAGATCGCCAAGATCTTTGGGGCCGGCCCGACCGACATGGATGCCGTGTTCAAGCTGTTCAAGGATCATCCGGAACATATCAAGGGTGTTGTTGCCAGCACCAACCACCAGATGACGCTGTTCCAGCAGGGCGAAATCGCCGTCTTCATGTGCTCGACGGGCAATGTCGCCAAGCTCAAGGCGCTGGGCCTCAAGGCCGAGTTCGTCCAGCCCGAAACCGGCTCGCCTGCCGCTCCCGTCAACATCCATCTGACCAAGGGCGCCAAGAATGTCGACGCGGCCTATGCCTATATGGATGCCGCGATCTCCAAGGCCGCGCAGGACAAGCTGAAAATGCCGCCGAACGAAATGTTCCCGAGCAACAAGGAGGTCGAGCTTACCCCCGGCATCGAAGCCTATGTGAAACGCGAGCAGCTGGCGTCGCTGGTCTATCCGGACTGGGCTGCGATCAACAAGAACCGCGCGGAATGGATCCGCCAGTTCGACGCTCTCGTCGCCGGTTGAGGTAGCGCCATGAAAGCGAGCGGTTTCCCATACGTTATCCCGATGCTTCTGCTGTCGGTGGCGTTTTTTGCAACGCCGCTCGCCGTTCTCATCGGGTTCAGCTTCATCGGCCCCGATGGCCTGTCCCTGCACAATTACGCGCGCTTTTTCGGCGATGCGTTCAACTACCGCGTCCTGATCAATACCGCCAAGCTCGGTCTACAGACCATCGTCAGCACGACCCTGCTCGGGGTGCCGATCGCGCTTTTTTACTGGCATAGCGGCAAAACCGCCCGCCAGATCATCATTTTCCTGACGCTGATCCCGATGCTCACCAGCAATGTGGTGCGTACCTTTGCCTGGATCGTCATTCTCGGCCGGCAGGGACCGATCAGCGAGACGTTCGTGGCGCTCGGACTTGCCGAGCGTCCGTTCTCGCTGATGTCCACCGAACTCGGCCTCGTTATGGCCATGTGCCAGATCGACCTGCCGCTGATCATCCTGCCGCTGGTTGCCATCCTGTCGCGCATCCCGGTCACCTTTACCGAGGCCGCGCAGGTTTCGGGTGCAGGCCCATGGCGCATTCTTGTCACGGTTCTCTTGCCGATGATGCTGCCCGGTTTGCTGGCGGGCTGGATCCTCGTTTTTGCCAGCACAAGTGCATCCTTCGTCACCCAGGCCGTTATCGGCGGTGCGCGCAACGTCTATGTGCCGCAGTTGATCTACCGCGAGGTCGGCACGCTGTTCGACTGGCCGATGGCCTCGGCGATCGCTGTCGTGCTCCTGATGTCGACCGGCTTCCTGCTTGTCGCCATGACCATGATTTCCCGCCACCGGAGGCTCGTCGGCCATGCGTAACATCCGTGAAAACCCACTTCCGGTCCTTCTCTACAAGGCATTCGTTTTCGGCTTCGGCGGCTTGAGCCTGATCTATCTGGTGGCACCGATCGTCATTGCCATCACCATGTCGTTCACCTCGGGCCAGACGTTGCGATATCCTCCGGAAGGCTTTTCGCTGCGCTGGTATGCGGCTCTGCTCGACCCGATCCGTTCCGGCACCGAACATATCGCAGCCGGCAATTCGCTGAAGATCGCGGGCCTTGCCGTGCTCGGCTCGCTGCTGTTTGCCGTGCCCGCCACGATCGGCATGGCGCGCATGCGTCGCCGCTCGGTCAACACGATCGAACCGCTGCTTCTCGCGCCGTTGGTGCTGCCAAGCCTCGTTTATGGTCTGGCGGCGCTGATCGTCGCCAATTTCGTTGGCTTTCAGCCGTCGCTCTGGCTCACCGTCATCGGCCATGTCGTGGTTTTTGGGCCGCTGATGTATCGGGCAGCTTCTGTCGTCGCGCAGGGCATCAATCCCTCGCTGGCGGAAGCTTCGACGGTCATGGGGGCGAGCTGGGTCACGACGCTCAGGCGGGTGATCCTGCCATTGCTGACGCCCGGTATTCTCGCCGGCGCTTTCCTCGTCTTCATCCAGTCGCTCGACAATGTTTCCGTCTCGCTCTTCCTCGCCGATGCGCAGACGACGGTGCTGCCGCTCAGAATGTTCGCGCTGATAGAGGAATCGCTCGATGTCCGCGTCGCTGCCATGTCGGGGCTGCTGATCGGCCTGACGCTGGTGGTGATGCTGGTGGCAAGGCGGGTGCTGGCGCCCTCCCGGCAGGCCTGACGAACAGGAACAATTTTTGGAAGGAATACCCAATGAACATGACCGCCACCAAGGCAGGAGCGTATCGCGTCGGATCGCTGCTCGCCGATTTTCAGCCGGATTTTGATTTCTCCGCACCGCTTCCCTTGCCGGTCGAGGAATTCGAGGACCGCCTGCGCCGCATCCGCCGACAGGCCGTCGAAGCGGGGCATGATGCGCTGATCGTGCATACCGGTGGCGTCGGCTGGTTCCACACCTCGAACCATTACCTGCGCTATATCTGCGACTGGATGCGCGAAGGCGTGCTGATCATCCCGACCGATATCGACAAGCCGATGGTGCTTCTCTCCTTCTTCACCCAGTCCGTGCTGCTGCCGCCGGGCGGCGAACCTGTGCTGGTGGAGGACATCTGGCAGATCGGCCCGATCGGCCGGGAATATGCCGATCGTCCGGGCGACAGCGTCGTCAAGACGGCGGAAAAATGCGCCGAACTACTGACCGGCATGGGCCTGTCGAAGGCGCAGATCGGCCGTATTGGCGACCGCACCTCGCTGACCTTATGGTCGGCCCTCGACGAACTGATGCCGAAGGCCAAGTTCGTGGCCGACAACGCCATTCTCGACCGCATGCAGAAGGTGCGCTCGCCGCGTGAGATCGAGATGTTTCGCGCGGCCGCGCAGCTCATCAGCATCGCCACGCAGGCGGCCTATCACGTGGCAAAGCCCGGCGTGACCGACCACGAGATCTATGCCGCCTTCACCCAGGCGCAACTTTCCTTCGGCGGCGAGACCGGTGACGGTTACCAGATCGGTATCAACGAATTCGGCACCCATTGCGGCAAACCTTACGGCCATGTGGTCCGATCGGGAGACCTGATCAATCTCTACGTCTCCAATGTGACCTATCGCGGCTACACCGCCCAGACGGCTCGCATGATCGCCGTGGGCGACATCACCAAACGGCAGGAGGAGGTGCTGGCCACCTGCACCGAGGGCGTCAAGCGCGCCGAAAAGCTGATCCGGCCGGGCGCCCTGATGCGTGATGTCAACAATGCCGCCTTCGAACCGATGATCGAGCGCGGTATGCTGACGTCGCCCGAAGCGCGCACCATGCCGTACAACTGGGCGCCGATGGACGATGGCGGCGCACGGCTTATCCCGCGCCAGTATGTGAAGAACATCGACTGGGAGGCACAGGGCCGCACCCTGATGCATGTTTATCCCGCGACGCATGGGCCACATAACCCCAATCTCGGCCATTCCGTTGGCATGGCCGGCGGACAGAACAGCTTCAACATTTCCTCCCATAATTACGACCGCATGGAAGAAGGCATGGTGTTCGTGCTGCATACGCAATGGCTGGAACCGCTGTCGGCCGGCTGCAATATCGGCGACATGTATGTCGTCACAAAAGACGGGTTCGAGAACCTGTCGCGCCACACTCCGCTTGAAACCCACCGCATAGCTGCCGAGGCCTGAGATGCACGATCATACCCATTTCGATTTCGCCAAGCTCACCGAACGCGAGCGCTACAAGATCCTGATCGGCACCGTCATCCCACGGCCGATCGCGCTGGTGACGACAGTGAGCAAGGACGGCCAACCGAATGCCGGGCCGTTCAGCTTCTTCAACGTTCTGACCCATGATCCGGCCATCGTCGCGATCGGTGTCGAGAACTATTCCGACATGCGCTTCAAGGACACCGCCCGCAATATTCGCGAGACCGGCGAGTTCACCGTGCATATCTGCGACAATGCCCTCGTCGATCAGATGGAGGTGTGCGCCATCAAGTTCGGGCCCGACGTGGATGAGATGGAGGAAGCTGGCCTTGCCACCGTGCCCGGTCAGATGGTGCGCAGCCCGCGGATCCTCGCAGCCCCTGCCGCCCTCGAATGCCGCCGTCACACGACGCTGCAGGTCGGCCCGGCGCGCGAGATCATCCTTGGCGAGGTCGTCGGCGTGTTTGTTCGCAGCGATGCGGTCAACGCCTCCAACCTGCATATCGACCAGCAGATGATGGACGCCGTTGGCCGCATGGGCGGGCACACCTACACCCGCACCCGCGACCAGTTCGACATCAAGACGTTGACACCGCAGGAATGGGAAGCCCGAAAGTCTGGCGAGCAGGCGGCTGCGGAGTAATCACCGCATGAGGCTCCATGTTGCATGGTGGTGCCGATGGCATCGCAATGCCCTGAAATGAATTTCTCCAAGGACCTATCATGACAATCCTGTCGCCCGACACACCGCGCGATCTCGTTGGCTATGGCCGCAACAGTCCCGATCCGAAATGGCCGGGCGCGGCGAATGTCGCCGTGCAGTTCGTCATCAACTACGAGGAGGGCGGCGAAAGCTCGATCCTCGACGGTGATCCTGCGTCGGAAAACCTGCTGTCGGAAATCGTCGGCGCGGCCGCCTGGCCCGGCCAGCGCAATCTTAACATGGAATCGATCTACGAATACGGCTCGCGCGCCGGTTTTGGGCGGTTGTTTCGGCTGTTTACCGAACTCAAGATGCAATGCACCGTCTATGGCGTGACGCACGCCATGGCCCGCAACCCGGAAGCGGTCGCGGCGATGAAAGAGGCGGGGTGGGAAATCGCCAGCCACGGTTATCGCTGGCTCGAATACAAGGATTTTCCGCTTGAGAACGAGCGCGAGCACATCCTCGAAGCCGTGCGTCTCCATACCGAACTCGTCGGCGAGCGGCCCTACGGCATGTACCAGGGTAAGCCTTCAGACAACACGCTGAGGCTCGTGATGGAGGAGGGCGGGTTCCTCTATTCGTCGGACAGCTACACGGACGACCTCCCTATTGGTGCCGGGTATCGATGGCAAGCCGTTCCTGATCATTCCCTATACGCTTGAGACCAACGACATGCGGTTCGCCACGCCGCAGGGGTTCAATTCCGGCGATCAGTTCTTCACCTATCTGAAAGACGCCTTCGACACGCTTTATCGCGAAGGCGAAGAGGGCAGCCCGAAGATGATGTCGGTGGGCCTGCATTGCCGTCTTGTCGGTCGGCCGGGCCGCATCGCGGCGGCGCGGCGCTTCATGGAGTATGTCGCCTCGCACGATAAGGTTTGGGTGCCGCAGCGCATCGAAATTGCACGACATTGGCATGAACATCACCGGCCGGATGGCTTGTCACCCACTATTTGATCGAGCAGAAAATCATGACGAAAAGCCCTTATTTCTCGAACGTCGGCGGCTTGCCGCCACAGACGCAGACGCTTTCCAGCAAGGCCATATTCACGACCGCCTATGCAGTGATCCCGAAGACGGTGATGAGCGACATTGTAACCAGCGCCCTGCCGCATTGGGACAAGACCCGCGGCTGGATCATCTCGCGTCCCTTGAGCGGCTTTGCCGAGACCTTCGCGCAGTACATTATAGAAGTGGCGCCCGAAGGCGGCAGCGTGAAACCGGAACCGGATGCCCGCGCCCAGGCCGCAATCTTCGTTGTCGAGGGCGAGGGCACAATTACCTATGAGGGCAAGGATCGGCCCCTCAGGACCGGCTCGTTCGCCTATATCCCAGCCGGCCATGCATGGACGCTAAAGAACGACAGCGCGGCACCGCTGCGCTTCCATTGGGTTCGCAAGGTGTTCAAGACCGTCGAAGGTCTTGAAGCACCGCAGGCCATCTTCACCCATGAGGATGAATGCGCGATCAACTGGATGCCGGATACCGACGACACTTGGGGCACGACGCGCTTCCTCGATCCGAACGATGTCCGCTACGATTTCCACCTGAACATCGTCACCTTCGAGCCGGGCGCCAGCATTCCCTTCATGGAGACCCATGTCATGGAGCACGGGCTTTATGTGCTGGAAGGCAAGGCCGTCTACCGGCTGAACAGCGACTGGGTAGAGGTCGAGGCTGGCGATTACATGTGGCTGCGCGCCTATTGCCCACAGGCCTGCTATGCGGGAGGTCCCGGCCGGTTCCGCTACCTGCTCTACAAGGACGTCAATAGGCACCCCGATCTGTTCTGATCGGAAGCCGCATCATCCGAGTGAATTTAGACCAACATGGCTGCGAGCATGTTGTTTTCAGCCTTCGGGCTGTTCGAATAGGCAGGCAGAAATGCCTGTGAAACTGGAGATTGAGTATGACCTACGTTGATGGTTCCTGCCTGCAGATCGACGAACAGTTCATCGCTTTCTGGTGGAGGAGGCGCTGCCGGGTGCCGGCGTGGATGCGGACCACTTCTTCGCCGGCTTCTCTTCGATCGTTCACGACCTTGTGCCGAAGAACCGAGAGCTTCTGGCCAAGCGCGATGCGTTTCAGGTGAAGATCGACGATTGGTACCGGGCAAACGGCGCACCGGGCGATCTGGCAGCTTACGAAGCTTTTCTACGCGAGATCGGTTATCTCCTGCCCGAAGGGCCGGATTTTCGGTCTCCACCGAAAATGTCGATCCCGAGATTGCGCAGATTGCAGGGCCGCAGCTCGTCGTTCCCGTGATTAATGCCCGTTACGCGCTGAACGCCGCGAATGCCCGTTGGGGTTCGCTCTATGATGCACTTTACGGCACCGATGCGATTTCCGACGCCGATGGCGCGGAGAAGGGCAAGGGCTACAATCCCGTCCGCGGTGCAAAGGTGATTGCACGGGTGCGTGATTTCCTCGATCGGTCGGCGCCGCTTTCCGGCGCAAGCTGGAAGGATGCCGCATCATTCAAGGTCGAATCTGCGGCGCTCTTCGTAACGCTCACCGATGGACAGGTGACGGGCCTCACCGATCCCTCGCAGTTTGCCGGCTATCTGGGTGATGCGGGCGCACCGGCGCAGATCCTGCTGAAGAAGAACAATCTGCATGTCGAGATCCTTATCGACGCGACGACGGCCATCGGCAAGGCCGATCCGGCGCATATCTCGGACGTCTGGGTCGAATCGGCGATCAGCACGATCATGGACTGCGAGGATTCCGTTGCTGCCGTCGATGCCGAGGACAAGGTCGTCGTCTACCGCAACTGGCTCGGCCTGATGAAGGGCGACTGACGGAAGAGGTTTCCAAGGGCGGCAAGACGTTCACACGCAAGCTCAACCCGGATCTCGATTACACTGCGCCGGATGGCTCAACCTTCGAGCTGAAATGCCGCTCGCTGATGCTGGTGCGCAATGTCGGGCACCTGATGACCAATCCGGCGATCCTCGATCGCGATGGAAACGAAGTGCCGGAAGGCATCATGGATGCGATGGTGACTGCGCTGATCACCATCCATGATATCGGCCGGACCGGTGGCCCTAAGGGCCTCCGCAAAAACTCCCGCCTCGGCTCCATGTATGTGGTCAAGCCGAAGATGCATGGACCGGAAGAAGTCGCCTTCGCCGCCGAGATCTTCACCCGTGTCGAGCAGGTGCTCGGTATGCCGAAGAACACCATCAAGATGGGCATCATGGACGAGGAGCGCCGCACGACGGTGAACCTCAAGGAATGCATACGCGCCGCCAAGGACCGCGTCGTCTTCATCAACACAGGCTTCCTCGACCGCACGGGCGACGAGATCCATACCTCGATGGAAGCGGGCCCGATGATCTGCAAGGGCGACATGAAGCAGGCGGCGTGGATTGCAGCCTATGAGAACTGGAATGTCGATATCGGCCTTGAATGCGGCCTGTCCGGTCATGCCCAGATCGGCAAGGGCATGTGGGCGATGCCCGATCTGATGGCGGCGATGCTGGAACAGAAGATCGGCCACCCGAAGGCGGGTGCCAATACCGCCTGGGTTCCGTCGCCAACGGCCGCGACCCTACACGCCACGCACTATCACACCGTCGATGTGCAGCGGTGCAAAAAAGCCTGAAGAGCCGTGCCCGCGCTAAACTCTCGGACATTCTTTCGGTGCCGGTCGCACCGCGGCCCAACTGGACGGCAGAGGAGATCAGCCGTTAACTCGACAACAATGCGCAAGGCATTCTCGGTTATGTCGTCCGCGGGGTCGACCAGATCATCGACACGATGAAGCGGATGGCGAAAGTGGTGGATGGGCAGAATGCCGGAGATCCGCTCTATACGCCGATGGCGGTGGATTTCGACGGTTCTATCGCCTTCCAGGCAGCGCTCGATCTGGTAGTGAATGGCGCGAACAGCCGAACGGCTATACGGAACCGGTCCTGCATCGCCGACGGCTCGAGCTGAAGGCGAGGGGCTGATAGAAAAAGATGGCGTTTTCCAACAATCGCTGGCCGGTTCCGCTCTGCATAGAACCTCTATAAAAACGTATATGTGCCAGAGCGTTAGAGTTCCGCCGGAATTAGGGCCGCCGGACTTAGGGCCGACGGTTCGATTCCGCTCAAGAGCTGATAGGAATACCAATTGAACGCTATTGGGCTTAACCAGACCTGCCGCCGACACCCGATCTGTTAACCTCTACGGTCGCGGTGGCAATTTTGCACTTCGGATAGCCTCATCCAACGCCGCAGTTGGATCGTCGCCAATCTCTGTGCGAGTGAGGCCGACGCGCAGGAACGTGTCGCCGGCAGTGGTTAACTGTCGCCACTGCGGACCATGAGGACTTTCCGGTTCTCCATTTTTGGCAAATGCTGCCCAACGCCTTGATAGATCACTGGACACTGCTCGGCTTGCATCATCCACATCTGTCGATGCGGCAACATGGCCGAACACATATGGGATTTCAGCGGTGTGAATGGCGCCGCGGCTGGTTGATCTTTCACGCTCCGGCACCCAGCCGAAACGGTAGGCGTGGACAGGACCACGATGCGACAATGCCATGGCGCGACTGACGGAGCCTGCAAACCATTCCGAAGCGATCTGTTCTGATGCCGTATCGTCGTTTTCACGTCCCCAGCCGACACAGAGCGCCTTGAATTCCTGCCATCGATCGGGTCCGAGATCGCCTTGGATGCTCTGCCAGTAGCGAGGCCCGAAAAAGCCTGCTTCGGCGGTGTTCCAGCCGATCAGCAAGGGCATGTCGCCGGCGTCGCCTGCTTCGAAGGCGTCTGGGAGGTTTTGGTCAATGACGTGGCCATCCCGTTGCGGCATGATGTCGGCGGCGGAGTAGGTGGCATCGCGTAATGCCTCGGCGGGCAGAGCGCGAAGATCTGCGGCTTTTGCATCTGGCAAATTCAGGCCTTCCGCGATGCGTTGTCCGATTGCATCCCCTTCCTGACGGTCGCTTAACGGAACGGCCAGTCCGCCGGACTGGACGATTGCCCGGTGAAACAGGCCGCGCGCCGCTTTCGATGCCATCAGATAGGAGACTGAAACGCCGCCGGCGGATTCGCCGAACAGCGTCACATTCGACGGGTCGCCACCAAATGCTGCGATGTTGTCCCTGACCCATTGCAGCGCTGCAATCTGGTCGAGCAGGCCGAAATTGACATCGGTCTGACCGTCATCACGCAGGGCAGGATGCGAGAACGTACCGAAAAGCCCGAGCCTGTAGTTGATCGTCACGACGATCACGCCCTGCTTTGCCAGCTCATCGCCATGATAAAGGTCGAGAGATCCGGTTCCAAAACGGAAACTGCCGCCGTGGATCCAGACCATGACAGGCAGCGATCGTGCATCCTGCGGTGCCCATATGTTCAGCGTCAGGCAATCCTCGCTCTGGGGCTTGTCCTTCAGGCTGCGTTCGGGCTCGTTGCGGGCGACGGGTTGCAGGCACGCAGGCCCGAAACGTGTCGCATCGCGTACGTCCTGCCATGCGGCAAGGGGCTGCGGCGGTCGCCAACGATTGATGCCGGTCGGAGGTGCCGCGTAGCGGACGCCGCGCCAGATCGAAAGCCCCTTCTCGGTCACGCCGCGCAGTTTGCCCTGTTTCGAAGTGACGACAGGAGATGCCGATTGCGCCTGCACGCCGCCGAACGCGGTGATGGATGTGAGAACCGTGGTGCCAATCAAAAGATTGCGCCTGCTCAGCGGAATGTTCGAGACGCGATCATGCATGAGACAGTTCCTTGGAAAAGTGCCGGGACACGAAAATGAAGAGGAGAAAAGAGATCATGGCGAAAACAGCCGCCACGACGAACACCGTCGATCCGCTGCTCGCGGTTTCGATGAAGGAGGACAGAAACTGGCCAAGGAAAATGGCGACGGCGAGATAGGCGAGGTTGCGACCGCGATCGCCCCGCGCGCTACGCTCGACAAGCTCGTGGTTGGCAAGCGGGATGGACAGTCCGAAACCTGCACCCATGAAAAGACCGGCGAGTGCCAGGAGTGGCAGCCCGGGCTGCAGGGAAAAAATCATGTGTGCTGCGCCATAGAGAATGAAGGCGGCACAAAATGTATTTCGCGCCCCGAGGACGCCCCGTATGCGCGGCATCAACGCGGCCATTGCCACTGCAACCAGCGAAACATAGGCGAGGTAATAACCGGCCATCGCCTGCCCGTGTCCGGCCGTGGCCAGTTGCCGGGGCAGGGCGATGACGGCGACGAAGAACAGCAACATGCAAAGGACAGCTGCCAGATAGATGTCGCCGACCTGCGAAAATGCGTTTCCCTTGGCGCTAGGGCTGCTTTCCTGTGGTTTTGGCTGCGGCACGTAAGCAATGACCAGCGCCAGGAAAAGCCAGGCGACAAGGTAAAGGGCAAAGGGAAAACGCCATCCCAATTCTGCCAGCATACCGCCCAGCGACAGGAAGACGACACCGCCCAGTTCGATTGCCATCCCTTGGCGCGCCATCATGCGCAGTCGGGCATCGCCATCGTAGAAGTCCGAAATCAACGCCGTTCCCGAGGCCATGATCATGGCCGTTGCACCACCGAGCAGAAAGCGGTCGAGAAGCACCAGCGGTAAGCTTGGCAGGACGGCTCCCGCCATTCCCAACAGTCCATAAAGCATCAGCCCCGCGACGAGTATCGAACGCGGACCGCATTTGCCGATCAGATAACCGGTTGGCGGTCCGAAGACGATGACGCCAAGAGCAGGCAAGGTGATCAACCAGCTCGGGTTCATCTGCATGTGCATGTGGTCGGCAATTGCAGGCAGACCGGGTGCTATGGCGCTTCCGACCATGATCGTGAGGGTCGCAACGCCCAGGGATAGCGCCCCGTTGCGGTGAAGAGGTCGCTGTGATGTCATCCCGTAATCCGCTAATAGGTCATCATTGAAGTCGATATATGCGAGACTATAGTCTTCAATCAATACGAGACGGCAGTATTTTATCTGGAGGGGTGATGGAAGACGACAGCAGGATACCCGGCAGGCCAAGGGATGAAGCCGCCGGTCCGGCCATACTAGAGGCCGCACGGACACTGGTGCTCGCGCGGGGTTATAATGATGTCAGCGTTTCCGAAATTATCCGCAATGCAGGCGTCTCCCGCCAGACGCTATATCGCCGCTGGTCGACCAAGGCCGATCTGGTGCTGGATGCCTTTTTCGACAGCGCGGTCAGCGCACCGGACATTCATGCAGACCAGACCGTTCGCGCGGCTGTTCTGGATTTTCTGATTCGGCTATTCGCGCAGCTCAATCACGACGGCGGGGCAATCCGCAGTCTTATCGCGGCGGCGGTTACCGACCCAGAGTTCGGCAAGGGTTTCCAGCAGAAATTCGTCGCGCCACGGGAACGCATGGTCATCATCGCGCTGGAGGTTGCGAAGGCACGGGGAGAGCTACCCGGCAAGCTGGATGTTGGTTTGATGGCGACTGTTCTGCACGGGGCGTTCTGGTACCGCCTGTTGAACGAGATGCCGCTCAATGCGGAATTTGCAGAGGGATTGGTCGGTGTGGTGTTTAAAGGGCCATCTACCTAATGCGGTAGATAGTGAAATCCGCGACATGGTCATCGCAGTGTGCGGCGTGCAGGCTCAATCGCCGAGGTGTCACGACGAGTTTACCCGCTCATATCGGCCTCGATGTCCTTGATAAAGGAAAGAAGAGCGTCGATTAGCTTTCGCCGTGTCGTTGCGAACCCACGCGGGGGTATCTAGTAGGAGTGTTAATTTTCAATATAGCCAACAGATTTCCTAAAACGGGGCAGGCAACGGAATTTTTTTGAGGTTGCCAATACGGCCAGGAATAGCTAACGAAAACAAGATATTTTTACTCCAGATTTATGCGGTAGTAGTGGCAAGTATCTTCAAATTCGCGAGTGACAATGGATAGTCCTATTGCGCGCTTGGATTTGGCCTATACCGCCTTGCGTCCATCCCTTTTGAAGTCCGTATTACGGATAGTCCAGAATCGCGCCGTTGCGGAGGAACTCACGCAGGAAGCCTATTTGCGTGCCCGCGGCGCAATCGAGCCCGACAAACCCTGCCATATCGAGGCGCTGCTATGGCAGATCGCGCAGAACCTCGCGTTTGATCATTTGCGATGGAAAAGGGTCAGAACCGGGACACAGACGCTCGAGGCAATGAATGCAAACGACGCTGGCCTTGCAGATCGAAACCCATCGGCTGAGGAGCAAATTATATACCGTGACGAGCTTCAAATGGTCTTGGACGCATTATCGAAGCTGCCGATTCGCTCGCAGAAAGCATGGGTGCTGAACCGAATCGAGGGATGGCCCTATCCCCGAATTGCGGCGCATCTCGGCGTGTCGGCGAATACCGTTTTCAACGATCTCAAGATGGTGATGGGCATGCTTTATGACCTGCGCAGAAAGATGAACGATGCGTGATCCTTTCAGCTTGCCCTTGCAGCCATGCCACCAATGTCCGCCAACATTTTTTGTGGGGAATTGCCTGGCCGAACGTCTTGATAAATGGGATCGGGTTTCTTTTGCCATCAAAGGCGGCGTCGATGAGTAATGGCAAACAAGGGCAGGCGCCCGAAGATATTTATCGACACCACGAGGCCGCCGTGGATCAGGCACTCGACTGGTTCCTGCGTCGGCAATCCAGCGAAGGTAAGAATACCGCACAGGAGGCGGATTTCGACGCCTGGCTCGCCGCCGATCCCGCTCACCAACGGGCATGGGAGGATGTCAGTGCTGACTGGAATGCGCCCGAAACGCTCATTGCGACACAGGCACTTGATGTCTCGCTGCAACGGAAAACGGCCGGCCGGCCGGGGTACCAGATGCGTGGGCCCTTGCGTCGATACATGGCAGGGGGCGCGCTGGCCATGGCAGCGTTGCTGTTGCTGACGCTTTCTCTGCCGCATCTATCGAGCCAAATCATGTCAGCGCTGCTGGCCGACTATAGTACTCAGGCTGGCGAAAAGCGCGAGGTTGCATTGCCGGACGGTTCGCGAATGGTCCTCAACACCGACACGGCCGTCGCACTCGAATTCGGTGCGGGACGGCGCGGTGTCCGCATCCTGCAAGGCGAGGCCTGGTTCGATGTAGTACATGATGCCGCCCATCCGTTTCATGTCACTGCAAGCCACGCCGATATCGAGGTCAAGGGCACGGCGTTCTCGGTGACGGTGGAAGACGATCTGGACACTATCCGGCTGCAGCGAGGTGCGGTCGACGCTCACCATGCGTTGAGCAATGTCGCGCGTGTTCACCTGTCGCCGGGGCAGATGGTGGTCGCCTCGGAGAAGGCGCTGTCCGTGGCCATGCCATTCCAGCCGGATAAAAGCCTGGCATGGCTGGAAAACCGAATCGTCTTCGACGACACGTCGCTAAGAAAAGCCCTGCATGAGATTGGTCGATACTTCGACGGGCGCATCATCGTACTCGACGACCTCCTGCTCAACGCGCGGGTCAGCGGCTTCTACCGGACCGACCGGGCAGCCGATGCTATTGCTAACATCGTAGCTGCCTCGGGGGGGACAATAATTCGCCTTCCGGGTAATTTCATAATCATTCGCTAAATTCTCAAGTTTTTTTGTGAGATCGATCGCTCTCGAACGTCGAAACCAATCGAGCCCGTAGTGAAGGGCTGCGATGGGCCGCGTGCGCCCATCGAAAATTCGGTTTGTGAACCGGCGGTAAACGCGCCCCTTGGTGTTCAGGAGACGGTAATGGAAGCGCAGGCGGGGGCCATGTATCGGGTGAGGTCCTTAACGAGAAAGCAGGCAAGGCTTGCGATCCTTCTAGCTACATCGGCAATCCTGGCCATGCCGACCCCATCGGTGGCGCAGACTGCGGAACGATTGGCTGCCGAACAGGCCGGCACTGCCTTCTCGATCGGCGCGCAACCGCTGAACCAGGCCCTCAATGCACTGAGCCGCGCAAGCAGCTGGCAAATCGGATATCCGGCAGGCCTGCTGAACGGCCTGAGGTCGCGACCCATTGCCGGGCGCATGTCAACGGAAGCGGCATTGCGGGCCATACTGTTCGGATCGGGGATCGGCTTCCGGGTTACAGCTCCTTCGACGGTGACCCTGTTCGATACCCGCGGCGAAGCGCTCGGCGCCGATGCGACTGATTCTACTTCGCTTGAACCGATCGTCTTGCAGGGCGCGACCGGTGATTTTCATATCGGCGGCGACAGCACGTCGGATACCGGCACGACGACGCTCTCAGGCAGCCAGATCGCGGTACGTTCCGCGGGCAACGATGCGAATGACGTTCTGCGCAACATGCCGAACGTCCAGTATCAGAACGATCTTGATGAGGACGCAGGTATTACAGATCAGAGTGTGATTGACACGAAGCCACGGGAGATTTCGATCTCGGGTGCGCGGATATATGAAAACAATTTTATTCTGAACGGCATGCCGATCAACACGGTTACGGGCATTTCGGAAAGCTCCGACGACACCCTGGAAGATGGTCTGTCACCTCCCAACTATGACGCCATTGCCGGACTTCATTCGCAATCCGTCTATGTGCCGACAGATTTCATCGAGAGTGCGACGCTTATCGACAGCAACGCGTCAGCACGCTTTGGCAATTTCCAGGGCGGTGTCGTTTCCTACAAGCTGCAGAACGCCAACAGGGAGCGTTGGGGAGGGAGTGTCAGTAGTGACTTCACCACCAGCGACTGGGCCGGCTTCCATATCGCGACTACGGATGGCCTCAATCCGAATAATGTTGATCGGCAGACCTATTTGAAGCGGCGCGCCGCCTTCACCATCACGGGCCCGATCACCGAGAATGTTGCAGTCCTTGGACAATACAGCACGCAGCGCGCCGAAACCGATAAAGACAAGAATTACCGCTACACCGAAAAGGATCGCGTTCATGAAGACTCCCGGAACGACTTTTATCGTGGCCAACTGACAGCTGAAACGGACCTTGGAGATTTCACGCTTGAGGGGATCTATACCGATTATGACCAGACATGGGAGAATTCCGACTGGCGCAACATGGAGGTCAATCAGGCATCCCGTGGCCTGACCACCAAGCTTGAGCATAGCTTCCAGTTTTCAGATCTCGACTTGGGCGGGACCACACTCTCGAATATCAAGCTGAACTCTAAGCTGACCTATGGCAGTTCCGACAGTCTCAATGACGCTAATGGTAATCTTGCCCGCGCGTACAAGCAGTCTGTTGTCAAGAGCGGTGTCGTCGTCTGGGAGGCAACCGAACTGTCCGACTGGTGCCGAACTGATCCGTCCAGCCGGCTCAACACGATCTGCTACGATGGCGCCACCGGCGACAAGGAGCAGGGGCAGAAGCAGTTTACCTGGGCCGAAGAGCTGACGGCGGACCTGTGGGATGGATCGATCGCACTCGGTGCGGAATACAACTACACCGAGGCCTATCGCCGTCGGCCGGAGCAGGGCACCTATTACGGGATCTATACGACGCTTGGTGAGGTTTCCGGTCTTGATGCATTCACCTGCAACACGACCGAGGAATGCAGTGCCGAGATGTTTGCCAGCAACAAGACCATCTATCATGCCTACGACATCCGGGCGACGCTCAATCAGTTCACGACCTATGCCGAACTCGAGCAAACCTGGGACTGGGTCAACGTACGTGCGGGGGCGAGACTGACTTATGACGATTACATGAACAATCTCGACGTGGCGCCGCGTGCCGTCGTCAACATCACGCCTTTGGACGACCTCACGTTTTCCGTCGGCGCCAATCGCTATTACAATGCCCAGAGCCTGGCCTACGCGATCCGCGATCAACGGCCGCGATCGCAGGCGTACACGAGAAATCAGACTGCCGGCGTGGTGGACGACACATGGACAGCCAGGCCATCCGACACGTTTACCAACAACGCCTCGGGTCTGAATACACCCTACACCGACGAAATCTCGCTTGCCATGACCGGCATCGAACCCCTGTTCAATGGTCAATGGCGGCTTCGTTACCTCAATCGCCAGTCGAAGGACCAGTTTGCCTCTACCAAGTCGGGTAACGACTACACGTTGTCCAACGATGGCAGCGGTGCCTACCAATCGGTTTCTGCCGAATATGCTAGGGAATTGAAATCGCCTGGCATCAGAGGGCTGAACCGACTTCTCTTCAATACCTCGATCACATGGTCAAAAAGCCAGGTTTCCAGTGACAGCTATTTCGAGGATTCGCTCGACGAGGACTATATCTGGTACAAGGGGCAATCCTACACCAAGTCGGGCTTTTCAGTCGTTACGGGCAACATGGACATTCCCCTGCGGTTGCAGGCAGGGCTGTCGAGCACATGGCTCGATGACGCGCTAACGGTGGATGTCGCAGCAAATTACAACTTCGCCTACACGGCCGCCCGTTACACCGATGAAAATGTCACCGTCGATGGCAAGAACCACGAGATCTATGCGGATCACGATTTCTCCGGCCTGCTGACGTTTGATCTCGCCGCCAGCTACAAACTCTACGAGAAGGACGATGCGGGATTGAGCCTCAACCTGCGGGTCGACAATCTTCTCAACGAGACCGGCAACGCCCTTTCCAGCACGTCCAATCCCTGGATGATCGGGCGCACGGTGTGGGTCGGCGCAAAGGCTACGTTCTGACATGGCGGTTTTCTGGAAACGTATGGCGCAGTGGATGGCGCTATCGATCATGATGATGCCCGCTTGGGCTTCTGCCGGTGACATCGATTGGGACCCGCGGATCGTCCGCGGGACGCTGGATAACGGCCTTTCCTATTTCATCCACGATAGCGGAAAGGCGGACGACCCTTTCAATATCCGTCTTATCGTGCATGCCGGATCGGTCGATGAGGATGCGCCGGGTGGTATTGCGCACATCGTCGAACACATGGTCTTCAGGACGAGCCGCAATCGTCCGCAAGGCATCCATCACTACATTGAGGATCTCGGCTGGCGTCAGGGTGTCCAGGTCAATGCAGTTACGCGCGAAAGTGAAACCCAGTTCATGATCCGCACCCGGCCGAATGATGCCCTCGATCTGGCAGGTTCGCTCGCGCTGCTGCGAGACCTGACATTCGGGGCAAGTCTTACCGAAGCGGATTGGCAGAACGAACGGGCTGTTATCCTTGAGGAACTGCATCACACGGACAGCATCGCGGATCGCATCAGCCTGCAAAAGAAGAATGTGTTGAGAGAAGGCTCCCGCTATGCCGGGAGGTCGACGATCGGAACGCAGGAGCGGATCGAGACGGTCACGATAGAGGAGATCAGGGATTTCCATCGGAAATTCTACACTGCGTCGAACATGACGTTGATACTATCTGGTCGCATTGATGCAACTAATGCAGAGCAACTGATCAGAGATCTCTTCGGCGGAGAGGCTTCCCTGCCGAAACCGGATCGTGACTACCTTGCCTTTCCGCTGAAATACGGTCTTACCGTCGGAGTTGCCCAAGACAGCGGCGGCACGTCCTCGAAGACGATCTATGCATTCCGCATGGCGATGCCAGATCGTCTCAGTGATGCGGGACAGATGGCTTACCTTGAGAAATATTTCCTCGACCGTTTGATCAGGGTGGAAATCCGCAAACACGCCGCAGCCTATGCGCCCTCAATTGAAGGCCTTGGCCTTGCCCTGCAGGAAACGACAGATCGTAGGCTGATCCTCGCCTTCTCCGCGTCATCGGCCGATCATGATGCGAGCTTGAAAGCCCTGCTCGATGTAATTGAGAGGATTAGACGCGAGGGGCTTTCGAAGGAGGAATTCGATTCCGTGATGGCTGCGGCAAGGCGTATCAACACGCGCAATGCCGGCGCGGCAGAGAGCAGGCTCTACACCGACTGGGAGGATCGTATCGCTTCGGCATTGCTGATCGGCTCGGTCTTAGACGATCCGATCATACGTTCCGAAAGAACCGGCAGACTGCTCGATCGCATCACGCTGGAGAAGCTTGAGGCGCGCTTGCGCGGCATGTTGTCGGAACCAGACCAGATTGTCCTATATCAGGTACCTGGCGGACGAGATTTTGACCCGCCTTCGGCCAGCCAGATCGCGGCTTTGCGGAACGACCTGGCAGCACAGCAGGAACTATCGCCAATATCGAAGGCGGATGTTTCGCAAGCTCACGAGGAGAAGTCGCCCTCTCCAAAGCCACTGAACTGGCCGGCGGATGCTTTGGTGCCGACATCCGGCAAACTTCTCTCCGAGCGGCTCGAAAGCGACCCGCAAGTCATCGAATGGGCATTGTCGAACGGGGATCGCGTGGCATGGCTGATCCGCGATACCGCCGACAGGAAGGTCTATCTGTCTGCGCGGTCTGGGGCCGGCTTTATGAATAATGCGTTCGGCAGTACCGTATCGCAGGCCTCCCTGCAGCTATGGCAGCAGAGCGGCTTTCGGTTCTGGACACAGGAAGAGTACGATAGCTGGCAGGAGGCACGGTCCGCCGGACCAAGCTGGGCTTTCACGCTTAAAGCCGACGAGTTGGATGTGGCCGCAGTGATGCAGCCGGAAGAAATTCCGGCCATGCTCGAAGATTATGCGAGACGGATTGCTTTCGGTACGGTGCGTCAGGAGGCAGTGAACGCGTTTCGCGCGCAAAGCCAGGGTACTTCCCACACGGATTACGGTCATGAGCAACTGATATACGACACCCCTGCGGAAGATATTTCTGACATTGCCGGGTCGCTTACGCCAAAAGAAATGGAAGACACGGCGCGGCGCCTGCTGACGGTTCCGGTAACCTGGTTCGTTGTGGGCGAGAGGCCGAATGATGCTGTACGCCAAGCCTTCGCTTCGACCGCCGGGGCTATCCAGCGCACGGATCTAATCAAGGCTGCGCCGCGACTTCAACGTGAGGGGCAGCACCATCATCGCATTGGCACCCCCGTTGATGGGCGTTCTGAGGTTCGCATATCCTTCTTTGCGCCTTTGGACTGGACACCGGAGGCGAGTTTTCTGCTTTCAACCTTGAATCCGCTTACCCAGCAGGCACTGAAGGATGAGTTGCGATATCGCCGTGGCGGCATTTATACGCTGCGCTTTGAGCTGGAACTCGACCCGGCCTCGAACCGTGCGATCGGCACGCTGTCATTCGACAGCCGGGCGGATCGTGCGGAGGAACTGGCGGCCGCGGCGCAGACTGTGTTGCGGACCATGCCGGAGATCGCCCGCCTGGCAGACGTTGAGCGCATTCGCGCGGATATCCGTTTTGCTGAAAGTTTGCGGCTTGAAGACACCAATACCTGGTTGAGACGACTGGCGCTGAGCTATCGACGCTATGGTAACGCTGGCTATCTGCAGCGGGCTGATACGCTTGATGATCAGGTAAGTGGGAAGCGTCTGGGCGCTCTTGCTCGTGGGGTTTTCACAACACAGAACGTCGCAGTGATGATTACGGATCATTGATAAGTGTGGCAAACTCTCCTTGCCGCCCGTGCGCATTCACGTCGCGTCATCACCGGGGAAATATCGTGCAGCAAAAGCTGTCGCATTGGCGACTTCCGCTGCGATGCTAGGAAACGCTGCTTATCGGACTGAGAACGCGATAAGACAGTATTTCGTGCAGAGGTTGGACGGTTCATCAAGGGGCTATGCAAAGGAGGCTGCTCGATCTGTTTTTAAGCGTCGACGCCTGAAAAATGGTTCGGCGTAGCTTGTCAAACGAGTTGGGTCGCCGGTTCGCTTCCTTTCAAGAGCGGGAAATTCCTGACGTGCTTCCGCGTTCAATGGATTGGCTTTAAAGGGACGCGGCACCCCGGGCCGCCTGATCGTAGTGGCCGGAAAGTGCCCGCAGCCTTGCCGCCACGTCAGACAGGCTGTCGGTCGAAACTTCGGTCGACAGCACGGACTTGACAAGAAGACTTTCGCGCGTCGCCTTGTAGCGGGCGCAGGCGTCCGCGCCAGCCTCGGTCACCATGACCAGCTTTTCCTTGCCGCGACGGCCAGACTTGATCAGCTTCAGCCGCTCCAGCTTCTTCAGCGCATAGGTCACGACATGGGTGTCCTCGATATTGAGGACGAGGGCTATGTCGGCGAGCGTTTTCGGCTTGTTACGGCTGTTGATGTTGTGCAGGACGAGAATGTCGACTGGCGACAGGTCCGGAACGCCGGCCGCCGCCATGCAACGCACCATCCACCGGCTGAAGGCATGATTGAGCATGACGAGGCCGAACTCGATCTCGGAGAGCGCGGGAAGCGCACCGCTCGCCAGATGCTCCGAAGACACGATCGGGCCGAGGGTATCGATTGATTTGGACATGATCTCCTCCGGGGGGGAAAGAACACGCCGCGACACGGATGCCGCGGCGTTCTCACATCACATCTTCTTGTAGGCGTCGAGAATGGCCTGACCTTCGGCACCGGCCTTCTTCGACCAGTCCTCGGTCAGCTTGGCGCCGACTTCCGAGAGGCCGCTCTTCAGCTCGGCGGAGGGTTCCAGAACCTGCATGCCGTTCTGCTTCAGCGTGTCCATGTAGGACTTGGTCTTTTCGGCAGCGAGCGCCCAGCCGCGGGTTTCGGCGGCAGCGGCGGCATCCGTCACGGCCTTCTGTACGGCCGGATCGAGTGCTGCGAAGGCTGCCTTGTTGACGAAGATCGCGTTCTTCGGGATCCAGGCCTGGGTGTCGTAATAGTGGGTCAGCGATTCCCAGATTTTCGAATCGACGCCGGTAGCGGAAGAGGTCATCAGGCCATCGACAACTCCTGTGGCGAGCGCCTGCGGCAGTTCGGCTGCCTGAACAGTAACCGGCTGGGCCCCGACGAGTTCGGCGATGCGCGAGGTGCCAACGTTATAGGCGCGCCACTTCAGGCCCTTCAGGTCGGCGACGCTATTGACGTCCTTCTTGGTATAGACGCCCTGTGGCGGCCACGGTGTGGTGTAGAGGAGTTTCAAACCCTGCTTGTCGAGCGCCTGTTCGATGGCGGGCTTGGAAGCATCGTACAGCTTCTTCGACTGCTCGAAACTGGTTGCCAGGAAGGGCACGACATCGATGCCGTAGATCGGGTTCTCGTTTTCGTGCAGCGACAGCAGCACTTCGCCGGCCTGGGCCTGACCGGTCTGGACAGCGCGCTTGATATCCGGTGCCTTGAACAGCGAGGCATTGGGATGAACGGTGATCTTCAACTCACCCTTGGTGGCGGTGTCCACGTCCTTGGCGAACTGGTTGAGGTTTTCGACATGGTAATTTGCCGGCGGATATGCAGAAGGCAGCACCCAGGCCGTCTGCGCGAAGGCCGCACCAGCGCCGGCGATGAAGGCTGCAGCGGTCAGACCGAGGCGGCTCAGCGTCTTGAAATGCATGGTCATTTTGTCATTCCCCTTTTTGGTTCGTTATCCCGGATAAACCATTCGTGGCAGGACCAGCACGATTTCCGGGAAAATCGTGAGGATGGCGACCGTCGCCAGTAACAGGAAGAAGAAGGGCAGTGCTGCTTTCGCGACCGTCAGGCTGTCGCGTCCGCTCATCGTCTGCAGGACGAAGAGGTTGAAGCCGACCGGCGGCGTGATCTGGGCCATTTCCACCATCAGCACCAGGAAGATGCCGAACCAGACGAGGTCGAAACCTGCCTGCTGGATCATCGGCAGCACGACGACCGTCGTCAGCACGATCATCGACAGGCCGTCGATGGCGCAACCGAGCAGGATATACATCAGCGTCAGAACCGCGATCAAGGCGAAGGGGCTGAGCTGGAAACTGTCGACCCATGTGGCGAGTGCATTGGGAATTCCGGTATAGCCCATGGCAATCGACATGTAGCCGGCGCCGACCAGGATCAGCATGATCATCGAGGTCATGCGGGTGGCGCCCATCACGCTCTCGATGAAACTTTTCCAAGTGAGGGCCTTCTGGAAAAAGGCGATGACCAGCGCACCGAGAACGCCCCAGGCGGCGCATTCAGTCGCCGTTGCCCACCCCATCATCAGCGCACCGAATACCGTGAGGATCAGCGCGCCCAGCGGAATGAGGTTGAGGGTCTGCCTCAGCTTTTCACCGAACGGCATCCTCGGTTCCGGTGGCGGGCTGAGTGAGGGGTTGGCCAGATGCCAAACGATGATCGCCCCCATGTAGAGCCCCATAACGATGATGGCAGGGATGAGGCCTGCCATGAACATCTGGATGATCGAGACATTGGCCGCGACCGCATAGACGATCATCGGGATAGATGGCGGGACGAGGAAGCCGAGCGTGCCGGCACCGGCGAGCGAACCGAGGGCAATCTTTTCGTTGTAACCGCGCTTTTTAAGTTCCGGCAGGGTGATCTTGGCGACCATCGCTGTGGTTGCGGCAGACGAGCCCGAGACCGCGCCGAACAGTCCGCAACCGAGCACGTTGACGTGTACCAGACGACCCGGCATCCAGTTCAGCCAGGGAGAGAGGCCGCGGAACATTTCATCGGAAAGCTTGGTCCGATACAGGATTTCGCCCATCCAGATGAACAGCGGCAATGCCGCGAGGCTCCAGGAGGCCGAACCGCTCCAGGCATTGGTGGCAAGGGCTGCGCCAAGCTGAATGCCGGCGGGGGCGAACTGCATGGCGATGAAGCCGCAGATCAGAAGGGCCAGGCCGATCCAGACGCCGCTGATCAGCAGAAGCAGCATGGCTGCGAGAATGAGACCTGAGATCTCGACGAGATAGCTGGCATCCATTGTCAGACCCCGCTTTCCATGACGCGCTCGATGATTTCTTCGTCGCTCGTAGCCGCCGGCTTTTCGTAACGCGGGTTGCCGCCGAAGACGACATGGAAAAGCTCATCGACGAAGGCGATCGCCAGGATGACGAGGCCGACGGACATGCCGAGTTGCGGGATCCAGAGCGGCACGGCGACGACGCCCTGCGACACGTCGTTGAAGACCCATGACATCCAGGTCATGTCGACCGCATACCAGGCGAAATAGCAGACCGCGAGCGTGCCGATCAGCGTACATGCGATCTCGATCGCATGCCGCGGCTTGCCGCTGATGCGGTCGATGACGAGCCCCATGCGGATCAGTTCGGCAGATCGGAACGTGTGCGCAAGCGCCAGGAAGGCGCAGGCGGCCATGCACCAGGCGGTAAAATCGTCACCGGCCGGAATGTCGATGCCGAGCGGACGGCCCGCTGACAAGGACAGCATGATGACGAAGATGGCGACCAGGAAAACGCCGCCGAGATAACCGGCGCCGAGATACAGGCCGTCCAGTCCGCGACGGAGCGGCTCGGGAAAAATGCTATGGCGTGGATCAGCAGTGGACACGGCATGTCCTCCGCTCGAAAATGCGGAAATCGCTCATGTGGCTTCCCCTCGGTTGCCGTTGCAGGTGCGGCTCTGCCGGCCACTTTGCCCGTTAGATAGGCATGATGCAGCAATAGGCATTTTGCTGTCAATCAATCATTGACGTTTTATCGACGAACTGTTTTCGTTAGGCCAAATCGAGCTTTTGAGGGGCGCAAAATGGCTGGTACGACACCCGAGACAGCAACCGGGACAGCCGGCGGCAAGTGGGATTTCTGGATAGATCGCGGCGGTACATTCACCGATATCGTCGGTCGAAAGCCGGACGGTACGCTGGTCGCCCACAAGGTCCTGTCGGAGAACCCCGAAGCCTATCGCGATGCCGCGGTACAGGGCATTCGGGAGCTTCTGGACGTCGTCGCCGGCGAACCGATCCCATCGGACCTGATCGGCGCGGTGAAGATGGGGACGACGGTCGCCACAAATGCGCTTCTGGAGCGCAAGGGCGAGAAGACGTTGTTGGTCACCACGCTCGGTTTCCGCGATGCGCTGGCGATCGGCTATCAGGCCCGCACCGACATTTTTGCCAAGAAAATCATCAAGCCGGAGCTGCTCTACAGCGCCGTGGTCGAGGTCGACGAACGTGTCCGTGCCGATGGCGAAGTCGAGGCAATGCCAGACGAGGCGAAGGTTCGCGCCGATCTGCAGGCCGAGTTCGACGCCGGAATCCACGCCGTCGCGATCGTGTTCATGCACGCCTACCGTTACCCGGCTCACGAGCAGCTTGTCGCCCGTGTCGCCCGCGAGATCGGCTTCACCCAGGTCTCTGTCAGCCATGAGGTTTCGCCACTGATCAAGCTGGTCGGTCGCGGCGACACGACCGTCGTCGACGCTTATCTCTCGCCGATACTGCGCCGCTATGTCGAGCAGGTCGCAAGCGAGCTCGGCGCGGACGAAGGCGACGAGAACGGCCCGCAGCTGATGTTCATGCAGTCCTCGGGAGGCCTGACGGCCGCCCGGCTGTTCCAGGGCAAGGATGCGATCCTCTCCGGCCCGGCGGGCGGTGTCGTCGGCGCTGTCGAAACATCGCGGCTTGCCGGTTTCGACCGGATGGTCGGCTTCGACATGGGCGGCACGTCCACCGACGTCTCCCACTACGACGGCGAACTGGAACGCTCCTTCGAAACGGAAGTGGCAGGTGTCCGCATGCGCGCCCCGATGATGTCGATCCACACGGTTGCGGCAGGCGGCGGCTCGATCCTGCATTTCGAGAATGGCCGCTTCCGTGCCGGCCCGGATTCCGCCGGCGCCAATCCCGGCCCGAAGGCCTATCGCCGCGGCGGGCCGCTGACGGTGACCGACGCAAACGTGATGCTCGGCAAGCTTTCGCCCGATCTCTTCCCGAAAATTTTTGGCCCGAACCGCGACCAGCCACTCGATGCGGAAGCGGTACGCAAGGCGTTTGAGGAGATGGCCAAAGTGGTCGGAGATGGCCGCACGCCGGAACAGGTGGCCGACGGTTTTCTCGCCATCGCAGTCGAGAATATGGCCAATGCGGTGAAGAAGATCAGCGTCCAGCGCGGTTATGACGTGACCCATTATGCGCTGACCTGCTTTGGCGGCGCCGGCGGCCAGCATGCCTGCCTCACCGCCGATGCGCTCGGCATTTCGACGGTGTTGATCCACCCGTTTTCCGGCATTCTTTCCGCCTATGGCATGGGGCTCGCCGATATCCGCGCCACCCGCCAGCGCACGGTCTCGCAAGGGCTGGCGGCCGCGCTTGCCGAACTTGCTCCCATTCGTGACGAACTGACCACCAGCGTGCTCGACGAGATGAAGAGCCAGAGTGTCGCCAAGACGGATACCGAAATCCTGCACCGCGCCCATCTACGCTATCAGGGCACGGATACGACTTTGTCCGTAACCGTGTCCGATGCAGCCGAGATGACGATGGCGTTCGAGACCGCGCACCGGAAGCAATTCGGCTTCATCTTCGAGAACCGCGAGATCATTTTCGAGGCCTATGAGGTCGAGGCGATCGGCGGCGGGGCGGATAGTTCCGAGCCGGAATTTGCGCTCGATGCGGCGGCTCCCGCTTCCAGTGAAGCGACGAAATTCTTCTCCGGCGGCGCATGGCGCGATGCGCCGATCTATCGCCGCGCCGACATCGCGCCGGGCGCACGTGCCAATGGTCCCTGCCTCATCGTCGAGCCGCACCAGACAATCGTGGTGGAAGATGGCTGGGCCTTCGAGATTACCAAGCTGAACCACGTCGTCCTGAAGCGGGTCACCGCACTTTCACGCGCCATGGCGGTCGGCACGCAGGCCGATCCGGTCCTGCTTGAAGTGTTCAATAACCTGTTCATGTCGATCGCCGAACAGATGGGCGTGACGCTGCAGAACACCGCCTCCTCGGTCAACATCAAGGAACGGCTCGACTTCTCCTGCGCCGTCTTCGACGAGAATGGCGCGCTGGTCGCCAATGCTCCGCATATGCCGGTGCATCTCGGCTCGATGGACCGGTCGGTGGAAAGCGTGATTGCCCAGAACAAGGGCAACATCCGTCCCGGCGACGTGTTTGCACTCAACGCGCCCTATAATGGTGGCACGCATCTGCCCGATATTACCGTCGTGACGCCGGTATTCGACGAAAAGGGCGACAAAATCTTGTTCTACGTCGCCTCGCGCGGCCATCATGCCGATGTCGGCGGAACGGCACCGGGGTCGATGACGCCGCTTGCTACGACCGTCGACGAGGAAGGTGTCCTGTTCGACAACGTGCTGCTGGTCGATCGCGGCCGGTTCGACGAGGCGGGCATCAGCAACCTGCTCTCCGACCATCCTTACCCTGCCCGCAACGTCGCCCAGAATGTTGCCGATCTTCGCGCCCAGATCGCCGCCAATGAAAAGGGCGTGCATGAAATGCGCAAGATGATCGACCAATTCGGGCTGGACGTCGTGCAGGCCTATATGGGGCACGTGCAGGACAATGCGGAAGAAAGCGTCCGCCGGGTTCTGGAAAAGCTCTCCGATGCCGAGTTTGCCTACACAACCGACCAGGGCAGCACGATCAAGGTGAAGATCACAGTCGACAAGGCCAAGCGCGAGGCGACCGTCGACTTCACCGGCACAAGCGAGCAGAAAAAGAACAATTTTAATGCACCGGAGCCTGTTACCCGCGCTGCAGTTCTTTATGTCTTCCGCGTTATGGTCGAAAGCTCGATCCCGATGAATGCGGGCTGCCTGAAGCCTATCAGCATCATCGTGCCGGAGGGTTCAATGCTGAAGCCGCAATATCCGGCAGCGGTCGTTGCCGGCAATGTCGAGACCTCGCAGCACGTCACGAATGCGCTGTTCGGGGCACTCGGTGCGATTGCCGCCAGCCAGGGAACGATGAACAACCTCACCTTCGGCAACGCTGTCTACCAGTATTACGAAACGCTGTGCTCCGGTTCTCCGGCCGGCCAGTTCAACGACGGTACCGGCTTTGCCGGCACGGATGCGGTGCATGTTCACATGACCAACTCGCGTCTCACCGATCCGGAGATCCTGGAAACACGCTATCCGGTCCTGCTCGAGGATTTCCACATTCGCGAGAACTCTGGCGGCAAGGGCGCGTTTTCGGCCGGCGACGGCACGAAACGGACGATCCGCTTTCTCGAAAGGATGGATTGCGCCATCCTGTCGTCGCACCGGACGATCAAGCCTCACGGGCTCGACGGCGGCGAGGAAGGGCAACTCGGCCTCACCACCGTCCGCCGTCTCGACGGCCAAACGGAAGAGCTTGCCGGCTGCGCCCAGACCTTGATCGAGGCGGGAGAAGCGGTGACCGTGGTGACGCCGACAGCAGGCGGCTACGGCAAGGCCTGATATCACGCGTTTTGGGCATCAAAAACCGAAAGGGTCACTTGTAACGGTCCATAACCGGGATGGACGTCCTGGCTTTTCTCACTAAGCGCCGCGGATTGCCGCTCTACGCGCTTGCTGGAACTGAAGTCTGTCTTCAAGCTGAAATTTCAGAGGTAGACCGGCGAAAAGATCGGGGGTTGCGGGTTCATTTCCCTTCAAGAGCTTAAGCGCGGTCCTTCTGTCAACGGCTCAGATCGCCTAACTTCCAGGTTCTATTTGGAAAGAGGCTCCAGCGGGTTGGCACCGCATTCTGTCAAGCGGTAAGCAATGCGAGTTTGACTAGGCCTCGTCAAACATACCCGTTGAAAGGGCATCGTAAACTTAACTGGTGTAAGGCCGTTGCTGGATCTGTCGCATATCCAGCCAATCACACTCGCGCAATTTTCGTCCACAGACTCTTCGCCACTGTGCGCAGTTCGCGATGATGACTGGCGGAAATATCGTGGCTTGGGATATGGAGCAAGTTGGCAATCGGATCGTGAATGGAGACGAAGCGTTGCAAATGTCGCTGTGATTTGAAGCGCTTCATGATCCGCTCTCGCCGCCGGGTGGGCTGAT
>DFNX01000007.1 GCA_002376235.1 Neorhizobium sp. UBA3556 | reverse complement strand
ATCAGCCCACCCGGCGGCGAGAACGGATCATGAAGCGCTTCAAGTCACGAGGCCACTTGCAGCGCTTTGTCTCGATCCACAATCCGATCGCCAACTTGTTCCACATCCCACGTCACGATATTGCCTCCAGCCACCACCGCGAACTTCGCGCAGCGGCGATGAGCATGTGGGCGAAAATCGCGCGAGTGTGATTGGCTGGCTATGCGGCAGGTCCCTCAACGGCCTCACCCCGGTTAAGTTTACGATGCCGTTACAGTGCCGTTTGCTGAGATCCTGCTTGGCAACAATTCACCCTGCTGCTCGAGAACCGGATAGGCAGCAGCGGCCACGAGGTGAGAGTTGATCTGCTTGAGGTCGCGCAGCAGATCGAGATGCAGAGAACTGGTTTCAGCGGTCGTGACATCTCCTTTTCGTAACCGCTCAAAATGGGCTTTCGTGCCGTTTCGCTCAGCTTTGCGGAATACGATCTTTTCCTCAGCCAGCATGCGTGCCATTCGCTTGTCCTGCGACATGAACAGCGCGGCGGCGGTTTGAAGATTTGTCGCAAGGCGGTCGAAAAGAGCGTCCAGTTCGTTTCGTGAGGTTTTTGAAAAGGTCATGCCTCGGCGCAGGCGTTTTGCCAGATGAGGAAGCACATTCTGATCGAGCACATCACCTGCATGTTCCAGGCCTGTCGAAAAGATGAGAATCTCCTCAAGTCTCTGCTTGTCGGCATCGCTGAGTTCATCTGGATCGATAGAGGTCAGGTAAATTTTGACGGCGGTGTTTAGCCGGTCGAGGATGGTGTCCTGCTTGCGAAGCGCTGATAGCGCCCTGCGGTCATTGGCCGATAGTGCCGACTTTGTTCCGGCTAGCATTTCTTCCAGAATGTCGACAATCCGCAGAACCTCGCGCGCCGCTGCCTGAAGCGCGACGATCGGCGTTTCTTTCGCCGAAGGGTCGAGGTAACGCGGTTGCCCCGGGTCGCCCTCATCGATGCGCTGGGGCATGAATTTCACCAATGCGCTGGCGAATGGAGTCAGGAACGGCATGAACAGCGCGGCCACGAAGATGTTGAAAACCGTGTGAAAATTCGCCACCACGCGGCCGTCCTGATTGCCGAAAGACGCCATCATGTCGACAATCGGTTCCAGGAATGCGAACGCCAAAGTGGTTCCTAACACCCGTGTCAGCAGGTTGCCGATCGGCAGGCGGCGCGTCGAAAGGCCCGCTCCCGACTGGCCCTCCACGACTGGATTGATCGCCGTGCCGAGATTGGCGCCAAGGGTGAGTGCGCAGGCCTGATAGGGGGCGAGGAGTCCCTGGCTTGCCAGAGACATGACGAGCAGCACGACAGCGACGCTGGAATGAGCAGCCCAGGTCAGAGCCGCGGCGAGCAGCAGGCTGAGCACCGGCGCCTTCGAGATGGCCTGGAGAACGGCCTGGAATGCCGTCGTGTCGGCATATTGTTCTAAGACATCGAGCAGCTGATGCAACGCCAGCAGCATGAAGCCGATGCCAATAAAAACACGGCCCAGATCGTGCACCTGCGGATTCTGCAAACGGCGGAACATCAGCACGCCGATCAATATCAGAGCCGGTGATGCAGCCGCGACGTTAAAGGAAAGGACTTGCACGATAAGCGTGCTCCCGACATTCGCACCCAGCATGACCGCGAGTGCCGGCACGAGTGCAACCATCCCGCCGGCGGTAAAGCCCGTCGCCATCAGACCAGTTGCGGTGCTGCTCTGCAGGATCGCCGTCACTCCCATGCCCGCTAGGAAGGCTTTCATACGATTGCCAAGCGCGTGCCCCAGAAAGGATCGCAGGCTCGGGCCAAAGGCACGCTGGATGCCTGTCTGCACCATCCGCGTCCCCCATAAAAGGAGGGCGATATGACCGGCGAGTGCGATTATGGCGAAAATGAAGGACATGGAAAATCCAGTCGAAGATTAGCGAATATAATTAGCCGACGAATGATATTCGCTTGCTTTTTGGATGCAAGCTCCGATCGCTGTCTTGGTAAGTTTGCCCGTTTTCATGTCGTGATGCGTTTCCCGTCGCTGTCGAAAAAGTGGAAGCGGTCTGGCGCGGCGGTGAGTTCCAGCATCTCGCCGATCGGGATGATTGAGCGGCCTGGTACACGGAAAACGATCGCGCTACGGTCTTCTGTCGTGCCATGCACATAGCTTTCGGCCCCCACCAGTTCGACCGCCATCACCTGCACTTTGGTGCCGAACCCATTTCCGGTCGAGGCATCGGCGATGACAAGATCTTCAGGGCGAATGCCAAGGGTCGCCACATTCGATGGCCAGTTGATGTTTTTGCGAGAACCTCCGGCCGGTTTCATCAGGTTCATGGATGGCGAACCGATAAAGGTGGCAACGAATGTAGTTGCCGGTTTTTCATAAAGCTCGATCGGCGTGCCGACCTGTTCGATACGACCTGCATTGAGCACCACCAGCCGGTCGGCAAGCGTCATCGCCTCCATCTGGTCATGGGTGACATAGATCGACGTGGTGGCAAGCGAACGCTGCAGCCGGCGGATTTCGACACGCATCTGAACGCGGAGTTTCGCATCGAGGTTGGAGAGCGGCTCATCGAACAGGAAGGCTGCCGGCTTTCGCACAATGGCGCGCCCCATGGCCACCCGCTGGCGCTGGCCGCCGGAAAGCTGTCGCGGCTTGCGGTCAAGAAACTGTTCGATTTCCAGCGCGCGGGCTGCCTCGGTAATGCGCCGGTCGATTTCGTCTTTCGGAGTGTTGCGGTTCTTCAGGCCATAAGCAAGGTTCTGGCGCACCGACATATGCGGGTAAAGCGCATAATTCTGGAACACCATGGCAATGTCACGTTCCGATGGTTCGAGATCATTCACCCGCCGTCCGGCAATCGTCACATCACCGCCGGTGATGCTTTCGAGCCCGGCGACCATGCGCAAAAGCGTGGATTTTCCGCAGCCAGACGGGCCGACAAGAACGATCATTTCGCCATCTTTGATGTCGAGCGATACACCCTTGATGGCGTCGATATTCGCGCCATAGGTCTTGCGCACGTCCTTGAGTTCAATCGTAGCCATTACTTTTCGGTCTCCACCAAACCTTTGACGAACCAGCGCTGCATCAGCACCACGACGATGACGGGAGGAATGATTGCCAGGATCGCCGTGACCATTACGTAGTTCCACGGCGTCGAGGCATCTGCGAAATCCACCATGCGGCGCAGGCCGATGATGATCGTGTTCATCTCGGCCCGGTCGGTGACGAGCAGCGGCCAGAGATATTGCGTCCATCCGTAGATGAAGAGGATGACGAACAGCGCCGCGATATTGGTCATCGACAGCGGCAGGAGAATATCCTTCATGAAACGGAACGGCCCGGCATTGTCGATACGCGCAGCCTCCAGCATCTCGCCGGGAATGGTCAGGAAAAACTGCCGGAACAGGAAGGTGGCTGTCGCCGATGCCATCAGCGGCAGGGTGAGGCCGGCATAGGTGTTCAGCAGGCCGAGATCGACGATCACCTTGTAGGTCGGCAGGATGCGCACTTCCACCGGCAGCATCAGCGTGATGAAGATCATCCAGAAAAAGCCCATCCGGAAGGGAAAGCGAAAGAACACGATCGCGAAGGCCGACAGAAATGAGATGACGATCTTGCCGATGGCAATAGCGACCGCGACGACAAAACTGTTGAACAGCAGCCGTTCAAGACTGACGCCGACGACACGTTGGACGCCGCCGGAAATGGATTCCGAATAATTCTCCACCATATGCCCGCCGGGCAGAAGCGACAGAGGCGGCCTGATGATGGCGCCGGAGGGCGCCGTCGAGGCGATGACTGTGTAATAGATCGGGAAGGCGACGATGATGATGCCGAGGATCAGCATCAGATGCGCCATCAGGCTGGCTATGGGTCGGTTTTCGATCATCTTCTCACCTCACGCATAATGCACGCGCCGCTCGACGAAGCGGAACTGGAAGGCGGTCAGCGCAATGACGATGACCATCAGGATGACCGACTGGGCGGCCGACGAGCCGAGATTGAGGTTCACGAAACCGTCGTTATATACCTTGTAGACCAGCGTTTCCGTGGCCTTGGCCGGCCCGCCGCCCGTGACCGAATGGATGATACCGAACGTGTCGAAAAAGGCGTAGACGGTGTTCACGACCAGCAGGAAAAAAGTGGTTGGCGCCAGAAGCGGAAAGACAATCGTCCAGAAACGGCGAGACCCACGCGCGCCATCGATGGAGGCAGCCTCCAGCAATGATTTCGGGATGGCCTGCAGGCCTGCCACGAAGAACAGAAAGTTGTAGCTGATCTGTTTCCATGCGGCAGCCACCACCACCAGCGCCATGGCCTGGTCGCCGTTCAGAAGCGGGTCCCAGGCGACACCGTTGCGGCGCAGGATATAGGCGAACGTGCCCATGGCCGGGTTGAACATGAACAGCCACAACATGCCGGCCACGGCAGGTGCTACCGCATAGGGGATGATCATCATCGTGCGGTAAAACCCTTTGCCGCGCACCACGAGATCGGCGGCGGTCGCCAGCAGCAGCGCGATACCCATCGAGAGCAGGGCGGTCGCGACGCTGAAGACGACGGTGACGCGTAGCGCATGCAGATAGTTGGCGTCCGACAGGATCGCGGAGAAATTGGCAAGGCCGACAAACGTGCTTTGCAGCCCGAACGGGTCTTCCCGCATGGCGGACTGGTAGAGCGCCTGGCTGGCCGGCCAGAAAAAGAACACGACGGTCAACACGATCTGCGGCGCGACCAGAAAATAGGGAAGGATCTTGTTCGGAAAGACGGTGCTTTGCACGGGCAGGCTCCTCGGATCACGGGAACACCGCCCGCATGCCGGGGTGGCATGCGGACGGTTGGAGAAGGCTGTTATTTGCCGATGGCCTGCTGGATCGCCGCATTGCCGCGCTCGACAGCCTTGTCGAGCGCCGCCTTGGCGTCCTGCTTGCCGGCCAGCATGGACTCGAACTCCTCGTTCATGATGTCGCGCACCTGCGGCAGGTTGACGAGACGAACGCCCTTGGAATTTTCAGTCGGCGGCTTGCCCATCATCTGCAGAAGCGGCGTCTCGCGGCCGGGGTTCTTTTCGTAGAAGCCGGACTTCTTGGTCTCCTCATAGGCCGCCATCGTCACCGGCATGTAGCCGGAGACCTGATGAAGGCGAGCCTGGATTTTGGTCTGCGACAGGAAGTTGAAGAAGGTGGCGACGCCCTTGTATTCGGCATCGCTCTTGCCGGCGAAGACCCAGAGGCTGGCCCCGCCCGGAATGGTGTTTTGGGGCCTGCCTTCGCCCTCGACATAGGGCAGTTGGCCGATGCCGTATTTCATGCCGGACTTGATGATATCGCCGAGACCACCGGACGATTCCGTCAGGATGCCGCATTCACCGGAGGTGAACAGCTGTTTGGCTTCCGATGTGCGGCCGCCGTACCGGAACGTGCCGTCCTTGGCGAGATCGGCAATCGACTGGAAATGCTTGACGAAGGGTTCGGCATTGAATGCGAGCTTGACGTCCGTGCCTCCGAGGCCGTTTTCATTGCTGCCATAGGAAAGATTGTTCCATGCGGCAAAATTTTCGGTCTGGATCCAGGTCAGCCATGTCGAGGTGAAACCGCAATTGGCGGCACCGCTGGATTTGATCTTCTTGGCGGCCTCGAAAACCTCGCCCCATGTTTTCGGTGGCGTGTCGGCGTTCAGGCCTGCCTTCTCAAAAACATCCTTGTTGTAATAGAGGATGGGCGAGGACGAGTTGTAGGGGAAGGACAGCATCGTGCCGTCGGGCTTCGAATAATAGGCGACAATGCCGGGCAGATATTGCGCCTTGTCGAACTTGAAGCCGCCTTTTTCGAGAACGTCGGCCACCGGCACGATAGCGCCTTGCGCTCCCATCATCACGCCGCTGCCTGCATCGAACACCTGCATGATGGCTGGCGGCTGCTTGGCGCGGAAAGCGGCGATGCCGGCATTCAGCGTTTCCGGATAAGTACCCTTGAAGACCGGCACGATCTTGTAATCGGATTGGCTTTCATTGAACTCCTTGGCCAGTTGGTCGACAACCTCGTTATTGGCGCCGGTCATGGCGTGCCACCACGATATTTCGGTGGCGGCGAGTGCGCTCGATGCCATCAGCAGCGAAGCTGCGGTTGAAAGAACTGATGCGAAAGCGATTTTCATGGTCGATTTCCTCCCTTTCCATGAATTGGCCTGCCGCCATAAGGCGGTATGTTCGAGCCCCTCCCCGGTCTCGTCATTTCCCTGCCGTCACGCGGCGGCGACACCTCCGGTCGTGATGCCGGCGATGCGTTGCAGATCGTCGATAGCGCCGGGACCGGTTGCCAGAACCGGTGCGCCCTTGGTCAGCCGCTCGCCTTCAATCGGAAACGGCAGAAACCAGCCGCCCGCCTCGCGCACAAGGCAATATCCGCCAAGACAATCCCATGCATGCATGTAGGGCTCATAATAACCCACAAGTCGACCCGCCGCGACATAGGCCAGCATCAATGCGCCGGAGCCCAGCCGCACGAAATTTCCGCCGCTGGCAAGAAGGTCCTCGACGATCTTGGCGACCGATTGGGGCGTGACATGATGGTTGGCGCCGATGCCGGTCACGGCATTGCGTATGGTCTTTTCCGCATCGAGCTTGAGTGCCTTGCCGTTGAGCGTCGCGCCTTGGCCGAGCGCGCTCGAATAGAGTTCGTCATGGCAGGGCACATGGATGACGCCGACCACCGGCTCGCCCCTATAAAGAACGGCGATCGAGACGCACCAGTTCGGCATGCCATGCACGAAGGGGCTTGTGCCGTCGATCGGATCGACCACCCAGGTAAAGCCGCTTCCGCCGCCGGTCAGGCCATATTCCTCGCCGAGAAAACCGTCAGCGCCAAAAGCTTCTCCGGTGCGGCTGCGGATCAGTTCCTCCACGTTGCGATCGGCAATCGAAACGACGTCCTGTGGGTCGCCCTTGCTTTCGATCACCAGCGTCTCTCGACGGTTAAAATATCCGAACGCCAGCTTGCCGGCCTCGACGGCGATGCGTTCCGCCAGTTTCCAGCGTGCTGTGATCTCTTCGTCTTCTGCTGTCATGGGCAATCCGTCCTTTGAAATGTTGAAGGCGCGTCACTGCGCGATGATGGCGATGCCGCGGTTCTTGAAGCCGATTGCGACATTCGTGCCGGGGGCAAGCGGGCGGTCGACCGACGGGTCTACGATAAAAAGGGTCCCGCCGCTCGTTTCCGCCTCATATTCGATATGATCCCCGAGATAGGCCGCGTGGCTGATCCGGCCCGGGAAAGCGGCCGTTTCCGCCGGTTCCAGCGTGATGGCGCTGGGGCGCACGGCAAGCTGGCTTCTGCCGGGTCGCGCACCGCGTGCCGGCACGACATGCTGCAGTCCCTCGATACTGATCGTTGCTTCCGCCCCACGGACTTCGATAACCTCGCAGGGCACGACATTCGCCTCACCGATAAAATCGGCGATGAAGGGAGAGGCCGGCGCTTCGTACAGTTCCCGTGGTGAACCCTGCTGGGCGATCACGCCATCCTTCATCACGATGATTTGGTCGGAGACGGCCAGCGCCTCGTCTTGATCGTGGGTGACGTAGACAGCAGTAAACTGCAGCCTTTGCTGCAATTCGCGGATTTCGGTGCGCACCCGACGGCGCAGGCGGGCGTCGAGATTGGAAAGCGGCTCGTCCAGCAAAAGCACCTGCGGTTCGAGAACCAGTGCGCGGGCCACCGCCACGCGTTGCTGCTGACCGCCCGACAGTTCTGCCGGAAGCCGCCCGCCCATGCCGGCAAGGCCGACGAGTTCCAGCCCGTGTTCGGCCTTCTGCCGTGCTTCCTTTTTCGGCACGCCGGAGGATTCCAGCCCATAGGCGACATTGTCGAGCGAGTTCATATGCGGAAACAGCGCGTAGGACTGAAACACCATGGACACATCGCGCTCGTTGGCGGGCAGCATGGTGACGTCCTTGCCGCCGATCAGGATGCGACCGGAGGTCGGGTGTTCGAGCCCTGCCAGCATGCGCAAGGTCGTCGTCTTGCCGCAGCCGGAGGGCCCGAGCAGCGTCACCAGCGTGCCTGGCTCTACCGTCAGCGACAGGTCGGCAATGGCCGTGAATGCGCCAAACGTCTTGCGGACATTCTGGAACGTGACCGAACCGGCATTTCTGGTCATGCGGTTTTCTCCTCGGAAATGACGGGAAGGTTCGGCTGGCTGAGGCCCGCGACACGGTTTTCACGCCGCAACCGCCGCTCGCCGACCAGAAGCTGGAACCCTGTGATGACGGTGATCATCACCACGATCAGCATGGAGGAATAGGCGATGGCGACACCGTATTCGCCGTTTTCCACCAGCCCGACGATATAGGATGTCGCCATGTTGTACTGAGCGCTGACGAGGAAAACGACGGCGCTGATCGAGGTGATGGCGCGCACGAAGGAATAGACCAGCGCTGCCGTGATGGCGGGGCGCAGGAGCGGCAGGATCACCTTGCGGGCGGTGCGGAAGCTGGTGGCGCGCAATGTCATCGAGGCTTCGTCGAGGCTCTTGTCCAACTGGCTCATGGCCGCGATGCCGCCGCGCACGCCGACCGGCATATTGCGAAACACGAAGCAGGCGATCAGGATCAGCGCTGTGCCGGTCATTTCCAAAGGCGGCAGGTTGAAGGCCATGATGTAGCTGATGCCGATGACCGTGCCGGGAATGGCAAAACTCATCATCAGTGCGAATTCGAACAGCTCGCGCCCGGCAAACTTTTGCCGCACGATGACGTAAGCGGTGGCGAGCCCGACGGCCGCCGTCAGCGGTGCTGCAATCAGCGCGATCTCCATCGTCGTCCAGAACGAGTTCCAGGCAACTCCGGTCCAGACCAGAGAGCCGTCGCGGAAGGTGATGGAAAAGGCCTTGGCGTAATGCGCAAGCGTCAAACTGTTGTCGAGCCCCCAGGTTTTGACGACACCGCCGAACAGGATCATGCCGTAGACGACAAGGGTGAAGATCATCCAGGGGATGACGACCGCATGCACGCCGATCGACAGTGGCCGCGGCAGGGCGATGTGGGCGCCGCTATCGCCCTTGCCGGTAACGGTGGCGAAATTTTTGCCCGACAGCCAGATGCGCTGGGTGAGGAATGCCGACAGCGTGAAACCGAGCAGGATCATGGCGAGCACGGCGGCGCGGGCCGGATCGTTCTGCGAGCCGACGACGGCGAAGAAGATTTCCGTCGATAGAACACCGTGCGAACCGCCAAGCACGAGAGGATTGCCGAAATCGGCCATGCTCTCGATAAACCCGATCAGGAATGCATTGGCGAGACCGGGTTTCATCAGCGGCAGCGAGACACGCCAGAACGTACGCCAGCGGTTGGCCCGCAGGGTCTGCGAGGCCTCTTCCATCGACGGGCTGACGCCCTCGACCACGCCGATCAGCACGAGGAAGGAAATTGGTGTGAAGGACAGGACTTGTGCGATCCAGATACCGGTCAAGCCATAAAGCCAGCGGCTCGGTTCGATGCCGAAGGTCGAGGACAGGCCCTGCGTGACAATGCCGGCGCGGCCGAACAGAAGCGTCAGCGCCAGACCGATCACGAAGGGTGGCGTGATGATCGGCAGGATGGTGAGGAGCCGCAGGCCCTTCTTGAAGGGAAAGCGCGTGCGGGTGGCGACCAGCGCAAAGGCAAGGCCGAGCGCGGTCGAACCAGCCGCCGTCATGATGGCGAGGAACAGGGTGCGCCATGCCACGCCGCAGCGCGCGCCGCCAATGATGCAATCGAGGCTCCAGATCGATGAATCCACGAAATTGCGGGAAAATCCGTCGAAGTTGACGGAGCCATCGAAATCCTGAAAGGCGCCGATGAACATGGAGCCGATTGGATAAAACACGAAGACGGCGACGAGAAAGACCAGCATCGAAATGGTGGCGACTACGAAAGCATCGCCGCGCATGACGCCGCGCTCGGCAAGGCCGAAAGCAAACATCAGCACGAAGCAAATGGCGGAAAGCACCGCGCCCGCCCCCATCGAGGGCTGGCCGTCGGCAAGCGGACCAAAGATCGTTTCGCTGATCGTCCAGGTAAAGCCGGTGGCGCCGATAGCCAGCCCCTGCATTGCCAGGAAAAGCACGCCGAAGCCACCGGCAAGAGCGAGCAGTTTTCCGCGCCGCATCGGATCAGCAGTAAAGCGGGCGGCAAGTGCAAGCCCGTAGGCGAAAAGAACCGCGATCAGCCAGACACGGCCATGCAGAAGGATTTGCAGGGTGCCGGGTGCCGCCTCCGGTTCGCCGGGGAAATCGGAGAGCCAGGTAAAGGCATAAAAACCCTGTTCGATGCGATACCAGGGAAGGAGCAGCATTGCGGCAGCGCCAAGCGCCAGCACGATATCCAGTCTGCGATTGCGATTGTTCATGGTTCGATGCGACCTCATCACAGGACAAGTCGATCATGCCGCGCCCCGGCTATCGAAGCGCGGCAGAGACGGATGGGATCAGTTGGCGTTGGCGCCGATTTCCTTGTCCCAGCGTTCCAGCAGCTTCTTGCGCTCGGTCGGATCGCCATAGGTCTTGAAGTCGTAGTCGATCAGCTTGATGTCCTCGAAGCGCGGCGATTCCTTGGGAACCTCTGCCGTCTTGTTGGACGGCAGCTGGAAGGATTTCGCCTCCTTCATGTGCGACTGCACTTCGGCCGTGAGCGCCCAGTCATACCATTTCTTGGCGCTTTCCAGATTGCGGGCACCCTTGATGATCGACATCGAGCCGATCTCGTAACCGGTGCCTTCGCAAGGCGCGATCGACTTGACCGGGAAACCCTCGACCGTCTGGGCCACGGCGTCATGCATGAACACAATGCCGAGCCCGGTTTCACCGCGTGCCGCCGCCTTCACCGGTGCCGAGCCGGATTTGGTATATTGCGAGACATTGGCGTTGAGCTGTTTCAGATAATCGAAAGCCTTGTCCTCGCCCATGATCTGAACGAGCGATGCCAATGCCGTATACGCGGTGCCGGACGAATTCGGGTTTGCCATCTGGATCTCGCCCTTCAGCGCAGGGTCCAGAAGGTCGGCCCAGCATTTCGGCTCCTTGTAGTTCTTCTGCTTGAACAGATCGGTATTGTAGCCCCAGCCGAGCGCGCCGGCGTAAACACCGACAGTCTTGTAGCCTGAGCTTTCCGCCTGCTTTTTCGCCCAGTCCTGCAATTCGTCGAGATGCGGCGACTTGTATTCCTGCGTCAACCCTTCGGAGGCTGCTTGCAGGTGGGGGTCGCCGGTGCCGGCCCACCAGATATCAGTTTTCGGATTGCGTGCCTCGGCACGAACCTTCGCATAGGTTTCGCCCGAAGACAGCCGCACCATATTGACCTTGATGCCGGTATCCTTCTCGAACATCTGCTGCATCATTTCACAGATCACCACATCGGCGGAACATATGAGGTTGAGATCTTCGGCGGCTTTGGTCGCCGACGAATTCATAATCAGGCCGGCCAGAGCGGCCGACGCCATCAAAGCAAGACGCATGATATCCTCCCAGATTTGGATGACGCCTCCACATCATCTCGCTCTTGCAAGCGTGTGCAAAAGTTTCACGCGTTCATGCGGATTGTCAACTTAAAATATGCTGCGGCCGCGTGATGTGCATATATGCGATGTCATACACATGTTGCACTCCCTTGCAAAAAGATGCAGGAAAAGCATGGGAGTGTGTCGTGAGCCAGAAGATATTCGTAAGCGCCAAGGAAGTTGCGGACCTGGCAGGCGTGTCGCGCTCGGCCGTATCGCGTACCTTCACGCCCGGTGCCAGCGTCTCCAAAGAGACCCGCCGCCGTGTGATGGAAGCGGCGGAGGCGCTCGGTTATCACGTCAATCATCTCGCCCGCGGGCTGATGCGCAACGAGAGCGGCATCGTCTGTCTTATCGTCTCCGAGATGGATACGCCCTATCGTGCGAGCCTGATTCGCGCGATCTCCCGGCACCTTCAAAACGCCTCGAAGATCGCCATGTTGATCAACACGGACCGTTCGGACAGAAGCGTCGACGAAGCCTTGAAGCTCGCTATCAGCTATCGTGCCGATGCCTCTATCGTCCTGTCAGGAATGCCGGACAAATCGATCACCGATCTTTGCGTGAAAAGCGGTCAGCGACTTGTTCTCATCAATCGCGATGAGGAGCGGCAGGGTGCGTTGATGATAAATCTGCATGACCGTGAGGCGGCGCGGCGTGGCTTCATCGCGTTCCAGCGAGCCGGCTGCCGTAGTTTCGCCTTCGCCAATTCCGATGTCGGCACACCCAGCCTGATGGCGCGCGAAGAGGGTTTTCGTGCAGCAGGACAGGAGTTCGGTTTAGACGTGACCGTCGAGCGTTTCGGGCCGACCCGTTACCAGAGTGGTGTCGTGCTGGCGCAACGATTGCTGACGCGCGAGGTGCGGCCGGACGCGATTTTCTGCGCAAACGATCTTCTGGCCTGCGGCGTGATGGATACCGCCCGCCATCAGTTCAAGCTGGCCGTGCCGTGTGATCTTTGTGTCATCGGTTTCGACGATATCGAGCAATCCTCCTGGTCATCCTATCAACTCACCACGTTTGCCCAGCCGGTGGACCGTATTGCCGAAGAAGCCGTTTCATGGCTGAGCCAGCCAATGACGGATAGTGGCCAGTTTTGCCGAATGACCGCTGATCTGGTCTGGCGCGAATCCGTCAAGGGCGGATGATGCAGGCAAGGGTATGGCGCGCGAACTCTTTTGAAGGCATCGTAAAGTTAACGGCTTATAAGCAAGGGGATGACGCTTTCCGCGGGCACCGCTCATGCACGAGCGATTTCCGCCCACATGCTCATGGCGGCGGCGCGTAGTTCGCGATGGTGGCCGGAGGAAATATCGTGGCGCGGGATGTGGAAGAGGTTGGCGATCGGATCATGGATGGAGACGAAGCGTTGTAGATCCCGCTTTGACTTGCAGCGCTTCATGATCCGCTCTCGCCGTCGGACTGGCTGGTGGGAATTCTCCGCTCGATTGCTCAAGCCTTTATGGGAGCGGTGCTCGACACCTGGCATGATTTCCTGCTTCGCTGCGCCGTATGAGCGCAGTTTGTCGGTGATCATCACACGCGGCGCTCGACCTTGACCTATCAGCAATTTGCGCATCAGGCGTTTGGCCGGACTTTTGTCACCGATCCGGCCGGATGATCGACGGCGGATGTCGTTGGCAAAAGTCCGGCCAAATTTCTTCGCCCAAAGTCGGACCGTCTGGTGCGAGACAATGTACGATGCCATCTAATGTGCTAGGGATAGACCTAGATCGCTGGGCTCGGCGGACTGTAAAGTCGTTGTATCGAAACCTCAGCTCAGACATGTCGAAATCGCCAATGATCCAGAGCTCGATCCATGCCAGGAGCTCTGGGGCATTGTTGATGGGCATCCTCGACAACAACGCCTTGGTGCGAACCCGATCGAAAATCATTCGCCGCCTGTCGCGGTCGATCGCCAATCTGCATCTCCGATGAGGTTGAAAGTGCCTAGAGGAAAACCGCGAGACCTTCCGTATTGACGACATAGATGAACTCTTCCCATGCCTCATGTGCAGAAGCGAACGGTTCATTCCAGTCGGTGAGCTGGTCTTCTAGACTTGTCACTTCCATCCGCCAATCATCACGGCCTGAAGGGCGGAAGATTTCCACAACGACGGTGATGCCGCCTTCAGTGTAGCGGCCGGAGAGTTCTGAGCGCTCGGATAGAGGGTTATGCTGGTTCATTGGGTCGCTGAAAATGATTGCACGTGGCCAATAATATGTCTTGCATGCGAGGTTGCAAGACGGAAGCAAGCTAAACCTAAACTACTCCATTCATAGCGGGCCAGAAACAACGATCGCTGGTTCGAATCCGCTCAAGACCTTAAGGGGCTAGTAACACGGATCCGACGGTGCCTGCGGGACGAGAAGAGGGCTGTCGCGTTTTCGGCGTTGGACTTGCCGTTTCGTGATGATGTCCGGCGTTGAAACTTCTGACGCCGATCCTCGAAAGCCAGTTGTGGAAATAGGGGCGGTGACGTTAGTGCCACCGTTGTCCAGTGTGATGAACCCGCCGCTTGTAAGGACAAAGCATTTCGACAGACAACTCTGCGTGCACGGCTAATTTTTATGATAGCCTACCTTATATCCTCCCGATGATAGCAGGAAAGACATACACTGCCGAACAATTGCATCGGATTTACAGCGCTCAAGTCCGCATTTGTTCTCTGCGCGAGATAGCCCTGACAGGTGCCGAGGGAATGCGGGTAGCGCGGCGGTTGCTCGCAGAGTTCAGCGGATCGGAGACGGAAGAAGAGATACTAAGGAAGTTCTTGTCATAACCGCCGTTGGCCGAGTCAGCTAGAACTTCCAGCATTGTTTCGTGCAGACGTGCCAGAGCCGCATGCCTCGGTGAGAATGTGAACTAGTGATTTCCTTAGCTCCCGCATTGCCTGTCGCAATGTTTGGCTAGCGATTGAAAGAGGGGCCTGGAGACTTTCCCCGGCGCCAGGAAGCGTCATATCTTTGAACAGCCGCGAGATCAGGCGAGCTCGAAATCCCTGTTTTTCATCGATCAGGAGATACGACAGCCTTTTTATCTCAAATGTAATCGCGCCCGCATTGTCATGGCGACGGTAGTTGCCAAGGCCGATCCTGAGAAAACCATTCTCAACCGCCCAGGCGGCTATCATATCCGCGTTCATTAAAGTCCTGCCTTGGGAGATCCGAGTGCGCTCTATTCAATTGCGACCGAGCAACTGCTTTGATGCTGAGCAGGTACCGGATCTCACGGTCTCTTACCTAACGGAAACGGCGTGACCTCGCGATTTCCGAACCGCTGTGGCGAGAATGACTCGCCGTGCCGGAATTCATTAAGCTCTACTGGTACACGACCGGTGTCGATCTTGGCGGGTAACCATTTCGGCGCGTTAGCTTTATCTCAGTAACAGGGTTGTCCGTTCGTTCTCCATCAGGAGCTTGAGCTTGGTTGTGCACTTGTCAACGGCACGCGCGAAGCCATCCATTTTGCGTTAGAAAATTTCAAAGTCGACTTGGAGCCGGGCCATCATGCCCACGTGTCGCGGCCGAGCCGTAATCAAGAAGGCTTATCGGATTATTCCGCGGCGTTCTCAGAACTTTCGTGAAGCTTCTGGAACTAATCATCCGACGCTTTACTTAGTACGATATCAGACCAAAGTGTTTCGAGGGCTTGAAGCAGGGCCAATTCGCTCCAACCGAAATGAGATAGCCCGTGCATTCAGAACCCGTCACTGTTCTCGTCGTCGAGGATGAGGCCTTAATCCGTCTCGCCATCGTCGATGAACTGGAAGTAGCTGGCTTCCAGATATTCGAAGCTGACAGTGCGGCAGCAGCAATTGCCATTATCGAACGCCACGCTGAGATCCGTATGATCTTCACCGATATCGATATGCCGGGTACAATGGACGGTCTAAAACTTGCAGCATACGTTCGCGATCGATGGCCACCAATCAAAATCATTGTTACGTCCGGCAGGGTCATCCCAGGAGCTGGTGAGCTTCCATTGGGCGTTCCCTTTGTCGCCAAGCCGTACGACTTCGATTTTATCGTTAGGTCGATACACACTGCGATGAGCGAATAGTGAGGGAGTGCACGCAGCGCTCCTGCTTGAATATTTCGTTGTTCGGATAACAGACGACGGCACGGATGACGTACCGGAAGATGTCGGCTCTTCAATTATTACGTTTGAAATCTTCCGATATTCGAAGGACCATTGGTACCCCAGTGAAGTTTCTCAAAGAGCCGAATGTATCGGGGCTTTAACGCAACTCAAACTTGCAGCTGCACTAGTTAGAAAAACTAGACGTTGACGCCAAGCTGTTTTCACACTATATCGAGAATATCGATCTTTTGCTTGCCGAGCTTGTCTACGGCGTGATTGGCACCGCGTTTTAAGCGAACTTCTCTTTCAAAAATAGTCGGTTCATAACCGCTTAGCATCTGCTTCGCGGTCCCTTAATCTATGCTTTGAAAGGGTTCATCATGACCACTGGCACAGTTAAATGGTTCAATTCCACGAAGGGCTTCGGCTTTATCCAGCCAGACAACGGCGGCGCTGACGCCTTCGTCCATATCTCGGCTGTAGAGCGTGCAGGAATGCGCGAGCTGGTTGAAGGTCAGAAAATCGGCTTCGAACTCGAGCGCGACATGAAGTCGGGCAAGATGTCGGCCTGCAATCTTCAGGCTGCTTGATCGATATCTGCTTCCCTTTGACCACGGATGTACTGGCATTGTCGGAAGCACATTATCAGTCTGAGGCCAGGCGGCTCGCCTGGCCTTTCTAATTTGGTCGAACGACCGACAGTGGAGGAATCCATGACGGAAACATACAGTAAATCTCGCCAGCAGGCCGAACTCGCCTTCGGCAACGTTCAATCCCAATTCTTTTCCAAGAATAACGCACTGGAAGAGCTTCAGTCGGAAGAACACGCGCGTGAGGCAAAGACACTACGGCTTAGAGAGGCAAGGCTAGCGAAGGAGCAGGCTGAACGGATGTCCGCAACCGCCGCGCTCATCGCCAAACGCGCCAAGGCGCGCTGACCGACGTACCGCTGCCGCTAATGCGAAAGCGGCGCTCCTTGGTGCTTATCAGGCAGCCAAGATCGCCAACGACCCAGCGCGGCTGCAAAACAGGCCGAGCACGATCGCTGCTATGCGAACCGCAAGGCTCGGCAGGCCTAGATCGCCAGCATCTTAAGCTGGGTTACCGCTTAAGAAAGCTAAAGCCCAAAATTAGTCGCGCATCAGAAACATTCCATGTGTCCGCTTCAAGAAGCGACTGCAGGTGATCAATACTGCCTGGCGGATTACAATCCAGGAAATCCTGCGGGTTGCGTTCACCGTATCTGCATGGAAAATGGCATGCGATGGGGCAGCATGAGAAGCAGCTTGCGGAACTGCTCCACGCATCGCTCGTTGGATTGTCGAGGGTCTGATGCGATTGACCCCATGTTTGCTGCAGGGCTTCATACTCAGGTTTGCCGACATTGCGGTTGAGAAAGTCGGCTACAGGGATGCGGGTCGACCGCCGTTAGAACTATTGCTTGGGATAGATGAAGGTTGCGCCTCATAAACTGGCGGCCGGCGAGCCAGCTCAGTGAGGGTGAGGGTGAGGGTGAGGGTGAGGGTGAAACATCCCCCTATGCGACCGCGATGCGCTATCTCAATCTCGGTGGGCGACGCCTGGCGAAGAGCCTGTTACAGTCGGCAATCGCAGCTCTGAAGGGAGCTCCGCTTTGATGTCGAAAATCTTCATTACGAAATTTGAGAGCCGCCCTTGGTCCAGTGATAGGCTTATCACGCAGGCCGTCTTGAACGAAGACAGGGAACTCCCATTCGAGACAAAAGCCTACCGGGAACCGAGTTCACGAACTTCCCTTTCCGGTGGGTTCGAATGCCCGGGGAAGTTCATCCCTTAGAAGATTATCGTTCGCTGATGCTGGGCAGATGCAGCGCGACGGTGATGTCAGGTTAACTTGTGCTGAAAGATTTGCGGCTATTTCGCCGTGATAGCACGCGTCGCGTCAGTTATACCTGCCTCAGCGGCTGCCAACAGCGCGGTCGCATCTCACTCGGTTCGCCCACCAAATGGCGCTGGCTCCTCGGAAACGTCAACCTCTGCCCCGAAGTTTGCCCAACGACACTCTTCGAAGTCGCCGGTTATCTGCAGGCACTCGGCGACAAGGGCAAAGCGCTCAAGACCTACTTCTTCTCGATCGATCCGGAACGCGGCACCCCGTCGATCATGCATGCCTACGTCACCGCCTTCAGCGACCGCATCACGGGCATCACCGGCAAACCGGAGGAAATGAAGAAGGTCACGGATGGAATGATGATCCATGCCGCAAGGCAGGAGGGCAGCAATCCCAACTATCACATGAGTCACACGACCTCGCTGCTGATGTTTGGCGCAGACGGGCGACTGAAAGGCCTGCTCCCCTACGGCGAGCCTGAAGATGAAGCCGTTGCGCGTATTCGATCAAGCCTCCTGAAATCATAAGGCTGGCAACACAGAGGACAACTCCATGAAACGTCGTGATTTTAATCTCCTGATGACTGCGGCCGGCGCAGGGCTGCTGCTGAATTCCGATCGAGCATTCGCACAGGGTGGGACGCCGAAAGATGCTCCGGTCTTTGCAATGCTCGTGCATCCCAAAATGATATTGCTCGACTTGATGGGGCCGTTGACGGTGTTCAACATGACCCGCGGCAAGGTCCATCTCGTCTGGAAGGATCTGTCCCCCGTCTCGACCGATGTCGGTATCCCCGTGACCGCCACGACGACGTTCAAGGATTGCCCACGCGATGTCGATGTCTTCTTCATTCCGGGCGGGCTTGTCGGCTCGACCGAGCTTATGGAAGATCAGGAAACGCTGAATTTCGTTCGCGATATGGCCGGCAGCTCCCGTTTCGTAACAGCCGTTTGCACAGGTTCGCTTGTGCTCGGTGCTGCGGGCGTTCTCAAGGGGAAACGGGCAGCCGAGCCGTGCTGAGGCGTTCTCGTCGGGTGCACGAACGCAATCCGAGAACCTAGAAGAATTTTAATGAGATGGCTGTTGTTGTTGGGGGTTCCGATTGAGCGCGACACCCAATATGTCAATCGGCTCGGAATGTTGACCCCTTATCGGCGTCCAATATTCACCCCCTGTAGGCGATCAGCGCTTGGCCTGCCGATACGAGCTTTGCGTCTTCGGCCGACGTGAAGGCGCATTCCCGCCGTACCGTGCTGTGTCACAACGCGAAAGCCGTAAGGTTCTTCGTGAGCTGGATGATTAGCCGGCCAGCAAGCCTACGTATAATGGGTTATGGAACCATAACTTTAGACCTTGGCCGACTGAAAACGAACTATCTGCCTGACTTCCGATCGGTTCAAAGTAGGCTGTGGTGAGAGAAGAAAGCCTACAAGTTTCAGCGACACTTAGATGGCCGTCCCCTGATGTTTGCATCAATCTCGTATCTCGCCGCGGTCTCGCCTAGTAGCTTCACCATACGCTCTACCTCATCACGGCTAACGCCGGCCGCTTCACAGTAGGAACGAACGCAGTTGACTCTCATGCAGATCATTCTTTTATCCGATTGAGCTCCGCATCTCACGACGCCTTTGTTCATTTGGCGTCTGGGATTGTGAGTTGCTTATCCATGTCATCGACAACAAACACGGCAAGGATCTTGGCGGGCTTTGTGTCGCTGGCGTTCGCGCTCACCCGATGGTGGTCGCCTGGCATCTCCGTCCAGTTCTGCCCGACAGTATAGGTCACCTCAGGACCGTCGTTGACTTGCATGCGCACGGTGCCCTCGACAACTGTGGCATAGATGATCGCTGATTTGGCGTGGGTATGGGACGGCGAAAAACCTCCCGGTCCGTATTCCACCGTTACACCCTTGATGCTCTTGCCTGGCATTCCGGGAATGGAATGTTGGTATACTTGGGCGACGGTGGCGTTTTTTGCACCCGGCACAGTCAGCCCGTTATCCGACGGCTGTTCATGTGCGTGTGCGTCCGCTGCTATAGTGAGCATGCTTGCCGCCAGAATATATGTGGCCGGTTTCATTTGGAATCCTCCTGGTACGGATTGTGGCGAGTTTCCTGCCGCGGCCCTTGCTTGCAAAGAGCCACGGCGGTTCGTTGTTCCGCGAGCTTAAGCCGCAGCGGCACGCGCAGTGAACCAGCGTGAGAAGTCGATCTGGCCGACTCGGGGGCGCCCGTTGGAGACCAGCGAACCATCTTGTAGTTCGGCGCCGAAATATCGGGCGTCAGGTGAAGTCACCACGGTTCGAGGATCGTCCGAGGCTGCTAGATAATCAGCGATCACATCACGGATCTGGAACCGCTCTGGACCGGAAATTTCAAGCACTCCGTTCCGTGGCTCAGCGAGCGCCACCTCCGCCATGACATTTGCAACGTCGTCTGCGGCGATCGGCTGGATCTGGGCAGGAGGGACGACGACTTTGTCACCGGCTTCCCAGGATTTCGCCATGGCTCCGAGAAACTCGAAGAACTGCGTGGAATGAACGATTGTATAGGGCAATCCCGACGCCCTGATCAGATCTTCCTGTACGTTTTTCGCGCGGAAGTAACCGCTGCTGGGAAGACGCTCAGTCCCCACGATCGAAAGCGCGATGAAGTGCCTGACGCCGGCATCCCTAGCAGCGGCAACCAGATTGCTCGTTGATGTGCGAAAGAACTCCATCACCGCTGCATCCTCGAACGATGGCGAATTCGAGAGGTCGATAACGACCTGCGCACCGTTCAGCGCTTCCTGTATGCCCTCACAAGTGATCGAGTTGAGACCGGTCTGCGGAGAGCCCGCGACAACCTCATGGCCTGCAGACGACAGCCTTGAAGTGGTCTTGGAGCCGATCAGGCCGCTCCCGCCGTTGATTACGATTTTCATGGTCGATACTCCTCAGTTGGTTTTTGATGTCGCTCAGCCATGCCGAGCGTGACAGGCAGTACGCATGGCCCTTTTCGCGAGAAGCGGCCGTTGCGACCCGCTAGTAGTCCCAGACAGCAGGCACCCAGCGGAAAACGTCGCCGGAAGCCGCAACGTGACAGATTGATGGAAACGGCAGATGCGTCGCGACGAGCGCTTCGCGCCGGTCAGCCAGTTCCCGCAGCAGCTCGGTTCGAACTCGCGCGGCTTCCTCGGGGTAATGTTCGAAGCCGTTGTGCCAGTCGGGATGGTCAAATCCCACTGGGAAGATCGCATCACCCGCGAATGTCAGGCGCTCCCCACCAGAGTCCAATCGGACGACGCTGTGGCCCGGCGTATGCCCGCCCGTTCTGCAGGCTGCAACGCCTGGCGCTACCTGCGAGAAATCATCGAAGAGGCAAAGCTGTTCATGATACTCGGATAGAAAACGTTTTGCTGCAGCACGAAGTGCATCAGGAAATCCTTCCGGCATCGACGTGTGTGTGAAGTCGGGAGCGTCCCAGAATGAAGCTTCGGCGGCAGCGAGATGGATCCGCAAGTCCGGGCGGAGACGCTCCTTCACGCCTTCCACTAGGAGTCCCCCGATATGGTCCATGTGGAGGTGAGTGAGCACGACGTCTGTGAGCAGCCCCAGGTCGATCTCCGCGGCTTCCAATCGCTTGATTAGCTGGCCAGCGCGAGGGAGTTGCAAGTTGGGATCCAGCCCCAGGCCGGCATCGAGAAGGATCGTTTGCTCGCTACTGCGAACGAGCACAACGTTCAACGGCCACTCCATCATGTCCGTTGGTAGGAACATTTCGTCCAGCCATGCAGAACGCGTGCTGGTGTCCGCGTTATGGGCCAGCATTTCGGACGGCAGGGTGAGCATGCCGTCGCTGATGATGAGAACGTCGAGTTCGCCAACCTTCATCGCGTAGCGAGACGGAACCAACTCTTTCTGCCCGGTCCTGCCGCGGCATGATACCTTTTCACAGCACATAGTTGTCTCCTAACCCCTCCCCGGCCACATAGTTGTGGCCGCTTCATTCGAGGTGGGTGGAGCATGCATCGCTGCGGAAGCGCATTCTATTCAACTGGCAGAGAAGACGCTCGGGTGGAAAGTCTATGCTAACTAGACAAAGGTCTAGGTAGATCTGAGCGGGCCTTTTTGCCGAAGGTATCTCGTGTTCCCGTCTACTCGCCACGACTGGGCGGCTGAAGAAGCGCGGACCTAACGCTTTCGACAAGCACCTGCTCGCTGACAGGCTTTGTGAGAAATCTGTGCGCGCCGCCGACCAGCGCGCGGGTCGCGGTAACCTGGTCGACAACGGAGGTCACTACGATAACGGGCATGATCGAGCCGGATGCCTTGATAACTTGCATCAATTCCAGACCATCCATTCCTGGCATTCGAATATCGGTGATCAGGCAATCAAAGTGGCTGGTTTCGTCAGCAATCAAAAATGCCTCAGCGCTTTCGAAAGCTCGGCAAGAGAAGCCGAGAACGAACAGCAGGTCAGAAAGCGCGTCGCGGATGTCGTCATCGTCATCCACGATCGCAATAAGAGGCCGGTATTCCAACGGCGTGACCTTTGCTGGTATGACCTTGAAACGAGAAAGGGAACATGGCGCGATTCCTCGCGGCCCGTAACCATACAAAGGTCTAGGATTCGATCCTGCCTTGAATATCTCCGGGCAAAGCCTCCCAGGCCCGAATAAGCTCACCCACGGAAGTCGCGTTCATTTTCTTCATGAGGTTACCTCGATGAAGCTTTACCGTTATTTCCTTGATTCCGAGATCGAAAGCGATCTGCTTGTTGAGCCTTCCGCGGGCAACTTCACGCATCACCTGGCGTTCTCGCGTCGTAAGCGTTGAGAACAGGACTATATACCGCCTGGATCGACGGAAGGCGGCCGTCTGTTGAACATCTTTCTCGATTGCGACTGTAATCGCATCGAGCAATGTCTGGTCCCGAACCGGCTTGGTGAGGAAATCGATAGCTCCAGCCTTCATCGCCTGAACGGACATCGGGATGTCTCCGTGCCCGGTCAGAAAGATAATGGGTTTCAGGATACCCTTCGCTGCCAACTGGTTTTGAAGGTCAAGACCGCTTACGCCCGGCATGCGGACATCAAGTACCAGGCAGCCTGGCCGATCATGAAACTCTTTGTCCAACAGTTCGCGAGGAGAAGCAAACGACTGCACGTCAAGACCGACCGAGAGCAGGAGTTCCTGTAGAGCGGCCCGAACCTCCTCATCATCGTCAACGATAAAAACCAGCGGCGTCTCGTTGTTATTCCTATCGATCATGCTGATGCTCCAGATCCGCTATGTCGTCCAATGGCATGGCAAGGGTCCCATTCCGCGTTCCAATGAGGTCAGGGTCATTCGACGGCAACGTGAAGGAAAGCGTGGCGCCAACCGTAGCATTGTTGCTGGCCCAGAGCCGACCTCCATGGGCCTCGACGATTGAGCGGCTTATGGCCAGCCCCATTCCCATCCCATGCTCCTTGGTGGTGAAGAACGGATCAAAGACTTTCTCCACGTGTTCCATCCCATGCCCGTTGTCGCTAACGTCGACTTGCAGGTCATCTCCAGCACGGTGGACACTTACCATCAGAACCTTTTCGCCCTCGATGGATTGCATTGCGTCCATCCCATTGCGGAGAAGATTGACGAGCACCTGCTGGATTTGAACAGGATCGAGTGTGATTTCTGGAAGGTCAGCTGAAACCTCAAACTCCAACCGCATGGCTCGCCTTGCCGCTTCTTCCACCATCAATACCCGCGCTTCCGCAATGACGGCGGGAAGGCTGGCGCTGATCCTCGGTCCTGTCGAATGTCTAAACAGGGCCCGGATGCGGGTCACCACGTCCGCGGCGGAGTTTGCATTGTGGATAATCCGGTCCATCAATTTGCGACCGCGGTCAATATTGGGTGGTGTCGCTGCCAGCCATCGCTGGCACGCATGAGAGTTGGCCACGATAGCTGCCAACGGCTGGCTTACTTCATGGGCGATGGCAGCGGATAGCTCGGCAAGACTTGCGGCCTGGCTGGCCCGTGTAAGCCTCTCGCGCGCAAGTCGGAGTTCTTCCTCCACGCGGACCTGATCCTCTATGTCTTGCGACAGACCAAACCACTGTACGATACGACCCTGATCATCCTTGAGAGGTTCTGCGCGCCCAGACATCCAGCGGTAAACTCCGTCAAACCGACGCATACGGTAATTGAGCGAAAAGCTCTCGCCAGTCCGCAAGGAATGCCTCAGACTATCTTCCAGTCTCGGAATATCATCCGGATGAAACAGCGTTGTCATCGCGGAGGCGAGGCGATTTTCTCCCGATGGAGCGAATGCCGTGACATCCGAGCCGCAAAACTCGATCAACCGCTTGCTGAAGAATGTCGGTTCGCCGGTCGGGGTGAGCCGCCAAAGCAGGCTGGGCACCATGTCGATGAGCTGCGAAAGCTCTCGCTCCTGGGTCCGCAACGCCTCCTGGACTTTCACGAGATCGTCTATATCTACGCTCGCACCGTACCACTGGATGATGGAGCCATTCTCGGCGCGTAGTGGTTCCGCCCTGCTCTCGACCCAGCGCCAGGTACCATCTGCCCGCCGCTGGCGATACTTAGCTACGAGTGGTTTTCCCGCCGTCACAGTTCGCTTGAACAGCTGACGCATCTGCTCTCGTTCATCCGGATGGATCACGGCCATCGATGGCTGGCCGTCAGACGATATCATGTCGCTCAGGGTGAGCCCGGTGACGTCCACTGCCTTTTTATTGAGATAGCATGGAACCCCATCTGGCGTCATGCACCAGATCAGGGTCGGCACAGCGTCTATCATCTGCTGAAGTTGGCGTTCGCTGCGTCTGAGCGCTTCCTGCGCACGCATCTCGTCATCGATGTCTATGGAAATCACGTACCACTGAACGATCTGACCTCTTTGATCTCGGAGCGGCTCCCCGCGACCATCGACCCATCGGTATGCGCCATCCGCACGCTTCATTCTATATTTCATAGCGAAGGCCTCCCCCGTCGCAAAGGAATGGCGCGCTGTCGCGAGCAGTGCTGCAGCGTCCTCTGGATGAACAAGGCTTTGTATGATCGTTGAAAGGCGACTACCGTCCCGCTTGTCGAACGCGGTGAGGCAATCCAACCCAAAGAAGTCGAGAAGCCTTTTGTTGAAGAAAATCGGCTCCCCTTCTGGCGTCATTCGCCTGATATGAACCGGCACCATATCAACGAGCTGCGAAAGCTCTTGTTCACGTTCACGGAGCGACACCAGCGCCTGTTGGTTCTGTCGGGAGATTGCGGCTACGATGAGTGACGAGAAGGCCGAGATCGCCAGAAAGAGTTGCAGCATCACCTGTTTTTCTCTCTGAGTTTCAGCATCTCCTACAAAATGACTATCGCCGGAAATAGTAAGCGCAGCCGTGATCAAGGCGAGCAGTGTCAAAGCCACAGCGACACCTTTGAATTCGAAGCGGACGGCCGCCCAAAGGAGTGGTGGCATGATCACGTAGGCGGAGGCTAAGTAGTCGGTGCTTAGAGAGAGCGCTGCGAGACTGAGGAAAATGAGAGCGAGCAAGGTAGCCTCGGCCCATTTCTGAGCCGAAAGGGTTGTCCTGCGGTGCCAATGCTCGATCACGACCAGCGCAAGGGGGCCTACCAGAAGGATCCCGGTCGCATCACCGATCCAGAATAGTGGCCAGACACTGGTGAACGTCTGCGACTTAACGCCGAACCATGCGAGAGCCGCACTGCCGACCGTTGCGCTGAAGAGAGGTGCAATACCTGCTCCAAGCCCAACAAAAGCCAGCACTTCCGATAGCGTTTCAAGCTTGAGCGTACGGCCGCATGCCCAGTTTACCAAGACTGCGCCAACCACGGCACATAAGGCGTTACCGCCATAGATGAGCAGGCCAGCGGCAAGTGGGCTGTGATACCATACGAACTGGGCAAACATTTCGGCCAGGCAACCTGAAACGATCCACCAGGGCCAAGTGTACTTCGAAGTGAGAATTAAGGTCGCAATAAAGACGCCGGCCGGTGGCCATATGGCGACCGTAATTCCCGGCACGATTGCGAGCGCGTCAGCAAAACCACATCCCAGGACATACGCCAGAAAGAATAGTCCCAGGTGCAGAAAGCTGGGACGGCACGACCATACGGACATCATCGGCTGCTCCTGGCGGACTAAGGAAGCATTATGCCCCGCATATTCGATATAACACATGTTCGTACGGCTTGGCAGATCGATCCAATGGAAGTGACGCACGCATGGGAAGCGTGCCCTCGTGCAGCCGGCGTCATATGTAGACGAAGGCCGCCAAATCGGTGCTCAGTACATTAGCGAGCGCGGATGCCGTTCAGAAAAACATCAACTGCAGACGTGACGATTTTCGAGATTTCCTCATCGGAAGGAGGCTCGCGCAGTCCAAGTACGACCTGCAGATGTGTGTTGTCCCGGAGCATGGCGACGAAGTGACCGGCCGCACCGGCACAGTCATCCACCTTGACATCCCCGCGATCGCGCGCGCTCACCAGCACCTCAGCCAATTGCGAAGCCGCTCGACCAGGCCCCTGGTCATAAAGGGATCGGGCGAGGTCCGGGAAACGGCTGGCTTCAGTTACGGCTATGCGGTAGACGGCGACCACGGTCGAGGTCATGTAAAGCTTCATGAGACGCTGTCCGAATGCGATGAGCGTGTCATGCAAGCTACGACCACTCGTCTCCTCAAGCGAAAGGCTGGACAATGCAATGTCCGCGTTGCTCGTGACAATAGCAGTAAACAGTCCCTCCTTGCTGCCGAACTCGGTATAGATGTTTCTCTTGGAACCGCCCGCGCGTTCGATGATCGCATCGATACTTGTCGCGGAGTAACCCTGTTCGAAGAAGACTTCGGCAGCCGCTTGCAGCAGCGCTTCCCTACGGCCAGAAGAGCGGCGAGAGTCCGAGGGTGTCATGTGATGCTACTCCAGTTGGGTTAGAATGTGCGGTAACGATCATTACCAAAACTGTCAATGACCCGCCTGCTTCAACCGATACAGGCTATTAGCGCGAAAGCCACGATCTATGCCTTGGTATAGTCACGGTAGACTTAGCTCAGGCTCTCCTCATCCCCAAACCCGATATCGTGCGGTGCCGGCCGACGGCATGATTTGATTGTGCAGATCCGAGCCGGCGGGAAACGTCTCTCGGTCCCTCGCTGTGGTCATCCGCAGCAACGAACAATTGACTGGTAATTCAAATTACCATAAGAATGGTACTGACCATTACCGGAGGCTGCTATGGTTACGACGAAGAAAAAAATGATCGGGATGATCCTGTGCCTTAGCGCTGTAGTGGTGGCGGCGGCAGGATGGACCTGGGCCAGTTCCAAGAACCAGACTTACACAGACAATGCCTACATCCGCAGCAACGTGACGACCTTGGCGCCCAAAGTTGCCGGATATGTCACCGTCGTCGAGGTTGAGGACAATCAGTCCGTGGAAGCTGGCGATATCCTGTTTCGTATCGATGACCGAGACTACCAGGCTCGCTTCGCACAAGCGGTCGCGAACGTTGACGCTGCCCAGGCGCGATTGGTGAATGTAGATGCCGAGACGGACTTGCAGCAGGCACTCATTCAGCAGGCCAATGCGCAAAAGCAATCGGCGTCGGCAGAATTGAACCGGGCGATCAAGGCTTCTGAGCGGCACCGTCAACTGATCCGAAGCAATATCGTCAGCCAGGCAGACATTGACGAAAGCGATGCGGCTCGCGAAAGGGCGGAGGCGGGAGTTACCGCGGCTGCCGCAAGCGTGGAGGCCCAAAAGCGGCGTGTTGCGGTTTTGTCAACTCAACGCGAGGCAGCTATAGCTGCGGTAGCTCAGGCAAAAGCCGCACGTGATCTCGCCCAGATTGACCTCGACAACACGGCGGTTAGAGCCCCGATCTCCGGCGTCGTGGGCAACCGTCAGGTTAGAATTGGCCGGCTGGTGTCGCCAGGCGCTTCACTGCTCGACATAGTCCCGTTATCTGACCTGTGGATCGTGGCGAACTTTAAGGAAACGCAACTCGAACATATCCGCCCAGGCCAACAAGCAGTCATAACCATCGATGGCTATTCCAAGGAAACAATAGAGGGTGTTGTCGACAGTTTTGCTCCGGGTAGCGGGTCCGCGTTCAGCCTCCTTCCCGCTGATAATGCTACAGGCAATTTTGTGCGCGTCGTTCAACGGGTTCCGGTAAAAATCCGCTTCTCCGCCGACGATCCAACTGTGCGCCTCGTCCCCGGCCTATCCGCGAAGGTGAAAGTGGTTCGAGGATCGGGCTCATGACACCTGCAACGGTCGTCATAGCTGAGCGTGAGAAAACGACGCCTGACATTTTTCTCGTCGTCGGGATCGTGCTGGCAGCTCTGACGGAGGCGATCGCGAGCACCGTCCTGTCGTTGGGGCGCGGCGACATTATCGGCGACACCTACGCCACTCCGGACGAGTTCGCATGGCTCGACATCGGGTATACGGCGGCAAAGCTGATCGGGTTCATCCTGGCGTCATGGTTCATGACACGGATGGAACCCCGCCGCCTGGTCATCGCAGCGACACTGATCATGGGCGCAGCATGTGGCTTTGCCGCCCTCACCAACCACCTGGATTTGCTAACCGTTTTGCGCGTCTGCCAGGGAATGGCCGGCGGTGTTTTGCTTGTGGCGGGTCAAACGCTGATTTTCATGAGCTATTCGCGATCTCGACAACCCATTCTGCAGGCCCTGTTTGCAATGGGTTCCGTTGTTGCGCCTGCAACTATTGCTCCGGCGCTCCAAGGTTGGCTACTTGATAGCTACTCATGGACATGGGTCTTCTTCAGTGTCGTTCCAATGAGCATGGCTGCGATCGGTTCTCTAACAATCGCTGACGCAGTTCCGAACCATGAACAGGTTCGTCGACCCTTCGACTGGATCGGCGTGACGCTTATCTCGATATCAATTTTCTGCCTTACCTACATTCTGAGCCAAGGGAGCCGATGGGACTGGTTCGAAGAGACGCGTATTCTCTGGTTGACCACTCTCGGCACAGTGACTTTGCTGATATTTCTTGCCCACCAGATGACGGTGGCGAAACGCGGCGTGATCAATTTCGCCCCATTCCGCTCGGATGACTTTGCTTTCGCTTTTATCGTGAGTTTCGTAGCGGGAGCTGCATTGTTCGGGAGCGCCTACCTAATCCCGTCGTTCGCGGTCGCAGTTCTCGCCTTCACTCCCACAGATGCCGGTCAGCTTCTTTTGCCGAGCGGAGCAGTATTCATTGTTGCACTTATATTCGCGGCCTTGATGATACAGTTTCGGAGAGTGCCGGCTTTTGCCACGGTCCCTTTTGGTATTTTGCTTATCATGGTGGCGATGTGGATGTTGTCTGGATCGACCAGTGAGAGCGGTGCTGACGACATGATGCTCGCCATTCTGTTACGAGGGTGCGGTCTGGGTTTCCTCTTCCTGTCTATCACTCTTATTGCGTTTACCAATCTTCAGAAGGCGGATCTTGCACTAGGGATAGGCCTGTTCAATACCGGTCGCCAACTCGGCGGATTGATGGGTGTCGGTGGGCTTCAAACACTGATCGATCACAACATCACCACCAATATCACCGTTCTAGGCTCTCACCTTAGCGCCGGCTCTCCCCAGCTTCTGGAACGTCTCGCAACCACCGTTAACTCTCTCACGGATCGTGGTATGGATGCACTCGCTGCGAGCCGAGCGGCAACGGGCCTTCTGGCGAAGACGATAGGCGGCCAATCAACAGTGATTGCGTTCGATACCGCGTTTATCGCGGTCGCCATAATGTTTGTTGTCGCTGCCCCAGTCCTCGTGGTCATCAAGATCGGTCTCCATCGCCTGATGAAATCCTTCGCTGACCGCCCCGCCTGACAGACTGATACTCTAACGCTGTGGCATTGCTGAAATCGAAATCCTGCGGCCAGAGATCATCGGCTGAGATCCATTTCTCGCGCCCGACGATACTCGATAATCCCTTCGTAATGCTCTCAGCGAGTTATGGGCTCCAAAGTTGCTGTTGCGGCTCGAAACACAAAGGTGCCAGGCCCGGCATAGTGCGCCGCCGAGGGGTCGCCGATCTGGGTGTGGAACTGGGAATAGAGCGCGACCATCGCGGTAAAACGGGAATGCCGAAATCCATCCGAGGCGGTAAGTTCAGAAATATCAACCACCCGGGCGCCATACTGCTTTGCCGCCGATTGGACCCACGGATCGTGAACGTCGTCCGCCCCGACGCGCCTCCCCCCGGTAACGAACCCGGATACCGCGAGCGCTCCGTCATCCTTTGATACCAGGAGCGTCATTGGTCGTTCCAAACGGCCAATAGCCTCAAGCTGCCGGATCATGTCGGCGGTGACGATATCTGGCGCAGCCAACACGACGCTCTCCAGCCCACTAACCGTCTTGCTTTTGTTTCTGCTCATCTCGGCCAGGGTTTCCATCGCGAGCCATCCTCCCATGCTATGTGCAAGAAGCGCTACTCTGCCCTGTCGTTTACGAACCAGTATCTCGATCGTTTTCGCAAGGCCGGGGCCAGATCCCGCTGCCGCTTCTTGATCGGCATTGTAGCTCAGTGCGCTTCCCCGAGATGGCCAGGCGAACAGGACGGCTGTTCGACTATCGCGAGAGTCCGCGGTGATTTGAGCCAAGCGAAGGACGGTCTCTTGGTATGTATTGTTGTATCCATGCACAAACAGGCGGACGGAACTGTCGTGTGCACCGGAAATCGCCTCGGAGAATTCCTTTTCGCTCAGGCGTTCGGATGTCAGCGTAACGAACTCCCGACCGGGATCCGGAGGTATGCTGGGCCACTCCACCACATCCGCTTTGTGCGTCGGCGGGATCGATATCACGTGCTTCATGAAGCGAAGCGTTGGAGATAGCGCGCTGTTGAAGGTTTGGGGGGATCCTTCATCCGAGGCTCGAACGGTAGAGACAAAGACGGTCACCCGTCGACTTGAAGGGTCCGACAAATGAGGATCCAAGCCCACATCCCGAGGTTCCGAGATGCAGGCACTGAGTGCGAAAACCGCTAGCACTGCGAACGCGCAATTGAGGCATTGCAGTCGCCCGGCAGCAGACCCCGCGGCCCTCCGCTGCGTCTCAATTGTCACGTTTTCTCTCCTCCTGATCTCCGACCTATTCGGGTCTGACGGCGACAATATTCGTATCAATCGAAAGGAACCGAAACCGGGTCAAGGAAGAAACGGGCCTATGCCAAGGCATAGGCGAATCTAAACCTTCCGCCAGTTCGGCATGGCTTTGCCTCAGATCGACCTGAGCCTCTCAAGAAAAGAGTAGTCCCTCGTGGCGAATTGGCTTGAGCCGCCGCTCCTCGCATTCTCTCACTACCGTGGCCGCCTTCCTTCCAGGCCAACGGAGACATGAAAAGGAGACGAACAATGAAAAAAGAAGTGCCCAACAAGGGACTGGAATGGGCAAACTTGCTGCTCGGGTTTGGACTGGCAAGCACCGCCTTAATGTTCATGGGCACACCCGCAGCAGCGTGGAACGCTGGCTTGGTCGGATTGCTGATTGCAGTATGCTCGGCCACCGCACTGAGCCGGTACGGCGATTGGGCCGAGTGGTGCAACCTCACCTTGGCCTGCTGGGCGATCAGTGCGCCCTTCTTGTTGGGTTTTGGCTCTTTGGCAGGCGCAATGTGGACACACGTGCTCTTCGGGCTGTGCGTGTTGACCATTGCCGTCATGCAGCTCATCGGAAGTGTCAAGGCCCGCAACAACACACCAACCTCTAGGCGCTTCCCAGCCGAATGAGGTTCAGCAAAACTCCGTCGTTAGAAGCACGATGACTCGAGCCGGCACGGATAATCCATGTCCGCTTCGGCTGATCTAAAACAGGAATGGACCGGGATCACGGCACGTGCCCGGTCCGCTTTTCAAGTCAACGAGGCCGAAATGTATCTCTCTTCGTTTGTCTATAACCTCCTCATTGTGGATACTTTGGGTATCGTGGGCATCATTGTCTGGCACGCGCAGGGTTCGAGACGCCCAACCGCTCGCCTCGTTGTCCAGATCACCTTTTTTGTCTCAATGACATTGGTCATGATCAACGCCGGGATTTCACCCCACAGTCCTGGTGCGGGCCAAGACACTCCAAAGCTTCTTGCCGCTTCTTCCCGCATCTTGTGGTGGGTACATCTCGCTTGGGCGAACATCGGTTTTGTCCGGCTGTATATCGTCCTCGACCGGCGTCCCCAGGAAGCGAGGCTTGTTCAGGATCTAATCGTAGCCGGTGTATACCTAGGGGTTAGTCTTGCCATCGTCGGGTTCGTGTTCGGCGCACCAATCGGAACTCTGGTTGCTACCTCCGGCGTCGTTGCGATTATTCTCGGCCTTGCTCTACAAAACACACTTAGCGATCTATTCTCAGGCATAGCGCTCACGCTCGGTCGGCCATTCTCGATTGGCGACTGGATTCAGCTGGCGGACGGAACAGAAGGCCGCGTTGTCCAAAACAACTGGCGCTCGACGCAAGTTTTGACACCGGCAAACAACGTCGTGGTCCTACCAAACAGTACATTGGCGAAGATCGGCCTGACAAATCTTACCCGGCCGGACGAAACCCATCTCATAGTTCTCGCAGTTCGAATTGCTGTCGGCAGGCGTCCGTCCGAAGTCGAGAGCGTCCTCAAAGCGGCACTATTGACATGCGAAAACATCGTCCAGACGCCGCCTCCGATTGTTGCACTCAAGGGTATCGACGCGATCGCCATCGACGTTGAACTTCAGTTTCGGGTCACAGCGCCAGCCGGCCGAACGCCTGCGCGCAACGAAATCATAGATGTGGTTCATCAGCACTGCTCTGAAAACAACCTCTCGCTCGCGCCCTCAGCACAGAATTTGCTGTTCCTCCCGCGTCACCGGACGACAGTCGAACAAGTCGGCGAGATCGCAAGCGGAGCTGTTAGCTTACGCAGCTCTTGAACAGATATGAACCAGAGACCCGTCGATCTCATAGGATTATCATGATGTATCCGCATGCGTGCTCAGGCAGGCCGCACAGCGACTGATATTACAAATTTAGGCTTTCCAGTCCTCGACATATAAACCGGGCACGCGGTCAAACTCGCGCCGGTTGTTTGTCGCCGTGATCAGTCCACGAGCACGCGCATGGCCTGCTATAAGTGGGTCATACGGACCAATAGGTGTTCCGTTTCGAGGAAGTTCGGCTCGTAATTGACCAGTATGGCTGGCTGCGAGCTCGTCGTGAGACAATACCTCCAGACGTGCGGCGAAGCCTTCGACAACAACCAGATTTTGTTCGGGGTTTACAGATTTTTCTGCTCCATAGATTAATTCCATCAAGCTATCTGAGCTGATCCATAGGTGACCGTGATGGTGATTGAATGCATCTCGGAACTGCTGCAGCTTGTCCTTAATGGTGAAATACAGATGGTGGTATCAAGCATGTATTTCAGCATCAGATAGCTTCACGTTCCTGCAAAGCACGTTGATCACGATCTCCCATAAAATCGGAGGTGACCTCAGTGCCCTCAAACCAGCTGTCCCAGACCTCTCCGGCAGGTGCGATGATGCGAGTGCGTCCGACTGCTACGATATCAACACATGGGAGAATATCATCCAAAACGTTTTGGAGTTGACACCCAAAACGTTTTGGATGATCTTTTTACCGTCTCGGGAGGAGATATGGCGAATCTGAAACAGCTTGCCCAATCGTTGGGACTTTCGATCACAACCGTCTCCAGGGCGCTCGACGGTTATTCCGACGTCTCAGCCGCGACGCGCCAGCGAGTGCGGGAAGCGGCCGACAAGGCCGGATATCGTCCAAATGCATCTGCCCGCCGTCTGCGCAAACAGCGCGCAGAACTGGTGGCCGTCACGCTGCCGAGCGAACCCGGCCATATCGGCCCGCTGCATTTCCTCGACATGCTGTCGGGCTGCGCCGAACATCTGGCCGGTGCCGGCCTCAACCTCGTCATCGCGCCCGTCCCGCACGGCGAAAGCGAACTGGACATGTGCCGGCGTTTCGTCGATGGCCGAAGGGTCGATGCTATGCTGCTGGTGCGTACGAAACGCCAAGACGAGCGCGTCGAATTCCTCCAGTCGCGCGGTTTTCCGTTCGTCACCAATGGCCGCACGGAATCGGCGATCCAGCATCCCTTTATCGATGGCGACGGCTTTTCCGGCTTTCACGCAGCAACACTGCGGTTCCATCAGGCAGGCCATCGCCGCATCGCCCATGTCGGCGGCCCGCAAGACTACTTTTTCGCCCATGTCCGCCGTCAGGGCTGGGAGGCTGCGATGTCCGAATGCGGGCTTTCTCCCGATCTTTATTCAGAACAGATGCCGACCGAGCAGGGCGGTTACGAAGCAGCACTTGCCCTGCTTGCAAGGTCGGATAGGCCGACCGCCATCGTCTGCGCAACCGATGAAATGGCGACCGGCGTACTCAGAGCGCTGCGAGAAGTCGATGGCGGACAGTCGATCAGCGTTGTCGGCCATGACGACCTGCCAATCGGCGCCTTCACCAGCCCGGCACTTTCGACCATGCGCATGACCGGCGGCAATCTCGGACGCAGCTTCGCCTCGCTTCTGCTGCGCACTATTGCCGGGGAGCCCGCCGAGGCTCTGCAGGAATTGCATTCGATCGAATTCGTTGATCGCGACAGCCACCACCTGCCGACGATTTTGGCCTGACATTCATAGAGCAGAAAAAACACGGAGGAAAAGCAATGAAACGCCTATTGTCCATCGCCATCCTGGCATCCACCGCCATCGGTTTCGCCGGCCAGGCGCAATCGCAGACTGTCTTCTTGTCTACCCAGCTTCGCCCGATCGAGGAAGCAACGGCAGTGCGCGAAGAACTGTTGAGCGACCTCGAAAAGCCGGTCGACTACGTGGTTGAGGAGCCGCCACAGTTCGCCGTGCGCATGGAAGCAGAGCGTCAGGCCGGCAAGCACACGATCAGCCTCGTCGGCGCATTGCATGGCGAACTGTCGCCGCTTGCCGACAGGCAGATGCTCGAGCCGCTCGACGAACTGGCGAAGAAGCTTGCAGACGCCGGGATGCCGCAGTCGCTCATCGATCTCGGCAAGCTTGGCAAAGCCGAACAACAATATATCCCGTGGATGCAGGCGACCTATGTGATGGCCGCCACCAAGGAAGCGCTGCAATACCTGCCTGAAGGCGCGGACATCAACCAGCTCACCTACGATCAGCTGATCGAGTGGGGCAAGAAGATGAAGGACGAAACGGGGGCGCCGCAGATCGGTTTCCCGGCCGGTCCGAAGGGCCTGATGCCGCGGTATTTCCAGGGTTATTTCTACCCGTCCTTCACCGGTGGCGTCGTGCGCACCTTCAAGAACGCTGATGCAGCAGCCGGCTGGGAAAAGTTGAAGGAGCTCTGGACCGTCGTCAGCCCCAACTCGACCAATTACGATTTCATGCAGGAGCCACTTGCTTCGGGTGAAGTCATGGTCGCCTGGGATCACGTCGCCCGCCTGAAAAACGCGATTTCCGGCTCGCCGGACAATTATGTCGTCTTCCCGGCACCGGCTGGTCCGAAGGGCCGCGGCTATATGCCGGTCGTCGCCGGCCTTGCCATCCCGAAGGGCGCACCGGACGCGGCGAACGCCACCGCCGTCATCGAACACCTCGCCACCCAGGACGTGCAGTTGCAGACGGCATCGCTCGTCGGCTTCTTCCCGACGCTGAATGTAAAGCTGCCGGAAGATCTCGATCCGGGCGTAGCCCTCCTCGCCGGTGCCGTCACCGCCACTCAGAGCGCGCCTGATGCGGTCATCTCGCTCCTGCCGGTCGGCCTCGGCGACAAAGGCGGCGAGTTCAACAAGGTCTATATGGACGCCTTCCAGCGGATCATCCTGCAGAACGAACCGGTCGCCGATGTCCTGAAGACGCAGGGTGAAACCATGGCCAAGCTGATGGCCGACACCAAGGCCCCCTGCTGGGCTCCCGACGCCAAGAGCGATGGTGCCTGCCCGGTGGAGTGATGGTTTTGGGCTTGCCTGCGCTTACGCCAACGTGATCGCAGATTGCCTCTCAACCCTAACCCTCTCCCCGCGTGCGGGGAGAGGGGACGTGCGCCACAGCGATGCGGAGCACGAGAGTGCGGCTTCGTCCTTCTCCCCGCAAGCGGGGAGAAGGTGCCGGCAGGCGGATGAGCGCACCCATTCCCCACTGCCAAAAAATCAGAAAACCAAAGGGTAACCGATGACCCAAAACCGAAGCTGGATCCCCTACGCGCTGATCCTTCCCTCCGTCGTTTTCCTAGGCTTGCTGTTCGTCGTGCCGCTGGTGCAGACACTGTGGCTCGCCGTCTCCGATAACGGCACGCCGTCGCTTACCAACATGACGACGATGGTGACCGACCTCAATTTCGGCCGCTCCGTCTTGAACACGTTTCTGCTGACGCTTGCCGTCGTGCCCATTCAGATTGTCATGGCGCTGACCATGGGGTCGATGGTCGCCAAGATGAACGGCGGTCGCGAAACGATCCTGTGGATCTGGACCATCCCGCTCGGTATTTCCGATCTCGCCGCCGGCATGGTCTGGCTGTCGATCCTGCAGAATACCGGTTATCTCAATTCCGTCCTGTTCGGCCTTGGCATCATCGAACGCCAGACCGCATGGCTCACCTACCAGACGCCGGTCGCCCTGTTCATCGGCATCGCCATTGCCGAGATCTGGCGCGGCACCGCGATTGTGATGATCATCATCGTGGCCGGCCTCAACCAGGTGCCGAAGGAGTTCAAGGAAGCCGCCGAAATCTTCGGCGCAAGCCCCTGGACGCGCTTTACCCGCATCACTCTGCCGCTGATCCGCCCTGCCCTGCAATCGGCGCTGATCCTGCGCACCGTATTGGCCTTCGAGGTTTTCGCGGTGGTCTACGCACTGGGAGGGCGCAATTTCCCGGTCCTCGTCGGCGAGGCCTATAACTGGCAGAACCAGAACCAGAATTACGGCATCGCCGCCGCCTATGCGGTGCTGATCATGGTCATCTCGCTCGCCGCCACCCTCGTCTATCTGAAAGTCGTCAAGGTCGATCCGGAGCGTCTGCCATGAGCAACACCATGAATACATCCGGCGCTGCCGGTTTCATTTCGGCCCGCCGGCTCCTGTTCTGGAGTGGTATCGTCGCGCTTTGCGCCTGGGTTCTGGTCCCGATCTATCTGGTGGCGCTCGGGGCATTCGGCGGCCGCGCCGGTGCCTATCAGTGGCCGAAAAACTTTCTGCCCACCGACGTATCGCTGCAGCCATTCCTGCTGTTCCTGCGGACGGAAGGCGTGTTTCAGTCCTTCCTCAATTCGCTCGGTGCCGCTGGCATTACGGTGGCGCTGTCGATCGCGCTCGGCGCACCCGCAGGTTACGCTCTGGCGCGCTACAATTTCCGTGGCAAGGACAGCTATCGTCTTCTGGTACTTCTCACCCGCGCCTTTCCGCTTGCCATCCTCGCCCTGCCGCTGACGGTTTCCTATATCCGGCTCGGCCTCTACGACACGGTTCTCGGCGTCGGCCTCATCCACACCGTTCTGGCCCTCCCCTTCGCGGCGCTGGTTACGCAAGGGATCTTTTTGGGTGTCCCGCGCGAGCTGGAAGAAGCAGCCTGGGTATTCGGTTGCACCCGCATTCAGGCCTTCTTCAAGGTCGTGGCACCCCTCGCTTTGCCGGGACTGGTGGCAACAGCGGTCTTTGCCTTCGTCATCTCATGGAATGAGGTCTTTGCGGCTTCGGTCCTCACCGTGCGGCATCGCACGCTGACGGCCTATCTGCTCACCGTGCTGTCGGAAAGTCCGATGCACTACCGCTTTGCCGGCGGCCTCATGCTCATCCTTCCCTCGGTTGTCTTCATCTTCGCAGTCAGGCGCTACCTGTTTGCGATCTGGGGCGTCTCTTCAAAGTAACGGGTACATTCATGGCCAACATTGTCATCGACAACATCAAGAAGAGTTTTGGTGCCTTTCAGGCGCTCAAAGGCGTCTCGCTGACGATCAATGACGGCGAGTTCGTCTCGCTGCTCGGACCGTCCGGATGCGGCAAGACCACGCTTCTGCGCATCATCGCCGGCCTGGAAACCTCGACCTCCGGCGATGTCCGTATCGGCGAAAAATCCGTGATCGGCCTGCTGCCGAAGGATCGCGGCCTTGCCATGGTCTTCCAGAACTATGCCGTCTTCCCGCATATGACTGTCTACGAAAACGTCGCTTTCGGCCTCAGAATGCAGAAGGCCGACGATGCACGGGTAAAGAAACAGGTCGAAAAGGCCGCCGGCCTTCTCCATATCGAACCCTATCTCGACCGTTATCCCAACAAGCTCTCCGGCGGCCAGCGCCAGCGTGTCGCCGTTGCCCGCGCACTTGCGGTCGAACCCGGCGTGCTTTTGATGGACGAACCGCTCTCCAACCTGGATGCTCTGCTGCGTCTGGAAATGCGCACCGAACTGAAAACCGTGCTGCAGGAAGCCGGCACCACTACCATCTACGTCACCCACGACCAGACGGAAGCGATGGGCCTGTCGGACCGCATCGCCGTCGTCCATGATGGGCGCATCGAACAGGTGGGGACCCCGGTCGAGGTCTATAACCATCCCGCCACCCGTTTCGTCGGCGGCTTCATCGGTAATCCGCCGATGAATTTCATCACCATGCCGGTGACGGGCGGTCAGGTAACGGCCGGCACGCAGCAATTCGCGGTTCCGGCTACAGGCGGCGAGATTATCCTCGGCCTGCGCGGCGAAACCGTCGAGCGCGCGCCCACCGGACATGGGCTGGACATGCAGGTCCGCGTCGCCGAACCGATGGGCTCGCACCTGCTTCTGACCGGCAGCATTCTCGGCCAGCCGGCGCGCGTCATCCTTCCCGCCACCGAAACGGTCAGGAACGGCGAAACCGTTGGCCTGACCCTCGATCCCAAGCGCCTGACATGGTTGTCGCCCGAAAGCGGCGTCTCCTATCCGGCTGCCGCTTAGAATTTCTGGAGTACCAATATGACCAAACACTTTGACGAGGCCTATCGCATCCTCGCGGCCAATGATCGTGGCGGTTACACCGTGCCGACCGACAGGCTTTATCCTTTCCAGTGGAACTGGGATTCCGCCTTCGTCGCCATGGGATTCGCAACCTTCGACATCGAGCGTGCCTATCGCGAGCTGGAACGGTTGATCGAGGGCCAGTGGGACGACGGCATGATCCCGCATATCGTCTTCCACCAGCCCAGTGACACCTATTTCCCCGGTCCCGACGTCTGGCGCACCAGCCACACGATCCCGACCTCCGGCATCACCCAGCCCCCTGTCTTCGGCATTGCGCTGCGCGCGGTCCACGAAGCTGCCGAGAAGGCTGGAACCGAAGATGCAAAGGTCCGTACCCTCGGCCTCTTTCAAGCCGCCCTGAAATGGCACCGCTGGTGGTATTGCGCACGCGATCCCGAAGGCACCGGTCTCGTCGCCCTGCTGCATCCTTGGGAAAGCGGCAGCGACAATTCACCCGCCTGGGATATCGCGCTTGCCCGTGTGCCGACCACGACCGATACGGCCGTGGTGCGCAAGGATACCGGTCATGTCGATGTTTCCATGCGCCCGCGCGATGAGGATTACCGTCGCTTCATCCATCTGGTCGACACCTATGCTGCCTGTGGCTGGAATCCGGCAAAGCAGTGGGAAAAGACCCCGTTCAAGGTCGCAGAAGTCCAGACCACGGGCATCCTGCTCAAGGCCGGCGAGGACCTTGAATATCTTGCAAAATCACTCGGATTGGACGCCGAAGCGCAGGAACTGGCGAGTTTCAACAACCTGACCCGCAAGGCGCTTCTCGCCCAGTGGCGGCCTGAACTCTCCCGCTTCGTTTCCCGTGATCTGATCTCCGGCGAAGATATCCAAGCACCGACACAGGCGGGCTTCATTCCGCTTCTCGCGCTCGATCTCGACGGCGATATGGTTGATGCGGCGGTCGCCGAAATGAAGCGCTGGTCGGACGGCATGAAGGTCGCCTTCCCGACGACCAAACCCTTCGTCGAAAGCTGGGAACCGAAACGCTACTGGCGCGGCCCGGCCTGGGCGATCATCAACTGGCTCCTGATCGACGGCCTGAACCGCAACGGCCAGCTGGATATCGCGGAGGCGCTTCGCGTATCTACGCTTAATGCGATAGAGACCGAAGGTTTTGCCGAATATTTCGATCCGACCACTGGCGAAGGCTGCGGCGGCCTCGGCTTTTCATGGACGGCGGCAGCCTATCTCTGGTTGGCGACCTAACTTCCGCCAAGCCCGCTGTCGAATCAAGCAGTGTTGGCGATCCCATCTACGTAATGAACGCGGGGACGAAGGCCGCCCCCGCGTTCCGGCACAACAGCCACCGATGAGGCATGTGATAAGGTAAAAAACGACCATGTCGTGGAATGATCAAACGGTTCGAACCCTATTGCGCCGGATGTGTGACGCTGCAGTCGAAAGCGCCTCGCCGTCTGCAGCGGTGTTGCGAAACATACCGCCAAAACCGCCTGGCAGATGCATGGCATCGTCAACTTAACGAAGT
>DFNX01000004.1 GCA_002376235.1 Neorhizobium sp. UBA3556 | reverse complement strand
CGCCCTCGTCAGTGAGCGGGTTATAAAGCCACACACCCAAAAACGTCAACTCCCATAGTCGCAAAAACTTCAAGAAAATGACAAATACATGATTCTATTGAGTTTATTCGAGTTTTCGACACAAACAACAGCAGAACCCATTTGAATGGCCAGCTTATGGATGGAGAAAACGCCGGAACATGCGGAAGCAGCAACATCCTTGTGCCGCAAAGGAAAAACATGCGATAGCGAGGCCTCTATATAGAGTGAGACCTGGCCCCGAGGGGCCGTTTTCGGAGCGATCATCGTGCGCGTCTTGGAAGAAGCCTTCATCCCCGAACTGCCAAACTATTATCGCGGCAAGGTGCGGGAGAATTACGACCTGGCCGGCGGAGAACGCATCATCATCGCCACCGATCGCCTGAGCGCGTTTGATCGCATCATTACCTGCATCCCCGACAAGGGCCATGTCCTGACCCAGACCGCCCGTTACTGGTTCGAAGCGACAAAGGATATCTGCCCCAATCACGTCATCGCCTATCCGGATCCGAATGTCGTCGTCGGCAAACGCCTCGACATCCTGCCGGTCGAGATCGTCGTGCGCGGTTATCTGGCCGGCACGACCGGTACATCGCTTCTTACTCTCTATAAGAAGGGTGAACGCAATATGTATGGATTGAGCCTGCCCGAAGGCCTGAAAGACAACCAGGTGCTTCCCGAACCGGTGATCACCCCGACCAGCAAGGCCTTCGATGGCGGCCATGATGAACCGCTCTCGCCCAAAGACATTATCGACCAGGGTCTGCTGACCGCAGAGCAATGGGAAACCTTGTCCCGCTATGCGCTGGCGCTTTTCGCACGCGGCCAGGAAATCGCGGCGAAGCGTGGCCTCATTCTCGTCGACACAAAATATGAATTCGGCACCGACGAGAACGGCACGATCATTCTGGCCGACGAGATCCACACGCCGGACAGCAGCCGTTACTGGATGGCCGACAGCTATGAAGAGGCATTTTCCACCGGCGGACGACCGAAAAGCTTCGACAAGGATTTTGTCCGCGCCTGGGTGGTGGAACGTTGCGACCCCTACAGGGACGAGATCCCGGCCATTCCGGCAGAACTGATCGCCGAAACATCGGCCGTCTACAAGAACGCCTATGAGATGATCACCGGACAGACCTTCGTCGCAGATGATCGCGGCGACACCGTGCTGGAACGTATCCGCACCAACCTGGCACCTTATTTCGGAAAATAGCGCTCCGACGAACACTCGGGCGAAATGATGAGGACCAAAGCGTGCGAAAACCGCGCCGCAAAGCCGAAGAGACGCGCGAAGAGATATTGCGCACCGCCGATGCCCTGTTTCGCGAGCGGGGCATCGCAAAGTCATCGATAGCCGATATTGCCCTGGAACTGGGCATGTCGCCGGCCAATGTGTTCAAGCATTTCCATTCCAAGACGGTGCTTGTCGATGCCATTTGCGATCGTCACATCACCCGAATGGTCGACCGGTTCGATACGCTCGACACATCCGCGCCCGCGCCCGAAAAGCTCGGCATCGTCGTGCATCGGTTGATGCAGGCCCATCTGCAGGACATCAGCGAAAACCCGTTTTTCCTCGAAATCGTCTTCCTCGTCGCCAGGACCGAGCTGGAAAGCGGCTTTCACTATCGGCGTCTGATCGAGCAGCTTTTCTTCAATGTCATCAGCGAAGGCGTGGCAGCCGGCATCTATCATTGCAATGATTGCCGGACGGTGAGCCGTCATGTCGCGGCATCCTTCGCAAGCGTCCTGCACCCCGTATTCCTGGCCCAGGAAGCCCGGGGCGAACTGGACGAACGGCTGAACGGCATCGTCGCACTCATCAATGCAGCCCTCCAAAGCCCGCTTGCAAAGTGACGAAAATTAAATTACGTCACTTCCTTATCGAGCGGGCGTGACCTTTCGCATCTCCGCCCTAGTTCTGCCGGTATCCTGCCGGCTAGTTGCCGCCTTCGTCCTCAAGGGCGGCAATCGAGATATTCTTCACGCCTCAGCGTCTGGAAAAGAATCATGAACCTTCGCAAACTGGTGCTTCCACTCTTCTTTGCAACTGCGCTTTGCGCCTGCAGTGATCAGGGGCAGCAATCCGCCGGCCAAAGCCAGCAGAAGCCGCCGTCACCCGTCAGCGTCGTCGTGATGAAGAAGACCGAGCGGCCGATCACCAATGTGCTTCCCGGCCGTGCCGTCGCCTTCCAGACGACCGAGATTAGACCACGCGTCAACGGCGCTATCAGCGAGATCGCCTTCAAGGAAGGCAGCGAGGTCAAGGCCGGCGAGGTTCTCTACCAGATCGATGACGACACCTATGCTGCAACCGTCGCACAGGCACAGGCCGCGCTGCAGAAAGCCGAAGTCAGCATTCCGGCAGCACAGGCCAACATGACCCGCTATGAGCGGCTGGTAAACAGCGGCGCAACCCAGATCGAATATGAAAATGCCAAAGTGACACTGCTGCAGGCTGAAGCCGACGTGGAATCGGCCAAGGCTGCCCTGAATGCGGCCCAGATCGATCTTGACTTCACCAAGATCCGCGCGCCCTTCGACGGCGTAACCACGATTTCAACGGTGAGCATCGGCAATATCGTCACCGCCAACCAGACGACAGCGCTGACGACCCTGCGCAATCTCGATCCGATCTATATCGACCTCATCGATTCCAGCACCAATCTTCTCGAACTGCGCGCCGCGGTGGCCGCCGGGCGCCTTCACGGTGATCCCCGCACAGCGGATATCAGCCTGATGCTCGAAGACGGCACGAAATACGACCGCACCGGCAAGCTCAACATGGCGGAACTTGCCGTCAGCGAAACCACCGGCACCTACCAGATCCGCGCCATCTTCGATAATCCCGATCACATCATCCTACCGGGCATGTATGTCCGTGCGACCGTGACGGTCGGTACCGAGAACGGCTATCTTATTCCCCAAAGAGCCGCGACGCGAAATGCCCGTGGCGAGCTTTCGGCAAAATTTGTCACCGCCGACAACAAGGTGGAGACACGAACCTTCACCTCCAGCAAATCCTCCGGCAACAACTGGCTTGTTACCGACGGTATCGCCGATGGCGATCGCCTGATCGTTGACGGCTTTCAGTGGATTGGCGACGGCGCACCGGTCCAACCGGTCGAAGCGACGGTCAACGACCAGGGTTTCGTGGTCGAAGAACCGAAAGTCGATGAAGCAAAGCCCCAGAAGTAGGAACGGCTGACGCTCGCCCGTAAACGCGGCCCCAAAACGCGGCAAGGAAATTCGAAATGGCGCATTACTTCATTCGGCGGCCTGTCTTCGCCTGGGTCATCGCAATTGTCATCATGTTGGGTGGTGCACTTGCGATCACCACGCTGTCGATCTCGCAATATCCCGATATCGCACCGACAACAGTAAGAATAAGCGCGAGCTATAACGGAGCGAGCGCCGAAACGGTCGAAAAATCGGTGACCAGTATCATCGAAGACGGCATGACGGGTCTCGACGACCTGACTTACATGACCTCGTCATCCTCGACGGGCAACGCCAGCGTCACGCTGACCTTCGGCAACTCGATCATGCCGGATATCGCTCAGGTCCAGGTGCAGAACAAGCTGCAGCTGGTGCAGTCGCAGCTGCCGGATGTGGTGCAACAGCAAGGCATTTCTGTCACCCGCTCGACCTCCAGTATTCTCATGGTCGGCGCGCTTGTTTCGCAAGACGGCAAGCGTAGCTCCGTCGATCTCGGCGATATCTTTGCGACCTCGATCGAAGATCAGGTTCAGCGTCTTGAAGGCGTCGGCAGCATCAATGTCTTCGGTTCAGGTTATGCCATGCGCGTCTGGCTCGACCCGTTCAAGCTGCAGAAATACCAGTTGACCGCGGCCGACGTGACCTCCGCCATCGAGGCCCAGAATACCCAGGTTTCCGTCGGTTCACTCGGCGCCCAGCCGGTAACCGAAGGCCAGCAGCTGACCGTGACGATGACGGCCCAGAGCCAGCTGACCACGGTCGACGAATTTGAGCGCATCATTCTGAAAGTCGAACAGGACGGCGCGACCGTTCGCTTGAGCGATGTGGCCCGTGTCGAGATCGGCCAGGAATCCTATGGCGGCAGTTCGCGTTCGGACACAAAGCCGGCAGCCGGTTTTGCCGTGAACCTTGCGACTGGCGCCAATGCGCTCGATACGGCAGCCCGCGTGAAAACCGAGCTTGACCGCGTTGCCGGCTCGTTGCCCGATGGCGTCGAGATCACCTATCCCTATGACACGACGCCCTTCGTCAAGCTGTCGATCGAGAAGGTCGTACATACGCTGATCGAAGCGATCGTTCTCGTCTTCGTTGTTCTTCTTATCTTCCTGCAGAACCTGCGCGCCACTTTCATTCCGATGATTGCGGTGCCTGTCGTGCTTCTAGGCACATTCGGCATCCTTGCGCTGACCGGTTACTCTATCAATACGCTCACCATGTTTGCCATGGTTTTGGCGATCGGTCTTCTTGTCGATGATGCCATCGTCGTGGTCGAAAATGTCGAACGCATCATGGACGAGGAAGGTCTCTCACCGCTTGAGGCGACTGAAAAGTCGATGCATGAAATCACCGGTGCGATCATCGGCATCGCACTCGTGCTCACCGCCGTCTTTATTCCCATGGCATTCTTCGGCGGCTCGACGGGCATCATCTACCGGCAGTTCTCGGTTACAATCGTCTCGGCCATGCTTCTGTCTGCGGTTGTCGCCATCGTGCTGACACCGGCGCTTTGCGCCACGATGCTGAAACCAATCGATCACGCCAAGAAGAAGAGTGGTATCGGCGCAAAGTTCAATGATGGTTTTGACAAGACGACGAAAGGCTATGTCGGTACGATCGGCTATCTCCTCAAGCGCCCGTTGCGCGTCATGCTGGTTTTCGCTGTGATCGTCGGCGGTTGCGGCCTGCTGTTTACCAGGCTACCGAGCTCCTTCCTTCCGCAGGAAGACCAGGGCGTTCTGATGACGATCATCCAGACGCCGGTCGGCTCGACGACGGCGCGCACGGAAGAAGTGGTCAAGCAGGTTGAATCCTATTTCCTCGAGAAGGAGAAGGATAATGTCGACGCGGTCTTCGGCGCGCTTGGCTTCAGTTTCAGCGGCACCGGCCAGAACAACGCCATCGTCTTCACCAAGCTTCGCGATTTCTCCCTGCGTGAAGGTGAAGGCCAGTCTGCAGCGGAAGTCCTGCAGCGGGCGCAGGGGCATTTCTTTACTCTGCGCGATGCTCAGGTCTTTGCACTGCTTCCCCCCGCCATCCAGGGTCTGGGCAATTCCAGCGGCTTCTCCGCCTATCTGGTCGACAGCGGCAATAACGGTAATGACGCACTGACCCAGGTCACGCAGCAACTGATCAGCGAAAGCGCAACCAACCCACTCATCAGCTCGCTCCGAACCAATAACCAGCGCAGCGAAACCCAGCTGAAGATCCTGCTCGACCAGGAGAAGCTCGGCGCCATGGGTGTCGATCTTGCATCCGTTAACTCGATGCTGGCAACCATCTTTGCCGGACGTGACGTCAACGACTTCACGCTCAACAACGAGCTGAAGCCGGTTTACGTGCAGGGTGATGCGCCCTATCGCATGCAGCCGGACGACATAAAATACTGGTACGCCCGCAATACCGACGGCGAAATGGTGCCTTTCTCCTCCTTCAGCAAGTTGGACTGGGTCTCGGGTACGCCGCAGCTCGCGCGCTATAACGGCACTAGCGCGATTTCACTCGATGGCGCGACCCAGCCGGGAGTGAGCACGGGTGAAGCGATGAACGAACTGGAGCGGTTGGTAACCGAACTGCCGGGAGGCTATACGGTCGCATGGCAGGGCATTTCCTATCAGGAACGCCTATCCGGCTCCCAGGCACCGATGCTCTACGCATTGTCGGTATTGATCGTCTTCCTCTGCCTCGCGGCACTTTATGAAAGCTGGTCCGTTCCCTTCTCGGTCATCCTTGCCGTGCCGATCGGCGTGCTCGGGGCTCTCGCCGCAGCCTATCTGCTCAGCCAGTCCAACGATGTCTATTTCAAGGTGGGCCTGCTGACAACGATCGGTCTGGCGGCGAAGAACGCGATCCTGATCGTCGAATTTGCCAAGGACCGTCAGGCGACCGGCATGGGCCTGATCGAAGCGACGCTCGAAGCGGCAAGGCTGCGCCTTCGCCCGATCATCATGACCTCGCTTGCCTTCATCCTCGGGGTCGTACCACTGGCGATTGCGACCGGTGCGGGCTCTGCCGCACAGAATGCAATCGGTATTGGCGTGCTGGGTGGTATGCTTTCTGCAACACTCCTCGGAATTTTCTTCGTTCCAACGTTTTTTGTTGTCGTCAGGCAGTTATCAAAACGTGAAAAACAGGCGACAACTATGTAAATCCGTTTACCAGTTGGTGGCATTCTGTCACCGATTCGGATTACGGTCGCCAATTCAATGATGTCGGCCCCGACACTCGCGGGCTTGTAAGTAAGGGCTTTGGGACAAAAATATGATTTCCACTCGCGCAGCCGCCCCCCTCGTATTGCTACTGCTGTCCAGCTGCACACTTGGTCCTGACCATACTGCACCGCAGATTTCGCTTCCGGCAAAGTTCGCCGAAGGATCTGTGACGAGCAATGGTGATGTCGCCAAGAATGCCTGGTGGACGGCCTTCTCCGACACCCGCCTGAACGGCTATGTCAACCAGGGTCTCTCTCAGAACCTCGACGTCCTGCAGGCGCTGGAACGTATCAATCAGGCACAGGCAGCCGTCATCAGCGCCGGTGCCGGCGGGCTTCCCTCGCTTGATCTGAGCGCACAAGCTGGCCGCAGCGGTGCAAATCGCCTCGGCGGCAGCCCTAGCGCGACTTCTCTTGTTGAACAGAATTCCGCTTCCGGTGGCCCGACCGCCTCCTGGTTCCTCGATCTCTTCGGTCTCTACGCCCGCTCCAGGGAAGCCGCGCTCGCGGATCTCGACGCCAGCTATGCAAGCGTCGACGTTGCCCGCCTGACGCTTCTGTCCGCCGTAGCCGGCGCTTACATCGATGTTCGGTTCTATCAGGAGCGTATCGCGCTGACCCGCGCGAACCTTCAATCGCGTCGCGAGACGCTGAACCTCACCAAGCTTCAGCTTGAAGCAGGTGCTGCATCGCGACTGGACGTCGTACAGGCTGAAGGTCTGGTCAATTCGACGCTGTCGACCCTGCCGGGCCTTGAAACCCAGTTCCGTCAGGCAGCACATCGCATCGCAACGCTGCTCGGCCTGCCGGCTTCTTCGCTGATCGCCGACCTGCAGCGTGGCGCACGCCAGCCGGTTGCCCGCTTCAGCCCGAAATCCGGCGTACCGGCTGACCTGATCCGCAACCGTCCGGACGTTCGCGCCGCCGAGCGTCAGCTCGCAGCAGCAACGGCCCGCATCGGCGTTGCGGAAGCACAGCTTTACCCGTCGATCTCGCTTGGCGGTTCGATCACACCTTCCTATTCCAAGGCACTGGGTAACGAATCAGGCATTCTGTCCTGGTCCTTCGGTCCTTCGCTTTCGCTGCCGATTTTCGATGGCGGTGCTCTGAAGGCGAACGTCAAGTCGAACGAATCGGCTGCACGCGAAGCCTATCTCTCCTGGAAGCAGACGGTACTCGGCGCAGTCGAAGAAGTCGAAAACGCTCTGGCCGCAGTTTCCCGCGATGGCCGCACCGTCGCAGCTCTGCGCGCAACGGTAAAATCCTATCAGGAAGCCCTGGAACTGGCGACCGCCAGCTACCGCGACGGCGCATCCTCGCTGCTCGACGTTCTCGATGCACAGCGTCAGGTCTCCGACTCGCAGGCAAACCTTGCAGCGGCCGTCCAGCAGATGGCGCAGAACTACGTCTCGCTCAACGTCGCGATCGGCGGCGGTTACGCAGTCGGCTCCACGGCCAAGACCGAAGTTGCGTCGGCCAAGGTCGTCAAGGACTGATATCGGGTTTGAGGCCGGTTCGCCGGCCTCGCTTCTTATATTCGGCACAACAAAAAACCTCCGCGGCGCAAGCTTCGGAGGTTTTTTAATGCCGTATCGGAAACCGGGGACGAAGCCCCGGCAATTTTTTAGTTCTTGGCGCGCTCGACGTAGGAATTGTCTTCCGTTGCGATGACGACGCGGGTGCCGGCATCGATATGCGGCGGAACGGCGGTGCGGATGCCGTTGGACAGCATGGCCGGCTTGTAGGAGGACGACGCCGTCTGGCCCTTGACGACCGGTTCGGTCTCGGTGATTTCGAGCGTCACGTGACGCGGCAGCTGCAGGGCGAGCGCCACACCTTCGTGCATCGACAGGATGCAGACCATGCCTTCCTGCAGATAGGCCTTTTGATCGCCCATCGTGTCGACGTCGACGACAACCTGATCGTAGCTTTCCGGGTTCATGAAGTGGAAGCCTTCGCCATCTTCATAAAGGAACTGGTGATTGACGTCCTCGACGAAGGCGCGCTCAACCTGTTCCGTCGTGCGCCAGCGCTCCGCCACCTTCACGCCGTCGACGATGCGACGCATGTTCACCTGGGTGACAGGCGTGCCCTTGCCCGGATGGAAGTTTTCGGCAGTGAGCACGACATAGAGCTTGCCGTCGACATCGATGACGTTGCCCTTGCGGACGGAAGAGGCGATGACCTTGACCATAAGAGTTCCTTGTAACTCGGCCGGCCACGTCGTAGATGACTGGCGAAACGGCCGTAGAGATGCTTTTCAGGTTTCCTTGCCGGCGCAACTAACGCAAAATCCGCCAAATAGCCAGCCCCGGCTTTGGTCGACACGGCGAAGAGAGCTCATCCCATGAACCGCCCAGGCATTTCAACATCTCCCTGGTGGACAAAAACAGCACACGCCGATCGGCGGCCGTTCCTTCTCGGCCGCAACAAGGTGCAGGCAGCGTTGAGGTCTTTCTTCCAGTCCCGTGACTTTATCGAGGTCGATACGGCCACGCTGCAGGTATCGCCCGGTAACGAGACCCATCTTCATGCCTTTGCAACCGAGGCGCTGACCATCGACGGCCAGGCGGCTCCGCTTTACCTGCACACGTCGCCGGAATTCGCCGCCAAGAAGCTGCTCTCCGCCGGTGAGACACACATCTTCACCTTCGCGCATGTCTATCGCAACCGCGAGCGCGGGCCTTTGCACCATCCCGAATTCACCATGCTGGAATGGTATCGCGCCGGCGAGAACTACGAGCAACTGATGGCCGATTGCGCCGACATGCTGAAGCTTGCGGCAGAAACGACCGGCACGAAGCGTTTTTCCTTCCGCGGCATGGAATGCGACCCGTTTGCCGAGCCGGAGCAACTGACGCTAGCCGAGGCCTTCGACCGGTTTGCCGGCATCGATCTTCTCTCCTCCGTCAGCGCATCCGGTGAGACGGATCGCGATCATCTCGCTGCATCCGTGCGCGACGCTGCAATGCGCGTGGCCGATGACGACACCTGGGCAGACCTTTTCAGCAAGGTTCTGGTTGAGAAAATCGAGCCGCATCTGGGACAGGGGCAGGCGACAATCCTGTGCGAATACCCCGTCTGCGAGGCAGCCCTTGCCCGACCTTCGGCCCGCGATCCGCGCGTGGCCGAGCGCTTCGAGCTTTATACCTGCGGCGTGGAATTGGCCAATGCCTTTGGCGAACTTACCGATGCCGGCGAACAACGCCGCCGTTTCGAACACGAGATGGCGGAGAAGGCCCGCATCTATGGCGAGACCTACCCGATCGACGAGGATTTCCTTGCCGCCTTGTCACAGATGCCGCAGGCGAGCGGTGCGGCTCTCGGCTTCGACCGGCTCGCCATGCTGACGACCGGCGCGACGCGCATCGAGCAGGTCATGTGGGCACCGGTGGCGGAGGTGCATTCTTGAGCGCTGCCCGTTCATTGAAAACGCCGGACGAGTTGCAGGCTGCCGAACTTGTCGCGCCCGAACAGATCGACGCGATCCGTTCCGTAGCCGAGCATTATGCGATCGCGATCACGCCGACCGTCGTGTCTCTGATCGACCGCACGGACGCCGCCGATCCGATCGCGCGGCAATTCGTGCCGGATTCGGCTGAACTGGTCACGACACCGGAAGAGCGCGAAGATCCGATCGGTGATGCGGCGCATAGCCCGGTCAAGGGCATAGTCCATCGTTATCCCGACCGCGTGCTGTTGAAGGCCGTGCATATCTGCCCGGTCTATTGCCGCTTCTGTTTTCGCCGCGAGATGGTCGGCCCGCAGGGCGACGGCACGCTGGCGCCCGACGAGCTTTCGGCGGCACTTGCCTATATCGGCGATCATTCGGAAATCTGGGAAGTCATCCTGACAGGCGGCGATCCGCTGGTTCTGTCTCCGCGCCGACTGGCCGAAATCTTGCGCGGCCTGGCCGCGATCGATCATGTGAAGATCATCCGTTTTCACACGCGCGTGCCGGTTGTCGAGCCCGACCGGATCAACGAGGCGATGATTTCAGCGCTGAAGGAAAGCGGCAAGGTCACCTACATCGCGCTTCACGCCAACCATCCTCGCGAAATGACGGTGGATGCCCGCGCCGCATCGGCACGGCTGGTCGACGCCGGCTTTGCAATGGTGAGCCAGACCGTGCTTCTGAAGGGGATCAATGATGATCCGGCAGTGCTCGGCGACCTGATGAAGGCGTTCGTCGAGACGCGGATCAAGCCTTATTACCTCCACCATCCCGACCTTGCGCCGGGCACCGGCCATTTCCGCATGGATATCGAGGAGGGTCAGCGAATCGTCTCTGCCCTGCGCGGAAACATTTCCGGCCTCTGCCAGCCGACCTATGTACTGGATATTCCCGGCGGCCACGGCAAGGCGGTGATCGGCGAAACTGCGGTGCGCGGCGAAGGCGGCTGTTATTCGGTCAGCGATTTCCGTGGTGGAGAGCATCGGTATCCGCCGGAGTGAGGCTATTCCATCAGGCCCCTCACCCAGAGCGCAGTTTGCTGCACTTCACCTCTCCTTTGGAACGGGGCGAGACGATGTGCCCCTGCTTGGGGCGGAAACGTCGCGGCTTGCGTCTTTTCTCCCCGAGGATCCAGACACAAGCGCGAAAGCATTTACTCGCATAGTCAAGCCAATCCCGCCCCGCGCAGCATGCCGCCGTGGTTGTCAAAGATCATTCCGGAGAAGCGCACGCATATGCGGAACCTCTTTGGAATATAAGAATGTGGCTCCGCATATGCGTGGCCTTCGGCGTTCTCTTGGGACTTCCGGTCCCTACGGTTGATCGTCTCGACTCGCTGCACAGCGGATTTCTCTGCTGCTTGGACGGCTCAACCGAACCCGGCATGGCTGCCGGGGGGAGGCTTGATAGGGAGAAGGTTGCCCCTTTCCCATGCGTTTCACCCCTTCCGTCCTTGCCGCACGTTACGGGTCAGACGAAAGCGCCGGCTCCCACCTGCCCGCGAACGTCTCGCGAAACACTCCGGCGACGGAGGCGAGGGGATTGTAGGCATGGGTTTGGAGGGTGGGGATAGAGGAGAATGAGATTTAGCGCTGCGCCTTCCTCGCCCCTTGCGGGAGAGGAAGAAAAATCAGCATCTTAGTCCGTAGGGGTAAGTGCTAGATTTTTCAGGAGAGGGGCAATGTCTTCCCCCGCATCAGCCCCCTCTCTTAGAATTTCTAGCACTTAGCTGAAGCTAAGATGCTGAAATTCCATTCTCCCCCGCCAAGGGGGAGAAAATGGCGCCGAGCTTGCCCGCTCCGACCTTCCCCAACCAGCCCTCACCCGCCACAGTTCTTTCTCTCGGCAAAATAGCTCTGCAGCGTCTGCATCTGCGGACGGTCGCCGTTGTCGGTTGGCTGGATGTTGAGCGGTTCGGACGGTTTCCACCAGTCGCCGGCGGCCCAGTAGGACCAGCCGAGCCAGACGTCCGGCCGGCTTTCGACGGCAGCCACCATATCCTTCAATGCCTGCTGACAGATCGGCATGGTGGAGACGGCGAATTCGCCGAGAAACCCGCGGCGACCCTGAGCGGCGAGCCAGTCTCCCATATCGGTGATGGCCTTCACCGCATCGGCTGCCCGCGTGCATTCCTCGTTCTTGCCGGAAAAATCGACATCCAGATACTGATGGACTTCATAGGCATAATTGTTTGCGGGATCAGCAATCCCCGTCATCACGGCCGCGTTCGGTGTGCCGTAGTCGCCGGCTGACCAACTATGTGCGCCCGTCCATGACGTGCCGGGCACCAGGATCAGGTTATCGGCACCCGTTTGCCGGATGGCAGAAATTGCGCCATTTGCTGCCGAAAGCCAGTCTTCGGCGGAGATGCCGTAAGGCTCGTTCATCAGGCCGAAGAGGATATCGCCCTGGCTTGCAAATGTCGCTGCCAGCCGCCGCCAGAAATCCGCAAAGGCGCTTTGTGGCACGCCGTCCGAGCCGATCAACTGGTCTTCATAACGAGCATAATTATGCGGATCGAGAACCACCTGCATGCCTGCGGAACGAATGGCCTTCACCGTGGCCCGCAACCGTCTTAATTCGGCAGCGTTGAATTTGTCGTAAAGTTTTGGCTGCAGCCGTTCCCAGCGGAAAGGAAGCCGCACGCTGGTAAACCCCTTCGCCTTGAAATAGGCGATCGTCTTTTCTGACGGATAGATGTACCCCGTCCCGTATTCCTGACCGAGGCTGCCGAATTCTGCGCCTGCGAGATTGATGCCTCTCATACATTCCGCCGATTGTGCCGATCCGGACGCGACCGCGACGCAGGAAAGGGCGAGTGCGAGCCACCGAGCGAAAGCTTTGTATCCTGCGTGTCTCTTCACACGTCTTCTCCCGTATCGCGCGGTACCCTCGCACCAGCAAATTATGAAATCGCTAATGGTCATGGCAAAGCATTCATACCCTCTGACGGCGGTGTTGCGCCCGCGAAAGACGCAATGGGGACGGAATTTTGCACCGCCGCGCCTAATGTGACGCAGCCAAGGCTTATGACAACCGTCATCAGCCCAAGAAAAGTGGCAGCCGGACAACCCGCGCAGTTTCCATCGGCTGTCATCACGTATAGGGCATTTGCTGAAAGCGCAGCGCAGGGGAAACGACGAATGCTGAAGAATTATGTCCTGACCGTATCGTGCAAATCCACACGGGGTATCGTCGCCGCGATATCCGGCTTCCTTGCCGAAAAGGGCTGCAATATTATCGACAGTTCGCAGTTCGACGACCTGGATACCGGCAAGTTCTTCATGCGGGTCAGCTTCATTTCCGAACAGGGCGCCGAACGCGATGCTCTGCTTTCGGGATTTGCGCCGGTCGCAGAAAAATTCGGCATGGATTGGGATGTGTTCGACCAAGCGGAACGGATGAAGGTCCTGCTGATGGTGTCCCGTTTTGGCCACTGCCTCAACGACCTCCTCTATCGCTGGAAGATCGGCGCATTGCCGATCGATATCGTCGGCGTCGTTTCCAATCACTTCGATTACCAGAAACTGGTGGTCAACAACGACATTCCCTTCCACCACATCAAGGTGACGAAGGACAACAAGCCGCAGGCCGAAGCGCAGCTGATGGAAGTCGTGGAGACGAGCGGCACCGAGCTTGTGGTTCTGGCGCGCTATATGCAGGTTCTGTCCGACCAGCTCTGCGCCAAGATGTCGGGCAGGATCATCAACATCCACCACTCCTTCCTGCCGAGCTTCAAGGGCGCCAACCCTTACAAACAGGCCTATCAGCGTGGCGTGAAACTGATCGGTGCGACGGCGCATTATGTCACGGCGGATCTCGATGAGGGCCCGATCATCGAGCAGGACACGGTGCGCGTCACCCATGCGCAATCGCCGGATGACTATGTTTCGCTTGGCCGCGATGTCGAAAGCCAGGTGCTTGCACGCGCCATCCACGCGCATATCCACCACCGGACATTCATCAATGGCAACCGCACCGTGGTCTTCCCGCCGAGCCCGGGGTCCTACGCATCCGAGCGCATGGGCTAAATCGCCTAAGTAAAGGCCGAAAAGCCCTATGGACGCGGCGTTTGCCTGCGCTATCCTCACATCAAGGTTTTACCGGAGAGTGAGAATGCCAGGCGACGAAATGTCCGAAGTACTCGATACCCCCGTCATTGCCGCCGACCAGACCGACGACGTGCCGCTGAACACGATCGAAGCGGTGCTGCGCGACCACTGGGGGCTTTCCGGACAGGTCTTTCCGGTGGAGGAAAATCAGGGCCTAGGATATCTGGTCGACAACGGCCATCTCCGTTATTTCCTCGATATTCGGGAGAAAGACGACGAGCAGGCCTTGCGGGTGGAGCACGAGATCATGCGCCACATCACCCGCAGCCCCGATGGCCCGCAAGTGCCCGAAGCGGTTGCCGCCAAAGATGGGGCGGACGTGCTTAACGCGGAGATCGGCGGCAGGGAGCGTGTTCTTCGGCTGCTGACGGTTCTCGACGGTGAGCCCATACCCGAAGACCAGGACGTTAAGGAGGAAACTGCGGCAGCGCTCGGCGCCTTGCTTGCAAGCCTGGTGAAGGGCCTTGGAGATTTCGATCCCGATATCTGGAAAGGGGAACACGAGGACGAATTGCGCAAGGCGGGGCCGCGCACGGTATCGCTGCTTTCCGCGGTTACCGATCAGGAAGCACGCGACATGATTGCCCGCGCCATGGTGTCCGCCCTGCGCCGCATTCATCCGCTGACAGCAAAATTTCGCATCGGACTTGTGATCCCGGATATTGGCGCCGGAGATCTGGTCGGTGAAACCGATGATACGGGCTGGTATCCGACAGGCATCACCAATCTGAGCGGCCTGACGCGAAGCTGGTACGTATCGGCGCTTGCCAAGACCTGCGCCCGCATCCTCATCAGCCAGGCAGGTGAGCCGGCATCGATCCTGCCGGCCGTTACCGGCTATCATTCGGTCGATCCGCTGAATGCCGGAGAACTCGAAGCGCTCTGGCCGCTCGTCATTGCCGACATCGCATTTTCGGCTGCGCTGGCCGAAAACACCCACGCCCAGGCACCGGACGACGAGATGGCCGCAAGGGAAGCCGGCGAACGTCGCCAGATCCTGATCAATGCCTCGACTGTTACCGCCGAATATATGCATACCGCCATTCTGGAAGCCTGCAGAATAGAGCCGGAGCCGCTCACTCTTAGCCCGCTTCTGTCGGATCTTCAGGTGGAAAACATAAGGCTCGTCGACCTGAGCCCCTCAAGCCTGCTGTTTCACAGCGGCAACTGGACCGATCCCGATTGCGACTGGAGGCTTCTGGCCCGCACCGCCTGGGAAACCGGCATGGGCTGCACCCGTTACGGCGAATATCGCCTGTCGAGAAGCAAGCCATACGCAGGCCCAAGTGAGCCGCAGAACGTCGCTCTTCATGTAGATATCTGCCTGCCGACGGGAACGGCCCTCGTCGCTCCCTTCAGCGGCACGGTGGTGCATCTGTCTCCGCAACTGTCGCTGCGTGGCGAGACCGTGACACTTCTTGTCGAAGGCATGGAAACGGCGGTGACGGAGGGAATGGAAATTCAGGCGGGCGACCAGCTCGGCACGGTGGCTGGTGCCGCCGGGGCGGTCGGCGGGCTGCGCCTGCGACTGTCGCGGGATCCCGACAGCGACCCGCCCTTGTTCTGCCGGCCATCAGAAGCTTCCATATGGCAGCGCCTGGCCCCCTCGCCCTCTGCGCTTCTGGGGATGGACTGCGATGCTCCCCCCGTCATTTCCGGCCGGGAAGTCCGGGCGTGGCGCGACATCGTTTATGACGAGACGGGCGCGACACTGCTGGATTTCAGCGGCAAGGCGCCCGTGATCGGCCACGGAAACCCGTCCATCGCAGCCGCCAGTTACCAGCAGCATCTGCGGCTGACGACGGCCCATGATGGAAGCGCCGAGGCGGAAGCCTTACGGCAGGCGCTTGTCGAAATTGCTCCGGCCGGTTTCACCGATGTCGTCCTGTTCGAGGATCGGCGGGCCGCAATGGAAGCGATGGCGGAAGTCGCCAGAACCAGGGAGACGATGGAAGAAAGGGCTGTGATCGCCGCTTATCAGGAAAATAGCGGGGCGGATGGAATCGACGAGCCGCAGGACGAGGCGGAAATCGCCTATACAGAGGCAAGCGAACGAACGGAGCGGAAAGACGGCGCCTTGCCTCTTATCTTCGAACCGCTTCCAGGCATTGCAGACCTGAATGAACAGGTGGCGAAGGCGCAGGAGGAGCGAAGGCTCGTCATCGCGGACGAAACACGCACCGGCTACGGCCGTATGGGTAGCAGCCTCTGGAGTATCGAGGTCGGCACCTTGGCGGTGGACTTTATGCTGGCAGGCAGTTGCGACGGCGGCAGGCTATGTGTCGTCTTTTGCAGGGAGGACCTTGCGGAAAACCTTGCACCGCTCGCAGAGCCAGTTTCCCCGGTCTGTGCGGCCACAGCGCTGGCGGCGCTGACAGTCCTTCGTGACGAGAATATGGCTGCCAATGCGGCGGCCATGGGCGAGGTTCTGGAAAAGGGCCTGCGGCAACTAGCCGGAGAAAGTAATCGCATCGAAGCGATCGAGGGCCATGGATTATGCTGGAAGATACAACCAAAAGACGATGACCCCGAAATCTGGGATGCTCTCGACGGTCATATCCTGCATGAGGTCGATCACGCCGGAAGGCTGATCCTCGCCCCGCCGCTTTGCATCGGTGAGGAGGGTATCAACCTCTGCCTCGCTCACCTTCGCAATGTCGTGGCGCTTCCGCCGAAATAGAATTTAACTCAAGCCTGACCCTTGTTTGGGCAGCACCGCCACCTAAGTTAGGCTAGCCGGGAAGACCGGCGACATTGCGAACGTAATTTCACAATATCGCCTTTCTCCTGTCATCATGCAGAAAAATATTCTGTCTAAATTGGATTTCGTTGATCATCCGGCGCGTTTCAGCTAGGGTGATTGGTGGTCAGAAAATCGATTCTGACGTTATCGCGCAACCCTTGAGAAGGAGAGTGACATGTCTGAGACTACACGCGTCATCGCCTTCGATCGGCATGCGCTCGATGTGAATAGTACGGATCGCTGCTCCCTTCCGTGCTGTCGAATGTAACGCTTCCGGTTCAATTCGTTCCTGAAATTATCATTCGTCTTGCGCTGCATGCTCTGCAGCCAATACGGGAGTTTACCCATGCAGAAGCAAGTCATCAAATTCGCCGGCGAGCCCGTCGGCATCGTCATCCCGGATGAAGACCGTTTGAAATTCATCGCGGTGAAGTTCCACGTCATCGACCTCGACGAACAGCGTTTCGATTCGGCCGACGATGTGCGCCTCGCGATCAGCAAACTGGTGGCATCGAGAAATTCGGCACCGGTCGCACACGTTTAGTGTGACGTCCCGATCCCAGATGCAGAAAAGCCGCCCTCGAGGCGGCTTTTGTTTTGGTCGTCTATCGATGAGTTCCGGCTCAGAAAGCCGTGAACGTGATCGTTGTCAGCGACCGCTCGATGCCTGGAATGCAGGCGATCTTTTCGTTGACGAAACGGCCGATCTCGGCCTCGTCGCTGATATAGACCTTCAAGAGCAGATCCCATTCGCCGCTGGTGGAATAAAGCTCGGATACCAGTTCCGTCTTGTAGATGGCGTCGGCAACCTCATAGGTCTTGCCGGGCTTGCAACGGAGCTGCAGGAAGATTGGTTTCATGGGGATCGCCTGCCTTATGGACTGACTGATGGAGCGGCTGTTGGCGCCGCGAAAAATCTATGACCGACTATTGGCCGATGCGCGAAGCCGGCGCAAGCATATCCGACCTGATCTCTTCGGCGATCCAGTCACGAAAAGCGGCAAGCGGCGGATAATTCGCCCGGTCGGGCAGATAGGCGAGGTAATATTGGCCGGTCGGCATCGGTTCCGCATCGGCGGCGAGCACAAGCTGGCCCTCCTCAAGTTCCCGCTCGATCAGGAAACGGGGCAGAAGCGCCGCGCCCAAGCCCGATCGCGCCGCCTCGACCATGGTGGTGAACTGGTCGAACAACATGCCATGCACCGTATCGAACGGAACATTGTTTTGGTGCAGCCAAAGTTCCCAGGCATCCGGCCGCGTGCTCAGATGCAGAAGCGGCGCTTTCAGCAGATCTCCGGGGGCTGCCAGATCATGCCGCCTGCGGAATTCGGGGCTGCAGGCCGCCACCGTCTGTTCGTCCATCAGGAAACTCAGCGCCGCCCCCGGCCAGCGCGCCTGGCCGAAATGGATCGCGGCATCGAGCGTATCGAAGCGGAAATCGAAGGGTTCGAGCCGGGTGATCAGGTTGACCACCATGCCGGGATGCCGATCCAGGAATTTTCCGATCCGCGGGGTCAGCCACCGCGTGCCGAAAAACGGCAGGATGGCAAGGTTGAGCGTGCCGCCCGCTGGATTGGCCCTGAGATTGAGCGAAGCGTTGGAGATGCGCCGCAAGGCCTCGCGGACTTCACGCGCATAGGCGTCACCCGCAAGCGTCAGCCGGATCGTCTGCCGCTCGCGCAGGAACAGCGCCACGCCGAGCTGTTTTTCTAAGGCCGAGATCTGCCGGCTGACGGCGCTCTGAGTGAGGCCGAGCTCGTTTGCCGCAGCCGTGACGCTTCCGGTACGGGCCGCCGCCTCGAAGGCGGAGAGCAATGAGAAGGACGGAAGGAAGCGTCTGGGCGGAAGCATGTCATTCCTCCAGTGAATGACCTGATGATTTTATGTCGATATTCATCGCGAAATCGCCTCTGTAAAGTCGAGAAAACGATAAAAATCGGGAACTCTTCATGCTGAACGATCCACGCTCGCACGGCCTCTGGGAGAGGACCGCGCCGCCTGCACCCGTGACGACACCGTGCAAGGGAAACATCACCGCCGATGTCGTGATCGTCGGCGGGGGTTATACCGGCCTGTCCGCAGCCCTGCATCTGGCCGAGCGCGGCACCAACGTCGTGCTTCTGGAAGCAGCAGAAATCGGTTTCGGCGGTGCCGGGCGAAATGTCGGCCTGATCAATGCCGGCATGTGGGTGATGCCGGATGATTTTCCCAAGGAACTCGGTGAGCATTACGGCGAACGCGCGCTCGATCTTCTGGGCAACGGCCCCTATCTGGTGCGCGAACTGATTGAGAAGCACGAGATTGCCTGCGAACTCGAGACGAACGGCACGCTGCATTGCGCGGTCGGCGCGGAAGGCATGAAGGAGCTGGAAGAGCGCGCCAGCCAGTGGCAGAAACGCGGTGCACCGGTGACTGTCCTCGACGCCACCGAGACCGAGCGCCGGATCGGTACCAGGGCCTATATCGGATCGCTGCTCGACATGCGCGCCGGCACGCTGCAGCCGCTCGGCTATGCCCGCGGACTGGCGCATGCGGCCCTCAAGGCCGGCGCAAAGCTGCATACCGGCAGCCCCGTTATATCGACCGGCGAGGCGGGCGGCAAACGCATCGTCAGCACGGCTGAGGGCCAGGTTTCCGCCGATTGGGTGATCGTTGCGACGGATGCCTATTCGACGGGGCCGTGGGCGCAAGTGCGGCGCGAACAGGTTCACCTCCCCTATTTCAACCTTGCGACCAGGCCGCTTTCCGCCAATCTGCGGCGCTCGATCCTGCCCAATTGCGAGGGATGCTGGGATACGAAGGAAGTGCTGTCTTCGTTTCGCATGGATCAGGCCGGAAGGCTCGTGTTCGGTTCGGTGGGCGCATTGCGCGGCACCGGTATCGCGGTTCACAAGGCCTGGGCGCGCCGTTCGCTGAAGCGGCTGTTCCCGCAATTGGGAGACGTCGAATTCGAGGCCGAATGGTACGGCAAGATCGGCATGACCGACAATGCGCTGCCCCGTTTCCACCGTTTCGGCACCAATGTCATTGGTTTTTCCGGTTACAATGGCCGCGGCATTTCGCCGGGTTCGACATTCGGCAAAGTTCTAGCCAACTACATTCTGGGCGATATCGCCGAAGCAGACCTGCCGCTACCCCTGACAGAAGTGAAGGAAGCAAGCTTCCGCCCGATAAAGGAAGCCTATTACGAAGCAGGCGCACAGATCGCGCATTTTGCCACTGAACGGTTTTGAAACATCCCCGCATCGACGGATGTTGCGAAAACGCCGCCGACTTGTAGATTGCCCTCCAAGAAGAGATCCGGAGACCGATATGACGCTCGCCAAACTCGACCTCGCCGCCGAAGTGAACAAGATCTTTGCCGATCTCGGCGTAACCTCCGACAAATACAAGGGTGGCACGCTTGCCGTTCGCTCGCCGATTTCGGGCACCGAGATCGGCAAGCTGCCGGAGTTAAGTGCAGCGGATGCGAAGAAGGCCATCGATGCAGCCCATGACGCCTTTCTCGAATGGCGTCTCGTGCCGGCGCCCAAGCGTGGGGAACTGATCCGCCTGCTCGGCGAGGAGCTGCGCGCAGGCAAGGCGGCACTCGGCCGCCTCGTCTCGATCGAGGTCGGCAAGGTGACCTCCGAAGGTCTCGGCGAAGTGCAGGAAATGATCGACATCTGCGATTTCGCCGTCGGCCTCTCCCGCCAGCTCTATGGTCTGACGATCGCCACTGAACGGTCCGAGCACCGGATGATGGAAACCTGGCATCCGCTGGGCGTCATCGGCATTATTTCGGCCTTCAACTTCCCGGTCGCCGTCTGGTCGTGGAACTCGGCGCTCGCCATCGTCTGTGGCAACTCCACCGTCTGGAAGCCATCGGAAAAGACGCCTCTGACGGCGCTTGCCACCCAGGCGATCTTCGACAAGGCGTTGGCCCGCTACATCGCCGATGGCGGCACTGCCCCGAAAAATCTCTCGACTCTGCTGATCGGCGGCCGCGAGATCGGTGAAGCGCTGGTCGACCATGAAAAAGTGCCGCTGGTTTCCGCTACCGGCTCGACCCGCATGGGCCGCGAAGTCGGGCCGAAGCTCGCGCAGCGTTTCGCCCGCTCGATCCTCGAACTCGGCGGCAACAATGCCGCAATCGTTACCCCGACGGCCGATCTCGACCTGACGCTGCGCGGTGTCGCCTTCGCCGCCATGGGCACGGCCGGCCAGCGCTGCACGACGCTGCGCCGCCTCTTCGTCCATGACAGCGTTTATGACGCGCTCGTTCCCCGCCTTGCAAAGGCCTATCAGTCGGTGACCATCGGCTCGCCGCTCACCGATGGCAATCTCGTCGGCCCGCTGATCGACAAGGCTGCCTTCGACAAGATGCAGGCAGCGCTTCAGGCAGCGAAGGCTGCCGGCGGCGAGGTGGTCGGTGGCGAACGCGTGCTGGATGCGGAAGCGGCTGATGCCTATTACGTTCGCCCGGCAATCGTCGAGATGCCGAGCCAGACGGACACGGTGAAGGAAGAGACCTTCGCACCGATCCTTTACGTGATGAAATATTCGACCTTCGATGAAGCGCTGGCGCTGCATAACGACGTGCCGCAGGGCCTGTCGTCGTCGATCTTCACCAACGACATGCGTGAGGCGGAAACTTTCGTCTCTGCGCGTGGCTCGGATTGCGGCATTGCCAATGTCAATATCGGCCCCTCCGGTGCCGAGATCGGCGGCGCATTCGGCGGCGAAAAAGAGACCGGCGGCGGTCGTGAATCCGGCTCGGACGCCTGGAGGGCCTATATGCGCCGCGCCACCAACACGCTGAACTATGGACGCACCCTGCCGCTGGCACAGGGCGTCAAGTTCGACATCGAGTAACGAGAATACCGTGACGCTTTTGAACCTTCTGACCGATATAGAAGGCGTGGCCGTTGGCCATGCCACCGATCTCGTGCTCGGCTCGGGCGTCACGGCCATCATTTTCGACCAGCCGGCAATTGCCTCCGGCTCGGTTCTGGGCGGCGCGCCGGGCGGGCGCGATACAGCTCTCCTCGATCCGTCGATGACGGTCCAGGCCGTCGATGCCTTCGTACTGTCGGGTGGCTCGGCATTCGGGCTGGATGCTGCCGGCGGCGTGCAGGCGGGATTGCGCCAGATCGGGCGTGGTCTGGAAGTCGGCACGACAAGAGTGCCGATCGTGCCGCAAGCGATCCTGATGGATCTGTTGAACGGCGGCGAAAAGGACTGGGGCCTGCATTCGCCTTATCGAGAGATGGGCTATGATGCCTTTCAGGCGGCAGGCAAAGGCGCATTTGCGCTTGGCACGGTGGGCGCCGGAACGGGGGCGACAACCGCAAATTTCAAGGGCGGGATCGGCTCGGCAAGCGCCGTCACCTCCTCCGGCCACCGGATTGCGGCTCTGCTGGCTGTCAACGCCATGGGTTCGGCCACCGTTGGCGCGGGGCCGTATTTCTGGGCTGCACCCTTCGAGCGGAATGACGAATTCGGTGCTTGTGGGCTGCCGCCGACTTTCACCGAAGATCACTCCGCGCTACGGATGAAAGGTCTCACTTTGACCGCGACGACGATCGGCGTGATCGCTACCGACGCCGTACTGACCAAGGCGCAGGCGCATCGCCTGTCGATCATGGCGCATGACGGGCTCGCCCGCGCCGTGCTGCCGGCGCATTTGCCCGGCGACGGCGACACGATCTTTTCCGCCGCCACTGGCAAGAAGCCTCTCGGCCAGCTTTCCGACTTTGCCGAACTCTGCCACTTGGCCACCCTCGTGGCGGCACGCGCCGTGGCACGCGGGGTCTATGAGGCGACCGCCCTGCCTGTGCTGAATGCGCAGGGTGCCTGGCGGGACACACCCAAATAACCAAAGGTTGCGCTCATCAATATTGCAACCAAGTGAAAAATACTTCACTCTCCTCTCACTGGAAAATATCGCCGGAGACGCCGTCACGATGCGTCGCGGCAATCAGCGAGGGATCTTATGGCCATTGCAGAAATCGGGAGCATCGACCTCGGTCAATTCGGTACCGCCCTGTCGGCGGTCGCCGCTCTGGGAACGGCATCCTTCGGGCTTGTGGATGCAACCAAGCCTTTCAACGGCGGCATCTCCAATGTCGGCTATCATTTCATCAGCTCGGCGCTTCAGCCGTTCGAATCCGCGCTTAAGACGATCGATGCCGAACAGCCCTATTCCGTTGTGAAAGCGAATTGGTTGAACGGAATGGGTAAAACCGAGCAGAAGGCGGCCGCGAGAAATATGATAAGGCTCGGCTTCAACGCCCGGACTGCCGCAACGATTTCCGGCTATGTGCTTCCAAGCGACAGCCCTCTTCTCGTTGAAATTGCCAGGAAGATGGAAAGTGGTGAGACGCCAAGCGAGACAGAGCTGGCCGTTCTGGCCCGCTTCGATGCAATTATCGATGCACGGCTGGATGCCGGCTTTGAGCGCGCCGAGCAGAAATTTCGCAATACATCGCGGGTCGCCGCTGCAGCAATTGCAATCATTCTGGCTGAACTGGGGGCCGCGGTCGTCACGACTGATTTCGGGCCGTCCCATTTTGCTCTGGCCTTCCTGATCGGTCTCGTCGCAGTTCCGGTCGCGCCGATTGCCAAGGATCTATCCTCGGCAATTTCCACGGCCGCAGGAGCCTTCAAGGCCGTGAGGCGATAAGGCGTATCATGACGCTGTTTCTCAATTTCCGGGTTTCCCCGATTGGCGGTGCCATCGCAGCGACGCCGGCCATGCAGAAGAGCGATGGCAACTTTGTCCTGTCTCCGGTGAGACGGGAGACATTCAGCCAGTTGACGGCCAATCGCGATATTCTGTTTGTCATTCACGGTTACAACAACAAGCAGAGCGACGGTGTACATGCAATTTCCCGGCTCGAGACACTTCTGAACCTGCCCGCCTCCGCGGTTTTCGTCGGTATATTATGGCCCGGCGATTCCCATGCCGGCTTCATCAGCTACCCGGTGGAGAAGCCGACGGCGAACCTGACGGGGCAAAAGCTGGCCGCGTTCTGCAACCGCGAATTAACGCAGGCGGCAAGTTTTTCTTTCGCCAGTCACAGCCTGGGTGCGCGGGTGGTTCTGGAGACGATCCGGCGACTGGATCGCGAAACACGATCGGCCTGCCTGATGGCAGCAGCCATAGAACGGACCTGTCTCGAAAAGGAATATACCGATGCGTTCGGGAAAACCGGGCACATCTATGTGTTGGCCTCCGAAAAGGACCTGGTGCTTCGCCTGGCTTTTCCGTTCGGCAATTTCTTTGGTCATGTTCTGGACCCGACCAGCAATCCGCTCTCGGGCGCGCTCGGTTTCCGTGGGCCACCAAGGGCAATCGGCAATACCGTCCAGCCCTGGCAGATCGACGGGAAGCTTGACTACGAGCATGGCGAATACCTGCCACCCTCGGGCGCCAAGCCGGCATTTCCGGATCCCAATGGTACCTGGATGGAGCCGGCCAATTTCATTCGCCGGGCCTTCAACCGTGAACGGCAGATCTGGCCTGCCTAGCCTGGCTAGTTTTTCACGAAAGACGCCAGCGCGTTTTCCAGACGTTCCCAATCGTCATTGCTCGGCAGCCCGATCCTGAGGTCGTCCGGACGTTCGTCGAAACGGCGGGTGATGATACCGTGACCGCCAAGATGCAGGTAAAGGGCTTGGGCGTGCGGATCACGAACGAGGCAGAACAGCGATGTGCCTCCGAAAACCGTGACGCCGGCATGGCGCAACAAGGCATGAAGGCGCGCGGCATCATTCATCAGCTTCCGCCGCATATCGGCCTGCCATGCATGATCGGCTAACGCCTCGGCCGCCACGAACAGCGCCGGACCGGACACAGCCCAGGGGCCAAGCCGGGTCTCGACCGTGCGGACGATCTGCGGGCGGGAGATCGCAAAGCCGAGCCTCAAGCCTGCCATGCCATAAAACTTGCCGAATGAGCGCAGGACGAGAAGACCGCCCATATCGACCATATCGGCAACGCTTTCGGCATCGGAAACGTCACCGAACGCTTCATCGACGATCAGAAGACCGCCTTTTTCACGCATGATCGCGGCAAGCGAAAGCAGTTTGTCTCGCGCGACAATACGGCCGGTGGGATTGTTGGGATTGACGATGACCGCGAGATCGGCCCTTCCGAGCTGATCGATATCATCGGTTTCGGTAACGTCGAACCCGGCCAGTTTTGCCGCGCGGGCATGTTCCGCATAGGTGGGCGACAGGATCGCAGCCTTTCGTCCGTCGATCAACGAGGCAACGATCGGCAAAAGGATCTGCGTGCCGGGGCCGGCTGCCACATGGGCCGGTGACGGAGCATGATAGACCTCGGCCGCAATCAGCTTCAACTCATCGAGGGATGCCGGTTCCGGCAGGCGTGCAAAAATATTGCCGGGGATCGGCGAATGCGGATAGGAATACGGGTTGATACCAGTCGAAAGATCGATCCATGGCTCGGACGCTTGAGGAAACAGCGCGCGCGCCCTGGCGAGATTGCCGCCATGCTGGATCGGATCGCCATCGACATCTTTATCCATTGGGTTTGCCACAGCAATGTTCCTTCTCGCATTTTTCGCGCTGATCGTGGAGCGCTTCACCGGCTATCCCGACTGGCTGTTCAAGCTGATAGGCCATCCAGTGACCTGGATTGGCCGGCTGATATCGCAACTCGATGGCCGATGGAACCGCGAGACCGATGACTTTGCCACGCGCAAGCGCATGGGCATAAAGGCACTCGTTGTTCTGATGGCGGTCGTCATTCTGGTCTCTGCCGTGCTGCAGGATGTGCTGCTTGCCATCCCTCTCGGCCCCATCCTGCTCATCCTCGTTGCCGCCAGCCTTCCGGCCCAGAAAAGTCTCGAGCGGCATGTGCGCGACGTCGCCTCCTCGCTCAAACACCATGGCCTGCCGGCGGGACGCGCCGCGGTATCCAGAATTGTCGGGCGTGATGTGGAGCAGCTGGATGAGGCTGCCGTCTGCCGCGCGGCGATCGAAAGTCTGGCCGAGAATTTTTCCGATGGCGTAGTGGCCCCGGCCTTCTGGATGGGTGTTGGTGGGCTGCCAGCCGGCGCTGCTTACAAGGCGGCCAATACCGCCGACAGCATGATCGGCCATCGCTCTGCCCGCCACGAGGCCTTCGGCTGGGCGTCGGCACGCTTCGACGACGTGATCAACCTGCCCGCCTCGCGGTTGACGGCCGCGCTTTTCGTCGGTGCTGCATTTCTCATTCGCGACGCTTCGCCCGGCAATGCCATCAAGGCGATCCGCCGCGATGCCAAAAACCATCGTTCGCCGAATGCCGGCTGGCCGGAAGCGGCGATGGCGGGTGCGCTGGGCATCGCGCTTGCCGGCCCGCGCAGTTATGGCGGCCAGATGATCGAGGCAAGCTATATGGGCGAAGGCGGCAGGAGCGAACTGGTCTATGAAGACATCTATGACGCGCTGAAAATCGCCCGCATTGCAGACATGCTCCTGATCGGACTTTTCGGCGTCCTGGCGATCGTCATCTGGCAAGTCTGAGCAGCCCAGTAAGATCGAGATGCCGCTCCATATGGGCGGCAAGTCGATCGAGAATGGCATCGACATTGGCCTCATAGTCGAGACCGGAGGACGAACCGCCGAGGCGGGCAAGCCAGGCCGATCTTTGCTTGTCGTCGGAAAACAGCCCATGGACATAGGTGCCGACAACCCGACCATCTATCGAGGACGCCCCCTCCGCATGGCCGTCGATCGTCGAGAATGGACGTTCACAATCCGCACCGGATGTCCGGCCGATATGCATTTCATAGCCAGCAAAAGAAACTCCGTCGAAACTGGCGCCTGAAACTGCTTCCAATCTTTTTGCGCCGGAAAGCACGGTTTCCACATCGAGCAGGCCGAGGCCATCGACCGAGCCGGGTGGCCCTTCGGTGCCTTCCGGATCCGATACTTTCCGCCCAAGCATCTGATAGCCGCCACAGAGACCGAGCACTCGTCCTCCACGACGATGATGGGCGGCGATATCGACATCGAAACCGGCCTGGCGCAGTGCGGCCAGATCGGAGATCGTTGCCTTGGAGCCGACCAGCAGCACGAGATCGCAATCGCCAGGAATGGCCTGCCCGCGGCGCACGCGGATCAGTTCCACATCCGGCTCGGCTTCCAGAGGATCGAGGTCATCGAAATTGGAAATATGCGGCAGGATCGGCACTGCGATCCTTATTTTTGCATCCGGCTTGCGAACGAAGGACTGGTTGAGCCCCAGCGCATCTTCCGCCGGCAAAAGCGCAGCATCGGCAAAATGCGGCAGAAGCCCGATCGACTGCCAGCCGGTGAACCGCCCGATCAACTCCATGCCATCGGCAAACAGCGCCGGATCGCCACGGAACCGGTTGACGATGAAGCCGCGGATCATCGCCGCGTCATCCGCATCGATAACAAGTTTCGTGCCGGCAAGACTGGCGATGACCCCGCCGCGATCGATATCGCCGATCAAGACAACGGGGACATCGGCTGCGCGGGAAAAACCCATATTGGCGATATCGTTTTGGCGCAGGTTGATTTCCGAAGCGCTGCCGGCACCCTCGACCAGAACCAGATCAGCCTGTGATCGCAGGATCTCAAAACTTTCAAGGACGCGGGATAACAGCCTGGGTTTCAAAGTCTGGTATTCGGAAGCCTTCGCGTTACCCTCGACACGGCCCTGCACCACGACCTGCGAGCCGACATCGCTCTGGGGTTTCAACAGCACCGGGTTCATGTGCACGCTGAGCGCCACGCCGGCAGCCCGCGCCTGCAACGCCTGCGCCCGGCCGATCTCGCCACCATCGGCGGTCACAGCCGCATTGTTCGACATGTTTTGCGGCTTGAACGGCATGACCTTCAATCCGCGAAGTGTGAAAGCGCGGGCAAGACCGGCCACGACCAGCGACTTGCCCACGTCCGAGCCCGTTCCCTGTAACATCAGTGAGCGAGCAGCCATGATTTAGAACTCGATGCCGGCCTGGGCTTTGACGCCCGCCTTGAAGTGATGCTTGACCAGCGACATCTCCGTGACGAGATCCGCCGCCTCTATCAGCGCCGGCTTGGCATTGCGGCCGGTAACGACGACATGCAGGTCCGGACGCCGGGCAGACAAGGCGGCAACGACCTTTTCCAGATCAAGATAATCGTAGCGTAGCGCGATATTGAGTTCGTCCAGAATGACGAGGCCGATGGTTTCGTCGGCCATCAGCTCGAGCGCCTTCTCCCACGCCTTCTCGGCCGCCGCGATATCGCGTTTCAGGTCCTGGGTTTCCCAGGTGAACCCCTCGCCCATCGTGTGCCAGACAACGCGGTCACCGAAGACTGCAAGTGCCGGCTGTTCGCCGGTCGACCATGCACCCTTGATGAACTGCACGATGCCGACGCGGCGATTGTTACCGAGCATCCTGAGCGCCAGCCCGAAGGCAGCCGTCGACTTGCCCTTGCCGGGGCCGGTATGGACGATGAGAAGACCCTTTTCCAGGGTCTTCTCGGCGACTTCCGCATCCTGAACCGCCTTACGGTTTGCCATCTTGGTGCGATGGCGTTCTTCGGCGGTCTGATCGATGTCCTTCACTATGCTGCAAGCTCCCGGTTTGATCCGATGGGCGCGGCTTCGCCGCTGCGAAATCTCTGTCGCAATACGCCAGCAAGCGCGCCGAGAACAGCCCAGAAGACCAGATTGGTCGCATAGACGGCATTGACGAAGCGGGCATGCAGCTCAATCGGCACCGCCGTTTCATGGTTTTCCGGCAGCGGCGCGCCGACGAGATGCGGCGCGACCAGCAGGACGATCGCAAGCGCAGCGAGCAGTGCCGAACGCGTATAGGCAAGCAAACCGAGACCGGCAGCCGTACAGACGACGGTTGCAGTCCACCAGACCTGGCGCGGGCCGAGTTCCGCGGCCGGCATGCCCGGCAGTTCCGGCGGCAGGCCGAGACCGGGGGCAAGACTGACGGTGATGAAACCGGCAACGCCGAACATCAACCCGCCGCGCCATCCACCGAGACCGCCGAGCGCTTCGGCAACAGCAATGGCAACCAATGCGAACCCGATTGCAGACAGAATGTTGGCGGCAGCGGTGTAGAAAAAGCGCTCGGAGCCATCGGCCGGCGCCCAGGCTTCCTCGTCATGATGATGGTCGGCAGGTGCCGCCGTGCCTGCAGCCGGTGCCACAGCATCATGGGAGTGGCTATGGCCGGCTTCTTCGCCGCCGGCATTTTCGAAAGTTTCCGCTGCAAGAATGAGCGGCACGGTGGAAAAGCTCTGCATCACGGTCATCAGCAGTCCGGCCAACAGACCGGCGATCACCGCCGCAAGGACGATGTTACGAAACAGCGACATATGAAGATTCCTCGTCAGTGGCAGGGAAAGGCCAGCGAATGGCGCGTGTCATGGGCGGCGTTATGCACGACTTCCAGATGCGAGAAGCCGACAAAACCGACGATGAACAGGCCCAGAATGGCCGACATGCCGAGAGGAAGAATTTTGGATGCGGAGGTGCTGAGCGCACCGGCGGTGGAGCTAACCATGGAATTCGTCTTTCTGCCCTCCACCCGAGGGCTGTTTACAATGCCGAATGTCTTGTGGCAGGTCTCCTGGCTCGCGGATCTGGCGCCTTTACCCGCCTTCCCAGATCGATCCTTCTTCGAATCTTTCCAGTGGCGTAACGGCCGGATGGCCGTATCGGGCAAAGGCTTTCCGCCTACAGTTGCGGGGGCAGCCGCGGATTTGACGTCTCCGTCGCACCGCATTCCCTTGGATAGCTCTCTCAAGCACCAAAGACGAAGATCACTATAGACATTTCGGTTGTATCGGCAATCACCCTTGCGACATTGACAGTTCCATGCCGGAACGCTTAGTTGAACGCAGAAACGGTCCCTTGTCGGCAACGGCGGGGGCTAAGAGAGAATGCGGTGCGGATGACGACATCCAATGCCGCGGCTGCCCCCGCAACTGTGTGCGGCGAGCCATTCTGCCAGAAACGCCACTGGAGACCATCCGGCCACGGATTTCTCTGGGAAGGCAGGCAGATGGCGACGACCCGCGAGCCAGGAGACCTGCCGTTCGAAATTGCGCTTTTCCGGGCGGGGTGCTCCGGACGAAGTTTATCTTTCACAGCAGGATGGTTCGCCCGCCTGCCGCGCACCCCGATTGCAGAGTAACCGGCGGTTTGCGGCTTGATGACGAGTGACGAACGACAGAACGATCCCGACGTGACGACTGATGAAGTCGCCGGGGAATTCAACGTGACGATCTTCGTCTGCACCAATTGCCGCGAGGCGAGTAACAGCGAGGCGCGCCCCGGCATCGGCCTGATCGAAGCTTTGCGTGTCGCTGCCGAAGGCAAGCCGCTCGCGGTCAAGCCCGTGACCTGCCTTGCCAATTGCGACAAGAGCCCGAGTGCCGCCTTCAACCACCGGTCCGGCTGGTCCTATGTTTTTGGTCACCTCTCGACCGACAATGTCGACGACATCGTCACCGGCGCAATGATGCTGGCCGAAGACGAGCGCGGTTTCCTTCCCCTTCGCGGCCGCCCGATGTGCCTTCGTGGAAAAGGCATGACGGCCCGCATTCCACCCTTTCATCATCACGAGGACATGCCTTCATGAGCGTAAACTTCGATAAGGTCCCCTGCACCGTCGTCACCGGTTTTCTCGGCGCCGGCAAGACAACGCTGATCCGCAACCTGATCGAAAAGCTCGACGGCAAGCGGCTGGCAATCATCGTCAACGAGTTCGGTGATGTCGGCATCGATGGCGAAGTGCTGAAGGGCTGCGGTATCGAGAGCTGCCCGGACGACAACATCATCGAGCTGGCGAACGGCTGCATCTGCTGCACGGTAGCAGACGATTTCGTGCCGGCGATCGACCAGATCCTTGCGCGCGAACCGCGCGTCGACCATATCCTGATCGAGACCTCCGGTCTGGCGCTGCCGAAGCCGCTCGTGCAGGCCTTCCAGTGGCCGGCCGTGAAGGCGCGCGTAACCGTTGACGGCGTGATTGCCGTGGTTGACGGCGTGGCTCTCGCCGAAGGCCGTGTCGCCGACGATCACGTGGCGCTCGAAGCCCAGCGCCAGGCAGACGATTCCATCGACCATGATGATCCGGTCGAGGAAGTTTTCGAAGACCAGGTGGCCTGCGCCGACATGATCGTGCTGACCAAGACCGACCTTCTGGACCAGGCATCGCTTGCCGCCGCCAAGGGCCGCGTCCAGGCGCATCTGCCGCGTGCAGTAAAGATCGTTCCGGCTGCAAACGGTGCGGTTGATCCCGGCGTGCTGATCGGTCTCGGCCTTGCCGTCGAAGACGATATCGAAAACCGCAAGACCCATCACGATGACGAACTGGACCACGATCACGACGATTTCGACAGCTTTGTCATCGATCTGGCTTCGATCACCGATCCTGAAGCACTTGCCGCTCGTATCTCCGCAACAGCGGAAGCCGAAAACGTGCTGCGCATCAAGGGTTTTGTCGATGTCGCGAACAAGCCGATGCGCCTTCAGGTTCAGGCGGTAGGATCACGCGTAAACCATTATTTCGACCGCGCCTGGGCACAAGGCGAAACCCGCCAGAGCCGCCTCGTCGTGATCGGCGAAAAGGGCATCGACCGCGCTGCGATCGAGAAGATGCTGGTGGCGTAACGGCCTAAAAAGCAATTCCAGGAAAAGTGTAAGGCGGTTTTCCGCCCGGAATTGCGACAGACAAAGGAAAAGGATGCATATACTCGCCACCACATCGTCGTCACTCGACGACCTGATCGAGCCGGTTGACCTCAACCAGTCGCCGGCCGATGTGGTGGTGCTGTCCTTTTCCGGCAGCGATCTGAACGGGATTGCGGCGGCTTGGAGTTCAACTAAGGGCGGCGGCCTTGATGCCCCCCTCTGGCCTGCCGGCCATCTCCCCCTCAAGGGGGGAGATCAGCAGGGCGTACTATCACTGCCCAATTCTCGACAGTTGAGTGAGGCGAAACCTCGCCGCCAGCCGATCTCCCCCCTTGAGGGAGAGATGCCCAGCAAGGCAGACGGGGGTGACGACAACTGCGACGGCGATAATCTCGTCCTCACCAACCTCTCCGACCTGCGCCACCCGATGTCGGTCGACCTGTGGCTGGAAAAGACGGCGGCGCATGCGAAGGTCATTCTCGTGCGCATTCTCGGCGGTTACGATCGCTGGACCTATGGCGTCGAGGAACTGTCGCGGCTGGCAAAGCAAAAGAAGATCGCGCTCGCCATGCTGCCCGGCGAATGCAGCATGCGCGACGAGCGGCTGGCTGCAGCTTCGACGGTCTCCGAAGAGACACTTGCCGATATCCTCGCCTGTTTTCGCGAGGGCGGCCCGGACAATATGCGGCTGCTGGTGCAGCGGCTTGCAGCGCTGGCAAACGGCGGAGCGGATGTGATCTCACCCGCAGTACCAATGCCGAAAGCCGGTTTTTATCGTCCCGGTGCAGGCATCGTTGATCTCGAATCTCTGACGGCCGGATTTCCGCCGGGCGCGCCACACCTGCCCATCCTGTTCTATCGCTCCACCCTGCTTGCCAATGACGCGGCACCGATCGATGCGCTGTTCGAAGCGCTTTGCGCAAGGGGCTTTGCCCCTATCCCCATTTTCGTCAGCGGCCTGAAGGATGCCGAAGCAATCGCTTTCGTCGAGAAGGCGATGACCGGACTTCGGCCGGCGGCAATCCTGACCACCACCGCCTTTGCCAGCGGCGCGGACGCTAACAACGATACGATCTTCGACCGCACAGGCATTCCGGTCTTCCAGATCGTCGTCGCGACGACGAGACGCGAGGGCTGGATTGAGGGCAGGCGCGGACTGAACCCGGCCGACCTTGCCATGCATGTGGTCCTGCCGGAACTCGACGGCCGCATTCTGGCGGGCGTGATCTCCTTCAAGGACGGCAGCGGGTCGGCCGATCTCGTCAACCGCCCGGAACCAGATCGGGTCAATCAGGTGGCGGAGCGGATCGCAGCCTTTTTGCGGATGAAGATGACAGCGCGCGCTAAGCGCAAGATCGTCATCCTGATGCCCGATTATCCGAGTGCTCCGGGCCGCACCGGTTATGCTGTAGGCCTGGACGTGCCGCAAAGCGTACTTTCCATGCTGCGACAGTTTTCGCGCGCCGGTTATTCGGTTGACGATATTCCGCTCACAGCACGGGAACTGCTTGATCGTCTCGATCAGAAGACCGGTTCCCTGTCGCTTGACGACTATGCTGCCGCGCCCGGTGCTAGCGAGGCCTGGGGCAACGCGCAGGACGACGAAGATCTCGACAATGGCACATACCGGTTCCGCGCAGCACAGTTCGGCAATGTCACGGTGGCATTGGCACCGGATCGCGGGCGCAATGCCGATCGTCGCGCCGACTATCACAGCCCTGATCTGCCGCCTCGCCATGCGCTGATCGCTTTCGGCCAATGGATACGCCACAAACTCGCTGCCCAAGTCATCGTCCATGTCGGCGCCCACGGCACGCTCGAATGGCTGCCGGGCAAGACGGTGGCGCTTTCGAAAGAGTGTTTCCCGGAACTGGTGACCGGCGGCCTGCCGGTGATCTATCCGTTTATCGTTTCCAACCCGGGCGAAGCGGCGGTCGCCAAACGACGCATCTCCGCCGTTACCATCGGCCACCTGCCGCCTGTCCTGACCGGCGCGGGGCTTTCCGACGATGAGAAGAAGCTGGAACTGCTGGTCGATGAATATGCCCAGGCCGACGGTCTCGATCGCCGCCGCCGCGACCGACTGGCAAAGCTGATTGTCGATGCGGCCCGCGATACGACGATTGCCACCGATGCCGGTGTTTCCCGTGACGACGACCCGGATACCGCATTGGCGCGGATCGACGCCTTCCTTTGCGATCTCAAGGACTTTGCCATCAAGGACGGCCAGCATGTCTTTGGCCAAGTGGCCGAAGGCGACGACGACCCGCTGCGAATCACAAGCGCCGAGACGGAAAGACAGGCTCTGCTGGATGCGCTGGACGGCAAGCATATCCGGCCCGGCCCTTCCGGCGCACCGGCGCGCGGCCGCCGCGACGTGATGCCGACCGGGCGCAACCTTTATGCCAGCGATCCGCGCACCCTGCCGACCCCGACTGCTTTCGAACTGGGAAAACGTGCCGCCGACGAAATTCTGCGCCGCTATCTTCAGGACCACGGCGACTGGCCGAAAAACCTCGTCTTCGATCTCTGGGGCAGCGCATCGCTTCGAAGCGGCGGCGAGGAGGTGGCGCAGGTTCTGGCGCTGATGGGCGCACGGCCGGTTCAGGATATGGCGACCGGCCGCGTCACTGGCATCGAGGTTTTGCCCCCGGCACAGCTCGGCCGTCCGCGCGTCGACGTGACGCTCAGAATTTCCGGCCTGTTCCGTGACATGTTCCCGGCGCTGATCGCCCTGCTCGATGCCGCGATGCGGGCAATTGCCGCGCGAGAGGAAGCACCGGGCGACAATCCGTTGGCCGAAGAGGCGCAGAAATTGGGCGCCATTCCGCCCCGCATTTTCGGCTCGGCGCCCGGCACCTACGGGTCCGGTATCGAGGAGAAGCTTGCCGATGGCTCTTGGGGCAAACGGGAAGAACTCGGTCGCATCTATCTCGACGCCACCAGCCATGCCTTTGGCGGTGCAGATGGAGAGGCAAGCCACGTGCCCGGTCAATTTGCGGGACGTATCGTCAGTGCCGATCTGCTGGTCCATACAGGCGATGATCCCGGCCGCGATCTTCTGGACGGATCGGCCGACGTTGCCTTTATCGGCGGCTTTTCGGCGGCCGTCGCAGCGCTCGGCGGCAAGGCGGATGTGATTGCGCTCGATACGACCGATCCGGCAAAACCGAAGGCACGCTCGATTTCCGAGGCCGTCACGCGGGTTGTTCGTGCCCGAGCCGTCAATCGACGCTTCATCGCCGGGCAGATGCGCCATGGACCGCGCGGAGCCGCCGAACTGGTCGAAACGGTCGATCGGCTGATCGGCTTTGCCGAAACGACCCACGCCATTCCACAATCGCTGATCGACGCAACCTACGACGCCTATCTCGGCGATGAGGCCGTGCGGGACTTTCTGATAGAGCAAAATCCCGAGGGCGCGCGTTATATGGGCGAACGCTTCCGGTCGGCACTTGATCGTGGCCTCTGGCATCCACGCCGCAACGCAGTGGATGCGGAGCTGGAAATGCTGATGCCCCCTCGAAAAGGAGAGGTCGCATGACGGCGCTCCCGCTCAGCCTTCAACGCGGCGCCTGTCCAGCCTTGTCAGCCCCGATGATGACCGGCGACGGGCTTTTGGCGCGGATCGCCCTGATCGAGGCGATCTCGCCAGCGCAACTGGCGGATATCTGCCGGCTGGCACTGAGCCATGGTAACGGCATGGTCGACATTTCGGCTCGTGGCAATCTGCAGGTCCGCGGCTTGAGCGAGACATCCGCCCCACATCTGGATGCAGACGTGCGGGGTATGAACCTGCCGCTGCGCGAGGGCCTTGCCGTCGAGGTTCCGCCGCTTGCGGGGATGGATGGAAGCGAAATCGCCGATCCGCGACCGCTGGCACAGGCCATTCGTGAAGGCGCGCGCGACATCACCGGACTGGCCCCGAAAATGGCTGTCGTCGTCGATGGTGGAGGGGTTCTGCGACACTCGGATCTGCTGGCGGATATCCGTCTTGTCGCGATGGGAAAACATGACTGGAAACTGGTTCTCGGCGGCACCGAAGATTCGGGATTTGTTTTCAATGTTTTACGTGAAACACTCGTTGTCGACACGGTCATCGGCCTGCTGAAACAGCTGAAAAGCCTGGGAAACAAGGCCCGCGGACGGGATCTGGCCGGTGGTTTGTTGGTGAACGAGGCAACGCACCTCGCTCCATCGTCATCCTTGGCCTTGTCCCGAAGATCTGCCGGCGTCGCGACAATCGATCCGTCGCATATGCTCGGGACGAGCCCGAGCATGACGGCGAGAAAGGCAGCCTCCCCTTTCAACCTTTTCGCGCTCTCAAACCACCTCCACGCCATAGGCATCGGCCCGGCCTTCGGTCAGGCGAAGGCAGAAGACATTATCGCCGTTTGCGATGAAGCCACCCGCCTGGGAATAAAATCCATAAAGCCGGCGCTCGACCATTCGCTGCTCTTCTTCGGCAGCGAAGACGCCTGCCGATCGTTACGGGATTTCGCCGGAGACAACGGCTTCGTTACCTCCTCCATCGACCCACGCGGCCATATTGCTGCCTGCTCTGGCAGCCCGGCCTGCAATTCGGCGACGATCGCAACCCATGAGATTGCAGCAAAAGCTGCTGCCGAATGCGGCGATCTGCTCGACGGATCTTTCAAGCTGCATGTGACCGGCTGCCCGAAAGGCTGCGCCCATCCGCAACCGGCGGCACTTGCGCTTTGCGGCACTGCGGATCGGGTTTCTCTGATTGCGCAGGGAAAAGCTTCGGATCAACCCTTTGCTTTCGTAAGCTTTGCCGATACCAACGCCACGCTTCGCCACCTAGCCGATCTTGTCAGATCGGAAAGAAGACCAAGCGAAAACTCAGCCGCCTGCCTGGCTCGGATCGGTTCCGATCGGCTCGCAGCGGCAGCTACAGGACGACCATGACCCACTACGACTATATCCGCGTCGGCGATGCGATCTATGAAAAGTCATTCGCGATCATTCGCGCGGAAGCCGATCTTTCCGCCTTTACGGAGGAACAGGCCGATATCGCGGTGCGCATGATCCATGCCTGCGGGCTGGTCGAGGCGGCAGAACATTTCCGCTTCTCGAATGATTTCGTCGAGGCGGCACGCGCTGCACTGAAGGCCGGAAAACCGATTTATTGCGACGCCGAAATGGTGGCGCATGGCGTGACCCGTGCGAGATTGCCGGCGGAAAACCAGGTGATCTGCACCCTGCGCGACAGCCGCACCGTGGAACTGGCAAGAACCATCGGCAACACCCGTTCGGCCGCCGCTCTCGACCTCTGGGACGAGTTGGAAGGGGCAGTCGTTGCAATAGGTAATGCACCGACCGCACTGTTCCGTCTTTTGGAAATGCTGGATGCCGGCGCACCACGCCCTGCCGCGATCATCGGAATGCCGGTTGGCTTTGTCGGTGCGATGGAAAGCAAGGAAGCGCTGATGGAATCCGTTCACGACATTCCCTATGCCGTGGTGCGCGGACGCATGGGCGGCTCGGCGATGACGGCGGCCGCCGTCAACGCGCTCGCGAGGGCCGGACTGTGAACGCGGCGATCATCAAGGGCAAACTTACCGGCGTCGGCACCGGTCCGGGCGATCCGGAACTGATGACGCTGAAGGCTGTGCGCGCTGTGCGAGAGGCTGATGTCGTCGCCTTTTTCTGCAAGAAGGGCTCGACCGGCAATGGCCGCGCCATTGTCGAGACGCATATCCGCCCCGGCACGGTGGAACTGCCGCTCGTCTACCCGGTGACGATCGAGACCCATAAGGACGAGGCCGATTACAAGAACCCGATCAACGATTTTTTCGATCGTTCGGCCGAAGAGATCGCCGCCCATCTCGACGCCGGCAAGAATGTTGCCGTGCTGAGCGAAGGCGATCCGTTATTCTACGGCTCCTACATGCACCTGCATTTGCGGCTGAAGGATCGTTATCAGGCGGACGTGATTGCAGGCGTGACCGCCATGTCCGGCTGCTGGTCAATGACCGGCCTGCCGCTTGTGCAGGGCGACGATATTCTGAGCGTGCTGCCAGGTACGCTGTCGGAAGATAAGCTCGCGGAAAGGCTCGCAGTTACGGATGGCGCCGTGATTATGAAGGTTGGCCGTAACTTGCCGAAGATCCGGCGCGCACTGGCATCCGTCGGAAAGCTTTCGGGCGCGCTTTATGTCGAGCGCGGAACGATGGCGAATGGTGCAGCGGAGCGGCTGGAAACACGTGACGAAAGCCCGGCACCCTATTTCTCCATCGTGCTCGTTCCCGGCTGGACCGACAGGCCTCAAGGGGACAAGACGGGAGAAAACAAATGACCGGGTCTCTGACCGTTGTCGGCCTTGGCCCCGGCAATCCCGATCAGATGACGCCGGAGGCTTTGGCGGCAGTTACGGCATCCACCGACTTTTTCGGCTATTTCCCGTATATCGACCGACTTAACCTCAGAACAGACCAACACCGCCACGCCTCCGATAACCGCGAGGAACTGGCACGCGCCAAGGCGGCTCTGGAAATGGCAGCCAACGGCGGCAAGGTCTGCGTCGTCTCCGGCGGCGATCCCGGCGTATTCGCCATGGCAGCGGCGGTTTGCGAAGCAATCGATGACGGCCCGGCCGAATGGCGCGACATCGAGCTATCCGTCGTGCCGGGCGTGACCGCCATGCTGGCGGTTGCGGCCAAGGCCGGTGCGCCACTCGGGCATGATTTCTGCGCCATTTCGTTGTCGAATAACCTGAAACCATGGGCAATCATCGAGAAGCGGCTGATTGCTGCGGCGACGGCCGGTTTCGTCATGGCCTTCTACAATCCGATCAGCAAGACGCGCCCGCACCAGTTGGGTGAGGCTTTCGATATCCTGCGTGCCCACTTGCCCGGATCCGTGCCGGTGATTTTCGGCCGCGCGGCGGGACGCCCCGACGAAGCGATCCGTATCGTGCCACTCAAGGACGCTGAAGGCGATATGGCCGATATGGCGACCTGCGTCATCGTCGGCACGGCCGAGACACGGCTGATCGAGCGGACCGGCCAAAAACCGATCGTTTATTCGCCGCGCTTCCTGCGGGAGAGCTTCCAGTGACGCACCATGCCGGCAAGCTCTTCGACGCTTCTGGCCGATGGCAGATCCGGCAGGCGGGGGCGTTCTATCAGAATGACCTCGATGCCGAGCCGTCGGGCAGCGCTGATCTTGCCGACGCTCGACGCACCACCGCTGTTCTTCGAGACGATGAGGTCGATCGCATGCTGTTCAAGCAGCAGAATCTCGTCCGCTTCGGAGAACGGGCCACGCGCGGTGATATAGGAAACGGTCGGCAGCTTCAGCGGCGGTTCGACCGGATCGACACTGCGCACCAGATAGGAATGCTGCGGCATTGCCTCGAAAGGCAGCAGTTCTTGCCGACCGAGCGTCAGGAACACGCGACGCGGAGCAATGTCGAGCGCGGCGACAGCGGCGGCAATATCGGTGACCTCCTGCCAGCGATCGCCTTTCTGTCGCGACCACGCCGGCCGGCGAAGCGCCATGATATCCTTGCCCGACAACGCTGCCGCTTCGGCGGCATTGCGGGAAATATTCGCGGCAAACGGATGGGTCGCATCGATCAGCAGGTCGACGCTCGTTTCGCGCAGGAATGCGGCCAGTCCTTTGGCACCACCGAAACCGCCGACGCGCACAGGCACCGGCTGCTCGGCCGGAGTTTTCGTGCGACCGGCAAGCGACAGCAGGATATCATAATCGGGGCTCGTCGAAAGCTGGGCGGCGAGCGCCTTGGCTTCCGCCGTACCTCCCAGGATGAGGATGGAGTAGGTCAAATTGCCTCCTGAATCAGTAAGACAAGCTTTAAACCAAAGCCGCTGGCTGTCCATTGTCGGGATCGGCGAGGATGGCGTGAAAGGACTGGGCGAGAGTGCCCGGACCGCAATTGCGGAAGCTTCTGTGGTCTTTGGCGGCAAACGGCATCTGGAGTTGGCGGCAGCGCTGATAAAAGGCGAGGCACGGCCATGGCCAACCCCGTTCGATGCGGCGATGCGCGATGTGCTGGCAATCAAGGGGCACAAGGTCTGCGTGCTCGCCTCCGGCGATCCCTTCTTATACGGCGTTGGCGTGACCCTGTCGCGCCATATCGGTTCCGATGAGTTCACGACCTATCCATCACCTTCAGCTTTCTCGCTCGCAGCTTCACGACTCGGCTGGCCGCTGCAGGATATCGAGACCGTTTCGCTGCACGGCCGGCCGCTAGACCTGATCCGGCCTCTGCTCCATCCCGGCCGACGGATCATTGCGCTAACCTCCGATGAAAAAGGCCCGCGAGAACTGGCGGACCTGCTGAGCGAAACCGGATTTGGCCGATCAGAAATCACCGTGCTGGAAGCGCTGGGCGGTGAAGCCGAAAAAATGCGCGTCTGCAAAGCAGGTGAATTTGCATTGCAGGATATCAATGTCCTCAATGTCGTTGCACTCGAGGTGATCGCAGAAACGGATGCGCGCATCCTGCCGCGTGGTTTCGGCCTGGATGATGCACTTTTCGAACATGACGGGCAGATCACCAAACGGGAAATCCGGGCGCTGACGCTCTCGACGCTCAGCCCGCGGCGAGGTGAGTTGCTCTGGGATATAGGCGCCGGTTCAGGCTCGATCGGCATAGAATGGATGCTGGCAGATCCATCCATGAAGGCGATCGCCATCGAGGCACATCCAGAGCGAGCGGCGCGGATCAGGCGCAATGCCGCAAACTTCGGCGTGCCGGGATTGGTCGTAATCGAAGGTGAGGCGCCAGCGGCACTCAGCGGCCTGCCGCAGCCCGATGCGATCTTCATCGGCGGCGGCGGCAGCGAGCCGGGCGTTTTCGATGCGGCAGTGGCGGCGTTGAAACCCGGCGGTAGGCTGGTTGCCAATGCCGTGACGCTGGAAATGGAAGCCGTCCTGTTGGCAGCGCAGGCGAAACTCGGCGGTAGTCTCATCCGCATGGAAGTATCGCGTGCAGCACCGGTTGGAACGATGCAAGGCTGGAAACCGGCCATGCCGGTGACCCAATGGAGCTGGACGAAGGGAATGGAACCATGATCATTGCCGGTCTCGGCTGCCGCAAGGGCAGCACACGCGATGAGCTTCTGTCGGCGCTCGATGCAGCCTGCATGGAAGCCAGGATTTCACGTGAATCGATCACGGCATTGGCCACCGGCGAGATCAAGCGCGAAGAACCGGGCATTCTGCAATTGGCCGAAATGCTGGATCTGCCGCTCCATATCATTGCAGATGACGCCCTGATGGAAGCCGAACCGCGGACAAAAACCGTGTCCCGCCACAGCCTTGCCAAGACACTATCCTCCAGTCTTTCGGAGGGTGCCGCGCTGGCAGCGGCGGGAAAAACATCCGAAATCATCGTGCCGCGCCTGATTTCGCAGGGCGCCACCTGCGCTCTTGCCGAAATGAAAGAAAACGCATGACCGTCCATTTTATCGGCGCCGGACCGGGTGCTGCAGACCTTATCACCGTACGTGGCCGCGATATTCTCGCCCGCTCACCGGTCTGCCTTTATGCCGGTTCGATCATGCCGAAGGAACTGCTCGACTGGTGCCCGAATGATGCGCGGATCGTCGATACCGGCTCGCTTTCTCTGGACGAAATCGAGGCCGAATATCTTGCCGCCTACAAGGAAGGTAAAGACGTGGCGCGGCTGCATTCCGGCGATCTCTCCGTCTGGAGCGCAGTGGCCGAACAGATCCGCCGGCTGGAAAAGCATGGGATCGATTATACGTTGACGCCGGGTGTGCCCTCTTTCGCCGCGGCCGCGGCTGCGTTGAAACGCGAACTGACGATCCCGGAAGTGGCCCAGAGCCTCGTTCTGACCCGCGTTTCCGGCCGTGCGTCGAAAATGCCGGAAGGCGAAACGCTGAAGGCATTCGGCGCAACAGGCGCAACGCTGGCGATCCATCTCGCCATTCATGCACTGGGAAAAATCGTCGAGGAACTGACCCCGCTTTATGGCGCGGACTGCCCGGTGGCGATCGTAGTTCGTGCGTCATGGCCGGAAGAACGGATCATCCGTGGCAAGCTTGCCGATATAGAGGCAAAGCTGGCGGAAGAGCCGGTCGAACGCACAGCACTCATCTTTATCGGCAAGGGCTTGGGAGCCTCTGACTTCGTTGAAAGCCAGCTATACAATGCCGACTATGTAAGGCGTTTCCGGCCGGGCTGGGATCAGTTCAGCAAGGATCAGGAAGGTAAAGGTTCTGAATGATCGGAAGGCGTGAAATGCGTCTTGCCGACAAGCTGCCCTTGCCGATCGAAGACCAGAATTTCCAAGGCGATATCCGGTGTGCGAAGCGCCATGGCAGCCGTTGTCCAGGCAAGCGCTGCGATACGGTCACCAAGCGGAAAACCGCTTTCGCCGGCGATCTGGAAGGCATGGGAAACCGTGTTGGCCACAGCAATATGCGTTACCAGATCGGCATCCGCGCCGGCTTCTGCCGCAACCTTGGCGAGGGCTTCGAGATCCGCAAGTCCGCGCTTGGAATGCACATCGAGCATGCCTTGAGAAAGCTTAGTCATCTTGGCAACGCCGCCGGCGATCGTGACCTTCGGCACCGGATGACTGCGGACATATTTCAGCATGCCGCCAACGAAATCGCCCATATCGATCAACGCGATCTCGGAGAGACCGTGATGAGCTTGAGCCGCCTTCTCGGACACATTGCCGGTGGCGCCGGAAATGTGATCGAGCCCAGCCGCCCGCGCAACATCGATACCGCGCCAGATGGAATGGATCCAGGAAGCGCAGGAAAACGGGATGACGATGCCGGTTGTGCCGAGGATCGATATGCCGCCAAGGATTCCAAGTCTCCCGTTGAGGGTGCGCTCGGCAATCTTCTCGCCATCGGCAACGGAAATCTCGACTTCGAAATCTCTTTCGCCATGGCAGACCTCGGAAATGGCCTGAGCGATCATCTTTCGCGGAACCGGGTTGATAGACGGCTCACCTGGCGGCAGCGGCAGGCCGAGTCGTGTCACCGTGCCGACGCCCGACCCAGCCTTGAAGGTGATGCCGGTACCCACGGCTCCGCGACGCACCGTGCTCATGATCAAAGCCCCGTGGGTGACATCGGGATCGTCGCCGGCATCCTTGACGATGCCGGCCTTAGCAAAACCGTTTCCCTTTTCCTCCATGGCGAGAGCGAAGGCCGGACGTTGTCCGCCAGGCAGCGTTACCTCGACCAGGGCCGGAAATTCACCCGTCATCAACGCAAGACAGGCCGCCTTGGCTGCGGCAGCAGCGCAGGTTCCCGTGGTCCAGCCACGACGCAGGTTCTTGCTTTCTTCTTCAATGGCCGGTTCCATGGCCGTTTCTATAGCCCGGTCGTAACCGGCCGGCAAAAGGTTTGCATATGTCCGTGAATGAGTTGTTCGAAGAAATCGTCGAAGCCCCGGAATTTGCGCCCGGCCATGTCTGGCTGGCCGGCGCAGGTCCGGGCCATCCACGCTATCTGACGCTGGAAGTCGCCGATGCATTGGCGAAGGCGGATGTGATTGTGCATGACGCGCTGGTTTCCGAGGCAGTCCTGGCTCTTGCACGAACGAAAGAGCTGGTTTTCGTCGGCAAGCGCGGCGGAAAACCTTCCGTGGCGCAGGACGATATTACCGCGAAACTGATCGAACTTGCCAAGGCCGGCGGGCGTGTATTGCGGCTGAAGGGCGGTGACCCATTCATCTTCGGCCGAGGCGGGGAGGAAGCAGAAGCGCTGGTGAAGGAAAACATTCCTTTCCGCGTGCTGCCTGGCATGACCTCGGCGCTGGCTGCACTCGCTTCCGCCAATATTCCCGCCACCATGCGCGGCATCAGCCGTTCGATCACGCTGGCAACCGGACACGCCGCCGGAACACCGGGTGATCTCGACTGGAAGGCACTGGCGAAAACCGGCGAGCCCATCGTCGTTTACATGGGGGTCAGCACGATCGGCACGATCGCGAGGCTTCTGATGGAAGGCGGCCTGTCCGCCGACACACCGGTTGCGGTGCTGATGGCGGCAACGACGCCGGATGAGCGCTCGATGACGGCAACGCTTGCGACGGTCGAGGAGGAAGTGCAGCGCCAGAACTTTGCCGCACCGGCACTGATTGTCATCGGCAAAATCGTATCCATGCAGGCCGTTCTTTCGGGCAATCAATCATGACGGCGCGCGCGCTCATCATCGGCGCACCCCGCTCCGGCTCCGGCAAGACCAGCGTGACGATCGGGCTTTTGCGCGCGTTTCAGAGGCGCGGCGTCAAGGTGCGCGGCATCAAGACCGGGCCGGACTATATCGACCCCGGATTTCATGAGGCGGCTGCCCGCCTGCCTGGTCTTAATCTCGACAGTTGGGCGATGGCGCCGGATCTGCTACGTCATCTGGCACGCGAACAGGCGCAAGACGCCGAATTGCTCCTGATCGAAAGCGCCATGGGCCTGTTCGACGGTATTGTCACCGAGCCCAACCGCTCCGGCGCGGCATCGGATCTCGCTCGACTTTTCGGCCTGCCCGTACTTCTCGTGCTTGATGTCTCGGGCCAAAGTCAGACGGCCGCGGCGATTGCCTGTGGCTTCATGAACTATGATCCGGCGGTGAAAATGGCCGCCTGCGTGCTGAACCGTGCCGGCAGCGAACGGCACAAGAAGCTCTCCGGCGATGCCATCGAGGCACTTGGACTTCCGGTCGTCGGCACCGTATTGCGCGATCCGACGCTTACCCTGCCCGAACGGCATCTCGGCCTTGTTCAGGCAAGTGAACACCCCGAAATGGATGCCCATATAGACCGGCTGGCGGACGCGATGGAGCAGTCGCTCGATCTCGACGCGATTTTTCAAGCCGCCAAACCCTTTGAAATTCCAGCAGGCTCGACGGACAAGGCGCTTTCGCCGCCGGGCCAGCGGATCGCGCTTGCCGAAGACGCGGCCTTCACTTTTCTATATCCGCATATCAAACGGCAATGGCGCGCCATGGGAGCCGAAATCGTGCCCTTTTCACCGCTTGCCGATGAAGCGCCGCCGGCGGATTGCGATATTTGCTGGCTGCCTGGCGGTTATCCCGAACTTCATGCCGGAAGGCTGGCGGAGGCGACGAATTTCAAGGCGGGCTTGAAGGCCTTCGCTGACACGAAACCCGTACATGGCGAGTGTGGTGGCTACATGGTGCTCGGGGAGGCGCTGGAAGATGCCGATGGTGTGACCCATGCCATGACCGGGCTGCTCTCCCACTCCACCAGCTTTGCCAAACGCAAGATGAACCTCGGTTACCGCCAGGCTCGATTGCTCGGTCCTTCCGCGATCGGAGCAGGCGGAGATCTGATCCGTGGCCATGAGTTCCATTACGCACGCGTCATTGACGCCGGAAACGACCAACCTCTCGCTATGATTGCAGACGGCCGCGGCGTCGAAATCGGTCCGTCAGGCGGGAAACGGGGGTCTGTGACCGGCACGTTTTTCCATGCAATAGCGCGTGATTGAGCTGATTGACCGCCCGCATGACTGGCACCGGATTTTCGCAACCCATGGGGGGTTGCCAAATGTGTCGCATCAAAGGCACTTAATGTCGTAGCGAAGGCTCACCCGCGCGGCAACGCGCCCTTACCATTCATCAAGCCTCAACGGGCCTTCGATCGCTAGCAGAAATTCCCCGAGGCAAAAGAGCTCAAAGAAGATGAGCCGGGGACTGCGCAAGAAAGGAAGTTATGTCGGCGGCAACCGAACCATTTCCCACGATCGACAGCATGAAACACCCCTCTCAATGGAAGAGGAAACCGGACGACGGGGTGTCGATGACAAGAACAGAAATCTGCATCGGATAAGGGGAACAAGGGAAATGAACGATTTCACCAGATATCTCGCCGGCCGCGTAATCGCCGGCGGCATGAACCGCCGGGAATTCATGGGCCGCGCCATGGCCGCCGGTGTAACGCTGTCATCCGCCGGCACTCTCTTTGCCAGCAGCGCGGCTGCACAGACGCCCCAGAAGGGCGGAAACCTGAAGCTTGGCCTCGAAGGCGGAGCCGCCACCGACAGTATCGATCCCGCCAAGGCAACATCTCAGGTCATGTTCGCTGCCGTACGGACCTGGGGTGACACGCTGGTCGAGACCCACCCCGAGACGCGCGCACCAATCCCGTCGCTCGCCGAATCCTGGGCACCATCACCGGATGCCAAGACCTGGACCTTCAAGATCCGCAAGGGCGTGACCTTCCACGACGGCAAGGAAATGACCGTCGATGACGTAGTCGCGACACTCAAGCGCCACAGCGACGAAAAGACGGAATCCGGCGCTGCCGGCATGCTGAAATCGATCACCGCGATCGAAAACAAGGGCGGCGATCTGGTCGTCACGCTCGATGCCGGCAATGCCGACCTGCCTGCGATCTTTACCGACTACCACCTCGTCATCCAGCCGAATGGCGGCGTCGACAATCCGACGGCAGGGATCGGTACCGGCCCCTACAAGGTCAAGAGTTTCGAACCCGGCGTTCGCATGACCTTCGAGAAGAACGAGAACGACTGGCGCTCCGACCGCGGTTATGTTCAGACCGTCGAGATGATCACCATGAACGACGCAACGGCGCGTGTGGCAGCCCTTGCCTCCGGCCAGGTGCAGTTCATCAACCGCGTCGATCCGAAGACGGTTGCGCTTCTGACACGCGCCCCGACGGTGCAGCTTCTGACCACCTCCGGCGGTGGCCACTATGTCTTCATCATGCACTGTGACAAGGCGCCGTTCGACAATATCGACGTTCGCATGGCGCTGAAATACGCGATCAACCGTGAGGAAATGGTCGAGCGCATTCTTGGCGGCTATGGCAAGGTTGGCAACGATTTCCCGATCAACGACACCTATGCCCTTTTCCCGGAAGGGATCGAGCAGCGCGCCTATGATCCGGACAAGGCGGCCTTCCACTACAAAAAGTCAGGCCATAGCGGCCCGATCCTGCTGCGCACCTCGGAAGTCGCCTTCCCCGGTGCCGTCGATGCCTCCGTGCTCTTCCAGCAAAGTGCCAAGAAGGCCGGCATCGAAATCGAACTGAAGCGCGAACCCGGTGACGGTTACTGGTCGAACGTCTGGAACGTCCAGCCCTTCTCGGCATCCTATTGGGGCAGCCGCGCGACGCAGGACCAGTTCTATTCCGGTGCCTATCTTTCCACCGCCGACTGGAACGACACCCGCTTCAAGAATGAGACCTTCGACAAGCTGCTGATCTCTGCCCGTGGCGAACTGGACGAACCCAAGCGCCGTGAGATGTATCGCGAAATGGCGATGTTGGTGCGCGACGAAGGCGGCACGATCCTGCCGATGTTCAACGACTTCGTGAACGCCGGCACCAAAAGGCTGATGGGCTATGTGAGCGATATCGGCAACGACATGTCGAATGGCTATGTCGCTAGCCGCGTCTGGTTCAGTGCCTGATTCTGAACACGGGGCTTGAGGGCCCCAACGATGATTAGTGGACCGCGGGGCGATCGCCCTGCGGTCTGAACACTTCGTTTCGGAACCGGGATCATAGCAGATGTCAAATTCCGCAGAGGCAGGCGGATCGCCTGCCCGCAGCCTGAGGGACCGCTTTCCGCTTGCTGCCCTCATCATCGAGCGCTGTCTTTTGTCGCTTGTCCTTCTCTTCGCCGTTTCCGTGCTGATCTTTGCCGGCGTCGAAGCCCTGCCCGGCGATTTCGCCACGACCTATCTCGGCCAGTCGGCAACGCCGCAGGCGATCGCCAATATCACGGCCGAGCTTGGCCTCGACCGCCCTGTCACCACCCGCTATTTCGACTGGCTGGGTGGTGTGCTGCAGGGCGATTTCGGTACCTCCTGGGCAAGCCGCAACTCGGTTTCCGAGCAGGTGGCCAACCGTCTCGGCAATTCGCTTTTCCTCGCAGGCTTTGCGGCGATCATCGCCGTGCCGCTGGCGATCGGGCTTGGCATGCTGTCGGTTCATTTCCGCGACCGCATGCCCGACAAGATCATCAACGTCATCTCGCTGGCGGCAATCTCGCTGCCGGAATTCTTCATCGGCTATTTGCTGATCCTTTATTTCGCCGTCAATTTCGGCATCGCCACCTTCCCGGCCACCGTCTACCAGGGCATGGGCTTCCTCGAGCGCATCCAGACGATCGCACTGCCGACCGCGACGCTGGTTCTGGTCGTTCTGGCTCACATGATGCGCATGACAAGGGCCGCGATCCTCTCGGTCATGTCATCGGCCTATATGGAAACCGCTGAACTGAAGGGCCTGTCCAGCTGGCGGGCGATCGTCAAGCATGCGGCGCCGAACGCGCTGGCACCGATCATCAACGTTGTGGCGCTCAATCTCGCCTATCTCGTCGTCGGCGTCGTCGTCGTGGAAGTTGTCTTCGTCTATCCCGGCATGGGCCAGTACATGGTCGATGCGGTGACGGTGCGCGACATGCCGGTGGTGCAGGCCTGCGGCCTGATCTTCGCTGCCGTCTACATCCTGCTCAACATGCTGGCCGATATCCTCGCGATCATTGCCAACCCTAGACTGAGGCATCCGCGATGAGATTGAGAGAAATCCCCATCACCGCCTGGATCGGCCTCTTCGGCATCACGCTCGCCGTCTTCTGCGCGCTCTTTGCTCCCTGGATCGCGCCGCATGGCGAAACCGAGGTGGTCGGTGGCGTCTGGCAGGTGCCCGACGACCAGTTCTTCTTCGGGCTCGACAATCTTGGCCGCGACATCCTCTCGCGCCTGATCTACGGCACCCGTACGACACTGCTGGTGGCACTGGCGGCAACCGTAATCTCCTTCTCGCTCGGCATCCTCCTGAGTTTCACGGCCGCCGTTTCCGGCGGACTGGTAGACACGCTCTTTTCCCGCTTCAACGACCTGATGATGTCGATCCCGACGCTGATCTTCGCGCTCGTGGTTCTGGCCGTGCTGCCTCAATACCTGTTCGTGCTGATCCTCGTCATGGCCGTGCTCGATTCCACCCGTGTCTATCGCCTCGGCCGCGCCGTGGCGCTGGATGTCGCGGTGATGGAATTCGTCGAGGCGGCAAAGCTGCGCGGCGAAGGCAAGGTCTGGATCATCTTCCGCGAGATCCTGCCGAACACGCTGTCGCCGCTGCTGGCCGAATTCGGCCTGCGCTTCGCCTTTGCCATCCTTTTCCTCTCCACCCTCTCCTTCCTCGGCCTCGGCATCCAGCCGCCGACGGCCGATTGGGGCGGCATGGTGAAGGAAAACAAGGATGGCATCATCTTCGGGATTTCGGCAGCACTGGTGCCGGGTTCGGCAATCGCCGCGCTCTGCATCTGCGTCAATCTGGTCGTCGACTGGCTGCTGAAACGAACCTCCAGCCTGAAGGGAGGCCGTGGCGATGCCTGATACCAATCTTCTTTCTGTCCGCGACCTCAAGATCGAGGCAACCAGCTATCCGCCCGGCGAGGCACCGAAGCGCATCACCATTGTCGACGGTGTCTCCTTCGATCTTGAGAAGGGCAAGGTTCTGGGCTTGATCGGCGAATCCGGGGCCGGCAAATCGACGATCGGCCTTTCTGCCCTCGCCTATGGTCGAGGCGGCGCCCAAATCACCGGCGGCGAGGTGATGCTCGACGGAACCGATATCCTGAAACTCGGCAAGGGCGGCATCCGCAAGCTGCGCGGCGCCCGCATCTGCTACGTGGCGCAATCGGCGGCAGCGGCCTTCAATCCGGCTCACCGACTGGGCGACCAGGTGATCGAGGCGACCGTCAAGCACAGGCTGATGAGCAAGGCGGAAGCGCGCAAGCGGGCGCTGTACCTGTTCCAGGTGCTCGGCCTGCCCAGCCCGGAAACATTCGGTGACCGCTTCCCGCATCAGGTCTCCGGCGGGCAGTTGCAGCGTGCCATGACCGCCATGGCACTCTGCTCCAACCCGGACCTGATCATCTTTGACGAGCCGACAACGGCGCTCGATGTGACAACACAGATCGATGTTCTGGCAGCGATCAAGCACGCGATCGAGGAAACCGATACGGCAGCGCTTTACATCACCCATGACCTTGCGGTGGTGGCGCAGATTTCCGACGACATCATGGTTCTGCGTCACGGCAAGACGGTCGAATACGGCTCGGTGCAGCAGATCATCGAGGCACCAACCGAGGAATACACTCGCGCGTTGGTCAACGTTCGTCAGGAAATCCGCCACGAGGCGCCGGATCAGACGAAGGCGCTTCTTGCGGTTGATAATGTCAGCGCCGAATATTCCAATGGCTTCAAGGTTCTGCACGGCGTGTCGCTGCATCTTTGCAAGGGGCAGACACTGGCGATCGTTGGCGAATCCGGCTCAGGAAAGTCGACGCTCGCCCGCGTTATAACCGGTCTTCTGCCACCAAGCGAAGGCAAGATCACCTTCGATGGCAAACCGCTGACACCCTCGCTGAAGGGACGTCCAAAGGATGATCTGCGGCGCATCCAGCTGATCTACCAGATGGCCGATACCGCAATGAACCCGCGCCAGACAGTGCGCGACATCATCGGCCGACCACTGACCTTCTATGATGGCCTTCGAGATGCGGCAAAGACAGCACGCGTCAAGGAACTGCTGGAACAGATCGAGATGGGCAATGGCTTTATCGATCGTTATCCGGCGGAACTTTCCGGCGGGCAGAAGCAACGCGTGGCAATTGCCCGTGCGCTGGCGGCAAGGCCGGAATTGATCCTGTGCGACGAGCCCACTTCGGCGCTTGACCCGCTCGTGGCGGAAGGCATCCTGAAACTGCTCATGAAGCTGCAGGAAGAACAGCAGCTTTCCTATGTCTTCATTACTCACGACATCGCGATCGTCAGAGCGATAGCCGATTCGGTTGCCGTCATGCACCGAGGCAGGCTGGTTCGGTTCGGCCCGAAATCGCAGACGCTCTCGCCGCCCTTCGACGATTATACCGACCTCCTGCTGAAGTCCGTTCCCGAGATGGAACTGGGCTGGCTGGAAAAGGTACTGGCGACAAGGCGCATGGAAAGCGCCGGAAACTGAAGGCAGCCCCTCATCCGGCTGCCGCCACCTTCTTTCTCTAACGGCGAGCAGAGCAGGTCCCCTCTCCCCGTATGCGGGGAGAGGTTTGGGTGAGGGGCGAAGCCCTCGACAGAGTTTGATTTGAGGATCCGAATACATGACCGACCGTTCCTTCACCGTTATCGAAAACCAGTGGATCAGACTGAAGGACGGGACCCGGCTTGCTGCCCGGATCTGGATGCCGGATGGTGCGGAAGCCGATCCGGTGCCGGCGGTGTTCGAATTTCTGCCCTATCGCAAGCGGGACGGAACCAGCCCGCGCGACGAATCCACCTATCCGGTATTTGCGGCGGCAGGCATTGCCGGCGTGCGCGTCGATATTCGTGGTTCGGGTGAGTCAGACGGTGTCATCGATGGCGAATATACCGAACTTGAACTGGCGAACGCCTGCGAACTGATCGCCTGGATCGCCGATCAGCCATGGTCAAACGGCTCGGTTGGCATGATGGGCATTTCCTGGGGCGGCTTCAACAGCCTGCAGGTGGCAGCGCTTCGCCCGCCGGCACTGACAGCGGTGATCTCGATCGCCTCTACCACCGACCGCTATAATGACGACATCCATTACAAGAACGGCTGCCATCTTTCGGCCCAGCTCTCCTGGGCGGCAACCATGCTGGCCTACCAGTCACGCTCGCCCGATCCGGAAATCGTTGGCGATCGCTGGCTGGAGATGTGGATGGAGCGGCTGGAAAACGAACCCTTCTTCATGGAGGAATGGCTCTCCCATCAGCGCCGCGACGCCTTTTGGAAACACGGATCGATCTGCGAAGACTACTCGGCTATCGAAATTCCGGCCCTTGTGATCGCCGGATGGGCGGATGGTTATCGCAATACGCCATTCCTCGCAGTCGAAGGCTTAGGGACCAAGGCAAAGGCGCTGGTCGGGCCGTGGGTGCACAAATACCCGCATTTCGCCTGGCCGAAGCCGCGCGCCGATTTCCACGGCGAGGCCATCGCCTTCTGGAACCGCTGGCTGCGCGGCGAGAAGAACGGCATCGAGGACCTGCCGCAGGTGCGCGCCTATATTCTCGACGGTCCGAAACCGGCGGTGCGTCGCGATTTCGATCCGGGTCTCTGGGTGTCGAAGGACCGCTGGAGCGAGCCGGAGGCGGAATGCTTCTATGTCGATCAGTTCGGCGCGCTGCTTGAGGGCATGCCGATCGCCCATGCGCCGGCACATGACGTCTACCTGAAATCGCCGCTAGATACGGGAACGGCCGCCGGCGAATGGTTCACGCTGAAACCGGATGCGGAAATGGCCGGCGATCAGCGCGGTGACGACGCGGGCTCGCTGACCTTTCAGACGCCCCCACTCGAGGGGGCCAAAAGCTTTCTGGGCCGCCCGATCGTTACGCTGACGCTGCGGTGCGAGGCCGAACTTGCCAATCTCTGCGCCCGCATTGTCGATGTACATCCCGACGGAACTGCCACACGTGTCTCTTTCGGAGTCATCAACCTTGCCCATCGTGATGGCAACGAAACCCCCAAGCCGCTGACACCCGGAGAGCCGGTGACAATCCGGCTTGCGCTCGACGCATGCGGCTATCGTTTTGGCGCAGGACATCGAATCCGACTATCGCTTTCGACCGCCTATTGGCCGATGGTATTGCCGCCGCCGGTCGATCCCGGTGTGACGATCGATATCGCGTCTCTCGGCCTTGCCATGCCGCGTCTCGGGGACCACAAGCTTTTCGATATGAAGCAGCCAGACCATCCGGATCCGCTGCCGAAATATATAGAGCATATACCGGCTGAAACGCGCCGCAGCGTCACTCGCGACCTTGCTGCCGGCAGGACGCACTACGAGGTCACCGAGGATACCGGGCTTTTCGAACATCCCGGCACCGGCCTTGCCACCCGCCAGCGCCGCGAGGAAACCTGGTCGATAAGCCCGGATGATCCGCTGTCTGTGGCCGGAACATGCGTCTGGACCTGCGACATGAGCCGCCACCACTGGTCGGCGCACACTGTCTCGACCGCAAGCATCGCCTGCACGGCGAAGAACTGGCTGATCAACGCTTCCGTTATCGCCTATGACGGCGAAAAGCAGATCTTTGAAAAGACCTTCGAGAAGGCGATACCGCGCGATCTCATGTGATGCTCACGTTTGCCACGCCGATGTGAGTTGACCGTAAACGTAGCGAGGAACACAGTCATGACAACCGGAGGAATTGTCATGACGACATTTGCGAGCCGAAGCGTTGGGATGATATCCGCCTTGTTGTTGTTTGCCGTGCCGGCGACCTCCTTGCTTGCGGCAGAACCGGCGGTCGTCATCCCGCCCCCGGCCATTGATGAGACCGCGAAAGGAAACAGCGAAACAGCGGTTTTTGCCGGTGGCTGCTTCTGGGGTGTTCAGGCCGTCTTCCAGCATGTGAAGGGCGTGAAGAATGCCGTCTCGGGATATTCCGGCGGGGCGAAGGAAACGGCCCGTTACGAGACCGTCAGCCTGGGCGAAACGGGGCATGCCGAATCCGTGGAGGTGAGTTTCGATCCGCACGAGGTGAGTTACGGCACGCTGCTGCAGGTCTTTTTCTCCGTCGCCCATAATCCGACACAGCTGAATTTTCAGGGGCCGGATCAAGGCACGCAGTATCGATCGGCGATCTTCACGGCCAGCGCTGAACATCAGAAGGTTGCCACGGCCTATATCGCCCAACTGGACAGGACCGGACTGTTTCATGCGCCGATCGTGACCAAGGTTTCTAAGCTGGAAGGCTTTTACCCGGCAGAAAAATACCATCAGGATTTCCTGACACTCAACCCGAACCATCCCTATATCGTCTATAACGACATGCCGAAGATCGATAATTTGAAAGCCATCTTCCCGGCAGCCTTCAGAGCCAATCCCGTTCTGGTCTCGAAGGCAAAGACCTAGGCGGCAAACAATCGGATTGCTTCACAAACCGCGCTGAAACCGTCTCGCGCGCCCTCGCTCATATGCCGGGCGCGAAGCCATGCATGCACCATCTGCGGCTCGTAGCGAAGGGTGGCAGTGACACCCGATTGCTTCAGCCGCTGCGCATAAAGCTGGCCATCATCACGTAGCGGATCGAAATGCGCCACGCTGATATAGGCAGGCGGAAGCCCGGAAAGAGCGCTTGATAGAAGCGGATGCGCCACCGGCTCATTTGCCGGTGCTTTCAATACTGCACGATAATAGGCCACATCGGCGGTCGTCAGACCCGGCGCATTCGCCATTTCCCGATACGAACCAGAAATAAGATCGCCGCCAAGCGCGGGGTAAATGAGCACCTGGCCGATAATGCCGGGGAGGTTTTCGTCACGCGCCCGAAGTGACAGCCCGGCCGCAAGATTGCCGCCCGCACTGTCACCGATCACCACCACCTGTCTATCCTGCCCGACAAGCTGCTTCAGCACCCCGTAACAATCATCTGTCTGAGCAGGCCAGACATGTTCGGGTGCGAGACGATAATCGACGGAGATGAGTTCCGCTTGGGCAAACTCGGCAATCTCGGCGCAGATCGCATGATGGCTTTCCACAGAACCGACGACAAAGCCGCCACCATGCAGATAGAGAAGCACTGTTTTGGTGGCGATGCGTGCTGGTCGATAACGCCGGATCGGCACGAACAGAACTTCATCTTGAAAGATCAGGCCATCCGTTAATGGCCGGCCGAAACGGGCGCAGAGTGCCTCATACCAGACGCGTTGCTGCGTAATCGGCGCATTCACGGCGTCGGGGGGATAGAAGCTGTTGCAGATATCGAGAAACTCAAGAATGCCCGTTTCACTCGGCATCGGCGAATGTGTCTCACTGGTCTCCATTGCCTCATCCATCCGGTTTTCGAGGACCACAGGCTAGGCAAGATGACGCTAGGCTGCAAGGGTGAGAACGATTCTCATTCTCCGTTGAAATCCTTGAGCAGCACCGATTGATCCGTAAGGTAGCGGGCAAAAATCGGCAGGCTGGCACCGCCGATCGCCCTCGCCTGAGATCCAACCTTGCCCTCGATGATATCGGGAATGACCACACCGCGCAGGTCGAGCCGGGCAACCGCCTCGATCGTCGCATCGACGATACGTTTTCTTACCCAGCCCGGAAAACCGCCATCGATGACGGCAGCGCCGAAATCGATGATCGAGGCGGCGGCCACGATCGCCTGCGCCAGGGCGGCGGCAGTAGCCTGGATCCACACCTCAAGCGGCTCACCGAAATCGATCCATTCATCGGCCGAATACCACAGCGGCTGGGGATCGATGCCACGATCTCGCAGCATGTTTTCAAGAACGAAGATCGAGGCGATGTCGAGAAGCTGGCGGTTTTCGCCATTACTTCCCCGCACCGGCAGCGGCCCGACAGCACCGGCAGTACCCGTACGGCCGGAAAATATGCCAGAGTTCAATACGATACCGCCGCCGATGAACGAGCCGATGAAGAGATAGATGAAATCCGGATACGTCGGCCCGACGCCGAAGACCAGTTCCGCACCACAGGCGCTGGTCGCGTCATTTTGCAGATAGACCGAGTGAGCGACGCGTGACGCGACTTCCGCCTGGAGATCGAAGCCGCGCCACACCTCCATCGCGCCCGATGGCGCGCCGATCTCGTCTGCCCAGTTCCACAGTTCGAATGGTGCGGCGATACCGATACCTGCGATACGCGCCTGCTCCTCGGTAGTCATCTGCGCTTCGATATCGGCAATGCCCGAAGTGATGATCTGCAAGATTTCCTGCGGCAGCGGATAGGCATAGGTCTCGTGATAGCGCTTGCGGATATTGCCGACGAAATCCATCAGCACCAGATCAGCGCTGCGACGGCCGATCTTGACCCCGAAGGACAGGACGGCATCCGGATTGAGACGCATCGGGATGGAGGGCTGGCCGACACGCCCCCGCACCGGCTCGCCGCGCAGCAAAAGGCCGTCTTTCTCGAGCGCCCTCATGATGACAGAGGCCGTCTGTGCAGACAAACCGCTGAGCCGGGTAATATCCGCCTTCGACAGCGCACCATGTAACCGCACCAGCGACAGGACCAGCCGCTCGTTATAGGCGCGCACCCGTGTCTGGTTGGAACCGCCCGAAAAAGCGGCAGAAGAAACAGGCCCGGAAAGCGGACCATCGGTGATCGACATCCAGCACCTCCCTTTGCCTTCGCTCTCTCACGTTGGACATAGCATGACAAGGCAGAATAAATAATTCAATCGGAATTAATTATTGACAGATGATTTTCTTTCGCGATTATTGACGATTGTAAGGATGCGGGAATGCCCGGAGGAGGCACTGGGGCGCGATCCGGCCTGCAACCGAATGAACCCGTCCGCAGCGAGCGGACTTCGTCTCTGGGAGGAGATCATGAGAAAATCCGTATTGTCCCTGTCGTTCGGGGCACTGGCGCTTGGCGTCGTCTTTTCCGCACCCGCTCAGGCCGCGGACGTCTCGGCCTGCCTGATTACCAAGACAGATACCAACCCATTCTTCGTCAAGATGAAGGAAGGCGCGACAGCCAAGGCAAAGGAACTCGGCGTCTCGCTGAAATCCTATGCCGGCAAGATCGACGGCGACAGCGAAAGCCAGGTGGCGGCGATAGAAACCTGCATAGCCGACGGCGCAAAGGGCATCCTGATCACCGCCTCCGACACCAAAGGCATCGTGCCGAACCTGAAGAAGGCGCGCGACGCTGGCCTCTTGGTGATTGCGCTCGATACGCCGCTGGAGCCGATCGACGCCGCCGACATGACCTTTGCCACCGACAACCTTCTCGCCGGCAAGCTGATCGGCCAGTGGGCGAAAGATACGCTCGGCGATGCCGCCAAGGACGCCAAGGTGGCCTTTCTTGATCTCACCCCCTCCCAGCCTTCCGTCGACATTCTGCGCGACCAGGGTTTCATGATCGGTTTCGGCATTGACCCGAAGGATCCGAACAAGATCGGTGACGAAGACGATCCACGTATCGTCGGCCACGACATCACCAACGGCAATGAAGAAGGCGGCCGCACGGCCATGGAAAACCTTCTACAGAAGGATCCGACCATCAACGTCGTTCACACGATCAATGAACCAGCCGCCGCTGGCGCTTACGAGGCGCTGAAATCGGTCGGCCGCGAAAAGGACGTGCTGATCGTGTCGGTCGACGGCGGTTGCCCGGGCGTCAAGAACGTCGCCGATGGCGCGATCGGCGCAACCTCACAGCAATATCCGCTGCAGATGGCATCGCTCGGCATCGAGGCGATCAAGAAGTTTGCCGATAGCGGCGAAAAGCCGAAGCCGACCGAAGGTAAGAATTTCTTTGATACCGGCGTGACGCTTGTCACCGACAAGCCAGTCCCGTCGATCAAGTCGATCGACACCAAGGAAGGCCTGAACAAGTGCTGGGGCTAAACCTCTAGCCAATCCTTGCGGGCCGGTGAAGCAGGCTTCATCGGCCCGCCACGGCAACCCGGGCTGAACCGGGCACACGACAAAAGCGGGAGGACTTCATGAGCGAGCCAGTGGCAAGCGCACCGCATCACGACTACGAAAAAGTGCTGAAAGACAGTTCGAAGGACGTTGCGTCCTTCGATCATGACACGCCGTCTGCCCTTCACAAATTCCGCCACTTCCTTCATTCCAACCCGTCTGCGGTGTCGCTGATCGTGCTGGTCGTGTCTTTGATCGTGTTCGGCCTGACGCTTGGCGGCAAGTTCTTCTCCGCCTTTTCGCTGACGCTCATCCTGCAGCAAGTGGCGATCACCGGTATCGTCGGGGCTGCCCAGTCGCTGGTCATCATGACCGCCGGCATCGACCTGTCGGTCGGCGCCATCATGGTCCTGTCCTCGGTGGTGATGGGCCAGTTCACCTTTCGATACGGCTTGCCGCCGGAACTCGCGATCCTCTGTGGTTTTGCCACCGGCGCGCTTTGCGGCTTCATCAACGGCGTGCTGATCGCCAAGGTAAAACTGCCGCCCTTCATCGTCACGCTCGGCATGTGGCAGATCGTTCTCGCCAGCAATTTCCTTTATTCCGCCAACGAAACCATTCGTGCGCAGGAAATCGAGACGACGGCACCAATCCTGCAGTTCTTTGGTGAGACATTCCGAATAGGCGGCGCAGTCTTCACCTATGGCGTTATCGCCATGATCCTGTTGGTCGGGGTACTCTGGTACGTACTCAACCACACCGCCTGGGGCCGCCATCTCTATGCCGTCGGCGATGATCCGGAGGCGGCAGACCTTTCCGGCGTCAACGTCCAGCGTATGCTGATCTCCGTCTACGTTCTCTCCGGCGTCATCTGCGCTCTGGCCGGCTGGGCGCTGATCGGCCGTATTGGCTCGGTTTCGCCGACCGCCGGCCAGTTCGCCAATATCGAATCGATCACCGCAGTCGTGATCGGCGGCATTTCGCTCTTCGGCGGCCGCGGCTCAATTCTTGGCATGATGTTCGGCGCGCTGATCGTCGGCGTCTTTTCGCTCGGCCTGCGCCTACTCGGCACCGATGTGCAATGGACCTATCTCCTGATCGGCGTCCTCATCATCGTCGCCGTCGCGGCCGACCAATGGATCAGAAAGGCTTCACGCTGATGCCCCAGGAAAACACCAGAAAACCCATTCTCACCGGCCGCAATATCATCAAGCGTTATGGCCGCGTCACCGCTATCGACAATGCCGATTTCGATCTCTACCCTGGCGAAATCCTCGCCGTGATCGGCGACAATGGTGCCGGAAAGTCCTCGCTGATCAAAGCGATTTCCGGCGCGATCCGTCCCGACGAGGGCGAGATCCGCATGGATGGAGAACTCGTCCATTTCGCCTCGCCGATCGAGGCACGCAAGGCCGGTATTGAAACCGTCTACCAGAACCTTGCTCTGTCGCCGGCGCTTTCGATTGCCGACAACATGTTTCTCGGTCGTGAAATCCGCAAACCCGGCTTCATGGGCAAGGTGCTGCGCAAGCTCGATCATGGCGCCATGGAAAAAATGGCGCGTGAAAAACTCTCCGAACTCGGATTGATGACCATCCAGAACATCAACCAGGCGGTGGAAACGCTGTCAGGGGGCCAGCGCCAGGGCGTGGCGGTGGCGCGAGCGGCGGCTTTCGGCTCCAAGGTCATCATCCTTGATGAACCGACGGCGGCACTCGGCGTAAAGGAAAGCCGGCGCGTGCTGGAACTGATCCTCGACGTGCGCTCCCGTGGTATCCCGATCGTGCTGATTTCACACAACATGCCGCATGTCTTCGAGATCGCCGACCGCATCCACATCCACCGGCTGGGAAAACGTCTTACCGTCATCAATCCGAAGGATTATACGATGTCGGACGCCGTCGCCTTCATGACCGGCGCAAAGGTGCCGGAGCCGCTTGCCGCATGACAATGACCACTGAAGATATCGCCCGCACACTTATTGACCGTGCGGGCGAAAAGCGGCGTTTTATCGTCGCGATTGCCGGCCCGCCGGGTGCCGGAAAGTCCACGACCGCCAGCGAGCTTGCTACAGCATTGAAAACACTTGGCGAAAGTGCCGAAGTACTGCCGATGGACGGCTTTCACATGGACAATGACGTCCTGCGGGAAAAGGTTCTGCTCTCCCGCAAGGGCGCACCCGAAACTTTCGACGTCCGCGGCTTTCTCGACATCATCCGTGCGGTCAGGCTGGCGGAAGCAGAAGTGCTGGTGCCGGTATTTGACCGATCCCGGGAACTTGCCATCGCTGCAGCACGCATCATCGATGTTTCGACACGGTTCGTGCTTGTCGAGGGAAACTACCTGCTGCTCGATCGTGCCCCCTGGTCTTCATTGGAAGGGCAGTTCGACTACGCAATCCTGATCTCCCCCTCCGTCGCGACACTCGAGGAGCGGCTTATGGAACGCTGGCGCGGTTACGGATTAAGCGAAGAGGCTGCTAGGGCGAAAACCGAGGATAACGACCTCAGGAACGGCGCTCTGGTCAGAAACCAATGCCGTGGAGCAGATATTATTCTGACGGATTAAACGAAAAAGCCTGCCGCGGGAGGAGGTGCGGCAGGCTTTTCGAAAAGATTTGAACAGCGACTGGGAGGAGGAGTGCCGCTGCTCGATCAGGCGCCCTTGGGAGGAGGAGTAGGTCGCCTGAAAATCAGAGGTCTGCGGGAGGAGGAGCATCGCTCTGATGTGGTCATCATACAGGTAGACCTTTTCTTTAGAAGCGATATTGCTGCAGCGGAGCTATGCATTGAGCGCTTAACTACCAGCACTACGACGACGCAATGCTCACAAATGTGGCAATAGCCGGAGCCACAACATCACCGCTTCGAGCACAACAAGATCAGCAAATTGCAGCGGATTTGCGGAATCGATAGCCGTGGACCGGCACCCCGATCGCGCGATCCCCGATGACTGCAGAACCAAGTGCTCCAACAACCGGCAACGCCGATATCTGGACATGCAAAAGGGCGCGACTATGCGCGCCCTTTCAAAACCTTCCCGATTGAACGGTGTTATACGCTGAAAGCCGCGCCGATCAGCGCCTTGGTATAATCGGCCTTAGGGGCCTTGAAGATCGCATCCGTTTCGCCCTGTTCGACGATCTCGCCGTTCTTCATCACAATCACATAATCAGAGATGGCTTTGACCACAGACAGGTCATGGCTGATGAAGACATAGGAGAGATTGTGATCCGTCTGCAGCTTGCGCAGCAGATCGATCACCTGCCCCTGAACCGACCGGTCGAGAGCCGAGGTCGGCTCGTCGAGAATAACGACACGCGGCTTGAGGATCATAGCACGTGCAATCGCGATACGCTGTCGCTGGCCGCCGGAGAATTCGTGCGGATAACGGTTGCGCGCTGCCGGGTCGAGGCCGACCTCCTGAAGCGCCGCGATGGCGCGCCGGTCGCGATCTGCTTTGCTTAAGCCCGGCTCGTGGACGAGCAGGCCCTCAGTGATGACCTCGCCGACAGTCTGACGTGGCGAAAGCGAGCCATAGGGATCCTGGAAGACGAGTTGCATCTCCTTGCGCAGCGAGCGCATCTGACGGCGGTCGTGCCGCGAGATGTCCTGTTTGCCGAAGCGATATGCACCGTCGCTCGGCAGGAGCCGCAAGAGCGCGCGCCCGAGCGTCGATTTGCCGGAACCAGATTCGCCTACGACACCGATCGTCTGGCCCTCATGCAGCCTCACGGTCACGCCGTTGACGGCGCGGAAAGTGCGCGGACCTTTGGAGAGGAAGCCCTTGCCGATATCGAAATCGACGACCACGTCCCTGCCTTCGAGAATGATCGGGGCATCTTCTGCCGGCGGCGCCTTGCGGCCATGCGGCTCGGCGTCGATCAACATGCGGGTATAGGAGGAGGTCGGGTTTTCGAAGATCTGTTCCGTCGTTCCCTGCTCCACCACTTCACCGCGACGCATGACGACGACGCGTTCGGCAAAATGGCGCACGATGCCGAGATCGTGGGTGATCAGCACGATCGCCATGCCGAACCGCTCCTGCAACGAACGCAGGAGTTTCAGGATCTGCGCCTGGATCGTCACGTCGAGCGCGGTCGTCGGCTCGTCGGCAATCAGCACGTCCGGTTCGTTGGCAAGCGCCATGGCGATCATCACGCGCTGGCGCTGACCGCCGGAAAGCTCGTGCGGATAGCTGTCGATCCGGCGAGCCGGATCGGGGATGCCGACAAGTTCCAGGAGCTCAAGCACGCGTTTGCGAGCCTCCGACCGCGTTCCGCCGCGATGATAGAGGATCGGCTCGGCGATCTGCCGGCCGATCGTGTAGAGCGGATCAAGTGAAGTCATCGGCTCCTGGAAGATCATGGTGATCTTGGCACCGCGCACCTTGTTCAACTCGCTCTTCGGCAGGCCGACAAGCTCCTTGCCGCGATAGCTGGCAGAACCGGTTACTGCACCGTTCTTGGCCAGCAGGCCCATGATACCCATCATGGTCTGGCTCTTGCCGGAACCGCTTTCGCCGACGACGGCGAGCGTTTCACCGGCCTTGATATCGAAGCCGATGCCCTTGACCGCATTCACGGTACCGTCAGGCGTCGAGAAATTGACCTTCAGATCGCGGATGGAGAGGATGTTTTCTAGTGTCCCGGTCATATCAGCGGTCCTTCGGATCGAGTGCATCGCGCAGGCCATCGCCGATGAAGTTCAGCGAGAAGAGCGTTGCCACGAAGAAGATTGCCGGGAAGATCAGCAGCCATGGGGCCGACTGGATATTGCTGGCACCCTCAGAGATCAGCGCGCCCCAGCTCGTCAGCGGCGCCTGAACGCCCAGCCCGAGGAAGGACAGGAAGCTTTCCAGCAGGATCACCTTCGGCACCACGACCGTGACGAAAACGATAACCGGGCCGATAGTGTTGGGAATGATGTGCCGACGGATGATCTGCCAGTCGCTCAAGCCCAAAGCCTGGGCGGCACCGACGAATTCCCGGCGCTTCAAGGCCAGTGTCTGGCCGCGCACGATGCGGGCCATGTCCAGCCACTCCACCGCGCCGATGACGAGGAAGATCAGGATGAAGGAGCGGCCAAAAAACACGACCAGCACGACGACGAGGAAAACGAAAGGCAGCGAATAGAGGATTTCGACAAAGCGCATCATCACATTATCGACGCGACCGCCGAGATAGCCAGATGTCGCCCCATAGAGCACGCCGATGCCAAGTGAAACGAGGCTGGCAAGCAGACCGACAGCAATCGAGATCTGGCCGCCAAGCATGACGCGGGCGAGCATGTCACGGCCGTTCGGATCGGTACCGAAGAAGAAATATTCGCGACTGACATTGCCCTCTACCTTCAGCACGCGACCGTCGTTTTCGGTTGCCACGACCTGCGTGTTGTTGAATTCGTTGGCGCGGTCGAAATAGCGGGTTGCACGCGGATCGATCGGGCTTTCGGCGCTCAGTGTCGCGGTGAAAGTCTGCCCTTCGACATTGAACTCGTCGAGATTGACGCGAGCACGGGTAGCGACGCCGCGCATCGCATCTTCCAGCGATGCCTCGTCAGGACGCGGCTCGAGGCTTGGGCCGACAGACACATAGGATGAATAGACCTGGTCATAACTGTGCGGCACGAAGAACGGGCCGATATAGGAAAACAGCGCGATCAGCACCATCATCACGCAGCCGGCCATCGCGGCCTTGTTGCGACGGAAGCGAAGGGCTGCCAGCTGGAAGAGGCTGCGGCTTTTGGTATCCGGGTTGTCCGGCTGCGCGGGCGCGGGAGTAGTAACGATATCAGTCATGGCGAACCCTCGGATCGAGCAGGCCGTAGATGAGATCGACCACGAGATTGAAAACGATGACGAAGATGGCGATCAGCACAACGGTGCCCATGACCAGCGTATAGTCACGGTTCAGCGCGCCGAGCACGAAATAGCGGCCGATGCCGGGAATGGTGAAGATCGTCTCGACCACCGCCGAGCCGGTCATCAGCGCAGCAGCACATGGGGCGAGATAGGATACGACCGGCAAAAGCGCGCCACGCATGGCATGGGTTATGACGACGATCCGTGGCGGCAGGCCATAGGCCCGAGCCGTGCGGATATGGTCGGCATGCAGCGCTTCGATCATCGACCCGCGGGTAAGACGGGCAAAGACCGCAAGCTGCGGCAGCGCCAGTGCGATCATCGGCAGAAGAAGAAAACGGAACGAGCCGTCACCCCAGCCGCCGGCAGGCAACATCGACAGGACGATCGCAAAGATCAGCGTCAGGACCGGACCGACAACGAAATTCGGGATGGTGGTGCCGACGGTCGCGACCGACATGATGGAGAAATCGAGCAGGCTATTCTGGCGAAGTGCCGCGATCGTGCCGAGCGTTACGCCACCGATCAGCGCAAGGAGAAGCGCGTAGAGGCCGAGTTCCATCGAATAGGGCAGGCCCTTTCCGATCAGTTCGGCGACAGTATTGTCCTTGTAGATGTAGCTCGGGCCGAAATCGCCCTGAACGGCATTGGTGATGTAAGTCACATATTGCCGCCACAGGGGCTGGTCCAGCTGGTAGGTCCGCATGATGTTTTCCATCGTTGCGGGCGGAAGCGGACGTTCCAGGTTGAAAGGGCCACCTGGAGCGAAACGCATCAGGAAGAAGGAAATGGTGACGACGATAAACAGCGTCGGTACGGCGCTCGCAAGGCGGCGCAGGACAAAAGCCAGCATGCGGGTGTCTCCTGCAAAACGGCGCCCGCAGTAAAGCAGGCGCCGTCTCGGATGGTCGGATGGTTATTCGGAAACGCTGAGGAAGCGGCTCAGGTGCTCGTTGGCGGCATTGTCTTCCCAGCCGGAAACCCGGTTGGAAACGAGCCACAGATCAGCCTGGGTGAGCAGCGGCGCAACCGGCTGATCGCGCGACAGAAGCGCTTCGGCTTCATGCAACAGCTTGGAGCGGGCCTCCGGGTTTTCTTCCTCGTAGGACTTCTTCATCAGGGCGTCGAACTCGGGATTGTTGTACTTGCCGTAGTTGAAGGTCTTGTTGGTCGACAGGTTGAGCGCCAGGAAGTTTTCGGCATCCGCATAGTCGGCAACCCAACCGGCGCGGGCAACGTTGAACTTGCCGCCTTCCTGCAGGTAGGCGTAGTGCGAGGACACATCGAGATTGGTCATCGTCACCTTGGCATTGAAGGTGTTCTTCCACATGTCGGCAACGGCGGTGGCAACACGCTCGTGATTCGGATTGGTGTTATAGCGGATCTCGATTTCGAGCGGCTTACCGCCTTCACCGTAACCGGCTTCCTTCATCAGTTCGAGCGCTTTGTCCTCGCGGTCAAGCTGCGACATTTCCGCGAAGCTTGCTTTGGACGGTTCGCCATAGGTGGCCATGCCCGGAGGAACGAGCGAATAGGCCGGGATCTGCGAGCCGCTGTAGATTTCCTTGGCAAGGAAGTCGCGGTCGACAGCCATGGACAGTGCGTTACGCACGCGGACGTCGTCATAGGGCGCCTGGCTGCCGTCGAAAACATAGTAGTAGGTGGCGAGCGTCGGCGAAACGTGGACCTGATCCTTATAGCTGCCGCGCAGGCGTTCGATCTGGTCCGCCGAGAAATTGAAGACAAGGTCCATTTCCTTGGCTTCGAAACGGCGCACGGAAGCTGCCTGGTCATCGATCGGGTAGAAGATCACCTTGTCCAGCTTGGTATTGGCGGCGTCCCAGTGATGCTCGTTCTTTTCGACGACAAGGCTGTCGTTCGGCACGTGGCTGACCAGCTTGAAGGCGCCATTGGAGACCATCGTACCCGGCTTGACGAAATCGGCGCCGTTCTTTTCGACACTTGCCTTTGACACAGGCAGGGCGGTCTGGTGCGCGAGAAGCTCAAGGAAGAAGGGGGTCGGGCGCTCGAGCGTGATCTGGAACGTCTTCTCGTCTACGGCCTTGACGCCGAGCGTTGCGATCTCGGCCTTGCCGTTGTTGATCGCTTCGGCATTCTTGATCGGGTAGAGAATATTGGCGTATTTCGCTGCCGTCTTCGGATCTTCTACGCGCTTGAAGGAAAACTCGAAGTCCTGCGCAGTAACGGGCGTGCCGTCTGACCATTTTGCATTTTCACGCAGCTTAAACGTGTAGGTTACACCATCGTCGGACAGCGTCCAGCTCTCGGCAGCGCCCGGGATAATCTTGCCGGCAGCGTCGTAAATCGTCAGGCCTTCGTAGAGATCCTTGAGGATGAAGGCTTCGATATTGATCGAAGTCTGCGCCTGGTCGAGCGTCTGCGGCTCTCCGGCATTGCCACGATGGAGGACTGCCTCAGCGAAAGCAGGCGCGGATGCAAAGAGCACCGAGCCCAACAGCGCAGCAGCAGAAAGTTTGAGTAGGCGAGAAGACATGATCGTTATCCTTTCCCAGTTTATTCTGGATCAGTTGCAGGAATGAATGATAGAAAGTCATGAACTGCAAGGAATTTCTCATGGCAATCCGTTCAAAACAGATAGCTTCGCAGCTTCAAGAAAACGCCAGGGTTGCATGAGGAAACTGCAGTATTGACAAAAACCAGTCACTGACTTTTAGCCACACATACGGTCGGCCGCAGCACCTAAAGACATCTTCCATACAATCAGGGAACGTCAAAGACCCCTATCCCCTCGCCTTAAGCGTGCTGGCGTAATTTTATTGCTTACGAGTGCAGGAGATAGCGATTTCCGGCAAAGCCCGCAGCCCACAAAAGACAACCTATAAGTTGCATTAAACTTCATCAGAAGACAAAACTCTCATCCACAAGCACTGCCCCCGCAAGGGCGCTTCAATAGGTTTTCGCTATCGCGTAACCGATCTCGTTTATTGACGGGCCCCCCTTGCATTGCGACATTTTCCCACATCGCTTCAGATGTCCTCATCCTGGGGTGAATTCGATGCTCAGAATGGCTGAGGAGGGCGGTTCTGCGGCATCTGTCGGGAGGCCAGACAATGACAATACGGATTACCGCTGATGAGATCACCCGGCGGTCTCGTGATATCGTCCACGACCAAAAGCATATCGAAGGGCCTATGTTGCCCATCCTGCACGCGCTTCAAGCGGAGTTCGGTTATGTCCCGGACATTGCCAAGCAAATAATCGCCGATGAACTCAACCTTTCCCGCGCGGAAGTCCATGGCGTCATCACTTTCTATCCCGATTTTCGCGATCACCAGGGAGGCAGGCATGTTCTGAAAATCTGTCGCGCCGAAGCCTGCCAGTCGATGGGCGGTGATGATCTCGCGGATAAAGCTCGCCGGTTGCTCGGGGTCGATTTCCACCAGACGACACCGGATGACTCGGTGACACTGGAGCCTGTCTACTGTCTTGGCCTTTGCGCCTGTGCGCCCGCCGCCATGCTGGATGGCGAGGTCTATGGCCGGGTCGATGAACACTGTCTCTCAGACATTTTTGAGAGGTTAAGTCGATGACAGTGACGATTTTCGTTCCACGTGATGCCGCGTCCCTGGCGCTGGGGGCCGAGAAGGTTGCGACGGCCATCGCCGTAGAAATGGCCGCCCGTGGCCTCGATGCCAGGATTGTACGCAATGGTTCCCGCGGCATGTTCTGGCTCGAACCGCTGGTGGAAGTCCGCACAGATCATGGTCGCGTGGCTTATGGACCGGTCACGCCCAAGGATGTGCCAAGCCTGTTCGATTCAGGTTTCTTATCAGGCATGGCTCACTCGCTCTGTCTTGGGCTGACGAAGGAAATTCCTTTCCTTCGTCAGCAGACCCGTCTCACCTTCTCCCGCTGCGGTGTCACCGATCCGCTCTCTCTCGATGACTATCGTCATTATCAGGGGCTGAAAGGTCTGGAAAAGGCCATAGCGCTGCCATCGGCGGAGATCGTTGCGCAGGTCACCGACAGCGGACTACGAGGGCGCGGCGGTGCCGGCTTCCCCACCGGCATCAAGTGGAAGACGGTCATGGAGGCGGCAGCAGACCAAAAATACATCGTCTGCAATGCGGATGAGGGCGACAGCGCCACGTTTGCCGACCGGATGATCATGGAGGGCGATCCCTTCGTGCTGATCGAGGGTATGACGATCGCAGGGATAGCAACAGGCGCGACCAAGGGATACATCTATACGCGATCCGAATATCCGCATGCGATCGCAACGATGAGCGAGGCAATCCGGATTGCCCGCAAGGCCGGTATTCTCGGGACATCGGTGCTCGGTTCGACACATGCCTTCGACATGGAGGTACGGTCTGGTGCAGGCGCTTATGTCTGCGGCGAAGAAACCTCGCTGCTCAACTCGCTCGAAGGCAAACGTGGCGTTGTTCGCGCCAAGCCGCCTTTGCCGGCGCTGCAGGGGTTCCTCGGTCGCCCGACCGTCGTCAACAATGTTATCTCGCTTGCCTCCATTCCTGTCATCATGGACAGAGGCGCCTCATTCTACAAAGATTTCGGAATGGGCCGCTCGCGCGGTACGATCCCGATCCAGATTGCCGGCAATGTCAAATATGGCGGCCTGTTCGAAACCGCCTTCGGCTTATCGCTCGGCGAGATCGTCGATCAGATCGGTGGCGGTACGGCGACCGGGCGGCCGGTCAAAGCCGTACAGGTCGGTGGTCCGCTCGGTGCCTATTTTCCCCGCGCGCTGTTCGACACGCCATTCGACTATGAGGCCTTTGCCGCCAAAGACGGTTTGATCGGCCATGCCGGCATTACCGTTTTCGACGACACTGCCAACCTTTTGAAACAAGCGCGTTTCGCGATGGAATTCTGCGCACTCGAAAGCTGTGGCAAGTGTACGCCATGCCGCATCGGCTCGACCCGCGGTGTCGAAACAGTAGACAGGATCGCCCGAGGCATTGAACCGGAAAAGAACAAGGCGCTTCTTGTCGATCTCTGCAACACGATGAAGTTCGGCTCGCTTTGCGCACTTGGCGGCTTCACGCCCTATCCGGTGATGAGCGCTCTGAAGCATTTTCCGGAAGATTTCGCTCCCTCACCCCTCATCGAAGCGGCGGAGTAAAACCATGTCCCTCATCCACGAAATCGACTACGGCACACCAGCATCCCGCTCCGAAAACCAGGTGACCCTGACGGTCGATGGTCGCTCGGTGACAGTTCCCGAAGGTACATCGATCATGCGCGCATCGATGGAGGCAGGCATCCAGATTCCAAAACTCTGTGCCACCGACATGGTCGATGCTTTCGGTTCCTGCCGGCTCTGTCTCGTGGAGGTCGAGGGCCGCAATGGCACGCCTTCCTCATGCACCACACCGGTTGCGCCAAATATGGTCGTCCATACTCAGACCAATCGGCTAAAGGATATTCGGCGCGGTGTAATGGAGCTTTATATCTCCGATCACCCGCTCGACTGCCTGACCTGCGCCGCCAATGGCGACTGCGAATTGCAGGACATGGCAGGCGCAGTCGGTCTGCGTGACGTGCGCTACGGCTATGAAGGCGATAACCACGTCCGTGGCCGTAACGATGGCGAGATAAACGCCAGATGGATGCCGAAAGACGAATCAAATCCCTATTTCACCTATGATCCATCCAAATGCATCGTCTGTTCACGCTGTGTGCGCGCATGCGAGGAAGTGCAGGGCACTTTCGCGCTGACGATCGAAGGGCGTGGTTTCGAAAGCCGCGTCTCGCCCGGCGCACACGAGCAGTTCATGGAATCCGAATGCGTATCCTGCGGCGCTTGCGTGCAGGCCTGCCCCACCGCGACACTGACGGAGAAGTCTGTAATCGCCATCGGCCAGCCTGAACATTCAGCCGTTACCACCTGCGCCTATTGCGGCGTCGGCTGTTCTTTCAAGGCCGAGATGCGTGGTGAGGAACTGGTGCGCATGGTGCCATGGAAGGACGGACAGGCCAATCGCGGCCATTCCTGCGTCAAAGGCCGCTTCGCCTATGGTTATGCCAGCCACAAGGACCGCATCCTCAGCCCGATGATCCGCGAAAAGATCTCGGATCCGTGGCGGGAAGTCAGCTGGCAAGAGGCGTTTTCCCATGTCGCCACCGAGTTCCGGCGTATCCAGTACCAGTATGGCCGCGACGCCATCGGCGGCATCACGTCGTCTCGTTGCACCAACGAAGAAACCTTTCTGGTCCAGAAGCTGGTGCGCGCCGGTTTTGGCAACAACAATGTCGATACCTGCGCCCGCGTCTGCCATTCGCCGACGGGTTATGGCCTCGGTCAGGCATTCGGCACATCGGCCGGCACACAGAATTTCGATTCGATCGAGCAGTCCGATGTGGTCATCGTCATTGGTGCCAACCCCACGGATGGGCATCCGGTCTTCGGCTCACGCCTGAAAAAACGACTGCGGCAGGGAGCAAAACTGATCGTCATCGATCCGCGCCGCATCGATCTGGTGCGGACACCGCATGTGGAAGCGGCCTATCACCTGCCCTTGAAACCCGGCACCAACGTCGCCGTCATGACGGCACTGGCGCATGTAATAGTCACTGAAGGGCTGTTTGCGGAGGCGTTTATTCGCGAACGCTGCGACTGGTCGGAATTCGAGGACTGGGCCAGCTTCGTCTCCGAGAAGGCCAATAGCCCGGAGGCAACGCAAAGCTTTACCGGCGTTTCGGCTAATCTGTTGCGCGGTGCTGCCCGGCTGTTTGCCACCGGCGGCAACGGCGCGATCTATTACGGCCTCGGCGTTACCGAACACAGTCAGGGTTCGACGACCGTCATGGCGATCGCCAACCTCGCCATGGTGACCGGCAATATCGGCCGGCCGGGCGTCGGGGTGAATCCGCTGCGCGGCCAAAATAATGTCCAGGGCTCCTGTGACATGGGATCGTTCCCGCACGAGTTGCCCGGCTACCGGCACATTTCCGATGACGCCACGCGTGAAACATTCGAAAAGCTCTGGGACGTGACGCTTAACAACGAGCCGGGCCTGCGCATTCCCAACATGCTGGATGCTGCCGTCGAAGGCACGTTCAAGGGCATCTATATCCAGGGCGAGGACATTCTCCAGTCCGATCCGGACACCAAACATGTGTCGACCGGTCTGGCTGCGATGGAATGCGTCGTCGTGCATGATCTCTTCCTCAACGAGACGGCAAACTACGCCCATGTCTTTCTGCCCGGCTCGACCTTTCTGGAAAAGGACGGGACCTTCACCAACGCCGAACGCCGCATCAACCGGGTGCGCAAGGTGATGTCACCGAAGAATGGCTATGCCGACTGGGAAGTGACGCAGAAGCTTGCGCAGGCGATGGGGCTCAGCTGGAACTATGCACATCCATCCGAAATCATGGATGAGATTGCCGCAGCGACGCCGAGCTTCGCACTGGTATCCTACGACTATCTCGAAAAAATGGGCTCGGTTCAGTGGCCTTGCAACGAAGCTCATCCGGAAGGATCGCCGATCATGCATGTCGACGGTTTCGTGCGTGGCAAGGGCAAGTTCATCCGCACGGAATATGTCGCGACCGACGAGCGTACAGGTCCGCGCTTTCCGCTTCTGCTCACCACCGGCCGTATTCTCAGCCAATACAATGTCGGGGCGCAGACGCGCCGTACCGAAAACGTCACCTGGCACTCGGAAGACAGACTGGAAATTCATCCGCATGATGCCGAGCAACGCGGCGTCAAGGATGGAGACTGGATCAAGCTTGCAAGCCGCTCTGGCGATACGACGCTGAGAGCTCTTATCACCGACCGTGTATCACCGGGCGTCGTCTACACGACTTTCCATCACCCGGATACGCAGGCCAATGTCATCACTACCGACTTTTCCGACTGGGCGACCAACTGCCCGGAATACAAGGTGACGGCAGTTCAGGTTTCCCCGTCAAATGGTCCCACCGAATGGCAGGAGGATTACAATGATCTGTCTCGCCGCTCACGTCGCATTGTAGGGAAAATGGAGGCCGCGGAGTAGAGCTGGTCAGGAACTTCGCCAGATCATATCCCGTGTTCTGAAATTCCTCCGCTTCCAAGCACAAAAGGAGCCCACCTATGTCGCACGATCAGGGGCGGGAAAAGCTGATCAGAATGGCAAATCAGATCGCTACATTCTTCATGTCTCAGCCGGAAGCCGACAGGGCGAAAGGCGTCGCCATTCATATCAACAAGTTCTGGGAACCGCGTATGCGCAAGCATCTGTTTGAAAGCCTGGATGAAGGCGCCCATGGCCTGATGCCGCTTGTGATGGAAGCTTCAGCAATGATCAACAGGCCGCCTCCACCGGCAGAGCCTGGTACGCTAAACGACATCCCGAAATCACGATAGGACTGCTCCTGGCGACAAAGCCGCCATATACCTTCTCTTGGAACTGAAGCTCTGCCGAGAGCGACGTGTTAGCAATCCGTGATTAAGCAGAATTGGATTTTTCTTGACATGTAGGGTCTTCTTTCACAAAAGAAGATAGCGTTGGTCATGTTTGACAGGTCTACCGGAAATGCTCGTCTGCAGCTGCAACTACATCACGGACAAGGAAATCAGGGACGTCATCGTCCAGCTTCTTGACGAAGACTGTTGGCAGCTAATCGTTCCGGCGAAAGTCTATCATGCCATGAGCAAACGCGGCCGCTGTTGTGGCTGTTTCCCCAATGTGGTTGATCTGATTATCCGCACGACGGAAGAATATCATGCCCTGCGTCACTCGACGGAGGACGAAGTCGTTATATATTTGTCTCGCTTGAAGCAGTTCCATGAGGAAAACAGGAGAGCGGACATTGAAAGGCGACAAAAGGGTCATCGAGCGGCTTAACGAGGCTTTGTTCCTCGAACTTGGGGCCGTTAATCAATACTGGCTGCACTATCGTCTTCTGAGCGACTGGGGTTTCACCAAGCTCGCAAAGAAGGAGCGTGCCGAATCCATCGAAGAAATGCAGCATGCCGATCGTCTGATCGACCGCATCATCTTCCTCGAGGGCCATCCCAATCTCCAGACAGTCGCGCCGCTGCGTATCGGCCAGAATGTCAAAGAAGTATTGGAAGCGGATCTTGCCGGCGAATATGACGCCCGCACGGCCTACAAAGCCTCCCGTGATCTCTGTCATGAGGCAGGCGACTACGTTTCCATGAAGCTGTTCGAGGAACTGCTGATGGATGAGGAAGGCCATATCGACTTCCTTGAAACGCAGCTCGACCTGCTGACGAAGATCGGTGAGGAACGTTACGGCCAGCTCAACGCGGAATCGGCCGACGCTGCAGAGTGAATAAGCAAAGACCCGGCTTTCGGGCCGGGTCTTTCAGTTGCGGTTCAGGGCAGCGCGGAAACTCAGACTGCGGCCAGATGCGAAAACTCAGCAACCACCTGATCGTAGACCTGACGTTTGAAGGGCACGATCAGACCGGGTAGATCAGCCATCGGCTTCCAATCCCAGGCATCGAATTCTGGCGAGTGACCGCCCGGAGGCGGATTAATTGCGATCTCGCTTTCGTCTCCCTCGAAGCGAAAGGCAAACCAGCGCTGTGTCTGCCCGCGATATTTTCCCTTGAGCCCGATACCGATCAGATGCGCCGGCAGATCGTAGTTGATCCAGTCCTTCGATTGGGCAAGCAGCGTGACCGTCTTCATGCCCGTTTCTTCGTAAAGCTCGCGATAGGCGGCCGGAAGCGCGTCTTCTCCCTTGTCGATACCGCCCTGCGGCATCTGCCAGAGCTGCGGCGAGCCATCATATTCGCTGTTTCCCTCGGAGATCCTGCGGCCGGCCCAGACCAGTCCGTCACGGTTGAGCACCATGATGCCCACGCAAGGCCGATACGGCAGGTCTTCCGCCTTCACCGCTCCACTCTTCCTGGCCGCGTCCTTTTTGGACATGCTTCATTCTCCATCAGGGTTCGCTTTATCGCGCACGATCGCCGAAACCCCTACGATCTCGATACCGCGCTGCGTCGCTTCTTCGCTCCACTGCCTTACAGCATCGATGCTTTCGTCGTAAGCTGCGGCAACACCGATCGCCATTCCGTTCCGATCTGCAATGCGCCCCAGTTCGTCGAGTTTTCGCAAAATGGCCTGCGTCTGGACCTGCCCGTCAAGCACGACATCGGCGAAAGCATGCGGTAGTTTGACGGCATCGGATACGGAACCTGTCTTGGAGAGAGATGACGTCCCGTCGTCCAGGAAAAGCAGCCCTCTTTTCGCCACGTCCTGCAGCACCGGCCGCAAAGCCTTTTCATCTGACAGGTAATGCGCGCCCTGATAGTTCACGATACCGGTATAATTGGTCACCCGCGCCATGGCTTGATGCAGGAGCAAGAGGTTATCCTTGGCGGAATTCGCAGTCAGCAGTGTCGTTGGCCCGGGATCATTCGCCGGATAATCGAAAGGCTCGAACGGGACCTGCAACAATATCTCGTGCCCCTTGCGTCGCGCCTCCTGCATCCAGCGCTGGAGACTGTTGCCGCTCGCCGCAAATGCAAGCGTGACGCCGGCCGGCAGCTGCTGGACCGCCTTCTGGCTGCCTGTCTGGCTGAGGCCAAGGCCCGTGATCACGATGGCAACTCGCGCGCCTCTCTCGCCCGACCATGGCCTCGCATATTGATCCATGGGCCGTAGCCCGTCAGCTCCGATGATCGGCAGCTTTCCTGCGTCGGTTTCTTCGAGAAGATCAGGATTGGGTTGGCCGGCTACCCGTGGATCCTGGCCCATCCGCTGGGCATCGATGACAAGCGGCCCGGTCCGGTCACGCGGCGTGTATTTGGTGACATAGTTGCCGTCACCGGTAGCCATGCGCTCGATATTGGCGCCTGCCGCGGTACGCTCGGACGATGTGCCCGTTTGTGTAGTAGAACGAGCCCCGCCATCCGCCTCTTTCGAAGAAGCGGATTTATCCTCAGAAGACGCCTGCTCGACATTGGCAGCAACCCGCCTGAGCCCATCGTCTTCGCGAATGACATAGATGGAGAGAGCGATAACGCCAACAAGGCCCAGACCGCCGCAGAAAATGGCCTTGTAACCACGCCACGAACGTTTCGTCTTCGGTGGCCGCCCTTGTCCCAAGGGTGCATGGAGATCAGTACCCACGCTAATATCCGTGCTATCCCGCGGTCTTGAAAAATCCGGAGGACCCATTCAGGCTCCTCCGGCACTATTCTTACTTCTTGACGGCTGCAGCTGCCTTGTCCGGGCTGGCCGGGAAGCTCGGATCCGTCTTTGTACCGTGGAGAAGATCCAAAGCGTAGTTCAACTGGATGTCGTCCTTGGCTTCCGGCGGCACATAGGCTGCGGAACCGGAGCCTTCTTCCGTCTCGGCATTGCCCTGAATATGGCCCTTGAGGCTGGATTCACCCTCTGCCTTCAGCTTGCCCTGCAGTTCCGGCGGCAGCGGCTGATCAACCTTGATATCCGGGTTGATACCGGTGCCTTGGATCGACTTGCCGGATGGTGTGTAATAGAGCGCAGTCGTCAGACGCAGCGCGCCTGCATCACCGAGCGGAATGATCGTCTGGACGGAGCCTTTACCGAAGGAGCGGGTACCGACAACGGTTGCCCGCTTCAGATCCTGAAGCGCACCGGCAACGATTTCCGAGGCAGAGGCAGAGCCGCCATTGATCAGCACGATAACCGGCTTGCCATCTGTCAGATCGCCCGGGCCGGCATTGAAGCGGCGAGTTTCATCCGCATTCCGGCCACGGGTCGAAACGACCTCTCCACGCTCCAGGAAGGCATCCGACACGTTGATCGCCTGGTCGAGAAGACCGCCCGGATTAAGGCGCAGGTCGAGAACATAACCCTTCAGCTTGTCGGCCGGAACATCGGCCTTGATCTTCTTGATCGCCGTCTCGAGGTCGTCATAGGTTTTTTCCGTGAAGGAGATGACGCGGACGTAACCGACATCGCCGCCTTCCACACGCGACTTGACCGCGCGCACCGCAATCACGTCACGAACGACGGTAATATCGAGCGGCTTGTCGGCGCCCTGGCGGATAACCGTGAGCTTGATCGGCGTATTGACCGCGCCACGCATCTTCTCGACAGCTTCTTCAAGCTTCAGGCCACGGATGGACTGGCCGTCGATTTCGGAGATGAAGTCACCGGCAAGAATGCCGGCCTTGGAAGCGGGCGTGTCGTCGATCGGCGCAATGACCTTGACCAGCTCGTTTTCCATCGTCACTTCGATACCAAGACCACCGAACTCACCGCGGGTCTGGGTCCGCATGTCCTCGGCATCCTTGGCATTCATGAAGCTCGAATGCGGATCGAGTGAGGTCAGCATACCGTTGATCGCATTCTCGACCAGTTTCTCTTCATCCGGCGCCGTCACATACTGGGCGCGAACGCGTTCGAAAACGTCACCGAAAATGGACAATTCCTTATAGGTCGACGCTCCGGCTGCCTGGGCCGGCACGCCGGCCGAATAGATGACACTCATCGCTGTCGCACCCATGAGTGCACCGACGATGACAAGCGAAGCCCTACGAATCATTTCGTGCCCTTCCAGTTCCCTTGGCCGTCCACCACGGCTTGGAATCAACCGTGGTGTTGCCGTTTCTAAATTCAATGTAAAGCGTTGGGCGATCCGTTTCCAGCGCCAACGCAGTTGCACTCGCCACTCTTTTCTCACCCATCACGGCAATCGGTTCGCCGCTGAACACAAAGCGACCCTGACGGACATTGACATCCTTCATGCCCGTCAGAACCACGTAATATCCGTCACCGACATTGAGGATGATCATCTGTCCGTAGCTTCTGAATGCTCCGGCAAAGACGATCGAACCATCCGCTGGCGCAGTCACGATGGCCCCGGCATTGGATGCGATTGTCATGCCCCGCGCCGTATGTCCTGTTCCATCGGGATCGCCGAACCAGCGTACGACATCACCGGCAACCGGGAATTCCAGCTTTTGCCTCAGACTTGCAAACGCATATGCTGGCGCAATGCGGTTTTTGTCAGGCACACCGCTCTCGGCAAGCTCCCTGGCCTTCTCGCGCTCAGCCTGAGTGAGACGCTTCTGACGCTCTTCTTCCGCCCGCGCAGCCTCCATGGCCTCCCTCACCGAGGATATCTCACTCTCCAGCGAGGAAATGAGCCCTTCAAGCGACGTTGCGCGGCCTGCCAACTCTTCCGAGCGCCGGCGCTCCGCATCAAGTTCGGCAGTATTTCGGCCATTCAATTTTTCGTTTTCGGCCAGAAGAAGATCCATGCGCTTGTCTTCTTCGAGGCTTGCCGCAATCGTATCCGACACGGACTGCTTTTCGCTGGCAACGGCTTTGCGTGTCTCGCTCAAGGCTTTCAGATCTGCGACAAGCCGTTCGGCCTCAGTCCGCATCCCCGGCACGACAGCACCGAGAAGAATGGCGCTGCGCACGGAAGCAAGCGCATCCTCCGGCTTCACCAGCAATGCTGGCGGCGGGTTGCGCCCCATCCGCTCAAGCGCCCCGAGCACTTCCGCAAGCACACCTCGGCGACTGCGAAGCGATGCGCGAATTCCGTCTTCCTGCACGCTAAGCGCAGCAATCTTCTTTTCGCTTTCCTGGATCTTCCGCTCCAGATCCTGCCGCTTCTTGGCGGAATCGATCAGGGCCTGGCGGATATCCGCGCTGTCCTTGTTGGTTTGCGCAATACTTTTCTCGATATCGGCGATCTTGTCACCCGACAGCTGCATTGTCTTGCCGAGCGCTTCGAGTTCCTTGCGAGTCTCTTCCTGCTTCCTTTGCAATTCCGCAGTAGGACCGGCCGCCTCGACCGGGGCCGCGGTTACCGCACCATCGCTCGGCGGTGTGGCGTCCTGCGCGAATAGCACCTGCGGAACAGCCAGCAGAAGACCGGCAACAGCCAGCGTGCTGGCCAAGCCTGATCCATATCTGGCAGGTCTTTTCCGACTGGCGTCCATGTACGCTCCGAGTGATAGAATGCGAAGGCTAGGCCGATTTGCTAAGGCACGCCACAAACAACATCGTGTTTGAGCCTGAACGAAAGGTTAAACGCGGTGATAGGGATGGCCGGAAAGAATGGTCACGGCCCGATAAAGCTGTTCAGCGATGAGAATGCGCACAAGCTGATGCGGCCATGTCATCGTCCCCAGGTTGAGAACGAGGTCAGCCCTGGCGCGAAGTTCCGGGTCAAGACCATCGGCACCACCGATCGCCAGCATCATGTCGCGCTTGCCATTGTCGCGAAAACGGCCGATCGCATCCGAAAAAGCCTGGCTGTCGAGCGTCTTGCCGCGTTCGTCCAACAGAACGAGGATCGCGCCCTCGGGAAGAGCCTTTTCCAAAGCGGCGGCTTCCTCGCGCTTGCGGGTATCGGAATTCGACGCGCGGCTTTCCTGTACCTCAACCAGTTTTGCCAGTTCCAGACCGACGGCCGGGCCAGCCTTGGCGAAGCGGTCGAGATAGCGGGACGCAAGGTCCTTCTCCGGGCCGGATTTGAGCCGTCCCACGGCAAAAAGGGTAATACGCATGTCCTGATCCGTCAAAATTCGAACAGCCGAATGGTGCTGTACCGGCGCAAAGCACCGGTATTGCTTTAACGGCTTTCGACAGCTCAGGCCAAGCCCAAACCGTTCAGTGCAGCAGAGGTCCCTCTTCGATCTCCGGAGCCGCCCACATCTTTTCGATGTTGTAAAACTCGCGGATTTCGGGACGGAACACATGCACGATCACATCGCCCGCATCGATCAGCACCCAGTCACCGCTTTCCTGACCTTCGACACGCGGGGACCCGAGCCCCTCGTTCTTCAGGTCGGTGACAAGATGGTCGCAGATCGCCATGACATGACGGCTCGATCGCCCGGTGACCACAACCATGTAGTCTCCCAGCGCCGACTTGCCGGCAATATCAATGGTGACGATGTCTTCTGCTTTGGAATCCTCAAGGCTGGTGAGGATCAGTTCGAGAGCACGAGCTACGGCATCGGCGCCACGTTCGGAACTCTGCGGGAGGATGGAAACCATCTTTCCCTTGGCGTGTACTGTTGTCAGGGTTTGTCCTTTCTTACCAGGTAACAGCAACAAGCACTTTCAGCGAATCCGATCAAGGTCGGCCGCTTTGATGAAGGTGGCACCGAATGGTTAATCTTTCAAGGGAGAACGATCAGAAGTGAACGCATGACGCGAAACTGTCATGTGTAACGACTTGGAAGGATCAAGATGGTTTCTTGCCGCCATTCGCCCGAAGCGCGGTAGAACTCAGTGTCGATCGAGGTCCGTGAATGAAGGTCCAGGCGGGCGCCTGCCGCTTCCACAACGTGCCGATATCATCTTCATCCACGCGCGCGTAATCGAAGGTTCGAGCCATTTTCGACGACAGGAATGACAGGGTCGCACCCGGCCGATCAACGACCGCAATCGGAAACATGGAAACGATCTCGCGCCACTTCTGCCAGAGGTGGAAGGATTGCAGGCTGTCGGCCCCCATGATCCAGACAAAATGGGCCTGGGGATTTTTCGCCTTCACATGGGTAAGCGTATCGGTTGTATAGGAGCCCCCAAGTGTCTTCTCGAACGCAGTGACCTTGATGCGCGGATCACGGGCAAGATTCTCGCTCAGCGAAATTCGCTCGCTGAGAGGCGCAAGCTCGCTGCGACTTTTCAGCGGATTTCCCGGCGTCACCATCCACCAAAGCTGGTCGAGGCCGAGGCGACGCAGCGCAATTTCGGCAACCAACAGATGCCCTTCATGCGGCGGATTGAACGAACCGCCGAAAAGCCCGATGGCCATGCCGCGCTCGATATGCGGCATGGTGAGATATCGGCGATCGATCTTCTCTTCTTCCACGTCGGGCCGAAGCTCTATGGACGAATCTGGCCGGTGCCATGCACGCGGTATTTGAACGAAGTAAGCTGCTCGACACCAACAGGGCCGCGAGCATGCATCTTGCCGGTCGAGATACCGATCTCACCACCCATGCCGAACTCGCCGCCATCGGCAAACTGCGTCGAGGCATTATGCAGAAGGATGGCGGAATCGATCTCGTTGAAGAAACGCGCGACAACGGCCGGGTCTTCGGCAATCACCGCCTCCGTATGGCTGGAGGAATAGGTGTTGATGTGTCGGATCGCGCCATCTATGCCATCGACGACCGCGACCGAAATCACCGCATCCAGATATTCCGTTCGCCAGTCTTCCTCCGTCGCCTCTTCTGCCGTCGGGCAGGCAAGCAGGACTTCTGCCGATCCGCGGATCTCGCAGCCGGCATCTTTGAGCGTCTGCAGAAGCGGCACGAGATGCGTGCTGGCAACGGCCTTGTCGACCAGCAGCGTTTCGGCAGCGCCGCAGACGCCTGTGCGCCGCATCTTGGCATTCACGACGATCTTCTTTGCCATCTCGAGATCCGCAGATGCGTCGACATAGATATGGCAGAGCCCCTCAAGATGGGCAAAGACCGGCACGCGGGCTTCGTTCTGAACACGGGCAACGAGGCTCTTGCCGCCACGCGGAACGATGACGTCAATCGCACCATCGAGGCCGGACAACATGGCCCCGACAGCCGCGCGATCAGTCGTCGGCACGATCTGGATCGCATGCTCAGGAAGACCGGCAGCCTTCAGGCCTGCAACAAGGCAATCATGAATAGCCTGCGATGATTGAGCAGAATCCGAACCGGCGCGCAGGATCACCGCATTGCCGGCCTTCAGGCACAATGCACCTGCATCTGCGGTCACATTGGGACGGCTTTCATAGATCACCCCGATAACGCCGAGTGGCGTGCGGACACGCTCGATATTCAATCCGTTCGGGCGGTCCCAGGCGGCGATCACCTCTCCGACCGGATCCTTGAACTCGGCGATCTCGCGCAACGCCTGCGCCATTCCGGAAATACCCTTTTCCGTCAATGTCAGGCGATCGAGGAAGGATGGCAGCAGACCTTTGCCTTCCACCTGCTTCAGGTCTTCAACATTTGCCGCGAGAATCTTGGCAGAGGATGCGACGATCGCATCCGCCATGGCATGAAGCGCCTTGTTCTTGGCTTCCGTCGAGGCAATGGCAAGCTGACGTGCAGCCGCCTTGGCGTCGCGGCCGATTTCAGCCATGACCTTGTCGATCTCGGTCGTCGAAACCTTATCCAGCATGGACAGCCTCCTCCTTTCTGCGTGCTTCAGTCCGTATGGCGCCAGTCACCACAAGATCGTCGCGGTGAACCATGGCTGCACGGCCCGCATATCCCAAAATTGCTTCGATCTCAGCCGACTTACGTCCGGTGATCTGGCGAGCCTCATCCGCATCATAGCTTGCCAAACCGCGGGCAATTTCGTGTCCATCGGTGGCGATGATCGCCACCGTATCGCCGCGATGGAAATGACCGTCGATGCGACGAACACCGGCGGGCAACAGGCTTTTTCCCAAGCCCAGTGCTCGTTCTGCACCCTCATCGACAAACAGCTCACCTGCGGGCTGCAACTGACCGGCAATCCAGGTTTTCCGAGCAGTGACGGGCGTTTCGGACGGCGCGAACCACGAACAACGTGTTCCCTGCTCCACCGCCTGCAGCGGATGATCAAGCTTACCGGAGGCAATGATCATGGCGCAACCAGCACCGGTTGCGATCTTGCCCGCATCGATCTTGGTGCGCATGCCACCTCGCGACAATTCCGAAGCAGCCCCGCCAGCCATGGCCTCGATTTCCGGAGTGATGGCGTCGATCGATTCCAGGAATTTCGCTTCGGGATCGATATGGGGAGGCGCAGTGTAGAGTCCGTCGATATCGGACAAGAGGATCAGCAGATCAGCGCCGATCATGGTTGCGACGCGTGCCGCCAGACGATCATTGTCGCCATAGCGGATTTCCGACGTGGCAACCGTATCGTTTTCATTGATGATCGGAACGGCGCCGATCTTGAGCAGCTGCTTGACGGTCGCACGGCCGTTGAGATACCGGCGGCGCTCTTCTGTATCGCCAAGCGTCAGGAGAATTTGCCCAGCAACGATCCCGTCACGCGAAAGGCTTTCGGACCATGCACGGGCAAGTGCAATCTGGCCAACGGCAGCCGCTGCTTGGCTTTCTTCGAGCTTCAGAGCACCTGATGGAAGATCTAGGACAGTACGACCCAAGGCGATAGCGCCGGAAGACACAACCAGAACATCCGTACCGGCTGCCCTGAGATTTGCAATATCGCTGCAAACGGAATCGAGCCACGCGGATTTGAGCCCGGTCTTGCGATCGACCAGCAATGCCGAACCGATCTTGATGACGATCCGGCGATAACTGGAAAGCGCCTTGCGGCTGTTTGCACTGCCGCCGGTCATTGCTCGTCGTCCTCGTCATAGTCCTGCAGCGGCGCCGATCGATCCGGCAGCGCTGTCTCGTCACCTTCGCTGGCTTCGATGATAACGTCACGAAGGGCGCGCAAGACTTCCGTCATGCCCTTGCCCGTCACAGCTGAAATCAGGAACGGCGTCTGGCCGCAGGCCTTCTCCAGCTCCTTCGCCTTCTTCTTCAGTTCCTTCTCATCCAGGATATCGATCTGCGACAGCGCAACGATTTCCTGCTTGTCGGTCAACCCACCGCCATAGGCCTCAAGCTCCGCCTTGACCGTCTTGTAGGACTGGCCGACCTTTTCTTCCATCGACGAGACGAGATGGAGCAGCACGCGGGTGCGCTCCACATGACCGAGGAAGCGGTCGCCGAGACCGATCCCCTCATGCGCCCCTTCGATCAGGCCCGGAATATCGGCTAGCACGAATTCTCGACCGTCGATTGCCGCAACGCCGAGATTGGGATGAAGCGTCGTGAACGGATAATTGGCGATCTTCGGCCGGGCACGCGTAACGGATGCAAGGAAGGTGGACTTGCCGGCATTCGGCAGGCCCACAAGGCCGGCATCGGCAATCAGCTTCAGCCGCAGCCAGACTGTCTTTTCCTCGCCTTCAAGACCGGGATTGGCCCAGTTAGGCGCCTGGTTGGTCGGGCTCTTGAAATGGGTATTGCCGAAACCACCATTGCCGCCCTTTGCTAGGCGGAACTTCTGGCCTTCCTTGATCATGTCGATGATCAGGGTCTCGTTGTCTTCTTCGAAGATCTGCGTGCCGACAGGCACTTTCAAGGTCACGCTTTCGCCATTGGCGCCGGTGCGGTTGCGGCCCATGCCATGCGTGCCGATCTTGGCCTTGAAATGCTGCTGAAAGCGGAAATCGATGAGGGTGTTGAGACCGTTCACCGCCTCGACCCACACGTCGCCGCCGCGTCCGCCGTCGCCACCATCCGGCCCGCCGAATTCGACGAACTTTTCCCGCCGGAACGAGACTGCACCCGCGCCACCGTCACCGGAGCGAATATAGACTTTTGCTTCGTCGAGAAATTTCATCTTGCTGCCGTCAGTCTTGTGTTACGCAACGTCATCAGGGGTTTCTGGACGCCTTCTTTGGCGTTTCGATACCGTTCGTTGCCTTTAAGGTCAAAGATTATCATGAAGTTCGTCAGCCATAAGCTGCAATGCGGCTCTGGCACGAACGGATTTGCGGCATGGAACGGATGCCCGCACAGCCCAATCAGGTTTTTTTCAGAACCGCCGACAGATCACTCGGCCGGATCGTTTCCGTATTGCTTGAGATAGGTTGGTGGCCACCGGCGAATACCGATGGCCATCATCATTTTTAGCAGGCCTGCGGTCGCACCAGATCGCCGGCCTCGAGCATCGTGTCGATATGTGGCGCCATGCGATTGCGCGCAGTCGAGAAAACCTCTCCCGCATCCACAATCCTGAAACCGAGCTTTCGTTGCACGTTAAGCGAAGCGAGGTTATCGGCGAAGGCTCCGGAATGGACCACTGCATCCGGCATGCGCCGGAAGAAACGCTCCAGCACGGCGCCGGTAGCCTCCGTCATGTAGCCATAATCCCAGTAATACCGGTTCAACCAATATCCTAGGTGCCAACCGTCCCTGCGCAATTCCATGCCGACGACACCGATATGGGCGTCGTCGCCCGTGGTGATTGCAAGGCTCCAGTCCGGCATCAGCCCGGAGGTCTGCCGCACCAGCCAATCGAGTGCATCATCCCGATGATAGGGCTGCGGCACGCGGGAAAGCATGCGGGCAACCTTGAAATCGGCAAGCGATGCCGCAATCGCATCCGCATCGGCAAGCCGGTGAGGACGCAAGGTCAATCGGCGGGACTGGATGACCGGGCACGGACCGGGCGAAAGCCTTGCTTCGACGGTTCTTTCAACAACTGCGGCGTTCATCTCAGCTCTCCCCAGCTTCTCAACGATATCCAGGTCTTGCGATCCAGACGGAACCACTCGACCGGCACCATGGCACCTTCCGCCAGGCAATCGATCATGCCGGATCCCTGAAACTGGAAGCCGCACTTCTGGATCACCCGCTTGGACGGAATATTGGTAACCCGGCACCGCGCATCGATCTGGTCGATTTCGCTTCTGGTGCGGAAGGCCATGTCGATCAGCGCATGGGCAGCCTCCGTCCCATATCCCTCGTTCCAATAGGGTTCGCCGAGCCAGTAACCGATTTCGAGCGTGCGCTCGTCCTCCTGCGGCTCCAGTGCACAGCATCCCAGAAAGGCACCGTCATTTCCTCGGGTAATGGCATAGACGCATTTGCCAATCTCGCCGGCATTCGTGCGTCGCACGAAATCGGCTGCGTCTGTCGCCGTGTAGGGATGCGGCATGCGCGACACCATCGTTGCGATGGCGGCATTGTTGGCGAGATGGGCAAGTGCGTCGATGTCTTCTTTGTGGGGTGCGCGGAGAACCAGTCTCGGCGACAGTAAGACGGGGCACTCGCTTCTCGACCGGTCCTGTGACCGATCCGGCCGCAGCCGTTCTTCCGGCGGCCGGGATTGGCTCGCCCTCAACAATTCGATTTGCATGGTTCAGTCTCCTCTGGGGGTAAAAAGAAAAAGGGAAGATGGGGTAGCGCCCCATCTTCCCTTTTCTTTGACTGAACCTTGAACGTTCAACCGGGTCGATGAGACGCCGGTTGCATAACGCTTGCCGGCTTTATTCTGCGGCTTCCGCTTTCGGCATTACGGACACGTATACGCGGCCGTTCGCCTTCGTGCGGAAATTCACGTTGCCTTCGGTGAGCGCAAAAATCGTGTGGTCCTTGCCGAGGCCAACGTTGGCGCCCGGATGCCACTGCGTACCGCGCTGACGCACGAGAATGTTGCCGGCAACGACGGATTCGCCACCGAACTTCTTCACGCCAAGACGCTTGGAATTGGAATCGCGACCGTTACGCGACGAACCGCCAGCTTTTTTATGTGCCATGGGAGTTCTCCTTTACCTTCGAAAACCTGATTAGCCGAGAATGTCGGTGATGCGGACGACCGTGTGATGCTGGCGATGACCGCGAATTCGCTTGGAATTCTGACGGCGGCGCTTCTTGAAGGAGATGACCTTCTTGCCACGGTTATGCTCGACAACTTCGGCCTTGACCGTCGCGCCCGAAACAAACGGTGCGCCGATCTTGGCATCGGCGCCAACGCCGACGACCAGGACTTCGTTGAATTCGACTACAGCACCAGCTTCGGCTTCCAGCTTTTCGATGGTCAGCACGTCGTTGGCGGCCACGCGGTACTGCTTACCGCCGGTCTTGATGACTGCGAACATTTTATATCCTTTCATGTTCGTTCCGGCTCTCATCCCGAAGGAAGGGCCGTCTTTTTATCAGTCGGTCTTTAGCAGGAGGCCAGGAAAGAGATATCTTTTCGAAACTGATCTGCCGGTGAAATCGCATAGAAACCATCAAGATCTCTTGGCGATCGCCAGGCGCGGACGCAATATCCACAACCTGAACGCAGGCGGGCTTACGCGAGCGACAAAAAACTGTCAAGGTAAAAGGATATGAAGACTTGCATTTCGCCCCTTGCCAGCCCGATTTTTCGCCGCTATGAGACAGCCCGCGCAACATTGCGCCGACCAGCAAAGCGGAGAGGTGGCTGAGTGGTCGAAAGCACCGCACTCGAAATGCGGCATACGGGCAACCGTATCGTGGGTTCGAATCCCACCCTCTCCGCCATATTCACCGTTAGACCGCAAAATTTATGCCTTGCGAGGTTTTCGTCTTCATCGGTTCGGCCGCTAGCCGAAGATAAACATGAGACGTTCTGGAATGTGGTTTGGCACATAAATGAACGATTTCCCGCATCGTCCTTCTGAGCGAATAGCGAGAACCGGTACATCCCTAATCTAAGCACAGCGGTTGCACACACCTTCAAAGGGTGGCCACGATACCGTGGGATCAACTACGAATAGTACTTAGGCCCTTACCTCGAATACCATATTAAAGGGCGTTTCCGTTGCTCGGTGGAAATGCGTAAATCCTGCATCAAGCGCAACCTTGCGAAGCCTTAACTCACCGGCCTGTGCGCCAAGCCCGAGTCCGACTTCCTGCGAAAGCGATGCAGGCGTGCAGATCATCGTTGAAACGCCATAATAGACACGACCCACCGGGTTGAGATTGTCCTTGAGGTGATCATGCGCGAAGGGTTCAACGATCATCCATGTTCCGCCCGGTGCAAGCGTTTCCCTGACATGCCGCCCGGCACCGACAGGATCCCCCATATCGTGAAGACAGTCGAACATGGCGATGAGGTCATAGCCACGGCCCGGAAATCCTGTCGCGGGCGACTGCTCGAAGGTTACCCGATCCGCCACTCCTGCACTCTCGGCGGTCGCTCTTGCCCTTTCGATTGATGGTCCATGGTAGTCGAACCCGATGAACCGCGAAGCTGGATATGCCTGCGCCATCAGTATTGTGGAGGCGCCGTGGCCGCATCCGATGTCTGCAACGCGGGCCCCAGCCTTGAGCTTCACCTCTACACCATCAAGAGCGGGAATCCAGTCAGCAATGAGGTGACTGTTATAGCCGGGACGAAAGAACCGTTCGGTCCCTCGGAAAAGGCAATTGCTGTGCTCATGCCAACCGACACCCTTGCCCGTTCGAAACGCATCAGCAATCTTTGACTCGTCCATCCACATCGATTGAACGACTTCGAACGCCCCGACGAAAAAAGCCGGGCTGTTCTCTTCGGCGAAAACCATGGCCTGCTCCGGCGACAGGCTGAAGCGATCCGTTCGCTCGTCGTAGCAGATATAGTCCGCAGCGGCCTGGGCGCTTAGCCATTCGCGCAGGTAGCGCTCTTTTACCCCTGTGCGTGCCGCCAGTTCAGCAACCTTCACCGGTTCGCCATCCGCCATTGCCCTGAAAATACCCACTTGGTCGCCGAGCACGACCAGCGCTCCCGAGACGGCCGCCCCTACGTCGCCGACAAGGCGGCCGACCAATGTGTCGAGTTTCTGCATATCTGGTTCACGCATCGAAGCCTCCCATGCACAAAACGCAGATATAAATTAGCACATCGACACATATTAATCCAATCAAACACAGTCCAGTTAGACTGCCTCGGCATTTCTTCGAAATGGAATATGGACTGGCCCATCATGCCAAAAGATCTGTTATATAGTGGAGTACAGCGACGAGAGAATTTAATGGAAATTCCGCCCCTTAGGCATGACCTGTACCGGATCGCGCCCCTCTGGCTCTATGGGATCGGAAATCTTCCTAAGGGGCAAAGCAATCGAATGCGCCTTCGGCCTCCATGACCCGCCGCTGGATTTGATTGTTTCGTCGGATCGTGGATCGCCGAAACGTCTGGCTTCCTTCTGCAACAGGCCCAGCATCGGCGTCAGATCCTCGATATGCTCGACAACCGTATGAATGACCCCGCTCTGGCTTTGCAGTCTTCCCCGGATCTTCACCAATCGAGCGCCCATGACAACGGAACGATACTTTTCGAAAATCTTCGGCCAGACGATCGCATTGGCAACGCCCGTTTCATCCTCAAGCGTGATGAAGATCACGCCCTTCGCAGACCCGGGGCGCTGCCTCACGAGCACAATGCCACCGATCGTCACCCTGTGGCCATTCATGATGTTGAGAAGATCAACGCTTCGCGTCATGCCCATCGACCGGAATTCCTCGCGCAGGAAGGAGACCGGATGAGCCTTAAGCGAAAGCTGCAGATGACGGTAATCCTCAATCACCTCTTCTCCTGGCAACATCAGGGGCAAGTGAGCCTGAGGCTCCGATCGAAGATCCACATGTTCAGCCGTCTCAAACAAGGGAGCACTGTTCAGGGCGGTTTTCACATCCAGCCCCCTCACCGCCCATAATGCCTGCCTGCGGCTCAAACCGATCGAACCGAAACCATCGGCATCGGCAAGCCGTTCGAGACTGGCCTTGTCCAGTCCGGACCGAAGCCAGAGGTCGTGAACGCTTTGGTAGCCCTCATCGCGATTGGCGGCGAGCTTTTCTTTCATGTCTTTTCCGTTCAGGCCTTTCACCTGACGAAACCCGAGCCTGATTCCATACCGGGTTTTGATGACATCTCGCATGCTCTCATGACGACGGTCGATCATGCCCGGATCGAATGGTAAGGCCTCCAGGGTACAGTCCCATTCCGACAAATTGATATCCACCGGCAGCACGCTCACGCCATGTTCGCGTGCATCCCGGATAAGCTGCGCCGGCGCATAAAAGCCCATGGGCTGCGAGTTCAACAGGGCCGCGCAGAAGACATCCGGATAATAGGTCTTGATCCATGAGGATGCATAGACGAGGAGAGCGAAGGATGCCGCATGGCTTTCAGGAAATCCGTATTCGGCAAATCCCTCGATCTGACTAAAACACTGTTTTGCAAATTCTGCGGAATAATTACGCTCACGCATTCCTTTGATGAAATCGAGTTCGAATTCCTTAACACGACCGGATCGCTTGAATGTTGCCATGGAACGACGCAGCTTATCTGCTTTTGCGGCTGAGAAACCAGCAGCGGTGATGGCGATCTGCATTGCCTGTTCCTGAAATAACGGGACACCCAGCGTTCTTTCCAGAACAAGCTCGAGATCCGGGCTAGGATAATCCATAGGCTTTCCAAGGCGCTGATCCTCCCGGCGCTTGAGATAAGGGTGAACCATGTTTCCCTGGATGGGACCGGGTCGAACGATCGCCACCTCGACGACCAGATCATAAAATCTTTCGGGCCTGAGCCGGGGCAACATACTCATCTGCGCCCGGCTTTCGATCTGAAAGACACCGATCGTATCGGCCCGGCAGATCATGTCATAGACGTTCGGATCCTGCTTCTTCTGAAGCCCGTCCAAGGTTTCACGCACATCATAACGGTCTCGCAGAAATGCAAATGCCTTTTTCAGGCAGGTCAGCATGCCAAGCGCAAGAACATCGATCTTCAAGAGGTTAAGCGTATCGAGATCGTCCTTGTCCCATTCGATCATGTAGCGGCCCGGCATCGCCGTTTTCATGATCGGCACCACCTCGTCGAGCCTGTCACGGGTAATCAGAAAACCACCGACATGCTGGGTCAGATGTCGCGGGAAACCCATCAGTTCCCGTGCATGCGTTATGACCTTCTTCGTCAGAGGATCAGTGACATCGAGACCGGCGACCTTGGCGTCCCGCTCCGATAGCCCGTCCTCCGACCAGCCCCAGACGGTACTCGAAAGTGCGGCCTGAACATCTTCCGACAATCCGAAGGCCTTGGCGACTTCACGGCCGGCCATACGGGTCCGGTAGCTTGTCACCGCTGCAGTCAGCCCGGCATGGCGATAACCGTAATGGCTGTAAATATACTGGATGACCTCTTCGCGCCGGCCGTGCTCGAAGTCGACATCGATATCCGGCGGCTCGTTCCGCTCTGTTGAAATGAAGCGCTCGAACAGCAGGGGGGTGAAAGTCGGGTCAACTTCCGTGATCTCCAGACAGTAACAGACGGTCGAATTGGCAGCAGATCCCCGCCCCTGGCACAAGATTTTCAGCGCATAACGCGCATACCACACGATATGGCGGACAGTCAGGAAATAGGGCTCATATTGCATCTCCTTGATGAGATCGAGCTCGTACCGGATTTGCCCGGAAACCTTTTCTGGTATCTTCTGCCCGTAACGGCGCGTTGCACCCTCCCATGTCAGCCGCTCGAGCGTTTCCGAAACGGTTTCTCCCGGCACGCTTTCGTCCGGATAATTGTGCTCCAGTTCCTTGAGTGAAAAGCTCAGATTTCCGAAAAATATAGATGTGTTCGTCACGGCCTCCGGATAGGCATGAAAAAGCCGAGCCATCTCGTGAGCCGACTTGAGGTGCCTGTCTCCGTGTGGTGCAAGCCGAAATCCCGCCTCCTGAATCGTCACGTGATGGCGAATGGCGGTCACGACATCCGCCAGTGATCGCCGGCAAGGCAGGCTGAATATCGGAAGATTGGTCGCGATAAGAGACACACGGTTTCGCCGCGCGATCTGTGCGAAAACCTCAAAAACAAACGGATCTCGGCCATCATAGGTTGGCGACAGGGCAAGATAGATGTTTTTGCGAAACCTCTGCCGATACAGATCAAGTTGCGTATCGAGATCCGCTAGATACGCCTTGTCTTCCGCGCGGGAAAAATCCGGCACGACCGCAAGCATCATCTCGTCACACCATTCCAGAAGATCCCACTCTTCCAGAATGCAGCCCCCCTTCTCAGTTCTCAGATTTCCGGTACTGAGCAGTCGGCAAAGATTGGCCCAGCCCTTGCGGTTCTTGGGGTATGCAAGAACATGCGGCGTACCGTCAGCAAAAACCAGTCTGGCGCCGGGTTGAAACCGGCAAGGCTCGATCGCTTCTTCCTCACCAGCCTCCCCGCCCTTTTCCTTCCGCCGCTCGAAAACCGCGGCCATCTCCTTGAACTGGTTATAGGCTCGCACCACTCCGGCAACGGAATTACGATCGGCAATTCCTAACCCGGAAAGACCAAGAACGCTGGCGGACAAGACCATCTCTTCAGGCCTTGCCGCACCTTCGAGAAAGGAGAAATTCGTCTTGGTGCCTATCTCGAAAAATCTGGCCTCCTCCATCATGCGAAGACCCCATGGATGCGCCATGTCGGAGGCGGGTCATCCCCGTAACGACCAAGCCGAAAAACCCAAAAAAGCCGCCCAAACTCGCTTTCGAGACGAAAATAATCACGTTCCTTCGCGTTCTCTTTGTCAAGCCACCATTCCGGTGCGATCCGCTCCGGCCCCTCGGCTCGGGTGACAATGTGCATGACATGTCGCCAGCGGAATTTCTGCGGCGGCCCATCGGGAACGAGCGCTGCAAAAGCCTCAACAGGCTCCGGGCTGCGCAAAAGCCGCAAGGGGCGATCGGCATGTGGCAGGAATTGCAGAACTTCGCTGCACTCAGGCTGCCTATTCTGTGCCGCAATCGCTGGAAGGAAGATTTCGGCACGTTCCGGAATATGGCTTTGCCGATGCTGATAGACCTGGAGACAACCTGCGCCGAACCGGCGCAGAAACCCTGTCGATGAAATCCGCAAGCGATGTGTTCCGCCCCTCCTCTCCTGAAAAATCAGTCTGAAGCGCATCGAAAACATCATGCTGCAATACGTTGAGACGCAACAGTTCGAAGCCGAAGCCCGCATCCAGATCGTCATGAATGGCATTGAGGCGCTCTGAAAACAGACCTGAAATCCGCTTCGGATCTCTCAATGGACACGAAGCACCTGCCGAAATCCGAAACACCCGCCCGTCGACACGGAAGAGAACAAGTTCGAACACTTTACCGCCGGCACCGCGAGTTTCCAGGCTCAGTTTGAGAGAGGATGCAATCTCGGCTGTCATCCCGAGAATATCCTCCTCCGTCTGGATCGGCTCACCCAACCGGCGCTCGGCGGAAAGCGGCGCCACCGGGCGCCGTGGCGATATAGCTTCCTCGTTCGTTCCAAGCGCCTGATCGAGCCGCATCAGCAACTGCGTACCAAACCGGCGGGCAAGCGGAGCCCTTGGCATGGACATCAGATTTGCAATGCGTTTCAGGCCAAGCTTCAAAAGCGAAGCAACCGTTTTTTCATCGAGACGAAGCGCGTGCACAGGCAAGGCACCTAGCACTGCTGCCATATTTTCTCTTGCTATCACCCCGCCACGGCCAAACCGGCTGATCGCGCTGGACAGGCCCGGCGTGCTCGAAATCGATCCGCGCACGTCGAAACCCATCTGAAAAAGCCGGGCAAGAACATCACGAAGCATCGCATCCTCACCTCCGAAAAGATGGGTGCATCCGGTAATGTCGAGGAAAAGCCCATCCTTTCCGTCCAGGGCAACAAGCGGCGTGTAACGATCGCACCAGTCGGCAATCGCCTCCAGAAGGGAAAAATCGGCTCTTTCATCCTCGTCGAAGACATCGATGTCGGGATACATGGCCCGCGCTTCGGCAAGCCCCTGCCCTCGCTTCAGGCTGCGTGTCTGCGCCACTTCATCGATTGCGATCAGGCGCAACGCGTTATCGCGCCTGCCGGCACAGATGATCGGAGGATGGTCAGGACGCCCTTTCGAACGCCACGACATCCCCCAGAGCTTTCGGGCGATCCTGTCGGTCGGCAGATACGGAAAGTGGAGAGCCATGATGCGCTGACCACTTGTTGAAAGCAGATTTGTCTGTATTTCGGGCGAGGTAAAATTGGCGGTCATGAAGGTTCCACTCCAGACAGAAGCTGAGAGGGGCCGGATTTCGGCTCTTCTCCAGGGTGATGTTGAAAACCGGATGCCCGATACTGCCGCCAAGCATGCTGCCATCCGGAAGGCATCGCTCTGAAGCCGGAGCCGGCTCGACAAGTAGACGGAAGGAAGCACTGCTGGCCTCCTCCTCTCCTGCATGCCGCAGCAGGAAAAGCGGCCGCCCTGCCGCCTTTGCCCGAAGACTGAGCCTTCGGCTTTCAGCCAAGCCAAAGGATTTAGGATTTCCATGCACCTCAAAGATCGTCGCGGTAAACGCCTTGCTTTCAAGCGCCCCCTCAGCAAGCCACAGGGCATCCTCCAGCCTGCGAGGCGATGCATGAAATATCGTCCGGGAATCGATGCCGAACTGCCTGATGCCTCCGGCATAAGGAATGCCCATTTCGCCAGCAGAAAACCCGTCGGCAATCCACAACATCGGACCTGTAGCGGCTTTGCGCGCCTTCATCAGCCCGACAAGCGAAAGGGAAAACCCGGTTGCCGCGCCGGCATCGGAAAATGATCCGGAACGGATTTCGGTAATGCAATCAAGCGGCAGCCCTCCGCTCAATGCGTCATCGAAAGCCGGGATGTCGAAGGACAATCTCTCTTCACCACCCGATCGGGCGGCAAAATTCTCCATCTTCGCCGCCGCCATTGCCGGCAGGCCCTTGCCTTCCAATCTGGCGATCTGTTCGCGCAGGACAAATAGCTTTTCCTGCGCCGCGGCTGCATGGGCCATGGCGTCAGCTCTCCATCTTAATGTTCACTTTATGTTCTTATAGATTCCAGAGCCTGGCAGGAGAGTCAATCATCACCGGACAGGAATCTTTTCCTCATTTGCTATAGCGATGATTCTTATCTCGAAAAAAAGGATCATCGGCCTTATATGTCTCTCACAAAGGGAGAACCAATGGCTCGCATTGACCAAACCGACGACTGGCAGGATCGCCATGCGCCAACGATAAGCACGTTCGAGTCGCTTGCGATCGATGCCTATGGTCATCTTCCGGAAGAATTCAGGGCCCTCACTGCCAATCTCACCATCGAGATTGAAGATTTCCCGGACGATGACGTTTTTGAGGACATGGCGCTGGAAACGCCGTTCGACCTGCTTGGCCTTTTCGAAGGGCGTGGAATTTCTGAACGGTTTACCGTGGAAACGGGAGAGCTTCCGAACCGAATCCGGCTCTACCGTCGCCCGATCCTCGACTACTGGGCTGAAAACGAGGAAACCTTGGGCGACATCATCACCCATGTCCTGATCCATGAAATCGGCCACCATTTCGGCCTGAGCGACGAGGATATGGAGCGGATCGAAGCCAGCGCTGAGAGTGCTACCCAGCGCTGACCCAGAGGCAACTTATTGTTCGCCGAGCTTTATATCCGGATGATAATCCTTGCCTTCTACGGTCTTCGTCACCGCCTGCCCGCACTGCATGATCCCGGTTGCAGCGTTGAAAGCATAGGTCGGCGAACCGCAAAGTTCCCAGCCCTTGTTCAGGGCGGCCGTCACCTTGTGGCAGAATGAGGCATCGTCCGGGGCGGTCAGTAGTCGATAAAGTTTCATTGGGACTTCTTTCTTGCAAAAATCATGGCGGCCTGCGCCAGAAGTGTCTTAGCCTCCTCGAAGTGAAGGCGCTCGATCATTTTTCCATCAAGGTTGATAACGTTGAGGCCCTGCGCCTCCGGCCGTTCAAAAGCCGCGACGATCGCCTCCGCTTGGGCGACGGCTTGCGGTTCCGGTCCGAAATGCCGGTTGGCAATGTCGATCTGCGCCGGATGAATGAGCATTTTCCCTGAAAAACCCATTGCCAGACCCTGCACACATTCTGCAGCAAAGCCGGCATCGTCCCTGAAATCGTTGAACACGCTGTCGATCACATCGACGCCATGGGCACGACCGGCAAGCACGATCTGCATCAGCCATGGTACAAGATAGGTCCGCCCCGGCTGCGCCGGAACCCCGGTCTCCTTGCGCAGGTCATTCAAACCTACCACAAGACATTCTGGACCATTCCCCGCCGCCGCAACCGAAGCAGCATTCAAAACACCTTTCGGTGTCTCGATCATGGCCCACAAAGCGATCTGCTTTGCCGGAGCAAACCGGGCAAGCATGTCGGCAACCGCAGCGATTTCATCGGCATGTTCGACCTTGGGAAGAGCAACCGCGTCCGGCAGGATCTGCGCAACCAGTTTCACATCATCTTCACCGAACCCGCTTTCGAGCGGATTGATGCGGATGATCCGCTCCTGAAGCGACGAGCGCTGCTGCGAGAACGCGGTTGCAAGATTTTCGCGCGCTTCCACCTTTTTTTCGGACGCGACGGAATCTTCGAGGTCGTAAATCACGCCATCGCAATCAAGACCCGGCGCTTTTTCCAAGGCACGCCTATTGTCGGCAGGAACGCTCAGAAGCGAACGGCGAACCGGCGCAATATGATTTTTCAAGAGCTTCATCGCCTTCTTTTGCCAATATTTTGAGATCCCGGCAATCAAACCTGAACGAACCTCTTGCAAGCCGGGATGACAAGGCCCACATTTTCACATGAAGAAAGGTTTGGACATGCAAAACATTCGGTCCTTTTTCGTTATCGTCACGGCAATTGCCCTGCTCGCTGCGGCTGCTCTTTTGACAGCATCGCTAACGATTGCATTCATGGGAACGCTTGCCATTCTTTCCATTGGAAAGATGCTATCGAGCAAGCTGAAACCCGTGCCGGTTCACGCGAAGAGCAAGCAGAGCGACATGCGCGTCTGGAACGATGGTCGCGGCACCATCATCGACATGTAGGCCCTGAAACCAGCCGGATCATGGCCGCTACCAGGCGGCGTACCGATTGGTACTGAATCGGACTTCAAATTCTCCCGAAAATACTTTATGGCAGCGCTATAAAGTCTTCGTGGAGGCCGATCATGGAAAAATTCGAAAAGCTGACGGGCGTTGCCGCCCCCCTTCCGGTTGTCAATGTCGACACCGACATGATCATTCCGAAGGACTATCTCAAGACAATCAAGCGCACCGGCCTTGGAAAGGGCCTGTTTGCCGAGGCGCGTTATCGCGAGGACGGTTCCGAGAACCCGGACTTCGTGTTGAACAAGCCGGCTTATCGCGATGCCAAGATCATCGTTGCCGGCGACAATTTCGGTTGCGGTTCATCTCGCGAACACGCTCCCTGGGCATTGCTGGATTTCGGCATCCGTTGCGTGATCTCCACCAGCTTCGCCGACATTTTTTACAATAACTGTTTCAAGAACGGCATTCTGCCGATCGTCGTCAGCCCCGAAGATCTGGAAAAGCTGATGGATGACGCTGAGCGTGGCTCGAACGCCATCCTGACGGTCGATCTTGAAGCCCAGGAAATCACCGGCCCGGATGGCGGCCGCCTTCATTTCGATATCGACGCCGGCCGCCGCCATATCCTGTTGGAAGGGCTGGATGATATCGCCTCGACGCTGAAAAGCGATGCTGCAATCGCAAGCTTCGAGACGAAGAACCGCAGCGATCGTCCCTGGCTCTAGTAAGACAAGGCCCTTGTCCTGCGACAGGCTCGGACAAGGGGTTTCCAGGCGCAGCAACACTGCGTGAGGTATTGTGAGCCTGTAAGAACTGCAAGGACAGCAGACGAATGGCAAAGAACCTCTTCCTTCTTCCCGGTGACGGCATCGGCCCTGAAGCCATGGGCGAAGTCCGCAAGATCATCGCCTACATGAACGGCGCGATGAAGGCCGATTTCTCGCTCGACGAGGGCCTCGTCGGCGGCAGCGCCTATGACGCCCATGGCGTTGCGATTTCCGAAGAGGACATGGCCAAGGCAATGGCGGCGGATGCCGTTCTGTTCGGTGCCGTCGGCGGCCCGAAATGGGATGCGGTCCCCTATGAGGTTCGCCCGGAAGCCGGCCTCCTGCGCCTGCGCAAGGACATGGAGCTTTTCGCCAACCTGCGCCCGGCAATCTGCTACCCGGCCCTGGCCTCCGCTTCATCGCTGAAGCCTGAACTCGTCGAAGGTCTCGACATCCTGATCGTTCGCGAACTGACCGGCGGCGTCTATTTCGGCGAACCGAAGGAAATCATCGATCTCGGCAACGGCCAGAAGCGCGGCATCGATACTCAGATCTACGATACATACGAGATCGAGCGCATCGCCGGCGTCGCCTTCGAACTGGCCCGTACGCGCAAAAATACCGTCTGCTCGATGGAAAAGCGCAATGTCATGAAATCCGGTGTTCTGTGGAATCAGGTCGTGACTGAAACCCACAAGCGCTCCTATTCCGACGTGAAGCTGGAACATATGCTGGCCGATGCCGGTGGCATGCAGCTCGTTCGCGCGCCAAAACAGTTCGATGTCATCGTCACCGACAACCTTTTCGGCGACATGCTGTCGGACGTGGCCGCCATGCTGACCGGCTCGCTCGGCATGCTGCCTTCCGCCTCGCTTGGTGCCGCAGATGCCAAGACAGGTCAGCGCAAGGCCATGTATGAACCGGTACATGGCTCCGCACCGGACATCGCCGGAAAAGGCATCGCCAACCCGATCGCGATGATTGCCTCCTTCGCCATGTGCCTGCGTTACTCGTTCAACATGATTGCGGAAGCCGATCACCTCGAAAAGGCGATCGCCACGGTGCTCGACAAGGGCATCCGCACCGGCGACATCATGGCGGAAGGTTGCCGCCAGGTCGGCACGACCGAGATGGGCGACGCCATTCTCGAGGAATTCCAGGCATTTTCCGCCTGAACCCAAGAAAACGAACAGAAAGGGCCCGGCACGATGTGCCGGGCCCTTTTTTATGCTGATCCGCCTCAGTTCGCCAGATCGACGTCCCGTCTCTCCCGGACGAAAAGGGCACCGATAACGACCGTCATCAGGGCAAAGAGGACGGGATACCAAAGACCAGCAAAGATATCGCCGGTAGAGGCGACGATCGCGAAGGATGTGGCCGGCAGCAGGCCACCGAACCAGCCATTACCAATGTGGTAAGGCAGCGACATCGCCGTATAGCGGATGCGGGTCGGGAAGAACTCGACAAGCGCAGCGGCAATCGGGCCGTAGACGATGGTGACGTAGATGACCATGATCGTCAGGATGGCGATGATTTTCAGCGATTGACCGTTGGCAAGCGCAGAGAAGAACCCGTCTACCTTGACCTTTGCCGGGTCATTCGCAGCCGGATAGCCGGCCGCCACCATGGCGGGGCCGAGCGCCGCACTGAAAGCCGGAGCATCAGTGAAGGCGATCGGCGTACCGCCGTTGATGATGAGCTGAGCCGGTGAACCGGCGGGCGCGCTCACCTGAGTATAACGGAAGGCCTGCTGTGACATGGTTCGGCGCATCACGTCGCAAGGCGTCGTGAAGGTGCGAATCCCGACCGGGTCGAACAGGGAGCCGCAAGTGGCGGGATCGGCTGAGACCTCTGCCTTCACGGTCTCGATAGCGTTGGCATAGGTCGGATTGGCAGCCGTTGTCAGCGCGCTGAACAGCGGGAAGTAAGTCGCTGCCGCGAGAATGCAGCCCGCCAGGATCACCGGTTTGCGTCCGATCCGGTCAGAAAGCGAGCCGAACACCAGGAAGAAGGGGGTAGCGATAATCAGCGCCCAGGCAATCAGCACGTTGGCAGTGAGAAGGTCGACCTTCAGCACGGTCTGGAGAAAGAACAAGGCATAGAACTGCCCCGTATACCAGACAACCGCCTGACCGATCACGAGACCGAACAGCGCGATCAGCACAATCCTGCCGTTGTTCCAGGTACCGAATGCTTCCGACAGCGGTGCCTTCGACTGGGTGCCTTCTTCCTTCATCTTTTTGAAGAGCGGCGATTCATGCATCTGCAGACGAATGTAGATCGAGATGATCAGCAGGATGATCGACAGGAGGAAGGGAATGCGCCATCCGCCCTGAAGGCCGAACAAGATCGGCTGTGTCGTCTGGAATGCCTCCTCACCGAGGTTCATGCGCAAGGTAACAATCACGAACAGTGACAGAAGCAGACCCAGCGTCGCCGTGGTCTGGATCCAGGCGGTGTAGAAACCGCGCCTGTTGCGCGGCGAGTGCTCGGCAACATAGACCACCGCACCGCCATATTCACCGCCCAGCGCCAGGCCTTGAGCCATGCGCAGCAGGACAAGAATGATGGGCGCAATGACACCGATCTGATCATAGCTCGGCAGAAGACCGACAGCAAAGGTCGATAGACCCATGATCAGGATGGTGAGAAGAAAGGTGTATTTGCGGCCGACAAGATCTCCGAGACGACCGAAGACCAGCGCGCCAAACGGCCGGACCAGAAAGCCTGCGGCAAATGTCAGGAGTGCGAAAATCGCCTGCGTCGCCGGTGGGAATTGCGAGAAGAACTGCTTGCCGATAATCGCAGCCAGCGTTCCGTAAAGATAGAAATCGTACCACTCGAACACGGTACCGAGCGAGGAGGCGATGATCACCTTCCTCTCCTCGGGCGTCATCGGCTTTGTCCTGGTATCGGCCGTCGCTGTGACATTTGCCATTGTCGTCCTCCCAACAAGGTGAAACCCGCGTCCGGCAAACCGTTTCGGCTTTCCTCCTTCACCGAAACAACCGTGACGCGATAATCCCAGATTGACAGAAAACAGGACATCCGGTGAGTGATGCTTTGGGATTATGACTTTCGTCTAAAAAAACGGCTTTCAAGCGAGGCCGCATGGATGCTCCACGTAGCTTGACTCCATTCCAAAATGTTCTAAACACATGCGCGAACGGGAAAACGCCCCTATGATCGCCTGCGACTTTGACATCGCTGCATCTTGCCTGCCGGCTGAACAAGCCGGACAGCGTTTTTTCGCTTTCTCCAAAACCAAGGCCAAAACGACGACGAAAACCGTCTGACGTCTCTGGCCCGCCGCTCTCTCCCCGGTAAGGCCGGGGACAAGGAACACCGTGCCTCTGAGGTACGGCTTCCCCCTCACAAGACCGAGGAGAGACAGAAAGAGAGCATAGACATGGGTTTCAAGATTGCAGTCGCCGGTGCTACCGGCAATGTCGGCAGGGAAATGCTGAACATCCTGGCAGAACGCGGTTTTCCTGCTTCCGAGGTTGTCGCACTGGCTTCTGCGCGCAGCCAGGGCACCGAAGTATCTTTCGGCGACAAGACGCTAAAGGTCTCCAACCTTGAGAACTACGATTTCTCCGACACCGACATCTGCCTGATGTCCGCCGGTGGCGATATCTCCAAGAAGTGGTCGCCCAAGATCGGCGCGCAGGGTTGCGTCGTCATCGACAACTCGTCCGCCTGGCGTTACGATTCGGAAGTGCCGCTCATCGTCCCGGAAGTAAACCCGGATGCGGTCACCGGCTTCACCAAGAAGAACATCATCGCAAATCCGAATTGCTCGACTGCTCAGCTCGTCGTCGCCTTGAAGCCGCTGCATGATGCTGCCAAGATCAAGCGCGTCGTCGTCTCCACCTACCAGTCGGTCTCCGGCGCCGGCAAGGAAGGCATGGACGAACTCTTCACCCAGACCCGTGCCGTCTTCGTTGCCGATCCGATCGAATCGAAGAAGTTCACCAAGCGCATCGCCTTCAACGTCATTCCACATATCGATGTCTTCATGGAAGACGGATACACAAAGGAAGAGTGGAAGGTTCTCGCCGAGACAAAGAAGATGCTCGATCCGAAGATCAAAGTAACCTGCACCGCCGTGCGCGTTCCGGTTTTCATCGGCCACTCCGAATCGGTCAATATCGAGTTCGAAAACGAGATCACCGCCGATCAGGCGCGCGATATCCTGCGCGAAGCACCGGGCTGCCTCGTCATCGATAAGCATGAAAATGGCGGCTACATCACCCCGGTTGAATCCGCCGGTGAAGATGCGACCTACATCTCCCGTATCCGCGAGGATGCTACGGTCGAAAACGGCCTCAACATCTGGGTCGTCTCCGACAACTTGCGCAAGGGTGCCGCACTTAACGCCATCCAGATCGCAGAACTGCTGGTCAACCGTGGCCTTATCAAGCCGCGCAAGGCCGCAGCCTGAAAAATCAGAAATTGTTAAGCATATCGATCTAGAAAATCCCGTCATTGGGCGGGGTTTTCTTTTTGTAAGAATGTCCTCACGAACTATTCATGCGGATTCGGACGGTGTTTGCTTGCAACCCGGAACATTTGCAACGAATAGTGGGGCAGGGATGCACCGCCGCTGAACGGCAAACACGGATTAAAGCATGAACAAGCTTCTACTCGCAGGACTGGCCTTCACCGCACTCACGATCGCAGGCCCAGCTGCTGCGCAGCAATGCGGAAACGATTCCTCCGGCTTCAATCGCTGGGTACAGGATTTCAAACAGATCGCTCCATCGAACGGGATCAGCCCCGCAGTAGTCGAGCGCGCTTTTGCCAGCGTCTCCTACAATCGCGCCACGATCAGCGCTGACCGCGGCCAGAAGAGCTTCAAGCTTTCCTTCGATGAGTTCCTCAGAAAACGCGGCGCGACGACCATCATCTCGCAGGGTAAGAAGATGAAGTCCGCCAATGCCTCGCTTTTCGATCGCCTTGAGCGCCGTTATGGCGTCCCGGCTGGACCGATTATCGCTATCTGGGGCATGGAAACGGGTTTTGGTCGCTTCATGGGCAACCAGCACACCCTCTCGGCTGTGGCGACACTTGCCTATGACTGCCGCCGTTCGGACTACTTTACCGAACAGCTCTATGCCGCATTGAAACTCGTCGCCCGCGGCGACCTGAGCACGACTGCCAAGGGCGCAGCCCACGGCGAAATCGGCCAGACCCAGTTCCTGCCGCTGAACGTCATCCGTTACGGCGCAGACGGCGATGGCGACGGCCATGTTGACATGGTTGGTTCGCGTGCCGATGCGCTCACATCGACCGCCAACTTCCTCAAAGGCCACGGCTGGGTCGCCGGTGCTGGCTACCAGCCCGGCCAGCCGAGCTTCGTAGCCATCCAGGGCTGGAATGCTGCAACCGTCTATCAGCGCGCCATTGCTTACATGGGCGCTGAGATCGACGGCAAATAATCGTCAGGGAGCAGGCGCCTGATCCTCTTCGGCAGGCGCCAGTTCCGTTTCCAGATCGGGGCGGATGAAATCGCCCTTCTGGTTCATCACCCACAGCTCTCCGCTCGAAATATCGAACCAGGCACCGTGAACCGACAGTTCACCCTTTTCCGTCAGCGCCTCGATGAACGGGAAACTTGCGAGATTGGCGATCGAATTGCGGATCGAAACGCGCTCAAGAGCCGTCTGCCGTTCAGATGCGGTCATCAGGTTATTGCTCTGGATCTGCGAAGCCGCAGGCCTGACAAGGCCGATCCACTTTCCGATGAAGTCGCCCGGCGAAAGCGGCTCGAGCGTCGGATCCAGCGCCGCCTGAATGCCACCGCAGCGGCCATGGCCCATCACCACGATATCGCGGATCTTCAATACCTGGATTGCATATTCGAGCGCTGCTGACGTGCCATGGAACTGGCTGTCCGGCTCATAGGGCGGCACCATGTTGGCGATGTTGCGAACCACGAAAAGCTCACCCGGTCCGCAGTCGAAAATCGTTTCCGGCGCGGCGCGGGAGTCACAACAGGCAATCAGAAGCGTGTGCGGCTTCTGCCCGTTTTCGGCAAGAACACGGTAGCGCTCGCGCTCATCGGTATAGCGTCCGCTCATGAAATTGCGGTAGCCCGCAAGCAGTTTGGCTGGGAAATAGGTCATGAGGGCTACGAATATTATGCCTTTGAAACAAGATCAACGGCCCGTTACACGCAATCCCGCTCCTCACTCGCTTTGGCCTCATAGGCTTTTGAATTGGCCCTATTTGCAGATCCTATGAGGTTAGGGGCCAAGGAAGGGCTATATTCATGATCACGTGCTAAAAATCGATTTTATTGTCGTGGCAACAATTCTTTGCCAATTCCTGTCAAGATTGCTGCGCAAAACAGTGCTAACTGCTGCCATTCGGACGGATTCGCACCGTTCTTTGCAGTATTCAGCCAGAAAAGGGAGAGATCATGGTCTGGAAGAATAGCCCCAAGCGCAGCAAGCAGATGGATGGGGCGCGATCATTCGCGAGCAAGGCCGGCAAGGACTTTCTCGATCCAGCCATTCTGTTCGGACGCGCAAGCGACGACGATCTTTCAAGCTACACCCCGGAAATGCTCGGAATCGCAGCAGTGCATGCTGCAGCCCGCGTCAAGGCCTGGAATCGCGTCCGTGCCGATATCACCGTCACCCAGATACCAGGTGTCGATCCGGACGGAATAGCCGTCTGGGTTTTGACCGTGATCGACCGGAACATGCCGTTCCTTTTCGATTCCGTGATGGGCGAAGTAACTGCCAGCCACCGTGGCCTCGTCATGGCCGTGCACCCGATCCTGACGATCGAACCGGGCAAGGAACCGGTGCTGCGCAGCAATGAAGAGCCGACCGACCCCGCGCATCAGGTCAGCCTTATCCAGCTGCATATCGCTCAGTTGAACGAGGAGCAGGCCAATCTTCTGATCGAGCGCATCCGCTTCATTCTCGATCAGGTGCATCTGTCGATCACCGACTGGTCCGCCATGCTCGACACCATGGATGGCGCCGCAAAGCAACTGTTGAATGCCAAGCCCCGCAAGGGCGCCAACCGCGAGGAGGCATTGGCCTTCCTCGACTGGCTGCGGGACGACAACTTCACCTTCCTCGGCATGCGCGAATACGTCTATTCGGGCAAGGGCTCCAAGGCGACCGTAGAACGCGGCCAGGGCAGGGGCCTCGGCATTCTTTCAGATCCGGACGTCCTGGTTCTGCGCCAGGGCAAGGATCAGGTAACGACCACGCCGGAAATTCTCGAATTCCTCGATGGACCACAATTCCTCATCGTCACCAAGGCGAATGTGAAGTCCGTTGTCCATCGACGCGCCTATATGGACTATATCGGCGTCAAGCGGTTTGACGAGAACGGTCATGTCGTCGGCGAACTGCGGATCGTTGGCCTTTTCACCGCCACCGCCTATACCCAATCTGTCCGTGAAATTCCGCTGCTGCGCGAAAAGGTCGATGACATCGACCGGCATTTCGGTTTCGACCCCTACAGTCATTCCGGCCGCATGCTGGAAAACACGCTCGAATCCTACCCGCGTGACGATCTTTTCCAGATCGATACGGATCTTTTGGCGAAGTTCTGCGAACAGATCATGGAATTGAGCGAGAGGCCGCGCGTGCGCACCCTTGCCCGTATCGACCATTTCGACCGCTTCGTCTCGACGATCGTTTACGTGCCGCGCGAGGACTATAACTCCCTGGTTCGGGAAAAGGTCGGCGCCTATCTGGCGCACGTATTTGAAGGCCATGTATCGGCCTATTATCCAGCCTTCCCCGAAGGCGGCGTGGCACGCGTGCATTTCATCATCGGACGCCGCGGCGGCAAGACGCCCCGCATCAGCCAGGCAAAGCTCGAGGAAGCGATCCGCCTGATCTCCACACCCTGGGAAGAGCAGTTCTCTCTTTTGGCCGAAAACGGCCCCCGGCTTTCGGTGACCAATGCCTTCCAGGAAGCCTTCACGCCGGAAGAAACCTTTGCCGACCTGCCGGATATCGCCGCCTGCGCCTCCGGCGAAACCGTCCGTATCGAATTCTACAAGCGCCCGACCGATGAGGCCAACAGCGTCTCGCTAAAAATCTTCCACGGCGATCACCACCTGTCGCTGTCGCGCCGCGTGCCGCTTCTGGAAAACCTTGGCTTCCGGGTGGTCAGCGAACAGACCTTCGAAATTCACGTCGGCCCGGACGCCAAGCTGATCGTCCTGCATGACATGGAACTGCAGCTCCGTGATGGACGCGAGATCGACCTGTCGCAGGAAGGCCCGCTGCTCGAAGAGGCATTTCTTCTGGCATTCGAGGGATCGGTCGACAATGACGGCTTCAACCGTCTTGTTCTGCTGGCTGGCCTCTCTGCCCGCGAAACCACGGTTCTGCGCGCCTATGCCCGGTATCTGCGCCAGACGGGAATTGTCTACTCTCAGGCCTATATCGCCGATACGCTGGTAAAGTACCCCGAGTCTTCGGCAATCATCTTCAAGCTATTCCAAGCCAGTTTCGATCCGGATATTGCCGAAAAGGCAAGAACGAAGAAGCTGGCTCAGCTTCACGGCGCAATCGAGATAAGCCTCTCGGCCGTTCCCAGCCTCGACGAGGACCGCACGCTGAGGCGTTTCGTCAACGCCATCGATTCGACGCTGCGCACCAATTATTTCCAGCGCGATGAAAACGGCGCGCCGAAGAGAATGCTGGCCTTCAAGTTCGATCCCGAGCTTCTTGACGGTCTGCCGCAACCCCGCCCTTTCCGCGAGATGTTCGTTTACGGCACCGAGGTAGAAGGCGTGCACCTGCGTTTCGGCAAGGTGGCCCGCGGCGGCCTGCGCTGGTCGGATCGCGGTGAGGATTACCGGACCGAAGTGCTTGGCCTCGTCAAGGCCCAGCAGGTCAAAAACGCCGTCATCGTGCCGGTCGGCGCGAAGGGTGGCTTCTTCCCGAAAATGCTGCCCGCCGGTGGCTCGCGTGACGAAGTCTTCAATGCCGGCAAGGAAGCCTACAAGACCTATATCCGCACGCTCCTTTCGATCACCGATAACATCATCGAGGGCGAGATCGTCGGGCCGAAGGACACGATCCGCATTGATGGCGACGACCCCTATTTCGTCGTCGCCGCCGACAAGGGCACCGCAACCTTCTCCGACACCGCCAATGGGCTTGCACAGGAAGCCGGCTTCTGGCTCGATGACGCATTCGCTTCCGGCGGATCGGCAGGTTACGATCACAAGAAGATGGGCATTACCGCCCGCGGTGCATGGGAAGCGGTCAAGCGCCACTTCCGTGAAATGGATGTCGATATCCAGACGACTCCCTTCAACGTCGTCGGCGTCGGCGACATGTCCGGCGACGTCTTCGGCAACGGCATGCTGCTATCGCCAAAGATCCGCCTGATCGCCGCCTTCGATCACCGCGATATCTTCATCGATCCGGATCCGGACACCCAAAAATCCTTCAAGGAGCGCAGCCGCATGTTCGTCCTGCCGCGCTCCAGCTGGCAGGATTATGATCGCAGCACGCTGTCCGAAGGCGCGATGATCATTTCCCGCACGGAAAAATCGGTAAAGCTGACCAAGCAGGCGGCAGCGGCCATCGGGCTGGACAAGACGACGGCCACACCGTTCGAGATCATGACTGCGATCTTGAAGAGCGAAGCCGATCTTCTCTGGTTCGGCGGCATCGGCACCTATATCCGCGCGGCAGCCGAAACGGATACGGAGGTCGGCGATCGTGCCAATGACCCGATCCGTGTCACAGCAGGCGAAGTGCGCGCCAAGGTGATCGGCGAGGGTGCCAATCTCGGCGTCACCCAGAAGGGCCGCATTGCCTATTCGCTCGCAGGCGGACGCTGCAATTCCGATGCGATCGACAATTCCGCCGGCGTCAACTCCTCCGACGTCGAGGTCAATATCAAGATCGCACTCAACGCGGCCATGCAAGATGGTCGCCTGCCGCGTGACAAGCGCAACAAGCTTCTGGCCTCGATGACCGATGAAGTAGCGGAACTGGTTCTTCGCAACAACTATCTCCAGCCGCTGTCGATCTCGCTGATCGAACGCAGGGGCATCGGCAACCGCGAACAGCTCTCCCGCCTGATGTCCGTGCTGGAAGGGCAGGGCAAGCTCAACCGCAAGGTCGAGACCTTGCCGGACGATGCGGAACTCGCCGAGCGTTATGCAGCGGGCAAGCCGCTCTCCCGCCCGGAAATCGGCGTTCTGCTTTCCTATTCGAAGATCGTACTCTTCGATGCGCTTCTCGAAAGCGCCATCCCGGACGACCCGTATTTTGCGGCGATCCTCAAGGCCTATTTCCCGGCCAAGATGCAGAAGCCCTATGCCGGCGATATCGAAAACCATCGCCTGCATCGCGAAATCGTCGCAACCGCACTTGCAAACGAAGCGGTCAACCGCGGCGGTCCGGGCTTCATCCAGATGATGAGCGACATGACCGGCGCAACGGCGGCGAATGTCGTGAAGGCAATCTTCCTCATCCGCGACGGGTTCGATCTTCCGCGCCTATGGGCCGAGGTCGATGCGCTGGACAATCGCATCCCGGGATCGGTTCAGAACGATCTGCATGCGCAGATCAACCGCATCATCACCATCGGCACCTATCTCGCCCTTCAGACGCAGATCAGCGCCGCACCGCTGACCGAGGCTGTTGCGAGGCTCAAGTCTGCGATCAAGGGCCTGCATGGTGCCATGACCGAGGAAGTGATTGCCGAAACGGCGCCGCTTGCGGCCGAACTTGAGGCTCAGGGCGCTCCGGCAAGCCTTATCGCCGAGATCCGTACACTGTCGGCTCTTGTCATCGCTCCGGAAATTATGCTGATTGCCGATCGAACCGGCGAGAGCATGGCGCGCGCCGCCGAAAGCTATTTCGACGTCACCAAGACCTTCCGCGTCAACCGCCTGATCGTTGCCGGTGAAAGGATCAGCACGTCGGACCATTACGAAAGCCTTGCTCTGTCCCGCGGCCTGCAGCAGCTTGCCTCCGCGCGGCGTGACATCGTCATTACGGCGCTCACCGAACACCGGAAGGACAAGAAGCCGGTCCAAGCCTGGATTACCGCCGACCGCATGCGTGTAAATCGCATCGGGGCCGAGTTGATGGCGCTCAGTGACAGCGGCGACCTGACCTTGCCGAAGATCTCCGTTGCGGCTGGCCTGCTCGGCGATTTGGCACACGGAAGATTGGCGTAAAGCGAGGGGCTGAATGGGAGGTCACGACATCGATCAAGCGCCGGCGAAAGCGAGCCGGCGCGGTATCTGGGGCTGGATGCTGTTCGACTGGGCGGCGCAACCCTTCTTCACCGTTGTCACGACCTTCATCTTCGGCCCCTATTTCGTCGCTCGGTTGACCGACGACCCGATCTCGGCTCAGGCGGCATGGAGCAACATGGCGACGGTCTCCTCGATCGTCATCGCCATCCTGTCGCCGGTTCTCGGCTCGATTGCCGACCAGTCCGGTGCACGCAAGCCATGGATCGCGAGCTTTGCGGCCGTGAAGATCGCAAGCCTGCTAATGCTGTGGTTCGCCGCACCCGGCTCCGCGATGATCCTGCCGGTCACTCTGATGATCCTGGCATCGATCGCGGCGGAGTTTTCCATCGTCTTCAACGATTCCATGATGCCGCGCCTCGTCTCGAGGGATGAGGTCGGCAGGATCTCTAACATCGCCTGGGGTCTCGGTTATCTCGGTGGCATGATCGTGCTGATCGCAGTCGTGGCGCTGCTTGCCGCAAATCCCGAAACCGGCCTGACGCTGATCGGCATCCCCCCGCTTTTCGGTCTTGATCCGGTGCTCGGCGAGGATGCCCGCATCACCGGCCCGATCGCGGCGATCTGGTATTTTTTCTTCATCCTGCCGATGTTTCTCTTCACGCCGGATGCGAAAAAGGGCCTACCCTTGGCCGCCGCCGTTCGCTCCGGCCTGACGGAGCTGCGCAGTACGCTTGGCGAACTGCGCCGGCGCCGGGGCATCACCCGCTTCCTGATAGCCCGCATGCTCTATCAGGATGGCGTCAACGGCCTCCTCATCCTCGGCGGTGTCTTCGCCGCAGGCATGTTCGGCTGGGCAACGATCGAGATCGGCCTCTACGGCATCATTCTCAATGTCGTCGCCATCTTCGGCTGCATCGCGGCAGGTATGCTGGACAAGATGTTCGGCTCCAAGGCCGTCGTGCTGATCAGCCTGGTCCTGTTGCTCGTAGCAACGCTCGGCATCATCTCCACCAATCCGGACAGTGTGCTGTTCGGGATGATCCCATTGTCGCTGGAAGACAGTCAGGGCTGGTTCGGCACCGCGGCGGAAAAAGCATATGTCCTGTTCGGCCTTTTGATCGGCATTGCCTTTGGCCCGATACAGGCTTCTTCGCGTTCCTATTTGGCGCGGTCGATCGAACTTGATGAAGCCGGCCGCTATTTCGGCATCTATGCGTTGTCGGGACGGGCGACGAGCTTTCTCGCCACCCTGTCCTTTTCTCTTGTCACCTATGCCACGGGCTCCGCCCATCTTGGCATGGCAACGCTGCTGATCTTCCTCGTGGCCGGTCTGGCGCTGCTCATCGCGACGCCATATCCGGCTGACAAAGCCGGAGTGACTCCGGCTAAGTAGTTGCCGGCTTAGTGCCGGAAGTGGCGCATTCCGGTGAAGACCATGGCGACGTTATGCTCGTCGGCAGCGGCAATCACTTCCGCATCGCGCATGGAACCGCCCGGCTGGATAACGGCGGTTGCACCGGCCGAAATCGCCGAAAGAAGGCCGTCAGCGAACGGGAAGAAGGCTTCCGAAGCAACAGCCGAACCCTTGGTCATGGGCTCGACCCAACCCATCGCCCTGGCAGCATCCTCAGCCTTCAAACCTGCGATACGTGCGGAATCGATGCGGCTCATCTGGCCCGCACCGATACCCGCCGTCTGGCCTTCCTTGGCATAGACGATAGCGTTCGACTTGACGTGCTTGGCAACCTTGTAAGCGAACTTCAGGTCTTCCATCTCGGTCGCTGTCGGCGCACGCTTGGTCACGACCTTTAGCTCGACATCCTCGATCACGCCGCTGTCGCGGCTCTGCACCAGAAGGCCGCCGGCAACCGTCTTTGCGGTAATGCCGCGCGAACGCGGGTCGGGCAGACCACCTGTCACGAGCAGGCGAAGGTTCGGCTTCTTGGCAATGATCGCTTTTGCCTCTTCCGACACTTCCGGGGCAATGATGACTTCTGTGAACAGCTTGACGATCTCTTCCGCCGTCTCGCCATCGAGAAGCTGGTTGAGCGCAATGATGCCGCCGAAGGCAGAGGTGCTGTCGCAGGCCAGTGCCCGCAGATAAGCGTCCTTCAGCGTCGAGCCGGCGGCAACACCACAGGGATTGGCGTGCTTGATGATCGCGCAGGCCGGACCCTGATCGGCGGCAAACTCGCCGATCAGTTCGAAAGCGCCGTCAGTGTCGTTGATGTTGTTGTAGGAAAGCTGCTTGCCCTGCAGCAGAGTTGCGGTCGCAACACCTGGGCGGTTTTCGCCCGTCACGTAGAAACCGGCGCTCTGATGCGGGTTTTCGCCATAACGCATGGCTTCCTTCAGCACGCCACCGATCGTCCGGTAAGCCGGCGTCTCGATTTCGAGCGCTTCGGCAAACCAGTTGGAAATCGCCGTGTCATAGGCCGCGGTGCGGGCATAGGCCTTGGCCGCCAGCTTCTGGCGGAAGGCATATTCCGTCTCGCCGCCATTGGCCTTCAGCGCCTCGATCAAAGGCGCATAGTCGGCCGGATCGGTAACGATCGTAACATAAGCATGGTTCTTGGCCGAAGCACGGATCATCGCCGGGCCGCCTATATCGATGTTTTCGACCGTCGTCGGATAGTCACCGCCGGCAGCGCGCACTTCCTCAAACGGGTAAAGATTGATCACGGCAAGATCGATACCCTCGATACCATGCTGCTTCATCGCCGCGACATGTTCCTCGTCGTCACGGATCGACAGCAGGCCACCATGAACATTCGGATGCAGCGTCTTCACACGGCCGTCCATGATTTCCGGGAAACCGGTCACTTCGGAGACATCGGTGACTGCAAGCCCGGCTGCAGCGATAGCCTTGTGCGTGCCGCCGGTCGATAGCAGCCTGACGCCCTGTTCGGCGAGCGCCTTTGCCAGCTCGATGATACCGGTCTTGTCAGACACGGAAAGCAGAGCGGTGCGGATTTTCACGCGGTCGGGAGCGGGGATTTTTTTGGAAGCAACGGCCATCGGTCTCTCCTGAAAGAGCTTGCCACAGAGGGGCGGGAAAGGGATGGGCCGCGGTTAGCACAGCTGGCGCAAAGAAGAAACGCCTATTCGCTCCGCCGCAACATCCAGCGGATTTCCCGAAGCCCTAGAACCGGCACTTCGATCGCCAATTGCTGGCTTGGCCTCATGCCGGAAACATCGGCGAAGAAGATGTCCTCGTCGATCAGCACATGCAGGCCCGGTGCAGCAAAAATCCAGGTCTCACCGTCGGGAGCACCCAGAACAATGCTCTCGCTATCTCTGCGGAACAGATTGATCGCCGGATGAATATGAAAGCGCACAATCGCCGTCAGGCTATCCTTGCCTTGTCCCTCTTCGGGGATCAGCCGGTCGCATCCCTTGATCTTGTCGCCGCCAGAGCTAAGCGCGATCTCGCGCTCATGGGTATAGCCGAAATTTTCGACGTAACCATCATGCCGGGCCCGCAGCCAGTCATTGCCGTGCTTGTCGTCCCAGCGCTCGACATCGATCTTCGAAACACCCGGTAACAGGATGGAGCCAGCGAAGGACGAATTGATCACCCGGCTGGATGATGTTTCCTCGATGATGACGGTCGAGTGGGCTGCAGTGGAACGGGCAAGATGTTTGTAAAAGCGATTGGCGAATTTCGGCGAGCCGGAATTGACGATGAAACGATTGCGGCCCGACGACATTTCGAACGAAAGGCAACCCGCATGCGCGCCCCTCGATGCCGCGATCGAACTCGGGCATCCAGTGTCGGCGATGATGATCGTATTGTCGGCACTGAGCCGATGATAATTCATCTGTGGTAAGGCCTTGAACGGCTTTCCGGCGGATTCGTCGTAACGCAGGACCGACATCAACTCGCTGGCCGAAGTCGAACCGGCACCGTTGAATAATGCGAGATCGCCATCCTGGTGGCGGAAGAACCGCAGGGCCGGATACATGCGGTCGATCGCCGGAATAAGCTTCTGGGGCACATCGTGGCCGAGATTGATATAAGTCTGCCGGAGCGGCAAAAGATCGATCAGGATATCGAGGATGGCGCGCGGATTACGCGCAACATGCCCGCCATCGGCAAGGATCTGGCGATCAAGCTCTCGGTCGAGAAGCATTGCCTCGCGCTTTATCCCCGTAACGCGGGTAGGTACGGATAGAGACGCCATTGCCAGCGCAGTCCTGACCCTGAGCCGGCTTTCGGCATCCGGGCAGCTATCGGCAATTTTTCTCAGATAGCTGATTTGATAGGCGAGGTTCTTCATGAAGCGCCGGTAGAAACCCGCTTCGGCCGCATGCAGAATGATCGTCGAGTGGGACAGCCAGCCGATGACCCGTGTCGCCACCACATTCGGCTCCCAAGCAATGCCCCGGCGCCGGCGGCCATGGATATTGATCCAGTCCGACACGATATGCCGGGCATGCGCGCAACCCGCTTCCGTCCTGTCAGCCCTGATATGCCGAAGCCAGCCGAAACCATGCAGGCGCTCGGCAAAAGCCCGCGAAGGCAGCTCCAACTCGAAAGGAGAGTCTCCGAGCGTCTCAAGCACCCTTCCCGCCAGCGGAAAACGCCCCTCGAGAATTTCGTGCGCAATAAAGGGATCGACCGGACGAAGATCCGTCGGGGCAACGATCAGCCGTTCGGGAACCGATGCCATCGGAGCGGACAAGGCGACGCGATAAGGCGCGATGCGGAGGCGCAAACGTCGCCGCATTTCCTTCATACCGGAAGCCAGAAGCCTTCGGCGATCGGCGAGCCGCATGGTCACTCTGGTTTCTCCGCCGGAATGGTTGTTGCTAGATCAGCTGAATCAATTTTAGATGGATTTGAAGTATGACGCCGGTATGGTGAACAAAACCTTACTCGACCCGCAACACGCTGGCAAAGAACCCGTCCATGCCGCCGGCAAAACCATCTGAAGGCGGGATCATAGCGGGTGTCGTCCGGAAATCGCCCTGAGCCGTGATGGCATTTTCAAGCCCCGGCCAGTTTGCCGGATCGACCGGCATCCGTTTTACCGATGGGGTATCGACTAGCACCCGTTCGATCAGCTCCTCACCCTCCATCGGATCCAGCGAGCAGTTAGAAAAGACGATCACGCCGCCGCTATTCACCAGTGTCAGTGCATGGCGCAGCATCTTTTCCTGAAGCGCGGCCAGCTTCTCAATATCCTGCATGCCCTTGGTCCAGAGCACGTCCGGATGCCGGCGTGTCGTGCCGGTGGACGAGCAGGGCGTATCGAGAAGAATGCCGTCCAGCTTTTCTTCAGGTGAATATTTGAACAGGTCCCCGCCCACCAGCTCGGCATTCATGTCAAGACGGCTAAGGTTTTCCTTCAGCCGCGCGAGACGGTTGGATGACTGTTCGACGGCCGTTACCACGGCACCGGCTGCAATCAGCTGGGCAGTCTTGCCACCGGGTGCCGCGCACAGATCCGCCACGCGCTTGCCCTTCAGGTCACCGAACAGCTTTGCCGGAATGCTGGCAGCCGCGTCCTGAACCCACCAATCGCCCCGCTCGAAACCTTCGAGCGCGGTCACCGATCCCTCGAATTGTCCAAGGCGGATGCTGCCGGTAGGAAGGACTTTTGCCCCGAGCTTTTCCGCCCATGCCTGCGGATCATGCTTGACCGTCAGGTCGATAGCCGGCGGCGTCAACTGCGCCTCGGCAATCCGGGTTGCTTCCGCCTCGCCATAGGCACTCACGAGCCGCGCACGGAACCAGTCTGGCACCGGCGAAATGGAGGCGGTTGCCGCCAGAACCTCGTCCTTTTCCCGCACCAGCCGGCGCAGGACGGCATTGACGAGCTTGGCGAAACGACGATTGCGCGGGTCGCGATTGGCCTGCTCGACGGCAAGATCGACCGCAGCATGCGAAGGCACGTCCAGATGCAGGATCTGCGCTGCCGCAACGACCAGAACATGCTGGAGCGCACGCGCGCCTTCCGGCAGCGGCGTTTCGATCATCGAGGCGATTGCCGCCTCAAGCCGCGGCAGATGGCGAAGAGCAGTGGTCAGGATGGCGCGCGTCAGCGCCCGGTCGGCATCGTTCAATGCCTTGTAGGCGGGATTGCCGTGGGTCAGGTCCAGCATGCCATCGAGCGACGTCTTGCGATCGACAGCGGCCGCAAGCAGCTTTGCGGCCGTCGCCCGAACTTCGAAACCGGGTTTTCTCGGCTCAGCACCTGCGCCGTGAGGTGCCGGCTTCCTGGGCGAGTGTTTATGAGTCTTCTTGTTTTTTGGCTCGTTCAAGACCAGGGACCTTTGCGCGGTTCATCCGATCCGCGGCCCCAGGGATTATTTGCGCCTGCATTCGGCACGGAGCGCGCGGTTCGCTGGGGTCTACCAGCCGAAAACGATCCCGTCGACCCACCACCGCGAAACTCGTTCGCCATTTGCTGGAGAGCGGCAATGCGGTTTTCGGTATTCGGATGCGTCGAGAACAGGTTGTCCATGCGCTCGCCGGAAAGCGGATTGATGATGAACATATGCGCCGTCGCCGGATTGCGCTCGGCCTCGTAATTCGGGATCGAATGCGCGGAACCTGCAATCTTGGCAAGCGCGGAGGCGAGCCACATCGGGTTGCCGCAGATTTCCGCACCACGACGGTCGGCAGAATATTCGCGCGTACGGCTGATCGCCATCTGCACCAGCATCGCAGCGAAGGGTGCCACGATCATCGCCACGAGCACGCCAATGAACCCAAACGGATTGTTGTTGTTCTCGCGATTGCCACTGAACAGGAACGCGAAATTGCCGAGCATGGAAATCGCACCTGCCAGCGTTGCGGTAATGGTCATGATCAGTGTGTCGCGGTTCTGCACATGCGCCAGTTCATGCGCCATGACACCCGCGACTTCCTCATGCGTCAGACGCTGCAAAAGCCCGGTCGAAGCCGCGACCGCAGAATTTTCAGGATTACGGCCTGTCGCAAACGCATTCGGCTGCGGATTGTCGTAGATATAAACCTTCGGCATTGGCAGACCAGCATTGGCCGAAAGATCGCGGATCATCCGGTAAAATTCCGGTGCCGTGCGCTCGTCCACCTCCTGGGCGTGATAGGCGCGCAGCACCATCTTGTCCGAGTTCCAATAGGAAAACAGGTTCATGCCGGCTGCGATCACCAATGCGATCATCATGCCGCCTTTGCCGCCGATTAGAAATCCGATCCCCATGAACAGGGCGGTCATGAAGGCCAGAAGCATGGCGGTGCGCATCACATTCATCGTCATCTCTCCGTTGCCAATTTCATCCCCAAGTGATCCGAATAATCGCTCAAGGGTTTTCTAGCGGTTATGAACACCCTATCATGTGGTCAATTCGACCTAATTTTTCAATAAACCTTGCAGTGATGCGGAATATGCAAAACGCGGACAACGACAATATGGAAAACCTCTCTGAAGATGGTGCAGCCAAAAAGCCGCTTTCACCGGCAGCGCAGCGCGCCCTGAAGGAAGCGGAAGAACGCCGCCAGGCTGAGAGCAAGGCCAATATGCCGGAAGAATTCGGCGGCCGCGGCGGCGCGGATCCGGCCCGCTTCGGCGACTGGGAAATCAACGGCCGCGCCATCGACTTCTGAGCCCTCGCTCAAACATAAGATAAAATTCCTATTGACTTGGATTGATGATCGGAATTTATTCCTTTCATGATCAGAGCGCTGTTTTCCATTGCAGTCATTCTGTCGGTCTTCACGACCGAGGCTAAGGCACGCGATGAAATCTCCGGTCCGGTCTCTGCCGAAATTCTTCGCGTCATCGATGGAGATACGCTGTTGGTCGAAGCCCAGCCATGGCCGCAGCAGAAGATGGAAGTCTATGTCCGCATCCGCGGCATTGATGCACCCGAACTCAAGTCGAAATGCGAAGCAGTGCGAGCGGCGGGGCAGGATGCCCGCCAATCGCTCGAAACCATGGCCGCGCAGTCACCCACCATCCAGCTGACACGAATTTCCGGTGACAAATATTTCGGCCGCATCGTTGCCGATGTCATCCTTGCAGACGGCCATAGCGTGGCGGACGGCCTGCTGCTCGCAGGCCTTGTCCGCAGCTATGATGGCGGCCGCAAGCCGAGAGAGACCTGCGGCAGCTGATATTTCCAAAAGTCAGGCATCCACCTTGTTCTGACGATTGGCGATCAGGTCATCCACCACCGCGGGGTCAGCAAGCGTCGATGTATCCCCGAGCGCGCCGAAATCGTCCTCGGCGATCTTGCGTAGGATGCGGCGCATGATCTTGCCGGAACGGGTTTTCGGCAGGCCCGGCGAGAACTGGATCTTGTCGGGCGCGGCAATCGGGCCGATCTCGTTACGGACATGCTTGGTAAGCTCCTGCCGCAACTCGTCGGTCCCGGCATTGCCCGCCATCAGCGTCACATAGCAATAGATGCCCTGTCCCTTGATGCCATGCGGATAACCGACCACGGCCGCCTCTGACACCAGATGGTGCGAAACGAGCGCCGATTCCACTTCCGCTGTACCCAGACGATGGCCAGACACGTTGAGCACGTCATCGACGCGGCCGGTGATCCAGTAATAGCCATCCTCGTCGCGTCTGCAGCCGTCGCCGGTGAAATATTTCCCCTTGTAGGTGGAGAAATAGGTCTGAATGAAGCGATCGTGATCGCCATAGACGGTGCGCATCTGCCCCGGCCAACTGTCGATGATGCAGAGATTTCCGTCGGCGGCCCCTTCGAGAACATTGCCCTCGTTATCGACGAGCTGCGGCTTCACCCCGAAGAACGGCTTGGTGGCCGATCCGGGCTTCAGGTCCGTCGCGCCCGGCAGCGGCGTGATCATGTGACCGCCGGTTTCCGTCTGCCACCAGGTATCCACCACCGGGCAGCGCTTTTCGCCGACCACGTTGTAATACCATTCCCAAGCTTCCGGGTTGATCGGCTCGCCCACCGTGCCGAGCAGTCTAAGGCTTTCACGCGAGGATCGCTTGACGAATTCGTCACCCGCCCCGATCAGCGAACGGATCGCAGTCGGCGCCGTGTAGAAGATGTTGACCTTGTGCTTGTCGACAATCTCCCAGAACCGGCCCTGATCCGGAAAATTGGGCACCCCTTCGAACATCAGCGTCGTCGCGCAGTTCGCTAAGGGCCCGTAGACGAGATAAGAATGTCCGGTGACCCAGCCGACATCAGCCGTACACCAGTAGATATCGCCGTCCTGATAATCGAACGTATATTCATGGGTCATCGCCGCATAGACGAGATAACCGCCCGTCGTATGCAGCACGCCTTTCGGCTTGCCGGTCGAACCGGACGTGTAGAGAATGAACAGCGGATCTTCCGCCTTCATCTTCACTGGCTCGCAATGCCCCTTAACGGTGGCGATTTCCTGATGGTACCAGATATCGCGACCCGGTGCCCAGTTGGTCTTGCCGCCGGTACGGCGCACGACCAGAACCTTGTTCACCGTCACATACTGGCGCGCCGCGATATGGATCGCCTTGTCGGTATTTTCCTTTAGCGGCACCGGCTTGCCGCCGCGCACGCCCTCGTCGCAGGTAATCACGAATGTCGACTGGCAGTCGACGATACGGCCCGCCAGCGCTTCCGGTGAAAACCCGCCGAAGACGACGGAATGCACCGCGCCGATGCGCGCGCAGGCCAGCATCGCATAGGCCGCTTCCGGGATCATCGGCATGTAGATGGTCACGCGATCACCCTTCTTGACCCCGTGCTTCTTCAGCACGTTCGCCATACGGCAGACCTGATCGTAGAGCTGGTTATAGGTGATCTTCTTGTCGATATAGGGGTTGTCACCTTCCCAGATGATCGCCGTGCGCTCGCCATGGGTTTTCAGGTGGCGGTCGATGCAATTGTAGGAAACGTTGGTCAGCCCGTCCTCGAACCACTTGATCGAGACCCTTCCCTTGAAGGACGTGTTCTTCACTTTCGTGTAGGGCTTGAACCAGTCGATCCGGCGGCCATGCTTGCCCCAGAACTTGTCCGGATCCTCGATGCTCTCCTCATACCACTTTTCGTATTTGTCCTTGTCGATGAGCGCCTTGGCCTTGGTGGACTTGAGAACCGGATAGACTTTTTCGGACATGTGTTTCCTCCCACACTTGCACCGTCGACCTGATATTCGTCATCGGTGCGACATTTTGGCATTCATAGCAATTGGGGCGGAAGCGGCAATTAGACAAATGGCTGTGAGGGTCTGAATTACGATCGACAAGGATCCTGTTTCAGAGAATTGCAATTCTGTCCTAATTCGATTATACGGCGATGAATTCCCGGAAATTGTGGTTGATACCCACGGCCCGCGACACCGGCGCGGACGGACAGAGGAACTATACCCATGGCTCAACAATTGCTTATGCCGAAGGCCACCGCAGTATGGCTTGTCGACAATACGGCCCTCTCCTTCGACCAGATCGCGCAGTTCTGCAAATTGCATCCGCTCGAGGTCAAGGCGGTCGCCGACGGCGAAGCCGCCCAGGGTATCAAGGGCCTCGACCCGATCGCCACCGGCCAGCTTTCCCGCGATGAAATCGAACGCGGCGAAAAGGACATCAATTACAAGCTGAAGCTTTCCGAGCCGAAGGTTCGCGTTCCGGAATCCAAGCGTCGCGGCCCGCGTTACACGCCGGTCTCCAAGCGTCAGGACCGCCCGAACGCCATTCTCTGGCTGGTTCGCAACCATCCGGAATTGAAGGACGCGCAGATCTCGCGTCTCGTCGGCACCACCAAGTCGACCATCGAACAGATCCGCGAGCGCACCCATTGGAACGCCGCAAACCTTGCCCCGATGGATCCGGTAACGCTTGGTCTCTGCTCGCAGATCGACCTCGACCTTGAAGTCGAAAAGGCTGCCAAGAACCGTCCGCTGCCGACCGCTGCCGAACTCGGCGCCTCCCTGCAGCCGGCCTCCGAGACCGAAAACCTCGGCTTCGGCGATTACCGCAGCGAGCGTGAGGAAGAGAAGGAAATCGACGCAGACGCCGTCTTCGCCAAGCTTTCCTCGCTCAAGTCGACCCGCACCGAAGAAGAAGACGAGGACGACCGCTTCTAAGCGCTCGCCTTGCCATAGAGAATTCAAAAGCCTCGGATCATCTCCGGGGCTTTTCTTTTTGGCCTATCCAGCCGGTACCGCTGCGCTTTTCTCTTCATGGACAAAGCCGTTTTTCCAAAGCGTTTCCCGCACCACATCGAGCGTCGCCGGATCCTCGATCGTCGCCGGCATGGTCCATGGCATGTCGTCGGCAATCTTCTGCATTGTGCCACGAAGGATCTTGCCTGATCGGGTCTTGGGCAGTTTCGGCACCACCATCACCGTCTTGAAGGCGGCAACCGGCCCGATCTCGTTGCGGACCATGCCGGCCACTTCCGCAGCGATTTCGGAAGTTTCCCGTGAAACATGGTTCTTCAGCACCAGGAAGCCGCAGGGAATCTGTCCCTTGAGCTTGTCTTTCACGCCGATGACCGCACATTCGGCCACATCCGGATGTTTCGCGCAGACCTCCTCCATTGAGCCGGTGGACAGCCGGTGGCCAGCGCAGTTTATGATATCGTCCGTGCGCGCCATCACGAAAATATAGCCGTCATCATCGATGATCCCGGCATCCGCCGTCTTGTAATACCCGGGAAACTCTTCAAGGCAGCTTTGGCGGAACCGATCGTCGGCATTCCAGAATGTCGGCAGGCAACCGGGGGGTAGGGGCAGTTTCATGACGATATTGCCGAGCGTACCTCTTGGCACCGGCATGCCGGCATCATCAACCACATCGATTGCATATCCGGGCAAAACCCGCGTCGGCGAGCCTGGCTTGAACGGCATGAGGCCTAGCCCCACCGGGTTGGCGACGACAGGCCAGCCGGTTTCCGTCTGCCACCAGTGATCGATCACCGGTACCTTCAGCTTTTGCTCAGCCCATTTGAGCGTCTCTGGGTCCAGGCGCTCGCCGGCGAGAAACAGCGCCCGCAATCCCAGTAGATCATGGTTCTCGACCAGTTCGCCCTCGGGATCATCGCGGCGGATCGCTCGAAATGCGGTCGGTGCGGTGAAAAAGACTTTGACATCATGCTCAGCGACGACGCGCCAGAATGTCCCGGCATCCGGCGTGCCAACCGGCTTCCCTTCAAAGATGACACTCGTATTGCCGTTCAGAAGCGGTGCGTAAACAATGTAGGAATGGCCCACGACCCAGCCGATATCCGATGCTGCCCAGAACACCTCACCGGGTGAGACGCCGAAAACATTCGGCATCGTCCATAACAGCGCCACCATATGCCCGCCATTGTCGCGCACCACACCCTTGGGCTGCCCCGTCGTGCCGGAGGTGTAGAGGATGTAAAGCGGATCGGTGGCCTTTACCGGCACGCAAGGCACATCACGCCCCCGTGCTGCTTCGACCATCTCGGCGAAATCGAATTCGCTCTGTTCGGCATCCAGCGGAACAACGAGTTGGGGACGCTGCAATATGAGGCAATGGTTAGGCTTCACCGTTGCCAGCTCGATCGCCTTGTCGACCAGCGGCTTGTAGGCAACCACCCGGTCGGGTTCGAGGCCGCAACTGGCGGAAATAATCAGTTTCGCTTGCGAATCGTTCAGCCGCGCCGCCAATTCCTGTGCCGCAAAGCCGCCGAAAACGACGGAATGCACCGCGCCGAGACGGGCGCAGGCGAGCATGGAAAACACCGCTTCCGGCACCATCGGCATATAGATGACCACCCGGTCACCCTTGCCGATGCCGAGATCGGTAAGCACTGCAGCAATCGCCTTCACCTCGGTTAGAACCTCGGCATAGGTGAAAGACTTTTTCGTGCCGCTCATTACGCTGTCATAGATGAAGGCGGCCTGCTCACCGCGTCCCGCAGCGACATGCCGATCAAGGCAATTGAAACAGGTATTCGTCTCGGCCCCGACAAACCAGCGGCCATAGACACCCTGCTCTGGCTCGAAAATCCTGTCCGGCGGCGTAAACCAGTCGATTGCCCTGGCGGCTTCCTCCCAGAACCCTTCCGGATCCTGCTGCCACGCACCATAAACGTCGAAATAGCGGCTTTGCATATGCACCTCCCGTTACATGAGCCGAGCCTGATAGAAACAATCTAGGCCGGCCGGGAGGTGCCGGAAACCCCGACGAAGGAGTTAGATTTTATCGGGCGCCAAAGATTGCAGAACCGACACGAACACTGGTTGCCCCGAATTCGACCGCCGTCTCGAAATCGCCGGACATGCCCATCGACAGTTTCTCGACGCCGCATTCCTTGGCAAGTTTTGCAAGCAGCGCGAAATGCGGCCCCGGATTTTCTTCCGCCGGCGGAATGCACATCAGCCCTTCGATGAAAAGCCCGAGATCCTTGCGGCAGAATTCGACAAAGGCCTTCGTTTCCTTCGGCTCAATCCCAGCCTTTTGCGGTTCGAGCCCGGTATTGACCTGCACATAAAGCTTGGGCGCCTTGCCCTGCTTTTTGATCTCCTCCGCCAAGGCACGGGCAATCTTTTCGCGATCGACGGTCTCGATCACGTCGAACAGCGCAATCGCGTCGGCAGCCTTGTTGGATTGCAAAGGCCCGATCAGATGCAGCTCAATACCGGTAGCTTCGGCCTTCAGTTCCGGCCATTTGCCCTGGCTTTCCTGCACCCGGTTTTCGCCGAATACGCGCTGACCCGCAGCAATCACGGGACGGATCGCATCGGCATCAAACGTTTTGGACACGGCAACCAGTGTCGCGGAGCCAGCCGGGCGCTTGGCGTATTTTTCCGCCTTGGCGATCTTGCCCTTCACGTCCTGCAACCGTTCTTCGATATCCATTGCCCGCATCCTTTTACGCATTTCTTGTGAGATCAGCGATTAAAGCCCATATGAGGCTCTGCCAAGGGCATTCCGCATCAAAGTTTGACGCCCCGCAAGCCTCAAAAACTTGACGCTTGCGGCCATTCATGGTGAAGGTCTGCCCGTATCTTTTATCCTGATTTCCCGGAATATCATCCAGATGGCGACTGAACGTTACAACCCGCGCGATGCTGAACCCCGTTGGCAGCAGAAATGGAACGAGGCGAAGGTTTTCGAAACCGACAACGCCGACCCGCGGGAAAAATACTACGTCCTCGAGATGTTCCCCTATCCGTCCGGCCGCATCCACATGGGCCACGTGCGCAACTATGCGATGGGCGACGTCGTTGCCCGCTACAAGCGTGCCCGCGGCTTCAACGTCCTGCACCCGATGGGCTGGGACGCTTTCGGCATGCCGGCGGAAAACGCCGCACGCGATAACAAGACCCATCCGAAATCCTGGACCTACCAGAACATCGAATCGATGAAAAAGCAGTTGAAGGCCATGGGCCTGTCGCTGGACTGGTCCCGTGAATTCGCCACCTGTGATGTGGAATATTACCAGCAGCAGCAGCACCTCTTCCTCGACATGATGGAAAAGGGCCTGGTCTATCGCAAGCAGTCCAAGGTCAACTGGGATCCGGTCGACCAGACGGTTCTCGCCAACGAACAGGTGATCGACGGCCGCGGTTGGCGCTCCGGTGCGCTGGTCGAGCAGCGCGAACTGGTCCAGTGGTTCTTCAAGATCACTGATTTCAGCCAGGACCTGCTGGATGAACTGGATCATCTCGATCAGTGGCCGGAAAAAGTCCGCCTGATGCAGAAGAACTGGATCGGCCGCTCTGAAGGCATGGCCGTACGCTGGGAAGTCGTGTCTTCGACGGCCCCTGCCGGCGAAACCGAAGTGACCGTCTACACGACCCGCCCGGACACGCTGTTTGGCGCATCCTTCCTGGCAATCGCAGCCGATCATCCGTTGGCAAAGGCGGCAGCGGCCAAGAATCCGGCTATCGAATCCTTCGCCGAAGAATGCCGCCGTCAGGGCACCTCGCTCGCGGCGCTCGAAACGGCCGAGAAGAAGGGTATCGACACCGGTATCCGCGTCAAGCATCCGCTCGATCCCTCCTGGGAACTGCCGGTCTATGTCGCGAATTTCGTGCTGATGGAATATGGCACGGGCGCCATCTTCGGCTGCCCGTCGGGTGACCAGCGCGACCTGGACTTTGCCCACAAATACGATCTGCCCGTCGTCCCGGTCGTCATGCCGGCAGATGGCGACGCCGCAACCTTCAAGGTCGGCGAAACCGCCTATGTCGATGACGGCGTGATGATCAATTCGCGCTTCCTCGATGGAAAGACGACGGAAGAAGCCTTCCAGATCGTCGCAGACACGCTGTCGCAACAGGTGCTGGCAGATGCACCTCAAGGCGAGCGCAAGGTCAATTTCCGCCTGCGCGACTGGGGTATTTCCCGCCAGCGATACTGGGGCTGCCCGATCCCGGTCATCCATTGCGAAGTCTGCGGCGTCGTTCCTGTGCCGAAGAAGGATCTGCCGGTCCAATTGCCCGACGACGTTACCTTCGACCTGCCGGGCAACCCGCTCGACCGTCACGCCACCTGGCGTCATGTCTCTTGCCCGCAATGTGGACACGCTGCGCGTCGCGAGACGGACACGATGGACACGTTCGTCGATTCCAGCTGGTATTTCACCCGCTTCACCGCACCGTGGCTGAACGAGCCGACCGATCCGGCCGTTGCCAACCACTGGCTGCCCGTAGATCAGTATATCGGTGGCATCGAGCACGCGATCCTGCACCTGCTCTATTCCCGCTTCTTCACCCGCGCCATGCGTGAAACCGGCCATGTCAGCGTCAAGGAACCCTTCAAGGGGCTCTTTACCCAAGGCATGGTGGTGCATGAAACCTATCGCCTGGGCGCAGAAGGCCAAAAGGGTGAATGGGTTTCCCCAGCCGATATCAAGATCGAGGAAGCCGACGGCAAGCGTACGGCAACCCTGTTGAAGAGCGGCGAGGAAGTCACCATCGGCTCGATCGAAAAGATGTCGAAGTCGAAGAAGAACGTCGTCGATCCCGACGATATCATCGCATCCTACGGCGCCGACACGGCTCGCTTCTTCGTTCTCTCCGACAGCCCGCCGGATCGCGACGTCATCTGGTCCGAAGCCGGCGTCGAAGGCGCACACCGCTTCACTCAGCGCCTCTGGCGCCTGATCTCTGAGGCCGCCGACAACCTGAAAACAGTTTCCCCGGCACCTGCCAAGGAAGGCGAGGGCCTGGTGATCTCCCAGCTGGCCCACAAGACGCTTCAGGCGGTTCAGGGCGATCTGGACAAGCTTTCCTTCAACAAGGCCGTGGCGCGCATCTATGAGCTCGTAAACGCCCTTGCAGCGCCATTAACTGACGTTGCCGCCGGCAAGGGCGACAACGCCTATCGCGCTGCCGTTCGCAACGCGGCAGAAATCCTTATCCAGATCGTTGCGCCGATGACGCCGCATCTGGCCGAAGAATGCTGGACGGTACTCGGCAATGACGAAATGGTATCGCAAACCGCATGGCCTGGCTTCGATCAGGCGCTCGTCGTCGAGAACGATGTCACACTGCCCGTCCAGATCAACGGCAAGAAGCGTGGCGAATTGACAATCGCGCGCGACGCGGATCAAACTACTGTCGAAGCTGCAGTTTTGGCTCTGGACGTGGTAAAAGCCGCTCTAGAAGGCCGCGCGCCGAAGAAAATCATCGTTGTCCCACAGAGGATCGTGAACATTGTTGCCTGACCGCTCATCACTGCCGCGCCGTGGCGCCCTGCTTCTGGGCCTTACGCTCTGCGTTGGCCTGGCTGGTTGCCAGGTACGGCCGCTTTATTCGCAAGCTGGCGGTACGGCTCCCAAGCTGGCATCCGTTGGATTTTCCGAACCGAAGAATCGTATTGAGCAGGTTGTTCGCAACGAGCTTGTATTCCTGGCAGCCGGCGGTGCAGGCGAGCCGTTGAATCCGGCTTACGATCTCACCTTGCGCGTTTCCAGCACAGCATCGAACGTGCTTGACGACGACGGCTTGGCTGAAGCCAGCGTTCCCGTACCCGGCCGTGTCCAGGTGACGGGTTCATACACGCTGACGCGCACTGCCGATGGTCAGGTTCTCAAGCGCAGCGAACATTCCAGCGTCTCGCTCATCGATGTTTCGCGCCAGAGCTTTGCCAAGCTGCGCGCCATCAGGGACGGCGAAAACCGCGCTGCAAGGGAGTTGGCCGAATTCATCCGTGCGGATGTTGCAGTCGTTCTCTCCAAGGAACCTCCGCTGCAGCAACCAGCATGGCAGAAATAAAGTCGCATGAGTTCGAGCGCTTTCTTGAAAAGGGCGCAGAGCTCTATCGCTTCTATGTCATATACGGGCCTGATCGCGGACTTGTCTCCGAACGGGCCAATCTCATTGCCAAGCGCAGCGGAGTTGCGCTTGATGATCCCTTTGCGCTCCTCAAACTCGACGTAACAGACCTTCAGGGCGATCCCGGGCGGCTTCTCGATGAGGTCAACGCACTCGGCCTTTTCGGTGGCGAGAAGCTCATCTGGCTACGTGGCGTGAATAACGAAAAGCCTGTTCTGGATGCTATCCAGACGATCCTGGGGCAGGGCGCTCCCGCCAATACCCTTCTCATCGAAGCCGGGGATCTGAAGAAGGGAAGCGGACTTCGAAAGATCGTCGAACCATCTCGATCGGTTGCAGTCATCCCTTGCTATGCAGACGATGTACGCGCGCTTAACGCCCTTATCGATGCCGAACTGGCAAATGATTCACTCACCATCACCAGTGAGGCTCGTCGACATCTGATCGAGCAATTGGGCGGTGACCGGATAGCCTCGCGCAACGAGATCCGCAAGCTTGCGCTCTACTGTCGCGGATTGGGAAGGATCGAGGAGCATCACGTCGATGAAATCATCGGCGATGCAAGCAGCGTATCCGCAGATGACGCAGTCGATGCCATATTGACCGAAGACCTGCCTGCCTTTCATCGTGCGTTCCAGAAGATCCTCACCTCGAAGACCCCGCTCTTCCTCATCCTGCAATCATGTCTGAAGCAGTTTCAACTGCTCGATACGATGAAGATAGAGATGGAAGAGAAACGCACACCATCCAGCCAGGTCATGCTGACACTCGGCAGGCATATCCATTTCAAGCGTAAGCCCGTGTTTGAGAAGGCGCTCAGGTCGTGGAGGCCGGAGGCAGTCAGCCGTGAAGCTGCGCGGATCCAGTCGGCCGTACTCATGTCCCGTCAACGACAAAGCCTGGAACCGAGTATTGTATTCCACGCGCTTCTGGGTGCTGCACTTCAGGCAACAAGATAATAAAAAGCCGCGCAACCGGATAGGCTTGCGCGGCATATGGCTTAAGTCGTCAATGAGACCCGGACTATCTCAGCGACGCTCCAGAAGACGGCAGATTTCTTCCAGCTGCTCAAGCGTCTTGTAGGAAATCCTGATCTGACCCGGGCCACCCCTGTGGTTGATTTTGACCTCTAACCCCAGCGAATCCGTCAACGTCCTTTCCAGCGCTACCGTATCCGAATCCTTCTCGGGCTTAGCTGCGGTCTGCGGTTCCGATTGCGAACGGATATCATTTTGCGCCAGGCGTTCAGCGTCACGAACCGACATGCCCTTTGCCACAACCGCCTTTGCCAAAGCCGTCGGATCGGATGTCGGGATGAGCGCGCGCGCATGGCCGGCTGAAAGCGTGCCGGAAGACAGCATGTCTCGAACCGGCGAGGGGAGTTTCAGAAGACGCAAGCTGTTTGCCACATGGCTTCGGCTCTTGCCGATAATGTCACCCAGATCGTTCTGCGTATATCCATGTTCGGCAATAAGCTGCTCGTAACCCAGCGCCTCTTCCAACGGATTAAGATCCGAGCGCTGGACATTCTCGACGATCGCTATTTCGAGTGCAGTCCTGTCATCGACATTGCGAACGATGACAGGCACTTCAACCAGCCCTGCAAGCTGGGAAGCACGCCAGCGACGCTCCCCTGCGATAATCTCGAACTGGCCATCGGCAAGCGTCCGCGTCACGATCGGCTGAACGATACCATGCTGACGGATCGAGCTCGCCAGATCTTGCAACTCATTTTCGTCAAAATGCCGACGCGGGTTGCGTGGGTTGCGCGTGATATTTTCGATCGGCACCATCCGGTCGGCAATGACATTGACCGGCGCATTGCCTGCAGGCATAGGCTGGTCCATTTCGCCGATCAGCGCAGCGAGTCCGCGTCCGAGGCGCCGCTTCGATATATCGTCGTTCATACGCTTTATACCCTGTGTTCTAACTCTTCTTAGGCCGCAACCTTGCGCATTCTCTCGCGCTGGATAACTTCCGAGGCCAATTGAAGATAGGCCTGGCTGCCGGCGCATTTCAGGTCATAAAGGATAGCCGGCTTACCATATGAGGGTGCCTCAGAGACTCGTACATTACGCGGGATGAGCGTCTGGTAAACCTTCTCTCCCAGATAGGTCCGCACGTCATTGACAACCTGCTGAGCCAGATTATTTCGTGCATCGAACATGGTCAGGACGATCCCCTGGATATCGAGCGCTGGATTGACCGTGCGACGAACCTGATCGACGGTCTCAAGCAGCTGGCTCAACCCTTCGAGCGCAAAAAACTCACACTGCAGCGGAACGAGAACGGAATCGGCAGCAGCCATAGCATTCATCGTCAGAAGATTGAACGATGGCGGGCAATCGAGCAGGATATAACTGAATTTCTCCGCACCAGCGGAAATCAGAGCCTTCTTCAATCGGAAAGCCCTGTCCTGAGACTGCGAAATCTCCATCTCGAAACCAAGAAGATCCATCGTTGAAGGCACGATCGACAGGTTGGGAACCGCAGTTTCTACCGCAGCCTCGCCAACGGAGGCCTCACCGACCAGAATATCGTAGGACGACACTTTGCGATCGCGTCGATCAATCCCGAGCCCAGTGCTCGCATTACCTTGAGGATCGAGATCGACGATCAGAACACTCTGGCCAATAGCAGCCAAGGCAGTTGCCAGATTGATAGCAGTCGTGGTTTTCCCGACGCCACCCTTTTGATTTGCAATTGTGATGATCCGACGCTTATCAAACATCTAGCACCCGCTTTACGGTTACGTTCGCTTCAGATTGTCGATCTCTAGGATAACCGAATCCGCTTGGATTGAACTCTGGTGTTTTACCAAATCAAACTGCCAGCGACCATGTGCTTTTTTCAATTCGGATTCATAATCCCGACCTTTATGGAAGAAAGCTGTTGATGGCTTATCCAGCAACCAGGGCGAGGCATATCCCAGAAGCTTGTCCAGATCGGCAAGTGCACGTGCAGAAACGAAATCGCATTGAGGAATAAGCTTCGGTGCATCTTCTATCCGAACCGCATGAATAGTACCTCGGGCACCCGTTGACGCGAGCGCGACCCGCAGAAACGCGGCTTTTTTCTGATTGCTCTCGACAAGATGAACCCAGCCGTCCTTATACTCGTTCAGTAGAATAGCGGTGATGACGCCCGGGAAGCCACCTCCAGAACCAAGGTCTACCCATGTTCCAGCTTTCTTGGCCAAGCGAAATATCTGCGCGCTATCCTCTATGTGGCGCTGCCACATATCCTCTTGCGTGGAGGGAGCAACAAGATTGATTGTCTTGGCCCATTTCTGAAACAGGTCGGCAAACTGTTGAAGCCGATCTTGCGTTTCACGTGAAACACCGGAAATCAAGACGCCTGCCTCATATTCTTTTCCATTTTCCTGACCAGTGCCAGTAGCAATGTCACAGCAGCTGGCGTCATACCTTCTATCTTAGCAGCCTGCGCAATCGTTCGAGGTTGGGCGCTACGCAACTTCAATTTCAACTCGTTAGATAAACCTGATATACTATCAAAATCGAAAGAATCTGGAATTGCGAGCGCCTCGTCACGCTGCGCCGACCGTATATCATTTGCCTGTCGCTCCATATAGACAGCATAACCTGCTTCGATTTCGAGAGCCTCGGCAACCTTGGGCGACAGGCCTGAAAGCTCTTCCCAGATTTGAGCGAGACGGGAAATTTCCATATCGGGGTGCGATAGAATTTCGTAAGCACTCCGCCGCTGGCCATCCTTGTTGAGATGCAACCCATAACGCGCCGCCTCATTTGGTGTAAGGCTGAGCGAACGAAGCTGATCTCGCCCGGAATTAATTGCCTCGACATAGGTCGAAAACCGAGAAGACCGATCCAGACCAACCAGGCCGAGTTCAATCCCAAGCGCTGTCAGTCGCATGTCTGCATTATCGGCGCGAAGTGAAAGACGGAATTCGGCCCTCGATGTAAACATGCGATAGGGTTCGGTCACACCACGATTGATCAGATCGTCGATCATTACACCGATATAGGAATCGGTTCGGCTAAAAATATGAGGCTGCATACCCTGCGCAAGACGCGCAGCATTCAAGCCGCCAACCAATCCCTGCGCTCCCGCCTCCTCGTAACCCGTCGTTCCATTAATCTGGCCGACAAGAAAGAGACCTTTTATCGATTTCGTCTCCAGCCACGGCTGCAATTCTCTCGGATCTATATGATCGTATTCGATCGCATAGGCAGGATGCAGAATAGTTACCTTTTCCAATCCGGGGATAGTTCGAACGAAGGACTCCTGAACATCCTCCGGAAGGGAGGTCGAGATACCATTCGGATAGACGCTAAAATCGTCGAGACCTTCAGGTTCGAGGAAAATCTGATGTCCATCTCTCTCGCCGAAACGAACGATCTTGTCTTCAATCGAGGGGCAGTAACGAGGTCCGACGCCCTCTATCTGGCCAGAATACATGGCAGACAGATGAATATTATCAGCAATAATCCTGTGAGTCTCAGGCGTCGTTCTCGTTACGCCGCAGGCAATTTGTGGGTTGGTAATCCGGTCGGTCATGAAAGAGAAGGGTGTAGGAACATCGTCGGCTTCCTGCCGATCTATCGACGCCCAATCAATCGTTCGACCGTCGAGGCGGGCAGGCGTTCCGGTCTTCAGACGGCCCAAAGCAAGCCCATAGCGCTTTAACGTCTCCGACAGTCCAAGCGATGGGGCCTCACCGCTACGGCCGGCCGGAATTTTCTTCTGGCCAATATGAATAAGTCCACGCAAGAAAGTACCGGTTGCAAGAACGACGCAAGCGCAGGATATACGGCGCCCATCGGAGAGTAGAAGAGCTTTGACAACCCCGTCTGCCCCCATCTCGATATCGAACGCGTCCCCCTCTAATACCGTCAGATTGGCATGGTTCTCGATCTCGTGCTGCATCGCTTCCCGATAAAGCCGGCGATCTGCCTGGGTCCGCGGACCGCGAACAGCTGGACCTTTCTTGCGATTGAGAAGGCGGAACTGGATGCCAGCCGCATCAGCCACGCGACCCATCAGCCCGTCCAGGGCATCAATCTCGCGCACGAGATGTCCCTTGCCCAATCCACCAATTGCAGGATTACAGGACATAACGCCGATGGTTTCGCGCTTATGCGTTACCAGCGCAACTGAGGCTCCGACGCGGGAAGCTGCACTTGCGGCCTCGCATCCGGCATGCCCGCCGCCAACTACGACCACATCAAAGGTCATTTCAGCCATTGAAGCCTCTGTGTTTCACGTGAATCATTTGCCAATGCAGAATTTTGAGAAAATCACATCGAGGAGGTCTTCAACGTCCACGCGGCCGGTAATTCTGCCAAGCTCGTCTCCGGCCGCTCTTAAAGCATCGGCCTTCAACTCAAGTCGGGGTTCATCTACTGCATTTTGGATAAATTGGGAAGTGACAGCGATATGTTCGCGATGCCTCTTATTACCTGCAGAAGAACCATCATTCCAGGTATCCCGAGCCACGCCAACGATAGTCTTCTGGATTTTGTCCAGTCCCTCTCCCGTAACCGAGGATATACGCAAGTCACTCGATCCGTTTTCCGGATGGAGATCGGCCTTCGTTTCTATTGAAAGATAGGGAATGCCATGGTCTTCGAACACATCCGAACCGCACCCTGCCTCTCTGAGATATAGGATCATATCCGCCGAGCGTGCCGCTGCCTTGGCACGTTGTATACCCTCGCGTTCGACAACGTCATCTGAGTCGCGAATTCCTGCGGTGTCAAAGAGGCGAACCAGATATCCCTCCAGATCCAGATCAACCGTCAGAACATCACGCGTTGTGCCAGCAATATCGGTCACGATCGCCACTTCGCGCTTCGCCATTGCGTTCAAGAGGCTCGATTTTCCAGCGTTGGGCGCTCCGATAATCGCGACCTTGAAGCCATTTCGGACGATTTCTGAGGATTTGGCAGATGCCGACGCCAGGGACATCTCTGCGATTAGAGCAGCCAGGTCGCCATCTATAAGATCGGCAGCCGAATCTGGCGCGTCATCCTCGTCCGCAAAGTCCAGCTCGGCTTCAATCATTGCCCTAGCGTAGGTTAGGCGCTCTGCCCATCCGTTATATTGAGCAGATAGTGACCCCATTCCGGTTTGAAGCGCGAGCTTTCGCTGCATTTCAGTCTCAGCCGATACAAGATCGGACAGGCCTTCAACCTCGACCAGGTCAAGCCGCCCGTATTCAAATGCACGTCGGGCGAATTCACCTGCCTCTGCGGGCCGCAAACCAAAGTCTCGCAGCGCCTGAGCAACTGCATTCACTACAGCGCGACTGCCATGAACCTGCAGTTCGGCACAATCTTCCCCGGTAAATGAGTTTGGACCCTGGAAGTAGAGCACCAGCCCCTGATCCAGGATCTCACCATTTCGGTTGCGAATCGTTCGAAGACTGGCCTGACGCAGCGCAGGAACGGATCCCGTCATTCCCTTGATAACTGCTCCCGTAGCCGGGCCGCTTATCCGTATGACTGCCACACCTGCTGGCGGCTGTCCGCTGGAAAGCGCGAAGATTGTTGCCTGTGTCATGTCTTCGTTCCATATCCACAAAAGACAAAGGCGCCCGGATCTCGGGCGCCTGCAAGTTCGTTGAAGAATCCGGCTAAGGATTATGTATTCATCGAGTCGAAGAAGTCTGCATTGTTCTTCGTCTGCTTCAGCTTGTCGATCAGGAACTCGATCGCATCCGTTGTTCCCATCGGCGCAAGGATACGGCGAAGGACGAATATCTTCTGCAGATCCTGGCGCGGAACGAGAAGGTCTTCCTTACGCGTGCCGGATTTCAGAATATCCATGGCCGGGAAGATACGCTTGTCGGCAACCTTGCGGTCGAGCACGATTTCCGAGTTACCCGTACCCTTGAATTCTTCGAAGATGACTTCATCCATACGGCTACCGGTATCGATAAGCGCCGTCGCGATGATGGTCAGCGAACCGCCTTCTTCGATATTACGTGCCGCACCGAAGAAGCGCTTGGGGCGCTGCAGCGCGTTTGCGTCAACACCACCGGTGAGGACCTTGCCGGAAGACGGCACGACGGTGTTGTAAGCGCGTCCAAGGCGCGTGATGGAGTCGAGCAGGATAACCACATCTCGGCCATGTTCAACGAGACGCTTGGCCTTCTCGATAACCATCTCAGCGACTTGCACATGGCGCACAGCCGGCTCATCGAAGGTCGAGGAAACGACTTCACCCTTCACCGAACGCTGCATGTCCGTCACTTCTTCCGGACGTTCGTCGATCAGAAGAACGATCAGGTAGCATTCCGGGTGGTTCGCGGTGATCGAATGCGCAATATTCTGCAAGAGAACAGTTTTACCGGTACGCGGCGGAGCGACAATCAGACCGCGCTGGCCCTTACCGAGCGGTGCGACGAGATCGATGACGCGCGCAGAATTGTCCTTCGAGGTCGGAATATCGAGTTCCATCTTGAACCGCTCGTTCGGATAGAGCGGCGTCAGGTTGTCGAAGTGAACCTTGTGACGGATCTTCTCAGGATCATCGAAATTGATCGTGTTGACCTTCAGAAGCGCGAAATAACGTTCGCCTTCCTTCGGTCCGCGGATCGGGCCTTCGACGGTATCGCCAGTCTTCAGCGAAAAGCGACGGATCTGCGAGGGGGAGATATAGATATCGTCGGGACCCGGCAGATAATTTGCATTGGCGGAACGCAGAAAGCCGAAACCGTCCTGCAGAACCTCGACCACGCCCTCACCGATGATTTCGACGTCCTGGCTGGCAAGAACCTTCAGAATTGCAAACATCAACTCCTGCTTGCGCATGGTGCTGGCATTTTCGACCTCCAGCGACTCTGCAAAGGTTAGCAAATCAGTCGGAGACTTGCTCTTAAGTTCTTGAAGCTTCATTTCAGCCATGAAGAGGGGACCACTTGAGAAAATATAAGGGAATTGGGCGTGTCGGTGGAATTCGCTTCCGCGGATGAGATCCGGGGACAACGTCGGTTACACGCATGCCACGAGATGGAGGTGTCGCGAAAATAGCGTTTCCCTCTCGATGCCGCAAGAGGCTTATTCAGAAAAAGGAAAGCCCTTTTCTCAGAACGGCTTCACGATGACCAGGATTACAATTGCAATCATCAAGACTGTCGGGACTTCATTCCATATCCGCCAGTATCTTGCCGTACGTCTCGGCTTGTCTGCGGCAAAATCGCGAACAGCGCGACTAAAAAGCACATGGACGCCGGTAAGTGCGAAAACCATGGCGATTTTGCCGTGAAGCCAACCACCCTGAAATCCATAGACATCCCATGCGAGGTAAAGCCCAAGCATCCAGCTTACCATCATCGCCGGGTTCATGATGACCTTGAGCAGCCGTCTTTCCATCATCTTGAACGTCTCGGACGGCTCGGAGCCGATCGGCGCGTCGGTGTGGTAGATGAAAAGCCGCGGCAAATAGAGAAGTCCCGCCATCCATGACATCACGGCGATGACGTGAAACGCCTTCACATACGATATGAAATCATCCGGTCTCAACACATAGGTCAGGCCCAGAATGAGCAGGAATATCGCAAGCGCTATGAAGGCACGCGCCTTGGCCTTTCCGCCTGCGCCCTCGCTACGGGGTTTCTCACGCGGGTCCATCAGGCGATTCCCCTGACGCGCTTCACCAGTCTGGCGACATTTTCCGGATCCGCCTCCGGAGTGATACCATGTCCAAGATTGAAGATCAGCGGTCCATTCCCGAGCACCTGCAGGATAGCATCAATACCGTCATCGAGCGATTGGCCGCCGGCCACGACCCTCATGGGGTCAAGATTGCCCTGCACCGGCCCATCCTTTTGCAGCTCTGCGGCAAAGGACAATGGTACGCTCCAATCCAGTCCGATCGCATCGGCACCGGTCTTCTGCCGATAATGGCGCAGATTCATTCCGGCACCCTTGGCAAAGGCGATGATCCGCGCATTCGGCCGTTTACTGCGCACGATCTCGATCATCCGCGCAACCGGCCTCACCGCAAAATCCTCGAATTCCTTTTCTCCCAGAACACCAGCCCAGGAATCGAAGATCTGAACCGCATCAGCGCCCGCATCGATCTGCGCAACCAGATAATCCGCAGAAATCTCGGCAAGAAACATCAGCAAATGTTCGAGCGCCTTTCGATTGCGATATCCGAAAAGACGCGCAGGCGCCTGATCCGGCGTGCCGTGTCCGGCAATCATATAGGTCGCTACCGTCCAGGGAGCGCCACAGAAGCCGAGGAGAGCGGTCTCGGCAGGCAGCTCCTGTCTTAGCCGCTTCACCGTCTCAAGAACCGGCGAGAGATGTGCAAGCGTGCCATCCGCTTTCAACGAATAGATACCGGTCTCGTCGATCGGATCCATCTGTGGGCCTTCACCGGGAGTGAAGCGCACTTTCCTGTCCAGAGCATCAGGAATGACCAGGATATCGGAAAAGAGGATCGCAGCATCGAAGGAATAACGCCTGATCGGCTGGAGCGTAACCTCGACAGCCAGATCAGGCGTATAACAGAGATCAAGGAACCCACCTGCCTGTTGGCGCGTTGCCCTGTATTCGGGGAGATATCGTCCGGCCTGCCTCATAAGCCAGAGCGGAGGAGGTGCCACGGTCTTCCCTTCAAGCACCTCGACGATCTTCCTTTTCACAGGCACTGGCATCTATCCCCTATTAAAAGAATCCAATTTCTATTGGTTTCTATTTCTTAGAGTCGGTGAGTATCAAGGATTAAAGTCAAACCCCAGATTAACCAGAATTTTGCCAATCTCCGCTGGCCGAGATAAAAACTACCTTGTCGGTTTTATGGAGTGTGGGGAAAATCCATTATTATATATAAAAATCAATGATATGGATGGATTCTCCTGAGATCTTCGTCTGTAGACAAGATGTGGATAAGTTTCGCGGATATGACATTTATCCACGCAAATCACATCCTCGCGTTCCATCAATCCAACTCGCTGCTGATTGTGGAAAAAGGGGCGGTTTTCCCATGACCCGTCCCTCATCCCGATAAACGTGGCAGCCTGTCCCGAGTTATCAACAAACGGTAAAGAATAACGTGGAGAACCGGAAAAACTTCTTCCACTTGCACCTCGTTTCTGACTCGACCGGCGAGACCTTGATCTCTGCAGGGCGAGCCGTCGCGGCTCAATTTCAAAACAGTTATGCGCTCGAACATGTTTATCCGCTGATCAGGAACAGAAAGCAGATCGCAGCCGTCATGGATGCTGTCGATGCAGAACCCGGCATCGTTCTTTACACAATCGTAGACCAGGATCTGGCAACGCTGATCGATCTTCGATGTCGTGAAATGGGCGTGCCCTGCGTCAACGTGCTGGAACCGGTTCTTGGCGTCTTCCAGACCTATCTGGGTGCGCCGTCGCGGCGCCGCGTTGGGGCGCAACACGCTTTAAACGACGATTATTTCGCTCGGATAGAAGCGCTGAACTTTGCCATGGATCATGATGACGGCCAGATGCCCGAGACTTATGATGAGGCTGATGTCGTTCTGATCGGCATCAGTCGAACCTCAAAGACTCCGACGAGCATCTATCTTGCAAACCGGGGCATCAAGACGGCTAATATCCCGATCGTGCCAGGTGTCGATCTTCCTGATGCTCTCTACAGTGCCGAGCGTCCCCTTATCGTCGGACTGATCGCGACCACCGATCGAATTTCCCAGATCAGGGAAAATCGCGAACTCGGAAGTTCCCAGGGGCTTGATCGCAATACCTACACGGATCGCGCCAGCATCAACGAAGAACTCAAATACGCGCGGGCGCTTTGTGCGCGAAACAATTGGCCGATCATCGATGTTTCCCGCCGTTCCATCGAGGAGACGGCGGCGGCAATTCTTGCCCTGCGCCCGAAGCTCAGATAATCCCGAATTGATTTTCGCCCATACAATTCGTCGGAGATGATACCTGAAGTGACACTTGTCCTTGCCTCCTCAAGTCCCTTTCGTCGAATGCTGCTCGAAAATGCCGGCCTGACGTTTCAATCGCAAGCGGCCGAAATCGATGAACGGCAGATCGAAGCCTGTGAAGATCAAGCTGGCCCTGAAGCGGTTGCAGCGATTTTGGCGAGAGCTAAGGCTCAAGATGTATCCCGCCATTTCCCCGACGCCTTGGTGATCGGCTCCGACCAGACCATGTCTCTTGGAGACCGCGTCTATCACAAGGCAAAAAACCGCGCCGAGGCCAAAGATAACCTGATGTCGCTCTCCGGCCGGACCCATAGGCTGAACAGTGCCGTTTCGATTGTGAAAAATGGCAACCTTGTCTGGGAACATCTCGCCTATGCCGAATTGACTGCGCGTAACCTGACAGAAGCATTTGTCGATCGTTATCTCGACAGGATCGGCGACAAGGCATTTTCCAGCGTTGGCGCCTATCAGCTGGAGGGAGAAGGCATTCATCTCTTTTCCGCGATTGAAGGCGATTATTTCACCATTCTGGGCCTTCCCATGCTCCCGCTTCTGCAGGAACTGAGACATCTGGGGGCGATCGATGGTTGATAGTCAAGGAAATAAAGCGCCGGCGGCATTTGTGACCGGTTGGCCGATAAAGCACTCCCGTTCGCCCATCATCCATCGCCACTGGCTGAAACGCTATGGCTTGACTGGTAGTTATGAAGCGGTTGCGGTGTCCGAAGATGATTTTCCTGCCTTCATCAAAGCGCTGAAGGACGGTAGCCGTGGCTTCTGCGGCGGTAACGTCACCATTCCGCACAAGGAAACCGCCTTCCGCCTCAGTGACCGGCCCGATGAACTGGCGCAGGAACTGGGTGCTGCCAATACGCTCTGGCTGCAAGAAGGCCAGCTTCATGCGACGAACACGGATGGTTACGGTTTTGCCGCCAATCTGGATGGCTACCATCCTGGCTGGGATAAGGTCGATCAGGCTGTCATCCTGGGTGCCGGCGGTGCAAGCCGTGCGGTCATCCAGGCGGTCCGTGATCGCGGCGTCAACGAAATCCACGTCGTCAATCGCACTGTCTCGCGCGCGCAGGAACTTGCGGACCGCTTCGGTCCCAAAATCCATGCGCATGGATTGCCTGCCCTTCAAGAGATCATGGTCGGTGCTGGATTGTTCGTGAATACGACATCGCTGGGCATGGACGGAGCGGAAGCGACAGTCTTCGATTTTTCCGGCCTGAAAACCGGCGCGTTGGTCACGGATATAGTCTACGTGCCGGTTGAAACGTCTATTCTGAAACATGCTCATCGACAGGGATACCCAACCGCTGATGGATTGGGGATGCTCCTGCATCAGGCCGTGCCAGGTTTCGAAAAATGGTTCGGCTATCGCCCGGTGGTGGATGCTGCTCTGCGCGAACTCATCATCCAGGATATTCAGGCGTTGTGATGGTTATTATCGGACTGACCGGATCGATCGGCATGGGCAAGACGACCACTGCCGGCATGTTCAGGGACGAGGGTATCCCGGTCAACGATTCCGATGCTGTCGTGCACGACCTTTATAAAACTGATGCCGTTGAGCCCGTTGGCAGAGCTTTTCCCGGTTCGATCCGCGACGGTGTCATCGATAGGGCAGAACTGGCCCGGCAGCTTTCTCTGGACCCCGATGGTTTCAGTCGGCTGGAAGCAATCGTGCATCCGTTGGTCAGAAAAAGGGAAAAACAGTTTCTCGAAATCCAGAACGCGGCAGGCACCGACCTCGTTCTCCTCGACATCCCCCTGCTTTTCGAAACCGGCGCAGAAAAGCGCGTTGATGTGATCGTCGTTGCGACCTGTGATCCACAGATACAGCGACAGCGCGTTCTTGCCAGACCGGGCATGACGGAGGAAAAGTTCAATCTGATCCTGAACCGCCAACTGCCCGATCAACAGAAACGTGAACGTGCGGACTTTCTGGTGGATACGGGCGGCGGCCTGATGCAGGCAAAGCGGCGAGTGCAGGAAATAATCGCCCTTCTGCGGTCGGGTATACGGAGCGAAAGACATGCGTGACATAATCTTCGATACGGAAACGACCGGGCTGGAATCTAAGCAGGATCGCATCATCGAAATCGGTGGTGTCGAGCTGATCAACAATTTTCCAAGCGGCAAAACGATCCACATCTTCATCAATCCGGGTGATCGCAAGGTTCATCCGGATGCTTTGGCCGTTCACGGCATCACGGACGAGTTCCTCAAGGACAAGCCGAGCTTTGCTGAAGTTGCCCAGGAAATCGTGGAATTCTTCGATGGCGCAAGATGGATCGCCCATAACGCCAACTTCGACATGGGCTTCATCAACGCCGAATTCGATCGCATAGGCATGCCACCGGTCCCGGCCGATCAGGTCGTTGACACGCTGGCAATGGCGCGTCGCAAACATCCGATGGGTCCCAACTCGCTCGATGCGCTTTGCCGTCGTTACGGGATTGATAACGCGCATCGCACCAAGCATGGCGCATTGCTCGACTCTGAACTGCTTGCCGAAGTTTATATCGAGATGAACGGCGGCCGGCAGGCCGCACTTGGGCTGGTTGGTTCGGATCAGGTTGAAGAAGTTGCTGAAACAGAAGAAACCGTCGTGATGACCGATCAGGTGCGGACACGCGCACTGGCAAGCCGCTTGACGGCGCAGGACGCTGAGAGCCATGCGGCCATGATCGCTTCCATGAAAGGCAAGGCGATATGGCAGAAATATCGCCAAGAATAATATGGCCAGGAATGATGACGAAAAAAACCCGGCCTGACCGGGTTTTTTTTGAGCTATTCAAGCAAAAGTTGGAACCGGTTTTGCGTCCGGAATTGGTTTAAAACAAAGAGATAGGGCAGTTTCGCGTTTCGAAGAAAGGCGGAAATGCACTAATCGTCAGTCTGTTCAGCTGTTGAGCGGCTGAACCTTGGCACGGGCCTGTTCTTCGGCCATGCGCTGAGAAAACATCTGCGCAAAATCGATCGGATCGATCATCAGCGGCGGGAAGCCACCGTTGCGGGTGACGTCTGCGATAATCTGACGCGCAAAGGGGAACAGCAGGCGCGGGCATTCGATGAACAGCACCGGCAGCATATGTTCCTGCGGGAAACCGGTAATGCGGAAAACGCCGCCATAGACCAGTTCGGCCGCGAAAACGACCTTATCGCCTTCCTTGGCTTCGGCGTTCAGCGAAAGAACGACGTCGAAGTCCGTGTCGGATAGCGGATTGGCGTTGACGTTCACGCCGATATTGATGGCTGGTGCGCTGTCGCGTGCCTGCAGGGACCGGGGTGCACCAGGATTTTCGAAGGAAAGATCCTTGGTGTACTGGGCAAGAATATTGAGCGAAGGGCTCGCCGACTGCGTGTTTTCGTCTGCCATGGGATATCCTCAGGACTGATGTGTTGAGGCCGCATAACATCTAGGCTTTTCGCTTACAACCCGTTGCGGCCCTGGCTTGTGGTCACGGATCGCGATCGATGCCTTTCGACCACGGCGAAGAGGGATTGGGATCCGAGTTTCGATGAAATTCCTCTTCATCGAGATCGACGACCTTGCTGCCCGTGTTGGGCGTTTCTTTCGAGCCGCCGGTCGGGCGGTTGAAGCCGCCTCTGCCACGGGAGCCGACCACGACCACACGTTTGCCGATAGCGGACCAGAGAAGGCGTCTCACAAACGGAATGAAGAGCGTGATACCGACGATATCGGTGACGAAACCGGGCAGGAGCAGAAGAATTCCGGCAACGACAATCATCGCCCCGTCGATCACAGAACTGGCTGGGATCTGCCCCTGCTGGCTTTGCTCGGAAAGCTTTTTCAGGAGATGCAGGCCCTGTTGTCGCATCAGGAAGGCACCGAGCAAACCGGTGATGATGACGAGGCCAAGTGTCCACCACAGGCCGAGCGCACGCCCGACCACGACAAATCCGGCAATTTCGGCCAAAGGCCAGGCTAGCAGCACGCTAAGAGCAATAATTGGGCGCATGATCCATGAGTGTTGTAGGAGGTCGTTTTAACGGCTCACACCTTCGCTATTTGAAGATGACTTAATGCAGACTATATGATGATGTGAATTCAACTTTTAAACGGTAATCGCGGGTTAATATGGGCTCCAACGACTTCATTACACTCTTTTTCCTTGTTGCGGCGGTCCTTATTTTCCTGCAACTGCGCAGCGTGCTCGGCCGCCGGACGGGAAACGAGAAGCCGCCTGAGACCTATGTCTCACGCGAAGCGCTGAAAACGCCTGCTGCAGCGGATGACGGCAAGGTGGTAACCTTGCCGCGTCGAGAAGCCGGCGAAGAGGACCAGCGCCTGGCGGAAGCCGATGCGCTGGCAAAGCCGGGCACAGAGTTGAACGAGGCTCTGAAGTCGCTGATCAAGGCCGATCTGTCCTTCCAGCCGAAGGAATTCTTGAACGGCGCCAAGATGGCCTATGAAATGATCGTCATGGCTTTTGCTGATGGTGACCGCAAAACCTTGAAAGGACTTCTGTCGAAGGAAGTCTTTGACGGTTTCGATACCGCCATTCGTGACCGCGAGACCCGCGGCGAGGTGGTGAAATCCACCTTCGTCGGCATCGACAAGGCTGCCTTCACTCAGGCTGCTCTCAAGCAGTCGGAAGCCCAGGTCACGGTTCGCATCGTCAGCCAGCTGATTTCGGCCACCTTCGACAAGGAAGGCAAGCTGATCGATGGTGACCAGGAAACAGTTGCCGAAGTGACTGATATCTGGACCTTTGCGAGGGATGTTCGCTCCAAGGATCCGAACTGGAAACTGATCGCGACCGAATCCGAACAATGAGCCCGACTTCGCCGGGATACCACCTATCCCCTGTATCCTTCGGCGATCTTCCCGGTTGGGAAGAGGATGATCCCCGCGCCTTGTTTGATGCAATGGCGCGGTGTCTCTCCCACATCCGCGACGTGAAGCCTTATCGCACCGGTGCTCTTGGTCTCACCGCAGATGACCTGATGCCGCTTCTGACTGCAGGCGGCAAACGAGCCCCGGATATGACGGCCGCGCAGGCGCGGGCATTTTTCGAAGACAATTGCATTCCCTTCCGCATCGAGCGCGACGATGCCCAGCCGGGTCTGGTAACTGCTTTTTACGAGCCGGAAGTCGATGTCTCGGCAGTACCTGACGAGAGCTTCACCCACCCCTTCTATTTCCGCCCTGACGACCTCATCGATCTCGACGAAACCAACCGGCCCTCCAAAATGGACTCCGGCTACATGTTCGGCCATGCAACCGCCTCAGGCGTGACCGAATATCCGGATCGCAGAGAAATCGATAAGGGCTTCCTCGCTGGGAGTGGTCTTGAGATTGCTTGGGCACGGTCGAAGGTGGATGTCTTTTTCGCCCATATCCAGGGCGCCGCACGCCTCCGTTATCCGGATGGCAGCATTCGCCGCATCACCTATGCCGCAAAGGCGGGACATCCGTTCTCACCGATCGGAAAACTTCTGATCGATTGTGGCGAAATCCCGCGCGAAGAAATCTCGATGCAGAGCATCCGCCAATGGCTCGCCGGGAATCCGGCTAAGGTTGACGAAATCCTCTGGCATAATCGGTCCTACATCTTCTTTCGCGATGCCGATGTTTCCGACGACACACTCGGCCCGGTCGCCGCGGCCAAGGTGCCACTCATAGCCGGGCGTTCGCTTGCTGTGGATCGCATGATCCACACATTCGGCTATCCTTTTTTCATCCATGCACCCACGCTTCGCCACCTTGATGACGGTCAATTCTTTGCCAGGCTGATGCTGGCACTCGATACCGGGTCGGCTATTGTCGGCCCAAGCCGCGGCGATATCTTTACCGGTTCGGGTTATGAAGCGGGCGAAAGCGCCGGAACGGTCAGGAACGAAGCCGATTTCTACATCCTGATCCCCAAGGCGGCGGCAAGCAGGTTTGGAGCATGAGCGGCGGACGTAAACTCAATTCCGAGGAACGGATTCTCTGGGGCAAGGTGGCAAAATCCACCCGCGCCTTTGCGGAACGCCGAAGCGATCAGTTGGCTTTTGAGGCGGAAGAACTTGAACGTGAGGTGGAAGCAGAAAAATCGAAGCCGACGCTGCCGAGGGAAGTCACGGAAAAACCGGCTGAGCCGATAAAGACGTCAAGGAAGCCCGCCGGATACCACTATCCGCTGGAAAAGCCGACCAAGAAGAAGCTCGCCAAGGGCAGGCTGGCCATCGAGGCGCGTCTTGATCTTCACGGTATGTTTCAGGGTGAAGCTCATGATCTTCTGCTTGATTTCATATACCGGGCGCATGAGCGGGGCTTGCGCCATGTTCTCGTCATTACCGGCAAGGGCAGCTCGATGGGCAGTGAAGGCGCGCTTCGCCGCGCAGTGCCGCTCTGGTTCTCCAAAGCCGAGTTTCGCTTCCTGATCTCATCCTACGAATGGGCAGCACGCCATCACGGCGGCGAGGGCGCGCTCTATGTGAGGCTGGCGCGCACTGAGAGGGCAGACCGTTGACGCCCTTCGGCCAGGCGATGCGCGAACTGCGCCAACGCAGAGGTGTCACCCAGCGCGCCTTGGCGCAGGCCATCGGCGTCACGCCCGCCTATCTTTCCGCGCTCGAACACGGACACCGCGGCCGCCCGACCTTCGAGCTTCTGCAGCGCATTGCCGGCTATTTCAACATCATCTGGGATGAAGCTGACGATCTCTTCCGCTTGGCGGATGCATCCGATCCCAGGGTCGTGATCGATACCGCAGGCCTGCCGCCGGAATACACGCTTCTGGCCAATGAACTGTCGAAACGGATTAGCACTTTGACGCCGGAGATGGTAGAAGAGCTCAACCGGCTCTTGAAGAGCCCGAAATAGCCATTTTTCTCGGGAAGAACCACGGCTTTCCTGCCATAATGGTGTGCTCAACCTTTAGAAGCCGCCCGCGATTTCCTATATTGAAAACGGAAAAAGCGGTGATTCGCGCGTCACCGAGAAGAACCAACTGGAAGAAGCTGAATGACCGATCTACCCGCCAGCGAAAATGGTGCGAGTGCAGAATATGGTGCCGATTCGATCAAGGTGCTGAAGGGCCTGGATGCCGTTCGCAAGCGCCCCGGCATGTATATCGGTGATACGGATGATGGTTCCGGCCTTCACCACATGGTCTACGAAGTCGTCGACAATGCGATCGACGAGGCTCTGGCCGGCCATGCCGACATCGTCACCGTCACGCTCAATTCCGATGGCTCTGTCACCGTGACCGACAATGGTCGCGGCATCCCGACGGACATCCACAAGGAAGAGGGTGTCTCGGCGGCTGAAGTCATCATGACCCAGCTCCATGCCGGCGGTAAATTCGACCAGAATTCCTACAAGGTTTCCGGCGGTCTGCATGGCGTCGGTGTCTCGGTCGTCAACGCGCTGTCGGTTTGGCTCAAGCTGAAGATCCGCCGCAACGGCAAGGTTCACGAGATCCGCTTCACCCATGGCGTCGCCGATGCACCGCTGAAGGAGATCGGTGAGTATGAAGGTCGTTCGGGAACGGAAGTCACCTTCCTTGCCAGCCCCGAAACCTTCACCATGACGGAGTTCGACTACAACACGCTCGAACACCGTCTGCGCGAACTCGCCTTCCTGAATTCTGGCGTCCGAATCCGGCTCACGGATCGCCGCAAGCCGGACGTCAAGGAAGAGGAAATGATCTATGACGGCGGCCTTGAAGCCTTCGTCAGCTATCTTGATCGTTCGAAGAAACCGCTCGTTGAAAAGCCTGTCGCCATCAAGGGCGAGAAGGATGGCATGACGGTTGAAGTTGCCATGTGGTGGAATGACAGCTACCACGAAAATGTTCTCTGCTTTACCAACAACATTCCGCAGCGCGACGGCGGTACTCACATGGCCGGTTTCCGCGGAGCGCTTACCCGTCAGATCACTTCCTATGCTGAAACCTCGGGCATTATGAAGCGCGAAAAGGTGTCGTTGACAGGCGATGACTGCCGCGAAGGGCTGACAGCCGTGCTTTCGGTCAAGGTGCCAGACCCGAAGTTCTCGTCGCAGACCAAGGACAAGCTGGTTTCCTCGGAAGTTCGTCCCGTTGTCGAAAGTCTTGTCAACGAGGCGCTCAGTTCTTGGTTGGAAGAACATCCTACCGAAGCAAAGGTTCTGGTCGGCAAGGTCGTCGAGGCAGCCGTTGCCCGTGAAGCTGCCCGCAAGGCCCGCGAACTGACCCGCCGCAAGGGCGTTCTCGATATCGCTTCACTTCCGGGCAAGCTGGCTGACTGCTCCGAGCGTGATCCGTCCAAGTCTGAAGTCTTCCTCGTTGAGGGTGATAGTGCAGGTGGTTCCGCCAAGCAGGGCCGTTCGCGTGAAAACCAGGCGATTCTTCCTCTGCGCGGCAAGATCCTCAATGTCGAGCGCGCCCGCTTCGACAAGATGCTCTCCAGCCAGGAAATCGGTACGCTTATCACCGCGCTCGGCACGTCGATCGGCAAGGACGAATTCAACGCTGACAAGCTTCGTTACCACAAGATCATCATCATGACGGACGCTGACGTCGACGGAGCGCATATTCGCACGCTGCTGCTGACCTTCTTCTTCCGCCAGATGCCGGAACTGATCGAGCGCGGTCATATCTATATCGCTCAGCCGCCGCTCTATAAGGTCGCGCGCGGCAAGTCCGTCCAGTACCTGAAGAACGAGGCGGCGCTCGAGGAATACCTCATCACCATGGGTATCGAGGAAGCAAGGCTGATCGTCGGCTCCGGCGAGGTTCGTGTCGGTGAAGACATGCGTGAAGTTATCCATGATGCGCAGCGCCTGCGCTCGCTCGTCGATGGTCTTCATTCCCGCTATAACCGTGCGATCATCGAACAGGCGGCAATTGCCGGTGCGCTCAATCCCGACCTCACCGACAATCGCGAACGCGCCCAGCAGACCGCCGATCTCGTCGCACAGCGTCTGGACATGATCGCGGAAGAGACCGAACGCGGCTGGAGCGGTCATGTAACGGATGAGGGTGGCCTGCGTTTCGAACGCATGGTGCGCGGCGTGCGTGAAGTCGCCTTCATCGATAATGCGTTGATTGGCTCGGCCGACGCCCGCCATATCGATCAGCTGTCGGGCCGCTTGCAGGAAATCTATTCAACCTCACCGATCCTTGCCCGCAAGGATGGCCAGCTCGAAATCTCCGGCCCCCGCGCGCTTCTCGATGCTATTTTTGCTGCCGGTCGTAAGGGCCTGTCAATGCAGCGCTACAAGGGTCTCGGTGAAATGAATGCCGAGCAGCTGTGGGAAACCACGCTCGATCCGAATGTTCGCTCGCTGCTGCAGGTCAAGGTCAACGACGCGACCGATGCCGATGGTCTCTTCTCCCGTCTGATGGGCGATGAAGTCGAGCCTCGCCGCGAGTTCATTCAGGACAACGCATTGAGTGTCGCCAACCTCGATATCTGAGGTTTTCCGCTTAGCCCAAAAATCAAAAACGGGGCCCATTGGCCCCGTTTTCGCATCCGGGTAGAGCAATTCCAGCAAATGTGGGAAACGGTTTTGCGTCCGGAATTGCGTTGAAACGAAGAGATAGAGCAGTTTCACGTTTCGAAGAAAGGCGGAAATGCTCTAAGGATTCACGTGAAACCCTTGCACGGTCACGTTTTTGATCACGGATCGCCGGAAAACTTTCCTTCGAAGGCGATCTCGGACACGGCTTTACGCCCGCTCGGTACCTCGCGCTCGCGCAAGTCTTCCGGCAATGTCTCTTTCGCGGCCATCCGGCCAAGCGCGGCGGCAGCTTCCACCCTGAAACCGTCGGGCAGTTCCAGCACCTCGACAGCTTTTTCCTTGTCGAATCCTTCCATCCCATGCGCATGGTAGCCGAGTTTCATGGCCTGGCAGATCACCGAAAACCAGGCCGCGCCCGTATCGTAGGAATGCGTATAGGCCGGCTTGTGCTCGCCGTTTGACGACACCCGGTAGCTCTTCGAAACAATGATCATCAGGGCAGCGGCGTTCTTTGCCCAGCGCTGGTTGCCGGGAACGAGAAGATTAAGGATCGCCTCGAATGCCGGCGTGCCGCGCAGACCATAAATGAAGCGCCATGGCTGGTTGTTGCCGGAGGATGGCGCCCAATGCGCTGCATCGAGAATGGTCAGCATCTGCTCGCGATCCATTGTCTCGTCGGTAAAGGCGCGCGGTGACCAGCGGTCGAGAAAATATGCGTCGATCGGAAATTCGGACATGCGGGAATTGCTGCTGGTCATCGAGGTCTCCTTGCCATTCTGCCCCAACATAGGCCTCACCGGCACTTTGGCAATCAACCTCGTGGAGGTGACAATCGGTCCTACATCCGGCATAGATGGGTAAGGGGAGGGAGGCGCTCCGATGGGGCGCATCAGGAGAGGAGTGCACCGCCATGAAAGGCAGCGCGATCATGTTCTATCAGCTGTATGAGTTGAACCACGCTGCGCTCGCGCCATTTCGCGCAGGCGCTGAAGCGCTTCGTTATGTCTCCAGCAATCCGCTCAATCCCATGTCGCAAACCGTGCTCGGCCGCACGCTCACGGCAAGCCTCGAAGTGTTCGAACGGGCGACGCGACGTTATGCCAAGCCGGATTTCGGCCTGAGCGAAACCATCGTCAATGGTGAAACAGTCGCTGTGGAAGAAGAGGTCATCTGGTCAAAACCCTTCTGTCAGCTGCTGCATTTCAAACGCGACCTTCCAGCCGCTCGCCAGGCGGATCCGAAAATCCTTCTGGTCGCGCCCATGTCGGGTCATTATGCGACGCTGCTGCGGGGAACAGTCGAAGCTCTGCTTCCTCATGCGGAGGTTTACATCACCGATTGGGTCGATGCGCGGGTCGTGCCCGTCACTGAAGGCGGTTTTGATCTTAATGACTACATCGATTACGTCATCGAGATGCTGCACAAAATCGGCCCCGGCGCGCATGTCGCCGGCGTCTGTCAGCCTTCCGTTCCTGTCCTCGCTGCAGTTGCGATCATGGAGACGCGAAAGGATCCGATGCTGCCCGCCTCGATGATCTTGATGGGCGGCCCGATCGATACCCGCATCAATCCGACAGCAGTCAACAAGCTCGCAAACGAGCATCCGCTCGAATGGTTCAAGGATAACGTCATCATGACGGTCCCCTTTCCGCAACCCGGCTTCATGCGTCCGGTCTATCCCGGCTTCCTGCAGCTCTCGGGTTTCATGTCGATGAACCTCGACCGCCATGTAATGGCGCATCGCGAATTCTTCGATCACCTTGTCAAGAATGACGGGGAGTCGGCAGAGCTACACCGCGATTTCTACGATGAATATCTTGCCGTCATGGATTTGACGGAGGAGTTCTATCTCCAGACGGTCGATACCGTCTTCATTCGCCATTCCCTGCCCAAGGGCGAGATGATGCATCGTGATGTCCCGGTCGATACCAATGCAATCCGAAACGTCGCGCTGATGACGGTCGAAGGTGAGAACGACGATATTTCCGGCCTCGGCCAGACCAATGCGGCACACACGATATGCCCGAATATCCCGGACAGCATGCGTCTTCATTACATGCAGCCGGATGTCGGTCATTACGGTGTTTTCAACGGCTCCCGCTTTCGCCGGGACATTGCCCCTCGGATCATCGAATTCACCAGGCTTCATTCGCGAGACCGGCCAAGTGCTGCGGTGACGAAGCCGAAGCGCGGTCGGAAAGGTAGTCCAAAATCGGAGTAGATCGATTTCCAACAGGTATTTCCGCATTTTAGCGGATTTAATCTTTGCCCTTCTTGAAGCGCGATCCGGGGCTCACCAAATCGATTCCCGTCGGGCTGGCATATGGCCTCCCGCTCTAACCCTAAGGGTGTGACCTATGAACCAGTCTGCATTGATACGTCCGGAGTGGACGCCGGCCACCATTGCTCTCATGGTGCTCGGTTTCATAGTTTTCTGGCCGCTCGGCCTTGCTATGCTCGCCTATATCATTTTCGGGGATCGGCTTCGCGGCTTCAAGCGCGACGCCAATGATCGCGCTGACAAATGGTTCGCCGGTTGCCGTAAGGCAAGCCGCCGTTACAACACGCATTTCTCGACCGGCAATGTCGCTTTTGACGACTGGCGCAAGGCCGAACTGGATCGCCTGGACGAAGAACGCCGCAAGCTTGATGAGATGCGGGAAGATTTTGATACCTATGCGCGCGAACTTCGCCGCGCCAAGGACCAGGAAGAGTTCGACCGCTTCATGCGCGACCGCAAAAATCGTCCTTCGGGTGATCAGCCGGTGGTCGATGTCTGACCTGTAGGTCGGCTTTGAAATGATGAAGGCCGGTGCTCTTGCGAGCGCCGGCTTTTTTGATGGGAAGATTCCCGGTGAATCGGGTAAGGAATAGTCATGTTCGCGCTCTTGAAGAAGCCGGTACGCCGGTCAGCCAAACCGCTCCAGACTGTCAAGCGCACCTTGGCCGTCGGCGACAGGGCCATGCCGTTGACCATCAAGGAGAATAGCCGCGCGACCCGTATCACGCTCAGGATCGAGCCAGGCGGCAGGGCGCTCAACCTCACCATCCCGGTGGGCCTGAAACATTACGAGGTGGATGACTTTCTGTTCCGCCATGAAGGCTGGCTGAAAACCAAGCTCGCCAAGTTTTCCCTCGACAACCCGATCCGGCCGGGCGGTACCATCTCCATCCGCGGTGTCGGGCACCGCATCGAACATACCGGGTCCTTGCGCGGCATCACGCAGGCGCTGGTCATCGATGGCGAGCCGGTCCTGAAGGTAAGCGGGCTGGAGGAACATATGGGCCGAAGGATCTCGACCTTTCTCAAGAAGGAAGCGCGCCACGATCTTGAAGCGCTTGCCCGAGGTCATGCCACGGCCATCCGCAAGCCGATTGCGTCGGTATCGATGAAGGATACCCGCAGCCGCTGGGGCTCATGTTCCTGGGACGGTAATCTCAGCTTCTCGTGGCGCATCGTCATGGCGCCGCCGCTCATCATCGATTATCTTGCAGCCCACGAAGTTGCTCATTTGAAAGAGATGAACCACGGCCCGAAATTCTGGGCGCTTTGCGGCGATCTGTGCCCGCGCATGGACGAGGCTCGCCGCTGGCTGAAGCTGCATGGTTCGCAGCTTCACGCAATAGATTTCAGCTGAGAGAGTTGCGCCGAAAATCCGCTGGACACTAACCGGATTACTGCCAGTTGCTCATGCGAATGTTCCAGTTTTCCTGGTTCAGGCTCGGCGCCTGATCAGCCATCGCCATCCCGGCTCCGGGACGCTTCTGCACATTCGGACGTGCGGTGGGTACTGGAACCTTCGCGCCGTTCTCAAGGCTGGCCTGATAGGCATGGGCGGATGTATAGGAAGCGTTCTGCGGCACCGCATAGGCCGTATCGAATGCCTCTTCCATGCTGGACCGGGAAACCGCTGCCGTGATCACAGGCGCAAGCGACGGATTGGTGGAAGCGACAGCCGGCTGTACAGAACCGTTCTTTTCCAGCATGGCCGTAGCCTGGGGAGCAGTGGTGGGTGTTGAAGCCATTGCTACCTGTGTGCCGGTTGCGGCAGCTGTGGCAGCCTCGGCAATGATCGACGACGACAGGGCAGGGTTCTGCTCTGGATCGTTCGAGGCATAGGCGAGAACGTAGCTATTGGCCGGCTTCGGTGCGGCAGTCTGCAGATTGCCGTCCTCGTCACGCTTTTCGTAGAACACATTGCCACCCGCAACGGCGACATAGTGCATGTTGTTGTAAGGGAAGCTGTATCCCTCCGTATGGAAGAACATCGCGTTCTTCACGTCGGGATGGCGCGCGCCCTTCAAGACGGCGTCCGCCGCCGTGTTGAGATCAGGCGCGGTGGCCTCATCCATCTTGCGGGTCATGACTCCCGGAGCGAACTGGTTTTTCTGGGCCACGACACCGCAGATCGTCTCAGGGTAAATACCCGAGGTCAGACGGTTCATGATCACGCTGCCGACGGCGAGAAAGCCCTTTTCGCTCGTCCGCCTGGATTCGAAATACATCGCGCGCTTCAGGCACTCGCGATCTTTATTGGTGTAGCTGTAGACGGCCTTTTGCGGGCCAGTCTGCGCCGACGCCAATTTGGTCGTTTTGTCTTTGCCGTCCACCGACGAGACCGTCTGCGTGCTGGTGCATGCAGAGAGCAGCCCCCCAGCAGTCAGACATAAAGCCGCCCGCCAGGCAGCTGTCGTAATCCTCGTCATGGTACCCCGCCAAAAAATTTCAAAAATCATCTGGTTGAGGAATAACCTACCTCAATTCACACCGTTTATCAATTATCTTTCATGACGGGCCAAAGCTCGGAAATTCCATTCCTTTTTCGCTTTTGGCTACAACAAACCTTCATGAGCAAAAACTGATATTTCACGCATTCATCAAGCGTGAGGACGGTACGATTCGTATATCCGGCATCACGGTTAATTCTTCGTATCCGATGATCCGCAACTGTCCAGCCCCGTAAAAGATTCTCGACTCTGCAGGCATTTCGTGTCACTCCGCGATCATGAAACTCGACATCAAGATTTGTGGTTTGTCGACGGCGGATGCCGTGGATCGCGCCGTTGAGCGCGGCGCTACCCATATCGGCTTCATCTTCTTCGAAAAGAGCCCGAGGAACATCGCACCCGATCTTGCCGGTGATCTCGCAGACCGCGTCCGCGGCCGGGCAAAAATCGTCGCCGTCACCGTGGATGCCAATGACGAAGACTTGGACGATATCGTCTCGCTTCTGCGTCCGGATATTCTTCAGCTTCACGGGCATGAGAGCCCGGAACGCATCCTGCACATCAAGGCGCTCTATGGTCTGCCGGTGATGAAGGTGTTTTCCGTGAAGGAAGCCGCGGATCTGGATCGGGTCGATCCTTTTATCGGCCTCGCCGACCGCTTCCTCTTCGATGCCAAGGCACCGAAAGGATCGGATCTTCCGGGCGGTAACGGCGTTTCCTTCGACTGGAACCTGATGGCTTCGCTTGACGAAGGCGTGAATTACATGCTTTCCGGGGGGCTGAACAAGGATAATGTCGCGGATGCGATCGCGTCCACGGGCGCAACGGGTATCGATGTATCGTCCGGCGTGGAAAGCGCCCCGGGTGTGAAAGATCTTGGAATGATCGATGCGTTTTTTGATGCTGTCGCCGATGCGAAAGCCAATAAGCGCTGAAGGAGCAGAGAGTGAACGAGACGCCTAAACCCAATTCCTTCCGCTCCGGCCCCGATGAGGACGGCCGTTTCGGCATTTTCGGTGGCCGCTTTGTCGCCGAAACTTTGATGCCGCTGATCCTGGATCTTCAGGCCGAATGGGAAAAGGCGAAGAACGATCCGGAATTCCAGAAGGAATTGGCCGATCTCGGCACGCATTATATCGGCCGCCCGAGCCCGCTCTATTATGCCGAGCGACTTACCGAGCATCTCGGCGGCGCAAAGATCTATTTCAAGCGCGAAGAGCTGAACCATACCGGCTCGCACAAGATCAATAACTGCATCGGCCAGATCCTGCTGGCCAAGCGTATGGGCAAGACCCGGATCATCGCCGAAACCGGTGCAGGCCAGCACGGTGTGGCCTCGGCCACTGTTGCCGCCCGCTTCGGCCTGCCTTGCGTCGTCTATATGGGCGCGACCGATGTCGAGCGTCAGGCCCCGAACGTTTTCCGCATGAAGCTGCTTGGCGCCGAAGTGAAGGCCGTCACGGCCGGATCCGGCACGCTGAAGGACGCCATGAACGAGGCGTTGCGGGACTGGGTCACCAATGTCGAAGATACCTATTACCTGATCGGCACCGCCGCTGGCCCGCATCCCTATCCGGAAATGGTCCGCGACTTTCAGGCCGTCATCGGCCAGGAAGCCCGCCAGCAGATTCTCGAAGCCGAAGGTCGCCTGCCGGATGTCGTCATCGCCGCCGTTGGTGGCGGATCGAACGCTATCGGTCTTTTCCATCCCTTCCTCGATGACGAGGGCGTAAAAATCGTCGGCGTTGAAGCCGGCGGCCATGGCCTTGACGGCAACGAACACTGCGCCTCGATCACCGCCGGTTCTCCCGGCGTGCTGCATGGCAACCGCACCTATCTCCTGCAGGATAAGGACGGCCAGATCCTCGAGGGCCACTCGATTTCCGCCGGCCTCGATTATCCGGGCATCGGGCCTGAACATTCCTGGCTGAACGATATCGGCCGCGCCGAATATGTCCCGGTCATGGATGACGAGGCACTCGAGGCATTTCAGCTGCTGACCAAGCTCGAAGGCATCATCCCGGCCCTCGAGCCGAGCCACGCCATCGCCGAAGTGATCAAGCGTGCGCCGAAAATGGGCAAGGACCAGATCATCCTGATGAACCTGTCCGGCCGAGGCGACAAGGACATTTTCACCGTCGGCAAGTTGCTTGGAGTGGGGCTGTAATCATGACTTCCAGAATGGACACACGCTTCGCCAAGCTGAAGGCCGAAGGTCGCCCGGCTCTTGTCACCTATTTCATGGGCGGCGATCCGGATTACGCAACCTCGCTCGGCATCATGAAGGCGCTGCCGGAAGCCGGTGCTGACGTGATCGAGCTCGGCATGCCGTTCTCCGATCCGATGGCCGATGGCCCAACCATCCAGCTTGCCGGACAGCGTGCCTTGAAGGGTGGCCAGACATTGGCCAAGACGCTCGATCTCGCCCGCGATTTCCGCAAGAGCGACGATGAAACCCCGATCGTCATGATGGGTTATTACAACCCGATCTATATCTATGGCGTCGAAAAGTTCATCGACGATGCGCTGGCAGCCGGCATCGATGGCCTGATCATCGTCGATCTGCCGCCGGAAATGGATGACGAACTCTGCATCCCGGCGCTCGCCAAGGGCATCAACTTCATCCGCCTGACGACACCGACCACGGACGAGAAACGTCTTCCGACCGTGCTCAACAATACGTCCGGCTTCGTTTACTACGTCTCGATGAACGGCATTACCGGTTCGGCTCTGCCCGATCCGTCGCTGATCTCCGGTGCGGTTGCCCGCATCAAGGATCACACGGATCTTCCGGTCTGCGTCGGCTTCGGCGTCAAGACCGCCGATCATGCCAAGGCGATCGGTGCCGCAGCTGATGGCGTTGTCGTCGGCACGGCGATTGTCGCCCAGGTCGCCGGTAGCCTCACCAAGGATGGCGCTGCAACCGCCGACACGGTTTCTGCCGTCTCCACTTTCGTTCGCGGTCTTTCAACCGGCGTGCGTTCCGCGCGCCTTGTTGCTGCCGAATAACTGGCCCACATAGGGCATGCCTCTCGAAAGTCGCCACCGGTTTCGAGAGCAAGGCATGTCTGAGAATTAAAGACCTGAAGCGTGGCACGCGATCTGAAGGATCGCGATACGCTTCAGTCCTGACACTGTTTTATCGGAGTACCCCCACGTGAACTGGATCACCAATTACGTTCGACCGCGCATCAATTCCATGCTGGGTCGTCGCGAAGTTCCGGAAAACCTCTGGATCAAGTGCCCTGAAACCGGCGAAATGGTCTTCCACAAGGACCTAGAAGAGAACAAGTGGGTCATTCCCGCGTCCGGCTTCCACATGAAAATGCCGGCCAAGGCGCGCCTCAGGGACCTGTTTGATGGTGGCGAATATGAAGCCCTGCCGCAGCCCAAGGTCGCACAGGATCCGCTGAAGTTTCGCGATTCGAAGAAATATGCCGACCGTCTCAAGGATAGCCGCCTGAAGACCGAGCAGGAAGACACGATCCTGTCGGGCCTCGGCACCGTCCAGGGCGTCAAGCTCGTTGCCGTCGTTCACGAGTTCAACTTCATCGGCGGTTCGCTCGGCATGGCGGCCGGCGAGGCGATCGTGAAGGCAGCAGAGCGTGCGCTGAAGGAAAAATGCGCCCTGATCATCTTCCCGGCCTCGGGCGGTGCCCGCATGCAGGAAGGCATCCTGTCACTCATGCAGCTGCCGCGCACCACGGTTGCCGTCGATATGCTGAAAGAAGCCGGCCTTCCTTACATCTGCGTACTGACCAACCCGACCACCGGCGGCGTCACCGCATCTTATGCGATGCTGGGCGATGTCCATATTGCCGAGCCGGGTGCGGAAATCGGCTTTGCCGGCAAGCGCGTCATCGAACAGACCTTGCGCGAAAAGCTGCCGGAAGGTTTCCAGACCTCCGAATACCTGCTGGAACACGGCATGGTCGATATGGTCGTCAACCGCCACGATATCCCAGAGATGCTCGCTCGCATCATCCGCATGCTGATGAAGCAGCCGGTGCAGGAGGCGCTGCCAGCGCCCAAGCCGGAGCCGGAACCGGTTGGCACCACCGCCTGATCGTGTGGGCGCGGCGGAGCTGAAAACGGTTTTCCGATGCTGCAGTGAGATAGACAAGAACTCCGGTTTCGCCTTTGACTGAAGGCGGGACCGTTTTGATTTTAGACAGCAGCCGGAGTCGCGGGATGTCCATCATGAACCAGCCCGTTTCAAGCGAGGCCGAACAGGAAATCGAAAAACTCCTAGCTCTTCATCCGAAGGGGTTCGATCTATCGCTCGACCGCGTCACGCGGCTTCTGGAGGCACTCGGCAATCCCCATCTCAAAATGCCGCCGGTCATTCATGTCGCTGGCACCAATGGCAAGGGCTCCTGCACCGCCTTCTGCCGCGCTCTGCTGGAAGCGGGCGGTTATTCCGTCCATGTCGACACATCTCCGCATCTCGTGCGCTGGCATGAACGCTATCGCATTGGTGTAAAGGGCGGTCGCGGCGAACTCGTCTCCGATCCAGATCTTGCCGAGGCCGTTCGTCGCGTGGCTGCGGCCAATGGCGGCGAGATGATCACCGTCTTCGAAATGTTGACCGCTGTCGGCTTCCTCCTGTTTGCTGAGAAGCCGGCCGATGCGGTCATTCTGGAAGTCGGACTCGGCGGCCGTTTCGATAGCACAAACGTCATCACCGATCCCGCAGTCTCCGTGATCATGCCGATTGCGCTCGATCACCAGGCCTATCTCGGAGATCGTGTCGAATTGATCGCTGCCGAAAAGGCCGGTATCATGAAACGCAAGCGCCCGGTCGTCGTCGGCCATCAGGAATTCGAGGCCGCCCGCGAAGTTCTGATCTCCACGGCAGATCGTCTCGACTGTCCGCTCTCGGTCTATGGCCAGGATTTCTCCGCCCATGAGGAATTTGGCCGCCTGATCTATCAGGACGAGGATGGTCTTCAAGACCTGCCTTTGCCGCGTCTGCCGGGCCGCCATCAATATGCCAACGCCGCCGCCGCCATCCGCGCCGTCAAGGCAGCCGGTTTCACCGTCACCGACCAAATGATGGAAAAGGCGATGGTGAGCGTCGAATGGCCGGCTCGCCTGCAGCGGATCACCGAGGGCAAGCTCCTGGAATTCGCGCCCAAGGGTGCCGAGATTTGGCTTGATGGCGGACATAATCCCGCCGGCGGTGAAGTCATCGCCGAAGCGATCGCAGCTTTCGAGGAACGCCAGCCGCGCCCACTTTATCTTATCACCGGCATGATCAACACCAAGGACCCGGTCGGTTATTTCCGTGCCTTTGCCGATCTGGCGGAACATGTCTTTACCGTTCGCATCCGCGATAGCGAAGCCGGGCTTGATCCCGTGGTGCTCGCCCATTCCGCTTTCGACGCAGGCTTGGTCGCCGAACCGTCAGCTTCGGTCGCCGAAGCCCTGCAGGAAATCACCCTCCGCCAGATTCCCGATCGCCCGCCACCGCGTATCCTCATCGGCGGCTCTCTCTATTTTGCCGGTAACGTGCTGGCGGACAACGGCACCCCGCCGAGGTGATACGCCGCGACCGTACCCGCAGCTTTTGCCTCTCACCCAGAGCGCAGCAAGCTGCGCTCCACCTCTCCCCGTAAACGGGGCGAGGTGACGTGCCCCGCCCATAGCTGAAGATTGGGGCAAACCGGTCCACGAGTCCCCTTCGCCCCGCGCGCGGGGAGAAGGTGTCGACAGGCGGATGAGGGGCAGAGGCGGCCGCAGCATTCTAAACACGTCAATCCACCCCCGCGCAGTCTCCCGCCGTGGTTGTCAAAAAGCATTCCCGAGAAGCGCACGCATATGCGGACCTCTTTGGAATATAAAAATGTGGCTCCGCATATGCGTGGCCTTCGGCGTTCTCTCGGGACTTCCGGTCCCTACGGGTGATCTTCTCGCCTCGCTGCACAGCGGATTTCTCTACTGCTTGGACGGCTCAACCGAACCCGGCATGGCTGCTGGGGGGAGGCTTGATAGGTAGAAGGTTGCCCTTTCCCATGCGTTTTACCCCTTCCGCCCTTGCCGCACGTTACGGGTCAGACGAAAGCGCCGGCCCCCACCTGCCCGCGAACGTCTCGCGAAACACCCCGGCGATGGAGGCGAGGGGATTGTAGGCATGGGTCGGGAGAGCGGGATGGAAAATTGGATAAGAGGTTGAAATGATTGTAGTGAGGTTCGAGATCGTCCCCTGCCTCTCCTGATCGCAAGGGACGTGCGTATGTCGCACACATACTGGTCTGGCAGCTCGCAAGAGCATAGGTCCGGATCGCCGCAGACGGACTGGAGTTGCCACGCCGAGTATCATTATAAAAATTCAATTCGAGGCATTCGACGTATCTCGGCCGTCCTCGTCCTCGGGTTAAACCCGAGGATCAAGACGCTCAAGCACCAAGGGAGGCATCTGCCGTTAGAATAACCGCATCCAGACAAACAAAAACCCGACTGGAGAACCAGCCGGGCTTGGATTCACGTGAAACACTTTCTTAAGTGTTATGCAGCGCCGGAAATCCAGGCGGCAAGCGCAGTCTTCGGAGCGGCGCCAACCTTGATGTCGGCCACTTCGCCGCCCTTGAACATGGCAAGCGTCGGAATCGAGCGGACGCCGAACTGGGCAGCCAGTTCCGGGTTTTCGTCGATATTCAGCTTGGCGACCTTCACCTTGCCGGAAAGCTCGGTTGCGATCTCTTCAAGGCTCGGAGCGATCATCTTGCACGGGCCGCACCATTCAGCCCAGAAGTCCACGACGACCGGCTCGGCGGAGTTCAGAACTTCTTCCTGAAAATTGTTGGTATCGACCTTAACGGTAGCCATAGGGCTCTCCTTCACGATTCTTCGTTGCTGCACATGTGAGATCGGCATTGATCATTTTCAATGTCCGTCATGTCACTTTGTCTTGAGCTCCGCAAGCGAGCGCGACATCAGCTCGACAGGTAATGTCATGACTGTTGCCGTCTCGGTATAGACCAGCACACAGTCGATCTCCTTGCCGGGATAAAGCGGCTTCAAAATCTCGCTATAGATGGCGAGCTGCGCCCGATGCGTCAGCGGCACGGCCTCAACTTCGGCAGGCGGTTTGCGGTTGGTCTTGTAGTCGAGAATGATCACTCGGTCGTCCATCTCCACCAACCGGTCTATCCGACCAGAGATCGCATAGTCCTGACCCTCCAGATGAAGCGTTCCCATGATCGACACTTCCGCCTGGCTGCGGGCAGAAAATACCGGCGTAAGGCCGGAGTGTGAAAGCACTGACATGACACTGTCGACCAGCTTTTCCCGCTCGGCCTTCGGCCAGAAGCGTGCAGCCCGCTCGGCATAACGATACGCGGCCGCTTCACGTTCGCCATCGGAAAACTCCGTCAGCATCTGCAGCATGCGGTGAACCAGCTTGCCCTTCTGCAGCGCAAGGCTTGCCGTTGCCTTGTCGCCGAACAGGGGAGAGGTGACGATCAGGTCATCCGCATCGTCATCGATCATCACGCCGGCACCCGATGGGCTGAGCGGTCGCGGCAATATCTTCTGCGGGGGCAGGGGACGTGACAGGTCACCCGGCAGGCCCGGCCTTTCCGCCGCCTTATACTCTTCACGCTCAGCCTGCTCAACAGCGCCACCGGTAACCGGCAGCCGCCATTTCAAACCGCTCCATTCGCCATCGGGCCCGCTGAACGTGGCGGCGCTGCAATGCTGTTCGTCGAGCGAGAGCGCCCGCGAAATCATCGCCTGCCAGCTGTCCGGATTGTCGCGCACACCGCGATAGCCGCAGACGATCAGCCGGTCGGCCGCGCGTGTCATGCCGACATAAAGCAGCCGCCGATACTCCTCTTCGGAAAGCGTCTTCAGCCGCTCCTCGTCCGCACCGGTCAGCGCGTTCGAAAGCGTCTTGCCCGACAGCCATGCCGGCACATCACCCTTCGCCGTTTTCAGAAACCGGAATTTCGGCACATGCGAGGAGATGAAGGATTTCGAATTGCTGTCGACCAGAAACACGACAGGCGCCTCGAGCCCCTTGGAGGCATGCACGGTCATGATCCGCACCTCGTTGCGCCCGCCATCCTGCTCGCGTTTCACTTCGGGACTTTCCAGCTCCAGCGTCGAAACGAAAGCCTGCAGCCCGGGCAGGCCGGATGTTTCATGGTCCAGCGCAAAGGTCAGGAACTCGTCGAGAATATCGCCGGCCTCCGTGCCGAGCCGCCCGAGAAATTTTCGCCGGCCACCATATTGCCCGAGGATCCGCGCATAAAGATCATGTGGGCTCAGCAGCCGGGAGAGCGCAAGCAGATGCTGCAGCCGTTCAGCAGCATCGCGGAACCGCAGCGGCTGTTCCTCGGCAAGCGCGAGAAGCCGCATCCAGGCACTGGTATTTTCCGCCCGCAACGCCGCAATCTCGAAAACATCCTCTTCGGAGAGATCGAATAGGGGACTCTTGAGCAAAGCCGCCAGCGAAAGATCATCCTGCGGCAACAGCATGAAACGTCCGAGCGCGAGCAGATCCTGAACCGCGATATGGCTGGTCAGCCGCAGCCGGTCGGCCCCTGCCACCGGAATGTTGTCACGGCGCTTCAACGCCCGCGTCAGCGCATTGACGAAGGCGTCGCGCTTGCGCACCAGAACCAGAATATCACCCGGCTCGATCGGGCGTTCCACGCCCTTATCGATCACCGTTTCACGGCCGATCATCTCGCCGATCCGGTCGGCGATCCTTGCTGCCAGAATGGCGGCCGGTGCCTTGTCCGGCGTCGAATCGAAGGGCGCTGTCCAGTCCTCTTCCTGCTCGGACACTTCCGGCGCGACCACATCCCACAGATCGACCGCACCGGCATGACCCATGCGGTTTGACCGATGCTGCACCGCATCTCCGATCGCGGAAAGCCCCTTGGCGTTCTCTTCCAGAGAAAACACCTGGTCGACAGCGGAGAGAACATCTGCCGTGGACCGGAAGGAGAGCGGCAGGCGGATTGCGTGAAACGGCTGGCCGCTGCCACTCACCTGCTTCTGCGTGGCGCTGCGCTCCTCGGCAAACCGTTCGGGCCGTGCACCCTGGAACGAGTAGATCGACTGTTTTTCGTCGCCCACGGCAAAGATCGTCCGCAGCGTTTCACGGGCGCTCGTGCCGGAATAGAAATCCTCCGCCAGCGACTTGATCACCGTCCACTGGATCGGACTGGTATCCTGCGCCTCGTCGACGAGGATATGATCGATGCCTTGGTCAAGCTTGTAATGCACCCAGGCCCCGACGCCATCACGGGTCAGAAGATCGGCGGTTCGCGCAATCAGGTCCTCGAAGTCGAGCAGGCTGCGGCGTCTTTTCAGCTCCTCGTAATCCTCGGTCAATCGCGCTGCCAGGGTCAGTGCCGCCCTGGTCGCCGAAAACATCCGGATCAGTCGCAACCGGTCACGGCAGGCAAACACATGGTTGCGCGCCGCATCGATTGCCGCCGCCAGCTCCGGCGCCGGCTTCAGCATTGCCTTGGCAACCAGCGAACTGTCGGCCTTCACCGTGCCCTTGGCGGTCAAAAAGATCGATTCGAGATAGTCGGCGCGCTTGAACGCATCCGGCTCCTTCATCACCACCCGCAGGCCATAGGCGACATCCGTCACCTTGGCCCCGCCGCTCTGATCGGCCAGCGACAGGTAAAGATCGAGCGTGAGGCCGGAAAGACCCGGAAGCGGCCAATAGCTCGCAGCGATACTCTCTTCCGTATCACCTGCATCAAGCCCCAGCATCCGTTTCAGTTCAGGTCCGATCCCATCATGGCGCTCTGCATTCGCCGTGAAACGCCGGATCGCCGTGCGGTTTGCCACGATGTCGGAAAGCAGGGCTTCCAGTCCGAACTCGTCACCGAGATCGAGCACATGCGCAAAAGCTTCCGCCAGAGCAGCATCGTCCTCGGCAGAGGTGGCAGTCAGAAGCGAACGTCGTGCCTCCGCCAGAAGCGCGGAAGCCGCCCGTTCGTCGAGCACGGAAAAATGCCCAGCGACATTCGCCTCCAGCGGAAACTGGTGCAGCAGCGCTTCACAGAAGGCGTGGATCGTCTGGATCTTCAGCCCGCCCGGCGTCTCCAGCGCCTTGGCAAACAGCCGGCGCGCCTCGGCCAGCTTGGCGGAATCCGGCTCATGACCTTCGATGCCGGTTATCCGCTTGCGCAACTCCTCATCGGAAAGCACCGTCCATTCGGAGAGCCGCTGAAATACCCGGTTCGACATTTCCGATGCTGCAGCCTTGGTGTAGGTGAGGCACAGAATGGAGGAGGGGCGGCAACCGGCCAACAGCAGCCTGATCACCCGCTGGGTCAGAACATGCGTCTTGCCGGAACCGGCATTGGCCGAAACCCAGGCCGAACTTGCCGGATCCGAAGCGCGCGATTGCTGCACTGTCGTCCAGTCGATCCACTGTTTCGGCTCGTCGCCGGTCGGCAGATCATCGCCTTTCTGCAGATCGTCGGTGAGGATCTCACTCATCGGTTTCACCCTCTCCGTCATCATCCGCCGTAGACCATTCGGCAACCCGGGCGAGGTGATCATATTCCCCACCGAAATCACCCTGCGCAAACGGCACCAGCCGTGAGGCAAAGCCGGCATCGCCGCTTCGCAGTTTCAGCACGAACTTGGTCAGCTGATCGATCGAATCCTGCGCCAGGTCGATTGCCGATTTCGGCTGTTTCTTGGCGGTGGCTGAAGATCCTTCGTTGTTCACCCGCTCGGACCTGAACCGGTCCCCGGGCCGCAGCCGCACATAAAGAAGATCGCCCGGCTGCTGAACACCCATCGCCTTGAAGGCTCCCGCCTGAAGTGCCGCCGCTTCCAGCGCAAGCTGCGGATCAAGCAGCGCCCGTGCTTGTGAAACGGAAGGGCTCAAGCCCGTCTTGTAATCGATAATATCGGCAGTCCCCGAGCGCATCAGATCGATCCGGTCGGCAATGCCGGTCACTCTTATCCCGGCCGTCTCGACCTCGAAACCGGCCCCGGCTTCCGTCACCGTAGAGCGCACTTCCGGCGCACGTTTCTCTTCCCAGTCGAGAAACGCCTTCGCCACCTCGACAAACCGCGGCCGCCAGACCCGGTCGATATGCGGCGGCAATTGCTCGGCATCGAATAGTTCCTGCGTGATCCGCATCATGGATTCACGTGAAACATTGCTGCCCGGCTTGTGGCCCTCACGCGTGTAGCGGTCGATGATCGCGTGGTAGAGCGTGCCGCGCTGTGAAGCGCCGGGATCCTCGTTGAACGGCGAAAGTGGGTCAAGTTTCAGGATGCGGCGGGCGTAAACGGAGTAAGGGTCGCGGCGCAGCCGCCCCACTTCGCTGAAGGAATATTTGACCGGCTGCAGCTCTGCGGGCGGTCTCGGGGCAGGGCGCTTTGCCGGCTTCTGGTCTTCGCCCGCATCGATCAGCGAGGCCCAGTGGCGAAAATCTTCGCCGCGCGCTTTCAACCCGTCGGCAAAAGCCTTGCCGCCCAGCGCCAGCAATCGCTGCAGCCAGCGGGAGGCAACCGTCGGCGTCGCGCCCTGGCGCAGCGAGCGCGAAAATATCAGGTTGCGCGTCCCGCATGCCATTTCGAAATCGTGCGCTAGCTGGCCGATCCGCCGCTCCGGCGGCTCCAGCCCCATATCGGTCTTCATCGAGCGGGAGAGGAACGGGTTGTTGACCGTTTGCCCCGGCCACGATCCTTCGTTCAACCCGCCGAGGATCATCGTGTCGACGCTCTGCAATCGTGCTTCCAGCGTACCGAAGATGAACACCCGCGGATGCGCAAGCGAACGGGGTTTCACGGCCCCGCCCGTCGTCAGCGCCATGACGATGTCGATCCATTGCGGACCATCGGCATCGATCTGTCCATCGGTCTCCATCACCTCGGCAAGCAGGCCTGAAAGCTGCTCGCCCGCCTCGCCGGACCAGAGCGCGGCAAGATCGCCACGCTCGTCGATGGCAATCGCTTCCAGCGCCTTGCCGGTGCGGCTCGCCCATTCGGAAAGCGGTAGCTTTGCCGTCAGCCCGCGCCCATCCGCACGCCGGTGAACGAAAGAACTGACGAGAGGTTCGACCGCCTGCGTGATCCGCCGGGCAACATCCCGCGCCATCTCGACTGCGTCTTCCGGCAATGAGTTGATCCAATGCGGCGTATGTCGGTCCTCCGCATGCGCTGCAAGCTGAGTTTCGAACAGCGGTTCGAGCGTCGAAATATCCATCTCGCCGACGCCACCACGCAGTGCGAGAACTTCCAGCGCGTCGATCGCAGTCTTGAGCCCAGTAACGGGCAGGCCGAGCCGCATCAACGGATGTTTCATCAGACCGACGATTGCAACCGGATCGCCCGGCCGAAGGGCCGCCTCCAGAAGCAACTGGGTCAGTGTTCCCTGCGGCGTGCCGGAAAGCGCCGAACCGGCCGAATCGTCGGCAAGGATGCCGAACCGTGCAAGCTCGGCCGTCACCCGTCTGCCAAGCGCACGGTCGGGCGTGATCAGCGCTGCCTGCGCGGCATTGCCATTGCGGCCGGGTTTCTGCAGCGCCAGCCGAAGCGCGATGGCAATCGCCACCGCTTCCTCCCGCTCGTTGGCCGCCTCGATCAGTGAGACATCGGCAAAGGCTGCACCAAGCGCCTCGATATCCGCATCGTCGCGCCACTCGCTCCAGCGGTCGGTCGCCTTGGCCGGCACCAGCGCCTGCGAAATCGCGGCCGCCCGGAAAACCAGATCGCCCGGTACCTCTCCAATGATCCCGACATCATCCCGCACGGCACCGATCTTCTTCAACAGCTTGGAGAGACCGAATTGCGAATGGCTGCGGCTGGCGGGGTCGGGCTTGCCGTCAAAAGTTTCCTCTTCGACGGTCGCCCATTGGTCATCCGGCATGGATATGTCCAGGCCCGGAAGCACGACCGTGCCATTCGGCAGCCTGGAGATCGCCGCGATCAGTTCTGCCGCGGCCGGCACCGAACCCGTCGAGCCGGCGACGATGACCGGCCCCTTATGCTCCCGCTCACCGATCCGCCGCGCTTCGCTTCTCAGGATTGCGGCACGATGTTTCGCGGGCGAGGAACGTTTCAGCTCTTCCAGTCGGAGAGGCCAGAAGGCGCTGGCGATCTTCAGAAACTCGGCGGTCAGCTGCCACCAGAGCGCATGTTCCCCGGTCTGCAGATTTTCGAGATCCGTCCAGTCACGCTCTTCCGTCTCGATCGCGTCGAGCAACTCTGCAAGCGCCCGGGCAAGCCAGATCGCATCGGCCGGGCTTGCCGGTGCGACAAGCGGCGATTCCGAATGCACGTCGAGCACGATCTTCGGCAGCTGATTGCGCCACGCGAGGATCAGCCGGCCAAGTTCGAGCAACCTGGATGTCCCGCCGATCGGCAGTTCCATGTCCATTTCTTCCGGTGCAACCAGATCGAAAAAGCCGCTGTCATCGTCGGTTTCGCCAAGTGGCCGGATCACGGGCAGGATGGCCGCCCGGCCGCCAAGCAGATCGACGAATTCGGAACGCAATACGCGGGCCGAACGCCGCGTCGGCACGAAGATCGTCACATCGGCCAGCGACAGCGGATCGGTGGGATCGTAGCGAAAATCCGCATTCAAACGCCCGTCGCAAAGTGCGGCGGCCAACGTCTTCAGGAATGGCACACCAGACGGGATCGAGAAAATTCGCCGTTCAGCCGACATGGATCATACCTCTTCGGAATGGCGGGCAATCACAGCTTCGGCCTCCGGAAGCGCTTCGGGTGTTCCCACCGTAATCCATTCGCCATCCATGACGAGACCGAAAAGCCGGCCCCTGGCTATCGCCCTGTCGAAATAGATGTTGAGGTTGAAGGCGTCATCCGGCGCGTCGTCAAGCAGCGAGGAATGCAGCACGATCGCACCGGCATAGACGACCGGGTTGTCGCCATCGACATACCGGCTTAGTCGCCCGCCCTGATCGAGCTGGAAATCCCGCTTGCCGTTATGGCCGGTCGTGCGTTCCAGCGGCACGCAGAGCAGCGCCATGTCCATCCGCTCGGGATCGAAGAATCCGGCTAATTTCTGCAGGTTGGTGGGCGAGCCCTGTTTCTCGCCGATCCAGAAAAGATCGGCATTCATCACATAGGTGATGCCGGGAGGAAGCAGCGAAACCCCCTTCTTCAACCCGCCGCCGGAATTCATCAGCTGGGCGCGCTCGTCGGAAATGAGGATCTTAAGCCGCGGATAGGCAGCAAGATGCGCCTCCATCCGGTCGGCGAAATGATGCACGTTGACGACGGCGCGGGTCACGCCGGCATCTGCCAGCGCATCGAGCCCATAATCGATCATCGGTTTTCCCGCGACCGGCACCAGCGGTTTCGGCATCATATCGGTGATCGGCCTCAGACGCGTGCCAAGTCCGGCGGCAAGCACAACGGCCTGCGTGAGTGGAACCAAAGTCATCATCGAAAGCCGTATTTATGATTCGGGAGAGTCTATTCCAGCCCGTGCGCACCAATCGCGCAAGGGGGCGAGCGCCTCATGGGCAAGCGCCGTGGAAAGATGACGCAATGTGCGTGGCATGTGCTGAAGATATTGCGGTTTGCCGTCGCGTTCTTTCAATCGCACCCACAGACCGCCGAGCTTGCAGTTGCGCTGCGCCGCCATGATTGCCCAGGATTTGAGGAAAGCGGCCTCATCGAATTCACCAAGAGAGCGGCGCAGCGTCAGATAGTCGATCATCATCTGGTCGGCCAGCGCCTTGGGAATGTCGACGCGCGCGTCCTGCACGATCGAGGCCAAATCATAGGCGGTCGGCCCGATCATCGCGTCCTGGAAATCGATCAGCCCGATACGGCGAACACCGGCCTGTTCCGTCTGCCAGATGATATTGGGCGAATGGAAATCCCGCAGCAGCAGATTCTTTTCGGCTGTTGCCAGTTCATCGATCAGCCCGTCCCAGATCGCAAGATAATCCTGCCGCTCTTCCTCGCTCGGCTGTTCACCGCGCTTCCACGGCAGATACCAGTCGAGTAGCAGCCGGGCCTCCATCTTCATCGCGGTCGGATCGAAATCCGGCACATGATGGATTGGCCCGCCATCGATCGGCAGATCCCGCTGCATCGCGTGGCTGTGCAGATAACCGAGGCAGACGACGCTTTCGCGATAACGATCCTCAATCGGCCTGCCGTCTTCATCAAGCACGCCTTCCTGGCCGAGATTTTCGAGCAGAAGAATGCCCTGATCGTAATCAACCTGCAGCACTTCCGGCGCCGTCAGGCCGATGCCGCGCAAGTATTGCGAGATAGCCACGAAAGGATAGGCATCCTCGGCAATATGGGCGACCTTGGGATACGGCTTTCCGTCCAGCACCGGCGGACCTTCCGGCCGCTTCGGCCAGTCCATCAAGACCAGGGTTTCGCCGGTTGCGGTCTCAATACTTTCATAAGCCCGCATCGAGGCATCGCCGGTCAGAAACCTGCGGCTCGCACCGAGATAGCCATGTGAATTGAGAAATTCCCGGATCGCCAGTACGCGGCTTATGCGCGACAGGGTAGCGGCCGGTGCCGTGATCGTCACCCGGCGTCCCGTGCCCTCATGCGCAAGTTTCATTACGATCCGGTCAGCGGGCAGAAGATTGCCAGCCATTTCCGGCCATTCGACAAGGCAGATGCCGGATGACAGCGATTCGTCGAAACCGAGCTCGTCCAGCTCGGAGGAATCGCCCAGCCTATAGAGATCGAAATGCGCGATCGGAATACGCAGTTCTTCATAGGATTGCACAAGCGTGAAGGTCGGGCTCGGCACTTCCAGATCGGTATCATCGGCCACCGCACGGATCAGCGCCCGAGCAAAAGTCGATTTGCCGGCGCCGAGGTCGCCCGAAAGTGCCACGCAATCGCCCGGCTTCAGCGCCAGTGCCAGATCCTCGCCGAACTCGATCGTGTCCCGCTCACCGGCAAGGATCAGCGTCAGCGACTGGCCGTCACTCATTCGGCCGCGACCGAATGGAATGAGGCATTGGTGGGAATGCGGCAGGTGACGGTCGTGCCTTCACCGGCGCGGCTGTCGATCGAGACGTCGCCATTGTGCAGGTGGACAAAGCTCTCGACAATCGAGAGGCCAAGGCCCGCACCGCTGCGCTTGCCGTCCTTGGCCTGCGCCTTGAACCGGTCGAACACGGTTTTCAGCATGTCCGGAGGAATGCCGGGGCCGCGGTCACGCACCGAGAAGAACACGTTTGCCGCATCGCGCCAGCAATTCAGCGTGATCGTCGAATTCTCCGGCGAGAAATTCGTTGCATTGGTCAGAAGCTTGATCAGTATCTGTTTCAGCCGCTGCTGGTCCGCCACGATCGTGCCCATTCCGGCGGGGGCGACGATCTCCAGCGTCATGTTGTTTTCCTGCAGCCGATCGGCGATCTGCATCGCCACGTCGTCCAGCAGGTCCTCGATCGCCAGCTCTGAATAATTCAGCTCCATGATGCCCGCATCGACGGTCGCGAGATCGAGAATGTCGTTGACGATGGTGAGCAGAACCGAGGACGAGGTCGAGATATGGTCGATATATTCGGCCTGCCGGTCGTTCAGCGTGCCGATACCGGGCGTCTTCAGAAGATCGGTAAAGCCGATGATATTGGTGAGCGGCGAACGCAGCTCGTAGGAAACGTGCTGAACGAAATCGTTCTTCAGCTCGTCGGCCTTGCGCAGTGCTTCGTTCTTTTCCGTCAGCGCCTTTTCGGCCTGCACGCTGGCCGTCTTGTCGACGAAGGTCAGCATCGTCTGTGCGTTCGGCAGAGGCGTGACCGCATAGTCGAGGATCAGCCCGGTATAAAGCTCGAACGTGCCATCGAGTGCGGGCCTTTCATCATCGAAAGCAGTGAGCGCCTGAGCGAACATGCGCCAGCCATCCGGCTCGGCATAGGATGCGGCGCATGCAGCTTCGATCGTCTTGATATGGGTGCCGGGTTCCGCCTGTTCGGCGGTAACGCCCCACAGCGCGCGGAAGGCTGGATTTGACAGGCGGATGCGGCCATCGGGGCCGAACACTGCAACACCTTCGGTTAGGTGATCGATCGTTTCGCCCTGAACACGCACCAGCGTGTTGTAGCGGGCTTCGAGATCCACCTGTTCGGTGAGGTTCTCGAATACCCAGGTTGCGCCACCCTGCGGGTGGGCGGTGGCGATGACGCGCAGTGTCTGGCCGTTCGGCAGATGCCAGGTATCGGTCTTGGTATCGAGCGACTGGTAGACGGCAAGTGCCGTGTCCTTCCAGTTCCGCCAGTTCAGCTGTTCCGGCAGTTTGCCGTTGGTGCGCAGCTTGTCCAGCAGTTCGCTATTGTCCGGCTTTGATTCCAGGAACGGCAGATCCAGATCCCACAGCTGCATGAAGGCCTGGTTGTAGAATTGCAGGCGACGCTTGCTGTCGAAGATCGCCACTGGCGTTGCCAGATGGTCGAGCGTTTCGGCATGGCTTTTCAGCGTCCGCTTCAGTTCTTCGCGCACGGCCTCCGCCTCGGACACATCGATCGCCATGCCGGCCGAACCGTCGGTCGTCACCACATCGACGACATCCAGTACGGTGCGATTGCCGTGAACGACTGTCGAAAGCCGGTCATGGAATGGCGATGTGACGGTGGCCTTGGCCCGGATCATCTCGCGGCTGACCGTGCCGAGCAGTTCCCGGCCTTCTTCGACCGCGCGTGCGGAGGTTGTTGCATCGACCGCTTCGCCATAGGCATGGTTGACCCAGGCAAGCTTGCCCTGGCCATCGCGGCGCCATACCGGCTGTTCGATCGTGTCCAAGAGAGATTCGAACATCGAAATCGAACTTCCCAGCCGATCACGCTCGATCTTCAGTTCGGCGAGTTCCGCCCGCAGGTTGTTGAGCGCGAGAAAACGCACGAAAGCCTTGCCGCCCGAAACCCGGCCTTGAACTTCAAGAACTTCGTCTCTGGCCGTCTCGATCACCATGTCGAAGCTTCGCGCATGGCTTCTGAGCTCGTCGATCGCCTTTTCGAGTTCCGCAGCCGAACCCGGACGAAGCCAGCGGCCGAAGGCAAGGAATTCGCGGTCCGCCTGCGGAGCGCCGGTCTCGACGGGTAGGTGCCCCAGGAATTCGGCCTTTGACGAGCCACTTTCCCACACGACAATCCGCCGGTTCTTGTCGGCGATCAGCGCTTCATATTTCGAAATCCGCTGATGCGCTTCCGATAGCGCGCCACGCATTTCTTCCGTTTCGACTTCCATGTTGCCGCGCTGACGTACCAGCCAGACGGTGGAAAGAAGGGCAGCGCCCAACGCGCCCAGAACGACGGAAGAGACGATCACCTGAGCCGAGGAAAACAGCTGTGCTGCCGTTTCTCCCTGCGCAAAGGCAGATGTCGGCAAGGCGATCAGCGCCGTCCCCGAAAGAAGGGAATGGGCGATCCGCTTGAGCCGGATATAGGTTTTTCTTCCGTATCCGCTATCCGCGAAATACGGGTTTCCAATAGCGCGTTCGCGCAAGCCAGAAACTGGATCGGCCTGCTTTGACAGGCTCGTTTTTTTTACCGCCATGACCGGTCTGTCTCCGTCCAATTGCCGCTCATCGACAAGACATACCACTTCGCACCTTGCCCGAAGCCGAATGGCCGGAAGGTCGAATCAAGTCCCAAAACAATACGTGTTCGGCAGAGGGGCGGGAAGGGGGAAGGCAAAAAAGAAGCCGCAGCCTTTTGTCAAGGCTGCGGCTACAAGATGTTGTGGATTAACCGGCTAGCGATTAGTAGCGGTAGTGGTCTGCCTTGAACGGACCCTGAGCGGACACGCCGATATATGCGGCCTGCTCATCGGAAAGCGTCGAAAGCTTCACGCCGAGCTTGTCGAGATGCAGGCGCGCGACCTTCTCGTCGAGATGCTTCGGCAGGATATACACCTCGTTCTTGTACTCGCCCTGCTTTGTGAACAGCTCGATCTGGGCCAGCGTCTGGTTGGTGAACGAAGCGGACATGACGAAGGACGGGTGACCGGTTGCGTTTCCAAGGTTCAACAGACGGCCTTCCGAAAGAAGGATCATCCGGTTGCCCTTCGGAAACTCGATCATGTCGACCTGCGGCTTGACGTTGGTCCATTTGAGGTTCTTCAGCGCCGCGACCTGAATTTCGTTGTCGAAGTGGCCGATATTGCCGACGATCGCCATGTCCTTCATCTCGCGCATATGCTCGATGCGGATGACGTCCTTATTGCCGGTGGTGGTGATGAAGATGTCGGCGGTCGCAACGACGTCTTCGAGTTGAACGACTTCAAAACCGTCCATCGCGGCCTGCAGCGCGCAGATCGGATCGACTTCGGTAACCTTCACGCGGGCGCCGGCGCCCTGCAGCGAAGCGGCAGAACCCTTGCCCACGTCGCCGTAACCGCAAACGACGGCAACCTTGCCGGCCATCATCACGTCGGTGCCGCGACGAATGCCGTCGACCAGCGATTCCTTGCAGCCGTACTTGTTGTCGAATTTCGACTTGGTGACCGAGTCGTTGACGTTGATCGCCGGGAAGGGGAGAAGACCCTTCTTGGAAAGTTCGTACAGGCGGTGAACGCCTGTCGTCGTTTCTTCGGTAACGCCCTTGATCGCGTCGCGCTGCTTGGTGAACCAGCCAGGCGAAGCCTGAAGGCGCTTCTTGATCTGCGCGAAGAGGATCTCTTCTTCTTCCGAACCCGGATTGGACAGAACGTCCTCGCCGGCTTCTGCACGTGCGCCGAGCAGGATATACATGGTGGCATCGCCGCCATCATCGAGGATCATGTTGGAGGTGCCGCCATCGGTCCACTGGAAGATCTTGTCGGTATATTCCCAGTATTCGGTCAGGCTTTCACCCTTGACGGCAAAGACTGGAATGCCGGCGGCAGCGATGGCAGCGGCGGCATGGTCCTGGGTCGAGAAGATGTTGCAGGATGCCCAGCGGATGTCGGCGCCGAGTTCCTTCAGCGTCTCGATCAAAACGGCGGTCTGGATCGTCATGTGCAGCGAGCCAGAGATGCGCGCGCCCTTCAGCGGCTTGGAAGCGCCGAATTCAGAGCGGCAGGACATCAGGCCCGGCATTTCCGTCTCGGCAATGTCGAGCTCCTTGCGGCCATAGGCGGCAAGGTTGATATCCGCGACGATGTAGTCCTTTTCAGTGCTCATAAAGCTCTCCGATCACGTTGCATGGCGCTCAAGCCGGGTGAAGGCACCCCGCTGGCTCAAAACTCCCATGCGGTGTAGCAGGCTTCCCGGCCGCTTGCAACGGCGATATAAAGAGGTCTTTATATGTTTATGTGACGTCGTTAATCAGGCCTCTTCGCCGAATTTGTTGGCGACAAGCGCCTCGAGCGCGTCGAGCGCTTCTCCGGCCTGAACGCCTTCGGCGGAAACGTCGATGCAGCAGCCCGTGCTGGCAGCCAGCATCATCAGGCCCATGATCGAGGTGCCGCCGACACTCATGCCGTCCTTCGAAACGGTCACCTGCGCATCGAAACCTTCGACCATCTGGACGAATTTGGCGGATGCCCGGGCATGCAGCCCACGCTTGTTGACGATCACGAATTGACGGGAGGAGGCAGACATCAAGCTTATGGCCTCACTTGCCGCTCAGCACGCGGCTGGCGACGTTGATATATTTGCGCCCGGCTTCGGAAGCTTCCGCCAGCGCCTTTTCCATATTGTCCTCGCCGCGAATGCCGGCAAGCTTGATCAGCATCGGCAGATTGACGCCGGCGATCACTTCGGTCGTGCCGCTTTCCATGACCGAGATCGAAAGATTGGATGGTGTTCCGCCGAACATGTCAGTCAGGATGATCACGCCCTTGCCCGCATTGGCGCGGGCAACCGCATCGACAATATCCTGCCGACGCTGGTCCATGTCGTCCTCGGGACCGATACAGACGGTTTCGATGAATTTCTGGGGTCCGACGACATGCTCCACCGCATGTCTAAACTCCTCAGCCAGCTTGCCATGGGTGACAAGCACCAGTCCGATCATGAAAATACGCCCCCTGATTTCAAAGCTCGCGGCCCATATCGTAACGCACTGGTGCCGTAAAGCGGCGGGATGCCATCTTCGCCAACTGGAAATGAAGTTCAAGTCAAAAAATCGGGCGCAGCGCTCACCAAAAAGGCGTCTCCTGCCTCCAGGCGGGCATGAGGGCACCGATAATCGCCAGCGGATCGACTGCCGTACTGGCGATTCTGACAAGCGGAAGCCTGCCGAAATCGCCGATTTGCCAATACTCGTTCTCGTGCGGAATCCGTTCGGCTGTGGAAACTGAAACCAGCTGAACAGCAAGGTCGAGAGGAGCCGACTGGACGTTATCTATCCTGACGATACCGCTGCCACGCAATTCCATCAGTCCGGTTATGCTGGGCGGACAGGTGGCAATGATGCGGCCTTCCTGTTGGGTAAGGAAAACCTGATCATCCGCAATCAGCGCCGAAAATGCCTTGGCGCGGCGAGCGATGGTGAGGCAGGTGAATGCCATCATCGATTTGCCGATACCCGACGGGCCGAGAAATATCAGCCCGCGTTCGCCCACAACAATGGCTGTGCCGTGGACGTTTCGGGTCATGCGGCGTTCCCTGCGGGAAGCGAAAGGGTAAATCGCGCACCGCTGGTCTCTTCGGCATTTCCTTGCAGATTTTCCGCCTTCAGGCTGCCGCCATGTGCCTCTGCGATTTGCCGGCTGATGGAAAGGCCAAGGCCGGAATTCTGACCAAAGCTCTCGCCGTCCGGGCGGTCCGTGTAGAAACGCTCAAAAATCCGGTCGATATTTTCCGCCTGGATGCCGGGGCCGTTGTCATCGACGGTGATGACCACCTTGTCCTTGTTGCGGGAAAGCCGGATGGAAAGCTTGCCGCCCTTTTCAGGCACGAAGGACCGGGCATTTTCGATCAGGTTGGTGACGATCTGGCCGAGACGCAGGTCGTGGCCGTTGACGACATAGATATTCCGATCGCCGCCCTTGTGGTCGATCGCAAGATCGATTTCGACCGGTTTGCGCCCGCTGCGGATCTGCCTTGAAATATCGACCAGATTGGTCAGCAGCGTCTCCATGTCGACAGGCGCCGAATCTGTGCGGGCAAGTTCCGCATCGAGACGCGATGCATCGGAAATATCGCTGATCAGGCGATCGAGACGGCGCACGTCATGGAAGATGATTTCCGTCAGCCGTCGTTTCGAATCCTCGGATTTCGCCAGCGGCAGCGTTTCGACGGCACTGCGTAGCGAGGTCAGAGGGTTCTTCAATTCATGGCTGACATCGGCTGCGAAACTTTCGATCGCGTCGATACGGTCGTAAAGCGCATTGGTCATGTCACGCACTGCGATCGAAAGGTTGCCGATTTCATCCTGGCGATAGGAAAAATCCGGAATTTCCTCACGCTGCTTGGCCCCGCGCCGAACCCGGATGGCAGCCGCAGACAGGCGGCGCAGCGGATTTGCGATTGTTGAGGACAGGAGCAGCGACAGCACGATATTGACCAGCGTCGCCACGCCGAAGACGCGCATGATCGCAAGGCGTTCAGCATGAACGATCTTGTCGATATCGCCGGCCTGTGTCGACAGAAGCAGGACGCCGAGAACAGCCCGGAAACGCTGGACAGGGACTGCGACTGAAACGATCAGTTCGCCGCGTTCGGTAATGCGCACCAGCGCGCCACGAACGCCGGTCAGCGCATTCATCACTTCCGGATAGATCGAGCCGTCGCCGCCCGGCGCTTCCTTGTAGATGGGCAGATTGCCTGGCTGCAGCAGCCGGTTGAACATGCCTGACATCCACTCGCTCCAGGTCTGCGTCTCGTTCTCGACCGGGGGAAGGTCGTAGCGAAGAACCTGGCCGCGTGAATAGAGATGCCGCGAATCGAGCAGGAGATTGGCGTCCGCGTCAAAAAGGCGCGCGCGTGTCCTCGTCGGTGATATCAACCGCCGCAACACCGGAGCGACACGTTCGGGATCGATCGGGAAATCGAGATCCTCGTCGTTCGGCACCGGCGTGATGCTCTGACCGGCCTGCAGCTCCAGCAGCTTTTCCGGATCGATTGTGATCGAATTCGTATCGACAGACGCGGAGGCTGAAATCGCCGCGGAGATGATTTCGCCCTGTGTCAGCAAGCTTTCGACGCGCGCATCGATCAGCCCTTCACGAAACTGATTGAGATAGAGAATGCCGGCAACGAGGACGACGGTTGCGGCGATATTGAAGAACAGGATACGGCGCGTCAGGCTTGAAAACACCGCATGGCCGAACAGGCGGCGGATGATGGTGAACGCATGCGGCCAGTGCCGGCGCTTGTTTCGCTTTGCCGGTGCTGTTTCCATCGCCTGGTTTTCGAGCAGCCTGTCTGCCACGTTTAATCCTTCCACCGGGTCAATCTACCGCTGACCCGGTCGTGGCTTCAAGTTAACCTGTTGTAACCTATGCCTCAGGCCGCTTCGCGGAAGCGATAGCCGACGCCATAAAGCGTTTCGATCATGTCGAAATCGGTGTCAACCATCTTGAACTTCTTGCGCAAGCGCTTGATGTGGCTGTCGATCGTGCGGTCATCGACATAGACCTGCTCGTCATAGGCCGCATCCATCAGCGCGTCGCGGCTCTTCACCACGCCGGGTCGCTGGGCCAGCGAATGAAGAATCAGGAATTCGGTCACCGTCAGTGTCACCGGCTCGCCTTTCCAGGTGCAGGTATGGCGTTCCTGGTCCATCGCCAGTTGCCCGCGTTCCAGCGTGCGCGCCGCGATCTGGTCGGCAGTAGGCTTCAGGCCCGGTGCCTGAAGATCGCGCGCTCCGGCGCGCCGCAGTATGGCCTTCACCCGCTCGACCAGCAGTCGCTGCGAGAAAGGCTTGGTGATGAAATCGTCGGCCCCCATCTTGAGGCCGAACAATTCGTCGATTTCCTCATCCTTGGAGGTGAGGAAAATGACCGGCAGATCGGATTTCTGTCGCAGCCGACGAAGAAGCTCCATCCCGTCCATGCGCGGCATCTTGATGTCGAAAATGGCAAGCTGCGGCGGGCGTGCGACCAGACCGTCCAGCGCCGATGCGCCGTCCGTGTAGGTCTCGACCTTGTAGCCCTCCGCCTCGAGCGCGATCGACACCGAAGTCAGAATATTCCGGTCATCGTCTACGAGCGCGATTGTCTGCATAAAGTCCATCTCCATTGCCATTTCTTGCGCATCTCCAGGTAATGACATCTCGCCAATTCCCAGCCCTCGCCATGCGCTTCATGAGGAGAAAGGTGGAACAAATTGTGGCAAAGTTAAAGGGGCGGCAATTTGCTTTCCTTGAGAACAGTTCAGCCAATCGCCGCAAAACTGCCCATTATCAAGCGCATTAAAACGCCTGATAAACCGATTTAAAAAGAAATAAATTTCTTTAAATCGATTAAATAATTGATTTTATTGATATATTTAAGAGGTCCCGCTTGCCGTTTTGAGAAACAGCAACTAGCTTCACGCCTCAATGCCAATCCCGTCAATTGTAACCTGAGGTGAGCGCGTATGGAGCAGCTTGGACTTTATAACCCGGCCAATGGCGTAGCAGCGATCGGCCTCGATAAGGTTTCTCGCGTCAACTACAACCTGTCCGAGGTCGAGCTTTACGAAGAAGCCATTCGCCGCGGCGAGGCCGATCTGACAGCTGATGGTGCCTTGCGCGCGGTCACCGGCCAGCACACCGGCCGTTCGCCGAAGGACAAGTTCGTCGTGCGCGATGCCGTGACCGAAGACAAGATCTGGTGGGACAACAATAAGCCGCTGTCGGCGGAGCATTTTGCCGTGCTGAAGGCCGATATGCTGGCCCATGCCGCGGGCAGGGAGCTTTTCGTCCAGGACCTGATCGGTGGAGCCGACGCCGATAACGCGCTTCCCACGCGTGTCGTCACCGAATACGCTTGGCATGCGCTTTTCATCCGCAATCTTCTGATTCGCCCGAAGCGTGATACGCTCGGTTCGTTCGAGCAGAAGCTCACCATCATCAACCTGCCGAGCTTCAAGGCCGATCCGGAGCGCCATGGCTGCCGCTCTGAAACCGTGATTGCCTGCGATCTCGAAAACGGTCTCGTTCTGATCGGTGGCACGTCCTATGCAGGCGAAAACAAGAAGTCGGTGTTCACCGTCCTGAACTACCTTCTGCCTGCCAAAGGCGTCATGCCGATGCATTGCTCGGCTAATGTCGGCAAGGAAGGCGACACGGCTGTCTTCTTCGGCCTGTCGGGCACTGGCAAGACCACGCTCTCGGCTGATCCCGCACGTACGCTGATCGGTGACGACGAGCATGGCTGGGGTGAGAACGGCGTCTTCAACTTCGAAGGCGGCTGCTATGCCAAGGCGATCAAGCTTTCGGCCGAAGCCGAGCCTGAAATCTATGCCGCGACCCGTCGTTTTGGCACTGTTTTAGAAAACGTCGTGCTCGACGAAAACCGCGTACCCAACTTCGACGACAACTCGCTGACGGAAAATACACGCAGCGCCTATCCGCTGCACTTCATCCCGAACGCGTCGGACACCGGCCTCGCGCCGCATCCGAAGACGATCATCATGCTGACGGCGGACGCTTTCGGCGTCATGCCGCCGATCGCCCGTCTGACGCCGGAACAGGCCATGTATCACTTCCTCTCCGGCTACACCGCCAAGGTTGCCGGCACGGAGAAGGGCGTGACCGAACCGGAAGCGACCTTCTCCACCTGCTTCGGCGCACCCTTCATGCCGCGTCACCCGGCTGAATACGGTAATCTGTTGAAGGAACTGATCGCTAGGCATGGCGTCGATTGCTGGCTGGTCAATACTGGCTGGACCGGCGGTGCTTATGGCACCGGCCGCCGCATGCCGATCAAGGCAACCCGTGCGCTTCTCACCTCTGCGCTTAACGGCAGCCTGAAGACTGCCGAGTTCCGCACCGACGCCAATTTCGGCTTTGCCGTTCCGGTCTCGGTCGATGGTGTCGAAAACGCGATCCTTGATCCGCGCTCGACCTGGGCTGATGGCGCAGCTTACGACAATCAGGCCGCCAAGCTCGTTTCGATGTTCATCAAGAACTTCGAAAAGTTCGAGGCGCATGTCGATGCCAAGGTAAAAGATGCAGCGCCAGGATTGCTGATCGCAGCCGAGTAAGCGCAAAACGTGTGATTCACGTGGAACCGTCGGTCGGGGAACACCTGTCCGGCGGTTTTCTTTTGTTCAGGTTTATGGGAAAGATGCGCGCCAGAAGCTAGAGCAATTCCAGCAAAAGTGGGAACCGGTTTTGCATCCGGAATTGCGCTTAAACAAAGAGATAGAGCAGTTTCGTATTTCGAAGAAGGGCGGAAATGCCCTAGAACCAGAAGACCATGGCCAGCAATCCCCTCATCATCAACAGCCGCATCACCATCGCCGCATGGGAGCTGAGCGAACAGTTCGTGCTGGCCGGCGGTCCCGGCGGCCAGAACGTCAACAAGGTCTCGACGGCCGTCCAGCTGTTTTTCGATATCGTCAATTCCCCTTCCTTACCTGAACGCGTGAAAACCAACGCCTTGAAGCTTGCCGGAAAACGGGTGTCGAAGGATGGCGTGCTGATGATAGAGGCAAGCCGGTCGCGCAGCCAGGAGCGCAACCGGGAAGAGGCACGCGAAAAGCTGAAAGAACTGATCCTCGAAGCCGCCAAGCCACCGCCACCGGTGCGCAAGGCAACGAAACCGACAAAGGGTTCGGTGGAGCGACGGCTGAAGGCGAAATCCGGCCGCTCTGATGTCAAGAAGATGCGCGGCAAGCCGACGGGCGACTGATGGGAGAGGGGCTATGGCAACCTTGCTGAGCGGTATCCGCCACCTTCCAGGCTATCTGGATCGTCCCGCGCAGGAAAATCTGGTCGAGCTTATCCGTAAGATCGTCATCGAAGCACCGCTTTATGTCCCCGCCATGCCCGGCACCGGCAAGCCTATGTCGGTCAGGATGACCAATTGCGGGTCTCTCGGTTGGGTGACGGACAAGGAACGCGGTTATCGCTATCAGTCGACCCATCCTTCAACCGACAGGCCATGGCCCGCTATTCCATCCGAACTGATGGAACTATGGGAAAAACTGACCGGTTACCCGGAGCCACCGGAAGCATGCCTGGTCAATTTCTATTCCGATGACGCGAAGATGGGCCTGCATCAGGACAAGGACGAGAAGCAGCTTGATGCGCCCGTCCTATCAATCTCGCTCGGCAATAGCTGCCTTTTTCGTGTCGGCGGCCTCGATCGCAAGGAGCCGACCGGTTCCTTCAAGCTGCAGAGCGGCGATATCGTTCTGCTCGGCGGCGAGGGCAGGCTTGCCTTCCATGGTGTGGACCGAATCTATCTGGGCACTTCGACACTTCTGAAAAACGGCGGCCGGATCAATCTGACGTTAAGGCGGGTGACCTAACCTTCGCTCGCAAAGAGTGAGGGGGCATTGCCGATATTGAACAATAGATCTTCGTTCGGATTGGAAGGCGCCGTCTTTCTCGTCAGCGCGCTGATCGGCCTCAACTACCTGCGTCTAGCCTGGACGCTTGACCAGAATGGCCTGTCGGTCATGACCGCAAGGCTCCCTTATTGGGATTTCACAAATCTCTGGGGCGGCGGGCGCATGGCTCTTGAAGGCCACGTCGATTATCTCTTCTCGCCGGATATCTATCGAGCAACGTTACGTTCGATGCTGTCGCCACTCCTGCTCGATCAGGAATGGAGTTACCCGCCTTCCATGCTGCTGATTGGTGCGCCGCTTGCGTCTATTCCCATCTTTCCCGCCTATCTAATCTGGAATGCAGCAACGCTCGCATTTCTTTATTCTGTCGCAGGCTGGATGGGGCTGAAACGCTGGCAGCGCGTGGCCATTCTCTTGTCTCCATCCGTGCTGCTCTCCATCATTTTCGGTCAGAACGGTGTCCTGACCGCGTCATTATTGATCGGGGGCCTTTTCCTTGCGCCTTCAAGGCCTCTGCTGGCGGGAGTTTTCTTTGGCCTTCTGACGCTCAAGCCGCATCTGGGAATTCTCGTACCCTTCTGCCTTCTGGCGGCCGGAAATTACCGGGCGATTGCCTCCGCTGCGCTGACGACACTTGCCATCGTTGTCGCAACCGGTTGCCTGTTCGGCTGGAATGTCTGGGCGTCGTTCCTTGGCGTGACCAATCCGCTGATGCGGGCGATTATGGAAGCGCCTTATCCCCAGCACTACCACATGAACGCCATGACGTTTTTTGCCATGGCTCGGTCATTTGGTGCCGGACTGACTTTCTCTTATGGCATCCAGATACTCGCGACGCTTCTCACAATCGTCCTGACCGTCAGGCTGTGGCGTCGAAAGGATATCGAAGATCACGCTAAGGTCGCGGTGACCGGTATTCTGGCGCTCTGCGCCACACCTTATGGCTACACCTATGATGCTGCTCCGCTCGCTTTTGGAGTGGCGATACTCACCTGGCAGAGACTGATCCCAATACCCTTGTTGGCGATAGGATGGCTTTGGCCACTGTTCAATCATCTGATCAACGGAGAATTCTTTTCCTTGGGCGCGCTGGTGCCGTCAGCGATCGCCCTGGTCGCGATACGAGCCCTTCGTCCATCCCGGAAATCGGCGGAGCAGATGTCCACCGACAAAGCCGCTAAAGCTTCCTGAGCGACACCGCTTCGATGAAATGATCACGGCTCTTGCGCAGGATGATGTCGGCGCGGGGACGCGTCGGGATGATGTTCTGGCGGAGGTTCTTCAGGTTGATGTTTTGCCAAAGTCCTTCGGCAACAGCCAGGGCCGCATCTGCGTCGATCGCCGCATACTTCTTGAAGAACGAGGTCGGATCACGGAAGGCGGTCTCGCGCAGCTTCATGAAACGCTGCACATACCATTGATGGATCTGCTCCTCGTCCGCATCGATATAGATCGAGAAATCGAAGAAGTCGGAAACGATCGGCACGATCGTGCCATCGGCCGGCAGCGGCCGCGATTGCAGCACGTTGATACCTTCGAAGATCAGGATGTCAGGCCGATCGACAAGCGTATGGGCGTCGGGCAGAACGTCATAGGTCAGGTGCGAATATTGCGGCGCCTTGACATTCGGTTCGCCGGCCTTGATTGCCGACAGAAACCGCAGGATCTGGCCAATGTCGTAGCTCTCCGGAAAACCCTTGCGCTGCATCAAGCCTTCGCGCTGCAATACGGCGTTCGGATAGAGAAAACCGTCCGTGGTGATAAGATCCACCTTCGGGCTCGATGGCCAGCGCGCAAGCAGCTCCTTCAGCACGCGTGCCGTCGTCGACTTGCCGACTGCGACCGATCCGGCAATGCCGACGATGAAGGGTGTCTTGGAAACGTCGGGCAGGCTCAAAAACCGGTTTCGCTGCCGGAACAGTTGCTGCGACGCTTCGACATGGGTCGACAGAAGGCGCGACAAAGACAGATAAATCTGTCGAACCTCATCGATATTGATCGGATCGTCCAGCGAGCGCAGACGCGCGATCTCATCGGACGTCAGTGTCAGCGGCGTATCGGCGCGAAACTTGGCCCACTCGTTAGCCGTAAAGTGATGATAGGGCGAATAATACTCTGTCATCGGGCTGACTTCCGACACTTCGACGGGCTGCGGTGCACTACTCATGACTTGGGCCGGCTCGCCTTTTCCTGCAGTCCGGATTGCGTGGTCCTGCGTTGAAGTTCGTCCAACACATCCTGCAATGGAATCCCGGCAATATTCAATACGACTAACAGGTGATAGATGAGGTCGGCGCTTTCGGAAGCGAGGTCTTTTTTGTCCTGGGCAAGCGCGGCAATCACCGTTTCCACCGCCTCTTCGCCAAGCTTCTTTGCGGCCTTGGTCTGGCCTGCGGCAGCAAGTTTTGCTGTCCAGGATTCGTCTGGCGAAGCTTTCGCCCGTGCCGCGACGATCTTTTCTAGATCGCTGAGAGTAAATTCGCTCAAGTTTTTGTCCTCCGGTCTCGAAGCTCAGTCGAGACGCATGGCGATGCCGTGATCTGCCATATAGCGTTTGGCCTCTGCGACCGTATAGGTGCCGAAGTGGAAAATCGATGCGGCGAGAACGGCCGTTGCGTGGCCTTGCTTAACGCCCGCCACGAGGTCATCGAGATCGCCGACGCCGCCGGATGCGATCACCGGCACGCGTACCGAGTCAGCGATCGCGCGCGTAAGCTCCAGGTCGTAGCCGACTTTGGTGCCGTCACGATCCATCGAGGTGACCAGCAACTCGCCGGCGCCCCGTTCGACCATCCGCTGCGCAAAATTGATCGCATCGATCCCCGTCGGATTGCGGCCGCCATGGGTAAATATCTCCCAGCGGTTCGCTTCGCCCGCTGCCGAAACTTTTTTGGCATCTATCGACACGACGATGCATTGGTTGCCGAACTTGTCCGCGGCTTCCGCGACAAAATCCGGATTGTTGACCGCTGCCGAGTTGATCGAAACCTTGTCGGCACCGGCCAGCAGCAGCTTGCGGATATCAGCAACCGCGCGCACGCCGCCGCCAACGGTCAGCGGCATGAAGCAATGGTCAGCCGTGCGGGCGACGACATCGAAGATCGTTTCGCGATTGTCGGAAGATGCGGTGATATCGAGAAAGCAGAGCTCGTCGGCACCGGCCAGATCATAGGCCTTCGCAGCTTCCACCGGATCGCCGGCATCGACCAGATCGAGAAAATTGACGCCCTTGACGACGCGGCCGTCCTTCACGTCGAGGCAGGGAATGACGCGGGCTTTGAGGGTCATGCTGCACGACCTTTCGCGGCGCGGATCAGCGCCAGTGCTTCGGTGGGATCGATACGGCCGTCATAAAGTGCTCGACCGGAGATCGCTCCTTCGAGGCGAGCCGCATCCGGCTCGAGCATCCGGCTGATATCGTCGAGCGAAGCAAGTCCACCAGAAGCGATGACCGGAATGGAAACGGAATTCGCCAGTTCCAGTGTCGAAGCCCAGTTGATGCCGGCCAGAATGCCGTCGCGGTCGATATCGGTATAGATGATTGCGGACACGCCGGCGCCTTCGAATTTCTTAGCAAGTTCGATCACGCCGAGTTCGGACGCTTCCGCCCAGCCTTCTACCGCGACCTTGCCGCCCTTGGCGTCGATGCCGACTGCAACCTTGCCCGGAAACTGTTTGCAGGCCTCGATCACAAGCGCCGGATCACGCACGGCAACGGTGCCGAGGATCACCCGCGCCAACCCGCGGCTAAGCCAGCTTTCGATATGGTCGAGAGTGCGGATACCACCGCCGAGCTGAACCGGGTTTTTCGTGGCTTTCAGGATCGCATCGACCGCAGCGCCATTGACGCTCTCGCCGGCAAATGCGCCGTTGAGATCAACCACATGCAGCCACTCGAAGCCTTGGTCTTCAAAGGCTTTCGCCTGGGCGCCGGGGTCTGGATTGTAGACGGTCGCCTGCTCCATGTCGCCAAGCTTGAGGCGCACGCACTGGCCGTCCTTGAGGTCGATAGCCGGGAAAAGGATCATCGTTTAGTCCTTGCGATAGCGCGAGCGTTTAAGGCTTCCAGCGCAGGAAATTGGAAATCAGGGCGAGGCCGAGCTTCTGGCTCTTTTCCGGATGGAACTGCGAACCCGCCATGTTGTCACGCCCGACGAATGCCGTCATCGCGCCGCCGTATTCGGTCGTGGCGATCACTTCAGCCGGATTGCTCGCGGCAAGATGGTAGGAATGGACGAAATAGGCGTGCAGCCCGTCCGGCCCGGTCGGAATGCCGTCAAACAGCGGGTGGGGCGTGGCAATTTCGAGCGTATTCCAGCCGATTTGCGGAATCTTCAGGTCTGGGTCTGACGGCGTCATCTCGACCACATCGCCCTTGATCCAGTCGAGTCCTTCGGTCGTGGTCTTTTCCAGCCCGCGCGACGACATCAGCTGCATGCCGACACAGATGCCGAGAAAGGGGCGTGCCTTGGTTTCCACCGCTTCGATCAGCGCTTCGTTCATGCCCGAAACGGCCTTGAGACCGGCGCGGCAATCCGCATAGGCGCCAACACCCGGCAGCACGACGCGGTCGGCAGCGGCAACGATATCCGGCTTGTCGGTAAGCTCGATTGCAGCATCGATGCCGGCTTCGCGAGCCGCCCGTTCGAATGCCTTGGTGGCGGAGCGCAAGTTGCCCGAGCCGTAGTCGATGATTGCGACGCGCATCAGCGTCCTCCGTGATCGAAAAGTCCGAGAGCCGGACCCTGCCAGCCCGAAACGGGCGGCTGTTTTGTCTTGGCCCATTCCGCAGAAGAGGGCAGGGGCTGCGTCTCTTTTTGCGGCAGGGCGGAAAAATAGATCTCTTCCGCCGTCTCTCTGTCCGTCGCGCCGATCACGCCTGCAAGCGTCCAGCCACGGCGGACAAGAGAGTTGGCGTAATGGTTGCGGCCTTCGAGCGCGACGAGAACATGTGTCGCGAAGCCGAGCAGCAATCCGCCAAGCCAGAAACCCTGTGTCCCCATCAGCAATGCTCCAGCGACCTGCAGCACGAGCGCGAAAATTCCCGCAAGCCAGAGCCGATGCCAGATCAGCCAGATCCAGGCAAAGATAAACGCCATCCAGGAAAACCCGTCGGGCAGGAAAATCGTCGAGCGGTGATCCCTGTCGGGACCATTCGGCGGTATCAGAACGAGATAGCTTCTCAAGGATGATCTCCCGGAAGCGTCAGGCAAGCGTTCCCTTGGTGGATGGAACGCGGTTGGCCTGTCGCGGATCGATTTCGGTCGCGGTACGAAGAACGCGCGCCACGGATTTGAAGCAGGTCTCGGCGATATGATGGTTGTTGGCGCCGTAATGGTTGAGGATATGCAGGGTGATCCCGGCATTCTGTGCCAGCGCCTGGAAGAATTCGCGCACCAGTTCCGTATCGAATGTGCCGATCTTCGGTGCCGAAAACGCGACGTTCCAGACGAGGAAGGGACGGCCCGACACGTCGATTGCCGCCTTGGTCATCGTCTCGTCCATGGCGAGGTCGAGCGAGGCATAACGGGTGATGCCGCGACGGTCGCCGAGCGCCTTGGAAATAGCCTGGCCGATCGCAATCCCGGTATCTTCCACCGTATGATGGTCGTCGATATGTAGGTCGCCCTTCACGTCGATCTCCATGTCGATCAGCGAATGTCGCGCCAGCTGGTCGAGCATATGGTCGAAAAAGCCCACGCCCGTCGAAATCTTGGCCACGCCGGTGCCGTCCAGATTGACGGAAACGGAAACGGAGGTTTCGTTGGTCTTGCGGGAAACGCTTCCCACGCGTGCGGCTGCGGTTTCGCCCATCAGGGTCTGCTCCATGCTTTTCTCGCCGCTCCTTATCAGCCGGAAGCTGAAATATCCAGCAAAAGCACGGGGCTTTGCGACACCTTGTCGATGGGAAGCTGCGAGATTGCATTCGTCGGTCGGCCACTTACATAGGTGTCAACACGATCCCGGCAAAGCCAGTGTGGTTTGGCGGGATTTCCTGAAGTGCAAGGGCCCGCTTTCAAAGGGGCAGACAGGTGACTTGATGACAACGATTATTACAGTCAGGAAGGGCGGCAAGGTCGTCATGGCCGGCGACGGTCAGGTGAGCCTCGGCCAGACCGTGATGAAGGGCAATGCGCGCAAAGTGCGCCGCATCGGCAAGGGCGGTGACGTGATCGCCGGTTTCGCTGGTGCAACGGCAGATGCCTTTACCCTTCTCGACCGTCTCGAAAAGAAGCTCGAACAATATCCCGGCCAGCTAATGCGTGCCGCCGTCGAGCTTGCCAAGGACTGGCGCACCGACAAGTATCTGCGCAATCTCGAAGCCATGATGCTGGTCGCCGACAAATCCACCACGCTGGCAATCACCGGCAACGGCGACGTTCTTGAGCCTGAGCACGGCACGATCGCCATCGGTTCCGGCGGCAATTACGCCTTCGCCGCAGCCCGTGCGCTGATGGACAGCGAAAAGTCCGCCGAAGACGTTGCCCGCCAAGCACTCGATATCGCAGCCGATATCTGTGTCTATACCAACCACAATCTCGTCGTCGAAACGCTCGACGCCGAGTAACAGTTCAATTCCTGAAAAGGGTCCCGCGGACCGGGCCGATCTGGCCGGCCGCAATGGGAAAGCCGAGAGGATCACATGACCAATTTTTCTCCCCGCGAAATCGTTTCCGAGCTCGATCGCCACATTATCGGCCAGCACGATGCCAAGCGCGCGGTCGCGATTGCACTTCGCAATCGCTGGCGCCGCCACCAGCTCGACGAGAGCCTGCGTGATGAAGTGATGCCGAAGAACATCCTGATGATCGGCCCGACCGGTGTAGGCAAGACGGAAATCTCCCGTCGTCTCGCCAAGCTCGCCGGTGCGCCCTTCATAAAGGTCGAAGCAACGAAATTCACCGAGGTCGGTTATGTCGGCCGCGATGTCGAACAGATCATCCGCGATCTCGTTGAAGTCGGCATCGGGCTTGCGCGTGAAAAGAAGCGCACGGAAGTGCAGGCCAAGGCGCATCAGAGCGCCGAGGAACGCGTGCTCGATGCGCTGGTCGGCTCCACCGCATCTCCTGCGACGCGCGACAGTTTCCGCAAGAAGCTGCGTGCCGGTGAGATGGACGACAAGGAAATCGAAATCGAGGTCGCCGATACCGGCTCAGGCATGCCCGGCTTCGACATTCCCGGCATGCCGGGCGCCAATATCGGCGTCTTGAACCTGTCGGAAATGTTCGGCAAGGCCATGGGCGGCCGCACCAAGAAGGTAAAGACGACGGTTTCCAAGTCCTATGGCGAGCTGATCCGCGACGAATCCGACAAGCTGATCGATAACGAGGTCATCCAGCGCGAGGCGGTTCGTGCAGTTGAAAACGACGGCATCGTCTTCCTGGACGAGATCGACAAGATCGCAGCCCGCGACGGCGGCATGGGGGCCGGTGTTTCACGTGAAGGCGTGCAGCGCGATCTTCTGCCGCTCGTGGAAGGTACGACGGTTTCAACCAAGTATGGCCCGGTCAAGACGGATCACATCCTCTTCATCGCATCGGGTGCTTTCCACGTATCGAAACCTTCCGACCTTCTGCCGGAACTTCAGGGCCGCCTGCCGATCCGTGTCGAGCTTCGTCCGCTGACCAAGGAAGATTTCCGCCGCATCCTGACGGAAACCGAGGCGAGCCTCATCCGCCAGTACAAGGCGCTGATGGGAACGGAAGATCTGTCGCTGGAATTCACCGATGACGCGATCGACGCGCTTGCCGATGTCGCCGTTCATCTGAACTCGACGGTCGAGAATATCGGTGCCCGCCGCCTGCAGACGGTGATGGAGCGCGTGCTGGATGAAATCTCCTTCACTGCCCCGGATCAGGGCGGCACGTCGGTAAAGATTGATGCCGAATATGTCCGCAAGCATGTGGGCGATCTGGCCGCTGATACCGACCTGTCGCGTTACATTCTCTAAGTCCCATGCGTGGCAACCGGGCAACGTTCGGTTGCCACGCATCTCTGCCTTGACGCCTTTTTGAACGTCTTTATCTCGACATTCCAATATGTCTTAACGTATGGGTGACGCGCTTTCGCGAAGACGCGAGCGGCTTCCCAGATCGATCTGTCACAGTTTCTGGAGCCGGCAGTGGCGCAGAAAAACGCTGGGACACGGAAAATCTTGAAACGCACCCTTATTGCATTGCTGTTGACTGTCGCCTGGGCGGCTTCCTCGACCGGTCCGGTCATGGCCATGACCATCGTGCCGGAAGGCAATCGCAATGCCGTGCAGCCCAAGATCCCCGGCGCTTCCGTACGTCGCACCCGCGCCGGCCGCACCACTTTTGACGACAAATACGACAAGATCCGTGAGCTTCTGGCGACTGACAAGGCGTTGATCGGCAAGATCAAGTCGACGGCTTCGGCCTATGGCATTGATCCGATCCACATGGTTGGCGCGATCGTCGGCGAGCACACCTATAATGTCGACGCCTATGACAGACTGCAGAGCTATTACGTCAAGGCGGCGGCTTATGCTGGCAATGCTTTCCGTTTTGCCTATGACGGCGAAACCATCGCCGAATTCCTGACGCATCCGCAATTTTCGGCCTGTGAGGGCAAGTCGGGCTCCTACGCGCTGTGGAATTGCCGCGAAGGCGTATGGGAAAAGTCGTTCCGAGGCAAAAAGGTCGATGGAAAGGCTTATCCCGACAACCGCTTCAGCGCGGTCTTTTTCCAGCCATTTTATGCCGGCCAGACCTTTGGTCTCGGCCAGGTCAATCCCCTGACGGCGATGATGCTGTCCGACATGGTGTCGCGCACATCCGGTTATTCGAAGCTGGATGAAAACGACGCCGCGGAAGTCTATGAAGCGATCATGGATCCCGACAAGTCGCTCGCCTATATGGCAGCCAATATTCGTCGTTCGATCGATGACTATAAGCAGATCGCCGATGTCGATATTTCCCGCAATCCCGGCATCACCTCGACGCTTTACAATACCGGCGGTTCGGCCCAGCGCGCAGCGGCGCTGAAAGCCCGCGGCGGTCTGCCGGAAGAGAATTATTACGGCTGGCTCGTCAACGATAAGATCGCTGAGTTGAAATCGCTGCTCTAAGTCCTGATATTCTTTTTATCAGGAACCGAAGAGGAGGGTTGCCGTTGGACATGCGCCCCGACCCCTTTGTGCCGCCGGCACCCATACCGCGCACCGTCCCGCCGTCTCGGCTGGAGATTATCCGCACTGTCATGCGCAACCCGCTGGAACTGTGGGGAGTGCCGTCCTACACGCTGCCCTGGATCAAGACGAAATTCTTCAAGGAACGCACGCTGATCGTCAACGATCCCGGACTGATCCGCCATGTTCTCGTCGATAATGCCGCAAATTACGAAATGTCGGAAATCCGCCAGCTTATCCTGCGACCGATCCTGCGCGACGGATTGCTGACGGCGGAAGGCCCGGTCTGGAAGCGTTCGCGCAAGGCGATGGCGCCGGTTTTCACTCCGCGCCATTCGCGTGGCTTTGCCGGGCAGATGCTGGCGAAATCGGAGGAATATGCGGAGAAATATGCGACAGCCGGCGAGGATGGAACGATCCACGACATCTCCGCCGACATGACGGAACTCGCCTATTCGATCCTGTCGGAAACCCTGTTCTCGGGCCAGATCGTCACTGAGAGCAATAGTTTCTCCGATGACGTCGACAGCCTGCTTCATCGCATGGGCCGCGTCGACCCGATGGATTTGTTGCGCGCCCCGGCCTGGGTGCCGCGCCTGACGCGGATCGGCGGTCGCAAGGTGCTCGAGAAATTCCGCAAGATCGTCGCCGATACGATGCGGGAACGGCAGAAACGCATGCGCGAGACGCCAGACTCGGTGCCGCAGGATTTCCTGACGCTGCTCCTGCAGCTCGAAGGGCCGAACGGCCTGTCGCTGGATGAGATCGAGGACAATATCTTGACCTTCATCGGCGCAGGCCATGAAACCACGGCCCGCGCGCTCGCCTGGACGCTTTATTGCGTCGCCCATTCGCCGCATGTGCGTGAGGCGATGGAAAAGGAAATCGACCAGGTTCTCGCAACCGGTGCCGAGCCGGTGGAATGGCTGGAACTGATGCCTTGGGTGCGCGCCTCCTTCGAGGAGGCCTTGCGGCTTTATCCCCCGGCGCCGTCGCTGAACCGCGCCGCGATTGCCGACGACAGGTGGACGAACCCGAGCGGCGAGAGTGTCGAGATCGAAGCGGGCGTCACCATCCTCGTCATGCCCTGGACGCTGCATCGCCATGAGCTTTATTGGGAAAATCCGCGCGCTTTCATGCCGGAACGTTTTCTGCCGGAAAATCGCGGCAAGATCGGCCGTTTCCAGTATCTGCCCTTCGGCGCGGGCCCGCGCACCTGTATCGGCGCAACCTTCGCCATGCAGGAAGCGGTGATCGCTCTTGCCGTTTTGATGAAGCGTTACCGTTTCGACGCCCTGCCGGGCAAAGAGGTATGGCCGGTGCAGAAACTGACGACCCAGCCGCAGGACGGCATGCCGATGCGGGTAAGCTTCAGATCCTGACCGCGACACGACATGTCTTTGCCGGTCGATTGATCCTGCCGCACCATGCTTTATGGATTACTGCATAAGGATTTGGGAATTCTCGCGTGGTTTCACCTCTTCTTCTCGGCATCGATACCGGCGGCACCTATACGGATGCCGTTCTTTTCCGCGAGGACGAGGGGGTAATCGCCAAGGCGAAATCGCTCACTACCCGGCATGATCTCTGCGAGGGGATCTCGGGCGCTGTCGATGCGGCCATGGCAAGGAGCGGCACTCATGCGCGTGAAATCGCGATGGTCGCTTTGTCTACGACGCTTGCGACCAATGCCCTGGTTGAAGGGCAGGGTGGTCGGGCCGCCTTGGTCATGATCGGTTTTGGTCCCGACGATATGGTGCGAGGAGGATTGTCGGATGCGCTCGGCAGCGATCCGGTGATTTTTCTCCCCGGCGGCCATGATGTTCATGGAAACGAAACGCCGCTCGACATGACTGCGTTGGATGAGGCTTTGCCGAGGCTCGGCCGGGATGTTTCGTCCTTCGCCGTCGCTGGTTATTTCGCGGTCCGGAATCCGGCTCATGAAATCAGGGTGAGGGATCGTATTCGCGAACTTGAGCACAAACCAGTCACCTGCAGCCATGAGCTGTCATCCCGGCTTGGCGGGCCGAAGCGCGCTCTGACCACGCTTCTCAATGCGCGCCTGGTCTCCATCATCGATCGTTTGATCGGCTCGACAGAGGATTTCCTTGCAACATCAGGCATCCACGCACCTCTCATGGTCGTGCGAGGCGACGGTGCATTGATGTCCTCGGCCGAGGCGCGGTTGCGACCGATCGAGACCATTCTCTCCGGTCCGGCGGCAAGTCTTGTGGGTGCCCGTTATCTCACCGGACTGGATGAGGCAGTTGTGTCCGATATCGGAGGCACGACGACGGATGTCGCCGTTCTTCAGGGCGGCAGGCCGAAACTTGCGCCCGATGGCGCAAATGTCGGCGGTCATGAGACGATGGTGGAGGCGGTTGCTCTGCGCACCTTCGGCCTTGGCGGTGATTCGGAAGTGCATATCGACGATCGCGGGCTGGAGGCGAAAATCACGCTCGGTCCCCGGCGTCTTCTTCCTCTCAGTCTTCTTGCCGAGACCTACGGTGATAGCGTGCTCTCAATACTGGATATGCAGCTCCGCACCACCCAGGCCGGACGACACAATGGCCGATTCGCGGTCCGGATCTCGATGGACGAGACTTCGAGTGCGGGCCTGCAGCCACAGGAGCAGGCGCTTCTTGCGCGGATCGGTTCGGCACCGGCGGCCTTGAATACGCTTCTGGCGATGAATTCCCAGAAGGCGGTTCTCGACCGGCTTGTCGCTAGCGGGCTCGTACATGTGAGCGGCATCACGCCATCCGATGCGCTGCATGTTCTTGGCCGCCAGAACCAGTGGAATGCCGATGCGGCGCGGCTCGGGCTGCAGATTGCTATGCGGAAAAAGAACGGTGCCGGTCGTGAGATCGCCGCGTCTCCGGAAGAGCTTGCAAGGCAGATCGTTGATCGATTGACCCGTCAATCCTCGGAGGCCGTGCTTTCGGCCTGCCTTGCGGAGGATGGAGCTGAAGCGATCAATCCGTCGGTCTCGCTCGCCGTTGATCGCGCCTTGAAGCGTACGCCCGGTATTGCCCGGTTTTCCATCAGGCTCGACCGGCCGCTTGTCGGCCTCGGCGCTTCGGCACCGGTCTATTATCCGGCAATCGCCGATATGCTCGGTGCCGAATCGGTGGTTCCTGCGGATGCGGATGTTGCCAATGCCATCGGCGCTGTCGTCGGCCATGTCAGGGTCAAGATGACGGTCATCGTAACCTCGCCGGAAGAAGGGCTCTACGTCATAACCGGTGCCGGTGAGACAGTCACGGTGATCGGAGAGATCAATGCGCTGGAAGTCGCCCGCAATCGGGCGCTGGCTGCAGCGAACGAGAAGGCAAGGCAGGAGGGCGCGCATGACATCACGATCGCTATCGAAGAGGAAACTCTGGCGCCCGAAGTGGAAGGTTTGAGAAAACTCGTTGAGGCGCGAATAACCGCCACCGCAACCGGTCGCCCGCGAATGACCCATTCGCACCAGTGACCGAACCGCCTTGAGCTTTCGGCGCATTGACACTCCGTATCTCGCGGGCAAAGTGGCGGCACGGAAAAACATAAGGCATATGAGGGAGAAGCCGCATGGCACGCAAGGATATCGCCGGTCTCAAGATTGACGAACAGCTTCATCGTTTTCTGGTCGAGGAAGCCATGCCGGGCACGGGCGTGGATTCCGACCGGTTTTTCGCGGAGTTCTCGAACATCGTCCACGGCCTTGCGCCGAAGAACCGCGAGCTTCTGGCCACGCGCGATGCCTTTCAGGTAAAGATTGATGATTGGTATCGTCAAAACGGTGCGCCAAGCGATATCGCTGCTTACGAAGCATTTCTGCGTGAAATCGGTTACCTTCTGCCCGAAGGCCCCGATTTTCAGGTCTCGACCGAAAACGTCGATCCCGAAATCGCCCAGATCGCCGGACCGCAGCTCGTTGTGCCGGTCATGAATGCCCGTTATGCGCTGAACGCGGCAAACGCCCGCTGGGGTTCGCTCTATGATGCGCTTTACGGCACCGACGCGATTTCGGAAGCTGATGGTGCCGAGAAGGGCCAAGGGAGCAGCAAGGGCTATAATCCAGCCCGCGGTGCGAAAGTCATCGCCTGGGTGCGCGATTTTCTCGATCGCTCTGCGCCGCTGGCCGGCGGCAGCTGGAAGGAGGCCGCTTCGTTCAACGTCGGTGAGGCAGCCCTGTTCGTCACATTGACCAATGGGGAGGTGACGGGCCTGACAGATCCGTCTCAATTCGCCGGCTATCTCGGAGACACGGCTGCACCGACGCAGATCCTGTTGAAGAAGAACAATCTCCATGTCGAAATCCTGATCGATGCGACCACAGCAATCGGCAAAGATGATCCGGCTAAAATTTCCGACGTCTGGGTCGAATCCGCGATCACCACGATCATGGACTGCGAGGATTCCGTTGCCGCGGTCGATGCGGAAGACAAGGTCGTCGTCTATCGCAACTGGCTTGGTTTGATGAAGGGCGACCTGACGGAAGAAGTCTCCAAGGGCGGCAAAAGCTTCACCCGCAAACTCAATCCCGATCTGGAATACACGGCACCGGATGGCTCGAGTTTCGAGCTGAAATGCCGCTCGCTGATGTTGATCCGAAATGTCGGCCACCTGATGACCAATCCGGCCGTCCTCGATCGCGATGGAAACGAAGTGCCGGAAGGCATTATGGATGCGATGGTAACGGCGCTCATCGCCATCCATGATGTCGGCCCCAACGGACGGAAAAAGAATTCCCGCCTTGGCTCCATGTATGTGGTGAAGCCCAAGATGCACGGACCAGAAGAAGTCGCTTTCGCCGCCGAAATCTTCACCCGCGTCGAACAGGCGCTCGGCTTGGCCGAGAACACCATCAAGATGGGCATCATGGACGAGGAACGCCGCACCACGGTCAACCTCAAGGAAGCGATCCGCGCGGCAAAGGACCGTGTCGTCTTCATCAATACCGGCTTCCTCGATCGCACTGGCGACGAGATCCACACCTCGATGGAAGCCGGCCCGATGATCCGCAAGGGCGACATGAAGCAGGCGGCATGGATTGCTGCCTACGAGAACTGGAATGTCGATATCGGCCTCGAATGCGGCCTATCCGGCCATGCGCAGATCGGCAAGGGCATGTGGGCCATGCCGGACCTGATGGCCGCAATGCTGGAACAGAAGATCGGACATCCGAAAGCGGGCGCCAACACGGCGTGGGTTCCGTCGCCGACAGCCGCAACTCTGCACGCCACCCATTATCACACGGTCGATGTGTCGGCGGTCCAGAAGAGCCTGAAGAGCCGCACCCGTGCAAAGCTCTCGGACATTCTATCCGTGCCGGTCGCGCCGCGCCCCGATTGGACGCCGGAGGAAATCCAGCGCGAGCTCGATAACAACGCGCAAGGAATTCTGGGCTACGTCGTGCGCTGGATCGATCAGGGTGTCGGTTGTTCAAAGGTGCCGGACATCAACAATGTCGGCCTGATGGAAGACCGCGCCACCCTGCGTATCTCGGCCCAGCACATGGCGAACTGGCTGCACCACAAGGTCGTCACTGCGGACCAGATCGTCGAGACGATGAAACGCATGGCGAACGTGGTCGACGGACAGAATGAAGGCGATTCGCTTTATGTGCCGATGGCAAAAGATTTCGACGGCTCGATCGCATTTCAGGCAGCCCTCGATCTCGTCCTGAAGGGCCGTGAACAGCCGAATGGCTATACCGAACCGGTCCTGCATCGCCGCAGGCTGGAATTGAAGGCAAAGCTAGCCGGCTGATCCCAAAAAGCGTCAACAAAAAAGCCGCCGGGAAATCCTCGGCGGCTTTTTCGGTTTCAGTTTTGATCCGCCTTACTGGATCACGACGACCTTGGTCGCCTTGCCCGGACGGACGCGGCTATAGAGGTCGATTACGTCCTGGTTCATCAGGCGAATGCAGCCGGAAGACGCGGCCGTTCCGATCGACGCCCATTCCGGCGTGCCGTGCAGGCGGAACAGAGTGTCCTGTCCCTTTTCGTTGAACAGATACATGGCGCGCGCGCCGAGCGGATTGTTCAGCCCCGGACCCATACCCTTTTCGACATACTTGGCGATATCCGGTTTGCGAGCCGCCATTTCCTTCGGCGGATGCCACATTGGCCATTCCTGCTTCCAGGCGACATAGGCGGTGCCCGACCATGCAAAGCCCGCCTTGCCGACGCCGATGCCGTAGCGCATCGCCCGGCCGCCCGGCATGATGTAATAGAGGAAGCGCTCGCGCGTATTCACGATAACCGTGCCCGGCTTTTCCGCGGTCTCGTACGTGACGATCTGGCGGACGAATTGCTGCTTGACGCGGTTGATCGGAATGGCCGGCAGGGTATAGCCTGCATCTGTTACCGAACCATAAGAATCGGTGAAGATCTGGGCCGTCTCGACGCGAACCGGTGCGTCGGTTTTGGCTGTTTCGGACGTGGTCGAGCAGCCGGCCAGGGCAGCGGTTGCCAACAGGCCGAGTGCGAGCATGCTGTTGCGAAAGCGCATGAATATCTCTTGGTGAAACGATCGATTGAAATGGCGTGAAGCCGCCGTCGAAACCGTTATTTTCCATTCGATTGCGGTTGGCAAGTTGCGCAGCCACTCAGCGCGTCGGCAGGAGACGAATTGAAAAGGCCATTGTGTTTTTGCAACATTCACAATGCTGCCCTGAGTAACGGTTAAGGAGCCGCCATGACGATATTGAGTGTCGTGAACGACAATCCTCTGATCGACGGTCGCCAATCAGCCCGCGCGATGATGGTCCGCAAGGGCGTGCAGATCCTGCTGCACGACATGCGACATGCGGTTCTGCCCGAACTCGTGCTGCCCAACGGCCGCCGCGCCGACCTGATCACGGTGTCGGACAAGGGGGAAATCTGGATTGTCGAGATCAAGACGTCGATCGAGGATTTTCGCATCGATCGCAAGTGGCCGGATTATCGCGCCTATTGTGACAGGCTTCTGTTTGCCACGCACAAGGATGTGCCGCTCGAAATCTTCCCGGAAGACTGCGGTCTGCTGCTATCGGATGGTTATGGTGCCCATCTCCTGCGCGACGCATCAGAGCACAAGCTCGCTCCGCCAACGCGCAAGTCGCTGATGCTTGATTTTTCGCGCGCTGCCGCTCATCGACTGATGATGGCGGAATGGTCGACCGGAAAGAGTTTTGACGACGTGTAGTCCGGTCCCGCAACAAGCGGGAACCGCTTCAATCTAAAATGGCCTGGAGGCCAAACTCCGGGCGGGCGCCTTATTTAGGCGCCCGCTTGGCGAGAATGCGCTGCAACGTACGGCGATGCATGTTCAGCCGTCTTGCCGTTTCCGAAACATTGCGTTCGCACATTTCGTAAACGCGCTGGATATGTTCCCAACGCACGCGATCCGCAGACATCGGGTTTTCCGGCAGGTCGGCCTTTTCCCCGGGGCGCTGCGTCAAAGCATTGAACACGTCGTCGGCATCGGCAGGCTTGGAGAGATAATCGACCGCGCCAAGCTTGACCGCAGTTACGGCAGTCGCGATGTTTCCGTAGCCGGTCAATACGATGACGCGGGTATCCTGACGAAACTGCCTGATTGTCTCGATGACGTCGAGACCATTGCCATCACCCAGGCGAAGGTCGACGACAGCATATTTCGGCGCCTTCTGGCGCACTTTCGCGATGCCTTCGGCAACCGTTTCTGCCGCCTCCACGGCAAAGCCGCGGGTTTCCATGGCGCGTGCCAGACGGCGCAAAAACGGCCCGTCATCGTCAACGATCAACAGCGAAGGGTCGGAACCAATGTAATCCTCGTTCTGAGGATTGGATTGCGGCAGTGTTGTTTCCATCTTCATTCTCCGGGATCGATGGATCCCAATTATCATATAGAACACAATAAAATTGGAGCTAGATCAAATTGGCCTGTCCATAATTGATCTAGGCCATTCAATTCGAATGCGCGCACCAGCCTGGCCGTCGCCGCGATTGCTGAAGCGGATCGACGCGCCGGAACGCTCGAGCAAGGTTTTGGCGATGAAAAGCCCTAAGCCAAGGCCACCGGCATGTTCGCTTCGCTCGCGCGTCCGGGATGTCATATAAGGCTCCCCTATCCGCGATAGGATGAGAGACGAATAACCCGGCCCATCGTCCTCGATGGTAATTTTCACCCGCTGGTCGTCATACTCGACCGATATGATCAGCTGGCTTTTAGCATAGTCGACCGCGTTCTCGATCAGATTGCCGAGGCCGTAAAGAATGCCGGGGTTTCGAGCGCCCACCGGCTCGTGGCCACCATCAGTCTTCTTGACCAGCTTGATGTCGATATCGAATTGCCGGTGCGGAGCGATGACCTCTTCCATCATCGAGGAAAGTGGAAGGCGCCTCAGATGCTCTTCCCCTTCGGCAGGCAGTGAGGCCAGCCGACGCAGGATATCGCGGCACCGCTCGCTCTGGCTGCGCAACAGCTGTACGTCCTCCTTGAAACGCTCGTCATTCCCGAGTTCGCGCTCCATCTCCTTGGCGACGACGCTGATCGTGGCAAGTGGCGTCCCCAGTTCATGGGCAGCAGCAGCAGCGAGGCCATCCAGCTGGCCGAGATGTTTTTCCCGCTCCAGAATCATTTCCGTTGCCACGAGTGCATCGGCAAGCAGGCTCGCCTCGTGGGAAACGCGGTAAGCGTAGAAAGCCGCAAACACCATCATCGAGGCAATCGAGAACCATACGCCGAGCTGCATGATCGGCTGGATCCGCAGATGCTCTCCTTCGTACCACGGAACCGGGTAGGGGGAGAGCGACAGCACCGTCGTGCATAGAAGCGCAAAGGCCAGCAATATCAACGAATGCCGCAATGGTTGTGATGCAAAGGCAATGATCACCGGCACACAGATCAGCGGCGCGAACGGATTGCCGAGCCCCCCGGTGATGAAAAGAAGCGCGCCCATCTGGAGAAGGTCGAAGCAGAGCAGCGCCAGCGCCGATTTCGGCCCGAGCCGGTGCGTGGCCGGAAACCATGCCGACAGGATGAGGTTAGCAACCGCCAAGGCGGCGATCAAGATGGTCGCCTGGGCGATCGGCATCGGGAAACCGAGTACACCCCAGATGATCACAACGGTGATCGTCTGCCCCGCCACGGCAAGCCATCTCAGCCTCACCAGCGTCTGTAATCGGATGCTGCGGCTCACATGGCCGATCTGGCCACCCTGCGCTGACGACATGTCTGTATTATGCAACATAGTTTCGGACATTATTGTATAGGCCTTAATGTAACCAAACCTCTTAAATCGGTTCAGTATTCCACAGGACGTGACATCCTGTCACGTGCCTCTTGGTTTGGCACGGGTTGTCGGGTTGGCGTCGATCGGGTTTTCCGGCCATGGATGCCGGGGATATCGGCCACGCATCTCCGCCCGGACGTCCTTCCAGGATCCCGACCAGAAGCCGGGCAGGTCGCGTGTCGTCTGGATGGGCCGGTGTGCGGGGGATGTCAATTCGAGAAGCAGGGGCAGCTTGCCGTTCGCGATCGACGGGTGGCTCTTGAGGCCGAACAGTTCCTGCACACGGATCGTCAGTACCGGTTCTTCACCGTCATATTGGATCGGATGGCGCTGGCCGGTCGGAGCCTCGAAATGGGTTGGCGCCAGCCGGTTCATAGTGTGCAGCAGGTCATGCGGCACCAACGAACGCAGACCATCCGACAGGCTTGCAGCAGAGATCGCGGCAAGTGCGGACGTATTGCCCTGATAGGGAATGAACCAGTCGTCGAGGCGGTCGACGAGCGCATCATCGCTGACATCCGGCCAGGGCTCACCGAGCGAGTGGTGAAGAAAGCCCAGCCTGTCTCTGAACTGCAGTGCTTCTTTCGAAAACGGCAGGTTTTGCATCCCGAACTGCCGCACGCCATCGGCCAGTGCCCGTGCTGCCTGTTCGCCCGTCGGTTTCGGCAATGGCTTTTCGTTGAACACGATCGCCCCGAGCCGGGTGATCTGGCGTGCGCGAACCTGACGGCTTGCCGGGTCGAAAAAGCACTCCTCGGTGGATTGAATGGCCTCACCCATCTCCGCCTCCACTTCCGAACGCGAGATTTCCGCGGCGCTGAGAATGCGCGGCCGCGCCGCCCGTCCACTCACATCGGCAATCACCAGCATGGAGGCGCCGGCGAGCCGTTCGTTTTCCGATACTTCCGCGCCCCGGCCATTGGCCATCACGAATCTTCCCTTGCCGCCGCGCTGCAGCGCGATCCTGTCGGGATAGGCATGCAGCAGAAGCTGTCCCGCCGAACCACCCGGCTGCTGACTGGCCCTGTTCGGCAGGCTGTCGGCGATCCTGCCGGCAAGCCCCCGGCTGGCCTGTGCCCTGTCGCTGCGCTCGGTGCGGAACCGGCGCAACCGCTCGTCGAGATCGATATCGTTTCCGCCAAGACCCTGTTCGGTCAGAAGCACCGCAAGAAGGCTTGCCTCGCGTCCTCGGCCATCTTCGTCCGCGCGAATGACCATCGCCGCCAGCCGTGGCGGCAATGCCAGCTGGCGGATGAGACGGCCCCTTGGCGTCAGCCGGCCGCCATCGTCCAGCGCGCCGAGCAGGATGAGCAGGGCTTTCGCCTCGGCAAAAGCCGGGCCGGGCGGCGGATCGAGAAAGGCAAGTGTCGTCGGGTCGGTCACGCCCCAATGGGCAAGATCCAGCACAAGGCCCGCAAGATCGCTCGCCAGGATCTGTGGCGGCGTGAAGGCTGGCAGTGCCGCCGTCTGTCCGGCATGCCAGAGCCTGATCGCGATACCCGGCGTAGTTCGCCCGGCGCGGCCGGCCCGCTGGTCGGCGGAGGCCTGCGATACCCGCACCGTTTCCAGTCGGGTCATGCCCGTGGAAGGTTCGAATACCGGCAGGCGCTGCAATCCGCTGTCGATCACGATCCGCACCCCGTCGATCGTGATCGACGTCTCGGCGATCGATGTGGCCAGCACGACCTTGCGCATGCCCGGCGCTGCGGGCTTGATCGCGAGATCCTGCTCCTGTTGCGTCAGGTTGCCGTAAAGCGGCGCGATTACCGTATTGGAATCGAAACGGCCTTCCAGCCGCTCGGCGACCCGCCTGATTTCCGCCTGCCCGGGCAGGAAGGCAAGAATGGAGCCCTCTTCACCGCGGTGAGCATTCTCGATCGCCCGCGCCACAGCATCCTCGACCCGCTCCTGCTGGCCTCTCTCATTATAAAGGATCTCGACCGGAAAACTGCGCCCTTCGCTTTTGATCACCGGTGCCCCGTCGAGCAGCGTGGCGATGCGATCCGTATCGAGCGTTGCCGACATGACCAATATGCGCAGGTCCTCGCGAAGCGCCGACTGTGCGTCGAGAGCCAGCGCCAGCCCGAAATCGGCATCGAGCGAGCGTTCGTGGAATTCGTCGAAGATCACCGCGGAGATGCCGGCAAGTTCCGGATCGTCGAGGATCATCCGGGAAAACACCCCTTCCGTCACGACCTCTATCCTGGTCGCCTGCGAGATCCTTGTGTCGAGCCGCATGCGGTAACCGATCGTCTGCCCGACATTCTCTTTCCTGAGTGTGGCCATCCGCGATGCCGCTGCACGCGCCGCAAGCCGGCGTGGTTCGAGCAGGATGACCTTGCCCGTGCACCAGGGCTCCTCGATCAGCGCAATCGGCACCATCGTCGTCTTGCCTGCGCCGGGTGGTGCCGAAAGAACCGCCCGTCGATTGTCCCGGAGCGTCGAAGTGAGTTCGTCCAGCACCTCTATAATAGGGAGGCTTGAGAGTGCGGCAATCTTCGAGCTGTTTTCTCGGGACGGTCTTTCCATGATAATGCGCTTTCGGTGTCGTCAGGCCTCTGCGCCATCAGACCCATCTGCGCGATGGGGCATGGCGAAGGTCCCGCAATGCCATAGCAGCGCACAACACTCCAGTCAGCAGAGAGCGGTCATTTCGGCTGCCGAAAATCTATGCATGCTCGAAATTTAAGCCGTGAACGTCGGCGCGCATGTTATTGGAGAAAAATGACATTTTTTTAAAAATCGCTGTTGACTCCTTCGGGTCGTCGGATTTATAACCCGCTCACTGACCAGGCCGGCGGCGCTGCTAGCGACGATGT
>DFNX01000002.1 GCA_002376235.1 Neorhizobium sp. UBA3556 | reverse complement strand
ACCTGAACCGCATCATTCAGTTTACGAGCCATAGTACCCTCTCCAGCGAGGCCATCGCCGAGCCATCACCGCAGGAAAAGCAGACAGTAAAGCTCCTTCTGGAGCATCTGCGCAATCATTACAGCTATTGGCAGGAGGAGGCCCCGAATGCTTGAGCAGATAGCCACTATCGCCGAGACCAATCGCTTCATCGTGCTCGATAAGTATGTGCGCGCCTGGGAAGCGGCGGACAGCTATCAGTCCGAAGCCGATCTTGAGCGCGAGCTGATCCAGGACCTACGCAATCAGGGCTATGAATTTCGGGCCGATCTGAAGTCAACAGACGCCATGCTGGCCAATGTGCGTGTGCAGCTGCAGGCGCTCAATGATGTTCAGTTTACTGGTAAGGAATGGGCGCGCTTCGTCGAAACCTATTTGGACAAGCCCAGCGACAGCGCGACGGACAAAGTCCGCAAGCTCCATGACGACTACATTTTCGATTTCGTCTTCGATGATGGCCGAATTCAGAACATCTATCTCGTCGACAAGGCAAACGTCTGCCGCAACAAAGTCCAGGTCATCAAGCAGTTCGAGCAGGCCGGAACGCATGCAAACCGCTATGATGTGACGATCCTCGTGAACGGTCTGCCGCTGGTGCAGGTCGAGCTGAAAAAGCGCGGCGTCGCCATCCGCGAGGCGTTCAACCAGATCCACCGTTACAGCAAAGAGAGCTTCAACTCGGACAGTTCGCTCTTCAAATACCTCCAGATCTTTGTGATCTCGAACGGCACCGATACCCGCTACTTCGCCAACACGACCAAGCGCGACAAGAACAGCTTCGACTTCACTATGAACTGGGCGCAGGCCGATAACAACCTAATCCGGGACCTGAAGGATTTCACGGCGACTTTCTTCGAGAAGCGCACCCTCTTGAAGGTGTTGCTGGACTATTCCGTCTTCGACGTCAGCGACACGCTTCTGGTGATGCGCCCCTATCAGATCGCGGCGACCGAACGCATTTTGCGCAAGATCAGAAGCTCGTTCGAAGGCAAGACGCTAAGCAAACCGGAAAGCGGCGGGTATATCTGGCATACGACGGGTTCAGGCAAGACGCTGACCAGCTTCAAGGCTGCGCGTCTCGCCACGCAGCTCGACTTCATCGACAAGGTCTTTTTCGTGGTCGACCGCAAGGACCTCGATTACCAGACGATGAAGGAGTATCAGCGTTTCTCCCCGGATAGCGTCAACGGTTCAGACAGTACCGCCGGATTGAAGCAGAACCTCTCTAAGGACGACAACAAGATCATCGTCACGACGATCCAGAAGCTCAACAATCTGATGAAGAGCGAGGGCGACCTGCCGGTCTATACCAAGCGGGTCGTCTTCATTTTCGACGAATGCCATCGTAGCCAGTTCGGAGAGGCGCAAAAGAACCTCAAACGCAAGTTCAAGCAATTCTGTCAGTTTGGCTTCACCGGCACGCCGATCTTCCCGGAAAATGCCTCAGGGGCGGAGACAACCGCCACCGTGTTCGGGAACGAACTCCACTCATACGTCATCACCGACGCCATTCGCGATGAAAAGGTCCTGAAGTTCAAGGTCGACTACAACGATGTGCGGCCGCAATTTAAGGTCATTGAAACCGAGCAGGATGAGAAGAAGCTTACAGCCGCGGAAAACCGTCAGGCCCTTCAGCATCCTCAACGTATCGCTGAAATTTCGCAGTACATCCTCGACAACTTTCGCCGCAAGACGCATCGGCTTTATGGGGACAACAAGGGCTTCAATGCCATATTTGCTGTGAGCAGTGTCGAGGCGGCAAGGCTCTATTATGAGAGCCTGAACAAGCTGCAGGCAGACAGCGAAAAACCATTGAAGATCGCGACGATCTTTTCATTTGCGGCTAATGAGGAGCAAGACGCAATTGGCGACATTCCCGACGAGAGCTTTGAGGTTTCCGCGCTAAACAGCAGCGCCAAGGAATTCCTGAGTGCAGCCATAGCGGATTATAATGCCGTTTTCAAAACGAACTTCAGCGTCGATAGCAAAGGCTTCCAGAACTATTATCGGGATCTGGCCAAGCGGGTGAAGTCTAAAGAAGTGGATCTGCTCATTGTGGTGGGCATGTTCCTGACTGGCTTTGATGCACCGACGCTCAACACGCTGTTTGTGGACAAAAACCTGCGGTTTCACGGTCTCATTCAGGCCTATTCCCGTACCAACCGCATTTATGATGCGACCAAGTCATTCGGTAACATCGTCACCTTCCGCGACCTCGAACAGGCGACCGTCAAAGCGATTACGCTGTACGGTAATGCGAACACTAAGAATGTCGTCCTCGAAAAAAGTTACTCGGAATACATGGAGGGCTTCACTGACCAGACGACCGGAGAAGCACGACGCGGTTTCATGGATGTTGTGAAGGAGCTTGAAGAGCGTTTCCCCGACCCCTCGGCGATTGCAAAGGAGGCTGACAAAAAGGCCTTTGCGAAGCTGTTCGGTGAGTATCTCCGTGTTGAGAATATCCTTCAGAACTACGATGAATTTGCCAAGCTTAAAGAGCTTCAGGAGATCGATAAGACTGATGCCGAAGCTCTAACAGCCTTCAAAGAACGGTATCATCTGAGCGACGATGACATTGAAAACCTTAAGACTGTCAAAATGCCCGCAGATCGGAGGATCCAGGACTACCGTTCGACCTACAACGATATCCGGGACTGGATTCGCCGAGAAAGGGCAAACGCTGAGCAGGTCGCATCGATTATTGATTGGGGCGATGTTGTCTTCGAGGTTGATCTTCTGAAGTCACAGGAAATAAATCTTGATTATATTCTTGAGTTAATCCTCGAGCATTACAAAAAGACGAAAAGCAAGTCTGAGCTCGTCGATGAAATTCGCCGCGTCATCCGCGCGAGTATCGGCAACCGTGCAAAGGAAAGCCTCATCGTCGATTTCATAAATCAGACAAATCTTGATGATCTCGGGGACAAAGCCGGGGTGATCGAGGCCTTCTTTGCATTCGCACAAGCGGAACAACGCCGCGAAGCGGAAGAGCTCATTGTCGGCGAAAAGCTGAATCCGGACGCTGCGAAGCGCTATATCGCGACATCAATCAAGCGAGAATATGCGAGCGAGAACGGTACGGAGCTGAACTCGATCCTGCCAAAAATGAGCCCCCTCAATCCTCAGTATCTGACCAAAAAAAGAGATGTGTTCCAACGCATCTCTGCGTTCGTTGAAAAGTTTAAGGGTGTGGGCGGAAAAATTTAGGCGTGTTGATGATCGTATCCCAGCATTCCAGAGGTGCGGCCATCGGCTGGCGCTCGCACGTTGGTCGGATAGCGAACGGCCCAGTCCTCGAAGCTTGTTGGCAGATGGCGGTCGAGGGTTGTCATGATATCGCCTGCGGAGTTTGCGAATTCGGCCTCAGGCAAGAAAATCTGCAGAGACGGTCCTAGTCATGGTCGGCCGACTTCTCCGTATCGAAACCCAGCACTTCCGAGCCAAGGCCGATCCTGCATGCGACATGCCGCAGTGCAGGCAAATGTTCTCGCAGCATCGGGGCGACCACTATCTGATAGAGCCGTCGTGAACGGCCTATTCCAATTCCTTCTAGCATCAGATTTCCCATCGGCGAGCTTCATTTCGCATACCTAAAAAACTACGCGTCAAGTTCAACTTGGCAAAGGCTGACGTTTTTGATTTGTAGTGCAGGTATGGGGGGCGCAACCGATGATCGAAGATACTACATTTCAGCCAAACCTAATTCGGCGTGTGCACAATCTCGCACTTGGGCCGTCCACCCCATCTAACTCCTTGGTGCCGGTCTGGGAGGCGGTTTACAATGCTTTGCACGCCATCCAAGACCGTTTCGATGACGAGTGGGCTACGCGCGGAAGGATCGATATCTGCTTTTTGGAGCTCGATTCGAACAATCCCTCCGTTGAAATTCGTGATAACGGGATCGGCTTAAACAGGGAAAACTTCAATTCCTTCAAGACGTATGATAGCGCCCATAAGGAGCTTCGCGGCGGCAAAGGGCTTGGCCGTCTTTCTTGGCTGAAAGTCTTCTCGGAAGCGCATGTAGTCAGTCACTATGAGCAGGACGGCCAGCTTTTTCGGCGGTCCTTTACTTTGGTGCTGGACAACGACGCGCCACTGGCAGACTTCAAGGTGGAGGCCGTTAGTGGCGTTGAACCAGGTACGACAATTGTCCTGCGGCGGATGAAGTCTGCATACGCCAAACATTTTCCGACTAAATTCGACACCATCGTTCGGAAAGTCGTAGCTCACTTTCTTCCCTACCTCATTTCCCCGGTGCGACCCTTGATCACGATTGAAGGGCCAACGGACACGATCGAGCTTGCCGCTTATCTTAAGGAAAAAGAGGAGGCACTGAGTTCCATTTCGCTTACCGTGAACGATGACATCGCAGTAAAGCTAGAACACAACCTTCTTGAAAAATCGGTCGTTGAGGGAAAGGCCGCTCACAAGATCTATCTTGCAGCTCATGGTCGCGTCGTAACCGAGTTTGATATTGGCCTCGCCCTCGGGCTGGTAACATACATCGAGAGAGAAGGCCGATCATACGCCTATGCAGGCGTGCTATCGGGCCCGATATTCGACAGTTCTGTGAACTCTGAACGCACTGCCTTCGACCTCGACGCCGAGCTCCTTGAGACGATCAAGCGAAAGACGTTCGAAGCCATCAGAGAGGTTCTGCGGGCACCTATTGAACGTGTCATCCAAAAGCAGGCGGATATTACGAAATCCGTGATAAAGAAGTATCCACGGTACTCCTATCTTGTTGACGATCCGAAAGACTTTGTCGTCTCAAGCGTGCCGCGAAACTTTCGTACGGCCGAGCAGATTTACCAGCAACTGGCCGTTTTAGACTATCGCGATAACCGCGACATCGAGCGCAAAGTCGAACTTTTCTCCAGAACGCAGCCACGAGAAGAGGACCCTGTGGAAGAGGGTGTCACAGAGTTGCTGGGCCGCCTAACCGATCATGAGAAATCGGTTCTCGCGGATTACACTGTCCGGCGTAAGATCGTCCTCGATCTCTTAGAAAAACGCCTTCAGTATAAGCCTGATGGAACTATGAGGCATCATTCAGAGGAAGCGCTACATAGCTTTGTCGTTCCGATGAGGGTCACCAATAAAGAAGTGCATGTTGATAAGCACAATCTTTGGATCGTCGACGACAAGCTGACCTACTACGAATATTGGGCGTCTGATAAGGCGCTGAAGAAGATCGTAGCAGAGCATACCTCGTCAGACAGGCCAGACGTGCTGCTCTTTGCAGGGCGCTCGGCGTACCACCGACCTGGAACTGATCAACCTGTTGTCATCGTCGAATTCAAAAAACCAGTGCGCAACGACTACGACGAGGAAGAGAATCCTTTCGTCCAGATCTACGGTTATATCGAGGATCTGCAGAATGGCCGCATCTTAGACAAGAATGGCGGGCAAATTCAGGAAGTTACACCTAATACTCCGTTTTTCTGCTACATCATAGCTGATTTCACTCCGAACATGCGTCGGTGGATTAAGCTTGCTCAGATTAACGTGCCCCTCCCCGGCGGGGGCGGCTTCTACGGCTATAACGCCGACTACCGATGCTTTGTGCAGGCGCTCAGCTATAAATATGTCCTGAAGGACGCGCGCTTGCGAAACGAAGCCTTTTTCAAGCAACTAAAGATATAGGGGCTTCCAGCCAAAGGACTTAGCATGTGCGGCCGTTTCACGAATACGATGACTTGGGCCGAAATTCACGCCCTCTACAATATCCACGCCGAGGCTCCGCCTCCGTCGAACATGCCCGCGCGCTTCAACATCGCGCCGACGCAAAGCGTCTATTTCGCCCACAAAGACAAAGCCGGCGACCTCGAAATCGACTACGGGCGATGGTGGCTTGTCCCCTTTTTCGCCAAGGAATTGCCGAAGGCCGCAATGTTCAACGCGAGGATCGAGACCGTCGACACATCTGGGGCATTCCGAGAGCCCTTCAAGTCGAAGCGCTGCCTCATCCCGGCTGATGGCTATTTCGAATGGACGACCAACGAGGAGGACGGGAAAAAGGACCCATGGCTGTTGCAGCTCCCTGAGGGAAAGCCTTTCTCCTTCGCCGGACTATGGGCGCATAACAACAAGCTAGGCGTCACCAGCTGCACGATCATCACAGCGCCAGCCGTCGACCACATTGCGCACATTCATACAAGAATGCCCGTCATGCTGGATCCATCGGCCTATGAGGCCTGGTTGGATGCCTCTGTTCAGGGTACTGCCGCGAAAGCCTTCCTTCTTGAAAACCAGATCGACAGCCAGCTTGAGTTTTACCGTGTCGGCCGCGAGGTGAACTCATCCCGCTATGACGGGATGGACACCAAGAAGCCCATACTCAACTCTCTCTAGGGGGCAAGGCCTGATGGCTCAGTTTTCGCCTTACGTGATCAAAGCCCTGACGGATGTCATCACCGGGGGCGTCGGCCAAGGCCCCGACATAGCTGAACCGATCGGAATCTACCGCTCGGGTCCAAATATTGAGCGCTTTTTTATGGATTGCGGCTTGGATATGCGTATCGGCGCTAGTTCGAGGTTGCCGGCAACGATGGACTTCCTCCGCCAAATTGCAGGTCAATGGGACGCTGATGAAAAGCTGAGGCGAGTTATTCAAAAGGTCTCGGATCCCCGTGAATACCTTAGTGATCCGACGAGGGCGATCGCAGTACAGGAGCACTTGAACGCGGCTCTTGCAGCCGATGGCCTTGCGGTCACGACCATAAACGGGAAAGCCGAGGTCGTGCCGCGAGGAACCGCAGGAGTGGTTGTTACTGCTTTCACGGAAACCGTCACGCGACTCGATTTTGACACGGTGCAACTGGACATCAGCCGTGCCCTTAAGAGCGCTACCGAGGATCCGGAGGATGCGGTTACTTCAGCATGTTCCCTCGTGGAAGCAGTCTGCCGATCTATCCTGATTGAGTTGGGCCTACCGCTCCCCGCTAAAAAAGATATCGACGGGCTCATTCGTGCCGTTCAGGACCCGTTGGGACTGTCGCCGGGCCGGTCGGGCCTGCCGCCTGAGATCGAGAACGACATTCGCCAAATCCTGAGCGGACTGACTTCTGTCGCAAAGGGCATCGGCGCCTTGCGCACACACGCCGGCGACGCACATGGCCGGGAGAAGGGACACCGGCGGATCGATGCACGGATTGCTCGATTGGCGATCAATGCGGCAAGCTCGCTCGCTCTCTTCTTGATCGAGACGTGGGAGTTGAAACAGCACCGCACTTTGTTGCTGAAGGGAACATCATGATCACTCGAACTGTGACGCTATGTCTTGCCGGGCAATTGATGTCTATCTTTTCGGCACAGCAGGCTCATGCGGATCAAGCTGACGATTTCGCTCGGGTTTGGGCTGCTGTTTTAGCCGTAGAAGATCGGTGCGATGATTTCTATTCGATCACTGATGCCACCATGGGCGGCCATTTGACAGCCGACGAGTACAAGCGAGCATCCGATGCAGTTGAGGACCTTCGTCCGAAAATGGCAAAAAGCCTTTCTGCGCTTTCGTGTCAGGCTGCCGCAGAAGCGGTTGCGGATCTAGGCGGCCTGCCCTTTTTGAAGGTATGGGAGCGTCGCTGATGGATCTTCGAAGAAAAGGCTACACGCAGCTCGTGCTTATTGCGGTTCTGGTGACCCTAAGCGGCTGCAATGGCAATCTTACCCTCGCGCCGTCTGTCACAGAATTATGTGGCGCCGAGGCCGCACAGAGTTTGGTGGGCAAACCCAAACCGGCAGACGAAGCGGCTATGCAGCGGACCGGCGCCAAGACGGTTCGCCAGATCCAACCTGGCGATATGGTGACGCAGGACTTTAGAGAGGATCGGGTGACGATCGCGACTGATCCGGCGTCGGGGCGGGTCACGCGGGCCACCTGCGGCTGATTTGTCTGTCGCCAAAGAAAAAGGGCCAGCGGTAGCCGCGGCCCTTGAGGTGTGAAGGTCTAAGCCTCCAGAGGGGAACGATCGACGGCGGCTGGGAGGACCCGCTTTGTCGATCAAGATTCCATATGGGGAAGCGATAGGCGGCCTGCAAGCTGCTCAATCTGCATCCCGGTTCTAAGGGTCTTTCTCTTCTGGTGCAGTGCTGCGAGCTTCAGCCTGAGACAACCGTTCCAGGAGGGAATTGATCCGATCATCATTCTGTATCGGCTGATGCTTCACATGGGCCTGCGCTGCCTTACGCACCATGTCACTACAGGCCAGCTGCCTGAATACGTGAGATCTATCTGTCCTCGCGGCCCCTCCGCCGCCAGAACGCCGTGAGGAGTCTCAGGTTCCGATTTGAAGTAAGGGAGAGATACGGAGAGGTAAAATGTCTCTCAACATCAACCATTACACCGACAAAGCAGGGTTCGCGTCAATGATGCGCGGTTCCCCCAATTTCGCCGCTGCGCAACGAAATCGGCTCCCCCACGCCCCGCAGGCCGCCTACGGCGGTCATTGACCCGAACCCTCCCTTGTCGGTCCCGCACCTTTGTTTTCATCCAAAGGAGCCGACGATGACCACTTACGACCACGTCAACGAACTGCGCGCCGAACTTGCAGCGGCGATCGACCAGGCCGAGCGTCAGCAGATCGCAGCCGAGCTGGCGGCGGCTGAAGCGAAGCTTGCCGAAGAAGAGGCCGCATTCGATGCGCTGATCAGCGCCGAGCCGCCCCACTAGGGCGGCTCTTTCCGACGCCAGCGCCTTGGGTATTGTCGCGCTATGGTCAAGCGCGTCTTTCTATTCTCAGGAATTGCTGTCTGCCTGTTTGCAGTCGGCTTCTGGTACCTTGTAGCGAGCCTGAGTTGCGGTCTGGACGGCGCGGGCGGATGTAGCAACCTTCCCCCGGCGCCATGGAAGTATCCGAATGCCCTCGCCTACTCTCTGCCGTTCTTAGGCTTAGGCTTGGTGTTTATCCTGGCGAGCCGCCACTTCAGAGACTAAGCCCTTTCTATGAGGACGCCGATCCGCAGGAGGCAGGGAAACCGCGCCTCACACTGATCTGACCCCCTCCGGTCGCACCCAATCGCGAGGGCGCGCTTCAGGTCGACGAACTGACAGCTGGCGCCGTATTTCTTCACCAATGCCTTCCGATCGAGCACTGCGTAACGGTCGCAGCGCCGGCACTCGACGTCGATCTTTTCCGCCCGGTAATCCTTAAGCCGAGGCAGGCTCATCCAAATCCCTCGCTTCTTCTTCGTTTTCTAGCGCGCCACGGCTATGGGTAGTTCTTTGATATTCGTGGTGTAGCGCGGCGATCGACGGTCAAACTTCGTCTGCCAGTCGCGCTTGATGCCGGCCGAGGCCGGAATAAGCGAGCCACGCCCAAATTTCCCATTGACCGCATCCAGCGCTGTCATCAGTCGTTCCGACTGGTCACGGTCCCGCGCATCGAAGAGCGGCCGCGGCTGTGACGCTGCCCTCACCAGATCATTCATGATGATGCCGGCCTTCGCGTAGCGATGGCCGTCCCTGAAGATCTTGCGCGCTCCGCTCTGAGCAGCCCGGATAAGGTCGAACGTGTCGTTCGAAGCCTCGGGAAAATGGACGGTCGTTTGAGCCGAGTGCGGTTTGTCCTTCGAGTTGAAGCGCGACGTATGCATGAAGACCGCCATATGTGTCGCCTCGAGACCATGCCGGCGCAGCTTCTCTCCCGCCCTCATCGCATAGGCCGCGACTGCCTCGAGCATTCCGACCAGATCCGTAACCGGCGTTCCAAAGGATCGGGTTACGGCGCAGCCCTTCCGTTGTGGCGGCACGTCTTCGAGCGGCAGGCATGAAATGCCCTGCAGCTCCAGAACCGTCCTCTCCCCCACCACGCTCAGAAGATTGCGGGCGAGCCGCGCATCAACGCGCGCCAGGTCGCCGGCCGTCTCAATGCCCAGGCCGAATAGCTTTCGCTCTGATGCCGATCCGACGCCCCAAACCTCCCCAACTTCGACGCGATCGAGCCAGCTTTGCCGAACGGCTGCATCTGTCAGATCGCAGACGCCGCCAAGCTCAGGGTTCTTCTTGGCAACGTGGTTTGCGAACTTCGCCAGTGTCTTGCTCGGGCCAATGCCGACACAGGTCGGGATCCCGGTCCATTGCTGAACCGTGGACCGAAGATCGCGGCCGAAGGCGACGCGATCGGCGGGCCTGATGTCGGTCATATCCAAAAAGCTTTCATCGATCGAATAGACCTCAACATCCGGAGACCATTGCCGATAGATCGCATTCAGCCTGGCGCTCATGTCGCCGTAAAGGGTGTAGTTGCTGGAATAGACCGCCACATCATTGTCACGACAGAGATCGCGGATCTTGAAGTAGGGTTCGCCCATGCCAATGCCGAGCGCCTTGGCCTCCGCCGTCCTGGCAACGGCGCATCCGTCGTTGTTGGACAGAACAATCACCGGCCGCTTTGCGATGGCAGGGTCAAAGACGCGCTCGCAGGAGCAATAGAATGAGTTGCCGTCGATCAGTGCAAATGAGGTCATCCCTGCTTCCTCGGTCGCAGCCAATGGACGTTGCAAAGTGCGACACCCCAGATCTCGACTTCTGCGATCTCCGGAAGGTCGAACAGCGGCATGTCCGAATTCTCAAACATCAGCCGCGGCCGACCGCCCGTCATGCGCAGCCGCTTCAATGATCGCTCGCCGTGCACGGTCGCCACGACAATATCGCCATCGACCGGCCGCACGCTTCGGTCCACCACGATCAGATCCCCATGGAAGATCCCGGCGTCTCGCATCGAATTGCCGTCGACCTTCCACAGGAAGGTTGCCGGCGGGTTCCGGATCAGGAGCTTGGTAAGGTCGATGGACTCTTCGATGTAGTCATCTGCGGGTGATGGAAAGCCGGCGCATAACCCGTGGAGCATGAGAGGCACATAGATTTCTGCCTCGATTTTCAGGCCGGCGAGCATTCAATTCGATCCTTTCACGACTGGTAGCGAAAGGAACAAACAGGGAACACATGGGGCGTCAAAAATCAAGATAGAAGATTACGCGATCCTAATCTGCAGCTAACGCGAGTGGCGGCAAGGTGGTAGCTTTTCGGGGCGCTGTCACAGTGGAGAGGACGAGGATCACCATGACTGACGAAGTGGAGCACCTTTCAAATACCCTGATGTGGACCGTCGGCATGATTACCCAAGCCGGGCCGGACGATCTTAAGCGTGTGGCAAGGGCCTATCGAGAAGCGCAGGACCTGGTCTCAAAGATTCCGAAGACTGAGGAAGGCGCGCGCCCTCGCATCATCGCTTGCTTCCATCGATCGGACGAGTATCGCGCTGCAGACGATATCGCCTGTGTCGGATGGATCCTAACCGCAGTCCAGGAGCGCGTGAATGAAGGCGATCTACGCGACTGGAGGAAGCTGCGAACGGTTGTGAGGCAGATGGTGAAGCTGCTGCAGGAGCCAGCGCCTTCGCTTCACTAAATCCGGTCGCTGCCTTTCCTGACGACAGGATCGTCGAAGCCAATCACCTTCGGCGCGTTCGGAGCGTCCAAAAGATGCTCAAACCCTTCCCACGTCGCCTTGTCCTCTACCCAATGGCGTTGGATCTGTCTCCATTTACGGTCAGCGAGAACCTGCATTTTCGCGATCAGTTCCAAGAGCTGGCGCGAAAAAAGCAGGTCATCCAGTTGGTCCGTCTGAAACCTGATCTCACCTTTCGGGCCATACGAAACGCGGAGCAGCTGATTGTCAGCATCGAGGACGAACATGCAGACTTCGGGTTCGTTGTCCACGTTCTTGGTGACGATCAGCCTGTCAGCGGGATATCCGCCTGTTGCCTTCTGCAGCGCCTGATCAAATGCATTTGCCATTGGGATCACCTTTCCTGTCACTGTCGAATCTTGCGGAACGGTTTTGCCGGGGGAAGTCGGTCCCGGCTTCCGCGTCGCGGCGCTATGCTAAGCCTCCTGCGGCTTCCCTTCTTCCGTCAAAACCGTGTCGAGAATTCCCGCTTTCCCGCCCCTGAAGGAGGGGTGGCGCTATGCTGAAAGCTCCGATGTTCTTCATTGTCCTACTCGGATCTCGGACTGGCGCCGATCGATCCGAGCGATGGCTTCGCCAGAAGGGCCGGAGAATGACGCCGCATGAGCGCCTGCTGTTCGCCAAAGGCGGCCGGCGCGCGGCGGAAACCAAAGCCAACCCGCTGAGTGTTATGGCGCGGCTTTCGCCGCGCCATTCGGTTACTGCCTTCCGATTGTCTTGGGCTCCATGGCTATCACCAGGTCATGCACCATCTTCAAGGCCGTATCGTCGAGCTTTTTCAGGTGGTCGACCGTTTCTCCCATCAGCTGGTCTCTCAGGGCATCGCGTGACTCGGCTTTGGTGTGAGAGGGCTGTTCGTTGACGAGAGGATCGAAGAAGTCTTCCGGGGTGATATCCAGGACTTCGAAAACGTGGAGCAGGCGTCCGACTGTCATCAAGGAGGAGGCGTTTTCGTAGCGGGCGTAGGTAGCCTCCTTCACCCCTAGCAGCATGGCGACTTTGGCTTGCGCAAGTTGTCGATCGGTTCGCAGGTCACGCAGCCTTTGCGCTACAAGCAGATCCAGTTGCCTGAGATCGATGATCTTTCCGTCGAGCCGTTTGCGATAAACCGGATGATCTTTGTCTGGGTCTACAACGCGTTCAAGTCCGAGATAGTTTACCCACTGCTCGAGTCCGAAACCTGCCATTGCCGCCAACCACACTGGAAAATAATCGTTATTCCTCCGGGACAATTAAAGATGGTGCCTCGAAAGTCTACCCCGGATCGCTGCTTTGGCGCATCGCTTTGCGACCCCGCTCTATGCCTTCGGCACGGAGCCAGCAGGCACTGTCTCCGCCCACTCGGGTGACGATCGGTTGCGCTGCGGCTTCGCCTTCCATCACATGCATCTTGGGCAAAAATTGGTTCGGAACATTTACAGCCTCGCCCGATCGACCCATATTGCCGGCTGATCAGGTCAGGTCATGGCAGATCTCTAGCCCTTATCTGTCATGTGCCTACGGAGGCCGTCCCGCCTGATCGGGGCGGCCTCTCCACTCTCCTAAAGCTCTTCACAGTGACCAGCATCTGGATGATTTGTACGGTCTACGTCACGATGAAGCAGTGACGCCGGAGGCGTCCTGTCTGTCTCATCGATGAGGGAAAGAGGAGCGCCGCCCCCTCTCCCTCACAAGTGGAAAAAACGGTCTCCCCGTCCTTCCTTCGCGCAGCCTTGCGGCCGCGCTCTCGTGCAGGATCGCCGCTGACGCGCCGCCCCTTCGGCTTTGCCTCGGGCGGGCGAACCCCCTCCGTTTTTATCCCCTTGCCACCCTCTCCCCCGCTGCTCCGCGCGAGCTCGGGAACAGGAGCGGGGCTCCTGCCCACGAGGGGCACGAGAAGACCGCTTCGCGGAATTGGAGAAAGGGTGAGAACTATGACCACAACCGCAACCGTTTACCTGCTGGACCCGGAAGCCGGGACCATTCAAGCCGCAGAGGTCGCAGCACCGAGCGCGTTCTCTCAGACCTACGGGCTGATTGGATGCCAGCTTGTCGAGGTGGTGCCATTCGACACAAACCATGTTCTTATCGTCGATGAGGAGGGTTTGCGCGATGGCTTGACCGCCTTCACTGTCTTTGACGGCTACCCGCAGCCCTTGGCCGGAAAAATCGTTCTTGCCAGTCTGGACGGCTCGCATGTCCTACCGCCGCAGATCAGCATTGCGGAAGCAGCGGCCCGCCTTAACGTCTGCAAGCCGGTTCTTGATCCGGTCTTTGCCAAGGCAGACGAGCATTCCCCGAATGGAGTCATTCTGGGCGGCGCTTTGATCGGGTTCCAGACCCGCATCACCCGCACTCACCCAACCGTCATGGCGGGGGTAGCTCGATGATCATGGCTGTTGTCCAGGACCGCACCCTGTCCATTCTCGCCGGAACCTTTGCCGCGACCATCGCGGCGAAGGACATCGAACATAGCTTCCATGCCCTCACGCATTTTCCGGAGCGGCGCACGCTGTCTGAACTGGAGGGGCTGGCAGAGCGCCTGAATGGTTTTGCCGCCTACATGGTGGAACTGTGGGAGCAAACAAAACTGCCCCTGCCGGACGCTGAACTAGAGGCGTTTGCCCGCCGTCATGTCGAGATCACCGCCAAGTATTGGGCAGCGGAAGGCCGTTGCATGAACTGGTTTATCACCGGACCTGCCCGCTTTCCCGTCGCCCGCAATGAAAAGCGGATGCGAGTTTCAGACGCCCGCCGTGCTGACGTCTCGGCCCATATCGCGACTGCGAAAAAGGCAGTGAAGCGCAAGGCGTTTCCCCACGGGAGCGATGACGAGCCGATCCGCTCCGGCGATCCGGCCGCCATGCAGCGCATCGCCTCGCGGATCGAAGACCTGGCACTGTCCATCAACCGGATGAAACTGGCGAATGTCATCATTCGCCGGATGGAGAAGGATCAGGCGAGCGAAGCCGACATTCTGGCCCGTGTGGTAGCAGAAACCGGAATGGACGAGGAGAGGGCATCGCGTGGCGTTACCCTTGCCCCGTGGCAGAACCGACGCGGCTTTTCCACCACCAACACCCGCGCCGAATTGCGCCGCATGCAAACCCGCCTCGCTTCGCTTGCTGCGATGAAGAAGCGCGGCGACCGCGCCGAGGACGTTGAGACGCAGGCAGGAGCCGTCACGGTCAAGGAAAACACCGACTTGGCCCGCATTCAGTTGCTGTTTCCCGGCAAGCCGGACGAACAGATGCGGCGCACCCTGAAATCTCACGGGTTCCGATGGTCGCCGTCGCAGGGTGCTTGGCAGCGCAACTTGAACGAGGCTGGACGCTATGCGGCAAGTCGTGTCTTGAAATCGATCAGCGGCGACAGCGCCGCTTGATCAGCCCGGAAAGCAGAGGATCCCCCCATGAATGAGCAGATTTTTACGGTCATGGAGTTTTCCGGCCGAGGCGACGCCATGTTCGGCGGCAGTGCCGCCGACGCGCAGCGCCGCCAGCTGGTGAAAGCCCATTTCCGGCTGTGGGAGGCGAAGCGATGAAAAGCAAAAACCAGCGCCGAAGCATTGAGGTGTTCGACACGCCCTCCGGTTTAGGAGGGAGCCATACGGTTGAGGTTGTCGAGTACCTTGGAAACAATAAGGTCAGGGTGCGCGTCTGGTACGGACGCGCCACCGCGACAGGTTGGGAAGCATGGAAGGATTGGGACGGCTACCGCTTTGAAACCGACCGCGCCAACCTGACCAACAAGCGCACAATGCCGCTGTTCAAATAGGACCTTGGCCGCATTTCGATGCGGCCCGACATCAGGAGGGACACCATTGAGCCGCTACACAGTGACCGTGAAGACCGACGGAGAGACTGACGAGAATGCCGTAATCGGCTATGATCCGCCGTTGCGCACCTTCTTTCTGCAGGCGTTTCCCGATGAGGAAACCGACGAATACGCGCTGTGGTTCGGGACGCTTCTTGAGCAGCATCCAAGCCTTGAATCGATCATCGAGAGCGCGCGCCGTTTTGGCTATGAGATCGAAGGGCTGTCACGGAACGCCATCATCGCCATGACAAAGGAGGCGGTCACGCCGACACCGCCTAGCCTTGGCGAGCGATTGGGCTTGTTGCGCTGACAATAGTCTGACGCTTTTGTTGGGGGGTCGGTTCGAAAGAGCCGGCCCCGTCATCGTTTTGGCCGTTGCGAACCTGGCCGCATCGAGCGAGCTGCGGTCCGCCCGAAGGGAGCCCATGCCCCTCCCCTCGGCTCCCCTCCCGCCCGATTGCTGCCGCAAAAGAGGGGCCGGTATCGGAACATCAGGGGCGTCTACGAGCGCCAGAGTTCTCAGAAATCGACTTCAGCTCTTGGATAGATAATGAGCTCTTGGTCGCGATCAGATAACCGGCCAGATAGGTCAGCTTCAGATATGCTTCACCGTCGCCTTTTGGCTCATAATTGATGATTGCCTGGCGGCTCGCCTTCGCCTCTTTCCCCCCTTGAACTGCCGCTGAATGCTGATCGATCAGCTCACGAAGCGAGGATTTTTCTCCTGTCGCACCAGCTGCGATCTCCGTTCCCACTTTGCTGGGCGTGGACAATGCCGGAGCCGTTTTGGTGCATCGAGCGGCAATTGCTTCACAGGACGAACGCGAACTGGATGACGACAGTAGCATGGCGGATGCCTCACCGATCTAGTTGCATTGGGGATCGTCTCAGACCATCAAATCGTCCACAACGCACGATAGGATACGAAACAAGACGAAATCTTGGGCTGTAAGTCATTGGAAAAAAACGGTAAGATTTTTGTTCCACCGCCGGCGGATGGAAGCGATTTCAAGGAACTGTTCAAGAAAATGGCTGCTGCGGGTGCCGGACGCCTGTTGGGTGAAGACGGTTTTCCCCAAGGCCCGTGGACGCCGGAGCTGCTGGCGGATGCCATCTCAAAGATCGACGCCAACCGTGTCGGAGTGGATCTTCGCACCGTCCAGCTCTGGTTTCAGGAGAATGACAAAGGCATCAGCCCGGCCAACATTCGCTGGCTGGCACGCATCTTCGGTTGCGACGATCGCGAGGCGACGAATGATTGGCTGAATGAGCTCAGCGCGGCCCAAGCGCGCCTGACCGCCAGGCGGCGGGATCAAAAGAAGACCGGTGGCTCGACTGCGACTGCCCTGCGTGTGCCTGACACGTCAGCGCCAGAAAAAAACCAGGTTCCGCTAACGCCCGTCGTCTCGGTGGACCTTCAAACCATGCCAGCGGAGCGGCCAAGGGGTTTGGCAAGCAAGACCGAGGCGATTTTCTCGCACGTATCACATCTGAACTTGCCGGCCTGGATCTTCGCCGGTTCGTCCGCCCTCGGATTCCTCTCTTACATTTTGGGAATCCATAGCATCACCTATATGCGCGCGGATGGTATCGAGAAGCAGGTTGGCTTTCTCTGGGCACCGAACTGGACCTTCCTGTTCATAGTGCTGTTGCCACTGTTTTTCGCCGTCGTCATCGAACTTCTGGGTTTCTGGAAGCATGATGGCCGGCTCAGGCTACTGGCGGAGGCTGATCGTGTAAGAAGCGGCGACACCTGGACGCTAAATTTGCAGGCCAACTCACAGACCTATTGGGCAGTTTTCCTGATCTGCATATTATTCGCGGGCGTGGTCCAATGGATCGGTGTGCAGCTTATCCCTCTGCTTGAGCAAGCGCAGGATTTTGCCCCAAGCTGGGGGACGATCGGTATCATCAGGCCGGATATCCTATCGACGCCGGCGGCAATCGTATTTACCGCCCTTGCCTATCTCTACATGTCCACAAGCTTCTACCTGCTGTTCGCTGGCCTGATCCTGCTGCATACGATCATCCATGATCTATGGAAGCTTAAACGCGCAACTGAACTCCTTGGCGAGCAGAGAGCTTGGCCGGACACCAGTGAAATCGGTCTGCGGATCATGCGCGGGGTCTTCAGATGTTCCGTGCTCGTCGTCCTTGCTGCCATCTGCATGAAGGCACAAAGTGCCTATCTTGCATCGCAGGGCCCGGATTTCGTGACATGGCTGGTCCGCGATGTCTGGGCTGCGCTGGCAGATTACGACGATGGAGATAGGACCTTCGATTACATCATGCCCACACACTACAGCAGCTTGCTCGTCGTGCTTTCGACCTGCAGCGTCTTTGTGTATGGAGCAATTCGCTTGGGGGATGATCGGCGGCTTCGTTCCCCCCTGTGGAAGATGTCTGCGGTGATCGGTTTGCTTTTCGTCTCATACATGTTGATCGACGCGTTCGATGGTTTCTCTGTTTTGCTGATCGTTACCGCGCTCATTGCGACCTATGGTCTATTCGATCCGGCATTTGAGTCAGCTTGGCGTGCCCGTGAGATAAGAGGCGACAGCCATGTTTCATAATTGGCTGGATCGTTGGGACGAGGAGCGCGCACAGCGCGGCGAAGAGGCCAAGAAGACCACGGACCTCATTCTGGACGCCGATCGTGCATTTCCCGGCGTGGGGGCGGCTGAAACGCTAGAGGGGTTTTGCGTTCTCGCGGAAAAGTCCGCCGTTGATCCGGGCTTTTTTGAGCCGCCTGATGCGAGCGATCATAGCTTCGAGCTGCGGGATGGCTGGCTGACATTCCCTTCAGACGTTGCAACCGATGTTGCTGAAAACAACATCGTGTGGGCCAAGATCACCGCGAGCGGAAAACGCGATCGGGCATTGGTGATTTTCCATCACTGGAACGCCACAAGACGGAACCGCCAAATCGCTGGTTTCCTTTCGAGCAGAGGGATTACGGTCATCGAGATAGCGATGCCCTATCACTTCGAGCGGAGCCGGCCCGGCTCGCTCTACGCCGACTACATGATCAGCGCCAATCTCGGCCGAACAGTCCAGGCCCTCAGGCAGGCGGTATGGGACGGGCGGAAGCTTATCCGCTGGCTGAAGTGTGAGGGGTATCAAGATGTTTCCGTTCTCGGCATGAGCCTTGGATCGTGGGTTGCCGGACTGGTAGCGGCGCATGAGCCCGCTGTTGCGCGGGCGTCTCTCTTCCTCACGGCAGGAAGCCTTGCTGAAATGGTATGGACCGGGCGCGCAACGCGATCGATCCGGAAGAGCCTCGAGCCGCATCTTACGCTTGCCCAGCTGCAAAGAGCGTGGGCGCCACTCAATCTCGAAAACCATGCAGGCAGGCTGGCGCGGCCAGGCCTCGAACTTCATGTCATACTGGCATCGAGGGACACGGTTGTTTTGCCGGACCTGTCAGAACGCCTACTTCGACGGCTGGAAACTGCCGAAGCTAGAGTGAGCGTGCTGCGGCTGAATTGCGGGCACTACTCTCTTGGGCGGCCACCCTACGTCTTTGGAGCCGGATGGAGCCTGATGCGGTTTCTGTTGCGCAAGCGCGAGGCCGCCCAGGCTTAGGAGCGCTTGAGCGCCGCATCGAGCGGCACCCAACCGCAATGAGGGGAGCCCCCTTCGGCCCCTCCCCCCAAACTCCCCTTCCCCCTCACGACGGGCGCGCCCCGCAAGCGGGAAGGCTCACTGAAGCCTGTGGACGTTTCCGGCTAGGAGCGCCGACATGAGCTCAACCACCGCTGCAGCATCACGGCGATGGAGATCCGACCTGGCGGCCGGATAACGATTTGCCGGTTGAAGGCAAAGGCGACGGCCGGGGCTACGAAGGCCGCGTTTTCAGGCCGCTCCTTAGCGGCCGTACGTAATCTAATGCTGCGCACGATACGTCAGGCCCTGCCTTGGCGTGCAACCCTAAAGGGTTCTCCTCTCCGCTTCGCTCCGTTGCGATCGCTGCGCGATGCACTCGGCGGTTCCAGCCGTATTCGAGCTTCGCGATTACGCACAACCACTAAGGAGGGACCTCTGATGAAAACGCTCGTAACCTTCTGCCAGAAAACCGGCCGTCGCCTTCGCCAGTTCATCAACCGGCAAATCGCGAAGTTGTCCCACAAAGGCCAACTTCGGTTCTCCATCGCCGTGATGCTTCCGCTCATCGCCAAGGTCGAGTTCAGCTATCAAGTCGAGCTCAACAGCAAGGCCGGAAACAACAACAAGCCTCAGTGAGGTACGGCCGCACCCTGCCCTGCAGGTGCGGCCTACCCGTCGTGATACCGAAACCCGCGGCCTTGCACGCGCCCGCAGGAAGCATATTTGCCGCAAGATGACAGATTTTCCAAAAGCGCCACCCGAAAAGGACGAAAGCCGCTACATCGCGTGTCAGATGGCGGTGGAGACCGTTTTGCAGGACCTGGTAGAGGATGCCATGCGCCGTGGTTGGGAGGAGACGGAAGTCCTCTCCGCTATTACAGAGGTTGCTGACAACCTCATGCTGGCGGTGGTCTCCGCGCTCGAAGCCGCGGGCGGGACTCCTGAATTGCCGTTCACCGACCTCATCCGCGATCGAAAAGGCCGTGACATCATCCGCAACGCACTCCTCAGCCTCACCTGGCAGATCAAGACGGATGCGAATGCCGGCTACGTCCTGGGAGATGCAGCCGTTTCGTACGAGAAGTCGGATCTGGGATCGGGTCTGCGTGCACCGCTGTCCAAGACGACTGCTCTCTACCTTACGCCATCGCAAACGCCGCAGCAGGGTATCGCGAACACGACCGCCAAGCCGTTCGAGGTTGACGATCTTAACTACGAAAGTGCGGCGCGCGCGCGCCTTTGGCTGGTCGGCGAGCAGGCGCGAATTCACGAGGTGCGAACGCAAGTCACTGCGCGCGGTCTCCCCGCAGTTTAGTCCTCGTGCTTCCACAGTTCAACATGCCACTCTCTCGAATGTCCGTTTCATAGGATTGGCAGCTGAAACCTGCCTGTCCGCTGACGTGAAGAGTTTCGGGCGCCGGCAGGCGTACGAAAGTCCCCGAGGAAGGAACCCGCGGACCCCAGGCTGATGCTATGGAGATTTCGATTTTCGGCTGATGCGTGCGGTGGGGAGCCCGCAGCCAGAAAGTGGATCGATGGCTACGGAAAGGCCGCTTTGTTTTGCGCCCGTGCGGCTTTGACAGCCCGGCGCCCGGCTCGCCGCAACCCTGTCGACGGCGTTGATCCCCACGGACGCATGTCGGTCTGTCGCCGGAGGCGTGATGCCTGCGGCTGAAGTCTTGGCCATTCCATGCCGGGTCATGAAGCTGTCTCCTGGGTCGTCGTTGTCGCATCTGGTGGTCCTCGCGGCTGCTTCCAGCGTGCAAAGACCTCGACGACAATCATTCGTCCGCCACAGCAGGAGCATGGCGGGCGGAAGTCATCGTGTTCGCCTGGATCGGCCTCATCGGCAGGTGCGGCGACGTGTAGGAGTTCGCGCGCAAGCGCAAGGCTGGTCTTTCGGGCAGAGCCTGCGAGAAGGCCGTAGTGCCGGATGCGATGGAAGCCGCTCGGCAAGACATGTAGCAGGAAGCGGCGGATGAACTCATCGACGGCGAGCGTCATGACCTGCTGCCGATCGCAGCCGTCGCGACGGTAGTCTTTGTAGCGGAAGGTGACGCCAGTTTCGTCAAAGGCGATCAGTCGGCGGTTCGAGATTGCGACCCGATGGGTGTAGCGTGAGAGGTAGGCAAGCACTGCTTCCGGCCCCGCGAAGGGCGCCTTGGCATAGACGACCCAGCGCTTTTTCCGAACTGGCGATAGATGTCGCAAGAAGGCATGCCGCTCGGCGAGATGGGCAAGAGCACCGAAGAAGCTAAGCCGCCCGGCATCGTGCAGAGCGACCAGCCGGGCAAGGAACAACCGTCGGAACAGTTTGCCGAGTACCCGTACGGGAAGCAGGAAAGCCGGGCGCGATGGTATCCATCGGCTACCGTCTGGGGTGATCCCGCCGCCGGGCACGATCATGTGCACATGCGGATGGTGCGTCATCGCCGATCCCCAGGTGTGTAGCACGGCGGTGATGCCGATGCGCGCGCCGAGATGCTTGCGATCGGCCGCGATGGTCAGCATCGTCTCCGACGCCGCCTTGAACAGCAGGTCATAAACGAGCGCTTTGTTCTTGAAGGCAAGATCGGCAACCTCGGCCGGCAGCGTGAACACGACGTGGAAGTACCCGACCGGAAGCAGATCGGCCTCGCGTTCGGCAAGCCATGTCCGCGCGGCGGCACCCTGGCATTTTGGGCAGTGCCGATTGCGGCAGGAGTTGTAGGCGATCCGCCACTGGCCACAATCCTCACAGGCCTCGACGTGACCGCCAAGGGCAGCAGTGCGGCAGTTCTCAACCGCCGACATCACCTTCACTTGCGGCAAGCTCAAATGTCCTGCATGCGCGCGTCGGTACGCCGCCCCGGCCGCACGGAAGATGTCGGCGACCTCGATAGAGGCACGCACTGGCTCAACCGTCGGGGGAGGCTTCTTCCGGCTTGAACAGGCCGAGCTTGTCCAGCGGACTCGTCACCGTGCGGACAGTCTTGGTCGCCACCTTGGCGTAGAGGGCGGTGTTGTTGAGCTTTGCGTGTCCGAGAAGGACCTGGATGATCCTGATGTCTGTGCCGTCCTCCAGCAGGTGGGTGGCGAAGCTATGGCGCAACGTATGCGGACCGACCCGCTTGGCAATGTCGGCGGCCCGGGCCGCTTCCACGACAACACGATAGAGCTGCCGTGTGCTGATCGGCTTCATCGCGTGCTGGCCTGGGAATAACCAGCCGTCGCGATGCATCTCACCCTGCTGTCGCCCTACCTTCCACCACTCGCGCAGCAAGGTGAGCAGATCCTCAGAAAGCATGGCATTGCGATAGCGCCCGCCCTTGCCACGCTCGACCCGCAGGAGCATCCGCTCACTGTCGACATCGGTGACCTTCAGCATGGAGACCTCAGCGACACGGAGGCCGGCGCCATAGGCGACCGAGAGTGCGGCCTGGTGTTTGAGGCAAGTGGTGGCATTGAGCAACCGGGCAACCTCGTCGCGGCTCAGTACCACAGGCAGGTTCCGAGGATGCGCCAGCCGGACAAGTCTGCGAGCCAGGTCCGGACGGTCGAGCGTCTGGGTGAAGAGGAAGCGTAACGCCGACACGATGCTGTTCATTGTCGGAACGGGGACGCCATCGTTCTGCTGTTCGATCTGGAACCGTCGCAGATCGTCGGCGGTCGCCGTGTCTGGGGACCGCCCGAGGAAGGTCGCCAAACGTCCAATATCGCGAAGATAGTTTCGCTGCGTTTCGCGTGAGAAGCGCCGCATGTTCATGTCGTCGATCAACTGCTGGCGCAGCGGGCTGATAGGCGTCTCGATAGAGGGGTACTGCATGATCAGGCTCCTTTGTTGAAGAAGCTCGTCATGCTCTGTCCTTGCCGGGCGACGTTCAATCCAAGCGCTGACTCTAGCCCGCGCCCGCTACCTCAGCCCCAGACGCCCTCCCGCGCAGCGGGTTCGTTCTCCGGACCCATCATCTAACCCGAAGGTGCGCGTTCTCCCTGTGGCCAATGGTGGCCATAGGAGAACTGAAATGGGTATCTCACAATATGATCCTGGCGCACTGGGTCGACCGGCTTGGAACACGGGCAAGCAAGTTGGCGTCAAGAAGCCACTGAAACAGCGCCAGATCTGGACAGTCCGCTTCTTCCTCGATCGTGAAGGAAGGATGCGTGATCGTGCGCTTTTCGATCTTGCCATCGACAGCAAACTCCGTGGCTGCGATCTGGTAAAACCGAAAATCAGGACACTCGTCACCGGCCGCGACACTCGAACTCGGGCGATGGTCGTCCACCAGAAGACTGGACGGCCAGTGCAGTTTGAGATTACGACGGAGGTCAGAGCTAGTCTGCTTGCCTGGCTCCAACGAAGGGGAGGAACAGTCGATGACTATGCCTTTCCCAGTCGCATCGACCGCGCTGATCATCTCAGCACTCGGCAATATGCGCGACTTGTCGATGAGTGGGTGACGGCGATCGGGCTTCGTCGGGAGGATTACGGTCCGCTTCCTGCGGCGAACGAAGGCTGCCATGATCTACAAAAGCCACCGGCAATCTTCGAGCGATCCAGATCCAGCTTGGCCATACCAAGATCGAGAACACAGTCAGATATCTCGGCGTCGACATTGAGGATGCACTAGAACTGGCCGAGCGAACTGAAATCTGAATGCGGGCGGCCCCGCAAATCGTGGTGCCGCTCCTTTCCCCGGATAGCCTCTCCAAGCGTTCGATCCGATTTGCGCGCCGACGTGTACGTCATAGAGGCCGTCGTCGCGCGTCCCCGGAAGCAGACATCGCGCCGCGGCGGGACACGACGCCTCTGCGCCAACAGCGGTCATCGGCTGTCACTGACCGCTTTGTTTAGCGTCGCTAGTTTGCCAACACAAAGCATGCGTAGGAAGAGCGCTGGAGCGCCTGGCACGCAGATATGGCGAAAGATCGGCTTGAGAAGCCAGAGAATCGTGCCCGATAGAGGGTGTCTGAACCGCTGTTGACCATTTCAGTATATGGAGAAATCTCGTCAAAGGCGGCAAGAGCGTCTACCTGAGCTTTGGCAAGAAGGCTCTGTGCAGCTCGGTTCGAATCTGTCGCGGCAATCTGGACTATCCAGCCCCTTCCTGGGATCTCAGGCCGCGTTACAATCGAATTAGTCACTTCGTTGGAGACCGGAGAATCTTCTCTTACGGCCGCTACAGGGAGGGGAATGTACCCTTGCGGAAGATCGAACTCGCTCTTCATCAATGCCTGGGCATCTCTCGTACCCCTTCTAACCGAGGCAGCTGGCATGGCCTCATCCAGTAAGGCGGCCATGCGGTTGTCGCGGCTTCGAGCGGTCTTGCCTCCGAGCACGACGCCGACGACGTGCTTGCCGTTTTCGTTGACCGCAGTGACGATGTTAAACCCCGACGCGTTGATGTATCCGGTTTTTATCCCATCCATGCCTTTGTAGCGATACATCAGATGGTTATGGCCTTTCACAAGCTTGCCCCTGAAAGAAAATGCTGGTGTTGAGAATAAAGCATACTCTTTTGGGAAATCCAGCATCAAGGCAATCGCAAGTCCCGCCATGTCGCGGGCTGTTGTCACCTGAAGCTTGTCCGGTAGGCCGGAGCCGTTCCGAAACACGGTCTTCTTCATCCCAAGCTGGCGCGCTTTCCGCGTCATCATTTGCCCAAAGTTCGTTTCCGAGCCGGCAAGATGATCGCCGATCGCTTCGGCTGCATCATTGGCTGATTTCACGATCATGCCGTAAACGGCTTCTTTAACTGTGATTGTTTTGCCCGCTGGCACGTCTAGCTTGAATGGAATCGTCGCGGCTCCGTTATTCGTCATCACAATGCTCTGATCCCATCGCAGGCGACCATCGTGCAGGGCCTCAAAAACCAGATACAGTGTCATCATTTTCGTCAGGGATGCGGGGTGATTCAAAGTGTCCGCATTCTGCGAACGCAGAACTTTTCCATTGTTGGCGTCGATAATCAGATGGGCGTATCCCGCGTGAGCCGATGCCGTAAAGAAGGCAGCATTGACCACGACGGCCGCAAGAAGCTTAATCAAAGGTGCCGGTCGCATGGTGATTTTTCCTCTATGCAATAAACAATCAAACGATGGTTTTGACCCGAAGACGAGCTTTCAAGCCAATGAATGCGAAGGGCCGCGTTCGATCTTTATCGAAGGTAGCGGCTACTAGGTGTCAGTCGCGGGAGGCAAGGCAAGGATCTAGCAAAACATGCTGGTCATCTTGAATCCTCATGCCGCCGCGGACGGTGACGACCTCGCCGAGACGCATGTCGTTGTCCGAATAGGTTACGCACAACACACGAATGCCTGGCTGGGAGCAGATACCGAGATAAAAGAGCACGCCGTCGGTATCAACGATCGTCAACGGTCCACTTGCCCACAGATCGACCCGCTGATCGCTTTGGGGCCGAAAATTTCGGATGGCTCGGCTGAGGTCCGCGCATCCCGCTGTTTCCCTGGGCGTTCCCTCCGGAAATGTCAGACCCGGCCTACCGGGGTAGAGATCCGCCTGCGCCGCGATCGACGACGTGCAAGCCAAGAGGGCGATCACATGTAAAAACAGGCGTTGCATATTCAATCCTCCGATGAATGATTGCGTGAGATCGGCGCTGAACATCTGACAGTTCAAGGCAGCGAATAGGATTGACCGGGTGGCACCTCGAACGAGGGCAACTCCCCGAGCATTGGAAGAATGCGGCTGAACACCGCACTGCCAGTCGGCACGGCGTTCCACCCGGATGTGCGAAAGCCGTGGGTTTCCGGGAGCCCTTTCGGCTCGTCTAGAAGCGTGAGCACTAGGAATTTCGGGGCATCGACGGGGACCACGCCCATGAACGATGTGATGTTCAGGGTTTTCGAGTAGCGGCCGTCGACGACTTTCTCTGCCGTGCCCGTCTTCCCGCCTATCCGGTATCCCGACACTCTGCCGTTCCGAGCGGAGCCAACCTCGGCGTTCAGCTGGAAAAGATAGCGCATGGCCTGCGTCGTTTCTGCCTTGACGAGGTCCGTGCCAAGAAGACGGGGCGCCAGCTCCGACGCCTTGATGAAGGTGGGCCGGATGAGCTTTCCACCGTTGACCAGGGCAGCCACGCCGACACTCGCCTGGAGCGGCGTGACCGCAAGGCCATGGCCGAAAGAGGCGGTCGCCGTTTCGATATCGTCCCAGCGCTTCGGTAGGATCGGCGTGGCTGATTCCGGCAATTCCGTCCGAAGGGTTTCCATCTGTCCGAATTGCTGGAGAAAGCGCCTATGGGCTTGCCTGCCGATATCCAGAGCCATCTTTGCCATCGAGATGTTCGAGGAGTAGATGAATGCCTCCGGGAGGGACAGGGGCCTGTACTTGCCCTGGAAATCGTGGATTCTTGCCCGACCGAAAGCGAGTGGCTTGCTGGCATCGATCACCGAATGGATCGAGTATCGGCCGGAATCGATCGCCATGGCGGTGGTCAGCGCCTTGAACGTCGAACCCATTTCAATATTGGCCGCGGCAATACGATTGATGCGATCGGGCTTCAGCGCGTCTGAAGGCGCATTGGGATCGAAGTCCGGCAAGGATGCGAGGGCGAAAACCTCTCCGGTCTCGACCTGGAGCACGAGCCCTGCCGCCGCGTTGGCGGAATACTTCTCGATTGCCTTTCTCAATTCAGCCTCGAGGGCATGCTGCACGCGGAGATCGATTGTGGTGACCACAGGCTCCAACGCATCCGCCGAAGTGTCCATGCCACTTGCGCGAAGATCCGCCAGGCCTTCCGTCTCCATCCACTTCTCAAGCCCGGATATGCCGATGTTATCGACATCCACCGCGCCAAGCACATGGGAGGCCAGTGCTCCGTTGGGATAGAAGCGCTTCGTCTCGCTTCGGAAACTGACCGCCGGCACGCCGGCGTCCCACAACGCCTGTTCTTCGAGCGGCGTTATCTGCCGCTTGATCCAGGCGAAGTGCGTCCGCGCGGCAAGTTTGTCATAGAGTTGACGATGATCGAGCGCCGGAAACACTGCAGCGATCCGCTCGACCGCCTCGTCGATATCGACGATCAGCCTCGGTATCGCAAACGCGCTGGAGATCGGGACATCCATCGCCAGGATAGCGCCATTTCTGTCCAGAATTGCAGGACGGTGGTTCGCGGCGACCTTCGACCCATGGGCAAGCAGGGGGGGCTCCAGGAGACCGAGAAACGCAAGGCGCAAAAGCATCAGCAGAAAGAGGCTGACGAATGCTGCCATCATCAGCAGGAGCCTGCCATTTCGGCTCCGGCCGCCTGGCCGCGGCGTTGATCGCGAGGTGCGGCGCATCTCAATACAGGCCGCCGGTGCTGCGCATCAGCCGGTCGAGCAATGCACCATCGAAATTTCCCGACAATGAACCTGCATTGGCGTCCGCCGTGTCGGCAATCACGTCGCATGGGGCCACACAAGCGCCTGTTCCCGGCTTGAACGCTTCCAGAACCGAGCCCGATTGCTCGTCTGTGGCCGTTCCGCTTCGCAGGTCGACGCGCTGGAGGAACATGCCTTCCGGACGTTTGAAGATGCCTGTCTGCCGGCCAGCGAGCGCCGTTTTCATGAAGTCGATGAAAACAGGCGCAGCGAGACCACCTCCGGTTTCACCGGAGCCCATGGGGGTCGGTGTATCATAGCCCATGAAGACACCCGTCACCAAATCCGGCGTATAGCCCACGAACCAGACGTCCTTTTCGTCGTTTGTCGTACCCGTCTTCCCCGCGAGCGGCACTCCGAGCACGTTCACGCTCCGCGCCGTGCCGCGCTGGACGACGCCTTGCAGCATCGAGGTGACCTGGTAGGCGGTCATCGGGTCGAGCACGTAGTCCTTGTCGTCCACCAAGGTCGGTTCCGGCTGACCGTTCCAAGGCGCAGCGTTACAGCCCTTACAGCGCCTCCCATCCTGCTTGAAGATCGTCTTTCCGTCGCGGCCTTGAATCCGGTCGACGAAGGATGGCCGCACCTCACGACCACCATTGGCGAAGACGGCGTAGGCCGCGACCAGCCGCATCAGTGTGGTTTCACCCGCACCAAGTGACATCGGAAGATATTCCTTCAGATCATCGTAGAGGCCGAAGCGTTCGCTGTAGTCCGCCACCACATCCATGCCGACGGCGCGGGCGAGCCGCACAGTCATCTGGTTGCGACTGTTTTCGAGACCGGCCCTGAGCGTGGAGGCGCCGCCGGAACGACCGTCATAATTCTTGGGTCGCCACAGCCTGCCTGCACCATCGGGAATGGCCAGAGGTGCATCCAGCACCAGGGTTGCGGGGGTATAGCCGGCGTCGAGTGCGGCAGCGTAGACGAACGGCTTGAACGAGGAGCCGGGTTGACGGAAAGCCTGGGTCGCACGGTTGAATTGTGATTGCGCATAAGAGAAGCCACCCGCCATCGCCACGACCCTCCCGGTCCGGGCCTCCAGGGAGACCAGCGCGCCCTGGACCTGCGGGGGCTGGCGCAGGCGGTGCCCCTCTTGCGTCTTCTCGACGTACACGACATCACCCACCGAAAAGACGTCGGACGCATCCTTCGCGCATCGTCTTTTGCCTTTCATGCGGCCGCAAAGTGCCCAACCGAGCGCTTTCAAATCCATCTCGATAGGCGCTTCGGCGCCGACATCAAGCCGTAAGAGCACACCCTTCGCATCAACCCGCGATACGAGGGCGAGACGCCACTCGGGAACGTCGACCAGCGGTGCAATTGTTTCGGCAGCCGATGGCCAGCCCTCTGCGTTATCCAGATGGAGCAGCGGTCCGCGATAGCCCTTGGCCTGATCGTATTCGACGAGCCCCTTCTGCAACGCGCTCATCGCCGCATGTTGAAGCTTAGGGTCCAAGCTCGTGCGCACGCTGAAGCCGGCACGATAGAGTTCCGCCTCGCCGTACTTCGCCAGCAAAAACCTGCGGACCTCTTCGGTGAAGTATTCCGCCTTCTGGACGGCCGGCTGGCTTTCCCGGACAACGACGTCCAACGGTTGCGCCATGGCCCGGAGCGCCTCGGCTTTGGTGACAAATCTGTTCGCGAGCATCTGCTCGATCACCCAGTTTCGGCGGGCGATCGCTCGGTCGTGGGCCTTGACCGGATGGTAGTTATTTGGCCCTTTCGGCAGCGCCGCGAGATACGCGGCCTCGGCGATGTCGAGATCGGCCACACTCTTGCCGAAATAAGTCAACGCTGCCTGTGCGATGCCGTAGCTTCCAGCGCCCAGATAGATATCATTGAGGTAGAGCTCAAGCAGTTGGTCTTTGGTGAAGGCCTGGCTCATGCGGATTGCGAGCAGCATTTCCTTCACTTTCCGTTCGAATGTCCGGTCATTCGTCAAAAGGAAGTTCTTGGCTATCTGCTGCGTGATCGTCGAGGCACCGATCAGGCGACCGCCGCTCAAGCTATTTTCTACATTCGAGAGCAAGGCCTGCCCGATGCTGAACGGATCGACACCGGAATGGCTGTAGAAATTCTTGTCCTCGGCGGCGAGAAAAGCGCCCCTTACCCGCAGCGGCACAGCCCCGATCGGCATGAAAAGACGCTTCTCGCGGGCAAATTCCGCCAGTAGCGTTCCATTCCCGGCGTAAAGCCGCGATGTGACGGAGGGTTGCCAGTTGGCGAGCATGGTATGGTCGGGGAGACCGGCGCTGAAACTTGCGACCAAGAGATAAAGCATCAGGGCGAGCGCGAGACCCAGATTGATTCCGGCACTTAAAATCGCTCCAAGAAGCGTCATCCCTTACTCCATTCTAGATCCGGCCACCGCCCGCCAAGAGACCAATCTGGAGGCAACAGAAAGCGAGCCTCACTTTTCGTGAGACGCTTCGCTTCTTCTTGGCGAGCTGATCGTTCCGCCGCGTTCTTCTCGAGATCGGCCGTTTCGGTAATGGTTTGATATAGGGGTTGAACCATCCGCACAAACGACGTTATCTGGGATCAGATGCAAATTTAATTTGGGTAAACATGGTCCGTCCACATCTGCCTCTCAATGCGCTCCGCGCCTTCGAAGCCTCCGCAAGGCATTTGAGCTTCACGCGGGCGGCGATTGAACTCGGGGTCACGCAGGCGGCAGTCAGCCATCAGGTCAAAATTCTCGAAGAACGACTTAAGGTTAGCCTCTTCAAACGCATATCACGCGGCCTGATGGTGACTGCCGAAGGCGAGGCGCTCCTGCCAGTCCTGCGCGACTCATTCGACCGCATGGCCGACATGCTGGAGCGCTTCGAGGGAGGATACGTGCGGGAAGTCCTGACCGTCGGAGTGATCGGCACATTCGCGGTAGGATGGCTATTGCCCCGTCTCTCCGACTTTCAGCTGCACCATCCCCAGATCGAACTGAGACTGTCGACCAACAACAATCGCGTGGACATTGCCGCAGAGGGCTTGGATTTCGCGATCAGGTTCGGGAGCGGCGCCTGGCACAACATAGAGGCCGAGCATCTGTTCGAAGCTCCTCTCTCGGCAATCTGCATTCCGGAGATGGCCAAAGAACTGAAGCGCCCGGAAGACCTTTTCAGAAAGGTTCTCCTGCGCTCCTATCGCGCGGACGAGTGGACGGGATGGTTCACCGCCGCCGGCGTGGGCGGAGAGCCGCCGATCGCCAGGGGCATGATGTTCGACTCGTCTCTGGCGATGATCGAAGCGGCATTGCAAGGCGCGGGGGTCGCGCTGGCGCCGCCGCTCATGTTCCAGCGGCAACTGACGATGGGCTCCCTGCAGCAGCCATTCGATGTTTTTGTCTCGCGCGGGAGCTATTGGCTCGCGTCACAAAAATCGCGGAGTGAAACACCGTCGATGGCGGCATTCAGGACGTGGCTTCTGGAGGCGGCCGGTTCTGTCGCGACCGGACTTCACGGACACGAGGATGCAAAGATAAGCTTGCCCTAGGCATTAGAAAAAATAGGGGACGCCAACAGCGAATGTTGGCTCGCCTCTTCGGGCCGGCAGCGCCGACAAAGAAAGTATTGGTTACTCGCAATCCATCTCGACAGCGGCTTCTAATGCAAGACCTCGTCCTATCTTCGGCCGAGCGTGTTGATGACGATGACCCCGCCCAGTGCCAAGGCGCCACCCAGCAGCGTCCTCACCTCAGGCGTCTCACCGAGGCCGGCCCAAGCGAAAAATACGGCACAGGGCGGAATGAGATAGAGGAACTGGCCTGCCCGCGCCGCCCCGAAATGTTTGAGCGCGTATGTCCAGCACGACTGACCGATGGCCGCAGGCGCGACGGCAAGAAAGACGACCGCGCCGACAGTTGACCGCGAGGCTGCGGCGAGCTGCTCGATCCCTACTGGAAGCCACGGGCAAAGGGCCACGGTTCCGGCAAGAATAACAACGGCTGTCACGGACAAGGGGTTATGGCGCGCAAGAAGCGGCCGTTGCAGTACGGAATAGGTCGCTGCACTCGCTGCTGCTCCGACAATCAGCATGGTTCCCGCCCCGAACACGAGACCTCCGGGCTGGCCAGAAGCGATGACAGCAACACCCGTGAGTGCCAAGATTGCGCCGCACCAGGCCCAGCCACTGAATCGTTCCTTCAGAAAAACAACCGCGAGCCCCACCATGAAGAGCGGCTGCGTGTTCACGATGAAGCTGGCGGCCCCTGCGGAGACCGTAGCCTGCCCAAGGTTCAAGAGCATGTTGTACGCGGCAATGCCGAGCGCTCCGCACAGCAGGATCACCAGCAAGTCGCGCCTGGGAAAGTGGAACTGGCGACGCCACAGCAGCCATCCGAGTGCGAGGAGCGACGCGAGCGCAAAGCGGACACTCGCCATCGGGAGAGGCTCCAGTTCACGCAGCGAAATGCCGATGGCCGCAAACGAGGCCGACCAACTGATGATGGTTCCGGCAACGGCGAGAGCGGGCAGAAGGGACGTCTGGGTGGGCAGCTTCGTTGTGTAGGTCATGACAAAGGTTTGGCACATCCAAGATCATTGACATATGTTGCAGGTCGATATTCTGTTGTGCGTATGGATCACAGCTTACCGAGCCTTGACGCTTTCCAAGCCGTGCTGGTTGCGGCCGAGACGGGATCGTTCTCCGCCGCGGCGAACGCGCTTGACATCACCCATGGCGCGATCAGCCGTCGGATCGCCGTCGTGGAGGCTTGGGCCGGCTGCCGGATCTTCGAGCGGCACGGACGCGGCGTGCGCCTCTCTGAAGCAGGCCACGATATCGTCGCTCAGGTCGAAACCCTCCTCCTCCAGTTTCACGACATCAGGCTTGGGGGGCTGGGCGGCGCAGACATGCCGATCGTGCGCGCTGGCGTCATCAACTCCTTCGCCCGGCTCTGGATGATACCGAACCTGATGCGGCTTGAAGGCCACCCTAAGGATCTGCACATCCTTCTCGACATCGATTCCCGGCTCATGCCCCTGGCAACCGATCGCCTCGCCATACGCTATGGCGCCGGCCCCTGGCCCGGCAGCCGATCGATCCCATTAACTCAAGAGAGGTTCAGGCCCTACGCATCCGCTACCTTCGCCGCGGCATTGCCTGCAGGCCTGACGCCCGAAACCATTCTTTCCCACCCTTTGATCCATGACCAGTATGACGATGGCTGGCCGCTGTGGCTCGACTTGCCGCGCCTCGCCGTTCGTCCGCGCGACAGGCATCTCCCCGGCTACGATCTCACATTGCTGGCCGCCGCCGAAGGACTGGGCATCGCGCTGGTGCGTACGCCCTATGGCGAGGATGCCTGCAGGAAGCTTGGGCTTGTGCCCGTTTCGGAACGCGAAGCTTCCAATCCGAAGAGGTTTCACATCGCGGTGCACAATGGACGCCTGTCGCCAGCCACACAGAGACTCGCCCACCGCATCGAAGGACTGTTTTCCGAGGAGGCCGGTGTCCGCGGCGATCTCAGGCAGCCCGATCCGAGCAATGTATGTCCGATTGCGTAAGGGATGGCGACGCGAACGTGCCCTACCGCTTACCGTCGTTGTCAGGCTTTGACCTGCATTGCATGCTGGAGCGCTGACTAGGAGAATCACAATAGCCAGCGCCCTTTCACGAGTACGTGCAAGTTTTATGCAACACGTCCGCGACGCCGTTGCATCCAAGGAGCGGACGATCGCACTTCTCATTGGGGGCTCTTACGAGCATGCCGGCTTCGACGAGCATTTCGACCTCGATTTCGTGGTCGTCGTGCGCAATGAGATTCATGCCGATGTGATGGCCTCACGCCTGACCTTCGTCGAATATCTACCCATTGTCACAGTGCATTCACCGGTGAGCATGCTGACGAATCGCGCCTGCTGATCTGCCATTACGGTTCTCCGTTTCTGCACGTGGACCTGAAGTTCGTCCCGGCCTCCGACTTCGAACAGCAAATCGAACGCAGAGTGGTCTTGTTTGTGAGAAACCCGGAGGAGATCGGGACGCTAGGCCGCGCGGCAGAACCTGCCTGGCCGAACCGTCCCTCTGAATGGTTCGATCAAAAGGCATGGATCTGGCTGCACTATGCCGTGACAATACTGCTGCGCGGCGAGCTCTACCAGGCGATCGGCATTTCGCCTTCTTCCGGGAACAGATTCTTGGACCGCTGATTCATCGCCGGGCTGGGAAGAACCAGCGAGGCGTTCGGCATTTGGAGAAGCTTGGGGCGGCCTCGTCAGGAAAACTGGTCGACACCGTAGCTCCCTACGACGCCATTCCAGAGAGGGACGCGATTGACGCCTCGATTGAAATCCACCTCGGCCTGAGGGCCGATGATCCCTCTTTAGCGGCGACACGACAAATGCCTGGGCTTTTGCGTGATCTCATTGGGCAGTAGTACCTACGGGTGAGATATAACAATCAGGCATGCTGCGTCGAGTTTGCGCGCTAGCCGAAGCAAGCGTTCTACGGGCGGGTCGGTGTCTTTAAGATCTCCGCGGCAATCGCTAAAACCTAGTAAATCTTACCGATCGTAGGCCTTAAACACGCCAGCCGTTCACGACCCCTTAGTTCCGAACTCGGACAGCAGCGCGAGATGTTTGTATGTCTGCTCTCGCCGTTCGGCACCCCAACATCGGACTGTCCGCTTTCTGCGGCCCCATTCCAGCCTGCACCCTCGAAGTAGTCCATGTGTCCTATTGGCACGAAGCGGCCAAATGCGAGCTGTCCCAGATGAACTAAAGCCTGTTTGGAACGGTGACAAGGCTATGCAAACCAAGGCTTTCCGGCATTAAAATTCACAAGGGTTCCATTTGGGCAGCGGAGCGAAGGCTTACAGTGTCATTTCGCCCTCAGCCTGAACCGACCCCAGCTTTCGGCGGCCTTCGCGGTGCTTATACCATTCCGCCATTTCAGCAGGGGCCGCTTAACAATACGCTTAGGAAGCCTCTGGGCCTCCGTCCGCCTGCTCCATAGGGTTTCGGTGCCCGGAAACGACGTAGGACAGGCACTGGTGGATCAGGCAACCGCCCAAGAGCTGCTGAAGCTCATTCACAGTATCGCAGACCCTTGCGAGGATATCATCGCCAAGGCCGGTGTCCTCGCCGGCGATCCGTCCCAACCGCCAGAGATCCAGCAAGCCTCTGCTGACCTGGCTACGACTGTTGAGCAGCTGTTTCAGATCGCCCACTACATCATGAACGCAACGCCCAGGCTTTAGAAGCAAGGAACGGTTTTGGCGGGGGAAGTCGGTCCCGGCTTCCGCTTCGCGGCGTTATGCTAAGCCTCCTGCGGCTTCCCCATTTCCGTCAAAACCGTGTCGAGAATTCCCGCTTTCCCGCCCCTTGAGTAGGGGGCGGCGCTATGCTGAAAGCTCCGATGTTCTTCGTTGTCTTCCTCGGATCTCGGACTGGCGCCGATCGATCCGAGCGGGAGGCTGCTTAGCCAGCTGCCGCAATCGACGTGTTGAATCAGGTTGAAATGGAGAGCTGCCCGAGGAGCGGAGCGCTCATCACTCGGAGCGCAGCGGGCAGATCCATCGTGTTATAACCTGGATCAGAAGACGGAGAACCGGCGTCGCCGGTTCGCATCCGCAAGGATGCGGCCAGGATCGGCCGCCCATCTACCCCTCCCCTGTACCGCTCTTACGATAGGTCGCCGATCGCGCCAATGGGCAGGCGCGCAAGCGCTGTCGCTCGTCAGGAAAAACGGCTTTCGCCGTCAGGACGGCAAACCTTCCGTTTTTCCTTCCTCCCGCCCCATGACCCGATCGGCGTCCTAACGGGAGCGGGCTCAAGCCCTCCCCCTTCGTTCCGCCGGATGTGGGGGCACATCCTTCGAGAACGAAGGCAGAGGCTTCGCCCACTAGCGGGGCTTGCTCCCAAGGAAAACGGGAAAAACTGGAGCAAGGAACCATGAGCGACATCATCGCGGTAGCACTTAACAAGCTGGACGCAGACCCCAAGAACGTCCGCAAGACCTACACCAAGGAGAGCATTGAGAGCCTGTCGGCGTCGATCCTTGCCAATGGCGTCATTCAAAACCTTGTGGTGCGCAAGGCATCCAAGGGGAGATACCTCGTAACCGCTGGCGGTCGCCGCCTCGCAGCCCTCAATCTTCTGGCCGAACGGGGCGCGATCACGGCTGGCTACGCCGTGAACGTCATTGTCCGGGAGGCGGGTGACGCAACAGAGTTAAGCCTGACCGAGAACGTGATGCGCGAGGCCATGCATCCCGCCGACCAGTTCGAGGCATTCAAGGCGTTGTTTGATGAGGGCAAGTCCATCAAGGACATCGCCGCTCGTTTTGGGACAACCGAAACCATCGTAAACCGCCGCCTTGCGCTGGCGAAGGTTTCCCCGGTCCTGTTCGCGGCGTTCCGCGCCGAGGACATGACCTTTGAGCAGCTTGCCGCCTTCACCATCACCGACGATCACGCTCGACAGGAAGAGGTTTGGAATGCCCTCCCCTCATGGGATCGCAGCGCCAACACAATCAAGCGCCGTCTCGCCGTGGATGAAGTCCCCGCAAGCGACAAGCGGCTCGCGCTGATCGGCGGTTTAGAGGTTTATGAGGCGGCTGGCGGTCCAGTGCGCCGCGACCTGTTTGCCGAGCAGGGAGGAGGCTTTGCATGCGATAGCGGCTTGCTTGAAAAGCTGGTTGCCGAGAAGTTGGAGGTCGAGGCGGAAGCCGTGAAGGCCGAAGGCTGGAAATGGGTCGAGTGGTGCGCTCAGCAGCCGGATAACATCTATCAGATGGCCCGGGTTTACCCGCAGCGCGTGGACCTCAGCGACGAGGATCAAGCCAAGCTTGACGCACTGACTGAGCGTTATGACGAACTGGCGGCGCAGATCGATGCGGATCAGGAGGATGAAGGTGCAGAGGCGGCCTTGTCCGCCGTCGAGCAGGAAATCGCCGTCCTGCAGAAGCGCGAAGAAGCCTATCGCAGCGAAGACCTCGCAATGGCAGGGGCAATCGTCACGATCGACCATTGGGGAAAGTTGTCGGTGCAGAGAGGCCTTGTCCGCGACGAGGACAAGAAGAAGGCCGAGGCGACGGAAGGGAAGCAAGGCGGGGCGAACGGGGAAGCTGACGGCGCTTCGAAATCTAAGGGACTGACCCATTCAGCCGCATTGATTGAAGACCTGACCGCTCAGAAGACGGCGGCACTTCGTGTCGAGCTGGCAAACAATCCCGACATTGCACTTGTGGCGGTCGTCCACGCGATGTTGCTCAAGGTGCAGTTTCGCACGGCACGGGGCATTCCCGGCCACCAGAGCGCGCTTGAAATCTCTGTCACTCATGAAGTGCTGGATGGTTCGATGAAGCGTCCCGCCGAGAACAAGGCCCTTGAGGCGTGGGGAAGCCTTGAGGAAAACTATGGGCACCGGCTTCCCGGCGATCCTGCTGACCTTTGGGAATGGCTGATGGATCAATCTCAAAGCGAGTTGTTGCAGCTTCTGGCCTATGCCGCCGCCCATTCCGTCAATGCGGTTGAGAAGAAGTTCAGCAGTCGCAGCCAAGCGCTGGCGCATGCCGACCAGATGGGCCGCGCATTGAACGTGGACATGCGTGACTGGTTTGAGACTACGGCGGAAAGCTATTTCAGCCACGTCAACAGGCCGACCATTCAAGCCGTTGTTGCCGAGGTGCGCGGCGAGGATTTCGCCGCTGGTGTCGGCAACATGAAGAAGGGCGAGGCTGCGGATTATGCCGCCAAGTCCATCAAGGACAGCGGGTGGCTTCCGCCTCACGTTCGGATCGCGTCTGACCCCGACGCAGAGGGTGAGGCTGAAACCTCTGAGGAAAAGAGCGAACACTCGTTCCCGATGGCAGCGGAATAATCCCGCCGCGGCTTGTCTCCGGTCACGTCCTCCAGCGTGACCGGCTCCCCTGTTCCCGAGGATAAGCCGTGCTCGCTTCCGATCCTGATCCGACCCTTGCCGCCGAAAGCTGCTGTCAGCTAATCAACGCCTACCTGAGCGACCCGGAGCATGTTGATTGGGATGAAGTGCAAAAAGCACTCGATACAGCGCTAAAGGCCTTCGATCTACCGCCGACCTATCTTGAGGATGCTGCTCAGCGCGGCTGAGCCTGCTTCAAGATCGCACTTTAGCGCCCGCCTTGGCATCGAGCCAATGCGGGCGCTTTCGCAGGTGCCTGGGAGGCAGAAACGTATCGGGGGACGGCACATCAGGCCGCTTGTTGAGAGGAGGCCCTCGCCCCCTCCTCTCAAACTCTCCTCCCCACCCTGTTGAATTTCCCCAACAATAAAGGGGGCTAATTCATACTCTGGAAACGTTCCAATTTTAGGCGTGAAGAGAGGGAAGGCGCGGACAAGCGCGCTAAAAAATTGAAATTTAGGCGCTATTTCAGATGTCAGCTGAACCGGCAAAGCAACGCGGAAATGTGACAACTTGCATCAATTCGGTATCTCAGGTTACTAATCGCAATCGGGCGGAACCTAAACCGATTCCGACTCGCGCATTTTAACAGTTTTTTGGAGATCGCACCCGGCCCAGAAAAGAAAAACCGCTCCCGAAAGATCCGGAAGCGGTCTGCAGTTCGAAAATATAAGCAAGATCGTTCTCGCAGACCTCCCCTCCGATGTCAATAATCAAAACACCTTTTCGGTGAACGGCGGAGCTTTGTCTGGCCTCTGACAGGAGACGGACGATGGGGGAACCCACACAACACAAGCGGCCGACAGGTCGCAGAATGACGAAGGAGCGAGCCGACTTCCGGCGACTGGCGCAGTCAACCGAAGTCGGAACGGTGACGCGTGGTCAGCTTGCAGTACTTGCCAAGAACCTGATGACAGTCGGGATGATCACAACTGCAGAATACGCATTGCTGGAAGCCATCGTAACGACCGCCAAGGCTGACGCCTTCGATAATGGAGGGCGCCCGATCGTCTACAAGTCGAACAGGCAGCTTGGCTATGACATCAACAAGTCACCGGGACGCATAAGCCGTATTCTCTCGCGCTTGTACGACCTCGGCCTCGTCACCATGCAGGACAGCGCGAATTTCAAGCGCTACCCGATCCGTGATGGCGAAGGAGATATTGCCGACGCTTGCGGCATTGATCTACGTGTCCTGATCGCTCGGCACCATGAACTTGATCAGCTGGTGCGCCAGAAGCGGGAAGAGATTCGAGTTCGCGACAACGCAGCTCGTCGCTTCCGAGACGCTCTGCGTGCCGCGAGGTATGCTCTCGTGTCCTCAACCGAACGAGGCGAAGTCATTCTCGGGCGGATCGGCTCCCGTGTTGAGAAGATCGCGGCCTTCATCGGATCAGCCAGGCACGCACCGGCCCAAGTCCTCCGGAAGGCAACAGTGCTTTTGGAGTGGCTTGCCGACCGACTGCGCAACGTGAATCGGACCCCGCGAACCTCCGACATAGATGCAAATATGACATGCACGGATGTCGAAAACGACATCCACATACAGATTACAACCCCGAAACCTTTTGAAGCTCGTAATGATGATCGGCGTTCGGCTGACGCCGAACAAGTCAGTTCGTTAGAGGCTGGCTCCGCCAGCAAGAGGGCTTCTGAAGAAAGCCTGAGGCGCCGTTCGAGCCAAAGCAACAGGCAAAAGCACCCGCAGCCGTCACTTGTGGCGCTGGAAGATGTGTGGAGGGCTACGCCAAGCCTTGCCGAATATGGCTACAAGCCGCCGCGCAGCTGGGCGGACCTGGACCGGATTGCCCCCAAGCTTTGCCGCATCGCCGGTGTGTCTGAGGACGCGCGCCAGCGGGCCGTGGACCGAATGGGGCAGCAGGCGGCAGCTGTTGCGATTGCTCTGACGTTTGAGAAATACACGCGGGCCGAGATCAGCTCGCCGGCCGGGTATTTGCGGGCTATGACCGACCGCGCCGCGAGCGGAGACCTTCATCTAAACCGCTCCGTCTTTGGGCTGGCAGCCCGCAACTCGATGGAGGCACACTCGTGATAGGAAATCGCTTGGTTGGAGCCGCGCTGGCCGCGCTTTTGTTCACCGCGTCTTCTGCAGCGGCCGACTATTCAGGCCGGGCGCGAGTGATCGACGGTGACACCTTCAGCATTCGCCAACAGAGGATCCGTATCGCGGCCATTGACGCCTGTGAGCGGGATCAGACTGGCTCCAAAAACGGTATGATATGGAATTGCGGGATTGAGGCACGTCGCTTCCTCGCCCGCATGATCGATGGCAAGCATGTCCGCTGCGTTGAAGTCGATCGAGACCAGTACAAACGCCTTGTCGGCCAGTGCTTCATCGACAACTCGGATATTGGCCTTGAAATGGTGAAGGCGGGCCAAGCCAGCCTCCTGTTGCGTTATCTGCCAAGATCTCACCCGATCGACCTGGACCAGTATCGCCGCGCCGAGGCAAGAGCCCGACAGCGAGGCCAAGGCTTGTGGGGTGCTCAGGTTGAATCACCCTCCTCCTATCGCCGCAGCCATTCCGACAACTGAACGACTGGCGGCGCTGATATGGGCAACAGATGGCGAGATCTCATGTTTTGGTGGAACTCTTGGTTACCCCAGCCTCTTGTTTCAGGCTGCTGGTTCGGCTGCATTCAGCACAATCCCGCCCTTGACCTGTGCCGATGTCCCATTTGTCGAGGTGACGTATTGCTGCAAGCGCTCAGGCCCCACACCTCCAAAGTGGTTGCTCTTGATGCCCGTTCGCACGGCGACGCGGTTGGCGCAAAGCCGTTCGCCTCCAAATTTTCCCCGCCTTCGGCTTCCTCGCGAAACAAAATTTGTCCCCGTCCAGCCTCCTTCGCTGCGCTCCGGCCTGCGGTGCGCACCGCTTTTCGCCGTGCCTTATGAACGATCATCGCAACCACCATAGAGGAGTGATTAACATGAGCATGACCAACTTCATCCAGTTCGAAAAAGACGACATCGACAACGCCAAAGGAACCGGCCTCATCTCCACCATCGACCGGGACCTGGACATCAAGGTTACACCTTTCGACTCCACCAACGAAAAGGCTCCGACGCATCGCGTCTATGCCAAGTCACCTCGCGGTCACGACATCGAAGTTGGCGGCATCTGGAAGAAGACCAGCGGAGAAGGGAAGCCGTACTACACCCTCTCCATCAAGCGCCTCGGCTTCAACGCCAACTTGGGCCGCTACCCCGGTCAAGATGACTTGGCACTGCAGGCCATCATCGAATGGGAACCCCGCGATTGATCGCTCTGGGAGGCCCGATCTCTGATCGGGCTCCCACCATAAAAGAGCCGCTTACCCCGCGTTCGCTGGATATTCGGCTCTTTTTGTGCTAAGTGGAACAGTAACTGGAGGCTCTGCCAATGAACGTTCATGCCCCTCGCCCCGATCGCTCTCCGGAAGCTGTTGCAGCACGGAAGAAGGCTTCAGATCAGGCACGCGCTGCGAATATGCGGCAGGGTTACACCGGTGACCCGGTCTTGGAAGAAGCGAAGGCCCGCTACGTCGCGGGGGACATCACTTCCGAGGAAATGCGCCAAGAGATGCTGGCCCGATTCAAGCGGCCTTGATCATCACCTAGACATTTGTAGCGGCCGCCTGTGAACTCAGGCGGCCTTTTTGCATGAGGTTTCGCTTGGCCCGCGATGATGAAGCCAAAGGCTCCTACACCTATCCCAACACGTCAGAGGATGAGGATTACAAGGATGTTCTGAAGAACAAGCTCAATATCAGGAGCTATTCAGAACTGCGCGAAGCCGAGTACGCGATTACGGACTCAAGGATTACGGAGCTGGCCGAGGGAAAAGGCCCTACCGGTAATCACGACGCAGCGCATCTGAAGGCTCTGCACGGCTACATCTTTCAAGATATCTATGAATGGGCAGGACACACACGCAATGAAAGTCCTGTCGTCGATGGGCATCGGGTAGAGCCAGTAGGCGGGCTTTCGAAGGGCGATACGACTTTCCTCCCCGGCTCGCGCATCGAGATGGGTCTCAACGAGGCGCTCAGGCCTGCTAGAGACGTTCAGGGCTTGCGAGTCGCCACACCCGAGCAATTCGCCGAGAAGGCCGCTCACGTCCTATCTGAGTTGAACTATGTTCATGCCTTTCGCGAAGGCAATGGAAGGGCAAACGAAGCTCTGGTGGTCTTATTGGGCCGCACCTATGGGCATGACATCGATCTGACCGTCATCACCAAACCTCGCATGATCGAGGCATCCATTGAGACCACGAATGATCCGTCCAGTCCGGCGATGAAGCACCTCATCCAGGATGCAATGGATCCTAACCGCCGCGAGGCGATCCGCAGTGCCATGTCCGATCTTGAGCAGGCTGGCGAGAAACCGTTCGAGCACAATATCCGCACGGCCCGCCAGGGCGAAGTGATCGAAGGCCAGGTTCTCGGCCATGACAATCGAGTAGCGAGCCTCGTGACCGAAAAGGGGATTGTGGCCGTAGATCGTGCTGATCTCCCCGAGCGGATGCCTCCTGACGACGAGGAAGTTAAGTTCACCGCTCGATCTGATTTCAAGACTTTGGGTCGGCCGGAACAGGTCCAAGATGCCCATTCGCAGCCAGGTCAGCAAAAGGCCCAAGAGCCTCAGTCGCAGCACATCAATGCCGAGCTTAAGGCTATCGAAGCGCAGCAGCTTGCCGATCGCCAGCGAAACCGCGACCAAGACGACCGAGAGCGCTGATCTGCGGCCCTGTCGCTGCAGTGAGGGCCCGTATCGTCGGCCGGGGTGCCTACGCTCAGCGCCCTCTCCTGTCCGTTGGATGGTTTGACGGACAAACTACGATAGCCCCTCACCCATTCAACCGCTTGCGCGGTCCTACACTCCGTTGCGGCCCTACGGGTGCATGGGCTCGTTTCGCTATCTTCGGATCTTTGCCGTCAACCAACGAACAGGAGACGGCGATGCAGAGCGTAAAGGACACCTACCAGCGGATCACCGACACCATCATTCAGCAGCTCGAGGCCGGCACCAAGCCTTGGATCCGGCCATGGCGCGGAAACAGCCGCAGGTGGGCTACGCCGCTGCGTGCCTCCGGCGAAGCCTATCGCGGCATCAACGTGGTCATGCTGTGGCTCTCCGGGCAACTCGCCGGCTACGACGAAAACACATGGATGACTTACCGGCAGGCTCAGGAGCTTGGCGCTCAGGTCCGCAAGGGCGACCAAGGAACCCTCGTCGTCAAGTCCGGCACCTTCACGCCGAAGGAGCAGGAGGCGGACGATCGCGCAGTCCCCTATCTCAAGGGCTACACCGTCTTCAACGTCGAGCAGATCGAAAACCTGCCTGACTGCTTCAAAAGCCCGGCCGAGGATGTGCCAATGGATCCCGTTCCAGTTCTCGAAAACGTCGAATCCTTCATAGACCGCACTGGCGCAAAGATCACTTACGGCGGCAAGCAGGCTTGCTATCGCCCTGGTTCCGATGACATTCTGATGCCGGATCGAGGCCGGTTCCTCAGCGAGGTTCACCTTTACAGCACGGTTCTTCATGAAATTTCTCATTGGAGTGGTGCAAAGGCACGTTTGGGCCGTGACCTGAGTGGGCGGTTCGGCAGTGAGGCCTACGCCATGGAGGAGCTTGTTGCCGAGATCTCAGCCGCGTTCGTCTGCGCCGATCTTGGCATCGAGCATGATCCGCGAGACAACACCGCGACTTACGTTGAAAACTGGCTCAAGGTGCTCAAGCAGGATTCAAGTGCAGTCATCACTGCCGCCGCAAAGGCTCAGGCAGTCGCTGACTATCTGCGAACTCTGAATCTCGCGAATTCAACGGATTGCCATCCGAGAAGTTAGTCGCATCTTCCGTTCCTGTGATTGCGGCGAGTTCGATGCCCTAACTCGCCGCTGCAGACTGATTCTAGTTAGTCGGGGCAATCAGATCCAAGAGCGCGTTTTATAATGTCTGCTGATTGTCAGCTGACAATTGGATCAAGCCATTGAATCCAATCATATCTTTCTCTTGGTCTAAGAGGTTAATTTGCGTTAACCAAAAACTGCTTGACGGATAGACGCGCCATGAGATCATTTGCGCAAATTGCAGCGAATTATCGGGTTTACCGTGAATGGCGAATAAGACCGCGAAAATCAGCCGGATCGAAAAAATCGAACGCGTTTCGATTGATAAAACTATTGCCGATGATTCTGCAAAACTCAGCAGCAATCTGCAGGAACTATCAGCGCGTCTGTTTTCACCTGACGAACAAAAAGCGTTGAGGCGTTTCAGTAGTACCGAAGCTGCAAAGTTGCTTGGCGTGACCGACAGCTATGTCCGGCACCTGGCTTCACAGGAGGACTCGGTCACGTCCGAGAAGACAGCGGGTGGTCGCCGAACCTTTTCTCTGTCGGAGATCAACACGATCCGACACATCCTGGGAAAGACTAAACCCGCGTATCTTCCTGGACGCCGTGAAGGGGACCACCTGCAGGTCATAGCAGTTACTAACTTCAAGGGCGGATCTGGTAAGACGACGTCGTCAACGCATCTCGCTCAGTATCTGGCGCTCCGTGGCTATCGTGTGCTTGCTGTCGACCTTGATCCTCAGGCGTCGATGTCAGCCATGCTTGGATATCAGCCGGAATTCGATGTTGGCGAAAACGAGACGCTATTCGGAGCTATCCGATATGATGAGCTTCGCCGTCCAGTAGGGGAGGTGGTTCGGGAGACTTATTTCCCTGGACTTGATCTGATCCCGGGCAATCTCGAATTGCATGAATTTGAGCACGACACCCCTAGGGCTCTTGCCGAGCGCAGCAGCTCGGAGACCGACATGTTCTTTCTCAGGGTAGGGAAGGCGTTAAGCGATCTTTCCGATCGCTATGACGTCGTTGTCATAGACTGCCCGCCAACTCTGGGATTTTTGACGCTGTCAGCGCTGTGCGCGGCAACTGCGGTGTTGATAACAGTTCACCCTCAGATGCTGGACGTGGCATCAATGAACCAGTTCTTGGCTATGACCTCTGATCTTCTCTCCGTGGTCAAGGAAGCAGGTGGCAATCTCGAATACGATTGGATGCGATATCTCGTCACACGGTACGAGCCGAACGACGGCCCCCAAGCGCAAATCGTTGCCTTCTTGCGAAGTTTGTTTGGCGAACGCGTCCTTACATCAATGATGGTGAAATCAACTGCGATCTCTGATGCGGGCCTGTCGAAGCAGACAATTTATGAAGCGGCGCGAGAGTCAATGAATCGGCAGACATATGATCGCGCCGTGGAAGCGATGGACGGAGTCAATTTGGAAGTTGAGAACCTGCTGAAGAGTTCATGGGGGCGTGCATGAAAGGCCGCGATATCCTGAAGAACATGGTGAGCTCGTCTGCGAGCGATTCAACCAAGTCGCCCGTTCAAGCGCAGCCTCCACACAAGCCAGCTGGGGCCGTTCGAGCTATGAACCTCTCACTCGGTCGACTCGGTGATGAGGCCGCCGCTGCGAAGGAGCTTCGCACCGCGCTTGCAGCTGGTGATAAAGTTGTCGAGCTAAGTCCCGCTCAAATCGAAGCCTCGTTCATTCGGGATCGTATCCCGACTGACCATGATCCCGCCCTGCAAGAACTCATTTCGTCCATGAGGGAAAGCGGACAGCAAGTTCCCATCTTAGTTCGTCCGCATCCAACAAAGGAAAACCACTATCAGGCGGCATATGGCCATCGAAGATTGCGTGCGGCGGTAATTCTGGATCGCCCAATCAAGGCAATCGTGCGCCAACTTTCGGACGATGAACTGATCGTCGCACAAGGGCAAGAAAACGGTCCCCGCGTCGATCTCAGCTTCATAGAGCGTGCCCTCTTTGCGAAACATCTCGAGCTGCATGGTTTTGACCGGGACAGGATTTCCCAGGTTCTGTCAGTGGACAAACCTGAAATTTCCCGTCTTTTGCAAGTTGCTGACGCTATCCCAGAACAAATAATCCTCGCGATAGGGCCAGCCGCAAAGGTGGGGCGACCTCGCTGGTTGGCGTTTGCCGATCTCTTGAAGGACAAGGCAGCTTACGGAAGGATCACTGAAGCGATTGGCGAGGCCGAGTTCACATCAATTGATTCAAACGAGAGATTTACGCGTCTCTGGCTAAGCGGTCAGGCACCGAAAGCTTCGAAAGACAATGGTCGAGGACAGATTCGCACTCGGAAGGGGCTTGTTCTGGCAGCTGTTGAGCGGACGTCAAAAGGCTCAAAAATCACTGTTACATCAAGAGCGTTCGCAGAGTTCCTTGACGCTAAGATGAGCGATCTCGTCGAACAGTTCGAACGAGAAAATTCTTCTCAAACAGACAATTAGCGTGATTGTCAGCTGACAATCACTTGTGAAACCAGGAGACCAGACCCGCAAAAGAAAAAGGCCCCCAAAACGTCGCCGTCGTGGAAGCCCTTCTCATCGTGTAGCAACTAGAGAATCGCATTTCCCCGAATCCCAGTCAAGAGTCTAGGGCGCCAATTTGGTGAGCAGTCTTCTTTTGCCTTATTGAAGGCTGAGATAATGCAAAGTGGAAATGTGACGACGCCTTTTGGGCGGCGGCCGGCGTTGCTTGCTCTCGTGAAGAGACAGCTTCAGACGTCCGAGACGAAACCAAACCGCCCAGTCGAAAAATGGAAAGTGTTTCGCGACGCCTGTGAGGTCCGTGAACGCCTTGGCCTCCAGGACAGGGCGCTGACTGTGCTGGACGCATTGCTGACGTTTTATCCAGAGAGCGAGCTCAACTGCGATAGTGGATTGGTGGTCTTTCCATCCAATGCCCAGCTGTCTGTCAGAGCGCACGGCATTACCGGAACGACCTTGCGGCGGCATTTGGCTGCCTTGGTCGAAGCCGGGCTCATCCAGCGCAAGGATAGTCCGAACGGCAAGCGCTACGCTCACCGGGACAAGGGTGGCGATATCGAGCAGGCCTTTGGATTCGATCTTTCTCCACTTTTGGCTCGCGCTGCGGAACTTGCAGGCCTGGCACAGGAAGTCGCTGCCGAGCGCCTGCAGTTCAGACGAGCCAAAGAGGCGCTGACTATCTGCCGGCGTGATGTACGCAAGCTAATTTCCGCCGCGATGGAGGAGGGGGCTGACGGCGACTGGGAAGCCATCGAAGACATGTATGTCGGCATTGTCAGCCGACTTCCCCGCAATCCTGACCGTCGCCAGGTGGAGGCAATCCTCGATGAGATGCAGCTTTTGCGCACCGAAATCCTCAACCTTCTGGAAAATCAGTTAGATTCTCAGAATATGGACAGCAATGCTGTTCAAAATGGCTGTCACATACAGAATTCAAAACCCGAATCCATCTATGAACTTGAACCTAGCTCTGGAAAAGAGCAGGGCGGAGCCGTCGAGCTGGAAGTAGCAGCCAAAGCGGTTGCTCAGCCATTGGCAAAGCCGGAACAGATGAAGGCGTTCCCGCTGTCGATGGTCCTGAAAGCCTGCCCGCAGATTTCGGACTACGGGCCCGGCGGCACGATCTCCCATTGGCGCGAGCTGATGGGCGCCGCGGTGGTGGTACGATCAATGCTTGGTGTTAGCCCGTCGGCTTACCAGGAGGCTTGCGAGGTGATGGGGCCGGAGAACGCGGCGGTTGCCATGGCTGCAATCTTGGAGAGGGCAGGGCATATCAATTCGGCAGGTGGATATCTCCGCGATCTCACGCGCCGGGCGAGGGGAGGGGAGTTCGGACTGGGACCGATGCTGATGTCGCTGATGCGTGCAAATGCGAACAGCGATCGGAAAACGGGGTGAGGGACGACGCGTTCCTAAATGGCCATCACTTGACGGCCCTTTCCGTTCTTCAATCGTCTGTCGGGGTATCGACCTTGGATGATTTTCGACCTGGTGGCCGGCCAGGGGGACGGCCTTTCCTGCTGACTCTCGCCGCTTTTCTAGTCAGTCGTTGGCGTTCGGCCTCAGCTTGTGCTTCGGCCTCCGCTTCCGCTTTTTGCCGAGCTTCAAGAACATCCTTAGGCGTCAGTTGGCCAACTATACCGATCAAACTGCGTATGGTGTCATGCGGGAGGTCATGAATGAGTCTGAAGAGTTCAACCCGATCATCGGCCTCTTCAGGATTTTTACCGTACAGATGAGGTGCTGCGGCATGAATCATCTGCATCGGCAGGAACCCAAGGAGCTCGGAAAGGTGAATCATTCGAGAGACGGTCAGTCGCGAAATGTTCAGTTCGTAGCGGCTGTAGACCACTCGAGCGAGACCAGCCAGGGTCGCGAAATCACTCTGGGTCAGACCAGTTTTCGCGCGTTCGTCGAGTAGGAATGCGGAAAGTTTTGCGTCGATCTCGCCGAAGCTGACTATGCCGTCGAATCCCTCCTTGCGGTACAAGGGTCTCTGGAAATCTGGATCTGTAGTCTCAACCAGTTCCCTTGATTTGATATAGTCGGATAGATTCCGCACAGTCGGTATTCCCTCAGTCCCCAAATCCGCCTGTGGCAGATATCACGCACCATAACGTGCCATTAAGGCACTGTCATCCTGCGCGCCAGTTACAAAGCCCTAACAAAAGTGGGGGGAATGAATGCCAGGATGCTGATCTCCTCGATATAAAATCCGCAACTCAGGGCGCGTTGTCCATCACCTCAAGATCCAGTGGGAGCATTCCTGTTCACGGCTTTCGCAGCGATCAGGTTCCAGCTGTGGGCGCTGGATTGAAAAACGCCTTCGACCGTTCTTTCTTCGGAGATCCAGCTCAGCTTCACGCGCATTTCGCATGCCAATGAAAGCTGGTCGATGCTGATGCACCTTGTGATCAAAATCTCAGACTTCGGCCCAAATGTCTCAAAGTCCCACATCGCAAACCGGAACAGCTCCCGTTTCGCGTGTTCGTTGGTTGGCCAATCAGCTTGTTTGACCGGCTCGGCTGGAGAAGAACCAATAACAGGCATAGTCCTCTTTATGGACTGAATGTCGATCCCTGCCTTCTCCGCTGCTTCAGGGTTGATCAAGAAGCCAAGGGTGGTGCCCACGGCCACCCCGGCCAGAAATCGAAGGTCGAGGATCAATAACCATTATCCTTCAGGAACTGGTCGATTGCGGCCTTGACGATCACCGTCATTTTTAAGTCGTTTTCAGAGGCTGCGCGCTCCAAGCGTTTCTTGGTGTCGTAATCAAGAGGGCAATTGACGAAGTGCTTGCTTTCGCGCGCCTTGTTCTGCTTGAGCTCCTGCAGTCGTATTCTGGACGTCTCACGCGCCAACGACTTGGTAGTCGCTCTCTCCCGGCGAGCCTCCGGTGAGGGCAAAATCAAACTTGATCTTGGGGGCACCTGAACGGCTGGTATCTGAGCGGGAGCTTCTTCGACAGCGACCTCGTCCGGTTGATGGCTGGCGATCGCGTTTTCTGCTTCGTTGTCTATAGCCGGCTGCGACATTGGATTGGGTACATTTGCCCGGGACCGTCGCGGTGCAACGGGAAAATCAGATATGCTGGAAGTCCCTTTAGCCATCTTACGACCTCTTTTGTTCGTTCGGCAGGAAACGTTTAATTTCTTGCATCAAGGCCATGACCTCGCTCCGGGCCTTTTTGACGGAGTCGCTAAGGTCCAGCATTTGCAGCGTCCCATATCCAAGTCTGATGTCGCGGTATGGGTTTCGCTCATAAAGCTCAGTGTCCAGGAGGTATGAATCATATCCCTGTTCCTGCAAGTTTGCGATGAAGGGGCGGATCAGGCGGTAAGCTTCCAGTGAACGTCCCGGGAGAGTAATCCGGGTTCTGAAGTTGAGATGTGGAATGTTTCGCCCGGTACGATCGCAGGCGTCAGCCACGTCCATTGCTGCCTGGCCAGCAGCAAGGATCTCGTCTTGGTTTGGCTGGATCGGCGTCATAACGATCTGCGAGCCGGCGATGATCGTGTCCCGTAGCACGGTGTCTTGACCGGGCGAGTCGATCAGCACGACGTCAAACCCGGCGGTTTCGTTCTCCAGAATATGCTGAAGTGATGGGTTGGTTACCGCCGTGCGAAGCTCAATGCCGTCTGGCCTGTTGTCTTTCGCCTCGGAACGGGACCACCACTCATTGAGGTTTTGTCGGCCATCGGCATCGACCAAGAGCACTTGCTTACCATGAAGCGCATATTCTCCAGCGACCAGGATTACGGCGGTTGTCTTGCCTGCTCCACCCTTGCCGCTTACCAGCGATATGCAGATTGTCATTGCGCGATCCTCTCAGACTAACGGTTCCCCCGCCCCCTAGCGATCCGACGTGGGTTCAATCGGCACATCAGTATCGTCGTTAAGATCTTCACATCGAAGCAAACCTAACATGTGAACACACGCACGTTAAGATCAAAACATACGTGTGAATGCACGTTTTAGGACATCTATAAAACCACACGAGTTAGTCGTGTGGTTTTAATAAGTGCCTAGGTAGAGCGGTGAACCCCGGAGCCGCGTGAGGGCTCACTTGGCGCTCGCACGGAGGGTGCCAAGGGCGAAGAGCGAAGCGTCCCTTGTCACCTCGAGTACGAGGGACAGACAAAGGCCTTCGAGAGCGGTTTTGGCGGTGAACCCTGGTGAGCGTTTCAACGGAAAGAGTGCGTAGTGCAGCGGAGCCAGTCGAGAGGTGAATGTAGATTGTAATTGGAGAACAGCGCGTTGGGTTAGGAATAGAACTTAGGTGTGTTAAGGGTGGGTGTTAAGGGTGGCAGGATACGCAAAAATGTTTTACGTTTTGCATTGCGATCGTGGGACAAGCCCACGATGATGGTCGCAAGGCTCCGGGAAGGCTTAATTGATTGATGAGTGAAGACACGATCGAAGTTCCGACAGCCAAGCAACGCAAGGGGCGTCTCATCAACGTCCGCGTCAGCGATGCAGAGCATTCGGCTATCGAAGAAGCGGCCAAGTCGGCTGGTATGAGTGTCTCTGCTTTTTTCCGTTCGCTGCTCCTCGAAGGTGCTGGCATTCGACCCATTCTGACTGCGGAAGACAGGTTGATCATGGCCGCGCTGCTCGAAGACATGCGGATGATCGGCATCAATTTGAATCAGGTCGCCCGCTCCCTGAATGCAGGGAAGGGTGTCCATCCCTCAGAGCTGGACATCAACCTTGGCAATGTCCAGCGGATTCAGGCGGCTGTGATGAGTGAGCTGCGGACACTTTCGCGCCGTGCGGGGCATGAGCGCCGAGGCGAGGTGTAGGCCGTGGAGTTCTTTTTCGGCACTTTCACAAGCGAATGGGAGCAAAGGCGCGCGGCGCTATTGCACGAAATGACGCTTGGCGGCCGTGGGAGCGCTGTCGAGGAAGAGCTTGAGAAGAGACTGAAGAATCTGCAGCACCAGGTTGGGATGTCGAAAGGCGGCTCGGGATCTAGGGAAGGCGTGAGGACTTCGGCACTCAACGTGTCATCCCCTTCGAGGACGATGGCTGCGGGTTCGGGTGCTATGCGATCAATGGATGTTCGTCTTGCGAGCGTTGCCAAAGGGAGCCAGCCAGCCGTGGTCAAACTGGCTTCCTACGGTGGTGGCGTCCGCGTCGGCTCGATGCTCAACTATGTATCCAGAGGGGGGGAGCTGAAGGTTGAGAACGAGAACGGTGAGACGTTGCGTGGCCGTGAGGAACTGGCGCGTCTCCGTGGCGATTGGGATCACCTTTTCCAGAACAGGACCGAAAGCCGCGATATCGGCGCGTTTAAAGTCGAGGTGAGCGTTTCCGGCGGCTCGGACCCGCATGAGCAGGTGCGGGACATTCTCAGCAGTGGCTTTGGTGATCGACGCTACGCTTACTCTGTCGAAACCCAAAACGATGGATCGCTGAAGGTTGAGGGCTATGTTGTGTTGCGCAGTGGGCAAGGCGAGCGGCTGACGGCGGACGCGAAGGCGGCCGCCATCGTTCAGGAGCGTTTCAACGCCAGCGCCGTTGCGAAAGAGGCCCCTGCGGCTTTCTCGTTCACAGGCTATGGCAACGGCGTGGAATACGGCGCTGCCAAGTTGCGAGACCTGATCGCGCAGCGGAACGACGTCCGAGACGATCGGGGTCGTTCGATTGCCGATGATAAGGCTGCGGGCGACCTGGTGCAAAAGGAATGGCGGGATGAGCTGCACAGCCGCAAAAGCCGTGACGTGATGCACGTGATCATGTCGGCGCGTGCTGGTACGGATGCTGTTGCGTTCGAAGGAGCTGTTCGCGACTTCCTGGCTGAGCAGTTTGCGGGCCATCGCTACGTATTCGCTATGCACGATCCGGAGAACGATCCGAAAGAAGCAGGGGAGGGGGGCAAGCGGCCGCATGTTCATGCCCATGCCATCGTTACCATGCGTTCGGAATCGGGCGACCGGATCGAGACGACTCCGGCCACCTTCCGGCAATGGCGTGAGGTCATGGCCGAGAAGGCGCGTGACCACGGCATCAATATGGAAATGACCGATCGGCGCGAGTTCGCTACGCCGCCAGCCTTCACGCGAAATCAGGTTCGCGCCGTCAGGCATGACGGTCGAACCGAGCATGTAGGCACCAGCGATCCGGCACAGGCGCGATATGACGCAAAGCGAGCTGGTCGACGCGTGGTGGCGACGAGCCAGAGGAGCCGCCAGTACATCCTAAAAGCGCAGGAGACCTGGCAGAAGATTGCAGTCAACGCCGGCGACACAGTGGTTGCGGCCTACGCCGCTCAGCATCGCTCCTATCTGGAAAACGGCCTTGCCCAAGTGGATCAATCGCCTGCTGGTTCGGTCATTCATGCGGATTTTGGCGGTGATTACCGCTCCAATATGTTAGCAATCAGAGACATGTTGTCGGAGGCAAAGGACATGCGCGAGCAGACACGCCCAGAGTTCGAAGCGTACGAAAAGACGGTTGAAACGGCTCTGTTCAACCTTCAGCGCAGCGCCGGTCCAGAGGACCGGTCAGGCTTCGAAGAAGTTTTCTCCCTCGCTCGCGAGATCGTCGATCTGCGCAGGCAGATGCTCGAAATGAAGGAGCGTGGACTTGATGAGCAGGATGGACGAAACGCTGCTGGCGACGTCTCCAGAGAGGGTGGTGCCGCGCCGGAAAGAACGGCATCTGAGGTGCAAGAGCAGACGAATGCTAACCTCCAGTGGGAGGCGGCTGTTGCCAAGCATGGAGAGGCTGTCGTTGAGGCTGGTCACGATGCGATGGCAAATGTGGAACACTATCGCTCCGGCCTCGCCCATATCGAAGCCGGCGAACTCGGAGACGAAAACCGAGAGCAGTATGAGAAGGGCCTTGAGGCTTCGCTTCATCATGCAGCTCAACTCGCCGCTTCCGGAAACGGCTATCTCCGGGATGTTGCCAACGAGGATCCGGAACTGCGCGCGGAGATCGAGACCATCGAACGCAATGAAGAGCGTGGGGACGAAAACAAGTCAAACAAGCAGCCGATAATTGCGGATACTGCTGACGATCGCCAACGCGATCTCAGGGTGGATCTGGAAGAGGAACGTCCGATCGGGCAAGCGGAGCGTGAGACTCACCAGCTCGCTGAGACGGTGGACGCTACTCATAGGCAGCAGAAAAGTGTAAATGGAGATAGGGAAGCGGCCCAGAGAGGCGGCGAGACCACTCGGACTGATCCCGCGCAACAGCACATTCCTCGTCTCGAGGAGTTGGAGCGTGAACAGATTGAACAGAGGGAGCGTAATCGGGACGACCGAGACCGCTGAAGTGCCAATGCAGGACGGTAATCAGAACACCTACCTGGTGGAAGTGAACGACCCCAAGTCTGCCGACATAGTCGGCAAGATGATGGTGTGGGGCATGGTCTCCGTTGGGATCCTCGCGATCTTGATTAAGGTCTACGGGACCGTGATCGGCTGGTATCATGCTTCTGTGGCTTGGCTAACAGAGGCGGGTCAGTACGCAGCGAGCTTCTGGCCCCTCTGAACCTGAATTAGCGGCCGGCCTGTTCCATGATTGGATCAGGAACGGTCGCTGCGAATAGCTCTTCCAAGCTCTTCCTCTTGCGCGGTGATTTGCCTTCGGCTTCCCGTTCGACGACCTCCCTAAGGCGGCTAACTCGATCATTGTGCGCTTTTTCGATGTCGTTCTCTGAGACAGGTGTCGTGCGCTTTTCGGGAGCGGGCACAGCCGCCTTTGAAGGTTCCGGAGTGCCCCCGGCGCTGACTTTCTTGTTGGCCAAGGCGGATGGATTCACGACGCGAGCGGGTGAGGTGGAGGGCGCTGGCTCTTGCAGAGCCTCCTCCTGGACAGGCGCGCGCGGCTCCTCCGCTTTCGCCTCAGTCGCAGGCTTTATCGCTTCCGCTTGTTCAGCCTGCTCCTGGCCTGCGTTGGCATAGGCTGGCGTGGTCGCTGGAACAGGTTTAGGTGGCAGGTAATCGACAGTTGGAACGGTCGGTATGTGCGTCTGAGAATAGGCCTCCGCCTCCTTGAAGGGCTGCGTCTTAAAGAAGCGCAGCTTGTCTCCAAAGATTGGCCGCTGACCCTCCACCAGCAAGATCATCTTGTTCTCGGGCATCTGGCGCACTTCCTGCGGCATCATCAGGTCCCGATCGCGAATTTGCTCGACCTTTGTTCGGCGCGGGAGGCCCATAAGCTCGATAGTGCGCGATTCAGACTGATATCGGATGGTTCTCTTGCCAAGCGCGCGGGAAGCATACTCTGCCGTGGCCTGGTCATTGGCTCCAAGGATTAGCTGATAGCCGCAGTTGCCAAGGAGCGAATGTCGGGACGTCTCACCATAGATCTCATCCAGGTTCTTCAGGTCCTGGATGATGAAGGCGAGCTTGATCTTATAGCCGGCCACATAGGGCAGCTTCGTCATGATCTCGTCCATGCGCTTCAGTTGGCGAAACTCATCCAGCAGAAAATAGACCGGTACGGAGTTGGGATCATGCTCAAGTGTGAGTATGTCCATCACCTGTTGGACAAATAGCGTCAGCAGCGGCCTAAGAAGGGTGATGTCGGTGATGTTCGGGGCAAGGTAGATTGTGATGGGGCGACGCTTCATGGATCGAAGGTCCATGTCGGTCATGTTCGTTGCGGCCACAACGCGTTCGTTCTTGAACGGCCTCATCGCCTTCTGGATATCAAGCAGTGCCGAGGCCGCGGCCCGATCCGAGAGAGACAGGTAGGAATTGAAGCTTTCCATCGTGAACTTCGACAGGTATGGCTCCTTCTCCTTGATGTACTTCATCAAGGCCTGCAAATCGGTCCCGCTGTTGAAGAAGGAGTTGATCTCGCCGAGGTTCCTGCGCCCTTTGTAGAAGGGGCTTTCGAGAACATAGCTGATGGCGCCGGCGAGAACCTGTTGAGCTGTGGCCTGCCAAACTGAATTCTCGGATTCGGTGTTTTCCGGTACGAGAATGCTGGCGATGTTTTGAATGTCAGTCGTGCGATTGCCTCGCTCCGGACGAACGAAATCCAAGGGATTATAGCTGTTGGTCGTCTCGGAACCCGGCGCGAACAGGAAGACCTGGCTGCCGTTGCGCTTCCGATAGCCGGCGGTTGCCTTGTAGACCTCGCCCTTCAGATCCGTGACAATCATAGAGCCTTCGTGCATGAGAGCGTTGGGGATGACGTAGCCCGCGCCCTTACCGGATCGTGTCGGGCCAATAATGAGGTGGTGGCGATCGTCATACGCGCGGAGGACGTTGCTCCCGATGCGGCCGAATATGTGACCTCGTCTGCCAAACCACTTCCCGCGCCGAAGGGTTGCGAGATCCTGAAAGGCTGCATCCCCTAGTGGATTGCTGGTAGGTTTGAGCCCAAGATAAGCAATGAGGCCTGATACGAGCAGCGCGGGCACTACGGAGCCAAGCGCGACTTTTTGAAGGGAAGGGGAGGAGCTATAGGCCCAGAACTGCTGAATTGGCGCGAATGGGTTTGAGGTGATTGTCGCCTCGAGGATCCTTCCGTCACCGTAGAAGAGCTGAAGCCCCGCCCCGTACGCCAGCATCCAGACTGCAAATGCGATCAACAGGCAGAAGAACAGATAGAAGGCCTGTAGCCCCTTACTCATGATGCATCCCGTGCGAAGTAGATTTCGGAAACCCCGCGCTTGCCGCCTTCCCGCCTGAGCTGGATCACGATCGGAATGACCATTTGGATATAGGACATCAGATCCTGCTTGGAGTAGCCGGCGGACATGCCGGACTGCTGCATCATCATGGCAAGCTGTTCATAGGCGCCGAGCGGCGTATCGGCGTGTACTGTCGACATGCTGCCCGGATGCCCTGTGTTGATGGCGCGAAGGAATGAAAAGGCCTCAGCTCCACGAATCTCACCAACAAAGAGGCGATCCGGCCGCATTCGAAGCGCCGATTCAAGAAGGTTTTGAATCGTCACGTTCGCAGTGCCTTGCCCACCCTTGGAGGCGATCAGGTGGACCGCGTTCTTCTGTGGTGGGAATAGCTCACGAGTGTCTTCAAGCGTCAGTATCCGCTCATTCAGGTCTACAGAGTTCAGGCACGCGTTCAGAAACGTGGTTTTGCCCGACGACGTGCCGCCACTGATAAGGATCGAAACCCGCTTCGTGATGGCCGTATGGATGAAGTCGTAGATCTTCTCCGCGCGTAGATAGGCGATCAGCTCCCTATCCACGTCGCTTAGGCCCCCGACAGCAACCGAGACTTTGTCGAGAGAGCCGTTGTCACGGTAGTCCTGCAGAGAGAAATTTTGAACAACCTGCTTACGGATCGTGATCGACCCACCGTCAGGTGCCGCGGGCGGCAAGACGACCTGGATACGTTCGCCGGTCGGCAGTGCTGCGCTAAGGATCGGATTAGCGGCGTTGAGGAACTGCTTTGTCGCTGCGGCAACCCGCTCGCCAATGTTCTCGATCTCGCGTGCCGTCAGAGCATCGATTTCATGATGCTCCATGTGATCAGCACCGAAGCGCTCAACATAGACTTGGCCTGGCCGGTTCACTGCAATCTCAACCACCTTCGGGTCATCGAGAAATTGCCTGATGGGCTCCAGGGACCGGTTCAGGAAATAATGAGGATCATGAGCGGTCGTGTTACCTACCATAACGTTCACGTTTGATCTCCTTCATCGCTTCCGTGACAGGATCGTCGTACATCGCGCTGAAATCGAGGTCCTGGCGAACATAGACAAAGATCCGCTCGCCTTGCGGTACGCTGATCGTTGGCGGGATCCTCAGGTTTTCGGCAAGTACCGTGTTCGCCATGTCGCTGAAGGTCTGCGCGATCGTTTCTCGCGCCAATTCAGCACCTCGCTCAGTGTCATCGTTTCCGGAGCTGGAGTCGCTACCGTATCCGGTTAGATAGCTTGCACCGCCTCCGACGATCGACAGTAAGATTGATGCGCCAAAGCGCTCACGGAACTTGTTGTCGACATGACCCGTCAGGCCCGATCGCCCGAGGCTGTCCGTGCCGATGGAGTTCAAGCGCACCGACACGCCGTCATCCCGGATCAGCCTCGTCCACACGACAAAGACCCGCTTCTGCCCCCGCGTAACTTCGGACTGATATTCCCCGATCAGGCGTGTTCCTGTTGGGATCAGGACACGCCGCCCATCGAAGGAGTAGACATCCTTGGATGTGATGGCCCGGACCTGGCCCGGAAGGTCGCTGACGATCGCCGTTTCCAAGATGCCGGGGATCAGCGTGCCCTCTGGGATCATGGCGTCGATGCGCTCAATCTGCCGGGCCTTGGCGGAACGATCACCGATCGCACTCGCTGAGGACAGGTACTGGCTGTTGCGATCCTCGCCAGCGACGGTCAAAGGCGTGCCGCTGTTCGAGCCATCGAGCGAACCATTCGCGGATCCTCCCAGGTTCTGGTCAAGCGTGATTAGCTTTGACCGAAATCGCTCTGGAAATGCCTCTTCGGCGGGCGGGGGGGCGCTCGCCGGTTGAGCTACTTCGGGCGGGGGAGGCACGTTGAATTCAGTGACGTCCACCGGCGGAGCTGGCGGCGGAGGTGGCGGAGGTGGAAGTTCCAAGACAGGCTGTTCGGGTGGTGGGGGAGTGGGTTCTCCATCGCGCACGAAACCGGGCGGCCGGAAGGTCGTGGTACGGAACTCCTCCTCACTTTGCGGGCTTTCAGCCGGGCTTTCTCCGGACGTGGCGAGCACCAGGTACGCGGCGAAGACGCCAGCCAGCAAAAGGGCGGCCATGCCGACCGTTTGATTGCGCTTCACGTTTCGATTGCTGATTTCGGCCTCGTCGGCCGCCGCCATTGCGTCGAGTTCAGGGCTGCGCTTCATTAGTTGCCGCTCCTCCTGCGTTTGCTGGCATCAGGATCCGGCTTCGGAGACAAGATGTCAGGATCAGGTGCTGCAAAGTCCGGCTTGCGGAGGTTGAAAATGCACGTCCACTGGTTTCCGTCCCGGAGCGTGTATTGCGTGGCTACGCCGTCAACGACGATGTATTCGCCTTCCTTGCGGAAGTTTCGCAGGGTCTCGGAGAAGTCGGATTGAACGGCAAAAATGGCCGGCACGGTCCTTCTGCCGAACTTGAAAAAGGTCTTCTTTCCGTCATCGAAGACCATTGTCGGCTTCAGCGCCGCGTCGCCCGAGAAGGAGTAGTCAATATTGACGTTCGCTTTGTCGATGCTCGAAATGTTCGGGTTAGCTGCCCGAAACTCAGCCTCCTTCCGCAGAGACTCGTTCAGGTTCTTCTCGGGATAAACGAAGCGAATGCCGAAGACCTTTTTCCCTGCTTCCGGTGCATAGTCGTTGAGCTCAAGGAAGTAGATCCTCTTTGAGGTCACCACGTTCATGTTTGTGGAAACGTCCTTGGCTATCGGCTTGACGAAAAGGATGTTGCCCTTTTCGGACGGGGCAACCTGCCAACTGTCGGTGTCGCCAAGCGAGATCGTCTCAAACTTCTCATCTTCGTCGAAGATGATCATCGTTGAGATGCCGTAGGTTGCAGACACCTTCACGACGTTGTTCGGCTGATAGACGACACTGGTCACACGCGCATCCAGACTGCCAGGGCGGGGCTGTTGCGCCGCATAGGCGTGAGTCATCGTGAGAGCGGCGATCGACGCCGCCAGAGGCAAGCCATATTTCACTGCTGGCCTCCCGAGGTCACGGTTTCCTGATCACGGCGGTAGTCATAAACCTGGAAGCCCAACGGGTTTTCGAAGCGCCATTCGTTGCGCTCAGGCGTATCGGTGTAGCGATAGCGAACGATAGAGATGAAATGGCGCGTGATGACGTCTGCATCAGAGCGCTCATGCGTCGAGAACCGGACGAGCGCCGTTGTCGTGTTCGGGAAGGTGACAGACTTTATGTCGACGGTGATCGACTTATTTTTGCCGAGCCGGCGAGCTGGATTGTCAGGGTTCGCGGCACTCCATTGGGCCTGGAGGTCGCGCGCTGCGTCGCCGGTGGAGAGCAAAGCTGCAATTCCAAAGTTCTGCTCGATGGCAAAAGGATCATAGCCCTCGCGGGATCGAATGTAACGGACGACATTCGCCTGAGTGACCGCCTGCTGATCGGTGATGTTCGATGTTCGGGTCAGCCCTGTCTTGACCTCAATATAGCCAGTGTTCTTGTCGACCTCGACAATGTACGGCTCGAAGCTCTTGAGGGGCACGAGCATCACCAATGCGGAGAGCGACAGGATCGTGATGCCGCCGAAGATCAGCGTAATCAGCCAAGCGAACGCCTTGGACCGTTTGGCCTTTTTGACGATCTCTTGTTCCCAACGGTCCCCATCCTGAAAATAGCTCCGGAGAGCATCGTTATTCTCTGCCATGTATCCTAGCCCTTAATTCCCGCCACCAGTTGCCTAGTTGGGCAGACTGTTGTTGGTAATTCTGTTTTGCATCGCTTCTGCTGCACCGGCGTTTTGGATGTTTTCCCTCATGCCGGCATGGGTTCTGGCGCGTGCGGCCATTCCTAATTCTCCAGCCCTCCCGGCTACAGAACGTGTCGCGGTCAAAGCTCGTGCCGGCAGTGCAACACCCGTCGCGTAGCCAACCGATCGAGCGATCTGCCCAACGCCCGTTGCCACGCCCCCGGTAATTCCCTGGGCGAGAGTTTGAATGTTGAAGAGGACAAAAGCGCCAGCCGCACAGATCAGGACGAAAGCCGAGATATCGTCTAGCTGGATCTCGTTCGCGGATGCTGCCGCTGCGACCTTCTGCAGTTCAGCGTCCATGGTCGTGATGAGAAAGGCGGCGACGACGTAAACGAACAGCGGAATGATCGCGTACGTTAAAACCTGCTGGAACCAAGCCATTCCGTACTGGCGTGTGGAATCAAACAATAGGCAGGCGATAAAGATCGGTGCAGTGCCAAGCAGCACCCACATCATCACCTTCGCAAGCACGAGGATGGCAAGCGCAACGGCAATGAACAGCCCAACCGCCAGCATGATCAGGAACCCTACAAGGCCCGGGAGAATGGCGAAGTAGCCTGACTGCTCCGCGAATGCTGCTGCTGCCTCATTCGCCGTCTCCCAAATCATGGAGAGGCCGTCTGTCGGCTCAGTTATACCGGTACTGCTAGCCGTCAGGAGCGCCCGCCCCACGTCTTCCGGCGTGTTGTTCAGCCAGTCGTAAAAGAAGAGTTGGAAGTTGCCCCACTGATCAATGAAGGCGACGATAAGCATCATCCGCACGACCCGGCCGACGATCTCGCCGACGCTCACTCGCGCGGTCCCCATGACGAGTTGAAGTCCGTAATAGGCGACGTAGGCAATAAGCATGATCGTCAGCAAGGGCATGATCTCGTCGCCAACGACCTCATAAGCCCGCTCCGAGAAATTCCGCCCTGCATCTTCAAGAGCCTCAAGCAGGCCGCCTAGAAAGTTCATGGGTTCACTGCTCTCCGCTTGCAGCGAAAGCGTCGATCGCCGCCAGCGCTTCCGATGGGTTGCCATTCACGCTGGTCATTGGGCCACATTCCTGTCGCGGATCCTCGGCGTAGGATGTGAGGTTTGCCGGCCTCTTGCATGGTGCAGTCTTCTCTTTCGGAGCACCGGCGCAGCCGGTTACGCCGGCAGCAACCAGAACGGAGAGGAGCACAAAGCCTTTCACTCTAAATGTCTTAGTCACCGTAGGTCAGCGCCTTCTTTGTATTGGAGATGTCGACAAGGCGGCGCTGGTTTTGAGCCTGCAGGGAGCCGACCGCCCCATTCATCACGCCAATCATTTCGTTGATCGTCAGGCCGGTTTGAACCTGCAGCTGCGTGTTCTGATCGATGGACCCTTTGATGTCTTGGGCCTGGCCGATCTGCTGACCTGCCTGCTGGAATGCCTGTGTTCGCGACTGAACGGCCTGTTGCGAGCCGGTGACTAGGGCAGCAACTCCAAGGACGGTCTTCATCATTTCTTCGTAGGACTTGTCGCCGGAGAACGTGCTGTTCGCCTTGCCAGACAAGTTCTTTACCAGCTGAAGACCGTTGATGAAGGTAGTGGCAATCTGGCCGATGTCACCGCCCATGCTGCCGAAGTTCGGGACTCCGCCCTGCATGAGGCTGTCGAGTGACGCCATCTGAGAAACGCTGAACCCTTGACCAACGGCGAGGTTCTGCATGGGATTGGAAACGCTCCCGCGATCCCCCGTGACGGCTTTAAGCGTCTCTTCTACCGTCTTCAGAACTTGCCTGTTCGTATCCAGGATCTGATCGGTTGTCTGAGAGGTTTCCGTTGCAATCTTCAGGTTGGCGCTGTCGATCACGGGAACCTGTGCATGCGCAGTAGACGCCATCGCTAGCGAAAGCGCAGTCAGAAATGCTCTTTTCATGGCCGTTCTCCTTGTCATTCGGCGCTCAACATCAGCTTCATGTCAGCCTCTGGTTCGAGTTTTCGAACGCAGGCCTGTTCCTCCGGATTCCACTCAAGCTGCAGTTCCTTGTCGCAGAGGTCAGCTACCTCGCGATCGTCTTGCCTCTCGTCTCGCTTGTAGTCGCTGGACCGCGAAGACCCCGAGAGCCCGCCCAGATCGAGTGCATTTTGAGAATTCATAAGCTCGGCAAACGTTGTTCCGAGGCGGATGACCTGGTTCATCATCTCGAGGTTCGCATTGCGTGCGCCGGAATTGTGGTCCCAGCTGTCTTGGATCGTGCCGCTTTCCATCTGGCCGAGTTGCTGAAGCCATGACGCAACGTTCCCGCTGTTTTCGGAAATCGACTGGCTGGTTGCCATGGAGTTGATCGCTGCGTCTCTCGCACCTGAAAAGCCCGATGTTCCTCCGCCGAAGTTTTCGGGGATGTTCGACACATCGGAGCCTCCAAACTGAGGCATCCACTTGCCTTTGATCGCGGCTACATACCCCTGCGTCTCCTTGAACGGAGGGATGCCGCCATACTTTCGAACGTTGCCTGGCCCCGCGTTGTATGCGGCGAGCGCAAGGTTGGTATTGCCGTTGAAGGTACGGAGCTGCTGCTTCAGGTAGCGTGCGCCGCCGCGAAGGTTATCCTCAATATCGTGAGGATTGACCCCAAGATCCTTGGCTGTGCCCGGCATCAGCTGCGATAAGCCCATAGCGCCGACAGGCGATTTTGCGCAGGGATTGAACCGGCTCTCCTGGTAGACGAGAGACATGAAGAGGGTTTCGTCTACCCCTTCCTCACGCGCCACTCGCTTCACGAGCCCGACAATCTCCGGATTGGCTTGTGCTGCCGAGGGGGCGTCACCTCCGCGCCCCGGCCGGTACATCGAGCAGGTGACGCTCTTGCTCACGGAGTGCCGGCGACTGTCTGTTTCTTCGATCTGCTTCGTCGTTTCATTGCGCACCGCATCTGTTGAAGTGAGGGCGCCATCCGTAACAGGAACCTGCGAGGAGGCGGGGGGAGCTGTTCCACAAGCCAAGGCTGCAACCAGCAGCGTTAGAGTCCGACTGTTCCTCATTCGGCCTTCTCCCATCCGCAGAATTTCGCCAACCAGTTTTCGGGTTCGTCGCCGTACTGCTCGCGAAGTGCCGCGCACTCCTCGATCGTCTCCTTGCGTCCTGAAAGCACCTTCACGAGATCCGGCATTGTCGACAGATCGAGACGCGCAATGACAGAGTCGTTGCCATGCTTAATCAGGAAGGTTCTCTTTTCAGGAGGCGTGTTCTTGATGAACTTGAACTCCTTCACCGTCAGGCCGAAGCGCTTGATGTAGCTCTCTTCGTCAGCCCGTGGGTTCGGGAAGTGGATGTTGGTCGCCGATTGCTCAATGAGCGTGTGCGACGCTTTGGATTTGGTAATGTCAGCGGCCGACTGCGTACCAAAGCCCACGATGCCGTTGAGCTTTCGGATCGTCTTCATCTTGTCGACGATGAAGGCGCTGAAAGTGTCATCCATCAGCAGCTGCCAGCCTTCATCCATGAAGAACATGACGGGGTTGCCGTCCAGCAGCTCGTCCAGCCGATGGTAAAGATACATCAGCGCAGGGGTTCTTAGCTCCTCGTTTCCGAGGATGTTGGTCATATCAAAGCCAAAGACGCTGTGACCCGAGAAGGAAAGGACGTCATGGGGCGCGTTGAACAGCCAGGCTTTTTCGCCTTCGATCCAAGGGCGAAGCCGCGAGTATAGATCGTTGGCATCGGCCTTGGACCGTCCCATCAAGAGGCCGGCAAGATTGGGGAGGTTCCGCTGAGCTGCCGGCTCCTGCATGATCCGGACGATTGCCTTTTCCAGCGTGTCCTCGTCCTCTTGCGTGAAGTCGGTGCGACGATCGCCGCGCAGCATGGCCTTGAGCAGGCGGACCAGAAATTCCCGGTTCTCGCCGGTGTTTTCCAGTTGCAGCGGGTTAAAGCCCGTGGGCGTTCCCGGAGACAGAACCTCGTAGGCTCCGCCGATCGCCCTGACGAAGATCTCAGCGCCACGGTCCTTGTCGAAGAACACGGCGCGAGGCGTGGGTGAAACCCGCATCGCCTGAGCCAGCAGGAAGGTCAAACCTACGGTCTTGCCGGATCCTGTCGGACCAGTCACCGTGAAGTGCCCGATATCGCGACGGTGGAAGTTGAACCAATAGGGGGTTTGTGAGGTCGTTTCCAGAATGGTGATCGGCAGGCCCCAATGGGTGCGATCCGCTTGTCCAGTCGCGAAATTATGCATCGAGGAAAGGCCGGAGAAGTTGGCGCTCGACAGCATGGCGATGCGGGAGATGTAGGAGCGGTTCCCCGGCAGCTGCGCCCAGAACGCCGCTTCAAGATTGAGATCTTCCCGGAGCCAGTTGATGTTCATGTCGGTGAGGCAAGCGCCAAGTTCCGACACGCAACGGCTTAATCCGTCGAGGTCCCGCGAAATGCACAGAAGTGAAAAATGATGGAAGCCGAATACAGCCTCCTGATTGAGGAGGCTGTTCAAAGCATAGTCGATGTCGGATTCGACCGAACTACCCGCTTCGTCGGAGGCCTTGATTTGGCGTTGAAGGCGGCTGATCCGCTCTTGTGCGATCGGTTTGTCTGCAAGGGCGAAGGACTGCGTCAGGATGAACTCGTGGTTCACCTGCAGCAACCCATCCAACATGCCGGGACCAGTGAATGGAGGATATTCTTTGATTGAGAGTAGAGCGGCATAGCGGCTATCTTCTTCCACCGCCGCTTGTGCCTGCATCGTCCGCTTTGAAAAGTGAAGCCGTGAAGTGCCGACGTAGTTGCGAATTCCCATGCGCGGAAGCCGCATCTTTCGCGGCACACCGCAGGTCAGGATCGTGTTGAAGAACTCGCAGGGCTCCGAATACGGATCGCCCTTAGCCTCTTCTCCATCGATATCCTTTTTCGCGGTATCGTCCGATTTCTTGCGATACGTGATGCCAAGCGGCTTTGCGCCGTACTTGTGCAACTCTTTCACGATGTTCCCAACCAGCTCTTCGAGGTCGGTCACGTCTTCACGGGTCGCTTGGGCCCTGGCCTCCTTGTTCGAGCGTTCAAAGATCCGCTTCAGAGAGTCGCCGAGGCCAAGCGCCCCTTTCATGCCCGAACGCACGATCGTCAGGTAGATTTCGTTCGTGAACATCCGCTTCTTGCGAAGTTGGTCCATATAGCGATCGTTCAGGATCTCGCAGAACGAGGAATCGAACGAACCGCCGATTTCGGTATCGACCTCACGACGGATTACAGTCGACCAAAGAGAATAGCGGCTCGAACCTAGAGCTCGGATCATGGTGTTCTGCACAACAGAACGCATGTTCAATTCGGCCTGGTCCTCCGTCTGGAAGAACAGCCCATCAAGCGTGATGACGCTGATCAGGGTTCCATTCTCGAGCCCGATGACCGTGTCAGACACATGCCGCATGTAGGGGATGTGAACGGACATAGGCCGCTCGTTGCCGGCGACCTTCCCAAACCCAAGCTCTTCCTTGACGACTTTCAGCATCTACTATGGTCCGTATGAGTTGGTGCCCCAAAAGCGCTTGTTGGGGGTCCTTGGCGTCTTGCGGGACGTGACCTGCAGGACGTCGAGAATCTTGCTGTCCCAGGCACAAAGCGAGAAAAGGACAAGGTAGGCGGCTGGCGCGATCAGCAGTGCCGCCAGATGGTTCGTCACCAGCCACCCAATGATTGTCACGCCGATGATCAGGACGACCGCCATGTAGGGCACGCCCCATAACGTCGGAGAACGGGTCAAGCCGATCACCAACGGCGTCAAAGCTGGCTTCTCGTCCTGAAAATCGCTCATCAGCCGCCGCCTACAGACGAAATCATCTGGTCAACGATGGCAGGGGCGCCGAACACGAGACCGATGCCAATGACGACGGCTCCGGCTGTGAACCACGAGAGCCTGCCGGCAAAGGCAAGGAAGCCGAGGCCAATCACGGCGATAATTGCCATCAGACGTCCGAAAGGGCCGGTGATGAAGTCAACGATCATCTGCACGGCTGTCTGAAGGGGGGCGAATGCACCGCCGCCGCCACCGCCAGCCTGTGCAAGCGCTTGATCAGCGCCTGCAACTTGCAGGGCTGCCACCAAGCCAATGACGGCTACTGCCTTCAATGCCCCGGAATGCCGGGAATCGACGTTCTTCATAGTTCTCTCCTTAAAAATGCATCACGCCGCCGACGAACTTGCCGGTCTTCTCCACAGTGATGACTCCGGCATCGCTGGTGTTCTTTGCCGCCATGTCTCGGACGATCCCGTTCGCCTTCCGTTTGCCGGTTGGCATCGGTAGGCCGAGCTGGAAATTCACGACCTTTGCGACATAGCCGACGGTTTCTTGGAATGGCGGAACGCCGCCATATTCGTAGATGCGCCCCTCCCCGCTGTTGTAAGCGGCTGCGACCAGAAGCGGGTTCTGAAACTCATCGAGCAAGGAGCGGAGGTACTTCATCCCGCCCTCGATGTTTTGAGCAGGATCGCAAATGTCCCGAACACCGAAGCGAGCCGCCGTTTCGGGGATAAGCTGCATCGGTCCGCGTGCGCCTTTCGGTGAATTGCGGATCTCATCGAAGCGGCTTTCGGCCCAGGCAATCGCAACCGCGAAGCCCTCATCGACGCTGTATCGGCGCGCAGTGGATGCAACCAGTGCTTTAATTTCCTCAGGTGACAGGGGCGACGGCCCGCACTCTTCAACGGGAGTTCCTGCCCCTAGATTTTCGGGGGTATCACTAGATGTAGTCTCTAGAGTAGGAGTTTGGACAGGCTCAATGCGGCCCGTGGCGCGCACTGAGACATCAAAATACGCGCTGACATCCGCATCAATTTGATGCCCTTTGGCACCTGCGTCGTTCGACGCCGTTGCGCCCAAAACGTGGGCTCCGCCCTTCGTGACAACACCGTTTGCACCAAGGACGAATTCCTTCTCTGATGTCTCGACACCGCTCCAGCGATCTCCGAAGTTCGTGACAAGAGATTCCTCGTTGATTGTCACAGAACCGTTGTAATTTCTGGAAATACGCCCTGTTGTGGCTAGGTCTTGTGACGCAGCAGTATTGGCTGCGAGCAGCATGGATAATGCTGCGCTAGTCAGGGTTCGCGGGCCTAGATACCCTGCATAGACAGTGTTTTTATCCATCGCACCCGCCCGTCAAACGGTGTTGTGATCGCCACGAAAACCGACTAGAGTTAATGCACACATGATACCGATTTGATGCACTCTTACAAGTTTTCTGATCGGTGTTAAACCCTATTTTGCAAGGTCAACAATCGCACTACCGATGGTTAGGGCTAGATTATGAAACAGGCCATCATTCCCGCGCTTCTAAGTTGCGCAATGGCAACACAAGCGCTTGCCGCTCCTGCGGTGAACAAGGACTACATCAGATCGCTGGCGGCGCCGGGCAAGACGGTTCTTGTCGTCGAGTATTACGACGGGACCGGCAAAGTCGCTGATCGCAAAGGTTACGCCACGGCCAATGGCTTCAAGGCTATCTCGGCGACTGAGTTTCGCGTCGATGAATCGACAACGTTGCATCTGTATGGCGTTCAGCCCTGCAACGGCGATCTGGTCAATCGCGCGGAGGACTATTCCGGGACTTGCGAGGAGTTTGGTACGCAGCAGCTGCAAACGATGCTGCAAAGCCCCAAGGTTCTGTTCTGCAGGGCCTTCATCAGCGAGCAGACTGCCCCCGTTCAGGATGTCACTTGCTACGGCTACTATAACTATCCTGGAGCAATGGACACGGTTGATAATCTTGAGGAGCAGCTTCTGTCGTTGGGAGCGGTTCGGCTGACTAAGAAAGCCGATGGTTCATTCGAACGTCCTGATCTCACGGAAGCTCAGGAAATCGGCCAGAAGGGTTCCTACGGTATGTGGGCAGATCCTCGGGTGAAGGCGCAATGAAGCTTGCTGCTGCACTCGTCGCGACTCTACTGCCCTTTGCCGCCAATGCCGCACCTGAAGGGTACTTCGATCTTGCTCCCGGCATTACCTTGGAAACGGGGGACACCTGGATCTCGAACGGAGAGCGGTTTCGCCTCTATGGCATCCAGTCCTGCTTGCGCGGCACTGCCTACACGGATGGTCAAGGCAATAAGAAGGACTGCGGTGAGGCATCGCTTGCGATGTTGGCTGCCTACATCAAGGACACCAATCCGATCTGTGCCCCCGTGGCGAAGCTTAATGGCATCTCATATGTCATTTGTTACGCCACGGTTGGCAGTCAAAGGCTCGACCTCGCGCAGATCATGGTGACAAGCGGCTATGCATTCGCCGCCTTGAAGACCGATGGTCTCCCTTATCATGCCCCCTACGCCATAGCCGAGCAGCTTGCTCAGCAAAAGAAGGCCGGCCTTTGGCAATTCTCCGACGTTCAGCATCCTTCCATCCTGCTTAGTCGTGAGGCGAACCAGCGATCGAGGAGCGCCCAGCCATGAGAAACCGCCTTATCCTTTTTATCGCCGCAAGCTCTTTGGCCCAGCCGGCGTTTGCCGCCGATCCGATCTATCAGAACTGGCACGCCCTACGCGGTCAGGCTGCGCCTCCAGCTGCTGCTGCTGTTCGGTTGCCGACGTTCAAAGGCCCGGTAACCGTTCTCGACGGCCGCACGCTATGGTTCGGCACGCTTGGCAATGGCTATAAAGTGAGGTTGGCTGGCATCGACACCTGTGAGCTTCCTCAATGGGCTTTGAACCCAAAGTGGACCAACCGGGAGAAGCAACAGGCTCCTACCCCCGTTCCATGCGGTCCCTTCGCCAAGGCCTGGCTGAAAAGGACTGTCGGAAACAGAGCCACGACTTGCGTCGGTCTGGCCTACGCGAACGATGGGATACCCGTCGCACAATGCACGACTAACAGTGTGGATCTCGCCGCCGAAATGCTGCGCGTCGGTTGGGCTCGTCTCGATTCCCCTTACATCAACGCCCAATATTTCGCTTATCAGACCAACGCGATGGCCGCCCGGTATGGGATGTGGGGAACCTACGTGTTGGAAATGAATGAATGGCGCCGCAAAGCTGTCGACAAGACGCTAGATCGGCATCCGATCGCCGACTTCAATCTATTGGCCGAGAGGAAAAGCGAGATCTCTCCTCCTTTTGCTGATGCGCGAAACAAGCCGAAGAGGACAGACCGATAGTTGCCAGACCTCGCACATATTGCGACCTCTCTCGCAACGGATCCCGTGGCTCGCTTGCTGCTTGCCATCTCCCTCTCGATCGCCCTCGTAATCCCGGCGCAGAGACTCTGGTGGATCCACGCGCTACTAGCGGCTTTCTTCTCATCCTGTCGCTGGCTTTCCACGACGAACGTCACTTGTCCTTCGACAGCTACCTGGTCGGACTCTTCGCCTTCGCCGCGGTTTCTCGGGATATTCCCAATCAGCCACTGCTCTATCGCATCGGCATTTCCTGGTTTGCGTGCTTCGCGCTGATCTCGGCCTTCATCTACGCTGCAGGCGAACGCATCCAACACAGGACTCCGCTCGAAAGGCCTTTTTCCGAGCCGGCAATTTCAGCAGCATTGATAAAGAGGGACACCTGATATGAAACCAGTGTTTTTTGCCGTGGCCGGTCTCGCGGCTCTTGCCATCTCTCCAGCATCTGCCAAGGCCGAGGATGCCTCATGGGGTTGCCAGATCCTCTTGTGCGCAGCCTCACAAAGCCCCTCCTGGCATGGCGTCCCCTACTGCGTTCCCCCGATGAAAAGGCTCATATCAGCTATGGCGAAGCCCGGCTTCTCCTGGCCGATCTGCCATGAAGCAAAAGCCGGGAAGCCGGGCTATGAACCTTACGAGGAATGCCCTGCCGGCATGACCGCCGTTTCCTCCCGCACCGATGGGCATCGGTCGTTCTTGGGCCGAGACGACAAGGATCAGTGCGCGAAAACCGTCAACCAGTGCAGCAACCGTGCCGCCTTCCGTACCCAATTTGGTGACAGTCAAGAAAACGAGCGCAAAGGTGTCACGATCCGGCAGATCAACCAGAACAACGACAATGATGTTTTCAACCGAGACAATGGCTGCATGGTGCAGATCACTCAGCCCCGCCCTCGTCGCGCGGATCCTTATTATTTCGACATTCCGAACGATAAGGGCGTCAAGCAGCGCGCTTGGTTCAACTTGAATGACTGAGTGGATGACATGAACAGCAACATTCTCATCGTAGCAGCCGCCGGTATCGGCATTCTCGCCGGTGCTGGAGGTACATATCTCATCATGCCGGAGTCAGAGCCGGTTGTTCGGGGGGCCCTACTGATGCGGAGATCGCAGCCCTTATCGCAGCCAATCCCTCCCTAATTCCCGAACCTCCGGCTCCTGTGCTTGAGATACCTACAGAAGAGGAAGCCCTAGCCGCATACCGCAAGGCTTATGCCCGCAACCCTCTGAGGACCGGCCGCGGTGAAGCCGATGTGACCCTTGCCTTGGGAGAGTGTGACGAGAACGCCAGCGGTCCAGGCGTATCATGCGTTGCGGCCATCAAGAGGAATCCGAACGCAGCTCCTCTTGATCGTGTCATTGGATTTGCCAAGTCTGCATCCGGCGAATGGGTTGCCAACAACTACTGATTTCAAGGCCAGATGCCTGTTGATCATCAATGCCCCGGCAGCGAGATGGAGCCTGAAAGAAGAAGCTCCCTTTCCTCAGGGTTTAGGCTCCCCTTGGAGGCAATTAGATACCCTGCTACGTAAAGCAGCTTCTGATCTCTCTCATCCTGATCTGACGGCGCGTGCCTGATGATTTCCATACGTGCCTTCGCTTCTTGATCCATGTCAGCGCCGCCATCGCCGTTGACGGCCGCCAGGTACACGGCCCGGTGACGTTCGACCTTCATGGACAATGGCTCGTTGGGTTGCAGCTCAAGCTTTTCTGTCATCTTTCCCTCTCCACAAGCGCAAGCGATCACTCCTTGACCTCCCGAAATCGAAGGGAGGGTAGGAGCCCCGCTCCTGCTCCCGAGCTCGTGCGGAACAGCTGGAGAGAGGGGGACAAGTGCGTAACGGGTGTTCTGCCCCCACGTTGCCCGCCGTCACCTGATCTGTGATCGAGTTTCCATGGACGAGCGACAAGGAGTTTCTCCATGGAGACTACATTGGAGGTTCTCACGACGGGTCGGGGCAGACGTGAGGTTCATCGGCATTGGCCAGACGAGGTCAAGGCAAGGATCGTGTCGGAAAGCTTGCGTCCGGGTGTAACGGTGAACGAAGTGGCGGAACGCTACGGGATGAAGGCCAACCACCTGTCGTCTTGGCGAACACTGGCGCGGCAGGGCAAGCTGGTCTTGCCCGAGCCGGAAGACGCAGTCGAATTCGCGGCAATGGTCATCGAGACGCCAGCGCCGGAACAGCCAGCGGTCAAGGCCGCCACGCGTGCCGAGATTGTCGTCGGTCCGGTTACGATCCGTCTGGAGGAAGGGGCGTCTGCTGCCCGGATCGCGGCCATCGCGCGAGCCTTGGCGGCGGCGATATGATCTTTCCGTCGAACCGCGTGCGGATCATGGTGGCGACCAAACCCGTAGACTTCCGCAAGGGTCATGACGGATTGACCGCGCTGGTGAAGAACGAGCTGCACAAGGACCCGTTCACCGGAACGGTCTTCGTGTTCCGGTCGCGCAAGGCGGACCGGCTGAAGCTGGTCTATTGGGATGGCAGCGGGACTGTGCTCGCCAACAAGAGGCTGGAAGAGCACACGTTCACCTGGCCCGGCATCAAGGATGGTCTGATGACGCTGACCCACGCCCAGTTCGAGGCGCTGTTCGCGGGCCTCGATTGGCGGCGGGTTTATGCCGTCCAGACAAGAACACCGGAGGCTATCGAATAGCTGCGGCACGATGACTCAGCACCGCAAATTCCGAAGGCAAATCGGCTCGGAGTTTGGTAGTTTCCAGCCATGCTTGATGCCGCCGACCTTCCCGATGATGTCGCCGCCCTGAAGGCGATGCTGATCGCGGCGCAGGTCCGCGAGGCGGCCAAGGATGTTGCGATAGCCAGCAAGGACGAACATATCGCTCGCAAGGATGAGCGGATCGAACGGCTTGAGAAGCTGGTTGCGGCCTTCAAGCAGGCAGCCTTCGGACGCAAATCCGAGAAGACCGATCCCGATCAATTCGATCTGGCACTGGAAGACCTGGAAACGGCCATGGCCGTGATCCATGCCGAGGATGAGGCGGACACTCCTGCTGGAAACAGGATTGCCAAGCCACGCGCGACCAATCGCGGCTCCCTTCCGAAGCATCTTCCCCGTGTGGAGGAGGTGATCGAGCCGGAAAGCCTGATCTGCGCCTGCGGCGGTTGCCTGCATTGCATTGGCGAAGATGTCTCCGAGCGGCTGGACGTGATCCCGGCGCAGTTCCGCGTCATTGTCACCCGCCGCCCCAAATATGCTTGCCGTGCCTGCACTGACGGTATCGTTCAGGCTCCAGCCCCGGCTCGCCTGATCCAGACTGGGCTGCCGACGGAAGCGACCGTCGCCCATGTGCTGGTCTCCAAATATGCCGATCACCTTCCGCTCTATCGGCAGGCGCAGATCATGAGCCGCCAGGGCATCGATCTCGACCGATCCACGATGGCTGACTGGGTCGGTCGGGCGGCCTTCGAACTGCGTCCCGTGTTCCATGCGTTGATTGATGACCTGAAGCGCTCAACCAAGCTGTTCATGGACGAGACCCGTGCTCCAGTCCTCGATCCCGGCTCAAGACCGGATACTTCTGGGCACTGGCGCGTGATGATCGCCCATGGGGCGGCGGTGCTCCGCCCGGTGTCGCCTTCACCTACGCTCCCGGTCGCGGGGGCATCCATGCCGAACGGATATTGCAGGGCTTCTCAGGCATCCTGCAGGTCGATGGTTATGCCGGCTACAACAGGCTCATCGCGCCGGAGCGAGTTGGCCCGAACATTCGGCTTGCCTATTGTTGGGCACACGCGCGGCGCAAGTTGGTGGAGATCACCCGCAACGGCTCAGCACCGATTGCCGAGGACGGCGTCAAAAGGATCGGCGAGCTGTATCGCATCGAAGCCGAACTTCGAGGACTTGATCCGGAGGCTCGCCTCGCCGGACGGCAGGAACGATCAGCACCGCTTGTGGCAGAACTGCAGACCTGGCTTGTCCATCACCGCGCCCGCGTCGCAACGAAGTCCCCACTCGGCGAGGCATTGGCCTATATTGCCAAATACTGGGATGGTCTGAAGCTGTTCCTGACCGACGGACGCATCGAGATCGACAACAACAGTGTCGAGCGGACCATCCGGCCGATAGCCTCAACCGCAAGAACGCACTCTTTGCAGGGCATGATGCGGGAGCGGAGAACTGGGCAACCATCGCTTCGCTGATCGAGACGTGCAAGCTCAACGCCGTCGATCCACAGGCCTATCTGACCGCCACGCTCACCGCCATCGTTAGCGGCCACAAGCAGAACCGGATTGACGGTCTCCTGCCGTGGAATTGGGGCCCAGGGCGGATATGTGCCTAAAGTAAGATTACTGTCGCCCTGAGCAGAGTTCTCCATCGACAGGAAACGGGTGGCGGCAAAGGGTAAGGCGCAATAGCCATCTCCTGCATCATAACAGGAGATCAAGATGGAACTAACAAACAAGACAATCATCGTCACCGGAGCGAGCAGCGGCATTGGAGCTGCTGCCGCGAGATTATTTGCTTCTGAGGGTGCGAACGTCGTATTGGCGGCCAGACGGACTGACGAACTCCGCTCGGTGGCTGAGGATATTGCCCGAAGCGGCGGTCGAGTAGTCTGGCGATCAGGCGATGTGCTTGATGAAGCTTATCCTGCCATGCTGACTGAGTTGGCTCTTCAGAACTTCGGTAGCCTGCATGGTGCGTTCAACAACGTCGGGGTAGTCGGCGACATGGCCGCAGTACCTGACATGTCCATCGACAACTGGAATACGGTAATCGCGACAAATCTGACCAGCGCGTTCTGGGCCGCCAAGACGCAAGTACCGATTCTGAAGGAACAGGGCGGCGGTTCCATTGTCTTCACCTCCTCCTTCGTCGGCTTCAGCAACGGTGGACTGCCTGGTATGGCAGCCTACGCGGCCTCTAAGGCGGGGCTGAATGGACTTGTGCAATCGCTTGCATCTGAACACGCCGCTGACGGCATTCGGATCAACGCGCTCTTGCCCGGAGGTACCGTTACCCCTGCGAGTGGCGAAGGCAACCCAGACGCTTTGAACTTCATTTCTGGCCTGCACCCGATGAAGAGGATGGCTTCGGCCGTAGAGATTGCTCAGGCTGCACTTTTCCTTCTCTCGGATCGCTCCCAGTTCATGACCGGCAGTCCTATGATCGTTGATGGGGGCATGTCTGTACGTCTTCTATAACCGATGAAGTTGGTGTCGCAATTGGCAGAGTTCGTTGCGACACCTCTCGTCACAAGGCAGTCATAAGATTCCGTCGAACATCCGTTCTGGCAGCCATCCCCGTGCCTGCAGCGCTCCACCGCTCGTGACTCACCTTAACATGCGGTCCCAGTCTCCAGAGCAGCGTAAGACATTTTGGTCAAGATGGCACCGGGACACCGCTTACACAAGTGCTAAACCGGAGGGGGATCACCCACCCGGAGGGCCGAGACGGATTTCATGGAAAATGCGGCCGGTGCTGCAGGCCGCAGGCCGAAGAATGGGGAGACCGGTTTAGTGCTTGTGGGGGAGAGAGGGCAGGGCGCCTTTCTCCCCCTATTGAGCACTAGGATTGTCCGTACACTGCGTTTCTCACCTCGCTGGGAAAGGCCCCTACCATACCCTCGAAAGCCGTGTTCGTTAGTTGCACGACAGTCAGCTCATTGACGGGATCGATAAACCAATAGTGTCCGTAGGCTCCGCCCCATTGAACCGTACCGTTGGCTTGGGGCGAAGCCGCTGCTTGAGAGTCGACAAGGACAGGCCACCCGTAACCGAAGCCTCAGCCCGGTCCCTGCGTCGCAGCCTCGACCCCGACTTGATTAGCGAGCATTGCCTCGACTGAGGCCGAACCCGGTATTGGACCGCCGCCAGTGCGAATTGTTTCCAGGAATGTTAGGATGTCGTGAGCAGTGCCCGCCATGCCGGCTCCGCCTGATGGATAGGAGTTAGGATCCAGGATTCGTCCCGGTGCGAAGGCGCACACGCTATCAAAGAGTGGCACCTGCATTACATCGTTCATCCGCACAGGCTTTTCGGCGCTATCTGCATAAGTTGCAGCAAGACGTGCCCCATCGACGGCGTAGAAGGCGGTATCGACCATGTTGAGTGGAGCGGTCACTAGCTCCCGAACCAGCTCGTCCAGCGGAGTCGCCGTCGCAGCACTCATTACAGCCCCAAGAACATCGGTGGCGAGCGAATATCGCCAAGCGGCGCCTGGTTTGAAGGCTAGGGGCGCTCTCGCAAGACGCGCAAGGTTTTCCTCCAGCCTAAGGCCGGATTGATCGAGCCCATCAGAGACATTGTTCCGCCACGAGGGAAACTGTCAAAGCGCCTCCCTTCCTCAGAGCATCAACAATGTCTCCCTCGGTCCCGCTACTATGCGGGGCACCGTCGAACGCAGTGGTGACGAGTGCTCGGATTTCTTGAAAGTCGTCGGGATTATCTGGTCGTATAATCATGGAGCTTACCTATCAAACGCATTTCTCATAGCCAAGCCGAAAACGTCGGACCGGATGTGTCACTTGCGGAATACTGCTGCGCTGGATGTTGCCATAGTAAGCATTCCACCAATCCGGCGCTGTTAGTGACTGGTAATATATCCTGTAGGTTTGGCGGTTCCCCCCTGAAAGCGAGACGTCAACATTCTACTTCTCCTTATCGAAGCCGCGCCTGGTCCGCGGGCGGTTAAGAGGGAAACTCTCGAAGGGGAGAGAATTATAATTCCCTCCAGAGGGGAAGTTCTTGGGACCTCACCAACCAGCCGATTGACGAATCATAACACCAGTAATATGCCTTTACTAGTGTTCATGGAGGAAAGAATGGTTGGTACTCAGCGCGAACTGCATTTTGAAGACATCCCAACGCTGGCCTCGGGCCTGCGAACTCGTGAATATTCATCGGAAGAGGTCACGCGGATTCAACTTCAGCGGATTACTGCCTTGGATCCACATCTGAGAGCTTACGTTGAGGTTTTTGCGGATGAAGCCATCGCAGATGCCAGGCTTGCTGATTCGGAGATGGCTCACGGCAGATTCCGTGGGCCCCTCCACGGCATACCCATCGGGGTCAAGGATCTGTGCCACATCAAAGGTCACCCCACGGCAGGCGGTATGAGCTTTCGCAGGGAGCGACATGCGTTACAGGATGCCACCGTTGTCGCGCGGCTTCGGCAGGCCGGAGCGGTGATCCTGGGTAGTCTGCAGCTCACCGAGGGCGCTTATTCGGACTACCACCCAAGCGTCTCTCCCCCGAAGAACCCTTGGGACCCTCGGTATTGGACCGGAATCTCTTCAAGCGGCTCAGCGGTGGCAACCGCTTCGGGGATCTGCTTCGGAGCGATAGGTACTGACACTGGAGGATCGATCCGATGGCCGGCGGCAGCCAATGGCGTTACAGGCCTTAAGCCAACCTGGGGTCGCGTCAGCCGGTTCGGAGTCCTGGAACTAGCCGCGTCTCTTGACCACGTTGGAACAATCGCGCGCAGTGCCATCGGCGCGGGCATGATGCTGCAGGCTATCTCTGGCTACGATCCGCTGGATTCCACATCGCTAAGGGCGCCAGCGCTCGATATTCAGGCCGACGCTTCTGTCAAAGGGCTGAGGCTGGGGCTGGACAGCCGAATCCTTGAAAGCGGATTGGACGACAGCGTCCGCAACATGCTCACCGAAGCAGTGGAAGTGCTCGTAGGGCGTGGTGCGGTGCTGGTCAATATGGAATTTCCGGACGCGTCGCAGGCCGTCAGAGACTGGGTCCCCAACTGTGCTGTTGAGGCCGCGGTAGCGCACGAACTCGATTTTGCTGACAAGGAGGAGAATTACGGTCCAGTGCTGGCAGGTGTCATTCGGACTGGCCAGACCTTCTCCGGAACAGATCTGCAGAAAATTCTGCAGCGTAGGAGAGATTACGCAGGAGCCCTAGCGGCCGCTCTGGAACACGTCGATGTGGCCATTGTTCCGGTGCAGCCTTTCGAGCCTTTATCGCTCGAGACCATCGCCACGTTGGGGGAAAAGCCCGAACTTATCGAGGCACTGCAGAGGTTTACCTCCCCATTCAACATGAGTGGATCTCCAACAATCACCCTACCAGCCGGGTTCAGCGAGAATCAGATGCCCATGGCCTTCCAGCTTGTTGCGCAGCATCTGTGCGAAGATCGACTAGTCAGGGCGGGGGCGGCTTATCAGGCGGAGACCTATTGGCACACGAGACATCCGAGGCTGTCATGAGAGAGCGCACGACATTCTACTATGGCTGGTACGTAACAGCTTCGGCGTTTCTGATCACCTTTATCGGATTTGGAAGCGCCTACACTTTCAGCGCGTTTATCGTGCCCATTCAAACTGAGTTCGGTGCAACGCGTGCCGAGATCTCCCTCGTATTCGCAATCGCTGGCTTCCTATACTTTTCCCTCGGTATTATTAGCGGGCCGCTGGCAGACCGCTTCGGCGCCCGAGTACTTTGCATGTGCGGCGTGATTTGTATCGTTGTTGGCCTTGCTGGTGCCGCGCTTGCCCGTTCGCTACCTCAATTGCTGGGATCATACAGTCTGGGCGTCGGCCTGGGCGTTGGGCTATCCTATGTACCGACACTTGGCCTAGTGCAGCACTGGTTTGTGCAGCGGCGTGCACTGGCCACAGGTATAGCTGTCAGCGGTATAGGATTCGGAACCCTTATCATGCCACCGATCGCAAACTCCCTCATCGAGCACGTGGGATGGCGAACGGCGTACGTGGTGATCGCCGGATCGATGTCGGCTCTGGGAATTCTGGCTCTGACATTGATCAGAAATGATCCGAAGGATCTGTCGTTGCAGCCCGAAGGCGCTCAAACACCTTTAGCTCAGGGCGAAGAGGTCCATGGCGTCCCACTAAGGTCTGCAATTCAAACAAAGGCCTTCCGCCTGATCTACGCAGGCACGTTCGCAACCGCGTTCGGAGCGTTCATTCCCTTTGTCCAACTCATGCCCTATGCGACAAACATTGGCCTAAGCTTGCAAGTAGCCGGGTATATGGTGCCTGCAATAGGTCTGGGCAGCACGCTAGCTCGGTTCACGATCGGCGGACTGGCGGATCGAATTGGACGTGTCAAGGTTCTCGGGATCATGATGGCAGGAATATCATTCACGCTCGGTGCATGGCCTTTCTGCACTACATTCCACTGGCTGGTCGTTTTCGCGCTTTCATTCGGACTTTTCTATGGGGGGTGGGTAGCTGTGCTTCCGGCAGTCATGGCGGATATGTTCGGCAAAAGGGACATTTCCGGGATTATCGGGGCCCTCTATACAAGCGTGGCTTTCGGAACTGCGAGTGGGCCGTTTATCAGCGGCGTGCTGTTCGACTGGACAGGCAGCTATAGTATTACGCTTGTAGCGACTGGAGCCGCCAGCGTGATCGGCCCGCTCGCATTGGTCGTAGCAGTTCCGCTTGTGCCCAGCAGACAGTGCCGTCATTAGCTCCGAGACTTTTAAAAGCATGCTGCCAACTCAAGTAGGTATGTATTATGAACCTTTCCACAAAGTACGCAGTGCCGCCGCATCTGGCCCTGCTCTACGATTTCGTCAATTCGCTCGATGAGCGGTCCTATGTTGAAAACGGCGGGCGGCTACAGGGAGGAGACGAGTTCGCTACCACGCCAAATTTTGCCAGGTGGTTGGATAGCCACGGCTTCCAAAGCGACAATTTCGAAACCGACCGTCAGCGTGCTATCATGCTTCGAGACGCGATGCGCATGTTTCTAAGGGTGCCGCCCGAGCAGCGTCGCGGATCAGAAGTAGCATATGCGCTCCAGGAGGAGCTCAACGAAATCCCGCTTATAATTCAGATAAATGATGGACAATTCGACCTGATACCGTGGCGGGACAATCTCCTTCTGGGAACCGCGGTTGCGCAGTTACATCGACTCGGCATTATGGGAGAGCTCGGCCGGCTAAAGATGTGCTCATCCGAAGAGTGCAACTGGATCTTCTTTGATCGTTCGAAACCAGGAACCAGAACCTGGTGCTCAGCAGACGGCTGTGGCAATCGCCACAAGACCCGCGCCTATCGAGCTCGAAAGAAGACAGGCGGCACGTGAATTCTCGCCACTTCGGAAGGCGGGATGCCGCTGATTATCTTACGTCTGTCCCGGCCCTCGGACTCCATGCTTGGATCTGACCGCTCACGCACGAGTGAGCCAAATGTACTTCCTCTGCGGCGAGGGTGAGGTTTTCGTGGTGCAGCACTGTCAGATCGTTCGCATCAATCTTGGGTTCATCTGCTACTGCCTTCAATGTTGCGATTGGTGAAGGCGGCAATACACGCAGCTCGTTCGGAATGCTCTGTGCCGGCAGTCCTGAACGGCATTAGGAACGAGTTCTCCCCCGGTGCGTATTGTCTTAGTTCGGGAAATTGACCTGATCGAAGGACAGACGATGGCGGACTTTTTTGAGGAATTCACTGAAAGGCTTTTGACGACATCGCAAGGCGAGATACGTGTGCGGTATGGCGGGTCCGGCTTTCCCATCCTCCTTCTTCACGGACACCCGAGGACCCACACTACTTGGTTCAAGGTCGCCCCTCAGCTTGCGCGCGACTTCTCCGTGGTTTGCGCGGATATGCCTGGCTTCGGGCGGAGCTATCAGCCGGAAACTCTCGCGGCCAGTTCGGGAAAGGCAAAGGCCGCGGCACTACATGAATGTATGGCACGGCTCGGGCATGACAGGTTCGGTGTCACGGGCCATGACCGTGGATCGTATCGCGCGTTCCGGCTCGCGATGGACTTCCCGAAAAGCGTTGCGGGCCTTGTCGTTATGGATGGCATTCCGATCTATGAGGTTTTGAGCCGTGCAGACTGGCGTTTTGCGAAGAACTGGTGGCATTGGTTCTTCTTCGCACAAAGCGAAAAAGCGGAAGCTGCGATTCAGGCCGATCCCGACCTCTGGTATCCTGCGGAGGCAGCCCAAGGCCCAGAAAATAATCTGGACTACCTCGCTGCCACTCGAAGGCCAGAAGTGGTGCGCGGCATGCTTGCGGATTATCGAGCGGGGCTAGAGTTCGACTATGATGATGATAGACGTGACAAGGAGGCCGGCCGACGTCTGCAGTGCCCCTTGGGCATTCTTTGGTCAATGCACGACGACATGGAAAGCCTATACGGCGACCCGGCAAATCCTTGGGCGGATTGGAGCGACCAGATAGTCCTGCAGCAGGGCATTCTGAGCGGACACCACATGGCCGAAGAAGCTCCAGACGACGTTGCCCACCAAATCAAAACCTTCTTCGCGCAACGACGATGAGCGTCTGCTTACGGCGCATTCTTGCCATCAATGTAGTAGCTGCATATTCGGAATGGCCAATCGAGCGTGGTCAATGTGTGAGGAAAACACCGCTTACGGAACACCTTAACTCGATGTCCATGAAACCGGCAGCAGGCCAGTTCTTGCCGTCAATCTCGTAGCGGTATTTTTTTGGGTTGCCCAATCAAGCTTGTTCAATGTGCGAGGAAAACACCACTTACCTATTTCGTTCACCCTTCTGCGATCGTCCAATGATAAACGGCTGCCGCGTTGTCGAATGCCGTGAGAAGATTTGAGAAAGAACGCGCGCTCATCAGTCGCTGCTGCGCTCTGGGCCACGGCCCGAGAGACCGTGGCCCAATGCAGGTCAGACCATCGGGCCTGCCGCATGCATCAATTCTTCCAGCGGAACCACTCCCTTCATCGCCCCGCCTCCGAGAGCCTGATCCCCACCCTCGATGGCAAGCGCGAATTCAAAGGCAGGATCTGTTTCCAAGCGGTGCCGGAGTGCTTCGATCCTGGGATACCGACCGCGTTCGACCACCTCGTGGAAATCGGCCCACCGTGCAACCCCGACAAAGATGGCGTCCGCAAGGGTTGGCTTATCGCCCACGAGGTAGGGGTCGTTTCCGACAAGCTCCTCGAGCTGTTCGTGGCGGCGGGTCACCATGTGGCGACCAAACTCCCGAAGGGTATCTTTGGCCCCGTGGTCCATCCCTTCTGCTTCCAGCGCCGCCCAAAGAGGGATGAAGGACGCCGTGAAGCTCGTGTTGATGAAGGCCATGAGCTGATGCATCCGGTCGGCCTCGCGCGTCCCGCTCTCGAAGCTAATGCGGTTTTCGGGATCGCGCTGCTCGAGCCAGAGGGCGATGGCCATCGTTTCCGTGAGGATACGTCCGTCCGTTAAGACTAGGAACGGCGTCTCGACGCGCGCATTAAGGCGCCTGTAGGCCTCCGTCCGCATCTCCCCAAACATGTCGACTCGTGTCAGGCGGTAAGGAAGACCGAGCCATTCAAAGGCCGCGACTAGGCCGGCCGAGCTGCCAAGCGGATAGCCCGACGTGAGGATGGGATAGTCAAGATGGGTCATGTTGTTCTCCTGTGTTGAGAACAAAGACATAACTGCATGGACATCGCGGCTGTAGTAGTCGTAAATGCGCTTGAAAGTCTACATTGAGGCACCTTTCATGTTCAACCTCAACGATCTGAATCTTTTTGTGCACGCCGTTGACTATGGTGGCTTTGCCGCAGCAGCGCGCCGTCTGAAACTGCCGAAGTCAACGGTCAGCAAGCGCGTGGCGGCACTGGAGTCGGAACTCGGCGTCCTGCTCATCAACAGGACGTCGCGCAGCTTTGTTCTGACTGAAGTCGGCCGGGATGTTTTGGAACACGCCCGAGCAGCCATGACCGAGGCGGAGGCCGTCCGCACCGTGGTCGACCGGCTCCTCGCCGAGCCAAGCGGACCGGTGCGGATCACCACGTCGGTACCAAACGCCCAGTACCGACTGGCGACGCTTCTCCCGATTCTTGCACGCAGATACCCAAGATTGAAGCTGCACCTGCATGTAAGCGACCGCTTCGTGGATCTGGTGCACGACGGGTTCGACATTGCGATCCGGAGCCATTTTTCACCTCTGCAGGATTCAGAGCTCAAACAGCGTAGGCTCAAGGACGAGAAGATCATACTGGCTGCTTCGTCGACCTATCTTGACGAACATGGGGTGCCGGCGACGCCCGCTGACATTCGTCATCACTTTGCATTGATGACCCAGCCCGGAGTTAAAACCTGGAGGCTGGAGAATGCAGAAGCCGGAACGGTTGAGGAGGTGGCGCCCGAACCTCGCTTCTATGCGGACGAGTCGGTACCCCTTCTCGCCGCAGCTGAAGCGGATCTTGGCATTGTGGCCCTGCCGGAACTCGTTTGCGCAGGCGCCCTTGCAGAAGGGCGCTTACGTCGTATTCTACCGGACTGGACCGCGGGGCGGATCATGACAACAATTCTCACACCGCCCTCGCGCGCACAGCTTCCTTCCGTGAGGGCAGTAATCGACTTCATCGTGGCGGCGGGCAACGAGGGAGCTATGTAACTGACCATCCAGGCATGCAGTGTTCAAGGAACTCACGCTTCAGTGGCGATGTGCTGATGCCGTCGGCAAACGCGGCCGCTCATTTGGGTGGAAAGGCATTGCTCCATGTCCGCCGCCGACAGTTCAGATCTCCGATCTCCGAGTTGCGGCCTACGGCCTCAAGTGCCTGGAGCGTGAGGTGGTCGGCCTCGGCCGCGGATGATCACCAGGTGATGTGTCGTCATTTCCCTTCATTCTCAAGAGCACCGGGAGGGATACGCCCTCCCGGTGCTTCGCTGCTAACTCGCCTCGAACCGCCATTGGATGAGCGGACCGTCTTCGTCATCGAGACGTTCTCCAATAGCGACAAACCCTGCTTTCTGAAGGGTGCGTTGCGAAGCATGGTTCGATCGAGCGGTTTCCGCAGTCAGAGCGAGCACATATGGAGCCTCCCGGGCCCACCGCACGAGCTCGCGTACTGCCGCACTCGCGTGTCCACGTCCCTGCCTACTCGGCGCGATGCCATAGCCGATATCGACAGTGCCATATTCAGGGGGGCGAGTGACGGACACTAGTCCGACGACTTCGTCCTTCTCCACGACAAGCCACGACGCCGGAGAAAAGGTCGCGCCCACGGTTTCTGCGAGATCTGCAAGCATTTTCAACACGTCCGCAGTCGCAACGGGTGTATCGGCGAGCAACAGGTTTCGAGGCGCATGGCCGAGCACTAGCGAAGCGAAGTCTTCGCTGTTCATTTCGATAATCATGATGTTCCTACAAAGGGAAAGCGTTCCGCAAAAGCGGCTCGTGATCGCTCCGGTCAGCTTGTGCGCTTAGTTCAGTACGCGCATGGCAGCTGCCGCACGGGGCGGGTGAGGTCAAGCTTGACGACCGTAAGCAAAGGCATTCTCCATAGGTTGTCACTAAGTTGGGTTGGAATCGGATTTTTGTAAAGGGGAACCTGGGGCTGCGATTTCCGCAATCTGCGGGCTGGGTGACAACGGGTGGTGTCAAAATGGACAGGGATATTGAGCTGCTGCGCCGCCTTTTGCGCGCGAAGGACCAGATGGACCGGGCGCCTCACCAAGTGTGGTCAGTCGCCCGGCTTGCGAGCGTGAGTGGCACTTCGGAAGCGCACTTTGCCCGTTCCTTCAGACAGGCCTTCGGTACCCCGCCACACCGCTATTTGCTTACCCGAAGGGTCGGGCGAGCGGCAGCCCTCCTTAGAGACACCGACTTGTCGGTAACGGAGGTTGCAATGCAGGTCGGCTGGGAAAGCGTCGGGACTTTCGGACGGACATTCCGGGATATTCTGGGCGAGTCTCCGACCGGTATGCGCCGGCGACTGAAAGGAGAGGTCGGCTTTCTGGAATTGGTGCCCTACTGCTTCATAAGCGCGGCGGAGCGCCCACATCTCAAAATAGCAGTTTCGGAGAAGCGACGCCGAATAAAAGGAGATAGCCGGGAAGAGTGAAACGGAGACAAAAGCATGAAAAATGGTGTTCAAGTCGCAGGCATCTATGTCCATGACCAGGACGAGGCGCTGCAATTCTATGTCGAAAAGCTCGGATTCCAGGTGCACACTGACGTCCGGAATGGAAGTTTTCGCTGGCTCACGGTTCAATATCCAGACCAGACTGGTTTCCAACTGGGTCTCTTTCGGCCGCAGGAACCGCTGGTAGATGAAGCGACAGCCCGCCGCCTAGATGAAGCGGTAGCGAAGGGAGCTATGCCGCCCCTGGTCCTTGTTGTGGAGAACTGCCTGGAAGCGTTCCAGGGCATGCGGGAGCGAGGCGTCGAGTTCACCCAGGAACCAACGAACCGATACGGTTCCGTCGATGCAAGCTTTCGCGATCCCTTTGGGAATGGCTGGAAGCTGGTCGAGGCGCGATGAAGAAGCCATGCGTCTTACTATGTGTCACGAAGGCCGTTCTCGGAGGATCCCATGATTCTGCAGGTATCAATACGTCAGGCTCACCGCTGGCTCGGCATTCTTCTAGCGCTTACCATTGCGGCTAATTTTGCGGCTATGGCGTTCGGGACACCTCCGCCGGCTATCGTGTACGCGCCGCTTGGGCCACTTTCTCTTCTCATTGCGACCGGCCTCTATCTATTCTTCCGCCCAGTCCGGCGCAGCTCGTGATCCTTCCAGCCTTCGGCGTTCTCGCGAACGTCCATTACCATGAGAGTTAGAAACCATACCGCCCGTGTAGCGGCGGTGTGGTTTTTCATAGTGCGCTTTCAGGGGGAGCCCCGTTCCCTCGCCTGCGATCTTCTCAGTTCAGAATCTCGAATAGTTTCCTAAACTAGAAACTGTCTTGACACTCGCAGTTGACCTTAATAGTTTCCCAATCAGGAAACTATGGTGAGTAAATGATAGGTCAATCCGTCGAACATATCTTTCACGCCCTGGCGGATCCCGGACGCCTGGGCATGGTCGAGCGATTGAGCCTCGGACCCGCCACCGTCAAGCAGCTTGCGGCGCCATCGGGCATGCGGCTGCCATCGGCGGTCAAGCATCTACAGATATTGGAGGCCGGCGGGATCGTCGTATCCAAGAAGCAGGGTCGCTCACGCACTTACTACCTGGAGCCGACCGCGCTTCGCACCATCAGCGAATGGACGCGCAGCCGAGAGGCTTCTTGGAACAAGGCATTTGACAAGCTTGCAGCAGCGATGCTGGCAATTCCTGACGCGGAGACCGAGAATGAAACCTGAATCCCTAGAACATACCACGTTTGTCATCGAACGAGAGCTACCCGGCTCGCCCCGACACGCCTTCAGGTTTTGGAGCGACCGCGCTCTGAAGGAAGTCTGGAACGCGTGTCACCCCGAGTGGACTATCCTTGAGGACACCTTTGATTTTCGAGTCGGCGCTGGGGAGGCGAAACGCTGGCTTACGCCAGACGGCCAGGAGCTGACATATCGTTCCTACTTCCTCGATATCGTGCCCGAGCAACGCATCATTTACGCCTACGAGATGACCTTCGCAGACCGCAGGATGTCGGCGTCGCTTGCCACAGTGGAGTTCTCGCCGCTCGGAAGGCAGACGCTGATGAAGTTTACTGAGCAGGCGGTCTTTCTGGGAGACGAAGGGGCAAAGAGTCAACGGGTCGCCGGGACTGAAGATGGTTTCAACCGGCTTGCCACAGCAATCGCGGAGGCTAGCGATGCGGCGTTGTCTTAGGAAGGTCTTCCTTATGGTACTTCTTGCGCCGATCTGCGGCTTTGGATTCACTCCCGGTCTGGCGGCTCCTGCGACCGGAGCGCAATATGCGAAGATCGGCCCGCTCACGATGTATTATGAGGTGCACGGTGCCGGAAAACCTCTGCTCATTCTCCACGGAGGCGGCTCGACGATCCAGACGACCTTTGGTGCGGTTCTTCCCGCCCTTGCGGCGCAACGCCTAGTGATTGCTCCGGAGCAGCAGGCACACGGCCACACCGCCGATATTGATCGTCCGCTGTCTTTTAGCCAAATGGCTGACGACACTGCCGAACTGCTTCGACAGCTTGATGTCGGCAAGGTCGACGTCCTCGGTTTCAGCAATGGTGCAGGCGTCGCCATCGAACTTACTCTTAGGTATCCAGAGCTGGTCGACCGTCTCGTCCTCGGCTCGATTTACGCCAGAAGGGATTCGATCCGGCCCGAACTCCTCGCGGCGTTCCGCCAAGCCTCTCCAGAAAGCATGCCTGAAATTTATCGTAGGGCCTATCTGGAAGTTGCTCCCAATCCTGGCGATCTCGCTAACCTCACACCAAAAATTATGGACAACCTCCTAACGTTCGAAGGCTGGAGTGATGCGCAGCTCGGTGCTATCCGTGCGCCGACGATGCTCGTGCAGGCCCATAACGACGTCGCCCCTCTAGAACATGTGGTTGCAATGGCACACACCATTCCGAACGCTCAGCTACTTGCTCTGCCTGGCGGTCACGGTTCCTATCTTGGCGAGGCGATGGCTGCTATCCCAGGCAGTAGGCTGCCAGAATACGCAACAGAGATCATAATGGAGTTTCTGAATGCGAAGTAGCACACGCCGAATTCTACGGTATTAACGAGCGATGGCTTCGTACCACATTTGGAGGCGGGAAAGTGCTCCAAAAAAACTATGCAAGCCGCCGCGCTTAACTCCCTGGAGACGACAGTGAACGGACAGGACCTGCCAACGCTGGCGTTCTACAGTAGCTTGGACCTCGAGGAGCACATGCTTCTGCAGTCGGACCGCTCAAAGGGCTTTTGGTTGAAGGTTTCCAAGGCGACCGCCCCTGTGGCTACCATCGGAAAACAAGAAGCCATCGAAGCCGCGCTGTGTTGCGGGTGGATCGACGGCCAGCTCCAAAAGCTGGACGAGCATCACTACATGGTAAGAATGACCCCTCGACGCGCCGGCAGCCTCTGGTCCGCTAGGAATAAGGAGGCCGCCGAGCGCCTAATGGCGAATGGACGCATGCGGCCGGCTGGGCTTTCTCAAATCGAGGCCGCAAAGAGTGATGGGAGGTGGCAGAACGCTTACGTTTCCCAACGATATGCCGTGCCACCTGAAGATCTTCTGAATGCGCTCAGCCTGAACGCGGCCGCTTCCCGCTTCTATCAGACGCTCGACCGCGCCAATCGATACGCCATCATTTATCGTGTCAGTGCCGCCAAGAAGCTGGAGACGCGAACGAAGCTGATCACGCGTTTCGTGGAAATGCTGGCTCGTAGGGAAACCGTTCACGGCCAGACTGATGTATCGCGTGCTGCGGGGGGCGGCGCTCATGGCGAAGAAATCGATGGTGACAAATGAAGACGGAATCTCTCGCCTCTAAACCGTAGTAGTGCTCGGAAAGTCTCTCATCTCGCCGGTGGTCTGCCTGCTGAAGAAATGCTTTTGGGAGCGGCTACTCTGCTCACGGCCCCCAAAGGCAAATCATACGTATCCTGATGCGAATGTCCGGTTATGGCGCGAAGCCGCCATCTTGACCTACGATGATGCGGCTTCTCTAAGGGCGCGATACACGCTCGCCCGACCTATGTTCAGTGTCTTGGCAATTTCTGTTGGTCCCATCCCGTCGGATTTAAGTCGGCGGATCTCAGCAACATCAACATGGGGCTTCCTCCCCTTGTAGACCCCTCTGCTCTTTGCTGCGGCGATGCCCTCCATCTGTCGTTCTCTGCGAAGGTTCGTCTCGAACTCAGCAAACACGCCGAGCATATCGAGGAAGGCTTTGCCGGCTGCCGAACTGGTGTCGATCGGCTGTTCCGTCGCCTTCAGCGTCACACCTTTCTGTTTCAGCAGCCGTACGATGTCCTGCAGATCTCCAACTGATCTTGCCAGTCGATCGACCCGCGTCACGACCAGGCTGTCGCCGTCGCGCATGAACTCCAGAAGGGTGTTAAGCTCCTTCCGATCCTGCTTAGTCGATCCGGATTTCTTTTCCGCCCGGATGACCGTGCACCCGGCCGCCTTTAGAGCCGCCTCTTGAATCGCCAGATCCTGATCGATGGTGCTGACCCGCGCATACCCGTAAATTGCCATGAAGCGTCTCATTAGGTTCTAGACCTTCAATGGGTAGCGTCTCATATCTGCAAAATCAACCCAAATGATACACTGATTTGCGTCTCACGGAGATTGTCTCAGGAGGTATACCTAAATGGCACATGTAGGCAGCTTCGCGCCAATAGGAGACGTGAGCGCGTCGAAGTTGATGGCTGTAATGGGGCCGAAGAATGGACTGGCCGGATCTGGGGCGAAAACTGTCGATAACGGACGTTCACCGGGCCAAGTTTAGGCAAGCGCGAACTTTCAGGATGCCCGCTCCTTCTTTCATAGTCAAAGCCGCACAAGCCGCATCGATTGGACCGTGGGCACAGCTAGAGGGCTTGAACAGTGACTTGGCTCAGGTGCCCGGACATCGAAGACAGTGACGAATCCCGAACACAAGGAGCGACACGTCCAAAGCCAGCCCGATCTCATCAGAACTCTGAAATCGCTTGGAATTCCCGCCTTGTAGGAATCCGCAAATTTCCATAGAAATCTCAAAACGGATGATTTTCGGAAAGTGCTTCGCATGGCAGCAGACATCATGACCATTGATGAAGTCGCCGACTATCTCAGGATCAACAAGAAAACCGCCTACCGCCTTGCGGCCGACAGCAAGCTGCCCGGTTTCAAGGTTGGCGGCACTTGGCGGTTTCGGCGCGTGGATATTGAGGACTGGATCGAGCGTGAAGCCAGTCCGAAGAAGGACAAAGAGAGATGACCGGCCAGGAACAACGTGCGGCGCTACAACGGAAAATCTGGGACATCGCGAACGATGTGCGCGGCTCAGTCGATGGCTGGGACTTCAAGCAATATGTCCTCGGCACGCTCTTTTACCGCTTTATCAGCGAGAATTTCGCCGCTTACATCGAGGCGGATGACGAGAGCATCAACTACGCTGGTCTTCCCGACAATGTCGTAACCGATGATATCAAGGACGACGCCATCAAGACCAAGGGATATTTCATCTATCCCAGCCAGCTGTTCGCCAATGTCGCGAAGAACGCTAACACCAATAACAGCCTCAACACCGATCTCGCTCAGGTTTTTGCGGCGATCGAATCCTCCGCCAATGGCTACCCCTCTGAGCTGGACATCAAGGGCCTGTTCGCCGACTTCGACACGACCAGCACGCGCCTGGGCAACACCGTCACGGAAAAGAATAGCCGCTTGGCAAAAGTGTTGAAGCGCGTTGCGGAGCTCGATTTCGGAGACTTCCACAACAGCCAGATTGATCTGTTCGGCGATGCCTATGAATTCTTGATCTCAAACTACGCAGCCAATGCGGGCAAGTCCGGCGGGGAATTTTTCACCCCTCAACATGTCTCCAAGCTCATCGCACAGCTCGCCATGCATGGGCAGGACAAGGTCAACAAGATTTACGATCCGGCCTGCGGCTCCGGCTCCCTGCTGCTCCAAGCCAAGAAGCACTTCGACGCACACATCATCGAAGAGGGCTTCTTCGGGCAGGAGATCAACCACACGACCTACAACCTCGCCCGCATGAACATGTTCCTGCACAACATCAATTACGACAAGTTCAATATCCAGCGCGGCGATACGCTCACCCATCCGTATTTCCAGGACGACAAGCCCTTTGATGCCATCGTTTCCAACCCGCCTTATTCGGTGAAGTGGATCGGCTCGGACAATCCGACCCTGATCAACGATGACCGCTTTGCTCCGGCGGGAGTGCTGGCACCCAAATCAAAGGCAGATTTTGCCTTTGTGCTCCATGCCCTGAGTTACCTGTCAGCCAAGGGCCGCGCGGCGATCGTATGCTTCCCGGGGATCTTCTATCGCGACGGCGCGGAGAAGAAGATCCGGCAATATCTGGTCGATAACAACTATGTCGAGACGGTGATCGCGCTCGGCTCCAACCTTTTCTACGGAACGACCATCGCGGTGACGATCCTGGTCCTTGCCAAGAACAAGACCGACACGGCCATTCAATTCATCGATGCAAGCGGCGGAGAGTTCTTCAAGAAGGCCACCAACACCAATCTGATGACGGACGATCACATCGCGCGGGTGATGGAGATTTTTGATCGCAAGCAAGACGTCGACCATGTCGCCGTCTCGGTGCCGTATGAGACCATCGTGGAGCGGGGCTACAACCTCTCGGTCAGTTCCTACGTCGAGCCGCGCGACACGCGCGTGGTTGTCAACATCGATGAGCTGAATGCCGAGATCAGAACCACGGTTGAGAAGATCGATCGCCTGCGCACCGACATCGACGCGATCATTGCGGAGATTGACGCATGAGTGCTGCCGGTTTTCTGGAGAAGCTGCTGGATGGAGCTGAGGTGGCGTGGGTGCCGTTGGGGGATATTGCACAGTATTCAACGACCCGCATCTGTTCCGATCAGCTCAATGAGTCAAACTACGTCGGAGTGGACAACCTTCTTCAAAACCGAGCTGGGAGGGTAGATTCAAGCTACGTTCCTACGTCCGGCAATCTTACCGAATTCAAGGAGGGCGACGTCCTTATCGGCAACATTCGACCCTACCTCAGGAAAATCTGGCACGCAGATCGGAGAGGTGGAACCAATGGGGACGTTCTGGTGGTTCATCCAACAGACTCTGTGTTGAACTCGCGCTATCTTTTTCAGGTTCTGACCGACGAAGATTTCTTCGAGTACAATATTCAGCACTCCAAGGGCGCAAAGATGCCTCGTGGAAGCAAATCGTACATTCTACAGTACCTTGTCCCCATCCCGTGCCCGGATGATCCGGAGAAGTCGCTGGCGATACAGGGGGAGATTGTCCGGATACTCGACAGCTCCACCGAGCTTACCGCCGAGCTTACCGCCGAGCTTGCCGTCGAGCTTGCCGCCCGCAAGAAACAGTACAACCACTACCGTGACCGGCTTCTCAGCTTTGAAGGTGGGGATGTCGAATGGAAACCCTTGGACGAAATTGGTGAGTTCATCCGTGGGAAGCGCTTTACGAAAGCCGATTATGTCGATGAAGGCATTGGCGCAATCCACTATGGCGAAATCTATACGCACTATGGTGTCTTCGCGCACAAAACGCATTCAAAGGTCAGAAGTGATATGGCGGCGTCGTTGCGATATGCTGAGCCGAGTGATGTTGTCATCGCGGGCGTCAGCGAAACAATTGAAGACGTTGGCAAAGCGGTCGCGTGGCTGGGAGAAGAAAAAGTCGCGATCCACGATGATAGCTATGCTTTCCGCCATAACATGAACCCTAAGTTCATCGCATATGCGATGCAAACAAATGCCTTTCATGATCAGAAAGCGAAGTACGTTTCGAGCGGTAAGATCAAAAGGCTCCTGATTGATGGGGTCAAGAATGTGCGGCTGCCGGTTCCTTTCCCACACGACCCTGCTAAGTCTCTCGAGGAACAGACGCGCATTGTCGCAATCCTTGACAAGTTCGACACGCTGACGACTTCGATCAGCGAAGGCCTGGCCCGCGAGATCGAGCTGCGCGAAAAACAATATGCCTATTACCGCGATCAGCTGCTGAGCTTTCCCAAACCCGATGCAGAGGCGGCGTAAATGGGACAGACCCTGACCGAGATTGCCGAGACGCTGAGGGACGCCGACAAGAAGGTGCAGCTGATCTATGCGTTCAACGCCTCCGGCAAGACGCGACTGTCCCGCGCATTCAGAGAGCTAATCGACCCAAAGACCGAGGAACGGGACGACGATTATCGCCCTAAGGTGCTCTACTACAACGCCTTTACCGAAGATCTCTTTTACTGGGACAATGATCTGACCGGCGATACCGAGCGGAAGCTCTGCATTCAGCCGAATGCGTTCACCAGGTCCGCCTTCGAAGATCTTGGACTCGACCTCAATGTGATCACCGTGTTTCAGCGTTACACCCAGCCGAACCTTACGCCCCGCTTCAATGAGGAATACAAAACAAGGGACAAGGACGACAAAGAGATTACCGTCCCGCCATTTTCCGAAGTGATCTTCACACTGGGGCAAGATCCGGAGACCAACCCAGAACGTCTCAAAATATCGAAGGGTGAAGAAAGCAACTTCATCTGGAGCGTTTTTTATTGCCTGCTGGATCAGGTCATCAGCACCCGCAATGTCGCCGAAGTCGATGAGCGCGAGACGGATCAGTTCAACGATCTCGAATACATATTCATCGATGATCCAGTTAGCTCGCTCGACGAGAACCATCTTATTCAGCTTGCCGTCGATGTCGCTGACCTCATCAAGAGAAGTGAAAGCGTGAACGGCCTGAAATTCATCATTACGACCCACAGCCCGCTGTTCTTTAACGTGCTGTTCAATGAGTTGGGGAAAAAAACCTGCTACATGCTGAAAAGGCTGGAGGATGGAACCTTTGAGCTAGACACGAAGAATGGCGATTCCAACCAGAGCTTTTCTTATCACCTTTACCTCAAGCGGACGCTGGAGGAGGCAATCGCGGCGGACAAGATCGAGCGCTATCATTTCACACTGCTGCGCAATCTCTATGAAAAGACATCGAACTTTCTGGGCTATCCGCGATGGTCAGAGTTGCTGCCGGGCGACCAGCAACTTT
>DFNX01000008.1:81207-140684 GCA_002376235.1 Neorhizobium sp. UBA3556 | reverse complement strand
AGCTAATGAGTCCGTGGCCTAGCCCCAGCATGATCATGCCAGCCAGCAAGCCGACATACATCTCGACCATGACGGAGACGAAAATGGCAGCCACAAGTGAAAAGCAAATCACGACAACGCACATCGCAAGCACCGCGGCAATCGCCAGCGCATTGTCCTCAAATACGCCGAACTTGGCTTGCTCCGACATTTTCGATGCGACGCGAATGCCCGCATCGAACACCTCGGCCGGCGAAGCCGAGCCACCGCCGGCACCTATCTGGAAAAGGCTGTCGACGACCGCCCTTGCGAAACTTGGCCCCTGGGTGAGGACAAAGAGGAAAAAGCCGACATACATGATCCGCCGGATCAGCTCGGCAACCCAGCTATCGAGGGACGCCGCCTGGATCGCTAACCATACGGCAGCAATACCGACTTCGATGCCGGCGAGGATCCAGAACAGGGATCTCGCCGCATCCATGACGGTGGTCTGCCATCCTCTGGCAGCTGCCGAAACCTGGTTTTCCAGTTCCGTGAGAACTTGACCCTGATTGGCAAAGGCTGGGGCCGCAAACAGCGCACAGGCTATACCGAAAATCAGCGATATGCAGATCAGCCGACAATTCACCATCTTGGACGCATCTCCTGGCCCTTCGGGATCGGGCCGAGTTTCTCCGCTGTCCCGAAGAACTTTTCTCGTGCGGAGCGCTGCTTATCATTCATCGGGAACGCAGACGATGTTTGGGTTTTGGCTACCACGACCGTCAGGATCGCCGCCATTGCGGCGGCCACGATAAGAAGGGATGTGATCATCGCTTTACGGGTCACCAGCGCGGCTCCATCTTCTGGCCATTCGGTACCGATCGGATCTCGGCATTGAAGAATTTCTCACGGCGTGCTTGAGCGAGATCCTTGTCGGTTTGCTCGCTCTGCAGCCATGTTCCCATCAGTGTTGTCTGCTGTGAGACAATGCCCCGGAGCTTCTGCATCTGGGCGACTTGCTGGGCCGCGATCTGGTGCCCGACCTGGAGCGCTTTCATCTGACCGTCGGCCGACTGAGACATCGAGCGCAGTTCGCTCATCGTTTCTTCTTCGCTGTCGAATTGCTCAGCCGTTAGGCTCGCTGCTTTAAGCGTGCCAGCGATCGTGTCGCGATTGGTGCTCGACCACGTTTGGTAGGTGGCTGAGAACGTGTCGGCATTCGGTAGGTTGGTTTTGAGATCCTGATAGCTCTTGAAGCGCTGCTTCAGGAGGTCATCCGCATTGCCCATTGAAAACGCGATGCCCTGCCCTTGATTGACGAGGTCACGGAGCTGGTTCAAATCACCTTCAATCTCACCCCAGATATGGTTCGGCAGCTGGGCCGTGTTCTGCAGCATGTTCTTGTAGATGTTGAGCTGGTTCTGGATTTGCTCGGCAAGCTGCGTGATCTGAGCGATCTGGTTTTCGATTTGAGTACCGGACTGGCCAACCAGTGAGATGAGCTCGCCATTGTTGAGAAGCTGGGTCCACTCGGTGGCAGCTCCGGTGGCAGCGCCGGCGAGTGACGCCGTTGGCGATGCGACCAGGCCAAAGGCGATCGCGATCGAAATGACTGTCCGTCCTGACAAGTGTGAAAGACTTCCCTTATTCATGGTGATCGATCCCCCTTTCGGTGAGCCATCGCTTCGGCCAATCTGGTCCATGAGTGGATTCCAGTGCCCGGATGCGGGCGAGGTCGGATTTCCCGGATGCCCCGACGAAAGACAGGGTGACCGGGCCAAGCGCCATGTCGAACAGCCGACGCCCGTCCGGAGAGGTTACGTAATACTCGCGCTTGGGTATGGCGTTCGCGACGATTTCGATCTGCCGTTCATTGAAGCCGATCCGTTCGTAGAATTCGCGTGTACCGCTCTCGCGCGCAGCGCCATTGGGAAGGCAGATTTTCGTGGGGCAGGATTCCTTGAGGACATCGATGATCCCGGAGCGCTCCGCATCCGAGATCGACTGCGTCGCAAGAATGACCGCGCAGTTAGCCTTGCGCAGGACCTTCAACCATTCCCGGATCTTGTCGCGGAAGACCGGGTGCCCGAGCATCAGCCAGGCCTCGTCGAGAATGATTAGGCTCGGCCGTCCGTCAAGGCGCTTCTCGATGCGGCGAAACAGGTAGGTCAAGACGGGAACCAGGTTTCGCTCGCCCATATTCATCAGCTCTTCAATCTCAAAGCACTGGAGGCGCCCAAGCGCTAAGCCATCGGTTTCGGCATCCATAAGCTGTCCAATCGATCCGTCGACGGTGTAGTGATGGAGGGCGTCCTTGATTTCACGCATCTGGACCCCACTGACGAAGTCAGACAACGAGCGGCCGGGCGCGGAAGCCATCAAGGCGATCTGCCTGGAGATGGCATTGCGGATGTCCGGTGCAATCGGGACGCCCTGAAGGGCGATGAGCGTTTCAATCCACTCGCACGCCCAGGCACGATCGCCATCGGTCGAGAGTTCCGATAGAGGGCAGAACGAAAGGTTTGCCCCCTCCCCTGTCTCGCCGCCAATATCGTAGTGGGCGCCGCCGGCGGCAAGCGTCAGTGGCAGCATTGAGTTGCCCTTATCGAACGCGAAGATCTGGGCGTTTTCGTAGCGGCAGAATTGGGCAGCGATCAGGGCCAGCAAGGTGGATTTACCGGAACCTGTCGGACCGAAAACCAAAGTGTGGCCCACGTCGTCGACATGGAGGTTCAGCCTGAACGGCGTCGAGCCGGACGCCACCTGCATCAGCGGCGGCGCATCAGGCCGATAAAACGGGCAAGTGGCGGTCGGACTGCCAGACCATACGCTGTTGAGGGGCACGAGATCAGCGAGGTCGCGCGTATTGATCAACGGCTCCCGGATGTTGCAGTACCAGTTGCCAGGAAGACTGCCGAGAAACGCATCAGTCGAATTCAAGGTCTCGATACGGGCGCCAAACCCTTCGGCCTGGATCAGCCGACGGACGGATTCGGCTTTCTCTTGCAGGGCCTCGCGATCTGCATCGAACAGGATGATGACAGGTGTATAGTAGCCGTAGGCGACAAGCTGCGACGATGCTTCTGCGATGGCATCCTCAGTTTCCGCCACCATCGACAGGGCATCCTGGTCGACGGAGCGGGATTGCGTTTGGAAAAGCTGGTCGATGAACGGCCGAACTTTCTGCTGCCATTTCTTGCGCGTCCGCTCGAGGCGCTGTTTGGCCTCCTCGGGATCGAGGAAGATGAAGCGCGAAGACCAGCGATATGTAAGTGGCATGAGATTGAGGCTATTCAGGATGCCCGGCCAGCTCTCAGCCGGGAGGCCATCGATCGCGATGACCCCGAGAAACCGGGCTTCGACGCGCGGCGTCAGGCCGTGCTCGAGTTCGGCAGTCGCCAGCCAATCCAGATACATGGGAATTTCCGGAAGGTGGACTGGGTGGTTTTCACCGCTTATCGCGAAGCGGATGAACTGGAAGAGTTCGTCATAGCGCGCGACGCGCTGACCGCCTCGCTCGACCGCTTCACGAGTCCGCATTCGCTGTACCGAGATGATGTTGCCCAGATACTGCTCGATCTCACGGATCGAGCGCCGAAAGGTCTCCAGGACGGTATCCGCGTAGCTGGCTGTCCGGCTTTCTATGTCGGCGTAAATGTATCGGGTGAGGCCGTTGCGACGAGGCTCTGGCGGACGATAGGTCATTATCAGGGCTTGGCGGCTCTCGAAGTGTCCCTGCTCGCGTCCGAAATGCTTGCGCCTTTCGTCGTCGATCATTGCTGTGACTGGCTCGGGAATATGGCTGCGATCCGCCGAAGGATATTCGGTGGTTGGAACTCTGACAGCTTCAACCTGGATCATCCAGCCGGACCCGAGACGAGAGAGAATGGCGTTGATCTGCCGGGACAGTTCGTTTCGCTCATGATCCGTCGCGCTTTCTGCATCCGGGCCGGCGAAATACCATCCGGCCATCAGGCTTCCATCCTTGAGGAGAAGGATCCCGTTTTCGACCAGGCCGGCATATGGAACGAGATCGGCAAAGGATGGAGCCGTCGATCGAAACATGCGTAAAGCGACCATCTACGAACCTCAGAAGCTGCGCCAAGGCGACGAGGTCGAACGATAGTGCGCGCGGTAGCGCATGTGCCGTAAATAGACCTGCCGCATGAGTGGGTCGGATTTCGCCATGGCGCGGAGGATGCTGAAGACCACCGCCCACGCTATGATCCCGAACAAGATGGAGTATGTGGTGAGCACCACGAAAATCAGGATCACGGCGGCAAGCCCCGTCATCAGGACCAACTCACGGTCAGCGCCCATCAGCAGGCTTGGACGCGAAAGCGCGCGATGAATCCGGTTCCGATGGAGTGCATACCCGGCCTCAGCCATGTTGGCCCTCCCCTTCCGCGATATCGAAGGCCTGATGCGGGGTTCGTTCCTGAGCCATGCCATCTATGCCTATCGAGGCACCGGTGGCGCCGAACAGGCCGACAATGCTCGTGATCCCGAGAAGGAGACCTAAGACAAGCGTTACTTTCAATGCGACACGAGTGAAGTCATTCATCTCGCCGCCAAACGCCAGGGTCATGCCGGCGGCCGCTACGCTCACGAGCGCCACTGCGCCGGCAACAGGCCCGGTGATCGATTCCTGAATTTGCTTGAGTGGTCCTTCCCACGGCAGGCTCCCTCCTGAGCTGGCAAGCGCCGGGGCGGCGATGGACACACCCAGAATGGCGGCAAGAACTCCCAGACGGAGCAAACGTTTATGCAGCATGGCTATCCTCATCGATTTGGGGGTAGTGTTCAGTTCGGTATCGAGATCCGTTGAAGCCCTCGACATGGAGCACCTCCCGTACCCTGCGCCCTCGTCCGGCGCGTTCGATTGCGATCACAAGATCCACCGCTTCGCCGATTACGGCCTGCATTGGCTGATGGCTCGCCTCGGCAGTCAGTTGCTCGAGGCGGCGAAGCGCCAAAGTTGCTGTGTTGGAATGGATCGTCGTCACGCCGCCGGGATGGCCCGTGTTCCAGGCCTTGAGCAGCGTCAGGGCAGCCCCGTCGCGGACCTCGCCGACGATAATTCGGTCAGGACGCAAACGCATTGTGCTCTTTAGAAGCCTTGCCATATCCACAGAATCGCTGGTGTGAAGGCTTACGGCATTTTCTGCGGCGCACCGGATCTCGGATGTGTCCTCAAGAATGACCATGCGATCTTCCGGCGCCGTCCTGACGACCTCGGCGATGACCGCATTCGCGAGCGTCGTCTTTCCGGATCCCGTGCCGCCCGCAATGACGATATTAAGTCGCTTGGCGATGGCACCGCGGATGATCGATGCCTGCGTCTTTGTCATGATCTTCGTCGTTACATAGTCATCGAGAGGGATCAGCGCCGAGGCGCGCCGCCGGATTGTAAACGTTGGCGAGCTGACGACCGGCGGAAGCAAGCCCTCGAAGCGATGACCGCCGATCGGGAGTTCGCCAGAAACGATCGGGCGCTCGGTATCGGCCTCACTGTGCAGGGAATGGGCAACCGAGCCGATCACCGTCTCTGCAGCGGCTGACTGCATCTCGCCTGCCGGCTCAACGCCATGGCCCAGCCGCTCGATGAAAACCCTGCCATCAGGGTTGAGCATAATTTCGACAACGGTTGGGTCGTCCAGGGCGGTGCATAAGGGCTCACCGAGTGCGTCCTGCAGTTTACGGATAAGGCGGGAATGCGATCGAAGCATGGATTAGGTCGTCCCTCGTTCGGGTGTACGAAGAGACAGACCGCGACCTCGCGGTGATGTCGAGGTGCAAATTTGCACCTCGCGGGCTACAAGTGATTCCGGCAGGATCTTTGAGATTCTTTCGCGATTGAGCCCGGAACGGCGTCAGTTGCGAAAATGAATCACAGGAAAGATAAAGGGCGCCAGTTGCTCGTTCGGCGTCTAATGTGCTGAAAACAATAGCGAAAGATCTAAACGCGGCTGTCTGGCTCTGATCGGGTTAACCCTTCGTTAACTTTAAAATCCTTGTCGCTCACGCGGAATCGGATGATAGTTGCGCAAATAATGGCCCCTCAGCCATTTTTTCGAAAGTTTCGCCTCTCAGGATATAGTTTGCCAAATGAGCCAGCAGCCTAACAGATTTGATGTCGAGATCGCTCAACAGGGCGCCAAGATCTCAAGTGCGCTGCATATGCTGCGGAGCCAGCAATATCCTCCGGATGCGCGCAAGGGGCTACGCAAGTTTCAGCTTCCGGAAGTCGCCGACTTCATGGGCGTCACTCAAAGCCATCTGAGGCAGATCCACGCGGAAGGGAAAGGTCCGGAGATCGAGGCGGTTGGCGGTCGACGCACGTATACGGCTGACCAAATGTTGGCTCTTAGGGAATACCTGGAAGCTAACAAGAAATCAGACAAGCGTTATTACGTTCCGAAGCGGCGCGACGGCGAGCCAATGCAGGTCGTCTCGGTCGTGAACTTCAAAGGTGGTAGCGGCAAGACGACGACAGCAGCACATCTTGCACAGTATCTTGCCCTCACCGGTCATCGGGTTCTGGCCGTCGATCTCGACCCTCAAGCGTCGCTGACATCGCTGTTCGGTATCCAGCCAGAGCTGGACGACACGGCATCCCTGTACGAAGCGCTCCGATTTGACGACGAACGCAGACCTATCTCGGAAGTCATTCAATCGACCAACATCCCCGGACTAGATGTTGTCCCGGCAAACCTGGTTCTCCAGGAGTTCGAATACGATGTGCCACTGGCGATAGCTTCTAAGAAGGGGGATGAGGGGCGTCTCTTCCACATGCGTATCGTCAACGCGCTGAAGGAAGTGGATGACCGCTACGATGTGGTCGTCATCGACTGCCCTCCCCAGCTCGGATACCTGACGATTACCGCATTGATGGCGTCCACCGGCATCCTTATCACCATACACCCTCAAATGCTGGACATCATGTCGATGAGCCAGTTTTTGCAGATGCTTGGCGGCATCATGACGCCGGTCGCGGAAGCAGGAGCAGAAATCCGCGTGGAATGGTTCCGATATCTGGTGACCCGGTTCGAACCAACCGACATCCCGCAAGCACAGATGGTCGGTTTCATGCAGTCCATGTTTGCCCAGCAGATGCTGCGAAATCACGTGCTAAAGTCGACCGCCATATCCGATGCGTCGATCCGCAAGCAAACCCTGTACGAGGTCGAGCGCTCGGATTTCGTCCGTCAAACCTATGACCGGGCAATTGAAAGCCTCAACGCAGCAAATAGCGAAGTCGTTGAGTTGATCCATGGCGCATGGGGGCGGAAATGACGTCCTTGTCAGCCGTTTTTAAAATCGTGTTCGTGAGCAATCGTAACACCTTATCCAAGTTGATGCTGCGTGTGGAGATGCACAATGTCGCGTGAAAATCCCTTCGCGAAACTCGACCTATCGTCACTGTCGGAAAACGCTCCCCCGAAGCCAGGCTATGGCATGACCGGTGCGGCCAAGACAGTTGTCCGCTCAATCGAGGACATGGCCGAAAACACCAAGAAGCTGATGGAAGGCGAGGTGATCGTCGAGTTGGATCCGCAGCTTGTTGACGTGTCTTTCGTCGCGGACCGTCTTTCAGACGACGGCGATGAGTATCAGGAGCTCAAAAGCGCCATCCAGACCTCTGGCCAGACGTCGCCCATTCTTGTTCGACCGAGCTCTGCCGATAGCAAGCGCTATATGGTGGTCTTCGGACATCGTCGACTGAAGGTAGCCAAGGACCTCGGGATTAAGGTCAAAGCAGTCATAAAGAAGCTGGATGACACAGCGTCGGCGATTGCCCAGGGCCAGGAGAACTCCGCCCGGTCAAACCTGTCTTTCATCGAGCGCGCGTTCTTTGCCCAGAACCTGCTCTCCTCGGGTCTGACAAAGGACGTCGTTCGCTCTTCGCTCGCTGTCGATGAAGCGATGCTGTCAAAAATGCTCGGGGTCATTGAGGTTGTCCCTGCTCCTGTCATCAAGATGCTTGGAGCATCGAAAGGCATAGGGCGCGATAAGTGGCTGAGCCTGCGACAACTGGTGTTGGCCCCTGCCCTGTCGAAGGTCGCCGTCGAGCATGCTGGGAGCAGCGAGTTCTTGGAGTTGGCTGAGGAGAAGCGGTTTGATGCTCTCCACGATCACCTCAAGCGCTACAAGGTCAAGTCTGAGGCGAAAACCCCCAAGGCCCAAGCCGCGACGCGTGACTGGACGTCTAGCGACAATTCGCTGAGTGTTTCGATGAATGCCAAGTCGAAAAAGGTCGCCATCGAGCTTTCGAGAGCCGAGGCGAAGCCGTTCGGCGATTGGCTCTCCACCCATATGGATCGCTTGTATGACGAGTACATGGGATCAAGGTCCAACAACAACGGAGACTAAACCGCAAAAGAAAAAGGCCCCCAAACGGTAAACCGTGGAAGCCTCTCTCGTTATCTTTCGCAGGATTGAGAATCGCATTTCCCGGAATCACAGTCAAGAGTCTTGGCGCCGATTTGGTGAGCGGATTTCTTTTGCCTAACGAGAGGTGAGAGAAAAATGCAGACGGGACATGTCACGACGCCTTTTGGGCGGCGGTCGATGACGCTTGCCTTGGTAAAAGGCCAGCTTGCGGTTGCTGATGCCAAGAGCGATGCGCGCGTTGAAAAATGGAAGGTGTTCCGCGATATCAGCGAGGCGCGAGAACGCTTGGGTCTGCAAGACCGGGCACTTGCTGTGCTCGACGCGCTTCTGACGTTTCACCCGGATAACGAACTCGATACGGAGCACGGGTTAGTCGTGTTTCCATCTAATGCCCAGCTTTCTCTCCGGGCTCACGGCATTACCGAGACAACGCTCCGCCGCCAACTCGCGGCTCTTGTAAATGCGGGCTTGATACAACGGCGCGATAGCCCGAACGGGAAGCGCTTTGCTCGCCGCAACCGTGATGGCGAAATTGATATCGCCTATGGCTTTGATCTCACGCCCCTAGCCGTACGCTCCGCTGAGCTGGCGTTATTGGCTCAGGATGTCGTTGCGGAGCGCATGCGTTTCCGCAAGGTGAAGGAAGCGCTAACGATCTGCCGGCGGGATGTCCGCAAGCTTATCTCAGCCGCACTTGAAGAAGGCGTCAGTGGTGACTGGGAGGCCGTCGAGGCAGTTTATATTGGCATCCTTGCCAGGCACCCACGATACCCAAGCCGACTTCAGGTCGAAGCGACACTCGACGAAATGCAGCTGCTACGAGACGAGGTGATCAACCGGCTGGATTTGCAGCTGGAATCCACAAATATGAATGGCAATGATAGTCAGAATGACCGTCACATACAGAATTCAAAACCAGAATCCATCTATGAACTTGAACCTAGCTCTGAAAAAGAGCAGGGCGAGAAGTCCGTGGGTAAGCAGCAGGCTGTGAGTGAGCCGAAAGCCAAAATGGGTGAAATCAAAGCGTTTCCACTTGGCCTCGTGATGCGGGCTTGCCCTCAAATTGGTGACTATGGCCCGAGCGGAAGTGTTTCGCAGTGGCGTGACCTTATGTCTGCCGCGGTGGTCGTCCGGTCGATGCTGGGGGTAAGCGCATCAGCTTACGAGGAAGCTTGCGAAGCGATGGGGCCGGAAAATGCCGCGGTTGCTATCGCGTGCATCTTGGAGCGGTCGAACATGATCAATTCGGCTGGCGGCTACCTGCGCGATCTCACTCGGCGCTCGGAACGCGGAGAATTTTCGCTTGGACGGATGTTGATGGCACTGCTGAGGGTGAACGGTGATCATCAAGCTGCAGCTGGGTAGCGAGGCTCGCCCGGCGGCGAGCGAAACCAACCAGCTGGAGATGAACCAAACTTGTCAGCCGTTTATTTTCGATATTATGGGTTTAATATCAGACTTTTACGGCACTTGAGCTCGCCGTTTCGTCATTCTGTGCCGTTTAGTGATCAGATGCAAACGAGACGGCGACCGGAGTATAATCTCTAATTTCGGGCGGCTAGTCCGCGTCCTGGATAAGGCAACGATCATGATAAACGTCTCACCCTCAATCCCATTCTGATGGCGTTTTGCAAATCTGCAGAGCCTTAACAGTTCGTCGACTTCGCTGCATTACACCAGCTCAACGCACAATGGATGAACTGAGCAATCTTTATGAATTTCACACCTGATCCGTTCATAGCCTCGCTCTTTTCGGAATTGGCGACCGCCGGGTTCTACAATACGGCTCTAGAGGGCGTCCGAAGGATAGGGGACGGAAAGAACGGTAAGGCTTTTGACGTCGAGGAGCAGGAAGCGATCGTAGCCGACGTCATCCAGCATAACATCATTTTTCCGTACGAGGCGTGGCGCCGCATCATAGATTTGCGCGATAAGGACGAGAAAGAGGTTTCCGAGGAGCACTTCTTGATGGTGCTTGATGATACGGGCGTCGAATTGCCGCTCGGAAGTCCAGATTATGGTCCGTTCATCGCGCGGTTGCGTACGATTGTTAAGAGACTTCGTTCGGGACCACCTTCAAGCGATCCCAGTCCCGGAAGGGGCGGGGCACCGCCTTCCGGGCCAGCACCAATTCCGACTATGGCGCCAAAGCCGTCTCACGACCAATCGGCAGAAAAAGGAGATGTCGATGTCCCCCCAACTCGCCGCATCTAAACGCCGTGAACGAACGGAGGCCGAGAAAAAAGAGCTGAAGGCGCGTCTAAGCAGCGCCCTTGGGGGATTGGTTGGTCACATTCGACAAAGGGCCGGTGCCTCCGAGGTGCTCCTCCAACAGTATGATGGCAAGGGAAAGCTATTCGAGGCTCTTATCCTTTTCTCTCTCAGAGCAGAGCTTCGGAGGACCGGGGTTGACGTCCAGCTTTGTCCCAAACCATTCCCGAAGAAAAAGCGGTTTCTGCTCCGAGGTGGGCCCGGCCGACTTAACGAGACGCAGCTTCCGACGGACCCTTCGTATTTCTTAGTCTCGATCGGGAAAGGCAGGGCCTTTGAGCTGCATGGGTCAGTCGAATGGCCGGATCATCATGTCGGCGCCATCCTGGGCCACGAACTCGATATCTCCATTGCACCCACACGAGCCATATCGTTACTCCGAAAGTGGACTAAAACCTCTTCCAAGTTGCCCCGCCCCATGTTCGCGGTGGAGGCCAAGTTTCGAAGTCGTGGTCCGGACAAGTCACTAGGCCGCGAACTTACAGGTCTTGCTTACGGTGTTCGGGCACATCGCCTTTTGCTTGTATCGAGCAATGCTCCAGACCAATCCGTAGTAGATCAGTTGTCTAAGGTTCACACGCTCGGAAATGGAGCCGGCACGAAGACGGAAAGCTTCACGTACTTCGACGCAGGCGGCCGACCTGACGATCGCATTTTTACGGAAATATCTGACTTCCTCGTCGAGGATATGAAAGACAACAATACGTTTTTGAAACGCTTGCTGTCTTGAACGATGAGCTCTCACTTGAATGTGGAAAGTGATCCTGGATGACAGACACAGTAGATTTGCCAAATCCCACGGACGCAGACGTCGTTGGGCTGTTGAAGCTTCACAGGCTTTCTGGTGTGCCGGTTTTTGTCAAATACGAAGATCACGGGTATGAGCCGCGATTTTGCCACGCATCAGCAAAAGACATTGCAAAGAAAAAAGCCGGGAAGCGTGTCCATGGGCGGGCATTTTGGCGGTTCAATGCGACGCTTGCGGACGGTACACCATCGTCCTTGCTTCTCGCCGAGCATCACAGCATCTGGTAGATGCCGGATGGCAAACTTGTTGACGTGACGCCGCCCGCGCATCATTCAGAGGGCGTTCTGTTTCTCCGGGATGATAGCGCCACCATCTCAAGCATTAATGGTGGTCTTTCAATGCGCTGCGATCTCTCAGATTTCGATCAAATGCCATGGTTCTTTAGAGGGCAGCCGGTCACTTTCTCCGAAACGATTATGCCGGAGGAAATCAAGGCTCAGGCCTACGCGTATGCAAAGAGGATAGGCCTCGATATGGCTGACTATCCGACTGATCCGATCAGTGGTTGAGGTCCCCAATCTCAGCGTAGTAGCCTAGCCGCTCGTCCACTTCTTCGTGTCGCGTCGTTATAATAACCAGAGGCTTGTTGAACCGAGCGATGACGAGATTGCTGCATTGCCTCGGGAAGTGGAATTCCGCGATTGGCGGCCTCCGTCAAATAGCCGGACCGCAATCCGTGTGCCGAAAACTCCACAGCCTCCAACCCAGCCATCTCCACCCGCTGTTTCAAGATCGCATTGATCGACTGCGGATCGATAGTGCGCTTGGACACCGTGCCCCAACGCCCGATCCCCCTAAACACACTGCCGCTCTCTAGCTTGGCCGCTGCGATCCACTCATACAGCGCATCCACAGGCCGACCGGTGAGATAGACGACATCATCGTGCTCACCATTCGTCGTTTTCGTTCGACCGAGGTGGATCGCCAAAGAGGGGAGGGGAGGGCCGTCGGGAACCTCGATCGGGGCCTCGATGCTCAACTGCTCAAGGCGAAGCCCGGCGATCTCGCTGCGCCGGCGGCCGCCGGAGGCGAAGGCGACCATCAGGATCGCCCGGTCCCGCACATCACGCAGATTGTCGGTCGAGCACGTCGCCAGTAGTTTGGCCAGCACTTCGCCGGTAACCGCCTTGGCACTCTTCCTCTGCCGCTTCCGAGGCGCGGCGCGCACGGCGAGCCTAATGGCCGATTTGAGGGGAGGGGAGGCGAAGGCGCCGTCGAGGCCGCGCCATTTGGTCAGCGTCGACCAGTTGGCCAGCCGCCGGCGCACGGTCGCCGGCGCATGCGGCCCAGTCGATTTCAGAAAATTTTGGCCGCGCAAGTTGTCGGCGACGTCGGCCGGCATGCCATGATCGGGATCGGTGGCCCGCTTTTGCGGATCCCAAAGATGCTGCGCGACGAACTTCAAAAGCAGCGCCTCGGGCGCCGGCCAGGGCAGCGATCGTTTAGTCGCAGCCAGTGCCCAGGCTTCGATATATGCTAGATCGGAGGTAATGGCTCGCAAAGTGTTGGCGCCCATGCCCTCGTTGACGAGATGGCGAAGGGTTTCGATATCGCCATCGGTGATCAACTCGGCAAGCTCATCCCGCCGGTCGATCGGCAGCACGGAGGCGATCGTGTCGAGCTCGACGGCGCGTCGCTCAATCGGACTCTTCTCAGGTTTCCTGATCATAAATGGGCATCCAATTTGCAGACATTAACTCTCGAACTTGATCCTGATCGCTGTGGTCGCTAGCGATGACGAGGTCACGGGCGTAGGCCACGACTGAGCCATTGTAGCGCTCGACCAAATCCGTCGGCGAGGATCCAACCAGATTGGTAAAGGCATCCTGGCTGCGGTATGCGATGAACAATTGTGTGGGGGCTCAATGCCAATGCGAGATAGTTTAGCGTCAAGTCGGTTTCGTCACGCTGCAACATGAGCGGACAGTCGGATGTCATGAGAAGCGCAACATCGATAGTTATGACGACCCACTCGAGCTCCATGGTTTCACCAACTGGTCTACCCCGCAGAATGAAGTCCACGAGCGAAATCTTAGACCAGAAGCGCGGATCTAGATGTTCGGCGCTGCTGTATAGATGCTCAATTTCAGTGTCCGACAATCCTTGCTTCTGAAGGTGGCGGCGGAAATCAGCGTCCGCGCTCTTCCAATTTGCGGCAAAGTTTCCGTCTAGAGCCTCAACGGCTTCCGGGATCCTAAAATATAGAGACGCAATGAAAATTGCCCAAGCTTCTCTGTCACGGCGCTCGACAGGTATTTCGCCCCGTTTAAGCATGGTGAGAGGCTTCACCATGGCATCGTCGATCCGCTGCATGTAAATCTGCTCAATGCCCTGCTTGAGGTGCTCCGGTAGCATGGGCAGCGCGTAAAGGTCCTTTACCGAGCCAACAGATGCCGGCGCCCACCGCTCGACAGATATCTTGTCTCCGAAGATGCGCGCGTATCGTGTCAACTTATGATCAGGGCCTGACCAAGCTCTCAAATAGCTCTCAGGCAAATAGTGATGGTTCATGTGAGAATTCGTTCGTTTCCAGCTGCCGAAAACAAGGTTTAGCTACTCGCAGTCGAAAATCAATCTACCATCGATAAACGTTAGTTATCGATGGTTATGACGTCACCCGGCAATCATACCATGTGGCGAACTGCAATATTGATATAGAGTTCCTTTAAAAGATAGTTTACCATAAATTCAATGGCTTACGATCTCGCGAAAATCAGCATTTCAAACTTGATGGGGCCGACTTTTGACGCGGCGGTCGCTCTGACCCGTCTCGACGAGCGCATTGCCAAGTCGAAGGTCGGAAGCGGCTGGATCGAACGATCCAATTTCGCCGACGCCTGTGCATCGCTGTGGATCGACGGCGAACTCGTCCATCTCGAAGACCTCGTCCTCCACGACGCCTTTCGCGATACCCGCACCCCAACCCACGAACTCACCATCGCCCGCGACGTGCTGCGCACCCGCCGACGGATTTCTGGGCAGTCGCCGGATTGGGCACTGTCGTCCGATGGTATCCGGATTTTGCGACAGACGTCGGACACCGCTACGGGCGACGCCGAGGCTGTGGCACCCGCCGGCGTCGTGAGGACCGCGGTCGCCGTCGATGCGGAAGGGGAGGGGGGCGATGGCGACGACGCAGGAAATTTGCCCGGCGTCGACCTCGCCGCCATCGATGCGACGCTGGCCCGATCGTCGGCCGCAATCGAGGACGCAACACACCCCGGGCGCATCGGCGGCCGGGCAACGGTCAGCCGTCCGGAAAAGGACCCGATGATCTACGATCTCGACTGGGACGAAGATGCCCGGCTCGACGAATGGCGCGGCGTGCTCCGCCAGGCCGAACACTTGCCGGCGATATTGAAGGGGACCATCGCTCTCGATGCCTGGAACGAACTGTTCGTCCTGCAGCACGCGCCCTGGCTTGGCCGATTGTTTGCCGCGTCGATCCTGCGGGAGGCGGGCATCACCAGCGGTGGCCATCTGGCCGCCATCAACCTCGGCCTCAAAACCATTCCGGTCGATCGGCGGCGCCATCGCGATCGGGAGACGCGGCTGCTGGCCATTGCCCACGGGTTGCTGGCGGCCGCCGAGATCGGCTTGAAAGAGCATGACCGGCTGACGTTGGCGAAGACGATGATGGACCGGAAGCTCGAAGGGCGGCGAACGTTTTCAAAACTGCCGGAACTGGTGGAACTGGTGATGGCGCGGCCGTTGGTGTCGGCCGGGATGGTGGCGAAAACGCTGGACGTCACGCCGCAGGCGGCGCGGCGGATCGTTTTGGAGCTCGGACTGCGCGAGATGACGGGGAGGGGGAGGTTTCGGGCGTGGGGGATACTATGACGATGTATTGTAAAGACTGCAGCAACGGCTCTTTAGAATGAGAGCGGTCAATGTAAGTGAGCCCCGTAACTGCGAAAGTTTGTGGTCATCAGGTCAACGTGCAAGCCATGTTGGCTTTCTTCGATAGCGGCTTAAAAATCTACGGTTCATCGACCGTTCGTTATTGCCGCTCCGTGTATGCTTCATCTCCAAAAGCTTGCTATTCTCCGAAACTTCGACAGCTTGTGGTTGGTCTTACAATCTACTGATTCGGCTCGGTGATGAACAAGCAACCTCGCATACGACGCCTCCGGATTGCCAACTTCCGAGGACTGGCGGAGACCGAATGGTATCCCGATGGCACGATGAACCTGCTGATCGGAGGCGGGGACTCCGGCAAATCGACGCTTCTTCATGCAATAGGGTTGCTGTTCAGCCCGACAAACTCTGCTCAGGTTTCCGAAACTGACTATTACAACAGATCACTTGAAGCAGGCTTCTCGATTGAGGCCGCCGTCAGCTTGCCGACTGAGATAGAACTTGCGAATTTCCAGCAGACGCTGTGGCCTTGGGAATGGAATGGAAAGGATGCCGTTCTGCCAGATCCCGAGCAGGAGGGCGCCAACAGTGACCCTGTTTACCTCCTGCGGGTCAGAGGTACGCCGGATCTGGAACTGATATGGGAAGTCGTGCAGCCAAACATGGAACCCGTTGCTCTTTCGACAGGTCTTCGTAGAAAGATAGGTGTAGTGCGGCTCGCCAACGATGATCGCAATGACCGAGATTTGCGGCTCGTGACGGGCTCTGCGCTCGATCGACTCCTCTCCAAGGGCAATCTGAAGTCCCGCATCAGTGCAAAGGTCGCTTCGGTCGATGTCTCAAGTGCCTTTACCGGCGAAGAGGCTGAAGCACTGAAGGATCTCGATAAGACATTGAAGGCGGCTGGTCTCCCGCACAATCTCGATATCGGGTTGACAAGTAGCCAGGGTCTTTCAATCGGTGCTCTCGTCGGCCTGCTTGCCGACAAGGATGGCACTCTGCTTCCTCTCGCGAGTTGGGGGGCCGGAACGCGCAGAATGGCGGCACTTCAGGTCGCAGGGGCAATCGAGGCCTCGACCCGCCTGACGGTAATTGATGAAATCGAACGTGGGCTCGAGCCTTACCGGCTGCGCCAGCTTCTCGATGTTTTGGCATCTGACGATCAGCAATGCTTTCTGACGACGCATAGCCCTATCGTCATTGCGGCGGCAAAAGCAGCTGCTCTTTGGTACATGGATGGGAGCGGACGAATTGGCCAGCTTCACCAGGAAAAGGTTGCGAGGCAGCAGAGCCGTGATCCCGAGACATTCTTGTCGCGTGTCCCGATTATCGCTGAAGGCGTGACCGAGGTAGGCTTTGTCCGCACCCTATTGCGTCTCGTTTTCAACGGGCAGGAGTACATTTACGGAATTCGCATTGCTGACGGCGGTGGTAACGATGCGATGCTTGGCCTTCTGGAAGCTCTCCATGCCGCTGGGATCAGTGCTGCCGGCTTTTGCGACGACGAGGGGAGGTTTTCCGGGAGGTGGCAAAAGCTCAAGACTTCGGCTGGTGCCAAGCTTTTTCAGTGGCCGACGGGATGTCTTGAAGAAAACATCATTGCGCATGTCCCCGACGATAAATTGCTGTCTCTTGCTTTTGACGGAGACGGTCTCAGTGGGGAACGCCTCCGGACCCTCGCCGACCGGATCGGCATCGAGGGCAAGGAGGAGGCAGACATCATGAAGGCTTGCGGGTCTGCCGCAGCACTTCGGAGGGTCATTGTCGCAGCCGCGACTGGCGACAAAAGCGGCGCGCCGGATGATCGAACTGGCAAGGAATGGGGCAAGCATAGTCAACGCTGGTTCAAGTCGATCGGCGGCGGTGTTGAACTTTGCGGAAAAATGATCGACCTGGGCCTGTGGTCGAAGGTCGAGCCGGACCTGCTACCTTTCATCAACGCGATACGATTGGAAGTCGGCGAACGGACTTTCGCGCCCGGGGAGCTGTCGTTTTGACGGACGAGGACGTCTTTTCGCTCTTATGCTCCGATCAAGGCCTTGTCGTGATCGAAGCGCCTGCCGGTTGCGGGAAGACCTACCAAGGCGCCCGGTATGCTTCAAAGGCCGCCCGGACGCTTCCGGCGGGTCGAGTGCTCATCCTGACGCATACACATGCCGCCAGGTCGGTATTCGCCGACCGCACCCGAGGCGAATCCTCTCGCGTAGAGATCCGGACCATCGACAGTTTCCTGACAGAGATTGCAGCGATGTACCATCGTGCCCTGGATCTGCCGGCCGATGTGGGAAGCTGGGCTCGTGAACACGATGCTTACGACGTCGTGGCCGCTCGCTGCAGCCGGCTTCTCGAACGTGCGGTGTCTGTATCAAGAGCCGCCGCCAGGCTCTATCCGATCATCGTTTGTGATGAACACCAGGATGCGGGCGCTGATCAGCACGCGGCAGTGATGGCTCTGCACAGAGCAGGCTCACAGATTAGGTTCCTGGGCGATCCTATGCAGATCATCTATGGCGGACGTGGCAACGGCACGCGATTGGCGCTGGAACGGTGGATGCAACTGACAACACTAGGCGGGTTCGGCAAACTATCAGTACCTCACCGATGGAAGGATGGCTCTCCCGACCTCGGAAAATGGGTCCTCGACGCCCGCGAAACGCTTTCAAATGGGCGCGCCATAAGCCTTGCCGGTGCGCTGCCCAGGGGATTGACAGTTTTGTACGCCAGCAATTCGGCCAGCAACGCTCGCAAGGCACTTGCAATGTCGAGAGACGACCGCCGTCCAATCTCAGACCTGGCGGCAAGATCCCGGCAACTGCTCGTGCTTGCTTCTGCCAATGATCGAGTCGATCATCTGAACGCGTTCTTCTACCGGTCGATGCGGATCTGGGAGGGCCACAGCCGCAACGCGCTATCAGCGTTGGTGGCCAGTGCAGAGCGCTCACAGGGCTCGGTCGCAGATATGACAGATGCCTTCATAAGCTTTGTAGGCGCCACCTGTACCGGATTTACCGCATCAACGCATGGTCAGCGCATCAGAAAAGAAGTGGAGGACAAGTGCGTCAAACTAACACGCGGGATGCCGGCGGAACTGCAAGCACTGAGCCGCCACTTGCTGGAAAGGCCTGATCATCAAGGCGTCGGCCTAGCGCTTGCGTATCTCAAGGGTCTCATCGCCAACAAAACGGCGGGCTTCTCGCAGATCTCGATTGATCTCAAAAGCGAATTTCACGACGCGATCAAACTCGGCAGCTTTGTTTCCGCCCAGGAAGGTCTGGGCGAAATCACCAGACGCAGAACATTTTCGCACCCGCAACCTCCCAGGAAATGCATCAGCACCGTCCATAAATCGAAAGGCCTCGAGTGCGACAATGCCGTGGTGATGATGTGTGACAAAACCTCGTTTTCGAATACCGATTACAAGCGCCGGCTGATGTATGTCGGGCTTAGCAGAGCGAAGAAGAGCCTGACCCTTGTTGTCTGCCGCGATAATCCGACACCGTTATTCAGCTTCTAAAGCCCCCATATTGTCGGGGACGCCTTCTTCAGTCTCCGGCGTTCCTCAGCACGTCTCCGATCCTCGGACCGGCCAGTGTTGGGACGAATTTCATAATCGAGGTCATCGAGGCAAGGCTTCGACATATTGAACGTCACATTCAGCGAGTGATAGCCAAGCTCGTCGAAGTGGGATTTCGTCATAAATCCGGCATGGATTGCCGCAGCTATCAGCACGCCGTTCGGCACATAATGCGGTCCGAGTTTCTCGCCGTCTGGATAGGTGCATTTAAAATTCTCGGCGATGTGCTTCACACCGTAGCTACCCGTTCCTTGCCGGATCGTCTTTGTGCGGGCAACTCTTGCTAAAAGGGCTAGTGACAGCAGGAAGGGGGTGATCGCGTAGTCTTCAAACAACTCCGATCGGTGTTTCCTAAAGCGCGCGTACCGCTCTTGGGGATCTTCCCACTTTCCGTCAGGCTTCCGCTGTGACCTGCCTGAACCAATCCCCCATACGCTGAGCAACTCGTTGGCAGTGACGACGTTAGCGATCGCAACCTTTGCAATCGCTCGATAAAGGACATTTGAGGAAACGTTGAATCCCTGGCTCTCGAGATATTTCTGAAACGCCTGCCCGTCCACAATAACTGGGTCAGCAGTCTTTTTCGACGCGGCCCGCGCCGCTGAATAGCTTCCGTAGCCAAGGCTCCTGCCGAGCGCTTCGCATCGGTGGGATGATTTCACCGCTGGAAGTTTCTTGAGCAACTCGTGCTTTGCAGCCTCGAGGTTTTCAAAACTTGGATTGATTTTGAGTTCAAACATCAGCATCTCCAGCTATTGGCATGCCGTTCGCCGATTACGCAGCAAGCCGCTGTGGGATGCGGTTGCGGTTGCGAAGATAAGCAAGTTCCAGACGTTTGACTCGGCGACAAGTCGCGGGTGCCCAACCACGAATGGCAAGGTGCACCGAGTCGGCATTTCATGCAAGGCCGACTTCATCGATACCATCGACGGCAAGGTTAGGCTTGTTGACGCGTTTGTTCTAGGCTTTGCCCGCGACGGTTATGTCATCATGTGGAGAAAAAACGGAAGCCGCACTCTCTCCGGATTGCCCTTCCCGATGAGATTGATCTCCCGGATACGGACGATAAGGTACACCTGCTTCTGAAACATTTAGGGTTTTCGACATCGCATAGCCATCTCGATCAGCCCGTTGAAGCCCATAGGGTCGGATCACCTAGAGCTGCTTGTAATGCTCCAGCGCTCGCGTCACGAACTCGTTGAACCGAGCTTTCGACTGCCCCCGCATTGCGGCAGTTCGATCCAAGCAGGCCGTAGCCGCTGCCCATATTTGGAGCCAGAGCCGGCTGTTCTTGGAGTAGGGGAGACGCATCCGAATTCGCTGACCTTTGCCGCGCCGCAACACGACAGGGATTGTCTTCTCGTTCCAGACGCGCCGGAGTACGCCATCACTGATTTCTGGCCCCACTGTCCTCCTCCTCCAATAGCGTGCGGTCCCTGAACACTTTAGCGTAGCAGCTCCGGCAGGTCATAGAGCAGCTTCATCGCGTCGGGCCAGCCGACATCCGAAAACAGCCTTAGGATATCGAGCAGGCAGGTGCGGCATGCTTCATCTTCGAAAAGGGAACGATAGTCGGCAAGGTAGCGTGTGACGATCCTTACGATCAATGTGAGCGCGAGGCTTTCGTGATGATAGCCTTCCCGCATACCGGCACCCAGTAAGAGCCTATGGAGTGCCTTGAAGACGCCAGCGGGATCGCCAGGTATTAAATATTCGTAGAGTTCGATGAGATGATGATGCGTCGCCGGCTCGTGAGACTCCGCCAACAGTACCAGCATCGGCCTATAGTCGGCAAGGTAGCAGCGCATGGCCTCAACGGTCGCAAGCCCCTGACTTGGGTTGCTGCTTTCCCTGTATGCCCCCGAACCGAAGTAAAGCTGATTCATGAGATGGTTGATGATGTGCTCTGCGGCCCGGTAACGTGCAATCGCCGTCTCTCGCGCCGCTCCCTCGCAATTGTCCGCGATCAAGGCCGCGTAGCTTCGCGTGGCGGCGGATGAACAGGCTTCGAGGATAAGCATTGACCCACGCTGCGCGCGATCAGAAAGCGACGGGTCATTGTCTTTGCCTGAGGCATAGCGCGCGATGAACGCCTCGCGAAGCGGCGAGATGAACGCTGTTAGCAAGTCCTGGCTCGTGACCAGATCCTGCAGCCATTCTAAAAGCCACTGCAGCGCCCTTTCTCTGTTCTGCCCAACCCAGAGCTGGGCTATGAGTCCACCCAGAACTTCAGAAAGTTCATCTCGCCCCGACTTCTCCCTCCGATCGAAATCACGACGGCGCTGTTCAACGATCTCTATCAATCCTTCAGCGCGGTCGACGTCGTCCCAGATCAAACGCGTTAGCACGTTACCGACGTGGAAAGTAAGTACATCGACGTTTGCTTCATTTCGCACGACGCGCGCGGCAAGCTCCCACATTTTTTCTGGCGCGACACGACTTAGAACCTGTAGGTTTTCGGCCGCTTGCATCCGCACGACTGGCACCGGGTCCGCGAGAACCGCTTCGATCATGTCGATTATTTCGGGGCGTTCTTCTCCGAACCTATCTGCAAGTTGCACATAGGCTTCGGCCGCATAGACGCGAACTTCCCAATTGCCATAGCTGCGCGCGGAGCCTTCTGTCTCTCTCGGTTCCGGAAAACGGCTTGCCCAGAGGCGATCCAGCACGCGTAGCAAGGCGTCAATCGACGGCATCCCTTTGCTTTCTGGGATATACGCCTCGCTACCCGCAATCCGTTCGACCGCATTGCTGATATTGCCCCAAACAGGCTGTTCAGAGCTTGCATGGAGGGCCGGGGCGTTCGCGTCGAACATGACAATGGTTGCTTCCGTCTCCCGCCATAAAGCGGATAGAGTGGCAGCGTCGCTTGCCGATGATGTTTCCCTCACTCGTTCCGCAAGTGCGTCCGATTGGGTGAGCATTTGCGCATCAACGCCGGTGGCCACATCGATACCCTCTCTTTCGAGAATGCTCCGCATCATTCCACGCGCTGGACTTGAGGTAACCGTCATCGTGCGAAGAGGAGGATTCCCCCCGAGTTCGCCTGCTGCGGCCATTTCGGCGCGCAGCGCATGCATCGCGCCCGTTGCTATTGACGCCTCGTCGACCGATGAGAGGAATCGGCTCAAGACCCGTCGCCACCAGCGCTGGTCATGCTCGTCGGGAAACAGACCGGGACGTAGTGCTTCCGCTTCAAACTCGGCGCGCTGCTCGGTCGATCGGAGAGGATAGGCTGCCGCCAGAAAGCGGGCGGCGTCCCTGACCGTACCCTGATGGGCAAGGATCGCCAGATTGCTCGCATACGGCCACATATCTTCTGCGAACTCGGCGACCCGTTCCGTCCCCACGCCGAGCAGCCGCGCCCACACGGCGGGACTTGAGTAGTTTGTTGCGGCCGCCTGGACGCATTCGGCAAAAGCCGCCCTCGGGCATTCTCGCAAAAAGCCGACAAAATGGCCAAGAACATTGTCATCCGTGTTCCCACCCCTTCCGTTCGGTTGATCCCAAGCGAGTGGCGCAAAATCGTTGCCCAGGAGATCAAACGGCTCGCGCCCGGCGACGTTTACACGGACCCGTCGATCGCCGAGCGGAAGGTCACGACCAATGTCACCTAATGCCACCTCAATCGCAGCGCGTGTGCCGGCATGTGCCGATAGGTCAAGCAGCTGCCGCGCATCCTTGCTAAGATGATATCGGCAGTGGAGGTAGTCCTGTCTGCGGTTTGAGGAAAGCGGCATGATCCGGCTGGGTTGACCGCCAAAATGCGAGACACTGTCATCGCTGATCTCGCGGGAGTAAAGCACTCGATAAATTTCAACGGCAAAATCGCTATCTGATCGCGCAATCGGTAAGATCTGCTCAGATAGCCAGCCCGCTTCCTTGTCGGCATACGTCGAGAAATGAGGATCTCGCAGGATACGATCCAACAACACGCGGGATGCCAAAGGGTCGGAAGCAAAGCTTTTGCCCACAAACCGGATCGCATTCACGGCTGTTTGCCGCTTCGGCGGATCAGCTGCCCACGCTAGTGTAAGGAGCGCGCGCGAAGCACGGCCGAATAGGCTAAGAAGCGATGCATCCGATAGAACATCCTTGTCGAATAATATCTGGAGCAGAAACCGTGTCGGGTCGGACAGTTCACGAATGGCGGTCGCGATCGCAGCGTCAGCAACCTCCGCCCACGCTATGGCCTGCTCACGCGCAACGCCTCCCGAAGCATCGACCGAAAGTCCCACGAAACGCGCGAGTCGCGACAACAGCGTCGCCATCGCCACGTCGGTAGAACGCGTTTGGATCAGCGAAATCAGGCCAGCGACGTCGGATGCAGAGCTCACACCCTCTATTGCCGTCCGCAAGGCGACATTGGCCAATACGGGATCGACGGTGGTGTCAGCGTAGATATCAGCAATGAGACGCCAAACGGCACGCTTGCCCTCGCCGTCGTTGCGCCATAGCCGCTCGACGGCAAAACGCAAGGCTGGCGCGAGCATCAGCGCGATTGCGCTATCGCCTTTCAGCTGCGCGGCCAAGTGCCCAGGCTCGTCCCATTCCAAAAAGAAACGTCCCGCAACATGGTCGAAAAGGACGTGATGCGAAAAACTAACGAGATCGCCGGCTTCAGTGAGTACGCCCGAGGCGATCACGTCATCGACACTGTCATGCGCGATGAGCACCTTGCGGATGGTGAGGCGGCCGCGGCGGACCATCACATCAACCGTCGCGCCGGCGGCGCGATGCAGCAGCGTGCCCGCCAGCCGCCGGTCCTCGTAGGCATCGATCAGATCCGATTGGGTCGAGACTGTTCGAATACTGTCCGGATCAACGCCATCAGAGAGCAGTTGTGCAGCGAGCGAAAGGTTGAAGATGTTTCGCAAGAGATCGCGCAGCCGCTTAGGTGCCGCATAAAGCAAGCTGCCTAGTGCGGCCGCGTCCGTGCCGGCCTGGTTGAGATCCGCATCGCTGAGGCGCGGCACGTTGAAATGGCGGACATTGCGCAGCGTCGGATCGGCGAATGCTGGATCGGGCGGGGAGCCGGGAAGTGCGTCGTGAAAACGCCGGCCATTTTTGAGATCGAACGTGCGGATAGACGCCGCGATCGTCCAGGACGTATCCTGTGCAGCCATTGTCTCGACTAGCTGCGCGAATACGGCTTCGGCAGGGCCACCACGCGCCGCATCGAGCGCGTCGATGATGAGCAGTTTTCGACCCGCGCCGGGCGCTGCGGCGAGCACCTCGGCCAACGGTCGAGCGAGCTGAAGCTCGGATTGAAGATCGGCAGCAATCGCAACGCCTGGGAAGCGATCGACCGAGAGAAACACGACTGTCTCGCCGGCGGCGCGTCGCGTTTGTGCCAGCGCCACGAGGGCCCCGGTTTTTCCCGCGCCGGGCTCGCCGATCACGATCAGCGAACCGGTCGCGATCGCAGCCGCCATCGGGCCGTCACTTTGACGGGGAACCGGTGTCCCACCCGCGATCGGCAGGCGCGTATGGCCAGCCAGCCGGGTAAGTTCTGCATCGGTAATCGCAGAGACGCGAGCGAGATCGGCATCATAACCGGGAGCCTTGGTGTCATTATGCCCTAGCACTCGGAGCGCTCGCAATAGCCCTTCTCGGTCCGCCGGCGCACCGCTGCCAATGAGGCCCCGGACAATGGTTTTGAGGTCTCGTAAGGGGGCGTCGCCGGCAGTCTCCGAGCTATAGACACGTGATCCGAGAACGCGGGAGGCCTCGCGCCAATTATCTTGGCCCTCGTCCATCGAGAATCGGACGATCTTGAACAGCCGGGCCATAGTGACCAGCTCGTCGTCGCTTGGAGGGGCGACGGAAAGATCCACACAGGCGGCGCGTGCATGGGTCTCGAAGAGATCCAGCGCGTCAGCTTCAACCTGACTGCGTTGCGACTTCACCGTCGTCCAGGTGCCACCGGTATCGAAGGCCCGGCAGCCTTTCTCGAGATTCTCAAGCGTACGGGGCGCACCGGCTCCTACCGCAAGGATAGCCCGATACTGCTCGACATCGACGACAACACCTGTTGTACGCGCTTCGACCATGGTGCTAACAAGTTGTGCGATGGTTTTGCCGAGAGGGCTTTCAGCATCCTGCGTAAGGCCAGCGCTGGTCTTGCTCTGAAAGTCGATCCGGGTATCGTCATCCTGTCCGAGCTCGATGTCATCAAGGCCTTCTCCAGTCTCCAGACGCAGGCTAACCGGAAGCGGAACATTGGCTAGTCCAAAGCGGCCGCCGACCGGAACACGGGCCAGGATATGCGCCGCGAGCCATGTGCCGACCTCTGCCTGAAAATCCATGCCTCCTTCGGTCGCGCGTCCTCCGGCCGGCTTTGACCTTCGTGCTGTTGTGCGAGCGGCCATTAAAACAGATCCTCGAATTCTTGCGCGGGTTTTGGTTTCTTGCTGACGGCGACATCGGCTTTTCCGCCCAGAAGGTCACGAAGGGATTTCAGCTTCAACAGCAGCTCATCGAATGTGATGACGGTGACGCCGGCGAGACTGGCTCGATAAAGCTCGAAGGCACGCTTTCGCGGACCTTCTGGAATCGTTCCCGCCAGAATCATCCCCTTGATGCCGTAGGCCTCGAGCGCGATCGGCCGGTTCTCCGACTGGAGCCGATAGATATTGCTACGCAACTTGTCGATCTGATCGAGCACCTGCGCCACGGCGCCGACGAGCTCGGCAGATGCGGTGTAAACGCCGCCACGATATTCCCTCTTGCCAATCAGCTCCGTGCCAGGCGTCTTGATCTCGAGCACGGCGATGCTGTCGGTCAGCTTGTTGGTGAACAGGAAATCGGCAATCTTTTCGCCGGAGCCATTCAGCACCTTGCCGCCTACATGTGCCTGGCCCTGCACGAATAGGACCGGCACATTGAACGCCATATCGAGAATGAACGGGTTAGCCGCGAGGAGTTTCTGCCATTGCAGCTCGCTCGTTCTTTCAGCGAACCGCTCCTCGATACGAGCGATCAGTTCATCGAGCGAGGCAAGCTCGATCTCGTCGTGAAGTTTCGCTAGGCTGCCGCGTTGCGACTTCATCGAGGTACGCACGGATGCCGCGGCCATGTTAACCACAGCCGCCCGGTCGTTCTCGGAGAGCTTGGTATCGCTGATCGTATTGCCGATCACGTCGGCGATGTCGTCGGGGGCGCGATCGAAAATCCTCACGGGGAATTTCTCTGGATCTAGGCGAGTGAGCAGGTTGGTGTATGCAGCCTGTAGCTTCTTCTTTCGTGCCGAACCCTGCGCCTTCGTGTCGAAGCGATTGGCATTCCGGCGCAGCTCATCGAAGAGGGTATAGCCGATCTCGTAGGTCGTTCCGCCATCAGTCACGGCGACGTCCAGCTCGCGCTTGCCGGTGATCCGCAGGTTCTTAACGCCTTCAACTTGCTGGATCGCGTGCAAGATGAACGAAAGCTTGCGATCAAAACCAAGACCGTAATTCGGGTCTTTGACAAGCCCTTTCGGCATGCCTTCGGCGAGGTAGGCCTGAACATCCTCCATGGTGCGGAAATCGTTGAAATCTTGAAAGAAGTCTTCATCCTCAATGATTTCGATCGACACGATAGGATCATATTTCGGCATTAGGAAGACTTCGGATTCCGGCATAGTGTTGATCGGGAACAACGTGGTCGTGTGTTTGGCTGCATCGAAGCGTAAGAGCACTTGCGTCGTATTGATCTTGGTAAGGTCAGCAATCGCGATCCGCCGATCCGACGGTGTGAAAAACACCTCAACGAGGCCAGGCTCCTTTATCTGCAGGAATAGAGTCCCTTTATCGTCGTTACCGAATTGGGGGCCGAACGTTGCCATGCGCGATCCTATAAAATACCGGGAAAATATAAGACCAGTAGGTGGAAGCGACAATTCGTTTGATCGGAATAGTAGAGGAAAACTGCAATAATATTAGGGTGCTATCCTCGACCCAGCACAATACGCTTGCAGTCCAACTTCCAGGTCACACCGGCGAGAATGCATTGGTCGTCCGCCGGTTGGATCAAGTTCCTTTGGTCAAGGGAAAAGCTAACGGAACGGGACACTCGCTCGTCGCAGCTCGACTGCGACACACAGATGCGGGATTCTGGGAACGATCTGATATTCGCACCTTGGGCAAGGCGGCCGGGAAAAGGCAACAAAACCGAGTTTTTTGGCCGCACCGTAGTCGGTCTGTGGCGGCAACCACGACGTTGATCAGTATACCGCACAACGAATTAATGATAACTCTGTCCATGAACCATCCGAGGATCCAGAGTGTACGCCAAGTCTCTCACGATATATGATTTCAAATGCTTCCAGAGAGCGAAGCTCGATCTCCAATACCCGGGCCGTAAGACGGCAGGCTCTTCAGAGATATCGAACGTAAACCTCATCCTCGGAGACAATGGAGGTGGAAAGTCGTCCGTTCTTCGGGCTCTTGCAATCGCGGTACTGGCACCAGCGCTGCAGCGGTCCGGCTTTGTGCCATACCGTCTCGTCCGCCGTCAGGTACCGGGAATGCCCGAAGTTTCACACTGCCTCTTGAAGGTGATTGGTAAGGCCGATTCCCACGAAGGAGCTCTGGGTCTAAAGAGCCGGATTGAGCTCCTAGCGCGGCTTGATCCGCCGGCCCGCGGCAATCTCGATCGGATCTATCTCGAATATACGCCGGACTCTCCAGTGACGCCCCTGCTCGAGGATGATTTCTCGCCTGCTTTTTTCGTGGTCGGTTACGGTGCCACACGCAGGGTTGAAACGGGAGATTATTCAGAGAGCAGTGCCCGCCGCTCGCGCGGTCTGCGCTATCAGCGTATTGCCGGCCTGTTCGAGGATCACGTGGCGCTCAGACCACTGACGACGTGGCTGAGCCGCCTTAAGCCATCCAGTCCGCGGTTCGCTGAAGCAGTGAGCCTACTTAACGAGGTTCTGCCCAACGACATCGCGTTTACGGGCGCTTTCTTACCCGAGGACGAACAGTATCTATTTGATTTCGAGGGCGCACCGACGCCGTTCAATTCGCTCTCCGATGGCTACAAGGCCTTCATTGGCTGGATAGGTGATCTGATTGGCCATCTTGCCGACGTGGCGTCGGAGGATGAACCTCTAAACTCGATTAACGGAATCGTCCTTGTGGACGAGATCGACCTCCATCTTCATCCTTCTTGGCAGCGTCAGGTCGTACAGCTCTTGTCGAAAGCGTTTCCACGCCTTCAGTTCGTATTCACATCACACAGTCCTCTTGTTGCCACGAGCGTAAAGCGCGAGAACATCTTCATCACCGATCGTGCTGAGAATGGAACTGCAACGATTAGCCAGATCGCCGAGCACGCATTTGGCCAAAGCGTCGAACAAATGTTGCTATCTTCCTATTTCGGTCTGACGACAACGCGGCCAGAATCGTTTGAACAGGAATCACAAAGCTTGTTCAAACGTGTCGCAGATGGCGACTCCGGGGCTGCGCTGGAGTTCTTGAAGCGAGTTACGTCGCCATCTCGGTCCGCCGGATAAGAACTCTATGATACGCCATCAATTTGACATCGCTGCGGTCGAAGAGGCTGTCGCCGAGCTCGACGCAAACTGGTTGAAAAAGGCTAGGAAGCGGACTGCGAAATTCATAGCGCAGAAGGCCTACGAAGAGGCATCATCGATCTGGAGCACGGTAAAGCCCGTCTACATGCGGCTGCAGCACGATAAATGTGTTTTCTGCGAGCAGCGGCTGGAGGGTGGCGCCTATGGCCCTGTAACCTGGGACCTCGAGCATTTTCGCCCGAAATCCAATGTGGAGACCTGGCCAGATCCGACGCGTCACTCGGACTTAGCCTATGCAAATATTGGGACAGCGTCCGCGAGCGGCTATTATTGGCTTGCTTATGAGCTGCGGAATTACGCAGCCTCCTGTAAAGTGTGCAACTCCATCTTCAAGCTCAACTGGTTTCCTATAGCCGCGGTACGGGCTTTGAGCGAGACCGATGCCGTTGATCAGGAGCGAGCACTCTTATGTTATCCTCTCGGAGAGGGTGATCTCGATCCGGAGGAGCTTATAACGTTCACGCTAACGACTGCCGTGCCTACACACCGCGAGGGGCCTCTCAATCTGCGCGGGCGCATCATTATCGATTTCTTTGGACTGAACAAGCGAGACACGCTTCACCGTGACCGGGCGCAGATGATCGGTTCGATCGGAATGCTGCTGGAAGAGCGTGATCGCGGAACCGCGAGCGCTGAAAAACTTGCAGCCATTGAACAGCTGAACGGCCCGCACGTCCCGCATGCAGCATGTGTGCGGGCCTTCAAAAAACTATGGGAAGTCAATGCAGTCGCCGCTCGGCGAGGCTACGAGATGTGTCTGGCCTATGGATTTGATCTCTCACGCGCACCGCCAGCCCTCTAGCTGATCCGGGTTGCGCTAAGCGGAAATGCGTAAAGCGTCCCAACATCTATCTTCAAAAAATGGTTCGGATTACGCGATCCAGCCTTCCGTTATGAGGGAATGAACGCCTTGCGCTCACCGGGTTTCGCGTCGTCGCCGGCGAACCATATGTACGAAATCGCGTCAGCCACCTCTTTGGGCGGCTCTTTGTTTTCGATCACGATGACCTGAACCATCGAACTGACGTCTGCCAAGGCCTTCCAAAATCCCACTTCGATCCTTGGCGGGATCGGCCCGTCTCCGTTGTTGACAGACGGAGATTTGCGATAGCTCGTCAAGGGCGAATCGAGCACGACGAAACCCGGGTGAGGCTTCTCGTATTGGGAGCTATAGCGTAGAGGCCCGATCACGAAGGCTGAATGAAGGATTGAGCGGACACCCTTACCGTGCGACTGACGCGACTGACCGTCGACGACGATATCGAAATCCGCTTGATCAAACTCAACACGAGGTTCGGCACTCCATTGCCATTCGATCAAGACGGTTTCGATGCTTTTGCAAAGGTTTCGCAATGCGACTGATGGCAGCGGCTCCCACTTCGACGTGCCGGTCTTGCCAGTGCTCGTTCTTTCGATCTCAGCCTTCATCAATTGGAGATTTTCGAGTTGGTCTTTGTCGTTTCGCGCGCCTTCGAGTTCAACACGCCGGCGTATCAGTTTCTCAAGCTGGGAGTTCAAGTCCGAAAGCGCCGGTGCCAGCTGACGATCCAGGTGCTCCCGGAAGTCCTTGATGTTCTTTTGCGATGTAGCCTCGCCTTCGCGCCAGTCAGCGAGCCGTTCCTCGAGGGTTGTGATCGCTTGGGAGAGGTCCGTATTCAGTGCCTTGATCTTGGCGGCTTCTGCTCTTGCACCCGCATAAACATCTGCACTTCTTTTCTGTGCGACGTGCGAATGGTCTCGGCTCATTGGCTGGTCGCATAGCGGGCAGTGTACTTCTTGAAGGCCATCGAAGTAGTGTGCACCCTCAGCGATAAAGTCGAGCCGCCCCAGATCCGACTTGTATCGCGCCGACAGGAGTTTGTACCGATCGAGTACTTCATTTATTGCTATGATCTGTGTCTCAGCGCGCTGTAGTTCCGCTATTTCTGTCTTAAGGTTACGCAGAACTGCGGTGCGGGTCTCGGTGGTCGCATTTAGCTCGGCCGTTATCGATCCGATCGCATTGTTGACCTTCTCGATCGTATCGTTAGGGTCATCCGAGAAGGATTTAACCTTGCGTTGAAGAGGTTCCAGCAGGTCCGCAATCAGCCCAAGCTTTGCTTGATCGCGCGCACGTATGATATCGCGGCGTTCGGCTGCAATGATCCCCGTATCGTCCTTGCCGGACAACAGGTAAGCGAACATGCGTTTGCGAGCGGTGGCATCAAATGTTCCATCGCCGACGACAGGCGATTTCTCATCGATCATTGCGATTTCGTTGACGAGGAAAATTGGCAAAAGGGTCCTGACAGTCAGGCGCTGCGTTTCTCCGCGGTCGTTCTTCCGAAGCTTCGCTTCGCCAGCCATTTCGGCAAATGGAAGCAATACCGACGTCAGATCTTTGGTCTGACTGCTTCCAGATCTGCTCCGGATGACCCTCTCGCCATCATCGATGATATCATCCATCCTGCATCTGTGGACAGCGAGTTCGCCTCCTGACAGGTTGCGCTCTAGTGTGAGGTAATCGCCAAGGGGCTCCTGAAATTCGACGTGGAGTTGTGAATATAGTTCAGCTTCTGGTATGCGTTTCCTTAGCTCATCAGCTCCGAGGATGTAGTCCAGGCAATGGAGAAGGTAGCTCTTGCCTGTGTCCGATTGACCGGCAAGAACATTTGCGCCCGCATTGAACTCGATTTCGGCTTTGGGTACATCTGGCCCAGACAGGCGTATCTTGCGAAGTTGCATGTTTACGGTTCCAAATCTCGCGCCGCGGTGAAGCGCTCGAACTCAGCTCCCCACTTACCAACATTAGCGCTCATGAATGTTTCGAGCTCGTGATCCGGCATGTCACCAAAACGCTCCACGAGCCAATGCGAACGTGAACGCAAGTCGTCTGCGTAGGCTGAGCGAAGGAGCTTTGTAAACGCGAAAGTCAGCTCATTGGCGCGATACATGATGCCCATGATCGTAAAGGATTTTTCTATCAGCTCCCTCGAGAACATTGTATTCAACCCGGCGTGCACAAGGTCACGCTTAACCAGCAACTCATTCCCGCGGAACGGCACATCCGGGTGGAGGCTTTTAGGCCCGTCGGAGACATCTCCAGAGTGCACTAGTAAATAATCGTAGTTCACAAGCCTTTGCAGGTCCGCGAACCGCTCGGCTTGAGCCGTGAGAATGAAAAGCATTCGCAACCCGCACTCGAGTGGCGAGTTGAATGGCCGAGATTTGCGGCTAAGGTCAGAACTCATGTTTTACACCACCGGACGCGATCATCATTCGCCATGTGGTGGCAGATCCCCTCGCGATCGTTTGCAACGACGTGCTGGGAAAGAGCATGCGCCCCAAGTTGAAGGCTTTGAGCAGCTTGAATTGTCGCCTTCAGGTTTTTGAGACCGGTTCCGGCATCGTCCGTATGCACATGGTAAAGTCCATCATGGAATTCATCGACCAGGGTTTCGAAAAATCCGGCGTCTGCCATTTGGTCGCGAGCGAGCTCCTTGAGGTTCTCTGCGCAGTAGAAGGTGATACGGGATCTCTCGAAAAGCCGTCGATGGGGGTCGCTGTGCGCAAAGTCCGTCGCTTGCCCCACCGAAATGCCCAGGTTCTCACCGATCACGTCGAACAGCTGGGACACATATCCCATTTCACCGGGGCTAACCGTTGACGGAGGGGCTGGAGGTTTCGGCCGATCGATCAGCGGCAAACCAAAGACTGGGAGGTGATAGCGGGTTTTCGCGTGCTCGTTGATGAGGTCAAGCGGCTGCTTGGCCTTGAAGATGCTGAAATCAAAGGCCTGGATATGCTTGGTTAGTTCCGCTGACAGCGGAACGCTTTCCTTCATTATCTTGTCTGCACAATGATCTGACCAGTTCGCCAGGATGTGCGCCTTCAGCTTGGAAGGTTCATCGAAGAGGTCTTGCAGCGTTCCGGCGACACCTAGATGTGTGACGAACCAATATTCTTCCGGCGGACTGTAGTCACCGATGAAGGTGTAGAACAGAACCTTGCCAATTTCGCTCGCAGCAGTCGCCGTGCCGAGACGGGAGGCGTAGTGCTTGCACTGATAAAGACGCCAGCGCCGGGGGCTGATATCAGAGGAATCGAGCCAGACGATCACGTCGCGACCCTTGTCACCGGCACCCCCACGCTGCTGAACTTCCACGACATCCTCAATACTCGAAAGATAGTCCGTCGCCCATTCGAGAGTGAAGCGTTCGAATTCGAGAGGACTGAACTGGGCAAGCCGATCGAGCGGTTTAACTGGTAGGCCAACGCCCAGCCCAAGGAGACGCGCGTTGGCGTTTGGCCAAGGCGTCGGGCTAGGGATCAGCTCAGCCGTTGCAATTTTGAGCTGCGTTTTGGAATTGTTGCCCAGCGTCTCCCCCGAAACGGCTAGCGATTTCAATGTTACTGAACAGTTTCCCTCATCGATTAGTTGTCTTCGAGCGGAAATGCAAGATTTGTATGTGGGAGATTTTCCCCAGATCGCTGCCTTATCAGCTAATTGGTGTGCAACCAAAGCAAAACAATGCAAGGGCCGGCGGTTCATATCCCTTCAAGAGCGAAACGACGATGTCGGCTCGGACGTAGGCAACATCCAAGCCGAGCATCTCATCTGGGCCTACGCAGCCTCCCAAACCTGATTGAGGATTTTGGCAGCCAGAGCTGCCTTGTCCTGTGGCAAGAAGCGGCCATAGTGCTGCTGCACAACGTCGGGCGTGTCCTGAATGGCGTAACTCGCCTGCTCGTAGGATCCGGTCTGCTTCAGAATATGCGTCGCAAGAATGTCCCGCAGGTTATGCGGTCCATGAGGCAATAAGCCCTTGATTGCACCGCGTTTGGTATAGGGGTTGTAGATACCGTAGCGCTGAATGACGGTCCGCCAAGCCTCGTAGAAAGTAGTCGAATTGTAAGCCGCATCTATGCTGGTTGTCTTCACCGTCTTAACGAACAAGGTTCCGGGATCTGTGGCGCCGCCAAGCAGAACACCGCGGTGTCGATCGATATAGGCATCTAGATATTTATAGAGATCGAGCAGGTCCGGCAGTATCAGTCGAAATGGTTTTTGTCCGAAGAACGAGGAGCCGGAGTTTTTGAATGCGACCGACGGGATGAGGACCTCCCATCCATGATCGCGGTCGCTCCAGCGCAACTCCCCGCATTTCATGTCCTCGAGCCGGCGTTCCGATGTCGGATAATGTCCGCGCGGGCAGACACGCAATTGGCGAAGGTTCTTTTGTCGTAGCCCGAGGTGCAGGCCAATTCGGAGTAACAGGAACGACCTGACGGCCTCTGCCGCCGGCCGCGGATATCTGTGCTGATCCGGCATGCGTTCAAGAATCTCGTCGGTGATTTTGCGATACTCCGCCAATGGGCTCTCGGCCTCAAGGACACACATGATCGGCTCAAACGGGTCTCGATGGACGCGCATGACGCGTTGGATTTCCTTGGATCGGTTGGCGGCATGTCGGTGAAATGCGTCGCAGGCACCGTGCCAGTCGCGGGCTGCGAACTCTATTTCTTCCTGCTCAATCAAGCCTGCGATAGGCCGGACATTCTGAAGCAGCTCCGGGTGCTGCCGTATCCAGCCGACATCCGCGCGGGAAAGGGCCTGAGCAACCATCAGCATGTCTTCTTCCCATTTGGTATAGAAGCCGCGCCGCTGTTCCCGCCACTGAAGGTACCAGTCCCAAACGCCGGGAAAGATGAGAAGACCAAAACTCAAATGACTGAGCGGGACGCCAAATCCCTTTACTGCACCTTTTGGCGAGGCGGCCAGTGCGCCGAACATCAGGCCAAGATGCTCAATCTTCTGAGAGGCCGTCTCCTCACCCCAAACGCCATTCCGCTGAAATCCGATCGCCGTCAGAGTGGAGGTTTTGAAGCGGATAAGATCTGCCATTTCCATGGCAAGCCGCGGCGGCGCGTCGACGACGCCGGAGAGCAGGTCAGGATCATCAAACTCGGCCTCTACATTCTGATTGGCGCCGACCGCAGATGCTAGGGATCTCGGCGACAAGGAGCTTCCTCCATAGGTGACTCCGGGAAAGCGGATCGCATATCGTTGCTTGCTGGCCGCCGCCTGATAGCGACGATACTCCGTTGATCCGGAAATGATCACCCGGCGCACCCAATCGAGGATCTCTTCGCGCTTGGTGAAGGGCAGACTGCTGAAGTCATCCGGAAGGTGCAATGAGATCCTGCGCCGCTCAGCCGGGCTAATATCACCGAGATCATGACCGTAAAGCGAACGTGCCTGATGCGGCAGCTTCTCTTTGAAATATCCCTCTGGCAAACGATAGCGCCGCTCGATCCTGCGGAGGATATCGAAACTTGCAACTGATCGGGGCACTCGCTCGCCCTGTATCCAGGACAGAAGTGTCTTGTTGTCGAAGGTCTCATTGAGATGAACAACGGCGCGGTAGAGCTGCCAATAGGTGTCGCCGAACCGGCGCATATGATATGCCAACGCATCCTGAAAGCTTGCCGGATCTTCTGTCGCTTCGAATAGCGGTTCCGGGAAAGGACTGATCGGCTTCGGTGCAGGTCCACGTGGTGTCGACGTAGACCGGTCAAAGGAACCGTCGGCCGCCGCACGTTGCGGCTTCCTGGTCGAGGATGTGGCGACAGCCTTTTTGGCGAGTACAGTTTTGCGCGGGCTAGCTGTCGGCTTTAGTGGCCGTCGTCCTTCGGCTGCCGGTGGAGCACCGAGCCACCGGATGATTGCATCGAGGCCTGGCCGAAGCTGCTTTTTCAACTCTGCCGTCAACTCGGTTTCGAGCCCACAGGTCTGACCAATCGTCGTCCAGTCGATATGGCCATTCAGGAGCGGTGGCGATTTTCGGTAGATGATCAAACTGACTAGGTAGGGTCGGATATTCTCCAACACCCGCCGGGATGCGATTGGCGCGATACGCAGCTCGCAGAATTCGGATATCTTTCGCTGAAAATGACGTGATGAAAGGTCGTTTTTGGTCATGCTCATTCCGTTTCTCTCGGCGCCAATGCCGAGGGCGAGCGGAAATATGAGGTGAGCTTTAACAAAATATGTTCAGGCTAGGTTGATAACCTTTCGATCGCTGCTGCTTGGATCGAGAGCTACAGATGCGGTGTTGAGCGATAGATGGACTTGCAATAACTCATTTATGGCAATAATCATGAGCTATAGAAAGGCTGGCTATAGCTCATGAAATGGAACTGGCAGAATGCCGAATGGCCAAATTTCAGGTATGACGCAGCAAGCGTGATACCGTTGGAGCAGAAATTCCTGCAATCCGCTGGCGAGGTCATTGGTGCCGTCCGGCATTTCAATGAGGATGACAGCAATCAACTTCGCATTGAATTGCTGAGCGACGAAGCGGTCAAGACCTCAGAGATCGAGGGGGAGTTTCTGGATCGCGCAAGTGTTCAATCCTCGCTCCGCCGGCAGTTCGGCCTCAACACTGACGATAGGCAGATCCGCCCCCAAGAACGTGGGATCGCGGAGATGATGGCAGATGTCTATCGAAACTGGCATAAGCCGTTGGATCGTGAAGAATTGTTCCATTGGCATTCGATGCTGATGGCCGGAAATCGATACATTGAGACGATTGGTGATTACCGCAAGCATGAAGACGCGATGCAGATCGTATCAGGTCGCTTAGATAAGCCTACAATCCATTTCGAGGCTCCCCCATCTCGCCAGGTAAAAACTGAGATGGAGACCTTCATCACATGGTTCAATCGATCCGGGCCGGATGGCCAAACACCGCTTCAAGCTCTAACGCGCGCAGCAGTGGGTCATCTTTATTTTGAAAGCATTCATCCATTTGAGGATGGTAATGGTCGAATTGGGCGCGCGCTTGCTGAGAAATCCCTGGCGCAGAACATTGGGCAACCAAGCCTCATTTCCCTCGCCTTTACGATCGAGAAGAACCGGAAGTCCTACTATTCCGAGCTTGAGCGGCACCAACGCACGCTTGATATAACCGATTGGGTTATTTTCTTTTCAGAGACGATCCTGGATGCTCAACGTGCAACGCTTGAGCGCATAGATTTCTTTATTCAGAAAGCAAAATTCTACGACCGTTTTAGAGACCGCCTGAACGAGCGGCAGGAAAAGGTGGTCGCGCGCATCTTCAAGGAAGGCACAGCAGGCTTCAAGGGCGGCCTAAGTGCAGAAAACTACATCTCGATCACAAACACATCACGCGCTACAGCGACACGCGACCTTCAGCAGCTCGTGGAGATTGGTGTCCTCGTGCGTACGGGTGAACGTCGGCATACCCGTTACTCGCTGTCGTTGCAGAAATAAATCGGCTGCCAAAGCAATGAATTTCACTAACGTCATTACTTAGGTGAACGGCTGTTCGATTCCTCTCAAGAGCTTTACGATGCCATTCAGGGTGGAGTGTTGGCTGAACTACCCTAATCGCCGCTCCCACTAGGGGCTTGTCGAAACGCGAAACCCGCCCATCGTATTTGCGATCAGCGATTCAAAACCTCCGGTCGATATCGACAAAGCGGAGCCTTTGGCCAAACCACATAATACTAACGGTTAGACGCAGCGCCTCAGACGCTATTGTTAGATCGGGAAGTTAGCTGCGGCTCATCGCAATGTGCCCCTCTAGACCATTTCAGTGGCGCGCTTCGGATCCTGACAGCGCCGATTTGCGGTGTCGCGCCTTGGCTCGATGGCCTCTGATCTAGTCCAACCCACAGATGGCGCTCCGATGCCATGATCTGCATCATTTCGCGTTCCTAATTTAGCTGTACCATGTCGATATAATAGACAAATCGAAGCACGGGAGGGCTTGAGATGTCGAGGACATGCGTACTGAGCGTTATTGGTATGGATCACGGCGACGAAGACCTTCTTGCCGCCACCAAAATGACGAGCGACAGCGGCGGGGACCTGCGGGTCGTTCTTGTATCCTCTATCCCTTACCCGTTGATGGGTGGACCCGGATATGGCGGCGATAGTCCGTTTGCCTTGGTCTGGGAGGAACATCGGCGGCTTGAGAAGCAGGCAAATGATCTCACCTCCATACTTTCAGCGAGCGGGTTCCGTGGTGCGGTGAAACCTCTCTTCTGTTCTTCCGGAGAGATTCCCGGCAGGATTGCCGATCATGCAAACTCTGCCGATATCACGGTTATCGGTGGAGCCATGGCAAACGATCTTCAGCTCGTCAGGCGGGTTGTCGACGGCGTTTTGTTTCGCTCTTCATGCCCTTTGATGCTGCTTCCTAAGCGTAGGATTGCGACGCTGCGGCCGAAACGGATCGTGGTCGGCTGGAACGGCCAGCGCGAGGCATGGATTGCTGTGCGGGCATCGATGAACCTCCTTCAAAATGCGACCGGCGTTCACATTCTGGGTGTCGGGATGGACCAGGGCGCTTCGGGAGACGGGAATGGTGCCGATCTCGCCGATTTTCTCTCGCGTCATGGCGTAGAGGTGGTGATCGATCATCTTGAGGATGGCGAAGATCCGGCCATTGTCTTGCAGCGGCATGCCGAAGGCATTGGTGCTGAGCTTATCGTTATGGGTGCATATGGCCACTCCCGGCTTGGCGAGCGTATCCTTGGGGGTACGACGGAGACGATGCTTCGGCATCCCGTTATCCCCGTGTTGATGGCACGCTGATTGTGTATCGCGTTCTGGTGACGGAGGTTTGCCCATGACATCGCGAACGCTCGGGCGAAGGGACATGCACGATCCGGTTCTTCGCTTCTTCGGAGCAGCGAGAGGCGTCACCGGATCCTGTTTCGCGGTCGAAACAACTGATGCCCTGGTGTTGGTTGATTGTGGGCTCTTCCAGGGGTCCAAAACAGAGAAGCAGCTCAATTATCGAAGGTTTCCCTTCGATATTGCTGCGGTGGATGCGGTCATTCTGACCCACGCGCATATAGACCATTCTGGCCTATTGCCAAAGCTCGCCAAGCTTGGGTTTACCGGCCCCATCTATGCCACGCCGGCGACAATCGATCTTTGTGGCGTCATGCTTCCCGATTCCGGCCACATCCAGGACGCAGAAGTCGATCAACGCAACAGGCGGTATCTGCAGCGCGGCGAGCAGGACGTCGAGCCGATCTACACAGCCGACGACGCTTACCGCATGCTTCATCTTTTTCACGCGGTCGAAGGTGAGCATTGGCACTCAGCAGCACCGGGTATTCGGTTTCGTTTTTGGAATGCCGGCCACTTGCTTGGATCCGCCTCGGTTGAGATGGAAGTCGGCTTGGACTCTCCTGTCCGCATCCTGTTCTCTGGCGATATCGGCCCCGACAACAAACTGTTCCAGTCCGGTCCGGTCGCGCCAATGCATTGGGACTACGTGGTCTGCGAAAGCACCTACGGGGACAGGGATCGCGAGGGTGCCACCATCGAAGGCCGCCGCCAACTGCTCGGCCGTGAGGTTCGGACGGCTTCGCTTCATCAGAACGGGGTGCTGATCATTCCGTCCTTCGCAGTGGAGCGTACACAGGAATTGCTCACCGATCTGATGTTGCTGATGCAGCGATCGGAGATCGATACAGTCCCAATCTACATCGATTCCCCACTTGCGACCCGCGCCAGTGAGATCTTCCGGAAGCACAGACGCGATTTCGACCTGGGTGACGCCCTCGATCGGGCAATGCATGCCAGAAACGTCCACTTTACCGAGAGCGTAGAACAGTCGAAGGCGCTCGATCGGGTCCACGGGTTTCATATTGTTATCGCTGCGAGCGGAATGTGCGATGCGGGCCGTATCCGGCATCGCCTGAAGAACTGGCTGTGGAGAGAAGAGGCAACCGTGCTGCTCGTCGGTTATCAAGCCGCTGGCACGCTCGGGCGTCTGCTCGCCGATGGAACATCCCCTGTAAAGATACAAGGGGACGAGATTACGGTCAGAGCGCGCATCCGACAGATCGACGCCTATAGTGGCCATGCCGACGGTCCGGAGCTGGAGCGCTGGCTGCGAAACCGCTTGCCAATCTCCCACGGGATCTTTCTGGTTCACGGCGAGGAAGCAGCACTTGAGGCGATGAAGCTCCGGGCTTCGGACTGCACGCCGACAACCCCGGTTTTCATCCCATTTATCGATAGCGCTTTTTCTCTCGGAGCGGCTGGCGCCAGCGACATTTCAGTGTCGATGCCATTGCCGAGGATCGACCCTCGCAGCGTAGGACACAGAGACTGGAACAACGATTATCAGGCGCTGCTGCAGGATATCAATGCGGAGGTCCGCGGTGCAGCCGACGATCGCTCGCGAGGCATTTTGTTGCGCAAATTGCGGCGGGCCTTACGGGACGATCGATGAAAGTAGGCAACGGTGTTCTTCATGAAGAGGGCCTGACCGGATGGGAGCTTTGCCTCATATTTCGATGAGAGGATGCCGCGTCGCTTTTCTTGTGATCGTGGCGGCTGCAGGCCTGATTGTCGGGCTGGTGGCACATTCCAATCTGCTTGCGGACTTGGCACGGATTTCGTGGTCATTGGCGACAGGCATGGTGATCGCCGCACTGGTGATGCAGGTCGTTCAGGGTCTACGAGACGGAGAATTCGGCCTCGATATCATTGCGCTGATCTCCATGTCCGCCGCTCTTGTCTTTGGCGAGTACCTGGCGGCGAACGTCGTCGCCCTGATGTATGCCGGCGGGCAATGGCTGGAAGACCTCGCTCGCCAGAGAGCAGGACGGGAAATGAGCGCGCTGCTGGGGCGGGTGGCGCGCACCGCCATGCGATATCGCGTCGATAAACTGGAGGAGGTTCCAATCGATAGTATCCGGCCAGCCGACAGGCTGCTGATCCGGGAAGGGGAAGTTCTGCCGGTCGACGGACGCGTCGCAAACGGCCAAGCTACTATGGACCTCTCGGCACTGACCGGCGAATCCCTGCCGCGAAACTTCGGAAAGGGCGAAGAGGTTTTGAGCGGCTCAACCTGCGCCGGTCCGGCCTTTGACCTCATCGTCAGTCGGCAAGCATCCGAGAGTGCCTATGCCAACATTCTGCGATTGGTGAGAGCGGCGCAGGACAGCAAGGCGCCAATGTCGCGCATGGCCGACAGATATGCCATCTGGTTTCTGCTTCTGACGCTCGCAATCGCCCTGGCGACGTGGTGGTGGAGCAAGGATACGATGCGGGTCGTTGCCGTCCTGGTGGTCGCAACACCTTGCCCTCTGATCCTTGCAGTTCCGATTGCCTTGATCGCAGGTATGTCGCGAGCATCCCGTATTGGTGTGTTGATCAAGGGAAGCGATGCGCTGGAGGCGCTGGCAAGCGTTCGCGCATCTGTGCTGGACAAAACCGGGACCATAACGTCCGGCCAGGCGCAACTGGTGCAGACGGCGGCGCTGGCCGGCCATACGGATCGGGAACTACTGACATATGCGGCGAGCCTCGACCAGGCATCGGCCCATGTGACCGCGACGGCGCTGATCCGCGAAGCAACCGGACGGGGCGTAGCGCTTATCCCGCCGACCAATGTCGACGAGACACCGGGCTCGGGGTTGGAGGGGCTTGTAGCGGGTCGAAAGGTCACGGTCGGTAGCATCGGTTTTGTCCGCGAACGTTGCGCCGCTTTGGACAGTGGGAGCTTGGCGGAGGACCGAAGCACCAGCGATCTGGCGAACACGATGTCGGTGGCTGTGGGCCTGGATGGTCGATTTGCCGGCGTCCTGACATTCGCCGATCAGCTTCGACCGGATGCGACCGAGGTCATGAAAAGTTTGCGCGCCGCAGGGATAGACAGGATCATATTGGCGTCTGGCGACCGAACCACGATTGCTGAAAGCATGGGTAGAGCGGTTGGAGTAGACCTTGCACTCGGCGACTTGACGCCCGAGGCCAAGGTTAAGGTCGTTCGGCAGGAACGGCATCGCGGTCCGGTGATGATGGTGGGTGATGGTGTGAACGATGCACCGGCACTGGCCGCCGCAGATGTCGGTGTCGCTATGGGAGCGCGAGGCAGTGCTTCCTCTTCCGAGGTCGCAAGCGTCGTGCTGATGGTCGACGAACTCAAGGCACTTGCGGCGGCAATGACCATTGCGCGCCGTAGCAGAAACATTGCGCTGGAGAGCGCAATTGCCGGGCTTGCTCTATCCGCGTCTGCAATGATCGTGGCGGCGTTCGGATACCTGTCCCCTGTTCAAGGTGCGATAATGCAGGAGGGGATCGACCTCATGGTAATCCTCAACGCCCTGCGCGCACTCCGGTGAGCGCACCATCCTCGGGCCGGAAAGCCCATGTGATATCCGGGATTGATCACTGTTGCTCGCAAACGGCGAGGTGACTTGACAACATCAATTCATATCCATAATTCTGGATATATGGAGATCACATCAGCGATAGCGGCCCTTGCGGCTTTGGCGCAGAACACCCGCCTCGAGACGTTTCGGCTTCTTGTTCGCCACGAACCAGACGGCGTTCCGGCCGGCGAACTCGCGCGGCTACTCGACGTCCCGCAAAACACGATGTCGGCGCATCTCGCGACGTTGTCCCGTGCCGGTCTGGTCAAGAGTGAGCGCCAGAGCCGATCAATCATCTATCGGGCCGATCTCAATGGTTTTCGCAACCTGACGCTGTTTCTGCTGAAGGACTGTTGCGGGGGCTCGACGGAGCTATGCGCCCCGCTGATTGCAGAATTGACGCCATGCTGCGCGCCGGGGACGACGCCATGTTGAGTAAGATTGCATTGCACGAAGTTGCTGGCAGCAACGCCCGCCTCCGTACGGCGCTCAGTGCCGCGGATCTCGCGACCGAAGATATTGAAGACGAGGGCCGCGTCTTCTTCGAAGCCGTATCTGGCGACGGCCAGACAATCGGCTATGCTGGCCTCGAACGCTGCGCCGCCGATTACCTGCTGCGATCGGTCGTCGTGCTTCCGGGGCGCCGGGGTCAAGGCCTGGGACGGGCGATCGTCGAGGCGACCTTGCAACAATTTGGCGGCGGAGAGGTCTACCTCGCGACGACAAGCGCCGCACAGTTCTTCTCGACCATAGGGTTTTCCGAGATGGCACGAGCCGAAGTGCCGGCCCCGGTGCTAGCGACCCGCCAGCTGTCGTCTATCTGCCCATCGTCGGCGACCATCATGAAGCTCACCAGGCCTCCGACCTAACACGAACCACGACCATGACTGACAAGACCTGCAACGTGCTGTTCCTCGGCGCGAGCAGTTCTGCACGCTCAATTCCTGCTACCCCTCTCATGGGAACCACCACCTGATGTCCACATTCGAACGATATCTGACCATCTGGGTCTTCCTCTGCATCGCCGTCGGCGTTGCCCTCGGCCACCTTATGCCTGGGCTCTTCCAGGTCATCGGTGGTGCCGAGATCGCCAAGGTCAACATCCCCGTCGCGATCCTGATCTGGCTGATGGTCATCCCGATGCTGCTGAAGATCGATTTCCGGTCGCTGGCGCAGGTCGGCTCCTACTGGCGCGGGATCGGCGTCACGCTGATCATCAACTGGGCGATCAAACCGTTCTCGATGGCGTTGCTGGGCTGGTTGTTTGTCGGCTGGCTGTTTCGGCCTTATCTGCCGGCGGACCAGATCGACTCCTATATCGCGGGCCTCATTATCTTGGCCGCGGCACCCTGCACGGCCATGGTCTTCGTCTGGTCGAACCTGACCCGAGGCGAGCCGCTGTTCACCCTCTCGCAGGTGGCCTTGAACGATGCGATCATGGTGGTCGCCTTTGCGCCGATCGTCGGCCTGCTGCTCGGCCTCTCGGCCATCACCGTGCCGTGGACGACACTTGCCCTGTCGGTCGCGCTCTATATCGTCGTGCCTGTGATCATCGCCCAGGTGCTACGGAGCCGCCTGACGACCGACGGCACGACCGGCGCGCTCGAACGCTTGCTTGCGAAGCTGCAGCCGGTATCGCTTGTCGCGCTCCTCGCCACCCTCGTGCTGCTGTTTGCCTTCCAGGGCGAGCAGATCATTGCCCAGCCGGCCATCATCGCCTTGCTGGCCGTGCCGATCCTGATCCAGGTCTACCTGAACTCCGGGCTGGCCTATCTTCTGAACCGCTTGGCAGGCGAGCGCCACTGCGTCGCCGGGCCGTCAGCGCTCATCGGTGCCAGCAATTTCTTCGAACTCGCGGTCGCCGCCGCCATCAGCTTGTTCGGGTTTCAGTCGGGCGCGGCACTGGCCACCGTCGTCGGTGTCCTGATCGAGGTGCCAGTCATGCTCTCCGTCGTCTGGATCGTGAACCGCTCGAAGGGTTGGTACGAGGCATCGCCCGCCGTCTCCCGCAACACTATCGTCGAAAGGCCCTGACCATGGACGTCACCATCTATCACAATCCGGCCTGCGGCACGTCTCGCAATACGTTGGCGTTGATCCGCGCCGCGGGGATCGAACCCTCCGTCATCGAATATCTGCAGAACCCACCATCGCGCGATAAGCTCGCAATGATGATCGCAGATGCCGGCCTGACGGTCCGGGAAGCGATCCGCGCGAAGGGAACGCCCTATGCGGAACTTGGCCTCGACAATCTGGACCTGACGGAAGAGCAGTTGCTGGACGTGATGATCGCCAGCCCGATCCTGATCAACCGGCCATTCGTCATCACGCCGCTCGGCACCAGGCTTGCCCGCCCCTCTGAGACCGTGCTCGACATTTTGCCGGCAGACGGCTTCAAAGGATCGTTCATTAAGGAAGACGGCGAACAGGTCCTCGATCCGGAAGGAAAGCGCATTGTCTGAAACATTTCCCGCTCTGCACGACGAACATCTTCAGCCTATTTCGCCAGAATCGCTGCGGCCGGCATTCTCGACGCACAAGCCGAGAATGCTGATCCTCTATGGATCGCTACGGGAAGTGTCATATAGCCGTCTCCTTGCCTTCGAAGTCCGTCGGCTGCTCGAGCGCCTCGGATGCGACGTGCGGATATTCGATCCGACCGGGCTGCCGCTTCCGGACGAGGCGCCCGTCAGCCATCCCAAGGTTCAGGAACTCCGCGACCTTTCCCAATGGTCGGAAGGCCAGGTCTGGATCAGCCCGGAGCGCCATGGCGCCATGACCGGCATCATGAAGTCGCAGATCGACTGGATCCCGCTGTCGCTCGGCTCTGTCCGCCCCACCCAGGGCAAGACACTGGCGGTGATGGAGGTTTCCGGCGGCAGCCAGTCCTTCAATGCCGTGAACCAGATGCGTGTCCTTGGCCGCTGGATGCGGATGATCACCATCCCAAACCAGAGCAGCGTGGCTAAGGCGTTTCAGGAATTCGATGCCGATGGCCGGATGAAGCCGTCATCCTACTATGACCGCGTCGTCGATGTCTGTGAGGAGCTGGTGAAGTTCACCATTCTCACGCGCGATGCCTCGTCCTACCTCACCGATCGCTATAGCGAGCGGAAGGAAGAGGCGGCCGAGCTGGAGAAGCGGGTCTCGCTCAAGTCGATCTGACGGATAAAACCGTCGCGGTGGCAGGCTGCCGGCAGGAGGAAGCCACCGCGACGAATGCCGCGATGCTGATCGCCCCCAGGCATGCGTTCGCGACGAGGGCAAAGCTCAGGCCGATATTTTCCATCGTCGCCGCGAACACAAAGGGCGCGCCGGCGCCGACCGCCAGGCGGGCGGCCGACATCTTGCCCGTGATCGCGCCATATCCGTCCGTTCCGAACAGGTAGAGCGGCAGGCTCCTCTGCGCGATGCTGTTGATGGCGGAACCTCTATATCCGGGCAATCAAAGGCCAGCGGCACGTCTGAGCGCGTCATTCATTCGGGCTTGCCAGTCATCGCCCTGAGACTTGAAGTGGGTGACGATATCCTCATCCACGCGAAGCGAGAGAACCTTTTGTCGGCTCGCTCCATTCAGACGTTCCCGTTTTCGGGCGGCCTGCGCGTCCAGTACCTGCTGGACCCTGTCGGGTTGCTTATCCTTCGGCGGTGATATCGAGGCCAAACCGAATTTCCTTCTCATGTCGGAGCTTTATATCACGGGGCGAATGTTAGAGTAATTCTAAAATTTCGCTATTCAGCGTGTTGTCAGCATTACAGGTCAGATCATCAGTCGTCCAATTTGAGGAGCGTTGATGCAAATGCTGAAACACATGGGTTTGCGGAGGTCGACGACCTTGGGTCACGTCTTATCGGCGACAGAGGTGAAAGAGGGCATCTGGGCTTATCAACGAGGCAGAAAAACCGGTAGCCGAGGACCACGCCTATGACTCGAGGTGCCACATATTATCCCGCATCGTTTTCCTTGGCGCAGCGCGTTCTGCATTGGCTGACTGCGGTACTGGTCTTTTTCAACCTGCTGCTACCGGACGGCATGAACGAATGGCGTAAGGCAATTAGGCGCGCTGGTTCCGCTTCAACTGATCAGGTGGCGAGTGCAAATATCCACGCCTATGTCGGTTTCGCGATCATCGCTCTTGTAATTTTGCGTCTCATTCTCCGCTCGGTTCAAGGTGTGCCACCATCTCCGCCGGAAGAACCAGCTTTGTTCCGACTTGGAGCCAAAGCCGCCCACGCGGCGCTCTACGTGTTGCTGATCACAATGCCAATCAGTGGTGTTGCGGCTTATTATTTCGGTTATGGCGTTGCCGGTGATTTACACGCAGACGTGTTGAAGGTCATTCTTTGGATATTGGTCGGGGCACATGTGCTCGGTGCGCTGGTTCATCACTTCTATTGGAAGAGCGATGTGCTCAAACGCATGACAATGGGGTAGCCTCATTGATGGCGTGCAAGGTCTGAACCCATCAAAAGGTGGTGGGGCGGATCCGCGTGACGCACTGTGACGTGGTCCCGAAGGAAACGGAGATGCGATCCTGATCCGGGAATTAGACGCTGAAGGTGAAGGCACTGCATTTTTGGAGACATTTCCCAGAACCACGGGTCATAGGTTCTGACCTCATCATGGGCTGACAGAAAGCGTTGCGCTTGGCGAGGTGATTTGAAACGCCCCATGACCTTCTCGCGTTTCCGTGTCTGGCGATGTGAATTTTCAATTCTGTTGTTCAGGCCCTTGTGCGCCCGATGATCGGCATCTGGCGCGATAGCCTGTATCGGCTTGAAGTAGCCGCCGAGCTTGTCCGTCACGACGCCGCGCGGCGCGCCAAATTGTCTGACCAGCCTGGAGAAGAAGCGTCTGGCGGCCTTAGTGTTGCGACGTGGCTGAACCAGGATGTCGGGTACATCGCCCTCAGCGTCGATTGCCCGCCAGAGCCAGAATTTCTTGCCGCCGATCACAATGACAGCCTCGTCCATGTGCCACTTGTCATTCGGCTTTGGCCGGTCCCGGCGAATGCAGGTGGCAAAATGGGAGCCAAAACGATTGATCCAAAGACGAACGGTCTCCCGGCTGACGATCACGCCGCGCTCCGCGAGCAGATACTCCACATCGGCCGTGCTCAGGGCAAAGCGATGGTAGGCCCAAACCGCATAAGCGACGATCTCACGTGGAAAACGAAAACCCTTCAGACGGGGAAAAGCGCTCGGCAATTTCATCGGGCCTCGATACCTGAAACGCATGCCTCAAACAACTTGGCAATACCAGCTGCCTTGCTGACCATCGAGCAAATCGGCGTTTAGACCGGAATTCACGCCGTGGTTGCCAGACGTCCAAACTGTCTGAGCGTTGTATTTGAGATCGTTGACGCCATTACCATCAATTCGGATGTAACCTTCGCCAGCGCCGGTCGTGAGGTTGTATTTCCGAAGGATGACGTTACCGGTGCCGCTATCGGTGTAAAGCGAGCCATTCAGCACACTGCCATTCATACGCCAATACATAGTAGAATGTTGTCTCTGAGTGGGCGGCACGCGTATGTTTGCCGTCCATAAGGAGATTCGAATGTCCGCCGAGATGCGAAGGGCGCTGATCACGCGTGCCCGTGAAAAAGCCGCTGCCCATGGTGTTGATTGCCGCTGAGAACTGACCCGGCGGGGGTGCGGATAAAAAGTTGGACTGCTTTTTGCCGAGGTACTTTTTGCTGTTGATTCAATCTGTCAGCAGATAAACGAAGCCAAAGCGATCACCGATGTCGGCGCTGGTGAACTGCTCACGTTGATAGATCCAAGAGATTTGCGCTTCCTCTTAAACGCATAGTTATCGCGCCGTTATCCATATTGCTCAGTGTATGCTAACGTACGTTTGGGGGATGTTCACTGTATATCCTGTGCCTGTTCCGCCGCTTGATAAGATTTCGGACTATCCCATCGCGATAATTTAGTTGCGATACTTCGCGCCGTACTCAATTCTCTGCTGGAACATCCAGTTAATATTTTTTTTAACTAAAATATGTTTGGAGGAGAAACAATGTCGTCCCATATCGACACAGCAAGCATCGATGAAAAAGGCATTGAAAGAGGTTGTCGCGGTTGCCAGTTTTGCTGCCCGATACCGGCTGACGAGCGATGAGCAGCTTCGTTTAACCAAACTCTTCGGCACATTCGCGACGAAACAAGAGTTGCTTATGAACGCCCGTCGCGGTCCGGAATGTCGCTACTGAACCAGATGAAGATCGATCGGCTTAATCATCGCCTTTAGCTCGTCCGCCGATCGGAAGCCAGACAACCAAAGATCGATCAAGGCTTGTCCTATCGTTGCGACTTCCGGATCGTTTTGATTGATCTGGCGATCGGCTATTACCTCTGCGAGGAGGCCTTGCAGCATCTTCAAGTCGTTTGGCTCAAGCGCTTCATAAGATGTCATGAACATGTGGTTCCCCAATTGAGCCATATTATTACAGGGCAGGGTTGTCGGCGATAGCCACAAAATAGCATCATTGAGAAGTCGGTTGACCTGTTCCTATGACAAGAACATAAGGGGATCAAAATCCTATTTCCGGAGGCTGTTATGTCCGCTGTTCAAAAGATCACAGGAGCCGAAGTCGATATCGATAAAGCTCAATTGATCCTTGATGCGTTCGGTGGAAACTCGCTGGCGACACTCAAGTAAGTGGTTGTCGATGCTGAGTTCCTCTGCGCCGTACTGGAAACGGCAAGCCTGTATCTAAGCCATGGTGCCGCCCGCGGTTGGACGCCATCCTTCGAGTGAGAACAGTGAAACATCGACGTGGCATCGATCTCGCGCCGTTCCCGCCGTCTGAGTATGTGCCTCATGATCCGACAAGCTACGGACCGCTAAGAGACCTGTCCGAATGGCAGTTAATCGGGGCAAAATGCGGTAAATGTAGGCGCGTCGTCTGGCTGAATAAGAAGGCTTTGATGCGCGAGATTGGCAATCAGTATTAAATGCATCTCTCACGAAAGCATCGCTGCCATTGTGGCAACCGAGAAGGAAACCGTGTGCTGATTGGGAAGCTGCCGCGCGTGCTACGCCGAAGTGACAGACAGAACGCACACACTCAGCACACCAACAGCAAAGAGCACTGCCACGATCGACAGCACCAGCCCACGATAATTCGTGACTGGCTTAGGTGGCTGTTCGACTTCGGGCGATTGACGGCTGGCTAGGTAGGGCATGTAGTCTCCTTTGACAGGGAAACCGATCGCCGCTCAGCTTTGTTCCTAAAGAAATGCCCTCCGGTCGATCCGCGAGAGAGGGAACCGGAGGGCACAATCGCAAGCCTACCCATTGGGCAACGGGATCGGCAGATGTCCAACTTTCGTAGTTCGTGGGTGTTCCGAAAAAAGTCGTAGATTTTGCATAAGAATAAGCTAAACTAACGAAATATCATATTTCGCGTAAGGTGCCACCGTGGATTCAGACCTGAACGCCCTCACCATTTTGCTTAATCAAATTCGTCGCCTCAAAGAACAAACAAGCGCTGACGTAATTGACCGTAAGGCGAGAGTCTGCGCGGTCGTCAGCCAACTGCGTTTAATTGCCTGTGAACTGCCACGTCACCTTCAATGAGCCATCGCAGTCAGTGAGACTGCGCGCTGATGTCGGACAGAGTGGATCACCAAGCGGTCCTATGAACTGTGGAAGTAGGCCGGATGTCCAGATGGTTATCACGACGAGCATTGGGCTTTCGCGACGAGGGAATGGGACATGGGAGCGGGAAGGCAGAAGCCAAATCCATCGTGGGACGACGACGAATACTAAGACCAAAAAATTTTTTGCTTGGTCCTTGAACGACCAAAAACGGCAAACTAAATCGATCGCCGTCGGCAGCCCATGAGGGGGCCGAAGAGCCAGGGCAGCGGAGATTCCGCTCCCCTCTCCATGTTGCTTTACGGAGGATATGGTTATGAGAACTGATCTCGATTTTGCACCACTGTACCGGTCCAGCATCGGCTTCGACCGCGTCTTCAATCTTCTTAACAATGCCCAGCGCCTGCACGCCATCGACAGCTGGCCGCTCTATGACATCGTCAAGACCGGCGAAAACGATTATCGCATCGAAATGGCAGTCGCGGGCTTTGGCGAAGAAGATCTCGACATCACGCAGGAACGCAATGTCTTGATCGTCAAAGGCCAGAAGGCCGAGACGAAAGTCGGCGAATACCTGCATCGCGGTATTGCCGGCCGCAGCTTCGAGCGCAAGTTCGAACTCGCCGACCATGTGCGGGTCGAGGACGCATCGCTTGCGAATGGCCTGCTACAGGTGAGCCTCAAGCGTGAAATTCCAGAAGCGATGAAGCCCCGAAAGATTGCGATCGGAGGCGCCACGTTTCAAAACGAGCCGCTTCAGCTTGAAGCGGATCGTCAGGTCGCTTAATCGGGCTCTTTCCATGAAGTCTCGTGTGAAACCGTTCACCGTTGAGGTTCGGAGACGCAGAGGTCTCAAAAGGAAAGCCAGTGTCCGGGAGGCGTTTGCGGACTTGCTCCGCAAGATCCAGAACTCCTCACCTCAGGCAAAGCCCTCGCGCTAATGATTAGAGGCCGGTCCAGGAGGGCCGGCCTCCACTGTTCGACCATTTCGAGCCAAGCAAAGGAGGTCACCATGGCGCTCGCTCTGTTCGACAAGCCTCTCTACGCCCGGCGCCGATATTTCGTTCAGGAAATTACCGGCCTTGATGATGTTTTCGATTTCCTCGACGAGTGGCCGCCGGAAAAGCGGAACTTGCCCTATGAGACCCTGAGCCGGTATTGCCACGAGGCGGCCGGAGGCCGCTGGCGAATATCCGCGGTTCGTAAGAACTTTGAGCAGTTTCTCAAACAAAATGGGAAACTCGCCACGATCGAGGAGGTGCCGCCTTGCCTGCGTCGTGATCGCGGCGCCAAACTTGGCGGTTTATAAGGCGCCCGAACTTAGGCTGGGAGCGAGACATTCTTAGCCGCTACCCTCTTGGCATGAAAGTGGTACGCTGCCGGCAGATCGACGCTTCCGACATTGAAAGGAGCCGCAAGTCTGGCTGTTGCGGCTCTCTGGCGAGAACTGCGCTTCAGAAACGCTGGATCAGCCGAGTTTCGACTTCAGCATTTCTAAGTGCTCGATGTGCTCCTTGATCTGACCGCGAGCGAGCTTGGTGACGCTCAGATGTTCCCGGTTCTGTACAACTTTAAGATAGTCTTCCTGGATCCTAAGCAGCTTCTTGTGACCTTCGAGTTGGCCGTCACATAGGCTATGTTGAATTGGGCACCCGCCGACAAACGCCAAAGGGCAAAGTCGGTGGCCAAGCCCGGGCGATCACCGTCCAGCGAAACACTGAGGAAGTCGACATGAACAGCATCGCCGGCGACCTTCGCCTCAAGCTCGAACAGCCCGTCGATCATTATGTGACGTCTGGATCAAAGCCGCCGGACGTGATCGCGGCGATGGAAAAAGAGCTGCAAGATTCCATCGTCATCGAAGCCATTGGACCCTCCTGGAATTTGTCTAGCTTAAACCTTCTGGAAGCGCGTTCGTTCCTCGTCGGGGACGAGGGGCCGTGGCCGAAAGACCAGGCGGGTATCCTTGTCCGTCCGTCACGGTATCGGACTTGGCCCACGGTTCAATACCGCCTCCATCGGGAGGATGAACATCAGCCAGACGGTATGCTCCATTTCTTTCCTGCTCTTCGGAAACAGGAGCGGCGCATCGAAGTTATCTTTCCGCAACAAAGGGAGGCAACGATGAACGCGAACCGCAGCAACGCGAGCGGACCTACAGAATCTGGGAGGACGAAGGTCGCCCAGAGTAAGCGCACGAGGACCATTGCAGACGTGCGCAGGAGCAGCAGTAACTAGGTGAGCAGGCAACCGATGACGTGACAAAGGTTAAACAGGAGACCGATGACGAGTTCGCTAACCACGACGACATTGACCTCGTGGACCCAGCGGACATCAGTCCTCCATCCACGGTCAGCCCGGATTAAAGAGAGCTCAATGAACGACAATCTGAAAAAGGGCGATAAGGTCTCGTGGGAGACAGGCCAGGGAAAGACGACGGGCAAGGTCATCAGAAAGCAAACCTCGGACACGCATATCAAAGGCCACGAGGTCAAAGCATCCAAGGAGGATCCGCAAATGATCGTCGAAAGCGAGAAATCCGGAAAGCAGGCGGCCCATAAGCCTGGAACGCTCAAGAGAGCTTAGGTGGCCAAGGAATTGCCTCGGAGGCGGAGCGTGGAATTATACCTCCGGAAGTTCCCTCAGAACAAGCAGCCGCCCGCCCGGAACGACGGTCACGATCTTGTCCTGCTCAAGAGCGTTGAGGACGGCGGTCACCTCGTCTTTAGAGAAGCCGGCCGCTTCCAAGGGTGAATGGATGTCGAGAAGGTTGATCGACATGTCGGGAGATGCCTTGAGGACGCGCAGTCGCGCGACAAGTGCGTTTTCGGTTTCTGCAAACCTATCCATTTATCCTCCAATGTCTCGCAGTTCCACCTTGCATACGCCGCTTCATGACATAAGAGGTCGCGACTTGCCAGCAGCTGACACTTTGCCGGCCGGCGTGGTTCACTCGCGACGCTATGATCTCCGGCGCGATAACAGCAACTGCTCCAGCGATACCGGGCGCAGCCCCTGCGCATCGACGCCAACGTCGAATTGCCTTGGGACTGGTTTCAATCGTCCGTGCGAGTGGCCATGGAGATTCATCGATCCCTTCCCCATCTGGTTCCAGGTCCGGAAGGCGTAGTGGCACAGGACGAGATGGTGTCCGGCCTCACGGAGTTCTGCATAATGCTGGACGCTAGCCCAGCCATTTGAGCCGGTCGTCTCCTCCGGATCATTGTTGCCAATGATTAGATGTTTGCGCCCGTTCAATTTGGCGAGGAGATCGGCGCAGGGTCCGGCCCTGACCGACATGAAATCTCCAAGATGCCAAATTTCGTCATCCTCTCCCACAACATTATTCCAGTCAGAGATAAGTGCCGCGTCGTGCTCGGCCATGTTGGAGAACGGGCGCCGGTCGATGCGCAGGACGCGCGGATCGCCGAAATGCGTGTCTCCCGTGAAGTAGATCATGGCGGTCTATCCGAAGGATCGGGCCGCTGCATATCCGCAGGCGCTTGCCGCTGCCGTCAAGACCGTGCCCCAAGCAAGATCGACAAGGGTCAGAGTGATCGGCCACCCTTTGAGCGTCGATAGGTTCGTCACGTCATAGGTGCCGTAGGCGGCCAGACCTAAAACCGCGCCGTAGCCGACTGCCATCCAGATCGAACCGGAACCCAAGGCAGGTCTGACAGCGAGAATGACAATCGCTGCGGCAAAGAAAAGATAAAAGACCGCGGCGACTGCAAAATTCGGAGATGGAAGCATCATGTCGCCGAGCTGATTTCGATAGAAGTTTTTGGCGACAAGCCCGAGCCAGATGGCATCGACCAGCAGGAATGAGATGAGCGTGCCGGCGTAAGCAATGCCGAAAATCTTCATGGAGCGAGCGTCCTCAGCTGGATCTCTGTAGATCGGGAACCCCATAGAGTTGGAACTTGTTCCGATAGAGAACGGATCAACCTTGAGAGGTCCCTTGCTGAGACCCCGTAGCTCGAAACACCTTGGATGGGCTCGACGTGTTCCGGGGCAATCGATGTGAACGTTAAACCATTGGGCACTTTGGCCCGATGCTCTTCTGCGGGCTAATGTCGGCGGAGGTCGAATTGCTTGCGGGCTTCGCTGGCCGCCGCTTCGAAGGCGATACGCGCCTCGTCGACAGTCCTGTGACCCGCAATCGCGCCGCGGCAGGCACTGCGGGCGCGGACGAAATCAAGCCCTTGCTGAGCTGGCCAATTCTCCGTCATGTGCGCGAGTGCCTCGAAAGGACCGCTTACCTTGAGTGAGCCCGACGGGGAGGTGAGCTCGACAGGTTCATTCCATCGTGCGTTTGGACCAGACATGTGTTGAACTCCCTATAGATTCGCCGCAAGAAACGTCGCACTACCGGGTAAGTTCCCGTCACCGCGCGAATATTAAGCAAATGATATAAAAGAGAGCAGTCATGCCGCGAACGCATGGCATGATTACTGGGATGCTTAGCGGTCGCTTAAACAAGTGACCATGCGGTTTGAGCAGCGCGGAGGTCGCCTGATCTTTTGCGCCAGGGCCGTCAAAAGACTAAAGCGATGCTGCCGCCTCGCCAAGCGGTGAGGGAGACGGCTATCCGCCGCCTCCGCTTTAGCTTCAGGCGATCCCGGCTCCACCGGTCACGCCGTAAACTTCGCCAGTGATGTAGCTTGCTTCCTGGCTGGCAAGCAGAACATAGATGGGAGCGATCTCGACAGGCTGGCCTGGCCGTCCGAACTTGCTCTGTTCGCCAAACTTCGTGACCTTCTCTTGTGGCTGGCCACCGGAAGACTGAAGCACAGTCCAGAACGGGCCAGGGGCGACGACGTTCGCACGGATGCCCTTTTCGATCAGTTGCGCCGCGAGCGCCTTGGTATAAGCGACGATTCCGGCCTTCGTCGTCGCGTAATCGAGAAGGATGGCCGATGGATCGTAGGCCTGCACGGAGGCCGTGGTGATCACGGAGGCGCCAGCGGGCAGATGCGGGACTGCAGCCTGTATCGTCCAATGCAACGCATAAAGGTTTGTCTTCAGGGTTTTGTCGAAGTCTTCGGACGTGACCTTGGAGACGTCTTCACGGAACTGCTGACGTCCGGCGTTGATGACGAGGATGTCCAGGCCATCCAGCGCGGATACGGCTTCTTCGACCAGTCTCCTGCACCAGTTCTCATCCTTAATATCGCCTGGCAATGCCACCGCCTTTCGCCCCTCGGCCTTGATAAGATCGATGACCTCTCGAGCGTCGGCCTCCTCGCTCTCGAGATATGAGATCGCGACATCGGCACCTTCGCGGGCATACGCGATCGCCGCTGCTCTTCCGATCCCGCTGTCGCCGCCTGTGATCAGCGCCTTCCTGCCGGCGAGCTTGCCGGAGCCTTCGTAACTCGTTTCGCCATGGTCCGCCCTTGGATTCATTTGGCCTGCGATGCCGGGAACCGGCTGGGGCTGTTCCGGGAAGGGGGGCCTAGGGTACTGGTTGCGGGGATCCTGCATGGTTAGGCGATCGGTCATATGGACTCCTTCTGCTGCCGTTTCCCAGTTTCGCCGTGTGCGGTCGAAACGGTTCAGGTTGCCCAACGAGCGACAGGGATGCTCGTTCCATTTCTCTGGCATGCCGTGGCTCGTCCGCGCCTGGGCCTGCAGGGTTGCGTCGCTGCGACTGCGATGTCTCCGACCAGTACCTAATCCATGCCTTCGGCGGATCTGAACTGGAAACCCTGTCGCTACCGACTCGTCCGTGCTGAGCGCACTGAAATCTGTTCCAAACTTTCGACCGCTGGAGCCGGACATATTTTTGTTCCTTTTATGTTCCAGCAATCGCTCTCGAGGCATATTACTTATCTGCCGGGCAATGGAACGACGTATGATTGATCAGTCGACGATAAAATTTCTGTTGGAAGCCTCCGATGACCATGACGCGGAGTGGCTGACCGACAACAAAGTCCAAATCGATTGCGCTCGCTGCGATCTCATGGAGTTCACATCGCAGCTGATCGCACGTGCCGGATCGGTAGATCCTCGTATCGTCGAAGCTAACCCCGACCCGCGGAGATGTTTGGCAAGAGTGCCGATTTCGAAAGGTGTGGGGTTGATCGCTGTGCGCGTGTCACTATCGAAAAATGCTGCTGCGACTTACTTCATGGAGATTTCCCCCTCGCGTTCTTATAGCGGAGGGGGAGCGTTGCTTCCGCCCCCGCGTCTTGCTCGCATTTTACGGCAGACGATCGCGAGCCATACCGGTAAATGGAGAGGTATCGTTGAAGGTCCGCTCTTTCAGAAATACTTCCCGAATGGCTTGACAGGCGGGCATGACGCCGGCGGCAAGGGTTACATGAAGAATCATGATGCGCTTGATTTCTTCAATCTCAGGAACTTTGGCGCATGTCGCGGTATCTCAGACGAGATGTTGATGTCTCCCAGTCTGGTAGAGGAAACGGTGAAGTCCTTTGCGGCTGCCCGTGCCTTGGTCGACTATATCAATCGTGCCACGACGCGGCTTCCGGAGGCTGGCTAACCATGGCGTTGAGAGGCATGCTCATCGATCTGAAGCTATTCGTCCCTTAGCTGTCTGTTCGCGACATCAACCATCAATCCATCTGATTGCGAGCGCTTATTCGGTAAGGACCCGCTCGCTCGATCATGACGACAGACTTCCATGTGAGAGTTATTTCGCCGCGTGCCAGCAATTCATCGACCGCGTCATGGACGACTGGCATGAATTTACGCCATTGGAGCGGGATGTTCTGATCCTTTGCAAGGCTGCGGGCTATTTCGCTCGGGCATGTTGTGCCTCCAGGGCGACTTGCAACACAAGCTAGGATCGTCGATTGAGTTTGCTCGATCATTGGCGGCGCCCAAGCTTAGGACACAAAAAAGCCCGCCGAACAGCGGGCTGATTTGGGCGGGCGCCGGGCTCACGCGCGGTCTACGATGTCCTTGGCGGCATCTTTCGCCTTGCCTTTGAACTGCTGCGCATCGCCCTTGGCTTCCTGCGCGGCACCCTTGGCCTTCATTTCGTGATTGCCGGTCGCATCACCGGCGGCCTGACGTGCCTTGCCGGCGAGTTCATTGGTCTTGCCTGCTACCTTGTCGGACATGCTGCCCATGATCGTACTCCTTTTTCGGGAACCGTGATGGTTCAAGGATCAAACTGCGCGGGAGCCACTTCCGTTCCATCTCTGCGTCAGATCAATCAGTAACCTCGCCGGGTCGGTCTTCCTTCGCCACGACAACGGAACGTTCTCCCCTGCAGCAGGTGCTCATCGAGATCCCTTATATCGAAGGAAGTCGAGGCTGGCAGTGACCGGCTCCGACGCTTGCGACGGGCGTTACCCAAAAATCGGAAAGCAATTGGCTCTCGGCAAATGCACATTTGCGGTGTCGGTGGCCACGTCGCTTTTCCGTCCCAAGCCGAATTCATTCGGATTTTATTAAATATGTTGGCAAATACTCCGTCCCGAGGGGCGATCGAAATCTGGGCACATGAGTTGATCTTGTGACCACGGAGCGGAGACTGCCATGTATCAGCGTACAGTTCTCATCGTCGAAGACGAGATCCTTATCCGGATGTTGTTGGCCGACACTTTAATGGACGAAGGCTATGAGGTGATTGAGGCCGGAAACGTCCTCGAAGCCGTCGCGATCCTGGGCAAGCGGAAGATCGACGCTGTCGTGACGGACGTGGACATGCCGGGTGACCTTAGCGGCTTCGATCTCGCTCGGATGATTTCCGATACGCGCATGAATGTTCCAGTTATCATAGCATCAGGGAGACACCGCCCGAAAGCAGACGAGTTGCCCGACGACGCGGTCTTTGTTGCCAAGCCTTACCGGTTGGACGCAATCGCATCGATCGTGGCCGATATGACATTCGACGGAGAGCGGCGGCAGGCAAGCTGATCGGCGTTGCCTCTCAGCCGCCAAGTCTCGTTGATCGCATTCTCATTGTTCTTCGGTAGCGATACGGCGCGAGCCTAAGACCCGCGCCGAATGATTGTGTTCAAGTTGCAGTTGCAGTTGCAGTTGCAGTTGCCGATGCCGAGCCGAGCTTTACAGACGGCTCACGTCTCCAGACACGAAGCTTGCCAAGCTCTTCGACGAAACTTGTCAAAGTCACGCCGCCGGAGAGCTCCAGAACACCTTCGTCGATTTCCTGCGTGATCCCAGCCTTCTCGAGCAATGGCAGTGCGACGTCGCTGTAGCCGATGAATTTGCAATGCTGGAATGCATCCGCCACGAAATCCCGTGCGGTCGCCTCTTTGAGCAGATCCTCGAGACCTGCCTCAGACGCAAGAAGTGCAACAGCATCGAAAAGCACCGAAGGGCCACCGTCGATCATGTGCTGCGCCTCAATGAAGCTTCCATCGGAGGTCGTCACGCCGCCAACTTTCGGTGCGATGAGCTCGACAAGGCCCTTTTCCTTCAAGATGGCGCTGATCAGAGCCTTCAACAGTTTCGCATCGACACCGTCGGTAACGAGTATGCCAAGCTTGCGCCCTTCGAAACGCTTCGGCCCACGTTCGATAATACTGAGCGCGGGTGACGGCTCAAGATCCTGTCGTGTTGCTACGGCTGCTGGTGCTGCCTTCGGCATGGAGGCCATTCCCAACCGGTGGGCGACCTCGGACGCGAGTGTCTCATCTATGTTGAGCAGATGGGAAACCATGCGCTCGCGGATCGCAACTGTCTCGACCTTGCTGAGCTCGAAGGTGAGCGCCATGATGATGTGACGCTGTTCCGGAGGTGTCTGGCTGATGAAGAACTGCCGCGCCTGACTGTAGTGGTCAGCGAAGCTTTCGGGACGAAGCTGGACCTTGGTGCCGGATTCTTCCGCCGGGAAATGACGGTAGCCGCGAGATCTGCTTTCTCGCGGACCTTCTCCGAAGGAGTTCGGCTCATAGTTCACCCGTCCGACCGGATTGCGCATTGCCATATGGCCATCCTGCTGGAAATGCGCGAAAGGACACTTGGGCGCGTTGATCGGTAGATGGGTGAAATTTGGACCGCCTAACCGCTTGAGCTGGGTATCGAGGTAGGAGAAGTTGCGACCCTGCAGCAGAGGGTCGTTGCTGAAGCCGATCCCTGGTGGGACGTTCTGGGTCATGAACGCGACCTGCTCGGTTTCGGCGAAGAAGTTGTCCGGCATCCGGTCCAGCACAAGTCGGCCAATAGGTTTCACTGGCACCACCTCCTCAGGAATGATCTTCGTTGGGTCGAGGACGTCGAAATCGAAGCTATCAGCAAAATCCTGATCGAAGAGCTGAACCCCGAGTTCCCATTCCGGGAAGTCGCCCGTCGTAATCGCCTGCCACAGATCACGACGGTGGAAGTCCGGATCAGCACCGTTGATTTTCACGGCCTCGTTCCAGGCAACAGACTGTAGGCCGAGCTTCGGTTTCCAGTGAAATTTGACGAAGGTGGATTGATCCTTGTCGTTGATGAACCGGAAAGTATGGACCCCAAAACCTTCCATGAAGCGCAGCGATCTTGGGATGGTCCGGTCCGACATGATCCACATGACCATGTTCATGCTCTCGGGCGTTAGACTGATGAAGTCCCAAAAGTTGTCGTGTGCCGTCTGAGCCTGCGGGAACGCTCGGTCCGGCTCTTGCTTGGCCGCATGGATGAGATCAGGAAACTTGATCGCGTCCTGGATAAAGAAGACCGGAATGTTGTTGCCGACCAGGTCCCAGTTGCCTTCCTTGGTGTACATCTTGACGGCAAAGCCGCGGACGTCGCGCGCAAGGTCTGCCGAACCCTTGTTGCCGGCGACAGTCGAGAAGCGAACGAAGACAGGGGTTTTCTCGCCGGCGCGCTGGAACACGTCGGCACGGGTATATTTGGCGAGAGATTCATATGTCTCGAAATAGCCATGGGCACCGTAACCGCGCGCATGCACGACCCGCTCGGGAATGCGCTCGTGGTCGAAATGAAAAATCTTCTCTCTGAAGTGGAAGTCTTCCATCAATGCCGGGCCACGAGGACCCACACGCAAGGTGTTCTGATCGTCGGCGACCGGACCGCCCTGTGATGTCGTCAGCACATCGAAGCCATCTTCTGCTGTCTGATGAAGCTCGCCGCCTGCACCTCTCGAAAGTGTCTGATCGTGGATGGCGACGTGATCGGTTGATGATTGTGTTTTCTTGGCCATTTGCCCGTCCTCAGGTTTAAGAAACAGAAAAAGGCCGCCTTGCGGGCGGCCTCTCGTCATTCCGGTTGATCAGGCTGCTTTCTTGCCCTT
>DFNX01000008.1:0-81026 GCA_002376235.1 Neorhizobium sp. UBA3556 | reverse complement strand
AACGGGGGAATGTTCGGTGCGAGTGAACGGTTCCCGTACGCCACCGTACCAGGAACGCCGACAGGCTTGAGCTCCAGTCGGCGCCGCCCCCGCAAGCGTGGGCCTATCGCGTGATCCCGAACAGAAATCCGACGAAGACCGCGATCCCGACTGCTTGCCAGGGATTCCTGCGAATTCGAAAGCGTACGTCATCCGATGCGCGATACCGAAGACTATCGGCTTCTTCTCGCAGTGCCGACAGTGTCTCCTTCGGCTCAACATAAGGGTCGTTACGGGCCTGTCGCAAATTTTCTTGGTTAACGGCCTGTTGACCGTCAGCGGAGAAATTCCCGCTCCCAATGTAGCGGAGCGTAGCCATGATTCTGAATGCCATTGCCGAAAAGCTGAAGCGCCAATCGAAGGACGACTTCAAGGGGTGGCATTTCGAGGCATGGCTCATTGTTCAGGCTGTTGCCTGGTACTTGCGCTATCCGCTGAGCTATCGCGATTTGGAAGAGATGTTCCGAGAGCGCGGCTTCGAAGTGGATCACAGCACGATCAACCGATGGGTCCTTGCCTACGCGCCGATGATCGAGAAACGGTTGCGCCAGTTCCGCAGACCCCATTGCGGTTCGGTCCGCATTGACGAAACTTACGTCAAGATCCGCGGCAAGTGGCGCTACCTGTACCGCGCCATCGACAAGCAGGGGAATCCAGTCGACTTCCTGCTAACGGCAAAGCGCGACCTCGATGCTGCCAAGCGGTTCTTCCGCAAGATGCTGAAGGACGAGCCTCTGCTTTCGCCGGGCAAGATTGGTACCGACGGTGCCAATACGTTCCCCTCAACGATCAAAACGGCCGTCGATGACGGGCTCCTGCATCCGGACCCGGTACATTATGTCACCAAGCATATACAGCAAAGGATCGAGAGCGACCATTTCAGAGTGAAGAAGAACATGCCGAAGATCGGTGGCTTTCAATCCTTCAAAACAGCGCGACGAACGATTGCCGGCTTCGAGGCGATGTTGTGGCTGAGGAAGGGTTTCGGCTTCACCGGCGATTGGACCGTCAACGATCAGAATGATCTGCTCGCGCGGCTCTTCGGACTTCAAAAAGTTAACAAAGCGTAAAGAGGCAGCCGCCTAATGGATCGTCATGTCCTATCGGACCGTTTGCGACAGGCCCGGTTTGCCTGTGGCGAGTTATTCGACGAACGGTATCCGGTTTGGGCCGAAATCGCGGTGATCAGCTCGCGCCAGGATGTGCCGAACGCTTTGATTGGGCCTTCTTTAGATTTGTGGTCAACTACCGAAAAGAGCAGCGACAGCGCGACCTAGCTCGAATGGAGGGATTTACCGGTCGAGTGTTCCGATTCACCTCGCCGGCCGAACTGTCGGGCTTCGTCGCCGCCATCAAGAAGGTTGCGCAAAAGGCGTGAAATCGGCCTACCGTATATCGGTGCCCCTTTAATGTTCAGGAACCATGGAATCTAACAGCCACAATCCAGGCCGGGGTGATCGAATTTGACACACGTGACGTAGAACCGTTGCGACGACTCGCTGCACGACTTCAGCGCCTTTTAACCGCTTGTCTTTATGATATCATTTAGTTGTACTGGAATTGTGGAGGGCATGATGCCTGCCGAAAATGCGCTGGCGCGCAACCCGAATGTTCGGGATGAAGAACTTAAAGCCGCAATAGACTATCTTTGTGCGAAAATCAGACGCGCAGCCCATAAAGGCCAACCTGCGCCATTCAACGCCTATCGATCGAAATTCATATTTGAAAAGGCACTGATTATTCGAGCCGGACAGCCTGAATGGGCTTCCGCCGGTTCTGAGAAACGCAATTTCGTCGAACAACCCAGGCTGCAATCGCAGATATTACCCTGGCATTTCGATGGAAACTCAGTGGATTGATATCATGGCTCTGTTGCTGATCGCGCAGTTTGTCGCATTCTCTTTATTCCCACTTTATTTCACGACGCTCCCGGCACCAACCCGGCGTACCCATTTTTACACCTACATCGCGCTCATTCTGCTGATCGGCGGTTTCATGGGGAATGTCTATTCCCTGCCCATCGCCGATGGTGTCGTCGTCTCGGGTGGCAACCTGTGTTACGGCGCCTTCATGATGGCGTCCGTGATGTTCGTATGGGTTGAAAGAGACGCCTTCATTCTCAGGCATCTGGTTCGGCTTGTGGTTCTGGTCGATATCTTCAATATCGTTTTTTCGTTCCTTACGCATTCCATTTTGGAAACGGAAGGTGTGATCAATCCACATGCGGTTCCATCAGGATTATTTGAAATATCCACGCCGCTGATTGCGCTTGGGGGTATTCTGATCGTCTCGGAACTCCTGCTTCTACTTTTCATTTTCGAGGCCGTTAAAAAAAAGCAACCCTCGCTTTTCATCACGGCGGCCATCTACATTCTTTCGTTCGTGCTCGTTCTCGTGCTTGATGGCATTGCCTTTCCTTTCATCGCATTAGGTATCAACGCGCAGATCGTTGCGGTTGTTATTGGCGGATTGGCAGGAAAGATTCTTATCGCAGTTGCCTACGGTATGGCGCTGGCCTTGTTTGTGCTGTGGAAGCAGCAGGCATTTATCCATTATCTGGAAACAGATACCGTTCGATGGCGTCTGCTGGCTTCCAGTAGCGCCGACCTGATCAAGGAGATGACCATGAAGGATCAGGATGTGCGGCGTGGGGATATCGTATTCAAGAACTCGACCGAAGGTCTTGCCATCGTCAATCATCTCGGTCAGGTGTTGAAAGCAAACGCGGCTTTTCGGGCGATGCTAGGTATAAATTACGATCACACCGATCAGCGCGATACAGATATCAACAAATCATTCTGGATCGACGGGACGCCAGTTTCGCGACCGCACGGCGCGGCTGGGCAATGGCGTCAGGAGGTTATGTTTGGAGCGGACAAGCATCGGCCTGGCATACTTTCCATTACCCCTGCCGGCGAGGACGCGAGCGGCGACGACACCTTTGTTTATTCAGTGACGGACATTACCGAACAAAAGACGGCGCAAGCAAAACTCGAATATCTCGCATCGCACGATCATCTGACCGGCTTACCAAACCGCCGCACTCTTGATAAAAGTCGCGCCCGTTTCCAGAACGTTCCGCATGCATTGATCATAATCGATCTCGATTATTTTGGAGACGTGAATGACAGCTACGGTCACGGTGTCGGTGATCGCGTGCTCCAACTGATTGCGGAGCGGCTCGACAATCTTCGTGAAAACTATCTGGCTTCAGGCGATGTCCTCTGTCGCCTCGGGGGCGATGAGTTCGCCTTTCTCATTCAGTTTGGTGATCACAGCTTTGTCGAAGGCATCATCGAGAAAATTCAATCTTGCTTCGGCCAGACTGTTCACATCCGTGATGATCTGGAAGTGCTTTCCTCGGCAACAATTGGCTTGAGTTATCACCTTCGTCCCGGAGATCATGATGCTCTTCTCGGGGCCGACGCAGCTCTATACGAGGCGAAACGTTCCAGACGTGGATCAGTCGGTGTTTATGAAGACCGGCTGACCGCACAGAGCCAGAAGCGGGTGAAGCTGGGGCTGAAGCTGAAAAACGCGATCGCCAACAACGAACTCGACGTCTATTATCAGCCGCAGTTCACGGCTGTTGGCCATGAACTGCATGGCGTCGAAGCACTCGTCAGGTGGTCGGATCCGGAGCTCGGTATTGTTTCCCCGGCCGACTTCATTCCGGTTGTGGAGGAAACTGGTCTCATTGAGGCCTTGGGCGAATATGTTCTTGAAAGGGCATGCCGCGACGGGCAGGAATGGCTTCAGGCTGGCTATCTCCCGGTCACGTTATCTGTGAATATATCGGCCAGCCAGTTGCGATTTGGTCGCTTCATTCCCTTCCTGAGGAGAGTGCTGTCAGAAACTGGATTTCCTGCGCGCCAGCTTGAGATCGAAATAACGGAGTCAACCTACATCCAGCGCGAAAACGAAGTCTCGCCTCTCCTGAACGAGTTGAGGGAAATGGGCGTAGGGATCGCGATCGACGATTTTGGGACAGGGTATTCGTGTCTATCTTATCTGGCGGATTTGCCATGTAGTTGTATCAAGATCGATCGAAGCTTTATCACAGATATTCCAGCCGACACCAGGCAATGCAGCCTGACATCCGCCATCATATCGCTTGCGAAGGGTATGTCATTCAAGGTCGTGGTGGAGGGTGTGGAAACCCAAGAGCAACTGGACTTCCTGACAAAGCAGGAGTGTGATCTGATTCAGGGGTTCTATTTTTCTGGTGCCCTCCCCAAGGCGGAATTGGTCGCACTGCTGAGACGCTCCCCAATTGTGTCGGTTGATAACTCTGCCAGTTGATCCGGGAGGGGGCATCCATCCCATCGGTTCAGTGCCGAGTCGCATCTATCTTTTATGCGGGGAAGGATTGCTCTGCAGGAAGCGTGAAACCTCGTCCAGAAGATTGATGACTTTCGGGATCGCCAGCCGATAATGGACTAGGAGTTTGTCACGGCGTGATGTCACAACGCCCGCCGCACGCATCTTTGCCAAATGCTGCGATAGCGCTGATTGCGAGATACCTATACGACGGGCAAGCTCTGTTACGCAAAGTTCACCCTGATACAGTATGAAGATGATCTCCAGCCTCCTGGCGTTCGCCAGAATATCAAGAAGCTGCGAGTATTCCGGGATATCTGGAAAACCTCGGACATTCGACAACCCTTCCATATGATTCGGCCTCATAGGTTCTCAGGGATTGTTTCATAGCACTCCACACCCATCCTGTCTCTTCCAAGGGAGGCATCGCCTTAACCGGCTGGTGCGGATCGAGGCAATAGTCTATCGGCATGCCTGACGATGCGTCCGCCCGATACAAACGCCACCGCTTTCCAGCCGAGATCATCGCGCATGCGGTATGGCTCTATTACCGGTTCCCGCTGAGCCTGCGCGATATCGAAGACCTGCTTGCCGAACGCGGCATTGCCGTCTCGTTTCAGACCGTCTCAGAATGGACGACTAAGTTTGGCCTGAAATTCGCCCACCAACTCAAGCGGCGGTCGATCGGCAACTTCGCAGACAAATGGCATCTCGATGAGATGGTCGTATCGATCAAGGGCAAGAAATACTGGCTGTGGCGCGCCGTCGATGCCAACGGCTACGTTCTCGATGCTCTGCTGCAAAGCCGCAGAAACAAGAGAGCCGCTCTTCGGCTGATGCGCAAATTGTTGAAGTGCCAAGGTGTTGCGCCGCGCGTGATGGTGACAGACAAGCTGCGTTCTTATTCCGCCGCAAAGCGAGAGATCATGCTGGGGATCGAACACCGTTCGCACAAAGGGCTCAACAACCTCGCAGAAAATTCTCACCTTCCCGTTCGACGACGAGAGCGACGCATGATGCGGTTCAAGTCGGCAGGTCAATGCCGACGTTTCGTCTCAACCCACGGCCAAATTGCCAATCTTTTCCAACTTCATCGAAAACACCTGAATGCCACTGATCATCGCCAACTCCGCGCCCTCGCCAGCGCCACCTGGCGTGAGATCGCGTTGCCGATCCAAGCCTGAAATTCAGGACAAAGAAATGATTGCGTCCTACGTCAGGTTACCGGTTCAGGCCATGGACAGTCACAGGGGACTGGCTGATATCGCAATGGTTCACGACTTATCGGAGTTCGGCAACTGACCAGGCGCTCATCATCCCATGGATTGTCTCGATGATCAATCTCACGACGATTTGTCTTCAGCTCTTACCGGGTTGTTCGCCCGTGAATGACTTTAGGGCAGCGTTGAGAAGCTCGTCACGATCCTGCATACCTCTGTTGTAAAGTCTGGCAACCGTTGCGGTCAGGCGACCAATTGCTGCGGGATCGCGCAAGATGCCTTGTGCGCTTGCGACTTCCTTCACGACACTTGCGCAAAAGCGCGCATCTTCTTTCGAAATTGGTGCTGTCATATCATCCCCGCCAGAATAGCCCGCCCCTCGGTGGGGCGGGCGTTGGAACTGGTTAGAAGTCCATGCCCGGACCAGCGGGCAGGGCGGGGGCGGCGTCCTTCTTTGGCTTTTCGGCGATCATCGCTTCGGTCGTTACCAGCAGACCTGCGACCGAGGCCGCATCCTGCAGTGCGGTGCGAACCACCTTGGCCGGATCGATGACGCCCTGCGCGTAGAGATCTCCGTACTCGCCGGTCTGCGCGTTCCATCCGAACGACAGATCGGTCTTTTCCCGAAGCTTGCCAACGATGATCGAGCCTTCGGCGCCGGCATTCTCAGCGATCTGACGCACAGGTGCCTCGATCGCCCGGCGAACGATGTCGATGCCAACCCGCTGATCGTCATTGGCCGTCGGCAGACCGTCCAACGCCTTGACCGCACGAAGCAATGCTACCCCACCACCAGGCAGAATACCCTCTTCGACGGCTGCACGCGTCGCATGCAGAGCATCGTCGACGCGGTCCTTCTTCTCTTTCACCTCGACTTCGGTAGAGCCGCCGACGCGGATGACGGCGACACCGCCCGCGAGCTTGGCGAGACGCTCCTGCAGCTTCTCGCGGTCATAGTCGGAGGTGGTCTCCTCGATCTGGGCGCGGATCTGGGCCACTCGTCCGTCGATCTCGGCCTTGGAACCGACGCCGTCGATGATCGTCGTGTTCTCCTTCTCGATCGCCACCTTCTTGGCCCGGCCGAGCATGTTCAGCGTGACGTTTTCCAGCTTGATGCCGACGTCTTCGGAGATGACCGTTCCGCCCGTGAGGATGGCGATGTCTTCGAGCATGGCCTTGCGACGATCGCCGAAACCAGGGGCCTTGACGGCCGCAATTTTCAGGCCGCCGCGCAGCTTGTTGACGACGAGCGTTGCGAGGGCCTCACCTTCAACGTCTTCGGCAATGATCAGCAGCGGCTTGCCGGACTTCACTACGGCTTCCAGCACAGGCAGAAGAGCCTGCAGGTTGGAGAGCTTCTTCTCATGGATGAGGATATAAGGCTCTTCGAGCTCGACCCGCATCTTGTCTTGATTGGTGACGAAGTACGGGCTGAGATAACCGCGGTCGAACTGCATGCCTTCGACGACTTCCAACTCGGTCTCGGCTGTCTTGGCTTCCTCGACGGTGATGACGCCTTCGTTGCCGACCTTTTCCATCGCCTCGGCCAGATACTTGCCGATCTCCTCGTCGCCATTGGCCGAGATGGTGCCGACCTGGGCGATCTCCGAATTGCTGGTGATCTTGCGGGCGTTCGCTTTCAGCTCTTTGACGACAGCGTCGACGGCGATATCGATGCCGCGCTTCAGGTCCATCGGGTTCATGCCCGACGCAACCGCCTTGGCGCCTTCCTTGACGATGGCCTGGGCGAGAACAGTTGCCGTGGTGGTACCGTCGCCGGCGAGATCATTGGTCTTCGATGCCACTTCGCGCAGCATCTGCGCGCCCATGTTTTCGAACTTGTCTTCCAGTTCGATTTCCTTAGCGACGGAAACGCCGTCCTTGGTGATGCGTGGCGCGCCGAACGACTTGTCGATGACGACGTTGCGGCCCTTGGGACCAAGCGTAACTTTTACCGCATTGGCGAGAACATCGACGCCACGCAGCATGCGTTCACGGGCATCGGTGTTGAATTTGACTTCTTTCGCAGCCATTTGTTCACTCCTTCAATAGGCAGCTTTTTGACTGATGGGCGGCAGTGCGTGATTACGCAGCCTGCTGCTGCTCAACCTGGGCTTCGATAATGCCCAGGACGTCGCTTTCCTTCATGATCAGCAGGTCTTCGCCATTGATCTTGATTTCGGTGCCCGACCATTTGCCGAACAGGATGCGATCGCCCGCCTTGACGTCGAGCGCCTGGATCTGGCCGGCTTCGTTGCGCGCACCAGGACCGACGGCGACGACCTCGCCCTCGGATGGCTTTTCCTTGGCGGTATCCGGAATGATGATGCCGCCTTTGGTCTTTTCATGGGATTCGACCCGGCGGACGAGAATGCGATCATGAAGCGGTCGGAACGACATGTTTTCCTCCGTTGAGCAAAAATGATGACGTTGAAGACCCCTACCGGACCGGGTGACCAATCCGGACGGGTGCGAACCTCAGTCGAGCGCTCGCGGGCAAAATTTATTTTTGGGATTTTTCGATTTCAAGAGGGTGAACTGAAAAAAATAGCACTCGGTTGTGTCTGCTGCTAACACACTGCAATCGTTGAGTAAGACCGACAAGAATAATGGTTCTATCTTGATAGCCGGTCATGATTTGGGTCACCTTAGCAGTGTCACGAAACGGAGATGAAGCATGCAATTCTCATCGGACCTGGAGCGGCAGCTCAGTGGCTATGGCCTCACAACCGCACACATCCTCTATCGTATCTCGGACTTTGAATTCGCTCTTCAGACCTATGTCTGGCAGGACTACGATCTCGCACCCGATTTCCCCGAGATGCGCAAGTTCCTGGATTTCTGGAAGACCTCTCTCGATGGGCCTTTGCATTCTGTTCGTTACAGCCACCAGCGCCTGATCGGGCCGAATGAATGGCGACGTGTCGATGGCGAATTCAAGCTGCAGTGAACCTTGAATTCAATTTCTCGCCCTCCTAGCTGAGCGGCGGCCGAGGTCTGATGGGCTCGGTCGCTTTCCACGTCTGTATGGAGTCGAGACCGCATGGAACAGAATATCGAGATCATGAAAAACGCGAGTGTTTCCGAGAGGGAAGAAATCATTATCGATTTTGCCCGGTGGCTCGAGACAACATCCCAGGACGCTCTGGTCTATGGAGAGGGCCGTTTCGCCTTGATGTCTGCAAACTTGGCTCAGGCGATCCGTGCCAACGCTGATGACCTTGCGCGCAACACGCCTGAAACGGCGGCGCGCCTGTTGCAGCAGGCATGCGCAATGATATCGCAGTTCAAGGCCACTTATCTATATCGCGTCCTGAGCCGCTCGATCCACTGATACCGTCGTTTTTTTTTCGCGACAGATCTTGAATCGAAAAATCGGCAAACCAAAATCGAATGTCGCCAGCCGCTCGATAATGGGCTGGCTTTGCCGGGAGCGCCGCTTTTGGCATTCCCGTACCCATGTTGCTTCAAGGAGGATATGGCTATGGCAACATCTTACGACTACGCACCGCTCTACCGTTCGAGCGTCGGCTTCGACCGGATCTTCAATCTTCTCGAAAACGCCCAGCGCGCCCGCTCGTCGAACGACTGGCCGCCCTATGATATCGTCAAAACGGATGATGACACCTACCGTATCTCGATCGCGGTCGCGGGCTTCGCTCAGGATGATCTCGACATCACCTTCCAGTCCAATCTGCTGACAGTCACGGGCAAGAAGCAAGACTCTCCGTCGGAGGGCTACCTGCATCGCGGTATCGCAGGTCGTCCGTTTGAGCACCGCTTCGAACTAGCTGATCACGTCCGAGTGAACGCGGCCGACTTGAACAACGGTCTGCTGACGATCGAGCTCGTTCGTGAAATCCCCGAGGCTCTGAAACCGAGGAAGATTTCGATCCAGAGCACGCCTGCATTGACGTCGGTCGCTCCAGCACAGATCGAAGCTCAAAAAGCGGCGTGATCCTGAAATTCGTTCATTGGGTCAGGGCGCCATTGCGATGGCGCCCATCAACATTGCGGGTAGGGAAGGAGAAAACGATGAAACCCGATATGTTCAGAGAACCCGTCACCATTCTGGTTGGCCTCGGGTTCCCGGCGCAAGTTCGCGGGGTGACAGATGCTTACCGACACCTTGTTGAGTGGCCAGGCTCACTCAGGGACAGGGCTCACGCTGTCGCCTTGAACGCGTGCCAGGCAGCACTGCGTGGCGAGATCGAATCGGAGACGGCGCGCGGCCTTTTCGTAGCGTTCGCAGAGAAGCACGAGCTTCTTACGACTGAGACGCCGGCGGTTGTGGCAGCTCGGTCGCGTAGCGACACAGATCCCCATGTGCAGTGAGGGGCTCACCAGGTCCCCACATGCAGGAGCATCTGCCCAGCGATTTTATAAAAACCTCCGCTCACAGTCAAAAAAGACGGGCTCTGCTAAAGGTTCCCGCTCAGCACTCTTTGCCGTCGAGTTGGACAGGTTTTGCGTTGGCTCGGCGGTATTTTGCTCATCCACCAGACCACTGTCCGCCCTCACAACTCGTCATTGACGGCATTGTAGGTTGGTTGGAGCCAATCGGGTTGTCACAGCTTTTGAAGAAGTAACGATGGCAACCTCGTCACGACGCGACGTGACACAGAGACGGTTTGATTGAGGGCTGTCGAGCAGTGCTAAACTTGCTTGCGGGTCGTCTTATTCAGCTGCTTGAAGACGGAATGCCGTTTTAGGCTGCTCGATCTCGCTGAGGATCTCGAAGTCGTCGATCATGAAATGCTGATCCGATCCCGGCACCGCCAAGGTCCAGAATTCTCGACTTGTGCCAAATATCGTAGAAACCTTCACAACCGTAAGACGCCCCTCGTTATGTTTTACGGAACGAGCCCAATAGAATGCGTTCGGAACCAGATTGCTCATGTCGCTACTCCTGTCAGACAGGATCGTACGAGAGTAAGTCGGGAAGACACTACGAAAATGAGACGCTCAGGTAGCGCTGTCTCCAGGTTTCAGACACGAACGAAAAAAGTCTTAGAAAAGCGTCAAGTGGGCGAGGGCGATGGCGCTTGAATTCTTATCCCAGAAAAACCATTTGACCGGCGATTTCTGTACGAATGGAGGTATTCGTGACGACAGTAGAAGAGCTGCAGCCCGAGCAACACGTATTTGAGGCCGACGTCAGCCGGCTCCTGCACATGATGGTGCATTCTGTTTACTCGGACAAAGATGTTTTCCTCCGGGAATTGATCTCGAACGCCGCGGATGCCTGCGAAAAGCTGCGGTATGAGTCCATTTCCAAGCCGCAGCTCGCGTCCGATGGAACCCCGCCGGCGATTCTCGTAACGCTCAATGAGGCGGCGCAGACACTCGTTATTGAGGATAACGGCATCGGCATGAACCGCGAGGAGATGATCGACGCGCTTGGCACGATCGCGCGCTCCGGAACAAAGGCGTTCATGGAGCGGCTTGAGGCGGCCAAGGCTGGCGAGAAGGCGGAGCTGATCGGCCAGTTCGGCGTCGGGTTCTATTCTTCGTTCATGGTCGCCGATCGGGTCGATGTCATCTCCCGCCGCGCCGGCGAGGGCGAGGCCTGGAAATGGTCATCCGACGGTAAGGGAAGCTATGACATCGTCGGGACCGAAGACGGGCAAGCACCAGCACGCGGTACGCGTGTCGTGCTACATCTCATGGACGATGCGAAGAAATACGCCAGCAAATGGACGGTCGAGAAGATCATTCGTGATCAATCCGGCCACGTGCCTGTTCCTATACGTCTGGTAGAAAACGAGGGCGCGGAGCCGTCACAGGTGTCCGATGGTGCAGCGCTCTGGCTCAAGCAGAAGAGCGAGATATCTAAGCAGGACTACGACGATTTCTATCGTAGTGTCTCGGGCCAGTACGATGAGCCGCTGGCTAACGTGCATTTCCGCGCTGAGGGCCGCCACGAATATACTACGCTTGCCTTCATACCGGGCTCTCAACCATTCGATCTGATCGATCCAGACCGACGGGGTCGGATGAAGCTCTACGTGAAGCGCGTCTTCATAACCGATGAGGCCGAATTGCTGCCGCGCTACCTGCGCTTTGTCCGTGGCATCGTCGACACCTCGGACCTGCCGCTCAACATTTCCCGTGAGATGATCCAGGAAAGTCCCGTGCTTGCCGCTATCAAAAAGGGCGTAACGAGTCGGATCCTTTCGGCTTTGGAGAAAATGGCTGAAGGCGAAGCCGAGACGTTTTCCAAAGTATGGGATCTGTTTGGCCCCATTCTTAAGGAAGGTATCTACGACGACTTCGAGCGGCGCGCACAGTTGCTGAAGCTGGCGCGCTTTCGTAGTACCGTATCCGATGGGGCAACTCGGAGCCTGGCCGACTATCTGGCCGGAATGAGGGAAGGGCAGTCGGCGATCTATTACATTAGCGGCTCCAGTCTGGACCAACTGAGATCGTCGCCGCAACTCGAGGGTTTTCGAGCGAAAGGGATAGAGGTACTTCTGCTGACCGACGGCGTAGACAGTTTCTGGCCGACCAACGCCCCAGATTTCGAGGGCAAGCCTTTTAAATCGGTTACTCAGGGCCTTGCCGATCTTACCGCTGTGACCGGCGAGGGCGGCACCGATGAGGGTGACCGGCAAGCTTCTCCTGAAGTTAAGGCGTTTATCGATTTCGCTCGAAGCACACTGGGTGAGGAAATCGGTGACGTGCGGGTTTCCGATCGGTTGACCGAAAGCGCGGTCTGCCTTGTCGCGTCGGAACATGGCCCCGATCGCCAGCTCGAAAAGCTCCTCCAAGGGGTGGGGCGGTTACAGACCGCATCGAAGCCAATCCTGGAGATCAACGCGCACAACGAGCGTGTTAAGGCCATCGCATCGACCTACGATCTAGCGTTTCGCGAGGATGCGGCGTGGCTGTTGCTTGACGAAGCACGCATTCTTGACGGGGACAAACCAGCCAATCCGCGGGCTTTTGCCGACCGACAGGCCAGGCTGTTTGCGCTGGCCATTGGGCAAGGCAAGTGAAAGGTCCTGGCGAGGTGGTCTTCGGCTGCCTAGCCACAAGCCTAGGCAGAGAACGGTTCAGCGCGATCGGCGGTGTTTCGCGTTCTTCGGGAATGCACAGCGCTTCTCGGTTCACGATCTGAGGTCATCGCCAGCCGCACTCAGTGCACAGACCGCCAAACTTCTGTTATTTAAAGGATCGTTGAATACAAAGTTCGTTTGGACTTCGCGGGTCGAAGGTTCGGCTCCCATCAAGACCTTGGCGCTATTCGGCGAGATCACTCAGACCACGATGCTTGGACATGGCGGCCTCCAGCGCCGGAAGGGTATCATGGCCCTCTCGATATAGGGTTATGATGATCGCTGCGGCGAGCTCGGCTTCCGGGCTGCCTTTTGGGACTCGGTGCGCGTCCAGCCAGTTTTGGAAGGCCTCGTCAATTGTCTCGAGTTCTTTTGGTCCGAATGCCGCTTCCAGAAACGCGCGCATAGCTTCCCCCTTCTTCGCGGCGCCGATATGGGAAATCGGGCGTGCGAAAACAAGACCGAATTACAGTTGATCAAATGAGGAGGGATTTTACGAGCACCGCTGGCATCTCACGCTGATTTCATTACGGAAAGGCCTTGCAGAGCCGTGCCTGCGCCATAAATCTGCCACCGACAGATCGGGATCGAGGCGCGGTCACGCAATGGAAATGTAGAGCGGGTACCAATGCGGAGCGAAGCGGGGAAGACTTTCAAAGGGACGGACGAGATCTCTCGGCTTATCGAGAGCGGAAACTGGGACGATTCCATCCTCGGCCCGCCGTCGACATGGCCCCTCTGTCTCAGATCCGCTGTCGATATCATGCTACCGGCAATGGCCCAGATCGTGATGTTCTGGGGACCAGACCTGGTCGCGCTCTACAACGAACCCTACGCGCCGACGATCGGCCAGCGACACCCGCGGGCCTTCGGACGACCCGCTCGAGAGAATTGGTCCGAGCTTTGGGGCGATCTCGAACCACTCTTGCGCAGTGTGCTAGACACGGGCGAGACGGTCGCGGCAAAGGATCGTCCTTTCTATATCGAGCGGCACGGCTATCCGGAAACCGTCTATTTCGATATCTCCTATTCAGCCATTCGCGACGAAAATGGCGCGGTCCGCGGCGTCTTCTGCATCGTCAACGAGACGACCGATCGCGTCCGCGCCGATCAGGCATTGCAGGCAAGCGAGGAAAGGCTTCGGGCAGTCATATCCCAGTCGGCCGCCGGCATTGGCCAGGGAAGCCTAGAAGGCAAGATCCTGCACATCAACCGGCGGTTCTGCGAGATCGTCGGCTATGAGGAGGGCGAACTTCTCGGCAAAAACATCGCGGACATCACTTATGCCCATGACATGCCTGAGCAGACCCGCCTGTTCAACCGGCTGGCCGCGACCGGCGAAAGCTTCGATATGGAGAAGCGCTATGTTCGCAAAGACGGTAGCCTGGTCTGGGTGAACAATACGGTCTCTGCTTTGCGTGATGACGAAGGGTGGATCCATCAGGTTGCCGTCATCTCGGTCGATATCACCGAGCGCAAGCAGGCGCAGGAAGCCGAACGCAGACTGGCCTCGATTATCGCGTCCTCTAACGACGCCATCCTCGGCATCGATCTGGCCATGAACATCACGGCCTGGAACGGCGGGGCTGAACGCCTTTATGGCTACAAGGCTGAGGAGGTCCTCGGTCAATCCGTCCTGATGCTCGTGCCGGAAGACAGGCTCGATGAAGAGCCGGCACTTTTACAACAGATCAGGGCAGGGGCCCCGGTTGATGCGTATGAGACGAAGCGCCGGCGTAAGGACGGACGTTTGGTCGACGTTCTGCTCAGCGTCTCACCGATCTATGACTCGGCCGGCAGGATTGTTGGCGCCTCGAAAATCGCGCATGACATCTCCGCGAAGAAGGAGGCGGAGCGGCTTCAGGCCGTGCTGATCGGCGAGCTGCATCACCGGGTGAAAAACGTCTTTGCAACGGTCATCGCCATTGCTCGCCAGACATTGGCCAAGACGACAGACACCCAGGATGCTGTCGCGGCGTACGAAGCACGCTTGTCGGCAATGGCGCACGCCCACGATCTGCTTGCCGAAGGGGACTGGCAGAGTGCCGATCTCACGGCGGTGGTCGAGCAGGCCGTTTCACCATATCCGCCGGAGCGCTTCGAGATTTCGGGGCCGTCGGTTCTCCTGCCACAAAAGGCTGTCGCCAGACTGTCGCTCGCCCTTCACGAACTTGGAACCAATGCCGCTAAATACGGGGCGCTCTCCGTTCCGACGGGACGGGTGTCAATCATCTGGACCTATGACCCCAAAACCTCGGCTCTCAGCCTCCGCTGGCAGGAAAAGGGTGGGCCGACGGTCGCTCAACCGACGAGGAAGGGTTTTGGATCTCGCCTAGTCGAGCGCTTGTTGGCGGCGGAGCTCAACGGTACGTCGGCAATCGTCTATGACGCTGCCGGCGTCGTCTGCGAAATCGAGGCCGTCCTTCTACCGCACGCCACGAAATGACCGGCAGAAACGAATCCATCCGCCGCGACTTCTGTCGTGGCTTAACTCAATCAGGATCATGATGCAGGAAAAGGATCAAAATCGACGTGACGCTCGCAGCGCCGGTGATCGCCTGGTCGCCGGGCATGTCAGCGAAGACCCGTTTGCGGCGGCGTTCAAAGCCACGCGCATGCCGATGATCGTCACGGATCCCAGCCAGCCCGATAATCCGATCATCTTCTGCAATGAGGCATTCAGAAAGCTGACCGGCTACAGCGACGACGAAGTGATCGGCCGGAATTGCCGCTTTCTGCAAGGCCCAGAGACGGACCGGGAGACCGTCGCTAAAATTCGCGACAACATTGCCGCCGGCCAGGATGTGGCAGTCGACATTCTGAACTACCGCAAGGACGGCAGCACCTTCTGGAACGCCGTCTTTATCAGCCCGGTGCGGGATGAAGCGGAAAAAATCATTTATTTTTTTGCTTCCCAGCTTGATTTTACAACGGTCAAGAGTCGGGAAGCGGACCTTGCCGCTGCTCGCCATCAAGCCGAGGGAGAGGTCGCGAAGCACACTGCGAAGCTTCGTGCGGCACTGGATGCCCGCACACTGCTCGTCCATGAGGTCGACCATCGCGTAAAGAACAACCTGCTTACGATGGCCTCGATCGTCAAAATGCAGGCGCGCGTCACCAAAGACGATCGGCAGAGGCATACACTAATGTCGGTCCTCAATCGCATCGAAGCGCTCAGCACGGTGCAACGCAAGCTGTTCACTCTCGACGACGTCTCCAAATTCGACATGTCGGAATTTACCCGAGAGCTTGTGACCGATCTGGTCGATGCTACCGGTCGCAAGGACATCCGGTTATCTCTGGATCTCTCCCCGCTTCTCGTGCCGGCCGTCAAGGCAACGCCGCTATCCCTGATCGTCAACGAACTGGTCGGGGATGCCGTTCGCCGTGGTTTGAGCGATGGCGGCGGCGACATCCATGTTGTCGTGCGGCGCCTGAACGGTCATTTCCTGATCCGTGTCGAAGACACGTCGGAACCGGTCGAGCCGGATAGCGAGAGCGCTGAGCTCGGCAAAATGTTGCTTGAAGCATCGGCGTTGCAGTTGGGCGCTGAAATTGAACGGAAACAGGATGGCCGAAAGACGGTCGTCGATGTGGTGCTGCTCGTTGGCGACCACCAGGAGAATGCGCATTGAAAGTCATGATCGTCGAAGACGAAATGCTGCTTGCCATGGAACTTGAGAACGAAGTGGAGATGGCAGGCCATCAAGTTACCGGTCTTGCCATGAGCAGCGCCCAGGCGCGCGAACAGATCGGTGCGTCGAAGCCCGACTTCGCGTTCGTCGATATCCACCTGATGGACGGTCCGACCGGAATCGACGTCGGGCGCGAGCTAGCGGCGGCCGGCATCCCCTACGTCTTCGTGAGCGGAAACATCAAGCGGATACCGCAGGATTTTGCCGGTGCCCTCGGGGCAATCGAAAAACCCTACACGATGAATGGCATGAAGAATGCGCTGGTCTATGTCTCGGCAATCATCCAAGGGGACGATAGCGGTGCCCCGCCAGCGAGCCTTGTCTTGGCTGAAGATGCAAATGCCGGCCGACGATCTGCCTGAACGTCGGAGACCCGGTTGCGTCGACATAAGGATGACGCCGGAGATTAAAAGACGTCAGTGTTGCGTCGTGCGATTGCGACCGTTTTCAGTCGGATCGTAATTGATGTCGAAGTCCCTCTCTTTCTTTTGGCCCGGCGGCGTCCTATTAACGGTTGCGTCTTCGGAACCCGTCACAACGGTCGGCTTCGCGCTGTGTACGCCAGTCGCGTGGGGATCTGCCTGCGAAGGCGCGTACTGGCCCTTTGCATCATCCTGTGGCTTTGCCATTTGCTTTCTCCTTTGTTTGGAATTCCGCAGATCAAATAATCGGCTTGCCGCCGGTAACGGCGATGGTCGCTCCCGATACATAGCTCGACAACGGATCGGCCAGCATGACGTAGGCGGTTGCGAGTTCGGCGGGCTGGCCGGGCCGTTGCATTGGTACCTGCTTGCCGAAATTCCTGACATTCTCATCAGGCATGGTGGATGGAATGAGCGGCGTCCAGATCGGTCCAGGTGCGACTGAATTGGCTCGGATGCCTTTGTCAGCCAGCATCTGAGCAAGACCTGCTGTGAAATTCTGGATGGCGCCCTTCGTCGTGGCGTAGGCGAGCAGATGTGGGCTTGGACTGTCTGCATTGATCGAGGTGGTATTGATGATCGCGCTGCCGGGTTTCATGTGCGGCACGGCGGCCTTCGTCAGGTAGAACATTGCATGGATATTGGTGCGGAAAGTCACTTCCCACTCTTCGTCCGAAATGTCCCCGATATCGCTGAAGCTCGCCTGGTGGGCGGCGTTGTTGACGAGGATATCGATGCCGCCGAGCTGCGAGACCGCTGTGTCGATTATGTGTTTGCAGTGTGGAGCGTACTGAATGTCGCCAGGCACAAAGATCGCCTTGCGTCCGGCCTTCTCGACCCAGGATTTTGTCTCCTCAGCATCCTTGTCTTCGTCCAGATATGAGATCAGGACATCGGCGCCTTCCCGAGCGAAGGCGATCGCGACGGCGCGACCTATGCCACTGTCGCCACCGGTAATCACGGCTCTTTTTCCCGACAGGCGGCCAGAGCCTCGATAGCTCACTTCACCATGATCGGGCAGGGGGGACATCGCTTCAGTCGTGCCGGGCATGTCCTGTCGTGGAGTGTCAAAAGGCGGTGTTGGATAGTTGGTCATTTTCACTCTTTGCAATTAGAAAATGGGAAAGGCGGGCATCTCGCGATGCCCGCAATTTATGCGCTGCGCGCCTGCGCCGGATGACGTCCTTCGGCAAATTCCTCGATGATCTTGGCGCAGAAAGCCGGCAAGTCATCCGGGTTGCGACTGGTGACCAGTCCCTTGTCCGTTACGACTTCCTGGTCGACCCAAGTGCCGCCGGCGTTGCGGATGTCGGTCGACACCGTCGGATAGGAGGTCAGCGTGCGCCCTTCGACGACGTCAGCCTCTACAAGGATCCACGGACCATGGCAGATGACGCCAACTGGCTTTTGCTGGACAAAGAAGTCGTGGACGAAGGATACGATCTGCGCGTTGGCGCGCAATGTATCTGCTCCGACGCTACCCCCCGGGATGACCAAGCCATCGAAATCAGACGCCGAGACTTCGGCGACGGTCTTGTCGATTGTGAAGCTCGAACCCGGGTCAAGATCGTTGTTGACCGTCTGGACCTCGCCGGCTTCTACGCCGATCACCGTAACCAAAGCGCCAGCCGCTTCGACGGCGTTTTTCGGCTCGACAAATTCCGGTTCTTCGGTGCCTCGGGGCGCCAGCAGGATTGCGATCTTCTTGCCTTCCAAGGTCATGCTACTCTCCGTTTGTTATAGACAATCACGGCGCTCGGCAGATTAAGACGCGTACACGGGGACGCGCGCTATGATCCGCCCTTCCGTGTCTGAGTGAAGGTATTGCGTTTGTTCGTGTGACCTCAGGAGAACCGTCACAATGGGTGAAAGTTCCTGATTGATGTGTGACGCTTTTTCGCCGGCTCACGTCGAAGCCGACGATCGTTAGGAGATCAGAGGCGCGCCCGACCAGGGAGACTTTACTGCCTGTACGATACCGCACGGTTACTGACCTGGTCTGGAACCTGTCAGACGCTAAGTCGTTTTGTCCGGCCCTCCAACGAAACAAGCTCGTCAAGAAGCATGACACGTACCGCCATCATCGGATCCGGACCAACCGGCGTCTACTCGCTAAAGGGCCTCGTAGCCTCTCAGCAACCGCTGACGATCACCGTCTTCGAAGAGCTCCCAGATCCCGGGAAGGGCACGCCCTATCATCCGGCGGTCAACGATAAGGCTATGCTTGCCAACATCGCGAGCATCGAAATCCCTCGCATCGTCGATACCCTCATCGAGTGGCTGAGTGGACATTCCGATGTAGAGCTGCAGCAGCTACACCTTCAACGGGCTCGCATCGGTGATCGCGAATTTTATCCGCGTGTGGTGCTCGGATCGTTTCTAGCGGCTCAGTTTTGGAAGCTGATAAATCAGGCGAAGGCCCGCGGCCATACCGTCGCAATCAGGGCGAACACAAAGGTAACCGATATTCGCCTCGAAAAATCTCACGTCGCGCTGGTCGCTCACCAAGGTGATGAACCGGAAACCACGGAAAACTTCGACTATGTCGTCATGGCGACTGGTCATGATTGGCCGGAAAACACCGAGGTAACGCCGGGATACTTCATCTCGCCGTGGCCTGCCAGCGCCATCAAGCGCATCGGACCAGTCGAGGTCGGCATTCTTGGAACGTCCCTGAGCGGCATCGATGCTGCTGTCACTGTGGCCACCGCTCACGGGATCTTCCTGCGTGATGAGCAAGGACAGCTTGCTTATCAGCCGACGACCAATGGGCTTCACATGACAATGATGTCTCGGAAAGGGCTCTTGCCGGAAGCAGACTTTTTCTGCCCTATACCCTACGAAGCTCTCCAGTTTTGCACGCCGGACGCCGTCGATGCCGCTACCTCGCGGGGACCGGCAGGGTTATTGGACAATGTGTTCGAGTTGTTCAAAGCCGAGCTCGGGGCGACCGACCCGGACTACGCTCATCGATCGGTCTGGGGCTTGCAACGATCGAAGACATCGCCGAGCGATACTTTCGCAAACGGGAAGCAATGGACCAGTTCATCGCAGCGGCCCGAAATCTCGCCGAGGCGAAGAAGAACAAGGCGGAGAAGATCACGGTTCAGTGGCGGTACACGATCCTTCGCATGCACGAGGTGATTGCGCGCGCCGTTCCACATTTGGATGCCGACGATCTGAAGCGCTTCCATAAGCATTTCAAGACGGTTTTTGTCGATGACTATGCCACGGTTCCGCATGAATCCGTGGAGCGTCTGCTTGCCCTTCACAATGCCGGAACGCTTGACATCAAGGCGCTCGGCACCGATTACGAGATCGATCGCTCGGAGGGTACTCCAGGCGTGACGGTCAGCGTCGAAGGGCGTCAAACAAACTATGCGGCGTTCATCGATGCGACAGGACAGCATGCGGCCTCCGCCTCCGATCTACCGTTCCCAAGCCTGACACGTCCGGGCTTGGTCAAGGAAGCGGCGACGGAAACATCAGCAGAGATGTCCGCAGGTTTAAGGCGTACCGGTGGGATCGATGTCGACCATGCGTTTCGGCCGATCATCGATCAGCCTGTCTCAAGAAACCTCTACTGTGTTTCCGTCCCTTTCTTGCTGCACAAGCTCCCTTTCATCCAAGGAATAACAAGTGCACGCGACATGGGTGAGATCGTCTCAAAGGCGATCATTACGGCAACAGAAAATGCAGACAACTCTCTTATTACGGCGCTGGGTCAGGAAAGCACAAACCTGTCGCCGACCGATAATCTTCCAGCCCGTGCAACGGAAGCATAAACTCCAAGGCATCGGGCGCGCTGCCTGATGATTGTCCGCAGGATCTCCGGTTCTTCAGGCAGCCCCGGCTGTGCAATCATGGTCATGCCGCACCGCTTGGTCCTTTCGGTGACGGTTCCTCCGACCGAGCCGCAAGCCCAGCCTCGACCCAACCAATCTTCTTCATGACTTCCGGTCTCCAACACGATGTTAGGCCTGAAACGTCGGCGGTCTATCGCGCCATTTGGTATGAGTGACGCCAGTTCGGTAAGGCTCTTGGTCGTCAGGAAATGTAGTGGGGCGAGATCATACCGAGGTTTGAGTTTACTCGCCTCAACCCCTTCACGTTCAAGAGGCGCGCCTTTGGGTCGGACGCCGCAGCGAAATCCCATGAGCTCGCTCAACGCGGCGTCGAGGCTGGGGCCGATCGGTTTCATATTCCATGTAGTTGATGAGACCAGCACGTCATTGCCAGATCGACATGCCGACAGCATCAGGGCGGGGCGCCAACGTGGTGTCGTTTCCGGTGATGCGACCTCTCCGGTATCGAGATCGACTAGGAGGTGCGTGCGATCTCCGTCGATCCCATCATCGCCGACCGAAGCCGCATCCAGACCCTCACCACCGATCGAGGATACGGGATAGCGCCAGATCTCTTTGACCGTGCCCACAGTCTCACTCATCTAAATCCCTACTTCTGTCATTGCCAGCGTGGAACACCGCCTGCTGCCTTCGGGTTCCCTGTCGATACGGTGCGAAAAAAGGTTCGCGGATGGCGGAGATTGTATGTGCGGCGTTTATCGACCATGGACGGGTGCTGCTTGTGAGGCGCGCAGCCCATCGAAAATGGTCTGCGAACAAGTGGGATCTGGTCGGCGGTCATGTCGAAAAGGGCGAGGGGCTCGATGTCGCTCTGGTGCGCGAATGCCAAGAGGAGGTGGGATTGACGCCCCGCGCCTTTGATCACGTGGCCACGCTCTATGAAGACGGCGATCGGAAGAGGAAGTCGCCCTTCCGCATTTTCAGGGTGCCTGTCTGGGACGGCGGTAATGCGCAATTGCTGGGACAAGAACATTCGGACCTTGGCTGGTTTGCGGTTGACGACTTTCTTGAGGCAGAGCTCGCGTTCAATGCCTATCGCGACGTGGTCCTGCCCTCGCTGAAAACCAATCAATGAGATCGAAACAGCTTGGACCTTACGTTTCGTACGCTGCCGTACGAAACTGATTATCACTCCTTTCCCCCGGAACTGCGATCGAAAGGCGCCGTTTCAATCCAGGATCTTCAATCAGGAAGACCAAGTTCCAGGGATTACGCAAATGAAACATGTCCTTCTCACGGCAAGCCTCGTCCTTTGCGCTGGCGGCGCTTTCGCGCAGTCGGCGACGGAGTCGACCGGGGTTAACTCCGCTCTCGGTGTCGCGCCTAAGACCGAGGACTTTATCATGGAGGCCTCCGCCAGCGACGTCTTCGAGATCGAGTCCGGCAAACTCGCCCTGCAAAAGGGAAATGACGCGACGAAGGCATTTGCTCAGCAGATGGTCACCGATCACGAGAAGACTACCGCAGAGCTGAAGGCTCTGCTCGCATCCGGCAAGGTGCAGGGCAATCCTGTTGCAACGCTGACTGAAGATTTCAAGGAAGAGATCGACGAGCTCGCCAAGCTCGACGGTGACGAATTCAGCGAGGAGTATATCGATGACCAGGTTGACGCGCACGAGGATGCGGTCGACCTGTTCAAGCGCTACGCCGAAGAGGGTGAGAATGCGGACCTCAAGGCGTGGGCTGCCAAGACACTGCCGGCCTTGGAGCACCATTACCAGATGGCAAAGGACCTCGATAAATAATCTCCCGGCAGCGGCCGCCTCCAAGCGGCCGTCTCTTTTCGTGCCGCTCATATCTCCTGCGGCCGCCCTCGATCCTTCGGAAGGAACAGACATGAAAGCGCTGACCTGGCATGGAAGCGGAGACATTCGCTGCGAACAGGTGGACGACCCGATCATTCAGGATGATCGTGATGCGATCATCAGAGTGACGAGCTGCGCCATTTGCGGCTCGGATCTGCATCTCTACGGCGGCTTCGTGCCAGGCATGCACCATGGTGATGTTATGGGACATGAAACCATGGGCGAGGTCGTTGAAGTTGGCCGCGGAAACTCCAAGCTGAAAATTGGAGACCGTGTCGTCGTTCCCTTCACCATCTCATGCGGTGAATGCCGACAATGCCAATGGGGCCAGTTTTCGCTTTGTGAACGATCCAATCCGAACGGCGCCATGCAAGCGAAACAGATCGGCTATCCGACGGCCGGCTTGTTTGGTTACTCCGAGATGTACGGCCGTTTTCCGGGTGGCCAAGCCGAATATCTACGTGTGCCCTATGCCGACGTCGGTCCGATCAAGGTGCCTGAGGGCTTAAGCGACGAGCAGGTCCTGTTTTTGTCCGACATTTTCCCAACAGGATACATGGCCGCCGAAAACTGCAAAATCCAGCCGGGACAAACGGTCGCCGTGTTCGGGTGTGGGCCAGTTGGTTTGTTCGCGATCAAGTCAGCGTTCCTGCTCGGCGCCGAGCGGGTTATTGCGATCGACACGGTCCCAGAACGCTTGGCGCTTGCGCGAGGGGCGGGCGCAGAGACGCTGGACTATACTGATGAAGACCTGCAGCAGCGTATTGTCGACATGACCGGTGGGAAGGGACCGGACGCTGTGATCGAGGCCGTCGGACTGGAGAGCCATGGTGCGGGCGGTTTGATGGAGACGATGCAAACGAAGCTGTCGGCAACCGAGCGGCCCTACGCCTTAAGCCAAGCTATCCTGGCGTGTCGTCCGGGTGGTACGGTCTCACTTCCAGGTGTCTTCATCGGTCCGGCCGTTCCTGCGCCGCTTGGTGCAGTTGTCGGAAAGGGATTGACGCTCAAGACCGGCCAAACGCACGTGCAGAAATACCTCGAGCCTCTGATGAATCTGATCGTCGAGGGCAAGATCGACCCATCGTTCCTCATCACGCATCGCATCGGTCTCGAAGAAGGGCCAGAAGCCTACAAGACGTTTCGGGACAAAGCCGATGGATGCGTAAAAGTCGTGATCCGCCCCCACGGGTGATCCATCGCGACGTCGAGCTCGGCTCCTGTTCTGGGGCCGGGCTAATAGCGCCAGTCGCGCCGGATATGCTGCTCGTATTCCGTCTCTGCGATGCCATAGATTGGGCTGGCAAGCTCTTTCAGTTTTTCGACGTCCTTGATGAGGATGAGACCGCGCTCTGCCTTTATCGCATGCTTGCCTTCCAGGCGATGTAGTGCGTCCGTGACACTTGGGCGGCGGACACCAAGCATAAGTGCCAGAAAGTCATGTGTGAGCGGCAACTCGTATCCGATACGGTCACGGCCCATCAGGATCCAGCGGGCAAGCCTCTTCTCGACACCGTAACGACCATCGGCGAGAGCGGTTGTGGCGACTTGTATCAGGAACACGTGGGCATAGCGTGTAAGAAGCTGGCGCAGCGAAGCACACGCTTCCATCGCGGAGCGAAGAGCCTCGACTTCGATCCTCAATGCGGGACCTCCACATTGCATGAAGGCGAAGTGCGGCGTGCTGTCGACACCGAGTACGGCCGGAACACTCGAAAAACCCTCCAGACCCACGCAGCCGACTTCGATCGTCTTACTACCCTTACCGCCAGCGATTTCCGACGACAGTCCCCCTTCGAAAAAGAACACGTGGCGTAGCTGTTGATCGGCTTCAAACAAGTGCTCGCCCTGCTGCAACTCGACTCGCTTAAGATGAGGCATCAGCCGTGTGACGACACTGTCCGGGAGCATCGATAGGATCCTATTCGTCGTCCAGCTCATGATCAGCTCCAGTGCCTTACTTGCATCTATCCAGCTACCTAGTGCGATAAACAGGGATATCCATAAAAACAACAGGTTCGCGGGAAACCTATGAGCCTCTATCAAGTTATGCAGGTGCTACAAGGGAGTTATAAATGATCCGACTTTATTTCCATATTCGCGAAGGAGATCGATTGTCCAGGGATCCGGAGGGTGCCGAGTTTCAGGACGTCCAAACCGCACATACGGAAGCCGTGCGCTCGGCTCGCGAGCTTTTGTCCCAGCGCGTGCTGAATGGAGAAGAGATCGATGGGCAATCCTTTGAGCTGACCGACGAGAGCGGCGCTGTCGTGGATACCGTCAGGTTTCGCGACGTGCTTCGGTTGCGCCAAGGTTGAAATATTCAGCTTAAGTAGAAATGCACATGCAAGGCGGGTGAGGTCGATCACCCGCCTACACGCCTAGTTTTGAATTACTCTTCGTCGTCCCAAGATGGGCGCTCAGGCTCGACTGCGTTCGGTCGAGCATCCCATTCGGCGCTGGCCTGGGACCAATGCTCATGCTCTTGACCCTCAGGCTGTCCAGCCTGCTCCCACAGTTCGTAAGCCCGACGGGCAATCCATTCCTCACGATTTTCGTCCATTCTAACCTCCCTGCGGGAAAGCGAAGAGATCCTCGCCACCCAGTTGCTGTCATTCTCGAACTGCTGATCCCGTTAGAGCCGCGAAGGGTGATTAATACCTCGGCGCGACACCTCCCAAAGGAACAGCGGGCGGAGAACGTCAGCTTCTCTAGGTGGGTTCCTGACGAAAGAGAAAAGTGGGTCGAGGGTACGATGCCGTACCAACGCGGCCGCGGATTTCTCCCGTAACGCGTGGCTCGCATAAGAGGTGATCGCTAGAGAAGTGTGACGCCGGGAGTCTTACGGTGAAACTGTCGGCCATCCCTGAAGCGATGTCGACGTCAAAGACATCGGCGCGAGCCTATCACCCGCGCCGATGATCGTGTTTAAGCTGCAGTTGCCGACGCCGAGCCAAGCTTTACTGACGGCTCACGTCCCCAGACACGAAGCTTGCCAAGCTCTTCGACGAAACTTGTCAAAGTCACGCCGCCGGAGAGCTCCAGAACACCTTCGTCGATGTCCTGCGTGATCCCAGCCTTCTCGAGCAATGGCAGGGCGACGTCGCTGTAGCCGATGGATTTGCAATGCTGGAATGCGTCCGCGACGAAATCCCGTGCGGTCGCCTCCTTGAGCAGATCTTCGACACCTGCCTCAGACGCAAGAAGTGCAACAGCATCGAAAAGCACCGAGGGGCCACCGTCGATCATGTGATGTGCCTGGACGAAGCTTCCATCGGAGGTCGTCACGCCGCCAACTTTCGGTGCGATAAGCTCGACAAGGCCCTTTTCCTTCAAGACGGCGGTTGTCAGAGCCTTCAAGAGTTTCGCATCGACACCGTCGGTCACGAGGATGCCCAGTTTGCGTCCTTCGAAGCGCTTCGGCCCACGTTCGACGATACTGAGCGCCGGGGACGGCTCAAGATCCTGTCGTGTTGGTACGGCCGCCGTTGCTGCCTTCGGCATGGCAGCCATTCCCAACCGATGACCGACCTCGGACGCGAGTGTCTCATCGATATTGAGCAGATGGGAAACCATGCGCTCGCGGATCGCAACGGTCTCGACCTTGCTGAGCTCGAAGGTCAGCGCCATGATGATATGACACTGCTCCGGAGGTGTCTGGCTGATGAAGAACTGTCGCGCCTGGCTATAGTGATCCGCGAAGCTTTCGGGACGAAGCTGGACGTTTGTGCCGGACTCTTCCGCTGCAAAGTGGCGATAACCACGGGACTTGCTCTCCCGCGGACCTTCACCGAAAGAGTTCGGTTCATAGTTCACCCGACCAACCGGATTGCGCATCGCCATATGGCCGTCCTGCTGGAAATGCGCGAAGGGACACTTGGGTGCGTTGATTGGCAGATGGGTGAAATTTGGACCGCCTAACCGCTTGAGCTGGGTATCGAGGTAGGAGAAATTGCGACCCTGCAGCAGAGGGTCGTTGCTGAAGCCGATCCCTGGTGGGACGTTCTGGGTCATGAAAGCAACCTGCTCGGTTTCGGCGAAGAAGTTGTCCGGCATCCGGTCCAGCACCAATCGGCCAATAGGCTTTACGGGCACTACCTCTTCAGGAATGATCTTTGTCGGGTCGAGCACGTCGAAATCGAAGCTATCAGCAAAATCCTGATCGAAGAGCTGAACCCCGAGCTCCCATTCCGGGAAGTCGCCCGTTGTAATCGCCTGCCACAGATCACGACGGTGGAAGTCCGGATCCGCGCCATTGATTTTCACCGCCTCGTTCCAGGCAACAGACTGCAGGCCGAGCTTCGGTTTCCAGTGAAATTTGACGAAGGTGGACTGGTCTTTGTCGTTGATGAACCGGAAAGTATGGACCCCAAAACCTTCCATGAAGCGCAGCGATCTTGGAATGGTCCGGTCCGACATGATCCACATGACCATGTTCATGCTTTCGGGCGTCAGACTGATGAAATCCCAAAAATTGTCGTGCGCCGTCTGAGCCTGCGGGAACGCGCGATCGGGCTCCTGCTTGGCGGCGTGGATGAGATCGGGAAACTTGATCGCATCCTGGATGAAAAAGACCGGAATGTTGTTGCCGACAAGATCCCAGTTGCCTTCCTTGGTGTACATCTTCACGGCAAAGCCGCGGACGTCGCGCGCAAGGTCTGCCGAACCCTTGTTGCCGGCGACAGTCGAGAAGCGAACGAAGACAGGGGTTTTCTCGCCGGCGCGCTGGAACACGTCGGCACGGGTATATTTGGCGAGAGATTCATATGTCTCGAAATAGCCATGGGCACCGTAACCGCGCGCATGCACGACCCGCTCGGGAATGCGCTCGTGGTCGAAATGAAAAATCTTCTCTCTGAAGTGGAAGTCTTCCATCAATGCCGGGCCACGAGGACCCACACGCAAGGTGTTCTGATCGTCGGCGACCGGACCGCCCTGTGATGTCGTCAGCACATCGAAGCCATCTTCTGCTGTCGGATGAAGCTCGCCGCCTGCACCTCTCGAAAGTGTCTGATCGTGGGGACCGATCATCGGCGGGGCGGTTGCTGCCTCCGCAACCACCTTGATCCTCTTGCTGCTGGGTTCCGGTGTTGGATTGACAATGGTGTCGCCATGGTCCGGCGATGGCGCTTCATTCACCGCAGTAAGTGTCACGGCAGCCATTTGGTTCGTTGTCGTCCAGTGGCTTGCATCTGCTCTTGGAGGTTACCTCACCGGGCGCCTGCGGACGAAATGGGCTGGTATCCACACTGACGAGGTCTTTTTCCGGGACACGGCGCACGGCTTTCTCAGCTGGGCACTTGCAACGGTCGTCATAGCCGGCCTCGCCGGGTCGGCTTTCACATCTCTTGTCGGTGCGGGTGTGCAGGCTACGGGGGCGGCTGTGACTGCTGCCACGACTGCGGCCAGTCGCGATGTCGAGCCCGACCTGAGCACCCGGTACTACACCGATCTCCTGCTTCGGCCACAAGTCATCCGTGCCAATGCGGAAGAAGACAACGCTGCCGCCACTGCCGAGATATCTCGCATCTTGATGAATGGTGCAGTCGTCGGCGAACTCTCTGATCAGGATCGGACCTATATTTCCGCGATCGTCGCTTCCAGGGCGGGGCTTACTCCCGACGAGGCGAAAAGCCGGGTCGATGCGGTTCTCCAGCAGGTAGGCGAGGCCAAACTCGCCGCCCAGAAAACCGCTGACGAAGCGCGCAAAATGGCCTCCACGACCGCTCTCCTCGGTTCGCTCTCGCTGCTGGTCGGAGCGTTCATCGCATCCGCAGCCGCGGCCCTTGGCGGACGGCAGCGAGATGACGATGAGGATGCTCGCCGGGTCATCGCCTGAGACGACATTTGGCTGTGCGCCTGCCCTCATCTGAGCAATGTTGAGATCGTGCGAGGTCGGCTGTCAATGGCAGCCGACCTCGCAACGCGTCTGCCTGCACGACTAGGTACGAATTCGCCATTTTCCACCACAGGTGTCAGTGAACGTACCCGCTGGTTGAAGAATTCTGTTCGCCATCGGCTACAGCGCGCTCCCGGTCAGTGAACTGTCCCAACGCGGATGGCATCAGAGACTGCCCCGGATTCTGTGGGCCGTCTGCCGGACGCGATATCTTCCGTCTCCGTGATCGCCATCGCGATCAGGTAGGACAACATGTCGGCCTTCTCAGCGCTCGCTATTTCTTGGAGTTCCAAGAGCGTTTCCCGAACTGTCTCAATCTTCCGCAGATCTGCCATTTGCCTACTTCTCCCGAGGGCCTTATTACCCAGGGATCATATTTCACGGATTAATCCAAGCAAGACGGATGATCGAAACGATCGCCTGAGTTTCTTGGCCTGAGGAAGATTGAGCGCGTTCGGAACTTCCAGGGTCCGAAGCGATTGATGCTGTATGGATACTGATCTCTCAAACGCAAGCAAATCACGTGCAGTCAGCGCCCGCGAACGCGATGTTACTCGCTGGCTTCGTCTGCGTCTGCAGGCGGAACGGGAGACGCGCGAGGCGATCATCCATGCGGCCCGCAATGGTGCCTCCGGTGAGGTTATAGAGGCTATCGCGTCCGATCCGATACCGGTCGAGGCCATCATGGGTCTAGAACAGGCTGACGGAATTCCGCCGGAAGACGACACTGATAGTCCGGGTAAAATGGATTCCAACGGGATGGCGTCACCGCGATGAACAGGAAGCTTGCCGACTATCACAGCAAGCGAGATTTCAAGAAAACACTCGAGCCAACCGGGGTCGGGGAGGTCAAGAAATCTGGGCGTCCTCGCTTCGTCATCCAGAAGCATGATGCCCGGCGCCTCCATTATGACCTCCGCATCGAGATCGACGGTGTCTTCAAGTCGTGGGCCATTACCCGTGGTCCGTCGATCGATCCGGAAGACAAACGACTTTCTGTAGAGGTCGAGGACCACCCACTTGGCTATGGCGATTTCGAAGGCTCGATACCTGCTGGAGAATACGGCGGCGGGACGGTGATGATCTGGGACCGCGGCTATTGGGAGCCTGAAGGCGACAAGCCGCCGGAAAAAGCCCTGAAGGATGGAGACTTCAAGATCCGCTTCCATGGCACGCGACTGAAGGGGTCTTTCGTTCTTGTCCGAATGAAGCACGACCGATCTGGTGGCAAGCGGACAAACTGGCTCCTTATCAAGCATTCGGATGAGCACGCGAAGGTTGATCATGCGGGAAGCTTTCTCGATCAATATCCAACGTCTGTCGCCTCCGGACGCTCGATGGCCGAAATCGCTGAGGGTCGAGGTCGCAAACCGCGCCCTTTCATGCTGGAGAGTGCCGTTGTCTCGAACGATGCGGTATGGGACAGCGGTCAGTCTGCCAAAGGCGAGATCGCATCCGGAAGCAAAACACGAAGGCCGAGGAAGCGCTCTGGACCAGCGGGAAAACCCACCGCAAATACCTTGCCCGAGTTCATTCCCCCTCAACTCTGCAAGTCGGTGAAGCGCCCCCCATCCGGGACTGCGTGGGTCCATGAGATCAAGTTCGACGGCTACAGGATCCAGATGCGGGTTATCGGCGGGCAGGCTCAGCTTCTCACTCGAAGCGGTCTCGACTGGACGGAACGTTTTCCGGAGATCGCTGCGGCCGGCGGGAAGCTGTCCGACGGCATCATCGATGGAGAAATATGTGCGCTGGATGCGTCCGGCGCCCCGGATTTCGCCGCGCTGCAAGCGTCACTGTCTGATAGTGATACGAAGAACCTGGTCTATTTCGCTTTCGATCTGCTTCATGCGGGGGACGAGAATATCCGCGACCTTCCGCTCACAGAGCGAAAACAAAGACTGGGCAAGCTTCTCCAGGACGCAAATTCGTCCCCGCTCCTGCGGTTTGTCGAGCATTTCGAAACGGGTGGCGACGCAGTTTTGAAGTCTGCTTGCCGGCTTAATCTCGAAGGCATTGTTTCCAAACGGATGGGCTCGCAATATCGGTCCGGCCGAAGCGAGGATTGGGTAAAATCGAAGTGCCGGGCAGGGCATGAAGTCGTCATCGGCGGATATGCGCTTACCGGCAAGCAGTTCAAGTCGCTCCTGGTTGGCGTCCATCGTGGCAAGCGCCTTATCTACGTCGGCAGAGTGGGCACGGGATATGGTGCGAAACAGGCCGCCGAGCTGATTGAGCGCCTAGAGCCTCGTCATCGAGCCCGGTCGCCATTTTCCGGGGAGAATGCGCCGGCGGACGCTGCGGAGATCATCTGGGTAAAGCCGGAACTCGTCGCGGAAATCGAATTCGCCGGGTGGACCAACGATGGGGCAGTGCGGCAGGCCTCGTTCAAGGGACTTCGAGAAGACAAGGAAGCTTCTGATGTGGAGGTCGACGATCCTTCACCGCCTGCCTCTCCGGAGCCTGAAGTCGCGCGGCCAAGGTCTAGAAAACATGCACGCGTTGAGGTCATGGGTGTATCAATTTCCAGTGCCGGGAAGGTGCTCTGGAAAGGCGACCATGATGTGACGAAAGAGGATCTGGCGCGATATTACGAGGCGGTCGGGGATTGGATGCTAAGACATATCCGCGGCCGGCCGGTTTCCGTCGTCAGGGCACCCGACGGCATCGACGGAGAGACGTTCTTCCAACGTCACGCAATGTCGGGCACCTCAAACCTGATCGAACTGATCAAGGTCCACGGAGACAAAAAGTCGTATCTCCAGGTCGACAGGATCAAGGCACTTGCTGCCTTGGCCCAGATTGGCGGCGTCGAGCTGCATCCCTGGAACTGCGCTCCTGGCGCGCCGGAAACGCCAGGGCGACTGATATTCGACCTTGATCCGGGACCGGATGTGGCGTTCGCAGACGTCGTGGCAGCGGCGAAAGAAATGAGAGATCGCCTATCCAAGGTTGGTCTTCAGTCCTTTTGCAAGTCTACAGGAGGCAAGGGCCTTCATGTCGTTGCACCGCTTCGCGTCACCCGAGGTCGCTCACCCGGATGGCCCGAGGGAAAGCAGTTTGCTCTCGAAATATGCAAACAAATGGCAAGCGACAGCCCAAACCTTTATCTCACCAAAATGGCCAAGAAACTTCGGGACGGCCGGATATTCCTCGACTATCTCAGGAATGATCGACTATCGACTGCGGTCGCACCGCTTTCGCCGAGGGCGCGTCCCGGTGCGACAGTTTCGATGCCGCTCGAGTGGTCGCAGGTCCGGGCCAATCTCGACCCCGCACGCTATACGATCAGGACGGTTCCAGGGCTTCTCAAAGCCAGCAAGGCGTGGGATGGCTACGATGACGCCGCTGGCTCTTTGTCGAACGCTATCAAAAAGCTGGGCGGCTAGCGGGGCAGCGCGCTTTCTGACAAGTCCTTCAGGCCTCGGTGAGCGGAGATCGCCTTATTCAATGCTGGAAGAGTGTCGTATCCCTCGCGGAAGAGATTGATCATTACCGCGGCGCCGATTTCCGCTTCTGCCGACGTCCGCTCCAGGTCAGACGATTTGAGCCAGTCTTGCAGGGCGCGGTCGATAATTGACAGTTCGGTTGGGCCGAACTTCGTTTCGAGGAATTTTTTCATTTCGGGGATATCAAACTCATTCAGGCAGGTCGGTATCGAAGCGCCGTGATAACCCTGCAGGCTGTTTAAGGTTCCATGCTACGATGACTTGCGCCTTCACATGCACGCGCTAGACGCCTTTATTTTCTTTGGCATGACCCTTTGCAGCAAAAAGCTGCGCGATCGGCAGGAGCGCGCAGCCATAATGCCTAGTAGACGATGAGTTTGGACCGCTTAGACTTCTTCCTCATCCCAATTGTCGGCCGATGCGCCGGCTTGACCATGATTGTCGGCCCACTCTTTCTCCGCCTGTTCCCAATGGGCCCGATCATTTCCCTCAGAGTGACCGCTGTCTTCCCAGATCGCGTAGGCTCGGTTCGATATCCATTCGTCGCGTTGCATGGTGTTTCCTCCATTTACCGGGGAGACTTGTGGCCGACGGGCGCTAGTTCAATGTCCGCTACCGTACGGACGATATTACAAGCCCGTGATCATTCCCGCGATCGAGCTTCCGCGAACCACTCGGCATAAGGCGTGTTCTTGACGAGGTGGCGATTATAGTCGGGTGTGCCATCCGACCACCATACGGGGCCGCGTTCACCAAGGCCTCGCTTTGCAGCTTCGACCGCAGCCTTCGCCGCGCTTCGCTGCTCGCTTCCGACTTCAGCAATCCGCATTTCCCTTCTCGCCTTCATCAGATCGGATACGAGCTGTGACCGACGATCCTCCGGAAGGTTGGGTTTCGACGCTCTCCAGAGCCGTCCCCTGACGACGATGTACCGTCCATCGGGCGTGTGTGTCGGTTGCTTGCTCAAGCTGCTGGTCCATCTGCAAGCGTTATCCATGCAGGAGCGTGGTCGCTTCTGCTATCCCAGCCCCGCGGGGCCTTGTCGACCCCAGCTTCGGTAACGCGCGGCGAGATCGCTGGCGATGCGAGAATGTGGTCGATACGCAAGCCGGCGTCCCGCTCGAATGAGTTTCGCCAGTATTTCCAGAACGTGTAAATCCTCTCGTCCGGATGAAGGTGTTTGATCGTGTCGACCCAGCCATCCTTCAGCAAAACGGCATAGGCCTTGCGAACCTCTGGTCGAAACAGCGCATCTTTGCGCCATGCCTCCGGCCGATAGACGTCGGCATCCTCCGGGATCACGTTGTAGTCCCCTGCGAGCACAGCAGGTGCACCCGACTTCAGCACATCAAGCGCACGCTTGCGGAGCGCCTTCATCCAGCGAAGCTTGTAGTCGTATTTTTCACCGGGAGCGGGATTTCCGTTCGGGCAATAGAGCGACGCTACGAATACTCCTGACACCGCGGCCTCGATGTAGCGCTTTTGCTCCGGCTCGGGATCATTCGGCAAACCCTCCCGGATCAGAACAGGCTCGGCCCCTCGGGCCAGGATCGCCACTCCGTTCCACGCCTTCTGCGCGCTCCACACCGCGCCGTAGCCTGCACGCTCGATTTCCGTCCTCGGAAATCTCTCGCTCTTCAGCTCCTGCAAGCAGACAATGTCTGGAGAGGTGCTTTTCAGCCAGCGCAGGAGGTTGTCCAGCCGTTGGTTGATCCCGTTAATGTTATAGGTGGCGATCCGTATAGACATGCGCTGGCGATAGCTCCCGCTGATGCCAAGGCTCAGGCGTGCAGCTTTATTCGCAGCTGCCGCGGTGCCTTCCGATATCCACAGTGCTCAGAAGGCCAACTCGCTCATCAGGCGCTTGTACTCCCGCTCCGGCTGTCCGTATGCATCGTGGGCGAATTCCTCGAGGCCCGCCCGGTCCCTCATTCTGATCACGCCGCGTTCCGACCGGATGAAACCGTTTCCTTCGAGGATGTGAAGGCTGGTCGTAACGGAGGGGCGGCGCACCGACAGCATCAGGGCGATGAAGTCGTGGGTGATGTATATGTCGTCGCCGGTGACGCGATCGTGGCACATGAGGAGCCAGCGCGCGAGCCGTTCGCTGACTTCATGCGCGGCGTTCGACACCGCGGTATAGGCAAGCTGAACCGCGAACCCTTCGATCGCGCGGATCATGATCTTCTCGAAGTTGGTGTTCTCGCGCATCGCCTTGCGAAAAGCAGAGTAGGGCATCCGGTAGGCCTGCCCCGGTATTTGCATATTCACGTTGAAGGTGCTCACCGCCACGTCCGCGACTGCGGATGTCGGTATGTATCCCTCATAGCCGAAAATGCCGGCTTCTGCGTGCCGGCCCTCGGGCGTCGTCACGAAGACAGAACCTATGCCTTCGGTAAGGAAATAGACGTGGTCTATCGGTTTGCCGGCTTCACTCAGGATGACGTGCTGGGGAAGATCGACCAGATCGAGCGCCGGGAACACGTCCGCCGCGTCACTCTCCGGCAAAAGCTCGAGCAGTTTGTTCAGTCTGTGAGGCGGGTACGAACGATCCATGGCTCTCTCCAGTTCAGGTACGCTCAGCAGGTTCGAGTCAGCCGTTCTCCCGTACCCACACGCTTACTCCGCCGGCGGGACATGGGAATGTCGCGTTTCCGTCCGCACCGACTCCGATCCGGTCCTGCAGGTGGCCGAGATAGTCAATGTAGGTTCCGGCGCGGTCTTCGCCCAGCTCCACGTGCTTTTCACCGGCATCGCCATTTGACATTACCACAATACATCCTGGCGCTTCAGCCGTTCCATAGCGGACGAAAGCTACGCAGTTGGGGTGATCGAAGATATCAGTCTGTGGTCCGTGAGCGTATTTCTGCCTTGCCTCGAGCAGGCGTGGCAGGCACGCGATCGCCGGCATGTCGATGTGATGTGTCTCGCCATCCTTTTCATCCGAATAGGATGCGCCGTAGAGGTCGGGATGGAACACGCATGGGGTTCCATTCTCCCTGAGAAGAATGAGCGCATAGGCGAGGGGCTTGAACCAGGGATCGACGGCAGCCTCGAGCGATTGGAGCGGCTGCGTATCGTGGTTGTCGACGATCGTGACTGCGTGTTCCGGATAGGCAGAAACCAGCGCGCCATCGAAGATCGTGCGCATGTCGAAGCTGCTGCCTTGCTTCGATGCGTCATGGAAGGTGTGATGCAGCGCCACGTCGAAAAGGGTAAGCTGCCGGTCCACGAGGTCGAGATATGATTTGAGCACCTCCATGTCGGGGTGCCAGTATTCAGCCACGACAAACAGGTCGTCGCTTACATTGTCGCGCATATGTCCGACCCAATCGCGGAAGAACCACGCCGGGATATGCTTGGCGGCATCAAGCCTGAAACCCTTGACCGGGATCTGTTCGCAGACCCACCGGCCCCAGTGGTTGAGCTCCTCGCAGACCGCCCGGTTTCTGAATTCGACGTCAGCACCCATTAGGTAGTCGAAGTTACCGAGCTCCTGATCGACCTCGTCATTCCATTCGCCGTCCCCGTATTCATTGACGAGCTTGAAGACACCTTTTTCGTCCGGCTGCTCGATGACGTCCACACCGCTGAAGCATTTCTGATCCCAGATAAACTGCGAGTGGGTCCCGTTGCGTCCCGGAAATGTGAAACGGGTATAGGCGAGCGCCTCGAACGTCTCCTCGGATATCTGCGTGCGGTCGTTCTCATCGACCCGCCGCACATGCACCAGTTCCTTCTCGTCGGCGCCCATCTTGTGGTTGAAGACGACGTCAAGCATAGGGCCGATACCATTGTTCATCAGCGCTTGTGCCGCCTTTTCGAGGCCTGCGCGGTCCCCGTACTTTGTGGCGACGCTGCCTTTTTGGTCGAACTCGCCGAGATCGAAAAGGTCGTAGGTGTCGTATCCGATCGAAGCGCCACCTGCTGCACCCTTGTATGCGGGAGGAAGCCAGACATCGGTGATGCCCAGACTTGCCAGGCGTGGCGCTTCATCCGCCACCTCGCCCCAAAGTTTTCTGCCATCCGGAGAGTACCAATGAAAGAACTGGAGCAGGGTGCGAGATGCCATAAAGCGTCCTCTGTCAGAGAGTGATCATGAAGCCGCGCCTCAACGGGTGCAGCGCACAAATGTTCCAGGCGGATATGCCCAATTCGGGAAAGTTCCGGGCCTGACGTCGGGGTGGGTATGGGAGGCGTTGAAACGTAGGTTGATATGATCGACGTTGGCTCAAGTTCGGGCCTTAGCTGGCCTTCTTTTTCTGGCCTTGGCTTGCAAGACTCTTTTTCAGAGCGTCCATGATGTCGACCACGTTGTCGGGCCTGCTCGCCTTCGCAGTACCGGAGGCCTGCTTTTTCCCGCCAGATGTCTTTTTCGCTGATTTTTTCTTCTTCGCGATGATGGACAACAACTCGTCCTGGACGGGATCGCCCACCATTCGCGCAGACCACTTGCGGGTCTCGCGCTTCACAGTCTTTGCGACAGCGGCCGCCACCTCTGGATCGCCTTTGCCGTCTACATCGTCCCAGTATTCGTCCGCGGGCCTGACTTCGTCGGAAAAACGCAGCATCCACAAAACGATGCCTTTTTCGAGCGGCTGCAGGATCACAGACCGCTCACGGCGGCCGATAACCAGCCGTGAGACCCCTACGACGTCCTCGGACTTCATTGCCTCGCGAATGACCGCGAACGCCTCTTCGCCGACCGCATCGTTCGGCACGAGATAGTGGGGCTTCTCCAGATAGATCCATTCGACGGATCTGGCTGGCGCGAACTTTTCGATGTCGATCGTCTTGACCGTGTCGAGATCGACGGAGTCCAGGTCTTTGTCCGTGATGATAACGAAGTCTTCGTCGCCCTTGTCGTAGCCCTTTGCCTCGTCTTTCTCCTTGACCCTCTTTCCGGTGACAGAATCGATGTATTGGGATCGCACTCTGTTACCAGTCTTGCGGTTTATGGTATGGAAGCGAACCTTCTCGCTGCCGCTCGTCGCCGGCGACATGCTGACGGCACATGTGACAAGCGACAGCTTCAGATAGCCTTTCCAATACGGTTGCGGCATCGCGTGCTCCTACCCTGTCTTGCGTTGAGGCGACCGCTTCGAAGCCGGCGGTGCTTTCTTCCGGTTCGTATTCGCTGCCTTCTTCTTGCCTGCCTTGCCGGAAGCCGATTTCTCGCCAGCGCTTTCGCGCAGCGCGGCAAGCAGGTCGTTGGGCTTCGATATCTGGACCTTCTTCCGCTTCGGCAATGGCTTGCCGTCGATCTTCGACTTCACCATCAAGGCGAGAGCCGCCTCGTAGCGATCTTCGAAAGATGCCGGATCGAAGTCGCCCATTTTCTTGCTGATGATATGCTTTGCGAGGTCGAGCATCTCGTCTTCCACGGTGATCGACTTGATGCGTTTGAAAGCTGATGCCGCAGGTCGCACCTCATAGTCAAAATTCAGGGTCGTTGCGATGAGGCCTCGGCCATGGGGCCGGATCAGCACCGATCGCATCCGCCGGAACAGAACCGCTCTGGCTATAGCCACCGTGCCCGATTTCTCCAGCGTGTCGCGTACCGCCGCGTACGCCTGAGCGTCGCCGGTTTCGGGTGCGAGGTAGTAGGGCTTGTCAAAATAGATCTTGTCGATCGCGTCGCACTCCACAAAAGACTGCACCCGCAGCGTTTTGTCGCTGTCGGGAATGGCCGCCGCAACTTCTTCGGGATCGATCAGAATGTAATCGCCGGACGTGGTTTCAAACCCTTTCGTCTGCTCATCCTTGGAGACTTCCCTGCCGGTATCCTCGTCGACATAAATCCGCTTCACTTTGTTGCCGGTCGACGTATTGACGATGTTGAAGGAGATCCGCTCAGACGTGCTGGCTGCGGTGTACAGACCGACTGCGAGCTCGACCTTTCCGATCGAAAGCGTCCCTTTCCATAAAGCGCGGGCTCCGGGCATGACATCATCTCCGTGACAGGGTGCTGATCAATCGACTGGAATCGATATGGTTCCAATACGTTCCAAAGGAACGGCAATCATGATAGCCGGCCGTACGGTAGTAGACCAAGCTGGAACATTGGATCGGGAGACGCGTTTGCGGGTGGTCTCAAACAGCTACCGAGTTTCGAATGCAGCGTGTCGCCATTATCGGTTCGGGTCCGACTGGGATCTATACTCTCAAAGGTCTGGTGGAAGGTCGTGTTCCGACCGCTATTACCGTGTTTGAAGAAAGCCCCGACCCAGGTAAGGGCACGCCGTATCATCCGGCCATGAATGACGTGGTTATGCTCGCAAACATTGCAAGCATCGAAATACCCCGCATTGTTGACACACTGCACGAATGGCTCGGTTCATTGAGCGACGCGAGGCTTGACGAACTCGGGCTGAAGCGCGAGGAGCTCGGAGAGCGTGAATTCTATCCGCGTGTCGTGCTTGGCGAATACTTCGAGAGCCAGTTTCGGTCTCTCGTGGATTTAGGTCGGAAAGCAGGACACGAAATCGATGTGCGCGGCCGCACGCGGGTCATCGACATAAGCCTCCGGGCAGATTTCATCACGGTTGCTTCACGCGGCCCGCAAGCAGAGCCATCCGAAGAGCGGTTTGACCATGTGGTCATGGCAACAGGCCATGACTGGCCTGAGGAGACCGAGACGTCACCCGGCTTCTTTATTTCCCCTTGGCCGGCGGCTGCCATCAAGCGGGTCGGCGCGGTCCGCGTCGGTATTCTCGGTACCTCTCTGAGTGGGATCGATGCTGCCGTCACCGTTGCCGCCGCTCACGGCCGCTTCGATGAAGAGGACGGTGTTCTTGTCTATCGACCTCGACCGGACAGCGGTGGCTTGCGGATCACTATGATGTCTCGAAAGGGGTTGCTGCCTGAGGCCGATTTTTATTGCCCGATTCCATACGACCCGTGCCGTCACTGCACCAGGGAAGCCGTGGATGGTTTGGTCGATGAAGGCTCAGATGGACTTCTGGACCGGCTTTTTGAGCTGTTCAGAAAAGAACTGCTGGACGCCGACCCGCAATACGCAACCGAGATCGATCTCGCTTCGGCAACGGTCGAGGACATCGCGGATCGGTATTTTCGCAATCGGTATGACGCGGATCCGTTCGATTGGGCCGAGCGCAACCTTGAGGAAGCGAAGCGAAACAAGGCTGGCAAGATCACCGTGAAGTGGCGCTATGCGCTGCTGCGTATGCACGAAAATCTGGCCCGTGCGGTCCCCCACCTCAACGTCGCCGATCTCGAACGCTTCCACAGGCACTTTAAGACGATCTTTGTCGATGACTATGCGACTGTGCCTCACCAGTCGATCGAAAGGCTCCTCGCTCTCCACCGCGCAGAAGTGCTCGATGTCTGGGCTCTTGGCGCGGACTACGATGTGCGAAGAGAAACAATAGCCGGCGGAGCCACAGTCGCCGCCGGCGACGACGAGCGCCGCTTCGAAGCGTTCATCGATGCGACCGGACGAAATTCGGCGGATGCACCAGATCTGCCGTTCCCGAGCCTTTTAAAGCCGGGCCTCGTGGAAGAAGCGAAGACGGAAGTTTCCGAAGAGACTGGCGCTACGAAGGCGACCGGCGGGATCGAGGTCGATGAGCACTTCAGGCCGATAGTCGACAGGAATGTCTGCACCAACCTCTACTGTATCTCGATACCTTTCCTGCTGCACAAGCTGCCGTTCGTGCAGGGTATCACGAGCGCGAGGGACATGGCGGAAATTGCCGCCGCCGCAATCGTCTCCGACGTGAACGAAAGAAACGGAGTGCGTGCAGAAGAGAAAGCTCCTGAGGCCGGGGAGAACAACCCCCTGGCGGAAGTTCTAACCTGAGTGATCACGGGCAACGCTGCCTTACTGCTCTGATGCGCCGAGGCGCACAGGATCGGGACGCGCATGTCTTCTGCGGTCACAATAGTTTAGGCTGCATCTCCTCGCCTTCCTTCGAAATGATGCTGGATCCGTAGTCTTCCCTGGAGGTCACCATGACTGCATTGTTCGGAGCCGGGCGGGCAAGTGTCTTGGCCTCGTCCCATCCGGCTCGCATCCAGACGTCTGTCTCCTCTGCAGTGAGCAGCAGTACGGGCATTGCCTCCTTGTGGATCGGTGCGACGACATCGTTCGGGTCGGTCGTCAGGAACCCATAAAGGTCGTCCGTTGTGACGCCGTCCTTGATCTTCCGGACGCTGATCCAGCCAGGGACATGGATGCCGGCGAAGAACATGACCGGCTTCTCCTCGTCTCTTGAAAACCATGCATTCGGAACCCGGCCGCCCGGCTTCTGGCTGGCCGGGTCCGGTTCCGCAAAAGACGTCACGGGCACGATACAGCGGTGTTCAACGCCGAACCACTGCTTCCAGTGTCCGAGATGAAGCTTGCGAACATTGGTTGTGCCTCTGTCCGGTTCCATTTTTATGAGCTTGTCCAGATCGATGTCCTCGCCCTTTTTCCGAAGCTTTTCGGCTCGGGTCTCGGCTGCCTTCTTCAATACATAGAAAGGTGCTGGAAGACCCCATCTGGCGTGAACGAGCTGCTTGCGTCCGTCGGGCGTGTTGCGGACGATCGGTGCCATTTGGTCGGGGTTGACTTGATATGCCGGCATCAGATTGATCAGGCTCTCGGCGTCGATCGCCCATTTGCGAACCCAGTCCTTGTCATCCATGCGGTAGAGATTGCACATGCGAGAAGTCTCCCATCGACACCGGAAAAGGGTAGCTCGCGCCGCCTTTCCTGCCAATCCTCATGGGACGAGTTACCAGCCCGGCTGTTTATTCCGCGTGCTATACCCCTTGTCCGCGATGACGCTCGTAAAAGCGGCCTTCAGCATTACCAGAAATGCTGCGACACGTGCGCCAGTTACGCGTCGCGATGGATAGAGCGCCAACAGTTGAGTTTGTCAGGATATCTTCCCGAGAGCCAACCTTCCTGCTGTGATGTCACTGCTGACCATTGAGCCGGGCATGCAATCGGCGCCGACACTCGCCCGTACGGTGTCGCGGACCATGGTCATTGAGGAAAAAAAGACATGCCTCTCAATCGAGACACGGGAAGCTTGCCCCGCATCGATCCCCGTCTTCACTGATAAGCTTGTCGCATCCCATGGCTGCCATGCGGCGCAGTCTCGCAAAGGTAATGTTGGCTCCGTGCTTCTTGACGAGCACGGCCCGATCAAAAGTTCCCTTGCGGCCACAAAGCCGACACTCGACCGAAATCATTGGAGCACGCACCTGGCGCAGAGTTGCCGTCAGATCGAGTGAAGATGAAACCTGGCTCATCGGCCTGCCTCTTCATCAGCAATAGCGCAATAGCCGTTTCCGTTTGAAATGTTGTCCAACGGCAGCCCTCTCGCCGATGGACTGTCGAAAACCGGATTTTGCGAGAGCTTTGACAAGCGTCGGATGCCTACCACGAAAAAGATCGGCAGTGCGCATAAGGGGGCCGGCCAAGGCGCTGTTCGTGGAACGAAAGCGCAGAGCGTCTGTCTGTTAGTCCGTGCGGCCGAGAACAGCCCGATGCCCAACTCAATCAAGATGCTGATTGCCTCTCTCCCTTGCATCGGAAAATTTTTCTTCAATAAAGCCGGTAGGTTACCAGCGCGTCCTAGGGATCTGATTCAAAACGACAATCTGCGAAATCACTAACGGAATGTGACTGTATTCCTATTTTTGACCCGCTTGACTCCTCTCTTATGAAGGAACAGAAGAAGAACATCAAGCATTCTGGCGCATGATGTCGCCTGTTTCGAACCAACGCGCTCTGAAAGGATTCCGCGAACGATGTCGGCTGTTCTGCGAGAGCAAGTTCTCTCCGATCTGCGCGATCGCATCTCCTTCATTGAAGGCGAGGGCGTGAAAAAGGCGGGCTGCCTGCCGTTCGGTCTCGCTGATATCGACGGGATCCTTCCGGGCGGTGGCCTGGCTCATGGTGCACTTCATGAATTCGCAGGCGGTGGATCCGGCACAATCGACGGAGCGGCTGCCGCGCTCTTCGCCGCCGGTATCGCCGCTCGAACGAAAGGCCCGGTTGTCTGGTGCATGACGCGGCCGGATCTGTTTTTTCCGGCTCTCGCACAAGCGGGGCTGCATCCCAAACGGGTCATCTTCGTCGAGAGTGATCGAGAGGAAGACGTTGCCGCCAACATGGAGGAAGCACTCAGCTACGGCGGCTGCGGTGCTGTCATTGGCGAGATGGTGCGGTTGCCGATGGTGACGAGTAGACGGCTCCAACTTGTCGCAGAGCGGACCGGGACCATCGCCTTGGCGGTGCGCCGTTGGCGAAGGCAGACCGAGGCCAATGATTTCGGCCAGCCTACTGCATCGGTCACGAGATGGAGGGTGAGTGTGATGCCGTCCGAGGCGCTTCCGGTTCCAGGTATCGGACGACCGAGATGGTTTTTGGAACTGATGAGATCGCGTGCGGGCGAGTGTGCTGAGTTTATTGTCGGAGCATGTGATGACCAGGGTCGTCTCCATATACCTGCCGGATCTGTCGACGGATCGACTACGTCGCGCCGATCCCTCTATTCCGGTTGACCAGGCCATGGCTGTGATCGCAAAATCGGGGTCGAAGCGATGGGTTGCCGCCGCCGACGACGCCGCGCGCAAGGCTGGCGTTCGCGTCGGCATGGCGGCCGCCAAGGCCCAAGCGCTCTTCCAGGGGCTGATGCTCGTCGACGCGGATCCGCTCGCTGATGCCGAGGCACTCGAACGGATCACGCTTTGGGCTCTGACCCAGTATTCCCCGATCGTCGCCGTAGACGGAACGAACGGGATCGTCATGGATACCGAAGGCGCCGATCATCTGCAGGGCGGCGAGGATCCGATGCTGACCGGCATCGCCAACCGCTTCAGGGGCAGGGGCCTCACGGCGCGCGTCGCCATCGCCGACACATGGGGAGCCGCCCATGCCTGCGCCAGAGCCATCACCCGCGACACTGTTATCGTACCCCGCGGCGAAACCGTCAGGGCGGTTGAGCGGCTTCCGATCTCACTGCTCCGTCTACCGGACAAGATCGTCGGCGACCTGCGCACGCTTGGCTTCCAGTCTATCGGAGAGCTCTCGAATACGCCACGGGCACCGTTGGCTCTGCGGTTTGGCCCGGAAATCGGCAGGAGGCTGGATCAGATGTTCGGCCGCGCCGGGGAACCCATCGATCCCATCCGAGGGCCGGAAAACATTTCCATCAGCAGATCCTTTCAGGAGCCCATCGGCGCCGCGGAGACCATCAACAAGTATGTCGGCCGCCTCGTTGTCCAGCTCGTCGGCGAGCTTCAGAAGAAGGGCCTCGGCGTGCGTCGGACGGACCTCATTGTCGACAAGGTCGACAACACCCGGCAGGCGATCAGGGCAGGGACGGCAAAGCCGGTTCGCGATATCGCGTGGCTAACGAAGCTATTTCGCGACAGGACCGAGAAGATTGAGCCTGGTTTCGGGATCGAGCGGCTCACGCTCGTCGCCACCTGGGCGGAACCGCTTGAAGAAATCCAGAAGGCATCCTCTCTGGTCGAGGACGAGGTCGCTGACATCACGCCTCTCATCGACATCTTCGGCAATCGGGGACAACGGGTTTATCGGGTCTCTCCGGTCGCCTCCGATGTCCCGGAGCGGTCGGTAACTAGGATCAGTGCCATAATCGATCACGATGAGGCTTCCTGGAATGGACACTGGCCGCGTCCAGTCCGTCTGCTTGCCAGGCCCGAACAGGTCGATGTGATGGCTCTCCTTCCCGACCATCCGCCGGTCTGGGTTCTCTGGCGAGGAAAACGCCGCAAGGTGATACGCGCCGACGGCCCGGAGCGGATTTTCGGCGAGTGGTGGCAGCGGACTTCGGAGTGGGCTGCCGTGCGCGACTACTTCATCGTCGAAGACGAGAGCGGAGAGCGGCTCTGGATCTATCGTTCCGGTGACGGCGTGGCGGCCGAAACCGGATCCCACAGGTGGTTTGTTCACGGGATATTCGCATGACGTATGCTGAACTTCAGGTCACAACGCATTTTTCGTTTCTTCGCGGTGCATCGTCGGCGCAGGAACTGTTCGAAACCGCCAAGGAACTCGGGATCGCCGCCATCGGCGTGGTCGATCGGAATTCTCTGGCGGGCATCGTTCGCGCGCTGGAAGCGTCGAGAGCCACCGGGGTCAGGCTCGTCGTCGGTTGTCGTCTCGATCTCCAAGACGGGATGTCGGTATTGGTCTATCCGACAGACCGTGGGGCATATTCCCGGCTGACGCGATTGATCACCCTGGGCAAGAGCCGCGGTGGCAAGAACAACTGCGTCCTGCACTGGGATGATGTCGTTGCCTACCAGGATGGAATGCTCGGTATTCTCGTCCCGGATCTCGCCGACGACATCTGTGCGGTCCAGCTCAGAAAGATGGCCGACGTGTTCGGCGACAGGGCCTACCTCTCCCTTTGCCTGCGACGCAGGCCCAACGACCAGCTCCGGCTCCACGAGTTGTCAAATCTCGCGACGAAGTTCCGCGTCCGCACGGTCGTGACCAACGATGTCCTGTTCCACGAGCCGGACAGGCGGCAGCTTCAGGACATCGTCACCTGCATCCGCAACAATACGACGATCGATGCCGTTGGTTTCGAACGGGAACGGCACGCTGACAGATACCTCAAGCCGCCGACCGAGATGGCACGCCTCTTTCCTCGATATCCAGAAGCTCTGGCACGGACGATGGAGATCGTATCCCGCTGCAAGTTCAGTCTCGATGAGCTCAGCTACCAGTATCCGGAGGAGGCGCTGGTGCCGGGAAAGACGGCGCAGGAATCCCTGGAGCAATGTGTGTGGGAATGCATCCCCGACCGCTATCCGGAGGGCCTGCCGCCGGAAGTTCTCAAGACTGTCCGGCACGAACTCGATCTGATCCAGAAGATGCGATATGCACCGTATTTCCTCACGGTCTTCAGCATCGTCAGGTTCGCAAGGAGCCAGGGCATACTTTGCCAGGGACGCGGGTCAGCCGCCAACTCGGCCGTCTGTTTCATTCTCGGCATCACCAGCATCGATCCATCGACGAATGATCTGCTGTTTGAAAGATTCATCTCGCAGGAACGGGACGAACCACCGGACATCGACGTGGATTTCGAGCACGGCCGACGGGAAGAGGTGATCCAATGGATCTACCGTACCTACGGGCGCGAGAAGGCGGCGCTTTGCGCGACAGTTACCCGTTACCGCGCCAAGGGTGCGATCCGCGACGTCGGCAAGGCACTTGGGCTTCCCGAGGATCTGATAAAGGTGCTGTCGTCCGGGATGTGGTCATGGTCGGAAGAGGTGAGTGATAGGAACATCCGCGAGCTCAATCTCAATCCTGACGACCGCAGGCTGGTGCTGACGCTGAAGCTTGCCCAGCAGCTCATGGGAGCACCCAGGCATCTCGGACAGCACCCCGGAGGGTTCGTCCTGACCCATGACAGGTTGGACGATCTCGTACCGATCGAGCCGGCCACGATGCGCGACAGGCAGATCATCGAATGGGACAAGGACGACGTCGAAGCGCTCAAGATGATGAAGGTCGACGTCCTGGCACTCGGCATGCTCACGGCAATGGCGAAGGCCTTCGACATGATCAGGGAACACAAAAAGGAAGACCTCGATCTTGCGAAGATTCCGCAGGAGGATCAGGCGACCTATGCCATGATCAGGAAGGCGGACACGCTCGGCACTTTCCAGATCGAGTCCAGAGCCCAGATGGCCATGCTCCCGAGGCTGAAGCCGCGGACATACTACGATCTCGTCGTCCAGGTGGCGATCGTCCGCCCGGGACCGATACAAGGGGATATGGTTCACCCATACCTGAGGAGGCGCGAGGGCAAGGAGCCTGTCGTCTATCCCACCCCGGAACTCGAAGCCGTGCTTGGGAAAACCCTCGGTGTGCCCCTTTTTCAGGAGGCCGCGATGAGGGTTGCCATGGTGTGCGCAGGATTTACCGGCGGCGAGGCGGACCAGCTCAGGAAGAGCATGGCGACGTTCAAATTCACCGGCGGGGTCAGCCGCTTCAAGGAAAAACTCGTCACCGGGATGGTTCGAAACGGGTACACGGCGGAATTTGCTGAGAAGACCTTCTCGCAGCTCGAAGGCTTCGGATCCTATGGATTTCCAGAAAGCCACGCAGCCTCCTTCGCGCTCATTGCCTATGCCAGCAGCTACATCAAGTGCCATTTCCCGGATGCGTTCTGCGCGGCGTTGATCAATAGTCAGCCCATGGGTTTCTATGCTCCCGCGCAGATCGTGACCGACGCGCGCAAGCACGGTGTCGAGGTCAGGCCGGTGTGCATCAACCGGTCCCGGTGGGACTGCACGCTCGAGCGGATAGGAAACACCGACCGCCATGCCGTTCGGCTCGGCATGCGGATGGTCAAGGGACTGGCCGCAGCTGACGCCGCCAGGATCGTGGCCGCCCGCATGACGACGGACTTTGAAAGCGTCGACGATGCATGGCGGCGCTCAAGTGTACCAGCCGATGCGCTCGTCCAGCTTGCCGAAGCGGATGCGTTTCGGCCATCCCTGAAACTTGAGCGCCGGGATGCCCTGTGGGCGATCAAGGCGTTGAGGGACGAGCCGCTTCCTTTGTTTGCAGCCGCTGCCGAGCGCGAAGAGCACACGGTTGCCGAACAGCTGGAGCCGGAGGTCGCGTTGCGGCAGATGACCGATGGCCATAACGTCATCCAGGACTACAGCCATACCGGCCTGACGCTACGAGAGCATCCGCTTGCGTTCTTGCGCAAGGATCTCGACAAGCGGAATATCTTGACCTGCGAGCAGGCGATGTCGGCGCGGGACGGCCAATGGGTTTTTGCAGCCGGGCTGGTGCTCGTCCGACAGAAGCCGGGATCCGCAAAAGGCGTGATGTTCATAACGATCGAGGATGAGACCGGCGTTGCGAACGTCGTTGTCTGGCCAAAGCTGTTCGAGAAGCGCCGGAGGGTCGTTCTCAGTGCAAGCATGATGGCGATTAATGGCAGGATCCAGCGGGAAGGAGATGTCGTCCATCTTGTCGCGCAACAACTTGTGGATCTGTCGGAGGACCTGTCTGGCCTGGCAGACCGCAATACAGACTTCAAACTACCGACGGGTCGCGGCGACGAGTTCGCCCATGGATCCATGGGGGGAGGCGACTACCGTGAGCGAAAGGAAAAATCAGTGCCTGACGCGCGGGACATCTATGTCCGAGATCTTCACATCGACACTCTCAAGGTCAAGTCAAGAAACTTCCAGTGACGGCATGCGTCACTGGAAATCATCGGCAAGAACAGTGTCCGTTACCTTGCGCTAGGCGAGCGACAATAGGATCCGGTCCGGATCGTGGTGTCTCAAAGAAACCGACGGCTCACCTCGGTGCTGATCATTGGGATGGCAACGGCCGTAGCAGTTGGCAGGCGCAGCACGCGAATGATCTTGCCGAGCGCAAAGGTTATTCCCACCGTGGCGGCAATCTTGAGCCAAGGGTTAGATGAGACCGGACGATCGTCGATGTCGGACTGACCGTGTATCTCAGCCAGCCTCGATCTAAGGTCGGAAACCTCCTGCCGAAGTTTGGCTACCTCCGCCAGATGGTCGTTTGAGTTGGTCGGGCCAACTTTGGTCTTGGGAGCGTCTGGAGTGGCCATGGGATCCTGTGTTCGTTGGTGGTACTTGTCGTATGGCCGGGATGGCTCCCGGCCGCGGTTCGGTCTTATCCGAAAGTAACATTGAGGCTGATCGGAACGGCCGATAGTGCCTTCGACACGGGGCAGGCGGATTTAACTTCTTCGGCAATCCCGGCAAATGTCGCCTCATCCGTTCCCGGGACCGCTCCGCGCAGATTGAGTTCGATGCCCGTAATCTCGAACCCGTCACCGACCTTGTCGAGCGTCACAACTGCCTTGGTGTCGAGGCTGTCTGCGGTCAGGCCGGCTTCGCCAAGTGACTTGGAGAGCGCCATGGTGAAGCAGGCGGCATGTGCCGCGCCGATCAACTCTTCCGGATTGGTTCCCGGTACGCCTTCGAACCGGGTGTTGAAGCCGTAAGGCTGCGATTTCAGGGCACCGCTTTCCGTCGAGACCTGCCCCTTGCCATCTTTCAGTCCACCGACCCAGTGTGCAAAGCCATTCTTCTTGATCGCCATCGTGTGTCTCCTCGTCTTTTCGTTGAGGTGGATCAACGGGCTGTCGGCGCGCAACGTTCCGGACATGCCGACAAAATCTCCGCACCCGAGCACTGTCGATCAGTGTAACCTTTCGACCCTTCGCGCGTTTGGCAGCACGCCAATGCAAGAGGAGCAAGATGGAAAGACTGGTTCACACGATGATGGAGACGCTCGGACCATACGGCATCGCGCTTCTCATGTTTCTGGAAAACATCTTCCCGCCCATTCCGTCCGAACTGATCATGCCACTTGCCGGCTATCTTGCGACGCGCGGCCACATGAATATTCTGGTCGTGATCGCGTCTGGCACCGTTGGCTCCCTGCTCGGGATCTTGCCCTGGTATTTCCTTGGGCGAAAGCTCGGGCATGAAGGGGTAAAGAGGTTTGCCTCTCGCCACGGTCGATGGCTGACCATGTCGCCATCAGATGTCGATGCAGCGGCGGAGCGCTTCAAGCGCCACGGCAAGGTATCCGTCCTGGTCGGTCGTCTTATTCCGACCGTACGCACGTTGATATCGGTGCCCGCAGGCGTTGAAGCCATGCCGCTCGGACAATTCCTTGCACTGTCGGCCATCGGGACATTCATCTGGACTACGGCGCTTGCAATGGCGGGATACTTGCTGGGCCAATCCTATGGCGTTGTCGCAGACTATGTCGATCCGGCTTCGACCGTAGTGCTTGTCCTTCTCATTGCTATCTACATCTACCGGGTCGCAACCTACAGGGAAGAGCGAGCATGATGGCGGACAATTGCCTCGAAGAGGTTAGGGGCGGGCCGATGCACTTGAGTTTGCGACGGGTCTAGCGGGGAAGTTCACGGTACTTCCTCGTCTGACGGGAATTCAGAGAAGTCATAGCGAAAGGACACTCATGGTGGACAAGGCAGCAATCGTGACAGGAGCAGGATCAGGTATTGGGCGGGCGACCGCGCTGCAACTGGCCGCTAAAGGCTATCACGTCGGAGTGCTCGGACGTACCAAGAGTGAGCTGGACGAAACGTGCGCTGCGATCCTGAAAGCAGGCGGTGACGCCACCACCGTCGTCGCTGATGTGTCCGACCACGCCGAAATGCATCAGGCTGTCAGTGATTTCGTTGCGTCAGCGGGGAGGCTCGACGTCGTTGTTGCAAATGCCGGCATAAACGGCGTGTGGGCGCCAATCGATGATCTCCAGCCTGAGGAGTGGAACAAGACCATCGGCATCAATCTCACGGGAACCTATTTAACAATCCATAATTGCGTGCCTCACCTAAAGGCCAGCGGTGGCGGCTCGATCGTCGTCGTTTCCTCGATCAACGGGACGAGGACATTCACGACCCCCGGAGCAACGGCCTATACCGCCACGAAGGCGGCCCAGGTCGCAATGGTGAAGCAATTGGCTCTTGAGCTTGCGAGGCACCACATTCGCATCAATGCCGTCTGCCCGGGCGAGATCGAAACGAGCATCGATGCCAACACCAATCTCAGGTATGAAGAAGAGACTGCCATACCAGTTGTCTGGCCAGATGGCCAAGTGCCGATAACAGGCGGGAGCCCGGGGCGCTCGGAAGACGTTGCATCGGTCATCGGATTTCTTGTGTCGGACGAGGCAAGGCATGTGACGGGTTCGCCCATTTGGGTCGATGGCGGGCAGGGCCTGCTGCGATAAAGCGCCAATCGTTTAACGAAGCGCCAGGAACAACCTGACTGCAAGTCCGTTTTTGAGGAAGGCGAAAATACTCAATCAGGATTGAAATGACTGACCTTTGGGAACGACCTGTCGAGATAGTCACCCCTGCGCATGGCGGACCGCGATGCGTTCGAAATAGCCGCGATGCCATAGCGGCTCTAGCCTATGATTTCCCGAAAGGATGCAAGGAGGCTCGAATGGCGCGAAAGATATGTATGAATGCGATCGAAGGAGTGGCAAAGACCGAGGCAGCGGCGCTGGCATTCAGGGAGGCTGCGAAACAGGCCGGTATCCTACGTGCATGATGCTGCGGACGGTGGCCCGGGATCGACCGATCAAGCACTTCGGGAGTTGCGGCTCGCGGCTATCTGCGTCGGGCGAGCTGAGAAGATTGCTGGCAAATCATACAAAACCGGCATCAACAAGATCGCCTTGGATCATGCGGTGATGATCGGCCGTGACGGAGTCGTCGGCGACGCCGTTTGCAATCGAAAATACCATGGTGGACCTGAGCAGGCCGTCCTCCTCGAAGGCGCAACAACGCTTGACTGGTGGAGCGACACGCTCGGTCGATCTATACCGAAGGGTTTGTTTGGAGAGAATGTCGTCATCAGCGATCTGGACAACCGCGATGTCGCTGCAGGGGATATCTTTCGCGTTGGAGAGGAGCTCATACTGCAGGCAACGTCGCCCCGGACACCGTGCGGCACCCTGGCAGCTCGCATGGGTGACCTCGAGTTCGCCCACGCCTACCGCAGGGCTGTCCGTCCCGGTATCTACTGCCGTGTGCTGAAGCCAGGCGTGGTCACAGCCGGCGACCGCGTCGACCACGTGCTTTTTGACGGCGTACGAATTCCGATCCCGGAAATGTTGAAGAATTTCGGGAAACGGCTCAGCCAAGAGGATGTCGCGCGATACCTGAGTGCCCCTGTCCATGCGCGCTTGAGATCCACTATCCTCGCAACCGGTAAGGCCAAGTTCTAGGGCACGTCGCAACGGCAGTATAAGATCAAGCGGATTCCGTTGCCCGGATGAAGTCGACGAATGCCCGAAGGGGGGCAGGCATGAACCGGCTCGGGAAGTAAAGGCGCGGGCCTTCGAATGTCGGCCACCAATCCCTAATGACCGGCACAAGCTCACCTGAGATGAAATGGGGCGTGAGCCAGTTTTCGAATGTGTAAATCAGCCCATGGCCTGCTCTTGCGAAACCGATCGCTGCCTGGGCAGCATCAACTCCGACTGTCAAACGAGCATCGGGACTGGCAACACACTGCGTGCCATCCCGCTCGAATTCCCAATCCACCAGGCTACCGCTGCTGTATCGCAACCTTACGCCGCTGAAGCTGGCGAGTTCGTCCGGGTGTTGCGGGATCCCTGCGCGAGCGAGGTAATCCGGTGACGCCGCCAAACCAGCCGTCTGGTACTTCGGGCCAACTGGGACAGCGATCATGTCCTGGGCGAGATGCTCGACATATCTTATGCCCGCATCGCATCCAGCGGCGAGGGCATCGACAAGCCGGTCTTCCACCACGAACTCGAAGCGGACACCAGGGTGGCGCCTTAGGAACCTGTCGACGATAGGCGGAAGGATGTCATCCATCACCGCTCCGGTGACATTCAGGCGTAGTGTGCCGCGCACCTCGTCGTGAGAGCTCTTCACGTCTTCCAGCGCTGCTCTTGCTCCGTCGTACAAAGGTGAGAGCTGTTCTGCAAGTTTACGCCCCGCATCCGTCGGAATGACGCTTCGGGTCGTCCGTGTCAGGAGCGGCACGCCAATCTGCCGTTCCAGCAACGTGACTTTTTCGCTTACAGAGGAGGGCGAGAGCCCCAACCGTTTTGCCGTTGCTCGAAATCCACCAGTTCGGCAGATGTCCAGGAAAATCGACAGATCATCGTAACTGGGTCCAGACCGATTGTTCGCCATGACGATCACCGTATGCGGAAAACAGGCGGTTATCAATTTCCTGACTCCCGATAGTTCTTGCTGACATTTGTAGCAAGTTATGGGGAATGACATGATTGAGAAAAAATGTGTTCTGATCACCGGAGCGAACAAAGGGATAGGATACGAGACTGCGAGAAAGCTGGGGGCGATGGGATATCGGGTGTTCCTTGGTGCGCGCGACCTTCAACGAGGCACCGTGGCTGCGGAAAAACTCAATGCCGAAGGCATTGATGCCAATCCGGTGCAATTGGATGTCACCGACGAAAACTCCGTCCGAACGGCGGCAGAACGTATTTTTGAGAACGAAGGAAAGCTCGACGTTCTTATCAACAACGCAGGCATATCCGGCTCGCAGCGGATGACGCCTGAGGAACAACCGCTGACCGATATGGCAGCAATCTATGAAACGAATGTTTTTGGCCCAATTAGGGTGACGCAAGCGTTCATACCGTTGTTCAAGAAAGCAGGCCGTGCCAACGTCGTGATGGTCAGCAGCGGCCTTGGATCACTTGGCTGGCTCTCTGACCCCGGCAACTCGTATTACAGGGTCAACCTTCTCGGCTACAACAGCTCAAAAACGGCTCTGAACGCTGTGACGCTGTCATTCGCGAAACATCTGGCCGAATCCGGGATCAAAGTAAATGCTGCAGACCCCGGCTACACGGCGACGGAGTTTAACGGACATTCTGGATACCGAACGGTAGATCAAGCTGCTGAAAGTGTCATCTGGCTGGCTACCATTGACGGTGACGGACCTACCGGGGGATTCTATTTCGATGGAGAGCCGGTCCCTTGGTGATGATCGGTTATGTCTCTCTGTTCAAGCAGCTGCGAGCTGCCAGCGTCTAGCTCTCCAAGGTAGACGATTAGCGCTCCATATCTCCGCAATGCGCGAGAAGCGGACGTTGCTACGTTTAACGATGATTTCCCGTATTGTCATAGCGCAGCACCGCGGCCTCAACCTTGTCGGCGTTTGCCGCTGCCCACGCGCACAAGGCTTCAAACGGCACTCGCAGAGAATGACCTAGCGGGGTAATGGCGTATTCCACCCCGATTGGCTGCGTTGGCAGCACCGTCCTTGTAACAAGGCCGTTCCGTTCAAGTCTCTTCAGGGCGTCAGCCAGAGCCTTGTGAGTGATCCCATTGAGACGTCGCTTGATTTCATTGAAGCGCGCGGGTTTTGGACAGATTACAGTCAGGATCATGATCGTCCATTTATCCGCAATCTTGTCGAGCACCGCGCGAACCTGGGGCATGTTGCAAAGTGCCTGATGAGAGAGGCTTTGGAGGTCGGTATAGTCGTCCATATCTAGGCTATTCCAGGTGCGTAATTGATATCAGATATCCACCGTATATCATCTCGAGACCATTCTTTGAAAGGATTTCAGATGGCTCGAATGAATAACAAAGTGGCTTTGGTCGTTGGTGGCGCGAAGGGGATCGGCCTAGCAATCGCAGAGCGGCTTTCTGCCGAAGGTGCCAATGTCTTCATCACCAGCCGTAGAATTGAAGACGCTGAAAAGGCGGCTAACGGCATCGGAAACGGCGCGGTCGGGATCGCCGCTGACGCAAGCTCTCCCGAGGACATGGTTGTCGCCATCGAGACAGTGCGCAAAGCGTATGGTCGCGTCGACTCGCTAGTTTTGAACGCGGGCCTTTCGGAGCCCTCGCAGATCGCCGAGATCACGCCGGAGCACTTTGACCGCCACTTTGATGTCAACGTTCGCGGTATGGTTTTCGGCCTGCAGGCGGCTCTTCCTGCGATGGCAGAAGGCGGGTCGGTCGTTCTCGTCGGGTCAATCGCTGATAGCGCAGGATACTCTTCGTACGGGACATACGCAGCCACCAAGGCAGCCGTTCGTTCCTATGCACGAACCTGGACGGCCGAACTTGCACCAAAGGGCATTCGGGTCAATGTCGTGGCCCCTGGCCCTACGGATACGGAGATGATGGCGTCTGTTTCGGAAGACATGCGCGCGGCACTCGTCGCTCCGATCCCGATGGGTCGCATGGCACGCCCTTCAGAAGTGGCTGCGGCTTCCTTGTTCCTGCTGAGCGATGAGGCGAGTTACATCGCTGGTGCGGAACTCTGCGTCGACGGCGGCTTGCGGCAAGTCTAGGATAAGACGATCGTGTACCCGACCTCAAATAGGTCGGGTACATCACACTCGGTTCACCAGTCCACCTGTCGTTACACGCCGCATCGGGACGGAGGCCACTTTCCGTCTTTCTATATTCGAGCACTGCTCGCCCTTCTACGTCTCGACATAGAAGGCGAGTTCTTCGGCGGTGCCATTAGGAAACGCCTCCTTGAGATAGTCGAGGAAAGCCGACACTCGCGCACTGAGAAGACGACGGGAGGGATATAGAGCCCAAAGTACGGTCTCGGGTGCTTCGGCATCGCCCCATTTTACAAGCATACCTTTCGCGAGATCGTGACTGACAAGCGACTGAGGCAGGCAGCCGGCCCCTACGCCCATTCTCACGGCATCACGGACCATGATCATGGAGGACAAGCTGAGAACGGGCTTGACTTGGATCGTGGCTTGCTCCGATGGCGTGACCATCGTCCACGTTTTTGGTCCCTGGAGATCGCCGCGGACGACGACGGGCACTGCGGATGCATCGGTGGGAAAAAATACGTCCGGCTTTGCCACGACAATCAGCTGATCTCGCAGGAAGGCCCGCCCCACGAGGCTCTCATCCGGGTCCGGATTAACCCGGATGACCAGATCGTAACCTTCTTCCACCATATCGACAGCACGGTCTTCAGTCGTGATTTCCAGACTAACCTCTGGATATTTCAGTGCAAACTTCGCAGCCAGCTTACCTATGGCAGTCTGCGAAAAAAGTAGAGGAGCGCTGATCCTCAACCTACCGCGCGGCCTGTCGCCGCCAGAGGCGATTGCGGCGGCAGTTTCGTCCAGTTCAGTCAGTAACGCGCCCGCCCGCTCGTGAAGCGCCCGTCCTTCCTCGGTCAATTTCAGCATCCGTGAACCGCGCTCGAACAGCCTGATGCCGAGGCGCGCCTCCAATTCTCCGACACGCCGGGAAAGCGTTGCCTTCGGACGGTTCGAGGCACGCGCAGCACGGCCAAACCCGCCATGACGTGCGACGATGACAAAGTCGGAAAGAGCCAGCAGGTCTATAACTGTTCCAATGATGAGACGTTCTGTCTATATTTACTGTCTATTGGATCGCATGTGAACCGTACATGTTCGAACTGTCTTCAACAGCGAAGACATCCAATTCGAACCACGGAGAACTCACATGACCATCCTCGTAACTGGCGCAACCGGCCGCATCGGCCGCCATGTCGTCGACCAGCTCGTAGCCCGCAATGCCGATGTCCGCGTGCTTGTCCGCGATCTCGCCAAGGCCAACTTCCCGGAGACTGTCGATGTGGCTCAAGGCGAGCTGCTCGACATCGAAGCGCTCCGCAAGGCATTCTCCGGTGTAAGGACACTGTTCCTACTCAATGCGGTCGCCGGAGACGAATTCACTCAGGCACTGATCACGCTGAACATCGCTCGGGAGGCAGGTGTCGAACGGGTCGTCTATCTCTCGGTCTTCGACGCCGACCGCGCCGTGAATGTTCCCCACTTCGCGGTAAAGTATGGTGCCGAGCGAATGCTCGAGGCGATGGGTTTCGGTGCGTCTTTCCTGCGCCCGGCTTATTTCATCGACAACGACGTCATGATCAAGGATGTCATCTTCAACCATGGGGTCTACCCGATGCCGATCGGCAGTAGGGGGGTGGCCATGGTCGATGCTCGCGATATCGCAGAGGTGGCCGCCATTGAACTCATCCGCCGCGACCAGACCTCGGAAAAACTGCCGAGCGAAGTCATCAATCTCGTTGGCCCTGACACGCTCACAGGTGCCGAACTTGCTGCGATATGGTCAGATACCCTCGGTCGCCCAATCGTATATGGCGGCGATGATCCGTCAGGCTTCGAACAGAACGTCGCCAGTTTTGCGCCGAAATGGATGGCCTACGAAATGCGCCTAATGGCCGAGCGTTATGTCAGCGACGGCATGATCCCGGAGGCAGGTGATGTAGAGAGGCTGACGAAGATCTTGGGGAGGCGCCTGCACAGCTACCGAGAATTCGCTTCGCAGCTCATTGCATCTGCCTAAACTGGCCGCTCAATATCCGGTGAGCTCGCACACCAACATCAGGACGCCGTCGACAGCAGGCGTCCTGATCAATCGCCACCTTGTGGCCGCTAGGGGACGAGAGCGGTCGCGGGATGCGGTGCCAAACAGTCAACCGCCGAGAATTCTTCGCGGCTATACGTGATCCCCGTGCTGCCTCCGCGGATCAAAGATGGGTGAGGCGCGTCGTTGCACCTCCGCAACACGAGATGATAATGGCGAGCAGGTCGTCAAAGATCACTGGCCCCGTTTCTGATTGAGACTAGGTTTCTGTCGTTAGAATCCGAGAGTGCCCCTCATTGCGCCACTTCCATATAATTCTCCTCATCGCGGTGATACTTTCATCATGCGCACGGCCCGGTCCCGATACACTGGCCGTTGTGATAGCCGCGCCTCGTGCACACACGGTCGAAATCCTGGTTGCGACCAATCGCGTTCCGGACACGGGCAAGGCTGGCGCTTATACCACTGGCAGAGGAGATCGGCTGCACTATTCCGAGGTCACCATTTCGATCCCTCCGGGGCATCGTCCGTCGAAGATCGAGTGGCCGACTGCAAGACCCGATCCCAAGGTCTCCTTCGCGGTCGTCGGGCGCCGCGAGCTGACGGCGCAGGAGTTTGGTATCCTGGCCCGAGGTCAGCCGAAGTCCCACGCTTATGGTCGCGCGGGTATCTTTGTCCACGGCTACAATTATAGCCACCAGGAGGCACTCTTCAGGCTTGCGCAGATGGCTGCCGACTCCAAGGTGCCGGACCGCGCCGTTCTGTTTGACTGGCCATCCCAGGCAGAGGTCACCGGATACGTCGCAGACAAGGATTCGGCTGCCTTCGCTCGTGACGACCTGGCAACGGTTCTCGCCGAGCTATCGCAAAACGGAGTGCGCCCGACGATCCTTGCCCACAGTATGGGAGCATGGCTGGCAGTCGAAGCCGTCAGGCAACTCTCATTGATGGGCAAGCGAGACGTTGTCCGGTCCATCGACCAGCTTGTTCTCGCGGCACCTGACATAGATATCGACCTGCTTCGCAAGCAGCTCTCGGTCACCGACAGGTTGGCGAAGCCGATCGTTGTCCTTGCATCCAAAGATGACATTGCACTCGCCTTGTCCAAGAGGTTGGCGGGCTCCGCAGCGACCGCTGGGTCACTGGATATCGACGATCCAAGGACGCGCGAACTCGCCTTGAAAGAAAATCTCGATATCGTGGATATCTCCACCGTGCCATCGCTGAACGGCACCAACCACGACCGGTTCGCTTCGCTTGCAGCTGTCTATCCTCAGCTTCGCCAGGGGTTCAACAACCCTGTGGCAGGAACCGGAGCTCTCGTGCTGAACGGGGTAGGGGGCGCCGTCTCAGCTCCCTTCCGGTTGGGAGGTTCGCTGCTGGCGCAATAGGAACCGGTGTCTCTATGGTCAAAGCGTTGAATACGGAGGGTGTAGCATACTCAAGTCGAAAAGCGCCTCCGTTTCAGCGCAGAAGACCATCAGCGCCGAACTCTGCCCATCCGTCCAGCGGGGCGCCCTCTTCGGATGGCAAGCTCTTCGCTTTCTCCTGCTTAGCCAATGTCCTGGTAAGTTTGCGCTTGTAGGCCGCACGCCGCCGGTTCTCTGCGGCGGCCTCCTTGTCGTACTCGCGCCATTCGTCGACGCTGCCGCTGTTGAGGACCTCCACGACGATCTGCGGCTCGAAGACGTGGAACGTGATTTCCTTGGCGCGTCCGCGCAACCGAACCGTCCGGGTCCCGGCGCTCGGAAGGCGACCGTCTTCAAGCCACCGCCGCCGCTCGGTGCTGGTAATCGCCAGGATGTCCTCGATCTCCCTTGGTATGACGGGCAAGGTGGCCGCGTTTGCGAGTACCTCGGTGATGATGGGGACGGCCGCACGGAAAGCCGATCGAGAACTATCCGACATCGTCAGGGTCACGGCCGAGATATCGTATTGCACCGCTTTTCGAACGGGTGCGGGGAGGTGGGCATTGATCTCCTGCACAATGCCTTTAGCACGCACCGCAGATCCCATGGTTGCCGTGCTCGGCAGGGACCAGGTTCGGATCAGCTCGTTGTCGTCGTTGTTGTCAGGTTTATTAGCCATTCCAGCCGTATTTGGTGCCGATCGACGAGCACATCAACAGGTGCCCGGCCGCAGATATGAACATGATGTACCACTGGGGTCTGGCGGATCTAAATGTTGACCCGCCATGTTTTCGGACCAGCTCGAATACATTGATCGACAGCGATCGAGTAGATCGCTTCCAGCCGCGCCCGGTCAACGATTCGACCGTCCGCCATGGCAAGCATCGATGCCCGGCAAATGCGCTTGTCCGACGAAGCCGGACACTCGCTGACGATGTAGGTATAAAGATCACGACCGGAGAGGCCTTTACCGGCACCCTGGATGAGAGCTTCGTAAACGCGGGAAAGCTTCTTGCCCATGATGTCTCCTGCTCGAATCAAGCGCGGGTACCGGGATAACGCGGCCGCGGGCAGGTGGTTCAATTGGTTGTGTTGCCTGCGGCATGTAGAGGGTAAAGCAGAGTGAATATGGGCGAAGATTTCCCGTCCTAAGAAGTCAGTTGGCCCCAATAATTTCGCAGTCGCCTCGGCCGAAGCGGGAACGATGATAGAAACATCACGTCCCTCGCGCAGATGTTTCTGCAAGAGAAGACCACGACGTCAGGCAGCAGTGTCGCACGACCTTGGAAAGCAAAATGCAACCGCTAAATCAGAGCTCTCACATGAATGGAGAGCTTCTCATGACTCAGGCCACCCGGATCCTCCTCGCAAGCAGGCCTTCAGGCACACCGACGCTGGACAATTTCAGGACAGAAACTGTCGAACTACCCGATGCAGCCGAAGGCGAGGTCACCTTGAAGGTTCTCTACTTGTCGCTCGATCCGTACATGCGAGGCCGGATGAGCGATGCGAAATCCTACGCCGAGCCCGTACCGGTTGGCGGCCTGATGGAGGGTGAAACGGTCGCCGAGGTCCTGAAATCCCGGCACCCCGGTTTTGCCCCGGGAGACCTTGTCCGGGGAAGGACCGGCTGGTGCTCGCATTCCGTCATCAATGGGGACAAGTTGCGGTTGATCGACACCCATGGCGCTCCGATCTCGACTGCTCTCGGCGTTTTGGGCATGCCCGGTTTCACAGCCTGGAGCGGGCTGAGATTCATTGGCAAGCCCAAGGCGGGTGAGACAGTCGCCGTCGCAGCGGCTTCGGGGCCGGTAGGGTCGATGGTCGGGCAGCTTGCGAAGCTCGCTGGCGCGAGAGCGGTCGGGATCGCCGGCGGCCCGGAGAAATGTGCGTTCGTCAAGGATGAACTCAATTTCGATGCGGCCCTCGACCATCGCTCAGCCGGCCTTGCGTCGGATCTGCAGGCCGAATGCCCGGACGGTATCGACGTCTATTTCGAGAATGTCGGCGGACATGTCTGGGACGCGGTGCTTCCTCTCTTAAACCTCTATGGACGCGTGCCGGTCTGCGGTCTCGTCGCCCACTACAATGGAGAAGGGGCGGCAGACACCGACCGCTTGCCACCAACCATGTCGACGATCCTGCGGCGAAGCCTGCTTGTCCGCGGCTTCATCCAGACAGAGTTCGCTGAACACTTCGACGAGTTCCTTGCGGAGATTGGCCCTCGGGTCGCCTCGGGCGAAATCCGCTACCGAGAAGATGTCGTTGATGGCCTTTTGAATGCACCCGAGGCGTTTATCGGAATGCTGACGGGCAAGAATTTCGGCAAGCTTGTCGTCAAGGTTGCCTAACCCGGCGGCGGCTGCGTTTCCCTTCGAAGAGCCGCGGCCTGGCTGTCACCATGGGATTTCCGAGCCGTCGTAAGCGACGAAGCTGCCGGTGCGTGAACTGTCTAGATCGTCGAGCGCGCAAAGGATGTTTGCGGCTGCTTCATCCACGCTAACGGTCGGATGATTGGCGGAGTAAGGTTCCGACAGCGCAGTGCGGACGGTGCCGGGATGGATAGCGACGACGACCGAACTGGGATGGGTGCGTGCGAGTTCGATCGACGCCGTCCGGACCACCTGGTTCAACGCCGCCTTCGACGCGCGGTAAGAAATCCAGCCGCCTAGACGGTTGTCGCCGATGGAGCCCACGCGGGCGGACAGGAAAGCAGCGATCGACCGGGCGTTTCGGTCGAGCAGGGGCAGGAAATGCTTGGCTACCAAGGCAGGGCCGATTGCGTTGGTCCGAAATTGCGCAAGCATGACGTCGGGGTCGAGCTGGCGCAAAGCCTTCTCCGGCGGCGTGCCTTCGATCGTCAGTATCCCCGTGGCGCAGATGAGGAGATGGATTGGTTCTTCAGAGAGTGAACGAGCATGCTCCGCAATGCTCGCCTCATCCAGGAGATCGAAGCCATCCTGGCTGCGTGAAAGTTCAATCAATTTACCGAGCTTGGCCGATATTTTTAGATCGTCGCAGATAGCTCGACCCACACCGCCACTCGCGCCAAGGACGACGGCCCGGAAACCATCCTGGAGTGATGACATGAGGTTCGTGTCTTCGATTGGCATCACACACAACGCGCGTGCCCGAAGTCGGTTCAAAGAACGGGCGATGCTGCCCGTAGTTCCATAATTGTTACTATGTGATTTTTTCCAGCTAGTTGATTTACTTGATTAATTCCTGTTTTCCGAGCCCCGGTTCGCCGCTTTGATCATTGTCAAATGCGAGACGGCTACAACAGAGGGCGGGCGATCAAGCACCAACCGGTGCGGCACAGAAGCTACCCGATCCCGCTTGATGTGATGGCGTCCTGGACCAAGCCCGGATCTCCGTCGATCAACCCTCAAGGGGTCGGCTAGCAAGCTGCCGCCGCTCCGCCTTCGTCTTTGCGGTGATCGCGACCGTCCCTGTTCCTTTGAGGAGCCATCAGCGGGAATTGGCCCGCTTCCGATGGAGCACTCGAACATGGCACATGATCTTTCCCTCGCTCAGTCTCACGCCTTCCACCTCTGCAACGACCTGATGGTCCCCGTCACTCTCTTCAAATCCGGAAACGAATTCGGCGTCCTGCCGTCCGACGAACTCGATGACGAAGACGATCTGGAGATCGTGCATGAATACTTCCCTCGCGGGTCTCACTGAGACCCGCATGCTTCTGCCGCTGGCGTTCTGTCGGCCGCAAGGGAAGCTCCGCCACGGCCGGTGCAAATTTGCACCTTGATCGCCGTGCCCTTGCCCCCTCCGCTCTTCGCGGCGGGCGATGCTGTGCCCGCAATGTGCGGGAAGAAAAAGGGACGGTCGCGTCGCGACCGAAAAAAGAATGAAGAGAGAAGAATTGGAAGAGCTCCGCGCCAAGGTCAATTGTGAGGCCGTGCTTGAGAAAGCCGGCTTCGAAATGGACGTGAAAGAAAGTTCGCGCCGTGCGATCAAATATCGCAATGGCAGCGATATCGTCATCGTAACGCATGGTGGACGCGGTTGGTTCGATCCGCTCAGTGATGAGAAGGGCGATATTTTCGGCCTTGCGATGTTTGTCGATAAGGTCACCTTTCCAATCGCAGCGGAATCAGTCGCATCGCTTGTTGGCTATCAACTCTCACGGCCAGAATGGCGGTCGCCTCGTGCCGCCCCTCCGATCAGGGACATTGGCGACCGATGGCAAGAAAAGCGGACGCCATCTCCTGGATCCGGTGCTTGGAAATATCTGTGTTGGTCACGCTGCATCCCGGCCGCCATTGTCAGGCTGGCGGTCCTGGAGGGCGTCCTCCGCGAAGGGCCATTCGGCAGCATGTGGGCGGCGCATGTTGACAACGCTGGCGCTGTCGTCGGCTGGGAAGAACGTGGTCCGGAGTGGCGCGGCTACTCGAGCGGTGGGTCGAAGATCCTGTTCAGGCTTGGACCAGCCGATGCCCCCCGGCTCTGCATTACCGAGGCAGCGATCGATGCGATGAGCCTCGCGGCGCTCGAAGGGCCACGCGAGCAGACGCTCTACATCAGCACCGGTGGAGGATGGTCTCCAACGACAGACACCGCCCTCGCCGCGTTGGCGGCCCGCCGGGGATCCAGTCTTGACGCCGCCACCGACGCCAATTCCCAAGGCGATGCCTATGCGGAACGGCTGCGCGCGATCGCGGAAAAGTCCGGCTGCGATTGGCAGCGTCTCCGTCCGCCGGCTGACGATTGGAACGCGGTTCTCCAGAAAAGAGAAAGGGAAAAACGAGAAAGGAGGGAGGGGAAGCGAAATGAGGCCTGCCGCATGCGCGCCGGCCGCATCAAGGGAAGCTTCGCCCGGCAAGAGCCGGCCCTTGACCCGCCCGGACACGAGGCCGGCCGTTCGGGAGGGGTCATGAAGGACTGAAGAGAACGGTGAGGTTGTAACGAGTGCTGCCGTCTCAGGTCCGAACCCAAAAAGGATCAAGATGATGACCTCCAAAAGCCTCCCCCGCAAAGTCTTTCAAGGCGTTGCAAACCGCTCCGACATGTTCAGGATGTTCGATCGGCATCGTGATCGCCCCAACCGCTTCGATGGAGACCAGACCGGTGTCTATGCCGGCGAATGGTTCGAGATCGAGGAAGACTCCTATAGCTATATGCTCGACATCCTGCCGCCGCTTTGGATGCGTGGGCCAATCTTCGCCATGCGCGAATTCATGACCGGCTCCGTGACCTCGGTCTTCTACGCCATCCTGATCGACGGTTCGGTCCGTCACTTCCACGCATATTGCGACCTCTCCGATCCTAACTCCGTGGAAGCAATGCGCTCGGCGATTGTCGCGCGCGAGAGCCGCCCTGTCCGGGCCATGAGCCGCGAAGAACGGCTCGAACATATCTGGAGCACCACAGCCGCCGAGTATCGCGGCTATGCCGGCGACCGCTGGCCGAAGTTTATGCAGGGCCGTCGTACGGTCATGCTCTATGGCGGCAAGGAAGGAAGCTTCCTTAAACTGCTCGACACCCTGACCGACGACGAGATCGCCGCCAAGCTGCCGGTGCATCTGCGCCACCTCCCCTCCACCTTGGCCGCCTGAGCCAGGCCATCCCCGCAAATCGGTGCTGCCGCCGGTCGGAACGTCGACCGGACGATTACGCACGCCTTCATTTCAAAGGAGCCCTCCCATGAGCAATGACCCATTTACCTTCGACATGTTCGGCAGCTCTGCGCTGTCCTCCGGCCTTGGGCTTGGCGTCACCGCGTTCGGCGGCTTTTCGCCAAGTGCGGCCAATGACGACGATCCGGACCCCATGTTGACGAAAGCGGCGACGTTTTCCTTCACGAAATCCGATTCCGAATTGTCGTAGATCTCCTGGAGCCGCGCCCGCAGTTTCGGCTCGGGTTCCGAGAGGTTGGCACGGACCTGCCGCAGCGTCTGATCCTTCTCGGCTGTGTGCCCGGACAGGCAAACGTCGGCGATCATCGCCGTCAGCAGTTGCAAGCCGGAGGCGCGGAAGAAGTCGTCGCGCACGCCGGTGGCGCGGCCGCTGTCACTCATGATCCAGGAGGCGACGGCCGCAATATCCTCTTCCTTGGTTCCACCATGACGGCCAATCCAGTCGAGCACATTGAAGCCCGACTGCGGGCTCTTTGGGTCAAGCACGACAACGCGGCGGCCGGCCTCGCGCCGATGACCACTCACCATCGGCGCGACCTCATTCGACGGATCGAGAACGACGAGTGTCCCACCCCACTTCAATGCCGTTGGTACGGTCACGGAAGTCGTCTTGTAGCCTCCGGAGCCGGCAAAGACGATCCCGTGCGATGAGCCGAAGGAGCCGTCGAAACACAGCAGCGGCGACTTGCCGCCATCGCCCCAGGTGGCGGCGTCGCCAGATCGAAATGCCATAGCCGCAGCGCTGTCACGATCGACTCGATATTTTTCGCCGATGACCATCCCGCCGGCTTCTGAGAACAGCTTCTCGGCCTCCGGCATCTTCATCCAGTCGGCTTCGCCATGCAGAGCGCGCCTGCCGCGCATCCGCTTCGGCTCGCTCCGGGCAAAGGCGGCATTACCCTTTCTGGCGACCCTGAGTGCGAACGCTCCAGCGACGATAGCTGCTCCGCTTCCTATCACCGTCGATGGGTCGATATATGACAGCAGCGTCCGTCCCGCCGGCAGCTGTCCGGCGAAACTTGCGAGGCGCGTTCCTTCGCGAATGATCGCGATGGCCACAACGCCGAGCGCGCCGCTGGCGACGCCACATCCGGTCACTTTGATGTCACGCGACCCTTGTGCGGCAAACAGCATAATGACGCCCGACGCAGCCGCCAGAGCATAGGGGGCCGCTAGACCGATCCGCCCGAGCGTCAGCCTCGCCTGCTCCGATTTTCCGAACGCTGCCAGCCAGTTTTCAATGCCAGGGAGGACCAGGCAGATCGTTGCCATGAACAAGAGCGGCAAGATGACGAGCAGAGCTTTACCGATTTTCATTTCCGAAAGCCTCCGCTCCTATCGCCAGCAGACGATCTCGTTCCGCCGCATCCGCGTTTGCGCGTGAGGCTCCGTCGATCAGAAAGCCGAGTAGCAATGCCCGCTTTTCGAAGCGCAGGCCGGCTTTGACGATCAGTCCGCCCAGCTCGATTTTCTCGCGCGTGTCCTTCTTTCGTGCCTCGGTGACGCTCGTGCGGGTCATCCGCTCAAGCCTTTTGAGATTGGCCTGAAGCCTGGCCAGCACTGAGCGCCGCCTTCGGGGCTGTTGCCCCTGCCCTGCTGCCGTTGCGAAACCGGGTGGCGATCTCCTCAAAGGCCGTTTGCAGTTCACTCGCCTCGACCTCGAAATCCCCGAGGCCAGCCTTCAGCGCGATCCGCCCGATCCGTTCCGCATCGCGTGTCTCGGCCTGCTTCAGTTCCTCCTGAAGTCGAGCGAGTTCCTCGCGAAGTCTTGCTGTTGGCTTCTTCATGATGGCGGTCTCCAATCTTCGTTGCGGGATGACGAGGTCCAACGGTCCCTCAATTTTCTCCCGCCCGAAAGGTGCAAATTTGCACCTCGCCAAAGCGCCAGCTTTTGGCGAATGATCCCGCCGTTTCGAAGAAGCGGATCCAAGGGCGCAATTATACGTCGCTGGCGCGACGTGCTCGAAGGAGCGGCCTGGCGGGGCCGCCTAGCTCTCCGAAACAATTGGAATCGTTTGCGAAAGGGAACTCGACTCGTGGCCGTCCCGCATTTCTCAGTCAGCATCGTCGCCCGCGGCTCCGGCCGCAGCGCCGTGCTGTCGGCGGCCTACCGGCACTGCGCGAAGATGGAGTTCGAGCGGGAAGCAAGGACGATCGACTACACCCGCAAGCAGGGTCTCCTGCATGAGGAGTTCGTGATCCCGGATGATGCCCCGGATTGGGTGCGGTCGATGGTGGCTGACCGGTCCGTCTCCGGTGCCTCCGAAGCGTTCTGGAACAAGGTGGAGGCATTCGAGAAGCGGTCCGACGCGCAGCTTGCCAAGGATGTCACCATAGCTCTGCCGATCGAGCTGTCGGCCGAACAAAATATCGCGCTGGTCAGGGACTTCGTAGAGCGCCACATCAGCGCTCGCGGCATGGTCGCCGACTGGGTCTACCACGACGCCCCCGGCAATCCGCATATACACCTGATGACGACGCTGCGGCCGTTGACCGACGATGGGTTCGGGCCAAAGAAGGTCGCAGTCCTCGGCCTCGATGGAAAGCCGCAGCGCAACGACGTCGGCAAGATCGTCTATGAACTTTGGGCCGGCGGCGCCGATGATTTCAATGCGTTTCGTGACGGATGGTTTGCCTGCCAGAACCGGCATCTCGCCCATGCCGGTCTCGATATCCGCGTAGACGGCCGTTCCTTCGAAAAGCAGGGCATCGGGCTGGAGCCGACCATCCATGTCGGCGTTGGCGCGACCGCGATCGAGAGGAAGGCAGATGGAGCGGGTGAGACCTCATCTGCCGCTGCGATAAAGCTCGAGCGTATCGAGCTTCAGGAGGAGCGCCGCGAGGAAAACGCTCGGCGCATCCAGGGCGATCCCGGTCTCGTCCTTGATCTCATCACGCGCGAGAAGAGCGTCTTCGACGAGCGCGATATCGCCAAGGTCCTGCACCGCTATATCGATGACCCGAGCCTGTTTCGAGATCTGATGGCGCGGGTTCTGCAGCACCCTGATGCGCTGCGGTTGGACAGTGAGCGGATTTCGTTTGCGACAGGTGCCCGGTCGCCGGCAAAGTACACGACGCATGATCTCATTCGCATTGAAGCGGAGATGGCGAACAGGGCGCTGTGGCTTGGCCGGCAGCGCTCCCATAATGGCGTAGCCCAGGTCCTGACGCAGACATTCGAACGGCATGAGCGCCTGTCGGCCGAGCAGAAATCGGCCATCGAGCATATCGCCGGCTCAGAGCGGATTGCCGCGGTCGTCGGCCGAGCCGGCGCCGGCAAGACGACGATGATGAAGGGCGCGCGCGAAGCCTGGGAAACGGCCGGATATCGGGTGGTCGGTGCGGCCCTTGCCGGCAAGGCCGCCGAGGGTCTGGAGAAGGAAGCGGGCATTGCATCGCGCACGCTGTCCGCCTGGGAACTGCGGTGGGATCAAGGCCGAGACCATCTTGACGACAGGACGGTCATGGTGCTGGACGAGGCCGGCATGGTGTCGTCGCGGCAGATGGCCCGCTTCGTCGAGGCCGCCACACTATCGGGCGCGAAGCTTGTTCTCGTTGGCGATCCCGATCAGCTCCAGCCGATCGAAGCGGGTGCCGCCTTCCGGGCCATTTCCGAACGGGTCGGCTACGCGGAACTCGAAACCATCTATCGACAGCGCGAGCAGTGGATGCGCGATGCGTCGCTCGATCTCGCCCGTGGAAACGTGTCGGCCGCGCTCTCTTCCTATGAAAGCCAGGGGATGGTTCGAACAGGATGGACCAGGGACGATGCAATCACGTCTCTGATCGCGGATTGGGATCGCGAATATGATCCGGCCAAATCCTCGCTGATCCTCGCGCATCGCCGTCGCGACGTCCGGATGTTGAACGAAATGGCGCGTGGCAAGCTCGTTGAGCGCGGCATGATCGAGGCGGGTGACGCATTCAAAACCGAAGACGGGCTTCGGCAATTTGCCGCCGGCGACCAGATCGTCTTTCTGAAGAACGAAGGATCGCTCGGGGTCAAGAATGGCATGCTGGCCCGTGTGGTCGAAGCCCAGCCCGGCCGTCTGGTCGCTGCGATCGGTGGCGGCGATGATCGTCGTGAGGTCGTGGTCGAACAGCGCTTCTATGCCAATGTCGATCATGGCTATGCGACAACCGTTCACAAGAGCCAGGGCGCCACCGTCGACCGGGTGAAAGTGTTGGCATCGAGCACGCTCGATCGGCACCTGTCCTATGTCGCCATGACCCGCCATCGCGAGACAGCCGAGCTCTACATAGGGCTGGAAGAATTCGCCCAGCGCCGCGGCGGCGTGCTCGTTGCCCATGGTGAGGCGCCCTATGAGCATAAGCCGGGCAACCGGGCCAGCTACTATGTCACGCTCGGCTTTGCCGATGGCCAGGAGCGCACCGTCTGGGGTGTCGACCTTGCGCGTGCAATGGCAGCGGCGAATGCCGACATCGGCGATCGCATCGGTCTGCAGCATGTCGGTTCAGAGCGCATCAGGCTGCCTGATGGTACCGAGGCAGATCGCAATTCCTGGAAAGTCGTGCCGGTCGAGGACCTGGCCATGGCGCGCGTGCATGAACGACTGTCGCGTGACGGATCCAAGGAAACCACCCTCGATTACCAGGGCAGTTCTGCTTATCGCGCCGCGCTCCGTTTCGCAGACATGCGAGGGCTCCACCTGATGAATGTCGGTCACACCATGCTGCGCGATCGGCTGCAGTGGACCATCCGTCAGAAGGGCAAACTGGCCGATCTCATCGCACGGCTGGCCACCGTTGGAAGCCGGCTCGGATTGCATTCTGCCAGAGCGGGCGAAGTCAGCACGCGCGGCACATCGGAAACCAGAAACCAGACCAAATCTGTCATTCGCGAGGAAGGGAAGCCCATGGTTGCCGGCATCACGACATTTGCAAAATCGATCGAAAAATCTGTCGAGGACAAGGTCTCCGCCGATCCCGCCTTGAAGAGCCAGTGGCAGGAGGTCTCGGCTCGCTTCCACCTTGTTTATGCCGATCCGCATGCGGCGTTCAACGCAGTCAATGTCGATGCCATGGTCGCCAGTTCCGAGACTGCGAAGACAACGATCGCAACGATTTCCAAGCAGCCGGAAACCTTCGGTGCGTTGAAGGGCAAGACTGGTCTGTTCGCCGGCAAGGCCGAAAGTCAGGCGCGCGAGACGGCGCGGGTGAATGTCCCCGCTTTGGCGCGCGACCTTGACGGCTATCTGCAGAAGCGGGCTGGCGCCACGCTCGAGCTGCGTTAGCCCGATAATCGAGACCGACGTGAAGGCAAGGTAGATCGCAGCCGCGGCGCAGTAGAACGTCAAAGGGTCATGCGTCGCGCCGGCGCCGATAGCTGTCTTGCGCATCAGATCTTCCAGACCGACAACGGAGACAAGCGCAGTGTCCTTGAGGAGCGTGAGCCAGAGATTTCCTAGACCTGGTAGCGCGTGCCTCCACATTTGCGGCAATATGACAAAGCGCCATATGAGGCTGCCTCGTAACCCAAGTGCGCGTGCAGCTTCGATCTGCCCAAAAGGAACGGCTTTGATCGCTGCCCTGAAAACTTCCGTAGCATAGGCGCCGAACACCAGAGACAGCGCGAATACGCCACTGGTGAATGCGTCAACCTCAGCATAGCGACCCAACAGCGTAGTCAGTGCGGCAGTGCCACCGAAATATAGTATGAGGATGATCAAAAGCTCCGGGATGCCCCGAATGACCGTTGTATAAAGATCTACTGCCGCCCTTATCACCGGAAGAGCGCTCTGCCTCGCGATTGCCCCGCAAAGGCCGATGCCAATGCCGAAGGCCAGGCTTGTGGCGGCGAGGGTCAAAGTGGTGACTGCACCATCGGCGAGTTGACCAGTGAAACCGTGCAAGTCGATCATCGGCGCAGCTCTTCTATATGGCTTGAGAGAAACCGAGCGAGCCTTGGCGATGACGGGTGGCGGAAAAGCCGCTCGGGTGGGCCTTCTTCATCGATCTGGCCGGCATGGAAAAAAACGATGCGCTCAGACACCTGTCGGGCAAATCCAAGTTCATGCGTGACGATCAGCATCGTCCGGCCTTCGTCAGCCAGTCCGCGGATCACTTTCAGGACCTCGGCGACCAATTCCGGATCGAGAGCCGATGTCGGCTCATCGAACAGCAAAATCTCGGGCTTCATGGCAAGGGCGCGCGCAATGGCGACGCGTTGTTGTTGCCCGCCCGACAGATGCGAAGGATAGGCGTCCTTATGGCCGTGCATGCCAACCTTCTCGAGGAACTGTAACGCTTGTTCAGTTGCGGCTCGGTGGTTTAGCCCAAGGACATGGACCGGCGCCTCGATGATGTTTTCGAGCACGGTCTTATGCGGCCACAGATTAAAGTTCTGGAACACCATCCCGAGCGAGGCACGCAGAGCGTTTATTCGCCTCTGGCGGGCAAGTCCGCGGCGCGCCGGCACATTCGCGCCGCCGACCCAGATGTCTCCGCTTGTCGGTTCTTCCAAATAGTTCAAGCAGCGCAGGAAGGTACTTTTGCCGCAGCCGCTGCTTCCCAAGATCGATATGACTTCGCCCCGTCCGGCGGTCAACGACACGCCCTTGAGAACCTCGATCGGGCCAAAGTGCTTTCTTAGATTTTTGACCTGCAAGGCGGTCGTTCGGGTGACTTTAGAGCTTTGCGCTCCGGTTCTCGGATCTGTTGCCATTTGCCCCTCGTTTTTTTCGGAGGGTGCCTCATGCAGCATAGGGTGCGCTTTCATCTGCTTGATCCAAATGCAGATATCGATCAAGAAATGACAGCATGCCAGCTGAGCATAGCTGCATAGCCTGTGGAGCGGGGAGCCGCCGCTCTCCGGAGACGAGCGTGACACTCGGGCTGCCGTCTGATGAAGCTCCAGCTGTGAAGGAAACGCTGTTCTATCCAGACCGCCAGCCGCGTTCAACCCAGCCTTTCCGGTAGTCGAGCGGCGTTTTCCCGACGATGCGCTTGAATGTGTTCGAGAAATGGCTCGAACTCGAGAAGCCGCATGCCAAGGCAATGTCTGTTATTGGCAGGTCCGTCTCACGGAGCTGGCTTTGAGCCTGGGCGATCCTGCGACGTACGATGAAGGTATGAGGCGGATGGCCGACGCTTTGGCGAAAGGCGCGGCAAAAGTGCGGAACACTGAAGCCGATGTGTCCAGCCAATTGCGCCAGTGTCAAATCAGCTGACAGGTCGTCGTCCATCAATTCGACCACCCGAGTGAGGTCACGGCTCGTCAGGCCACCTTTCTTTCCGGGCGCCACATAACGTTGCTTGCGAAGCAACTGTGCAAAAATGGTTGCGATGTAGCTCTCAGTCAGCATCGTGCTGACCGGGTTGCGCTCGTCTATTTCCGAGGCAATCCCGCGCGCGGCGCCCATGATAACCGGATCCTCAAAGCCAAGGTCCGGCGAAAACGCGTTCAAAGGCCCACCGGATAGAGCAGTGCAAAGCTTCTCGACCAGGCAAGGTTCGATTGAGATCGATAGATAAGCAGCGTTCGACGCGCCTTCCTCCCAGCCACGCCACTCGCATCCGGCGGGTACGAACAGGATGTCGCCCACCTTTCGTGAAACAAAGTCTGTTTTTCGACCATCCAGATAATATTGACCTCTTTCGGATGCCCCACGCAAATTGAGGAGGAGAAGGTGCCGACTCGAAACGATGGCCGTTTCTTCTTTCTTCAATCCGATGCGCTCGACCAGATCCGCCTGAGAAAAGCGCCACGATCGCGTCCGATGAGAAACCACCTTACCAACTCCTTGTTTAAAGCTCGGATGCCCTGAGCCATGGAGTGCTTTCATTGATTGCACTCCTCTGGTTTTGGGACCCGGGTGACTTCGAGGTCGCCTTCCCCCGGCGAAGGTTGCGAGAGTTCTTCACTCAGCGCTGCTACGAAAGATGATATGCGGTGTCTTACCCTGGGAGGCAGTGCCAGAAGCCCATCATTCAATCGCTGGCCTTCAACGCTGCTGGCAAATGCAATGTGCTCGTGCGTGGGTAAAGGGGCTGTGGTGCCGGGCGCGCCATTTTCCGGAAGCCCGTCGAACAACCTACTGACCGGGACCGTCAAAGCTGTCGAGATCTCGAAGAGCATTGAGGCACTGATGCGGTTGCGAGCGCTTTCGTATTTCTGCAACTGCTGAACACTGATGCCGATGCGCTTGGCGAGGTCGGCCTGCGTGATGCGCGACTGCATCCGGAGAAGAGCAACCTGGCGGCCGACATGGCGATCAACGGCGTGGGCCGACCTATCCGAAAGGGCTTGGGTTTGTTGCGAATGAGACTGCTGCTTCGTCTGCCGTACCTTGCGGTGCTGCATCATGCACTCCCCGTCGAGAGAGTTTGTCGCGGTGCGTCCCCGCGATAGACTCACTAAACCTCCGAATGATCGGGGAGTTCGAAACTGTACGAGACAGCCCTGAGACCTTTAGTTCCGGAGAACCTGGACATACGCCACAGGCTCCCCGACCCGAAAGGATCAGAGAGTTTGGCGCTGTATCGACCAGCACCAGTCGCTCGTAGGGGTTTCGACGCCCCGAGGCAGCACGTACTGCCTTGCCTAAAACGATAATCTAAGCTGACTGCTGTCGCCAGTCTTTTGTGACAAAACTATCAAGATTGGCAGTGCTTTAGACGCCGCTGTTGGAATGTTCGCTTATCAGTCGCAGGCAGAGGCTCAGTTCTCATCTTTGCCACCAGTGGATCGGTTCGCCAGTTTAAGGCTTTGGTCGCAGCGAGACCAAAGCCCCTGTCGCTGCGAGCATGACGCAGCCGTACAGTAGAAACATAGTTGAGGGATTGAGTTGACCGGCAGAGAGTGAGATGGTGCCGAATATTGCCAGTCCCATGGAAACGCCGGCACAATGAAATATGCCTTTTGCACGGCCTAATGCAGACTGCGGCACGGCCGCCTGCAGCGTGACCTCAACGGCCACCCTGCCAAGATTGTACAAGGATCCCAGCACCGCGAAGGTTAGAAGCGCCACCAGCAACGGCGAGACTTTCAAGCTTCCGAATAAAATGGCGACGAATAACAGAACGATGATCAGAAGAACCGAGCGCTTCGCGTAACGGGCAACCGGGATGAGGAGAACTGCGCCGATGATTGAGCCTACGGACCAGGCGCTCTCTAGTTGCCCGAAATCGAGCGCATTGCCGCCAAATTCGTCGAAGATCAAGCCTGCGCCCAAAATGCTGACGAGAGTGCCGCCTCCATAAAGGAGCGCGTAGATGCACGCGAGGTGGACAAGGTGCGCGTCCACGCTCAATCGCTGAGTCGGGATCCCGTCGCTGGTTCGAGGGCGCGAATGCGCGCCGGACACAAATCCCATGCAGATGATGGAGACAAGAAAGGCCGCCGCAATCATCGTAAACGCCGCGTGAGCAGAAAAGATATGCAGAACCGTACCAACAAGTCCTGCCGCGATCAGGCCACCGACTTGCATGCAGAAGAAGCTGCTCGAATTTGAAACGTCCGGCTTCAGGTGCGCGCCAGCAGAAGGGATCATCGCCTGTGATGCAGTCAGCGCAACGCGATCACATGCTGCGAACAGTACCGCGGAGGAGAATATCATCCACGGCAGGTTCGTCGATATGAGCGCCAGTGATCCCACCGTTCGAAGGATTTCGGCCACGATGAACACTGCCTTTCGTGGGAAGCGATCGGATAGCCAGCCAGCTATAGGGCTGACGAGCAATTCGGTCAGACTGACAATGGCGACGAAGGTTGCGACCGCTGCGCTCCCACCGTCTGAAGCTACGAGGATCCAGGCACATGCGACAGCGTAGCTGTTTCGGGCCATGGATGACGCGAAGGTGCAGATCAGGAGCCAACAAAACGATGGATATCCCAGTAGAAGAACGAACAAGGATCGTAGCGCAGGGTATGGAGCCACAGTCGGCCCTCAGCGTGGAGATGTTGCCCTACGCTAACCATGCCGTTCCGTCTGGCTTTCCATTCTGCGCCGCGATAGCGAAAATGTGCCAAAAAATTGGTCAGACTCAGCGGCGCCAGACACGCCTGAAATCGAGTGGGCTCAAACCGAAGGCATTCTTGAATGTCGCCGTGAAATGACTGGAGTTGGCAAAGCCGCTGTCCAAAGCGATGTCCGTTGCAGATCGACTGGTCGTCCGCAGGAAATCGGCAGCTCGCTCGAGTCTGTGATCGAGCAGATATGCATGCGGCGTTTTTCCCGTGGACTGTTTGAACGCTCTGAAGAATTGCCGCCGGCTCAAGCCGACCTCACCGGCCAGCTCGTCCAGGCTTGGAGGATCAGCCAGCCGCCCCTCGATGATGCCAACAATTCGACGGAGATCGAAACCCGACAATCCCCCCTTCTTTGTCTCAAAGCCGATCAGTTGCAACCGCACCAGATGGATAAAAATCTGCATGACCTGGCTTTCAACCATCATGGTGCTGATGGGGTCCGGATTTCCCAGTTCGGCCGCGACCCGCTTCAGTGACGCCTCGATTACCGGATCGCGCAAACCGATCACCGGTTTCAGTTCGGGCAATTCCTCAACACCGAAGGACTTCGCGATGAAGGCCCTGTGAACGGAGATCAAGAGGTACGATCCTGTCCTATCTCCTTCATCCCAGCCTCGCCATTCACTAAGCGCCGGTACGAAAATGATGGAGCCTGGACGGCGGGGTGTGAAGGTTATCCTGTGGCCATCGACGAAATCCTCACCCGCCGTCGCCTCACCTTTGAGATTCATCATGACCGCATGGTGCTGGGGCGCCAGAAGCGTCTCTTGACGCGACAACCCTGTTCTTTTGACGAGGTCGGCACGCACCGAACCCCAGTCCATGTGCTTATGGATCAAGGTGCGACGATCCGCGCGCCGCACTTCGTCCGGTTGAAACTCGCGTGTCTCTGGCAATCTCTGGTGTGCCTCGCAGATTTGGTGGGCGCCGCAACAATTTAAACCCCACCACAGGTTATTGCGCAACGCGATTTTAACCGCAGATAGGTCGAAGATGGCACTATTGTGACAATGTGGCAGATCTCCGAAAGCGCGATTGATTCCACTAACTTAGCATTTGAGAGCGCGCTGATTTTTTGGTGAGGCTGTCTAAACATATTGCAGTCTTCGTCACCTGAAGAGGGTCAGCGTTGCACGGTGATGTCTTTCAAACAGGTCTGTTGCGATGCAAGATTCCAGCGCGTTTTCCAATGAGTGCGATCGTGGCCCTCGGCTCAATCAGCTGTCAGGATTTTTCAGCGAGACGGCCGCTGGCCGAAGCGGGATGCCACTGCGCCGGCCAGCCGTCGACATGCGGCTTATGCCAAATGATGCCCTGCTCCATCAATTGATCGAGCTTCATTCTCGCCGTCAGGGCTATTTCGATCGCCACTATCATGCCAGCATTCCCTACCGTCTCGAGGAAGAGTGCCGGATGGCACATGCGTTGCTGCGATATGGCCAGACCCGACCGGGCCATCTCCTGGTCTATACATTGGGAACGGCTGAAGGCACGATGGCGAGAGTGATCTCCGAGATGAGCGGCGGCAAGATCCTGTCTTTGGCTTGCAGCCCGAATGAGGAGAACTACAAGTGTTTCATGGCATTTGGGGCTCCTCTCGGCGCCAGTTTTTTCCTTGGGCCGTTTCACCATTTGACCAAGGAGCACCTTGCCTCAACAGACGAACTTGCGTGCTTCTCGGATGGCTTCGACGTGATCCTGGAGGACACCACGTTTCAGATGTATTCGCCCAACCGCGCTGATCAAGTGGCGTTTCTCGCTGAGCACCTGAAGCCCGACGGCATAGCGCTCTTTCTAGAAAAATTCCGCGCATTCGATGCATCGGATTATCGAGCACGAGAAGAGCAGAAGAACCTCGGTTTCAAGGCGCACTACTTCGGCGCCGACGAGATCGCCAGAAAAACCAATCTGGTCTTGAATACCATGCATGAATGCGAAGTTACGCTATCGGATATGGCGAATGCGGTAACCGCCCATTTCTCACACTGCGTAGTGACGTGGAACAGCGGCAACTTCTACGGTCTGGCCGCCAGCAACGATGCCGGGAATCTTAGCCGGTATCTGACCTCCATGCTGCAGCCGGCAATACCTGTCGAGTATGTCTACGAGCCCAAACCTTATTCCGATCTGGCGGGGTGGCTGAGCCGTCATAACGCCGGTCTCTAGCCGCTGGAAAATTACGTTATCGCGAGGGATGCAGTTAGCCGGATGGCCATAAACCGGCGTATTCGCGCTCAACGTCGTCCCAAATCATGAAGTGAGGCGTTCAGTGGACAAACTGATTGGAAAGCTTCTGGATATCAGCGCCGTCGCTAGAAACCAGGCGACATTGAAGGCGGCACTTGCCACGTTGGCTCAGAAATTTGACTTCACGGGCTATGGATATCTCAACCTGCGGCCAGGCGAGCTTTTCGCGATCTCCAATCTGAGCGATGTCTGGCAGGAGAGGTATTTCAAAGAGGCGTTGCGGTCCCAGGACCCGCGCGTCAGGCGTGCGCAACGGGAAACACGCGCTTTCGTTTGGACCGGCGATGAAGCGAACGCAAGTATCTCGAAGGAAGACCGAAAGTTCTATGCAGCGGCGGCCGAATTCGGCATTCGTTCCGGGATCGTCATGCCGGTACAGGTCTCGAATGGTGCGATTGCGATGCTAACGTTTGCATCGCCCGAGCCGATCCAGACGAGAGAATGGAAGATCGATGCTGTTGCCGCAGCAGCGGCGGTCGGCCAACTTCATACACTGATCGGGCAACTGCGAGCCAGACCGTCTGTGGAAGAGCAATTTTATCTTGGCCCAAAGGAAGCAACTTTCGTGCGTTGGCTTGAGCTTGGCAAAACCGTGGAAGACGTCGCTGACTTGGAAGAGGTTAAATACAACACTGTCCGCATCGCGCTGGTGGAAGCCAGGCGGCGCTACGATCTCTGCAACAACACCCAACTGGTAGCATTGGCCATTCGTCATGGACTGATTTGATATTGTCCTACTGGACCGTCGGCGTACGGCCGAGGATCTTCAAAAGTGTCGTCAAGGCCGACATATGCGCATGCATTTCGATTGTCGCATCGAGGTAATCGACGTTGGCCTCTCCCACAGGTTCCCGGCCGGCTCTCATCGCCTCAGGCAGGCGTTGGAAGAGTTCTTCGGCTTTCACCACGAGCTGCCGGTGCTTCCTGATAGCTTCAATCGTCAAATACTCGACGACAGGTTCCGAGACGTCCGCCAGCAGGCCGACGAGCGGTCGGAGATCAAATTCCGGTCTAATAGCGTCTTCGCTTTTTATCATGGTGATGCCTTCTTCGAACGCGGCACAATGTGCGTGTGATTGATCACGCTACCCGTATATCTTGGCTGGGACGCGCTTTCCACGCGCATATTTGCACTCGGCCATTCTCTTCCATATCTCGAGAGGTACAGTCTCCATCGCTTTGAAATGCTCTTGAAATGTACGTCGCTTTGACGTACATAGGCACCATAAATTAAAAAGGAGGCGGCGATGTTTGCTTTCAAGGATACAGCCAGCGAAATCGATGAGCCGAATGATGCCCGGATGAATTTCCGGACAAAGCCGCGGATCAAGGATGCAATCCAGAGAGCTGCGGCCCTTTCCGGGATGGATGATTCCGCGTTTACGATCAATGCTGCCTACAGGTCAGCACTCGAGACGATCGCCGCTCACGAGGCGACCATGCTCAAGTCGATCGATCATGCGGCATTTTTCGAAGCGCTCGATAATCCGGCAGCGCCGACCGAAAATCTGAAAGACGCTTTCAAGCGTCACCGTGAAGTCGTGATCTCCAAGTAATGCCTGATAGCACAGCCGCGAAGCTTGTCATTGAGCCGCTTGATCCTGCCAGGCACGATCGAGCGGCTTTTTCCTGTGGTATCGCACAGGTCGATAATTTCCTTAAAAAGACAGCAAACAAGCTGTCGAAAGCCGACAATCTTCGGGTTTGGGTCATGACCGAGGACGGAAAATCGATCATCGGATTTTATGCGATCAACGCGCACTCGATTGATTTCAAAGATCTGCCCGAAAAATACGCCCGTAATCGACCCGGCCATGGATCGATACCGGCCGTCTATATTTCCATGATTGGCCGTGATCGCAGACATCATGGCAGCGGGCATGGAGGCGTCCTCCTTGTCGATTGCCTAACGAGAATAGCCCGCGTTGCAGAGCAGGTAGGAACGGCCGTGGTTGTGCTGGATGTGCTTGACTGCGGCGATGCTGAGCGAACGAAGCGCCGCCTGGATCTCTACGCCAGCTACGGGTTTGTTTCGTTCCCGTCTTCACCAATGCGAATGTTCTTGCCTGTCGCTACGATCAAAACACTTCTTGACTAGCTGGCGGCGGGAGCATCGCAAGATGCCCCTCTCCCCTCTCCCCTATCGCGTTGTCAATCAGAGTAGTCTCCGGGAAACACGATGTCCTGGTCGACCAGAACGTTGAAACGATAGCCCGGCCGGATCCGGATCGTCGGCTGGATGTTAAGACTTTTTGAGATAGTTTGTTCTGCAACCCGGCCGAATGTTTCAGCAAAATTTCGCCTCGCGGCGTCGGATGCGGTGTCCTGCGTGGCAAGTGATGAACTTTCAGGGACGGCCATATCGATACCTGTCCCTATCAGCGCGACCAAAGCAGCCGATCCAAACGTGCGCAGATAATGATTGTCGACCTTGTCTCGAAACCCTCCATAACCTTGGGAATCCGTACCTGCCATGCCACCGATCTGCAGGGTGGATCCGTTCGGGAATATGATATCGGTCCACACGACCAATGCACCCTTTTGGCCGAATGATACCTTGCTGTCGTAACGACCAAACAGTTTTGTGCCTTGTGGGACAAGCAGAAATCGCCCGGTCGCGCTGTCGTAGGTATTCTGGCTGACCTGCGCTGTGATCCGGCCGGGAAGATCGGAATTGATGCCCGTGATCAGCGTCGCAGGTATCACCGATCCACGCTTGAGCTCATAGCGCGACTGCTGCGGGACTACCTGATTGGACAGATAACCGAGTTCCTTAATGTCGGAGTTGAAGAAATCCTCCTTTGACACCTGGCCATTCTGATCACCCGGCTGTCCCGCCGCGCCTGCCCGCAGCGCGGCGGCATAGAGATCGGCAGCACCTCCGAGAGGCTGCATCGATTGTGTTCGAGCCGTCGACGCGGCCGTTGCCGCAGCCTCGCTCTCGACGTCGGAGATGTCGACCTTCAGGGGGGAGTCGAGTGCGGCACTTTTCGCCTGTAGGCTGGCCATGCGTTGTCTTTGCTGTTCACGCGCGATCTGTTCCCGCTGGTCGCGCAGCATACGTGCATTCCATTCGTCATCGGGTTCCAACTGCGTGCGGCGTGTCTCGCGCGGTTCGGGCATGATCTCTGCTGGAGTAGGCTGCATTGTGGGAGGTGCCGGCGCAACCGGGCTGGGTAGAAAGGTCGGAGGTTCGTCGCGATCGCCAATGATCCCATCCTGGACGCCGCGCTTCATCTGTTCGGCGAAGCTCGAAGCGGGAGCGTTACCTCCAGCCTCCTGTGGCGCTTGCTGACCAAACCGCAACCCGCGCGAGGAAATGCCGTAAACGAGAACCGCGAGGAATAGGGCCGACATGGCGATCCCAACGAACAGAGGCAGGCGGTTTAACCGCTTCATGCCTCTATCATCGCTGGAGGGGCCTGACGTTCCGAGTTGCAGCGATTGGACCATGAGCCTCCTCCGTCGTCAGTTGCGCTTCATCAAGGAAAGTGGGCTCGCAGGGGCTGCGACGCCATTCGAGATCGAAAAGGCTCGACCGAGCTCAAGACTATCTGTGGAAAGCCGCGCCAGTACCTGGCCGTCCAAGCTCGTAAGCGAATATGCGAGCTTCGTGGGCTTTGCGGTGTCATCCGTCGTTGTCGACTTCTCGTCCGCGACGATGGAATAGCCCCAGCCCTTCAAAGCGGCCTCCAGGGCGACAGCAAATTCGGACCTGTCTCTATGGAGTCTAATAGGCGTCGTGGGCGATCCTGACTGCTCGGCGAAGCGGCCGGCCATGTCGCCGGCAATCGCGCTTGCCGCTGTACCAGTGATTTCAGGCGGCGCTGCACTGCTCGTCAGTCCATCTGTAGCCGTCTGGCAGCCGGTCAGTCCGATGACGACCGCAAGGGAGAGATAAGGGTGCTGTCGCATCGTTCACCCTCCCCGCCGGATGGTGATCTTTTGCTGCTTCCAGCCTACCCCGGATATGAGCACAGCCTTGTCGATATTGTAATCCACGATCATCATATCGTTCTTCATGCGATAGTTTACGACCCGGTTTTCGCCACCGGAAACGACGAAAAGAACCGGCGCGTCCTGACCGGAGATCGCACGCGGAAACTGGATGTAGGTTTTTTGACCGTCCGAATAGACGCGACTGGGGCGCCACGGGGCGCGCCCGCTGAGCGAGTAGGAGAAGGCGAGCTGGTCAGGAGGAACACCGCCTCCCGGACCTGTCGTAGCCTGGATGCGCGCATTGACATCCGAGAGCTTCGTCGAAGCATCTTCGGGATATTCGAACCCGATCCGGGCCATGTACTGGCTCGAATGGGACTTAAGCTGGATATGATAGGTTCGACGAGATGTCGTAACCACCATTGAGGTGACAAGGCCCGACTCGGATGGTTTTACGATCAAATGGATCGCCTGTCCGCCCACCGCTCCCGAGGTCGCCGGTTCGACCTTCCAGCGGACTGTATCTCCCACCAGGACATCGCGGACGATCTCGCCGCCCTGCAATTCGATATCACAGACCTGCAGGGGAGAGCAGACGACCGACGGCTGCGTCTCCCCGAAGAGAAAGATCACCTTGCCGTCTGGACCACGCGTGACGAGCCCAGATTGTCCGCGCCATTTTCCTGACAGGGCCGTACCCTTTGCTTCATTCATGTTGAGGTTTTGAGCGAAGGCAGATGATGTTGCGCTTGTTGAAGCGGTCAGCAGCAGTAAGCTGATGAGCGCCTTCCCGTTTCTGGTCTTCATGATGGTCCCTACCCTCAAAGTTGCGCGGTCCAATCGAAATCGGTGACGTAAAGGCCAATTGGGTTGAGCCTTATCGTTGCTTCGTCTTGCGGTGAGGTGATTGCCACGGTTGCGATCCCGCGGAAGCGACGCGTCGCCGTTTCCTTGCCCTTTCGGTCTCGCTCATACTCCGTCCAATCGATCTGGTAGGTCAGATTGGACAGAGCCACGATGTTGTTCACTTCAACCGACACTGTTGCAGTGATCGCCTTTTCGAAAGGCGAGTTTCCTCGAAACCAGGCGTTGACCTTCTGGGTTGACGGATCAGATGTTCGAAGCAACGCATAAGTCCGGTCTATATACTGCTTTTGCACGACAGCATCGGGCGTTACCGACCGAAAGCTCGATATGAAATTGCCAAGCGTGGCGCGGACCACTCGTGCATCGGCGTACTCGATCTGCTGAGGAAAGCCACCCGACACGGTGTTGCCGAGCTTGTCTACTTCCACGATGTACGGGACGAGCCTGACCTGAGTGCTTAGATATAGCGCATAGCTGAAGCCAATAACGGCCAGCCCAAGGCTCAATATTCCGACAGCACGCCAGGCAGAGGCTGCCTTCACATAGGAGCCGTATCGTTCGGACCACTCCTGTCGTGCAGCAAGATATGGGTTATCCGGTGCGCGTGGCGCTGCCATCGAAATCATCCTGTCCTAGAGGGTTCAATTGTCCGGCCGATGTGGGGGCTTAAGTGACGACGCCGTCTTCCCGCGAGCCTGATCGAGCTTGGCATTGGCAAGCCCGAGAATGGAGCCAGCGTAGGCTCCAGGAGAGCCGATTGCCTTTTCCTTTGCCGCCGATGCTGCAGCAGCAGATCCGGATCCGAAGCTCGCTCCCATACCGCGCATTGCTGCCCCGGCAACGGATGCCCCACCTGCCCGCGCAGATTGAGCTGCTGCAAAACCTACTCCAACCGCACCCGCCGCCAGAAATGCGCTACCGGCCGCAAACGATGCGGTCTGCCCGCCGTGCCGGATAGTTTCCATGCCGGACGAAACCGAGGCACCTTGCACGACCCCCTGCATGATATTCGGGACATACATGGCGATTATGAAAACGACGACCGAAACACCCGCAATCGCAAGCGTAGTGATGAATTCATCGGATTCCGCTGTCGGAGCATCAGCAAGCCCAAGCAGTACCTCTGAACCGATCTTGGCGATCATCACCAGTGCCATCAGTTTCATGCCTACGCCAAACGCGTAGATGAGGTAGCGGATCGCAAAATCTTTTGTGAAGGAAGATCCACCTAGGCCGTGTCCCCATAAAC
>DFNX01000009.1 GCA_002376235.1 Neorhizobium sp. UBA3556 | reverse complement strand
CCCCGCAACCAAAGATATTCCCTTGTCCATACCGGACATATAGGTACCACGTTTTACCTGAGACATGGGTGACAACCTCGTGCCGAACGGGTTGTCTATGGTTTGCAAAGTTTTCTGTTTCAGATCGATATATTTGAGATCATACGATACGTGGTCGATGCCTTTTCGAATGTTCTCAAGACCGATCATCAAAGCCCCCTCAGGGGGATTTTTGCGTTTTGGTACTCGGAGAGGGACGGCGAGCTGCCCCATGTCGCCTCAAAATTCCTGCGGAAACAGAAGCTTGAGGTAACATGTAGGCTGGAATTTCAGAGATCGCAGGTGATCGGCTGTGTCCGTTGGTTCGGGATGTCCGCTGCATCTGCCATGCGTCGCTGCTCGGGATCAGGCGGCTGCGAAGGCTTCTTTTTCCAGTTCTATCAGAAAGGCCAGATCTTTTGCCACGCCGGGTGCGCTGGCGGCGACCGGGCCGCCATGGGTGAGAAGCTGTGTCAGTGGTGGAAGTGCCACGACGGCTCCTGCCTCGCGGGCGATCAATACGCCGGCCAACATATCCCAGGCCGACAGGTGACGTTCGTAATAGAGGTCGGCCACGCCCTCGGCTACGCGGATCAGGCCGATTGCGGCCGCGCCCATGCGCCGGTAATCCATGCCGGTCTCGTAGATTTTTCGGGAGATAGACAGGTAGTCCTCGAAATCGGTCCGGCGGGAATGGCCGAGAATGGCGATCCCGCGTGTCGGGTCGGTTGTCTTGGCTGCCGTGATCGGCTTGCCTTCGCGCAGGGCGCCTTCGCCGCTTATAGCGCTGAAGACGGCGTTCTGGGTGGCATCATAGATGACGCCGACGAGGATCTCGTCGCCGGCTACGAAGGCGATTGAGACGCCCCAGTGGCGAAAGCCGCGGATGAAGTTGGTGGTGCCGTCGATCGGATCGACCACCCATGTGCCGCCGGATGAACCGGACCGGCTGGCGCCGCCCTCTTCGCCAAGAAAGGCATCATCGGGAAAACGTTCGAGAAGAGCCTGGCGGATCATCTGTTCGGCGCGCTTGTCTGCGACCGTGACGAAATCCTGCAGGCCCTTGTCTTCCACGGCAAGCGTTTCCGGCTGGACGTCGGCGCGGAATTTTGCGGTTTCGGTCCCGACATGGCGGGCGATGGTGATGGCGGCCTCGGCGCGTTCGCGCAGCGCGCTTGGATCGAATGGGGATGGCATCAGGCACTTCTTCTTTTGATCAATGTGACCGGCGTGAATTCCACGCGGGCAACGGCATCGGGGTCGAGGATACGGCTGGAGAGGAGGTCTATGACTTGCTCCGCCTGAATATCGCAGGGCTGCAGGAAAGTGGTCAGGTCATAGGCGCCCCAGCTGGCCTGGGGAATGTCATCATGGCCGATGACGCTGACCGAACCGTCGTTCCTTCCGGCATCGCTCAGCCCATCCAGGACACCGCAGGCCATGTAGTCGTTGACCGCAAAGATGCCGTTGATGCCGCTATCGAGCAGGGCGGGCGCGATGTCGCGGCCGTTGCGGTAGTCGTTTTGAACAACGGAAACGTGGGACACTCTCACGCCGAGCGTTTTTGCCCGCGCGAGAAAAGCTTCGGCGCGGCGTCGGGAAGAATATGAGATGGTTGTGCCGGCAATGACTGCGAGCCTTGTGGCGCCTGCCTGTAGAAGATGGTCGGCGGCGAGATGGCCGGCATTGTGGTCATCGGAGAGGACACGGTCGACCAGCGGATAGTCTTCGCCCTTGTTGATCAGTACGATCGGCACGCCTTCCGTCGCGCATTCCTCGCAAATATGCGAGGGAGGCGCATCCGAGGTGACGATCACGCCCGATACCGCGTAGTGCAGCAACTGGCCGATGACGGTGGCGCTGTCAGCCTCTTTCGAGGTGGGCAACAGGATGGGGCGATAGTTACGGGCGATCAGCGCACGCGCCAGATGCTCCACCTGCTGCGTTCGAAAAGGGTTGTCGAGGCCGGCGGCGACAAGGCCGACAAGATCTGAGCGCTTGTTCGTGAGGCTGCGGGCGAGATAGTTCACCCGGTAACCGAGGTCCTTGGCGGCCTGATAGACCTTTTCGCGGGTCTTTTCGGAAACGCTGGCATCCGGCGTGAAGGCTCGAGAAACGGCGGCGCGGGAAACGCCGGCGGCACGCGCCACATCATGCGAGGTGACCCGCTTTAAAGGGCGATCACCGGCGTGATTGTCGCGCGGTCGCATCAGGTCCGGCAGGTTGGTGCAGATGCCCAGAACCGGCAGTGTCATGATATCGGCCAGCACTTCCGGCCGTTCCTCGTGCCACAGGACGATTTCGCGGCCATCCGCAAAAGCCCGTTCGATCAGGTCATCGGTGACGAATTCCTGCGGCGTGTCGCTCGCCTTTTCCCAGCATAGATGCAGGATATCGGCAGATGCCTCGTCGCCTGCCGTATGGGGATCGGCACCGACGCGGATCAGGACCGCGAGCGGATAATCGCAACCAAGCTCGCGCAGTTCCCGGACCTGTGACGGATCGAAGGAGCCGAAACAGGCGAAATTTTGTTCCATCTGCTTCAGGTGCTGCCAGCAGAGCGCGCCGGTGCCAGCGCGTTTCAGCTCGATATAGAGGCCGCAATCGGTTTCGCGCGCCAGCGCTGCGACTTCCTCGAAACTCGGCACGTCCGCAACTGCGGCACGCAGGTCGGCGAAGGAGAGTTGCGAGATATGGACATCCTTGCCGAAGACGCGCTGAAGATGGTCGTCATGGGAGATCACTACAACGCCATCGGCGGTCAGTTGCGTGTCGATTTCCCACATTTCGGCGCCCAGTTTGGCGGCGCGCCGGAAGGCGGCGAGCGTGTTTTCCGTCTCGTGGCCGCTGGCGCCGCGGTGGCCGATGCAGAAGGGCAGACGTTCTCTGTTTTGAGGCCAACCGAAGCGGGAGAAGAACGGCGAAAAATCCCTAGCAGAGGTCACGATCGTCTCCCCGTCAAAGTCTGAGGCCATCGTCAGAAAAGACGAAAGCCGATTTGCTGTCGATAAACCAGCGTACAGGTTCGCCGAGTTTCCAGCTTCTTGCCGCGGGCTGGATCGAGCGCAGCACTGAGCCGTCTGTAAGCTCGACATCATAGAGATTTTCGCGGCCTTGCGTTTCGGCAAAGGCGATCCTGCCTTCCACCGCTATGTCGCCTTCGGGGCCGAAATGTTCCGGCCGCACGCCGAGCTTCAACGGCGTGCCATCGGCAATTCCATTGTGGGTGGCGAGCGGAACGCGCAGCCTGATCGGCGCGACGGAAAAGGAATTTTCCATGGCGATGCCGCTTAGGAAGGAAATCGGTGGATTGCCGAGAAAGCCGGCGACAAAGGACGTGCGCGGGTCGCTGTACATGTCGGCCGGGGTATCGATCTGGACGATTTCGCCCTTTTTCATGATGGCGATGCGGTCGCACATGGACATCGCTTCCACCTGATCGTGGGTTACCAGAACGGCGGTGATGCCGGTCTCCAGCTGGATACGGCGGATTTCCGAGCGCATTTCCAGCCTCAGCTTCGCATCGAGATTGGCGAGCGGCTCGTCGAGCAGCAGCACATCCGGCTTGCGCACGAGGGCGCGGGCAAGCGCCACGCGCTGTTGCTGGCCGCCCGACAACTGGCCGGGACGACGCTCCAGAAGTTCGGAAATATGGGTAAGGGCGGCAATGGCGCCGACTTCGCGGTCGATATCGGCCTTGCTGTCCTTCCTGACCAACAGCGGGAAGGCGATGTTTTCGAAGACGTTCATGTGCGGGTAGAGGGCGTAGTTCTGGAAGACGACACCGACATTGCGCTTCTGGCTGGGCAGGCCGCTGACGTCGCGGTCGCCGAACATCAGCTTGCCCTTGTCCATGCGGTGGATGCCGCTGATGGTAAAGAGGGTCGTCGATTTTCCGCAGCCGGAAGGGCCGAGCAGTGCGAGCATTTCGCCATCGCGGATCGTCAGGTTCATATCGTCGATGACGGGCGTGCCATCGAATGTCTTGGTGAAGTTGTTGATCGAGATCTGCATCAGCCTTTGGTGCCCCCGCCGAAAATGTTCATGAGACGGTTCTGGAACAGCACGAAAAGTGCGAGCACCGGCAGCGTGTAGAACAGCCCGACCGACTTGAAGATGTTGAAATTATAGGTGCTGGAATTGGGATCAGACACGGTGTTGAGATACATGGACAGGACTTCGAAATCGCTGGACGGGGCAAGAATCCGCGGCAGCATGTATTCGCTCCAGCCATCGATGAAGGCGAAGAGGGCGAGCGACAGAAGGCCCGGTTTCACCTGCGGCAGGATGATGCGCCGCCAGACGGTGAAGCGGCTTGCGCCATCCTGCACGCCGGCCATTTCGATTTCCCATGGAACGGCGTCGTAAAAGCCCTTCATGATCCAGATGCCGAAAGGCAGCATCAGGCTGGCTTTCACCAGAATGACGCCGGTCAGGGAGTTGTAGAGACCGGCAAACTGAAGGACGAGGAAAACGCCGATGATGAGCGTAACCGAGGGGAAGGCATGCATGACCATGATGCCGGAGAGGACGAAGCGCCGGAACGGAAGGGCCAGACGCGAGAGCGCATAACCGGCGGTGGCCGAGACGGAGACGACGATGATCATCAGGCTGGTGGAGAAGATGACTGTCGTCAGCGTCGGCTTCCACACGTCGCCGGTAATGGTCGGGTCGATGAGGAAACGCCAGTGTTCGAGTGTGAACTCGTTGGGCAGAAGCGAGCCGGGTGATGTGTTGCTGAACGTGTCGACCAGCAGGAACAGGTACATGATGAACAGCGGCAGGCTGAGCACGGTCAAAAGCAGGATGATCGGCCAAGCGGCGAAATTGCGGGTCATGATCGTCCTCCCTTAGAATTCGATCTTCGGCTTCGACATCATCTCGTCGAAGCGGAAGAGGCGGAGATAGACGATGGAGAGGATCAGCCCGACGGCGACGAGGATGAGAGCCATGGCTGCGCCCAGGCCGTATTGCAGGTTGCCGGTGTAATTGTTGAGCGCGGTCTTGAAGGCTTCGAGCGCCCAGACCGTCGTGGTGCTGCCGGGGCCGCCATTGGTGGTGAGCCAGATCTGTTCATAAGAGGAGAGAAGCGACAGTGTCTGGTAGCTGGTGACGAAGAGGATCGGCCAGCGCATATGCGGCAGGATGATGTAGCGGATCTGCTGCCAGCGCGAGGCGCCGTCCACTTCGCTTGCCCAAAGCTGCTGCACTGGAATCGCTTTCAGCGCGCCGGAGAACAGGATCATGCCGAAGGAAGCGCCGACAAAGCCGTTGACGAGAATGACGACCGTCCAGGCGCTCGCGACTGATCCCTTCATGTAGTTGAAGGCGGGAAGGCCAAGATCCTGGGCGATGTTGAAGACGAAACCATCTTCCCAGGTGAACCACTTCCACATGACGGCATAAAGCACGACCGGGGTGATGCGCGGCAGAAGCCAGAGCACGCTGAAGAAGCCGGAGCCCGCAGGCGGGAGATAGAAGGTGGTGATGGCCAGAAACAGGCCGACCAGGACGTTGAATGCCAGCGTCAGCACCACATAGAAGACCGTGTTGCCGATGATGCGCCATGTATCGGGTGCGATGATGAGGTTCTTGAAATTCTCGGTCGTCCAAGTCCAACCGGTATAACTTGCAGTTGCGATCTTTTCGATCGCGCCTTCCTGCGGATTTTCGAGCATATGCGAAAGCGCCGCTTCCATCTCGCCGCGGCTGGGGTAACGCACGTTGAGAACCGATTGCTCGAATGCGCTGGCCGTGATCTTCAGGTCGCGCACCCGCGTCGGGCGTGACGGCAGTGTTTTCAGTTCGCGTTCGAAGGCCGTGGAACTGGTGAAGGACCGGTCTTTCAGCCTTTCTGCGATCTCGGTGACGAATTTTACATCGACGCCGGCTGCGCGCGCCTTGTCCAGCCCCACCTCATCGATGACATAGCTCGACTGGCCGAGTGTGTCGATCGTCTTGGCGTCCAGTCCCTCATCCTTGAGTGAGCGTAGAAGATTGCCGGTCACGACATAGGAGCCGCCGGAAATGCCGGTTGCCGTGCTCATGTTGGTGAAGGCGAAGACGCTGGTCAGCACGACCGGCAGAAAGAAGAAGCCGAGAAGCAGAACCATGGCCGGCGTCATGAAGGCCAGGCCGAGGAGATGTGCCCTGTGAGGCGAAGAGGTGCGCATGGGAACCCGAAGCAATGCAGAGGGACCGGGCGGCAATTGCGCCGCCCGGTGGATGGAAGGGATCAGCGGATGACGATCTTGTCGCCGAGTGCGTTGCGCACTTCCGTCTCGACTGCCTTGACGGCATCGGCGACGGAGTTGGTCTTGGTCCAGGAGGCTTCGAGCCCCTTGTACATAGCCTTCCAAACGACGCCGAAATCGCTGTTATTCGGGATGGCATTCGCCTTCGGCAGCAGGCCTTCGGTCGCAACCGTCGTCCAGCGGTCGTTGGCATAGAAGGGGATCGTCGCTTCGGCCGAACCGATGGCGAGATGGCCCGATTTCACCGCGTGCAGAGCGTTGATGTAAGGCTCGGATGCGGTAGTGATCAGCTCGGCTGCGAGCGTCGCATCCTCATCCGTACCGCCGGTCGACAGGAGATAGACGAGCGGGTGAGTGATCGTATTGGCGCGGCCCTTTTCGTTGCCGGCCGGGATCAGGCTGTATTGCATCTGGCCGAAGAAGTCCTTCAGGCCCCACTTGGCTTCCCATTCTGCCTTGTGCCAGGTGCCGCCGTGCCAGATACCGGCCTTGTCGCCTGCGACGGCCTGATGCCAGGTATCCCACGTGGTGCCGAGATAGGTGGCCGGAACGACGCCCTTTTCAACCGCATCGACGAAAAACTGGTACATGCCGGTCAGCGCCTGACGGTCGAGCACCAGCTTGCCGGATTCCGCATCGACCATCTCGCCGCCGAAGCTCTGGTAGAACTGCCAGTAATCGGTGCCGTTGTTCGGGCGCGGCATGAAACCCTTGCCGGGTTCTACGACCTTGGCATCCTGCATCTTCTTGGCGTCATCGAGCATTGAATAGAGCGTGTATTCGCCGCTTTCTACCTTGGCCGGCAGCGCTTCGATATCGGCATCCGAATAACCGATAGCCTTCAGATGTGCCTTGGAGAAGAAGAAGGGGCGCGCTTCGGCATCCTGCGGAATGCCCCAGATACGGCCGTCATAGGAGGAGACGTCGATCAGGTTCGGGTAGAGCTGATTGAGCGGCCAGGCATCGAAATCGACATAGTCCTCGATCGGGCGCAGAAGGCCGGATTGCGACCAGGGGCCGATGTCCTCATGGCCGGAAACGATGATGTTCGGCGCCTTGCCGGATTCTGCGGCCAGCGTCACGGCCTGCTTGAAATCGTCCCAACCGGTCCAGGTCTGGGATTCGATCTTGATGGTGAGATCTTCGCCACGAATCTTTGCCTGACGCGAAACGACGTCGGCGGCCATCTTGATGGCTTCGATACGGTAATCATTGGTCGGGCCGGTGCCGCCGGCCCAGACGGAAATGGTAACATCCTTGGCCATGGCAAAGGTTGCCGTCGATGCCAGCAACACCGTTGCCAGGACGGCGGATTTGAAACGCGGAAGTACGGTCATGACTTATCCCCGATAAGCGATCTCACTTCCTCCGGGCCGGTCGCATACAGCGTTATCCGGGCGGGAAAGCGAGGAGTTGATCCTGAACGAGGCGGACACTAGGAGCGCTTCACAACAGCCAGATGACAAAAATGTACACGTGTACATTTTTGTTTCGGCGGTTGTGGCTCTCGTTATCGAGGGACACGCATCCTATCCGATCGTTCCCGACAATTCGCTCGCTGCTGCTTTCGGCGCGCGAGGTGGGGAGGCTCTGTGATCGGCTATCGTCTTGCAAAGCCGGTCTGAAACTATTCCGTTTTTGTTGTGCCGATCATGACCGGCCTGAAGTAGTCTCCCTGACTAATCGAGACCGGGATAATTTCATGAGCAACGATACTCGCGCCCGCCTGCGTGACCTTGGTATCGCCATCGGCCATTACGCGCCGGGCGCGCTAAACGCGATCACCGATGTCGCGGGTGTTTCTGTTGGTCATGTGATCTGTGTCGAGGGAGATCGCACCCGTACCGGTGCGACGGCGATCCTGCCGCATTCCGGCAACCTGTTTCAGGAAAAGGTGCCGGCAGCGCTTGCCGTGTTCAACGGGTTCGGCAAGTTCGCGGGCTCGACGCAGATTGCCGAACTGGGTGAGATCGAGACGCCGATCCTGCTGACCAATACGCTCGGTGTCGGGCGCGCCATCGAGGCGATCAATCGCCACACGCTGGCGCAGGCCGGCAATGAGCGGGTCGTGTCTTTGAATGCCGTCGTCGGCGAAACCAACGATTCCCGGCTGAACGATATTCGTGCTGCGCGTCCGACTGTCGATGAAATGACGGCAGCGCTTGCTGCGGCAAAGACCGGCCCGGTCGAGGAAGGTGCTGTCGGCGCCGGCACCGGCACGGTTGCCTTCGGTCTCAAGGGCGGCATCGGCACCAGTTCGCGCGTTGTGAAGGCCGGTGGTGCTGATTACACAATCGGCGTGCTGGTTCAGTCCAATTACGGCGGCAAGCTGATGGTTGCCGGCAAGCCTTATGACGCGGAAGGCGCCCATGACAAGGACGGCTCGATCGTCATGATCGTTGCGACCGATGCGCCGCTCTGCTCACGCAATCTCAAGCGCCTTGCCGAGCGCTGCTTTGGCGGTCTGGCGCGCACGGGCGCTGCGCTCAGCAACGGTTCGGGCGATTATGCGCTGGCGTTCTCAACCGCTGAAGAGGTGCGTCGCACGCCCGAGCGCCGCAAGGCGGTCGCTCACTATCCGGTTCTCTCCAACGATGTCGTCTCGCCGCTTTTCGAAGCGGTGATCGAGGCAACCGAGGAGGCGATTATCAACTCGATGACGATGGCAAAAACGATCCATGGCTACAATGCCGGGACGGACAAGGCCTCGACCATCGAAGCCATTTCTCTTGACGCGCTCAAGCGCCGCTGAATTTTCACGAAAACTGGAGTTCTTAATGCCTGCCGCAACGCCCCGCATCGTCTACCTGAACGGTGCTTTCCTGCCCGAAAACGAAGCCCATGTCTCGATCTTCGATCGTGGTTTTCTCTTCGGTGACGGCATTTATGAAGTTACCGCGGTTCTTGATGGCAAGCTGATCGATAGCCCGTTGCACATGACGCGGCTGGAGCGCAGCGTGCGCGAGATCGGCGGTCATCTGCCGATCTCGACCGATGAGATCGTCGCCATCGAAAAGCGCCTGGTCGAAGAGAACAAGCTGACCGAAGGCGTGATCTACCTGCAATATACGCGCGGCGCCGAAGACCGGAATTTCCTCTATTCGGAAGATCTCGAACCGACGCTTCTGCTCTTCACCCAAGCCAAGACGCTGGAACATGTCGCTGCCGTCGAAAAGGGTCTGAAGGTCAAGGTCGTGCCAGATCAGCGCTGGGAACGTCGCGACATCAAGACCGTCTGCCTGCTGCCGCAGGTTCTCGCCAAGCGGATCGCCAAGGCCGAAGGCTGCGACGAGGCCTGGATGGTTCAGGATGGGTTCGTCACCGAAGGTGCGTCTTCGACGGCCTATATCATCACCAATGACGACAAGATCGTCACCCGCGGTAACGGCAATGCCATCCTGCCGGGTTGCACGCGTCTCGCCGTACTCGAGCTTGCACGCGAACAGGGGCTGACCGTCGAAGAGCGTCTGTTCACAGTCGAGGAAGCCATGGCTGCGCGCGAGGCTTGCCTCACCAGCGCCTCCAACTTCATCGTGCCGATCACCTCGATCGACGGCAAGCCCGTTGGTGACGGCAAGCCGGGTGCGATGTTCAAGCGTTTGCGTGAACTCTACATGGACAATGCCCGCCGCACGGCGGTCTAAGAGGTAACACTCAACCGGCGGCCAATGTATCCCAGATGCGTTTGACGATAGGCCGCCGGTTTTCCTTCGAGCGATAGAGCCTGATCTCGACTGCGAGATCCCAGTCCTTTTCTGCGGCACGCACAAGGTAGCCGTCCGCAAGTTCCGCATTGGCAAGGCTTTCGGGCATCCATGCGAGGCCCCAGCCGGCCAGGACCATGCTTTTCAGGCCGATCGAATGACTGCCGACATGGACGCGATTGTCCGCCGGCAGGCGTGTCGCCAGAGCGCCGGCCATCAACTGGCCGAAAAATGACGTCTTCTGATAGCTCACATGGGCGAAGTCCGGCTCGACCCGGTGCAGCGGCGCGCCCTTGCTGTCTGGCGCGCTGACGGGGATGATGGTTTCGGCTCCCAGCGTGTGGTGCTCGAATTGCGGATCGAGCAGCATCGGCACGTGAAGGTTCTGGTAGGTCAGAAGAAAATCGGAATCGCCGTCGATCAGCGAGTTGAGATTTTCCTCCATGCTGCCGGAATCCGGCCGCATGTTGGAAACGAGCGGTCCGAGCTTGTCGCTCAGGTTCGTCAGCCAGTCCGGGAAGAAGGTGAAGGACAGTGTGTGCAGCGCCGTCAGCGTCACGGTGCGGGCGTCATTGCCTTCTTCATGCTGCAGGTTGCGGCGGGCCTGATAGAGGTTCTGCAGCGTCTGCTCGGCAACGGGCACGAAGCGATGACCGGCTTCCGTAAGGCGGGATGGATATGTGGCGCGGTCGATCAGGCTGGTGCCGACCCAGGCCTCCAGCTGCTTGATACGACGGCTGAAGGCAGATTGAGTGACATTGCGCTCGTCCGCTGCCTTGGAAAAATTGAGCGTCTGGGCGAGCGCCAGAAAATCCTCAAGCCATTTGACTTCCACCGAACACTCCAAAACAAAACCGTCTGCGGTCCTGCATTGGTCCCATCGGCGGGAAAATGCAATCAGCTTGTCCGGCTATATTCGATCATTCGAGCGCGGGATAACACGAGTTCGAGACGGTTTTCGGACAGTAGGTGCAGGCAGACGCGCTTCGTCCAGGGGCCGTCCTTCAGGGTGAAGAGGAAACGGCCGTTGCCGAGCGCCGTCAGCGGCATGCGGTGACGGACCGGGCCGACACCCATGACGAGATTTTCGCCTTCGATCTCGAACGTGGCGCCTTCATCGGAAAACCAGCGGCCCGAAAGTGAGGCCGGAACGCCTGTATCGACAGCCGGGTGGAAGCGGCGGGCTGGGTAGCCGATCTGGCCGACGATCGCCGTGCCGTCCATCTTCAGACGCATGGGGGATGTGGCGGAGAAGGACGAGACATAACCGTCGTCGTCTTCATAAACTGCGGTATCGGCGTCGAGCCAGTTGACGCTGGATCCCTTGACCTCGATCCAGAAAGGGCCGGTTTCGGTGGCGTAAAGGCCATCGGTCAAGGCAGAGGAAGGGACGGGCAGGGGGAGGCCGAACAGGGCGGCCATGGCCGTCTGCGCGATCTTGCTGCCGTTGGTGTCTTCACGGTTGGAGACGATGACGAAACCGCTCTCATTTCCCTGATCGAGAAGGAAATAGGTCTTGTAGCCGGGATGCGAACCGCCATGGCCGGTGAATTCGCGATTGCCCAGTGTCGTGCGGCATATGCCGAGGCCATAACCACTTTCACGGCCATCCGAAAGCGCACGCGGTGCGGCGAGGCGACCTAGTGTGCCGGCGAAAGGGGCTTTGCCGGAGAGCAGAAGGCGCAGCCAGTTGGCGAGGCTTGTGGCGCTGCCGGTCATGCTGCCGGAGGCGGAGATATGCAGGCCGGCGGCGGAGAGCTGCCATTTTTCGCCATCATGCCAATAGCCCGGCACGAGACCGGCGACGGCATCGTTCCAGACGTCTGGAGCATCAAGCGTGGCGCCAGCTTTTGTGCCTGCATCGCGGATGAAGTCGCGGAAGAACAGGCCCTTGCGCTCAAGTGCCGTTTCGACCAGGCGATAGCCGGTGTTGGAATAGGAGATCTCGGTGCCGGCTTCGTAGTTCAGGCGCGTCTGGCGGGCCAGATAGTCCATCAGCGGGCCGGCCTTGGTTTCGGTATAGACCGAAAGGCCGAGAAGTGAGAGGCATTCGCGGGTGTCGGGCAGGCCGCCGCTCATATCGAGAGCGCGGCCTACGGTGACACTCGCCAATGGTTCCTGCAGCTCGGGCAGATGCTGGCCGAGCGTGTCGTCGAGGCCGATGACGTCAGGATGCGAAAGCACCATGGCGCAGAAAGCGTGCTTGGTGACGGAGGCGTAACGCACGACCGTATCGACGCCGAAGGGCGCCATGGTGGAGAGGCTTTCGACGCCGCCGATTTCCGCAAAACGAATGCCATGAGCGTCGAAGCCGATCACTGCACCACCGGGCTGATCAGCACCCCATCCGTCAGTGAATTTCCTGACAGCCTGTTGCGCCTTGTCCCAATTGGCCGTGATCGACATCTCGCTTCTCCACTTGACTACTCTAGAACCGGACCGGGTCCGCCAGAACCTTTCCTTGGAAAGTTCAGGCCGGTTCTTCGAGCTCCACGCTCAGACTGCGCAACTCGCGGGTATGGGCGTGATTGACATTGCCGAGTCTCAAATTCTCGGCCGTGACTTGTTCAACCATGTGTCCATCGATCATCACACCGACTTCGGTGCAAAGATGGGAAATGACGCTGAGATTGTGGCTGACCATCACATAGGTGAGGTTCCGCTCTGCGCGCAGATCAGCCAGAAGGTTGAGGATTTCCGCCTGAACCGAGACGTCGAGCGCTGAAGTCGGTTCGTCGAGCAACAGCACTTCCGGCTCGGCGATCAGGGCGCGGGCGATTGCCACGCGCTGGCGCTGGCCGCCAGACAACTGGTGCGGATAACGGAAGCGCGCGGTCTGCGGCAGGGCAACGGCGGACAGCACCTTGGCGATGCGGTCGTCGATATTGTCCATGCCGTGCACGAGCGGCAGTTCAGACAGAATGCGGTCGATCGTCTGGCGCGGATGCAGCGACCCGTAAGGGTCCTGGAACACCATCTGCACCTTGCGGAAGAATGCCGGCGGGCGAAACAGCGGGGCATCTTCGCCGGAAAAGGCGATACGGCCCGACCAGTCGTTGTTGAGCCCGGCCATGGCGCGCAGAACGGTGGATTTGCCCGAACCGCTTTCGCCGACGATGCCGAAGCTTGCGCCCTTGGCAACGTTGAAGGACACGCCTTTGACGACTTCGCGGCCAACGAAGCTGATGCGCAGATTGTCGATCTCGATCGTCATTTCAGCCACTCCGGATCACGGGTGAGGACGGGCAGGCGCTCCTTGGGATGCATCAGCGAGGGCATGCAGTTCAACAGGCCGCGCGTATAGGGATGCTGCGCGGAGAGCAGGTCCGACGCCTTCAGTTCTTCCATCACATGGCCGGCATACATGACGGCGACGCGATCGCAGAAATGCGAGACGAGCGGCAGGTCGTGGCTGATGAGCAGGAGGCCCATGCCGCGCTCCGAGACCAGTTCCTCGATGAGACGCAGGATTTCTGCCTGCACCGTGGCATCAAGCGCAGACGTCGGTTCATCGGCGATCAGCAGTTCCGGATCTGGTGCCAGCATCATGGCGATCATGACGCGTTGGCCCATGCCGCCGGAAACTTCATGCGGATAGGAGGCTGCGACCTTTTTCGGATCGCGGATCTTCACCATTTCCAGAAGGTTGATCGCGGCTTCAAGAGCTGCACGCTTGCTGCCGCCCTTATGGGTGCGCCATGCCTCTGCGACCTGACTTCCTACGGTCTTTACCGGGTTCAGCGAATATTTGGGATCCTGCAGGATGAAGCCGGCCCGTTTGCCGCGGATCGTGCGCATCTGCTTTTCCGAGGCCGAGCGGATGTCGATGCCATCGAATTCCAGCTTATCCGCCTCGATGACGGTCTGGGTGGGCAGGAGCTTCATCAGGGCGCGGGCGGTCAGGCTCTTGCCCGAGCCGCTTTCGCCGACGATGCCGAACTTTTCGGTGCCGAGCTTCAGCGACACGCCCTTGACGGCCTGATGGAAGCCCGTGCGCGACTTGAAGCCGATCTTGAGGTTTTGAATATCGACCAGCATCCGTCAGTTCCCCTTCGGATCGAGCACGTCGCGCAGCGCATCGCCCAGGAAATTGAAGGCGAGCGAGACGAAGAAGATGGCGATGCCCGGAATGGCGGCGACCCACCATTGTTCGAAGATGAAGCGCTTGGCAGTTGCGATCATCGCACCCCATTCCGGCGACGGCGGCTGTGCGCCCATGCCGAGGAAGCCGAGCGAGGCGGCAGTGATGATGATCGACGACATGTCGAGCGTCACACGGACGATCAGCGTCGGCACGCAGAGTGGCATGACGTGACGGAAAATGATGCGCCAGGACGAACCGCCTGTCAGACGATAGGCGGCGATGAAATCGCTGCCGCGGACGGTCAGCGTTTCGGCACGTGCCATGCGGGCATAAGGCGGCCATGCGGTGAGCGCGATGGCGAGCACGGCGCTTTCTACACCCGGCTTCAGGGCTGCGACGAAGGCGAGAGCCAGGACGAGGCGCGGGAAGGCGAGGAAGATGTCGGTGATGCGCATCAGGATCGTATCGACGATGCCGCCGAAATAGCCTGCGATACAGCCGATGGCGAGGCCGATCGGGGCGACAAGCACGACGACGGCGATGACCATGCCGAGGGTGACCCGACCGCCGTAAAGCAGGCGCGAATAGATGTCGCGGCCCAGCTCATCTGTGCCGAACCAGTGCAGCGCGCTCGGGGCTGCTAGGCGATTGCCGAGATCCTGCGTTGCGGGATCGTGGCTGGCGAGCAGCGGAGCGAAGATGGCGATGCCGATGAAGATTGCAATGATGGTCAGGCCGATCATGCCGAGCGGATTGCCGCGCAGGTTCAGCCAGATACGGTACCAGTTGCCCCAGGCGGCCTGGCGGCGCGAGGACGGATTTTCGTCCAGCGCCCAGTTTCGGAAGGTGGCGTTCATTATTGTACCCGTGGATCGAGGACGCGGTAGAGAATGTCCGCAATCAGGTTGAGGCCGACATAGATGAGGCCGATCAGGAGCGTGGTGCCAACGACCGGGTTCATGTCAGCGTTCATCAGCGAGACGGTCAGATACTGCCCGATGCCCGGCCAAGAGAACACGGTCTCTGTGACGACGGCGCCTTCGAGAAGGCCGGCATAGGTCAGCGCCATGACGGTGACGAGCTGGACAGCAACCGTCGGGAAGGCGTGGCCCCAGATAACCGTCGTCAGCGACAGGCCCTTGGCGCGGGCGGTGATGACATATTCGCCCTTCAGCGCATCGATCATGAAGGCGCGCGTCATGCGGGCGATATAGGCCATCGAAAAATAGGCAAGGATGATGACCGGCTGGGCCATATGCGCAAGCGCATCCTTGAAAGCATCGAAATCGCCGGCGAGCAGGGTGTCGATCGTCAGGATGCCGGTGACCGTATCGATCATGCCGTCAAAAATGATGTCCTGGCGGCCGGGGCCGGGGGCGATGTCGAGCCAGGAATAGAAGATCAGAAGCGAGATCAGCGACAGCATGAACACAGGCACGGAATGGCCTGCGAGGCAGACGACGCGGATCGCCTGGTCGGTGATCGTGCCCTGGCGCACGGCTGCCCAGACACCGAGCGGAACGCCGATCAGCGCCGCCAGGATAAGGGCCGCGGTGGCAAGCTCGAATGTGGCCGGGAAGAAGCGGACGATATCGGTCGCGACCGGGTTCTTGGTCAGAACCGACATGCCGAAATCGCCGTGGGCCAGCTGGTAGAGATAGTGCAGGAACTGCACCGGAATGGGCTGATCAAGGCCCATTTCGGCGCGTACGCGAAGAATGACGTCCTCAGGTGCATTGTCGCCAACGGCGGCAATGACCGGATCGACCGGCATGACCCGGCCGATGAGGAATGTCAGGACAGTCAAACCGAACAGCGTCAGGAGGACGCTGCTCAGTGTTGCTGCAAGGCTTTTAAAACGTCTGTTCACGCCTTGCTGGTCCCGAGGTAGGAGTTGCCTTCAGACAGAACGCCGAGCTGGAAGCCGGACACGCCCTTGCGGCACGCCGCGGTCTTTGTGTTCTGGAACATGATGGCGAACGGGCTGTTGTGCATGAATTCGCGCTGCAGCGCTTCGTAGAGTTCCAGACGCTTTGCCGGGTCCTTTTCGTCACGAGCGGCTTCGGCCTTGGCGGTCAGGTCGTCGTTCTTGAAGCTGGAGCGCCATGCGAACGGCTTCTTCTTGGCGTCGTCCGAATTGTCCTTGTTGATGCAGAAGACTTCGGCATTGGAGTTCGGATCGAAGTAATCGGTGCCCCAAGCGGACAGCGCCATCTCGTGCTGGCGGGCGCGCATCTTGGTGAGAACCTGACGGTTTTCAGCCGACTGCAGTTTTACGCGGATGCCGATTTCGCCGAGGTTCGCCTGGATCGCCTGGGCGATGTCCGGGGAAGGCTGTGCCGAGTAGTGGTCGAGGGTGATGTCGAAACCGTCTGCGAGACCGGCTTCCGCCATCAGCGCCTTGGCCTTTGCGACATCCTTCTGGAACGGCGTATCCGTGACTGTGCCCGGGAAGCCTGCCGGTTCCATGCTCTGGTGGACGGCGTGCGTCAGCGGGATGATGTTCTTCTGGATGCCTTCGTAGTCGAGCGCCCATTTGACGGCTTCCCAGACCTGCGGCTTGGCAAGGTTCGGGTTCGTCTGGTTCATCGAAATCAGCATCAGGGATGCGATCTGCTTGCGGACCAGAACTACGTTCTCGTCGGACTGCAGGACCTTCAGCTGTTCGGAGGTCAGGTCGCGGGCGATATCGACGTCACCCTTCTGCAGCATCAGCATCTGCGAGGACGGGTCGACGACGTGGCGGATGATGACGCGCTTGAGGTTGCCCTTGTAGGGGCCATGTTCGTTGAGCGTCATTGCGATGCTCTCGGAAGCCTTCCAGGCCTGCAGCTTGAACGAACCGGAGCCGGCGCTGTTCTTCTGCAGCCAGGCATTGCCAAGGTCGCCGTTCACTTCGTTTTCGAGAACCGTCTTCTTTTCGACGATGGCGCCGATGTTTGCCGAGAGGCAGAACAGCAGGAAGGAGATTGCGGTCGGCTTTTCGGTCGTCAGCGTGACGGTCTTTTCGTCCTTGGCAACTATCATGGCTTCGACATTTTCTGCCGTGAAGCCGAACTGGTTGATGATGAAGGCCGGGCTTTTGTTCATCTTGATGGCGCGCTGCAGCGAGAACGCGACGTCCTCAGCGGTAACAGGTGCGCCCGAGGCAAAGGTGGAGTTGCCGAGCTTGAAGGTGAAGACCTTGTTGTCCGCATCAGCTTCCCAGGAAGCGGCGATGACAGGCGTGACTTCGTTGGGGTTGTCGCTGTTGGCGCGGACCAGCTTTTCGTACATGTTGCTGATCATCTCGCCGCCGACGGCCTCAAAACCCTCATGCGGGTCAAGGCTGGTCATGTTGTCGAGCTGCTGTGCAACAACCAGAATGTCCTTCGGCGTGGCCGCGAAAACGGTGTCGGCCAGGTTGATGTAGGACAGGAAGGGCAGGGCTGCGCCGCCGATCAGGAAGTTACGTCTGGATACCATTGCTATATTCCCCATTAAAAAGCTGAACCCCCATAATTTGAAGGATCAGCAAGATTTTGCCGCAATTTGTCGCGCGTCTTAACAGTGCGTTTACGGGCCGACCAATTCCATTTTTCGAATAGGTTATGCGCGGTTTGCATTTGCGACCGCGGCCCCACCTACTTACGGATAGCCAAAACTGATAGGTTCCGGCAGGACGATTTTGAAAATGTTGAACAATCCTCTCCCGATTTTCGATGGCCACAATGACGTGCTTCTCCGCTTGCGACGTGGTGGCGGCAACGACCCGGTAAAGCGTTTTATTGAAGGCGAAGAAACAGGACATATCGACCTGCCTCGCGCCAGGGCCGGCGGCCTGGCCGGCGGTCTATGCGCTATTTACGTGCCGTCGCCAAGCATGACGAAGGACGCGAACGGGGATTATCCAACACCTTTACAGCCCGATGCACTGAATGAGACGCTGGCGATGGCCCGGCTTCTTTTCGATATCGAAGCCCGCTCAAAGGGCGGCGTGACTGTATGCCGCACAGCCGACGATATCCGCCGGTCGATCGAAACCGGCAGTTTTGCCGCCGTCTTTCATATCGAGGGCGCGGAAGCCGTCGCTGCCGATCTGGATGCGCTTCATGTGCTGCATCAGGCGGGTCTTCGCACGCTCGGACCGGTCTGGAGCCGGCCGAATGTCTTCGCCTACGGTGTGCCGTTCCGTTACCCGTCCTCGCCGGATATCGGTCCGGGCCTGACGGATGCCGGTCGTGACCTGATACGTGCCTGCAACGAGCTGAAGATCATGGTCGACCTGTCGCATATGAACGAGGCGGGCTTCTGGGAGATTGCCAAGCTTTCCAAGGCACCGCTGGTTGCCTCGCATTCCAACGTGCATGCGCTTTGCAACCACAGCCGCAACCTGACCGACCGCCAGCTCGATGCGATCCGTGATACGGGCGGGCTTGTCGGCATCAATTTCGGTGTGCTGTTCCTGCGTGACGACGGCGTGAAGGACCCGAATACTAGCCTCGATCTGCTTGTTCGCCATGTTGCCTATATCGCCGAGCGGATCGGCATCGAGCATGTGGCGCTTGGCTCCGATTTCGACGGCACGACCATTTCGGCCGAGATGAAGGATGCAGCAGGTCTGCCCCTGTTGGTCGATGCGCTGCGCAAGCATGGCTTCAACGATGCCGAACTGAAGAAGATCGGCCATGAGAACTGGATTTCGGTTCTCGAACGCAGCTGGGCTGCTTGATATCTAACTGACTTGGCGGCACGGGCGTGCCGCCAAGTCGTTGCGAATAACGGTCAGGCAGCCTTTGCCTTGATCGCCAGCGTGGCTTCCGCATAGGCCATCATGAAGGGGCCGACACCCTTGGCGTCGTCTGCCACAACTTCCTCCACCAGATAATAGGCCGGCGAACCGTCGCGATAACGGCCATTGAACGGGCCAAGTCCTGCGACTTGGCAGATGCCGACAAGGCGGGTCTCGCCGTTTTCTTCGACAAGCCGCGTGTCGACCAAAGCTTCTGCCGCCTTCTGGCCGGTGTTGCGGATTTTTGATGCTTCTTCCTGTGCGATTAGACCCTGCCTCTCGGCTCGCAGTAGGGCATAGGCGAACATGGCGGAAGCAGAGGTTTCGTCGTAATTGCCAGCAAGATCCGGGGCATCCAACACCTGAGGCCAGAGGCCGGATTGCTGTTGCCGATGCGCGAGGGCCAGAAGAGTGCTGTTGGCCTGTTTTCGCAGGGTGGCGGTGGACTGGTCATCCGGGAGGAGCGCGATGATGTCAACCAGCGCCATGGCAAGCCAGCCCACTGCCCGTGACCAGACGGCGGGGGATTTTCCGGTGACCGGATCGGCCCATTTTTCGGCGCGGCTGTCGTCATAACCGTGGACATAAAGTCCGTTGCCGACCTGGGTCAGCGCAAGTGCCGTTGCCATTTGCTGCAGGGCATCGGTGATCCGCGGTGTCTCACCGGACTTGAGCGCATATTCGACCTGGAAGGGCAGGCCCATATAGAGCCCGTCCAGCCAGACCTGGGAGGGATAGCGCTTCTTGTGCCAATAGTTGCCTGCCGGAATGCGCGGATGCGCGTCCAGCTGTGCAATCAGACGGCGTGCTGCCGCCATGTAGCGGGGATCGCCGGTTTGCCGATCAAGGAAGATCAGTGCCCGTCCCGGCAGGATGTTGTCGATGTTGAACTCTTCCTGGGTATAGCCGGCAAGGCTTCCATCCGGGCCGACCTGGGGGGTGATCAGCCGTAGGAGATGGTCGAGCCAGCGCTGTTCGCCGGTTGCCTGGTAGAGCAATTCAAGGCCGCGATAGATGCAGCCGTCCTCATAACACCAGTTGCCGTTCTTGTAGGCCTGATAGCGGGTGCAGAATTGGTCGAAATAGTCGGTGGGTTTCATCGGGGTGCCAATACGTTCGGGAGGGAGATCGGGTCGGCGGAGAGCAGGCTTGCATCATCGATATCGATCTCGGCGTGTTCGCAGAGGATCTGTTCATGACGCATGGCCCGCACGCCGTCGGCCATGATGGGAGGTGCGGCTATTGCGGCTGGGTCGGTGGAATGGATGCGCAGGCCGCGGATGCGGATATTGCGGACCGGCATTTCCGGCAGGCCGAGGAAGACGCCCGCGGCAAGCGCCAGGCCATGGACATCCACGTCCTCGACGAAAATGCCGTCGACATAGGGCGTGCCTTCGACGACCGGTGCCGGGCTGCGTGACTGAACCCAGTCGTCATGGCCGTCGGCATCGCAGAAATAATGGACGTTGGCGGAAAGCGTTACCAGCACGCCGTCCATCTTCACTCGGCGCATGGAAATGTTGCTGATGCCGCCGCCACGACCGCGACGGGTCTTTATCCGCAGGCCACGATCGGTGCCGACCATATCGCAATCCTCGACGGTCACATCGTGAACGCCGCCGGACATTTCCGAGCCTATGACGACGCCGCCATGGCCCCGCTCCATCAGGCAGTGGCGGATTTCAACGCCGCGGGTTTCGCTTAAGTGGTCCGCCTCGCCCTTGTCGCCGCGCTTGCCGGCCTTGATGGCGATGCAATCGTCGCCGACGGAGAAGCGCACGCCCTCGACCGTCACATTCCGGCAGCCCTCGGGGTCGAAGCCATCGGTATTCGGGCTGTCATGGGGCGCCTGGATGTGCAGTGCGACCGCTGCCAGCCCGTCACAGCCCTGCGGGTGGACGGTCCATGACGGAGCATTGCGGATGGTGAAGCCGAGAAGAAGAGTTTGCTTGCAGTCGATCAGGTGAAGACCACGCGGACGGCGTGCGCCATCACGGGTTTCCTTCGGCCATGTCCACCAGTCGCCGGCGTTCCCGGAGCCGTCGAGTATGCCTTTGCCTTCAATTGTCAGACGCTCCGTACCGATGGCGTGAACCGGGGCTGCAAAGCAGGCATCGGGAAGGCCTTCCCAACTGCCGAGCATGCGGCCATCGTCAGCGTTCGCCGGCAGGATCGGCCAGCCTTCGCGGACGCTCGGGGCGCGAAGCACCGCGCCTTCAGCCAGATGCAGGGTCAGGTCGCTTCGCAGCTTCAGAGGGAAGGCTGTCCATGTGCCGGGGGCGATATAGAGCGTGCCGCCCAGGGGGGTATCCGCCAAAGCCTTGGCAAGGGCGTCTGCATTTGCGCGCGCGGCGGCAAGGTCGGACAGGTCGGTATTCTGAACAAGCCCGTAATCGGTGGCGCGGACAAGGCCTGCGCAATCGCGGGTCCGGAATGAAAAAGGCTCGAAACCTTCCGCCTCGAAACGGTAATCCGTTGCGGGATAAAGGGCATCCAGCAGGGTCACCACTGTGGTTGCCGTTCCCTGCTGTACGGGGTCGCTTTCCCCATTGCGCAACAAGCGCCAGGCTAACTGCTGCGGCAGGGCATGACGTGCGCCAGGCACAGCCAGCCTTATGGCCGCGATCCGTGCGGAGATCGCAACTGAAATGGCTTTGTTCATCGTTTCTCTCTTGATTTATGCACCACCCGGCCCGTGATCAGGCCGGGTGGAGAGTTCTGCTCGCGCTTAGTCGAACTTCTTCAGGGCGTCGTTCACGCCATCGATGATCTGTTCGGCAGCGTCCTTCGCATCGATCTGCTCGTAGGCATATTCTTCAAGCGTATCGATGATGATGCCGCGGATGACCGGGTTTTCGTCGAAGGGCGAAATCGTCGGACCTTCCGAGGCCATGACGATTGCGTTGGCGGCGCGGACTTCCGGCTCACCTGCATTCGACAGCCGTGCCATGGCAGCCTTGGAGGCCGGGATGCCGCGTGATGTGCCGAGAACATCGATGCCTTCCGGCTCGTTCAGCAGGCAGTTTGTGATCTGTGCCGCTGCTTCCGGGTTCTTCGAGTTCTTGGAGATGGAGAAGACCATCGACGGCTTGCGGAAGACGCCTTCGGTCTTGCCATTGGCCATGGTCAGCATCGGGACCGGCTTCAGCACCTGACCTTCCTTCAGCGGATCGGCATATTTCGAATAGGTCGAATCCCATTCGTAGGAGCCTGCGATCTTGCCTTCAGACCATGCCGGCTTTTCGAAGAGGTTGACGTTGCCGTCTGCTGCTTCCTGCTTCTGCGAGCGGATCGCGCCGGTTTCCACCAGCTTGCCGAGGAAGCTGATGCCGGCTTCCAGTTCTTCAGGCGTCCAGGCAACACGGTTGGTCTTCGGATCAACCATGCCCTTGCCGGTGGCCTGGGTAACCGCCAGCGTCACCAGAAGATGCGCTGTCTCCTTGACGGCGTTGAAGGTGTAGTAATCCGGACCGAGCTTTTCCTTGACCGTCTTGGTCATTTCGAAGAACTCGTCCCAGGTTTTCGGCACTTCCACGCCGGCCTTTTCGAGCGTCGTCGTGTTGAAGAAGAAGACGCGGCCCGAGGTGGAGACGGACAGGCCCTGCAGCACGCCGTTGGTGGAGGCAGATTCCAGATCGCCTTCGGTCCAGTTCGAAAGGTCGAGACCCTTCAGGGTGCGCAGGTCGGCGAAACCCTTGCCGTCCTTGGAAAATAGCGGCAGCCATGGCCAGTTAACCTGGATGATGTCGGCTTCTGTCTTGCCGGCCATCTGGGTGGTCAGCTTTTCGAGATAACCGTCGAAGCCGGTGAACTCGCCCTTCACGGTGTGTCCATATTTCGCGCCGCAGGCGGCAATGGCCTTCTGCGTTGCGACGTGGCGGCTTTCACCACCCCACCATGACATGCGCAGTTCGGCGGCGCTTGCCGAAGGTGCCATTGCGATGACCGCAAGGGCTGCTCCTGCAAGAAAGACGGATGATTTCAGTATGCTTTTCATGTGTGCCTCCTCAAATTGGCTTTAAATTGCTATGCCGCAATGCTGCCTCCATGCAGCGAAACGTTGCGGCCATCTGACTTGTCGAAAACGTGCAATGTTTTCGGGTCGGGGCGCAGGCGGATCACGTCGGATTGCCCCCGCGCCTCGAATTCTGCTGCGCCCACCACGCTGATCAGCCTGCGGCCTTCGCAGTCCGCATGCATGTAGACCTCGTGGCCCATGAACTCGGCATTGACGAGCTTTGCCTGCAGCGCCGGGCCTTCTGACACCAGCGAGAATTGCTGCGGGCGAATGCCGAGGACGGCGTTGCCGGGCTGGCTGGACAGCCGGCCTGCGAGATCGCTGCCAAGCGCCAGGCGCTGGCTGCCCATGATGAACTCTCCGCCTTCCATCGCGCCTTCGACGAGGTTCATTTCCGGCGTGCCGATGAAGCCGGCGACGAAGAGGTTGGCCGGGGCGTTGTAGAGTTCCTTCGGGGTTGCGACCTGCATGATGTGACCGGCCTGCATGACGCAGATGCGGTCACCCATGGTCATGGCTTCCGTCTGGTCATGGGTGACGTAGACGACCGTCGGAGAGCTGCCTTCTGCCTTCAACTGACGGTGCAGGTCGGTAATGCGGACGCGCATCGAGGCGCGCAGCTTGGCGTCGAGGTTCGACAGCGGTTCGTCGAAGAGGAAGACGCCTGGGTTCTTGATCAGTGCGCGGCCGAGCGCGACGCGCTGGGCCTGGCCGCCCGAAAGCTGCTTGGGCAGGCGGTCGAGAAGCGGTTCGATTTCCAGGATTTCGGCGACCTTATCGACTGCTGCGGCGATTTCGGCCTTCGGACGACCAGCAATGCGGAGGCCGAAGGAGAGATTGCCGCGCACCTTCATATGCGGGTAAAGCGCATAGTTCTGGAACACCATGGCGATCTGCCGCTTGCTTGGCGACAGGTCGTTGACGCGCTCGCCGCCGATGATGACGTCACCGCCGGTGATGTCTTCGAGGCCAGCGATCATGCGCAGCGTAGTCGACTTGGCGCAGCCCGAGGGGCCGACGAGAACCATGAACTCGCCGTCCTTGATGTCGAGATCGATGCCGTGAACGACCTTGTTGGTCTTGTTGTAGACTTTCTCGAGGTTTTTCAGTTGTACCTGTGCCATGTCAGCCCTTTCTGCCTCCCGCAGAGATTCCTTCGATGAAGTACCGTTGCGCCGCGAAGAACACGACAAGCGCAGGGGTGATGGTGAGTACCGACATCGCCAGGATGCGGTTCCATTCGAAGGCTTCGGTTGTATCGATTGAGAGTTTGAGCGCGAGGCTCACCGGATATTTGTCGACCGACGAGATGTAGATCAGCGGTCCGAGGAAGTCGTTCATCGTCCACATGAACTGGAACAGGCAGACCGAGACCAGCGCGGGTCCGAGCATGGGAACGACGATGAAGATCAGCGTCTGCAGGCTGTTTGCGCCATCGACACGGGCGGCTTCCTCCATGTCCGTCGGCAGCGAGCGCAGGAACTGCACCAGCATGAAGACGAAGAAGGCATCACCGGCGAGAGCGGACGGCACCCAGAGCGGCAGGAAGCTGTCCAGCCAGCCGAGATCCCTGAAGAGAATGTATTGCGGAATGCGGGTGACGACGTTCGGCAGAAGCAGGACGGCGATGACCGATCCGAACAGGATCTTCTTGAGCGGGAACTCGAAGCGGGCAAAGGCATAGGCCACCATCGTGCACGAAATTGCCGTGCCGATGACCTTGGGCAGGATGATGAGGAACGAATTCCAGAAGAACCGGCCGAATGTATAGGGCGTCGACGTCTGCCAGCCCTGGACATAACCTTCGAGTGTCGGGCTTTCCGGCAGGAAGCCTGCTCCGGCAAAGATTTCCGAATTGGTTTTGAAGCTCGCGCCGACCAGCCAGATCAGCGGGTAGAGCATCAGGAAGCCGACGCCGAAGAGCAGTGAGTAGCGGACGACCGCGGAGATGAGGTCCATACGGGCGCGTTTTGCGGCGGCGGCTTCATCCGCGTTGCGGGCTGCAGTTTTAGGCAAAGTCATATCGGTCATGGCTCAGCTCCTCTTGTCGCCGGCGTAGTAGACCCACTTCTTCGAGGACCAGAAGGCCACGAGCGTGAGCACCATGATGATGACGAAGAGCACCCAGGCGATCGCCGAGGCGTAGCCCATGTTGAACTTCTTGAAGGCTTCCTCGTAGATGTAGAGGGGCAGGAGATAGGTGGATTTCAGCGGGCCGCCCTGCGTGATGATGTAGGGGCCGTTGAACTCCTGGAATGCCTGGACCATCTGCATGACGAGGTTGAAGAAGATGACCGGCGTCAAAAGCGGCAGGGTTACGAAGAAGAAGGTCGTAACCTTGCCGGCGCCATCGATGGCGGCCGCTTCATAGAGCGACTTGTCGATTGATTGCAGGGCGGCAAGGAAGATCACCATGGCCGAGCCGAACTGCCAGCAGCGCAGAAGCGTGATGGTGAAAAGGGCATTTGTCGGATCGCCGAACCAGTCCACCGGCGCAAAGCCGACATAGGCTATCGCCATGTTGACGAGACCTTCGGCCGAGAACAGGTAACGCCACAGAACGGCGATGGCGATCGATCCGCCGAGGATGGACGGAACGTAAAAAGCCGTCCGGAAGAAATTGATGAATTTAAGCTTGTAGTTGAGTATGGCGGCGATGAAGAGCGCGAAGGCGAGCTTCAGCGGCACCGTGGAAAACACATAAATAAGCGTGACAGTCAGCGATTTGTCGAATGTACGGTCACGGGTGAACAGCCGCTCGTAGTTCGATAGCCCGGTCCATTGCGGGCTGCTCATCAGGTCATAGCTGGTGAAGCTGAGATAAAGCGAAGTCAAAAAAGGGATGGCTGTGAATATGACTAGGCCGATCAAATAGGGTGCCAGATAGGCATAACCCAGGAAGCGCTGGGACCTCATGAGGCGCCTCCAATGGGCAAATGACACCCGGTTATGAGAAATACATTTTTGTGCAAATCAAATTCCTCCTCCAGCCAATAGGTGCAAGGCTGTTATGCGTCAGTGGCTTAGCTGAGAGATTGAACATTCATCAATTCTGTTCCTCCTCCAGTATTTAGCGTGACATAATTTCATTTTCAGTCGAGAATGAATGAACAAACACGGAAAAAAAGATGGACGAAATCGAAGGTGGCATTCTCTCCAGTATCGCGCCTTCGGCGCTGTCGCTGAAACTCACTCGGGCGACGATCAAGATGGAGCATTCGAAGACGTGGCGCATTGACAAGACAAACCCCGTCGAAGATTTCGTCATCTGCCTGGAAGGGTGCGGCCACTATGTCATCGAGGGCGAGCGCAGGGTGATGGAGCCCGGCGACGCAATGCTTATCCGGCGCGGGCAGCGCTTTCGCGGCTGGAACCGCGGGACGACAATCTATAGGGGCATTGCCCAGCATTTTTCCTTGGACATCTACGGCAAGCACGACCTGATAGCGCAGATGCAGCTGCGACCTCATGTCCGGCTGAAGAAGTGGCCGCTACTGGAGCCGCTGGTGCGACAATATCGCCAGACGGCGCCGCCTTCGTCATTGACCCTCAGCCAGCATCATATCTTCATGTATCTGCTGATTGCCTATATCGAGGATGCGTTCATCGGTTGGAACGATAGTGCGACATATCAGGCAGAAGGTGCGGATGCTCTGGATCTGGCCGTGATGAAGGCCGTGGCGATGATTTCGGCTAATCCTCTCGATCCGGATATCGCGGAACATGCGGTGGATGCCTCGCCTTTCAATGCGGACTATTTTCTACGCGAGTTCAAGAAGCGGGTGGGGCACACGCCGCGCAAATATCAGGAGCAGAAACGGATGGAGCGCGCCATGCATCTGCTCGAGGCGGGAATGCCCGTCGCCAATGCTGCGGCGGATGTAGGCTATGGCGATCCCTATTATTTCTCGCGGATGTTCAAGCGTGTCTTCGGGGTCAGTCCACGCGCTCATGTCGAGCGGGTGAATCGCAACCGGAACGGCGGGTTGCTCCGTTTCGACGAGGCCGAGCAGACCAGATTGATGAGTATCGATCCGACGTAAGGCGTGACAGCTGTTACGCGTTCATCTGGTCCGTTTTCGGCTTGTTGCGCGAGCCCATGTCCCCAGGCTTTCCATAGAGGCCGATATTGGTGTCGCCCCAGAGTTTCAGCGCAAGCAGGATCGGTTCCATGCTGCGCCCGAGTTCTGAGAGGCTGTATTCCACCTTTGGCGGTACCTGGGCGTGACCTTGCGCTCGATCAGGCCGTCGTCCTCCAGTTCGCGCAACTGGTTCGTCAGCATGCGTGGCGTGACGTTGACGATGTGCCTGCGGATTTCGTTGAAGCGCAGAGTACCAGACAGAAGGTGGTAGAGGACGACCGACTTCCATTTGCCGTCGATGAGACCAACTGCCGCTTCCACCGAGCAGCCGGGCGAACAGTCGAAACGGGAGTGACGGGCCTTCGCCATAACAGTATCCTTTTTGATACTACGTGTAGTTTTTGTGCGTATTGCACATATGTGAATATAGCCCATTTTGATGACACATCAATCGACAACGCATTGGTCATCGAAAGGAGCACATCATGAAAGCCATCGGTTACAGAGAGGCCGGCGCAATCGAACGCCAGGACTCACTCGAAGATATCGAACTGTCCCGTCCGGTGCCGACGGGCCGCGATATTCTCGTCCAGGTCGAAGCTATCTCGGTCAATCCGGCCGATACGAAGATCAGGAAGGGCGTGAATGCCGATAGCGGGCAGTGGAAGATTCTCGGATGGGATGCCGTCGGCAAGGTGGTCGAGGCCGGACCGGATGTGAAGAATTTTGAGATAGGCGACGAGGTGTTTTATGCCGGTTCACTGATCCGGCCCGGCGCCAACAGCCAGTTTCATCTGGTCGATGAGCGTATCGTGGGCAAGAAGCCGACGACGCTTTCCAATGCCGAAGCTGCGGCTCTGCCGCTGACCGCGATCACCGCCTGGGAGATGCTCTTCGACCGACTGGATATCGGCAAGCCGGTGCCGGGTGCGGCTAATGCGATCGTCATCATCGGCGGCGCCGGTGGCGTCGGCTCGATCGCCATCCAGCTCGTGCGGGCGCTGACCGATGTGACGGTGATTGCCACCGCATCACGGCCGGAGACGCAGGAATGGGTCAAGGCGCTCGGCGCTCATCATGTGATAGACCATTCGAAGCCGATCGCGGAGCAGGTCGCGGCTCTGGGGATTGGGGCGCCCGCCTTCGTCTTCTCGACGACCGAAACCCACCGGCATCTCAAGGAGATCATCGAGTTGATCGCGCCGCAGGGCCGGTTCGGCCTGATCGATGATCCAGAGAGCCTCGATGTGGTCGGTTTCAAGCGCAAGGCTGCTTCCATTCACTGGGAGCTGATGTTTACGCGCTCGATCTTCGAAACTGCGGATATTGGTGAACAGGGCAAGCTGCTCAACGAGGTGTCGCGACTGGTCGACGAGGGCAAGATCCGCACGACGGTGACCGAGACGCTTTCACCGATCAATGCCGCCAACCTGAAGACGGCGCATGCGGCAATCGAAAGCGGAAAGACCAAGGGCAAGGTTGTGCTTGAGGGGTTCTGAGGCCGGCTGAAGTGGCGGGGATGCCAGTATCTGTCCGGTATCCCCGCTGCCATTATGCTACCTTCATCGCACCCGGTCCGGGCACCGCGCCTGGCGGCACCTTGCCGAGAATGATCATGCCGAGCACCTCGTCCTTGGTGACATCCCGGGTGCGGGCATGGCCGACCACCTTGCCGTTCTTCATCACGAAGACACGGTCGGCGAGATCGAAGACATCATGGATATCGTGGCTGATCAGGAAGATGCCGATGCCTTCGCGTTTCAGCTGCTTGATGAGATCCCCGACCTGCGCGGTCTCCTGCGGCCCAAGCGCTGCCGTCGGTTCATCCATGATCAGGATGCGGGCGTCGAACAGGATGGCGCGGGCGATCGCCACCGACTGTCGCTGACCGCCCGACAGCGCCTTGACCGGTTCCTTGAAGCGCCGGAAATTCGGGTTCAGCCGGCCCATCACTTCGCGCGTGTTGGCTTCCATCGCCACGTCATCAAGCGTACCCCATTTGGTGCGCAGCTCGCGGCCGAGATAGAGATTGGCGGCTGCATCGACATTATCGGCGACGGCAAGCGTCTGGTAGATCGTCTCGATGCCGTATTTCTTGGCGTCGCGCGGGTTTTTGATCTCGGCGGCTTCACCGTTGATCAGGATGTCGCCGCCATCACGGCGATAGGCGCCAGAGAGGATTTTAATCAGCGTCGATTTTCCCGCCCCGTTATGGCCGAGCACGGCAACGACCTCGCCGGGAAAAAGGTCGATTGTGGCGTTCTCGACTGCGTGAATGCCGCCGAAGGAGATGGAAATGTCCTTCATTTCCACGAGCGGAATGTTCTGGTCCGTCACGATGGAATCTCCTCTTACTTGGCTCTGGCGCGATAAACGGTGTCGAGCCATACGGCGGTGACAAGCACGATGCCGACGACGATGCGCTGGAACGGTGTATCGATGCCGAGCAGGACCATGCCTGACTGCAGCGACTGCATAACCAGAGCGCCAAGCATGGCGCCGGCAATCGTGCCCATCCCGCCGCTGAGCGAGGTGCCTCCGATGACGGCTGCAGCGATCGTATAAAGCTCGTCGAGTTCGCCCTGTGCATTGGTTGCGGCATTGAGACGCGCGGTGGAGATGGCGGCTGCGATAGCGCAGAGAACACCCATCAGGGCAAAGATCTTGACGGTCACCCAGCGGGTCTTGATGCCGGCGAGTTCGGCCGCCTCCGGGTTGCCGCCGATGGCAAAGACGTAGCGGCCAAAGCGCAGGCGGGTGGCGATGAAGGTCATGACGATACCGACGGCAATCGCCATCAGCACCGGAATGGCGATGCCGTGCGGGATCTGCAGCCCGCCCTCCGGCCAGACGATGCCGTTTGCCTCTGCATAACGGCGGGCAATGTTGATCGGCCAGAAGTAAGCATTGGCGACCATGACTGCGCCGATGACGGTGACGAAGCCGAGGCCGGCCAGCACGAATTCCGCCCAGAGCGGTCGTCGCGGGAAGTGAAAGCGCTTGCGCTGGTGGCGGGCGTTGACGATGGCGGCAACAATGGCGAGGCAGGCGATCAGACCGACCACCCAGCTCCATGTCTCGCCAATCGACCCATCAGCGCCGCCGCCCATCAGGCGAAAGCTCGGGTTCATCGGCGCGACCGTCTGGCCGCTGGTGACGAACCATGTGGCGCCGCGCCACACAAGCAGGCCGCCGAGCGTGACGATGAAGGACGGGACCGACAGGAAGGCGATGATGACGCCATGCAATGTGCCGATCAGGCCGCCGACGATAATGCCGCCGACCAGCGCCACGGCCCATATGGCCGGGTGATCGAAGCCCAGCAGTTGCGGCAGGTATTGCGCCTGCAGCACGCCCATGATCATGCCGGTGAAGCCGAGAATGGAGCCGACCGACAGGTCGATATTGCGGGTGACGATGACGAGCACCATGCCGGTTGCCATCACTGCGACAGAGGCTGTCTGTACCGAGAGGTTCCAGAGATTGCGCGCTGTCAGGAAAAGGCCACCGGTCAGGATATGAAAGCCGATCCAGATGATCAGCAGTGCGCCGATCATGCCCAGCATGCGGGTGTCGATCTCGGTGGCACGGAAGAAACGAGCGACCGGATTTCCCTCCGGCCTTGCCTTTGTCGTCGTTTCCGATGCCTGGGGTGTCGTCGAATGCGTCATGTCGGCCATGTCCTGCCGTTCCTCATCGAATGTCTGGCTCCTCAATTGAAGCTTATCGTTGTGGATGGGACGGTGCGGCATGTCCCTTCTCCCCGTCGCGACGAGGAGAAGGTGCCGGCAGGCGGATGACGGGCAAAGCCTGATCCGCCGGCATGGCCTGTGAAGCCCCTCATCGCCTCGCGCCCCTCCGGCACTTCTCCTCGCAGGGGGCGAGAAGACGCAGGTGGCACCGTCCTCATTCCATAGCCGACGCTGCGGAAACCTCCGCAGCGTCGGTATCGTCGACCTCACTTGCAGGCGGCGACCGAGCCTGCCTTGACGCCCTGGCAGGCTTCCGCCTTGGTGATCCAGCCAGCATCGATGACGAGGTTGAGGTTATCCTTGGTGATCGGCTGCGGCTTCAGGAAGACCGACTGCATCTTCTGCTTTTTCGGGCCACCCTCGAAGACCTGCACGCCCTTGATCTCGGTCAGCTTCTTGCCGGAGGCGAGTTCAAGTGCGATCTCTGCGGCATTCTTGCCCAGTTCACGGCTATCCTTCCACACGGAAACCGTCTGCGTGCCCAGCGCCACGCGGTTCAGCGCTGCCTTGTCGGCATCCTGGCCGGAAACCGGTACGGAGCCTGCAAGACCCTGCGCATCTAGCGCCGCAATGGCACCGCCGGCGGTGCCATCATTTGACGCCACGACCGCGTCGATCTTGTTGTTCGCCTTGGTAAGGAACTGTTCCATGTTCTTCTGGGCGTTTTCAGGCTTCCAGCCGTCGGTATAGGCCTCGCCGACATTCTTGATCTTGCCACTGTCGATGGCAGCTTTCAGCACTTCCATCTGGCCGGCAAACAGGAAGTCCGCATTCGGATCCGAGGACGAACCCTTGATGAAGACGTAATTGCCTTCCGGCTTCACCTTGAAGACACCTTCCGCCTGCATGCGGCCGACTTCCTTGTTGTCGAAGGTGATGTAGAAGGCGTCCGGATTTTCGATCAGGCGGTCGTAACCGACAACCGGAATGCCTTCTGCTGTGGCCTTTTCGACGGCGGGGCCGATGGCGTCGCTATCCTGCGCCAGCACGATCAGGGCGGTGGCGCCCTGCGAGATCAGCGATTCCACGTCGGTCAACTGCTTGGATGCGGACGACTGGGCGTCGGCGGAAATATACTTGGCGCCTGCGGCGGAAAGCGCCTTCTTGATCGCGGCTTCGTCTGTCTTCCAGCGTTCTTCCTGAAAGTTCGACCAGGATACGCCGACCACGACATCGGCGGCGATTGCCGCGCCATGCATGGCAACAAGCATGGCCGTCCCGACCATCAGCTTGGTGATAGCTTTCATCTTATCCTCCTCCCGAGTGACGATGGGCGAGGCAACCTCCATTGCCTCTATCCCCCACCAGATGGCCCGTCGAAAAGGTCGCAATTGCTTTTTTCTCGACAGTCGAGAAAATTGATGGCAGAGAATTTGATAGGTGTCAATTCGGTCTTTGCAGACTGTGGTTGCGTCGTTCCCGTCTTTCACGCGGGTTGGCGCGAAAGGAATGGACGGGTGCCGATCGCGGCCAAATCGAGCCCGGAACTGGTGCGCCAGCAGAACCGCGCGCTTGTGCTTTCGGCTTTGCGGCTTCACACCCGCATGGCGCATACGCAAATCTCGGATGCGACGGGGCTGGCGTCTGCGACAGTTTCGGCCATTACTGCTGACCTAGAGCGGGCAGGTGTGATCGAGCGTAGCGAAATCCTCTCGGGGGTCGGGCGAGGGCGGCCGCGCGTGCTGTTTTCCCAGCGCCGCGATTACGGGTATCTGGCGCTGATCGTCATCTCCTCCGATACTATCGAATATTCTCTGGTGGATTACGCGGGGACGTTGCTCGACCGGTTTGTCGAGCCGCGCGGCGAGGGCGGTCCATCAATATTCCTGCAGCAGATTTCGGCTGCATTGCAGCGGTTGCTCGCTCGTTCAAGTGCCGGACACGATCAGTTGCTGCTTGTTTCTGCCAGCAGTAAGGGGCTGGTTGATCCGGATCGGCCGGTGCTGCTCTGGTCGCCGGTTTTTGGCGCGCAATCGGTTGATTTTTCCCATGCGATGCAGCCGGGCTGGCGGGTGTTACTCAGCAACGAGACGTTGCTGGTGGCTGGGGCACTTATGGACCGTGAGCAGAGGCGGCGGGCGGATGAGATCATGCCTTTGCATCCGGTAGAAAGACGGCTGGCGGCATTGTCGCTCGGTCACAGTATCGGGCTTGGCATTGCGCGGTCGTCGGCATCGGGGGTGACGGAGATACTGGCTCCGAATTTCGGGCATATGCTTCATGCCGCCGGTGGCGGGCTTTGTCGCTGCGGAGCGCGGGGCTGTGTGGAAGCCTATGCCGGTTTCTATGCCATCCTGCGCAATGCGTTCGAAGTGCCCTTGGACACCGTGCCAGCCAAGTTCGTGCCAGTCACAGAAGTTGACAAGATTGCCGTCCGGGCTAGGCAAGGCGCTCGCCAAGCGATCCAGGCTTTTCGCCAGGCTGGACTCGCTCTCGGCAACGGTCTTTCACGGCTGACCAGTCTTCACGGTTCGATGCCGGTCTTCATTACCGGTCTTGGCGCCCGTTATTACGATCTTCTGCATGAGGGGCTACGTGACGGGTTGGCGGAAAGCCATGTCGTGCGGTTTGGTGGAATGCCCGAAGTCACGTTGGTGGCGGATGAGCCCTCGCTGGTGTTCGAAGGTCACCTTTCCTGCGCCTTTGCCATTGTTGACCAGAGGATTGCCGGCTCGGCTGGATAGCCCTGATATTGGCGATCTTTCCGAGGCATCGCATCCCCAAAGTGGCGTTTGGCCGCACGTATCCGAATGCACGGAATGAAGTGTTGAAAAGTCACCCATTGACGACTGACATGTTAGTTGTTTTACTGTGTGTAATCAGTGGAGGATGATTGATGACACGCTTCGGACTTTCCGTCGCTTTGACTACGCCTTTCGACCAGAATGGCGAGATACTTATCGACATGATGATTACTCAGGCCAGGCGCAGCCTTGATGCCGGTTGTGCAAGCTGCACGCTGTTTGGAACGACCGGGGAGGGGGCGTCCATCGGCAACCTAGAGCGCGAGCGTGTGCTTGCGGCATTTATAGACGCAGGCATTGCCCCAGAGCAGATCGTTGTCGGAGTTCTGGTGGATGCTGCGGAAGATGCTGCACTTCAATCGTCACAGGCGCTTTCAAAAGGCGTTCGCAACATCCTTCTCGCGCCTCCGTCCTATTTCAAGAATGTCAGCGATGACGGGCTTTTCGGCTGGTATGGGAAGGTCTTCAAGGATCTCGGCAAGCTGGCGCGTGACATCGTCGTCTACCACATTCCCTCCGTTACGATGGTGCCGCTCAGCGTCTCTCTCATCGGCCGGTTGAAGCAGGCTTTCCCGGGTATTGTCACCGGCGTGAAGGATTCGTCCGGCGACTGGCCCTATACGCAGGAGCTTTTGAAGACGCATTCGGATCTGATCATCCTGATCGGCGACGAACGTCATCTGGCGGAAGGTGTGCGCATGGGCGGGCAGGGGGCTATCTCCGGCATGGCAAACTTTGCCCCGCACGAGATCGGCGCGATGGCGAATGAAGGTCGCGACGATGCCCGCGTGGTCGATTTCGTTGTCGAGCTTCTGAAATATCCGGTCACTCCGGCTGTGAAGGCAATGCTTGCCCGTCAACTTGACGACGATAACTGGCTTGCGGTTCGCGCTCCGCTGCTTTCTATATCGAAAGACGGACAGAAGCAGCTCGGCCTTGTCTTCGACGGCCTGTTCCGGACAAAGGCGGCCTGAGGCCGAGAGGGACAATGCCAGGAACGGGACGATGATCGACCAGCGCCAAGACCAGCAGACAGAAGAACCGACGCTTCGGGAAAAGGCTTACGAGAGCTTTACCCGGCATCTCTTGGCGCGTGACGTGCGTCCGGGGCAGTTCGTTTCTCAGCGTCATCTGGTCGAGCTGACAGGTCTCACCCTCGGCGCCATCCGCGAGCTTATTCCGCGGCTGGAGGCCGAGGGGTTGATCAAGACCGTGCCTCAGCGCGGGCTGCAGATTGCGCATATCGACCTGAACCTGATCCGCGAGGCTTTTCAGCTGCGCCTCTTTCTCGAGAAGGAGGCAGTTGCGCTGTTCGTTCAGACGGCGTCCGACGCCGCTATCGCAAAGCTCATCCGGCAGCATCAGGATATCTCTGATGCCATCGCTGCGGGCAATGAAACGTCCGAACTCGATGCTCATGCGCAGACTGTCGACTGGGGCATGCATGATGCCTTTGTCGCCGCACTCGATAATGCCATCATCTGGAACGTCTATCGGGTCAACTCGATCAAGATGCGCCTGATCAATCAGGAACGTTTCCGTATCAACGGACGTGTCGCGCCCGTCATGGGCGAACACATGGCCGTGCTTGAAGCAATCAAGTGTCGTTCTGCCGGGGGGGCCGTCGAGGCGCTCGTCAAGCATATCGGCCATGCAAGGGATCGTGCCTTGAGACTTTAAATACACACGAAGCCGGGGTGAGGAGATCCCGGCGAAACCTGGAGGAGGAATTTATGACATCTTCAATCTGGAGCCCGACGCGCCGGAGTTTTCTGGCGGGATCGGCAGCCTTGAGTGCTGCCGGGCTGATCGGAACGCGGCCGGCATCCGCTGCCGTCGACTGGAAGCGCTTTGCCGGCACGACGCTGGAAGTGAACCTGGTCAAGAGCCCGCGCGGCGAAACCATCCTGAAATACATCAGCGAGTTCGAAGCCCTGACCGGTATCAAGGTCAATGCGGAGGCAACGCCGGAACAGCAGCAGCGCCAGAAGACGACGATCGAACTGTCGTCCGGTCGCCCGAGCTTCGACGTCGTGCACCTCAGCTATCACGTGCAGAAGCGTCAGTTCGAAAAGGGCGGCTGGTTGGCCGATCTTTCCGGTTACTTCAAGGATCCGTCCCTGACCGATCCGTCTCTGACCGAAAGCGATTTCGCCGAAGCTGGCCTGAAATTCGCCAAGGATGCCGACGGCAAGTTGCGCACGCTGCCCTTCTCGGTGGATTACTGGATCGTCTACTGGAACAAGGAACTCTTCGAAAAGAAGGGCCTGAAATATCCGACGACCTTCGAGGAAATGGTGACTGCTGCCGAGGCGTTGACCGACAAGGAGGCCGGCACCTACGGCTTTGTTGCCCGTGGGCTGAAGAATGCCAATACGCCGGTCTGGACCTCGTTCATGCTGGGCTATGGTGCGACACCGCTCGATGCCAGCGGCAAGCTTGCAACGACATCCGAAGGGGCCGTCGAGGCGGCAAAGCTCTATCAGCGGCTGATGTCCAAATCCGCTCCGGTCGGCGTGTCCGGCTTCAACTGGGCTGAATCCCAGTCTGCATTCCTGCAGGGCAAGATCGGCATGTGGTTCGATGGCGTCGGTTTCGCACCGCCGATCGAAGATCCGCAGAAGTCGCGTGTCGTCGGCAAGGTCGGGTACGGCGTCATGCCGGCAGGCCCGAAGGCACAGGCGGCGGCCACGACCGGCGACGGCATCGGCGTGACCGAGGCCAGCAAGAACAAGGAAGCCGCGTATCTGTTCTGCCAATGGGCGATCTCCCATGAAATGGGTGCCCGTCTGCTGCAGGCCGGTGCCGGCGTGCCCTTCCGCCAGTCCGTCCTTGAGGACGCCAAGGTGCGTGAAGGCGTCAAGATGCCTTCTGCCTGGGTGGATGCGGTCGTTGCCTCCGGCAAGATCTCGCAGCTCGCTCTCCCGGTCATCATCCCGGTCACGGAATTCCGTGACATTTACGGGGTAGGCCTCACCAACATGATCGGCGGAGCCGATCCCGCGAAGGAACTGGAATCGGCAACCGCTCAGTTCGAGCCGGTGCTTGCCCGAAGCGAGGGATAATGGCTTCCGTGACCATAGAACCAAGCGCGGCCAGGGATCTGGCCGCAAAGGGGGGCAAGCCGCAAAGGCTTGCTCCCAACTACTGGCCCTTCGTCATGCCCGCTCTCGTCGTCATCGGCGCGGTCATCGTTTTCCCCTGGGTGTTTACGCTCTGGATGAGCGTCAATTCCTGGACGCTCGGACAGGAGCAGACCTTTGCCGGTCTCGACAATTACATCCGGCTTGCAGGCGACATGCGGTTCTGGGAATCCATGTGGCATACGCTGGTCTATACGGCGCTGTCGGTCATCGCGCCGCTGATCCTCGGGACGCTCGCCGCCCTCATTTTCGACGGTGAATTCCCATTGCGCGGTTTTCTGCGCGGGGTTTTCGTCATGCCGATGATGGCGACGCCGGTGGCGATCGCCCTTGTTTGGACGATGATGTTCCACCCGCAGCTCGGCGTGCTCAACTACCTTCTGTCGCTGATCGGCATCGGCGCACAGGAATGGATCTACAATCAGTCGACCGTCATTCCGGCGCTGGTTCTGGTCGAGACCTGGCAATGGACGCCGCTGATCATGCTGATCGTGCTTGGCGGTCTCGCCGCCGTCCCGCGCGAACCCTATGAGAGCGCCGAAATCGATGGCGCGAATGCCTGGCAGAAGTTCCGCTACCTGACACTGCCGATGATTGCGCCCTTTCTGATGATCGGTGTCATCATCCGCTCCATCGATGCCGTCAAAAGCTTCGACATCATATATGCGATGACGCAGGGCGGGCCGGGTACGGCATCGGAGACGATCAACATCTATCTCTACAACACCGCCTTCTCCTACTATGACATCGGTTACGGCTCGGCCATGGCGGTTGTCTTCTTCTTCGTCATCATCGCGCTGTCCTTCGTTCTGATGATGGTTCGTGCGCGCACCAACTGGTCGGACATGGAGGAACGCTGATGGTCCCCAAAATGACACATAGGATGTGGAATCGCCTCGGCCTGTTCTTCGTGGCTCTGGTGATGATTTCGCCGGTCATCCTGTTTTTCGTCTGGATGATCTCGCTGTCGCTCAAGTACGAGATCGACAATGGCGCCTATCCGCCGATCCTGATCCCGGAAAACGTCGCCTGGTCCAACTATGCGAAAGTGTTCGAGGAGAACAATTTCCTCCTCTATTTCTGGAACTCGATCCTCGTGACTGGCGCTGCCACCATTCTCGCCCTCGTGATCGGCGTTCCTGCCGGATACGGTATTGCCCGGCTGAAGGCTGAAAAGGCGGCGATGGTGATCATGATCGCTCGCATGACGCCCGGCCTTTCCTTCCTGATCCCGCTCTTCCTGCTGTTCCAATGGATGAACCTGCTCGGAACCTTGTGGCCACAGATCATCATCCATCTGGTCGTCACCGTGCCGATCGTCGTGTGGATCATGATCGGTTACTTCGAGACGACACCGAAGGAACTCGAGGAGGCTGCAAGCATCGATGGCGCGACATCCTGGCAGGTGTTTCACCTGGTGGCGCTGCCGATCGCCAAGCCCGGCATCGTCGTCGCCTTTATTCTGGCGGTGATCTTCTCCTGGAACAACTTTGTCTTCGGCATCGTGCTCGCCAGCCGCGAAACGCGAACCCTGCCGGTGGCCGTCTACAACATGCTCTCCTTCGAGCAGGTCAGCTGGGGGCCGCTGGCTGCTGCTGCCCTGATCGTCACCCTGCCGGTTCTGGTGCTGACCATGTTTGCCCAGAAGCAGATCGTCGCAGGCCTCACGGCCGGCGCCGTCAAAGGCGGCTGAGTGGCGGCTGAGAGCAACAGATAACGACCCGAGAATCGGGAGGATTTTCAAATGGCAACAGTCAATATCCAGAACATCCAGAAGCGCTACGGAGCCGTCGAGATCATTCGCGACCTGAGCGTCGATATTGCCGACGGCGAGTTCGTCGTGCTCGTCGGCCCATCCGGCTGCGGCAAGTCCACGCTTTTGCGCATGGTGGCGGGGCTTGAGGACGTTACGGGTGGCGCCATCCGCATCGGGCCGCGGGAGGTTTCTCATCTTCCGGCGCGCGACCGCGATATCGCCATGGTATTCCAGAACTATGCGCTCTATCCGCATATGACAGTGGCGGAAAATATGGCCTTCGCGCTGAAGCTGAAGAAGGCTGATGTCAACGAAACGCGCAGAAAGGTGGAGAATGCCGCCGGCATTCTGGGGCTGGACAAGCTGCTCGACCGGTATCCGCGCCAGCTTTCCGGCGGTCAGCGCCAGCGCGTCGCCATGGGCCGCGCGCTGGTGCGCGATCCGCAGGTGTTTCTGTTCGACGAACCGCTCTCCAATCTCGATGCCAAACTGCGCGTGCAGATGCGCGCCGAGATCAAGGCGCTGCATCAGCGGATCGGCACGACGATCATCTACGTCACCCACGACCAGATCGAAGCTATGACCATGGCCGACAAGATCGTGGTGCTGCAGGAAGGTAATATCGAGCAGGTTGGCGCGCCTCTCGATCTCTATGATCGTCCAGCCAACCTGTTCGTCGCCGGCTTCATCGGCTCGCCTGCTATGAATTTCATCGAAGGAAAGATCGAAGAGGGTGTGTTCCGCAGCGACAAGGGTCTCGTACTGCCGCTGCCGGCCGGTGCCGATCCGGCAAGGCTTGGCGGCAAATCGCTGGTCTACGGCATTCGCCCGGAACATATCCGCGCAGACAATGCCGGCGGTGTGCAGGGACGTGTCGAGATCGTCGAAGGCACGGGTTCTGAAATCTTTGCCCGTGTGGCCGGCCATGGCGAGCAGATCTCCTGCCTGTTCCGCGAGCGTTTGAGCATCCATTTCGGCGACGAGATCGGATTGGCGATCGATCCGAGCAAGGCGCATCTGTTCGACAAGGCGAGCGGCCAGCGACTTTGAGGCAATGAGGGGTGGTGTGATCGCTGCCCCTCGCATCTTTCAAGACCTTTTTTCAAAGAGATGGACTTCAGGACGCCCTGCGTTCTGGTCCTGCCATTGCGGATAACTGACATGACCTCATTCATCGGAATTGACGTCGGCACCGGAAGCGCCCGTGCCGGGATTTTTGATGCGCAAGGGACTTTGCTCGCTGCGCATTCGCAGGCGATCGCGACCGAAAAGCCGAAGCCGGATTTCGTCAACCAATCCTCAAGCGACATCTGGGCGGCGATCTGCACTTGCGTGAAGACGGCGATGGCGGATGCCGGGCTTGCCGCCGCCGACGTGGCCGGTATTGGCTTCGATGCCACCTGCTCGCTGGTCGTGGTGGACGAGAAGGGCGGGCCGGTCACGGTCAGCCCCGGCGGCGATGACGACTGGAACATCATTGTGTGGATGGATCACCGCGCGATCGGCGATGCGGATGAGATCAACGCGCTGAAAAGCCCGGTTCTCGACTATGTCGGCGGGGTCATCTCGCCGGAGATGGAGACGCCGAAACTGCGCTGGCTGAAACGCGAGATGCCGCAAAGTTTCGCCCGCGCGCATGCGTTTTTCGATCTGCCCGACTGGCTGGTTCACAAGGCCACGGGTGAAGATATCCGTTCGCTGTGCAGCACCGTGTGCAAATGGACCTATCTCGGCCAGAACGGAACGAAGGGCGAGGGCTGGGACGAGGCCTATTTCGAAAGCGCCGGAATTGCCGAACTTGGTGCCGACAATTTTCGCGCTATCGGCAACCGGTTTGCGGCACCGGGCGACAAGGTCGGTGCGCTTTCGGATGCTGCAGCCGCGGATCTCGAGCTTGTTCCGGGCACGGCGGTTGCGGCAAGCTTGATCGATGCCTATTCCGGTGCGCTCGGCACTATGGGGGTCGATCTTCGCGACGGCGCGCTTGATGAGCGTCTGGCGCTGATTGCCGGAACCTCGTCCTGCCATATAACCGTCAGCGAAAAGCCGGCCTTTGTGCCAGGTGTCTGGGGGCCTTACTTCTCCGTTCTGCTACCGGGGCTCTGGGCAAACGAAGCAGGGCAATCGGCAGCCGGTGCGCTGATCGACCGGGTGATCGATGGCCATGCGGCGATCCATGAAGCGCGCGAGATGGCGAAGGCTGAAGGCATTTCCGTGTTTGCCCTATTTGATCGCCGGCTCGAGGCGATGGCCGCTGATGGCGAGACGGCAACGCTGACCAAATCGCGGCATGTGCAGCCCGATTTTCACGGCAACCGTTCGCCGCTAGCGGACCCGCTGCGCAAGGGAGGGATTACCGGTCTCACGCTCGATCGCGGGCTGGACGATCTGGCGCTCGATTATCTCGCGACGTTGCAGGCTCTCGCTTACGGCACACGCCATATCATCGCGGAAATGCGCGCCAATGGCGTCACCGTCGATACGCTGGTCGTCAGCGGCGGCTTGGCCCAGAACAGGCTGTTTTTGCGCGAGCATGCGGATGCGACGGGCTGCGCAATCGTGGTGCCGGACCAGCGCGAGCCGGTTCTTGTCGGCAGCGCGATGCTGGGTGCGGTGGCCAGCGGTCATTATGACGACCTGCCTGCCGCCATGCGCGCCATGAGCGGCCCCGGCAGCCGCATTTCTCCACGCGGGGGCGAGATCGCCATCTATCACGACCGCAAATATCACGTCTTCCGCCGCATGCAGGAGGACTTTGTTGCCTATGCCGAGCTGATGGCCGGCACTGATCATTGATTTGAGGGATGAGGAACATGACCACAGAGATTGCACTTTTCGCCAGCGGCGACCTTCGCCTGTCCGCCAACCAGCAATGCTGGGCGACGCAGGATTCGATGGAAAAGAAACTCTGCGAGGTACTCGCCAGCCTCGGCTACACGGTAAATCGCGCTCACGCCTACAAGCCGGAAGAAGGCCACGGCTTTCTCGCCTCGCAGCGCGAGGGCATGGATGCGTTTGCGAAGATCGATCCCAGTGTGCCGGTGATCGTCGCAGAATCCGTCTGGCAGTATTCGCATCATGTGCTTGCCGGTCTCACCAGCCACAAGGGACCGATCCTGACCGTCGCGAACTGGTCCGGCCAATGGCCGGGTCTGGTCGGCTTGCTCAATCTCAACGGCTCGCTGACCAAGGCGGGCGTTGCCTATTCCTCGCTGTGGAGCGAGACTTTCGACGACGACTTCTTTCGCAGCGGTCTTTCCCAATGGCTTTCGGAAGGCACGGTCGACCATGACACGAGCCATGTGACGCCGTTCAAGGCCGGCAACGTACCGCAGGATCTCAAGGATCTGGCGAAGGAGATCGCTGACGATTTCCGCACCAACAAGGTCATTCTCGGCATTTTCGACGAGGGTTGCATGGGCATGTATAATGCCATCGTGCCGGACGAGTTGCTGATGCCGCTCGGCATCTTCAAGGAGCGCCTGTCGCAGTCGGCGCTTTATTTCGCCACCAATCAGGTGCCGGTCGAGGAAGGCCGCGCGGTCTATCAGGACCTGCTGGCCAAGGGCATGAAGTTCCATCTGGGCACGGATCCGAAGCAGGAACTGACGGAAGATCAGGTGATCGACCAATGCCGCATGTATATCGCGGCCGTGCGCATTGCCGAGGACTTCGGTTGCGAGGCGATCGGCATTCAGTACCAGCAGGGGCTCAAGGATCTGCTGCCGGCATCCGATCTTGTCGAGGGCATCTTGAACGATGACGGGCGTCCGGATGTCAAAGGCCGGGACGGCAAGGTCATTCGGCAGGGCAAAGCGATCGTGCATTTCAACGAAGTGGACGAATGCGCCGGTCTCGATGGGCTGATGACCAACCGCCTGCACCGGGCGCTCGGCCAGCCGGTTGAAAACACCCTGCATGACCTGCGCTGGGGTGGTGTCGATCCGACCGGTACGGTCGATGGTTTTGTCTGGGTATTCGAAATTTCCGGTGCCGCTCCGCCTGCCCATCACGAAGGCGGCTGGGCCGGATCGGACAGTCTGCGCCAGCCGCCGATGTTCTTCCCCGCAGGCGGCGGCACGCTGCGAGGCATTGCAAAACCCGGCGAGGTCGTCTGGTCGCGCATCTTCGTCGAGGACAACAGGCTGAAGATGGATATCGGCCGCGGTCAGGCCGTGTCTCTGCCCAAGGAAGAAACAGAGCGTCGATGGAAATCGACCAATGAACAGTGGCCGATGATGCATGCGGTGCTGACTGGCGTTTCCCGCGACCAGATGATGGCGCGCCATAAGGCGAACCATATCCAGGTCGCCTATGCGAACTCGGCGGCAGAGGCGGATCGGGCGGCGCTCGCCAAGGCAGCACTTGCGGCGGAACTCGGGCTTGAGGTCAATTTCTGCGGCGTCGACCTCGGGTGAGGGGGATTCCACCAGACAGGAAATCGGGGGAGGGTGGCTTTGTCGCCTTCCTTCTCGTTGAGATTAGGATGCTTGCGTCTGCCGCAACATGCGGATGATGGCGGAGAAATCCTCCGTGCCGTGGCCGCTGGTCTCGAAGGCTTTGTAGATCTCGGCGGCATGCGCGCCGAGCGGGGTTCTGGCGCCGGAATGGCTGGCGGCTTCCTGCGACAGCATCAGATCCTTCAGCATCAATGCGGCAGCAAAGCCCGGCTTATAATCGTTGTTCGCCGGCGAGGTCGGCACGGGGCCGGGCACGGGGCAATAGGTGGTCAGAGACCAACATTGGCCGGACGAGGTCGAGGCGACATCGAACAGGGCCTGATGAGACAGGCCGAGCTTTTCCGCCAGGACGAAGGCTTCTGCGACGCCGATCATAGAGATGCCGAGGATCATGTTGTTGCAGATCTTTGCCGCCTGACCAGCGCCATTGCCGCCGCAATGGACGATCTTTTTGCCCATGGCTTCGAGGATCTGTTTCCCAGCCGCAAAGGCACCTTCCGAACCGCCGACCATGAAGGTGAGTGTGCCGGCTGCCGCCCCCGTCGTGCCGCCCGAGACAGGGGCATCGAGCGAGGGGCAGTTCATCGCACCGGCAAGGCCGTGGGCTCTACGGGCACTGTCCACATCCACGGTCGAGCAATCGATAAGGAGCGTACCTTCCGCCACGAGCGTGGCGAGATCGGTCCAGACGGAGACAACATGTTGGCCCTTGGGCAGCATGGTGATGACGCATTCGGCGTCCCGCACTGCTTCAGCAAGCGATGCCGCCGGATCGACGCCCGCCTCAGTGGCAGCTTTCACCGAGGCCTCGGAGAGATCGAAGCCGGAGACTGCGTGGCCTGACTTCACCAGGTTTGCGGCCATGGGGCCGCCCATGTTTCCGAGGCCGATGAATGCGATCCGGGTCATGTTTTCTCTCCCTTTCATCTTGCGCCGATTATCGTCAGCGATTGTCCGCGAGGATCAGCTCTGCTGCCTTTTCGGCGATCATGATCGTCGGCGAATTGGTGTTGCCGGATGTTATCGTCGGCATGATCGAGGCATCGGCGATGCGCAGTTTTCCGAGTGCGCGAAGCTTCAATCGTGGATCAACGACGCTGTCGGGATCGGCGCCCATGCGGGCGGTGCCGACCGGGTGGAAGATCGTCGTGCCGATCTCGCCGGCGGCGCGCTCCAGATCGGCATCGGTCTCGTAAGCCGGGCCGGGCTTGTATTCCTGAGGATTGTAGCGAGCGAAGGCAGGCTTCTTGACGATCTCACGGGTCAGGCGGATAGAACGGACGGCCACGTCGCGGTCGGCGGCAGTGGAGAGATAGTTCGGGCGGATTGCAGGCGCGGCAGCAAAGTCCGGGCTTTTCAGATGCACCGAGCCGCGGCTTTCGGGCCGAAGATTGCAGACACTTGCGGTCATCGCCGGGAAGGCGTGGACTGGTTCTCCGAACCGGTCGAGCGAGACCGGCTGGACGTGATATTCGAGATCGGCGGTTTCCTTGTCGGGTCCTGATTTCGTGAAGATGCCGAGCTGGCTCGGGGCCATGGACATCGGGCCGGAGCGTTTCAGCGCATATTCCAGCCCGATCGCCGCCTTGCCGAGAAGCCGGGAGGCCTTTTCGTTCAGCGTCGGCACGCCGGTGACCTTGTAGACGAGGCGAAGCTGGAGATGGTCCTGCAGGTTTTCACCGACGCTTCTCACCTCCTTCATCGTTTCGATCCCTGCCTCAGAGAGAACGTCGCCGCGGCCGATGCCGGAGAGTTCCAGCACATGCGGTGTGCCGATCGCGCCGGCCGAGAGGATGGTCTCGCGGCGGGCATGTGCGGTTTTTGTGATCCCGTCATGCTGGAATTCGACGCCCTTCACCTCGCCGACCTCGACGATCAATTTTCGCACATGCGCCTTGGTCAGGACGTTGAGGTTCGGGCGCTTCATTGCCGGGCGCAGAAAGGCTTTCGATGTGTTCCAGCGGATGCCGGAGCGCTGGTTGACGTCGAAATAGCTGGAGCCTTCGTTATCGCCGCGATTGAAATCGTCAATGGCGGGAATGCCAGCTTCTTCGGCGGCCTTCTGGAAGGCGTCGAGCACGGCCCAGCGGACGCGGGCCTTTTCCACCCGCCATTCCCCACCGGCGCCGTGCATCAGATCGGCACCTTTGTAGAAATCCTGGCTCTTTCTGAAGAGCGGCAGAACATTATCCCAGCCCCAGCCGGAGCAGCCCATCTGCCGCCAGAGATCATAGTCGCGCGCCTGGCCGCGCATATAGATCATGCCGTTGATCGACGAGCAGCCCCCGAGCAGTTTTCCGCGTGGATAGGAGAGCGAGCGACCGTTGAGGCGCTCTTCCTTTTCGGTGGTGAAACACCAGTCGGTGCGCGGGTTATTGATGCAGTAGAGATAACCGACCGGGATATGGACCCAATGGTAATTGTCATTGCCACCGGCCTCCAGAAGCAGGACACGATTGCGGCTGTCTTCCGACAGGCGGTTGGCGAGCACGCAGCCGGCGCTGCCCGCACCGATGATGATGTAATCGTAGGTTTCCATGTTGCTAGCCGATCAGCGCCTGTGCTCGAAGCCGAGCTTTCGGCCAAGGCGGGAGGCGTAGAATTCACCGATGATGCCGCGGCGGAAGAGGAGGACGCAGACCATGAAGACGACGCCGGTGATGATTGTGACCGGGAATTGCGAGGTGGCGAGATAGTTTTGCAGCGTCACGACGAGCCCGGCACCGAAGATCGGGCCGATCAGCGTGCCGATGCCGCCGAGCAGGGTCATCAGGATGACTTCGCCGGACATCTGCCAGCCGACATCGGTGAGCGTGGCGAACTGGAAAACCAGCGCCTTGGTGCCGCCGGCCATACCCGCGAGCGCTGCCGACATGACGAAGGCGCCGAGCTTGTATCGAGCCACCGAATAACCGAGCGAGACGGCGCGCTGTTCGTTTTCGCGGATCGATTTCAGGATCATGCCGAAGGGCGAGTTGATGAAGCGCCAGATGACGATCATGCCGATCAGGAAGACGGCGAGCACGAAGTAATACATGCTTGTCGTATCGTTGAGGTCGATAAACCCGAAGAGATGGCCGCGCGGCACGGACTGGATGCCGTCCTCGCCATGGGTGAATGATGCCTGCAGGCAGAAGAAGAAGAACATCTGCGAAAGCGCCAGGGTGATCATGGCGAAATAGATGCCCTGTCGGCGGATGGCGAAAAACCCCATGATCAGGCCGAGTGCTGCAGCACCCGCAACTCCGATTAGGATGCCGATTTCCGGTGTTACGCCCCATTCCTTCACCACATGGGCTGTGAAATAGGCCGCGCCGCCGAAGAAGGTTGCATGGCCAAAGGACAAGAGGCCGGTATAACCAAGCAGAAGATTGAAGGCGCAGGCAAAAAGCGCGAAGCAGAGCAGCTTCATCAGGAATATCGGGTAGAAGAATAGCGGTGCCACGATCAACAGGACGAGGCCAATGCCGAGAAAGGCCACATAGGCTTTCGAAGCGGTAGCCGAACGCTCTGTGCGGGCGGTTGTCGTTGTGGTTGAATGGGCGACATGGCTCATGACTTTGCCTCGCTTACGCATCCCGGCCGAAAAGGCCGGCGGGGCGGATGAGAAGCACGATCGCCATGATCACGAAGATGACGATATTCGAGGCTTCCGGATAAAAGACTTTTGTCAGGCCCTCGGCGATGCCGAGCATGTAGCCGGTGAGGATGGCGCCCATGATCGAGCCCATGCCGCCGACCACGACCACGGCAAAAACGACGATGATGATGTTGGATCCCATCAGCGGCGAAACCTGGTAGACGGGGGCGGCAAGCACGCCGGCAAAGGCAGCAAGGCCAGCGCCGAGCGCGTAGGTCAGCGTCAGCAGCATCGGCACATTGACGCCGAATGCCTGCACCAGTGTCGGGTTCTCCGTTGCTGCGCGCAGGTAGGCGCCGAGCTTGGTCTTCTCGATCAACAGCCAGGTGCCGATACAGGCGATCAGCGACACTACGACTACCCAGCCGCGGTAATTCGGCAGGAACATGAAGCCGAGATTGGTCGCGCCGGTCAGTGCAGGAGGCGGCGCGTAAGGTTGGCCGGAAGAACCGTAGAGATAACGGAACGTACCTTCGATCGTCAGCGCCAGGCCGAAGGTGAAGAGCAGGCCGTAGAGGTGGTCGAGCTTGTAGAGCCGCGACAGGAGCAGCCGCTCGATGACCGCGCCGAAGAGGCCGACGACGATCGGGGCCAGCAGAAGCGCGAACCAGTAGTTGATGCCGAAATATTGCAGCATCAGCATCGCGACGAAGGCGCCGAGCATATATTGCGCGCCATGGGCGAAGTTGATGACGCGCAGCAGGCCGAAAATCACGGCGAGGCCGAGGCTCAAGAGCGCGTAGAAGGAGCCGTTGATCAGGCCGATGAGAAGCTGGCCCATAAAGGCTTGGAGCGGGATGCCGAAGATCATGGTCATGATATCAAACCCCCAGAACCTTATGCAGCGTATCCATCTGCTTCGGCAGCTCGCCGACCGGGAAGTCAGCGACCATCCTGCCGTGATCCATCAGGTAAAAACGGTCGGCGACGCGACTGGCGAAGCGGAAATTCTGTTCGACCATCAACACTGTCATGCCGCGTTCCTTCAACGTCTTCAGTACCTCGCCGATGCGCTGGACTATGACTGGAGCAAGGCCTTCCGTCGGTTCATCGAGGATCAGGAGTTTCACACCGGTACGCAGGATGCGGGCGATGGCGAGCATCTGCTGTTCGCCGCCGGAGAGCTTGGTGCCGGGGCTGGAACGTCTTTCGTGAAGGTTCGGGAAAAGCGCGTAGATCTCATCGAGCGGCATGCCGCCCTCCGCCACCACCGGCGGCAGCATCAGGTTTTCGTCCACCGTCAGCGTCGAGAAGATGCCGCGCTCTTCGGGCACGAAGCCAAGACCTGCATGGGCGGTCCGGTGCAGGGGAACGCCGAGCATATCCTTGCCGGCAAAGCGGATTTCGCCCTTGCGCTCGCGGATGATCCCCATGATGGTGCGCAGCGTCGTCGTCTTGCCGACGCCGTTGCGGCCTAAAATGGTGATCGTCTCGCCTTCACCAACAGTCATGTTGACACCGTGCAGGATATGGCTTTCGCCATACCACGCGTTGAGATTGGAAACTTCGAGAAGCGGTTTTGCCATCACGCGTCCTCCGTGCCCATGTAGGCGAGCCGCACGCGCTCATCCTGAGAGACCGCCGCATAGTCGCCTTCGGCAAGAATTTCGCCGCGCTGCAGAACTGTGACGTGGTGACAGATATCGGCCACGACCGAAAGATTGTGTTCGACCATCAAGACGGCGCGGGTCTTCGCCACTTCACGGATGATGTTTGAGACGGTGCCGATATCCTCCTGGCCCATGCCGGCCATCGGCTCGTCGAGCAGCAACACTTTCGGATCGAGCGCCAGCGTGGTTGCGATTTCGAGCACGCGCTTGCGGCCGTAGGACAGGTCGGCGGCCATCGCATTGCGTTCGCGTTTCAGGCCAACATTTTCGATCAGTTCATCGGCGCGGGCGTTCAGCCGGTCGAGCGAGGAGGTGGGCAACCAGAACTGGGTCGACAATCCGTTCGGGCGCTGCAGCGCAACTCGGACATTGTCGAGAACGGTCAGATGCGGGAAGACTGCGGAGATCTGGAACGAGCGGACCAGGCCCATGCGAGCGACCTTGTCCGGCGAGGTTTTGGTGATATCGGTGCCGAGAAGCGTAATCGAGCCTGCGGTCGGCTGCAGGAATTTGGTGAGAAGGTTGAAGACCGTCGTCTTGCCGGCACCATTCGGGCCGATCAGCGCGTGTACGCGGGCGTGGTAGATGTCGAGATCGACATCCCTTACCGCTGCGAAAGCGCCAAAACTCTTGGAGAGACCGCGGGCAGATAAGACCACCCGCGGCTCCTCGTGCAGTTCCCGTGCAGGCGCTGCCATTATTTCACCAGCTCGCAGCCCGACTTGGCGGGATCGAGATAGGCATCCTTGCCGGGAATGGTGGCGAGGACGTTGTAATAGTCGAAGGGCTCCTTGCTGTCGGCCGGTTTCTTGACCTGCAGGAGATACATGTCGTGGATCATGCGGCCATTCGCTGCCACGGTACCGCCGCGGCCGAAGAAGTCGTCGACCGGCATGTCACGCATGGCTTTCGCCACCGCATCCGCATCGTCAGTGCCTGCCTTTTCGACCGCCTTCAGATAATGGGTCACGGCCGAATAGGTGCCGGCATGAACCATGTTCGGCATTCTCTGCGTCTTGGCGAAGAATTTCTTGCCGAATTCGCGGCTCTGGTCGTCGAGGTTCCAGTAATAGCCCTCGGTGAGTGTCAGGCCCTGTGCGGCTTCAAGCCCGAGGCCATGGACTTCGGCCAGCGTGAAGAGCAGCGCCGCAAGGTTCTGGCCACCCTGTGTGATGCCGAATTCGGCGGCCTGCTTGATCGTGTTTGCCGTATCGAGGCCGGCATTGGCGAGGCCAATCACCTTGGCGCCGGATGACTGGGCCTGCAGCAGGAAGGATGAAAAGTCCTGGCTGGACAGCGGATGGCGCACCGAGCCGAGCACCTGTCCACCATTGGCCTTGACGTAATCGCTGGTCTGCTGTTCCAGCGAATAGCCGAAGGCATAATCGGCGGTCAGGAAGAACCACGTATCGCCTCCCTGTTTGACCATGGCACCGCCGGTACCGACGGCCAGCGCATGGGTGTCGTATGCCCAGTGGAAACCATAGGGGGTGCAGGCCTTTCCGGTCAGATCGACGGTCGCGGCACCGGTGTTGATGGTGATCTTCTTCTTGTCCTTGGACAGCGCCTGCACGGCGAGACCGACCGACGACGTCGTCAGGTCCATGATCGCATCGACCTGCTCGGTATCGTACCACTGACGCGCGATGTTGGAGGCGACGTCGGGCTTGTTCTGATGGTCGGCATTGACGAGTTCGACCGGCACACCGAGCACCTTGCCGCCGTAATCCTCGATCGCCATTTTCGCGGCTTCCACCGACGACTTGCCGCCGAAATCGGCATAGACGCCTGACTGGTCGTTCAGGATGCCGATCTTCACTTTTCCATCTGATGCCGATTGAGCAAATGCAGTGCCGCTCGCCAGCACTAAGGCCAGCGACGTCAGGAACGTCTTACGCATAAGGTCTCCTCCCAGAGATTGCAGAGCGCTAATCTGTTCAAAATTGGCAGGCTGCCCTCCTCAAAGCAGCACTTCCATAAGCACATGGTTGAGGAAAACGACCGTTGACGCAAGAAGCTTGGCGCTATTAATTGCAAACAGCATCTGTGCATTTTTGAACAGATCGGCTCGAACCGGGGAGGGGGTATGAGCGGCAATCCCATCTTTACCTGGGATGACCTGCAGTATTTTCTGGCGGTTGCCCGCACGGGGCAGCTGTCGACGGCGGCGCGCCACCTGCGCACCAGCCATGCCACCGTCTCGCGCCGCATCGACCGGCTGGAATTTGCCCTCAAGGTCAAGCTCTTCGAGCGTAATCCGCGCGGTTATGTGCTGACAGCTGTCGGCCAGCGTTTCGTCGAGACGGCGGAGCGGATGGAGGGGGAGGCGGACCGGCTGCAGGCGGAGATCACGTCCGGCAATGCGGCGCATCAGGGCGTCGTGAGGCTGAGTGCTCCGGAAGGTTTTTCCAACTTCTTCCTCACCCATCATCTCGGAGATTTTACCGCGCGGCATCCGAGCCTTTCACTGGAACTGGTGACGATCCAGCAGATCATGTCGCTGTCGCGCAAGGAGGCAGATATCGCGGTGGCGCTCGATCCACCCAAGGCCGGGCCTTACCTGATCGAGAAGATTACCGACTACAAGCTCAACATCTATGGATCGAAGCGCTATCTGGCCGGTGCGGCACCGCTGAAGCGGCGGGAAGACCTGCTCGATCATCCGTTCATAGGCTATATCGAAGACATGATCTTTGCGCCGGGGCTGGATTATCTCGGCGACGTGCATCCCGGCATAAAACCGAAATTCCAGAGCTCCAGCATTTTTGCGCAGTTGACGGCGACGCTGAACGGGCTGGGGCTGTGCATCCTACCGCATTTCATCGCCAGCCGGCAGAGCGAACTGGAGATCGTGCTGCCGCGCGAGGTTCAACTGACGCGGCATTACTACATCGTGCGCCATCGCGACATGAGCCGGGTTCCGCGCGTGCGGGCGGTTGCCGATTATCTGACGGCGCTGGTGCAGGACAATCAGGATGCGTTTGTGGGTGGCTGATGCTTTAGCCACCCGGATGTTTAGTAGTCTTAGAAGCTGGTGATGACGGCGATGCCGGGTGTCTCGGCCTTGTCGAGATTGACCAGTTCATGCACGCCTTCGGCGAGGCTTACGTGCTTCGAGATGAGCTGCTGCGGCTTCATCTTTCCGGCGGTGAGCATGGAGAGCATCGCATCGTAGCGCCAGGCCTGCATGCCATGGCTGCCGTAGATTTCCAGCTCGTGGCCGATGACCTGCGCCATGGGAATCTGCGGCGTTGCATGTTCGCCGAGCATCAGACCGACCTGGACGTGACGGCCGCGGCGGCGCAGGTTCTTGATCGAGTTGAAACAGGTTGTCGGGTGGCCGAGCGCATCGATCGAGACATGTGCGCCGCCCTTGGTGATTTCCCGTACGGCTTCCACGACATCCGGCACCGAACCGGCATTGATCGTGGCAACTGCTCCGCATTGCCGCGCGAATGCGAGCTTGTCCTCGGTCAGGTCTATCCCGATGACGTTTGCACCGAGGGCCGTCGCGATCATGATTGCAGAGAGGCCGACGCCGCCGCAGCCGTGGACGGCGACCCAGTCGCCGGGGCCGGTGCGCGCCTGATCGGCAACGGCGCGGAAGGATGTGGCGAAACGGCAGCCGAGACTTGCGGCCGTCGCATCATCGATATCCTCCGGTAGATGCACGAGGTTAGTGTCGGCATAATCGATCGCGACATATTCGGCGAAGGATCCCCAATGGGTGAAGCCGGGCTGGAACTGGTCGGGGCAGACCTGCTGGTTGCCGGAATGGCATTCGGCGCAATGGCCGCAGCCGGAAACGAAGGGCACGGTAACGCGATCGCCGACCTTGAAACGCATGACGCCCTTGCCGGTCGCCACCACCTTGCCGGCCAGTTCGTGGCCCGGAACGTGCGGCAGCTGGATATCCGGGTCATGGCCCTTCCAGCCGTGCCAATCGCTGCGGCAAAGACCGGTCGCGCCGACCTTGATCACGACACCGCCAAAGGTCGGCTCGGGATCGGGAAGCGTCCTGATCTCGGGCATCTGTTCGAACGCTTCGTAATACATGGCCTTCATGACGCATCCTCGCCTGTTCAATATGGAAAGTCCCCGATCCTCAAGGAGATCGGGGACATCGATTTTTGTGCTACGGTAGCGCGCTAACCTGCGTTTACGAAGCCTGTTTCTGTTGATCCTTCATGAAAGCGATATCGCCGACAACGCGGACGCGCACGCGGCGGGCATCACCCGGCAGATAGGCGATCGGAATGTCTTCCGTATCCAGCGTGACGATCGACTTCGGATCGGCGCCGGATTCGATGGCGCGCTCGTGGGCGATACGCTCGGCTTCGGCAATCGCCTTGTCTCGCGACATGTCGGAGAATACCTGGTCGACTTCGCCGGAGACCTGCGCCATGGCCGCACCGAGTGCATTGGCGACGCCTGCATGTTCGACGCGCAGCACTTCGCTGGCGCCTTTCAGCTTTTCCGGGATGAGGAAGGCACCGCCACCGACGGCGATCAGGCTGACGCCTTCTGCCGAGGTCTTCATCCGGTCTACGCCGTCTTCAACCATGGCTTCGATGCGCTTCAGGAGGTCGGCAACCATTGCCTTGTCGAGATGCTTGACGCGGTCACGGTCGCCGATTTCGACGAGGCCAGCGGCCACGGCAACGTCGGTCGTGGTCAGCGTATCACCGCCGAAGACGAGCGCCTTTTCGGTGATCCGGTAACCGACCGAACGCGGGCCGATCTTGCGGGTTTCCGGATCGATGATCGTGCCGCCTCCGAGTGCCATGGGCAGAAGGTCGGGCATGCGGAACAGGGTGCGCACGCCGCCGACTTCCACCACGTTATTGGCTTCACGCGGAAAACCGCCGACGAGGCAGCCGATATCGGAAGTCGTACCGCCGACATCGATAACCATGGCTTCCTTCAGGCCGGTGAGGAAGGCCGCACCGCGCATGGAGTTAGTCGGGCCCGACGCGAAGCTGTAGACCGGGTTTGCCGCTGCGACATCCGCCAGCACGACGGTGCCGTCGTTCTGGGTGAGGTAGAAGGGGGCGTTGACGCCGGCCTTGACGAGCGCATCCTTGAAGGCGTCGATCGTCTTGCGGCCGAGACCCTGAAGGGCGGCGTTCAGAAGCGTGACGTTTTCGCGTTCCAGAAGGCCGATGCGGCCGAGCGTATGCGACAGCGTGATACGCGCATCCGGGATGATCGAACGGACGATCTCAGCTGCTTCCAGCTCGCATTCGGCCGTCAGCGGCGAGAAGAGCGCGGTGATGCCGACCGAGGTGATGCCGGCGTCGCGGATTTTCATTGCCGCATCGCGGATTTCGTCGCGGGCAAGCGGCACCAACGGACGGCCGTCATATTCGTGGCCGCCATGGACCATGAAGGACAGCGGATCGACGCTTTCGCGCAGGTCATCCGGCCAGTCGATCATCGGCGGCAGAGATGCGCCGGCCGGCATGGCGATGCGGATCGCGGCGATGCGCTCGAGGCGGGCACGCTCGACGACGGCATTGGTGAAATGCGTGGTGCCGATCATCACGGCGTCGATCGGCGAAGCGCCCGGCGCCTGCGAGGACACGACGTGACCGATGGCGTTGACGACACCCTGCATCACATCCGCGGTGGTGGGAAACTTGATGGCGGAAACGACTTTCTCGCCATCGATGAGCACGGCATCCGTATTGGTGCCGCCGACGTCAATTCCGATCCGCTTCATGCTGCAAACACCGATTTGAAATCAAGATCATATCCGAAGGCGCGGGGGCCGACATGTTCCAGGCCCTTGGGGCTGGTCAGAACATCCGGTGCCGGCAGGGCGACAACCGTGACGCGCTGGCCGTAACGCACGGTTTCCGTACCGATCGCTTCACCCGACACGGTGTCGAGAAGGCAGATCAGGTCAGGAGTCATGGCGATCGGCTGGCCGTCGCGGAAGGCGACTGCCCATTCGTTCTGGAAGGCGAGTTCGACCTTGGAGCCGCGGTCGTCATCGAGACCTTCAAGATGGGCTGCACCGCGAAGGAAGCCGCCGGTCGTGGTGCGATCCACGTCAGCAACCTTGCCCTTGAACAGAACCTTGCCGCCTTCGTGAGCCAGCACGGCTGCGATCGGGTCGGTATGGGCGGCGCGGGCTTGAAGCACTGCACGGCCGAGGCTGACGGCCTTGGTCACGGTGTGGAGCACGCCCCATTCCTTGACTTCCTTGCCGGTGCGGGGTGCCTTGCAGGTGGCAGAGGTGGAGCCGACTTCGGTGCAGATCTTGCGCGAGATGCGCTCCATCCACTTCCAGGATGCGGCCTTTGCAACGATTGCCTCGTTGTCGCGGCAATCGACCAGCGTCAGCGGGTACATCGGCAGGTCGCCGATGGCGAAACTGGTCATCTGCGCTTCCGGATAGGCACGGCCCATCGCGTCTGCGTCAACCACCGGGATATCCAGCATGGCGGCTGCGAGGAAGGGCGACAGCGCGTTGCCACCACCGATCTCGACGCTCATCACGGCGCGGAACTTGCGGCCGGTATATTCTTCCATCAGCTGCATGGCGCGGGCAAGATGGGCCGGATCGACCAGACGTTCCTGGCCGACGAGGGGGGCACCCATCTTCGACACGACTGCGACGGCATCACCATCATCCAGTGCGTTCGGATCGATAAGCTTGATGCGCTTGCCGTCCTTGTAGAGTTTTTTCAGGTTGAGCTGAGCCAGATAAGGACTGCCACCGCCACCGGTCCCGAGAATCCAGGCACCAATCGCAAGGGGGTCGATCTCGCTCTCATCGAAATCACGGATCATGTTTGCCTCCGAATAATGTGCTAGAACCTAGCCATGTGAGGCGAGGGCTGCCTATAGGGGACTGCCCCTAGAATGGGCTTGCCTTTAATTTGTGCATGTCTAGAACGAAGTTGACGATACGATCAGAAGGACCGATTCCCTGCCCGTGACGAAGCATCCTCACACTCCGTCTTCGACCATCGCGGAAGCAGCGGAACCGCCCCATCGCGTGATGTTTTTGAGCGTTGGTCAATCGCCGCGTTCGGACATTATCGACGACATGCTCGTGAACCTCGATCTGCCGATAGAGGCGCTCGAAATCGGTGCTCTGGATGGTCTGTCGCAGGCCGAGATCAACGACCTCAAGGTACGGCCTGGTGAGACCAGTATCGTGACCCGGCTGGCCGATGGCAGCGATATCGTCGTTTCCAAGCCGCGGATTACCGAGCGGATGGCGAAGATCGCAGCCGCCTTCCAGCCGAACGAGTTCGATCTGGTGGTGATCCTGTCGACCGGGCTTTTCAGGGATTTCGAGAGCACGTGTCCGACCGTGAATGCCCAGCGCGCCATGGAGTCGACGGTGATTTCACTTGCGGCGCATGGATCTGCCGTGGGCCTGATCCAGCCGTTGGAACAGCAGATCGACGAGCTCGATATCCCGGCACTTTCGCCCTACAAGATCACCGCAAGTTATGCCGCGGATGGCGACAAGCGTTTGCTGGCGGGGGCGCTGCTCGATCTCGCGGATGCAGAGATCATCGTGCTGAATTCCGTGAGTTTTACCGAGGCCGACAGGCAGACGGTCGCCAAGGCGAGCGGCAAGCCGGTGGTGCTTGCCCGACGCATCGTTGTCAGCGCCATTCGTCTGCTTCTGCACGGCACGCATCCAGTCGCTATGCCCGGCGTTCCGGCGGAATTTTCAGAAAAGCTGCAGCGGTTGACGCCGCGCGAACGGCAGGTGCTTTCGCTGGTGGCGGAAGGTCTTTCGAACAAGGCGATCGCGCGTCAGCTCGGCATCAGCCCAAAGACGGTCGAGATCCACCGTTCCAATGTGATGGCTAAAATGGAAGTGACGTCTTCGAACGCGCTGATCCGCATGGTTGTCGCTGCGGGCCATCCGTAACAAAAATAATCGAAATTGAGTAAGAAAATTGCGTGAAAAACGTGATTTGCCTAAAAAATGATCGTAAAAGATCTTTCCGAATTGTTACCCACTAGGGGCATTACCCTATAGTGAAGTCGCGTATTCGAGCGCTAGGCTCCCTGCCAACAAGATAAAGCAGGGAATGAACGAGAGCATGCCTTCCACATCAAAGATTGCCTTCGTGACTATCGGTCAGACGCCCCGCGTCGACCTCGTACCTGAAATGATGGCCGAGATTACCGTCGGTCTGTCGGAAGGCCGGATCGTGCATGAAGAGTTCGGCGTGCTGGACGGCATGAGCCCGGCGGAACTCGATGCGATGCGCGCCAGAGATGGCGAGCATTCGTTTGCGACCCGGCTTGCCAGTGGCGAGGAGATCGTTTCTTCGAAGGCGCTGACGGAAGAGAAGCTGAACGTCCTGCTTCAGAAGATCGATGGCGAAGGTTTTGATCTGATTGTTTTGCTTTGCACCGGCACGAAGATCGAGCCGCTGAAGAATACGCTCGTGGTCGAGGCCCAGCGGATTGTCGATTCTACCGTCGAGGCGCTTGCGGCTTCTGCCCGCAAGCTCGGCGTCATCGTGCCGCTTGAGCGGCAGATCCAGGATTTCGAAGAGCGCCATGTGCTGCCGGGCAATCCGAGCCTCGTTTCCGCATCGCCTTATGCCGGTGACGAAATGAGTGAGCGGGCGAAGCTGCTGGAAGGCTGCGATCTCATCGTCATGCATTGCATGGGCTATTCGGCCGAGATGCATGAGGCGGTGCGCAAATCCATCGATGCGCCGGTGCTTCTGTCGCGCCGGTTGGTGGCGGGTGTCGTCCGTCAGATGCTCTAAGGGTTGAAAGTCAGTCTGATCTAAAGCCGTCTAATAAGAGAGGGAACTATATGTTCGGCAAAATCATCAGGAATATCGCAATCGCGGGGCTTCTCGCCTCGTCGGTTCTTGCCACCCCTGCCAGCGCTTTCGAGCGCACCGACAAGGGTAATGTCATCGTGGTCGGCGGCCGCCAGGCTATTCCGGTTCTCGATCCGCATATCCGCTACGACTGGTCGACCCGCATGATGCAGCAGGCCGTCTATGACGCGCTGGTCAAGTACGAGGGCGATCCGGCCGTCATCAAGCCGTGGCTCGCTGAAAAGTGGGAAACCAGCGAAGACGGCAAGACCTGGACCTTCCACCTGGTCAAGAATGCCAAGTTCCACAATGGCGATCCGGTGAATGCCGAAGCTATCCGTTATTCCTTCGAGCGCGGCCTGAAGCTCAACAAGGGCGTCGCCTGGATGCTCAAGGACTTTCTGGCGCCGGAAGGCATCAGCGTCGTTGACGACTATACCGTCAAGTTCGAGCTGAAGGCTCCTTACACGCCTTTCCTCTCCTTCCTGCCCTGGTGGTACATCGTCAACCCGGCCCAGGTTAAGGCCAATGAAGTTGACGGCGACTACGGCCAGAAGTGGCTGACCGACAACGAAGCCGGTTCCGGCCCGTTCAAACTCGGCCGCTGGGAACCGAATGTTCTTTATGAAGCCGAAGCCGTTGCCGATTATTGGAAGGGCTGGCCACAGGGCGATGCAAACCGTCCGGCCGGAGTGATCTACAAGATCATCCGCGAGCCCGCCGCCCAGAAGGCTGCTCTCCAGCGCGGCGAAGCCGATATCGTCGAAGGCCTGACGCCGGACGACTATGTCCAGATCGCGCGTGCCAAGGGCATCGCCATCGAAGACCACAAGGGCATGACCACCTTCGGCATCAAGTTCAACACGCAGCAGGGGCCGACCGCCGATATCAACCTGCGCAAGGCAATTGCCTATGCGATGGACTATGATGCGCTGATCCAGGTCTATAACGGTGCCGCGTCGCTCGAAACGAGCCCGATCCCGGATGCGATGAAGGGCCATATCGACGTGCCCGGCATTCCGCGTCAGGATATTGCCAAGGCCAAGGAATATCTGGCGAAGTCCGGTTACCCGAACGGTGGCATCACCCTGCCTTACGTTCACGTTGCCGGTCTCGAAGAAGCCCGCCGCATCGGTCTCGTGCTGCTCGACAGCCTGAAGCCGCTCAACATCAATGTCGAGATCAAGCCGGAACAGTGGCCGAACATGGTCGCCAACGGCTCCAAGGTCGAGACCTCGGCTGCGATGACCTCGGTCTACACGACCCCGGTTTCGACCGATCCGGACGCTGTCGCCTACCAGTATCACAAGAACAGCTGGGGCCAGTATTTCGCGATGATGTTCTACGACAATCCGAAGGTCACCGAGATGATCGACAAGGCCCGCTCCTCGTCGAACTGGGATGAGCGCGCAAAACTCTATGCCGACATCCAGACACAGATCGTCGCAGACCAGCCGGAAGTGTTCGGCATGCTGCAGAACCGCCGCTGGGCGCGTCGTGACTATCTGCAGGGTTTTCAGTTCAGCCCTGTCCGGTTCACCGGCGAAGTCGACATCTACCCGCTGTGGGTGAAGGCCGAATAAACACTGGCTGAAGTCCCCTCTAGTAAGCCAGAATAGCGCGCATGGTCCGCTTTCCCTACCGCGGGCCATGCGCCAATCATAACAAACGGAGAAGACGATGCTGACATTCGCCTTCCGAAAGTTGCTGACGCTGGTCGGCACGATGATCGGCATAGCCGCGCTGACATTCCTCATCACCAATGTCGCGCCCGGCGATCCCGCCCGTCTCGTGGCCGGTCCCAATGCGACCGAGGACATGGTTGCGACGATCCGCACCGAATACGGTCTCGACAAGTCGCTGCCGGAACAGTTCATCGTCTATATGGGCGAACTTGTTCGCGGTGATCTCGGCACCTCGATCGTCACCACGCGGCCGGTCCTGGAAGAAGTGATGCGCTATGCGCCGGCGACGCTGGAACTGGTGTTCGTTGCGATGTTCCTCGGCATCATCATTGGCGTTCCGCTCGGCATGCTGTCGGCCGTCTACAAGGATGGACCGCTCGACCAGGTGACGCGTATCTTCTCGATCTCCGGTGTGGCGATCCCAGCCTTCTGGTTCGGCATCCTGCTGCAGCTGATGTTTGCCGTCGATCTGGAATGGCTACCCGTCTCGGGGCGCCTGCCGCTCGTCACCCGCCCGCCGGAATTCGTCACTGGCCTGCTTCTGGTCGACAGTCTGATTGCCGGCAATTTCTCGACTTTCTGGACCTCGTTGCAGCATATCATCCTGCCGGCGATCGTGCTTTCATTCCCCTGTCTCGCCTCGATCCTGCGCGTCAACCGCGCCGAGATGATCGAAGTGCTGCAGTCGGATTACATCGTGGCAGCGCGCGCTCACGGCATTTCATCCTTCCGTATCATCGCGCTTTACGCGCTGAAGAATGCCATGCTGCCGACGTTGGCGATGATCGGCCTGCGTTTCGGCTGGATGCTCGGTTCCACCGTTCTGGTGGAAACAGTCTTCGACTGGCCGGGCATCGGGCTTTATGCGGTCTCGTCCGCACTGTCTTCAGACTTCAAGCCCGTGGTCGGCGTGACACTGATGATCGGTTTCTTCTTTATCGTCGCCAACACCCTCGTTGATCTGGCCTATGCCTGGATCGACCCGCGTCTCAGGAAAGCGTGATGACGGCTCATCCCATGACACCTATCGATACCACCGCGGACGATACCCGCGCGCTCACTTTCCGCGAGCGCCATGCCAGCCAGATCCGCCAATGGCGGCTCTATTCGCACATGTTCCGCAAGAGCTTTTCGTCCATGCTGGGCCTCTCGCTCGTTGTGCTGTTTCTCTTGCTCGCCGCCATCGGGCCGCTGATCGTGCCTTATCCGGAAGCGGCAAGCGGTGCGATCAACATGTCGGCCAAGCTGCAGCCGCCGAGCAGCACCTACTGGTTCGGTACGGATGAAATGGGCGCGGATATCTTTTCCCGCGTCATCATCGGTGCGCGCACGTCACTGTGGATCGGCGTTGTCATCACCGGCATCGCGGCGATCGTCGGCATCACGCTCGGCATCATTGCCGGTTATCGCGGCGGCTGGGTTCGTGCGGTGATCATGCGCTTCACCGAACTGTTCCTCGCGGTTCCCGGTCTGGCACTGGCGTTGGCCATCGTCGCGGCGCTCGGTCCCGGCATCACCAATTGCGTGCTGGCGCTCGCGATCGTCTGGTGGCCCGGTTACGTGCGCCTCGTCGAGGCGAAAACGCTGTCGATCAAGGAAGAGCTGTTCATCGAATCCGCCCGTTCGATCGGGGCGAAGACGCCGTGGATCCTTTGGCATCACATTCTGCCGAACTGCATGTCGCCGATCATCGTCAAGATGAGCATGGACATGGGCATGGCGATCCTGTCTGCCGCCAGCCTCGGCTTCATCGGGCTTGGCGCCCAGCCGCCGTCGCCGGAATGGGGCGCGATGATTTCGGTCGCCCGTACCTACATGCCGGACTGGTGGTGGTATTCGCTCTTTCCCGGTGCCGCGATCTTCCTCACCGTGCTTGGCTTCAACCTGCTGGGCGATGGCCTGCGTGACATTCTCGACCCAAGGAGCCGCGACCGATGACAGCTCTTCTTGATATCAAAGATTACCGGCTCGATATCGGCACGTTCGATGGTCCGGTGCATGTGCTGAAAGGTATCAATCTCACCGTCAACCGTGGCGACACGCTCGGTATCGTCGGGGAGAGTGGTTCGGGCAAGACCGTTCTGGTACGCTCGGTGCTCGGCATCGGCCCGCGCAATTCCAAGGTCGTCGAAGGCTCCATTTCGTTTGACGGGCAGGACATTACCAACCTGCCGGAAAAGGACTGGACGAAGATCCGCGGCATCCGCATCTCGATGATCTTCCAGGATCCGATGACCTATCTCAACCCGCTGTTTTCGATAGGGCGGCAAATTTCCGATGTCATCGCGGCGCATGAGAAGGCGGCAGGTCAGGGCGTTTCTTCCAAGGTGGCACGCCGTGCCCGTACGGAGGAGCTGCTCGATCAGGTCGGCCTGCCGAACCCGTCGATGCTGTTTTCGCAGTACCCGCACCAGCTTTCGGGCGGCATGCGCCAGCGCATCCTGATCGCCATGGCGCTGGCCGGAAAGCCGGATATCCTGATTGCCGACGAACCGACGACGGCGCTCGACGTCACGGTTCAGGCGCAGGTTCTGGATCTGATCAATTCGCTGGTCGAGAAGCTCAACCTCACCGTTATCATGATCAGCCATGATATCGGTGCGATCGCCACCGTCGCGAAGCGCTGCGCCGTCATGTACAAGGGCGAGATCGTCGAGCAGGGGATGACACAGGACATCCTCAACCGCCCGCAGCACGAATATACACAGCGCCTGCTTGCCGCCGTGCCGGATATTGATGTCGCGCCGGAAAAGGTTGCGGCGGAGCCTGCCGAGGCCAAGACTTCGAAGCGCGGCAATCTTCTCGAAGCCATCGATCTGAAGAAGGTCTATCGCAGTCAGTCCGGCGCCGATTTTACGGCGGTCAACTCGATTAGTCTTGCCGTGAAGACCGGCGAGATTTTTGGCGTGGTCGGCGAAAGCGGATCGGGTAAATCGACGCTCGCACGCATGCTGATGCGGCTGATCGAGCCGACCTCCGGCGACATCATCTTCGACGGGCAGAATATTTCCGGTCTGTCGGGCGAGCCGCTTCGGCAGATGCGCCGGCACATGCAGTTCGTCTTCCAGAACCCGCATTCGGCGCTCAACGGTCGTCACACGATCGGCGACGCAATCGGGGAACCGCTACGCATCCAGACGAACATGAGCCGGCGGGATATCGAGGCGCGTGCCGAGGCCTTGCTCGACATCGTGCAACTGCCGAAAATGTTCAAGTATCGTTATCCGCACGAGCTTTCCGGCGGCCAGAAACAGCGTGTCTGCATTGCCCGTGCGATTGCGCTTAACCCGCGTCTCCTGATCCTCGACGAGCCGACATCGGCGCTCGATATCTCCGTTCAGGCGCAGGTGCTCGACTTTCTGCAGGAACTGCGCTCAGAACTGAACCTCACCTATGTGTTCATCTCGCACAATCTGGCCGTCATCCGGCAGATCTGCGACCATACGATCGTGATGAAGCGCGGCGAGATCGTCGAGCAGGGCGATACCGAGCAGATATTCCTCGCGCCGCGCGAGGACTATACGAAGGCTTTGATCGAGAGCGGGCGCAAGACATCGCAGGCGGCCAATCTTCAGGCGTAGGCCTGAGCCGCCATTGGAGGTATACCGAACCCTGTACCACTTGTGGTGCAGGGTTTTCTCGTGCCGGATAAACGGATTTGTTCTGTCTCAAGATATCTTGGCGATTGTCTGATAGTTGAAATTCCAGGCGTGAAACGCAATTTCTTCGCAATTGCGAAGCAGAGCTGAAACGGTTTCACGGCCCATGCTTGAGGCCAATGTCCGGTTGCTGGTTCTGTCGATTTCAGGGAGTTCGTCTTTGACTACCACCCCCTATATGCTTCTGACCGGTGCCAGTCGCGGCATTGGCCATGCGACCGTCAAGCTGTTCATGGCACATGGCTGGCGTATCCTGACGGTTTCGCGGCAGCCGTTTTCCGAGGAGTGCCGCTGGCCATCAGCCCGAGAGAGCCACATCCAGGCGGATCTGGCCGCTCTTTCAAGCATCGATGACCTGGTTGCAGAGGTGCGGCAACGTTTGCCCGATGGAAAGCTGGCGGCGCTCGTCAACAATGCGGGGATTTCTCCCAAGGGTGCGGATGGCGCAAGGCTGGGTGTCGCGGGTACGGATGCCGATACATGGACGAGGGTGCTGAACGTCAACCTCATCTCGACGGCGCTTCTGGCGCGGGCGCTGATACCGGAGCTTGAGGCTGCGCGCGGTTCGATCGTCAATGTCACCTCGATTGCCGGTTCCCGAGTTCATCCGTTTGCGGGTGTCGCCTACGCGGCCTCGAAGGCCGGTCTTGCATCACTGACGCGCGAACTTGCGCATGAATTCGGCCCACGCGGCGTGCGCGCCAATGCCATCGCACCGGGCGAGATCGCCACATCGATCCTGTCGCCGGGAACCGATGAACTGGTAAAGGCCGAGGTGCCGTTAGGTCGGCTCGGAACGACTGCCGAAGTTGCCAAGACCATCTATTTCCTCTGCACCGAGCAGTCGTCCTATATCAACGGCGCAGAGATCCACATCAATGGCGGCCAGCATGTCTGATGCCGGCTTAACCTTCGGCCAACGCCTTGAGCTTTCCATGATTTTCGGCCGATAGCGGAATTCCGTCTTTCTTCGCTTTGGCGCGGGTGACATGACGGCGGTCACCGGGCAGACGCTCCTGACCTGCTTCCAGCACGAGATCGCAGATGCCTGCGACACGTTCGGCGAAGACGTCGTTACCGCCACGGGCGGGATCGATGACGATGAAGAACTGGCCGGTGAACGGTGTCTGCGCGCCCTTGTGACCGCTCCAGTCGAATTCGCCGGAGAAATAACCGCCGGTAAGCGCGGCACTCAGGATCTCGACCATCAGGGCGATGGAATTGCCCTTGTGGCCGCCGAAGGGTAGCAGCGCGCCACCATCGAGAATGGCTTTCGGATCATTGGTCGGTTGGCCTTCGCGATCGACACCCATTCCGGGCTTCAGGTCATGGCCGGCGCGGGCGGCGATCTGCACGTCGCCGTGAGCGATGGCGCTCGACGCCTGGTCGAAGACGAAGGGAGCAGCGCCTGCGCGCGGCGAAGCGAAAGCGATGGGATTGGTGCCGAACACGGCTTTTTTGCCGCCATAAGGTACGACGCAGGCCATGCTGTTGACGACGCTTAAGGCAACCAGACCCTCTTCGGCAAAGGGTTCTACATCCGGCCAGAGCGCGCTGAAATGGTGGGAGCGGCGGATGGCGAGCACGGCGACGCCATTCTCTTTCACCTTTTCGATCAGCAGCGGACGCGCGGCAAGCATGGCCGGCTGGGTGAAGCCGCCCTTGGCGTCGACGCGGACGAAGGCGGGGCCGACATCCTCCACTTCAGGGATCGCCTTGCCATCGACCCAGCCGCTGTTGAGCGACGAGACGTAACCCGCCATGCGGAAGATGCCGTGGCTGAGCGAGCCGTCGCGTTCGCAGGAGGCGCAGTTTTCCGCCAGAATCGTCGCATTTTTTTCCGAGACGCCGTTCCTGACGAAGATCTGTTGCAGTAGTGCCACGAGGTCGGCATAGGAGAGATGGATGTCGGCGGCTTTGGTCATGGCATTCTCCTGCGTCACTTTTATGCGCTGATGTGGCCGCACGAAGATACAAATAAAGAGGCGCGGTTCAACCGGCTTTGCGATGCATTTTTCTGCATGTTTGCTGTTGGCTCAGAGACGTGCGCGTTCGTAGGTGATCTTGCCGTCGCAGATCGTCACGACCGGTCGGATCGAGGCGAGATTTTCGGATGCGGCGGCTTCCACATCGCCCGAAAGAAGCACGACATCCGCCAGATAACCGGGCTTGAGCATGCCCTTGCGATCCTCCATGAATTCGACATGGGCGCCGGTACTGGTATATGCGGCAAGTGTCTCCGTCAGCGTCAGGCGCTGGTCAGGCAAATCGTCGGCCCAGCGCTGTCTCGTCATCGCATCCTGGATACAGCCCATCGGGTCGAGCGGCGAGACCGGCCAATCGGTGGCAAAGACGATCTCCGCTCCGGCATCGGCGAGCGTTCTCCATGCAAAGGCGAGCGGCCAGCGATGGCGGCCGATGAAGGAGAGATAGGGTTCGAGCGGCAGGCCGGCATTGCCGGGTGGATGGGTCGGCTGCATCGAGGCGATGACACCCAACTGCTTGAAGCGAGGGACGTCATCCGGATGGACCACCTCTATATGCTCGATGCGGTTACGGGCATCGCGACTGCCGTTTGTCTCAGCCGCTGTTTCGTAAGCATCGAGTACCATGCGCACCGCGCCATCGCCGATCGCATGGACGGCGACCGGGAGCTTGAGCCGGTCGGCCTCGGTGACGATCTGGTTCAGATGTTCCTGGCTGAACAGCGGATCGCCTTTCCAGCCGGGTTTGTGGGCGTAGTCTTCGAGAAAGACCGCGCTTTCGCCTTCGGTCACGCCATCGATGAACATTTTTACGAAATCGCAGCGCAGCCGGTCGGTGTGGAAACGGTCGCGCCATGCGGCGGCTTTTTCCGAAAGGTGGGAGAGCGGCATGAAATTCTTCATGTGATAGGGCATGCGCACGCGAACAGGCAGGTCGGAGGTGTTTTCGATCTCTTCGAGGATTTCCAGCTGGTAGAGATTGCCGTCCATGTTCTGGATCGAGGTTATGCCCAGCGATGCGCAATAGGCGAGACCATCGCGGATGATATCGAGGTCGATGGCGCGTTCTTCCGGTGTGACGCTGTCCGGTTCGCCGCCGGTACCGATGCCGAGGCCTTCGCGGCCGCCGGTTTCGCTCAGATCAAAGACAGGCTGCATGGCGTCGGCTTCGCGAAGTTCGCCGGAGGCGAGGCCATCCTCGCCCATGACCACTTCATTGCCGACGCCAACTTGCCTGCCATGCAGAAGGCCGGCGAGTTCCAGCGCCTTGGTATTGGCCCAGGCGGTGTGATGATCCGGCGAAATCATTGCGAATGGACGATCGGAGATGACGCGGTCGAGATCGTGGCGGGTGGTGCGTTCGGTCTCCGACAGGATCGTATAGTCGGCGGAGCGGGCCAGAAGCAGTTTCAGGTTCGGGTTCTTTGCCGCATAGGCGGAGACTTTGGCTTTCAGGTCGTCAAAACCCTTGACCTTGTAAAGCGAGAGCTGGCGCAGACCGACCGACCCCATGAATATATGCATATGGGCTTCGTTGAAACCGGGTAGGACCGTGCCGCCCGCCGCATCGATTACCTGCGTTACCGGCCCTTTCAACGCTTCGATTTCAGCATCGGAGCCTATGGCGAGGATCTTATTGCCGCCGATGGCAATGGCTTCAGCTTTCGCTGTCGCCTCGTCCATGGTCAAGATGCGAGCGTTGAGGATGATGATATCTGCAAAGGGCTGCATGCGTTTTCCTCAGAGTGCCAGGCGGCTAAGGGTTCGGAAGAAGGCGAGATTGTCCTGTTTCAGCTCGTCATCGAGCGGGTTTGGCTGCGACGACAGTTTGACGATCACCGCCTCGTTTTCAGGATCGATGTAAAGCCATTGCCCGTGAATGCCGATGGCGCAGTAGGCGCCGTCCGGTTCGCCGGTCTGGTACCACTGGCTGCGGTAACGGCCGTTCGGCATGGTGGTGCTGTTCGATGCCTTCCAGGCATCGGGATCACCGTTCTTCAACATGTCAGCGATCCAGCGTTCAGGGATGATCTGTTGACCGTCGATCGCGCCGCCCTTGCGGATCAATTCGCCGACACGGGCAAGATCGCGAGCGGTCAGGCAGACGCCGCCGGCGGTGCGGGCAGTGCCGATGCTGTCGACAGTCACATAGGCATGGTTTTTGGCACCCATCGGCTTCCACAAAAGCTCCGACAGCAGCTCGCCGTAGCGGCGGCCGGTGACGCGCTCGATGACGACGCCGAGAAGATCTGCATTGGGCGAAAGATAGGCATGGCCGCCGCCATGCGGCCGATCTGCCTTTTTCAGCGTCATCAGGAAGGAGGCGAGTGTCTCGATATCCGTGCCCGGCTCGATCGGGTTCCACAGCATGGCGCGACGATAACGGGCGAAGGGACCGTTTTTATCTAGATAGGTCTCTTCGAAATCGAGGCTGACGCGCATGTCGAGCACGTCGCGATAGCGGCAGTCCTCGTAGGCACTGCCCTTTGCTTCCGGCAGGTAGGCGACGACCGGCTTTTCGGGGTCGATCAGGCCCTGTTCCTCAAGGATGCCGGAGAGAATGGCGGTCAGCGACTTGCTGATCGAAAAGACGAGGTGTTTGGCGTTCACATCGGCATGCGGCGCATAATATTCGCCGACGATCTCGCCGCGTTTCATCAGCAGGAAGGCGTCGGTATGGGCGTATTTCAGAAAACCGTTTACGGTCGAGATGCCGTCCAGTCCGGTCTCGATTTCGCGTGCGAGGAATTGCTGTGAGGGGAGTGCCTCTTCCGGCCGCTCGGTGCCGCAGCAGATTTCGGATGTCGGCACCAGTTCGCGAACGTTCTGGAAACTCCAACGGCTGAAGGGTGTCTCGCGCCAGTTGGCAAGCGTCACCGATGCCCGGTCAACGGTGGTCATGTCGTTTATGCTGTCCATGTCCCTGCGGTCGCGACAGCGCGGGGGGCCCGCACTGTCGGCCTCCCTTGTTCGGCTTACTTCTGCAGCTCGGTCCAGATTTTGGTGTAGAGTTCCTGCACTTCGGGTGCGCAGGCGAGGTTGAACTTGCCGGCCGCTTTCGAGGCTTCCGGAATGTTGACCTCAGGTGCCGTCTTCATGTCTTCCGGCATGAAGGCTTCCGAGCCCTTGATGCCGTTGGAATAACGGGCAAAGGCGGAAATCAGGGCTGCATTTTCCGGCACCATGATGAAGTTGATGAAGAGTTTTGCGTTCTCGACATTTTTTGCATCGGACAAGATGGCGGCATTGTCCATCCAGACCGGGTAACCTTCTTTCGGGTAGCCATAGACGATGTTCTTGTTGGCAAGCCTTCCGCGGAAGGCTGCGCCATTCCAGTCGACGCTGGCTGCAAGGTCACCCTTGGTGTATTTTTCAACCGTGCCGTAGTCCATCGAGATCCATTTCGGCTTGGCGGCGACGAGGATGTCGCGAGCCTTTTTCAGGATCGTCAGGTCTCCGGTGCAGGGCTCGCCGCCCGCATAGGTCACGACCATGTGCATGACATCCGACATTTCCGGCACGACATTGACCTTGCCGACCAGCTCCGGCGGCGGATCGAGGAAGATGGCGGACGTGTTCGGGTCGCCGGAATAGATGGATTTATCGACGGTCACGCCGGTCGTGCCCCACTGCCACGGCACGGAATAATGCCGGCCGGGATCATAGGCGACATCCACCCATTGCGGGTCCATGTTCTTGAAGTTTTCCATCTGGTCTGGCCGCGATTCCAGCAGTAGCCCTTCCTTGATGAAAATCGGCATGGCGCTGGCGGATGGCACGACGATATCGAAGCCGTGGCCGCCCTGACGGATTTTCGCCAGCGCCGTGTCATTGCTGTCATAGTCGGTGATCGTCACCTTGACCTTGTAGGTCTCCTCGAACTTCTTGATCAGTTCCGGATTGGTGTAGTTGCCCCAGTTGAAGATGTTGAGTTCACCCTCCGCATGGGCAAGTGTTGTAGATGCGAAGAGGACCGCCAGACCGGCAGCAAGTTTTACGGCATGCTTCATGGTTCCCACTCCTGTTTTCATTCGGATTTTTCGTTGGATCTGCTGAGGAAGAAGAAGATCGTCACGATCGCCAGCGACAGCAGCAGAAAAACGGTCGAAATGGCGTTCATCTCGGGTGTGATGGCGCGGCGCAGCTGGCCGAGCATGTAGGTCGGCAGCGTCTCCTGGCCGGCTGATTTGACGAATTCGGTGATAACGATGTCATCCAGCGAGATGACGAAGGAGAGCATCAGGCCGGCAAGGATGCCGGGCCAAAGCAGCGGCAGGGTGATGTAGCGAAATACCTTGAACGGCGTGGCGTAGAGGTCGGCGGCCGCCCGTTCCAGCGCCAGATCCATGTTCTCCAGCCGCGCCCTTATCGGCAGATAGGCAAAAGGGATGCAGAAGGCGGTGTGGGCGAGGATGAGGTAGCCGAGGCCGGAATAGCCGGTCCATACCTTTATCCGCGAAAAGAGGATGAGAAGTGCCACGGCGGTGACGATTTCGGGCACCATCAGCGGCATGTTGATGAAGGAATATTTGAAGGTGAGGCCGCGATAACCGGCCGTACGCGTGGTGGCGATGGCTGCGAGCGTGGCGACGGCCGTGGCGATGACGGCGGCGATGGCTGCGATCTGGACTGAGCGGATTGCGGCCTCGATGACGAGATTGTTGTTCCAGGCGGCGACGAACCAGCGGAACGAAAAGCCTTCCCAGCGGGCAATCGAGATGCCGGAGTTGAAGGCGTAGACGACCAGGGTGAAGATCGGCACGTAGAGGATGAAGAAGCAGAACATCGCGATCGTCGCGAAACCCGGCTGAACGCGGATATCGAAGCGCTTACGCATGGCCGCCTCCCGTCCTTCCGGCATTCTTCACGTAATAAAGCATGGCGAAGAGGACGATGATGACGAGGGTGATGGAAAGGGCCGCGCCCAGCGGCCAGTTGCGGCCCTGGCCGAATTGAAGCTCGATCAGGTTGCCGACCATCAGGTTCTTGCCGCCGCCTAAAATGCGCGGGATGACATAGGATGACAAAGCCGGGATGAAGACGAGGATGGAGCCGGCGATGATGCCGGGTTTGACCAGCGGAATGATGATCCGCCACAGAACCTTCAGCCGCGTCGCATAGAGATCGTAGCCGGCCTCGACGAGGCGGAAATCAAGTTTTTCAAGGCTCGCATAAAGTGGCAGGATCATCAGCGGAAGATGGACATAGACCATGCCGAGCAGGATGGCGAAATCGGTGTAAAGCATCTGGATCGGGGTCGAGATGATGCCGAGCTTCATCAGGATCGTGTTGGCGAGCCCCTCGTTGCGGATCATTTCCTGGATGGCAAAGCCGCGGATCAGCATGTTGGTCCAGAAGGGGATTGTGATCAGGAACAGCCAGATCGACCGATTATGCGGTGCCCGGCTGGCGATGAAATAGGCGGTCGGGAAACCGACGATCAGGCAGAGCAGGGTAGTGATGATGGCGAGTTTTGCGCTGCGCCAGAGGATCGTGACGTGAGCATCCGCGAGCGAAACGGTGTCGTCAAAAATGTCGCGCGAGAAAAAGACATTGAACCAGCCCTGACCCGAAAACTCCCATTTGACGTCTCCATAGGAACCGGGCGCCAGTACCGAATAGATGAGCACGATGACCAGGGGGCCGACGGAGGCTATGGCGACGAGGGCAAGAGCAGGCGTGCTGAGCAGCCAGCGATTGATGGTTTCCTGTCTCTGTGCCGCCGAGGCGGCCTGTCTTGTCCGCTCGGTCATTGTCTCAATCCTTCAGGATCTGTGCTGCGCCTTCGCTGATGGTCAGCGACACGGGGTCACCGGCGGAAAAGCCTATCGGCCCGATCCGGCTGTTCTGTTGGCGGATGGTGAAAAGCGACGTGTCGGGAAGTCTGACCCGAATATGGGTGTCGGTGCCGAGATAGGTGAGATCCTCGATCTGGCCCGCGAGGATCGCTCCACCTGACGGCGCTGCGAGTTGTACGTGTTCGGGGCGGATGACCATCGTTACCTTGCCTTCGGGCCTGAGGTCGGAGGGATAGGTTGCGTCCAGCGTGGTGCCGTTGGACAACCGGACCCTGGCTCTGTGTCCGTCGACCGAAATCACATCAGCGCTCAGAAAATTGGTTTCGCCGATAAAATCGGCCACGAAACGCTCGGCCGGCCGATCATAGATTTCCCAGGGCGCGCCCACCTGCCGGACTTCGCCATGGGCCATGACGGCGATGCGGTCTGACATGGCAAGCGCCTCTTCCTGGTCGTGGGTGACGAAGATGAAGGTAATGCCGGTTTCGGCCTGCACCCGCTTCAGCTCCACCTGCATTTCCTTGCGCAGCTTGTAGTCCAGCGCCGAGAGCGGTTCGTCGAGCAGCAGCACTTTCGGCTTGGGAGCGAGCGCGCGGGCGAGCGCGACGCGCTGCTGCTGGCCGCCGGAAATCTGCATGACCTTGCGATTGCGCATCGGCTCCATGTGGACGAGCGCCAGCATTTCATCGACGCGGGCGGCGATCTCCTGCTTTGGTTTGCCCAGCATTTCCAGCCCGAAGCCGATATTCTGGGCGACCGTCATATGCGGGAAGAGGGCATAGTTCTGGAAGACGGTGTTGACCGGGCGCTTGAAGGGTGGAAGCGGCGCGATGTCCTCGCCATAGAGCAAGATCTCGCCGTCGGTCGGGAAGTCGAAACCGGCAATCAGCCGCAAAAGCGTGGTCTTGCCGCAGCCGGACGGACCAAGAAGCGTAAAGAACTCGTTTTGCCGAATATTCAGGAAGATGTTGCTGAGGGCGGTGACCTGGCCGGCGCCGTCGCCATAGACACGGCCGACGTCCCTGACTTCGATTGCAAGTTCCTGCTGTTTTCTCAAGCACGCCTCACATTTCGTTGCTCGTCATTGCAACTAAAGACAGCATTTCATGCCATATTGTCGCGGGCAAGCTGCGTTTGCGACATGACGGAAATAATAAGCAAGACACATGCCAGCAGTTCGCTTTCCCGACGAAAAAGGCTGCATCGGCTGCGGATGCAGCCTTTCATCAGTATCCGATATCACGTCGAGGCGGGTCAACGACGAGCCGTGTGCAGGGCGAAGGAAGCTCATCAAAAACAATAGCTTGTCTTTTGATATTTCTTCTCAGGGTAGTGGTTGTTGCAGATCCGTCGCTATGTCATATCCCGATGTACCAACGAATTTCAGGTGAGGACAGGTTATGGCAGCAAGCGATCTTTTTGTTTCGGCGGATGATGGTGAATGGGTCAATCCCGAACCAGGCGTCACGCGCCGCATCATGACCTATCTGCCGGAGATGATGATGGTGGAGGTCGTATTCGAAAAGGGCGCGATCGGTTCGAAGCACTCTCATCCGCATATTCAGGCGAGCTATGTTGCAGAGGGCAGTTTCGAAGTCACGATCGATGGCCGGACGGAAACATTGACCAAAGGCGGAAGCTTCATCGTGCCGCCCGATCTGGTGCATGGCGTGAAGGCGCTGGAGGCTGGTCGTCTGATCGACGTTTTCAACCCGCATCGCTCTGAATTCCTCAAGTAATGTTCTTTTTGGGCCGCGACTGCGGTCAGGACGGATGAAAGCCGGTCGCAAGCTTGCGGCCGGCTTTTGCGTTTCCTGTGACGGCTGTGCATCCGGAGGGTAAACCAGTCTAGCGATTACCGCATGCAAAAGTGCCCGGCCGGAGCCGGGCGCCTGATTTGTGTGCTTCGGGCCGCTGCTTAGTTCATCAGCAGGCGGGGTAGCCACATGGAGAACATCGGCACATAGGTGACCAATGCCATGGCGAGGAACAATGCGCTGTAGAAGGGCAGGATCGACTTCATGACTTCGCCGACGGAGATTTCACCAATGGCGCAGCCGATGAACTGCGTTGTGCCGACCGGCGGCGTGTTGAGGCCAAGTGCGCAGTTGAGCAGCATGACCATGCCGAACTGAACCGGGTCCATACCGTATTGCATGGCGATCGGCAGGAAGATCGGCGTGCAGATCAGGATGGTGCTCGCCATATCCATGAAGGTTCCGAGCAGGAACAGGATGATGTTGATCATCAGGAAGATGACGATCGGGTTGGTCGAAATGTGGCTCATCAGCTCACCGGTCATGTCGGCAACGCCATAGAGACCCATGAGATACTGGAACATGGTCGACACGCCGATCAAGAGCAGGACGATACCGGTCGTCTTGACCGTTTTGGCCGCTGCCGCAAGGAAGGCTTCCCAGGTCATCGTGCGATAGATGAAGAAGGTCAGAAGCATCGTGTAGATCACGGCGATGGACGCGGATTCCGTTGCCGTGAAGATACCAGAGACGATACCGCCGAGGATGATGACCACGATCAGCATGCCGGGCGCCGCTGCTGCGAGCGAACGCATGACGATGTGCCAGCCAGGGAAGGTGCCTGCCGGATAGCCGCGTTTTCTTGCGACGTAATAGGCTGCACCGAGGTTACAGACCATCAGAAGCAGGGCAGGCATGATGCCGGCTGCGATCAGGGCGCCGATCGAAGCCTTGCCGCTGGCGGCCAGCGCGTAGATGATCATGTTATGGCTGGTCGGCATCAGTGCGCCGACGAGTGCGGCGTGGGTGGTAACGTTGACGGCGTAGTCTGCGTCATACCCTTCCTTCTTCATCATGGGGATCATGACGGCGCCCATGGCCGAGACGTCGGCAACGGGTGAGCCGGCGACACCGCCGAAGAGGGTGCAGGCGACGACGTTCGACATGCCGAGGCCGCCGCGGACATGGCCGACCATAGCCTTGGCTGCGTTCACGATCTTGTCGGCAACGCCGCCATGCAGCATCAATTCACCGGAGAAAATGAAGAAAGGAATGGCGAGAAACGAAAATACGTTCATGCCCGCCATCATCTGCTGGAAGCCGACGGCGATCGGCAGACCTTCATAAAGAATGGTGCAAAGCGCCGACAGGCCGATCGCGAAGGCGACCGGGATCCCCGCAATGAGGAAGCCGACAAAAGTGATACAAAGAATGGTTAGTGCCATGACGGTACAACCTCCGCCTTACGGAAAATGGCCATGATATGTTCAACTGAAAACATGATGATAAGGACGCCCGAAACCGCGAGCGGAATGTAACGCACGGCCTCTGTCACATGGAGGTTGGGCATCAGGTAGGGAGCAACCGACCAGCCGAGCACCCAGCCGTTATAGGCCATGGCCGCCCCGAACAGGCAGATGGCGATGTAGATGGCCAGTTCCACATAACGCTGCATGTATTGCGGCAGAAGAACGGTCAGCGAGTCGAGGGCGATGTGACCCGCATCGCGGACGCCAACGGCAGCGCCTATCATGGTGACGTAGAGAATAAGGACGATTGCCAGATTTTCCGTCCAGCTGGGTGAATCGTTCAGCACATAACGGCCGAAAACCTGGTAGAAGACGACGGCAACGAGCGTAAGCAGGCCGGTAATGGCCAGGATCATACCGATCTTGGCAAGCGGTGCGTTGATGCTCGTGAGCAGTCCCGTCATCGCAGGTGGATGACCGCCTTCAGATTTGCTGTGAGTATTCATGTTATCCCCCGGGCGCATCCGCGCGAAAACCTGGCTTGGTTTTCGGAGCGTACAATGCACGGTGTCTTGAGGTTTGTAGTGCCCGGCGCCTTATGTCCGGCGAGCAGGCTGTCGGAGGAGAAGCAGCCCCGGTCCGGAGCTGCTTCCTTGATCATTCACTTCGTTTCCTGGATCCGCTTGATGAGATCCTGCAGTTCAGGAGTCTTGGCGAACTGGGCGTAAACAGGCTTCATGGCATCGATGAATTCCTGCTTGTCGTTGACGTCGGCGATGGTGCTGCCGGCCTTTTCGACAATTTCCCTGGACTTGAGCTCACGTTCATCCCACAGGCGACGCTGCTCGACGACCGAGTCCTTGGCGGCCTTGCGGATCAAAGCCTGATCTTCCGGCGGCAGCTTGTCCCAGAGCGGCTTGGAGAAGAGCAGCAGTTCCGGCACCATGGCATGCTCGGTGCGGGTGAAATACTTGGCTGCCTCATAGTGGTGTGACGATTCATAGGACGGGTAGTTGTTCTCGGCAGCATCGATGATGCCGGTCTTTAGGCCGGTATAGACCTCACCCATCGGCATCGGCGTTGCATTGGCGCCGAGAGCCTGGACCATCGCCACGAACATGTCGGACTGCTGAACGCGGATCTTCATGTTGTGAAGGTCGGCGAGTGTCTTGACCGGCTTCTTGGTGTACATCGAGCGCGCGCCGCTGTCATAGAAGGCAAGGCCGATCATGCCCTGCTTCTCCAGGGCCTTCAGCACGTCTTCACCGATCGGGCCGTCGAGGACGGCACGTTCATGCGCTGTGGAGCGGAAGATGAACGGCAGCGAGATGACGATGGTTTCCGGCACCATGTTATTGACCACGGCGGCGCTGATGCGCAGCATGTCGAGGCCGCCGATGCGCAGCTGTTCGATCGTGCCGCGTTCGTCACCCAGTGCGCCGTTCGGGAAGACCTTGACACCGAGGCGACCATTGGTGCGTTCGGACAGGATCTTGCCCATATACATGGCACCCTGAACGGTCGGATAGTCATTCGGGTGAATGTCGGCAGACCTGAAGTCGCGCGCCATGGCCGGCGAAGCAAGAAGGACACCTGCTGCACCGGCAGCCAGAAGCATCGTACGGATTGTCTTGAAAGTTCGTTTCATTTGTATTTCCTCCATTATTAAAGTGGTTTGGCCGAAAGAAACTGGCCAGCCGAGTCCGCTGCCGGAAATGGAGGATGATGCTCCACTTCAGGTTGATCGGACGTCAGTTTTGATAGTCTCCCCATGCGGACGCCCAAGCGTCATCGAAAGCCGATACGCGTTCTCAGGTGCGTATGGGCAAGCTCAGTCAATCAAGAACTCATTGAACCCGAAAACTGGCCAGCCGGACCCGGCGTCGGAAATGGATGCCGATGCTCCATTTCCGACCTTCCGAAAGTCAGTTTTTTGTAGTCTTCTTGTGTGGGCGCCTAAGCGCCGATCAAAGCCGATACGCCTTTTTTGCGAGCGTATAGGCAAGCTCCGTGGCTAGCTCGAAAGCTTCTTCCTCGCGGAGCCTGTGTTCGCTGACGAGCCGCGCCAGGAATGCGCAATCTACCCGTCGAGCAACGTCGTGGCGCGCCGGTATGGACGGGAAGGCGCGCGTGTCGTCATTGAAGCCGACCGTGTTGTAGAAACCTGCGGTTTCGGTCGTCATTTCGCGGAAGCGCCGCATGCCTTCCGGGCTGTCGTGGAACCACCATGCGGGACCGAGCCTGAGGGCCGGATAGGCGCCTGCAAGCGGTGCCAGTTCACGGGCATAGGAGGTTTCATCGAGCGTGAAGAGGACGACGGTCAGGTCGCGTTCCGCGCCAACGGCATCCAGCAAAGGCTTGAGCGCGCTGACATAGTCGGTGCGGCCCGGAATATCGAAGCCCATATCGCGGCCATGATTAGCGAACACGGTCGGCGAATGATTGCGCCTGGAGCCTGGATGGATCTGCAGGACAAGCCTGTCATCCAAACTCATCTTCGCCATTTCCGTCAGCATTTGGCCGCGGAACAGCTTGTGATCATCCAGATCCGACTTGCCGGCCCGGATCCTGTTAAACAGTGCCGCAGCCTCCTGATCCGAAAGGTTGGCCGTATCGGCCGTTGCATGACCATGGTCCGAGGACGTTGCGCCGAACGACTTGAAATAGGCGCGGCGTTTCCGGTGGGCGGCGAGATACCCCGTCCACGAACCGGTGTCTTCGCTCGTCATGTCGCCCAGTTGGTCGAGATTGGCGGAGAAACCCTCGAAATCGGGATCGACCACGGCATCCGGCCGATAGGCGGTAACCACGCGTCCATCCCAGCCGCTGTCGCGGATCGCCTTGTGCCAGCGAAGATCGTCGAGCGCGCCTTCGGTGGTGGCGATGACCTCGATGTTGAACCGCTTGAACAGTGCGCGAGGCCGGTATTCAGGCAGTGCAAGCTTTTCAGCGATCAGATCATAGGTCTTGTCCGCGGTCTTGGCGGTCAGAGGCTCCTCGATGCCGAACAGGTTGGAGAGGACGAAATCCATCCATTGCCGTGTCGGGGTGCCGCGGAACAGGTAATAGTTTTCAGCAAAAAGCCGCCAGATCCGGCGACCGTCGGTTTCTACGGCTGACCCGTCGAGACGGCGCACGCCGAGATCCTCGAGCCGGATGCCTTGGCTGAAGAGCATTCGGAAAATGTAGTGATCGGGAACGATCAGGAGCTGGGCCGGATCCGGGAACGGCTCATCCAGAGCATACCATTTGGGATCGGTATGACCGTGAGGACTGATGATCGGAAGATCCGAGACCGTTTTGTAAAGTGCTTGAGCAATGGAACGAGTACTGTTTTCGGCCGGAAATAAAACGTCAGGATGTATAAGTGATTTCATTGGGGAGCCGACCTCCTTTCGACGAGATCAACGCTAGATTGCTGTCAATCGAGATGTCAATGACCTTATCGTGATAAGCTGAAGGTTGGATTTCTTGATGTTTGTCTATTCTTGATTTCGCTTGTTTTTCCAGAAATCCGCATTGAATCATGATCATAAAATCCGCATTGGCGACACTGCCAAAATCGAAAAAATTGGAATTGCGCTAGAGCGAGTGTGCGAAATTGTCGCAGGCGCTTGGGCGATTGGTCGAAGGTGTCGCAGCTTCTTAATACCGTTCAATATTGGTTTCTGTGCTTCCCGATGGTTCGTCGGAGGAGGTAGACGTGTCATTCCAGCCGGTCGATTCGTGGGAGTGCCGCGTTTTAGATTTTTCGTAACCACATGGGCTTCCTTCATCGAAAGGGGTAGTGCATCTCAACCGCGCGCTACGTAAGATGCTGATATCATATTAAATAATCGGAATATGATGACTATCATCAATTTTTGAGTGCTGCCAAAAATGTCGCACGTCATTGTTGAATTTAGCTGTTCAACTTCACCCATATGGTAGTATATGTTGAATCCGACGGATGTCCGGGAGAAGGAGAGTAGCGGGGTGAATGGAGTTGATGCCTGGACGCCCGCGAACCAGGAAACGCGCTTGTTGCTATCTGTGAATGAAGTTGGCCTTCGCTAAAATCGGTGGCGGCGATAAGGCGGAAGCTGACCGAGGTGTTTTGCGTTCTCTCCAGGTGAGGTGATTACCAGTTGATCCGATTTTGTCGAAAGCCGAGGCGGATGCAGGACTCGCTCTCTTTTGGCCTACTAATATTAGATTAGGCGTATGCGCGTAATGCGTGTAATTTCATCATTGAAAACCCGAGGCTTTACTTCGCCTCCGAGGATCGCGGAAATACGCGGCAGCACGATCTACTGCCATTAAGGTGTCGATAAGTCAGGGAGGTGACGATGACAGTTCAGCCTGACCGAAATGGAGAAGATGAGTAACTGAATGGTCGATCGCAGCCGTTCCCGCCTGACGAGCCAGGTGTTTGAGAAAATCCGGGAAGATATCGTATGCGGCCGTCTAGCTCCGGATGCCCCCTTGTCCGAGGCGGATCTTTGCCAGCAACTGGAAGTGAGCCGGACGCCCGTGCGCGAAGCTCTTATCAAGCTGGCCGAAGAAGAGCTGGTCGTCATCTATCCGCATTTCGGAACGTTCGTTGCGCCGATCTCACTGGAAGCCTTCAAGGTTGGCCAGTATATTCGCGAGAAGCTGGAATGTGCACTTGTTGAAGATGCGATAAAACGCATGGATGATGATGGGCGCGAGCGCATTCGCGCCAATCTGCGCGAGCAGGCCGCCGCTGTCGGGAACGGGGATACGTTCTATCAGCTCGACAATGTCTTCCATGCTCTGATCGCGGAACTTAGCGGTTATGCAGGCGCATGGAATGCCATTCTGCGGGCCAAGACGCAGCTTGATCGTATTCGATATCTCACCACTCAGGACAGCGATCGAATGACGCTTGCCCTCAACGAGCATCAATTGATCGCGGACGCGATTATCGCAGGTGATGCCGGCACGGCCGTGGTCCATATGCGCGCCCATCTTCGGACCGTTTTCGGTCATCTCGATGGTCTCGGTCTGGATGCACCCCGGCCAGGCCTGCCGTCTCGCAAACGTGGCGGCAGAGGCAGATCGGCTTCGTCTGAACCGTGATGAAAGGCTTCGGCCTGACAGCTGAGGCGGAAGACAGTTCAAGAATCTATGCATGGCCTGGAGACCGGCCGACAATGCAACCGGCATGGGAGCCGGATCAGGAGAAAAGATACACATGATCAAGAACAGCATTTGCCTTCATCCTGCCGATAATATCGAGATCGCATTGCGCGATCTCGCCGCTGGCGACATTCTGACGACAAGCGGTGTTGCGACCGGTCAGGCCATCATGCGCGGACACAAGATTGCGACCGCCGCAATACCGGCTGGCGGAAACGTTTTGCGCTACGGGCAGATCATCGGTCAGGCCAAGAGCGATATTGCGGCCGGCGATCATGTCCATGTCCACAATCTCGGCATGGGCGAGCATGAACAGGACTATGCGTTTGCCAGCGCCAACACGCCGCTGCCCGAAATTGCCGAAAAGCGCACTTTTATGGGCTACAAGCGCGCAGACGGCAAAGTCGGCACCCGCAACTATATCGGTATCCTGACGACGGTGAACTGTTCCGGCTCGGTCGCCCGTTTCATCACGGAAGCGGCCGAAAAGTCGGGATTTCTCGATGAATTCCCGAATGTCGACGGCATTGTTCCGATCTCGCATGGCACGGGTTGCGGCATGTCGACGGATGGCGAGGGTTATGCCACGCTGTTCCGTACGCTTTCCGGTTATGCGCAGAACCCCAATTTCGGCGGCATCCTTCTGGTCGGGCTTGGCTGTGAAGTGATGCAGATCCCCGATCTCGTCGGCGGAAGGCGCATCCGGCAGGATGGCATGTTGCGTTACATGACCATCCAGCAGGAGGGGGGTACCCGCAAGACGATCGAACGAGGGCTCGAGGAATTGCGCGGCGTTGCGGAATTCGCCAACCGCACGGTGCGCACACCCGCTCCGGTTTCCGAGATTACGATCGGCATGCAGTGCGGTGGTTCCGACGGTTATTCTGGCATCACCGCCAATCCGGCTCTCGGTTATGCGTCGGACCTTCTGGTGCGCCACGGCGGCACGACGATCCTGTCGGAAACTTCGGAAGTTTATGGCGCCGAGCATCTTCTGACACGTCGCGCCGAAACGGCCGAGATCGGCAACAAGCTGATCGAGCGGCTGAAGTGGTGGGAGGATTATTGCGCCCGCAATGGCGGCGAGATGGACAACAACCCGTCTCCCGGCAACAAGAAGGGTGGATTGACGACGATCCTGGAAAAATCGCTAGGCGCGGTTGCGAAGGGCGGTACGGCTCCTCTGCTCGGCGTCTACAAGTTCGGTGAAAAGATCGATCGCAAAGGCTTCGTCTTCATGGACAGCCCTGGTTTCGACCCTTGTTCGGTCACCGGACAGGTAGCATCGGGTGCAAACCTGATCGTGTTTACCACCGGTCGCGGTTCCGTTTCCGGCTACAAGCCGACGCCCTGCATCAAGATCTCGACCAACTCGGAAATGTACGAGCGGATGAAGGACGACATGGACCTTAACTGCGGCGATATCGTCACCGAAGGGGTCACGATCGAGGAGAAGGGCAAGGAGCTTTTCGAACTGATCATTCGCGTCGCAGCGGGCGAACAGACGAAGAGTGAGGAACTCGGCTATGGTGGTGCGGAATTCGTGCCGTGGCAGATCGGCGCCGTGATGTGATGCGTTTTTCGAATTGAGAGGGATTTCTGATCCCGCGTCGGTTCCCCTACTGTTGCAATGAATATGACCCGGTAAGCCATGGTTTGCCGGGTCATGTTTTTGAACCCGTTCGCGTTAGCCTGAATGCTCTTGCTTTGGGAGGGCGAGGCGGGTCGTTGATCTGCCGCAAGGTTGATTTTTCAAGCGCTGTCTAGGACGACGCTGCGGCATTCTGTACATAGACGGAAATCTGTAGAAGGCATTTTGCGCGACCCTGGATGATGTAGGTGAATGAGAGCTCTGATCGTAGACGACGAAACCCTGGCACGCGGCGAGCTGAAATCCTTGCTCGCGGACGAGAGCGACATCAAAATCGTCGGTGAATGCGCAAATGCCATTGAGGGGATTGCGGCGATCAATCGTCTGTCTCCCGAAATCATGTTCCTCGATATCCAGATGCCGCAGGTGACGGGGCTTGAAATGCTGCGGATGATCGATCCCGACCGGATGCCGCATGTCGTATTCCTGACGGCCTACGAGGAATATGCACTGCAGGCCTTCGAGGAGAACGCTTTCGATTATCTTTTGAAACCGATCCAGGAGGAGCGGCTGCAGAAGACCCTGGCGCGGCTCAGGAAGGTGAAGTCAGGCCAGCAGGAAAAGCTGCTCGATGTCGCGCCGCCGCTTCGTCATATCCCGTGCACCGGTCTCAACCGTATCCGTCTGATGAAGCTGGAAGAGGTCGAGGCGATCTTTTCCAAGCCGGGCGGGATTTATGTGCTTGGCGACGACGGGCACGAGCATTTCACAGAACTGACGCTGCGCACGCTCGAAGAGCGGACAAAACTGATCCGCTGTCATCGCCAGTACATGGTCAATGCGGAACATATAAAGGATATCGCGCTTGGCGAGAATGGCGTTGCCAATATCCTCACGCTCGGGGGGCGCTCTATCCCCGTCAGCCGGCGTTTTCTTGGGCCGCTGAAAGAGCAACTCGGCATTCTCTAAATACGCTAAACCCGGCGCATGTGGGAGACATGCGCCGGGTTTCGAGGCTATGGGAGGATTAGCCTCGGGGAAGTTTTATTCTGCGGGCGAAAGCGCCAGCTGAGCTTCACCGTTTTGGCCGGTGCGCAGCATGTCCTTCCACTTGAACATGGCGGCGACCAGGACCACGATGCCAAGCACCATCATGATGATCGACAGGGCTGCGTTGACCGGGTTGTAGCCCTTGGCCGCGTCGTTCAGGTAGACATTGGCGATCATCCAGTAGCCCGCATAGTTCACGGTGACGAACAGGTAGGCGAGCGGGATGAGGCAGGTTAGCATGTAGATGCGCTTGGCCGACATCCGCAGGATGATGGTTGCGCCGATGGTGAGTCCTAGCGAAGCCATCATCTGGTTCGAGACACCGAACAGCGCCCAGACCGAGTTGATGTCGCCCGAGTTCAGCAGATAACCCCAAAGCAGGCAGGCGATGATGCTGGCGAAGATCGAGCCGGGCATCCAGTTGATCTGTTTCATCGGAGCCCAGAGGTCACCCAAAATGTCCTGGATCAGGTAGCGGGCGACGCGGGTACCCGAGTCGATCGCGGTCAGGATGAAAACGGCCTCGAACATGATGACGAACTGGAAGAAGTAGGCAGCGAGCGTCTTGAACCAGGGAATGCTGGTGAAGATCTCAGTCATGCCGACGGCGAGCGTCACTGCACCACCGGTACGGCCGGCCAGGTCCATGCCGATTGCCTGTTCAAGGCGCGGCAGGTCCTGAACCGTCATGCCGAGCGTCGCGAACACTTCCGGCGATGCGTTAATGGCGAAGTAGTCGGCCATCGGAAGCGCGGTTGCGGCGATCAGGGCGAGAACCGCGACAAGGCATTCGACCAGCATCATGCCGAAGGCGACCGGGCGGATGTCGCTCCACTTGTCGACCAGCTTCGGCGTGGTGCCCGAGCCGATGAAGGCGTGGAAACCCGAGATGGCACCACATGCAATTGTGATCGAGATGAAAGGCCAGACCGGGCCGGCTAGAACCGGGCCACCGCCATGGATGAATTCGGTGAGGGCCGGCATCTTGATTTCAGGGTTGATGATGACGACGCCGACGACGAGAGCGGCAAAGACGCCGATCTTGAGGAAGCTCGAAAGATAACCGCGGGGCGTCAGCAGCAACCAGACCGGCAGGGCGCTGGCGAGGAAGGCGTAGATCGGCAGCATGATGCCGAGCGTATCATAGTGGAAGGTGAACCACTGGCCGAGTGCCGATTCCTGCACGTAAGGGCCGGCAAAGACCGAGGCGAGGATGGCGGCGAGGCCGACATAGGTGCCGATTTTGGCATTGCCGCCCATTTTTTCATACAGGCCGACAGCCATGGCGATCGGGATGGTCATGAAGACCGCGAAAGTGCCCCAGGGGTTGCGTTCCAGCGCATGCACCACGACCATCGACAGACCTGCCATGGTGATGGTGATGATGAATAGCATCGCAAGACCTGTGCACCAGCCGGCGACCGGACCGAGCTCGGCCTTGGCGACTTCCGACAGCGACGAGCCCTTATGTTTCATCGAGGCAAAGAGCACGACCGTGTCATGCACCGCGCCACCGATGACGCAGCCGACAAGCAGCCAGATGAGGCCGGGCAGGTAGCCGTATTGCGCGGCAAGAACCGGGCCGACAAGCGGGCCGGCTGCGGCGATGGCGGCAAAATGCTGGCCGGCATTCACCCACTTCTTGGTCGGCACGTAGTTGCGTCCGTCTGCAAGCGTGTGCGACGGGGTTACTTCACTGTCGTCGACGCCGAGTACCTTGCGAACGAAGAAGATACCGTAAAAGCGGTAGCAGATCGCGAGGATGCAGGCGGTGCCGATGACGATTGTCAGGGCGTTTGCCATGTTGATGTCCCTCCATTGGATGACATCAAGCTACACAGGCCTATCGCAAGCGGGAGTGGGTGTTTCGGTCAGTGGCGCCAGCGCGCCGTGAGCGGCAGGGAACAGGGCCTGAGTGGTGGATCATTTTCGCGCCGGGGGCCTTTCGTGGCCCTTTGCAGCCGGATCAGGCCAGAGGCCAGAAACGGGCGACCTTCGAGCGACCGCGCGATGGGGCGCGAACCGGCGTGTCGGCATCGTGTTGATGCTGGTGGCCATGCTCATGCTTGTCGGCGTGATCACAGCATTCGCCGCTCATCGGCAGCCGCAGGCTGACAGTGGTGAAGACCTCCGGTTCCCAACTCACGTCGATACCGTAACCATCGCCGAAATGGCCTTTTGTGCGGCGATCGACGATGTTCATGCCGAGCCCCATATCCGCGCTCGGCTTTTTCTCGAAAAGGCCGGCATTATCCGTCACGGAGACGAGAAGCGTGCCGTTTTCGCAGCTGGCCGAGATTGTGATCCGGCCTTCTCCGATCAGCTGTGACGTGCCGTGCTTGATGGCATTTTCGACCAGGGGCTGGAGCGAAAAGGCCGGAAGATGGACCTGTGCAAGATCTTCCGGAACATCGATCTCCACCTGAAGGTGATCACGGAAACGGGCCTTTTCGATCTGCAGATAGGCGTTCACATGCTCGATCTCGTCCGACAGCGTGACGATGTCGTTGGTTCGTTTCAGGTTCTTGCGGAAGAAGGTCGACAGGTTCTGCACGAGATTTCGCGCCTCGCTCGCATCGATGCGGATGATGGCCGACAGCGTGTTGAGCGTGTTGAAGAGAAAATGCGGGTTGACCTGCGCATGCAGGAGCTTGATCTCGGATTCGACCAGCATCTGCTTCTGGCGCTCATAGCGGCCGGCAAGGATCTGCGCCGAAAGCAGGCGGGCCACGCCTTCACCAAGCGAACGGTTGAAGGTCGAAAACAGCTTGGTCTTTGGCTCATAAAGCTTGATCGTGCCGATAACCGCGTTGTCTTCACCTTTGAGCGGAATGACGAGTGACGATCCGAGCGGGCAGTTGGGATGGATCGAGCATTGATAGCTCACCTCGTCGCCATCGGCATACATGACCTTGTTTTCCGCGATTGCTTCCTGCGTCTGGGCCGAGGTGATGGCGCGGCCGGGCAGGTGGTGGTCTGCACCGATGCCGATGAAGGCGAGGATCTTTTCGCGGTCGGTGATGGCAACCGCCCCGACATTGGCTTCTTCGTAGAGAATGCGGGCAACCTTGGTGCTGTTTTCGGCGTTAAAGCCGTTGCGCAGCACGCCTTCGGCGCGTTCTGCAATCTTCAGCGCCTTGCCGGAAAAGATCGTCGAATGGGTCTCGAAAAGCCGGCGCCGGTCGCCCAGGATGTTCATGAACATCGCCGCGCCGACGGTGTTGGCGACCATCATCGGCAGGGCGATGGTCTGCACGAGATGGGCGGAATCGATGAACGGATCGGCGACGATGAGGATGATCGACATCTGCACGACTTCGGCGCACAGGGTGACACCGGCGATCAAGGGCGGCCAGAACAGGAGATCGGTCCTGTGCTGGCGCCGCAGATAACTATGCACCAGCCCGCCGATCAGGCCTTCCGCCGTTGTGGCGATGGCGCAGGCAAGCGCGGTAAAGCCGCCGAGCGAATAACGGTGCATGCCACCTGTGAGACCCACAGCGAGGCCAACCAGCGGTCCGCCCAAAATGCCGCCGAGCACTGCGCCGATCGCTCTCGTATTGGCGATCGCCTCATCGATATGCAGGCCGAAATAGGTGCCCATGATGCAGAACATCGAGAAAATGACGTAACAGGCCACCTTTCGCGACGGGCGCACGGTCACCTGCATCAGCGGCAGGAAAAGCGGTGTCTTGCTGAACAGATAGGCAATGACGAGATAGACGCATGTCTGCTGCATCAGGCCGATAACAAGGTCCGTCCAGCCGAACATGAGATGTCCTTTATTCTATCTGCGCCAGCGGATGAGGCGTTCCAGCGCTGCACCGAGATGATCCAGACCCAGGATCAGGAGTGTTGCAATAACGGGTGGTACGCAACAACTGTCTCGGGCCTCACACCGGCCTTTTACGCGATCGGATGACGTCGGGCCAATCAATATGGCCGGTGCAGCATCATCGGTCGGGGGAGAGGTGGGGCGCATGGCTTTCGTTACGGCTGCGGATCTTGTCTGAACGATCCGTCATGAAGCTCACCGGTCGTCAGGTTGCGCATTGACCTGCCTCAATTCGAGGGGAGCCGGTTTCGTGCCGCCAGTGTTGTTCGGGGCCGGCAATTCGGCCCCGAATGTGTTTCTGCTGCTACTTGATCATCGGCAGGAGATCGTTGACGGACTTCTTGGCGTCGCCATAGAACATCCGTGTGTTCTCCTTGTAGAAGAGCGGGTTCTCGATGCCGGAATAACCGGTGCCCTGGCCGCGCTTGGAGACGAAGACCTGCTTGGCCTTCCAGACTTCGAGCACCGGCATGCCTGATATCGGCGAGTTCGGGTCTTCCTGGGCTGCCGGATTGACGATGTCGTTTGAGCCGATGACGATGACGACATCGGTACTCGGGAAATCGTCGTTGATCTCATCCATTTCCATGACGATGTCGTAGGGCACCTTGGCTTCTGCCAAGAGCACGTTCATGTGGCCCGGCAGACGGCCGGCGACCGGATGGATGGCGAAGCGGACTTCCTTGCCGGAGGCGCGCAGCTTGCGGGTCAGTTCCGAAACGGCCTGCTGGGCCTGCGCCACAGCCATGCCGTAGCCCGGGACGATGATGACCGAGTCCGCATCGTTCAAGGCATTGGCGACACCTTCGGCATCGATGGCGATCTGTTCGCCTTCGATTTCCATCGCCGGACCCGTCGTGCCGCCAAAGCCGCCGAGAATGACCGAGATGAAGGAGCGGTTCATCGCCTTGCACATGATGTAGGATAAGATCGCACCCGAGGAGCCTACCAGCGCGCCGGTGACGATCAAAAGATCGTTGCCGAGCGTGAAGCCGATGGCGGCTGCAGCCCAGCCGGAATAGCTGTTCAGCATCGACACCACGACCGGCATATCGGCGCCGCCGATGCCCATGATCAGGTGGTAACCGATGAAGAAGGCGAGCAGTGTCATGGCGATCAGCGTCCAGACGCCTGCACCGTTGCAATAGGCAAGCAGCAGCAGAAGCGACAGGATCGCTGCACCGGCATTGAGGAAATGTCCGCCGGGCAGTTTCTTCGCCTTGCCATCGACCTTGCCGGCCAGCTTGCCGAAGGCGACGACGGAGCCGGTGAAGGTGACCGCACCGATGAAGACGCCGAGGAAGACCTCGACCTTCATGATCGCCAGTTCGACCGGATCCTTATGAGCGAGGATGGCTGAGAAGCCCTGAAGTGCCGCACGGGCAGCGTCGTCAAGGCCACCGACCCGCCATGCCTCTATATGGGCATTGTAGCCGATGAAGACGGCGGCAAGGCCAACGAAGGAGTGAAGGGCTGCCACAAGCTGCGGCATTTCCGTCATCTGCACGCGGACAGCGACGTAATAACCGGCAACCGAGCCGGCAGCGACCATGATCAGGATGATCAGTCCGATGCCGAAGCTGGTGGCGACACCTGGACCAAAGAAGGTGGCGATGACGGCGAGCGCCATGCCGATGATGCCGTAGAGCACGGCACGCTTGGCGCTTTCCTGGCCGGAAAGGCCGCCGAGCGACAGGATGAAGAGAACCGCTGCAGAAATGTAGGCGGCCGAAACGATACCGATCGTCATGATGATTACCCCCTACGCACTCAAGACTTCTGGAACATGGCGAGCATGCGCCGTGTCACGAGAAAACCGCCGACGATATTGATCGTCGCAACCAGAACCGACAAAGCGCCAAGCACGACGACCAGCCAGTTGCCCGAGCCGATCTGCAGCAGCGCACCGAGGATGACGATGCCGGAAATGGCGTTCGTCACGGCCATCAGCGGCGTGTGCAGCGAATGCGAGACGTTCCAGATGACCTGGAAGCCGATGAAGCAGGAAAGCACGAAGACGACGAAATGGCTCATGAAGCTTGCCGGCGCATAGGCGCCGACGATCAAAAGCAGCACAGTCGCGACACCAAGCAGGATCGCCTGGTTCTTGGTCTGTGCCTTGAAGGCTGCAACTTCGTTTGCCCGCTTTTCCTCCGGCGTCAGCTCTTTTGCCTTCTCCTTCGGCTTCTGGGCGGCGATCGCCTTGATCTTCGGCGGCGGCGGCGGGAAAGTGATCTCGCCGTCCTTGGTGACAGTCGCGCCCCGGATGACATCGTCTTCCATATTGTGGACGACGATACCGTCCTTTGCCGGCGTCAGGTCCGTCATCATGTGGCGGATATTGGTCGAATACAGCGTCGAGGACTGGGCGGCCATGCGGCTCGGAAAATCCGTATAGCCGATGACGATGACGCCGTTGTCCGAGACGATCTTCTGGTCGGCGACGGTGAGGTCGCAATTGCCGCCGCGCTCTGCCGCCAAGTCGATGATGACCGAACCGGGCTTCATCAGGGCCACCATGTCGGCGGTCCAAAGCTTGGGTGCGTCACGACCAGGGATCAGCGCGGTGGTGATGACGATGTCGATTTCAGGTGCAAGCTCGCGGAACTTTTCCAGCTGCTTCTCGCGGAACTCGGGAGACGAGGGAGCGGCATAACCGCCAGTGGCAGCGCCATCCTGCTGACTTTCCTTGAAATCGAGGAAGACAAATTCTGCCCCCATCGACTCGATCTGCTCAGCCACTTCCGGGCGGACGTCGAAGGCGTAGGTGATGGCGCCGAGCGAGGTGGCGGTGCCGATCGCGGCAAGGCCTGCAACGCCTGCACCGATGACCAGAACTTTTGCGGGCGGTACCTTGCCGGCAGCCGTGACCTGCCCGGTGAAGAAGCGGCCGAAATTGTTGCCGGCCTCGATGACGGCGCGGTAACCGGCGATATTGGCCATCGACGACAGAGCATCCATCTTCTGGGCGCGCGAAATGCGCGGCACCATGTCCATGGCGATGACGTTCGCGCCCTTCGCCTTGGCCTGCTCGAGCAGGTCCTTGTTCTGGGCCGGGTAGAAGAAGGAGATCAGCGTTTTGCCCGGACCGAGCTTGTCGACCTCAGCCGCTTCCGGCGGACGCACTTTTGCGATCACGTCGGAGGCCGCAACCAGCGCATCAGCCGTCTCGACCACGCTCACGCCTGCTGCGCGATAGGCGTCATCGGCAAAGCCTGCAGCCTTGCCCGCACCCGCTTCGATCACACAGTCATAGCCCAGCTTCTGCAAGGCCAACGCACTCTCCGGCGTCATCGCAACTCGCGCCTCGCGATCCCCGCGCTCTCTCAATACCCCGATCTTCAATCGTTTCGTCCCCAGTTCGTTTTCGTAATGCCCCGCCGGCGGTACCGGCGTTTCCTATCGACAAGTGTTACGACAAGGTTTTCCGGGCGGAAAGGCCGGTAATGGTACTTAGCGGTACGGCGAGTGCAAGAGCGACAGTGCCGTCAGTCGCCCTTTTCTGCCGGGTTCCTTGTTTAGCCTGTCATTTGAAGCTTGAACCTGGGCGGTTTTCCGGGATGGTGTGTCTCTCGTCAGCGACGATAGGTCGCTGACGGGGTGGCCCATGGGATGCCGCGTCGAGTTTGTGCCAGCAGCATGGCGTGCCGCCGTTGAGAGCAGCTGTCAGGCGATTGCGGTCACGTGTACTTTCGGCAGATCACCGAGGTTCCATTTGCCGCCGATTGCCCGTTCGATCTGGGCTGCCAGCTGAAGCAGCAGTCCGTCGCGGCCAAGACCGGTCTGGATCTGCATGCCAAGAGGCAGGCCATTGGCATGTTTGGCAAGCGGCAGGCTCAAACCCGGCGTGCCGCAGAGATTGCTGAAGGGGGTGTAGGCGAAAAAGCCCCAAAGATTGGCAAACCAGTCGAGCGCGGAGGGATTGTCGGTCATCGTCAGATATTCGGTCGTGCCAATCGGCGGTGTTTCCCGCGCGGTGATCGGCGTCAGCACGATGTCCCATTTTTCGTAGAATTCCCCGAAGGTGCGGGCCGTTTCGTTGAAGGCGAGCTGCATGTCTGCGCGATCGGTATAGGTCGCATCCTTGCCCTGTTCCCAGATGCGGATGTTCATCGGCTCGATAAGGTTAGCCGGTGGCTTGTCGAGGCCGCGCGTGCGCAGGAGGTTGTTCACCGTCTGGGCGAAGTTGGTGATGTAGCAGGCGGTCTGTGCCGCATAGGCCTTTTCGAAGTCGATCTCGGGTTTGATCCACTCGACGTGGTGGCCGAGGCTTTCGAGGAAACGGGCGGTACGCTCCAGTTCTGAAGCGATATGCGGCGTCGATCTGTACGGTCCCCATTCGTGGGAAACGGCGATGCGCAATGGCTTGGGATCGCGTTGGACCAACTCCAGAAATGGCTCATCCGGCGACCAGTAGGGCATGAACTCGCCCGGTGCGCCGCCTCGGCAATTGTCGACGAAGGCGGCGGTGTCCCGCACCGTTCTGGTGATGCAGCCCTGTGTCGAGACGACGGAGGTGAAGTCCGAAGCCGCAGGGGCAATGGAGAAGGTACCGCGCGAGGACTTCAGCCCGATGCCTCCATTAACGCCTGCCGGAATGCGGATCGAACCGCCGCCATCCGTTGCATGGGCAAGCGGCACGACGCCTGCGCCGACCATGACGGCGGAGCCGGCAGACGAGCCGCAACTGGTGAAATCCGTGTTCCACGGATTGCGGGTGACATAAAGCGCAGGATTTTCCGCCGAGCTACAGCAGCCGAATTCCGGGGTGGTGGTGCGGCCGATGATATTGAGGCCTGCCGCCTTCATTTTCGTGGTCAGGAAGGTGTCGGAGCTCGGGCGATTGCCCTTCATGTAAAGCGAGCCTTGTTCCTGAAGCCGGCCGGCAAGCGTCGGGCCGAGATCTTTCAAGAGAAAGGGCAGGCCTGCGAAGGCCCCTTCGGGATTTGCACCATTGACGGTAGCGTCTGAAACAGCGTCCTCGAAAATCTCGACCACGCCGCTGATCTGCGGATTGACCGCCTTGATCGCCGTTGCTGCCTGTGTTGCAAGTTCGGATGCGGTGACCTCACCGCTTTTCACCAGTTTTGCAAGGCCAAGACCGTCTTTGCCGAACCATTCGGCCCAGCTCATCACCATCGTCATCTGCATTCCCCAATGTTTTCGTTCTGGCGAAATCTTATTTTGAAAAAGCCGAGCCGGAGCGGCCCGGTCACATAGTGCAGGGGCTCAGATAATCACGCCTGATGCGGAGTGTCTCAGGAAATTTGCTGCGGGGTGCGAAAAGGGTAAGCGCTAGCGGTCGCTTCTGCCGGGGACGTCGTGCGGGGCGTCTTCCCTCAATTCCTGCTCATGCAAGTATCGCAGATAGGCGACGTATCCGGAAAGATAATGTTCGACGTCATCGATGCGTACCCGGAAGGCATGGTGGCGGATGAAGAATGAGCCGAGCACTTTTTTAGGGTTGCGCATGAACATCGCCATCTCCGGCCAGAAATGCCCGTTGAGCAGGTAATGCGTCCGTTTTTCCAAGGCCCGTTCGAAGCGGTTGGGGTCGATCCGGTTCAGGAGATGCGGGAAACGGCCGTCGATTTTCAATCGCGTCAGGACCTGACGCGTCGCCATCATCAGTTCCAGTAGCGTCGGGAATGTCGTGATGCGGTTGGCGACGAAATCGAGGTGATCGACGATGTTGTCGATGGCGAAGCGGTAATAGTCTTCTTCGGGACGATGCCGTGTCAGTTCATTGGCGCAATAGGCGAGCCAGTGGTCGTGATGGCCGGCGTAGTTGTTGCGGATGAAATGATCGAAGGCGAGTTCGACGGCATTGAGCCAGCGATCATCGCGAAGCTGGTCGTAGAGCCGCATCAGGGCAAAGACGGCCTCTCCCTCGTAATAGATCGTGCGGAATTCCTGCCTTGTCTCAAGGCTCGGGAAGGTCAGGACATGGCGGAATGCACCGGTTTTCTCGTCCTGCATGAAGCAGATGCCGGAGGCCAGCCTTTCCATTAACTCGTCATGCCGGTCGTCGTCGAAGACGCTCGCATATTTGGCAAGCGCCAGGATCGCGACGGCATTGCCGCCGAGCTTGATCTCGTTGTTGGCTTCGACGAGGAATGCGGCGATCCGGCCGTTGGGCAAAAGAGCATGGACGACGAGATCGCGTGTCAGGCAGGCAATCGAGTTGTTGATCGCTTCACGCAGGAGCGGCGTGCAGGTCAGTTCGTAAGCCTCGATCATCGCATATGTCGTGCTGGCATGGCGAAGCGTGTTGTAGGTGCCGATCTCTCTGTCGAAGCAGGGGTGATAGCCGTAGACGAAGCGTCCGTCGGGGCCGACCTGGCGAGCGAGGAATTCGGAAGCGTCGTAGATAAGCGAGGTAACCTGGCCGACATCCAGTTTGTCGATGACCCGGCGTCCGGCATTCAGGCCGGAAGGATGGAGAGGGTAGACCGTCGTTCCGTCGAAAAAGGCGCCTGTACTGGCGAAGGGGTAGATCACCCGGTCGTCCGCAAAGTCAGGCGAAGGCTGGTTAGGGAAACGGGCGTTGAAATAGAGGAGAAAGTTCTTCTCGTTCAGTTCGGCCGAGACGTTCTTGTTGCCGCCGTAAAGCATCGCATTGGCGTTGAGTTCCTGCTCCAGAAATGCGGTTTCGAACCGGTCATCGAGCGATATCCCGAGGCGGAAATAGTTGCGTTTGGTGTCGCTTAAGACATCGCGAAGCTCGTCCCAGGTCGAGGCTTCCAGAGCGGTCGGCCAATCGATCCGCAACCAGCGATGCCTGCCGGACTGGCGGCGCTGAATGGCTCGAACGGCCTCCATGCCGCTCTGCCAGGCCTCGTCGAAGGAGCCGCCGCGCGCGATTGTGACGCTTGCCCTTTCCTCACCGTCGGACAAGGAGAAAAAGAGGACAAAGGCTGGATGGGGCAGGGGCAGCGGGCGGCATGCCGAGCGCACATGCTCCAAAAGCAAGGTCATATCCGGTGGCGTCGTCATGTGGATCCTTCCTTCACCCATGCCTTGCCTCAGCGTTCGCGCATTGCCTCTTTGGCCTTGTTGAAGGGCTTCAGCAGATAGTCCATCACACTCTTCTGGCCGGTATGGATATCGACGGTGGCGACCATGCCCGGAGAAATCGGGAATATCTTTCCGGCATGGTTTTCCAGCGCGTCCTTTTCCGTCTTCACGAAGACGCGGTAGTAATAGATTTCCGGGTCCACCTCGTCCTGGATCGTGTCCGGGGAGATGGTGACGACCTTGCCTTCCAGCCCGCCATAGATGGCGTAGTCATAGGCGGTGATCTTCACCGTCGCCCGCTGGTCCGGGTGGATGAAGGCGATATCGCGCGGCAGGATGCGGGCCTCGATCATCAACTGGTCGCCGAGCGGGATGATATCCATCAGCTTGCCGTTCGGCGGTACGACGCCGCCAATTGTGGAAACTTCGATATTCTTGACGATGCCGCGTACCGGTGAACGCAACGTCAAGCGAGCCAGACTGTCCGAGCGCCCCTTGATGACGGAGGAAAGCGATGTCACTTCGGCGTTGGCTTTGGCCAGTTGCTCCCGGGCCTCGATGACATACTGAGTGCTGGTCTCGACCTTTTTCAACTCCAGTTCCGCCCGTTCACGCTTCAGGCGGATGATCTCGACGCTGCTGGCCGCACCTATCTTCGACAGGTCTTCGTTGACCGCGAGTTCCTGACGGGAGAGCGCCAGCGACTCATCGATCCATTGCAGCGTCTCTTTGAGATTATGCTGGCGGGCTTCGTAGAGCCGCGTTTCCGACGCGATCAGGTCGGGATAGGCATTTAGTTCTTCAGGGAAGGTGAGACGTGTCTGGTTGACCTCCGCCGTCAGTCTTGCCGAACTCGCCAAGGCGGCCCGATAGGTGGCGGCGGATTCTCCGACGCCGGATTCGGTGATCGTCGGATCGAACTGGGCGATAAGTTGCCCTCGTTCGACAACCTGGTTTTCCTGCACCATCAGCTTCGAGACGATACCGCCTTCGAGCGACTGGATGACCTGTTCCTTGCTGATTGGAACGACCTTGCCATCACCCGTCGAGACCTCGTCGAGAATGGCGAAATAGGACCATGTCAGCACGACGACGATGAGCAGGGCCATGATCTTGACGACGGTCTTTGCCCCGGAAAGGCGAACCTCGTCCTCGCCGCCATATTGCCAGCTTTCATCAACGATACGCGGGAACGACATGGCCATGGCTTAACTCCCGCCCTTGACGCTGCGCAGCTGCTGGGCCGGTTTTTCACCTTTCAACACCCGCAGGGCTTCTTCCTTGTCGGCATCGAGCACGATGCGGCCGCCGTCGAGTGCGACGACGCGTTCGACCAGATCGAGCACCCGCATTCGATGGGTGGCGATCACGACCGTCTTGTTCTTCGCCCAGGCGGAGAAGCGCTGGATGAACAGCTTTTCGGTCGCTTCGTCCATGGAGGCGGTCGGTTCGTCGAGCAGCACCACGGACGGGTTGCGGATCAGAAGCCGGGCCAGAAGCAGAGCCTGCTGCTGACCTCCTGACAGGCCGCGCCCGCCTTCGTCGATCAGGTGGTCGATACCCTTGGGAAGCATGCGGATGAATTCGTCCGCGCCGGTCATCTGCAGCGCTTCCAGCATGGCCTGCTGCGAGGCATTCTGGGCACCCATCAGTACGTTTTCGCGGATCGAGCCGTGGAACAGACGGGAGTTCTGGGTGATCAGGCCGACTTCGCGGCGCAGGTCGGAGGGGTCGATCTGGTCGATCGCCAGCGTGTCGATCAGCGCTTCGCCGGTGTGAGGCTGCAACTGGCCGGAAAGCGCCTGCAGCAGGGTGGATTTGCCGGCGCCGTTTTTGCCGAGGAGGGCGATGGTGTCGCCGGCCTTGGTCGAGAAGTCGGAAAGCGAGAGCGCCGGGCGTCCGGCGGGTTCGCCATAATAATAGACGGCATTGCGAAAACGATATTCGCCGAGCAGCGAACCGACCGATAGCCTTGCTTCAGCCGGGGGATGGTCGACCGGCATCTTCATGATCGCGTTGAGGCTCGACAGGCCGATCTTGGCATGCTGCAGGCGGCTGAGAACCTGCGTCAGCTGCGCCATCGGCGCCATCATGCGGGAGCCGAGGATCGAGCAGGCGACGAGCGCGCCGGTGCTCATGTCGCCCGCCATGACCATCGGCGCGCCACAGAAAACGATGACCGCAAAAACGCTGGTCTGCACGCCGTGGCCCCAGCTTGTCAGCGTGCTGGTGATGGAGCGAAGCTTTACCTGCGCATCGGCGCTGGCGGAGTTGAATGTGTTCCATTTCTGCTGGAAGACATTTTCGGCCTGCAATGCCTTGATGTCCTCGATGCCCTGAATGGATTCGACCAGCATGGCATTGCGCAGCGAGGACTCGCGCATCGCAAGGCTGGCATTCCGATTCAGCTTGCCCTGCGCCAAAAGGCCGGGCGCGACCATGATGAGCAGGGCTGCAGCTGGAATGACGGCAAGCCAGCCGCCGATATAGGCGAAGAGACCGAGAAAGAGCAGGAAGAAGGGCAGGTCGGCAATGGCCGACACGGTCGTCGAGGTCAGCATTTCGCGAACCTGTTCCAGCTCACGTAGTTGCGCGATGAAGGTGCCGGTGGCTTTCGGCCGGTTCTGGTTCTTTACCCTTAGCGCATGGCCGAAGACGACATCGGAAATGCGGATATCCGCCCGCTTGCCGACGATATCGATGATCGCGGTCCTGACCTTGCGCATGATGAAATCGAAGACGACCGCAACGCCGACGCCGATGAACAGGACCACGAGCGTGCTCATGGAATTGGCGGGCACGACGCGATCATAGACCTGCATCGAAAAGATCACGCCGGCGATGGAAAGCGCATTGGCGACGAAGGATGCCAAAAGAACGTAGCTGTAGGGACGCAGATCATTGAGCGCCAGCTTGCGGAACCAGCCTTGGGTATCTGGCGCGATATAGGCATCGATGCGTTCATCGGGTCGGGTGCGGGCGTCGCGGGCGATGAGCAGGTGCGCGATGTGGCCATCGAGTTCGGAGAGCGGGATCCAGGTCCACTGGCCGTTATCGCCGGCGAAGGTGATCTTCACCTCGTCGCGGTTGATCTCCGTAATCAGCCCGATATCGCCATAGGTGAGCTCAAGCAGCATGGGCAGGCGGCGGGCCGTTATGCCCTTTGAAATTGGTTCGACCGGCTTGGCATCGAGACCGAAACGCCGCGCCAGCTTGCCGATCCGGTGAACCGGAGGTGCTGCCTCCTGCATGATCGAAATATAGTTCGTGGCAAATTTCGAATGGGCGATGCCGTAGTGCTGCGCCAGCAGCCCCATGATTTCGATCCAGTCCCTGGCATGGCTCAGCGACGCTGCATTTTTCTGGTCCGTGGTGTCGGGATTTGGCGGGGGGAGGGCGGTCGCCCTTTCCCCGTCTGTTGTATCTATCTTTTTTTCGGAAGGAGCCTGTCTGGCATCCATCAGGTCATCTCCTCCGCGCTAGACCACCGGCAGTCTTGGTGTTGCAAGATCGTCGTCCTGATTAAGCGGCTCGAAGGGATCGAGCGGTGGTGTTTCCACCAGATCCACCACTGCATCGACGGTATTCGAGAGATCGACATTGGCCGATATGTCTACACCCGTGCCGTCTCCGGCATTGACATCAACCGACGTATCTCCGGTGAGGCTGTCGAGGGCGCTGAGGTCGACTTCCTCTCCTCCCTGAACGAGCAGGCTCAAGCCGTCATCGGCGTTCAGCGCAAATTCGACCGGTTCCTGTTGCTCGGGCGTGGTATCGGAACCATCGGTAAGGGCGGCTTCCGATATTGTGTCATCTGTCACCGTCGTATCGGCAGCCGATATATCGGGATCCGGTGCGTCGGGATTGTCGGGGGACGTGTCGTTATCCGCCGCCGTCCTCGCGTTGTCATCAGGGTTGTCTGTGACATCACTGCCGCCGCCATCGTCGGCGAGGGCGAAGCTCGACATGTCGTCAGATGCCGATGCCATCATCATGGTGCTGGTATCCTGCACATCGACGTCGATGGTGAGATCGGAAGACAGTTCGTTTCCGGTCACAGGATCCACCACGACAACGGTGAAGTCGTCGGTTCCGCCTGCCGTGGCCGTGGTGCGCGGCGTGTATATGTAGCTGCCGTCGGCATTGAAGACGAGCGTGCCGAACGCGCCTTCCACCGTGACCGTGCCATTGATGAGCGTGTGGGTAATGCCATTGAACTCGATTTCGGCAATGCGCAGATCATCCGTATTGCCGGTGGCGGCTGCGTCGATGAAGTTGCCTTCTGCCCTTTCGCCAACGCTGATCTGGACATTTTCGACCTGATCGGTTGCCGTGACCGAGATCTCGCGCAACGTCCCGACGCCGAGCGTGATGCCGGGATTCGGGACGAGCGTGGCGCGATATGCTCCTGCATCGAGGTCGGTCAGCGTGATCTCGCCGGTGGGCGACCCCAGCAGGTTCAGCCGCAGGATGCCGTTGTCGACATTGTCGGTGCCATAGTCTCCACGCACCCAGGCCGTGCCGTTCCAGCGCTCAATGATCACAGAATAGTTGCTGAGCAGGCCGACATTGATGAGGCCCCCGATGCGCAGATCCAGATCGACCGAGTTGGTGCTGCCCGAAAGGTTGAAGTTGACGACCGGGTTGTTTCCCTGCCCCAGATTGACCGTGGCGAGGTTGCCGAGCGAGAGCGAGAGCAATGCTGTGACTGTGGCACTGGCGACGGAAGGCGTTGCCTCATTCTGGCGGGTGATGGTCTGGTCGAGAATGGCCGTGTCGGTCGCATTCGTCAGAGCGAAATCGACGCCGGGTGCTGTCGTGGAGGCTGGAGCGGAAGTATTGCCTGCCGCATCCTGCTGCACGACATCCAGTTCCTGGCCGTTCACCTGTGCCGGTGATAATCCGACACTGAACGTGCCGTTGGCGGCAACCGTGCCGGTGCCGATGACGGCGCCGCCGGTGCCCGTCACCGTGATGGTGGCTCCCGGTTCACCGGTGCCGGTCAGCTCGGTGCCGGACGGGTTGACGGCAAGGTCTTCCGGTGCGTCGGGCGGGAGGAGGTCCGGCGTGTCGGTGATGGCGGCGGGAGAGGGGTTGCCCGCTGCATCCGTCTGAATGACGGTGAGATCTCGACCATCGGCTTGCGTCGGGCTCAGCGGCACTGTGAAGGTGCCGTTGCCGGCAACAATCGCCGTTCCGACCTGAACGCCGTCGGCATTGATTACCCGCACGGTTGCCCCCGGCTCGCCAAGGCCGGTCAGGCCGGTCCCGGTTCCGTTGACGTCGAGATTGGTGGGGGCTGCCGGGGGAACGAGATCAGGAGAATTGACCGAGGCCACGTCGGATTCATTTCCGGCGCTATCCGTCAACACGACATCAAGCTCACCGCCATTTACCTGCGAGGGAGAAAGGCCGATGCTGAACGTGCCGTCCGGTGCGACCGTGCCTGTGCCGACGACCTGGCCTGCGGCATTGGTGACGGTCACTGTGGAGCCGGGTTCACCGCCTCCGCCGATCAGCGTGCCGGAACTGTTGACGACAAGGCTTGTCGGCGGTTCAGGTCCGGTCTCATCCTGAGAGGCAATGGTGCCGGGGAGGGAGATATTGTCGGCCGCATCGGTCAAAACGACACTCAGGTTTCCGCCGTCCACCTGCGCTGGAGCAAGCGTGACGCTAAAGGTACCGTTCGGATCGACGGTACCCGTGCCGACGATCTGTCCGGCGGCGTTCCTCACCGTAATCTCGGCGCCGGCTTCGCCTTCACCCGTCAACTCGACGCCGTCGCCGTCAAGGATCAGGTTGGTGGGCGCATCCGGAGCCGTCGTGTCCGTTGTCGATGCCGTGCCGGGGGCAGACACGTTACCGGCAGCATCTGTGAGCACTACCTCCAGGTCGGCGCCGTCCGCTTGAGGCGGATTGAGGGTGATCGTGAATAGGCCCCCTGCACCAACCGTACCGGTGCCGACAACGATACCTTCGGCTGTCGTTACGGTGACCGCAGCACCCTCTTCGCCCGCGCCGGTGAGCTGCGTGCCGCCCGTGGCGACGACCAAGTTGGTCGGTGCGTCGGGTGGGGTAAGGTCGGGTGTTGTCACCGTGCCCGGATCGGAGTCGTTGTCGGCAGCGTCCGACAGCACAACTGTGAGCGATCCGCCGTCAATCTGTGGCGGGGTGAGGCCGATAGCGAAATTGCCATTGGCGCCGACAACGCCGGTTGCGATAGGATTGCCCTCCGCATCGGTGATCGTCACGTCGGCACCCGGTTCGCCCTTGCCGCTGATGGTCGTGCCGGTGGCATTGATGCTCAGATTGGTCGGTGCCTCCGGGGCGGTGAGATCCGGCGAAGCGATGATGCCCGGCTGGGATGTGCCGGCGCCATTGCTCAACGTGACCTGCAGATTGCCGCCATCGTTCTGCGTCGGCGAAAGATCGATTGAGAATGAGCCATCCGCTTCGACAATGCCTGTACCGACGGTCTGCCCGGCCGCATTTCTGACGGTTACGTTCGCGCCGTTTTCACCGTCGCCTGTGAGTGTAATGCCATCATCGATGACGGCGAGATTGAACGGTGCATCGGGTGCATCGGGATCCGGTGCCAGAACTGTGGCCGGGCCGGATGGATTCTCGGCCGGGTCGGTCAGGATGACCGAAAGCTGTTCGCCAGCGATCTGTGGCGGAGCGAGCGGGATCGTGAATGTGCCATCCGCCTCGACCACTCCTGTCCATGTTTCACCCGCACCATTCGTGACGGTCACGGTCGCCAAGGGTTCGCCTTCACCGGTCAGCGTATCGCCGTCCGCATCGACGAGAAGATTGGTCGCCGGAGCCGGCGGTTGAATATCGCTCAGCGGCAGGTTGCCCGAAACGGAAACGTTGCCGGCGTCATCAATCAACACGGCGGTGATCGTTCCGCCATTGGTTTGCGCAGGTGCTACTGTGACGGCGAATGTGCCATTTGCCAGAACCGTGCCGGTACCGATAACGAGACCCTCGCTATCTCTTATGATGATGTCTGCCCCGGCTTCCCCGGTGCCGTTCACGACGGTCCGCCCGGCATTAGTGCCGGTCAGGACCGGAGCATCGGGCGCTTCGAGATCCGGCGTGGCAACGGGAACGGGGGCCGTCTCGTTATCAGAACCGTCGGTAAGCGTGACCTGAAGCCCGGTGCCGTCATTCTGGGCCGGAGACAGCGTGATCGTGAACGTGCCGTTGGCTTCGACTTCGCCCGTGGCGACAAGCTGACCGGCAGAATCTCTTACCGTGACATCCGATCCGGGCTCGCCGCGGCCGGTGATCTGCGTGCCGTCCGCATTGACGCTGAGATTGGTCGGCAAGGCTGGTGGCGTTTCATCGACGGAGGCGATGACGCCCGGTGCGGATGGATTGCCTTGCGGATCGGTCTGCACAACTTGAAGATTTCCGCCATCGATCTGCGCGGGGCTGAGGGTGACGCTGAAAGACCCGTCCGGTTCGACGGTCGCCGTACCGACTGGCTGATCGGCGGCGTTGGTAACGGTGACCGTTGCGCCGGGTTCGCCGGTTCCGGTCAGGATCGTGCCGCCGTCTTCGACATCTAGGCCGCCCGGTGCTGCGGGAGGTGTCGTGTCCGTCGTCGGGGCCGTTCCCGGATCGGAGACGTTGCCGCTTTCATCCTCAAGGGTAACGGACAGGTTTCCGCCATCTGTCTGGGCAGGGCTGAGGCCGATGGTGAATGTGCCGTCCGCACCGACGGTACCGGTGCCTACCGGAAGGCCTGCGGCGTTGGTGACGGTCACGGTGGTGCCGATTTCGCCGGTGCCAGTGAGGACCGTACCCGCAGTGTTGACGGTCAGGTTTCCGGGCTGCTCTGGCTCAAGCGTGTCTGGAGCGGTTACAGTGACAGGGGTGGACGGATTGCCGCTTTCATCCTCAAGGACCACCGTCAGGTCACCGCCAGCCGTCTGTGCCGGATTGAGCGGAATGCTGATCTCGCCGGTCGGTCCGACAGTGCCGGTGCCGACAACCTGTCCGGCTTCGTTCGTGACTGTAACGGTTGCGCCGGGTTCGCCCTGACCCGTCAGTGTCGTGCCACCGGTGCCGACCGTGATGCCGGTCGGGGCGTCGGGGCCGATGAGGTCGGGTGATGGTATTGAGGTCGGGTTAGACGGGTTGCCCTGAGCGTCCGTCAGAGTTACCTCGAGATCGCCGCCATCCGTTTGCGGCGGGGTCAGCCCGATGCTGAATGTGCCGTTCTGTGCGACCGTGCCGGTGCCGATTGTCTGGCCAGCCTCGTTGGTGATGGTGATTGTGGCACCCGGTTCGCCGAGCCCGGTCAACACCGTTCCGGTGTCGTTGACGTTGAGGTCCGATGCAGCGTCAGGTCCTGTAATGTCCGGTGAGGTCACCGTTACGATCGGCGATGGATTGCCGGCAGCATCCTGCTGCACGACCCTCACAAGGCCGCCATTGTCCTGTGCTGGGCTTAGGTCGATGGTGAAGGCGCCGGTACTGCCCGCAGTGCCTGTGCCGATGATGGTGCCGTTGGCATCCCTGACCGTGATTGTGGCACCCGCTTCGCCCTGACCTGAAAGCTGGCTTCCGTCACCGCTGACGGTTACGCCGGTCGGCGCCGCTGGTGCGATAAGGTCCGGAGTAGCGACGGTTGCGGGGGGAGACGTGTTGTCACCGCTGTCCTCCAGGATGACGGTCAGGTTGCCGCCATCGGTCTGTGCCGGGGTGAGGGTGATGGTGAACGTGCCGTTGCCACTCACCGTGCCGGTGCCGACCTCTTGCCCGGCGGCATTGGTCACGGTGACGCTCGTGCCGGGTTCGCCGCGACCGGTCAGCGTCGTTCCTGTGTCGTTGACGGCAAGATTGGTCGGCGCGGTTGGGTCGATCAGGTCAGGAGAAAGCGTGAGAGCAGGTTGCGAAGTGCCACCCGCATTCGTTTGCGTCACCCGCACTTCACCGCCGTCGATCTGTGCGGGGTTGAGAGTGATGGAGAAGCTGCCATCGCCCAGCACGGTACCTGTGCCGATGGTTGCTCCTGCCGCGTTGGTGACCCGCACCGTTGCTCCGGCCTGTCCCTCGCCGGTAAGGGTCGTGCCGGTCCCGTTGATGTCTATATCCGTTGGTGCCGGCGGCGCATCGGGGTCCGGCGCCAGAACGGTGCCGGGCGTGGACGCGTTGCCTGCCGCATCCGTCAGCACGACATCCAGTTCGCCGCCATCCAGCTGAGCGGGATTCAGCTCGACGCTGAACGTGCCGTCGGGGTCGACCGTATCTTCACCGATCACGTCGCCAGCGGCGTCGGTGACCGTCACCTTGGTTCCCGGTTCGCCTCTGCCGGTCAGAACCAGCCCGTTGTCGCTGACGGCCAGATTGGTTGGCGCAGCGGGAGACTGGTCATCCTCCAGCGTTACCGTGGCAGGATCAGAGACATTGCCTGCAGCATCCTGCTGCACGACCTTCAGTTCGCCGCCATTGTCTTGCGCAGGACTGAGATTGATCGTGAAACCGCCATTGCCGGCGACTGTGCCGGTGCCGAGGATCACGTCATTTGCATCGCGTACCGTAACGGTCGCACCCGGCTCACCTCGGCCGGTGAGCACGGTTCCAGCGTCATTGACGTCGAGGGAGGTCGGTGCGTCGGGGGCAATGAGGTCGGGTGAGGGAATGGTTGCCGGGGCTGAGTCATTGCCCGAGGCATCTTCGGCGACAACCTGAAGATCACGACCATCGGTCTGGGCGGGGGTGAGCGGAATACTGAAATTGCCGGTCGGGCCGACGGTAACGGTGCCGACCACGACGCCATCGGCATCCGTCACCGTAATCTTTGCGCCCGGCTCTCCGCGTCCGGTCAGGACTGCACCATCCTCGCTGATGCTCAGGTTGGTCGGGGCCGCAGGTCCGCTGAGGTCCGGGGCTTCGGTGGTTCCCGGCAGGGATGCGTTGCCTGCCGCATCCGTCAGCACCACTTCGAGCGTGCCGCCATCCGTCTGGGTGGGGTTAAGTGTGACGGTGAAGGTGCCGTTCGGGCGAACCGTTGCCGTACCGATCTCGTCGCCCGCCGCATTTGTGACGGTCACCGTCGTGCCCGGTTCGCCGCGGCCGGTAAGGGTGGTGCCCGCATCGTTGACATCGAGATTGGTCGGGGCGGCCGGATCGATCAGGTCGGGAGACGAAATCACGGCGGGCTGCGACGTGCCGTTGGCGTCGCTCTGGACCACGCGCAGCTCGCCACCGTCGATCTGGGCCGGGGCAAGCGTAACGCTGAACGTGCCGTCATTGGCGACAGTTGCCGTACCGATGATCTGGCCGCTGGCATTGGTAACACTGATTTGTGCGCCGGACTGTCCCTCGCCGGTCAAAACCGTGCCGGAGCCGTTGACGCTCAGATCGGTCGGGGCCGGCGGTGCGTCGGGATCGGGCGACAGTACGGTGCCCGGATCAGACGCATTGCCTGCGCCATCCGTCAGTACGACCTCAAGTGCGCCGCCATCGAGTTGAGCCGGGGTGAGATTGATCGTGAATGTGCCGTTGGCACCGACCGTGCCGGTGCCGACCGGATCGCCATCGGCGTTGGTCACGGTCACCGTTGTGCCGGGCTCGCCGCGTCCGGTAAGTACCGTGCCGCCACTATTGACGCCGAGGTTGGTCGGCGCTGAAGGGGGCAGGGTGTCGTCGACATCCACCGCGCCCGGTTGAGAAGCGTTTCCGGCCGCGTCCTTGAGGGTGACTTCGAGTTCACCGCCGTCGTTCTGTACAGGATCCAGCTCAATCGTGAAGGTGCCGTTCGCACCGACTGTTCCCGTTCCAACGGTTACACCATCGGCATCCCTGACAGTTACCGTCGCTCCCGGTTCGCCGCGACCGGTCAGGACTGCGCCATCATCGCCGATCGCGAGATTGGTCGGCGCGTTGGGGGCAATGAGGTCAGGTGACGGCGTTGTGCCGGGATCGGAGGTGTTGCCTGCGGCATCCTCAAGAACGACATCTAATTCGCCCCCGTCTGTCTGGGCAGGATTGAGCGTGATGCTGAACGAGCCATTTGCGCCAACGACGCCTGTGCCGACAACGACACCGGCTGCATTGGTCACGATTACTTCCGCGCCCGGCTCTCCGCGTCCCGTCAGGGTCGTTCCTGTGTCGTTGACCGAAAGATTGGTCGCTACTGCGGGTGCCTCGGTATCTGAATCGGAATCCGAGTCGGCATCGGCATCGGCATCGGCATCTGCATCTGCATCCGCATCTGCGTCTGCGTCTGCGTCTGCATCAGCATCCGCATCCGCGTCGGCATCGGCATCCGCATCTGCGTCGGCATCCGCATCGCTGTCATCGGAATCGCTTCCACCTGAGCTTGATCCGATGCCGACCGCGGCGGCACCGAGACCCAGGGCGGCTGCGAGGCCTAGTATCGATCCGGCACCGCCTGCTCCGGCTGCCGCACCTGCGCCTGCCAGCTGATCGATCTGAGCGCCTTCGACGAATTCGAAATTTGCAAGTTCATCCGTGTATTCGCCCTGCCAGACATTGCCGGCGGAATCTTCCAGCACGAGTTCGCTGCGCTCAGCGCCATCGCCAGTGTAAAAATTCTCGATCCGGATATCAGGTCCGTTGCGGACATCGATGACAAGGTCATTGCCGGCGCGGGTGGTTGCGGCAACCTGGTCTGGAGATAGGGAAAGCTTGACGGTGCTTGGCTTGGAAAGGACGATATCGTTACTGTTTACGGTTGTTGTCTGTCCGCTTGTCTTGTCCAGTATTACAGCGACCATCTGACTCTCCCTGTGAGGCGCCGGGCATCATGCCCTTTTCCGGTGCTCTGCCCCCCGCCTTGAAAGCGAGTCCTCCCGTTCCTCGTCACCGGTCAGGGCTGACGTGGCTCGTTGGATGTCGTTAGCAGCACACCTGAATGAAGTTGCTGTAATTCATGCAATCTTCAATTAGATGTCGCTTATGTTTATCTTTGTGGCTTAAGGAAGCGTAAACGGGCGAACCGAAATGAAGCGTTGCCGTCCCAGGTTGCGACAAAGACGCCGTTTGGACGCATCATCCCGATATGCTTTTGCCGTGCGGCTGTGGAAAACCGGATCTGAACTCAGGTCCGGGGCGCCCGGAGCTTCATCTTTTGAGCATCTGCCGAGATCTGTTCCGGAGAAGGAGAGGAGGCGCGTGAGGATAGTCCAAAAGCGTCACGAAGCCTGCCGGCTGCATAGGCGCATTCGACGTTCAGCTTGTAGAGGTCAAACCGCGTGTTGACCTCATCGAAACGTGCAGAATGCAGTTCCTGATCGGCGTTCAATACGTCGAGCAGCGTGCGGGTGCCGAGGTCGAGAAACTGTTTTTGATACAGGTCCCGTGTTTCGCGCATCATTGTCTGCCGTGATCCAAGTGATTTCAGAAGCGTGCTCAGGCTGGCGACCTGGGAAGCCGACTGGATCCATGATCTCTGGGCATCATATCTCCCAACCGCAATGGCGGCATCGGATGCCTGCGCGCCATATCGGGCGGCGTTCTGGCGAGCCCTGAAGGAACCGCCATTATAGAGATCTCCCTTCACGGTTACGCCGATCATATAATCGCTATCGCCGTCACCCCATGTCTTCATCCGGGTCGTGCCTTCCAGTGCGATCGTGGGCAGCATGTCGGCACGGGCCAGCTTGACGCGTGCATCCGCCTCCCGCTTGCGGGATTTGGCGGCAACAACGGTCGGCACGGATTCCCACACGGGTTCGGGGCCGGCGCAGGCCTTGTTGAGGGAAGAGGGGAAGGACGGGCGCAGTTTGGCCGCGCTGACCTGGCCAAGCAGCGAATTCAACGAGCCTTCCCAGCGTTGCTTTTCCGCATTGATCTCCAGCGCGGTTGACTGTGCGGCCTGGATACGGGCCTGCGCCTGAAGCTTGTCCGAACGCGTGCTGGCGCCGCGATCGGTTCTCGCATTTACCAGTTCGGCGATGGCCGAGACATCGTTGACCTGTTCCCTTGCTATGGCTGCAAGTCGTGCATTGCGCATGACCTCTACGGAGGCCAGTACCGTTTCGCGGATCAAATCGTCGACCGTGGCCAGGAATTCCGCCCGGCGGACGTCGGAAATGGCGGATTCCGCTTCGACCCGGCCTGAAACCTTGCCGAAGTCGTAAATCATCTGGCTGGCGGTGACGTTAAATTTCGGCGCCCAGTCTCCCCGGTCGCCTTTCTGCGCGGCAAGATCGAGGCCGCCGCCGACCGACGGTCGATATCCCGATCGTGCATCCGCAATCAATTCGTTCTGCTGCCTGATCCGCCCGGTTGCCTCCTGGATCGAGGGGTGCCAGCTGACGACACGGCGGACCGCGCTTTCAATGTCCGTGACTGGCGCAGGGGCCGCTATCGATCCCGTCACTTCGGGCGAGGGTTTCATCGGGGATGCAGTAAGCGCCTGTGCTTTTGCCGCCTGCTGTCGCTGGACGGCATTCCTGTGCGATGTCTGGCTGCACGCTGTCTGAATGATGGCAGCCGCAATCAAGAGGCCAAGTTTGATGGTGCGACCTGAACGCATCTAGTCTCCATAGACCGAAGATCGAAAGCTGAACCGGCCTACGCGACACCACTGGCTGGAGAAACGCTCCCAAGCACTTAGATTCGCTAGATATATAAGTGATTCGTGAGGTACTGCAAACCAGAGTTGAATCGCCTTGACTGCTGTTTGCGATTGCGCCAGATCAACACATCCGGTTTTGCCGTGATGGTCGATCAGGTTGATGAACTACGCCAGGGATGCAACGGGCTTAAACAGCGATTTCGATGAATGGTATAATTTTAGTAAAATACAATTAAGTGTTGAATGTATTTTCGGAAATATATCGTAACCATTTTCTTCATTTGTATTTGAATGGGACGCCTCGCTGGTGTTCCATCATTCCAGAGATAGGATGTCTTTGTAACGTAATGGATCCTTTGTTTTGCTCTCCATGGCCCTTGACGCGGACGACATGAATGTTTCCGGGATGGCGGACTGGCCCCATGCGGTGCTGGGCGGCCTGCCGATCGTGCGTTCAACGATGGCCGAGGCGGCTTCAGGCTTTATCGATCAGGCTCTTCGCGCCCGCGGGCAGAACAACCTCCCCTTTTATTCGACCTCCGCCAACGGCCAGGTTCTGGCCATGTGCGTCCGAGATCCCGAATTCATGAAACTCATGCTCGAGGCGGATCAAATTCACGCCGATGGCATGCCTATGGTTCATTGCTCGAAATTTCTCTGCCAGACTGCATTGCCCGAGCGGGTGGCGACAACCGATCTCGTTCATGCGGTTGCCGAGCGGGCACAGGATGAAAACGTCACGTTCTATTTTCTCGGCGGAAACGAAGAGGTCAACGCCAAGGCGGTGGCGACGATGAGCAAGCTCTATCCGCGCCTGCGCTTCGTCGGGTGCCGCAATGGCTATTTCCGCCGGGAAGAAGAGGAGGAGATCGTTGCCGATATCCGCGCCAAGCGTCCTGATATTCTCTGGATCGGTCTCGGCTTTCCGTCCGAACAGAAATTCGTCAGCCGTAATCTCGAAAAGCTGCGTGGCGTTGGCGTGATCAAGACGTCGGGCGGATTGTTCGACTTCCTGTCGGGCAAGAACCCTCGCGCGCCGATGTGGATGCAACGCCGCGGGCTGGAATGGGCCTACCGGATGTATAACGAGCCGAGGCGCCTGACGCTTCGCTACATGCTGACGAATCCCGTCGCCGCCTACGCCTTGCTGCGTTATTCGCGATAGAAGCTTCTAGGTTTCAAGCTATATATTGAGTTGAACCGGCGCCCCTTGAGGCGCCGTTTGTGATTGCAGGTTCAGGCGCGCTGGTTGTCGGCTGTCCGCCTGAACATCAGGCTCAGGAAGCCAAGAGCAATAGCGATCGCACAGCCCAGAACGAAGCCGCCGAAAAGGCCGCCCGCCGTCAGATAAAGCGTGCGGGGCGGATAGCTGCGGGTCTTGGGGATGGTCGGCGGCGAGATCACCCTGACATTGGTCGTGTTGATCTGCTGGCGTTCGGCGATCTGTTTGGCGCGCCCCATGAACGCCTGATAGACGGTGGACTTCGATTCCGCCTCACGTTCCAGCTGACGTAGCTGCACGAGAGCTTCATTGTCGCCAAAGACGACGGATTTCATCGTGTTCGCCTGGTTCTGCTGTGCCATCAAGGCGGCTTCGGCCTGTGCCAGTTCGGATCTGGCTGCGGTGAGGATGCGGCTCTGTTCAGCCGCGATCTGGGCCTGGATCGCTTCCAGTTGCGGCCGCATGGCGGAAATCCGCGGATGTCTTGTGCCGAAGACAGCAGATTGCGCGTCGAGTTCCCGCTTCACGGCAGCATATTGGGTCCGCAGCGCCGTCATCGTCTGGGAATCGATCGAGGCGCTGTCCAGGCGATTGTCCGGGCTACCCGTCGAAAGTTCCTGATAGCGGCTTCGCGCCCGGATGGTACGGGCCTGAGCATCGACGAGCTGTGTATTGGTCTGGTTCGCGACGATGCTGCTGACAAGTTCGCCGGAACTTGAGAGGATGTTGTGCTCGCGCTTGAACTTCTGCACGGCATCATCGGCGACGGAAACTTCGTTCTTCAATGCGTCGAGGCGTGAGAACAGTTCCGTCGCGGCCCGACCGGCATTATCCGCCTGCGCCTTCATCAACTCGTCTTGAAATTTGTCGATGATCGAATTGGCGATTTCCATCGCCTTGGGTGCGGACTGGCTCCAGACATCGAGATTGACGACGAAGGAATTTTCCTCGCGCTTGGCGAGGACATGTTTTTCGAGCGCGCGCAACGCATCGAGCCGTGCGGACTGGGATGCGCCGGATCCGTCGTCACGGAATTCCGGATCCTGGTCCAGCTGCAGCGCGTCGATGACGCTGTTGAGCACGTTTGCGGATGTCAGGATGCGCAGCTTACTCTCGACATCGTAGATCTGCATGTCGAGCTGACTGTTCGAGGTGAATATATCATCGTCGACGACCCGCAGGTTTGTCGGATCGATGAAGATCTGAGAACCCGCGGTGAATTTCGGTTTGGAGAAGTTCCCAAAACCATATCCGGCAAGCGCGCCCAGGATAACGAACAGCAAGACAAGCCACTTGCTGGCCCAGAGCCAGCCGAGCACCATGCCGAGACTGATATCCGGCCATGCCATCTGTGCAGGTGCAGGTGTCGGCTGTGTCGATCTTGCCGGTGACGGGGCAGTCTGGGGTTCTTCGTCCGATCCAAGATAGGAAAGCAGGGAGTGGTGACGGGGCACGGGAACAGCATTACCCGCGGTATCGCCGGCTTCTTTCGAAGCCGCGTCCCTTCGAAGAAACTTGGGTGGTCTTAACATGGCATACATGGGGCCGGACCTGCCTTTCGCTGCCAATGAAACTCTATCTACGCTAATAAGCGGTAAACCATGCCGCAGAAGATCGTGGCTGGTGCCGGTTATTGGTACCTTGCTCCTCAGTTTAGGCGCAGAAGTTTAAGAATTACCGGTTCTGGTTGGGGAAAATTCCTGGATTGAATGGATTGCTGACATTGACGCGTTATCTCGTATTTGGATCCGATGCCACGACCGTCTGTGGTGTGGAGGCATTTACCCGCAATCTCGCGGCCCGGCTGGGTCCGCGTGCCGTCAGCGATGTTCTGGACGGAAATCTGGGCCGGCTGTCACGAAATCTGGCGCAAGCAGATGCGGTCATCTTCAATTTCCCCATCGTTGCCTGGAAGAGAAGGCTGGTAGAGCCATTTGCGGCCGCCGTAATGGCGAAGCTGAAGCGCAGCGAAGTGATCGTCGTGCTGCATGAGTGGGCAAGCCTCGACTGGAAGCGGCGACTGATCCTCTGGCCGGTTATCCTGCTTGCTGATGCCATTCTCTTTTCGGCGCCGGAGGTGCGGCGGGAATGGCTGGAGAGCCGCTATCCCGTTGGCCGGAAAAGAACAGCGATCATTCCAATCCCGCCGAACCTTTTGCCGAGCGGGAAAGAGGAAGCGGGTCCGGCGGCGCTTGCCATTCGCAAACTCCGCGCAGGCGGGCGGACAATCCTCGGTCAGTTCGGCTCTATCTATCCGAAAAAGAACTGCGCCGAACTTCTGGCAATCGCGCGCGCACTCGTGGACGACGGACAGGACGTGGCAGTCGCCTTCGTCGGCTCGTTCATCAAGGGCATGGATAATGTCGAAGAGGATTTCCGCAATCGCGTCGAGGCGCTAGGGCTCGCCGATCGGGTTATGGTTACGGGTTATCTTGCCACCGATGAGGAAGTCTTTGCGGCCTGCCGCGAGGTTGATATCTTCTGTTACCGGTTTTCAGAAGGGCTTACCGCGCGGCGTGGCAGTGTGCTTGCGGCAGCGCTCGGTGGTCGGATCGTTGTCACCAATGCACCGGCCGATCCTTCGGGGCTGGAGCATCATGGCCTGTTTCAGGCGCTGATCCGCAACGGAAACATCGTGCTCTGCCAGTATGATGCGGATGTCGAGACGATGGCGAAAGCTGTTCGCGACGTGATGCGGCGCTTGCTTCAGCCTCTGGATATGGATGCCGAGATCGCTTCGCTTTGGGACGCGATCATCGGCGAAATCGACAATGTTCAGGGTACGGATCGCTTGGAGGGCAAGACGGCGGAGATGGTTCGCTAACTCCAGAGATTACGGGTCAATGCGACACGCCTGATCAGCGAGGTGTCGGTTTGCGTATGCGACTGGATAGCGATCGCATATTGGTCCTTGCCCATGCTGTCGATCAGGTTTGCAATGCCTCTTTCGTCAAGCGCCGGTCCACTCCAATAGGTGGCGCAGAGGCTTTGCTCGACAATGCGATGTCGGCCCATCAGGGATGGATTGCTGGCGACGCCGACACCGTAGAGGATGTACTCGGAAAAATCACGCGCCTTGCAGAGCGCCTTCCACCAAGGAAGGCCAGTCACTGTTTCTATCCTGTCCATGACGGTATTCAGGCTTTCGCGATCCCAGACGATCATCTGGCCGATGTAATCGTCACCAGGCAAAGGCGGCTCGCGTGCATCGATCACGCGGTAGGCATTCTTCTGCCACAGGACGTGGCTCGGGCGTGTGTCGTTCACTCCGCCCAAATCGGCATAAAGGGGCGAAAGAAGATCGCCGGCAAATCTTGCGACGTCGAACGGGCGGACGAAGCAATTGTCGCTGTCGATGCACATGACCCGCTCGCAGGATTGCAGCAGCGCCATCGCCAGTTTCCGTAATTGCTGCACATGCCAGCCATAGACGGGAAGGCCGGTGCCAGGAGCCCAGTAATATTGACGGCCTTTCCATTTCAGGAAGCCTGGCAATGGATATAGTTTGCCAGGCAAGAGCACTGAATCGGGAAGCACCAGCCGCTTTTCACTGCCAAGCTGCGAGAAAAGTTCAAGGTCGCTATCGGCAACGAGAAGATAATGCCGGTCGTAACCGCTGACATATGCATCGATCGAATCGCAAAGAAGGCGGCATGACTCAAAGTCGCGAAAATATGTTGGCGTGACGAGACTGACGGTGGCGGTCATTCGATGATCATGGCTCCGAGGGCTTACGAACACAGACTGCCAAGGTTCGACCTAAGGCTCCGTTAATCCCGTTCGCGCATAGTGCTGGCCGGTGCGAATATCCAAGGATAGACAGCCGCACCGGCATGCAGGCCTTTGCGAAATAAAGGCCGCCGGTTGGAGGTAACGAGTGGGATTGAGGTCCAAGCACGAATTCCGGCAATTCGCCCGTCATCTCGGTTCCTACATCGGATCGAGCGGTGCGCTGCTTGCATCAAGCGTCACCATGCTTTTGACCTTCGCGTTGCTTGCCCGTCATCTCGGCCATGAGCAATTTGCGCTTAATGCAACGATCACCGCGTTGACCAATCTCGGCATACAGGTGTGCGGTCTGGGATCACAGGAATCGCTGGTTCGGCGTGTTGCGCAGGAACCAGGCTTCTATCCCGACATGCTCGGGCATGTGCATATTCTCAATCTCGTTTCAGGCGTGGTTCTGGTCGTTGCCGGAATGATCGCCATTCCGCTGATATTCCCCGTCTCGGATGACTTGCTGACGACGCTTGTTGCCACAGCGCTGATCCTTTTCACCAATATCATCCTGTTGAAGATCATCTGGCTTGCGACGAACAGCTATATCGCCCATTCGCGCTTTTCGGTCGCCAACAGGATAGAGTTCCTGTTCGCAGCGCTGCGCATGATGGCGGCGGTCGTCAGCTGCCTCGTCTTCAACATCACCACCGTGGCGGAATGGGCTGTCTGGAATTTTGCCGCGCATGCGGTTGTTGCCGTGATTGCGCTGATCGCCATACGTCGGCTAGGCCGGCCGAAATTCAGGATCGTTCGCGAAGAGGTGCCGATCGGCATCATGTTCGCCAGCCAGTTCTTCTTCAAGGCGGGGCGCAGCAATGCCGATATTCTTGTCCTGAGCGCCGTGGCCGGGTCGGAAATCGTCGGCAGTTATTCGATTGCCCGCCGGTTGACCGAAGCCTCCTATATGGCGGTCGAAGCGCTGAACCGGATCGTCTATCCGAGCTATGCCGCCGCAGCCTTGAGCGGTATAGGGGCTGTTCTGGCTCGGGCCAGAAGGATGCTGGTTCTGACGACAGCGATCGGTATCGCTGCCGGCCTGTTCGTCTGGATCATCACGCCATGGCTACCGCTGCTGTTCGGGCATGACTATGTCTCATTGTCCTGGATGACCCGCGCGCTGTGCTGGGCGGTAATCCCGATTGCGATCAGCGCTACCGCTTTCGAAGCGCTCGGCGCATCCAGCCTGCAAAATGTGCGGGCGAAGATTCTCAACGTTTCGAACATTGCGGGGGCGGGGCTTGTGGCTATCGCTGCCTATTATGCCAGTGTCAGCGGCGTGATCGCGACGACCTATGCGCTGGAAATCCTGATCGCAATTCTTGCCTGGCGCGCGCTTTTCCGGGCGCAGAACGATATCAGGCGTTCGTCAGGGGCGGCCGATGGGTTGCCTGAGCCGGCAAAACAGCGGACGGCCTGATTTGCAGCGAAAATCAGCTCTCGGTGATGTGCTGTCCGGCCTTTAGTGTCGGCTGACGCTCGGCAGGCGGAATTTCGCTCGCCTTGTAAGGTACCGGAAGGAAGCCGAAGCTGGCGGTGATCCGGCCGATCGACATCAGTATCGGATGCGTTGCCGGGAGAAGGCGTTTTGTCCGGGCCAGAAGCCCGATCGCCTTGAAGATGCTGAGGCCCAACGAAATGACGTTCTTGGCATGAAGTCTTACCGGTGCCGACATACGCTTGCGGTCTATGACATAGTTGATACTGCCGGTGCGGATCGAGCGGCGCATCAGCCATTTCGGTGTCGTGCGTTCAGCCGCGACAGTCTCATGGATCACCGCTTCCTCGCACCACCAGAAGGTGAAGCCAGCTGCGCGGCAGCGGGCGAAAAACTCCATGTCGCCGCCGCCGAGGAAATTGAAGGCGATGTCGAACAGGGCAGGTTCCAGGCGGACGAAGACATCCCGGTGAATGAGGCAGTTTCCGGTGCCGTGAATGACGGGAACCTGTCTTGTCGGTCCATTGATGAAGCCATAGAGCGGATGCAGGCTGACGGATTGCGATACCGGAACATCAAATTGACGGACAACCGGGCCGCCGACGATGCGGGCGCCGGTGGTGCGCGCCGTCGAGATCATCTTTGCCAGCCAGTCGGGGCTTGCGATCTCGTCGTCGTCGATCATCAGGAAGTAATCTGCAGACGGAAAACGCTCGCGGGCTTCCGTGAATGCCCGGTTGATCGCGTGGCAATTGCCCTGGCGAGCTTCGATCACAACGGCAGACGGAATATCGGAGCCATCGAGCGTTTCCCGCGCGGAGACGGCGCCGACCGGAGTTTCGGCATCATTCTCGACCACAACGATTGCGAAGCGTGCATCACCCTGCTGCACCAGCAGCGACTGGAGCGTGCGCGCCACGCCATCCGGCCGGCGGAAGGTCGGAATGCAAATGACGGCCTCTACGGAAGCTCTGCTGACGTCCTGCACGCTTGGCTCTCCGGTCCTGTTCGCGTTTGTGCGGTTCACTGCCCTTTCGCCTGTCGCATGGCGACGTGTTTCAATACGAAAGGAGATCCGCGAATACAAATCTATGTTCGGCTTTCAGTTAACATCGCATGGCATGAACGGCGCTGGTATCATATCTGCCGAGACTGAAGGCTGGCGAGTGCCTGCAATCTGAGCCCGAAGACTGCGACGAGCATGGTGAACCACAGCGGGCCGTTGTTGACAAAAAACAGGTTTTCCAGTCCTGCCAGAAGGATCGAGAAAATCCAGATCCGTAAAAACAGGCGCGTGAGGTTCGGATCGTTCTGTGTGGAAAAGGCCTCGCTCGCATCCCTGAGCGGCAGGATGAGAAGCCAGAGGACCATGAGGATGAGGGCCGGGAAACCGCCATTCAGAAGTGTTTCCAGGAACGAATTGTGCGAATGCGCGGCGAGGTAGGCCCAGGATTCCGTGGTGATGTTGCGAAGAAATTCGCTTCCCCAGAGCAACTGAAAGCCATAACCGATGAACGGGGATTCGGAGATGCGGGCAAGGGCAAAGCTCCAGATAGCGCTTCGTCCCGTGAAGGTTGCGTCGATCCCTAGGCCCGCCACCATGGCATTGATTGCCGGCGAGCTTGAGACGCCGATGAGAATGACGTTCATCGCAATGACCAGGCCGATGGTGATGAAGCCACGCAACGGTTTGCAGTGTTCGAACAGCCAACCCAGCAGCAGGACGAAGGGGAGCATCGCAGTTGCAGTCTTGCCGCCAGCGAACAGAAGAAAGATTGCGGATAGTATGGCGATGAGAGACCCCAGCTTCGGATAGGACGCTTTTCGCAGGTAGAGACCGAAGAGGGCTAAATAGGCCATGCCGGCGGCGGCGGCGTTCTTGTGTCCGAAAATCCCGCGCCAGTCTCCGGCCAGTGCCGCTTCGACTTCATGGGCCCCATGGACACCGACCGAGGGTATGACCAGCACGGCGAAATAGTTGAGCAGCAAGGCCAGCGTCGCACAGGTGGCGATGACCCTTGCAAAGTCGCGGCAGTCCCGCGGCAGCAAAAGCGCAGCATTGGCGCAACCGCAGATGAGGAGTGCATAGATGATCCTTCGAAAGGCCGTTGCCGGATCAAAGGAAAATACGGAGACGAAGGAGAACCAGACAAGGATCAGGGCGAGCAAGACATGCGGGCTGAAAAGTACGCTCTTGCCCGGATTGCGCCACAGATTTGCAATGGCGGTGATGAACAGGACAATGACGGCAATCTGGTTGAGAAGATTACCGGTGGACGGAAGGCCTCCCTTGCCATCCGCGTGAGCAAAAGGCGAAAGGCCGATCCAGAAATAGCAAAAGAGCAGCAGCAGGATCACGGAGCCGAAACTCCATGTGGCGCGGTCGGCACGCATGGCCGACAATGCTGCTGGCCGGGAAATTGCCCCTGCTTGTCTCAAGATGATTATTCCTGTCGTGCTGGCCGAAACCGCGTTTCATTTCAACAGGAGACCGAGTTATGTTAACGGATGGTAAATAATCTTCGCCAACTAATGTAATATTTTCATAACGCCTCCCAGTTAGCCTCTCGCGTACCTCCGGCCTTCCTTCGATCAAGACGAGATAGATCCATGCGCAGACGGGATTTCGTTCAGGTTAGCCTTGCCGTTGCGGCGCACGCGGTGCTTCAGATGCCTGCTGCTCAGGCCGCCGTGCCATCGCGACGGATACCCTACGGCTCGGCGGTGCGCGGCGATGCTTTGGTGGATGACTATGATTACCGGACTGCCCTTGCCGAGCACTGCCAGCTGGTGGTCCCTGAGGGAGGGCTGAAATGGGAAGTGGTGAGGCCTTCGGAGGATAGGTTCGATTTTTATGAAGGTGACAAGCTGCTTGCCTTCGCCGACCAGAACGGCATGAAGATGCGCGGCCATACGCTGATCTGGCACGGGGCGATGCCGGGCTGGACCTCGTCTATTCATGGCGCGAAAGCTGCCGAAAAGGCGATGAGCAAGCATATCCATACGGTTGTCGGGCAATACAAGGGACGCATTCCGAGCTGGGATGTCATCAATGAGGCGATTGCAGACGATCCGCGCGGTTCCGACCACCTGAGGCCCAATCTCTGGTTCGAGAACATGGGCAAGGGATATATCGAAACAGCATTTCGCCGGGCCTCAGAAGCAGATCCGCAGGTGCAGCTTGTCATCAACGAATACGATATCGAATGCGTCGGCGAAACCTATAAGAACCGACGGAATGCGCTCCTGCGTGTCGTGCGCGATCTTCGCGATCGCGGCGCCCCGATCCATGCGGTCGGTTTTCAGGGGCATCTGAAAGGTCAGTATGAAATCGACAAGGAAGGCGTGTCGTCTTTCGTGGCCGAACTCAAGGCGATGGATGTCGATGTGCTGGTGACGGAACTCGATGTGATCGACAATCTCCTACCCGCTGACGAGAAAGAGCGTGATCAGGTTATTGCCGGACGGGTCACGGATCTGTTGCAGGCAATTTCCGATGCAAACCCGCCGACAGCGATCCTCACCTGGGGGATTACCGATCGCTATACATGGGTGCCCATGTGGTTTACCCGCGATGACGGACGCCTGAACCGCCCATTGCCTTTAGACCGCGATTACAAGGCCAAACCAATGATGGACGCGATCAAACGTTTTGCCGCTCGCGCATAGGTCAGAAACCACCGATCTTCAAGCCCGCCCGTTTCGCGCGAAGGTGGTGCTTCAGCCTATGGCAGTTCTGTCTGCGATTGGTCCGGTTGTAGTAAATTGGAGCGAAATTGCGCGGTACTGCGACTATAGCGCTATTTTCCCGAATAGTTATCGGAGTTGAGGTAACGTTTCATTAGCAACGCCTCCCAGCAAATTCTAAACCCTAATCGAAATTGCCTGGGAAAATGCGCTTCAAACCGGAGCAGGACCTTGTCTTATTAACTGCTCATTCTTGGTTGCGGCATATTTTCCGGTCAGCCGCGATGCAATGTTTGGTTGTGGCTGAATGTCAGATGCCAACGGAAAACCGCCGGGCCCAGCCAAGCGAGAAGATTGAGCGAAGCTTTTTCGATCCGGACGCCATGACGTTTCGACTTTGGCTGAGGGATTATTTCGACAATGAATGTGCGTTTACAGAACATCGTTGACATACCTCTGGCGGTCGATCTGGACGGGACGCTGATCTCCACCGATCTTCTATGGGAAAGCGTGTTCCAGCTTATCAGGGCGAACCCCCTCTATCTGTTTCTCCTGCCGATCTGGCTGCTATCGGGCAAGGCGCGGCTGAAGACGGAAATCGCGCGGCGCGTCACCCTGGATGCCAGCCATCTGCCTTACCGCGAGGATTTTGTTTCCTACTTGCGTGCAGAGCGTGTTCGCGGGCGCGACCTCATTCTCGTGACCGCGGCAGCCGAGCCGTTTGCGAAAGCCGTTGCGGCGCATCTTGGCCTCTTCAGCGCCGTCTATCATACGGATGAGAAGACCAATCTTGCTTCGCACCGCAAAGCCGCGCTGCTTTCGGAACTCTACGGGCCACAGGGCTTCGACTACGCCGGTAACGATCGAGCGGATATCGCGGTTTTCGAGGTTGCACGCAATGCGATCGTGGTCGCGCCGGATGCGGCGGCTGACCGATACCAGAAGGCGCATTCCTCGATGCGTTTCGATGCCAGGCGCTCTGATATCAAGACCTATATCAAGATGCTGCGCGTGCATCAGTGGCTGAAGAATTTCCTGGTTTTTGCCTCGCCGGTGCTTGCGCACACGATCTTCCAGCCTCAGACCTTCATCGCGACCGCGCTGGCCATGGTGGCGTTTTCATTTTCGGCATCCGCCATCTACATCATCAACGATATTCTCGATCTGCCGCTCGATCGGCAGCACCCGACGAAGCGGAACCGGCCTTTCGCAAGTGGCGCCATCTCCATTCCCTATGGCCTTACGGTTTCCGTGCTGCTTCTCGTTGCAACGGCTGCCATCTGCTCGCTGCTGCCTCTGGAATTTGCCGCGGTCATCGTTCTCTATCTGGTGGTGACGACCGCTTATTCCCTGGCCCTGAAGCGGATGCTGTTGATCGACGTGCTCTGCCTTGCCGGTCTCTATGCTCTGCGCATCCTTGGAGGAAAGGCTGCTACCGGCCTGCCGCTGTCCTTCTGGTTGATCGCCTTCGGCCTGTTCTTCTTCCTGTCTTTGGCGCTGGTGAAGCGTTATGTCGAGTTGCGCTATACGACGGCTGATGTCGGAGACCGCATTGCTGGTCGCGGTTATCGCCCGGAGGATATCCATATCGTTGCCCAGAGCGGCGTCTCGTCGGCATTCGCTGCGGCGATGGTTCTCGCCCTTTACATCCAATCGGAAGACATTCGCACACTCTATAGCGAACCCTGGTTGATCTGGCCCTTGGTGCCGATGGTCCTCTACATCAATGTCCGCATCTGGATCCTGGCGCATCGCAAGGAGCTGGACGATGATCCGGTCGTCTTCATCGCAACCGATTGGCGCAGCCAGTTGGTCATTGCAGTCGGCGTCATGCTTTTCGTTGCAGCGAGTTTGCTGTGATGCAGGCAAGCCTCGACAGTTTCGGTCGCATCAGCCGTCATTCCAGGCAGGCAATTGCCTTTGAACAGGCGATTGAGGTGCTGCGCGGCGGGGTGGCTGGCAGGTCCGGTCTGCTGGCTTTCGGCAACGGCAAATCCTATGGTGACAGCTGCCATAACGATGCAGGCTCGCTCGTGCCGATGCGGCAGCAGAAGGCGGTGCTCGGCCTTGATGTAGAGACAGGCGTGGTCGAGGCGGAAGCGGGTATCTCGCTGGAAGAGCTGATCGCCTACATCGCTCCGCACGGGTTCTTTTTGCCGGTGACGCCTGGAACGCGCTTCGTCACCCTCGGCGGCTCGATCGCCAATGACGTCCACGGCAAGAACCACCATCTTCGCGGCACGTTCGGCTGCCATGTCGAAAGCTTCGAACTGTTACGCTCCGATGGCCATATCCATCATTGCAGCGCCACGGAGAATACGGAGCTGTTTTCCGCGACGATCGGGGGGCTGGGTCTGACGGGGCTTATCCTGTCCGCCAGGCTGAAGCTCATGAAGGTCGGCTCGCTCGACATTGACGAGAAGGTGACGGCTTTTTCCAGTCTCGAAGGCTATTTCGATCTTGCGGCCGATGCCGATCGGGAAAACGAATATTCCGTCGCATGGCTGGATCAGCTTGCCTCCGGCAAATCGGCGGGCCGTGGCGTGCTGATTACCGGCAATCACGCGGATAACGGCAATTTCCGCACGGAAGGTGTCAAGGCGAAGATCAGCGTTCCGTTCGAACTGCCGTTTTCGGCGCTGAACCGGGTTAGCCTCGGGCTGTTCAATACGGCCTATTTCAACGTCAACAGGCTGAAGTCCGCACCGCATCTGGCTGGTTACGGCAAGTTCTTCTATCCGCTCGATGGTGTCGGAGACTGGAACCGGCTCTATGGGCCAAAGGGCCTCTTCCAGCACCAGAGCGTCATTCCGTTCGAAGCCGGGCGTTCGGTCATTCCGGCAATGCTGGAGGCAAGTCGCAAGGCGGGATTGTCGTCCTTCCTCACTGTGCTCAAGCGTTTCGGTGATGTGCCGTCACCGGGTTTCATGTCGTTTCCGCGTCCCGGCTACACGCTGACGATGGATTTTCCCAATCACGGCGAAAAGACGCTTGAGCTGCTGACACGTCTTGATCGCATGACGCTCGATGCGGGCGGACGGGTCAACCCGTACAAGGACAGCCGCATGAGTGCCGACGTGTTCAAGGCCGGCTTTCCGCAATGGCCTCAGCTGGAAAAGCTGCGGGACGAAAGTTTCTGCTCTGACTTCTGGCGCCGCACGGCGCTTGCCACGGATCACCCACGAGGACGCCCATGAAATATATTCCGTTCATCCTCTTCACGGTGCTGACCAATGCGGCTGCGCAATTGCTCCTGAAGCAGGGCATGTTGTCGCTTGGTCCGCTCAGCTTCTCCGCCGATACGATGATCCAGCGGATTTTTCAGATCGTCTTCAATCCCTGGGTCTTCTTCGGGCTTGCCGCCTTTGTCATCTCGATGGCGTCGCACCTCTATGTGCTGAGCAAGGTCGATCTGTCCTTCGCCTATCCGTTCCTCAGCCTTGCCTATGTGGCGGTGGCGGTTCTGGCGTGGCTGCTGTTCAAGGAAGAACTCGGCGCCATGAAGATCGCAGGCATCGCCTTCATCTGCGTCGGCACGGTGCTGATCGCGCAGAGCGGGCACAAGGAAGTGTCCGATCAGACGGCTTCCATCGAACGCGTCAAATCCTGACCAACCAGTTTTAGAACCGACAGAACGACGGGGATTTAAACCATGAGACATATCATTTTCGGCGGTGACGGTTTTGTAGGGCGTCATCTTGCGCCGAGACTGCAGGCTGAAGGCCACGAGGTTATCGTCGCCGATATCGCCAAGAGCGATCTGCCGCATTATGGAGAGATCCGCTTCGAAAACGTTGACGTGACCGATCCCGCCTCGATCGCGCGGGTCGGCATCAAGGCCGACGACATGGTCTACAACCTCTCCGCCAAGATGCTGTCGCCCTTGCAGGTGCGCGCCAAGCGGCACGACTTCTTCTTCCCGGTCAATTATTACGGCACCGAGAACATCATCAAGGCGATGGACCAGGCCGGCGCCAAGTCGCTCGTCCATTTCACCACCGACATGGTCTACGGCCACACCTTCGTCTGGCCTCAGACGGAAGAGCACCCCGTCGCGCCGCTCGGCGAATACGGGCTTTCCAAGCTGAAGACTGAGGAACTGGCGGTCGAATGGCGCAAGCGCGGCATGAATATCTCGCTGTTCCGTCCGCGCCTGATCATCGGACCCGGTCGTCTCGGCATCCTGTCGAAGCTGTTCAAGCTGATCGACAACAACCTGCCGGTGCCGATGATCGGTTCGGGCAAGAACCCCTACCAGTTCATTTCGGTATTCGATTGCGCATCTGCTGCGCATGCGGCGTTTAACGCCGGCGTGCCGAATGAGGTCTATAATCTCGGCTCTCTCAACCCACCGCCGGTGCGCAAGCTGCTCGGCGATCTGGTCAAGCATGCCGGTTCGAAGTCGATCCTGCTTCCGACGCCGGCATGGGCCGTAAAGCGGACGCTCGACCTGTTCGACCTGATCAACATGCCGATCATGGATCCGGAACAATATCTGATCGCCGATGAAATGTGCGTTCTCGACGTATCCAAGGGCGAGCGCGAGCTAGGCTGGGTGCCGCAATATCGCGACGAGGACATGCTGATCGCCGCTTATTCCGAATATCGCAAGGGACTTGCCGGCGGTTCGCAGGACAATGTTTCCCACGCCAAGGCAGCTTGAGAAGGAAATTAAGATGGCCAATGCAATCAGCCTCAATGGTGACGATGCGATGATCGATGCTTCCGCAAACCCGGTTCGCGAACCGATCGCCAAGCCGGCGCTTTTATCCGTCGAGGACGCCAAGGCGCTCGACGTGGCGAAGATGACGGATCTCTTCACCCGCCACCTCAATCCCGGTCAGCTTCACTTCATGAAGCTCTTGGGCTTCCACAAGGTGAAGATCGAGCGTGCCGAAGGCATGTATTATTACGACCAGAATGGCCGCAAGATCCTCGATTTCTTCGGCGGTTTCGGTTCTCTGGCGCTTGGCCACAATCATCCCCGCATTCTCGATGCGCGCCGTAAATTCCAGGACGAGAACCGTCAGGAGATCGCCATCGCCTTCATGTCGCAATATGCGACGGCGCTGGCGCATAATCTTGCCGCTTGCTCGCCGGGCGAGCTCGACATGGTATTCCTCGGCTCTTCCGGTTCGGAGGCCATGGAAGCGGCGATCAAGGTGGCCGAGCGCGCTGCCGGTCCCAAGCGGCCGAAGATCGTCTATGCGGAAAACTCGTTCCACGGAAAGACAAAGGGCGTGTTGTCGATCACCGACGGCTCGCTCTATCGCGGCGAATTCAAGCTCGTCGACAATACCGTGCGGGTGCCGTTCGGCGATATCGATGCGATCGAAAGCGCTTTCCGCAACGATCCGGAAATCGGTGTCATCGTGCTTGAAACTGTTCAGGGCGGCGGTGGCATCATTCAGGCCGAGACTGCCTTCTGGCAGCGCCTGCGCGAACTTTGCGACAAGTATGGCGTGTTGTGGGTTGCCGATGAAGTGCAGTGCGGTTTCGGCCGCACCGGCAAATTCTATGCGTTCGAACATCACGGCGTCGTGCCGGATGTGACGGCGCTGGCGAAATCGCTTGGCGGCGGCAAGTCGGCCGTCGGCGCAATGATCGCCAAGCGTGAGGTCTACATGAAGGCCTATGGCACGCCGAAAACGGCGATGATCCATGCCATGGCGACTTTCGGCGGCATCGGCGAAGCCTGCGTGACGGCGATCGAGGCGATGAACGTGCTTTACGACGAGCATCTGATCGATAATTCGGCCAATACCGGAGCGTATTTGCTAGAGCGCCTGCAGCAGCTTCAGGTCCGTTATCCGTCGCTTCTGAAAGAGGTGCGCGGTCAGGGCATGATGATCGGCATCGAGTTCCACGATTTGTCGAAGACCATGCCGCTGGTGCTGCGCCCGGTTGTCGCCATGCTGGACGACAAGCTGAAAGGCTCGCTGCCAGGCTTCATCGGCAGCCATCTGCTTCGCGATCACGGCGTGCTGGTGGCGTTTACCGAATACAATCGCAACGTCATTCGCCTTGAACCGCCGCTGATCTGCGAGAAGAGCCATGTGGACGATTTCATCACGGCGCTCGACGAGGTCATGTCCCGCGGCATCGTCCGTATCGTCAAGGATTTCGTCGCGGCACAGGTGAAGTGATATGACCGAGATCGGCGGTGGTGAAAAGCTGATGGGCAGGCAGAGTGGTTCCAGGGCTGATCTCAGGGACGTTCTGCTCGGGATGATCCGTGTCGTCTTGAGCGCGCTCAACGCGATCTACTGGCGTTATGCCGGCCTCTTCTCCATCGCCGTGCTTGCCGGTTTCGCGGCGATGATGGTGGCGCTCTGGCATTTCCGCCCGATCTATAACTGGGATACGCTTGCTTATCTTGCCACCACGGTTCTCGACCGGATGGGTGGGGATGCCGCGCAGATCCATGCCTATGCCTATTCGACCGTTCGCGATGCGGTGCCAGCGGCGGACTTCGCCGTTCTGACGCAGGTCGACCCCTACCGTATCCGCCAGTTTGTCGACCCGAATGCCTTCCTGTCGATGGTTGGCATGTATGAGGTGAAGTGGCTTTACGTGATGCTTCTGAAGGGGCTGGTCCCGATTTTCGGACCGCTTGCCGCCTTCGATGTCATCAATGGTGGAGCGCTGGTCATCCTCGTGGTGTCGATCGGCCTGTGGCTGAGATCGACGCAGCTCTCAGGTTATGCGCCGCTCGTCATCGGTCTGCTTTTCCTCCTGCAGTTTCAGGGGTTCGCGGTTACCCAGCAGCCGGATTTTCTCGGCAATTCGCTGCTCGTCGCAGCGCTCCTGGGTTATGACCGCAAAAGGGACCTGCTCGGATCGGTGCTTCTGGTCGCCGCCGTCCTGGTGCGCCCGGATCAGGTGGCGGTTGCCGGCGTGGTGATGGCCTGCGCGTGGTTCCTGCGCGACCGCAATGCTCTCGTCTTTGCCGTGACCTTCGCCTTCTGCCTTGGTATCTACATCGTCATCAGCCAGAGCCTGCATCCCACCGGCTGGTGGCCGCATTTCTGGTTCTCGACCTATCAGATCCAGGAGGACATGGCGGGTTTCGAGCCGGCGTTCTCGATCGCGGTCTATTTCAAGGCGATTGCCCTGAATATCTATCGGTCTCTGTTCCTGAATACATGGCTTGCCGCCTATGTCGTGGCTCTCGGCTGCGGTGGATATCTTTATTTCCGGGACGCTTTGCCGGATCGGCGCAGGCAGGTTCTGCTGCTGGCCATGCTGCTTGCCATCGCGGCGAAGTTCACGATCTTTCCGCTGCATGACGGGCGAATCTACTTCTCCCCGCTGTTTGTCTTCTTCCTGATCGTTTTCGCCGGTTCGCAGGAAAGAAGGCGTTCGCCAGCCTGACGGGTCTTTCCCTGCCGGATCGGCGGCAGGGATGATTTCAATTTATTTGAAGCTTGTAATTCATTTCTCCGTAGTGTTGGCTGCGGCTTCTGCATTTATGGGAGCCGTTTGATGCCTGACGCCTTCATCTGCGATTATATCCGCACTCCGATCGGTCGTTTCGGCGGGGTGCTTTCCTCGGTGCGTACCGATGATCTGGCGACGATCCCGATCAAGGCCCTGATCGAGCGGTATGCCGCCGTGGATTGGGATGCCGTTGATGAGGTGATCTATGGCTGCGCAAACCAGGCGGGTGAGGATAATCGCAATGTCGCGCGCATGGCCGGGCTTCTCGCAGGCCTGCCGTCTTCCGTGCCGGGCACGACGATGAATAGGCTCTGCGGTTCGGGCATGGATGCCGTCATTGCGGCTGCGCGCGCCATCAAGGCGGGTGAGGCTGAGATGTTGATCGCCGGTGGCGTGGAAAGCATGAGCCGCGCGCCTTTCGTTCTGCCCAAGGCGGAAAGCGCCTTTTCCCGCAATGCCGAAATCCACGACACGACCATCGGCTGGCGGTTCGTCAACCCGGTGATGAAGAAGCAATACGGCATCGACTCCATGCCGGAGACGGCCGAGAATGTGGCGGAGGAATACTGCATTTCCCGCGCGGATCAGGATGCGTTTGCACTTCGCAGTCAGGCAAGGGCGGCGGCCGCGCAAGAGAATGGCCGTCTCGCATCCGAAATCACGCCGGTCGCCATTCCTCAGCGGAAGGGGGATGCGATCGTGGTTTCCAAGGATGAGCATCCGCGCGCAACGACGATCGAGGCGCTGGCAAAACTGGCAACGCCGTTCAAGCAGGACGGTGGAACGGTGACGGCGGGCAATGCTTCCGGCGTCAACGATGGCGCGGGGGCGATGATCATTGCGTCAGAGGCTGCTGCGAAGAGATATGGCCTTACGCCGGTTGCCCGTATCATGGGCGGAGCGTCAGCCGGGGTTGCGCCGCGCGTCATGGGGATCGGGCCGGTACCGGCGACGCGGAAACTCTGCGCGATGCTGAAGCTTTCACCGCAGGATTTCGATGTGATCGAGCTGAACGAAGCTTTTGCCTCGCAAGGGATAGCGGTGTTGCGCGAGCTGGGACTGGCAGAAGATGCCGCCCATATCAATCCGAATGGTGGGGCGATCGCGCTGGGTCATCCGCTGGGCATGTCTGGAGCGAGAATTTCGGGAACTGCCGCGCTCGAACTTTCCCGGAGGGGCGGACGTTATGCGCTTGCGACCATGTGTGTCGGCGTCGGGCAGGGGATCGCCGTGGCGCTGGAACGGGTGTAACAGCGCCACGGGTATTGGTGATCAGTGGTGGGGTTTGCCCGGACGGCGATAGATGAACCAGTAGACGGCACCGACGAGGAGAGCGCCGCCAACCCAGTTGCCGGCAGTCACCACCGCCAGATTGGTGAAAACACCGCTCATGGGGATTTCGCCGGGCGCATGGTCGATGGCAGTCCAGAAGCTTTCGGGCGCGCCGTAACGGATCATCAGGCCGAGGCTGAGATAATACATGTTGGCGACGCAGTGCTCGAAGCCTGCTGCGACAAAGGCCGTTACCGGGAAGACAATGGCAAGAATCCTGTCGGCAACCGAGCGTCCGGCCAATGCCAGCCAGACGGCCAGGCAGACCAGCACGTTGCAGAGGATGCCGAGCGAGAAGGCTTCGACGATCGGCAGGGCGGATTTCGCTTCGGCATAATGCAGTGCGGCGATACCGATTGCATTGCCGCCGAACGTGTACTGGCCCGAGAGGAAGACGAGGCCGGCGATGACGACCGCGCCGACCAGATTGCCGAGCCAGACGAGCACCCAGACGCGCACCATGCGTTTGGTGGCGATCCGGCGGCTTGCCCAGGCCATGACCATCAGCATATCGCCGGTGAAAAGCTGAGCGCCGCCGATCAGGACGAGGATGAGGCCCAGCGAGAAGCTCAGCCCGGCTAAAAGCCGGGTGAGACCGTAGGACAGCATGCCTTCAGCACCGGCGACGGTCGTCGTGGCAAACATGGCGCCGAGCCCGATAAAGGCACCGGCGAGAACCGCCAGACCCAGCAGGGTCAGCGTGTCATAGCTGGCTTTCTTGACGCCCATTTCTTCTGCCGCGATCGCAATCGCGTCCGGCGTGAGAGAGCCGCCTGCCTCCGGCCCTCGAAAGAAGGCCGAAGTCATCTTATCCCGGCTTTCCGGGTCCTGCTGGACTATATTCATGAGTTCACCGCGTCCTTGCGTACCGGCTCGGAACCGGCCTCACCAGCCGACTGCTGATCGGCCTGGATTGCGGTCAGCGCGATGGTGAAGACGATATCGTCAACCAGGGCGCCGCGCGACAGGTCGTTGACCGGCTTGCGCAGGCCCTGCAGCATCGGGCCGACGGAAACGACGTCGGCGGAGCGCTGAACGGCCTTGTAGGTGGTGTTGCCGGTGTTCAAATCCGGGAAGACGAAGACATTGGCGCGGCCGGCGACCGGGCTGTCGGGGGCCTTGGAACGACCGACGCTTTCGACGCTTGCCGCATCGTACTGGATCGGACCGTCGATCAGGAGGTCCGGCTTGCGCTGACGGGCAAGCTCAGTTGCCTCACGCACCTTGTCGACATCACCGCCGGTGCCGGACGTGCCGGTCGAGTAGGAGATCATCGCCACCCGCGGATCGATGCCGAAGGCCTTTGCCGTGTCGGAGGACTGGACGGCGATTTCAGCCAGCTGGTCGGCCGTCGGGTTCGGGTTGATGGCGCAGTCGCCAT
>DFNX01000006.1 GCA_002376235.1 Neorhizobium sp. UBA3556 | reverse complement strand
AGGCCATCAGGTCTGCGACCGGAGTTGCGAGCGGTGCACCGCAGGTGAGCAACAGGCCGGCGAGCGGCACGCCGCGGCTATGGGCAAGCGCCGAGGCAAGCGCGATATCGCTGCGATCGCCGGGCATGACGACGAGAGTTTCGGGGCGCAGGCGGTCGATCATCTTCTCGACCGAACGGGCGCCGACGACGATCTCGCGCACTCTGATGGCATCGAGTTTCGAGCCCTGCACGACGCTCAGATCCAGAGACGAGACCAGATCCGACAGGCGCGGCGTGTTGAGGTTCGGCTCGTAGGGGATCGCGCCGAGGATTGCGCTGCTCTCCATTCCGGCCTTGGCGAAGGCAGCTGTCAAAGCCTCACGCCGGCTTGTCTCAGGCAGCTTGTTGACGAGCAGGCCGGCGAAATGGCCATTGGCGTCACGCATATATTGGCGCTCGGCGAGCGCAACCGTATCGGTCAGCCGCTTGTCATCGTCGACACCGCTGACGACCGGCACCACTTCGGCATCGAGGCTGCGCGCGATCTCGACATTGAGCCGGGGGACGATCTGCAGATCGGTGAACGGGATCAGACCTTCGACGACAACGACATCATGATCGGCGCGCAGGGCTTCAGTCATTGTTGCGACTTCTTCCAGCAACAGATCGAGTTCGCCCTTGCGCAAAAGATCTTCCGCATGGGTGAAAGCGATCGGCTCGGGGGCCTCCGTCAGGCACAGGCTGCGGGCAAAATAGGTTGAGACTTCGGTCGTCTTCAATGGCGAGCCGGGATATTCACCGGCTGTCGGCTGGGCGATCGGCTTGACGAAACCGACCTTGAGACCATCGCGCTGCAAGGCTCGGACGAAACCGAGCGCCACGGCGCTCAGGTCAACGTCTTGCGCCAGCGGTGCGAGGAAAATGAGATGTGCCGACATGAAACTATCGCCTTTCGAATTGTCATGACCGTTCCGGCCATGCCGGGAAAATAGAATTGTGAGGCGCCCGGCAATCCATCATGGAAACCCGGCACCTCGTAATTTGATCGGATATTCCGCCTTAGCTTGCCTTACCTATATAGGGCCGTGCCTCATTGGCTATGGCCCATTCCTCGTTGGTGGCGATGACGGCCGCAGCAGTCCGGCTGCCGGAGGCGCTGATCAGACCGCAACGCCCACCGAACATCTGGCCATTGGTTTCTTCGTCCAGCGAGATGCCGAGCACCCTGAGCCGGGCGATCGTCTTACGACGCACGGAGGCCGAGTTTTCGCCGATGCCACCGGTAAACACGATTGCGTCAAGACGGGGCAGGGACGTGGCAAGACCACCGATATAACGGGCAAGCCGGTGAACCATCGCGTCGAGTGCCAGGACCGCACCCTCATGACCTTCAGCCGCTGCACTTTCGAGCGTCCGACAATCGTTGGAGAGACCGGACAGGCCAAGCAGGCCGCTCTTACGGTTGAGCAGCGTGTCGAGTTCGTCGATGGAGAGCTTATCCTGCCGGGCAATGTGGAATATCGCGCCCGGATCGATATCGCCGGAGCGGGTGCCCATGACGAGGCCTTCCAGCGGGGTGAGGCCCATCGACGTATCGACGCTTTCGCCGTTCAGGACTGCGGTTGCCGAGGAACCGTTGCCGAGATGGGCAATCACAAGGCCATGATCCTTGGGGTTAAGGCCCAGCAGTTCGACCGCTTCCTTCGCGACAAAGCCGTGGCTGGTGCCGTGAAAGCCGTAACGGCGAACACCTGCATCCCGATAGGTCTGCGGAATGGCATAGGCATGCGCGGCTTGCGGAATGGTCATGTGGAATGACGTGTCGAACACCGCCACATGCGGTACCCATCCAAGCACTTCCATGGCGACACGCACACCAAGCACGTTGGCCGGATTATGCAGCGGAGCCAGATAGGAGAGAGCATCGATCTCGTCGAGAACTGCAGCGTCGAGGCGGATTGCCTTAATGAAGCGCTCGCCGCCATGCACGATCCGGTGTCCGACAGCTCCGATCGCGTCCAACAGATCACGCTCCTTCAGGCTGTCCATCAGTCGGCGCAGCGCTGCGTCATGGCTGCCGCCATCAAGGGCGATCGTCACTTTCGCATCGTTTTCCTTGAGGATCAGGCGGCTTTCGGGCTGTCCGAGATTTTCGGCGAGGCCTGAAACGACTGCGGTGCGGCCTTCACCGGCAAACAGGCTGAACTTCAGCGACGAGCTGCCGCAATTGATGATGAGAACGTGTGACTGATCTTTGGCCATTCATGTAATCCTCTGGCGGGGCGTGCCTTATAGGTACGGTTCCTCGTCGCAACGGCCGTCGCCGCTCGCGCCTGTGCTGTTGATATCGATTTGAATATTGTTTCGGTTTACGCGACCGGCCTTCGTTTGCAGTCGCGCTCCTGGGAAATTGTCGAGGCGTGGGCACCCACCAGATGCCCACGCCTTGCGAAGCCGAAGCTTCGCGGGGGTGTCTCAGAGCGCCTCGACGCAGAGCGCGATGCCCATGCCGCCGCCGATGCAGAGCGTTGCGAGACCCTTCTTGGCGTTGCGGGCCTTCAGCGCATGCAGCAGCGTGACCAGGACGCGGGCACCGGAAGCGCCGATCGGATGGCCGATGGCGATTGCCCCGCCGTTGACATTGACCTTGGCCGGATCCCAGCCGAGTTCGCGGTTGACGGACAATGCCTGTGCCGCGAACGCCTCATTGGCCTCGATCAGGTCGAGATCGTTGATGCTCCAGCCGGCCCGTTCCAGCGCCTTGCGCGATGCAGGGATCGGGCCCGTGCCCATGATCGATGCATCGACGCCCATCGTTGCGAACGAGGCGATCCGGGCAAGCGGGGTGAGACCACGACGGGCAGCTTCGTCCTCGCGCATCAGCACCACGGCGGCGGCACCGTCGTTGAGGCCGGATGCATTGCCGGCCGTTACCGTGCCGTCCTTCTTGAAGGCAGGCTTGAGGCTGGCCAGAACGTCGAGCGTCGTGGCACGCGGGTTCTCGTCGGTGTCGACGACGATATCGCCCTTGCGGGTCTTGATCGTTACGGGAACGATTTCCTGTTTGAACCGGCCTTCTGCGATGGCGGCGGCAGCCTTGGTCTGCGAGGCAAGCGCGAAAGCGTCCTGCTCCTCACGCGTCAATGCATATTTGGCAGCAACGTTTTCGGCGGTGATGCCCATATGGTAATCGTTGAACGCATCCCACAGACCATCGCGGATCATCGTGTCGACAAACTCGGCCGAGCCCATCTTGACGCCTGTGCGCAGGACGGCTGCATGCGGGGCAAGGCTCATGTTCTCCTGGCCGCCGGCCACGACCACATCGGCATCGCCGGCAAGGATCGACTGGGCGCCAAGCGCAACCGCACGCAGGCCGGATCCGCAGACCTGGTTGATGGTGAGCGCGGTAGCTTTCATCGGGATGCCGGCGGCGACAGCTGCCTGGCGAGCGGTGTTCTGGCCCTGGCCGGCGCTCAGCACATGGCCGAGCACGACATCGGAGACGGAAGAGGCTTCAAGCTTGGCGCGTTCCAGAGCCTCGCGGATGACGATCGAACCCAGCTGGCTGGCGGGAAGGGTGGACAGCCCACCCATGAACTTACCGATCGCCGTACGGGCGGCGGATACAATTACGATATTGGTCATGGTTTTTCCAATCCTGCCGCATGCGTGAAACGACCTTCCGGCCTTCATCTGCGGCGAAAGAGAGAAGATGGCGCAGGAAATTCACGCCTCGACATTACAATGGCTCGGTTTGAGCCGGAATGACGCGGGAGGGACGACGGAGGAGAGTATACCGCCCCTCCCGCAAACCGACAGGTCAGGCTGCGATGCCCATCACGCCTGGAGCCTTCGGCACTAACAGTTTGGCTTCGGATGCTGCGACAACCTGATCGACCGTCACACCCGGAGCCGTTTCGAGCAGTACAAGCCCCTCGTCGGTCGGCTGGATCACAGCCATTTCCGTGACGACCAGATCAACGCGGCGAACCGAAGTCAGCGGAAGCGTGCATTTCTTCAAGATCTTCGGTGCGCCCTTGGCTGTGTGGGTCATGGCAACGATCACACGCTTGGCACCCGAGACCAGGTCCATCGCGCCGCCCATGCCCGGCACCATCTTGCCCGGCACCATCCAGTTGGCGAGCTGGCCTTCTTCATCGACCTGCAGACCGCCAAGAACGGTCACATCGAGATGGCCGCCACGGATCAGCGCAAAGGACATGGCGCTGTCGAAGGCGCATGCTCCCGGCAGAGCACCGATCGGCGAGCCGCCGGCATCGGTCAGATGGGCGCCGGCAAGGCCCGGATCGGGCAGGGCGCTCATGCCGATAATGCCGTTTTCCGACTGGAAGGAGATGCCGGCATCGGCGGGAAGATAATTGGCGACCATGGTCGGCAGTCCAATGCCCAGATTGACCAGAGAGCCGCGCTTCAGCTCCAGCGCCACGCGCCGGGCGATGATTTCCTTGTCGTTCATTTCTCCGCTCCCTTCACCACGATCACGTCGACGAGCACATGCGGAGTGACGACGGCATCGGGTTCGATGCAGCCGATCGGCACGATCTCGTTCGGCTCGGCAATCACCAGTTCGGCGGCCAGCGCCATCAGCGGGTTGAAGTTGCGCGACGTCAGCGAATAGCGCAGGTTGCCGGAGTAATCGGCGCTGCGGGCAGAGATCAGCGCGATATCGGCCTTGATGGCTTCTTCGACGAGATAGGTCGTGCCGTTCAGTTCGACGGTCTTCTTGCCTTCACCTGCCGTTGTGCCGACACCCGTCGGCGTCAACACGCCGCCAAGCCCTGAACCGCCGGCACGCACCCGTTCGGCCAGCGTTCCTTGTGGAACCAGATCGACCTCGAGTTCACCCGCGATCATCAACTTCTGGGTTTGCGGGTTGGTGCCGATATGGCTGGCAGTCACCTTCTTCACCAGACCGGCATCGATCAGCTTGCCGATGCCGACACCGGGACGGGCCGTATCATTGGCGATCACGGTCAGGTTCTTCTTGCCCTGGCGGACCAGTTCGTCGATCAGCAGTGGCGGGGTGCCCGCGCCCATGAAACCGCCGATCATCAATACCGCGCCATCCGGGATCTGCTCGACTGCAGCCGTGACGCTACTTACTTTTGACATGGTTCTTTCCTCTTCGGGGAGGCGGGGGCAGCCTGCAAAAATCAAGCTGCCCGCACCTTTGGCGCCTTAGTTCTTGGCCGGGATGTCCATCGCGAGAAGCGCGGAGGCCAGGCACTTGCCGTGTGCATCGAGAGCAAGCGAACGTGTCACGCCGCCACCAAGCGCATCCTGCATGACGAAGTTGAGTGCGCCGAGCGTCGGGATCTCGTAACGGACGACCTCGCCGTTGACGATGCCCTTGAAATGCGCCTTGACCCGTTCGGGCGTGACGTATTCGCGGACGCGTTCGTAATCCTTCTGATCATAAACGATGACGGAGATGTTGGAGATGTTGCCCTTGTCGCCGGTGCGGGAATGGGCGATGTCGAAGAGTTTCATAGCCTTAAGCCTCCAGATATTCGATGACGGGAACGACCTTGTCGCGCGGGAAGAGTGCGGAAAGCATCGCAACGACCTGCTTGGCCGATTTCGCTGCACCGCCACCGCTGGCAGGGCCGTTGGTGTAGAGCGTCTCGACTTCGTTGCCGATCCGCACAGCTTCCTTCATGCTGTCGCAACGGCCGGTGACACGAACACGAACTTCAGTCGGTTCGGGAGCAGGGGCCAGGACATCGGCGTGGATCGAGTTGACGCCGATGAGGTCGAAGCGAAGCTCGTTGGCTTTGACCCCGGTGATCTTGAGCCGTTCCTTGACTATTTCGAGTGCGAGCTGGCCGCGGGCAAGGGCGCCCGGTCCTGCATAGGAAATCTGGCCTTCACCCATGTAGCCATCGTTATAGCCGACCGAAACCTTGAGGGTGTCAGTGCGGGCACGGCCGGTCACGCCACCGACCTGGATGCGGTTGGGAGCGATTTCCGTAAAGGTGATCTGCGAAAAGTCGGCAGTCACATCCGGTGTCAGGTAAGTTTTCGGATCATGCACCTCATAGAGGATCTGTTCCTTGCAGGTATGCTCGGTAACCTTGCCACCTGAACCTTCGACCTTGGTGATGACGATCGCACCGTCTTCGGAGACTTCCGCAATCGGAAAGCCCAGGCGGGCGAGGTCTGCGACATCCTTCTTGCCCGGTTCGGCGTAGTAACCGCCGGTAACCTGACCACCGCATTCCAGCAGGTGGCCAACGGCCGTGCCCTTGCCGATCTTGTCCCAGTCATCCTGCGACCAGCCGAATTCATGGATCTGCGGGGCGAGGAACATGGATGGGTCGGCTACGCGGCCGGTGATGATGACGTCAGCACCGTTGGCAAGAGCCTCAACCATCGGGGCAGCACCGACATAGGCATTTGCCGAGACCAGAACGGAAGCCATGCTGGAAGCCGGAGCGCCGGTTTCAAGGATCTTGGTGTCGCTGACCTTCAGGGCTTCGACGACATCGTCGCCGGAGATGGCTGCAATCTTGAGTTTGCCGAGGCCCAGGCGGGCAGCAATTTCGCGAACCTTGGCGGCGCCGGCCTGCGGATTTGCGGCACCCATGTTGGTGATGATCTTGATGCCGTTCTTTTTGCAGATCGGCAGCACGGCTTCGAACCGTTCGACCAGCAGCGGGTCATAGCCCTTGGTCGGGTCGTTCAGCTTGGCGTTCTGGGCGATCGCGATGGTGCGCTCTGCCAGGCATTCGAAAACGAGGTAGTTGATTTTGCCTTTTTCGGCGAGTTCCACCGCCGGCTCGATGCGATCGCCGGAATATCCGGCTCCGGATCCGATGCGAATAGTACGCATTATTATAACTCCTTATTTCAAATCAGGTGGGCGTGGCTCATCCGAACGGGGATGGGATGACACCCAGGATCACTGCGGTAATGGTCATCAGGACCGTGGCAGCGAAGAGGAATGGGATTGCCAGTTTCTGGTGTTCACCGAGGCTGACACCGGTAAGGCCCATGATCAGGAAGGTGGCGGGCGTCAGCGGGCTGACGGGGAAGCCGGTGGTCATCTGGCCGAGAATGGAGGCCTGGGCGACGTGAATCGGGTCACCACCGAAGCTGTGATAGACATTGGCCAGAACCGGCATGACACCGAAGTAGTAGGAGTCGGGGTCGAACAGCAGGCTGAGCGGCATCGACAGAATGCCGGTGATGAAGGGAATGGCCTGTGCATGGTCTGCCGGGACGTAAGTTGCGCCGGCTGCGGCCATGGCCTTGATCATGCCCGTTCCGCCCATGATGCCGGTGAAGGCGCCAGCGGCGAAGAGGATGGAAGCCATCATCAGCGCGGCCTTTGCATGGGCATCGACGCGAGCCTTCTGATCCTTGACCTGCGGATAGTTGATCATCAGTGCGAGCACGGTCCCGATCATGAACATCGGAGCTGCATCGACATAACCCGAGATCATCGTGCCAAGGATCGCGAGTGCTAGTATGATGTTCACCCAGAAGAGGTGCGGGCGACGGATTTCCTTTTCAGCATCGGTCAGTTCACGCTTGTAGGCGCCTTCCGAACCTTCGCCTGCGGCGGCAACCGTGGCGCCGGAACCAAGGCCGAGGCGACGCTCTTCGCGCTTACCCATGTACCAGGAAACGGCGAAGACAAAGACCAGACCGACGATCTGTACGACGAAGAGTGGTGTAAAGATCGACGATACAGGTACATTCAAGGCAGCCGAGGCGCGCAGAACGGGACCTGTCCAGGGCAGGAAGTTCACACCGGCGGCCAAGGCGACGACGAGTGCCAGAACCCGACGCTGCATGCCGAGGCGGTCATACAGAGGTAGCATGGCTGGAATGGTGACAAGGAAGGTAACTGCGCCGGATCCGTCCAGGTGGATTATCAAGGCGAGCAGCGCGGAACCGACGACGATACGGGTCGGCTTCATGCCAACGGCCTTTAAAATACGGTCGATAATCGGATCCATCATGCCGGCATCGGTAAGGACACCGAAGAAGACGATGGCAAAGACGAACATCGCTGCCGTTGGCGCGATATTTTTGACGCCACTAACGATGAAAGTCGCAGTTTCTGCCCCAAAGCCACCGATCAGCGACGCGATGATCGGGATCACGATAAGGGCAACCAATGGTGACAGCTTGTTTGTCAATATGACTATCAATAATACAAGTATCGTAACTAGTCCAAGAATAGCTAGCATATTTCCTCTCTCCCCAGTAAATCTCCAATGAATGGAGTCATATCCTGTGCCTTTAAAATTATTTCCTCAGAGCAACACATCGAGAATGCGAAATACGTGCTCGATCAAACGCGGAAAATCGATTAATCCACGTGAAATACTTGATCTGAATTTGCTTTTCACTTCGAATGAAGTCGCCTGTAAACTTTGTGGCAGAGGTGTGACGTTTAAAAAATTGAATTTATCGGATCACTGTAATTACCAAAAATAATGATTATGGCGCAGCGTAAAAAACCTCATATTATCAATCAGTTGTCGACGTCATTGACATGACGCGCGCTGTCTTTAGGCGAAAATCTTGACGTTTTGTCGCATATTCGAGCCTGTCGCTGACGCACCTGACGCTGGCTCAGGTCAAGCACATGTGCCGCTGACACCGTCGTCATCCGGGCGGCGACGACCTTCGACAAAACCTCGATCCGCTGCAGATCGCGTTCGCTCATCGCAATCAATCGGACTGCAATCTCCCAGCCGTCCTTCAGACCAGGGGAGTGTGACATTCCAACTATGCAGAAACAGGGGCTCTGTTGCGAAAATCTCGCTGCTGCTTGATTGAGGGCGGATACATTTAGGCAAGAATTTTGATGAGCGATTTCAAATGGCGCCATTTTCAGGGCGAGGTAATCATTTGGGCGGTTCGCTGGTCTTGCCGTTATGGGGGGAGCTACCGCGATCTCGAACAGATGATGGGCGAACGGGGCGTGACCGTGGATCAATCCACCATCTATCGCTGGGTCCAGAAATATGCGCCAGAGATTGAAAAACGGCTGCGCTGGCACTGGCGCCAGCCGCCTGAACAACGTCGTTGAGGCCGATCATGGCAAGCTCAAGCAGCTGATCAGGCCGGTCAGAGGATTCAAGACGTTGAAAACGGCATACGCGACGATCAAAGGTTTCGAGGTGATGCGGGCGTCACGCAAGGGTCAGGCTGGAATATTCAATCTCACCGGTGATCTTCGTGGAGAAGCCCGCATCGTTGAACGTGCTTTCGGGATTGGACCGAGCGCGCTCACCGAGGTGGTGACGCTGCTTGCCCAGACCGCCGACGCCAAGGCCGCCTGAGGACCGAGGGGGCAGGCATAGTTAGCCAAAAAGAATTCTTCCAACAGAGCCGAAACAGGACATTCTAGCTTTGCAGCTACGCATAAAGATCGCATAAGATGGGTTATGGAACTTAGAAGGATACAGCGTAGTCTCCCTTATGGACCATCGTGGTCGCGAGTGCGTATTGATCGGAGTCGAGAACTATGAAACGTGCTTCATAAGAGACTCGCACGCCCTCATGATATGATCCTGCACTAGTTTGGCCGCCGCTTCCGCGTCTCGCTTGCGACAAAGCTCCAGAATCTGCCGGTGCTCGCGATCAGCTGTCTCCTGTCCTTTGGACAGCGAGAGCTGAACGCGCAGATAGCGCTCGATACGATCATTGACGGATCGGATCATGTTGAGAAGATACGGCCTCTTGGCATCCTCATACAGACAGGAGTGGAACTGCCAATTCAGTTCCGCCCAACGGCTGATATCCGTCTCCATTGCGAACATATCGCAACATGCTTGCGCCCGAGCAAAGGTCTTCTCGGTCATGCCCGGTATAGACAGGCGTATGGCATTCGCCTCCAAAATAGCCCGCACTTCGAAAATCTCGACGATTTCCGGCTCCGACAAAGAAGTTACGATTGCGCCGCGATTGCGCTGGAATGCGACCAATCCCTCCGCCTCGAGACGTTTAAGCGCTTCGCGAACAGGGATCTTGGAAACGTTAAACATGCGGGCGACATCGTCCTGACGGATAGGTTCTCCCTCATCGAGGGATCCGTCCATGATGGAGTCTCGCACGAACTTCAGAATAACCTCGGATGCCGAGGGAGCATTCCCAAGATTGACAATCAGGTCTGCTTTCAGCGGCATTTCAAATCTCTTCCGTGGGACAATAATTGGCGAATACCTGAGAGAAGCAGCGCTTTCAAGCTATCACAACCGTCAGTTTCTTCCCGTGCACATTCGAGAAACAACGTTTCGGCGCCGTTCATGCGCCGCTTTCTCTTTCAGCGGATGCGCAAATCTTTAACACATGACAATTCACTTGACCATCATCGTATTTCGTATACGTTTTGGCCGTTGCGTTGCGTCGTGGTCCTCGACTTTCCGCCGATGGGATCGCGCAACGCGCAAAACGAGCCGGAAGGCTTTGATGTCGAATATTGCCGGGATCTGGCAAAAGCGCTCGGCGTGGAACCGGAATTTGTCGAAACTCCGTTCCCCGATCGTATCCCTGCTCTGATCTCTGACCGGGCTGATGTTGGCGTGGCTTCAACGTCGGATACGCTGGAGCGCGCCAAAACGATCGGCTTCACCAATCCCTATTTCGTCTTCACAACGGTGGTCCTGGCGCGAGAAGACGCCAACATCACCAAGCCGGAAGACATCAAGGGACATGCGGTTGGCGGCCCCGCGGGCAGCTATGAAACCATCGGCCTCGAAAAGGCCATCAAGGATTTCAATGATCCTAAGGGCCAATTTCGCGCTTTCCAGAGCCAGGCCGATGTCTTTCTTGCGCTCAGCCAGAAGCAGATCGACGCAACTTGGACGACATCAACCGTTGCCAGCGAGATCATCAAGTCAGGGAAATACCCCGGCCTCAAGATTATCGGCAACGCGCCAATCGACCCGGATTATGTGTCCCTGATCACACTGCGTGATGAGCAAGGCCTCATCAATTACCTGAACCTGTTCATCAACAGGCAGGTTCGATCGGGGCGCTACGAGGAACTTTACGAAAAGTTCATCGGCAAGGAAGCCGGAGCGGCCCCGGAACTGACCGTTCCTGGCGTGTATCGCTAATTTGGCCGACGGGGGCCTGCAAGGGCTCCCGTTCCTGCAACGCTCAAGCTTCCGGGCAGCGCTATGTTCAAATATTCCTTCCACTGGCGGCAGGCTTGGCAGGCACTGCCAGACATGCTGTGGGGTGCGCTCGTCACAATCGAGATCGCAGCCCTGGCGATGATCATCGGCACCATTATTGCCGTGTTTCTTGCCTTGTTTAAAAGGTCGAACAATATCGGCCTGATTTCCATCGCCAATATCTGGATTGAGATTGCGCGCAACACGCCAGCTCTTTTCCAGATCTACATGGTCTATTTTGGCCTTGGTTCGCTCGGCATCCGGATCGACTCCTACTGGGCATTGCTGATCGGCATCACGTTTAACAATGCCGGTTATCTCGCGGAAACATTTCGCGGTGGCTTCAAGGCGGTTCCGGACACGCAGATGCGCGCTGCCCGTTCACTCGGCATGGGACCAGCGCAAGCAATGTGGTTGATCGTGCTGCCGCAAATGTTCCGTGTGGTTTATTTCGCTCTGACGAACCAGATGGTCTGGTCAATCCTCATGACATCACTCGGTGTTGTTGTCGGATTGACGACAGATCTGACAGGTGTGACGCAGGAGTTGAATGTGCGCACTTTCCGCACCTTCGAATATTTCTTTGCCGCGGCTGTCCTTTATCTGCTGATCGCCAAAATGTTCACCCTGTCGGCCCGCCTTCTGGCGGCGCGGCTCTTCCGCTACTGAGGAGGATGTCATGATCGATACAGCCATGACGATGAACGATATCTGGTTCATGCTGCGCGGAGCAGGTGTAACGCTCGCTATCACCTTCTGGGCCGTGCTAGGCGGAACGATCCTAGGGATTGCCTTCGGGTTGATCCGCGCCGGCGGCCCCAAGTGGCTCAGCATTTTGGTCGGCGGTTTCCTCGACATCTTCCGCTCGGTACCGCTGCTGATCCAGCTCGTCCTGTTCAATTCCTTCAACTCGATAGCCAAAATCGGGCTGCCGCCTTTTCAGGTCGCCTGCGCTGGGCTTGCTATCTATACGGCGGCTTATTGCACCGAGATCGTCCGAAGCGGCGTTCTGGCTGTCCCGCAGACGACCCGACGTGCCGCACGTTCGCTTGGGCTCTCCTGGTCGCAAGACCTGACCCACATCGTGCTGCCAATGGCCACCAGGGTGATGTTGCCGAGTTGGATCGGTCTGACGCTTGGCGTCATGAAGGATACCGCGCTGGTGCTTTGGATCGGCATCGCCGAACTGCTCAAGAACTCACAAATCATCATCACCAGGCTCCAGGAGCCGATGTTCGTCCTGATGGTCGCCGGTCTCATCTACTTCCTGATGAGTTTTCCGATTGCCCGCGTCGGCGCGCACCTTGAAAAGAAGTGGCAAAACCAATGATCGAAGTTCAAGACGTCCGCAAATCCTTCGGCGACCTTGAGGTCCTCAAAGGCATCAACTTCACAGTGAACAAGGGCGAAGTCGTCTCGATGATTGGTGGCTCCGGTTCGGGCAAGTCCACCATGCTCATGTGCATAAACGGGCTTGAGCAGATCCAGTCAGGCAACATCCGTATCGACGGAACCGATGTTCACGCCAAGTCCACAGACCTGAACAAATTGCGTCGCAAGATTGGTATCGTTTTCCAGCAATGGAACGCCTTTCCGCACCTGACTGTGCTGGAAAACGTGATGCTGGCGCCACGAAAGGTACTCGGCAAAAGCAAGCGTGAGGCCGAAGAAATAGCCGTTCAACAATTGAGTCACGTGGGCCTAGCTGAAAAGCTGAAGGTTTACCCTTCGCGGCTTTCGGGCGGTCAGCAGCAACGTATGGCGATTGCCCGTGCGCTCGCCATGTCGCCCGATTACATGCTGTTCGATGAAGTCACCTCCGCGCTCGACCCCCAGCTCGTCGGTGAAGTGCTGGACACGATGCGCATGCTGTCGAGTGAGGGCATGACAATGATCGTCGTCACACACGAAATGAAGTTTGCACGCGAAGTTTCTGACCGCGTTGCCTTCTTTCGCGAAGGCCTCATCCACGAATTCGGCACGCCTGAACAGATTTTCGAGGATCCGCAGAGAGCCGAAACGGCAGCATTCCTCAAATCCATATGAACACCAAGCGTCAAACGCACAATATATCCAAGGAACAAGACAATGCGTAGCTCCAAGGTCATACATGTCGTCAGCTGCCATGCGGAAGGGGAAGTCGGCGACGTTATCGTCGGTGGCGTAGCCCCTCCCCCAGGCGCCACCGTCTGGGAACAGTCCCGCTTTATCGCGGAGGATGAGACGCTTCGAAACTTCGTGCTAAACGAGCCACGCGGCGGTGTCTTCCGCCACGTCAACTTGCTTGTACCGCCTAAAAACCCGAAGGCGCAGATGGGCTGGATCGTCATGGAACCGGCCGATACGCCACCAATGTCCGGCTCGAACTCGATGTGCGTATCGACCGTTCTTCTCGATACCGGCATCATTCCGATGCAGGAGCCTGTGACACGCATGGTGCTTGAGCCACCGGGCGGGTTGATCGAGGTTGAAGCCGAATGCAAGAACGGCAAGGCGGAGCGTATTCGCGTCAAGAACGTGCCGTCCTTTGCCACGCAACTGGATGCACAGATCGAGGTCGAGGGTCTTGGAACGATTACCGTCGACATCGCCTACGGTGGCGACAGCTTCGTCATCGTCGATGCCGCCTCTATCGGCCTGACGCTGGCCCCTGAAAATGCGCGGGATATTGCACGTTTGGGTGTGAAGATCACCGAAGCTGCGAACAAGCAGCTTGGCTTCAAACATCCTGACAACGATTGGGGGCATATTTCCTTCTGCCAGATCACCGATCCGGTTGAAATGAAAGACGGCGTCCTTTGGGGCAAGAATGCGGTTGCGATCCGGCCCGGTAAGATCGACCGTTCACCTTGCGGCACAGGTTGCTCCGCACGTATGGCGGTACTGCATGCCCGTGGCCAGATGAATGTTGGCGACAAATTCGTAGGTACCTCATTGCTGGACACGGAGTTCCATTGCAGCATCGACAGCGAAGTAGATGTCAACGGTACGCGCGCCATCAGCCCGATCATTTCCGGGCGCGCCTGGATTTTTGGCACCAAGCAGTTGATGGTCGACCCGGCGGATCCTTTCCAGTCCGGTTACCGACTTTCCGACACTTGGCCGATGGATCTCTAGGGAGGGTATGATGCCGATCGTTCGCATCGAACTTCTGGCGGGCCGCAGTCCAGAGATCAAGGCAGCCGTCGCGCGTGAGATCACGGATGCATTACATCGCATCGCCGCGATTGCACCTGAGGCTACCACGGTTGTGTTCGCAGACGTAGCCCCGCATGACTGGGCAGTTGCTGGCGAACCGCTCGGCAAGCCACAATCACCCAACCCAATGTCATGACATCGGCGGCAGTGACAGGCTCTCTGTCGCTGCCGTTATCTCACGCTTACTTCATCAATCAACGACGGCTCTTTTGCTTCGGTGAGAGGGAGAGGAGATCCTATGGGAAATTTCACCATTCTCGATGCAGGCCAGACAGCGGCTGCATTACCCTTTGTCGAGCTGGTAGACGCCTTGCGCATTGGCTTTGCCTCAGGCTGCCAACTGCCACAAAGACATCATCACACGATGGCTCGGGATGGCGAGGCGGATGCGACCCTGCTGCTTATGCCAGCCTGGACCAATCCGGCTGAAGTCGAGCAATATCTCGGGGTCAAGCTCGTAACGGTTGTTCCCGGCAATGCAAAGAGAGGTCTCCCCGGCCTGGTGTCCACCTATATGCTCTATAATGGCCAAACCGGCGAGCAGCTTGCCCTGATGGATGGCAACACGATCACTGGGCGTAGAACTGTGGCAACATCGGCTTTGGCTGCAGCCTATCTCGCAAGGCCGGATTCGACAAAACTGCTCGTTGCCGGCGCAGGACGTGTCGGTAGCTTGATCCCGGATGCCTACAGGGCAGTACTGCCGATTGAGGACGTTGCCATCTGGGACGCCAATCCGGAGGTATCGCACAGACTTGCCAGAAGTGTGAGCGAAAGCGGATTACAGGCCTACGTTGTCGAGGATCTCGAAACTGAAGTTCGAAACGCCGATATCATCAGTACAGCGACACTGGCCACCGAACCCTTCATTCGCGGAGAGTGGCTGACGCCGGGCACGCATGTCGACTTGATCGGCGGCTTTACCCCGAAAATGCGGGAGGCAGACGACGCGGTCGTCACAAGATCACAGCTTTATGTGGATACCGCCGAAGCGCTTCACGAGGCCGGGGATCTGGTGCAGCCTATTCATGCCGGACTGATCGGTGAATCGCATGTTCTGTCAACGCTGGCGGATCTGTGCCGCGCCGACGAATTTGTACGAAGGGATAGCCAGTCGATCACCTGCTTCAAAGCTGTTGGTTCGGGGCTTGCCGATCTGGTTGCTGCCAAACTGGTTCACGCCCGTAGTCGTGATGGCTAACGTCTCTGGAAGAGGCAAAAACAAGGTCGCGGATCAGGGCGGTTCGCGACCTCGGACGCAGAAGATCATTGGCCTAGATCTTCACAGCGCCTTCTCAAGTTGCGGCAGGATTTCGAACAGATCGCCGACGAGGCCGTAATCTGCGACCTGGAAGATCGGGGCGTCTTCGTCCTTGTTGATGGCGACGATAACCTTCGAATCCTTCATGCCTGCCAGATGCTGGATCGCACCGGAAATGCCGACCGCGATGTAAAGCTGCGGTGCGACGACCTTGCCGGTCTGGCCAACCTGCCAGTCGTTCGGGGCATAACCCGCGTCGACGGCGGCGCGCGATGCACCGACGGCAGCACCCAGCTTGTCGGCAACCGGCAGAATGACTTCCTCGAACTTTTCAGCAGAGCCGAGTGCACGGCCACCGGAAATGATCACTTTTGCCGAGGTCAGTTCCGGACGCTCGGATTCGGCCAGAGCGTCGGAGACAAAGCTGGAAAGGCCAGCATTGCCCGCAGCCGTTGCGTTTTCAACCGATGCCGCGCCGCCTTCCGACGCTGCCGCAAACGAGGCGGTGCGCACCGTGATGACCTTTTTGGCGTCACCGGACTGAACCGTTTGAATGGCGTTACCGGCATAGATCGGACGTTTGAACGTGTCTGCGGAAACCACTTCGACGATTTCCGAAATCTGCATCACGTCGAGAAGGGCTGCGACGCGCGGCAGCACGTTCTTCACCGAGACGGTCGCGGGTCCGATAATAACGTCATAGGCCGGGGCCAGCGAGACGATCAGGTCTGCCAGTGGTTCGGCGAGATTGTTGGCGTAGGCCGCGTCGTCGGCCAGCAGAACCTTTGCGACACCGGAAAGCTGTGCAGCCGCATCGGCGGCGGCCTTGGCACCGGAACCGGCGACCAGCACATGCACGTCGCCGCCGATCTGGCTTGCAGCGCTCAGTGCCTTGGCGGTCTGGTCGGACAGGCTGGCATTGTCGTGTTCGGCGAAAAGAAGAATGGTCATGATGATACTCCTGTCCTTACCTTCAGATCACGCCAGCGGTTTTCAGGCTGGATACCAGCTCTTCAACCGACTTGACCTTGATACCGGCGCTTCGGCCGCCCGGCTCTTCCGTCTTCAAGACCTTCAGGCGCGGCGCGACATCGACGCCGAAATCGGCAGGTGCCTTCTTGTCGAGCGGCTTCTTCTTGGCCTTCATGATATTCGGCAGCGACGCGTAACGCGGCTCGTTCAAACGCAGGTCAGAGGTGACGATGGCGGGCAGCTTGACGTCAATTGTCTGCAGACCGCCATCAACTTCACGGGTCACGGTTGCCTTGTCAGCGGTAAGTTCGATCTTCGATGCAAATGTTGCCTGACCCCAGTTGAGAAGGGCTGCCAGCATCTGGCCGGTCTGGTTCGAATCGTCGTCGATGGCCTGTTTGCCAACGATGACGAGGCCCGGCTGTTCAGCCTCGACCACGCCCTTCAAAAGCTTGGCAACGGCGAGCGGCTCGACGGCTTCGTCGGTCTCGATGAGGATGCCGCGATCGGCGCCCATGGCGAGTGCTGTGCGGATGGTTTCTTCCGTCTTGGCAGGACCGATCGACACGATGACGATCTCTTCCGCCTTGCCGGCTTCCTTCAGACGAAGTGCTTCCTCGACGGAAATTTCATCGAAAGGGTTCATCGACATCTTCACGTTGGTCAGTTCGACACCCGTGTTGTCCGGTTTCACCCGGATCTTCACGTTGTAATCAACCACACGCTTTACCGGCACAAGGATCTTCATGAAGGCATGCCCCTATCGTTATTTTGCGTTTGATGAAGTTCAGAGATCTTTGGCTATCCGCAAACCGTCATAAATTGCGGCATGGGTATTACGAGCGGCGACGGCGTCGCCGATCCGGAACAATTGAAAAGCACCATTTTCATTCCTCGTTACAGACTGAGGTCTGCCATCAAGGAGTTCGTCGTAATTGGTCTCGCCCAGGTTGCGGGAGAGAGGTTTCAGTTCAAAGTACAAATCATCCAGCGGAATCGTTCCGTGATTGACAACAATCTGGTCAACAATCCGCTCTTTCAGGACCCCGCCGTAGTCACTGCCTACTTTGGCAATCAGTTGATTGCCGCTACGCTCGGCGCTCTCCAATCGGAAAGTCACGGTGAAAGTCACGTCCAGTTTCTGAAGCGAACGCATATAGGGCACCAGGTTCATGGCCATAACCTCCGGAGCGAAGGAGCGGTCGGGGGTCATGATTTCAACTTTTGCGCCAGTTTTCGCGATAAATTCCGATGCCTGCAGGCCTGCATGGTCGCCAGCATCATCAAAAACAAGAACATTGCCACCTGGTTTCACATCGCCGGAAATGATGTCCCATGCGGATACGACCAGGTCATTGCCGTTGGATAAGACATCCGTATGAGGCAGGCCACCCGTTGCGATGATGACCACATCCGGCTGTTCGGCGGTAATCGTATCCGCATCTGCCCACGAATTGAAATGAAACACGACGCCCTGTTTCTCGCACTGTGTCATGCGCCAATCGATGATGCTCATCATCTCCCGACGTCGCTCGCTTTGTGCCGTCAGCCGGATCTGACCACCCGGATCGTTTGCCGCTTCGAAAACAACAACCTCATGCCCACGTTCCGCAGCCACCCTCGCCGCTTCCAATCCGGCAGGGCCCGCGCCGACGATAACGACCTTTTTGCGAACCGGCGATTTTTCGACACTGTGCGGCATCGTCTGCTCACGGCCAGTCGCGGCATTATGGATACAAAATGCCATCCCGCCCTGATAAATGCGGTCGAGACAGTAATTTGCCCCTACACAAGGACGGATATCATCCTCGCGTTTCTCGATGATCTTGCGGACGATATGCGGATCGGTCATGTGGGCGCGCGTCATGCCCACCATATCGATCTTGCCGGAAGCAATGGCGTGGCGCGCAGTGGCCACATCCGGGATCTTTGCGGCATGAAATGTCGGGAAATTCGTTGCTGCCTTGATTTCTCCGGCAAAATCCAGATGCGGAGAGTTCGCCATGCCCTGAATGGGAATGACATCCGTGAGCCCCGGATCGGTGTCGATATGTCCGCGAATGACGTTCAAATAGTCGATAAGGCCGCTGTCACGAAGCTTCTTCGATATTTCTATGCCATCGGCTTGACCGTTCCCACCCGGAAGACCTTCATCTGCCGTGTAGCGCACGCCAAGAATGAAGTCGTTCCCTACTCTTTCGCGCATCGCTTTGAACACGTCGAGACAGAAGCGCATACGGTTCTCAAGACAGCCGCCATACGGACCGTCGAGCTCGTTGGTCAGCGGTGAGGCAAATTGGTCGATGAGATGGCCGTAGGCTTCGAGTTCCACGCCATCCATGCCGCCAGCCTTCATTCTTTCGGCAGCATCAGCGAAATCCTTGATTATTCGCTCGATATCCCAATCCTCGATTTTTTTGGGAAAAGCGCGATGCGAAGCCTCTCGGTGATGTGACGGGGCGACAACCGGCAACCAATCCCCCTTGTCCCAGCGAGTTCGCCGTCCAAGATGGGTCAGCTGGATCATGATCGCCGAACCCTGCTCGTGCACGGCGTCGGTCATTTCTCTGATCCACGGTACGATCTCGTCCTTGTAGGCCAGCAGATTGTTGAAAACCGGCGGACTGTCGCGAGAAACTGCCGCCGATCCGGCCGTCATCGTTAGTGCAACCCCTCCCCTCGCCCTTTCAACGGTATAGGCGCGATAGCGCTCTTTTGGCATGCCATCTTCCGGATAGGCCGGTTCATGCGAAGTGACGATGATACGGTTGCGAAGGGTGAGGTGCTTGAGCTTGTATGGCTGGAGAAGAGGGTCGTTCGACATGCGCCGTGCTCCGGTTTAGAACCAACGCATTAACGCTAGGCGTGAATGTACACATATGTCAATTTAAAAAACATGAACGTCATCTAATTTGACATTTGTGTACATTTTGCTTGTGCGTAGTCTTTCGGTTTGTTAGGAATTGCCCATGGACCAGAATACGAACGATAGCGGTTGGCGCGGATCTCAGGAGGCTTGGCTCGATGCAGCCTACTCCGCCCTAATCGAGTCCGGCATCGACACGGTCAAGATCCTGCCGCTGGCAAAAACGTTGCAGCTCTCACGCACAAGCTTTTATTGGTTCTTCAAGGATCGCGAAGCATTGCTGGAGGCCCTTGTCCAGAAATGGCGGGACAAAAACACCGGCAACATTATCAAACAAAGCGAGGCCTATGCGGAATCGTTGGCCGAAGCGATGCTCAATGTCTTCGATTGCTGGCTCAGCAAGGAGCTTTTTGACTCTCAGTTCGAATTCGCGATCCGAAGCTGGGCGTTGCAGTCTCAAGATATCCAGAACGAAGTCTGCAAGGCTGATGAGGCCAGAATAGAAGCGCTGGCCCGGATGTTCGCCCGTTTCGGTCTGGAAGAAGTGCCCGCAGACGTTCGGGCACGTACGACCTACCTCGTGCAGATTGGTTATATCTCGATGCAGGCGCAGGAAGATCTTGCCATCCGCATGAGGCGTATCCCGGAGTATATCGCGATCTACACCGGTCAGGTTCCTCAGAAGCGGGAACTGGACCGGTTCTTTGCCCGCCACGATTATAACCCGTAGGGAGTAGGAACGGATGCTTGCCAAGACGCCACGGATCGGGATTGTCGGAGGAGCGGGTTGGCTTGGCAACGCTATTGCCGAAGCCGTTCTGGGCGCAGGCGTGGTATCGAAGGGCCTGTTGTCGCTTTCGTTCAGAAGTAAAGAGCCCAAAACTCAATCCGATATTTTCTGGACCAGCGATAATCGGGAACTTGCCGAGCGGTCCGATGTGGTTGTTCTTGCCGTTCGACCTCAAGATTGGCGTGCAATCGACCTCGACCTCAAGGGGAAGCTGGTCGTTTCGGTGATGGCCGGCATAACACTTCAATCTCTTTCCACACATCACAGCAGCAGTCGGGTGGTTCGCGCCATGCCGAACGCAGCTGTCTCAGTGGCGATGTCCTACACGCCCTGGATCTCATCCGAAGCCGTCACGGATGACGACAAATCCATCATCCGGCAAATATTTGCAGCATGCGGGCCTGAGGATGAGGTCCACAAGGAAGAGCAAATTGACTACCTGACCGCGCTTACGGGCTCCGGGCCAGCACTAGCTGCCCTTCTCGCCTCGGCAATGATGCGGGATGCTGTCTCGAACGGTCTTGAACCCCACATTGCACGACGCGCAGCGAGCGCCCTTATTGTCGGAAGCGGAAGGCTGCTGGAAAGCGGCGAAAACTGTCCCTCCGCAATCGTCGATACATTCCGGGAATACCGAGGCACCACTGCAGCTGCAATCAGCACAATGCTGGATGCGGGCTTTGATAATGCAGTTTCCCTCGGGCTGAAAGCTGCGTTCAAAGAAGCGCAGCGCATGGGAGAACGCCTCTGAAAACAGCCGGACGGCCATTGCGGCACCCGTTCGGATTATCAATGCCGCCAAAATAAGGGAACGATAATGAAGAGAATGCTTACTTCCACATTGATCCCCCTGGGCCTGACATTCGGCCTTTGCGGCGGCTCAACGGCAGCCAACGCAGCAGAATGCGGGACCGTGACAATCGCCAGCATGAACTGGACTTCTGCCGAACTGCTGGCCAATGTCGACGACTTCATCCTCAAGAATGGCTATGATTGCGATTCAAGTATCGTTCTTGGCGACACTGTTCCTACACTGACCTCCATGGCTGAAAAGGGACAGCCTGACATAGCCCCCGAGGCCTGGTACAGCCTTCGTCCGCCGATCACTCAAAAGAACATCGATGAAGGCAAGCTGATCGTAGCCGGCAAGGCGTTCGAAAAGGGTGGCATTCAGGGCATCTATGTTCCCAAGTTCATCGTTGATGAACATCCCGACATCAAGACTATCGCGGACGCCGTCAAGCATCCCGAACTGTTTCCCAATCCAGACGATCCGGCCAAGGCCGCATGGTCATCCGGCCCGCAGGGCTGGGGCGGCACTATCGTTGCAAGCCAATATTACAAGGCCTACAAGGCCGCGGATGCGGGCTTTGCCAATGTCGACACCGGATCGGCTGCCGGTCACGACGGCTCCATCACGCATGCCTATGAAGCACAACGAGGCTGGATCGGTTATTACTGGGAGCCGACAGCCCTGCTAGGCAAATACGACATGGTGCGCCTTTCCTCAGGCCAATCCTATGATGAAGCGGAATGGAACCGCTGCAACAAGGTCGACAACTGTGCAGACCCCAAGCCGAACGAATGGCCAACTGACGCCGTCGATACAATCGTGACGAAAAAGTTTGCCGAAAATTCTGGCGATGCTCTGGCCTACATCAAAAGCCGCACCTGGCCCAACGAACTGGTCAACCAGATGCTCGCATGGATGAGCGACAACCAGGCAACTGGCGAGGATGGAGCAAAGCAGTTTCTCAAGGAAAACAAAAGCGTTTGGCAAAAATGGGTTTCCGCTGAAGCCGCAGCCAAGATCGAAGCCGCGCTCTGACGTCAGTATGGGCGGCGCTCAATGCGCCGCTCATACCGCCAGAAGACAACAAGACGGTACGATCCGACCTTGAAAGGGGAACGGAATGGATTGGTTTTACAGCTTTCCGCACATGAATGACGACGCGCTGCGCGATCTCAAGAAGCTTATCGACGAAAGTTTTCGAACGTTTACAAGAGCTTATGGGGGAACGATCGAGGGCTTTTTCTCTCCGCTTCAACAGTTCCTGATCGTTGCCGAACGTTTCATGACTCAGACGCCATGGCCAATCATCACAGCGATCATCCTTGCCATAGCTTGGGTCGCAAGCCGCAGCGTGAAGATCGTTGCAGGCTGTCTCGTGACGCTGATGCTGATCGGCTATTTCGGCATGTGGCAGGATACGATGCGGACAATATCCATGATTTTCGTCTGCACCTTACTTTCCATCGCCATCGGCCTGCCGATCGGTATCGTCATGGCTAGATCCAATAGGTTGCAAAAAATCGTCAGTCCTATTCTCGATGTGATGCAGACCATGCCGAGCTTCGTCTATCTTATTCCTGTCGTGATGCTTCTGGGAATCGGCCGCGTGCCAGGCCTGATAGCCGTCGTGATCTATGCCATTCCACCAATCATAAGGCTGACCGATCTTGGTATTCGCCTCGTCGACAAGGATGTTCTCGAAGCAGCAGATGCTTTTGGCACTTCGAAGTCACAAAAGCTCATCAAGGTGCAGTTGCCCTTGGCATTGCCGACGATCATGGCTGGCATCAACCAGACGATCATGATGGCGCTCGCGATGGTCGTCATTGCCTCAATGATCGGTGTACAGGGGCTGGGGCAGCCAGTGCTGAAAGCGATTGCCAACCAGTATTTTACGCTCGGCCTGTTCAATGGCCTCGCCATCGTCGGCATTGCCATCATCTTTGACCGTGTCAGCCAGGCGTATGGCCGCAGGCTCCAGAGCTACAGGGAGACCGTCCATGGCTGAGCACCACTTCGGCGGCATCAAGATCCGCCATCTCTACAAGATATTCGGCGCCAACGCTGCGGCCTATATCGAAAACGTTCAGAACGGATTGAGCAAAGCAGATCTCAATCAAACCTACGGCCACATTCTCGGCCTGCGTGACATCAACATCGAAATCCCGTCCGGTTGCATCCAGGTCATCATGGGTCTTTCCGGTTCTGGGAAATCAACCCTGATCCGCCACATAAACCGGCTGATCGATCCGACCGCGGGTGAAGTTCTTGTCGATGGCGTAGACGTCGTGAAGATGGGCCCCGCAGAACTTCAGGAATTCCGACGCCACCAGACGGCCATGGTCTTCCAGAAATTCGCCCTGCTGCCCCACCGCAATGTTCTGGATAACACCGTGTTTGGTCTGGAAGTCCAGGGCATTTCCCGTGCGCAAGCCGTGGACACCGCAATGCGCTGGATCGAACGTGTTGGCCTCAAGGGCTTTGAGCAAAAATATCCGAACCAGCTTTCCGGCGGGATGCAGCAACGCGTTGGACTGGCACGTGCGCTGGCGAATGACGCACCGGTGCTACTGATGGATGAGGCATATTCTGCACTTGATCCACTGATCCGTACAGACATGCAGACCGTACTTCTCGATATCCAGAAGGAGATCAAGAAGACCATCGTGTTTATCACCCACGATCTGGATGAAGCCCTGCGCCTCGGCGATCAAATCGCGATCCTCAGGGACGGCGAAATTATTCAGCAGGGCAATCGTCAGGACATCGTCTTGAGGCCCGCAGACGAATATGTCGCCAATTTCGTCAAGGAGGTGAACCGTGGGCGGGTCATCCAGGTCGGCGCTGTCATGCAGCCGGTTCAGCCTGCCTTTGACGACAGCGGACCGACCGTGGATTCGGAGGCCACTGTGGAGGAAGCAGTGCGAAAACTTGCTTCAGCGCCTGAGGGCGACATCACCGTCATCGATCAGATGTCTCGCCCGATCGGAACTGTGACTTTTCGACAGCTGGCGGCAGCCATGGTGAACGCTGACAGGCCAGACATCAAGAACGAACAGGCGGTCAAGATCGTCTAGCGCGGCATCGGTGGATGGCTTGCCATCCTCAATGAGCCGAGATGCCTCATGCCCTGAATTTTGATGACCAGCTTCAAGGTGTGCCGCGCCAATGTCGCGGCATGATCAGATCCAATCCACAACCCTGAAAAATCACGACGGGAGCTATCGTTGGTCAATGACATGATGATTGGTCGCGACGAAGCCAGACACCTGGCAAGCGCGGCCTGCGCGGGTGCCGGGGCAGATGCTTCCAGCACCCATTCTCTTGTAGAGGCGACAATATCCGCGGCATCGTTTGGTCCACCAAATCTCGGCTTTCCACATTTCGTGGACTACCTCGACGCCTTTGCTGAAGGGCGGATCAATCGAAATCCCAGACCAAGCTTCAGCCGTCAGCGACCCGGTTTTCTTGTCTCGGACGCTGACTTCGGGATCGCGCAACTCGGTTTCGACATTGCCTACGACGCTTTAGTAGAGGCAGCAGAGCAGAATGGCATTGCCATATTCACCCAGACAGGAAGCTACACGGCCGGCGAGTTGGGGTACTATGTTCGAAGGTTAGCGGGAAAAGGTCTTGTAGGGCTAGCGGCCACGAACGCAAATGCCTTGATGACCCCGAAAGCCGGAGTTCCCGCCGTTTACAGCACAAACCCCCTCGCCTTCGGTTTTCCTCTCGGCGAGGGGAGATTGCCACTCGTGATCGATCAGGCTTCCAGTGCAACGGCGTATGTCAATGTCGTTCGCGCAGCGGCCGAAGGGCAAGCCATACCGGCAGGATGGGCTGTCGACCGCAATGGCAATCCTACAGAGGATGCGGCAGACGCATTATCGGGCGCATTGCTGCCCTTCGGTGATCGCAAAGGCGGCAACATAGCGCTGATGGTTGAGATGCTCTCGGCCGGTTTTTCGGGAGGCCCGTGGTCCATTGATACCGCCGATTTCCGTTCCGGAAACGCATCGCCCGCTGTTGGGCTCACTGTCATGGCGATCATGACCAACCCCAGCCAAGCGAACCTTACGACACGCGCCCAATCGCAGACAGAGAGATTGGGCGAACTGGGCGTTTTCCTGCCGGGCATTACAGGTTTGGACACAACCGGAGAACCCGAGGAGTTCAAACTGCCTCGCGCTGTTTTTGACAACATCAACCGTTTTGCAGAACGGGCATAATCCTAAAACGATAAACGGCACGCAAAGCGCCTTCAGAACGCCAGAGGCAAGGAACAGGTCATGAGTTTCAAGAGAACGATCCAGGCCATCGACACCCATGCGGGTACCCCAATGCGGGTTGTCACTGGCGGCATTCCCAACATTCCCGGCGGCTCAGTCTATGAAAAGATGAAATGGCTGGAAGAAAACGACGACCAGCTACGCAAACTTCTGCTGCGTGAACCACGCGGTTACCCGGCGCACTGCTGCAATATCATTGTACCCCCGAGCCACCCCGAGGCTGATGCGGGATACATCATCATGGAGCAGATAGAATACCCCGTGATGTCGGGTGGAAACACCATTTCCGTGGTGACCGTTCTTCTCGAAATGGGCATGCTCCCCATGAAGGAGCCTGTCACCGAACTGGTCTTGGAGGCACCTGCGGGCCTTATCCGCATCTCTGCGGAGTGTCGCGATGGCAAGGTGAAGAACGTGACATTCAAAAATGTTCCCGCCTTCGCAGCGCATCTCGACGCCGTGATCAATGTGCCTCATCTTGGCAAGGTCACGGTCGATGTCGGCTGGGGTGGCATGTTCTACGTGATCGCCGATGTGCGGCAATTCCGAGGATTGGAACTCATTCCGGAACATGGTCGCGAAATCGCCCGCGTCTCGTCATTGATCCGGGAGGCGGCGATAGAGCAACTGCCCGTCAGCCATCCCGACTACCCCGGTGTGGGAATCACGATTTCCCAACTGTCCGGGCCCACGGATGACCCGCAGGCCGACTGGAAAAATGCCGTCACAATGGCCTCAGGTGAATTCTCCTGGGACAATCCGGCCACATGGACCGGTGCGATCGATCGATGCCCCTGCGGCACCGGAACATGCGCCAAGATGGCGGTCCTTCACGCCAAAGGCGAGCTGCCGCTCAATACCCCCTTCCGTCACCAGGGCATTCTTGGCAACATCTACACAGGTCGGCTCGTCGAAGAAACGAAAATTGGCGGACAGAAAGCCGTTGTACCAACCGTGACCGGCAAGAGCTGGATATTTGGGATCAACACGATCGTCCTTGATCATGACGACCCCTTTACTGAAGGTTTCAGAGTGGGAGACACTTGGGCGTGATGGGCAAAAAGGACCGTAAGCGCAGGGCGGTCGTTGAATAGGCCCGAGCAAGGTGTTGGATTTTTCGGCGAGCGCAGAACTACGGATGGGGCGGCATATAGATCGGATCGAAGGCTATCCTTGGATCAGGACGACAAGACGCAATTTTTGCTAGCTGCTTTCCGCTGCGCCGGTTTGCCGTCTGCCTTTCACGCCGTACTCAACCCCGAATGAGGCGACAACCTCCTGAGCGACGTCCGCAAAATAGATAATTTCTTCAGGCGTATTGCTCCCCAGCTCAAGCCACGAAACGTGTGTATCTATCGTCCTAGGCGGACTCTCCAGTTGAAGGACGGAAACGCCGCGAGCGGCATATATCCAATCGCAGTCGACATAAAGCGCAACGCTTCGGCCTTCAACTCCGAGATCGCGATCCCATAGGTCGGCGCCTTGTCAGTGTTGATGACCGTTGGCTTGTCCCAATCCTGCAAGCCATTCAGAACCTTACCGAGAAAGCGCTCGGCTGCCTTGGCGTAGCGGGTCGGCGACAGATAGAAATCGATCGTGTTGCCGAACTTATCGACGGCCCGATATAGATAGGTCTATCTGCCACGAACCTTCACATAGGTTTCATCCACCCGCCAGCTCGTCGACCGCGGCCGGCGCCAGTGCCAGCGCAGCCGTTTTTCAATCTCTGGCGCATATTTCTGGACCCCGCGATAGATGGTGGAATGATCCACGATCACGCCCCGTTCGCCCATCATCTGTTCGAGATCGCGGTAGCTCGCCCCATAACGGCAGTGCCAGCGAACCGCCCAAATGTATCCGCCCTCAATCAAGCAGCAGCGAGATTTTCGCAACAGAGCCCGTCTGGCTATCTCACATATGACTGGGATCGATATCGAAAGCGGCGTCTGTCTTTGCTCTTATTTCTTCGACGCCAACTCCATCCGCCAGGCCAATCAGCGTCAATTTCGGTGGGCCGTTGCGAGCGACACGGAAAACACCCAGATCGGTGATCACCATATCGGCAACGCGCCGTCCGGTCAGCGGCAGCGAACATTCCTTGAGAAGCTTCGGTTCGCCCTTTGCCTCGTGTTCCATGACGACAACAACGCGCTTGACACCGGCGACGAGATCCATCGCGCCGCCCATGCCCTTGACCATCTTGCCAGGGATCATCCAGTTGGCCAGATCGCCGCTCTCGGAAACCTGCATGGCACCCAGGATCGAAAGGTCTATATGTCCGCCGCGGATCATTCCAAAACTATCCGCCGACGAAAAATAGCTGGTTTTGGGAAGCTGTGTTATGGTCTGCTTGCCGGCATTGATGAGGTCGGCATCTTCTTCGCCTTCGAATGGAAACGGCCCCATGCCGAGCATGCCGTTTTCGCTCTGAAGCGTTACTTCCATTCCGTTCGGAATGAAATTCGCGACCAGGGTTGGAATACCGATGCCGAGATTGACGTAAAAGCCGTCCTGCAGTTCGCGAGCAGCTCGAGCCGCCATCTGTTCACGCGTCCAGGCCATGTCAGACCTCCTCCCCCAGCTTGCGTAAGGTTCTTTGCTCGATGCGTTTTTCACCGTTGGGAACATGCAGGATCTTGTTGACGAAAATCCCGGGTGTGTGGACCGAATCCGGATCGATTTCACCGGCCGGTACAAGATGCTCAACCTCGGCAATTGTCATATGGGCCGCCGTTGCCATGACAGGATTGAAATTTCTCGCCGTTTTCCGATAGACGAGATTGCCTTCCGTATCGCCTTTCCAGGCATGAATAAGGGAGAGATCAGCGAAAAGCCCGGTTTCCATGACGTAATCGTCTTCACCAAAACGGCGGATCTCCTTGCCTTCCGCAACCAGCGTGCCCACCCCGGTTTTGGTGAAAAATGCGGGAATCCCCGCCCCGCCGGCACGGATGCGCTCGGCTAAGGTTCCTTGCGGATTGAATTCCAGTTCAAGAGCGCCCGAAAGATACTGCTCCGCAAACAGTTTATTCTCCCCAACATAGGAGGAGATCATTTTGCGTATCTGCCTCGTCTCCAGCAGCACACCAAGGCCAAAACCATCGACGCCGGCATTGTTCGAAATGACAGTCAGATCTTTGACACCCGACAGGCGGATTGCTTCGATCAAGGTCGACGGGATGCCACAAAGGCCGAAGCCACCGGACATGAGCGTCATGCCATCGCGAAGCAATCCCGCCATCGCCTCGCTGGCCGTAGCGACAACTTTTCTCATAGTTCCTCCACCCGGTTCCTCCTGTCACCCGAAAATCGAGCATGACAAAAAGCAAGATAAGCCTTGATGGAATACGAATGATAGCAGTATTTATACCGCCTTTCGCGAGAGAGTTATCGTGGCAGACAGCCCAGAAAGTTGGACTTTCAGATTGGCCGAAATCCCGGTCCCGATGGTCTTTGCGACACATAGAATTATCCGGGATTGCAACGAACAATTCGCAAGCCTTTTTAAGTATGCGCGATCGGATCTCATCGATCACAGCTTTGCGCAGCTCTATCCGAAACATTCCGATTTTGTCCGGACCGGGCGGACGTGGCGGGCCAATTTGCCAAGTGGCCAAGTCTATTACGACGAGCGAATTATGACTGCTGGAGATGGCCAGAGATTCTGGTGCCAGGTTCATGGCAGGACGCGGCACGCCACAGATCCGTTCGCTCAGGCAATATACTGCTTTCAGCCCCTGGCACGGCCTGTTGCGTCGCGGGGCATATCCCTCACAGACAGACAAATCCAGATCATAACGCTTGTTGTCCAAGGCAAGACCAGTGCGCAAATTGCAACTGAACTCAACCTGTCTGTAAGGACGGTTGAGTCATACCGGGCAAGGCTGATGAGGGCCATTGGCATCAGGAATTCCGCCGAACTTGTGGCCTGGTTTACCAGGAACGGGTAGAGATCAACTGTCCCCGCCCCTCACTTTATACCTGTTTGAAAGGCGGAGTTAATCGCAACCGGCGGGACGGAAACACCATTGCATGATTTCGGGATCGGACGGTTCGTAAAAGCACAGGATCGGCACGCACCGCATTCCGGTAAAATCTTGAAATGGGGCATGCCCACCCCCCTATTTCCCACAAATCAAGCGGTACCATAACTCACTGATCTCTGATAGTTTTCGACCAGATTCCATCTCGGCCAATTCCTGTTTTGCCGAGCGGCTCCGCAACACTCTATCGGACGACAATGACCGCCATGAAGCAAGGCATGATTGAATGGCAATCGGTTCAGCTGCCGGCGGCAAAAACATTTGAAATTTCCTCCAAACGGACCAGTGAAAGCTACCGGATTCTTGTTCGCATTCCCGCAGGACCGCCGCCCAAAACCGGTTATCCCGTGCTCTGGATGCTGGATGGAGACGCAAGCTTTCCGCTTGTTTTTACCCAGCCGGCAAGCGGCTTATTCCCGCCAAAGTCAAAGCCTGCAGATCACGCTGCCGGTCTCATCGTCGCAATCGGCTTTCCGGGCGGAGCCCCCTTCGATGCACCTGCCAGATCCAGGAATTACACACCTGAACCGGATCACGAGACTGGGGATGTCGTATCGAGTGTCTTCGGCGGTGCTGGGGACTTTCTGCACTTCCTCGTCGAAGAGCTGCGGCCAGTCATTTCCGGGCTTTACCCGCTCGATCCAGCCCGCAACACATTGTTCGGTTTTTCCTATGGCGGGCTCTTCACCGTTCACACGTTGTTGCACTGTCCCTGCCATTTTCAGAGATATTGGGCTGCAAGTCCGTCACTCTGGTTTAGCGACGCTTTGATGATGCGCCGCATGCGCGAAAATGCGGCCACCGGCATAGCGGAACGACTTGTCATCACCGTCGGCAAGGACGAGCAATATGCAACGCATGCCTTGCCGGCTGGACGGCAGGAACATCTTTCTCGTCGGGCCATGGTCGATAATATCACCGAAGCCTCCGGCCTGATCGCACGAGCCAATCCGACAATGAAGGTCGATCTGGTTGTCGCCGCCGATCACGATCATTTCGACATGCTGCTTCACGGTGTCAGGCGCGCGCAGGCAATGGCTTTCAGTGAGGAATAGCCTATCCAGTTTCTACAACGAAAACGGCCCGGAACAGTCGCTCCGGGCCGTTTTTTGGTTTTCGCCAATACCGTGATCAGAAAGTCGCGTTCAGCTTGAAGACGACATTGCGCGGTTCGCCGTAGAAATTGAACACCCCGGTGCCACCGACTCGTTCGTAATATTTCTTATCGAACACGTTGTTGACCGACAGGCTGGCCGTCAGGTTCTCGTTGAACTTGTAGCCTGCCTGCAGATCGACCACGCCGTAACCGGGGGCTTCGATCGCTGTGGCTGACGTCGCGCCTGTTTTTGCATTGACAGATCGCGATACGTTCTTGAACGACGAGAACAACTTCACCCCGCCGCCAACGAAGAGGCCATCGGTCCAGGTGCCCGAGCCATCGAATGTGTATTTGGTGAAGAGCTGAATCATATGCTCCGGAGTATAGAATTCCGAACCAGCTGCGCCGACGGTGTTCTTGAACCTTGTGTCGGTGTAGGTGTAACCGGCCATCGCCTCCCAATTGGGTAGGATCTCGCCGTTGATTTCGAACTCGATGCCGCGCATATGCGCTTCGCCACCAGCGAGATAATCACCCAGGCTGCTCGGGTTGGATACCGCGCGGTTTTTGTCAGTCAGATCAAACCATGCAATCGAGGCATTGAGATCATCAGTCAGTTCCGCCTTGAGGCCAATCTCATATTGCTCGCCAGTCCGTGGATCGAGGATGTCGCCCGAAGCATCCTTAACCGACTGTGGCTGGAAGATTTCCGTGTAGCTGGCATAGGCCGACACACGGTCCGTCAGATCATAAATGATGCCTGCATAGGGCGTGAACTCGCCATTGACCTTGACTTCGCTGTCGCCTGACTGGGCATCGTACCAGCTGAAGCGGCCACCGCCGATAAGTGTCAGCTTGTCGATCGGCTTGATGCGCCACTGGCCATAGATACCGTACTGATCGGTTTCAGTTTCTTCCGGGCTACCATAGGTGACGGTCGGCTTATCGACATTAGTCCAATCATAAATGTTCTGCGTACCGGCAATCGTACCTCTCTGGTTCCAGAGGCTGTCATCACTTCCGCGATAGTCGACGCCGGCGATGATATTGTTTTCCAACCCATAAATCTCGAAAGGTTTGCTGATATGCGCATCGAGCGAGATCGAATCCTGTTCATAGGAGCGAGAAAGCCAGCTGGTTCCCTTGGCAATATTGCCTGACGCATCCGCAGGACCAGCCGCAAATGCATACATAAAATCGACGTCAACACGCGAATAAAGCGCCGATATCTTCGCATGGCCGCCGTCATCAAAACGGTGTTCGAGTTCGGCGATATACTGCGTGACGTTGTTTTCGAAATTGTTCCAGTCTGCGCCGGTATAGGTCGAACGCGGCAGATCGATCAGCGTGCCGTCCTCGAATGTCGGCAGGCCGTTGAATGGCGTGATGTTGCGGCGAGTATGGTTGACGCTCAGCGTTGCCGTCGTGTTGTCCGTTATGTCGGCCTGTATCGTGCCGTAGATGGTGCCGACTTTGTTGTCGACGGTATCGATGAAGCTGTCCTTGGTAGAAAGCGCGCCGACCAGACGGCCGCGTACCCGACCGGACTTGGTCAGCGGCCCGGTCACATCGCCTTCGATTCGTTTGCCGTTCCACGAGCTCATGATTGTGTTGATGCTGGCCTTGTACTCGTCGGAAGCCTGCTTGAGGCGCATGTTGACGGCACCTGCCGGCTCACCTGCTCCACCAAAGAGGCCGGAAGGGCCACGCAGGATTTCGATATGGTCAACCGCAACCATGTCCGGCTGCGTGCCATAGATGGAGGAGACCGGCGTCGAAAGGCCGTTCATGTAAAGCGTGTCGTATTCGAAACCGCGTGAATAGAGGCTGGAGCGGCCGTCATCATTGGTCAGGACCACGACGCCCGGCGTCTTGCGCATGACGGTATCGAGCGAGGAGAAATTGCCGTCGTCGAGACGTTCGCGCGTCATGACCGTGGTCGATTGCGGAACTTCGCGCAGGGTGCGCGTGTCCTTGTCGCCGACGCTGATTTCCCTCGTCGTATAGCTGTTCGTGCCTTCTGTCTCGTAAGTCGCACCTTCAAGCACGATCGGCGCCAGTTCCATGCTGGTCTGGGCATTGCCGTTATCTTGCGCCTGCGCTGTGGTCGCCAGACCAGTCAACACGGTCGTCGCCAGCAGGATCCGCGTCAGCCGCCCGATTGCCTGCCGCTGCACGATTGTCTTATTTCCGTTCATTCCCATACCCCTGGGCAACCAGTTCTTGTCCGCACGATTGTCGCGCCCCACACGGCAAACAGTGCCGGACATCCCCCGTCGCGGCTATTCTTGAGTGCATATTTCATGTATTCGTATACGTGGTCTTGCAAACCTCCGCTTTCGTTAATCACGCATAAACTTATGCAGGAGACCTGTGTGAACAGCGCCGTCGATCCCCTTCCGCCCGTGGTTGCCAATCCCAACCCCGTTCTGACACGACGCGAGCTGCGCAAAAACGGCGTGCGCGTACTCGATGGTGGCGATCAAAGTGACGCAGTTGTCGCATGCGGTCTCGTCGGGCAAGTGCGGATGGATGGCATTCATGTCAATTTCGGTCGCCGCATGCAGGTCGACGATCTGGAAATGGAAGTGGCGCTCGACGCGCAGATCTGCATCAAGATTTTCCTCGAAGGCTTTGTCGAGGCATCTCTGAACGGGGTGCCTATGCCCATGCCGCAGCGCACCGCGCAGGGGCGCTGGCAATCCTCGGCGATCATCGTCGCCCACGAAAACGGCGCGCGGCTTCGTCGACGGGCACGCAAGGGCCAGTATCTCGACAAGATGGTCATCGGCATGTCGCGCGAATGGCTGCAGCGCTTTTCCGAGGCAAGCGAGGCTCCCGATAATTTCCACGCACTTCTGGGCGGAGATCCCGGTTTCTGGCAATGGCAGCCCAATCGTAAGGTGGAATTCCTCGCCCGGCAGATGTTCGATATCGCTGCCCGCAAGCCGCCGTTTTCGGCCGTACTTCTGGAAAGCCATACACTTGCCATCGTCTATGAGGCGCTGACGGCAGCCTTCGGATCCAATCCTGATGCAGTCATGCCGCCGACAAATCTGACGGCAGCCGAACAGCAACGGATCTACGCGCTGGTGCAGTATATCGATCGTCATTCAGCCCAGGAACTTGCCGTCACCGAGATGGCGAGTGAACTCGGCGCCAGCCAGGCGACGCTGCAGCGGCTGGTGCGCAAGGCGCATCATTGCTCGCTCAACGAATTCATCCGAAATCGCTGGCTGACCGAGGCGCGCCAGGCGCTTCTCTTCAGCAATCGCAGTATTTCCGATATCGCCTATGAGGCGGGTTATGTGCATCTGTCGAACTTTACGACTGCCTTTCGCAAGCATTTCGGCTATCCGCCTTCGTCGTTGCGGCGGCAGACAGGACAGACCGAGGGCTGAACGACGCAGCCCGAACAATCCTGCGCGATGCGCTCATGTTTCGGTGGCGAGCGCTCGTCTGCGATGATAATGCTCCCGCCCGCACGGGCTGCGAGCAGACGGCACGGCCCCTGCCCTTCCCACGCCGTCACCGGAGAATGCAGCCATGAGGATTGCGACGATCGGCCGATTCGCGACACGAATCATTACAGCGGTGGTTGCTTCGCTTCTATTCTGGTCGCAGGCCTCCGCGACAGAGCCGTGGCCGCGCAGCTTTACCAATGTCGATGGCAGCCAGACGGAAATACCGGCCAAGCCGAAACGCATTCTCTCGACTTCGGTGACGCTGACGGGCACGCTTCTGGCGATCAGGGCTCCGGTTGTTGCAAGCGGCTCGGCCGCCAACGGCCAGTTCTTCGCCCAGTGGGAAAAGGTGGCCAGGGAGCAAAAGATCGAAAATGCCTGGCCAGCCGGCAAGGTCGATCTGGAAGCCGTCTACGCCACCGAACCCGATCTTATCATCGTAACGGCAAGCGGCGCAGGCTCGACGAAGGACCAGCTTGCCGCCTTCCGGCAGGTCGCGCCGACCATTCTTGTCGATGACGGCGCCCTTTCATGGCAGGAGCTTGCGACCAAACTGGGCAGCGCAACGGGACTGGAGGAAGAGGCCGCCGCTTCTATCGCCGATTTCGACGCTTATGTTGCAGCAGCCAAAGCCAAGATCAAAGTCCCGGCCGGCAAGGCCAATATCATCAGCTTCAACGGAGCCGGCCAGAGCAACCCGATCGGGCGACCGGGCGGTCCGCATGCGGCCCTTCTCGCAGCCCTCGGCTTCGACATCGAGGCTCCGGATCCGGCATGGCACACGCAGGCGGCAAGCCGAGACGATTTCGTCTGGGCCGATTACGAGCGCCTGGTGGATCTGAAGGCTGAGACGACATTCCTTCTACGTGTAGATGACAGCAAGGCAACCGCGTTCCGCGACGATCCCGTGCTTGCCAACCTGCCCTCGGTAAAGAACGGCCAGGTCTTCGGCCTTGGCATCCATTCCTTCCGCATTGACTATTACAGCGGCAAGGAAATTGTCGACGGCATCGTCTCAAGGTTCGGAAACTGAGGTCTTGCGCACGCTACCGAGACGCACGGCCGCGCCGACCCACACGCGTGACAGCCGCCTGACGGCAGGGCTTTGCGCGCTCTTCATGCTGCTTCTCGCCGCAGTCGTCTTCGGCATTATCGCTGGCGCCCGCCCCATCCCGCTTGCCACCACCTGGAACGCCATCACCCATTTCGATCCCGCTGACAGCGATCATCTCCTGGTTCGGCTGCTGCGCATTCCCCGCACGCTGCTTGCCATCGTGGTTGGCGCAGCACTTGGGGCAAGCGGCACGATCATGCAGGCGCTCACCCGCAATCCCTTGTCCGATCCCGGCATTCTCGGGATAAATGCCGGGGCGGCGACGGCAGTCACGGGCGCGATTGTCCTATTCGGCATAACCGATGTGACGGCCTATATGGCTTTCGGCATATTGGGCGCCGCCTTTGCCGGAGCCGCCGTCTATCTGCTTGGCAATCTCGGGCAAAACGGTGATCCGGTGCGTGTGGTCTTGGCCGGTGCGGCTCTCTCTGTCGTCCTTCTGTCGCTGACCCAGATCGTTCTGGTCAACAGCGACGAACAGGTCTTCGATCAGTTTCGCAACTGGTCGGTCGGCTCGCTGCAGGGACGTGGTTATGCGGTGCTCGTGCCTGCCCTCGCTCTTTCATCGGTCGGAATCCTGATCGCTCTTACCCTTACCAAGGCTTTGGACACGGCAGCCCTTGGTGCAGACCTTGCCAAGGCGCTCGGCGGCAATCCGCTGCATATATGGAGCCTTTCGGCGCTTGCAGTGATCATTCTTTCCGGTGCTGCGACAGCAGCTGCCGGCCCGATCGGCTTCATCGGTCTGACCGCGCCGCATATCGCCCGGCTTATCACCGGACCCGGCCATCGCTGGCTGCTCCCCTATGCCATGACGATTGCCGCGCTCCTGACGGTCAGCGCCGACGCGCTAGGACGGGTGATCGCGCCACCCGGTGAAGTTGGGGTCGGCATCATGGTGGCGCTGATGGGTGGACCTTTCTTCATCGCGCTCGTTCGTCGCCATCGGATATCGAAACCATGAGCCGCGTATCCGCCCCAGCTTCCGTCTCCAGCCGCCGGTTTGTCTGGCGCAGCCGACGCATGTCCCTTTCGATCGCCATTCGTCCTGTGGCAATCACACTTTGCCTGGCAGTTCTCACATTGCTGGCCGCACTCTTTGCTATCACGCTCGGGCGTGTCTCGGTGCCGTTCACGGATGTCGTCGCAACACTCCTCGGATATGGTCAGGGCGGTGTGCGCGAACAGGTCGTCATGAACCTGCGCCTGCCGCGTCTTCTCGTTGCAATCTTTGCAGGCGCATCCCTCGGTGTTTCGGGGGCCGTCTTTCAGTCCGTGTCTCGCAATGCGCTTGGCTCGCCGGATGTGATCGGCTTCACTACCGGGGCCGCGACAGGCGCGTTGATACAGATCGTCATCTTCGGCGGAGGCCCGCTCGCTGTGGCGCTGTCGGCCATGCTCGGCGGATTGGTGACAGCAACTTTCGTTTATCTCCTGTCGTTCCGGCAGGGGGTAACCGGTGGTTATCGTCTCGTTCTGATCGGCATTGGCGCTGGTGCGACGCTCAACGCCCTCAACGGGCTGATGCTGGTGAAGGGCGACCTCGACAATGCCATCGCCGCCAATCTCTGGCTTTCCGGTTCGCTCGATGCCCGCAACTGGGATCACGCATCAACCGTGATCGCCGGCGCGCTTCTGCTCATTCCGCTGGTCGGCCTTGCAGCGACACGGCTGCGGATGATCGAGATGGGCGACGACCTCGCCCGGCAACTGGGCGTGAATGTCGAGCGGACGCGGTTCGCCATGATTGCCTGCGCCGTTCTTCTCGCCGGTGTCGCCACCGGTGCGGCGGGACCGATCGCCTTTCTGGCGCTGGCTGCACCGCAGCTTGCGGCACGTTTGACCGCCTCGCGCGGAATGCCGGTCGCGAGCGCCGCGGCCATGGGTGCCTTCCTGCTGGTCATCGCCGATCTCGTAACCCAATACATCGCAACCGACTTCGTTCTGCCAATCGGCCGCACGACCGGTCTGGTCGGCGGCCTCTATCTGCTCTGGCTGCTCACACGATCAAAACAACGCTGACCATAAGGTCACGGCGATGGGGCCATCTCATCGAGCGGCACCACCATCGGATCACCGGTCACCGGATCGTCGATGACGATCGCCGCAAGCCCAAAAACCGTCTTCACCAGCTCTGCGGTCATGACGCTGCGCGGATCTCCTTCCGCAACAATGGTTCCGTCGCGCATGGCGACGATATGATCCGCGTAACGGCAAGCCTGGTTGAGATCGTGCAGCACCGCAACGACCGTGTTGCCCTGACGGCGATTCAGATCGCGCAGGAGATTGAGAAGCTCGATCTGGTGCGCGATGTCGAGAAAGGTCGTCGGCTCGTCGAGCAGAAGAAGCGGGGTTTCCTGCGCCAGAACCATCGCAATCCACACACGCTGGCGCTGGCCGCCTGAAAGCTCATCCACGGCGCGATCCGCCAGCTCATCCACTCGGGCTGTGCGCATCGCCCATGAGACCGCATCCTCGTCCGCCTGGCTCCAGCGCTGCAGGAAGGACTGGTGTGGATAGCGGCCGCGAGCAACGAGATCGGCGACAGTAATCCCATCGGGCGCGACCGAACTTTGCGGCAAAAGACCGAGTGTACGGGCGACTTCGCGGGCCGGAATGCGATCGATCTCCTTGCCGTCGAGCACGACATGGCCGGCACCCGGCCGAATGATCCGCGCGAGCGCCCTTAAAAGCGTGGACTTGCCACAGGCATTTGGGCCGACGATGACGGTGAAGAGCCCATCCGGCACCTTGAAGCTCAGATTGTGCGAAATCGTTCGCTCACCGTAGATCAGAGTGAGATCTCGAGCTTCAAGCCTGCAGTTCGAGCCATGCAGCGCGGTTTTCAGAACGGGCTCGATCATAAAACCTCCAGCCTTGCGTCGGTTCCTTTTGGCCGAGCGGTGGAAGCGAGGTCAAGCGTAAACGGCAACATAAGGCAGGGCAAACGCACTTCGAGCAAAATTATGATGTTGGCCACGCGGTGGTGTTGCGCTCCTCTACGCTCTCTCGACAGCCCATTTTGTGTAACCTCATTGCAATCTTTGGCGTGTAGCGTTGAACAATGGTGTGGGATTGCCTGCGAAAAACGTTTCTGATCGCCGTATTGGGCCTAGTGATGCTGGCATCTCTGGCTTCTGATCCCCTGCACGCGGATGAAACGCCTGAGATCTTGAGTTCCTGCTGGGCGTCCAGCAATTTATCGGACGACCTGACCGCCATTGTCCGGTCCCCCGAGCGTTGGGTTTGCGAGAATGAGACCTATTCACTTGAGGGTGAACGCGTCCTTCTGCGGTTTGACCTCGGCCCCGCAGATGTACTTCCCCAATATTTCTTCTCCAGGCGAAGTGCGCTTGAGGCGGTGCATCTGCTGGCCATCGATCGGGATGGTGCGATACGCCAGAGCTCACTCACTGCGAGTGACCTGAAAAGCTCTCTGCGCGGCGGTTATTTCAAGGCGGATCTTCCGAACGTGACACGCGAGACACGGCAGGTCGTCGTCGCATTTGATCTGCCAAGCCATCGCATGACGCTGGAAAGAGCCTATCTGGCGCCCTCCGATCTTACCCTCGACTACAAACTGCTAGGCTCATTTGTACTATTGGCCATGCTTGCCGGCATGCTTATGATGCCACTCCTTTTCAATGCAGCGTTTTATCGGGTTCTGCATGAGCCGTTTGTGCTGTGGCATGCCACACTAACGATCTCGTTGTTGCTGACGATCGTGGTCTCTTCCGGATTAGCCGTCGTGCTCTTTGATCCGCCAGCGATGACATTGAGCTGGATGACGACGATTATTTTCGGGACTACAGTCGCTTCTGGCGCGATGTTCACCTACAGTTTCATCGAGCCGGGTCGTCTTCATCCCATCCTTCGTCGCGCACTGCTTTATTGCGCAGCATGGGCGATGTTCCTCAGTATTTTTCACGCGGCCTTTCCCTTCGTCGCGCGACCAGTTCAATCAACAGTGTATACGGCGGCCTTCGCGCCGGTTCTCGCCATCTTCATACTTTCAGTCGCCGATGCATTGCGGCGCGGAAGCCGTGCAGCCAGGTTCCAGGCGATCGGTTACGTACCTGTGATCGTGGTTGGAGCGGTGCGTCTGGTGACGGGCGTACTCCCCTGGCTGGAGAGCACCGATGCCATGCTGCTCTTTTACGTGGGTTGCGTCTGCGAGGTCCTCTTCACAACGCTCGGCGTTGCGGATCGCTTCATGACGCTCAAGAGGCAGAGAGACAGCGCGCGCTTCGAGGCAGACGTTTTCGAGCGCCTGTCGGAACACGACGCTTTGACGGGACTTCTCAACCGACGCGCAATCGAGCAGAATTTCGAGAAATATCGTGCTGACGGCTATCGGGCATTTGCTGTGCTCGACCTTGACCACTTCAAGTCGATCAATGACATCTACGGTCACGCAACCGGCGACGAAGTCCTGAAAGCCGTGGCGGAAGCCCTCCGGGCCGACCCGCATGTTCATGCCTTCCGCCTCGGTGGTGAGGAGTTCGTACTGCTTGTGCGCGGAGGAGATGCACAATTGCGGGCAGAACGTCGGCGCCAGGCGATCACCGTTGCGGTCGCAAATGCGCTGCCGAACCTTGAGCGAACAGTGACCGCCAGCATGGGCATGACGAATTCGGCTCCTGACATAGATGCGGAGTTTGCGGAGCTCTATAGACAAGCAGACCGGCTGCTTTACGACGCCAAGCTTGCGGGCCGCAATCGAACCAAAGTCATGCTGATACAGGGCTGCTAGAGCCGTTGCGCCTCGTGGCGGAACCCATACGCCACACTTGCCGAATAACTTGCGCTCTCGGCGCGCCACGCCGTCAGTTCAGCACATCCTGAGCCGCGTTTCAAAATGTGGTAGATATATTCTGTGCACCTCTTGTAAGCATGTTTCCGATTTTCGCCAGGCGACGCATAAGCAGGAAGGCAAGCTGCAGTGAACCAAATCTCATTGCGTGAACGTAAAAAGCACGAAACACGGGAGAAGCTAATAAAGGCCGCGGTCAGCTTGGCCGTGGAGCATGGAGCCGCCAAGGTCCGCGTTGAAGATATCGCAGCCGCCGCAAACGTATCTCCGCGAACCTTCAATAATTACTTCCCCTCGAAGGAAGCTGCGATGCTGGATATTCTGTTGCAGGCGGGTAAGCTTATCAGCAATTCCATCCACGACGTATCGCCGAATCTGAGCACCGATGCGGCGGTACGCACTGCAATTATTTCAGGATTTCCGGAAGTCCCCCGTAGAGATTGGCTCGCTCAGGTTATCTTAATTTATAACGATCCCGACCTTATTCTGGAACGTCGCCGGATTGACGGCCAAATCGAAATCATGGCGGCCAAAGCGATCGCGCTTCGGGAAGGCATGGATGAGAAGCGCGACATTTATCCACGACTTGCCGCCGCTACGATGATCGCAACCGTTCATGTCGCCATGGAACATTGGTTAAGTTCTGAGACCGAAGACGGTTTCAGAGAAACACTTGGACAGATCCTTGACCGCGTTAGCATCGCGCACTGTTAAAGCCTCCACGACGCATCGTTGCCGTAGAAAAATCCGACGTTCTCCCTTTCGAGAAGGCTCCACCGCGACAGACGCAACATGAGAATAAATGCCTGGTACGCAAATTTGCGCGCCACGCAATATTTATCTTGATAGCTTTAATCATGTTATATAGACCTGCCCAAACCGACGTTTGGAATGGGGTCAATCGAAATGGTTTCCGGCAAGACAAGGCGCGCCCGGTTCGGCGCGTGCATAGTTGTGTCATCTTTGGTTGGTGCTGCGGGTGGCGGCACTAGCGTCAACGCGCAAGAGTCGACCGAACTTGCGCCTATCGTTCTACAAGGTTCGGATGCAGCTGAGGGAGATGGCCAGGGGGGCGGGCTAAAGGCCAAAGGCTATGTCGCCCAGGAAACTTCGGTCGCAACCAAGACCGATACGGACATTCGCAGAGTACCGCAGTCGATCGGCACCGTGTCGCGAAAGGAACTCGAAGATCGAAACGTCCAGTCACTGGTCGAGGCTGCTCGATATACTGCGGGCGTACGCGCCGGCCAGTTCGGCTTCGATCCCCGGTTCGACACGATCTTCATGCGCGGCTTCAACGTGACGGATACCGGGTTCTATCGTGATGGCCTCAGAAGCCTCGGCGGCCGGTTCTCCGTTTTCAGGCACGAACCCTATACGTTGCAGGGCGTTACTCTCCTCAAGGGGCCAAGTTCCGGCGTTTACGGATCCGGCGCACCCGGAGGCATCGTCAATGTGATCTCCAAACGTCCGACGGAAGCCCCCTTCAATGAGATAGAAGCGCAGACCGGAAGCTACGGCCGCGCCCAGGTGAACTTTGACACATCTGGTCCGGTCGGCGGGAACGATAACATTCTCTACCGCCTGACAGGCATGAAGCGATCTGCCGATACGCAGTTCATGGCGGCGAGGGACGATCGGTTCTCGATCGCGCCAGCGCTTACCCTACGCACCGAAGACCGGGATACCCAGCTAACCCTGCTTGGCGAATATACCGATTTCACCAGCGGTGGCGCCACTGGTTGGTTCACGCGACCACCAGGTGTCATTACAGACCTTGAACAGGGCGACCCTCGCTACAGGGATTACAAAGGGCGTCAGTACAGGATCGGCTACGAATTCGAACATCGCCTGAGCGACGATCTGGTGTTCAAGCAAAACCTCAGATACCAGAATATCCATGCCGACATGAAATATGTCGGTATTCCACTTGTGCTGGGAGACATCGTCTTGCGCGCTCCCGAGCATCATCTCGATGATGCCAGCGGGATAGCGGTAGACAACCAGTTGCTCTGGAGCTTTGAGACCGGTCCACTCGAGCACAAGCTCATGACCGGTTTTGACTACACCTATGTGGATCACCGCTGGCGCTATGGCCGTGGCGGCTTCATGTTCGATGCCGATGCGCCGATCATCCCTCCGACGGCTCTTGATCTCTATGACCTAAGAACCAATCAGCAGCAGGTCGGTTTGTACGTTCAGGACCAGATCAACGGAGCGGGGATCACAGTTCTTGGCGTCGCTGGAGCGCTCGGCGGAGGCTATCTTGTGCGCCATTACGGCGCCTATCAGGTGATGTTCTGGACGCTTCCTGCGCAGGCCGTAGCCATGTTTTCCTTGGCTTCGATTGCGTACTGGGATGTGCAATCGCTTCCATTGTTGCTGCTGACCTTGCTCCTATCGGCACTGATGTTCGCTCTGGGCTTTGTCGCGCTATACTCGGAGCTCATGGGCCGGGCCTCGCTCGATCAGGCAGGTGTTGATTTCACGATCTTCCAGAGTGCGGACGCAATCATAAGCCTGATCGGCTGGCAATTGGCGGCGGTCGCCGGGGAAAGTCTCGGATACGCATTCTGCTTCGCATCGGCCAGCGTTTTTGGCCTGATCACGCTGAAGTTATTGCCGCGTTTGCGGCAGTAACGTTGGACTACTCGCTCGGCTGGTATCAATAACCCAACAGGCACGAGGTTGGCGAGCTATGTCAGATAGATCGGCAATTTGGCCAGCGAGAGAACGAATTCGTCAACTCCAGCTACATCTGGGATGTAAAGAACAGCACCTATACGGCGGATTATTCGCTCTCTCCCGCAGGTAACGATCTGGTTGATCTGAACATCAACGGCTTCCTCAACAGGACCGAACTCAGCTATCCGCTCGACAGCGACGGCTCATATCGCGGTCGGAACTCGCGGGATATTACGACCGGCATCAGCATGGGCAACACCTCGCGCATCGATCTCGGTCATTACGTTTCGCTGAAACTGTTCTACGGGGGCAGCTGGCAGAAAGACGATTACACGGTCAATGCTTTAGAGGGCGGGAAACCGCCGGGATCGCTATCCAAATATGGAGTATTCTCCGAAACAACGCTCGACTGGAACATGTTCAGCCTGACCGGAGGGCTGCGATATGACCATTGGGGCCTGAATGGCTATCAAGCCCCCATTACCGCGGGGATGGGCTCTTGCCCGACCGGCGACCCCAATTGCGGCGGGACGAATGTCGATACCAGCGGTGGTCGTTGGAGCCCTCGCCTCACGCTCAGCGCAAAGCCGTTGCCTTGGCTCCAGCCCTATGCGACCTACTCTGAAACGTTTCGTCCACCGACCGTTCAAGAGACCTTCTTCTCGCTCATGCGACCTCACCGTTCAGCTCGATGGCACATCCGTCAATTGTCGGGCCGAACAGTCTTTCGCCAGATCGGGAATGCATGGAACGTCATCGATTGCGGGAGGTCGGTTTCTAGCTGCTTTTCGGTCAAGCGTCTGACGATCGCATCAGCCATTTCCTCGATCGGCTGGCGAAACGTCGTGAGAGCATAGCCTTCCCAGCCGGCTTGTTCGATATCGTCGAACCCGATGACACAGATATCTCTCGGTATATCGAGTTTGAAATCATTGCGAGCCACATCGAGGAAACCGCAGGCAAGCAGATCCGTCACGCAGAAGACGCCATCCGGCCTAGCGGATCCGGGCAGTAGGCGGCGAGCGGCTTCCGCACCACTGCGGTAGCTTGTCGGCCCAACCTTGACGATCCGAGGAGGCTCGAAGCCAGCCGCCGCCACTCTGTCGCAGAACAGTTTTTCGCGAGCGACGAGACTGGGAGATTCGTTCGTCGACGACGCGACTGCAAATGAACGGCAACCGGCGCGGACCAGCATATGACAGGCATCATCCATGGCGCTCTCGTGATCGAGGCTGATATGGTCCGCCTCCTCGATCTGGCCCTGCCGATTGATGAGGATCACATGCTGGCCGCTCTCGATACAGGTGCGTACCAGCGAGACCGGCGGAGCGCCGGAAAGGACGATGGTTGCCGAGGCGCGATAATTCAGCGTCTGGTGCAACGCGGCGCGCGAATCCGCTTCGCTGCCGGCCGTGTTGATGACCATAGCCGCCCGCCCCGCGGACTGGATACGCCGCGTCAGCGCTTCGAGAAGCGCCGACTGATAGGGCGCATGTAGATCGCCGCCGAGGATGCAGATCGGCCGGCTTTTCTCCTGCGAGAGACCGCGCGCCAGATGGTTGACATGATAGTTCAGTTCTTCGGCGGCAGCGAGAACCTTGCGGCGCGTCTCTTCCGACACGCTTGCGCCTTCCGTGAAGGTGCGCGAGACGGCGGAGCGGGAGACCCCTGCCCGCCTTGCAACTTCGCTTGCGCTGGCAAAATTCTGCGGCGGCCGGTTTGTCATGCGACAGCTCGATTGTTCGCCGTCTCGATCAGCCGGATCATCTCCGCCGCGCGCTCAACCGCATGGATCAATGCCGGTTTCGGTGTCTCGAACCACTCGTCCGGGTGCAACTGGCGACGTTCACGCACGTGGTCGATGGCGGATGCCAGCGTCGGATAGACGTCCGGCATTTCGATATGCAGGAACAGTGCGACAATCGCCACCGAGCGGCTACGGCCGGCACGGCAATTGACCAGCACATTCCCTTTGTCCCGATTGGGATAGGATGGCCTCTGCGGGAAGGATTGGTCCAGCGCGCCGCGCAGCAGATAATAGCCGGCGAGAAGCATCGTATCGGCATTTCCTGCATCATCGACAAGACCGAGCTTGTAATAGCGCAGGAAGCCGGAGCCGGAAATGACTTGCTCTTCTTCCGCTGCCGTGCCGGCATCGACAAGATTGATGTCGAGATTGACGGCGCAATTGACGACGACCTTGATCCCGTGGCGCTCCAGAAGCGAGGGACTGCTGGCCGCCTCGCGGCCGCCAATATAGAGATCGATATCATGGCCGGGCAGTTTCTTCTGGATCAGGCTCAGATGCGGGCGCTCATGGCGAGGAGAAGATGTCATGCGGCCTCTCCCTTTTCGTCTGCGGGCATAGTGGCAATCCTCATCGCCGCAGAAAAGTCGGCTGCGATACCGGGTGCCGCCGCAAAGATTTCGCCGCCCGTCAGCAACTCGCTCTCGCTTTCCGGATAGGCCCCTGTGATGCCACCAGCTTCACGTACCATCAGCAGACCGGCAAGGCAGTCCCACGCATTCATGTAATATTCGGCATATCCATCGGTGCGCCCTTCGGCAACCCAGGCAATAGCCAGTGCGCCGGAAGCACCGCGGCGGATATTGGCACCGCGATCAAGCACGCGCTGCTGGGCCGTAAGATATTGCGAGGCCTCGACCCGTGGCGACCAGCCGATCTCGACCGATGCGGTGGCGATTGTGCCGGTGGATGCAACGGCGATGGCGTCACCATTCTTTGTTGCCCCCTGCCCTTTACGGGCGAAATAGAACTCGCCTGAGGCCGGGTTGAAGATCGCGCCAAGCAGTGTCTCCCCCTTTTCCCAGAAAGCGATGGAGATGCAGAAATGCGGGATGCCCCGGGCGAAATTGGCCGTACCGTCGATCGGGTCGATCACCCACAGGCGTTCCGCAGGCTTGCCGCCGGCCTCCTCTCCCAGAATCCCGTCCTGCGGAAAGATAGCGGCGATCTCGCTGCGCACATGACTTTCCACGGCGCCGTCCGCTTCGGTCAGGAAATCCTGATGGCCCTTGAGGGTAAAGTCGCCGGGCTTGCGGGCGCGGAAAGCTTCAAGCGCAAGCGCGCCGGCTGATGCCGCTACCGCGCGCAGCAGGATTTCACGTTGGTTCAGTTCTTCGACAGTCAGCATGGTGTCTTTCGGTAAATGCGGACGGGGCTTCAGTGCGTTGAACCCCGTCCTGACTCGATCGGAAATATGCGGCGATTACTTCTTGTAGTTCAAGGCCCAGAGATCCTGCCAGTCCTGACGGGCTTCCCAATCCTGTTTGCCGGTGGAAGCGTCGTAAGGTTGGATCTGCTCGACGATCTTGCCGACGCCCGACGGTTCTCCCGCCGGCAGACCGACGGTCTTGTTGGTCGACATCTTGCCGTCGATCGCCTGCGCCGCCATGCCTTCCTCGGTCATCATGTAATGGATGAACAGCTTTGCGGAATTCGGGCTCTTGGTGCCCTTGGCGATCAGGCCGAGCGACGGGTAGCTCCAGCCCGAATAGGGGTTGATGCCGGCGCAGAGGCCGAGCTTCATGCCGTCCTTGTTGTCACGAAACTTCGCAGTCGACAGAAGGCCGACGAAATTCTCCTTGGTGTCCGGTGCTCCTACGGATTCGGCGGCTGCTCCATCGCTGTCGGTCAGAAGCGGGCCGTTTGCAGCGAACGCCTTGACCCAGGCTGCGGTGGCGCTGTCTTCGCTGGTTTCAAGCGGCTTGCCGTACTGTGCCTGATAGGCGTCTGCGATCTTTTTGTCCGCATGGGCTTCCAACTGGTTGAACCAGTCGGTGTAGGACGGCTTGCCGAGCGGATCCTGCATCGCCACCTTGCCCTTCCACTTCGGTTCCGTCAGCTGCCAGATATTGGTGATCGGGCAGCTTTCGTTAAGAGCGGTGTTGTAGCTCCAGACGTTCGGCTCCTGATAGACGACCAGCGGGTTCTGGAAGATCGCCGGAATGTCCTTGGCGAGATCGGCAGGCAGCCAGCTTTCGGCATAACCGGTTTCGATCAGCTGCGAGATACCGGCCGGGGCATCGAGCAGGATCATGACGTCAGCCTTGATATTGTTGGCCTGCGCTTCGCGAATAGCGATTTCGAGTGTCGTCGGCGCATTGGCCTTGATACCGGTTGCCTGCACGCCATACTTCTCGGAGAAGGACTTGGCCTGTGCGACGATCTTGCCGCTGGAATTGTAGACAGTGATCGGCGCTTCCTTTTTGGCGGCTGCGATCAGCGCGTCCAGATTGAAGGCCTCTTCGGCGCTGGCGCTTGCAACGCCGAACGAAACGGATGCGGAAAGCATCAGCGAAGAAATCAGAGTGCGGGAAAGTCTCATCGATATTCCTTTGAGTGATTTGGCAAAGAGGTTTTGGAGTTTATGCAGGTATGAGTGCCGGATGGCCGAGGCCGACCGGCTGCGCCGCGTTTCTGACGCGGATCTCGGTTGTCTCGATGCGCTGTCCGTGCGCATCGAAAAGATGCAGGCCTTCCGCCCGCGCATAACAGTCAACCATCTGGCCGGGTTCTATCGATGGCCGGATGTGGGTTGCATGGAACAGGCGCTCGCCGCCAAGAGACAGTTCGAGAATCCAGCTGCCGCCGGTGGGCATGATACTCTCCAGCCGCAACGCGCCGAGCGGCACCACATTATCGGCATTGGAGAAGGTGATTTCCTCCGGCCGAATGCCGATTGCGGCTGCGCCGGAAAGCGAGAGCATACCTGCAAGCCGTACGGCGAGCTCCGCAGGTTGTGCCGTATCAAGCGCAACCATGTTGATGGGCGGATTGCCGATGAACTCTGCGACAAAACGATTGACCGGCCGGGAATAGATATCGTCAGGCGCGCCCACCTGCTGCAATTCTCCGCCACTCATGACGGCAATCGTGGTCGCTAGCGTCATCGCCTCCCATTGGTCATGGGTGACGAAGACGATCGTGGTGCGGAACTCCTCGTGCAGGCGGCGCAGTTCGGCGCGCATTTCCAGCCGCAGGGCTGCATCGAGATTGGAAAGCGGCTCGTCGAGCAGAAGGATATCCGGATTGACCGCCAGCATGCGGGCGAGCGCCACACGCTGCTGCTGGCCACCGGAAAGCTGCGACGGATAACGCTTCGCATAATCGCGGATGCGCAGCTTCTCCATGACATCCGCCACTTTTGCGCGGCGTTCCGCCTCCGGCAGCTTGCGCAGCCGCAGGCCGAAATCGATGTTACGCTCCACCGTCATATGCGGCCACAAGGCATAGGATTGAAAGACGAGGCCGAGCCGGCGTTGCTCCGGTGGCACGAAGGCACCGGCGGGAATACTGTCGACTACCCGTTCGCCGATCGAGATCTCGCCGCCGGTCAGATGCTCCAGCCCGGCAATCATTCGAAGCGTCGTTGTCTTGCCGCAGCCGGATGGACCAAGCAGGCACATGAACTCGCCGTCGGCGATGGTTAGGTTCAGGTCATCGACGGCGGGTTGATCGCTGCCCGCATAATTCTTGCTCACATGGGTAAGGTTGATATCGGGCATGTCAGCTCTCCAGTCCCTTGGCAATGCCGTTGCCGGTCAGACGGTTGATGAGGATTGTGCCGAAGAGCGCCAAAAGCGCGATCATCAGCACGACGGCATTGGCCGCCTGGGTGTAGTTGTAGTCGACGAGGCGCAGCGAATAGGTGGTCAGCACATCCGTGGCGGGAACCGCCAGGATGATGAACAGGCTGACACCCTTGATGCCCGAAATGAACGGCAGCAGGATCGCGCTCGCCAGGGCTCGTTTCTGGATCGGCATGACGATGCTCGTCATCCGCCTTAACCAGCCGGCGCCAGCGATCCGCGCAGCCTCTTCCGGCTCCTTGCCTAGCTGCGCCATGGCGGCGATGCCGGATCGGGAGGCGAATGGCATCTGGTCGGCGATAAGCGCCAGAATGAGGATGATCGAGGTGCCATAAAGGGCCGGAATGGGGCCTCGCGGCACTGCGAAAAGGGTGAGTATCGCAGCAGCAAAGGCGATGCCCGGAACGAGATACGGCATGAAGGTGATCTGGCGCAGGAAGACACCGAGCGCAGCGAACGGGCTGCGGATAACCACATAGCCGACGAGCAGGCCGAGAATGCCCGAGGCGAGCGAGGCAGCACCGATTATGATCAGCGTATTGAAGCCTGCGCTCCAGAATTCCGGCGTCAGCAGGATGCCGCTTCTCAACGCAACCGTATCGAGGTTGGAGCCGATCCAGTAATCGAAGGTGAAGTTTTCGAGCGAGAAACGGCCCGGCACGCGCATGATCGTGGAGAGAAAAAGGGTAAGGAGCGGAATGACGACGCCAAGCGTGAAGAACGCTAGTGCGAAACCGGTCGCCGGAAGCTGCCAGCGTCCGAGCGGACGGCGGCGATCCATGGCGCCCTTACCGCCGACAATGGCGAAGCGGCGCGCCTCTCGCATCATCCGCGTGTCGATGTAAAGCGTGATGACGCCGATCACCATGATCACCGCTGCCATGACGGCTGCCATCCCGTTCTGGCGGGTGGAGATCGCCCGATAGAGCGAGGTCGACAGCGTGTCGAACTGAACTGGCAGGCCGAGCACGTAGGGGACGGCGAATTCCCCGATGCAATCGGCCAGGATCAGCAGACCACAGGACAGAAGTGCCGGACGCATCAGCGGCAGTACGATCTGAAAGGCGACGCGGCGACGGCTTGCACCGAGGATGCGGGCGGAATCTTCCAGCTGGGCGTCGAGCCGCTGCAGTGCCGCACCGAGAATGAGGATCACGAACGGCGCATAGTGCAGCGACAGGATGATGATGATCGGGAAGCGACCATAGGCCAGCCAGTCGGGCGTCGCGAAACCGAGCGTCTCCAGCCAGCCCGGCTGGCCGCCGACCGTGCGGTTCTTGAAGATCGTTGTCCAGGCCAGCGCCAGCGTCCATGTGGGCAGCATGAAGGGAATGATCAGCCCCGTCGCCAACCACCGGCGGCCGGCGAGATCCGTACGGTTGACGAGCCAGGCGAGGATTCCGCCGACCGTCATCGAGATCCCAATTGCGCCGATCGCGATCGACGCCGTATTCAAGAGCGGCTGCCAGAGAAGGATACTCGACATGCGCGAAGCGAAGGCGCGCGCCAGATAATAGAGCGTGAAAGCTCCCTCCGGCGCTTTCGTGCGGGCCGCATCGCCAATCTGTACGATAGCGGCATTGACGAGGATTGAAATGACGGGCGCGAGAATGAGCAGCGAAAATATGAGGGCCAGAACAACGCCGATGGCGATAACCGGCTCACGCCGCGCCACTGCCAAATGATGCCGAAGCACGTCCATACGCGTGCCGGCACCAAGTCCTGCCACCTGTCTTTCAATTGCCATCCTGTCGCCGCCCTTTCTCGTCCAGCGCGGCGGAACATAGTCAGGCAGAGTGACAGTCACATGACATTTTTGCACATATGTGCAGTTAGAAAGCACCAAATTTTTCTGATAAATATCAAGCTACATTAATTGGTATCGCACCTAGTTTCATTCCCAACTGATATGCGAAAGGCGCAGCAGGACGATTTTTTACGTGCGTTCCGTGGTTTGCTTGGCTCAAGGGTATCCACTGGGGTAATACACGCACGGGACGGAAAGTGGCCACGCCGGAAAAGCTCCATGCCCATACGCCGTCGTTTCTTACAAAAATCGGAAAAGTTACAATACTGGATATCCATCCTCAAGTTATGGCGATTCCGGGGATGCTCCAAACTTCGCTTCGAACGGGTTGAGGAACGGGATCTCGTGGCCTGTCTTGATCATGTTCAGGCCACCGTCCCCGGAAGACATCGGTTGCGGCGATCATTTTTCAAAGGTCCACAACCGTCAGATCAATGTTGGAAGATGATGATGGACATGAAACGGAAGCGCAATAATTCGAGGCAGGCAGCCCGGCACGTCAGAAACGCAGCTCTTCTTGGGTGTACAGCGCTTTTCACTCTGGCCCCAACCTTCGCAATGAGCCAGGAGGCAGCGGGTTCTGCCCCGTCGACGACACTTGCTCCCATCATCTTGAGCACCGGAAACACGACACCGGGCAGCAGCTCGACCAGTGCGGCCAAGGCGGATCGTTATGTCGGTACCTCGGCAACTCTCGGCACGAAGACCGATACCGATCTTTCCAAGGTTCCCCAGTCGGTTTCGATTATCTCTCGCAAGGAATTGGAAGACCGTAACGTCCAGAGTCTGGTTCAGGCAGCCAATTACAGTTCGGGCGTGCGCACCGGCGTTTACGGATTCGATCCGCGCTTCGACACCGTCTTCATTCGCGGCTTCAACGTCACCAGCAACGGTTATTACCGTGACGGCCTGCGTGATATCGGCGGCAATTTCTCCGTCGCCCGCAAGGAACCCTACGGCTTTGAAGCGGTCAGCATCCTGAAAGGGCCGAGCTCGGTTCTTTATGGTGGCGGTTCTCCGGGCGGTCTCATCAACGTCATCTCCAAACGCCCAACCGATGAACCCTTCAACGAAGTCGAGGCTCAGGTCGGCAATTTCGATCGCCGCCAGGTCACCTTCGATTCCTCCGGTCCCGTCGGCGACAACGAAAATGTGCTCTACCGAATCACCGGCCTGGCCCGTGGCGCAGACACACAGTTCATCGCCGCCAAGAACGACCGTATCTATATCGCCCCTGCACTGACCTTCCGCTCGGACGACCGCGATACACAGCTGACCATTCTGGGAGAATATTCCGATATCACCAGCGGCGGTGCAGCCGGTTATGTCAGCCAGAACGGCGCAAAAACCGACTTTGAGGCCGGCGACCCTGCCTGGGCCGATCTCGATCAGCATCAGAAGCGGATCGGCTACGAATTCCAGCACCGTTTTTCCGATAATCTCGAGTTCCGCCAGAACCTTCGCTATCAGGAAGTCGATGTGGACATGAAGTATGTCAGCTTCAAAACCGATGCTGACGGCATGCTTTTGCCGGACGGAAGCCGAACCGCAGACCGCATTCAGGATTCCGCAACCACATTCGCGATCGACAATCAGCTCGAGTGGAATGTTGCAACCGGTGCCCTGCAGCATACCGTGCTTGCCGGAATGGATTACAGCTATATCGAAAGCAGCTATGCATACGGCAGCGTCGCGGCGCCAGCTTTCGACTATGACGACTGGAATTACGGTGCGCAGCCTATCTCGGGCCCAACAAGTGCGGATATGGGACCGGCATCGATCACACGGCAGAACCAGTACGGGATCTACCTGCAGGATCAGATCGAGTTCGACAATTTCGTCCTGACGCTTGGCGGACGCTATGATTGGCTGGATAGCAATCAGGCTGATCAGGTCACGCATTTCTCCAAGCGTATTGGTCTGGCCTATCTCTTCGACAACGGCCTATCGCCCTATGTTAGCTATTCGACGTCTTTTGCACCTAATTCCGGCACCAGCGTCTCCGGTGCGTATTTCGCGCCGTCAGAAGGCGAACAGTTCGAAGTCGGCGTGAAATATCGCCCGACGGACCTAAATCTCGCTATCAATGCCGCGATCTTCAATATCGAGCAGAGCAACACGCTGGCTTCCGATCCCGACAATATCGGTTTCCAGGTTTCCCGAGGAAAGGTTCGTTCGCGCGGCTTTGAAATCGAAGCGAAGACCAGCCTGTTCGACGGCCTCGATCTTCTTGCATCCTACACCTATCTCGACCTGGAGATTCTTGCGGGCGACAATCCCGGCAAGGTTCCATCCGGCATTCCGGCAAACCAGTTCACCCTCTGGGCGAACTACGAAATGCCCTCCGGTCCCTTGGAAGGCCTGAGCCTCGGTGCCGGTGCCAGGTATTATGCCAAGACCTGGAAGAGCGACGGGAACGACACGGGTAAGAACGCCTCTCGCGTTCTGGTCGATGCTTCGCTCGGATATGATTTCGGCGCAGCCAATCCCGACCTGAAGGGTCTGTCGGCCAAGCTCAGTGTCAACAATGTCTTCGACAATCGCGAAACGACATGCGCCGGCTCGTGGTGCTATGTCGAAGAAGGGCGCACAGTCATCGGTTCGGTTCGTTACCGGTTCTGACAGCCGCCATCCTAAACTAAAACGGGGGCCGCCTACCGGCGGCTCCTGAGAAACTTCAGTAAAACCTACCGTGTCCGCCGCCATGCAGCGGGTGTGTCTCCGACAAACTGTCGGAACGTCCGCGTCAGATGCGCTTGATCGGTAAAACCGAGCTGAGCCGCGATATCTGCAACAGCCAGATCGCTCTCGAGCAACAGCTTCTTGGCGAGTTCAACGCGGCGCGATAGCTGCCATTGCAGAGGTGTCCTGCCCGTTGTCTGCTTGAAGACATTGGCAAACCAGCTCTCCGACAATCCAACCGTCTCGGCCATCTCGGCAATGGTCAGACGATGATCGCTACGCGTGTCCATCCGGTCGATCAGGGTTTCAATCTGGGTTTCCGTTAATCGGCCATCCGTGTCGCCGCCACCGCATTCGGGCAGGTCGAGCAGGCCCGTAACGATGCTGCCCACCAGACTTTCGGCATAAACAGCATGGCGGGAGGGACTTGATATCTCGTCCACCAGCAGGCTCGCCAATGTCTCAATGGCACCGATATCCTGGATTTCGACCGGTCTCCGCAATGCCGTCAATGCGACGGATCTGCCGACAGATGGCGCCAGATATCGCATGACACGATGCTTGTGCATGTGCAGGTTGAGATGAGAAAAGCGATGTGACGACCTGCTGTTCGTCCACATCGGAACGCCGGCTGGGATATAGATCGCGCGGGTCATCGGACGATGATTTTGCGAAAAACTGCCATCCTTGTTAGAAATCCGGACGCGAGATGACACATCATTGAAGAAGATCATAATGCGGGGATCTTCGGCCAGATAATAGCCTTTCGCACCGGACTGGCTTTCCGCTTCCCAATACACACTGACAAGACCGTCGAGTTGGCGCCACTTCGCAGGAGCGACAACCCGGATCCCTTCGGTGCGCCAGACCATGGAGTGCCAAAAACTCAAAAGAACATCCGCGTATGCAACAAAGACCTTACAATCTCCTCCAGTCTATATCGCAATTCCGGGCGTGACGAGCGGCAAGATTTAACGTGACGAATTTTGTCAGCTATGGCAGCCGTGCGCAAGAGATGAACCATCGCCGTGCGTTTGCACGATCGAAGATGGAGAGGAGCCGACTAAAACACTGTGGCTGGGTTCGCTACGGGCTTTATCGTCTAGCTTTCACGCAAGAGTGGCTCACAGTAATCCCGCGGAACAATCGGAAACGGCGCCAGCCTGACGCTGGCGCCGACGTCTTCAGTCCTCAGCCCTTGATGAACGCGAGGAGATCGGGGTTGATGACATCCGCGTGGGTGGTCAACATGCCGTGCGGATAACCCGGATAGACCTTCAGTGTGCCGTTCTTCACCAGTTTTACCGAAAGACGCGCTGCGTCATCGATCGGAACGACCTGATCATCGTCACCATGCAGCACTAGCGTGGGCACCGTGATCTTCTTCAGATCCTCAGTCTGGTCGGTCTCAGAAAAAGCCTTGATACCGTCGTAGTGAGCCTTGGCACCGCCGATCATGCCCTGACGCCACCAATTCTGGATCACGCCCGGATAGACCTTGGCATTCGGCCGGTTGAAACCATAGAACGGGCCGGAGGCGACATCGAAATAAAATTGCGCGCGGTTCTCGGCAACTCCTTTGCGAAAGCCGTCGAAAACCTCGATCGGCGTGCCGCCCGGATTGGAGGCGGTTTTGAGCATCAGCGGCGGGATGGCGCTCACCAGAACGGCCTTCGCGACACGACCGCTCGGCTGACCATGTTTGGCGACATAACGCGCGACTTCGCCGCCGCCGGTGGAATGTCCGATATGGACGGCGTTCTTCAGATCGAGGTGTTCAACCACGGCAAAGGCATCTGCTGCATAATGATCCATGTCATGCCCGTCGCCTACCTGCTGCGAACGACCATGCCCACGCCGGTCATGGGCAACGACACGATAACCATGTTCGAGGAAGAACAGCATCTGGGCGTCCCAGTCGTCGGAAGACAGCGGCCATCCATGGTGGAAGACGATTGGCTGTGCGTCCTTCGGACCCCAGTCCTTGAAGAAGATGTCGACGCCGTCCTTGGTTTTGATGAATGATTCAGTCATGAGATCACTGCCTTTTTGTGCTTGGGGTGACGATTTCTGTGCCGCGAAGACCGGCGTGGCCATCGCGAGCGACAAGGTGGCCCCGGCAAGCAGTGTCTGCCTGCGGGATAATTCGAAAGGGTGCTCGTTGCTCATGAGAGGGCTCCGTCCTGCTATCGATCGGGAGACGAACTCACCCGTATCGGTCGAACGGAAACTAGGAATAGGGCTGCGGTGATTATTGTATATTCCAATGGCCGGCAGGCGCGATAAGCAGAGGACGCGCGACTTTTCAGCTTATGCAATCGGATTGTCCAAAACTGGTTCTGGGCGCAACGAAACCGGTCGATCACCCGCAAAAGACTGTTAGATTATGCCCCAGGCGCGAAAACGGCCTCGCCCCGTCAGCTCTCTCAGATGCAGTTCCGAAGCAATTTTCAAAGCACCCTGCGGTGTCACCGAAAGCGATTTGGCGATCATGCCCGATGAGACCATCGGGCGGGACAAGACCAACTCGACAAGTTGCGGCAGTTTCGATGACTGACGCCGCCCGGCGATCCGATGCTCCATCTGCTGCCGTGCGAGCGCAAGGCGATCATGTTCCTTCAGTCCCATCTCGCCAGCTTCGGCAAGCGCTTCAAGCATGGCAATCAGCCGGGTATCCCGCTCCCGGCTTGTCCGGCGTTCCCGCCCGACCTGCTTCAGCCCCATATTGAGTGCAACAAGATGAGATAACGTGACACGCTCTCTCCTTAGAAGCGACGCCGAAAGCAAACGCCCCAGCCACGGAGCATGCTGCAACACCTGCAACTGGTGCCAGGCATCAAGCAACAGCACGGCCCGCAGAACCGGCGGCAGGCCCGCGCTTTCATCAAGCACCTCCTGCCATTCTGCAAGCCGCTCGTCCTCGTCCCAGTCCGGTTCATAGAGGATGGATGCCTTTTCCTTTGGATAGGAGGGCGTGGAGAGATCCAATGCTTTCGAGATGGCCATCTCGCTTCTGGCAAGTGCGGCGTCGACTTCCGCCAGATATCGAGCCAGCGGATCCTCGTCGTCCTCCGGCTCAGCCGATTTGATCTCCAACGGTGCTTCGCTCATCACGGCGCAATGCTGGTCTGCCGCCTTGCCGCGCAACTGGCTAAGCCCCTCCCGGCTCAAAGCCCAGTCAGCCTCATGTTCAAAGATGCGCCGACGCGTGCGCAAGATATCATAGGCAATCGTCAGCTCATGTGTCGGCGCGCGAATACCCATTGATGCATCATGCAGAACCAGATCCTCCAGATGAACGAGCTCGCCATCGATCCACAAAGAAGCAACCGCATCAATGAAGTGCGAACGCTCCATCCATCCCGCTCCGATCGCGGATCGGGAGACGCGCTCGTCCAGACGGGTAATTGCAGCCGTCGCCCGGCAAACCGGTTCCATCAGCCGATGCAGCGGCAGGTCCGCGAAATTGTAGCGCATACACTCAACCGATCTGAGAATCGTTGCGGCCATGATAGCGAATAGAAAGCGGCAGGAAAAACACGGCTTCCGCTCGACCATCGCCAATGGGTTTCAATCAGCACAACCGCACGCTTTCGTGACCTCGATACCCATGCAAATGCACTCCGTCGACAATGGAACGTGATAGACGCGCAGGGAGCGAGACGTTATCAACGCATTACTTTATCCGCCAAGAACCGCGACCTGCGGCACGTTCCGAAGGAGGAATTCACCATGGACATGTCTTCTCCCCGTCTGACCGAGCTTGCCCATGGTGGTGGCTGCGGCTGCAAGCTTGCCCCCGCCGTTCTGCAAAAGCTGCTGGCAGGCCAGCCTGCCGCACAACCCTTCGCCCAACTTCTGGTTGGCAATGAAATGGCCGATGACGCCGCCGTCTGGCAGATCGACGACAATACCTGCGTCATCGCCACCACCGATTTCTTCATGCCGATGGTGGATGATCCTTATGATTTCGGCAGAATCGCCGCTACCAACGCGATTTCCGACGTCTATGCCATGGGCGGAAAACCGATCATGGCGCTTGCTATACTTGGCATGCCGATCAATAAACTTGAGCCTGAGAAAATCTCCAGGATTCTGGAAGGCGGCGCGTCGATCTGCGGAGAAGCAGGAATCCCCGTTGCCGGTGGCCATTCCATCGATAGCGTCGAGCCGATCTATGGTCTGGCCGTCATCGGCATCTGTCATCCATCACAGGTTCGTCGCAACGGCGGCGCAAAGGCTGGCGACAAGCTCATCCTGACCAAGGGTATAGGCATCGGTATCTATTCCTCCGCGATCAAGAAAAATGCCCTGCCGAGCCAAGCCTATGACGAGATGATCGCCTCCACGACCCTGCTCAACAAGGTAGGCACCACGCTTGCGGCCGATCCGAATGTCCATGCGATTACCGATGTTACCGGCTTCGGCATTTTAGGCCATGGGCTGGAAATGGCCCGTGCATCCAATTTGACGCTGCGGCTGAACCTTGCCGACATTCCATTTCTGTCAGAAGCCGAAGAACTGGCTCAACAGGGTTTCATCACCGGTGCTTCGGTCCGCAACTGGGCCAGTTACGGTGAGGCAATCACGCTACCGACCGATATGCCGGAATGGCAGCGTATGCTGCTCGCAGACCCGCAGACCTCCGGCGGTCTGCTGATAGCCGTCGCATCGAAGGAGGCAGATGCGCTGGTAAAACAGGTCGTTGAAGCAGGTTATCCGCTGGCGCGCATAGTCGGTACGGTCGAAGACGGCACACCCGGTATTATTGTGAGTTCCTGATCGCACTACCCGATCCCGTCCATCAAGGAACTTGCCATAGCATACGGGCGTTGTGGGAGGAGAAAAGGAGCTTCCCGATGCCTCTCTATCCTTCCTCATTTCTTTCATGTATCGCCGCGGCCACACTGATATTCGCCACACCAGCAAGTGCGCAGGTTCAGAATTCAGAGACACCGCCATCAATCCAAAGCCTTGAAGGTGACGGCAGTTGCGGCTCTGCCAACAAGGCAGAGGCAGCAACCCCACCTGACCGTCACAGCGCCGATGGCACCGCGCCCGGCAATACCGGTTCGACTGGCTGGACCGGTGGCACCGGCGGTGCCCACATGGGCACCAGTCCGCAGGGCGCGCTACCGGAATCCAAAACATGGCAGCCACCGACGGCGCGTGGCCTCGATCTCGCTATGGCCGTGCCAAGCGATCCACCCGCCGCGAACAAGACCGAAGCCACTCAGGGCTGCTGAAGCCAGTACAAAACTGCTCAAAAAAGCTTGAAAACGACAATTCCTGTTTCCTCGACCTCGCCAACCAGAGTAAGTCAAGGCGACATTCTATCGCAATTTGAGCTGCACATCGTGTTTCCGAAGCCGTCATGGTTTCCGAACAGATGTGACACCGACAGGAGTTGGACAATCATGTTGAACCGCCGCCGCTTTCTTAGCCATGCCGCAACGGCATCCGTTGCCGCCGCTTTCGTTTCCCGCGGCGCAAGCCCGACATTCGCCGCCGACAAGGTGGCCGATACGGCCGCATGGCGGACGTTCGAAGTCACCACTAAGGTGGACCTGACCGACGTGACCGGCCCGGCAAAACTCTGGCTGCCGGTTGCCCAGTCGGCCGGCGAATACCAGAAGGCTACCGCGCCACACTGGACGTCGGATTCGAAGCAGGTCGCGATCAAGAAGGACGCAATGTCCGGCACTGATATCCTTTCGGTCGAATGGCAGGCCGACGGCAAGCGCACGATCGAGTTTACCCAGACGGTCCAGACCCGTAACCGTAGCGCCGATGGCGCCGCCGTGGAGCAGGCCGAACTGGATGCCGCTCTCATCGCCACACCGAGCGCGCCGATCGACGGCATCGTCAAGGACACGGCGATGAACATCATCGGCACCCGCGAAAAGGACGAGGACAAGGCCCGCGCCATTTATGACTGGGTTGTCGAAAACACCTTCCGCGATGCCAATGTCGCCGGTTGCGGCGTCGGCAATGTCAAGGACATGCTGGAAACCGGCTATTTTGGTGGCAAATGCGCCGACATCAACAGTCTGTTTACAGCCCTTGCCCGCGCTGCTGGCCTGCCTGCCCGTGACGTTTTTGGTGTGCGTGTTGCCAATTCGGCTGACTTCAAGACGCTTGGCCGTGCAGGCGATATTACCGGTGCACAGCACTGTCGTGCCGAGGTTTATCTGGAAGGTCAGGGCTGGGTTCCTGTCGATCCGGCGGATGTCCGCAAGGTCGTTCTGGAAGAAAAGCTGCCGCTCGACAACGATGCCGTTCAGGCTTTCCGCTCCAAGGCTTTCGGCAATTGGGAAATGAACTGGGTCGGTTACAACACCGCCCGCGACATCACGCTTCCGGGCAACGAGATCCGCCAGAACTTCTTCATGTATCCGGCTGCGTTTACATCGCGCGGCGAGGTGGATTGCCTCAGCCCGAAGACGTTTGTCTATTCGATTTCCTCGAAGGAAATCACGGCCTGATTTTCTGGTCTTTTATCAAATGGAAAAGCCGCCTTCCGGGGCGGCTTTTTTTGTGGCTGTATCAGACTCAATCAATGCGGCTTGATTTCCTCGATCATCAGCCGCAGACCGTCCGCATTGAAAAACTCGCCGTCGCGGATCAGCGAGCGATCTTCTTCCAGCTTGCGTACGAGCGACGACAGGCGGGCCTTAGCCTCCTTGTCTTCGACCAGACCTTCGCGTCCGGCGCGATAAAATACTACGCCCGACCAGTTCACGCCCGCACCGGCAAACAGTTTTGTCATGTCCGGCCAGCGCAACTCGTCACCCACCACATGCAGATAGGCTGAGCGCAGTAGCTCTACCTTGGTCTCGCTGATCGATACCAAAATGAACAGCATGGTGAAGGAACCGGCATCCGAATAGGTGTCGATCACCCAGTCGTCGAAATCGGTGTCTGCGGCGGGATTGCTCACGACTTTTCTCCTGATGGCGGAAGAGAATGGGAGTCGAACCCACCCAAGACAGCGTCGCTGCCCCACCCGGATTTGAAGTCCGGACGCCCCACCGGGGACGAATCTCTTCCATTATCAGCATCAGGAACGGACGGGCCGAACAGATCGAGCCGATGCGGATTGATGCGGCGAAGATCGCCGCGCCGAAGCGTTACACCATGTCGGTCGAAAAAGTCGAGGATTTCGATCGCAACTTTTCGGCCGCTCGTCACCCGGTCGCGGAAGGCGCTGGCGGTAAATTCTCCATGTTCCGCCTTTACTGCGATTTCGCGAATGATCTGCACCATCTCGGCTGTCGTCGCCCGCGTGAAAAAGTGATCGTTGCGGATCTGGTCGACACGACCGAGCCGCGCGCAGAGTTTCAGGACACGCCGGATTTCGCGCTCATCACTGCCAATCAGGTCGACGAAATCGCGCACTCGCGGCGGACGAAAGCGATTTTCACCGATGAGATGCGGGAGAATTTCGGCATAGAGCGCTTCTTCCGTTTCGCCAAGCTGGGCGATGTGTCCGGGCAGGCGCAGGAAGGCGCCTTCAAGCACGATGTTTCCGGCAACCGCCTCGGCACGCATGACGGCCAGAAAGGCGGGCGCGGGCAGGCGGGGCGTCATCGCCATGCGCAGGCGTTCGCGGCCCTGGCCCTGCAATTCCGGGTTTTCGGCATGGAAGGTGGTGAGCAGTTCGACAAGTTGTGTCGTGAAGGCGGCACGGTGGATGGCCGACATGGCATAGGAAATGCCGCCGGCTTCGACCAGCACGATGCCTGCCGCTTCGGCTGCCGTATTCAATTGTAAGGACGACATTGCCCGGTCGCGGGCAAAGGCGTTGAGATCGACCAGATAGGGTGCGGTATCGAGAAGTGCCGAAAGCTGTTCGGCGGCTGTGGGCTTGGCTGCTGCCGTCAGTTGTTCGAGGCGTTCCGGCGTGCGGCGTTTTCTGGCAGGCGGTCGCAGGTCGATCAGCGACCCGCCACCGATGGTGCGCTGGGCGGAAACGTCACGCAGGATGAAGCGGTCGCCGACGGCGGCTGCAATCGGGCGGTCAAGCACGAGTTGCACGCGGGCAGTGGAGCCGGGGGCGACTGGGCCTTCGAGCGGTACGATGCGCGCGCCGGCCTCGACGCTTTCATGGTGGAAGCGGGCGGAAAACCATTGGCCGATGGCTTTCGGCTCCCCGGCGAGAACGGTCAGTTCGGCATCGATGCGGTCGGTCGGGGCGTGCAGGGCGGGATCGACCACCATGTCGCCGCGATGGATGGCGTCCTTTGAAATCGCCTCGCCGGCGAGATTGAGGGCGCAGCGCTGGCCGGCGAAACCGCGCTCGACTGCCATGTTCTGCGCATGGATGGAGCGCACGCGGGCTGACAGTCCAGAAGGAGAGACTGTGACGGCATCGCCGATTGCCACCGAACCGGACAGAACCGTGCCGGTCACGACGGTACCGGCGCCCGACAGGGTGAAGGAGCGATCAACGGCGAGACGGAACCGGCCTTCTGTGGCGGTCTCGACGGTGGTGCGCTCTGCCTCGGCGAGGATCGTCTTGAGGTCTTCGATGCCTTGGCCCGATGAAGCGGAGACTGGTAGGATGTCGATCTCTCTCAGTCGCGTCGGGGCGAGCAGGGCGCGGATATCGTTGGTGACGGCTGTTATGCGATCGGCGTCGACAAGGTCAGCCTTGGTCAGAGCCACGATGCCACGAACAATGCCGAGAAGGTCGAGGATGGCGAGATGTTCGCGCGTCTGCGGCTTGATGCCGTCATCGGCGGCCACCACCAGCAGAGCGTAATCGATGCCGCCCGCACCGGCCAGCATGGTATGGATGAACTTTTCGTGGCCGGGCACATCGATAAAACCGGTGACGGCATCGCCCGCAAATTTTGCATAGGCAAAACCGAGATCGATGGTGATGCCGCGCGCCTTTTCTTCCTTCAGACGGTCCGCATCGGTGCCGGTCAGCGCCTTCACCAGTGTCGTTTTGCCATGGTCGATATGACCGGCGGTGCCGATGATCATGGTGTTCCCTCCGCGATCATCTCGGCCAGCGGCAGTTTTGCCCGGCGTTCGGCTTCCGCGATGTCCGGTGTGGACAGGCTATCACGGACGGGCGCCAGAAAGGGTTGGGCGAGTGCGCTGCCGCCATGCATTGCACGGATCAGCCAGGCGAAGGCGGCGATACGATCGACTGGGGTTCCCGCGCCCATATGGCAGGCCGCACCCAGCATCGCTTGTGCGTCGGCATCACCGCCTTGGGCGCCCTTGCGCCACCAGAACACGGCCTTGACCGGGTCCCGGTCGACACCCAGAGCGTTGTGATAGAGCATGCCGAGACGGGTCATCGAAGCGGCAACACCGCCTTCGGCCGCATGTTCGGCCCAGAGTTTGGCTTGTTCCGGATCGACGGGGATGATCTCGCCTTCGAGCAGCAGCCAGCTCAGCATGTCTTGTGCTTCGGCATCGCCCTGTTCGGCGGCAAGGCGGTAGAGTTTTGCGGCCTTGGCCGGATCGGCGTCCGAGCCTGCGGCATCGCTGCCCTGCATATGGAAAGCGGCGCAATTCCGCTGGCCGACGGGATCACCCGCGTCTGCGGACAATGTCAGCCATTTCAGCGCCAGCGGGCGGTCCGAAGCGACGCCGAGCCCTTCGGCAAAACAGGCGCCGATATTGTTCTGCGCACGCGCGTTTCCGGCGCGGGCGAGCGGCTCCCATAGCGCAAGGGCCGTGTCGTAATCGCCGGCCTTGGCAGCGGCAAGCGCTACGTCCATCTGCTCGGCGGTTGGATCGGCGACCGGTGCGTGCGCGGTGGCGCTGCGGCGGAAACGGTCAAGCCAGCGCATTGGCATTCACATGCGAGAGGCAGGAGAGGAGGGTCGCTTCATCGTTCAGGCAGCGCAGATCGAGGATCAGCGCACCATCACGAATATGCCCGAGGATCGGGCGGGGCAAAGCGCGAAAGGCTGAGCTAAGCTTTTCAAGCGCGCTACCGCTGGTGTGGCCGATGCGCAGCCCGGCACTCGGGATCGTATCGACCGGCAGTGCGCCGGAGCCGATCTGGCTGGCGCAGCGGCAGATCTCCACCGTGTAACCGAATGTCGTCAACGTCTCGGAGACATGCGGCAACAGGCGTTCGGCCTGCTCTGCGATGGCGCTCTGGCGGCGCGACAGCATGCGCAACGTCGGCAGGCGTTCGCCGAGGCGATCCGGATCCCGATAAAGTTTGAGCGTTGCGGCAAGCGCGGCGATGCGGATCTTGTCGACGCGCAAAGCCCGTTTCAGCGGATTGCGGTTGATCTCGGCGATCAGATCCTTGCGGCCAACGATAAAACCGGCCTGCGGTCCACCCAACAGTTTGTCGCCGGAGAAGGTGACCAGATCCGCGCCTTCGGCCACTGCCTCGCGCACTGTCGGCTCGCGGGCAAGGCCGTATTGGGAGAGATCGACCAGCGTGCCGGAGCCTAGATCATTGAGGAGGGCGACACCCGCCTCTTTTGCGATGGTGGCGAGGTCTGCGCCGGACACTTCGGCAGTAAAACCTTCAATGCGGTAATTGGAGGTATGCACTTTGAGGATCAGCGCCGTCTCTTCGCTTATGGCGTTGCGATAGTCCTTCGGGTGCGTGCGGTTGGTGGTGCCGACTTCGACCAGTTGAACGCCGGCGCGTTCCATGATGTCGGGCATGCGGAAAGCGCCGCCGATCTCGATCAGTTCGCCACGCGAAACGATGGCCTGACGGCCGGCACCGACCGCATTCAGCGCGATCAGCACGGCGGCGGCATTGTTGTTGACGATGGTGGCATCTTCGGCGCCGGTCAGTTCGCAGAGCAGTTCGCGCAGGTGGCTGTCGCGTTCGCCGCGCTTGCCGGTGTTAAGGTCGAATTCCAGCGCTGCCGCCTCACGCATGGCATCTACGGCGGCCTTGACCGCTTCTTCGGCCAGCAGTGCACGGCCGAGATTGGTGTGCAGCACCGTGCCTGTGAGGTTGATCAGCGGCCGCAGGTTGGAGCGGTCCGCGTATTCGAGCTTGCTGGTCAGTGAGGCGAGGATGGCGGCGGTATCCGGCAATGCCGTACCGCCGCGCATGGCGGTGCGGATCTCGTCGAGAAGCGTACGCAGTTCTTCGGTGACGGTGGTGCGACCATAGGTGTCCAGAAGCGGCGCCGTTTCCGGGGCTTTGAGGATCTGGTCCACCGAAGGAAGGTGACGCAATGCCGAGAGGTCCGCCATGATCTCAGTACCCGACGAGAAAAGGATCGAAACCGGCGCGTTTGTATTCGCTGTCCTTCATCAGAAGGTCGAGACCGAGGCTTGCGACATCATCGGCGATGATTTCCAGCGACGGGTTCTTGTTCTGGTAAAGGATCTTGGTCCAGCTCTTGCACTCGTCGCAGACTTCCGCCTTGATGACGGCGGTCTTGCCTTCGGGATCACCGTCGATTTCGACGGCGCGGTAACCGACACCTTTGGTGGTGCCACAGGCGATGCATTTCACACGCACTTCGTTCCACATCGTCGCGCAACCGGCGCAGCAGGCATAACGCGCACCTTCAGCACCCTGAACGCCGATCACCATCGAACCAACCGGCTTGCCGCCGCAGGACGGGCAAACTCCGGGTGCGACGGGTACCAGCTTGAGGGCATCAAGACCGGCAGCAAGGCGGGCGGCGTGCACCTGCGTGGCGGCTGCGATATAGAGGTGATGGGCAAGGCCTTCGACCGGCATCGTATCGGCAATCACATTGCCGATCATCCAGTCGAGCGTGTCTTCTCCGGCAGCGCAAACGGCGTCCAGTGCGTCCTGTGCCGCTGCCGGCTTTTCGATATTTTTGGCGCGTTCGAGGAAGAGGGTGAGCGTCTTGCGGTAATCGTCGCTTTTGACCATCGCGGCGCGATCAATCGGCGGCATGGTATTGTCACGGGCACGGGATACCTGATCGGCATCGACCGGCGTGATAGCGGGAAGCTCGACGATCAGGTCTGCTTGCAAGGCGGCGATGGCGCTCAAAAACTTCAGGTAAGGACCGAGATTGCTCGTCTCGGCAAGAACCTTGAGACGTGTGGCGCGCTCGGCAAAGAAGCGGGCGGGGTTCGGCATCAGGGCAAAGGGCGCCTTGGAAATGCCACCGATCATCGAGGGATCGGGCTGAATGGAGGATGCGGACATAAAACCTCGCAGGGCCGACCGGCCACAGCTTTCTCTAATCAAGTGTATCGGCCTTTTCGGCACGCGATACGCACTTCAGGGATATGGTTGACCGCGCGCCCGAAAGGAAGACGCGCGGCCCTTGCCGTCATGGGCGGCTATTTTGTCGAATCAATCCGGCCGCGTCCAGCCATGTCCTTCAACCACTTGCGGTGGTGCCGCCATGCCCAGCCGCCGGTTACGGTGCCGCGGGTCATGGCTCGGATCGTGCCGCGGGTCCAGATGGCCGCATAGACGTGAAGGATGAAGACCAGAATGATGGCAACGGCTGCGAGCGAATGCAGAAGCAGCGCGATACGCTGCGTCGGAATGCTCGTCAGCTGACCGAAATACTGCTCCCAGGCCATGATGCCGGTGACGATCAACACGATGATGAGGGATGCCATGCCCCAGAAGATGAATTTCTGGCCGGCATTGTATTTGCCGAGTTCCGGCAGGTTTTCCTCATGGCCGCCGATCACGTCGGAGATCTGCGAGGCCCATTTCACGTCGTCCCGGTTCGGGATGTTCAGCTTCCACAACTGTGCAAACAGGATGAAGAAGGAGACGAACAGGACGATACCGATCCACGGATGGATCCATCGCGTCATCTGCCCGCCGCCGAACAGTTCGGTGAGGAAGAACAGCGACGGATGGAACATGGCAAGGCCGGAGAGCAGCAACAGGATAAGGCTGATGGCCGTTACCCAGTGGTTGATGCGTTTGCCGGGTCCGTAACGGACCACCTCGACAGGCGGTCCGCGACGTATGGTGTCTTCAGCCCCGGCCTTGACGGGGCTGGTTTTCTGCTCTGCGGTGTTGGCAGGCGTGCTCATCAGGCTTCCTCCTCACGCTTTTCGGCATGCCCGACACTTTCGTCGACCAGTTCCTTCGCCTCTTCCTCCTCGTGTTTAGACACGCGGTTGGCCTTGGCGAAAAGGCCGTGCAGGATACTGCCAGCAGCCGCCAGTCCCATGACGGCAAGGCCAGCATATTTCGTGGCACCTTTCCAGGTCTCAACAACCGCGGAAATAGCCGGATTATCCGGCAGGTCGGCATAGATATGCGGCTTGTCGTTATGGTGCAGCACGTACATGACATGCGTGCCACCGACACCCGGCGGGTCGTAGAGACCGGCATTGGCGTAACCGCGCGACTTTAGGTCGGCGATGCGGCCTTCTGCATGCTTCTTCATGTCTTCCTTGGTACCGAAGACGATGGCCTGGGTGGGACACGCTTTTGCACAGGCAGGGCCCTGACCGACGGCAACACGGTCGGAACAGAGCGTGCATTTATACGCCTTGTGATCCGCCTTGGAGATGCGGGGAATGTTGAAGGGACAGCCCTTCACGCAATAACCGCAGCCGATGCAGTTGTCGTGGACGAAGTCGACGATGCCGTTGGAATACTGCACGATCGCACCCGGCGCCGGGCAGGCCTTGAGACAGCCCGGATCGGCGCAATGCATGCAGCCGTCCTTGCGGATCAGCCATTCCAGATTGTCAGTCTCCGGGTTCACCCATTCGGTAAACCGCATGAGCGTGAACATGTCGGCGGTCAGGTCGTGCGGGTTGGTGTAGACCCCGACATTTTCGCCGATGGCAGGATTGGTGTCGTTCCACTCCACGCAGGCCGACTGGCAGGCCTTGCAGCCGATGCATTTCGACACGTCGATGAGCTTTGCGACGGGGGTGAGCTGCCGCTCAGGGTTCGGCAGCTCGGATGTTGCAGAGCGACGGATGAGGTCGCGCTGCGTCAGGTTGGTTTCCATCGGCTGCACCGGCGGATTGCTGACGGCGGTGCGTGGGCTGTCCATGGTATTGGCCATCAGACATTCACCTCCTTGTCCTTGGGTGCGGTCGAGGGTTCGATATTGACGAGGAACGCCTTCGATTCCGGGGTCTCGATATTGGCGTCACCGACAAAGGCTGCGAGCGAGTTGGGGCCAAAGCCCTTTTTCGCCGAGCCGGTAAAGCCCCAGTGCAGTGGGATGCCGACGATATGAACCGGCTTTCCATCGCAGATGAGGGGCCGGATGCGCTTCGTCACCACGGCCTTGGCCTTTACCGAACCACGTTTCGACCATACGCGGACCCAGCCGCCATGCTCGATCTTCTTTTCCGCTGCCAGCTCTTCCGAGATTTCCACGAAGAATTCCGGCTGAAGCGCCGAGTTCACCCGGTTGTGCTTCGTCCAGTAGTGGAAATGTTCGGTCAGTCGGTAAGAGGTCGCCGCATAGGGGAACTCCGCCGACGTGCCGAGCTGGGCCGCGTCCGATGCGAACACGCGGGCAACCGGGTTGCCGCGCATTTTGCGGTTGAAGACGTTTTCAACCGGGCTTTCGAAAGGCTCCATGTGTGCCGGGAACGGACCGTCACGCATCATGCCACGCGCGAACAGACGCGACACGCCTTCCTGGTTCATGATGAACGGGCCGACATCCTGCGGTTTCGCCGTCGGCGAAATGTCGGGAACGTCATAACCTGTCCACTTGGCACCATCCCATTCCAGCAGCTTGCGCGAGGGATCCCAGGGCTTGCCGTTGATGTCCGCAGACGCACGGTTATAGAGCGTGCGGCGGTTCAGCGGCCAAGCGAAGGTCCAGCCCAGATAGGCGCCGGTTTCGTCCGGATCGTGGTTGTCACGACGGCCCATGTTGTTGCCCTGCTCGTTCCAGCAGCCGGAATAGATCCAGCAGCCGGACATGGTGGAGCCATCGTCCTTAAGCTGCGAGAAGTTGACCACCTGCTTGCCGGCAGGAACGAGAACCTTGGTCGGATCGGTCGGGTCCATGAGATCGCTCAGCGCACGGCCGTTGATCTCCTTCGCCAGCTCTTCCGCCGTCGGTTCGTTTTCGTCCTCGTAATCCCATGACAGGTTGAGGATCGGGTCGGGGAAGGCGCCACCCTCCTTGCGATACAGTTCACGCATGCGCAGGAAGATCTGCGCAACGATCCAGCTGTCGTGCTTGGCTTCGCCCGGAGGCGAACTTGCCTGCCAGTGCCATTGCAGCCAGCGGCCCGAATTGGTCAGCGAGCCGTCTTCCTCTGCAAAGCAGGTCGTCGGCAGCTGGAACACTTCGGTCTTGATCGATGCCGTATCCACATCGTTGAAGTCGCCGTGGTTTTCCCAGAAACGCGACGTCTCTGTTTCCAACGGGTCCATCGTCACCATGAACTTCAGCTTCGAGAGAGAAGAGGTGATCTTGGCACGGTTGGGGAAGGCGAGGATCGGGTTGAAACCCTGGCAGATATAGCCGTTCACCTTGCCGTTGTTCATCAGTTCGAACATGCGAAGAATATCGTATGCCGGAACGTCGAGCTTGGGCAGGTAGTTGAACGCCCAGCCATTTTCGGCTGTCGCGGCGTCGCCCCACATGGCCTTCTGGAAGGAGACCATGAACTTCTTGTAGTTCTGCCAGTAGCTGGTCTGACCCGGACGAAGCGGCTTGAACTGACGCGTCGACATATAGGTCTCGAAGTCGGTGTCCTTCTCGCTCGGCATCGTCAGATAACCGGTGAGCAGATGCGACATGAGACCGAGGTCGGTCAGCCCCTGGATGTTGGAGTGGCCGCGAAGCGCGTTCATGCCGCCACCACGCACACCCATGTTCCCCAGGATGAGCTGCAACATCGCCATACCGCGAATGTTCTGGGACCCCTTGGAATGCTGGGTCCAGCCAAGCGCGTACATCGACGTCATGGTCTTGGTCGGCGATGAACATTCGGCGATCATCTCGGCCACCTTCAGGAATTTCTCCTTCGGCGTGCCGCAGACCTGTTCGACCAGTTCCGGCGTGTAAGGGGCAAGATGCTCCTTCAAGAGGTTCCAGACGCAACGGGGATGCTCAAGCGTCGGGTCGGTCACGGCAAAGCCGTCCTCGCCGATCACGTAATCCCATGTGGAGCGGTCGTAATCGCGTTTTTCCTCGTCATAGCCGGTGAACAGGCCGTCCTTGTAACCAAAGCCGTCCTTCACGATGAAGGCCGCGTTGGTGAACGCCTTCATGTATTCCCACTGCACTTTGCCGTTATCGATGCAGTACTTCATCACGCCGTTGAGGAAAGCGATATCTGAGCCCTGACGAATCGGAGCGTAGTAGTCGGATACGGAGGCCGTACGGGTATAGCGCGGGTCAACGACGATCAGCTTGGCGCCACGATGAGCCTTTGCTTCCGTCACCCACTTGAAACCACAGGGGTGCGCTTCCGCCGCGTTGCCGCCCATGACGACGACGAGGTCGGTATTCTTGATGTCAGTCCAGGCGTTGGTCATTGCGCCACGGCCGAATGTTGGGGCGAGACTCGCCACCGTTGGGCCGTGTCAGACGCGTGCCTGATTGTCGAAACCGACCATTCCTATCGACTTGGCGAACTTGAAGGTCGCCCATGCCGTTTCGTTGGAAGTCGCCGACGCTGCGAGCATGCCCGTCGTCGTCCAGCGGTTCACTTCCAGACCCTTCTCGTTCTTGAGAAGAAGGTTGGCGTCGCGGTCGTCCTTCATCAGCCGCGCAATGCGATCGAGAGCCTCGTCCCAGGACATACGTTCGAACGTGTCCGAGCCAGGCTTGCGGTGCATCGGGTAAAGGAGGCGGGTGGGGGACTTCACGAAGTCCTTGAGGGCCGCCCCCTTGGGACAGAGCGTCCCGCGGTTGGTCGGATGGTCGACATCGCCTTCGATGTGGACGACTTCCGCCTTGTCGCCCTTGCGCACGTCACCCTTGGAATAGATGATGATGCCGCAGGCGACGGAACAGTAAGGACAGGTTTGGCGGGTTTCCGTGGTCGTGGCCAGCTTGAATGGCCGCACGTGAGCGATTTCAGCGGCTTCGGCTTCGCCAAAACCCAACGCACCCATGGAAGTCGCCGCAACCCCTGCCCCGGCAAGCTTCATAAAGCTGCGCCTTGAGAGGTCCATATTCATCGTGAACTTTTCTCCATTCTAATAGAACGAACCGGGTGCGACATTATGCCTGAGCGACCTCATGTCAAGGCAACGGCGGCCCTGGGTGCCGACATTGTGACGGATTTCGACAAACAACTTTCAGGAAAACGATTTTCACCTTAACTCGATAAAAAGACGAAGGTTTTTCGTTTTTCGTTTTCTGCAGTCGAAACTTCCTCGACACTTTTGAGCCGTGCTCTAGCTTTCTTGCGAACCAGTCATTCAAACGCACCGGCATTGCCGCCGGTTCCAGGAAACCAGGGAAGCTCCGATGTCGCTCACCGGAAAATTTGCAGGCCTTCTGCTCGCCTTGTCGCTCACCGCTACGACTGCGTCGGCACAGGTTGTCGTCTCGTCGAAGATCGACACCGAGGGCGGTGTGCTCGGCAACATCATCCTGTCTGTGCTGAAGGCCAACAATATCGAGGCAACCGACCGCATCCAGCTTGGCGCGACCCCGGTGCTGCGCAAGGCGATCACCGCCGGCGAGATCGATATCTATCCGGAATATACCGGCAACGGTGCCTTCTTCTTCGAAAAGGCAGACGATCCTGCCTGGAAAGATCCGGCGCAGGCTTATGAGACGGTCAAGAAACTCGATCTCGACGCCAACAAGATCGTCTGGCTCACGCCCTCGCCCGCCAACAATACCTGGGGCATCGCCGTCCGTCAGGATGTTGCGGAAGAAAACAAGCTGAAGACACTCTCCGACTTCGGCAAGTTCATCGCCGGCGACGGCAAGATCGTGCTTGCCGCATCATCAGAATTCGTCAATTCGGCGGCAGCCCTCCCAGCGTTCCAGACGACATACGGTTTCAAGCTCAAGCCGGAACAACTGATCACCCTTTCGGGCGGCGACACGGCAGCGACGATCGCAGCCGCCGCCAATCAGACCAACGGCGCCAATGCGGCTATGGTCTATGGCACCGATGGCGGCATTGCCCCTTCCGGCCTCGTCGTCCTCGATGACGACAAGAAGGTGCAGCCTGTCTATCAGCCAGCGCCGATCATCCGGCAGGCAACGCTCGAAAAGAACCCCAAGATCGCTGAGTTGCTGAAACCGGTCTTCGAAAAACTCGATCTCGTGACCCTTCAGGATTTGAACGGCCGCGTTCAGGTCGGCGGCGAACCGGCCAAGACCGTAGCCGAGGATTTCCTGAAGAAAAACGGCTTCCTCAAGTAGGGGCCGCAGGGATTTAATCCGGACAGAAGGGGCAGCGGATTGCTCAGAGGGCTTGAAAAGACGGGCGTGCTGATGGCTGCCCTCATAGTGGTTTCGACCTTTGCGCTGCCCTTCATCGTAGTCAAGCCGAACCGCATCCTGCAAGGACAGGGAGTTTCGCTGATCGACGCCCTCCCCTCCGGCGGCGGCATCGCTCTGGCGGGCGCGATGGTCTTCGTGGCACTCTGCCTGCTTCTCCGGCTTCCACTATCGACACGGCTTGTGATCGCGTCGGCTGCACTGCTTGCCGTGGTCGTAGCCCTCGGTGGTGCCGCCACTGCCGGACTTCCGCCGGGAAATTCCTATGCGCGCGTATCGCCCGGCTCAGGTTTCTGGCTTCTTCTCTTCGGCCTGTCCCTCGCCTTTGTCGATATGATTGCCAAACTCAAGCTCTCACCGGCTTTCCGGCTGTTGCTGCTGGTGGTCGCGGCGGCTGTGATCGGCGGCATATTCGCATCGGGCGTCCTTGCCGATATCTCGGTGATGAAGGAATATGTGAACCGTTCTGATGCGTTCTGGGCAGAGATGTCGCGTCATGCGATGCTGGCGCTCGGATCCATGCTGGCTGCCTTCCTGATCGGCCTGCCGCTCGGCGTCATCTGTCATCGCGTGTCATGGCTGCGTGCGGCGGCACTCAATACGCTCAACATCCTGCAGACCATCCCCTCGATCGCGCTCTTCGGCCTTTTGATCCTGCCGCTTGGCTGGGTGGCGGCCCATATCCCCGGAGCAGCCGCAATCGGCATTTCCGGCATCGGCACTGCGCCCGCCTTCGTCGCGCTCTTCCTCTATTCTCTGCTTCCGGTCGTTGCCAACACGGTAGCCGGTCTCGAAAACGTGCCGCGCGAAGCGAATGATGCAGCTCGTGGCGCTGGTATGACCGATCTGCAGCGGCTCGTTTCGATCGAGTTCCCCCTGACCTTTCCGAGCCTGCTTGCCGCGATCCGCATCGTCCTCATCCAGAATATCGGCATGGCGACTATCGCGGCGCTGATCGGTGGTGGCGGCATGGGCGTCTTCGTTTTTCAGGGGCTCGGCCAGTCGGCAATGGATCTCGTCCTGCTCGGGGCATTGCCGACCGTCGCCATGTCCTTCGTCGCCGCCATCCTGCTCGATGCACTGGTGGATTTGAGCAAAGCACCCGGCAGTGAGGTCCGCTCCACATGATCGATATCCACTCCGTCACCAAGCGTTACGGCGGCAAGGCCGTAGTCGACAGCGTGTCCTTTGCCGTCCCCGAGGGCACGATCGCGGTTCTTGTCGGCACGTCCGGTTCCGGCAAGACGACACTTCTGCGGATAATCAACCAGCTCGTTTCGCAGGACGAAGGTACGATCATGATCGGCGGTGAAGACACGCGAAGCATCCCCGGCCACGAACTGCGGCGGCGGATCGGTTACGCGATTCAGGGCCACGGCCTTTTTCCTCACCGCACGGTGGCCGAAAACATCGCGACCGTGCCACGCCTGCTCAAATGGGACAACTCGCGGATCAACGCCAGGATCGCTGAACTCCTCGATCTCTTCCAGCTCGATCCGGCCGCTTTCGCCAACCGTTATCCACATCAGCTTTCCGGCGGCCAGCAGCAACGCGTCGGCGTCGCCCGCGCACTTGCGGCTGAGCCGAAAATACTCTTGATGGACGAGCCTTTTGGTGCGCTGGACCCGGTTCTCCGCGGCAAGGCGCAGGACGAACTTCTCGCGATCCAGAAACGCTTCGGCACGACCATCGTCGTCGTCACCCACGATATCAACGAGGCTTTCCATCTGGGCGACACGATTGCGGTGATGGACAAGGGCAGGCTCTTGCAATACGGCCGCCCGATCGATCTCCTGAAGTCACCGGCAACACCCTTCGTCGAAGGTCTGGTGGGCACATTCGACCGTCCTTTCCGGCTTCTGTCACTCGACACAGTGGCTGGGATCATCGAACCTGGAGACGCGCAAGGCGAGCCGATCGAAGAGAACAGAACCCGACAGGATGCCCTCGCAGCCCTGATGTGGTGTGGCGCGGATACGCTTCCGGTCGTCTCGGCTGATGGCAAAACGCTCGGCCGCGTGCGGCTGCAAACATTGCTGCGCCAGGCGGTCAGGCCGCAATGAGCCTGTTTCGCGTCGCTCCCCGCATCATTCTTCTGATCCTGCTGGGCGGTTTTCTCGCCTCACCGGACAGTTTCGACTTCGCCTTCAGGCCATTGGTGCAGGCCAATGCACCGGCAATCTACAATCAGGGCGATCTTGCCGCTCTGACGCTACTGCATGTGCGCATGGTGTTTTTCGCCACACTTCTCGCGGCGATCATTGCCGTGGCGCTGGCGATCCTTGTCACCCGCCCGTTCGGAGTCGAATTCCTGCCGCTTGCCCGAACAGTGGTGAATATCGGCCAGACATTTCCCCCTGTCGCCGTGCTGGCACTCGCCGTTCCCGCCATGGGCTTCGGCAATGGGCCGACGCTGGTCGCGCTGTTCCTCTACGCGCTTCTGCCGATTTTCGAGAATACGATGACGGCGCTGACGACGGTGCCGCAGAACATAATCGATGCCGCCAAGGGCAATGGGATGACGCCGTTCCAGATTTTCCGGCAGATCGAACTGCCACTCAGCCTGCCGATGATCGTCGGCGGCATCAAGATTTCGACCGTCATCGGCTTCGGCACCGCCACGATCGGCTCGACGGTTGCGGCAAAAACGCTTGGCGAAGTCATCATCGCCGGGCTTCAGTCGAACAATCTCGCCTTCATCCTGCAGGGCGCGCTCCTCGTCGCCGCCCTTGCAATCCTCGTCTTCGACCTTCTGTCGATGGTCGAGCGATCGCTTATGAAATGGAAAGCCGTCTAGACGGCTCTCCGGTCAATATCACTCTTCACTGGTGCGTGGCTGAACCTGCTGCGGGCCGAGGATCTCGCGCTTGCCGACATGGTTCGGCGCGCCAACGAGACCTTCCTTTTCCATCCGCTCCACCAACGATGCGGCGCGGTTGTACCCGATCGAAAGGCGACGCTGGATGTAGGAGGTCGAGCATTTCTTGTCGCGCTGAACGATCTTGACGGCACGCTCGTAAAGATCGTCGCCATTGTCTTCCGCACCCATCGAAGTCTGGTCGAAGACGGCTGCGTCCTCTTCCTCCTCGACGCCATCCTCTTCTTCATCTTCGGTCACGCTGCCGAGATAGGACGGCTGGCCTTGCGTCTTCAGATGCGCAACAACCTTCTCGACTTCGTAGTCGGAGACGAACGGGCCGTGGACACGGGCAATCCGCCCGCCGCCCTTCATATGCAGCATGTCGCCCTGGCCGAGAAGATGTTCGGCACCCTGCTCGCCCAGGATCGTACGGCTGTCGATCTTAGACGTGACCTGGAAGGAGATGCGGGTCGGGAAGTTCGCCTTGATCGTGCCGGTAATGACATCGACGGAAGGACGCTGGGTCGCCATGATCAGGTGGATGCCTGCAGCACGCGCCATCTGCGCCAGACGCTGGATGGCGCCTTCGATTTCCTTGCCGGCAACCATCATCAGGTCGGCCATTTCATCGACGATGACGACGATGTAAGGCAGCGCCGTCAGGTCGAGAGCCTGTTCCTCGAACACCTGCTCACCGGTCGAGCGGTCGAACCCGACCGGCACGTTGATCATGATCGTCTCGCCCTTGTTGCGGGCTTCGGCAACGCGGGCATTGAAGCCATCGATATTGCGGACGTTCAGACGCGACATCTTGCGATAACGCTCTTCCATCTCGCGTACGGCCCATTTCAGCGCCAGAACGGCCTTCTTCGGATCGGTCACGACCGGCGTCAGCAGATGCGGGATACCGTCATAAACGGAGAGTTCCAGCATCTTCGGATCGACCATGATCAACCGGCATTCTTCCGGGCGAAGATGATAGAGCAGCGACAGGATCATCGTGTTGATGGCAACCGACTTGCCCGAGCCGGTGGTGCCGGCAACGAGAAGATGGGGCATCTTGGCGAGTTCGGCGATGACCGGCTCACCGCCGATCGTCTTGCCGAGGCAAAGCGGCAGACGGTAGTCGGTGCCGATATAGGAATTGCTCTCGACCAGCTCGCGCAGATAGACGGTCTCGCGCTCGACATTCGGCAACTCGATGCCGATGACGTTGCGGCCGGGGATCACGGCAACGCGAGCGGAAAGCGCCGACATCGAACGGGCGATATCGTCCGACAGGTTCATCACGCGGGACGATTTCACGCCCGGAGCCGGGGCGAATTCGTAAAGCGTTACGACCGGGCCGGGACGAACGTCGATGATCTCGCCCTTGACGCCGAAATCCTCAAGAATGCTTTCCAGAAGCCCGGCGCTCTGTTCCAGCGCCTCCTGGCTCATCGTTTGCTCTTCACGCGGCTCGGCGACCTGCAGAAGGTCGATATCCGGGAACGTATAATCTTCAGCAAATTGCAGTATGCGCGGCTTGCGGACTGCCACTGGTGCGGCGGGCCGGATCTCGACTGGCTCTGCCATCTGCACGGACGGTGCAACGACCGCTTCGACCGGTGCGGCATAAGCTGGCTCGATGATTGGCGCAGGCTGCGGCTCTGCAGCGAAGGAAACAGGCGGAACCTGCCTGATCGCGATCTGGCGATAGAGATCGATCGCAGACGGCGCTTCCTGAACGATAGGAGCCGGGGCCGGCGCGGCCACAACAACAGCCGGAGCAGGCGCGTGAACGGCGGCCGGCGGCACGAAACGGGTAACGGTCGGCTTCAGCGCCGCAGGAACCGGATTCGGCGCAATCTGAGGGGCCGCCAATGCACGCGGCGAGGCTTTCTGCTCAATATTTTCCGAAGCGCCAAGGCTCATCATCTCCCAGATCAGGTGATCCGGGATAGACGTCACGCGACGGGTGGGCGCGTTTTGCGCGGTCATGCTTTCCGGCTGCATCGGTGCAGGTATTGGAGCTGCCGCCGCGGGCTGGCGATAGATCGGCTGCTCAACGACGCGCTGCATGGCCGCTTCGATCGGCTGCGAAACGGGAGCGGCCGGCGCGGAAGGTGCGAATGCCTGGCCGATGCGGCGCTGGAGATTAGTCACTTGGGAACCTGTATTTGCATGAAGTGGAGCCGTATGGCCCGCGGACATCGGTATGGCGATCGGTTGCGGCGTCAGCGCTGGAGCTAGGCTCCCGACATGACCGACCTCCTCGACGATAACGACGTCCTGCTTGGCAGGGCCGCGGCCGGGCGTGCGGGTAAAACGCACATTGGGTGCCAGAATGAAGGCGCGCTGCCATGTCGGGAGTTTTTCCGGATCAAGCTCAACCGCCGGTATCGGCTCCGGCAGGGAAAGAGGCTGCTCGGCATCATTGGCTGCCACGAACTCCTGTTCGTCACTCCAATTTGAGTCCTCGACTGGGGAAATATCTTTGCGGGAAGGCGGAAAATGCATGTACGCGAAACCATCAAATAACGTGATCACACCGATCTCTGTTAATAAAAAGAAAACCTTAACCAGGTGTTTCCGTGATCGGTCTTTTCCGCATCATTTTAGAGCAAACGAAGATGCCCCCACTCGATCTCGTAACGGAGAAAGGCGTTAAGAATGCTTATTCTACAGAGGTTTCAGCGACGTTCCGCGTAGTCGCTTCGTACAATCCCATGACGTTGAAGCTTGTCATAAAATGTCTTGCGCGGGATGCCGAGTGCGGCGATCGTCTGCTGAACGTCGCCGCCAAATTCGGTCAGCGTTTCGCGGATGATATCCGCCTCGAACCGCTCCAGCCGCTCGGGCAAACCAGCTCCATCTGTGGTCTTTGGCGGCTGCGGCGATGATGACGCGGAAGGTTCAAGGCCGAGCACGAATCGCTCGGCATAGTGAGAAAGTTCGCGAACATTGCCGGGCCACGAATGATCGCGCAGGTGATCGACGACCTGGCGCGGCAGGTCAGAAACCTCGCGACCGAAACGCTGCCCGGCCTTTCTGATGAAATAATTGAACAGGAGTGGAATATCCTCGCGCCGCTCTCTCAGCGGCGGAATGGTCAAGGTTACCACGTTCAGCCGGTAAAAAAGGTCTTCGCGAAAAACCGCCCGCTGATCGGGATGACCGAGATCGACCTTGGAAGCCGCAACGACTCGCAGATCGACAGGGCGTATATCGTTGGTGCCGAGCGGTGTGACCTCGCGCATTTCCAGAACCCGCAGCATCTGCACCTGGGTGGAAAGCGGCATGCTCTCGATCTCATCAAGAAACAGCGTACCACCGCTCGAATGCTCAATCCGGCCGACGCGCTTCTTCTGCGCACCGGTAAAAGCTCCGGCCTCATGGCCGAAAAGCTCGCTCTCGATTACCTGTTCGGGAAGCGCGCCGCAGTTCAGCGCGACGAAATTGCCGGAAGACCGCCTACTCCATGAATGGAGAATGCTCGCGACCACTTCCTTGCCGCTGCCCGTTTCCCCCATCACCAGCACATCGACATCGGTATCGGCGATCTGGCGCAGCATATGGCGAAGGCGCTCCATCACCGGCGTCTGGCCGATTAGCGGCAACCCGTCGTCGGCCTCGGCCCCGGCAGTCCGCAGCCGCCGGTTCTCCATCACGAGGCTGCGCTTTTCCGCGGCGTGCCTGACGCACTGGATCAACCGCTCGGTCGCAAACGGCTTGGCGATGAAGTCATAGACGCCGCTCTGGATGGCCTTCACCGCCATCGGTATGTCGCCGTGGCCGGTCATCAAAATCACCGGCAATTCGCGGTCAAAGCCCGAGATCCGGTCGAAAAGCTGCAACCCGTCCAGCCCCGGCATGCGGATATCCGAGACGACCACGCCCGGAAACCTGTCGTCGAGTTGGGACAGGGCCTCGCTGCCGGTCGAAAACGAGCGGACATCGAAGCCTGCAAGACCCAACGTCTGGGCAGTCGCTTTCAGGAGATCCTTGTCGTCATCGATGAGGAAAACGGGGACTGCTGCGGTCATACTCAAGCTCTTTTCAGATGAACGGTAAATCGGGTCCCGGCGTCACCCGTCTCGACACCGAGTTGACCGCCATAGTCAGCGACGATGTCCTTGCAGATGACCAGCCCAAGCCCCAACCCTTTTTCCTTGGAGGAATTGAACGGCTGGAACAGTTCGGCGAGAATGTCGGAAGCGATGCCCGGACCATTATCCGCCACGACGATCGAAACCTTCTCACTCGTCGCCTCAGTCGAAACAATGACCTGTCCCGTCTCGCGCCCCTCGACCGCTTCCAGCGCGTTTTGCAGCAGATTGATGAAGATCTGCTCGAGCCTCAGCCGGCTTCCCATCACTTCCAGATCGTCCGCAATCGGCTCGATAACCAGCATGTCCAGCGACCCGGTGAACCGGCTTTTCAACAGGAGGACGGCACCTTCGAGCACTTCCGCAAGCGATACCGGCTCGGCTGCCGTGCGGCCGCGCCTCGAAAGCGCCTTGAGGTCGTCGGTAATCGCGCCGATCCGCTCGGTAAGCGAGGCGATCAGATCGAGATTTTCCTTCACTGGCTGAATCTGCTGCCGTTCGAGAAAGATCTTGGAATTGTCGGCATAGGCCCGGATGGTGGCAACCGGCTGGTTGATCTCATGCGCAACGCCTGCAGCAACCTGCCCAAGGATGGCCAGGCGGTTGGCCTGCACCAGATCCTGCTGCACAGCCTGCAGTTTCACCTCTGTCGATTTGCGATTAAAAATTTCCGCCTGCAGGTTGTCACGCGTCAGGCTGAGATCGCGGGTCCGCTCATCGACACGCCGCTCGAGTTCCTCGCGCGCTGCCAATGCGCCGATAATCTCGGCCTGCGCCATCTGCCGACGACGGATCCAGACAGCAGCCAGGGCCAGCACGGCGAGAAGCGCGAGTGCGCCAATCAGGCGAAACTCACGCATATCCGCGGCGACGGCTCCGTCGATCGGCAGAAGATACTGGAAATGCCAGCCAGTCGAGGCGACGGGGACCGAGATCTGCAGATAACGGATCTGCCCGCCCCCCGGCAGAAGAACCCGGATTATATCCGCATCCGACCCCAAGGTTTCCAGCCGCGTCACCGGCAAGGGGAGAAGCGGCGCATCGCCGAATTGCAGGCTTTCGCGAATGGCCGACAGGCTCGATTGCGGCAGCGGCTCCGTGGTCATGAAACGCCACGACGGTAGGGTCGTGATAAGCACGACATGATTGTTGTCGGTGACGAAGGACGGCCGCCGCGTATCGCCCCAATCGGCCTCCAGCTGGTCGAACTCCATCTTGGCAACGACAACGCCAAGCGGCTTTTCCGCGGGCCCCACCCTATAGGATATATAAAGACCCGGCCGGTTACTGACGGAACCAAGCGCAAAATGCTCCGCTCCGCCCTCCTTCATGCCGCGAGAAAAATAGCTGCGGAATGTATAGTCGTTGCCGACAAAGCTTTTTTCCTCGCGCCAGTTGCTGGCCGACACCGCAATGCCATCTGCAGACACGACATAGATTACCGCCGCCTTGGTCGGTGCGATCAGGTCCTCAAGCTTGCGGCTAAGGGCGATCCTTGCGGCAGGGTCGTTGGAGGAGAGCGTATCCACCACATCGCGATCCTGCGCCAAAAGCAGTGGCAGCGCGCGTGGCCGCTCAAGCACGGCCTGCAGCAGCGCGACTTTCAGACTAGCCTCGGTGCGGCCCTGCAGAGATAGGCCGGCAAGTGCCGTCGAACGTCCATAAACACCTGCGATGTAAAATACTGCGGCACAGGCCACGAGCGCCACAAGGCAGAAAGCAATCCAGGTGCGGCGCGTTGCCGGCAACCGCTCGGCCGTTTGACGTATCGACATAGAGAGATTTGAGCACAAATCCGCACATCACGCAAATACACCCGTGCGGAAATCCGCTCAAATCTCAATTCATACATGACGAAACACAATTTAATCGATTGCAATCAAGACTTTATGCCACAGGCGACAAACTGGCACACCTCTTGCTGCCTTGCCTCCGACATCAATGCGCCCGGGAAGAGCCAGATAGTTTGGTTGCGGCGCGATGGAGGACAAAATGATTGCAATACCTGAATCCACGCAGCCGCGTGAACGCCTGCCGCTTTACCGCCAGCTCTATGTGCAGGTTCTGACCGCCATCGTCATCGGCATGCTGATCGGCCATTTCTGGCCTGATTTCGGCGCAAGCCTGAAGCCGCTCGGCGATGCCTTTATCCGCCTCGTGAAGATGATCATCGCACCGGTGATCTTCCTGACGGTCGCGACAGGCATTGCCGGCATGTCCGACCTGAAGAAGGTCGGTCGCGTCGCCGGCAAGGCGATGCTGTATTTCCTCACATTCTCGACGCTCGCCCTCATCGTCGGCCTCATCGTCGGCAACGTTCTCCAGCCTGGCGCCGGCATGAACATCGATCCGGCCACGCTCGACGGCAAGGCAGTCGCGACCTACGCCACCAAGGCGCATGAGACGACGATCACCGGCTTCCTGATGAACATCATCCCGGAAACCATCGTCGGCGCGTTCTCGCAGGGCGACATTCTGCAGGTCCTGTTCTTCTCCGTCCTGTTCGGCATCGCGCTCGGCATGGTCGGCGACAAGGGCAAGCCGGTCTATGACTTTCTGACCGCACTGACCGCTCCGATGTTCAAGCTTGTCGCCATCCTGATGAAGGCCGCCCCGATCGGTGCCTTCGGCGCCATGGCCTTCACCATCGGCAAATACGGCATTGGCTCGGTCGCCAACCTCGCCTTCCTCATCCTGTCCTTCTACATCACCGCGATCCTGTTCGTTGTCGTGATCCTTGGCGCGGTTGCGAAATATAACGGCTTCTCGATCTTTGCCCTGCTGCGCTACATCAAGGAAGAACTGCTGCTGGTTCTCGGCACGTCCTCTTCGGAAGCCGCTCTGCCGAACCTGATGCAGAAGATGGAACGTGCCGGCTGCAAGCGCTCGGTTGTCGGTCTGGTCATCCCGACCGGTTATTCCTTCAACCTCGACGGCACCAACATCTACATGACGATGGCGGCGCTGTTCATCGCCCAGGCAACCGGCATCGAGCTGTCGCTCATGGACCAGATCCTGCTTCTTCTCGTGGCAATGCTGTCGTCCAAGGGTGCCGCCGGCATTACCGGCGCAGGCTTCATCACGCTCGCTGCAACCCTCTCGGTGGTTCCGTCCGTTCCTGTTGCTGGTATGGCGCTCATCCTCGGCATCGACCGCTTCATGTCGGAATGCCGTGCGCTCACCAACCTCGTCGGCAATGCGGTCGCCACCATCGTCGTTGCACGCTGGGAAGGCGAACTCGACAAGGACATGCTGGACGCTGCCCTGTCGTCGCGTGGCGACGACATCAAGACGGAGCAGCTGCAGCCCGCCGAATAAGCCTCCCAAGGCTTGGATGGGGATCAAACCCCAACCCAATCTGCCGCCCTAGGGCGGCAGATCTGTTTTTATCACCAGCGATCAGCCAAGGCTCTTGCCGAACCGCGCAAAGCTGTCGGCGAGTACAGTCGTTCCGGCACCCGGCTTTTCGGGCCGCTTATAGACGCCGCCCACGACATCCGCTGGTTCTTCGAAATGATCCTTGATCCAGGGGATGTATTCGAGAATCGTCGAGGCGGGATGCCAATAGCTCAGATGCACATGCACCTGGCTCATTTCGCCGGCATGCGGCACGACCGGAAGCCGGTTCGCCAACGCCAGATCGGCGACCTGGATATACTCGGTGATCCCGCCAAGCCGCGTCACGTCGGGCTGTACATAGGCGACCGCTCCGGCATTGATGAAGCTGCGGAATGCATCGACCGTATAAAGCTGCTCGCCGAGCGCCACCGGAATGGTCGAGGACCGCGCCAGCAGCCGATGGCTCTCGACATCGTCATACCACATTGGCTCTTCGAACCAGTAGATATCGAGATCGCGCGCGCGGTCGCAAAAGCGCAGGCAGGTCGGCAGATCCCACTTGCCGTTGCCGTCGATGGCAATGCGAACATCCGGCCCCAGACGCTTGCGTACGGCCGCAAGCCTGCGGACATCGACATTCGGATCGTCGTGGCCGACCTTCAGCTTGATCCGGGTAAATCCATCCTCTTCGACCGCGCGCGCAGAACCGGATAAAAGATCGTCCAGCGAGAAGGACAGCCAGCCGATATCGGTATTATAGGCTTCCAGCCTGTCGGTCCTTGCGCCACCGAGATAGGCCCAGAGCGGCAGCCCAGCCTTCTTCGCCTTCAGGTCCCAGATCGCCACATCGACGGCGGCAAGTGCCAGATGGGTGATGCCTGCTCGGCCCACCCATTGCAGCGAAGGATAACGCGCGAGCTTGGTCCAGATCCGCTGGTGGTCGTTGGCATCTTCACCGATCAGAAGCGGCGCATAGCAGTCGCGAATGCAGGCCGTGATCAGCCGGTCGGATGCGAGATGCGCATGGGTTCCGGTAAAGCCGTAGCCGGTCAGCCCGTCCGTCGTGGTGATTGCCACCCCGACCACGCCCCAATGGGTGATGCTGTGGGTCGAATCCGAGATCGACGCCGATGTCAGCGGCAGGTGAAGGATGAATGGTTCCAGGGACTTGATCTTCAATGTCGGCTCCTCCCGATGATCATGATCACAAACTGAATTCGACGTCGCGCAGGCGCTCCAGATAAGCCACATCCGGCAATGACAGGCCGCGCGCGGCATTGGCGATGCGCAGCATGGCGCGCTCCCGCGAGATTTTCAGATGATTGGCAAGCGCTGCACCTGCATCCGCAACCCGCCCCGCCATCAGCCGCTCGAAAACCTCGACATGCTCCAGGAGGAACGGCTCGTCGGTGATCGGCGGCGTCTTCGGCTGATAAAGCCGGTGATGCGCAACCAGAATGGCCTGCGGCAGACTGATTGCCTGCATCAGCGGAGCATTATCGCAATAGCCGAGCAGCTGGCCGTGAAGCTGCTGCTCGACCGCGTCCAGCATTGCCCCATCCGCTGCATCTCCGGCCTCGATCGCCTGCCGCAAATCAATGAACAGGTTCGGCAGCAGATCATCCGGTAAATGCGCAAAGGCCTGCTGCAGCGCCAGCGGTTCAAGCGTCCATCGTAACTCGTAAAGTTGGTTCACATGTCTTGTCGTCAGTGACGGCGCATGCCAGCGGCCGGCATCATCCTTGCTGACGATGCCGCGCTGCTGCAATCTCGCCACCACTTCGCGGGCAACGGTGCGGCTCACGCCGAAAGCCTTCGCCAGTGCCACCTCGTTGATGCGCCAGCTGGCGATCGACGTACGGGAAACGATCTCCAGCTCCACCTGCCGGTAGATCAGCTCCCAGCTCGCCAGAAAATGAAGCTGCATGTCGTCCGGCTCTGCTGCATCGGTAACTTCCGGGCCGGCAGATCCGCCCCTCGCAACCACCTGATACCCACGCCCCTCGGATTTGCGCACCAGTCCCAGCGCCTCCAGTTCCGCCAGGGCCTGCCGTGCCGGTGCCCGGCTGATGCCGAAGCGCTTGGCAATCGCGGTCTCGTTCAGCCTTGCGGCGTCATGCCACCCGCCGGAGCGGATTTCCGACGCGACCACCGCAAGCGCTCGCTGGTAAAGTTTGGGCGAACGCCCCGATACGGCATCATTCGGCCTCCCCGTCATCTCACCGTCCCCATGATGCCGCCCTGGCGAAAATCGCAATCTATCGTCTTTCATTGGTTTACATTCATAAAGAAGAATGTCTAGTGTACACAAAAGACAATAAATTTAAGGAAATGCCATGGACGCCGCTCATCACACAGTCTCGCTTTCGGATCTCGACCGCTTTTGCCGTCAGCTCCTGAAGGCTTGCGGCGCCAATGATGCGACGGCTGACGCGACGACACGCGCCCTCATGCACGCCACGCGCTGCGGTGTGGACAGCCACGGCGTTCGCCTGCTGGCGCACTACATCAAGGCTCTCGAAGGCGGTCGTCTGAACAAGAACCCGGATATCCGCAAAGTCGCCGGTTTCGGCGCAGTGGAAACGCTGGACGGCGACCACGCCCAAGGCGCGGTCCCGGCCTATGCCGCGATGGCGCGGGCAATCGATCTCGCTGGCAAATTCGGCATCGGCGCCGTCGGCGTCCGCAACAATTCGCATTTCGGCGCGGCAGGCGCCTATTCGGTCGAAGCCGCCAGGCATGGGATGATCGGCCTGTCCTTCTGCAATTCCGACAGTTTCGTTCGCCTGCACGATGGTGCCTCGCGCTTCCACGGCACGAACCCGATTTCGATGGCTGTACCGATCTCTGGCGAAGATCCATGGTTCCTCGACATGGCGACCAGCGCCGTCCCCTTCAACCGCGTTCTTCTCTATCGCAGCACAGGGACAAAGCTGCCCGAGGGTGTGTCCTCCGACGAAGCCGGCATCAACACCACGGACCCGCATCTGACCGAAATGCTCGCTCCGTTGGGTGATGCCTTCGGATTCAAGGGTGCCGGCCTAGCCGGTATCGCGGAAATCTTCAGCGCCGTGCTCACCGGCATGCGCCTCAGCTTCGATATTCCGTCGATGATGGGTGAAGACATGGAAACCCCGCGCCTGCTCGGCGCCTTCGTCATGGCAATCCAGCCCGAAGCCTTCGTCGACAGGGCAACGTTCGAAGCCAGCATGAAGCGCTATGTCGAGACGCTGCGGACATCGCCTGTCCGCGCAGGCGCATCGGTCATGGCGCCGGGTGACCGCGAATGGAAAGTCGCACGCCAGCGCGATGCCCATGGCGTTGAACTCGATCCCGTGACGCGCGAGGCATTTCTCGAGCTGTCACGCACCTACAGCGTGCAGATGCCGGCCTGAACAAGTTTCTGTGAGGATGCCGCTTGACGAATGACAATTGGTAAGACAATCTGACCACATGACGCGGGAGGAGAGACGCGTCAGGAGGTTTTCATGTTTGTCGCGCTTGAACCACGCCGGCTTTATCGCCAGGCCGCGGAACAGCTTCGCACGCTCATCCAGTCGGGGGAGATCCCGGTGGGCGAACGTTTGCCGGCCGAGCGTGAGCTTGCCGAACGGCTCGGCGTTTCGCGACCGACCGTACGGGAAGCCCTGATCGTTCTTGAAGTCGAGGGACTGGTACAGATCCGCATGGGCTCTGGCGTCTATGTGAACCCCAAGCTGACAGGAGCACCGAAAGTGCTCGCCGCGGACGACAGCGAAGCGCCGTTCGAGATCCTGCAGGCCCGCTGCATTATCGAAAGCGCCATTGCGGAAGAAGCCGCACGGCATGTCGACAAGGCAGGGATCCGAAGCCTCGATGTTATTTTGGAAGAGATGGAGGGCGTCCTGGATAACTCCGAGCGAGCCCTGGCGCTGGACCGAGCCTTTCATACGGCAATCGCCGATATCATCGGCAATTCGTCGCTCAATGTCTTTATCGGCCTGATCTACGACAAGCGCGCCTCGCCTTTCTTCGAAAAGTTGGCGAGCTATTTCGAAGGCCCGCACACATGGCGGGCAGCACTGGATGAACACAGGATCATACGCGACGCTCTGGCGGCAGGAGACCCGGCAGCGGCACGCGAAGCGATGCGCATGCATTTGACGCTGTCGCAGAAGAGATTCTCGGAAAGCTTCGGAGAGGAGCCAACGAGAGAGGAGTGATCGCGACCGCGAGGAGGCGGCCGGTCAAAGGAGCATTTGAACGCAATTCGGGAGGAGAGAATGAGTTCAAGATTAAAGACGCTGCTCGGTGCGGCGGCAGTCATCGTGGCGTCGGCAATGTCGGCGCATGCGGTGGAAACACTGAAATGGGCGCATGTCTACGAGACATCCGAACCTTTCCATACGGAATCGGTATGGGCCGCTGGGGAAATCGCCAAGCGCACCAATGGACGTTACAAGATCGACGTCTATCCGGCCTCGCAGCTCGGCAAGGAAGCCGATATCAACCAGGGCCTCAAGCTCGGCACGGTCGACATGATCATCTCGGGCTCCAGCTTTGCCGCCCGCGACTACAAGCCGATCGGCGTTACCTACTTCCCCTATATCTTCCGCAATCCGGAACATCTGATCGCCTATACCAAGAGCGATGTCTTCAAGCGCCTTTCCAAGGGTTATGAGGACAAGACTGGCAACGTCATCACTGCCGTCAGCTATTATGGCACCCGCCACACGACCTCGAACACCGACATCACCAAATGCGCCGACCTGAAGGGCGTGAAGATGCGCGTGCCGGACGTGCCGGCCTATCTCGCGATGCCGCGTGCCTGCGGTGCCAACACGACGCCGATCGCCTTTGCAGAAGTCTATCTTGCACTGCAGAACGGCACCGTTGACGCCCAGGAAAACCCGCTGACGACGATCGAAGCGAAGAAGTTCTTCGAAGTGCAGAAGAACATCGTTCTCTCCGGCCATATCGTCGACCATCTGAACACGGTCATATCCAAGACCCGCTGGGCCAGCCTGTCTGACGAGGACAAGCAGATCTTTCGCGATGTGATGCAGGAAGCTGCAGCCAAGACCACGAAGATCATCGAGGAGCGTGAGAAGTCGCTCGTCGACGACTTCAAGAAGCGTGGACTGAACGTTGTCGAAGTCGACAAGGCCGACTTCGAGAAGAACGTGCTCGAAAAGGTGACCTTCGAAGAATTCGGCTACGACAAGGCCGACTGGGAAGCGATCCGCGCCATCAAGTGATCCCGTTCGGCGCGGTCAAGTCAGACCGCGCCGGCTTTTCATGAATGGGACAAGCTCATGACGACAATTCAAGAAGTTCACACTCAGGTCACGCCTGAGGAGCTCGCGCATACTTTCGACGACGCCCCGGTGGTTGTCGACCTCAAGGTCTATGCCTTTGAAGACTGGATCACCCTTGCACTTTTCTGGCTGATGACGGGCTGTGTGTTCCTGCAGTTCTTCACCCGCTACGTACTCAACGACAGTTACGCCTGGACGGAGGAAATCGCCGTCAACTGTTTGATCGGCGTCGTCTTCATGGGCGCGGTCATGTGCGTGCGCCTGTCGCGCCATATCCAGGTCGATGTGCTCTATCATTACCTTCCCGCCCACGTGACGCGGGTCATGGCGACGATCGTCGACATCATCCGCATCGGTTTCTTCGCCTACGGCTCCTGGCTGATGTGGCGCTACATGGAAATCGTCGCCGACGAGGAAATGGTCACCGTCGCGCTTCCCCGCGGCATCGTCTTCTATTCGGTTCTGGCGGCCTTCGTGCTGATGTTTTTCCGGTCCATCCAGGTCTTCATCGCCAATATGCGTCGCGGTTATTCGGTGCTTGAACGGCCCGAAGCCTTCCAGAGCGAGGGCTGATCCATGCTGCTTCTCATCGGTTCCTTCCTGCTCCTGATGATCATCGGCGTGCCGGTAGCCATTTCCATGGCCACCTCTTCGCTCGCCTATATCGTCTTTTACGGCGTCGCTCCCGACATCATTGCCGCCCAGCGACTGATCGCCGGCGTCGAGAGCTTTCCACTTCTCGCCGTGCCCTTCTTCATCCTTGCCGGCAACCTAATGAATATCGCCGGCGTCACCGGCCGTATCTACTCCTTCGCCGTAGCTCTCGTCGGCTGGATGAAAGGCGGCCTTGCGCAGGTCAACATCATCGGTTCGGTCGTCTTTTCCGGCATGTCCGGCACGGCGCTCGCTGACGCTGCCGGCATCGGCACGATCGAGATCAAGGCGATGAAGGATCACGGTTATCCGGTCGAGGCCGCTGTCGGCGTCACCGCCGCGTCGGCCACACTAGGGCCGATCTTCCCGCCGTCATTGCCCTTTGTCATCTACGGCATGATGGCCAACGTCTCGATCGGCGCGCTGTTCATGGCCGGCATCGTTCCCGGCGTCGTCATGACGGTGCTGATGATGGTGACGGTCGCCATCTTTGCCTTCATCAAGCGCTGGGGTTCGGACACGCCTTTCGATATCCGCCACCTGTTCGGCGCATCCTTCGAAGTCATGGTCGTCATGATGGTGCCGATCGGCATCTATCTTCTGACGCTGTTCGGCCTGTCGCTCAATCTTGCCGTCGGCATCGCGCTCGTCGTCCTTATCGCAGCCGACTGGTATTTCGACTTCTCCGCCGTCATGGCGCTGATGACCCCGGTCATCCTGATAGGCGGCATGACGATGGGCTGGTTCACGCCGACGGAAGCAGCCGTCGCCGCCGTTCTCTGGTCGCTATTCCTTGGTCTCGTGCGCTATCGCACCATGACTTTCCGGACACTTGCCAAGGCAACGATGGACACGATCGAAACCACCGCCTCGGTGCTGTTCATCGTCGCCGCAGCCTCGGTCTTCGCCTGGTTGCTCACCGTCAGCCAGACGGCGCAGCTACTGTCGACCGCGATCACCAGCCTGACCGACAGCAAATGGGTGTTCCTCATCCTTGTGAACCTGTTGATGCTGTTCGTCGGCTGCTTCCTCGATACGATCGCCGCCATCACCATTCTCGTACCGATCCTGCTGCCGTTGGTGCTGCAATTCGATATCGACCCGGTGCATTTCGGCCTGATCATGACGCTGAACCTGATGATCGGCCTGCTTCACCCTCCACTCGGCATGGTGCTCTTCGTGCTTTCGCGTGTGGCCAAACTCTCGGTCGAACGCACGACGATGGCGATCCTGCCCTGGCTGGTGCCGCTGTTCATCGCGCTGATTCTCATCACCTTCATCCCGGCGATCACGCTGTGGCTGCCGACAGAGATGGGCCTGATCCGCTGATAATAATCCACCTGCGCCGCCAGACGGCGCAGGTTCCCCATTCCAATCGAAAGCATGAGACATGTTGACGAAGGTAGTTCGTCTTTACGGCAAGCATGACTTGCACGTCGAAACACGGGAATGCCCAGAACCCGGCCCCGGTGAGGTTCGCCTGAAAATGGCCTGGGGCGGAATCTGCGGTTCCGATCTCCATTATTTCCAGGATGGCGGGTTCGGCCCGGTCAGGGTGCGCGAACCTATCATCAGCGGCCATGAGGCTTCGGGTTATGTCGACGCGATCGGCCGCGGCGTCACGGGGCTGGCTCCCAGCGCACTTGTCTCCGTCAACCCGTCGCAGCCCTGCGGCCACTGCCACTATTGCGGCATCGGCCAGCCGATCCATTGCCTCGACATGAAGTTCATGGGGTCGGCCATGCGCCTTCCGCATGAGCAGGGCATGTTTCGAGAACAGCTTATCGTCCCGGCGATCCAGTGCTTTCCAGTTGAAGGTGACGCCTCGGCCGCCGAAGCAGCTTGCGCCGAACCACTGGCAGTCTGCCTCCATGCCGTGGCACAGGCTGGCGACCTTGCCGGCAAGAACGTGCTCGTCACTGGCGCTGGCCCAATCGGCCTTCTGGTCGTTGCAGCCGCGCGCCACGCCGGCGCGGATAGGATCACCGTCACCGATCTCGCTGACGCTGCGCTATCCCGTGGCCCCGCAATGGGTGCCGACGAGACGATCAATGTCTCCAGCCCCGATGCGCTTGCATCTTATCAAAAGGATAAAGGCACATTCGACGTCGTGTTCGAATGCTCGGCCGCCGGCCCGGCACTCGTTTCGGCTTTCCACAGCGTCAAGCCGCGCGGCACGATCGTACAGGTCGGCGTTACTGGAGAACTGTCGGTTCCGGTCAACATGCTGGTCGGCAAGGAAATCGTCTGGCGCGGCTCGCAGCGTTTCCACGAGGAGTTTTCCCGCGCCGTCAAACTGATCGGCGCCAGAGATATCGATGTCCGCCCGATCCTCTCCCACACATTCCCGATCGACGAGGCGCTCCAAGCCTTCCAGCAGGCCGGTGATCGTACCGCCGCCTGCAAGGTCCAGATCGCCCTCAGCTAAAAAGGAAAGACAGATGCGACACACATGGCGATGGTTCGGACCGGTCGACAAGGTCACGGTCAGGGATGCAGCCCAGGCAGGCGCCGAGGGCATTGTCAGCGCCCTTCACCACATCCCGACCGGTGCCGTCTGGCCCGCAGATGAGATCGAAAAACGCCATCAGGCGATCCGCGATGGCGGCCTGTTCTGGGATGTGGTGGAAAGCGTTCCCGTCTCCGAAGACATCAAGACCCAGACCGGCGACTGGCGCGAGCACGTAAGGAACTGGCAAGAGACTCTCCACCGCCTCTCAGCCTCCGGCATAAAAACCGTCTGCTACAATTTCATGCCGGTGCTCGACTGGACCCGCACCGACCTGCGCTGGGAAACGAAACACGGCGCGAAGGCGATGCGCTTCGACCTCACCGATTTCATCGCCTTCGACATCCATATCCTCAAGCGCCCCGGCGCAGCGCAGGACTATCCTGAGCGGCTGCAGGAAGAAGCGGCCAGACGCTTCGCCTCGCTCGATGACGCCCGCATCACAGCACTTGGCAAAAATATCGGCGCCGGCTTGCCCGGCTCGGCGGATGGCTACACGCTCGACCAACTGCTGGAAAAACTACACACCTATCAGGGCATAGATGCCACGAAATTGCAGTCGCATCTCGTCGACTTCCTGTCGGAAGTCACCCCGGTCGCAGAACGGGTCGGCATCAACATCTGCGCCCATCCGGATGATCCGCCGTGGCCGCTGCTCGGCCTGCCGCGCATTCTTTCGACCGGCGATGACTACGCCCATATGCTCCGTCAGGTGGATAGCCGCGCCAATGGTGTGACGCTCTGCTCCGGCTCGCTCGGCGCGCGGGCGGATAACGATCTGGCTGAGATCGCCACCCGCTTCGCCGACCGCATCCATTTCGTCCATCTGCGCAACGTCACCCGCGATGAAGACACGCTTCCCTGCTCCTTCTTCGAGGACGAGCATATGGAAGGCGGCACCGACATGGTGGCGGTCATCGCAGCTCTCGTGACGGAAGAGAAACGCCGAAAGGCCGAGGGCCGTGAGGACCACCAGATCCCGATGCGCCCCGACCACGGCCAGGAAATCCTCGACGATTTGTCTCGCGGTGCTCAGCCCGGCTATCCGGCGATCGGCCGCCTGAAAGGGCTGGCGGAACTGCGCGGTATCGAGCGCGCTCTGAGCCACAGCCAGTTTGGACTTGGCCGATGACGAACATTCTATCCTCCGAAACGCATTTTCCCGCCAACGTCGCCCAGCCCGGATACGACCGCTCCGAGCTTCGCCCCGGCATCCTGCATTTCGGCCTCGGCGCCTTCCACCGCGCCCACCAGGGTGTCTATACCCAGCGCGCATTGCAAAGTGCGTTCGGCCCCTGGGGCATCGTCGCCGTCAACCTACGCTCGCCCGAGCCGGTCGAAGCATTGGCTACTCAGGACGGCCTCTACTCGATCACCGTGCGCGATAGCGACGGCGACGCGAGCGAGGTCATCGGCGCCACCGTCGACTGGCTCTGCGCAGCAACGGACCGGGAGCGCGTGCTCACCTATCTTGCAAGCCCGTTCATTCATGTCGTCACCCTGACCGTCTCGGAAAAGGCCTATGGCCTGCATCCGTCGACCGGCGGTCTCGACGAGGCGCATCCCGCGGTCGCCAACGATCTCGCCAATCCCGCCGCCCCGGTCGGCGCAATCGGTTATCTCCTCGCCGGTCTCGCATCACGGCGCGACAAGGGCATGCGCCCCTTCACCATTCTCTGCTGCGACAACCTTCCCTCCAACGGCAAGGTCGTTCGCCGTCTGGTTCTGGAGATGGCCAAACACCGCGATCCCGAACTGGCAAAATGGATCGAGGAAGAGGTCACGTTCCCCTCCTCGATGGTCGACCGCATCGTGCCCGCCGCAACCGACGACACCCGCGCCCGCGCCAAGAGCCTGCTCGGTGTCGATGATGCCATGGCGCTCGATACCGAGCCCTTCATGCAATGGGTGATCGAGGACGAATTCGTCTCCGGCCGTCCTGCCTGGGAAGCAGGCGGTGCGCTGTTCGTGAAGAATGTCGAACCATATGAGAAGATGAAGCTGCGGCTGCTCAACGGCTCGCACACGATGATCGCCCATCTCGGCCTGTTGAAAGGGCTGGAATGCGTGCGCGACGTGATGGCCGTTCCCGAATTCGTGACGATGACGCGGGACCATATGCGCGCGGCAGCGGCCACGCTCGATCCGGTCCCCGGCATCGATCTCGATCATTACATGGACCAGCTGATCGACCGTTTCAGCAACAGGGCGATTGCCCATCGCAATATCCAGATCGCCATGGATTCCAGCCAGAAACTGCCGCAGCGCATTTTCTCGCCAGCCATGGATGCGCTGGCCGCCGGTTCCGATGGCGAAAGCTTTGCCAGTGTCGTCGGCCTCTGGATCGCCGCGCTGATCCGCTTCAGGGACTGCAACGATCCACGCTGCGACGAGTTGTTGCAAGCAGCTCAGACGGCCGATCCGCAGGATTACGCGGCAAGCTTCGTGGCCATCGACGGCCTTATTCCGCCCCCACTCGCACAGTCCCGCCCATGGCGCGATCTCGTCAACGCGGAGGTGGCTAAATGGCTATGACCCTCAAAGATTACCCTAGGAGTTCATCATGAAGGCGCTCGTCTGTATCGAGCCCGGCCGTCTCGCGCTGGAGGATCGTCCCGAACCGGCGCGCGGCGAACGCGAGGTCAAGGTCCGCATTCGCCATGTCGGCATCTGCGGCACCGATTTTCACATTTTTGCGGGGAAACATCCGTTTCTCGAATATCCGCGGGTCATGGGCCACGAGTTGTCCGGCACCGTCGCGGAGGCGCCGGCTAGTAGCAGGCTCAAGCCGGGCGAAGCCGTCTATATCGTTCCCTATCTCTCCTGCGGCGCCTGCCAGGCCTGCCGCCGCGGCATCAGCAATGCCTGCCGCAACATTTCCGTGCTCGGCGTCCATAGCGATGGCGGCATGGCCGAATATCTTTGCGTCCCGGAAGGCAACGTCATCCCGACCGGCAATATCCCGCTCGAAGACGCCGCGATGATCGAGTTCCTCGCCATCGGCGCACATGGCGTCAAACGAGGCGCGATCACGGCGCAAGACCGCGTGCTCGTCACCGGCTCCGGCCCGATAGGCATGTCGGCGATCATCTTCGCCAAGGCCCGCGGAGCACATGTCACCGTCATGGACACGCGCGAGGACCGCCTCGCCTTCGCCGTCGAAAAACTCGGAGCAGACGAGACGATCTTTGCCGATGCCGATGCGGAACAGACAGCCGAGCGGCAGACCGGCGGCGAATGGTATGATGTCGTCATCGATGCCACCGGCAACGCCATCCCCATGCAGCGTGGCTTCGATTTTCTCGCCCATGGCGCACGTTACGTGCTGCTCTCGGTCGTCCGCCAGGACATCACCTTCTCCGACCCGGAATTCCACAAGCGAGAGGCAACGCTGATCGCCAGCCGCAACGCCCAGCCGGACGACTTTGCCGAGGTCGTGCGCCAGATCGAGGCCGGCAAGGTCCCCACCCGCGCGCTCAACACCCACCGCGCGCCGCTCACCGACGCAGTCGCGCTGTTTTCAGAATGGTCGAAACCTGAAGCAGGCGTGATCAAAGCCATCCTGGAAGTTTGAGGCCCCACCATCCAATAGAAAAAGGCGCCGGAAGGCGCCTTCTTCATATCCAGCCTCGCTGCCCGCTCACGCCGCCTTCGGCCGTCCGAATTGGTAGGCTTCGATAGACTGCGGCTTCATCTCGATCGAAAAACCCGGCCGTAACGGCGGCATGTAGGCTGCGTCCTTGATCACGCAGGGATCGACGAAATGCTCGTGCAGATGGTCGACATATTCGATCACCCTGCCCTCTTTCGTACCCGACACGGCGATGTAGTCGATCATCGAAAGATGCTGCACATATTCGCAAAGCCCGACGCCGCCGGCATGCGGCCAGACCGCCTTACCGAATTTCGCTGCAATCAACAGCACCGCCAGCACCTCGTTCAGACCACCCATGCGGCAGGCATCGATCTGCACGATGTCGATCGCGCCCTCGGCGATGAACTGCTTGAACATGATACGGTTCTGGCACATTTCGCCGGTCGCCACCTTCACCGGCGCAATCGCCTCGCGGATCTTCTTGTGTCCCGCCACATCGTCCGGGCTGGTCGGCTCCTCAATGAAGAACGGCTTCGCGAAAGCCAACGCCTTCACCCAGTCGATAGCCTGATCGACATCCCAGACCTGGTTGGCATCAATCATCATGTAGCGATCCGGCCCGATCACCTCACGGCAAATGGTGAGCCTGCGGATATCGTCTTCCAGATCGCGACCGACCTTCATCTTCACATGGCTGAAGCCTGCATCGACGGCCTCCTGCGCCAGTCGGCGCAGCTTGTCGTCCGGATAACCCAGCCAGCCGGCCGACGTCGTGTAGCAGGCATAGCCTTCACGCTCGAGGATGGCGATGCGTTCCGCCTTGCCGGCCTCGGCCTTGCGCAGGATGTCGATTGCCTCGTCGCGCGTCAGTGCATCGGTGAGGTAACGATAGTCAACGATATCGGCGATCTCTTCCGGCGACATGGTGGAGACGAATTTCCATACCGGCATGCCGGCTTCTTTGGCCAGCGCATCCCAAAGCGCGTTGACCACCGCGCCTGTTGCCAGATGCATCGCGCCCTTGTCCGGGCCGATCCAGCGCAACTGGCTGTCACCCGTCAGGTGCCGCCAGAATTTGCCGGGGGCGGCGCGCATTTCGGATAGATCCTTGCCGACAACGAGATGCCGCATCGCCTCGATTGCCATGCAGCAAATGTCGTTGCCGCGCCCGATGGTAAAGGTCAGGCCATGGCCGGAAACGCCATCCTTGTCGGTTTCGAGAATGACATAGGCGGCCGAATAATCCGGATCGGGGTTCATCGCATCCGACCCGTCAAGGCTTGCCGAAGTCGGAAAGCGCAGATCGAAAACACGAAGATTGGTGATGCGGGTCATGGCTGCGGCCTCCTCTGCCGACTCAATTCTGATGAAATCGGCGCGCCAGCCTCCACACCGGCGCGCCGATAGATCGCCTTAGATATCGGCCTTGAAGGTCTGCTTCTGTGTGCCGAGGCCTTCGATGCCGAGTTCGACGACATCACCAGCCTTGAGGAAGCGCGGTGGCTTCATGCCAAGGCCGACGCCCGGAGGCGTGCCGGTGGAGATGACATCGCCCGGATGCAGCGACATGAACTGGCTGAGATACGAGACGAGGAATTTGACGCCGTAGACCATGGTCTTGGACGAACCGTCCTGCATCTTCTCGCCGTTCACCGTCAGCCACATGCCGAGGTTCTGCGGATCCGGAATCTCGTCCTTGGTCACCAGCCAGGGGCCGATCGGCCCGAACGTGTCGCAGGATTTCCCCTTGGTCCACTGACCGGAACGCTCGGCCTGGAAGGCACGTTCGGAAACGTCATTGGTCAGGCAATAGCCGGCGACGTAATCCAGCGCATCGTCCTCCGAAACGTATTTCGCCGTCTTGCCGATGACGACACCGAGCTCGACTTCCCAGTCGGTCTTTTCCGATCCGCGCGGAATGACCACATCGTCATTCGGGCCGACGATGGCAGACGATGCCTTCATGAAGATGATCGGCTCCGGCGGCACGGTCGCGCCGGTTTCGGCGGCATGGTCGGAATAGTTGAGGCCGATGCAGATGAACTTGCCGGTACCCGCGACGCAGGGGCCGAGACGCGGCGAACCTTCGACCAGCGGCAGGCTTTTCAGATCGATCGCACCGAGTTTTGCCAGCGCGTCCGGAGCAAGTGCTGCACCCGAAAGATCGGAAACATGGGTGGAAAGATCACGGATCTTGCCGTCAGCATCGACGATCGCAGGCTTTTCGGCGCCAGGCGCGCCATAACGCAGGAATTTCATGAATATAGTCCTCTCAATTTAAACTCTGCTTATTCAAAAGGTTCAGATCGACCAGCCGCCATCGATGCCGACGGCCTGACCGGTCATGTAGGTAGCGCCGGCGAGATAGACCGCCAGTTCCGCGATTTCTTCTGGGCTACCGAGACGTCCCATGGGCTGGCGTGCAATGAAGGCGGCACGCGCCTCCTCGTAATTTCCCTGGGCGCGCATGCGCTGTTCCAGGGACGGGCTTTCGACGGTACCGGGGCAGATCGCATTGCAACGAATGCCGCGCGTCACATAGTCGGCGGCGACCGCCTTGGTCAGGCCGATCACGGCAGCCTTGGTCGTGCCATAGGCGCAGCGGTTCGGCACGCCCTTGGAGCTTGATGCGATGGACGCCATGTTGATGATCGCGCCCTCGCCACGCTCCAGCATGCCCGGCAGCACCGCCTTGATCGTGCGCACCATGGCGCGAACGTTGAGATCGAAGGCGAAGTCCAGATCCTTGTCGGACATTTCCAGCACCGAGCCGCCATGCACGACACCGGCGCAATTGAACAGCACATCGACCGCGCCGATGCGTTCGAAGAATGCCGTCACCGATGCGCTGTCGAGCACATCGAGCTTTGCCGTTTCGATATTGGTACTGCCGGTGAGCGTCGAAAGCGCTTCTTCGTTGATATCGGTCGCAAAGACCTTGGCTCCCGCGTCGGCATAGGCCAATGCGCTGGCCCGCCCGATCCCCTGACCGGCGGCGGTCACGACGACCACCTTGCCTCCTAGCTTACCTGTCATCCTCTTCTCCCTTTAGATCATTTCCGTCTTTCTTCGAAACACGAAACTGCTCTATCTATTTGTTTCTAAACAATTCCGGACACAAAACCGGTATCCACTTTTGCTGGAATTGCTCTAGTCCAGATGGAACACCTCATCCATCGATGCCCACCATTCCCCATCCTTTCGCGTTGCGAAAGGCCTTTGGCAGGGAATACAGTACGACCACCATTCCTGGTTCTTTTCGCTCGCCGCCATTTTCGCCATATCTGCAGCGAAATCAGCACCATGATATTCCCAGTACCCGAACAGCAGGTTTTCCGGTTCGCGCAGGAATATCGTGTAGTTGGAAATATTGCAGCGCGATATGAGATCAAGGATCTCAGGCCAGACGGCGGCATGCAGTGCCTTGTATTCCTCGACCTTTTCCGGCGCGAGACCGATCACCATTCCCATTCTCTGGCCCATTCTCTGCATGGTCACCCTTCCAAGCGATAAAAGCGCCGCGCATTGGCCCCGAACACCGCATCGTGATCGGCCTCGGGAACGATCGCGCGGCATTGAGCAATCCATTCGGCATAACTTCCAGCCAGATTGACGACCGGCCAGTCGCTGCCCCAAATCACCCGGTCGGCTCCGAACAATTCAAGAATGGTCTCGATATAGGGCCGCAGCGCCTCCGGCCTCTGCCCGCCCGCTTCGGTCAGCAGGCCGGAAAGCTTGCTGCAGACATTGTCGAGTTCCGAGAGCCGCAGCATCGCATGCCGCCAGTCGCGATAGTGCCCGGTGGCAATCCGCGGCTTGGCACCATGATCGATAACGACCGGCAGGCCGGGATGACGGCGGGCAAAGGCGTGAAGTGCTGCAAGATGCGGCTCCAGCACTAGCGCATCGAACACAAGATGATGCGCCATCATCGCCTCGACAGCCGGCTCCAGCGCCGGATCGTCGATCCAGTCGGGATCGGCGATATCCTGCAGCATCGGCCTCAGCCCCTTCAACTTCGGCGCCTCGGCAAGATCGGCGATCACTTGCGGCGCATTCGAGGCCTTCATGTCTACCCATCCGACGACCCCGAGAATTGCCCTGCTCTTCTCGGCAAGGTCCAGCATGAAACGCGTATCCTCGACGCTCGGCATCGATTGCACGAGGATCGTGCCGCCGACGCCTGCGGCCTGAGTTTCCGACGCCAGATCGACTGGCAGGAAATCGCGATGGATGGCGGCAAGCTCCGGCGGCGGCCAGCCACCGTCGCGGTCCTTTAACAGCCAGAAATGCTGGTGGGCATCGATGATCATCGTCTCAACCACCCGAAACCGACGCATCCGCCGCGATCACGCCCTTGTCCTTCAGCCGTGTCCAGAAGGAGGCCGGGATCTCCTCCTCAAACCAGCCGACATTGGCCTTTATCTGCTCGGCATTGCGCGCACCCGAAACGACACTCACGACGGCCGGATGCAGCGCCGGAAAGGCCAATGCGGCGGCCTGCATGGCAACACCTTCAGCCTCGCAGGCCGCCTCGATCTCGCCGACGCGGGCGAGAATGTCGGCGGGCGCTTCGGCATAATTGAACTTGCGGTTTCCTGCGAGAAGCCCGGAATTGAACGCGCCGGCAACAACGATCCCGACGCCTTCGCGATGACAGCGGTCGAGCAACGGCAGGCTTTCCTGCTCCAGCAGCGTGTAGCGCCCGGCCAGCATCGACACGTCGATATCACATTCGTCCATCGCATCGGCGATCGCCTGCCATTCGTTGACGCCAAGCCCGATCGCCTTGATCAGACCCGCCTCACGCAATTCGCCAAGCGCCCGAAACCCGCCACCTTTGGTCAGCTGATCCCAGTAATGCTGGTGACGATCCCCATGGGTGGCGCGGCCGATATCGTGGATAAAAAGCACGTCGGGGGCGAACAAGCCGAGCCGCTGGCGGCTGTCCTCGAACGAGCGCAGGATCGCGTCATAGCCGTAATCATAGGTCGGTCGAAAAGGCAGGGGCGCGACGAAGGCATCCTCTTCCGGCCCGACGCTGTTATCCGGCAGCATCAGCCGCCCGACCTTTGTGCTCAGCACATAATCGCCCCGCTCGCGGTCCGTCACCATCGTTCCGAGCCGACGTTCCGAACGCGTGTAGCCATAAAAGGGCGCCGTATCGAAATAACGGATACCCGCATCCCAGGCGGCCTCGAAGGCGCCAAGAGCTTCCTGATAGGGGGTGAGGCGGTAGAGATTACCCATCTGGGCGCAGCCAAGCCCCATAAGCGTGAACGAGACGTCGCGATTGCGCAGCCTGCGCCTGTCCGAAACCTTCATGATATCCTGAAATCCCGAGCGTGATCGAAAGAAGCGCGCGGGCGAGAATTTTACCCGCGCGCCGGTCTGGTTAGTAGAGAACGTTCTTGGCTTCCGGCTTGTCGATATTGTCCTTCGTCACCACGACGACGCCGGTATCGACGGTCTTGTCGACCTTCTGCTTGCCGAGGATCGAAAGCAGCGTCTCGATGCCCTTCTCGCCCATCTGGTAGGAGCCCTGAACAACGGTCGCCGTCAGCGTGCCGTCTTTCACGAATTCCTGCAGGTCCTGGTTTCCGTCAAAGCCGATCGCCACGACCTTGCCCGCCTTGCCGGCTTGCTTGATCGCCCGGCCCATGCCGATCGCCGTCGGTTCGTTGGCGCCGAAAATGCCCTTCAGGTCGCTGTTGGCGGCCAGAACGTCGGTGGTCTGGTTCAGCGCCGTCGCCATCTGCGACTGCGAATAATAAGGCCCGACTATTTCCAGCTTGGAATTGGCCTTGATGTAATCGGTGAACCCGCCGACGCGGCCGATTTCCGAACCGGCACCGGCGACATAGGACATGACGGCGATCTTGCCGGTCTCGCCGACCTTTTCGATCAGCGCCTTGGCGGCCAGTTCACCGGCTTTGCGGTTATCGGTGGCAAGGAAGGACTGGTAATATTTGTCCGAACCTTCGGAAAGCTGGCTGTCGATGATGACGACCGGGATACGGGCTTCCCAGGCCTTCTTCACCGCCGGCACAAGTGCATCCGGATCGGACGGAGCAAGCAGGATCGCAGCCACCTTACGGTTGACGGCGTTTTCGACCATGTTGACCTCATCGGCGATGGCGGATTCCGCTGCCGGGCCCTGGAAGGTCATCGTGTGTTCGCCTTTGGCACCGCCTATCGCGGCTTCCGCACCCTTCTGCACGTTCTGCCAAAAGGTCGAGTTGACCGTCTTGACGATGACGGCGATTTCGCCGGCCGATGCGGCGGAAGCTCCGGCGAAGGCAAGTGCCGACGCCATCAGGACCGTTGCAAGTCTACGCATGTTTTTCCTCCTCGAATGACCCTGAACAGGTCCGTTAAAAGGAAGGCTCCTCCCCTTCCCGTGGCTTAGATAGTCAGGCCCGGCCCCCGGCCGTTCCCTTGTCTTCAGCGGCGATTGCGCAACTGGTCGATCCAGACGGTGACCAGAATGACGAGGCCGATGATGATCTGCTGGGTGAAGGCGGAGACGCCGTTCATGTTCAATCCGTTGCGCAATATGCCGATGACGAAGGCGCCGATCATCGTGCCCGAGATCGTGCCGACACCGCCGATCAGCGACGTGCCGCCAATCACCGCGCTGGCAATCGCGTCGAGTTCATAAGCCACACCCTCGTTCGGCTGGGCCGTGACGAGACGGGACATCAGCACGCAGCCGGTAAGCCCCGCAAGCGTTCCCGACACGACATAAGTAAAGGCGGTGACGCGAGAAACGTTGACGCCGGAAAGTCTCGCAGCATCTGCATTGGAGCCGATCGCATAGATGTATCGCCCAAGCACCGTCCGGTTCAGCACGAAGGCGGCGATGAAAGCGATGACGATCATCAGCACCACCGGATAGGGAATGCCGGGAAATGTCACCACCGGAAAACCCTGGTCGTCGATGGATTCGATCCGGAACAGCGAGCCGTTGCCCAGTTCGCCAAAAGCTTCACCAAGGCCGGACACAGCGCGAGCGCCGGTGATCTGCAGTGCCACACCACGCGCGATCAGCATCATGCCGAGCGTTGCAATGAAGGGCGGCAGCTTCAACTGGGTGATAACGAAACCGTTGATCAGCCCACAGAGCGAACCGGTCAGAATGCCGAGCAGCATGCCGATCCAGATCGGCAGTTGCAGTTCCTTCACCGCAAGAGCTGCCACAACACCCGCCAGCGCCAGAACCGAACCGACAGAGAGATCGATGCCGCCGGTAATGATGACATAGGTCGCGCCAATGCCGAGCAGGGCAATCGAGGTCACCTGCAGCGCGATCGTCATGCCGTTGCCAACGGTGAAGAAGGCGCTGCTGGTGGCGGAAAACACCGCGGCCAGCACGAGCAGGCTGCCGAGGGCTGCAAATTTCTGGATGATGTCCTTCTGCCGCTCGCTCAGACGTCTGCCTTGGCCGGTGGATTTCGCAACTGGCTGCTGCGCCGGTTTTTCACTGGTCATATCGGCCATGCTCTCAAAATCCCTGTTCGCCGCGCCGGCCGCTGCCGGACGCGTAATGCATGATTTCTTCCTGATTGGTTTCCCGCGTCGAAAGCGTCGCGGTGATCCGCCCGCCATGGAAGACGGCGATACGGTCGGACATGCCCAGCACTTCCGGCAATTCGGAACTGATCAGCACGACGCCGATGCCGCGGGCCGCAAGTTCATCCATGATCTGGTAGATGGCGAATTTGGCGCCGACATCGATACCACGCGTCGGCTCGTCGAAGAACATGATACGCGGCTCGCGAAACAGCCATTTGCCGATGATGATCTTCTGCTGGTTGCCACCGGAAAGAAGGCGAACCGGCTGGCTGAGGCTTGGCGTACGTATATTGAGCAGATCGACATAACGCTGCCCTGCCTCGCGATGCCGCTTGCGGTCGATCACACCGATCCCGTTGCTGACCGCCTCCATCCGCGCCATCACCAAATTGGCATCGACCGGCATTTTCACCGCCAGCCCCTGCGCCTTACGGTCTTCGGAGAGATAGGCAATCCCCGCCTCGATCGCGCTGCGCGGGTCGGAAATCTTAAGTTCGCTGCCGTCGAGCATGATCGTCCCGGCATCGAGCGGATCGGCACCGAAGATGGCGCGCGCCACCTCCGTGCGCCCCGCTCCCATCAATCCGGCAAAGCCAAGGATCTCGCCACGGCGGATTTCGAAATTGATGTCGGAGAAAACGCCGCGGCTGGTCAGACCGGTTGCCGAAAAGATCACCTTTTCCCCCGGCACCCGTGTCGGCTCGGGAAACTTGTCCTCCAGCGACCGCCCCACCATCCGCGCCACGATGTCGTCGACGGTGAGCGCTGCAAAATCATCCGTGGAGATATACCGCCCGTCGCGCAACACTGTGACCCGATCGACGATCTCCACCATTTCGTCCAGTCGGTGCGAGATATAGATGATGCCGGTCCCCTCAGCCTTCAGGTCGCGGATCACCTTGAACAGGAGCTGTGCCTCCTGCTCGGTCAAAGACGAGGTGGGCTCGTCCATGATCAGCACGGTCGCATCGAGCGACAGCGCCTTGGCGATCTCCACCATCTGGCATTGCGCCACCGATAGCATGCGCACCTGCACATTGGGGTCGATATCGACACCGAGCCTGTCGAGACAGCGCTTTGCATCGGCGACCAGCTTCTTCCGGTCGACGAGAAAGCCGCGACGCGGCTCACGGGCGAGATAGATGTTTTCCGCCACCGTCAGATGCGGAACGAGATTGAGTTCCTGATGGATGATGGCAATGCCCGCCGCTTCCGACTGAAGCGTCGAGGCAAACTGCACCGGCTCACCCTTGAAGGTGATCGAACCGGAATTCGGCTGGTAGACGCCGCTGATGATCTTCATCAGCGTCGATTTACCCGCACCATTCTCTCCACAGACGGCATGCACCTCGCCGGCGCGCAGATCGAAACTGACGCCCGAAAGCGCCTTGACGCCCGGAAAGTCCTTGGACACACCCTCAAGCTTCAACAGCACGGCATGCCCAAGGACATGACCAGTCATGCCTGCAGGTTGCGGCACTCCTCCCATCGCGATCTCCTCTTCGCGCAAGAGCTTCCCAGGGCTCTTGCGGATTATCAAATCGCGGCCACGTCATTTGGTCAAGCCAATTTGCAGATTTTTCTTGCATCATACTCATTATTGACGCCAATTGAGCGGTAACTGCCTGTTAAATACGCAATTGGCCAGACCTCAATGACGGATACACGACGCCTCTACCAGCAGACCGCAGACCGCGTCCGGCAGTTGATCGCCAAGGGCGATTATCAGGCAGGTACCCGCCTGCCCGCGGAGCGCGAACTCGCCCAGCAGCTCGGCGTGTCACGCCCTTCGCTTCGCGAAGCGCTGATCGCGCTCGAAATCGACGGCACGATCGAGATCCGCATGGGGTCGGGCATCTATGTGCTCAACACCGCAAAACCGGCCGGAAACGGTCGCTCCCTCGGCGAAAGCCCGTCTGAACTGATGCAGGCGCGTGCCGTGATCGAAAGCGCTATCATCGTGCAGGCGGCAGCGTCGATCACGCAGGAAACGCTGGCAACACTACGCGCGACACTTGACGCCATGGCGGACGACATCGCCAATGCCAGAAAGCCGATAGAGCAGGATCGCGCCTTTCACCTGATTATCGCGGAAAGCACCGGCAACACGCTGTTTGCGGAGATCGTCGAAAATCTGTTCGACGAACGCCACAGCCCGCTATCTGCCGGCATCCGCGGCCATTTCGAGACGGCGGATAGCTGGACGGCAGCCTTGAACGAACATTACGCGATCCTCGCCGCACTGGAGGCGCGCGATCCTCTGGCGGCACAGGCGGCAATGCACACGCACCTCACCGCCTCCGGTCGACGCTGGTTGGAAAACTAGCACGAATGCGCACCTCTGAAACCGGCTTCTAGAAATCCCAGTCTTCGTCCTCGGTCGCTACCGCCTTGCCTATGACATAGGAAGACCCAGAGCCGGAGAAGAAGTCATGGTTCTCGTCTGCATTGGGCGAGAGGGCAGACAGGATAGCCGGATTGACTTTACAGGCTTCCGCCGGGAACAGGGCCTCGTAACCGAGGTTCATAAGCGCCTTGTTGGCGTTGTAATGCAGAAACTCTTTGACGTCCTCGGTCAAGCCGACGCCGTCATAAAGGTCTTCGGTATATTTCGCCTCATTGTCGTAAAGCTCGAGCAGCAGATCGAAGGCGAAATCCTTGATCTCCTGCCGCCTGGCCTCCGGCAGACGTTCGACGGCCCGCTGGAACTTGTAGCCTATATAATAGCCGTGCACCGCCTCGTCGCGGATGATCAGTCGGATCAGGTCGGCGGTATTGGTGAGGCGTGCGCGGCTCGACCAGTACATCGGCAGATAGAAACCGGAATAGAACAGAAAGCTTTCGAGGAAGACCGAAGCGATCTTCTTCTTCAACGGATCGTCGCTTTCATACTGCTCCATGATCAGCGACGACTTGCGTTGCAAGAACTCGTTTTCCTCCGACCAGCGATAGGCATCGTCGACATCCGGCGTCAGGCAAAGTGTGGAGAAAATCGACGAGTAGGAGCGTGCATGCACGGCCTCCATGAAGGAGACATTGGAAAGCACCGCCTCCTCATGTGGCGTGACGGCGTCTTCCATCAGTCGCACCGCACCGACGCCGTTCTGGATCGTGTCGAGTAGGGTGAGACCAGTAAAGACGCGGATGGTGAGCTGCTGCTCTATGGGCTTCAATGTCACCCATGAAGGGATGTCATTGGAAAGCGGCACCTTTTCCGGCAGCCAGAAATTGCTGGTGAGCCTGTTCCAGACTTCAAGATCCTTGTCGTCCTCGATACGGTTCCAGTTGATGGCGCGGATAGCGGCTGCGGGTTTGACGGCAATGTTCATGGGATCGATTTCCTGAAGGATCACAGCGCACACGACACGCAACCCTGCACTTCCGTGCCGGTCAGCGCCATCTGGCGAAGGCGGATGTAGTAGATGGTCTTGATACCCTTCTTCCAGGCGTAGATCTGCGCCCGGTTGATGTCTCGGGTCGTGGCCGTATCACGGAAGAATAGCGTCAGCGACAGACCCTGATCGACGTGCTGGGTGGCCGCCGCATAGGTATCGATGATCTTCTCAGGCCCGATCTCGTAGGCATCCTGGTAATAGCCGAGATTGTCGTTGCTCATGAAGGCGGCCGGATAATAGACGCGGCCGATCTTGCCTTCCTTGCGGATCTCGATCTTCGACACGATCGGGTGGATCGAGGATGTCGAATGGTTGATATAGGAGATCGACCCGGTCGGCGGCACGGCCTGCAGGTTCTGGTTATAGAGCCCGCCTTCCATCACCTCGGCCTTCAGTTCCCGCCAGTCATCCTGTGTCGGGATGTGAATGCCAGTTTTTTCGAAAATTTCAGCCACGCGCCCGGTTGCGGGCTTCCATTCCTGTTCGGTATATTTGTCGAAATAGTCGCCGCTGGCATATTTCGAGTTTTCAAAACCCTTGAAGCTCCGGCCCTTTTCGACCGCAAGGCGGTTTGAAGCGCGCACGGCGTGATAGGCGACCGTGTAGAAATAGATATTGGTGAAATCGACGCCTTCTTCCGAACCGTAAAAAATGCGTTCGCGGGCGAGATAACCGTGCAAGTTCATCTGGCCGAGGCCGATCGCGTGGCTGTCGTCGTTGCCCTTGGCGACCGAGGGGACGGACGTGATGTTGCTCATTTCGGAAACGGCGGTCAAGGCGCGGATCGAGGTCTCGATCGTCTGGCCGAAATCGGCGCTGTCCATGGCGGCAGCAATATTGAGCGAGCCGAGATTGCAGGAAATGTCCTTGCCCATCGTCGCATAGGAGAGATCGTCGTTGAAGGTGCTCGCCTCGCTGACCTGCAGGATTTCCGAGCAGAGATTGCTCATGGTGATGCGGCCCGCGATCGGGTTCGCCCTGTTCACCGTGTCCTCGAACATGATGTAGGGATACCCGCTTTCGAACTGAATCTCGGCTAAGACCTGGAAGAACTCGCGCGCCTTGATCTTCTTCTTTCTGATCCGGCTGTCGGCGACCATTTCCTCATATTTTTCGGTGACGGAAATCTCGGTGAAGGGCACGCCATAAACACGCTCCACATCATGCGGCGAAAACAGGTACATGTCCTCGTTGTTGCGGGCGAGTTCAAACGTGATGTCGGGGATGACGACGCCGAGCGACAGTGTCTTGATACGGATCTTTTCATCCGCATTCTCGCGTTTGGTATCGAGGAAACGCATGATATCGGGGTGATGGGCATGCAGATACACGGCCCCGGCCCCCTGACGCGCGCCAAGCTGGTTGGCGTAGGAGAATGAGTCTTCCAAAAGCTTCATCACCGGAATGACGCCGGAAGACTGGTTCTCGATCTGCTTGATCGGCGCACTCATTTCGCGAAGGTTGGTAAGTGACAGCGCCACGCCGCCGCCGCGCTTGGAGAGCTGCAGCGCCGAATTGATCGAGCGGCCAATGCTTTCCATGTTGTCCTCCACGCGAAGCAAGAAGCAGGATACGAGTTCGCCGCGCTGTTTCTTTCCGGCATTGAGGAAGGTCGGCGTCGCTGGCTGGAATCGGCCGGAAATGATCTCGTCGACAAGATCGCGTGCCAGCTTTTCGTCTCCGCGCGAAAGCGTCAGCGCCACCATGCAGACGCGGTCCTCGTAGCGTTCGAGATAGCGTTTTCCGTCAAAGGTCTTCAGCGTGTAACTGGTGTAATATTTGAAGGCGCCGAGAAAGGTCGGGAAACGGAATTTCTTGTCGTAGGCGTGGTCGAACAGGTCACGCACGAAGTTGAATGAATACTGGTCCAGCACTTCCCCTTCGTAATACCCTTCGGTCACGAGGTAATCGAGCTTTTCCCGCAGGTTATGGAAGAACACGGTGTTCTGGTTCACATGCTGGAGAAAATACTGCTTCGCCGCCTGCCGGTCGCGGTCGAGCTGGATCTTGCCGTGCTCGTCATAGAGGTTCAGCATGGCGTTGAGGGCGTGGTAATCCAGTCCCGTCTCGGGCGGCTTTGCCGTGGTCACTGGTTTTTCGAAGCTTGTCGCGTCCAAAATCGTTCCAATCCGTATCTGACGTTATCGACATCTTCCTGCGTGCCCAGAAGCTCGAACTTGTAGAGAAAAGGCACCTGGCACTTGGCGGAAATGATGTCCCCGGCGATGCAATAGGCTGCGCCGAAATTGGTGTTGCCCGCGGCGATGACGCCGCGAATGTTGGATCGGTTGTCCGCATCGTTCAGGAAACGGATGACCTGCCTGGGAACGGCGCCCTTATGTTCGCCGCCACCATAGGTCGGAACGACCAGAACGAAGGGATTTGGCGCCTCAAGCGTCTCATCGGTACTGATCGGTATGCGCCGGGCAGTCACGCCCAGCTTTGCCACGAACCGGTGAGTGTTTTCCGATTTCGTGGAGAAATAGACGACCTCGCCCATCACCATGACGGATCAGGCGAGTGCGCTGATCATGTCCGGGCGAAAACCGGCCCAATGCTGTTCACCGGCGATGACGACAGGCACCTGACGATAGCCGAGGCCCTGCACGAGTTCGTAAGCCTCGGCATCGGTCGAAACATCGATGACACTGTAATTGATGCCCTGACGGTCGAGAGCGCGGGTGGTTGCAGTGCATTGGACGCAGGCGGGCTTGCTATAAACGGTAATGGTCATCAGTGGTCCTCGTAAAAAACAGGCATGCGAAAGCGTTCGGACATCCGCCGATGTCCGGGCAAAAAATGGGAAATGAAGACAGGCGCAGACGGTCGCCGGGCCGCTAGCGGCCCGTCATTCGTGCTGACGATGGTACAGGATACTCAAACTCATAAGACTTCCCCCCGAAGTGGCTCATGCGGACTGTTCGGGGAAGCGCACGCACAGAAACATCCCGCACGCAAACGCGACCTTCCGGACACCCCGCCCGTGGACGTTTCTGTTTGAGGCAGGTCTCCTGGCTCGCGGGTCGTCGCATCCATCTCACCTTCCCGAGGCCTTCTGGGCCTCAGTGGTTACCGAGCGGATGCTCGTCGCTCACAGTTGCGGGGGCAGCTTCGGCATTGCTTGGCCTTTCATAGACCTTGCGCACCGTATTCCCGTCTTAGCTTCCGACGCGAATCGGAAGAACCTCGAACACTATATATAGTAGACGACGTGAAAAATCCGTCAACAGCTGGGATGGATATGTTGAGGAAGTTGCCGAAGAAATCCCCGGCATGTGGATAAGCCGCCGCAACGTTTTGTTGGGTCGCACGGCAGCGCCTTAAATTGGCATCGTCATTCAAGTTCGGGCGATCTTCTAAAGCACGTCGCGATCTTTCAGATTCGCTTTCCGTGCTTTACCTCCCTGTTTTCCAGGATGTTTTTTTCCAGAAACCGGCGGCCACTTTCGGGAGGCATGCTGTAGCGCAGAGAAGCCGGTTTCGTCGCGAAGCCCGCAAGCCAACCCGAATTTCGCACCGACAAAAGCTCAGGCAGCATCCTTGCGCGGCACCGCACGCAGCCGCTCGATCAGATAGGCATGGGTCGCGGCATTGGCGACGATCAGCGTGCCGGTCTTTTCATAGACATCCGGTCCGCGCCCCCACCAGTCCGTCACGATGCCGCCGGCTTCCTGGACAAGCAGAATGCCCGCCGCCGTATCCACGAAACCGGTTTCCTCATAATAACCAGTGAGCCTGCCGCAGGCGACATGGGCGCAGGAATTGGCCGCACTGCCGAGGACGCGGACAGCACCGATCGGCGCCCGGATGTCATCGAGCCGTTGATAGGCGCCCGGATAGAGCGAAAGATTGGGTGTCGGCAAGCCGGTGCCGATGCACATCAGGGCGATGTCCTCACTCGCGCTGACCCGCAGGCGCGTGCCATTGAGATAGGCTCCTTCCCCTTTCATCGCGGTGAACATCTCATCGGATACGGGATTATAGATCAATCCGCAGATTGTCTCATTGCCGCGACGCAGCGAAATCGTGATCGTGTAGTGCTGGCCGTAAATGAAATTGGTCGTGCCATCGATTGGGTCGACCAGCCAGTGGTGATCGCTGTCCTTGCCATCCACGGGTGCAAATTCCTCACCTGTGAGGCCCCATGGATATCGGGAGAGAAGGCGATCGCGGATCAGCATCTCCGATTCCCGGTCGGCATCCGAGACGAAATCACCCGGCCCCTTGATGCCGATCTCGATATCGCGAAAACGCTTGAAATGATCGAGCGTCAGGGCTCCTGCCTCACGAGCAGTCGCGACCATGTGGTCGAGAATGGCGCTGTAATTGATGGTCATTGACGAATAGCCCCGACTAACCCTTCCGGGTCATCTGTAGTGATCTGATCGACTTTGAGGGAAAGCAGACGCTCGACCTGCGCGATGGTTTGCGGATTGATGCGGTTGATCGTCCAGGCATCGACGCGACGCCCTGCAGCGTGAACCGGAGCGACGAGATCGATCCCCGCATCCGCGGCGGCGAGCAGGATATCGTAAGCGAGATAGATCATATCGGCGTCAGGCGCGGTAACAAGCGCCTGCTCGATGAAGCCGCGGTAGTCACCGGTTGCCTGAAGTCGGGCGAGGCTCTCGCCGTAGCAAGGATCATAACCAGTTGCGATACCGGGAGCCGCCTTGGCCAGCGTGGCGATGGCTTCGAAATCACCGCCGGACAGGATCAGGGAGGATGTGATCGGCGCAACGCTCACACCGAAATTGGCGACGAGTTGCGGAGTGAGCGCCTCCAGATCCTCTTTGAAATCAAGTTGAAGCAGAGCGTCCGGATGGATCTGCTCTTTTGCGAGAAGTGCGCAGAGATCCTCCAGAAGCAAAACCCGATCGGAGACAGGCTGCCCCTCGTTGTCACGAAGATGAAGCTGCCGAAGTGTGGCAGCGCCGGTATCGCGCACCTTTCCGCAACCCGTCGTTTCGCGATCCAGCTCCAGATCGTGCAGTACCGCACAGCCGCTATCGGCATGAACGACGAGATCGACTTCGACACTGGCGCCGAGGCGCATGGCCTCAACGATACGGTAGCCTGTAAAGACCGGATCGGACACACGGCGACGTCCACGATGCCATTTCAGCCATGTGCGATGGCCATAGCGCTCGATCAGGATTGGAGCGGTCACGGTAAACTCCGATAAGTCTGCAGGCTGCTGCAACGGGTTGCGAGGGCGTGAGTGAAATTGTTTCAATCGCTCCGATTGCGTTTCAACCGGAGCGATACCGACCGGCCCCTGCACAGCCGTGCACAGGCGAACCGATCGGTCGCGGTTCTAGTGATCTCTCATAACGCTTTCATGACAAAGCGCGACGCCTGAGCTTCAGAGCAATTCCAGCAAAAGTGGGAACCCATTTTGCGTTTGGAATTGTTTAAAAACAGAGAGATAGAGCAGTTTCGCGTTTCAAAAAAGGCGGAAATGCTCTAGGCAGGACCTTATGGCGCACGGATGTGAATCAGAGTTTTTCCGCCGGACCGCGCCGCCACGGCTCGGTCGCAGCCAGCCATTGCCGTGTCCGCGCCTCAGGGTTTTCATGCAGCACGATATCAGTGACGACGGCCGCAGATGTCGCTCCCTTTTCGAGAACCAGCGGCGCCCGTTCCGCGGATATGCCCCCGATGGCGACGAGAGGAAGTGTGCAGATCCGTTGTTTCCAGTCTCCCACACGATCGACACCCTGTGGCTGCCATTTCATCTCTTTGAGGATGGTCGGCCAGACCGGGCCGAGCGCGACATAATCAGGCGTGGCAGCCAGAGCCGTATCAAGCTCGGCAATATCGTGGGTCGATATGCCGAGCTTCAAGGCCGACCGGCGTATCGCACCGAGATCGGCATCGCCAAGATCCTCTTGCCCCAGATGAATGAAATCACACCCCTCGTCGATCGCGAGCTTCCAGTAATCGTTGACGATCAATTGGCAGCTATAGGCAAGGCACACCGCCTTCGACCGGCGGATTTCCTGCCGCAACACACTGTCCGGCTTGTCCTTGATGCGCAGTTGCACGAGTTTGACACCAAGCGGCACCAGCCTCTCGATCCACTCGGCACTATCGACGATAAGATAAAAAGGATCGAGCCTCACGAAAACACCGCCTTTCCGATGACCGGTGTCGAGGGTACGGCCATCTCCCGCGGCTCAAGCATGCCGGCAAGATAGGCAAACCGACCTGCATCTATAGCCTTTGAAAATGCCTCGGCCATGGCCGGCGGATCCCCCGCACTGGCAACGGCCGTATTGAGCAGCACGGCATCGTAGCCCAGCTCCATCACCACTGCCGCATGTGACGGCCGCCCCAGACCGGCATCGACGATCAGCGGGATATCCGGAAAAGCCGCACGCATGGCGACAAGCGCCGATGGGTTGCGCGGCCCCGCTGCCGAACCGATCGGCGCGCACCAGGGCATCAGCACCCGGCAACCGGCGGCCAACAGCTTTTCGCCAACGATCAGATCGTCCGTCGTATAGGGAAAAACCTCAAATCCTTCGCCGCTGAGAATGCGCGCAGCCTCCACCAGTTCGAACACATCGGGCTGCAAGCTGTCGTGATGGCCGATGACTTCGAGCTTGATCCAGTTGGTGCCGAACACTTCGCGGGCCATTTTTGCCGTGAGCACCGCCTCCGATGCGCTGTGGCATCCGGCGGTATTAGGCAGAACATGCACGCCAAACTGACGGATCAGCTCGAAAAACGCACCACCCACCTTGCCGCCCGAGGTTTCACGGCGAAGCGAAACCGTGACAATACCCGCGCCGGAACGTTTGACTGCTTCTGAAAGCACGGCCGGAGAGGGATAACGGGCCGTACCGAGCAACAGACGCGAAGGCAATTCCGTATCGTAGAGTTTCAACATGGTTCAGCCTCCCTGCATGGGCGACAGGATTTCGATCCGGTCCCCCTCTGCCAGATGGATCATTGCGCGATCCTCGCGGTGGACGAGATCGCCGTTGACGGCGGTGGCCAGCCAATCGCCCTCGTATTCCAGAGCCTGCAACAAGTCCGCGAGCGTGGCGGCTTCAAAGGCCTGCGGCTCTCCGTTGACGATAAGGTTCATGGGATCATCTCCTCCTGAAGTGCGTACCCATTGGAGAGCCGAGTGGCGGCCTTTTTCGCCATGGCTGGCGCCAGCAGAAAACCGTGGCGGTGCATGCCGGCAATCGCCAGCCCGACTTCCATCTCCACCACACGCGGAACGTTGTCTTCGAAGGCAGGGCGGATGCCGACGCCGGTTTCCACCACCCGCGCCTCACCGAAGGCCGGATGCAGCGCATAGGCGGCGTTGAGCAGCTCCATCAGCGAGCGTGCCGAAATCGACCCGTCATCCTCCGTCTCGATCATCGTTGCACCGACCATGAAGCGATGATCGTCGCGCGGCACGACATAGATCGGGTGGCGCGGATGCAGCATCCTGACCGGCCGCGACAGCGTCACCTCTGCGGTCTCCAGATAGAGCATTTCGCCGCGCACGCCGCGAAGGCCCGGGATGTTGGGGATGGCCGCCGGGCCGGTGCAATCGATGACGGCGGTATAATCTTTCTTTGGCGCAGGCCCCCAGCCGAGATGGAACTCTCCGCCATGATTGCGGATCGCCTTGGCAAGCCCCGCCAGTGCCCGACGCGGATCGAGATGCGCCTCACCTTCGAAGAACAATGCCTTTTCGAAGCGGCCGGCAAGTGACGGTTCCAGATCGGCAATTTCGTCCTTGCCAAGCCAGGAGTGACCGCATGTGCGGGAAGCGAACCGAGTGAGATCGGCCAAATCGCGCGGCTGCGCCACGACCAGCGTACCGTTGCGGATGACCGCTCCCGGCACCGCCTTGTCCCACCAGTCAGCGGCATCAAGCCCGAGCGTCAGCACGATCTCTTCCGCTGCCTCGCGTTCGCAATAGGGCGCCAGCATGCCGCCGGCGAAATGCGATGCGCCCTGCCCGATCGTGTCCTGATAATCGACGATATCGACATCTTCGCCACGTCTCAGAAGCTCAAGAGCCACAGTAAGGCCGGCAACGCCGGCCCCTTTGACGAGAAACAGAGACATCAGGCTTCGCTCCCCACATTTGCCAGCGGATTTGGGACCGGCATGTAGAGATCTCCGCCATCGCGATATTTCGCCGCCATCGCCTCAAGCCCCTCCTTCTGCGCTTCAGCGCGAATATCATGCGAGATCCGCATCGAGCAGAATTTCGGCCCGCACATGGAGCAGAAATGCGCCACCTTGTGCGCATCCTTCGGCAGGGTCTCATCATGGAAATTCCGCGCCGTATCCGGGTCGAGCGACAGGTTGAACTGGTCCTCCCAGCGGAATTCGAACCGGGCGCGCGACAGGGCATCGTCGCGCATCTGCGCTCCAGGATGGCCTTTTGCCAGATCAGCGGCATGGGCTGCGATCTTGTAGGTGATAACCCCGGTCTTCACATCGTCGCGGTCGGGCAGGCCCAGATGTTCCTTTGGCGTGACGTAACAAAGCATGGCGGTGCCGAACCAGCCGATCATCGCCGCCCCGATCGCAGAGGTGATGTGATCGTAGCCGGGTGCGATATCGGTGGTGAGTGGACCGAGCGTATAGAACGGCGCCTCGCCACAGGTCTTCAGCTGCTTGTCCATGTTCTCCTTGATCTTGTGCATCGGCACATGGCCGGGGCCTTCGATCATGACCTGGCAATCCTTCTCCCAGGCAATCTTCGTCAGTTCTCCGAGCGTCTCCAACTCGGCGAACTGGGCGGCATCATTGGCATCGGCGATCGAACCGGGACGCAATCCGTCACCCAGCGAGAAGGTCACGTCATAGGCGCGGGCAATGTCGCAGATCTCGTCGAAATGCTCGTAGAGAAAGCTTTCGCGGTGATGATGCAGACACCACTTGGCCATGATCGAGCCGCCGCGCGAGACGATGCCGGTGACGCGGTTGACGGTGAGATGGATATAGGAAAGCCGCACTCCGGCATGGATGGTGAAATAATCGACGCCCTGTTCGGCCTGTTCGATCAGCGTGTCGCGATAGACTTCCCAGGACAGATCCTCTGCAATCCCGTTCACCTTCTCCAGCGCCTGATAGAGCGGCACCGTGCCGATCGGCACAGGAGAGTTTCGGATGATCCATTCACGGATATTGTGAATGTTGCGGCCGGTGGAAAGATCCATGACGGTATCGGCACCCCAGCGGATCGCCCAGACCATCTTTTCCACCTCTTCCGCCATCGACGAGGTGACGGCGGAATTACCGATATTGGCGTTGATCTTCACCAGAAAATTGCGGCCGATGATCATCGGTTCGCTTTCGGGGTGATTGATGTTTGCCGGGATGACGGCGCGACCTTCCGCCACTTCGCGACGGACGAATTCCGGCGTGATGTAATCCGGGATATGCGCACCAAAACTTTCGCCATCGCGCGTAAGGGCTTCCTTTGCCGCCTGCCGGCCGATGTTTTCGCGGATGGCGATGAATTCCATTTCCGGCGTGATAATGCCCGCACGCGCATAGGCAACCTGGGTAACCGCACGACCGGCATTGGCCTTGAACGGCATGTTGCGAATAGGAAATTCCGGCGTCAGCCGCTCGCCGGTGGCAAAGCCGTTATCCTCCGGCTTGACGTGACGGCCCTCGTATCGGGCGACGTCGCCGCGAGAAAGAACCCAGTTTTCGCGCAGGCGCGGAAGGCCCCGGTCGATCGCGACGATATGGGCAGGATCGGTATAAGGGCCGGAACTGTCATAGACCAGTACCGGCGGCTCGCCGGATGTCGGGTGAAGCGCAATCTCGCGCATCGGAACGCGCAGATCGGGATATTCCCTGCCCGCAACATGGATTTTGGTGGAAGCCGGAAATGCGCCCGAGGTGACGGTCGGACTTTGATTTTTGGCGGCAATATTCATCGTGAGGCTCCAAGTTTCAAGGTTGGAGACCCAGTCCTAGAGCCGGAAAGATGGAAGAACGCCGATCGCGGAATCCGGGTTCAAGGATTCGAGATTCATCACAGCGTTTTGCACCGTCCCTACGCCAGTATGAACTGGATCAGGTTCAACGGGTCACTGCGCGCGATAGCAGAATCTCAGCCCCTTGCCGGGACACCCCTGGTGAATGCGTTGAGGCTATGACAGCCGGATTACTCGGTCAAGTGGCAATGATACGGTTTACACACAACGGGTAAACGTATTGTTTTCGCTGGAGAATTGAGATTTTCTGCAAGCTTCAATGAGCGGTCAGTTGTGTCAGCAACGACTGCCAGCCGCGTTTAGCTTCCTGTCGCCAGACGGCTGCATCGGCATGCGGTTGAAACTCGCTTCTGGTCTCGTCGGTATCCGATTTCTCTCCACACAGGCTCGCCAGCGCCATCATTGCGACGCCAATCGCGCCGACCTCCGCCTGACCACTCCGGGCCACCGGGCGATCCAGAACATCCGCCTGCATCTGCATCAGGAAATCGTTGGAAGACGCCCCGCCATCGGCCAGCAAGCCGTCGAGCTTTGCCCCGAGATCCTTCTCCATGGCAACGAAAACGTCCGCGATCTGCAGGACGATGGCATCGAGCGTGGCGCGTGCGAGATGAGCACGGGTCGTCGCCAGTGTCATGCCGGAGATTGTGCCCGAAACATTGTCGTTCCAATGGGGCGCCCCCAATCCCGCAAGAGCCGGGACGAAGACAACGCCCGCGGCATCCGGAACGGTCTGGGCAAGAGCGGACAAGGCCTTCGCATCCGGCAGCCCGAGCATTTCGGCGGCAAAGGCCGCAGCCTGCGCCGAAACGGTGATATTGCCTTCCAGCGCATAGGCGACGCCGTTCCGGTCGCTCCAGGCGATCGTGCTGGAAAGGCCATTTTTCGACAGGACACGTCCGGGCGTCAGCGTCATCAGCGACGAACCGGTTCCATAGGTTGCCTTGACGAGACCCGGCGCACGGACGCGATGGCCATAAAGGGCTGCATGGCTATCGCCCATCATCGCAAGGATCGGCACACCGGCATCGAGTGCAGTCGCGCCTTCGGCCACTTCGCCGAACCGGCTGTCAGACGGACGGACTTCGGGCAGGGCCGTGGCCGGAACGCCGAACAGGTCGCGAAGACCCTCATCCCATTTTAATGAACCGGTATTGAACAGCTGCGTGCGCGATGCATTCGAATGGTCGGTGGCAAAAACTTGCCCACCGGTAAGCTTGTAGAGCAGCCAGCTATCGACCGTGCCTGCACGAAGCAGACCTTGCGCGGAGAGCATCTTCGCCTCGGCCACGTTCTCCATCACCCAAGCGAGTTTGGAAGCGGGAAACAACGCGTTGATGGAGAGCCCGGTCGCCTCGACCACCATCGGGTCGCGGCCTTCGGCAATCAGCGCCTCGCAGGCCTTAGCCGTGCGTCGGCACTGCCAGAGGATGGCTGGCGCGATGGGCTTTCCCGTCGCGGCATTCCAGACGACCAGCGTCTCGCGCTGGTTTGCGATTGCCAGCCCGGCGATCCTGGCACCGGCCTTGCCGCCGACATCGGCAATGACCGCCTGCACCGTTGCCCAGATATCCTCAGCCGATTGCTCCGCCCAACCGGGCCGAGGATAGCTGGATGTCAGGGGCGCAGATGCCTTGGCGACGACCTCCCCCGCCGAATTGACCAGGATCGCCTTGGTATTGGTCGTCCCCTGGTCAACGGCAATGATGAATTCTCCCCTCCCGGCTTCACTCATCCCCGCTTGCGCCCGATCGCCTTGCGTGCGGATCTGGCGATCCCGGTGGCCGTCAGGCCGAAATGATCGAACAGCCATTCGACAGAGCCGGTCGGCACGAAGCCCGGAAAGCCCATCCGTTCGATCGGCACCGGAAGATTGGCCGAGGTATGTTCGGCCACCGCGCCGCCGAGACCGCCGTGAATATTGGCTTCCTCGACCGTGACGATTGCGCCCGTCTCGCTGGCGGCGGCGGAAATCGCAGCCTCGTCGAGCGGCGAAATGGTCGCCATGTTGAGGATGCGGACGGAAATGCCTTCCGCTTCGAGTTCTACTGCCGCTTGGACGGCGAGATGCACCATGGTGCCGCAGGCAATGATCGTGACGTCATCGCCCTTGCGGACAAGCTCCGCCTTGCCGGGCTGGAATTTCCGGTTTTCGACCACAAGATCCGGCACCGGCATGCGGCTCAGCCTGATATAGACCGGGCCTTCGTATGCTGCCGCCCACTTGACTGCCTCAGCCGTTTCCCAGCTATCGGCTGGCACCACCACCTTGATATTGCTCAGCGGTCTCAGCCAGGCAAAATCCTCGATCGAATGGTGTGTCGGCCCAAGCTCGCCATAGGCGACACCGGATGATTGGCCGACAAGCTTCACGTTGAAGCCGGCATAGGCGATATCGGCCTTGACCTGCTCGAGCGCACGGCCGGTCAAAAAGCAGGAAGCCGCCGAGACGAAGGGGATGCGGCCGCCATTGGCGAGACCGGCACCGACGCCCACCATGTTCTGCTCGGCAATGCCGACATTGACCAGCCGATCCGGGAACTTCTTCTGGAAACCACCGAGCTTCGAAGAGCCGACGGAGTCGTTGACGACGGCTACGATGCGCGGATCACTTTCCGCAAGCTCTTCGATCGTGCGTGCCCAGGCATCGCGACAATCGTAAAAACCTTGCTGTTTTGCGGCGGGTGCAGCCATCAGACCAGTTCCTCCATGGCGATATTATATTGTTCGGCATTCGGCACGCCATGGTGCCAGGACGCCTTGTTTTCCATGAAGGAGACGCCCTTGCCCTTGATGGTATTGGCAATGACGCAGAGCGGTTTCGAACGGCCGCCCGGCGGCTCGGACAGGGCGTTGACGAGCGCATCGACATCATGCCCGTCGATCACTTCGACATCCCAGCCGAAGGCGCGGAACTTGTCGTCGAGCGGATCGAGACCGTTGGTCTCTTCCGTTCCCATGCCCTGCTGCAGCCGGTTGCGGTCGACGATCAGCGTGAACTTGCCGAGCTTGCGATTGCCGGCGCTCATCGCCGCTTCCCAGTTCGAACCTTCCTGCAACTCCCCGTCGCCGGTCAGCACGAAGGTGCGGTAATCGCTTTTGGTCATCTGCCCGGCGATCGCGATACCGAGTGCCACCGGCAGGCCATGGCCGAGCGGTCCGGTATTGGTTTCCACGCCGGGAAGATAATTACGGTTCGGATGGCCGTTCAGCTTCGACTGCGGCTGCATATAGGTTTTCAGCCAGTCTTCCGGGTAATAGCCGGCAGCGCAAAGCGCGGTGTAAAGCGCGCCCGTTGCGTGACCTTTCGACATGATGAAGCGATCCCGCTCCGGCATATCCGGCTTTTTCGGGTCATACCGCATCACGCCGAAATAGAGCGTCGCGATGATATCGATCGCCGAGAAATCGCCGCCAGGATGTCCGAGCTGGGCATCATGGACCATCGTGAAAGCCCTGCGGCGCATCCACAATGCTTTCTCGCGAATGGTATCGACGAGGTCATTCTTCAACATGGGTATTGGCCTTTCATTGCCGGATTGGGCCGGATCTGGCTATTGCCGCAAGCGGCGCCTACATGGCGCCGAACAGGGCCTTTTGCGCAATCTTTAACGCGCCGATCGCATCGTGGCGGCTCTGCGCTTCCTTCAACGCATCGATATCGAGCGCATCGAGCCCCTTGTCGGCGGCCTTGAGGAAATCGATCGCGTGATTGGCAGTCGCGACACTGTCTTCACGGAACGGGAACTGGTCGAGCTGCCACACGCCTTCCCACTTGTTCTTCCGAAGAACATAGAAGAACTCGAAGAGTTCGATCGGATGCAGGCTGCCGGCGACCAGATCGTCATCCCAAGAGCGGTAGTTGTCGTTGACGTCCATGCCGAACAGGCGACCGTAGTCGATCGCGAGCTGGGCGCTGTCGGCGGCCGATTCACCGCCCATGATGGCGTGGCCGAAATCGAGCAGGATGCCGACATTCGGCAGGCCGATCTTCTCGATGCCGAGAAGGGTGCGGGCAACCGAACCAAAACTCATCCGCACCCGCGGCTCACGCGGCTTGTATTCGATGACGAATTTCAGATCCGGGTTTTCGCTGGCGAGTTGCCCGACACCATCGAGCGAATGCTTCCACAGCGTGCCGTAATCGACCTGGAACGGATAGTCCCAGCCATCCTGGCCTGGCCACAGCTTGACGTAATCGGCGCCGAAATAACGGACCTGATCGCAGGCTTCGGTCACCAGCTCATGGGTGCGGCGACGGACGCCGGCATCCGGATTGGTGAAGGAGCCCTTGACGAATTCGCGCGTGTAGATTTCCGGCGTAATGCCGATGACGCCGAGCTTGTTGCGATCGAGCGCCTCTTTTACCTGCGCATTGGAAAAGTCGCCGCCGAAGAAGGGATAGTTGATATCGACAACCGACAGATCCTTGACCTGGCCGGCCAGATCGATCGCCTCGATGACACTGCGCGGCGTGCCGTAACCATCCGTCGCGTAACGGTCGAGATAGGTTGCGAAATGCCAGATCCCGGCGCCGAAACGTTGTTCAGTCATGATGCTTCCTCCGATGATTCCGTATCGTCATTGTCGGCTTGTGGCGTGGCTCTGCGCATCCTCTGCGCCAAAGCAGCCCCCTTCCTCAGGAGGGGCATCAGGCCTATCAAAACCTAACAAAAGACTTTTGATTACTTTCGATCTCTTTCGTTTGCACATTAGTTGACACACGTCGCCATAACATTCAAGCGCTTTATTGATACCGAAAGCTGCGACAGGTTCAAAAAACATGCCGCACCGCAACATAAGCGAGAACAACACCATGTGATCGCCACACAAAAGCGCAGCCATCAAAAACATATTGACATTAAACGAAAGTGATCGATAGTTTGCGACAGACGCCACGGGAGGGTGGTCTTTTTTCAACGGGAGGTAATCATGAAGCTTACGAAACGTCTTTTGATGTCCGTCGTCGCGCTGGGTATTGCCGGCGCCATGTCAGGCACCGCACTTGCGGCCGATACGATTGCAATCATCACGCCGAGCCACTCCAACCCATTCTTCAAGGCTGAAGCCGACGGCGCTGCGGCAAAGGCGAAGGAACTGGGTTATGCGACCATGGTTCTGGTTCACGACGATGATGCGAACAAGCAGAGCGAACTTTTCGATTCTGCCATTGCAGCCGGTGTGAAGGCCATCATTCTCGACAACGCAGGCGCGGACGCTTCCGTCGCCGCCGTGCAGAAGGCCAAGGACAAGGGCATCCCTTCGTTCCTGATCGACCGCGAAATCACCACGACCGGTGTCGCAGTTTCACAGATCGTTTCGAACAACTACCAGGGCGCTCAGCTCGGAGCAGAAGAATTCGTCAAGCTGATGGGCGAAAAGGGCAATTACGCCGAACTGCTGGGCAAGGAATCCGACACCAATGCCGGCATTCGCTCGCAGGGCTATCACGATGTCATCGACCAGTATTCGGAAATGAAGCTGGTCGCTAAACAGACGGCCAACTGGTCTCAGACCGAAGCCTATACCGTGATGGAATCGATGCTGCAGGCACATCCGGATATCAAGGGTGTGATCTCGGGCAACGATACGATGGCTATGGGCGCCTATGCGGCACTTGAAGCTGCCGGCCGCAAGGATGTGATCGTCGTCGGCTTCGACGGGTCCAACGACGTCCGTGACTCGATCAAGAAGGGCGGCATCAAGGCGACCGTTCTTCAGCCGGCCTACCAACAGGCACAGAATGCCGTCGAACAGGCGGACAAGTTCATCAAGACCGGCTCGACCGGCCTCGATGAAAAGCAGCTGATGGATTGCATTCTCATCAACGCTGACAATGCCGACAAGCTCGAGACCTTCGCGCTGAAGCCATAAGACCGCCATCCACACCCGGGGCGCCATAGGCGGTCCCGGGTGCCTCTTGCTTTAAAAGAAGTGCGGGTACCCATGAAGATCACGACCCTGCTTGTGGCAAGCCTTCTTGCCGCGTCCGTTTCCGGCTGCAAACTGGTGAAAACCGGTGATGGCGAAGCTGCTGCCGATCCAATCGCCGAAACCGTCGAGACGACATTCGATGCCAAGCTCGTACCGGCCCTGACCGAAAAGGCGGTCGACCTTGCAACGCTGCAAAATGCGATCAAGGGCAACCTCGACAAGGCAGGCGAAAGCTACGGCACTCGCGTCGGCGGCGCCGGCGGCGGCTGGAATTTCCCGGTCAAGGGCACGGCCACCGTCCTGGAAGATACCCGCGCCAGCAGCAAGGCCGGCGTTGCGGAAATCGACGTCGATGGCGACGGAAAGGCCGATGCGACGCTCCAGCTCGGGCCGGTCGTCAAAGGCAGCGCCTTGCGCGACACCACCAATCTCTACGATTTCTCGACGTTCCGCGACCAGATCGAATACGCGAAATTGGGGCGCGCGCTGAACGACAAGGCCGTCTCCAAGCTTCCCGCTGCCGATACCGAGCTGAAAGGCAAGAAGGTGGATTTCGTTGGCGCCGTCGTCATCCGCTCGGCCAGCGAAAAACCGCTGATCACGCCGGTCTCGATCGAGGTCGCGCCATGACGGAAGCAAACCCCATCGGCCTTTCGATCCGCAACGGCTCTAAAATCTATCCCGGCACCCAGGCGCTGAAAAATGTCGATTTCGACCTGCGCATGGGAGCGGTAAACGTTCTCGTCGGTGAAAACGGCGCCGGAAAATCGACGCTGATGAAGATCATCGCCGGCGTCGAGCAACTGAACGGCGGCACGATCGAAATAGACGGCCAGCAGGTCGTCTTCGCCGACAAGACGGATGCCGCAAAACACGGCGTCGGCATCGTGTTTCAGGAACTCAACCTGTTTCCGAACCTCACCGTTGCGGAAAACATCTTCGTCGGCCACGAAAAGACGCGCGGCGGAATCCATATCGACAGCCAGGCGCAGAGAGCGGCTGCCGCAGCGCTGATGAAGCGTCTCGAACAGAATATCGACCCGGACACGCCGCTCGGAAACTTGCGGATCGGCCAGCAACAGATCGTCGAAATCGCCAAGGCGCTGGCCGAAAACGCCCGCATCCTGATCCTAGACGAACCGACGTCTGCGCTTTCGGCAGCAGAAGTGGAAGTCCTGTTCCGGGTGATCAACGACCTGAGGAAACAGGGCGTCGGCATCGTCTATATTTCCCACCGGCTGGAAGAACTGATCCGCATCGGCGACTATATCACCGTTCTCCGCGATGGCGCGATCACCGGATCGCGCTCGATGCAGGGCGTCGATATCCCCTGGATCGTCGCCAACATGATCGGCAGCGCCTCGAAGGAATTTCCGAAGACCGGCGACCACGAACTCGGCAATGAAGTCTTCCGCGTCGATAACGTCTGCCTTCCGAGCCCGGCGGGCGGTTATGCCGTCGACCATATGTCGCTTTCCGTCCGCGAGGGCGAGATCGTCGGGCTTTACGGCCTGATGGGCGCTGGCCGCTCGGAGCTTCTAGAATGCATCATGGCGCAGCACCCGAATTCCTCGGGCCAGATCTTCATCGGCGGCAAGCCGGTGAAGGAAAAAAGTGTCTCCGGCCGCATCCGCCGCGGTCTGGCGCTGATCCCGGAAGATCGCAAGCGCGACGGTCTCGTGCAGATCATGACGATCCGCGAAAACCTGACCATGTCGTCGCTTTATGATTTCACCCGCGGCTTTCACCTGTCGCTGAAGGCTGAAGCCGCCAAGGCGGCGGAATTCGTCAAGCGCATGGCCATCAAGATCGCCAGCCTCGAACATCCAGTCTCCAGCCTTTCCGGCGGAAACCAGCAGAAAGTCGTCATCGGCAAGGCGCTGATGACAAGGCCGAAAATCCTGCTGATGGACGAACCGTCACGCGGCATCGATATCGGCGCCAAGGCGGAAATCTTTCGCACCATGCGCCGGCTTGCCGCAGACGGCCTCGGCATTCTCTTCGTAACATCCGATCTGGAAGAAGTTCTCGCCCTCTCCGATCGCGTACTCGTCATGGCGAATGGACGGCTGACCGGGCAATTCCCGGCCGGCGCGAGCGCTGCGGAGGTCATTTCCGCGGCAACCCCAAATCTGAACAGGGTTGAAACACAATGAGCAGCATCGACGCCTCGGGCAACGCCAAGACCGTGATCGGCGGTCACAAATCCAGAACATCGGCGCTTCTGCTGCTTCTGCACATGCGCACCTTCGTGGCGCTGATCCTGGTCTTCACCTTCTTCGCCATCGCGGCGCCGAACTTCCTGACGACAGGCAACATGTTGATCATCTCGAAGCATGTTGCACTGAATGCCATCCTTGCGATCGGCATGACCTTCGTCATCATCGCAGGCGGTATCGATCTTTCGGTCGGCTCGATCGTCGGCCTGTGCGCCATGGTGGCCGGTTATCTGGTTCTTTACGGCATCGACCTCGGCTTTGTCGGTGTCGCCTACAGCGTCCAGTTCAACACGATAGAGATCTGCCTCATCGTGCTCGTCGTCGGCATATTCATAGGCTGGATAAACGGGATGCTGATAACAAAGCTGAATGTCGCGCCATTCATCGCGACACTCGGCATCCTCTATGTGGCCCGCGGCTCGGCACTCCTCTTTTCCGAGGGCCGTACATTTCCGAACCTTTCAGGTAACCCGGAATACGGCTCGGACACGTTCCGGGTCATTGGCTCGGGTACATTTCTAGGTCTGCCCGTCTCAGTCTGGATCATGGTCGTGGTCGCATTGGGAGCCGCCTATCTCGCAACGCGCACGCCGCTTGGCCGGCATATCTATGCCGTCGGCGGCAATGAGCGTGGAGCGGCGCTCTCCGGCGTCAATGTCGATCGCACGAAACTGTTCGTCTACATGTTCTCCGGGCTTTGCGCGGCACTCGTCGGCCTGATCATTTCATCGCAGCTACAGGCGAGCCATCCGGCAACCGGCGAGACATTCGAACTCAATGCCATTGCCGCAGCGGTTCTGGGCGGTACATCCATGTCCGGTGGACGCGGCCGCATCGCCGGCACCATCGTCGGCGCATTCGTCATCGGCATTCTTGCGGACGGACTGATCATGATGGGCGTTTCGTCCTTCTGGCAGACCGTGATCAAAGGCCTCGTCATCATCGCCGCCGTTGTCGTCGATCAGGTGCAGCAGAAGCTGCAGGCACGTGTCGTCCTGCAGCAGAACGCGAATTGAGGATTTAAAGCGCAAGGCTGTTCCTGTAATGATCCCATAAAAGAGAGTCGAATGGTTTCGATTGTTTGCGGTTCAAGGATTTAGGCAGGTCGGAATGGAAGCGAAAGAAGAGCAGGATGCTTCGGAATCGATGATCGGCCTGCTATCTGAGCCGAGACGACGCCGTATCCTCGAATGGCTTCAGGAAGAAGGGTCGGCGCGGGTGAGAGACCTCGCCGGCGCCTTCCGCGTGTCGGAAGCGACGATCAGACAGGATCTGGAGCGGCTGGAGAGCGAAGGCTTTATCACCCGCGAACATGGCGGCGCCTATCTGAACACCGCAGCACCCGCGACCGGCACGATGACGCTCCACCACCAGGAGAACATGGACAAGAAGCGCCGCATCGGCGCGCTCGCCGCAAGTTTGGTCAAGGACGGCGAGACGCTGATCCTCGATGCGGGCACCACGACGACCGAGATCGCAACCCGGCTGACCAATCGGCGTGACCTGACGCTGATCACCAATGCGCTCAACATCGCCATTATCCTGGGCTCGGTGCCGACCTTTGCGGTGCATATGCCGGGCGGGCAGTTCAAATCGCCAACGCTGTCGCTCTCGGGCGACAAGTCGGTCGAATACTTTCGCAATATCTTCGCCGGCAAGCTGTTTCTCGCAACCGCCGGCGTGGCGCTCGATGCTGGCCTCACCTATCCGAGCTTTGCCGACCTGCAGCTCAAGGAAGCGATGATCAAGGCCGCGGCGCATGTCTATCTCGTCGCCGATAGCACCAAGATCAACCGCTCATCCTTCACCCGCCTTGGATCACTGGACGTGATCAACTCCTTCATCACCGATGACGGCATTTCCGACCGGGATGCGAAAGAATTCGAGAAGCGCGGGATCGAGCTCCTGATAGCAAAATAAAGCGCATCTCCTGGCGATTGCGCAATATTTTCATCCCTATCGGAATTTTCCGAGCGCGTTTAGCTGTTGCAATTCAAGTATCCGTTGAAATAAACTCGTCCCGTTCTCAGGGCGGGGTGTAACTCCCCACCGGCGGTATCGGGGTCTCCCCCGGAGCCCGCGAGCGCTTCCTTGAAAAAGGAAGGTCAGCAGATCCGGTGAGATGCCGGAGCCGACGGTTATAGTCCGGATGGAAGAGACCAAACCCGCGGCGGCCTTTGACCGGGCTGCCCGTGGCGCTTGTTCGCCCAAGGGAAAGTTTTGTCGGCGAAAGCCGATGTAACAGCCTTCACCGGCTTAACCCTTGAAAGACTTGAAATGACCATTTCCAGAATTGAAGATGCAATCGAAGCCTTCGCCCGCGGCGAGATGGTGGTCGTTGTCGATGACGAGGATCGCGAAAACGAAGGCGATCTGATCTTTGCTGCAGAAGATGCGACAAACGAAAAGATTGCGTTCATGATGAACAAGGCCCGCGGCCTGATCTGCATCGCCATGGACCACAATCGCATCGACGAACTCGAACTCCCCCCGATGGTGCCGAACAATACGGAATCGATGAAGACCGCATTCACTGTCTCGGTCGACTACATTCCCGGCACCACGACCGGCATTTCGGCAGGCGACCGCGCAGCAACCGTCAAGGCGCTTGTAGACCCCACCGCCCGCCCCGCCGATTTTGCCCGCCCCGGCCATATCTTTCCGTTGAGGGCAAATCCGGAAGGCGTTCTCGGCCGCACCGGTCACACGGAAGCAGCAGTGGATCTTTGCAAGCTGGCCGGGAAATCCCCGGCAGGCGTCATCTGCGAGATCTCCAATGACGACGGCACCATGGCCCGTCTTCCGCAGCTTGAAATCTTTGCAGAACAGAACGGCCTGCTGGTCATCACCATCGAGGACCTCGTTCGATATCTGAACGACGCAAAGGCCGGAGCATTGGCAGCAGCCTGATAGCTTGGCGCATTCGACAAAGTTACGGCGAGCCCAATCGGCTCGCCGTTTTCATTTGTGCTCCAAAGGAAGGATGATCCGCGCCACGAGTCCATTGGGTTTTCGATCCAGCAGAACCAGTTTTCCATGATGCGCCTGGACGATTTCGGCAACGATCGAAAGGCCGAGTCCGAACCCGGTTTCCGTGTCCTGGCGCGCCGTATCCAACTTGAAGAACGGTTCGAGCACACGCGTGCGATATTGCTCGGGAATGCCCGGCCCGTCATCACTGATGTCGATGATCGCCTGGCCATCGACGACGACGCGAAGCCCGACATTCACATGCGTGCCAAACTTGATCGCGTTTTCGCACAGGTTGGTAATTGCACGTGTCAGCGCCAGAGGCTTGAAGTTGGTGACCATCCGCGCCGGGCCGTTATAGTGCACGTCATGTCCCATATCGGCGAATTCGTCACACGTCGTCTGCAGCACGGAGGCGAGATCCGCGCGCTGTGAGACTTCCCGCTGGTAATTGTCGCGGAGGTAACCAAGGCTCTCCTTCAGCAGCCTGTCGATACGCTCGATATCTCCCAGCAGCCCCTCTTTGACCTCCTCCTCCTTCACTCTTTCGGCACGCAGCCGAAGACGCGTCAGTGGCGTTCGCAGGTCGTGGCTGATACCGCGCAGCATCCGCGTCCGCGATTCCACCATGGTCGATATCCGCCGCTGCATGCCGTTCAGTGCGCGCGCGAGCGTCACGATCTCGACAGTCCCTTGTTCTTCGAAAATTGCCGGGCCGAATGAAATGTCCGCCTTCATCGCAGCCGAAGCGATACGCCGCAGCGGACTTGTGATCGCCCGAACCGCGAAAACGGAAAACAGGATGATAAGCGTAACCGTAGCCACCAGATAATTCGAGCCGAACCTCAGTGCATCAAGACGGAGAAAGTTTTCAGGCGGCAACTCCATGACGAGAAGCGTCTCGTCATCGACTTTTGCGGCGATTACGCGCCTGCCATCCACGAAGGTTCTCCATCCTCCAAACGGGATCGGCCGGGATTCCGGAGGCAGGAGACGGTCGACAATAAGCTGAAGCAGCGGCTCCTCCGGCGAGGAGGTGGTGAAATTATCGAAATATGAAAGTGGGCGCAGGCCAAGATGCAGGCCGCCGCGATTGGCGGCCGTCATAATCGCGAGCCTCTCGGCAGAAGTTGCGGGCGACAAGACGGATGCAATCACCGTAACGCTGCCAGACATGCTTTCAAGGTCGGGAACGCTGTAATCGTTGCTTACCCAGCTTTCCAGTGTCGATCCGATGATGAAGGCGATGACAAGGCAGGCGAAAATGACTGCGGTGATCTGGCCGTGAATGGTTGAAAACAGCTGGGAAATCCGAGATCCCAAAGCGCCCCCCTGGGCAGTTATGCCCGATGAAAACCGTGATGCGGCCTTTGTCACAAGTCCGTCGTCGGCCAGGATAGTGCCTCAGATCCAAAAGCGACATTAAGTTTTGTGTCGAGCCCCTTGCACACCTTGTCCGCAACAAACCGTAACACAAAGACATGCTGCGCCACCTCCATCCATGACAGGACAAATGTGTTGCACACACGGCTCGCCTTTCGGGGTTCTGCCCGTGTCAAATCACTGGAGCACCCATGTCTTTTATTCAACGGACCGATCGGCGACTTCTCGCAAGCGCCCTATACATTACGCTCGCGATCGCCGGCACCGCTTCGACAACGCTTGCCGCAGATGCGAGCCAGTCGGCACAGCCCCCCGAACCAGCATTTGACCAGGAGCGGTTCAACAACGAGAAACCTGAACGCAGCTGGAGCCTCATCGTTGGTGCCGGCGGGATCTACGAACCGGAATATGAAGGCGGCAAGGATTTTCAGATACAGCCTGTCCCATTCGTGGTTTTCACCTATGGCGAATGGCTGGAAATCGATCCGCGCGGCGTAACGATAACCGCACTCCGACATGACGGCTTCGCTCTCGCGGGCAAGGTCGGCTACGAAGGCGGTCGTGACGAAGACGACGCGGATCGCCTTGAGGGCCTCGGCGATATCGACTTCGCGGCCACCATTGGCGCCAAGGCATCCTACAATTGGAACGGCTTCGAGATCTATGCCAGCATCGACCAGACGATCAGCGGCAGCGAGAGCCTGATCGGCACATTCGGGGCCGAATACCAGGCGCCGGTCACGGAGCGGCTGATCCTCGGGGCAGGCGTCGAGGCAGTGGTCGCCAACGACAAGCACATGCAATCCTATTTCGGCGTCACTGCTGCTCAGGCTGCACGATCCGGTCTTTCCGAATATAAGGCGGAAGCCGGTCTGAAGCGCGTCAACGTTTCGGCATCAGCCATCTATATGCTGAGCGAAAACTGGCTGGTGCGCGGCGAAGCAGGCGTCGGCTTCCTGACCGGCGATGCCGCTGACAGTCCGATCGTGGAAGAAAAAACCCAGCCTTCCGCCTCTCTGTTCGTCGGCTACAAGTTCTAAGGCGAGCAGGCGCCGTTTATGTTGAAAGCCGGGCAATGCCCGGCTTTTTTGTCGCATGCACAGCGCCCGCGCTTAAAACCGCTCGGAGCTTCAGGCCTGCTCGACGTTTGCGGTAAACATGTAGCCGCCAAGACGCACCGTCTGCAGCAATACGGGGGTCTTCGGATCCGCCTCGATCTTCTGCCTCAGACGGCTGATATGAACATCGACACTACGTTCGATCGGCCCCGCGAGACCGGTATGGGTGAGCGAAAGAAGTTCCTCACGGGTTATGACGCGGCCGGGATTGCGGCAGAAGGCCAGAAGCAGATCGAATTCCGTCGTCGTCACCGCAACTCTTGCATTGCTCGGATCATGCAACTGGCGACGAAGCGGATCGATCTGCCAGCCTTCGAAGCGCAGCTTCCGCTGAACCGGCGTATTCACCAGACCATAGGACGCACGCCGAAGCAGGCTGCGGATACGGGCGACGACTTCACGGGGGCTGAACGGCTTGGTGATATAATCGTCCGCCCCGACCTCCAGCCCGACGATACGGTCAACCTCTTCACCAAGTGCAGTCAGAAGGATGATCGGCGTCGTCTTTTCCGAGCGAATACGCCGGCAGATGCTCAAGCCGTCTTCGCCGGGCAACATGACATCCAGGATGATGAGATCGAATTCGTTGCTGCGTAAGAGGGCATTCATCACATGCCCGTCTTCGGCAACCGTCCCCACCATGCCGTTTTCCTGAATGGCCAGCGCGAGCAGTTTGCCGATTTCGGGATCGTCCTCGACAATCAGGATCTTCGCATTGGCTGAATTTACTTGCACGGCTTTTGTCCTTGATCGCCTGACTGCACGCGTTTCGCATGCCCGCCGGACAGCATATGTGTCGCTTTATTAAGTTTTGTTGCGAGGCATGGAAAGCGGCCGACAAAGGACGCTTCCACCGGATCACGGCTTGCCCGAAAACCTGCCCTCAAGGCTTCTTCAAAGGGCGTGCAACAATAAGAAACAAGACGAAATGAACCGGCCCTGTGGCCCGCACTAGGCTGCCCCGAACATTCGGAGCAAACCTATCATGTCATCATACCCACGCAGCAAGCAGGCGGGCTTCCACCTTTTCCTCGTCCTCATGACGACGCTGGTCACGAGCGCCGCATTCTATCTCAATCCCTCGATCGACATGACGGTCTCCCAGTATTTCTTCGATGGCGAGCAGTTTCCTTTGAGGCATAACGGATCGCTGCAGGCGCTGCGGCAGGCGAATTTCTGGGCAGGCACTCTTGTCATTGGCGCCTCGGTCGTTCTGGTGACATCGCGACGATTGAGAAAGGCGGTCGGTGTCGATCTGGGCCGCGCGCTCGTTCCGCTGATCACCTATGGCGTGGGTGTCGGCCTCATCGTCAACATGTTCCTGAAAGACACGTTTGGACGGGCAAGGCCACGCGACACATTGGGCCTAGGTGGCGATCACCCCTTGTCCGCAGCCTGGGAATTGTCAGAAGCCTGCGCGTCGAATTGTTCCTTCACGTCCGGAGAGGCAGCAGGCGCGACGGCTATGATGTCTCTGGTCTATCTCATTCCGGCCGGGCACATGATCACGCGCAGGATTGCGCAACTTTTGCTTGGGCTGCTCGCAGTCTCATTGTCCTTCAACCGCATCCTGTTTGGCGGCCATTATCTCTCCGACGTCGTACTTTCCATGCTCATCGTCACCGTTGTGATGATGACGGCCGAATTGCTGGTTCGTCAGATCCAATGGGAAAGGCTTTTCCTGAAAAGAGGCCGCGCACGATTTACGCGACGTGCAAACACCACCGGTATCGCCTTCACACGCGCCCGATGAAACAGACCGGAGCTGGCCCATCAGCAATGTGTCAGCCGCCTCCCGGTCCATGCCCGACGAGTTGGCGCAGGAGACGTATTGGCGTCCCGGCGCCTTTCGGCCTGCAACTCGAGCTTTCGAGCGAAAACGCTTCCCAACCCACAACATCGCCAACCCATAACATCGAAAGAGCTGACGACTATGCAAACTCCACGTCACGCCGGTTCTCATCAGCCCATCAGCCAGAACCTGCCCGACAAGGTCAGGAGCCTTATCGCAACCTATCTTGACCTCCCGTGCGAACTCGTCATTGACGAGGCGAGCCTGTCGCATGATCTGGGCGCGGACTCACTGGAGATCACCGAAATGGTGATGGTCTTCGAGGAGGAATTTGGTTTCAAGATCGACGACTACGCCGCCGATCGCTTCCTGACTGTCGGCGACGTCATCAGGCACCTGCAGCTTCATGCGAGTGCTTGAAACCTGACACGCTCCCCTGAATCCCGCCTGCCGGACGGCGGCGGGCTCTCATGCGAGCCGGGATCAATCTATCGTCGAACCTCCGCAATCGGCATCTGCGCAGGCCCCCGATCTCCATCCGATAGAGGTTGCGCCGAATGGCCCGCAGAACATTTTCCCGTTTCATATTCCAGCTACTGATATCGGTCGCGTTAGCCGGTGCCCTTCTGGGCGGCCCCGTTATTCTGATGATTTTGGTTGAGCGCAATTACTAGACGTCGTGTGGCGGCGTTCCGGTTTCGCCAAGGCCTCCTTTACACCGGAAACCCGCGTTGCAACACAGCCAAAAAAGATGACGGGGCCAGCCTGCGGAAGCTGGCCCCGTCCAAGCGCGCCGCGGATCGGCCCTAGGGGGAAATTAGGGGCCGTGGATTGTGGCGCGCCTGTTTACCGGACCTATTTCATGTCCGCTTCGGCCGACTGGATGAAAGGCCGGAAGATGCGACCGGCACGATCGCCGGCTCTTGAGATGATCAGGTGCAATGACGGGATCACGATCAGCGAAAGGAAGGTGGAAACCAGCAGTCCACCGATCACCGCGATTGCCATCGGCGCCCGAAACTCTCCCCCTTCTCCGATCCCGAAAGCTGAAGGCAGCATGCCGCCCACCATGGCAAGCGTCGTCATGATAATCGGGCGCGCTCGTTCACGGCAGGCCTCGACGATCGCTTCGCCGCGGGAGAGCCCCTGGGCTTCCCGCTCGATTGCGAAATCGACCAGCATGATCGCGTTCTTGGTGACAATACCCATCAGCATCAGGATGCCGATCACCACCGGCAGGGATATCGGATATCCGCTGACAAGAAGCGCTGCGACGACCCCACCGATGGAGAGCGGCAGGGATGCCAGGATAGTCCATGGCGACAAGACGCTTCTGAAAAGCAGGATCAAGACAATCAGCACCAGCATGATGCCCCCGCCCATCGCGACCGCAAAACTTCCGAATATCTCGCCTTCGGTGTCTGAATCGCCGGTCGCCTGGACACGCACGCCATCGGGCAGGCTCTTGACGCTCTCAAGCTGCATCAGGCGCTCAAGTCCCTGACCTGACGTCAGGCCGTTTGCCATATCCACGCCGATCTCGATACGGCGCTGGCGGTCGAAGCGATCGATCGCCGCGACAGTTTCGTCAAAGCTGATCGAGGCAACTGCCGACAATGGCAATTGCCCACCATTCGCCGCAGGCACGCTCAGCGTTTCGAACACTGGCAACTTGCCACGCGCAGCGCGATCAAGAACGACGCGGATCGGGATCTGGCGCGATCCTTCAACGAAATTCGCCAGACGCGAATCCACATCGCCAATGGTCGAGATCCGCATCGTGCTGGCAATGACTGCAGTCGATACACCAAGCGTTGCCGCCTTTTCGGTATCGACCGTCATGCGAAGCTCCGGCCGCATCGCCACATTGTCGCTCGACGGTCCGACGAAATTCCTATCCGCGGCCATCTCGCGCAGGATCCGGTCCGTCGCACCTTGAACGGCATCGCCGTCACTGCCCAGCACAGAGAAGGATATGTCGCGGCCACCGCGATCATTGAGGAAGCGCAGCCGGACATCGGGAATGTCGATCAACGCCCTTTCGAGTTGGGCTTCGATCGCAAAGGATGACCGGTTTCGCTCGGCCTTGTGCTTAAGGTCGACCGAAACAACTGCATATCGCACATCCTGCTGGCCGCTCATGCTCGATCCGGCCCGCACCAGCACACCCTCAACCTCATCGGCCCGACCGATTGTAGCCTCGATCCTGTCGGTAACCTCACGGGTCTCGTCAAGACTGGTACCCGGGGGCAGCTCAACGGTCAGCGTCAAACGCCCCGTATCTTCCTCCGGCAGAAACGTGGTCGGTAGCGACATCAGCGAGATCATCGCCAAGGCGAACAAGCCAAAGGCGGATGTCACCGTCACCCATTTCCAGCGCAGGGTCTGTTGCAACAGCCTTTCATAGACGAGCGACAAGGTGCCTTTCCCGGGCTCGACCGGCGGAGACGTGGTCATGATATAGGCCGCCATAACCGGCGTAATCAGCCGCGCGACGAGAAGGGAAAAGAACACGGCAATGGCCACGGTCAGTCCGAATTCCCGGAAATAAAGCCCGACCACGCCACTCATCAGCCCCACAGGCGCAAAGACGGCAATGATCGTTGCCGATATTGCAATCACCGCCAGTCCGATTTCGTCCGACGCATCAAGCGCCGCGCGATAGGCGGATTTGCCCATGTTGCGATGCCGGACGACATTCTCGATCTCGACGATCGCGTCATCGACCAATATCCCCGTCACCAGCGTAATTGCCAGAAGACTGAGAATGTTGAGCGAGAACCCGAGCAGATCGATCGCAAAGAATGTCGGAATGATCGACAGGGGCAGAGCGACCGCCGCAACCAGCGTTGCCCGCCAGTCGCGCAGGAACAGAAACACGACGATGATCGAGAGTGCCGCGCCCTCAAGCAGAGTGTGCATCGCCGATCGATAATTTCCCTGCGTATAGGAAACAGTGTCATCGACGATTTCGAAACGAAGGCCGGGATGCCCGAGAGCCAGCTTCGTCACAGCGCCGGCCACCTCATTCGCGACCGCAACGTCGCTTGCCCCTTGCGAGCGATAGACGGAGAAACCGACAACATCCATGCCGTTCAACGTAGCGAAGGCACGGGGCTCGGCAAACGTGTCGCTCACATTAGCTACATCCGCCAGCCGCACCGAGTTTTCGCCTTTCAGCGAAATCCGTGTTTCCGCAAGCCCGGCGACGGTGCCGGCGGCGGCGACAGTGGTCAGCACCTGCTCGCGGCCTTCCATGTCGCTACGCCCACCCGATCGATCGAGCTGGCTTTCCATGATCGTCTCGTTCACCGCGTTTACCGAGAGAGAAAGCGCCTGCAACCGGTCGGCGTCGAGTTCGACGTGGATTTCCCGGTCGGCGCCACCGATGCGCTCGATGCGTCCGACGCCGGAAAGTCCCTGGAGATCACGCTTTACCGTGTCATCGATGAACCAGGAGAGTTCGGTCACCGTCATCTCCCGGCTGGAGACGGCATAGGTCACGATGGACTGCGCCTCTTCCTCGATCCGCTCGATGATCGGCTCATCGATCGTTCCCGGCAGATCACCCCTGATCCTTGCGACGACATCGCGCACATCATTCATAGCGCGATCGGGCGTCACAAGACCGAGTTCGAATTCGACAGTGGTGACGGAGCGCCCCTCGCCGATCGTCGAGGACAGTTCCTTGATGGCCGGAAGCGCCGCGATCGCATTCTCGACAAGCCGCGTGACTTCGGTTTCCAATTCGACCGGCGTGGCGCCCGACTGCTCGACGGTTATTTTCACCGCAGGCGTAATGATTGTCGGGAAAAAAGTGACAGGCAACCGTGAAAAACTGTAAAGGCCGATAACCGTCAGGATCACGAACAACAGGATGGACGGGAGCGGATTGCGGATCGCCCAGGCCGAGATATTGCCGTTCATCGCGCCATCTCCATGCTTTCCACAATGAGCGCCGAGGCGATGTGATCCGCTGCCGGCCGATCTGCCACGGCGACAACGGCTCGAACCTTTTCCTGCGATTTCAGAAACCCGCCGGATTTCAGCACGACCATCTCGCCATCGCGGACGCCATCGAGGATCTCAACGAAACCATCCTGCCGGATACCGACGGTCACGTCACGACGGTCCACGACCCCATCCGTGACCACGAAGACATTGCTTGCGCCGCTGGCGGTATTGACCGCGCTGCCGGGCAGAAGAATGTTGCGCCTTGCCGATGCGCTGATGCTGCCGCGGGCGAAGACACCGGGTTTCAGTCCATCAGTTTCATCGAGTTCGATGCGCACTTCGCCGCTGCGTGTAAGCGGATCGACCTGCGCCGCATTCAGCCGCACTTTACCGCCCAAGAGCCCGTCATATCCCGGCAAGGTGATCTGCGCGCGCATGCCCACATCGAGCCGCAGAAAGCTGGTTTCCGTCACCTGCGTGGCAAATTCGATAGTGGCGTCCTTCGCGATAACGAAGAGCGGGCTGGCGGACGCCGAGGTCATGGCGCCAATCCGAGCCGTTCGCCTGAGCACCAGCCCGGCATCCGGCGCGCGGACAGTGCTACGCTCGATTGTCAGCTCGATGTCCTTTCGCTCGCGGGCAATCAGTTCGGCATCTGCTTCCGAGAGAGCGAGCGATTGGCGCGCGAGCCTGAGTTCGGCAACTGCGCGGGCATGGGCATTTTCATGCTCGTCCAGAAGCTGCTGGGACACCGCCCCCTTGGGCTGAAGCGCACGGCTGCGCTCCAGCACCTTGCGCGCCTCGGCCTCGCTCACCGCCGCAACGTCCAGCCTGCTGCCCTCGACTTCGGCTGCGGCTCTTGCCCGCAACATGCTCACCGAATTCTTGTCGAGCAGCATTCGCGCTTCGGTCATGTCGAGCAGGGCAAGCGGCTGCCCCTTCTCGACCCGCTGCCCGACTTCCGCAAGGATATGTTCGATCACCCTGCCCTCGATGAAGGGATGAACCTCCACCTCTTCTCTGGCAACAAGCGAGCCGACGACGGGGATCTTTTCCGCCACCTCGGCCTGCCGGGCAACGACGACCGTGACCGGCACCTGGCCTTCAGCCTGTGACGCCGAGAGAAAAGCAAGCCAAAGCAGCAACGCCGAGACGACGAGACGCAGTTGCGGCAGCACTGATCGGTATATCCCGCACATGAAGCACCCTTCCGGTTAATCCGCAGCTCTTTGCGGATGTTTAAAAAGGAAGGGTAGCGATCAGCCGCCGTGTCAGTGTGTCGTCACGTTAAGAAAGGTTACGCCGACAGGATGATTGATAATCGGCGGCTAAAGGCCGATGATCGCCGGCCACCAGCCAAGGCCAACGAAGAGGCTGCCGGCAATGCCCGGAAGTAGCGGCAGAAAACGTCGATGCGGAGCAACTTGCTGCCGTTCGAGGATCTTTATCCCTAGCCAGATACTCCATAAAAGCCCCGTCAGGAACAGACCGCCGCGGATAGCCCCCGCACCACTTTCGCCGAAAGCCGTATAGCGCAGTGGCTCAAGCAATTCCGCCCCTAGCCCGATAATCAGGCTGATGAGCGCGATCGGCGCATATTGATAACCGAGTTCGGTAAATAGCTGCCCGAAACCGCCATCCGCTCCTGCACGCTTCGCCAAAGATGCGCTCGCCGCAGTCAACAGCGCAAGAACAGCCGTCAAGGCGGCCATGACCGCCAGCATGAAGAAGACGATCATGATGAAATCGAGCCAACGGAACACTTCCGCGCGCGCCGGATGAACGCTCATCAGCCATGAGGGACCGATGGCGGTCACCCAGTTCCAGTGATGTTCGATTGCAAACACCCCGAACGCCTGCCGCCATTGCTGGTATTGCGGCAGAACCAGCCAGAGAAAACCACCAAGCGCCACGCCGGTATCGAGAAACAGGAAACACGCTTCCGCCTTGTTGGCGCGGTGATCACGAATGTCCTCGATCTCGCGGCCCGGCCGGCGGAGATCCAGCCGGATACTGCCTGCCGCCTGGGGATGAACGCAGCGAAAGCATTCGATGCAGTGCCGGCTTTCGCTTTTGCGCGGCAGATCGATCATCGTCGGACACGCACCCTTCTGGCTGTAGGCGTCACCGCCGGGCAACCGGATTTTCGGCGTGAACTGTACGGCTCCGAGGCGCGAATAAAGCCCGAGCACCCTGCCGATCGGGCAGAGATGCCGGCACCAGACCCGTTTCTTGCGGCCATAAAGACCGCCGATCGCAATCGCCAGCAGCATCGTGCCACCGAAAAGCCCTGCCGCAGCTTCGGGATGATCGCGCACACCGATCGTCTGGCCGTAAAGCGTCATGACGATGAAACTCAGCGCGGGCGTTCCTTCCCAGCGGATCCAGGCCGGGATCCTGCGCTGCAGGCCATACCGATTGGCAAACTCTGAGGCCGCGCCCATGGGGCATAGAAGACCACACCAAATCCGTCCGAGAACGATGACGGAGAGAAACACCAGCGGAAACCAGATCCCCCAGAGCAGATATTGCAGCGCCAGCGTTCCGTTGGATAGCGGGGTTGTTTCAGCCGGCGGATCGGGCATTAGAAGCGGCAGGCCAAGCACCGCCAAGAACAGCAGAAACATCACGCCCTGGATAATCCCGAAATACGGGCGCGTCCGCACGAAGAAGGCTTCCAGCCCCACCAGCCAGGCCGAGCGTTCGGGTAATTCGTCACAAGCCTGCAGCGGCGATGGCTGCAACGATGCCGAAGAGGCGAAATCACGATGACGGTAAATCTCTGTCATTTCATCTCTTTCAGTATACTGGCAACTTATGCGCGTAAATATGTCGCACATCTGTAACGGTACGAGATAGTCTATAAATCAGGATAGTCACTCTCATATTTAACATGGAGATCGACTGCAGTATTTGAATTTTATCATTTATTTCATCGTCTTATTTAAAACCTTTCAAACTTGACTCCACATTAATCAAGTCAGATGTTGACGCCATATCTCTCCGAAAAAGGACCTGTTATGCGCGAAAACAACATCTTCAAGACGGCCCTTTTGCCGGCTGCCTTCGCTGCTGCGTCAATCTTTTCCGCCGGATCGGCGGCAGCCTTGGAATACCCCATCGGTGAACCGCAGGAAGGCGGCGGGATGGAAGTCGCAGCCGTCTATCTGCAGCCGATCCTGATGGAACCTGCCCATATGATGCGCGCGGCCGGAGATTCCGATGTGCATCTCGAAGCCGATATCCATGCGACGCGGGACAACAAGAACGGATTTGCCAACGGCGACTGGGTGCCGAACCTGACGATCAGCTATGTGCTGACCAAGGGCGGCGCAAAAGTCTCGGAAGGTCCACTGATGCCGATGGTCGCTTCCGACGGCCCGCATTACGGCGACAACGTCAAGCTCGATGGACCCGGCGAATACCACCTCGTGTTCAAGATCGCCGCACCCGACGGCATGATGTTCGGCCGCCATGTCGATGATGAAACCGGCGTTGCCAAGTGGTTCGAGCCGTTCGAGACCAGCTATGACTTCACTTTCACCGGCGTGGGCAAAAAGGGTGGCTACTGATCATCCCCAACCCCGCCCCGGCATTGGCAAGGGTCAGTACCTTGGCCTCACCATGGCGCTGTTCCTCGCCTTTTCGCTTGTCCCGCCGGGACAAGCGATTGCCGAAGACGACCCGAGCTTCACCATCACCTTCAACGATGGCGAGGTTTCGCCATCGCGTCTCGAAGTGCCGGCCGAAACCCGCTTCGAGATCCGGCTGATCAATAACGGCCAGACACCGGCGGAATTCGAAAGCATTCCGCTGAGCAAGGAAAAGGTGATCGGGCCGGGTGTCTCGACCTTCATCGTCATCAAATATCTCGATCCGGGCGAATACTCATTCTTCGACGACTTCCACCCGGATGCCCCGCCTGCGGTTCTTGTCGCGGTTCCTTCAGAGGACTGACATGTTTGCGTCCATTGCCTTTGTCGTCTGGCGCGAGAGCGTCGAAGCCCTGCTGGTGATCGGCATTCTCGATGCGTGGCTGGTCAGCCAGAACGTCGAGATCCGCCGCGCCCGCAGCTTTCTCTGGGGAGGTGCCGCCGCTGGCCTCGCTGTTGCCTGCGTGCTGGCAATCACCCTGCTCTGGCTTGGCGAAGCTGTTTCCGATGACACCCAGACGATCTACCAGACGGTGATCGCGCTGCTTGCCGCAGCCCTCATCCTGCAGATGGTGTTCTGGATGCGCAGCCACGGCCGTTCGATGCGCAGCGAACTCGAAGGATCGCTGAGCACGGCGGTGAGCGCCGGTAAATGGTGGGGTGTTTTCGCCTTGGCGCTGATCGCCGTTGCCCGCGAAGGCAGCGAGACGGTCGTCTTCGTCTACGGCATTCTGTCCGCCAGCGTTATGGGCTCGCTGTTCGCCGGTATCCTTGCCGGATTGACCGGGCTCGTGGCAGCAGCAATCACCTATGCCCTGTTGATGACCGGCAGCCGCGTCATCTCATGGAGCCTTTTCTTCCGCGTTTCGGAAATCGTACTTCTATTCCTCGCCTGCGGCCTGCTGATGACCGGTGTCGACGGGCTGATCAATCTCGATATCCTGCCGCGCCTGTCACGTGCGCTGTGGAACAGCAATTTCCTGCTCTCCGACGGCACCACTGCCGGCGGCTTCTTCGCCTCGATGACCGGCTATCGCGCTCGACCGAACCTGATGCAGTTCATCGCCTTTTGCGGCTACTGGATCACGGTGCTGGTCGTCATCTACCGGCCGCGCAAAGGTAAATTTTCGGCTGCATGAACTATCCGCGCTACAATGCGCGGATATAGCCACTCAACCGCTCGGCCGCGTCCTCGATCTGTTTGGGATTCCGCAGATAACAGGCGCGCAGAAAAGTCTCGCCACCCACGCCGAATGCCGTACCCGGTGCCAGGCCGACCCCCGTCGCATCGACGATCTTGAAGGCCTCCGCACGGGCGTCCGTCACGCCGTCGATTTTCAGGAAAGCGTAGAGCGCGCCAGGTGGGCGGCGTGTCTCGACCCGGTTGGTCGCCACCAGCGCATCACAGAGGATATCGCGCGAGGTCCTCGCCCGCTCGATATTGGTGCGGACGAAATCGTCGCCCTGATCGAGCGCCGCAATCGCACCCTTTTGCATGAACTGCGCCACGCCGGAAGTGGAATACTGGATGAGGTTGGTCAGCGTCTGGCCGATTTCCGCCGGCGCCACCATCCAGCCGACCCGCCAGCCGGTCATGCACCAGTTCTTCGAAAACGACTGGGCAAAGATGATCCGATCATCCTTGTCCATCACATCCATGAATGACGGCGCACGGGCGCCATCGAAATAATAAAGACCATAGATCTCGTCGGCGATGATCCACAGACCATGTTTACGCGCCAGATCGAGCACCGCGGCCAGATCTTCCTTCGTCGCGGTCCAGCCGGTCGGGTTCGACGGCGAGTTGATGAACAGCGCCTTGGTCTTCGGCGTGATCGCAGAGGCAAGGCGATCGATATCGATCTTCCATTGCCCGTCGACGAAATCCAGCGCCACGGCTTTCGGCTTCACCTCGGCCACCAGCGCAGCATGCATGGCGTTCGGCCATGACGGCGAAAAATAGATGATCTCGTCACCGGCCGAGACAGTCGCCTGGATCGCCAGCACGATAGACTGCATGCCCGACCCGGTCACATAGATATTGTCGAGCGAAAGATCGGTCGCGTAGTGGCGTTGGTAATAACGCACGATCGCCTGACGAAGCTCGGGTATACCCTGCGTCCAGGTATAGAAGGTCTCACCGGCGATGAGCGCATCCGCCGCCGTCTTCGTGATGAAATCCGGCGTCGGCAGATCACCCTCACCGATCCAGAGCGGCATGAGGTTTTCGCGACCTCTGGCATAGGTGACGATTTCGCCAATGCCGCTGCGTGGTGCTGCCGCGGCGCGGGCGCTGATATCCGGTCTGATAAAATTCATGGAAGGGCGTCTCGACTTGAAGAAAATCAAATTGCAGGGCGAAAGGACTAAGCGCGTCGATTGTGGCCGTCAACGGGCAGAATAGGAGCGGCCTGCGAAAATACTCAGAGCCGCGCCCGCGTGCTGCGCGGTGTCGCCAGAAGCAGGTTCGTCTCGCTGGCGGTGATGCCCTGAACCAGCCTTATGCGGCGAAGCACATTGTCGAAATCGGCAAGCGTTGCCGTCCCCAGCTCAACGATCAGGTCCCACCTGCCGTTGGTCGTATGAATTTCTGAAACTTCGGGAAACCCGCCGAGTGTCTGGATCACCCGGTCGGCAACACGCCCCTCGATCTCCACCATCATGATACCGCGCACCGGCAGCTCCACCGCATCCGCCCTGAGTATCACCGTGTAACCGAGAATGTCGCGGTTGCGCTCCAGCTTTTCCATGCGCGCACGTACCGTCGCTCTCGACGTACCGAGATCGGCCGCTAGATCCGAAATGCTGCGGCGGGCATCGTGACGCAAAAGCGTTACCAGCTTGTGGTCGAATTCATCCATAAACAAATTGATAGATCATGCTGCCGAAATGAAAAGCCATTTTATCAATTTTGGCAAATCGATCTATTCAATCCGCCACGAACTCATGATCATTTTCAGACAAACGGAGTAGACTCATGCATTGCAGACTGATCGGTATTCCTCTTCAGGACGGCGCTTCCCGGCTTGGCTGCGAAATGGGTCCAAGCGCGCTGCGCGTCGCAGACCTCGCAGGCGCGCTTGAAGGTCTCGGCCACGAGGTCACCGATATCGGCAATGTCGTCATCGATGCACTTCCCGATATCCGCCACCCCAATCCGGCCGTCCGCAACTTGCCGCAGATCGCCGCCTGGACGAAGCTCCTCACCGAAGTCGCCTATCGCGAATCCGGGCTGGGCATGCCGATTTTCATGGGCGGCGACCATGCGCTTTCCGCCGGCACCGTCGCCGGCGTCGCACGTCACGCGGCAGATGAGGGGCGTCCGCTTTTCGTCCTCTGGCTGGATGCGCACACGGATTTCCACACGCTGGAATCGACCACGAGCGGCAACCTGCACGGCCTTCCTGCCGCCTACTACACCGGCCAGCCGGGCTTCGGAGACTACCTGCCGCCACTTTCCCATGCCGTCGATCCGGCCAATCTCTGCATGATCGGCATTCGCAGCGTCGATCCGGCAGAGCGCGATGCGCTGAAGCGCAATTCCGTGACCGTGCATGACATGCGCAGTATTGACGAACATGGTGTCGGGGTGCTCATCCGCCGTTTCATCGAACAAGTCGCGGCAGCCAACGGCATGCTGCATGTCAGCCTCGACGTCGATTTCCTCGACCCTTCGATTGCACCGGCCGTTGGCACCACGGTTCCGGGCGGTGCCACCTTCCGCGAGGCGCATCTGGTCATGGAGATGCTGCATGACTGCGGCCTCGTCACCAGTCTCGATCTGGTCGAGCTCAACCCCTTTCTCGATGAACGTGGCCGCACCGCCACGCTTCTCGTCGATCTCACCGCCAGCCTGATGGGACGCACCGTCTTCGACCGACCGACAAGGAGCTACTGATGCCGGCCGAACAGAATCTCAACATCGTCCCCTTCATCAGCGTCGAGAACATGATGGATCTCGTGCTGTCCACCGGCACGGAGACATTCCTGAAGGAACTCGCGGCCTATGTGGAAGAGGATTTTTCCCGTTGGGAGATGTTCGACAAAGTCGCCCGCATCGCCTCGCATTCTCGTGACGGCGTAATCGAACTGATGCCGGCCAGCGACGGCGCGCTCTACGCGTTCAAATATGTCAACGGTCACCCAAAGAACACCAAGAGCGGCCGCCAGACGGTGACCGCTTTCGGCGTTCTGTCCGATGTCGATAGCGGCTATCCGCTGCTCCTGTCGGAAATGACGATCCTCACCGCTCTGCGCACCGCCGCCACTTCTGCGGTCGCCGCAAAGCACCTAGCACCCAAGGGTGCGAAGACCACGGCGCTGATCGGCAACGGCGCCCAGAGCGAATTCCAGGCGCTCGCCTTCCGCTCTCTTCTCGGCATCGAAAACCTGCGCCTTTACGATATCGACCCGGCCGCTACCGAACGCTGCCGCCGTAACCTGTCGCATCTCGACCTGAACATCACCGCCTGCCGCTCGGCGGAAGAAGCCGTCGAGGGTGCGCAGATCATCACCACAGCCACCGCCGACAAGCAGAACGCGACCATTCTCACCGACAACATGATCGGCCCCGGCGTGCATATCAATGCCGTCGGCGGCGACTGCCCGGGCAAGACCGAGCTGCACCGGGACATTCTGTTGCGTTCGTCGATCTTCGTCGAATACCCGCCGCAGACCCGCATCGAAGGCGAGATCCAGCAGCTTGCCCCCGATCATCCGGTCACCGAACTCTGGAGGGTGATTACCGGCCAAACCACCGGCCGCGAGAGCGACACGCAGATCACCCTGTTCGACAGCGTCGGCTTCGCCACCGAGGACTTTTCCGCGCTGCGCTACGTCTATGACAAGCTGAAGGGCAGCACGCGTTTCGAAAAGCTGGATCTTCTCGCCGACCCGGACGAGCCGCGCGACCTTTTCGGCATGCTGCTGCGCCGCCAGGCGGCAGCGCAGAATTCACCGGAAGCGATTACCGCTTAGCCCCGATTGGTCGGGTTGCGACCCATATCGATCTTTTCCGGCCGGCCATCGAGCTGAAGACGCGAAATCTTCGGCTCGGTGCGGGCAATCACCTTGCCGCGACGGATCACGGCAAGCCGTGTCGGCTTCAGCCTCAGCGCTTCGAGCACGTCCTCCGCCTGCAGCATGACGAGATCGGCATTGCAGCCGACCGACAGGCCGTAATTTTCCAGCCCCATCGTCTTTGCCGAATTGACCGTCAGCGCATCGAAAATATTCTTCTTGTCTTCGACGCCCGACATCTGCGCCACATGGATTGCCATATGGCCGACTTCCAGCATGTCGCCGGAGCCCATGGAGTACCAGGGGTCCATCACGCAGTCATGGCCGAAGGAGACGTTGAGGCCCGCCGCCATCAGCTCGCGCACCCGCGTCATGCCGCGGCGCTTCGGATATGTGTCGTGACGACCCTGCAGCATGATATTGATCAGCGGGTTGGGAATGACGTTGATCTGAGCTTCCGCCATCAGCGGGATCAGCTTCGAAACGTAATAATTGTCCATCGAATGCATCGAAGTCAGATGCGAGCCCGCGACCCTGCCCTGAAGGCCGAAACGTACGGTCTGGGCCGAGAGCGTCTCGATATGACGAGACATCGGATCATCCGTCTCGTCGCAATGCATGTCGACCGGCAGGCCGCGATCGGCAGCAATGCGGCAGAGCGCTTCAACGGAAGCTGCACCATCCTGCATGGTGCGCTCGAAATGCGGGATGCCGCCGACGATATCGACGCCCATGTCGAGCGCCCGTTCCAAGGACTTCACCCCATCGGCGGCGCGATAATAGCCGTCCTGCGGGAAGGCCACCAGCTGCAGGTCGATATAGGGCGCAACGCGCTCCTTCACTTCCAGCATGGCTTCCGCCGTCACCAGCCGGGGATCGGAGGTGTCGACATGGGTGCGGATATGCAGCAAGCCTTGAGAGACAGCGAGATCGCAATAGGCAAGCGCCCGCTCGACCAGCGCTTCCGTCGTCAGCAGCGGACGAAGCTCGCCCCAGAGCGCAATGCCTTCCAGAAGCGTGCCCGACGTGTTCATCCGCGGCAGGCCGAGCGACAGGGTCGCGTCCATGTGGAAATGCGGATCGACGAAAGATGTGCTGACCAGCCGGTTCGTCGCATCGATCGTTTCACGCGCCTCGCCTGCGATATTCGCCTCGATCACGGTGATCTTGCCGCTAGAGACGGCGATATCAACGCCCTTGCGGCCATCCGGCAGGTTGGCGTTTTTGATGATGAGGTCGAACATTTGAAAACTCCTCGGAATTAGATAGTCAGCGCTCGCCACGCCGGTAAGGCTGCATCAGCGCCTGCGGCACGCGCGCACGCCGAGCCATCACGGCAAGCGCTGCAATCGACAAGAGATAGGGGATCATCAGGAAAATCTGGTAGGGCACGACGCCGCTCAGCACCGTCTGCAGCCGAAGCTGGAACGCATCGAACAGTGCAAACAGGATCGCGCCGAGCAGCGCCCTCTCCGGCTTCCATGAGGCGAAGACGACAAGCGCGATGCAAATCCAGCCGCGACCCTGCACCATGGTGGGAAAGAAGCTGTTGAAGGCGGAAAGCGTCAGGAAGGCTCCGCCGACGCCCATCAGCGCGCTGCCGAAAATGACAGCGCCATAACGGATCGCCATCGGGTTCAGCCCCTGCGCTTCCGCCGCATGCGGGTTTTCGCCCGTCATGCGTATTGCCAGCCCGACAGGCGTGCGGGCAATCAGGTAGGCAAGCGCAATCGCAAGCCCGATCGCCAGATAGGTCGGCGCCGTCTGGGTGAAGAAGGCCGGACCGAAAAAGGGCAGATCGGAAAGACCCGGAATATCGAGCGGTTGGAACGGCTCGATCGTCGGCGGCGTGCCGGCCACCGGCACCATCAGGCGGAAGACGTAATAAGCGAAGCTCGAGGCGAACAGCGTCACCCCGAGACCCGAGACATGCTGCGACAGGCCGAGCGTCACCGTCAGCACCGAATGCAACAGCCCGAACATCGCGCCGCCGAGTGCAGCAACCAGAAGCCCGGTCCAGAGATCGGCACCATTGTAGACCGCCAGCCAGCCGACCATCGCGCCAAAGGTCATGATCCCCTCGATGCCGAGGTTCAGCACGCCCGCCCGTTCGGAAATCAGCGCGCCGAGCGTCGCAAGGATCAGCGGCGTGGCGATCCGCAGCACGGCGGCCCAGAGGCCGGCAGAGGCGAGGATATCGAAAAGCGCGCTCATCGGCGTATCCTGTATTGCGTGAAGAACACCGCGACCAGCATGGACAGCAGCGACAGCGCCACCGTCACGTCGGCGATATAGGTCGGAATGCCCATGCTGCGGCTCATCCCGTCCGCGCCGACAAACATCGTAGCGGTAAACAGCGCCGCAAGTACGACCCCGAGCGGGTTCAGATTGGCGAGCATGGCAACCACGATGCCCGAATACCCGTAACCGGGCGAAAGATCGGTCGTCACATAACCCTTGACGCCCAGAACCTCGATCGTCCCGGCAAGCCCCGCCAGACCACCGGAAATCATCGCGACGATCACCAGCGTCCGGCCAAGCGGCACACCGGCGAACACGGCACCGGACGGGTTGAGACCGGCAGCGCGTGACTGCACGCCAAAAACCGTGCGCGTCTGGACGAAATAGATCAGGAAGGCGATCACGACCGCAATCCCGAGGCCGATATGCAGGCGCGAGCGGGCAAGCAGTTTCGGCAGGCGGGCGGCTGCATCCACCGCTTCCGACTGCGGCCAGCCGAAGGCCGCCGGGTCCTTCAAGACGCCATCGATCAGCATCGAGACGAACAGAAGTGCGACGAAATTCAGAAGCAGCGTCGTCACGACTTCATCGACGGAAAAGCGTAGTCGCAGCCACAGCGGCACGAGCAGTAGAACCATGCCGGCAAACGCACCGACGATGAAAAGCAGCGGGATCTGCAACAACGATGGAAGGCCGGCAAACAGATGCGCGCTTGCCGCAGCAGCGGCGATCGCGCCGAGATAAAACTGCCCCTCCCCGCCGATATTCCAGAGCCTTGCCCTAAAGGCGACAGCTGCGGCAAGTCCGGTCAGGATCAGCGGCGAAGCGCGTGTCAAAGTCTCGGTGGCGGAAAGCCGCGAGCCGAAGGCGCTGGTCAAGATCTTCCAATAGGCCTCGAAAACCGGCGCACCGGCTGCGGCGATCAGCACGCCGGCAATGGCAAGTGCCGCAATCACGGCGAGGATCGGCGTTGCGATGACCAGCAGCGTCGAGCGATGTTCGCGCCTCTCAAACCGCATCGGATGCGCCTCCCCATTCCCCGACCATCATCAGCCCGAGCCTTCGTGCATCGACATCGTCAGCATTGACGGAAGGCGACAGATGCCCACCTACAATCGCCTGGATACGGTCGGCCAGCGCCATCACCTCGTCGAGATCCTCGGAAATCAGAAGCACGGCGGTGCCTGCCTTGCGCGCTTCAAGAATACGTTCATGCACGGCCGCCACAGCCCCTTCGTCCAGTCCGCGCGCCGGCTGCGCCGCAAGCAAGATTTTCGGGTGCTCGATCAAGTTGCGGCCAAGGATCAGCTTCTGCATGTTGCCGCCGGAAAGCAGCCGTATCCGGCTGGTCGGCGTTCCACCGCGCACGTCAAAACCCTCGATGATCTTCGTCGCAAAGGCGATCCCCGCCTTGCGATCGACCAGTCCGGCCCTGGAAAATTCCGGTAGCCGTTCCAGAACCGCATTTTCCCAGATCGCCATCTCGCCGATCGCGCCGTCGCGGTTGCGATCCTCGGGAATGCGCCCGATACCGGAAGACACGGCATCCGCCACCGTCAGGTCGCCGACACCCTTGCCGAACAGGACCAGATCGCCAGCACTGCGGCCGATCGTGCCGCTCAAAAGCTGCGCAAGCACCGCCTGCCCGTTGCCGGACACACCGATAATGCCAAGCACCTCGCCGGCCCTCAGCCGGAAATCGACGGCTTTCAGCCGGTCCACGCCGCCCGAACGCGCGGTGATCCCCGCTGCTTCCAGCACGACCTCCCCCGGCGTCGACGCCTCGCGCACCGGTCGTGTCACCTTGCGGCCGACCATCAGTTCGGCAAGTTCAGCCTTGCTGGTATCGCCCACCTTGCGCTCGGCGACTTGTCTGCCACCGCGCAGCACGACGATGCGGTCGGCCGTCGCCATCACCTCGTCCAGCTTGTGGGAAATGAAGATCAGCGACAGGCCCTGCCGCGCCATATCCTTCAAGGTCGAAAACAGCGTTTCCGCTTCGAGCTTGGTCAGAACCGCCGTCGGCTCGTCGAGCACCAGAATACGCGCATCGTTATAAAGCGCCTTCAGAATTTCCACGCGCTGCTGCTCGCCGACCGAAAGATCGCCGAGCCGCGCATCCGGATCGACCTTCAGCCCGAAACGCTCAGAAATCTCGACAAGTTTCTTGCGCCCGGCCGAGACATTGGAACCGAGAGACCAGAGGCTTTCCGTCCCGGTCATGACATTTTCGAGCACGGTCAGGTTCGGGGCCAGCGAGAAATGCTGATGCACCATGCCGACACCCGCACGGATCGCCGCACGCGGTTTGCCCGGCGGCAACAGTTCGCCCATCACCGAAACGGACCCCGTATCCGGCACATAATGGCCGAAGAGAATGCTCATCAGGGTCGTCTTGCCGGCACCGTTTTCGCCCAGCAGCGCAACGATCTCGCCTTTGCTCAGCGACAGCGAAATGTCGTCATTGGCGAGATTGTCGCCAAAACGCTTGCTGACATTTCTAATGTCGAGAACGGTATCCGTCATCGGTCGAGGCCTGTGATTGGGAAAGGGGGCGACCAGCGCTCTTCACCCTCCAGCCTTGCGGCAAGGGCCAGAAGCAGCGCCTCATGCCCCATAGGAGCTATCATCTGCACCGGCAAGGGCAGACCGGCCTTATCCACCCCGAAAGGCAGGGTGATCGCCGGGAAGCCGGAAATATTGGCGATTGCCGCAAGCGGGGCGAAAGCGCTCATGCGGGCAAAATGCAGGTCGGTATCGCGGTGATCGCTGGGGAAAGACCCGATCGGCCTTGGCGCAGAGGCCAGCATCGGCGTCAGCAGCACGTCAAAACGGTCGAACAACGCATGGAGATCGCGGCTGACATAAACCATCGCCTGCACCAGATCCCAGACCGCAACCCCGCTCATCAGCGCGCCTTCATCCGCAACCGCCTGCGTCATCGGCTCCCATGAGGAGGCATCGATACCGGGCAGCTTAGCAAGACTTGCGAGATTGATGGCAATCACATCGCGAAACGCCCTGCCCGATGCCTCGACAATCGCACGAATATCGCTCCATGCCAGCGAAACGATCTCATGCCCCTCTGCCTCCAAGGCACGGGCAGCATCGGCAACAGCCTCGGCGCGAACCGGATCGATCGCAAAATCCGATCCAAACTCCGTCAGCAGCCCGACCTTAAGCCTCCCTTCCCCGGCTACGGCCTGCTCGACCGGCGGATAAGGTCCGCGCGCAGCGCCGGAGAGCGTCGAAAACGCCCGCTCCGCATCGCGCACCGAGCGGCAGACGGCAAGCTCGCTGGCAATCCCGCCGAGATGGTTGGTAAACAGCGGCCCCGCCGCCATCGCCCCGCGTCCGGGTTTTAGCCCCACCAGACCGCAGCATGCGGCTGGAACGCGGATCGAGCCACCGGCATCGGTCGCATGCGCAATCGAAACGATGCCTGCAGCAACAGCGGCAGCTGCTCCACCGGAAGAGCCGCCTGAGGTCAGCGAGGGATCAAGCGGATTTCGCGAGATCGGGCCAATCAACGGCTCGCTTGCCAGCGACAGGCCGAATTCCGGTGTCGTGGTGATCCCGAACAGACAGAAACCGGCATCGCGATAGCGGACTGCAAGGTCAGAATCCGCCTCCCCGCCTTGCCTCGGAAGAGACTTCGATCCGGCGCTGACAGGAAATCCCTTGAACGGCCCGCCAAGATCCTTGGCAAGCGTCGGCACACCACCGAACGGCATGGATTTGCGCTGGGCTTCCGGCAACGCATCGAATGCATCGGCCGAGGCCAGCCCCTGTTGAGCGCTGAGGTAACATATGGCGCCAAGCGCATCATGTTTTTCGGCGGCGGCAAGCGATCTTTCCATCGCCTGCCGCGCCGTCATCTTTCCGCAGCCGATCGCTTCGGCAAGTGCTGTCGCGTCGGCATGCATCGTTTCGGCTTACTTCGGCTCGTTCATGTTGCGCGGCACTTCGAACGTGCCGGCCTTGATCTCGGCGCGCTTGGCTTCCATCGCAGCTTCGGCTTCCGCAGGCGCTACGCTCTTGACGAAGGCGATGTCGCTGCCACCCTCTTTCAGAAGACCGAAGGCCGTGTAGTCCTTGCCGACCGGCTTGCCGGCCGCAACATCGGCGATCGCCGCATTAAGGATCGGGCGGAAGCCCCAGAGCGCGTTGGCAAATACGGTTTCCGGATAACGCGGCGTGTAGTCGATCAGCGAGCCGACAGCCTTGATACCGCGCTCCTTGGCGGCATCCGCCGTGCCGATACGTTCGCCGAACAGGATATCCGCACCGGCATCGATCTGGGCAAGACCGGCCTCGCGTGCCTTTGGCGGATCGAAGAAGGTGCCTATGAACGAGACGAGCACCTTGGCATCCGGGTTGACGGCCTTCACGCCTTCACCGAAAGCGTTGATCAGCATGTTGACTTCCGGGATCGGCATGGCGCCAACGGCACCGACCGTGTTGCTCTTGGTCATCTTGCCGGCCAGCATGCCGGAAAGATATGCGCCGTCATGGTTCCAGGTGCCGAAAACGCCAAAGTTGTCGCCGGCTTCCTTGCCGCTGGAGCCGAGAACGAAGGCGGTTTCCGGATATTCGGCAGCCACTTCGCGAGCTTCGCTTTCAACGGCATAGGCTTCGCCGATGATCAACTGATGGCCCTGCTCGGCATATTCGCGCATGGCGCGGCCATAATCGGTGCCCGAAACACCTTCGGAGAAGACATATTCGATCACACCTTCTTTGGCGGCTTCCTGCAGGGCTGCATGCAGAACCGAGTTCCAGGCATTTTCCACCGGCGAGCCGTGAATACCGGCAACCTTCAGCGGCGCAGCGCGCGCGATGGATGGAAGAAACGAGCTTGCGCCGGCTGCTGCAGCCGAAGCGATCAGCGCACGGCGGGACAGTTTGAATTCATGCGTCATGGACGGAAATCCCCTCTTTTCGTATGGTCAATTTTGTAGGCAGCGCACAAAACAGTGTCAAGCAAACTGGCTGCCCACGAAATGAGCATCCATGACTTTCTTCATCATCGCGCCGGAGGGACGCTTAGTCTCCGCCGCGTATGATTGCCATGCGACCAAGAGGGGTTAAACGGCCATATCACGGCTTCGTGATCGATGAGTTTCACTCATGGCCGAACAGTCGTAAGCCCCTGTCATTGAAGGGTATGGTCACACATTCAGGCAGCAACGCAAAGGCTGCGGCTTAATAGAATTGTGTTTTTTTATGGACATCCATACCCCTCCTCCCTACCTTTTGAAACGTACTGGGTCGATCGAAGGTATTACCGAGAGTAAATCCCGATCGATCCGGCAAACATGTTTTTCGCGGCCTTTTGATGCGTTTCGTCGTATCGGCTGCAGATCAGATCCGCGGCGGCGATATTGTTTCGCCGCTTTTTGTTGTCTTGATATCCTTAGCGCCCTTCAAGCTGGCGCCGCATTTAGGGAAATCACAAAAGGAGAACGCCCGCACTATCGAGTCCGGGCCAAGATTGAATGGCTTTTGCAACTGAAAATGACGCGTCGGCTGAGCCGGCTTCGACCAAGATCAGTCTCAACAATGTCTACAAGATTTTCGGCGAACGGCCTGAAAAGGCTCTGGAGATGGTCCGCGCCGGAAAGACTAAATCGGAAATCCACGCCCAGACCGGCTGTTCGGTGGGCGTCAACAATGCAAGCTTCGACATCAAGGCCGGCGAAATCTTCGTCATCATGGGCCTGTCGGGTTCCGGCAAATCCACCCTTCTGCGCCTGTTGAACAGGCTGATCGAACCCACCGCAGGATCTATCGAGATTGACGGCCGCGACATTACCAAGATGTCCCGCCGCGAATTGATCGATGTCCGCCGTCGCGACATCAGCATGGTCTTCCAGTCGTTTGCACTTCTGCCCAACCGTACGGTGCTGAATAATGCCGCTTTCGGCCTTGAGGTTGCAGGCATTGGCGAAGCAGATCGCAAGGAAAAGGCGCTTGCTGCCCTTAAAGCGGTCGGCCTCGACGGTTATGCCGACAGCATGCCCGACCAGCTCTCCGGCGGCATGAAGCAGCGTGTCGGCCTTGCCCGCGCACTCGCCAGCGAACCGACTATCCTGTTGATGGACGAGGCGTTTTCGGCGCTCGACCCGCTGATCCGCACGGAAATGCAGGACGAACTCGTCCGCCTCCAGGCCGAGCATAGCCGCACCATCGTCTTCGTCAGTCATGACCTCGACGAAGCCATGCGCATCGGCGACCGCATCTGCATCATGCAGAACGGCAATGTCATCCAGGTCGGCACGCCGGACGAAATCGTCATGAGCCCGGCCAACGACTATGTCCGCTCATTCTTCCGCAATGTCGACGTCTCCCAGGTCTTCAAGGCGGGTGACGTGGCGCGCAAGACGCAGATCACCATCATCGAGCGTCAGGGCACGACGGCAGCTGCCGCCCTTGAGCGGATGAAGCATTATGACCGCGAATACGCCATCATTCTCGGCCGCGACAAAACCTATCACGGCGTGGTCAGCCAGACCTCGCTGATCGAAAAGATGCGCGCCAAGGCCGCCGATCCCTATCGCGGCGCTTTCTTGTCCGAGATCGAGCCGATCCCGGCCGACGAACCCTTGTCGAACGTGCTCGGCAAGGTCGCGGCAAGCCCCTGGCCTGTCCCCGTCGTCGACGAAAACAAGCGCTATCTCGGCTCCATCAGCAAGTCGATGCTGCTCGAAACGCTCGACCGCGCCAGCTGATCTGAAGCCCTTCCCTTAACCGGCCAACCACCGGAGACAGACTTATGAATTTCGATATCGGTGACGGCATCGACGCCGCCGTCAATTACGTTCTGGACAATTTCTCTTCCGTCCTCGACTTCATCGCCACCATGATCGGTTTCGTGACCGGCGGCATTCAGAATGCGCTTGTCGCCATTCCCATGCCTGTCGGGATCGCCATCTTCGTGGCCCTTTCCCTTTGGCGCGTGAGCCTCGGCTTCGGCATCCTTACCGGCGTTGCCCTGTGGCTCGTCAACCACATGGGCCTGTGGACCCCGATGATGGAGACCCTGTCGCTCGTCATCGCCTCCACGCTGATGGCCATGCTCATCGGCCTGCCGCTCGGCATCGCCATGGCACGCAAGGATTCCGTTGCAGCCGTCGTGCGCCCAATCCTCGACCTGATGCAGACCATGCCGGCCTTCGTCTACCTGATCCCCGCTGCCATGTTCTTCGGCCTCGGCGCGGTTCCGGGCGCGATTGCAACCGTCATCTTCGCCATGCCGCCCGTCGTGCGCCTCACCAATCTCGGCATCCGCCAGGTTCATGCCGAATTCATCGAGGCCGGCAACGCCTTCGGCTGCACCTCGAGCCAGCTCCTGTTTAAGGTACAGCTGCCCAATGCCATGCCGTCGATCATGGCCGGCATCAACCAGACGATCATGCTGTCGCTGTCGATGGTGGTGATCGCCTCGATGATCGGCGCCGGCGGCGTCGGCAACACAGTTCTCACCGGCATCCAGCGTCTCGACGTCGGCACCGGTTTCGAAGGCGGCCTTGCCGTCGTCATCCTGGCAGTCATCCTCGACCGCCTGACCCAGAGCCTCGGAAAGCCGCATGCCGCATTCTGGCAGCTGCTTTTCAAGAAGAACGAGCGCGAAAACCCGGCAACGGCCACCGCCTGAGCCTCTTCGCGCCGACCCATGCGGGTGCCGAACCCGCGAACCTGAACTCCCAAAAAGGAGAACACATGCTGAAGACTTTCTCGATTGCCAGTACAACACGCCGCGCCACCCTCGGCGCCACACTTGGCCTGGCCGCGGCCCTCGTCGCCGGCTCCGCGCTGCCGACCATGGCTCAGGATAACAAGCCGGTGAAACTCGGCTATGCCGCCTGGTCCGATGCCGAATTCGTCACCAAGCTTGCCGCCAAGCTGATCAAGGACGAACTCGGAACGGAAGTGAAACTGGTCCAGACGGATGTGGCACCGCTTTATCAGGGCGTCAGCCGCGGTGATCTCGACGCAATGATGATGGCATGGCTGCCGCAGACGCATGCCGACTATTTTGCCAAGGTGAAGGACAAGGTCGAGACGCTCGGCACCGTTTATGACGGCGCCAAGCTCGGTTGGGTCGTTCCGACCTACATCCCCGAAAGCGAGATCGCCTCGATCGAGGACCTGAAGAAGCCCGAAGTGCAGAAGAAGCTCTCCGGCACCATTCAGGGCATCGATCCGGGTGCCGGCCTGACGCGCCTGTCGCAGCAGGCCGTCAAGGATTACGCACTCGACGATTACAAGCTGCAGATCTCCAGTGAAGCCGGCATGCTGACCACCGTCGATCGCGCCATCCGCGGCGAAAAATGGTTCGTTGCGACATCCTGGAGCCCCCATTGGATGTTCGGCAAATACAAGCTGCGTTATATTGCCGATCCGAAGAAGTCGCTGGGCGAAGCCGAACATGTCGACATTCTTGCCAGCAAGGATTTCAAGACAGACAATCCGAAGGTGGCCGGCTTCCTGTCGCGCATGAACCTGCCGCTCAGCGATCTGGAGGCTGCGATGTTCAACGCGCAGGAGACCTCCTACGATGAGGCGGTCGAGAAATACATCAAGGATCACCCGGACCAGATCAAGACCTGGATCGGCGACGAAAGCTGATTGTCTCCATTCACGACCGTGCCGTTTGCCGGCGCGGTCGTGATGAGTTCACGATCGAGCCCTCATGTCCGCATCGGAGGTGAGGGCATTTCCGGCGGTCCGCTTCCCCGCGGCACGATATGGCATGGGTGAAGCAACTGCCGACCTCCCACAAGGAGAAGATATTGCTGAAGACTTTTACCCGCCGCTCGACATTCTCGGCCACGCTTGGCCTCGCCGCAGCACTTCTGACCACATCCGCCCTGCCGACCATGGCGCAGGACGCCAAAACGGTGAAGCTCGGTTACGCTCCTTGGGCTGATGCCGAATTCATCACCAAGCTCGCCGCCAAGGTGATGACCGACAAGCTTGGCCAGAAGGTCGATCTGGTGCTGACCGATGTCGCCCCACTTTACCAGGGCGTCAGCCGTGGTGACATCGACGCCATTTTGATGGCATGGCTGCCTGTGACGCATGCGGACTATTACGGCAAGGTTAAGGATCAGGTTGATACGCTTGGCACAATCTATGACGGCGGCAGACAGGGATGGGCCGTTCCGACCTACATTCCGGAAAGCGAAATCGCTTCATTTGACGACCTGAAAAAGCCGGAGGTAAAGGAAAAACTCAACGGCACCATTCAGGGCATCGAGCCGGGGGCAGGGCTGACGCGTTTGTCGCAACAGGCGCTGAAAGACTATGCGCTTGACGGTTACAAGCTGCAGATTTCCAGCGAAGCCGGCATGATGTCGGCGGTCGATCGCGCCTATCGCAATGAAAAATGGTTTGTGGCGACGGCTTGGAGCCCACACTGGATGTTCGGCAAATACAAGATGCGTTACATCGACGACCCCAAAAAGGCGATTGGGGGGATAGAGCATGTGGATATCCTTGCGCGCAAGGATCTCAAGACTGACAACCCCAAGGTCGCCGGCTTTCTGTCGCGCATGAAAATGCAGATCGGGGATATCGAAGCCGGCATCTCGGATGCTCAGGAAACCTCTTACGACGCGGCCATCGACAAATACATCGCGGACCACCCGGACCAGATCAAGGCCTGGGTTGGCGAAGAGAGTTGAATTGATAACGCTGGCCGTCCGCATGCCGGGCGGCCAGGCGACCATCCAGGGGGACGCAAGACATGAGCAATCGGACACTCGAACCGGCCTATGGCATCGACGACACATTGGGCGGGCGCATCTCGCTAGCCCGTGATGCGCGCGACATTTCCATCGAAGAGGCGGCAGATATCCTGGGCGTGGAACCCGGCACCTGGTCCGCATGGGAAAACGATCGCGCCGAGCCGCGCTCCAATCGCATCGACATGATGGCCGGCGTCTTGCAGGTCAGCGTCAGCTGGCTTCTGAGCGGCAAAGGAACCGGGCCGCGCTGGCATTAGCAGGCGTGGGGTTTCTGTTGGAGCCGCCCACTTTCAACATTAGATCCTCATCCTCTTGGCAGGCGGAACGAACACGTTTGCAGTCGCCGTTAGGGCTGACATCTAGCTACTGCGAAAACTCGCCAGCAGGCGCTTGACCTTGTCGCTGCCATCTTTGCTGAGGTCAAATTTCTGGCCATAGAGCAGCCAGTCCCAGCAGATCCCCTTCATCAGCCATTTGAAGGTCCGGCTTGCCGAACGTGGCGTCCACGCAGCGGCAAGACGATTGTCGTTTGCGGCACGCTCCAGAATGCTTTCGAGATAAAGCGTGTGTTCGTGATCAAGCTTGTCCAGTTCGTCTCTGACGGGCTGAAATTCGTCGGTCAAATTGGTTCTGATCAGGATCGAAAGCAGCCGCTGACGGTGGCGGTCGGCCTCCAGCATCTGCAGCCAGTCACATGCCATTTTTTCGACAACCGATAGCGGATCGCGCCCCTCCTCACTCGGTGTTTCGACATCGGCTATGTTGACCCGTGGAAGCTGGGCTGCGTTGTAAAGTTCCAGAAAGAGCTCGCTCTTGCTGGCAAAGTGCCAGTAGATTGCCCCGCGGGTCACTCCCGCCGCAGCGGCAATCTCATCGAGCGTGCTATTGGCCACCCCCTTCTCGAAGAAGAGCTTTTCGGCCGCGGCCAGGATCGAGCACCGTGTTTCGGCGGCCTCCGCCTTTGTCCGTCTCATTCCTCCTCCTTCCCATCAGGCCCGAGTGTTGCGTAGTGTCGGGCCGGATCAGTCAATGCCCCGCAGCCTCCGAAAGGCTGCGGGGGTATTGGTTCAATGTCCGGACGAGCCATCCTTGGCTTCGAACTTGCCGCCCATAGGTTCGGCACGGGCGCTCTTGCTGAACAGCCTCATGATGAACATGAAGAAGGCCGGCACGAAGAAGATCGCAAGCACAGTAGCCGAGATCATGCCGCCGAGAACACCGGTACCGATGGCGTTCTGGCTGGCAGCGCTCGCACCGGTGGCAATCGCCATCGGCACGACGCCGAGGGTGAACGCCATGGACGTCATCAGGATCGGACGGAAACGCAGATGCGCAGCCTCCACCGTTGCCTCATAGGTCGTGCGGCCCTCCGCCCGCAGGTCCTTGGCGAACTCGATGATCAGGATCGCGTTCTTGGCCGACAGGCCGACGATCGCAATCAGGCCGACGAGGAAGTACACGTCGTTCGGCATGTCGCGTATCATCACCGCCGCCACGCAGCCGATCACGCCGAGCGGCACCACGAGCATGACCGAGAGCGGGATCGACCAGCTTTCGTAAAGCGCTGCGAGAAGCAGGAAGACGAACAGGATCGACAGCGCGATCAGGGCCGGTGCCTGCGAACCCGACTGGATTTCCTGCAGCGATTGGCCGGTCCATTCGTAACCGAACCCACCCGGCAACTGGTCTGCAAGGCGCTCCATTTCGACAATTGCATCACCAGACGAGTAGCCCGGCGCTGCCTGGCCCGCGATACGCACCGAGGGATAACCGTTGTAACCGACGACCTGCGACGGACCGCGCATCCACTCCACATTCGCGAAGGAGGACATCGGCACCATGCCGCCGCTGGCATTACGGACGTTCAGCTTCAGAAGGTCCGCCGTCTGCATGCGCTGATTGCCGTCCGCCTGCACCGTCACGCGCTGCATGCGGCCCGCATTCGGGAAGTCATTGACGTAGGTCGAGCCGAGATTGGCGGTGATCGTCGAGTTGATGTCGTCGAAGGTCACGCCAAACGTGTTGGCCTTTTCACGATCGATCAGCAGGTTCACCTGAGCTGCATCGGGCATGCCTTCGATACGAAGACCGGCCAGGATAGGGCTCTTGCGTGCTTCTGCCATCAACTGTTCACGCGCGGCGGCCAGTGCCGTCTGCCCGGCCCCCGCACGATCCTGTAGACGGAAGGTGAAGCCGGACGAGTTTCCGAGGCCCTGGATCGGCGGCGGCGACAGCGAGAAGGCAATCGCATCGCGAATACCGAAGATCTGGCCATTGATGCGCTGGGCGAGCGCGTTGGCGCTGTCTTCCGGACCACGTTCGCTCCAGTCCTTCAATGTGATGAAGGCAAGACCGGCATTCTGACCGGAACCGGAGAAAGAGAAGCCGTTGATGGCGATGATGCGGTCGACGGCCTTTTCCGCCATCGCGATCTTCTCGATCTGCGCGATGACTTCGGTCGTACGGTCGGTGCTGGCTTCTGCCGGCGCCTGTACGTCGACGATCAGGAAGCCCTGGTCTTCATTCGGCAGGAACGACGTCGGCAGCTGGATATAGGCCCAGCCAAGACCGGCAACCAGCGCCAGATAGATGATCATGAAGCGGCCGGAGCGCTTGATGATGCTTCCAACCGTGCTGGAATAACCGTGCGACGCCTTGTCGAAGCCGCGATTGAACAGGCCGAAAAAGCCTTTCTTCTCGTGGTGATCGGCAGCAACCGGCTTGAGGAACGAAGCGCAAAGTGCCGGCGTCAGCGAAAGCGCCAGGAAGCCCGAGAACAGGATCGACACGACCATGGTCAGCGAAAACTGCTGGTAGATGATGCCGACCGCGCCGGGGAAGAAAGCCATCGGAACGAACACGGCCGTCAGGACGAGCGTGATGCCGATGATGGCTCCGGAAATCTGGCCCATCGCCTTGCGTGTCGCATCCTTCGGCGACAGCTTTTCCTCCGCCATGATGCGTTCGACGTTTTCAACGACGACGATCGCGTCGTCGACAAGAATACCGATCGCGAGAACCATCGCGAACATCGTCAACACGTTGATCGAGAAACCCGAGGCGTACATGACGGCACAAGTGCCAAGCAGCGCAACAGGAACGACCAGCGCCGGAATGACGGTGTAGCGGATGTTCTGCAGGAAGATGAACATCACCACGAAGACGAGGATCATCGCCTCAATCAGCGTATGGATGACCTTCTCGATCGACACGGCCACGAACGGGCTCGTATCATACGGGATTTCATACTGGACGCCGGCCGGGAAATACTGGCCCAGTTCCTCCATCACGGCCTTCACGCCTTCAGACGTCGCAAGCGCATTGCCGGTCGGTGACAGCTGGATGCCGATCGCGGCACTCGGCTGACCATTCAGACGGCTGGAGAAGTTGTAGCTTTCGCCGCCTACCTCGATACGGGCAACGTCGCGAAGGCGCACGGACGAACCGTCCGGATTGGCGCGCAGCACGATTGCACCGAATTGTTCGGGCGAGGTCAGCTGTCCCTGGACATTGACGGTAGCCGAAATCTGCTGGCCGATCGGGTTCGGCGTTGCGCCGATACGACCACCTGCGACCTGCGCATTCTGAGCATCAATCGCACTGACGATGTCAGCAGAGGTCAGGCTGAGGCCGACCATCTTGTCGGGATCCATCCAGATACGCATGGAGCGCTGGGTGGCAAACAGCTGGGCACTGCCGACGCCGTCGACACGGCGAATTTCGCCGATGACGTTGCGCTGCAGATAGTCACCGAGGCCGATCGCATCGGTATTTCCGTCCGTAGAGGTCAGGGACACGACCATGAGGAACGACGTACCGGCACGCTCGACGCGGATACCCTGTGACGTAACGGCCTGTGGCAGGCGCGGCTCGGCGCGTGCGATACGGTTCTGCACTTCGACCTGCGCTTCACCGATATTGGCGCCGGGCGCGAAGGTGACGTTGATCGAGATACGGCCGGAGGATTCCGACGTGGACTCGAAGTAGATCAGGCCCGGAACACCGTTAAGCTCGTCCTCGATCGGACGCGTCACGCTCTGGTAGATGTTTTCCGGAGATGCGCCCGGATAGCTGGTGGAAATGGAAATCTGCGGCGGTGCGACGTTCGGATACTGCGCGATCGGCAGCATCGGGATAGCAAGCACACCCGCCAGCATGATGAAAATCGCGACGACCCACGCAAAGATGGGCCGATCGATGAAGAAACTTGCCATACGACCCGATCCTTACTTCTGCTCTGCCGGCGCTGCCGGCGTGGACTGGCCGGCGGCTTCTGCTTCTGCTGCTGGCTTTTCCGGGCTCCATGGCTGCGGATTGACGGTGGCGCCCGGCGCGGTCTTCTGGAAACCATCGGCGATGACCTTGTCCCCGGCCTTCAGGCCCTGCGAGATGACCCAGCGATCACCCAGTGCACGGCCGACATTGACGCGGCGTTGCTCGACCTTGTTGCCCTCACCGACGACGAGCACGCTTGCCTGACCACCGGGATCACGCTGCACGGCCTGCTGCGGCACTGCAAAGGCCTGCTTCTCGACGCCCTGCTGGATCTGCACGCGGACATACATGCCCGGCAGAAGGTCGCCGTCCGGATTGGGGAATTCGCCACGCAACACCACCTGGCCGGTCGTCTCGTCGACGGCCGCTTCGGAAAACAGCAGGCGGCCCGTCTGGGCGTAAGGCGTGCCGTCATCGAGGAGCAGCTTCACCTCGGCCTCATCGTCGCCGGTCATCAGCTGACCGTCTTCCAACGCCTTGCGCAGACGAATGAGATCCGCCGCCGGCTGGGTAAAGTCGGCATAGATCGGGTCGAGCTGCTGGATGGTCGCCAGGTTCTCGGTGCTGTTGGCACTGACAAGTGCGCCTTCGGTGATCAGCGCTCGACCGATACGGCCGCTAATCGGCGCGGTCACCTGCGAATATTGAAGGTTGAGGTTCGCTTCGGCGAGACCCGCTTCGGCGACTGCGACTTCGGCATCGGCCTGCGCCAGCTGCGAGATCGCGTTGTCGAATTCCTGCTGCGAAGCAACGTTGGAGCGGCGAAGCTGCTGCTGACGATCGGACGTCTGACGCGCCTGAAGCTGGGCGGCCTTGGCGCGGGCAACGGTTGCCTTGGCACTATCGACCTGGACCTGGAACGGAGCCGGATCAATCCGGTAAAGAACGTCGCCGCGGTTGACATGCGAGCCCTGCTCGAAAACCTGCTCGACGACGATACCGGCGACACGCGGGCGCACTTCGGCAAGTCGTGTCGGTGAAATACGGCCGGGCAGCTCGTTGATGATGGGCAGCGATTCCGCTGCGATCGTCACCACGCCGACCGGGCTCGGTGGCGGCGCCTGCTGGGCTTGCCCCTGCTGCTCCTGCTGGCAACCAGCCAGAAATGCGAGACCAGACAAAAGTGCGAGAGCGCGCAGCGGCGTCTTTTGCATCGAAGAACTCCAACGGAAAAGGGGAGAAAATTTACATACAAACTAATACGTATATAAATTTTCGCAAGCCTGTTTTGAACATCATACCGGTTGAATAGCCAATACGCCATTTCGCGCCACATGTAAGGCGAAGATGGCCAAACTGGTCCTTATTCGAGGCGCTCTCCGGCAGCTAGGGCGCAATCGAAATCATAGTAAATCATATAGAAATCATAACATTAGACGGCCTCTAAAATCTCCGACCAAGGCTGTGTTTCCAAATTTTCGACCGAAAGGAACATCGGGCCGGCAGGCTGTAAACGATCGCCGATCTAACGCGATTTTGATAATTGTCTGGATCAGACTGCCGCGAAAAGAGCAACAAACCAACGGCCCCCAAGCAGTCGCCCGAACAGAGTCTAACCATCATTTAATGTTCTGCGCATTGACACAAAACAGTCGCCAAACAATATCGGTACCCATCGGTTTCAAAAAGATTGAGTATTCAGAATGCGTCTCAAGACGGCCCTTCCGCCACTTCTTATCGCCCTCGCCCTGATCGGCGGCGGGGCCGCATTCACCTTTTCGTCCTCGGCCTCCACGCCGGCAACGCTGACCACGCCGGTCAAGCGCGGCGATGTGGAATCGACAGTGCTTGCCACGGGCACGCTGAAGCCGTCGCGACTGGTGGCGGTCGGCTCGCAGGCATCAGGGCGCATCACCTCGCTGAAAGTCGCCGTCGGCGACAAGGTGAAGGCAGGCGACCTTATCGCGCTCATTGATTCAACCACCCAGGACAATGCGCTGAAGACCGCCAAGGCCTCGCTCGCCAATGTCCAGGCACAGCGCAACGAGCGCCTCGCCGAACTGGAAAACGCCAAGCTGACACTCCAGCGCCAGCAGGCAATCTACGAAAAGCAGGCAGGCTCGCGCGCCGATCTCCAGTCTGCCGAAGCAGAGGTCAAGGTCGTCACCGCCCAGATCGAAGCCCTCGACGCGCAGATTACTGAAGCGGAAGTGGCCGTCGAGACGGCGCAGGCCGATGTCGGTTACACCCGCATCAGCGCGCCGATGGACGGCACGGTTCTGGCCATCGTCAACCAGGAAGGCCGCACCGTCAACGCCACCCAGTCGGCCCCGACCATCGTGGCTCTCGGTGATCTGACCCGCATGACGGTCCGTGCAGAAATTTCCGAAGCCGACATCACCCGCGTCGAAGCCGGCCAGAAGGTGCGTTTCAACGTCATCGGCGACAGGGGCAGATCCTATGACGCGACGCTGAGGGCCATCGAACCGGCGCCTGAATCGATCGTCGACGACAGCAGCGTTGCCACGTCGAGCTCCGGCTCGTCCTCCTCCTCATCCAGTTCCTCTTCGGCCATCTACTATATCGGCGTCTTCGATATCCCCAATGAAGACGGCCGTTTCCGCACCTACATGTCGGCGGAGGTCAATATCATCCTCGGCTCGGCTTCGGACGTCCTCACCATCCCCTCCTCCGCCTTGCCGGAAACCGCAGCAACGGGCCAATCCCAGGTGCGGGTCGAAAAGGACGGCAAGATAGAAACCCGCAAGGTCGAGATCGGGCTTAACAACAAGATCTCCGCCGAAGTGAAATCCGGTCTCGATGAGGGCGAGCGTGTCGTCATCGGCGAAGGTTCCGCGACGGCCTCCACATCCGGCAGCGGCCGTCGCGGCGGCCCGCCGCCGATGTTCTGATCGGAGGCGAGAACATGACAGACCCCCTGATTTCGCTGAAGGGCCTTCGCCGCGACTATGCCTCCGGCGACGGCACGATCACCGTCCTGAAAGACATCGAGCTGACGATCGAACGCGGCGAGATGGTCGCCATCATCGGCGCATCCGGCTCCGGCAAGTCGACGCTGATGAATATTCTCGGCCTCCTCGACCGGCCGACATCCGGCACCTATTCGATTTCCGGCCGCGAGACTTCCGCCCTCGACAACGACGATCGCTCCGCGCTCAGGCGCGAACATTTCGGCTTCATCTTTCAGCGCTATCACCTGCTGGACGAAATTTCGGCGCTCTCCAATGTCGAAATCCCCGCCGTTTATGCCGGCCGCGACCGCAGCCAGCGCCGCGAGCGGGCCGCCGCCCTTCTCGGCCGCCTCGGCATGGCAGACCGCACCGAGCATCGCCCCGGCCATCTCTCCGGCGGCCAGCAGCAGCGCGTGTCGATTGCCCGCGCGCTGATGAACGATGCCGACGTGATCCTGGCAGACGAACCGACCGGCGCGCTCGACAAGGCGAGCGGCGAGGAAGTCCTGCGCATTTTGGACGAACTGCATGCCGAAGGCCGAACCATCATCATCGTCACCCATGACGCGACGGTGGCAGCTAGAGCCGAGCGCATCATCGAGATTTCCGACGGCCGGATCATTTCCGATACGCGCTCTAAAGAGCTCCCTGCTCAGGCGAAGGAAACGCAACCTCGAGCCGCCACACCCGCCAACCGCGTCGGCGCCGGTTTCGACCGGTTCCGCGAAGCCTTCCTGATGGCCTGCAAGGCGCTCAAGGCGCATCGTATGCGCTCCTTCCTGACCATGCTCGGCATCATCATCGGCATTGCCTCGGTGATCTCCGTCGTCGCACTCGGCACCGGCAGCCAGCAGAAGGTGCTGGCCAATATCAGCAGCCTCGGCACCAATACGCTGGAAGTCTTCCCCGGCAGCGGTTTTGGCGACATGCGCTCGGGACGCGTCAAGACGCTCGTGGTTTCCGATGCCGACGCATTGGCAAGACTTCCCTATGTCGCGGCCACCACCCCGACGGTTTCGACCAGCACCACCGCCCGCTTCGGCGCCACCGAAGCCAACGCCCTCGTCAACGGCGTCGGCAGCAGCTATTTCGAGGTCAAAGGCTCCAAACTCATCGCCGGCCGCTTTTTCGACGATACCGGTGTCATGGCCATGGAACAGGATGCGGTGATCGACGAAAACACCGCCAAAACCCTGTTCGGCGGAGATGCCGGTTCTGCCATCGGCGAGGTCATTCTTGTCGGCAGCGTGCCCTCGCGGGTGATCGGGGTCATCTCCTCGCAACAGGGCGGTTTCGGCTCCAGCGACAACCTCTCCATCTACATGCCCTATACCAGCGTGCAGACCCGCTTTACCGGCGACCAGTCGCTGCGTAGTATCACACTGAGGATCAGCGACGACGCCGATACCAGCGTTGCCGAACAGGCGGTCACCACCTTCCTCACCGGCCGCCACGGCACGAAGGATTTCTTCGTGCTGAATACCGACGATATCCGCCAGACGATCACCAGCACAACCCAGACGATGACGCTGCTGATCGGCGCGATCGCCGTCATCTCGCTCATCGTCGGCGGCATCGGCGTGATGAACATCATGCTGGTCTCGGTCTCCGAACGCGTCAGCGAAATCGGCGTGCGCATGGCGGTCGGCGCCAGACGGCAGGATATCCTTCAGCAGTTCCTGATCGAGGCCGTGCTCGTCTGCCTGATCGGCGGCGTGCTTGGCGTGGCGCTGGCGCTGCTCTTCGGCGTCACCTTCAGCCTGTTCGGTTCGAGCTTCAGCCTGGTCTTCACCGCAAGCCCGATCGTGCTTGCCGTAGTCTCCTCCTGCCTGATCGGCATCGCCTTCGGTTATCTGCCCGCCCGCAATGCTTCACGGCTCGATCCGGTGGCCGCCCTTGCGTGAATCCGATGAACAGGTCACACCTTGCTCGAGGGAGATCGTTGACACCCATGCCTGAGATCAAGCGCTCGAGAGGACGCCCCAAAACGCAAAGCGACGACGAGCGCCGCAAGGCGATCGTCGACGAGGCCCGGCACACATTCATCGAGCTCGGCTATCGCGGCACCACGACCGATATCGTGGCCGCGCGATGTCATATCTCCAAGCAGACGCTCTATCGGGTCTTCGAAAGCAAGGCCGAACTGTTTCTTGCTGTCGTCGGCTCGCACCGCCGGATGATGCTCGATCTTCCCCGGCCGGCGGAAGAAGATCGGCCAGTCGCGGATGTGCTGGAAGATATCTTCATGATCGATATCGATGAAGAAGCAGAACGGGAGCGGGAAGCCTTCATCTCCTTCGTTATACGGGAATCACAGCAGGTACCTGAGCTCGTCGATATCCTGCACCGGGAGGGTGTCCACCGATCCCGAAAGCTTCTTGCGGAATGGCTCGACCTTCAGGTGGCCCGCAAGACCATTGCGATCGACAACACATTGAGCGGCGCCCGAATGCTGATGGATCTCCTGTTCGGCGGCATGGCCGGGCCGGGCAGCCGTGACTGGAAGGACCGGGAGGATCGCAACCGCCATCTGCGGCGCTGCATCGGTGTCTTTGTCCGGGGAAACCAGCCTCACTGAGGCTCGGCATCGGGATTCAACAAAAAATTGCATTGACCGTGGTCAATTCCCCCTGACGCAATAAGTCTATCGTCACGGGAACAATTGCAATTGTCTGGGGGTCGAGATGGCGAAGTCCATAAAGGGATGGGTCTGGGGCGTTATCGCCGTCGTTTTGGTTGCCATCGGCTATTACGCCTGGACGGTTTTACGCGGTGACAGCCTGCCTGCAGGTTTTGCCGCCAGCAACGGCCGCATAGAGGCCGTGGAAATCGACATCTCCACAAAAACCGCCGGTCGCCTGCAGGAACTGCTCGTGCGCGAAGGCGATTTTGTCAAGGCCGGTCAGGTTCTCGCGAAGATGGATACCGCCCAGCTGGAGGCCGGAAAACGTCAGGCCCAAGCCCAGCTTCGCCGCGCTGAAATCTCCGTCGATACCGCCCACAGCCTCGTCGCTCAGCGGGAGGCCGAGCGCAAATCAGCACTTGCCGTGATCGAACAGCGCAAGGCGCAGCTCGACTCGGCGCAAAAGACCAATGCCCGCTCGCGGCAACTGCTCGCCAACAACACCGTCTCCCAGCAGGTGGTGGATGATAATGAGGCGGCGGAACAGGCAGCCCGCGCCACGCTCGCTTCGGCCGAAGCCTCGCTCGCCGCCTCAGATGCGGCGATCAACGCAGCCAAGGCGCAGGTCGTTGATGCCGAAGCTGCCGTTGATGCGGCCAAGGCCGAGATCGACAGCGTCGATACCGATATCGCCGACAGCACGCTCACCTCGCCGCGCGACGGTCGCATCCAGTATCGTGTTGCCCAGACCGGTGAAGTGCTATCCGCCGGAGGCCGCGTCCTCAATCTCGTCGATCTCGGCGATGTCTACATGACCTTCTTCCTGCCGACGGGCGAGGCTGGCCGGACCTCGATCGGCTCCGATGTCCGCCTCGTGCTCGATGCCGCCCCGCAGCTCACAATTCCCGCAAAAGTCTCTTTCGTCGCCGATGTCGCGCAGTTTACGCCGAAGACTGTGGAAACCGAGGAAGAGCGCCAGAAACTGACCTTCCGGGTGCGTGCCCAGATCCCGCAGGAACTGCTCCAGAAATATATCCAATACGTCAAGACCGGGCTGCCGGGGATGGCCTATGTCCGGCTTGACCCGCAGGCCGAATGGCCCGAACATATCGAACGCAACCTCGTGAAGTGACGGCGCCGACATGGATGCCGTCGAGAAAAACGCCCCGAGCGACAAAACCAGGCCGGTGGTCCTGCTGCAGCAGGTCTCGCTTGCCTACAAGAAGACGATCGCGCTCGATGACGTGTCGATCGACATCCCGTCCGGCCGCATGGTCGGCCTGATCGGCCCGGATGGTGTGGGCAAGTCGAGCCTGCTCTCGCTTGTCTCCGGCGCCCGCGCAATCCAGAAGGGCACGGTCGAAGTGCTTGGCGGCGACATGTCCGATGCCGGCCATCGCAACGAGACCTGCCCCCGAATTGCCTATATGCCGCAAGGCCTCGGCAAGAACCTCTATCCAACCCTATCCGTCTTCGAGAATGTCGATTTCTTCGCCCGCCTGTTCGGCCAGGACAAGGCCGAGCGCGAGGCGCGCATCAAGGAACTGCTCGAAAGCACCGGCCTCGGCCCCTTCGCAGACCGGCCTGCAGCAAAGCTGTCGGGCGGCATGAAGCAGAAACTCGGCCTTTGCTGCGCCCTGATCCACGACCCGGATCTTTTGATCCTCGACGAACCGACGACCGGTGTCGATCCGCTGTCGCGCCGGCAGTTCTGGGAATTGATCGACACGATCCGCGCCGGCCGCCCCGGCATGAGCGTCATCGTCGCCACCGCCTATATGGAAGAGGCGGCCGGCTTCGACTGGCTGGTCGCCATGAACGCCGGCAAGGTTCTCGATACCGGCACACCGCAAGACCTCCTGTCGCGCACCGGCACCGACAATCTCGACGCCGCCTTTATCGCACTCCTGCCAGAAGCCGAGCGCCGCGGCCATGTCGATGTCGTCATCCCGCCGCGCCAGCATGACGGGGCGGAAGACTACGCCATCGAGGCCAGCCATCTCAGCATGCGCTTCGGCAATTTCACCGCCGTCGACAATGTCAGCTTTAAAATCCCGCGCGGCGAAATTTTCGGCTTCCTCGGCTCCAATGGCTGCGGCAAGTCGACGACGATGAAGATGCTGACCGGGCTTCTCGCCGCCAGCGAAGGCGAGGCAAAACTTTTCGGCAGCACCGTCGATGCCAGCGACATGGCCGTGCGCCAGCGCGTCGGCTACATGAGCCAGGCCTTTTCGCTCTACAGCGAATTGACCGTGCGGCAGAACCTCGACCTGCATGCCCGCCTGTTCAAGCTGCCGGAGGGAAAAATCCCCGCGCGGATCGACGAGATGGCCAGCCGCTTCGGCCTTACGGACGTCATGGAAACCCTGCCCGACGGCCTGCCGCTCGGCATCCGCCAGCGGCTGTCGCTTGCGGTGGCCATGATCCACGCCCCCGACGTGCTGATCCTCGACGAGCCGACCTCCGGCGTCGACCCCATCGCCCGCGATGCCTTCTGGCAGATCCTTGCCGATCTTTCCCGCAAGGACAATGTCACCATCTTCATCTCCACCCATTTCATGAACGAGGCGGAACGCTGCGACCGCATCTCGCTCATGCATGCTGGCAAGGTGCTGATCAGCGACACACCGGACGGGATCGCCAAGAGCCGGAATGCCGCCACGCTGGAAGAGGCCTTCATCGCCTATCTGGAAGAAGCTTCTGGAGGCACGCCCTCCGACAAGGCCGAAAGCAGAAATGAGGCAAAGGCTCCCCCACCGATCCTGTCGCACGAAAGCGTTTCCCCGAAGAAACGTCGTTTTTTCGATGTCCGCCGCATGTTCAGCTATACGCGGCGCGAAACGCTGGAACTGCAGCGCGATCCGATCCGCGCCACACTCGCCGTGCTCGGCAGTGCCATACTCATGTTCGTCATCGGCCATGGCATCAACATGGATGTCGAGGACCTGACGTTTGCTGTGCTCGACCGCGACGACAGTTCCATCAGTCGCGACTATGTGCTCGACATTTCAGGCTCGCGCTATTTCATCGAGAAGGAGCCGCTGCGCGATTATGCCGACATGGACAAGCGCATGCGCGAGGGCGAGATCAGTCTGGCGATCGAGATTCCGCCCGGCTTCGGCCGCAATGTGCTGCGCGGCGACACCGTCGAGATCGGCGCCTGGATCGACGGCGCCATGCCGCAACGGGCCGAGACCGTCAGTGGTTATGTCCAGGGCATGCATGCCAACTGGCTGAGCCGCAAGGCGAAGGAGATCAACGGAGCCGCCGCCACGCAAGGGGCCTTCTCCATCGAAACCCGCTTCCGCTACAACCCCGACGTCAAAAGCCTCGTCGCCATGGTGCCAGCGGTCATCCCGCTTCTGTTGATCCTCATCCCCGCCATGCTTGCCGCCCTCAGCGTCGTGCGCGAAAAGGAACTCGGCTCGATCATCAATCTCTACGTCACGCCGGTGACCAGACTGGAATTCCTGTTCGGCAAGCAGCTTCCCTATATCGTCCTCGGCATGCTGAACTTCCTGCTGCTCGTCGCCTTCGCCACGCTGATCTTTCGCGTGCCCTTCACCGGCAGCTTCATCACCTATGCCACGGCTGCCCTGCTCTACGTCATCATCGCCACCTCGATCGGCATATTGATGTCCACCTTCATGTCGAGCCAGATCGCCGCCATCTTCGGCACCGCATTGCTGACCCTGATCCCGGCCACCCAATATTCCGGCATGACCGACCCGGTCTCGTCGCTGCAGGGTGCGGGCGCCCTGATCGGCCAGATCTACCCGACCAGCTATTTCATGACGATCTCGCGCGGCACCTTCTCCAAGGCACTCGATTTTGCCGGCCTGGCTGGCTCCTTCATCCCCCTGCTGATCGCCATTCCGATATTAGCCGCGCTCGGCGCGGTACTGCTCAAGAAGCAGGAGAGCTGAGCCATGTTCTCGTCCAACATTTTTCAGCTCGGCCTCAAGGAATTGCGCGGTCTCGCCCGCGATCCGATGCTGCTTCTCCTGATCGTCTACGCCTTCAGCCTGCAGATCTATACTGGCTCCAGCGCCATGCCCGAAACGCTCAACAATGCGGCGGTCGCCATCGTCGATGAGGATCAGTCGCCGCTTTCTGGCCGCATCAGCACTGCCTTCATGCCCCCCTATTTCGTGCCGCCGAAACAGATCTCGATTGCCGAGATGGACAGCCGCATGGATGCCGGCCTCGATACATTCGCGCTCAACATCCCGCCGGATTTCCAGCGCGACGTCCTCGCCAACCAGCAGCCAGCCATCCAGCTCAATGTCGATGCAACCCGCATGAGCCAGGCCTTCAGCGGCAGCGGCTATATCCAGACGATTGTCTCGAACGAAGTCAGTGAATTCCTCGAACGTTACCGTGGGGCGAGCAACGTGCCAGTTGACCTGACGCTCCGGGCCCGCTTCAACCCGTCGCTCGACAAGTCCTGGTTCGGCTCTATCACCAATATCATCACCTCGATCACCATGCTGTCGATCGTCCTGACGGGAGCCGCGCTCATCCGCGAACGAGAGCACGGCACGATCGAGCATCTGCTCGTCATGCCGGTCACCCCGACGGAGATCATGCTCAGCAAGATCTGGTCGATGGGCCTCGTCGTTCTGCTCGCCTCAAGCTTCGCCCTGTTCGTCGTCGTCAAGGGACTGCTGGCAATCCCGATCGAAGGCTCGCCCGCCGTTTTCCTCCTCGGCACGGCGCTCTTCCTCTTCGCCACCACCTCCATGGGCATATTTCTGGCAACCGTCGCCGGCTCCATGCCGCAATTCGGCCTGTTGCTGATCCTCGTCCTGCTGCCGCTTCAGGTTCTCTCGGGCGCGATGACGCCACGCGAAAGCATGCCGGATATCATCCAGCACATCATGCTTCTCGCGCCCAACACGCATTTCGTCATCCTGGCGCAGGCCGTCCTGTTCCGCGGCGCGCAGATCGACGTCGTCTGGCCGCAACTTCTGGCGCTGCTGGTCATCGGCTCCGTGCTGTTCTGGCTGGCACTGCGCCGTTTCCGGCGGTTCCTGAGGTAGAGCAATTCCAGCAAAAGTGGGAACCGGTTTTGCGTCCGGAATTGCGTTAAAGCAGAAAGCTAGAGAAGTTTTGCCTTTCGGAGAAAGGCGGAAATGATCTAGCCCTCCCTAAAGGTCGCCCAGTTCCTCGTGGATGGCGGAAATGATCTCGGTGCGTTGCTGGGCCGAACGGCCGGCATGTGCCGCATAGGTCAGCGCCAAAAGCCTTACCGTGCTCAATATCGTCGTATGCGAGGGGCCGAGCGCAAAACTCGCCACATGGCAGGGAAGCACGACGTTGGAGTAACGCTGTGCTTCCAGCATCGAGTTACGGTCGGTGATGGTGATGATGTTGAGACGGCTCGTCGCCGCATGGCTGAGGATCGGCTTCAGGATCGGCTGGTGTGGCGGCAGTGTCACCAGCAGCAACACGTCCTTCGGCCCGGTCATCGCCAGATCTTCCGCCCAGGATCCCTGGTTGATGCCGAGAATCATCACGCTGTGCCGCAGACGCGAAAAGACCAGCCGCGCATAACGCGCCACGCCCTCTTCAACGCCCAGCCCCAGGACCCACACTTTTGGCGCCGCCCCGATCAGTTCGGCGGCTTGCCGCACCTTGTCAGACCGCATTTCCTCGAATGTCTTGGTGAGGTTCTTCAGTTCCAGTTCCAGATGCGCACCGATCGTGCGCCCCAGCGCCACCTGTTCCGACTGCGTGACGGAATAGCCGTAAGGCTCCGTTCGGTTGCGCTCTTCACGTGCCTGCAACTTGACTTCATTAAAATCCGCATAGCCCAGATGCTGGAAGAATCGCGCCGCCGTCGCCTTGGAAACCCCGGCCATTTCGGCGATCTCGGTCGCCGAATGGGTCAGGATGTCGTCCTGCCGGTCAAGGATCAGCTGGGCAAGCTTCTGCTCGCCGGCTGTCAGCCGCTGGTAGCGCTCCTGAATGCGCAAGACGAGACGCGAGGCCATGAATTCTCCGGTTTGCCGCTCTGCATAAAAAGACTAGCACCCCTCTTGCAACAATGAAACTATTGTTTCACAATTATGAAACATTGAAACCGAGGCCATGATGGCACAACCACGCGTGATCAGGCAGAGAATTTGGGATAACCTCAAGGTTGTCGCACGCCCCGACACGCGCTTTCATCTGAGTTTCAGCGAATTCATTCCGGATTTCGAAGGCGTCGAACAGGCGACCGACCGGCTGGCAGCACTTCCCGCCTTTACCAATTCCAAGCTCGCCTTCGTCACGCCCGACAATTCCATGACTGAGCTGCGCCGCCGGCTGATCGTCGAGGGCAAGGCCTTCGTCATGTCGACCTACAACATGCAGCGCGGCTTTCTCTACATGGCGCCGGGTGTCGTTCCGCCGGAAGCTGCCCCTTTCGCCGCATGGCTCGACGGGATGGAACATTTCGCCCGTGCGGTCAGCCTTGAGGAACTCACCTCGATTGGCCGTTTTGACCTGCTTGCCACCGGCGCATCGGCGGTGACGAAGGACGGCATTCGCTTCGGCAAGGGCCATACCTTTTTCGATCTCGAATGGGGCATGTTCACCGATCTCGGTCTTGTGGATGAAAAAACGCCTGTCGCGGCAGTCGTCCATGATGTTCAGGTCGTCGACGAACAGCTGAGCCCCAGCGAAACCGATATCCAGGTGGATTTCATCGCCACCCCAAGCCGCCTTGCAACGGTCGAGCGCCAGAACAGGCGCCCCCGCGGCATCAAGTGGGAGCAGCTGACGCGCGACGAGATCGCCGATACGCCGCCGCTTAAAGAGCTTGCCCGCATGCGCGGCATCGCCTGACCCAGAGTTTCAAGACTTCACCCCGATAATCAAGGAACAGCCCGATGCATCTTTCCCTCAACCGTCGCCATTTCATGGGCGTGATGGGCGCTGCCGCGACCATGCCTATGATGGGTCGCATGGCTTCCGCCGCCACCCCGTTCAATTTCCAGGCCTCGTGGATCAACGATGCCGAATTCGCCGGCTATTTCCTCGCCGCCGACAAGGGCTATTACAAGGAAGCCGGGCTTGAGCTGGAATATCTCTCCGGCGGCCCGGACGTAATTCCGGAAAGCTCGATCATCGCCGGCAAGGCCGACCTGACGCTCACCACCCCTGATACGACGATCAAGGCGATCGTCGAACAGGGCGCGCCGTTCAAGATCATCGGCGCCCAATACCAGAAGAACCCGATCGGCATCGTCTCGCTCGCCAAGAACCCGATCAAGGAACCGAAGGACCTGATCGGCAAGACGCTTGCCGTGCCGCCGGTAAACGTCATCTCGGTCGAAGCCATGCTGAAGATCTCCGGCATCGATCGCGCGAAGGTCAACATCGTGCCTTACGCCTACGACCCGACCCCGCTGATCAAGGGCGAGATCGACGCTTCCGTCGATTTCACCACCAACGTCCCCTTCACCATTAAGCAGGCCGGCGAGGAAGCCACTTCCTTCCTGCTTTATGATTTCGGCTTCACCATCTTCAACGACACGGTCGTCGTCACCGAAGAAACATTGAAGGCCAAGCGCAAGGAAATCGTTGCCTTCCTCAAGGCCAGCCGCAAGGGCTGGGAAGAAAACCTCAAGGATCCGGCAGCCTTCCCGAAGACCTTTGCCGATACCTGGTTCAAGGGCACCGGCCGCTCGATCGAGAACGAGGTCTATTTCAACACCGCGCAGAAGCCGCTGATCGAAAATGCCAAGGGCATCTTCTCGATGAGCGAGGAGGCAATCGCCGCCAATATCGAGGCGCTCGCCGCCGTCGGCATCACCGCCAAGCGCGAATACTTCGACACCACCGTTCTCGAAGAAGTTTGATGACCTCTGATACCGGCATAACGCTTGAAACCGTCTCGCGCTCCTTTCAGGGGCGCGGGACTGTCGTTCAGGCGCTCGACAATGTTTCGCTTGATTGTCCCGCAGGCTCGTTCACGGCGCTGATCGGTCCGTCCGGCTGCGGCAAGTCCACGATGCTGCGCCTGGCCCTCGGCCTCGATAACGCGACCTCCGGCGAGATCGGCATCGCCGGCATGAAACCGCAGCAGGCGGCAAAAGCGGGCCTCACCGGCGTCGCCTTCCAGGATGCCGCCCTGATGCCCTGGCGCAGTGTCGAGGAAAACATCGCCCTGCCGCTCGACGTTCTCGGCCGCAAGCGCGCCGATTTCTCCGCCAAGATCTCAGAACTGATCGCCCTCGTGGGCCTCAAGGGTTTCGAAAAATCGCTTCCCGGCGAACTGTCCGGCGGCATGCGCCAGCGCGTCGCCATTGCCCGCGCCCTCGTCACCGACCCGAAAGTGCTGTTCCTCGACGAACCCTTCGGCGCGCTCGACCAGATCCTGCGCCGCCAGATGAATCTCGAACTCCAGCGCATCTGGATGGAAAGCCGCGCCACGACCCTGCTCGTCACCCATGGCATTGACGAGGCAGTTTTCCTCGCCGACCGGGTCGTCGTGATGCAGAGCCGTCCCGGCCGCATCGGCAAGGTCGTTGATATCCCGCTCGCCCGCCCCCGCCTGCCGGAAGTGTTTACCACGCCGGAGTTCCACGCCCTCGAAGATCAGATCGCGGAGGCGCTGGATGGCCACTGAGACGGCGCTTGGTACGCCCACTGGCACGACCAAGGGAACCAGCGGTTTCCGCCACTGGACCGCGCTCCGCAACGCCGCGATCCTGCTTGTCCTCTGGGAAGTGCTTGGCCGTTTCAAGCTCGTCGCCGGCGGCGCGCTGCCGGCCCCGACCGAAGTTCTCATCCGCTTCTGGTCGGATCGCGGTGACTATCCACTGCATATCGTTGCCACCTTCCAAGGCGCATCGCTCGGCTTCCTGATCGGCAACGGGCTTGCCATCCTCGCCGGCATTCTTTTCGCCGTTTCGCCGGTTGCCGCACGCCTCGGGCGTGGCCTCAATGTCGCGATCTTCGCCCTGCCGCCGATCGCCATTTCGCCTATCCTCGTGCTGACGTTTTCCGGCATGACGCCGCGCGTGGTGCTCGCGGCCCTCGGCTGTTATTTCGTCACCATGAGCGCCACCGTTACCGGCATCAGCCAGACCGACCGACGCATGCTCGATGTCGTTCGCGCCTATGGCGGCGGCCGTCTTGCACTTCTCCGCCTCGTAGAAATCCGCGCCGCCCTGCCCGCCATCCTCGCCGGCCTGCGTATCGCGGCACCCGCCGCAGTCCTCGGCTCGATCCTGGCGGAATTCGGCGGCGGCGGCCGTTTCGGCCTCGGAGCCTATCTCATCGGCTCGCTCGGCCGCGCAGACCCCGCCCGCCTTTGGGGAATCGGCCTTGCCGCAACCGCCATGGCGCTCGCCGCCTACGGCATTTTCGCGCTCATAGAGGCCCGCCTCACCCGCTCCACCCGCGCCGTCACCGTTGCCGCAACCCCGCCCGACATCCGCTCCGACGGCAACTGGCTTTCTACAATCGCCATCACACTCGCCTCGATCGCGCTTCCCTTCATCGTCTGGTGGCTGCTCCTGAAAATTCTCGGCACGCCGGCAATGATCGCCAAAACCCCGGCCGGCGTGTTCGACTATCTCTTCCTCGCCCCCTCGGCGACCTCGGCGCAGACCCGCCTTCTCGCAGCGCTAGGCCAGACGCTGCCGATGACGCTGATCGGCATGGCCGCCGGCCTCGCCTTCGCCTTCGCGCTTGCGCTCGCATCCGTCGTCCGCCCAGGCATCGTCCGCTCGTTCATGCCGGTCGCGCTTGTCACGCAAACCATGCCGCTCGTGGCGCTGACGCCGCTTCTCCTCCTGCTTCTCGGCCGCGGCCCATCGGTCATCCTGTGGATCACCATCTCGGTCACCTTCTTCCCGGCCTTCGTCACGCTGGCTCAAGGACTCGGCATGGTGTCGCGCGGCGCGCTCGATGTGGTGCGCGCCTATGGCGCCAGCCCGTTTGCGCAACTCCGGCTCGTCTCCATCCCGGCATCCCTGCCCTATCTCTTCGCCGCCATGCGGCTTGCCGTTCCGCGCGCGCTTTTGGGCGTGATGATCGCCGAATGGCTCGCCACCGGCACCGGGCTCGGCAATCTCTTGAACCAGTCGCGAGGCTATCTCGACTACGGCATGATCTGGACGGTCGCCGTGGCCTCGGTCCTCATCTCGGTTCTCTTCTATCAAATCGTCATCGTCATCGAACGGCAGGTGCTGCGCAAACGCGGCATGCAGCCGGCCGCATAAGGTTTACAAGGAGCACCCCCATGTCCCCTCAAACGTCCAATTACGCAGAAATCGCAGATCACAAGTCGTCCGTGCGCGAACGTGTCTGGACCGAATTGAGAAAGGTCGCCGTTGCCGACAGCCGCTTCCATTTCGATTTCGGTGAATTCATTGCCGATTTCGAAGGTGGTGAAGCGGCCGTCGATCGCCTGATCGACAACCCCTATTACCGCGACGCCCGCCTGATCTTCATCACGCCGGACAACTGCCTCGACCGCCTGCGCCTGCAGGCGCTGAAGGATGGCAAGCTGGTTCTGATGACGACCTATTCGATCAAGCGCGGCTTCTGGTTGCTCGACCCGAAGAAGATCGATCCGGAAACCTATCTCTATGCCTCGACCCTCGACGGCATGGAACGCGTTGGCCAGCACATGACGCTTGCCGATATCCAGACCAAACTGCCGAATGTCGATTACATGGTCACCGGCACAGGCGCGATCAATCTCGACGGCGTGCGCTTCGGCAAGGGCCACGGTTTCTTCGATGCCGAATGGGGCATGCTTTACCAGCTCGGCAAGATCTCCGTCGAAACCCCCTGCGCTGCCGTCGTCCACGATTGCCAGGTCCTGTCGGAAAAGCTCAACCCCGACGTCTATGACACTGTCGTCGACGTCATCTTCACGCCTACCCGCGCGATCAACGTTTCCGGCCCGCACAAGCCGACCTGCGGCATCATCTGGGACCGTCTCGACCAGCACATGTTCGACACCATCCCGCCGCTGCAGGAACTGAAGGCCATGGGCCTCTGATTTTTCGGCTGATGGCTACCGGCAACACTGCCGGTAGCCGCTCTCCATCAACAAACTTGACTCAATAAGTATATTTTCATCTCCCCCATGGATTGCATCGCCAAACAGGGGTAAAGCACCGCGAAAATGCGGTTGCAGTGACAGTGCCGCCGCGCCTACCCCATTTGCGAGCACATCCATGGTCTCTCTTCGGCACAGTCTTTCCATCGCAATCCTGATCGCATCGTCCCTCATCGCCTCCGCCGGCATGGCGCAGGACGAGGCCCCGTTGCGCATCGCGCTTGCTACAAGCATTTCCAATCAGGCGGCGGAAGTTGCCGTCGAAGAAGCGAAAGCCCAGGGCCTCAACGTCGAGCTCACCGAGTTCAACGACTGGAACACGCCGAACATGGCGGTGGCAGACCGGGAAATGGATGCCAACCTCTTCCAGCACATTCCCTATCTGGACTTCACCAACCAGGCAGGCGGCCGCAATCTCGTTGCCGTGGCACCTGCCTACGCCACGCCCTTCGGCCTCTATTCGAAGAAATACAAGTCGCTGGCAGACCTGCCCGACAACGCCCAGATCGCCTTCTCCGGCGACGCGGTCAATACCGGCCGTTCGCTGTTGCTCCTCCAGCAGGCAAAGCTTGTCGAACTGAAACCAGGCACCGGCCACCGCGCCACGCTCGAAGATGTGGTCAAGTGGGTGAAGCCGCTGCAGATCACCCAGCTCGACGGCCCGCAGATCGCCCGTGCGCTCGATGATGTCGATGCCGCCGCCACCTATCCGACCTTCGCAAAACTCGCCGGCCTAGACCCGGCCTCGGGCCTGATCTTCGAGAACGACCCGATCTACGCCTTCCAGTTCGTCACCCGTCCCGACATGCGCGACGATCCGCGCCTGCGCAAATTCATTGACATCTACCGCGGTTCTGACGCTGTAAAGGCAAAGCTCCGCTCGCTCTACGGAGACCTCGTCTCGTTCCCGTGAATGCGCGGAAGTCAGCAGGGTAAATTCAGGTAGGAAGCCAGACTATGCACGGTGAATACAAGGTTCAGGGCGGAAAGCTCGTAGTTGTCGATCTCGAAGTCCGCGACGGTACTCTCGCGGATGTCCAGGTATCGGGCGATTTCTTCCTCGAACCGGCGGAAGCGCTTGACGATATCCGCGCCTCCCTCGAAGGCCTGCCCGCCTCATCCACCGTGGAAGACATCATCGCCGCCGTGCGCACCGGACTGCGTCCCGGCGCGGAAATGATCGGCTTCAGTCCGGAAGCGGTGGCGATCGCTATTCGCCGGGCGCTCGGCGTCACCGGCACATGGCGCGATTACGAGTGGCAGATCATCGAGACGCCTGCGCTCACCCCGACCATGCACCTCGCCATGGACGAGGTTCTGGCCAAGGAAGTCGCCTCTGGCCGTCGCGGCCCCTGCCTGCGTTTCTGGGAGTGGGAGCGCCCCTCCATCATCATCGGCGGTTTCCAATCGCTCAGAAACGAAGTGGATCTCGAAGCCGCAGCCGAATTCGGCATAGAGACCGTGCGCCGCGTCACCGGCGGCGGCGCCATGCTGGTCGAACCGGGAAACAGCGTCACCTATTCGCTTTATGCACCCGGTGAACTGGTGCGCGACATGAGCTTTGCCGATTCCTACGCCTTCCTCGACGACTGGGTCTTGAAGGCGCTGATCTCGCTCGGCATCGACGCCTTCTACAAGCCGCTCAACGACATCTCCAGTTCCAAGGGCAAGATCGGTGGCGCAGCACAGAAGCGCTTTTCTTCCGGCGCCGTCCTCCACCACGTCACCATGGCCTATGACATGGACGCGGAAAAAATGGTCAAGGTCCTGCGCATCGGCCGCGAGAAACTGAGCGACAAGGGCACGACCAGCGCCGTCAAGCGCGTCGATCCGCTGCGCAGCCAGACCGGCCTTCCGCGTGCGGAAATCATCCGCCGGATGAAGGAAACTTTTGTTTCGCTGAACGGCGGCACCCCGGGCACGATTTCGGATGAGGAATATGCGGCAGCGGAAAAGCTCGCGGCCGAAAAATTCGCCAGCGAGGAGTGGCTGCGCCACATCCCGTAAGGCGACAGCTCGGCGCGGAAGCGCCGAGCAGGCTCACCGCGTTACGGTGAAAACTGCAAGATTTTCTGGCATTTCGACGCCCGTCATGATGGCGTCAAGATGAGCGTGGATCGCCTCGGCCGCGCGGTCGGGCTCATGGTCGCGTATGGCATTGAAGATCGCTGTATGTTCCTTGATCAACCGCGCGATCCGGCCCGGCTTGGGCAGACTCAGGTGGCAATAGCGGTCGACCTTGATCTTCACCGACTTGATGATCTCCCAGATGCCCGGATAACCGGCGGCTTCCGCGATCAGCGTGTGAAACGTGTCGTCAGTTTTGCGGAACCCTTCGTAATCGGCCTCCGCGGCCTGCACTTTCTGCAATTCGAGATTGGCGCGCAGCGTCGCGATCTGCGTCCGGCTGGCTTTTACCGCCGCAGCCCTGACCGTCACATCCTCCAGTGCCTTTCTGACAACAATCGCCTCCGGCAGCGTATCGAGCGCAATGCGCGCGACGAACGTTCCCGATTGCGGCAGTATTTCGATCAGCTTTTCGTTCGACAGGCGCAGAATCGCCTCGCGCACCGGCGTACGGCTGACCCCGAACTGTGCGGCGATCTCCTTTTCCAGGATCGGATCGCCCGGATAGCGTCGCAGGGAAACGATATCGTTCCAAAGGACCTGATAGATCAGCGCCGAGGTGCTGGCACTGCGCAGGTCCAGCTCGTCGCGTATGCTCGCCAGGTTTTTTCGTTGCTCCTGCGGGGGATTATTATCCTCCATATCGACCTTCTATAGACGTGTTCTTGGTATTGAGGACCACATTCGCGAATCCATCCCTTTTTGCTGCCGAACATGGCCCGGCAGCAATCGGCTTGTCAAAGGTGCGGTGCCCTCAGGTCACAGCATGGTTTCGAGGATTTCTACCATGGTTTCCGGGGTCAGTTTGCGCGGATTGAAATCCGTCGAACGACCAACGCCATTCTTGACGATATCGGGGATGGCCTCGCGCGTGACACCCAAGGTCGAAAGACGTGTCGGCGCGCCGAGCTTTTCCATCTTGGCTTCGAAAGCCGAAGCGAATTCCTCGACCGTGCTGAACCCCAGAACCGTCAGAAGATCATCAAACCAGGGACCGAGATCCGCCTTGTTGAAGCGCAGGAAGGCCGGAACATAGATTGCGCAGGCCAGTCCATGACGAAGATCGTAATCCAGCGTCAATGGGTAAGAAAGCGGATGCAGCGCCGTATTGCCGATCATCGCCATCTGCGTGCCGCCGATCACGCTGCCGAGCGTCACTTTTTCGATAGCGTCGCGATCCTTGTCGAGGCAGGCGGCCTCGATATTGCGGAAGATCAACACGATCGCACGAAACGCCATAGACCGCGTCATGTCATTGGCGCGCGTCGACCAGAACCCTTCGAGCGCCTGCGTCATCGCATCGAGCGCGGTGGAAACGGCAACCGTTGTCGGCATGCTGAGCGTCAAAGCCGGATCGATGATCGCGTGATCGGGAAAGCACTCCGGATATGCAATCGCCGGTTTGGCATTCTTTTCAGGGTCGGTAATCACGGCAAAGGGCGTCACCTCGCTGCCGGTCCCGGCCGTCGTCGGCACGGCAATCAGCGGCAGTCCGCGGCCGCCGGGCTTGCGTTCCCGGTACAGATAATCGCGGATGGAGCCTTCATTCTTCTGCAAAAGCGCCACACATTTGGCCGCATCCAGCACGCTGCCGCCACCGATCGCAACGATGATATCGGCGCCACTCTCCCGGCAATGGGCCGCAGCGGTATCGACCGTCTTAATCGACGGGTTTTCCTCGATATCGGTAAAGATCGTCAGCCCGGCAGAGCCGACCAACTGCTTCAACCCGGCCTCGCCGACGCGGTCGAGAAAGCTGCGTCCAATCATCGCAAACACATGACGGCCACCCACATTGGAAATCATATCGGGTAAGGTCGACAATCGATCCCAACCGAAATGGACCGCAGTCGGCAATCTGAAATCCCAATTTGAACCCGTCATCATCGTCACTCCAATATCTTTCATACGTGCTTCAAAAACCAATAGGCCGCCGGCAATTCCGCTTTTGCGACAATGCAAAGGAGCGGAGTTGGAGAGGTGATCAGCCCCGCCCGTTTCCGCTCCTCCGATCAAGCCATCAAAGCGCTTAGGGGTCGCAAAGACAGCCTATTGAATTTTAATATATCACTTAGGGCCTTCAATTGGAAGGCCATGCTTGGCCATCAGCTGCAGGTAGTCTTCCCGCGGCGGAACGAAGATGTCGATGCCGCGGAAACCAGTCGTCGTGCGGCCGCCATGCGGCACGTTCGACGGATGGACGCAGACTTCGCCGGCTTCCATCAGGAAGGTTTCGTCACCGCAGGTATGCTCTTCCGTACCTTCCAGAATGACCAGGATCTGCACGGCCTCATGGCTGTGGATCGGGAATACGCATCCGGGAGGATTCGTGATGAAGCTCAGCAAAGCAGGGCCGGCAGCGACAAAACGCGTGCTGGACTGTTCGGTCAGCGGCACCAGCGGAATATCCTCGATCGTGTAGCAGTATTTCGACTTGTTGGTTGCTTTGTAAACCATAGCTAGTTCTCCTATTTCACAGTCAGTTCCGAGGCTTTATGGAAGCATCCACGAAAGCACAGGCGTCGTTTGAAGGAAGACGATCGCGCAAAGGACGAGCGTCAGTGCGATGCTCCAGGGAAGCGTCTTGCGGAAGATGTCCCCTTCGCGTCCGATGATGCCGACCGCAGCGGCGCCGATTGTCAGGCTTTGCGGTGAGATCATCTTGCCGAGCACGCCACCGGAGCTATTGGCTGCAGCCAGAAGCGAGGGTGACAGGCCGGTTTCATGAGCCGCCGCGACCTGCAGAGCACCGAAGAGCGCGTTGGCTGAATTGTCGGATCCGGTAATCGCCACGCCGATCCAGCCGATGGCCGGCGACAGGAATGCAAACGCATGTCCGGTCGTTGCAAGCCAGCGCCCGAGCGTGATGGTCTGTCCGGAGAAGTTCATGACGAATGCAACGGCAAGAACGCAGAGAACCGTCGGAATGGCCCATTTCAGCTGCTTGAGCGTCGCACCATAGGTCTCGACGGCAGCACCGGCGGAAACCTTCAGGAAAGGCATCGCGAAGATGCCGGCGACACCTAGAAGCGTGGCAGTGCCGGGCAGCCAGGGCAGTGACAGCGACGTGCCGATTACGCCACCTGCAGGGCTGGTGATGGCAAGGCCTGGCCAGGCAAACTTGCTGACACCGGCAGACAGAGCCTGAGCGATCGGCCCGATCTGCGACAGCGTGAAGATCACGATGATCGCGATATAGGGCAGGAAGGCGATCGAAACGCTGCGGCTGTTGAACGGGATTTTCGAATTTTCCCCTTCACTGACAATGGCGCATTCGATTGTTTCCTTCGGCTTCCAAACCTGCAGGAAGGCGACAAGCGCAGCCGCCCCGGCAAGCGCACCGAGAACGTCGGTAAGCGGCACCGAGATCCAGGACGAACTGATGAACTGCGTCACGGCATAGGCAAAACCGGCGACCAGCGCAGGCAGCCATGTCTGGCGAAGACCTCTGCCTCCGTCGACGATCCACACCAGGATCAGCGGAATGAACAGCGCAAGGATCGGCGTCTGGCGCCCGATGATTGCACCCAGCTCGTCATAAGGCAGGCCGGAAACGGCAGCCAATGTGGTGATCGGCACGCCGAGCGCCCCGAAGGCGACTGGCGCGGTATCGGCAACAAGCGCGCAAAGTGCGGCTTTCAACGGATCCATACCGATTGCGACCATCATCACGCCGGCGATCGCGATCGGCGTACCGGCACCGGCAAGCGCCTCAAGCAGGCCACCGAAGCAGAATGCGATGATGATCGACTGCACGCGCAAGTCGGTGCTGATCACCCCAAAACTGCGTCGCAGGATATCGAAATACCCCGACTTCACCATCATGTTGTGGATCCAGATGGCGTTGATGATGATCAGGATGATCGGAAGAATACTGAATGCCGCGCCGTAGAGCGCGGAATTGGCGGCGACCGAAACCGGCATGCCGTAGATGATGATGGCAACACCCATCGCGACGATGAGCGAGCATAGGCCGGAAAGCTGCGGCGACAGCCTGAACCCTCCGAGCATGACAAACATCGTCAGAAGCGGCAGAGCCGCAAAGAACGAACTCAGTCCGAGCGACTGAGCGACCGGATCGTAAACCTGTTGAAACATTTTCGGCGCGTCTCCCCACGCTGCCCGCAACGGCGGGCACAAACCCAAAGCCTTGCACCCGCCAAAATCGCCTCCCCTAAAAGCGGTCCAGGTCGATGAGAAAACTCATCTCATGCAAGATGTGTATACTTATATATCAGTTGGATTTGGCGGGAAGTGCGCAAGCAGCCGCAGGCATGAGGCAAGTTGACGCTGGAAGAAGGCTCGCGTGGAACGGGGCATTAAGGACAGGACCGGAGGCGTTAGAGGCCTGCGGGTCATGCGGCGGACTGACTCCGATCAACGGGCGGGGCTGACGTTTGAAATGCCTTACTGGCGCAGATCGATACTGCTTGTCACAACTGACTTGCCGCTGGTCGGATCGTTGTCGATCGTCTGTAACCGCACCCGGTTCTCGCCAAGCTTGGCGATTGTCATCGTTGCATGGCGATCGCCATTGATATCCCTTGCCCAGCGCACGGCCAGATTGATGGATTGCCCCTGGCGGTTTCCGGACAGCGAGGATGGTTGGCCGGAAGGCCCCGTGTAGGTTCCGCTATATCGCGTGCCGGAAGCTTTGAGCGCCGCGGAAATGGACCGGCTGACGATGGCCAGCGCACGGCATGACCCCTGCATTGCAAGGTCCGTCGCACCGGCCGCGAAGTCGACATTACAGCGCACATTGACGGATTTTCCGCCGATCCTGGTCAGAACCGTTCCGCTGCCCGACCATTTTCCATCCATCGATTTCAAAAAATCACCCTCGGCGGCCATGGCGGCCCCAGCGGTTGCAATCGGCAAGCACAAAGCTGCGGTTAAAGCCGTGAGGAACTGCGCATGCATGGCAACCTCCATCAGGTGATGTAGGCCTAACGTCTAGTTTCAATACAAGTTCCAGTAGGACAAGAGTTCACCAGCTCACGGCGCGCATCTCCTGCACTCATATCTTTGGCTGATGACCTTCCCACTTCAATTTCCTCGAAACTTCGAGAAACCGAAGAACAATTGCGTTTCCCAATGACGCTCACGTGCATATTAACCAAGCAAAAACCAGAACGTGCAAAATATAGACACATTGTCACATTTACTTTTCACAGATCAGGATCTGCAAAATGATACCGGCACAGGCAGAAAAGCAGCAGCATGCAGCAACGCCCCGTTCGATGCAGGTCATCACCGACGGCATCGGCAGGGATCTTGAGCGCTTCAGCGCCGACAATACCCATGTCGTCAAGCAGATAAAGCTTCTGGCAATCAATGCATTGATCGAGGCCGCGCGCGCCGGCGAAACGGGCAAAGGCTTTGCCGTCGTTGCCAACGAGGTGCAAAGACTCGCGCAGGTCGCCTCCGATATCGCCGCGAAATTCGAAAGCAACGTACTCGGCCGGATCGGACTGACACGCAGCATGGCGGATCAGCTGGTGCATGAGATGGAAGGCATAAGGCTCACCGATCTCGCCCAGACGCTGGTTCAGTTGATCGTCCGCAACCTTTTTGAGCGCACAGCGGACGTCCGCTGGTGGGCGACCGACACCGCCCTCTGGCAGGCCCTTGCCGATCCGTCCTCAGAACGCCGCAGCTTCGCCTCCGAGCGCCTCGGCGTGATCAATCGTTTTTACACCGTCTATCTCGATCTCGTCATGACCGACCTTTCCGGCAAGGTGGTCGCCTCAGCCAATCCGAAATTCCAGCGCAAACTCACCGGCATGTCGCTGGCGGAAGAACCCTGGTTCGTCGCCGCGAGCCACAGCAAATCAGGTGACGATTATGTCGTCGATGAAGTCAAACGCTCCGGCCCGCACGACAACCGCACGGCCCTTGTCTATGCGACAGGCATCCGCGAAGGCGGAAAACTGGACGGCGCGCTTCTGGGCACGCTCGGCGTTTATTTCGACTGGCAAAACCAGGGGCAATCTATCGTCGAGAAGGAGGCCAACCTTGCGCCGCATGTGGCGGAGAAGACCACCGTCCTTCTGCTTGATGGCAACAGCCGCGTCATCGCGACGACCAACCCCAACCTGCTTTTCACCCATTTCGCCCTCGCCAATCCAAGCGGCCAGCCCTCCGGCAGCTATTACGACAACAACGGCTCGATCGTCGCTTATGCCAAAACCCTCGGCTACGAGGACTACGACGGCCTCGGCTGGTATGGCGTGGTGATCCAGAAGCTGGAAAACGAGGACGAAATCCGGTTGGCGCTGAATATCCGCTAGGCTCCTAAACCCAAATGTCAGACTGGCCTCGGCCTTTGCTCGCCCTATCTCGACTGGAGATAGGGAGGCTTGTCATGATCATTCGTTCCGGAAGCTGTCTTTGCGGAAACGTCCGCTACAAGGTCAAATCTGATCCCATCCGAATAGGCCTTTGCCATTGCATGGACTGCCGCAAGGAAAGCGGGTCGGTTTTCGCCACCTTCGGCATCTGGCCGGCTCATGCCTTTGAAGCGACGGGTGAGGTCCGGTACCATCAAGGACGCGGGTTTTGCGTTCATTGCGGCTCACGCGTGTTCTCGGAACCGGTCGAGGATGAAGTCGAAATCCGGGTCGGGACGCTCGATATGGCTCCGACCGACGTTCAGCCGACATACGAGTTGTGGGTCAAGCGACGGGAAGACTGGCTGGCGCCCATTGAGGACGCCGAGCAATTCGAGGAAGACCGTCTCTGATCCATGTCGCCATCCGCGCGTTGCTTTGATATGCCTCCTCACCAGCAGCAAACATGGCACGGTGAGATCCCGATGACCTACGAGATACAGTTGAACAAGGCGATCGATATCGCCACGAGAGCCCATGAGGGACAGTCCAGCAAAACCGGCGGCCCCTTTATCGATCATGTCCGGCGCGTGGCGGAACATGTGACTGGCGAAGATGAAACACTGGTCGCCTGGCTTCACGATGTCGTCGAAAAGGGCCCCGGCTGGACGTTCGAGCGCCTGCGCGAAGAGGGATTTTCGCAATCGGTCATCGATGCCATCGATGCCATGAGCAAACGCGACGGCGAGGACTATTTCGATTTCGTCCGCCGCTCGATCGTCGATCCGCTGGCCCGCCCGGTCAAGCGGGCCGACCTGACCGACAATCTCGCGCAGATGCGCCAGATGGGCGGCGATGGCGGCAAATTCGCCGAAGGCCTGCGTATCCTGAATGAAACCTATCCCGATTGAATTGGTCGGAACCTTGGCTTTTCTCTTTCGTTGCGGCCGTTGAAACACTGTCAGAACAAAGAGGATAGCCGATGGAACTTCAATCACGGGTCGCTCTGGTCACTGGTGCAGGGTCAGGCATAGGCAGAGCTTCGGCGCTCAAGCTGGCGGAGGCCGGCGCGATCGTCGGCATTCTCGGTCATACCGTGAGCGAACTTGAAAACACCGCGGACCTGATCGGGTCGGCTGACGGCAAGGCCATAGTTCTTAATGCAGATGTGGCCGACGAAGCCGCCATGCGCAAAGCGATCGATACGCTGATCGAGCAAACGGGCAGGCTCGATATCGTCGTCGCCAATGCCGGCATTAACGGGGTCTGGGCGCCTATCGATGATCTGCAGCCCGATGAATGGGACCAGACGATCCGCGTCAATCTTCGTGGCACCTATCTGACCCTGAATACCAGCGTCCCGCACCTGAAAAAACAGGGCGGCTCGGTGATCGTCGTATCCTCCATCAACGGCAACCGCAGCTTCAACACGCCGGGGGCTACCGCCTATGCCGCAACCAAGGCGGCACAGGTAGCGATGGTTCAGCAACTCGCGCTCGAACTCGGCCAGCATCGGATCCGCATCAACGCCGTATGCCCGGGAGCCATAGAAACCAGCATAAACGACAATACCGAAATTCGCGGGGCCGATAAGACTGCGGTACCCGTTGAGTTCCCGGCTGGCGATATCCCCGTCACCGGCGGCAAGTCCGGCCAGAGCGAGGATGTCGCGTCGGCTGTCCTGTTTCTCGCGTCCGATCTGTCGCGGCATATCACCGGCACTCCCGTCTATGTCGACGGCGGACAGGGGTTGTCGCGTTAAAGCACGTCGCCCAAAAGGGCACCGCGGCTTGCGCCAAAGACCATGCGGCAAAACAAGCGGCTGAGCGACCCCGAAGGATCATGACACGCTCCAGCGCCTCTCCGCCCTTGGCGCTCATAGAGGCACAGCCGTTTACGACCCATGCAAAAAATGGACCTCTGACTTGCGCATGGTCAAGGATTGAAATCCGATACTTTGGGTGCTAACTAATGCATTAGACAATCTTAGTGTGCTAACTATTATGCCCTACACCGATCAAACAGCCTCGGAATTCCTTGAGGAACTGACCAAGGTCAGCCGCAAGATCCGCACGACCTTCAACAAGAAGGTCACGGCCCACGGCCTGACCTATCCCCGTGCGCGTGCGCTTTTCCGCCTGGCCAAGAAACAGAACATGACGCAGACCGAGCTTGCCTGCGAGCTGGAGCTTGAACAGGCAACCCTCGTGCGCCTGCTCGACCGCATGGAAGAAAACGGCCTGATCGAACGCCGGCCCGATGCACATGACCGGCGCGTCAAGCTGATAGTTCTGACCGAGCATGGAGAGGAACAGGCCGCCTTCGTGCGCGCGCTGGCCGACCAGATTCGCCATCAGTTCTTCGAAGGCATTGAACAGGAAGAGTTGAAACAGGCCATCGCTCTGATGCAGCGGATCTCCGACAACGTCTCCAATGTGGAGGTCGATGATGTCCGCGCGTGATGCAGTCCTCAAGCAGGAAGACGAGTTGGTCGAGCGGACGGACGTGGAAACTCCGGCCGTTCAGCAGCCGGCTGAGCCTGCCCCCGTCACCCCGGTCGCCCCGCCGCCTTTCGTCCCGAAACCGCTGCCGATTGCCCTTCTCTATGCGCTGACCTCGGTCACCGCCTTCATCATGCAGGGTCTCGGCACGGCGATGATCTCGACCAACCTGCCGCTGATCGCCGGGCCGCTGGAAGCGACGCAGAACGAAGCCGCATGGCTGATGGCGGCCTATCTCTTTCCCAATGCCAGCCTTGGCCTGTTCCTGTTCAAGGTCCGCACGCAATATGGCATCCGGCAGTTCTGTGAACTGGCGATCATACCTTACGTGGTCATCAGTCTTGCCCATCTCTGGGTCAATGATCTCAGCCTCAGCATTGCACTGCGTTTCTTTGCCGGCGCCGCCGCTGCCCCGATCTCGTCCATGGGCTTTCTCTACATGCTCGAGATCTTTCCACCGGCGCAAAAGCTTCGCTGGGGCCAGTGCCTGGCGCTGATCGGCCTCTCGCTCGCAACGCCGCTTGCGGGCCTGATCTCGCCCTCGCTTCTCGACCTGCATGACCTGCGCGGTCTCTATCTCGTGGAACTGGCGCTGGCGCTCATCGTCTTCGGCCTGATCTACATCCTGCCGCTGACATCGCCGCCGCGTGCCAAGGTCATCTCGTCGATGGACTACCTGAGCTACGGCCTGCTCGCCACCTCGATGGGCAGCCTTGCCGTCTTCTTCACCATGGGCAGGCTCTACTGGTGGCTTGAAGCCGACTGGCTGGCCTGGGTGCTGATCACCGGCATTGTCAGCGGCACGCTCTGCATCATGCTGGAGCTCAATCGAAAGAACAATCTCATCGATGTGCGCTGGATCGGTTCACGGGAAATCCTGCATTTCGCCGGCGTTCTTCTCGTCTTCCGCATGCTTCTGACCGAACAGTCTACCGGCGCCATCAACTTCTTCCGCCAGCTCGGCCTGTTCAACGAACAGATGGCGCATCTCTACTGGGCAATCCTGATTGCCAGCGTCGTCTCGGGCCTGTTCTGCGGCTTGATCATGAAACCCGGCAGAGAGCCCTATATCCACCTTCTGTCGCTGGTGCTGATCGCCGCCGGCACGCTGATGGACAGCTATTCGACCGCGCTGACGCGCCCCGACCAGATGCTGGTCAGCCAGTCGCTGATCGCTTTCGGCTCGGGCCTGTTCCTGCCGCCTGCCATGGCCGTCGGCTTCGCTGCCGCGCTGAAGAAAGGGCTGACCTATCTCATCAGCTTCATCGCCGTGTTCCTCTTTACCCAGAAGGTCGGCGCCTTCATCGGCAGCGCCCTGTTCGGTAGCTTCGTCACCTGGCGGGAGCAATATCACTCCGCCATCCTCACGGCCCGCCTCCTGCCCACCGATCCGCTGGTGATCCAGCGTATCAACCAGTATGTCGCCGCCTACAGCCGCACCGGCTCGGACGCCGCACAACACACGATCCAAGGCACAAGCGCCTTTGCCAAGCAGGTGCAGCAGCAGGCCTATGTGCTTGCCTATGACGACGCCTTCTTTGCAACATTCCTTCTCGCGGCAGTGGCCATCACGCTGCTCTCGCTCCACATCCTCTGGAACAACCGCCATCGCCTCTCGCGCAGCACGGACACCCCGCAGATTGCCTGACGCCCGAAACTGGCCAAGAAAACAAGTCAAAGACCATGAAAACCGTATTCAGATCACTCGCAACCTATCTCGCGGCCGCCGTCGGCATTATCGGCGTGCTGATCATTCTCTATGTCTGGAACCTGCCACCCTTCAAAGGCTCGATCGAGACAACCAATGACGCCTATGTGCGCGGCCAGGTGACCCTGCTCAGCCCGCAGCTTGCCGGCTATATCGTCGAGGTTCCTGTACAGGACTACCAGAGGGTCAAGAAGGGCGATCTTATTGCCCAGATCGACAATCGTATCTACGCCCAGAAGCTTGAGCAGGCCAAGGCCACGCTCGCATCCGCCGAGGCCTCGCTTGCCAATTCAGAGCAGAGCCGCAAGTCGGCCGAAGCCAAGATCGTCTCCGCCAAGGCCGCCGTCGAAAGCGCAAACGCCGCCTTCGACGCCGCAAAAACCGCCTATAACCGCACCCAGTCGCTTCTGAAGAGCAATGTCTCGACCCAGAGCGATTTCGAAAAGGCGCAGGCTACCTACGACCAGGCCCAGGCATCCGTGCATCAGGCGGACGCAGCGGTTCTCGTCGCCGAACAGGATTTGAACACGATTGTCGTCAACCGCCGCACGCTGGAAGCCACCGTCGAAGGCGCCAAGGCGTCGGTCGAACTTGCCGATATCGATCTGCAGAATACCCGCATCACCGCCCCGCAGGATGGCGAGCTCGGCGAAGTCACCGGCCGCCTCGGCCAGTATGTCTCGACTGGCACGCAGATCGCTTCGCTGGTTCCCAATCACGTCTGGGTCGTCGCCAACTACAAGGAAACCCAGCTTGAAGGCATGAAGCCCGGCCAGCAAGTCACCTTCACGGTTGATGCCCTCGGCCACCAGAGCCTCAAGGGCCGCATCGAGCGCTTCGCGCCCGCCACCGGCTCGGAATTCTCCGTCATCAAGTCCGACAACGCGACCGGCAATTTCACCAAGGTCGCCCAGCGCATTCCCGTCCGGATCGCGATAGAGCCGAACCAACCACTCGCCGACAGCCTTGTTCCGGGCATGTCGGTCGTCGCCAGCGTTGACCTCGCGCAGCAAGGTGGACAAGCTCTGGCGCAGACGAACTGACACCCCCGCCAGGTTCGTTTCTGCGCCCTTTCCGGACAAAAAGAAGCCCCGCGCCATGTTCAGCTTTTTGGCGCGGGGCTTTTCTCTATATCGGAATGAAGCGTGATCAGGTCAGCGTCGCGCGACGGCCCGTCCCGACCATGTGTTGCGCGCCACCCAGTCATGCCAGCCTTCCTCGCCGCCATTGAAGACATTGAGGTCGATCTTGCCCTCGACACCTTTCGAAAGGCCCGAGCCGGAATATTGCCAGAACGCCCATTTGCGATCCGGATAGATTTTTGACGGATGCGCCGCCACCGAGCGCAGCCAGAACGGATAGTCGCGGAACTGGCCCCTCAGGTGATCCTTGTAGAAATCCGGTGCCGTATAGATGACCGGCCGCTGGCCGTAATGCCTTTCCAGCTTGTCCATGAAGACCTGCATCTTTTCGAGCACGCGCTCGGTCGAAAGACGCATCTTGCAGTCGGACTGGTGATTGTATTCTACATCGATCACCGGCGGCAGCGCATCGGGGTCGCGCGGCACGTTACGGATGAACCAGTCGGCCTGTTCGCCGGCTGTGCGGCACCAGTAGAAGAAGTGGTATGCGCCGCGGCGGATACCCGCCTCGCCCGCCCGGCGCCAGTTGGTCTTGAACATCGGATCCAGATGGTCGCCGCCGTCGGTCGCCTTGATATAGGCGAAGTTGGCGCCCTGCGTGCGCAGTTTCGCCCAATCGATATCGGCCTGCCAGCGGGAAACATCGACGCCGTGAACTGCGAAATGGCGAGGCGCGACCCTGCCGAAATTCATCGGCTTCACATCGCCGAAGCGCTGACCGTAGACCCGCAGGCGCTGATGGCCGCCAGAACGCGGCATCGCCTGGGGCATGGGCTGCTCAAGAACCGGATTGAGCGCAGGGCGCAGCGAAGCCACCGGCCGATCGGCCGGAACAGGCATGCCGACCGTCCTTGCCATGCCGTCGAAAGCATGCGTCTCTCCGCCCCCGCCGTTCCAGGCGAGTTCGTGCGGATCGTTGACGCCGGCAGGCGGGGTGATCGCGGCAACCGGCGTCGGATCGATCGAGGGTACGGATGCGGCCGGCATGACCGGCGGGACGATCGCCTGCGAGGGCGCAAGCCGTGCGGTCTTCACCGACGACGGCGGCACGGTCAATGCTGTCTCAGGATTGGACGAGGTGCAGCCGTAAAGGCCGATACAGGCGGCGACAATGGCCGATGTGGCAGCAAAAAAACGCATGAGAACCCGTACGCAAAACACCGATCCCGCCCTTCGATGCCCCATTCTCGGACGCAATACGGGATTTCACTAACGAGAGCTTACTGAAAAATCCTAAATGCAATCTTTACGAGTCATTCACGCAATCGGCATTCATCGGGGACATCTCGGCCAAAGGCTCGGCCTCGGCTCAAAATGAATGCCCGGATTAAACGAAAATTAGAGCCTCGCACTCCAGCGTGCCGCCGAATTATCTTGGGGGCAAGTTTAATGAATTTTTATCGCGCGGGTGCAGCACGTACCTGGACCGTTTCGTGCCTGTCGGCATTCTTGATGTTCGCACCATCGGCCTTTTCGCAATCGGAAGAACCCGTGCTCGAACTTGCGAACGTTCCGGATTTCAACGAGCGCTATGCCGGCAACACCCAAGTGAACGGCCAGTTCCTCTCTGGTCTGTCCTACGCAGCCACGGCGACAAAAGGGGCGCTGGGAGACCTGAAGCTCGGGCTCGTCCGTGGAGGCGATCAGCCTTCGGCGACGGTGTGCATACGCGTAACCACCGATGATGGACGCTATTGGGCGGCAAACATGTACCGCGCGAAGAACCCGTCGTCGGCGCCACCGAAAATCCCGGTACCCACTCGCTACGCCGAACAGCTCGGCGTCTATGGTGCAGACAGTCTTCTCCTGCTCGCGACACTTGCCGAGGATTGCAACGAAGCGGCCAGCAAGGTCTATGTCCCGGCCATCATCGGCAGCAGACAGGAAAAAACGTCGCTGCTCGCCTATGTCAATGTCAGCCAGAGCCGGGTCGTGGCAGGCTTGGAGGACGAGGGCAAAAAGGTTCTCGCGGAAGGCAAATGCAGGAAGCCCGCGGGCGGCCCGCGTGTCACCTATTCGCATGTCTGCGAGATCCCCGTACCCGATACGATGAAGGGCGCAACGCTCGATCTCGTCATCGGCGTCAAGGGCATGACGGGCAGCACGACCAATCAGCGTTATTCCGTCCATGTGGAATAGCCTGAAGCAGCTCGCCTGGCTGCGGCTCGGCACTTCGATCGGCCTTGCGTTGGGACTGGCGTTTCTGGTCACCTTCGCGCTGCATCTCGTCTCCGGCAAGCCTCGGACCCTGACATCGATCGAGGCTCGCAGCGAATTCGTGTCGTTTACCGTCTTCAACCCGGATCTCGCCATCCTCTACGCGCAGGGCTTTCGGATATTCAGCTGGCCGGATGGAGAACTGGATAACGAATGTGTCAACGGCGCCTTTCTGCCCGGCGTCGGCGCAAGGGTCACCTACCAGCGTAGCGCCAAGGGACCACTGCTGGCCACCATTGAGGGCGAAGGCAAGCTTCGGAGGCTAAGCGGCGACATTCTGCCTTTCGATGGCGAGCTCATGCTTGTCGCCGACGCCGACAAGTGCAAATCCCCGCTTCTGGCCAACCGGCTGCCTGTCTGGGGGCCCGGTCGGATCGGGTCCGCTTTTTCGATGCGCAGCGACGGGCCGTCTCCGGCGCTTCTCAGCGGCACGCTGGATGTCTTCGGCCGAACCGTTGCCTTTCCTTTCTGGGGCAAGGGCGGCGCCATATATGCGGCGATCGAAGACATGGCGATCCCGGCCGGCAGTCTGATCCAGACCGACGGCATGCCTGCCGGAAATGGCGGCTCCAGCCTGCCGAATTCCGAGGCCGCCATGTTCGGCTTTGTCGAACTGTCGGAGGAACCGGGATTGTCCGTCTCGGTCTCCACGGAATCGCCACAACTGAGCATCACCCCTCCCGGGGCCCGTGCCGACAGCAGCCGCATCGACCTCAGCCTGTTCGTCCAGGTGATCAACGATCCGATCTTCCTCAAGATCCAGCTCTTCTTCGCCCTCGCGTTTCTTCTCTGGCCGGCCCTCATGGATGCGATCAATCTGGTGCATTCGCGTTCCGACGACGTGAACGTCGAGGATGGATCCGCGAAGCCTTCGGCCGGCGACCCGCCACTTCCAGCCAACAAGGCCGTGACCCCATGAGAACGAAACTCGCCACCATCGCCTCCGTCGCCTTCCTGACACTCGGGAACCTGGCATGCGGGCCGGCAAGCGCCGAAACGGTGCTGCTCGCGCGGGGCGACGACACGTTCGGTCAGGGCTGGCTCTTCCTCGATGCAGCCGGCAAATGCCGCATCGCGACACCGAGACATGTGGTGGAACGCGCCGATGGCTCGCTGTCGTCGCCGGATCTGCTGGACAGTTTCGGCAGGCTTCATGCAACGGGATCACCCGTCATTGCGGTAGATGAAGCGCTGGACCTCGCCTTTTTGACGGTCCGCGGCGCCATTGCCAAGGAGGGCTGCAGCAGGGACCGACTGCGCGCCACGCCGCTTCAGCCGATCATCGACAGCATCAAGCAGGCAACGCTGGAGATCACCACGCCGACTGAAAGACAATCGCTGACAGTCGCCTTCCGCGCTTTGTCGCGGGATGAACAGGGCGGCAAGATCATCGCCTTGTCACCGACCGATGCATCCGCCTCGTTCCAGAAGGGCATGAGCGGCGGCACCATCATGCACAATGGCAGGCCGATCGCCATGCTGTTCGAGGTCGATCCTGACGAGGGTATGGGGGTGGCGCTTCGCTACGACATCATTGCCGCCGAACTCGCCAGGACCACCGCTCCCGCGCCGGAAGCGTCCGACCGCATGGATGAGGGCCGTCCCTATGACAGCCTCGTTCTGACGAAGGGCCGCATAGGTCGCAAGGATACCAGCATCGGCAGCTTTTTGGCCGGCTCCTCTCCCTTGCACGTGACGCCCGACAATGGCCGCGTGTCGTTTGTGCTGGAACTGGACAAGGTATCGACGATCAGAAGCATCCGCCTCACGGGCAAAGGCCTGGCCGGTCAGGGCGCCATCATCGTCGAAGCGGACAATGACGGGCAGGGATTCGTGCCGGGTGCGCGCTGCCAGCTTGGCGACGAGACGACCTGCATCATGTCGCCGCGCCGTGCCTCACGACTGAGGCTGAGCCTGACAGGTCTGCCGGGCTCAACCTATGTGGTGGAAAAGCTGGAACTGATCGAAGGTTGAGAGAGCTACGCTCGGGACCTACTTCCCGAGCGACGGCTTGTCGTTGTCGAACAGATGAAGTGTGACGGGAAATAGAAAACCGTCATCAAGGTTACAGCTTCCCATCCCCTTCAGCGTAAACCCTTCATACCGGGTGAACTCGAAACTGCAGGCTTTATTGCTATTGCCAAAGTAGATTGGCGTAGCGATCGTGATCATGCCGCCACGGATATTTCCAGACCCTAGGAATTCCGTTTGCGGAACTCTATTGTTCAGGAACTTCGTCTTAAATTCGAGTTCGCTGCTGGACGGATATTCCGACTGAAAGCTAAACTGAAAGCCGATCTCCTTGAAGAAGCGAAGCTGATAGCTTGAGCGAATAGCATCCGCCGCCTTCTTATCGTTCCCGTCCAGAACCGCCTTCACCTCTTCCGGCAGTTCCGCGGTCACGACGAATGTGCGAAAGCCGGCAAAGTGCGAGCGCAGGGCCAGCGAGCGGACATTGGGATCCTCGACGGAAAAAGCCGTCCGGATGGCCAACTGTACTTCGGTGGCGTCCCCCTTTTTCAGGATCTCTTCCAACTGTGCCAGACGCATCAGCGGATCGGGGTCGTTGATCGCATCGACAACGCCCTGCAATTCGCCGTAGCGAGCCGTCGCATCGGCAAGGGCTGGTTGGCATGCGACGAGGGAAAACAAAGCTCCCGCAAACGCGAGCTTGTTGCACTTATTCATGAATTCGCTCCAGTAACGGCTTAATGTCCCGGAACAAGCCGTACCGTCCCGATCTATAATCTTGCGTTAAACGCAAGAGATTTTGACTTGCTCCGCCGGTCGCCGCAGCCCGCGAAACGTACTAATAAAATATTCGATGATTATCTTAACTACGTGGCCGGCGATAAGACCATTGTTAAGAACTTGCGTCCGATAGTCGCCCTTATTGACATAGGCCAAATTTCAAGAGCGTTCCCACCCTCATGCGCTTCATCCATTTCAGGCTCGTCGGTCCGGCCATCATCGCGGTTGCGGTCTTGATCGCCGGCATGGCGACCATCCCCTATATCGGCATCGCCCAGATCGATGCGGACCTGCGCCAGCGGCAGGAGACATTGGTCAAGCACAATATCGATCTGTGGATCAGCGACATCGAATTCTCGCTCACTGCATGGACGATATGGGATGAATCCGTCGCCAAGATCGACAACAGCTTCGATTTCGAATGGACAGACCGCAATATCGGCGCATCGCTGATCGGAACATCCCGCACACGGTTCGTCGCCCTCGTCGATCACGACGACGGGCTGATTTATTCGCGCACCGACGATAGCGTGAAGGATCGCGGATTTTTCACCCGCGGCATTCCTACCGTTATAGAGGACGCAGCGGCTCTGGTGGCAAATGTTCGCGCCAGAGAAACCGGGCGCATGATCGAAGGCATTCCGAAGCCTGTCAGCATCAGCCGCATCGAAGTTCTGGGAGATGATGCCGTGCTGATGACGGCTTCACTGTTCCAGCCGGATTTCGGCACCGCAAAACCGAAAGGCGAGCGCGCCCCGATCCTGATCACCGCGATGCCGATCACCGGCACGATCCAGGAGTTTTTCGGCACCCGCTTCCTGCTCGATGATGCGCGGATCGCCCCGCAAACGGATGTCCTGCCGGACAGGGCGCATGTGGAGATCGCCGTCGATCCGGGCGGAGAAGCGCAGGTTCTCTCCTGGCGGCCTCCGAGCCCCGCAGCAGATCTCCTCTATCGCTCGCTGCCGCTGCTCGTCACCGGCATTTTCACCATTCGCATATCGCGCAATGCCGCCCGCCTTCTGGTCGCCCGCGAAAAGCAGATGCGCCATGCCGCAACCCACGACTTCCTCACCGGCCTGCCCAACCGCGCAAGGCTCGAACAGGAGTTTCGGAAACTGAGCGAAAACGGCCCGGTTGCCGTCATCTGCCTCGACCTCGACGGTTTCAAACAGGTCAACGATACCCATGGGCATGCAGCGGGCGACGAGTTGCTCAAGGCTGTTGCCATGCGACTTCGCGCCGGCACACGCAGTGTCGACCGCCTGTTTCGTCTTGGGGGCGATGAGTTTACCATCCTCATGCCGACGGTTTCGGAAAGCCAGGCGGAGGAGATCTGCCACCGGCTTTCCCTATCACTGGCAGAACCGGTCAGCCTCACGAAAGGCATCGTCACGATCGGCGCATCCTTCGGCATCAAGCGCGTGGAGAAGGGCGAAATCTCTTGCGACACCGCCATCGGCGCCGCCGACGCGGCACTCTACCACGCTAAGGCCTCAGCCCGCGGCAGCACGATCCTCGCAAGCCGGATCCCGCCCGCACCGGCAACCGACACAGCGCCCACCGCGTCAATCACCCGTCGCAGCGCCTGACGGCGCTATTCTAATCAGCGGGGGTAAGCAAGATCCTTTAGCTACCCTCTTCGGCAGAAAGAATTTGATCGATCGTCGGGCTTCCGCCCTAAGCAGACATCGGCTTTGCGAAATTAGACGAGCGGCGACCATTCCTCCATGCGACGAGTAGCTTCTCCACATTGGCATCGACGCCGTCGTCTGATTGCAATTCGATGTCGTACGTTTTCTCAACATGTATTGTCTCGAAGTCCTGCCTGGAACTTCCTATGGGTCTGTCGCCCCGCGCCGTCTCACGCTCGATTAAAGTTTCGAGTGGGCAATGCACAGCAACGAACATGACATCGTGCTCCGCTAGGAGATCAACAAGTGTTTCCAACCAACCCTCGGTATCAAGGATGTGCTCAAGAATTAGATTGTTACCCGCATCCGCGTAGGCCCGAAGCGACCCATGAAAACCATTGAAAAAGGCCATACGTGCACCAGACCAGCGAAAATCGCCGTTCCTGAAGCGTTCGGTCGGAAGCACTCCAGCGTCGCGCAGATGATCAATCGATATATGCCAGAATGGTTTCTCGATGCGCTTTTGCAGCGCTCTCGCGATGGTAGACTTCCCGCTGCTCGACGCACCATGCAGAAAAATGACGTGTGCCATCGGACCTCCTGATGTCAGAACCGCGCTCTAAGGTAAGGATGTTACGCTCCAGTGACCGCAATTCGCGCTAAGCAGCCGGTTTCCCGTTACGGCTTGCGACCTCTGCCCCGCCCCGCCGACTGCCGTGATTCCTTAGCCGAATCCGAAAAACCTGGCGGTTTGTTTTTTACCCAGGAAACGAATGTTTGCACCGCAGGGTCTTCAAGGATGGCCTCGATCGTCGAGAACTTCTTGGCGAGCTGGGCATCCGTGAAAATCGTATGTATCTGGTCGTGACAGATACGGTGCAGGCAAACGGTTTTCTTGCCCCCCTTGCTCTTCGGGACAAGATGATGCTCGTCCTGCTGATCCTCCGGGATAACGCGCTCGCACATCGGGCAGATTACGGGCTCCGGCTCAGCCACGTCCCATGAAGCCAGTTCATCTCTGTTCTTGCGGGCCATCGGTCCATCACTTTGAGTGCTGCGGGCCTTGCGTCCAGTTTGCTTGGATTGATGCGGACCCCTGTACTCCGCAGATATCGCTTCTCGTCAGGCGGAGCAATGCTGCTCTAATGCAACTATGGCCCATGGCGTGGTCCGATTTTGTCTGCGACGCTGGGTACGCGATCGCGTTTCTGCGGCATGGCGGCTATCGGCCCGAAGTGGACAAACTTAAAGCATCGATGCTATCGCTTGCCATGCCTTCTGCCCGAGCATTGCATCTGCCTCATCGGTGCCGCCGTGTGAGTGCAGCGTTGATCGCGCTGTCGTCTCGCCGGGGAGAAGAATGCGATGCCCAGCGCGTTGATCAAAGATCAGTTTTGCCGATCTGCCATGAGCCTGCCTTGATTGAACTAGCTCCCGAGCAAAATCGTCGGATGGCCAGAGGGCATCGTCGCCTCCAGCGACGAGGATTATGTCGGCCGTAGATTTTTCGATTGGGATTCTAGCTCGTTTATTTGCTTCGGAATCGTTGAGAAGGCACTTTTCGAAAAAGGACCGATAGGAAACGAGGCCATCCCGATATTCTTTCTGCCAATTCATATCTGCGGGAATGAAATCCAAGGGGGCGCTATTCAACGACCAAGATGATCGTTCGGGCCAAGCCTGACGATCTACGCCAGCGCCAATGTTGCCCCAAACCACAGAACTTGGGCTAATTGCGATGACGGCGCTAATGCGCCGGTCAATGGTAGATGTAAGGAGGGCCGCTTCCGCACCTTTCGAGGTTCCAATAAAAATTATTCGATCACACCCTCTCGACACCAAAAGGTCTGTTGCATCTATGAAAGTTTCGAGGGGCACTTCGCATATTCCTGGCGATTGATCGGATCCTCCAAACCATTGTAACGCCAGTGCGTGCGCCCCAAAGTTTGCAAACAACCCCGCTCTCACCGTGTCGACTCTGCCGCTGGAGCCGCCGAGGACGAGCACTCCCGTCTTGCTAAAATTATTACCCTTCAGGAAAGTGCCTTTAACCCTGCCCTCCAGTTTCTCAACGTCGTAGGCGACCATCTTCAGCCTCAGCTTGATAGGTATTCTGACAGATCACGACTTTATATCGGGCTACATGTCAACGTCAGCTTCTCGCGCGAAGCGGAAGGCAGCTAACGGCCCGAAGCGGTCATTCCAACGGCAGACGCTGCTCCACGAGAGCCTTGAAATATGCCACTCCAAAAGGAATCGCTTCGTCGTTGAAGTCAAAGCGTGCATCGTGGACAGACGGTCCATCTCCATTCCCGATGAGCATAATGTTGCCTGGGCGAGCTTCGAGCATGAAGGCAAAATCCTCTGATCCCATCAGCGGCTCCATGGCCCCATTCACGTTCTCTGCACCGACCAGCGATTTAGCCACATTGACTGCAAAAGCAGTTTCATTCGAGTGGTTCACCGTTGGTGGAAACATCCGCTTGTATGTGACCGTAGCCTTTGCGCCGTAGGCTTCCGCGACATGCGAGGCGATTTCAGTTACACGCTTCTCGATCAGGTCGCGGGTTGCCGGATCAAAGGCTCTTGTCGTTCCCCCCATTTCAGCAGACTGGGGAATGATATTCCCGGCCTTGCCGCCACCGATCCAGCCGACGGTGACGACCGCGCATTGGCGCGGGTGGACGTTGCGCGATACGATTGTCTGGAGGGCCAGAAGAATATTTGCACCCACTACCAGTGGGTCAACGCTCACATGCGGCGATGCTCCGTGTGCGCCCTTGCCGTCGATCTTTATCCTAAAGCCGTCTGCGGATGCTGCTAGAGGGCCACTCGCAGTAGTGAATTGGCCAATTGGCAATCCCGGCTCTGTATGCATGGCATAGACTTCGTTGATCTCGAAGCGATCCATCAGACCATCGTCAACCATTGCCTTGCCGCCACCGCCACCTTCCTCTGCTGGCTGGAAGATAACTATCGCTGTGCCGTCAAACGCGCGTGTTCGCGCAAGAGCACGGACGGCACCCAAAAGCATTGCCGTATGTCCGTCATGTCCACAGGCATGCATGACCCCCTTGTTGGTCGACGCCCACTTGACTCCGGTCTCCTCCTCGATTGGCAAGGCATCCATATCAGCACGCAAGCCAATGACTTTTCCGCTGGTTTGGCGCTGCCCACGTATTACCCCCACGACACCCGTCTTGCCGACACCTGTCACAACCTCATCACAGCCGAATTCGCTGAGTTTTGTTGCCACCAATCCGGCAGTTCTGTGGACTTCGAACTGAAGCTCAGGATGTGCGTGAAGATCACGTCGCCATTCGACGACATCAGCGTATTCGGTATCTACCTCAGCCAAAGGTTACTCCTCAGTCTGATATCGGAAGGTCGGCCTAAAAGAGAATAGGAGATTTCTGACAAGGCACAATGACCGCAAATGGCGCAAAGCGGAAGGCAGCAGTCGGCCCGAAGCGGTCATCCCGCCAAGAATACTTTATTTTTGCTGCCATTGTGCTGGGAGTCCCGATGCTCAACCTTCGCCAACAGCACCAATCTCGCCGACATTAGGAGTGCTCCGTTTAGGGGATGAAGTGACAACAATAATGCTTGCGATCCGGGCGCGAACAATACCTGAGTAAGGTAAAGGACAACAATCAAACCGGCCCACCAACCAAAGCCCCCTAGCCGGGGAACGAGAAGCGATCCGCCAAGCAGGATAGCGGCAGGCACAAGCAGCAATCCACCGATAGCAGCATGGAAACTCCAAGCTTCACCACTTTGAAAAAAGAGCGGTTCCGGCGCTCAGAAACTGGCCAGGGATCCCGAGAGGCTACCCCCTTGCTGACAGTGTGAACCACATAGGTGTGCCTCGTGTCAGATCAATAAAGGTATCGTGCATTTTCATGATCAGGCCACCCGCTTCTCAGTCGTAGCAATCCAGTCGGACAGAACTGCTGCATAATCGCGCCCTGCGGTGGCCAGCTCTTCCGATGACAGCTTGTCGGCTCTGTAGACGACAAAAGGGGCGCTCCATATCAACCCGCAGCGATGAGCCGTGGCACGAAGCGGCGAGAGCAGGTCAATCATCGGGAACATGTTACGCCCGCCCGGAGTGTAGGCTTCCGGGGTGTTTCCGGCAGTCGCTGCAATCATGATCGGTGTGCCTTCAAACCTGCGCCCCTCGCTTTCATATTCCATGTAGAACATCCGCGTCAGAACTGCGTCCATCCAGGCTTTCAGCAATGGTGGAGTGGAATACCACTGCACCGGGAACTGCAGCACGACGCGGTCAGCCGACAGCAATCGTTCGGCTTCAGCGGCGCCATCACGCGAGAAATCCAGGCCGTTCGGATAGAGGGTCTGCATGTCCCGCACCTCAATGCCAGGCAGATCGAACGCTGCACGGGCGAGTGCAGCATTCGCCCTGGATTTGAACAGGTCGGGATGAAAAATCAGCAACAGGGTTTTGCTCATAACGGTCTCCACGGTTCGGATGTGAAGTGGATGCCCAACCTCAAATAATTACTCCAATCGATTTTTTATCTGGTCTATTATTGACGCCATGAATTTAAGATCACTCGACCTCAACCTTCTTGTCATCCTCGATGCGCTTCTTGACGAGGCGCATGTCACTCGCGCGGCTGATCGTCTAGGACTGTCTCAGCCTGCTGCTTCCGCAGCGCTTCAGCGATGTCGCCATCTGTTTGGTGACGAATTGTTGGAGCGAGGCCGGGGGACAATGCGCCTGACGGCTAGAGCCCAGTCACTCCGAGCCCCCTTAAAATCTTTGCTAAGTGGTGTGACCGATCTCATTGATCCACCTACGATTCCGCTCAGTAGAATTCAGAAAGCGCTGCGAATTACGATGGCCGACTATCCGGCTTTATTGATTGCAGGTCCTTTGCAGCGTGCATTGCAGGAAACTTCTCCCGGCATCAACGTCGTGATTCAACCATGGCATGGGGCCGATGCCACCTATGCTGCTCTTGTCGACGGCACGACCGATCTCGCAATTTCCGTTTTTCCCGGTGAAAGCGATGATGTTCAACGAGAAGAACTTTTTGTCGAACACTACGTCATTGCAATGCGGCCTGGGCATCCCGCATTACAGGCCTTCGACCTCGATAAATGGCTATCCTTCCCGCATATCCTCGTATCCGGGCGCGGTGATGCCAAGAGCCCGCTTGACGCTGACCTCGCGCGCATCGGTCGCACTCGCCGCGTTGGGTTAGTTGTGCCGAGCTTCGGCATGGTGCCGGAGCTGGTACGCGGGTCAGATATGATCGCAATGCTTCCCTCGCGCGTCGGCCAGGTCGCGCCGGACCTCGCGATCATACCGACGCCGATACCGATACCCGAATTTCCCCTGCATCTTGCATGGCATAACAGACAGGCAACGGACGTCGCGCTGCGCCATGTTGCCGGCCTCATAATGGAAATGGTCGAATGAAGCGTGCTTAGATGACCGCTTATGGCGCAAAGCGCAAGGCAGCAGTCGGCCCATTGCGGACTTGCCATGCCGGACATAAACTGGAGCGGTAAAGATTTTACGTGGTGGTGGATATGGAGCCGGAAGCCGTAACGTTAGCGGATCACTCAGCACTGGATTATTTCGATAGCCAAACTGTAGCTCTCCCGCATTCCATCACCGCACTTGAAGCGTGGACTATTTTATCAGGACAGACCGGAGCGGTCATGCGCCTCGCTTTCAAAATTCGGGACACAATCTCAGCGCTCTTCGGAGTGCGGCGGATAGGTGGCTTCTCCGGAAAGCGACGAGACCATGTGAGAGAGGGCGATTATCTTGATTTCTTTCTCGTCGAGCGCATTGAGGCAAACATGCTGGTTCTGACAGCCAGGGACAACCATCTCGACGTGATGACTTGCATCACCACAGGTGCTGGCAGCGTATCTATAACGGCGTCGGTCATAACCAAGAATTTTTTCGGCCGCCTCTACATGCTGCCGGTAGGACCGGCACATCGGCTGATCGTTTGGAATTTGCTTAAACGACTAAAGCATTCCGTGCGGTGATCGTGGACGCACTTCTGCAATGTCGCCTATTGGCCAAAGCGGAAGACCGCAGTCGGCCCAAACCGGTCATTGCATGATCAGGCCGCCATCGACCGCGTATTGGCTTCCAGTGACGTAGGACGAGTCCGACGATAGAAGGAAAAGGGCGACGGCTGCAGCTTCTTCGGGCGTGCCAACACGGCCAAGAGGAACCTGATCAACAACAAAGCTCTCAAATCCCTTCCGTGCTTCTTCTGGAAGAAAGCTGCGGAAATTGGTCTCAATCGGTCCGGGCACGAGCGTGTTTACGCGAATCCCGCGCGGCGCAAGCGCGGTAGCCCACGACCTAGCCATCGCAATAACTGCACCTTTTGTTGCCGCATAGAGACCGGTTGCCGCCGCCCCTTCGTAGGTCGAACTGGACGATGTAACGACAATCGATGCTCCGGCAACAAGATGCGGAGATAGTGCGGCAAGTTGCAACATCGGGCCACGTACGTTGGTCGCCATCATACGGTCGAACTCCGAAGCATCCAACTCTTCCGGCGATCCCAGAGTTGCAAATGCAGCGTTGAGCCACAGGCCATCTAGCGGCCCCACAGAGGCAACAGCTTCCGCCAATGCCGTAGCAGTTGGTTGCGCAGCGTCGTTTTCAATAACGGCAGCCTTGTCTTGAAACTCTAGCTTTGCAGACGCTAGGCGCTCCTTGTTCATTCCTGTTAGAAGAACCATGCCCCCTTCGGCGATGATGCGCCGGGCCCCGACTAGACCCATGCCGTTTGTGCCACCCGTGATAAGAATGCGTTTGTCACTAAAACGGCCCATCATCATATCCTTATGTAGAATTTCGTTTTGAAATACCGTCTTCTACGCGCGTTCTGACATTGCTGGCAATGACCGCAATTGGCGTGAAGCAGCCGAAATGCTGCAGCTCTCGCTTCTCTCCGGTATCAGCCTCAGCCCTCCCATATTGGGTTTCAGTGAATGATGCGCGATCTATGCTGCCTTGCCCCCACCCGGCACGCGCAGCAGCCGCAGCGCATTGATCGTCACCAGCACGGTGGCACCGGTATCGGCAAGGATCGCCGGCCACAGCCCTGTCACGCCGATGATCGTCGTCACCAGAAACACGGCCTTCAAGCCCAGTGCGATGGTGATGTTCTGCCAGATATTGCGCATCGTCCGCTTCGACAGGTCGATCATCCCGGCAATATCCGACACGCGTCCATGCAGTACCGCCGCATCCGCCGTTTCCAGCGCCACATCCGTGCCGCCGCCCATGGCGATGCCGATATCGGCGGCTGCCAGCGCCGGTGCATCATTGATCCCGTCGCCCACCTTGCCGACGACAAATCCGTCGCGCTGCAACTCACCGACAATGCGGCTCTTGTCTTCCGGCATCAGTTCGGCGCGCACCTCAATCCCGAGATCCTTGCCGATCGCTTCTGCCGTGCGGGCATTGTCGCCGGTCAGCATCACCGTTTTGACGCCATGATCAGCCAGCAGCTTCAATCCGGCCTTCGCATCGGCGCGCGGTTCGTCACGCATCGCAATCGCCCCCGCCAGCACGCCGCCGACGATCAGCACGGATACGGTCTTTCCCTCATCGTTGAGCGCCGCAATCCGCCGCGAATGCGCCACCGGCAGCAAAACCCGCTCGACCGCCGCCTTCGGTGATCCGAAAAACACCTCTTCGCCTTCGATGAGCGCCGTCACACCCTGGCCTGCCAGTGCCTTCGCCTCGCTTGTCGCCGGAACGTCGAGTTCGTATTCGGCAGCCTTTGCAAGGATCGCGACGGCCAGCGGATGGTTGGAACCTGTTTCCAGCGCCGCCGAAATGCGCAAGACGTCATCGGCATTGTGGCCGAAGGCGATCACGTCGGTCACCTGCGGCTTGCCGGATGTCAGCGTTCCGGTCTTGTCGAAGGCAACCGCCGTCAGCTTGCCGAGCGTTTCCAGGACCGCCCCGCCCTTGAGAAGCAGGCCGCGGCGCGCGCCGGAGGAAAGCGAGGCCGCAATGGCAGCCGGTGTCGAAATGACCAGCGCACAGGGGCAACCGATCAGCAGAATGGCGAGCCCCTTGTAAACCCATTCGCCCCACTCCCCACCTGCAACAAGCGGCGGCAGGATGGCGACGAGCGCCGCCACCACGACCACGCCGGGCGTGTAATAACGTGAAAACCGGTCGATGAAGCGCTCGGTCGGCGCCTTCTTTTCCTGCGCCTCCTCCACCAGTCGCACGACACGGGCAATGGTATTATCCTCGGCCGCAGCCGTCACGCGCACCCGCAAAGCCGCGTCGCCGTTGATCGTCCCGGCGAACACCTGTTCGCCCTCGCCCTTTTCAACCGGCGTGCTTTCGCCCGTCACCGGCGCCTCGTCGATGGCGCTTGTCCCGGCGACAATGATGCCATCGGCGGAAATCCGGTCGCCCGGCCGCACCAGAATGACTGCCCCGACCGCCAAAGTTTCCGCCGGCACTTCCCGCGTCTTGCCGTCTTTTTCCAAAAGCGCCGTCTTCGGCACCAGTGCGGTCAGGCTCTGGATGCTGGAGCGTGCCTTGCCGGCCGCAACCCCTTCCAGAAGTTCGCCTACAAGAAACAGGAAAACGACGGCCGCCGCCTCTTCCGATGCATTGATGACGACAGCGCCGACAGCGGCAATCGTCATCAGCATCTCGATCGAAAACGGCGTGCCGGCCAGTGCCGCCATGATCGCCCTGCGCGCGATCGGCACCAGACCGATCAGCATCGCGGCGGTAAAGATAGTGCTGTCATAGGCAGGAACGAGATGGCCGAGACCATAGGCGACGGCAAGCGCCAGCCCAACAAAAATGGTCAGCCGTCCCTTCTTCGATTTCCACCACGGCCCATCCATCGGCGCATGGTCATGACCATGCAGCCCCTCGATCTCGTCGTGATCATGCTCGTGATCCGCATGATCGTGCCCGCCGCCGTGATGGTGTGCATGGTTATCCCCATGATGATCATGATTGCAGTCGGGACCATGTTCGTGGTGGTCATGCGATGGGGTTATCTCCCCCCTCGTGGGGGGCTCGGAGAGCGGGTCGAGACCGGTGGCTCGACCCCGGTCACCCGGCAGGGCAAAGGGGGGTATGTCCCCTTTCCTACCCAGCGCCCTCAGCGAATAACCCAGCCCGGACACCTTCTTTTCCATCGCCGCAAGGTCGGCGCTACCGTCATGGCTGACCGTCATCGTGCCTGCGGCAACCGAAACGGAGACATCATCCACGCCCGGCACCCGCCGCACCGCCGTATCGATCTTCGTCGCGCAACTGGCGCAATCCATGCCGCCAACCTTGTAACGGGCCTGGTTCGGTGCGTGATTTTCCGCGGTCATGTCGCTCTCCACATTGCTTCGAGCACCATGTCTAGAACCTCTAGTCACTAGAGCTGCAAGAGCCGTTATGAGAAATATGCGACAGTCGGACGGAATTTGCCCGGCAGAAACCGGTAAAAACGTGGACTGCCCGCCAAACAGGCTTGCGGCCGGATCGCTCAAAAAATAGAATTACCCCCAAAGTCCGGGGGGTCCCGGTCAAAAGGTTTTCCGAAAGGTCTTCATCCCGTGAACGTCTCCCGCCTTCTCCGCGCGTCGGCTGTCGCCGTTTTTGCCTCCCTCGCCGGCGCATCCGTCGCCAGCGCCCAATCGAAGACGCTGACCATCTCCTGGTGGGGCTATAACGGCGAGAAGATGAACGCCAACATCATCGAGCCGTTCAAGAAGATCTGCGGCTGCGATATCGTCTTCGAAACCGGCAACAATGCCGACCGCCTGAACAAGCTGCGCCTGCGCGACAACAAGGGCGTCGACGTCATCTATCTCTCCGACAGCTTCTCGCAGCTTGGTATCGAACAGGGCCAGTTCCTCGAAATCGACCCGGCAAAGATCCCCAACCTGTCGGAAATCTACGAACTCGGCCGCCAGCCGCAGGGCAATTACGGCCCGGCCTACACGATCGGCCGCGTCGGCATCGTTTATGACAGTGCCAAGGTCAATCCGCCGATCACCTCGTGGAACGATCTGTGGCGCGCTGATCTCGAAAAGTCGATCTCGCTTCCGGGCATCACCACCACGGCCGGCCCGATGGTCGTGTTGCAGGCCGGCAAGCATGCCGGCACGGAAGCGTTCGAAGATAGCGAAGGCGCTTTCTCGGCTATCGAGGAACTGAAGCCGAACGTGGTGAAGAACTACAATACCGGCTCGGAACTGGTAAACCTCATCTCCACCGGCGAAGTCCGCGTCGCAATTGCCCAGGATTTCACCCTCGCTTCGATGCAAGCCGCCGTGCCGACGATGAAATGGGCTGAGCTGACCGACGGTGACATCGCCACCGTCAACACGATCAACATTCCGAAGGGTTCGGAAAACGTCGAGCTCGCCTACCAGTTCATCAACTTCGCGCTGTCCAAGGAAGTCCAGCAGAAGGAAGCCGAACAGGGCGTCGATGCTCCGATCAACACCAAGGTCGAGCTGACGCCGGAACAGGCCAAGATGTGGACTTACGGCGCCGAAAAGGTCGCAAGCCTCGCCCGCATCGACTACGCCAAGATGAACGAAGCCAAGACCGACTGGATCGACCAGTGGAACGAGCTGTTCGCGCAGTAAAAGGTCGAGATCATCGGAGGATACCCCTCTGCCCTGCCGGGCATCTCCCCCACAAGGGGGAGATCAACGAGACGCACTCGAACAAAAACTAAGCAGCGTTCCCATAAAACTCCATCGTTTAAGTAAGGCGATGGTCTTGCCACTTGTGATCTCCCCCTTGTGGGGGAGATGGTCGGCAGACCAGAGGGGTAGGAGCGGTTGAGAGCAACATTATGAACAAATTCGCCAAATGGGGCCTGACACTGCCCGCGACGATCCTTGTCGTGGCACTTCTGGTCGTCCCGGTCCTGCTCACCATCGCCACCACATTCGGCGAACCGAAGGGCATTTTCTCCACCTACACCGCCTTCTTCAACAGCGGCTTTCGCACCGGCATCCTCTATCGGACGCTGCGCATCGCGCTGATCACCACGGCGATCTCGCTGGTCATCGGCTTCCTCACGGCCTATGTCATCGCCCAGATGCCCGGACGGCTGAAATCGATCGCCATCATCGCCGCCGTCTTCCCGCTGCTCACCGGCGTCGTGGTGCGCTCGTTTGCCTGGCTGATCATTCTAGGCAAGAACGGCATCGTCAACAGCTCGCTTCTGTCGCTCGGCATCATCTCCGATCCGCTGTCGATGCTCTATACCGAAGGCTCGGTCATCGTCGCGATGGTCTATCTCTTCGTGCCGCTGATGATCCTGACGTTGACCGGCGTGCTGGAAGGCATCCCGCGCGATGTGGTGGAAGCCTCCGCCTCGCTCGGCGCAAAACCGATCGCCACCTTTTTCCAGGTCATCCTGCCGCTTGCGGTGCCCGGCCTCATCGTCGGCGCCGTCCTCGTCTTCACCGGCAGCTTCACCTCCTACGCCACGCCGCAGCTCCTGGGCGGCGAGCAGATGATGATGATGGGCACGCTTCTCTACCAGCGCGCCATGGTCACTTTCGACTGGGTCGGCGCTTCCACCATCGCGGCAATCATGGTGGTCATCACCATCGCCGTCGTCTCGATCATGAGCCGCATCGCGCGGCGCCTCAACCCGATGGCGGTGTAACGACCATGGCAGCCCGTATCCACCCGCTTCTCGGCGCCTTCGCCATCCTGGTCTTCCTGTTCCTGCTGGCGCCGCTCGTCATCATCGTCGGCGCATCGCTCAGCGACACGACCTACCTCACCTTCCCGCCGCAGGGCCTGACTTTGCGCTGGTTCACCAACATTTTCGAGATCTCGGCCTTCCGCAACACCGCGATCACCAGCTTTCAGGTCGCGATCCTCGGCACCGGCCTGTCGCTGCTGATCGGCATACCGGCAGCCTATGCGCTGAACCGCTACCGCGTCGGGCTGCCGAAATGGCTCGGCACGCTCTTCATCCTGCCGATCCTCGTGCCGGAAATCGTCTTCGGCTTCTCGCTCCTGAAATCGGTTACGATAGGCATGGGCCTGCCCGTCTATCCGAGCCTGATCATCGGTCACGCGCTTCTGGTGCTGCCCTATTCGGTGCGTGTCGTCGGCGCCTCGCTCGCCTCCTTCGATTTCTCCGTCGAGGAAGCCGCCATCAGCCTCGGCTGCCCGCCGTGGAAGACGTTCCTCACCGTGGTCCTGCCGAATATCCGCGCCGGCGTCATCGCCGCCTTCATCCTCGCCTTCATCACCTCGATCAACGACGTGTCGATCTCGGTGTTTTTGACAGGCCCCGGCATTTCCACCCTTCCGATCCAGATTCTGGCCCATATGGAACAGTTCTTCGATCCGACCATCGCCTCCGTTTCCGTGCTCCTGATGCTGGTTACCGTCGGCGTCATGGCCATCGTCGAGGCGACCCTCGGCCTCACCTTCCTGACCAAGTAAACAAGATCGCCCGCACCCATGACCGTATCGCTGACCATCGAAAATCTCTCCGCCCATTACGGCCAGACCCAGGTCCTGAAGGATCTGTCGATCTCGGTCGCGGCCGGCGAACTCGTCTCGCTTCTCGGCTCGTCCGGCTGCGGTAAGACCACAACACTGCGCATCGTCGCCGGCTTCTTGGCACCGACATCTGGCCATGTGAAGCTCGGCGATCGTGACCTGACGACGCTTCCCGCCCATGCCCGTGATATCGGCCTCGTCTTCCAGAACTACGCGCTCTTCCCGCATCTCACCGTGCAGGACAATGTCGCCTTCGGCCTTAAACAGCGCGGTATCGCCGCCGCCGACCGGGCAAAGCGCGCCACCGCCATGCTGGAACGCGTCGGCCTTGCCAATCTTGCAGACCGCCTCCCCGGCGCGCTCTCCGGCGGCCAGAAGCAGCGTGTCGCGCTTGCCCGCGCTTTGGTCATCGAGCCACCGCTCCTGATGTTCGACGAGCCGCTCTCCAACCTTGATGCAAAACTGCGCGTCGACATGCGTGTCGAGATCCGCCAGCTGCAGAAGGCAAACGGCACGACCTCGCTCTACGTCACCCACGACCAGGAAGAAGCGTTTTCGATCTCCGATCGCGTCGCGATCATGAATGCCGGCCGCATCATGCAGCTTGATACGCCGGAAGTGCTTTACCAGAAGCCGGCAAACGCCTTCGTCGCCCGTTTCGTCGGTTTCGAAAACCTGATCCCGATGAAGACCGTCGCCCGCGACGGCGCGATCGTGACCGCGGAAGCCGCAGGCGGTGCAAGGCTGCACCTGTCGCAGGACGTCTTCGGCCCGATCAAGGACGATTTCGTCCTCGCCACCCGCCCCGATGGCCTTGTTGTCCGCAGCCAGGGCGAAGGCATTCCGGCAACGCTCGGCACCCGCACCTATCTCGGCCGCGCCTACCAGTACAAATGCGAGACGGCTGCCGGCGAAATCACCGCCAATGGCGCGCTTTCGGAACTCTTCGAGCCCGGCGCCAAGGCGGTCCTCGTTCCGCTACCGGAACAGTGCTGCATCCTCGCCCCCGAGAATTGAGACCGCCGCTCGCGTCCTGATTGAACCTGCGCCGCGCAAGCTTCGCTCAATATCGTTTCCTCTTGCCTTCCGCAGATGGAGGCATCGGGATACCGGCAAGGCTTTGCCTCCGGCACGCCCGATAACAAGGGAGAAAACATGGTCTACGAGTGGAATGCTCAAAAGGCGCGCCGGACCCGGCTCGTCAGGACGGCGATTGTTTGCTTTGCAATTACGTTTGCTTTCCTGCCGCTTTCCTACATCACCCTGGGGTAAATGCGGCATCTATTGCAACCAAATCACCTGTTTGGGTGACGATTTCCTTATGTAACTATGCTGTCATAAAGGCGGAGTTACCTGAACTCCGATCTGACTTTCCAGCCTTTAGCCCCTTGCTTGACCAGCAAGGGGCTTTTTCATTCGGCCCATAGAGCAGGACGCGCCGCACATTGCACTGGCAGAACATGCGCATGTAATCTGCATATATGTTGGAGGTTCTTATGCCATCAGCATCCCGCAAAGCCGCAAAACTCTCGCTCGACAGTGAGCTGCTCGCACAGGCCCGCGAGCTGGAGGAAAATGCCGAGGCGATCCGGGCGCATAACGAGTATTTTGCCAGACACGGATTAGTGCTCGAGAAATATCGGATGTTCTGATGGCACGCTTTCATCTCTACCAATTTGGTAGCGGCCTGGTCATCGACGCGCAAAGCAACGTGCTCGATGCTCTTCACACCCGGGTAGTCATTCCGTTGGTACCCGAGACGGAAGTAAAACGAGCGGCGGAGAGACACAATCCGCGCTTTGAAATAGACGGCACCACCTATGTGATGATGACAGAGTTTCTTGCTGCAGTTCCCAACTCGGAACTTGGCGTAGGTGTCACCAATCTTTCCAAACATTCGGACGAAATCACCGCAGCCGAGAACTTTCTTTTTCAGGGGTTTTTGAGGGCCGTAAGACGAAAATTCATCCCCTCACCAACAAAATCTAAGACTTGGCCTGCGGGCTAAGATGCTGATTTTTCTTCCTCTCCCGCAAGGGGAGAGGAAGCCTCAACGCGAAACTCCTTCCCCTTTCATCCCCGCCCTCCAAACCCGTGCCTAAAATCCCCCCGTTCCGTCACGGATACACCGGCAGTCGTGCCGGCGAGGCGGGACCGGTTCTGTTGGTGGAGAGAGGACGTAAATCTCCATCTCCGGGGTCCGTGTGAAAATGGTTGCCCTCCGGCGACGGGAGGCGCGGTGTGACGTCGGACCGACACGCCGCATCCCCTCCCAACTGCGCGTCGGACGTGCCTGTGAGGCATTGGAGGGTGACGGGATGGCGTCATGCGGCGTTCGCGGGTCGGCTTCGGCCTGTCCGGAATGCATGGCGCAGGTGGATGACGTCGTCCAAGGGTCGCCATGGCCTGGGCGGGGTTCCGAAAAAGGGCGGGCATGGCACTTCCTGATAGAAGCCCCGCCCCCTGGCCCATCGTCCCGCCATCGCAGAGCAACCGGAGTCACGGATAAAAACTGCCGAACGGGGCGCTGAGAGGTGTCACTTATAAACTAACTTACGAGGCAGCTTTCAGCGCCCCGTCCGTTCAAGCCTCTCCGATGACGGAGAGAAAATCCAGGGATCGCCAAGGGGGTAGCATGTCCAGCAACACCATGTCCTTCACGACACGTCTCAGCCGCCATACGGCGGCGGCATTTTCCATGCAATCGGATTGCCGCAGCCGCAATTGCCGCCGCGCCCGGCGCTGTGAGGGCACAGTCTCTGCCGATGGCCTGCCGCACTGCATTGCCGCTCTTAAAGACTGCAATCGACAATTCTTTGCCATGCATGTCGACTATGCAGCAATCGGAGCCGAACATATCCGCAAGGGAGAAAGGCAGCCCCCGGCCAAGAACCCGTCCGACGCCTTTGCGGAAAATCTCGGCTTGTGCATCGCTGCCTGCGCATTTGGCGAAATTCCCGCCAATCGCGCCGTCTTGCGCAAGCATCTGCGCGCGATGAAAGTCACGAATTGGCCGCGCCTGCCGCGGCGCGTCGCCATGACCTACCATTGTTTCGGACTGCCGCCGCTCGATGCACAACATCGGCAGTGCGATGCGGCATCCCGCCCTTAAGTATGACTTTATCGGCATTTGTCCTCGACAGCCGCCCCGCCCGCGCGCTATCGAGGGGCGCAATCAATCTCGGGAGGAAATTCGAAAATGCCAAAGCCTGTGTCGATCATCCTTGACTGGGGCACGAGTTCGCTGCGCGCAGCGCTCGTTTCGGAAACGGGCGAGACGCTCGACACCCGCGACACGACAAGCGGCGGCATCCAGTTCGTCAAGGACGGCGCGTTTGAGGCTGCCCTGATGGAAACAGTCGGCACATGGTTTGCCGAGCACGGCCCCCTTCCGGTCATCGCTTCAGGCATGATCACCAGCCGCAATGGCTGGATCGAAGTCCCTTACGTCGATGCACCTGCCGGTGTCGCGGAACTTGCCGCCGGCACGAAACAGCTCACACTCGGCAACGGCGCGATCGTCACTTTCCTGCCCGGCATGCGCGATCCGGCGGCAAAGCCGTTTCCGGATGTCATGCGCGGCGAGGAAACCCAGATCGTCGGTTTCGGTCTTAACAAGGATTACACCGTCGTCCTCCCCGGCACCCACAGCAAATGGGCGCGTGTCGAGAACGGCCGTATCGCCGGTTTCCAGACCTATGCGACCGGCGAGGTGTTTTCGCTCCTCACGAAACATTCCTTCATCGCCAAAGCGGTCGATCCGGCTCCCGGAGCCGAACCGGTCTGGTCGGCCTTCGATCGCGGCGCAGAGTTTGCCGCAAGTGATGCCCGCGCCGCCGATGCTTTCCTGTCGTCCGTCTTTTCCGCACGCACCGGCGTGCTCGCCGGCGTGCTGAAGCCCGAGGATATCGGCGATTACGTCTCCGGCCTCGTCATCGGCTCGGAATTCCGCCAGGCGCGCGCCGCCGGCTGGCTCATCCCCGGCGAGGCGATCGGCATCGTCGGCAACAATGTGCTGAACAGCCGCTACGGCCGTGTCGCACCGCTCTTTAATCTCACCGTGATCCCGAGCCCCGCTGATGCCGCCAAGCGTGGCGTGCAGCTGATCGCCGGCCAATTGCAATTGACGAAATAAGGACGTTTCCCATGAACCTCCACGACGCGCTGAACGAATGCAACCTGATCGCCATCCTCCGCGGCATAAAGCCGGAAGAGGTCGAGGCGGTCGGCGAAACACTGATCGAGGCCGGCTGGCGCATCCTTGAAGTACCGCTCAATTCGCCCGATCCGCTGAGAAGCATCGAGAAGCTGCAGAAGCGCTTTGGTGACAAGGCGCTGATCGGCGCTGGCACCGTACTGACCCCTGCCCAGGTTGCCGATGTCGCCGCCACCGGCTCCAAGGTGATCATTTCGCCGAATGCCAACCTGTCGGTCATCGAGGCGAGTGTCGCCAAGGGCATGGTCAGCCTTCCCGGCGTCGCTACCCCGACAGAAGCCTTTGCTGCGATCGGTGCAGGTGCAACCGGCGTAAAAGCCTTCCCGGCCGAAGCCATTCCACCTTATGTCATCAAGGCATGGAAGGCCGTGCTGCCGAAGGATATTCCGGTCCTCGCCGTCGGCGGCGTCACACCCGACAACATGAAGGCTTTCGTTGATGCCGGTGCTGCCGGTTTTGGCATCGGCGGTTCGCTCTACAAGCCCGGCGACAGCGCCGAAGCGGTCGGCGCGAAGGCCCGTCAGTTCATCGAGGCGATGCGCGCCATCAGATAGTCGTTTCAGCTCGCGCTTCCTTCTAGCTTCCGACGCAATCGGCAGATAATTTGACGTTCGATTCGTCGTCCTTGAGAGACGACAGGAAGATTTGAAGGAGCCTGAGCTTGACGGACATGAAAAGCGGCCTGGTCGAACTGAAACCGCAGATCACCGTCATCGGTGTCGGTGGTGGCGGCGGCAACGCCATCAACAACATGATCGAAGAGGAACTCCGCGGCGTGGAGTTCGTCGCGGCAAACACCGATGCCCAGGTTCTGGCGACCTCCAAGGCGTCGCGCCGTATCCAGCTCGGAGCCCAGATCACCGAAGGTCTCGGCGCAGGTTCGCTGCCCGATATCGGCCGCGCCGCCGCTGAAGAATCCATCGACGAGATCATGGATCACCTTGCCGGTTCGCACATGTGCTTTGTCACCGCCGGAATGGGCGGCGGCACCGGCACGGGTGCGGCCCCTGCAATCGCCCGCGCCGCCCGCGCCGCCGGCATCCTCACCGTCGCCGTTGTCACCAAGCCTTTCACCTTCGAAGGCCAGCGGCGCATGAAGACCGCAGAAGCGGGCATCCTGGAACTGCGCGATGCGGCCGATACCGTCATCGTCATTCCGAACCAGAACCTGTTCCGCATCGCCGATGCCAAGACCAGCTTTGCCGATGCCTTCATGATCGCCGACCGCGTGCTGTATTCCGGCGTCGGCTGCATCACCGACCTGATCGTCAAGGAAGGCCTGATCAACCTCGATTTCGCCGACGTCAAATCGGTCATGCGTGGCATGGGTCGCGCCATGATGGGAACCGGCGAAGCCTCCGGTGACAATCGTGCACTCGCTGCAGCGGAGCTGGCGATCGCCAACCCGCTTCTCGATGACATCTCCATGCGGGGCGCAAGAGGCGTTCTGATCTCGATCTCGGGCGGTTCCGACATGACCCTTTTCGAAGTCGATGAAGCGGCAAGCCGCATCCGCGACGAAGTGGAGGCGGATGCCGATATCGTCGTCGGTGCGATCTTCGACCGCAATCTCGACGGCAAGTTCCGCGTCTCGGTGGTTGCCACCGGCCTTGATGGCGATCGCGGCCCGGCAGCTCATCCCGCCGCGTAAAAACAATCTTCGTGGCGTCCCCGGTCGTCACGCCCGTGTTATTCTTCAACACCGAACAGATCCTGCATCTGTTCGGTGTTTTATTTTGGCTTCTGTCTCCCGCTTGCGGCCGGCAGTTTCCTATTCGAGAATGACAGGGCCTGCCAGGGCAGGTCTAGAGAGGGACAAAACACACGGGAACGTCCATGCCATTCGATGACAAGAAACTGGAAGAGTTGCGGGCAAAATACGAAGACAGCCCGGGCGGCGAAATTTTCGATCCGAAATTCAAGAAGGTCGCCGACAGGATCTTCAACAAGGCCGGGACCCGCGTCGCCCCCTATGCCGGCATCCCCACCCTGCTCGATGCCCCCTACCGGCCCGTCGATGCGGAAAGCCCGGATTTCGGCGACCTGCAGGTGGCGATGATCGGCATGCCGATGGATCTCGGCGTCACCAACCGGCCGGGATCGCGTTTCGGACCGCGGGCATTGCGCGCGATCGAACGGGTCGGCCCCTATAATCACGTGCTGGAATGCGCACCGACGCATGAATTGCGGGTGGCGGATATCGGTGACGTTCCGTTCCGCAGCCGCTACCGGCTGGAAAAGAGCCATGACGATATCGAAAAACGGATCAGCCAGATCGCCGGGGCCGGCGTCATGCCGCTTTCCGTCGGCGGCGACCATTCGATCACCCATCCGATCCTGAAGGCAGTCGGCAGGAAGGCCCCGGTCGGCCTCATCCATATCGACGCCCATTGCGATACGAGCGGGCTTTTCGACGAGACGAAATTCCACCACGGCGGGCCGATGCGCAATGCCGTTCTGGACGGTGTGCTCGATCCGACGCGCACGATACAGATCGGCATTCGCGGTGCCGCCGAATATCTCTGGGAATTCTCCTACGAGTCCGGAATGACGGTCATCCATGCCGAAGAGGTGACAGGCTTGGGCATCCCGGCCATCATCGAAAAGGCGCGCGCCATCGTCGGCGACGGACCGACATACGTCTCCTTCGATATCGACAGCCTCGATCCGAGTTTCGCGCCCGGAACAGGTACGCCGGAAATCGGTGGGCTGACCACGAGAGAGGTTCTGGAGCTGATTCGCGGCCTGAAAGGCATCAACATCGTCGGTGGCGACGTGGTCGAAGTCGCCCCTCAATATGACGCGACCAACAACACGGCCCATGCTGGGGCCCAGATGCTGTTCGAGATCCTCAGCCTGATGGTTTTCAGCCCGTCTTTGCGAACGACATGAATATACGAATTATCTAATTCCTCCTGTGGATGAGGATAAAAGACAACTCAACCGAACATGACTGTGAATTACAAAATCTTCATTTGACGCTCGCGCGTCAAATATCCACCGTTTGGGCCAGCCGCCATGATGGCGGTTAGAAGCCCGCACGATGACATGATGACATCGTGCGGGCTTCGTCCTCTGACCGCCTTCCAGCGCAGGTCAGATTTCCTTGATCAACTGCTCTGCAATGCGCACGCTGAGTGCAGCCCCCGTCAGTGTCGGGTTCATGCAGGAAGCTGACGGCATGACGCTGGTGCCGGCGATGAACATGTTCTGATGGTCATGCGTGCGGCAATCGCGGTCGACAACGGAATCGCTCGGATCGTCGCCCATGCGGGTCGTGCCCATGACGTGCTGGCGGTTCTGCCATTTGACGTCGGTGGACAGGACTTCGGCATCCAGGAGTTCGGCGATCTTGTTCAGATCCTGCAGGCCACGATCACGGCCAGCGTTCCAGTAGTCGGTGACCGAGTAATAGAGAACCGGAACCGGAATACCGAGCGCATCGAACTTGGTCTTCGACGGCGTGACGCGGTTTTCCGCCAAAGGCAGCGGTTCGAAATCGATTGCCCAGTTGAGTGAGCGCGCCGAATATTTGCGGATCTGCTCGTCCAGCTTGGAGCCGAGAATGCCCTTATTGATAAAGCCCTCGGTCATCTGCGCGGTCGGAACGGTGTTGCGCACCTTGATCTTGTAGCTCGGATAATCCTTGCGGAATTCGCCATCGCGCTGGTTGAGATAGACCAGAAGTTCGGTCGGTCCTTCGCCCGGCCACATGTCTTCCTTGGTCAGCATGTTCATGCTGATGCCGGTATGGTCCATGAGGTTGCGGCCCACCTGATCTGATGAATTGGCGATACCGTTCGGATATTTCTCCGAAGTCGAGATCAGCAGCAGCTTGGCGCTCTCGATGCCATAGGCGGCGAGAACGAAATACTTTGCCGTCAGGCGATGTTCGGAATTGTCCGGCTTCTTGTACCAGATTGCCGTGATCTTGCCGTCGTCGCCGGCTTCGATCTTGTAAACCGGCGAATTGTCGAGCAGCTTGGCGCCGTGGCGCTCGGCCTCGTCGATATGCATCGAGCCGTCATATTTGGCCCCGATCGGACAGACCGGATTGCAATTGTTGTTGCCGGCGCAGACCGGGCGGTTGCCATAGGGACGCGAGGCGCGGCCATGCGGTTCGAGCACCGGATTGAAGCCGCCAACGGCAAGCTTTTCCGCCAGCGTGTCGAACATGTAGCTGGTGTTGAGCTGCTTCATCGGGAAGGGCATCGAGCGCGGCGGCATTGGTCCGCCACCCTGGCCACTCTCGTCCTGACCGTCGGTGCCGGTCACGCCGAGTTCCAGTTCGGCCTTGTTGTAATACTGCTCCAGATCGTCGTAACCGATCGGCCAGTCGCGACCACGGCCATAGAGCGACTGGAGCCTGAAGTCGTTCGGGATCATCCGCCACAGCGCCGAGCCGAAATGCCAGGTCGTGCCGCCGACGACGCGCAGATAGGAGGTGTTGTACTTCACCGGCCCTTCATATTGCAGGTAGTCGCCATAGGTGGATGGCGCCCAGGGCATGCTCGGGAAGGGGGAGCCTGCGCCCTGCAGCTTGGCATTGGCGAGCGAAAGCTTGACCGGCGCATTGCGGTAGGTCTCGACGATCTCGCGGCGATTGACGCGCGGACCGGCCTCCAGAACGATCACCTTCTTGCCGGCCTTGGCGAGATTGGCGGCAACGATGCCGCCCATGACGCCCGAGCCGATGACGATCAGATCCGCATCATAGGATGTGTTAGCCATTGTCTTTGTTCCTGTCAGATCTTGCTACCGGGCTTCGGTCCCCAGGCGTTGGGGCCAGGACCATAAGACGGGACGGTAAGGAGGCCCTTGGTCGGGCGGTACATCAGCGAGTCGGCATAGGTGATGAGTTCGCGGTCTTCGGGCTCGCCGACAACACCGAGATACCAGGCGGAAACCACCTTGGTGGCAGTCTTCATCAGCTCCGGATCGGTACCGGTCAGAGCCAGAAAGCCATCCATGGTCGGCACGCCGGATTGCTTGATGAGACCGGAAAGCGCCGCAAGGCTGGCATCCAGATCGGCATCGCGTTTCTTCAATGCCGCAAGAAAGCGCGCGCCGAGAACCGGATCGAGCGTGTAGCCGGTCAGGAACTCCGACAGCTGGGTAAAGGACGCAACACTGTCATCGGCAGCGAAGGCCGAGAGCGGGCCGGCAAGGCTTGCGGCAACCGCCAGACCACCGAGGGCGGCAGTGCCGCGCAACAGGCTGCGCCGAGAGAGATTGGGGCCGGACGTGGCCAGGGAGGAAGGATCAAAAGGCATCAGGATCTCCGGGGGAGCGTTCAATGCGAAAAGGGAAAGCGAGGACGGCTCAGCCGAGCGCCGGACGCGAACGACGGCGGCGCGACAGCAGCCAGACGATCACGGCAAGTACGATGACGGCAGCTGCGATCGCGGCAGGAGCCGCAAGCGGCGCGAGCTTGACGATCAGAGGTTTCTCGCCGCCATCACGGATGCGCGCCACATCGGCAGGCGTCACCTTGACGGACGGATTGCCGTAATTTGCCAGAACGTAGTTGCTGACATCGGCGATATCCTTGTCGGACAGACGATCCGTGTAGGATGCATCGGCACCGAAGGCCGGCATGAAGGCGACATGATCGCCAACCTTGCGATGCAGGCCATAAAGGATGGTCGAGACGAGATTGTCGGGACGATCTTCGCCGGTCGCGGTATTGTTAAACAGCGACGGATAATGATCGTTGCCCTGCCCTTCCGACTGGTGGCAGGCGGCACAGCTGCCGCTGAAGACGTGATAGCCGTTTTCTTCCGGCGACTGGCCAGGCAGGCCGCGCAGCGAAGCTTCGACCTCGACCGAAGCCTTGCCGAGATCGGCACGCGACGTCGTCTCCGTCGATCCGATCGCCGGCACGTCCTTGAGATAGGTGACGATCGCCTTGAGGTCGTCGTCGGAGAGATGCTGGAGGCTGTTTTCTACCGCCTCCGCCATCGGACCGGCGGCCTGCGCCTTGCCGGGAACATTGCCGGTTTTCAGATACCGGATCAGCTGATCGTCGGACCAGCCGCCGATACCGGCAACCTTGTCGGAGGTGATGTTCGGCGCATACCAGGAACCGACGGAACCGCCCGCAAGCGCCTGGTTCGCGTCTTCAGCCATGAAGGCGTTGCGCGGCGTATGGCAGGTGGCGCAGTGCTCCAGCGCATCCGCGAGATAGGCGCCACGGTTCCATTCGACGGACTTGGCCGGATCGGGTTGGAAGCGGTTCTTGTCGAGGAAGAGCAGGTTCCAGACCGCCATCGAGGTGCGGATCGAGAAGGGGAAAGGCAGCTCGGTCTTTTGCGGCTTATGGTCGTCCGGCTTCACCTCGTTCATGAAATAGGCATAGAGCGCCTTCATGTCGTCATCGGTGATCTTGGCATAGGCCGTGTAAGGCATTGCCGGATAGAGATGGCTGCCATCCTTGGCGACACCTTCACGCACGGCGCGAGAAAATTCCTCTTCGCTGTAATTGCCGATACCATCCTGCTTCGACGGCGTGATGTTGGTCGAGAAAATCTTGCCGAGAGGCGTGTCGATGCCGTAACCGCCGGCAAAGGGCGTGCCGCCATGCGGCGCGGTGTGACAGGCGGCACAATCGGCGGCCGTCGCGAGATAACGCCCCCGCGCCACAAGATCGGAAGTTTCATCCGCAAAGCTCGCGCCGGCCGACGCGACCAGCGCGGAAAGACAGAGGATGGCGGGGCGGAGCGAGGCGGAAATCGGCGCAAACAAAGTGCTGCCGAAAGACGTATCGGGCAAGACAGGAGGCTTAGGCATATATCCCCGTGCTTTCATCAAGCATGAACAATCGATATCGATTCCAGACGTGCCTCCCACACGCAGGGCCGATCTTCATCGCCGCGAACCGAGCTGGCACATCGCGAAAATGCCACTCGTTCCGAAGCAATTCTTGAACAAAAAGCTTGATTTACGGGTTCAGGATTAAACCTGCGGCGTGTCGATGTGTCGCGGAGCAACTTGATTTGTGTCATAGCGCCGCAAAAGATGGCTTGTGTAGTCAGTTTGTCGTACAAACAGCCTTCACCAATTGTGAAAGCTTGAGCTGATGAAATTCGACCTCACAGATCTCCGGATATTTCTTTCGGCCGTCGAGGGCGGAAGCCTGACCGCAGCGGCCTTGCAGAACAATATCGTGGTGGCGGCGGTCAGTGCGCGGTTGCGGAAAATGGAAGAGACTTTCGGGCTTCCGCTTGTGGAGCGAACCGGACGCGGCATCAGGCCGACGCTCGCAGGCGACATTCTGGTCGGCCATGCGCGCAAAGTTCTTGATGATACCCGCAAGCTCGAGGTTGAACTCGAAGCATTCTCGGAGGGGCGCGGCGGTACAATTCGCCTTCTATCCAACACCAACATGCTGTCCGAACACATGCCGCAACTTCTCGGATCATTCCTGCGGCAGAACCCGGATATATTCGTTACCGTGAAGGACAGACCAAGCCTCGAAGTGGTCAATCTGCTCAGAAACGGCGAAGCTGATATCGGTATTGTTGCATCTTCGGCGGACATGACCGGTCTCGAACGCTGGCGCTTCGTGCCGGATCGGCTTGTGCTGATCGTTCCGGAAGACGCCTCCCTCGAAGGACCGGTTACCTATGCGCGCGTCCTGGATCATCCGCTTATCTCGCTCAATGCGACTGTGGCTCTCTCACAATTCCTGCGACGGCTGGCGAATGAACTTGGCAGGCGCGCGAATATCCGCATCCGTGTGGAAAATTTCGAATCCCTGTGCCGTATCGTCGAATGCGGTGCAGGGCTGGGGATCGTGCCGGAAAGCGCGGCAAGGCGATACGCCCGCGACATGCGTTTTCGTACGTTGGAAATCGCGGAAGGATGGGCGGAGCGTGAACTTTACGTCTGCGTGAGAAACGAAACGCAACTTCCGCTCTACGCTCAAAAACTCCTGCAGCATTTTCACGCCTATGCCGACGAAGCTATTGCAACCGCATCAACCGGGTCTTGATCTCTTCCAGTTCACCGACGGCATACCGGTTAAGCCCACTTCCGATCATTAAATTTTGAGATATTGTCGCAGACTTGACGTTCATCAGCTTCGCCCAAAAACAGGCATGACAGTAGAATTTTTCGGTGCAAGAAACGCTCCATAGAGAAGGGGGGATTTTTTCTTGCAGCGAAAGTTTAACTCATGGATTATTCAGAGACATCCGAACAATCATATTTATATCGCGAAATAGAAATTCCTTTCGGCTTTCCGGAGATATTCTTCTCCCGGACCGACACACGCGGCAAAATTCAGGCGGGCAATGAGGTCTTCCAACGCATCAGCGGATATTCCTGGAGCGAACTCGCAGGAAAACCTCACAACATCATCCGGCACGAAGAAGTGCCGCGTGCCGTCTTCTGGCTGCTTTGGGATCGCCTGAAAAAGGGCTTGCAGACAGGCGCCTATGTCAAGAACAAGAGTAAGGACGGGCGTTATTATTGGGTCTACGCAATCATAACGCCGTGCGAAGGCGGCTTTCTTTCCGTCCGCATCAAGCCCAGCAGCGCAATATTCGGCGTCGTTCAGGCCGAATATGCATCGCTGGCACGGATAGAAGCGGAGGAGAAATTGCCGCCGGCGGATAGCGCGGCGCGGCTGATGGCACGCTTGGCCGCGCTCGGTTTTGAAAGCTACGATGCCTTCATGGCGGCGAGCCTGGCCGCAGAGTTTTCCGGTCGCAACGAAAGCCTGAAGAAACCGCCTCGGCAAACATTGGCGCTCTATGAACGGTTGATGCCGGCGGCGGCACGGCTGCTGGCGGCGGCGCGCCAGATATCCGAAGGCTATCTGACCTACAGGTTCGTTCCGCTCAATCTGCTCGTTCATGCTGGCCAGATCGGCGAGACCGGTGCCGCGATCGCTACCATCTCAACGAACTACAACACATTGTCCGAGGAGATAGAGCGAGGTCTCGAGGGGTTTCTGGAGGCCGCTCTCAAAGTATCCCACACCATCAATGTGGGAGCGTTTCTGCTTGCCACCTCCTATGTCCAGCAGGAAATCGCCAGCAGTTTCAGGGAAGAGGTGCCCATAGAGGGCGTGGACCATGCGACAGAGAAAAACTATCTCGACCAGCAGCAATCAACCTACCAGACCGAGGCATTAAAGAGCCTGACCGGGATCGAACAGGAACTGAAGAGTTTCTTCGAGATGGTCTCCGAGATGAAGCGACTGGCTTCCGGCCTGGCTGCGATCCGCATCATGGGAAAAGTGGAATCCGGTCGCCTCAGTGTCGCCGTGGTGAACGATCTCATCATGGATCTGGAAGCGTTTCAGGATATCGTTCAGGCCGGCCTTGCCGATATCCTGCAGGCCAACGACGCTCTGCGAATGGGCACGTCGCGCCTGTTGGAGGCTTACGCGACCGAAGACGTTTGATTGTCCATTATTGCAATGGGACTGCAGGGCAGAAAGTCCCTCGCTGATCGTAGATGAGCGAGGGACTATAATGTCATGATCAGAGAGCGAGATCGAAGACGTGGTGGTGGATATGCCCGTCGAACATCTCCAGCAGGCCTTTGGTCATCTCACGGCTCTCGTAACGGACAGGAGAGTCCAAGGCAGCGGCAAGCGCGTCGCGGCTGTCATAGGCAGTCCAGAGCACCATCGGAAAAGATTGCGCGCCCTCGTCCCGCTCGACTGCGTAGAGAACCTTGACCTCACTGATGCCGGGAAAAGCCAGCCACATCGGCATCAGCTTTTCTGCAACGTAAGCCTTGAAGCTGTTTTCCTTGCCGGCATGGATCGAGCCTTCGAAAAAGGCCTGACGGATGATCATGGCTGGCTGTCCTCAGTTGACCGTAGTCGGCGGCTTTTCGCCGGCAAAATAGGCGGCAAGGTTTTTCAGGACCATTTCGCCCATGCCCAGACGGGTTTCGACCGTCGCACTGCCGACATGCGGAAGAAGCACGGTATTCGGCGCGGTAAAGAACTCTTCGCGGATGTTCGGCTCGTTGACGAACACATCAAGGCCAGCGCCGGCGATCTTGCCGGACGTGAGCGCGGCCAGCAGTGCGTCTTCGTCGACGACCGTGCCGCGGGCAATATTGATGAGATAACCCTTGGGGCCAAGCGCTTCGAGCATTTCGGCGTTGACTATATTGAAGGTCTCTGCATTGGCGGAGATCACGACGCAGAGCACGTCGCTGTCCTTTGCAAGGTCAATGGGTGTGGCGCAAGCCTTCCAGCTCGTGTCCTTGACCGGAGAGCGGTTCCAGTAGCGAACCTCCATGCCGAAGGCTTCCGCCTTGCGGCCGACGGCCTTGCCGATCTGGCCGAGACCGAGAATGCCTAGGCGCTTGTCCTTGGGGCTGGTCGCAAGCGGGAAACCGCCCTTCTTCCAGTTGCCGCTACGGACATAGGTATCTCCGGCGACGACCTGGCGCAGAGTGGCGAGGATGAGTGCGATGCCGACATCGGCAACATCATCCGTCAACACGCCGAGCGTGGTGGCGACATCGATATTGCGTTCGCGGGCGAATTTCAGGTCGATCTTGTCGGTGCCGACACCGTTGACGGCAACGACGCCGAGGTTCGGCAGTTTTTCGATCCATTCGTTGGAAATACCGCCGCCACCGCCGGTGGCCGCCGCACGAATGCTCGGCAGGGCTTCTTCGATCGCCTGTTTCTGGCTTGCGTCAAAGGCGCGATGGACGGTGTAGAGCGCGTCGAGCTTCTCCTCGATCGGCTTCATCATCGGCTCGAGAAGCAGGAGGTCCGGTTTCATCTATATATCCTTGTTAAGCTTGGATCAGGAGATCTGGCCGAGGAAGTTCTTCAGACGCTCGTTCTTCGGATTGTCAAAGAACGTATCCGGCGGGCCCATTTCCAGAATTTCACCGCGATCCATGAAGATCACCCGGTCGGCCACCTGACGCGCGAATCCCATCTCGTGGGTTACGCAGAGCATGGTCATGCCTTCCTTGGCAAGGTCGATCATCGTATCAAGGACCTCCTTGACCATTTCCGGGTCAAGCGCGGAGGTCGGCTCGTCGAACAGCATGATCTTCGGGTTCATGCAGAGTGCGCGGGCGATCGCGACGCGCTGCTGCTGGCCACCGGAGAGCTGCGCAGGGTATTTCTCGGCCTGCTCGGGAATGCGCACGCGCTCAAGGAAGCGACGGGCCGTCTTTTCGGCTTCGGCCTTTGAAATGCCGCGCACCTTCATCGGCGCGAGCGTGCAGTTTTCCAGAACGGTCATGTGCGGGAACAGGTTGAAGCTCTGGAACACCATGCCGGTTTCCTGGCGCACCAGATCGACATTCTTGCCACCGGCGGTCAGGTCGTGGCCATCGACGACAATGCGGCCCTGCTGGATGACTTCCAGCTGGTTGATGCAGCGGATGAGCGTCGACTTGCCGGAACCGGACGGGCCGCAGATGACGATACGCTCGCCGCGGGTCACTTCGAGATTGACGTTATTGAGGGCGTGGAAGGCGCCATACCACTTGTTGACGCCTTCTATATGCACGGCGAGATCGGAAGTCCCGCGCACGGCCACTGCTGCTGCGTTCGCTTTTGCCTCGGTCATGCGAGGAACTCCTTCACGTCTCGATTACTTCTTGGCGACGAAATCCGGCAGCGGCGAACCGAGCCACTTTTCGTGGATCTTGTTCAATTCGCCATCGGCCTTGGCCTTCTCGACGAAGGCGTTGACGGCGGTCAGCAACTCGGCCGAGCCTTTGCGAACGGCGATGCCCTGAACCTGCTGGCTGAGCTGCAGTTTCTGATCGAAGCGGCCCGGAGCTGCCTGTTCGATCTGGGTGGCGACGACGTTGGAAACGCCGATCAGCTCGACCTGGCCGGAGAGCAGAGCCTGCACGGCGCTGGCATCGTCATCGAAACGCTGGATCTTGGCGTCCTTCGGAGCGACCTTGGTGACGGCTGTGTCCTGGGTCGATGCGCGGGCGACGCCGATCGTCTTGCCCGACAGGTCTTCCGGGGTGGAAACCTTGGTGTCGGAGGAGCCGAACACGCCAATAGAGATGCCGGCATAGGGCTGCGAGAAGTCGACATTCTTGGCGCGTTCCTCGGTAATGCCGAGCGAGGCCACGAGCAGATCGACCTGATTGCTCTGCAGATAGGGAATGCGGTTCGGGCCGGTGACCGGAACGATCTGGACCTTTACGCCCCATTCAGCGCCGAGCAACTTGGCGACATCGGCGTCGTAACCGTCCGGTTCGTTCGACGTGTTCATGATGCCGAATGGCGGGAAATCTACCATCATGCCGATCTTGACAGTGCCGGCCTGCTTGATCGTTTCGACCGTCTGTGCCGATGCGAATGAAGCGGTTGCCCCGATCACCAGTGCGGCACTGATACCGGCCATTGCCATGCGTCTCGAAATATTCATGTTCCTACCCTTTCTTGTCCACCGGCATCCTCCCGCCGGTAAAGGACCGGTCAACGCGTTGTCGACCGGGAAAACTTCACTTCCATGCGACGTGCAAGCAGCGAAAGCGGCCAGCACAGAACGAAATAGACTGCAGCCACGGTGCCGAACACCATGAACGGGCTGAATGTCGCATTGTTGATGATCTGGCCCTGACGCGTGAGTTCGGTAAAGCCGATGATCGCGGCAAGCGAGGTGCCCTTGATCAACTGCACCAGGAAGCCGACGGTCGGCGCGACCGCGATGCGGCTTGCCTGCGGCAGGATGATGTAACGCATGCGGTTGACGTAGCGCAGGCCGAGCGCGGTTGCTGCCTCACGCTGGCCGGGCGGGATCGCCTCGATGCAGCCGCGCCAGATCTCACCCAGAAACGCACTGGCGTGCAGGGTCAGGGCGACAGCCGCCGCGATCCACGGGTTGATGGCAAACCCCAAAATGTTCATGCCGAAGAACACCAGGAAGAGCTGCATCAAAAGCGGCGTCCCCTGGAAGACACGAATGAAACCGGTAGCGAGCAAGCGTGGCAATTTCGCATCCGAGACGCGTGCAAGGGCGATCAGCAGGCCACCGACACCGCCGCCGGCAAAGGCGATTGCGGAGAGCGCAATCGTCCACTGCGCCGCCATGACGATGATCCAGAATTCGTTGATGCCAAAAGGTCTGATAAGCATGATCCGGCCCTCCTCAGCGGCTCAACGGATATCGGAATGCAGCCCTCTCGATCAGCGAGAAGATCGCGGAGAACCCGATCGACATGATGAGATACATGGCCGTGATGACGATATAGACCTCGAAGCTGGCGAAGGTCGCAGACTGCAGATCGTTGCCAGCAGCCGCCAGATCGTCGGCCGAGATGGCGGAGACCACGCTTGAGGTCAGCATCAGATAGATGAACTGGCTGGTGAGCGCCGGATAGACGGTCCTGAGCGCCGGTTTCATGATGATGTAGCGGAAGATCTGCAGCTTGGAGAGGCCGAGCGCGGTACCGGCCTCGACCTGACCCTTCTGGATCGATTCGATGCCGGCGCGGATGATTTCCGTGCCATAGGCGCCGAAATTCACCACCAGGGCGACCAATGCGGCGCTGTTCGGCGACAGTCTGATGCCAAGCGCCGGAAGGCCGAAGAAGATGAAGAAGATCTGCACCAGGAAAGGTGTGTTGCGGATGATCTCGATATAGGCATCGATCACCCAGCGCAGCGGCGCGACCCGCGAGGTCTTGCCGGCGGCACAGAGGATCGACACGATCAGGCCGATCAGCATCGCCGCGCAGGACAGCTGCACCGTCACCCATGCGCCGATCAGGAGCTTGTCAAAACCTGCCAATACAGGCTCGAAATTGAAAGTGTACAAGGGCTCCTCCGCGCTCGTAAGTCGCACCTCCATGCGACAATTTAGATCGATCTAATTCGGTTGTCCGACAACGTCAACCCGCATTTTGGGCTCGACCGCCAACGCCCCCCTGCCAAAAGGCACTTGATTGACGAATGTGCAGCTGCGGCGCATTCACAAGTTTGCGAGGCGCCAGATCCGGCTTGTCCAGACGGTCCAGAAGCAGCTTGGCGGCGCCCTCGCCGATGGCTTCCGGGAACGTGGCAACGGATGTGAGACGTGGGCGCATCGCCTCGGCATCCGCAACATCGTCGAAGCCGACCAGGGAGAAGTCGCGGCCGACCGTCATGCCGATATCGTAGAACCCTGCGGAAAGACCAAGGGCAACGACATCATTGAAGCAGACAACAGCGCTTGACCGGCGCGAGCCGGAGACGAAGAGAGGGGCCGCTTCGGCAATTTCCGCAATATGGTTCGGGACGCGAATGATGTTGCCGGGATCCAGCCCGCGCGCGTCCATTGCATCTCGAAAGCCATCGACCCGCTCCTGATAAGCCGAATGAACCGGACCATGCAGGGCAAAGGCGATATCACGATGTCCCAGATCGGCCAGATGGTCGACCGCCTGGCGCATCCCCAACGCATAGTCGACACCGGCATAATCGCAGTCGTCCGAAACACGGCGCAAAACCTGGACGAGAGGCAATTCCCACTCCACCATCCGCTCGACCAGCAACATTTCCGTTTCTGCCGCAGGGCAGAGAATGATGCCATCGACGCCGTGCTCCCGCATGCGTGTCAGCAACGTTTCCTGACGGGTGACGAGATCGCGGCTATTGACCAGAATCACCACCATTCCGGCCGCATCGATGATCCGATCGATCCCTGCCAGTAACTCAGTGAAAAACGGATTGACGAGGTTGGGGATCACCACGCCGATCGTCAGGCTTCGGTCGGCCCTTAAGCGCGCGGCCCCCATATTGTAGACATAGCCGAGCTCCTTCATCGCCGCCTCGACCTTGGCGCGGGTCTCGGTACTGACCAGCGGGCTCTTGCGGATGACCAGCGATGCAGTGGCGCGCGAGACGCTTGCATAACGGGCGACATCAAGCAGCGTGACGCGGTTTTTCTTTCGGCTTTCGGATAAGATAGGCATGCATCGTCCTCCCGAGCCGAAGCAGTATTGCGCCTATAGATTGACTGCGATCTGACGTTGGTCAATCCTTTGGCGAGCAGGAAAGGCAATTGCTGACAGTTTGTCGTCAAAATGCGCTCGCGTTTGCTAACGCTCCAAGGCCACCGTTTTGATCACCGCGAAGACGGGCTTGCCAATGGCAAGTTCCAGCCGTTCGACGGAAAGCATGGTGATGCGGGCGAGCACGATGTCATCGCCAGAACGGATGTGAATACGTGCCATCCCTTCCCTGTCGGGTTCGATTGCGGATACGAGACCCTCGATGATGTTGAGCGCGCTCAGGCCTTGTGGATGGATCGTCGCGACCATCACATCCCGTTCGGGAATATGCACGCGCACACTCTGGCCTGCGACGAGCCGGGCGCTCGGCACGGTCATGACCGCCGCAGACAGGCCGACCGTGGAAATCCCGTGCGCAGGATCCACCCTCTGAACAATGCCGGATAGAACCGCGCCCGCTTCGCGCCGGTCAGCGGAGGGTAGCGACAGGATTTCGGAGGGCGTGCCGGTCGCCTCGACCCGGCCCGCCGCCATCATCACAACCTTGTCGGCAAGCTGCGCAACTTCCGCGACAGAATGGCTGACATAAACGATCGGCGTGGCCATCTCGTCACGCAGCCGTTGCAGATAGGGAAGTATTTCGGCCTTGCGGGCCTCATCAAGCGCGGCGAGCGGCTCATCCATCAAGAGCAGGCGCGGTGCCGAGAGGAGGGCACGGCCGATTGCCACGCGCTGCTTTTCCCCGCCGGACAAGCCGCCGGGGCGGCGATCCAGCAGCGCATCGATGCCTAGCATATCGATGATGCGGTCGAACTCGGCTAACTGCGCAGTCTTAGGCGCGAACCAGCGCCCGTAGGTGAGGTTCTGGCGAACCGAGAGATGCGGGAAAAGCCGACCTTCCTGAAAGACATAACCAAAGCGCCGCCTGTGCTTCGGCACGAAGATGCGCTTTTGCGTATCCACCAGCACTTCGCCATCGATCTCCAGACGCCCGTGATCGGGTTTCGCCAGTCCCGCAATGATCCGGACCATCGACGTCTTGCCGGAACCCGAACGGCCAAAGAGCGCGGTGACGCCACCTTCGGACGAAAAGCCGGCATCGAGCGAAAAGGCGCCGAGTTTCTGTTTTGCTTCGACGAGAAGGGTCATTGCGGGCTCACCCTTTTTCCGACGACATGGGCCAGCAGTTCCGAGGCGAGCAATGCGGCAAAGGAAATGGCGATCGCGACAATGGTGAGGCGCATCGCTCCGAGATCGCCGCCGGGCACCTGGGTGAAGGTGTAGATGGCGGCCGATAGTGTCTGCGTCTCACCCGGAATGTTGGAGACGAAGGTGATCGTTGCTCCGAACTCGCCCATCGCCTTGGCAAAGGCGAGGATCATGCCTGCGATAATACCGGGCAGGATCAGCGGCAGGGTAACGGTGAGAAAGACCCAGGCCGGGCTCGCCCCGAGCGTGCCGGCGGCCTCCTCCAGCTTGCGATCAACGGATTCGATCGACAGGCGGATTGAGCGCACCATCAACGGAAAGCCCATCACGCCGCAGGCGAGTGCAGCCCCGGTCCAGCGGAAGGACAAGACGATGCCGAGATATTCGTTGAGAAAGGAGCCGATGACGCCGCGGCGACCTAAAAGCACGAGCAGAATGAAACCGGTGACGACCGGCGGCAGGATCAACGGCAGGTGGACGATGCCGTTGAGGATCGATTTGCCCCAGAATTTTCCTCTCGCCAGCAGGTAAGCGGTGACGATGCCGAAAGGCAGGCTGACGATCATGGCAATGCCGGAAACCCAGAGACTGAGCCTGATCGCCACCCATTCCTCATCGCTCAATATCAGCCAATCCAACGATTCACTCCGCATGAAAACGGCCTCCGCTTAAGCGGGGGCCGTCTATCCGTATTGCCCGAAAGGTTACTTCAGAACCGTAAAACCTTCCTTCTCGAAGAAGGGTGCGGCCTTGGCGGACTTCAGATATTCGAGATAGGCGCTCGCATCAGGAGCCTTGGATTCCGACAGGATGGCGATCGGGTAGATGATCGGCGCATGGCTTTCTTCCGGGAAGGTGCCGACGACGGCAACGCCCGGATCGGCAGCTGCATCGGTCGCATAGACGATGCCGTAAGGCGCTTCACCGCGAGAGACGAGTGCAAGCGCGGCACGCACACTTTCAGCACCCGCAACGCTCTTTTCGACCGACGCCCAGGTGTCGAGCTTTTCGAGTGCAGCCTTGCCGTATTTGCCGGCCGGAACACTGTCCGGTGCGCCCATGGCAAGCTTGCCCCCAGCGAGAAGACCAGCGAGATCAAAGCCCTGCTTGATATCGACTGGCTTGGCATTTTCCTTCGGTGCGACCAGCACGATGCGGTTGCCAAGCCAGTTGGACTTGGTGTCTTCCTTCACCAGCTTCTTGTCGGAGACGTATTTCATCCAGTCGAGATCAGCCGAGATGAAGATGTCCGCCGGTGCGCCGGCCTCGATCTGCTTGGCAAGCGCCGAGCTTGCCGCGTAGGAAGCGGTCACTTCCTTGCCCGCTTCAGCGCTCCAAGCCTTATTGGCCGCATCGAGCGCGTTCTTCATGCTGGCGGCAGCGAAAACTGTCACTTTTTCCTGTGCGGCGGCCGGCGCTACGGCCGATCCGACTACGACAAAGGCAAATGCGGCCGCTGTCACCGCCTTATTGATCCAGCGACGATCGACAAATTTCATTGTGAGACTCCCTCGATATGCGAAATATTGAGCGAAATATATTGATAGTGATCTTTTTGGCCAGCGTTATATTTTGCCAGATATAATGAAAACACCGACGATCATGCTGTCGATTGCCGCATGTAGGTCTCGCGCTGCCTGGCTTTCGCGGCGGAGGCCGTGAAGCTTTTGGAGAATTTGTTCAAGTTCGGCTTCGGACGCGCATGAAAACGCAGCCAAATCCGAATTCTAGGATCGGTGACTTCAACCGCTCCCGCCACCCGTGTTGATTTTGCTGCCGTGCCGCGATAGCCGAAAGGTGGAGCCAAAGCGTGCGGAGCCACCATGTCGAAAATTGACTCTCGAAAAACAATAGTGGAACGCGTGCAAGCGATAGCGGGCAGCCTGACCCTGACCGAGCAGAAGCTGATTTCCGAACTTATGCGAGCGCCGCGTGATGTGGCGATCGGTACATCCAGCGAGTTCGCAGCCCGGATCGGTGTGCACGAAGCAACAACTTCGCGTCTCGCACGCAAGCTGGGTTTCGCTTCCTATGCCGAATTTCGCGATGGACTGCGCCACGAGTTCCTGAAAGTTGCAGACCCCGCCGAGCGTATTTCCGCAACGCTGAACGATGCCCGTGCCAAAGGCTTTCTGCCGCTGCTGGTAGCAAGCGAGCTTTCTGCGCTGACGGCGATGACCGACCATATTTCCGATGCACGCATTCTCGAAGCGGCAGAAAAGCTCGATTGCCGGCGCGTATTCATCTACGGCCACGGTAACGCCGAGGTTTTGTCCGTTCTGATGGAGCGACGATTGCGGCGCCTTGGCATAGATAGCCATCCACTTTCCGGCAGTCCGCGCGATCTCGCCGAACAGATGTTGACGCTCTCGGCCGACGACGCCCTCCTCCTCTTTGCATTTCGCCGCCAGCCACCGGATTATCAGAGGCTGATGCAGGTGGCGGCTGAAACGAAAGCGCGCACGATCGTGGTATCCGGCACGATCGGCCCATCGCTCAGCCCAAGCCCTGACGTCCTTCTTTCCGCCCCCCGTGCCGGCATGCCGGACAGTTTTCAGACCCTCACCGTGCCCATGGCGATCTGCAATGCCGTCATTCTGGCGCTGGCGGAACGCAGAGGCCCGGATGCGCTCACCACGCTCGACCGTCTGGGCGACCTGATTGCAAAATTCGAAAGCTGAATTGCAAGAAAACTTGCACGTCACAAAACTGTAGCAAGAACACCTTACATGACACTCCGAACCCAACAACGGAGCCACGTCCATGCGCCGCATCCTGACCGCAACCGCTGCATTTCTGATGACCACTGCCGCCTTTTCGCAAGACCTAGACACCAAGTCCGCCGCCGACCTGCTGCCGCAGGCACGCCAAGAAGGAAAGGTAACGGTTTACGCGTTCACCAGCCGTATCGGCCGTGTCGAGAAGGCATTCGAAGCCGCATATCCGGGCATCGACATGGTGACCTTCGACATGTCGTCGACCGAACAGATCGCCCGCATCAAGAGCGAGGCGCAAGCGGGCCTTGCGGGTGCCGACGTGATCTACATTTCCGATGCGCCAGTCGTTTTGACCGAGCTCTTCGCCAACAAGCTGGTCGCGCCTTACGTGCCGCCGCGCGTTGCAGGTGATCTTGAAGACCAGTTCAAATCGCCGCTTCTGGCCCAGCGACTTTCCACCAAGGTACTGATGTACAACGAGGAAGCCCATCCAGACGGCTCGCCGGTCAAGAACCTCTGGGACCTGACCAAGCCGGAATGGAAGGGCCGCGTGATCATGGTCGATCCGCTGCAGCGCGGCGATTATCTCGACCTGATGACGGAAATCGTGCTGAAATCCGACGAGATGGCCACGGCTTACGAAGCCACCTTCGGCAAGAAGATCGAATTGACCGACGGCAACCAGAACGCCGGCCAGCAGTTCATCACCGAGCTTTTCGGCAACGACCTCGTTCTGGTGGGCTCGACCGATGACGTGAACAAGGCGATTGGCGCCAAGGGACAGGCAAAGCCGCCGATCGGCTTCACCAGCTATTCCGACCGTCGCGACAACGAGGATGAAGGCTGGGCGCTGCAGGTGGCAAACGACGTGGCGCCATCCAACGGCATCGTTTTCCCTGCCCTGCTGGCGCTGAACCCGAAGCCGGCGAACCCGGCCGCTGCCCGCCTCGCCGTCGATTTCATGATGGGTGACGAGAGCGAAACCGGCGGTGACGGCTTCAAGCCCTTCTACGTGGCCGGCGACTGGGCGACCCGCGCCGACATCAAGCCGCACAAGGATGCCATTCCGCTTGCCGACTTTAAGGGCTGGCAGATGGCACCGGAAGAGACTGCAAAAATCCGCGCCGAAGTGGCGGATTTCATTCTGGCGCTGCAGTGAGCTTTTGGGGTGGGGCTGGCGGAAGAGTTAGCCCCTCACCTGCAATTTCTAACACTTAGCTACGCTAAGAGTTGAAATTGCTTCCTCTCCCGCAAGGGGAGAGGTAACGCGCGGCGATCTCGGCAACTCTACCTCTCCCTTTGCGGGAGAGGATACAAAATCACGAACTTAGCTTCAGCTAAGTCGTAGATCTTGTTGTTGAGGGCAATCTCTTGCGCCGACGGCATTTACTTTGGAGTATGACATGACCACCCCGCTCGGGCCGATCGGTTCAGCACTCAACAAACGCGGCCTGACGCTCGCCATGGCACTGGTGCTCGTCGTGTTGGTGGCGGCACCGCTTGCGACGATCCTTGTCCAGACGCTCTATCCATCGTCTGCCGCCTGGGGCGATGTGCTGGCAAGCCGCCTGTCGCAGAACCTATTCTGGCGCCCGACGATCAATACCATGATCATCGGCCTTGGCGTGGCTGGCGGCTGCGTTTTGCTCGGCGGTTTTCTCGCATGGCTGGTTGTCATGACCGATGTGCCGGGTCGTCCCGCCATCGCTTTCATGGCGACACTGCCCTTCATGATCCCGAGCTTTGCCACAGCGCTTGCATGGGGCACGGTGTTTCGCAACGGCCGCGTCGGTGGTGGCGGCGGCCTCCTGGAAGGGTTGGGCTTTTCCGTGCCGGACTGGCTGTCCTGGGGCATGACGCCGACCATCATCGTGCTGATCGCCCATTATTATGCACTGGCCTTCACCGTGATCGCCGCGGCACTTGCCACCGTCAACGGCGACCTTGTGGAAGCCGCGCAGATGACCGGTGCCTCGCGCAAACGCATCCTGTTCGGCATTGTGCTACCGGTCGTCACCCCTGCCATCATCGCCGGTGGTTCGCTTGCCTTTGCTGGCGCCGTTTCCAACTTTGCTGCCCCTGCGCTTCTCGGCCTGCCGGTGAGGATGCAGACGCTGTCCACCCGCCTGTTCGGCATGATCGAGATCGGCCAGACGGAACGTGGTTATGTGCTCGCGATCCTGCTGATCGGAATTTCGGCGGTTTTCCTTGGCCTCGGCAACCGCATGCTTTCCGGCCGCCGCAGCTTTGCGACGATCGGCGGCAAGGGAGCAAAGCCGCGCCGCTTCGCACTCGGTAGCGCACGCCTGCCGCTGGCGCTGGCCGCATGGGCGATCTGCATCCTCACCACCATCCTGCCGATCCTGCTGCTCGTCGCCGCAAGTCTCGCCCCCTCCTCGCTCGCGCTCTTTTCCGACTGGACGTTGCATTACTGGATCGGCGACGCCAACCCGGCCTTTGCGCGTGGCCAGCCCGGCATCTTTCACAATCCGCAACTTCTCTCGGCGCTGACGACAACGCTGATCCTAGGCGCTTCGGTAGCGCTTGCCGCCAATATCGTCGGCGTCCTGATCGCCGTTGCCCTCACACGCCAGAAGCTGCCTGTGCTGAGCAACCTCGTTTCGCAGCTCAGCTTTCTGCCCATGCTTTTGCCCGGCATCGCCTTTGCCGCCGCCTATATCGCCCTTTACGGCGCGCCGATCGGACCACTACCTGCACTCTACGGCACCAAACTGCTGCTCGGCCTCGCACTCACCGCCGCCATGCTGCCGTTCGCGGTACAAACCGGACGGGCGACGGTCTCACAGATATCGGGCGATATCGACGAAGCGGCACGCATGACCGGCGCCGGTTTCTTTCGCAGGCTCGGTGCCATCACCCTGCCGCTTGCCGCGCGTGGTCTTGCGGCCGGATTGCTGATCATCTTCGTCAACGTCATCGGCGATCTGGCAATAACCATTCTTCTCTACACGCCGACTTCACCGCTTCTGGCCGTTTTGTCCTATTCCTATGCATCCGACGGGTTCCACCAGTTCGCCAATGCGGTGACGCTGGTCATCCTGATCATTTCCATGCTGGCCACCGGTGCCGCCACACTTCTGCGCGGCCGTCGTCGCCAGTCCTTTAACTGAGGTCACACCGTGATTTCCCTCGACAAGATCACAAAATCCTTCGGCACATCCACGGCCGTTTCCGATGTCAGCTTTTCCGTGCCGGAAGGTTCGTTTCTGGTCCTGCTCGGCCCGTCCGGCTGCGGCAAGAGCACGATGCTGCGCATGCTGGCCGGGCTCGACCAGCCGACATCGGGCAAGATGCAGTTCGGCCAAACGCTCGTCGCCGATGGCGAGGCAGGCCTTTCGTTGCCGCCTGCCGACCGCAATGCCGGCCTGGTATTCCAGTCCTATGCGCTGTGGCCGCACATGACGGTGGCCGGCAATAGCGAATGGCCGCTGAAGGTGGCCAAGCTGCCGACAGAGGAACGCCGCGCCCGCGTGCTCGACGCCATGCAGATGCTCGGCATCGAAAAGCTTGCTAATCGCTATCCCGGCGAAATTTCAGGTGGTCAGCAGCAGCGCGTGGCGCTTGCCCGCATGATAGCACCACGCCCGAAGGTGATGCTGTTCGACGAGCCGCTTTCCAATCTGGACGCGACGCTGCGTGTGGAAATGCGCTTCGAACTTTTGAAAGTTCACGCCGCGACGGGCGCGACCGCCGTCTACGTAACACACGATCAGGTGGAGGCGATGACCATGGCGACCCATGTGGCGGTGATGAACAATGGCCGTATCGAACAGTTCGATGCGCCTGACAGACTGCTGGCCGAACCGGCTTCGGCCTTTGTTGCCGGCTTCGTCGGCACGCCGGCGGCCAACCTGATCCCGATCGAAAACGGCAACTGGTTCGGCACCATGCCCGACCCGCTGCTGCGGGATTACTCCGGCCACGCCATGGTTCGCGCCGAACAGATCACGCTTGCCGATGAGGAAGGGCCGCGCACGTTCGAGGCGATCCTGGTCGAGGTTGTGCCGATGGCCGGCCGCTTTCTGGTGACCGGCATCATCAACGGCATTCGCATCACCGCAGTCTCCGATCACGTAGCCCGCCCCTCTGGAAAACTGCGCTTCCGCCTTCCATCTGCCCCGGCGGCAATTTTTGATAAACAGGGAACACGCATCTCATGAAACGCATCCTTCTGGTCCGCCACGGCGAAAGCGAATGGAACGCCGTCCGCCGCCTACAGGGACAGGCCGATATCGAACTTTCAGCGCGTGGCAGAGAACAGGCGAGCGCACTGGCGCCGATGGTGGCAAGTTTCAATCCCGGGCTGGTAATGACTTCAGACCTCAAGCGCGCGGCAAACACCGCAGCTCTTCTTGGCCATGAAGATGCGGTGCATGAACCGCTATTGCGCGAACAGAATGTCGGGGCATGGACGGGCATGGAAATCGCTCAGCTGATGGCCGATGCACCGGGTGCTTATGGCGGCTGGCGGGCCGGCACATTTGCACCGGAGAATGGCGAGATCTGGGCTGATTTTCGCATCCGTGTCGGCAAGGCGCTCGACAGGGCAATCACCGCAGACGCGGAAACGGTGCTGTTGGTCTGCCATGGCGGCGTCATCCGCGCAGCGCTCGACAGCGTGTTGGGACTGGCACCGGCGCGCATCATTCCGGTCGGACCGGCAAGCCTGACGATCCTTGCTTTCCCGAAGGACGAACCACGGCTGGAAGTGTTCAACGCAACGAGATTTGCACCGGAAATCAACGCACCGGACTGAGCGCTGTGCTTCAGGATCGGTCGGCACAGCGGCCACCGACGAAAGCCTGAACCTCGACCGCCGCTGGCGCGACGCCCGCACACATACGATTCACGATCCGGTGCGCTGGAAGCACCATGCAATCGGCGATTTTCACCTGAATGGCAGGCTGCCGAAGCCAAACGGCCAGTTTTGAATTACTGGACCAGTTTCTCGATCGCCGGCGCACCACGCTTGGCGACCATCTGTTCGAGCGTCATCGTGTCGAGCACGGTGGAAATGGCCTCTCTGACCTCAGTCATCGAATGCCTGACCTGACAGTCATCCGGATCGTCGCAATCGTCACAGGCTTCGAAGGCCGTCTTGCTGGCACAGCGGATTGGCGCCAGCGGCCCGTCGAGGATACGCACGGCCTGACCGATCGATATCTCCGCTGCCGGCTTGGAAAGGGCATAACCGCCGCCAGGGCCCTTCTTGGATCGCAGAATGCCGCCCTTGCGCAGCTCTAGCAGGATCGCATCGAGGAATTTCTTGGAAATGTTGTTTTTCTCGGCAATCTCGCTCACGAAAGCGGTCTTGCCCGGTTCGAGCTGCGCCAGATGCACCAGCGCCTTCAAACCGTATTTTCCCTTTTTGGTCAGCATCGGATGTCCAGATCGGCCAGAAATAGACCGCGATCAAATTCCCAGTGAAAGAATTCGATACAGGACCTATGGGGATGCTTCAATCCAGGAAGAGAGCAAACAGGTCACGATGCTGCCGGGAATGCAGCAGCCGCGCCGGGCGCGGAGCCATGCTGCCACGGCCTGATCCGCGCGCTACGCCTGACGAGGTGTTCGAAAAAAACATACCCCTCAGGCCAATGACCGAAACCGCTCATGATGTTGATGTGGCCGGCAAAGCCGATTGTGGCCAACTCACTGCCCCAAGCCTTCACGTGGCGTTCGAGTTTCCGAACGCTCATATAGGGATCGTTGAGGCTACCGACGACAAGACTTGGAAATGGCAGTCTGTCCAGCGGTTCCGCGCCGAAATCGATCATGCACGGGTGCAGGCCGACAGTTGTCTCCAGCGAACATGGCGCAACGAGAAGTGCCCCTCGGATCAGCCCCGCCTCGGCGCGGCCGGCATAGCTTGCTGCAAGAAGACACCCGAGACTGTGTGCAACAAGAAAGGCGCCGTCAGTTTCCGAAAGCGCCTTATCGAGCCTTGCCTGCCATTCCTCCAGAACCGGACATGACCAGTCCCGCTGCTCGACTACGCGCGAACCCGGATATTCCCTCGCCCATATTCGCTGCCAATGGTCATCTGGAGAGCCGTTCAAACCTGGAATTATAAGCGTCTGGACCATGACCGACCTCGCTGACGTTCCGAAGCGGAGAGATGATAGGCAGCCGGGCGCGCGAAGTCGGCAAAACCGCGTTTAAAATCTACAGAAAAAATAGATTATTTTCTCCGTGCAATTGCCCCAAGCTCGACAATCTGCGGGGTCTTACCGCAGAATGAGTGTACGAAACGCCAGCGACATCCTGTCGAGACGGCATCGACATGTTGTAACGAACCCGCTTCTGAGAAGCTTTTCCAATGCTTCGAGCTGTCGCGGTGTGGCCACGCGGCAAATGCGCTAATGGATGACGAGGGATTGAAGTGAAATCCTCGGATCTGCTCCATGCTTGCGTCAGCTCAATAACGAATGGCCGTAAGCAGGATAATAGCCATGGCAGTCTTACTGGAATGACGAGATTTGAATACTCGCCACTGGCCAGATGAAATGCCACGGGCCTGGATTGCCGCATGGATAGCCAAAAACCGGAAGCCTGCTCCTTCGGATTGACCACCGTCGATATCATCGTATCGGGGGTGGTACAGGGCGTTGGTTTCAGACCCTTCGTCTACCGGATGGCGAAGCAATTGGGTGTTCGCGGAACGGTCCTCAACGATGGCAGGGGTGTGGTGATCGTCGCACAAGCATCCCAGCGGCAGCTAGAGGATTTTGTCGATGCACTGCGTCAGAAACACCCGCCCCTTGCAAAGATCGCCTCATTGGAGGTTTCGCCCAGACAGCATTCTTCGATAATCGAGAGCTTCAGGATCGTTGCCAGCGGAATAGCCGCGACAGGGGCAAGCGCGTGGATACCTGCCGACACTTTCGTCTGTGGCGACTGCCTGAATGAGATGCGCGATCCGGCCGATCGCCGCTATCGTTACCCTTTCATCAACTGCACCAATTGCGGCCCCCGCTACTCGATCATCGAACGAATGCCCTATGATCGTGCAACGACAACCATGAGCAGCTTCGCCATGTGCCCGGCATGTCTTGGTGAATACGAGGATCCTGGTGACCGCCGTTTTCATGCCCAGCCCAATGCCTGCCCTATCTGTGGCCCGCGCCTCCAGCTGGTGAACAATACCGGTGCGGATGTCACAACCGACGATATTCCATCTTTTGTCAGGTCGGCCTTGCGTGAAGGCAAAATCGTCGCAATCAAGAGCGTTGGAGGCTTTCATCTCGCCGTCACACCTTTCGATGAACGAGCCGTCAGTGAACTGAGGCGAAGAAAAAGGCGGGACGCCAAGCCCTTTGCCCTCATGGCACCCACTATCGACGTCGTCAGACGCTACGCGCATGTTTCATCGGATGAGGCCGATGTTCTGATCTCGCCCGCCCGCCCGATCGTGCTGCTCTCGCGCTTTTCCGATGGTGCCATCGCCAAGGCCGTCGCGCCAAGGAGCCCGATGCTCGGCTTCATGTTGCCTTCGGCTCCTCTGCATTACCTGCTTCTTGAAGAGCCTGACCTGTCGGCCATCGTGATGACCAGCGGCAATATCTCCGGCCAGCCTATCTGCCACAGCAATGAAGAAGCGCTGCGCGACCTCACGCGTATCGCAGATTATGTCCTGCTGCATGATCGCGACATTCACACCCGCGTAGACGATAGCGTCATGCGGGTATCGCCAGTGAACGAGCCGGGACGATCAGGCCTCACCTTTCTGCGGCGCTCCCGGGGATTTGCGCCAAACCCGATCCATCTGCCGGGGAAACCCGGCGCGCCCGTTCTCGCCTGCGGGGCAGAACTGAAGACGACGGTTGCAGTTTCGCGTGGCAACGAGGTTTTCCTCAGTCAACATATAGGCGACGTCAAGAACGAGGATACGTTTACAGCCCATCAGACAATCGCCAGTGAACTTGCGCACCTTAACGGTATCCGGCCAGAAGTGATCGCCTGCGACCTGCATCCTCAGTTCCGCGCGACGCAAGAGGCATTGGCGCAGACTACACTTTCGGTCGAACTCATTCAGCACCACCATGCCCACATGGCCTCCTGCATGGCTGAAAACGGACTGACCGGACAGACTATCGGGGTGATTTTCGACGGCACCGGTTACGGAACGGACGGCACGATCTGGGGCGGGGAATTTCTCGTCGGTGACTACGAGACTTTCGAACGCGCCGCCCATCTGCGACCCTCTCTGTTGCTGGGAGGCGACCAGGCCATCCACGAGCCTGTCAGGACTGCGATCGCATTGCTGCTGGACACATTCGGTACGCTTGAAGCCCTTCCGCCGGTCCTGCCTCCACTACGCTTTCTCGATACGCAACAGAAGCGCATTTTCGAGACGATGTTTTCAAGGCGTATCAACGCAATGCCGCATACCAGCATGGGCAGATTGTTCGATGGCGTCGCCTCCTTGCTGGGGCTCTGCCACATTGCCGAATATGAGGGACACGGCCCGATCGACCTTGAGGCGCCCCTCGACCGTGATCACAAGATGGCTGAACCATTCGAATACGCCATCCATGTCAACGAAGGGGGACGACTGGAAATCGATTTTCGTCCCATCGTTCGGTGCCTTGTCGACGGGGTGGCAGAGAATGTGCCGACAGCCCGGATCAGCCGCCGTTTCCACTCGACGGTCGTCAATATCGTCAGCGATGTCTGCGAGCGTCTGTATGAACGCTTTGGCACAAGGCAGGTGGTGTTGAGCGGCGGCGTATTCCTGAACGAGTTTCTGCTCGTCAACACCCTTGCCCGCCTGCGGTCTCTGGGCTACGCGGTTCACCACCAGAGCGCCGTTCCACCCAATGACGGCGGCATCTCCCTCGGCCAAGTGGCCGTCGCCAATGCCAGGGCTCTGCGTCGCGCTGCGGCATTGTCGCAGTGACCCTAAGGACCGCTGAATTGTCCGCTGGCTGACGGAATTTCCGCTGCAACCGCCCTATCCGTAGTCCTAACGCCCGGGAGGGCAGGTACGAACGACGGTTGCAGTTCATGGATAATATTTCAATCATAGGCTGGATCGGCCTTTTTCTCACTCTGGCGAGTGAAATCGCTGCATTGCTTATGATCCGGGACATAAGGCGGATGCTTGCCGCCTCCTGTCTTGCCGAAATCGGCTATGTGTTGATGGGGATCGGTGCGGGAACATTGATCGGCGATACCGGCGCGGTGATGCATCTCGGTTATCAGGTCGTCATGCGTCTCTTGGTGATCACTGCCGCCGCTCATCTGATACGGCGCACCGGCTCATCCAAGCTCGACGATCTCGTCGGTAGTTCCGAGCGCTTTCCTTTCGCCTCGCTGATGTTCGGTTTCGGCATGTTCTCGGTCATGGGTCTGTCGCCGTTCAAGGGTGCTTTCTCGAAATTCGTCATCCTCTACGCCGATATCGAGAACGGTGCGTGGGTGCTGGCGCTTGGCGGAACCATCGCCAGCATGATCAGCGCGGTCTATTTCATCCGTGTAGTCCAGGCGATCTGTCTTCAGCGCCAGAGCCACGGCATCCTGCAGGACAAGCCGATCTCGTTCTTCAAACTGACCGCGGCCGATATACCGATGGCGCTGCTCGCCGTGATCACGATCGGGCTCAGCTTGTTTCCAGAACCGTTTCTCGATGCAGCAGCCCATGCCGCAGGCATGGCCGATCTCTCGCAGCTACCCGAATTCGAGACCGGCTGGAACGCTCAGGTCCTCCTGCCCTATCTCGGCGGCTTCCTGCTCTTTGTCCTGGGTCGTTTCTCCCAGAAGCTGCGAAGCGTCGGAGCCGTAACGATTGCCCTTGCGACGCTGGTTTTAATGGCAGCATCGTTGAGGCTTGGTGATGTCGGTGATTATTTCGCCCTTATTTTCGCGGGTATCGGCCTTGCCGTCACGGTCTATTCGGTCCGCTACATGGCGCATTCGCATGCGGCCAACCGTTATTATTTCTTTCTTTTCATCATGATCGGCTCGCTGATCGGCGTGGCGACCTCCGATCACCTCGGCAATTTCTATCTGTTCTGGGAGTTGATGACCTGGAGCTCCTACCTGCTCGTCATCCATGAGCAGACTGAAAAGGCACTCAAAGCCGGCAAAACATATTTTCTCATCTGCGCGTCCGGCGCTTATGTCATGCATCTGGGCATCCTCATACTCCACGCCCAGCTCGGCACGTTCGAGCTTGCAGAAATCGCCGAACGCATGCCGCAACTGACGCCAGTCATGAGCAGCCTGATCGCAGTCCTTTTCCTGATCGGCCTCGGATCCAAGGCCGGCCTCTTTCCGCTGCACAGCTGGTTGCCTGAAGCACATCCGGTGGCGCCGTCTTCCATCTCCGGGCCGATGTCGGGCATCCTCACCAAGGCCGGCCTTCTCGGCATCGTCAAGATCCTGTTCGTCGCCTTCGGCGGCGCGGCCATTCTGCATCAGGATCTGCTTGGCGACGTGACAGGCCCTGGCCTGGTTCTGATCCTGCTCGGCGCAATCACCTTCCTGATCGGCGAGATCCAAGCTTACCGGCAGACCGACCTGAAGCGAATGCTCGCCTATTCGACGCTCGCCCAGATCGGCGAAATCACCATGATAATCGGCGTCGGCACCTATCTCGCGCTTGCGGGTGCACTTACCCATGTCGCCAATCACGCCATCATGAAGACCATGCTGTTCTTCTGCGCGGGCGCTTTCATCATGCGTGCTGCCGGCCATACCCAGAGCCTGAATGCGCTAAAGGGCATCGGCCGCAAAATGCCGTTCACCGCGTTTTGCATGGGCATCGGCCTCTTGTCGATCATGAGCGTGCCGCCGTTCAGCGGTTTCGTCAGCAAGTTCATGATGATCTATGCCAGCGTCGAGGCCGGGCGTTATCCGGTTGCCGTCGTGATGCTGATCGGCGGTGTGATCGGCGCAATCTATTATGCCCGTATCCTGCGTGTGATATTCTTCGAACCTTACAACGGGCCTGAGATTGCCGAAGCGCCGCTTTCCATGCGCTGCGTCGTCGGTGTTCTTGCAGCACTCACCGTTTTCAACGGCATCTATCCCGATGCGCTGCTGCAGCTGGTCAAGCCGGTGATCGATCGTCTCGCTGCTTCCAGTGATCTCGTTCCGGCGGCCTTGCCGCCGGTCACCATGCAATGGTCGTTGGCCGCAGCTGTCGCCGCCATCGGCGCAGTCATGGTCTATCTTTTCGGCCGCGGCCATGCTGTGCGTGCCGGCACCCTGTCAGTCATCGTCATGATAGCGGCCTTTGCCGCCGTTCTCTGGCAGGCAAGCCGCTACGACGCTCTGTCCTTCTGGTACGCGATCGCCATCGTTGCCATGGGCGCGATCAACCTCTGCTATTCGATCGGGTACATGGCGCATGGCCGGTCGCAGAACCGCTTCTACTTCTATTTCATCGCCATGATCGCCGGCCTGCTGGGTGTTACGGCAAGCGGCAATCTGTTCTCCTTCTTCGCCTTCTGGGAGTTGATGAGCAGCTGGACACTGTTCCTCGTGATCAGCCATGACGAAACAGAGGATGCGCTGCGCGAAGGCACCAAATATTTCATCTTCAACTTCGCCGGCGCCAGTATCCTGTTTCTCGGGGTCACCATGCTCGCAGCCTTGGCCGGCACGTTCCAGATTGCCGACCTTCCTACAGCCGTCTCCGCCGTGCCACCCGTCGATCTGATGATCCCGACAGCGCTGATCCTGATCGGCTTCCTGATGAAAGCGGCGCAATTGCCGTTCCGGATCGACTACCAGATGCACACCGTCCCCGCCCCGACGCCGGTCAGCGGCTATATCTCGGCGGTACTGCTGAAGGTCGGCCCCTACGGCGTGTTGAAATTCTTCGTGGCGCTCGGCGGCGGTGCCGCCTTCATCCGCATGGCAGAGACGGCAAGCTGGATGCCGAACCTGATGCAGGCAACACAGGTCATCGCCGCAATCACTGTGCTCTATGCCGGCGCCATGGCCGTCGTGCAGAGCGGCATCAAGCGGCTTCTGATCTACAGCACCGTCAGCCAGCTCGGCTATATCCTGCTGGCGCTGTCGCTTGGTTCGTCACTCGGCATTGCCAGCGGCCTGATGCATGCCGTCAACCACATGCTGCTGAAGAATGCCCTTTTCCTCGTCGCCGGCTGCATTCTTGCCCAGGCGCATATCAACAGCCTCGACGAACTCGGCGGCCTTGGCCGGAGGATGCCGCTGACATTCGCCGTCTTCCTATTTGCCGGCCTGTCGCTTGCCGGCATCCCGCCGCTCAATGGTTTCGGCTCAAAACTCCTGATCTACGAGGCGGCATTCGAGGGTGGACATTACATGCTGGGACTGTCCGCCCTCATGTCGAGCCTGTTTACGCTCGCGGCCATCCTGAAATTCGCCCACACCGCCTTCATGGGCCAGCTTTCGGAAAGAGCCTCGAAGATGGCGGAGGCGCCGATGGTGATGCTGGCGCCGATGCTGCTTCTGGTCGGTGCAAGCATTGTGGTCGGCCTCTTTCCAGGCTTGCTTCTGGTTCCTATCGCCCACCTTCAGACAGGCCTCGGCCTCGAGCCGGTGCAAGCAAGCTGGCTGGGCGGTCTGCCAGGCGTGTCTTCCTACAATCCGCTCGTCATGACGGTCGCGCTGGTCGCGACGGGCCTGATCGGCTGGCTCTATTATCGGTTATCCGGCAGCCGGCATGTGACGAGCTATGTCCATACGGGCGGCGGCGTGATGATCCCGAATGCCCGCATGCACCTGCCGGCATCCGCCCTTTACGAAACGCCTGAACGTCTGATCCGGCTGGCCTTGCGCGACAAACCGTCGATCCAGGACCCGCAAACCGAAAGCCATGCCCATGACCACTGATACACTTCGGACCCTGCTGACTGTGCTGGTCTTTCCGGGGGGCCTGTTCGCCATGGCGCTGGGGCTTGCGCTAAAAGGTGTCGAGCGACGGGCGATCGCCCGTCTGCAGCGTCGCATCGGGCCGCCGCTCATCCAGCCCTTCTACGACCTGATCAAGCTGATGCGGAAGCGGACCCTCATTCCAGATACCGCCAATGCCTTCGTGTTTCTGGCCGTACCGGTCGCCGGTCTTGCCAGCATGGCGGTTGCCGCATCGATGATCCCGATCCCCGGCTTTTACGAGCCAAGCGCGGGTCTCGGCAATCTCGTCGTGCTGTTCTACCTGATTTCGATACCCGCGGTATCGCTGATGCTCGCCGGATCGGCGTCCGGTTCTCCCTATGGCGCAATCGGCTTTTCCCGCGAGATGGCAATCGTGCTGGCCTATGAAGGACCGATCCTTTTGTCACTGGTGGCTGTCGCGCTGCATGCCGGTGCCTTGACCGGCCAACCGATCCTGCTCAGCCTGACCGAAATCGTCCGCTACCAGCAGGAACACGGTGCCTTCCTGTTCGATCCGTGGATGTGGCCGGCGCTTCTGACCTATCTCTGCTTCATTCCGGCCAATCTCGGTATCGCACCCTTCGATATCCCGGAGGCGGAATCGGAGGTGCTGGAAGGGCCATTGGTGGAATATTCCGGCCCACCGCTCGGGCTCATGAAGCTGATGTCCGTCACCAAGTCCGTGGTCGTTCTCGGGCTTGGCATCGCACTGTTTTTCCCTAACGGCCCCACAGGCCTCGCAGGGTTGTTCATCTTTCTCGCCAAGTGCCTCGTGCTTGTTCTCGCCGTGTCGTTGCTGAAGGCCGCAGTCGGCCGCATGCGCATCGATCAGGCCGTACTCTTCTACCTCAAATGGCCTGAATTACTCGGTTTTGCCGGGCTCGCTCTCGTCATTGCTCGCTTCTAGGAAATCGCCCCATGGACTTCTTTTCCAAGGCCGCCCGAAAATCTCCCTGGCTCTACCGGATCAACGCAGGTTCCTGCAACGGATGCGATGTCGAGCTTGCCACCACGGCCTGTATTCCGCGCTACGACGTGGAACGTCTCGGCTGCCAGTATTGCGGCAGCCCCAAACATGCTGACATCGTACTGATCACCGGGCCACTGACGGCGCGCGTCAAGGACAAGGTTCTGCGCGTCTATGATGAGATCCCCGATCCCAAGGTAACGGTCGCGGTCGGCATCTGTCCGATCTCCGGCGGCGTGTTTCGCGAAAGTTATGCCATTGAAGGTCCGATCGACCGCTACCTGCCGGTGGATGTCAACGTGCCAGGCTGTCCGCCTCGTCCTCAAGCGATCATCGAGGGCATCGCCAAGGCGATCGAGATCTGGGCGAAGCGGGCATAGGAGATAGTCATGGCATTCCTGAAGATCCTCTTCGACAATCTGCGCAAGGGACCGGCGACCGAGGCCTTTCCCTTCGGCGAGGCGGCGACGCCCGATGCCTATCGCGGCAAGGTGACGTTCGACGAAACGAACTGCGTCGGCTGCAATATGTGTGAACATGTCTGTGCCGGAGGCGCCATCCGTTTCTCCGAAAAGGAAGACGGACTGCATTTTCTCATCTGGCACAACACCTGCATTTCGTGCGGTCTGTGCGCCCACTATTGCCCGACCCAGGCGATCAAGCTCAGCAATGACTGGCACCTGTCGCATCTGCAGGAAGAAAAATACGAGCAGGTCGACCATGCGGTCGTCCCCTACCGGCACTGCACCTCCTGCGGCGAGCGGCTGCAGCCGGGCGGGCCGATGCTGCATCAACTTGCCTTCAAGGGCACCAACCCGCGGTCTCAGCGATTGATGAACATGTGCCCGGATTGCCGGCGTAAGGCCAGCTATAGTGGAGAAGCGCTATGAACGAAGCCTCTGACATCATTGACCTTGTGGCATCTGTTGCCCGCACGATCCCGGGAGAATTTTCCTTCGACGGCGACCGGCATGGCAGGGTGACGGCCTGGATCACGCTGCAAAACAGCACGGATCTGGTTGCCGCGGCCCGAGCGCTCAAGGCAATCGGCGCGCGGTTGAGCATGATCACCGCTCTGGCGGACCAGCCCGAGGGCATCAACACGATCGCCTATCACTTCGACCTAGATGGAAGCACGGTCACATTGAAGGTGGGCGTCGAGCCAGGTGGCAGCGTGGAAACCATCGTGCCGCTTTATCGTAATGCCGACTGGCACGAACGCGAGTTCATGGAACTCTACGATCTGCATGTCAGCGGCCGCGCCAACAGTCGGCGGCTGTTCCTTGACGAAACCGTCGACCGACGGGTGATGCAGCGGCTCATCCCGCTCTCCGTCCTGTCCAATGCAGCAAGTACGACCATGCTGTTCGAGAAACTGATCGTCGATCGGGAGAAGTTGAGATGAAATCCTTTGATATGCCTGTAGGTCCGCTTCACGTCTCGCTCGAAGAGCCTATGTACTTCCGCATCGACGTGGAAGGCGAACAGGTCGCAGGCATCGAGATAACCGCCGGCCATGTCCATCGCGGCATCGAGTACCTCACGGCAAAGCGTAACATCTATCAAAATCTTGCTCTGATCGAGCGGGTCTGCTCGCTATGCTCCAACAGCCATCCGCAGGCCTATTGCATGGGGCTGGAAAAGATCGCCGGTATCGAGGTGCCGGAACGGGCGCAGTATCTCAGGGTGATAGCCGACGAGATCAAGCGCGCTGCGTCCAACATGTTCAATGTGGCGATTCTGGCCCATATCGTCGGCTTTGAGTCGCTTTTCATGCATGTCATGGAAGCGCGCGAGATCATGCAGGACACCAAGGAGACGGTGTTCGGCAACCGCATGGATCTGGCCGCCAATGTCATCGGTGGCGTCAAGTTCGATATCGCCGAGGATCGCATCGCCTATGTGATAGCCCAGCTTAACAAGCTGGAACCGATCCTCGTCAAGGAGATCATTCCTCTATACGAGACCAATTCGTCCATCCTGTCGCGGACCCGCGGCGTCGGTCTGATCAACCGCGAACAGTGCATCGATTACGGGCTGATGGGACCTGTCGCACGCGGGTCGGGCTACGCCTACGACGTGCGCACCGCCGCCCCCTACGCGGTCTATGATCGTCTCGATGTCGAGGTTATCACCTACCCGGATGGCGATGTCTGGTCGCGGGCCATGGTGCGGCTGAAGGAAGTGGTCGAGGCCATCCGACTGATGCGGCTTTGCCTGCGCGAACTGCCGGAAGGTCCGCTGACGGCCGGTCCCTTGCCGTTCATACCGGCGGGCGAGGCGATCACCAAGGTCGAGGCGCCGCGTGGTGAACTGATCTATTACCTGAAGACCGATGGCACCGACATTCCGGCGCGGGTGAAGTGGCGCGTGCCGACCTACATGAACTGGGATGCGCTTGAGGTGATGATGGTCGGTGGACGCATTTCCGATATTCCATTGATCGTCAACAGCATCGACCCCTGCATTTCCTGCACCGAGCGATAAGTCTTTTCGCTCCCCAAGTCGTCTCCCTGCATGGCGTGCGCATCGAAAAATGCGCACGCCATGCGCGTTTTGACGCAGAAACCCCTTCGCTTCCGGGTTTGTCGTCTGGCTGACAGAACCTTCTACCGGACAGGCGTAACCCGGTTCTCAGGAGAGAGGTTGGAGCGTCGCAGACATGCACGAGATCACCATAACCTGCGCCCTGATGAAGGTCGTGAGCGAGGAAGCCCAGCGCCGTGGTGGCGGCAGGGTTACCGAGATCGCGATGACGATTGGCGGCCTGCAGGGCATCGAGCCCGCGGTTCTGGAATCCTCGTTCAGCCTGCTTGCCGAAAACACGATCATGGCCGGCGCCCAACTCAAGATCAACCAACTGCCGGTGCGCGTCTTTTGCCGGCAGTGCGACAGCATTCTGGTCGCAGACGCGCGCTTTCGATGCGGGTCCTGCCACGGCAATGACGTGAGGATCCAGCCTTCGGAAGGAATGACTGTCGATGAAATCGTCATCTGCGCCTGTGACGCATAGCGACCACAAGCAAAGCGGACCTGGAGAACGGAAGATGCAGCAAACGCAAGTCAAGGAAAACGTCATCATCTACGCGGAGCCGGACCGCTGTCTTGGCTGCCACTCGTGCGAATTGGCCTGCGCGGTGGCCCATGGCGGCGAAGGCCAAGATATCGTAAGCGCGGTTGCGGCGCATCTGCCGCTGCATGCCCGCAACCAGGTCATTTCAGTGGATGGCGCGACGATGCCGATGCAGTGTCGCCAGTGCGAGGATGCGCCCTGCACGCTGGTCTGTCCGACCGGAGCCTGCCATCAGGCCAAGGGGCAGATCCAGATCGTCGAGCAGCAATGCATAGGTTGCAAGCTCTGTGTCATGGTCTGCCCGTTCGGATCCATCACGGTACGCTCCGAAGAGAGGCAGAAGGCCACGTCGATCACCAATCGCGGTGTCGCCAAGAAATGCGATCTCTGCGTCGAATGGCGCGCAAGCACCGGCAAGTCCGATCCGGCCTGCGTCGAATCTTGTCCGACCAAGGCGATCAAGATGGTCGACGTCAACGCCTATCGCGATGCATTGCGGCTCGCCCGCGCCCGCGAGATCGCCCAGTCCCATCGTTCCATCCGTATTTCGCTCTAATCGAGGAGGCTCATTTATGGCCTGTCTAGACTGCTCCAGCTGCTCGTGCGATCCCGCCGCCACCGAAATGCTGGCGATTGCCGAAGCCCAAAGCATCGATACCGCCTGGAGCCGCTACGCTGCGCAGCAGCCGCAATGCGGTTTCGGAACCACCGGCCTTTGCTGCCGCATCTGTCTGAAGGGACCGTGTCGGATCGACCCGTTCGGCAAAGGCCCGCAATTCGGCGTCTGCGGTGCCGACCGTGACACGATTGTCGCCCGCCACATGGTGCGCATGATGGCCTCAGGCGCGGCCGCCCATTCGGAGCACGGTCGTCATATAGCGCTTGCCATGCTGCACTTGAGCAAGGGCCATCTGAAGGACTATTCGATCCGCGATCAGGAAAAGCTTATGGTCGTTGCCAAACGGCTGGGCGTGAATACCGATGGTCGCGAGTTGATGGCGATCGTCAGAGAACTTGCCGATATCACCCTCAACGACTTCCAGAACCAGGATTATGACCAGCCCTGCAATTGGCTGAATGCGTCACTTCCGGCACCGCGCCTGAAGAAGCTCGGCGAGTTGGAGCTTCTGCCACACAATATCGATGCCTCCGTCGCCCAGTCCATGTCGCGCACGCATCTCGGTTGCGACGCCGATCCGACCAACCTTATCCTCGGCGGCCTGCGCGTGGCGCTTGCCGACCTTGACGGCGAAATGCTGGCGACGGAACTCTCCGACACGCTGTTCGGCACACCATCGCCGGTCAAGACGACATCCAATATGGGGGTCCTGAAAAAGGATGCCGTCAACATCGCCGTCAACGGTCACAATCCGCTACTCTCGGACATCATCTGCGACGTCGCCGCCGATCTCAACGCGGAGGCCATCGCGGCCGGTGCCAAGGAAGGCATCAACGTCATCGGCATCTGCTGCACCGGCAACGAGATCATGGTGCGCCACGGCATTCCGCTGGCCACCAACTACCTGTCTCAGGAATTGCCCATCCTGACCGGCGCGCTGGATGCCATGGTTCTCGACGTCCAGTGTATCATGCCGTCGCTGCCACGGGTGGCCGAATGCTTCCATACGAAGATCATCACCACCGACAAGCAGAACAAGATTGCCGGTGCAACGCATATGGAGTTCGACGATAAAAAGGCTTCGGAGAATGCGGCATCGATCCTGCGCGTCGCCATCGAAGCCTTCAGACAGCGTGATCCGAAACGGGTGCATATCCCCAATTTCAAGCAGGAAGCCATCGTCGGCTTCAGCGTTGAAGCAATTACCGCAGCACTTTCCAATATCAATGCCGACGATCCGCTTCAGCCGCTGGTCGATAACATCGTTAACGGCAACATTCAGGGCGTCGTCTTGTTTGCCGGTTGTAACAATACCAAGACGCAGCAGGACAGTGCTTATCTCGATATCGCTCTATCGCTTGCTGCTCGCAACGTGTTGGTTCTCGCGACAGGCTGTGCTGCCGGCGCCTATGCCAAGGCTGGCCTGATGACCCAGGATGCCACGCGCCTCTATGCCGGCGAAGGCTTGAAAAGTGCGCTTACGGCAATCGGCGAGTCCGCCGGAATGAACGGCCCCTTGCCGTTGGTTCTCCATATGGGATCCTGCGTCGACAATAGCCGCGGCGTCGCACTCGGCACGGCACTGGCCAACAAGCTCGGCGTCGATCTCTCCGACCTGCCGCTGGTCGCCAGCGCCCCGGAAGCGATGACGGAGAAAGCCGTGGTCATCGGCAGCTGGGCCGTCACGATCGGCCTTCCCACGCACCTTGGCACTGTTCCGCCGATTGTCGGCTCGGATGTCGTGACCGGGCTCGTTACCGACACGGCTCGGGATCTTCTCGGCGGATATTTCATCGTCGAGACCGATCCGGCGCTCGCAGCCGACAAGCTGTTCGACGCGATCCAACAGCGCCGCAGCGGCCTGGGTCTCAAGACCTATAGCGCACCGGCTCTCGCTGCGCGGACGAAGCCCGGATCGCGGCAGATGCCGCTTCTGCCGGAGCGGGTATCATGAAGATCGCCGTAACGGGCAAGGGCGGCGTCGGCAAATCCACGATCGTGGGTTTGCTGGCCCGCGCACTTGCCGACGACGGCTGGAAGGTGCTTGCCATCGATGCCGATCCCGACGCCAATCTGGCGTCTGCGATCGGTGTGCCGGCCGACAAGCTCGCGGATCTGAAGCCGATCTCGAAAATGGTCGATCTGGCGCGCGAGCGAACTGGAGCCACGGACGGACCCGGCTCGCATTTCATCCTCAATCCGAAAGTCGATGACATCCCCGATGGTTTCAGCGTCGAACATGCCGGCGTGAAGATGCTGCTGATGGGAACCGTCAATCATGCGGGAACCGGTTGCGTCTGTCCCGAACATGCCCTCGTCCGTACTCTGCTACGCCATATCCTGACCCGGAGGAAGGAATGCGTGCTGATCGACATGGAAGCCGGCATCGAACATTTCGGCCGCGGAACGGTCGAGGCGGTGGACCTGCTGATCATCGTCGTCGAACCCGGTGCGCGCAGTTTCCAGACTGCGAGACAGATCGAGCAGTTCGCCGGCCAGCTGGGGATCAAACGTGTCTGCCACGTGGCCAACAAGATCGCATCCGATCGCGACCATGCCTTCATCGCAAGCCGTGCGGACGAATGCGATCTGCTCGCGAAAATGCCCTTCGATGCCTCGGTCCAGACCGCGGATCAGGCAGGCCTGTCCTTCTACGATAGCGGCCCTCAAGGCAAAGATCTGGCGAAAGGCCTGATGCAGGCGCTGCTTGAACGCCTGCCTGCGAAAGGAGACCAGCAATGTGCCTAGCAACCGTTACCATCAGTCGCACTCCGTCGCCACCAGTGGCGATCGATGACGTCACTGCCGTCAGCCTAGCTGACGGATACGTGCAGGTATCCACTCTGTTCGGCGAAGAACACCGCTTCACCGGTGTTTCCATCCGGCACATCGACACGCGCAAAGGCGTGACCATTCTTTTCGAAGAGGATCATTCCCTATGAAACCAGAAGACCAGGCAAAAATCCGGCTACGCACCTATGTGGCCCATTTTGCCGACCACGCAGAAGACCATCTCGCTGAGATCGGCGCACTTAAGCCCTCATTCGTGGATGATGCCCTCCTGACACAGCTTATCCAACAAGCGATCGACGACATGGAAATCGCACGTCGGTCGCTCCGCGCGGTTCTCGATGCGCTCGGGAGCTGTCCGACTGCGGGTCACCCACAGCATGCCCACTGACCTTCATCAAGGCGCAATATACGCCAAGGGTTACGCTTCAGCCGCAGGATTTCTTACCGGCTGCTGAAGCCGGGTTTGGGGAGTTAATATGACGGCACGATTCAGCATAGCCCATGTTCTGACCGGACCCGCCGGTGAAGGTTTCTTCAACGGCTTTCAGGCGCGGTCTCACGGTAAGGGGAGCATGATCTGTTTCGGCGATAATGACGAGAACGGCATCTTCGTCGTGATGAATGGCAAGTTGCGTGTCTACATGGTTGGCGAGGACCGGGAAATCACCCTGTTCTATCTTGTCTCCGGTGACATCTTCTGTCGCCATTCGGGCTGTCTTATCGAGGCGGTCGAACAGAGCGAGCTGCGCGTCACCGACATGAGGACCTTCGCGGCCAAGATGGAAAAGACCCCCGCCCTGTCGCATGGCCTCATCTCCATCCTTGGCCGCGCGATCATTTCCTGCATGAGAAACATCGAGGAACTGATGTTTCTCGATATCAAGCAGCGCGTCGCCTGGTTCTTCCTGGATCGGGCGACCGCGGAAAACGAAGATGCGCATTTTGCCGTCAAGCTTTCGGTCGACCTCACCGTCGAGGAAATCGCCAACCTGATCGGATCATCGCGACAGGCGACTTCGACGGCGATGAACAGCCTGATCAAGGACGGCCATCTCGAGCGCCATGGCCGTACGGATTACACGATACCCGACAAGGACCGCCTGAAAGCCGCGGCAGCGACGGGCAGATTGTCGGCACGGTGACCGTGCCGGAAGCCGAACCGTTGTTCGTATGACGGGCGGTATCCGGATTGTTGCCGGCATTGGCGTGCTGAGCGGTCTGGTTTGACAATATCCGGCAGCGCCCGTGACGACCGGGCGCGCCTACACCATGAAAAGGATTTGCGACGATGTGTTCCATTTGTGGCTGCGGTGAGGCTCGTGTCGAAGGACATCATTCGCACCACCATTCCCATATGAATGATGCCGAACATGCTGCGCTGCATGCCGCCGGCATAGCGCACGACCATGCGAGTGAGAACGGGCATGAGCACGATGGTCGTCACCATCATACCCTTGACGACATGCATTACGGCAACGGCGTTGCCGGTGTGTCCGTGTCCGGGTTGGACCAGCATCAGGTTATCCGGCTTGAGAAGGCGGTTCTGTCCCATAATGACGGGCTGGCTCTGAAAAACCGCGCGGTATTTTTCCGTGAAGGTGTTCTTGCTCTCAACCTCCTGTCGAGCCCCGGTTCCGGCAAAACTACATTGCTCTGCGAGACAATAAGAAGGATTGCCGACACGTCACCGACAGTCGTCATCGAAGGCGACCAGCAGACGAGTTTCGATGCGGACCGCATTCGCGCCACCGGTGCACCGGCAATTCAGGTCAATACCGGCAAGGGCTGTCATCTCGATGCGGCGATGGTTGCCGACGCCTATCGGCAACTGTCTCCGGCGCCAGGGACTGTGCTTTTCATCGAGAATGTCGGAAACCTCGTCTGCCCGGCAGCTTTCGATCTGGGGGAAGCCGCGAAGGTAGTCGTCCTTTCCGTCACTGAAGGCGAGGACAAACCGCTCAAATACCCGGACATGTTCGCGGCCGCCGATCTGCTGATCATCAACAAGATCGACCTTGCGCCCTATGTCAGCTTCAATATCGAACGCTGCCTGGAGATGGCGCGCCGCATCAACCCCGATCTCGCCGCCCTGCAGCTCTCCGCCACGACCGGGGAAGGGTTTGACGCGTGGCTACAGTGGATTACCGAGAAACAACAGGCGGTACGTTCGCGCCTTGGTTCGTGATCGAAAAGGACAAGTGTTATGTGTCTTGCGATACCAGCCGAGGTTATCGAACTTCTGCCCGGCTCCATGGGGCGTGTCCGCATCGACGGCATCGCAAAGATGGTCAGTCTGGCGCTGGTCGATGGTGTCGAGGTCGGAGATTATGTTCTCCTGCATGTTGGGTTTGCCCTGAGCCGTATTGATCCTGAGGAGGCGGCAGAAACACTGGCGCTGCTGAAAGAGATGGGCGAATTGTCGGAGCTCGAACCAGAGGAGCTTCCCGGATGAAATTCGCCTCGGAATTTCGCGATGGAAGCCTGGCACGCCGGATCGCGATAACCATCGCCGCCGAATGCCAGCTCGGCCGCAACTACAGTTTCATGGAATTCTGCGGCGGGCACACCCACACTATTGCCCGATACGGACTTGTGGCCATGCTGCCAGCCGCGATACGCCTCATCCATGGACCGGGCTGCCCCGTCTGCGTCCTGCCGGTTGGTCGCATCGACAGCGGCATAGAGCTTGCCCGCGATCACGGCGTCATTCTTTGCACCTATGGCGATATGATGCGGGTTCCTGGTTCGCATCGTCTGAGCCTGCTCAAGGCCAAAGCTGCCGGCGGTGACATTCGCATGGTCTGGTCGACACTCGATGCGCTGAAGATCGCGCGAGACAATCCTGGCCGGGAGGTCGTCTTCTTTGCCATAGGTTTCGAAACGACGACCCCACCAACTGCCATGGCATTGAAGATGGCGAAGGCTGAAGGTCTTACGAATTTCAGCGTCTTCTGCAATCACGTCCTCACCCCATCAGCGATGCGGGCGGTGCTTCAGGGCGGTGGTCTTCCGCTCGAAGGCGTGATCGGGCCGGGACATGTATCGGCAGTGATCGGCATCGATCCGTACCGGGAGTTTTCCGACCGCGGCATGCCGGTCGTGGTCGCCGGGTTCGAGCCACTCGATCTATTGCAGGCAATTCTGATGCTGGTTCGCCAAGTCAACGACGACAGGCCTCGCGTAGAGAACGCCTATGTGCGGGCACTGCCTGCTATCGGGAATGACAGGGCGCAGCAGGTGATCGCCGAGACGATGATGGTACGCGACAGTTTCGAGTGGCGGGGGCTCGGCACATTGCCCGGTAGCGCGCTCAGGCTGATCGACGATTATGCGGAGTTTGATGCCGAACTGCGCTTTTCTCTTGCCTATCGCGCCGTTCCTGACCCGAAATCCTGTGCCTGTGCCGAGGTTGTACGCGGCATCAAGCGCCCGGAGGAATGTCCGCTGTTTGGTCGCAGCTGTACACCCGACAATCCGATCGGGTCCTGCATGGTGTCGAGCGAAGGAGGATGTGCCGCTCACTGGCTCTACGGTCGCCACCAGATTACGAATGACGGCAGAAAGGACGTTGCATGAGCGCGACTGCTCACCGAAACCGCCAACTGTTTCCGCGGCCTATGGACCTGGTCGACGGGCGCGTTGATCTCACCCATGGTGGTGGCGGTCGCGCGATGGCGCAGCTCATATCCGAGCTGTTTGCCGACGCGTTCGACAATCCTTATCTCGCTCAGGGCAATGACATGGCGGTTATGCCACCAACCGGTGGACGGCTGGTCATGTCGACGGATGGCTATGTCGTATCGCCGATCTTCTTTCCCGGCGGCGACATCGGTTCGCTGGCGGTGCATGGCACGGTCAACGACGTCGCCATGAGCGGCGCACGACCTCTCTATTTGTCGGCAAGCTTCATCCTTGAGGAAGGCCTTCCCCTGGCGGATCTGAAGCAGGTCGTGGAAAGCATGGCATCCGCGGCAAAGCAAGCGGACGTAATGATCGTAACCGGCGATACCAAGGTGGTGGAGCGCGGCAATGCAGACGGCATTTTCATTGTCACCACTGGCGTTGGTTCATTACAGGACGGGGTGCATATCGCGGGCGACCGGATCAGGCCTGGCGATGCGATCATCGTTTCCGGTTCGATCGGCGACCACGGTATCGCCCTATTGTCGAAACGCGAAAATCTAGAGTTCGAGACCACGATTAAAAGCGACAGTGCGCCGCTCCACGGACTGATCAGGGCGATGATCGAAGCCGAACCCGACATCCATTGTCTGCGTGACCCGACCCGCGGTGGCCTTGCCGCCACACTCAACGAATTGGCGCATCAATCAGGTCTCGGCATGATCGTCGACGAGGATGCGGTACCGATCAGGCCAGCGGTACGCGGCGCCTGCGAATTGCTCGGCATCGACCCGCTCGGTGTGGCAAACGAGGGAAAGCTTATCGCGTTTTGCCCCGCGGATAAGGCCGAAGCGCTGGTCGCTGCCATGCGTCGGCAGCCGTTTGGCGAGAATGCTGCGATCATCGGCCATGCGCAGCCGGACCCTCGTCGGCTCGTCTGGCTCAGAACGTCATTTGGCAGCCAGCGCGTTGTCGAATGGTTCCATGGCGAACAGCTTCCAAGGATCTGCTAATCCCTGCGAAGAGTCCGCGTGACTTTGAAGCCCTTGATCTTCGCATAGGCCGTTCTCAATGTCTTGAAACCGCGAGCTGGCTTGGTCATGTGTTTAGCTTGCCATGACCGGCCTCGCAAACGCTGTCGGCTACCTGAACTGCCGGTCGACAAGCGCCTTTGGGCATTTGTCTTCAGCCTTCCGCCGAGACCGGATGCCCCTTGCACGGAACTCCCGGCAAAGGTGGCAGAACCGCGCCCTGCAGAAGTCGTGAAGCGGGGTGTCTCACCTGATCGAAATCAGCCGATGCGATCTCCTCGACAATCTGTCCGTCATCCATGACGAGGCAACGAGCTGCGAAGCGTTTGACCAATCTCAGATCATGGGTCACGAAGAGATAGGCAATGCCGCTTTCCTGCTGAAGCCGTGCCAGAAGAGCAAGAGCGGAAGCCTGTAGATGAATGTCTAGGTTGGAAACGGCCTCATCCAGGATGATCAGTTTCGGATCGACGGCCAGTGCGCGGGCGATGCAGGCCCGCTGCAACTGCCCACCGCTGACCTGTGCAGGGAGCCGGCCAGAAATCTCCGATGGCAACTCTACAAGGCGCAACAGTTCTTGAACGCGGCTCTCTCTCTCAACCTCGTTCATCGAGGTCAAATGCCGTAGCGGCTCGGCAATGATGTCACGAATGGTGAAGCGCGCATTGACGGCGCTCGGAGAGTCCTGAAACACGAGCTGGACTTCGCGTCGGAAAATCCTCGCTTCTGCGCGGTCAAGCTTGGATACCGGCTTACCGTGGAACAGGACCTCTCCCGAGTTCGGTCGTTCTAGCCCGACCAGCAACCGCGCAAGCGTGCTCTTGCCGCAGCCGCTTCGCCCCAGCAGCGCCACCGTTTCGCCCTCCCCGATGGTGAGCGAGATATCCTGCAGCACCGTCTTGCGGGCACTGGCGCCGACAAGCGAATGGGTTCTGTAAATCTTTCCGAGATGACGGGCGCTGATCAGGGTCATGCGCTGAGCTCCATTCCGTAGAGCGACAGATGCGCGCTGACCAATGTCCGGGTGATCGCGTGCCGTGGCTTGTGAAAAACATCCGTCACCGGGGCCTGCTCGACAAGGCGCCCGTTATCGAGAACCGCGACATCGTCTGCCAGCCTCGCCACCACGCCCATATCATGTGTGACCAGAAGAACGCCGAGACCACGTTCCTCGACCAGTTTTTCCAGCAGTTCCAGAACGCGAAGCTGCACGACGAGATCGAGATCGGTGGTCGGTTCATCCGCGAACAGGAATGGTGCTTCACTCAGAAGCGCCAGCGCGATCATCATCCTTTGCAGCATGCCACCGCTCATCTCGAAGGCATGCAGGCCGAGAATTGCCTTCACATCCTCCAGCCCTGCGGCGCGCATGCAGTCCTCGATCCGATCTCCCACACCGGAAACCGGGATGCCGAGCGCTCGCACCGTTTCGTCGGCGTGATCCCGCATCGTCCGAACAGGATTGAATGCGCTTCTGGGGTTCTGCATGATCGTTGCGACATGCCGTCCCCGCAGAGCGGCGGCATCGTAGGCAACACCCTCGATGGTCACTTGCCCGTGCGTCTTCACCACGCCAGGCGGAAGCACGCCGAGGGCAGCCGAACAGGTCATGGATTTTCCGGAACCGCTTGCCCCGACAAGAGCCATGACACGCCCCTGCCGAACCGTGAGAGAAAGATCATTGACGAGGATTTGACGCTGACCGTCGATCACGGCGGTCGCGGTCAGTCCTTCGATGGAGAGGGTCTTGCTGGTCAATGGCTGTGCTCCGCCTTGAGGTGCGGGTCGAGCCTGTCACGCAGGGCATCGCCGAGAATATTGAAGGCCATGACGCTCAAAAACAGCGCCAACCCCGGCCACAGAATCAGCATCGGAGCCGTCCAGACGAACTGGCGCGCATCGCTGATCATAACGCCCCATTCGGCAGTCGGCGGCGCGACGCCCAGCCCGAGGAAGGACAGGCCTGACACGTGTAGCATGATATGGCCGATATCGAGCGTGGCCAGAACCACGAGCTGCGAAAAGGTTGCAGGCAGGAGATGCTCCACGAAAGTGCGGATCGGTCCCGCACCACTCATTCTGGCGGCCAGCAGGAACTCCCTATGCCTGAGCGACATCACGATGCCGCGCACGATGCGGGCATACCAGGCCCAGTGCGACAGGGCGATGGCGAGAATGACGTTGACGAGACCGGTCCCGAGCATGCCCACCATGAACAACGCCAGGACCAACGTCGGAAACGTCAAAAAGACATCGGTGACGCGCATGATGATCTGATCTGCCCGGCCGCCGACAAAACCAGCTGCACCGCCGATCACGATGCCCAAAGCCAGAATGAGAGCGAGCGTGATCGCAACGGAGCCGAGCGAGACCTGCACACCGGCGATCAACCGGGAGAGGATATCACGGCCCAGATGATCGGTGCCCAGCCAATGCGACAAGCTTGGCGACTGAAGCCGTCGCACCAACTCGACCTCGTCCGGGTGATAGGGGGCAATCCATGGGCCGGCGACTGCCGCGATCAGCAACAGCAGAACGATAAGGCAAGCCAGACGCACCGACCACCGGCGCGGAAACTGAAAAATGCCCGCCTTATGACCTGAAATGGGTGAAATCGTATCCATCATTCCGCGCCCTCCGCAGACAGGCGAATGCGCGGGTCGGCCCAGGCGTAAACGATGTCAACGATCAGATTGCAGATGACGAAGATCGTCACCATGGCGAGGGTGAAGCACTGGATGACAGGATAGTCACGGTTCATGATGGCCGACACAGCATAGCGACCGACACCCGGCCAGCCAAAAATGCTTTCGATCACCAGCGTGCCGCCGATCAGTTCGCCGATATGCATGCCGGTTGCCGTGATGATCGGCAGCCAGGCGTTTCGCAGCACATGGGAACGCTCGACGGTGCGCTCTGGCAGGCCGCGCAGGCGAGCATAACGCACATGCCGTTGTCCCGACACTTCCAGCATGCTGGCGCGCAGGAGGCGGGCATTTATGGACAGCGACATGAAGGCGATGGCAATCGCCGGCATGATGAGGTGGGCGACACCACCACGCCCCATCGGCGGCAGCCAGCCCAGATGAATGGAAAAGACCAGAACCAGCAGGAAGCCGAGCCAAAAGTTCGGCATGGACACGCCGAGAAAGGCGACGATCCGAACCACCTGATCCTGCCAGCCTTCCCGGTGGCGGGCGGCCCACATGCCTAGCGGGATGGACAAGCCGAGCGCCAGGACGAGCGCGACACCCGCAAGCTGAAGTGTTGCGGGCAGGAAATAGAGCAGATCCGGCAGAACGGGCCGCTGAGTCGCAAACGATATTCCGAAATCACCGCTCAGCGCCTTTCCGAGCCAATCAAAATATTGCGTGGCGATCGGCCTGTCCAAGCCGAGCATCTGGCGTGCATCTTCCAATGCCTGCGCGGTGGGCGGCACCTTCGACAGGCGCAGATAATCCATGGCCGGATCGCTGGGGCCGAGCCGCAGCAGCAGGAAGATGACCAGCGATGCCCCGAACAACATCGGGATAAGCAGGATTACGCGACGGATAATGAAGGAAAGCACCTCAGTTCACCCCCGGCGCCAATTTCTCGAACGGTATCTCGCTCGACGTTGCGCCAAAAGTGATCTTGCCGACCTCGGGCTTGGCGACGGCAATGGCGGTCACATAGGTGAGCGGCAGGTAGACGGCTTCCTCGTGAAGACGGGTCAGGATGTCTCTGTAAAGGTTCTGCCGAGCGGTCTCGTCCGTGGAGACCAGAACCTGTCCAATCTTGGCATCTATCTCGGCCTTGTCGGCTAGTCCGAGCTGCGCCTGGTAATCTGCGTGGGAAGGCACACGCATGGAACTGACAAAAGCATGCGGATCGTAGGGCGCACCCCAGGTGCGGTTGAAGATCATGCCGAAACGGCCATCATGCTGGCGCGCAAGAACGCTGCTCTCCTCCTCACCGGTCAGCTTCACGTCGATCCCGACCTTGCGCAGGTCAGCCTGCACGATCTCGGCCATGGACTTGCTGATCGCATCGGTGCCGATGAAGCAGAGTTCGACACTCAGCGGTTCACCGTTCTTCTGGCGAACGCTGCCGCTCGCCTTGGCTGTCCAACCCGCCTCGTCCAGAATCCGGGCGGCCAGTGCCCGGTCGAACGCATAGGGTTTAAGGCCGATATCAGCATAGGGCACGTTGTCGGCGAACAGGGTATCGGCGCGCTTCTGCGTGCCGTAGAGCACGGTGGCGATCATCGTGTCCTTGTCAACGGCATGATTGATCGCCTTGCGGACAGCCAGGTCTTTCGTTGCGCCAAGATTGGTATTGATTGCCAGTACCCGCGTTTCCACCGGGGCGGAAAGCTCGGCCCTATAAATCCCCATCTGCTTGAAGCGCTCATAGGTGTCGGGAGAGACCGGACCATCAGTGCCGTATATCAGATCGATCTCGCCGGTCTCGAAGGCAATCGGCCGCGTGTTCGGATCGGGGATCACCTTGACGGTTACCTGTTCGTAGGCGGGTTTTGCACCCCAGTAGCCATCATTGCGGGTGAAGACGTCCCGTTCACCGAGCTTCGTCTCTGTCAGCACCCAGGGACCTGTACCGATTGGCGCAGCAATCCCCTCAACTGTGCCACCGTTCCTGAACTGCGACGGCGCGACGAAACGGAACGGCCGCGGCAGAGCCAATTCCTGCAATAGCGGGTAATAGGCATCCTTCAACGTGATCCGCACGCTGAACGGATCAACGACTTCGGCAGACACGATCTGATTGGCAAGTTCCAGCCAGCTATGGCGAGCACGATTTTTCAGGACGGCATCCACGTTCGCCTTGACAGCAGCTGCGTCAAAAACCTCACCGTTGGAAAATTTCACATCCTCGCGGAGCTCGAATGTGTAGATCTTGCTGTCAGCCGAAGCCTCCCACGACTGCGCCAGCCACGGCCCGACCGTGCCGTCTGCGTTGTAGCGGACCAGCGGCTCATAGACCATGTTTTGGGCGAACATCTGGTTCGGCGAATAGAGATGCGGATTGAGCGGCCCGACATTCATTGGCCAGGAGAAGTTCAGGCTTGGATCGGCAGAGGCGCTGGAGGCAAAAGCGGCAGAGGCAAGCGCGACCGCGAGCGCCAGCCTTCGAAACCTGATCTTCGACATAAAAGAGCCTTTGATGAAAAATGAAAGTATGACGATTATTAAAATATCTCATACTCCCCCTGCCGCAACGGGAACATACGCAAATTGCCGCAGTTGTCTGGACAAAGCCTTCTTCGAAAGCCAGAACAGGCTTGCTTGGGCAGTTTTGCGCCCGGAAGGATATCGATGCAGCGGATCACCATCACAATCGACGACGACCTCATGGCAGAACTGGACCGGATGATCGAGGCCAGGGGATATCAGAACCGTTCTGAGGCCCTGCGTGACCTTGCCCGAGCGGGACTTCAGCAGGCCTCAGTGGAAGAAGGACAGCTGGACAATTGCGTTGGTGTGTTGAGCTACACCTATGACCACAACGCCCGCGATCTTGCCAGAAAACTCACCACCAGCCATCACCATCACCACGACATTTCGGTTGCCAGCATGCATGTGCATCTGGATCATGACCGATGCCTGGAAGTCAGCATCCTCAAGGGAAGGACTGACGAGGTCCGACATTTTGCCGACCACGTGAAAGCCGAACGGCACGTTACCCATGGAATGCTGGCGGTGCTGCCCCTATAGAACAGCAGCTATCCATTCGCGCATCTGTTTCAGGCCGCATTGCAGTTACCTACGCAACTCCCTTGATCGACGGTGACCATCTGTTTTGATACAGTCAGGGCAGTTCTCGGCCATGGTACACCTGGAAGGTGCCAGCCCTCTGAAACTCCTCAGTTGGAGACGCCACTTCACTTACATGGAAAATGACATGACATTAGTGCCGCGACCGTCGGAAACAGGGGAGCGGTTTACGCGACTGTTTTCACGACGCCCTATGGGCTTACCCCTCGAGATCACCAGTTGAAGACGGTGATTAGGGATAATGAACGGTTTACTTTGCAACGGCTCAAAGCAACTCATAGGTTCGTGCCAATGGCAGAACCAGCATGGATCTTGCAAGCATTATGAGTTCTGAGCGCTACATCTCGAACGACAATTCTGACAGCCATCAGGTCGCCATTGGGGAGGTGGCATCGTCGGTCCTTTTTGTCGTCATCGTCCTTTATTTCTGGATCGGGCTTTCGCCTTTCCCGAGCCTTGCCGAATCGACAGCATCACTGCCGTTCAACAGCTCCAACACCCTCAACCAGTTCGTGATGATCACCATCTCACTGTCAGCGATGGCGATGCTGGCGTTTAACCCTGCCGTTCAGCTGACCGTCAAACTTTTAGGTTTCCTGCTCATTATCTTCCTCTGGCTGGCGATCACCGGCCTTGCCGCGCCTGACCCGATGTTTGCGCTGCGCCGTGTTGTCTATGCCATACTGACCTGCATATGCGCTTGCGGAATTCTCCTGCTGCCGCGCACCGGTGTGCATTTTGCAAAACTGATGGGCGTTTGCCTGCTGTTGATACTCACCCTCTGCTATCTGGGGGTCCTGGCTTTACCGCAGCGCGCGGTTCATCAGGCGAGTGATGCCGTCGAAATCGGCCTTGCCGGTGATTGGCGTGGCTATTTCCTTCACAAGAACACCGCTGCTGCCGCAATGGTCTATTGCGTGTTCCTGGGGCTTTTCATACGGGCACGCCACTCAGCCTCGCTTGGCTGGCTCATTATCGCGCTGGCAGCCGTCTTTCTCTGGAAGACCGGAGGCAAAACGGCGGCTGCCATGTTGCCAACAATCCTGGTCGCGACATGGTTCTTCGAACGGGCCGGCCCTTTCCGCCTACTCATCGTCGGCGGCGCACTCGCTTTGATGAACTATATCCTGATGTCGGCCGCAATCTCGCCGTCGATGCAGGCGCTGCTGAAATCGTATGGTCTCGATCCGACGTTTACCGATCGCGCGTCGATATGGCGGATCGCACTATCGGCGATATCCAACAGTCCTGTGACGGGTTATGGCTTCCAATCGTTCTGGGGCACCAGCGCCGTATATGGCGGTGAGGCTTCGATGAGCAACTGGGCGGTGGACGCTTCAAGTGCCCATAACGGGTATCTCGAACTTTTGCTCCATGGCGGCTGGCCTCTGTTGGCGCTCATGGTGTTCTGGATGGTGATCCTGCCTTGCCATCACGTCAGTATCGCCATCAAACGGAAAACCGAACCGGCGCTGACACGCCTCTTCATCCGCTGCTGGCTGTTTTCAGCGTTCCTCGGCTGCCTTGAAAGCGCGTTCCTGAGCGGTGAACAGATGTGGTTCATGATGCTGATCGCACTTTTCGGATTAAGGCTCCAGGCTTACGCGGAGCCGATCCTGCCGCATTCGACGCAGCCAGCGAGAGCATGAGACCATGTCGGGCAAAAGCCCTAACCGTGGCGCTCGAGGCATGCTGTGGGCTTTGTCATCGCCAATCCGGGTGACTATGTCGTTCTTGGTCACGCTCAAGGGTTTTATCAAAGCCTATTGGCACTGGTTTCTTGTCGTCGGTTTCGCATTGGTCTGGTGGGTCATCCACGTTCTGCGGGTCGAAACGCTTGTTCGCCGCAGAACGGCGGAACTAACGCGAGAAATTCGGGAACGAGCCAAGGCAGAGGCGGAGGCGGAGCACCACAGACAGGAACGAAACCAGTTTTCACGCCTTGGCCTTCTTGGTGAAATGGCCTCCAACATCGCCCATGAGCTTAACCAGCCCCTGGCAGCGATCAGCAATTACGCCGAGGGTATGACAACAACGTCAGTCACCTCCTCCGCCTTTCTCGGACCCGCATTGTCGCAATCGCATGCGCCACCATAATATCGCGCACGCGGTGTCTTGCCGATACCCGGATTGAAGCTGTTGGTGGGATCGAGTGACCGATAGTGCTGCATGAGAGACGGCTTGGCACGGTATATGTGGCCGACATTGTGCTCGGCCGGGTATTCGGCCCCGCGCTCGTCCAGAATCTCCAGCATTCGCGCCTTGATTGATGCAGCATCAGCGCCCTTTTTCAGGGCGTAATCCTGATGCAGGACATGGCAGAGGAAGTGACCGTAATAAAGTTTTCGGTCGATCTGCGCCTCGATATCCGGCGGCAGCTTTTCGAACCAGTCCCGGTCGTCACGGCGAAGCGCGATATCCAGCGCAAGAATATCCTCCACCTCGTCCGGCTTCACGGCTCCGTAGCGAACTGCAGCACCAGCCGCAGCGAAACGATGAAGCATCGCCTTTTTTGCTTCGTCAGGGTCACAAGCAAACCATCCATCGATCCCGACTGTTTCACTGAGGAGCGCCTGGGTTTCCCGCGCAATCACGCCCGGAACATTAAGGATGAGATGATGATCGAACCGTCGCCTGAAATCGAGCATGCGTTTCGGCAAGGCTTCCGGCAGGAGGTTTGCAACCGCCTGCAGAACCCTGTCCGTCAGGTTCCTCGGCAGGAAGCGGCGATTGTTCAGCCATGCATCCATCGCTCCCTTGGCGGCAAAAAACATCGGCAGCCGGGCCGTCCCCAGCCAGTGGATCATCAGAAGCACATCCTTGCCGTAGCGATGCGCGATATCAAAGCAGTCGCGATGCAGGTACTCACCGCTGATCGGCAGTTCGGGCAGCTCGGTCAGCAACCGGCGACGCAATACGGCAAGCGTGGCCGTATCATTGGCGCCGACATAAAAAACCTTCGGATCCGCAACGACCGGAAATGTATCGAGACGCACAGCGAAGACGGCGACCTTGCCCGCCGAGCCGGATGCTTCGAACAGCCCGCGAGGGTCTGCATTGAAGCGTGCCGGCGTGGCGGCATCGACCTCCCTCACCCTTTCCGCATAACCGTCATCAGAGGCCCTGCCGGTCCCGTTTTGTATCAGGGAAGGATCAATGTCGCCGCGATCAAGCCGACCGAGGATCTCTTCGGGCGTGTCGCCCAGATCAATCCCGAGATGATTGACGAGTTGCAGTTCGCCGGAAGCGGTGCGCTCGGCATAAAGCGAAAGCTCGGTGTAAACCGGCCCATGCCGCACCAGGGCTCCGCCGGAATTGTTACACACGCCGCCAACGATCGATGCACCGATGCAGGACGAGCCGATAACGGAATGCGGCTGGCGCCCGAGAGGCTTGAGCAGTGCTTCCAGGTTGAACAGCGTTCCCCCCGGCTGCGAAACGATCTGCCGGCCATCATCGAGAACATGGATCCGGTCGAGCCGCAGGGTGCTGATGATGGCCACCTCGCGATCATAGCTGCCATAAGGCGTAGAGCCGCCGGTCAGCCCGGTATTGGCCGCCTGCATTATGACGATGTAATCCGCCGCGATCACAAGCTTTAAGACAGCCCACATCTCGACCAGACTTCCGGGGATAACGACCATTGCCGCCTCCCCCTCACCGGCGCGAAACCCCTTCCTGAACCTTTCGGTCTGCCGCGTATCGACAAGGCAATATGACGTCCCGACGATAGCCTTCACTTGGGCAACCAGTTCCTCTCGTCTCATGATCCCTCCTCTTTTCGCGTCATTACCTGTCAAGGTAACGCCTCCGCATCGCAATACTAATCTGTAGCAAAATCGTGCAGGTAGTATCCAAATAATACCCGCGCTGTTTTTCCGTCCCTATAGTTCAATCCGAGGAAACGGAATGAGGGAGGAGAATGGCAAAGTTCGTTCACAGCATGATACGGGTTCTGGATGAGGCCCGGTCAGTCGATTTTTACGCGCGTGCCTTCGGCCTGAGGATCGCAGACCGGCTGGATTTCGAGACATTCACGCTCGTCTACCTTTCGAACGCCGAAAACACGTTCGAGCTCGAACTCACCATCAACAAGGATCGCTCCGAACCATATGAGCTGGGCGATGGCTACGGCCATGCCGCCTTCATCGTCGATGATCTGGATGCGGAACACGCGCGTTTCGAACAGGCCGGTTTTTCGCCACGCAAGCTGGTGGATTTCAAGAATGGCGATGTTTCGGTCGCCCGGTTCTTCTTCGTACAGGATCCAGACGGTTACCAGATCGAAGTTATCCAGAAACAGGGGCGCTATCTCTGAACATCTATTGAAATGCCGCATCCATTAGGGAGGAAAGAATGGAGACGACAAAACGAAAACTGCTCATCGGCAGCGCAACTGCGACGCTGATGGCGTCGACTTTCGCAAAGATTGCTTTTGCCAAACTGCCGCTGGACCTGGGAGGAGACAGCGACGCCAAGAAGACCCTGGTACGCATGATCAGGGTCATGTTTCCCCATAAAAAATTCGCCGACGCTCCCTATGAGCGGACCGCCGATGCGGTCTTCAAGGCGGCAGGAAAGACACCTGCCGAAAAGATCGCCTTCCTCACGAGCCTGCGGGAGTTGCAGGAAAGTGGCTTCATGAAGCTCGACGACAAGGCTGCCTATGCGAACCTGAAGAAGATCGAGGCGACCCCGTTCTTCAAGCTGGTGAAGGGAACGACCGTCACCACACTCTATGACGACCCGGAGGTGTGGGCAGCGCTTGGCTACGAAGGCCCGAGCTTCGACAAGGGCGGCTATATCAAGCGCGGCTTCAACGATCTCGACTGGCTGCCTGAGCCACGTATCGAGGAATATGCTGGAGCGGGCCAATGAAACAGATCCCCAACGACGAGAAGGCAGTTGTCATCATCGGTTCAGGTGCGGGCGGCGGAACGCTTGCCTATGAATTGACGAAGGCCGGCATCCCCTGCGTGGTGCTGGAGGCCGGACCGTTCCTGAAAAACGAGGACTATCGCAACAACGAGTGGGAAGCCTTCCAGCAGATGGCATGGCTCGATCCGCGCACGACGAGCGGCTCCTGGCGGGTAGCAACCGACTTCCCGAGCCTGCCGGCCTGGATCGTCAAAGCCGTCGGCGGCACCACTACTCACTGGTCCGGCGCAACACCACGATTCAAGGACTACGAGTTCAAGGCCCGTACTACCTACGGCGATATCGCTGGTGCGTCGCTTCTCGACTGGCCGATCACGCTGGAGGAAATGGCGCCTTATTATGACAAGGCTGAGATGGCGATGGGCTCCACCCACCGCCACGGCCGGCCGGCGCTGCCCGCCAACAACAACTACAAGGTCTTCGCCAATGGCGCGGAACGTGTCGGCTACAAGCTTTATGCAACCGGCCCCTACGCCACCAATGCCGAGCCCTATGACGGACGCCCGGCCTCGATCCAGGACGGGTTCAACTTCCAGGGCGACAAGAACAAGTCGAAATGGAGCACGCTCGTCCGCGAAATACCGAGAGCATTGGAGACGGGCCTTCTGGACCTGCGTCCTGAAAGCCATGTCGTGCGTATCACTCATGACGCCTCGGGCAAGGTCGATGCGGTCGTTTATGCCGACAAGGACGGCAATCTGCATCAGCAGGCAGCCCGGATTGTCTGCGTTGCCGGCAATTCCATCGAGACACCGCGGCTGCTTCTCCTGAGCGAAAGCAACCGCTTCGCCAAGGGGCTTGCCAACAGTTCCGATCAGGTCGGCCGAAACTACATGCGACACATGACCGGCTCGGTCTATGCGCGCTTCGACAAGCCGGTTCATATGTATCGCGGCGAGACCATGGCGGGTATTATCGCGGATGAGGCGGCCAACAAGCCGGAGCGCGGCTTTGTCGGCGGCTATTACATGGAGACGTTGTCGCTTGGCCCGTCCTTCCTCGCCGCCTTCGCCGAACCGGGCGCCTGGGGGCCGGAATTCGCCGAGATCATGGAGGCCTATGCCAATACCGCCGGCATGTGGATCGTCGGCGAGGACATGCCGCAGGCGAGCAATCGCGTGACGTTGTCGGAAACCGTGCGCGACAAATGGGGACTTGCTGCACCGAATGTGCATTTCGATGACCACGCCAATGATGTCGCGATGCGCAATTACGCCTATGAGCATGCCCAGGCGCTCTACAAGGCGGTCGGTGCCATCGACAGCCATCGGACCCCGCCATACCCCTCGACCCACAATCTCGGCACCTGCCGTATGAGCGCCAGGGCAGAGGATGGGGTCGTCGACAAATGGGGTCGCGCCCATGACGTGCCGAACCTGTTCATCTCCGATGGCTCGGTGATGACGACGGGCGCAGCGGCCAATCCGACGCTGACGATCGTCGCACTCGCCATCCGTCAAGCTGAGCATCTCGCTCGGGAATTAAAGGCTGGTAGTATCTGAAACCATAAGGGCCGCGGACTATCGCGGCCCTTTTCCTCGCATCTCGCATGTCCTATCGTGTCGAGAAGGAGCATAGGCTATGGAGGAGAGAGCCGTGTGCAGACTGTTTATCGGTGCGAATTCGCATCTTTGGGAGAGCCAGACGCGTTCGCTGCGCATGGACGGAATGGTGACCAGCGTGCGTCTGGAAAACATGTTCTGGACCGTGCTCGACCAGATCGCTGCGCGTGACGACATGAACGTGCCCCAACTTCTGCATCAACTCTATAACGAGTCGATCGACGAAGGGCATGATCTCGGCAATTTCACTTCGTTTCTGAGGGTCTGCTGCCTGCGTTACATCGATCTGCAACTCAAAGGGCTGCTGCCGAATGGTCGTAACGATCTGCTGACGACAGACGAAATCCTGACGATGGAGACGAAGCTACGCGCTGAAACGCCTGCAAGGAAAGCGCCTGCGGCGCGCCAGCACTGAACAGTTCTCCGACTGTCAGCGGATCATCAAAGATCTCGATATTGCCGACACTTGCCGCCGCGTGGGCGGAGCGTGATGCCCATCCGGAGGATGAGACCGAAAAAATACTCCCTGAGTCTCAAACTGAATTCGCCGTTCGGCAAGCGCAAATCCACCCATGTTCAAATGCTTGTGGATGCCGATCAGACGACCTTGAGGAGCCTCGGCATCAGGCATCCGATACGTCGACCAGCCCGCGTGGCAAGCGGTTCATGCATTCCGCCCCGGTGACGGTCACAAGGAACTGGTCCTCGATCATCAACGCCCCAAGCCCCTGACCGTAGAACGGGGCCTCCAGCGCCACAACCATGTTCGGCTCGATGATCTCTTGGTTACTGGCGGAAAAGAACGGCCATTCTTCGATGCCGACACTGCCACCAACCGCGTGACCGAAATGGCCGCGGTAATATTCCGCAAAACCGTCCTTGCGCATCGATTGAAGCATGGCGGAATGGACTGAAGCGAAGGCATTGCCAGGCCGGATTTGTTCCAGCCCCGCATGAAACGCCGCATCGAGCGCTTTGAACACATCCATCGCAAGCCCGGACGGACGACCCAATGTATAGGTTCTTGCCCCGTCCGAAGAATAGCCGTCGACGAGCGTCCCGACATCCGCCTTGATGAGATCGCCCGGAGCCACAACTGCCGCCATGTCGGCAAGATCCGCACCAACCGAAATGTAATCCCAATGCCCACTCAGCGAGAAGCCTCCCTTGGCGGCAGCAGCCTGCGCCCCGGCCTTCCATGCCGCCGAGAGTGCCGGCAGGGCCACACCCGGCCTGATCGCCTGCGCCATAGCTTCCAACCCCGCCTCTGCCGCATGAGACGCTTTGCGCAACCGCTCTATCTCCGCCGAAACTTTAACGGCTCGCAGCCGTCGCAGGACCGTCGAGCCGTCCAGCCACTCGACTTGCGGAAGCCTGCTTTTCAAAGCTTCGAAATCTGCGGCGGGCATGAATTCGAGATCGACGCCCAGTCGTGCGTTGATCAGGCCGCGTTCGCGCAAGAGATCCTCGAGAAGATCGAAAACCGCGGACCGATCGAATGTTTCGGGGCGCGACCCTCCCGTTCCCGCGCGTCGATAGGCCTCGCCGATCTGCTGCACCGTTTCTGCGCCTGTCACATCGAGCATATCGATCCAGATGCGATGGGTCCGCACCTCGACATAGGATGCCTTGCTGCGCACCGCCGGCGCGGCATGATCGCTGACGATGGCTGCAAGAGTTTCATTGGCCTGCGCTGGCACGAGCGCCACCGCAGCTCCGGCCCGCCCCCACATTGTCGCCACGCCTGCGGGAGCGCCGATCGCGTAACGAAAAGCCTCAGGCTGGAAAAGGACAAGCGCATCGATACCGGCTTCATCCATCAGCCGGGCCGCGCGGTTTCTGTCGATATCACTCATGTCCTGATCCAATCTCTGATTTATCTGAAGGGCTTAATAGGACTGAACACGAAGTTCCAGCGCGGAAACAATTTTCTCTGGTGCGCCGATCCAAGAGTATCACATTCCCTTCAGGCGACGCCTTTTTGCCCTCGCCACCCTTCCGATGAGTGGATACTACGCTATGCTTCAAGCGATAAATGATGGCGCTGATCCGCCAGTGAATGAGAGTTTCAAGATGAGCATTTTGACAACCCGTACGGGCTCGCCCCTGAAGAACAGGCAGACGAGTGCGCGCAGCGCCATTGCAGCGATCCTCCTTTCCGCCCTGGCGGCAGGATCTGCGCAGGCCGCCGACTTCGACGCGGACGCCACGATTAATATCGGATCGCTTTACGAGCCGCAGAACCTCGACAATACGGCAGGGGCCGGCCAGGGGATCAACGAGGCCTTCAACAACAACGTCTATGAAGGACTTTTCCGTCTAGCTGATACAGGCGCTGTGGAACCGGTATTGGCCAAGGATTTCAAGGTCAGCGATGATGGCCTCACCTACACGTTCACTCTGCAGCCTAACGTGAAATTCCATTCCGGCGATCCGCTGACATCCAAGGACGTGAAATTCTCGATCGAACGGGTCACCTCGGCAGAATCGAAAAGCTCGCGCAAGAACAGCCTGAAGCCAATTGCCAGCATCGATACCCCGGATGACGCAACTGTCGTCATCAAGCTTTCGTCCCGCTCCATCTCGCTTCCCTACAATCTCAGCTATGTCTGGATCATCAACGATACCGCGACCAACCTGACTTCTACTGAAGATGGAACAGGGCCTTACGAGCTGGCGGACTGGCGCCGCGGGTCGTCGCTGGCACTGACCAGGTTCGATGATTACTGGGGCCAGAAGCCGGATAATGGCGACGTCGTCTTCCAGTATTTCACGGAAGCGACAGCCCTTAACAATGCTCTTCTGACCGGATCCGTCGACATCATCACCTCCGTCCAGAGCCCGGATTCACTTGCGCAGTTCAAGGACAATGAAGACTTCACGGTCGCCGAAGGTCAATCCACTACCAAACTCCTGCTTGCCTATAACGACCGGGTCGCTCCCTTCGACAACGTCAAGGTTCGCAAGGCGCTGGCCCGGGCAGTGGACGACGCCAAGCTGCTGAAAGCCGTATGGGGCGACTACGGCACTCTGATTGGATCCATGGTGCCGCCGACCGATCCGTGGTTTGTCGACCTGACCAAGACCGACGCCTATGATGTCGAGAGTGCCAAGGCACTTCTTGCGGAAGCAGGCTATCCGGAAGGGTTCTCCTTCACCATCGACACGCCGAACTACGACCCGCACCCGATTGCCGCACAGTTCCTGCAGAGCGAACTTGCCAAGATCGGCGTGAAGGTGAACATCAACGTCATCACCGCCAACGAGTGGTATTCAAAGATTTACAAGGCGCATGATTTCCAGGCGACGCTGCAGGAACATGTGAACCACCGCGACATCGTCTTTTACGGCAATCCCGATTTCTACTGGGGCTACAACAATCCGAAGGTCGTGGATCTGATCAAGCAGGCTGAAGGCAGTGCAACAACGGATGAGCAGACGGCCAAGCTGAAGGACGCCAACACGATCATCGCCGAGGACGCGGCCAGCAACTGGCTCTATCTCTATCCGCAGATCGTGGTTGCGGCAAAATCCGTCACCGGTTACCCGCTTAACGGCCTGAACGCACAGTTTTTCGCGGGCCACATCAAAAAGGTCGATTGACCTTCGGCCCGCCCTCGGCCAATCGACAATAAGCATTACAAGGCTGGCCGCCCGGTTCTCCGGGCGGCTTTCCCCATGAAAGGCTCCGGTCATTCTTTCCTATCTTTTACGCCGTCTGGCTATTTTGCTCGTATCCATCGTAATCGCGGCGGCCGTACTGTTCGTTCTCTTGCGCCTGCTGCCGGGTGACCCCGCCAATGCGCTGGTATCCGTCGGCGCCGATCCCGAACAGATCGAGGCTGCGCGCCGTCAGGTGGGCTCAGACCTGCCGCTTTCCGAACAATTCATTCGCTTTGTCTCCAGTCTCGCCCGCTTCGATCTCGGCACATCCTTCGTCAGTCACACGCCCGTCCTGCCGGAGATCGGCAAACGGCTGGCCGTGACCGTACCCTTGACGCTGATGGCTTTCCTTCTGGCGATTGCGATCGCACTGCCGCTCGGCATCATTGCAGCGGTCAAATCGAACCGCTGGTATGGCTCGCTGATATCGGTGATCTCTCAGCTCGGCATTGCCGTGCCGGTGTTCTGGATCGGCATCCTTCTTGTCACAGTCTTCGCGGTGAACCTCAGGCTGTTCCCATCCGGCGGCTTCCCTCCACGTGGTTGGCTGCGACCCGAAGCAGCGTTTGACGCCCTCGCCCTTCCTGTCATCACCATTGCCATCGTCATGTCTGCATCGCTGATCCGCTATGTACGCTCCGCCACCCAGGATGTGCTGGGCAGCGATTACCTGCGAACCGCCCGCGCACTCGGCGCGAGCTTCACCGGAGCGCTGATTCGCCATGGTATCCGCAACGCTTCCGTGCCGGTCATCTCCATCCTCGGCATCGAACTCGCCTCGACCCTGCTCGGTGCCGTCGTGGTTGAACGCGTGTTTTCACTGCCCGGTCTCGGCTCCATGCTGCTTCTCGGCATAGAACAGCGTGACTATCCCAATGTCCAAGGCGTGTTGTTCGTCTCCACCCTGCTTGTCCTCCTTGTCGGCTTTTTCGCCGATCTGGCTCAGCGATTGATCGATCCGCGTCTGAGAGACCGTAGCGGAGGAGCGGCACGATGAGCGATACCAACACCATCATCGCCTCTTCGAAAGGTCGAAAACGCCGCTCCTGGACATTCACGATCGGCACCATCATCGTTGGCCTGCATATCGCAATCGGCCTCCTGACACTGGTCTGGACGCCTTACGATCCCGCCGCCATGTCGGGCGGGCGTTTGGAAGCCGTGTCTCTCCTGCATCTCGCGGGAACAGACCGGCTCGGCCGCGATCTTTTTTCGCTGATCATGATCGGCTCGCGCATCGCCTTGACAGTCGGCACCGGCGCGATCGTCATCGGCGGATTGATCGGCATGACGATCGGATTGCTGGCCGCCTTCGCGTCGAAGACGCTTGATGATGTTCTGGCGGCAGGCCTCGATATCCTGATCGCCTTTCCGACCCTGCTGCTTGCCATGTTGATTGTGGCCGCAAGCGATGGCGCCAGCTTGCAGACCGCAATCGTCGCAATCGGCGTCGCCAATTCCGCCATTGTCGCACGGCTGACACGGATTCTCACCAAGCGCGTCCTTTCAATGGATTACATCACGGCTTCGCGGATATCGGGCACATCATGCATCGGTGTCATCCGGATTCACATTCTGCCGAACATATGGCCGACCTTACTTGTCAATCTGGCGCTGCAATTCGGCCTCGCTGTTATTGCCGAGGCCTCGCTTTCTTATCTCGGCCTGGGCGCGCCGCCGCCGAACGCATCCTGGGGCAGGCTGCTGCAGGAAGCACAGGCTACCGTATATACGGCTCCTATCGGAGCCATTGCGCCGGGTATCGCTCTCGTGTCCCTGGTGATCGGCATAAACCTTCTCGCGGACGGCCTGCGCGATCTCGCCGACCCGACCCGCAGGAGCCGCCGATGACCTCGCTACTTGACATTAATGGCCTTTCAATCCGGGCCGGCGAAAAGTCCTTGGTCACGGATCTTTCCTTTTCCATTTCACCCGGCGAGCGCCTCGGCCTCATCGGTGAATCCGGCTCGGGAAAATCGCTGACAGCCCTTGCCGGAATCGGCCTTTTGCCTGACGCTCTGAAAGCCTCGGGGTCGGTTCTGCTTGATGGCCGCCAGGTGATTGGCGCGCACGATCGTGATCTGGTGCCTCTGAGAGGGACCGCAGCAGCAGTCGTATTTCAGGAACCGCTTACCGCGCTCGATCCCTTGATGAAAATAGGTCGACAGGTCGGTGAGGCGGTCAAACGTCGCGCGAGACGTGACGGAGGGGCGACCGACAAGGCGAGCATCACACGCGAAGTGCGAGCCTTGCTCGATCAGGTCGCATTGCCGGATCCCGATCGGATGATCGATGCCTGGCCGCACGAGATCTCTGGCGGGCAGCGCCAGCGTGCGGCAATCGCGATGGCGCTTGCCTGCAAGCCCAAACTGCTGATCGCCGACGAGCCGACGACCGCGCTGGATGTGACGACGCAGGCGGAAATCCTGGCATTGCTGGCGCGCCTTGTCAGCGAACGGGACATGGCGTTGCTGTTCATCAGCCACGATCTGCCGGTTGTCGCTGGAGCCGTGGACCGGGTTGTGGTGATGCAGCATGGCCGTATCGTCGAAACCGGGCTGGTGGGCGACGTGTTCAGCCAGCCGAACCATCCCTATACGCAAAGTCTCGTCGCGGCAGCGCGTGCATTCGATGACGCATTGGAGATCGCCGAATGAGCCTCATCGACGTCAGGAATGTATCCTTTTCCTACACGCGGCACCACAAGACGCTTTCCGACGTGAACCTCACTCTCGAGAGAGGTCGAAATCTCGGCATCGTCGGTGAATCCGGCTCAGGCAAGACGACGCTGCTGCGCATTCTGCTCGGTCTCAACCAGCCGACGGCAGGAGAAGTCAGCTTCGAAGGCAACCGGCTGGATCTCAGGAACCGGGAGTTCATGCGGCGCTTCCGCTCTGGCGTACAGGCCGTTTTCCAGGATCCTTATTCGTCACTGGATCCACGCCAGCGCGTTTTCGACATCATCGCCGAACCTCTCCGTTCATTGGGCATCGAGGGCGACAGGAAGACAGCCATTCTGAACGCCCTGTCAGCCGTAGGATTGAGCGCCGATGCAGCGGAGCGCTATCCGCATGAGTTTTCCGGTGGCCAAAGGCAGCGTATCGCGATCGCCCGTGCGATCGTATCCCGGCCGGATGTTATTCTTGCAGACGAAGTGGTCAGCGCACTGGATCTTTCCACGCGCATCCGCATCGTCGAGCTGCTGAAGGAGTTGTCGAAAACGACGACCTTTGTGCTGGTATCGCACGATCTGAGCCTGGTATCGTCCCTTTGCGAGGATGTCATCATTCTGGAGCGCGGCCGCATCGTCGAGAGCGGCAAGACGCGGGCAGTTCTGGCTAACCCCGGCCATGCCTATACACGCACCCTGTTGGCAAGCATTCCTCGAATGCCGAGCGAAGCGGAGACGCCTTAGCCCTCATTTAATCGGCAGACATCATCACAAGTTGCGGGCGATGACCAGACGCTGCACATCGCTCGTCCCCTCGTAGATCTGGCAGATGCGCGCATCGCGGTAGATCCGCTCGACGGGGTAGTCGCTCATGTAACCGTAACCGCCATGGATCTGGATCGCGTCGGAGCAGACGCGTTCGACGATTTCCGACGCAAAGAGCTTCGCCATCGAGGCCTCGGATAGACACGGCATTCCGGCCTCCCTGAGCGCTGCCGCATGCCAGACGAGTTGCCGGGCCGCTTCTATCTGGGTCGCCATATCGGCCAGCCGGAAGGCAACGGCCTGGTGATCGGAGATCGGCTTGCCGAAAGCCTTTCTCTCACGGGCGTAATCGCGCGCCGCCTCGAAGGCCGCTTGCGCCATGCCAACGGATTGCGCCGCAATGCCGATCCGCCCGCCCTCCAGATTGGCGAGCGCAATCCGATAGCCCTCTCCTTCCTCGCCCAGCCTCAAGTCCGCCGGAATGCGCATCTCGTTGAAGGCGATCTGGCAGGTGTCGGACGCATGCAGCCCCAGCTTTTCCTCGACGCGGACCACCTCGTAACCGGGCGTATCTGTCGGAACGATAAAGGCGGTGATGCCCTTCTTTCCAGCATTGGGGTCGGTGACGGCAAAGACAATGATCATCTGGCCGTTCTTGCCCGAGGTGATGAACTGTTTTGCGCCGTCGATCACGTAATCGTTGCCATCGCGCCTCGCACGTGTCCTGAGGTTCGACGCGTCGGAACCGGCCTGAGGCTCGGTCAGCGCGAAACCGCCGATCCATTCGCCCGATGCAAGACGCGGTAGAAAGCGCTCCTTCTGCTCCTCCGTCCCGAACTTGAGGATCGGTACACATCCCACCGAACTGTGGACGCTCATGATCGTCGAGCAGGGCCCGTCGCCGGCAGCGATCTCCTCGACCGCCGCCGCATAGGCGAGCACGCCGGTATCCGATCCGCCATAAGCTTCCGGCACCAGCATGCCGAGCAAACCGAGAGCACCCATTTCCTGCAATTCCTCGCGCGGAAACCGGTGCTTTCGATCCCGTTCGGCGGCACCCGGTGCCAACCGCTCGCGGGCAAAACTGCGGGCCATTTCGCGGATCTGTTGCTGAAGTTCCGAAAGGATCATCGGCCTTCCTCCCGTCAGGATCGTTCGATGGCGATGGCTGTCGCTTCGCCACCGCCGATGCATAGTGCCGTCATGCCGCGTTTCAGATCGTAGCGCTCCAGCGCCGCAACCAACGTGACCAGAATACGCGCGCCGGAAGCGCCGATCGGATGACCAAGCGCACAGGCGCCGCCATGCACGTTGACCTTTTCATGCGGCAGGTCGAGATCCCGCATTGCTGCCATGGCGACAACCGCAAAGGCTTCGTTGATCTCGAACAGATCGACATCGGAAAGCGGCAGGCCCGTCCGGTCGGAGAGTTTCTGCAAGGCACCGATCGGTGCCGTGGCAAAGAGTGCCGGTTCCTGCGAATGCGTGGCGTGGCCGATGATCGTTGCGAGCGGGGAGAGCCCCCGGCGTTCGGCTTCAGAGCGCCGCATCAGCACCAGTGCCGCCGCACCATCCGAGATCGAGCTGGAATTGGCAGCCGTCACAGTGCCGCCCTCACGAAAGGCTGGCTTCAGGGTCGGGATCTTGTCGATTTTGGCCTTGCCGGGCTGCTCGTCCCGATGCGCCACCTGCTCGGTTCTGCCGGATTTGACCGTGACCGGAACGATCTCGCTGTCGAACCAGCCTTCCGCAATCGCCTTCTGCGCCCGCATGAGGGAGGTGACGGCATATTGGTCCTGCGCCTCGCGGGTGAACTGATAAGCCTCGGCGCAGTCCTCGGCAAATGTGCCCATTAGCCGGCCCTTGTCATAGGCGTCCTCAAGCCCATCGAGAAACATGTGGTCGAGCACCCGGCCATGCCCGAGCCTGTATCCGCCCCGCGCACGATCCAGCAGATATGGCGCATTGGTCATGCTCTCCATGCCGCCGGCGACAGCGATCGCGGCACTGCCGGCGGCGATCAGGTCATGGCTCATCATCACCGCCTTCATGCCCGAGCCGCACATCTTGTTGACCGTCGTCGCACCGGCGGCAAAAGGCAGGCCGGCATGGATCGCGGCCTGCCGTGCCGGCGCCTGGCCCTGCCCGGCCGGCAACACGCAGCCGAAGACGACTTCTTCAACGGCATCGGCCTGCACACCGCTTCTCTCGATAGCGGCGCGAATGGATGCTGCACCGAGATCAGCTGCGGTCGCGTCCTTCAATTCGCCCTGAAAGCCGCCGATTGGCGTGCGGGCCAAACCGACGATGACGACGGGATCCTGCAATTGCATCTTGCCTCCTCTGTGCGCCTATCAGCGCGCTCCCATCCGAATGGCGCCGTCGAGGCGAATGACTTCGCCGTTCAGCATTGTGTTTTCCAGGATCTGACGAACCAGCGCCGCAAACTCCGATGGCCTCCCGAGCCGTGGCGGAAACGGCACGCTGCTACCGAGCGCATGCCGCACTTCCTCTGGCATGGCCGCCATCATCGGTGTCTCGAACACACCCGGCGCAATTGTCATGACGCGAATGCCGTAACGCGCCAGTTCGCGGGCGATCGGCAGCGTCATCGCCGCGATCCCGCCTTTGGAGGCCGCATAGGCCGCCTGCCCGACCTGCCCATCGAAGGCCGCGATCGATGCCGTATTGACGATCACGCCGCGCTCTCCCTCGGCATCGGGTTCGCTGTCCTTTATCGCATTGGCAGCAAGCCTGAGCAGGTTGAAGGAACCAACCAGATTGACATTGATCGTCCGGGCAAAATTTTCGAATTCATGCGGCCCGTCGCGGCCGATCACCTTCTGCGCCGGTGCGATGCCGGCGCAATTTATCAGCCCGCGCAGATTTCCGAAGGTTTCGAGCGCCGCAGCAACAGCGGCTTCCCCATCCGTAGCACTGGTGACGTCGGTGCGGACGAAAGACACAAGTCCTGCAAATTCCTGCGCGAGGGCCTTACCCTTGTCACGGTCGAGGTCGGCGATCATCACCCGCCCGCCAGCCTCGGACAGCATGCGCACCGTCGCGGCACCTAGGCCGGAACAGCCGCCGGTGACGATGAAACCGGCATCGCGGATCAGCATCTGTAAATCCTCCCTTGCCGGCAGGCTCCTCAACCTGCATGGCAATCAGCACTTTATAAGCTTTCACTGTTGTAAGCGATGACGGAAGTGATCCATAATTTCGGCCAGTTTTGCCACTTGAGCTGAAGTGATGGCCGAAACCGAACGACACATGATCGCACCGAGCTTTGTCGAGGAAGCGCTCGACAGCCTGAGGCGCAGCGGGCGTCCGACAGAGCCGTTGCTTAAGGATCTCGGCCTGCCACCCGTTGTCACCGAGCCGGTTTCGGCGCAGACATTCGGGCAATTGTGGCTGGCGATTGCCGCCGAACTGGACGACGAATGTTTCGGCCTCGGCGTCCGGCCGATGCAGCGCGGCAGTTTTACCCTTCTTTGCCACTGCGTGCTGCATGCCCCGACGCTGGAGCGGGCATTGCGACGAGCGCTGCGCTTTCTAAACCTCGTTCTCGGCGAGCCGACTGGCCGGCTTGTGATCCATGACGGGATTGCCGAAGTGCAGTTGAGCGATGAGGGAGAGCCACGATCCGCCTTTGCCTATCGCAGCTATTGGATCATCCTGCATGGGCTTATCTGCTGGCTGGTCGGGCGGCGCATCCCGATCCGCCTCGTCGATTTCCGCTGCGCCGAGCCGGAACAGAGCGCCGATCATCGGCTCTTCTTCGGCGCGCCCATCCGTTTTTCGCAATCGGTCAGCCGGCTGGGATTTGACGCCGCGATGCTCACCTTGCCGATCTCGCGCAACGAGCAGCAGTTGCGGCAGTTCCTGCGCGGAGCGCCGGCAAACATCCTGTTGCGCTATCGCTATGACGCCGGAACGGCTGCGGCAGTCAGGCGGCGGCTTACCCAGAAAGAGCCTGCCGACTGGGCAAGCTTTGCCACACTCGCCACCGACATGCGCATGTCGTCTTCCACGCTTCGCCATCGTCTGCATGACGAAGGCCAGAGTTATGCAGGCATCAAGGACGAGATCCGCCGCGATCTTGCCTGCAGCATGCTGACCAATACGACTGAGACCGTCAGCGAGATTGCCACCCGTCTCGGTTATTCCGAACCGAGCGCCTTCTATCGGGCATTCAGAAAATGGATGGGGCTAAGCCCCGAAGCCTTTCGAAAAAGCCAGATGAGCCCATAGCCGACTCATCTGTGGCAAAACTGGCCGAATAATCACAGCAGTTCTGTCATGGCTTGCCATTGGCGCTGCGAATACCATTCTTTTCTAATCGACACGCTTTTGAGGAGAGGCAGGTCGATCGGGAGGAAATATGGTAGAGCAAGGTCATCTGAGCCTGCACGTGCCGGAGCCTGCAGTGCGTCCGGGCGGGCAGCCCGATTTTTCCAATGTGAAGATCGCAAGAGCCGGCGCCGTACCGCGCCCGGACGTGGATGCGGCAGCCGAAGACATTCGCGATCTCGCCTATTCGATCATCCGGGTGCTGAACCGGGATGGCGAGGCTGTCGGCCCCTGGGCGGGTCTCCTGTCCGATGACGACCTGAGGATCGGCCTGCGCCACATGATGACGCTCCGGGCCTTCGATGCCCGCATGCTGATGGCGCAGCGGCAGGGCAAGACCTCCTTCTACATGCAGCATCTGGGCGAGGAGGCCGTCAGCTGCGCCTTTCGCAAGGCGTTGAAAAAGGGCGACATGAATTTCCCCACCTACCGCCAGGCAGGCCTTCTCATCGCCGACGACTATCCGATGGTCGAGATGATGAACCAGATCTATTCGAACGAAAGCGACCCCCTTCGCGGCCGGCAGTTGCCGATCATGTATTCGTCGAAAGATCATGGCTTCTTCACCATTTCCGGCAATCTCGCCACCCAATATGTGCAGGCGGTCGGCTGGGCCATGGCCTCTGCGATCAAGAACGACAGCCGCATAGCCGCTGCCTGGATTGGCGACGGCTCGACAGCGGAATCGGATTTCCATTCGGCGCTGGTCTTCGCCTCGACCTACCGCGCCCCGGTCATCCTCAATGTCGTCAACAACCAGTGGGCCATCTCGACATTTCAGGGCATCGCCCGCGGCGGCTCCGGCACCTTTGCCGCCCGCGGCCTTGGTTTCGGTATTCCGGCGCTGAGGGTCGATGGCAATGATTACCTTGCGGTGCATGCCGTCGCCTGCTGGGCGGCGGAGCGGGCAAGGCGCAATCTCGGGCCCACGCTGATCGAATATGTCACCTACCGGGTCGGAGCGCATTCGACCTCCGACGACCCGAGCGCCTATCGGCCGAAGACGGAATCCGAAGCCTGGCCACTCGGCGATCCGGTGCTGCGATTGAAGAAGCACCTGATCCTGCGCGGCCTCTGGTCGGAGGAACGGCATGTGCAGGCGGAAGCCGAAATCACGGACGAGGTGATCGCCGCCCAGCGCAAGGCCGAGGAGCACGGCACGATGCATGCCGGCGGCAGGCCCTCTGTGCGTGATATATTTGAAGGCGTCTATGCCGAGATGCCGCCGCATCTGCGCCGCCAGCGGCAGAAGGCAGGATACTGATATGGCCCGGATGACGATGATCGAGGCGGTAAGAAGCGCCATGGATGTCGCCATGGGGCGGGATGAGGATGTCGTCGTCTTCGGCGAGGATGTCGGGTATTTCGGCGGCGTCTTCCGCTGTACGCAAGGGCTGCAGGCGAAATACGGCAAGACCCGCTGCTTTGACACGCCGATCAACGAATCCGGCATCGTCGGCACCGCCATCGGCATGGCGGCCTATGGGCTGAAACCCTGCGTCGAGATCCAGTTCGCCGACTACATGTACCCGGCCTATGACCAGCTGACCCAGGAAGCTGCGCGCATCCGCTATCGCTCCAACGGCGATTTCACCTGCCCGATCGTCGTGCGCATGCCGACCGGCGGCGGCATTTTTGGCGGGCAGACCCATAGCCAGAGCCCGGAGGCTTTGTTCACCCATGTCTGCGGCCTCAAGGTCGTCGTGCCCTCCAATCCCTATGATGCCAAGGGCCTGTTGATTGCTGCGATCGAAGATCCCGACCCGGTGATGTTCCTCGAACCGAAGCGGCTTTATAACGGCCCTTTCGACGGCCATCATGAGCGACCGGTCACGCCATGGTCGAAACATCAGCTCGGCGACGTGCCGGACGACTATTATTCTATCCCGATCGGCAAAGCGGAAGTCCGCCGGCAAGGTTCGGCAGTCACCGTGATTGCCTATGGCACGATGGTGCATGTGGCACTCACCGCCGCAGAAGACACCGGCATCGATGCCGAAGTCATCGACCTCAGAAGCCTTCTGCCGCTCGATCTCGATGCGATCGTCAGGTCGGTCTCCAAGACCGGGCGCTGCGTCGTCGTGCATGAGGCCACGCTTACCTCCGGTTTCGGCGGGGAGATCGCAGCATTGGTGCAGGAACACTGCTTCTATCATCTCGAAGCCCCGGTCATGCGTGTTGCCGGCTGGGATACGCCTTACCCGCATGCGCAGGAATGGGACTATTTTCCCGGCCCCGCCCGCGTCGGGCGCGCGCTGACCGACGTCATGGAGGCCTGAGCCATGGGTGAATTCACCATCAAGATGCCCGATGTCGGCGAAGGTGTTGCCGAGGCCGAGCTTGTCGAATGGCTGGTGAAGATCGGCGACCCCGTGCGCGAGGACATGACGGTCGCCGCTGTGATGACCGACAAGGCGACGGTGGAAATTCCCACTCCCGTCAGCGGAACCGTGATCTGGCTCGGTGGCGAGATCGGCGACACGATCGCCGTCAGGGCGCCGCTGATCCGGATAGAGACGGAGGGTGGCAGCAACGAAATTGCCATTCCGGAGCCGGTCAAGGCTGAAAGTCCCAAGCCCGAACAGGCTGAACCAGCCGAAAAACCAGCAAAGCCTGTCGCGCCGGTTGCGTCGCCAGCGCCGCCCCCCTCCCCGCAACGGTCATCCGAAATCGGCAAACCGCTTGCGGCACCATCGGTGCGGCTCTTGGCGCGTGACAGTGGCATAGACCTTCGCCAGTTAAGTGGAACTGGTCCGGCCGGGCGCATCCTGCGCGAGGATGTCGAGCAGTTCCTTGCCCGCGGCAAGGGCGCCCCATCTCCGCTGCAGGGTTTTGCCAGGAAGACCTCGATAGAAGAGATCAAGCTCACCGGCCTACGCCGGCGTATCGCCGAGAAGATGACGCTTTCCACCTCGCGCATCCCGCACATTACCTATGTGGAAGAGGTCGACGTGACGGCGCTGGAAGAGCTGCGGGCAACGATGAACAACGCGCGCAAAGCCGATCAGCCGAAGCTCACGCTCCTGCCCTTCCTGATGCGGGCTATGGTCAAGGCGGTGACCGAGCAACCCGACATCAATGCCACATTCGACGACGACGCAGGTGTCCTTACCCGGTCCGGTGCGGTGCATATCGGCATTGCAACCCAGACTCCCTCGGGCCTTTCCGTACCGGTCGTCAGGCACGCAGAAGCACGCAGCATCTGGGATTGCGCGGCAGAAATGGCCAGGCTGGCGGAAGCCGCCCGGTCAGGCACCGCCACGCGCGACGAACTGACCGGTTCTACCATCACCATCAGTTCGCTCGGCGCACTCGGCGGCATCGTATCAACGCCGGTCATCAATCACCCGGAAGTGGCGATCGTCGGCGTCAACAAGATCGCCACCCGTCCGATCTGGGATGGCGTGCAATTCGTGCCGCGAAAGATGATGAACCTCTCCTCCAGCTTCGACCACCGCATCATCGATGGTTTTGACGCGGCAACCTTCGTCCAGCGCCTGCGCACACTACTCGAAACTCCAGCCCTGATCTTCATCGAGGGGTGAGCCATGAAAGAGATCTCCTGCAAGCTGCTCGTGATCGGCGCCGGCCCCGGCGGTTATGCCTGCGCCATCCGCGCCGGCCAGCTCGGCATCGATACGGTCATCGTCGAGGCGGCCAAGCCCGGCGGCACCTGCCTCACCATCGGCTGCATCCCTTCCAAGGCGCTGATCCATGCGGCGGAGGTCTTTGATGCGACACGGCAGATGGCCGGTGGACGCAACGCCATGGGTATTCGCGTCGATCCGCCGTCGATCGATCTTGCCGGCACCATGGCCTGGAAGGACGGCATTGTCGGCCGGCTGACCAGCGGCGTCTCCGGCCTTTTGCAGAAGGCCCGCATCAAAATCGTTTCCGGCCGCGCCCGCTTTCGCGACGGCAAGACGGTGGAGGTGGAAACCGAAACCGGCCAGCAGATCGTTCGCGCAGAAACCGTGGTGATCGCCACAGGCTCCGACCCGGTCGAACTTGCCGCCCTGCCCTTCGGTGGACGCGTCATCTCCTCGACCGAAGCCCTGTCGCTTAAAGAGGTACCGAACAGGCTCATCGTGGTCGGCGGTGGTTATATCGGTCTGGAACTCGGAACGGCCTTTGCCAAGCTGAGGGCGGAAGTGACGGTGGTGGAGGCAACGGCGCAGGTCCTGCCGATCTACGATGCCGATCTGGTCAAGCCGGTGACACGCAGGCTCACAGAACGCGGCATCAGGCTTTTCACCAGCACCAAAGCGATAGGGCTTTCCGAGAAAGGCGATGCGCTGGTTCTCGAAGGACCGGACGGGCAGCAGGAACTGTCGGCAGATCATATCCTCGTTGCAGTCGGCCGCCGACCGCGCAGCGTCGGGTCCGGGTTGGAAGACCTCGACCTCGATAGATCCGGCCCATATCTCCGCATTGACGATCGCTGCCGCACCTCGATGCGTGGCGTCTATGCGATCGGCGATGTCACCGGCGAACCGATGCTCGCGCATCGCGCCATCGCGCAGGGCGAGATGGTGGCGGAAATCGTTGCGGGGAAAAAGCGGGCTTGGGACAGGCGCTGCATTCCTTCGATCTGCTTCACCGATCCGGAAATCGTCAGCGCCGGCCTGTCACCCGAAGAGGCGCGCGCTCAAGGCTACGAGGTGAAGGTAGGGCAATTCCCCTTCACCGCCAATGGACGGGCGATGACGATGCAGGATGAAGACGGTTTCGTGCGTGTCGTGGCGCGGGCAGATACCAATCTCGTACTTGGGCTGCAGGCCGTTGGATCAGGCGTGTCCGAACTTTCGGCGGCATTTTCGCTGGCAATCGAGATGGGGACAAGGCTGGAGGATATCGCCGGCACCATCCACGTCCACCCGACACGCAGCGAAGCCCTGCAGGAGGCGGCGCTGAAAGCAATGGGGCACGCCCTGCATATCTAAAGAAAACAAAGGCTGTCTGGGAGGAGGCCTGATGACCGAGATAGATTTTGGCTTAAGCGACATGGCCCTTTCGATCCGCGAGACGACGCAGCGTTTTGCGCGCGAACGCATTGCGCCGATCGCCGCAGAAATCGATGCGAAGGATCGCTTTCCGGTCGAGCTCTGGCCGGAAATGGGCGCGCTCGGGCTGCATGGCATCACGGTTGCGGAAGAAGATGGCGGACTTGGACTGGGTTATCTGGAACATGTCATTGCCTGCGAGGAGGTGAGCCGCGCATCGGCCTCCGTTGGCCTGTCCTACGGCGCGCATTCCAACCTCTGCATCAACCAGATCGCACGCTGGGCAACGCCCGAGCAGAAGGCGAAATATCTGCCCGGCCTGATTTCCGGAGCGCATGTCGGCAGCCTTGCCATGTCGGAAACAGGTGCAGGATCGGATGTCGTCTCCATGCGATTGCGGGCAGATAGGGTCGATGGCGGATTTCGCCTCACCGGCACCAAATTCTGGATCACCAACGCCCCTTATGCGCAGACGCTTGTCGTCTATGCCAAGACGGAACCCGACGCCGGATCGAAGGGCATCACCGCCTTCCTGATCGAGAAGGATTTTGCCGGTTTTTCCATCGGCCAGAAGATCGACAAGGTCGGCATGCGCGGCTCGCCGACAGCCGAGCTCGTGTTTCAGGACTGCATCGTGCCGCAAGAGAACGTCATGGGGCCGCTGAACGGCGGCGCAAAAGTGCTGATGTCCGGCCTCGACTACGAACGGGTTGTGCTGTCCGGCATCCAGCTCGGCATCATGCAGGCCTGCCTCGATGTCGTCCTGCCCTACCTGCGGGAGCGAAAACAGTTCGGTGCGCCGATCGGCAGTTTCCAACTGATGCAGGCCAAAGTCGCCGATATGGTCGTGGCGCTGAATTCCGCCCGCGCCTATGTCTATGCCGTGGCACGCGCATGCGATGCCGGCCGCACCACCCGGCAGGATGCCGCCGGTGCGATCCTCTATGCCTCCGAAAGCGCAGTAAAGGTTGCCGAACAGGCCATCCAGGCGCTTGGCGGCGCGGGCTATACGAAGGACTGGCCGGTGGAGCGTTTCTGGCGCGACGCCAAGCTGCTCGATATCGGCGCCGGTACCAATGAAGTGCGCCGCATGCTGATCGGCCGTGAAGTGATCGGCGCGGGAGGCAACCGCTGATGCCCCAAATTCGCACCACGCTTGACCGCAACTCCGAGGGTTTCAATGCCAATGAGGCGCATAACCGGGCGCTTGCCGAGGAACTGCGAGCAAAAGTGGCGGTGGCCGCGCGCGGCGGATCGGAAAGCCACCGCGAGCGCCATGTCGCACGCGGAAAATTGTTGCCACGGGACCGGGTGCAGCGGTTGCTCGATCCCGGCTCGCCGCTTCTGGAAATCGGCCAGCTGGCAGCAGGCGGCATGTACAATGATGAAGCGCCGGGCGCGGGCATGATCACGGGCATCGGCAGAGTGTCGGGACGCGAGTGCATGATCGTCGCCCATGACCCTACGGTGAAGGGCGGTGCCTATTTCCCAATGACGGTGAAGAAGCATTTGCGGGCACAGGAGATCGCCTCTGAAAACCGGCTGCCTTGCATCTATCTGGTCGATTCCGGCGGGGCCAACCTGCCGCATCAGGCGGAAGTCTTTCCGGATCGCGATCATTTCGGCCGAATCTTTTACAATCAGGCGCAGATGTCGGCGACCGGTATCGCCCAGATTGCCTGTGTGATGGGAAGCTGCACGGCGGGCGGCGCCTATGTGCCGGCCATGTCGGACGAGACGGTGATCGTGCGCGGTCAGGGCACGATCTTCCTTGCCGGCCCTCCCTTGGTGAAGGCCGCAACGGGCGAAGTGATTTCCGCCGAGGAACTGGGCGGTGCCGAAACCCATGGAAGAAAATCCGGCGTCGTCGATCATGTCGCCGAAAATGACGAACATGCGCTGCTGATCGTCCGGGACATCGTCGCGACCCTCAATCGCCCGAAGGCGGTAGATATCGAGATCGCCACTCCGCGCCCTCCCCTGTTTGAGGCTTCAGAGCTTTACGGCGTCGTGCCGCAGGATGTGCGCACGCCCTATGATGTACGCGAGGCGATCGCCCGCATCGTCGACGGATCGGAACTGCAGGAGTTCAAACCCCTCTACGGATCGACGCTCGTCTGCGGTTTCGCCCGCATCTGGGGCATTCCAGTTGCCATCCTGGCGAATAATGGCGTGCTGTTTTCGGAAAGCGCCTTAAAAGGCGCCCATTTCATCGAGCTCGCCTGCCAGCGCCGCATTCCGCTGCTGTTCCTGCAGAATATTTCAGGTTTCATGGTCGGTGGAAAATATGAGGCGGAAGGCATCGCCAAGAACGGTGCAAAGCTGGTGACGGCTGTCGCAACCGCTTCCGTTCCAAAGATCACCGTACTGATCGGCGGCAGTTTCGGCGCCGGCAATTACGGCATGTGCGGTCGCGCCTATCAGCCGCGGTTTCTGTTTTCATGGCCCAATGCACGGATTTCCGTCATGGGCGGCGAACAGGCGGCATCCGTCCTAGCCTCCGTGCATCGCGACGCCGAGACTTGGAGCGCAGCCGAGGCGGAAGCCTTCAAAACCCCGATCCGGCAGAAATACGAGGACGAGGGCAATCCCTATTACGCGACGGCCCGAATGTGGGACGACGGTGTGATCGATCCCGCCCAGACCCGTGACGTGCTGGGTCTCGCCTTTTCCGCAGCGCTGAACGCGCCGATCCCCGAACGTGCGCAGTTCGGCCTGTTTCGGATGTGAGGAGGATGACCGGTGATTGAAAGCCTGCTGATCGCCAATCGCGGAGAAATCGCCCGCCGCATCATCCGCACCGCCCGCCGCCTCGGCATCCGCACCATTGCCGTTCATTCCGATGCAGACGCCACGATGCCCTTTGTGCGCGAGGCCGATGAGGCTGTCCACATCGGTCCGGCACCGACGCGAGACAGCTATCTCCGTCAGGACCGCATTCTCGACGCGGCGCGAAAGGCAGGCGCTCAGGCGATCCATCCCGGCTACGGTTTCCTGTCGGAAAATGCCGAATTCGCAAAGGCCGTTATTGCGAAGGGGCTTGTCTGGGTTGGCGCTCCACCCGCCGCCATCTGTGCCATGGGGCTGAAGGACGCCGCCAAGCAGCGGATGATCGCCGCAAACGTGCCTGTCACGCCGGGTTATCTCGGTGAGGATCAGGATCCCGCCCGGCTGCAGCGGGAAGCGGATACGATCGGTTATCCGGTGCTGATCAAGGCTGTTGCGGGCGGCGGCGGCAAGGGCATGCGCAAGGTCGATACGACTTCGGACTTCCTCTCCGCACTCGAAAGCTGTCGGCGCGAAGCAGCCTCCTCATTCGGTGACGACCGGGTTCTGGTCGAGAAATATATCCTCTCCCCCCGGCATATCGAGGTTCAGGTTTTTGGCGATACGTTCGGTAATGTAATCCATCTTTTCGAGCGGGACTGCTCGCTGCAACGCCGGCATCAGAAGGTGATCGAGGAAGCCCCCGCACCAGGCATGGACGAAGCAACGCGGGAGGCCGTCTGCAATGCCGCCGTCCAAGCCGCCAAGGCGGTGGATTACGTCGGGGCCGGAACGGTGGAATTCATCGCCGATGCCTCCGAAGGACTGCGCGCCGACCGCATCTGGTTCATGGAAATGAACACGCGGCTGCAGGTGGAACATCCGGTCACCGAGGCAATCACCGGGCAGGATCTGGTGGAGTGGCAGATCCGGCTCGCATCCGGCGAACCTCTGCCGCTAAGGCAGGACGAGCTTTCCATCAATGGCTGGGCGATGGAGGCGCGGCTTTATGCCGAAAACCCGTCCAACAATTTCCTGCCCTCTATCGGCCGGCTGGAGCATCTGCATCTTCCGGCAAGCGTTCGCGTCGATAGCGGCGTCGAGCAAGGCGACGAGGTAACCGCCCATTACGACCCGATGATCGCCAAGCTGATCAGCCATGTCCCAAGCCGCAGACAGGCGGCAAACACGCTTGCCCATGCCATGGCGAGCGTCGAAATCTGGCCCGTTCGCACCAACGCCGCCTTTCTGGCACGCACTTTGAGACACCCGGATTTCCTGACGGGAGCCGTCGATACCGGCTTCATCGCCCGCCATCTGACCGATCTCGTTCCATCAACAGAACCCGATGAGCAGGTATTGCAGGCCGCCGCCGCGGCGCTGCTACCGACCGGGGCGCAGGAGCCATGGACTGCACTTACCGGGTTCCGTCTAAATGCGGAGATTTATCGGCTGGTGAGCGTGGAAATAAACGGCCACCCCCATCTCGTGACCTTGGACCATTCCGAGCGCAAAGGCGGTAATGTCCCGCAGGATGTCATCTTTATCGATGGCGAGGCATGGCCCTTCGGCCCACCCCGCGCCGATCACGCCGGTGGGGGCCACAACCTGACGGATGGCGCGATCATTGCCCCCATGCCCGGGACCGTAATCGCCGTATCTGTCGGCGAGGGCGATCGGGTCATTCGAGGACAGCCACTGGTGGTGATAGAGGCCATGAAGATGGAACAGACGCTGAGCACGCCTTTCGACGGCATCGTCGCGGAACTCAAGGCCATGTCCGGCGCACAGGTCACGGAAGGCAGCCTGCTCGTGCGCATCGAAGGAGACAAGTGATGGCCGGGCGCTATTTCGAGGACTGGACCATCGGCGACCGGATCGCCCACGAGATCCGCCGCACGGTGACGGAAACCGACAATCTGCTCTTCTCCACCATGACCCACAATCCGCAACCGCTGCATCTCGATATCGAGGCCGCGAAGGCCAGCGAATTCGGCCGGATCATCGTCAACGGCACTTTTACCTTCGCGCTGATGGTGGGGCTTTCTGTCAGCGATACGACGCTTGGAACACTGGTTGCCAATCTCGGTTACGACAAGCTTATCATGCCCAACCCGGTCTTTATCGGCGACACGATGCGTGCCGAGACCGAAGTGGCCGAACTGAAGGACAGCCGCTCGCGACCGACGGCAGGGATCGTCACCTTCCGCCACGAACTGATCAACCAGCGTAACGAGATCGTCTGCCAGTGCCTGCGTAGCGCCCTTGTTCATCGGAGGCCGCAATGACATTGCGCTCCCTGCTCTTCGTTCCCGGTGACCGGCCAGACCGGATGGAGAAGGCGCTCGGGCTCGATGCCGACGCACTGATCCTTGACCTGGAGGATTCCGTTGCGCTCGAGGCGAAGGCGACGGCAAGGCAAATGACCGCCGGATTTCTCCGTTCCGCCAAGCGAAGCCGAAAACTCTTCGTCCGAATAAACCCGCTCGACAGCGGCCTTCTAGGCGATGATCTCGACGCTTTGAAGGATGCGAAGCCCGATGCGTTCGTCCTGCCGAAAGCCGAAGGTGGAGCAAGCGTCGAGGCGCTGGCGGTCCACGCGCCAGACATTCCGATCCTGCCTATTGCTACCGAAACGCCGGCAGCAGTCTTCGAACTCGGCAGTTATCGCAGCATCCGGCATCTGATCCTTGGCCTCACCTGGGGCGCGGAAGACCTGCCGGCCGCAATCGGTGCTACCAGTTCACGTGAAGAAGATGGGCGATACACCCCACCCTATGAAATGCTCCGCTCTCTCACCCTCTTCGGCGCGCATGCCGCAGGCGTGGAGGCAATTGAAACGGTCTATCCGGCATTCCGTGATCTCAACGGGCTGGCGGCCTATGCCCGGCGCGCAAGACGGGACGGCTTTACCGGCATGATGGCGATCCATCCTGAACAGCTGCCCGTTATAAACGCAGCCTTCACCCCGACGAGCGAAGAGCTGGCGCAGGCACAGGCGATCGTGGATGCATTTTCCGCCAATCCGGGACAGGGAGTCCTCAGTTTCGCCGGCCGAATGATCGATAAACCGCATCTAAAGCAGGCAAGGCGATTGCTTGGACTTGCCGAAAAGCAGTCTCCGTGATTCAACAGCGCCGACAAAGCCGCGCGTGAGCGGCCGATCCATATCTCTAGGTGACCCCATGCTGGAATTCGAAATCATCAAGAATGCTAACCCGATGGCAGAGGCCGATCGCGCCCTCGCCTTCCAGAACCTCGGTTTCGGAACGCTGTTCAGCGATCACATGGCCGTAATACACTGGAGCGCCGACAAGGGCTGGCATTCGGCGCAGGTAACCGCTCGCGCCCCCTTCGCTCTCGATCCGGCCAGCAGTGTGCTTCATTACGCGCAGGAAATCTTCGAAGGGATGAAGGCTTACCGGGCTGCCGATGGCAAGGTCGTGCTGTTCCGCCCGGATCAGAACGCAAAACGCTTCAACGCCTCGGCGCGCCGGCTCGCCATGCCCGAACTACCCGAAGAGGATTTTCTTGCTGCCATCGAAAAGCTGGTTGCCGTGGACAGAAAATGGGTGCCGGAAGGCAATGGCGGCAGCCTCTATCTTCGGCCGTTCATGTTTGCCAACGAGTCCTTCCTCGGCGTCCGTCCGTCGAAGGAATACATCTTCTGCGTCATCGCCTCGCCGGTCGGCCCCTATTTCAAGGGCGGCGCCAAGCCGGTGAAGATCTGGGTTTCCGAAGATTACACCCGTGCGGCTGTCGGCGGCACCGGCGCTGCCAAGTGCGGCGGCAATTATGCGGCAAGCCTGATCGCTCAGGCAGAAGCCGGTAAGCACGGCTGCGACCAGGTCCTGTTTCTTGATGCCGCCGAGCGCAAATGGATCGAGGAACTCGGTGGCATGAATATCTTCTTCGTCTTCAACGACGGATCGATGGTCACACCGCCGCTCGGCACCATCCTGCCCGGCATTACCCGCAACTCCGTCCTGACGCTTGCGAAGGACAACAATATCGCGGTTGAGGAACGCCCCTACGCCTTTGACGAATTGCAGGCGGATGCCGCCTCCGGGCGTCTGGTCGAAGCCTTTGCCTGTGGTACGGCGGCTGTCGTTGCCGGTATCGGAGAGCTCAAGCACCGCAACGGCTCGCTCACCATCGGCACCGGCGAGACGGGAGCGGTCACGACCCTGCTCCGAAACAAGCTGGTTGGCATCCAGACCCAGGCACTTGCCGACAGCCATGGCTGGCTTCACACGATCCCGGTCACCTGACGCATCGAACGTCACCCATATTATGGTTTCGCCCGCCATCTCGACGAGGCGGGCGAAATCACGGAAGTGTAGTTCATCTTCCGGCAAGTTACGGCTTTGCGAAAGGCCGGAAATCGTCTCTCCGTCTGCTCACGGCAGGTAGAAAACTTCCTTCAATTCCTGTGAGACGGGGCTGTTGTCGGGATTACTGGGCATGACTTCGGTCATGAAAGCCCACCATTCCTTGCAGATCGCGGTGTCTGCGACAGCTGCCCAGCGTTCTTCCGACACGATCTCGACAGAGGCGAAAAGCAGGCTCCGCGCCTCGTCGAGATAGATGGCGTAAGAGGATGCGCCATGGTCCTTCAGCGTCTCGGCAAGCTTCGGCCAGATCTCGTCGTGACGACGCTTGTATTCGTCATGCTTGTCAGCAAAGACCTGCATGACGAATGCCTTCCGGATCTTAGTTTCCACTGCGACCATGGCTTTTCTCCCTTATTTCCCGGCCAGTCGCCAGTTTTCGACCGCCATCGCTTCCGCCATCGGCTCGACGCCGAAGCGAGCACCCAAATCTATCAGATCCTGGGTTGTGATGGTCTGTCGAGCACCTCCCATGGAAATGACCTTAACGAGGACTTCGGCTGCTTTTTCAGCCGTATCGATCAGGCCGAAGGCCTCATCCAGCGTATCGCCCGTGCCGAAAATACCGTGGAAGGGCCACATGACCAGCGTGTGATTGGCCATCTCCCTGGCGGTCGCATCGCCGATCGTGTCGGTACCCGGAACGAGCCAGCCCATCGTGCCAACGCCCTGCGGGAAGACCACGAGGCATTCGGTGCTGGATTCCCAGAGAGCGCGGGTAACATTTGCCGAATCGAGGTCCAATACATAAGTCAGCGCCAGAAGATTGGTCGCATGGCAATGCATGATGACGCGGTCGCGGCCGTTGCTGACCTTCTGGCGAACACCGTGAGACTTCAGGTGTGAGGCAAGCTCGGACGTCGGCGCACCGCCATCGGTGAACCCCCAAAGGATCTTCACCGATGCACCGTCCGGCGCCACCTGGACGACACCCATGTTGGCAGCCGGATCGAGCTGAACGTTGCGGAAATATTTGCCCGTACCGGTAACGATATAATACTGGCCGGCCAGCTCCGGCAGCGGATCGCTGATCGGGGCGCTGCGATTTGCCGGCCACTGCGCCAGATAGGGAGCAACGTCCTCCGGCAGCAGACGCAGGCTTACATTGCCGCCATTGCGCTCGTCCCACCCCTTCAGCCACATGTCCGAGGTCGCCTTGACCATGGCGGTTACGAACCAGGAATTTGCAGTATGCAGTGTCATGATCATGCGGCCTTTCGTTTGCTCAGCACGTTTCGTTCATAATTTTTGACTTCGTCCAGCCAGGCGATGCCGACCGGCACGTTTCTGCTGAGGCAATAAAAATCCCAAACCGCGGACCACGGCATTGATTTGGCTTCTTCCATCATCGCCAATCTTGTCGTGAAGTCCCGCTCTCCTTCCGCCCGTTTCAGCCCAGAAGCCGGCTCAAGCAGAGCGCGCAGAAGCGCCTTGCGGGTGTTGCGCGTGCCGATCACCCAGGCGGCCACGCGATTGATGCTGGCATCGAAGAAATCGAGGCCGATATTGACCTTGTCGAGGATGTCGCCCCGGATCAGTTCGTTGGCGATTGCCTGAAGTTCGTCATCGAACAGCACGACATGGTCGCTGTCCCAACGGACCGGGCGGGAGACGTGCAGGAGAACTTCATCGACGAATTGCAGTACGGAGGACAGTTTGTCGGAGATGACTTCGGTCGGATGGAAGTGACCGGCATCAAGGCAAAGCAGCGTTTTGCGGCTCGTGGCATAGCCCATGCAGAACTCGCTGGAGCCGACCGTGTAGCTTTCAGCACCGATGCCGAACAGTTTGCTTTCGACCGCATCCTTGTGGAATTCGCGCGAGATCTTTTCGGCAATGATCGCATCCAGCGACTGGGCGAGACGCTCACGCGGCGCGAACCGGTCGGCAGGCAAATCCTTCATCCCATCCGGCACCCAGATGTTCATCACCGATGGCGTGCCCAGCTCCTTGCCGAAATATTCGCTGACCTTGCGGCTTGCCTGGCAATGGGCGATCCAGAAATCGCGCACCGCCTTGTCGGGATGGCTGAGCGTCAATCCATCTTCGCTCAAAGGATGCGAGAAGCAGGTCGGGTTGAAATCCAGTCCAATCCCGGCTTTCCTGGCCCATTCGACCCAGTTCTGGAAATGGTGGGGTTCGATAGCATCACGCTCAACCGGCTTGTCGCTTTCGAGATAGATGGCGTGAAGATTAAGCCGCTTCTGACCTGGAATCTGCGCCATGGCGAAATCGAGATCGGCGCGTAACTCGCCAGGCGTGCTTGCGCGACCGGGATAGTTGCCGCTGACCTGAATGCCGCCGGTAAGCTGCCCGGCCGGGTTTTCAAAGCCGCGAACGTCATCGCCCTGCCAGCAATGCATCGAAATCGGAATGGTGTCGAGGCGGTTGAGAGCCACCTCTGTATCGATACCGGTAGCGGCGAAGACATCACGCGCTATGGCATAAGCGGCTTCGACTTTTTGTGATCGGCTCATCAAGCTTGTCCTTCTTCAACTGATAGCGCGCTAAGCGACTGGAAAAGGTTCCAGACGGATTGGGGTACACGCTGGTGGGGAACATATTCGGTTAGAGGGAATGAATGGCGCACGAGCGCCCGCGCTTCATCAAGGCCGGAAAGCTGGCCGAGCGCGATCATCTGCACGCAGACATTTCCAAGCGCCGTCGTCTCGATCGGGCCGGCTGTTACTGGAATATCGCAGGCATCAGCGCAGAGTTGGTTGACGAGATCATTCTGGCTGCCGCCACCGACGATACGGATGCGATTGACCGGCCGTCCGCGCAAAGCCTCCAGCTCTTCCTTAACGCGGCGATAGGATAGTGCCAGACTGTCGAAAATGCAGCGAGAAAGGGCGCCCGCGCTTTCCGGTACGGGTTGTCCCGTTTCCCGGCAGAACGCCTGGATTTCCTCGGTCATATTATCTGGATTGAGGAAACGGGCGTTTTGGGGGTCGATCAGGCTTTGCCAGGGCGAGCAATCACCTGCCGCCATCACGAGCCTTGCATGATCAGGCGAACCCAGTTCTTTCCGGACCCTTTGGATCAGCCAGAAACCCATGATGTTCTTCAAGATCCGGTAGCGCCGCTCGACACCGCCCTCGTTCGATACATTCGCGGCCAGCGCCTGCGCATCGGCAAAGGGGGTTTTGCTCTCGATACCCATCAGCGACCATGTGCCCGAGCTGATGAAAGCTTCATCCTCGGTCGCGAGCGGTGCTGCCGCAACCGCCGAACCGGTATCATGTGTGGCAGGCGCGATCACCTTGATCGCGTCGCGGCCATGAGGGCATGGCATTTCACCAAGAATGGTGCCGGCCTCTACCGGCCGCATCATTACCTCTTTCGACAGGCCCGCCACACCAAGCAGATCCGCATCCCAATCGTCCTTGTCCAGATTGAAGAGCTGCGTCGTCGTCGCATTGGTATATTCGTTGGAGAGTACACCGCTGAGACGGAAGTGAAGATAATCCGGGATCATCAGGAAATGGCGGGCGCGAGCCAGCCATTCGGGATGCTGCCGAACTGTCGCCGCCAGTTGATAGAGCGAGTTGAACTGCAGGAACTGGATGCCGGTTCGGCGATAGATTTCCGCACGGGGTACCTGAGCGAAAACCTCCTCCATCATCGTATCGGTACGGTGATCGCGGTAGGATACGGCCGGGCCTATCCGTTCGAGCTTCTCATCCAGCAGCACATAGTCCACACCCCAGGTATCCACGCCAACGCTTGCCAAAGGCTCCTGCTGACTGGCGATGGTGAGACCTTTGCGCATTTCGGCTTCAAGGAAATCGAGATCCCAGCATTGATGTCCTGAAGTATCGTCATTGCCCAACGTGTTCTCAAAACGGTGAGCCTCCGTCAGCGACAAAACGCCATCCTTGAGTTCACTCAGGATGACCCGACCACTACTGGCACCGATATCGACGGCGGCGATTTTTCCCGGCATTTTCATGCATGTTCTCTTCTGCGTTTTCAGCACCTTAGCCGTAGTCGCGGGGCCGGCGCCTTGAAGAAGCAGACACGAGATTTACTGATACGCGTCATTATTCGAAGATGATATCAGTGCTTCTGAACTCTTTTGACGGCCTGTATTGGAGGAAGAATGAACGCCGCATTGATGCAGATCGGAGATCGGCAATTTCAAATGCGCTATCTGATTTTCGGTGCGTGATTATGCGGTGTTGATTCGATGAAGCTCTTGGCCAAGGAATTTTTCCATTCGGACGCGCAAGCGGTCATCGTCGAGCAGCGGTCTCCGCAGACGCCGTTTCCGATGCACGACCATGATTTTCACGAGATCATGATCGTCCTCTCAGGCAATGGCTGGCATATGTTGAACGACGAGCCGCATTTCATAACCTGCGGCGAGCTTTTCTACATCAAGGCCGACGACCACCACGCCTATGAGCAGGTCGATGATCTTTATCTCACCAACATACTCTTCCGGCCAGACAGGGCTTCCGGGCGCCATGATTTTCTCGACATCATGCGGTGTTCGGCAGATAGCGAGCAGGGGACGCGACGCCACTGGCAGTTGACGGAGGATGTGCTCGCACAAGTCAAACCGCTCGTCGAAGCATTGGAGAACGAGGCGCGTCGGTCCGATCCGCTTTCGGATGCAATGTCGGAGGCATTGTTCAACCAGCTCTCGATCATCCTGTCGCGATCGCAATTTGCGACCGATGCCAAAGGCCTGCCGAATGCGGCACGGCTTGGCCATGTGCTGAACTATCTCAGGCACAATTGCACCGAGGATATCGACCTGGAAAGTGTCGCGCAGCGGTTCGGCTATTCCTCACGCAGCTTCAGCCGGGCATTTCGCGAGGCGACGGCGACGACACCGCACAACTATCTGGTCAAGCTGAGACTGAGCAAGGCCATGCGTGCCCTGCGCGGGACCAGTGACAGCGTCACCGACATCGCCTTTTCCTGCGGTTTCAACGACAGCAACTACTTTTCCTACAGCTTCAGCAAGATGACCGGGATGGCGCCGAGCGAGTATCGCCGCATGCCGCGCCCGAACCACGCCTGATCCGAACAGGCTCCAGGCAATATCTCCGCATCTCCGCGAAATTGAAAAGGCCCGCCGAAAAGGCGGGCCTCCGTAGTTCTGGAAGATCAGGCTTGCGCCTGAGATCAGAGCGCTTTCTTGTAGAGATCGAGAATGTCCGCATCCGTGGCGGCGACCGGGTTGCCCGGTGCGCAAGGATCCTTCTGGGCCTTCTGGACCCAGAGCGGAAAATCCTCTTCCGTCACGCCAAGTTCCGCAAAACCGCTTGGAATACCGACAGTTGCAGACAGATCGCGGATCGCCTTGATTGCAGCCTTGGAAGCATCCTCGGTGCTCAGGCCCTTGATATCGACCCCCATGGCTTCGGCAATACGGGCAAAGCGCTCGACCGCGTAAGGGCGGTTGAACTCTTCGACCAGCGGCATCAGGATTGCGTTGCAAACACCGTGCGGAAGATCTTTCACGGCGCCCGGCTGGTGGGCCATCGCATGGACGAGACCGAGACCGGCGCTGTTGAAGGCGAGACCGGCGATGAACTGACCATAGGCCATCATCTCGCGGGCTTCGAGATCCTTGCCGTCTTTGACGGCGCGCGGCAGATAGGCCGAAATCAGGCGGATTGCTTCAAGAGCCGCATAGTCGGTCAGGACATGTGCGCCCTTGGCAACGTAGGCCTCGATAGCATGGGTAAGAGCGTCCATGCCGGTTGCAGCCGTGGTTGCGGCCGGGATGCCGGTCATCATGGCGGAATCGTTGACCGAGATATCCGGTATGATATTGGCGTCGATGATGACCATCTTCACCTGAGCAACCGGATCGGTGATGACCGCATTGGAAGTTACTTCGGCGGCGGTTCCAGCAGTTGTATTGACCGCGAGAAGGAAGGCACCCGGCTTGGCGACCTTGCCGACACCTTCATAAAGCGTGATCGGGCCAGGATTGGCTGAAAGAATGCGTACGGCCTTCGCCGTATCGATCGGGCTGCCGCCGCCAACGCCGATAATGGCGTCGCACTTGTTGTCGACGAAAACCTTGTAGGCGGCTTCGACGACCGGAACGGTCGGGTTGGGGACGACGCCGTCATAAACAAAGGCTTCGATACCCTTGGCTTTCAGGCCTTCAAGAAGCGGAGCAACGAGCCCGAACTTGACCAGCGTCTCGTCAGTGATGATGACCGGCCGCTTCAATCCGCGTGCGGCAAGCTCACCGGGAACCTCTGCCAGACTGCCGGCACCGCTGATGTTGATTTTTGGGAAACACAGTCGAAATGCCATCTCGTTTTCGTCCTCCTGATCGGGAGGCTGCTGTCATGATGGATGGCAGTACTCCCACTGATAAATCTCGTTATTGGAGACGAATTTACCGGAGGGAGACCAAGGCAGCCTTTGTGCCTTGGACATTGTTTTGACCGGCGTGGCCGGAATTTAGAGATCGCGAGCTGGAACAGGGGCGCCTTCAGCGCCCGCGCTTCATGCAACGAGCGCGACATTCAGCGCATATCTTCCGGCCAGCAGGACCTCGACCTTGCCCGGTCCCGGCAAAGGCATAGCGCCGGAAAGCGCGCCGGTCGTGACAAGCATGCCTGCTTCGAGCGAATTGGCCGGACGGGTAGTGTCATTGGCGTAGGCTAACAGCCAGGCGAGAACATCACCGACCGGGTGTTTGGCCGGTCCCTGATAGATTGAGGTGGAGCCCTGAATGACCTTAAGCTCGGCTTCTCCAATCGTATCGATGAAGGTTTTCGGGACGGCAGGGCCAAGCGCATATCCGCAATTCCCGATACGATCTGCGACGTAAAGCGGGAAAGACAGTTTTCCGCTTTCCTCGATTGCAGACGACAGGAGTTCCGCCCCGAGATAAGCCTCCGAAACCGCATCAAGGATCTCTTCGCGGGAATAGGGAGCGGCTTTGACGGGCAGTGTCCGGCCAAGGCGCACGGCGATTTCCACCTCGAATTTCATGCCCGCAAGGTAAGGAAGCTCTGTGTCTCGCGCCGTTTCAACATAAGGGTGCAGCGGCGCGACGACGGCATGTTTGTCGGGAGACATCGCTACTTTCCAGGCATTGCGCGTCGCACCTTCCCGCAAGGCAAGCGCCTGCTGTGCCTTCATCGCAGTGGCCAGATCTTGAGGAGCGGAGAATTCCGCTGTTGCTTGCGCCCAACCTGCGGCACGTAACACATACAGGCTATCGGCGAGCGACTGGGTATCGAAAACTGCTGGCTCACTATTGCTCATTCATCGTCTCCGGATTGTTCAAGGTATCAGTGCTGGTCCATGACAGGTCTTTCTGCCCGTCATCGGCCAGTAGGCATCACAAAGGCTTCGGAACATCAACGCCGAGACGTTCGGCATGCGGCAGCAGCGAATCCATGATGCTCGGATAAAGAACGACGCCTGTTTCCACCGCGCTTCGCTTGCGAGACATCGCCGCCTCACCTGGCAATCGCACTTTCTTGACGCCCGGCCGGGGTGGATTGGCGTGGCAGGTATCGGCGAGCCAGCCGGTCTGGCGCAGGAAGGCGTCCTTGCCGCCGAAGGCTTCGGGATCCCAGACCTGCACAGTCACGGCGGCATTGGTGCCCTTAGGGGAGTCGGCCCGGCCATAACCGGCAAGTCCCTGGGTGATCGCTTCGGCGATAAGCGCCATGCCGTACCCCTTCTGCCCATGGTCGATGCCGCCGGTCGGCAGAAGCGTGCCGCCTGCTTCAAGCACTTTCGGGTCACGCGACGGGTTGCCCTCTGCATCCATCAGCCAGTCGGCCTCGTATTGCCGACCCTCGCGGATCAGGCGCTGGGCCATGTTGACCGTGGTGATCGAGGCGGAAATGTCGATCAGGATCGGGTCGCCCGGTGTCGGGATGCCATGCGCGACCGGGTCCGGCGTGTAGACGCCCTTGAGCCCGCCGAAGGGAGCAACCTGCGCACCCGAGGGCGACGAGGACGCGATCGAGACCAGCATTCCCTTTTCCGTAGCAATCGGCAGATAGGCGGCGAGCGCGCCGATATGATGGCTGTTGCCGATCACGACCGTCGACGTGCCGAACTCCCCTGCCCGCTCCACGGCAAGTTTTACGGCCTCAGAGGTCAACCATGCTCCCGGCAGGCGATTGCCGTTCCAGCAGACCGATGGTCCGCGATCGCTGACCGTCTCATAGCTTCCCGCCTTGGTCACGATGCCGTCGGCGATGCCTTGCAGGTACCAGCCGGCAAGCGCCAGACCGTGTGTCGAGTGGCCCATCAGGTCCGCTTCGACGAGATAGGTGGCCACAGCCTTCGCCTTGTCGTCTTCAAGACCGGCCGTCGCAAAAAGCGATTGGGCGAACGTGAGCAGGCTTTCGCTGGAGTAACGGGGATCTGTCATCGGTCGTATACCTCCGGATTGAGAACGCGTGGCGGCCGGCGGCCGGCAATGAAGTCCTCGATGTCGCTGATCACCATCAGGCCGACATTTTCCAACGCTTCCAGGCTGTCTGCGCCGCTATGAGGGGTGAAGATGACATTCGGCAGCTTGAAGAGCGGATGCGAGACATCCGGCGGCTCGGTGACAAAGGCATCGATGGCCGCGCCACGCAGCAGCCCCTCGGAGAGGGCTTTCGCCAGAGCGTCATTATCAACGACCTCGCCGCGGGCGAGATTGAGCAGGCATGCTCCGGGCTTCATCAGGGAGAGCTGTTTTTCGCCGATCAGGGCCGCGTTTCCGGTACCGCCGAAGACATGCAGCGAAATGTAATCGGCGCGGGAAAGCAGCATGTCGAGTTCGACAATCTCGATACCATGTTCGGCAATGAAGGCCTTGTCGGGATAGAGGTCAGAAGCGATCACGGTCATACCGAGCGCAATTGCCTTGCGAGCCAGAAGCTTGCCGATATTGCCGAGACCGACAATGCCGAGAGCCTTGCCGGCAATTTCGTGCCCCGGCTTGCGCTCCCAGCCGCCGGAGATCACGCTCATGTGGCCGTAGGGGATATTTCTCGCCATGGAGAACATCATGCCGATGGCCAGTTCGGCCACGGCATTCGAATTGGCGCCCGGCGTGCTGGTAACCGGATATCCCTTCGCCGTACAGGCGGCAATATCGATGCTGTCCATGCCAACACCATGCTTGAGCACAGCCTTGAGCTTGTTTGCACCTTCAAAGGTGGAAGCGGTGACAGGTGGCAGTCCGGCGACGATGAAATCCGCCCGTCCGATATGTTGTGACAGGCCACAATCCGGCAGGGTCGTGTCCGTGCAGCGGATGATTTCCCAGCCGGTTTCCTCAAGCTGTCGCGGCAAACGGCCGTGCCGCCCGAAACCGGGCGACGTGGTGGCGACAACTATAGACATGGATGCCTCCCTTACAGCAGGCCGAACTTCTTCAGCGTCTCGCCTATCTTGGCGTCCTGCTCAGCATTCGGCAGCAGGGCCGGCTGGCGGCTGGCGCCTACGGAACTATCCTGCAGGTAAAGCGCGCGCTTGACCATGGCCGGCGGGAAACCGTGCTGGTAAAGGTCGGTGCGGAAGGCCGTGTAGATTTCCTGCTGACGCTGTGCTTCCTCGATATTGCCCGAGTTGAAGCCGCCGACGATGCCGGCCAAGACATCCGGCATGGCATTGCCGAGACCGGAAATGCAGCCGGCGGCGCCGTTCTGCAAGGACCAGAGCACGAGATGGTCCGGGCCGGAATAGACCTCGAAACCTTCGACGTCCTTGGAGACCTGCAGATAGGCGGCAAGGGTTTCCTGCGCGCCGCCGGAGTCCTTGATGCCGGCGATGTTGCCGTGCGTGGCAAGCTTGCGTGCCGTTTCCGGCTCGATGTGGTTCTGGGTGCGGGCAGGAATGTCGTAGAGATAGACCGGCGTGTTGACGGCGTCGGCAACGGTCGAAAAATGGCGGATCAGGCCGTCCTGCGTGCAGGCGATGAAGAAGGGCGTGATGACAGCAATGCCGGTAACGCCGATGCGGTCAAATTCCTTGGCCAGTTGCAGCGTCTCGAAGGTAGCAGGCATGCCGGCATTGACGATGACATCGACCTTGCCGCCGGCTTCATCGACCACTTCTTCCAAGAGCTTGACCTTCTCACCAAAGGTGAGGGCGGAAAAATCGCCATTGGTGCCGGCGCACATGATGTTGTTGCCGGCGGCCACCTGACGGCGCACCTGCGCGCGGGTGGCTTCGTAATTGATGGTTTCGTCGTCATTGAAGCATGTCACGATCGCGACAAAAGCTTTCTTGGTCATCATTCTACTCCGGTATCAATCAAATCAGGATGCTGTTGCTAAGCGCGCATTGCGATTGGCTGCCTGCACATCCGGGTCGGGATCTAGGCTGGCGGCAAGAAGGGCCTGCGTGTAGGGCTTTTGCGGATTGTCGAATACCTGGGCGACGGTGCCGAATTCGACCACTTCACCCTTCTGCATGACCATCACGTAATCGGCGAAATCACGCACCAGTGGCAGGTCGTGGGCGATGAAGATGAAGGCGATGCCCATTTCCTTCCGCAGCTTGTCGAGGAGCGTGATCACCTGCGCCTGTACCGAGACGTCGAGCGCCGACACGGCCTCGTCGCAGACGATCAGTTGCGGTTCGAGCGCAAGCGCGCGGGCAATGGCGATACGCTGGCGCTGGCCGCCGGAAAACTGGTGCGGATAACGGCCCATATGTTCGGCGGAAAGACCAACCTGACCCAACAATTCGGCGACGCGTTCGCGCCACTTGGCCTTGGGCAGGATTTCCGGGTGGATGACCCAGGCCTCGGAGATCAGCTGGTAGACAGTCATGCGCGGATTGAGCGACTGGGTCGGATCCTGAAACACCATCTGCAGATCGCGGCGCAGCTTGAACAGGTCGCCCGGCGACATGGTGAAAAGGTCCTTGCCCTTCCATTCGGCGGTTCCACCGTCGGCCTCTTCCAGACGCAGAAGGATGCGCGCGAGGGTGGATTTTCCCGAACCGCTTTCGCCGACGACCGCGACGGTTTCTCCGGCCTTGAGGTCAAACGAAACACCTTTCAGCGCTTCGAATCCGCCGTAGAACTTTTTCGCATCCTTGACGCTGAGGATGGCGTCACCGGTGGATTCCGGTTCATGCATGTCGCCCTTGCCGGGAGCGGCGGCGATCAGCTTCTTGGTATAGGCGTGCTGCGGGTTGTGATAGACCTCGCGCACCGTGCCGCTTTCGACCAACTGGCCCTTTTCCATCACCACGACACGGTCGGCAACTTCAGAGACAACGCCGAGATCGTGGGTGATGATCAGCACACCCATGCCGGTTTCGCGCTGGAGTTCCTTCAAGAGGTTCAGCACTTCCGCCTGCACCGTGACGTCGAGCGCGGTGGTCGGTTCGTCGGCGATCAGAAGGTCGGGTTTCAGGGCAAGTGCCATGGCGATCATGACACGCTGGCGCTGGCCGCCGGAAAATTCGTGCGGATATTTGTCGAGCGCGCGTTCCGGCTCGGGCAGGGCGACGCGTTTGAACAGGCGGAGCGCCTCGGCCTGGGCTTCGCTATTGCCTTTGCCGTGGGTCTTCAGCGCCTCGCGCATCTGCCAGCCGACCGTATAGACCGGGTTGAGGTGGCTGAGCGGATCCTGAAAGATCATGGCGATGCGGCGGCCGTTCACTTCGCGGCGCTGTTCGCTGCTCATCTTGAAGAGATCCTTGCCGTCGAGCAGGATTTCCCCGGACGAGATTTTTCCGGGCGGCATGTCGATCAGGTTCATGATCGCCGAAGACGATACCGACTTGCCGGAACCGCTCTCGCCGAGGATGGCGAGCGTTTCGCCACGGTCGAGATAGTAGGAGATGTTGCGCACGGCATGCACGACACCCGAGGCTGTGTGGAAGTCGACCGAGAGGTTGCGGACTTCGAGAAGATGATCAGCCATTTTTCGGTCCTTTCATTTCCAGGCGCCAGCGTTGGACGGGGTCGAGCGCGATACGCAGCCAGTTGGACAGAAGATTGAGCGAGAGCGTGGTGAGGATGATGGCGAGGCCCGGCCAGAAGGAGAGCCACCATGCATTGGTGAGATACTGGCGGCCCTGCGAAATCATCAGGCCCCAGGTGATTTCCGGCGGCTGGATGCCGATGCCGAGGAAGGACAAGGCACTTTCCGCCAGCATGACATAAGCGAAATCGAGCGTGGCAAGCGTCGTCAGCGTCGGCAGGACCACCGGCAGGATGTGGCGGAACAGGATGCGCTTCGATGATGCGCCCATGACCTTGGCGGCCTGCACGAACATGCGGCTCTTGATTTCCAGCACTTCGGCGCGGGTGGTGCGCAGATAGACCGGGATGCGGGTAATCGACAGGACCAGCATCAGGTTCATGATCGACGAGCCGAGGATGTAGAGCACGATCACCGCGACCAGCAGCGACGGGAAGGACATGATGACGTCGGCGAGACGCATGATGATCTGGCTGGTGCGCTCCGATGCGAAACCGGCGATGAGACCGAGCATGGTGCCGATGATGGCCGAGATCAGCACGGCGCCGGCGGCGACCATGATGGTATTCTGCGTGGCGACGATGATGCGCGGCCACAGCGGACGGCCGAGTGCATCGGCGCCGAGCCACATGAACCATTCGCGATCGAACATGAAAGGCGCGAGGTTGCGGCCGCGCAGGTTCTGCTTGGTGGCGAGATCATCGAGCAGGGTGGGGCCGATGATCGCCATGATGATGACGAAGACGAGGAAGATGGCGGCACAGAGCGCGAACTTGTCGGCCCAGAGCATGCGGCCCATGCGCACGATGGCGCTCGGTTCTTCCGCGATGATTTCTTTAGTCGGTGTGGATTGAATGGCCATGGTCATATCGATCCTCAGTAGCGGATGCGTGGATCGAGAAGCGCGTAAGCAAGGTCGATCACGAGGTTCATGAGGAAGATGGCGAAAGCGGTGACGAGGATCGCCGCCAGCACGACGTTGAAGTCACGCTGCAGGATGCTGTCGATCATCAGTTTGCCGACGCCGGGGAAACCAAAGATGGTTTCGATGACGACGGCGCCGTTCAGGAGGCTGGCCGCCTGATCGCCGATGACGGTGATGACCGGCAGCATGGCGTTGCGGAGCGCATGAACGAAGATGATCGGGCCGGATTTGACGCCTTTGGCGCGGGCTGTTTTCACGTAAGCCGAAGAGAGCGCCGAGATCATCGAGCCACGCACGACCTGAACGATGATACCGAAGGGGCGCACGAACAATACGCAGATCGGCAGGATCCAGTGGGCGAGCGAGCCGGTGCCCGAAGTCGGCAGCCATGAAAGCTGGATGGCAAACACCACGATGGCGACGATGGCGAGCCAGAAATCCGGTACGGATGCGCCGATCAGCGAGACCATCGAGGAGAAACGGTCGAAGAAACCGCCGGTGCGGAAAGCAGCGAGCGAGCCGACGACGATGGCGCAGACGGTGACGAGCGTCATGGTGATGACGGCAAGCCAGAGTGTCCAGGTGAAGGCTTCGAGAACGACGTCCAGCGCGGGGCGGGCTTTGCGCAAGGATTCGCCGAGATCGCCGGTCAAAACGTTGCCGACATATTGGCCGAACTGCACGAGGAGCGGCTGGTCGAGACCGTGAAGAGCGCGGAACTCGGCCTTCATTTCGGCCGATGCTTCGACGGGAAGGAAGAGCGATGCCGGATCGCCCGTCAGGCGCGACAGGAAGAACACCATGACCAGCAACCCGATGAGGGAGATGAGGCTGGCAAAGGCGCGCTTGCGGATGAAACTGAGCATGGTGACCTCGATTGCTGGAATGGACGGCGACGGTGCCGCCGCCCATTTCGCTTCGATTTTGGGGCGATCCTCCGCATTTGCGTGAGGGGTCGCCCTTGAGGTGGTTGTGGTTAGTTCTTGATGCCGATCTCGGAGAGCTGCAGCATGCCGTTGGTGGCAATGCTGGGCTTGAAGTCGAGACGTTCAGAGACGCGCGAATAACCGACCATGTGGAAGAGCGCGACGTCGGCGACGAGATCGTCGTGGACATAAGCGATCAGTTCCGACCACAGTTTTGCACGTTCATCACCGATGGCGGCCGAGGCGCGCTTGATCAGGTCGTCGACCTTCGGGTCGGCGTAGCCGGACTGGGTGCCCTTCGAGTCATACTTGAAGAACATGGTGAAGGACGGATCACCCTTGGAATTGTCGTGCATGGCAGCGACGATGGTGGGGCCACGACCTTCCTTGAACGGCTTCGAGTAATACACCTCGTGTTCGGCGACTTCGACGAATTTCAGGTCGATCTTGAAGCCGACATCCTGCAACTGCGCCTGGATGGCTTCCATGATTTCCGTCACGTTCGGGAAGTTGGCCGTACGGGCAACAACGGTGATCGGTGTATCGACCGGAACGCCTGCGGCCTTGGCTTCTTCAAGCAGTTTCTTGGCCTGGTCCGGATCGTAAGGGAAAACCTTCACATCCGGGTTCCAGCCGAGCGTCGTCGGCGGCACCAGAGCGGTGGCGAGAACGGCATCCTGCGGCACCAGCGTGCCGATGAAGGCCTGGCGGTCGATGGCAAGGTTCAACGCCTTGCGGACGCGAACGTCGTTCAGCGGTGCGATATTGCCGTCGATACGCAGATAGACGGTTTCGCTGTCGAGATAGGAGAAGTCGGTCTTTTCGTTGGTGGCCTCGATCTGCGAGATCGAAGGTGCCAGATCGGCTTCGCCGGCCTCAACCATCGCGGCGCGAACGGCCGGGTCGGAACGGAACAGATAGGTCGCCTTGGTGACGGCGGGCTTCTTGCCCCAGTAGTCGTCACGGGCATCAAGAACGATCTGTTGGCCCGGCGTCCAGTTGGACAGCTTGTAAGGGCCGGTGCCGATCGGCTCGCGCACGAATTCCAGCGGCGTGCCTTCCGGAACGATAGTGACGAGCGACAGAAGCAGCGGCAGGATCGGCTGAACCGGATCGACCTTGAAATCGATCGTGTTGTCGTCAACGACCTTTACGTCGAACGTCATGCCACCGAAATAACGGCGGGATTCGCAGATGTTCTTGTCGCTGAAAATGCGGTCAAACGAATATTTGACATCCTTGGCGCCAAACGCCTTGCCGTCGGAAAATTTGACGCCCTGGCGAAGATGGAAACGCCAGCTGCCATCGGCATTCTGTTCCCACTTTTCCGCAAGGCGGGGCATGACGCCCTTCTTGGTCCGCACATCGAGCTCCGTCAGCGTTTCGCTGACGTTTTCCATGATGACGCGGCCGATATTGGAGCGGGTCGCCATGCAGGGCTCGAGCAGGTCGGCCTCTTCCGGCAGGACGATCTTGATGTCGCTCGACGCGGCATAAGCCGGCGCAACGCCGGAGCCGAGTGCGAGGACGGAGCCGAGCAAGGCTCCAAGCAAATGCGAAGTCTTCATGTCATTCTCCTCCCTCTTGGGTGCGCGTCGCACACCGCTTGCTTGTTCATGGCGCACCGGCTGCTCTCAGCTGCGCGGTCTGAAGGCATTCCTCCGTGGCCCTTTGCTTCGACCGGGATGCCTCCGTCCCTTGATCTATGCCTGTTGGGCTGGCGCAGACCATCGGATTTCTTGGCAAGTTTGTCAAATTAAATATTCGAAACTGTCAATTTGTACAAATTTGCCTTTCATAAAACTATTTAATTTCAATAACATGTGTCCGTTAATGTGATCGTCAATGGCAAATTGGCAATTTTTTCAAACTTGACAACTTTGTTATTTGGGTGATTTTCATGGGGGAAGAGGAGACCCCGATGACGCCTGAACAGATTGCAACCGTCATGAACGGCACGGTGAAAGCCGTTGGCCCCGGACGACATGAGGCGATGCTGGCCTCGCCGATGATCCAGAACCATGCATCCTTCCTGCATCTGGCCGATGACGGCGCGCTGATCTGCGCCTGGTTCGGCGGCACGCTGGAAGGAAAGTCGGATATTTCCGTCTTCGCCTCTGTTCTCGCCGAGGGCTCCGACCAGTGGGGTGAACCGCAGCGGCTGAGTTTCGACCCGAAACATTCCGAGCAGAACCCGGTTCTGTTTGCCGCTCCGAATGGCAGCCTGTTGTTGTTTCATACTTCGCAGCCTTCCGGCAATCAGGACGAATGCCGTATCCGCATGGCGGAAATTTCGCGCGATGTTGCCGATCCGACAAAGCTGACGGCGAGTGAAGGAGAGTATCTCGATCTTCCACGGGGCTGTTTCGTTCGCGCACCCTTGGTGGTTCGCGACGATGGCGCATGGCTTTTGCCGATCTTTCGCTGCATCCAGCGACCGGGCCAGAAATGGAACGGCAGCCATGACCGCGCCGCGGTTGGCATTTCGCAGGATGGCGGCAAGACGTGGGTTCTCGAAGATCTCGACCAGTCGACCGGCTGCGTGCATATGGGGCCGGTCTCGCTCGGCGAGAACAGGCTGGCTGCCGTGTTCCGCCGTCGTCAGGCCGATTTCGTCTATCGTACGGAAAGCGCAGATGGCGGCCGCACATGGGCGAAACCGCAGGCGACCGATGTGCCCAACAACAACTCTTCCATTGCGGCGATCACGCTCAAGGACGGCCGTATCGCAATGATTTGCAATCCGGTGAATGCCGAGATGTCCTCGGATCGCCGCGCCTCGCTTTACGATGAGCTGGGCGAGGATGACGATCGGCCGGACGCAAACCCGGATGGCGGTTGCGTGCCGATCTGGGGCGTGCCGCGCGCGCCGGTTTCCGTCTGCATTTCCGATGACGGAGCAAAGAGCTTTTCGCAGCGGATCGTCATAGAGGACGGTCCGGGCACCTGCATGTCGAACAATTCCATCGACGGCCACAACAAGGAAATGTCCTATCCGTGGCTGCTGGAAGGCACCGACGGCAGTCTTCACATCGCCTACACCTATTACAGGCGCGCCATCAAATATGTTCGTCTGGCCCCCGGTTGGGCCAGTACTGAAGCGGGAGAATAATCATGAGCAATATCATCGGCATCACCATGGGTGACCCGTGCGGCGTCGGACCGGAAATCACGGTACGGGCGCTGGCCGAAATGGGTGACGCGGACCGCGCCAATACGCGGATCTACGGCAACCTGCCGACTCTCGAAGCCGCACGCAGGGCGCTCAACGTCGATATCGATCTGACCCCTTACGTGGTCGATCTGCCGATCGAAGGTGCGCCGCTCCCCTGGGGCACGCTGTCGCCGGTTGCCGGCGATGCGGCCTTCCGTTTCATCGAAAAGGCGGTGCGCGATGCCGAAGCCGGCGTGATCGGCTGCGTCGTCACCGCGCCGATCAACAAGGAAGCGCTCAATCTTGCCGGCCATCATTACGATGGCCATACCGGCATGCTGCGTAGCCTGACGAAATCGGCTGCCGCCTATATGCTGCTGGCCTCGGAAAAGCTGAAGGTCATCCACGTTTCCACGCACGTCTCGTTGCAGGAAGCGATCCGCCGCGCCACCACCGAACGTGTTCTTGCAACGATCAAGGCCGGCAACGATCACCTGAAGCGCACCGGTTATGCCGCACCACGCATCGCGGTTGCCGGCATCAACCCGCATTGCGGCGAAAACGGCCTTTTCGGCACCGAGGATGACGACCAGATCGCTCCGGCTGTTGCCGCAGCGCGCGCTGAAGGCATCGATGCCTATGGTCCGATTTCGGCCGACACCGTGTTCCATCGGGCCTATTCCGGCGCGTTTGATCTGGTGGTCGCACAATATCATGATCAGGGCCATATCCCGATCAAGCTCGTCGCTTTCGATACAGCGGTCAACGTCTCCGTCGACCTGCCGATCGACCGCACCTCGGTCGACCACGGCACCGCCTTCGACATTGCCGGCAAGGGCATCGCCAACCATGGCAACATGCTGGAAGCGATCGCCTATGCCCGCAAGCTGGTAACCGGTGGCAAAGGGGGCAAGGCATGAGCAGCGCTCCCGTCATCATCCTGCATCAGCCGAAAAGGCTGATCGTCGGCGCCGGTACCATCGGCGAGGTCGGTCCCTGGGCCGGTGAGGTTTCCTCGACGCTGGTCATCGCGACGCCGATCACCGCCGGTTTCGTTGACCGGCTGAAACTGCCGGGCAAGGTTGTCCTGTTCGATGCCATTCCCGGCGAGCCGGAAATCGCCACGCTCGATGCGGCACTGGCTGCGGCGCGTGCCGCCAAACCGGATCTCGTTGTTGGTCTCGGCGGTGGTTCCGTAATGGATGTCGCCAAGCTGGTAGCCGCCCTTTGGGATGGCGAGCAGATGCTTGCCGATGTGGCCGGTCCCAACAAGGTATCCGGTCGCAAGACGCAGCTTGCGCAGGTGGCGACGACGGCCGGTACCGGTTCGGAAGCCGGTATCCGTTCGCTGATCACTGACCCGGCCTCCGGAGCCAAGATCGCCGTGGAGAGCCCGCATCTCATCGCCGATCTCGCTGTGCTCGACCCGGAACTCACCTATTCGGTTCCATCGGCCGTGACGGCTGCGACTGGCGTGGATGCCATGGCGCATTGCGTCGAGGCGTTTACCAGCAAGCGCGCGCATCCGATGATCGACGGTTTTGCCCGCATGGGTTTTTCGCTCGTCGGCAAATTTTTGGCGCGCGCGGTGAAGGATGGGTCGGATCGCGAAGCCCGCGAGGGCATGATGCTCGCCTCCTATTACGGCGGCATCTGCCTTGGGCCGGTCAATACGGCGGCGGGCCATGCCATCGCCTATCCGCTCGGCACGTTGCTGCACCTGCCGCATGGTCTCGCCAACGCCATCGTATTTCCGCATGTTCTGGCCTTCAACCAGCCAGTCGTGGCCGACAAGACGGCGGAAGTGGCCGAAGCGCTCGGTTTCGGCAAGGGTTTGTCACAGGCTGACTTGAGCGATGCGGGGCATGCCTTCTGTGCCGATCTTGGCATCGAGATGTCGCTGGCAAAACATGGTGCGAAAGAACAAGACATGCCACGTTTTGCGGCGGACGCCCATGCCATTCGACGACTGATGGATCACAATCCGGCCGACATGAGCGTCGAGGATGTTTTGGGAATCTACAGGGCCAGCTTCTGATCACAGGCTACTGGAGGAGGAAAGGCGGCGCGAGCAATTGCGCCGCTTTTTCGCGTTCTACGCAAGAGGATGCCCCTACCCTTCAACCTCGAACCCGCTGGATGGCTGCTCCACCAACAACATCCGCACATACACGAACAAGCTCACCAGATATATTCGACATCCGGCGTCGTCCGGGTCTCCAGATATTCCGTCAGACGCTCGACGATCTGACCGCAGGAAAGGTCGAGATGTTGCCGGAGCCGTTGCGCCGCATCGCTGCTTTTACCCTCAAGCATAAAGGAGATGATCTCTTTGTGGTCATGCATGAAGGTTTCGATCGTCGGATTGTCCGATAACGTGACCTGAAGGTATTTGCCGCAAATATAGGTCGGCGCGGTGCGGGACAGCGCTTCGATGACTTCCGGATTGGGGCAATAGCCGAGGCATCGCTGATGGAGATCGTTCTCCAGTCCATCGAGATCGACGATGTCTAGAGCGGGTGACACTGCGATGGCTTCACCAAGACGGCCCAGCATGGCTTCGAGTTCCCCATGCGGGATCAGAGAGGTTGCGGCTTCGAGGGCGACAGGCTCTAGTATTCGGCGCAAATCATAGAGATTGCGGCAACGCTTCACATCCAGCCCAACGATATGCCAGTGGCCGCCGTTTCCCCGTGCGACAATGCCGAGCTTGTTGGCCCGGAAAATCAGGTCGCGTGCCAGCGTGCGGCCAATGCCGAAATGCCGGGCGAGCGCCAGTTCGTTGACCCGCAGGTGACCGGACATCGAATGCAGGATCAGTTCGCGCTCGATCCTGAAATACAGTTCGTCATGGGCGCTCTGATTGGCATCTACATCGCCATCACCCAGCGTCAGGTGATCAGCAGTCAATGTGAAACGGAAAGGCTCACTGTCGTTTCCGACCACAAACCCCTGCCCGTCATGGGGGCGCACGCTACCCTGCGCCTCCAGGATTTCGAAAGCCTGCTTTACCGGAGAGCGGCTCGATCCGAAGATTTTTGCGACTTCGGCAATCTTGATGATCGCGCCGGTGGCGATCCGTTCGTCGCGGATCGCCCCATCGAGATGTTCGGCTATGCGCCGATAGGCCGGCTGTCGCTCCAAGTCTCTCTCCGATTACAAGTCTTACATCAGGTGATCGCACCAAGCTGCCAGGGCACGAATTCATTATTGCCGTAGTCATAGATTTCGCTGAGCGTCCGTTGCCCCGATGCGACCGCGATCAGAGTATCGAAAATCCGCTCTCCGGCCTCCTCGATGCTTTCGCGCCCGTTGACGATATCGCCGCAATTGACATCCATGTCCTCGCTCATGTGTTCGAACATTTCCGTATTGGTTGCAACCTTGATCGTCGGCACCGGCTTGAAACCCGAGACAGAACCGCGGCCAGTGGTGAAGATCAGCATGTTGCAGCCACCAGCAATCTGGCCGGTCACGGCAACCGGATCATAACCGGGCGTGTCCATGAACACGAAGCCAGTTTCGTCAATGATCTCCGCATATTCGTATACGGCCTGCATCGGCATGGAGCCGCCCTTGGCGACCGCGCCGAGCGACTTTTCAAGGATCGTCGTCAGGCCACCGGCTTTGTTACCGTGTGATGGGTTGTTGTTGAGTTCGGCACCGTGGCGCGATGTATAATCACCCCACCATTCGATCCGGTCCATAAGCTTTTGCGCAACTTCCGGCTTTACCGCTCGCATGGTGAGAAGGTGCTCGGCACCATAGATCTCCGGCGTCTCGCTCAAGACCGCCGTGCCGCCATGTTTGACCAGAAGATCGGATGCATGACCGAGAGCAGGATTGGCCGAAATGCCGGAATATCCGTCCGAGCCGCCGCATTGCAGCGCAAGCTTCAGCTTGGAAAGCGGCTGGGTCGTCCGCTTCTGCCCTTTCAGCGCCTCAAGCATCTCAACGATAATCGCGGAGGCCACCTCGACCGTCTTGCGGGTTCCGCCAAGTTGCTGAATCGTCATCGTTCTGAGGAAATGGCTCTCCTCCAGCCCGTATTTCTCCTGAATCAGCGAAATCTGGTTCACCTCGCAACCGAGCCCGATCATCAGGATACCGGCGAAATTCGGATTGCGTGCATAACCGCTCAGCGTCCGGATCAGATATTCGTAACCCTCGGTGCCGGTGCCGATCGCACAGCCCTGCCCGTGCGTCAGAGCCACCACGCCATCGATATTGTCATATCCTTTCAAACCGCCGCCGCGGTTGAAATGATCGGCAATCGCGTGGGACACGGTGGCGGAACAGTTCACCGACGAAATGATGCCGATGTAATTGCGCGTGCCAACCTGGCCGTCCGGCCGCAGATAGCCTTCGAAGGTGCGTCGCTCGGTTTCAGGCACGAAATCGATCACCGGCACATGCGACGAGAAATGATGCGTCACGTCGCTGTCCTGCATGGCGATATTCTGCAGATGGACGTGATCTCCGGGCGCGATATCGCAGCTGGCAATGCCGATCGTCTGCCCGTATTTCGTCGCCGCCTCACCCTTGGCGATCGGGCGGATCGCAATCTTGTGACCTCGAGGAATGACCGCCGTTGCAACGATCCCGTTGACGCCGGCCGCCTTACCGACGGCGATTTCACGCCGTGCGACGGCAACATTATCCAGTGAATTCAACAGAATGGCGGCCGGAATATTCGAGCCGGCCTGGACATCAATTTTCATCTCATCCTCCTAAAGAAAGAAATTGACTTTGTCGACAAAAGTCATTTCACTGCCACTATCGAACTGTCAAGGAAAATAATCGGAGCAGGATTTCCGGTTTCGTGTCGTCGAGGAGGACCACACGAAACACGCTGCAACCGACCTGATGGTGAGGAGGAGGAACAGCTTGGACTATGTGTTCGATTTCAGCTTTCTCGAAAGCTTTCGATCAGAAATCATCAATGGCGTCCGCCTGACCGTCATGCTGACGGTGGTTTCGATCCTGCCGGGCTTTGCGCTCGGCACGGCCTGCGCCGTCGGCCGGTTATATGGGCCTCGCTGGCTGCAGACGGCGGTCACGATCTATGTCGAGGCGATCCGCAATACGCCGCTGATCATCCAGGTTTTCTGGCTGTTTTTCGGCCTGACCGTGCTTGGCGCTCGTATTGGCCCGTTCAATGCGGCGGTGATCGCGCTGGTCATCAATACCGGCGCCTATTCGGCGGAAATCATGCGCGCAGGATTTCAGGCGATCCCCAAGGGGCAGCTGGAAGCGGCCAACTGTCTTGCCATGACCCGCCGCCAGATTTTCTGGAACATCCAGCTGCCGCAGGCTGCAGAACTGGTCTATCCGGCGCTGGTCAGCCAGTTCATCCTGATGATGCTGGCGACCTCGATCATGTCGCAGATCTCGGTCGAGGAACTGACCGGCGTCGGGTATCAGGTCCAGTCGATCACCTTCCGCGGCTTCGATGTCTATCTGGTGATCGCGGTTCTCTACCTCGTCCTCGTCACCATGCTGCGGCTCTGTCTTCACGGCGCGGCACAGCTCGCCTTCACCCGCCTGCGCAAATTGAGGACACCGCTATGAGACGCTGTCCAACCTGCATTTCCCTGCATCTGAAAGGAGACAGCCCATGCTTGGCGTGAGCCTCGATCAATACGGCTTTCTGGTTCAGGGTGCCTTCTGGACGGTTGTCCTGTCCCTGATGGGCTTTGTCGGCGGCACGATCGTCGGCCTGCCAGTGGCACTCGCCCGCATCTCGCGCGGCTGGTTTCTCTGTCGTTTATCGAGTGTCTATGTGCAATTCGTGCAGGGCATTCCGTTGCCGGTCATCATGTTCGTCATCTATTTCGGCGTCAGCATTTACGGGTTCGACGTCAATGCGCTGGTGGCCGCCGCCATTGCCATGACGCTCTATTCCAGCGCCTATCTCGGTGAAATCTGGAAGGGCTGCATCCAGGCCGTGCCGAAAACCCAGTGGGAAGCCGGCGAATGCCTGGCGCTCACCAACCTGCAGCGTTTCATCTACGTCATCCTGCCACAGGCGCTGCGTATCGCCGTGCCACCGACGGTCGGCTTTCTCGTGCAGATCGTCAAGAACACCTCCTATTCGGTGGTGATCGGCTTCTTCGATCTTACCTATTCGGCCAAGATTTTGAACAACGCCACCTTCAAGCCCTTCGTCATCTTCACCGCCGCGGCGCTGATCTATTTCGCCATCTGCTTCCCGCTGTCGCGCTACGCCCGCCGGTTCGAACTGCGCCTTCACAGGAGAAATGCATGACCGTCATTTCGATGAATTCCGTCCACACCCCGGTCGCCCCGCAAGGCGGCGCCCAGCCGATGGTCTCGTTTCGCGATGTTCGCAAGAGTTTTGGCGCGCTGGAAGTGCTGAAAGGCATCGACCTCGATGTCATGCCGGGCCAGGTCGCGGCATTGATCGGCCGAAGCGGATCGGGCAAGAGCACGGCGCTGCGCTGCATCAACGGTCTGGAAAAGATCAATGGCGGCGAGCTGACCGTCTGCGGCCGCAATCTGCGCGCCCGCGATTTCGAATTGCGGGAACTGCGCAAGGAAGTCGGCATCGTCTTCCAAAGCTACAATCTCTTTCCGCATTTGACGGTCGAGCAGAATGTGACGCTTGCACCGAGAAAGGTGAACAGCCTCGATGCGGCTGAGAGCCACGCTTTGGCGGCCGAAGTACTGGAACAGGTCGGATTATCGGAAAAGGCATCAAGCTATCCCGAACAACTGTCCGGCGGTCAGCAGCAGCGCGTCGCGATCGCCCGTTCGCTCGCCATGCGGCCAAAGCTGATGCTGTTTGACGAAGTTACCTCGGCGCTCGATCCGGAGCTGACCGGCGAAGTGCTGCGTGTCATCGGCAAGCTTGCTGCCGGCGGCATGACCATGGTGCTCGTCACCCACGAAATGGCGTTTGCCCGGCAGGTCGCCGATCTCGTCGTCTACATGCATCAGGGCCGCGTCTGGGAGGCCGGCAAGGGCACGATGCTCGACGACCCGCAGACAGTCGAACTCAGGCAGTTCGTCGGAAGCGGACTGTGACGGCTCGGCATTGATTTTGCCGCCGTCATGGGACGGCGGATGGAGGAGGAAAAAGCATGAATATCAAACTGTCTCGCCGCACCCTGTCCTGCGGCCTTGCCATGACCATGCTGTTTGGCGGTGCTGGAGGAGCATTCGCCAACGCACTCGAAACCATCAAGCAGCGCGGTCGCATCCAGATCGCCGTCGATGTCGGCCATCCGCCCTACGGCATGCTGGACGACAAGGCGCAGCAGACCGGCCTCGATATCGATACGGCCAAATTGCTGGCAAAGGATCTTGGCGTCACGCTCGAAGTGGTGCCGGTCTCGGGAGCAAACCGCGTACCGTTCCTCATCTCCAACAAGGTCGATCTCGTCATTGCCTCCTTCTCGATCACCGAAGAGCGCAAGAAGGTCATCTCCTTTTCCAAACCCTACGGCGTTATCCCGGTTGTGATCCTCGGCCCCAAGGCTGAAGACCTGAAGGACGCTTCCGGCCTGGATGGCAAGAGCGTTGCCGTCGCGCGCGGCACAACGGCCGATATCGAGTTGAGCAAGGCGATAAAGGACAAGGGCGTGAGCGCCAATATCGTCCGCTACGAGGACGAGGCAACCACCAATACGGCGGTCGGCACCGGCCAGCAGGATTACATGTCGGCAGCGCTTTCCACTGCCCAGGCCGTCGCCGACCAGAACGCGAACCGAGACCTTGCCATCAAGGTCGAACTGGCGGCTTACCCGATGGCCATCGGCATGCGCCAGAAGGAGCCGGAGCTCGAAACCTGGGTCAACGAATGGATCATCGCCAATCTCAAGAACGGCGAGTTGAACAAGGTCTACGAACATTATTTCAAGCAGTCGCTGCCGGAAGAAATGCTCAATCAGTAAGCCGGACTGCTGCTGAACCTCAAAAGCAGGCCGCGATGCGGCCTGCTGACAAGCACCTACATTTCAGGAGAGACTATGAAACTGGTTCGTTATGGCGCGCCGGGTGCGGAGCGCCCGGGTATTCTCGATGGTGAAGACCGCATCCGAGACGTAAGCAGCCTTGTTGCGGATTTTACCGGAGAGGCTCTGTCACCGGCAAGCCTTGAGCGCATTCGCAGTGCCGATCCGAGCACCTTGCCGCTTGTTGAAGCGGGAATACGGCTTGGTTCCTGCGTCGCCAAACCCGGCCACTTCATCGCGATCGGCCTGAATTATGTCGACCACGCGCATGAATCCAACATGCCGATCCCGAGCGAGCCGGTCGTGTTCAGCAAGGCGCCCTCCTCCATTTCCGGACCGACCGACGACGTTGTGATGCCGGAGGGATCGGAGAAATCGGACTGGGAGGTGGAGATCGCGATGGTGATCGGAACCGCCGCCTTCAACGTCTCCGAGGCAGATGCTCTCGACCATGTGGCGGGCTTCTGCATCTGCAACGACGTATCCGAACGCTCTTATCAGATCGAACGCGGCGGCCAGTGGATCAAGGGCAAGAGCCTGCCGACCTACGGACCCGTCGGTCCCTGGCTGGTCACCCGCGACGAGATCGCCGATGTCCAGAACCTCGGTCTATGGCTAGACGTCAACGGCGAGCGCCGACAGACCGGCTCGACAAGCTCGATGATATTCTCGCTCGCCCATATCGTTTCCTACCTGTCGCGCTTCATGCGGCTGGAACCCGGCGATATCATCACCACAGGCACCCCACCCGGCGTCGGTATGGGCATGAAACCACCGACCTATCTGAAGCGCGGTGACGTGATGACACTCGGCATCGCTGGTCTGGGAGAGCAACGGCAAACGGTGCGCTAAAAATTCGACGCCTCAACGAACGATGCCCGCAGTCCTGCGGCCGCGGGCATCGTTCGTCTCCAAGCTCTCACCAAATATTCAAGAGCATTTCCGCCTCACTTCGAAACGCGCAACTGCTCTATCTCTTTGTTTCAACGCAATTCCAGACGCAAAACCGGTTCCAACTTTTGCTGGAATTGCTCTAGCCCGCCAGTTCAGGCACTTCGCCGCTGACGATACGATCAGCAAACGAAATCTTCGAAACACCATGACGGGCGAGAAGCTCCTGATCCTCGTTCGCGCGAAATTCTGCCTGTTCTGTCGGTGAGGAGTAATATTTGCCGATCAGTATCGGCAGACGCACCATTTTCAGGTTCCGCTGCTGCAAGGCAGTCCAGAACAGCGTGTCGCCAATCGACCGGATGATCGATCCGTCGTTGAAATAGCTCGGATAGTATTTGCCGACTGCTGCTGCATGCCAGAGCGTTGCCGGGCCGTAGGTGCCGCGTTCACCCGTGCCGGAGCCGAGTCTGAGACGCGGGTGCGGTTTCGGCGGCCAGGCTGGCACGAATTCCGATGCCATGAGGAGTGGCGCCTTGAACGCCTGGTCCAGATGCGATTGATCGAAGCAGACCAGCCACTCGCCGCCGACGAGTGCCGCAGACGAGGCACAGGACGCACCGACCATCATTTCCACCGCATTGGTGGCCAAACGGTCGTCGAGATTGAGGTTCATGACATAGAACGATTTGTTGAGTGCCACGGCAGCCGCCCATGCCTCATAGATCGAAAGCGGCCCTGAAAACACGTAGCAGTCGGCATCGAGCCAATCCGGCGGCGTGTCTCCATTGTCAAAAATGTAGATAATGCGGACACCGATGCTCTGGCTGCGAAGATTGATGTAATGTGACTTTAGAAGGTCGAGCTTGTTCTGCTGGCGATGCCAGACCGCGCAATACACGGTAACCAGAGCGCCCTCGAAATCGCTCTGCGTCCTCACCTTGGTATAATGCATATTGGGGAATTCCTTCGCCGTAAGGTTCGCGCATGGCACAATGGTCATTGATGCCGATCAATGATGGTTATTGAGGCATGGCATGCGTCGAGCGTTCGCGTCAATTGCCATTGACCAAGTTTTCTGAGGGGCGGAACGGCGGGCGTTCGCACCTACCAAATGGGTGTATTGTCTGCGCTGCGAAGCCCTTCGTCACGCATAACAAGGGTATTGCATGCAGCAGACGTTCGGCCTCCTCTCGCATCGCCGATCGGTTCCGACGGGGCAATCGGTCCGCAAGGGGTATGATCAATGCGTGTCCTGATAACCGGGGCAGGCGGCATTCTGGGGCGGCATGTCGTCAGGCATCTGACGCGTCTGGCACCGGATGCCGAAGTGATCGTCAATAGTGCCGATCTGACCCAGCCGGATGCTGTGCGGGCGCAGATTGCGGCGTTTCCTCCCGTCAACAAAGTCATTCATCTTGCCGCTCTGGTACCCGTTGCTTCGGTCAAGGCCGATCCGGCGCGCGCCTACGCAGTGAATGTCGGCGGCACGATAAACCTCCTTTCCGCACTGGAGGGAACCCGCGCTTCCTTCCTCTTCTGCTCATCGAGCCACGTCTACGCACCATCTGCCGAACCGATTTCCGAGGATTCCGAGAAAGCCCCGTCATCGCTTTATGGTCGCACGAAATGGCAGGCGGAAAGCGCCGCCGCTGACATATGCGAGGCCACCGGCCGGGCATTTCTCGCGACACGACTGTTCTCGATCCACGATCCGGCCCAGACCGGTTCTTTCCTGCGCCCCTCGATCGAGCGGCGGCTTGCCGATGAAGACCTGACGCAGCCTTTCGAGCTTCCGGGCGGCGATAGCATCCGGGATTTCCTAGCCGCCGAGAAAGCTGCCGAATACGTCGTTCGCCTCGCCCTTTCCGATGCCACCGGCCCCGTCAATGTTGCATCCGGCAATGGCACGACAATCCGAGATTTCGTTCAGGGCTTGAGCCCACAACCTCTCGAAATCCGCGCCACCGGCAGCGCCGATACTCTGATCGCGAATATTTCGCGGCTTAGACAGATCCTAGGAGACCTTGATGTCTGAGACTGTTTCCATCGTTATTCCAACCTTCAATCGCGCCGGCATGTTGCCATTAGCCATAGAGAGTTCGTTAAACCAGACGAGCCCTGTCGAGGTCATCGTCGTCGATCACGGATCGACGGACGAAACGCCGAAAGTGGCCGAGGCTTATGGTGACCGCATTCTCTACATTCGCCGCGAGCGTGACTTCGGCCCGCATTTCTGCTGGCTGGAAGGTGTACTGCACGCCAAGGGCGACTTTGTTCATCTGCAGTATGACGACGACTGGATCGCCCCGAATTTCATCGAAGCCTGCCTTTCCGTTATCGACGAGAGCACCGGTTTCTCATTCAGCGGTGCCGATGTCGTCGATGGTCCGGGGCTTCCGACAAAGCTGCGCCAGTTCGTCGAATGGCTGCCCGCGACAGGCACATTCCCCGTCGAGGCGGTGGAGAAGCAGATCCTCTCTTCCCTTATCTCCCCCGGCGCAGCTGTCTATCGTCGACAGATCCTGCTCGATGCACTCTACCAGGGGCGCCTGCCATTGCAGACGAATGAGTATCGCGGTGTGGGGCCTGACGCTTTTGTGGCGCTACTTTCCATGCTGCGCTACCCAAAAGTCGGGTTTGTTCGTGAACCGCTCGCCTTCTTCCGTGCCCATGAGGGCTCCATCACCATCGATGCTTTTGCGTCTGGAGAAAAGACCAAGAAGCTGCGCGCCGCCTATGCGGAAGTCACCCGCTATTACATGGAAATGAAAGTGATGCGCGCAGTGCGCATGAGGGAGACATCCTGATGTCCGGACTTCGTCCTATTCGCCTTGCAGAAGAAACCATCGCCCAAGATGAGCTCGAAGCACTCTCAACATGGATGCTCGCAGGTAATCGGCTGACCAAGGCCGAGCAAACACTTGCCTTCGAAGAAGAGTTCGCAACTTGGATGAACAGCCGCCATGCGGTCTATGTGAATTCCGGTTCTTCAGCCAACCTTCTGATGATTGCAGCCCTGAAGGAAGCCGGTCGCCTGCGCAACAACAAGGCGATCGCGGCCGGTGTCAGCTGGGTCACGACAGTCTCGCCGCTTCTTCAGTTGGGCTTCGACGTGCGCCTTTGTGATTGCGATGCCAATTCGCTCGGGATCGATCTCAACCATCTGGAGGATCTTTGCCGCGTAGATCCGCCGTCGCTGCTGATTCTCGTACACGTTCTCGGCCACTCAGGCGACATGGATGCGATCCGCGACATCTGCCAGCGCTATGACATCATCCTGCTCGAAGATTCCTGCGAAGCGCTTGGCTCGACCTACAAGGGCCGGAAGCTCGGCTCGATCGGCACCGCGGGCAGCTTCTCCTTCTATTATGGCCACCATATCTCGACCATCGAGGGCGGCATGGTCGTTACCGATGATAGCGACCTGCACCAGCTGATGCTTTCGCTGCGTTCGCATGGCTGGAGCCGCGACCTGAAACCTGACCTGCGCAAGTCGCTGGCGGATGAGAACGGTATCGACGAGTTCAAGAACCTCTACACCTTCTATCACGCCGGTTATAATCTACGCTCGACCGATCTTCAGGCCTTCTTAGGCCGCTCGCAGCTGAAAAAGCTCGACCATATCGTTGAACGTCGGCGCATCAATTTCGAGCTTTACCGCAAGGCATTGCCGGATTTCTTCTGCCAGGCGGGCGACACCGAGATTCTGTCTTCCTTCGCCTACGGCACCTTCATCGAAAACCGGCTCGAAACCTACAAGCATATCAACGCGCTCGATATCGAGTGCCGGCCGTTGATCTGCGGCAACATCGCGCGCCATCCCTTCTGGCTTCGCGACAACCCGCGTCTCGCACTGCCGAATGCAGACAAGGTGCATGATTGCGGCATCTACCTGCCCAACCACCATAATCTGACCGAGGCGGATATTGCGCGCGTGGCTGAAGCCTTTGCCGCTGTCGCCCGCCCCTGCTGAGGAATGACAAAGATGACCAATACTGCTTCGAAACGCGCATTGATAACCGGCGTTACCGGACAGGACGGATCCTATCTGGCTGAGCTTCTGCTCTCAAAGGGCTATGAAGTTCATGCCATCAAGCGCCGCTCGTCGAGCTTCAATTCTGGGCGCATCGATCACCTCTACGAAGATCCGCATGTTTCACATCGCCATTTTACCTTACACTACGGCGACATGACCGATTCCACCAACCTGATCCGCATTATTCAGGAAGTGCAGCCGGACGAGATCTATAACCTTGCGGCACAGAGCCACGTACATGTGAGCTTCGAGACACCGGAATACACCGCGAATGCGGATGGCATGGGTACATTGCGTATCCTCGAAGCGATCCGCATTTTGGGCATGGAAAAGAAGACGCGTTTCTACCAGGCATCCACGTCCGAACTTTACGGCAAGGTAGTCGAGACGCCGCAGAAGGAAACAACCCCGTTCTATCCGCGTTCGCCTTATGGCGTGGCGAAACTCTATGCCTTCTGGATCACGGTCAACTACCGCGAATCCTACGGCATGCATGCGTCCAACGGCATTCTCTTCAACCATGAAAGCCCGCGTCGCGGCGAGACTTTCGTGACCCGAAAGATCACCCGTGCTGTCGCAGCGATCACGGCGGGAGACCAGGAGCGTTTGTATCTTGGCAATCTCGACGCCAAGCGTGACTGGGGTCACGCGCGCGATTACGTCGAAGGCATGTGGCGCATGCTCCAGCAGGATGAACCGGACGACTACGTTCTTGCCACCGGACGCACTGTCAGCGTACGTGACTTCGTCAGCACCGCCTTTAAGATTGCCGGTGTCGAGATCGAATGGAAGGGCGAAGGCGTCGAGGAGCGGGGTTTCGAGCGCGGCACCGGTCGCTGCCTCGTCGAGGTCGATCCGCGTTACTTCCGTCCGACGGAAGTCGATCTCTTGCTGGGTGATCCTGCCAAGGCTAAGGAAAAGCTCGGCTGGGCGGCGACAACGACGCTGGAAGAGATGATTACCGAAATGGTCCAGTCCGACATTCGCGAACATGCGAATTCGGTTCACCAGAGGGACAAGGACTGACCGATGGCCCCCGTGTTTGAGCTTGAGGGAAAACGGATATGGATTGCCGGCCATCGTGGCATGGTCGGCTCCGCGCTCGTACGTCTTCTCTCCGGGGAAAACTGCGAGGTGCTGACCGTGCCGCGCAGCGAGATCGACCTGCGCGATCAGGCGGCTACGCGCCGGTGGATGGCAGATATGAAGCCGGACGCCGTCATCATGGCGGCGGCCCGTGTTGGCGGCATTGCCGCCAACAGCGCCTCGCCGGTCGCCTTCCTCTATGACAATCTGATGATCGAAGCGAATGTCATCGAGGCGGCTGCGCGGACCGGTGTGGAAAAACTCCTGCTTCTCGGTTCGACCTGCATCTATCCACGTGATGCGGAACAGCCGATCCGCGAAGAATCACTGCTAACGGGACCGCTGGAAAAGACCAACGAGTGGTACGCCATCGCCAAGATCGCCGGCATCAAGCTTTGCCAAGCCTATCGTCAGGAACAGGGACTGGATTTCATCTCGGCCCAGCCGACCAATCTTTACGGGCCCGGCGACAATTACGATCTGGAAACAAGCCATGTTCTGCCGGCGCTGATCCGCAAGGCGCATGAGGCCAAGGCGAATAAGGCTAAAAACCTGACGATCTGGGGCAGCGGTAATCCGCTTCGCGAATTCCTGCATGTCGACGACCTCGCCGAAGCCGTCGTCTTCCTGCTACGCAACTACTCCGGTGCCTTGCCGGTCAATATCGGCTCGGGTGAAGAGCTCTCGATCGCCGACCTTGCGCAACTCGTCAGCGATACGGTGGGTTTCGAGGGGCCGCTTGCCTTTGACCTTTCACGACCGGATGGCACGCCGCGCAAGCTTGCCGATCTGACCCGCCTGCACGAACTCGGCTGGGACAATGCCCGCCCTCTGAAGGTCGGCTTGAAGCAGACTTACGAGAGTTTTCTTGCCGCCCAAAGCGCATAAGGCCTTGGGGAAACTCAAGACGGAGTAGCGTTTCCAACTGAAGGCTCCGGAAGGAGTTCAAACTTTCCGGCGCATTTTCAGCAGAAGGAATGCTGGGCGATAGGCGCGCAAGTGCACTCCTCCAGCCAGCAACACGGTCCCAATCGGCACTCAATCATTTTACCGCAAAAGCGATGCTGATCGCACGGTTCACGGCTGGCCCGACGACGGACATATGCGTCTCGCCGGCAAAGATTTCGAACTGCGTGTGGATGCCGTCTTCGGTGCTGTTCAGACGCTCCGCCATTTCCCGCGCAAGAGAAACGGTGCGCTCCGATTTCTTCCTTTCCAGACGCGTCGCGGCATCTTCGTTGCTGTACTGGAAAGGCGCCAGTTCACTGCACTCATATTCACCGGCCGAAAGATGTAGGAATGGCGACGCTCCCGGCTCAGTGTTTCGCTTTGCCTCGTTGTTGAGGATCTCGCTGCCTTCCCAGTAGATGGTCGGGCTGGCCGCGATCCAGTTGGCAAACAGTCCGGGGCGCTCGAACAGGGCAAAAAGCGTGAAGAGACCGCCAAAGGAATGGCCGAAAAGCGATCGGCGTGTCGGATCGAGCCGCACCATGCCGGCAATCTTAGGGATCACGGCCGTTTCGATAAAATCCAGCAGCGCGCCGGTTCCGCCGATCATGACCGGCGGTCCACCCTCAACGTAAGGCGGATAGGATTTGACCGGCGGCGGCCCGAGATCCCAGGCCCGCCGCATCGCATTGTAGGGTTCGTCGGTCGGATAACCTATCGCCGCGACAACGCCCCAGCCGACATTCGTTGCAGTCGGATAAGGCGCCTGAGTCACGAGGCTTGCGACCGCGAAAGGAAACATCGCATTGCCGTCGGTCGTCACCAGAAGCGGCCATCCGTTTTCTGGCGGTTCTCCGGAAGGAATGAAGAGAAATATCCGATAGGGCGCGCCGCCAGCTGCCGGAACAAGATCGAAGAAGCAGGTTCCAGACATGGAATAGAGGCTAGTATCAACGGTCATTCTGCTCTCCCGCACGATCTCAATTCCGAAATAAGGGCTAAGGGATCAGACTGACCGCATCAAGCGTCCCACTTCAAATCATGAGTAGGCTACACAGCTTTTCGGCCATTCTTAAAAACCGTCGATAGTTTATCTCTTCCCCCTCTCATGACGGCAATCATGGCCCCCTATTCTAACGGCCTTCAGTCGTCCCAATGCGACATAGCGCCTCGGAATGCCGCTTGGCAATGCCGAACGATCATGTCTAAGCTACAGTCAAATTGTTCAGAACAGAGTTCTATAATGCTGAACAAATAAGATTTTCCTAACAGGCGGCCGTTCCGCAGGTGCCGCTATCGCATTGTCTGCAAGGAGGTTTATTCATGACCAGACCGATGAAATTTTCCGGCATCATCCCACCTGTTCCCACGATCTTCACCGATGAGGGTAAGCTCGACACCGAAGGCATGGCTCTGGTCATCGATCATCTCGTTGGCGCCGGCGTCGATGGCATGTTCTTCTTGGGAACCGGCGGCGAATTCTCGCAGATGTCCTATGACGAGCGTATCGCCGTTGCCGAATTCGTTGTCCGATATACCGATGGCCGCGTCCCGGTCCTGATCGGCACCGGAAGCACCAATACCCGCGAGGCCGTTGCGCTCAGCCAGCACGCCCAGTCGATCGGCGCAAGCGGTGTCGTCGCGATCAACCCCTATTACTGGAAGGTTACGGAAGAAAACCTGTTCGGTTATTTCTCCACGATCGCCAAATCGGTCGATCTGCCGGTGCTTCTCTATAACTTCCCGGCACTCACCGGCCAGGATCTCTACCCGGCCTTCGTCAAGCGCCTGGTCGATGCCCATTCCAATATCGTCGGCCTCAAGGATACGATCGATTCCGTTGCTCATCTGCGCGATATGGTCGATGTCGTGAAGAGCGCCCATCCCGATTTCAGCGTCTTCTGCGGCTTTGACGACCACCTCCTCAACACGCTGCTTCTGGGTGGTGACGGCGCCATTTCGGCCAGCGCCAATTTCGCGCCGGACATCTCCATCGGCATTTATCGTGCGGTCAAGGAGAGCGATCTCGCCAAGGCTGCAAAACTTCACCGCACCATCCTCAAGCTGCCCCGCATCTACAAGGTCGACGTGCCGTTCGTCGGTGTCGTCAAGGAAGCCATGAAGGCCTGCGGGATCGACGTTTGCTGCCACTCGCTGCCTCCGGCAGCCGCAAAGCTCAGCGAAGAGAAAGTCGCCGTGGTCCGTAACGTTCTGGCCGATGCGGGCCTGATCTCCGCCTGACCTAACAAAAAACATCAATTCACGAGTGGAGGAAAACTCATGTCCGAAGGTACGATCCACGAAGAAAAAGACTACGACATCTATGACGTCAGGACGAAGTCGCCGGGTCCCGCCGGCGCCCTTCCCCTGACCGGCGACATGCTGATCAACCGCCCGAGCGGCGACATTTTCGGCATGACGTTGAATGCAGGCATGGGTTGGGATCCCGCAAAACTGCTGGGTCGCGAGGTATTCATCCTCGCCACCACCGGCGGATTGCGCGATGCCGAAGGCAAGCCGATTGCACTCGGCATGCATACTGGCCATTACGAGATCGGCGATCAGGTGAAGGCTGCTGCGCAAGCCGTCTCGGAAACGGGCGGCGTACCCTATGCCGCCTATGTAAGCGACCCATGCGACGGACGCTCACAGGGCACGACCGGCATGTTCGACTCCCTGCCCTATCGCAACGACTCGGCCATCGTCATGCGGCGGCTGATCCGTTCGCTCCCAACCCGCAAGGCGGTCGTCGGCATCGCCACCTGCGACAAGGGACTGCCGGCAATGATGATGGCGCTCGCTTCCATGCACGACATCGCCACCGTCCTGGTGCCGGGTGGAGCCACTCTGCCGGCAACGAAAGGTGACGATGCCGGCAAGGTGCAGACGATCGGCGCACGTTTCGCCAATCATGAGCTGAGCCTCGAAGAAGCCTCACAGCTCGGTTGCAAGGCCTGTGCCTCGCCGGGCGGCGGCTGTCAGTTTCTCGGCACGGCCGGCACGTCGCAGGTTGTCGCCGAAGGCCTTGGCCTTGCGCTCCCCCATTCGGCGCTGTCGCCTTCAGGGCAACAGGTCTGGCTGGATATCGCGCGTCAGTCGGCCCGTGCAGCGCTGGCGCTCAATGAGCGCGGGGTCACGACGAAGGATATCCTGACCGAAAAGGCGATCGAGAATGCGATGATGGTCCATGCTGCCTTCGGCGGCTCGACCAACCTGCTTCTTCATCTTCCGGCGATTGCGCATGCCGCGGGCTGTCGGATGCCGAGCGTGCAAGACTGGACGGAGATCAACCGCCGCGTCCCGCGCCTCGTCAGCGTGTTGCCGAACGGTCCGGTGCCACATCCGACTGTCCGGGCCTTCCTCGCCGGAGGCGTGCCGGAAGTCATGCTGCATCTGCGTGCGCTCGGTCTCCTGCACGAGGACGCCCTGACGGTGACCGGCGAAACCGTGAAGGAAAATCTCGATCGGTGGGAGAAATCCGAGCGCCGCGAACGGTTCAAGGCCATTCTCCTTGAACAGGACGGTGTTCGCCCCGAAGACGTGATCATGAGCCCTGCCCAGGCGGCCGAACGGGGACTGACCTCCACCATCACCTTCCCAGTCGGCAACATTGCGCCCGAAGGGTCGGTCATCAAGTCGACCGCGATCGATCCGAGTGTCGTCGGAGCGGATGGCGTCTATCGCCATACCGGCAAGGTCAAGGTCTTCACCTCGGAGCGTGACGGCATCCGCACCATCAAGTCTGGCGGCATTCATGCCGGCGACATCATGGTGGTGATGGGCGGCGGCCCTTCGGGCACTGGCATGGAAGAGACTTATCAGTTGACCTCGTCGCTGAAACACCTCTCCTACGGCAAGCACGTCTCGCTGCTCACCGACGCACGTTTCTCCGGTGTCTCCACCGGCGCCTGCGTCGGCCATATCGGCCCGGAAGCGCTGGCAGGCGGGCCGATCGCCAAGCTCCGCGATGGCGATATCGTCGAAATGATCGTCGATACGATCAAGCTCGAGGGCTCGCTCAACTTCATCGGCACCGAGGACAAGCCGCTGACACCGGCGGAGGGCGCGAAAGTGCTTGCCGAACGTGAGGGTCACCCGGATCTCAAACCGGCGCTGGCCCTGCCCGACGATACGCGCCTCTGGGCCGCCCTTCAGGCGGCAAGCGGCGGCACCTGGGGTGGCTGTGTCTATGACACGGACAAGATCCTCAAGGTGCTTGCTGCCGGCCAGGCTGCGCTGAAGGCCGAAGAGGCCGGCCGTTAAGGCCGGCCCGGGCGGCCGTAGGAGTCGGCCGCCCAATCCTGACAACCGACCCCGCATCATCTGCCGCCGAGCAATCGGCGGCACGGGGATCGTGTGTCTGCAAGCAACCCGCAAAAGCGGTGTTTTGGGAAGGAAACACATATGCCATTATTCATTATTCTCGTGGGGGTCATCGTCCTCCTCGTCCTCATTACGAAGCTGAAGCTCAACACTTTCGTTTCGCTTATCATCGTATCCTTCGGGGTTGCCGTTGCGCTCGGCATCCCCTTCCCGAAGATCGTCAAATCGATCGAAGGCGGCATCGGGGGAACGCTCGGCCATATCGCCTTGATCTTCGGTATCGGCGCTATGCTCGGCCGGCTGATTGCCGATGCCGGTGGCGCGCAGCGTATCGCCATGACACTGATCGATCGCTTCGGCGCCAAAAATGTCGAATGGGCCGTGGTTATCGCCTCCTTCATCATCGGCATTGCATTGTTCTTCGAAGTCGGTCTGGTTCTTTTGATCCCGATCATCTTCACCATGGCGAGCCAGATGAAGATTTCGGCTCTGCGCCTTGGCGTGCCGATGGTCGCAGCGCTTCTCGCAACTCACGCCTTCCTGCCGCCGCATCCCGGCCCGACCGTGATCGCCGGCGAATACGGCGCCAATATCGGCATGGTCCTGCTTTACGGCATCATCATCGCCATTCCGACCGTCATCGTCGGCGGCACCTTCTATAACAAGGTCGCCAGGAAGATCGTACCGAGCGCCTATAATCGCGTCGGCGACCTGTCGTCGCTCGGCAGCCAGAAGACCTTTGGCGACGACGAAATGCCCGGTTTCGGCGTCAGCGTGCTCACCGCCATGCTGCCGGTCATCCTGATGTCGATCGCCACGATCGTGACAATCATCCAGACGGAAATGGGGCTTGGCGACAACAGCGCCTTTGCGTTCATCCGGCTCGTCGGCGACGCCTCGACGGCCATGCTGATCTCGATCCTCGTTGCTCTCTACACGATGGGTCTCAACCGCAACATTCCGATGCGTGACCTGATGAATTCCTGCGGCTCGGCTGTCTCGCATATCGGCATGATGCTGCTCATCATCGGCGGCGGCGGCGCCTTCAAGCAGGTCCTGATCGATGGTGGTGTCGGCGGTTACATCGCGACCATGTTCGCCGGCAGCGCCGCTTCGCCGATCGTGCTTGCCTGGGGTGTTGCAGCCATCCTGCGCATCTCGCTCGGTTCTGCCACGGTCGCAGCCATCTCGACGGCTGGTCTCGTCATTCCCGTCCTCGCCGAGAACCCGGCAAACCTTGCCCTGGTGACGCTCGCCACCGGTGCCGGCAGCGCCATAGCGTCGCATGTCAACGATGCCGGTTTCTGGATGTTCAAGGAGTTTTTCGGGCTCAGCATGAAGGAGACTTTCCTCACCTGGACGGTCCTCAGTACGCTGGTTTCAGTGGTTGGCCTTGCTGTTATCCTCGTTATCAGCATGGTCATCACCTGAAGACGAGGCGGAAGGCGCAACCCGCGCCTTCCGCCAATTTTCTCATGCCATAAATCCCCAAACGAGCTGCGCGACAAGTCGTGTACCTGTCAGACAGGAAAATGTGTGTTAGAGCTTGTCAGTCCATTTCTGGGCAAGCCGCCTAGCCCGGATTGCCCTCAGCCGAGCGGGTAGCATGCCGACAATCCAATCCGTAGACAGAGCACTCCAGATCCTCGACCTGTTCGACGACCAGAACAAAGAGATGAAGATCACTGACATCAGTGCCCGGACAGGATTGAACAAGAGCACCCTGCATGCCTTGCTCAAAACCCTGCAAGCCCGCGGTTACATCGATCAGAACGACGACAACGGGCGTTATCGCCTTGGAATGAAACTGGTCGAGCGCGGAAATTTCGTCATCAGCTCGATCGATATCCGCACGGTCTGCAATCGCTTCCTCGTCGATCTCTCGACAAAGACTGGCCAGACGACCCACCTCGGCATCCTTGATGCCGGCCACGGCGTCTATATCGACAAGGTGGAAGGCCAGGCGGCAATCATCACCTATTCTCGCATCGGCCGGCAATTGCCGCTTCACTGTACGGCCATGGGCAAGGTGCTTGTCGCCTTCCAGGATGAGCAGGCGAGAGAGCGCATCCTGGAAGACTATTCCTACGACCCGATGACACCACGCACGATCACCGGCGAAGACGCCTTCCTGCAGGAGATCGCGACCGTCCGCGAACAGGGTTATGCGATCGACGAACAGGAACATGTGAAAGGCGTGCGCTGCGCCGCCGTGCCGATTTTTGATCACAAGGGCAAGATAACGGCAGCGATCAGTCTCTCTACGCTAACATCGATCGTCAATAATCGCGATTTCGAGCGTTATATCGGCCTGCTGAATTCAATAGGTAGCGAAATCTCTGTATTGATTGGTCACCGCTCGTAGAGACGGATTCCATCAACTTTTCCGACGAGTACTCCGCCCCCCGCCAATTTCCGTGACGACCTCCCAATCCGCATTCGAATGCGCCAGTCATGCAACTGTCACATGGCAGGACTAGGAGGAGGTGTCGTTTTTTCACATGTCCGTGAGGGGAATATGCGCACTCTTTTTTCCGCCTTGGTCGCTACGACCATTCTCGCCGGCGCCGCCCAGGCCGCCGAAGTTTATCCGCTTAACCGCGCGACGATCCTGACTGGATCGCCGTTCGATTTCAAAGTCGAGTTCAACAGCGTCGTAAAGCCGGAAGACGTCAAGATCACCGTCAACGGCCAGGATTACAAGGCGTCCCTCGGCAAGGAAGTCGAGTTCGTCGCTGAAGAGAAGAGCAAGGACAAGGTCCTCGGTTCGGCTGTCATCCTGCGCGGCGTAACGCTTGCCAAGGCAGGCGATTACAAGGTTGAAGTTGCCGCTGGCAGCGAAACCAAGAACGTCACCTGGACCGTTTACGGCACCCCGGAACAAGCCAAGGCCAAGAATGTCATCTTCCTGATCGCCGACGGCCTCTCCGTCGCTCACCGCACTGCAGCCCGTATCATGTCCAAGGGCATGACAGAAGGCAAGGCCAACGGCCGCCTGAACATGGACGACGTGCCGCCAGCAGCCTTCATCGGCACCTCGGCCACGGATGCGGTCGCTACCGACTCGGCCAACACCATGTCGGCCTATATGACCGGTCACAAGACCGCAGTGAACGCCATCGGCGTCTACGCCGACCGCACGCCCGCCTCGATGGACGACCCGAAGGTCGAAAACATCGCTGAAGCGCTACGTCGCCAGACCAAGAAGTCGATCGGCATCATTTCGACGGCCGAACTGCAGGACGCAACGCCTGCTGCCATCGTTGCCCATACCCGCAAGCGTGGTGACAAGGCCGAAATCAACGGCATGCTGTTCGACATCAAGCCGGAAGTCGTTCTCGGCGGCGGTTCGGCCTACTTCCTGCCGCAGGCGACTGCCGGCTCGAAGCGCAAGGACGACAAGGACTATATCGCAATGTTCAAGGAAGCCGGTTACACGCTGGCAACCAGCAAGGGCGAGCTTGCCACGGCTGCCGGCAGCAACACCGGCAAGATCCTCGGCCTCTTCCACACCGGCAATATGGACACGACGCTTGACCGCGAGTTCCTGAAGAAGGGCACAGTCGGCAAGTTCCCGGAACAGCCGGGTCTCGTCGAAATGACCACGGTTGCTCTCGACAACCTGTCGAAGAACCCGGAAGGCTTCTTCCTGATGGTTGAAGCAGCAAACGTCGACAAGATGTCCCACCCACTCGATTGGGATCGCGCTGTCGTCGACACGATCGAATTCGACAAGGCGATCGGCGTTGCCCGCGAATTCGCCGCCAAGAACCCCGACACGCTGATCGTCGTCACCGGCGACCACACGCACGGCGTTTCCATCATCGGTACTGTCGATGACGAAAAGCCGGGCACCGAGATGCGCGAAAAGGTCGGCACCTATGCCGAAGCCGGCTTCCCGAACTACGAAGACAAGGACGGCGACGGTTATCCGGACAAGGTCGACGTATCGCGTCGCCTGTTCCTCAACGCCAATAACGGCCCGGACCATTACGAAACCTTCCGTCCGAAGCTTGACGGCCCGTTTGCGCCGTCAATCCAGAACGAGAAGAAGGAATACATCGCCAACGAACAGTACAAGGACGTTCCCGGCGCCGTCTTCGTATCCGGCATCATCCCGAAGAGTGCAGACAGCGGTGTCCACGCCGTTGACGACGTCGTTCTGCAGGCTGAAGGTCCCGGCGCCGATGGCTTCCGTGGCTACATGGAGCAGAGCGACGTCTACAAGGCTCTCGCTGAAGCTTTCGCGCTTGGCGCAAAGCAGACCAACTAAGACTTGAAAACAACGAGGGTACGCCAGCACGGCGTACCCTCGTTCTATTTTCCAGGCTCAGCTATTTTCGGTTTTTGCCCGCCTTGCATTGTCCGCCGTCCCGCGTGACGATGAGCAAATATCTCAGGAAGGAGAAGGGTCATGAAGCAGCTTCATCCGGCGCGTCTCAATCGCCGCCAGGCGCTCACCATGACGCTAGGCCTCATGTCCGGCCTGCCTCTGCTTGCCGCTGCCAGCCGCGCAAGTGCCAATAGCGATATCACATTCGACGAGCTTTACGGCAAGATCAGCGTTCTTGGTCTGGAATTCTCCAACAAGGTCAAGCAGTTGAACGGCAAGGAGATCGCCATGCGCGGTTTCATGGCACCGCCGCTGAAGGCCGAGGCCCAGTTCTTCGTCCTGACCGAAATCCCGATGTCGATCTGCCCCTTCTGCTCGACGGACAGTGACTGGCCCGACAATATCGTCGTCGTCTATCTCGGCGAAAAACAGACCTTCACCCAGCCCAGCCAGACGATCGAAGTGCGCGGCACGCTGGAAATGGGTTCCTGGACGGATCCGGAAACCGGCTTTGTCAGTCTTCTTCGTATTCGCCAGGCCGAATACGCCACGGTTTAAAAACATGCTGTCGCTGAAAATTGAAAATCTCGCCGTCTCGTTTCCCGGCCTGACGGCACCGGTTCTTGCCGTCGATCATCTCGAAATTGCCGCCGGTAGCGGGGTCGCCCTGACGGGTGGTTCCGGTTCGGGAAAAAGCACGCTCATCAACATCATTGCCGGCCTTGAACGCGCGCGCGCCGGTCGCGTCTTCTGGGGCGACCAGAATTTTGCGGATCTTTCCGAAGGCAGGCGTGACCGTTGGCGCGCTGCCAATATCGGCTTGGTCATGCAGGATTTTCACCTGTTTCCCGGCCTGTCAGCGCTCGACAACATCCTGCTACCAGCGCGCCTGTCGCGCGTCGCGACGGCCGATCTGGTGAAACGCGCCCATATGCTGTTTCAAACGGTTGGTCTCAAGCGAGCCGAACAGCATGTCGAGACCATGTCGCGCGGCGAGATGCAGCGTGTTGCGATTGCCCGTGCGCTTCTACGCAAGCCGGGTGTGATCATCGCCGACGAACCAACCGCCAGCCTTGATCTCGAAAGCGGCGAGGCAGTCGGTGACCTTCTTCTGTCGGTTGCCGCAGATGCCGGTTCAACCTTGATTGTCGCCAGCCATGACCCGCGCCTCATCGAACGGCTTGGTCGTCGCCTGTCGCTGAAGGGCGGCCAGATCGTCGGCGACACTCAGAGCGGGGAGATGGCGGCATGATCCGGTTCATCCTTGCAGATCTGCGCCGCCTCTGGCTCGGTGGTGCCGTCGTGGTGCTTCTGGTGGCGCTTGCCACCGCACTCGGCGTCGCCGTCACGCTTCAGGAGCGTTCGCTGCGGCTGGGCAGCGCTCGCGCCGCAGACAAGTTCGATCTGGTTGTCGGTGCCGCTGGCAGCGAGACACAGCTCGTCCTCTCCTCCATCTTCCTGCAGGCTGCCCCCCTGCCTCTGGTCGATGGCTCTGTCTTGACCAAGCTTTCCGCCGATCCGCGCGTCGATTGGGCAGCCCCGGTCGGTTTCGGGGACAGTTTCGCCGGTTATCCGATCATCGGCACGACCACGAAACTCGTTGCCGGCACGACGCCCGGCTTTACCGAAGGCAAAATGTTTGCCCTGGAAGGCGAAGCGGTTCTGGGTGCTGCCGTCAACCTGCCGCTCGATGCGGAGATCAAGCCGATGCACGGCACGGCCGAGACGGGTGGTCACACCCATGCCGGTCCTGCCTATAAGGTCACCGGAAGGCTGCAACCGACCGGCACGCCCTGGGACCGCGCTATCCTCGTGCCGATCCAGGCCGTGTGGCACGTCCATGGTCTCGGCGAAGAACATGGGCACGAAGAAGAGCATCACGACGCGGATGGTCACGACCACGCCCATGAAGGCGAGGGGTCCCAAGAGGAAGGCAGCCCCCATGCTGAAGCTCGGCATGCCGAAAATGCCCCGGAGCAGGTCCAGACTGTCGCCGAACAGCCCGCCCCGCAGCCGCAAAAACCTGCCTTTGCGCTCGGTGCGGCCTCCTCTGCGCATCTTGAAGACGATCATCACGGCAGTATCGATCCGGATGCGCCGATCGTTGAAACCTTTGGTGCGTCGACACCCGGTCTTCCAGCCATTCTCGTCAAGCCGAAGACGATTGCCGATGCCTATCGGCTGCGTCAGGAATATCGAACCGGCAGCACGCTCGGCGTCTTTCCCGGCGAAGTGCTGACGAGGCTTTATGCGACGCTCGGGGATGCCAAGATGATCCTGAGCGCGGTTGCTGCAGGATCTCAAGGGCTTGTCGCGGCAGCACTGGTTCTTGTCACGGTCATCCATGTGGGCCAGAGGCGGCGCCAGATCGGTGCGCTCCGGGCCTTCGGTGCGCCCCGCGCTTCCGTATTCACCATCGTCTGGCTGGAGCTTTTCCTACTCGTCGCACTCGGCATCGGTATCGGCTTCCTGATCGGGCTTGCAGCCGCTCAAGTTGCTGCGCAGGTTTTCGCCGCCAAAAGCGGCGTCATCCTGCCTGTCGGGTTTACGCGTGAGGATATGCGTCTCGCACTGGTTTTCCTTGGTTTCGCCGCCATTCTGGCAGCGGTCCCGGCATTGCTTGCCTATCGCCAGTCCCCGGCAACCGCCCTGCGCGCCTGATCGGCGCGCAGGATGTCATCCGCTAGAGCCGCTTGCCCGCTTCATCGAAGCGGTGCGTCATCTCTGGCGAGTAGGAAAGCCATACGGTCTCCCCTGCCCCATAGACCGCATCACCCACCGCACGGGCAATGACGATACCGATCTCGTCTATTGCGACATGCAGAAAGGTATCGCTACCGAGCCGCTCCGAGAACTGCACGCTGCCGGAAAGAAGTCCGCCCTTGCGATCAACCTCCAGATGCTCGGGCCGGACACCAAGCGTATGCGCGCCGGCTGCTGCGGCCAGTGGCCCGGTGAAGAAGTTCATCTTCGGCGAGCCGATGAAGCCCGCCACAAACAACGTCTCTGGTCTGTTGTAGAGATCGATCGGCGCTCCAACCTGCTCGATCAGGCCCTTGTTGAGAACGACGATCTGGTCCGCCAGCGTCATCGCCTCCACCTGGTCATGGGTGACGTAGATCATCGTTGCGCCGAGCCGCTTGTGCAGTTGCGCCAGTTCGACGCGCATCTGCGTGCGAAGTGCTGCATCGAGGTTCGATAGCGGCTCGTCGAAGAGAAAGACCTTGGGCTGACGCACGATGGCGCGGCCGATGGCGACGCGCTGTCGTTGACCGCCGGAAAGTTCCGCCGGTTTGCGCTTCAAAAGTGGCGTCAATTGCAACACGTCGGCGGCCGCCTCCACCTTCGCCTTGATCTCAGCCTTTGGAACCTTGGCCATCTTCAGGGCAAAGCCGATATTTTCGGCCACATCCATATGCGGATAAAGCGCATAGGACTGGAAGACCATGGCGATGCCGCGTTCGGTCGGCCGCTCCTCGGTCACATCGCGCGTGTCGATGAAGATCTTTCCGTCGGTCGCGTCTTCAAGCCCCGCCGTCAGGCGCAGCAAGGTCGATTTTCCGCAGCCCGACGGGCCGACGAAGACGGTGAAGGATCCGTCCGGGATATGCAGCGAAGCATCCGGAATGACGGTAACCGCACCGAAAACCTTCTTGATGTTTTGATATTCGACAACGGCCATCGGATCATTCCTTGGGAAGGTTCTTGTAGGTGAAATGCGAAAAGTCGGCCGGCATTGCCAGCCCGCCGAGATCGTGGGCCGCCATGCCGACAAATGCGCCGGTGAAATTGCCGATGCCGACGAAGGAGCCGGTGATCTTGCTCTGCTCCCCTTCTCCGCTTTCGTCGGAGAGAACGGAATTGTCGAGAACCAGACCGATCCGCTTCCAGGCGCCGTCCTTCATATAGAAGAAGCGCAGGGCCGCACCGCGCACCTCGACCCGCAGCCGCACCGGACCGTCCGGAACGGAAATCGGATTGTCCAGCCCAAGCATAGTCATCCCGTTCGGCCACTGCCCGTTGCAGTAGAAGATCTGCAGCGACCGCCCAGCCTTCTCGTCATGGCTGACGCAGAGATAATGGTAGGCGAACCGATTGTAGTAGGCGATCAGTCCGGCCATCTGCAGATGCGAGGTCGGATCGCAATCAACTTCCGTTTCGGCATCGTAATCGAAATCCGTCTGGCGCCGGGCGACCAGCGACTGCTCGAACCATGAACCGATCGACTCTCGCCCGAAGAGGCGCAAATGGCCGGGGCGTTCCGTCAAGGAAAACAGCCGTTCGGGATAGGGCGAGCGCAGCCACTGAAAGGCGAGCGGCAATCCGTTGTCGGGATTGAACTCATAGCGCTCCGGTTCTGCCGGGAAAGGATGCGCCGGCAGGTTCGGGGCAGGAACTTCATCCTGCGGCACGAATTTCTCGCCCTCGAGCCGCAACCAGCCGTCGTCACCCCATACGCATTTCTGGATGGATGTCTCGCGGCCCAGAACCGACCGATAAAGGCCCGGTAGCGGACGACTGCACAGATGCACCATGTAGGTGTCACCATCCGGGGTTTCGACGAAATCGCCGTGGCCGCCGCGTTGCAGGATGGCGTCGGGGTGAAAACGCGAACTGATAACATGCGTGTCCGGATGTAGTTCGTATGGGCCAGTTATACTGCGGGAACGGGCCATCGTTACCGCGTGCGAATAGCCGGTGCCGCCTTCGGCAGTAATGAGATAATACCACCCGTCCCGCTTGTAGAGATGCGGTCCCTCGGTACGTCCCAGTGGAGAACCACGGAATATATTGGAGACAGGACCGATCAATTTCTTCTGAACATCGTCATATTCCTGCAGAACGATGCCGCCGAAAAGCGAAGGCTTTGCGCGATGATCCCAGACGAGATTGATGTGCCATTTTCGGCCATCGTCATCATGGAAAAGCGAAGGGTCGAAACCGGAGGAGTTCAGATAGATCGGGTCCGACCACGGACCTTCGATCGAAGGCGCGGTGACCAGATAGTTATGCGTATCCTTGAACGAGCCGCTCTTGCGCTTTACATCCGTATAAATCAACCAGAAAAGGCCATCGGAATAAGTAAGGCACGGGGCCCAGATGCCGCAGCTGTCCGGATCACCGCGCATGTCGAGCTGAGATGCCCGGTTGAGCGGCCTCGTCACGAGACGCCAGTTTATGAGATCGCGCGAATGATGGATCTGCACTCCCGGATACCATTCAAAGGTCGAGACTGCGATATAATAATCGTCACCAGCACGGCATATCGAAGGGTCGGCATTGAAGCCGGGCAGGATCGGGTTTCGGATTGTTGCTGTCATGAGGTCATCCTTTCACAGAGCCACGGGTGAGACCGGCCACGATGTATTTTTGGGTGAAGGTGAAGAAGATCAGCGCCGGAAGAATGGTCAGCGAGACGAAGGCGAGAATGCGGTTCCATTCGACCATGAACTCGCCGCGATAGCGCATGATCCCGAGTGGCCAGGTGTAGCCGGCGCTGTCGTTGATCACGACCAAAGGCAGCAGATAGTTGTTCCAGCTCTGAACGAAGACGAAGGTGCCGACAGTGGCAAGGATCGGCGTCGAAAGCGGCAGGGTGAAGCGGAAGAAGAAACCGATATAACCGCAGCCATCCACATAGGCGGCCTCGAACAGTTCCTTGGGCAATTGCTGGAAGAAGCTGCGCAAAAGCACGATCGCAAAAGCCATGGAGAAAGCCGTCTGAGGCAGAATAACGCCGAACGGATTGTCCAGGAGGCCTAGATCGCGGATCTGCAGGAACAGCGGCACGATCGCCGTGGCAAACGGGAACATCAGCCCCAGCAGCAAATAGGCCTGGATATATTTCGAGCCGAAAAAGTGGATCTGCGCGAAAACATAGGCTGCCATTGAGGCGAGCATCAAGGTCAGGAACACGGCCGAAAACGAAATGATCAGCGAGTTCTGGATATAACCCCAGAAAACCGGCCCGCCGAGAATGTCCGTATAGGTCTCGATGCGCCAGACGGGTGGAAGACCGAAGGGCGAAGCTCTCAACTCACCGACGGATTTGAAGCCGCCAAGGAAGGTCGCTATGAGCGGCACGATGACGAGAGCCGCGACGATCGAGAGAACGGCAGCGCGGGCAAGCGCTAAGAAAAAGCCGGGACGGTTCATAACGCGCCTCCCTTACCCATGGCGAGACGCCGGTAGCTGAAAGCGGTCACCATGCAAAGAATGAACAGGACAACACCCACGGCGGCGCCATAACCGACATTCAGCTGTGCCAGCCCGTAGGTGTAAAGGTAGCTGACAATCGAATGGCTGGAGTTAGACGGGCCACCATTAGTGAGTGGGATGATGATGTCGAAAACCTGCAGCGCACCGACGATGGCGAAGAATGCGGAGAGCTTGATCGCGTGCATGATCAGCGGCAGTTTGACGTAGAAGACCTTTTGCCAGCGCCCCGCGCCATCAATATCGGCAGCCTCGATCAGATCATCCGGCACCGCCTGCAAAGCGGCGATGAAGATCATCATGTGGTAGCCGAAATATTTCCACACCACGACGGTGATGATTGCCAAAAAGGCGAATTGCCGATCGGCGAGGATATAGAAAGGCTCGATGCCGAGTGCGGTGGCGATCTGGCCGGATACCCCAAAGTCACCATCAAATATGAAGCTCCAGATCACACCGGAGGCAATCTCCGCGAGGATAAATGGTGCAAAGAAGATCAGCCGGAACGCGGTGTTGATAGAAGTCTTTTTGTAGATCAGCAGAGCCAGCGTCAGGGCCAAGGGAATCTGAATGAACAGCGACGCTAGAACCAGCTTCGCCGAATTCCAAAGAGATTGATGAAAGACGGAGTGCTTCGCGAGCCGCTGATAATTCTGCGTGCCGATGAAATTGTCGATCGCGCCGTAACCACTCCACTTGAAGAAGCTAAGATTGGCGGCGTTGAAGATCGGCCAGATGACGAAAAGCGTAAACAGCACGAGAGCCGGCGGCAGGAACAGCAGGAGAGCGGTCAGCTTTCCTTGCTTGTGCATGCGCGCGATGCGCGCCGTCGGGCTCAACGTCAGGCGTGAGCCGGTCATGGTTGTCATGTCGTTCCTCGATATTCCTGAGTGGTCGAGGCATGCCGGATTCTCGGCATGCCGGACATCTTGGCGCTGTCAACGCAGAGCGCGTGCATCCTCGATGAGTGCGGCGGCGTCCTCAGGCGTCAATTCGCCCGTCGCAATCTGGGCTGCGGCGTCATTGAAGGCTGCCCCCACAACGGCTCCGAACGCCTGGTCGAGATAAAGCTGGTGGTGTGGTGCCTTGGCAAGCAGCTCAGCTACACCACGCAGTCGTGGATCCTGGATCTGGGACTGAGCATCGTTTGCAACAGGCAACCAGAGACCGAGCCGCCCGCCTTCAAGTTGATTTTCCCGATTGGTCAGATATCGCAGAAATTTGACCGTGGACGGCGCGGCCTCCTTCGTCACCAGCCAACCGCTTACGCCACCGAGCGTATCAGCTGGATTGCCCTTGCCGCCATCAACAGCCGGGAAAGGTATGTAATCAAGCTTGTTGCCCAACCCCTTTCCGGAAGTTGAATTCTTCGCATGCTGACCAACCATGAAGTTGCCCATAAGGTAGAATGCGCCTCGACCATCTCCGAATAGGCCGGCGCCCTTGTTCTGATTGGTATCCATAAAGCCTTGCTGGAATGGCTCCAGATCTACCAATTGCTTGAATAGCTGCCCTGCCCTGACGAAATCATCATTGTCGAAACCATGTTCGTCAGCTTGTTTGATCCCCGCCGTGCCGGCAACGCGACTGGCAAGATAGCTGTAGTAAAATGCGATCGGCCACTTGTCCTTGCCATCAAGAATGATCGGCGTGATGCCGGCCTTCTTGATCTGCTGAACCGCGCTTAGGAAATCATCCCAGGTCTTGATCGTATTCGGATCGATGCCCGCCTCTTCGGTGAGCTCCCTGTTGTAGAAAAGGGCAACACCAGCGGCGTAAAGCGGAATTCCGTAGAGCTTTCCGTCATACAGATGCGCTTCGATGCTGGAGGGCGTGTAGACCGCTCGCGCCTCGGCGTCCATTTCCGACGAAATGTCTTTCAGTATCCCGGCTTTCGCCTGTTCCTGAAAAACTCCACCAGTCCATGTGTAGAATGCGTCCGGCCTAGCCGAGGACTGCAGTAGTGTTGGCAATTTTGATTTAAACGATGCATCATCAAGAAATTCGAACCGAACTGTAATGCCGGGATTTTCTTCCTCAAAGCTTTTAGCCAGTCTGAGATAATACTCCTTCCCGTTTGCACCGTTCTGCTCGATGGATAGGATGTTTATGTCCTCTGCCATTGCAGGCATGCAGAGTATCAATCCCAGAGCTGTCGCAGCCCCACGCAAAAGCATTTTCATTTCACGATCCTCCGATTGTGACCACACGGCCAGAAGTTGCTCGCCATTCTGCGCAAATTGAAAAGCTCAGCCGCTTCGCCTCTTGCTTACCTGTCCTCCGTGGTCGGCACAGCCTATGCAGCCAAGCCAACCACAGGGGCGTCACTCAGCGCATTTCGCGTGCTTCTTCCACGAGGGCTGCGGCTTCTTCCGGCGAAATGTCACCGGTGACGATTTGAGCTGCAGCATCGTTCAAGGCCGCACCGACGCTCGCTCCTAGCATCTGGTCCAGATAAAGCTGGTGATGCGGAGCCTTGGACAGATCCTCGGCGATCCGGCGCAGGCGCGGGTCGGCAATGCCGGACTGGGCATCCGTGCCGATCGGCAGCCAGATCTTCAGGCGGCCACCTTCCGTTTGGTTCTTGTTGTTGGTCAGGAATTTGAGGAAATCGACCGTTGGCTTGCTCGCATCCTTCGTCACCAGCCAGCCGTTGACGCCGCCGAACGTGTCGGCCGGGTCGCCCTTGCCGCCTTCGACCGCCGGGAAGGTGATGAAGTCGAGATCATCGCCAAGCCCTTTGCCCGAGGCGGAATTCTGCGCCTGCGCACCGACCAGGAAGTTGCCGGCCAGATAGAAGGCACCCTTGCCGTCACCGAACAGGCCAGCGGCCTTGGGTTGCGTCGTATCCATGTAACCCGGCTGGAAAGGTTTCAGATCGGCCAGTTGCTTCAGCGCTTCGCCGGCCTGAATGAAGGCCGGATTGTTGAAGCCTTCGTTCTCGCCCTTGTCTGCCGCGGCTACGCCATCGGTCCCCGCGATGCGGGCAGCAAGCTGGCCGTAGAAGAGCGCGATCGGCCACTTGTCCTTGCCGCCCATGACGATCGGCACGATGCCGGCACCCTGGATCTTCTTGGAAGCGGCAAGCAGGTCTTCCCAGTTCTTGATCGTCTTCGGATCGACGCCGGCTTTTTCGACAAGCGCCTTGTTGTACCAGAGGACGACGCTCGCAGCATACATCGGTGCGCCGTAGAGCTTTCCGTCATGGCTCATTGCCTGGATGCCGGAAGGCGAATAGTTCTTGCGGTCGGCATCGGTGAAGTCGGCAGAAATATCCTTCAGCACACCAGCCTTGGCCTGTTCTGCAAACACGCCGCCCGTCCAGGTGAAGAATGCGTCCGGACGCGCGGATGACTGCAGAAGCGTCGGCAGCTTGGATTTGAACGACGTGTCGTCGAGAAAATCGAACTGCACCTTCGTACCAGGGTTTTCCGCCTCATACGCCTTGGCGACGTCGAGATAATACTGCCGGCCTTCCGGAACATTCGGCTCGATCGCCAGCATGCGGACATCATTCGCCAGCGCCGAGCCAGCCAAAGTCAATCCCAGGACCGTTGCGGCCCCGAGGCAAAATGATTTCATGACAATTTCCTCCAATATGCCTGGCTGAAGACGCCAGATCCCTCCGAACCGAGGCTCCACCCCCGGCTCATGCTTGGAGCCTAGACCATGCGGTTTTGCACCCCCCGTTATGATTTTTAACAGTCTTGATGAATGCGAAGGTTTTTCTTGCAAACGCCGCCAAGTTGATAGCGTCGATAAAGCGGGGTCTGACGGAGGATGAGATGACCGCAAAAAAACGCAATGAATATCAGGTCGCGCTGCTCTTCAAGGCACGCGGAAATTACGGACGCGAAATCATCGCAGGCGTCTGTGATTACGTGAAATCGACACGTGCGGTTTGGGATATGCTGCTGCACGAGGATTTTCGAGACAGCGTCGCGGGCATTTCTGACTGGTCGGGAAGCGGCATCATTGCGGATTTTGACGATCCCGACTTCGTCAAGGCGCTGTCGGAAGTATCGATACCTGTGATCGGTGTTGGCGGTTCCTATCATCGGGATGCCGACTATCCCCGGAACTTCCCTTACGTGGCGACAGATAACGATAAGCTGGTGACCGAAGCCTATACCCATCTCGTCGATATGGGCCTGCCGCACTTTGCCTTTTACGGTCTGCCGGAAACCCGCTCATACCGCTGGTCGGAGGAGCGAGAGAAAGCCTATCTGAAGCTCTGCACGCGGGATCGCGCCAAACCTGAAATATTCAAGGGACAGGGAACGTTCGGGCCGGATTGGGACGATATCCTTGCCGACGTGATCGCCTGGCTGAAGAGCCTGCCGAAGCCGACCGGCGTGATCGCGGTTACCGATTCGCGTGCCCGCCATATCCTGCAGGCGTGCATACTGGCCGACATCGCGGTTCCCGAACAGGTGTCTATCGTTGGTATCGACGACGACCCGCTTTTGCGCATGCTGACCCGCATACCAATCAGCTCCGTACGCCAGGGAACGCGCAGCATGGGGCAGACGGCTGCCGCCATGCTGCATCGCCGTTTGATCGGTGCCTCATTGGATGAGAACCGCGTGATCGTTCCGCCGGCCGGGTTGAACGCGCAGATGTCTTCCAGATACCAGCCGGTTTACGATCCTTACGTGATGCGCGCACGCCACTACATCCGTCAGTTCGCCGGCCAAGGCATAAAGGTTGCTCAGGTAGCAGCCTATGTCGGAGTTTCCCGCACGACACTCGAAACGCATTTCCGTCGCGCCTTCGGCTATACCGTCCATGACGACATGCTGGCTTATCGACTTCAGATGGCGCAGAAGCTGCTGACAGATATCGCTCTTCCTCTGGAAAGAGTGGCAGAGTTGAGTGGCTTCACCAGCAATCAATACATGCACACCGTTTTCAAACGTGAACTCGGGTGCAGCCCACGTGAATACCAGCGGAATGCGGTCGCGCACTGAGGAAGAGATGCAAAGCTGGACAGCTTTGTGTTTTACCAACCCTTTAAAAAGCAACTCCTGAACATGCTGCAGTTAATAATTGCGATAGATTGTCGCAATTGAGGTACGTGCATCATATCAGCCTTGCAACACGCTGAAAGCCTCGTATCAACTGCACCTTGAGGAGGTAACTGCCGCGTCTTCGCGGAAAAGTTACGGAGGTGGCTTCACGCCATATGAAGAGGCAACGACCGCGGTTGGGCATTCCCCGGCCTGCGGACCCGTGCTCGGCGAGCAAGGGTGTTGGAAAGCGCGCCGGTTACGGCCGCCATCACAGAGGAGGTTAGGTTATGAAGAAATTTCTTTTGTTCACGACTGCAGTATTCGGGATCGCAGCCGGTCTGTATGCCACCACCGGCGTGGCAAATGCATCCCCCGACAAGCCCGTGATCGGTTTCTCGATCGATGATCTGCGCGTCGAGCGCTGGGTGCGCGACCGTGACTATTTCGTTGCCGCAGCCGAAGGCCTCGGGGCCAAGGTCAGCGTCCAGTCTGCTGACGGCAATGAGGAAAAGCAGGTCAAGCAGGTTGAGAATCTCATCGCCCAGGGGGTCGACGCGATCGTCATCGTACCGATGAACTCGAAAGTTTTCGATGCGGTTGTTGCTGATGCAAAAGCGTCCGGTATCAAGGTCCTCTCCTATGACCGTCTGATCCTGAATGCGGATGTCGACGCCTATATCTCCTTCGACAACGAACGGGTCGGCTATATGCAGGCCGAGAATGTCCTGAAGGTCAAACCTGAGGGCAATTATTACCTTCTTGGCGGCTCACCAACCGATAACAATGCCAAATATCTGCGCGCCGGTCAGGAAAAGGCTCTGAAAGCAGCCGTTGATGCAGGCAAGATCAAGATCGTTGGCTCACAATGGGTCAAGGAATGGAGCCCGACCGAAGCGCTATCTATCATGGAAAATGCGCTGACGGCTGCAGACAACAAGATCGATGCCGTGGTCGCTTCCAACGACGGTACCGCCGGTGGTGCGATCCAGGCGCTTGCCGCTCAGGGTCTTGCCGGCAAGACTGCCGTTTCCGGACAGGATTCCGATCTTGCCGCCGTAAAGCGCCTGCTCGACGGAACACAGACCGTTACTGTCTACAAACCGCTGAAGCTGATCGCATCTGAAGCAGCAAAGCTGACGGTCCAGATGGTGAAAGGCGAAAAGCCGGCGTTCAATTCCAAGATCAACAACGGGACCAAGGACGTGGATACCCTGTTGCTGACGCCGACCGCCGTCACCAAGGAAAATATCGATGTCTATGTGAAGGATGAGTTCTACACCAAGGAACAGATCGGCCTGAAGTAAACGAGGCGAACGGCCCTGGGACCCGACAGCGGTTCCGGGGCCTTCAATCATTACGAGGGCATAATGAGTGAATTTATTCTCGAAATGAAGAACATCTCCAAGAGCTTTTCCGGTGTGAAGGCTCTGGATGGAATTCATCTTAAGGTTCGCCGTGGGGAATGTGTTGGCCTCTGCGGTGAGAATGGAGCCGGCAAATCGACCCTGATGAAAGTCCTGTCGGCAGTCTATCCCTATGGCAGCTGGGAGGGTGAAATCCTGTGGGAGGGGAAGGAATTGAAGGCCTTTTCCATCCGCGAAACGGAAAAGGCTGGAATCGCCATCATCCACCAGGAACTTATGATGGTTCCGCATCTGTCCGTAGCGGAAAACATCTTCCTGGGTTCAGAAATCAGCAATCACGGTTTTCTCGACTATGATGCGATGAACGCGCGAGCGCAGGAGCTGCTTGCCAAGCTGAATGTCCACGACATCAATCCGGCACTGCCGGTTCTCAATTATTCCGGCGGCAAGCAGCAGCTTATCGAGATTGCCAAGGCGTTGAACAAGGATGCCAAGCTGCTGATCCTGGATGAACCCACATCGGCCTTGACCGCAACCGAAATCCGAACTCTTCTCGACCTGATCAAGGGGTTGAAGGCGGAAGGTCTTGCCTGCGTCTACATATCCCACAAGCTCGAAGAAGTGTCTGAAATCTCGGATACCGTGACGGTTATCCGTGACGGAACACATATCGGCACACGCCCGATCGGCGAGCTGACGACAGCCGGCATAGTGACGATGATGGTCGGCCGGGAGATGAAGAACCTTTATCCCAGGGAAGACCATGCGATCGGCGAGGTCGTTCTCGAGGCAAGCAATGTCTCCTGCTGGGATGTCACCAATCCTGAGCGAAAGCTGGTCGATGATGTTTCCTTCCAGATCCGAAAGGGCGAGATTCTGGGGATAGCGGGCCTGGTCGGTGCCGGTCGAACCGAACTGGTCTCCACTCTGTTCGGAGCTTATGCTGGCAACCACAAGGGAAGCGTTCATCTCGATGGACGCGAGATCACGATCCGCTCGCCGCGTGATGCGGTGAAGGCCGGGATCTGCATGGTGCCGGAAGATCGCAAGCGAAGCGGCATTCTGCCGATCATCGGCGTCGGACATAACATGACGATATCGGTGCTCAACCGCTTTGCGGCTTTCGGCCTGATCGACGAACATGAGGAGCTTGCGCAGATACAGGCGGAAATCCTGCGTCTGAAGATCAAGACGGCCGATCCTATGCTGCCCATTGCCTCGCTTTCGGGTGGCAACCAGCAGAAGGCGGTGCTCTCCAAGATGATGCTGCCGGACCCAAGAATTCTCATCCTTGACGAGCCGACACGTGGTGTCGATGTCGGCGCAAAATATGAGATCTACAAATTGATTTTCGCGCTCGCCAAGGCCGGTGTGGCGGTTCTGATGGTGTCGTCGGAACTGACCGAAGTTCTCGGGATATCCGACCGTGTCCTCGTGATCGGGGAAGGCCGGCTGCGCGGCGATTTCGTCAATGACAACCTGACCCAGGAACATGTGCTGGCCGCGGCTTTGGGCCAGGCCACGCAGATGACCTGAATTTTTCGGTTACCGCTGTAGAAGGCGCTTTAAACATGACGAATATAAATCTTCGAAAATTCCTTTCCGAAAACAAGATTGTCGCCCTGCTGATCGTCGTTGGCCTGATCTGGGCGCTGTTTGGATATCTCACCTATAATGCCGATACCGGCGTTTCCGGGTTCCTGACGGCCCGCAACTTCTCCAACCTGCTTCGCCAGATGGCGATCACGGGAATACTGGCGGCCGCAATGGTTTTCGTCATCGTGGCGGGAGAAATCGACCTTTCTGTCGGCTCGCTGCTTGGGCTACTAGGCGGCATTGCGGCCATTCTGGACGCGGTCTATGGCTGGCCATTGGCAGGTACGATATCCTTCGTTCTTCTGGCCGGGGCGGCCCTTGGGCTTATGAATGGCTGGCTCACCTCCTATCTCGGCATCCCGTCATTCATCGTCACGCTTGGTGGGCAGCTGGCATTTCGAGGGGCCGTGCTGGGACTGACCGGCGGTATCACCATCGCGCCCGTTTCACCCAGCCTGCGTTATATCGGACAGGGTTATCTCCCCGGCTGGTTCGGTAATGGATGTGCCATCGCACTTTTCCTTGTGTTGGCATTCATGGCGTTCAGAACACGCCGCAAACGTCTGCAACATAGTCTCCGCGTGCCGACACCAGTCATGGAAGTGATGAAGCTCGTTGGTATCGGCATCCTTATCCTGGGCTTCGTCCTGGTCCTGAATTCCTATCAAGGCATTCCGGTCCCCGTTCTGGTCCTGCTCTTCGTGCTTGGTATTTTCACCATCATCGCCAAGGGAACGGTCTTCGGTCGCTACATCTATGCCGTCGGTTCGAATGCGGAAGCCACCCGTCTCTCCGGCGTGAACACCAATTTGGTCAAGATGGCCGTATTCGGCTTGATGGGCCTGATGGCCGCGCTGGCGGGGCTGACGACAACCGCCAGATTGGCCGCTGGCACACCATCCGCCGGCTTCGGCGGTGAACTGGACGCGATCGCCTCATGCTTCATCGGCGGCACGTCGATGCGCGGCGGCGTCGGCTCCGTCATTGGCGCGCTGGTCGGCGCACTGATCATGGCAAGCCTCGACAACGGCATGTCCATGCTCGGCGTCGATACGTTCTGGCAGCAGATCATCAAGGGCATCATCCTTGTCATCGCCGTCTATCTCGACATCATTTCTTCCGGTGTGAAGCGTCTTTGAAGGTACTTCGTCCCGCAAACGAAGAAACAGGATGCGGCGCAGCCCCTGCCGAAACCGAATTGGTTCGGCAGGGGTTTCTGTTTGGGACACCGCCTCGGATGTCGCAGCCTATTGGAAAAAAGATCCAGGCAGCGTCATCTTCCAACCGCTTCGAATTGCACCAGATCTAATGGGAGAGTCAGGGCCACATTGGCCGCACTCCAGTCGCGTCAGGAGAATATGATGACTTCGCCGCATCCATCGAAGACGACTATCGGCAACCACGAACTGCATCCGGAAACGCAGATGCTGAACTACGGCTATGATCCGGAACTTTCCGAAGGTGCGGTGAAACCGCCGGTGTTCCTGACCTCCACCTTCGTCTTCAAGTCAGCGGAAGACGGTCGTGATTTCTTCGACTATGTATCGGGCCGCAAGGTGCCGCCGGAAGGCCGTGGCGCGGGATTGGTCTATTCGCGCTTCAACCATCCCAATAGCGAGATCGTCGAGGATCGTCTTGCTGTCTACGAGAGTGCCGAAAGCGGCGCGGTATTTTCCTCCGGCATGGCTGCGATCTCGACAACCCTGCTTGCCTTCGTTCGTCCGGGCGATGTGATCCTCCATTCCCAACCGCTTTACGGCGGAACCGAAACCCTTCTCTCCAGGACATTCTCCAATCTTGGTGTCGCGGCGGTCGGGTTTGCAGATGGCGTCGATGAAGGCTCGATTGCGGCCGCAGCCGAAGAGGCGATGAAAAAAGGGCGTGTTTCGGTAATCCTGATCGAGACACCGGCCAATCCGACCAACGGCCTCGTTGATGTCGCTCTGGTCAGACGGATAGCCGACGGGATTGGTGAGCGACAGGGACACCAGCCGATCGTCGCCTGCGACAACACCTTGCTCGGGCCAGTCTTTCAGCGGCCGTTACAGCACGGCGCCGATATCTCGCTTTATTCCCTGACGAAATATGTGGGCGGTCATTCGGACCTGATCGCGGGGGCAGCGCTGGGCAGCAAGGCTCTCATCAGCCAGATACGGTCTTTGAGAGGATCGATCGGGACGCAGCTCGATCCTCATTCATGCTGGATGCTCGGCCGCTCGCTGGAGACGCTGCAGATCCGGATGGAACGGGCAAACAGCAACGCCAAGGCGGTCGCCGATTTCCTCAAGGAGCACCCCAAGGTGGCAAAGCTTCATTATCTCGGCTTTTCCGACCCGGCATCGGCCGTCGGACGCGTATTTGCCTCGCAGTGCAGCGGTGCTGGCTCCACGTTTTCGTTCGACATCAAAGGTGGTCAGCCTGCGGCATTCCGTTTCCTGAACGCCCTGCAGATCATCAAGCTCGCGGTAAGCCTTGGCGGTACGGAATCTCTCGGCTCCCACCCCGCCACGATGACTCATTCGGGTGTCCCCGCAGACGTGCGGCAGCGTATCGGGGTACTGGAATCGACGATCCGGCTGTCGATCGGCATCGAACATCCCGACGACCTGATTGCGGACCTCGTACAGTCGCTCGACCAAGCTTGATGCCAAGCGCGTACTCGTCACAGCAAATCGCTCGGACTACGCCCGGATCAGGATACCTGCCTCGCGAGCCGCATCGACGAAAGCCTGCCGAGCGTCTTCAGGTTTCTTCTTGCCGGCATCGACCGCCGCGCAGACTTCCAGCGCCTTGTCCAGAAACGTGCCATCCTCGGTCGGCCAGTCCTCGATCATCGCCCAGGCAGCGGCTTGCGTCGTCTCGATCACGGTCTCTTCCGGTGGTTCTCCAACAGATACGACAACCGGTTTTTTCCAGGGCGTGTTCATGAACCTCGTTCCATTGCTGCAGCCGCAGGCCTCTTAGCCCGATTCAATGCCGCTGGCGAGGCGCAGTGCAATCCTGCTCATCATCTTTCCGCAGTTTGCGCTACGAAAAAGGCCGGGTAATTGCCCGACCTTTTCTTCCGCATCCAAATTTTTACTGCGCCGGGCGAATGTTCATCGCAAGCGTGTCTTCGTCCGAGCGCGGCGTGATCGTGATCGCCTTTTTCATGCCCCAGGCTGAGATGATCGAGGCGATCGAAAGGTTGGGGCGATCCGTCGACACAAGCGCATTGGCATCTTTCAGAAGCTGCTCGCGCTTCTTGGCATCCATCTCCACGGCAGCATCTTCAATCAGCTTGTCCATCGCCGGGTTGGAATAGCCGCGAATGTTGAAAGCGCCGAGCTTCTTAGCCGGATCGTTGGTGTGGACGAGCGATGACAGCGTGTAGTTCGCTTCACCCGTCAGCGTACCCCAGCCCGACATGGTCAGCGAGTAATCGCCGCGCGTATTGGCCGGGAAATAGACGGCACCCGGTTGCGCATTGACTGCCACGTCGATGCCGATCGCGGTCAGCATCTGGGCAATCGTCGTGCCGGTATCCTTGTCACCCGGAAGGCGGTCGTTGGTGAATGTGAAGACGACCTTGAAACCGTCTGGATAACCGGCTTCGGCCAGCAGCGCTTTCGCCTTTTCGACATCCGATGCCGGTGCCTTAATATCCGGGTTGTAACCGAAAATGTTCGGCGTCACGAGCTGAGACTGCACCGTGCCCATCCCTTCCATGGCGATTTCGGTGATCGTCTCGCGATCGATGGCAAGATCGAAAGCTTCGCGGACCTTCGGATCAAGGAAGGGGTTCTTCGGCAGCGGCGAACCGTCCTTCGCCGTCACCTGCGGGGGCTTTTCGCGGAAATCGAAGGCGATGTTGAAAAGATAGACGCTGTCCTGGCGCACGATGCTGAGCTTGCTGTCGGTTTCGAGCGTCGACACATCCGATGCCGGGATGCGGGCAATCAGATCGACCTGACCAGCCTTCAGCTGTGCGACACGGGCCGCGTCATTCGGGATTTCCTTGCGGATGACCTTGTCCCACGGCTCCTTGCCGCCCCAGTAACCATCGAAGCTCTCAAGAACAAGCTGCTCTTTCGGCGTCCAGGAAACGAACTTGTAAGGTCCAGTACCAATCGCGGCCTTGCCGGAGTTGAAACCTTCCGCCGCCTTTTCCGCGCTATCGGAATAATCCTTGGCCGCGACATGCGACACGACGAAAAGACGGATGAAATCGTTCGGCAGGTTCGGGGCCGGGCCATCGGTCTTCACCCGGATCGTGTAGGGATCAACAATCTCGATGCCGGCAACGCGGCGGACATAGATCGTGGTCGGGTTGGGGCCGGCGACCTTCGGAATACGCTCGATGGAGAATTTCACGTCTTCCGCCGTGAAATCGGAACCGTCATGGAATTTCACGCCCTCGCGCAGCTTGAACTCCCATGTCGTATCGTCGATTGCCGTCCAGGAGGTGGCGAGGCCCGGTTCCAGTTCGAGATTGTTGCCCGACTTGATGAGCGAATCGTAGATATGCTTCATCGCCTCGGCATGGGTGCCGGCAGCAGTGAAATCCGGATCGATGGACAGTGGGCCGGCACGCACGCCAATCGTGAGATCAGCCGCCAGAGCCGCACCCGAAACGCCGCCGAGCAGCATGGTTGCAAGTGCAACTATCCGAAATGTCTTGGAAATCGTCATTCTTCGTTCTCCTCAATATTTGTTATTAATGGCCAGTTCGGTGAATCCACGACGATCTTGGCGAGCAGTTCCGACAGCATCAGCTGTTCGGCTGGCGTCAGCGCGGAGGCCATGGCCTTTTCCCGCTCCACCATCGGCTGCATGGCCTGATCGACGATGCGTTTGCCTTCGTCCGTGATGTAGAGGACGAAGCTTCTCAAATCCGCCTGGTCGACTTCGCGGCGGATGATCTTCTTGTCGATCAGCTTCTGGATCGCGCGGCTGATCGTATTCTTGGGGAAACCCGAGGAGCTGCAGATGGCGCTTGCCGTCAACCCGTCCGACAGGCCGAGCGAATAGAGCACGACGAATTCGGGACGCGGGAGCCCGTGCTCTTTTTCGATCCGGCGATAGATCGGCTCGTTGAACTGCAGTGCCAGGAAATTGATCCGGAACGACAGCCAGCATGGATTTTGCCAGAGTTTGACGGCAACGAGATCTTCCACATGGCGATGGCCGGCTGCAGCAAGGCCGCCTTCCCGCAGAAGATTATCCAGCACCTTTTCATCCGTTTCACGCACGCGTCGATTTCCATTCAATTCCAATTTAGTCCCGTATGGAACTTGACGCTGCATTAATTGGCTGTCAATTTCTTTTTTTAGTCCCGTATGGAACTTTGCATTTGGCGCAACACCGCGCACAGAAGCATATTTTTTGTGCGTTTTGGCCTTGCCCTGCAATTTCTTTGCTCATGCGGACCAAAACGGAGAATGGAGATGGATTAAGTGAAGATCGCGGATATGAACTGGATGCAGGTGGAGACGCGAGCCGCCGATGACGATCGCTGCATTTTGCCGATCGGAAGTGTCGAGCAGCATGCCTATCTCAGCCTTGCAACCGACATGATCCTCGCGGAGAAGGTTTCCGTCGATGCCGCCGAGCCGCTGGGCATCCCGGTCTTCCCCGCCCTGCCCTACGGCCTCGCCTCATCCTTCGCGAGCTTTCCCGGCACGCTTACCTTGTCGCTCGCGACTTACATCAGCGTTATCCGTGATCTTCTCGACAGCATGTATCGCTCTGGCTTCCGCCGCATCTTCGTCGTCAACGGCCATGGCGGCAACACACCGGCAATGACGGTGATCTCCGAATGGCTGAACGAGCACCCCGACGCATCAGTGAAATTCCACGACTGGTGGCGCGCGCCGAAAACGATGGCGAAAGTCCTCGAAATCGATCCGGCCGCCTCTCACGCATCCTGGATGGAAAATTTCCCATGGACGCGCACCGACGATCCGCGCCAGCCATCAACACAGAAACCGCGGATCGATTTTGCAGCGCTTGCGCGGGTCGATACCGCTCGCAAGCGCATGCTTCTCGGCGACGGCAACTATCACGGCCTCTACCAGCGCCCGGACAAGGACATGCTGGCGATCTGGGCGGTCGCGGTCGCAGAGACCCGCGAGCTTCTGGAAAACGACTGGCACTGAACGCGACCATCAACGGCGCGCGAATGCGCGCCGCATTTTGAACCCGCAGAAGACGGGAGAACGGGAACAGATGTTGGGCTTCATCTTGCAAAGGCTCTGGCAGGCGGCAATCGTCGTGCTGGCCATGTCGGCGCTGGTTTTCTGCGGTGTTTATGCCGTCGGCAATCCGATCGACGTATTGATCTCGCCGGATGCGACACAGGACATCCGCGCCGCCGTTATCGCACAATATGGATTGGACCTGCCACTCTGGCAGCAATATTTCGGCTTTCTTGGCCGAGTGTTCGAAGGCGATTTCGGCCGGTCCTTCGTTTACAACATGCCTGTCAGCGAACTGATCCTGTCGCGCCTGCCGGCGACGCTTGAACTGACGCTGGCAGCTGTCCTCTTCGCCAGCCTCGTCGGTATTCCGATCGGCATGTATGCCGGTTATCGGCCGCACAGCCCGGTGTCACGCGCCATCATGGCGCTGTCCATTCTCGGCTTTTCCGTACCCACCTTCTGGTTCGGCCTGATGCTGATCATGCTGTTTGCCGTTCAATGCGGCTGCATGCCGGCCGGTGGGCGCGGCGACACGATAAGCCTGTTCGGCGTCGATTTCAGTTTTCTGACGGCGAACGGCCTGTCGCACATGATCCTGCCGGCGCTCAACCTCGCGCTTTTCAAGTTTTCACTGATGATCCGCCTGGCGCGCGCCGGCACGCGCGAACTGATGCTGAGCGACACGGTCAAATTTGCCCGTGCGGCCGGCATTTCGGAACTCACCATTCTGAGCCGGCATGTGCTGAGACTGATCTCGATCCCGCTCGTCACCGTCTTCGGCCTGGAACTCGGCTCGACACTTGCCTTTGCTGTAGTCACGGAGACGATCTTCTCCTGGCCCGGCCTCGGCAAGCTCATCATCGACAGCATCACTTCGCTCGATCGTCCCGTCATGGTCGCCTACCTGATGCTAGTCGCCATGCTGTTCATCGTCATCAATCTCGTGGTCGATCTCACCTATGCGCTGCTCGACCCGCGCCTGCGGAAGGGAAGAGCCTGATGCGTGACACACCACTTTTCCGGTTCCTCGAAGAATTCAGACGCAACAAGGTCGCGGCCGTCGCAGCCGTCTTCGTCGGCCTGATCGTCTTCATCGCGCTCATCGCTCCGCTGATAACCCCTCAAAATCCCTACGACCTCGCCCATCTCGTGCTGCGGGATGCGCGAAGGCCGCCGGGCTATGTCGGCACAGGCGGATACACCCATTGGCTCGGCACGGATTCGCAGGGACGCGACCTGCTCTCGGCCATCATCTACGGCCTGCGTATCTCGCTGCAGATGGGTGTGATCGCCGGCGGCATCGCGCTGGTCATCGGAGCGGTCGTCGGCTGCGCTGCCGCCTATATAGGCGGACGTTTCGAAAGCCTCGTCATGCGGATCGTCGATCTACAGCTTTCGTTTCCGGCGATCCTGCTTGCCTTCGTCATCGCCGCCGTTCTCGGCCAAGGGCGCTACCAACTGATCCTCGCATTGATCTTCGCCCAATACGCCTATTTTGCCCGCACCGCCCATGGCGCTGCATCCGCCGAACGACAGAAGGACTATGTCGAGGCAGCCCTTTCTATCCCACTGTCTCCGCTCAGGGTGGTGCTGCGACACATCCTGCCAAACTCCCTGCCGCCGTTGATCGTCGTCGCCACTGTTCAGGTGGCAAGCGCAATCTCTCTGGAAGCGACGCTCTCCTTCCTCGGTGTCGGGCTGCCTCCGACCGAACCATCACTCGGCATGTTGATCGCCAACGGCTTCCAGTACCTCCTCTCCGGGCGCTACTGGATCTCGATCTATCCCGGCGTGGCGCTGATCCTCTTCATTGTTTCGCTCAATCTCGTCGGTGACCAGATCCGCGACCAGCTCAACCCGAGGCTTCGCCGATGACCGCAGAAACCACAGCACCGCTTCTCGAAGTCTCCAATCTCCGCACTTGGTTCCCAAGTGGGAAGGGCGAGGTCAAGGCCGTCGACGGCGTCTCGTTCTCGCTGGCACCCGGTGAAGTTCTCGGTCTGGTCGGTGAATCCGGCTCGGGAAAATCGATCACCGGTTTTTCCATCATCGGCCTGATCGATGAACCCGGCCGAATCGTTGAAGGCTCGATCAGGCTTGAGGGCCGCGAACTGATCGGCCTTGCCCCACATCAACTGCGGGCCATCCGCGGCAAGACCATTTCCATGGTTTTTCAGGATCCGATGATGACACTGAACCCGGTGCTCAGCATCGGAACCCAGATCAAGCTTGCACTTGAAGCCCATGAAAAGATCGGGGCGGCGGAAGCGCGCGAAAGGGCCATCAAGGCGCTGGCACAGGTTCGCATCACCGAGCCTGAGCGCAAGGTCGATTTTTTCCCGCATCAGTTTTCCGGCGGCATGCGCCAGCGTGTGGCGATCGCCATTGCGCTTCTCCATCGCCCGAAACTCATCATTTGCGACGAACCGACGACCGCGCTCGACGTCTCGATCCAGGCGGAGATTCTTGCCGAGATGAAGGAACTGGTGGCCGAACTCGGTACGGCGCTGATCTGGATCAGCCACGATCTGGCGACAGTGTCATCGATCGCCGACCGTGTTGCCGTCATGCGCTTCGGCAAGATCGTTGAGATCGGCCCGGCCCTCGGAGTACTCACCAGACCGCAGCACGACTACACCAGGGCCCTGCTCGACGCCTTGCCATCACGGGCAAAACCGGGTGAACTTCTGCTTCGCGGCAGCGGTATCGCGGATGCCGCCCCACCGTCCCGGAAGGCCGCAACAGGCGACCTGCCGCCACTTGGCAGTCCGTATCTGGTGATCAATGCCGCGGTCAAACGCTTCGAAAAACCGGCAGGGCTGTTCAGGAGCCTTGCAATCCGCTCCGGCATCGCACAGCCTCAGGCAGTCGTGCAGGCGGTGGATGGTGTCTCGATCACGGTGAAACGAGGCGAGGTGCTTGGCCTTGTCGGTGAATCCGGTTCGGGCAAATCGACGCTCGGGCGAATGGCGGCGGGCATCACCGTGCCGACATCCGGTACGATCCGTCTGGCCGGCAGGCCGGTGATGAGCGGTGGCCGCAGTCCGCGCAAAGTCACCACACGCGTTCAAACCATCTTTCAGGACCCGTTCGCCTCGCTCAACAGCCGCATGCGTGTGGGCGACATCGTTGCGGAAGGCCCGCTGGCGCACAAGATCGTCTCCCGCGTAGAAGCACCGGCCTATGTCGGGCAATGGCTGTCGGCGGTCGGGCTAGATCCTACCTTCGCCAACCGTTTCCCGCACCAGTTTTCCGGCGGGCAGCGGCAGCGTATCGCGATCGCGCGGGCACTCGCAATGCAGCCGGATGTCGTCGTCTGCGACGAGCCGGTCGCGTCGCTCGATGTGTCGATCCAGGCGCAGATCATAAACTTGCTGATCCGCCTACGCTCCGAACTCGATCTGTCGCTGATCTTCATCAGCCATGATCTTTCAGTCGTGCGCCATCTCTGCGACCGGGTGGCGATCATGTATCGCGGCCGTATCGTCGAGGAAGGCGGGGCGGCCGCGATCTACAACGACCCGCAACACGATTACACAAAGCGGCTGCTGGCAGCCGTCCCCGTTTTGCCGACAGCGGCATAATCATCATTGGAGGATAAGGCATATGGAACCGTGGGAATGGGATGAGCAGATCTGGCGCAGCAAGGTCGAGAAAGTCCGCGCCGGGCGGTCGCTGAAGCCGAAAGCCTGGAAAGGCAGCGCCCGCTGCGCCGTGGCGCTCTCCTTCGACAGCGACCACGAAACGAACGAATTGCGCGACGGTGGGGAATCCATCGGCCGCATGTCGCAAGGGCAATACGGCAACCGCAAGGGCGTGCCGCGTATTCTTGAAACGCTTTCCGCCGCCTCGGTGCCAGCGACCTTCTTCGTTCCGGCCGTCACTGCTCTGCTCTATCCCGACGAACAGCGACGCGTCATTTCCGAAGGCCATGAAATCGGACTGCATGGCTGGATCCATGAGGTGAACACCAAGGTCCCGCCGGAAAAGGAGCGGGAACTGCATTTCCGCGCGGCCGATACATTGGAAAAGATCACCGGCATCCGCCCCGTCGGCATGCGCACGCCGTCCTGGGATTTTTCCTCGGTCACTCTGGAGATCGAGCGCGAACTCGGGCTGATCTACGACTCCTCGCTGATGGCCGACGATGATCCTTACGAACTGATCGAGGAAGGCGAGGCCACCGGCATGGTGGAACTGCCAGTCGAATGGATCCGCGACGACGCGGTCTATTTCAACATGAACCGCTTCACTGCGCTCAGGCCTTACACCCCACCAACCGCCGTTCTAGATATCTTCAAGCGCGAATTCGACCGCGCCTATCAGGAAGGCGGTCTTTTCCTGCTCACCATGCACCCGCATGTAACAGGTTATCGCTCCCGTATATTCATTCTTGAAGAACTGATCCGGCATATCCAGTCGCATGGCGATGTCTGGTTCGCCACCCATGCGGATATCGCCGGTTTCGTGAAGGAGGATTCCGGTGTCTGACGGACAAAGACAAGTCGCGATCGTCACCGGGAGCGGTCGCGGCATCGGGCGCGCCTGCGCTCTCGATCTTGCCCGCCACGGCTTCGATATCGTCCTAGTCGATCTGATAGAGGACGACCTTGCCCGAACGGCTGCAGAAATTCGCGAACTCGGCCGAAAGGCGTTGACTTTCATCGCCGACGTCAGCGATCACGCCCGCGCCGCTGCAATCGTGGCCGAAGTCGATCGCCAATGGGGCCGCATTGACGTCCTCTACAATAATGCCGGCCGTTCGATGTCGAAGGGGATCGAAGAGATCTCCGAACAGGAATTCGACGACACGATCGCCATCAACCTCAAGGGTGCGTTCAACTATATCCAGCCGACTGTGCCGGTCATGCGCCGCAACGGCGGCGGGCGTATCATCAACATGTCGTCGATGAATGCCCATACCGGCGGGGTCACCAGCGCTGTCAGCAAGTTCTCCTATACCGCTGCCAAGGCCGGCATCATCGGCATGACGAAGGCGCTGGCGAAGGAACTTGCACCGGATATCGTCGTCAACGCCGTCTGCCCCGGTGTCATCAAGACAGAACGTTCAAACGCCATGATCGACGCCCGCGAGCAGAGCCTCGCTGCCGGGATCTCTCTCGGACGTGTCGGCACTCCTCAGGATGTTGCAAGCGTCGTGACGTTCTTGGCAACTGCGGAGCCCAATTTCATAACTGGCCAGGATATCCAGATCGACGGCATGCAATGGGTGCGGTGAAGCAGCCGGCTGTCCCAATGCGAGCCTGACGAGACATATGCCTGGCTAACTCGGGCGATTTGCAAGAAAAGTAGAAAGTCCTCTTGAACTATTCGTCTTCGATCCCTTCCGTCAGGCCGTCATAAACTTCCATCAGCGCATTGGTGATGGCCTGGCCAAGCGCGTTTCCGGCAGCACGGACATCGTCGTCGTTTCCGTCGCGCGCGGCGCGCGCAAGCTCAAAGCCTTGATCGGCGACAAGCTGCTTTGCAACTTCTATCGCCCACAGGCCGAAGTCTCCGCGATTGCCGATTTCGATCGTGTCGTCCATATCCGGTGCTCCTTCGGTTGCAGCTTCCATCTAAAGCAAACGGGGCTCAAGGCAAGCTTGGAACCGGCTTTGCCGCTAGGAGGCATATGCGGTCTGAAGCCATAGGGTCGTATTCAAAATTCGTATAATTCTAATTCGATTATAATAATAAATTATATTGCAGTGCGGAATTTTCGATGGAACTATGGAGGCAACAAGGGTCGCTAAAGGCCTGGACCACCAGTAGGAGAACATCGATGAAACCCTTTATAAAAGCCGGCATTGTCGGCTTATCGACACTTTTTGCCTGCAGTTCAGCCCTTGCACTCGGCGATCCTATCAAGACCGCGATCGACGCGACCTTTGCCCCGCATGCCATGCCTACCCTTGATGGCAAGATCGAGGGCTTCAATGTCGACATGGCAAACCTGATCGGCGAGCGTCTCGGTAAGAAGGTAGATCTGACCGGCGCCCAGTTTTCCGGCCTCATCCCGGCCCTGCAGGCAGGCACCTATGACTTTCTCGTCGCACCGGTAACGGTCAATAAGGAGCGCGCCGCGAACCTTCTCTTCACCGAAGGCTTCATGGACACCAATTTCGGCTTCGTCGTCCCGGCCAACGCCCCGGAATACAAGACGCTCGAAGACTTCAAAGGCAAGACGATCGCCGTCAACAAGGGCTCCGCCTATGACAGCTTCCTGCGCGAGAAGGAAAAGGAATTCGGCTGGAAGGTCGAGAGCTACGGTACCAATACGGATGCTGTCGCAGCAGTGATGGCCGGCCGCGCGGATGCCAATCTTGCCGGCAACACCGTTGCCGCATGGTCGGTCAAGCAGAACCCGCGCCTGAAACTATCCTTCGAATATCAGACCGGCCTCGTCTGGGCGCTTTCGTTCCGCAAGGGCGATGAGGAAAATCGCGATCTGGTCGACCGCGCAATCGAATGCCTGAAGCTGGATGGCTCCATGGCCAAGCTCTCCGAAAAGTGGTTCGGCGTCACGCCGGTTGCCGGCACGACGATCGTCACCCCCACCAAGGGTTTCGGCACGCCGGGCTTCGACGGCTACAAGGATAACGACCATCAGGCATCCTGCGAGAACCTGAAGTAATCCTCGCATCGTGGACGGGCGGGGCCTCCCACTCGCCTGTCCGCACTCTTTTACAGTTCGAGATGCGACCCGCCGCTGCAGATCGTATCAACGCGGGCTCTTTGGCGGCCGAGATCGGATCAGCCATCCGCCCTGCATCGTGCCTGCCGGAGTAGCCTGAATGGCCAATCGCCCCATGCTGGAAATCGTCTCGCTGGAAAAGCGCTTCGGTACCAACACCATTCTGAAAAAGATCGATCTCAAGATTGCGGAAGGCGAGCTCGTCTTCGTTATCGGCCCTTCCGGCTCCGGCAAGAGCACGATGCTGCGCTGTTGCAATCGTCTTGAAGAACCGACATCCGGCGACATCATCGTCGATGGCCGCAACATCATGGCGGGCCCCCGCCGCGATCTCGACCGCATGCGGCTGCAGATCGGCATGGTCTTCCAGGGCTTTCACCTCTATCCCCATATGACCGTGCTGAAGAATGTCACGCTTGCCCAGCGCAAGGCTCTGAAACGCACAAAGGCAGAGGCCGATGAGCGCGCGCTCGACATGCTCGAACAGGTCGGCATGGCGCACAAGGCGGATGCCTATCCGGGCGAACTCTCCGGCGGTCAGCAGCAGCGCGTCGCGATTGCTAGGTCATTGGCGCTCGATCCGAAGGTCATGCTGTTCGACGAACCAACGTCTGCGCTTGACCCGGAACTCGTCGGCTCAGTCCTGAAAGTTATGAAGGACCTGAAATCCAAGGGCATGACGATGGTCGTCGTCAGCCACGAAATGGGGTTTGCCCGCGAGACTGCCGATCGTGTCGTCTTCATGGATGGCGGTGTCGTCGTCGAACAGGGCACGCCGGACGAGATTTTCGGCGCGCCGAAAGCTGAGCGTACCCGTGCCTTCCTCTCGCGCGTTTCCGGATAACCGCCATGGACCGGTTTCTGCAAACCTTCTTCAACCCGGTGGTGATGGCGCAGTACACGCCGGACATTATCGCTGGCGTATGGGTAACGCTCCAGATCGCCGCAGCCGTCATCGTCGCCGGCATTGCGGGCGGCCTGGCGCTTGCCTGCCTGCGCAGCTATCGCATCAGGGCATTGAACTTTTTCATCATCTGTTATGCCGACATCTTTCGCGCGCTGCCACCGCTCGTTGTTATCCTGATCCTCTATTTCGGCTTTCCCTCGATCGGCATCCAGCTGTCCGGGCCGATGGTGCTGTTCATCGTGCTTGCCGCAACGCTTGCCGCCTTCGCTGAGGAAATCTTCTGGGCGGGCTTCTCTTCGGTCGAAAAGGGTCAGTGGGAAGCCGGCATCGCCACAGGCCTCGGATTTACCCGCACGCTCGCCTATGTCGCCCTGCCCCAGGCTGTGCGGCTCGCCATTCCGCCGCTCGTCAACCGCGTCCTGGCGATCACCAAGATGACGGCGCTCGGTTCGGCCATCGGCGTGTCGGAAATCCTGTCGAGCGCCACGACGGCGCAGAGTTTTTCCGGCAGCGCCACGCCGCTCACCATGTCGGTCGTCGCCTATCTGGTGATCTTCCTGCCGATGGTCGTCGTTGCTCGCTGGCTGGAAAGCCGCACCGCCTGGAAGAAGCGGTAGGAGAACGGACATGGATATTTTTCTCGACCAGTTCTTCAATATCGAGATCATGCGGAAGTCATTGCCGCTGCTCTTCAAGGGCCTGTGGATGACGTTGCAGCTCTGCAGCGCCGTGATCCTGCTCGGGCTTATCGGCGGCCTTTTCGTCGCGCTCGGCAACATGAGCGAACGCCGTTGGCTGCGCTGGATCTCGATTGCCTATACGGATCTGTTCCGGGCGCTGCCGCCGCTGGTCCTCTTGATCTTCATCTATGCCGGCCTGCCCTTTGCCGGCATCAACATCTCGCCCTTTGCCGCCGTCGTCATCGCCTTCCTGCTCAACAATTCCTCCTATTACGCGGAGGTCTATCGCGCGGGCCTCATTTCCGTCGCAAAAGGCCAGTGGGAAGCGGCGCAATCGACGGGCCTAAGCCCGGCCCAGACGCTGATCCATGTCGTCCTGCCGCAAGCCGTGCGCAACGTCCTGCCAGATCTCTTGTCGAACACGGTGGAGGTGGTGAAGCTCACCTCGCTTGCCTCCGTCATCTCGCTCTCCGAGCTTCTCTACAATGCCGGCATGGCACGTTCGGTGACGTACAATGCCTCACCTCTGGTGCTGGCCGCTCTCTTTTATCTCGTGCTGCTGTGGCCGCTGGTGCGCCTCGTCAGCCATTTCCAGCGGCGTCTGTCCGCCTGATCGCTTCGAAAGGAAACCCGATGACCGTCATGAAGATTGCAGGCGCCCAGCTCGGCGCCATCCAGAAGGCCGATAGCCGCGAAAGCGTCGTCAAGCGCATGATCGCGCTGCTCGATGAAGCCGCTGGAAAGGGTGCAGATCTGGTCGTCTATCCGGAACTGGCGCTGACCACCTTCTTCCCCCGCTGGTATATGGAGGATCAGGCAGAGATCGACTTCTGGTTCGAGACTGAAATGCCGAATGCGGCCACCCAGCCGCTCTTCGACCGCGCCCGCGAACTCAACATCGCGATCACCTTCGGTTATGCCGAAAAGACGCCGGACGGCCATTACTACAACACCTCAATCATCACCGACCGGCAGGCAAACATCGTCGGCAAGTACCGTAAGATCCATCTTCCGGGCCATTCGGAATACGATACCGAACGTGCCTTCCAGCATCTCGAAAAGCGCTATTTCGAACCCGGCGACCTCGGCTTCAATGTCTGGCGCAACGAAGGCGTCATCATGGGCATGGCGATCTGCAACGACCGCCGCTGGCCGGAAACCTTCCGCTGCCTCGGCCTGCAGGGCGTCGAACTGGTGACGATCGGCTACAACACGCCTTCGGTGAATGCCCAGATGAGCGCCGAGGGCCTTGAAAAGCGGCTGTTCCACTCGGAGCTCTCGCTGCAGGCCGGCGCCTATCAGAACGCCACCTACGTCGCCGGCATCGCCAAGGCAGGTGTCGAAGATGGCCATCCGCTGATGGGCGGCTCGATCATCGTTGATCCGGACGGTTTCATTCTGGCAAAGGCTGTCACCGAGGAAGACGAGCTGATCATCGCCGAATGCGATTTTGCCAAATGCGATTTCGGCAAGAAGACGATCTTTGATTTCGAACGCCATCGTCGTATCGAACACTATGGCCGCATAACGAGCCAGACCGGCGTCATCGTCGAAGTGTGAGGAACAGCGTCATGACAGAGTTCGATACCGTCATCCATGGCGGCCACATCGCCACCGCATCTGACGTCTTCGATGCCGATATCGGCATCATCGACGGCCGCATTGCCGCAATCGGCGAAAAGATCGCCGGCGGTGCCCGCCGCATCGATGCGAGTGGCAAGCTGGTGGTTCCGGGCGGCATCGAGGCGCATGCACATATCGCCCAGGAAAGTTCGAGCGGCCTGATGTCCGCCGACGACTATTATTCAGGCTCTGTCTCCGCCGCATTTGGCGGCAATTCCTCCTTCATTCCATTTGCCGCACAGCATCGTGGCCAATCGATCGCCGATGTCATATCGACCTATGACGGTCGTGCGGCACCGCAATCGGTGCTCGACTATTCCTACCACCTGATCATTTCCGATCCCTCCGCCGCCGTTCTGGAAGAGCTGCCCGGCGTCTTTGCCCGTGGCATCACCTCCTTCAAGGTGTTCATGACCTACGACCTGATGAATATCGGCGACGGCGGCATGCTCGACATTCTGACGGTAGCGAAAACCCATGGCGCGTTGACCATGGTCCATGCTGAAAACAACGACATGGTAAAATGGATGAACAAGCGGCTGGCAGCTTCCGGCCTCACCGCACCGAAATACCATGCGATCAGCCGTCCGGAACTGGCGGAAGAGGAAGCGATCAACCGCGCCGTCTCGCTGGCGAAGCTCGTCGATGCCGCGCTCTTCATCGTCCATGTCTCGACGGCCGGCGGTGCCGCAATCGTCCAGCGGGAAAAGCTTGCCGGTACCAAACTGTTTGCCGAAACCTGCCCGCAATATCTGGCACTGACGCGTGAGGATCTCGACCGACCGGGCATGGAAGGCGCAAAATTCATCTGCTCGCCGCCGGTGCGCGATGCAGCAACCCAAGCGGCACTCTGGCGGCATGTGCAGTCCGGCACGTTCGAAAGCGTTTCTTCCGACCACGCACCTTACCGCTTCGATGCTTCGGGCAAGTTCGCCAATGGCGCCGATGCACCCTACCCGAAAATCGCCAATGGCATGCCAGGCATTGCCATGCGTCTGCCCTATCTGTTTTCCGAGGGTGTCGCCAAGGGCCGCATCACGCTGCAGCAGTTCGTGGCACTGTCGAGCACGAACGCCGCAAAAACCTTCGGGGTGGCCAAGAAAGGCACGATCGCGCCCGGCCACGATGCCGACATCGCCATCTGGGACCCGGAAGCCCGCCGCACGGCAACGCTTGCCGACCAGCATGACAATATGGACTACACGCCCTTCGAGGGCATGGAGATCGAAGGTTGGCCGGTTCTGACAATGAACCGTGGCGATGTTATCGTCGAGAACGGCGAGCTGAAAGCAGAGCGCGGCCGCGGCCGCTTCATCGCACGCAATCCGGTCGACCTGACCGGTAGGTCCGGCTACCGCGCCAAGGAACTCGATCCGGCGCAGAATTTTGGCGTGGAGATCGCACCATGAGCACACTCGGACCGATCCTCGTCATCAATCCGAATAGCTCGGAAAGCGTCACCCAAGGCCTTCGCGAGGCGGTTGCCGGCATGCAGTTTCCCAACGGCCCGGTGATAGAATGCGTGACGATCCAGGAAGGTCCACCCGGCGTCGTCACTCAGCGTCATGTCGATGAGGCTTCGCTTCGCACGGCAAACCTGATTGAAAGCCGGCCGGATGCTTCAGCCTATGTGCTGGCCTGCTATTCGCAGCCCGGCCTTGATCTCGCCCGCTCGATCACCACCAAGCCTGTTTATGGCATTCAGGATGCCGGCGTGTTGAGCGCGCTGGCGCTTGCCGATCTCTTCGGCGTCATCGCGGTGGCGGAAGGATCTATCCCGCGCCACCTGCGCAATCTTCGCCGCCTCGGCGTCGATGGCAGGCTTGCCGGTGAAGTTGCGCTGGAAGGATCGATCAGCGTTGCCGACAGCGGTCACGGCGAAGAAAGTTATGCGGCGCTGCTGAAGGCCGGTTCGAAATTGCGCGAGATGGGTGCCGGTGCGGTCGTGCTCGGTTGTGCCGGCATGTCCGGCCATCGCCGCAGGCTGGAAGAGGAGCTCGGCATCCGCATCATCGACCCCACCCAGGCAGCTGTCGCCATGGCGCTCGGCGCAGTGCTCGTGTAGCGGTCATGACGGAACTCGAGCACAAGCCGGATATCTCGCTGCGCCTTCTTGAAATCTTTGGCGCGATGATGCGCTGCGAGACGACGGTGGAGGCCGCCGAGCAGTTGGGCATTTCCCAGCCGGCCGTGTCCAACGGCATCCGCCAGCTTGAAAACCAGCTCGGCGTGACCCTGTTCGAACGCCTGCACCGGCGGCTTGAGCCGACAGAGGAGGCTCTGCTTTTGTTCGAGGAAGTGCGCCCCGTCTTCAGCATGCTACGCAATTTTTCCGCCCGCGCCCGCTCGATCCGGCATGGCACATCAGGCCGGTTGCGGATCATGTCGACGCCGCCACTCGGCAATACGGTGGCGCCCATGGCGCTCGCCCGTTTCCTGAAGGATCGGCCGGATGTCTCGGTTGCCTACGACGTGCGCCGGCTGGAACACGTGATCGAGGCAGTGCAAAGCGGATCGGCCGATGTCGGGCTTGCCATTGCACTGGAGCGTCATCCTTCGGTGAATATCGAGGTTCTGGCACGCACCCATATGGTGGCTCTTGTTCCAAAGGATCACGACGTCGCTGCACGTCAGGAGGTGACGGTCGGCGACCTGACGGAGCACGGTTTCATCGGCCTGGAAGTCGAATCGCGCATGGGCCAGATGCTGCGCGATGCTTTCGAGCGTGACGGCATGACCTATGAACCGCGCGTCGAAGTTCGCTATTGCGCAACAGCGGCGGTTCTCGCTGGCGCCGGGGTCGGGGCCGCCATAGTAGACCCCTATAGCGCCGCCTATCAGCCATCCGAGGGACTGGTGCAACTCCCCTTCCAGCCGCCCTGCGAAATCCCGGCCGTCATGATTACTCGCAAGGGCGTTCCACGCTCGCGCCTGCTGCATGGCTTCATCGCCGAACTGAAACGAGCCGTCGGCGATGTGCTGTGATCCCTATTTCGCCTTATCGGCGCTGCACAGCATTCGCTGACCGCCACTCATCATCCTGAAGGAGAATCCGTCTTGTCCCGTATCGTCTATCTCAATGGCGAATGGCTGCCTGAAGCCGATGCCAAGGTTTCCATTTTCGATCGCGGTTTTCTGTTTGCCGATGCGATCTACGAAGTGACCGGCGTCATCGGCGGCAAGCTTCTGGAATATGATGGCCATTCAGCCCGCCTGAAGCGCTCGATCACCGAACTGGGTATCGAACTGCCGATCTCGACCGAGGAACTGCTGGAAGTCCATCGCGAGATCGTCCGTCGCAACGACCTCACGGAAGGCCTGATTTATCTGCAGATTTCCCGCGGCGCCGCCGACCGTGACTTCGCCTTCCCGAAGGAACCGAAGCCGACGCTGGTTCTCTTTACCCAAGCGAAATCGGTGATCGAAAACCCCAAGGTGAAAACCGGAATGTCGGTAGCGCTATTGCCGGACTGGCGCTGGGAGCGTCGCGACATCAAGACGGTGCAACTGCTCTATCCATCCATGGCCAAGATGCAGGCAATGGAAAAGGGCGCAGACGATGCCTGGCTGGTGGAAGACGGTCTCGTTACCGAAGCGAGCTCGGCTACCGCCCATATCATCGACAAGGCCGGCAAGCTGATCACCCGGCCGCTGTCGAATGCCATCCTGCACGGCATCACCCGCGCCAGCGTGCTCGACATCGCCGACAAGGCCGGCATCCCTTACGAGGAGCGTCCGTTCTCGCCGGAGGAAGCCAAAAGTGCTGCAGAAGCCTTCATAACATCGGCAACAAGTTTCGTCCTGCCGGTAACGGTGATCGACGGCCAGCCAGTCGGTGACGGCAAGCCCGGACCGCTGACCCTGAAGCTGCGCGAGCTTTATATCGCGCACAAAACGGCCAGCGCCATCTGATCGTAAGGATCAATTTGAGACCAGCAAGGATGAAGCCATCCATGCTGGTCTCGAGCCTTGCAGAATTGCTTCCACACCAACGCTTCTCAGGTCTGCCCGCTCTATCTCTGCGGGCCGTCAACGCGCCGTTGTGCGGTGCAAAAACGATTAAACTTGACTCCATATATCACATTATATAGGTCAGCACAGTTGACTTATTTCATGCGGGAGTCTGGATATGGAATCGATAAACAGGGGCTTCGGTCTATATGATCCCGCAGAGGAAAAAAGCAGCTGTGGTGTCGGCTTCATAACGCGAAAGAGCGGCATCCAGACCCATGACGTCCTGTTGAAGGGGCACGAGGCACTCTGCGCAGTTCCGCATCGCGGCGGCATGTCCGCCGAAGGTGTCGGCGATGGAGCCGGCATTTCCGTGGACCTATCTCTGGGCTTTTTCCGCAAGCTGACCGGTCGCCCTGATCTTCAGCCGCGCCGCTTCGGCGTCGGCAACTTCTTCCTGCCGGCGGATCCCGCGTTCCACGAAGAAGCAGAGCGTCTCGTTGAGGCGGCGCTGGCGGAGCAGGGTTTCGGAATTCTCCTGAAGCGCGACGTGCCAGTCGACCATGATGCGATCCGGCCGGCCGCCATTCGCCACCAGTTGACGATCCGCCAATGGGTTTTCGGCTGTCACAGCGAGGCCGCTTCGCAGGCCGAGTTCGACTTCCGCATCCACAAGGCACTGCTCGCGATCGAGGCGGAAGCCTATACGCGCTCCGAACTTGGCGGTCTTTACCCGATTTCGCTCAGCGCCCGCACGCAGGTTTTGAAGGGCCGCCTCAACTCGGATGAGGTCATTCCCTATTTCCGCGACCTGGTGGACCCGGATCATACGATCCACACCATGTATTTCCACACGCGGTTTTCCACCAACACGGACCCGCATCCATCCATGGCCCAGCCGTTCCGGCAGATGGCGCATAACGGCGAGCTCAACACCGACCGAAAGAACCGCCTGTCTGAAGCGGCGATTGCGGCGGCCAAGAATGCCGCGATCATCCGCCCGAAGGGGCAGTCGGATAGTTGCCGTCTAGACCAGACGCTGCAGTCCCGCGTTCTGGAAGACGGTCTGGATCTCGTAACCGCCGTTGTCTCGATGATGCCGCCGGCATGGGAAAACGACGAGACGCTATCGGCCGAAGTCGTCGCCATGCTCGAATATTTCTCGCTTTACGAAGAGAAGAACGATGGACCGGCGGCACTGATCTTCGGCAATGGCGATGTCATCGGGGCAAGGCTGGACCGGCTCGGCCTGCGTCCGCTGCGCACCGTCGAGACGGAAGACTATCTCTGCGTCATGTCGGAAGCCGGCCAGATCGCCTTCCCGCCGGAAACCGTGCTCAATCGCGGCCGTATCGAAGCCGGCGGCATGCTGGTTTACGATCACGCCGAAAAGCGCAGCTATGGCACGATCGAAGCGCTGGAAATGCTCGCTTCCCGCCGCCCATACCGCGATCTACTGGTCGAAGCCCGCGTGCGCCTTTCGGACCTGCCGGAAATTCCGGCGGAAGCTCAAGGCTCGCCACTGCGCTATAATGGCGACCTTGAGCGCCACCAGCGTTACGTCGCCTATTCCCACAATCAGGAAAGCTTCAAGTTCCTGATGGACCCGATGCTTCAGACCGGCGCGGAGAAGATTTCCGCCATGGGTTATGGCAACGCCATCAACGCGCTGTCCGATCAGGAAGGCGGCGTCGCGAAGTATTTCTCTCAGCGCTTCGCCCAGGTAACCAACCCGCCGCTCGACAGCATTCGCGAAGCCGATGGCATGACGCTCAGGATTTCGCTCGGCGCCAAGCCGAATATCGGCGCCAAGGCGGCGCGGCAGATTGTCGTCCCCTCGCCGATCCTCACCCATCTCGACATGCTGAAGCTGCGCGAACAGACGGAAACACCCTTCCGCCGCTTTGAGATGCTCTACACGCCGGTACTCGACAATGCCGAAGCCAATGCGCAGGCGCTTGAGGCCGGTATCGGCACGCTTTGCGATGCGATCGCAGCCTTCGCGCGCGAGGATGGCGGCATTGCCGTCATCACCGACAGGCATGTGGCACGCGACCGCGCGGCACTTCCGATGATCCTTGTCGTCTCGGCGATCAACCAGAAACTTATCGAGGAAGGTGCGCGTCTGCGTGTTTCCCTCGTCGTCGAAAGCGGCCAGATTTCTTCATCACACCATGTCGCGGCAGCGCTCGGCTTCGGCGCTTCGGCCGTTTATCCGCTCGGCGTGCAGTTCCGCGCTGAGGAAAAGTTCGGTGCGGAAGCCGACAAGGCCTTCAAGCGCTTCGCCAAGGCGGCCGAGAAGTCGCTGATGAAGACCATGGGCAAGGTCGGTCTCTGCACCGCCGAAAGCTATGTCGCCGGCGAATTCTTCGAGCCGAATTTCCTCGATACCAGCGATCCGGTTCTCAAGCGCTACTTCCCTAACGTCAAGACGCCGGTCGGCGGCGTCAACTTCAAGGTTATCGCCCAGGCTGTCGCCGACTGGCATGCCAAGGCATTGACGGTGAAGAGCGAGGACGAGATCCCGCTGCTCGGCCTGTTCAAGGAGCGCGCTGAAGGCGCCGGCCATTCCTTCGGCACCACGGCCGTGCGCGGCTTCGTCGACATGACCGAGGAAAAGCCGTCATTCGCTGAGCCGGATGGCGAGGAAGATCCCTTCCTGCGCCTGCTCACCCTCAACCGCCTCGATGACGCCTTCGGCATCGATGACGCGGCCTATATCAATACGAGCTACGACCGGCTGTCCCCCGAAGCGATCGATCGCTTCTCGATCACGCCCGGCTATCGCTCCTTCGCGCGGATGATGTCGGAGGAACGCGCCCGTCGCCCCGCGGCTCTTCGCGACGTTCTGGCCTTCCCGGCAGATGTCACCTACGCAACCTCACCGGATGATTTTCGTAAGGAAATGAAGCGGTTTTCCCGCAAGGGAAATAACAGTTTTCTGGTGCGCGGCCTCAACTGCGAGACTTTGCCGGAGGACACGTTCCGCCTGACCTTGACCGGTCCGCAGGGCGGCGATCTTGCTCGGCTCGCCGCGCTCGGCCAGTCTCTGGTCGTCCGCTTCAGCGGCGACATCCTCGGCCATTGGCTGGAAGGCGGTGCGCTTGCCGTTCATGCAGGCGGCCAGGCTCTCGCCTACCTGAAGCTTCTCGGTGCAGCACCCTCCGGCATTGCGCTCGACGACGTGCAGCCGGCAAGCGAAATCACGCCGCTTCTCGCATCGGGTGCCATGAGCCATGGCGCGCTGGTGGCAACCGCTCACGAAGCTGTCGCCCACGGCACCAACATGGTCGGCGGCATGTCGAATTCCGGCGAAGGCGGCGAACATATTTCCCGCTACGGCACGATCCGCGCCTCGCGTATCAAGCAGTTCGCCTCCGGCCGTTTCGGCATCTGGGCCGGTTACCTTGCCGACCCGATGCTGGAAGAGCTGGAAATCAAGATCGGTCAGGGCGCCAAGCCCGGCGAAGGCGGACAGTTGCCGGCGGCCAAGGTGACGGTCGAGATCGCCGCGGCTCGTGGCGGCACGCCGGGCGTCGAACTCGTCTCGCCGCCGCCGCATCACGACACCTATTCTATCGAGGATCTGGCGCAGCTGATCCATGACTGCAAGGCGGCGCGCGTGCGCGTCATCGTCAAGCTCGTCTCGTCGGAAGGGATCGGCACGATCGCGGTCGGCGTTGCCAAGGCGGGTGCCGATGTCATCAACGTCGCCGGCAATACCGGCGGCACCGGCGCGGCTGCCGTCACCAGCCTGAAATATACCGGCCGCGCCGCGGAAATCGGCATTGCCGAAGTGCATCAGGCGCTCTGCGTCAACGGATTGCGCCAGAAGGTGCTGCTGCGCTGCTCCGGCGCGCACCAGACGGCAAGCGACGTCGTGAAGTCCGCCCTCCTCGGCGGAGACAGTTTTGAATTCGGCACGACGGCGCTGATGATGCTGAAATGCGTCATGGCGAAGAACTGCAACATCAAGTGCCCGGCCGGCCTCACCACCAATGCCGAAGTATTTGATGGCGACCCGCGAGCGCTGGCGCAGTATCTCCTGAACATCGCCCACGAGACCCGAGAAATCCTCGCCTCGCTCGGCTTCAAGTCTCTGCGCGAGGCGCGTGGCCGCAGTGACCTTCTTCACCTTCTCGATCACCCGTCCAGCGTCGGGCAGCTTGACCTCCGCGCGATGCTGCAGGTGGTCGAGGAGGTGAAGATCACCGATCCGGTCTATATGGAGAAGGATTACGCGGTCGATGACGCCTTTATCGACATGGTGCGCTCCGCGCTGATCGATGGCGGCCTGCCGGTGGTCGAGCTTGGCGGCAATCAACACCTCAACAACCGCAACAAGAGCGTCGGCGGCCAGCTGGCGGTCGATATCGAGCGGATGCTGAACCATGAACTGAGCGAAGACGAGACCCGCACCCTTCCGGCCGTACGGCAGGATAAGCGCGGCCGCCGTTTCCTCGATGCGGGTTCGGTGAAGATTGCCACATCCGGTTCGGCCGGTCAGTCCTATGGCGCGTTCTGCAACGACGGCATGATGCTGACCCATACCGGCACCTGCAACGACGGTGTAGGCAAAAGCGCCAACGGTGGCACAATCTCCGTTCGCTCACCTGGTGGCGGTTCGCTCGAAGCCGGCGGCAACGTGCTGATCGGCAATTTCGCCCTGTTCGGCGCAACCGGCGGGCGTCTGTTCGTCGAGGGCCAGGCCGGCGACCGGTTTGCCGTGCGCAATTCCGGCTCCACCGCCGTCGTCGAAGGCGTTGGCGATTTCTGCTGCGAATACATGACCAATGGCGCCGTGCTCAATCTCGGCTCCTTCGGCAAGGGCGTCGGCAACGGCATGAGCGGCGGCTTCTTCTACCAGTATGATCCCTATCGCGATCTGCCGAAGAAGATGAGCCACGATTCCATCCTGATCGGCTCGATAGCCGATCAGACCGATCCTTATGTGGCCTTCCATGCAGACGCGATCCGCATGATGCTGCAATGGCATGTGGAGGCTACGGGGTCGGAAAAGGCGCGCTGGCTGCTCGAAAACTTCGAAAGCGAGCGCTCGAACTTCGTCTATTGCCTGCCGCGTGCGCTGCTCCTCTATCAGGATAGCGATGCCATCCTGAAGGCGAAGAGCCGCAAGGAGCTGATCGAGGAACTGTCGATGGCGGTTGCCGGCCACCAGGTCCGCAAATTCAAGCTCGCCTATCGCGACCGCAAGCCGATCCTCAACGGCAAGGCTCCGGGCCACGGCGAGACAGACACCGAAGAGATGTTCACGCTCATCAACAATTACACGGTGCTTTCCATGGCGCAATCGCTTGCGATGGCGCGGGTTCCCAATGCTCTAGGCCCGTCAGAACCGGCGGTCGAAAAGGCGGTGCGCAACCTGATCCTGACCGAGGATTTCGCGCTGATGCAGAAGCTCTCGCGTTATGCCCGCGAGGCGATTGCCGATTACGACGACCAGGGCCTTGCGGTTCTCGTCTCGGAAAAGCGGCTCTCGGATTATCGCCAGGCGCTCGCCGGTCGCAACACGCTGTCGATCGACAGCCCCGGTACCTATGGCTGGATCATCCAGCAGTCGGAAAGCAACCGCGACCGGATCGGACGCATCCCGAGCTTCGAGGAGCTCTTTGCAGCCAAGGCCGTCGGTGGCCTTGCAACAGCCAGAGCCTGAGACCGTGCCGATGATGATCCCGCATATCCCCGAGGATGTTCCCTTCAACGGTGAACAGCGCGCCTGGCTGTCCGGCTTCATGGCCGGTCTAAACTCGCGCCTTGTCGCCGGTGAAAATATCGCCAACGCTCCCGCCTCGAGTGCCGCGCAGCCGATCCATATCCTTTACGGCACCCAGACAGGTAATTCCGAAAATCTGGCCATGGATGCGGCCACTTCCGCCAAAAGCCTTGGCATGGCGCCGGAGGTGCGCGGCCTCGACGATATCGAGATGGACACGCTCGCGGCCATGCGCCATGTGGTGATCGTCACCTCCACCTATGGCGAGGGCGAGATGCCGGATAATGCCCAGCTTTTCTGGGAGGCCTTGTCCGCCGATACCGCACCGCGTCTTGAGGGCATGAAGTTTGCCGTCTTGGCTCTCGGCGACACCGGGTATGACGGCTTCTGCCAAGCGGGCAAGCTGATCGATACACGCCTCGAACAGCTCGGCGCCACGCGTATCGCGACCCGTCTCGATTGCGATATCGACTTCGAGGATGCCGCTGCCGCATGGTTCGGCGAAACCCTGCCGCTTGCGGCCGAAAAGCCGGTCTCAGGCGCAACCACCGCGACGGCACCATCGCGCGAACAAACCGGCTGGAGCCGGAAGAACCCATACGTCTCGACAATGGCGGTCAATCGCCGCCTTTCCGGGACGGCCTCCACCAAGGAAATCCGCCATTTCGAGTTCAATCTCGCAGACAGCGGTCTCGTGTACGAAGCAGGTGATGCGCTCGGCGTCATGCCAGTCAACGATCCGGCCCTGGTCGACCTGCTGATCGCAAGGCTCGGCGCTGCGGCCGAAACCGAAGTCAGCGGCACCTCACTCGGCGCGCTGCTTTCCACCCAGTACGAAATCTCGACGCCGTCGCGCGACCTCATTGCCGAAGTCGAACGCCGCGCCGGGCATGAGGAACTCACCCATGTCGTCCGCAACGGCGACAAGGAGGCACTCGATGCGTTTCTGTGGAGCAAGGACACGTTCGACCTGATCTCGCTCATACCCGAAGGCAGCTTGGACGCCCCGGAGTTTGTCGCCCTATTGAAGCCGCTACAGCATCGCGCCTATTCGATCTCGTCCAGCCCGAAAGAGGCCGAAGATCGCGTCCATCTCACCGTCGCAAGCGTCCGCTACCACGCCGCCAATCGCGATCGCGGCGGCGTCTGCTCGACCTATATGGCGGATCGGGTGGCTGAGGGTGCGAGCGCGGGCATTTTCGTCTCGCCGAACAAGGCTTTTCGCGTGCCCGGCAATGACGATGCGCCGATGATCATGGTCGGCCCCGGTACCGGTATCGCTCCTTTCCGGGCCTTCCTGCAGGAACGTCGTGCTCGCGGAGCAAAGGGCCAGAACTGGCTGTTCTTCGGTGACCAGCACCGGGAGAGTGACTTCATCTATGAAGACGAGCTTTCGATGATGAGCCGGGACGGCCTGCTGACCCGCCTCGATCTCGCTTTCTCGCGCGATCAGGATGCCAAGATCTATGTGCAGACGCGGATGAAGGAAAACGGCAAGGCGCTGTTTTCCTGGCTTGAGGACGGTGCCTCCTTCTACGTCTGCGGCGATGCCAGCCGCATGGCCCGCGATGTCGACACGGCCCTCGGCGAGATCATCGCCGAACATGGCGGCATGACCGCGGAAAAGGCAGCGGACTATCTCGCTGGCCTGAAGAAGGACAAGCGGTATCTCCGGGACGTCTACTGACGGCTGACGGAGACGCGCCGCCGCGAGCCTGACAGATCAGTGGCTCGCGGATGCGAAGATCTCGATGACGAAAAAGGGCTCTTGGGTCTCAACCCTCAAGCCAAGGCTATCTGCCGGATTATCAAGGATCACAGCGTCGAGCGGATCAAGCTCGACCTGTGACAGCTGCGCCTTTCCCGTCACAACGACGATTACAAGCGCTGCCTCAGCGGCACCCCCGATCTCGCCGCCCAGCTCTATCCGCTTAACACGATGCGAAAAGCGCCCGCGCCGGGTCATTACATTCAGATCGGTAATTGGCCCTGCCTGAAGCACGGCTTCGGTCTTCGCATCGCCCGGAAACGAAAACGGCATGGATTTTCGGCCGAGTACCATCGGCGCCATGCCCTCAACCGAAAGCATCATACCATCCCCGGTCAGGATGCTCAGCGTCCGATCAACGCCTGGAAAAACGGAGAACGGCCCATCGGACACGACCGGCGCCATACTGATGCGCCAGTCGAATGTCTCGACACTCGCGCGTTCGGGAAAGACGGCGATCTCGACCGTCTCTCCCTTGCCGTTCTTCCACGGCATGCGTTTGTGATCGGCTGCGCGAAGAATGCGCATCGGCTCAGTTTCCAAGGATGCCAGGCAGACGAAGGCCCTTTTCGGTCGCGCATTCAACAGCGATCTCATATCCCGCATCCGCATGGCGCATGACGCCGGTCGCCGGGTCGTTCCACAGCACACGTTCCAGACGGCGGTCGGCATCTTCCGTCCCGTCAGCGCAGATGACCATACCGGAATGCTGCGAATAGCCCATGCCGACGCCGCCGCCGTGATGCAGCGACACCCATGTCGCGCCCGATGCGGTGTTGAGAAGCGCGTTCAACAGCGGCCAGTCCGAAACCGCATCCGAACCATCCTTCATCGCTTCCGTCTCGCGGTTGGGCGAGGCGACGGAACCTGAATCGAGATGGTCGCGGCCGATGACGATCGGGGCGGAAAGTTCACCGGTCCTCACCATTTCATTGAAAGCGAGGCCGAGCTTGTGACGATCACCGAGACCCACCCAGCAGATGCGCGCGGGAAGGCCTTGGAAGGCGATGCGTTCTCGGGCCATGTCCAGCCAGTTATGCAGATGCTTGTTGTCCGGCAGCAGTTCCTTCACCTTGGCATCGGTCTTGTAGATATCTTCCGGATCGCCGGAAAGGGCAGCCCAGCGGAACGGGCCGATGCCACGGCAAAACAGCGGGCGGATATAGGCAGGCACGAAGCCGGGGAAGGCGAAGGCGTTTTCGAAACCCTCATCCTTGGCGACCTGGCGGATGTTGTTGCCGTAATCGAGCGTCGGCACGCCGGCATCCCAAAAGGCGACCATGGCTTCGACATGCGCCTTCATCGAGGCACGAGCGGCGATTTCGACAGATTTCGGATCGCTTTCGCGTTTGGCCTTGGCCTCCTCCACGGTCCAACCGATCGGCAGATAACCGTTGCGCGGGTCATGCGCCGAGGTCTGGTCGGTGACGATATCGGGGCGCGGACCACCAGCCTGCATGCGGCGGACCAGTTCCGGGAAAATTTCGGCGGCATTGCCGAGCAGGCCGACGGATTTTGCCTCGCCCTTGGCCGTCCACTCGGCGATCATCGCCAGCGCTTCATCGAGCGTTTTCGCCTTGGCATCGACGTAACGGGTGCGCAGGCGGAAATCGATGCGGGTTTCGTCGCACTCGACAGCAAGGCAGCAGGCACCGGCCATGACGGCGGCAAGCGGCTGGGCGCCGCCCATGCCGCCGAGGCCGCCGGTCAGGATCCACTTGCCCTTGAGACTGCCGTTATAATGCTGGCGGCCGGCCTCGACAAAAGTTTCATATGTGCCCTGAACGATGCCCTGCGTGCCGATATAGATCCACGAACCGGCAGTCATCTGGCCGTACATGGCCAACCCCTTCTTATCCAGTTCGTTGAAATGGTCCCAGGTCGCCCAGTGCGGCACCAGATTGGAATTGGCGATCAGAACGCGCGGCGCATCCTTGTGGGTGCGGAACACGCCGACCGGTTTGCCGGACTGCACAAGCAGGGTTTCTTCTTCGGTCAGCGTCTTCAGCGTGGCAGCTATTCTGTCAAAATCGTCCCAGGTGCGGGCCGCGCGGCCGATGCCGCCATAGACGACCAGTTCATGCGGGTTCTCGGCCACGTCGGGATCGAGATTGTTCATCAGCATGCGAAGCGGCGCTTCCGTCGTCCAGCTCTTGGCAGTGAGCTCTGTCCCCCGCGGGGAGCGGACGTCGCGGATGTTGTGGCGCGGATTGGTCATGACTTCTGTTCCCGTTGTTCTTGTGCAATCAGATGTCGAGCACCGGCAGGAGGCCGGGAGAGATGGCAGAGGCGAGCGCACCAGTTGCGACAAGCGCACTCGCGGCGGCAAGATCCGGCGCCATGTAACGATCGTCTTCGAGCGACGGCACAGCGGAGCGCAGCACTGCCACGACTTTTTCCAACTCGGGGCTGGTCTTCAGCGGACCACGCAGCTCGACGCCCTGAACCGCGGCAAGCGCTTCGATGCCAAGAATGCCGAACAGGTTCTCGGTCATTGCCAGCAGGCGGCGTGCTCCGTGGCAGGCCATGGAGACATGGTCTTCCTGGTTGGCGGAAGTCGGCGTCGAATCCACCGAGGCCGGATGCGACATCTGCTTGTTTTCGCTCATCAGCGCGGCAGAGGTGACTTCGGCAATCATCAGACCGGAATTCAGGCCCGGCTTTTTCGACAGAAACGCCGGCAGGCCGTAGGACAGGGCAGGATCGACCAGAAGTGCGATACGGCGCTGGGCAATCGCGCCGATTTCGCAAATGGCGAGCGCCGTCTGGTCGGCGGCGAAGGCAACCGGCTCGGCGTGGAAATTGCCGCCCGAGACGACTTCGTTATCGGAAAGAACCAGCGGATTGTCGGTCACCGCATTGGCTTCGATTTCCAGCGTGCGGGCGACCTGACGCAACAAGTCGAGGCAGGCGCCATCCACCTGCGGCTGGCAGCGGATGCAATAGGGATCCTGCACACGCTCATCACCCTCTATATGGCTTTCGCGGATTTCGGAACCGGTCAGAAGCTGGCGCAGCGCGGCACCGGCATCGATCTGCCCCTTGTGGCCGCGCAGGGTGTGGATGTCCGGATGGAAGGGAGCGGAAGACCCCATCGCCGCATCAGTAGACAGAGCACCTGTAACCAGCGCGGTCTGTGCGGCACGATGGGCGCGGAACAGGCCGGCCAGCGCCAGCGCGGTCGAAGTCTGGGTGCCGTTGATCAGCGCCAGCCCTTCCTTGGCCGCGAGCACGACCGGCGTCAGGCCTGCCTTTGCAAGCGCGTCGGCAGACGCCATCCGCCTACCTTCGAAAAAGGCTTCGCCCTCGCCCATCATCGATGCTGCCATATGGGCGAGCGGCGCGAGATCCCCCGACGCGCCGACCGAGCCCTTTTCAGGGATAACCGGGATGACGCCCTTTTCCAGCATGCCCTCGATCAACCGCACCAGATCCAGCCGAACGCCCGAGGCGCCGCGACCGAGCGAGATCAGCTTCAGCGCCATGATCAGCCGCACGACGTTTTCCGGCAGCGGCGCACCGATGCCGCAGCAATGCGACAGGATGAGATTGCGTTGCAGAGTGGCAAGATCGGCACTGTCGATCTTGATCGAGGCGAGTTTGCCGAAGCCGGTATTGATGCCATAGACCGGCGCGTTGCCTGCTGCGATCTCAGCGATGCGACGGGCACCTTTCTCGATGCCCGCATCGAAGGAGCGGTCGAGAACCGCCGGTTCGTTGTTCCAATAGATATTTGCGAGATCGGCAAGCGGGACGCTGCCAGGATGAAGCGTGATCGTCATGCGGATACCTGCTGGCCCTTGATGGTCTGGCCTTTGAAGATGCGAGAATGGAGCGGATTGAAGCCTATGCGATAAACGAGCTCCGCTGGGCGCTGGATGTTCCAGATGGCGAGATCGGCGGACTTGCCGACTTCCAGCGTGCCGGTTTCGCCAAGCAGGCCGAGGGCACGCGCCGCCTCGCGCGTGGCACCTGCGATGCATTCATCGACCGTCAGGCGGAACAGCGTTGCCGACATGTTCATCGTCAGAAGCAGTGAGGTCAGCGGAGAGGTGCCGGGATTGCAGTCGGTGGCGATCGCAATTTTCACACCGGCGTCGCGCAACGTCTGGATCGGCGGCTTTTGGGTTTCATTGATGGCGTAGAATGCGCCGGGCAGGATGACAGCCACCGTGCCGGCTTCTGTCATGGCCGCGGCGCCATCTGCATCGAGATATTCCAGATGATCGGCAGACAGCGCGCCATAGGACGCCGCCATTTTTGCCCCGCCAAGGTTCGACAGCTGTTCGGCATGCAGCTTTACCGGAATGCCGAGCGCCTTGGCGTGGTCGAAGACACGGGTCATCTCATCGACGGAAAAGGCAATGCCTTCGCAAAATCCGTCGACCGCATCAACGAGGCCTTCGGAATGCGCCTTGTCCATGCCCGGAAGCACGATATCGGTGATGTAGTCGCCGTTGCGGTCCTTGTATTCGACCGGCGTTGCGTGAGCGGCGAGATAGGAGGTGACGACGCGGACAGGGCGAACCTTTTCCAGAGCGCGCGCGGCGCGCAGCATGTTGAGTTCGCCTTCGATCGAAAGCCCGTAACCGGACTTGATCTCGAGTGTCGAGACACCTTCGGCAAGCAGGGTATCGACGCGCGGCAGCGCCGCCTTTACCAATCCTTCGACGGAAAGTGCATTGGTTGCCTTGACGGAGGAAACGATGCCGCCTCCGGCGCGCGCCACCTCTTCATAGGTCGCGCCTTCCAGCCGCATTTCGAATTCCATCGCGCGATCACCACCGAAAACGACATGCGTGTGGCAATCGATCAGGCCCGGCGTGATCCAACGCCCCTCGCAATCGATGATCGAAGCCATATCCTTCAAGTTTGCTGGCAGATCGGCCTCAGCGCCGACAAAGACGATCCGTCCATCCCTTGCCGCGACAGCACCGTTCTCAATAATGCCAAGCCCATTCACATCCTCGGCAAGGGTCGCCAGATGCGCATTTGTCCAAACCGTAATGCCCGCATAAGGCTCGGAATGACTGGAAGAAACACTGCCCAAGTTTTCGTTCCCGCACATTGATTGCGCCTTTCATTATGGTCAAACATGTATATACATAATAGCCATCTTGGCAAGCGCTTATCTTCACCCGACGATGCACCCGTGATCAGACAATCCAACGACGGACCGGCAAACATGACCAATTCGGCTGCTTCGACGCTTCATGCAGGCTCGGCTCTCCTGCCCCACGGATGGGCCTCCGATGTGCGTATCTCGATCACGGGCGGGACTATCTCGAATATCGATATTGGCGTTGACGCCGAGGCAGCCGACGAGCGCCATTCGGTTCTCGTTCCTGCCATGAGCAATCTTCACAGCCACGCGTTCCAGCGCGCCATGTCCGGCCTTGCCGAACTTCGCGGACCAACCGACGACAGTTTCTGGAGCTGGCGCGTCCTGATGTATCGTTTTGCCCTGCAGATGACGCCGGAACAGATCGAGGCGGTTGCGGCGCAGCTCTATATGGAAATGCTCGAAGCCGGTTTCTGCCGCGTCGGCGAATTCCACTATCTGCATCACGACCGCGACGGCTCACATTATTCCAATATCGCCGAACATGCCGAGCGCATCGGCGGGGCAAGCGCCGAGACCGGCATTGCTCTGACCTTGCTACCAGTCTTTTATGCCCATTCCGGCTTCGGCGGACAGGCTCCGATCGACGGCCAGCGCCGTTTCATCAATTCGATCGAAAGCTTCGGCCGGCTGTTGGAGGCCTGCCGAAAGATGCAGGCGTCGCTTCCCGGAATGCAGCTCGGCATAGCACCGCACAGCCTGCGCGCGGTAACACCCGACGAACTGACCGCTATTCTCCCCTTGGCCGAAGGCGGTCCAGTGCATATCCATGTCGCCGAACAAACCAAAGAGGTGGAGGATTGCATCGCGTGGTCCGGCGCGCGCCCGGTCGAATGGCTGCTGGATCATGCCCTGGTTGATGATCGCTGGTGCCTGATCCACGCCACCCACCTGACGGATCAGGAAGTGGAAAATATGGCTTCAAGCGGCGCGGTCGCAGGCCTCTGCCCGATCACCGAGGCCAATCTCGGTGACGGCACCTTTGCCGCCTCCGCATTCCTTGCAAAGGGTGGCCGCTTCGGCGTCGGGTCGGATTCCAACGTGCTGATTTCTCTCTCGGGCGAATTGCGCCAGCTCGAATATTCGCAACGTCTCGCTCATCGCGCCCGCAACGTCATTGCCGCACCGAACGGCTCCACCGGTCGTCGCCTTTTCGACGCGGCTGTCGAGGGCGGGGCGCAGGCTCTTGCCACCGAGGCGGGGCTGGCTGCCGGCGCCCCCGCCGATATCGTTGCGCTTGATACAGCCAATGCTTCCTATCTCGCAGAAGACAACCTGCTCAATAACTGGATTTTCGGCGCAGATGTCACAGTCGACAGCGTCTGGGCAGCAGGCAAGAAGCAGGTGGCGAACGGCCGACACATTGCCCGGGACCGCATTCGCAAGCGTTTTGCAGAAACCATGCAGGTCCTGCTCAGCGACTGAAGCACGATTGACGAGGCCGAACCGCAGTATAGACGTGCCGCGATACGCGCCTCAACGGAGACCATAAACATTTCCAAGATCCTGACCCTTCACCGCAAGATCCTGGCGGATATCGAGGAAAAGATCGTTTCCGGCACCTGGCCGCCCGGCCACCGGATTCCTTTCGAGGTCGATCTTGCCGCGCATTACGATGTATCGCGGATGACGGTGAACAAGGTGATGGGCCAGTTGGCTCAGGCCGGCCTGATCGAGCGCCGCAAGAAGGGCGGAAGTTTCGTCTCCCAGCCCAAGGCGCAATCGGCCGTGCTGGAGATCCATGATATCGCCGATGAGGTGCGCTCCCTCAATCTCGAATATTCCTATCAGCGATTGTCGATCACCCGCCGCAAGGCGATCGGGGAAGAGCTTGCATGGTTTACAAACGCCACGCCCGGCGACGTCCTCTTCGTTACCTGCATGCATCTTGCCGCCGGCCAGCCTTTCTGCATGGAAGAGCGTGCAATCAATCTAGCCACCGTACCGGCAGCGCTTGAAAACGATTTCTTGTCCGTTGCGCCCGGCCCCTGGCTTTCCTCACAAATTCCCTGGATTACCGCCCAGCACCGCATTCAGGCTGTGCCTGCCGACCGCAAGGAACACAAGCTTCTCAATCTCACCCCGAAGGATGCCTGCCTCGTCATCGAGCGCCGCACCTGGAATATGTCGGGAGCAGTAACTTGGGTGCGCATGACCTATCCCGGCAATCGCCACGTCGTCACCGCGGATTTTCGGCCGGCATCTGCGTGAGTGGATAGAACGCCGCAGCGCCGAGACCGGAATGCGATTGTTCCAGGGAGCCTAAAGACAGCAAAGAAACTTCCGCGCTTGCCTTCAAAATAGAATAGCAAATCCATAGAAATCTCATGCGAGTGGATAGGCTCATGGTCATCGATCAACCGCGAGACCGGACCCCATGACGCGCTATCGGACACTGTTTTCTCTCAGCCTCGGATTGCTGGCTGCGACCACTTTTGCAACGGCCAGCTTCGCCGCGGATGCGCCGGTCAAGGGCGGCACGCTCGTCTATCTCGAGCAGCAGGCCCACACCAATCTCTATCCGCCGGCGGGCGGCTTTTACCCCAATGGCGGCATCCTCAACCAGATTACCGACAAGCTGACCTACCAGAACCCCAAGACGCTTGAGATCGAGCCCTGGCTGGCGGAATCCTGGACGGTCAACGACAACGCCACAGAATACACGTTCAAGCTCCGCCCCGGCGTCACCTTCTCCGATGGCACACCGGTTGATGCCGCAGCGGTGGCCAAAAACTTCGACACCTACGGCCTCGGCAACAAGGAGTTGAAACAGCCGGTTTCCGAAGTGGTCAACAATTACGAGCGTAGTGAAATCATCGATCCGCTGACGGTGAAGTTTACTTTCAAGAAACCCTCTCCCGGCTTCCTGCAGGGCACGTCGGTGATCGGCTCCGGCATCGTCTCGCTCTCGACCCTGGCGCTGCCCTTTGAACAGCTTGGCGATGCAACGAAGATCATCGGTTCCGGCCCCTTCGTGGTCAATGCCGAGACGCTCGGCAAGTCGCTGGATCTGAAGGTTCGCGAGGACTATAACTGGGGACCGGCCAAGCTCGAGCATCAGGGCCGCGCCTATCTCGATGAGATCAACTACATCATCACCGCCGAAGACAGCGTGCGCATCGGCGCCCTTCTCGCCGGTCAGGCCGATTTCATTCGCCAGATCCAGGCCTATGACGAAGGCCAGGTCGAGGCGCAGAGCTTCACCATCTATGCACCCGGCACGCGCGGTGTGAACAACTCGATCGTCTTCCGCCCGGATAATCCGCTGGTCGCGGATATCAAGGTGCGCAAGGCACTCTCGCTTGCGGTCAACCGCGACGAGATCCTCTCGACGATCTTCTCGAAGAACTATCCCAAGGCGACCTCGATCATCGCATCGACCGCCATCGGCTACGTGCCGCAGGAAGACAAGCTCGGCTATGATCCGGAAAAGGCGGAAGCTCTGCTCGACGAGGCCGGCTTCAAGCTCGGCGCAGACGGCATCCGCGCCAAGGACGGCCAGAAGCTCGTTCTGACCTCCTATGAATCGCTACCGCAGCCGCAAAGCCGTGCAGTTCTGCAGCTGATTGCACAGCAATGGTCGAAACTCGGCGTCAAGCTGAACGTGCTCGCCGGTGACGCCGGCAGCAAGGTGGTCGACGAACTCGATCCGCTGAAAACGCCGGTCGCCGTCGCCATGGTCGGCCGCGCAGATCCGGACGTGATCAAGAGCCAGTATTACCCGACCAACCGCAACGTGCTGGTGCAGAAGGGCGGTGTCAGCGACAAGGTGAAGACCTTCTCCGACGACAAGCTTAACGAAATCCTGAACGAGATCGCGTCGCAGCCGGATCGCGAAAAGCGCCTGAAGGCGGTAGCGGACGCGCAGGCCTACGTTCTCGATCAGGCCTATGCCGTTCCGATTTTCGAGGAGCCGCAAGCCTATGCCGGCGCGCCTTACGTCAAGGGTGTCGCCTTCGAAGCGGTCGGCCGTCCGGCCTTCTACAGCACCTGGCTCGACAAGTAAGCGCCAATACCAACAGGCCTCCCAAGCCGCACGGATGGCAGCTGTAAGGGCTGCCATCCACCCTTTGCTGGAGATATGCAATGACGCGATATGTCATAGGACGGATCGGCCAGGCGCTGCTCGTTCTCTGGGCGGCCTTCACGCTGTCCTTCATCCTGCTGCAGGCCATGCCCGGCGATGCGGTGCTGATCAAGTTCCTCAATCCGGAATTCGGCCTGAGCGCCGATCAGGTCGCGGAAATCCGCTCCGCCTATGCGGTGGATTCCAATGTGGTCGTGCAATACGGGCACACGCTCGTCAATTTCCTCCAGGGCGATTTCGGCTATTCGCTGCAGGCGGGCGTGCCGGTCTCGGCGCAGCTTGCCACCAACCTGCCGCCGACATTGAAGCTTGCCGGCCTCGGTTTTCTTGCGGCGACCCTGCTTGCCGTCTTCATCGCCTTTCTCTCCTCGATGGCGCCTTTCGCATGGCTGAGAAACGCGATCCAGTCGCTGCCGTCGCTGTTCATCTCCGTCCCCGTCTTCTGGCTGGCGATCATGCTGATCCAGATTTTCTCCTTCCGCTTCCGGCTGGTATCGGTCATCAATCCCGGCCCGTGGGAAAGCCTCGTGCTGCCGGTCGCAACGCTTGCCGTCCCGATCGCAGCGCCGCTGGCGCAGATCCTCATCCGCAATATCGATGAAATCCGCACCCGCCCCTTCGTGGCCGTCGCGCGCGCCAAGGGCGCCAGCGAGACGCGGCTGCTCTGGCGGCATGTCGCCCGCAACGCCATCCTCCCGACGCTGACGATCGCAGGCGTGCTGTTCGGCGAACTGATCGCCGGCGCCGTCGTCACCGAAACCGTCTTTGGTCTCAATGGCATCGGCGGATTGACCGAAAAGGCCGTCGGCAATCAGGATCTCTCTGTGCTTCAGGCGGTGGTGGTAATTTCCGCTGCCGCCTTCGTCACCATCAATCTCGCGGTCGACCTTGCCTATCCGCTGCTCGACCCGCGTCTCAGGACCGGACAGGGAGCTGCAGCATGACCAGCCTCGACACTTTCGTTCATCTCACCCCAACGACGACTGCCGAGACTTCCAGCCGCTCCGGCAATCGTCGTGATGTCCTGAGCAGTCTGCGCAACTTCCCTTATGGTCTCGCTCTTGCCTGGCTGGTGCTTGCACTCGTGCTTCTCTGGGCGGCCGTGCCCTGGGTGTTTACCAGCTATGATCCGCTGCAGGGCACGCCCGGCGGCCAGCTCAAGGCACCGTCCGCCCTACATATTCTGGGCACGGATTCGCTTGGCCGCGATCTCTTTGCCCGCATCGTCTACGGCGCGGTTCATTCACTCTCGGGTGCCATCGCCGCCGTCGGCGTCGGACTTGTCGTCGGCAGCGGGCTTGGCCTGATCGCCGGTTCGGTGCGCGGACGTGTCGATGAAGTCCTTATGCGGCTGGTCGACGTGCTTCTGTCTATCCCGACCCTGCTGCTTTCGCTCAGCATCATAATCCTGCTCGGCTTCGGCACGCTCAATGCGGCAATCGCGGTCGGTGCGACGGCAATTGCCGGTTTCGGCCGCCTCATGCGCTCGGAAGTCGTGCGCGTACGCAATGCCGAATTCGTCGAGGCTGCCTTCGGCAGCGGCGGCACATTCGGCAAGGTTTTGTGGCGGCATATCCTGCCCAATTCGCTGACCTCGGTCGTCGCCTATACCGCCGTGCAGTTCGGCTGGGCGATCCTGCAGATCTCCACCCTCGGCTTCCTCGGTTACGGCGCACCGCCGCCGACGCCGGAATGGGGCCTGCTGATTGCCGAAGGCCGCAACTACCTCGCCACGGCCTGGTGGCTGACCGCCGCCCCCGGCCTGATCGTCGTCGCCGTCGTCCTGTCTGCCAACCGCATCAGCCAGTCCATAGGAAGGAGCACGCGATGAGCATCTTGCAAAAGCCCGTTCTCGACGTTCGTGACCTCAATATTTCCTACAGCCAGGGCGATGAGCGCCCGACGGTCGTGCATGGCGTCTCCTTCACCGTCGAATCGGGCGAAGTCGTGGCTCTGGTCGGTGAAAGCGGATCCGGCAAGACTTCGACGGCACAGGCAGTCATCGGCCTGCTTGCAGATAACGGTCGGGTCGAAAGCGGTTCCATCCTTCTCAATGGCGAGGATATCAGCCGCTGGAGCGCAAGACGCCTGCGATCGATCCGCGGTGCCGTCGTCAGCCTCGTTCCACAGGATCCGGGCAGTTCGCTCAATCCGGTCCTCACCATCGGCGCACAGGTGCGCGAAATCCTCGAAATTCATGGAAAGCTCGATCGTCGCAACGCCGATCGCAAGGTCATCGAGCTTCTGACCAGTGTCGGCCTCTCCCAGCCGGAGTTGCGGATACACCAATATCCGCACGAGCTTTCCGGCGGCATGAAGCAACGTGTGCTGATCGCCATTGCCATCGCTCTGCGTCCGGCACTGATCATCGCCGACGAGCCGACATCGGCGCTCGATGTCACCGTACAGCGCCGTATCCTAGACCTGATCGACGACTTGCGTCGCGAACATGGCACCTCGGTCCTGCTTGTCACCCATGATCTCGGTGTTGCCGCGGACCGCTCGGATCGGATCATCGTGCTGCAGGGCGGGCGCATTCAGGAACAGGGCAAGACAGCCGATGTGCTGGCCGCACCGCAAAGCGCCTATACCCGCAAGCTGCTTTCCGACGCGCCGTCGCTTTCCGTCGCCAAGCGACGCCCGCCGGTTGAGCCGGGCCGGCCTGCCGCAATGACGGTCACCAATCTGGTTCAGGATTTTTCGCTGCCGACGGCTAAGAATTTTCGCGCCGTCGATGGCGTTTCGTTCAGCGTTGCGCGTGGCACCACCCATGCAGTGGTGGGCGAAAGCGGCTCCGGAAAAACCACGACGATCCGCTCGATCGCCGGTTTCCAGAAGCCGACATCCGGCGAGATCCGCATCGGCGATCTCGATGTCGCAAGCTTGCGCTCCGAAGCCTTGCGAAAGTTTCGGCGCAAGGTGCAGCTTGTCTACCAGAACCCCTGGGCTTCGCTCGATCCGCGCCAGACGGTGCAGACGATCGTCGAGGAACCTCTGCTCAATTTCGACCCGTTGCCGCGTGCCGAGCGAGAAGCACGCGTCCGCGCCATCATCGAGCGCGTCGGGCTTCCGGCCACGGTCCTTTCCCGTCTTCCGCATGCCCTTTCCGGTGGCCAGCGTCAGCGTGTGGCAATCGCCCGCGCGCTGGTTCTGGAACCTGAAGTCGTGGTGCTAGACGAGGCCGTTTCAGCTCTCGACGTGACGGTTCAGGCGCAGATCCTCGAACTGCTTGCCGAATTGCAGCGGGATCTCGGCCTCACCTATGTCTTCGTTTCCCATGACCTCGCGGTCGTACGGCAGATCGCCGACACGGTGTCGGTCCTGCACAATGGCAGGCAGGTCGATTACGGCACGGTCGAAGAGGTCTTCTCCTCAGCCTCGACCGCCTACACGCGCGAACTCATCGACGCCATTCCCGGACAGAAATTTCCACGCGCCGCGAAAGCGCAGCAGCCTATAGAAACAGGACCTTTGTCATGACCAGCAAGATTGCCCCCAAACGCTTAGGCTTTTTCACCCGCCTTCTGGACGATGTTCCGGCCGGCGAACGTTATCGGCTGGCGGCGGAACAGATCATCCATGCGGAAGAGAGCGGTTTCGACAGCGTCTGGATCGCGCAGCACCATTTTCACGCCGAAGAAGGCGGCCTTCCCTCCCCCGCAGTTTTCCTCTCGCATGTCGCGGCCCGCACATCGACCATCCGCCTCGGCACCGGCGTGATCACTCTGCCCATGGAGAATGCGCTTCGCGTGGCCGAAGACACCGCCGTGCTCGATCTGCTTTCGGGCGGACGGTTGGAGGTCGGCTTTGGCACCGGCGGTACGAAGGAATCCTTCGAGGCCTTCGGTATCGACGCTGACCGTCGTGGAGAGGTTTACGCCGAAAATCTCGCCGTGGTTCGCGATGCCTGGGCCGGGAAGGTTCTGCATGGCGGCAACCGCCTCTATCCCGATGCACCGCATCTGGTCGATCGGGTCTGGCTCGCCACCTTCTCCGCCAATGGCGCGCGTCTTGCGGGCCTGAGCGGCGATGGACTGATGCTGTCGAGAACCCAGCCGCGCCCGGCCGATAATCCCGATGCAACGCTGGACGACATCCAGAACCCGATCATCGATGCCTATCTTGCAGGCCTGCCGGAAGGCCGTGCGCCGCGCATTCTCGGCTCGCGCAGCCTGTTCGTCGCCGACGATCGCGAGCGGGCGCTCGCCTTTGCCGAAACCGGCCTTCGCCGTGTCGCCGACCGTTTCGCAGCCGCTGGTCACCGGATTGCAGGAGACAGGCTCGAAGATCTGATCAAGGCGCTCGACAGCCATGTCGGCACACCGGACGATGTGATCGCTTCGCTGGAGAAGGATACGGCCCTCGCACGCGCGACGGATATCGTTTTCCAGGTCCATTCCATCGACCCGCCTCATGCAGAGATCCTGCGATCGATCGAACTGATCGCCGCGGAAGTCGCGCCGGCGCTCGGCTGGACGAGGTCTTCAGCGCCGCAACTCGTTGCCGCTCAATAACTGCCGATAATCGAAAGAGACATTCATGACTGATACGATCGACGTTATCGACCATCTCGTCGGGATCACGCCGGGCGCGCCTGCTGACGCGCTGCGCAGCCGGCGCCCGATCACCAAGGAGCACGCACAGAAAAGCTGGACGTCTCTCTTCGAACCCGTCGATGCCAGCCAGGCATCGCTCACCGAGCGGTTTGCCGTCGCAGTCTTTGTTGCGGCCCTGCATGGCGACAAAAGCATCAAGGAATTTTACGGGACGAAGCTGGCAGAGCTCGAAAACGGTGCCGTCATTCTCGCGACCGTAAAGGCTTTGGCCGAGCTCAATGCGGCGAAAGGTCCCTATGGCCATTATCCCGAAGGGCCTTTGAGCGCCGAAAATACCGACGGGCCTGCTCTTGATATCGGCCACGCCGATCGCGCCATCCTCGGGGATCGGCTCTCCGCAGCGCTCGAACACGCCTATCTTTTGACATACCACCCTCGCGACGCAAGCCCGGCAGAACTGCAGAAACTGCTTTCAGCCGAATGGAGCACGACGGGCGTGATCACGTTGTCGCAGCTCGTATCCTTCCTTGCTTTCCAGATCCGCGTCGTCGCCGGCCTTCGGGTCCTGGCTGCGGCCTAAGGGAGAACATTCAATGTCTGATACAGTTATCGAACCCGCCGTCGAAAATCCGCCGGTCGTCTTCACCCAGGATAAGATCGGCTGGACCGGCTGGCTTCAGCCGCTGGCAGAGATCGAGCTTACTGATCGTCACTATGAAGCGCTGGTCGACAAGGAGCGCGCCAAGCATCCCTATTTTGCACTTCTGGTCCGGGATCCGGATATTCTCGAAGCCCGCACCAAGACGGACAACGATATCTTCTACAATACCAAGGATGGCCTCCCGCGCGCTGAACGGGAACTTGCCGCCACGGCCGCCTCAAGGCTGAACGGCTGCATTCTCTGCGCTTCGGTCCATTCCCGCTTCGCTTCGCAATATTCCAAGCGTGAAGCCGATGTGCAGAAGCTTCTGGACGAAGGTGTGGGAGCCGATCTTGGCGAACGCTGGAACGCAATCGTCTCGGCTTCGGTCGCGCTCAGCACCACACCGCCCAGCTTCACCGCAGACCATGCAAAACGTCTGCGTGAAACCGGATTGTCAAACGAGGAGATTTCCGACGTCGTTCATGGTGCGGCCTTCTTCAACTGGGCAAACAGGCTGATGCTCTCGATCGGCGAGCCGACTCCTGCGAGCTGATAGCATTCGAACACATTCGCAACACTGAAGCTGTTCATCACGGATCAATGGCGTCGGTATGGTAGACCATTCTTGCCATGCCGACCTGTTGTCGTCATATACGGGCCCATGACGTCTGATTCCAAAATTTTCGTAGGCCTGAAGTCCACCAAGAAGCGGGCTGCAAAGCCTGTTGAACCCGTTGGCCCCAAGTGTCAGTGGGATGGTTGCGACAAGGTCGCTCCGCATCGCGCGCCTGTCGGCGGCGCGGCGGATGGGTTGTATCTGTCCTTCTGTCTCGAGCACGTGAAGGAATACAACAAGGGGTATAACTACTCCCCGGCCCTCTCCACGCCTGAAGTCGCCCGTTATCAGAAAGAAGCTGCCGCCGGTAGCCGGGTGACATCCGGAACGGCCTTCACAGAGGCGAAAGAGGCTCCGCTTCCCTCTACGTCCCGGTCCGGCTCGGCCAAGGCGATCAATGCCCGCAAGTCCGCGGCGCAGCGTATGCTTGAGAAAAGACAATTCCAGGCACGCAAGCTGAAGGTCCTTGAAGCAAAGGCTTTCGAGGTGCTCGGGCTTTCGGAGGATGCGACGCCGGAGGAGATCAGGACCCGTTACAAGGAGCGCCTCAAAATGCACCATCCTGATGCAAATCAGGGCAATCGCAATTCGGAAGACCTGCTTCGCGCCTCGATCGAGGCCCATAAAATCCTGAAGCTGAACGGTTTTTGCTAGAGGTTGCTTGGATAAGGTTTACCTGAGCCCCAAATTCGGGATATGTAACGATCAAGCGTCTTGCGGCGTGGTATCTGTATGACGGGGCACTTCTGCGTCGTTATATGAATTTGTGGGGCACATGCTCCAATTGAACAGGGAACTCTGATGGCGACCGGCACTGTAAAATTTTTCAACCAAGACAAGGGCTTCGGCTTTATCACGCCTGAAAATGGCGGCGCGGACGTGTTCGTGCACATTTCGGCGGTCGCCTACGGTGCCGCTCTGCGTGATGGCCAGAAGGTCAGCTACGAACTGGGCCAGGATCGCAAGACCGGCAAGTCGAAGGCTGAAAACGTCAACCCGCTGTAAGCGGATCACTGACAGCTGATATTCGATGGAGCCGCGTGGCAAACAACGCGGCTCCATTTTTTGTCGCATGAATGCTCGCGGTTGGATGAAAGCATCGAAGCTTCGGGCCGATCCCGCCGAAAACAGATTTCGATTGTCGGAACGATGCGCTAAAGGTGCCCAGAATTACGCGATTTGAAGGGCAGACCGGCATGTTGATCAAGCAAACTGACTATCACCGGATTTACAAGGTCATCAACAGCCTGCTGGTCAACGAGAACGCCGATCCTGCAACGGCAGCCATGTATTTCAGCACATTCGGCGCTTTTATTCTGCAACAGCACTACAAGCTGGACGCGACACCGAAAGGTGGCCTTGCGGCATATAATCTAGATGGCACGGTGATCCTTTATGCAGATCACCGCGAAGACGGTTTCGTAACCGGCGCCGGAGAGAATTTTCATTGCTGGGTTGAGGCAGAAGGCTGGGCAATCGACTTCATGGCCCCTGCATTTTCGGAAAGTGCAAAAGATCTTTCCGTCGCTTCAAAAATGTTCCAGCGCCCCATGTCCGAGATGGCTGCATCAATCAACGACCTCGAACGATCGGGCGATTTCTTCTATCGCTCTGAGCCGGAGGCGACGGCAAGGCGTTTCGCAGATTGGCGCAAGCATGCGATGATTGGGGACCTTGCCACTGTTGCTGCGAAATGGTTTCGCAAATCGTCGAGACAGATACCCGCATCCATCTCCGTTCAGCAACAGCACGGAACGGTCAAGGATATCCCGCTTATCGGCAATCCGCTTGCCGGTTCGTGGTCGTGACGCTGCATTCCTCCGGGAAGCGTAAGTCCGTCGCAGCATGCCTGCTTCTAACAGTCGATATCCGTAGGCAAAAGCGTGATTGACGCATGCAGAACGTCGTGGTCAGAACATGTCGACGGGAAGAGGAGATGACATGATCGGCGAGCGCCAATTACTGCAAATGCTGTTTGATGCCGCCGTGAAGGCCGCAGATCCCCTCAACGGAATCAGCAGACACCTGCCGCAACCACCGGCAGATGGCCGCACGGTCGTCATCGGTGCCGGCAAGGGAGCAGCGCAGATGGCCGCGGCTCTGGAGACTGTATGGACTGGCCCTGCACTCAGCGGTATCGTTGTCACTCGATACGGTTATGGCTGCGAGACGAAGAACGTAGAGATCATTGAAGCGGCTCATCCCGTGCCCGACGAGGCCGGTCTCGCCGCAAGCCGCCGGCTGATAGAGACTGTGTCAGGCCTTACGGAAAATGATTTGGTGATCGCCCTTATCTGCGGTGGCGGCTCCGCTTTGCTGCCGTCGCCTCCGGAAGGCCTCACGCTTCAAGACGAGATAGTACTTAATGAGGCGCTGCTCGCATCCGGCGCGCCGATTTCGGCCATGAACGTGGTGCGCAAACATGTATCGACGATCAAGGGCGGACGACTGGCCACGGCAACGAAAGCGCGTGTCGTCAGCCTGATCGTATCGGACATACCCGGCGACAATCCCGCCTTCGTCGCCTCAGGCCCAACCGTACCCGATGGCAGCACGCGGCAGGAAGCGCTCACGATCATCGAGCAATATCGGATGAAACTGCCGACCCGGATAATCGAGCATCTGAAGTCACCGGCAGCCGAGGCGCCAGCGCCGGACGATCCCTGTTTTGCGAGGAACGAGTACCACGTCATAGCATCGGCTGGCGTTTCGCTTGAAGCTGCAGCTGCCCTTGCCCGCACTCATGGCATCGAGGCGCATATCCTTTCGGACTCCATTGAAGGTGAGGCACGGGATGTCGCACTTGTCCATGCGGCTATCGCACGGGAAGTCGCCGTGAAGAACCGGCCATTCACACGGCCCGCAGTGCTGCTTTCCGGCGGCGAAACGACGGTTACGCTCCGCTCCGAGGGCGGCAAGGGGGGACGAAACGGAGAATTCGCATTGTCCTTCGCCCTAGCGATCGGCGGCACCGGGATCGTGGCATTGGCCGCCGATACCGACGGGATCGATGGCTCGGAAGACAATGCCGGCGCCTTTATCGATGGTACGACGGCGCAACGTCTACTGCGCGCCGGTCTTGATGGCCGCGCATTGCTTGACCGCAACGACAGCTATTCCGGCTTCTCGGCAATCGGCGATCTGTTCGAAACCGGACCGACAGGAACGAATGTCAATGATTTCAGGGCGATCCTGATACGCTAGAGCATTTCCGGACGCAAAACCGATTCCCACTTTTGCTGGAATTGCTGTAACGCCGCCGCAGCGATTATTGCAGCGACGGCTTGATGAGAAAATCGTTTCTGTCTGCCGACTTGACCCTGAGCCAGGCTTCGCGGCCGTCGCGAAGTATCCGCATTGGAATCTCGGCGCCGGGTGAGCCGCTTTCCCAAACCTTTCGGTAGAAATCCGCCAATCCATCCACTTCACCGTCACGGATCTCGGAGATCACATCACCACTTTTCAAACCCGCCTTTGCGGCCGGCCCGTCTTGCGTGACACTCATGACCACAACTTCGCCGTTGGTTTCAGCCGAATACGCCCCGAGCCAAGGCCGTGCCTGCTTGTTGATCATGCCTTGGCTCAAGACCTCATCGAGGATCGGTTTAAGCAGATTGATAGGCACGACCATATTGATGTCGGCGATTTCACCGCCCTTGCTCATCTGCAATCGGAGTGATCCGAGACCGATAAGCTTTCCTTCGGCATCGATCAGCGCCGCTCCGCCCCATGAGGGATGGGCGGGGGAGATGAAGATCGCCTCTTCAAGCAGATATTCCCAATAACCGGCGAATTCCTGCTTGGCGACGATATGCCCGCGAACATACTGCCCCTCTCCATCGGCAAAGACGATTGCATCTTCAACGGATGCTTCATCCGAATTCCCGATAGCAAGCGCCGGCAGGTCGAGCGGTGCAAGTGCCTGAACAAGGCCGAAACCGCTTTCCTGATCATAGGCTGTGACATAGGCCGGCACGACCCGACCATCGTGACGCGTCAGCCAGACCTCGGTGGCTTCGGTGATCAGGTAACCGATCGTAAGGACCAAACCGTTTTCGCGGATCACGACACCGCTGCCTTCGCGCCGCGTGCCAAGAGCGCCGGCAGTAAAGGCGTTTTCGGGAATGGAGGCTCGGACCGCTACGATCGACCGCAAGTTATTTTCGAGATCCATGGCGCAAATCCTCAAAACATAAAGGGAAAACATCCCTTGAAAACTATAGTCTAACTCCGAACCCTCAACCCTGCGAACCTCAAATTAACGTGTCGGCAAAGATAGGGAAAATGGCGGCACTCGAAATTTCCGTATTTTTTTGCAGATAGTCCCCGATCAGCAGTCATCGGCACCTTGCTCTGCCTTAAAATGAAAGACTCAGTTCGGGTAACGCTGGCCACAAATGATCTTCAGGTCGAGGATATATTGATCGATGCTCTTGAAGGTCGCATCTTCAATGACCTGAGGCGGCGTCCAGTTGGGATCATCCTTGACGCCGCCATGCCCAAGCTCGGCCAGCCGTAGCTCGATGAATCCTGCTCTCAAACCGTCTCGGATCCGCTGTACCTGCAATTGTCTCTCAGTGCATGCGCTACTGCTTGACCAGAAATACTCGGCTGTATGGCCGGGTCCGGCCAAGGCCAGCGAGCAGGCGAGAAACGTCAAAAGTTTAGGCCAGGCTTTCATGTTGGCACCGCGGTGATTGCGCGCGTTTCTTATGGTGACACCTATGTTTGACATTGATGCTCCTTTGTTTTCCAAACGCTGCCGTGAAGAACTGCAATCTATCGTCAGCTCAGCTGAATGCCTTAGAGCGAAGAGGCATATTGCCTATTTTTCGGCCGGGCAAGCCGCCTATCTGGATCGGCGTGAAACAAATTTCAAGAAGATTCTCGATTAATCTTGCGTTTCACCCAACATCACTTCATCATCTATTCGATTAGATCGAGACTAAACTCGACACACCCACATCAAGACAATAATTTCACTTCTATCCTGCATGCGTTACGTTGTTTTCGAAGAATAGGTCAGCACATCTTTTCTGTACGCGCGGATTGGATGTTTCTTCCGGGACAACTGATTGAGAGCAGGAAGGCGTCGCGGCACGCCTTCCACGATGTAGCGAGGCGAAATCGGCCATGTGGGCGTATCATCGATGCGCATGAGTACATGTCCGACCTGTGACGGAGTGTATCTTCATGCTTTCCAGCCGCGATGTCCTGAATAGCGAGTTCGATGTGTGTGTTGTCGGAGCCGGACCTGTCGGCGTCTGCATTGCGCTTACCTTGAGCAATTCCGGCATTCGAACGCTCCTTCTTGAACGTGGGGCACGAAACGCGAGTGCGCCAAAGAGGCAAGAGGGGGTGCGGCTGGATGATGCGGTTCCCCACGCTCCCGACCATGACACTTTGGCATTCGGCTTGGGAGGCACATCAAGTCGCTGGGGAGGGCGATGCGTTGAGTTCGACGATATCGATTTCGAGCACCGCGACTATCTTGGCGAAGATGCGGCCTGGCCGATCAGCCACAGCGAACTGGAGCCTTATTATGTGGAGGCGGCAACGCTGATGAAGGCTCCCCGTCCGCACAACACTTCGACGTCAAACGCAGCATTTATGGAATCGGTCGAAAGCTGGGCTTTCCCGCGCAACACCGCCACCGCAAACCGCTCGGCCCTTCTGTCTTCCAAATTGCTGCATATCCTGCTCGATGCCCAATTGATCCAACTGAATTTTGACAGCGCAACGAGCAGAACTGCGTCGGCAACCATTCGCTGTGACAAGCATCTGGGCACGGTTCGAGCAAAGCATTTCGTTCTGGCATGCGGCGGCCGCGAGAATTCACGCCTTTTGCTGAACCTGCAGGCACGGTTTCCCGACCTTTTTGCCGGAAAAGAAGGCCCGCTTGGACGATATTACATGGGCCACCTGACCGGCCAGATCGCCCAGATACGGTTCCAGTCAGAGGCGATCGCGGAACAATTCTTCTTTAAGCGACAACAAGACGGACGTTTCACACGCAGGCGTCTGCAGCCCTCTGCGCAGACCCAACGAAGTCTGGAACTGTTGAATACGGCGATGTGGCCGCACAACTCGGATATGGGCAAACTTCCCCCGCGTCAGGCATTGGCCTCTGCTGCCTTTCTGAGAGAGGTCATGAAAGGCCGACGCAGCGCCTCGCGACAGGACTGCATCACCCATGGCATGTTCCTGATGCGCCATCCCATCAACGGTCTGGCATCACTCTCCAGGCTTGCACATGACAGGTATTTTTATGGACTGCCGCATCTCCAGGTGCGCGATGCGCAAAACGAATATGGACTTCGTTATCATGCCGAGCAGGTGCCTAGGAGATCAAGCCGGGTACAACTGGTCAACGATCCCGACCAATATAATCAGCTCGGGATAAGCACCGAATTCAGCTACTGCCCGGAAGATTATCAGTCCGTTCTACGCGTCCATCACAGTTTTGATGAGTGGCTGCGGAAAACCGGCCTCGGCTCGCTACGCTTCCGGGAAGGTGATCTGGAAGAAATGGTGGTGTCGCAATCCCATGACGGCTATCACCAGATAGGATTGACGCGCATGGGCAGCAACCGCCACGATGGCGTTGTGGACGCCAACTGCCGCACCTTTGATGTCGATAATCTCTTCGTGGCCGGAAGCTCGATATTCCCGACATCGGGACAGGCCAACCCGACATTTCCGGCTGTCGCATTCGGCGTTCGCCTGGCGCATCACCTGGTGGGAATCGTCCGACGCGCGCAACCGGCAAAGATCGTCAGGCACATGGCATAGCGGATCACAGAAATTCCAGCAGAAGTGGGACGTGATTTTTCTGGAATTGCTTTGAACTGGAAGGGCAGAAATGCTCCGGCGCCAAACGGGCTTTCGGTTAAAAGCGCCTCCCCTTCTTGCGCAGAAAGGGAGGCCACAGCCTCATATCACTCAGCCGCAATTGTCGCCCGATTGGCATTGAGGGCGATGAGTTGTTTGGCGCGTTCGAGGCTTGCAGGCTGTTCCGCGTGGTAACGGCGACCGATCTCCATCATCAGCACGGTACCCGGCAGAAAGCTGAGCTCGGAGAAGATGTCTTCCCAGTCGATATCGCCCCAACCGAGCGGCATATGCAGGTCGCCGATGCCAAGTGCGGTGTTTTCCTGCACGTGATACGGCTTGTAGAAAGCCTGCGGGCGACCAAACGAGTCATGCACATGCAGATGGCCTGCAACAGACGCCATGGCGCGCAGTTCCTCGCGGAAATTCAGGCCCCGATAGGTGGATTCGAGATAGGCGTGGCTGAAATCGATCAATGCCACCAGGTTCGGATGGTTGACCGTCCTGACGGTTTCGGCAACCTGAGTCGGCGTCTGACGATACTGGCCAAGCTCGGTGGTGAAGATGTTTTCGAATGCGATCCGCACGCCATAGGGTTTGCAGAACTCGGCAAGTTCGAACAGCGCTTCACGCTCGCGTTTGTCGGCATCCGCGCGTTCGGCAAGCTGGTCGGCCCGCAGGTTTCCGCCATGCTGGACGAGGATACGCGCATCGATCCGGTCGCAGACCTCAGCCAGCGCCTTGGCGGCGTCGATCTGGTAACGGCACGTGTCCGGATCCATGAAGTTGGAAGAGACGAGGCCGTGAACCGTGTAGCGGAAATTGAACTGCTTGGTGATCGCGACGAGCCTTGCGGCACGCTCCTCGATAATGCGGCCGCCGGCGATCAGATCGAGGCTGGTGAGGCCCAGTTCGACAGTATCCACGCCGATCTCGGCGAGAATCCGCAGCTCCTGTTCAAGGCTTGCAAGCTCTCCGTCTACTGAGCCGGCATTGAAGCCCGTGCCTATGATATTACTCATGGTCAAATTCCTTTTCAGGCAGGTTCGGATTGCGATTGGATTGCTTCGCGCAGGCTGAGCGCGAGGTCGGGGCTGTCGGAGGTCAGGTGACCGATGCCACGCTCCAGCCATGGCCGGATCAACACCTCGTCATTCAGCGTCCAGACGCAGAGACGCTCAAGTGGCAGTTTCGACGTAATGAGATCCCACTCGGCAGCCATAAGCTCGTGATGGATGGCAACGATATCGACGAGGGCATCGACATTGTCGATGAAGGCCGCAAGTCCGCCCTGCTTTGCCGCCCATTCGGCATTGACCGAAACGAGACGCTCCACCTTCGGTGCCACGAGACGGCATTCCTCCAGCACGGAAACATCGAACGATGTCAGATGGCAGCGGTTTGCGAGACCGAAACGCTCGATCTCGGCCACAACCTTCTCGGTGATGCCGGGATAAGGCTTTTTCCCCTCGTCGGACTTGATCTCGACGTGAAGCTGCCGCTCGCCAGCATCGACGAGAATGGCAAGCACATCCGCAAGCGTCGGCACCGTATCCGCCGTCCCTTCGAGATATGTGTCGGTACGCGACTGCGGTGTGAGATGACGCACCAGGCCGGCCTTGTCCGTCGTCCGTTCCAGCGTAGCGTCATGGATGACGACAAGCTCGCCGGCATCGGTCAGGTGCACGTCGAATTCGATCGCATCGACGCCGAGCGCCAGCACGTTGCGAAAACCGGTCAGCGAGTTTTCCGGCCAGAGATTGCGAGCGCCGCGATGGCCGGTGATCTTGGTTTTAGTCATGCGAAATTCCTTGAATGAAACGGAAGAGATCAGCGAAGCGTCGGATCGAGCTTGTCGCGCAGCCAGTCGCCGACCAGCGAGATCGACAGCGTCGTCATCATGATGACGAAGGCGGGAGCGAGCATGATCCATGGAGCGCGCGTGAGATATTCGCGGCCGAAACCCACCATGTTGCCAAGGCTGGTTTCCGGCGGCTGCACGCCGAGCCCGAGGAAGGACAAGCCGCTTTCCATCAGGATGATTTCCGGAAAGGTGAGCGTCATCGATACGATCAGCGTCGAGGCGACATTGGGTAGGATGTGCTTCATGTAGACCCTCATCGGGCTTGCGCCGAGTTGCACGACGGCTGCGGCATAGCCTTGCGCGCTCGCCGAAATCGCCAGTCCGCGTGCGATACGGGCATAACGCTCCCAGCCATAAAAACCCATCAGGCCGATCAGGAGCGGCATGGAGGAACCGAAGAAGGCAAGAACGGCAAGCGACATGATGAGGAAGGGCAACGCCGCCTGAAAATCGGCAAGCACAAGCACGAAATGCTCCACCGCGCCGCGGAACTTTGCCGCCAGGAAGCCGAGCGTGGTGCCAACAACGGCCGAGATGATCGTCGCGCCGAACGCAATCGCGAGCGAGACGCGGATCGATTGGATGAGGCGCGAGAGGACATCACGACCAAGTTCGTCGGTGCCGAGCAGATGCGCCGGATTGCCGGGAAGCGACAAGCGCGCACGCAGGTCCATCGCCGTGATGCCATAGGGCCGGATCAGGTCCGCAAAGAAGGCGATGAACACCATGAAGATGAGCCAGGCGATGCCGAAGCTGACAGAGAACGGCACCTTGCGTACCTGCTTGATGAAGCGGGTGAAGAAGGACACTTCGGTAGCCGGCTGACGGGATGTATCGACGATTGTCATATCCGTCTCTCCTTAATGGGCGCTCTGGGCGCGAAGCCGTGGATCGAGCCAGCCGTAAAGCAGGTCGACGATCAGGTTGGAGACGACCATGGTGGCAGCGATTAAAAGAAGGATGCACTGGACGACGGCGAGGTCGCGGTTGGTGACCGAAACCACCAGAAGACGGCCGATGCCGGGCCAGGAGAAAATCGATTCGACCACAACGGCGCCTGCAATCAACGAACCGACCATGAAGCCGACGATGGTAACGATCGGCACGGCCGCATTCGGCAGGGCATGACGCCAGACGACATCCTGCCATGCCATGCCCTTGGCGGACGCCGTGCGGATATAGGGCTGGCTCATCACCTCGATCATGGCGCTGCGCGAGAAGCGAGCGAGAATGCCGATACCGCCAATGCTCATCGTGATCGTCGGCAGAATGCCGTGCTGCCAGGTATCCTGTCCGCCCGAAGGAAGCAGGCCGAGCGTGATCGAAAAGATCAGAACCAGAAGCAGGCCCATGACGAAGGACGGGATAGTGAAACCAAAGATTGCCGCGAGGATGACGCCGCGATCGATGGCGCTCTGGCGGTGAAGTGCTGCATATACGCCGGCCGGAATGCCGATCACGACTTTCAGGAACAGCGCCGGTATGGTGAGCTGAAGTGTTGCCGGAATGCGTTCGATGACGAGTTGCATGGCGGACGCCTTGTCGCGCATCGAGACACCGAAATCACCGGTGAAGATAGCCTTGATATAGGCGAGATACTGGATCCAGAGCGGCTGATCGAGACCCCAGGCCTTGCGGAAGGCATCGACGGATTCCTGAGGCACGTCGGGCCCAAGCAGGACCTGCGCCGGATCGCCCGACATGCGCAGCACGACGAAAGCAAAGGTCACGACCGCCAGAATGGTGACGAGCGCTCTCAGGAGACGGATAGAGGCGAAACGCAACATGTCTTTGGCGCTCCTTATGCAGCAACGGACTGGTCGGCACCGGCCACAAGATGGCAGGCGGCGGTGCGACCATCGGCAACCTGACGCAGCGGTGGAACGCTGGTCCGGCAGATATCTGTCGCCAACGGACAACGGGGATGAAAAGCGCAGCCGGAAGGGCGATTGGCCGGGTTCGGTGGCTCTCCCTGCAGGATCATGCGACCCTTGAGCGGCTTGCCGGGTACCGGAACGCTGGAAACAAGCGCCTTGGTATAGGGGTGCAGCGGCGTGCCGAAAATGACATCGGACGATGCCTCCTCGACGATGCGGCCGAGATACATGACCGCCACCCGGTCGGCGATATTGCGCACCACTTTCAGGTCATGGCTGATGAACACCATGGCGATACGGTTTGTCTCCTGCAGGTCGCGCAGCATGTTCACCACCTGTGCCTGGATCGACACGTCGAGCGCTGAAACCGGTTCGTCGCAGACAAGAAGTTTAGGGCGCGAAGCGAGTGCACGGGCGATGACGACGCGTTGGCGCTGGCCGCCGGAAAGCTCATGCGGATACCGGTCCGCCTGATCGGGGCGCAGGCCCACGGCCGTCATCAGTTCCGTCACGCGGGTGGCGCGATGTTCCTTCGGCACCAGCTTATGAATGGCAAGCGGCTCCGCGATCTGCTCGGCGATCGTCAAGCGACGGTCGAGCGCTGCGAGCGGGTCCTGATAAACAAGCTGCATCTTGGCCCGCAATGCACGCCATTCCGGCGTGCCAAGCTTCGGCATCGCTTGTCCGTCAAAGAAGGTCTGCCCCTCCTGCGACGGATCGATGCCGAGAAGCATGCGGCCGAGGGTAGACTTGCCCGAACCGGACTCTCCGACCACACCAAGCGTCTCTCCCGGCATGACCTTCAGGTCGATACCATCGACGGCACGTACCGGCGTCACCCTGCCGAACATGCCCTGACGCACTTCATAGGTACGAACCAGGCCTTTTGCTTCGATCAGAGGGGCTGTCACGATACGGTCTCCATAACGCGCTTTTCGATGTTGCGGCGCGTATCGGCCGAAGCCCCACCAACGGGGTGGTGACAAGCGAGAAGCCGACCATCCGCCAATGGATCGAGATCCGGTCGATGGCTGCGACAGTCGACGGCGGCATGTGAACAGCGCGGCGAGAAGGCACAGCCTTCCGGCAGATCGCGCGGATGCGGAACCGTGCCCTGTATGGGGATCAGCCGCTCACGTGGGCCATCGAGCCGTGGAATGGCATCGAACAGGCCGCGCGTATAGGGATGGCGTGGATTGTCGAACAGCGCATCGATCGTGCCCTGCTCGACGATACGGCCGGCATACATGACACAGGCGCGCTCGCAGACCTGGGAGACGGCCCCAAGATCGTGGCTGATGAAGATCGTCGCCATGCCGGTCTCGGCACGCAACTCGATCATGAGATCGAGAATCTGGGCCTGAATGGTCGCATCGAGAGCGGTTGTCGGCTCATCGGCAACCAGCAGGTCCGGCTCGCCAGCAAGCGCCATGGCGATCATCAGGCGCTGGCACTGGCCGCCGGAAAATTCATGCGGGAAAAGATCGAAACGGCGGCGGGCATCGGGAATGCCGACCATATCAAGGAGCCTCAGCGCTTCCGCCTTGGCAGCGTCACCCAAAAGGCCGCGATGGATGGCGAGCGCTTCGGTGATCTGCCGACCGACACGAAGCACGGGGTTGAGCGAGCTCGATGGATCCTGAAAAATCATCGCTATCCGCTTGCCGCGAACACCTTCGAGAACCGTACGCGGGCCACCGAGGATCTCCTGCCCGTCAACGCGGACGGAGCCGGATACCGTTGCCTTGCCGGGCAGAAGCCCGAGTGCGGCAAGCCAGGTGACCGACTTTCCGCAGCCGGATTCTCCGACAAGGCCGATCGCCTCGCCGCGAGCCACATCGAGATCGATGCCATGCAGTACCTGGACACCGTCGAAAGCGACCGTCAGGCCGCGCAGTTCAACAAGGTTGTTGGAAACCATCGGAGCGCATCTCCATTTTTACAATAGAAGACGCCGGCCGCCTAAGGGCGGCCGGCGCGGATGTCGAACGGTTAGGAGGCGTTCCAGTTACCGCTGCGGAAGTCCATGGCGAAGGCGGCAGCCGCCTTCCACTTCAGCGAGGACTTCATGCCGGTGAAGACGGCGTTCTGATGCAGGACCTGATAGGCCGGGTCTTCACGCTCGGCGATCTCCAGCATACGGGTGATGGCCTTCTTGCGCATGTCGCGATCCGTGGAGGTTTCCATGACCACGGAAAGCTTGTTCAGCTCCTCGTTACTCCAGTCCTTCTTCTGCTGGGCTTCCCCGTTCGGGCCGAACTGCACGACGAGCGGCGTGATCGGGTCGTTGATCGTGTTCGAAGCCGACCAGTCGCGCACGCCCTTGACGCCTGCCGGATCGTGGATCTGCGCCCAGTTTTCCTTCATCTGAATTTCGACATTGAGGCCGACCTGCTTCCACATCTCAACCATGATCTGCGCATTGGCAGTCTGGTTGGTGTAGTAGTTGTTGAGCAGGCGATAGGGGATGGCGTCGCCCTTGTAGTTGGCTTCCTTGAGCAGCTTCTTGGCGAGATCCGGGTTGAACTCCGGTGCTGCCCAGCCATCGACGAACATGTTCGACGCCTTGAAGGATTCGAACTGCAGACCCGCAGGAACAACCGTCTGGCCGGCCCAGAGCGCTTCGACGATCGCCTGACGGTCGATCGAGTGGGTCATGGCGCGACGAACGAGCGGGTTGGCAAGGATCGGGTTCTGCGTATTGAAGGTCGAAACACGGTGGTTCCAGATGGTCGAACTCTGGATTTCGAGACCCGGAGCGTTCTGGACGGCGGCAATCTGGTCCGGCGGCAGGTCGCAGGCAAAGTCGTATTCACCGGAGAGAAGGCCGTTGACGCGCGAGGCGACTTCAGGAACTTCGACGAAGCGGATCTGCTGCAGCGGCGGACGGCCGCCCCAGTATTCGTCGAAGGCGACGAGCGTCAGCGAGACGTCCGGCTTGTATTCGCCAACCATGTAGGGGCCGGTGGTGATCGGCTTGCGTGCCCAGTCGGTATAGCTCTTAGCTTCATCCCAGGCGCGGCGGCTGGTGATCTGGCTGCCGAAGGAATAGAGGCGACCTTCGAGCGTCACATCCGGCGTCGCATTGTGGAAACGGACGGTGTGCTTGTCGACGACTTCCACGCCGGTCAGCGCCGGCCAGAGGCGGCGGGCAACGCCCGGAACAACGGCTGGCAGTTCTTTGACCGTCGTCGGCTTGTTGTCGGCTTCAAAAATGGTCTTGCCGCCGACCGGTTCGGTATTGCCGAACACGCGTTCCTTGGAGAAGGAGAAGGCCACGTCTTCGGCCGTCAGTTCATCGCCATTGTGGAACTTGACGCCCTGGCGCAGCTTCAGTTCCAGCGTCTTCTCGTCAAGGCGCTTCCATTCGGTCGCAAGACCCGGAACCGGACCCTGATTACCCATCCAGTCACGGTTGATCAGGCCTTCCCAGAGGTTCGGGAAGAACACGCGCTCACCGACGTTGGACTGTTCGTTCCAGACGTCGAGCGTATTGTTGTTGGTGATCTTCTGGACCGCGATGGTGATCGACGGGCGTGCGCCCTGGCTGAAAGACATGCGCGGCAGAATGATGCTGCCGGCGGCAGCCGACATCAGGCCCAGCGCATGGCGACGGTTGATGGATAGCATGGATCTCTCCTGTTGAACCAAATGAACGAGATGGGCGCACGGACGCCTTCGCCGGGCGGGAGGACCTCGGCGTCGGGCGTCGCATGGAAATCGACAGACAAAATTTCGTCAGGAGGCTGCGGTTGATGAAAGCCGCTTTACCGCCCCGCCGACTTCGCGTAGCTCTAGGTTACAAATGTTACGCTGATGTGACATTTGGGCGGGAGCAAATATGTCCAATCAGCAGCTCATGGTGAGGGCCTCGTGGCTCTATCACGTCGAAGGACTGACGCAGGCGCAGATCGCCGAACGCATGCTTTTGACGCGCCGCAAGGTCAATGAGCTTCTGGCCGCAGCGCTGGATCAAGGTGTGGTCAGGATCAGCTTCAATTCGCCGCTCACCGAAAACGTGGAGCTTGAAGCAGAGTTACGCCATCAATTTGGCCTGACCGACGTGGTCATCGTTCCAACGCCGGAAGATCAGAAGCAGATGGCGACGGTAATCGGCCGGGCTGCGGCCATGTTTCTGGAGCGCCTGATACAGGCGAGTGAACCGACATCGTTGGGTGTTGGCTGGGGTGCGACGCTCAGGGAGACCGTCCATCACATGGCGCCAGCGAATGTGCCGGACGTGAAGGTTCGTTCGATGATGGGTGGGTTGACGCGTGGCTCGGAGATCAACACGTTCGAGATCGTACGGCGCTTCGCCAAAGTCTTGAATGCGGAATGCCATTATCTGGCAGCTCCGATCTACGCAGACGATCCGGCATCGCGCGATACGCTCGTTGCGCAGACTGTGTTCCAGAGCCTGCTCCGGGAAGCAACTGCTGTGGACGTGTCGATCCTCAGCATCGGCGATGTCTCGCCGGAATCGCTTCAGGTGCGATATGGCCTTCCGACCGGAACCGATATCACTGAACTTACGAAAGCCGGGGCTGTCGGCGATCTTTTAGGGCGATATCTCGATCACGACGGCAGGGAGATTGATCACCCCTTGAACCGGCAGGTCATATCTCCGTCGATTGCCGATTACTGCCGAATTCCGACGCGTATCATCGCATCCGGGGGCGTGCACAAGGAAGAGATCTTGGCTGCATGCCTTAAAGCCAGGCTGGCAACCACCGTCATCACGGACACCGACAGTGCATATCGGCTGCTAGGCCGCGACTTTTAAGATCGTCAGGTCGACATATGCGTTAATGAATATGAAGCATAAGTTCATGCAGTATTTTGCATATAATCAGATGACTGACTAAGGTTTAAATCTCCATTCATGGTGAGATGATTGCCCAGGCAACAAGGCTGCTTGGTGACACTTGCCCACGATGATCGTGAATGGAGACAAGTTATGAAAAAGCGCGTCCTCGGAAACGCCGGCCTCGAAGTGTCGGCGCTCGGCTTCGGCTGCATGGGATTGGACTTCGGTTACGCCAGCAAGGTCAGCAAGCAGGAAGGTATTACCCTGATCCGCCAGGCCGCCGAACGCGGCGTGACCTTTTTTGACACGGCGGAAGTCTATGGCCCGTTCACCAACGAGGAAATGGTCGGCGAGGCATTGAAACCTCTCCGCGATCAGGTCGTCATAGCCACCAAGTTCGCCTTCAATTTCGTCGATGGCAAACAGGCCGGCCTGAACAGCCAGCCGGACAATATCAGGAAGGCGGTAGAGGGCAGCCTGAAGCGTCTTGGCGTAGAGACGATCGACCTCCTCTATCAACATCGAGTGGATCCGAATGTGCCGATCGAGGATGTCGCCGGCACGGTGAAGGACTTGATTACCGAGGGCAAGGTCAAGCATTTCGGCATGTCCGAGCCGGGTGCCAATACGGTGCGCCGCGCCCACGCGGTGCAGCCGGTAACGGCGCTTCAGAACGAATATTCGCTCTGGACCCGTGGCGTGGAAACCAATGGGATTCTCGAAACCTGCGAGGAACTCGGCATCGGGCTTGTTCCCTATAGCCCACTCGGGAAGGGTTTTCTAACGGGCGCGATGAACAAGAATACGAAGCTCGGCGAAGGTGACTTCCGAAATATCCTGCCACGCTTCACTCCGGAGGCGATGGAGAAAAACCAGGCGCTGGTCGATCTTCTAAAAGCGATCGCCGATGAGAAAGGTGCCACGCCCGCCCAAATCGCTCTCGCATGGCTCCTCGCTCAGAAACCGTGGATCGTTCCGATCCCGGGAACGACCAAGCTGCATCGGCTTGAGGAAAACCTCGCATCCGCGGATGTCGAACTGACGCCAGCCGAATTGGCACGGATCGAAAAAGCTGCTGCCGAGATCCGTATCGAGGGCGAACGCTATCCCGAGCATCTCATGAAGACAACCGGTCTCTAACTCCACGGCCGACGGCGCAGCCATCGGTCCATTCATGAACCCGACGCATAGGCCCAATCAGGTTTGGCCATCTAATCCCGATGGAATTTCAGCCCACATGAAGGGATGGAAAACCGCGCGTTTGGCCGACCAAAACCTTATGGAGAATCCGGATGAAGAATATTGCTGCCAGCATCGCCATGTCCACGCTCGCCGTAACAGGCGTGGAAGCGCAGGAGGAGCGACGCCGCGTTGCTCCGCCGGCGGTCTATGACGTTGCCCCTGGGCTGGGCCACTTCACCGATGATATCCTCTTCGGCGAAGTATGGGAGCGAACCGAACTTGCGGCTCGCGACCGCAGCATCGTGACGGTCGCGGTACTTGTCTCCACGGGCAAATCGGCACAGATCGGCAGCCATGTGCGGCGTGCTCTCGACAATGACGTAAAGCCCGAGGAAATCGGCGAACTGATTACTCAACTCGCCCTTTATTCCGGCTGGCCCAATGCGATTTCGGCGGTACAGGAAGTCGCCAAGGTCTTCGATGAACGCAATATCGCGCCGGTAAGAAATAGCGATGCTGCGCGTGTCGAACTCGAGGCTGAGGCTGAGGCTGCCCGCACTGCCACGGTCAACACAGCGGTCGCCCCCACAACCCCGGCGCTTGCTGAGCTGACGAACCGCGTGCTGTTCGGCGATCTGTGGCAGAGGCCGGATATTTCCGCCCGAGACCGCAGCCTGATCACAATGGTTGCTCTCGTTGCGATCGGTCAACCGGAGCAACTTCCCTTCCATGCCAACCGTGCGATGGATAACGGCCTGACCGCCTCGGAGGCATCCGAAGCGATAACCCATGTCGCGTTTTATGCAGGCTGGCCACGGGCCATGTCGGCAGTTCCCGTGCTGAAGGCCGTCTTCGAAGGCCGTAACGGCATAGCCCAGGCGCAGGCTTCTCAAGCAATTTCCCAAGGAGCAGACATGGACCTTCAAGTCACACGTGCCAACAGCAACCCCGCTGCCGGGCCAGACGCCTATTTCACCGGAGAGGTGAGCGTTGCCGGACATTACAAAGGCACCGATCCGGCGCGCATCAGCGGTGCAACCGTTTCCTTCTCAGCCGGGGCCCGCACCGCATGGCACACCCATCCTCTCGGGCAGACGCTCTTCATCGTATCCGGCAAGGGCTGGGTGCAGAAGGAAGGCGGCCCTGTCGAGACCGTCGGTCCCGGTGATGTCGTCTGGATCCCGCCGCATCTCAAGCATTGGCACGGCGCTTCCGCCGACGAAGCCATGACGCATTTCGCCATCGCCGAAGCCGAGAACGGCAGTGTAGCAACCTGGATGGAGAAGGTATCCGACGCGGATTACGACAAGACCGGCGCCATCGACTGACGAAACAGGAAACCGGAGGCGGCCGATCTTGGACAACGAGTTGCAGAGAAGACGCCTGCTGAAAGCTTTGCCTCTGACTGCCGCCGGCCTGGTGCTGGCGGCAGCTGACACATCGGCCCAACAGCTTCGGGTCGAAGCAGGAAAGATACTCGTCGCCTACTATTCGCGAACGGGAAATACTGCCGTCATAGCCCGCCAGATAAGACGGGCCATGGATGCCACGCTTTTCGAGATTAAAACGGAAACGCCTTATCCGGAGGACTACCAAGCGACAGTCGAGCAGGCGCGACGTGAAACCCAATCGCAATACCTGCCGCCGCTCGGGCATTTCGTGGCTGATATCGACGGATATGACATGGTTTATCTGGGCATGCCGATCTGGGGCATGACTGCGCCGCCGGTCATTCGCTCGTTTCTCCGTGCCCACGACCTGTCCGGAAAGGCGGTCATTCCCTTTATCACACATGGTGGATATGGGCTGGGCAATTGCATGGACGTGCTTCACGCACATATGCCGAGCGCCGATCTCCATCCGGCATTCTCGATGGAGGCCGATCAGGAGCGCCGAACCCTGGACAAGGTTTCCGACTGGCTCACGGAAAAATAGCAGCGTTCGTTGACGGACGTACCGTTAAAGCGCCCCATAAACGCAACTTCGGCCTGCCTCGCAAGATTGACGAGGCAGGCCGCTGTGCTGGATTACATCTGGGCAGGCGAAAGTGTCACCGACGTGCCCGTAGCAGCGAGGTTGAGGCCGAGCTGGCCCGTCACGCTGACCGTCTGAAGATGGATCGAGCCGGATGTACCACCGACGAGGATATTGGCGCCTACGCCTGCCCCGATCGTGGCTTCCGCGGTCGCACCCTGATAGAGGCCGCCGAGCGAACCATGGTGATAACCGGCGGTTGGTGCGAAGACTGCCCAGATCAGGCGGCTGCGGGTGGTGAAGCCAAGATCAACGCCCATCTTGCGCACCACACCGGTGTAGCGATCAAGCGGCTCACTGCCCATGGTCGACTTGAAGACGCAGTCTGCTTCCTTGGCCGAGCCCAGAACATAACCGACGCCGCCACCGATCGAGCAATCGAGATAGCCGATCCTGACACCGCCGCGCTGGTCAGACTCTTGATAGGTCGGAACGTTATCCCGTCGGCTGATGACGTCAGCGGCCGGGGCAGCCGTTGCGACAAATGCAACGGGAAAAGCGGCGAAAGCCGCGGCGATTGTCTTTTTCATCCCTGTACTCCTTATCGTATTATGTTCATCCGTTCAGGTGCGGATGATATGCAGCGATGACTAACGCATGTGGCAGAAGAATGATCCAAAATTGCAGGAACACGAATTATCTCGCGTTGCGAGCCAATGTGAATGAAGCGCTCCAGCTAGATATTCGTCTTCCCTTGCACGCCAAAGGCAAACCGCTTCAGACCGCTACTCCCGGCAAAGAAACCGGAATGCTGTCAGACTTGTTGGTTCCCGGCACCGTCACTCTCGCCGGAACCTTGTCAAGGCGGCGGACCGACTTGAAACTCTCGTCGGTGCGAAGATCCGGCATGTCATACATCGTCTCGATGAAGCGTTTGGCTACCGGGTGAAGCGAACGCTCCGCCTTGCGGATGATCCCCACCCGCCGGTTGAACCAGGGCGCATCGACGAGCTTGAAGGCAAGACCTGTCATATTACCGGCCTCTATCGCGGACGTCGGAAGAATCGCGACACCGACGCCTGCGCGCACCATGCTCAGCGCCGTCGACATATAATTGGCTTCCATGACGACGCTGACCTCACAGCCTTCACGCTCCATCGAACGCTCGAAAAGCACGCGAACCGTACTGTTTTTCCGCGTCAGAACGAGTGGATAGGACGCAAAATCACCGATCTGCAGAACCGGCGCAGCATTGGCCAGTGGGTGGTCGACTGGAAAGAACGCACAAAGGCTGTCGGACACATAGTCTTCGACCTTTATGCTTCGATCGGAACTGATACGCGTTCCAATGCCGAAATCGACCTCCTCGGCTTTTACAAGCCTGATGATGTCTTCACCGACGACATCCCAGACACTGATCTCGATGCCAGGATTCTGCTGCCGGAAAAACATGATCGCGCGCGGCAGAAAACTTGCCGCGACAGACGGCAGGGCGGCAATTTTCACGATACCCCTGCGGGCATAGGTAAGGTCCGTTGCAGCGAGCAGGATCTCATCCATATTCATGGCGAGGCGCTCCATCAGCGGCAGAATGTTGCGCCCGGCCGGTGTCAACTCGACACGGCGCTTGTTGCGATCGAATAGCCTGATGCCCAGTTGCTCTTCAAGCTGATTGATCTGCACCGTTAATGTCGGCTGCGAGACGTTCAGTTCCTGTGCAGCGCGGGTGAACTTCAGGTGTTCTACAAGGGCCAGGAAAGCGCGCACCTGACGGAAGCTGGGAGGAAGGCTCATTGGGAACCGGGCTCTTTCGCATAGACGTTTCATTTCGATCGCCGAAGAGGTGAGCATCGCAGAAATGCAGACCGCAACGGCGGCGGGGATCGAAATCATGGCTAAAGCATCAAGAGCCTGAAAAGATTGATCGTTGTCATGAAACACGACAAATCTTCCTGCGCTCGATAACGCAGAGACAAAAAGGCCGCGGCATTCGCCATGCCGCGGCCCATTTCCAAATTCAGCCCTTCACGAAGGCCAGCAGATCGGCGTTCAGCACATCAGCATTGACGGTGAGCATGCCGTGCGAGAAGCCCGGATAGGTCTTCAGGGTGCCGTTCTTCAAAAGCTTGGCCGACTTGAGTGCCGAATCCGCGATCGGAACAATCTGGTCGTCCTCGCCGTGAAGGACCAGCGTCGGCACCGTGATCGCCTTCAGGTCTTCCGTCTGGTCGGTTTCGGAGAAGGCCTTGATGCCGTCATAATGGGCCTTTGCGCCGCCCATCATGCCCTGACGCCACCAGTTCTGGATCACGCCTTCCTGCACCTTGGCGCCGTCACGGTTGAAGCCATAGAACGGACCAGCCGGAACATCGCGGAAGAACTGCGCGCGGTTGGCGGCCAGCGCCGAGCGGAAGCCATCGAACACTTCGATAGGCAAGCCTTCCGGGTTGGCTTCGGTCTTCAGCATCAGCGGCGGCACGGCGGAGACGAGAACAGCCTTGGCAACGCGACCAGCCTTCTGGCCATGCTTGGCGACATAACGGGCAACTTCGCCGCCGCCGGTGGAGTGACCGATATGGACCGCATCCTTTAGGTCGAGATTTTCAACAACGGCGAATGCGTCGGCAGCGTAATGGTCCATATCGTGACCTTCCGCCACCTGAGCCGAACGGCCATGGCCGCGACGGTCATGCGCAACAACGCGAAAACCCTTGGAGACGAAGAACAGCATCTGCGCATCCCAGTCGTCCGACGACAGCGGCCAGCCATGGTGGAAGACAATCGGCTGCGCGTCCTTCGGACCCCAGTCCTTGTAGAAGATGTCGACGCCGTCTTTGGTGGTTACATAAGCCATGGTCTTGTATCCTTCAGTGGGGTGTTTGGTAGATGCAGCATTGGCTGCAAGGGTGAACGAAGTGGGGATTGCTAGAGCTGCAGCAGCGGCGGCTCCGGAAAGCAAAGCACTGCGTCGGGTGAGAGGAAGAATCATATTGGTCATGGTCGGCTCCGGGGTGTCGCTGTCATGCTGATTGGAAAGCTATGCGTCTCTGACGGCCGGATATTGTAAAAAAATGCACCCACCAACAATTGCATTAATTATTTCGATATAATTGTGATTATTGAAATAATTTAAGAAGCGACAAGCCGGCTTTCAGCTAGTCCTCCTCACGCCGCACCGGGCTGGATGTGAATAATCTCGAGTTTGTCAAAGACGTCGATCTAAATCTCTGTCGGTTCTTGCACTCGATAGCTGATAGCATCCCAATTCGTGAGACGCTTGCGCTCGACATGCTACCGTTAAATTAGGCCATTTGGACTTGGAATTTTCCACTTATGATCCCTGATGGGAAGACGAGGATATCTGCCAGACGCGGGTGCGTTATGGCTATCGGCGTGTGCATGTCCTGATCAGGCGTGACGGGTAGGCTGTCAATCCGAAGAGAATCTAACGCCTTTACAAGGAGATGGGCCTGCAACTGCGCAACATTGAGGCGGGTAAGCAATCGATCCAGTGAATCGATTGCCCGCCTAAAGCCCAAGCGCCGGGTCAAGGCGAAGCTGCGGATCGACCGTACTGAGGCGACCCATTCAAACCATGTCTGGGCGATGGACTTCGTTCACGACCAGTTGGCCACGGGTCGCAAGATCAGAGTTCTGACGGTTGTGGACACCTTCTCGCGTTTCTCGCCGACGGTCGATGCACGCTTCAACTACAAGGGCGAGGACGTAGTCCAAACGCTCGAAAGAGTATGCCGGGAGCTGGGTTACCCTGCCACCATTCGTGTCGATAATGGCAGCGAATTCATCTCTCGAGACCTTGATCTCTGGGCCTATCACAAGGGCGTCGTGCTCGACTTCTCGCGACCGGGAAGCCGACCGACAACAGCTATATCGAAAGCTTCAACGGCAAGTTCCGTGCGGAATGCCTGAACGCCCATTGGTTCATGAGCTGTGACGACGCACGGGCAAAGATGGAGGATTGGCGTAGAGACTATAACGAGTTCCGGCCACATAGCGCGATCGGCAGCAAGGTGCCGATTTCGCTCATGAACGGCTCAGCGGCATCCCCGCCGACCTGAGCTTTAACCCCGGAAAATTCCAGTTCTCGCTGGCCCAAAATCGGGGAGCACATCAGTTGAGCGTCAAGGAGTTTCCGTGACTGCTATTTTCACCAAAAGATGGTTCTCCTAGCGGTAACGGTGGTAGAGAGGATCTCGATCGGTCATGGCGAAGCATCGTACATCGAGGTGCACACTTCGTGAAGTTGACGATGCCGCTCTCCGTACTGGAAGACCGTAGCTCGGGCCACGACCATCAAGACGAATTATCAGGTGCTGCTGCGCGGCAGCACCTGATAACATTTACGGGGCTCAGAAGCTGAGCTGGACCTTCATCGAACGGCTGCGATCACCCGCCACCTCGAAGGCCTTGACCGCATCGGCGACAGGGTAGATCTCCGACAGGAGCGGCGAGAAGTCGACGCGCTTCTGGTTGATGAGGTCGACCGCCTGCCCGAATTCCTCGTGGAAGCGGAACGTGCCCTTCACCTCGATTTCCTTGGCGACGATCGTGTTCTGCGGCAGCGAGATATCGCCACCGAGGCCGAGCTGGACGAGGATGCCGCGGGGTTTGAGCATTTCAAGCCCCGAACGCACGGCGCGTTCATTGCCGGAGGCTTCGAAGTGAACATCGAAATACCCCTTGTTGGCGGTGTAGGCGCTAAGTGCATCGGGCTGCGACGCGGTGTTGATAGTGCGGTCGGCACCGACCGCCTTCGCCTTTTCCAGCACAGCATCCATGATGTCGGTGGCCACCACTTCGCGTGCGCCATGCAGGCGGGCGGCGATGATCGACAGGACGCCGATCGGACCGCAGCCGGTGACCAGAACCCGCTTGCCCTGAAGCGAACCGGCGCGCGAAACCGCATGCAGGGTCACGGCAAAGGGTTCTGCGAAGGCGGCCTCGTTGATGGAAATGCCTTCGTTTACCTTGTGGCATTGCCAGGCTTCCGCCACCAGACGCTGACGGAACGCGCCCTGGATATGCGGCATGGGCATGGCGCTGCCATAAAAGCGCATGTTGAGGCAATGGTTCTGCTGGCCCTTGAGGCAGTAGTCGCAGGAATTGCAGGGACGGCTCGGCGAGACGGCGACACGATCGCCGACGGCAAGATGCGAAACGCCACTACCGAGTGCGACCACACGGCCCGCAACCTCGTGACCGAGGATCATCGGCTCGCGGACACGCACCGTGCCGAAACCGCCATGGTGGTAATAATGCAGGTCGGAGCCGCAGATACCACCAGCTTCGATGGCAATATCCACCTGTCCCGCACCGGCAGCCTCGACTTCACGATCCTCGACCCGAAGGTCCTTGGCGGAATGGATGACGACAGCTTTCATGACACGACCTCAGATGACCGGAGTGGGAAGGGGCTGGCCGGCAAAATGCGCCGCCAGATTGTCTCGCACAAGCTTGCCCATCGCCTTGCGCGTCTCGATCGTGCCCGACGCATGATGCGGCTGCAACAGCACGTTTTCCAGCTTGAGGAAGCGCGGATCGAGATTGGGTTCGCCCTCGAACACATCGAGCGCCGCCGAACCGAGCGTGCCATTCTCAAGCGCGTCCAGGAGTGCTGCCTCGTCGATGTTGGAGGCGCGAGAGATGTTGATCAGCATGCCTTCCGGGCCAAGAGCCTCGATCACCGGCTTCGAGACTATATGCCGCGTGGCAGCGGAGGCCGCCAGCGTCACGAACAGGAAATCAGAGTGTGCAGCAAGCGCCACCGGATCGGCAATGAACGTCATGCCCTCGGCATAGGACTTTTCGGAGACGTCGCTATAGGCAATATCCATATCGAAACCACGAAGGCGCTTGGCGACCTCGAAACCGATGCGGCCGAGGCCCATAACACCGGCCTTGCGGCCCCAGACCTTGCGCTTCAGCGGGTAAAGCCCTTTGGCAGCCCAGCTTCCATCCTTCACCCACTGTTCGGCGCCGATCATGCCGCGCGACTGGCAGAGCATCATCGCAACGCCGAGATCGGCAACGTCGTTGGTGAGGACATCCGGCGTGTTGGTGACGCGGATACCGCGTTCGCGGCAGGCGTCCAGATTGATCGCGTCATACCCAACACCATAGACCGATATGATCTTCAGGTTGGGTAGCCTTGCGATCAGTTCCGCCGAGGCGCCGAGTTCGCCGCGCGTGGCAATCGCCGTTACCTGGCTGGCATCGTTTGCAATGAAGGCGTCACGGTCGCTCGCCTCATAGAGTTTTTTTACGTCATAGCTCTTTTCGAGCTCGACCATGTCCCATTCCGGATAAGGACCGATGACTAAAATCTGCGGCTTCATTTCTCACTCCCGAAGTTGGTTTTCAATTGCATATGTTATCGATAACATCTATGTCAACGTTAAAGAACCTTATGAACCGGGAGGAATTTCTGATGTCATTTCCGCTGTTCGATCTGACGGGTAAAACCGCTTTGATCACAGGCTCCAGCCAGGGCATCGGCCTGGCGCTGGCGCGTGGCCTTGCCGAACACGGCGCCACCATCATTCTCAATGGCCGCGATGAGGCAAAACTGGACAGCGCGAAAAAGCAGCTGAGCGCAGACGGCTTTACCGTCCACGCCGTCGCTTTCGATGCAACAGACCATGCGTCCGTCACCGCCGGTGTCGCCCGCATCGAATCGGAAATCGGCGCAATCGACATCCTGATCAACAATGCCGGCATGCAGCACCGTTCACCGCTGGAAGAATTTCCGGCCGACAAGTGGCAGCAGCTTCTGACCACCAATATTTCCAGCGTCTTTTATGTCGGCCAGGCTGTCGCCCGCCACATGATTGCCCGCGGTCACGGCAAGATCATCAACATCGCCTCCGTACAGAGCGAGCTCGCCCGTCCGGGGATTGCCCCCTATACGGCCACCAAGGGTGCGGTCAAAAACCTCACCAAGGGCATGTCCACCGACTGGGCCAAGCACGGCCTGCAGGTCAATGCGATTGCACCCGGCTATTTCAAGACGCCGCTCAACCAAGCGCTGGTCGACAATCCGGAATTTTCCGCATGGCTCGAAAAGCGCACCCCGGCTGCCCGTTGGGGTAATGTCGATGAACTCGTCGGTGCAGCAGTCTTCCTCTCCGGCAAGGGCTCCTCTTTCGTGAATGGACACACGCTTTATGTCGACGGCGGCATCACCATCAGCCTCTGAGGCAAACACCACCCGGCGGCCCATCATCGTGATGGGTGTTGCCGGATGCGGCAAGAGTTCAGTCGGCATGCGCCTCGCAGAGACGCTCGGCCTGCCCTATCGGGAGGGTGACGATCTCCATCCGCAGACCAATATCGCCAAGATGTCGGCTGGAACGCCGCTCAATGACGATGATCGCTGGCCGTGGCTCGATCGTATCGGCGAGATCCTGGCCAATCACGCCGAAAGCGGCATCGTTCTGACGTGCTCGTCACTGAAGAAAGTGTATCGCGACCGGTTGCGCGCGGCGGCGGGCGGAAGACTTGCCTTTGTGTTTCTGGATGGGAGCAAGGCGCTGCTGACCCAGCGCATGGGCAATCGCGAAGGCCACTTCATGCCGACCAGCCTTCTGGAAAGCCAGCTCGCGACGTTGGAGCGGCCGGATCAGGAAATCGGCGTCGTGGTTGTCAGCATCGACAACACGCCGGAGGCGATTACCGATCTGGCCATCGACGGCCTCAAAGAACTAGCTACGGGATAACATAAAGGGCGACCACAAGGCCGCCCTTTTCATTTTGCCGCCGATGTGGCGGACCTTCATCACAACAAAAGGGAAGCGATCGAATCGCCGAAGCTTCCTCTTTTTAGGTTTTTGATATCGACGATCAGGCCCTTGGCCTTCAGCACACCTTCTAGATGCAAACTTCGATAGCCGAAGTGCCCGACTTGTAGGCCGTGAGAAAACCGGCCTCAGCATCTTCACGAGCTTGGCAGGACGACCAGCCAATCACTTGATCCGGTGAATCCAATATTACCTCATACACAGATAGCCGCATTGACAGACTTTTCTGTTATCGATAACATTTTTCTTGGAGGAGCTGTCTATCGATATTTTGACAGCTTATAAATTGGTGAGGGAGAGGCTCGTGAACCGACTTGTGTCGTTTCTCTGGAATTGGGTCGATATCATCATGGCCGGGCTGATGGCTGCCATGATCGCCTTGGTTTTCGCAAATGTCGTGATGCGCTACGGCTTCTCTTCGGGGCTTCGCGTATCTGTCGAGCTATCTCGTCTTGGTTTTGTCTGGGTCGTGATGCTGGGAGCAACCGTAGTTCTTCGCCGCGGCGAGCACCTCGCCGTCACTGAATTTTCCGAGGCATTTTTCCCCCGCGCGGTCCCGCTGCTGAGGCGTCTGGCCTGGATTGTCATCCTGGTTTCGGTCTCGATGCTGTTCTGGGGCTCTCTGCGCCAAACCATCGCCAACTGGCAGAACATCTCGCCACTTACCGGCCTTCCGACTGGTCTGGTCTACCTGTCTGGAGTGGTTTCCGGGGCGCTGATGGCATTCGTTGCCGTCGTCCGGCTTTTTGGGGACCCCAACTACGTGCAGCCACAGACGGAGATCGAGCAGTGACCCTTGCATTATTTCTCGGTGTGCTGATCTTCAGCATTCTCCTCGGTCTGCCTGTCGCTTTCGCACTGCTTCTGTCTGCCATGGCGCTGATGCTGCATCTGGGCGTTTTCAGTGCCGATATCCTGACGCAGTCCCTTATCAACGGCGTCGACAGCTTCCCGTTGCTGGCGGTCCCCTTCTTCCTCGTTGCCGGCGAGGTCATGGCTCACGGCGGCCTCTCCACTAGAATTGTCCGTCTCGCCTCCACGCTGGTCGGCCACCGAAAGGGTGGCCTAGGCTATGTTGCGATCATCACGTCGGTTCTGCTTGCCGGCCTGTCCGGCTCGGCTGTCGCCGATGCTGCCGCACTGGTCTCTATTCTGTATCCGATGATGCGCAAATCCGGTTATCCGGAAGGTCCTTCGATCGGCCTCCTGGCATCCGGCGGCATCATTGCTCCGGTCATCCCACCGTCGCTGCCGCTGATCATCATCGGCGTTGCCGGCAATATCTCGATTGCAAAATTGTTCCTCGGCGGCATCGCGCCGGGCCTGATGATGGGTTTGACGCTGATGGTCGTCTGGGCGCTCATCATGCGGAAGGAGAATGTCGAGACGAACCCCAAGGCCTCCGGCGCAGAGCGCCTTGCGGCTCTGAAGGATGGCATCTGGGCATTGCTTCTGCCACTCATCATCATCGGCGGCATACGCTTCGGGATCTTCACTCCGACAGAGGCGGCAGTCGTCGCCGCAGTTTATGCCATCATCATCTCGACCTTCGTTTATCGCGAGATGAACCTGACGCGCTTCTATCACATCCTCATTGGCGCGGGACGTTCCACCGCCATGGTGATGTTCCTCGTCGGCGCAGCCATGGTTGCAGCCTGGCTCATAACGGTCGCTCAATTGCCGCAGCAACTGGCCGAAATTCTAGGACCGCTCGTCGATCACCCCCGCCTTCTGATGGCAGTCATCATGATCATCGTCCTGATGGTTGGTATGGTGATGGACCTTTCTCCGACGATCCTGATCCTGGTTCCACTCTTCATGCCGATCGTGAAACAAGCAGGGATCGACCCCGTCTATTTCGGCCTGATGTTCGTCATCAACACCTCTATCGGCCTGCTCACCCCGCCGGTCGGCACGGTCCTCAACGTCGTGTGCGGCGTCGGTCAGGCAAAGATGAGCGTTGCGGTGCGCGGCACGCTGCCATTCATGGCAGCCTATGTGGCTCTGCTCATCCTTTTCGTGATCTTCCCCGCTCTTATCATCGTCCCAATGAAATTCTTCGCAGGCTAAACAGGGAGAAACGCCTATGAAATCAATTCTCAAGACGCTCGGCCTATCGGCAGCACTGGCACTTTGCAGTGTGGCCGCAGCATCGGCACAGACGACACTGAAACTCGCCCACGCAGCACCTGAAAGCGACATGCAGCAGACGCTCTCGGTGTTCTTCAAGAAGGGCGTTGAGGAGCGCTCCAACGGATCGATCAAGGTTTCTATCTTTCCGGCGGGGCAGCTCGGCAACGACGCCCAGATGATCGACGGCGCACGTTCGGGCATTGTCGATATCACGATGTCGGGCCTCAACAACTTCACCGGCCTGGTTCCGCAGGCTGGTGTCTTCGAACTGCCATTCATCTTCCCAAACCGTGATGTCGCCTACAAGGTGCTCGACGGTGATATCGGTGCCGGCATTTCCGGCGAGTTTACGAAACTCGGCCTGACCGTGCTCGGATATCCGGAAAACGGCTACCGCAACATCACCAACAACAAGCATCCGATCAAGGAGCCGGGCGACCTTGCGGGCTTGCAGATGCGTGTAAACAATTCCCGCGCGCTGAATGACATGTTCTCCTTGCTCGGCGCAAATCCGCAGCAGATCCCGGTAGCGGAGCTTTACACGGCGCTGGAGACCGGCGTCGTTGACGCACAGGATCATCCGGTCGGCATCGTCGCTTCATTCAAGTTCAATGAAGTTCAGAAATATCTCTCGCTGACTCAGCATGCCTATTCGCCGCTTGCGATCGTCATGAACGACAGCAAGCTCAAGGGACTGAGTGCGGACGAGCAGAAGATCATCATCGAGGTTGCCAAGGAAGCAATTGCCGAGCAGCGCAAGCTAAATGTCGCCAAGGAAGAGGAGATGATCGCATCGCTCGAGAATGAGGGCATGCAGGTCAACCGCGACGTTGATGCAGCCGCCTTCCAGGAAAAGGTTCGTCCGGTCTGGGATGGCTTCATCAAGGCGAATGGTGACGAACTCGTCAACCAGATCGTCGAAGCCGGCAAGAGCAAGTAATCGTCTATCCGGAAAATGCAAAAGGCGGAGGAACCATGGTTCCCCCGCCTTTTTGTTTGCTCTTGAAAAAAACTGCCGCAAAGAAAAACGCGGCATTCAGAGAATACCGCGTTGGCACATGATCCAGGTGGCGAGCTTTACAGCTTGTATTCGTTGGCAAGCGTTACGTGATGGTGGATGCGACCATCGAAGAACTCGGCAAGCACGGCCTCTGTCGCCGCACGCGCCTCTGCACGAATGGGGCTTGCCAGCGCCTCTTCGACAGCCTCAACGCTCGGATAGTTGATCGCAAGGATCATCGGCAATTCCGGCGCGCCATCGTCACGAAATTCGGCAAATGAAATGCGCACATCCGTGGCATGCGGAAACTGGCGCCATTTGGGAAGAATCCGCTCGATCACGGCCTTGCGGAAAGCTTCGGTCTGGCCGTCCTTTATCTTGCCTTCGAAAAGGGCGAAACGCGTGATCATTCGAAATTCTCCTTGTTGGGGCCGCGGAAGAACTCCATGAGGGCGGCCTGATCCTCGCCGCCAAGGCCGGCGGCTGTAAGCATGCGATGTATTTCCGCGCAGGCCGCAGTCAGCGGCATGGCTGTGTTGGTGCGGCGCGCCAGATCCTGTGCGCCGGAAAGATCCTTGACCATGTTGTCGATACGACCGGTGCGGCGATAATCCTTCGTGATGAAACGCGGCATGTATTCCTGCAACAGCGCACTATCAGCGCGACCACCCTTCAGGGCCTGCGGGATTTTCGCGGCATCGACGCCGGCATCGAGCGCAAGCTGCGTCGCTTCCGCGACAGCCAGGAACCCCAGGCCGCAGAGCACCTGGTTGATCAGCTTCGTGGTCTGCCCGGCTCCGACCGGCCCCATATGCGTGTAATTGCTGGCGACGTGCTGGAGAACCCGATGGGCATCGGCCACATCCTTCTCGTCTCCGCCAGCCATCAGGGTAAGCTGCCCGATCAGAGCCTTTGGTGCGCCTCCCGAAAGTGGGCTATCTACCCACCGCAGACCCTTTGCCGCGGCGTCCGCGGCAAGCATCTTCGTCGCGCCGGGATCGATGGATGACATGTCGATAATCAGCGTACCCGGCCTTGCGCCATCGGCAACACCGCTTGGATCGAACACCGCGCGGCGCACGATTTCCGGATTATTGAGGCTGAGGATAACGTAGTCGCTGACCGAAGCGGCTTCAGCAGCAGTCGAAGCCGCGACAGCCCCCCTGTCGACCAAAACCTGACGTTTAGCCGTGTCGAGATCGAATACAGTCAAGCGATTGCCGGTTTCTACCAGTCGCGCTCCAATGGCCCCACCCATGGCGCCTGCGCCAATCAGCGCAACCTTATTGGTCATGAATCCTCCCCGATCAAAGTGACCTTGTAAAATCGCTGTGTTATCGATAACATAATCACTGTCTAACGATTGTCCAGCCATATTCTCCATATGCGCAATGATGACACTCCGGGGAGAAATTTGCCAAATCGGCTGATGCCGCGGCAGCCGAGAGTAGCATATCAATGCGCGGGAACTGAGGTCGTCGCTCGTGCAAGAAAAGGCGGTAGGATGAATAACGACAAGATATCGACGATGGCTGATGTGGCCCGCAAGATCGGCGTGTCGCCCATGACGGTCTCACGGGCATTCAAGCCGGGCAGCCCTGTAAATAAGGAGACACGGGATGCGATTCTGAAGGCTGCGGAAGAGCTTGGATACGTATTTCATGCCACCGCATCGAACCTTCGATCCCAGAAAACCGACTTCATCGCCGTCACCATTCCGTCCATCAATAACGCCAACTTCGCAGATACCGTCGGCGGCCTTTCAGACGTGCTGAATGCCCGTGGCTTCCAAATCCTGCTCGGCTATACGAACTACGACATGGATGAGGAAGAACGGCTGATCGAGGGGTTGCTGCGGCGCAAGCCGCAGGCCGTCGTCGTCACCGGCTCCAAGCATACCAGCCGCGCCCGCAAACTCCTGGAAAACGCCGGAGTTCCGGTCATCGAAACCTGGGATGTGCCGGCCGACCCGATAGGATATTTCGTCGGCTTTTCCAATGCGGACGCTGTGCGGGGCATGGTCGATCATTTCGTTGCTGCGGGCTATCGCCGGATTGCTTTCGTCGGCGGTGAAACGAGCCGTGATGCGCGTGGTAGCGATCGCCGCCTCGGCTTCATCCAGGCTCTGCATGACCATGGACTTGATGCTTCCCGCCTCATTGATGCCGGCGCCCCACCGATCTCCATGCGGGAAGGTGCAAACGCAATGGCTCGACTGCTTCATCAATATCCCGACACCGATGCCGTGATCTGCGTATCCGACCTTTCAGCCTTTGGCGCTCTGACCGAGTGCCAACGTCTTGGCGTTCAGGTCCCGGGCCGCATCGCCATAGGAGGTTTTGGCGACTATGAAATCGGAGGCATCAGCGTACCGTCGCTGACAACGATCAATGTTGGGGCAAGGCAGATCGGAGAACAAACCGGAAGGCTGGTTCTGGATCTGCTGGACGGCCGCTGCACCAACCATATCACGATCACGCCCGAGCTTGTCGTCCGCGATAGCAGCGACTGAATGAACCGGGCGAAGCACTTTTTTGATGCTTACTTTACTGGAGTTGCAATCAAGTCAGCCCATTTACATCCGCCCGTTTTACGTAATGCGGCCGTGAACTTGCGCCACCTCACGGACATAGCGGACAAAGGACGAGAAATTCTCGATCGTCATCACATATGTCGGCTGTCTATCGAGATTGACGCGCCCGATACATTCGGCCGGCACCCCGACAAAATCATCCGCCTGTTCCCGAGAACGAAGAAACGTTATCCGCATCAGTTTTCCGGCGGAAAGCGTCAGCGTGTCAACATTGCACGCGCGCTTGCCGTTCAGCCGAAATTCCTCGTTTGTGAAGAAAGCGTCGCGGCACTTGATGTGTCCATACAGGCACAGGTCATCAACCTGTTCATGGAGCTGCGCGACGAGCTGGATCTCACCTACTTGTTCGTCTGCCACGATCTGGGCGTCGTCGAGCACATCTCCGACCGCGTTGCCATCATGTATCTCGGGAGGATCGTGGAAGAGGCGGCTGTCGAGGAAATCTTCAAGCGGGCCAATCACCCCTATACGCAGACTCTCCTCTCGGAGGTCCCGCGCATTGAGCCTGGAAAGCGGCGCTTAACGCCGTCGGATGGCGAACTGCCGAGCCCGCTCAACCCGCCGAAGGGCTGCCACTTCCATCCCCGCTGCGCATTTGCGATGGATCGCTGTCGCATGGAAGCGCCTGTGAAGAAGCAGGTCGCGCCGGGACATCTCGCGGCTTGCCATGTTAACGATCAATGACAGCGGAAGCAAAACCACAAAGACTGTTCGGCGTTAGGATCTTGACGAGATCTGAACCGTCGACACCCGCGAAGGCGGCGTCCAAGTCATTGAGATGGATCACCATTGGCAAGGGACCTCTTTCAAACGGACGCCCTCGACACGTTAAATGCAAACCGATCGTACTATTTGGCGAAGAGAGACGCATCTTTCAGCCGTTTGCGGTCGACATCAATGTGCAATGCTTTGTCTGCTCGATCGAGCGCTTCCTGAGAATGCCGTTTGGCATTCCGCCGATATTCAACACCGAGATCTGCTGCCAGAGCTAGCGTCTTCTGCAGGCGAAGCCCCACCTCGATGAGACCTGCGCCGTCTCTGGCAATCGGCGTATAAAGATCATCGAACAGGTCCGAAACCTCGATGCTTGCAACATGGAGGGCAGGATAAAGCACCGCACCTTGTTGCCGGGCAGCCGCGTCTCGCCACGCGACAAGAACACGGAAGGTTCGGGACAGGACATCGATCGCGGTTCCGGGATCGTTGACAGCAGGCGAAAGCGCGCGCGATGCAATCTCTGTCAGAACGGAAGCACCGAAGCGAGGATCCTGGTCGAACGACCTCGTATCGTCAATCGCGAAACATCCCAGAATTTTCGCACGAACCTCGTCATCGATGCCTTTTGTCGCCCAAGCAATTGTGCGACCCGGTCCGACAACCGTTCCCGGTATAGCAGAGACGCAAATGTCCATGGCGATGTCGTCAGCAATGGCCGCCAGAGCACCGCTATCGACATGCTGGACATACCCTACCTTGTCACTCTGGACCAATTTCCCACTGTCTTTTGGCGTCGCGGTATCCTTGGGCAAGGCTTTGCCTCCCAGATTGGGCGCTGCTTGCCATTTCTCGATTGCGTCAATCGTTGCCTGTTCAACGCGTCTTGTTGTCTCCGTCACGCGGCCGAGCCGAGACAGATGGTCGATCCAGCGAAGCAATGTGATGACGATCAGCGCGATCACACCAATCGTTACGACAAATAACACGACCCTGCCCTGCTCGCCGTAGGCGCCCGTGGTCAGCGCGATGATGCCGACCAGGCTGAAGAGAAACGAGCCGATAAAGGTCGCCAATACATTCTGGGTCGTGCTGTCTTCCATGACGAGGCGTGTTGCTCTCGGCGTCACGTTGCTGGTTGCCGCAGAGAACGCCGAGACCATGGTACTCAGTGAAAAGGTCGTGACCGTCAGCATGCTCGACGCGATGATCCCGAGGATGCGATCAACCGAATCTGCTCCGATCCGGGTTGATAGATTTGCCGGAAGGTAGGGAGAAATAAGGATTGCCATCAGGGCGGTTGCGATTGCAGCTATACAAAAGAGAGTGGCTCGGAACCAGATCTGGCGGGCCAGCAGCGAGATCTGCCAAATCAGTTTCGAGCTCATATATCTATCTCCTTTTCATGGGAGATAGATGACGACGGCAACAAAACAATCCGACCCCGTCAAGGTCTTTGCATCCGAGCGCATCGCCATTCAACGGCCTGTAATTCGTTCAGACGAAAGTTTGCCGCGCAGAAATCGAATCTCGTACTCGACCGATGCAGGACCGGGCCGACAAAGCGCGATCAGCACTTTATTGCCAAGCTGAACGGCGACCTCCGAGACGCCGTTATCGCCTTTCGCTTCCGCCACCCTGATTTTGATAATTCCAAGTCCGGTGTACCGCGAGAACTCCGCGACAGACAGTCCAAGCCCTCCGGCCATTTCATCGACCGACACGCCCGCTTGTGCCGCTTGGATGACGGCGTCTTCGCATTTCGATGATAGACGTTCTCTCATCCCGACGGAGATGTTCCCTCTTTTTATCGCCAATATGAAGGCTTAAAGTTTGCGCGCGCTGCAGCGGCGTTAAGCCTTGCGACTTATATCCAACCCGTTCGTCGCGCGCACGCGAACAGTCCTCTCAGTGCGGACTGGAGAACAATATATCACGGCATGACATATTGAAAGGATTATTGATGGCGGTCGTAGAAGAGATAATCCAGGAAACAGATCTGCCGTCTGCCCTTTACGATGGGCTTGCCGGGTTTCGTCTTGCGATGCGCCGATTTTTGTCACTCAGCGGAGCTGCACTCGCACAAGCGGATGTGACGTCACAACAGTACCAGGCAATGCTAGTCATCAGGACGGCGCCCGGTGGCCAGATCAGAATGCGCGAGCTTTCGGAACAGATGCTGATGCGAGCCCACGGCGCAGTACAATTGGTCGACCGTCTCGCGACCGCCGGACTTGTCGAGCGCAAGCCATCCCAAACCGACAAGCGCAGCATTCTTATAGAGCTGACGCCGGATGGCCGCCGCCTGCTACAGGACTTGGCACGAATTCACGTGAAGGGCCTACTGGAAAATCAGGCGCTATTGGTGGAGTCACTCGGCAAGCTCAGCGACCTTCGCGAACTCGCCTAGCCGCGAGAATGGCCTCTACTCGTTTACCTGTTACATATTCCGGATGCACACAGCCAACTGATTGACGGTCAGTGCAAAGGGCACCGCCCATAACGCTGTCACAATCAATCCAGTTACCCAGAACAGTGCTCCGATCTCGCCTTGCCGTTCGAAGGGCTGCTCACGAGCCTCGGAGGATTTGCTCGATAGCTTCCAGGTAAGGCCCGCAAAAAACAGAGTGCTGAAGAAGCCACCGAATGTGACGATGAAGCAATTTCCAGCAACCACTATCCCAGCCAGGAAGCGAAAGCCGAATGAACTGGCGGTGGCGTCGAAACCTGCGACGACGACTGCGCCGCCGATCAGGATGACCGGCACGAGTGGCAACCATAGAACGAGCCATCCATAGGCATCATCGAGCGCCCTCGCGGCTGTCTTCACGGCCACAGCCAAGCGCGTCGAGCTTGTCGAGAAAACGATCATTCCGGCCTCCTCACAATCGCGCATTAATATCATGCCGTGATACAATTCGCTATCGAAGCACCATGGATTTCGGACACAATTCGGTCACAATGAGTTGTGCCAAGAATTTTGGAACGATGCCGCTTCAACGTTGTTGCTCTTACGTGACCAACAACAAATTTGGAGGCATCTCTATGAAAAAGCTTACGCTTTCCGCCCTCGCCCTTTCTGCGGCCATTCCAGCCGCCGCCCTCGCTCAGACGAGCGCGACAACACCCGCTCCCGCGACCGAGGCGCCTGCTGCGACCAACCAGAACAAGGCGACCGGTGGCATGTCGGATCAAAAGCCGATGGAGATGGCGAGTGACCAGAGCGCCGAGACGGCAGGACCGTTCATCACTGTGCCGGAAACGGGCGCTTGGCGTGTGACCGACCTTGAAGGCAAAGCCGTTTACGGAGCGGAGAACGAAAGCATCGGCCAGATCAATGACGTCCTCGTCAGCCAGGACGGCAGCATCAACGCCGTTATCATCGGTGTAGGTGGTTTTCTGGGGATCGGTGAGAAGAATGTGGCAGTCGACATGAGCGCGCTTCAGCTCGGCCCGGGCGCTGACCAGCAGCAGGCGGATGCGGCAAGCGCGGCCGTCTCATCGGAAACAACGGCGTCTACGACTGCTGGCAACACGACAAGCGCCCCGGCCGCAACCACGCCGGCGCCTGGTGGCACGACGGTTCCGCCAGCCCAGGTGCCTGTCGCTGGAGAAACGGCAAGCGCTGACGACATCAAGATCGGTGAGGACGGCTTGCCGGAGCGCATCGTGCTCAATGTCACGCGCCAGCAGCTGGAAGATGCCCCCGCCTTCGAAGGTGTGGAAGCTACGCCGAAGCAGTAGCCGTTTCATGTTGCTCTCCCCTTCGCGCCATGGCGCGAAGGGGAGTTGGAGGAGATCATGTCAAATATTTCCAACTCATTCGTGCGATCCGCCATCTTTCTCGGTGCCTCGCTTGCTCTGGGGCCTCACGTTGCAGCGGCCCAGGATCAATCGATTTCTAAGGCCTGCAAACACGACCAGCTTGCCGGGAAAGAGGGTGATAAGACGGAAACCAAAAGCGAGGTTCTTGCCAAATGCGATAGCGTGATCGTTCCGCCTCAGGTCGGCGACCAGGAAATGGTTGAGCCGGCCCCATCCGTCGGCCGCACGCCGGTTATCAAGCCGGAGCAGAATCGATGACGGGGCTGAAAGCGACTGATCTGCTCGGATCCCCGATCAGGGCTGCCGATGGAGATGCCGGCACTGTCAGTGACATTCTGTTCGATGATCAGTCCCTCGCCATCAGATGGGTCGTGATGCGCACGGGGTCATGGCTGAGCGAAGAGCAAGTTCTCGTAATGCCCCAAAACCTCATTCGGTCGGAAACGGCCCCCCGGATTTGGGAGACCTGGTTAACAATCGACGACTTCAGGAAAGCTCGGCCGCTTGAAGACGATCTTCCGGTATCTTTGCAGCGCCTGCGGGAGGCGAAAGTAGAATCCGGTATCTTACCCTTCCGCATCGCTCCCTTGGGCATGCCACCATTCGTTCGAATGCATTCATGGCCGACAGGAGATCGCAATCTCCGCTCCATCAGTCATGTGACAAGCTACGACATTCTGACAGATAGTGGAACGGTCGGGCCGGTTGCCAACTTCATCATCGCTCTCCCCGAATGGACGATCACGAAAATCGAGATTTCGCAATCCGACGACCAGGGAGCGCAGTCTCAAGACCTGAAACAGCCGTTGCGTATTGATGCCGATCGCAGGGTGGTTGACCTAAGGGACGTTGCGCGCAAAGCCGCGGCCTTGCATAATCAGGGCAGCTCCGAAAGCTTGAAAGCAGGTCGGCGGCCGTTCGGCCACTGACCCATATTTGTCTTCATAACGATGTCACTGCGGCTTGGTCTGCCACCTGCGGCTGAACCGATCGATCACGGGCTCCCAGCAACAAGTCAATTTCCTTGCGATTGCATCCGAACCGCGCAATCAGCCGTGTGGCCTCTGCGATATCGATCCCGTAATGATCGGACAGCGCTCTCGCTGTGTAGTCAGTATCTATCTCGCTCTGCATTTTGCGTACTCCTTTCACACAAAAAGGAACGGCGCATGGTTGTCACCGTTCCTTCAAGCCTTGCAACAGGAGGCAACCGATAGTGAGCGGCGAGTTCTTGCCGCCCCTACGCTCAGCCTGAGCCTACACGCCGGATTGATGCTCCGGCGCGGTATGAACGAGCTGAAACTCGGGCGAGTGAACCAGATGCAGGTATCGTTCGAACTGGGCAAGCACATCGCTGATCAATTGATCGCGTGACATGCCCATGACGTCATAGCCACGGTTTCCGCTCGAAAAATACGTCCGAGCTTCATAACGGAATTCTGCCGAGCCAGCGCGAACGGGCGTGAAGCTGGCAATCCGGTGGCCAACGAGGCTTACCCCGTAGACGAAGTCGCGCACGCCGTCCGCAGGCGAGCGCAGGGCAATGGCGCTATCGCCCTCTTCTTCGACCACTTCGGTATGCCTGCCGCGGGAACTGAGCTCGGCAGCGACCTGATCGAGGGCCGGTCGAACCTGAGCGTCGATGAAGCGTCGAACGTCCTTCTCCGTCGCCGCCGTCAGCATGAGCGCAAGACGCCGCTGCCAGGTTTGTCCCGAAGCAGGCTGAGCGGCGGGAAGCGGGTTTTGTCCGTGATGGGCATCCCGCTGCGCCAGATCTTCCCGCATGCCGAGATAGAGCGACAGGACCAGTGCCAGCATGACGATGGTGAATGGTAGGGCGCTGGCAACCGTCGCCGACTGTAGGGCTGCCAGGCCGCCAGCCAGCAGGAGGCAGCCGGCGACAACACCTTCCATCGCACACCAGAACACACGCTGCCCGGTCGTTGTCTGCGTTTCACCGCCGGCCGCGATGGAATCGACAACCAGCGCACCGGAATCGGCCGACGTGATGAAGAAGATCGACACCAGAAGGACGGCAAGTGTCGACGTCAGTCCGGACAGGGGCAGGTATTCAAAGAAACGGAACAGGCCGACCGAAACGTCATCGGCAACGGCCGTGCCCAGAGCACCGGCTGCAAGGCCGGTATCGATGAACATTGCGGTGTTTCCGAAGACCGTCATCCAGAAAAAGCTAAAACCTGCGGGGATGAACAGCACGGCCATGACGAATTCGCGAACGGTCCGGCCGCGGGAAATGCGGGCGATGAACATGCCGACGAATGGCGACCAGGATATCCACCAAGCCCAGTAGAACAGGGTCCAGCTGTCGATCCAGGGTGTCGGTTGATAGGCGTAGATGTTGAAGGTTCGCAGCACCAGCGTGTCGAAATAGAGACCGAGATTCTGAACGAAATCACGGAACAATTGACTGGTCGGTCCAACGACGAGAACAAACATCATCAGCAGGATGGCAACGACGAGGTTCGTCTCGGAAAGGATACGCACGCCCTTGTCCAGGCCGGTTACAACGGAGACCGTGGCCATTGCGGTCACTACCGCAATCAAGGGAATCTGGACTTCAATGCCAATCGGAATGCCAAGCAAGTGGTTAAGACCAGCATTGATTTGCGAAACGCCGACGCCCAGCGAGGTGGCAATACCGAACATGGTGCCGACAATGGCGAAGATATCGACGGCGTGTCCGATCGGGCCGTCTATCCGGCTTTTCAGCAGCGGGTACAGACCCGACCGGATGGTCAGCGGCAGGTTATAACGGTAGCCGAAATAGGCGAGCGACAGTCCAACCACGGCATAGATGGCCCAAGCGTGAATGCCCCAATGGAAGAAGGTGACGGTCATCGCCTCGCGCATGGCTTCGATCGAGCGCGGTTCTGCCGTCGGCGGCGCCATGAAATGCGTCATCGGCTCACCGACGGCATAAAACATCAGCCCGATGCCCATTCCGGCAGCAAACAGCATTGCAATCCATGAGACGAAGCGGAAATCCGGAACAGAATCGTCCGGGCCGAGCTTCAACTGTCCAAAACGCCCGAAACAAAGCGTCAGGACCGCCACTAGAAAAATGCCTACCGAAAGCAGGTAGAACCAGCCGAAGGCGCCGAGAATATAGGTCTGGACGGCCCCGAACAGCGCTCCGGCCTGACCGGGGACAAGTACGCCGACTGCCAGGAAGAGGCCGATGACGATGATGGCCCCGTAAAAGACCGGTGGATTGATGATGAAGTTTTTCATGGCGAGAACTTGCTTTCTTCGCTTGATATGGTGCTCCCCGGAATCAGAGAGGACACCGGTCATTCATTTGGTCTGGAATGAGATTTAGGACTCTCTCATGCAAATTCCATCTCCTTTGAAGGAGGTCACGGTTGCAGGATCGGCTTCAAATCATTGTCTGTTTTCTGCTTCGGGTGTGTTTCGCCCTCCAACCGGAGCGGCGGTGCCTTGCCGGCCTTGTCCTCGCCCATATAGAACGTGACATGCGGGAACGGTATTTGAATGCCGCGACGATCGAAAACCTGCTTGATGAACTCGTTATAGGCACGCCCGGCACCCCAATGACCGCCGGCGATCGTCTTGATGCGGGCGCGTACGACCACTGCGCTTTCTCCCAGAGATGTGACGCCATGCATATCGAGTTTATCGATGACCTGTTCGGCCCACTCTGTCTGCATGAGAAGATCGAAGGCTTCCTGCATTGCGTCCTTCACCTCGTCGATGTTTTCACGGTAGGCGACGCGGATCTCCGCGACATGGTAGCCGAAATCCTTGACGAGGTTGGAAACCGTATCGACCGACGAAAACGGAATGAGATGGAGGGTAGCATCCAGCGAGCGGATGGAAACGGAGCGGATCGTCAGCTTCTCAACGACACCGCTGACGCTGCCAAGGCTGACGACGTCACCCTCGTTCATGACGTTCTCAAGCTGAATGAAGACACCGGTTATGATGTCCTGCACCAGTTTCTGGGCACCGAAGCCGATCGCCAGACCCAGCACGCCAGCGCCCGCCAGAAGCGGCGCGATATTGACGCCGATCTGAGCCAGCGCCAGCATCGATACCAGCACAACAAGTGCGATGGTGAAGGCGTTTCGGAAGAGCGACAGCAACGTCTTCTCGCGGCTCGTCGGGATCGTGCCGAATTCCGGGTTGAGGCGATATTCGACCCAGGACGACATCGCCAGATAGGCGACGAAGCCAATCATGAGGATGATCAGTGCAGCAAAGGCCGAACCGCTGATCCGCTGGCCGGCTTCCGACGACAGCCAACCAAGGAAGTCAACCAGGCCCCATGACTGGGCAACAGCAACGACGACACCGATCGTCACCACTGTCCTGATGATCTGCATGACACGCGGAACAAAGGCTTGCAGCCTTCCCTCCAGTGCAGGCAGGCGCGCGCAAACATCGTCAGGCAACCGCAGGCCGGCATTGGCAAAGCGATGGATGAAGGCAACGACCAGACCGCCAACCACCACGGCGACGATAGACTTGACAGTTGCAGCCATCATGAAAGGCAGAGCGGCAGTCGGGTTCACGAGCCAAACGACGAAGATCGCGATCAGATAAGCGATCGCCAACAGATGCCAGATACCGGCGAGAAATGCACCGCTGCGACCGATAAAGTCTGTCCGCCCCCCCGCCGCGCGAGACGACAGGGCCTCCCGGACACGATCACGATTTTGCAGAACGATGACAATCGCGATGACCAAGGCTGTCAGCATCACAAGAACACGAACGGCCTGGGCGGCCGCCTCGGAAACGTTCGACGCAAGGATCGGTGCGACGAACATGAAGGTGTAACCGACAAGCGAGACGGCGCGCGCTGCCCAAAAATACCAATAAGCGGCGGTGGTATCGGAAATCGGCACAAGCCTCAGCGCCGGAAAGCGTGGCTGCAGAATGTGCCGCATCGCGACCTTGAGCATCTCCACCATCAGGAAGGCATTGAGGAGAAGCGTTTGATTGATATCCATGCGGCCGTCGACGCCACCGATTACCTGCAGCGCGATCACGTAACCAGCGCCCCAGGCCATAGCGACGGTCACGATGTCTGCGATTGTCGCGATGACAGTGAAGATTGCCCTGATAGACCAATGGCGACCAGCGGCACGGTTATCCAGAGTACGTTGGAAGAGATGAGCCAACATGCGCAACACGAAGAATGCCGCAAACAGGCCCGCGCCGACGAGGATGACGTTAAGGATCAGGGATTGGATCGAACCGTAGTCGATCGTGCTTGCACCGGTGAAGATGACCGCTAGGGCTGCAACACCACTCCAGACCGCCTCACCACCGGCAACGATCTGTTCCGCCGCCGCTCTCGTCTGTTCGGCAATCTGGCGAGCAATCGTCGGCTCCTCTTCGACCGGCTCCGTGACCTGCTGTGCTGCCGCCTCGTTTTTTAGTCTCGTCAGAAGTGCATTTCGGGCGCCTTCGTTCTCGAGGATGCGGATCAGGTCATCGACGCTACTGGCAGGCTGCGATGTTAGTTGAGAGGGCTCTTGCGCATTCGAAAGCGTTGGAGAGACGATAAGGGCCAACAAAAACAACAGGCTGGCGGCAGTGCGGCAGAAGGGCATGGCATCCTTTCGGGATTCGTAATTTAGGCAAAAGCATGGCGCCCATGTCCCTCCCGTCAACCTTTGGGTGGTCACAAAAACATGATCAGAGGGCGGGAAGAGGAACACCTGACAGTCGATCGGATGATGTCACGAGTTCAAATTGAGCGTCAGAACGTGGCAGAAAGACTTGGGCTTTCGAGCTAGCAGGCAGGTGAAAAGGTCGAGCAAGAAGGACAGTTAAACGCCGGCTCAACGCAATGGCACCTTCGCCTCGTCAACTACCAGCACGGACCCTGATTTCTTTTCTGCCTGAGCGAGACCTGCCTCTGCTGCCCGTAGCTCACGGGTCACGCGCATGGGGCGCTCGCCATCACGGTGCAGGAGGTAAGTTACCAAACACCCATCTCGTTTGGCCTTGACGGATAGGAGCTCTGCTGGCGAGTTCATTAGGAAAGCCCGCACGATGTCGGCGCACCGCGGGGCGCAAGCTGCTGGGGCTGGAAGCCACGTCAAGCCGCCGGCTGCAACGACCGCACAGGCTTTAATGACTGAACCAATTCCGAGATGAGAGTTCATCTGGTTTCTTTCAGTGGGTCTGGAGGACGCCTTGCATTTCGTCATGGTCGAAGACTGCCTCGCAGACTTCCCGAAGCATTAGGCGCGCGGCGCGCGCGACCGGCGGTGACAGCGCCTCCCCTGTCTGACGGCGAAGCCGATGCGTAGCAAGCCTTCAAGTTCAGTTGTCAATCAGTCCATCGATCTTGTCGAGGATGTCAGGCGGTAACGTTTCGGAAATTCCACCAGAATCGCTCAACAAACCGCGCTCTTGAAGTCTTATCTCCAGCAACAACGATAGCTTCGCGATCTGCGCAATATCATTCACACCGAATTCCCCACTCATTGCTGTCGGCTTGACCCGATCAACTTACCCCGAGGCGTTTTATATCACGGCATGATGTTTTTGGTAGATTTTCTTCGGTTATGCTTTCCCGATTCTCTATTCCAATACCGCTTGAAGAAACTCTCTAGTTCGCTCTTCGCTTGGATCGGAGAAAATCTCATCCGGCGTTCCTTCCTCTCGGATTCGCCCCCTGTCGAAAAAACAAACCCGGTCGGAAATCTCGCGGGCAAAGCGCATCTCGTGGGTGACCAGCAGCATGGTGAGATCGTGCTCATCCGCGAGCTTGCCGATGACGTTGAGCACCTCGCCCACAAGCTCTGGATCAAGAGCGGAAGTCGGCTCGTCGAAAAGCAAAATGCTTGGCCGCATGGCCAGTGCTCGCGCGATCCCCACCCGCTGCTTCTGCCCGCCGGAGAGCTGGCTTGGATACTTTGCCGCCTGGTCCGCCAGCCCGACGAGTTCAAGAAGCTCTTCCCCCCGTTGACGTGCTTCCGCCTTTGACAGTCCAAGCACCTGCACGGGCGCTTCGGTGATATTGCGCAGCACCGTCATATGCGGAAAAAGATTGAAGTGCTGAAACACCATACCAAGTTTGCCGCGCATCTTTCTAAGATGGGCTTCAGAGGCAGGCTTGAGGTTATCTGCCGCATCGCGCTCATGCCAGAGTGGCTCTCCATCGACGATTACAGTTCCCTCCTCTATGCCTTCAAGCGTCATGAGGATGCGCAGCACCGTCGATTTTCCGGAACCCGACGGACCGATGATCGAAACCTTTTCTCCTTTTCGAACCTCGAAATCCAGTTTGTTGAGAACGGTGAGATCACCGAACCGCTTCACGACCTTGTCGAATTTCAAGATGGGGTCATTCATTTCAGGGGGATTCCTCGAACTGGCAACGCGGCATCAACAAGTCGAACGCCGGCGGATGCGATTATCGTCATGATGAGATAGATGAGGCCAACCATCGAAAGCGGGATCAGATAGTCGAAAGTCCGGTCTCCGACGATCTTGGCGACATTGAGCATTTCGAGCACAGTGACGACGGACAGAACCGGAACGTCCTTCATGATCGAGACAAGATAGTTGCCCATGGCCGGTATGATCCGCGGGATCGCCTGTGGCACGATGATATGGCTGAACGTCCTGGCAGAGCTGAGATTGAGAGCCCTCGCCGCTTCCCTCTGGTCCCTCCCCACGGCCTCCAGCCCGGCTCGATAGACCTCAGCTGTATAGGCGCTGTACTGAATCCCAAGCGCGAGCGCGCCTGTCAGAAACGCCGGCAGGACGATCCCGTGGTCGGGAAGCACGTAGTAGAGAAAGAAGAGCTGAACCAGCAATGGCGTATCACGGATGAACTCAGTGATGATCTTTGCAGGCCAGGCGATGAAGCGAGACGGCGCGCTTTTGAGCACCGCCCATACGAGACCGAGAACGAGGGCAACAGCGAAACCGAGCACGGCCGCCTGTATCGTTACCAGCAAACCGTGGAGAAGAATCGGCAGAATCGACGTAGCGAACGCAAGCGGACTCGACAGATCCCATTCATATCCGAAAAGCATGGGTTAGATCCTCCCTGCGCGCCAACGCCCGACATAGATTTCGAGCGCTCGCATGGCTGCAGTCAGAACAAGCGCCATGCCGAAATATGCGATGAGCAACATCGAGAAGACGGTCGTACTGTCCTGGGTAAAATTCCGGATCTGCTCGGCGCGGAACGTGATGTCTCCGAGGCTGATCAACGACACGAGAGCCGTATCCTTCAGGTTCTGGACGGCCAGGTTTCCGAATGATGGCATCATCTCGGGCAATGCCTGGGGCAAGACAAATGTCCAGAGCGTCTGGCGTGGCGTGAAATTCAGGGCACGGGCGGCTTCACGCTGATCCTTGTGTACGGCAAGGATCGCGCCTCTCACGACCTCTGCACCATAGGCCCCGATATTGAGGCCAAGTGCGAGAACGCCGGCAACGATGGGCGGCAGGCGCAGATCGATACCGATCGCTGTACCGGCCAATGGCAGGGCGAAATACAGCCAGAAGAGCTGCACCAGAAGCGAGGTGCCGCGAAAAATCTCGATATAGGCTACCGACAAACTGCGAACGGCAGTGTTTTTGCTCAGCTTTCCGACGCCCGCAAGGAACGCCAGGGAAGCGCCCAGCACGGTCGAGAAGATGGTCAACTGTACCGTGACCCAGGCGCCTTCCAGAAGCGGGCCGAAATACTCGGTCCAATGCATCGACTGGTCCTTTTATGTAAGTTCTCTGGGAAGCCTCGGGAAAGTAAAATCACCTTCCCGAGGATGAAGCCTTAGTCAGAGGCCGTGCAGAGCTGTTCAGTCGTGCGCGTGGTCGAACCATCGAGATCCGCTTCGGTAAAACCATAGGTCTTGCCGATCTCTGCCCATTCGTCGGTTTTCTTGAATTCTGCGAGTGCACCGTTGACGGCGTCACGCAGGCCTTCATTGCCGCTTGCGAAGGTGAAACCGCCCCAGCTGCGAACCGGCTCGCCGTCGATGACGGGGTCAGTGAACTTGGCGGCAAGTTCCACCCGGTCGCTCTGTTTTGCGAGACCACTCGTGGTCAGGCTTGTCGCGGCATAAGCGTCGGCACGACCGGTCGAAACCGTCGAGATAGCATCGGCATTTGCAGCGATCGTGACGAGATTTGCCTCATCGACGCCCAGCTTCTGCATCATCTCAAGTTGGTCTGCGCCCGCCATGATTGCGACTTTCAGATCGCCCTTCTTCGCGAAGTCTTCGAAGGCGTGAATGTCCTTCGGGTTGCCTTGCGCCACGAGCAGTCCCTCGCCGTAGGACGTATTCGGCTCGGAGAACAGCACCTGATTGCAGCGATCGGGAAGGATGGCCATTTCCGCGGCGACCATGTCAAAGCGATCAGCCTGGAGGCCCGGAATCAACGACGAGAAGTTTGTCGTGATCCATTCGATTTTCTCCACGCCCAGCTTTTCCATGACGGCCTTTGCGACATCAGGGCCGGCTCCCTTTGCTTCACCGCTGGGATCGACATAACCGTAAGGAATTTCATTGGCCACCGCGATACGGACTGTGCCGCTCTCCTTGATCGCTTCAAGCGTCGCTGCATTGGCACCGGCGCACCCGATCGCGGAAGCAGCGACAATCGACATTGCCGCAAGGGCGTGTCGTGAAAATGTGGGCATGTATATCTCCTAAGGTCGTGGTTCATGGCAGCATGGGATCGAGACCCGCTTGCGCCGAACGAGCGGTGAGTTTCAGAACCTGAATTCTCCCAGATGAAATCCCCCGCGTGACTGCAGCCAATGCAGAGCTGCGTAAGATCAGTGATCCCCCGCGCCCAACCAATAGCTACGGACAACATACTTAGATTGACCTAAATATATATCAAGCCAACATTCCGCTAAAAAACACACCTTCGCCACAATCACCCCAGCAAATCGCTGATTTGCAGCCAGAAACTCTCGAAACACGAATTCGTGTATCGGGCACCTCATTGCCGCGCTTCTCATTTTGCTTAGTGCAGTCAAAGCATTTGACTGCAAGTTACAAGCTTATTGCGTTTCCCTTCTGCGACAGATAGAGCGGTAGAATATTGAAGGGTGATCCGGTGGAAGATCGAACCAAATTGGCCTTGATTGCCATTCGAAAAATTCTTCGCGCTTCCGAGACGAATTCGAAGAAGCTGATGCGGGAAACTGGCCTCACTCCATCCCAGCTTGTCTTCATGCAAATCCTGGATGAGCAGCAGGAGCAGACCGCGGGTTACGTTGCCGCCCGCATGGGGATTACTCAAGCCACGACAACAGTTGTCCTGCAAAAGCTGGAGAACGCCGGCTACATAGCCCGTCGCCGCGGCGACAAGGACCGCCGGCAAGCGCTCCTCTCCTTGACCGAAGCCGGGCGACGGCTTCTCACCAGCGCTCCCGACGCCTCACATGTTCAATTCCAGAGCGGATTTTCGGCTCTTAAAGACTGGGAACAAATGTCTTTGATCGCATCTCTGGAGCGCGTGGCGGAAATGCTGGATGGGTGCGAGAACGATGCGGCAGCAGTGTTCGATCATAAGATCGAACTTTCAGGAGAATGACTGGTGCAGGTCCTGCCCGCGGCTCTCCGAAGAGAGCACCTCTGCAGATGGCGTATGTGTAGCGCTCCGCTAGGCAACTGGCATCTCTGCGCGACAAGCGCATGTCAGGACACTTGTCCGCATCCCTAGCCCATGACGTTGAGCGAGACTACAAAAGTTTACAAGTACCCGACTGAACGCTGAAATCCCAACTCGCTGGTACGTGCGATCGATCCTCGCTATCTGGTTACGTCGATTAGCCCAGCGGTTCGCTCGGAACTGCCTCGGTTTTCTGCGTTCACGACATTGCGAACTGAGGTGAGCGAGAGGTTCGTTCTGGTTAACGAACTGTATACCCGTGCACAAATACCCTAGCCACTTCCCACGCGAGCTCCCCATAACAAAGGAAATTTATGTCTGCTGCGGCCACGCCTTACTCCTGCCTCCGGCTCATCACGACAGCTCTGATCTGCGCTGTCATGCTCTGCTCAGTGGGAAGTCCAGCTACTGCGAACACCAAATATGCCGGTGTGGTTGTCGATGCCGCGACGGGCAAGATCTTGTACGCAGACCACGCGAATTCTCGACGATATCCGGCATCGCTCACCAAAATGATGACGCTCTACCTAACGTTCGAGGGCCTAGAGAAGGGCAAATTCGATCTCGCAACGAAGATCAAGGTGTCACGTCATGCGGCCTCCGAGCCTGCCTCCAAAATCTGGCTGCGCGCTGGTTCTTACATCACCGTGAAGGATGCCATGCATGCATTGGTGACAAAGTCTGCAAACGATGCGGCCACCGCTCTCGGCGAATTCCTCGCGGGGTCGGAAACGAAATTCGGGAAGATGGCAACACGCAAGGCCCGTTCTCTGGGCATGAAAAATACTGTGTTCCGAAACGCGCACGGGCTTCCCGACAGGCGGCAGTACACAACGGCGCGAGATATGGCTCGGCTAGGCATAGCCCTCCGGCGAGACTTCCCAAATCACTATGCGATTTTCAAGACGAGGTCCTACCGGTACGGAAAGACGACTTTGCGCAGCCACAATCGGCTGGTCGGCAAGGTTCGGGGTGTCGATGGGATCAAGACCGGGTACATCAACGCATCTGGCTTCAATCTGGTTACCTCAGCGAAGCACGACGGCCGTTCCATAGTCGCCGTAGTGATGGGCGGCCGGACAGCGCGAAGCCGCGATGCGCATATGCGCGATTTGATCCATCGTTACATGCCAAAGGCCTCCCGTGACTTTAAACGTCAGGGACGTTCAATGCTTGTGGCAAAAGCTGACACCTCGTTGCCCATACAAGCCCCTCTTCCCATTGCCCGAGTTCAGGACGTAGAACAGCGTGCCTTTGAACAATCTACAGTAGACAGCGTCACGACCTCGAGCGTCCCCATGTCCGCAACGGAGGGGTGGTCTGTGCAGATTGGTGCGTTCCCGGATGAAGCTGCGGCAACGCGTTACCTAGCCGGGGCCAAGCAGAAGCTGGGATACAAACTCGGCATGATGAGGCAATCCGTTGAGCCATATCTTAGCTCGAACTCCAACGTATATCGCGCTCGATTTGTCGGCTTTTCGAGCAAGAGCGAAGCGTGGGCCGCCTGTGCCGAGATGAAAAAGCATGGCTTTAGTTGCTGGGCTTCGATGTAGGCAGCCGCTGAGGATCGTGGATTGACCACACGGCCACATCAACTATCGCTCGCACAGACGTGTAAGGTCGAGGGATAGTATTTGGAACCAAAAGCTGAAGAATCGGGTTGCTCGCCAAAGTAATTTGATGGGACCCAATTATGAACGTGTATGGAAGATTAATTCGCCCCGCCGTCCTTGTAGGCCTGATGGCGGGCGTGCCGCTCTCTTCCGCATACGCATTTCGATTGGAGACATCGAAGGTTAACCAAGCAACTGTCGCCAATATGGCTGCCTTCAATGGAGAGATTGGTTCTAACGCAGCGCCACGCGATTTACTGCTCACCGAGAATGAGGTGACCCATATTCGATGGTGCGCGTCGCAGCATCTCTCGTATCACGCGACCGACAATTCGATTCCGGGTCAGCACGGAAATCGTCAGCAGTGCGTTTCGCCATTCTGGGATAGCACCGATGTCGGTCATGGTTACATCTTGCTTGAGCACGGGATGTATCACGTGAGCGATCGTTAAGATTCTTGGTTGGCTTGGGAGAGACCTTTTATGGCGCCAGCGCCGTGGAAGCCCATATCCATGACACGCTTGCCGGTCGTCTGCTCGGCAAGGTCTGTGGGCAGACGGTGCACCAGATGCTGGGCGGCCTATGCTCGGAAGCGGCATTTAGGCAATGAAGATCTGGCCCTTCGACCCAGCCGCCCAGGAAAACCGCGGTCTGTCCATCAGCGCCGAGCAGATGAAGAAGGCAGTCGAACCATTTGAGAAAATCCGCAAACGCGTGGGCAACAAGATGCAGATCATGATCGAGTTCCACTCATTGTGGAACTTGCCGACCGCCAAGGAGATCGCGCGCACGCTGGAGCCTTACATGCCGGCCTGGTCCGAGTATCCCATCCGCATGAATTCACCACATGCGCTCGCGGAGTATGCTGCATCGACCAGCGTTCCAGTCTGCGCCAGCGAAACGCTTGGAACGCGCTTCCCCTATCAGGACATGTTCGAGCGCGGTGCCTCACATATCGCAATGGTCGATCTCTGCTGGACCGGCGTCCTGACGGAGGGACGCAAGATCGCCTCGCTTGCAGATACCTATCATCTGCCATTTGCCCCGCGTGAGTGCATCGGACCGGTCGGTTTCGTCGCTGCCATCCACACCTCCTTCAGCCAGCCCAACACACTGATCCAGGAATTCTGGTCAGGCCTTCTGTACGGGTTGGTACAAGGAACTTGTCACGGCAATGCCTACGATCAAGGACGGCTATGTCCTGCCGATGGAAGGCCCCGGTCCCGGCGTCGATCTGCTTCCTGCCGTCTACGAACGTTCTGATCTCGTGGTCCGCACGTCTAAACTGTGAGGCTACCATGAACATCTTTGATCTTTCCGGCTCCACCGCTCTGATCTCCGGCTCCTCCCGGGGTCTTGGTCGCGCAATCGCCGACGGTCTCGGTGCCGGCGGCGCGAACCTGATCCTGAACGGCCGCGCGGGCACCACCCTGTCGCAAGCGGCAGACGAGCTTCGGACCAAGGGTTATACCCGTGCATGAGGCCGCGTTCGACTTTACCGACGAGGCTGCAATCAATGCAACTTTCAAACGTTTCGATGCGCAGGGCATCGCGATCGACATTCTAGTCAACAATGCGGGCATTCAGCATCGCCAGCCGATGGTCGAACTCGCCCTTGCCGACTGGCAGCGCGTCATCGACGTCAATCTGACCAGCGCATTTCTGCTGCCGAGAGGCCGCCGTCGCATGATCCCGCGCGGACGCGGCAAGATTATCGATATAGGCTCGCTGACAAGTGAACTGGCCCGTGCGACGGTGACGCCCCATACTGTTGCCAAGGGTGGCATCAAAATGCTCACACGCGGCATGGCCGAACGAAGCGCTTGAGAACGATCCCAAGTTCGACGCATGGGTAAAAGGCAGAACACCGGCCGGTCGCTGGGCGCAGATCGGAGGAACTGATCGGCACTGCAGTATTACTCGCCTCTTCCGCATCGGATTACATCAACGGCCAGATCATCTATGTCGATGGCGGCATGATATCCGTACTATAAGCGCCCCTGCTTATAGTCGTCTTGAGGTCTTGCGAGCGCCCGAATTCGTTTCGAGTTGGGCGCCGCGTCACGCAAGCGAGCTCCTGGCCAATGCAAAAAATTGCTGCAATTGAACATGGCGGAATGGGGCTGCTATCGAGTTAAACTCTTGATGAGACTTGAACCCTCGACCCGCCCCCATAATCCCTAAGCAATTGAGAACTCGCTCATTCGACGCAACCGGTCGATTACTCTAGGATGCGGCCGCAGGTTTGCTCTGCACTCATAGGCCAAATCGCGTCATGAGCGCGTCATCAGTTAAGGCGAGTAGCGCCGTCTCCAGAAAAAAGGTGAACGGCGTCGACCTCCGGTAAGACATGCATCACGTCCCCCGGCGCACCATTGATCCGCTCACGGAAGACGCCAATCACTTGGACATCTCCTAACCTCATAGTCACCTGGGTTTCGGACCCCATGGGCTCGATGAGCTCGATTTCTGCAGGAACACTCGCGTGGCCGGGATGGTCATTCAATCGGAAGTGTTCTGGACGAATGCCGTAGACGCAAGCCTGCCCTACGATGGTGTTTGTAGACGCCGGCAGGGGCATAACCACGCCCGATGTCTGGAAGCCCACCTCCGTTATAGTACCCTTGAGAAAATTCATCGACGGCGAGCCGATGAAACCCGCAACGAACTGATTGGCCGGACGGTCGTAGAGATCGAGAGGCGCACCAGTCTGCTCGACCCTGCCGCCGTTCAGGACAACGATCCGGTCAGCCATGGTCATCGCCTCAACCTGGTCGTGGGTAACGTAGATGGTCGTCGTCTTCAATTTCTGATGGAGCGCCTTGATCTCACCACGCATGACGACACGCAGCTTCGCATCGAGGTTTGAAAGCGGTTCGTCGAACAGGAAGACCTGCGGTTTACGGACGATTGCGCGGCCCATGGCGACGCGCTGGCGCTGGCCGCCGGAGAGTTGGCGCGGATAGCGGTCGAGAAGGTTGGTGAGGCCTAATATGCCAGCCGCCCAGTTCACCCGTTCGGCAATCTCAGCCTTGCTGGCACCACGATGCTCAAGTGAGAAGCCCATATTCGTCGCCACCGTCATATGCGGATAGAGCGCATAAGACTGGAACACCATGGCGATGTCACGATCCTTCGGATCTAGGTCGTTAACCTTCCGGTCGCCGATCTTCAGCGTCCCGTCGGTGATCGTCTCAAGGCCCGCGATCATGCGGAGAAGCGTGGACTTGCCGCAGCCCGATGGCCCGACGAGAACGACGAACTCGCCGTCGCGGATATCGAGGTTGACACCATGGATGGTCTTCAGCGCGCCATAGCTCTTACGGATGTCGGAAAGGGTAACGTCTGCCATAATCTGATCCGGTTGCTCAGCCTTTAAGGCCGGTATGGGCGAGGCCTTCGACGAACTGCTTTTGGGCAATCACGAAGACGATGAGGACGGGCAATGCCGTAAGTGTCGCAGCAGCCAACTGGATGTTCCACATCGGCCCACCATACGCGTCGGTATATTGCGTGAGCGCCTGCGGCAGCGTGAACATCTCGGCGCTCGACAGGAACACGATCGGTTCGAGGAACAGGTTCCACGAATGCAGGAAAGTGAAGATCGCCACTGACGCCAGTGCGGGCTTGGCAAGCGGCAACGCGATCTTGCGGAAGATCTTGAAACGTCCGAGACCGTCTACACGCGCCGCCTCCTCCAGTTCGGCCGGCAGTGTCACGAAGAACTGCCGCATGACGAAGGTGGCAAACACGCTCGGCGCGCCGAAGATCGGCACGAGGATCAGCGGCCAATGAGTGTTGACCATGCCCACTTTCAGGAACATCTGGAACAGCGGCACGATCGTCACTTCCGACGGGATCAACAGGCCTAGCAGCACGATCATGAAGATCGTGTTGGCATAGGGGAATTTGATCCGTGCAAAAGCATATCCCGCCATGGACGAGACGATCATCGTGCCGACCGTCACGAGAGCGGCGATATAGGCGGAATTCCAGTATTGCCGCACGAAGGGCTGGAGCTCGAACACCTTCGAATAGGTCGTCCAGTCATAGTTCTGCGGGATGAGCTGCGGCGGAAAGGCGAAAATGTCGCTGATCGGCTTGATCGAGGATGTCACCATCCACCAGGTCGGAAAGACAAAGGGGATCAGCAGCACGCACATCAGCCCGTAGAGCGCGGTCCTCATGCGGGGGGAAAGGTCAGCTTTCATAAAACACGATCCTCTTGCGCATCTGCCACTGGGCGAAGGTCAGAACAGCGACAATCGCAAACAGCAGGATCGACAATGTCGAGCCGTAGCCGAAGAAATGGAACTGGAAAGCCTGCTGGTAGAGGTAGTAGACAAGCACCGTGGTCGAAAGGCCGGGTCCACCCTGTGTCAGCACCGCGATCTGCGCAAACACCTGCAGCGAGCCGACGATGGTGATGATCGAGGTCAAGAGGATCGTCGGGCTGATCAGCGGCAGGGTGATACGGCGGAACTGCTTGAAGGCCGGCGCGCCATCGATGCGGGCAGCTTCGTACAGCTCCTTCGGCACGCCCTGCAGCGCGGCGAGAAACAGGATCATGTTGAGCCCGACATTCTTGAACACCTGCACGACGATCACCGAGATCATCGCGGTGGCTTCCTCGCGCAGCCAGTTCGGCCCGTCGATGCCCACCATCAGCAGCATGCCGTTGATGCCGCCATTCTTCTGCAGCAGGAAGCCCCAGACAATGGTCCAAGCAACCAGTGAGACGACAACCGGTGAGAAGAACAGCGTGCGAAAGATTGCGATGCCGGCCAGCTTCTGGTTCAGCAACACGGCCAGCAGCAAGGCGAGCGACAAATTCATGACGACGAGCCCGGCCGAAAAGATCGCTGTCGCGCCGAGCACTTCGACTAGGCTCTCGTCCTCGATCAGCATCCGGTAGTTCTGCCCGCCGGTATAGGTGAAGGTATTGGCCAGCACGTTCCACTCGTGCAGCGAATACCAGAAGACCAGCCCGAGCGGGATCAGCACAAAGACGATGATGCCGATCATTTGCGGGGCGATGAAGAGGAAACCGGCGAGGCTGTCGCGCCGGGCGATGGTCCAGAACGGCGATAAGGAGCGGCCTTCCGGATTAGCGTTTTCCTGCGCGACAGCCATGGCGCCCTCCTCAGCGCTTCAGGAGGGGGCCGATCTGGCCGCAGATTTTCTGGAGCGTGCTCGGCACATCCGCGTCCGGACGCCAGACCGCATCGAGATTTGAGCGCACCATCTGCTGGATCTGGGCAAAGCCGGTATGGCCGGGCATGACCTTGCCGGTGGCGATGCCGGAGATAACCACCTTCTCGATCTGCTCTTCGGAGAGCAGCGGGTTGGTCTTCTTCAGCACCTCGGCATTGAGCAAGGATTTGCGCGCCGAGGGGAAGAACTGGCTGAGTTTGGCCGAGTTTTCCGGATTGGTCATGTAGGCGACGAACTCGGCTGCCGTCTTGGTATTCTTGCCCGACTGCATGACACCGACGCCTGCCTGGCCAATCAGCGCGTATTCACCGGTCGGTCCCTTTGGTAGTGGCACCAGATCCCAGTTGAACGGCTTGTCCTTCGGCAGAAGCGAGGCGCGACTGATCTGGGTGATCGTCATCGCCGCGTTGCCGGCGAAAAAATCGACCGTCTCACCGGGGCCGGGCATCGCCTTCTTGGTGAAGACCGCGTCATGGATGAAGGCCAGCGCATCCGCCATGGGCTTTTCGGCCATGGTGCAGGTCTTGCCGTCCTCGCTCCAGGGCGAGGCACCCCAGCCATTCCAGACGGATGTCAGATACTGCCAGGCCTGATAGTTGAAGTCGCGGACGACGAGCCCGCCCTTGCCCGATTTTGCGACCGTCGAAGCCGTGGCAATGGCATTGTCCCAGGTCCATTCGCCGGCGGTGATCATCTCGGCCGGTGTCCTGGCGCCGGCGACCCTGACGAGATCATTGTTGACGAACATCGCAAACGGCGAGGTCGAGAACGGATAGGCGTATAGCGTGCCGTCATGCGTCCAGCGCGCGGTGGCGCCTGCGCTCACCTCGTCGAGATTGTACCCTTCCGCTGCCTTCAACGTGTCGCTCAGCGGATAAAGCGCTCCTGATCTGACGAAGTCGTAAGCCGAGGTTTCGAAAATCCAGGCCATGTCCGGCGCGTTGCCGCCGGCAATCTGGGTCGTCAGCGCCGTCGTATAGGTTTCGAACGGCAGCGACTCGTAGGTGACGGTGACGTTTGGATGGTCTGTCTTGAAACCCGTCGCGATCTCGTTGAACAGTTTCAGATGTGCCTCGTTGGCACTCCAGATCGTCATGCGCAGATTGACCGCATCCTGAGCGTGGGCTGCTCCGCCCCAGACGAACGATCCGATGACGGCCATTGCACAGGCCGTCGATTTCAATTCACGATAATGAAGCATTCCCAGTCCTCCTCCAAAGATGGGGTGATCAGTAGGCCGCGATATCCGGCCACCTTATTTCAATGCCCTCGCGGGTCAGCGCCGCCTGAAAATCGTAAAGATGTTTGTCATCAGCCTGCACCTGATGCGGTGTCAGTCCCCGATCGAGGCAGTACGACGCGAGCATTCCGGCAACCTCGCCGATATTCCATTCCACAGGATGCAGCCGGTAGCAGCCATTGGTGATATGCGTCGTGCCGATATTCTTGCCGGCCGGAATGAGGTTCTTCACCCGCTGCGGCAAGAGAGAACCGAGCGGGATCTCGAATGGGCAGGACGGCACGTCGACATAATTGTCGCCGCCGGTCGAGGGGTGCAGGTCAATGCGATACATGCCGATGCCGACGCTGTCGCGATAGCGCACCGCACCCTTGTCGCCGCGCACCGTATAGGACAGATCCTGTTCAACGATGCGGGTGACCGGCTTGATGCGGCGGCCTTCGCGAACATAGGGCGCCATGGCAAGGCCGTGATCGGTGCCTGTAATGTCGCCGCGTAGGCGCAGGCCACGAAAACCCTGGCCGCCGTCGAGGCGCGGTGCCTCCGTCTGCAGCCAGTAGAAGACCGAGTGGGAAAGATCGGCGGCAGCCTTCAGATGCTGTGCTTTTTCCTCTTCCGAAACATCGATGATCGTACCGTCCATGTAGTCGATCATCGGCCAGTTCACGAGGCAGATATCGGACTGGTAGAATCCGGGCGTAAAATTCTTCCGCGCCGCGATGCGCCGGAAGATCCAGAGGTTCTCATCGCCGCCTCCCTTGCGCTGATCGGCGTCGACAGCCAATGGATCATCGTCCGGGTTCGGTGTGAATGAGCGTGTCGTATGCTCCAGCGTGCGCGGATGCGGGGCGGTGAAGCCGAGCAGCGGGCCGCCCCAGAAATGCGGCTCGTATTTGCGCCAGTAATCGTAGTTGTCAGGCTTGTCGATCGTCTGGTCGCCGTCTACATGGTCCATCGCAAAGCAGATCGACACCGCCTGCACATTGTCGGGCTGGGCCTCACCCGGAGCGCTCGGCTCACCGGTATCGGATTGCGCCTCGAAGCCCTTGGCATATTCCGTGCCGGTCATTGGCAAGAGATCGCCGAGTTCTGTGGCATCGAGAATGTAATTCGCCGAAATGGCGATCTCGGCGCCCGTATCGCGATGGCGCACGGTGACGGAGCGGACCGTATCGCCCTCGACATCGGCCGCGACAGGCCTGTAAGGCTTGAGCACCCTCAGCCGGTCGGCGCCGATATACGGCATCAGCATGCTTTCCATTACCGCCAGACTGACACGCGGTTCGGCGCAGATACGACTCACCCAACCGCCGCCTGGGTTGAGATCTCCCCACGCACGCGCGCCTTCGGTCAGCGGATAATGGTCACGGTAATATTGCCGCACATCGTTGCGCAGCTTTCGATAGGAACGGGTAATGCCGAACTGCTCGACCCAGCTGTGCTCGTCCGAAGGAACCGCCTGGCTGGTCAACTGGCCGCCGATCCAGTCATATTCTTCGGTCATGATCACGCGACGTCCCGCGCGCGCCGCGCCCAGTGCCGCAGCAACGCCACCAAGTCCGCCACCGACAACAAGAATATCTGCTCGCATCTCTTTCACGTCATCACATCCGTTTTCTATTGGCGTTTCTTCGCTGGACCCGAAGGACGGGGTGCCAGTGTTTGTCCCTCAACGGGCTCGCAGGTAAGAAGGATCTGGCTGCCAGCGCTGCCGGTTTCGATGCGGTTCAAAAGCATGGCCGTCGCCTGCCGCCCCATCTCTTCGCGTGGAATGTCGTAGGAGGTGAACCGCACGGGACTACGGCCGGCGCGGATATGACTTCCAAGCACGATCATCGAGAAATCCCGCGGCACCAAAAGCCCGCGCTCACGGGCTGAGGCCTCGACGCGCACCGCATCTGCCAGTTCGATGAAGAATACCGCCGTCGCACCGCTCGACACGATACCGTCGAGGATTTCGTCGGCCGGTCGGGTGACGGCATCGACATGCAAGACAAGCTCTAGCCCCTCTCCCAGCGCAGAGCCAAAACCCCGCCAGCGATCGGCAATGGATTCGGCCGGACCTTCCGGGCCGACATAGGCAAGCTTCGAATGGCCGAGCGAGACGGCTTTTTCGACGAGTTTCCGGGTGCCGGCCGCATAGTCGCCACCGACATAGGGAACCTGCCCGCCGGCGTCGTCACGACGGCCGATCGCCACGAACGGGTAATCCTCCGCCACGAGTCGAGCGAGTTCCTCGCGGTCGAATTCGCGGCCGAGCACGAGGCAGCCATCGGCGATCCTGAGCCGGTTGTTCTCGGAAAATATCTTGCGGTTATTGCCGACGCCGGCACTCGTCAGGAGCAGGAGATCGTAGTTCTGCTGCTGCGCCTCCTCTTCGATACCGAGCAGGAAAGGCGTGAAGAAGTCCGCCTGCTCGCTCGGAAAGGCCGGCTCATAGGTAAATACGCCGAGGATGCGATTGAGACCCTTTGCCATACGCCTCGCAATCGGGTCGGCGACATAGCCGGTCGCGCGAATGACGGCCTGAACGCGCTCGCGGGTTTCCGCTGGGATTCGTGCCAGCGCCGTCGGCGCGCCATTCAGAACAAGCGAAACTGTGGCTTGGCTCACGCCAGCAAGTTTCGCAATGTCGTTCTGGGTCAGTCGCTTGTGGCCTGTCACGCGGCGCCCTCCCAAGCATCCGGAAACACGCTAATACGTATTAGCTGTTAATACGTATTAGCACGATGACCTAGTCTTTTGTCAAGAGACTACTGGATTGGGGCGGAGCTGATTGGGTTGTAGGTAGATGGGAGCGCAAGCGGGAATGACACAAAAGGGTCTTCCAACGAGCGAGTATCCTTCCTGCAATATTCATTTTATCTGGAAATGCGCTTCTCCAGACAGTGGGGAAGATTACGCCTCAACACCAGCTGCTGGTATTCAGTAGACCGTCTCGCGGGTTATGACGCGCACCGTGAGGCCGTACTTTATCGACTTATGTGAATGTCTGGCCCACCTCTCCGAGCGTGACGGGCTCTCGGCCATACAGAAGACACAACCGCAAGGCCGAAAATTTCATCCAGACAGCCCTGTGAATGGGCCTATGCACGATCATATCCCTCCTCTGAGGAGCGAAAGACGCATCTGCACAACTGGCATCGACCGCATTCCGGTTAAAAATCGAAAACACCCATCATTCGCCTCGCTCTTAACCGATACAACCTCTGAAGCTCCACAGTTTCAATTTGGAAGAAGACTGTATTCGGTTGAGGTCCTTGAGCTAGTTCAAAACACCGATGCAGTGGTTATCGCGGGAACAACAAAATTATACACCGCGAAGATCAAGTACTAGAGCGCAGGACGAGATGCGGTTCAACTTCTATATGCAGTGGAGTCGAACGGCCTTCGATCCGGCCTAGCAGTGCCCGTGCGGCAAGCTCGCCCAGACGCCGTCCTTGCTGGTCGACGCTGGACAACCCGATCAGCGGCAGAGCGGCGACCGGAGAATTGTCATAACCGACGACCGCAATGTCGCCCGGAACCGAGACGCCCATCGTCCGGGCAATATTGACGACGTCGACCCCGTCGAGATCGCTCCAACAGAAAATAGCGCTCGGCCGGTCCTCTGCGGTCAGCAACTGTCTTATCGCGGATTCGCGCTGCGACTGCGCGGCTCCTTGCGATCGCGTGTTCAGTACCCGCACCAGGCGCATATATTCACCGAGCCCAGCTTTTGTCATGGCGTCCCGATAGCCCAGTTCCCGCTGACGAATGACGCTTCCAGGCGGGTGCTGGCCGATCTCGGGTGTCATCATTGCGATATGGCGATGCCCGCGCTCGATCAAGGCCTGAACCGCAAGTTCCGCCCCCGGCCTGTCACCTCCATTGACGGTATCAAAATCCTGCCCCGAGACATCATGGTGCCCGATGACGACAACGGGGATCTGCTTGGCGAACCGGGAGAGAAGATCATCCGGGCTCATCGGCGCAACGAGGATCAGCCCGTCCATCCGGTAATCGATCATCGACTCGACCAGCGAGTTTTCGATAGGCGTATCGGATTGCCCGATCGCAAGCATTGCCCGATAGTCGGATGGTTCGATCACCGAGTTTATCCCGTCAATGATCGCTGAAAGGAACGGATTTGCAATCTCGACCAGCAGGATTCCGATTCGGTAGGTCTTCCCCCGCATGCCGCGCGCGGCCACGCTGGGACGATATCCGAGCCGGTCGATCGACGCGGTCACTTTCGCTCGCAACGCCTCACTGACGCCATAGGCATTGCGCAGCACCTTTGATACGGCCGCGACCGATACGCCAGCGTCGGCCGCAACCGTAGCGATGGTGACGCGCTGACGCCGGGCAAGCGGCTTCATCTCACTCATGCGCAGTTCCTGTCTCTCGCCAACCCTCGGCTCCCTGCTGTCAGGCTATGAAGAAAACGTCAATCCGACAACCTGATCTGCCGCTCATCCCGATCCGATCTCTCGCACGCTCCTCCCATTCCAACAAGGTTCTTCAGGCCATATAGGATAGAGAGGTGTAGCCACTTTCACCGCCGAAGGGACTATTCTCCCAAACTCTGCGCGCCACTGCAGCGAGACTTGAACCCCAAGAATCTAATGATCGCTGCCCGGCGAGGCCACCGGCCAGTTCTTCACGCGACAACCCCGAAATTCAACGACTCAAATCCGCGGCAATCCGCCCACGTTGCCTTGGCACAAAATAAACTTGTTATCGTCTCAAAAAACGTATTACGTTACACGTAGAACGATACACACAGCCGTGATTGGATAGGAGGCCAATCGGTGGCGGCGCGCGGCAAATGTATGCGTCGGACGGAGGGAGAGGAAAAATCAAAACTTTCCGCTCCGCCCCGGATCCGAGAAAGGCATACGCGCCTTTGACGCCAGACAGTAAACCGGGCACTCGCGGCGAAATCTCTCGCCATCAGTGTTTTGGAAAATGGAATGCGTCGAACCGGAAAGATCGGCGCGATCCGAAATCGTCGAACAGGCAATTTATCGAAACCGAAACGGGATGGACGTCCTGCGATAGAGGCCTTGTTCGCTTTTTGGGATGTCCGTGGAGGGGAGCCCTTCGGAACACCGTAAGACGCATCATCCATGCGCCGTGTTCCTCGGGTGCTGCCGTGGGCATCATGGAGAAAGCTCCGCCGGGCGCGGATATCATGGGAGTGAGAAATGCCTTCGAACTATACGCCACAAAACCCCAATACCGACGTTCGGGAGGGCGGTCCGGACAGGCCGCCCCGGATCAGTGCAGAACACTGGCGGCTTGCGATCGTGGCCGGCATGGCGTCTTATCTGGACTCTGGCCTGCTGATCAGCGGCGGTATCAGCCTGGCGATCTGGAAGTCCCACTACGGGATAGATGCCCTTCAGCTCGGCATCGTCAGCGCGACCTTGACGTTCTGCGTCGCCTTGGGCGCCTTTTTCGGTGGACGTCTCGCCGACATGCTGGGGCGGCGGCTCGTTTTCAATGTCGACATCCTGATCTACGTCATTGGCGCGGTCATGATCGTTTTCGCCCCGGACGTCTATTGGCTCACCGCCGGTGTCGCCATCGCCGGCCTGGCAGCGGGTGCCGATCTGCCGACCTCGGTTGCCGTGGTCTCCGAACTTGCTCCCAAGGGCGCAAGCGGGCGAATGGTCGCCCTGACCCAGGTTATGTGGAGCGTCGGCATCCTCGTGGCGGTGGCGATAGGCTTTGCCTGCTCGTCCATGGGAATTCTTGGCGTCCAGCTGCTCTTCGCGCACCTTGCCATAGTCGGCCTTGCCACCTGGGCCGTGCGTGTCTTCAGCCCGTCCTTCCGCAGGATGGAGGAACAGGCCGTCGCAAGCAATGAGGACGCCGATACCGCCCAGGCACTGCCGCTCCGCAAGCTGCTCGGATCGAGCACCTATATCCGTGCCATCGTCCTGACCTGCCTGTTTTATGTTGCATGGAACCTGATGGCGAACACGATCGGCCAGTTCAAGGCCTTCTACCTTGTGACCGTCAACGGAGCCTCGCAGGCGCTCGCGACTGCGCTGATGGTACCGACCAACGTGCTGGCCGTTCTTGGTGGCCTGATGTTCGTCCGCCTGATCGATACGAAATATCGCCGGACGGTCTTCTATATCGGCGCAGTCGGCCAGATTGTCGCCATGTGCATAGCCGCCGTCAGTGGTGGAACGGCACTGCTGCCGATGATCATCTGCTTCATCGTCTATTCCGCCTTCCATCCCTTCGCCGGAGAAGCCATGTACAAGGTGTGGACGCAGGAGAGCTTCCCGGTCAATGCACGGGCCACAGTTCAGGGTCTCACCTACTCCGTCTCCCGTCTGGTCTGCGCCGCCGTGGCGGTTTTCACCCCGATGATCGTCGAAGCCAATCCAGCCGCCTTACTGTGGCTTCTCGTCGGCTGCGCCGTTATGGCCGCTCTCGTCGGCAGCCTGATCATCGGTACGGGAAAGGGGCGACCCGAAGCCCGCGACACCAAGATGAGCGGCACGCCCGTCACCCATTGATTGAAAACTGACAAGTTAGCTGAGAGTGATGCAATTGAACTGGAATGTTTACGTTCGCCATCTGCGTGTAGAGCACCGTCATCCGGCACTCGGGATCGAAATTGCCCGCCCACGACTGTCATGGCAAATCGTGGCACCAGACGATTGGCTACAGGTATCATACGAGGTGGAAATACGGCGCGGTGAGGAGGTCGAGGTTTTCGGGCCCCTCACCGGGTCGGAAAATGTGTTTGTTCCCTGGCCGGGGAAGCCACTAGCGCCCCGGGACTCGGTCATGGTTCGCATCCGCGTCCGGGGCGAAGATGGCAATCCATCCGCCTGGGCGGACAATGTCGTGGCCGAGCGTGGGCTTGAAGCCGAAGACTGGTTGGCCCGGCCGATTGGTGCGGCCTGGCCCGAAAATCCGGAATCCGACCGCAGGCCGAGCCTGGTTCGCAAATGCTTCAACATAAAGCCGCATCTAGTATCAGCCCGCTGTTATGCCACCGCCCACGGCGTCTATTCGCTCGAACTCAACGGTGAGAAGGTCGGAGCCGATATCCTGGCACCGGGATGGTCGCCCTATGGCAAAAGGCTTCGCTACCAGACCTATGACGTGACAACCCTTCTGAAGCCCGGCCCCAATGCGATCGGCGCCTGGCTGGCTGACGGCTGGTATCGCGGGCGACTGGGATTTCGCGGCGGCAACCGCAATCTCTACGGCTCCGACCTTTCGCTAATGCTGCAACTGGAACTGACCTACGCGGACGGCTCGCGCGACATCATTGCCACCGACGAGACGTGGCGCGCAGCCCCCAGTCCCATCGAGTTTTCGAGCCTCTATGACGGGGAGACATTTGACGCACGACAGCATGACCCCAAATGGTCATGCCCCGATTTCTCCGACGATCATTGGGCGAGCGTTAAGGCCGAGATCCGGGACCCGCAAACCCTTTCCGCTCCCGATGGCCCGCCGATCCGCCGTCAGCTCACGCTGGAGCCGGTTGCCGTCGATCGCAAGGCGCCGGACCGGATGGTTGTCGACTTCGGACAAAATCTGGTTGGGCGGATCGAGTTCGAGGGACGCGGTGCGGCAGGCGACAGGCTTCTGATACGTCATGCCGAAGTAATGCAGGATGGTGAACTTTATATGCGCCCGCTCCGCTTCGCGCGGGCAAAGGACACCTATCTCTTTTCGGGCGCGGAGATCGAATGCTGGGAACCGAAATTCACCTATCACGGCTTCCGCTATGCCGAACTGAGCGCTCCCCCAGCGGTACTAAACGGCATCAAGATCAAGGCGCATGTCTACCATTCAGATATGGAACGGACCGGCTGGTTTGAATGCTCCGACCCGCTGCTCAACCGGCTGCACGAGAATGTGGTCTGGTCAATGCGCGGCAATTTCGTCGATATCCCCACAGACTGCCCGCAGCGCGACGAACGGCTGGGTTGGACCGGCGACATCCAGATTTTCGCACCGGTTGCCAATTTTCTCTTCGACACCACCGGCATGCTGTCCTCCTGGCTGCGTGATCTCAGCCTTGAACAGGGGAAGGATGGGACGGTCCCCTGGTTCGTGCCGGTCATCCCAGGTTCGGAACTGTGGACACCGGCTCGGCCCGGTGCAGCTTGGGGGGATGCTGCGGTTATCGTTCCATGGTCGATCTGGATGGCGAAGGGAGATCGCGAGATACTCGAACGCCAGTGGCCGAGCGCCAAAGCATGGGTAGACCTGCTCGCAAGCCGCGCAGGCGACACGTTCTTGTGGACCGGTGACTTCCAACTTGGCGATTGGCTGGATCCGTCCGCTCCGCCGGACAGGCCCGCAGAAGCAATGACCGACCGCGATCTTGTCGCCAGCGCCTATTTTTCTTGGTCGGCGCGACATCTGGCAAGGACCGCCAAAGTTCTCGGACTGAACGACGACAGCATGCATTATCAGGGCATCGCGGAATCGGCTGCCGCCGCCATCCGCCGTGCCTATCTCGACGAGGCCGGCCGCCTATGCAACGAAACGCAGACCGGCTATTCCCTGCTCATCGCCTTTGAGCTCCTCGATCGGCAGGACCTGATCGATCTTGCCGGAGAGCGGTTGCGCGAACTGGTCATTTCCGGCGGATACCGCATCGCCACTGGCTTTGTCGGCACACCGCTCATCCTTCACGCATTGACGGCAACCGGCTCGCTCGACGTTGCCTATCGGCAGTTGATGGAGCGAGGATGCCCGTCCTGGCTCTACGCGGTCGACCAAGGTGCCACAACGATCTGGGAACGATGGGACAGCCAGCTTGAGGACGGTAGAATCAATCCCGGGCAGATGACATCCTTCAACCATTATGCTCTCGGCGCCGTCGCCGACTGGATGCATGGCGTGATCGCTGGTCTTTCACCCGCCGAACCAGGCTATCGGAAGATATCGTTCGCGCCGCGACCGGGCGGCGGGCTGAGCTGGGCAAAGGCGGAGCATGTATCGCCCTATGGCCGGATAGGAATTCACTGGGAACTCCACGAGGGCGTGCTGATTGTCCACACGCGCGTCCCCACAGGTTCAACCGCTGATCTGCGCCTTCCCGACGGCACAATGCACAATCTGGTAGCCGGGGAACATACGACCTTCATGAGAATTGAGCTGGAAGAACAAGCGGTGAATTCCGAGGAGCGACCTGCCGAAGCGGCCGGCGCCGTAGAAGCGGCGGAATAGGTGAATTTCCGGAGGTCGGAAAATCTGGAACGCGAAACCCAACATTGGGGAACGCTTAGAAAGGACCGTCTAGCAACACGTTCGAGTGGGGTATTTAGTTGGCCTGCCCCCGTGGGGTGATCCGGGTTTAATGTTAGTGCATGCTCGGTCTCGCCGTCACTGCTGGCGTTGAAACAGGTCCGTTCTGGCGCGGCCACACGGCGGCTTCAGGTGCGGGCGGCTTGTAGTCCAGTGATGAATGCGGACGAGCGGTGTTGTAGTGGCTCCGCCAGCCCTCGATGATGATCTTCGCTTCCTTGAGCGTGTAGAAGATTTCGCCGTTGAGCAGCTCGTCGCGGAGCTTTGAGTTGAAGCTTTCACAGTAGCCGTTCTCCCACGGGCTGCCCGGCATGATGTAGGCCGTCTTGGCACCGACCAGCGTAATCCACTCCCTCAAAGCTTTGGCGATGAACTCCGGGCCGTTGTCGGAACGAATATGCGTCGGGATACCCCTTAGGATGAAGAGGTCGGAAAGCACGTCGATGACATCCACCGCCTTCAATTTTCTCTCGATCCTGATGGCGATGCATTCTCGTGTGAACTCGTCGATTACGTTTAACATGCGGATTTTCCTGCCGTTGTGCGTGCGATCCTCAACCAAGTCGGAGGACCAGACATGGTTGGGATATTCCGGTCGCAGCCGGACGCACGAACTATCGTTCAACCACAGCCGCCCGCGCTTCGGTTGCTTGTGAGGCACTTTCAGCCCCTCCCGTCGCCAGATGCGCTCGACCCGCTTGACGTTCACGATCCAGCCGGAATGATGCAGCATCGCCGTAATGCGGCGATAGCCATAGCGGCCATACTGGAGGGCGAGTGCCGTGATGTCGGCGGTCAACGCCGCCTCATCATCCGGGGTCTTGGCGATCTTGCGCTGCGTGGAACGATGCTGACCCAAGACCCGGCATGCCCGTCTCTCGGACACACCCAGTTCCTCGGTGACACGATCCACGCAAGCGCGGCGACGGGCGGGGCTCAGAAGTTTCCCTTGGCGGCCTCGGCAAGGATCATCTTGTCCAGGGTGAGATCGGAAACCGCACGCCGCAGCCGGGCATTCTCCGCCTCCAATTCCTTCAGGCGCTTCACCTGGTCGCCCTTCAAACCGCCGTATTCGGACCGCTAGCGATAGTATGTAACTTCCGTCACGCCTATCGACCGGATCGCTTCCGCCATCGACTTGCCCTGTGCATTCAGCACGCCAACCTGACGAAGCTTCGTGACAATCTCTTCCGCCTTGTGTCTTTTCGCTGCCATTTGAATGTCCTTCTGAGGCTCATAAGCCATACTTCATGAAGGATCACTTTGCAGGGGGCAGACCAATGGGTGTGGCACTCATTTACAGTGCCACACCACATTTTCGAGGTCTTAGCGGATCACATCGGTGGCACGACCCCGTTGGTGCCGACTACAACGCGGCCGCTTGAGATCGACCCATCAGCCGCTTTTTCCGACGGAACGAAGACGGTGGCTCCCGGCTTGATGTCGGAAACGGTGGCAGGCGCGAATGAGACGACCGGCGTGCCTTCAGGGATGACGATTTTCTTTTCCTTGCCCTTGTAAGTGACCGTGACCGTATGACCTTCCACCGATTTAACGGCATCGGCAACGGTTGCATTGGTCATCGAGCTGTTGGGTTTGAGGTCCCAGGCATAACTGCCCTCGCCGGTCCCTTTCATCGCCGCCGGGAAGATCAGCACTTCCAGCGCGCCATCACCGCCACTTGCCGTCGGCAGCGATGCGATACCGACAAAATCGCCCGGCTTGATGTCGTCGATCGACGCCTTGGCGACGCTCGATACCTGCCAGCCATCCTTCAGCATGATCTTGGCATCTGTGCCTTCACGTGTCTTGACGGCGAGCGTTGTGCCTTCGAGGCTTTCGACCGTTCCCCGGACACGCAGTGTATCGGCCGCCTGCGCGGCAAACCCGGCCGACATGGCCAGCAGTGTGCCTGCGATGATCGTGGTACCCGTTATAAGAATGATTCTGGAAATGGATTGCATATCGTTTTCCTTTGAGAGCCCATCGTCTGGAACCGTCGGCGGATGCGGGCTAAATCCGTCGGCTTTTCAAGGACAGCCAGAAATGGCTGCCCGAAGAACCAGAATTGTCGAAATTAGATGCCGGCGTACCATTCGTAGCCGCGGTCTTCCCAGAAGCCGCCATTGCCGCCATAGATTCCGGAAAGATCTGCGACCGCCTCGATGCGCATCAGATATTTTGCCTGTTTGTAACCAAGCTGGCGCTCGACCCGCAGCCGCAGCGGCGCGCCATGCGGCACTTCCAGATCGCGTCCGTTCATCGAATGGGCAAGGATCGTCTGTGGGTGAAAAGCGTCGACAAGATCGATGCTCTCGTAATACCAGCCGCTGCCGTCGAGGGTCTTTTCGTATTCGTCGGCACAGTGAAAGACGATGTAGCGCGCCTCCGGTTTGAGGCCGACCATCTGGAGTACGGCACCGAGCGGTACGCCGCTCCATTGGCCGATCGCACTCCAGCCTTCGACACAGTCGTGCCGGGTGATCTGGGTGCGCGCCGGCATCGCCTTCAGCGCCGCCAACGAGAGTTTTGTTGGTCGGTCGATCAGACCGCCGATTTCCAGCTGCCACTGTGAAAATTTTGGGGCAAGCAGTGCCTGGTATTGCGCGCCGTCCGGCATGCTTGTTCCGTTGGCGCGGAATGTCGGCGAAATATCCGCCAGCGAAAATTCACGCGCCAGCGCGTTGTCGCCGATCAGCAGGCGCTGCGTGCGCATGGTCAACCCTTCCGCCATCCGCAAGGCCTGCTGCACGCTCGGATTTTCAACCAGCGCATCGCAGCCGCTAAGGCCGAGCGCGGAGGCGGTCAATGTCGAGCCGATCAGGAACCGGCGGCGGGTAATCAGGCGGCTCATTGTTTTGGCTCCATGGGAGTGTCGACCCGGATGGCATAACGACCGGTGATCATCGAGCGCATGTTGTTGAAGACGCCGGAGGCCAGGACCATGGCGACATGGACGATAACGAAACCAAGCAAAGCGCTTGCTGTGATGAAATGCAGCGTACGCGCCGACTGCCGTCCGCCGAAGACGTCCAGAAGCCAGGGTGCCGCAGCATTGAAGCCGGGCGACATGGTCAGGCCCGTGACGATCATCAGCGGCAGCAGGACAAAAATGACCAGCAGGTAAGTCAGCTTTTGCAGAACATTGTAATGCCGCGCCGCTTCGCCTTTGGGAAAACGCAACCGCGCATGCTCGGCAATTTCGTGACCGAGATGGGCCGGCGTCAACTCGTGTCCGGCGGGCAATAGATCCCGACGGAAATGACGGGCAAGAATGCCGTAGGCGACATAGATCAGGCCGTTAATGACAAAAAGCCAGGCGAAGAAAAAATGCCAGCGGCGGCCGGCCGCAAGGTCCTGATAACTGGGCAATGTCGCCCAGGCTGGAAATCCGCGTGCCGTCGGTTCTCCATCGACATTCGAAACACCGAGAACGCCGGTCGTGTTGAAAGACAAGCTGCCGATGCGTGTCACGCCTTTAACAGTATCGCCGTCCTCAAGCGCTTCCATGGCGATGATGGAAGGATCGTTGTCGGCACCGTATTGGCCCCAATAAAGGCTCGGATGCGCATTGAATATCTGCAGGCCACTGATGATGAGCACGCTCATGCACAGCACATTCAGCCAGTGCGACAGACGTACGGTGAGGCTATGGCGGCGGATAAGCGTGCGTTTGCTGGCTGCGGGCTTTGACATGGTGTCCATGGTTTTTTTCTCACGGAGACTGGGATCACACGGTCTACGAGGGCGCCCCTGCAACAGTTGCAGGCCGCAGGGGCGACAGTGATCATTTCATCGCGTCGCAGGTTTTCATCATGTCGGACTTTTTCATGCTGTCCTTTTCCATGCCGGCCTTGTGCATGCAGTCGGCCTTGGTGGCGCCCTTCTTCATGCCGTCGGCTTTCATTCCATCCTTACCCATGGTGTCGGCCTTCATAGTGTCCGACTTCATCGTATCGGTCTTCTTCATGGCGTCGCTGCTGGTCTGTGCCTGCGCGATTCCTGTTGCCAGTGAGGCGCCAAGAAGAGCGGCAAGGCAGGTGGTGAAAAGACGCGTTCTCATGATGTTTCTCCCGGTTGATGTGTTCGCCGCATGTCGCGCCGAAGGTTCACGGGAAGCTCATTCGATGGGCTGACGGATCGGTTACAACCATCACGGCGATGTGATTGATCGAACGCAAAAGCGTTTTCTCGCTTTTCTTTCTTGCCCCGTGTAACCGTTTTCCGGTCAGGCCGTATGAAGCGGAAACGACATGAAGCAGTTGACCGAACCCGAGTTGAAAACCCTGATGCTCTTGTCCCTCGACGGGGACGAGACGGCATATCGCTGCCTGCTGGATATGCTGCGGCATCTTCTGGTCAGTTATTATGCCAGGAGGCTTGGCGGCTCTGCGGCACTACATGTTGACGATCTGGTGCAGGACACGCTGCTCGCCCTGCATCAACGACGGATCACCTATGACCGCGATCGGCCGTTCACGGCGTGGTTTTTCACGATTGCCCGCCACAAGCTGGTCGATCATCACCGGCGCACCGGTGGCCGTGCTCATGTCGGACTGGAGACAATAGGCGATGTGGTGGATGGCTATCGTGAAGACGCCATCTCGGCCAACATGGATGTCCACCGTCTGCTGGCCAGCCTGCCAGCATGGCAAGGCGACATGATCCGGCAGGTTCGGCTGGAAGGGCACTCCGTTGCCGAGACAGCGGCGGGCTCCGGTCGCACCGAAGCGATGGTGAAGGTCGGCGTGCATCGTGGCATCAAGGCATTGGCCGCAAGATTGAGAGGCGAACGTGGCGAAGACGGATGACATGATCAGCGAAATGGTGAAGGACCTGCGACCGTTGCCCAAGACCGCGTTGCACAGGCTGCTTGCACTGGCGCTCCTCCCCGGTCTCGCGCTGTCGGCAGCACTCATTCTGCTGGCTCACGGTTTTCGCCCAGATTTGTCCTCGGCTGTTTGGCAATCCGCGTTCTGGGCGAAGTCCGCTTATCCGCTGCTGCTTTCAGTGGTCGGAATGACTGCCCTGATCAAGGTTGCACGCCCCGGCGGTCGCCCTTTGGGCGCCGCGCTGCCCGCGCTGATCATCTATGTGCTGCTGATCGCACTGGGCATTCTGCAGTTGAGTACATCGACCACTCCGACAGAACAGCACCGGCTGATCATGGGAATTTCCTACTGGTTCTGCCCGATAATCATCCTGGCGGCAGGGGCTCCGCTGATGGCGGCCACGTTCTGGTTCCTGAGACGCACGGCGCCGACTGACGCCCGACTGGCAGGGTTTATCGCCGGCATGACGGCCGGCTCCATCGGTGCCTGGATTTATAGCTGGGGCTGTATCGAAAATGGCCTGACCTTCGTGGCGCTCTGGTACACGCTCGGCATCCTGCTCTGCGGCCTTGCCGGCACGCTGCTCGGCCGCCATTTCCTGCGCTGGTAGGACTTGGGGCCAAACCACCCTGCCCCGTCTGTCAGGCCGCCTGTGTCAGCACTGTCCGCGAAAACGCGCGTTCAAGAGCCTCGATACAGATTGGATCATGCGTCTGGTCGGCACCTTCCCACAATATCGCGATCGCCTTTTCGATCGGCATAGCCGCCCGATGGGGACGATCGGCCGTCAGGGCATCGAAGGACGTCTTCCGTTGAAACGATCCTGACCTCCATCAAGATATCTTCGGCCAGCAGGCCGCGCGGATAGCCCTTCCCGTCCATTCGCTCGTGGTGTGCTCCGCCGATGATAGCGACGCTGGAGAAGGCGCCGATCTTCGAAAGGATGTGCTCGGAAAATTCGGAATGCCGCTTCATCTGGACCCATTCCGCATCGTCGAGTTTGCCGGAATTGTCGAGCACGCTGTTGCTGACGCCGAGCTTGCCGATATCGTGTAGCAGGGCCGCCCGTTTCAGGAACCTGCGCTCCTCGAAATCTATTCCCATCTCCTCGGCAACGGACAATAGCCCATTCTTCGTCGCTCAATTCGTGACGGCGCATAGCAAACTTCTTTCAAGGAGATGGAAGCACACACCGCCAATAAGATGAACCCTGTTTATGGGGACACTGCCTAGACGAGATTGCCTATTCGTCGGCCGCTCTCCATCGCGTAAAGATGCGTATCTTTCGGATCGAACTTGAAGCCAAGCCGTTTGCCTGGCTGCATACTGGCCGGTTGAGATGTCGCCACAGAGAACATCGATCCGGCGACGTTGGCGTAGACCACACGGTTAGCACCGAGCTCCTCCACGAAATCGACGATTCCGACAAGCGCTCCCAGATCATCAGGGTCGATGAGCCTTACCGCTTCGGCTCTCACGCCCAAGGCAAATTTTCGGCCTGCAAGCGATGTCAGCGGTCCGCCGCCGATTGGTATCATGTTACCAGCCGCGTCTTTGAACAAACCCGTCTCTGTGATTTCGCCTTCAAGCAGGTTCATCGCCGGCGTGCCGACGAAACCGGCCACGAAGCGGGTCGCGGGCTGGTGATAGATTTCTTCCGGCGTTCCCACCTGCTCCACACACCCATCGTTCATAACGATGATGCGGTCAGCCAGCGTCATCGCCTCATGCTGGTCGTGCGTGACGAAGATCGACGTCGCAGAAAGTTGCCGGTGCAGCTTCCTGATCTCGGCCCGCATCTGGACACGGAGCTTGGCATCGAGGTTCGACAACGGCTCATCGAACAGGAAGACTTTGGGTTGGCGGATGATGGCGCGCGCCATGGCGACGCGCTGCCTCTGACCACCGGATAGCGCGGCGGGCTTGCGCTGAAGATAGCCGGAAAGACCAACGATGGTCGCGGTTTCTTCAATGCGCCGCTCGCGTTCCGGCCTGGATACGCCGGCAACGCGCAATGCGTATCCGATATTGGCGGCCACGGTCATGTGCGGGTAGAGGGCGTAATTTTGAAATACCATAGCGCAGCCGCGGTCACGCGGTTCGACCCCATTGACGATACGCCCGTCGATGGAAACCTCGCCCGCAGTTATTTCCTCAAGGCCTGCAACCATGCGCAAAAGTGTTGATTTGCCGCAGCCGGAAGGACCAAGGATCACGACGAACTCACCAGAAACGATCTCGAGATCGACGCCGTGGATGACGGCATTTTTGTTGTAACTCTTCTGGACGTTGCGCAGGGATATGGGTGCCACGGAATAAACTTTCTCTAAAATCAGGACTTTGCCTGGCTGTCAGGTATCGATCTCTGGCGGAGCCGAGCGCAGGAAGTGATAGGCTGCCAGAGCGCAAGCGCCACGATTGACGCTGGTATCGTTGATCGGAATAACACCGGGCCAGTACAACAGGCTGGCAGCCTCCTGCTTCCCGAGTATGTTGCTGCCGATGGCGTCGACCTCGATCGACTGGCAAATGGCATTGAGGACCGGACGGGGAAGCGGCGAGCAGACCACGAGTGCATCGATGTCATACATGCGCACGCACATCTGTGCGACGACACCAAGCGACGCGCCGGCAGCCTTGCACCATTCAAGAACGGAGCCCTCCACGGCCCGGCTTTCCTGCCATGACCCGAGATCGTCGATTTCAGCGGCTCTCAAAAAATTGCCGACGACGGGGCGGTTGCCATCCCTCGGGACAAAATAGCCGACTTCACCCGCATTTGCCGAACGGCCCTCGTAAAGTTGGCCCTCACGCACCAGGGCACCGCCGATACCGCCGGCGAGATAAAGGCAGAAATAATGCCCGTGCCGCCTCGCCAACCCGTCGCGAATGGTCCCGACCGCAATCGCCTTGGCATCGTTCTGGATGACTGTGGGCAAACCGGTTTGGGCTTCGAGGGAAGCCTTGAGGTCCACTTCCGGCCAGGCTGCCGGATTGCCATTGGATATCATCCGTCGTCCACGCTCGGTGAAAAAGCCTTGGGCGGCAACACCAAGCCCGACGATACGACGATGCTCATGGAATGCATCAAAGGCCTTTCGTATCATGGCGACAGCCTTGGTTGTCGCTGGCTCCGGATCCTGAAATCGACCGAACTCTTCATCCTTGAGCAGGCGATTGCCTGCAAGGTCCTCGACTGTGACGGCAATCCGGTGGTCGGCCATGACAAGACCGACCACCAAAAGGCTGCCCGAACGAAAAACCAGCCGCCGAGAAGGTTGCCCACGCGTGCCTGTGGCATCTGGCTCCTCATCGAGAACACCGTCCTCTACCAAGCCCTTGACAGCACGGGTCATGGTTTGAGGCGATACGCCGAACCGGCTCGATAGTTCAAAGCGGCTGGGTGCTGTTTCTGCCCCGATCACATTCTCCAGCGTCTGCCGCTGGAGTTGGTTGAAAGCGCGGTGAAAGGTCATGCCGTCTGATCCATGGTCCTGAGTTTCAGCCGCAAGCCAAGCGGTATCGGTCGATCATAGTCTGCCTCAACGTCCTCGAAACCCCTGCAAATGTTACCGGGGCGTAGAACGGAGCCCCCGAACGGCCGAAACAGTTGTGTTGAGCCGCCGCCATCGAGATGCAAGGCTTGAATGGCACCGCAATCGCGCATCAGAACGGAGAGATCGTGCAGCGTTGCGCCTCGTGCCGGACCGCCGTTGCCGGCATAGGTGGACTGACCTTCGACTGCGATGAAAAACAGATGCCCGTCGACGTCCAGCCCCGCACCCAGCCGCGCGGCGCGTGTATCGTGCCAGTCGGCCTTCCAATTATAGGGTGATGGTTGCCGCAGATCTCCCGCAGCACCCGAGATAAAGACCCCCTCTTTTTCAAAGATTGTATCGTCCGCTGAAGCGACACCGTTGACGACTAGCCGAGGTCCCGATTGTACTGCATTCACAATCGAACCATTTCGTAGCGAATAGCGCAGGGCTTCACCTGACCGCAACGCATGGATCAGCGCGACATCCGGTTCATGCGGAAAGCGGATCACACAACCGGTGCGCGGGATCGGCATCCGTCCGCCCCAACCAAACGCAACCGCATATTGCCCGACGACAGCCACTTCGAAAACACCGTCGCCTGATGGTGTGAGGCCATCAAAAGAACCGTAATACCGCGCAATAGCAACGGGGCGACCGGCATAGGAGGCGGCGTTAAAGCCACCGGCGATGTGGCTTTCCACTGCTCCTCCTCCCGGCAACACGATGCGCACATCATGGAACGAAAGGCTTTTGATGGAAAACCGGCTTTCGTCGCTGATGAGACACGCCCGCGGGACCTGCGGCGGATGCAGCATGACGCCGCCTATGACGACCATGCCCACCGGATCGCCATAGGCCTCGAAAGGCGTGTCGAACTCTCGGGGCTCGAACAGAAAATGGTTTCCGTTGGCAAAGACCTCGTCCCTTGCCAGCGTTGCACTCTTCAAGCGAATGAGTTCGGTATGAGCGAGTGGCACCGGCACGACCGATGGCACCTCACTTCGTCGGTCCTGCCATAGTGCCTCGACACTCAGCCCTGCTCGGGCGTATTGCCCAACCATCGTGACTGCTCGCTCTGCAAGCATTTCGAGGCGGCTGCCGGCAATGCCTGTGACGACCGCAGACGTCTTGCTCCTAAGCGATTGATGGGAGACCGGATGGATTGCAGCCCCGCCCAGCCGCGCGCTGGCAAGGCCGATTTCCGTTTGGGTCACCAGAGAAGCGGGCGACACCTCGTTGAACGCTTCGACCGCAAAACTCTCGACGTGAACAATAGCGATATCAGCCTCATGACCAGAGGAAAGGGTAACGCGTTTCTTGATGATGGAAGCCATGTCAGATGCACTTTGCGCCATGATTATTTGATGCCACCCCCGGCAAATCCCTGGATCACATAGCGTTGGCCAAGAATGTAGATGGCGACGAGTGGTAGAATGGAGATGACGGAACCGGCCATGAACACGGTCCATTGAGCCTCATATTCGCTGACCAGGCTGACGAGACCGCGTGGTACAGTGTAGAGCTTCGGCGAGTTCAGATAGAGGATCGGCCGCAGCAGCTCGTCCCAGTTATTGATAAAAGCAACAACGAAGACGGAGATGAGCCCAGGCACGGCTAAGGGCAGGTAGATGTTTCGGAAGATGCGGAACCCACCCGCACCATCCATGCGTGCCGCTTCGGCATAGTCGTTCGGAAGCGCCCCGAAGTATTCACGCAGCATGAATGTGCCGAACGAGCCGACAAGGAAGGATGGCACGATCAGCGGCAGAAAGGTGTCGATCCAGCCAAGTTCGCGCATCAGCAGATATTCAGGAATGATTGTCACTTCGTTGGGCACGAAAGATGTGATCAGCACGACAGCGAATAAAGCGTTCGAACCACGAAATGGCAACTTCGCAAAAGCGTAGCCTGCAAGTGAACAGGTAATGACCTGGCCGATCGCGGCCGACCCAGACACGATGACCGAGTTGATGAAGAAGGTGGAAAAGTCACGCTCTGTCAGAACGGAGCGGTAGTTCGACAGTGGGTCATCTGTCAGCAGTTTTGTCGGCATCAGACTGGGTGGTAGGCGAAACAGGTCTGCCGGTTCCTTGAACGAGGTGATCAGCATCCAGATGAACGGTGACAAAGTGATGAGCGCGTAGGCGCCGAGCAGACAATAAAGGGCGATCAGTGTCCTGTTTCTATTCATGGACCCACCTCCTGCGAACGTAAAAATTGACGAGGGTGACAAGTCCGACGGCGAAACAAAGGAGGTAGGCGAGCGCCGAGGCATAACCAATCTGGAAATTCACGAAGGCATTTTCGTAGATGAAGAAGGCCAGTGTGGTTGACGCTCCGTTCGGACCGCCGCCGGTCAGCGCGTAGGTCAGCTCGAAAGTCTGCGTCGAACGGACGATGGCGATAATCAGCACGAAAAATAGGCTTCGCGACAAAAGCGGGATGGTGATCTGGAAAAATTGTCGGACCTTGCTGGCGCCATCCATGCGCGCTGCCTCGTAGACACTGCCGTCAATGGTCTGCAGACCCGCGAGCAGAAGCAGCATGAAAAATCCACAATCCTTCCAGATGGCGACGATCGCAACGGCGGGCAGCGACCACATCGGGTCGGCGAGCCATGCCGGTGGGTCGGTCACACCAAGCCAGAGCAGAAGGTTGTTGAGGATGCCAAACCGCGTCGAGAAAATCCATTTCCACACGAGCGCAACAGCGACTGTGGCGGTGATATAGGGCAGGAAGAATGCACCACGGAAGAAGGCAGAGATCTTCAGGGTATTGTTCAGCAGAACAGCAAGCACCAGCGCCAGCATGACGGCACCCGGAACGTAGATGATGCTGAACCACAAGGTGTTCAGAAAAACCTTCGCGGCCACGGGTGACGTCAGGATGTGCAGGTAATTGTCAAAGCCGACCCATTTGGCGGTATCGAAGATTTGCCAGCGGGTGAATGACAGGCCGAACGCCCAGACGATCGGCACCAGCCTGAAGACGGTCAATCCAAGCAGGGTGGGCAGAAGAAAACACAGGGCCAGCCAGGGAAAGGTGCGAGCAGTCGTCGACACGGGATGTCCTTTTATCGGGAGCCTGCGGGGCGGATGAACGCCACCCCGCCATGGCGGCTATCGGTTGAGGGCATCGTTGCCATAGGCAACAAATGCTTTAACCGCTTCGTCCAGCGATTTGCGACCGTTGAAGACCTCATCCAGTTCGCCATTCATGCCAGCAGAACCGGATGCGCCGTAACCGCGCCAGCTATCCCAGTTTTTGGAAAAGCCGGTGTAGGTCTGCTGTGTCCCGATGTTGAGAAGCACATCCTTGTTGTCGGGCTGCTTGCTGCGCTCCAGCCAGTCCTCGCGGCCGGCAACGACCTTGTAGGCCGGTACGGTGCCGCTGTTGAAATCCTGAGCGGTGCGGGTCTCGCCGGTCATGTGGCGAATGAAGGCGGCGGCCAGCTCCTTCTGTTTCGATGTGGCGCCGACAGACATCATGTCGGGCCACGCATAGGCGCGCACGCTATCCGCGGTCGCATCAGGGCCCTTAGGCACTTCAGCGATGCCCCATTTGAAACTGTCGCCGGCAACCGTCCTGATATTGTCGATGCTCCAGGAACCGTCGATCCACATGGCACTCATGCCCAGTGGAAACACGTCCTGGAAACGCACGCCCTGAAGATCCTTTGGCGCCGGCGCGATCTTATCCTTGACCACCAGATCGGTGAGGAAACGCAGCGCGTTGATCGCCGGAGCATTCGGCTCGATCGCGGTCGCATCGACATTGAGATAGCGGCCTCCGTTGCGGATTACCCAGCCATCCACCTGCGCATAACGGCCAAAGACAGAATAACCATATTGTTCAGGGACCTTGTCGCCGTTGCTGTCGATTGTCAGCTTTTTGGCCGCCTCGCGAAACTGCTCCCATGTCCAGTCGCCGGCCGGGTATGCGACACCTGCCTTATCGAAGGCATCCTTGTTGTAGAACAAGACCGGGCCGGACCAGCTTAATGGCATTGCATAGAGGCCACCGTTAAGGCGTGCGGTATCGACGGCGCTCTCGGTATAGCCGTCGAGATCAAGTTTATCGGCAAAGGGCGTGAGGTCGGCGAGGTTACCGGCCTCGCTCCAGTCCTGGATATAACCGGAGGACATCATCATCACGTCAGGCAGATCACCGGCAGCAGCAAGTGCAGCCAGCCTCGGCCAGTAATCCTTCGGCGGCATTGCCAATGTTTCGACCTTGACCCCGGGATTGGCTTTCTCGAACGCCGCGATGACGGGTTTTTCCTTTTCAAGCTGGGCCGGGTTCCAGCTCATGTAGCGGATTGTCGTATCAGCAGCAGCGGCGGAAGCGCTCGCGAGCAGCAATCCGGTCATCATGACGATCGTCTTTTTCATGGTTCAGCCTCCTGTGACCCAATTAATTTCCATTGTGGAAATAATTTGTCAATATCCACGATTGATTGCAGTTATGTGACGGAGGGCGCGCATAAACTGCGGATCCATGATCGGGAAGAGGCCGTCGTCGACAAGTCATTCGCCGGCGACTGGGTCGCCATCGCCGTTGAAAAAGGGAAACTAGCAGCGATTAGGGGAATATATAGACACGCAGGCACTGGCCGAAGCATGGAGTGAGCACACCGACGTAGTTCTCGCCCGCGCTTGCGGTCGCATCTCATGATCGAGCTGGATCGACAGCTTGTGGCTTCATGCCCTTGAGCGAATACAAACCCGCGACCTGCTTATAAAATCTTCTAAGCAACTGAAACTCTTGTTACTTAGCCTACATGAAAGGTGGCATCGTGTACGGCTGGCTATGGAAGTTTGGAGTGCTGCGTGCGGTGGCTGCCGGTAACAGACAGACCGCAAGGATCTCACTCTAAAAAATCAATCGCTCAACTGTGTGTCACGCCGCAATCAAAGCCAAGGCGGGATCGACGGCACCGATCTTCATCCGCTCGCCGCCGTTATCCCTGTGTCGCTCCACCCAAAGCAAATACCGAACCCTTAAACTATGGATTCGTTGCGTTGCTCGTTGTCTTCAAAGCTTCAGACAACGAGTAATTTGCAGGAAGACCTCGCGGCGGGAAAGCTTCGAAGGATTTCACCGCGTTGGCTACGTACAAGCTTGTCGGCACAAGCATGAATTGCCTCTCCTGAATCCACATTGCGTAAGTTGTAATTTCATCCATTGCACGTTCAAAAGCATCTCGTCGCAAATTTTCGATAAGAGGGAGGCGTAGCTGAACGAATGGATCTCGCCCGAAGTCCCAAGTGCCAGGCTCAGCACGCTGTTCCGCGACGGTGAACTTCCGTCATTCCACCTTAGCGCCAGGAGCGAGGTGTCATCGGCAAAATACAAGAATTCTTTGCGGGGCGTTTTTTCCTCCTGACCTTGGAGGTACGGCAGCAAATCATATCCATCGAGATGAACCTTGTAGGTGGCACCTCCGACATCTTTTCCATCCAACAGATCCGATTTGAGATCCGTCCCGGTGATCGCCCCATAGAGGGTAGGCATCCAATCGTGATGCGAAACCACGCTGTTCAACTCCGTGCCCGGCTTGATCACGCTTGGCCAACGCACAACGAATGGGACACGGAAAGCGCCTTCCCAGTTGGTGGCCTTTTCGGATTTGAACGGGCTCATTCCGCCATCGGGCCAATTCATTGTCATTGGACCATTGTCGCTTGTCCATAGAACAAACGTGTCGTCGGCAATATCCAGGTCGTCAAGAAGCTTCAGCAGTTCCCCGACGTGGCCGTCATGTTCGACCATCCCGTCAGCGTAAATGCCCTGACCTGTTTTGCCTTCTGCCTCGTCGGAGAGAAGTGTCGGAAGTGCATGCGGGAGGCGGCAAACCATGTGAAGAACGGCTTATTATCCTCTTTCGCCTTGGTGATGAACCGTTTCGCACCATCAAGGTATTCCCGATCAATCCCTTTGATACGCTCAATCGTCAGGGGACCGGTATCTTCAATCTTCTGCTTACCCACCTTGCCAAAACGTGGGTCAACCGTCGCGTCGTCCTCTGTCATCGCGTGAGAATGAATAACGCCGCGGGGGCCAAACTTGTCGATGAATTACTGGCTCTTGGGGTAATCCTCGTCATACATTTCGATATGTGTGTTGAGATGATAGAGGTTTCCAAGAAACTCGTCGAAGCCATGTACGGTTGGCAGAAATTCGTTGCGATCACCGAGATGGTTCTTTCCGAATTGCCCTGTCGCATAGCCCAACGGCTTCAGAAGCTCAGCAAAAGTCACGTCTTTTTCCGAGAGCCCCTGCGGCGAGCCGACCAGGCCAACCTTCGGCAGTCCAACGCGGACCGCGTATTGCCCCGTGATGAATGCTGCTCTTCCCGCGGTGCAGGAATTTTCACCGTAATAGTCCGTGAGCATTGCTCCTTCGAGACCGATGCGATCAATATTGGGTGTTCGATAACCCATCACGCCGCGGCTGTACAAACTCAGGTTCGTCTGACCGACGTCGTCACTGAATATGACAAGGATATTTGGACGTTTCCCGCCAGACGGTGCTGACTGTTGTGCGACAGCCTTTTGTGCGGTCGTGACCTGGCTGATCGCCGACAGCGCGGCGAAGGAAATACCTGCGACAAGAAGGTTCCGCCGGCTTAAATTGAGGGAGGTTTGCGCTTTCACGGACACCGGTTTCTGAGATGAATCGCGACCTGCTTCCATATCCGACATTACAATCACCTCTTTTAATATTTTGGGATCCGGCACGAAGAACCGGGCGTGCCGCAGCTAAAACTTCGCGGCGCGTCCTTCACGCCGGCCTGTTTCCAATTTCACAGAGTTGTCAGCGACAACCGCCTCGGCAAACTCATCGTGACGTCATTCTGATCAGAGCATGAAGCTGATTGGGAAGGTGCGCTTCGTCAATTGTCTAGCAGTTACGTTAGGGTAAATTGGATATTGATTTACGTTGCTTAAGAGATTGAAAACAAAGAAATATTCTGGAATATTCTTGCCCCAATGCTTCACGACAGGCGTGAAACCTCTGCCAGACATCGGCGCTTTCGCTCCGCAAAAGTTGTATCTGCCGCCTGACGTACGCCAGGCATCTATGGTCGGATTTACGGTAACGTACTTTCCTTTCGGTCTGACCGCCGCGAAGCTGGACCACACGGTTTGAGTTTCGTGATCGGGATAAGCTATGCAAACGAGAATTTGGCGACATCTGTCCGCAAGCCTGGTGCTTGTGATGGTATTGGCTCTTGGATGTGGTCGCGCGACCGCGGCCGACCTTCTTGCCACCGGCGACAAGGTCACCCAGGCAAATTATCCGCGCGCGGAGACCGATCGGACATTCTCCAATATCGCAGCCCTTGCAGGCAGCGTGAACCGCTTCTGGTTCATCCGCGATGTCACCCCGCTCGACAAGCAGACAGTCGTGCGCATGAACAAGGACACCCTCTACGCCGGAGCGGTTGTTGACACCTCGCGGGGCGGCACAATCACAGTGCCGGAGGTTTCCGACGGCCGGTATTTTTCCGTACTGATGATCGATAACGATCATTACACACCCAGCGTCATCTATGAGCCCGGAACCCATGACCTGCCACGCGACACCAAATATCTGATGCTGATCCTGCGTATCCAGCTTCTCCACCCCGATGACGCTGAAGACGTCAAACGCGTCAACGCGCTGCAGGATCAGTTCATCATCAAGGCCAATAGCGCCGATCCGTTTCCCAAGCCGAAGTGGGACGAGCAATCGCTCGCAGACCTGACCGCAACCTATAATGCCGAATTTGCCAAATACGAAATGTATCCGGACGGTTTCATGGGGCCACGCGGTGTCGCCGATGACAAGATCCGCCATCTGGCGGCCGCTGGCGCCTGGGGTCTGTTTCCCAACAAGGATGCCGTCTACATCAACTATAACCCGAACCTGTCGGCAGATGGATGCTACCGCGCCACCTATAGCGTGCCCGATAACACGGGCTTCTGGTCGATCACCGTCTATGGAGCCGACGGTTACATGAAAAGCGCCAACGGCATTCTCAATCAGATCAATGCGGTGATGAAGCCTGATGGCGCCTTCGATGTTTCCTTCGGATCGGCAAAGGCATGCAAAGATGCACCTAATCGCCTCGATATCAGTGACGGATGGAACTTCCTGATGCGCGTCTACAGGCCCGGTCAGTCCGTGCTTGAGGGAAAATACAAACTGCCGGATGTCGTACCCGCCAATTGAGAACGAGGAAATAGGCAATGCAGACGCACCTGTCGTTGTTCGCCGCTTCAATGTTTGTGGGCATGTCCACGCTATTGACCGGAGCAGTTCATGCGGCCGATCCCGTGAAGCTGTCTGCCGCGCAGCCCGAGGCGAGCGCAACCTCCGGAGAAATTCGTGCCATCGCCAAGGAGGCCTATATCTACGGCTTTCCGATCGTCGACAACTACCGGGTCCACTATTCCTTCTTCGTCGATAACGCCGATCCTGACTACAAGGCTCCATACAACACGCTGTTCAACATCCCTCGGGTCTTCACACCCGAAGACCGGGCCATCCAGACCCCGAATTCGGATACGCCCTATTCCTGGATCGGGCTTGACCTGCGTTCCGAACCCATGGTCTTCACGGTTCCGCCAATCGAGAAGGCGCGTTACTGGAGCCTCCAGCTTATCGATCTCTACACCCACAATTTCGATTATCTCGGCAGCCGCACGACAGGCAATGATGGCGGCAGCTACATGATTGCGGGGCCGGACTGGAAAGGCGAAACACCTCCGGGAATAAATAAAGTCATTCGCAGCGAAACCAGTCTGGCGTCGGCGCAGTTTCGCACTCAGCTGTTCAATCCTGCAGACCTCGACAACGTCAAGGCGATCCAGAACCAGTACAAGGCGCAGCCGCTCTCGGCATTTTTGGGAACCGAACCACCCCCGGCGGCACCACCGATTGCCTTCATGAAGCCGCTCACGCCTGACGGCGAGCGCAACTCGCCGGAGTTCTTTTCCGTGCTGAATTTCGCGCTGCAGTTCGCGCCGCCCAATCCGTCCGAAACCGAACTGATGGACCGTTTCGCGACGATCGGCATCGGTGCGGGCAAGCCGTTCGACGCCAGTAGCCTGTCTCCGGAGACGAGGCAGGCGATCGCGGCGGGCATGAAGGATGCCTGGGCCGATTTCGATATCATCAAGGGCAAAGTCGGTAGAGGCGGGCTCGGTTCGGGCGATCTCTTCGGAACGCGCGCGTTTCTCAAGAACAACTATGCCTACCGGATGGCGGGAGCGGCCCTAGGGATTTACGGCAACAGCAAGGAAGAGGCGATGTACCCCGCCTATTATACCGATGCTGACGGCAAGCCCCTTGAGGGCGGCAACAGATATGTCGTGCATTTTGCGGCAGATCAGCTTCCGCCGGTCAATTCCTTCTGGTCACTGACCATGTACGAGCAACCGGCAAGCCTGCTCGTGGCCAACCCGATCGACCGATACCTTCTCAACTCGACGATGCTCTCGGACTTCAAGCGTGATTCGGACGGCGGACTGACGGTATATGTCCAAAACGAAGCGCCTTCGGAGGAGCTGAAACCGAACTGGCTGCCTTCCCCGAAAGGCCCGTTTTCGATGATCATGCGCCTCTACTGGCCGAAAGATGCCGCACTGGACGGGTCATGGAAAACGCCACCGGCGCAGCGGCAGAACCCGCTGTGACGGATATGCTCTACGCCAATTGGCGCGCAATCCGGCCAGGATAACGCGGCGCTCCTTTGATCCAGCACTATTTCGTAATCGACAGCGGCATGGAAATGGTCAGAAAGACCGCGTCTCCTTCAGCCCGGTTCCTCACACTGAACTCGTGGAAATATTTGAGCCTTGCAGAAACGGGCGTTTCGCCAACTTTGAAATTCCAGCCGATCGTCGCGCCGATCGAGGCCGCCCTGCCCTTGAATGGGCGATTGGCGCCGTCACCAGAATCACCAGATAGCTGATCGTAATAATAACCGATCAGGCCGGCATCGAACTGCGGGGTGACATGTTTGACGGCGGCCCATTCGAAATGGAATTCATTGCCGGTTCTATAATCGGTCGCTGGGTTTTCCGCATTAAACGTCACGCCTAGAACGCCGGAGAGATCCAGTCCTGTCTCCGGGTCAAGCCAGGTCGCACCCGCAAAAACGTCTGCGCCCCAGTGATTGAAGGCAATGTTCGAGATCTCGCCTTTCTGGTAGTCGCCGATTGGAACATTGATCATCGTCCCGACCTGCCAATGAAAATTGCCACTTTGCCATCCCAGAAAACCGCCGACCACCGGATCACCGACGGTGAAAACCTCATCGCGCACCGATGCGCCGCCCGATCCGCCAAGCGGACCGGCAACGGTCAGGTCGGCACTGGTCTTCTTCCAGCCAATGGGCAGCGAGGCCGTCAAGCCAAGGCGACCGCCGGCGATGTCTTCGGGCAGAACCCAGATCACGGTCGGCAATTCGATTATGGCGCTGCCGTCGACGCCGACAGCAAGCTTGCCGCCCGTTGGAAGCTGGGCCCCTGCCCCGACATCCCCCGTGAAAAAATAAAGGTCATTCTGGAAATATACGCCAGGCGGAGGCGTCACCGCAGCCGCCGGGCCTTTTGAGCCTAGAAGATAAAATCCAGTTCCACCTTCCGCAGCGTTGGCCAAGGCTGGCACCATGACGGCGGCAATTGCTGTTCCAGCGAAACCGATCAAATTCCGGCGCATGTAAGACACATCCTCTCGACAACTTTAGGTTACGATGGCGGCCATTTTCGTTTCTGTACAGGCGCAATGTTTGCGCCTGTACAATCTCTCCTCGAGGACTGCAGTATCCCTACTGCATCCCCATCATGATCCTGGCATGGGCAGCTTTCGCCTCGTCGCTCAACTCTTCGAACGTCGCCTCGCTGATGTCGACCATCACGCGTTTGATCGTGCCGGTAAACTTAAAGGGCGTCTCGTACTGATCGGAAACTGGCGTGATCGTGTCGCTACCGACATCGAACCCTTCCTGTACGGTAAAGCGGAAAGGAACCTGCCTTTTGAAGCGGCCTTCGCCGATCACCTTATCTCCCATATGGAGCCGGACGATGCCGCCAACACCAGGCTTGTTCTCCTCATCGACCACCACCTCGGCGGACAGGATATGCTTGCCCGGCGGAATGGCCGCGGAAGATGAAACGCGATATCGCTCGGTGTTGAACCAGTTGTGCTCCCAGTGGAATTTGCCATCCTTCATGAACAGCGTATAGCCACCGGATTCTCCGCCGCAGCAGACGATAACCCCTTCCGTCCCGGCCTCGACCTCGACTTCCGCGGCAATGACGTGATTGACGTTCTTCGTGTTGGGCGATGACGTTTCCGGTATCCGCACCGTGCCCGGCAGATAAACGAAACGGGTTATCCCACGCAGATTGTTCGGCTTGGTGTTGACGTCTGCCCGTTCGGCGAAGCGATCATCCAGCGGCAGAACATTGTATTTTGCTGCTTCCGCCAGGAAGAGGTCCTGCAACTCGCGCAGCTTCTCCGGCCGCTCTGCGGCGAGATCATTGAATTCGGAGAAATCCTTCTCGATGTTGTAGAGCTCCCACTTGTCATTCTCGAACGAATAGGACCCGGATGTCTCCCAAGGCAGCTTGCCGTGCCGGCATGCCGCCACCCAGCCGTCATGATAAAGCGCGCGATTGCCGAACATCTCGAAATATTGCGTCTTGCGGCGTCCGTCGGCTTTTGCGTCTCCCCAGGTGTAAACCATGGAGACGCCCTGGATCGGTTTCTGGAATACGCCGTTCACTTCCTGCGGCTCGGCAATGCCGGCCGCTTCGAGGATCGTTGGCACGATGTCGATGGCATGATGAAACTGGGACCTCAGCCCCCCTGCGTCCTTGATACGGGCTGGCCAGTTCATTACCACCGGGTTGCGCGTGCCGCCGAAATGGGAGGCAACCTGCTTCATCCATTTAAGGGGCGATGTCCCGGCCCAGCACCAACCAACCGGATAGTGATTTTCGTGTTTGGGACCGCCAATCTCGTCGATCTTGGACAACATTGTCGGCACATCATCAGGAAAACCCTGCTGTGCCTTCATGTTGTTCAGCGTGCCGGTCAGCGAACCTTCGGCGCTCGGGCCGTTGTCGCCCACCACATAGATGATCAGCGTGTTGTCGCGCTGCCCAAGCTCTTCAAGAGCCTCCACCAGCTTGGCAACCTGCGCATCGACATGCTCCATGAAGCCTGCAAACACTTCCTGCATGCGCGAATACAGGCGCTTTTCGTCTGCAGAGCAGCTGTCCCAGGCCGGAATTTCCTCGGGCCTCGGCGTAAGCTGGGTGTCCTCGGGGATGAGGCCCAGCCTCTTCTGGTTGTCATAGGTCTTCTGTCGCTGGACGTCCCAGCCGTGGTCGAACTGGCCTTTGTATTTGTCGGCCCATTCCTTGGCGACATGATGCGGTGCGTGGCCGGCGCCCGGCGCCCAATAGAGGAAGAAGGGCTTGTTGGGAGCGGATGCCTTCTGACTACTGATCCAGGATATGGCTTTTTCCGCCATGGCTTCCGAGAGATGCCATGTGGGATCGTCGGCAGGCTTTTCGACCGGCGTAGTGTTTTCATGCAAAGGCGGATGCCAGTTGTTGGTCTCGCCCCCCATGAACCCCCAGAAATATTCGAAGCCGAGGCCGGCGGGCCAACGGTCGAACGGCCCGGCGGCACTCGTTTCATAGTCCGGCGTGTTGTGCCACTTGCCGAAAGCTGCCGTGTTGTAATTGTTCTGCCGAAGAATCTCTGCCACGCAGGCAGAATCCTTCGGCCATTTGCCGTCATAGCCCGGAAAGCCGGTCGCCAGCTCCATGATGATGCCGGTATGAACGGAATGGTGATTGCGGCCGGATAGCATGGCGGCTCGGGTCGGAGAGCAAAGTGCCGTTGTATGGAAGCGGTTGTAGCTGATGCCTCCCTCCGCCAGCATTTGCAGCGTGGGCGTATTCACCGGTCCGCCGAATGTGCTGGCATGGCCGAAACCGACGTCATCGAGCAGCACGAGCACCACATTGGGAGCGCCCTTCGGCGCACTGGCTATAACCGGCACGTCGGCGGTGGAGTTGCTATAAAGCGTGCCGACACTGCCCTTGAAACGCGGCTCGGGGGACGGCAGGATTTCTGCTGACTGTGCGTGTACTGATGAAGGAGATAGCGTCACCGATCCTGCCGTCAAAGCCGAGGCCCCAGAAAGAAGAGTGCGGCGGCTTAGGGACATGCCACCGTCCTTTTTGCTCTTGTCGATATTGCTGTCACTCATCGTGCGCTCCTTCGCTTAAGTCTTTGAGCGCACGCTCCCCAGATAAATGACCCTCTTCAAGTACGTTACGGTAAAAAGCGCTGTAAAGCGGCGAACCGCGCTTAGTCCCAAGTGAGCTGATGTCAGAATGACGACTATAACTGCGCAGGGCATCGTAAAGTTAACAGATTTGCGGCTTCGATGTGGGATAACGGGGCATGACAGACCGTGATCCGCTCTATCGCCGCCATCGGTTTCCCGCTGAGATTATCGCCCACACCATCTGTCTCTATTTCCGCTTTCCATTGAGCCTGCGGATGGTCGAGGACATGCTGGCGGCGCGATGGATCATCGTTTCAGATCAGACGATCCGGCTGTGCGCGGAGAAATTCGGCCGCACCTTCGCCAACCAGATCCGTCGACGCTCGTGCGGCCGGCTCGGAGATAAATGGCATTTCGATGAAGCCGTCATTTCGATCCGAGGTAAGAAGCATTGGCTGTGGCGCGCCGTTGACCAGGACGGATTTGTGCTGGAGGTTCTGGTGCAAAGCCGCCGCAATGCCAAAGCAGCAGAACGCCTGATGCGCAAGCTGCTAAAGGGCCAAGGCCGTGCGCCGCGAGTGATGGTCACCGATAAGCCCGATCCTAGACGCCGCAAAACGAAAGATCACGCCCGGCGTCGAGCATCGCTCACACAAGGGATTGAACAACCGGGCAGAGAACTCCCATCAACCAATACGACGACGAGAGCGGACCATAAAGCGCTTCAAGTCACGGCGACAGTTGCAGCGCTTCGTCTCCTTTCACGATCCGATCACCAACCTCGTCCACATCCCCCGCCAAGATATTTCCTCCAGCCATCATCGCGAACTGCGCGCTGCCGCCATGAGCATGTGGGCGGAAATCGCTCGGCTGTGATTGGCAAGCCGAGCAGGAGCACACTCTGTCGCTTAATGGTCGTTAAGTTTACGGTGCCCCTGCTCCTTCACAACAAAGTTGTTACGCCGACGCGAGCGCGGGCCGTTCTCCATTTGCCATTCGCTGTTCGATTTCCGCAAGAACAGGCAGAAGTTCTGCGACGGTGTCGATGATGTAGTCGGGGCGATGCTTGCGAAGGACGGACGATGCCTTTTCGCGCAATGCGTCCTTCTCGGCGGCGTTCATTGCGGCAAGCTGTTCCGGTGTCACCCCGGCTTCATTGCCACTCAGCGACACTGCAACTGTCCAGGTGCCCGCCTCGCGGCCTTCGTCGATGCCCACACCGGTGTCATCGACTTTTACAACGGCGCTTGCCGGCCAGACGTCGAGATCGAGAAAACACTTGTACATGTTCATCGGCGTCGGGCGTCCATGCGGCAGATCGCCAGCGCAGACGAGATTGTCGGCCTCATAGCCCTGCGCCTTGGCGAGCGGCAGCACGCGCGCCATGATCGAGCGCGTATAGCCGGTCGTCGAGCCGATCTTGAGACCTTTCTCACGCAGAGCCTTCGCCATTTCAGGAACGCCCGGAACGAGGTCGGCATACTGGTCGACCACCTCTTCATTCAACGGAACGAAGACGTCATAGACCGCCTGGATATCGTCACGCGTCGGTGCATGCCCATGCTTTTCCGTCCACGCAGCCTTGATGCGCGACTGGGCCATCATCGCCTCGATATGGTCCCATTTCGGCCGACCCATCGGCTCGCGGGCCTCGGCGATCGACACCTCGATACCGAAGCGGGAAAATGCCTCGACAAAAACGCCCATCGGCGCGAAGGAACCGAAATCGATAACCGTGCCCGCCCAATCGAACACGACAGCCTTGAGATGTGCCATTTGCTTCAAACCTATGCGTAAAGAGAGTTGATGACCTGTTCGCCCAGTGCAAAGCCGGTCGAGGCGCCCGTGCCGCCGGTCACCATGACGAGGCGGATGTTGTCGGCCGGCTCGTCGATCATGACGACGCGATCGCTCGCCGAGGCGTAGCTGCCGCACCAGCGGCCGATGATCTGACGGCCCGGCATGTCGAAGATTTCGTCAAAGGCTTCCATGATCAGTGCGTCGATACGGTCCTGCGCGAACGGTTCCTGCGCCGCGCCATAGACATGGCTGTCGCCAACCACGAGCGAGCCATCGGCCGAGCGGACGGCGATCAGATGAATGCCTTCCCGACGCATTTCCGAAAGTTCCGTGTCGAGCCGGTCGCATAGCGCTTTCGCCACCGGCAGATCAGCAAAACCATCGTAGCGGGCATAGCTCAGATCCGACATGACCGCGGCATCGAACTTGACCTGTTTTGCCGGCATGACGCGCAGCATCTGCAGCGTGCAGACGCGAAGCTTGTAGGGGGCGATACGATCGGGAAAGAGCGTGGAAAAATCGTCGCCGGGGCAGACGACACAGGCATCCGCCTCGATCACGCCGCGGCTGGTGATGACCTTGGTGTCCTCGACCAAATTGACTGCAGTGCTCCAGTGAAACGTCACGCCATGATGCGCCTCCAGCCAGGCAGCAATCTTGGGAATGGCCTCGCGGGATTCGACCCGGATCTCATGCGGGCTGTAGAGCGCCCCGCGCATGCCTGCGGAGCGGATGGAGGGTACATGGTCCAGCGCCTCGCCGGCCGAGATACGGCGGCAGTCCGCCCCCATTTCTGTTTCCAGGAAGGCGTCGAGCACGGCTTCGGCCTCCTCGCGATAGGCCGGCATGACCAGGCCACGATGGATGACGTCGATCCCTGCCGCCTCGGCCACCTCAGCCCAGACATCCCGAGCGCGGCGGGCACGCGCCCAGTGATCGCCCTGCTTCTGGCCTGAAATGGTGATAAAGCCGAAATTGCGGATCGACGCACCGATCGCCTTGGCATTGCGCTCGATGACGACGACCTTCTTGCCTTTCTTGACAGCGGCCAGTGCCACCGAAAGACCGACAATCCCGGCACCAACCACAGCCAGATCGAAACTCTTGCTCATTTTCCTGTTCCTCTCCAACCGACCGGTAACCGGATCGTTCTAGGGATTTTGCATGACGGTTTTTCCGGCACGCGTAGGGTGGATCAGGCGGCAGACGCCAGAACCGCCTCGCGACTTCCGATGAAGTTGCGGCCGCGCTCGCCAAGCAGCGCGTCGTCAATGGCGCGAACCCAGTTATCCCGCGTCACGCCATAGTCGGTCGCCGTCGTCGATACGCCGAGATTTCTCAGAAATGTCTCCAGCCTCTCGGCACCCGCCTCGAGATCCTCGCCGAAAATGCGGCGCAGCGCAGCATCGCAATCGTCATCATGGCCGATGACACTGCGCATGATGGCCGGCAGGCTGAACGAGCAGGCAATGCCGTGAACCGTGCCGTGGTGCAGCGTCAGATAGTAGGAAAGGGAATGCGCGAGAGCCGTCTTCGTGTTCGAAAACGCGAGGCCCGCAGACAGGCTCGCGCGCATCATCCGTGTCCGCAGGCCGATGTCGCCTGGATTGCCGACGAGCGCGGGGAGAACCTCGATGATCTCTCGCGCCGCCGAGACGGCATGACTTGCAGAGACGGGATTGGCATTGACATTCCAGATGCTCTCGAGCGCATGCGACAGCGCATCGAGACCTGTGGAAAGCGTGAGCGAGCGTGGCACGCCGACGGTCAGTTCCGGGTCGAGAATGGCTTGCTCAGGGTAGTAACGGGCATCCGCCAGAGAGTATTTTTTCTTCGCCGCCGTATCCCACACTGTTGCCCAGCAGGTCACTTCGCTGCCCGTCCCGGCCGTCGTCGGAACGGCGATGATCGGCAGATCGAGCAATGTGTCGGCTGTGGCGCGGCCTTCCAGATAGGCCTGAACCCTATCGAAGTCGCCACCACCGGCCGAGAGTACCTTGGCGGTATCGATCACCGAACCGCCGCCGACTGCCAGAATGACGTCAGGCGCAATGCCTGCGGCTGCAAAAGATCGGCAGGCGGCTCGCAAGCCTTCAAAGCTCGGATTGGGCTCGACGTCACGGACAATCACCGTCGGCTCACCGATTTCCTGCGAGATACGAGCAACCAGTTTGTCGAAAACAGGATGGTCGTTGTAGGTCAGAAGACAATAGCGCCGACCGGCCACAGCCTGTTTGGCCTGCGCAAGCGCACCAGTGCCGAAAACAATCTTCACAGGGTTGGAATAGGTCCAGGCACGCATCGCTTGCTCCTTGTTTGAGCGATTGAATGGCTCGACCCGGCGGATAAATCCAATCCATATTTCTGTTATCATCCATTGATAGGATCTATGGATGGTCGGAGAGCGCATAGCGCGAAGCGACACAAACCGAGGGGTTACCATTGGCCATCGTCTTCACCCATCTGCGAGCGTTCCAGGCGGTTGCCACCCATCGTGGCTTTTCCGCCGCGGCAAGGGCCTTGCGCGTCAGCCAGCCGACCTTGACGACCCAGGTGCGGGATCTGGAGGAGCGCTACGGCGTCGAGCTGTTTCTTCGGCAGGGTCGCCAGATCGAACTGACTGAGGCTGGCCGATCGCTGCTTTCGATCAGCGCGCGACTGTTCAAGCTCCATGACGAGGCGGAAGAATTGCTGGTCAACTTCGGGGAACTGAAGACCGGCGTCTTGAAGATCGCCGCCGTCAGCCCATTCCATGCCACGGACATGATCGCGCGCTTTGTCGCCCACTATCCGTCTTTCAAGGTCAACATGGTGCTCGGGAACTCCGAGATGACATTGCGGCGTGTCCTCGAACTGGAAGCCGACATTGCCATACTTGCCCACAAGATCGATGATCCCCGCATCAGAACCATCTCCTTCAGCACGCAGGAGATCGTCGCCTTCGTCAATGACACTCATCCCTGGTGGCAACGGGACGAGATCGAACTTGCAGAACTGTCGCACGAGCCGCTGATCCTCAGGGAGGAAGGCTCGACCACCCGTTATGCGCTTGAACATGCGGCGGGTCTGGCCGATGTCACGCTCAATCCGTTCATGGAGATCGGCAGCCGCGAGGGGGTCTGGAAAGCGGTCGAACGCGGCCTCGGGGTCGGCGTTGTTGCGGATTTCGAGTTTGTATCGCACTCCCGGCTCAAGACGCTGCGCATCTCGGGCGGCAAGATCCGAACGGAATACCGGCTGGCCTTTCTGGAAGATCGGACGTCTGCGCGTTCGATAAAAGCCTTCGTCGATACGGTCCTTTGAAACCCGCGTGCACCAGAAAAAGCCGGGCAATATCATCGGCCTGAACGACCCATAGATTACACCTATGGGATCGACAGAAAATTTGGATCGCGTCAACAGGACGCCGACGGCACATTGTCACGAAACTGTCACCGTTCTGCCGATAAGAAATTGGTCATTCGCTCAAAGCATCGGGAAAAAACGTTGCTTTGCCGACGGATCAATACGTAATCCGCCAGCGTAAAGCGGAGTATTCAATCTCGCATATTCATGGGCCGCGCAGGGTTTTGACGTCTGCGCGAACGGTGGACGTGTGACTGTGACCGAGGTGAGAAAATGCCAATGACAGCGATAACGGTCTCCGACGTCTCAAAGACTTTCGGAAAAACCCGTGCTCTGGACAAGGTCAGCGTCACCGTCGATCGTGGCGAGATGGTCGCTCTGATTGGTGCGTCAGGTTCAGGAAAAAGCACGCTCATCCGCCATATTGCCGGCCTCGAAACGGCGGACGCCGCAGGTGGCCGTATCGAGGTTCTGGGCGATCTCTGTCAAAATGGCGGCCGCCTCAACAGGCGACTGAAGCGCGGGCGGGTCTCGGTGATTTTCCAGCAGTTCAATCTGGTCGGCCGCCTTTCCGTGCTGACCAATGTGCTCATCGGCCATCTTGGCCGCACGCCGCGCTGGCGCGGCACGCTTGGCCTCTTCAACCGCGATGAGAAACTCAAGGCGCAGGCAGCGCTGGAACGGGTCGGCATTCCCCAGGTCATCAGCCAGCGCTCGTCGACGCTTTCGGGTGGCCAGCAGCAGCGCGCCGCCATTGCCCGCACGCTGGTCCAGGAAGCAGAAATCCTGATTGCCGACGAACCGATTTCGGCACTCGATCCGTCCTCGGCCCGCCGCGTCATGGATGTCCTCTCCGACATCAATGCGAAGGACGGAATAACCGTGGTAGTGTCGTTGCATCAGGTCGAATATGCCCGACGCTATTGCCCGCGCACCATTGCGATGCGCGACGGCAGGATTGTCTATGACGGGCCCTCCAGCGCCCTCACCAACGAATTCCTGGCCGAGCTTTATGGCGCGGCCTCGGAAGAACTGGTCCTGCCGGATGCCCCGGCAGGTCACCCCGCTCCGGTCGCCTCTGCGCCCACATCGAGAACACTGCAGGCCGAGGCCCTGCCCGCCTAACCACGTCTGAAACACACGGAGACTACAATGAACGCGATCCTGAAAAGCATGGCGGCGGCGACGCTCGCCCTCTCCCTTGGCTCTGCAGCGCAGACGGCAGAAACCATCAACTTCGGTATCATCTCGACGGAATCCCAGCAGAACCTGAAAAGCAGCTGGCTTCCTTTCCTCGAGGCGATGAAGGAAAAGACCGGCCTCGATGTGAAGCCGTTCTTTGCCTCCGACTACGCCGGCATCATCGAAGGCATGCGTTTCGACAAGGTGCAGATGGCCTGGTACGGCAACAAGTCTGCGGTGGAAGCCGTCGATCGCGCCGATGGCGAAGTATTCGTACAGAGTGTCGCCGCCACCGGTGAGCCGGGTTACTGGTCGGTTGTCATCGTGCCGAAGGATTCTCCGATCCAGAACATTGATCAGGTCCTGAAATGCGACCAGTCGCTCAACTTCGGCCTCGGCGACCCGAACTCGACCTCCGGTTATCTCGTGCCGATGACCTTCGTCTTCTCTAAGAACAACATCGACCCGAAGAAGTGCTTCAAGAACGTCACCAACGCCAACCACGAAACCAACGCCATGGCCGTTGCCAACCGCCAGGTCGACGCTGCTGCCAACAACACCGAGAATATGGCGCTGATCAAGCAGAACAACCCGAAGGCCTACGACAACATCCGCGAAATTTGGCGCTCGCCGCTGATCCCGGCCGACCCGATCGTCTGGCGCAAGGGCCTCTCTGAAGACGCCAAGACCAAGATCCGGGACTTCTTCCTCACCTTCGGCACGGACAAGTCCAAGGGCAATGTCGAGGACGAAGAGAAGATCCTCGCCGGCCTGAAATGGGCGCCGTTCCGCGCATCCACGAATGACCAGCTCCTGCCGATCCGCGTGATGGAACTGAGCAAGTCGATCGCCCAGGCTGAAGGCGACGCCAAGCTCGATGCGAGCGCCAAGGGAGCCAAGATCGAGGATCTGACGGCGCAGAAGGCAAAATACGAGGCCGATCTCGCCAAGGTTGGCAACTGATACCGAACAAAAACGAGGCAGGCTGGAAGGCCTGTCTCTCCCCCTCCCGACGCGAGACCGCATCCATGACCAAAGCAACAACGACAACAGACCTTGCCGTAGCAGGCTCCCTGCCAAAACAGCCCGGCGGCACACGCAACGGTCTTCTCCTGTTGGCCGTTGTCGCCGCGCTTGCCTTCAGCTGGACACCGGCAGACATGGGTCGATGGACCTATCTGTTCACCGATGCCGGCAACATGGCGGAATATGCCAGTGGCTTCATGAACCCTGACTTCAGCGACTGGCGATATTATCTGCAAGAGATGGTTGTGACTGTCCAGATCGCGCTCTGGGGCACGTTCCTGGCGGTCCTGTTCTCCATTCCGCTCGGCATCCTTTCCGCCCACAACATGGCGCCCTGGTGGGTTCTGCAGCCTGTGCGCCGGCTGATGGATATGTTCCGTGCCATCCATGAAGTGGTCTTTGCGGTTCTCTTCGTCGTCGCGGTTGGCCTTGGCCCCTTCGCGGGTGTCATGGCACTGTTCATCCACACGACCGGTACGCTCTCGAAACTGTTTTCCGAAGCCGTCGAAGCGATCGATCCGCGCCCGGTCGAGGCGATCCGCACTACCGGCGCCTCGCGCGTGCAGCAGGTCCTGTTCGGTGTCATTCCGCAGGTTCTGCCGCTGTGGATCTCGCTCTCCCTCTATCGCCTCGAATCCAACATCCGCTCGGCCACCGTCCTTGGCATCATTGGTGCAGGTGGAATTGGCCAGGTTCTGTTCGAAAACATCCGCGGCTTCTATTACCCACAGGCCTCGGCGATGCTTCTCATCATCATCGTGACAGTCAGCTTGATGGACCTCCTGTCCCAGCAGCTGCGCAAACTCGTACTGTGATGCGCATCAACGGGCAGTCATCTCCCCTGAACGTCTTCACGACCAGTTCGAAATCCAGATATCAAGAGCGGATAGAGGCACGTAAACAAGCGTGATTGCGGCATAGTATTTTCGCTCGCGTAAAATGAATGCGAGGACTGGGAGGATAATGAGTGGAATGTCTGTAAACGCCCAGGCAGCGTCAAGGGAACCCTCAAATTCGAAGAGGTTCACGACGAAGCCCAGGAGAAGATAGCCTGTCAGAGAAATCAGCGCATATCTGCCGTCCTGCTCGAAATATGCCCTCAAGCCCTCCGTCTCGTCCTCGCTCCGGCTGGGCAAAAGAAGAGCTGCAGTGAGGAACAGCATCAGGGTCGTTGCAACTAAGAACAGAAAGTCGCCGAATTGAAACGCCTGCCTCAGGGTCGGCAGCTGATTGATTGCCCACCAGTATTACAATTGGGTGATGAAGAGAATGCCGCTCCATGCGAGAGGCACCCAGTCAATGGGTGATTTTCGACGGATACGAAACACGGTCACAAGGCCAAGCAGAAGCCGCGTGACCGAAAGGCCGAGAACCATTGAGTGACGGTCGCAAGAATTGGGAAATTCATGGGTAGTTCCTGTGGCGCTTATGGATGCGCACAATATTCACAGCAATCCAAACGATGCCAGCCCTTGCGACGCTCAGATGTGTTCCCGTCTCAACGATTACATGTCTCGTCCCACTCCTGCTCTTCGCAAGGTCAGCCGTATTTTTTCGCACAGTTTCATGGTTGCGTCGCTTAGATCGATCATCGACTTTACGGCCTCCAAGCAAAGGGATTTAATTCGTCGATATTCGGATCGGTACAGCGGCTTTCAAACAAGACAGGATAGTGCAAAAGGTCAGGTGTCTCTGCTTTTAAGCTCTTGAGCGGGCATCGTAAACTTAACGTCCGTCGGGCGACAGCCTGGGTTTCTGCTCGGCTTGCCGTTCAGGTCCGAGCGATTTCCGCCCACATGCTCATGGCGGCGGCGCG
>DFNX01000013.1:93520-504605 GCA_002376235.1 Neorhizobium sp. UBA3556 | reverse complement strand
GGCAAGCCGAAGCGCATCCGGGATTTGAAGGGTTGCCGCCGGAGCTGGATCGCGGCTTCGCGCCAGAATGTTGATGATCACCGAGGCCGAGCAGACGCCGTGATCGAGTGCTTCCTGACAAGCGGCCTCAACGGCGACGAGACCATCGGCGGGAATACATCCGAGTATGGTGACCATCTGTCGATCACCGTCGTCAGCACTCTTCAACCGCCTGCGCACCTTCTCCATCGCGGCTGGCAAAACCCATTCCCGGAAGGGAGCGCCGTTGCGCAAGGCACCGGGTTTGCGAGCAAGGACAGGGACATAGTGCCAGGAATCGTAAACAGTGTCGCCACGGCCGAAGCTGCGCGGGTGTTCAGCGACCGTCACGCCATCCTGCTTGATGACGATCCGATCCGCATAGGCATGAACCTCGACGGGACGGCCGACGGCAGTCGACAGGACCGAGTATTTGTTGTTGTCGAAGCGGACGGTGCAAGTCTTCGACACCGAGGCTGGAACACTGTGGAACCCATCGATTGGGCCAACGTAACGCACGAGGCAGCCGCGTTCGGCCTCAAACATCTGCCAGATAGTTTGCGCTGTCTGTTCGGGATGGCCGTGAGCCTTGGCATAGGCAACGCACTTGTCGAGCAGCCAGACATTCAGTTCCTCCAGACTTTTGACCCTGAGACGTGGTGTGAAGAAGCGCTCGCGTACGAGGCCGACCTGGTTCTCGACCTGTCCCTTCTCCCAACCGGATGCGGGCGTGCAGGCTACGGGGTGGACGAGATAATGGATTCGAACCCACGGTACGCTTTCACGTACACACGCGTTCCAGGCGTGCGCCTTAAACCACTCGGCCACCTGTCCATCAGGATGTTCTGTGTCGCTGCGGACCCAAAAACGTTGGAACGGCGCGATATATACCGATGAATTTTGAAGGATCAACCTCAATCTGAGAAAAATGAAGAGATAATGACATTTATCCGAAATTAGATGCCTCTCGATTTCGAGCGGGCCGCAAAACAGGCCTGCCAGCCGCCGGACTGCGGCGGCAATCACCCTCTTTTCGCGTCCAGCCGCCGTATCCCTGCCCTGCGCATGCGTTTTGTGCCTCGCCATCACCTTCCTGATCGAACGAACAGAAGAGATCGCTGCCCGTTGGCTTAACGCATCCCTTCCAATGCGCTAAGACGAAAAGACATCATGTCGACAAGTGAGGCGCAAATGACCCATGACGATTCGAGCCAGATCACGGAACGCAAGCGGGGATCCGGGGTCAAACTGGTCTATGATCTGTTGCGCGACGAGATTCTCGACCTGAAGCTTTCTCCCGGCAGCGCTATCGACGAGGTGCAGCTTGCGGCGCGTTTCGGCATGTCGCGCACGCCGATCCGCGAAGCTTTGGTGCGGCTTGCTGGCGAAGGGTTGATCGAGACTTTGCCGAACCGCTCGACCATGGTGTCGAATATCGATTTTCTCGGCATGCCCGCCTATTTCGATGCGCTGGTCCTGATGTACCGCGTTACCACCCGGCTGGCGGCCCAGCACCATAGGGCGGATGATCTTCTCCTCATCCGCGAGCGACAGGCTGAATTCAGCGCGGCGGTGGCGGCGCAGGACGCGCTGGCGATGATCGCCACCAATGCCGATTTTCATTCGGCCATCGCTGCTGCCGGGCGCAATGCCTATTACGCGAGCTTCTTTGACCGGTTGCTCGGCGAAGGACGCCGCATGCTTCGCCTCTATTACCAGTCCTACGAGGACCGCCTGCCGGCGCGTTATGTCGATGAGCATGAAGAGATCATCGCCGCCGTCGAGGCGCGCAACGTTGTCGAGGCAGACCGTCTCGGCAAGGCGCATGGCGAGCAGATCGTCGAACAAATCGGCCAGCTTCTGACCCGCAACGACCGCCTCGATATTGATCTTTGATATCTTGTATTTTTTTTGTCGACAAAGAAAATGGAAGGAGTATTCTCTGCTCCAGAGGCTGGGGCCGGAAGCCAGCTGTCGTCTCCGCCGGCCGTTTTGATATCGAGGACTTGCAAGATGAAATCGAAAATCTTCTCCGGCGTCGTACCGGCACTGATGACCCCCTGCAAAAGCGACCGCACGCCGGATTTCGACGCGCTGGTTGTCAAGGGCAAAGAACTGATCGACGCCGGCATGTCCGCCGTTGTGTATTGCGGCTCGATGGGCGACTGGCCGCTTCTGACGGACGCACAGCGCATGGAAGGCGTCGAGCGCCTGGTGAAGGCCGGCATTCCAGTGATCGTCGGCACCGGTGCGATCAACTCGGCTTCGGCCGTAGCCCTTGCCGCGCACGCCCAGAAGGTCGGCGCGCAAGGCTTGATGGTCATCCCGCGCGTCCTTTCTCGCGGTTCGGTGATCTCCGCCCAGAAGGCGCATTTCAAGGCGATCCTGTCGGCGGCTCCGGATCTTCCGGCGGTCATCTACAACAGCCCCTATTACGGTTTTGCCACCCGCGCCGACCTGTTCTTCGCGCTGCGCGCAGAACATCCGAACCTTGTCGGCTTCAAGGAATTCGGCGGTCCGGAAGACATGCGTTATGCGGCCGAAAACATCACCAGCCGTGACGACGACGTGACGCTGATGATCGGCGTCGATACCGCCGTCTACCACGGTTATGTCAATTGCGGCGCAACCGGCGCCATTACCGGCATCGGCAATGTTCTGCCGAAGGAAGTGCTGCATCTGTGCAATCTGGCCCAGGCAGCCGCCAAAGGCGACGCGGATGCACGCATCCGTGCCAAAGAACTGGAAGAAGCGCTCGGCGTGCTTTCCTCCTTCGATGAAGGCCCGGATCTGGTGCTCTATTTCAAGCACATGATGGTCTTGAAGGGAAATGAGGAGTTTTCGCTCAACTTCATCGAGACCGACGTGCTCTCAGACAGCCAGCGCGGTTATGTCGAGGCGCAGCTGAAACTCTTCGACAGCTGGTATGCCGACTGGAGCAAGCTGCCCGGCGCAGTTCAGACCTGCAAGGCCTGATATTCGAACACGCAAAGCCCTCCCCTTCAGGAGGGCTTTGTCACATCAGAACACGGGGAACATGCGCGAAGCCGCAAACGGCCGCGCGAAGACGGGACGATCAGGGAAATGGCAAGGTCGGATATAGTCGTCATCGGGGCGGGGGTCGTCGGCCTTTCCGTCGCCATCGCTGCGCAGATGCGCGGTTTCAACGTTACGGTCATCGACCGCGAAGGCCCGGCGGCGGGCGCTTCGGCGGGCAATGCAGGCGCCTTCGCCTTTACCGATATTCTGCCGCTCGCCTCGCCGGGCATTCTGAAGAAAGCACCAAAATGGCTGCTCGATCCGCTCGGACCACTTTCCATTCCGCCGGCTTACGCGCTCAATATGGCGCCGTGGATGTTCCGTTTCTGGCGCGCCTGTTCGGCCTCGCGCGTGGCGCATTCGACCAGCGCCCAGACCGCCCTGATGGATCTTTCCAAGGCCGAGCTCGAACCTTTCCTTTCGGCCACCGACACGCTTTCCATGCTGCGCAGGGAAGGCAATCTACAGGTTTATGAAAGCGACGGCGAATTCCGCGCCTCGCTGCCCGGCTGGGAAGCGAGGGAACAGCACGGGATGGAGTTCCGGCACATGGATGCCGACGAGATGGCAGGCATTCAGCCGGGGATCGCGCCCCGTTTCATCCGCGGCACATTCACGCCCGGCTGGTATTCGATCGCCGATCCGAAGCTCTACACGCTGGCGCTTGCCGAGAATTTTCGCGCCCGTGGTGGCGTGATCGAGATTGCCGAGGTCAAAGCCTTGCGCTCCATTTCGGATGGCGTCGAGATCGTGCTTGCGGGCGATGTGGCGCGCTCGGCCGGCAAGGTCGTGCTGTCGGCCGGTGCGTTCTCGCATCGCATTGCCCGCACGCTTGGTGAAAACATTCCGCTCGAAACCGAGCGCGGCTACAACACCACCCTCCCCTCCGATGCACTCGATCTGCGCATGCAGATCACGTTCGGCGGCCATGGCTTTGTTGTCACCCGGCTGACCAGCGGCATCCGTGTCGGCGGAGCGGTGGAGCTTGGCGGACTGTCCTTGCCGCCGAATTATGCGCGCTCGGAGGCGATGCTGAAGAAGGCGAAGAGCTTTCTTCCGGGCCTGAAAACCGAAGGCGGCGTGCAGTGGATGGGCTTTCGACCGTCCATGCCGGACAGCCTGCCCGCGATCGGCCGGGCAAAGGCGACGGGAAATGTCGTCTATGCCTTCGGTCATGGCCATCTCGGCCTCACCCAATCGGCCGGCACGGCACGACTGGTGGCGGATCTATTACAGGATCGGCCGCCCGCCATCGATCTCAAGTCGTTTTCTCCCGGCCGCTTCGGCTAGGCGCGAAGTACGTCGGTCATCAGTGTCACAGAGACGATAGCCAACCAGACAGAAGCTGCATGCTGGATCAGCAGAAGCCGCCTGCCACTGCTGTCGCCCGCCTGGGTCAGTCGGCCGAAACCACCCCACAGCATGGCGACGGCCGCGACCATGATGCAAAAGGCGGCAAGACGCGGGATAAACTGGCTGTCAGCGGGTGCGGGCAGAAGCACCAGGCCGAAAATGAGGGCCTTGGGATTGAGCAAGGTGGTCACGTAGACGCGGCCTGCGGTCACGCCGCTGCCGGTTTGCGCATCAGACGGCATGCGCCAGAGCCTCACGGCAAGGAACATGACCCAGACTGCCGCGACCACTTTCAAGGTAACAGACGCCGAAGGGAAGCGGGCGAGAAGCTCCGCACCCAACCATGTCAGCGGTAGGATCGTCGTCAGGTAACCGGCAAGTTCCGCCGGAAGAAGCGTGACGGATGCGCCAAGGCCGCCGCGCGCACCGGCAATGCCCATCAACGTGTTTGTCGGACACGGCGCCAGCAGAAGAGCAAGGACCGCGGAGAGATAGGCGAAATACGTTATGGACAGAGATGTTTCCCTCGATAGCTCCGCGGGAGCCCAGGGTGAGACAAGGCGCAAAACATTGACCTGGGTCACCTTGCGCACCATATCGCCGGAATATCGAGCATTTCAGATCATCATGTCTCTCCGACTAACCTTATACTTACCTTTTATAGGACATCATTCCGAAATCCATTAGCCAAGCCATTTTAAGCCAGGAATATTTGACGAATGCCAGCCACGAGAGGACAGGTTCAGCAGGAAATACTGGATATGCTTGCACGCGGCTGTTCTGGCAAAGAGGCAGGCAACCATATCTGCACCCATGCGGAAAAAATGGCCGAGGGCGTGCTCTGCTCTCTGGTGACGGTCGATCGGCAAGGCCATCTGCATCCGCTGGCCGGCCCAACCATTGCCAAGGAATATTCGACAGCACTTGATGGCATCCCGATCGGGCCGAGTGCCGGCTCGTGTGGTACGGCAGCGTTTCTCGGCCGGGCAATCGCCGTCGAGAATATATTCACCGATCCCTACTGGCTTCCCTACCGGGCGCTTGCCGATATTCTGGCAAGGGAGCATGAGGTGAAAGCCTGCTGGTCCAGCCCGATCCTACAAAGTGACGGACGCGTCCTCGGTGCCTTCGGTTTCTATTACAAGGAAAACCGGGGGCCGACCGAAGAAGAGCGGATGATCGTCGCGGAATGCGTCGACCTCTGCTCTCTCCTGCTTGAACGTGAAGAGGTGAAGGCGGAGAACCAGCGGCTCGCCTATTTCGATATACTGACAGGCCTCGGCAATCGGGCCAATTTCATCAGAACCGTAGAGGAGCGGGCAAAGAACGATCCCAGCCCGTTTGGCATTGTTCTGGTCGATATCGATCACCTCGGGCGCGTCAACGAGGCGTTCGGCCACAAGGCGGGCGACGGGCTGATCAACGAGGCGGCAGGGGCCATCACGCAGATTGTCGGACCCGAGAACACCTTCAGGGTCGATGCCGATGAATTTGCCGTGTTGATCGAAGGCGTGCCACCGGATTTGTCTTCAATATGCAGACGTATCCTGCGGGCGATGGCAGATCACAGTCTGCAGGAGAACAGCCACACGCTTCAGCTTTCGGCCAGTTGCGGCGGTGCCATATGCACTCCATCGCAGAACGGCGGTGTCCCGACCTATCTGCAACATGCCAATCTCGCGCTCCATCACGCCAAGCAGACTGCGCGCGGCGGCTTCATTCTCTACAGCGAAGAACTGACCGGCGCAGTGGCGGAGCGTTTTCGTGTCTTGCAGACCGTGACGAGCGCGCTTGCCGAAGGCCGCATCGAGCCGCATTACCAGCCGATCGTGCGGCTCGACACCAGACAAATCGTGGGGCTGGAAGCGCTTTGCCGCATTCGCACGGCAGATGGCGAGATTCTTTCCGCAGGAACATTTGCCGAAGCACTGCAGGATGCCTCGCTTGGTCACCAATTGACGAACCTGATGCTGAAACAGGTTGCCCGCGACATGCGCTTCTGGCGCGATAAGGACATCCAGCTTTCCTATGTCAGCGTGAATGTCTCCATGGCGGATTTCGACCAGGGAGATTTGCGAGGCCGGATCACGCAGCATCTGGCTGAAGAAAACGTGCCGCCCGGCCAGGTCGTCATCGAGGTTACCGAAACGGTCTATATGGATGAGAAAGACCGCAAAGTCGCTCGGACGATCGAAAACATGCGTTCCGACGGATTGCTCGTAGCACTGGACGATTTCGGCACCGGCTATGCCTCACTCACCCACCTTTTGAATTTCCCGGTCGATGTCGTGAAAATCGACAAGACGTTCGTTGACCGAATGTCGGGCGGACCAGGAGAAGTCATCATCAAGGCTTTGCTGGGAATGGCCGGCGGACTGGGGGTGAGGATGGTGGCGGAAGGCGTCGAGACCGCGGATCAGGCGCTTCGCCTACAGCGCCTCGGCTGCGGTTTTGCACAGGGCTACCTGTTCGGCCGGCCCGCAGATCGCGACACGACAACCGAAATTCTTCGGGATCAGGCAAAACAGCGATCGGCCTGACAGCATTCGTGCAAAGCCGGGACCGATTTCCGCCCCGGCTTTGCAGCATTGATTTCACTCGCCCTATTTCGGGAAGTCGGCGGAAAGGCTGACATCCTTCCAGCTCTCGATTTCGGCAAGGCGTTCGGCGAGCTTGGCGGTAATACCGTTATAGGCAAGTTCGCCGAGCACCAGATGGCGCGGCGGATTCTCCACCTCGGTCGCCTTGATCATCGCCTCGCCGGCGCGAACCGGATCGCCCGGCTGATTGCCGCTATAGCCGGCAGTGGTCGTCATGCGGCTGCCGGCGGTCTCCTGATAGTCCGCAATCTTCACCGGCGTCTGCTTCAGTGAACGGCCGGCCCAATCGGTGCGGAACGGTCCTGGTGCCACACAGGTTACCTTGATACCGAGCGGCCCGCCCTCCGCGGCAAGCGCATCGGAAAAGCCCTCTACCGCGTGCTTGGTGGCGGCATAATAACCCGATCCGGCAAAGCCGATGAAACCGGCCTGGGAGGTAAGGTTGAGGATGTGGCCCTTGCGGCGGGCGCGCATGCCGGGCAGGACTGCTCGGGTCATTGCGAAGAGGCCGAAGACATTTGCATCGAACATGTCGCGGATCTCGCCATCCTCGCCTTCTTCAAGCGACGCCTGATAACCGTAGCCCGCATTGTTCACCAGCACGTCTATACGGCCGAATTTTTTCTCCGCAGCCTTCACAGCGGCATCGATCTGGCCGGTATCGGTGACGTCGAGATCGACGGCAAGCGCGTTGTCGTAACCTTCGACCAGATCGGCAAGTCGGCCCTTGTCGCGGGCGGTGACGACGGTCGGCCAGCCGCGGTCGAGCGTCAGCTTGGCGAGTTCGCGGCCAAAGCCGGTCGAGCAGCCGGTAATGAACCAGACAGGGGAAGAAACGTCAGCCATGGGAAATCTCCGATGAGAGCAATTCCAGCAAAATTGGACACCGGTTTTGTGTCCGGAATCGCGTTAGAACAAAGAGACAGAGCCGGATCATGAACATGAGGCGGGAAACGGGATGCCGTTTCAACATAGGAATACGAAAAAGGACGGCAAGGGTTTCCCTGCCGTCCTTTCGAAGACTGACGATGTAAGCGATAGTCAGTCGCTGACACGCTCGACGATTGCGCCGCAGCGGGTGAGCTTTTCTTCCAGACGCTCGAAACCGCGGTCGAGGTGATAGACACGGCTGACCATCGTGTCGCCTTCGGCGGCAAGGCCGGCGATGACGAGGGACACCGAGGCGCGCAGGTCGGTCGCCATGACCGGTGCGCCCTTCAGCTTGGAAACGCCTTCGATACGCGCCATCTGGCCCGAGAGCGAGATCTTGGCGCCGAGACGGGCCAGTTCCTGTACGTGCATGAAGCGGTTTTCGAAAATGGTTTCGGTGACATGCGAGACACCGGAAGAACGGGTCATCAGCGCCATGAACTGTGCCTGCAGGTCGGTCGGGAAGCCCGGGAAGGGTTCGGTGACGATATCGACCGGCTGGATGCCGTTACCGTTGCGCACGACGCGCAGGCCGCTTTCTGTTTCGGTGATTTCGGCACCGGCAAGGCGCAGCGTGTCGAGTGCGTTATCGAGCAGCGAAGCGCGCGTGCCCGTCAGCGTCACGTCACCACCGGTCATGGCGACGGCCATGGCATAGGTGCCGGTTTCGATACGGTCAGGCAGCACGCGGTGGCGCGCGCCGTGGAGGGAAGAGACGCCTTCGATGGTGATCGTCTTCGTGCCGGCACCGGTGATCTTGGCGCCCATGGCGATCAGGCAATCCGCCAGATCAACGATTTCCGGCTCGCGCGCGGCGTTGTCGATGACGGTCGTGCCCTTGGCGAGCGTCGCCGCCATCAGCAGCACATGGGTCGCACCGACGGAGACCTTGGGGAAGGTGTATTGCGCGCCGACAAGGCCGCCCTTGGGAGCAGAAACATTGACGTAACCGCCGTCGATCTCGATCTCGGCGCCAAGTGCTGCAAGGCTATCGAGGAAGAGGTCGACCGGGCGCGTGCCGATGGCGCAACCGCCTGGCAGCGATACGCGGGCCTTGCCTTCACGCGCCAGAAGCGGGCCGATGACCCAGAAGGAAGCGCGCATCTTCGAGACCAGCTCGTAAGGGGCGGTCGTATCAACGATGGTGCGGCAGGTGAACTGGATGGTGCGGGCGTAGCTGTCGGTCTGGCCTTCACGGCGGCCATTGACGGAGATGTCGACGCCGTGGTTGCCGAGGATGCGTAGCAACTGCTCGACGTCTGCCAGATGCGGCACGTTTTCAAGCGTCAGGGTGTCGCTGGTCAAAAGCGAGGCGATCATCAGCGGCAGGGCGGCGTTCTTGGCGCCGGAAATCGGAATGATGCCGTTCAGCTTGTTGCCGCCGGTAATGCGAATGCGATCCATGGTTGAAAAACTTTCCCTCTCACGCTTGGAAGGTCGCGTCCTTAGACGAAAACCCCTGGCGCTTCAATGTTTTTGAAATCTCGTAGTGTCCCGTGACCCCACATAAATCAGGATGATTCGTCCGATTTTGCGGCAGACGGTGTGGATGCAGGAAGTCCCTGTGTATCGTCCGCTTCGCCGGCGCGGCGGGCGCGGGCCTGTCCCTTGCGACGCATCAGGTTTTCGCGAAGTTTTGCAGCAGCCTTTGCCTTGCGGTCGGCCTCCCGCGCCGCCTGCGCCTTGCGGGCGCGATCGCCGCGGCTTTCGCCCATTGCAGGGCTGTCATCGTCATTTACGTCGTCATTTTCGGCCATGGATGTCCATAACCAAAAAGCCCGGAAAACGAAAGCGTACCCGGTGCTTTTATCACCGGGTACAAAAGCCGGGGCGGATGTTGTCAGGCCAGCGGAAAGGGATCGACCGGCGTTTCGCAGTTCATCCGGTTCGCGTCGACCGCGGCAAAGGCTTGGCGGGATGTCGCGGGGTCGCGAAGAGCACGGAAAGCAAGCAGCGCTACATCGGCACGATGGATAAAACCGTGGATCCGAGGATTTCGGCTCAAGAGCCCATTGCCGGTGGCCGGTTCGGAGAGGAGACCGCCCGGACGCAGGATCGTCCAGTCGAGAGCGGTCTCTCTCAACCTGTCTTCGGCAAGCGTCTTGGCATCGACGACGGCTCCGAAGGCGGCAATCGCCCTTTCCGATCGATAGGGTGCCATGTCTCCGCAGCCCATGGAGGTGACAAGCATGAAGCGCCGTGCCCTGCCGTCTGCTTCAACAGCTTCGATGACATTGATATTGCCTTCGTCATCGGCAAGTCGACCGTCCTCCCCGCGCCCGCTCAATGTCGAGACGGTATAGAAGGGGCCGGACAGGCGTGAGAGAGCTTGCTCGATGTCCGATGGCGACAGGGCATCGCCACGCAGGATCTCGACGCCGATTTCCTGCAGATGACTGCCATCCGATTGCGGCCTCAACATTGCCGCAACGGGACGACCGGCGGCGCGCTCGAGCTTCGCCAGTTCAAGGCCGACACCGCGGTTTGCGCCGAAAATCAAAAGCGGCCGCATGTCAGGCATTGCCCGCCGCCTTGGTGAACTGCATGGCAAGCCGCTCAAACCGCTCCACCTGTACGGCCTTCAGTCTGCGTTCCCGGTCGCGCCCGACATAGATCTTGAAGATCGTCTCGCCTTCGGCATTGAAGAACTGGATCGACTTGGTTTCCATACCCATGAAGAGGCGGCTGACGAAGAAGATCGCCGCACAGTTTTCCGGGCGCAGATGGCCGGAAAGTCCGCCGGGGCCGCCACGCAGATTATACATGCCGTGGCCCATCTCTCCCTTCGGCAAGGGACCGGAAAACTCGATGATGGCGTCCTTCGAATGGCAGATGAACATGACGTCGCCCCAGTTGGCGATATCCGTCAGCACGTCGATGAAATGGCGCCCGTCGATGCGGATCACGCCTCCCGGAAGACATTCGAGCACCGCCTGAAACGGGACGCCATATTGCGCCGAGAGCGCTTCCAGCACGCCGTCCGGCTTTTCGGCGATGGCCTGTTTGATCTTGATGATGGCTTCGGCGTGATCGAGATCGGACATGTCCCTACTCCGTTTCAATGAGTTCGTTCAGGCCGCATCCCGTGAAGGGCCCAGTTCAAGGGTCAGAATGTCGTGAAGAGCCGCGATCAGGTTCGAGTACCAGAAGCGGCCTGCGGTTGTGAGTTCGACGATGCCGCCCGCAAACAACAGGAGGCCAGCCCCCTGCCATTGGGCGAGAAGCGGCTCCAGCACCGGTGTCATGGCGCGACCCGAGGTCCGGTCCAGCTGGCCGAGATCGAGATGGCCGACCTCGAAACCCGCGGTCACGAGGGTGCGCAGGGCGGAAAGCTCGTCTGAGATCATCATCATGCCGAGCGACTTGCGGCCGGCTCTTATGTCGTCGCCGTAGGTCGCCAGATCGCCATTGAGGCCGTACCCCACCGGGCCGATCGAGCCGCCGGCACCCGAGCCGAAGGCGATGCAATCGGCACCTTCCTTGATCAGCAGATTGTATAGGTTTCTCTCGCGCGTGGTGCGGGCCCAGTGATTGTTGCTGATCTGACGCCAGTTCCTGCGCCTGAAGAAATCGGCTCCAGCTCTGTAAAACGCACCGATCTGGTTCAAGCCCGGCGTTGCCGGAAATTTCCCGGCTTCAATCGCCTTGAAGAGCGGCGTGGTGGGGATGAGGTTCAGTCCGTAGAGATCGAGACCATCGGGGCCGATACCGGCGGCGGTTTCCAGATCCCGCTGCCAAATGTCCAGCGTCTGGCCTGGCAACCCGTAAATGAGGTCGATCACCACGGCGGCGCGATCCTGATCGCGGAGATATTCGAGGAAACGAACGGCCTCCTCGCGGCTGGAGCGACGGCCCTGCCTTTTCCTCACATCCGTATCGAAGGTCTGAACACCGATCGAGAAACGGTTCGCCCCCGCTTCAAGGCAGGCGTCGATCTTGTCCGGGGTAAAATGGATGATCCGCCCTTCGACGGTGATCTCGCAATCGGGCGCGAGCGGCAGCTCGGTGCGGACCGTCGTGATGATCCGCGACAATTCTTCGGCACTCAGCGCCGTCGGGGTGCCGCCGCCAAGATAGACGGCATGGATCGGGTTGTAGCGCAGCGCATCGGTCTGCGCCTCGCGCCTGATTTCCTCGATGACCAGCTCGGTATAATCCGCCCCGATCTGCGGCACATAGGCATTGCGGTAGAAACCGCAAAACAGACAATGATTGGCGCAGAAAGGGACATGGATATAAGCGAGCCGTTTGCCCGGTTTCGCCGGCTGCGACTGCAGTTCCAGCCAAAAATCCTGCATCTCCTCAGCCGGCAGACGGCGCTTGCCGCGAAACGGCATGACCGCGCCGCGCCGGCTGAAAGCCTCACTGAGCGGATCGAGCCCGGTTCCGGCCGCAAAATAGCGCGCCAATTCCTCACTCGATGCCATGCCCGAAATTCTCCGCTGATTACCGATCGTCAATATGACGGCAATCTAGAGGCCGGATACATTGGAGCACTTGCTGCAGATCAAGTGACTTGAGGATTTAACTCATGTTTTTGAGATAACAGAAAACCGATGCTCAAAACAGGCCGGGGCGCGGCGCGGTCGTATCGTTGTCGCCGATGGTCTCGACATCGGCGAGCCGGACGAATTCGACACCGCGGGCCTTGAGCTTCAGGATAGCATTTGCGACACCCTGCCCTGCCGCATGGGTCGGCTGGTTGATATGGGAGATCACCACATCACCATCCTTGGCGGCTGCAATGCGCTTTTCGGCAGCACCTGCGCCGAGCAGTGAGCCGTCATCGCCGTTCAGCGAATAACCGGCAACGCGATAGCCCATCTTGCGGATCTCATCGATCGATGTCGCATCATATTTCGCCGTCGCGCCGCGGAACCAGTGCGGTGTCGAAAAGCCCGCTGCGATCACCGCTTCGGCGCCCTTGCCGACTTCGCGCGATACGGCCTCGGGCGATCCGGCGGACGGGATGCCATAGACGGGCACAGCGACATCGATTGCCGGAATGTGGTTCTCGCCGTGGTTCTCGATCTCGAACAGGTCCGGATTGGCGAGAAAAACCGCCACCGTCTGCGGGTTCTTTCTGAGCCAGCGAGCCGTGACGAAAACCGTGGCCGGAATACGCTCGCGGATCAGAGTCGAGAGAATGCGCTCGTCCACCGCGCCCATGCAGGCATCGAAGGTCAGCGCGACGCGCGGTCCGCTAGCCACTTCACCCTTGGCAAGATGCAGACGCGGCTCGACCAGCTTCACCTTGTGCGCCGGCGTCAATTGCGCCGGAGTTTTGGGGATATCCGAGGCATGGGCCGGCAAGGCGGCAATACCGCAACTGAGAAGGACGAGACCGGCTGTCAGAGAAAGGCGCATATTATCCGTCGGATCAGATTGATTGCGCCCCTATTACTCCTTGAGTAATCGCTTATCCATCCTCATTTCGGCATGACAAGTGTGCCAGAGCCGCCCGGCTCAGAAGCTTGCGGCCGCCAGACGCTGATGCAGCGATTTAAGATCTTCCATCCGTCGGCTTGCCAATTGCCCTTCCCAGGCAATTGCGGTTTCCACGATCAGATCGAGATCGTCATGGCGCGGCTGCCATTCGAGAAGCCTACGGGCAAGCGTCGAATTGGCAACGACGCTTGCAGCATCGCCGGGGCGGCGCGGGCCATAGTGAACCTCGAACGACTGGCCGCTGACGCGTTTCACCGCGTTCAGCACTTCCAGCACCGAATAACCAAGGCCATAACCGCAATTGGCAATTAGCGGTTCGCCACCGCGGCGCAGATAGCTGAGCGCCTTGAGATGCGCCTCGACCAGATCGGTCACGTGAATATAGTCGCGAACACCGGTGCCATCCGGCGTCGGATAATCGGTGCCATAGATATCGACGCACGGACGCTCACCGAGTGCCGCCTCGCAGGCAAGCTTGATCAGATGCGTTGCACCGACAGTCGACAGGCCTGTGCGGCCGAGTGGATCGGCGCCTGCAACGTTGAAATAGCGCAGGGCGACGAAGCGGAAGTCATAAGCGGCGGCGGCATCGCGCAGCATCAGTTCCGACATCAGCTTGGACTGGCCGTATGGGTTTTTCGGCAGTGTCGGTGCGCTTTCCAGAACCGGTGTGTCGTCCTTCTGGTCGCCATAAACGGCGGCAGTCGACGAGAAGACGAAATGCCTTATGCCGGCCTCGATCGCGGCGGCTGCCAGAAGCCGGGTCTTGCTGGTATTGTTCTCGTAATAATCGAGCGGATGGGCGACGGATTGCGGCACGACGATCGAGCCGGCGAAATGCATGATCGCCTCGATCTGGTTTTCCGCAAAGATCTGGGAAAGTAAAAACTGATCGCCGACATCGCCGAGATAAAAGCGCGCCGCATCCGGCACCGCCCAGCGGAAGCCGGTCGACAGCCGGTCGAGCACGACTACGTCTTCCCCGGCATCCAGCAATGCCCAGGCCATATGGCTACCGATATATCCTGCACCGCCCGTTACCAGGACTGCCATGATCTACTTTCCTGACTTTTGTTTTTTTGCAGGAAAGCATTGCGGCGCTTGATCACAGGTTACTTATGAAGCCAGAGATCAAATATATCGGGAAACGTGCCTAACGGAGGCTTTCGGAGATATTGCGAATTTTAGCGAATATCCCCGAGGAGTGTCTCAGAGTGCCTTGATATAACCCGCGAGCCGGTCGGCGGCCTCTTCGACATGTTTCGGATTGCGCAGGAAGCAGGCACGCAGGAAATTCTCGCCGCCCCTGCCGAAGGCCGATCCCGGCGCCAGCGCCACGCCGATCTTGTCGACTATATCGAGTGCAGCCGCGCGGCTGTCGGTGATGCCGTCGACCTTCAGGAAAGCGTAGATGGCCCCTTCCGGCTTCAGCGTCTGGACGCGGTTGGTGGCGATCAGCATGTCGCAGAGAATGTCGCGTGAAACGCGGGCGCGCTCGATATTTTCCTCGACGAAGCCATCGCCGTCATTGAGCGCGACGACTGCGCCGCGCTGCATGAACTGGGCGACACCGGAGTTGGAATACTGGATGAGGTTCTCAATCACCTGTCCCAGTTCCGGCGGAGCGACCAACCAGCCGACGCGCCAGCCGGTCATCGACCAGTTCTTCGAAAACGAGTTCGCATAGATGATGCGGTCGTTCTGTTCGGCCAAATCGAGGAAGGAAGGCGCGCGCAGCGCACCGCCGTAATAATAGCGGGAATAGATCTCGTCGGCGATGATCCAAAGGCCATGTTTACGGGCAAGCCCGAGGATGGCGGCCAGGTCTTCCTTCGTCGCTGTCCACCCGGTCGGGTTGGACGGGGTGTTGACGAACAGGCCCTTGGTCTTCGGCGTGATCATCGCTTCGAGCTTGTTCAGATCGAGCGACCATTTACCACCGACGAACTCCAGCGGCAGGCCGGTTGCAACCGCGCCGGAAAGCTCGATCGCGGAAACGATGTTCGGCCATGTGGGCGACAGATAGATCATCTCGTCACCCGGTCCGCAGATCGCCTGTACAGCCATCATGATCGCATGCATGCCGGAGCCAGTGACATAGAGATGCTCGGGCGGCAGGTTAACGGCGAAATGGCGGGTGTAATAATCGGCAAGCGCCTGGCGCAATTCGGGAATGCCACGCTGCCAGGTGTAAAAGGTCTCGCCGCCGAGCAACGCATCGGACGCAGCGCGGTTGATGAAATCCGGGCTCGGAAGATCGCCCTCACCCGCCCAGAGCGGGATGAGATCGTCGCGGCCGCCGATGCGGGCGTGATTGATGATCTCGACAATGCCACTTTCAGGAGCAGCAAGGGCGCGGGAGCTGAGGGAGCCAAGCAGAGACATGCGGATTTCCTGTTATTCGACGCTCTTTCTTAGCGCAGAAAAATCCGGAAATCCCATGAGTTTCCTTGAGCCTGCAATTCATTGTTCTGATGAGTTGCAGGCTCAGGGCGTCTCGTTACTTCGTCTTCAAGATATCGCGGATTTCCGACAGAAGCGCGATGTCTGCCGGCGGGGGAGCAGGCTTTTCATCGACCGGCTTCTTTTCTTCCATTGCACGCAGCCTGTTCACACCCTTGACCATCAGGAAGATGATCCATGCGAGGATCAGGAAGTTGATCATCACGGTGATGAAGCTGCCATAAGCGAAAACCGCGCCCTGTTCACGCGCCTGTGCAAGGCTCGATGCGGTCACGGCGCTGGATAGCGGCAGGAAGTAATTGGAAAAATCGAAGCCCCCGCCGGTGACTGCACCGACGACCGGCATGACGATGTCGTTGACCAATGAATTGACAATGCCGGTGAAGGCGCCGCCGATGATGATACCGACCGCCAGATCGATAACATTGCCCTTTGCAATAAATGAACGAAACTCGCTGACTACAGACATGACTTAACCCCTCTCTTGGTTGCCGTCGTGCTTAACATAGCGTTTCATCAGATACTGAAAAGGTGCAAAAAGCCAAGGGTTTAAACGTGACAAATCCTCAGAGAAGCTTCGGCCGCATTGAACTTTTTGACGAGGCTGCGCCGATTTCCAACGCTTCGTCTTTCGCTTAATCTCATCTCCTATCCGCACGTGCCTGCGGGGGGAGGAAACATGCTTCCAGGCTGGGTCATTCTTGTCTCGGCATTCGCCTATATCCTGCTGCTTTTTGCAGTGGCGAGTTACGGCGACAGAAAGAGTCGGCTTTCGGGTGTTCCCAAAGGCGGGCGACCGCTGGTCTATGCCTTGAGTCTTGCCGTTTACTGCACCTCCTGGACCTATTTCGGCGGCGTCGGCCTTGCCTCGCAGCGCGGGCTGGAATTCGCCGCGATCTATGTCGGCCCGATCCTGGCGTTCACGCTCGGCATGCCGATCATCCGGCGGATCGTTGAACTCGCCAAGGCGGAAAAGCTGACCTCGATCGCCGATTTCATTGCCGCTCGTTACGGCAAGAACGCCACGGTTGCAGCGATCGTTGCGGTGCTGGCACTTGTGGGAACCGTTCCCTATATCGCGTTGCAGCTGAAGGCAGTGTCGAGTTCGGTCGCCGTGATGGTCAATCCGTCCGACTTCGGCATCGGCAGCGGCAATCTGTATTTCATCGATCTGGCGCTGATCGTCACGCTGCTGATGGCCTGCTTCGCCGTCGTGTTCGGCACCCGACACACGGACGCAACCGAACATCAGGACGGCCTGATCCTTGCTGTGGCAATGGAATCGCTGGTGAAGCTCGTGGCGTTTGCGACGGTCGGCATCGCGGTCGTGTTCTTTATGTTCGACGGCTGGTCGGATCTGGCGGTGAAAGCATCGGAAAACCTGCTGGTCACATCGGCCGCATCCTATGAAACGCCCGTCAGCCGGTGGGTGCTGATCATCCTCATCTCGGCTTTCGCCATCGTCATCCTGCCGCGGCAGTTCCATGTGACGGTGGTGGAGAACAGGACCCCGCGGGAGCGCCGGGCGGCGGGTTTCCTGCTGCCTGTCTATCTCATCGCCATCAATATCTTCGTGATCCCCGTGGCCGCGGCTGGTCTGATCACTTTCGGCGGCATGGGCGATGCCGATCTTTATGTTCTGACCCTACCGCTCGAAGCCGGGCTTCCCTTCGTGACGCTGATGACCTTCATCGGCGGTTTTTCGGCAGCGACGGCGATGGTGATCGTGGAATCGGTGGCGCTGTCGATCATGATTTCCAACGATATCGTGCTGCCGCTTTTCCTGCGCCGCAAGCTCGCCTCGCATGCCGGTGCGAACCAGGATCTTACCCGCACGCTTCTTAATATCCGCCGTGCGGCGATCTTCGCCGTGATGCTGCTCGGCTACGGTTATTACCGGATGGCGGACAGCCAGTCGGGGCTTGCGTCGATCGGCCTGCTCGCCTTTGCCGCGATCGCCCAGATCGCCCCTGCCCTGCTCGGCGGGCTGATCTGGCGGCGGGCCAATGCACGCGGCGCGATCCTCGGCCTTTCCTTCGGCTTCCTGTCCTGGGCCTATCTCCTGTTTTTGCCGAGCCTTGGCGGGCCGGATAACTCCCATATCGCGGCGGCCGTGCTGAACTTCATCTTTCCCGGCGCTGCGATCTTTTCCGGGCCGGAGATCGATCCGTTCGTCACGACGACGATCTTCAGCCTGGCACTCAATACGATCGCCTTCGTGCTCGGTTCGCTGTCGCGCAATCCGCGGCCGGTGGAGCGGCTGCAGGCCGGGATTTTCGTCAAGCGCCAGCCGCGTTCGCAATTTGCCACGCGCGGATGGAAGACCCGTATCAACGTCGGTGACCTGAAAACCGTCATCGCCCGTTATCTCGGCGAGGAGCGGATGCTGCGCTCCTTCTCCAATTACGAGGAAACTGCCGGACGTCGGTTCCGTGACGACCAGCAGGCCGACATGGCGATGATCCATTTTTCCGAACAGCTGCTTGGAAGCGCAATCGGCTCGTCTTCGGCGCGGCTGGTGCTTTCGCTGGTGCTGCAGAAAGTGGAGGACACCAATTCCGACACGGCCTGGCTGCTCGACCAGGCGAGCGAGGCGCTGCAATATAACCAGGACATGATGCAGACGGCGCTTTCCCACATGGACCAGGGGATCGCCGTATTCGACAGTTCCGACCGGCTGACGGTATGGAACCGGCGGTTCCGTCAGTTGCTGGATCTTCCCGAACAGGCGGGTCAGGTGGGCTTCCAGCTTTCCGATATAGTGGCGCTTTTGGCCGAACGTGGCGATGTGGGCGAGAACGAAAAGCAAGCGATTACCGGCCAATTCAAGGATCTCGGCACGACCTTCTCCCTGATGGTGCAGGGTGGTGAGCGGATCATTGAGGTGCGCAGCAATCCGATGCCGGATGCGGGGTTCGTTGCGACCTTCACCGACATTACGGCGCGTGTGGACGCAGACCAGGCGCTGAAACAGGCGAACGAGACGCTCGAGCAGCGGGTCGGCGAGCGCACCGCGGAGCTTACTCGCGTCAATCGCGCGCTTGGCGAGGCTCGCGCCGCAGCCGACGAGGCGAATGTGAGCAAGACCCGCTTCTTTGCCGCCGCCGGCCATGACATCCTGCAGCCGCTGAATGCTGCCCGGCTTTATTCCTCGACGCTTGTCGAGCGACTGGCCGGAGCGGACAAGAATGCGGCGATCGCCCGCAATATCGACAGCTCGCTGGAATCGGTCGAGACGATTCTCGGGGCGGTGCTCGATATTTCCCGGCTCGATACCGGAACGATGAAGCCTCGTTTCGGGTCGATAGAGCTAGACGATCTGTTCAAGCGGATCGACACGGATTTTTCGCCTATGGCGCGGGAGAAGGATCTCAAATTCGTCGTCATGCCGACCTCGCTGAAAGTGGTGTCCGACGTCAACCTGCTGCGGCGACTGGTGCAGAACCTCGTTTCCAATGCAATCAAATACACCGTCTCCGGCAAGGTGATCGTCGGTGCGCGCCGACGCGGCGACAAGGTCGTCATCGAGGTGCTGGATACGGGCATTGGCATTCCCTCTTCGAAATTCCGCACCGTGTTCAAGGAATTTGCCCGGCTGGAGGATGGCGCGCGAACGGCAAGCGGGCTGGGGCTCGGTCTTTCCATCGTCGACCGGCTGTCGCGAATGCTGAGCCATCCCGTACAACTTGCCTCGCAGCCCGGCCGCGGCACGACGTTTCGTGTCGAGATCCCACGCGACCTTGCAGCCGTAAATGCCGCTTCGGCCAGAATTCGCCGCGAACGGGCAAAACCGGCCAATGTGCTGAACGGATTGCGGGTGCTCTGCGTCGACAACGAGCCGCAGATCCTTGAAGGCATGGGGCTTCTGATCACCGGCTGGGGCTGCACTGTCGGTCAGGCACGTTCGCTTGCCGAGATCGACACGATCATGAACGGACGCGAACCGCCGCCGGATGTCGTTATCGCCGACTACCATCTCGACGACGGTTACGGGATCGAGGCGATCCTTGCGCTCAGATCCCATTATCAGGCCGTAATCCCGGCGATGATGATCACGGCCGACCGGACGCCGGAGGTACGGGCGGAAGCCGAACGGCACGGCATTGCCGTGCAGCACAAGCCGGTAAAACCTGCGGCAATCCGCGCCTATCTGACGCAAAGTGCCGGTTTGCGCCGGGTCGCGGCCGAGTAGTTTTCCACACCCATCGTCAAATCTCGTTCATGTGACAGTCATCACGGACTGTTTACGGTTGAAATGTCTGAACGTCGGCTAGAACCCGATTCTTGCCGGAACCCTCCGGCTTCTCGCGACGTTTTAGGCGCGTGACTTCCTGGCCCGAAGAGGCCTTACGGACCGAGGGGCTGCTGCCATCAGGACCGGCAAAGACGGAGACCGCGATCGATGAAGCGCTTTGAGATCATTGATGGTATGCGAGGGTATTTCCTCGTTTTCATGGTACTGAACCACCTTATTTTTGCCGGTGGGTATTTCCTGGTAAAGATCAATCACAACCAGCTCGCCTTCGTGGAAGACGCGCAGGGTTTCGTGTTCCTGTCCGGTCTGATGATCGGCATGGTCTACGCCCGCAAGATGATGAAGGCCGGTTATGCGGCCGGCCGATCGGCAGTCTATAGCCGCGCCTTCGAGCTTTATCGGTATGCGATGGGCATCGTGATCGCCGTCATGGTGGCGCAGATGATTCTGCCGGGCGCCTATTCGATCTGGTTCAACTGGCTGGGTTACACGACCTTCGACGATCCGCTGCGTCTCGCCGCGATCGCGACCTTCCTGTATCAGCCGACCTTCATGGACATCCTGCCGCAGTATATCGTCTACATGCTGTTTGCGCCGATGCTGATCAAGCTCGTACTCGACGACAAGTGGCATTACGTGGTCGCCGCCTCGATCATGCTGTGGATGGCCGGTCAGCTTGGCCTGCACCAGATCGTCACGACGCCGGTCAACGACATGATCATGGGTGCCGACGACCAGGGCCTGCGCGTGTCGTTCAACCTGTTCGGCTGGCAGATCGTGTTCTTCTCGGGCCTGGTGCTTGGCGCGCTGACCTCTTCCGGCAAGATCGACTGGGGCAAGGTATTGTCGCCCGACAACACGTTCATCCCTAAGGTGGCGCTGGTGCTGGTGCTTTTCTTCCTGCCGCTGCGCCTGATCACCGCCAATGAGCTGATGCCGCCGCACATGATCGGCAAGTTCGCCTCGATGGAAATCCGTGCCGATTTCGGTCCGGTCTATCTGCTGAATTTCGCGGCGATGGGCCTGCTCGTCACCTGGTTGCTGGTGGCTGGTCCGAAGCACAAGGCTGCGTGGGTTCGCAATGTCGCGGCAGCGCTGACCTGGGTCTTCACCCTGCGTTTCCTGCGCCTGCTCGGCCGCCACTCGCTTTATGTCTATGTGTGGCACGTCGCGATCGTTTACTTCGTCTATTATTTCGACGGCCGTTCGCCGGAGCTGGACGAGCTTACCAAGACGGCGATTGCGGTCGTGGCGGTTGCGCTGCTTGCCATCCCGGCTATCTGGCGGGAACGCGACAAGTATCTCGGGACCGCGGAGCCTGCACCGGCGAAGACCCGCGAGCCGAAACCCGCTGCTTCCACCGGCCAGCAGCAGATGGTGGTGCGGTAAAGCAAAGTGGACTTATGAATTGCAAAGGGCGGCCCGAGAGCCGCCCTTTTCTTTTGCGTGATTTCTTCAGATGTCAGGCAGTCTGGCTGAGCTTTTTCTTGTCTTCCTCGTCCAGACGGCCGGAGAAGAAGTTGGAGAGAAGCGCGCCGGAGATGTTGTGCCAGACGGAGAAGATGGCGCTGGGGACTGCGGCGAGCGGAGAGAAATAGGCGGTTGCCAGAGCGGCACCAAGGCCGGAATTCTGCATGCCGACTTCGATGGCGATCGCCTTGCGCTTGGCTAGCGACAGGCCGGCTGCCTTGGCGGCGAAGAAACCGAGCAGGTAGCCCAGACCATTGTGCAGGACAACAACGGCGAAGATCAGCAGGCCGGATTCGATGATCTTACCCTTGGAACCAGCCACGACCGCCGCGACGATCAGCACGATGCCTGTGACGCTGACGAGCGGCAGGGCGGGAACGGCAGCCTTGACCAGCGAAGGCACGATCTTCTGCAGCAGGGCACCGAGCGCCAGCGGCACGAGAACGACCTTGACGATGGACATGAACATCGCCCAGCCATCGACCGGCAGATACTGGCTGGCAAACATCCAGACGAGGAAGGGGGTGACGATCGGGGCTGCCAGCGTGGTGACCGAGGTGCACGCAACCGACAGCGCCACATCACCCTTCGAAAGATAGGTCATGACGTTGGACGAGGTGCCGCCGGGGCAGCAGCCGACGAGGATGACGCCGGCGGCGACTTCCGGCGACATCGGGATGATCCTGGTCAGCGCGACGGCCAGAAGCGGCATGATGAGGAACTGGCCGAGAACGCCGATGGTGACGTCGAAAGGACGTTTGACCACTTCGCGGAAATCATCGACCGACAGCGTCAGGCCCATGCCGAACATGATGATCGACAGAAGCGTGACGATCCACGGCGCGATCTGCTTGAAGGTTTCCGGAAAGAAAAAGCCGAGGACGGCGAAGACGATGACCCAGATTGCGAAGGTCTTTCCGACAAAAGCGGAAAAGGTTGCCAAGGATTTCAAGAACTCACTCCCGAACGAAATAATGTGTCGCGCGGTCTAGTCCTCAAGATTTTTCTGTCAAGGCCGAATTGACAGTTATCAGTTCGGCCTTGACCTCTTCATCAGATCCCTTCTCCATAACCCGACTGCACGGCGGCGCTGATGGAGGAGACGAAGCGGCGGGTGCGCTCGTGTTCCGGTGCGCCGAAGACGCGATCGGCGGCACCCTGCTCGACCACCTTGCCCGCCTCGAGGAAGACGGCATGATCGGCAACACGGGATGCGAGGCGCAGATCGTGGGTGGCGATGACCATGGTCGTGCCTTCGGCCGCAAGCTTGCTCAGGACTTCGACGACTTCGGTCGCCAGTTCCGGATCGAGCGCCGATGTGGGTTCGTCACAGAGCAGCACACGCGGCGACATGGCGAGCGCACGGGCGATCGCCACGCGCTGCTGCTGGCCGCCGGACAGCGTGGCCGGCCAGGCGTCCACCTTATGCGCCATGCCGACCTTGGCGAGCAGTTCGCGCGCACGGGCATCGGCTTTTTCTCGCGGCCATTTCAGCACCGTGACCAGCCCTTCCATGACATTTTCCAGCGCAGTGCGATGGGGGAAAAGCTGGAAATTCTGAAACACCATGCCGGTCTGGCGGCGGACCTTTTGAATTGCATCCCAGCCGACCTTTTTGCCGGGAGCGAATTCGATGACCGCATCACCGAGACGGATCGTGCCCGAGGTCGGGATTTCAAGCAGGTTGATGCAGCGAAGCAGCGTGCTCTTGCCGCCACCCGACGGGCCGACAAGTGCTGTGACGCTGCCTTCGGCGACCTTGAGACTGACATCATCGATGACCTGAAGATCACCGAAATTCTTCTTGATATGAGAGAGCTCGATCATCGGTTGGCCTCCAGCATGCCGCCATATCTCGAAAAGCGCCTTTCCAATCGCACCTGCAGCGCCGAAAGGACGGAGCTGAGCGCCAGATAGATGATCGCTGCCTGGATATAGAGGATCAGCGGCTCATAGGTGGTGGCGACGATGCGCTGGGCGGCCTGAAACAGTTCAGGCACGGTGATGGCAGCGGCAAGCGAGGTATCCTTGACCAGCGAGATGAAGGTGTTCGACAGCGGCGGGACGGCCACGCGAGCGGCCTGGGGCAGGATGGTGCGGGCCATGGCCTGACGCCAGTTCATGCCGATCGAATAGGCCGCCTCCCACTGGCCCTTGGGCACCGAGGCGATGACGGCACGGATGATTTCCGACGAATAGGCACCGATATTGAGCGTGAAGCCGATCAGTGCTGCCGGAAACGCATCGAGCAGGATGCCGACGCTGGGCAGGCCGTAAAAGATGACGAAAAGCTGGACGAGCAGCGGCGTGCCACGGATGACCCAGACATAGAACCTTGCGATCAGCACCAGCGGGGCCGGGCCGAACAGGCGGGTGACGGCGGTGATGAGACCGAGTGCCAGGCCGAGGGCGAAGGAGAGCAATGTCAGCGGCACGGTGAATTTCACGCCGGCCCAGAGCAGGGTCGGGAATGAATCCATCATCAATTGAAGCCAATGCGGCACGGGCGAAGTCCTTACTCTCTCAATTGCGATCCATTGAACGAGAAAACGCCCGGCCGGGGCCGGACGTTTTCGTTCAGCTTTCGATCGATCCTAGCACGGTTGAAGCCGGCGAGGATCGGACGAATATTTCTTACTTGGAGACGTCCTGGCCGAAATACTTGTCGGAGATCGTCTTGTAGGTGCCGTCGGCCTTGATATCGGCCAGAGCCTTGTTGACCTCGGCGACCAGTTCGTCGTCACCCTTGCGCAGCAGGATGCCGGAATAGCTGGCTTCCGCCTGTTCAGCGACGATCTTGACCGGTGCGTCGGCCTTCTGCTTCTTGAAGTCGAGGAAGGAAAGGCTGTCGTTCAACGTCGCATCGGCGCGGCGGGTCAGAACCAGCTGGATCGACTGGTCAAAACCATCGGTGCCGACGAGTTCGGCGCCCGAAGCTTCGGCCATCTTGCCGTAATTGCTGGTGAGCGACTGGGCGGCCTTCTTGCCCTTCAGGTCCGCAAAACCCTTGATATCGGTGTTGTCGTCACGGACGATCAGCACGGCTTTCGAAGCGATATAGGGTTCGGAGAAGGCGTATTTCTGCTTGCGGGCATCGGTGATGCCCACCTGGTTGATGACGGCGTCATAACGGTCAGCATCGATGCCGGCGATCAGGCCATCCCACTTGCCTTCGACAAACTCAGCCTTGACGCCGAGCTTTGCGGCAACCGCTTCACCGATCTCGACATCGAAACCGACGAGCTTGTTTGCGGCATCATGGAAGGTGAAGGGGGCGTAGGTGCCTTCGGTGCCGATGCGGATGACGCCGGCCTTTTTGATCTTGTCGAGGTTTTCACCGGCAAAGACCGGAGCGGCAAAAGCGGCCTGCACGAGCAGGGCTGCGGCAACAGCCTTGAGAGTGGTTTTGACGAGGTTCATTTCGGTATTCTCCAACGAATGAGTTGGTGTGGTGATCGCAGAAAATAGGCGCGTTGTGAGGAAAGAAAACTGCCGTCGAAAGCGGCAAATGCGAATATTTTTTGCTCTATCCACGGGCAAGTGCCCGAAATGCCGATTTGTCGCAGGGGATCAGGTGGTTGGTTGATGCGCAGCGGAAAAGGACACAATAGGCCCTTGGCGATCTCGAGCATTTCCAAGTTCGGACGGGGCGTTGAAAGCTGCCTCGTAAGTTAGTTTGTAAGTGACACCTCTCAGCGCCCCGTTCGGCAGTTTTTATCCGCGACTCCGGTCACTCTGCCGTTGCCTTGCCGGATGATCCTTTATCGCGGGGTTTTCCGCTTTCACGGACGGACTTGATCTAAGCCCGGCGAAACCATCCTTGAGGCCACCATGTGTGCCGCACAGGCACATCCGACGCGCCGTTCGGGCATCAGAAGCGGAAAGGCCGGTCCGAAACCTCATCCGCTTCCCCCGTGTCGTCGGAGGGAGACCATTTTCCGCGGACCCCGGCGATGAAGATTTACGTCCTCTCTCCACCACCAGCGCCGGTCCCGCCTCGCCGGCACGACTGCCAGTGTATCCGTGACGGAACGGGAGGATTGTAGGCATGGGTTGGGAGAGCGGGGATGAGATTATGTGTAAGAGATTGGTTTTATTGGCGGAGAAGCTAGCTTCGTCCCCATGATAGGGAGCACTTGGATTGCTTGTGTCTGGATCCTCGGGTCAAGCCCGAGGATGACGGACCTGAGGGGATGCGAGACGGCGCCTAACGGGATGTCGCGCTTGGTCGGCAGAAATAAGGTCGGTACTGCTTCACTGTTAGGTTTAACCAGAGAACGCGGCAGCAATTTGGTGCGTCGAGTATAAAATTCTTACGGACGGCATTTCCATGCTTGCACAACGACGTTGCCTTGCTTGTAGCACTCTGGCTCTCACCTATCCGTCGTCATCCTCGGGCTTGACCCGAGGATCCAGGCACACCCCCTAGAACGCTGGGATTGACGACGCATGATCATCCCAACATCCTGCTTCCATGGCGGGATATGTCTACATCATCACCAACCACAAAAACGGAACGCTCTACATCGGCGTGACGTCGGATCTTGAGCGACGCATCTGGGAACATCGCGAAGACATGACGCCCGGTTTTGCCTCGAAATACGGCTGCAAACAGCTCGTTTGGTACGAGGAGCATCTGAGCATCTCGACGGCGATTCAGCGGGAGAAGTCGCTCAAGCGCTGGTATCGGAAATGGAAGATCGAACTGATAGAGACGATGAACCCGCATTGGCGGGATATGTATTATGAGCTTGGGTGAAGAGGTGAGTTTTCAGCGCCGTATTGGCTGCCTTCCGCTTTACACCGTTTAGCCCACAGGCTCGTGTCTGGATCCTCGGGTCAAGCCCGAGGATGACGGCCGTTAGGGTGGTGCTAGGTGACCAAAGGAAACGTTGTGCAAGATGATCTAGGTTTGACTGTTGGCCTACGGCATGAAGGCGCAACGTTGGCAATCCTCTGACTGGAGCATCACATTTACTTCGGGCACCTTAGCTCTCACTCTCCTTGGTCATCCTCGGGCTTGACCCGAGGATCCAGACACAAGCAGCATCGGAAGATGCTAAATCCAGATCAACCACGTAATTCCGCCAATGCGTGATCATGGACAAAGCCGTCGACCAGCAACAATGCCGCTCCACCGTATCAAACCACCACCCCGCCATATTGCGCCCCCACGCTTCCGGTGCCATTACCAAACCCATGCAAAATCCCGCGATACGACTGACGGCCAAGGGGCTGAAATTCCAATTGGTTGGACCGATCGAGCTTGAAGTCTCTGAAGGGCAGTGTCTCGCAGTAAGCGGGCCTTCGGGAGCGGGGAAAAGCCTGACGTTGCGGATGATTGCCGATCTGGTGCCGCATGAGGGGGAGTGTCTTGTCGACGGGGTGACGGCTTCCTCCATGACCGGGCCGGCATGGCGGCGGGTGGTGCGGTATGTTTCTTCCGAACCCGGCTGGTGGGCGGCAACCGTCGGCGAGCATTTTACCGATGCGAAGGCGCAGGCCGACGGGATGAGACGGCTTTTCCTCGATGCCTCGCTGCTGGAGGCAGCACCCGAGCGGCTTTCGACCGGGGAGCGGCAGCGGATGGCATTTTTACGCGCAATCGAGGACCGGCCGAAAGTGCTTTTGCTTGACGAGCCGACTTCGGCGCTGGACCCGACTTCGGTGAAGGCGGTGGAAGAGATCGTGAGAGAGCTGATGGGTGATGGATGTGCCGCGGTTCTGACATCGCATGACCCGGAACAGGTGGAGCGGCTGGCCGACCAGGTTATGACGCTTGCGAGGCCGCAATGAACGGTCTCGTCTTCGGCCCCTGGGAGCTGGCGTTTGCGGCGCTGCTGGTTCTGGTCAACGCGGCGTTTTCGGCAGCCTTCAGCCTTGGCATTCACCGGTCCATCCTGATCGCGGCGCTGCGCATGGTGGCGCAGCTTCTGCTGGTCGGTTTCGTGCTGGGTTTCATCTTTACCAGCGCCGACCACTGGCTGAGCCTTCTGGTTCTTGTCGCGATGCTGGTGGCCGCGACTTTCGAAGTGGGGTCACGGCAGCGCAAGAAGCTGATCGGTTTCTGGCATTACGGGCTTTCCGGCATTGCCGTCTCCGGCGGCACGATGCTGGTGGCGGCGTTTGCGCTGATGACGGTGGCGGGATCGGAAGACTGGACGGCGCCGAGGATCGTCATTCCGATCTTCGGCATCATCCTAGGCTCGGCGATGAGCGCCAGCAGCATTGCGCTCAACAACATTTTCGAGGGCGTATCTTCACAGCGGGCGGCCATCGAGGCGCAGCTTTCGCTCGGACGCAGCCGCGCCCAAGCGATGGCGCCGTTGATGCAGCGGGCGATCTATGCCGGCACGCTGCCGGTGTTGAACCAGATGGCGGGGGCAGGCCTGATCACGCTGCCGGGCATCATGAGCGGGCAGATATTGGCCGGGGCCAATCCGCTCGTTGCGGCGCAATCGCAGATCTTTCTGATGCTGCTGCTTTGTGCTGCCTCGACAGCGAGTGTGGTGACCGCGGTGTGGCTCGCCGCAAAAAGCCTGAGCGACGAGCGGGAAAGGCTGAGGCTCGACCGGTTCAGGATGAAATAAAGTCTTCACGGTCAGGGCTCTTCACTTCACGTGATGTGAAGAGCCTTTCCAGCCCAATGACTTGGGCTGGCTGGTTTCCTGTCACAAGGACAGGAATGCGGAGAGGTTCGTGGCCTCAGGCAGCCTTGCCGACTTCGGCATGGGGGTTGAAGCGCTCGTAGAATGTCTCGCCATTCGCCGCCATGTCCTTCAGCAGCGGCGTCGGCGCGAAATGGTTGCCGTATTTTGCCGCCAGCTTTTCCGCCAATGCGACAAACGTCTTCACGCCCATGCCGTCGATATAGCTCAGGGTGCCGCCGGTATAGGGGGCGAAGCCGAAGCCAAGGATGGAGCCGACATCGGCTTCGCGGGGGTCGGTGACGATGCCTTCTTCCACGGTGCGGGCGGCTTCCAGGGCTATCGTTACGAGGAAACGCTGCTTGAGGGTTTCGACGTCGATTTCGGAAGCCGGTTTCTGCGGATAGAGGTCTTTCAGGCCGGGCCAAAGGGACTTCTTCGCCGGTTTGGCAGGGTAGTCGTAAAAGCCCTGGCCGTTCTTGCGGCCGCGGCGGTCGAGCACGTCGACCATCTTGTCGATCAAGGCCATGTGTTCCGGCTTGACCGAGTTGGGGCCGAGATCGGCGATGGAGGCCTTCATGATCTTCTGGGAGAGATCGACGGCGACTTCGTCATTGAGCGACAGCGGGCCGACGGGCATGCCGGCCATTTTTGCCGCATTCTCGATCATTGCGGCCGGCACGCCTTCGGCGAGCATGTCATAGGCCTCGTTGATATAACGGAAGACGCAGCGGTTGACGAAGAAGCCGCGCGTGTCGTTGACGACGATCGGGGTCTTCTTGATCTTCGCAACGAAATCCAGTGCGACGGCCAGCGCCTTGTCGCCGGTGTTCTTGCCGAGGATGACTTCGGTGAGCATCATCTTTTCGACCGGCGAGAAAAAATGCACGCCGACGAACTGGTCCGGGCGCTTGGAGTTTTCAGCCAAGCCCGTGATCGGCAGGGTCGAGGTGTTGGAGGCGAAGATTGTGGTTGCGGGGATGACGGCCTCGATCTGTTCGATGACGGCCTTTTTCACCTTGCGGTCCTCGAAGACGGCTTCGATGACGAGATCGGCATCCGACAGCGTCGCGTAATCGGGCGTCGGGGTGACGAGGGAGAGGAGCTTTTCGCCGTCTTCCTTCGTCATGCGGCCCTTGGCGATGCTGTCTGCCACCAGTTTTTCGGAGACGGCTTTGCCCTTATTCGCGGCGTCCTGATCGCGGTCGATGAGGACAACCGGGATGCCGGCGGCGGCGGTGACATAGGCGATCGAGGCGCCCATGAAGCCTGCGCCGACGACGCCGACCTTTTTGAATTCGCTCTTTTCCACACCGGCCGGACGGCGGGCGCCCTTGCCGAGTTCCTGCATGGAGATGAACAGCGAGCGGATCATCGAGAACGCTTCGGTGGTCTGCAGAACTTCTGTGAAATAGCGCTGCTCGACCTTCAAGGCCGTATCGAATGGCAGTTGCAGGCCTTCGTAGACGCATTTCAATATGGCGAGCGCGCCCGGATAATTGCCGGCGGTTTCGCGGCGCAGGATGGCCGGGGCTGCAGGCCAGAGCTGAGCGGCCTGGGGCGTCCAGATGCCGCCGCCGGGGGCCTTGAAGCCTTTCTCATCCCAGGGGGCGACGGGTTTGAGACCATCCTTGATCATCTGCTTGGCGGCAGTCACGAGCTGATCGGGTTCGACGACCTGATGGATGAGGCCCATGGCTTTCGCGCGTGCAGGCGCAAGAGACTGGCCTGTCGTCATCATCTGCAGGGCGGACTGGGCATCGGTGAGGCGCGACACGCGCTGGGTGCCGCCGGCACCGGGGAAAATGCCGACCTTGACCTCGGGCAGCGCCAGCTTGACCGACTTGGAATTGGAGACGACGCGGCCGTGGCAGGCGAGCGACAGTTCGAACGCACCGCCCATGCAGGTGCCGTTGATGGCGGAAACCCAGGGCTTGCCGCTTGTCTCTATGGCGCGGAAAAGCCAGGTCATGCGGCCGGCGACATCGAAGAGTTTTTGAGCGGCGGCAGCTGGGTCCTTGGCGCGCTCATCGGCAAGCATGGAGAACATGCCGCGGATCATGGTGAGATCGGCGCCGCCGGAGAAGGAGGATTTGCCGCTGGTAAAAACGACGCCCTTGATGGCGGCGTCTTCCACCGTCTGTTTCAAAAGGGCTTCGAGTTCGTCCATTACCTCGACGGTGAAGACGTTCATAGACTTGTCCGGCATGTCCCAGGTGATGAGGGCGATGCCGTCTGCGTCGGTTTCGACGGTGAAGTTCTTGTAGGTCATCGTCTCTCTCCCCTCAGACGCGTTCAATGACGGTGGCGGTGCCCATGCCGGCACCAATGCAGAGCGTGACCAATGCGGTGTTCAGGTCGCGTCGTTCCAGTTCGTCCAGAACCGTGCCGAGGATCATCGCGCCGGTAGCGCCGAGTGGGTGGCCCATGGCGATGGCGCCGCCGTTGACGTTCATGATGTCATGGGAAATGTCGAAGGCCTGCATGTAGCGCAGGACGACGGCGGCGAAGGCTTCGTTGAGTTCGAAGAGGTCGATATCCGAAATCTTCATGCCGGTGCGGGCGAGAAGTTTTTCCGTCACGTCGACCGGGCCGGTCAGCATCAGCGCCGGGTCGGAGCCGATATTGGCGAAAGCCTTGATACGGGCACGGGGTTTGATGCCCATGGACTGACCACCGGCTTTCGAGCCGATCAGGACCGCGGCCGCGCCATCAACGATGCCGGACGAATTGCCGGCGTGGTGGACGTAGTTGATCTTTTCGATTTCCGGATGCGCCTGGATGCCGACGGCTTCGAAGCCGCCCATTTCGCCCGGCATCTGGAAGGAGGCGTTGAGCGAGGCAAGCGCCTGCATGTCGGTTCCCGGACGCATGTGTTCGTCGCGGTCGAGGATGATCAGGCCGTTCTGGTCTTTTACCGGGATGACGGAGTTGTTGAAATAACCGGCATCCCAAGCTTTTCCGGCACGCTTCTGGCTCTCGACGGCATAGGCATCGACGTCGTCGCGGGAAAAGCCGTATTTGGTAGCGATGAGATCAGCCGAGACGCCCTGGGGCATGAAATAGGCCGGGAAGTTGACCGAGGGGTCCATGTACCAGGCGCCGCCGGACATGCCCATGCCGACGCGGGACATGCTCTCGATACCGCCGGCGATGACGATGTCGTCGGAGCCTGCCGCGATCTTGCCTGCGCCGAAATTGATGGCGTCGAGGCCGGAAGCGCAGAAACGGGAGATCTGCATGCCGGGGGCTTTTGTCGAATAACCGGCCTCGAAGGCGGCGGCCTTGGGGATGACGGCGCCACTATCCATCACCGGATCGACGCAACCCATGATGATGTCGTCGACGGTTTCCGTGTCGAGATTGTTGCGGTCGCGGATGGCTTCCAGCGTCTTGGCGGCGAGGCGGACGGACGGCACCTCGTGCAGCGATCCATCCTTCTTGCCGCGACCGCGCGGCGTGCGCACGTGATCGTAAATGAAGACTTCGGTCATGGTGTCATCTCTCCCGTTTTCCCTTTCGGGGCGGCACTTGCGCGCGCCTTGTCCTTAGAAATGGTTCAGAAAGCTTCCGCCGCCAGTTCCATCACGCTATCGGCACCCGCCTCGATGCGGGTCTTTCGCAGTGCAGTTTCCGGCATCACCTTCTCCATGAAGAATTTCGCCGTCACCAGCTTGGTCTTCAGATAGTCCTCGCGGGCATCACCACCGGCAAGCTTACCTTGAGCGGTCTTTGCCATTTTCGCCCACATGTAGCCGAGCGTGACGAGGCCGAAGAGGTGCATGTAGTCGGTGGAGCCGGCACCGGCATTGTCCGGCTTGGCCATGGCATTCTGCATGAACCACATGGTGGAGGCCTGCAGGTCGTTGAGGCCTTTTTTCAGGGCCTTGGTATAAGGAGCCATCGCTTCGTCCGCGCGGTTTTCCTCGCAGAAATCGCCGATTTCCTTGAACATGGCCATCACCGCGCGGCCGCCGTTCAGCGCAAGCTTGCGGCCAACCAGATCGAGCGCCTGGATGCCGTTGGCGCCTTCATAGATCATGGTGATACGGGCATCGCGGACATACTGGCTCATGCCGTGTTCCTCGATATAGCCGTGACCACCAAAGACCTGCTGGGCCATGACGGCGTGGTCGAAACCCTTGTCGGTGAGCACGCCTTTGAGGATCGGGGTTGCGAGGCTCAGAAGATCGTCGGCGTTCTGGCGTTCGGCCTCATCCGGGGAACGGTGGGCGATATCGGATTTGAGCGCCGTCCAGAGAAGAAAGGCGCGGCCGGCTTCGTTGAACGCCTTGATGGTCATCAGCGTGCGGCGGATATCCGGATGGACGATGATCGGATCGGCTTTTTTATCCGGTGCCTTGGCGCCGGAGAGCGACCGGCCCTGGATGCGCTCGTTAGCGTAGGCCACGGCGTTCTGATAGGCGGTCTCGGCGATCGACAGGCCCTGCAGGCCGACGCCGAGGCGGGCTTCGTTCATCATGACGAACATGGCCGAGAGGCCCTTGTTCTCCGCACCGATGAGATAACCCACGGCATCGTCATAATTCATGACGCAGGTGGAATTGCCGTGGATGCCCATCTTTTCCTCGAGCGCGCCGCAGGTGACGCCGTTGCGGGCGCCGAGCGAGCCATCTTCGCCCACCATGAATTTCGGCACGATGAAGAGCGAGATGCCCTTGGTGCCTTCCGGTGCGCCGTCGATACGGGCAAGGACCAGATGAATGATGTTGTCGGTCATGCCGTGTTCGCCGGCGGAGATGAAGATTTTCTGGCCGGAGATCTTGTAGGAGCCATCACCCTGCGGCACGGCCTTGGTGCGCAGCAAGCCGAGATCGGTGCCGCAATGGGGTTCGGTGAGATTCATGGTGCCGGACCATGTGCCCTCAACCATCTTCGGCAGATAGGTGGCCTTCTGGTCGTCGGACCCGTGGACGAGGATGGCGGCGATCGCGCCCTGGGTCAGGCCCGGATACATCATCAGCGACATGTTGGAAGACGACATGTATTCGCCGACGGCGGCATGCAGCGTATAGGGAAGCCCCTGCCCGCCGAACTCTTCCGGCACGGCCAAACCGATCCAGCCGCCCTGGCAATATTGGTCGTAGGCCTGCTTGAAGCCTTTCGGCACCGTGACGGTGCCGTCATCATGGCGGGTGCAGCCTTCCTGATCGCCGGAGAGATTGAGCGGGAACAGCGTGGTCTCGGCCAGTTTCGACGCTTCACCGACAATCGCCTCGATCATGTCGGGCGAGGCATCGGCGAAACCGGGAAGGTTGCCGTAGCGCTCAAGGCCCAGAACATCGTTCAGAATGAAAAGCGTGTCGGCGGTTGGGGCCTTGTAGACTGGCATCGATGAGCATCCTCCCTGTCATCATCCGCGTGGCGCCGCTCCTCAGCTCCGCGCGTTCCTGTCTCGTCATTTAATTGACGTGCGCGTAAACGTCAATAATCGCGTGGATTCAAATTTCGGTGCCTTCGAGATCGAAGACAGGGCGGGTTTTGGGGATGTCAGGTGGGCAATCAATATTATAATGTTATGAAATAGTTAAAATTTACGACAAACTTAACGGCTTGTTTACCATGTTTGCAGACATATTGGACGGTGTGACGGTGCGAAGCGTTTAGGCGACAGCGGCTCATACCATCACAATGGCAAGCCTTGCGTAAGGTTACTCTAATATTCGGACTTACTCATGGAGGCCCACCTCCGGGGGGAACGTTCAGAGTCGGACCGGCAGGATCAACGTCGAAACGAGCGAGCACATGAACGGATCACGATCGGCACATCCCCGTCACGGCGACCGAGACCGCTCGTCGCTGGATGCGCTGAGCCGCACCATCGAGGGGCTGGAAGCACGCATTCAGGGCCTGATGGCAGGCGGACGCACGCCGCCCCCGGCAGCCGCACCGCAGAGACCGACCGAAGACAGCCGGCCGCAACGCATGCCGCCGGTACAGGATCCGCGTGCCAGAACCGGCACGGCCGCCTATTCCGAACGCCCGCGCGATCCGCTGACAGAAATCCGCGAGCGGCAGCGCATGCTGGAACAGACGGGACAGAACAACCGCCGTTACGAGAGCAGCGCCGCGATGCCGGCTGCGCCCGCGGCCCGTGCCGAACAACGTCCGGATTTGCGGAATGATCCGCGTCTGGAGCAGCGGACTGGAACACGTAGCGAGGATATTCGCCAGCCGGCCGTTTCCACACGTGTGGCCGAAGCGAACCAGCGCCGCGCCGACATCCGCGAATTTACCGAAACGCTTTCCGGCCTGAGGCACGACCTGAAGCGCGACATTTCCGAAGGCGTTTCGCAGGAAATGCGAGCGCTGCGCGAGGAAGTGCGGGCGATCAGGGCACAGGCCGAAGATACCCGCTTCAGCCAGGATGTGCAGTCCGACCTTGCGCGACTGGCGCAGGGTATCGACCAGCTTGCGATGCAGTCTGCGCCGGGTGCTTCCGGCCTGCGCTCGGAATTCGAGGACCTGCGCGCTGTGATGGACGGGCTTGCCCGGCAGGATTCGCTGCGGCAGATGCAGGACCAGTGGGTGGGGCTCGAAGAACGCCTGCAGGAGGCCGACACGAGCGCACTGCGCGAGGAACTCGTTACTCTCGCCTACAGGGTCGACGAGATCCGCAACCAGCTTGGCGTGATGGCGGATAGCCCGACCATCCGTGCGCTGGAGCAGAAGTTGCTGGCGCTTGCCGGCATGATGGAACAGCTCGGCTCGCGCATGAAGCCGAATGATGCGGGCATTGCCGAACATTTCGGCCAGCTCGATCACCGACTGGACGAAATCAGCCGCGCGATTGCAGCAAACTCCCGCGCCAGCGCTGCCAATGCGCCGGACGAGCTTGTCATGCAGCGGCTCGAAGACCGGCTTGCAGACCTGATGGAGCAGGTGGAAACGATCGGTCGCTATACTGCCGACCAGAGCGCAACCGACGGGCTTTCGGCACGGATCGAACAGCTTGCCGGCAGGATCGAAGACATGGCCGAGGAGCAGGCGACAGCCCAGCTTCAGGAACGGATCGAACAGCTTTCGGCACTGGTGCAGCAGATGCATGCTCCCGGCCATCAGGAAGACGTCACCAATTATCTCTCCGACATTTCCCGCAAGATCGACGTGCTGGACACGAATTTCGGCGCCGAGGGGCTTGGCGAGCGACTCGATTACCTGTCACGCCGGATCGAGGAAATGGAACAGCAGCCGCGTCCTGTCGACGATGGCGGCGCCTTCGTGCGGATCGAAGACCGGCTCAGCGCCATTGCCGCGCAGCTGGATGAAGCATCTTCGGCTCCACGCAATGACGACGAGGCTTTGCGCGGGCTTGAAGCACAGATCGCCAACCTTTCGACGCTGATTTCGCAGCCGAGCAGCGCACCTGCCGCATGGCCGCCGGAATTCGACAGCCGTATGGCGGCTATCGAAGGCTATATGGCGACCAATGACGAATATATCGTCGAGGCCGCACGACAGGCCGCCGAAGCTGTAATCGAGGCCTATTCCCGCAATCTGACTGCCGGCGCCCCCGGCACCAGCAGCGACATGGCAGCACTTGCCGCCCTTGCCGACGACCTGAAGCATCTGGAAGAACTGACCCGTGGTTCGGAAAGCCGGACGCACCAGACTTTCGAAGCGCTGCACGGCACGCTGGTGCAGATCGCCGAGCGGCTGGACCAGCTGGAAGGCCAGTCTGTGCAGTCCACGGCCCTTTCCCCGGCTCTATACCGGAGCGAAGAGCCGGTGCGCCAGCCCGCCCTTGCGGCCGCGCCGATGCAGCGCGACATGCCGGTTGCACAGGAAGCGGCACCGGCTGCAATACCGGCGCTTTCGGCCGAGGTTGCGCATGAGCTTGCCAGCATGGATATGCCGCGCACGGAAGCGCGATTGAGGGAGACCAGCGCGATCGGCTCGACCATGGCGGATCACGTTCCGGCGATCCTGCAGCCTTTGGAGCAGGAACTCGAAGACGAGCCGAAGCCCGCGAAGAAAAGCCTGCTCGGTGGGCTGGCCAAGCGGCTGCGCCCCGGTTCGAAGCAGGACAAGGCAACGAACACGCGTACCTTTGTCGACCCGACCCCTTCGATCGATCCTTCGGCGGACGATACGGTGGTTGCCGGCGACATGCTGGAGAGCGAAAGCGAAAACGACCTTCTGGAGCCGGGTTCCGGCGCGCCGGACGTTCGCAAAATCCTTGAAAGAGTTCGGGCAAGCCAGGCGGCCGGAGAGTTTGGCAGCGAGAAGGGCAGCGACCGCACCGGCGACCGGGCCGACTATATTGCCGCCGCTCGCCGCGCCGCGAAGGCCGCGGCACAGGAAGTCGATCCTTCGCTGATGGGTTCGATGGCCAAGAGCCAGGCAAAGCCGAGCAAGGTCAAGCCTTCGGTCGGCAAGACCGAGACGGCAAAGGGTGCATCCGCCTTTTCGCGCCATCGCCGCCCGATCCTGATGGCAGTCGGCGCCGTGCTTCTGGCTCTGATGGCGATGCCGCTGATCAAGACCGTGACGAGCGGAAGCCCTGCTCCGCAGGTCGCTTCCGTGGAACAGCCGGCGATTACGGCTGCTCCAGAGGCAAGCGCACCGACGCCTGCCGCTCTTGTTCCGCAGACGCCCGCCTCTTCCGAGGCTCCGGTCTCGCCGCAGAGCGCTGCGCCTGAGATGACGGCTCCACCGGCTGCGGAAGAAACTGCAAATGCACCAGAGGCCGTCGCACCACAGACGACCGAAACGGAAGCAGTTGCAGAAGCTCCGGCGGAAGACCTGCCCGCAGCTCCGATAGCGCCGGTCGAACAGGCTTCGATCGTCGTACCGGCCGGTATAGAGCCGCAGTCGATGGCCGATGCGGCAGCGGCCGGTGACGCCAATGCGCTGTTTGAAATCGGAGCGCGCTTCAGCGACGGCCGCGGTGTTTCTGCCGATCCGGGCGAAGCCGCCAAATGGTACAAGCTTGCGGCCGATCGTGGCCTTGCACCCGCTCAGTACCGCATAGGCAACCTGCTCGAGAAGGGAACCGGCGTCGACCGCAACCTTGGTGAGGCGATCTCCTATTATCGTCAGGCCGCGCAGGCCGGCAACGCCAGCGCCATGCACAATCTCGCGGTTCTTTTTGCTTCGGGTGCAGCCGGCCAGCCGGATTATGCGGCGGCCGTCGAATGGTTCCGCAAGGCAAGCGAACTCGGTGTTGCAGACAGCCAGTTCAACCTCGCGATCCTTTATGCCCGCGGCAACGGGGTGAAACAGGACCTCGAAGAGAGCTACAAGTGGTTCGGTGTGGCTGCCAAGGGCGGTGACACGGATGCTGCGACGAAGCAGGAAGAAGTGGGCAAGGCGATGCGCAAGGAGCAGCTGGATAGCGCCCGCGCCAAGCTGAACTCATGGAACGCGAAACCGCTCGACCCGAATGCCAATGCCGTCAACATTCCCGACGAATGGGCTTCCGGCAAGAAGCTGACGACCGCTTCGATCGACATGACCAAGGCGATCCGCAACATTCAGGCCATTCTCAACAAGAACGGTTTCGATGCCGGCACGCCGGACGGCAAGATGGGTGCAAAGACTATTGCCGCGATCAAGTCTTTCCAGAGTTCGATCGGCCAGGAGCCGACCGGCAAGGTGGACGACGCGATGGTACGCGAACTTCTCAAGCGGAATGGATGAGCTCCAGTCGCCGGGCCGAAGACGATCCGTTCGTCTCCGGCCCGGCTTTTTTTCTGTTGAACCCACGCAGATCTCCAATCACGACTAAACCGACAGGGTTTACGGTGACGCGGCATATTCGCCACGCCCCCAAGAAAACGGCCAAATCAAAGGCTTGCGGTACCCTGACGCGCATTCATGGGTTTGACAGCCCAAGGCCTGCGCAGGCATGTGGCTCAGACATCTTCATGCCTTGTTCACCCGGCATGTGAGACACTTTCCCACTACCTCATCAGACAAGCGAGAGATCGCCTGCCGGACGAGGTTGTTCTGTTTCGCCTTGTCGGGGTCAACCGTGACGATCTACCTGCCCATAGCAGAGCTTTCGGTGAATATCTTCATCATCCTGGGCATGGGTGCGGCCGTCGGTTTCCTGTCCGGCATGTTCGGCGTCGGCGGTGGGTTTCTGATCACGCCGCTTCTGATTTTCTACAACATCCCGCCCGTCGTGGCGGTGGCGACCGGGGCGAACCAGGTGGTCGCTTCCTCGGTTTCCGGTGCGATTACCCATTTCCGGCGCGGTACGCTGGACATGAAGCTCGGGACGGTGCTGCTTGTCGGCGGCCTTGTCGGGGCGACGGTGGGTGTGTGGATCTTTTCATGGCTGAGACGCATCGGCCAGCTCGACCTGTTCATCTCGCTTCTCTACGTCGTGCTTTTGACGACAATCGGCGTGCTGATGCTGCAGGAAAGCCTGCGCGCCATGCGCAAGGCGAAGCTCAACCAGCCTCTGCCCCTGAAGCGTCCCGGCCAGCATAACTGGGTGCACCGGCTGCCGCTGAAGATGCGGTTCAAGAAGTCGAAGATCTATCTTTCGGCCATTCCCGTCGTGACGCTTGGTTTCCTGATCGGCATCCTGACCTCGATCATGGGTGTCGGCGGCGGCTTCATCATGGTGCCGGCGATGATCTATCTCTTGCGCATCCCGACCAATGTGGTTGTCGGGACGTCGCTGTTCCAGATCATCTTCGTTACCGCCTATACGACCATGGTGCAGGCGGCGACCAACTATTCCGTCGATATCGTGCTCGCCTTCATCCTGATGGTGGCAGGCGTTATCGGGGCGCAATACGGCGTACGCGTCGGGCAGAAGCTGCGCGGCGAGCAGTTACGCGCGCTTCTGGCGCTGCTGGTTCTGGCGGTCGGCATCCGTCTTGCCGTCGGCCTGTTCATCCGGCCGCAGGATCTCTATTCGGTGGCAGTCGGGGGGATCGGTTACTGATGTTTTCCCGGCTCGCCCTTCTCTTCTCACTTCTTCTCCTGCCCGCCGGCAATTCGGTGGCGCAGATCCCGATGGGCGAGGCCTCGACCGTCAAGGAAGGTCTCGACATTGGCGTCTCGACCAACGAGATCGCGATTACCTCGGATTTCCGCGGGGCGGACCTGACCGTTTTCGGGGCGATGACCAATGCCGACGAGCTGTTGCTCGCGATCGGCAATTACGACATCATCGTCACGCTGGAAGGCCCGCGCGACTATGCCACCGTGCGCAGGAAGGAGCGCATCTTCGGCGTCTGGGTGAATACGGATTCGATGATCTTCGAACAGGTGCCGGAAAGCTATTCGATCGCCAGCACTCGCCAGCTCGATGATCCGACGCAATTGCCGCCGATCAATACGGCGGGTGTGGGGATCGAGCACCTGGCGCTCAACCCGATCGGCTATATCCGCGATGTCGGCGAGCTTTCCGATTTTCGCCAGGCTTTTCGACGGCTGAAACTGGCGGGTGGGCTTTACCAGAAGGAAGCGAGCGGCGTTCGCTTCGTATCCTCCAGCCTGTTCCGCGCCTCGCTGCGCCTGCCGGCCAATGTGCCGGACGGAGTGCATATCGTGCGCGCCTATCTGTTCAAGAGCGGCACTCTGATCACCCAGCGCGAAATCCCGCTCAGGGTGGTCAAGACCGGCCTTGAACAGGCGATTACCGACACGGCGCATAACCAGCCGTTTGCCTATGGCCTGCTCTGCGTGCTGATCGCCCTTGTTACCGGCTGGGGCGCAAGCATCGTCTTCCGCAAGGATTGACTCCTGCCGCTCGATCCCCAACGCCTTTGCTTCGGCGATCCCTACTCTAGTTAGCGACAGATATCGCAAACCCAGACTGCCATGATGTTGAAACGCTTCCTCGACCACCTGTCCGACCGATTGCCAGATTGGCGCCACCTGCTGCATCCGACGCAATTGCGCGTATTGATCCGGCGCAGCGAATTCGGGTTGATCGCGATGGCGGCGGTGGTTGGCGTGCTCGCCGGTCTTGCCGTTTCGGCGATGAGTTTCATTGCGCATGAGATACAGGTGCTGATCTTCGGGATCGGGCCGGACGAGCGGCTGAGTGCGGCAACGACGCTCGATCCGATGGTGGTGCTGTGGGCGCCGGCGGCGGGCGGCGTGGTTATGGGGATCGTCTTCCTGATCCTGAAGAGGTGGCGCAAGAAGCCGATGGTCGACCCGATCGAGGCGAATGCGCTGCATGGCGGACGGCTGTCGCTGACCGACAGTATCGTGGTTGCCGTGCAGAACCTGATTTCCAACGGTTTTGGCGCCTCAATCGGACTTGAGGCCGGATATACGCAGCTTTCATCCGGTATCGCCTCGAAGATCGGATTGCTTCTGCAATTGCGCCGCTCGGACATGCGCATTCTCGTCGGCTGCGGTGCGGCGGGTGCGATCGCATCGGCCTTCAATGCGCCGCTGACGGGATCCTTCTACGCTTTCGAGCTGATCATCGGCACTTACACGATCGTCAGCCTTGCGCCTGTCGTGGTTGCGGCGCTCTCCGCGACCTTCGTGACGCGGCTCTTCGTCGGCGAGGAGTTCATGATCGATATCGGCGAGATCGGCACGGTCGTTCCGGCCGACTATCTGCCGGCCGTCATGCTCGGGGTTCTGTGCGCGGGTGCCGGTATCCTGCTGATGAAGGGCGTCTCGCAGGTGGAAGAACAGGCGCGAAAAAGTTCGATCTCTCCTGTCTTCCGTCCGGCGCTTGGAGGGCTGATCGTCGGACTGCTGGCGTTGATCGACACACAGGTGCTTTCGGCGGGGCACGGTGCGCTGCATGAAAGCCTCAACCAGCATATGGCGATCGGCGCGGTGATCGGGCTGCTGCTGCTCAAGTCGGTCGCGTCTGCGATTACCATCGGCGCCGGTTTCCGTGGCGGCCTGTTCTTCGCCTCGCTGTTTCTCGGCGCTCTGCTCGGCAAGCTGTTTGCCTATGCGACGCCGTTCCTGTTTGCCCATGCGACGCTGACGCCGGTCATTTATGCGGTAGTCGGCATGAGCGCGATGGCGGTGGCGGTGATCGGCGGGCCGTTGACCATGACGTTTCTGGCGCTCGAAGTGACCGGCGACTTTCCGATCACGGCACTGGCGCTGGCGGCGGTCATCACGTCATCGGTCGTGGTGCGCACCAGCTTCGGTTATTCGTTCGCGACATGGCGTTTTCACCTGCGCGGCGAAGGGATCAGAAGCGCGCACGACATTGGCTGGATCCGCAACCTGACGGTGGACAAGCTGATGCGTTCGGACGTGAAAACGGCACAGGCAGACATGACGCTCGATCAATTCCGCAAGGATTTTCCGATCGGCTCGACGCAGCAGGTGATCGTGATCGACGAGAGCGAAAAATATGTCGGCATCATCCTGACGCCGGAAGTCTATGCCGCACCGACCGAGGGTGGCGAGGAGGAGCCGGAACTTTCCTCCTTCATCCGTTACAAGAACAATGTGCTGCTGCGAAGCATGAATGCCAAGCAGGCGGCAGCGATGTTCGACCGGGCGGAGGCGGAAGCGCTGGCGGTGGTCAACAACCAGATCGAGCGCAAGGTGGTGGGGCAGCTCTCGGAGAGCCATACACTGAGGCGCTACACGGAAGAACTGGACCGACGGCGGCGCGAGGTTTCCGGCGAAATCTAGGGTAGCGGACGGAGGCGAAGCTGGGTGCTCCGCCCCTGCCGTTGCGTCACATGGCCGGAAGAATGGCGATGTCACGCACCTCGTTTTCAACGCCTGAAATCGGGCCGACTTGGGTGGCGACACCGGTTTCCAGGTTGACGGTGTAGAGGAACTTGTTTGCCGCGAGATAGGCGGTGTTCTTGCCGCCCTCTTCACCCTGGATGTCGAAGGCGTAAGTCGCCGGCATCTCCTTGATGCCGAGCTTGCCGATCGCCTTCAGCGTGCCGTCGTTCGGCTTGGTCTGCTGGATCAGCGCGCCGATCGTTGCATCGATATTGTACATGGCCGTCTTTTCCGGCTTGCCGATGGAATTTGTATAGGCGGCCGCGACGATGTTGGGGGTCTCACCCTTGTGCATGTCACCCTCTTCGAAAGCGAGTGTGCCATCAACCGTCACCGCGCCTGTATCCGGGTGGACACGGTGGTTGGTGGTGCCGGTCATGAAGCGCAGACGGTCAGCCATAGGGTTGAAATCGACGACGACCGGGGCTTCCGTCATGGTCAGCATCTTGTCCATCTTGGCGACTTCGGTGGCAGCGCCGGTTTCGAGATTGATCGAGACGATTGCGTGATCGGGCGTGACGCCGATGACAGTCTTGTTGCCGGGGCGGAAATCGATGCCGACCAGCTTGTCGACGCCAGTCACTTCCATCGTCTTCGTCACTTCGGGTTTTGTAGTGTCGAACATGACGAGCGTCTTGTCGCCGGTGAGGCCGAGGACCGGGGCGGCGAAGGCTGCGGCGGCCGAGGCGACGAGCATCGTGGATGCGACGAGTGCGGTGCGAGCGATTTTCATGTGTCTTCTCCCGTGGTGTTTTCGAAATCGGAAAGGGTGCCCCGTGAGGCATTCCCGAATGACAGACACGCGGGCAGCTATGTTTGGATGCAGCACAGAGAAATATTTATTCCCATGCATCCATTCCCTCATCCGCCGTGTCTTCCATATGCGGCTCGACAGGCTGCGGGAAACTTCAGGGACTGGACGAGCGCATGTCCGCCGTGGCAACAGCAGAATTGGAATATTCGCAAATCAGCGAATACTCAGGGAGAGAGGACGGCCTGACCTTGGCGACAGACCAATCGATGGATCTCGAAGCGGCGCTTGTTGCCTGTGCCAAAGGTGACCGTGACGCATTGCGGCGCATCTTCGACCATGAGGCCGGCAGGCTGGTGGCGGTGGCGCAGCGGATCCTCAAGCGACGGGAACTCGCCGAAGAGGTGGTGCAGGAAGCCTTCATCCGCATCTGGACACACGCGCATCAATACAGGCCGGAACGAGGCTCGGCGCGCGGCTGGATCTATGCGATCGTACGTAACCGGGCACTCAACATGCTGCGGGACGGCAGCCGCGAAGACCTTGTTGCGGAAGATCGGCTGGAGACGATGCAGGACGGCGAACAGCTGGAACAGATCATGGCTGCCTGGCATCGGCTCGACCATAACAGCCGGCTGAAAGAGTGCCTGGGCCGCCTCGACGAGACCAGACGGCGCGGCATATTGATGGCCTATGTCGGCGGTTATACCCATGGAGAAATCGCCGGGCGATTGCGGCTTCCGCTCGGCACGGCGAAATCCTGGATCAGGCGCGGGCTTCTGACATTGCGGGAGTGCATGGCATGAAGCTGAGCGCTGACAATCTCTCCCATATTGCTGATGAATATGTCCTTGGCCTTTTCAGCGAAGCAGAGGCGGCCGAAGTGGAAAACGAGATCGAGCGCAATTCCGCGCTCGCCAATGCGGTGGCGGAAGCGCGCGAACGGTTTCTGCCGCTCGACACCAATATCGACGCAGCCGAGGTTTCACCGGTGCTGTGGGACGCCATTGCAACGCGACTTCCCGAACAAACGGCAGCAGAACCGTCCATCGCCTCGGTCTCACCACGAATTCCGATGGCCGGGAACGATAATTCCCGCGCCGGCTGGCGGGCGACGGCAATTTCGGCGATTGCCGCATCGCTGATACTTGCCGTGGGACTGGTGTGGAGCATGGCGCGGGTGGCCGAGCCGCTGGTGGTGGCCGTGCTTCTAAACGAGGCCGGCGAAGTGCAGGCCGTGGTCGAGGATTTCGGCAATGACACGGCCAGCATCCGACTGCTGACCGATTTCGACGTGCCGGAAGACCGGACGATGCAGGTATGGACCCTCCCCTCCCGTGAGATGGGCCCGATGTCGCTCGGCCTGCTGGAGGATGCTCATTCTGCCAGGCTGAGCGGATCGGCGCTGCCGAAGCCGCAGGATGCGCAGCTTTACGAAATCACGCTGGAACAGGCAGGCGGCTCCCCGACAGGGCGGCCGACCGGGCCAATCCTTGCCAAAGGATTTGCAAAACTGGCGCGTTAACAGTGGCGAGCCAACCGGGCGCAACCCCTGCCTTGGGATAATTGCATGGGCGCGATGCTCGACTATTCTCTGCCACGTCTGAAGCGTGGTCGGGGAGGAGTGCGTGGACGAGATCGTGCAACCGGTATCGCGCCCGCTCGGGGTTGCGACACGCCTGACCTGCCGCGATGGCGTGCAACTGCACGGCCATATCTGGCCGGCTCGAAAGCAGACGATCGGGCGTGTCATCATCAACCCGGCCACCGGCGTGCTTGCACGCTATTACCACTATTACGCGGATTTCCTTGCCGGCGAAGGCTTCGAAGTCATCACCTACGATTATCGCGGCATCGGCTTGTCGCGGCCGGAGACATTGCGCGGTTGCGGGTATCGCTGGCGGGATTGGGGCGAGCAGGATTTCGATGCGGCGCTGCGGTTCATGGGCGCGCGCGAGCCAAAACTTCCGCTGATGGTGGTGGGGCACAGTATCGGCGGCTATTTGCCGGGGCTTTCTGAAGAGGCGCACCGGATCGACCGAATGCTGACGATGGGGGCGCAATATGCCTGGTGGGGAGATTATGCGGCCGGGCATCGGTTCAGGCTGTTCTGGCGCTGGCATGTGGTGATGCCGGTTCTGACCGCGATCTACGGCTATTTTCCCGGCAAGAAACTGGGCTGGCTGGAAGATCTTCCGGCAGGGGTGGCCAATGAATGGAGCTTTCGCGGGCCGCTGATGGAGCGAACACATCCGGCCCACGAGCGCGGCCATGTGCTTGCGCGTTTTGCCGCCGTCAGCGCGCCGATCCTTGCCGTTTCCGTGACCGACGACGACATCGGCTCGGCTGCGGCGGTGCGGCGCACACTTGCCTATTACCGCAACGCCGGGCGGATCGAGGCCAGCCTATCGCCGTCACATTACGGGCTCGATGCGATCGGGCATTTCAGCCTGTTTCATTCGCGACATGAAGGCGGCTTCTGGAAAGACACGCTGTGCTGGCTGAAGCATGGCGTAAACCCTTGGTGTAAAAAGGCGAATGCCGATCGGGGAAGCATGTCTCTTTGAGACAGGTCAATGTGCGACAATGCGCCCGTGCGAAGATGATCTCGACCAGGGAGGTCACCCAAGAGAGGTCAATAAAATGTTCAAACACATCCTCATCCCAACCGATGGTTCGCCGCTATCGACCCAGGCACTGGAAAAGGCGCTCGACTTCGCACGCGAAAGCAATGCGCAGATAACGGTGCTGGCGGTGATCGAGCCGCTTCAGGTCTTCACCGTCTATCCCGTCGGCATGGATATCGCCTATGCCGAATATGAACAGCGCGCGAACGAGCAGGCTGACGGTATTCTGGCCGATGCGAAAGCGGCGGCCGAGCGACGCGAACTTGTCTGCGAGGTCTTGAAGGTCCAGAGCGTCGATCCGGCCGGCTGCATCGTCAAGACGGCCGAAAAGCAGGGCTGCGACGCGATCGTCATGGCATCGCATGGCCGCTCGGGCTTCAAGGCTTTCATGCTTGGCAGCGTGACGATGAAGGTGTTGGCCGGATCGAAATTGCCGGTGCTGGTTTATCGCTAAGGGGGACGCCCCAGCCCCTCGCTTTCGCTCAGGGCGTTCGTCACAGCAATCGATTCACTGGATCGATTGCTCAGGCTTCGCCTGATCGCTCCTCACCCCATGAGGCTGCCGTAGCGCACCGAATAGATGCGATCGCGGCCGAGCAGATGGGCGACCAGCGTTTCCTCTCTGAAAAGGCCCTGGATCGCCTTGTGGCGAAGGTCTAGGCCTCCGGTCAGGACGCCGAAGGCCGGCATCAGAAGACGGTGGCCATCGCAGGCAAAGCATGGACGACGGACGGATTTTTCGCGGCGCCGGACCGTTGCTGCTGGATGGAGGTGACCGGCGACCTCACCCATCGATTTCTGATGCGCGGAGATGAGGCTTGGCTCGTGGCGAAACACGAGACCTCCATGCGCGAATTCGTCGATCGAGATGCCCGGAAGATCCGTCGTTCCGTCCGGATCGTGATTGCCGTTGATCCAGATCCAATCGCGGCCGCGCGCCATGTCGGCGATCATCCTTCTCAAGTCTTTCGGCAGGAACTCCGAGCCACGGCGATCATGGAAATTGTCACCGAGCGAGACGAGGAGCTTCGGCTCGTAGCGGGTGATGACGGCTTTGAGAATGTTGAGCGTGGCGATTGTGTCATAGGGCGGCAGGAGCATGCCGCGACGGGCAAAGGCCGCGCCCTTTTCCAGATGCAGGTCTGAGACGACGAGGGTCTGCGTTTCCGGCAGGTAGAGAGCGCCCAGCGGATCGCAAACCGCGGCGGTGCCGTGGACGAGGATTTCCTCGGTTCCGGTTGCTTGTCCTGCGATCATGGTGTGGGGATTGAGCCCCAGGCGGTGCATCACGTTTAGTTCGTCTTTCGGTTCAGATCCGGCTGTTTCCGGTTTGTCTGCTTGTGTTTGGATCCTCGGGTCAAGCCCGAGGATGACGAGTATGAGGAGAGCGACTAACCCAAATGAACCGTTGTCGCTTGTAGTGACGTCTCCTGTGGCACCCTGGCATCCCTTTCCCCGTAGTCATCCTCGGGCTTGACCCGAGGATCCAAGCGCAAGCCCTACAACCCCGCCTCCGCAATCAACTCATCCGCCGCCTCCTGCAGTACTGCGTCCTGCGCTTCGCCCGGCACCGGCTCCTTGCCGATTTCCAGCATGATCGGGACTGCCAGCGGCGAGACGCGGTCGAGGGGGCGGTGGGTGATGTGCCCCCTGATCCGTTTCAGCATATCGCCAAGCCGACCGATATCCAGAAGCCCGGTCGCGGCATCGCGGCGGGTCGCTTCGAGAAGGATATGGTCCGGCTCGTGGGAGCGAAGGACATCATAGACAAGATCGGTCGAGACGGTGACCTGGCGGCCGGTCTTTTCCTTGCCCGGATGACGGCGTTCGATCAAACCGGAAATCACGGCACAATTACGAAAAGTGCGCTTGAGCATGTAACTTTCATCGAGCCAGGCCTCGAGATCATCGCCCAGCATATCCTCATCGAAGAGATCCGAGAGGTTCAGGGAACCATCAGCGATCATCGCGCCGATATCGTTCAAGCCCCAGATGGCGAGCGAATAATCGGTGGCAACGAAGCCGAGCGGGCGGGCGCCGAGGCGTTCGAGACGGCGGGTCAGCAGCATGCCGAGCGTCTGGTGTGCGAGCCTGCCTTCGAAGCAGTATGCGATCAAGAAGAAGCGTTTTCCGCGCGGAAAAGTCTCGATCAGGAGTTCGTCCTGTTTCGGCAGCATGGAGCGCTCTAGCTGGATGTTGAGCCAGTCGCGGACCTGATCGGGCAGGTTTGCGCGGCGTTCGGGTTCGGCGAGCATGGCGCGGACCTGATCCGCCAGATAGGTGGTGAGCGGAAACTTGCCGCCGGCATAGGCGGGGATTTTCGGGTCGAGCGAGAAGGCGTTGGAGACGAGGCATTCGTTTTCGCGGATGCCTTCGAAGCGCAGGACTTTTCCGGCAAACAGAAACGTGTCGCCCTGGACGAGTTGTTCCAAAAAGTATTCCTCGACCTTGCCGAGCGACATGCCGCCTCGTCCGAGCGTGCCTTTGGCATTGCGCTTGACGAGGCGGACGTTGAGTTCAGCGGCTTCTACGATCGTGCCGAGGTTCATGCGGTATTGCTGGGCGATCTGCGGATTGGAGACGCGCCAGCGTCCATCCTCTTGTCTGCGGATCTTTGCATAGCGCTCATACGAGCGCAGAGCGTAGCCGCCGGTGGCGACGAAATCGACGATGCGTTCGAACATCTCCCAGGAGAGGCCGGCATAGGGAGAGGCGGAGGTGATCTCATCATAGAGTTCGACCGGATCGAAGGGTTCGGCGCAGGCCATGCCGAGGACGTGCTGGGCGAGGACATCAAGCGCCCCCTCGCCTACCGGCGGCGTGTCCTGCGCACCGAGATAGTTGGCGTCGAGGGCTGCCTGGCACTCCATCACCTCGAAACGGTTGGCGGGGACGAGGATCGCCTTCGACGGTTCATCCATGCGGTGATTGGCGCGGCCGATGCGCTGGGCAAGTCGCGAGGCGCCCTTCGGCGCGCCTACATGGACGACGAGATCGATATCGCCCCAGTCGATACCCATGTCGAGCGTCGAAGTGGCGACGACGGCGCGCAGCCGGTTATCGGCCATCGCGGCCTCCACCTTGCGGCGCTGGCCGGCATCGAGCGAGCCATGATGCAGCGCAATCGGCAGATTGTCTTCGTTGATGGTCCAGAGCGACTGGAAGAGAAGCTCCGCCTGGAAGCGGGTATTGACGAAAATCAGCGTGGTCTTGTGGCGCTTGATCTCCTCGTAGACCTCAGGGATGGCGTAGGTGGAGACGTGGCCGGACCAGGGGATGCGGGTGTCGGTGCCCAGAATGCTGATATCGGGGGCGGCACCGCCCGTCACATGCACGAGGCCTGCGGGAGGTGCCGGGGTTTCGCCTTGTGGTACCAGCCAGCGTTGCAGGTCCATCGGATCGGCGACTGTGGCGGAGAGGCCGATCGTCTGAATGTCCGGCGCATGTTTGCGCAGGCGCGCGAGGCCGAGCGAGAGGAGATGGCCACGCTTGGAGGTGACCAGCGAATGCAGCTCGTCGAGGACGACATATTTCAGGTCCTTGAAGAAACGTTCGGCTTCCTTGTTGGCGAGGAGAAGCGCGACCTGTTCCGGGGTGGTCAGCAGGATATCGGGCGGATTGAGTTTCTGGCGCTGGCGTTTCGACTGCGGCGTGTCGCCGGTGCGGTTTTCAACGGTGACGGAAAGGCCCATCTCGGTGACCGGCTTCATCAGGTTGCGCTCGATATCGACGGTCAGTGCCTTCAAGGGCGAAATGTAGAGCGTGTGGATGCCGGTGAAGGCGGAACCGGACGGGATCTTTCCGCGGGCGACGAGATCGGTGAGCGAGGGCAGGAAGCCGGCGAGCGTCTTGCCGGCACCGGTCGGCGCGATCAGCAGCATGTTCTCGCCGGCCTGAGCGCGTGCCAACAATTCCAACTGGTGAGCGCGCGGCTGCCAGCCCTTTTCGCCGAACCATTTGAGGAACGGCGTGGGTAATGTGGCGGCCTGATTGCCGTGGAATTTGGTTTCGACGAGATCCACGGGATGAAAGATAAGCTTTCATCGGCGGAAATGAAGAGTGGCTTTCCTGATGCGCAATTCCGGACGGAGAAAACCGCGCAACACTTTTCCTGAAGCGGCTTATCGAACGATATAGCGATCGGTGCGGTGGTTGATAGCGAGCGTCAGGTTCAGCGCCACCGCCGCCAGAATAGAGCAGGCAATGACAAAGGGGCTTGCGACGAAGAAGGACAGGAAGAGCACGACGCAATCCAGCCCGAGTTGCACGAAGCCAGCGCGCCAGCCGAACCTGTCCTGCAGATAGAGCGCCAGAATGCCGAAACCACCGAGCGAAGCGCGGTGGCGGAAAAGGACCAGCATGCCGCAGCCGATCAGAAGGCCGCCGAAAAGAGCTGCGGTGATCGGCTCAATGCTGTCAAAGGCGATGAGTTTGGGCAGGAGGCCGGTAAGCACGGAGGTGAGTGCAACGGCGGAAAAGGTCTTGATGGTGAAGACAAGGCCGAGGCGCTTATAGGCCAGCCAGTAGAAGGGCAGGTTCAGCACGAAGAATGCGGTGCCGAAGCTGACATCGATCGAATAGCGCAGCAGGAAGCCGAGGCCAGCCGTGCCGCCGATCATCAGGTGAGCGGCAGAAAGCATGACAACACCGAGTGCGGCCAGCATGGAGCCGGCAACGACGCCCTGAATATCCTCGATGATCGAGTGCTTTTCCGTGGAAGAAGCCCAGAAACCAATCGGGCTTTTCTTATCCGCCGCATCCGCCATGTCAGCGCACCGCGATATACCGGTCGGACCGGTGGTTGATGGTGAGAAGCAGGTTGAGCACAACCGCACTCAGCAGCGACCAGAGGACAGTCATCGGGCTGACAACGAAGAAGGCGGCGGCCATGACGCAGAGATCGAAGCCAAGCTGCACAAGGCCTGCCGGGATCTTGAACCGGTCCTGAATATAGATGGCGAGAATGCCTATGCCGCCGAGCGAGGCGCGGTGGCGATAGAGGCCGAGCAGGCCGAAGCCAATCAGGATGCCGCCGAGAAGCGCTGCCCAGAACGGATCGAGATGCTGGATGACGATGAATTTCCGCTCAAGCTCGGTGATGAAGGAGACCATCAGGATGGCAACGAAGGTCTTGAAGGAAAAGCCAAGGCCGAGGCGTTTGAACGAGAGATAGTAGAAGGGCAGGTTGACGACGAAGAACAAGACGCCGAAGGGGACGTCAAAGGCGTAGTGCAGAAGGAAGGCGACGCCGGCAGTGCCGCTGGTCAAAAAACCGGCCTGACTGAGAAAATAGAGGCCGAGGGCTGCAACCATGGCGCTGATGAACATGCCCTGCGCATCTTCCAGCTTGGTGTGGCGGGCCGGATCGAGACTATAAAAGCCCAGCCGGCGCTTCTGCGCGCTCTGTTCGTCAGCCAAATCGTTCCCCTTATGCCCTATTGGGTTTTCGCGCAGTTTTTTCAGCAATTGTGCATTGCGATAGCGGCTTCATCAAGCCTCATCAACAGCGCGTGAAGACCCGAAACAAAATCGCAAGAAAACGCCGTTTCAGGCGGTTTTGCGCGACAGAAACAGGATGCCTTTGACCGGTTTTCCGGCATCCATGCGAATGGTGGTGCGCTCGATTTCCAGAAGCTCGAAATGGTGATGGGCAAGAAGCAGCCGGATATGGGCTTCAGAATGGGCATAACGGAGGCTATCGCGCAGCACGAAGCCCTCCTCTTCGCCGGCATCTTCCACCGAGAAAGCAAACAGCCCCTGAGATGCCAGAAGATCATCGACAAGCGGGAAGACGGTTTCCAGCGAACCGAGATACATGAGCACATCGGCGGCCGAGACCAGGTCGGCGCGATGTTTCGGGAGATCGGGGGCGAACAGTCCGCTTTCTTCCGCTGGCAGGCTGAGGTCGGACTGGCCGAGATGTTGGTAAAGACCTTTCTCATCCGCCTTGGCGAGCATGTTGGTAGAGAGATCAAAGCCCTCCAGACGTCGTGTGTGCTCCCTAATCTCTGCGCCGAAAAGACCTGTGCCGCAGCCGAGATCGACGGTCAGGGCAAAAGGTGCATGGGGAAGCACGAGTGCTGCCAGCTTTCCGGGGACGGAGTAATCTAGCTTCTCGACCAGCGCCGTATCGAAGCGTTCGGCATAATCGTCAAACAGGCTTTCAATATACCGGCTCGGCGGCTGGTCCGGAATTTCCTCCGCACCGATGACGGCAAGTCTCAGCGTCGCACCGAAGACGTCTTCGGGTTCAAGCTCCAGTGCGCGGCGATAGGCATCCTCCGCCGTATCGAGCTCAGCCTTCTCGCGATATTCGCCGAGACGGAACCAGCCCGCGGCCCAGCCGGACGCAAGTTCCAGCGCCTGTTCCATAAGTTCGGCGGCGGCTGCGAAGTCACGGCCTTCCGCCAGCATGCGAGCATAATCGGCACGGCGGTCGGCGATCACGTCGCCGGAAGAGAACTGGCTCATCAATATTTTCCTGAAATCTCGTCGCTCATCGCCGAAGCCACAAAAAAACTCAAGTTCTATTTGAGAGGCGAACGTCAATGCCTAAAGCGTCTCGCAATCCTGCGGATTTGCTCCTGCGCTTTAGGTCCTTATTTTATCGCATGTCTATTGCGCAAAACCGCTACACACTTTTGCGCGACATGCTTTATCTGACGGTTGCAGGCGGCGCTTACCGCAGCTATGGCATTTTGAAGCAACGGAGACGGTCAAGAATGGCGGATGGTGTGAACAGGTTTCTCGGCGACTCGATCGGCCGGACGATCGTCAAGCTGATCGTGGTCTGCCTGATCGTCGGTTTCGTGCTCGCCTTTTTCGGCTATACGCCGAACAACATCATCGGCAGCCTGCGCTACCATTTCTACGATATCCTGCATAACGGCTTCGATGCGCTGGGTGATGTAGGCAACTATCTGCTTCTCGGTGCGATCGTGGTTATCCCGGTCTTCGTGGTTCTTCGCCTGATAAGCTATCGTCGCTGATATGACCAAGTTCTCCATTACTTCGCGACGGGATTTTCTCGTCCTCTCGGGCATAAGCCTGTTGCTCGCCGGCTGTTCGACGACTGCCGTCATGACACCAACGCCGGGTTCTGAGGACGATACGGTCGCAGCGCTGCCGATGGTCAACAAACTTCGTGCGTCCAAGGGGCTTTCGGCGCTGACGCTCGATACTTCGGCGCGCAAGGCGGCGGGCATTCAGGCTACCCGTATGGCGAAGGCGCAGGAGATGAAGCACCTGATCGGCTTCGGCGACGATTTTGGCGCACGGATGAAAAAGAGCGATGTGGCGCTGCCGGCTGCGGAAAATATCGCGGCCGGGCAGAAATCGGTGGAGGCCGCCGTGCAGGCCTGGATCGACAGCCCGAGGCATCTGGAGAACATGCTCGGCAATTATCGAGGTCTCGGCGTCGCCATGGCACCGGCCAAGGACGGCAGGCCCTATTGGGCCATGGTCCTTTCCGGCTGATTAAATCGGCTGCGAGGCCCAGTGATCGATGCGCGTATCGCGCAGGTCACGGATCGACGCCACGCCGTCGCGGTCTAGAAGCTTTGACAGGCCGCGGTTGATATCGCCCGGAAGGGCCGGCCCCTCATAGACCATGCAGGAATAGACCTGTACGAGATCGGCACCGGCGCGGATCTTTTCCAGCGCGTTTTCGGCGCTTCCCACACCACCGACACCGATGATCGGCAGATCTGGGCCCACACGCTTGCGCATGCGGGCAAGCACCGAAGTCGACTTGGCGAATAGCGGCGCACCCGACATGCCGCCGGCCTGTTTTGCCTGTACCTGATCCTTCAGGCCTTCGCGCGACAGGGTTGTATTGGAGACGATCAGGCCATCCAGATCGTGGGCGAGCGCTTCGGCGGCGACATCATCAAGACCTTCTTCGGTCAGATCCGGCGCGATCTTCAAGAAGACAGGAAGGCGCCTGCCGGTGCGGCCTACCTCTTCATGGCGCGCGGCAAGCACGGCGGAGAGAAGGGCGGCAAGGCTTTCCCGCGCCTGCAGATCCCGCAGGCCGGGCGTGTTTGGCGAGGAGATATTGACTGTAAAATAGGTCGCGACGGAGTAGAACTTGCGGATGCCGAGAACGTAATCGGCGATGCGATCGGCGCTATCCTTGTTGGCGCCGATATTGACGCCGACGATGCCCTTGGCAATGCCGCGGGCATTGAGGCGGTCGAAAACGACGTCATGGCCCTGATTGTTGAAACCGAAGCGGTTGATGACGGCGCGATCCTCGACCAGTCGGAAGAGGCGCGGCTTGTCGTTGCCGGCCTGCGGTTTCGGCGTCAGCGTGCCGACCTCGACATGGCCAAAGCCGAGCTTAAGCAACGTATCGGGCACTTCGGCATTCTTGTCGTAACCGGCGGCAAGGCCGACCGGATTTTCGAAGCGGATGCCGGCAATGGTCTGTGCCAGGCGTGGATCGGGCCTTGGCGGACAGACCGGCGAAATGCCGGTTTTCAGCGCAGTGATCGACAGATTGTGGGCGATTTCGGGATCGAAGACGAAGAGGCTGCGGGAGGCAATCCCCGCGAGACGGCCGATCATGGCATTTTCTCCGGAAAGGCATGCTGGCCATCAACGCCGATCAGGAGTGGCATCTCCCAGATCACGGCCGAAAGCGGCAGGCTGGCATAAAGATGAGGGAAGAGATCGCCGCCACGGGACGGCTCGAATTTCAGATCGTCGCCGAGCGGACGCGGATCCACGGCAACCAGCATGAGCCCGGTCATGCCGGCAAAATGCAGTCTAGCGGTCTCACGTGCCTGCGTGCCGGTGGAGAAATGGATGTAACCGTCACGGTGATCGATCTCGGCCCCTTCAAAGATCCCCTTCGCCCTGGCTTGACGCCAGATGGTTTCGGGCACGATCTTGTAAACGGTATCCGTCATCACACATCTCCAGTGAGATTTCGAGTTTGTGAGAACTGTGGGCCTGCGAACCGTCAATGCCGATAAGCGGCGTTGCGGACCGTTTGCCGCAAAGGCGATCAAATGTCCATCACTATCGGAGGAGACAAAATGCGCAATCTTGCAATCATCATTGCCGCCGCGTCTCTGACCAGCGTCTTTCTCGTTGCAGAGGGGGCAAAGGCGCAGCAGAGGTTTCAGCTGGAGCGGACGGATCAGGGCATAGTGCGGTTGGATACAGAGACCGGGGCGATCACTACCTGCACCCAGGAAAACAACGAACTGACCTGCCGAATGGCCCCGGACGAGCGCGCTGCCTATGAAAAAGAGCTCGACCTTCTGGAAAAACGGGTGACTGCGCTGGAAGAACGCCTGAGCCAGACACCGCCAGGACGGCTGCCGAGCGATGCAGAAGTCGACCGGTCACTGTCGATCATGGAGCGCTTCATGCGAACCTTCATGGGGATCGTGCGCGAGTTTACCGGTGAACCCAATCCGGCACCGCAGCCGGACAGAACCTGACGCAGGCACCACGAAACATGCCCAGCCCTAAGCCGGGCTGTAGCATAAACGATACACGTCACGGAGTATTCCGCTCGCTCAAGATGTGGGCCGAGCGAACGACACCCTTGTTTCACACCGTCAACGGCGTTACAAATTGACGCAGGCCTTGAGGAGGGCCCGGGATTTCTATCCCAGCACCACTATGCCTTTGGGAGGAGGCGTGGGAATGCAGACACTCAAAATCATTATCGCAGACGACCATCCGCTGTTTCGCGGCGCGCTGGTCCAGACACTTCAGGCCATGGCGGCCGATGTCGCCATCATCGAGTGTGGCGAGTTTTCCGCCGCGCTCAAGGCCGCTGACGAGCATCCCGATGCCGACCTGATGCTGCTCGACCTAGCCATGCCGGGGGTCAGCGGGTTTTCGGGGCTGATGACGCTCAGGGCGCAGTTTGCGGCGCTTCCGGTCGTCATCGTCTCGGCCACCGACGATAGCGGCACCGTGCGCCGGTCTCTCGAACTCGGCGCTTCGGGCTTCATTCCGAAATCATCCGGGCTCGACGATATCCGCAATGCCGTCAAAACCGTGCTCGACGGCGACGTCTTCGTGCCCGGAAACGATAGCGGCAAAGCGGAAGACGATCCGGTACTGGTCGAAATCCTCGACCGGCTGAAGACGCTGACGCCGCAGCAGAACCGGGTGCTGACCATGCTTGCCGAGGGGCTTCTCAACAAGCAGATTGCCTATGAGCTTGGCGTGTCGGAAGCCACGATCAAGGCGCATGTCTCGGCAATCCTTCTGAAGCTCAATGTCGATAGCCGGACGCAGGCGGTGATCAAGCTTGGCAAGATCAACATGGCGATGGTGGCGTAGCCCCTCTCCAAGAGGATTTTATTCCTTTACGCGCTCTTGACCTTCGGCTAAAATCATCCGAGCCGGGGATATTTTCCGGCTTTGGCGCCAAAGCTGAAAAGCCCAAGCGCATTACCTCTGATCGAAGGTTTCATGTCGTCCCGTTTGCTGCGGGGTGTGGATTGGAGCCGGGCAAAGACCGGGGCACGGGCGACGATGCTGTCACATGACGCCATATGGAACGCGATCGACAGGCTTGCCGAACGTCACCAGTTGACGCCTTCCGGGCTTGCGAGACGGGCAGGACTGGATCCGACCTCGTTCAACCGCTCCAAACGGCTGGGACCTGACGGGCGGCTGCGCTGGCCCTCGACCGAATCGATCTCCAAAGTGCTCGAAGCGACGGGCGCGACGATCGATCAATTCATGAGCTATCTGCCGGCTGCCAGCCGCAACCAGATTCCTGACGGCAATTTTCCGCCCCAGGCCAGCAATATCCCGTTGCTTGGCTTTGCCCAGGCGGGTGCGGGCGGTTTTTTCGACGATGGCGGTTTTCCTGCCGGCCAGGGCTGGGACGTGGTTGAATTTCCCGCCGATCCATCGCGCAAGGCGGGCGTCTATGCGCTCGAAGTGCAGGGGGAATCGATGATGCCGCTCTATCGCGACGGCGATGTGCTGATCGTAGAGCCCGGGGCGCAGGTGAGGCGCGGTGACCGCATCGTCTTGAAAACCCGCGAGGGCGAAGTGATGGCCAAGGTTCTGGCACGCCAGAGCCCGAAAAGCGTCGAGGTGATGTCGCTCAATCCGGAACATCCCAACCGGGCTTTCGACCTTGCCGATGTGGAGTGGATGGCCCGGATCATCTGGGCGAGCCAATAAGCTTCACTTCTTGGCATAATCACCGCAGGAACAAATTCCCAAATAGTCAGTAGAGTCCATTTGGAAAATAGCGGAGGTAGAGATCCTGCAGCCTGCCGTTACGCGACAATTCGGCAAGCGCCTGATCGAAGGCCGCGACCAGGATCGGATCGGTGCGGCGGACCATAATCGACAGGCCCTCCCCTAGGAATTTTTCCGAAAGATAGGGGCCATCAAAAAGCGTGCAGCATTTCTGCGAGGCCTCGCTCGCGACCCAGAAGGGCAATCTGAGGCCATCGGAAAACACCGCATCGACCTTTTTGTCCTTTAGAGCCGCGGTCATCTCGGCATCGGTTTCGAACGGGACTGAAGTGATGCTGGGGAAAAATGCCTTCAGCATCGCCTCATGCGAGGTTTCCTTGACCACGCCGACCTTGCGGCCGGCAAGAGCTGCGGCGGTATCTCCCGGTATGTCGACAGAGCGGTTTTTCGCAAAACGTGCCGGAATGCCGATATAGGGGCGTGTGAACAGGAAACGCTCCCGCTTCTCAGGGCTGACCGCGATACCTGCCATGACCGCTTCACCGCCATTGGCCTCAAGCGTTTTTTCCAGTTCATCAAAGGGAAGCGCCTGGATCTGGCATTTAGCTTCCAGCTTCAGTTCGGCGCAGATTTCACGCGCCAGATCGACGTTGAAACCCGAAATGCGGCCGGTCTGATCGGTGAAGTTGAAGGGTGGAAAATCGACCGTAGTGAGAATACGCAGGCGCACGATCGTCGAAAGATCGGGACGGGCCAGACGCTCGCGGGCATCGAACATCAGCGGCAGGCTGTCCGTCTCATCTGCGGCAACCGCCTTTCCAGGCGTGGCAAATGCAGCCGTCATCATCATCAAGGCCGCAAAGAGATCGCGCGCCCCCCGCCAAACTGGGGATGTAATCATCCGGTGCCTCATTATGATCGTCTGCGGGACAGGCGGGGCGCCCCTATCGGTTCGCTCCTTGGGGACGGTGTAACAGAACCATGCGCATCGGGGAATATCCGCCGCAGGGATCGGCGATTTGTGACGATGAGCCTGCCGCTGGCGGGCAAGACCAGACCCTGCCGGCCCACGGGCTCGGCAGCGAAGAGCCATGGGACGGTGCCGAGCCGGATTTTCCGGAAGAAGAGGCCAGGGCGCTTGCGGCGCTCGGATTTTCGAAGCCGCTGATCGCCCGGATGCGCGAACGGGCACTCTGTCATGGCACATCGATCGAGGCGGAGCTGCTGCGTTCCGGCGAAGTGCGCGAGGAGGCCTATTACGGCGCGATCGCCCGGCTTTTACGGCTGCCTTTCATCGACACGATCGACGCCGCCCTTGTGCAGGACGCGATGACGCTGGACATCCAGCTTACAAGGCCGACCATGGTGCGGCTTGTCCATCGCAACCGGGCACCGGAAACGGTGATCGCGCCGGAAGCGGGGCGCTTGGCGGAACTTGCAGCTGCGCTCGCAACCCTGCCGCCGCTTGGCCGCGACCTTGCAATCACCACGCCCGGCGCCATCCGCAAGGCTGTCTGGACGGCCGGAGCCAGACGGCGCGGCCACGAAACGACGAATGGGCTTTTCGAGCGGCATCCTGACTTTTCAGCACGGACCGTGCTGACGGGAAGCCAGGCCTTCTTTTTCGGAGCGCTTGCCAGCGCAACGATTGCGGCATTTCTGGCGGCACCGATCGACACGCTTGTGTTCCTGCACGTGACCTTGTCGCTCACCTATCTCGCATCGCTGATGCTGCGGCTGACGGCGCTTGTGGTGAAGGTCCACCGGACGAGGAGCGCCGAACCGCCGGCCGCGCAATGCGGGCCGTTGCCGCGTTATACGGTGATGGTGGCGCTTTACAGGGAAGCACCGGTCGTGGCGCAACTGATTGCCAGCCTCGACCGGCTGGACTGGCCGCGAAGCCGGATCGACATAAAACTCGTCTGCGAGGCGGACGATGTGGAGACCCTAGCCGCAATTTCAGCGCTCACGCCCGGCCCTCATTACGAGATCATCGCCGTGCCGCCAATCGGGCCGCGAACAAAACCGAAAGCGCTGACCTATGCACTTGCCTCGGCACGCAGCGAATTCCTAGCGATCTATGACGCGGAGGACAGGCCTCATCCGCAGCAATTGCGCGAGGCGCATGCGAGATTTCGCCGGGGACCGCCCGAGCTTGCCTGCCTGCAGGCACCGCTGATCATCGCCAATATGCGGCAGTCTTCCGTCAGCGCATTGTTCTCGCTCGAATATTCCGCCCTGTTTCGTGGCCTCCTGCCGATGCTTGCCGAACGACGGTTGCCTCTGCCGCTCGGAGGAACATCCAATCATTTCAAGACTGCCATTTTGAAAGAGGTCGACGGCTGGGATCCGTTCAACGTGACGGAAGATGCCGATATGGGGCTAAGGCTGCACCGGCTCGGCTATCGCTCGGGCGTGCTGACGCGCCAAACGCTGGAGGATGCGCCGATCAGCATCCCCGTGTGGATGGCGCAGCGAGCGCGCTGGTACAAGGGCTGGCTGCAGACATGGCTGGTGCTTATGCGCGACCCGACCCGGCTTTTTCGAGAGATGGGGCTTGCCTCCTTCCTGACCTTCCAGTTGATGGTCGGGGGCATGCTGATCTCGGCGTTGCTTCACCCGCTGATCTTCGTATTCCTCTGGATGGGCCTATCGGCGATGCTGGACGCGCCGAAAGACGATCTGCCGCTCGGCGTCGTCTCGCTGTTTGCCATCGATTTCGTCAACATCCTTGGAAGCTACCTGATCTTCCTCGGCCTGGGGGTCGGTTCGATGATCGATCATGAAAAACGGCTGCTCGGCTGGCGATGGGCATTGGTCCCCTTCTACTGGCTGATGATCTCTGCTGCTGCCTGGCGAGCCGCGATCGAACTCAAGACCAAGCCGTTCCACTGGAACAAGACCCCGCATGCCCCGAGTTCAAAAGACTGAACAGCCTCAAGGTCCCTCAAGCAGGATTTTCAGGCGTGGATCATCCGGTGTCGCACCGGAAAAATCCTGCGCATCCGGCCCGCCCGGATCGATCGAATACCAAAAGCCCTGATCCGGCGTGTGATAGCCTTTCTGGCCGGCATAAACGCCGAACCAGCTATATCCCATCCAGACATCGGTATTGACGGCCAAATATTTAAGGAGATCACGCAGTTCCTTGTAACATGCCTCATTCTGTGCGGCGGCGAACTCACCGAGAAACAGCCGCATATTGTTGGCACGCGCCCATTCAGTCGCCTCGACCAGAACCGATGAGCCCGAGCCGGGATTGCAGATCTGCTTGCCGTCGGCGCTATAATCGTCGAGATAGCGATGAACGTCGATAACCAGATTGTTTCCGGGATCGCGAACCAGAGCGCCGAGCGGCGTTCCACGCTTTTCGCCCGTCCAGGAAAGGTCATGCGCGAAACCCAGGCCATCGAGCAGGATCGTATTGGTCGCGTCGGTTGCGCGAATATCCTTCAGGACCCTATTATAGGTCGCGGCAAGCTTGATACCGTCGACATCATGCGGCTCGTTCATGATGCCGAACATGACCCGCGGATTTGCCTTGAATTTTTCCGCAAGCCTGACCCAGAGGTCGGAGAAATGGGCAGCGGAGACTTCGGGAGCTTAGCCGATGATAACCTCGTTTTTCGGCTCCCTGTCGAAATTCAGGTCCCGTCGCATGAAGTTATGAACATCGATGATGACGGTGGCGCCGGCACACGTCAGAAAATCAACCTCACGCTCGATTGCCGCAAATACGGTCGGATCAAGATCGCGACCGAGTCTTGGCTGGATCCACTCCCAGCCGAAGGCAAGGCGGAAGACACGCATGCCCTTGTCCAGGTAATATTTCATTCCCTCATCGGTCGCCCAGATCCGGGAGTGGGAATAAAAGCCGTGATTGCCGACGAGATTGACGCCGCGACCGAACAGCAATTCTGCAGAGACAGCAGGTGCGGATAAGGAGTGTACAAAGAAAGCCAAGTAATGCGGCAAACCTCTTCATCAAAATTCCTTTTTCGAAATTGACTTGATTGCACAAAACTACCGGCGTCATGATGACATCAATGCGCGGCAGCTTATGGACAACCTTTAAAAACGCAAGTTGAACAACATCATTGCATCATATATCTTTTCGCTCGCCGTACTTACGTAAATCCCGTCGCGAAATATCCGCAACATTCCTGCCGAAACATCAACAACTCTACCGAAATCTACTTGCGACCATCTTCTTAGTTTCGAAAATTTTCGCATTCAAAGCTCCACTAGCGTGAATAATGCAAAACTATACTTCGCTTGACAGATGACCGCTCCCGATTATCCTCCATAGTCGGGAGGCAGATAGAACAGGATGGGAGCTCATGCGTATCCATCTCAGGTCCAGGCTTATCGATTCCGTCGAATATGACGAAATCTCGTCCCACATGACGGTCTTCATGGCCAACGGACAGGTTCGCGAATTTTGCGGGGTTCCGGCCTTCGTCATTGCCGACCTTTGCGATTCAAGTTCACCTGGCGGCTACTACATGCGTGCGATCCGCAACCGATATCCGACACCGTGACTGATGCTTCCGCCTGCCCATTAAGCAAGAAAAGCGGCTGATGATGACCGCCTATGGATGCATGGCGCCGCTCGCAATGGCGGCCCCGGGTGGAAGCACATTGGCAGGCCTGCTCATAGGGCTCGGTTTCGCCACAGGAAAGCCGCCATTTCGCGCGGGCCGGCGCACGCACTCAAGCGATCCGGTCACAATGGAGGATGCGCGGCTTCGACATGGACGGTGAGCAAAGTCTGGCGGGAGAGAAATTTCTGGAGCGGGTGAAGGGAATCGAACCCTCGTATTCAGCTTGGGAAGCTGGATGTTAATCCAATTATTTCAGCTACTTAATCGATATGTTTTACAAAATCGGCCTCAAGGTCTGCATTTACAAATCAACAGGTTAGGCAGCAGGTGTAAAACCCGAGAATGCCGTTTTCATGCAGTTATTGCGCCGGAGGCCCTGCCTCTATTCAGTTTTCCTCAGTGCGCAGCATTTTACAAATAGGGACAGCCTCCGTCGCCATGCTCACCTCTAAGTGCTAGCGTTGCGCTCGCTCATAAAACTTACCCAGCGTACGAGGACTGAAATGGAAGACGAAGAACTGCCGCAGGAATACGGCACGGTGCTGACTGCGGACGACGTGCAACGACGGGTCGCAGATTGGCTTGACAGGCTTCGCAAGCTTTATGTGCAAATCAGCCCTTGGGCGATGGAACACGGTTGGCAAGTCTCAGAGCTAGGTACTGTACCGATGCACGAAGAACTGATGCAAAAGTTTGACGTAGCTCAGGCGCAACAGCCTACTCTCCGACTGGACAAGTCCGATGGAAAGTACGTCTTTTTCAAGCCAAAAGCTTTGTGGGTCATTGGAGCAAATGGCCGCGTTGATCTTTACACTCAAAAGGGCACCTTCATCGTTGTTGATCTAGCAGGAAGGTTTGAGGACCCGATATGGACGGTTTACGGCATAAGTGAGCGTCGTAAGGGAGTGCCATTCACTGCCGACCTTCTCTCGGAGATTGCTTAGAAATGCGACAGCTACCCCAGATCAAGGCGGCATATGACTGGTTCGTTGCTGCTTGGAATTCAGAGGCTACTAAGTTGGCCGGTAAGGGCGATGTTTCGGCCTTAACTAGACTGGAGGAGAAGCGAGATGCGCTAGAGCGTGGGACCTTCGTATTGATGTTCGGCCAATTTGAGGTGGCAGTAAACGAGACCTTCGAGGCAGCGAGAGCGGCCCGTGTTGGCAACAGAGACTGGAGCCATAGGCGAGGTTGGGATGCCGCGTCGCTAACCGGCACAAAGGTCCCTTTTGATACGAGGCTGTCGCTGGTTCTTGATCGGAGATCCGGTTCATTTGGCAAAATCATGCAGACTTATGCGACAAGAAATCACTGTGCACATGGCGGCACGACGCAGCCTGTGGGATCAATCGATGCGCTGGAGGGCGATCTCTACTCTTGGCAGAGAGAGTTAAGAAGATAGCGCGCCTCTATTCCACGACAAAGGGTTGACTTAAAAGTTGGCCAGCGGATCTGGAGGGAACGCCCACCATCGCTCAAAACCCTTAGAGACCGGGCTTTCAGGGATGGTTAGGGGGACACGATGTCCCCCTTTTGTGGCTCTGCATCTCATAAGACGGCGCAACGCGCAACAGGGATGGGAGCAACGCTACAGGCAAGATGACAGCTACGCTGCTACTCGAACGTTTCGTTGGATGCCCTCTCCTCTGCTTCCTCCTGCTCTTTCATAGCGCTTACGACCTTCATCAGGCGTGTGCGTTCATTTGCTACAATTTGCGCATCTTCTCCGCTAACCAGCGACAAGAGGTCGTCTAGAATGCCGAGCCTTTGCCGAAGCTTGTCTGCTCTCGAACCTGACCAGCTCATTGGCATTAGGCGGGTGATATACTCTTGGAGCACCTCTCTCTTGTTTGGAGCTACCTTGAAAACTTCCTTTGCTATTTCCGACAAGCGTCTCGCATTTTGCTCTTCACCATCTTTCTTCGGTGCATAGAGCGGGCATGTCGCTGCTATAAACAGGTGACGGTCATCCGGAGATGATAAACACCACTCAAGTGCGGCGTCTACCTAGAGTTGTTGTTTGCTGGCGACCTTTATCGGTGAAGCACTATACCTGACACTGTAGCGCCGCTATGAGGAAGACCTTGTACGTCCACACATTTCGTTAAAGTAGGGTACTTTCTCGGGTGTTGTCTCCGGCTCGAAGCCTTTGTTCCAGAGCGTCGGCCAACTTGGATTTTGATGAATTTTTTCGAGAGGGGATTTAAGCCCCGTCGGCTGTAGTCCTCCCCCCTCCGGGGGGGGGGGCACTTTGACGCCTCCAAGTCTTCGGCGGCGTTGCGTACACGTTATTGGGCCGAGGCTCACGAGTGATCTGAAAGACATAAGGGGGAGGGGTGTCCGCGAGGGTATAGGGTAGCGTACACCCAGCACTACGCACAAAAATGTATCCGTAAGGATTGATTTCATTCAACGGACATGCATGCTAGCGGACATCACCCTAACGTACGAGGATTGGTCCGTGTCCAAGACAGTATTGTATGCCCGCGTATCGACTATCGACCAGACGCTTGACCACCAGCGGACGCAAGCCGAGCAGGCAGGCTTCGTCATTGACGAGGTATTTGCAGACCATGCTGTATCAGGCGTCAGCACCAGACTTAGGGAGCGGGCAGAAGGCAAGCGGCTGTATGACAGGCTCCGTCGTGGCGACGTGCTGGTTGTCCGCTGGGTCGATAGACTGGGGCGTAACTACGAGGATGTAACAGGCGCCATCCGGCACTTCATGCAGGAGGGTGTCGTCATCAAAACCGTCATCAATGGCATGACGTTCGATGGGGCGACGACGGACCCGATACAGCAGGCCGTAAGGGACGCGCTGATTGCGTTCATGGCAGCAACGGCACAGGCGCAGGCCGAAGCGACGAAAGCCGCTCAGCGGGCCGGAATAGAGGCGAAGAAAGACGATGCCGATAAGTACCGGGGGAAGAAGCCCAGCTATGACCGAAAAACATACCGGCAGGTGGTAGACATGCTGGCAGTCGGCAATGGTGCGTCCGAGATTGCCAAGGTCACGGGACTGTCCAGACAGGCGATACTGAGGATTAGGGATACGCCAGCAGCATCCGAAGCCGCATTGGCGAGGTGGGGCCTGTGAGGTTATGGCGGACCGGAACGTCTAGACCGGATTGGCGGCTTACAGTCTGTCAGATGAACCGCAAGCGATAAATGGACCGGAAATGGTGATGGCTATACATTTTGTTATTTTAAATCAATAGCTTAATCTTTCCGGACCCTTTTAGGAATATAGAGCCGGTGTATCGGTTTAAGCAGATATCCGGATGGATATATGAACAGTTAATGTACCGATAATGTAATAGGAAGCAGTACTAGGAATGATTCCCGATAAATATGGCGATGAATGTATGGTATGCGTACGAGGAATAACAACAAATACAATAATAGTATTGATTAATAGATATTATAATATATAATTAGCAATGTATCGTATGACAATATTGCACAAATAACTATTACAATCTGTAAATAATTGCCATGAAGTACTGCGATGATGTATCCATGGAATGTCCATTCGATAAATCAGTATGGATGTACATGAATAATACAGCTTCGGACAAGCGGTCACGAAGCAGTGCATATGCCGGATTTTAACACAGTTATATCTATCGGTTTTCCGTCCTGTGGTCAGCACGTAAGAGTACTACAGGAACGGAATGCATTGATGTAGCAGGCGCGAATGAGAGCGTTTATCCAGTAGCCGGATGGCAGTTGGAACTACAGGCTTGAGCTACCGGTATGTCCATCTGCAGGATCAACTTCGGATGCGCTAGCTCAACGGGATCAACCGGAAGATTATCTGGTGGTGCTCCCGTGGTGCGCGCCGCCTTCCGGATTGGGCCTCATTGGAGCACAGAAGATCGCTGGGGCGCAAAGCAGGCGTCAGATGGGTATTGGGTGCCAACGCATCGTGAGGCTCGCCCACGGTCGATTATGGGAATACAGACCTCGACTAAAATACATACAAGCCATTGATACTACTGTAGTTTGTAAGCGCTTCGGGCATAAGCCAAACTGGACGGGAGCACCACTATAGTCCATGAGCATCTGGGATGCGGCATGCCATTCATTATTGACACCGATTCCTGAATACGAGAGACATCCCATGGGCCGTACGTGCGGCTCAGGGGCGTAGTAACCCTTCATAGCTAGGCTGGTGCTGCCGAAATGGCACCAACTCTTCGACCTTATATGGTCGGGGAGCCTGCGGCGTATGTCCAGGTTCTCCGAACTAAAGGCCGTGGGGCCGTGCTATGCGGTTACTAACTCCCCGATCACCAGAGATCGAAGGGCATTCGCGGGGACGTACCGCGCCTACCGCCCTTCCATACGGGGGCGTATCTCATTGGAACCGAACGCATCGTCAGTAAGAGCAGCAACGCGCAGGCGACAGCGCAACTTCAATCACACGGCCTCACTTATGCTGCCAGCGTTGCGAGCCAGCCTGATTGCCGCTGGCTTGCTGGCCGCACCTACCAGCGTTTATGCAGCCTGCGGGTTCGAGGGCATACCTGAAGAGTACCGGCCGCTCAATCTATCGGAAGGTACGACAAACACCATGGGGCAACCCGTCATTGGTGGAGAAGCAGCTAGCACACGTGCAGAACGGGAATGCCGGGAGGAGCAAGATCGGCAATCTTGGTATCAGACACTAGGTATCGCTACAGACGATAATACCGAAACTTTGTTCAAGGGCGTGGCTGACAGCTTCAAAGCGGGCGGCAGTATTATTTTTAACGTCGCAGCATCATACCAGCGAGCTTACGCTAATCCTGTCGATCCCAATTTCAAGCCTAGGAGATGGCTTGATGAGAACGGGGGAAAATACCAGATCGAAATGCAGTACCTTTCCTCGTTTGCTGGGACTGGTTCGGAAGCAGAAGCTCACGCTCTTCTGGCGGACGTGAGCGAACGCAAGGCGGCACAGGCTCGTGTACAGCTCATGGGCGCAGTGGCACAATTTACCGTTAGCGCAATTGCCGCCCTGCCAGACATTGCCGTTGCACTATGCAGTCTTGCCGCCCTCTCTATCCCAGTCAGGTCAGCTTTCCGGCGTAACGGGAAACGGGAACGAGCAACAGCTCGAATATAAGTGCATGCCTGAGACTGGCGGTTGGGTAGCCGCTTCGAACAGTGCATCTGTTTCCGACATTGACCACCTGTTTCTACATGATGGCCTCAGTCGATGCACTATCGCCAACAGTCCGGGCTGACGAAGCAGTCATTCATTACAAACTCAAAGCATTAGGACGAATGATGGTTCTGGTTGATTTGAAGGGCGTGCATAAGGTTTCATCCAAGGGCAGGCACTACTATTACGCTTGGCGCGGTGGCCCCCGCCTAACTGGTACTCCCGGTTCAGACGATTTCATGGCCTCGTACCAAGAGGCAAGGGAAAGCCGCAACGCGCCCGACAGCACGAAATTTAGTTCAATTGTACAGGCGTACCGCAAGAGCCCTGAGTACGCGAAATTAGCCGATAGTACGAAGCGCAATTGGTCCCGAATGCTCGACAAGATCGAGGTGCAGTTTGGCGAAACCAGCAATGCGCAGTTCGATAGGCATAAGCGTATACGGCCCACCATCCTACAATGGCGGAGCCAGTTTGCTGATACGCCTCGCACCGCCGACTACGGAATGCAGGTGTTGTCTCGCGTTCTGTCATACGGCGTCGATCCGCTAGGTAAGATAGCAGCCAATCCATGCGAGGGCATCAAAAGCCTGTACAAGAATGACCGCTCAGCCATCATATGGACAGAGGGCGACATCGTCACACTCAAGGAAGCCAGAGACGACAAGGGCAAGCCGGCATGCTCTGCTGAGTTGGCATTTGCCATTGATCTAGCCATTCACACAGGCTTGCGTGTCGGCGATCTCGTACAGGTTTGTTGGGCGCATGCTGGCGACGACGCAATCATCATTGCTACGGGCAAGAGCAGCGGAAAGCGAGAGGCAGTCATACCGCTGTATGACGATCTGCGCCAACTGCTAGCGCGAATACCCAAGCGCGACAAAACCATCCTTACGAACAGTCGTGGTCAGGCTTGGACACAGGACGGGCTGGCATCTTCATTCCATACAGCCAAGAAGCTGGCGGGACTAAGCGAGCGCAATCTGCATTTCCATGACTTCCGTGGAACCGCAGCCACCAAGTTCTACACTGTCGGACTACCCGAACGTGTCATTGCGGAGATCATGGGATGGTCCGAGGATGAGGTACGAAACATCATTCGGAGGTACGTCGGCAGGGGTGCAGCAACGCGGGCGATCATCAGCCAAATCAATGCCGGTGTAAAATTTGCTGTAAAACCGCCCCAAAATCCGCAAACCAAACCGTCGGTAAGCGCTTGAAAAGGTTGATGGAGCGGGTGAGGGTAATCGAAACCCCGTCATCAGCTTGGGAAGCTGCTGCTCTACCATTGAGCTACACCCGCCTGTGGGCCGCAGGTTTCCAATAACCGGCAGGCCCTGTCAAGGCCGCCGTTTGGCGGCCTGCCAAATGTCAGCCTCGAAAATGCTTGGAGAGTTTCAGTCCCTGGGCCTGATAGTTCGAGCCGAGACCGGAACCGTAGAGACCTTCCGGCGCCTGCAGCATATGCTCGTAGACGAGACGCCCGACGATCTGGCTATCTTCGAGGATGAAGGGAACTTCGTGGCTACGAACTTCGAGAACGGCACGGCTGCCACGGCCGCCTGCGGCTTCATGTCCGAAGCCCGGATCGAAGAAACCGGCGTAGTGGACACGGAATTCGCCGACCAGCGGATCGAAAGGGGTCATTTCGGCGGCATAAAGCGGCGGCACATGTACGGCTTCGCGCGAGACGAGGATGTAGAACTCGTCCGGATCGAGGATCAGCTCGTTGCGGCCACGACTATAAAGCGGCTCCCAGAAATCGAAGACATCGTGCTGGGCCTTTTTGTCGACATCGACGACTGCCGTGTGGTGCTTGCCGCGATAGCCGATCAGGCCATCGGCATCGCCCTTCAGATCGATGGACAAAGCGATGCCCCCGCCCGACACGTTAGGCTTTGCCGAAGCGACCAGTGTTTCGGTCTCGTGGAGATGCAGCAATTCCGGCTCAGCCAGAAGAGCGCTGCCGATGCGGAAGCGGATCTGCGACAGGCGCGACCCCTGGCGGGCGACAATCGGGAAGGTGCGCGGGGAAATTTCGAGATAGAGCGGGCCGCGATAGCCGGCCGGGATCTTGTCGAATTCCTGCGCATGATCCGTAATCACGCGAGTAAAGATGTCGAGGCGGCCGGTCGACGACTTCGGATTTGCCGAGGCCGACATGTCCGCCGGCAGGTCGAGGCTTTCCATCAGCGGTACGATATAGACGCAGCCGGTTTCCAGAACCGCGCCTTCGGTCAGATCGACGACATGAAGTTTCAGCCGATCGAGCTTATCGGAGACGAGGCTATTGGGACCAGGCATGAAGGATGCACGGACACGAAACGCCTTGGTGCCGAGACGCAGGTCAAGGCTTGCCGGCTGGATCTGATCATGGTCGAGTTCGCGCTCGGAGATCAGCCGTCCCGTTTCGAAAAGTGCGGAGATTGCGCGGTCCGCCAGAATTCCCGTTTCGCGTGTCATGATGTTTCTTTCAAATTTTGGCGGTGACAAAACCAAATGCGGGCCATTGACGCAAGCAGATGCGAGGCGTAAGCCAGCTTTATCCCGTGGTGATTTGCCGGTCGGCTTGCAGCCACGTTAAACAAGTGGCTAAAAAGACCGGGTTGCTAAAACCGGTCTGCTTTTGCGGCCGGTTTTTTTGTTTTGAAATGGGGATTAGCATGACAAACAAATGGCGCCCGGCAACCACACTCGTTCACGGCGGTACACTGCGCTCGCAATATGGCGAGATGTCGGAAGCGATCTACCTGACGCAGGGCTTTGCCTATGACAGTTCGGAAGCCGCGGAAGCGCGCTTCAAGGGCGAGACCGATGGATATATCTACGCCCGTTACGGCAGCCCGACCAATGACATGTTCGAAAAGCGCATGTGCGCGCTGGAGGGCGCTGAAGAAGCCCGCGCCACCGCGTCCGGCATGGCTGCCGTTACTGCCGCGCTGCTCTGCCAGCTGAAGGCCGGCGACCATATCGTTGCAGCCCGCGCCCTGTTCGGCTCGTGCCGCTGGGTGGTGGAAACGCTCGCACCGCGCTACGGCATCGAATGCACGCTCATCGATGGTCGCGATCTCGCCAACTGGGAAAAAGCGATCCAGAAAAACACCAAGGTGTTCTTCCTCGAAAGCCCGACCAATCCGACGCTCGAGATCGTCGATATTGCCGGAGTTGCAAAGCTCGCCAACCAGATCGGCGCGAAGGTCGTGGTCGACAACGTGTTTGCCACGCCGCTTTTCCAGAAGCCGCTGGAACTCGGTGCACATATCGTCGTCTATTCGGCCACTAAGCATATCGACGGACAGGGCCGCAGCCTTGCCGGCGTGATCCTTTCCGACAAGGAATGGGTGGACGAGCATCTGCAGGACTACTATCGCCATACCGGCCCGGCGATGTCGCCGTTTACCGCCTGGACGCTGATCAAGGGGCTTGAAACCCTGCCGATCCGGGTCAAGGCGCAGACGGACAATGCGTCGAAGATCGCCGACTTCCTGGCCGAGAACAAACACGTCGCCAAGGTTATCTATCCGGGCCGCAAGGACCATCCGCAGGCCGATATCATCGCCAGGCAGATGACCGGCGGATCGACGCTGGTCTGCTTCGAGCTGAAGGGCGGCAAGGAAGCCGCGTTCAAGCTGCAGAACGCGCTGGAAGTCGTCACCATCTCCAACAATCTCGGCGATACGCGCAGCCTGATCACCCATCCGGCAACGACGACCCACAAGAACCTTACCGACGAGGCACGTGCGGAACTCGGCATTTCGCCGGGCACGGTGCGTTTCTCCGCTGGCATCGAGGATGGCGAGGATCTGCTTGAAGATTTCGCCAGGGCACTGGCTTCGATCTGAAGCCCTGCAGCCTATCGATATGGTGGATCCGGCTTTGGGATTCACCATATCAGTTATCCCTAATCCCAAGAACAGATCACAGTTTCTCGCGTAAACTGTGAGTTTTCTTGACGTTCCATGCCTCTTGTACGATATGCGGGGATGTAGATTCCATGTTCTACAGCGCGGCTAACGTATAAGAAACGATCTCCAGCGCTGTAGTTTTGAGGTATTTGTCCATGTATCGCGCCCGGACAAGAGACATAGAAGTTGCAGTCGAGCCGTTCTATCTGGAGGATCAATCCAGTCCGGAGGACAGCCGCTATGTCTGGGGTTATCGCATCGTCATCGAAAACCATTCGATCCATACGGTAAAGCTCGTCCACCGCTACTGGCACATTACCGACCAGAATGGCCTGGTCGATGAAGTGGACGGGCTTGGCGTGGTGGGAGAACAGCCGCGCCTGCAGCCGGGCGACAGTTACGAATATTCCTCGGGCTGCCCGCTCGACACGCCATCCGGCATGATGTTCGGTCACTATGACATGCAGACGGAAGAAGGCGAGGTCTTCAAGGTCGACATCCCCGCCTTCTCACTGGATTCCCCGGGACTGAACCGGGTGTTGAACTGAGACTTTCCGCCCTTCCGGCTCAGGCCGGCGCAAATTCCGCCAGCTCATAACGATAGGTCGTCGAGCAGAACTCGCAGGTTACGGCGATCTGGCCGTCTTCCTCGCTTGCCTCGATTTCTTCCGCCGTGAACCCTGTCAGCACGCCCTTGATCTTGTCGCGCGAGCAGCTGCAGCGGTCGAACACTGTCTGCGGCTCGTAGACCCGAACGCCGCGTTCATGGAACAGCCGATAGAGAAGTCGTTCGATCGCAACCTGCGGATCGGTCAGTTCGTCCGTATCGATCGTCTCGATCAGGGAACGGGCCTCATCCCAGGCATCGTCGGTTACACCGGTCTCGCGTTCATCGTTGTCGCCGCCGTGAAGATCCGGGTGGCGCATGCGCTCGGGCGCCTGCGGCAGGAACTGGGCGACAAGACCGCCGGCACGCCAGTTATGGCGCGGCTTGCCATCCTCGTCGCGGTCGAACAGTTCGGCCACGCCGAGACGCACGCGGGTCGGGATCTGCTCCGACTGGCGGAAATAGACGCCGGCAATATCTTCCAGCGACGAGCCATCCATCGGCACGATGCCCTGATAGGGCTGCATGCCCTTTCCCTGATCGATGGTGAAGGCGAGCACGCCCTGACCGAGAAGTTCGGGCGGCGAGGTCTTGCCATCCTTCACGGCAGCCGCCAACGCATCTTCGTCGTAACGAGCATAGGCGCGCAGTGCGTCCGGCGTGGAGAAGTCAGCGACGAGAAGATCGACCGGGCCATCGCCTTTGGTCTGGACAGTGAACTTGCCGTCGAACTTTAGCGAGGTGCCGAGCAACGCCGTCAGCACGATCGCTTCGGCGAGCAGCCGGGCAACCGGCGCCGGGTAATCGTGGCGACCGAGAATGGTGTTGAGAAGCGGCCCAAGCTGCACCGCGCGGCCACGCACATCCAGGCCTTCGACCTGGAAGGGCACGACCCGATCATCTCCGGCAAAGTGGAGATCCTTCAGTTCCACGGTTGCTTCCGCCATCATATCACTCCTTCACGCCGATACTCTCGGGTATAGTCCGACCTTTACACAAACAGGCTCCCGAGCGGAACCGCTGGCCGCAGGAAAGGTTCGACGATGTCTGTTGAAGCGCCGGCGGACAATCCGCGGGCGCACCTGAAAGCCGACAGATGGTGCCGGCTCCAAGCCAATTCAAGACTGAGGCCGGTACCGGCTCAGATTGCGCCGAAGCACCAGGCCAGAATGGACTTCTGGGCGTGGAGACGATTTTCAGCCTCGTCGAAGACAACCGACTGAGGGCCGTCGATCACCGCGTCCGTCACTTCCTCACCACGATGGGCTGGCAGGCAGTGCATGAACAGCGCGTCGGCCTTGGCCTGCTTCATCAGCTCTTCATTGACCTGATAGGGCTGGAAGATGTTGTGGCCACGCGCCTTGTGTTCCTGGTTCATCGACACCCAGGTATCGGTGACGACAACGTCGGCACCCGCAACCGCACGCTCGACATCATGGGTGAGCATGATCTCGCCGCCGTTGTTGCGTGCCCAGTTGAGGAACTTGTCATGCGGCTCGGAGCCCATCGGGACGGCCATGTTCATGCGGTAACCGAAACGGGCGGAACCTTCGACCAGCGAATGCAGCACATTGTTGCCGTCGCCGGTCCAGGCAATCGTCTTGCCGGCAACAGAACCACGATGTTCCTCGAAGGTCATCAGGTCTGCCATGATCTGGCAGGGATGGGTGTCGTCGGTCAGCGCATTGATGACCGGAACGGTGGCATGTTCGGCCAGCTCCAGAAGGCGCTTGTGATCGGTGGTGCGGATCATGATCGCGTCGACATAACGCGACAGGACCTTGGCCGTGTCGCCGATCGTCTCGGCGCGGCCGAGCTGCATTTCGGTGCCAGACAGGAACAGCGTCTCGCCGCCGAGCTGGCGCATGCCGACATCGAAGGAAACGCGGGTACGGGTAGAGGGCTTCTCGAAAATCATCGCCAGCATCTTGCCGGCCAGCGGCTTGTCGGCCGTGCCGGCCTTGGTTGCCTGCTTTCGAACCTTTGCATCATCGAGGATGGAGCGAAGGTCGCCCGCCGAGACAGCGGAAAGATCGAGAAAATGCTTGGGAGATGCCATTACCTTGTTCCCTAAAGGAGGGAACCCAAAAAGGCGCCCTCTCTGCGTGTTCTTAAGCGGATTTCTTCAGCTGTTCAGCCGAGAGCACTTCGGCAGCACGCTCGATGCGCGCCAGGCCTTCACGTGCCTCTTCCGCGGTGACGACAAGCGGCGGCAGAATACGGACGACGTTATCGCCTGCCATGACGGCCAGCATATGCTGATCGCGCATGCCGGAGATCAGGTCGCCGGCGGGCACCTTTGCCTTGATGCCGAGAAGCAGGCCCTCGCCTCGGATGTCCTCGATCACCGTCGGGAAACGATCCTTGAGCGCTGCAAGGCCCTGGCGGAAGACGAGTGCCACATCGCGAACGTTTTCCAGGAAGCCGTCAGCCAGTACGATATCGAGCACGGCATTGCCGCAGGCCATGGCCAGCGGGTTGCCGCCATAGGTCGTGCCGTGGATGCCGGGCTTCATGCCGGATGCGGCTTCGGCCGTTGCAAGACATGCGCCGAAGGGGAAGCCGCCGCCGATACCCTTGGCGATCGCCATGATGTCAGGCGTGATACCTGACCATTCGTGGGCGAAGAGCTTGCCGGTACGGCCGACGCCGGTCTGGACTTCGTCGAGAATGAGCAGCAGGCCCTTTTCGTCGCAGATGCGGCGCAGCTCGCGCATGAATTCCTTCGGAACCGGACGCACACCGCCCTCACCCTGGATCGGTTCGATCAGCAGCGCGCCGGTGTTTTCGTTGATAGCGGCGTTCAACGCATCGAGATCACCGAAGGGGATCTGATCGAAGCCCTGAGCCTTGGGGCCGAAACCTTCCATATACTTTTCCTGACCGCCGGCTGCGATCGTGGCGATCGTGCGGCCGTGGAAGGCACCTTCGAAGGTGATGATATGGAATTTTTCCGGGTGACCCTTGGAATAATGATAGCGACGGGCCGTCTTGATGGCGCATTCCAGCGCTTCGGCACCCGAATTGGTGAAGAAGGCCTTGTCCGCAAAGGTTGCGTCAACCAGACGGCGGGCAAGGCGCTCCTGCTCCGGGATTTCATAAAGGTTCGAAAGATGCCAGACCTTTTCGGCCTGCGACTTCAGCGCTTCGACCAGATGCGGATTGGCATGGCCGCAGGAGGTGACCGCGACGCCCGCACCGAAGTCGAGATATCGCTCTCCGCTTTCCGTCACAAGCCAAACGCCCTCGCCGCGCTCAAAGCGCAAAGGGGCTCGGGCAAAGGTGTCGAAAAGCGCAGATTCAGCCATGGCGGCTCACTCCATAAGGCATCCGGGAACGGACATTCTTGAAAATCAAAATGCCGCCCTGTGGGCGGCCGCGGCACTATCACCACTCAGCCATGTGATGTCAACAAAACTCGCGGAACTGCGGGGTTTCGAGACATTTCGCAGCGAACCTGCAACCCAACCGGCGGCTGTGACATAAATGACTCTGCCAGAAAGCAAGTTGGGGAAAACCGGAAAATCGATTCGTGGCGATTCCGGGGACTCTTGTCACGGAGTCTGCGGACCTCTAGGTTAAAGATCAATTACTAGACTGCATGCGGCGGAACTAGTCACCAAAAGCATAGATATTGTGCCTGTTGCGAGATGTATCGCGCGACATTGGTGAGGGATTCTGCATGCCACCAACGTTCAAAGGCGGAGAACGGGCATGAACTGGACGGACGAGCGCGTTGAAAAACTGAAGAGGTTGTGGTCGGAAGGCTTGAGCGCCAGCCAGATCGCAGCACAACTTGGAGGCGTAAGCCGCAATGCCGTGATCGGCAAGGTCCATCGCCTCAATCTGCCCGGCCGCGCGAAAGCCGGCGGCACGATCGCGACGAACCGGACAGCAAAGCGCCCTGCCGCCCCTGCCCGTCCCCAGCAGACATTCGCAGCCCGTCCGGCAGCACGGCCCGTCGCTCGCCCGGTTGGCGCGACCGCCCTCAAGGAAGAGATCGAATTCGAGGCTTCGCAGGAACTGGTGTATCGTCCGGCTTCCAACGTCGTTCTGCCGATCTCCCGTAAGCTCGCGCTGACAGAACTGACCGAACGCACCTGCAAGTGGCCCGTCGGCGATCCGCTGACCGACGATTTCCACTTCTGCGGCTGCGAGTCCCCGGACAATTCGCCTTACTGCACATATCACGCAAAGCTCGCATACCAGCCGGTCAACGAGCGTCGTCGTCCGAGCGCAGCACGGGCATAAAGCTCACCGCCAAACAGACCAAGATCAAGCGGGCTCAGGCCCGCTTTTTTTTCGTCTATCATTCGGTCCCTGCACCTTCCGCAAAGCAGCCTTGCTAACGCGCAGCTTGCTCTTGGCGGCGCAAATACCTATTTAAGCCCTGCGAGGACGACCTCCCCCAGAATGGGCATGAAACCGGGACGGCCCGGAAAACCCAAAGGGGTACACAATGCGTACGACACGCGACCGTATTCGTCACGCCATCAGTTTCGAGATCATCGGGCTTGCCATCTTCACCCCGCTCGCCTCTTTTGTCTTCGGCATACCGGTCGAACATGTTGGCGTTGTCGGCGTTGTATCCGCAACGATCGCCACCGGTTGGAACTATGTCTACAATCTCGGCTTCGATCACCTGATGCAGAAGTTTTACGGCAGTACACGCAAGACCGTGGCGCTGCGGGTGGCACATGCGGCACTCTTTGAACTCGGCCTGCTGATGGTGCTGCTACCATTCATCGCCTGGTATCTCGGCGTGACGATCTGGCATGCGCTGGTGATGGATATCGCGTTTGCGCTGTTTTACCTGGTCTACGCCTTCTTCTTCAATCTGGCCTATGACCGGATCTTTCCCCTGCCTGAATGGCAGAAGAAAGCGGAAGCCTGAAGGACACCCCAAAAGCATCAGCCCGAGCCGGGAAACCGCGCTCGGGCTGACTGTTTGTAAGATGCAGTATCCTTAAGGATCAGGATTCCATCGAATAGCCGGCACCGCGAACGGTGCGGATGACATCCTGCATGTTGGAGAAGTTGAGCGCCTTGCGCAGACGACCGACATGGACGTCGACGGTGCGTTCGTCGACATAGATGTCGTGACCCCAGACGCCATCCAGAAGCTGCGAGCGCGAGAAGACACGACCGGGAGAGACCATCAGGAATTCCAGAAGACGGAATTCGGTCGGGCCGAGGCGGACTTCGCGGCTCTTGCGATGGACGCGGTGGGTCTCGCGATCAAGTTCGATATCGCCGCATTTGAGCACGCTGGAGAGAACCTCCGGCTTGGCGCGGCGCAGCATGGCCTTGACGCGCGCCATCAGTTCGGGTGTCGAGAACGGCTTGACGACATAATCGTCAGCGCCGGTTGCGAGGCCGCGAACACGTTCGCTTTCCTCGCCGCGCGCCGTCAGCATGATGATCGGCAGGCGCTCGGTTTCCGGCCGCATACGCAGGCGACGGCAAAGCTCGATGCCCGAGACACCCGGCAGCATCCAGTCGAGGACCAGCAGATCCGGTGCGCGTTCCTGAAGCCGGATTTCCGCCTCGTCACCCCGAAGGATGGTCTCGACTTCGTAACCTTCGGCTTCGAGATTATAACGGAGGAGGACGCTCAGCGCCTCCTCGTCTTCCACTACCGCAATTCTTGGCTGCATGCTGAATCTGCTCCGTCAGATACTAACCGGCGATCACTCGGCGATGGCGCCGACGGTGTTTGCCGTATCGTCCTTCGGACGCTCGCCTTCCGGCACAGCACCCGTCGTCATGTAGTAGATGGTTTCCGCGATGTTGGTCGCGTGGTCGCCGATACGCTCGATATTCTTGGCGCAGAAGAGGAGATGCGTGCAGGTGGTGATGTTGCGCGGATCTTCCATCATGTAAGTCAGGAGTTCGCGGAAAAGCGACGTGTACATAGCGTCGATTTCCTCGTCGCGCAGGCGGATCGCTTCTGCCTTTTCCGCCGACCGGCTGGCATAAACATCCAGAACGTCCTTTAGCTGAACGGCAGCGAGATCCGACAGATGCTCGAGACCGCGGGCTAGCTTGCGCGGAACGCCCGTGCCCTGAACAGCAATGACGCGCTTGGCGGTGTTCTTGCCGAGATCGCCGACGCGCTCAAGATCGGCAGCAATACGCAAGGTGCCGATGATTTCGCGCAGGTCGTTGGCGACCGGCTGACGCTTAGCGATCGTGACGATCGCCTTGTCCTGGATCTCGCGCTCGGCGTGATCGAGGATGACGTCATCGGAGATAACCTTCTGGGCAAGGGCGGAATCGCCGTTGACCAGGGCGCGCACGGCATCGCCGCACATCTGTTCCGCCAGGCCGCCCATTTCAGAAATGCGGCGGCGCAGATACTTCAATTCTTCGTCGTAGGCCGACAGGATATGATTTGGTACCATCTTCTTGTCCTCAAAATCCGTAGCAACAGGCAAAGGGCGAAGGCCGATCAGCCGAAGCGACCCATGATGTAATCCTGGGTGCGCTGGTCATCCGGATTGGTGAACATCTTGTCCGTGTCGTTCTCCTCGACCAGCTGACCGAGGTGGAACATGGCGGTACGCTGCGAAACGCGGGCGGCCTGCTGCATCGAGTGGGTGACGATGACGATCGTGTAGTTGGCGCGCAGTTCGTGGATGAGTTCCTCGACCTTTGCAGTCGCGATCGGATCGAGCGCCGAGCAGGGCTCGTCCATCAGGATGACTTCCGGCGAAACGGCGACCGCACGGGCGATGCACAGACGCTGCTGCTGACCACCGGAAAGGCCGGTGCCCGATTCATGGAGGCGATCCTTCACTTCGGCCCAGAGGCCGGCGCGCTGGAGAGAAGCCTCGACGATCGCATCCATATCCGCCTTGCCGCGGGCAAGACCATGGATCTTCGGACCGTAGGCGATGTTTTCATAGATCGACTTTGGAAATGGGTTCGGCTTCTGGAAGACCATGCCGACGCGGGCGCGAAGTTCCACGACGTCGATTTCCTTGTCGTAGATATCGTCCTCATCGAGCGTGATCTTGCCGGTGACGCGGCAGTTCTCGATCGTGTCGTTCATGCGGTTCAGCGTGCGCAGGAAGGTCGACTTGCCGCAACCCGACGGTCCGATGAGCGCCGTTACCGTGTTTTCGCGAACATTCAGGTTCACGTCAAAAAGCGCGCGCTTCTCGCCGTAATAAACCGAAACGTCCTTACCAATCATCTTGTAGGCTACATCATTCATTTTCTTGTCTAGCGCCTTCTCAACTGCTGCTTCTGACAACATATTCATTGTGTCGATCTCCTACCACCGGCGTTCGAAGCGCCGACGCAACAGAATTGCACCTACGTTCATGACAATGAGGAACAGGAGCAGGATGATGATCGCTCCGGACGTTCTTTCGACGAAGGCGCGTTCCGCCTCGTTTGCCCACATGTAGATCTGAACCGGCAGAGCGGTCGAGGGATCCATCGGGGTCGTCGGGTAGTTTGCGACGAAGGCGACCATGCCGATCAGCAGCAGCGGTGCGGTTTCGCCGAGCGCATGCGCCAGGCCGATAATCGTGCCGGTCAGGATACCCGGCATGGCAAGCGGCAGGACGTGATGGAAGATGGTCTGCATCTTCGATGCGCCAAGGCCGAGGGCCGCCGCACGGATGGAAGGCGGCACCGCCTTCAGCGCTGCGCGGGTGGCGATGATGATCGTTGGCAGGGTCATCAAGGCCAGGACGAGACCACCGACCAGCGAAGCCGAGCGGGGCAAGCCCATGAAATTAATGAAGACTGCCAGACCAAGCAGACCGTAGACGATGGATGGAACGGCTGCGAGGTTGTTGATGTTGACCTCGATCAGATCGGTGAACTTGTTCTTCGGAGCGAATTCCTCGAGGTAGATCGAGGCTGCGACACCGATCGGCAGCGACAGGATGAGCACGATCGCCATCATGTAGAAGGAGCCGATGAGCGCGACACCGACGCCGGCGGCTTCCGGACGGCTGGAGTTGCCGTTAACGAAGATGCCGGTGTTGAAGTGCTTTCCGAGTGCGCCGGATTCGGCGAGCTGGTTCATCCAGCCGACCTGCTGGTCGGAAACCTTGCGGTTGTTTTCCGAGACGGAGAGATCGATCTGGCCCTTGAAGGCACTATCGATATCGCCGGCGGCGAGCAGGGAGACCGTCTGCGTGGTGCCGATGATCTGCGGGTTGGCGGTGACCATGTCACGCAGCTGACCGCGGACACCATCCGAAATCATCTGGTTGACGGCACGCAGGCCCTGGCGGTCGTTTTCGGCAACGCCGAGAACCTTGGCCAGCGCGTTGCGGGCGACGACCGGATAGTTTGCCGTCATCAGCTTTTGCGGATCGGTGGCACGCTCATTGTCCTTGTCGATGATCTGCTCGGAGAACTCGACCGGAACCGTGATCATCGTTTGCTGGAATGCGGTGTAGCCCTTGGAGACCACCGAATAGAGCAGGATAAAGAGGAACAGGATGCCGAAGGAGAGCGCCGCGATGCCATAGGCACGGAAGCGGCGTTCGGCGGCGTAGCGGCGCTTGATGCCGATATCGCGACGGGCGGGCTTGGCTGAAGCGCCGGCGGGGAAGGAAACCGCGTCGGTCATTCGTACTGCTCCCGGTATTTGCGCACAACGAAGAGCGCGTAGATATTGAGGCAAAGCGTGATCACGAAGAGGGTAATACCCAGCGCGAAGGCGACAAGCGTTTGCGGCGAGGTGAATTCAAGGTCGCCCGTCAGCTGGCTGACGATCTTGACGGTCACGGTCGTCATCGGCTCGAACGGATTGAGCTGCATGCGGGCTGCAACGCCGGCGGCCAGAACCACGATCATGGTTTCGCCGATAGCGCGCGAGGCAGTCATCAGGAGCGCGCCGACGACACCCGGCAGAGCTGCCGGCATGACGACCTTCTTGATGGTTTCCGACTTGGTGGCGCCGAGGCCAAGCGAACCGTCACGCAGGGCACGCGGCACCGCGGTGATGATGTCGTCCGACAGCGAGGAGACGTAGGGGATCAGCATGATGCCCATGACGAAACCGGCGGTCAGGACCGACTGGGCCTGGATGAAGTTGGCAAAATCGCCGGTGGCGATGCCGTTGATCTTCGAGGAGATGTCACGAAGGAACGGACCGACCGTGGTGAGGGCGAAGAAGCCGTAGACGATGGTCGGGATGCCGGCGAGCACTTCGAGAAGCGGCTTGGCGACACCACGCACCTTCGGCGAGGCATATTCGGCCATGTAGATCGCCGAGAACAGGCCGACCGGAACGGCGACGAGCATGGCGACAAAGCCGATATAAAGCGTGCCGAGGAGCAGCGGGATGAGGCCGAACTGGCCTTCCGAGGCCGTCGCACCGGCTGCGGCAAAACGCGGATCCCAGACCGTGCCGAAGAAGAACTCCCAGGCCGGAACGCGACCGAAGAAGTGACCGGCTTCCGTCAGCATGGAGAGCACGATGCCGACCGTGGTGATGATGGCAATCGACGAGGCGACAACCAGCGTGCCGAGAATAACCTTTTCCACCCGGTTACGGGCGCGGAAACGATGCGAGATGCGGGTGTAGGAAAGGCCGGCGCCGATCAAGGCGGCGATCAGAACAACAGCTGTCATCAAGCGGTTGCTGATCTTGTTCATGGCGTTCAGGTCGCCGGCAGATTCCACCATGTAGGGCTCAGGATCGCCGGCAAGCGGTAGGCCCTTGGCGCCCAGCGCGCTTCGAAGCGCGACCGGGTCGGCACCGACGCTGTCGATCTCTTCGAGCGTCAGGACATCCATGCCGCGGGCAAGCGACGAGACCATGCCGAAGGCGAGCCCCTGCTCGGCCTGCGACTTGGCCTTGACGTCTTCCGGAAAGCCCCCGAGGACGGTCGAGTTGATGTAGAACGGGCTGACAATGAGCCAGACGGCGAGAATGATCGCCGCCGGCAGCACGGCGCAAAGTGCGACGAACGTGCCGTAATAACCCGGACGGGAATGAAGCTTGGAGGACACTCCACCGGCAATCGCCAGCGCATGTCGGGTCCCGACGACATAACAGACGATCGCGATGATCGCCAGAATTAACAAGATCAGTGGTGTGCTCATCAGAATCCCCCGGCCTACCGCCATCGGCGGCAGCCACTACCGCACAATTCCCATCACCGGAACCAAATTGGTCGCAAATACCCAATTATTAGGCCGCCTTGCGTAGGCGCCGGCCGAATGCCGAAAAGAGACCGGCGCCGCCAGAAGCGGCGCCGGATCAATCATTACATGGTCTTGCCAGCTTCGAAAGCCTTGCGGGCTTCTTCGCGCTGATCGTCCGGAGCGGCAACCAGGCCGTATTCGGCGAGCGGGCCTTCCGGGCCAACCATGTCGTCAGACAGGAAGAATTCTACGTATTCCTTCAGGCCCGGGATAACGCCCAGGTGAGCCTTCTTGACGTAGAAGAACAGCGGACGGGAAACCGGGTACTGGCCGCCGGAGATGGTTTCGGTCGACGGAACGATTTCCGAAACGGTCGCAACCTTCAGCTTGTCCATGTTGTTTTCATAGAAGGCCAGACCGAAGACGCCGAGGCCGGTCTTGTTGGCAGCGATACGAGCGAGCGTTTCGGTGTAGTCGCCGTCGATATCGACTGCAGCACCGTCCTTACGGATGGCTACGCACTTGGCAGCAGCCTGCTTGGCGTCAGTGATGGCAGCCTTGATCACGTCGGGGGCGCCGGCTTCCTTGCAGCCTTCAGCCATGATCTTCTCTTCGAAGACTTCGCGGGTGCCGTGCTTGGAGCCCGGGATGTAAGCAGCGATCGGGCCCTTCGGCAGGGTAGCGTTGATGTCCGACCAGTTCTTGTAGGGGTTGGCGACGAGCTTGCCGTCAACAACAACTTCAGCGGCCAGAGCCTTGTAGAGATCCTTCGGCTCGATCTTCATGTCGCCGTTCGAAGAGTCGGCAGCGAAGACGATACCGTCGTAACCGATGCGGATTTCCTGAACGTCGGCAACGCCGGCAGCCTTACAAGCTTCCAGTTCGTCCTTCTTGATGGCGCGCGAAGCGTTTGCGATGTCGATGGTGCCTTCACCAACGCCCGAGCAGAATGCCTTCAGACCACCACCGGTGCCGCCGGACTCGACAACCGGAGCCTTAAAGTTCGGGAAGGTTTCAGCGAAAGTTTCAGCAACAATCTTGGCGTAAGGCAGAACTGTGGAGGAGCCAGCAACCTGGACCTGGTCGCGAGCGGCGGCAGCGCCGGCGAATGCGACAGAGGCCACGAGGGCGGCTGCAGAAAGTTTCAACATGTTCATCGATCTCTCCCATGATGGGGTTTGTGAAAGCTTTGGTCGCCGGCTTTCGCACCTGCCGGCTTCTTGCCCGCTCCTATTAGCGGCCGTTGACCTCAGCTTTTATGTCACTTCGATGAAACATTTATGACAAATTAAGCTCTTGATTTTTATATATAATCAAGATGCACACATGTGCAATGCATAGGTTTTATGTCAGAATCTGACGGTAAACTCCGATCCTTTGCCGAGTTCCGACTTCACGATGAGGCGAGCGCGGTGTCGTGTGAGGATATGCTTGACGATGGCAAGGCCTAATCCGGTGCCTTTCTTCGACCGACTGTCGGCGACGCTCACCCGATAAAAACGCTCGGTAAGTCGCGGCACATGCTCCGCCGGAATGCCGGGGCCGCGGTCGACGACGCTGACTTCGACCGGTTGCGACGCCTCGTTGCGCAGGAAGACATCGACGAATTTGCCGTCCTGGCCATATTTGCAGGCATTCTCGATCAGGTTCTCGACAACCTCCACCAATTCGTCGCGATCACCGAGCACCTCGACCTTTTCTTCCGGCAGGTGCAGGCGGATTTCGACCCCCAGTTCTTCCGCGAGCGGCAACAGCGCGTCGCGGACATGGCCGATGACCGGACGCAGATCGACGGATTGATCCGGCGCGATATGGGATTTCAGTTCAAGCCTTGAAAGCGACAGAAGATCGTCGACGAGACGGCTCATGCGGGTCGCCTGATCCAGCATGATGCCGAGAAAACGCTCCTTGGCGGCATCATCGGAACGCGCCGGCCCCTGCATGGTCTCGATGAACCCGCGCAATGAGGCAAGCGGCGTGCGCAATTCGTGGCTGGCATTGGCGACGAAATCGGACCGCATGCGATCGAGACGACGGAGTTCGGAAATATCCTTGAACGAGAGAAGGAAAAGCTTCTCCGCACCGAAAGCGTTCTGCGGCTCCATTGCAGCGATGCGCAAAAGATAAACACGCTCGGAGGGGAGCCTTTCGGAATATTCGATCTGGTTCGGCTCACCGGTTGCGATCGTCTCCTTGACCATGTCGAGAATGCCGGGCGCGCGCAGGCGGGCCGAGAGATGCGAGCCGATCGGCAGCAGGCCAAGCGCCTTTTCCGCCGCCTTGTTTTCCCAAAGAACAGCCGCTTCAGAATTCAACAGCAGGACCGGGATATCGAGAGCGGAGAGTGTTGCCGAGATAGCCGGAAGCGGATCCGGCACCTGCTCTTCTTCCTCGATCCGCGCAGGCTCCGTAACGGGCATCACGACGGGGCGCCGAACCGAGGCCGCCATAACAAGGACTAACCAGACCACGAATACCCAATACCATGGCAGGCCAGCTGCAATTGCGGCCAAGGCAGAAAAAGTCAGCAACAAGAAGAGCCACCATTCTCTCCTCACCACAGCGATGAGACTTCCGCCTGCCTGCCCTTCACTCGACGCCATGACAACCCCAACTGGATTCCGGGCTACATCCCGGCATTTTGCTTGCTAAACACGTGGTCATATAAGCCTTCCATGACACTTGTGCATCAAGACTTATGGAAAACCCATGCTGAAATGCCACGTTTCGGATAGCGTGTCGCCGAGGCGCATCGCGCCGTGACCATATGATGCCATTGGCAAAGAGGAGAGCAAGCATGTCAACGGGTGAAAGCAGGACAGTCGATCTTACGATTGGGGGCAAGAAACGCCGGTTCGACATCGATGACCCGACCTTGCCGGACTGGATCGACAAACAGGCGCTTTCTTCCGGCGATTATCCCTATGACGACAAGCTGAACCGGGAAAAATACGAAAAGCAGCTTGAGAAACTGCAGATCGAACTGGTGAAGATGCAATTCTGGATGCAGGCGACCGGTAAACGGATGGTGGCGCTGTTTGAAGGCAGAGATGCGGCCGGCAAGGGCGGCACGATCTTTTCGATCCGCACCTATCTAAATCCACGTTCCGCCCACGTCGTTGCCCTGACCAAACCTACTGAGACCGAGGCAGGGCAATGGTACTATCAACGCTATGCGACGCATTTTCCGAGCAAGGGCGAGATCGTTCTTTATGACCGCTCCTGGTATAACCGCGCCGTGGTCGAGCCAGTCATGGGGTTCTGCACGCCGGCGCAGTATGACAGCTTCATGCGGGCGACCCCGCGTTTTGAAAAGCTGCTGGTGGAAGACGGCGTACATTTCTTCAAGTTCTGGCTCGATATCGGCCAGGAAATGCAGTTGAAGCGCTTTCACGACCGGCGCCACGATCCGCTGAAAATCTGGAAGCTTTCGCCGATGGATGTCGCAGCCTTGACGAAATGGGACCAGTATACCGAAAAACGCAACAAGATGCTGGAAGAGACCCACACGAAGGACGCGCCCTGGGCAATCCTGCGAGCCAATGACAAGCGGCGTTCAAGGCTGAACGCGATACGCCATATCCTTCTGTCGCTCGATTACGAAGGCAAGGACAAGGACGCCATCGGCGAGATCGATGACAAGATCCTCGGTTTTGGACCGAAATTTCTCAAATAACGGGCGTGCCCCGCCAAACCTGCCGGGTCACTGACCCGGCAGAGCGCGAACGGAATAAATAAAGACAGGGCGATCTGCCCCCTGAATGCCAGTGTTGAGCATGATACGGCCGGGTGCATTCGGCGCCATCGTACGGTCGAAACTGACCTTGAACAGCGCGTCGAGTTTTTCCTGCGTTGCCGTGAAGCGGTGACGCGAGCAAGTGCCGAGACTGCCGAAATCGCAGCGGACCGAGAGTTGCGAATGCTGATTAGCCGCCGACTGGATGGTGAGAGCAATGGTCGAGCTTTTGCCGGCCAGTTCATGCAAAATTTCCACCGGCACCTCGATTGCAATATCTCCGGCGGCATTCGGCGTGGCCGAGGTGATCCTCAGCGCCTGCGCTTCCGTGCCGGTCGCAATTTCCGCCCGTGCCTGAGAGCCGGCCGTGAAGGCAGCACCCTGCTGCGGTTCGAATATCGAGGCCCATTCTTCCGAGAACCCGCCACGTGACGAAAGCGCGGATGGTCCCTGTCCCGAAGAGTTTAGCGCCGACGGGCGGTTGGCGCTGCGCGTTGCCTCATCGATGATCGACTGAACCATGCCCGATTGATAGAAGACAAAACAGCCGACTGCGACCACGCCCAACGTCACGATCCATGTGACAAGGTGGGACAGAAAGCCGCGCTTCTTGCGGCGTCCGCGGCCTGCGGGCACATCCGATGATGCCTTGGACTTGCGGCCTTTTCGCCCCTTGGCCTTGGTCGTCGCCGCCGTCTCGCCGAATATGGGAGCTTCCGGCGCCGCACCCGAGACGGGTTCCGCTGCATAACCTGCGGGCGCAATATCCGGAGCCAACGAGGACTTTTCCGGATGGCTGTCTACTGAAGGTGCCGACCGGGTAACCCCTCCGAGGGCGCCTGCCTCTGCGCCATGAGGAGCGAGCGCGCGCGGCGCATCAACGGTTACCGAGACTTCTGGAGCGGCACGCGTGACATCTTGGCGAAGAGGTGCATCCATTCCGACGAAAGGATCAACATCAGCCCCGAAAGCAGGGGCTCCAAGCGCAGGTTGAGCCAATTGCGCGAGACGGTCTATTTCTTCGTTCTCGATTTCGCCGATCTTGTCTTCAAGCCGCTTTCGCTGCTGCATGATGACGAGATTATCGGTCACGCCCTGCTTGCGCAGGCCTGCTTCGAGCGCCTGTCGGGCGGACTGATAGATCCGGGCACGCACCTGGCCATCGCCGCGTTCGGCGCGATCCAAGGCATTTCTTATGGCTGTTTCCAGGCCGCTCACTGCCGGTCCTTCCGGTTCATTCCAACTTTACTGTCTCAGCGCAATTCCGGACGCAAAACCGGTTCCCGGTTTTGCTGGAATTGCTCTCAGGCACGATCGCATCACGCCCACATTTTAACCTCTCGGTAACGTCTAAGACGCCGAACTGCAAGAAGGCGTCCCAACTCATCCCGTGGCGAGACGGCCGGAACATGGTGGCAAATGCATGGCGAATGGCACTAACCGGTTAAATCGAAGCGACTTCCCCCCTTGAACTTCATCTGATACACCATCTTACGTAAAGGTAATTCGGGAGGTTTCCTTCATGCTTCCAGCGGTCCTCAAGGACAGGCTGCGGCTGCCGGTCGTGGCATCGCCGCTCTTCATCATATCGCATCCGGAACTGACGCTGGCGCAATGCAAAGCGGGCGTAGTCGGGGCTTTTCCTGCTCTGAATGCGAGGCCTGAAAGCCAGCTCGACGAATGGCTGGCTCAGATGACGGAAGAGCTTGCAGCGCATGATGCAGCCAATCCCGACAAGCCATCGGCTCCGTTTGCCGTCAACCAGATCGTCCACACGTCCAACAAACGGCTGGAACACGATCTGATGATGTGCGTGAAATACAAGGTACCTATCGTGATCTCCTCGCTTGGTGCCGTGCCGGAGGTGAATGCCGCGGTGCATTCCTATGGCGGTATCGTGCTGCATGACATCATCAACAACCGGCATGCGAAGTCTGCGATCCGCAAGGGTGCGGACGGGTTGATCGCGGTTGCGACCGGTGCTGGCGGTCATGCGGGTACAGTGTCGCCTTTCGCACTGGTGCAGGAAATCCGTGAATGGTTCGACGGGCCACTGCTTCTGGCAGGCGCGATCGCCACGGGCGGTGGTATTCTCGCGGCGCAGGCGATGGGGGCCGACATGGCTTATATCGGCTCGCCTTTCATCGCGACGCACGAGGCGCGCGCGGCGGACGGCTACAAGCAGATGATCGTGGATTCGAGCGCAGCCGATATCGTTTATTCCAATTATTTCACCGGCATTCATGGCAACTATTTGAAGGGATCGATCGCGGCGATGGGGATGGATCCGAATTCGCTTCCCGAAGCCGATCCCTCGAAAATGGATTTCGACAAGGCGACGACCGGCGCCAAGGCCTGGAAGGAAATCTGGGGGGCTGGTCAGGGTGTCGGCGCAGTGAAAGCCGTTTCCTCGGTCACGGATCTGGTCGATCGGCTGGAGGGCGAATATCTGCAGGCCCGTCAGAGGCTCAGCCTTTAGTCCCTCAAGGCAGCATTTCGGGAAAAATGACAGGATCGCGAAAACCGGCTTGAAATCGGAATTGGTTGCCTGTATCAGCGCATCACTCGCAGATTGGCGCACGTCGCCGCTGCCGGGCCGCTTTAGCTCAGGTGGTAGAGCACATCATTCGTAATGATGGGGTCGCAGGTTCGAGTCCTGCAAGCGGCACCATTTTCCTTTTTCGATCAAAACCTGCATTAGTTGCCGTTTCCGGCCATCGGATTTGCGCGTTTGCGATCCGGGTCGTTTTCAGTGGCCGGTGCCGGCCATCGGGCCGTCTTTTCGGAATGCCTTCAGATGATCGATCACCCGTGTTTCTATTTCGGCCGTTGCGCGATCCCGGTCGCGCAGGTCCACGGCATAGCTGTTTCTCAGCAGATACCAGAAGGTCCGCAACTCTTCCGCCGACAGTCTTGATTTGCCGGCAACGAACTGTTCGGCGAAATCGCCATGGTTTTTGCAGACAAAACAGCCTGCCATGTAATCCGACCGGCCGAAAACATACACCGGCTTTTCGTGGAGCAGCGCTTCCGCACCCACGCCTGAATTGATGACGCAGACCGCCTGCGCCTTCGGGATGATGGCGTGGATGCTCGAACGAACCTGTTGGACGACACCTCTTGAGACAAGGTCGCCAAGATAATGCGAGACCTCAGGCGTAGTGCACAGAGGGTGCCGTTTGACGACCACCGGCAGGCCATGGCTCTTGGCCGTGCGGACGACCTCGTCCACCATCTCGAACAGGTTGAGATAGGCCAGCTGGCTGACGGCATCACCGATCAGTTGCAGCCCAACGAAGATGAATTTCTCCGGCAGTTCCTCGACATTCGAGATATCCGCCTGCCGGTATTTCGATAAATTCCCGCCAATGACCCGCTGTTTTTCGCGATCGAAGAAGTCTGCGGCGGCCTGCGGAGATATATCGGCTGCGTACAGTTCGGATAGCGTCATCGCGGAAAAGCTAGACCAGCCAGCATAACCACGCCGATCGAAGCTGAACAGGGACGGTCTGTCCGTCTCCTTGAAATGCAGGCCGAAATCGGTTTCAGAGACGGTGTGATAGGCGAAGAACGGCGTCGGCAGGTTCAGCACGCCATGGGTGTGCAATCTGCTCCTCACGGCATAGGATATTTCATGCTTGTCGAGAGCCGCGACGATACCGGACAAAGCAAAGCGGATGTCCGAACGGAAGCCAGGATAATCGATCCTGTTTTTTCGAAAAGCGGCGGCTGGCAACAAGATGACGGGCCGTTCATCGAGAACCGGTTGTTCGCCGGCCGCGCGCGCAAGAATGTCCTCATTGGCGCGGAGGATCACATGGCGAAATTCTGCGGTCTCATCCAGAATGGATTGAAACTCGGCGGCGAGCTTTTGTGCTTTGCCGCTTCCGTGCAGGTTGGGCGAGGAGAGAAAATGCTGTGCGCCATCGAGATCGAACAGGCTGAGCCTTGCCGTCATCACATCGCCCATATGCTCCCGTGAAAGGGCCTTGTCCTTCTCGATACGCTCCAGTTGCGCGATCAGATGCCGGATGGCGCCGGCGAAAATGTCTTCCCGGTCACAGGCTTCGGCGGAAAGAGCGGTGGACAGGGCCAATGTGAGGTCGAGATAATTCGGCTCGGCCCGCATGAAGGCCAGCCCGTCTTGCGCCAGCCGTTCATGGTAACGGAATTGGTCCGGATCGCCCGTCTCCGCATGTCCACTCTCGCCCTGTTGCTGACGTTGCGAGGCTGCACGCAAAAGCACCGCCGCTCCGGGGGAAAGCCTCGGGTCGCTAAGGATTTCGGCAATCCGGCGTGCGTGTCCCGGCTCCACCACTCTCGCCGTAAACGTGGATATGGCCCAGAAGGTAAGCTGCTTCTTCCGGGCATAACGGATGAAAAGACTTTCTGCCGCGTGGGGCCGATCGGCATGGTATTCGATCAACATCCGGCCTTCGAACACCAACGCTGACAGCTTTCGCAATGAAGCAAACGGGATAAGAAAAAAAGCGGCAGCGGCGAGCAGGATGCGCATGGTCCGCAGGTTTCTGCCTGCCCGCACTTTCCTCTCGATATTGCGTATCATCGCGCCTGCCTTGAGCCGTCAACTGACTAAACCGACCTATAGAGCGGTTCGCGGTCGAATGGAAAGGCCGCAGCGATCTTGCCGTCAGCCTCCGACGTCAATGGGACGGTTATGCGGAGCTCAGTTCGCTCGTCTCGGTACCGATCGTCATCGTGTTGCCGCGCCAGTCGAAGGAGCCACTGAGCCAGCTTCTGATCCAGATCGCGGGGGAGAGAACATCCCGCACCAGCATGGCCGGCAGGGTCCAGACGGAAAGCCGCCAGTTCTTTGTCCAGATCAGGGCGAGTTCCGGAATATAGAGCGCGGCAAGAACAGCAAAGGTAACGGTCGCGAATGAGATGTCGCCGGACGACAAGGCTGCAGCAGTCAGTGCCAGCAAGAGTGGCGGCAGGCAGCCGAGAAGGATCTCCGGCGCGAAGAAGGCCGGGAACGTGACGCGGCGCAGGCGTGCCCAGCGCGCCTGTCGTGACCAGATCTGGCCGAGTTCACGCCGGCCGAGCGGCTGTTCGAAAGGTGAGGAGACAAGATGGACCTTGAGGCCGAGACGGCGTACCAGCTTGGTGGCGGCGGCATCCTCTGCGATTTCGGCACCCAATGCGGCAATACCGCCTTCGGCATCGAGGATCGGTTTGTGCCATAACATGCTCTTGCCCTGGGCAAAACCAAGACCTACCGCTTCGCCGGCATATTGCCAGCGTGCCTGCTGGGAATTCAGGAAGGCGCATTCGACTTCCGCCCAGAAGCCTTGCGGGCGGGAACCGAGCGGGGTCGAGCAGACGAGGCCGCTATTTTTGCGCCGCGCCGCCATGAGATGGGCGATGTAGTCGCGCGGCATCAGGACGTTGGAATCGGCCAGCACCACCCAGTCGTTGACTGCTGCGCGCCAGCCTTTGACGCAATTGTTGAGTTTCGGATTTGCGCTGACGCGGTCGTCGCCGATCAACAGGCTTGCCCTGATTTCGGGATGCCGCGACATGGCGTCCTTCACTGCTGGGATGACGGCGTCCCGCGCATCGGCAACGCAGAAAATCAGCTCGTAATTCGGCCAACCCAGATCGAATGCCCGTTCCAACGTGAGCGGGGTGAAATTCTCCATGCCGCAAGCCGGGATGACGACGGAGACCGGTGGTTTCTCGGTAAGGGCAGGCGCAGGGCTGCCGTTCCGCGACAGCCGCCCCATGGCGATACCAATACTGATGGCGTTGGCAGCGATCAGCACACCGGAAGCAAGGCCGAGAAAAAGTGACATCAGGCGGTCTCCGTTGGGCCTCGATATGTCAGCTTCAGGTTTCGCCTTCATGGGGCGCGGCTCATCGGGCTTGGCGAAGGAGCCAAGCACGGACAGATGTCAGGGGCATGACACGAGCGCGGCAAGGGCCGATCGGCGGATATCTACCCACGGCTTTTATTCGGAAACCAGCCGCCAGACTTCGTCGGCGATGGCCAGCGACGAGGTTAGACCGGGAGATTCGATGCCATAGAGCGCCACGTAACCCTGATGGCCTGTCGTCTCAGGTCCCTGGATGATGAAGTCGCCACCACCGCCGCCTTCCCGCCCGACCGTCTTAGGCCGCACGCCGGCATAGGCCGGCTGCAGCGAGGCGTCCTTTAAATGTGGCCAGTATTTGCGGATCGCGGCGTAGAATTTTTGCGAGCGCGCCGGATCGACATCGTAATTCGGCGCATCCACCCATTCTACATCGGGGCCAAAGCGTGCCTGACCTGAAAGATCGAGCGTCAGATGTGTGCCGAGGCCACCCGGTTCCGGCACCGGGTAGATCAGCCGGGTGGCAGGTGCCTTGCCGGAAAGGGAGAAATAATTGCCCTTGGCATAGGATCGATGCGGGATCGTCGCCGGATCAAGGCCATTCAGGTTTTCGGAGACTGACCATGCTTCGAGACCCGCCGAATTGACCACCAGCCGGGCGTTCGCGGTGAACGGATCGTCGCCGCCAACGAAGAGGGTCAGGCCATCGGCCGTCAACTCACCGGAGAGAAGCGGAGAGTTGACGACGATCGTGCCGCCATGCGCCTCGATATCGGTAATATAGGCGTCCATCAGGCCATGGCTGTCGATGATGCCGGTCGAAGGGGAAACCAATGCCGCATGGCCGGTGATCTGCGGTTCCAGCGCATGCAGCGCTGCGGAATCGATGAGGTAACAATCATCGACCCCATTGGCAGCAGCCTGTTTCAGCAGCTTTTCCAGATAGGCGACTTCATCCGGACTGGAGGCGACGACCAATTTTCCGCATTGGCGATGCGGGACATGGCGCTCGCGGCAATAGGCGTAAAGCGCGTCCCTACCCTTGACGCAGAGTTCCGCCTTGCGGCTGCCGCTTGCGTAATAGAGCCCGGCATGGATGACCTCGCTGTTGCGCGAGGAGGTGATGCTTCCCGTCAACGGCTCGCTTTCGAGAACAACGACCTCACGCCCAGCTATCGCCAGCCGACGGGCAATCGCCAGGCCCACGACACCGCCACCGACGACCACGCAATCGAGGTCGAGAACTTCCCCCATGCAACTCCCCCATACAGGTCAACTTGGCCGTTGTTCGGGCTTTCGCGACGGCCCGAATGCTGTAGGACTACATTCCTCAAACAGGCACGCGCCGAATGCAAGCCGGAACTAATTTTGAGAGGCCTTGATGACGAAGATTGTTTTCCTCGATCGCGACACGATCGGTCCTGCGGTGACGATTACCCGGCCAGAGTTTCCGCATGAATGGGTCGAATACGGCAAGACGCCGGAAGCTGATGTAGCTGAGCGGATCCGCGACGCCGATATCGTCATCACCAACAAGGCCCCGGTGCGTGAAGCTTCGATCAAGACGGCGCAGAAGCTGAAGATGATTGCGGTCGCGGCAACCGGCTATGACGTGATCGATCTCGCTTTCGCCAAAGAGCACGGCATCGTCGTCTCGAATGTTCGGGGTTATGCGGTCAATACCGTGCCTGAGCACACATTCGCGCTGATCTTTGCGCTGCGCCGCTCGATCGTCGGTTTTCGCGAGGATGTGATTGCCGGGGAGTGGCAGCGCGCCAACCAGTTCTGCTTTTTCAACCATCCGATCCGCGATCTGTCCAATTCCACGATCGGCATATTCGGGGGCGGCGCATTGGGCCAGTCGGTGGCGCGGATTGCCGAAGCCTTGGGCATGAAGGTGATGTTTGCCGGGCGCAAGGGGGCCGGCGATGTGCCTGAAGGTTATAAGCCGTTCGAGACGGTCCTCGAAGAGGCCGACATCATCACGCTGCATATGCCGCTGAAGCCCGAGACCCGCGACTTGATCGGTATTACCGAATTCCGCAGGATGAAAAAACATCCCCTGATCATCAACACTGCGCGTGGCGGGCTGGTGAATGAGGCTGATCTGGTAACTGCACTCGACGAAGGGCTGATTGCCGGTGCAGGGTTCGACGTGCTGACCAAGGAACCACCGGCTGCGGACAATCCGCTTCTCACCATACTGGACCGACCGAACGTGATCCTCACCCCGCATGTCGCCTGGGCGAGCGACGAGGCGATGCAGGCTTTATGGGCGCAGGTAATCGGGCATGTCGAGAATTTCGAAAAAGGCATTCCTTCCAACGCCTTGTAACGTCTGACCTGAGCATTTTCGGGAATATATCAAAGTAGAAATACCAGTTTAGCGAAAGATTCAGGTGTTTAGTGCAGGGTCAAACCATGGGTAATAGTGGCCGCGCGTGTTGAAACCACTGAGCATGCCGCTTTCTGGGGAAGGTTTATTCCATGGCTGACAGGTTCAACGCTCCCGTGCGGGAATTCATCGCGGAAAACTTCCTGTTTCGCGCCGATGCCGATCTCGACGACAATCAGTCGCTTCTGGAGAGCGGCGTGATCGATTCCACCGGTGTGCTCGAGGTCATCGCTTTTCTGGAGCAGACCTTCGGAATTTCCATTGCAGACGACGAGATCGTTCCGGAAAATCTCGACAGCATAGCCAGCATGACGCGCTATCTGGCATCCAAGCTGCCAGCCGCGGCGGCTTGAAGCTGGCGACCCGGCCATGCGTATCGAGGATCATCTTCGCCATAGCGCCGGCCGTTTGGAGACAAAAACGGCGCTGATCGCCGGTGAGACGCAATTGTCTTACCGCGAGCTGGACAGCCAGTCGGATCGGCTGGCCGCAAGCCTTATCGCGCAAGGGATCAAGCCGGGTGACCGGGTCCTGATGGTCGCCGAAAACTCCGCCGAGGCAGTGGTGGCATTCTTTGCTGCGTGGAAGGCCGGGGCAGTGCCCTGCCCTCTGCATGCCTCGATCAAACCGGACAAGCTGTGCGTCATCATCAAAAGCACGGCGCCCTTCGCTATTCTCGCGCAGGCTCGGTTCTGCAGCGTTGTGGATACGGCTTTGGCCGGCGAAATATCCTCGCCTGTCAAAATTTCTTTTGGCAGCATGCCGGAAAAACGCAGTGACGGCTGGCTGGCCTACGAGGCTCTGATCGCGCATGACGGCACGACCGCGCTCCCGCCGCAGCCAGATAGCGAAGCATTGGCGCTGCTGATCCACACTTCCGGTTCGACGGGTACGCCGAAAGGCGTGATGCACAGCCATGTCAGCCTGCTTGCGGCCTGCGGCTCCATCACGGGCTATCTCGACAATAGCGCTGATGACATCGTTCTCAGCGTTTTGCCGATCTCCTTCGGCTACGGGATCACCCAGATCGTGACCATGGTGATGGTCGGCGGCACCGTTGTGCTGGAAAAAAGCTTTGCCTTTCCGCGCAAGATCCTGGCCCGGCTTGTGGAGACACGCGCGACGGGGTTCCCGATCGTGCCGGCGATGGCGGCGCTGATCGCCGTCATGCAGGATTTGCAGCCCGCCTTCCTGCCTGACCTGCGCTACATGACCAGCGCCGCCGCCGCGATGCCGCCTTCGGTGACAGAGCGGCTGCGAAACCTTCTGCCGGAAACGCAGCTTTTCCTAATGTATGGCCAGACCGAATGCATCCGGGCGACCTATCTGTCACCGGAAGATGCTGACCGGCGCCCGCTTTCCGTCGGCCAAGCCATTCCGGGCACACAGGTGCATGTGGTCGACGAGGCCGGCGATATCGTGCCGCCCGGCGTAACCGGAGAACTGATCGTCGAGGGGCCGCATGTGATGGCCGGATACTGGCGGGACGAGATGGCGAGCGCCGAGAAAGTGACCGCCATCGACGGCGGGCGTAGACTACAGACCGGCGATCTGTTCAGAACAGACGAAGACGGCTTTCTTTATTTCGTCAGTCGTCGCGACGACATTATCAAGACACGCGGCGAGAAGGTGAGCCCGCAGGAAGTGGAGCGGGTTCTCTATGCCCTGCCCGGTATTCGCGAGGCTGCAGTCGCTGGTGTCGATGACCCGGTGTTCGGCCAGCTGATCCGCGCCTATGTGGCGCTGGAGCCGAGCGCCGCGCTTTCCGAAAAAGAGATCCTGCGCCACTGCGCGACACATCTCGAAGATTATATGGTGCCGAAGAGCGTCGAGTTTCGCGATGCGCTTCCCAAGACGAGCACCGGCAAGATCCGCCTTACCGCCGAACCATCCGCTCCCGAGATCAAGGACAGTGCCGCATGACGAACGCTACCGCAGCCTTAAAGAAAGGTGCCGCTTTTTCGGCGCAGAACCTCGTGCTCGATGCGGAGGCGGAAATCGAGCGCATCTGCGAATGGCTGCGCCTGACGGTGCTGAAGGACCTGCGCAAGCGCGGGGGCGTTCTCGGCCTTTCCGGCGGCATCGATTCCAGCGTGACGGCGGCGCTTTGCGCCCGCGCGCTCGGCAAGGGCAAGGTGACCGGCGTGTTCATGCCCGAACATGACAGCGACCCGGACAGCTTGCGGCTCGGCAAGGCCCTAGCGGAAGCCGTCGGGATCCAAACGGTGCTGGAGGATATCGGCCCGTCACTTGCCGCGCAGGGTTGTTATGAGCGTCGCGACGGCTTTATCCGTCAGGTCGTCCCGGAATTCTCCGAGGGCTGGGGCTGCAAGGTGGTGCTGGAAGATGCACTGACCGGGCGCGGCTACAACATCTCCTGGCTGGTGGTGGCCAACCCGGAAGGCGAGCAGAGCCGGCACCGGATGCCGCTCGATGTCTATCTCGGCATGATCGCCGCTGCCAACATGAAGCAGCGGACCCGCAAACAGATCGAATATTATCATGCCGACCGGCTGAATTTTGCCGTCGCCGGCACACCGAACCGGCTGGAATACGACCAGGGGTTCTTCGTCAAGAACGGCGATGGTGCTGCCGATTTCAAGCCGATCGCGCATCTCTACAAGACGCAGGTCTATCAACTGGCGGAAGCGCTCGGCGTGCCGGAAGAAATTCGGCGTCGCCCGCCAACGACCGACACGTGGTCGCTGCCGCAGGGACAGGACGAGTATTATTTCTCCCTGCCCTATGATCGGATGGATATCTGCCTCTATGCGCTGGATAACGGCGTTTCCCGCGAGGAAACGGCCGATGCGGCCGCACTGACCCCAGATCAGGTGGATGCCGTCTGGCGCAATATCGCCTCGAAGCGGAAGGTGGCGGACTATCTGCACGCGCGGCCGACAACGATGCTCGGCTGAGCCTGATCCGGTTCAGTCGAAATCGTCGCCGATCAAGCGCGTCCAGTTTTCGCCGGCAAGACCGCTGATCAGGGCTTCTCTTGCCCTGATCGGCTCCAGCAGGCCCTTGTCCTTTGTATGGGCAACGAAGAAGGCGCGGCCATAAAACAGCGTCTTGCGGCTGATGAGTTCGGGGGTCAGCCAGGGATGGCCGGCACCGCGTATCGCGACATAGCCTGCGGCATCTGCGTGGGCGAAAAGATCATCGACCAGTTCCCCCGCAACATTCGGGGCACATATCGCCTGCAGCAGCCAGCCGATGCCGCGTGGGCGGCCGTAATAAACGTAACAACCGACAAGTTCGCCACTGCGGGATTCGGCGATGCGCCAGGACGGCTTGCCGAACTGGCGCTTTTGCTGCGCATGGTCCATGAACCATTCCAGTGAATCTCGATCCCATTGCGGACGCATGGGAAAGAGGCCCGAGAGTTTCAGGACCGCTTCAGTAAACTCTTCCCGCGATGCATCCCAGAAATTAACCCTTCCGGCACCATGGACAGGCGGCACCCGAAACGTCTTCACGCCCATGCGTTCGATCATGCCGTCGGAAAGCGACGCAAAGGGTCGAAGAAAACGCACAGCCTTCAGTCCACGCTCAGCGACCTGAACCGCTGTGCCGGTGGGGCGCAGGATGCGCAGCCAGTTGAGGCTGTAGGCCGTGTCCAACGGAAGAGCGAGCTTCTGCCACATGCCTAGCGCGAGCGAATTGGCCGTTTCCGTCAGCGAAATATCCTGCGGGCCGGTCAGGAAGGAGCGCAAAAGGCGGGCACCTGCAAGCGGGTTCTGCTCGTGCCGATCGACCATCATTGAGCCGGCAAAGGCCGCGCGGATCGGGCGTCCGTTTATTTCAAGGCGGGAGGGAAAAACACCGATGAAGCCCTGCACGCCGCCGTTCTCATCGATAAAAACCTTGGAGCGGATTTCCTCGTCATACCAGGGATGATCGAAAAACACCTCGCGCAGATACTGGATCATCGAGGGGCGCACGGGCTGCGCCTTGCGGAACGTCTTCTGGAAGAGCGCTGCCACCGAAGGCAGATCCTCCCGTTCCAGATCACGTACTCCGCTTGCCTTGCCCGTCATGGCCTAATCCCCAACGGCTTAAACGCCGCGGCGGAACCCTGCCAGAATAGGCTTAAGCAAACGAAAAGAGGCCCGCGAGGGCCTCTCTCCGTATATCCCGTCTGGATTACATCCAGTAAGGCGGGACGCCGTAATAGTCGTAAACCTTCCGGTCATTACCTCGATAGAAGCTGTCGTCATCGAGGTCGTGATATTTCGGAGCACCGGTAATCTGCTCCTTGGTAAGATCGATGCGGTAGCCATCGAGCTGCTCGTCATAGCGCAGCTTTTCCCATGGCAGCGGGTAATAATCATCGCCGATACCAAGGAAACCGCCAAAGCTCAGAACTGCGTAGCTGACACGACCGCCGCGTTTTTCGAGCAGAATGCGCTCAATCGAGCCGATGCGCTTGCCATCCGCGCCATAGACTGCCGTGCCTTCGACCTTGTCGCTGGCGATCAGTGACGGCGTGTCCTTCACATAGGGGTCCTGACCTGCGCGGGGTTCCTGATGCAACATGATGTATCTCCTTTCGGTCGTTTCTCGTCATGAAAGAACAACTATCGCCCACTGTAATCGTTCCCGGAAAATCTTCTCCACCTGCGACAATTGACGCTTACGTTAAAGTCATTTAGCTGTTCGAGAATGGACCAGTCTTTTCTGGCTCCTGTGAATGACCTAATATAGGTGTCGGAGAAGTGGAGGACTTTTCCATCACCTTCAGGTAAGGCCAACGAGCATGGAGGATGCTCTCATGAATGAACAGGTGGCGCGAGCCCCGTCGAACCCGCGCAAGATCTGGCTGAAGTCCTATCCACCGGGGGTTCCTGAAGAAATCCCGCCACTGGCTCACCGTTCGCTCGGCCAGTTGTTTGAAGACAGCTGCGCCCGTTATGCTGACCGCTCCGCTTTCACCAGCATGGGAAAATCGCTGACCTTCCGTGAACTCGAGGTCGAAAGCCGCAAAATCGCCGGCTGGCTGCAGCAACAAGGCCTGGAAAAGGGCGACCGCGTGGCGGTGATGCTGCCGAACGTTCTTCAAAATCCGGTGATCGTCTACGGCATTCTTCGTGCAGGGCTTACGGTCGTCAACGTCAACCCGCTCTATACGCCGCGCGAACTCGAATACCAGCTCAAGGATTCCGGTGCGAAGGCGCTGTTCCTTCTGGAAAATTTTGCGGCCACCGCGCAGCAGGTCGTTTCCGCAACAGCTGTGAAGCATGTCGTGGTCGCAACGATGGGCGACATGCTGGGGCTGAAGGGCCATATCGTCAATCTGGTCGTGCGCAAGGTCAAGAAGCTGGTGCCGGCCTGGTCGCTGCCCGGTCATTCCAGCTTCAAAGCTGTACTCAATGGAGCAAAGACGACGCTCAGGCCGGTCGATGTCGGTCCGCATGATATCGCGTTTCTTCAATATACCGGCGGAACGACGGGCGTCTCCAAAGGTGCGATCCTCACCCACGCCAACCTGCTCTACAACAAAGAGCAGATGGGTACCTGGCTGGAAACGGCCTTTCTCAACAAGCAGCGTCCGGAACAGTTGCAGTTCCTCTGCGCGTTGCCGCTTTACCATATCTTCGCGCTGACGGTGAATTCGCTGATGGGGGTTGCCACCGGCAGCCACAACCTCTTGATCGCCAATCCGCGCGACATACCGGCTTTCGTGAAGGAATTGCAGAAACACCCGGTTCACATCTTTCCGGGGCTGAACACGCTGTTCAATGCGCTGATGAACAATGCCGATTTCCAGAAGCTCGATCACTCCTCGCTGCTTCTCGTGTTCGGTGGCGGCATGTCGGTGCAAAGATCGGTTGCCGAACGCTGGCTGGCTATGACCGGTTGTCAGATCACCGAGGGATATGGTCTTTCCGAAACCTCCCCCGTCGCCACGGCCAACCGGCTTGATGCGAAGGAATTCTCCGGGATGATCGGCCTGCCGGTCTCATCGACGGAAATCGCGATCCGCGACGATGACGGCCACGATGCCGAACTTGGCGATGTTGGTGAAATCTGCATCCGCGGCCCGCAGGTCATGGCAGGTTACTGGAACCGGCCGGATGAAACGGCCAAGGTGATGACCGCTGACGGCTTCTTCCGCACCGGCGACATGGGCTACATGGATCGCCAAGGCTATGTCAAAATCGTCGATCGCAAGAAGGACATGATCCTGGTTTCCGGCTTCAACGTTTATCCCAACGAAGTCGAGGAAGTGGCAGCGATGCATTCGGGCGTGCTGGAATGTGCGGCAGTGGGTATTGCCGACCCGAATTCGGGCGAGGCGGTGAAATTGTTCGTGGTGAAGAAGGATGAGAGCCTGACGGAGGCCGATCTCAAGGCCCATTGTGCCGCCAACCTCACCAACTACAAGCGGCCTCGCGTCATCGAATTCCGCGATCAATTGCCGAAATCCAATGTCGGCAAGATCCTGCGGCGGGAACTGCGATAGGCGACCAAATGCGTTGCAACACGGCGACAGGTCAAAACCAAGAGTGACTTGTCGCCGTCATCTCCTCCGTTTAGCAGTGGACGCCGTCTTTATGCTCCGATACCCACAGGTTGTGGTGCCGGGAAAGCTGTTGGAGTTCGCTTGCAAAACCGTGCCGGATTTTCGTTTCGCCTGATTGCCGTTTTTTCTCTCGTCGCTGCGCTCTCGAGCTGCGCCGGCAGGCCTGAAGGCGTGCTCATTCCGACTGCTGCTGCATCCGTTCCCGGTGCCTCGACCGTCGATGTTCTGGTGGCAACAACCCGCAAGTCGACCGAAACGCCCGGCATCCTGTTCTCCGGCGAACGCGGGCGAGAACCCTCGATCACCGAAATCAAGGTTTCGATACCGCCCGACAGCGTGCGTGAAGTAGGCCAGGTGCAATGGCCGAAAAAGCTCCCCGCCAACCCCGCCAAGGAATTCGCCACGCTTTCGGTCACTCCGCTGCAGATAGGCGGTGCGCGCAACTGGCTGCGTCATAACCTGCCCAAAAGCCGCAGGGTGATGGTCTTCGTCCACGGGTTCAACAACCGTTACGAGGATGCCGTCTATCGCTTTGCGCAGATCGTCCACGATTCCAATACGGACGTCGCGCCGGTGCTTTTCACCTGGCCGTCGCGCGGCAGCATCTTTGCCTATAATTATGACAAGGAAAGCACCAACTATTCCCGCGATGCGCTGGAGAACATGCTGCGCCAGCTTTCCACCGATCCCGACGTCGGCGAAGTGACGATCATGGCGCATTCAATGGGATCCTGGTTGACCGTCGAGGCACTTCGCCAGATGGCGATCCGCGACGGGCGCGTGGCGCCGAAAATCCAGAATGTCATTCTGGCTTCGCCGGATCTCGACGTCGACGTGTTCGGCCGACAGTTTGCCGAACTTGGCCCGAAACACCCGAGCTTTACCCTCTTCGTCTCGCAGGATGACCGGGCGCTCAGCCTGTCCCGGCGCATTTCCGGCAACATCGACCGGCTGGGCCAGGTTGACCCGACGGTCGAGCCCTATCGTACCGAATTCGAAAAGGCCGGCATCGTTGTTCTCGATCTCACCAAGCTCAAGGGCGGCGACCGGCTGAACCATGGCAAGTTCGCCGAAAGCCCGGAAGTGGTAAAGCTGATCGGCAACCGGTTGATTGACGGGCAGACCGTGACAGACAGCGATGTCGGGCTCGGAGAGCGGCTGGGAGCGGTTGCACTTGGTACCGCGCAGACCGTTGGTGGTGCGGCAAGCGTGGCAGTCAGCACGCCAATCGCGATCTTCGATCCGGCGACGCGGCGCAATTATAACGACCAAGTCGGGCGTTTTGGACAGGCTGTCGGCAATACGGTGGAGACGGCTGTCGGCCAGTGACATGGACAATTGACTGTGCCGTTACGCAAAAGGCGCAACGGTGACGCTTGATTTGAACAAGAAAGCGAATAGGTTCCCCTGCATCATTCTGCAGAATGCGAGGAAATCATGCAGACCATCGTCCAAGAGCTCAAGGCAACCGCAGACGCTAGCAAGGCGACGGATATTCGTGCCGCCTTCGCCAAGGACGCGGGCCGCTTCGAAAAATTCAGCGCCCGCTTCGATGACCTCACCATGGATTATTCCAAGACCGCGGTGAACAACGAAATCCTCAAACTGCTTGAAAAGCTTGCCGATGCAGGCGGTGTGGCGAAGAAGCGCGAGGAGATGTTCTCCGGTGTCGCCATCAACTTCACCGAAGACCGAGCAGTGCTGCATACGGCGCTGCGCAACCGGTCCAACACGCCGGTTCTGGTCGATGGCAAGGATGTGATGCCGGACGTCAACGCCGTGCTGGCAGCAATGGGCAAGTTTGCCGACGGCATCCGTTCCGGCGCATTGAAGGGCGCAACCGGTAAAAAGATCACCGATGTCGTCAATATCGGCATCGGCGGTTCGGATCTCGGCCCGGTTATGGCGACGCTGGCACTCGCTCCCTATCATGACGGCCCGCGCGCGCATTTCGTTTCCAACGTGGACGGTGCCCATATTGCCGACACGCTGAAGCTGCTCGATGCGGAAACAACGCTGTTCATCGTCGCGTCCAAGACGTTTACGACGATCGAGACGATGACCAATGCGGCCACGGCCCGCAGGTTCATTGCCGACAAGCTTGGCGATGCCGCCGTAGAGCATCACTTCTGCGCCGTCTCTACAGCGCTCGACAAGGTCGCGGCCTTCGGCATCGATCAGGCCCGCGTCTTTGGCTTCTGGGACTGGGTCGGCGGTCGTTATTCGATCTGGTCGGCCATCGGCCTGCCGCTGATGATCGCCATCGGGCCGGAGAATTTCGGCAAGTTCCTTGATGGCGCACATGCGATGGACAAGCATTTTCGCGAGGCACCGGTTCGCGAAAACCTGCCTATGCTGCTCGGCCTGATCGGTTTCTATCACCGCAATGTTCTGGGGTATCCGACCCGCGCGATCCTGCCCTATGACCAGCGTCTGCTTCGCTTTCCGGCTTATCTGCAGCAGCTCGACATGGAATCGAACGGCAAGGGCGTCACGATCGACGGCACACCGGTCGAAGGAAATTCCGGCCCGGTCGTCTGGGGCGAGCCCGGCACCAACGGCCAGCACGCCTTCTACCAGCTGATCCATCAGGGCACCAGCATCATCCCGGCCGAGTTCATGATCGCGGCCAACGGTTTCGAGCCGGAACTGCGCCACCAGCATGATCTGCTGATCGCCAATTGCCTGGCGCAGTCGGAAGCTCTGATGAAGGGTCGCACGTTCGAGGAAGCGAAAGCGCAGCTAACCTCCAAGGGCATGGACGACAAACAAGCCGATTTCATTGCACCGCATCGCGTGTTCACCGGCAACCGCCCGTCGATCACGTTCGTGCATGACAAGCTCACGCCGTTCGCCTTCGGCCGTCTCGTGGCGCTTTACGAACACCGCGTCTTCGTCGAAGGCGTGCTGTTCCGCATCAACTCCTTCGACCAGTGGGGCGTGGAACTCGGCAAGGAACTGGCAACCGGCTTGCTTCCGGTCGTCGAAGGCAAGCAAAGCGCAGCGGATCATGATTCATCGACGCAAGGGTTGGTGAAGACGCTGGCCGGATTGAAGAAGTGAGGCAGGCGCCGGTTCTTAGAGTTGCGCGGCCGACGGATAATATCAGCCGGTTGCGCAATTTCTACGAGACCGGCTTAGGTTTTGTGCAGCTTGCCGCGTTCGAAGATCATCAAGGTTTTGATGGTTTGATCCTGGGTCATGCCCAATGGCCCTATCATCTGGAGTTTACCCATCAGCGTGGCCACACGATTGGCCGCGCTCCGAGCGCGGACAACCTGATCGTGCTCTACCTGCCCGATCACGCCGATTGGGTGGCCGCCACAACACGCATGCAGAGAGCGGGGTTTGACCCGGCCCCATCCTATAATCCCTATTGGGACAAGGATGGTCGAACCTTTGAAGATCCAGACGGCTATCGCATCGTGTTGCAAAATGCCAGTTGGAGCACGTGAACCAATTTACAGCCCGATCTCGTTCGCAAATGGCGGGTTTGCCCCTGCCCGCGATACCGTGACGGCTGCGGCCTTGGCGCCGAGTGCGAGCGCCTTGGCGATCTGGTCTTCGGTGAGGCCTGCGACCTGCGCCTTGGTCAGCAGGTTCTGCATCTTCAGCGATGCGAGAATGCCGGCATCGAACGTATCGCCGGCGCCGACAGTATCGACGACAGCTACCTGTTCGCTCGGAACAGTGACCTTGTGGGCCGCCGTATAACCGACCGCACCTTCGGCCCCCCGGGTGACGACGACGAGCTTTGCGCCATGATGCAGCCAATGGCGGGCGAGCGTATCCTCGTCACCTTCCAGACCGAACCAGGCGAGATCCTCATCCGAGAATTTCACGATATCCGACATCGCAGCCATGCGGCGGATACGGGCGAGATGGGATGCCTTGTCCTTGATGAAGCCGGGGCGGATGTTCGGATCGAGCGAGATGACACGCTTTTCGTGCTCGCGCAGCATCAGCGCCTCATAGGTCGAACCGCAGGGTTCAGGGATCAGGCTGATTGCGCCGAAATGCAGCGCCTCGCAGTCGTCTCCGATCGCCGGCAGATCAGCCTCGGTGATCATGCGGCCGGCAGTGCCTTCATCGTAAAAGGCGTAGGTCGCATGGCCATCGACCAGCTTGACGAAGGCGATGGTCGAGGGCCGCGAGGCGATGGCGCAATAGCTGAAATCGACATTGCTCCGGCGCAGCGTGTCGCGCAGGATGTCGCCCATCATGTCATCGGCAAGACCGGTGAAGAAGGCCGTCGGGACACCCAGACGCCCAAGCGCAATGGCGGTATTGAACACGGCGCCACCGGCATAGGGCGAAAAGGCAGGTTCGCCGAGCGTCGTCTCACGCGGCAACATGTCGATCAAAGCTTCGCCGCAGCACAGGATCATCGATTTCCTCCCGAGATCATTATTTTATCAATCGATACCCGAGCTTTTATATCATTGCTAGAGCGAAAGCTCAGTAACGCCACCGTTCCGGCCAGACCATTCCAGCGGTGCATTGAGGAAGGATTCGACTTCCGACAGCGTCTTGTCGTCGAACAGCTTCTGTTCGCGGGCGACAGCCAGAACATTGCGCCAGGTGGAGATGTGGTGAAGCTGGACATTGCCGTTGGCAAAACGCTGCTCGGCCTCCGGATAGATACCGTAATAAAAGAGTGCGATGCCATGATCGACAACCCCGCCGGCCGCGCGGATCGCGTCGATGAAGGTGAACATCGAGCCGCCAGCTGTCGTCAGGTCCTCGATCACCAGGACGCGCGCACCTTCCGGCATATGGCCTTCGATCTGCGCATTGCGGCCATGGCCCTTGGGCTTCTTGCGGCAATAGATCATCGGCAGGCCCATGCGCTCGGCCAAGAACGCGGCAAACGGGATGCCGGCGGTTTCGCCGCCTGCGATACAGTCGAATTTTTCAAAGCCTGCATCACGCATGATTGTTGCTGCAGCAAAATCCATCACCGCAGAGCGGATGCGTGGGTAGGAGATCAGCTTGCGGCAGTCGATATAGACGGGGCTCATCATGCCGGAGGAGAACTTGTAGGGCTTGTCGGCGCTGAAATGCACGGCTCCGATTTCCCAGAGCATCTTTGCCATCAGTTCGGCCATTACATTCCGGTCTATAAATGTGGTCTGGATCATGCGCCCGCTCCTTGATCGCTGCTTTTATCTGCAAGTCCGAAAGCGAAATCGCTCTACACTTTCGCTGGACATTGCTTGAAACCACGCGCCGCAATAGCAGCATGGCGTCACATACGCCAGTGCAGAGATTAGGCGATCAAATTTTCAGGCAGAAGTGCGGCTGTCAGGCGCAGGCGCTATGGAACGGAGATAGGAGGCGATCTCGACACGATCGCGACCGGCATCCTTGGCGTCATAGAGGGCGCCATCGGCAAGGTTCAGAACCGTCTCGAACGGCTGGCCTTCCGGGATACCAACAGAGACGCCGCCGCTCACCGTGCAGCGAAGACGCTTTCCATCGATGACGATATCGCGAGCCGCAAAACGCATCCGCACCGAATTGGCGATTCTTTCCGCCCGGCCCGGCATGACTTCACTGACGACCATTGCGAACTCTTCGCCCCCAAGCCGGGCAACGGCTCCAGCCGGAACCATTTCCGCCAGCAGATCCTGGGCGAAGAGTTTTAGCACTTCATCGCCGAAGGAATGGCCGAACCGATCGTTGATCGACTTGAAGCGGTCGATGTCGAAAACGATCACGGCGGTCGAGGCGTTCAACCGCTTTCCGCCAAACTGATCGAACAAGGCCCTGCGATTGACGAGACCGGTCAAGGCATCGGTCATCGCTTCATGCCTATGAAGCGCCGCCATGCGCCATTGGTGAAGCGCCAGCGAAAGAGAACCAATACCGGTCATGCCGGCGATGCAGATGCCGATATTGAGGTTTTCAGCCCAGTTTATCGGTGGTTCTCCAAGACTGGAGCGACCATCCGCAATCAGGACACCGGCGCAAAGGGCGAAGGAAAAACCGCTGACGCAATAAAGGATGACCATGCCGAGCAGGGGGCCGGGAGCTTCCCTGCGGGCTGCCCAGTATTGGCATCCGGTGCCGACGAGAAGGATGGCCGTCAGCACGTTCATGATGATCAGGCCAAGCCCGTCGAGACCGACAAGAATCAGCGGCATGCCGAGAGCAAGGCAGATGAACGACAACATGCCGGCCAACCGCCATGGAGATCCACCCGAGCGGAACTGGACCGAGGCCGCATTGATGGCCGAAAAGCCGCTCATCATCAGCGCGTAGGCTATCGCCAGCGGGGCGAGGCCGGATTGAGCGGTGAAAAAGCTATAGACGATAATGCCAGCGACGATCAGGCAGAGGGAAACGACCAAGGTCAGAAGAAAAGAGTCCGACCTTCGGGAAAACCATGTCCCGAACAAGGTGACCATCAAGCACGCGGCAGAAACGCCGAGCGCAAGCAGAAGAGACCGATAGTCAAGCGTCATGCCGGAATTTCTCTTCGAAGATTTATTCAATAATCGAGCAGAAGCTAAGATGTGAATCTCTCCAAAGTGTTACCTTTGGAGAGCTACAACCAGAATAAATACCAGGCAAACGTAACAGTCAGATCATTCAGTCGGCAACATTCCAGAAAATCGGGAAGCCGGGATCGAAGACGGTGATGGCACCGGCACCGGTATCACGTTTTGCCGGGAATTCGACCTGAACGTCCTGCTTCTGCAGCGTGATCGTTTCTTCGTTCGGCTGCAGGCCATACCAGGCCGGGCCGTTCAACGAGGCAAATGCCTCCAGCTTGTCGAGAGCATTATCCTGCTCGAAGACATGGGCGAGGCAGCTCATCGTGTTGAGCGAGGTGTAGATGCCGGCGCAACCGCATGCGCATTCCTTCAGCGGATCGACATGCGGTGCGGAATCGGTGCCGAGGAAGAAGCGATGGTCGCCGGATGTGGCAGCGGCACGCAGCGCGAGGCGATGGCTTTCGCGTTTAGCGACCGGCAGACAATAATAGTGGGGGCGGATGCCACCGACCAGAATGTCGTTGCGGTTGATGATCAGGTGATGCGTGGTGATCGAGCCCGCAAGGTTCGCCTTGGACGACTTGATGTAGTCGATGCCGTCCGAGGTCGTGACATGCTCCATCGTTACCTTGAGTTCGGGCAGCCGCTTGCGCAGCGGATCGAGCACGGTCTCTATGAAGACCGCCTCACGGTCGAAGATATCGACCTCGGGCGTCGTCACTTCACCATGCACGCAGAGCGGCAGACCGATCTTCGCCATGCGCTCCAGAACCGGCATGGCCTTTTCGAGGTCACGCACACCGCCATGGGAATTGGTCGTGGCACCGGCGGGATAAAGCTTAACTGCCGTGATCAGGCCGCTCTTCTTTCCCGCTTCGACGTCATCCGGATTGGTATGCTCCGTCAGATAAAGGGTCATCAGCGGCTCGAACCTATGCCCCTTCGGCAAGGCAGCCATGATCCGCTCGCGGTATGCGGTGGCATCGGCCGTCGTCACGACCGGCGGCACAAGGTTCGGCATGATGATCGCGCGGGCGAAATGGTTGCTCGTATCGCCGATCACGCCTTCCAGCACGGCGCCATCGCGCAGATGGAGATGCCAATCGTCGGGGCGGCGAATCTGGAGCGTTTTCATGGGGCTGTTTCGCTTTATGTTTAGTGGGTGTTGGCCTCGCTTACCACCAAAGCAGACGCCAAGACAATCTGGCAGACAGACGGAGGAGCGCCGGAACATCCAATCGGAGCCCCCGATATCACGCTAGACTTCACGAGATCGTGCTGATTGCAAAGAGCCTGAAGCGCGGATCAACCCAAAACAAACGGAACAAGCACGCGAGTGGTGCGTTCGTTAAGCAATCTGAAAGTGTTTTGAGTCGGAGCAAACAATGAAATCCCGGGCACCCAGAGTCAACAGGGGTTTTGCGGTAACCACAGGCGCCGCTGTCGCGCTTCTTGCGCTGACAGTTTCACCCGATGCCGCGGAGCGCAACAACCTCGTTCTAGCATCCGTTCAGCAAAGCGATTGTGATCGCTTGGCGGGCAGTCCTTTCGATCAGCAACGCAATGGCGCGTTCAATCCGGTCAATATCGCCGATATCGGCAATCAGGCCGTGGAAGCCTGCAGGATCGCCTTCGATGCGACTGGAAATCCGCGTTTTGCATACCAGCTCGGTCGGGCACTCAATGGCGCAAACGAGCCGGATCAAGCGATGAGCGCATATAATGCAGCCGTGAACGACGGCTATGCAGCAGCAATGGTCAATTACGGCATGCTGATGGGTCGTCTGGGCGACGACAAGGCCGAGTTTGCCTATTATCAGAAGGCGGCCGACAGCGGGAATACGCTGGCAGCCTATAACCTCGGCGTTGCCTATCGCGATGGCCTCGGAACGCAGCCCGATGTGCAGAAAGCGCTTCAGTGGTTCGAAAAAGCTGCCGCGGAAGGCGACGATACCGCCGCCTTCAACATCGGCGTCATCTACGACGAAGGACATCTGGTTGACGCTGATGATCAGACGGCAATCGCATGGTACGATCTTGCCGCCCAGCGCGGAAACATCGATGCCATGATCAACCTAGGCATAATGTATGAGACCGGCGAGGGTATTCCGGCAAATGCGCAGAAGGCTGCCGAAATGTTTCGTCAGGCAGCTGAAAAGGGCGACATGTTCGCTGCATCCAAATATGTTCAGTTCCAGGAACTGGGCGTCATCCCCGCTCCTTCGCCGGAAGGTGTCAATTCCCTTGTTTTGAAGCAGGGTGATGTTGAAACACCCGCCAAGGTCGGCCGCGAGATCTGAATGATCAAGAGATCGATCAAGCGATCTCGCCGGCGGAAGGTCCCCAGACGTCGGTCATGGCAAAGCCGTCCGCCAGCGGATCGAACGGATCGAGCGCCACCTGATGCAGACCGAAGGTAAAGCCGCGACCCGCGATCGTCGGAACAATTGCCGGCTTGCCCGCGACCTGGGTCTCAGCTGAGAGGCCGACTTCGAACTGTGTACCGATGATCGAGCGCGACAGGAAAGTGTCTCCGACCTTCACCTTACCTCGTGCGTTTAGTGTAGCGAGGTTTGCCGAGTTACCTGTACCGCAAGGCGAACGATCCGCCCTGCCCGGCCACATGGTCGTGCAGGTGCGAACGGTGCCATCGGCTTCCGTATCGCGGAACATGACATAGGCGACGCCGGAGATTGCCGGGATTTCCGGATGCACGACCGGGATCTGGCGATTGATCAGATCTTTCAGGATCATGCCTGCCTGCACGAGGGCGGCGGCATTCTTTTTTTCGATGGTGAGACCGATCTGGGACACGTCGACAAGGCCGTAAAAAATCCCGCCGTAGGAGATGTCGATTGTGATCTCACCCCATTCCGGCGTCTGCAGTTTCACGTCCAGTTCGTGGACGAAGGACGGGACCATGGTGAGCTTCACCTTTTCGCAACGGCCGTCACGGCAAGTCGCCACAGCCTTCACGAGACCGGCTGCCGTTTCCAGCGTAACGACCGTTTCCGGTTCCTTCATCTCGACGATGCCGGCTTCGAGAAGCGCCGTCGTGGCGCAGATAGAATTGGAGCCGGAGCTGGCATGCGCCTGATCCGGCTGCAGGATGATGAAGGCGGCATCCGCATCCGGATGCTTCGGCGGCAGGAGAAGATTGACGGAGCCGATCGGCGTGCCACGCGGCTCAAGGCAGAGAAAACGACGGAGCTCCTGTCCCTTGGGATCGGAATTCATCCAGGCCAGTTGTTCGGCGACGGTATTGCCGGGGATTTTCGGAACGCCGCCGATCGCGACACGGCCGATCTCGCCTTCCGCATGGACATCCAGCAACTGGATCGTGCGCTTCCATCTCATTTTTCCGAACTCCGCATGGATCACAGTCGATTCGATGACCGCGACGTTTCCCAATCACAAGGTCGCATTGGATAGCGCAAGGCATATGCGATGCCTATCGGCATTGTCAGGAATCAGGTGAGGAAAATTGAAAAAGCGCCCGATCGAATCCCGATACAGGCGCACGTCATATCGTATTTTTTATTGAAACGAGAAATGGCGCACCCGAAGAGATTCGAACTCCTGACCCCCAGATTCGTAGTCTGGTGCTCTATCCAGCTGAGCTACGGGTGCGTCTGTCAGCGTGTGTTTCGCTGGCGTGGCGATCCTCTAAAGGGTGCCGAGAAGGATTGCAAGCGATTTCCCCCGGCTTGATGTCATTTTATTTTCGCAAATGAATCAAGCCGTTGTTTTTAAACAAATATTACTCACGCCCTAGCGCGATAGTCCTCCAGAGAGACGGGACGGTCGGGAATTTCGATGCGGAATTGCGTGCCCGGACCGGGCTTTTCGACAAGCGCGATCGTGCCACCATGGGCCAGCACCAGCTCACGCGCGATGACCAGCCCCAGCCCCGTGCCGCCGGAGCGTGCAGAGCCTCTGAAGGCCGAGAAGAGGTTCTCTCGCGCCTTGCGCGGCATGCCCGGCCCCGTATCATCGACGGTGATGCTGACGACGCTGCCCAGCCGATGTGCGGACAACGTCACACGCCGCACCGCCTTCGGATCGTCGGCATCATGGGTGAGCAGCGCCTGAACGGCGTTTCGGCAAAGATTGTGGACCACACGGAAAATCTGCTCGCCGTCGCAATCGACTTCCACGCCTTCGGAAATTTGCTCGACGAATTCGACACCCGATTCGGGATCGATGGCCAGCATGTCGCGCACTTCCTGACAAAGGTCGGCCAGATTTATCTTCCGACGGCGCGGAGCAGCCTCCGATGCCTGACCATAGGCCAGAACCTCGTTGGTATAGCCGACGGCCCGGTCGATGGTGCGCAGCAGTTTCGGCGCGAAACTCCGGACCATAGGATCCTCGACATCCGTCAGGCGATCCGACATCAGCTGGGCCGAAGCCAGGATGTTGCGCATGTCGTGATTGATCTTCGAGACGGCGAGACCGAGATCGGCAAGATTCTTCTGTTGCTTCAGCGTCCGCTGAAGCTCGACCTGCATTGCCGCCAGATGGCGTCCGGCAACGGCCAGTTCGCCGCGCGAGCGATCGGCGGAGAAAACACGGGAAGGATCATCCGGCTGTTCGGAGAACAACTGCATGCTGTGTGTCAGCCGGCGGATCGGAGAGATCATCATGCGGTTGATCGCCAAAAAGATCAGCACGGCCGTAATCAGCGAAATCAGCAGCGACAACAGGAACATGTGCTTGGAATATTTCAGCATGTCCTTGCGAAGCGCGGTGTCGGTCATGACCAGTTCGATCATCATCTCGCTTTCGCCGATCGGACCGAAAACACGCATGATGCGGTCACCGCCGAAGACGAGCGTATCGAGAGCGTCCCGCATGGAGCCGAGGAACGACGTGTGGGCGAGATCATATTGCGCGTCGATCTCCGGCGGCACCTCGATCGCGGCCAGAAGGCGCGATGTGCCGTCCTTGCGCAGCGCAATAACCTTCGTGCCTGTTGCCAGCAGCGTGTCATCCTGTACCGCGCGCGGTAGTTCGGCGGGCTGTAGACCATCGATGACAATGCCGGCAGCGGCCGCCGTATCAAGACGGTCACGAAGCCAGTTCATGCGCATGCCGGAGATGGAGGGCATGAAGATCAGGATTTCCGCCAGCATGACGAATATCACCGTCAGCCAGAGCAACCGCCCGGACAGACCGCGCAGCATCGTCGGCATCGGCTCTGGCCCTGCGCCGTCCGGCCATGTTCCCTGACGTTCCGAGGTGCGAACCTCGCTATCCATACGGATCTCCAAACTCAGCCACGCGATCAACTCCGCGTGCATGCGGCTATTTTACCGCGTCACCAAGATTTGAACACCCCGCAGAAACGCAAAAGGCGGAGACAAAAGCCGCCTCCGCCTTAAATTTCGGTAATGTTTGCCTTCTTGGATCAGAATTCTTCCCAATCCGCGGCATTGGCTGCCGCTGCGACCGAACCGCCTCCGCCAAAAGCCCGACCGAGTGCTGCGGTCAGCTTTCGGGCCGGAGACGGATGCGGGCGATGAGTGGTTTCGGCGGATGCCAGACGTGTCGAACGGCCCGCTTCTTCATCGATCCTGAAATGCGAGACAAGACGATAGAGCGCATCCGCCTCAGCCGAGAGCTTGCTCGTCGCTGCGGAGCTTTCCTCCACCATGGCTGCGTTTTGCTGCGTGACGTGGTCCATCTGGTTGACCGCGGTATTAACCTCGGCAAGGCCAGTCGCCTGCTCGCGCGAAGCGACAGCAATCGAATGGATGTGATCGTTGATGCGACTGACGCGCGCCTCAATCTCCGATAGCGCCTCACCCGTCTTCTGCACCAGCCTGACGCCGCCCGCGACTTCCTCGCCCGACTTGCCGATCAGGCTCTTGATATCCTTCGCCGCACTTGCGGAGCGCTGCGCGAGTTCGCGGACTTCTTGGGCAACCACGGCAAATCCCTTGCCGGCCTCCCCGGCCCTCGCAGCTTCCACACCCGCATTGAGGGCCAGAAGGTTGGTCTGGAAGGCGATCTCATCGATCACGTTGGTGATCTGGGCGATCTCGCGTGATGCCTGTTCGATGCGGCCCATCGCTTCGACGGCATCGCGGACAACGGCGCCGGACTGAACCGCGCTCTGCTTGGCTTCGCCGACCATGACGGTCGCTTCGTTGGCCCGCTCGGTCGAGGTCTTCACGACGGAGGTAATTTCATCGAGCGCGGCCGACGTCTCTTCAAGGGCTGCCGCCTGCTGCTCGGTGCGCTTCGAAAGATCGTTGGAAGCACTGCTCAGTTCGGAAGCGCCGTCGTTCATTGCGCCGGTCGCGTTGCGAACCTTGCCCATGGTGGACTGAAGTGTCTGCATCGTGCCGTTGACGTTCTGCTGCAGCTCCGCGAATGCGCCTTTGAAATCGCCCCGCATACTGTCTGTCAGATCGCCATCGGAAAGGCTTCTCACGACGCGTCGCGTTTCGGATACGCCTGTATCGACGCTCTTGACCAGTTGATCGATGTTGCGGGCCACACGATCGAGGCTTTCGACACCCCATTGCTTGTCTATGCGCCGAGTAAAGTCACCTTCGGCAGCCGCCTGAACAACGGCCGACATGCGCGCCTGGAGATCATCGCTTTTTGCCTTCAGACCTGCTTCGGCATTGGTCATGCGAGCGACTTCCAAGCCGTTGTTCTTGAAGACCTCCACGGCTGCGGCCATATCGCCGATCTCGTCCTTTCGACCGGAGAACGGCACAGCGGCATCATAATCACCATGAGCCAGACGCCCCATGGACGATGTCAGCTTAAGGATAGGGCCGCTGATCTGGCTGCGCCCGAGATAAAGACCAAAGCCCAGCCCACCGCCGACGCCGAGAATGGCGACGAGGAGAACCGAGTAGAAGATCAGGTTGCCAAAAGAGTTCATCTGCGCGCTCAGCACATCCAGTTCGGCAAGATCGGCGGCAACCACCTTGTCGATCTCGGCTTGGTAGGCCTTGCGGTTCGCCCGGTTAGCGTCGTTGTTGCCCTGAACATTGGCAGCCTGCGGGCCTTCGGTTGTGCCGAGGCGGACGGTCTCCGTGCGGAATGCCCTGAATTCCGTGAAACCCGCCGTGAGCTTGTCGAACTGCGCTTTTTGCGCCGCAGGAATGACAGAAGCCCAATCGGCAACCAGCTTTTCCATGTCCGCGAGGCTTTTCGTCACGCCTTCACCGAAAGGCTTGGCGGATGAGACATCCTTTGCCGCATACATGCCGCGGGCATCCATCACCACCGCCGTCACCAGACGGTTGAGCCGCTCACCCTTGTAAACGCGGTCGGCAATATTGGCGTAGGCGTTCTGTTTGTCGTGATATTCGGTCACCGCAAAAAACGACAATCCGGCAATTGCGCACGCGACAAGGCTCATCAACCCTACAAGAAGGTTGATTTTCACTCCAATTTTCACGGTAATCCCCTCCAAAGACACCAGAACAGCGCCATGATCAGCCGCTATTCTTGATGACCATGAAAATTAGCATAAAATTATTAATAATAGCTGATCGAGTGCGCCGTCCAACTTGAGGCGGACAAGCAAAAATCTCCCGCTATCAGGACTTATTTGGCGATATATTTTCTCACGACTTGAGCCATTGCCCACGCAATAGAAAAAACCTCGCCCAAAGCACAACCCAGAAAATCACACAAAAGGCATTTCATATTAATAATTGCATTCAACGTCACTAAAATAACAGATAGAGAAATGGCGGCTTTCCGGTCATCCGGGGCCTGCGGATTGACTTTCGGGCCCAACCTGAACTATATGCCGGCGCGCTCAGGCAGCAGTTCGCAACATGCACATCTGCATGCCAGCGCATTTTCCGAAACGCTCTTGTCTCGACAGAGGCAATCTTCAAGAAGGGCCGCACACCGCGGCATTAAAAAAATGAAGCGTACCTACCAACCGTCCAAGCTTGTTCGCAAGCGCCGTCATGGTTTCCGTGCCCGCATGGCTACCAAGGGTGGCCGCAAGGTTCTTTCGGCTCGTCGCGCACGCGGCCGCGCCAGTCTGTCGGCCTAACGGCCGACTTGCCCGGATCGGGCAGTGACGACGAGTAAAGAAAAGAAAAACACTGTCGGGCGGCTGAAAAGCCGGCCGCAGTTTCTTGCTGTTCGGAAAGGCGAAGCACGCCGCGGGAGAACCTTTCTCCTGGAAGTTCTCGACCGCAAGCAGCCCGATGAGCCGCCACGTGTCGGCTTCACCGTTACAAAAAAGCACGGTAACGCCGTAGAGCGGAACCGGATGCGCCGACGGCTGAAGGAAGCGGTGCGCAAATCCGCCGGATTTGCAATGGAAAACGGACACGACTATGTGATCGTCGCGCGCAGGGAGGTGCTCGGCATTTCCTTTTCAAATTTGACCGAACAACTTGCAGCACGCATCGAAGGCAGGCAAAAGCCCAAGTCTGTCCCAGGAACATCCTCCAGGAAAGCATGATGGAAAAAAACCGAAATTACTTCATCGCGATCGGCCTATCGGTCGTCATCGTCCTTGCCTGGCAGTTCCTTTATATGAACCCGCGCATGGAAGCGCAGCAGCGTGCCGCTGAAGCCCAGCAGGCACTGCAGCAGCAGCAGGCCGCGCAGAACCCGACCGCTTCGCCGGAAAACCCGGGCGCCGTCACCCTAGGCAGCCTGCCGGGTGGAGAACAGGCGCAGGCAACCGCGACCCGCGAACAGGCACTTGCCAAGTCTGAGCGCGTCGTCATCGACACGCCTGCCGTTTCCGGCTCGATCAACCTGACCGGCGGCCGCTTCGACGACCTGAAGCTGCGCGAGTATCACGAGACCGTCGACGACTCGAGCCCGCTCATCACACTCTTCTCGCCGGCAGACACCAAGGACGGCTATTTCGGTGAAGTCGGCTATATCGGCAGCGACAATAGCGGCGCGGTTCCCGGTCCGGGCACGACCTGGACGCTTGCCAGCGGCGACAAGCTGACGACAACGACGCCGGTGACGCTTTCCTACACCAATGAAAAGGGCGTCGTCTTCAACCGCACGATCTCGATCGACGATCATTACATGATCTCGATGACGGACAAGGTCGAAAACCCCGGCGCAGAAGCAATCACGCTCTCCTCCTACGGCCGCATCACCCGCAACAACAAGCCGGTTACACCTTCGGTCTGGGTTATCCATGAAGGCTTCCTCGGCGTACCGGGCAAGGACGGCAGCCTCAGCGAGCACACCTATTCCAATATCGAGGAAGAAGCCGTCACCAACGCGAAGGCTACCGGCGGCTGGCTCGGCATCACCGACAAATACTGGGCAGCAGCAATCGTGCCGCCGCAGACGATGCCTTATGAAGGCCGCTTCACGCATTTCACCGACGGTCAGCCGCGTTATCAGGCCGACTACAAGGGTGACGCACTGACCATTCAGCCCGGTCAGTCGACCGAACTCAAGAACATGCTCTTCGCAGGCGCCAAGCGCGTTCCGCTGGTCGACCGCTATGCCGAAGAATATGCCATTCCGCATTTCGACCTGCTGATCGACTGGGGCTGGTTCTACTTCATCACCAAGCCGATGTTCCAGCTGATGGACTTTTTCTTCCGTCACGTCGGCAATTTCGGTGTCGCCATCCTTCTGACGACCATCGTCGTGAAGCTGATCTTCTTCCCGCTCGCCAGCAAGCAGTATGCTTCGATGGCGAACATGAAGCGCATGCAGCCGAAGATGGAAGAGCTGAAAGCCAAGCACGGCGACGACCGCATGGCGCTGCAGCAGGCGATGATGGCGCTCTACAAGGAAGAGAAGATCAACCCGATCGCCGGTTGCTGGCCGGTGCTTCTGCAGATCCCGGTATTCTTCGCGCTCTACAAGGTCATCTACGTCACGATCGAGATGCGTCATGCACCGTTCTTCGGCTGGATCCAGGACCTTTCCGCACCGGACCCGACCTCGCTGTTCAACCTGTTCGGCCTGCTGCCCTATGACGTGCCGCATTTCCTGATGATCGGCGTCTGGCCGCTCATCATGGGTGTTACGATGTTCCTGCAGATGCGCATGAACCCGACCCCGCCGGATCCGACGCAGCAGATGATCTTCAACTGGATGCCGCTGGTCTTCACCTTCATGCTTGCGTCCTTCCCGGCCGGTCTGGTCATCTACTGGGCCTGGAACAACACGCTGTCGGTTACGCAGCAGGCGGTGATCATGAAGCGCCACGGCGCCAAGATCGAGCTCTTCGACAATCTCAAGGGCTTCTTCAAACGAAAGCCTGAACCGAGCAAATAACGCACCCAGAACCCCGGATGTCGGAACGGACTCCGGGGTTTTCTTTTGGCCTCGCGGCGAAATGAAGAGCGGTGAAAACGGCGGCAAAGCTTGACATCCGTGGCCAAAACCCTGATGCGGTTGGCGTTTCCCTAAGTGAAGAAGATAGAAAAGCGGATGACTACCAACGACAAGCCCCTGTTCGGCCGACCCTGGATCTTCATCCGCGGCGTGCCTTCGATGAAGTTCCTGCCGCCTGAAGGCCCGTTGGAAGTTGCTTTCGCTGGCCGCTCCAACGTGGGCAAGTCGTCGCTCATCAACGCACTGGTCGGTCAAAAGGGTCTGGCCCGAACGTCCAATACACCCGGCCGCACCCAGGAACTGAACTATTTCGTCCCGGACGGATATTCGGGCCAGGAAGGCGACCTGCCGCCGATGGCACTGGTCGACATGCCCGGATACGGCTATGCACAGGCGCCCAAGGAGATGGTCGACAACTGGACGAAACTCGTCTTCGACTATCTGCGCGGGCGCGCGACGCTGAAGCGCGTCTACGTGCTGATCGACAGCCGGCACGGATTGAAGAAGAATGACGAAGACGTTCTCGACCTGCTCGACAAGGCTGCCGTATCCTACCAGATCGTTCTGACCAAGACCGACAAGATCAAGGAACCTGCCGTTCCGAAACTGATCGACGAGACACTGGAAAAGATCCGCAAGCGACCGGCAGCCTATCCGTTCGTCCTCTCCACGTCGTCGGAAAAGGGAAAAGGCGTTGACGAGTTGCGAGCAGCAATCGCCGAGGCCGTTACACTGACGATCTGAAGAAATTTCAGCAGCTCGCAGGCAGGGTCCGACCTACTTACCTGCCTGCCTCAGAGGGCAAACAGGCCCGACTGAAAGGCTGCGTAAGTCAGAATGCCTGCGACCAGCACCATCGACAGTGCACGCCAGAAGGTGATCGAATTCCAGCATCTTTCGGCCGCAGCCATTTCGCGGTTGAAGTTTCTTTTTGCGACAAGAACCGGGAAATGGGCCTGAAGCCGGAGCCGAGCCTTCGGATCGTGGTAAGGATCGTCATAGTCTGACAGATTATCTTCCCAACGCCGAACGGTCGCCGCAAATGCAGCGTCTCTGGCCATGCGCTCCTCGATGCCCCGACGAACCTCGGGGGACAATACGCCCAAAACATACTCGCCCGCGAGGACTTGATCTCGTGAACGGTCACTCTCGCTCTGGTTCGGCGTCGTCATAGCTCGCGCGATCTTCTTTCCGGTAAGGTGCTTGGCCGGCAATGTGCATGAAGTCTTTTTGCAGCAAGCGAATAGGACACTTGCACAGGATTAAGGTCGGCTTCTCCTCGCGGTCTGTCAACGCTACCATTATCAATAAACCGTGGGTAACGAGGACACGTCATGCGTCATAAACGCCGCATCGCGATCACCGCGAAAACTTCACCGCGATTATTCCTTCTGACAAGAACTTGCGTTAAAAGGCCCCACCTTTGATGTGAGGGATTTTCATGACGACGTCGGACAGCGAACTTCAGGCCAAACTTCTCGCTCAGGCTCTGCCTTACATGCAGCGCTATGAAAACAAGACGATCGTGGTGAAATATGGCGGCCACGCGATGGGCGATACCGAGCTCGGCAAGGCTTTTGCCGCCGATATCGCGCTTCTGAAACAGTCTGGCGTCAACCCGATCGTCGTGCATGGCGGCGGCCCGCAGATCGGCGCAATGCTGACCAAGATGGGCATCGAATCGAAATTCGAAGGCGGCTTGCGCGTTACCGACGCCAAGACGGTCGAGATCGTCGAAATGGTTCTCGCCGGTTCGATCAACAAGGAAATCGTCGCGCTGATCAACCAGACCGGCGAATGGGCGATCGGCCTTTGCGGCAAGGACGGCAACATGGTCTTTGCCGAAAAGGCGAAGAAGACGGTCATCGACCCCGACAGCAATATCGAGCGCGTGCTCGATCTCGGCTTCGTCGGTGAAGTGGTCGAAGTCGACCGCACGCTGCTTGACCTGCTTGCCAAGTCCGAGATGATCCCGGTCATCGCTCCGGTCGCTCCGGGCCGCGATGGCGCGACCTACAATATCAATGCCGACACGTTTGCCGGCGCAATCGCCGGTGCGCTGCATGCAACGCGCCTGCTTTTCCTCACCGACGTTCCGGGTGTGCTCGACAAGGACAAGAACCTGATCAAGGAACTGACCGTCGCGCAGGCGCAGGCGCTGATCAAGGACGGCACGATTTCCGGCGGCATGATCCCGAAGGTCGAGACCTGCATCGACGCCATCCGCTCCGGCGTGCAGGGCGTCGTCATTCTTAACGGCAAGACCGCCCATTCGGTGCTGCTGGAAATCTTCACCGAACGCGGCGCCGGCACGCTGATCGTGCCCTGATCTCTCCACGACATCAAATGACGAAGGCGCCGCGAGGCGCCTTTTTCGTTTCAGCCTGCCAGGAGCCCGAGGATGCCGGCAACAATCAGCAGGCAGCCGAAAATCTCCATGCGGTTGATCCGTTCGTGGAAGAGGAAATACGAGGCCATGAAGGTGAAGACGAGTTCGATCTGGCCGAGCGCGCGGACATAGGCCACCTGCTGCAGCGTCATGGCGGTGAACCAGCAGGCGGAACCGAAGACGCTGGCGAGACCGACCAGTGAGGAAGAGCGCCAGGTCTTCAGCACCGTGACGATCTCGCCCTTGTCCTTCCATGCCATCCAGACCAGCATGAAGATCGTCTGGAAGGTGGTGACGCAGGCAAGCGTCATGGCGGCCTGCATGATCGAGTTCGGGCCATTGAGTGACAGGGAGGCGCTGCGGTAGGCGACCGCGGAAATGCCGAAGACGGCGCCGGAGGCGATACCAACCAGCGCGGTGCGGCTAGCGAGAGCCGTGACCGTGTTTTTCCAAGACAGCGGCATGCGCGCCATCGAGATCAGCATTACGCCGATGACGCCGGTGATGATTGCACCGATCGCGCCCACCGTCAGCTTTTCGCCGAGCAGGATGAAGCCGAAGATAGCCGCCTGGACCGGCTCGGTCTTCGAGTAGGCGGTGCCGACGGCGAAATTTCTGAGCGAAAAAAGATGAACCAGCATGATGGTGGCAAAGATCTGCGCCAGGCCGCCGATCACCACCCAGAGCGCAAAGGTCCTGTTGATCTCAGGGATTGCAAAGCCGGCAAGCTGGTGCAGCAGCACGACGTAGAGGATTGCTACCGGAAAACCGTAGCCAAAGCGAACAAAGCTCGCGCCGCGTGTGCCGAGCCTGCCCTGAAGATGTTTCTGCAATGCGGAGCGCAGGTTCTGCAGGAAGGCGGCGGCAATGGTGATGGGGATCCAGAGTTCCATCTTTCAGCCGGTATCATGCGGGCGGATTTGTCGCCAAGCCGCAAGCGGCGGCGAGCCGTCGCCTTTTCGATTTTCTTTATCAGCAAGGCAGTGCATAAGCAGCGTATGGACAAGAAACCCAAGACTTCCGCAGACGCCACCGACTTCTCCACGATCCGCGATTGGGTCTTCGATCTCGATAACACCCTCTACCAGCATCACATCAATCTCTTCGCCCAGATCGATGTGAACATGACGGCCTATGTGCAGGAATTGCTGCAGCTGGAGCGAGACGAGGCGCGTACGCTGCAAAAGCGATATTACCACGAGCATGGCACGACGCTTCAGGGCCTGATGCTGCATCACGGCATCGATCCGGACGGGTTTCTCGAACGTGCCCACGCAATCGACTATTCCATTCTGATGCCGAACCCGGAATTGGGTGAAGCGATCAAGTCGCTGCCGGGCCGAAAATTCATCTTCACCAACGGCAGTGTTCCGCACGCAGAAGCGGCCGCAAGAGCGCTCGGCATCCTCGACAATTTCGACGACATTTTCGATATCGTCGCTGCAGGTTATGTACCGAAGCCGGCGGGTGAGACCTATGACAAGTTCGCGAGCCTTCACCGAGTTGATACGTCGAATGCTGCCATGTTCGAGGACCTTCCGCGGAATCTCACTGTTCCGAAAGCGCTCGGCATGCGTACCGTTCTCCTGACCCCGCGCAATCTGGACGACGTGCTGATCGAACGCTGGGAAATGCTGTCGGATGAGGACGATCACATCGATTACGTGACCGACGACCTCGCCACATTCCTCAAGGGTGTCGTGCAGCCCTAACGCCCAGCATTACAAAGAATTCATCCACATTACGGGAGTTTAAGTGGTCGCCGAGGCTTGGCGGCCATACGTTGAGGTCATCGAAATGAAAGGGAAGGAAACTCTCGATGACCGCCAAGAAGATCGTTATTGCGACCCTCGGAGCCGTATTGGTCGCAGGAGCCGCAATCCCGGCATTCGCCGCCCCCGACCGGCCTGAACGCGGCCCCGGCGGCAAGCATGGTCCACACGCCATGATGCGCGGTGGGATGATGAAGGACATGACCTTCGTTCGCCTGCTGAAGACCGCCGACACCAACAAGGACGGCAAGATCACCAAGGAAGAGATGGCCGCCAGCCAGGAAGCCTTGTTCACTCAGATTGATGCCAACAAGGATGGCAACATCACTCGCGGCGAACTTGTCGATTATCGCATCGCCAAACGCGAGGAATTCCGAAAGAACAATCCGCGCCCCGAAATGGCTGAAAATGCCGAGCGCAAGGATGGCGAAGGTCCGCGCCATGAACGCGCAGACCGCGACGATCGACGCCATGACGGCCGACACGGTGAATTCCGCCAAGCCCGCTTCGAGCGTCACGGCGGCATGGGCGGCGGTCGTTTCTACCGGATGATCGACGAGGACCGCGACAACAAGATCACCAAGACCGAAGCGTCAGCTGCCAGCGACAAGCTGTTTGCCCGCATGGACACCAACAAGGACGGTGTCATTTCCATCGACGACCTGCCGGACCGCCCCCTCTAGTTCCCCGCCCCCCTTTACGGAACTAGCCCGGCAGTTGTTGACAAAGGCCCGCCTCTCCCCCGAGGGGCGGGTCTTCTCTTTTATTCCTCATAGAAGTCCCGGATGACCTTCCAGGCCTCGTCGGCGGTTTCGACGAAATTGATCAGCTCGATATCTTCCGGCGCGATCGTGCCGAAATCGGCCAAAGCCTCAAAGTTTATGATGCTGCGCCAGAACTTTTCGGCAAACAGGATGAGCGGGATGCGCTCCATCCTTTTGGTCTGGATCAGCGTCAGCGCCTCGAACATCTCGTCCAGCGTGCCGAAACCGCCGGGGAAGACCGCGACCGCCTTTGCCCGCATCATGAAATGCATCTTGCGGATGGCGAAATAGTGGAAGTTGAAGGAAAGCTCCGGTGTCACATAGGGGTTCGGCGCTTGCTCGTGCGGCAGCATGATGTTGAGGCCGATCGTCGGCGCGCCGGCCTCCGTCGCACCACGATTGCCTGCCTCCATCACGCCAGGACCACCGCCGGTGACGACGACGAATTCCTTGTGATCGAACCTCGCCGAATATTCCCCGCAGAGCGCGGCAAATTTTCGCGCCTCGTCATAATAGACGGAAGCCGCCTGGAGATTGTTGTGCTGGACCTCGTTATGGGCCGCCCAGGGCTTCTGGCCGGGAGCCGGAATACGCGCGCCACCGAACAGGACGACCGTCGATGCGATCCCTTTTTCGCTGAGGATCATTTCCGTTTTCGCCAGCTCGAGCTGCAGCCTGACAGGGCGTAGTTCCTTGCTGCACAGGAATTCTTCGTCGGCAAAAGCGAGGCGATAGGAGGGCGACTGCGTTTGCGGCGTCTTGGGCTGGGCGGCGGCGGCGTGCTTGTCGGCCGTGCTATCCTTCAGCGGCTCCCACACCTTGTCCTGCTGGCCTCGTGCTTCCTGCCTTCTCTTCGACATGCTGATGCTTCCTTCCCGCGCCAACCATGGTTGACGCCAATTCACATTGACGCTTGAGTGGCGGTCGCTTAGAGCAAATGGGACCAAATGACCACCTTTCCAGCCATCACGATACCGCGTGACGTTTAAGGATCTTCCATGAGCAGCTTCGACCTCGCCGCCCTCGAAAAGACAATCGAGACCGCTTTCGACAACCGCGACAGCGTCACCCTCTCGACCAAAGGCGAAGTACGCGATGCGGTGGAAACCTCGCTCAACTTGCTAGACAGCGGCCAGGCCCGCGTCGCGGTTCGCGGCGAAGATGGCACCTGGGCTGTCAATCAGTGGCTCAAGAAGGCCGTTCTCCTCTCCTTCCGCCTGAACGACATGGAAGTCGTCAAGGGCGGTCCGGGTAACTCCACCTGGTGGGACAAGGTTCCGTCCAAGTTCGAAGGCTGGGGTGAAAACCAGTTCCGTTCCGCCGGTTTCCGCGCCGTGCCGAACGCCGTCGTGCGCCGCTCGGCCTATATCGCCAAGAACGTCGTCTTGATGCCGTCCTTCGTCAATCTCGGCGCTTTCGTCGATGAAGGCACGATGGTCGACACCTGGGCCACCGTCGGCTCCTGCGCACAGATCGGCAAGCATGTGCATCTGTCGGGCGGCGTCGGCATCGGCGGCGTGCTCGAGCCGATGCAGGCCGGCCCGACGATCATCGAAGACAATTGCTTCATCGGCGCCCGTTCGGAAGTCGTCGAAGGCTGCATCATCCGCGAGGGCTCGGTTCTCGGCATGGGCGTCTACATCGGCAAGTCAACCAAGATCGTCAACCGCGCCACCGGCGAAGTGACCTATGGCGAAGTACCGCCCTATTCCGTCGTCGTCGCCGGCTCGATGCCGTCCGGCAATGCGACGATGCCGAATGGTGCTCCCGCTCCGCATCTCTACTGCGCCGTTATCGTCAAGACCGTCGATGAAAAGACCCGCTCCAAGACGGGCATCAACGAGCTGCTGCGCGACTAATAGAGACCAATTCGATGTCTGTTTCCGATCCGATTGCAAACCTGCAAACGCTGATCCGTTGCCCTTCCGTCACCCCGGCGGAAGGCGGCGCGCTTTCGGCACTCGAAGCGATGCTCACTCCCCTCGGCTTTAAGGTCGAGCGGATGATCGCGACGGAACCGGGTCTGCCAGACGTCGAGAACCTCTATGCCCGTCTTGGAACAGACGGGCCACACCTGATGTTTGCCGGCCACACGGATGTCGTGCCGGTCGGCGACGAAGCCTCCTGGAGCCATCCGCCCTTTGGGGCCGAGATCGCCGATGGCGAGATGTTCGGCCGCGGTGCCGTCGACATGAAGGGCGGAATTGCCTGCTTTGTCGCCGCCGTTGCCCGCCATATCGAAAAGAATGGCGCGCCAGAAGGTTCGATCTCCTTCCTGATTACCGGCGATGAGGAAGGTCCTTCCGTCAATGGCACGGAAAAGCTTCTGAAATGGGCTGCCGAAAAGGGCGAGCAGTGGGATGCCTGCCTGGTCGGCGAGCCGACCAATCCGGATATGCTCGGCGACATGATCAAGATCGGCCGTCGCGGTTCCGTTTCCGGCAAGGTCACGGTATTCGGCGTGCAGGGTCATGCGGCCTATCCGCATCTGGCGGACAATGCCGTTCGCGGCTTGTTGCCGCTTGCCTCAGCGCTGATGGGCCCGCCCTTCGACACCGGCACGCCGGAGTTCCCGGCTTCCAATCTGGAAGTGACGACGGTGGATGTCGGTAATCCTGCCACCAATGTCGTGCCGGCCAAGGCAGGTTTTGCCTTCAACATCCGTTTCAACGACACCTGGACTGCCGACACGGTAAAAGCCGAGATCCTGCGCCGGCTTGACGAGGCTGCAGCCGACCAGACGCTGCGGCCTGATCGCCAGCCGACCAGATACGAGATCATCTGGGCCGAACGCCCGAGCCATGTGTTCCTGACCCGCAACAACGCGCTGATCGGCTCGCTTTCGGCCGCCGTCGAAGCCGTGACCGGCAAGCAGCCGGCGCTGTCGACCACCGGCGGGACCTCGGATGCGCGGTTCATCAAGGACTATTGCCCAGTCGTGGAATTCGGTCTTGTCGGCCAGACCATGCACATGGTCGATGAGCGTGTCGCCCTTGCCGATCTTGAGACGCTGACCCAGATCTACGGAACCTTCCTCACCCGCTGGTTCGGCGATGCCTCCATTTCCTGAAGTCAAATTCTACATCAGCGGTCTCTGGCTGCTTTTCAAAGGTGACGCGCAGGGCCTGAAACGGCTCGACATGACCGATCGCGGCATGATCCGGTCGTTCTGGGCCTTCGTCTGGTGCCTGCCGGCGATGTTCGTCTACTGGACGGGCATGCGCTACGCCTTCCTTTCCGCCAACCCGGAGGGAACGAAGGCTGGTCTTGCCTTTTATCTCAGGCTGTTCCTGATCGAGGCGATCAACTGGATTTTGCCGCTTACGCTGTTCGGCATTCTTTGCCTGCTACTGAAGACCGAGCGCAAGTTCGTTTCGATCGTGGTGGCAACCAACTGGCTGTCGGTGCCGGTCTCCTACGCCTATGCGGTGATGACGCTGCTGCTGTTTCTCATCCCCTTTGCCGCAGGACTGATTGCACTTGTCCAGCTCGCCTTGCTGGTCGCTACGATCTTTGCCATTTCCCGCTTCGTGCGGCAGATCTGCGGGCCGGAACCACTTGTGGTCGCGACGACGATGCTTGTGCTTCTGGTGCCGGGCCTCATCGTCGCTGATCTCCTGCAATCCTATCTCGGCGTCTCGCCCTACTGATTATCGCCAGGATAATCGACCTTCATGAAATAGAGGCCTTCCGGGGGCGCGACCGGGCCGCATTCCTTGCGGTCGCGCGCTTCGAGTGCCGCACGCACGTCGTCGGGTGACATTTTCGCTTCACCAGCAAGCTTCAGTGTACCGGCAAATGAGCGGATCTGGTTGTGCAGAAAGCTCTGAGCGCTGGCGCGGATCTCGATGAGGTCGCCCGAGCGCGTCACATCCAGCCGGTCCAGCGTCCTCACCGGGCTTTTGGCCTGGCAATGCGCGGAGCGGAAAGTGGTGAAGTCATGATGACCGACCAGCATCTGGGCGGCGGCATGCATCGCCTCGTGGTCCAGTTCCTTCGGCACCCACCAGGCCTGACCAGCCTCGATCGCCAGCGGCGACGGGCGAGTGATGATCCGGTAGAGATAATGCCGCTTCACCGCCGAAAATCGCGCATCGAACTCGTCGGAGACCTGCTGCACGTCGATCACCGAGACGCGTTCATTCGCCATCATCAGATGGGCGTTGAGCGCGTTGCGCAGCTTGAACGGTTGCCACTCGCGGGACAGATCGGCATGAACAACCTGGCCTCTCGCATGAACACCTGAATCCGTTCGGCCTGCCCCGCGAACAGAAACCGTTTCGCCGGTGAGCGACAGGATACCGTTCTGCAGAGCGGCCTGTACGGAATGACCGTTTTCCTGCATCTGCCAGCCGACATAGGAGGTACCGTCATATTCGACGGTCATGCGGAACCGCGGCATCAGGCAGCCCCGACCGGAAGTTTGGCGCCCTTGGGTAGATGCGTGCCGCGCAGGAAATCAGCCGCATCCAGCGGCTTGCCGCCGGCCTTCTGCAAGCGGATGAGCTTCACGGCACCTTCGCCGCAGGCAACAGTCAGCGCATCGTCGAGAAGCTGTCCGGCGGCACCACTTCCTTCCCCGATCGTAGAGCTGAGAACCTTGATGCGCTCCGGCTTGCCGTTGATCTCGGCTTCGAACCATGCGCCGGGAAACGGCGAGAGACCACGAATGTGGTTATGTACGTCGCGCGCAGGCCTCGAAAAATCGATGCGGGTTTCGGCCTTGTCGATCTTGGCGGCGTAGAGCACGCCCTCTTCCGGCTGCGGCGTCAGCGGCAGGTCGTTGGCTTCGAGCTTTTCCATCGCCTCGACCATGGCGCGGGCACCGACGAGCATGAGCTTGTCATGCAGTTCGCCCGCCGTCATCGCTTCACTGATCTCGACTTCCTTGGTCAGTGCCATGGGGCCGGTATCAAGACCCTTTTCCATCTTCATCACGATCATGCCGGTTTTTTCGTCACCGGCCATGATGGCACGCTGGATGGGGGCAGCACCCCGCCAGCGGGGCAGGAGCGAGGCATGGCCGTTGTAGCAGCCGAGTTTCGTGCCTTCGAGGATCGCTACCGGCAGAAGCAGGCCATAGGCCACGACGACCGCAACATCCGCGTCGAAATCGCGAAATGTCTGGCGATCTTCTTCCGCCTTGAAATTCAGCGGTGTGAGAACCGGAATGCCGAGAAGCTCGGCTGCCTGATGAACCGGCGACTTGGTAAGGTCGAGCCCACGCCGACCCGCCGGGCGTGGTGGCTGGGTATAGACCGCGACGATCTCGTGACCGGCCTGCTTGAGGTTCTGCAATGTCGGCACGGAAAAATCCGGCGTGCCCATGAAGATGATGCGAAGTGACATGGGGCTTTTTTTGCGCCGCAAGGGCGCTCCTTCTGTTTCAGGTCAGGCAGACTACAAATTAAATAGCCTTGCCCTTGGCGAGCTTGGTGAATTTCTTGATCACCATCTCGCGCTTCAGCCTCGAAATATGGTCGATGAAGAGCACGCCGTTCAGGTGGTCCATCTCGTGCTGCAGGCAGGTGGCGAGAAGACCATCGGCTTCGATCATATGTTCCTTGCCGTCGCGTCCGACATATTTCACGCCGATCGTGGCAGGCCGTTCGACTTCGGCGTAATAATCCGGGATCGAAAGGCAGCCCTCTTCGTAGACCGACAGATCATCGGAAGACTTGACGATTTCCGGGTTGATGAAGACCTGCGGGTTTTTCTCCTCGTCTTCGCGCGACACATCGATGACGAGCATGCGCTTGGGCACGCCGATCTGGATCGCGGCAAGGCCGATGCCCGGCGCGTCATACATGGTTTCCAGCATGTCCTCGGCGAGCTTCAAAAGCTCGGCGTTTACGGTTTCGATCGGTGCGGAGACCTGCCGGAGAAGTGGATCGGGAAGGATGATGAGCGGCTTTATTGTCATTTTGCCCCCATAGCGCATCTTTTGCGCCAATGGAACATGTATGCAGCACGCTTCTTGATGTTTGTTCACGCTTTGATCTTTCGTTGCAGGCGTAATCTGCTAGAGTGGCGGCATGAGAGAGATGCTTGTCGACGTCCTGCCGCCCGATTTGGCGCTGCCAATCCTGCTCATCGGAGCAATTTTTGCCGTTGTGGCGGTCGTGATCGCCCTTTTCGCGATCTTTCGCGGCGGTCGTCAGCGCGAAGAGATGACGCAGCGGACGGTGGATGCGGAAGCACGTCTGGCCGAACTGGTGCGGATGCAGGGTGAGATGCATGGGCGTGTGGCCGCAATGGCCGAGACGATCACCAACCGTCAGGCGGAACTCAATCACGCCGTCAACCAGCGGCTCGACGGCATGACCCACAGGCTGGGCTCGACCATTACCGAGCAGACGAAATCGACACATGACAACCTGCGCAAGCTGCAGGAGCGGCTGGCAGTCATCGATGCGGCGCAGAACAATATCCAGACGCTCGCCAAGGATGTCGTGGGCTTGCAGGCGATCCTTTCCAACAAGCAGACGCGCGGGGCTTTCGGCCAGGGCCGGATGGAAACGATCGTGGCCGACGGCCTGCCGCATGGTGCCTATTCCTTCCAGTCGCCGCTTTCCAACGGCAAGCGCCCGGATTGCGTGATCCGGATGCCGAACGGCGCACCGCCGCTGGTGATCGACGCGAAATTCCCGCTCGAGGCCTGGACCGCCTTTCGCGAGACCGCCTCACCCGACGCGCGGCGTGCTGCGGCCCAGCAGTTTCGCCGTGACATGGAAGTCCATATCCGCGACGTCTCGGAAAAATACCTGATTTCCGGCGAGACACAGGATACCGTGCTTCTTTTCGTGCCGTCGGAATCGATCTTTGCCGAAATCCACGAACATTTCGATGCGGTGGTGCAGAAGGCCCAGCGCTCCCGCGTGGTGATTGTCTCCCCGTCGCTGCTGCTTCTGTCGATACAGGTCATCCAGGCTGTGCTCCGAGACCAGCGGATGCGCGAGCAGGCGCATCTGATCCAAGGCGAAGTCGGGCTGTTGATGGAGGACCTGACGCGGCTGGACGACAGGACGCGTAAGCTGCAGTCACATTTTTTGGCGGCAGAGAAGGATGTCGAGCAGATCCTGACCTCCACCGAGAAGCTGACCCGACGTGGTAACCGGATTACCTCGATGGAGCTGGAAGCGCCCGCGAAAGCCGAGCCATCGACAGATGCGCCGCCGCCGAAATCTGTCGAGAGCCGGACGGGTCTTCTGCGGCTTCGGGTAGTTGACGAAGAGTGATCCTCTCGGGCACTGTCCCGCCGTCAAGTTATCAGCAGCAGGCATGACCATGATTACCGTTTTCGGCTCCATCAACATGGATCTTATCGCGACCACGGCGGAACTGCCGAAACCGGGCGAGACTGTTCCGGGGCAGACGTTTTCGACCGCCGCCGGTGGCAAAGGCGCCAATCAGGCGCTTGCCGCACAGCGAGCCGGCAGCGTGGTGAAAATCTCAGGGGCCGTCGGCAGCGACACGTTTGCCGATCCGGCGCTTGCGCTTCTGAAGGATGCGGGAACCGACCTTTCCTCCGTGCTCAAGGCAGCCGAGCCGACCGGAACGGCGCTTATTCTCGTCGGTGGCGATGGCGAGAACATGATTGTCGTCATTCCCGGTGCAAACGGCACGATCACCGCCGATGAAGCGATCAAGACTGTCGATGCGATGTCGGCAGGCGATATCCTGATGCTGCAGCTCGAAATTCCGCCAGCCGCCGTCGAAGCGGCGCTCAAGACCGCGCGGGAAAAAGGCGTCACCACCATTCTCAACACCGCGCCGTTTACCGGTGATGCGGTTCGGCTGTCTGCCCTTGCCGATATCGTCGTTGCCAATGAGACGGAATTCGACCTCGTGGCCGGCAAACCTGCAGCGAGTGCCGAGGCACGCATTACAGCACTCAAGACGCTGCATTCAGCGACAGGCCAGACATTCGTCGTCACCCTCGGCGGCGATGGTGTCATCGCCATCCGCGACGGCGAGATCCTGACGACAAAAGGCCTTGTCATCGAGCCGGTCGATACGGTCGGAGCCGGCGATACGTTCTGCGGTTATCTCGCCGCCAGCCTCGACCAGGGACTGACCTTTGCGCAGGCCCTTCGCCGCGCGGCTGTCGCCGGATCGCTGGCCTGCCTTTCGCGCGGTGCTCAGCCGTCGATCCCGCTTGCCGAGGCTGTGGATCAGGCTATCTGATCACCCAATTGGCGTTCGGCACACAGGTTGCGCCGAACGCGTTTCTCTCTGTTTGAATTGCGTTACAAGCGCGCGACACGCTCCGTCAGCAGCGCAAAGAAACCGTCGGCATCGACATTGCGCATGAAGGTCGCGTTACGCCTGCGGTCGGTCACATGCCACCAGTCGACCACGGTCATGCCGACCGTCAACTCGGACCCGACCTCGATCTCGACATTGCAGAGACGGCCGGAAAAGAGTTCCGGCTTCAACAGATAGGCGATCACGCTCGGATCATGCAGCGGTCCGCCGTCGGAGCCGTATTTCTCGATGTCGAAACGCTCGAAGAAGGCCAGCCATTCGACCAGAACCTGAGCCGGGCGCGTGTCGATCGCTGCGATCTTGGCAACGCGGTCCCTTGTCGTCAGAAGCTGATGCGTCACGTCTAGCGGCATGATGACGGTCGGGATGCCGGCGTCGAAAACGATCTTGGCCGCTTCCGGATCTACATAGATGTTGAACTCTGCCGCCGGCGTGATGTTGCCGCCTTCGAAGCAGCCACCGCCCATCATCACCAGTTCCTGGATACGACCGGCGATATCCGGCGCTTTCTGCAGTGCGAGCGCCAGATTGGTCAGCGGGCCGAGCGTGCAGATAGTCACCGTTCCGGAAGGCTCGCGGCGCAAGGTCTCGATGATGAAATCGATGGCATTCTGGGCCTGCGCCTGCATCGTGGGTTCAGGCAGTTCAGCACCGTCGAGCCCGGTCTTGCCATGCACATGCTCGGCAGTCACCTGCGGCCGGTTGAGCGGCTTGAGCGCACCTTCGTACACCTTGGCATCCGGCTTGCCGCAGAGTTCACAGACAATGCGCAGGTTACGGCTGGTAAACGAAAGGGGGACGTTTCCTGCGACTGCGCAGAGGCCGAGAATTTCAAGTTCTTCAGGGCTGGCGAAAGCCAGCATCAGCGCTGCGGCATCGTCCTGGCCCGGGTCGGTATCGATAATGATCTTACGTGGCGACATTGTTCATCCCCTCAATTCGAGGGGGATTGGTGGAGCCGCGCGTATGGTTTGTCAAGCACAGCCAGCACGGCTTTTGCCGCCATCGCGTCGTGCCACAGCTTGCGATCCTCATCGCGGCAACCCATATAATGGCGAGTTCCGGCGCGCCTTCTGGGCGTCGGCATGGTCGCTTGATGCAAGGACTGAACGATGACCCGGATGACACCCTTCGCAAGCCCTCTGCTACTGGGCTTCGATGCGATGGAAAAGACACTGGAACGCCTCGCCAAGGCGAATGAAGGCTACCCGCCCTACAATATCGAGCGAATCAGGTCGGGCACCGCCGATGGGCATGAGAAGTTGCGTATCACGCTTGCCGTCGCCGGCTTTTCCGAAGACGAACTCGACGTCACGACCGAAGAAAATCAATTGGTAATCCGTGGCCGCCAGATCGAGCAGTCGGAGCGCGATTACCTCCATAGAGGTATTGCCGCACGCCAGTTTCAAAGGGTTTTCATGCTTGCTGACGGGATGGAAGTCTCAGCGGCTTGCCTGAAGAACGGTCTTCTTTCGGTCGACCTCGTCCGGCCAGAGCCGCAGCGCGTAGTGAGAAAAATTAATATTTCCGTCTCAGACTAGGACGTGTCGGCATCAAGGCCGACGCCCTCAAGTGGAGGCTGGAATGCTCTTGAAAGAAGCGAACACGCATTTGTCGCAATCCGAACTTGCCCATCTCGGCGCCGGTGAAGTCGGGTATATCCGCAGGATGCGATCTGAAGAAGTATCCCGCTGCTTTCCCGAGGCTCCCGATATGGACCCCAGCCTTGACCTCTGGGCGCTGTTCGGCGCCGATGGCACCCCGATCCTGTTGACCGACAACCGGTCCAGCACCTTCTTCAAGGCAGCCGAAGACGACCTGAAGACGGTCAGCCTGCACTGACCGTTTCTCTTCAAGGCCGCTCTCAGGCCCTGATGAAGGTCAGATAGGCTGAAGAGCGCCCTTCTCTGCGGGCCTTGTTCTCGTAGCGTGTCCCCGGCCAGCCTGCATAAGGCGTCAGCCAGTCGGAAGACTGTTCGGCCTGCCAGGCAAAACCGCCGTGGTCGCGGCAATGCATCAGCGTGTGATTGATATAGGTATCGATATCCGAGGCGAAGCAGAACATGCCGCCCGGCTTCAGCACGCGATGGAAACGTTCCAGATTTACCTGCGAGACGAAGCGACGCTTCCAGTGCTTCCGCTTCGGCCAGGGATCGGCATAGAGAAGATCGATCTGGTCGATCGAGCCGGTCGGTAGCCAGTCGAGAACCTGCGTCGCATCATCATCATAGACGCGGACGTTCTTCAAATCATGGATCTCGACCTGCGACAGCAGCTTCGCCATGGAGTTGACGAAGGGCTCGACGCCGATGAAACCGGTCGTCTCATTTTCCCGGGCGCGATGAACCAGATGCTCGCCGCCGCCAAAGCCGATTTCGAGCCGCATGCGCTCGACTGTAACGGGATAAAGCGTGCGCAGGTCGCCAGGCGCCGGTGATGCGAGATCGAGCTTGAGGGCCGGCAACAGCGTCGCCATGCCTTCGGCCTGGCGCTCGCGAAGAGGCTTGCCCTTCCGGCGACCGTAAAACGCTTCCGTTGCCCGGGTCGGGTGCTGCTGCTCGTCAGTCATGATCTTGTCGTCCAAAAACAAAGAAGCGGATGCCCGCAGAAGGCACCCGCTTTAGCGTGTGATTACCGGATCGGTAAAGACCCGATCGGAAAAGCCTTACTCGGCAGCGACCAGAAGATCTTCCTTCAAGGCGTCCTTGAGCGGCTTCACGAGATCGGTCTTCTCCCAGGAGAAGGAACCGTCACGACCGGACTTGCGGCCGAAATGACCATAAGCCGAGGTCTTCGCATAGATCGGCTTGTTGAGATCAAGATGGCGCCGAATGCCGGTCGGCGACAGGTCCATGACCTTGCGGATCGCGTTTTCGATCTGGTCTTCGGTAACATTCTTGCCGGTCTGGTGCAGGTCGACATAGATCGACAGCGGCTGGGCAATACCGATCGCGTAGGAGATCTGGATCGTGCAGCGATCGGCAAAGCCTGCTGCGACAACGTTTTTGGCGAGGTAACGGGCAGCATAGGCTGCCGAACGGTCGACCTTGGTCGTGTCCTTGCCGGAGAATGCGCCGCCACCGTGCGGGGCCGCACCGCCATAGGTGTCGACGATGATCTTGCGGCCGGTCAGGCCCGCGTCACCATCCGGACCGCCAATGACGAACTTGCCGGTCGGGTTGATGTACCACTTGCAATCGGCTGCGATCGGCAGATCGCCGAGAGCTTCGCGGATATAGGGTTCAACGACCTGACGAACCTTTTTCGAATCCCAGCTGGCGTCGACATGCTGGGTAGACAGAACGATCGAGTCAACTTCGGTCGGCTTGCCGTTTTCGTAACGGACCGTCACCTGGCTCTTGGCATCGGGGCCAAGCTTGCCGGCATCGCCCTCACCCTTCTTGCGGGCGGTTGCGAGCAGTTGCAGGATCTTGTGGGAATAATAGATAGGGGCCGGCATGAGGTCCGGCGTTTCCTTGCAGGCGTAACCGAACATGATGCCCTGGTCACCGGCGCCTTCGTCGCCCTGCTTGTCGGCTGCGCTGTCGACGCCCTGCGCGATATCAGCAGACTGCGAGTGCAACAGCACATCGATCTTGGCCGTCTTCCAGTGGAAACCGTCCTGCTCGTAACCGATGTCGCGGATCGCCTTGCGGGCCGCCGACTTGAACTTCGACGGGTTGATGACGTCGTTGCCGTTCTTGTCCTTCTTCATCAGGCTCGGCGGCAGGCGGACTTCACCGGCAATCACCACGCGGTTGGTGGTAGCAAGCGTTTCGCAGGCAATGCGAACCTTCCACGGATCAACACCTGTCTTTGCAGCTTCGCGGTACACGAGGTCCACGATTTCATCGGAAATGCGGTCACAGACCTTATCCGGATGGCCTTCTGCCACGGACTCGCTGGTGAACAGATAATTGGCGTGCATACGGGGAACCCCTCAAAGAATGGACAGAAAATGTTTAGTCAGTTCGTCTGTCAAAAACAAGAACACAACGACATAAATATATCTTTATGCGTAAAATTGATTAGCAGGCCAAAATGAAGACAAAAAAAAGCGGCTGTGAAAGCCGCTTCCTCCTCCCCGCCTCTTTAGGAGAGACTATTCCTCTGCCTCGGCCGCAAGTGCCTTGACGAGGTCAACCAACCGGCGGCGAACCTTGGGGTCGGCGATCTTCACAAATGCGCGGTTGAGCTGAAGACCTTCCGAGGACGACAGAAAGTCAACAACGTAATTGGAGCTGGATGCTTCGGCCATGCCGGTTGCACCGCCGGACTGGTCGCCCGGCGCATCTTCGAAGAAGAAGGACACCGGCACGTTGAGAATGCTCGAGATGTTCTGCAGACGGCTTGCGCCGACACGGTTCGTGCCTTTTTCGTATTTCTGGATCTGCTGGAAAGTAATACCGAGGCTTTCGCCCAGCTTTTCCTGACTCATGCCCAGCATAGTTCTGCGCAGGCGGATCCGGCTCCCGACGTGAATGTCGATCGGGTTCGGCTTTTTCTTGTTTTCAATCATAATGGGGGGTCCTGGTGAAGTTGCAGTTATGTTTTCAACCCGGTCCGCGTATGGAGAATACACTTCACGCGTTTGGGACGACAGAACCAATACGCGAAGCATATGACGAGACGGTAGGCATTCTCACTATGCAATTTTAGGGGTTTTTGGTCAATTCGCGTGTGATTTAAAACTTAGACGCGAGACCACTGCAATCACAGACATTAGTGCTACAACCAACCAGAAGTACCACTGGCGGCTGTTATTACTCCAATTCCCTATCTTTTCACCACCTATAGTCGCATCAATCACACCCTTTTGATTGTATCCGAGACCCTGGACTACACGGCCAAATGGGTCCACGACCGCGGAAATGCCTGTATTTGCCCCACGAATCAGGAAAGAACCGTTCTCGACGGCCCTCAACCGAGCCTGCTGGAAGTGCTGATAGGGGCCAGGTGTCGCACCAAACCAACCGTCGTTCGTCACGTTCAAAATAGCAGATGTCCGCTCGATTTCGGGACCAATCTCGCCGGGGAAAATCGCCTCATAGCAGATAAGAGGGTAGAGAAGCGCTCCACCCGGCAGGGTGAGCAGGCTACGCGAGGTGGCAGCCGTAAAGCCGCCGGGCATGGCAATCGCCTCGGTAATGCCGAGCGAGGCGAGGATGCTCTCATAAGGGACATACTCGCCGTAAGGGACAAGATGCACCTTGTCTGCGGCAGATATAATTTGTCCTTCACTATCAATTACATAAATTGAATTATAGAAACGTGGAGCAATGCCGGCACCGGCATTTTCAGAGCGCACGGCACCGGTCACGAGAACCTGCCCGTCCTCAAGAACCTCGGCGATGCGCGCCAGTGCATCCGGATTTTCCGTCAGGATGAACGGCACCGAAGTCTCCGGCCAGACGACGATATCCGGGCGCGCGGCACCTTCCGCGAGCGGTGTGCTCGTCAGGCGCAGGTGCTCCTCAAAAATCTCCGCCCGGTTCGTATTATCCAGTTTCTGTGCCTGATCGATCATCGGCTGAACGATACGTATGGTTGTTTTTTTGCCTTCGCCGACGGCCAGCTTTTCATCTGCGACATTTAGCCGCCACGCACCAAAACCGACATGCGCCACCGCAAGCAGCGCAGCGGCAGTCAGACCGATGACTTTTCCCTTTGCCGTTCCAAGCAATGCAGGGGCGGAAAAAACGAAGACGGCCAGCGTCGTGACACCGAAAATTCCCAGAACCGCATCGGACTGCATCATCAGGGGAACCGGCATTGCTCCATAACCGACGGCATTCCATGGAAAGCCGGTCAGCACGAAGCTACGCAACCATTCAGCTACGCCGAAGGCTGCGGCGAGCGCCGCCAGACGACCGACACCATCGGACCAGACCGCGCGCGCAAGTGCTGCCGCAAGACCATAGAAAAGCGCGAGATAGGCTGGCAGGCCGAAGACCGCGAGAGGAAGCGCCCAGGCGAACTCCTCTGCATCGACGAGGAGAGCATTGCCCAGCCACCAGAGATTGGCGACGAAATAGCCAAAGCCGAACAGCCATCCTATTGCGAAGGCAGAGCGCAGCCGGCTTGCGATGCCGCCACCGGGATTTCCGGTCGAGCCGTCGATGAGCCAGACAAGCAGCGGGAAGGATATGAAAAGCGCGGCGAAGATGCCGAAGGGTGGAAGTGCAAGCGCACCAACGGCACCCGCAAATACTGCGAGTGCAATCCGGGACCACCCCGAAAGAAGCATGACCTTGCCCGCCAGCTGCTCCATGACCGTCCCCTTTTTCGCGAATCAGGGGCGCAGTGTTTCAAAAAAACTGCGCCCTGTCGCGGGGCGGGCGATGGATCAGGCTTCGGGCCGCGCGGCACCGTTTTCGGCAGGAGGCGGCAGCAGAGCAGCAGGTTGTACCGGAGCGACAATCAGCGACTCGCCCTCCCCCTTCGCCTGCCGGCGGCGGGTAAGAGCGCGCTTGCGCAGGATCTTGACCCGCTTGATGCGGCGCGGATCCGCATCGAGGATCTGGAACTCGAAGCCGGGAACCGCCTGCACGACCTCGCCGCGGACCGGAATACGGCCGAGCGCCGAGAAGATCAGGCCGCCAAGCGTATCGACATCCTCGATCCGATCGCGAACATCGAAGTCCGGACCGATCGCTTCGGAAATCTCTTCAAGCTCGATGCGGGCATCGGCGACGAACACGTCGTCGGCAGTCTTGGAGAACATCACCTCTTCATTGTCATGCTCGTCCTCGACATCGCCGATGACCATTTCGACGATATCTTCATGGCTGACGAGACCGTCGGTGCCGCCATATTCGTCGATGACGAGAGCCATCTGCGTGCGGGCAGCCTGCATCGAGCGCAAGAGGTCGGAGGCAAGCATGGACGGCGGCACGAAAAGAAGTTTCCGCACCAGACCAGCTTCTGCAACCGTCTGCTCGAGATTGACGCGGCCAAGATCGAAGGCAGCCTTTGGCGCACGGGTCGGTTTTTCAGTGCCGTTAACGGCTGCAGAGATCTGCACCGTCGAAGCCTTCGAGCTGACGCGCCGCTTGTTGCGCGCCTGTTTGGCCAGATAGGAGAGAAGATCGCGAATGTGGACGAAGCCGCGAGCGTCATCGAGATTGTCGCTATAGACCGGCATGCGGGAGCGGCCGGTTTCCTCGAAATGGATCATCAGCTCGCCGATGGTCATGTTCATGTCCACGGCCTCGATATCGGCGCGCGGCACCATGATGTCCTCGACGCGGACTTCGCGGAAACGGAGGATATTGTGCAGCATTGCCCTTTCGTCGGGCGAAAATGCGTTGCTGACATTGGTATCCGTCATCAACGCGTCGGCGAGATCCTCGCGGAGCTGTTCGCCTTGCGATGGCCGAAGCAGGCGCACGGCCCTCGACCAGAAGGAGTTGTTGGATTTTGGGTGATGTTCGGACCTCGCCGAACTACTGCCCTCGTCCGACGAGGCAGAGTCCGAACTGTCCTTGCCCTCGCGGGCGACATTGCTCGAATAATCGTTCATTGTTCCAAACTTATATCAACGGGTCCTGCCCCGCATAGGGGTCAGATAGGCCGAGACTGGCCAAAATGCGAGTCTCAAGTGCTTCCATCTCTTCCGCTTCGTCCTTTTCCATGTGGTCGTAACCGAACAAATGGAGGAAACCATGGACGAGCAGATGGGTCAGATGATCGTCGAAAGTCTTGTCGAGATCAACCGCCTCGCGCTCGACAGTTTCCCGCGCAACCACGATATCGCCCAGCATGGGGCCGGGCATGCCACCGGGTTCGAGCGGAAAAGCGGGAAAAGACAAGACGTTGGTCGGCTTGTCCTTGCCCCGCCATTCGGCATTAATTTCCTGGATGGAATCGTCATTGGTGAAGACCAGGGACAGTTCCGGTGCCATTTTCGGGAAGGGTTGCTCCTCTTCGCGGGCAAGAAATTCCGCGGCAGCACTCAATACGCGGCCCGCCAAAGCGGCCAAAACGGCTTCATCCGGCCAGCCGCCGTCTTCCACGCTGATCTGTATGTCTAGTTCGGGCATGTATGGTGAGCCCGACCGGTTTTACCGGTCGAGCGCTTCCTCGCTTTCCTCATGGACGGCATATTGCGCATCATAGGCCCTGACGATGCGGCCGACCAGCGGGTGACGCACGACATCGGTATCTTTGAAGCGGATCACCGAGATGCCTTCAACACCTTTGAGGATCTGCAGCGCCTCGACCAGACCGGATTTGACACCGCGCGGCAGGTCCACCTGGCTCGGGTCGCCGGTGATGATCATCCGACCGTTTTCGCCAAGACGGGTCAGGAACATCTTCATCTGCATCGATGTGGTGTTCTGCGCCTCGTCGAGAATGATCGCGGCGTTCGACAGCGTGCGACCGCGCATGAAGGCGAGCGGCGCGATTTCGATAACGCCGGCGGTGATCGCGCGATCGACCTTGTCGGCCGGGATCATGTCGTAAAGCGCATCATAAAGCGGCCGCAGATAGGGATCGACCTTTTCCTTCATGTCGCCGGGGAGGAAGCCCAGACGTTCACCGGCTTCGACCGCCGGTCGCGTCAGGATGATCTTGTCGACCGCACCGCGTTCCAGAAGCTGGGCGGCGTGGGCGCAGGCGAGATAGGTCTTGCCGGTACCGGCCGGACCGACACCGAACACAAGCTCGGCCCGTTCCAGCGCCCGCATATAGGCGTCCTGGGTCGGCGTGCGGGCCTGAATGGTCTTCTTGCGGGTGGAAATCTGCGCCATGGAGAGCTTTGCCTTGCGTTCCAGCGTCGGCAGGCTCAACTGGTCGTCAGCTGCCTGCGCCATGCGGATCGCACCTTCGACGTCGGACGCTTCCACGGAGCCGCCTTTCTGCAAACGCTCATAGAGAAAATCCAGCGCGCGGCGCGCCTGATTGGTCGCAACGACGTCTCCGGAAATGGAAACCGAATTGCCGCGCGGGCGCGCATCGATCTTCAGACGCTGCTCGAGAAGTTTGAGGTTCTGATCGAACTGACCGAAGAGTTCGCTTGCTAATCGGTTATTCTCGAACGTCAGGACGAAGTGGTTGGCGTCGGTCGCTGCGGATCGGGGTTGGCGCGCTGTCGAAGAAACCAATTCTGATGCGTTCAAGTAAGCAAGCTCCTCAACTTGAATTAGACCTCGATTAAACTCTCAGTCCGCTCGGCAAACAAGCTGTTCGGACCGGTGCCGATGATTCGTACACTGATAATCTCACCGATTTGCGATGTTTTTGCATCAACATTCACAGACTGCAGCCAAGGAGAACGGCCGATGACCTGTCCCGGCATGCGGCCCGGCTTTTCGAGCAGCAGATCGATGGTCTTTCCGACACAGGATGTGGCGAAGTCGGCCTGCTGTTTCAAGAGCAGCGCCTGAAGCCTCTCCAGCCGCTCGGTCTTGACGTCTTCGGCGACATGATCCGGCAGATCGGCACCGGGCGTGCCCGGACGGCTCGAATATTTGAACGAGAAGGCCGAGGCGTAGTTGACCTCTTCGACGATCCTCAGCGTGTCCTCGAAATCCTCGTCCGTCTCGCCGGGGAAGCCGACGATGAAATCACCAGACATGGCGATATCGGGACGGGCGTTGCGGATACGCTCGATCAGGCGGATATATTCGGCGCCGGTGTGGCGGCGGTTCATCGCTTTCAGGATCCGGTCGGAGCCTGCCTGTACCGGAAGATGCAGATAAGGCATCAGGATGCGCAGATCGCGATGTGCCTCGATCAGCCGGTCATCCATGTCGCGCGGATGGCTGGTCGTGTAACGCAAACGAGCAAGGCCGGGAACCTCGGCCAGCCGGTAGAGCAGTTCGGCGAGACCGAGCGGATTGCCCTTTTCGTCCTGCGAACGCCAGGCATTGACGTTCTGGCCAAGCAGGGTGATTTCGCGCACGCCTGCATCGACCAGGCGCTTCGCCTCATCGATGATCTGGCCGACCGGACGGGAAACCTCAGAGCCGCGCGTATAAGGCACGACACAGAAGGTGCAGAACTTGTCGCAGCCTTCCTGCACGGTGAGGAAAGAAGTTACGCCCCGGGAGCGAATGACCTTCTTTTCGGTTGCCGGCAGGTGTTCGAATTTGTCTTCGACGGCATATTCGGTGTCGACGACACGCTCGCCGTTACGCGCCTTTTTCAGGGCATCCGGCAGGCGGTGATAGGTTTGCGGGCCGATAACCACATCGACGGCCGGCGCACGGCGGATGATCTCCTCTCCTTCCGCCTGGGCGACGCAGCCGGCAACGCCGATCATGAATTCGCGGCCTTCGGCTGCGCGTTCCTTCTTCATGTCACGCAGGCGGCCAAGCGCGGAATAGACCTTTTCGGCTGCCTTCTCACGGATATGGCAGGTGTTGAGGAGAACGAGATCGGCCTCCCCCATGTCTTCCGTCGTCACATATCCCTCACCCGCCAGCGCATCGCCCATGCGGGTGGAATCATAGACATTCATCTGACAGCCGTAGGTCTTGATGAAGACCTTGCGGGTGTTGGGACGGGCGTCCGGACAGTGTGCAGCCTCATCGGCCGGCGCGGGAATGGAGACATGTTCGTTCATGGCGTCTCCATACCGCAAGAAAGGGCGGAATTGAAGCCTCCAGCGGCGTTACGATGCTGCCGGATCATCGCTCACGGTCGGTTGTCACGCCGATATGGAGCGTCGGATGCTTGTACTTAGAAATGATACGGGGATTCTCGCCATGCTGTTCGACCGCTTATGCGCCAAGAATCCAAGCACAAGCTCGACGCCATTTTCTCCCCCTTGGCGGGGGAGAATGGAATTTCAGCATCTTAGCTTCAGCCAAGTGCTAGAAATCGCAAGTGAGGGGATCGGTCTTGAGGCACAGTCGATAGCCCCCCTCACCCCGCATCATACTCCCTCTGGCGCAGATGCCTTATCAGCATGCGGCGAAGCTGGGCGGTGATGTTCTGGCTCAAGTGCTTGCGATTGTCGCCGGTGCGGAAATCGACCGTATCGCCGAAAGCGACCTCCACATCGAGCGCGCCTTCCTTCAGTACGCCCATCAGATGCGGCATCAGTTGGATATCGCCCGGCCAGGCGGCAAGCGGGCGATGGAACCGCCCCATCGCCATGCCATGGACACGGGTATAGGCTATCGAGACCGGCTGAACATGCACGACGCCATCCGGCGTATGGGACACTGCCGCAGCAGCAGCCCCAAAAAGCGAGGATTTGACCTCAAGCAGGCGGTTACCGTCAGACGTCGTGCCTTCTGGAAAAAGCACGACGATCTCGCCGGCGTTCATGCGTGCGGCAATCTCGTTGACCTGATCACCGGTGCGGCGCTTTTCCTCGCGCACGACGAAAATCGTCTTCTGGAGCTTCGCGAGAATGCCGAAGACGGGCCAGTTGGCGACCTCGGCCTTGGCAATGAAGACCACGTCGGCCACGGTGCCAAGAACAAGAATGTCTTTCCACGAGGCGTGGTTCGCAGCGAGCATCAGCGGCCGCCGGCGCTCCAGATGGCCATGGACACGGATGCGAATGCCCAGCAACCAGCAGGCGGAACGGTGCCAAAGGCGCGGGATGTAACGGCGGATCTTCCAGTCGAAAGCGAGACCCAAAAGCTGAAACGGAAGAAGCACCAGTGTCACGATCACGAGACAGACGACAACGAAGCCGATCCGGATGGAGGTGATCACTGTTTTGCCCTACCGGTTCCGTTCAATCATCGTTCTTGTCGAGCGGAATGCCGTAGAGCTCGAGCCGGTGGCCAACCAGCCGGAAGCCGAGTTCACGGGCAATACGCTCCTGCAGCGCCTCGATCTCGGCGGACTGGAACTCGATGACATTGCCGGTATTGAGGTCAATCATGTGATCGTGATGTTCTTCCGGCACAGTTTCGTAGCGGGAGCGGCCATCGAGAAAGTCGTGCTTCTCGATGATGCCCTCGTCCTCGAACAGTTTCACCGTTCGATAGACAGTCGAAATCGAGATGCGCGGATCGACCTTGGACGAGCGGCGATAAAGCTCCTCGACATCGGGATGGTCGTCGGAATCCTGCAAGATCCGGGCAATGACGCGGCGCTGGTCGGTCATGCGCATGCCCTTTTCGGCACACAACTCTTCCAGGGTCTTGGAAAGGTCTGTCATGACGTTCTGGCCTTCGAAATATTCACGTATGCTGAGGGACTAGCGAAGATCACGGCTCATGACAAGCGCTGCGGTCCGTCGGCCATCCGCTCCCAGATAGTATGCAGGCCTTTCGGCCACCTTGGCAAAACCGAGTTTACCGTAAAGCCCGACGGCAGGCCTGTTTTCGGCCTCGACTTCGAGAAACATGCTGTCGGCGCCGCGCGAGATTGCCTCGCGCACCGCGGCCTGCATCAGGCGCCAGCCGAGTCCCTGGCGACCGAACTTTTCGGCCACGGCAACCGTCAGGATCTCCGCCTCCCCGCCCGCCTCACGGCTGAGCACGAAGCCACCGAGCGGCTTGGAAAAGAATGCGTTGGTCTGGCGCGCCATGAAGCCGAAGACATTCGACTGCGAAATAAGGTCCTGGAACTCGGCCTCGCTCCACTGGCGCGGAAAGCGCAGGCCGTGCAGTTGCGAAATCTCATCGCAATCGACATCCTCGATCGGCACGACTTCGAAAAACGGCTTCCAGGTCAGGTAGTCGTCAAACATGGCTCACACTCTCGCCAGTGCAAAACCCGTCTGGGGCTTTGCGTCAGGACCGCGCAAGTAAAGCGGCTTCGGCCGTGCTCCAGTGGCATCCTTCGATGCACCGATGCGTGCGACAGTGCCGATATCGAAGCGATCGCCCGTCTTGGAGATCCACGATCCGGTAAGTTCGGCAGAGAGAGAGGCGGCAAGATTGTCCACGTCTTCGGCAGACAGTGCAGCCGCTTCGATCAAGGCCGTGCCATCGGCCGCGAAGGCCTGTGCATAGATTTCCTCACGCTTGGCATCCATGGCGACGAGCACCGGATTGTCGGAACCGCTGCTTGCCCGATACGATGCGCCGAGCGTTTCGAGCGTCGATACGCCGACGCATTCGACCCCGAGCGAAAGAGCCAGACCGCGAGCAGCCGCAACCCCGACCCGAATGCCGGTGAAGGAACCGGGGCCGATGACGACGGCAATTTTTCCGACCGCGTGGAGTTCGACGGCAGCTTCATCCAGCGCCTGATCGATGACCGCCATCAGGCGCTCGGCATGACCCTTGCCGATCTCTTCCGAAACGGCAGACAGCAACCTGCCGGCGGAACTGTCAAATACAGCCGCAGAACAATCGATGCCTGCAGTGTCGATAGCGAGAACGATCATGAACAGGTCTTGCGGGTATCAGAGGGCCTCAACCGCCTGCACTTCGGGAACGAAGTGTTTGAGCAGGTTCTGCACGCCATGTTTGAGGGTTGCGGTGGAGGACGGGCAACCGGAGCATGCGCCCTTCATGTTGAGGTAGACGGTGCCGTCCTTGAACCCCTTGAAGGTGATGTCGCCGCCATCCTGCGCCACTGCCGGACGGACACGGGTTTCCAAGAGTTCCTTGATCGTCGCGACAAGCGTTTCGTCGCCTTCATCGAAGAACTCGCCTTCCTCGTCCAGATCTTCGGCCATGGCCGAACCACCACCCATGACCGGCTGGCCGGACATGAAGTGTTCCATGATGGAGCCGAGGATGGCAGGCTTCAGGTGATGCCACTCGGCATCGGACTTGGTGACGGTGATGAAGTCGTAGCCGAAATAAACGCCGGTGACGCCGGGAACGTTGAAGAGGCGCAGGGCCAGCGGAGAGGCTGCAGCTTCGGCTTCATTGCGAAACTCGGCCGTGCCTTTTTCCATAACAACCTTGCCGGGAAGAAACTTCAGGGTCGCCGGGTTCGGCGTGGCTTCGGTCTGGATGAACATGGGCTTGCTCCTGGCCGACGAGCGGCACTCAGTTTAGAACTTTTCCAAATAAGATAAACGTTCTCATCTTTGGGTTCAAGTGCGCCTTTGTCCCTAGATGGTCAATAGCGAGATCACGCCAGCGAGTCGATTTCCTCGTCGGAGAGCGTATCGGGAAGAACCGTGACGGGGATGGGGAAGGCCGCGCCGCGACCGGCAACTGCAGAGACCAGCGGTCCCGGCCCTTCCTTCGCCGAGCCGGCGGCAAGCACGAGGATAGCGATATCGCGGTCTTCCTCGACCAGCCCGTTGATCTGTTCCGGTGCGCTACCTTCGCGGATGACGATTTCGGGATCGATGCCGATCGTCTCACGCACCCGGTGGGCAGCCTTTGCCATCACGGCTTCGGCCTCTTCCATCGCCTCGGCGCGCATGATCTGCTCGACGCCGAGCCATTGCTGGAAATCGCCTTCGGGAATGACATAGAGGAGGACGAGGCCGCCATTGGTATTCTTGGCGCGGCGGCCGGCATAATGGACCGCCTTTTCGCATTCCGGCGTGCCGTCAATGACCGCCATGAACTTGCGCCTGTGGCCTTCAAGCCGCGAAAGTCTCTTGGAAACCATAACGCCCCCTGTGTTGCCGAAGCAGTCTCGCCGCGGACCTTATACCAACGTAGAAAAATGAAAACCCGCCGCTTCACGCGACGGGTTTGCCTATTCATGCTGCCTCGAAAATCAGCGCAGGAAGCCGATGATGTCGCAGACTTCGTCCATGACCTTCTGGGCACGGGCGCCGGCACGCTCGCCGCCATCCTTGAGGATTGCGTCGATATGCGTAGTGTCGCCGAGCAGGCGGCGCATTTCTGCGCCGATCGGGGCGAGAACCTCGACAGCCAGTTCGGCAAGCGCAGGCTTGAAGACGGAGAACTGCTGGCCACCGAATTCGGCTAGGACATCGGCCTTGGTGCGATCGGCAAGGGCTGCATAGATGCCAACGAGATTGTCGGCTTCCGGGCGACCGGCCAGACCTTCGATTTCACTCGGCAGGCCTTCCGGGTCGGTCTTGGCCTTGCGAATCTTCTTGGCGATATCGTCGGCGTCGTCCATCAGGTTGATGCGCGACAGATCCGACGGGTCGGACTTCGACATCTTCTTGGTGCCGTCACGCAGCGACATGACGCGTGGCGCGGGTCCACCGATCAGCGGCTCGACCAGCGGGAAGTAACCATGGATCGGCTCTTCGCCGACGACCATGTCGACGCCCGTGCCGGTCGTGCGGATCTTTTCCTGGAAGTCGATGTTGAACTTCTGGGCGATATCGCGAGCGAGTTCCAGATGCTGCTTCTGGTCGTCGCCGACCGGAACATGGGTGGCGCGGTAAACGAGAATGTCCGCCGCCATCAGGCTCGGATAGGCAAGCAGGCCAAGCGAGGCATTTTCGCGGTCCTTGCCGGCCTTGTCCTTGAACTGCGTCATGCGGTTCATCCAGCCGATACGGGCCACACAGTTGAACACCCAGGCAAGCTCGGCATGCTGCGGCACGGCCGACTGGTTGAAGACGATGTGCTTCACCGGATCGATGCCGGAAGCGATAAAGGCTGCGGCGATCGAACGGATCTGGCCACGCAGGTCGTCATGCACGAGCTGGGCGGTGATCGCATGCAGGTCGACGACGCAATAGATGCAGTCGTTGTTTTCCTGCAGCGCCACGAACTTGCGGATCGCGCCGAGATAATTGCCGAGATGGAGATTGCCGGTCGGCTGAACGCCGGAGAAAACGAGTGGCTTAAAGGTGTTCATGATGTCCTCGAACAGGCGGTTGGAAGGCCTCAGACCTCAAGGTTACGCGCTCCCGGCAGGTTTGAACGTCTCCGGCAATCGCGCCCCGCGGGCCATGTAGCTAACGCCGCGCTCTAAGCACGTCGGGCGGGGCAAAATCAAGACCTCAGCGTGAGGCATGCTCAATCAAATCCCAGGTGTTGCCGTAGGGATCGGCAAACACGGCCACCGTGCCGTAAACCTCATGGCGCGGCTCCTCCATGAACCTGACGCCACGGGAAAGCATGGCCGCGTGATCATGGGCAAAATCATCGGTCTTCAGGAAGAAACCGACGCGTCCTCCGGTCTGGTTGCCGATTGCCGCCCGCTGCCTGTCATCGGCAGCCTGGGCAATCAGCAAGGCCGCGCCGTCATCCCCCTTCGGCTTCACGACGAGCCAGCGTTTTCCATCCGCAAGGGCCGTATCCTCTACACAGTCAAATCCAAGATCAGTGCAGTAGAAATTCTTGGCTCGATCATAGTCGTCGACCACCAGAGTTATGAGAAAAAGCGATCGAACAGGCATCGGCAGCTCCGGAATTTAACACGATAATCCGCCTAGGATTAAGCGCATAGGCAACTATGGAGTGCATTTCCTGCATTTTTCAGCCTCAGACCCCAATTTTTTTAGGGGTTTTCACGATCAAACCTAGTGCATCTGCAGAGATCAACTCCATCAACGCTATGTAACAGTTTTATAACGAAGTTTTGGCGCGCACCACGCAAATACAACAGGCATCAAAACTGCAATTGGTTAATGAATATTAAGATTCATGGCTCATTAATCTCAATTCGAGGTAAATCCCACCTTATTCACGTCACTTTTCAGAATGAAATACCCCTTTACGACGAAGTCGACCGTCATGACGACTGGTCTTTTCCTAGGGGACAACCATGCGCATTTTTTCTCGCGTCGCGCTGGCCTGCCTTTTGGCATTCAGTATGAGTATCAACGCCGAAGCAGCAGGCAAGAACGACAAACGCCGCGGCACAGCAATCAAGCACGACTACTCCGCGTTTTACACGGTACAGCGGGTCAGTGTTCGTACCGGCTGTTTTCCCGAAAAGCTCGAAGCCATCCTTGCCCATATCGCCAAGCAGACAGGCAAGAAGCCGATGGTGACTTCGGGCCACCGTCCACGTTCAGGCAAGTCACAACATAGCCGCTGTTTCGCCGCAGACATCCGCGTACCGGGTGTCTCAGAAAAGCGCATTCTGGCTGCAGCCCGCACCGCGCCGGGCATTGGCGGCATCGGCCGTTATTGTAACGGCATCGTGCATGTCGATATCGGCCCGAGCCGCACCTGGGCGCATTGTGGCAAGAAGGGCAAGGGCAGCCTTGCCAATCTGAAGCGCAAATCCAAGGGCCGCGACACCTGATCGCGGTGACCTTGATGATGGCTTAGGACGATACTTTAGGCTTGCGCTTCAAGTTGCGGCGGATCATGCCGAGATCGGCACCGCCGATCAGGAAGGCGACGCTGAAATAGACGACCATGGCGAGCGCAATCAGAACGCCAAGAGCGGTGACCTGGCTGAGCAGATGCGCTTCAGGCGCCAGCCATGATCCGGCATAGGGCAAGGCGTAGATGAGCGCCGCCGCCATCACTCCGGCGGATACGAGCAGCAAGGCCGTGCGCTTGGCAAGCTGCCATTCCCAGACGAGATCACCGCGCCAGACCAGTATGGCAAACAGCAACACGGTGTTGATCCAGCCTGCCGCCGCTTCCGCCGTTGCGATGCCCCGTTCGGCAAGAATGGGGAAAAGTGAAATCGCAAGACCCGAATTCACCACGACCGCGAGCATGGTGATGCGCATCGGCGTCTTGGTATCCTCGCGGGCATAAAAGCCGGGCTGCAGCGCCTTGATCAGCACGAATCCGGGGAGGCCGAGGCCATAGATCGCCAGAATTCCGGCAACGACCGAGGTGTTTTCGGCCGAGAACATCCCGCGTTCATAAAGGACGCGGATGATCGCTTCTGACAAGACCCACAGACCAACCGCGGCAGGCAGGGTCAGGAACAGGACGAATTCGATCGAGCGGTTCTGGATACCCGCCGCTTCCTCCAACTTACCGCCCTTCAGCGCCCGAGACAGTTCAGGCAACAGGACAACACCGACCGCGACGCCGACGACGCCGAGCGGCAACTGGTAGATGCGGTCAGCATATTGAAGAGCCGCGATTGCGCCTTCCTTGCCCGAGGCGATCGCCTGGCCGATGATCTGGTTGATCTGGGTGACACCGCCGGTAATCGCGGCGGGGACCGCCAGCCACAGCAGCCGCTTGACGTTGGGCGTCATGCGTGGGCGACGAAAGCCGATATTGATGCCGGCATGGCGTACGCCGATATAAACGACGGCGAGCTGCAGAACGCCGGCGACCAGAACACTCCAGGAGAGATACCAGGCAATCAGCTCGGGATCTGCACCGATCCACAGGCCGTAAGCCAGAGCGGCGATCATCACCACGTTGAGGAAGACCGGCGCGATAGCCGCCGCGAAGAAGTGATGCAGCGAATTCAGCATGCCGCTCATCATCGCGGTCAGCGACATGCACATCAGATAGGGGAACATGACCGCAGCCATGCGGATGGTCAGCGAGGTCTTCTCGGCGTCATCTGCAAAACCCGGAGCGATAATCCATCGCACCAGCCATGGCATGGCGAGTTCCATGGCAATGGTAATGAGGAGGAGCGCCGAAAACAGGACGCCGAAAACCTCTTCGGAAAAACGCTTGGCGCCCTCGACGCCATTCTGTTCGATCTCTTTCGAGAAGAGCGGCACGAAGGCGGCATTGAAGGCGCCTTCGGCAAACAGGCGGCGAAACAGGTTGGGGAAGCGGAAGGCGGCATAAAAGACATCCGCCATCGGCCCCGTGCCGAGTGCTGCCGCCATGGCGGTCTCGCGGGCGAAACCGAAAATGCGGCTGCCGAGCGTCGCGCCGCCAACCGTTGCGAATTTCCTGACGAGGCTCATATGGCGATATCCGTCACGCGCGCGCCTTGCTCTTGCGTAGCGATTGCTGTTCTGCGGCAGGCACGACACTGACCGCCGAGTTCTTCTTGGCTTCCTCGTCTTGATCGGTCATCACCGCTTTCAGCCGTGCAGAGATGGTGTTCTGGCGATTGTCATTGGTGACCTTCTGGCCGACCAGATCGGTGACGTAGAAAGTATCGATGACCTTTTCACCGAATGTCGTGATACGGGCCGACTGGATGTCCAGCGACAGGTCGGCCAGGCCGGCGGTGATATCCGCCAGGAGACCGGTGCGATCGAGGCATTCGATCTCGATGACGGTGAACTTGTTGGAGAGACCGTTCGATATCGTGACCGAAGGCGGGATATCGAAGGCCTTGGTCTTCCTGCGCGACTTCGCGCGGGTGGCGATGACTTCCGGCAGGCGGCGCTTGCCCGACAGGACGTCCTCGATCATGCGGCCGATCGTGCCGGCACGGCGCAGTTCATCCTCGTCTACCGCAAACTCGCGGTTGATCAGGATCGTATCGAGTGCGCGTCCATCCGTGGTGGTGAAGATCTGCGCATCGACGATATTGGCCCCGGCGGCAGCACAGGCTCCCGCGATGATCGACAGAAGGCGCGGATGGTCGGGCGCGAGAACGGTGATTTCGGTGATCGCCCGGAAGGCGTCCGTGCGAACCATGGTTGCAAGCGCATGGCCGGCGCGATCCGTATCTCGAATGAAGCTTGCGTGGCGAACCTGATCGTCCAGCGAAACGGCCAGGAGATAGGGTTGATAGTGGAGCGACGAATAGGTCTTGCGCTCCTTCTCTTCCCAGAAGGACAGCGCATCGAAAAGCGCTTCTTCGGCGACGGTCGCGCGCTCGCGGCGCGGCAGATCGGAAAAGCCGCCGGAGAGCAGGATTTCGGTCTCGTAATAAAGGGTACGCAAAAGCTGGCCCTTCCAGCCGTTCCACACACCGGGACCAACGGCGCGCGTGTCGCAGATCGTCAGGACCAGAAGCAGTTTCAGCCGGTCCATCGATTGCACGACATCGGCGAAATCGCTGATCGTCTTGCGGTCATGGAGGTCGCGGGTCTGGGCGGTCATGGACATGACGAGATGCTGCTCGATCAGCCAGACGACGATTTCCGTCTGCTTGTGGTTCAGGCCTAACCTTGGGCAGAGCTTGCGAGCCACGCGGGCGCCGGCGATCGAATGGTCTTCCTGACGGCCCTTGGCGACATCGTGGAAAAGCACGGCGACATAAAGGGCTTCACGCTCCTCGATGCCCGGCATGATCTTGGTGGCGAGAGGATGGGCTTCCTTCATCTCGCCCTTGTCGATCTCCGACAGGGCTTCGACCGAGCGGATGAGATGCTCATCGACCGTGTAGTGGTGATACATGTTGAACTGCATCATCGCCACGACCTTGCCGAATTCAGGGATGAAGCGGCCAAGCACACCGGCCTCGTTCATCCGACGCAGCATCAGCGCCGGATCGCGGCGTGAGGTGAGGATGGAAAGGAACAGCCGATTGGCTTCCTCGTTCTCACGCACGCTGTTGTCGATCAGCGTCAACGAGCGGGTCATGCGCTTCAGCGCATCGGGATGCAGTTCGAGCTGATGAATATCCGCGACATGGAAAAAGCGGATGATATTGACCGGATCGCGGACGAAGACATCCGGCGAGGCAAGCGTGATGCGGCCGCGATCGGTGACGAAATCCGTCGTGCCGGGGATCTTGTGCAGGCGCTTGGTGAAGCGCGAGATGACTCGGTTGGCGAGCCCCGGTGCGGCCTTGGCCTGCTGTTCTTCCAGGGCAGCGCAGAAGATGCGGGTCAGATCGCCGACATCCTTGGCGACCAGGAAGTAATGCTTCATGAAACGCTCGACGGCGGAAAGGCCAGGACGGGTGTGATAGCCGAGAGAGGCTGCGATCTCGCGCTGAATATCGAAGGACAGGCGCTCTTCGGACTTGCCTGTCAGGAAATGCATTTGGCAGCGGACAGCCCAGAGGAAATCGTCCGCCTTTTCGAACAGGCGGAATTCGCCGCGGGAGAAGACACCGAGCTTGACCAAATCGGCGGCATCCTTGACCCGGTAATAATATTTGGCGATCCAGAACAGCGTATGGAGGTCGCGCAGGCCGCCCTTGCCTTCCTTGACATTCGGTTCGACCAGATAACGCGTGTCACCGGATTTCTGGTGGCGCTGGTCGCGCTCGGCAAGCTTGGCGCTGACGAATTCGGCACCGGTATCGGCCACGACCTCATGATCGAAGCGGGTTTCGAGATCTGCAAACAGCGTGGCGCAACCGCAGATCAACCGGCTTTCCAGGATCGCGGTGCGGATGGTCATATCGGTCTTGGAAAGACGGATACACTCTTCGACCGTGCGGGTGGCGTGGCCGACCTTGAAGCCCATATCCCAGAGAATATAGAGCAGGAATTCGACGGCCTTGCGCATCTCGTCGGAGTTCTTCGCCGGCAGCAGGAACAGAAGATCGATATCCGAGCCCGGTGCGAGCGTGGCGCGGCCATAACCGCCGACGGCCGCAATGGTGATATCCTTGCCTTCCGGGTGCACCGCGGCTGCAACGATGTCATGCAGGACGCAGATGATCTGGTCCTGGACCCAGGAAATCCGCTCGGCGCAATTGAGCCCGCTGCCGTCCTTTTCAAGCAGCTCACGCGCCTTCTGGCGGCCTTCGTTGCTGGCGCGGCGCATGATGGGCAGAAGCGCCGAGCGCAGCTCCAGAAGCGGATGATCCGTCTTCATCACCGCGCAGCATTCGGCCTTCAGGGCATCTACATCGAGAAGTTCGGAGAAATTGATTTCTTGTCTGGCCATATCATCCCTGCCGATGCCAGTTTGCCGGTCGGCTCCAGAGCATTTCCGGGCGCAAAACCGTTTCCCGATTTTGCTGGAGTTGCTCTAACGAATTCTGGGCACCTTGACCACCGATTATGGCAAGAGGTCGTTTCCAAGTTGTTGCCTTGCAGCATGAAGTTCAAGAGCTGGCTGGTTCGACCTTTGACCTTGCACGCCACTGGCGCGGGCTCATGCCCGTTGCGCGACGGAACTCCCGGTTAAAGTTCGATTTTGTCGAGAACCCGACATCGAGCATGATCGCCGTCGCAGACTGTTTCGTCTCATCCAGAAGACGGCAGGCTTCGCCGACGCGCCGGTTGTTGACGAACTGGGAGACGTTGAGGCCCGTGGCACGATTGATGGCGGAAGACAGGTCGCGCGCCGGAATTTTGGCCTTGCGGGATATTTTCGCCAGGCTGAGATTTTCGTCCCTGTAGAGTTCGGCCTCGTCAAGGATGGCTGTGACGCGCTCAACGATTGCCGTATCTGCGGGATCGGGCAAAGCCGGTGCTTTCGGAGAAGCTGCAGTGCGGTCGATCTCGGGCAGGAGGTAATAAATGCCTGTTGCCGCAAGCGCGACGATATTCATGATCGCCACTGCAAACGGAACCCCTTCGGCACCGGCGACACGCGCATAGACGGCCACGGCGACATCGCTTACGGCGAAGAAGAACATCAGGATCGCCGTCAGGCGGGCGGCGCGCAAGGCCGGTCGCATGCGCTGAAGGCTGGCTTCCGCCATCACCTCGTCATCGCTGGTTCGCGTCAGACGCCAGAGAGCGGCACCGTAAACGAGGAAGATCACCAGCAGCAGCGGATCGACCAGCGCTTGCAGAAACGCGACTGAAAGCCCGACGGACACCGGGGCCCAGAGATGGAGCCAGGGCTTTGGTATCGTCGCATCCGTCAGGCCGCGAAATGCCAGGAAGGCGAGCGGCGGCATGACCGAGGCAGTGATCGGCTGGATCGGCGCAAGCGCCTTGACGCCGTAGCCGAAATGCAGACCGACAACGACGCCCTGCAACGCGTAAAGGATCACAAAGCCCAAAAAATAACGGCGGCTTCCCGGCGCTTCCACGCCCTTCAGGCTGTGGTGGAGAACCAGCGCGAAGATCAGTCCGGCAATGAAGGGCAAAGGGATGGTGAGCAACGGGATATCCAGAAAAATGCCGGAGCGACCGGAACAGGTTCTGCGAAACTATACCATGTTCACGACACGCCGCTTAAGCGACACCGCCCTGTTCTGTGGCGAGCGCTTCCTTCACCGCGATCTCGGCCATTTCGAGCGCCGCCTCTCGGCTGGTGGCTGCGGCGATGAAGCGGCCGTTATGGCAGAAGGTGGCGCCCTTGACGCCGGAAGCAACCTCCAGATCGCCGTTCGTCAGGCCCGCCCAGGATTTCGGCAGGTCGGCGCGCAGTTCGAACCCGTCATCCGCCTTGCGGATGCCGGTAACGCACCAGTCCTTGCCATCGCGCGGATGGACGACGAAGAGGAGATGATCGGCACCGGCCTTGATGATCGCGGGGCGGAAGGGCATGCCCATGGCGAGTTCGAGAATGCGGCCCTTGCCGGTCTTTTCGATCGCCTCGAGCACCTGCGTTTCGGCCCTAAGCTTTGCAGCGCGCTGATTGACGCCGGCCTCGACGAATGCACGGGCAATGCCAAGAGCCGCATGGAAAGCACGGTCATCGGCACCCTCTTCCTTCTGGTCGAAGGTGGGTTTGAGGGTTTCGAGCAGGCTCGACAGGGTGAGGCCTGCGAGCGGACCGGCGCTCTTGGGGCTGAGTGCGCCATTATCCATCAGGTCGATCGGCAAAACGAAGCTCTTGTCGAAGGATGCGTGCAGGGCTTCCACATGCGCCTCAGGAATATTCATCGCGGCCAGATAATCACGGCCGTAATGTTTCCAGATCAGGCCGAAGGAGCTGTAAGGCGCCTCGTCTTCGCGCAGCGGCGCGCCGCGCTGATGGTGGTCGAAAATTTGCTTTTCGGCATCATAAGAACCGCCGACATCATAGATGATGCGATCGGAACCAGGCGTGATCCATTCCGGCGCACGGCTGCGGACGATCTTCGCCTCGGAAAAAAGCCTCGTCAGGATGACGCTGGAGAGAAGTTCATCGGCATGGAAGCCACCTGAATGGGTGACGAGATAATCTGTTTTCATGCCGGGATGCGCCTCTGTTTGAATGAAGACGCATCAGATAGCCGCAGTCGAAGATCTTCACAAGCACAGCCGCCGCATACGCGGCAAAGCGGATTATGAAATAGCGATAATTTCGAGTTCCTGGTTACCGACGGTGACCAGATCGCCGACGGATTTGCCATTCAGCGCGCGGGCAACCGGCGACACATAGGAAATCGTGCCGGCCTTGGGATCGGCCTCGTCCTCGCCGACGATGCGATAGGTCTGCTCGCGGCCATCATCGCGGCTGAAGCGAACGGTGCTGCCGAACGAAACGGTCTCATGCGATGCAGGTGCCGGGACAAGCTGGGCCGTATGAACGCGTTCGGCAAAATAGCGGATATCGCGTGCCGGCCCGGCGGCCTGCCGGCGGCGCTCGTTGATATCGTCAATCGCGTTTGCAGCTTCATGGGCATCACGCGCCGCCTGCAACTGCTCTTCAAGCGCCTTCAGCCCGGCTTGCGTGACGAGGTTCGGATGCGGCGAGATCGGCCTGTCCGGCAGCACCGTTTCGGCGGCCGTCTCGGCACTTTCTTCCTTCATGAAGGCAACGCTCACGCGTGAACTCCTTTTAACTGTCCGGCTCAGGCCTTTTCGGCGGCCTGCTTCTTCAGCGCATAAAGTGCTTCGAGCGCCTCACGCGGGCTCATGTCGTCCGGGTTGATTGCCTTCAACGCTTCTTCCAACTTGGAAGATCCACCACGTATCTCTTCTTTTCGCACAGCGACCTGAAAAAGCGGCAGGTCGTCGATAAGTTGGCTTGCCGGGTTCTTGCGATCGGAATCCTCCAACTTGGTCAGCACGTCGCGGGCGCGGGTGACGACGCTATCGGGGAGGCCAGCAAGGCGGGCGACCTGGATGCCGTAGGAACGATCAGCGGCACCGGGGCCGACTTCGTGCAGGAAGATCACCTCGCCATCCCATTCCTTCACCTTCATCGTGGCGTTGGACAGGCGGCCGAGCTTTTCCGAAAGCACGGTCAGCTCGTGGAAATGGGTGGCGAACAAGCCGCGGCAGCGATTGCCTTCGTGCAGGTGCTCGACGGATGCCCAGGCGATCGACAAGCCGTCGAAGGTTGCGGTTCCACGGCCGATCTCGTCGAGGATGACCAGCGAACGGTCGGTCGCCTGGTTGAGGATGGCCGCCGTTTCGACCATCTCGACCATGAAGGTGGAGCGGCCGCGGGCAAGATCATCCGACGCGCCGACGCGCGAGAACAACCGATCGACCACGCCGATATGGGCGGCGGCAGCCGGTACGAAAGACCCCATCTGGGCGAGAATCGCGATCAGCGCATTCTGGCGCAGGAAGGTTGACTTACCGCCCATGTTCGGGCCGGTGAGCAGCCAGAGCGCGCCGAATTCGCCGCCATTTTTCGGCGAAAGATCGCATTCGTTGGCGATGAACGGGCCCGACGACTGGCGACGCAGCGCCTGTTCGACCACCGGATGACGACCTCCTTCGATCGAGAACATGCGGCTGTCATCGACGATCGGGCGGCGGTAATCCCATTCTTCGGCGAGCACGGAGAGACCGCCGGCGACATCGATGATCGACAGTGCACGGGCACCCGCCTTGATCGCCTCTGCTTCCGCAGTGACGGCTGCGACCATGCGGTTGAAGGCTTCGAGTTCGATGGTCAGCGCCTTGTCGGCGGCGTTGGCAATGCGGCTTTCTAGATCGGCAAGCTCGGTCGTGGTGAAGCGCATCGCATTTGCCATCGTCTGGCGATGGATGAAACGGGCCTTTGCTTCCGGCGTATCGGTCATCGGACCAGCATTGCCGGCAGTGACTTCGATGAAATAGCCCAGCACGTTGTTGTGCTTGATCTTCAGCGACTTGATGCCGGTCTCATCGGCATATTGCAGCTGCAGGCCGGCGATTACCCTACGGGACTGGTCACGCAGGGCACGAACCTCATCCAGTTCCGCATTCGCACCATCAGCGAGGAAACCGCCGTCGCGCTTCAAAAGCGGCAGGTCTTCCGCCAGCATGTTGCCGAGCAGGCTTTCGACCGTGACCGGCAGTGCCTTGAGATCGACAAGCGCCGTAGACAGTTCTTCGGGAAGCATCGAGCCATCGAGAAACGCAGCCGCGCCACGCGCCGCCTGGAGACCGACCAAGATCGCGCCAAGATCACGCGGGCCGCCGCGGTCGAGCGCAAGGCGGGAGAGCGCACGCGGCATGTCGGGCACATGTTTCAGCGACGTGCGCAGATCGGAGCATAAGGATGGCTCATCGATCAGGAAGGAGATGGAATCGAGCCGGAGATTGATACGCTCGGGATCGGTGAGTGGCGACATCAGCCGCTCGGCAAGAAGCCGGGCTCCGCCGCCGGTGACGGTGCGGTCGATGGCCTTGAGCAGCGTGCCTTCGCGCTCGCCCGAGAGCGTCTTCGTCAGTTCGAGATTGCCGCGGGTGGCGGGATCGATGAACAGGGTCGAAGCGCCGCTTTCGCGCTCCGGCCGTCCAAGCGGCGGACGTTCCGAGATCTGGGTCTTTTCGACATAGGCGATGGCTGCGGCAGCAGCGGCAAATTCAGCACGGGAAAACGAGCCAAAGCCATCCAGCGTGCCGACACCGAAATAACGGGCGATGCGGCCTTCCGACGTGGCGCTGTCGAACAGCACCGCCGGCTGCGGCACGGCAACACGGCCGAGCACATCAAAGACCGGTTTCAGTTCCGGATCGTGGAACATCGTATCCGGCATGATCAGTTCGCGCGGCTCGATGCGCAGGATATCGGCAAGCAGGCGCGACGTTTCCGTTTCCGCAAGACGAAAGACGCCGGTGGAGATGTCGATCCAGGCGAGTGCCATCAGCGGTTCGGCCGCGCCCTTGATGCGGGCGAGCGTCATCAGATAATTGGATTCCGAGGCAACAAGCAGCTTTTCCTCGGTGATCGTGCCCGGCGTGACGAGGCGCACGACATCGCGTTTTACCACGGATTTCGAGCCGCGCTTCTTGGCCTCCGCCGGATCTTCCACCTGTTCGCAGACAGCCACGCGGAAGCCAAGCGCAATCAGCTTCTGCAGATAGTCATCCGCCGCATGGACCGGGACGCCGCACATGGGGATATCCTGGCCCATATGCTGGCCACGTTTGGTGAGCGTGATGCCGAGCGCCCGGGATGCGTCAATCGCATCCTGGAAAAACAGTTCGTAGAAATCGCCCATGCGATAGAAGAGCAGCGAACCGGGATTGTTCGCCTTGATCTCGATAAACTGCTCCATCATCGGGGTGGCCGTGGCACGGCTTTCCTCCGAAGCGAGCTGGTCGGTGGTCAGGGCGTCGATAGACAAACGTTCAAACTGGGTCACTGGGCCGATTTTCATTGCGCATGGAAAGTCGCGACACTATCGGTGAAGCCCCTTGGAAGACAACATTTGCAGCAGCTTCTGGCGAGGCTGCCCACAGGAAGCTGGAGGATATGGTCGTGAACGATAAGGCAGCAAACACGCGAACATCGGTAACCGAGCAGGAGGCACTCGATTTTCACTCCGATGGCCGCCCCGGCAAGCTCGAAATCACCCCGACCAAGCCGATGGCCACGCAGCGCGACCTGTCGCTGGCTTATTCCCCGGGCGTTGCCGTGCCGGTGAAGGCGATCGCAGCAGACCCCGCCACGGCTTACGACTACACGACCCGCGGCAACATGGTGGCGGTCATTTCCAACGGCACCGCAATCCTTGGCCTCGGCAATCTCGGCGCGCTGGCCTCCAAGCCAGTCATGGAAGGCAAGTCGGTTCTGTTCAAGCGGTTTGCCGATGTCGACTCGATCGATCTTGAAGTCGACACCGAAAATGTCGACGAGTTCATCAACTGCGTTCGCTATCTCGGCCCGTCCTTCGGCGGGATCAATCTCGAAGACATCAAGGCGCCGGAATGTTTCATCATCGAAAGCCGGTTGCGCGAACTGATGGACATCCCGGTTTTCCATGACGACCAGCACGGCACCGCGATCATCGCCGCTGCGGGCCTGATCAATGCGCTGGAACTGACCGGCCGCGACCTCAAGACCACCAAGCTTGTCTGCAACGGCGCGGGGGCAGCGGCGATCGCCTGTATCGAACTGATCAAGGCAATGGGTTTTGCCCCGGACAACATCATTCTCTGCGACACCAAGGGCGTGATCTATCAGGGGCGCACCGAGGGCATGAACCAGTGGAAATCCGCGCATGCCGCCAAGACGGACCGCCGCTCACTGGAAGAAGCGATGAATGGCGCTGACGTGGTCTTCGGCCTTTCGCAGAAGGGCGCCTTCACCGAAGAGATGATCCGCTCGATGGCGCCGAAGCCGATCATCTTCGCCATGGCCAATCCGGATCCGGAAATCACGCCGGAGGAAGTAGCACGTATCCGTGACGACGCGATCATGGCGACCGGGCGCTCGGACTATCCGAACCAGGTCAACAACGTGCTTGGCTTCCCTTACATCTTCCGCGGCGCGCTCGATGTTCGCGCCCGGCAGATTAACGACGCGATGAAGATCGCCGCGGCGCAGGCGCTTGCCAATCTTGCCCGCGAAGCTGTGCCGGACGATGTGGCGGCAGCCTATCAGGGCGTGCGTCCGCGTTTCGGCGCGCAGTATATCATCCCCGTCCCGTTCGACCCGCGTCTGATCTCGGCCATTCCGATGGCGGTTGCGCAGGCTGCGATGGAAAGCGGCGTGGCGCGTCGCGAGATAACCGACATTGCTGCCTACGGGCGCGAACTCGCCGCACGGCGCGATCCGATCGCGGCCACGACACAGAGCATCTATGACCGGGTACGACGCTTCCCGAAGCGGGTGGTCTTTGCCGAAGCGGAAGAAGAGCAGGTGATGCGCGCCGCTATTTCCTTCTGCAACCAGGAGCTTGGCACAGCCATCCTGCTCGGCCGCGACGACGTGATCCGCGCCACGGCGGAGAAGGCCGGGATCGATCTCGACCAACCCGGTATCGAAATCGTCAATGCCCGTATTTCGACGCGGACCGAGGCCTATACCGATCACCTCTATGCCAAGCTTCAGCGGCAGGGCTACCTGCTGCGTGACGTGCAGCGCCTGATCAACAATGACCGCAATCACTTTGCCGCAACGATGGTCGCAGTCGGCGATGCGGATGCGATGGTGACCGGCACGACCCGCAACTACGCCTCGGCGCTTGCGGATGTACGGCGCTGCATCTCTACCAAGCCCGGCCACCGGGTGATTGGCGTCTCGCTCGTGGTCGCCCGTGGCCGGACGATCTTTGTGGCCGACACGGCAGTGCACGACCAGCCGAATGCCGAGGATCTTGCCGATATCGCGACCGAGGCCGCACGCGTTGCTCGTCGCATGGGCTACGAGCCGCGCGTGGCGATGCTTGCCTATTCCAACTTCGGCCAGTCGGTTGGGGAGCGTTCCGAGCGTGTGCGCGAGGCGGTAAGAATCCTCGACAGCCGCCGGGTCGATTTCGAATATGATGGCGAGATCGCTGCGGACGTGGCGCTCAATGCCACGCGCATGGAGCAGTATCCATTCTGCCGCCTTTCCGGCACGGCGAATGTGTTGGTCATGCCGGCGATCCATTCCGCTTCGATCGCCACGCGCATGTTGCAGGAACTCGGCGGCTCGACGCTGATCGGCCCGCTTCTCGTCGGTCTCGACAAGTCGGTGCAGATCACCCAGATGGGTGCCAAGGACAGCGAGATCGTCAATATGGCAGCGATTGCCGCCTACAATGCAGGGTCGTAGACCATTCCTGATATGACTGTCGGAGTGGACTAAGTTTAGTGAACTAAGTCCACTCGAGGCACCTGCCATGAAGACGGTCAATATTCACGAAACCAAGACACATCTTTCGCGCCTCGTCGAAGAGGCCGCGAATGGTGAGGGGTTCGTTATCGCCAAGGCGGGAAAGCCGATGGTGAAGGTGGTTCCGTTGGAGGAGGCGCCGAAGACGAAGCGTCGTATCGGAATGCTCGATGGGCAATTCTTCATTCCGGAGGATATGGATCGGATCTGGAGATCGAAGATCTGTTTTACGGTAAGCAGAAATGAAGATCCTGCTCGATACTCACCTTCTGATCTGGCTTATTGGGGCATCGGAGCGATTGCCTCCGGCTGCCCGTGAAATAATCGAGGACGTGAACAACGAGCTTTTTTCAGTGCTGCCAGCATCTGGGAATTATCGATAAAGCAATCGACCGGAAGAGCGCGGCTGGAGCTTCCTCCAGAACTTCTCCATCGACAGCTTCTCGACAGCGGCTTTCACGAAATTCCGGTTACAGCGACACACGGATTGGCGGTTTGCGGGATCAAGCCCATCCACAAGGACCCGTTTGACCGAATCCTGATCGCCCAAGCTACGTCCGAAGGCATGCTTCTACTCACCTCGGACGAGGCCATCGCAAGGTATAACGGCCCGATACGGCTCGTCCGATAGTCAGCTGGCGAAACGGCCGGCGTCGGCACCGAAATGGTTGATATAGCGGCCGGAGATGACGGCGATCGGCAGGACGATCAGGACGTCTGTTGTGTTGAACGCCTGATCGACCACGGCACCATCACCAATCATCGCGCCGAGACGCAGATAGCCCTTCACCAGCGGTGGCATGGCAGACAAGGCCTGGCGCGGATTGATGTCTTCCGCAGAGATCAGGTCCATCCTGCTGTAGAGATCCGACCTCGCCGATACCATCCACTCGTCCTTTACCAGCGAGTTCTGGTGCAGGAAGGAAAGGGCGAGCGCGTGCTCCTGGGGATCGACGCCGGGGAAAGACGCGCAACCGAACATGGCGCCCATGCCGTGCTTCAAAGCGTAAGCCCAATTGCCCTGCCAGAGCAATTCCACCGTGCGCTTCGTGCGGTAATCAGGCAGAACGCAGGATCTGCCGAGCTCCATGAACTGCTTGTCGGGGTGGCGCTTCAGAAGCGGTGCAATATCGAATTCGGAAGCGGAATAGAAACCGCCATTGGCCAATGCGACTTCCTGGCGCAGCAGGCGATAGGTGCCTACGATCTGGTCTTCGATCTCGCCGTCGATGGCATTATCGACCACCAGAAGGTGGTCGCAGATGTCATCATAGCTGTCGAAGTCGCGCTTGCGGGCCATAGCTTCCGGCGGAAGCATGGCCTTCATCTCTTCGACGAAAACGCGATAACGAACGGACTGAGCAGCATCAATCTCCCGGCTGTTGCGCGCAAGCCGCGTTTCCAGCGAGCCTATACGGCCGAACACATCTGCATTCCCGCTGGAAAGCGCCGGTTTCGAGGGATGATCGAGGGTCAATTCGCGGTTCAGGAGTTCGATTGCCATGGTGAGTCACCCGTACCGGTTGGATCACCGCCATTAATCACGTCTCTGCAACAAGAACGTGACATCTTTTGTCACAATAGGCTCCTGCCATGATGCCGTCAACGCAGACCCAGGCGTGCCCTATTCTCCGAAAGGACATGGCGAATGTCGTCGAATAGACGATCCGGCTCCACGGGCTTTTGCAGCACTTTCTGGGCGCCGGCCGTCAAGGCACTTTTCAGGGCTGCATCACGGTCTTCGCCGGTCAGAACGATGACGGGAACGGTGAGGCTGTTTGCCGCTCTTTCGGCTTCGCGAAGGGCGACGAGGACATCCAACGGATCGCCGCCCGGCATGTTCAGGTCGGCGATGATGAGGTCTGGCCGGGCGCCGGATGTGCGCACAAGATCTTCGAAACTTTGAACATCGGTGACCCAGCGAACCTTATGGCCGTTTTTCTGAAGCATGGCGCGCAGCAGCATGGCGCTGACCGGATCATCTTCAGCAAGAACGACGTCAAGTTCGCGATGGCTTGCAACCTCCAGCGGCTGGTCGTCCGCAGCGGGATGAGCGGAGAGAATTTGCGATGAGCTGGCAACACGACCGAACCCACGCATGCGGCCACTCAAGACATCGACGAGCGACCGCTCCCGCAAGGGGCGGATCAGCCAGGCATCGAACAGATCCTGAGGCTGCGATGCGCGCTCCTCGGGATTGACGAGGAGAATGCGGTGCAACGGTTTATGAAGCGGCTCGCAGGCATAATCCGACGCCAATCGATGATCGACGATGAGATCCGTGAATGGCATCGCCCCTTCGGCCGCCCGGTCGATCAGCATCGATACGTCCTGCGTGGTCGACAAATGGCGGCAACGGCCGCCCAGGGCTTCGATTGTCGCGACTGTGGCCTGAGCGGTTGGCCCCTCCGGCGCGATGAGGACGACGCGGGAACGCGCCAGCATGCCGCTCCGGTCGGTTTCGCCGGCTGCAACATCTTCGGCGAGGCGAACAGGGAAACGGATGGTGAAGGTGCTCCCCTCCCCTTTTCGGCTCTTCACGGAAAGAGAACCGCCGAATTCATTGAGAATGCGGGACGCGATGCCGAGACCCAGGCCCGTTCCGCCGCTGCGAGCTTCGACAGATCCGACCTGCTCGAACTCCCCGAAGATCGTCGCCTGTTCCTGAGGCGTCATACCGGGACCGGTATCGATGACTGCGATTTCCACGTTGTTGTCGGCAAGGCCGATGCGCACCAGAACACCGCCGTAGGAGGTGAATTTCACCGCATTGCCCATGACGTTGAAAAGAACCTGGCGAAGACGGGCGGGATCGAAATCCAGCAGTTCGGGCAGATCCGCAGCAAAGGTCGCCGCGATCTCGATGCGCTTTTCGTGAGCGCGCGGTGAAAGCATCTCGACGACGCTTTCAAGCAGTTGGCGAAGGTTTTCCGCTCGTGTGTTCAGCCGAAAACGGCCGGCCTCCATGGTGGAAAGATCGAGGATATCATCGACCAACTGCGCCAGCAGATGGCCGGATTGGCGGATGCCGCTCAAGTAGTTCTGCTGTTCGGCGGTGAGCTTCGTCTGGCTAAGCAGGTGCGTCATGCCGAGAATGCCGTTCAGCGGAGTGCGAATCTCGTGAACGACGGTGGAAAGACGACGCGATTTCGCCTCGCTTGCGGCCTCGGACTCTCTCAGGCGACTCTTCAGCGAATGTCGGCCCGGCGACCAGCGCTTCAACTGAAAGATCAGGTTTTGAAGCGGGGTGACATGCTGCTGTTTGGAGGCCGCCAAAAAGTCGATCTCTGCGGGTGGCTCGACGATGAGTTCCGACAACGGCTCCGCAGGCCCCTCGGGAGCGGGGGGCTGGGAGAAAGCCTTGGTCAGTCGGTCGTGCAACTCGGCGAGGGTGCGCATGGGCTTAAGCCTACACGGGCTTTCCTTCGCAATCCTTAGAAGGACGGCTTAACAGGGCCTTAATCGCGCGATTTCGACCCGACAAGCTCGTCCAGAATAACCAAGCCCGCTCCGATAGTTATGAAGCTATCGGCCAGATTGAAGACGGCAAACGACCACGTCTCTGTATGAAACAGGATGTAATCGATGACGTGACCATAGACCAAACCATCAATGAGATTGCCGATGGCTCCGGCGATGATCAGGGTGAAACCGGCATTGGCGAAGGTCCGCGAAGCCGGTGTCTTGCGCCAGAGCCAGAGAACGATACCGACGATGACGATACGCATGCCGATGATGAACTCACGCTCCATGCCGGAGAGAAGCGAGAAGGCAACGCCGAGATTATAGGTGCGGAAAAGCGCCAGATACGGGATGACCGGCACCGCCTCATGCATGGGCAAATAGGCTTCGACCGCAAGCTTGATCACCTGGTCGAGGATGACCGCGACCACAATGACGATCCCTGCGATCAGCGGGCGGGACAGTGCTGATGCGCCTTGCGTCATGTTCTGTCTTCCAGGGTGAGGAGATGGCGGCGCGCTTCGAACAGCATGACGGCGGTTGCGACGGCGAGATTGAGGCTGTCGGCGAGGCCCTGCTGCGGAATGCGAACAGTGCGGTTTGCGGCGTTGGCGAGATTATCCGGCAGACCCGACTGCTCATTGCCCATGAGGATAACGACCGGCTTCGACTTGTAATCGGCCGTGCGGTAATCGACGGCACCGGCGAGGTGGGTTGCCACGACATTGACGCCTGAACGCTTCTGCCAGCCGAGAAACTCTTCCACCGAGCATTTCACCACGGGAAGCGCGAAAACCGAGCCCATCGTGGCGCGGACGGTTTCCAGCGAGAACGGGTCAGTGCAATCTCCGACGAGGATGACGGCGGAAGCGCCGGCGGCATCGGCCGTGCGGATGATCGTGCCGAGATTGCCGGGATCGCGGACACGATCGAGCGCCACGACAGTCTCGTCCTTTGCGGGCGTCAGGTCTTCCAAGCGCTTCCAGCGCTGTTCGAAGATACCGACGACCATTTGCGGGTTATCGCGGCGGGTGACCGAGGAGAGAACCTTTTCCGAGACTTCGAGCACGAGGCCGCCATTGGCCACGGTGCGGGTGGCGACCTGCTCTACCAGAGGCTTTCCCTTGGCGGCCTTGGCATAGATCAGGGTGCGGATTTCCCAGCCGAGCTCCAGCGCGTCGATGACCAGCTTCAGACCTTCGGCCATGAAGATGCCGGCAGCTTCCCGGTCCTTCTTGTTGGAAAGCGCCTTGATGTCCTTGATGATCGGGTTGGCAAGCGAGGTGACTTCCTTCACCTGCCCGACCTTGCGGGCACCCGGCTTTCTGAAATCGTCTGTCATTGGGAAACCCAGCGGCTGAAGAGGGATGTGGAAAGGGCGCGGCCACGGCTCTGACCGTCAATGCCCGTTTCGCGGATGACGAGTTCGCCCGATTCCACCGTGCCGCCTGCGCCGCGCATGGTCTCGCGCATCAGTTCGTGGATGGAATAGAAGCTTGCCCGGATGGAATAGGCCGTGAGCACCAGACCGACGGAATTCTTCGATAGAAGTTCACGGCAGACATCGAGCATGACGGGAAGATGCTCGAACAGTTCCCAAACTTCGCCATTCGGGCCACGGCCGAATTTCGGCGGGTCGGTGAGGATGATGTCGTAGGTACTGCCCCGGCGTTCCTCGCGCAGGATGAATTTCATCGCGTCTTCGCAAATCCAGCGGATCGGCGCCTTGTCCAGGCGCGAAAGAGCCTGGTTTTCCCGCGCCCAGCCGATTGCTTTCTTGGAGGCATCGACATGCGTCACCTCTGCGCCGGCAGCTGCTGCCACGAGGGAGGCGACACCGGTGTAGCCGAATAGGTTTAGAACCTTGAGCGTGCGCCCCTTGGCTTTTGCCTCTTCGACCTGATCCCTCACCCAGGTCCAGTGGACGATCTGCTCTGGGAAGAAGCCCATATGGCGGAATGCTGTGAAACGACCCTGAAAATCGATGTCCAGAAGCGAGAGCGGCCAGGTTTCGCCGAGCGCCTCGCGCGGAAATTTCCAGCGACCCATGCCGTCTTCATCGGTATTGCCGGTGAAGACAGCATCTGCCCTGTTCCAGACATCAGCCGAAAGGGACGGCTGCCAGAGCGCCTGCGCCTCGGGCCGGACGACAAAATAGGGGCCATATTTTTCGAGCTTCAGACCCTTGCCGCTATCGACCAGATGAAAATCGCCGGCATTTTTCGATTCGAGAATGATCGGAACATTTTCGTCGGGCAGATTACCGGAGCGCAGGAGCAACGGTCGCGTCTGTGCAGAAGGCTGGGTGGCAGGCTTGGCATCGGCCGAAGTTACGTCTCTGGACCTCATCTCCTTGGCGCGGGGTTCGCTCATTCTCTGTCGATCTGGCGCGGCCGATGGCTTGGGCTTGCTCCCGCCACGCTTATCCCCAGCGGCAGCACTCTTGGAGGCAGCCTTGTTGCCGGTCCGCTTGTCTCTACTCTTCAACGATTGATCCTTCGCTCTCATGCGGGAGCAGATAGCATCTGATGCGCCGTCGGCAAAGCCCATCCGGCACCGTAACGAAGCCAGATCGCGGCATGATCAGAAATGTCGAGAAACTCGTGAAGACGAAGGCGCCTGACAGAAGGTCTTTGAAAGACGGCTATGTCAACGTCGTTGTGCGACGATCGCCTTATGCTCCTTCTGCCACTTCACAGCTTCCTTGGCTTCGACACGAGCCTGGCGGCGGTAACGGCCCTGTTTCCACCAGGTTAAAGATGCGCCGATCGCCATACCAACCAGCAAAGCCAGAAAAACGAAAACGAAGAAGGGCGCAGACACGGACAGAACGCTATCCTGTGGGCGGAACGGGTTGAGCGCCAGGGTAACATCCTGCCTGTTCGCCACGGCCAGTACGATCAGGACGATGCCAACGGGCACGAAAACGACAAGCGAAAAAATGCGCTTAAGCTTCGTCATGGGGTTACTCCGGCAATTTCTCGTTCATCGGCACCAGATTGGTCCGGACGCCGCGGTTTCAAGCCCCTGCGGCAATGTCCGCGCTCAATCGTCCTCGTCGGCCATGCCGGGGTTGAGGCGCTCGCGCAGCTCTTTTCCGGTCTTGAAGAAGGGAACCCACTTCTCCTCGACGAAGACGCTTTCGCCCGTGCGCGGGTTGCGCCCGGAACGGGATGGGCGGTTCTTCACCGAAAAAGCGCCAAAGCCACGCAGCTCTACCCGGTTACCGCCAGCAAGCGCATCCGTGATTTCATCGAGCACGGCATTGACGATGTTCTCGACGTCGCGATGATAGAGATGCGGATTGCGTGCTGCAACGATCTGTACCAATTCAGACTTAATCACGGTTGCCCCCTGAAAAAATTAGATTTTCAACCCTTGCCAACCTGCCAAACCGAGACAAGACCGTCAAGGAACAACTTGCCGGGACCCCAACCATCAATGGCATCGGGCGTCAGAGGCAAATTGATACCTGCAAAACGGAAAAGTCCGGTTAGCGCCTGGGCGAACCAGAGCGAGGAAGAGGATTCCTGATTCTTCCATTCAACGATCGGCAGGTCGCGAGAAACATCACGGGTATCGAGATAATCCAAGATATCGTCGTCACCGCCGAGCTTGTCGATGAGCTTGACGTTCAGGGCCTGCCTGCCGGTGAAAATCGTACCGTCAGCAAGCTTCAAGACCTCATCGCGCGGGAGGTTTCTGCGCTCGGCAACGAGATCGACAAACCAGGCATAGCTATCCATGATCATGTTGCGGATCATGGTCTTGGCTTCTTCACTGGCCGGATGGAAAGGCGATGGTTCGGCCTTCAGCGGTGCGGATTTTATCTCCTCAAGCGATATGCCGATCTTTTTCATCACCTCGTCGACCTGCGGGTACTGGAAGATGACGCCGATGGAGCCGGTAATCGAGCTTTCTCCGGCAACGATCGTGTCGCCTGCCGTGGCGATCATATAACCGGCGGAGGCAGCCAAGGTGCGAATGTCGGAAACGACAGGCTTCTTTTCCGCCACCTTGCGAATGGCCTGATAAATACGCTCGCCGCCATAGGTGGTGCCGCCGGGCGAGGAGATCGACACGATCAACGCCTTGGCCTGTGTATTTTCCGCTATCCGATCGAGGCGCTCCAGCAATTCGCGATTATCAACGATCATCCCGGTGATGCGCACCCGGGCAATGTGAGGAGCGGTGGAGCCGGACTGTTCGCCCGCAATCGCCCAGTAGGATACGAAACCGATGGCAGCAAAAAAGACCAGCGCCGCGACACGCCAGAAGCTGAGCTTGCGTCGCAATTGACGTCGATCCGCGATTGCCATTTGGTCCATAAACATTCCCTCAATGCCTAAAGCGCTTTACATAGGCCTGATTTTGGCCGATTGCAGCGCTTCGTATCACGTTTTTATGTTCGCCATTATTGTTTGTTGAAGAATAAAAACCATATTGGCGGTCGACGATCGCGTGCGATGCCCTAGGCGCGGCCCGCAAGATTGCCGGAAAGGACGAAACGGAATTTCATGCTGCAGCATATCCGAAAGACAGGAAACATGTTCACATCGATGCAGGCGCCGACAAGCGCCTACGATGCGGCGCTTTCCCATTCTTCGCGCGTAGGCAGGCTGAAAATCCTCCTGCCGGTCGCTGCCGGCGTGATTTCGCTTCTTTTCGTCGGCGTGGCGATCATTCGCACCTATCTGCCGGAAAACCTGTCGATCGAGAGCGCCAAGATAGAAGACGGCAAGATCGTCATGGAGCGCCCCGCAGTTTCCGGCCGAAACAGCGATGGCATCAGCTATTCGATGCTGGCCAACAAGGCGCTTCAGGACATTCAGAACCCGAACCTGATCACGCTCAAGGACGTCAAGGCGGCCGTGCCGATCAACGACGAACTGATTGCACGCGTGACCGCTTCCAGTGCGGACCTCGATCGCGGTGCCGACATCCTCAAGCTGACCGCGCCGTTCGATGTCAATCTGAGCAACGGCATTACCGCACACTTCAAATCCGCCAATCTCGATATACCGGGTGGGACCATGAACACTCCCGATCCGGTGAATATCTCGATGAGTGGAGGCTCCATTGTTGCAGATTCGATGAAGATCATCGATAAGGGGCATACTCTCAATTTCACCGGCAAGGTTCGGGTTGATCTCGATCCCGCAGCCATCCGTAACAAAGGCAAGTAGGCCCGGCCGCCATGATGCATCGTTGTCTTTCACTCAGCATTCCTGCCGCAAGCGCGGTGGCCGTGTTATTCTGCCTCAGCGTTACCGCTCATGCTCAGTCCACGACGAGCAGCATGGATGGATTGAAGCTTTCGAACGACCAGCCGATCCAGATTCAGAGCGACCAGCTGGAAATCAAGGATCAGGAAAAGAAGGCGTTCTTTACCGGAAACGTGAATGTCGTGCAGGGAACGACCACGCTGAAGGCCGGCAAGATGACCGTGCAGTACAAGGAAAAGGCCAATTCCGACGGCAGCGCGACTTCGATTTCCAGCGGCAACGCGGATATCGACAAGATCTTCCTCGACGACACCGTATTCCTGAGCTCCGGCAAGCAGCAGGCGACTGCCGAGACCGGCCAGTTCGACATGGCAAGCCAGACCTTTGTTCTGTCCGGCAAGCAGGTCGTACTTTCCGATGGGCCGAATGTGTTCAAGGGATGCAAGCTGACCGTCCATATGGAGAGCGGCCAGGCAAAGCTCGACAGCTGCGGCGGGCGCGTTGAAATCATGCTCGACCCAAAGTCGCGGCCACAACAATAGTTCTGTAACGTGAAACTTCCTTTTCTCTCCCAGTTATCGGCAAGGAAAGCCCCCTCGCCCGAACCGTTCATCGCACGCGACAAGGCGCGCTATGAAGGGACCCTCGTCGCGCACGGCCTTTCCAAGACCTATGATACAAGACGCGTGGTCAACGGCGTTTCGCTTGTCGTGCGCCGTGGCGAGGCTGTTGGCCTGCTCGGCCCAAACGGCGCGGGAAAGACGACCTGTTTCTACATGATCACCGGCCTCGTTCCCGTCGACGAAGGAATGATCGCGATCAACGGCAATGAAGTGACGCGGATGCCGATGTATCGCCGCGCACGGCTTGGTGTCGGCTACCTGCCGCAGGAAGCCTCGATCTTCCGTGGACTGACGGTGGAAGACAACATTCGCGCCGTACTCGAGGTTCACGAACCGAACCGGGACAAGCGCGAAGCAAAACTCGACGAGCTGCTGGAAGAATTTCACATCAGCCAGCTTCGCAAGTCTGCAGCGGTGGCCCTTTCGGGCGGCGAACGCCGTCGTCTGGAAATTGCCAGAGCGCTTGCAACAGATCCGTCCTTCATGCTGCTCGACGAACCTTTTGCGGGTGTCGATCCAATTTCGGTCTCCGATATCCAGAACCTCGTGCGACACTTGACGGCACGCGGCATCGGCGTACTGATAACCGATCACAACGTCCGTGAGACGCTGGGCCTTATCGATCGGGCCTACATCATCCATGCAGGCGAAGTGCTGACCCATGGCAGGGCTTCCGACATCGTCAGCAACCAGGATGTGCGTCGCCTTTATCTTGGCGACAAGTTCAGCCTTTAAAATAGCGTCATAATTCCGCTGTCGCGACGCTTGACCAAATCTCTCAAAAAAGCAATTCTTGTGCCAGATACGCTGATGACGGCTGGACAATGAGTGTGCGGCCGGGGATTTCGGGAGTTTAGCGTCCACCATGGGTTTATCCGCCAGCCTATTTCTGCGACAGACCCAATCGCTGGTGATGACTCCGCAGCTGATGCAGTCGATCCAGCTGCTGCAGATGACGCATTTCGAACTCAACCAATTCATTGCCCAGGAGCTGGAAAAGAACCCGCTGCTGGAAATTTCGTCAACCGACGGTGAAAGTGGCGCAGAATTAGGCCATGGCGAGGCCGCGGAGCACATGGCCATCGAGGCCGATGCCGAGGCCGCATCGTGGCGGGACGAGCAGGGTATCGTCATCACGGAGACATTCGGTGAGGGGCTGGATGGCGGCGCCGAGAACGTGTTTCCCGATGATCAACCTGAACGGCGCGGAGATGCCCCCGAACTTCTCGGGCAATGGAAATCGGCAGCGGGTGGCGAAGGCGGCGACGACTACGACTTCAACGATTTTATCGCGAGCGAGGTGGGCCTGCGCGAACATGTCGGCCAGCAGATCCCGCTCCTCCTGAAGAACCCCCAGGACCGCCTGATTGCCCAGCAACTGAATGACGAGCTCGATGATGCCGGATATTTGCAGGCTGATCCGAGCGATGTCGCTGAACGGCTTGGAATTGACGCGGGCCATGTGGAACAGGTGCTCGAACGCCTGCAGACGCTAGATCCGCCCGGAATTTTTGCACGCACGCTCGGTGAATGTCTGGCCATCCAGCTCCGTCAGAAGGATCGGCTGGACCCTGCCATGGAGGCACTGGTCCGCCATCTCGACCTGCTGGCGAAGCGTGATTTTGCATCTTTGAGAAAACTGTGCGGCGTCGATGACGAAGACCTGATCGACATGCTCGGCGAAATTCGCCAGCTGAACCCCAAGCCCGGTGCGGATTTCGCCACTCAGGTCGCCGATGTGGTTTCACCGGATATCGTGGTGCGTCCTGCCAATAGCGGCGGCTGGGCTGTCGAGCTCAATCCCGACACCCTCCCCCGCGTACTGGTCAACCAGTCCTACTTCCAGCAGGTCTCGAAAACCTGCCCGAAAAACAGCGAGGACTATGCGTTTCTTTCGGATTGCCTGCAGAACGGCAACTGGCTGACCCGCAGCCTCGACCAGCGCGCCAAGACGATCATGAAGGTTGCGACGGAAATCGTGCGCCAACAGGATGCATTTCTGATGCATGGCGTCGATCACCTGAGGCCTCTCAATCTGAAGACCGTGGCGGAAGCCATCAAGATGCACGAGTCGACGGTCAGCCGTGTCACCTCGAACAAATACATGCTGACACCGCGCGGCATGTTCGAGCTGAAATATTTCTTCACCGTGTCGATCGGATCGGCAGATGAAGGCGGCGACAGCCATTCGGCGGAAGCGGTTCGTCACAAGATCAAGATGCTGATCGCCCAGGAAACTCCGGATGCCGTTCTGTCCGATGACGACATCGTGACCAGCCTCAAGCAGGCGGGCGTCGATCTTGCACGCCGTACAGTCGCCAAGTACCGGGAAGCCATGAACATTCCATCTTCGGTGCAGCGCCGGAGAGAGAAGCGCGCCGTGGCCAAGGTTGCCGCATTGTAAGTATCCCGACAATACATCCATAGGTCGAGACGTTGACTTCCCCGCCAACGAAGGCTAGAAGCGCCGCCGCTGGCGGGGCTTGCCCGTATTTCCGCGCAGGCAGGACGGGTAGCGCTATTTTGCTGCAATCGGTTCGGACGGCTTGGATGAGAGAGCGGCTTGGCGTAGACTGGAACACGCAAGTCACGACAAGAAGGAATAATTCCATGAGTGTGCGTGTTTCCGGTAAGCATATGGAAATCGGTGATTCTTTCCGACAGAAGATCGAGGACCATATCGGGGAGGCCATAACCAAATACTTCGATGGAGGCTATTCGAGCCAGGTTATCGTAGAGAAGTCCGGCCCACGTTTTTCTGCTGATTGCAAAGTGCATCTCGATACGGGGATCGTGCTTCATGCCGCAGGCGAAGCCAACGATCCGCAGGGCAGTTTCGACGCTGCCGCCGAGCGTATCGAAAAGCGTCTGCGTCGCTACAAGCGTCGCCTGAAGGATCACCATGCTGGCAAGGACCAGCAAAACGGTTTCGCAGAAGTGGCCTACACGGTCATGGACCGCGTGCCTGACGAGGGCGACGAAGTTCCGGACGATTTCGCTCCGACCATCGTTGCCGAATCCACCAAGCAACTGCGGACGATGACAGTTGCAACGGCCGTCATGGCACTGGATATGACGGACGAACCTGTGCTTCTTTTCCGGAGCCCCGGTGACGAGAAGCTGAACATCGTTTACAGGCGCCACGACGGGAATATTGGCTGGATCGACTCCACCAATATCAAGAACTAAGGAAACTCGGGAGGCGTCGGCAACGACGCTTCCCCTGCCTTCGCGGCACAAAGGAAGAAACGAATGGCATTGGCAGATCTGCTGCATCAAGATGCGATTATCCCTGCCTTAAAAGCGACCTCCAAGAAACAGCTCCTGCAGGAATTGGCGACCAAGGCCGCCAAGCTGTCGGGCGTTTCCGAACGGGAAATCTTTGACGTCATCCTGCAGCGCGAGCGGCTGGGATCGACGGGCGTGGGACATGGCATTGCCATTCCGCATGGCAAGCTGGCCGGTATTTCCACGATCAGCGGTATTTTTGCACGGCTGGAAAGCCCCGTCGATTTCGAGGCGCTGGACGACGAACCGGTTGATCTCGTGTTTCTGCTTCTCGCGCCGGAAGGTGCTGGCGCCGACCATCTCAAGGCGCTTTCGCGCATTGCACGCATCCTGCGCGACCAGGATCTTGCTGCCAAGCTGCGGCAGACGGATTCCGCCTCAGCGATCTACGCCTTCCTCAACGAAGAGCAGGCCAATAGCGCGGCCTAAGTGCCGCTTTCTTTCTCACGAAAATCAGTTGTTCAGCAGGCGAGGTCGGCAACGACCGCGTCTAATATCAGCATGCCGCTCGGGGTGCAGCGCAGCCTGGAATTCCCGAGCCGCTCGATGAAGCCGTGTTCCAGCAGGCGCTGTTCGCGTACGGGATCCGGATCACGGCCCGAGAGTTCCTGCCAACGGGCGAGATCGACGCCTTCGGTCAGACGCAGCCCCATCAGCAACAGTTCATCTGCCTGCTCGTCATAGCCGAGCACTTCCTGGTCGATCATGCCGTGGCTTTCGGCTTCGACCATTTCCAACCATGTTTCCGGCCTGCGCTCGGTGGCGGTGGCGATCTTGTTGCGGCCACGGGTCAGGCGGCCATGCGCGCCCGGGCCGATGCCGGCATAATCGCCGTAGCGCCAGTAGGTCAGGTTGTGACGGCTTTCGGCGCCCGGCTTGGCGTGATTGGAGACTTCATAGGCCGGCATGCCGTGACGTGCGGTGATTTCCTGCGTCGCCTCGTAGAGCAAGGCCGACTGATCGTCATCTGGCACGATAAGCTTGCCTGCCTTGTGCAGGCCGTAGAAGGGCGTCCCTTCCTCGATCGTCAGCTGGTAGAGCGACAGGTGGTCGACAGCGTAGGAGATTGCCTGCTTCAGCTCGGCTTCCCAAGCCTCGACCGTCTGTTTAGGCCGGGCATAGATGAGGTCGAAGGACATGCGCGGAAAGATTTCACGCGCCAGGCGGATCGCCTTCAGCGCATCGGCAACGTCATGCAGGCGGCCGAGAAACTTCAGGTCGGCATCGTTGAGCGCCTGGACGCCCATGGAGACACGATTGATACCGGCAGCGCGATAGCCGCGGAACCGTTCGGCCTCGACGCTGGAGGGGTTGGCTTCCATGGTGATTTCGATGCCATCCGGTACGTTCCAGTGGCGAGCGATACCGTTCAGGATCGCCTCGACGGTCGAAGGATCCATCAGCGATGGCGTGCCGCCGCCAAGGAAGATGCTGGTCACCACCTTCGGACCGCTCATCTTCCGCATCGTCTCCATCTCTTTGAGGAAAGCGGCAGTGAAGCGGGCCTGATCCACCGGCTGATGGCGCACATGACTGTTGAAGTCACAATAGGGACACTTGGCAGCGCAGAAAGGCCAGTGGACATATACGCCGAAGCCCGGCTCGCCCGTATCGGGGAGCAGCGTATCGGGCAGGTTGGAGGCTACGGCGTTCACGAAAGATCAGGCCTCCAGGCAGGTTTCGACGAAGAGCTTGAAGGCGCGTGCGCGGTGCGACAGCGCATGCTCGTCACCCGGCTTCCAGCCATGCTTTTCTTCGCTGGTCATTTCGCCGAAGGTCGTTTCATAACCTTCAGGCTGGAAAAGCGGATCGTAGCCGAAACCGGCCGTGCCGCGTGGCGGCCAGGCGACCGTGCCTTCGACCTCACCACGGAAGAGTTCGGTATGGCCATCCGGCCAGGCAAGGCAAAGCACGCTGACGAAACGGCAGCTGCGCTTGTCGGGCGTGGTTGCACCCTTTTCCTGAAGCGCCTTTTCGACCTTTTCCATCGCCATCTGGAAATCGCGGCTGCCGTCCTCGCGCTCGGCCCAGTTGGCCGTGTAAACGCCCGGTGCGCCGCCAAGCGCGTCGATGACGATGCCGCTGTCATCCGACAGTGCCGGAAGACCGGAAGCCTTGGCCGATGCAAGCGCCTTGATCGTGGCGTTCTCTTCGAATGTCGTGCCGGTTTCGTCCGGTTCCTCAAACTTCAACTCGGCAGCCGACTTTGCCGAGAAGCCGAACGGGCCGATCAGCTCAGCGATCTCCCGGATCTTGCCGGCATTGTGGCTTGCGACAACGATCGTCTTGGTATCGAGCTTGCGCATGAAAATTCCTATTTTGGGTTCCAGAGCATGGGCTCTGCACATTCCAGGCTATTGCCGGCGGGATCACGGAAATAGATCGAACGGGCGCCGTTCGGCCAGCGGAAATCGCTTTCGATCACAATGCCTGCCTTGTTGAGCTTTTCGACCATCCTGTCAATCGCCTCCGCATCCATACGGAAACAGAGATGACCGGGACCGGTCGTGCCATGCGGCGGGACCGGGAGAGCATCGGGAGACGGTGGCTTCACCGTCTCCTTCGGATCGAAGATCAACAGGATCGTCTCTCCGCAGCGGAAGAAGACGTGGCGGTTGCCGGCGCGCAGGACTTTTTCAAGTCCAAGCACGCCAGCATAGAATGCTTCCGCCGCGTCGAGATCGTCGGTATAAAGTGCGGTTTCGAGTATGCCGTCGATCACCGCGTCCCCTTTCAGGCGCCGATTGCAGCCTTCTGCAGCGCGACCAGTTCCTGCGTGCCGGCTTCCGCCAACGACAGAAGCTGCAAAAGCTCTTCGCGGCTGAACGGCTTGCCTTCGGCCGTGCCCTGAACCTCAACGATACCGCCGGAGCCGGTCATGACGAAATTGGCATCGGTTTCAGCAGCGGAGTCTTCGAGATAGTCGAGATCGATGACCGGCTGGTTGGCGAAAATACCGCAGGAGATTGCTGCGACGTGATCCTTCAGGACCTTGTCGAGCTTGATCATCGAGCGGGTTTCCATCCATTTCAGGCAATCGTAAAGCGCGATCCAGCCACCGGTGATGGAGGCAGTGCGGGTGCCGCCATCAGCCTGGATGACGTCGCAGTCGATGGTGATCTGCTTTTCGCCGAGTGCTTCGAGATCGACGACGGCGCGCAATGAGCGGCCGATCAGTCGCTGGATTTCCTGCGTGCGGCCACCCTGCTTGCCGGATGCGGCTTCGCGCTTCATGCGGTCGCCGGTGGCGCGCGGAAGCATGCCGTATTCAGCGGTGACCCAGCCCTTACCGGTATTGCGCAGCCACGGCGGGGTCTTCTCTTCAAGGCTTGCTGTGCAAAGTACGTGGGTGTCGCCGAATTTCACCAGACAGGAGCCTTCGGCGTGTTTGGAGAAATTGCGCTCGAAAGACACTTTGCGCATCTGGTTTACTGGTCTGCCTGAAGGCCGCATAGATCACTCCCTGATATCAGCGCACCGCGTCTTTGGACAAAAGGCCCCGGGACGCGCCGATCTTTTGATTTTCCGCATCGGACGACCGGCGAGCGGTCGCCGATTTCGTGCGTTACGGTGTTTCCCGCCTTCTAAGGGGACCGGGCCCCATTTGCAAAGAAAAAGCCTTCTCCACGCCTCATCGTGACAATTGGCGTGACGACTACGATTTCTCTTTTGAGGCGCCGTCCGCAATGACTATATTTCGAAGAAGACCAAATCGAGGTGACGTGAGGACATGAGTTTTTCTGCGGGTAGAGGCATGGATGTCGGTTCGATGCTCGACGAACGCTCGCGAGAGATCTTTCGCCGGATCGTGGAAAGCTATCTGGAGAACGGCGAGCCCCTCGGTTCGCGCAATCTCTCCCGCCTTCTGCCCATGTCGCTGTCGCCGGCATCCGTGCGCAATGTGATGAGCGACCTTGAACAGCTCGGCCTCATCTACTCGCCTCATATCAGCGCCGGTCGCCTGCCGACACAGAGCGGACTGCGCTTCTTTGTCGATGCCTTCATGCAGACCGGCAATCTTTCCGACGAGGAACGCGCCAGCATCGATCGGCAAGTCCGCCCCAATGACCGGGACCAGACCCTGGAAAACCTGATGACGGATGCAAGCCTGATGCTGTCGGGCGTCTCGCGCGGAGCCGGCATCGTCATCACGACCAAAAGCGATCCGATCCTCAAGCATGTGGAGTTTATCCGGCTCGAACCGACAAAAGCTCTGGCGGTGCTTGTCGGCGATCACAACCAGATCGAAAATCGCATCATCGATCTGCCGGCGGGCGTGACCTCTTCACAGCTGACCGAAGCGGCCAATTTCCTCAACGCGCACCTGACCGGCCAGACGCTTCCGGAATTCAGAGGCCAGATCAAGAAACTGAAACAGGAAGTGCAGACGGAAGTCGATGCGCTAGCCCAGGATCTGATCGAGAAGGGCCTTGCAGTCTGGTCAGGCGACAGCGAGGAAGGAAAGCCGACCCAACTCATCGTGCGCGGACGCGCCAATCTTCTGGAAGGATTGGGAGAGGCGTCGGATCTGGACCGGTTGCGGCTGCTTTTCGACGACTTGGAAAAGAAGGACAGCCTGATCGAAATTCTGGAGCTTGCCGAAGCCGGGTCCGGGGTTCGGATCTTCATCGGATCGGAGAACAAGCTGTTTTCACTGTCCGGCTCGTCGCTGATCGTCGCCCCCTATCGCGATGGCGAGGACCGGATTGTCGGCGCCGTTGGGGTAATCGGTCCGACGCGGCTCAACTACTCGCGTGTGGTACCGATGGTCGATTATACGGCCCAGTTGATCGCCCGACTGTCGCGCGGTTCGATGTAAGTCAGGTCCTTCGTCCTCCAAGCCTTGATTTTTTGGCCGCAAACCTCGATATCGAGCGCAAATTCAAGATACAGATCAATCGGAGAACGTCATGACCGACGAAACCAAGAAAACCGGACCTGACGCAGCTTTCGCGGAAAACGAGGTCGAAGCTGCAGCAGCCGATTTTGACGGTGCCGCCGAGGAGAAAGCTGCCGAAGTCGCCGCGGAGCCGGATCCGCTCGATGTACTGAAAGCCGAAAACTCCGAGCTGCGCGACCGCTTCCTCCGGCTTGCCGCCGAGATGGACAATCTGCGTCGTCGTACAGAGCGCGATGTCAAGGACGCCAAGTCCTACGCCGTTTCCGGATTTGCCCGCGACATGCTGGCGGTGTCCGACAACCTGCGCCGTGCACTTGATGCAGTCCCGGCCGACCAGCGCGCTGGCGCCGATGCCACGCTGACGACCCTTCTCGAAGGCGTCGAAATGACCGAGCGTGCGATGCTTTCCGCACTCGAGCGTCACGGCGTGAAGAAGATCGATGCCGAAGGCGAGAAGTTCGACCCGAACTTCCATCAGGCCATGTTTGAAATTCCGAACACGGCCGTTCCGAACAACACGGTCGTGCAGGTGGTGCAGGCAGGTTTCACGATCGGCGATCGCGTCCTGCGCCCGGCCATGGTTGGCGTTTCCAAGGGCGGCCCCAAGGCTGAGGCTGCTGCCAGCGACGCCTGACATCCAAATTCATCACACTGAAGAGGCGTTCAACGGCTCTTCAGTGTGTCGTTTCCAGAGCGGTGCTTGCCAGATTGCGGATTAGCTCCAGCTCCTGCTTGAGGTGGATCCGCGTTCGTCGATCCGATTCCGCCAATGTATTGCCCTCCTCTTCGGCAATTGCGAAGATAATATCGAGTTCATCCAGCAAACCGGGATCCTTGATGGCCAGCAGGGTGATGACGGCTTTCAACAGCTTGTCGTTCGCCACAATCCGAGCGCGCGCTTCGTCGTTCATGATCTTCCTCCAGAGATACGATAAAACATGTAGCGCCTTTTCCCAAAGCAAAGGGGGAGGACGAGATGTTTCGAAAGAATTGCTGCGACCAAACCAGGCAACGCTTCACTAAATCTCAGTCAAGGCTTGACGGCAGTTACGTAGAGCCATTCGGTTGGCTTGCGATCGTAAGCGCCCCCTGACTGCTCTTCTATCGTTATCGATTCCCAGGGCATGGCTTCGTATTGCAATTGAAGCCAATCCCTTGACGGGTAATTGAAAAAGCGGCCGAGAGCGTCATGTCCCTCGGCTTCGCCTGCTTTGAAACTCGCATGGAACACCCCGCTCGGACGCAGAGCCGTACGGATCTTTTGCAGAATGCCGCCAAGCTCGCTACGCGGGACATGTAATAGGCAGGCATTGGCCCAGACACCGTCGAACGCGGAGACCATATCGATATCCTCGAAACGCAGGACAGGAACAGGAATGGAAAGACGCGATGAAGCTTCGCTCGCCATTTCCGAGATGCCATCGGTGGGCAAAACATCAAAACCGCGAGCAATCATGACGGCACTATCGCGACCACTGCCGCAGCCGAGTTCCAGTATGCTCGCTGCTGCGGGTAGCACTGCGAGAAACCTATCCAGCCGTTTCAGGCTCGCATCTGAAAGCGCCGCCACATATGAGGGCGCATTGTCGGAGTAGAAGCGCGATGTCGGGTCGTCCTGGCTAGACATTGTCCCCTCACCGCGAAGCCAGACGCAATTTCGTGCCGAAAACAACGAAGGCCATTGCAATGGACAACAGGAACATGCGGAGCCTCTTGCTCGATCACCGGCATTTCTCCAGAGGTTCGGCGTGCAGGCTCAACTCGTCAAGAGCCGATCTTTAAGAGCACCTATTATCGTCATGGCTCGCGAAAGAAAAAAATGGGCCGCTCCCTGCGGAACGACCCAACCGATCTTCAAATCTGGCTCAGCAGCCGATCAAGCATTGTTCTCGTTGATCAGACGCTTCAGGAGCTCGACCTCGTGGCCAAGCTTGTTGTCATCGCCGATCAGTTCCTCGATCTTGCGCACGGCGTGAAGAACGGTCGTGTGGTCACGTCCGCCAAAACGACGGCCGATTTCCGGGAAGGAACGCGGCGTCATGGTCTTTGCCAGATACATGGCGATCTGGCGCGGCTTGACGATGACCCGGGTACGACGGTTCGAGACAAGCTCCTGGCGCGACACGTTATAGTGACGGGCGACGATGCGCTGGATATCCTCGATGCGGACACGCTTGGCTTCGCCGGCGCCAACGAGATGGGCCAGAAGCTCATCGACGCGCTCGATGGAGAGCGACGGCTCGAAGGAACGACGGAACAGGAGCTGGTTGAAAGCGCCTTCCAGCTCTCGGCCGCTGCTGGCGACGTTGCGGGCAACGTGGCTCAAAATCTCGGCCGGAATATCGAGCGACGGGTCATCTTGCTTGGCTGCACTCAGGCGACCTTTCAGCATTTCCAGACGCATTTCGTATTCCGGGGATTCCAGCTCGATGGCAACACCACCCTGGAGACGCGAGCGGACGCGCGGATCGAGCGATTCCAGCTCCCATGGCGCACGGTCAGCAGCAACCACGACCTGCTTGGCGCTGTCGAGCAGCATGTTCAAGAGGTGGCAGAACTCGTTCTGGATCATTTTGCCCTGCAGAAACTGCATGTCGTCGATGATCAGGAGATCGATATTGCGCAGGCTGTCCTTCAGCGTGAGGGCATCATTGTCACGGATCGCGGTTGCGAAACGCCACATGAAATATTCAGCCGTCAGGTACACGACGCGTGGATTGCGGTTGCTGCCGACGGCAGCATTGGCAATCGCCTGGAGAAGGTGCGTCTTGCCCAGACCGACATTCGAATGAATGAAGAGCGGGTTGAAGCGCACGGCGCCTGCACCGGCTTCCGCAATCGTCTTTGCAGCGGCAAGCGCCACGCGGTTGGACGAACCTTCGATGTAGGTTTCGAACGTGTAGCGGCTATCGAGAGGAGAGCCGAAAAGCGGACCGGACTGCCCGTTGCTGCGCGTCGCAGGATATGCTGCTGCCACGGGCGCGGGGAAGGCCGCAATCTTGCCGATTTCACGCGGCTGAGAAGCGCGATTGAAATTGGTCGTCGTGTTGCTCTCGACCGGTGCGGGCCGCTGTTCAACAGCGCCCGGAGCCTTGGTGACCCGGCTTGCGCTGCGGACCAGAATTTCGACCTTGAGAATTTCCTTGTCTTCTTCCTTGAAGAGAGTCTCGATCAGGTCGAGGTAACGGTTGTTGATCCAGGATTTCAGAAAAGTCGTCGGAACGGTGAGCCTGACGACGCTCTTGGATACAGAATGAAGCTTAAGACGCGCGAACCAACTTGCATAAACATCCTGACCAACCTGCGCCTTCAATCGCGTGCTGAACCGCTCGAAAAGAGCATCATGCTGCATTTCCGCTGTTTCCCCTGCCGCTTGGGAGCAAACTGTATCGAATCCCTGCCGCGCACGGTCGCTATCGCCAAGTGCCCGTGTCGATACGGTATTGATCTGCATTAATTTGCCGCCTTCTGAATGGAAGCCCCGCGAACTTATTTCGCCAGACATAGTCATAAATTTCACTGAGGTCTTTCCCGTGAAGGAAGGACCCTAATTCGTCTCCTCATTGTTCCCAGCTTCGTCCGCCAGAACGAAACTCATCTTCCGGTCCGCCTCATTCAGACCGGCAAATATGGGATCGCCTGATGCCTCATCCTCGTTAGAGACATCATTCATCGATGCCCGACAAAACCACCGAGGTGATCTGCGGACACAAAAGGACTGCCGCCGGAAAGCATACACTTTTCGGTTTGCAACCCTGAGTTTACGGAAAACGGGAGTATTTATCCCGCAGCAAAGAACATGGAACCACCGCGACCTTCTCGTGATTGAGACTGCCAGCGAAAGCTCCTGAAGTTGTCCCCGAGCCCCTTGCTGGAAGCCATTTAGGCAGGATCACCCGGCAAGATCAACAGCGTTTTTTACCCAAAATTAAGCGCCGGGCGTTGACTCTTGGCGCGTGTTTTGAATGTCGCAGGGGCTTGAGAAAAGAATCGCTGTTGAATCAATGGGATTCAAATTTGGCCAGCCACAACCATCGCGATTCACAAGAAAAATAAAAATTCGCTTGACTCACTTTTGTGGTCATTTGCCCCCCGCCGATTGAAGGCAAAAACGCAACTACTCCCCGTAAGCCACTAATAAAGCTGCATTTTTCTTGTCACTCATATGACACGAAACCGTTATTGAGCCGGACAACGACTGATTGTAAAGGCAGAATCAAAGAAAGCCCGGTCGCTAGACCAGGCTCTCTTAAAACTTTGATATCGATAGCCGGCTTAGGCGGAAAGTGCCTTCACGCGAGCAGCAAGACGGGACACCTTGCGGGATGCCGTGTTGCTGTGAAGGACGCCCTTGGTAGCGGCGCGAGCGATCTCGGGCTGAGCAGCCTTGAGTGCTTCTGCAGCAACACCTACGTCACCGGTTGCGATGGCTTCTTCAACCTTACGGATGAAGCCGCGAACGCGCGAACGGCGAGCCTTGTTGACTGCGGTGCGGCGAGCGATCTTGCGGGTCGCTTTTTTCGCCGAAGTTGTATTGGCCATTTCATGCCTCTCTACGAATTCGAACCAACACTCCACCGTTGCCGCCGGTCCTGCGACCCATCATCCAGCAATTCGGGAGCAATAGAGGAAGCCGCATAAAGGCTTTCCCAACTGTGGGCGGGCATATAGCGGGAATACCCGGCCCAGTCAACGCGCTTTTTAAGCCTCTACCTATTGGAAAAGGCGGGTTTGCGCTTTTCGACAAAGGCGGACATGCCTTCTTTCTGGTCGGCGGTGGCAAACAGCGACTGGAATAGGCGTCGTTCGAAACGCAGCCCTTCGGAGAGTGTCGTCTCGAAAGACCGGTTGACGGCCTCCTTGGCCATCAGCGTGGCGGCACGCGGGAAGCCGGAAATCTTCTCCGCAGCAGCCAGTGCCTCGTCCATCAGTTTTTCGGCCTCGACTACACGCGATACGAGTCCCGCACGCTCCGCCTCCGCTGCATCCATCATCCGGCCGGTCAGAACCATATCCATCGCCTTGGCCTTGCCGACCGCACGGGTAAGGCGCTGCGAGCCGCCCATGCCCGGAATGACGCCGAGGGTGATCTCCGGCTGGCCGAACTTTGCCGTATTCGACGCGATGATGAAGTCGCACATCATGGCGAGCTCGCAGCCGCCGCCCAGTGCAAAGCCTGAAACAGCAGCGATCAGCGGCTTGCGGAAAGACGCAACGGCATCCCAGCCGGAAATGAAATCGCCGAGATAGGCGTCGACGAATTCGAGCGACTGCATTTCCTTGATATCAGCGCCGGCTGCGAATGCCTTCTCGGAGCCGGTGAGGACGACAGCAGCAACGCTTTCGTCCTTGTCATAGGCGCTCAGTGCCGTGATCAACTCGGCCATGACGGTCGAGTTCAGTGCATTAAGTGCCTTTGGGCGGTTCAGCGTGATGATCGCCACCGCGCCGCGGGTTTCGGTCAGGATGGTTTCAAAATCGGTTTCAAGGGCCATAGAAGTGTCCTCCCAAGTCGTCTGCGGCTTAGTTCTGGCAGGCCTGGCAATAGAAGGTCGACCGGCCCGATTGCGTGATGCGCTCAACGGTACCGTTGCATCCCGGCATGCGGCAAGCCCCGCCCTCGCGATCATAGACGGAGAAGGAATGCTGGAAATAACCGAGCGATCCATCCGTCTGGATATGGTCGCGCAGGGACGAGCCGCCGGCTGCAATCGCATCGGCGATGACGGCGCGGATTGCCTCGGTCAGAGCCAGCAGTTCCTTTTTCGGCTTGCCCTTCGGCGTCACCAGCGTGCCCGACTGGCGTTTCGGCGACAGGTGCGATCGCCACAGGGCTTCGCAGACATAGATATTGCCGAGACCGGCGATCACCGTCTGATCGAGCAGCGCACCTTTCAGCGGCTGGCTCTTGCCGCTCAGGCGAGCGGCCAGATAATCGGCACCAAGCGCATTGCCGGTCGGTTCCGGACCGAGCTCTGCAAAGGCCGGGTAAAGATCGAGATCGCTACGCTTCCACAAATGCATGAAGCCGAAGCGGCGCGGATCGTTATAGATGACCTTCTGTTCTCTTCCGTCGCGCTCGACATGGAAGATGACGTGATCGTGCTTGCCGTCTTTCGAACGGACATGGTGAAAGTCGCCCTGAACTTCATCCTCGACGCGGAACGAGCCGGACATGCCGAGATGGCTGATCAAGGTCAGGTCGTCCTCCAGATCGATCAGCAGATATTTTGCGCGGCGGCCGAGGGAGATTATGCGGCGGCCGGAGACCAGTTCTGAGAAGTTTTCGGGGAATGGAAAACGCAGGTCGGGACGGTTCTGCTGAAGCTGCGTCACCCGCGCGCCTTCCATGACCGGGGCAAGCCCGCGTCTGACGGTTTCGACCTCTGGCAATTCGGGCATGGATACCTAACTTCCTGTTTCAACAACCGCGCCGGTGATCTATAGACCGGACGGACAATTGATTTACCGAACGGGCCATCCACCACATAGCGATCCACAATCGGTTTCGCTACCATCGAAGGCTCAAGGACAAGACGTTAAGGAGTAACCGATGACCGAAGCCCGAACCGGCGCCCAAGGCGGAATGGAAACCTCCTATGGCTTCCGCCAGGTGGCCGACGGAGAAAAGCAGGGGCTGGTCAACGATGTCTTCCATAAGGTTGCCAAACGCTACGACATCATGAACGACGTGATGTCGGCCGGCATGCACCGCGTCTGGAAGGATGCGATGATCGCCTCGCTCAGCCCGCGCAAGGAAGAAGGCTACAAGACACTCGACGTTGCCGGAGGCACCGGTGACATCGCCTTCCGCATCGTGGAGGCCTCCGGCCGCAAGGCGCATACGACAGTGCTCGATATCAACGGTTCGATGCTTGCCGTCGGCGCCGAGCGTGCGGCGAAGAAGAAGCTTTCCGACAATCTCGATTTCGTCGAGGCCAATGCGGAATCGCTTCCTTTCGAAAACAATTCCTTCGACGCCTATACGGTCGCCTTCGGTATCCGCAACGTGCCACGCATCGATGTGGCGCTGTCTGAGGCCTATCGCGTCCTGAAGCGCGGCGGGCGTCTTCTGGTTCTGGAATTCTCAGAAGTCGAAATGCCGCTGCTCGACAAGTTTTACGAAGAGTGGTCTTTCAAGGCGATCCCGCAATTCGGCAAGATGATTACCGGCGACGCCGAACCCTATCAGTATCTGGTGGAGTCCATCCGCAAATTCCCCAGCCAGGAGAATTTCGCCACGATGATCCGCACCGCCGGTTTTTCCCGCGTGAGCTATACCAATTACACCGGCGGCATCGCCGCGCTGCATTCCGGCTGGAAGCTTTGAGCGCATGAGCACGATCGGCGCCTATTTCCGGCTCGCCCGTGTCGGCTGGGTCCTTGTCCGCGAAGGCGTGGTTTCCGCGCTTCCGACCGAAGACATGCCGCCAGCTGTCGGTTTTGCGAAATCGATGCTGGAGCCGCTTGCGCGCTTTCGCGCCAAGAAGCAGGCGCGCAGCGAAAGACTGACGCGCGCCGTCGACCGGCTTGGGCCCTCCTATGTGAAGATCGGCCAGTTTCTCGCCACCCGCCCGGACGTCGTCGGTGTCGACTGGGCTGTCGATCTTGCCATGCTGCAGGACCGGATGGCGTTTTTCCCGACGGAGGTCGCCAAGAACGCGATCCAGACCTCGCTCGGCCGGCCGATCGAAGACCTCTACACGTCGTTTGAAGAACCGATCGCAGCCGCGTCCATCGCGCAGGTTCATCCAGCGACCGTTAACGGCAAGAAGGTTGCCGTCAAGGTCGTGCGCCCCGGCGTGCGCCAGCGTTTTGCCCATGACATCGAGGGCATGTATGTGGTTGCCCGCATGCAGGAGCGGCTCCTGCCCTCCAGTCGGCGCCTTCGCCCGATCGAGGTGACGCGGACGCTGGAACAGACCACCAAGATGGAAATGGACCTGCGCCTTGAGGCCGCGGCCCTTTCCGAGATTGCCGAAAACACCAAGGATGATCCGGGCTTTAGGGTTCCAACCGTCGATTGGGAACGGACCGGCCGCGACGTGATCACCATGGAGTGGATCGACGGCATCAAGATGAACGATGTCGAGGCGCTGCGCGCCGCCGGTCATAATCTGGAAAAGCTTGCCGAGGTACTGATCCAGTCCTTCCTGCGTCACACGCTGCGCGACGGTTTCTTCCATGCCGACATGCATCCCGGCAACCTGTTCGTCGAAGCCAACGGCACGATCGTTGCGGTCGACATGGGTATCACCGGGCGACTGGGCAAAAAGGAACGGCGGTTCCTGGCGGAAATCCTGTTCGGCTTCATCACCCGCGATTACATGCGCGTTGCCGAAGTGCATTTCGAAGCCGGTTACGTGCCCGGCCATCACGACGTTGCAGCATTTGCACAGGCGATCCGGGCGATCGGCGAGCCGATTCATGGCCAGCCGGCAGAGACGATCTCAATGGCGCGGCTTCTGGCGCTGCTGTTTGAAGTGACCGACCTTTTCGAGATGCAGACGCGGCCGGAGCTGATCCTGTTGCAGAAGACGATGGTGGTGGTCGAGGGCGTGTCGCGCATGCTCAATCCACGCTTCAACATGTGGAAGGCTTCTGAGCCCGTCGTCGGCGACTGGATCCGCGACAATCTCGGCCCGAAACGGGTGGTGTCCGACGTCAAGGACGGCTTGAAGGCGATCGTCAAGCTTGCCGAGGCAGCCCCCGAGATTGCGGCGCAGACGGGCAAGTTCCATCAGGAACTGGTCCATATGAGCGAAAACGGCCTGCGTTTCGATGCCGAGACAGCTGAAGCGATCGGGAAAGCGGAGGCCCGACACAGCCGTTACGGCCGATTGGCGCTGTGGGTGATTGCGGCAGCACTCGTCTATATCGCCGTGACGCTCTGACGGGTTTTCGCGCGACATATCCGTTCGCATTTCGGGATATCCCGCGGCCGCATTTCCAATAATCTGGGAGAATGGCAAAGCAGATGTCCGAGGCGAAATTTCCCATCCAGTTGACCGGGCAACCCCTCGGTTTTGCGGAACTTCTGGTGATCGGCGATGGCCGCGCCGCAATCAGCGCTGAGCCGGACGGCATGGCGCGCGTTCGGGCAGCAAGAGCCGTGCTCGAACAGGCGATCGCAGACGGCATGCCGGTCTATGGGGCGACGACCGGCGTCGGCGCGATGAAGGATGTCGAGTGGTCGAGCGACGAACTCGACCAGTTCAATCTCGGCCTGGTACGCGCCCATCACTTCGGCACCGGCGATCCGTTTCCGACGGAAGTCGTGCGCAACGCGATCGCACTCAGGATCAATACCGCACTGACCGGTTATGTCGGCTGCACGACGGAACTGGTGGAGAGTTATCTCGCGCTGCTGGAAGCCGATGTCATTCCCGTCGTTCGCCGCACGGGTTCGATCGGTTGCGCCGACATCGGCCTGATGGGCCAGATCGGCGCGGTGCTAACCGGCGTCGGCGAGGCCGTTTATCAGGGCAAACGAATGCCGGCGCTGGACGCTTTTGCCGCTGCCGGGATTTCGCCGCAGCGCATGGCCCCGCGTGACAGCCTCGCCTCGCTCAGCGTCAATGCCGTCAGTTTTGCCGCAGCCGCCCGGATCATGCGGGGTGCGGCCGGCGCGTTGCGCGTATTGCTCGCCACCGGCCTTACCGCATCCGGCGCGATGGGCGCCTCACGCGATCCCTGGCTTGCCGTCACCCATGTAGGCACGGCGCGCGAGGCGATGATCGGCTCATGGCTGCTGAATGCCTCGCAGGGTTGGAATTGGCCAAGCGGCACGCATGTGCAGGATCCGCTCAGTCTTCGAATGATCCCGCAGGTTTTCGGCGCAGTGTTCGAAAGCGTGCTGACCTCCGGCCACAAGATCCTCGCGGCAACCGGTCGTTCCGACGACAATCCGGTGATTGCCGATGGCCGGGTGCTGACCTCAGGCGGTTCGCTGCCGCTCGACGTGACGGTGCTGATGGAATCGGCGGTCTTGTGCATGGCGCACGCAGCACGCAATTCCTTCAACCGCTGCGTCCTTCTGGGCAACGGACAAAGGCGCGACCTGCCGGTCAATCTGGTGACGCCGGGCGCAATCGCCACCGGTTTCGGGCCGATCATCAAGCTTGCCGGCGATATCTATTCGCGGGTTCTATCGATGAGCAATCCAGTCTCGGCGCAGTCGATCGTGGTTGCCGGCGGCATGGAGGACGAGGCTGCCTTTTTGCCGCTCGTGGTCGAACGCTTCGAGCGGCAGGTGCGGGCCGTGAGACGCCTTGCGGGACTGGAGGCGCTTCTGGCGGCGCAGGCTATGGATATTCATGGCGACGAGCCGGGCGGTGCAGTACGGCTTATCTACGAGGTGGTCCGCAAGCACGCGACATTCTACACGGTCGACCGGGCGCTTTCCGCCGAGGTGGAGGCGATCGAGGACGAACTTGCTTCCGACGCCTTCCTCGCAAGGCTGATCGCGATCTCGCCTATTCATGCGATCGACGATTTCTTCGCGCTCGGCGGTTTTGGCATGCAGGGGATCGAGGCGTAACCGCAATTTGACCTGAAAGTCAGCGTTCCGCCCGCTTTGACGATACCGGCACCACGCCCAAGTCTTGATTCCGCCAGCTTCTTCCTACTCTCTTGGAGGAATACATTCCTCTTTTCGGAGCTAGCCCATGGCGCTCGGCACATCTCAGCGACTGCAGGACGGTGTAACAGCCGTCGAAACCATGACCCGGTTCGCACTCGCCGTTCTGGCGCTGGCGTCGGGCGTCTACACATATCTCGGCGTTCGCTCGCTGCTCGACGGGTCGCCGACTGCGGTCTTCTTCGCCGCCATCATCTATTCTGCCTCGGTCTCGGTCGGCATCTATGCCTTCTGGTCCTACATGGCGCGCTTTTATCCACATGTAACGTCGCATACGGGGCGGGCGGCGATGCTCTGCGTCATGGCCGCGGGCGCTGCCATGATCATGGCGATGTCGAGCTGGCTGAATGCCGCAGCACTCGCAGGCTCTGCTGCTGTCGAACAACATCTTGCCGAAACCGTGCAGGACTATACGGCAGACCTTGATCGAGCCCACCAGAATGCACTGGCCGCGCAAAGCCTGTTGCCCGACATTCAGAGAGCCGGAGAGCGATTTTCGCAGCTGGCAGCCGTCGAGCGGCAATCCGGAGCGCTGACCGGTACCAACGGCTCAGGCAGCGTCGTGCAGCTTCTTTCACAGATGTCGGGCCAGATGAAGGAGCTGGAAAACGGTATCAATGCATCGCGCGAACAGGTCACCGAGCTTTTCGAACAAGGGCAGAAGCGGCTTGAGACCATGCGCTCGCTCGTTTCGGCTCCCGGTCAGGTCGCACCGCGCTCCGACCAGTTCTCGGCCGAGGCTGTGGCTTTAGCCGGGGTCATCACCTCGCTTGCGCAGACCTCGATTGCGCCTTCCATCCGACGCGCCGCCGACGACCTGTCGCTTGGTTTCATCGCACCGGTAGCCGATGGAAGCGACGCCAATCTCGTCAATCGCCAGGATCAGGTAATGGGCACCATCCGCGCGTCGGTCGCGGCCCAATCAAAGGCGCTTGCCAAGGCAGCGGATGAAATTCTCTCCAATGCGCCGGTGGCGGAACGGCGTTTCGTGCCGCTCTCGTCGGCAGAAGCGGTGCTGCAATATGCACCGGACTTCATTCCAGCCTGGGCCGGTGCGATCTCGATCGACCTGCTGCCCGGTGTACTTGTCTTCATTCTTGCCGTCGTGCATGGCGCGATCCGCAGGCAAGAGGAAAGACTACCCTTTGCAGAACGGATTACCGCTGCCGAGCTTTTGAAGGCGCTCGAGGTGCAGCGCGCACTCGCTGCCAATGGCGTCGATCTGGAGAAGGCGGTGGCAGATGCCGAGAAGAAGGACTTGACCGTCGACGGCGAGAAGGAAGAGGACGAACCAAACAATATCACCAATCTCGACGCACGCTCGCGCAGGGACCGTTTGAATGAGGATCGGTGACGCCCTCCGCCGCATCGATGACGGCATGCTGATGCGCGGCGCCTTTTTCGTGCTGTTGGCGGCATCTGCCACCTTTCTTGTCATTGATGTGCGTGAAATGCTGGCGACAAATTCGGAACTGCCTGGCTTCGACCCCATGCATGACGATCAGCCCGTGCTACCACCGGCTTTAACCGACGGCCGTCCGGCAGCTCCGCCGGTGGAGCCCGCAAGCCCAAGCGAGATTTTACGCAAGGCGATGACGTTCGACCTCAAACCCGGCGGCGTGCTGATGGCGGAGGGGACAATTGATCCGGGTGCCGCAGGACGTTTTGCGCAGGAGATCGAGGCGCGCGGGGAATATGTGAAGACCGTGCAGCTGAATTCGCCGGGCGGTTCGGTGGATGACGCGATTGCGATGTCGAAGCTGATCCGGGAGAAGAAGCTGCAGACCCGGATAGCATCCCGCGGGCTTTGCGCCTCCTCCTGCCCGATCGCATTTTCCGGCGGCGCAGAGCGTATCGCGGAAAAGGATGCGGTCATCGGCGTGCATCAGGTGTTCAACGGCAGCCGCGAGCGGCCAACGGCTGAACAGGCGATGTCGAGCGCGCAATCGACGACGGCGCGGGTTGCCCGGCATCTGGATGAGATGGGGATCGGCTCCGGCCTGTGGCTGCACGCGCTGGAGACGCCGCCTGACCGGCTCTATTATCTGAGCGAAAAGGAAATGGCGGATTTCAAGCTGGTCACTCAGCCGGTCCAGGCACCGGCAGCGAAGAGCTGACCGAGCGGCCCCGTTGGCTCAGATAGTACGAGGTCTGTCCGGCGACCAGAGCGAGCGCCAGCATGATGCCGGTAAAGGTGATGACCGCCGACCAGCCGCCGGCGCTCCAGAACTTGCCGCCGATCGAGCCGGCGATGCTGGAGCCCAGATAATAGGCCAGGAGATAGAGCGAGGAGGCATGCCCCTTATTGGCTCCGGCCAGACGCCCGATCAGCGCGCTTGCCACCGCATGGGCCATGAAGAACCCCGCCGTCAGCATGGCGATACCGAGAATGATGAGGATGAGCGGTGACGCCAGAGTGGTCATCAGCCCGGCAAACATCAGTATGATACCCGCCATCATCACCTGGAACTGGCCGAAACGGTCGCTCAGCGTGCCGCCGACCCAGGACGAGCCGACACCACAGAGATAGGCGGTGAAGATCAGGCCGAGTTCGGTCTGGTTAAGGTGATAGGGTTCGACCACCAGCCGGAAACCAGAATAATTGTAGATGGTGACGAAGGAGCCCATCAGCAGGAAGCCGATGAGAAAGAGCAACGCCAGCGGGCCTTTTTTGACGTGGCCGAGCCAGGCAGAAACGTGATGGCTGGCGTTCGACCGGCGCGGCTTGAAGTTGCGCGACGGCGGCAGCATGGTGAAGAAGCCGATGGCGGCGGCAATGCCGAAAGCGCCGATGACGGCGAGCGCCACGCGCCAGGACAGATACTCGGCAAGAATGCCGGTGAAGACACGGCCCGACATGCCGCCCAGCGCGTTTCCGGCAATATAGAGGCCCATTGCGGCGCCGATGCCCTTGGGATCGATCTCTTCCGACAGATAGGCCATGGCGACGGCAGGAACACCGCCAAGCAGCAGCCCCTCCAGCGCGCGGATCACCAGGATCAGGTTCCAGCTTGGCATGATGGCGCAGGCGAGCGTGCAAAGTGACGCCCCCATCAGTGAACAGAACATCAGGCTGCGGCGACCGAAACGTTCGGAGATCGCCGCAGCACAGAATATGGCGATTGCAAGCAGGCCGGTCGACAGCGACAGCGACAGCGAACTCATCGCCGGGCTGACCTTGAACTCGTCGGCGAAGATCGGCATCAGCGGCTGCACGCAATAGAGCAGCGCAAAGGTCGAATAACCGGACATGAAAAGTGCCAGGCTAGCCTTTCGATAGCCTGGCGTACCGCGCGTCAGATATTGCTTGGGAGGATCAGTCTGAGGCGGGGCATCGGTATGCTGTAAAATATCGATTTCGGAATCTAACGGACGGCGGACGGCAGCGGACGGCATGACAAAAAGACCTTCTGGAATGCCCCGAGTCTAGCCAGCATGCGTTCATGTGTCCAATATATGGGGGACGCGTTCGTGATAGGTTTTGGATATGGAGCTTCGACATCTTCGTTATTTCGTCGCCGTCGCGGAAGAACTGAATTTCACCAGAGCAGCGGCAAAACTCGGCATCGGTCAACCGCCGCTTAGCCAGCAGATCCGTGACCTTGAGACGGAAATCGGCTCGCAGCTGTTTCACCGGGTGGCGCATGGCGCGGAACTGACGGCGGCGGGGGTGGCCTTTCTTGCAGAGGCGAGGATCTCGCTTGCGGCCGCGGATCATGCAAAACTTGCCGCGCAAAGGGCTGCGCGCGGGGAAACGGGGCGTCTGACGCTCGGTTTTACGGCTTCGGCGACGTTCAATCCGGCTGTGACGACCATCATCCGGCAGTTTCGGGCGCGATGGCCGGAGGTTGCCCTGTCGCTGATTGAGATGAACAGCAACTGGCTGATGGAAAAGCTCAATCGAGGTGAGCTCGACGTCGCCTTCATCCGGCCGGGGCTGGAAGATCCGAAGGACGTGCGGCTGAAACGCATGGCCGACGAACAGATGCTAGTCGCACTTCCCGCCAGCCATCAGCTTGCGGCACAAAGCCGCGTGAAGCTCGCAAGCCTTGCCGGCGAGCCTTTCATCATCTTTCCGCGCAATATGGGCCTCAGCCTCTTTACCGACATCCTGCAGGCTTGCAAGGAAGCCGGTTTTGAGCTGACGGTAACACAAGAAGCGCCGCAAATCCCCTCGGTCGTCAATCTGGTCGCGGCCGGGCTCGGCGTGTCGATCGTGCCGAAATCGCTTGCGAAGATCGAAATCGACGGCGTCGTGTTTAGACCGATAGAAGGGCCGCCGCTGGTGGCGCGACTGGGGATCGCCATGATGAAGGAACAGCGATCCCCGATCGCCCTCAATCTCTTCGGGCTTGTTCAGGCAAACTAAGCAATTCCAGCAAAAGTGGGAACCGGTTTTGCGTCCGGAATTGCGTTAAAGATGACTGATCAGCTTTGTTTGATCTCGCGCTCGCAGAAGGTGATGCGGTTGCTGAACGGGTCGATGACGGTAACTTCCAGCCCCCATGGTGCCTGTTCCAGTCCCGGGCGCATATAGGGATAGTTCTTTCCGATAAGCTCTTTCTGAAAGGCTGCCGCCCCCGACATGGGCACGAAAACGCGCGCGCCGGGCGAGGCGTCTCCGGCATGTTCGGAGAGATGGATCAGCATGCCGCTGCGCGACATCTGGCAATAAAGCGGTGCAGTGGGCGCAAAGCGATGTTCCCAATCCACTGCAAATCCGAGGAAATCCCGATAGAATTCCATCGCCTTAGCCACATCGAAAATGCGGAAGATCGGGATGGCGGGCTGTATGGAGATCGGATCTTTTCGCTCCGTCGGTACCGCCGCCTCGATCTTTGCGGCAAGAACGTTCCAGTCATCATAGCCGAACTGGGCGGAAACCAGCTCCAGCGCCTTGCTGTGGGAGAGTTCTATATTCTGCTCAGCAAGCGCCTCACGCAGGCTTTTTGCCATCAGTTTCGCATCGCGGAAATCGCGCATGACATCATCCTTTCAATAGACGAACGGCTAAATCAGGGCCCGCATTGCTGATCCGTTCGTCATCATTGGCCGGATGGTCAGGATGAAGGTCGGTTGGATGCATTCACCATGGCAGGATGCCGCGGGCGGCTGGCCGCATCCGGCCATGGTGAATTGGTAGCGCAGCGGATTGTCGCAGGCAAGTGCGATCCGCAACTGCTCACGACGCGCCATTCACCACTAGGAGGAAAGGCGATTGCAACTTTGAGGACAAGGTCTTAGCTTCCGGGCACTTCAATGGCAGGCAAGACAATGGAACTCTCCGGCAAGCGTATTCTCCTCATCATCTCGGGCGGCATCGCGGCCTATAAGAGCCTCGACCTGATCCGCCGCCTGCGCGAGCGCGGCGCGGAGGTGCGGCCACTGATGACGAAATCGGCCCAGGAATTCGTAACACCGCTTGCCGTCGGCGCGCTTTCTTCAGGCCATGTCTATACGGAACTTTTTTCGCGAGAAGACGAGCAGGATGTCGGTCATATCAGGCTGGCGCGCGATTGCGATCTCGTTCTGGTGGCACCCGCCACGGCCAACCTGATCGCGAAGATGGCGCATGGCCTGGCAGACGATCTGGCGAGTACCGTCCTGCTTGCGACTGACCGGCCGGTTCTCGTCGCACCTGCGATGAACCCGAAGATGTGGGATGCGGCTCCAACGCGCCGCAATGTCGAGGTTCTCAAGCGCGACGGCATTTCCTTCATCGGCCCGATGGCAGGCGAGATGGCGGAAAGCAACGAGGCGGGCGTCGGGCGCATGGCCGAACCGCTGCAGATCGCAGCCGCGGTTGTCGATTTGCTCGATGCGGGCGCAAAGCCGCTTGAAGGCCGAACGGCCATCGTCACATCCGGCCCGACCCATGAGCCTATCGACCCGGTCCGCTACATTGCCAACCGGTCTTCCGGCCGTCAGGGGCATGCGATTGCGGCAGCGCTGGCAAAGCTTGGTGCCAAGGTTACGCTGGTTTCCGGTCCGGTGACGATCCCCGATCCAGCCAGCGTGACGACCGTTCATGTGGAGACGGCGAGCGAAATGCTGGAAGCGGTTACATCGCAATTGCCCGCAGATATCGCTGTCATGGTGGCAGCCGTTGCCGACTGGCGCGTGGTTTCTTCCGCCGACCAGAAGATCAAGAAGCAGCCGGGCGAGGCCCCTTCCCCGCTGCAGCTGGCGGAAAACCCGGATATCCTGAAAACCGTCGGCCACCATGCGAAGCGCCCAAAGCTGGTTGTCGGCTTTGCGGCCGAAACGCAGAATGTCGAAGAAAACGGCCGCGCCAAGCTAGAGCGTAAAGGCGCCGACATGATCGTCGCCAACGACGTTTCGCCGGAAACCGGTGTGATGGGCGGCAACCGCAACCGCGTGAAGATCATTTCCGCTCAAGGCATCGATGAATGGCCCGATCTTGCAAAGGATGAGGTTGCCGGGCGGCTGGCGGCGCTGATCGCGTCCAAACTAGAAAGCTGAGACCGGAGCGATGACCATGAGCCCGTTCACAAAGAATGGCTTTGATGCCTTCGTAAAGAAACTGCCGGGAACCACATTCGTCGATCAGTGGGATAGCCACGTCGCCAAGGTGGGCGACAAGGTGTTTACGCTTCTTGGCGAAGGTGACGAAGCTCGGATCGTGGTGAAATGCTCAGAGGAAAGTTTCGAGATCCTGACAGCGCTCGAAGGGATCGGCCAAGCCCCCTATTTCGCCAAGCGCAAATGGGTGGAGATCAGGGCGAGCGCGCCGCTTTCGGAAGATGAAGTAGTGCATTACCTGATCCGCTCCTACGAGTTGGTGGCTGCAGGGCTGACGAAAAAGCTGCGGCTGGAGCTTGGGATCACGCTTCCCGTGGCGTGAAGAAGATCAGGCGGCCTCGGCGAGCTGCTTCGGCTGGAAGAGCAGCGCCTGCATACCATCCGGACAAACCTTGACGGCACTGCCATCCGGAATTTCCACCCAGGTATCGGCCTCGTCGTTCAACGGTTCGGAGACGAGGCAGTAACCGCTCTTGGCGCCTGCCGGGCCAGCCATAGGGGCGGCGTAAAGCGTCGGCGGCTTGTGGTCGGTTGCGTAACGCACGGCATAAAGCTGCTTGCCGTCAGAGAAGCAAGCGGTAAAGCGCACCAGAGCCTCGCCGGACCTTTCCATCGACAGCGCCTCGACCGTGGCCACGGCCTTTTCCATTGCGCCCAGCGGATCAGCATCAAGGCCGAACTGCAGCGCGAGAAGAAAGATCATTTCGCTATCGGTCGTGCCGGTTCGGGCGCTGAACAGATCATCCGAAAGCATGCTTTCCATGCGGCGGCGGATACGATCGAAATTGGCGATCTGGCCGTTATGCATGAAGGACCAGTGGCCGTGAACGAAGGGGTGACAGTTGTCACGGCGGGTGGCGCCCGTGGTCGCCGCGCGGACATGGGCAAGGAAAAGCGAGGAGCGGATCTGGCGGGCGAGGCTTCTCAGATTGCAGTCGGACCAAGCGGGCAGAACATCGCGGTAACGACCCGGCTCAGGCCTGTCGCCATACCAGGCGATGCCGAAACCGTCTCCGTTGGTCGCCGTCTTGGCGCGGGTTGCACAATGGGATTGCTCTATGAGCGAATGGGCCGGCGATGAAACAAGCTCTTCCAGATAAAGCGGTTCGCCTCGATAGGCAGCCCAACGGCACATGGATTTTATCACTCCGATAGAGATCACGGCCAAACGCGGCGCATTGGAAGGAGGGTCGAGTTATTCGCCTAATGAAAAGTTAAGCTAACAGTATTCATGACGGAATTGCGACGGCTGCAACTTCACGTTTTGCAACGCACATTAAGACTGTTGTGTGTCGGCAACGCTTTGATGCATAACCGAACGCTATCGTACAGACCGCCCCATTTGCGGCCGTTCCGTGGCGGCAAGGCTTGTCGATACCGGAGGCTGGCCTAGATAATGCTGTATGTCGCAGCAAGCAAAGCTAAGTGAAGCCGGATCTTCTTCTGGTCTCACGTCATCCGGAACAACGGTTTCGGGCCTTCTCAGAGATTTCGATCGCTGGGCACTCTTTCTCGATATCGACGGTACACTGATCGATCTGGCTGCAACTCCCGACGGCGTTGTGGTGCCGCAGGATCTGCCGGCCAATCTGGATGCGGTGTCTAAAAAGCTTGGCGGCGCGTTGGCGCTGGTGACGGGCCGCGCCCTGCCCTATGCCGAAAGGCTCTTTTCACCTTATCAATTTCCGACGGCCGGCCTTCATGGCGCGGAACGCCGGATGTCAAACGGTGCTGTCGATCGCGTTACCGTGTCGCCCGAATTCGAAATCCTGAAGGCGCGGCTTTTTGCCGATACCGCCAGTTGGGATGGGGTGCTGATCGAAGACAAGGGGGCTGCAATCGGTGCACATTACCGGCAGGCGCCGGAGCGGCAGGCTGAGCTTGAAGCGCTAATGGAGCGCGCAGCAGCGGAGGCCGGAAGCGAGTTTGCCTTGCAGCGCGGCAAGATGGTGATCGAGTTGCGTCCGGCCCGCGCCAGCAAGGGTGAGGCTCTGCGCAGCTTTCTCGGCGAGACCTGTTTTACAGGCCGTTTGCCGGTCGCGATCGGCGATGACCTTACCGACGAGGCCATGTTCAAGACCGCCAATTCGCTGGGTGGCCTGTCGATCCGGATCGGCGAGGCAAGCTTGCCTGACGGCAACGTCACGCAGGCGGCGATGCTGGTGTCCTCCGCTGCCGAGCTTCGCGACATTCTGGCAGGCCTCGCGCGATAATGCGCAGGCCGCCGCTCTACATCATTGGAAGGAATTTGCCTTGAGCCGCCTTGTGGTCGTTTCGAACCGTGTCACCGTTCCGAAAAAAGCTGGCGATGCGCCTGCCGGCGGGCTGGCCGTTGCCCTGCAGGCCGCACTCGAAGAGCGCGGCGGCATCTGGATGGGCTGGTCCGGCAAATCCAGCGGTAAGCGTGACCCGGAGAAGATGGATATCCGCGAGCATGGCAACATCACCTATGCGCTGACGGACCTCACCGATACCGATGTCGAGGAATATTATCACGGCTTTGCCAACCGGGTGCTCTGGCCAATCTGTCACTACCGGCTGGATCTGGCGGAATATGGCCGCAAGGAAATGGCGGGCTATTTCCGCGTCAATCGCTTCTTCGCCCACAAGCTGGCGCCTCTCTTGAAAGAAGACGACATCATCTGGGTGCATGACTATCATCTGATCCCGCTTGCAGCAGAACTTCGGCAGATGGGGTTCAAGAACAAGATAGGTTTCTTCCTGCACATCCCCTGGCCGCCGGCTGATGTGCTGTTTGCCATGCCGGTGCATGAACAGATCATGCGTGGGCTTTCACAATATGATCTCGTCGGCTTCCATACCGATTTCGACCTCGACAATTTCGGCGGCGGGCTGGTGCGCGAAGGTATCGGCGAACGGCTCGAGGGCGGCAAAAAATTCTCCACCTATGGCCGGACCTTCAAGGGCGGAGCCTATCCGATCTCGATCGAGACCGAGGCCTTTTCACAATATGCGATAAAGGCCTCGCGCAATGCGATGGTGAAGAAGGCCAAGGAAAGCATCGAGGACCGTGATCTGATCATCGGCGTGGATCGGCTGGATTATTCGAAGGGCATTACGCAACGTATCGATGCGTTCGAGCAATTCGTGCGGTTGAACCCGGCTTACCAGAACAAGGTGACCTATCTGCAGGTCACGCCAAAATCGCGTTCCGAGGTTCCCGAATACGAACAGATGCAGCGGACGGTCGCCGAACAGGCCGGACGCGTCAACGGTGCTCTCGGACAGGTGGACTGGACGCCGATCCGCTATGTGAACCGCTCCGTGCCGCGGCCGCTGCTGGCCGGTCTCTATCGTCTTGCGAAGATCGGCCTCGTCACGCCTCTACGTGACGGCATGAACTTGGTTGCCAAGGAATATGTCGCGGCTCAGGACCCGGAAGATCCGGGCGTGCTGGTGCTTTCCCGTTTTGCCGGCGCTGCCCGCGAGCTTACCGGCGCATTGCTGGTGAACCCTTACGATATCGAGGGTACGGCCCATGCAATCGCGCGGGGCCTTAGCATGTCTCTCGACGAGCGCAAGCAGCGTTGGGAAAAGATGATGAACCACCTGCTCGAATACGACATCAACCGCTGGTGCGACGATTTCCTCAAGGACCTGACGACTGATTGACAGTCGATATTCCGTCGGATTGTCTGACCGCATTTCTATTTCATCTGGAAAACTGTGATGAAGATCAGCGCGCGCCACCGCTTCAAGGGCAAGGTCGTCGACATCAAGAAGGGAGCGACGGCGGCACATGCGCGAATAGACCTCGGCAACGGCCTGATCCTCACGTCCTCGATTACCAACGAGGCGATGGACGAACTGGAGCTTGCGGTGGGTTCCGACGCCTATGCGGTGATCAAGGCTTCGGATGTGATGGTTGCTATCGACTGAGCATATTTTTCGGGACGGAGACATTCCGCCCCATTACCTGCCAGCCAGATTTCCTCGCTCACTCATAGACCTTGAGAGTGTGCTGCTTGAGCGGTTCGGCCAGGATTTCCTTGTGGATCTCACCGAGCGCCTTCAGGTAAGGCTGAGCGAAATGCTCATCCAGGGCCGCCTGATCCCGCCAGGTTTCGCGAATGAAGAAGGTGCCGGGTGCGTTTACGTCCTCAAGGACGACGAATTGTATGCAGCCTTCCTCGCGTCGTGTCGGCTCGACGATTGCCAGTGTCGCTTCGCGAAGCTGGTCTTCCTTGCCCGGTTTGGCGCGAAAGGCAAAAATGGCTTCAATCATGTGATTGCTCCTAAATGCATGAAACAAGGTGCTTTAATTCAAAGGTTTGCGAGGGTACGGTAAGAGCGACCTCATGATGGATGGGAGCCAAGAATGCCGTCCTGTTCAAGAGACGGATGGTTGTAAAATCGCCGCGGGTTTCGGATACTTCCAATCCGCGTGTCCCCGCGATAAAGCACGGTGATGTTCCAGCTAGAGCAAACCGCCACATTCGAGCAAATCATCAAGAAAAGCCGGTTTCTGGCAATCGCACTTCTCGTTACGACCGAAGAGGAAGCGAAGGCCGCGATTGCAATGCATTCCGACGCCGGTGCCAATCACAATTGCTGGGCATGGCGGATCGGCGCGGCCTATCGGTTTTCCGATGACGGGGAGCCGAGCGGAACTGCGGGCAAACCGATCCTCGCCGCAATAGAAGGCCAGTCGCTCGACAATATCGTGGTGATCGTCACCCGCTGGTTCGGCGGGATATTGCTCGGCAGCGGCGGGCTTGTGCGCGCCTATGGCGGCACGGCAGCGGCATGCCTGAGAAGCGCGCCGATGATCGAGCTGAAGCCTTCCGTCGAAGGGCTCGTGCGGATCGATTTTTCGGATTTGGCGCGCGTGAAGGCGCGACTTCAGGCAGTCACGGATCTTACCATTGCCGAGGAGCGGTTTACCGCAACCGGGGCCGATCTCGTCCTTTGGGTTCCCGAGGCAGAAGTCGATGCCGTGTCGCGGCTTGTCTCCGACCTGACGAGCGGCAGGTCGGAGCTGAGGATCGATTGATCGATATCACGCCGCCTTGGCGACGTGATATTCCTTGATGGCGGCCATCTTGATGGCCGGATAACGCTCGGCCTCATAACGCAGCGAAAAGGCATCCTGCGCCAGGAAGACCGGATCGCCATCGAGATCGCGGGCGATATCGCCGCGCTTGACGGTCAGGAACTTTTCCAGATCCGCCTTGTCATCGGACGAGATCCAGCGGCAAACCGAGAAGCGTGACATTTCGAAACTGACCGGCAGGCTGTATTCCGCCGAAAGCCGTTCCTTCAAGACATCGAGTTGCAGCGCGCCGACGACGCCGACGATGGCGGGCGAGCCATCTTCCGGCTGGAAGAGCTGCACGACGCCTTCTTCCGCCATCTGCTGCAGGGCTTCCTTGAGCTTCTTTGCCTTCATCGCATCACCCAGTCGCACGCGGCGGAGGATTTCCGGCGAGAAGTTCGGGACGCCCTGGAAAACCAGCGATTCACCTTCAGTCAGTGTGTCGCCGATACGAAGGGTGCCGTGGTTCGGAATACCGACGACGTCACCCGCATAGGCCGTATCTGCGATATGGCGCTGCGAGGCGAAAAAGAATTGCGGGGCGGTGAGGCCAAGCTGCTTGCCTGTGCGGGCAAGCCTCGCCTTCATGCCGCGCTCCAGCTTGCCGGAGCAGATGCGCGCGAAAGCGATGCGGTCGCGATGGTTCGGGTCCATGTTCGCCTGGATCTTGAAGACGAAGGCCGTCATCTTGTCTTCGGCGGCATGAACGGTGCGAATATCGGCAACTTGGTCACGCGGCGGCGGGGCGAAATCGCCGAGCGCATTGATGAGATCGCGCACACCGAAATTACGCAGCGCCGAGCCGAAGAAGACCGGGGTCATATGGCCTTCTAGGAAAGCCTGACGATCGAACGGGCGGCAGGCTTCGAGCGCAAGTTCGACCTCTTCGACAAAAGCGGCACGCTCGTTTTCAGGCAGGCGATCCATCACGGCCTGGGGGCCATTGACGGAGATGGCCTCTTCGCTATCGGGACCGCGCACCTTGTTTTCCGCGAGATGATAGGAGCCGCAGAAGCTTTTGGAGCGCCCGATCGGCCAGGTGATCGGAGCGGTATCCAACGCCAGCTTCTCTTCCACCTCGTCGAGGATTTCAAAAATGTCGCGGCTTTCGCGGTCCATCTTGTTGACGAAGGTGATGATCGGGATATCGCGCATCCGGCAGACTTCGAAAAGCTTCAGCGTACGCGGCTCGATACCCTTGGCGGCATCGATGACCATGATGGCGGCATCGACCGCCGTCAGCGTGCGATAGGTATCGTCGGCGAAGTCTTCGTGACCCGGCGTATCGAGGATGTTGAAGACCTTATCGTTATATTCGAAGGTCATTACCGAGGTGACGACCGAGATGCCGCGCTCGCGCTCGATCTTCATCCAGTCGGACCGCGTCTGGATACGATCCTTCTTCGCCTTGACCTCGCCAGCGAGCTGGATGGCACCGCCGAACAGAAGCAGCTTTTCGGTCAGCGTCGTCTTGCCCGCATCCGGGTGGGCGATGATCGCAAATGTACGGCGGCGGGAAACCGCCTCTGCCAGAGTTTCGGCCATGTGAGCAACAATCCTTCGAGTTGCCGCGTATCTAGCGACTTAGTGGATAAGTTTCAATTCGTGTTTGACCCCGGCGACTATCACCGGGCTAATGAAGGGATGAACGCTCACACATCTTCTTCGCTCAAGCTCAATCTCGTCCGCCTGCCGAATGGCGATGGACTGGACCTGCCCTCCTATGAAACCTCTGGTGCCGCCGGCATGGATCTTCGTGCGGCCGTGGCCGAGCCGTTGACGCTTACTCCGGGCAGCCGTGCGCTCGTGCCGACCGGCTTCATCTTCGAGGTGCCGGCGGGCTTCGAGGCACAGATCCGTCCGCGCTCTGGTCTCGCCTTCAAGAACGGCATTACCTGCCTCAATACGCCCGGCACGATCGACAGCGATTACCGTGGCGAGGTGAAGGTTCTGCTGATCAATCTCGGCGAGGAGGATTTCGTCATCACCCGCGGCATGCGGATTGCCCAGACGGTGATAGCACCGGTGACGCAGGTACTTGTTGCCGAAATCAGTGAAGTGACCGAGACCTTGCGCGGCGCCGGCGGCTTCGGTTCGACGGGTGTTTAAGACCGCTTTACGGCCACGCCGACATTGATAGCTGTCAACATCACCTCTTTTGAAGCATGGTATTGCGCCATAAGACTTCTCAGGAGAAGGATATTTCGCAGTTTTTTGATGCGATAAGACAAAATCGTCCTCGCCTCTTTCTCGATCGGGCACTATTTTTCGATCACCTGTTCCACGCATCAGGCTTTCCGATTTTCGGAAAGCCTGATGCGTGAATTTAAAGAGTTTGAGCGCTCTTTGTGCGTCCATTCGGACGCATGGCGCTCTCGTGGAGAAACGACAATGTCGGACAAGAAGCCGGGCCGTGGCCGCATCTATTCCTCGATCACCGAAACGATCGGCGACACGCCGCTCGTGAGGCTGGACAAGCTGGCGAAGGAAAAGGGCGTAAAGGCCACGATCCTGGCGAAGCTCGAATTCTTCAACCCGATCGCTTCGGTGAAAGACCGTATCGGCGTCGCGATGATTGAAAGCTTGGAAGCGCAAGGCAAGATCGCACCGGGCAAGACGACGCTTGTCGAGCCAACCTCCGGCAATACCGGTATCGCGCTTGCCTTTGCCGCAGCCGCCAAGGGTTACAAGCTGATCCTGACCATGCCGGAAACCATGTCGGTCGAGCGGCGCAAGATGCTGGCGCTTCTCGGTGCTGAACTGGTGCTGACCGAAGGCCCCAAGGGCATGAAGGGCGCGATTGCCAAGGCGGAGGAACTGGCCGCAACGCTACCGGATGCGATCATTCCGCAGCAGTTCGAAAACCAGGCCAATCCTGAAATCCACCGCAAGACGACGGCCGAGGAAATCTGGAACGATACCGACGGCAAGGTCGATATCTTCATCGCCGGCATCGGCACCGGCGGCACGATCACCGGCGTAGGTCAGGTGCTGAAGGATCGCAAGCCCGACCTCAAGGTCATTGCCGTCGAGCCGAAGGAATCTCCGGTGCTTTCCGGCGGCGAGCCCGGCCCGCACAAGATCCAGGGCATCGGCGCCGGTTTCGCGCCGAAAATCCTCGACACAAAGGTCTATGACGAGATCGTTACGGTTGCGAGCGCCGATGCATTGGAGACCGCCCGCCATGTGGCCGCCCTTGAAGGCGTACCGGTCGGCATTTCTTCCGGTGCCGCGCTGAAGGCAGCGATCGAAGTCGGCAGCCGCCCGGAAAATGCCGGCAAGACAATCGTCGTCATCATCCCCTCCTTCGCAGAGCGTTATCTTTCGACCGCACTGTTCGACGGTTTGGGCGGTTAACGCAGATTCAAGCCGCCGCGATGGCCAGCCGCTCGCTGGCCATGCGGTAAGAAATCGCTTCCGCCAGATGCAGCCGACCAACGGTCGGTTTGCCATCAAGATCGGCGAGCGTGCGGGCCACCTTCAGCACCCGATGATATCCGCGCGCGGAGAACTTCAGTTTCTCCGCCGCATCTCTCAGCAATTGCAGACCGGATGAATCAGGCTCCGCTACCTTTTCGATCAATGAGGTGGAGCAACGCGCGTTGGTAAGTGGCCCCGATACACCCGCTGCCAGATAGCGATCCTGCTGCAATTCTCTCGCTGCATAAACGCGTTTGGCGACATCGGCACTGCTTTCCGCCGGGGCAGGCCGGATCAGGTCAGAAGCCGACACTGCCGGCACATCGATGCGGATATCGATACGATCCATCAACGGTGCCGAAATGCGCGCTTGATAATCGGCGGCACATCGCGGACCTCTGGCGCAGGAATGGCCGGGCTCGCCTGCCATGCCGCACCGGCACGGGTTCATGGCCGCAATGAGCTGGATGCTGGCCGGATAGGAAACCCGGTGATTGGCGCGGGCGATGACGCATTCGCCGGATTCCAGCGGCTGGCGCAGCGCATCCAGCACCTGAGGCGAGAATTCAGGAAACTCGTCAAGGAACAGGACGCCGTGATGGGCAAGCGACGCCTCGCCCGGCCTGGCCCGAAAACCACCACCGACGAGCGCCGCCATGGTGGCCGAATGATGCGGCGTGCGATAAGGGCGCCGGTCCGAGAGCTTTCCGCCCGAAAGCTGGCCGGCGATCGAATGGATCATCGACACTTCCAGCAGTTCGGCTGCCGAAAGCGGTGGGAGAATAGAAGGCAACCGCGCCGCCAGCATCGACTTGCCTGATCCTGGAGGACCGACGAAAAGCAGATTATGACCGCCGGCTGCTGCGACTTCCAAGGCCCGTTTGGCGCTTTCCTGCCCCTTGATCTCGGCCAGATCCGGCAGGTTGGCTGGAAGTACGCGAATGGCGGGCTGCGGGCGCGAGATGACCTGCGTGCCGCGGAAATGATTGGCGAGCGCGATCAGGCTGCGCGGTGCGATGATATCGACATCCGGTCCGGCCCATGCTGCTTCCGCGCCGCTGTCCGCCGGGCAGATCAGTCCCTTGCCTACGGCGTTGGCGCTGATCGCGGCCGGAAGCGCACCGGCGACCGCTGCCAGCGTGCCGTCGAGGTTCAACTCACCGATTACGACATGATCGGAGACTGCATCACCAGGAATAGCGCCGAGTGCTGACATCAGACCAAGGGCGATGGCCAAATCGAAATGCGACCCCTCTTTCGGCAGATCGGCAGGAGCGAGATTGACGGTTACCTTTTTTGCCGGCATGGCGAGGCCGGAGGCGTGGAGTGCGGCCTGCACCCGCTCGCGGCTTTCTGCAATTGCCTTGTCCGGCAGGCCTACGATATGCATGCCCATCTTGCCCGGCCCTACCATGACCTGAACATCGACAGGCACGCCTTCTATGCCCTGGAATGCAATGGTACTGACGCGTGAAACCATGCCATTCGCTCCCCGAGATGAGGCTCGCAATAATGGCCTGCCCCCACGGCCTGCCTTCGCGCCACCACAACCATAAGCTGACATGGCGTGCAAATTTAAACAAGAACAAAAATCGAACAAACGAAACAAAAAAGGCGCCGGATGAGGCGCCTTTTTCAGATCAGAGCAATGAACTCAGTTGAGCTTGGCTTCAATCGCATCCCACATCAGGCTTGCGACATCGGCGCCGCCGAACTTCTTCACCTCGCGAATGCCGGTCGGCGAAGTGACGTTGATCTCGGTCATGTAGTCGCCGATCACGTCGATGCCGACGAAGATGAAGCCGCGCTCGCGCAGGGCTGGCCCGATACGGGCGCAGATTTCCTTTTCGCGCGTCGTCAGTTCTGTCGGTTCGGCACGGCCGCCGACATGCATGTTGGAGCGGCTGTCGGTTTCAGCCGGTACACGGTTGATCGCGCCGACCGGCTCGCCATCGACGAGCAGGATGCGCTTGTCGCCCTTGCGGACCTCTTTCAGATAACCCTGCGCGATATAGGGCTCGCCACGATACATCTGGCCGAACATTTCCAGAAGCGAGGTGAAGTTGCGGTCGTCACGGGCGGAATGGAAGACGCCGGCACCACCATTACCGTAAAGCGGCTTCAGGATGATATCGCCCAGTTCCTGACGGAAAGCCGCAATCTCCTCGGGGTCACGCGAAATCAGTGTCGGCGGCATCAGGTCTGCGAATTCAGTAACAAAGATCTTTTCCGGTGAATTGCGCACCCAGGCCGGATCGTTGACAACAAGCGTCTTCGGGTGGATGCGTTCCAGAAGATGGGTGGAGGTGATGTAGCCCATGTCGAAAGGCGGGTCCTGGCGCAGAAGCACGACATCCATCTGCGAGAGATCGACGCGCTGCTTTTCGCCGAGGGTGAAATGATCACCCTTGATATCGCGCACCTGCAGCGGCTCGACAGCGGCAAAGATCTTGCCGTCACGCATGGTCAGACGGTCGGGCGTGTAATGGAAAAGCTCGTAGCCGCGGGATTGGGCCTCCAAGGTCATTGCGAAAGTGGAATCGCCAGCAATGTTGATGCTGGAAATATGGTCCATCTGGATTGCGACCTTGCGAACATGCGCCATGAGTTTCGTCCCCGATAAAGATGTCGCCTGAATTTCAAGCTTGCCTGATTTAGGATGGCAGTGGCCTGAAAGCAATGCGGCCGGGAACAATCCCGACCGCACAGGTTCAACTCGCTTGGATCCGGTGCTTCAGGCGACAGGTTCGGCGATTGCGACTGCTGCCTTTGCGGGTGCACGCGCATCCAGGCGCTTGCCTGTCTCGGCGTCGAAGAAATGCAACTTGGAGGGATCGATGGTGATCCGCATGTTGTCGGTAATCTCGGCTTCGCCGGAGAGCGCGATGGTGATCGCCTGATCGCCGACAAGACCATGGGCCAGACGCTGGGAGCCGAGTTCCTCGACATATTCGACAGTAAAGGGCATGCCTTCAGCCGACGACACCACGCGCAGGTCTTCGGCGCGCAGGCCCACCGTGACGGCACCGGATGTGGGGGCGTAACCGCTCAGCGAAATCTGCGACGGGCCGATCGCTAGCCTGTCACCCTGCAGCTCCGCCTTGACGAGGTTCATGGCGGGAGAGCCGATGAAGCTTGCAACGAAGGTCGAGGCCGGGGTGTGATAGACATCGAGCGGCGAGCCAACCTGTTCGATCTTTCCGCCATTCAGGACGACGAGGCGATCGGCAAGCGTCATGGCTTCCAGCTGGTCGTGGGTAACGTAAATCGAGGTCGTGCCGAGGCGGCGCTGCAGACGCTTGATCTCGCCGCGCATGGAGACACGAAGCTTCGCGTCGAGGTTCGACAGCGGCTCGTCGAAAAGGAAGGCGGCCGGCTTGCGGACGATGGCTCGGCCCATGGCGACGCGCTGGCGCTGGCCGCCGGAAAGCGCACGCGGCTTGCGGTCGAGATATTGGGTGATTTCCAGCATACGGGCCGCTTCATTGACGCGAGAGTCGATCTCGGCCTTCGGCGTCTTGCGGTTCTTCAACCCGTATTCGAGGTTTTGGCGCACCGTCATATGCGGATAGAGCGCATAGTTCTGGAAAACCATCGCGATATCGCGGTCGGCCGGCTCGACCTGGTTGACCACGCGGTCACCGATCTTCACCGTGCCTTCGGAAATCTCCTCCAGGCCTGCGACCATGCGCAGAAGCGTGGACTTGCCGCAGCCGGAAGGGCCGACGAGCACGATGAACTCGCCGTCCCGAATGTCGAGATTGATGTCGGTGACGGCACGGACGCCGCCGTTATAAATCTTGCCAACGCTGCTTATGTCGATCGCGGCCATTTTATCGTTCCTTACTTGTCGCTTTCGGTCAGGCCCTTGATGAACCAGCTCTGGAAAATCACCACGATTGCCACAGGCGGAAGCATGGCGAGAACCGCCAGCGCAAATGCCTCGTTGTAATCGGGAATGTTCGAGCCGACCCAGACCTGCAGAATGGATTTGATGCCGCGCATCAACGTGAAGAAGCTCTCGTCGGTCGTCATCATCATCGGCCAGAGATACTGGTTCCAGCCATAAACGAACATGATGATGAAGATGGCGGCGATCATGGTGCGAGAGATCGGCACCAGAATATCGATGAAGAACTTGAAGGGGCCGGCGCCGTCGATACGCGCCGCTTCGAGCAGTTCCTCGGGCACGGACTTGAAGAACTGGCGGAAATAGAATGTGCCGGTGGCGGAGGCAAGAAGCGGCACGATCAGGCCCGTATAGCTGTTCAGCAGGCCGAGATCAGACATGACCTGATAGGAGGGCATGATGCGCACTTCGAGCGGCAGAAGCAGGGTGGTGAAGATCACCCAGAAAGAGAGCGTCGCCATCGGGAAGCGGAAATAGACGATCGCATAGGCGGCCATCATAGACAGGACGATCTTGCCGACGGCAAAACCGATGCCGAGGATCAGCGAATTCATCACCATGCGTGCGCCGGTGATATCGCCGGTAAAGCCGCCCTTCTGGGTCAGCACCTTTTCGTAGGTGGCGACGAAATTGTCACCCCAGGCAAGCGACAGGCCATTGCTGTGAATGTCTGCCGCCGTATGGGTGGACGTCATGAACGCAACCACGACCGGCATGCAGAGAAACAGTGCGCCGAGGATGAGGATAAGGTGATCGGTAAACCGTATGCGATACATGGCCTTATCCTCTCAATTGTAGTGGACGCGCCGCTCGATGAAGCGGAACTGGAAGATGGTGAGGACGAAGACGACGATCATCAGGATGACCGACTGGGCCGAGGAGCCGCCGATATCATTGCCGCGGAAACCATCGGCATAGACCTTGTAGACCAGCGTGACCGGGTTGTTGGCCGGCTTGTCCTTGACCATGACGTCGATGATGCCGAACGTGTCGAACAGCGCGTAGGTGACGTTGATGGTCAAAAGGAAGAAGGCGGTCGGCGCCAGAAGCGGCAGGATGACCGTCCAAAAGCGGCGCAGGCCCGAACGGCAATCGATCATCGCCGCTTCGCGCACGGAGACCGGCACATTCTGCAGGCCCGACAGGAAGAAGATGAAATTGTAGGGGATCTGCTTCCAGACGGCGACGACCGTCATGGCGAAGGCCGTGTCGTAGTAATTCAGGCCCACCTGCATGTGCCAGCCGAAGTAGGACATCATCTTCACGAAGGGGCCGACATGCTGGTCGAAGATCATCATGCCGATCAGGCCCGAGACGGGTGCGGCAATGGCATAGACGGCGATCAGCAGCGTCTTGTAGGTTGAGGCTCCGCGGATGACGCGATCTGCCTTGACGGCGAGCAGCAAACCCAGCGAGAGCGACAGGAAGGTGACGAGCACGGTGAAAACGGCCGTGAACAGCGCGATCGACTGGTATTCGGAACTGAAGATCACATCGGTGTAGTTACTCAGGCCGACGAAGGTCGAACCGAAGCCGAACGGGTCCTCGAGATAGAAGGACGAGTTCATCGCCTGAACCGAAGGCCAGTAGAAGAAGATGAAAATCACCGCGAGCTGCGGGAAAAGGAACAGATAGGGCAGAACGGGCGAGGTGAACTGCACGCGCTTCATTTCTTCCGTCGCGACGGCGGGTTTTTTACGCGCGCTTTTCCCAAAACCGAAGCGGGACAGGAAACCGCCAAGCTGCGGCTGTGACGTCGTATAGGCCACGAGTTCTCCCCTTTCTTGCAATTACAAAAGAGCCCGCCCGCCCCTTGAGGGAGCGGACGGACGATGATGGGAGGTGGCTATCAGCCGGCGGTCTTGGCGAAACGGGCGAGGAGGTCGTTACCTTCCTTCTCGATGGTTTCGAAGGCCTTCTGGACGGTCGTTTCACCCGAGAAGATCTCGTTGTATTCGCGTTCCATGATGGAACGGATCTGCGGGTAGAAACCGAGGCGGTAGCCCTTGGACCATTCGCCCGACGGCAGCATCAGCTGCTTGATGCCGACTTCGGCAACCGGGGTCTTCTCATAGTAGCCTTCAGACTTGGCGAGCTCGTAAGCAGCCTTGGTGATGGCGACATAACCGGTAGCCTGGTGATAGAACTTCTGGATTTCCGGCGAGGTCAGGAACTGGAAGAAGTCGGCAGTGCACTTGTTTTCGGCTTCCGGCTTGCCAGCCATTGCAAAGAGTGCTGCGCCACCGATGAAGGTGTTGGTGCCGGCGCCCTGAATGCCCTTCCAGTAGGGGAGGAAGTCAGCAGAGAACGGCATGGAAGCTGTCTTCTGCAGGCCACCGAAGGAACCGGAAGAGCCGATCCACATGGCAACTTTGCCTTCTTCGAAAGGCTTCTGGTTGTCGTTCCAGCTTGCGCCGTAGAACTTGTAAAGACCGGCGTCAGACCAGGCCTTCAGCTTTTCGAACATCATGACAAGGTTCTTGTCGGTGAGGTTCATCTTGGTGTCGACAACGCTGTCGTAACCGTTGTTGTTGTTGGCGAATGCGATGTTCTGGCGCGAGAAGAAGTTCTCGGTGAACTGCCAGGTGAGCTGCGACGCAGTCATCGGGATGAAGCCGGCTTCCTTGAGCTTGGGAGCAACAGCTTCAAACTCTTCCCAGGTCTTGGGCACCTCAACGCCGGCCTTTTCGAAAGCCTGCGGGTTGACGTACATGATCGGCGCCGAAGAGTTGAACGGCATGCCGATGAACTTGCCTTCGCTGTCGGCGTAGAAGTAACGCACGCCTTCGATGAAGGCTTCGCGGTCGAACTTGTAACCTGCATTGTTGATCAGGTCTTCGGCCGGAACCGTAGCACCCTTGGCGTTGATGATGGTGGCAGCACCGGCATCGAATACCTGAAGGATGTTCGGCTGCTCGCCCGAACGGAAGGCGGCGATGCCGGTTGCAAGCGCTTCTTCGTAGGTGCCCTTGGAAATCGGGGTCAGAGCGCAAGCGGTCTGCGAAGCGTTGAACTTCTGCGAGACTTCGTTGATGACTTCACCGTTACGGCCACCCATGCCGTGCCACCAGGTGATATTGGTTGCTGCGAGCGAGGATGTTGCAGACATAGCAACTGCCATCGCGGCCATCGAAAATTTCTTGATCATGGTCATGGTTACGTCCTCTCCGCCTTGGTTGGATCGAGGATCGCAATAGGACCTGCTCGTGACAGGCTCTTAACAGTTCGATTTCAGATTTGTGACGTTTGCACAGCTTTGCAAAAACTTCATTCAGCCGTCAAAAAGCATCCGGAAAATGACGAGGCAAACGCCATGGCAGAACGGCGACAATGTCGTAGCGAGCGGACAGAAGATGCGCGTCACGGCGGCGCGACAGCCAGATATCGCCTGCCGCTCTTATCCGTCTCTGCGTGTCGTAGCCGACAGCATCGATGGCATCACCTTCACGCGCTCGGGCCTTCACCTCGACAAACAGGATGAGCGTATTTCTGCGCGCAACGATATCAATCTCGCCAAGCCTGGTCCGGTGGCGAAATGCAAGGATTTTATAGCCCTTGAGCAAAAGGTAGAGAGCCGCAAGATATTCGGCAACGTGGCCGCGCCGCTCGGCGCGACGGCGTTGATGCCGTTTATCCTCGGCACTCCGGTCCATCAGCCCCCATCCTTATCCTTCATGGCGACGAGCCGCTGGTAGAGATCTCTCTTGGAGAGGCCCGTCAGACGTGCGGCCTCGGCCGCAGCCTTGGCCGCCGGCATCGAAGACGACAGCTCTTCGAGCAGCACATCGACATCGACGGCAGCCGGTACGTCATCATAAGCCGGCGGACCAACAAGGAAGACGATCTCGCCCTTGACGTTGCGGCCATCAAAGGCTTCGGCCAACTCTCCGAGAGATGCGCGGCTTATCTCCTCGAAAGCCTTGGTCAGCTCGCGCCCGACACAGGCAGCGCGGCCGGCACCAAGCACGTCGGCCGCCGACGCCAGCGTTGCAGCGATACGATGCGGAGATTCGAAAAATATCAATGTCGCCGGTATCTTCGACAGCTCCGCCAGCCGGTCACGCCTTCCCTTTTCCTTTACGGGCAAGAACCCGGCGAACATGAAGGCATCGTTGGGGAGGCCGGAGGTAACCAGTGCCGCCAGAGGCGCAGATGCACCGGGAATGGGCACGACCTTGTAACCCGCCTCGATCGCCGATCGCCCCAGCCGATAACCCGGATCGGAAACCAGCGGCGTGCCGGCATCGGACACAAGCGCAACCGACTTGCCCTCATCAAGCGCCGCCAACAGCCTTGGCCCCATCTCATCGGCGTTATGCTCATGATAGGCATAGGGTTTATTGGCAATGCCGTAACGATCGAGAAGTACGCGAGTGACACGCGTATCCTCGCAGGCCAGCACGTCGGCACCGGCAAGCGTCTCCAGCGCACGCAGCGTAACATCGCCAAGATTACCGATCGGCGTCGCGACAAGATAAAGCGCCGGCTCCAGCGGGCGCGAGGGAACGAAAGTGTTGGCGACGCGGTAGCCCCGGGTCGCTTCAGAGGGTCCAGCCACGAGCTTTTCAATTCAGTTGGATGATCATAAGCCCTTTATGGTCAAGGCGATGGCGACCCGCAAGCGGCAGAGAGGCAAGTTTTCTGTGTGCAGGCCTGCCGCGAGTGCCGAAATGAAGCAGACTTCCCGCTTATCCTCTTGCGTTGAAAGGTCGATCTCTGCCATTTTGCCCCTCCACATCGTCCGGCTTATGAAAGCCGAAGAAAATAAGGCGCCCCAGCTTTCGGGACGCCCAGGTCGAAAGCGGTTGAGTCCATGCGTATTACTCTCGAGCGGTCCAATCTTCTGAAATCGTTGAGCCACGTGCATCGCGTGGTCGAGCGCCGCAACACAATTCCGATCCTTTCCAACGTGCTGATGCGCGCTTCCGACGCCAGCGTCGAACTGAAGGCTACGGACCTCGATCTGGAGATCACCGAGTCCGTTCCGGCGATGGTTGAACAGGCCGGCGCCACCACGGTTCCGGCGCATCTTCTTTATGAAATCGTCCGCAAGCTGCCTGACGGCTCGGAAGTGCTGCTCGCCACCAACCCGGATGGCGGATCGATGACAGTGCAGTCCGGCCGTTCGAAGTTTTCGCTACAGTGCCTGCCGGAAACCGATTTCCCTGACCTGACCGCAGGCTCGTTCAGCCATACGTTCAAGCTGAAGGCGACCGATCTCAAGATGCTGATCGATCGCACCCAGTTTGCGATCTCTACCGAAGAGACCCGCTATTACCTGAACGGCATCTTCTTCCACACGATCGAAGCCGGCGGCGACCTGAAGCTGCGCGCCGTTGCAACCGACGGTCACCGTCTTGCACGCGCCGACGTGCAGGCTCCTTCCGGTTCGGAAGGCATGCCGGGCATCATCATTCCGCGCAAGACGGTCGGTGAATTGCAGAAGCTCGTGGATGATCCGGAAGCTGCGGTCACCGTTGAAGTTTCGGACGCAAAAATCCGCCTGACGATCGCCGACATCATCATGACGTCGAAGCTGATCGACGGCACGTTCCCGGATTACCAGCGTGTTATCCCGACCGGCAACGACAAGGAAATGCGCGTCGATTGCCAGACCTTCACCAAGGCGGTCGATCGCGTTTCGACCATCTCGTCCGAGCGCGGCCGCGCAGTAAAGCTTGCCCTGACGGAAGGCCAATTGATGCTGACGGTCAACAACCCGGATTCGGGCAGCGCTACGGAAGAAGTCGCGGTCGGATACGATAACGATCCGATGGAAATCGGCTTCAACGCAAAATATCTGCTCGACATCACGGCCCAGCTTTCGGGCGACGACGCCATCTTCATGCTGGCGGATGCGGGTTCACCGACGCTGGTGAGAGATACAGCGGGAGACGACGCTCTCTACGTATTGATGCCAATGCGCGTATAAAACAATCGAGGCGGCCGGAAATTCCGAGCCGCCTTTTTTATGCCGCTTTCTAATTGCGACATTCTTATCTGCCTTTGCGTCATTGCCCTTGACCCCTGCGGCCAGACGACCAGATAGGCATGAAAACCGGGAGAGGTAACTAGATGGAATTACGCTTGAAGGAACGGCTCGGCCGGAAGTTCGACGAGGAAATCCGTTTCTTCAAAGGCTGGATGGATGGTCCGAAAAGTGTCGGTGCGATCTGCCCCACGTCTTCCGTCACCGCCAAGCGGATGGCAAGCGTCATCAATCCCTCGTCCGGCCTGCCCGTCCTTGAGCTTGGCCCCGGTACAGGCGTTATCACCAAGGCAATTCTGGAGCGCGGCATCGCACCGGAAAACCTCGTGTCGATCGAATATTCGACGGATTTCTACCAGAACCTGCTTAAAACCTATCAAGGCGTCCATTTCATCAATGGCGACGCCTTCGACCTCGACAAGACGCTGGGCGGGATGAAATCGGTCATCTTCGACAGCGTGATCTCCGCCATCCCGATGCTGAGCTTTCCGATGGAAAGCCGTATTGCGCTTCTGGAAGATCTGCTCGACCGCATGCCCGCCGGGCGCCCGGTGATGCAGATCACCTATGGTCCGGTCTCGCCGATCATCGCCAATCCGGATCGCTACAAGATCAAGCATTATGATTTTGTCGTGCGGAATATCCCGCCGGCGCAGCTTTGGACCTATACCCGAGCCTGAATTCATACTCGCGTCAATCGTCCGATGTAAGCGGGATCGATTTCGATTCGCTCTGGAGTTCTGACCGACATGACCTTCGGCCTCTATATCACTCACCCGCAGGTGCGCATCGACCCGAACGTGCCGGTGCCGCAATGGGGACTGTCTGATATCGGCCGGCAGCGCGCCGAGAAAGCTGCACAGCAGCCCTGGGCGCAAAAGCTCGGCAGGATCGTTTCAAGCGACGAGACCAAGGCGATAGAAACCGCCGAGATGCTGGCCGCAGTCTCAGATGTCTCCATCATGCTTGCTCCCGACACGCATGAAAACGACCGGTCGGCGACCGGCTTTCTCGCACCGCCGGAATTCGAGGCGGCGGCAGACTGGTTCTTCGCCAATCCGATGGAAAGCTTCAAGGGCTGGGAAACGGCCGCGGACGCACAGGCCCGCATCGTTGCCGCTTTCGAGCGCATCCTTTCCGACCACAATCCCGACATGCCGATCGCCTTTGTCGGTCATGGCGGCGTCGGCACGCTCCTGAAGTGTCATCTGCTGCAGATCCCGATCTCCAGAAGCCAGGATCAGAAGGGCGGCGGCGGAAATCTCTTCTGCTTCTCCCTTGCGGATCGCACCGTCTCATGCGACTGGACCCCGATAGAAACATGGCAAGGGGAATGACCAACATGCAAGCGCGTGACCGACTGATCGTGGGCCTCGATATCCCGACCGTTTCCGAGGCCGAAAAAATGGTCGCTACACTGGGCGAGAGCGTCTCCTTCTACAAGATAGGCTATCAGCTGGTATTTGCAGGCGGGCTGGAATTTGCCCGTGACCTGGCCAAGGACGGCAAGAAGATCTTTCTCGACATGAAGCTCTTGGATATCGACAACACGGTGGCGAAGGGCGTCGAGAATATTGCCAAGATGGGCATGACCATGTTGACGCTGCACGCCTATCCGAAGGCGATGCGGGCCGCAGTCGAAGCCGCCAAGGGATCGGATCTCTGCCTGCTCGGCGTCACCGTGCTGACTTCGATGGATGCAGCTGACGTGACCGAGGCAGGCTATGCCCAGACGCCGGAACAGCTGGTCCGCACCCGTGCGGCGCAAGCCCGCGACGCCGGCATGGGCGGCATTGTCTGCTCGGCAGAAGAGTCTGCTGCGGTTCGCGAGATCCTCGGCACCGACATGGCGATCGTTACCCCCGGCATTCGCCCGAAAGGTGCCGATGCCGGTGACCAGAAGCGTGTCGTGACACCATTCGATGCGCTGAAAGCAGGCTCCACGCATCTCGTCGTCGGCCGTCCAATCGTCAAGGCGGATGATCCGAAAGCTTCTGCGGAAGCCATCCTTGCCGAAATGCGAGAGGCACTCTGGCCCGCCAACGACGCGTGATACGCAGCCAGCTAGCGATTATTGGCGACGCGGTTGCGGGCGCCTTCATCGACTATCAGATTCGGAGAGCCGCCGATCAGGCGGTTATCCATAACAGTGTTGTTATTGGCACCGTCGTTATGATCCAGCCCGCCGAGCAACATCTTGGGCTGGACGAGGCAATAGCTGTTGAACATACTGAGGCCCTGTCGGCTGCCGATCCAGACTGCCGGGCGCGCAACCGGCACCTGATATTGAAACGTGTTGCCGCGAACGAGATTGCCCTGAGGCGACTGATGGCGAAACGTGCCGCCCTCGCCGCAGTTTCGGTAGAGATAGACCCCGCCGCTGAGCGGATTGACGAATGTATTGTTTTCAATCCGATTGTTTGCAGAACCATCGACGGCGATAACCTCGCGCCATTCGGGGCGAGCGGAAAATGTGTTTCCGACAAGGACGTTTCCGGCTGATTCCGCATCGAGATAAACGACGGTGGAACTTGCCTTGCCGGTGAAACGGGAATTCTGCAGCGTGACATTGGTTACGCCCGGCGCGAGATAGAGCGGAACACCGACGCTGCCGGAAAATGTCAGGTTGTCGAGCAGAATGCCGGTCGGCGCTGCGGCCTGCGCCCTTTGGGTGTGGCCATCCCTGTTCGACGACGCCTTCACCTCTTTCGCCTGACCGTTATTGCCGAGCCCCTGGATGCGCAGATCACCCTTGATCCGGCAGTTGCGGATGGTGATGTCGGTGGGCACGTCCCACTTGCCGTCATCAGTCTTGCGAGACTGGATCAGCACCGTCCTTGCCTTCGTTGCGCTGCCGTCGATCAGCGCCCCGTTGCAATCGAAGACAACACCGGAGGAACGGCTGCCCGAGAAGACGATGCGCTGGGTGATCCTGTCCCCCTTGTTCAAGCTAACGTCGCAGCGAATATTGACCGGCTTTGCATCCTTGCCCGCCGGCGCACGAAGTGCGTCCATGACGTTCGCCGGGCAGGCATCGGCCCGCGCATCGGAAGCAACGAGTAAAAGCGGCGAGCCGCCCGCCACTATTACAGCCGCTACGAGAGGGAATGCGTATCGCAGCATATTGACTTGCCTCCTGATTCGCCCGATTTCGAATGAGCCTAAACGGGAGAGGAGGATATTTCATGACCAAGGGGTATTGGATCGCGCGAATGGATGTGCACGATCTCGAGCGCTACAAGGATTACGTGGCGGCCGCGAAACCCGCCTTCGAGAAATATGGCGCGCATTTTCTGGCGCGCGGCGGCGCGCGTGAAGAACTGGAAGGCACATCGCGCCATCGCAATGTCGTGATCGAGTTTCCATCGATGCAGGCTGCGATCGATTGCTATAATTCGCCGGAATATCAGGTGGCTGCAAAAATCCGACAGGAAGTTGCTGACGGCGAAATGGTGGTCGTACAGGGGATATGAAGCCTCTGGGAGACTTGCGACATCTGAGGCGCGCAAGTCTCTTCCACCACGTTGAGGTTTAAGCTAAAGACCAATGAGTAAGAGACAGATTTCGGGGCAGACCATGACCGTAAATAATCTTCCGCCGCTTGTTACCGTTTTCGGTGGATCAGGTTTCGTAGGTCGCCATGTGGTTCGCTCGCTCGCCAAGCGCGGTTATCGCGTGCGCGTCGCAGTGCGCCGCCCGGATCTCGCCGGTTTTCTTCTGCCAGCGGGTAATGTCGGCCAGATTTCGCTGGTTCAGGCCAATCTTCGCTATCCGAAGTCGATCGAGCGTGCTGTCGAAGGCTCGGCGCATGTGATCAACTGCGTCGGCATTCTGTTTGAAAGCGGCCGCAACACCTTTGACGCCATTCAGGACGCAGGCGCTCGCGCGGTCGCTGAAGCGACAGCCAAAGCAGGTGCGAAGTTCACACATATTTCGGCGATGGGCGCTGATGTGAATTCCAACTCGTCCTATGCGCGCAGCAAGGGCCGCGCCGAAGCAAGTATCCTGTCGCTGGTCCCCGAGGCCGTGATCCTGCGGCCGTCGATCGTTTTCGGACCGGAAGACAATTTCTTCAACAAGTTTGGTGCGATGGCCCGCCGGCTTCCGGCATTGCCGCTGATCGGCGGCGGAAAGACCAAGCTGCAGCCCGTCTATGTCGAGGACGTGGCGGAAGTCGTTGCTCGTTCGGTCGATGGCACACTCAAACCCGGCACGATATACGAACTTGGCGGCGCTGAAGTGATGACATTCCGCGACTGTCTAGAGACCGTGCTGCGTGTGACCTGTCGCGATCGTGCGCTGGTTTCGCTGCCTTTCGGAATTGCCTCGATGATCGGAAGCATCGCTTCGCTCATCCCGTTCGTGAAGCCACCGGTGACTGCCGATCAGGTTGAACTTCTCAAGAGTGACAACGTCGTCTCCGAGAATGCGATCAAGGAGGGGCGCACGCTCTGCGGGCTTGGCATTCGTCCGGTTGTTCCAGGCTCCATCCTCGCATCCTACCTCGTCCATTTCCGCCCGCACGGCCAGTTTACCGGCAGCGGCAAGGCGGCCTGACTTGCCTTTTGTCATTTTTGCTGAGCGCGCTTCAGGTGCCTGCCTAACCGGCAGGCGCATCTAAAGCCTTGGATTTATGCAACTTGACAATTGTCGATGTGGCATAAAGTCCTCACACGCAAATGAGTGTGCGTTAACCGCAGGTTTAGCAAAAACCGTTATTGAATTCAGAAGCGGTGACCAATAAATCGGTCGCACGAAATGAGTTCACTGCAATATCATCTATTTGAAAGGCGTCTTTCATGGGCAAGCCTATCGCCCTTTTCTTTGCATGCGCGGCACTTGTCATTCTCGCGGGTTCTTTCATGGCGCCCCAGACCGCTGCAAGCGGCAAAGAAGGTTGCGCTCCGGCTTACGGCGTCGATCCGTGCGCCACGGCATCCATTCCTCGCTAAGAATGCCTGTAGAGCGGCCACAGGCCGCTCATACTTTAGGAACGAATGCCGTTCGGCCTTGTCTCCCATCTTTGGTGAGACCACTGTGCCATTGAGATGGCAATTTCAGGAAAATTCGGTCGCAATTTCCGCAATCGGCATGGTTGGCATGCGATTGCGATCGTTCTTAATTCTTTACTGACAAAATGCAGGCAGTTTGCGACGTGATCGTGAATCTATGCCGCTTGCTTGTGTTGGGCCTATCAAGTCCATATAGCTGACCTATGTCAGGCGGGCGCGATATAAGCCATGCCACCCACACCCCGTACACCATAGCTGAAGCTCAAATCCAGATGCCCACCCTATACCATCACCCCATGTCGTCCGCCTCGCGCTTTGTTCGCCTGATCCTTGCCGAGTATGGATTTCAGGCTGATCTGGTGGAGGAGCAGCCATGGGAAAAGCGGCGGGAATTCCTGAGCCTCAACCCGGCAGCGACGCTTCCCGTCTATGTCGATGACAGCATGCGCGTGCTCTGTGGCCCTTCGGTGCTGATGGAGTTTCTCGACGAAACCCATGGTGTATTGAAACGCGAGCGCCGGCTTCTGGCGGAAGATCCCTGGCACCGCGCGGAAATCCGCCGCCTGACGGAATGGTTCCTGCAGAAGATGGAGCAGGACGTAACCCGTCCACTCACCCGCGAACGGGTCTACAAGCTGCAGATGACCGCAGCCCAAGGCGGCGGCGCACCAGACTCTAAGGCGCTGCGCACCTCGCGCGCCAATATCCGCCAGCACATGAAATATCTCTCATGGCTTGCAGGCTCCCGCCAGTGGCTAGCCGGTGAGCGGCTGAGCTACGCAGACCTTGCTGCTGCAGCCTCGATTTCCGTTCTCGACTATCTCGGTGAAATCGAGTGGTCGGAATTCCCTATCGCCAAAGACTGGTACCAGCGGCTGAAGTCGCGCCCATCCTTCCGCCCGATGCTTGCCGAACGCATCCGTGGCCTGACCCCGGTCTCTCATTATGCGGACCTCGATTTCTAGCCCGGACAAGAGCGAAGACGATAAGGCGCTTCGCCGGCGGCAGAAGCTGACCGCCTTCGTTCGCGAGGAAGCGACCGCGCAAGGGTTCGATCTCTGTCGCATCACGCTGCCGACGAGCATTCCGCGTGCGCCGGAAAGGCTTTCCGTGTTTCTCGACGACAGCCATCATGGCACGATGGACTGGATGGCGGAGACGAAGGAACGCCGATCCGATCCGAAAACGCTCTGGAGCGAAGTGCGCTCGATCGTGATGTTCGGGCTGAATTACGGACCCGAAGAAGACCCGCGCTATCTCCAGTCAATGAAGGACAAGGCGGCGATCTCAGTCTATGCCCGTAATCGCGATTATCATGATGTGATGAAGGGGCGATTGAAGGAGATCGCCACCCGGTTTGCGGCGCGGGCGGGCGAAGACGTCAAAGTGTTCGTCGATACGGCACCCGTGATGGAAAAGCCGCTGGCGGAGGCGGCAGGTCTCGGCTGGCAGGGCAAGCATACCAATCTCGTCAGCCGCAGCCATGGCTCCTGGCTGTTTCTCGGCAGCCTGTTCACCACCGCCGAGCTTTTGATCGACAGCCCGGAAAAGGATCATTGCGGCTCCTGCCGCGCCTGTCTCGATGCCTGTCCGACCTCTGCCTTCCCTGCCCCATACCGGCTGGATGCGCGGCGCTGCATTTCCTACCTGACGATCGAGCACAAGGGGCCGATCGACGCGGAATTCCGCCCAATGATCGGCAACCGCATCTATGGCTGCGACGACTGCCTTTCCGCCTGTCCGTGGAACAAGTTTGCCGCCAGCGCATCCGAGATGAAGCTGAAGGCGCGCGAGGACCTGAAGGAACCGTCGATAGCCTTTCTGCTGACGCTGGACGATCCTGCGTTCCGCGCCTTCTTCTCCGGCTCGCCGGTCAAACGCATCGGGCGCGACCGTTTTGTTCGCAATGTACTGATCGCAGCCGGCAATTCCGGTGATCGCCAGTTCATCGAACAATGCCGGCGTCTCGCCGATGATGCTTCCCCTACCGTGCGGGGCATGGCTATTTGGGCCTTGAGGCAATTGATGGACGATGGCGCGTTTGCCACATTCGCTCAAGGCCGCGCAGCAGATAATGATCCCGAGGTTCGCCGGGAATGGCAGATGGCAGGAGTGGATTGATGACGGTGATGATCTTCGGGTGCGGTTATTCGGGCAAGGCGATCGCGAAAGCCTTTGCGGAAAAAGGCTTTTCCGTTGCCGGTACGGCCCGCACGCCAGAAGGCACTGAGGCGCTGGCATCGCATCATATAAAGCCCTACATCTTTGACGGCACTGCATTCAGCCCGGAATTGCTGGCGGCACTGCAGGATATCACCCACCTCATCCAGTCGATCCCACCCGGCAAGGAGCACGATCCGCTGCTGAAACTGATTGCCGGGCGGCTCGCGGCGCTCTGCCCGAAGCTGAAATGGATCGGTTATTTGTCGACGGTCGGCGTCTATGGCGATCATGGCGGCGGATGGGTAACGGAAGAGACGCCGGGCAGCCCGATCCTCGGTCGGTCGATCGAGCGCGTCGATACGGAAGAGGCATGGGCCGAGCAGGGTCGCATTGCAGGCGTGCCGGTCGCGGCGCTACGCCTTTCCGGCATTTATGGACCGGGGCGCAATGCCTTTGTCAATCTCGATCGCGGCACCGCGCGCCGCATCATAAAGAAGGATCAGGTGTTCAACCGTATCCGCGTCGAGGATATCGGCAGCGCCGCACTGTTTCTCGCGGAGCGCAATCTTGCCGGCATATATAATGTGACCGACAATGAGCCCTGCGCGCCCCAGGATGTGATTACCGAGGCCGCCCGCCTGATGGGTGTCGAGCCGCCAGCAGAAATGGATTTCGAGACGGCAGAGATGACGCCGATGGCGCGATCATTCTACGGCGCCAACAAACGCGTCTCGAATGAAAAAATCCGCTCGACGGGCTTCAAGTTTGCATTCCCCAATTACCACATTTCGCTCGCTCAAATGTGGTCGGAGAATACCTGGCGCGGCTAAAATTCCCGTTTTGAAACGGTTGAAATTTCCATCCTGAGGCCTCTTTCGAGTTAATATTTCTTAATCCTTACGGCAAAGCGCCACATTATCTGTCCAATTTGGGCAGAAACCACCGTGCGACAACAAATTTTTTTCGCTCCATTTTGTGATCGCAGCACATCACGGAATCTTGCAGGAACGTAATTCCGTTTACCGACTGATTCCTAAGGTTTTATTCCAACATCCATTAGCCGGCTCGTTAAAAAGATCGATAGCAATGTAATCACAAATGTTACATTCATTAACATTCCGTGATATCAAGCCCCACGTTTTCGCCATTTTTCGGCTCGCCTAAGCCGTCTTGCACGCAACGTGCAGGGACTTAACGACGGGGACGACCGACTTGAAAACAGTTCGACGCCTAACTGCCGCCACGGCCGCCATTGCTGCTTTTGCACTTCTCGGCCAGGCGCAGGCCAATGCTGCGCCCGGATGCGGACATGCATCCTGGTATGCTCTCACTTCCAAGACCGCATCCGGTGAACGGATGAATGCGGCAAAGCTCACCGCCGCGCATCGCTCGCTGCCTTTCGGCACCAAGGTTCTGGTGACCAACAAGCGTAACGGCAAAAGCGTGATCGTGCGCATCAACGATCGCGGACCGTTTATCCGCGGCCGCGTCATCGACGTATCCAAGGCTGCTGCCCAGAACATCGGCATGGTCCGCTCGGGTACGGCACAGGTCTGTTATCAGATCGTTGCCGACAGCCATAAGGTTGCAGGCAAGGGCATGAAGGGCGTCGACGGCTAAGCCATTCGCCACTTCAACTCAAGGGAAAGGCCATGCTGCGGCGGGCCTCCCCTTGCCCTTCTGCCCGATCGCGGTTACGACCGGCTCCATACGGGTTCAACCGATACGGAGTATGATATGCGACTGGGCGGGCGAGTAGCCGGAGCAATTGAAGTTCTGGCCGATATAGAAGCACGCAAACGCCCGGTGGCGGATGCACTGAAAGACTGGGGCCTTGCCCACCGTTTTGCCGGATCCGGCGACCGGGCAGCCATCGGCAACATCGTCTACGACGCGCTTCGCATGCGGCTTTCCCATGCCTGGCTGATGGATGACGAAAGCCCCGTCGCGCTTGCCTATGCCGTCCTGTTGCGCCAGTGGGGCTTTACCACCGAGACGCTCGCAGCCGAATTTGCCGACGACAAGTTTGCACCGCCGGTACTGACCGACACGCATATTTCCGCTTTCTCCAGCCGTAATCTGGATGATGCGCCTCTGCATGTGCAGGGCGATATCCCGGACTGGGTGCAGCCTTCATTCGAAACCAATTTCGGCGATACTTGGCTTTCCGAGGCAAAGGCGCTTGCCGACCGCCCGACGCTCGATCTTCGCGCCAATACGCTGAAGGCCAATCGCGACAAGGTGGTGAAGGCGCTGGAGCGCTCCGGCGCAAAGGCAGCCACAATCGCCCGCAACGGCATCCGCATCGCAGCCGGCGAAGGCGCGTCGCGCCTGCCGAACGTCACGGCCGAGCTCTCTTTCCAGAAGGGCTGGTTCGAGGTTCAGGACGAGGGCTCGCAGATCGTCGCCGATCTGGTTCAGCCCGGCGAACACGACCAGGTGCTGGATTATTGCGCCGGTGGCGGCGGCAAGACACTCGCCATGTCGGCCGCGATGAAGAACAAGGGTCAGGTGCATGCCTATGATGCCGACCGCAAGCGTCTTGCGCCAATCATCGAGCGCCTGCGCCGTGCCGGCACCCGCAATGTTCAGGTTCATGACGATCCGCGCCAGCTCGATTCCATGCGGGACAAGCTGGATGCCGTTCTCGTCGATGCACCCTGCACCGGCACCGGCACATGGCGCCGCCGCCCGGACACCAAATGGCGGCTGACGCAGAAAAATCTCGACGAGCGGATTTCCCAGCAGCAGGACGCGCTTGGCGAAGCTGCTAAGTTCGTGAAGCCCGGCGGAGCGCTACTTTACGTCACCTGCTCGGTGTTGCCGGAAGAGAACGATCGCCAGGTCGAGCGCTTCTGCGCCGAGAACCCGACCTTCGCGATCACTTCAGTCGCAGATGACTGGACGAAAATATTCGGCGCTCAGGCGCCCCATCCTCGCGTTGCGGCTGCAGGCATGATTACGCTGTCCCCCGCAAGTACCGACACGGACGGATTCTTTTTCTGCCGAATGCAACGCAAGGTGTAAATTTCGATCGCGCGGATCAACCATAACTTCAAATCGTTCTAAACTAGAACGTTTGACACCACTTTTAATTCGCGCCAAGAACTCTCATTGGCGACGTCGTGGGATCGACGCCGCGAAGGAGAGGGACATGACCCGCAAAACCTTGCTCGGCGCCGCTATGGCGCTTTTTGCCGCCTCGACGGTGTTCACGTCGATACCGGCCCGTGCAGAAACTACACCGGCCGCCGTGCTGAAGCACTATGCCGAATTGGCGCAGGCGAAATACGAGGACTCGCTGACAACGGCGCAGGCTCTCGACAAGGCCATCGACGCCCTGATCGCCAAGCCCAGCGACGCCACGCTGAAAGCCGCCAAGGCCGCATGGATTGCCGCCCGCGTGCCTTATCAGCAATCGGAAGTCTATCGCTTCGGCAATCCGATCGTCGACGAATGGGAGGGCAAGGTGAATGCCTGGCCACTCGACGAAGGGCTGATCGATTACGTCGATGCGTCCTATGGCACCGAAAGCGATGAGAACGCGCTTTACACCGCCAATGTGATCGCCAACCCGAAGCTGAAGATCAACGGCGAGGAAGTCGACCTAACCGAGATCACGCCCGAGACGATCCAGAGCCTGCACGAGGCAGGCGAGATCGAGGCGAATGTCTCGACCGGTTACCACGCGATCGAGTTCCTGCTCTGGGGACAGGATTTGAACGGCACCGGACCGGGCGCGGGTAACCGCCCCTATACCGATTATGACAAGGCCAATTGCACCGGCGGCAATTGCGACCGTCGTGCCGCCTACCTCAAGGCCGCGTCGACCCTGCTGGTCGCGGATCTCGGGGACATGGTGAAAGCCTGGGCTCCGGATGGCGACGCAACCAAAAATGTCGAAGCTGACGGCAATGCGGGTCTCACCGCAATCCTGACCGGCATGGGTTCGCTTTCTTATGGTGAGCTTGCCGGCGAGCGCATGAAGCTCGGCCTGCTGCTGCATGATCCGGAAGAAGAGCATGATTGCTTCTCCGACAACACCTACGCCTCGCATCTCAACGACGCGATCGGCGTCAAGTCTGCCTATACGGGTGAATATACCCGTATCGACGGCACGAAGATGAAGGGACCGTCGCTTTCCGACCTCGTTGCCGTCAAGGACAAGGCGCTCGATACGGAAATCAAGAGCAAGCTCGACGCGACGCTTGCGGCGATGAACGTCATGAAGGATCGCGCCCAGAAGGTCGAAGCCTATGACCAGATGATCGGCGAGAACAATGCCAAGGGCAATGCGGTCGTGCAGAAGGCAATCGACGGCCTGATCGACCAGACCAAGAGCATCGAACGCGTCATTGCATCGCTGGATCTCGGCAAGATCGAGCTTGAAGGTTCCGACAGCCTCGATAATCCTGACGCTGTTTTTAAATAATTGAAGAAAAGGCGGGCCTCGCTTCCGGGTGAGGCCCGATCACCCATGGGCGCATTCAGAGCCTTCCCCTACCTGCTTCCTCTCATTTCCGGCGCACTCGTGCTGTCACTGCCGTTGATTGCCACCGGCAGCGACAGCCAGTTGCCGAAGAGACGCACCGACCTTAACCCCAAGGACCTGAAACGCGTCGAGCGCGTGACGAACCCGACCACGGATTTTTCCAAGCCCGAGCAGTTCGAGACCATGTCCGGCGGTGCTGCTACGACAAAGGCGATCGTGAATGGCGACGCGTTCTCGCATTTTTCGCCGAACATCACCTTCGAGGAAGAGCAGACTTTCAAGCTTGGGAATGCGCTATTCACCAAGCTCTGGGTGTCGCCCCCCTCCTCTACTCAGGCATCCGACGGTCTTGGGCCGCTGTTTAATGCGCGCGCCTGCCAGAGTTGTCACCTGAAGGATGGCCGCGGACATCCGCCTGAAGGCGCGGCCGACGCAACCTCGATGTTCCTGAGGCTGGCGCGCCCTGCCCGCACCGACGAGGAGCGCGAGGCGATCGGCGATTACCGCAAGTTGAACTTTCCCGACGCGGTCTATGGCGAGCAGTTCCAGGATTTGGCCGTTCCGGGACTTGCCTCGGAAGGGAAGGTGGAAATTTCCTATGAGGAAGTGCCGGTCACTCTCGGTAACGGCGAAGTCGTCAGTCTGCGCAAGCCGACCTATTCAGTTTCCAATCTTGGTTATGGGCCGCTTGAAGGCGATGTGACGCTGTCGCCCCGCGTAGCACCTCCGATGATCGGCATGGGGCTGATCCAGGCGATCCACGAGGCCGATATCCTGGCGAATGCCGATCCGGACGACAAGGACGGCGACGGCATATCCGGCAAGGCGGCGCTGGTGCGTGACCACATGACCGGCGAATTGAAACTCGGGCGGTTCGGCTTCAAGGCGCAGAATGCCTCGATCCGGGACCAGTCGTCGGGCGCGTTTACCGGCGATATCGGCATTTCGACACCCGACACGCCGTTTTCGCATGGCGACTGCACGAAAGCGCAAGCCGCCTGTCTGGCCATGCCGACTGGTGTGCAGGAGCGGCTCGGCCCGGTCGAAGCACCCGATCCGGTGCTGTCACTCGTCACCTTCTATTCTGAAAACCTTGCGGTGCCGGCGCGTCGCGATATCGACGACCCGACAGTGCTTAAGGGCAAGGAGATGTTCTATTCGGCTGGCTGCGCCGCCTGCCACACGCCGAAATTCGTTACCCGCCGCGATGCCGGCAACAAGGCACATGCCTTCCAACTGATCTGGCCTTATTCCGATTTCCTGCTGCATGACATGGGCGAAGGCTTGGCGGATGGTCAGCAGGTGGGGGTTGCGACCGGGCAGGAATGGCGCACCCAGCCGCTCTGGGGCATCGGGCTTACCAAGACCGTCAACAATCACACCTTCTTCCTGCATGACGGGCGTGCCCGCAATCTCACCGAAGCGATCCTCTGGCATGGTGGCGAGGCGGAAGCCGCGCGCAGTGCATTTGCAGCCATGCAGAAACAGGACCGTGCGGCCCTTCTCACCTTCCTGGAGTCGCTCTGATGCGCAAAACCCTCGTTTCCGGTATGATCGTACTGCTTCCAGCGGTCTTTGCCCCCGCCGCCTTTGCGCAGGAAGCAGATACCGCTCCGACCGTCGAACTGCCGGCAGCAACCGTGACGAAGGTGATGACGGCTGCGGTCGATGGTTTCATCCGGCCGGGTTACGACGCGTTCCGGACATCCGCCGAAGACATGACGGCGACGATGAAGAGGCTTTGCGCGGCGCCGTCTCAGACCAATTACGATGCCGCAAAGGCCGGCTTCGGCAAGCTTGCTGCCAGTTGGGCGCATATCGAGATCGTCCGCACCGGCCCGGTGATCGAGCAGAACCGCTTTGAGCGCATCCTGTTTTATCCTGACCGCAAGAGCACCGGCCTGAAGCAGGTGCAGGCTGTCCTTGCCAAATCCGACGAAACGGCCACCGATCCGAAGACGCTGGCCACCAAGAGCGTTGCAACGCAGGGGCTCGGCGCTCTCGAATATCTTCTCTTCGGAACAGGTTCAGATACGCTTTCTTCCGGAAATGACTTCCGTTGCCGTTACAGCGCCGCGGTTGCCGAGAATGTCGGGAATGTTGCCGCCGAAATATCCGGCATATGGGATGCGCCGGACGGTATCCAAAAGGCCTGGGAACAGCCGGGAGACGACAATCCCATTTATCGCACTGGCGGTGAAGCGATCACCGGGCTGCTCGGCATCCTCGTGCATGGTGCCGAAGCGGTGCGCGACCAGCGGATCGAAACTTTCTACAAGGGTGCGGACAAGGCGAAATTCCCCAAACAAGCTCTGTTCTGGCGCTCGGAAAATACCTGGCCGATGATCAGGGCCAATCTCGACGGGCTGTCGCAGCTTCTGACGACATCCGGCATGGTGGCGCTTCTGCCTGAGAAAGATCGGGCGGTCGTGGCCGCCACGGAAGAGAAGCTGAAGGCGATGTCCGCATTGGCGAGCGAGGTAACGCCGGACCTCGAAAAGGCGGTGGAGGATACGGGCGAGCGGAAAAAACTCGATACGCTGCTTGCCGACGGCAAGGATGTGATCGCCAAGCTCAATGACGGATATGGCGGCGCAATCGGCCTGTCATCCGGTTTCTCCTTCGCCGACGGGGACTGACATGGCCTGGTGTGGCGAGATGATCGACCGTCGCGCATTTCTTAAAGCCGCAGGCATAGGGTTTGCGGCTGCACTTTCGCCGCGATCGCTTCATGCGCTGGAGCGTGCCGACGCGGTTTACGCTTCGGGCTTCCGCGCGCCGGACGGGTCTTTCGGCATCGCCACGGTTTCCGAGCGGGGCGAGATCATCGACCGGGTTGCCCTGCCCGCTCGTGCGCATGGCATGGCTTACAGTTCCGCGACCGGCCGCACCGTTGCCTTTGCGCGCAGGCCGGGCACGTTTGCGATGGTGTTTGATCCGTCACGTCAGACCGAGCCGATCGTGATCACTGCACCCGAGGGTCGGCATTTCTACGGCCACGGGCATTTCTCGCCGGATGGCAGCGTTCTTTACGCCAGCGAGAACGATTTCGACGGCAATCGCGGTATGATCGGGCTCTACGATGGCCGGAATGGCTTTCAGCGGATCGGCGAATTCGACGCGCATGGCATCGGCACGCATGACATGACCGTTTCGGATGACGGCGCGCTTCTGGTGATCGCCAATGGCGGCATCGAGACTCATCCCGATTTCGGCCGCATCAAGCTCAATCTCGACCGGATGGAACCGTCGCTGGCGATGCTCGATGCCAAAAGCGGCGCGCTGATCCAGAAACACACGATGCCATCCTCGCTCAGCCAGCTTTCGACCCGACACCTGGACATTGCCGAGAATGGCCGTATCTGGTTTGCCTGCCAGTGGGAGGGCGCACGCAACGAGACGCCGCCGCTTGCCGGCTGGTTCTCGAAGGGCGAGGACATCGCGCTCCTCTCGCTGCCGGACGAGACGACAGCGCGGCTTGCCAATTATGTCGGGGCAATCGCCGTCAATCGCCATGAAAACATCGTCGGCCTGACCTCACCGATCGGCGGGGCATCAGTCATGCTCGATGCCAAAACCGGTCTTGTGCTGGCGGAAGAAAGTGTTCGCGAGGCGGCAGGCGTGGCGCCCGCGGCGCACGGCATTGCCGTGTCCTCCTATGACGGCCATTTCAATGGCACGCGAAGTGACGTCGGCTGGGACCAGCACATTATCCGGATAAAATGATCTTTACTCAGGTTGAGGCGACCCTAGATCACCCGCCATGGGTAAAATACTGACCTTTGCTTTCTTCATTTTCGCCTGCGTCGCGATCGGTGCGCTCAGCAGCTATGCGAACACGCCGGGCGAGTGGTACCAGTCGCTGAACAAGCCGTTCTTCAATCCGCCGGACTGGGTTTTCGCCCCCGTCTGGGCGGGGCTTTACGTGATGATCGGCGTTGCCTTGTCGACGACCTGGTTCGACAAGGACAATACCGCCAGGCTGATCGTTTTCGCCATACAGGGTTTTCTCAACATATTCTGGTCGCCGGCCTTTTTTGGCCTGCAGAGCCCGCTTCTCGGCCTCATCATCATCGTGCCGATGCTGGCCTTCATCGTGCTGTTCATTATCATGAGCTGGAAGCCCAACCGACAGGCGGCGTGGCTTTTCGTACCCTACGCACTTTGGGTTGCATTTGCCGCAGTGCTGAACCTTTCGATCGTTCTGTTGAATTGATAATAGTCATTTTGTCGCGCTTGCCGATCTGCCGACAGCATGCCAGTTTCGCCGCGACACCAAGGGCAGACCATGAAGATTACCGATCCAGGCGACTTTCACGAACGCATCCGGCGTAGTTTCACCAAACAGAATGCGATGGCGATGCTCGGCGCGGAACTGACGCGCATCCAGCAAGGCATGGTGGAGATCGAGCTTCCTTTCGATGAGAAGCTGACCCAGCAGCACGGTTTCCTGCATGGCGGCGTGATTTCCGCACCGCTTGAGACGGCCTGTACCTATGCCGCTTATACGGTGATCGCGCCGGAAGTCTCGCTTCTGACGATCGAATTCAAGGTCAACCTGCTCTCGCCCGGCCGTGGAGAGCGCTTTCTGTTTCGCGGCGAGGTGACCAAGCCCGGCTCGACAATCATCGTCGCGGATGGGCGCGCCTATGCAATCGGCGACGGGCCGGCAAAACTGATCGCCTCGATGACCGCTTCGATGATGGTCATCCGCGATCGACAGGATGTGGTGGAATGAGTTTCGAACTGAAGCATATCGGCGGGCATGCAGTGCTGTTCGTCATGGCAATCGATGCGGAATATGGCTCGCATCTGAAATCCCGCATCAAGCCGCTGATGACCGGCGTCGGCCCGATCGAGGCGGCGATCGTGCTTTCCCATGCGCTGACGAAAATGCAGGGCAACGGCGAGGTTCCTGACCTGATCGTTTCGCTCGGCTCGGCCGGATCGCGCAGCCTCGAACAGACAGAAGTCTATCAGGTCTCTTCCGTCGCCTATCGCGACATGGATGCGTCACCGCTCGGCTTTGAAAAGGGCCGCACGCCGTTTCTCGATCATCCTGTCGCCATGCCGCTGCCCCTTCGTATTCCAGGCGTTGCCGAGGCTGCCCTTTCCACCGGCGGCAATATCGTCTCGGGTGCTGCCTACGATCCGATCGCAGCCGATATGGTCGACATGGAAACCTTTGCGGTGATGCGCTGCTGCCAGTTGTTCGGCATTCCGTTGATCGGGCTTCGCGGCATTTCCGACGGCAAGGAAGAGCTGAAACACGTCGACAACTGGACCGAATACCTGCACGTCATCGACGAGAAGCTGGCCGGTGTTATCGACAAGCTGGCAAACGCCCTTGAAACCGGCGATTTGCGCATCTGAGCAGTTGCAAAAATCGGGGTTCTTCATTAAAGGCTCGCCATGACCCAGATAGCTCATCCCGACAGCATCCTCATCATCGATTTCGGCAGCCAGGTGACGCAGCTGATTGCGCGCCGCATCCGCGAAGCGGGTGTCTATTGCGAAATCCATCCCTTCCAGAACGCCGCTGAGGCTTTCGACAGGCTTGCGCCCAAGGGCGTGATATTCTCCGGCGGCCCGGCTTCGGTGACCACCGAGGGCAGCCCGCGCGCACCACAGGCCGTGTTTGACAGCGGCGTGCCGATCCTCGGCATCTGCTATGGCCAGCAGACTCTCTGCACCCAGCTCGGCGGTGTCGTCGAAGGTGGCCATGCCGCCGAATTCGGCCGCGCCGACGTGGAAGTAAAGAAGGCGAGCCCGCTGTTCGATGGTTTCTGGGAACAGGGCGGCCGCTACCCCGTCTGGATGAGCCATGGCGACCGCGTCACCAAGCTTCCCGAAGGTTTCGAGGTTATCGCAACCTCGGAGAACGCGCCGTTCGCGATTGCAGCCGACGAGAAACGCCACTACTACACGACGATGTTCCACCCGGAAGTGGTGCATACGCCGGATGGCGCGAAGCTTCTGTCGAACTTCGTGCACAAGATCGTCGGCCTTAAATCCGACTGGACCATGGCAGCTTATCGCGCCGAAATGATCCGCAAGATCAAGGATCAGGTCGGTTCCGAGCGCGTCATCTGCGGCCTTTCCGGCGGCGTCGATTCATCCGTTGCAGCCATCCTCATCCATGAGGCAATCGGCGACCAGCTGACCTGCATCTATGTCGACCACGGCCTGATGCGTCAGGGCGAGACCGAACAGGTCGTCGGCATGTTCCGTGACCACTACAACATCCCGCTCGTTGCGGTCGATGCATCGGACCTGTTCCTCGGACAGCTCGAAGGCGTTACCGACCCGGAAGTGAAGCGCAAGACGATCGGTCGCCTGTTCATCGAGGTATTCGAGGCGGAAGCCGCCAAGATTGCCGCCGACGGCAAGGGCGCCCCGCGCTTCCTCGCGCAGGGCACGCTCTACCCTGACGTGATCGAAAGCGTCTCCTTCTCCGGCGGCCCGTCGGTAACGATCAAGAGCCACCACAATGTCGGTGGCCTACCCGAGCGCATGAACATGCAGCTCGTCGAACCCTTGCGTGAACTGTTCAAGGACGAAGTTCGCGCGCTTGGCCGCGAACTCGGCCTGCCGGAGAGCTTCATCGGTCGTCACCCCTTCCCGGGTCCGGGCCTCGCGATCCGTTGCCCCGGCGGCATCACCCGCGAAAAGCTCGACATCCTGCGCAAGGCGGATGCGATCTATCTCGACGAAATCCGCAAGGCCGGCCTCTACGACACGATCTGGCAGGCATTTGCCGTGCTTCTGCCAGTGCAGACGGTCGGCGTCATGGGCGACTACCGCACGTATGACTTCGTCTGCGCATTGCGTGCGGTTACCTCGGTCGATGGCATGACGGCGGATTTCTATCCCTACGACATGAACTTCCTCGGCCGTGCGGCAACCCGCATCATCAACGAAGTCCGCGGCATCAACCGCGTCGTCTACGACGTGACCTCGAAGCCGCCCGGCACGATCGAGTGGGAATAACAGATTGAAATATGGTCGGCGCGCTATGAGGACATGGTGCGCCGATCCTTTATCTTGCATCGCGGCTTCCGAATGTAAGCAATAATTTCAGGCATTTGAATGCCTAGACGAGCTTAGCTTGTCGCCAAACTCCAAAAAGAAAGAGCGTTCAGGTAACGATCAGCTTCGTCGTGTAGGGTTGAAGTTCAACAGCATCTGTGGATCGTTAGGACAGACGAACAACCGAGTTCTCCCCACGGTATCTTTCATCCCCTTCGGATTTTCCCCAAGCTCTGGATTTCACCATGCTCAAACGCCTCTACGACTGGACGATGGCGCTCAGCGCGCGCAAATCTGCGGAAGTGTGGCTTGCAGTCATCGCCTTTGTTGAAAGCTCGATCTTTCTCGTGCCGGCCGATGTGCTTTTCCTGCCGATGGCGCTGGCCCGGCCGGAGCGGGCATGGCGTTATGCGCTGGTTGCTACGGTTTTCTCGGTTCTCGGCGGTATTGCCGGCTGGTGGATCGGTTCGTTTGCCTTCGATGCGATTGCCATGCCGATCCTCGAATTCTGGGGCAAACTCGATACATTCAACGAGCTAAAAGCCGGCATCACCTTCGAGATGATCCTGCTGATGCTGGTGACCTCCGGTTTTGCGCATCTGCCGCCGATCAAGGTGGTGACGATCCTTTCCGGCGCAGTCAATTTGAATATCTGGCTGTTCATCGTCTCGGCGCTGCTCACGCGCGGCGCACGCTTCTTCTTGCTGGCATGGCTGCTGCGCCGCTATGGGGAAGAGATTCGCCATTTCATCGAAAAGCGGCTCGGAAAGATCGCGATGATCGGCGCAACGATGCTGATCGCGCTGTTTGCCGGCTACAAGCTGCTGCTGGCGCACTGAGCGCATAAGGCAATTAAAAGCCCAGTGATTGCTGCGCCGGTTCTGACGGCGTCAATCGGACGCCTTCCAGCTCCAGCATGCGCTGTTTCGAGCCTGATCCGCCGGGTGCCGAAAAACCACCGATCTTGCCGCCGGCGGCCAGAACCCGGTGGCATGGAATGATCAGCGCCACCGGATTTTTCGCCATGGCCTGACCTACATCACGGGCCGCTTCCGGCCCCAGGCCCAGTTCCCTGGCGATCATGCCATAGGTGCTCGTGTGGCCCCAGCCGATACGACGGGCCGCGGCGTAGATGTTTCTGAAGACATCATCCTGACCGGCAAGATCGAGACGGATATCGGAGAAATCGATGCGTTCGCCGGCAAAATAGCGTTTGACCAGCTTAATCGTGCTCTGGATCTCGGGAGGTGGGGATGACTTACTCCCCTGCACAATTCGGCGCAGGAGCAGATTTTCGGTCGAGGCTTCACTTCCGGTCGGCAGTTGAAATCGGGTAATGCCGGCATCATTCCAGGCAATGCCGCAAAAGCCGCCCGCGGTTTCGAAAACCGTATACCGATGTTCGGCCATGGACCTTTCTCCGTTCAGTTGATCCCGCGGCCAGATTCGTATTTTGCGGGCAGGCAAGCAACCCGTTTCTTGCGCTTGCGACGTGAACCGACAATCTGGCTTTCGCGTCACCGCATCAATAGTTCACTATTTGTTCTTTATTGCCAATCAAATTCCGCTGTACTGCCCCTACCGCATACCCCGCGTTCTTGAACAATGGGAGGTGCCAGAGTTGCGGTATTACCAACCCATGCTGCCGCTGATCGGAACCACTCCTGAGGGAAATCCGGTTCCGATTCCATCTTCCGCGCTCCCGTGGCGAAGCAAACTCTTCTTCCTGATCAAGCCGCCTCCATGCCTGAGTGACGAAATCTACGAGTTGGCTAGTTCACACGTCCATGGGCGAACCAACCGCCAACCTCACCCGGCGGCATTGCTGCATGTGAGCCTACTTGCAATGGGTCAATTCGATGAACCGCCCTACCATCTCTTGCCACGGATCAAGGCTGCGATTGGTTCAATAAGGGCACGCCCCATCAGGATCACGCTGGATGAATCTGCACTATACGGAGGTGCACGACATCTGGCGCTGACAAGCAGCGGCAGGAACAGCGATATCCAGGCGTTTGTGCGGATGCTTCATGGCGCTTTGACCCGGCATAATCTGCCGAGGCAGACTTCGACGTCGATCTCGCCTCATGTAACCATGATCTATGGCTACGGGCGCAGGGAAGTTATGGCTTTGGAAGAACCATATGTCTGGCTGGCGGATGAATTCGCGCTGATCTACAGCCACAATGGCGAAGGGCGACATGAAGAATTCGGGCGGTGGCATTTCGATGCAGAGGCCCCGCCATACCCCAGACCGCCATCTCAGCTGTCGCTTCCAACCGATCCACGATCTGGAACCGGAGATACCCTGCGCTCATGATAAAGGCCGCCATTCGACATGACGGCCTGCGGGAGACGAAGAAAATTTCAGGCGATCAGCCGATGCGATCGAATGCCTTCGGATCGATGCCGAGAAGCGTCAGATCGCTGTTCTTCGGACGACGATGGTTTTCAACGGCAGCCGAAGCAGAAACTGCAGCGCCGAAGATTGCGAAGGCACGGCTAAAACGGCTACCACGGTTTTTGTTCTGGGCGGACATGACATCAACTCCTTTTCTGTCCCCTAATATATGCGCTCAAGACATTGCTTACACAACGCATACGCGCACAGGTCAGCCATGCAGACTTGGCATGCCACTATTTGATCTGCCTCATTGGCTTGCATTCCCGGATATGCTCTTGCTATCGCTTCGTCGACCAGACCGGCTCACGCGAAGCGAGCCGACACCACAGGGGACGGCGAAATGGCGACCACCATCTACGGCATCAAGAACTGCGACACGATGAAGAAGGCGCGGACCTGGCTGGACCAGCAGGGTGTGAGCTATGCATTCCATGACTACAAGACCTCGGGCATCGATCGCGCCCACTTGCAAGCATGGGTCGATAACGCAGGATGGGAAACGGTGCTCAACCGCGCCGGCACGACATTCAGGAAACTCGACGAGACTGAGCGCCAGAATATCGACAAGGACAAGGCGATCGAGCTGATGCTGGCGCAGCCATCGATGATCAAGAGGCCGGTCCTCGAAGCGGATGGAAAGCTGTTGATCGGCTTCAAGCCCGAGATTTATGAAGACGCTTTGCGGAAAGCCTGAACATGTCGAAGACCACCCGCGCGACGCAGACCCTCGATCGCCTGAAGATTGCCTATACGACTGTCTCCTATGACTACGATCCCAACGCGGACCGGATCGGCCTGCAGGCGGCGGAGGCAATCGGCGAGGAGCCGAAGCGCGTGCTGAAAACCCTGATGGCCGAACTCGATGGCAAACCAGTCTGCGTCGTCGTGCCGTCCGATCACGAAGTGTCGATGAAGAAGCTTGCTTCGGCCTTTGGTGGCAAATCCGCCCATATGATGAAGCCGGCCGATGCGGAGCGCATGACGGGTTATCATGTCGGCGGCATCAGCCCACTTGGTCAGAAAAAGTCGGTGCCGACAGCGATCGAAATCACCGCGCTCGACGAGCCCTATATCTTCGTCAATGGCGGGCAGCGCGGATTGCAGATCCGCTTGGTGCCGACCGATGCGAAGGATGCGTTGAAGGCGATTGCCGCTCCGCTGATTGCCTGAGGTCTTCACGTCCAAGACTTCAATTTTGCCCCAAAGCTCTCTAAGTCTAGCCTGACATGAAAAACAGAGAGGCTGTGCCATGACCATCGTCCCAAACTTTCAGACTGCCATCGATCCGCAAAAGCTCGAAAAGCTTGCGGAAGTCGCGGTGAAGGTGGGGCTTGGGCTTGAGAAGGGGCAGGACCTCGTCATCACCGCGCCGGTTGCGGCGCTGCCACTGGTGCGGTTCATCACAAAGCATGCCTATATGGCGGGCGCCGGCATCGTTTCGGCCTTCTATTCCGACGAGGAAACGACGCTGGCGCGCTATCAGCACGCACCCGACGCCAGCTTCGACAAGGCATCCGGCTGGCTTTATGAAGGCATGGCCAAGGCTTATGAGAACGGTGCTGCACGGCTGGCGATTGCGGGCGACAATCCGATGCTGCTCTCCGGCCAGGATCCGGCCAAGGTCGCCCGCGCCAACAAGGCGAACTCGATGGCCTATAAGCCGGCGCTGGAAAAGATCGCCAATTTCGACATCAACTGGAATATCGTTTCCTATCCCAACCCGTCATGGGCCAGGCAGGTATTCCCCGATCTTCCGGAAGACGTAGCGGTTTCCAAGCTGGCGGAAGCGATCTTTGCCGCCTCGCGCGTCAATGTCGCCGATCCGATCGTCGCCTGGGCGGAGCATAATTCAAACCTGAAGAAGCGTTCGACCTGGCTGAACGGCGAGCGTTTTGCCGCGCTGCATTTCACCGGTCCGGGTACGGATCTTACGGTCGGCCTGGCGGATGGCCATGAATGGCATGGCGGCGCTTCGAAGGCGAAGAACGGCATTATCTGCAACCCGAACATTCCGACCGAGGAAGTGTTTACCACGCCGCATGCGCTGAAGGTGGAAGGCCATGTGTCGAGCACCAAGCCGCTGTCGCATCAGGGCACGCTGATTGACGACATCCGGGTGCGTTTCGAAGGCGGCCGGATCGTCGAAGCGAAAGCGTCGAAGGGCGAAGAGGTACTGAACAAGGTGCTGGATACGGATGAAGGTGCGCGGCGTTTGGGCGAAGTGGCACTGGTGCCGCATTCGTCACCGATCTCGGCCAGTGGGATCCTATTCTACAACACGCTGTTCGACGAGAACGCCTCATGCCACATCGCGCTCGGCCAGTGCTATTCGAAATGCTTTATCGATGGCGCGTCGCTTTCAGCCGAACAGATCAAGGCGCAGGGCGGAAATTCCTCGCTAATCCATATCGACTGGATGATCGGCTCCGACAAGGTCGATATCGACGGCATCAAGCCGGATGGCTCGAAAGTGCCGGTCATGCGCATGGGTGAATGGGCCTGAGGCCAATCAAGCCGTTAATGCATATCCCTTGATATACTTATTTTATGCGCCGCGTTACTTTCACCAGCGCGGCGCAAGCTTGTTCATAAAGCATTCGCAAATCATCACGACGGAAGCGGACAAGAACAGGCCAAGAAGAATTGCTTTCCTCCGTGGTGTTCATTTTAACCGGAGGGTTGTGAATGCCAGTGATTACATTTGCGAATACGAAAGGCGGCGCAGGCAAGACCACGATGGCGCTTGTCACGGCCGGGGAGTTGGCGAGGAGGGGTTTTCGCGTCGCCATGCTCGACGCCGATCCGCAGCAGTGGGTCTCCCGCTGGATGACGCGAATGGGAAAGATGCCCAAATTCTCGATTGTCGCCAATATCGATGCCGAGAATATCGAGCAAACGATCAAGGATCTGAAGAAGCGTAGCGACTATGTGGTGGTGGATCTGCCTTGTGGCGTCACACCACTGCTCGCCAAGGGGCTTGGCCTTTCCGACCACGTCTTTGTGCCCGTTCAGGGCTGCGCACTGGATGCCGCCGGGGGCGCGCAGGTACTCGATATCCTGAAGAAGCTGAAGAGCGAATGCGATATCCATATCGCCCATTCGGTGGCGCTCACCCGTGTCAGCTCGATCATCACTACAAGGGCGCTGCTTGCCGTGAAGGGCATGCTGGCGCAGCAGGGCGTCCATGTGCTCGCCACACCACTGATCGAACGCGCGGCCTATCGCGACATGTTCGATGCCGGCACGCTGATTGATGCACTCGATCCGGAAGCTGTCAGCAATCTTGCCAAGGCTCAGAACAATGCGCGCCTGCTGGTCGATGAGATCGCACAGCTTTCTCCAATAGCAGCCAAAGTTCCGAAGACGGCCAAGACCGCGAAATCTGCAACGACCGCCAAGGCAAAAGCAGAGACACCCCGCAAGACGGCTACAGCCAAGAAGGCTGCCTGATCCACTCTGCCCGGCCGGAACATCACCCGCTTCCGGCTATTCATTTCAGAAGAGGCTACCCTGCTTCGGCGGCACGGACGTCATGTCCAGCTTCGGCGCCTTCCGCTTCCGCGGAACTGCCGCCGGAGCCGCCTGTCCGGGATCCGGCGAACCGGACACGTCACCGGCGATCGCCGAGACACGGCCATCAGCGAACTCGATTGAAATCGCGCTGCCTTCGGCAATACTGGCGGCACGTGTCAAGGCGCGATCGGAGCCATCTCTCACAACGGCATAGCCGCGTTTCAATACGTTCTTGTAGGACAGGGATTGCAGAACGCGATCCTGGCCAACCAGCACCGAGCGGCTGCGGGACAAGGTGTGAGCAAGCGCGCTGTCGGCCTGGCGCATCAGGACAGCAATATGCTGTTGCTCGCGCTGGAGATGGCTCGCCAATCGCGCGGGCAGCGATTTCAGCGATGCGTCGATGCGCGCTATCCGCCCTTTTTCGCTCAAAATCTGGCGTTCCACGCAACGATCGGCCCGCAGGAGACGATCCGCCAAAGCCTGTCGCTGCAGCGCTAGGCGATTGGTCAGAAGATCGAGCCGCAGCCCGGCGGAGGCACGTTCGAAAGTCCGGCGCTTGGCAATCGTGGTGCGTTCCAGCGAACGACCAAGGCCTGCCGCCGCCTCGTCGAACCGGCGGCGAGGGAGCGCCAGCAATTGATCGAGCGAGGGAAGCGCCCGAACAAGAGCTCGCAATGACTGTCTGCGGTGGTCCATTTGCCGCGAGGCGCTGCCGCGCAGACGGGCGACAAGGTTCGCCAGTTGCGCATCGAGATCAGCTTTCACCGGCACCGCCATTTCAGCAGCACCCGTCGGCGTCGGTGCGCGAACGTCAGCGGCATGATCGATCAGCGTCCAGTCGGTCTCGTGGCCGACGGCGGAAATCAGCGGGATCGCGCTTTCCGCTGCGGCTCTCACGACGATCTCATCGTTGAAGCTCCAGAGATCCTCAAGGCTGCCGCCACCACGGGCGACGATCAGGATATCGGGTCGCGGCATTGGATCATCCGGTCCCACCGCATTGAAGCCGCGAATGGCCGCTGCCACCTCTTCTCCCGATCCTTCGCCTTGAACCTTAACCGGCCAAACGACGACATGGACCGGAAAACGGTCAGTGATGCGATGCAGGATATCGCGAATGACAGCGCCTGTCGGAGAGGTCACGACGCCGATGACACGCGGCAGATAGGGCAACGGGCGCTTGCGTTCGCGATCGAATAGCCCTTCGGCCGCAAGCTTGCGGCGACGCTCCTCCAGAAGCGCCATCAATGCGCCGGCACCGGCGGGCTCGAGGTTCTCGATGACGATCTGGTATTTGGACGAGCCGGGGAAAGTCGTAACCTTGCCGGTCGCGATCACTTCCATTCCCTCTTCGGGGCGGAACTTCAGGCGAGAAAATGTACCTTTCCAAACAACGGCGTCGATACGCGCCCTGTCGTCCTTGAGGCTGAAATAGGCGTGGCCCGATGAATGCGGGCCGCGATAACCTGAGATCTCGCCCCTTACACGCACATGATCGAAAGCATTCTCGACGGTTCGCTTGATCGAGCCGGAAAGCTCCGACACCGAAAATTCCGTCAGATTGCTTTGTGGGTCGGGTGCAAACGTGCTGCTCATTTCTCCGTTCTAGCTGATCGGCAGCAGGATTTCACCCGCTGGCATGCGGATTGATGTGGACGAGATAAAGAGAGGCGGAGATCCTTTTTCGTCGCGCGCGCCCCGCAGCTTTAAGCTGTGAGACAATTCGGGGAAATCAACCTGGAAAACCCGTCATGACCGATCCTTTTGCAAATACCCAGCCTTCTCTTTCAAGCCCTGCATCCGCGGGGATCGCCGTCACTCCGAGCGATACGGTCAATTTCTCGGTGCCTAGTCGCGCGCTTTATGTCGGTAGTGGCGGTACGCTCGCGATCGGGATGCTTTCCGGCGATGACCTGACCTTCATCGGGGTACCTTCCGGCAGTTTCCTTCCCGTCAGGGCAAACCAGGTCCTTTCAACAGGCACGACAGCGAGCGCAATCGTCGCATTGTTCTAATATGCGATTGGCCCAATAATGGAACCCGACCTGCGCTTTTGCGTTGCGTCAATATGGAGGAGAGGACTTAGGTCTAAAAACAAGGGACCTAAGTCTTAACATTGATCGGAAAATCGTACCAAAAAACTGACCCATCGTTAGCCATGATGTGAAAGCATTTTTTAGAGGGTCATAAGATATACGATCTCCGACACACAGGAAGGAGATCCGCCGTGTTATTCCTTACGGCAACAACCATTGGCCTTTTGGCCGGCATGACACGCAGTCTCGCATCGATAGTTGCGGCAGCAGTGCTTATTCCTGTTGTCTTTTTTACTGCGGCCCTGTTCGGCGCCACAAGCATGCTTGGACTGCTTGTTGCTATACTCGGTTTCAACTTCGGCCTTATCAACCTGGTCGTTGCAGCCGCATTCATCCAGTCCCTGCGACACGCCTGACTTATTTCGGATCAGCTTCGTTAACGAGGAAGAGCTGAGATTTTCCACCCGATTGGACCGGCGACAGATAGGTCGGTACCCTGCCTCGCGCCAATGACGCGTAAAGACCATCACTCTGCATCTGGATCAAATTTTCGGTCTGCGGATCGTTTTTGCAGAATGCAACCACCGTCACACCCGCCTGCTTGAGAAGTTTAAGAGCCTCTTCCGGCTTCGCCATGCCGATATGAAGCTCGGCCAGCATGCCGCCCTGGTTGCGATGATACGGGGCAGACAGAACCCTATGCTCAGTGAACCTCAAGATACCCGCGCCACGATTTGACGGAGCGGCAATCGTTCCTGGCGGAAGGCTTCGAAGCGCCGCCATATCTTCCACAGTGCCACAATCGTCGGTGGCCTGCACGTTCCCCATAGACAGTACATCGGTGCTCGCGTTGGCCAGCCCCTGTCTCCAGATCACACCGCCCAGCCCCCAGACGGCGGGCACGCATGCCAGCGTCACGACGACGAAGCCGAGATTGATCAAAACACTATTCGGATTTTCCCGCGCCTTTTTCTGAAGATCGGCTATCAGCAGCGCGAGGGGCGGAATGCTCAGCAGATTGGCGAAAAGGCTGCCCCGGACCTGGACCAGAGAGACGCCCCAACTCGCTGCAATCAGAACCAGAAACATAAGATGCAGGCTGCGCTGATCACCGCGCCAGACGCGAATGATGCAGACGAGAGCGGCAAACAGACCGACAAGATAAAAACCCGCGACAGTTTCCGGGAACTGCCGCATTTGTCCGGCAATCGATTGCGCTTCCGTAACGCTGTTGAGCCAGAGTTCGACCAGTAGCGGATCGAGATTGGCGAGCGGGCTGCCAAGGCATTGCGGCGCGATGAAAAGGGCCACGGCGCCAAGCATCGCACCAAGGGTGACGGAGGCTGCGAGCCTCGCAACGATTGCAATCCGTGCCGGAAGGCAGGCAAGGGCGAACACCCCTGCCCCGCCCAGCGCGGAGAGCGAATAGAAACCGAGCGAAAGGCTGTCACAGGTCACGGCCGCGTAAGCGCTCGGCGGAACAGTGGCAAAGAAGGCTGCCGTAACCGCAAGCGCCAACGACACGCCGAATGCGCGCGCACCGGCAGCGAAGGCTGCGCCCTGCCAAACCCAGCGAGCACCGACGCAAAGGCAAACGACGGCGACGAGAGGTACTGTTTCCGCGCCTATGGCAATCGCCAAGGCTGTGGCAATGCCGGCCGCGGCGTGGCCGAGCGCGCTCCCGCGGCGATCGGCCAGCAGTGCTGCAATCCCGATTGCCAGCACGAGCTGGACATTGTGGTGATCGAGTGCGCCGGGGCGAAACTTCATGCAAGTGAAGGCGAAGAGCGCACCGAGGCCAAGCGCGATATGCATGACCCTCGGTCCATCGATGTCTCCGCCCATTCGCCGGCCCGCAAGGCCGAATGCCAGCAGAAGCGGGCCGACCAGCAGAAGCGGCCAAACGCTCGCAGCCACGCCTTCGGCCATTTCCATCGGCATAAGAAAAGAAAACAGCTTGATGAGGCCCCCGATCGGCGCATCGATGAAGCGGGACCAGTGCATCAACGTGCCGCCGGAAAGACCGAGCCGATACTGAATCAAGTCGAACCAGCTTTGGCCACCAAACCAGTCACGGATTTCGACGAGCCGCATGACGTCGTCATTGTCCGGGCCGATCAGGTCTTTTGCTTTTGGCAGGGAGATTAGTGCGATGACTGCGGCAGTCACCAGCCAGTAAAGTGCAGCAGCGGGGAACAGCCGGGACAGAGTGGAACTTTCAGCAGGCGCGGCATCCTGCCGGGACATCTCATCCGTCGTCGTGTTCATCATTCACACTTGTTTTGAGCGCTTAAGGTAAGTCCCGCAACCTAAACTTAACCTTCCCAAGAAATAGTAAAGCAGACAGCGCAGACGTATCTGCACTGGATTTTCCACGTATAGAGTGAAAATCATGACCGATACTTCTGCCGGCGATCATGCCGGCGCACATCCCGGCACTTTGGCGGGTTCCATTGCCGGCGATCTGTCGATTGCGGTGCTGATCCCCTGTTATAACGAGGCATCGACGATCGGCGATGTCGTGCATGGTTTCCGGAAAGCCCTGCCGACTGCGCGCGTCTATGTCTATGACAACAATTCCACCGACGGCACGGCGCTGAAAGCGATGCTGGCCGGCGCCGAAGTGATGCGCGAGCGCCGTCAGGGCAAGGGCCATGTGGTGCGCCGCATGTTTGCCGATATCGAGGCTGACCTCTACATCATGGCGGATGGCGACGGCACTTATTCGCCGAAGGATGCCGAGGAACTCATCCGCATCCTTTTGACCGAGCGGGCCGACATGGTCGTCGGCACGCGCCGCGGGGTGCATGCCGATGCCGGGCGCCAGGGCCATGCTGCCGGAAACCGGGTATTCAACATTCTCTACCGCGCCATTTTCGGCCGGGATTTTACCGACATCTTTTCCGGCTACCGCGCCTTTTCACGCCGGTTCGTCAAAAGCTTCCCGGCAGTTTCCGCCGGCTTCGAGATCGAAACGGAAATGTCGGTTCACGCGTCACGGCTGAAACTGCCGGTGACCGAGATCGAACTCGATTATGGCCGGCGGCCGGAAGGCTCGCACTCCAAGCTTTCGACCTATCGCGACGGCGGAAAGATCCTCTGGATGTTTGCCATGCTGATGAAGGAAACGCGGCCGTTCGCCTTTTTCGGCGCGATCAGCTCCGCCTTCATGATGATGAGCCTGATCTTCATGACACCGGTGCTGATCTCCTATTTCCAGACCGGGCTTGTCGAGCGCATGCCGACCTGGGTCTTCTCGCTGGTGCTGATGGTGCTGTCGTTCCTGATGTTCACAGCCGGCCTCATTCTCGATTCCGTTTCACGGGCAAGAGCCGAGCAGTTGCGTATCCATTACATGAGCCTGCCGCTGCAGAGCAGGACACCCTCATCCGCGACCAATGAAACCTCTATCGCGACCTCGGCTCGGCGGAGAGGCATGAGCGCGGCATGAAGCGGATTTCCTGGTTTCTGTTTGCCGGCGGCATCGGTTTTCTGATCGATGTCGGCGTCAACCACCTGCTTTTGACCTATACGCCGATCGGGCCGTTTCTGTCGCGCATACCGGCGATCATGGCCGCCATGAGCTTCACATGGTTCGTCAACCGCAACCGAACCTTCGACCCCTCCCCCCACTCGCTCGCAGTGGAGGGAATTCGCTACTGGACTGTCGGCATCACCTCAGCGCTGATCAACTACGCGATCTATTCCGCCCTGATTGCTCGCGCGCCGATCCAGCCGGCGGTGGCGATCATTTTCGCGTCCGCCGCTGCGACGGTCTACAGCTTTTTCGGTTATTCGCGTTTTGTGTTCCGGCATAAGAACCAGGGTTAGACTTTTTCCCAGCCGTCGTGTTCGCCGGCGCGATAGATTGCGTCGATGAAACGCTGGTTCTTTACCGAGCTTTCCAGCGTCACGATCTCGGACGGCTCGCCCGCAACAGCCTTGGCAAAGGCTTCGGTCTGGCGCCGATACTGACGGCTGTCGGGAAAACGGAATACCTGCGAGACGTTGTGCTTCTGGTTGTTCAGTTCGATCTCTTCCGCGCCATAACGATCCGCATTGAAGGGCGACTTCACCTCGATGAAACCTTCCGTGCCATGGAAGACCATGACCTGCCGGTTCGCCATCTGGGTGGCGATGTAGAAGCTCAGTTCGAAACCGCCGAAATCCGCCTTGACGCTGGAATAGATGTCGGTGCCGAAATCCGGGTCACGGCGCACGACGGCCTGGACGCGCTGAGGCTCTGCCTGCGTGGCGAAACGGGTAACGATGGTCGGGTAGACTCCGATATCCGGCAGTGCACCACCGCCGAGTTCGGGGATATTGCGCATATTGCCGGCATCTCGGTTGAAGTAGCTGAAAGCGCCCTGGACGTGTTTCAGCTCGCCGATCGCGCCCTCCTTCAAAAGTTCCCGCACTTTGTGCCAGATCGGCGCGTAGGTGACCATGAAGGCTTCCGATACAACCACCTTGTTGCGATCGCGCGCTTCGATCAGGGCATCCAGTTCCGACGCCTTCAGCGCCAGCGGCTTTTCGACCAGAACATGCTTGCCGGCGTTCGCCGCCTTGATCGACCATTCGACATGCTGGCTGGTCGGCAGCGGAATATAGACGGCATCGATCACGTCGGAGGCGAGCATTTCTTCGTAGGAACCGAAGGCATGCAGCACGCCGAAACGATCGGCCAGCGCCCTCGCCTTCGTCACATCGCGGCTGGCGACCGCCGTGATCACGGCGTTTTCGGCGTCCTGTATCGCCGGCATGACGACATCCCTTGCAATTTTGGCCGTCGACAAAATCCCGAAACGCAGCATGACACTCTCCCTTTGCACATGTTTTCGCCAGCTTAGGGTGGTGACGGGAGAGGTTCAATGCGCGCTTTTGGCTTTCTTGAAAAATGAACCCGAGGCGCAAAATAATGGATTGCGGCGATCCCGTTTGCGGGACTAACGTTGGCCCTCCCACCACAGACGATCCCAAAATTAGAATAGCTGGAGATATCCCATGGAGTTGCGCAAACTCGGCCGGACCGGTCTTTCCATTTCCCCTGTCGTGTTCGGCGGCAATGTGTTCGGCTGGACCGCCGATGAGAAAACCTCCTTCGATCTGCTCGACCGCTTTTTCGAAGCCGGTTTCAACACGATCGATACGGCAGATGTCTATTCGAAATGGATCGATGGTCATTCCGGCGGCGAAAGCGAGACGGTGATCGGCAAATGGCTGAAACGCGGCACGGTTGCCCGCGATAAGGCGATCATCGTCACCAAGGTCGGCCACCCTTCGATGGATGACCGGAAACTCAAGGCAAGCTGGATCGTCGAGGCTGTCGACAATTCGCTAAAGCGCATGCAGACCGACTATATCGACCTCTATCTCTCGCATTTCCCGGATGACGACACGCCGCATGAGGAAACGCTCGGCGCCTACGCTATGCTCAAGGAACAGGGAAAAATCCGCGCCATCGGCTGCTCCAACTACAGTGCTGAACAGCTGAAAGCCTCGCTCGACGCCGCTGCGACAGATGGCCTGCCACGCTACGACGTGCTGCAGCCGGAATATAATCTCTACACTCGCGAAAAATTCGAGGGGGCGCTTGCCGATCTCTGCATCGCGGAAGATATCGGCGTGATCAGCTATTACGCGCTCGCTGCCGGCTTTCTCACCGGCAAATACCGCAAGCCGGAAGACGCAACGGGCAGCGCCCGCGGCTATCGCATTCCCGATTATCTGAACGACAAGGGTGCAAAGGTGCTGGCGGCGCTCGATCAGGTCGCAGCCGAGACCGGCGAAAGCCTGGCGACGATCGCCATCGCATGGGTCGCGGCACGCCCGGGCATTACCGCACCGATTGCCAGCGCCACCAGCCTCAGGCAACTCGACGCGATCATCGCGGCCGGCAAGCTGACCCTTTCCGATGCCCAGATGAAGCTGCTCAACGACGCCGCCTGAGGAGGACGGCTAACGTCATCGTGACCAATCTACGCAGTGCGAAGGTCACATCGCGTCCCTAGATCAAGAGAACCGGTGCTCGCCGGTTCTCAAATCCTGAAATAGACATTGGAGATTATCATGGATCTGCGCGTACTTGGCCGGACAGGCCTTTCCATTTCGCCCGTCGTTTTCGGCGGTAACGTCTTCGGATGGACGGCAGACGAGAAAACCTCCTTCAACCTTCTCGACAAGTTCTTCGATGCCGGTTTCGACACGATCGATACCGCCGATTGCTATTCCGGCTGGGTTCCGGGCAATGCCGGCGGCGAATCCGAGACGATCATCGGCAAATGGCTGAAGCAATCCGGCCGCAGCAGAGATAAGTCCGTCATCATCACCAAGGTCGGCTCGACACCGCAGGGCAGCGCCATGGAAAAGGGCTTGGCCGCCGCACGTATTATCGACGCTGTCGAAAGCTCGCTGAAGCGCCTGCAGACCGACTATATCGACCTTTATCTCTCGCATTGGCCCGACCCGCAGACACCGCATGAAGAGACGCTTGCGGCCTTCGCTAAGCTGAAGCAACAGGGCAAGATCCGCGCCATCGGCTGCTCGAACTTCAACGCCGAGCAGCTCAAGGCCTCGTTCGAGGCTGCGGAAAAGGCCGGCCTGCCGCGTTATGACGTGCTGGAGCCGGAATATAATCTCTACGACCGCTCAGGCTTCGACGGGCCGCTGGCGGACCTCTGCAATGCACAGGATATCGGCGTGATCACCTATTTCAGCCTGGCATCCGGCTTTCTCACCGGCAAATACAAGAGCAAGGCCGAAGCCGAGGCGAACCCGAACCGCGGCGGCATGGTGGCGCGATATTTCGACGAGCGCGGCACACGTATCCTCGCCGCACTGGATGAAGTGGCCGCGGAAACCCATTCGCAGCCGGCATCGGTGGCGCTTGCGTGGATTGCCCAGCGGCCCGGCGTGACGGCGCCGATCGCCAGCGCCACCAGCGCCCGCCAACTCGACACGCTGATCGCAGCAGGCAATCTCAAACTGACCAGCAATCAGATGGCGCTGCTCAACGACGCCAGCGCCTGAACCCAAACAGGCGGGCCATGCAGGCGGCCCCGCCTTCCCTTCCAGGATCGGAGATCTTCATGCAGACGCGCAAACTGGGAAAAGACCTTACCGTTTCGGCCATCGGCCTCGGCTGCATGGGCATGAGCCACGCTTATGGCGGTCAGGACGAGGCGACGTCGATCAGGACGCTGCAGCGCGCCGTAGACTTCGGCGTGACCTTTTTCGACACCGCCGAAGTCTATGGCCCCTTCGTGAACGAGGAACTGGTCGGTAAGGCGCTGAAGCCCTATCGGGACAAGGTCGTCATTGCCACGAAGTTCGGCTTCAAGATCGATCCGACAAAGAGCGATTCCGCTGCCATGGCCGGCCTAGACAGCCGGCCGGAGCATGTGCGCGAAGTGGCGGAAGCTTCGCTCAAACGCCTCGGCGTCGATGTCATCGACCTCTTCTATCAGCACCGCGTCGATCCGGAGGTTCCGATCGAAGATACGGTCGGCGCGATGGCGGATCTGGTGAAGGAAGGCAAGGTCAAGGCGCTCGGTCTTTCCGAGGCAAGCGCCGAGATTATCCGCCGGGCGCACGCCGTGCACCCGATCTCCGCGTTGCAGAGCGAATATTCGCTCTGGACCCGTGATCCCGAGGGCGACATCCTCGATACCTGCCGCGAGCTCGGCATCGGTTTCGTGCCCTTCAGCCCGCTCGGCCGCGGTTTTCTTACCGGTAAGATCCAGAGCACGGCCGATTTCGGCGAGGGTGACCTGCGCGCCAAGCTGCCGCGTTTCGAGGCAGATAACATGGCGGCCAATCTGGCGCTGGTGAAACTGGTGGAAGAGATGGCGGCGCAGAAGGGTGTGACCGCCGCGCAGCTGGCGCTAGCCTGGGTTCTCGCCAAGGGCGATTTCATCGTGCCAATTCCGGGTGCCCGAAAGATCCCCAACATGGAGCAGAATGCGGCCGCCGCTGACGTGACGCTGACCGCCGAAGAGGTGACTAAGCTCGACGAGATGCTGTCGCCCGAAAAGATTGCCGGCGCGCGCTATGGCGCGGGTGCGGCATGGACGCCGAAGCGCTGACATATCAGAACGCAACATTGCTCCCGCTTGCGGCTTTGCTATAGTCGCGGGCGGGAGGATTTTAACGATGTCGGAAGAACAATCAGTCGAATCCGTCGTACATCTCTATGTTGACGGTATGGCGCTTGCCCATGCGGGCGCACTCAGAAAAGCCTTTCATCCCAATGCCTCTATCATCGGCAACTACCAGGGCAAGGTCGAGTGGATGTCCCTCAACGAATTCATTGATGCCGTGTCTTCGGAGGGCCCGACGGCTGCCGGTTCACAGCCACTGATCCAGATCGAGGCGATCGACGTGACCGGTGATGCCGCGACCGTCAAGGTGGTCGACGAATTCGCCGGAATGCGGTTTTCGGACTATCTTTCCCTCCTCAAGGTCGAGGGCCGCTGGGTGATCGTCAACAAGCTCTATCACCTGCATTCATAGGACGCCTTAACGCCGCAGCTCCGGAAATCCCGCATACCATTCGGCGTGGCTGCCGTCGTGATTGGCCATGCCGGGTTTGGTCAACACCCCGCGCGGCGCGACATAGCTTGAAATCCGCTTTACCGGTCGCTCATGCCACTGGATGTTGAAGGCCCATAATTTCGGGAAGAAACAGAGCGAGGCATAAGGCAGGTGGTCGTGGATCCACCAAGCGAACCGCTGCCAGTCCTCTTCGCGATCATGAGTATCGACCAGCCACGGCACGACCACACAGGCCGTCGCGCCCATGCAGTCGTCGGCGTCGCGCATGTCCCATATATGATCGGCGGCGGTCGCGGCATTGGTCGAACAGTTGAGCTTGTTCACATTGCCGAATTCGTTGACCGCGCGTGACCGATAACCGGAGCGGATATGCAGCCGGCCGAATGTTACCTGCAGCGGCTCCAGAAGCTCCTCGCAAAGACGGCTTCCAGCTTCTATCGCGAGATCCGGATCGTCGGGGATATTGGGTATGCGGTAGAAATCGGCGATTTCAGAATGGAGGAAATCGCGAAAGAAGAAATTCTTCGACAGCCGGGCACGGCCTAAATCTTCGAGACCTTTCATCGAATTCGGCTTGCGCATTCTCGCTCCAAAAGAAAAAGCCTGCCCCGTTAGGAGCAGGCTAGTCTTTCATCGAAACTCACGCCACCCGAAATCAGGCGCGCAGAACACCGCCCGTGGTCTTTTCGACATTGGCGACTATCTTGCCGGTCAGGGCTTCGAAATCCTCGTCCGTCATGGTCTTGTCGACCGGCTGGATGAGAACCTCGATTGCGATCGACTTCTTGCCTTCGCCAAGCGAAGCGCCTTCGAAGACGTCGAAGACGTTGACGCCGGTGATCAGCTTGCGATCAGCACTGGTTGCAGCCTTGACGATAGCACCGGCTTCCACCTGCGAGCCGACCACGAAGGCGAAGTCGCGCTTGACCACCTGGAACGGAGAAAGCTCGAGGCCCGGCTTGGTGCGGGTCGCCTTCTTCTTCGGCTCAGCCATGGCGTCGAGATAAATCTCGAAGCCTGCCAAGGCACCGGAGACATCGAGTGCTGCCAGCGTCTTCGGATGGAATTCACCGAAGGTGCCGAGGATGACCTTCGGACCCATCTTGATGGTGCCCGAACGGCCCGGATGATACCAGGAAGGACCGCCCTGCTCGATCTGGACATTGCCCATCGGCAGGCCGCAGGCTTCGATCACGGCAAGCGCATCGGCTTTGGCGTCATAGACGTCGACCGGCTTGCCGCCGCCCTTCGTTGTATTCGACCACATGCGGCCCGCGCCGTTGATCGAAGCAGTGCCGCGACGGATGCCGCCGGCGACGCGACGCTGGCCTTCCGGCGTGTCGTTTTCATAAGTGCCCGAGACTTCGAAGATCGCCACATCACCAAAGCCCTTGTCGGCATTGCGCTGGGCAGCGGTCAGCAGGCCCGGCAGAAGCGAGGGGCGCATGTCCGACATATCGGCGGCAATCGGGTTTGCGAGCTTAAGAGCAGCAGAACCGCCGCCGAAGAGCTTTGCCTGATCTTCCGGAATGAAGGACCAGGTGACGGCTTCCAGCATGCCGCGGGAGGCCAGCGCGCGCTTGGCAGTGCGGGTGCGGATCTGAAGCGTGGTGAGGATCTTGCCGTTCACCGTACCGAGATTTTCCAGCGGTTCCGGCTTGATGTTGTCGACGCCATGGATCCGCATGACCTCTTCGACCAGATCGGCCTTGCCATCGACATCCGGGCGCCAGGACGGAACCTTGACGGAAACACGGTCGCCGGAACCTTCGACGGTAAAGCCAAGACGGGTGAGGATTTCGCGGCTTTCGTCGGTCGAAACCTCAAGGCCGGTCAGGCGCTTCACTTCCGAGAAGGGGAAATCGACGGTCTTTGCCTCATACCCCTTGTAGCCGACGATCTTTTCCTTTGCGGGCGTGCCGCCGCACAGGTCGAGGACCAACTGCGTCGTGCGGTCGAGGCCGGGAACCATATATTCCGGATCGACACCACGTTCAAAGCGGTAACGCGCATCAGTGATGATGCCAAGCGTACGGCCGGATTTTGCGATGTTGATCGGATCCCAAAGAGCCGACTCTATCAGCACGTCGACGGTATTTTCGTCACAGCCGGAATGTTCGCCACCCATGATGCCGCCGATCGACTCGACGCCATTGTCATCGGCGATGACGACGTTGTTGGGCGTGAGCTTGTATTCGCGAGTGTCGAGCGCCAGCACCGTTTCGCCTTCCTTGGCGCGACGGACGGTCAGATCCCCCTTGACCTTGGCGGCGTCGAAGACGTGCATCGGGCGGCCTTGATCGAAGGTCATGTAGTTGGTGATGTCGACCAGCGCGTTGATCGGGCGAAGGCCGATTGCCTTGAGGCGTGTCTGCATCCATGCCGGGCTCGGGCCGTTTTTCACGCCGCGAACGAGACGCAGGCCGAAGCCCGGGCAAAGCTTTTCGTCATCGAGATCGATGGTTAGGCCGACTGTGGTTTCACCTTCGAGCTTGAGAGCCGGAGCAGAGGCAGTCTTGAGCGTGCCGAGACCGGAGGCTGCGAGATCGCGGGCAATGCCGTAGATCGAGGTGCAGTCCGGGCGGTTCGGCGTCAGGTTGATCTCGATCATCGGATCGTCGAGACCGGCATAGGCAGCGAATGACGTGCCGACAGGAGTATCCGCCGGAAGGTCGATGATACCGTTATGCTCGTCTGACATGTTGAGTTCCTTCTCGGAGCACATCATGCCGTGGCTTTCGACACCGCGGATCTTGCCGACGCCAAGCGTTACGTCGAGGCCCGGGACATAGTCGCCCGGACGCGCCAAGGCCCCGATAAGGCCGGCGCGGGCATTCGGCGCGCCACAGACGATCTGCAGCGGCTTGCCGCCATTGACGTCCGGACCGGCATCAACGGAGAGAACCCTGAGGCGGTCGGCCTCGGGATGCTGTTCGGCCGTCAGGATTTTCGCGATGACGAAGGGCTTGTAGGTTGCCTTATCATCGACATCCTCGACTTCGAGGCCGATCGCCGTCAGGCGCTCGCAGATCTGGTCTAGAGTTGCGTCGGTCTCAAGATGATCCTTGAGCCAGGAAAGCGTGAATTTCATTGTCTTATCCCTTCCGTTACTGGCTCAGACCGCCGAACAGGGTCGGCATGTCGAGCGGGCGGAAGCCGTAATGGTTCATCCAGCGGACATCGGCGTTGAAGAAGTCGCGCAGGTCCGGCATGCCGTATTTCAGCATGGCGATACGATCGAGGCCCATGCCCCAGGCAAAGCCCTGGTATTCGTCCGGATCGAGCCCGCCGGAGCGTAGCACGTTCGGATGGACCATGCCGCAGCCGAGGATTTCCATCCAGTCGGTGCCCTCACCGAACTTGACGATCGGGCCGGAGCGGTCGCACTGGATATCGACTTCGAAGGACGGTTCCGTGAAGGGGAAGAAGGACGGGCGGAAACGCATCGTCACCGACGGCACTTCGAAGAAGGCTTTGCAGAATTCTTCCAGAACCCAGCGCATGTTACCGACATTCGACTTCTTGTCGATGACGAGGCCTTCAACCTGATGGAACATCGGCGAATGGGTGGCATCGCTGTCCTGGCGATAGGTCTTGCCCGGGATGACGATGCGGATCGGCGGATCCTGCGCTTCCATGGTGCGGACCTGAACCGGCGAGGTGTGGGTGCGCAGCACCTTGCGTTCACCCTTTTCATCCGCCTGGAAGAAGAAGGTGTCGTGCATTTCGCGAGCCGGATGGCCTTCCGGGAAATTCAGCGCGGTGAAGTTGTAATAGTCGGTCTCGACATCCGGGCCTTCGGCGATCGAGAAGCCCATGTCTGCGAAGACGGCGGTGATTTCGTCGATGATCTGGCTGATCGGGTGGATACGGCCGCGTTCGGCAGGCGAAGAGCGGATCGGCAGCGACACGTCGAGCGTTTCGGCCTTGAGGCGCGCGTCGATTGCGGCGTCCTTCAGCATGGTCTTGCGCTCGGTGATCGCGTCGGTGATCTCGTTCTTCAGCGCGTTGATTGCCGCACCGCGGGTCTGGCGCTCTTCCGGCGTCATCGAGCCCAAGGTCTTCAGGAGTTCGGAAACCGAACCCTTCTTGCCCAGGGCCGAGACACGGACAGCCTCGATTGCCGCTTCGTCGGCCGCGCCAGCGATTTCGGCCAGAAGCGCGCTCTTCAATGTTTCGAGTTCGGTCATCTTTTCCTGCTTTGCGGCAAATTCAGCCGTTGAACATCGTTGTCAGATAGGTGGTAGCCAGGATGAATTGCCGCAAATCTCTACCCATGTGAAATCGGCCAATCAACCGGGCAAGCCATAAAAAGCGGCCCATGGAACGGGTGATTTCGCGCAGTTCGGCAATTGCCGCCTTCGGGGCGGCTGAAGCCCATTCCTGATAAGCCTGCTCCTGCGTCATCCGGCGATCGGCTGCCCTGTCGCTCAATTGCAGAAACAGAAGCCAGAGATCGCGGGCCTGCGCCGTTTCCATCGGCATGACAGCCTCAGGTTCTTCCTCGAAATCGATGAAACCGAGGCGATGATCCTTGATGAACATGTCGCGCGGATAGGGGCGCCCGTGGCAGAGACCCGCGGCATGCAGCCGCCCCAGTTCAGCGCAACAGAACACGAGGAGCCGGTCATGCGCTGCCGGATCGTTGTTGCGAAGTGACTTGAGCTGCTGGTGAACGGTCGGCGCAATATCGCTCAAAACGATGGCACCGCCGGAGGAATAGAGGACAGCGGCAGTCGGCACATCAGCCTGCGAAAAGCTTGCTATCCGGCGCAGGTCGCGCTTCACCATGCCTTCGGCCGTCTCTGCTGGGGATGGCCGCATGAAGGGAAGCTGCAACAGACGCGCAACCGCATTCTGTACGGCAACGATCAGACGCCGGCCCTTGTCACCATGGCGCTTGATCCAAACGGTACCGCAGGTAAGCGACACGGATTGCACTCTTTTGGCATCGGAAACCAGGGCAGCCAGGAGGGTTGCCACGTCTTCCGACGGCAGCGACGGTCCGTTTCTCATGTCAACGACATCATTCGGCACTGCGGCACTCCTGAATACCGTGATTGATCTGTTCCCGCAGCATCAAAGCTTGAAAAACAAAAGACCCGCGTCGGCAGAGCCGCGCGGGTCCTTTACGAAAGTAGAGACGTGCGCGGGCTTACTTGACCGCGGCTTCGAACTCGTTGGCGTTGCCGGTTTTCTTCAGATAGGCCAGAGCCTTCTTGGAAGCTTCAACCAGTGCGCCGAATGCTGCCGGCTCATGGATTGCCATGTCGGACAGAACCTTGCGGTCAACTTCGATGCCAGCCTTGTTCAGACCGTCGATGAAGCGGCCGTAGGTCAGGCCGGATTCGCGGACAGCAGCGTTGATACGCTGAATCCACAGAGCGCGGAAATTGCGCTTCTTGACGCGACGGTCGCGGGTTGCAAACTGACGCGAACGGTCAACAGCAGCCTTTGCGGCGCGGATGGTATTCTTGCGGCGGCCGTAGAAGCCCTTGGCTGCCTTGAGGGTCTTGGTGTGCTTGGCGCGGGAAGTTACGCCACGTTTTACGCGTGCCATGTCATGATCTCCTTAAACTGTTCCAGAGTGCCGAATAGTCTCAGAGACCGTTGGGCAGGTAGTTCTTGATGACCTTCTTGCCGTCAGGCTCAGCGAGGACCATCGTACCGCGTGCGTCGCGGATGAACTTGTTGGAACGCTTGATCATGCCGTGGCGCTTGCCAGCGGCAGCTGCAACGACCTTGCCGGTGGCGGTGACTTTGAACCGCTTCTTGGCAGACGATTTCGTCTTCATCTTGGGCATTTTGCTACTCCATATCTTGTATCGAAGCCGACTGACGAGGTCCGCTTCAAGCATTTAGAACGGCCACGGCATGCCCTGCCGGACCGTTCGGACGCGCGCTTATAACCGCAGTCGGTCAAAAGCGCAATGGGGGAAATCTTCCTCCGGCACCGGTCGGAAACCGGCATTACCCGCCGCCTTGCGGCTTCCTCAAAGAGGCTGTGTGGCGCTTATCTCGGCGCCAGCACCATCATCATCTGGCGACCTTCAAGCTTGGGCTCAGCCTCAACCTTGGCGATTTCCAGCGTGTCTTCCTTGACCTGCAGAAGAAGCTTCATGCCGAGTTCCTGGTGGGCCATTTCACGACCGCGGAACTTCAGCGTCACTTTTACCTTGTCGCCTTCTTCGAAGAAACGGTTCATCGCCTTCATCTTCACGTCATAGTCATGCGTGTCGATGTTCGGGCGCATCTTGATTTCTTTGACTTCGACGACCTTCTGCTTCTTGCGCGCCTCAGCGGCCTTCTTCTGGTTCGCGTATTTCAGCTTGCCGAGGTCGAGGATCTTGCACACCGGCGGATCATTGTTCGGCGAGATTTCTACGAGGTCCAGTCCCGCTTCCTCGGCCATCCTGAGAGCCTCGTCAGTGTTCACTGCACCGAGATTCGTGCCTTCGGCATCGATAAGCTGGACCTTGGGAACGCGAATTTCCCTATTGGAGCGCGGGCCTTCCTTGACGGGGGCATCGGCTTTGAATGGTCTGCGAATGGTCGTATTCTCCTAGATCGTTTTCGGGCACAGGCAACGACGAAATTCGCGCGCGGCCGGGAGCCGAGCGGAATGTCGTGATTACCGGGTGGATGTCAATAGCATGACGGCACGAAAAAATCACCTCCTGACAACCGGTTTAGTTCTGATTTATAGCTTCCGCCATTCGCAGGAGTAAGACTATGAGCACGATCAACGCCACCGGAACTGCCACCATTACTGTCGGAACGGGAACGGATGCCCGCGAGATCGCGATCATTCACCGCGCCGCCGCGGCCACAACCGAGAAGCCGGCCCTCGTCTGGCTCGGCGGATATCGCTCCGACATGACCGGCACCAAGGCCGTCGTGCTCGATGCATTGGCGGAGAAACTTGGTTCGGCATGCATCCGTTTCGATTATTCCGGCCATGGCGCCTCGGGCGGTGAATTCCGCGACGGCACGATTTCGCGCTGGCTGGAAGAATCCATTGCGGTAATCGATGCCGCAGCACCGGAAAGCATCATTCTCGTCGGTTCGTCGATGGGTGGATGGATTGCTCTACGGCTGGTGCAGGAACTCAGGAAGCAGGCAAAAGGCCCGAAGACTGCCGGGATCGTGCTGATCGCACCCGCTCCGGACTTCACCAGTGAGTTGATCGAGCCCGAACTGACGGACAAGGAACGGCAGTCGCTGGCGGAACGCGGTTATTTTGAAGAAGTTTCCGAATACAGCCCCGAACCGAACATCTATACGCGCGCACTGATGGAAGACGGACGGAGGAATCGCGTCCTTTCCGGCATCATCGAGACCGGATGCCCAGTCCATATCCTTCAGGGAATGGCAGACCCGGACGTGCCCTATCAACATGCGCTGAAACTGATGGAATTCCTGCCGGCCGACGATGTCGTGCTGACACTGATCCGGGACGGAGACCATCGCCTTTCACGGCCGCAGGACCTGCAAAAGATGGAAGCGGCAGTGGCCGCCCTAATAATCGATGATGAAAAACTGGGCTGAGACGGAAAAGCCGCAGTCTTAACCATATTCGTAAAGAGCTGCCCCTTAACAAAACCTGAACAATTGACTCTGCCCCTTAACACCTCTTAACTTTTTGTTAGGAATTTAAGGGACGGGTCAATGAATTTAGCCCTGAAGATGCGGCATGTAGCCGTGATCCTCGCTGCTGTGCTCGCATCTGCCGGCGCCGCAATACCGGCGCCACAAGCCCCAATGGCTATGGTGACTGGTGCTGTGACGTCGCAGCCGATCGGCCATTACGAATTCTGCCAGCGCCTGCCGGCAGAATGCAATGTCAAAAGCCGGTCAGCGCCTGCCGCACGCATGGATGACCATGCCTGGAACGTCGTTCGCGACGTCAACCGCGCAGTCAACGCTCGTTATATTGCCCGCACGGATCTCGAAGCCTATGGCGTCGAGGAATACTGGACCTATCCGACAGTCTTTGCCGATTGCGAAGATTACGCCCTGCAGAAGCGCAAGGAACTGGCCCAGCTCGGTTTCGCCCTCTCCGATCTCCTCATCACCGTCGTGCGCAAGCCGGATGGCGAAGGCCATGCCGTACTGACCCTGCGCACCACAGACGGCGACTTCATCCTCGATAATCTCGACAACGATGTTCTCGCCTGGAACCAGACGCCCTATACGTTTCTGAAACGTCAGGCGACCTTCAACACCGGGCGCTGGGTCACAATCGAAAACGGTCGCGATCTGCTCGTCGGTGCCCTGCGGTAACCGAAGACTAAAACATAAGTCATTAAGCATATAACCCGCCCTGCTTGCAGCGGCGGGTTGTTCTCTCTACTCTTTCGGGAATCAGAAGGTCGCGCCGCCGCCTGTCCGGCAGAGCGGATCTTTCTGCGATGGAGGCCTGTGGTGCGTAACGATCGGTTGACAGGCTTGATACGCCCCCATGGATCCGCACGACCGTCTCTACCGCTCTGGCTTGCCGGCGTGCTCACTGCCGTCGTTTTGGCTTTCGGGGCGATTACAGTCTACGAGAATTACAATAATGCGCTTCGGGAAGGTGAAGCGCGCGCCGTTTCTTCCGCACATGTTGTTGCGGCCCATATGGAATGGATGATGGAAGCGAGCGATCTCGCGCTTCGCCGCATCGAGGCGGCGATCAGCGGGCGCCCGATCGACAGTTCCGCCGAGCTGATCCTCGATCTGGAACGGGCCGTGGGCGAACTGCCGGTCGGTTTCGAATATGCCATTCTCGACCAAGACGGCCAGACCCGCTTTTCCAGTGCGCCGGACAATACGCTGCCAAACCACGCCGAACGCGCTTATTTCAAGCGCCTGAAGGAAGGCGAAGCGCTCACATTCAGCCGGCTGCTGGACAACGAACAGGCGGGAAAGCCGGCCTTCATCATTGCGAGGCGGATCGGCAGCGGCAGCGACTTCGGCGGTGTTGCCTCGATCACCATCCCGAACGACAATCTCGACCGGTTCTGGTCTTCAATGAATCTTGGGCCGAACTCGACGATCTCGGTCATACGGGATGACGGTTGGCTGGTCGCGCGACGACCCTCCGCTCAGAAGCCGGTCAATCTGAGCACAACGGAGTGGTATCCGCTGACCCGCGAGAAGGCGAACGGCTTTCACCATAATCCCGTATCGCAGATCGACGGCTTTGCTCGTATCGTCGCCTTCTGGAAGGTGCAGGACTGGCCGCTGATCGCACTTGCGGCGATCGAGCGTCAGGAAGTTCTCGACCAATTCTGGCGCAATCTTTTCGGTGATGCACTGCTTGTCGTACCGTTGATGGCGATCCTTGTCGGCGCATCGTTCTGGATTTACACCTTGCTCTACCGCACTGCCGCGCGCAATGAGGAGCTGGAGCAGGCCGCCGAGCGCAATCGCTTCCTGCTGCGCGAGATCCACCACCGGGTGAAGAACAACCTGCAGGCCGTGCTTGCTCTTGTTCGATTGCAGCGGCTGCCTCAGGAAGCACGGGACGACATGGCGCGGCGGATCAGTGCGATGATCGCCGTACATGAGCAGATCTACAATACCGATCAGTTCGAGGAGGTGGAAGTAGCACCCTATGCGAGCCGGCTGATCTCGGACATCGCCTCAAGCTATGACATGCCAGTGAAGCTCGATCTCGATCTGGCGCCAATTGCGTTGGACCGGGACCAGGCCTTGCCGCTCGGCATGATTATCAACGAAGTCGTCTCAAACGCCTTCAAATACGCCTTTTCCGGACGCAATGAAGGGAAGCTCAGCGTCCGTCTGTCTCAGGACGGCGACACGTTGAAGCTTGTCATCAGGGACGACGGACCGGGAATATCGCAAGATGTGCGCACGACCGGCATGGGCACGAAGCTCATTTCAAGCTTCGTGCGCCAGTTGGGCGGGCAATCGGCACTCCACAACGACAACGGCGCCGTGTTTACGCTGACAGTTCCGATGATCGAAGAAGCCGCCGAAGCCGCCTAACCTGCATTGCCGATGAAGATACCGGCAGCCAGCACCAGAGAGCCACCGAACACAACCTGGAAGACGGCGCGCATGAAGGGCGTTTCCATGTAACGGTTCTGGATGAAGGCGATCGCCCAGAGCTCGAAGAAGACGACGATGGCAGCGACGATCGTTGCGGTCCAGAAATGCGGGATGAGGTAAGGCAGTGCATGACCAAGGCCACCGAGGGCCGTCATGATGCCGGAAGCGAGGCCGCGTTTCAGTGGCGACCCTCGACCGGAAAGCTTGCCGTCGTCATGTGCGGCTTCCGTGAAGCCCATCGAAATACCCGCGCCGACCGAGGCCGAAAGGCCGATCAGGAAGGTCGACCAGGTATCGCCCGTGGCAAAGGCGGCGGCAAAGATCGGCGCAAGCGTCGAGACCGATCCATCCATCAGGCCGGCAAGGCCGGGCTGCACATAGGTCAGGATGAACTGGCGGCGGGCATTTTCATCCTCTTCGCCTTTCGCCTCCGCAGAAACATGCTTTTCCGTCAGCATACGGGCAATGTCTTCGTGGCCTTCCTCCGCCAGAGCCAAGTCGCCAAGCAGTTGCCGGGTCGAGGCATCCGACACACGCTTGGTCGCTTCGCGATAGAAGCGTGCCGCCTGCTGTTCCATCGCCTCGGCTTCCGCGCGCACCGTCTCAAGCGCCAAATTCTTTCTCAGCCAATCGGGCTTGCGGGCGTAAAAACCCTGGACATGTTCGCGGCGGATCAGCGGAATGCGTTCGCCGTAACGGGTGCGAAAGAGCGCGATCAGCGCGTTCTTGTGGGTCTGTTCGACCTCGGCCATGTCCTCGAATACTTTTGCCGATGCCGGATACTGATCCCTCAGGCCATCCGCATAACCAAAATAGATGCGGGCATCCTCTTCTTCGGAGCCGATTGCCAGCGCGAGGATTTCTTCTTCGGATAATGATGAAAATGGCCGGCGGGAGGACGGCAACAGGCGGGTCAGCATCGAAAACTCCATTTAGAATAGTTCTAAACTATGCTTTTAAGCTTGGAGATGCAAGCAAGTTCGAGGCTCCTCCGAAGCGCATCATCGATACGGTGGAAGCACGACACTTCGTAATTTTTGAAAAGCATTGCTGCGCTGCAGCGTAATATCTGAAAAATACTTCTTGCTCGCTGCGAAACAAACAGCTTATGAGCGACTTGGTACGCATAAAAACATGGGCGTACCGGACCATTTGGGAGGCTTTCTTTTTCATGAACCGCAGACATTTCTTCCGTCAAGCCGCCACCGCCGGCGCTGGTGCCGTTGCCGCAACCGCCTTGGCTGCTCCCGCGATTGCCCAGGAGAGCCCGAAAGTCACTTGGCGCATGACGTCTTCCTTTACGAAGAACACGGACATTCTCTGGGCTGCCAGCACAGATATCGCCGCCAGCGTGAAGGAAGCTTCCGACGGCAATTTCACCATCAACACCTTTGCAGCCGGTGAAATCGTACCCGGTCTGCAGGCTGCCGATGCCGTTTCCAACGGCACCGTCGAGATGGCGCATACGTGCTGCTACTATTACATCGGCAAGGATCCGACATTCGCGCTCGGCACTGCCGTTCCCTTCGGCCTCAACGCCCGCCAGACCAATTCCTGGTTCTCGATCGGCGGCGGCAACGAGCTTTTGAACGAATTCCTCGCCGGCCATGGCCTTTATGCCCTGCCGGCCGGCAATACCGGCGCGCAGATGGGCGGCTGGTACCGCAAGGAAATCAATACGGTCGCCGACCTGAGCGGCCTGAAGATGCGTATCGCCGGTCTCGCCGGCCAGGTGATGCAGAAGCTTGGCGTCACCCCGCAGCAGATCGCCGGCGGCGATGTCTATGCAGCGCTCGAAAAAGGCACGATCGACGCTACCGAATTCGTCGGCCCCTATGACGATCAGAAGCTCGGCTTCGTCAAGGTCGCCAAGTATTACTATTATCCGGCATGGTGGGAAGGTGGCCCGGCAGTTCATGCCTTCTTCAATCTGGAAAAGTTCAACGCCTTGCCGAAGAGCTACCAGCGCATGCTGCATGACGCCTGCGCCAACGCCAACCAGAACATGCTGGCTCGCTACGATGCGCATAACGCAAAGGCGCTGCGCCAGCTTGTTGCCGAAGGCGCTGTGCTGAAGCCGTTCACCCAGGAAATCCTTGAGGCGAGCTACAAGGCGGCGCAGGAAGTCTATGCCGACCTCAACTCCAAGAATGCCGCTTTCAAGAAGATCTATGACAGCCAGCAGGCGTTCAAGAAGGACGGCTATCTGTGGAACCAGATCGCCGAATACAGCTACGACACTTTCATGATGACACAGCAGCGCAAGGGTACGCTGTAAGTCTCAGCTATGATCGAAACTCGAAGCCCGGACATGCGCCGGGCTTCTTCGCATTTACGAAAAACAAGAAATCATCGGTTATGGGGTGGCTCGGCTTGTTCTTGCCAAATCAATGCGCTTAACACGAGCCCTACAACCACAGACGCGCGCTGACGCGGGAGGATGAATTCGATGGATCGCAGGCATTTCTTCAAGAAGGCGACGGCAGCCGGTATCGGTGCGGCAGCAGCGACGACACTGGCGGCACCTGCCATTGCACAGGAGAGCCCGAAGATCACCTGGCGCATGACGTCTTCCTTTCCGAAGAGCCTCGACATCATTTTTGGTGCGGGCAACGAGCTTGCCCAGATCGTTCGCGATGCGACCGACGGCAATTTCAACATCCAGACCTATGCTGCCGGCGAACTGGTACCCGGCCTGCAGGCTGCCGATGCGGTGGCCAACGGCACGGTCGAGATGGCACATACCTGCTCCTACTATTACATCGGCCAGGACCCGGCGTTTGCGCTCGGAACCGCCATTCCCTTCGGCCTCAACGCCCGCATGACCAATGCCTGGTTTGCCAATGGCGGCAATGAGTTGATCAACGAGTTTCTCGCTCCCCGCGGCCTCTACGCCCTGCCCGCCGGCAATAGCGGCACGCAGATGGGCGGCTGGTTCCGCAAGGAAATCGTCACGATCGACGATCTCAAGGGCCTGAAAATGCGGATTGCCGGGCTTGCCGGCCAGGTCATGACGAAGGTCGGTGTGACGCCGCAACAGATCGCCGGCGGTGACGTCTATGCCGCGCTCGAAAAAGGCACGATCGACGCAACCGAGTTTGTTGGTCCTTATGACGACCAGAAGCTCGGCTTCGTAAAGGTCGCGAAGTATTACTACTATCCGGCATGGTGGGAGGGCGGCCCTGCCATGCACGCTTTCTTCAATCTGGAAAAGTTCAATGCGCTGCCCAAGAGCTATCAGGCTATCCTGAAGACCGCCTGTGCTTCGGCCAATACCAGCATGCTTGCTAATTACGACGCGCATAACGCCATCGCCTTGCGCAAGCTCGTGGCCGAAGGTGCGGTTCTCAAGCCATTCAGCAAGGAAATCATGGAAACCTGCTTCAAGGCGGCGATGGAAGTCTATGCGGATCTTTCTGCAAAAAGCCCTGCGTTCAAGAAGATCTATGACCACCAGCAGGCATTCAAGAAGGATTCCTATCTCTGGGCGCAGGTAGCCGAATACAGCTATGACACGTTCATGATGATGCAGCAGCGGAACGGTGCTCTCTGAGCTTTCCAAGACTTGAATGCAAAAGCCCGGAGCATGCATCCGGGCTTTTGCGTTTGCAGGTCTCCCCATATCCAGTGCGACGGAATTAATTCCCCGGTTTCATTGATTTTTCCGCGCGAGACCCCATATCAACGATATCGAAATCCAAATCGTGCTGACGCTGCAGCGCCATTCTTGGGCGAAGATATGCGTTACTTTCGATGGATGCCATTTGCCTCTCCTGACCGCGGATGTACCGGCAGCGAGATTTGGCACATGGTCCTGGAAAGGTCGGGCAAGCCCGGCCTTTTTTGTTTTGCCTTACGGAAAGTCGGGGCAAGGCATCACTAAAATCGGAAAGGATATAATTTGCAGGTTCTTGTCAGAGATAACAATGTCGAACAGGCACTGCGCGTCCTGAAGAAAAAGATGCAGCGCGAGGGTGTGTTTCGCGAAATGAAGGCGCGCAGCTCATACGAGAAGCCGTCTGAAAAGCGCGTTCGCGAGAAGGCCGAGGCAGTTCGTCGTTATCGCAAGCTCGCCCGCAAGAAGATGCAGCGCGAGGGACTTCTTCCCGCGCCAAAAAAGGTTGCGCGTACGCGCTGATCTTCTGTCTTCGGCGAGCCTAAGACACCCTATTCAAGATATCAGGAAGGACGACCCCATGACCGCGATCAAGGAAGAAATGTCGACCCCAACCAAGCTTTCCTCTCGGGAAAAGGCCGCTGTGACCGACGAGACGGCGCGTGCGATCATCGCTGCCGAAATATCGTCGCGGGAAGAGAAGACTGAAAGATTGCGCCTGCTTCGCCTCCAGCGGGAAGCTGTAGAGACGACGGCAGCGCCCGCCAAGCGCAAGGCGAGCAGAAAGAAAGACCACTGATCAGACTATCAAGAGGCCCGGAATTTCCGGGCCTTTTCTTTTGTCGTCACGCCGGCTGCAGTTTCTCCTCCTCGCGGCCCGGAAGGGGCGGAAAGGCGAGCGCAATCAGTACCGCAGCGAGCCCGACAAGGGCAGATCCGAAGAATAGCCAGTTGTAATTGTTAAAGGCATCGAAGGCCCAGCCGCCGGCCAGTGGCCCGAAGGCCATGCCTATGCTCGACAGCATGGACGCTGCTCCCAGTACCGTGCCAATGATCTTTGCGCCGAAATAATCCTGCGCCAACACCGCATAGAGCGGCATGACACCGCCATAAGTGCCGCCGAAAATGATCGCCAGCGCGTAGAACTGCACGAGGTCGGTCGCCATCGTATAGGCGGCGATCACCAGTGCCTGGATCAGAAGGCCAATAATCAGCACCGGCTTGACGCCGAACCTGTCTGCCGCAAGGCCGTAGACAATGCGTCCGCCCAGACCTGCCGCACCCTCGACGCTGTAGATCGACACGGCCGCCATCGGCGCCACGCCGCAATACATCGCGTAGCTGACCATGTGGAAGATTGGTCCTGAATGGGCGGTGCAGCATGCGAAAAAGGTGAAGGCCAGCACCAGGAACTGCGGCGAGCGAAAGACTTTTGCAATTGGCTGACTTGCCCCTTCCGCCTGCGGCGCGCCCTTAACTGCCGCCTCGTCCGGCGGATTGCGGACCAGAAGCACGGTCGGCAGAAGAATGACCCAGGCGCCTATACCGATCACCAGCATGGCCGTGCGCCAGTCGCCGAATTCATCGATCAGAAATCGTGCCAGCGGTGAAATCGTCATCGGCGCCATGCCCATGCCTGCGGAGACAAGCGATACGGCAAGGCTGCGGTGATCATCGAACCAGCGCATGGTGAGCGAGATCATCGGCGCCATGAAAGCACTGGCGGAGAGGCCGACTAGGCAGCCATAAAGGATCTGGAAGGCGAATAGGCTTTGCGCACGGCTGGCGAGAACCAGAGCCAACCCGGCAAGGACGGAGCCGATCAGCACGACGATGCGCGCTCCGAACCGGTCGCTGGCCGCACCCCACATGAAACTGCCCAGCCCCATGACGATGAAATTGACTGTCATGGCGCTGGAGATCGCCGCATGCGACCAGCCTGTCTGGCGTGCGATCGGCTCCAGGAACACCGCGAGCGAAAACATCACCCCCACCGCTACGCAGCCCATCAGGCCGCCGGCAAACACGATGACCCACCGGTAATGGCTGCTTTTCATCCTGCCCTCCTGTCGAAGTCCTCCGGCGCGTGAATGCGCCACGATACACCAAGGACGTGCGTGTAGTGAGATAGCCGACAGGAAGGTTCGATTATTTTCGAGAACATATAGCGCAAAACGGAAAAGCCCCGCGCGCGGCGGGGCCTTTCTCATCATGCGCTGTGGTGACGTCAGCTGCCGCCATTGGTGCGGTTGCTGCCCACATTGTGGTTCATCGACGCTGTCTTGCCGTCCGGGCCCTGCCCGTAATAGGTACCGCCAAGGTGGCCACCAGCACTGGTGTTTTCGACCTGCCGCTTGGCTCGCTTGATGGCCTGTTGTACGTCACTTTTGCTCATGTCTGTCCTCCAGCTTTCAAGGTTGGTGACAGAGAGCCAACCCTTCAGATGCAAAACCGTTCCGAGATTTTATCACCGACGCTGAACAGGCCGCTTGACGATCAAGTGCTTCGCGCCTATTTGGAAACGATCATTTCCTAATTGGATTTCGTCATGGATATCGACATCAGCTCCAATCCTGGCCGTTCGGCCGGTCGGCCACGTGAATTCGATATCGACGAAGCGCTCGACAAGGCAATCACCGTGTTCAGCGAGCAGGGTTATCACGGCACCTCGATCTCGGACCTGCGCGACGCAATGGGGCTGACGGCCGGAAGTTTGTACAAGGCATTCAAGGACAAGCATGCGATCTTCCTTGCCAGCTTCGACCGTTACAAACAGGTGCGCAACGCGCTTCTCGACGAAGAGCTGGAGAAAGCCGAAAACGGGCGAGACGGCGTTTACCGCATGCTCGCCTTTTATGCCGAGGGCGCCCATGGCGCAGGTGGTCGCCGCGGCTGCCTGGCGGTCGGTACGGCCGTCGAACTGGCGATCTTCGACGATGAGGCGGCGCGGCGCGTCGAACGTTCGATGGACCGTTTCGAAACCACATTCGAGGCGCTGATCCGCCGAGGCCAGGAGGATGGCTCCGTCAATCGCTCGATTGCGCCCGGTGCAACGGCCCGGCTGCTTCTGTCCGTCGTCCAGGGCCTTCGGGTTCTGGGCAAGACCAGCCCGAGCCGAGAACAAACCTTTTCCGTGGTCGACGTGGCTATGACGCTGCTCGACTGACCAATACTAGAGACTGCCCCAAGGATACCCCAATGACTACGACCTCCGCGGCGCTCGAAGCGCCGAAAAACCATGGCCGGATGACCGCCGGCCTCACCTTCGTCATGGCCGCGGCCTGCGGCCTGATCGTCGCCAATCTCTATTACGCCCAGCCGCTTGCAGGCCCGATTGCGGCCGCAATCGGCCTTCCGCCGCATTTGACGGGCCTGATCGTGACACTGACCCAGATCGGTTACGGCCTCGGCCTGTTGTTCATCGTGCCGCTGGGTGATCTTCTCGAAAACCGCCGCCTGATCCTGATCATGATCGCGGCAACCGCGATCTCGCTCATCGGTGCGGGCCTTTCAAGCGCCGCCATTCCCTTCCTGTTGGCATCGCTCGCCATCGGACTCACCTCCTCTGCGGTGCAGATGATCGTTCCCTTTGCCGCAAGCCTGACGCCGGAAGAACATCGCGGCCGGGTTGTCGGCAATGTGGTCAGCGGCCTGATGATCGGCATCATGATGGCGCGACCTGTCGCAAGCTTCGTTACAAGCCTCACCAACTGGCATGTGATCTTTTTCGCTTCGGCTGCCGTGATGGTCGTGCTTGGCTTTATCCTGGCCAATCGCCTGCCGAAGCGCACGCCGCGCACGCAGCTTTCCTATGGCGGCCTGCTTGCCTCGCTCGGCACGCTTTACGCCACGCAACCGATCTTGCGCCGCCGCGCCTTCTACCAGTTCTGCCAGTTCGCCGCCTTCAGCCTGTTCTGGACAGTGACGCCGCTGGTTCTGGCGAGCTCCGCCTTCAACCTCAGCCAGACCGGCATTGCCCTCTTCGCGCTTGTCGGCGTTGCCGGTGCGATTGCCTCGCCGATCGCCGGCCGGCTGGCAGACCGGGATCTGAGCCGCCCTGCCACTGCGCTCGGCATCGTCTCGGTCGGTGTCGCCTTCCTGATCACCCATCTGTTTGCCGAGGGTTCTACAGCGGCTCTTGCCTTGCTGACGGTTGCGGCGATCCTGCTCGACTTCGGTGTGGCGATGACACTCGTGATCAGCCAGCGGGCGATCTACACGCTCGGGGCGGACCTGCGTTCGCGGCTCAACGGTCTGTTCATGGCAACCTTCTTCGTCGGCGGCGCGTTGGGCTCGGCCATCGGTGCCTGGGCATTTGCTGAAGGTGGCTGGATGCTTGCCTCGACGATCGGCATTGCGCTTTCTGTCGTCGCCTTCGTCTACTTCCTGACCGAACGGAAGCCGCATCACCACAATCCGCATCCCAAGGCCTGATGCCGCACATCTCTGTGGCCCGCCCTTGGGCGGGCCGCAAAACATGTCGTGAAACGACCTCGATCATGTTCAAGGTCGAACGCCCAGTTATGATCGCGCATCGGTAACTCGTTCCCCAACCAGCGAGGTTACCCGATGAGACTGAAAGCTCTTTTTATCGCCCTTTCCCTTTGCACGGCAGCAACTACTGCCATTGCCGCCGAACCGGTCGGCGTTCGCAAGATAAGCGTCGTCACCCAGGATTATCCGCGACCGCTTGCGGTCACCGTCTGGTACCCGTCGAAAGGTGACGGACAGGTGGACAAGCCGAATTACGACAGGATTTTCGATACGGGTTCTGCCGCCGTGAATGCGACCATCCGCGAAGGCCGTTTTCCGCTTGTGCTTCTGTCGCATGGTTCGGGTTCGCGCGCCGAAGGCATGGGCTGGATTGCAATTGAATTGGCCAAGGCCGGCTACATCGTCGCCGGACCGAACCATCCCGGCACGACAAGCGGCGATTCCACCCCGGCTGCCACGCCGAAGATCTGGGAACGCGCCCACGATATTTCTGTTTTGATCGGCGCGCTGACGACGGATGCCCGCTGGCAGGCTTCCATCGATCAGAAACGCATCGGCATTCTCGGATTTTCGCTCGGCGGCTCGACGGCGATGGAACTGGCCGGAGCCAAGGGCGATCTCTCCGCCTACAGCCGTTACTGCGACGAAAACCCCGGCATGATGGATTGCACCTGGTTTGCCGGCGGTCGTGGTTATGCCGGGGGCGAGCAGGTGGATGTTGCACCTTTCAAGCTTGCCGATGTCGACAGGGCACGTTTCGAACAGCAGAACAGCGATGCGCGGATCACTTCGGTCATCGCGGTCGACCCCGGCCTTGCGACCACATTCCAAAAGCCAAGCCTTGAAGGCATCGACGTGCCGGTGACGCTGGTCAATCTCGGCAGCCCAGGCCAGGTGCCCATGGCCGTCAACGCCAACCAGCTGGCAAAGGATATTCCCGGCGCGTCTTATAGGCAGGTGGCCGATGCCGATCACTTCAGCTTCCTGCCAGTCTGCAAGCCGGGCGCTGCGGATTTCCTCAAATCCGTCGGGGAAGCCGACCCAATTTGCGAGGAAACAAAGCGCCCGCGGGCAGACATCCATGCCGAACTCAGCCGCCTCATCATCGACGCTTTCGGCAAGACGTTGCAGGCCGGCAATTGATACCGTGAAGGAAGGCCGGGATCACCGGCCTTCCTTCATCCAATCCGCTTGTAAAAGATCGTCGTGTCGCAAAAGCCGCCCTGCGGCCACAGCGCATAATCTGGAATGACGCCGACGCGCTCCCAGCCGAAGCGCGGATAGATTTGTTCCGCTTCGCTGCCGGTCGCCGTGTCGAGAACCAGAAGCGAGCGGCCACGGCGGACGGCTTCTTCCTCCACCGCCGCCATCAGCTTGCGCGACAGGCCAAGCCCGCGCCCGGAGCGATGAACGAGCAGTTTCATCAGGTCACCGCGATGCGGCTGGTTGGGTTTGGAGGCTAGCCCGACCTGAACCGTGCCGACCACCCGCCCGTCGATTTCAGCCACACCGAGAATGATGCCGCCATTCTCCACCTCTTTGGCGATATCGCTCCAATAGGCTTCACCGTCCTGCGGCTGAAACGGCAGCATGAAGCCCAGCGAGGCGCCGCCATTGATGCAGTCGGAAAGCACCTCGCAGAGGTCCGGGATGGCGGCGCGTGCGCTTGTCGCATCGAGGATGCGGATCGTGGCAGTCATTGATGTTCCCTTTGTTGTTTCAGCGTCCGCGGTTCAGGATCACCGCGTAACGGGCAGGCTTGTCGGATGGATTGTAGAAATCGAAGGCGTCGCCGATATCCATGAACAGGCAGTCGCCCGGATGCAGCCGGTGGGTGGCGTCCGGCAGCACCATGTCGAGCATGCCTTCGAACAGCCAGACATGCTGGGTCATGACCCGGCTTTCCTCCCGCGGCGGAAAACTGACCCTGGCGCCGGCTGGAAACTCGATCTCAACTATATCGACCGGGCTTGGCATGCCCGGCGGCGAAACCGAGCGGCGCAGATATCCGGTCGTCGGATCACGCCACAGCCGCTGCTGCATGCGCCTCGACAGTGGCGAGGATGAAGGTTCTTCCGGTGCGAAGAAGGCCGAGAGCGTCAGGCCCAGCCCCTCACACAGTCGCGCCAGAAGGGCCGCGGTCGGGCTTGCCTCGGCGCGCTCGATACGGGAGATCATCGAACGGCTGACGCCGGAGCGATCCGCCAGCTGATCGAGGGTCAAGGTGGCGGACATCCTCAAGGCCTTCAGGCGCTCGCCGATCGCGAGTTCCAGTTCCTTGTCTAAGTTTTCCATTATCTGAGATTTTCATTCTCTTATCGTGGAGTCAAGTTGATCCTCGCTCCGGCGATAATTTTCTGAAGGGTGGCGTTTGTGCGATAGTTGCATCCTGTCTGATAAGATATGCAGGCTCGACAGGATGCAGAGCGGAGCAGCCTTCGGAGATTTTTCGCATGTCGGGTCAGGCACAGGTTCGCGTTTCTCCACTCTCGATCGCCAGCATAATTCTGTCGATGACGATCGCCGCTATCGGAAGCGGCATCATGGCCACTTACGTCCCCTTCGTGCTTACCCAGAGCGGCGAAACATGGGCGGCGCGTCTTGCCGTGCCGGCGCTCGCTTTCGGCGGGCTTGTCGGCTGCGTGCTTGCCGGGCCTCTGATCCGGCGCGTCGGCCATGCACGCCTGTTTGCCTGCTCGATGGCGGTGGTCATCATCGGCGCGGTGCTGGTTGCCGCCGATTTGCCGGCGGCATGGTGGATTTTGGCACGGGCGATCTATGGGGCAGCCTCAAACGTCAATTTCATCATCGCCCAGAGCTGGCTCAATCACGCCGCCTCCAACGAATGGCGTGGAAGGGCGATGTCCTTCTTCTACATGGCCTTCGTGCTTGCGCTCGGCGGCGGCGCATGGCTGTTCGGCCAGGTTCCGGTCGACAGCAATCTTGCGCCGCTGATCGTCGTCTTCGTCACCGCGCTCTCCATCCTGCCGATCGGACTTACCCGCCTGCCGAACCCGCCAGCACCTGCGAGCGTCAGCGTCAATGTGAAGATGGCGTGGAAGATCTCGCCGGTCGGTCTCGTCGGCGTGCTCGCCTCGGGCGGGCTTTCGATGGTCGTGCAGGGATTTACCCCGATCTATGCGACGCTCAACGGCGTAACACAGGGCGAGGTGGCGCTGTTGATGCTGGTCATGCAGACCGGGCTTCTGTTCGTGCAATATCCTCTCGGCATCATTTCAGACCGGCTCGACCGCCGCGTCGTGCTGCTGTTTACCTGCGGGCTGATCGTGGTTGCGGGTTTTGCCGCGCTGATGGTGTCGTTCACCACGTTCGTGCTTCTGATGATCGTCTTCCTCGTCTTCGGCGGGGCTGTCGAAACCGTCTATTCGGTCGCCAATGCGCACGCCAATGACCGCGCCGATCCGGGCGATTTCGTGCCGCTCTCCTCCACCCTTCTCGTCGCATGGTCGACAGCTGCGACGATCGTGCCGCTCTGCATCACCTTCCTCGCGCCGATGCTTGGCCAGCAGACCTTCATCTACGCGATCATACTCGTGGCCACGGCCTATGGTGTCTACATCGTCTTCCGCTTGAAGGAGCGCGGACCGGCGCCGGAAGACGAGCGCGAGACCCATGAAGTGCGCAGCGCGCAGATGCCGAATGCGGCGATCATGACGGAACCGGGGGCTGCAGAGGCCCAGGCGGAAGCAAAAGCTCAAGGCTAAGAGCGTTTATCGTCAACAAAGCCTTATCTTTCCACTTTGCGGCGAGCCGGGCCGCTGATATATGCGCGAACCATGAGCACCGATCGCACGCCCCTCGACCATATCCGCAATTTCTCCATCGTCGCACATATCGACCATGGCAAGTCGACACTCGCCGACCGTCTGATCCAGACGACAGGCGGCCTTGCCGAACGCGAGATGTCGGAACAGGTTCTCGACTCGATGGATATCGAGCGCGAGCGCGGCATCACCATCAAGGCCCAGACGGTGCGCCTGCACTACAAGGCGAACAATGGCGAGACCTATGTTCTGAACCTCATCGACACGCCCGGCCACGTGGACTTTGCCTATGAAGTCTCGCGCTCGCTGTCGGCCTGCGAAGGTTCGCTTCTGGTCGTCGACGCCTCGCAAGGCGTGGAAGCCCAGACGCTCGCCAATGTCTACCAGGCAATCGACAACAACCACGAGCTCGTCACGGTTCTCAACAAGGTCGACCTGCCGGCGGCAGAGCCCGACCGGATCAAGGAACAGATCGAGGAAGTGATCGGCATCGATGCGTCGCAGGCGGTGCTGATTTCGGCCAAGACCGGCCTCGGCATTCCCGATGTTCTTGAAGCCATCGTCCACCAGCTGCCACCGCCGAAGAGCGAAGTCGGCGAAAAGGGCCCGCTGAAGGCCCTGCTGGTAGACAGCTGGTATGACACCTATCTCGGCGTCATGGTTCTCGTGCGCATTCTCGATGGTGTGCTTTCCAAGGGCATGACCATCCGCATGATGGGCACCGATGCCAAATACCAGGTCGAACGCGTCGGTGTGCTGACCCCGAAAATGCTGACCGTGGATTCGCTCGGTCCGGGCGAGATCGGCTTCATCACCGCCTCGATCAAGGAAGTGGCGGATACCCGCGTCGGCGATACCATTACCGAAGACAAGAAGCCGACGGCCAAGGCTCTGCCGGGCTTCAAGCCGGCACAGCCGGTGGTGTTCTGCGGTCTCTTCCCGGTCGATGCCGCAGATTTCGAAGATCTGCGCGCGGCGATGGGCAAGCTTCGCCTCAACGACGCATCTTTCTCGTTCGAAATGGAATCCTCTGCCGCTCTCGGTTTCGGTTTCCGCTGTGGCTTCCTCGGCCTGCTGCATCTCGAAATCATCCAGGAGCGCCTGGAACGCGAGTTCGACCTCGACCTGATCGCCACCGCTCCTTCGGTCGTCTACCAGCTGACGATGACCGACGGATCCGAACGCGAGCTGCACAACCCGGCCGACATGCCGGATGTCGTCAAGATCGCCGAAATCCGCGAGCCTTGGATCAAGGCGACGATCCTGACGCCTGACGATTATCTCGGCGGCATCCTGAAGCTCTGCCAGGACCGTCGCGGCATCCAGACCGAACTCACCTATGTCGGCAAGCGCGCCATGCTTTCTTACGAGCTGCCGCTCAACGAAGTGGTGTTCGACTTCTACGATCGCCTGAAGTCGATCTCCAAGGGTTATGCCTCGTTCGACTATCATCTCGACACCTATCGCGAGGGCAACCTCGTCAAGATGTCGATCATGGTCAATGGCGAGCCGGTCGACGCGCTCTCGATGCTGGTCCACCGCTCGGCTGCCGAAAAGCGCGGCCGCGACATGGTTGAGAAGCTGAAGGACCTGATCCCGCGGCACATGTTCAAGATCCCGATCCAGGCCGCAATCGGCGGCAACGTGATCGCCCGCGAAACCATCTCGGCGATGCGCAAGGACGTGACGGCGAAGTGCTACGGCGGCGACGCCTCCCGCAAGCGCAAACTTCTGGACAAGCAGAAGGAAGGCAAGAAGCGCATGCGTCAGTTCGGCAAGGTCGACATCCCGCAGGAAGCGTTCATCGCAGCCCTGAAGATGAAGGACGATTGAGCCCTACGGCAGGCGTTTCAGCCTGTCCGCAACGGCCAATGCGCTTCGGCACTATGGCAAACGCCGCCTCAACGGGCGGCGTTTTACGTTCTGCAAATGGCAGACTTCATTCAGCCGCGATCTTGGCGGCTGCCCGGGCGCGCCTTGCGGGCGATGCTTTCGGCGAAAAGCGGGGTTTCGCGCTGGTTATGGTCGCCGCCTGCGGCCTGGCGGGCGGCTGCGGCCTCATCGAAGGTCTAGCCGTGCTTGGCGATGAAATCCATGAACGCATCCGTCGGATGGCAGGTGACGCGGTTTGTGTAGCGGGTGCGGTTTCCATCGATCGCTTCGGCGATCAGCTACCAGATGACGTTGACCTGGGTGCGCTGACCGCTTGTCGTAAACACGTCCGAGATCGGGTTCATCCGGCAATAGGAGGGGGTTGCCTCGTCTGCGACATAGTGCTGGACGACGAGGCCCCTCTCATCCGGCCATCGGAAGCTCAATCATACATGGGGTTTTCGACACTATCCGTGCGTTTGATACGCTGCTTCTCCGGTATGCCATCCCATTACACAGGCCCTGTTTTCCGCGCGAAATTGCCGCTGTTCCGGCCGATCGCTTTGGCCGGCTTTCGTCCTTGCCCGTCACTCCTCGACTGGCTACGACTGGGTGATACGACATATTTCAGGACATAAGCCGTGCCGACTTTTCCTTTTTCCGAAGCCGACCCGATCCAGTTTCACGGCCCGCTGCCGAAACGCTCGGATGTGGTGATCATTGGCGGGGGCGTGATCGGCGTCACCACGGCAATTTATCTGGCGGAAAAGGGCGTGGCGGTCACGCTTGTCGAAAAGGGGCGGATCGCGGCGGAGCAATCCTCGCGCAACTGGGGCTGGATCCGCAAGCAGGGGCGTGATGCGGACGAGTTGCCGATCGTCATCGAAGCCTGCCAGCTGTGGGAACAACTTGCGGCAGAGTGCGGCGAGGATATCGGCCTTAGTCAAACCGGCGTCACCTATCTGGCGAATTCCGAAAAAGACATGGTCGATTTCGAGGCGTTCATGAAGAGCGCCGCTCCCCACGCGATCGACACACATCTGCTCGGCGCTGCGGAAACGGCAAAGCTCATTCCCGGCATGGCGCGCCGGTTTCATGGTGCGATGAGGACACCGTCGGATATGCGGGCAGAACCATGGCTCGCGGTTCCGGCACTTGCGCGTCTTGCCATTCGCAAGGGCGTGATGATCGTGGAGAACTGCGCGGCGCGCGCTCTCGACATCTCCGCCGGCAAAGTCAGTGGCGTGATCACCGAATCCGGCCGCATCGAAGCCTCGACCGTTCTCGTCGCCGGCGGGGCGTGGTCTTCCCTGCTTCTGCGCAAGCACGGCATTTCCATCCCGCAGCTTAGCGTTCGGTCAACCGTTGCCGCGACCGAGGCCATGCCGGACGTGCATGCCGGTGCGGCAGTCGATGAAAAAGTCGCCTTCCGGCGCCGGCAGGATGGCGGCTATACGCTTGCTCCGGGTGGCGGGAGCGCGCTCTATATCGGACCGGATGCGTTTCGCCACGCGCTCAAATATCTGCCCGCCCTCATCAACAAGCCGTTCGGTATCGGTTATCTGCCCGTCGCTCCGAAGGGCTTTCCCGACGGATGGGCGACGGCGCGGAATTGGGACGCGGACAGGCAGAGCCCGTTCGAGCGGATGCGTGTCCTCAATCCCGCCCCTTCGCAAAAGGGCCTGCAATCACTGAAACACGAATTCGAGCAACTGTTCCCGACGCTCGGCCCCGTTCGGCTGAAGACGACATGGGCCGGCATGATCGACGCCATGCCGGATGTCGTGCCGATCGTTGATCGGGCACAGTCTATCGATGGACTAATCGTGGCAACAGGCATGAGCGGTCATGGTTTCGGCATCGGGCCGGGCATCGGACGCGTGGTAGCCGATCTCATTCAGGGCAATGCCGCCGGGCACGATCTCACCCGCTTCCGGCTTGCGCGATTTTCGGATGGAAGCCCGATCAAGCTTGGCCCGGCGCTCTAGAACGTCAGCCGTTTCACCAGATCGAAAAGCCGCCCGACGGCCGGGTTCCTCGACGCCACGGGGGCACAGAGGACGATATCAAACTCGGGCGGATCGATCAGTGGGCGAGAAACCACAGCTTCGCCGAGATCGTTGCAGAGCGTCTCCGGAATAAGAGCAACTCCCAGCCCCTCCCCTACCAGTCTTATGATCGTGTGCTGCAGGCGCGGTTCCAGCGAAAAATGCGGAACAATACCAGATGCCGCGTAATAGGCTCCAATTGCCGAGCGCAATGTGGGCACGACAGAGGCCGGCGCGGCGATCAGCCTTTCCGAAGCCAGCGCTTGCGGGCCTAGCTGCTCGGCCGAAGCCAGCGAGTGATCGGCATGGACAATCAAGCGAAGGCGGTCACGCGCGAGGAAGCGGGTCTGCAGATGGGGCGCTGTCGAATTTCCCAGCGTCACCGCGGCATCCAGCCGCCCTTCGACCAGAAGCTCATCGATATCGGCGGGCAACCGTTCTTCTAGGACGAGCCGCAGATCGGGCGCGGCATCGGACAGGAGGCGTACCAGTTTCGGCACGATGGTCTGCGCAGCATACATGGTGAAGCCCAGCTTCAACTCACCCTTGGCGCCGCTTGCGACAAGCTGAACATCTCGGCAGGCCGCTTCGAAGCCAGCCAGAACGGCTCGACAATCGGTAAGGAAATGCTTGCCGGCCGACGTCAGTACGACATTGCGCGAATTGCGCTCGAACAACCGAACACCGAGTGTCTTTTCGATCGCCGCAATCTGGCGGCTGAAAGGCGGTTGGCTCATGTTCATGCGCGCCGCCGCCTGGCCGAAATGCAGTGTCTCCGCCAGAGCCACGAAATAGCGCATGTGGCGCGTGTCCATTCGATACCTCCAGAGCATCAATCTCGCATTTGAATGACATTGGATTATATCGATCTGGCGCGTTAGGCAAAAGACATTGCCACGCCGAGCTACCCTAAATGCTGACCAATCTCCTCATTGTCCTTCCCATCTTCAGCCTTATCCTTGCCGGATGGATTGCCCGAAAAAGCGGGGCACTTGGCCCGAATGCGACGCGCGAGGTTAACCGGCTGGTCGTTTACCTGGCCCTGCCGGCGCTGCTGTTCGATATCATGGCGAATGCGAAACCCGAGCAGATCTGGCAACCTGGTTTCATTCTCGCGTTCAGCGCCGGGTGCGCGGTCATTTTTGCCGGCACGCTTTTGTGGCGAATGGCCAAGGGCCGACATCTCGCCGATGCCGCGATCGATGCGCTGAATGCAAGTTATGCGAATACGGGGTTTGTAGGCTTTCCGCTCGTCCTGTCCTTGGTCGGCGACAGCGGCATGGCGCCGACGCTGATTGCGACCATTCTCACCGTGTGCGTGCTGTTTGCGGTGGCGATCATCCTTATCGAGGTCGGGCTGCAATCGGAAACCCGCAGACGCGACATCGTGTTCAAGACTTTTGCCTCACTGTGCAAAAACCCGTTGCTCGTTGCACCCGTGCTCGGTGCCATCTTCATGCTTTCCGGCTGGGCGCTGCCGCAGCCAGTCCACACATTCATGAAGCTGCTTTCGGGCGCCGCCTCTCCTTGCGCGCTCATAGCACTCGGCCTCTTCCTGGCAGGCCCACAGGCCGCACCGGCGGCAAACAGGCTATCCACCACGAGCATTCTGGTCATACTCAAACTGATCGCACATCCGTTTGTGACCTGGGTGGTTGCCGGCCCATTGCTTGGCCTGCCGACAAGCTCCGTGCATATCGCGGTCCTGCTTGCCACCTTGCCGACCGGCACCGGGCCTTTCATGCTGGCGGAATTCTACAACAGGGAAGCAAGCCTGACGGGACGTGTGGTGTTGATCACGACCATACTCTCGGTGCTGACGATCTCGGCCTATCTTTTGATTGCCTGAAACAGATATCGAAAGCAGGTCTCACTGCCGTCTTTATGCCAAGACCGTACGGTTCATCGGCAATCGCGGAATTCTGCTTGAAACATCTTGGAAAACAGGGGTGCTGCTCCATATAGTCGGCGCTTGTCCTAATCCATGTCTCGGTGACTTCATGAACTATCAGGTCGTATCCGCCCATTGGCCAATTGGCGGAGGCGAAGCGGGGGAACTTGTACGCGCATTCGACTGGTCGAAAACCTCGCTCGGCCCGATTGCCGAGTGGCCGCAGCATCTGCGGATCAAGGTCAATTCGATGGTCAATTCGCCTATCCCGCAAGTGCTGATGTGGGGCGACGACCATGTGATGATCTATAATGACGGCTATATCGAGATCGCCGGCAGTTACCATCCTCGCGCGCTCGGCGGCACCGTCCCCGGTATCTGGCCTGAAATCTGGGATTGGAATAAGAAGATCCTGGAAGCTGGCTTTCGCGGCGAGGTGCAATCTTTCCGTGACCAGGTGCTGGTGCTTCACCGCCACGGAACTCCGGAAGACGTCATCTTCGATCTGTTCTACACGCCAATTTATGCCGAAAGCGGCAAGGTCGACGGCGTGCTTTGCACCGTTCTCGAGAACACCGACAGGGTGAAAGCCGTCACGGCGCTGGCGGAAAGCCGCGAGGAACTTGCCCGACTTACAAACGCACTGCCCATTCTGGTCGGTTTCATCGACCGCGAAGGCATCTATCGCTTTGCCAATGAAGGATATCGCGACTGGTTCGGCCTTCCCGCCGCCGACGTGATCGGCAAACATGTAGCGGACATTGTCGGCCAAGATTATTACAAGACCCGCATCCCTTTCATAAACAAGGCTTTCTCCGGCGAAGCAATCATCAACGACGCGGTGATCCGCAGGCCCGATGGAGAAAGCCGGACAGCGGAAGTCCGCTATGTGCCGCGGCGTACATCCCAGGGGGAGATTGACGGCATCTATGTGCTGATCATTGATGTCGAGGCCCGCAAGCAATCCGAAAATGCCCTTCGCCGCAGCAATGATCGCTTCCGGGCGGCCGTCAATGCCATCCATGGTGTGCTGTGGACCAACACGGCAGACGGCCGCATGCTGGGCGAGCAGGCCGGCTGGGCCTCGCTCACCGGCCAGAGTTTCGACGAATATCAGAATTACGGCTGGTCGGACGCGGTTCATCCGGATGACCGAGCCGGTTCGGTCGCCAGCTGGCAGGCCGCCGTCGCGTCCAAATCGACCTATATTTGGGAACATCGGGTCCGCCGTCATGACGGGATTTACCGTACGTTCTCGATCCGGGGCGTACCGATCATAGACGCAGATGGCGAGATCGAGGAATGGGTCGGCGTCCATACCGACATCACCGAACAGCGCGCGGCGGAAGCAAGCCTGCAGGAACATGCCAGCAATCTGGAGCGGCAGGTGCGCCACCGCATTCGCGCCGAGGAACAGCTCAGGCAGCTCAACGAGAGTCTGGAAGCCCGTGTTGAAGCGGAGATTGCCGAGCGGCGAATAGCCGAACGCGCGCTGCAGCAAGCGCAGAAAATGGAATCGATCGGCCAGTTGACCGGTGGCGTGGCGCACGATTTTAACAACCTGCTGCAGGTCGTTGCCGGCAATCTGCAGCTTCTCGCCAAGGATGTAAGCGGTAACGAACAAGCCGAACGGCGGGTCGCCAACGCGCTTGCAGGCGTCAATCGCGGCGCGAAGCTCGCGAGCCAACTGCTCGCCTTCGGCCGTCGGCAAGCGCTGGAACCGCGTGTCATCAATATCGGCCGTTTCATCGCCGGCATGGATGATCTTCTGCGACGCTCGCTTGGCGAGGCAGTCGAGGTGGAAGTCATCGCCAGCGGCGGGCTGTGGAACACCTATGCCGACCCGACACAGGTTGAAAATGCACTGCTCAATCTCGCCATCAATGCTCGCGACGCGATGGAGGGATCGGGCAAGCTGACGATAGAAGTTGGCAATGCCTTTCTCGACCAGGATTATGCCCGCGCCCATGCGGAAGTGGCGGCAGGCCAATATGTGCTGCTCGCGGTTACCGATACCGGCTCCGGCATGACGCCCGAAGTATTGGAGAAAGTGTTCGAGCCGTTTTTCTCGACCAAGCCGGAAGGCAAGGGAACCGGGCTTGGCCTTTCCATGGTCTATGGTTTCGTCAAGCAGTCAGGCGGCCATGTAAAAATCTACAGCGAAGTCGGTCAGGGTACGACGGTAAAGGTCTATCTTCCCCGCTCGGTTGCCGACGAGGATCGCGAGGTCGTCATCCAGGCGGGCCCGGTCGTCGGCGGAACAGAAACCGTGCTCGTGGTCGAAGACGACGAGGAGGTCCGTACCACCGTTATCGAGACGCTGACCGATCTCGGTTATCGGGTCCTTTCCGCCAAGGATGCCCAGGCGGGCCTTAATGTCGTCGAGAGCGGCATCCCTATCGATGTGATCTTCACCGATGTCGTCATGCCTGGCCCACTGAAGAGCCGGGAAATGGCACGCCGCGCCAAGGAGCGACTACCCAATCTCGCAGTACTTTTCACCTCTGGCTATACGGAAAACTCAATCGTCCATGGCGGCATTCTCGATGTCGGCGTCGAGCTTCTGTCAAAACCCTATACACGCGAGGCACTGGCGCGTCGCATCCGCCATGTGATTGGCAACCAGAAGCAGGTGGAGCAGGCATCAGCGCAGAGAACCTCAGCATCCGAATCGGACGTGCAAATCTCGTCGGCTGCATTGAGGATATTGTTGGTCGAGGACGACTTTCTCATCCGCAGCAACACAGCCGAAATACTGATGGAACTCGGGCATGATGTGATCGAGGCCGCGAGTGGACATGAAGCTTTGGCGGAACTGGCGACCGTGGAAATCGATCTTCTGCTGACCGATATCGGCTTGCCGGATTTCAGCGGCGGAGAACTGGTGCAGCGCGCACTTGTGACGAGGCCCAGCCTCGCCGTCATTTTTGCAACCGGTGAAAATTACCGGCCGGATGACGCTCCCCCGCAAGCAGGGCTGCTGCGCAAGCCTTATAACGAGAAGGACATCGCCAAGATCATCGAAAGTGTCACGACCAGGCAATGACGCCCGGAAAGCGATCACGACCAAAGTCTGTCACAAACCTTCGGATTCGTTTCGAGCGCTTTAATTGCAGGGATGCGGAAGGTCCGAAAGGGTAATCCATACCCGCCCGTCAAAGGCCACTTCGCCATGGTCGAGCTTGCGGCTTGCAATCGTTTCGATGAGGCCGAGTTTCGACCGGACATTTCCGATGCGGCTGTCATTTATCACGCAGACAGCGTGGCATACTGCATCCTGCTTCATCAGGAGCAGCGTGTGATGCGCATTGTCGAGTATCCTACCGGGCAGTGTCTGGAGCGTCATGCTCTTCTCCTTGCCGATGATTTCAACCGAACGCCATGACGGCGAGTATCGGAGAGACTCCGGCAACAAGGTTAACAAACCGTTAAGATCGACCCGCAGAAACACCCCTCGCGTGCAGGCAAGGCATTCGGCAAAACCCTACATGGCAAGCAATAACTTCCTGCATTATCAGTAGTTTAACTGAAATACTGTATTTTCAGTATAATTACCGCAGTAGTCCACGTCTTGCCTTGAGGATAACCAAACATGTTTCCGTTCCAATCCAGTTCAGACCAAGTGCTCAACACTCTCGATCTGTCGATGGCGATCATCGAATTCGACTTGGAGGGGCGGATTATCAAGGCTAACAAGAATTTCTGCGATCTGATGGGCTATCAACCTCAGGAGATAATCGGCAAAGATCACAGCCTGTTTGTCGAAGCCAGTTATGCGAAGTCGCCGGACTATACGACTTTCTGGAACGCGTTGAGAAACGGCCAGTTCTTTGCGAGCGATTTCAAACGGATTGCGAAAGGCGGCCGGGAAGTCTTCATTCGCGGCAACTACAATCCGGTCAAGAATAGCAATGGCAAGGTGATCAAGGTCGTCAAATTTGCCAATGACATTACCGAATCGAAATTGCACGCGCTCGACACGTCCGCGAAAATCAACGCCATCTCCCGTGCCCAGGCAACGATCGAATTCAATACGGATGGTACGATCATTGGTGCCAACGAAAATTTTCTGTCCACGCTGGGTTATAACCTCAGCGAAATCGTAGGACGACATCACCGAATATTCGTCGACCAGGCATATGCCGCTTCCGCGGATTATGCACGTTTCTGGGAACGGCTGCTGTCGGGCGAGTTTGTTGCGGGTGAGTTTACACGCGTTGCCAAAGGAGGACGCAATGTCTTCATCCAGGCCTCTTACAATCCTGTCTTCGACGATGCCGGCAATGTCATCAAGGTCGTCAAGTTCGCGACCGACGTGACGCAGCGGGTGGAAAACGTCGAAAAACTGGCGTCCTGCCTGACCAACATGGCGGGGGGTGACCTTTCCCAGACGATCGACACTCCCTTCATCGCGTCCCTGGAAAAGCTCCGCATCGATTTCAACACCGCATCCACCAAGCTGCGTGATGCCATGGCAACTGTTGCGGACAATGCCCGCGCGATCGCTTCGAGTTCCAACGAAGTGCGCGTCGCAGCCGACGATCTCGCGCAGCGGACGGAGCGCCAGGCCGGGTCTGTGGAAGAGACCGCGGCCGCTCTCGAAGAAATCACCACAACCGTCAAGGATTCCAGCAAGCGTGCGGAAGAATCCGGTGCGCTGGTCAATCGCGCCAAGGCGGATGCCGAACGCTCGGGCGAGATCGTTCGCGAGGCAATCCGCGCCATGGATTCGATCGACAACTCATCACGCGAGATTTCCAACATTATCGGCGTCATCGACGAGATTGCCTTCCAGACCAACCTTCTCGCTCTCAACGCCGGTGTCGAGGCAGCGCGAGCTGGTGAAGCCGGCAAGGGTTTTGCCGTCGTGGCGCAGGAAGTGCGTGAACTGGCACAGCGCTCCGCCGGTGCCGCCAAGGAAATCAAGGCCCTGATCACCACGTCCGGCAATCATGTGGCAAGTGGCGTCGACCTCGTCAGCAAGGCCGGAGCCGCGCTGCAGGAAATCGGCGGACAGGTGCATCACATCAATTCCGATATCATGGCCATCATCGACGCTTCCCGCGAGCAATCGCTGGCGCTTGGCAATATCAACCATGCGATCAACGACGTGGATCAGGGCACGCAGCAGAATGCGGCGATGGTCGAACAACAGACCGCCGCAAGCCGCAGTCTGGCCAATGAGTCACAGGCGCTGTTTGCACTGCTCGAGCAGTTCCGTTTCGGCCAGGCAAACGGGCGCGCAGCCATGCCTGCGCCGGCAGCAGCGCCGGCCATGCGATCAGCACCCAAGCCGAGCCGCCCCGCGCAACAGTTCCGCACGGCCGGATCTGCCGCGCTTGCCGTCGACCCCGGCTGGGAGGATTTTTGAGCCGCGATTGACCTCGTATCCGATGTGAAACGAAAAACCGCCCGCTCTATCAGCGGGCGGTTTTTTATCGTTTACGGAATAGCTGCTAACGTCTGTTAGCCGCCATTGCCGCCACCTGCAGGGGCTGCCGGAGCCGGTGTTGCCGGAGCTGGTGCAGCATCAGGCGCAGGCGTGGCCGGAGAAGGCGTTGCGGGGGCTGGAGCCACCGGTGCTGCCGGCTGGGTCGTCGAGGACGTCGTCGTCGCATCGGTGGGCGCGCTACCCATTTGCGACCAGACGAATGCGCCCACGACGATCACGGCAAGGACAGCAACCCAGCCCATCCACGACGAACTACTGCGGGGAGCAGGCGTCGGCGTGCGCAGATCAGGACGGTTGTCATTCGGATTGGGATCATAAGCCATTTCGTTTCCTCCTATTCCAGCCAATAAAATGCGCGTTACCGGAATTTGTTCCGTAGCGGGGCATTTCTCGGCAGGCTGCTCGGAAATGGCATTTGCGAAACAGACCGGCTAGGACGTTTCTTCAGCCAGAGAAGACGGGAGGATCCGCATGACAAAACCTCGTATCGGCATTATCGGACTGGGGCGCATGGGCCGCGCCATGGCGACGCGGCTTGCCTCAAACGGCTTTGCAGTGGCTGGATGGAGCCGTAGCGGCATTCCGGCCGGTTTTTCCAGAACGGCATCCTCCTGCGCCGACATCCCTCACCTTGCCGAGATGTCCGACATCATCATCCTCGCGCTTCTTGATGATGCGGCCGTCAATGCCATGGCCGGAAGCCTCGCTTTACTGGACCTTTCCGGCAAGCTCATCATCGACACCAGTACGGTGAGCCCGCTGACACTTCGCAGCCACCAGGCCGTCATCGAGAAAAAGGGCGGCAGCTTGCTGGATGCCCCCATATCGGGCGGGCCCGAAACGTTGCTTGCCGGAAAGGCAGGCTTCTATATCGGAGGGAACGAGGACGATTATCGCCGCTTCCTGCCGGTCGCAGAGGTGCTTTCCGATCGTATCCACCACGTCGGGGCGCTGGGCCACGGCGCGGCATCTAAACTGATCAACAACATGATGCTGACCGGACTTTGGGAAAGCCTGAAGGAAGCCCTGCAACTCGGCGCCCGGGCAGGCCTTTCCCGCGAGAAGATGATCGAGGTCCTGTCCGGCAGTCCGGCGGCCAGTCCCGCCATGAAGGGCCGCCTGCCTGTCGTCCTGGGTGAAACGGATCATGTCGGCTTTCCTGTTTCAGGCGTGATCAAGGATGTCAGCGTGGTGCGCGATTACGCCGCGCATCTCGATGTGGCCATCCCCGCGATGCATGCGGCGCTGGCAAGCTTTCAAAATACCGCCAGGGCAGGTTTTGCCGATGCAGACCTTGCCACGATGGTGAAGCTTGCCTTGCAGGAGGCGATGGAAGGCACCATACCGAGCCCGGCAACGGCTTTGGACCACAAACCTCACATCACCATTCTCTATTGCACCCAGTGCAACTGGCTTTTGAGAGCGGGTTGGATAGCGCAGGAGCTGTTGCAGACCTTTGGTGATTCGCTTGGAGAGGTCGGCCTCATTCCCGGTACCGGCGGCGTGTTCGAGATAAGGCTCGACGGCACTCTTATCTGGGAGCGTAAACGCGACGGCGGCTTTCCAGGCCCGAAGGAACTGAAGCAACGTGTTCGTGATGTCATCGATCCCGACCGAGACCTCGGCCATCTGGATCGCCATTCCGCCAAAACCGGGGGCGAAAAACCGGGCTGAGGCCATTCCAAAAAACTTTTTTGGCAACTGACACAGAAACTTCAAAAAGCCGGTTGACAGGAAGGTGCCACCCCCGTACATCGCTCCTCGTCGCCCAGATGGCGGAATTGGTAGACGCGCCAGCTTCAGGTGCTGGTATCCGAAAGGATGTGGAGGTTCGAGTCCTCTTCTGGGCACCATTCCCATTGATTATGCTTAGTAATTGGCCCGCTTGCGGGCCTTTACTGTTTTCGGCTTTCGACCGCAAAAGTGGCCTTTCGGAGCGTAGGATCAGGTCATTTCCAGGCATCCCCGACCCGCCATTCGCGGGTTGATGTCATTCGGGGAGATGGCGCGGATTGAGGCCGGGGACCCATTGGGTATTAGGCATATTCCTTCCCGTATAGGTGACCCCGCTCGGCGTTTCACAGCGATAGACCTGAACGGGAAGATCATCCAGAATGCTGCCTCGGAACCTGCGGCGTGGCTCGGATGTGTAACCGACGCCGGTGGTGCAGCGATAACCATCGGAGATCTCGGCCTTCACCCGATCTTCCTCCGGAACGACCCCAGGGAGATCCTTAAAATAGGTCTTCATCGACGGGCCGAATGCGTCTCCATCCGCCGCGAAGACCACCGAAGGCACAGCCGCGAGGATGAGCACCACCAGCATCGTTGCGGGCAATATCCATGCACCTTTGAGCATCGGGAAAAACTCCATACCTCGGACTGCTGTTCCATCTAAAGATAGGTGCAAGCGGTCTCTCATGCCATGAAGGCTAAGCCAACATTCTCGTGATGATGGAACGATAGTCGCAGAAGTATAGCTTGGCCGCATCACGGGATACGACGATAGCCGGTTGGCTGCTCATAAAGCCAGCCGATACGCTTTATTGCTGCTTCGAAATTCTCTCTCGCCACAGTCATCGTGTGACCATTCGCGTGCAGAAGCGTCTCTTCGTCTTCCATGATGCCGACATGGCCTTTCCAGAAAACGAGATCGCCTCGGCGAAGCTCATCACGGCTGATCGGATTACCAAAGGATGCCTGCATGTCGGAATCGCGCGGGGCCTTTTTGCCGACCATCATCAGCGCCAGCTGAACAAGCCCGGAGCAATCGATGCCGAAACCCGAACGCCCGCCCCAGAGATAAGGAACCTCGACGAATTTTGTGGCGACGGACACATAGTCCTGCGCCATCGGCTCATTGACCGGCAGGCAGTGGGCGGCAATGACGGCGCCTCCATCTGCCAGAAGGAAATAACGCGTGCCACGCGTTTCCGCATCGCCAATGACGGCAACGAGACTGCCCATCGAAAGTGCCTTGAGGGGTGGCTTGCGCAATTCCGCCTCCGGATAAACGAAGGTCCGCGCGGCCGTAATCCGGTGTGTGGGCTCTGCGGCAGGACCGATCATCTCTTGCGGCAAATAGCCGACATAACCGTCAGCATCGGCCTGTACCCAGGCAAAGCCGTTTGCACGATCGAAAACGCGAAGGCTCTCGCCATAGAGGAGTTCGGTATCTATGCCACGCCCGAGATCCGGAAACGGCCGAAGCGCCGCAACCGGGACCAAGACGGAGGCGGGTTCGCCCCTGACGAAGCGGGTCGCCTCGACCTGGCCTTTCAGCGCCTCTGCCGCGAGGTCCGGCCGGAAGGCATTGAGACGTCTGTCCAATTCCATGATCTTGTCCTTTACGAGGCGGATCGTTTGGCTTCCAGGATGATCAGGTCGCCGAGTTTTTCCAGAAAGAGAGCGCCGCCGATGGTTCGTTTTATCACGACATTGCGGCGATCGCGATCATCCCGCACACGATCAACGAGACCGAGCTCACCCATCCTGTCGAGCGCGCGGGTGATCACGGGTTTGGTCACGCCGAGCGTTTCGGCAAGACCCCGCACGGTGTGCGGCGGCGGCACCAGATAAATCTGCAGCAGGATCGCTATCTGTCTGAGCGTCAGATCAGGTGAAGCGTCCCTCACCTCTTCCAGTGAGACGCGGTGCCACAGGCCAAGCGCCTCCGTTGCGGTCAATTCGATCGGCATCCGATATCTCCAACGGATGCCGATCGTAACGTCAAACCGTTACCGGTCTGTTTTTCATTTTCCGGCTTCAGCCATATCGCGGATCACGCGGTAGAGCGCACGGATGGCGAAGGCTTCGCCGCCGACCGGCGAATGCGGCTTCTCGGACGGGTTCCAGCCATAGATGTCGAGATGGACCCAGCTCGGCGAGGCCGTGACGAAGCGCTTGAGGAAGAGCGCCGCATTGATCGAGCCGGCCATGCCGCCTGACGGCGAATTGGTGATGTCGGCCGCGCGCGTGCGCAAATCCTTGTCGTAGCCCATCCAGAGCGGCATGCGCCAGACGGGATCCGCGGCCTCTTTCGCCGCCAGCGACAGCTTACTGGCCAGGGCCTCGTCATCGGTGAAGAAAGGTGCCAGTTCAGGCCCGAGCGCCACGCGTGCGGCGCCGGTCAGCGTTGCCATATCGATCAGAAGATCCGGCGAGGTTTCGTCGGCATAAGCGAGCGCATCGGCCAGAACCAGACGGCCTTCGGCATCTGTGTTGTCGATCTGGACGGTGATGCCCTTGCGGCTCTTGTAGATATCGCCAGGACGGAAAGAGTTGGACGAGACAGAGTTCTCGACCGCCGGGACCAGCACCGTCAGGTCTACTGGAAGACCTGCATCCATGATCATCAGCGCAAGGCCCATGACATTGGCGGCACCGCCCATGTCTTTCTTCATCAACGCCATGCCGGTTGCGGTCTTGAGATCGAGGCCACCCGTATCGAAGCAGACGCCCTTGCCGACCAGCGTGATACGCGGATTACCCTTTTTGCCCCAGCGCATTTCCAGCAGGCGAGGCGCAAAGGCGCTCGCGCGACCAACCGTATGGATCAGCGGAAAGTTCTTTTCCAGAAGCTCATCACCGACGATCGAAGTGGCGGTTGCGCCATAATGATCGGCCAGCGCGCGGAAAGCGGCTTCCAGATCATCGGGCCCCATATCATTGGTCGGCGTGTTGATGAGATCACGAGCGAGCAGAATGCCGGCGAGCTGCCGTTCGATATCCGTAGCATCGGCATCGCCGGAAATCGCGAGCCGGGTATCTTTCGGCTTTTCCGACTTGTATTTGGTGAAGGAATAGCCGCCGAGGCCGAAGCCGAGGGCCAGATGATCGGACGCGATGCCTTGCGCCTCAATCGACCAATCACCGGGCGGCAAGAGTTTTGCCAGCTTGCCGGTGAGGAAGGGCTGCTCGGCCGGATCGCTGCCGAGGCCGAACAGCACGCGGGATACGGTGCCACCCTCACCGGGAACGGCCAGGACAGCGCCACTTTCTGCCTTGAAACCTGCAGCCTTCGCCCAGGCGACGACATCGGGCGGCAGCGTTGCGCCATCCAGATCGGCCGGAGTGACGGCCGTTACCGGCTTGGTTACAGCACCGGCAGGTGCGAAAAACGAGGGGCGATGAATATGCTGGAAAGGCGTCATGGCGGTTTTGATAACCTTCGGGAATCATTGGTCTTAACAATTCGTTAGGGTTAACAGTTTATTGCTTCATGGGAAATGCGCCACTTCTTATTGCCTTGATATGCTCAAGGCATCGGATCGACGAGACCATGATGATTGCAGCAAAGACATCCTCCAAGCGTTCATCCTTTTCACGCTCGTCCGTGGCCCACGCGGCAATCCTTATCTTCATGGCCATGGCCGTCACCGGCTGCAACACCACGAAACCCGACAGGATGGCGACCGGCTCCATCCCGAAAATTTCATCGGCTCCTCTGGACGGAATGAATGCCGGGGAGCTCGCCGAAACCGAGCGGACAATCGGCGGGGCCTATGTCAAGAACCCGAAAAACCGGGATGTGGGGCTGCGTTATGCCACTGTGCTCGGCATGACGGGCAAGCACGATCAGGCGCTTGCGGTAATGCAACAGGTGGTTATCGCCAATCCCAATGACCGGCAGGTGCTTGCCGCCTATGGCAAGGCACAGGCAGCAGCAGGCCAGCTCGAACAGGCTCTCTCCACGATCGGCCGCGCGCAGACACCGGACCACCCGGACTGGCGGCTGATGTCGGCAGAAGGCGCCGTGCTCGACCAGATGGGGCGCTCGGACCAGGCACGGCAGAAATATCGCATGGCTCTGCAGACACAGCCGAACGAGCCGAGCATCATCTCCAATCTGGGCATGTCTTATGTTCTTTCAGGCGACCTGAAGACGGCGGAGACCTATATGCGCAACGCCGCCCAGCAGCCGGCAGCTGACAGCCGCGTGCGCCAGAACCTGGCGCTTGTCGTCGGCCTGCAGGGACGCTTCTCCGAAGCCGAGACGATCGCGCGCAAGGAACTTTCCCAGAGCCAAGCGGACACAAACGTCACCTATCTGCGCTCGATGCTTTCCCAGCAGAATTCCTGGGCGAAGCTTGCCGACAAGGACAAGCCGACGAAATCGGCCGTGAACTGATCCCTATTCCGGTATAAATTTCAGCACGCCTACACGGTCGGACTTGCCGGGAACTATCCCGTCCGATGGATGCGACACGCCGTCATTGACGATTACGGATGGGAAGTCGAAGGGGCTGATACCTTCGAGACATGCGACGTTGACGCCAAATTGATTCGGGTTCGAACGGCGCTGGTGATGGGTGTAGATACCGCAGACCGAGCAGAAATAGTGCTTCGCGGTGTTCGTGTTGAATTGATAGAGGGTCAGTGCCTCTTTACCCGATACGATCGTGATGTCGTCCAGATTTGCCGAGACTGCAATCGCACCACGCATCCTGCAATAGGAGCAGGTACAGCGCCGGGCGCTGCGCAGGCCATCGGCCAGCTTGACGTGAAAACGCACGGTGCCGCAGTGGCAGGCTCCGTCAAATTCATCGATATTCTCGTCAAGCATCGCGCATCCTCCAACAGCGAGGATCAATCCATAACGGAATGCGCGGAGGATTAGAACCTGTCGGAAACCTGGATGCCTGCAGGGCCCAGAATAACGGCGACGAGAACCGGGAGGAAGAACAGGATCATCGGGACGGTCAGCTTCGGCGGCAGGGCGGCGGCCTTCTTTTCCGCCTCGTTCATGCGCTCGTCGCGACTCTCCTGCGCCAGAACACGCAGTGCCTGCGAGACCGGCGTACCGTAACGATCCGCCTGGATGAGTGCCTGCACGACCGAGCGAACGATATCCAACTGCGTACGGTTTCCAAGATTTTCAAGCGCGGTCTTGCGATCCGGCAGGAAAGACAGTTCCGCCGTGGTCAGCGCCAGTTCTTCGGCCAGTTCGGGCGAAACCGTGCCGATTTCCTCTGCCGCGCGGCGCATGGCCGCCTCGATGGAATTGCCGGATTCGACGCAGATCAGCATCAGGTCGAGCGCATCGGGCCAGGCCTTCTTGATCGACTTCTGACGCTTGCCGACCCTGTTGGAGACATAGATGTTCGGCGCATAGAAGCCGATATAGGCAAAGCCGACAACCGCCAGAATCCGCAGCCCCATAGGTCTGGACCCAAGATTGCCGAGAACGAAGACCCAGACGGTTGCAAGCAGCAGAAACAGGAAGGGCAGAAGGAAACGTGCTACAAGGAACATGTTCAGCGCGTTCTGCGATCTCAAGCCCGCAGCGCGAAGCTTGTTGAGCGTGCCTTCATCGACCAGTGCCTCACGCAGATTGAAGCGCTCGACGATCTGGCGGACTGACTGGTTGTTCTGCGTGCGAAGGCTTGCCCTGCCCTCACCGTTCATACGTGCTCTTTCGCGAGCCCGCATCTGCTCCCGTTCCGTGGAGACGGCTTTCATTCGCTTGTCGAGATCGCCACGTTCCAAGAATGGTGCCGCCAGCGAATAGAGCGTTGCGAAAACGGCCAGCGCCACCAGGGCGGCGAAGAGCATGGTTGGCTCGGTGATGGCTGCAGCGAGATCTTTCACCGGGCGTTCCTCATATGTCGAAGTTGACCATGTTGCGCATCACCACGATGCCGATCGACATCCAGACGCCAGAGACAAGCATGATGATATGGCCGCGCGGGTCGGTGAACAGGATCATCATGTATTGCGGCGAAGTGAGGTAGACGAGCAAAGCGACAATGAATGGAAGTGCGCCGATGATGACCGCGGAGGCCTTGGCCTCCATCGACAGCGCGCTCACCTTGGCCTTCATCTTGCGGCGTTCACGCAGAACCTTGGCGAGATTGCCCAGCGCTTCGGAAAGGTTACCGCCGGCCTGGCTCTGGATGGCGATGACGATCGAGAAAAAGCTTACTTCCGAAAGCGGCATGGTCTGCAGCATGCGTTCGCAGGCCTCGGGTATGCTCAGACCTATCTTCTGAGCCTCGATGACACGCTGAAATTCCCGCTTCACCGGTTCCTTGCCATCGGAAGCGATCAGGCGGATCGCGTCGTTAAGCGGTAGGCCCGACTTGATCGAACGGACCATGACGTCCAGCGCGTTGGGGAATTCCTCAAGAAACTTGTTGCGACGGCGCTTGACCAGAAACCCAACGATCCATCGCGGCAAGCCCAAAGCGAAGACGAAACCCGCACCCAGCGAAGCCAACAATGGCATGCCGATGATCAGCGCTCCGAGGAAGGCGAGGAAACCAAGGGCGGCGGACAACATGTAGAAGCGACCCATCGTCAGCGACAGGCCGGTCTGCGCCACACGCGACTTCAGGCTCGTGTCGGCGATAAATTTGTTCTTTTCCTGCTGCTTCTTCTCCAGATCCTTCAGAGAATCCTGAAGGGATTTTCGGCGCTTGGAGAGTTCCTGAACGCGATCTCGTGCAGCCTTCGCCTTGTTGGTGTCGCTTTCGGCAGCTTTCACCCGGGTCAGCCGCGCACCGGCCTTTTTCTCGGTTTCCAGCCGCGAATACAAAAAGGCATAGGCGACCGCGGCTGCCGAAACGGCGGCCAGCAGCACGATCAACAGCATGGTCAAATCAAGCCCGAACATTCGAACTGCCCTTCAGCCTTCTCAATCTTTTTCCGTTTCCATGGCGTCGAGTGCGGCCGCGAGGCGGCGCTCCTCGCCGAAATAACGGACACGATCCCAGAAATTCGGTTTGACGATGCCGGTCGAGATATGCCGGCCGATAATGCGTCCGGTGGCATCTTCGCCCTGGATGTCGTAGCGCATCAGATCCTGGGTGATGATGACGTCGCCTTCCATGCCGATCACCTCGGTGATCTGGGTGATACGGCGCGAGCCGTCGCGAAGGCGCGCAGCCTGGACGATGACATCGACCGATCCGGAAATGATCTCGCGCACCGTCTTGGCCGGCAGCGTATAGCCACCCATGGCGATCATCGATTCCATACGGCTCAGGCATTCGCGCGGCGTGTTGGAGTGGATCGTCCCCATGGAACCATCGTGACCGGTGTTCATCGCCTGCAGCAGGTCGAAGACTTCCGGTCCGCGCACTTCACCGACGATGATCCGTTCGGGGCGCATACGCAGGCAGTTCTTGACCAGATCACGCATGGTGATTTCGCCTTCGCCTTCGATATTCGGCGGGCGGGTTTCGAGACGCACGACATGCGGCTGCTGAAGCTGCAGTTCGGCCGTATCTTCGCAGGTGATGACGCGCTCATCCCGATCGATATAGTTGGTCAGGCAGTTCAGAAGCGTCGTCTTGCCCGAGCCGGTACCGCCGGAGATGACGATATTGCAGCGGACGCGGCCGATAATCTGCAACAGGACGGCGCCTTCCGGCGTAATCGCGCCGAACTTGACCAGCTGATCGAGGGTCAGCTTGTCCTTCTTGAACTTACGGATGGTAAGAGCCGGGCCATCGAGCGAAAGCGGCGGCGCGATGACGTTGACACGTGATCCGTCCGGTAGACGCGCGTCGCAGATCGGCGAGCTTTCGTCGACACGCCGGCCAACCTGGCTGACGATGCGCTGGCAGATGGAGAGAAGCTGGGCGTTGTCGCGGAAGCGGATTTCCGATTCGATCGTCTTGCCGGCGACTTCGATAAAGGTCTGGCCGGCGCCGTTGACCATGATATCGGCGATATCGTCACGAGCGAGCAGCGGCTCCAACGGGCCATAGCCCAAAACGTCGTTGCAGATGTCGTCGAGCAGCTCTTCCTGCTCGGAGATCGACATGGCGAAGTTCTTGATGGTGATGATATCGTTGACGATATCGCGGATTTCCTCGCGCGCACTCTCATTGTCGAGCTTGGCGAGCTGCGACAGGTCGATCGTGTCGATGAGCGCGGAGAAAATCTGACTCTTGGTATCGTAATATTGCTCCGTGCGTGCCGGTCGTTTGCGCGCCGGCGCGGCAGGCGCAAGCGGCGGCGGTGCTACCGGCTGGCGAGGAGCAGAGTTTTCAGCCGAAACGTCGGGCCGGGCAGCCGCTTCCGGCCGGACGGGTGCGGCAGGCGCGGAGGTAAATTGCGGTGCCGGCGGCGATGCGATCGCGCTCCCCTTGCCAAACCCGTCGTTTCCGCGTTTTCCAAACATGCTTCTTAAGACCTAACTATCCGGTTCCGCGACTTATTTCCGTCCCAGCATGCCGAGCACCTTGCCGAGACCACCCTTCTTTGCCTTCTTGACGGCTATACGGCCGGTGACGACATGGGCGATCTGCGAGAACGTCTCTGCAATCGGAGATTTGGCATCAACTTCCGCAATCATCCGTCCGCTATTGGCAGCGTTGCCGAACAGGGCGGAATCAAACGGCAGAATCGCAATGGGCGAGATTTCCAGCGGCTCGGTAAAGTCCGACGGGCTGATCTCCGGGCGCTTGGGCATTCCCACCTGATTGAGGATGAGATGCGGAGCGCGGTCGTTCGGTCTCAGCTTCTTCAGCGCATCCAGAATGTTCTTGGTATTGCGCAGGTTGGCGAGGTCGGGGGCGGCGCAGATGACAACCTCATCGGCATCGGACAGGACCGAGGTGGTCCACTCATTCCATGCGTGCGGTATATCGAGAACCGCGATCGGTGCGCTGCGCTGCAGGATTTCGACAACCGGCTGGAAGGCACGGCCGTCGAAATCATAGGAGCGATCGAGCGCAGACGGGGCTGCCAGAAGCGAAAGATGATCGGAGCATTTGGTCAGAAGACGATCGAGAAACACCTCATCGAGGCGCTCGGGGGCAAAAACGGCTTCGGAAATGCCCTGCATCGGATCCTGATCGAAATCGATATTAGCCGTGCCGAAAGGCAGGTCGAGATCGGCCAGAATGGTTTCCGTCGAGAACAGGGTCGAGATGCCGAAGGCGCAGTTATGGGCGATTGTCGAAGCACCCACGCCGCCCTTGGCGCCGATAAAGGCGATCGATTTTCCCAGCGGCTCCGCATCCGGATCAACGAAAATGGCGGAGATCGCCGCCATCATGTCGACCATCGGCACGGGGGCAACCAGATACTCGGAAATACCGTTGCGCACAAGCTCGCGGTAAAGCGCGATATCGTTGTAGCGACCGATGACGATGACACGGGTGGACGGATCGCAGACTTCGGCCAGAGGCGCGAGTTCGGCCAAAAGATTGCGCGGCTCGGCCGCCGTTTCCAGCACGATCAGGTTTGGCGTCGGCGCAGAGGCATACATATTGGCGGCCGCATCGACGCTGCCACTTGTTACACGCAGGTTGACCTTCGCCATGCGCCGGTCGCGGGACAGCTTGTCGACCATGCGCTGGACGCTCTCGCTTTCGCAGAAAGCATGGATCGAGATACGCGGCAGCGGCCGAACGGATTCGAGTTCGAGAGCCGAGGAATGTTCCTCGGCGTCATCAGCCTTCGACGGCTGTCCATTTACGTCGTATTGAACGGTACTTATCATCGGATCAGGCCCTGAAACCGTTACGCTTCATCATTCGTCCATGTCCTTGAGCTCGGTAAACGTCGTGCGATAGCGCTCGATCACCTCACCGCGCTGCTCGCCGTCCGGCGGCGTCATGCGACGGGGCCCGAGAAGATCGTTCGGGTTGGCGATCTGGGCAGCAAGGTTGCTCTGGTTGGCGCAGCCGAAATTGTAATAGTTCTTGTTGGAGAACGTGTTCAGCGTCATATCGGCCGGCCAGGTACCGCACTGCTCCGTCTTGGCGGCAATCGCCACATAAGTCAGGCGGATCGGGGCAGATTCACCGAATTCCGAAGGGAAATGCGCCTGCAGGATTTTCTGAGCGGGGACACCCATCTTCACCATCAGCTTGCGTGTGGCCGACGCGGCAGAGGCGGCAGCACCCTCATTGGCGGAACCGCGTGGGGTAACAATCTGGATGATGCCGGATGAGGAGCGGCGATATTCCGCAACGAAACCGGCAATGACTTCCGACTGGCCGTTGGTGAGGCCGGTATCACCGGCCGCAACCGGGATATCGATCTTTCTTTCGGCTTCACCGACGACGATCGGGTGACGGGTGCGATAATCGTCCGGCAGGGATCCGGTCGTCATGCTGTCCTTGCCTGCGCAGGAAGACAGCAGCGCCGCGGCGCCGAGGACGAGCGCTACCGAAAGGCGGCCCGTCGAATATCTCGTTGTCTTTCTCGGATCCATGGATGGATGCCTTTCCTGCGAGCGGCTGCCGCCGAGGTTTTTGAGCTGAGCTTTTCTGGTCATTTGTAGATGAACCCGACATTGCCCTGATAAGGCGCCGGAGGCGGAGACGCCTCCTTGCGGCCATAGATCTTGTTGACACGACCCAGGAAGACACTTTCGGCATCGCTGGCCGGCTGGAAATTGTCGTCTGGACGCGAGAGCTCGTTACGATTGACCGGACGGACCAGATAAGGCGTCGCGATGATGACCAGTTCGGTCTCGTTGCGCTCATAGGTCTTTGCCCGGAAAAGCGCGCCGACAAGCGGAACCTTCGAGGCGACCGGGGTGCCCTTCATGCTCTGGGCGATATCGTCGCGGATGAGGCCAGCCAGGGCGAGCGAGCCGCCGGAGGGCAGTTCGACGGTCGTCTCCGCGTCACGCTTGCGATATTCGGCTGCCGACGTCGTGAGCACAGGCTCAGAAACCCGGGTCTGGATACGCAGGCTGATACGACCGGACGACAGGACGGTCGGGGTGAATGCCAGCGAGATGCCGTACTGGTAAGGTGTAACGGTGGTCACGCCATCGACGCCGGTGGTGGTGTAGAGACGCTCACCACCGGAATTGAATGTCGCGGCCTGCCCGGAGATCGCCGTCAGTGTCGGTTCCGCAAGGGTGCGGATCGCATCGGCCTGCTCCAGGGCGCTCATCGCCGTTTCAATGCCAAGCTTGCCGATCTGCCCGGCAATCGTGCCATTCAGGCCAGCTGAGCCGGCTCCCACGGTCAGAATATCGAGACCGTTGCGGGAGGTCGCCTGGCGCGTGAACGTGTTGTCGAAGCCAAGCTGCTTGAGAACTTCGCGGCGGATTTCCGCTACCGTAATCTTCAGCGTGACCTGATCCTCGCCTTCGATCGACAGAAGGTTGACGACCTGGGAGGTCTGCCGGCCTTCGGCGAAAATCGCGGAATCGCCGCCGTTATTGCCGCTCGTCGCCGTGATTTCTCGCGTGGTCGCCTCACCGCCCTTCAGGAAGGCGGTGGCGAGTTGGGCTGCCTTGGCAGAATCCTGTGGCGTACGCACAGAGCCGGAAAGCACGATATTGTCCGAAACGATTTCGACCTTGATGGCGGAATCGGGCAGGAAACGACGCAGATTTGCCTCTAGGCCGGAAATATCGCGCTCGATCTCGACGTCGAGCGTGACGATCTCCTCGCCGCCCGGGCCGAAGACGAAAATGTTCGTCTGACCGACCGTCTTGCCGAACAGATAGATGCGCCGCGACGTGCGGGTAACAGCATCGGCCATCGATGGGTCGGCGACCAGAATATCATGGGCATCGGACGGCAGGTCGATGACAAGAGCCTTGTTCAGGCCGATCGTCAGGCGACGCTTGGCCCCGACACCGCCCTGTGCGATGCGGATGACGCCGTTATCGGCGGCGGCGGCGGCCGGAACGCCGAAGAAGGAAGGAGCGAAGCTTTCCGGAATGCCGGCAAAGGCCAGGCAGAAAGCCAGGCCGGTCGATACGGTTGCGCGGGTCTTGCGTTTCAAAATCATAAACCTCATCGCTCCGTTCAATTGGCCTGCGTCGAGCCGGTGATGATCGACCCCGACTTAATGACCTGGATATCCGCTTTGCCACCTCCATGCAGAAGGTAGTCGGCGGCATCGGTATCTGCTTCCTGCGCATCCGCCACGGAACGCAGGGCGAGCGTCAGCCGCTCCGCCATCTGCTGGGCAACGGCGATGACCTTTGCCTGATCCGGCGTAAGCTCAAGGGTTGCGGTCGTGCCGACGACGGCCTTGCTGCCATCGGGCGCTTCCTGGATGTTCTGGTCGATGGCCAGAACACGGACGTTGTTCAGGACGTTTTCGGTGACATAACCGCCACCGGCATCCTTGTTCTGGCGAACCATGATGACATCGACCCGGTCATTGGGCAGGACAAAGCCGCCAGCACCCGTCGCGACCGAGATTTCGGTGGCGACCGCGCGCTTGCCCGACGGCAGAAGCGAGGACATGATACGGCTGGAGGAGTCCGCCACCTTTTCAGCCCTCAAGGGCTCACCCTTGAAAATCGGAAGACGGACGACAGAGCCTTCAAACTCCTTGATCGCATCCGGCCGCGCCTCGTTGGTAATAAGGCCTTCAGCGACAGCGCCGCGCGGCCAGTCCAGCCATTCAACCGACTTGTCGTTCAAACGGCTGCCGACAGGCAGATTATCGGCGGACACCAGAACGCCGACCGTCGGCTCCTTGACGACCGTTTCCACCAGCTGCGGCGCCTGGGGGCCAGACATGTTCATGGCCAAGAGGCCAGCAAGGCCTGCTGCCACGACGGCCACCGTCAGGATGATGATGCGAGCGGGCTTCATTGCCATGTCCCAGAAGAATCTTTGATCTTCCCGACAGGATGGGCGGCAATGGTGTAATTATAGTTAATGAGAAGCTTACAATGCTGGTTAACGCAATGTTGCGATAGTGGTCAGCAGCTTCAGAAAGCCTTGAGCGCCAGTATTGCGACAGGCGATGCTCCGAAGGCGATCAGGCCACCCAGCGCGATGGCGATGCCATAAGGGATCTTTTTGGTGCCGACAACCGAGACGGGAAGCGGGATGCCGATCGACATTACGAGGTCAGCACGGGCACGCAAAAGCAGAAAGAGCAGCGTCACTCCGCCCCCCGCATAGGCAACGAGAACGAGGAACGTGACAAGCGACTGGTCAAATCCGAACCAGAGGCTGGCTGCGGTCAAGAGCTTGGCGTCGCCACCCCCCATGACATTGGCGGCGAAGAGGGCAAAGCATACGGCAAAAACGATCAGCGCGGCCCCAAGGCTCATGCCCAGATCAGCCCATGGCAGACCGACAAGCGGGGCCAGAACGAAAAACGCGGCAACCAGAGCGAGCGATAGCCGGTTGGATATTTTCATCGTGAGAAAATCGCTCATCGCCGCAGCGGCAAGAGCGGCGGGAAAGGCCGCGAGCACAGATATGGCGACAATGTCATTCAGCATTGAGCTTTTCCCGATATTGCTGAAAAAGGCTTAAGCCGCCCGACGCCGGACGGCTTCAACCGTTGTCATAAGTGCTACACGAACGCAGCAGCTAAGTTCAGCACTTATCAGCGGCATTACCGCAGCTCAGTTTCTTCGAGATGTTGACAAACTGGCTGTTCAGCGTGTTGCCGAGCGTCGAAGCGCCAGCAATGATAGCAACAGAGATGAGGGCGGCGATCAGGCCATATTCGATGGCGGTTGCGCCGGATTCATCTTCACGGAAACGAGCGAAAATCTTGGACATGTGACTCTCCTACTCCACACAATTGTTGTTCAGCACTTGACCGACAACTTGTTTTTCCGTTGCTCGGTTGGTGTGGAAATTACAGGCGGACGATTGCCAACCACTTAAAGAGGAACGTTACCGGATCGTTAAACGGGGCAGTTATGAGCACTGTGGTAAATAGATCCTGACGGAAATGCAGTGTTTTTTCGAGTATCGGCAACCTGCCGACACAGATCTTCGAAGTACATATAATTCAGGGATTTAATTGCTGCCTGGAGACGAAACGCAGCTATTTCGACAGTAAATGACGAATGTCATTTTGGAGCAGCTCGGCCATTCGCGGCTGCTTAAGGCTTCATTCACCAATCAGCGTCATCTTCTGTTCATATCGAAATCCGCCCAAGGACTATTAAAATGGCGCTGCGTCTCGTACTGGTCGCCTTCACGCTTGCTTCCAGCCTTCTCGCCGGTGGCGCATACGCTGCCGATAACGGGCAAGAGATCCTGCGCGTCTTCATGAATCAGGCGCGCGTGCTCAAGCTTGACCGGCCGGTGGCCAAGGTCATCGTCGGCAATTCGGAAGTGGCGGATGCGACCGTGGCGGATTCGACGACGATCGTCCTGACCGGCCGCAGCTTCGGTACCACCAATCTCGTGCTTCTCGATCAGGACGGCAATGCAATTGCCGACGAGCGTGTTCTTGTTTCCATCGATGAGGGAAATACCGTGCGGGTTTTCAAGCAGACAGAACGCACCGTGCTTTCCTGCACGCCGAACTGCGAGCAGCACGCGGAATTCGACACAACCACCAAGACGCCCTAACAGCCTAGAATGCACCAATTTGCATCAGTCGGGAAACGGATTTTCAATAATCGTTGATTATGGTCCGTAATCACTTTCGCCGCGCAAGTGGACAGGAAGGGATGCATCAGGATCATTCGCCAATGGCCGGCTCGACGGCGCCGAAGTCAAAAAAATCCGGCTTGAAAAAGCTGTTCCGCTCGAAAGACGGGGCGGCGGCGATTGAATTCGCTTTGCTCGCCATTCCTTACTTCCTGATCGTCTTCGCCATTATCGAGACATTCGTCGCCTATACTGCCGAGCAGCTGGTTGCCAATGGTGTCGATACGATGGGCCGCAAGCTGCGGACGGGCAATATCACCGTGACCAGCGAGACGGCCACCACGTACATGAACCAGACCCAGTTCCGTCGCGCCTTCTGCGCTGAAATCTCGATCCTGATCCAGTGTAGCGAAGCGGAGATCGCGACCCCCAACAAACTCTGGCTGGACGCAAAACCCTATACCAACTTCTCCGACATGCCGACGACGATCCCGATGGCAAACGGGGACCTGAATACGACGGGCCTCAGCTTCGCACCGGGCGGCTCAGGCACCAGGAACATGCTTCGCGCCTATTATAAATGGGACGTGACGACCGACCTGCTTCGTCCCTATATTTCCAATGTCGGTCCGACAGGCGGCTCCAAATATTTCCTGATCGTGGAAACCTCAGCCTTCAAGAACGAGGATTATCCGTGATGCAGGCGAGATTGCGAAAAATTCTCTCATGCCTGCCGCTGACTGACCAGATGCGGCGCTTCACCAAAGATGTTCGGGGGATCGGCGGCGTGGAATTCGCGCTCATCGCACCGCTTCTGCTTTTCCTCTACATCACGTCTTTCGAATTGACGATTGGGCTTAGCGTATCGAAACGGGTGACCCGTACGGCCAGCACGGTCGCGGATCTGGTGACACAACAGTCCAAGGTGACCACAAGCGACCTGCAGCAAATGACCAGCGTCGCCAACGCGATCTTCACGCCCTACAAACCTCAAAACCTGAAGGTGAAGATCACCGGCGTAACGCTCGACACCTCCAGCAACCCGACCGTGGCATGGTCCTGGGCGCAGGATGGGACGCGGCCCTATTCCAACGGCTCTTCGGTCAATGTACCAACCGATATGCGTGCTCCCAGCACGTTTCTGGTTCGGGCTGAGGTTTCCGTCACGCATCAACTTCTGATGTTCATGCCGGGCCTCATGCCGAGCAACCTGCAGACCATTACGCTGAACCGCGAATTCTATTATCGCCAACGTGTCGGGACCAGCATCACCTGCGACGGGTGCTGAGGCTTCAAGGCTAACACCTCCATCCTCTTCTCAGCGGTCTGAGGTCTTTGCCAACCGCATCAGCTAACTATATGTTCGGCGATTCAGTTCGGTCTCGAGATCGGACAAGACATTAGTTAAATCACTGGTGACAGATGGCGCGGGCCTTTCTCTTCGTACTGGATTCTTTCGGCGTTGGTGGCGCGCGTGACGCAGCTGACTATGGCGATCTGGGATCCAACACACTTGGCCATATCGCGGAATTATGCGCCGCGGGTGCAGCCGACCGGGCAGGCCTGAGACAGGGGCCGCTAAAACTTCCCAACATGACTTCGCTCGGGCTGATGGATATCGCGAAGATGGCGAGCGGCAATTATCCGGCCGGGATGCCGCTTCCAGAGCGCCTGTTCGGGCTTTACGGCGCCGCGAGCGAACTATCGAACGGCAAGGATACGCCGTCCGGGCATTGGGAAATCGCCGGTACACCGGTCATGTTCAACTGGGGTTATTTCCCGACAAAAGGCGATGCGTTTTCGCCGGAGTTGGTGGAGGCGATCTGCCGCGAGGGCGATATCCCCGGCATTCTGGGCAATTGCCACGCTTCGGGAACGGAAATCATCGAAAGGCTTGGCGAGGAGCATATCAGAACCGGAAAACCGATCTGCTACACATCGAGCGACAGCGTTTTCCAGATCGCCGCACATGAAACGCATTTCGGGCTGGAGCGGCTGATCAAGCTTTGCCAAGTGGTGCGTGGCCTGCTCGATCCACTCAATATCGGCCGCGTAATCGCGCGTCCCTTCACCGGCGCGACGGCGGAGACTTTCGAGCGGACCGGTAACCGGCGCGATTTCTCGGTGCTTCCGCCGGAGCCGACCTTGCTCGACCGGCTGGTGGAGGCCGGCCGCAGCGTTCACGCCGTCGGCAAGGTAGGCGATATCTTTGCGCATCAGGGCGTTTCCCGCGTGATCAAGGCGAACGGCAATGCGGCCCTGACGTCAGCGACGCTTGCCGCCATGGACGAGGCCGCAGACGGCGATCTGGTCTTCACCAATTTCGTCGATTTCGACATGATCTATGGTCATCGGCGAGACGTGCCGGGTTATGCCGCAGCGCTTGAAGCCTTCGACCTCAGCCTGCCGGATTTTCACCGCAGGCTGAAGCCGGGTGATCTGGTGATATTGACGGCCGACCATGGCTGCGACCCAACCTGGCGTGGCACGGACCATACCCGCGAGCGCGTGCCCATCATGGCTTTCGGCCCCGGCATCCGCACCCGCTCGATCGGAGTTCGGTCGTCCTATGCCGATATCGGCGAAACGATCGCGGCGCATCTCGGCATTCCCGCGGGGCGGCATGGATGGAGTTTCCTGTGACACAGCACCTTCTGAAAGCCGAGATCCACTGCCATATCGAAGGTGCCGCGCCACCAAGCGTGACGGAGAAGCAGGCACGCAAATATGACGTCGATACCAGCGCATTCCTGCGGGACGGCGCCTATCAGTGGCGCGACTTTTCCGAATTCCTGATCGCCTATGACGCAGTTGCCGCACTGTTTCGTACAGAAGAGGACTATGCGCTTCTGACCGAGGCCTATCTTTCCGAACTCGCCGCGATCAACACGATCTATAGCGAGATCATCGTTTCGCCGGACCATGGCGACCGGATCGGGCTTGGCGCGGATGCCTATCTTGCCGGTATCTGTGACGGAATTCTTGCCGCGAAGGAAAAGACCGGGATAGAGGCACGGATCATCGTGACCGGCGAGCGGCATTTCGGGCCCGACCGGGTGATTTCGGCAGCAGAATATGCGGCGCGGGCGAAAAACCCTCTGGTCACCGGCTTCAACATGGCAGGCGAAGAGCGCATGGGGCGTGTGGCCGACTATGCCCGGGCCTTCGACATCGCCCGCGATGCTGGACTGGGCCTGACCATCCATGCCGGAGAGGTTTGCGGACCATTCAGCGTGACGGATGCGCTGGATCTGGTGAACCCCGCCCGTATCGGCCACGGCGTCAGGGCCATCGAGGACGAGGCGCTGGTGGCGCGGCTGGCGGAACTGGGCACCGTGCTAGAAGTCTGCCCCGGTTCAAATATCGCGCTTGGCGTCTTTGCCGATTTCGACAGCCATCCCTTGAAACGTCTCAAGGCGGCCGGAGTGAAGGTCTGCATCAATTCCGACGATCCGCCCTTCTTCGACACGTCGCTTGCCCGCGAATACGAGATTGCGGCGCAGGTGATGGGCATGAGCGATGCGGAGATCAACGAGATGACCCGTACGGCGCTTGAGGCGGCGTTCGTGGACAACGGCACGAAAGCGGGATTGCTGCAGCGTTTCGACGCGCAAACTTGAGGTTCAGGCTGGGGATCATGCGGAGAGCATGATCTCGCCCCTTGCAGAACAGGACGTTTTTCGAAAAAGAAGAGACAAGCAACGAAAAGGATAAAAGGTCATGGACGGCGTCACAGTCATCAATCATCCGCTGGTGCAGCACAAGCTGACGATCATGCGCAAGAAGGAGACGTCGACTGCCGGTTTCCGCAGGCTGCTGCGGGAAATCTCGATGCTGCTCTGCTATGAAGTGACCCGCGATCTCGAACTGACGATGGAAACGATCGAGACTCCGATCGTCGAAATGCAGTCGCCGATCGTGGAAGGCAAGAAGCTGGTCTTCGTCTCCATCCTGCGCGCCGGCAACGGCCTTCTGGAAGGCATGCTCGAGTTGGTGCCTTCGGCCCGCGTCTCTCACATCGGCCTGTACCGCGACCACGACACGCTTCAGCCGGTGGAATATTACTTCAAGGCTCCAGACGATCTGGACGAGCGCCTGATGATCGTCGTCGACCCAATGCTGGCAACCGGTAATTCGGCAATCGCCGCGATCCAGAAGCTCAAGGAACGTGGTGCAAACAACATCCGTTTCCTCTGCCTGCTGGCAGCACCCGAAGGCATCAAGAACTTCCAGGAAGCCCATCCGGACGTGAAGATCTACACGGCATCGATCGACAGCCACCTGAACGAGAAGGGCTATATCGTGCCGGGTCTCGGCGATGCCGGCGACCGCATGTACGGTACGAAGTAAGGTTTTCAGGGTTTCCTAACCAATGATGAAGAAGGCGGCCGGCCCGGAAGGGTGAGGCCGCTTTTTCGTAACCATTGCGGCCTAGCGTGTTTTTCCTGACCCTAGGGGACTGACCCATGCTTATTCGCACCGCCATGTTCGCAGCCGTTGCCATCGTCGTGGCGACGCAGATCCCTGCCCTGCTCGAACGCACAGGCCCGGCACAGCAGGAGCCGGTGGTGCAGGCGCCTGCCCCCAAATCACCGGTCGCAGCTACCCCGCAGGCCGCATCGCTCACGCCCGGAACGATGGTTCTCAACGCTGATGGACGCGGCCATTTCATCGGGACATTCCGGCTGAATGGGAAATCCGTCACCGGTCTGGTTGATACCGGCGCTTCAGTGGTGGCGATCAACGAACGCACCGCCCGGACGCTGGGCTATGGTGCAAACAGTCTCGACTTCCGCTACCCGATGCAGACGGCGAACGGGCAGACATTAGCCGCGCATGTCGTGCTCGACCGCGTGGAGATCGGCAATGTGCGGGTGCGCGATGTCGATGCCATGGTGCTGCGCGACGAAGCGCTGAGCACCACTCTGGTTGGCATGAGCTTTCTGACGAAGCTGAAATCCTACCAGGTCAAGGGCGGCAGCCTGACACTTGCCAATTGAGGTCCGTGATCAGCCGATCCGCTCGATGATGACCGGCGACGGTTCTGGTGCACTTGCCGCGATCGTGTAGCTTGCGAGAAAGGCCTCGCCTGCGCGATCCGCCTGTTCGCGGGATGATGCGTGAACGCGAGCAATCGGCTGCCCCTTTTCCACGGCAGAACCCAGCGGAAGGATGTTATCGAAACCGACGCTGTGATCGATCGTGTCAGTAGTCTTGCGGCGACCGCCGCCTATATCTACGACGGCAAGCCCGAGGGCGCGTCCACTACAGGTCGCAAGATAGCCAGTGGCCGGAGCTAAAACATCCAGAATGACAGGGGCTTTTGGCAGATAGCTTTCCGGACGTTCGCAGAAATCGACAGGACCGCCGAGCGCATGAACCATGCGGGCAAAAGTTTCCATCGCCCGGCCGGACGAGCGAGCCGAAAGCGCCATGCCCCTGCCCTCTTCCACAGTCGATGCGAGCCGCGCCTGCACCAGCATTTCGGCGACTTCAATCAGAACGATCATCTCAAGCCGCGTTCCCGCCTCTCGACCGGCGAGAAAATCGACGCAGTTCATCACTTCCAGCGCATTGCCGGTGGCATCGGCCAGCGGTTCGTTCATATCGGTAATCAGCGCAACGGTCGGCACGCCCGCACCGTTTGCCACATCGACAAGCGAATGGGCCAGAATACGAGCCTCGCCGATATCCTGCATGAATGCGCCAGTGCCGACCTTCACATCCATCAGCAAGGTCTGCAGGCCGGCGGCGAATTTTTTCGACAGGATCGAAGCGGTGATCAGCGGCACGGATTCGACCGTCGCGGTGACGTCGCGGATGGCATAAAGGCGGCGGTCGGCAGGTGCCAGATCCGATGTCTGACCAACGATCGCGCATCCGACATCCTGCACGACCTTGTAAAACCACGCCTGGTCCGGTGCGATGTCATAACCCGGGATGGATTGCAGCTTGTCGAGTGTGCCGCCGGTATGGCCAAGGCCGCGACCGGAGATCATTGGGATAGCGAGACCGCAAGCCGCTGCGATGGGGGCGAGCATCAGCGAGACATTATCACCGACGCCGCCGGTCGAATGCTTGTCGGCGATCGGGCGATCGATATCATCCCACTTCAGGACGGAGCCGCTGTCGCGCATGGCAAGCGTCAGATCCACCGTCTCGTTTCGGGACATGCCCCGAAAGAAGACAGCCATGGCGAAGGCCGCGGCCTGCGCTTCCGACACCGCTCCGTCCGTTACGCCAGCGACGAAAGCCGCGATCTCTTCTCTGGAAAGATCGTGGCCGTCTCGCTTATGGCGGATGATTTCCTGCGGCAGCATGCCAGTCAATCAATAACCGGCAGCGGCACGCGGCGCGGTGCTTCCGCTCAAGACAGCCAGAATGTCATCGAGCAGGCTCGAAGCGCCGAAACGGAAGGTGGAGGGCATTACCCAGTTCGGCCCCAGAATGCTTTCTGCAAGCCTCAGATAGAGATCGGCATCGGCAACCGTGGAAATGCCGCCGGCCGGCTTGAAGCCAACCCTGGCCCTGGATTCGCGGATGGCCCTCAACATGATGTCGGCCGCCTCCAGCGTCGCATTGACCTGCACCTTGCCGGTGGAGGTCTTGATGAAATCTGCCCCGGCGGCGATCGCCAGTTCAGACGCGCGCCTGACGAGCGCCATGTCGCGGATTTCGCCGGTTTCGAGAATGACCTTGAGCGTGGATTGCGGGCAGGCAGCACGAACGGCCTCGACCATCGTCGTGACGGCCGCCTCGTCTCCTGCGATGAAGGCCTTGTAGGGAATGACGAGGTCAATCTCGTTGGCACCGTCCTCGACCGCCTTCCGCGTCTCCTCGACCACTTCAGCAACTGAAAGATCACCGGAAGGGAAGTTGACAACGGTGGCGATACTGACTGGATGGCCGGGCCCGAGAATGCTGCGGGCATGGGCAATGAAGCGCGGCCAGATGCAAATCGCAGCACTGTTGCCATAGGGCGTCTGGGCGCGCAGGCACAGGTTTTCGATCGCGGCATTGTCGCAATCGTCACGCAGGTTCGTCAGGTCGAGAAGAGACAGGGCAAATGCCGCAGCCTCGCGCGGGCTCTGCAGTTCCATGGTGTCCTCCGGTGTGGATTGAAGTGCAAGTTTTAGCGTTGAACCGATTTGATTCAACCCGCATAGGTCGCGAAATGTGGTATCTTGCCGCTAGTGCCTTGATAAGTCAGGCGCTGTGGCTGAGCATTTCACACAGGACAGAGGCCAGCCGAGCGCCGCCGATGGGCGCAATGTCCTTGGTCTCCTCGTGGCTGAGCTCGGCACCGGTCATGCCCGCCCCGTAATTGGTGACGACCGAGGCGGCCGCAACCTTGAGGCCGAAGTAACGGGCGAGGATGACTTCCGGCACGGTCGACATGCCGACGGCATCGGCACCCAGCGTACGCGCCATGCGGATTTCCGCAGGCGTCTCGAAGCTCGGGCCGGAGAACCACATATATACGCCCTGATAAAGCGTCACGCCGGCGCGGATCGCCGCGTTGCGCATCTTTACTGCCAGATCGGCATCATAGGCGCTGGTCATGCCGACGAAACGCTGATCGCCATGTTCGCCGATCAGCGGGTTCATGCCGGAATAGTTGATGTGATCGGTGATCTGCATGACCGAACCGGGCGGCATGTCCTCGCGCACCGAGCCGGCCGAATTGGTGAGGATCAACGACTGGACGCCGAGGCCTTTCAGCACCTGAATCGGGAAGCGCATGGCCTTGGCATCGCCATGCTCGTAATAATGAGCGCGGCCGGACAGCATGATGACCGGCTGACTGCCGAGATAACCGGCAACCAGTTCACCCGCATGGCCGGTGACGCCGCTCACAGGAAAACCTTCAAGTTCCCTGTAGGAAATGCGGACCTGATCGGTCACGCCATCAACCAGCGAGCCGAGGCCGGAGCCGAGCACGATCGCCACACGCGGCACAAGGCCATCCAGCCGTTCGACCAGCAGATCGGTTACAGTCGTCATCCAATGACATCCGTTTCGAAAGCGTAGGGCAGAAGCTCTGCCATGGTGACGGTCTTCGCCACGCCAGCCTCGTCGCAGAGATAGATCCGCGTATCGGCCGAGGCGAATTCCGAAATCTTCTGCCGACAGCCACCGCAGGGGGTGCAGAGCGGCAGCTTTTCGGCGATCACCGCCAGTTCGACGATCTTCTTTCCGCCGCCCATGACCATGGCGCCGATTGCCGTCGGTTCGGCGCACCAGCCTTGGGGGAATGAGAGGTTTTCAATATTAGCGCCTAGATAGACCTTGCCGTCATCGGCCTTGAGGGCAACGCCGACGGGGAACTTGGAATAGGGCGCGTAAGCCTTGGTCATGGCCTCGCGAGCGGCTTCGAACAGTTCGTGTGACATATCTCAACGCTCCTTGGTATAGGCAACGCCGCCGGCCTTGGGCGGGCGGGCGACGCCGATGAAGCCGGCCAGCAGGACGCAGGTGAGAATATAGGGCAGCGCCTGGAAGATCTGCACCGGCACCTCGCCGATCATCGGCAGTGACTTGCCCTGCATGAAATTGGCAAAGGCATCGAGGAAGCCGAACAGCAGGCAGGCGAACATGACCGGCACCGGCTTCCACTTGGCGAAGATGAGTGCAGCGAGCGCGATGTAACCCTTGCCGGCCGACATGTTGTTGATGAAGGCGGCGGACTGGGCGATCGACAGATAGGTGCCGGCAAAGCCTGCAAGGAAACCGGTGACGATCAGAGCGCGATAACGCAGCCAGACGACCGACACGCCTGCCGTATCGACAGCACCCGGATTTTCACCCACGGCGCGAAGGCGCAGGCCGAAACGGGTGCGATAGAGCACCCACCAGGAGATCGGCACCATCAGGAAGGCGATGTAGGTAAGGATGTTGTTGCCGGAAATGACATTGGCATAAAGCGGACCGATGATCGGCACGTCACGCATCATCTCGACACCCGGCAGGATGATACCGGAGAAGCGGCCCTCCGGCGGCACTTGGCCGGTGCGGCCGCCCTGGTTGAACCAGGCGGTGCCGAGCACGATCGTCAGGCCCGCAGCGATGAAATTCAGCGCCACGCCGGAGACGATCTGGTTGCCGCGATTGGTGATCGAGGCAAAACCGTGCAGCAGCGAGAAGATGATCGAGACCATGATGCCGGCGCCAAGGCCTGCCCAGGCATTGCCAGTCCAATAGGCCGCACAGGCGGCGGCGAAGGCGGATGCCAGCATCTTGCCTTCAAGGCCGATATCGAAAATGCCGGCACGCTCGGAGAACAGGCCTGCCAGCGCGGTGAAGAGCAGCGGAATGGACAGGCGGATGGCCGACCCCAGAATGCTGACGAAAGTATCGAAATATTCCATGGCTACTTCCCCCTCGCCGTCTGGTAGAGCCGCACCATGGCCGGGCGCAGCATATATTCCAGCGCACCGGCAAAGAAGATAACGAGACCCTGGATGACCACGATCATGTCGCGGGTGATATTCGGCATTTCGAAGGAGAGGTCGGCGCCACCCTGATAGAGGATGCCGAACAGGATCGCGGCGAGGATGATGCCGACCGGATGGCTTCGTCCCATCAGCGATACGGCAATGCCGACAAAACCTGCCCCGGCGACGAATTCCACCTGCAGGCGGGCAGAAGCCCCCATGACCGCATTGAGCGACATCATGCCTGCAAGGCCGCCGGAGATGAGCATGGCGATAATGACGGTGCGAACGTAAGGGATACCAGCGTAAACGGCGGCCGTCGGGCTGATGCCGAGTGTGCGCATCTCATAACCAAGTTTTGTGCGCCAGATCAGCAGCCAGACGAGATAGCACATCACCAGTGCGATAATGAAGGACACGTTGAAAGGGGCCGGACCGAGCTTCAGGCCGAACAGCGCCATCAGCCAGTCGAGCTTCGGCAATTGTCCGCCGGGCAGGAATGTGCGGGTTTCCGGCGCCATCTTGCCCGGCACGATGAAGACGTTGACCAGAAGATAGACCATCAGCGCCGCGCCGATGAAGTTGAACATGATGGTGGTGATGACGATGTGGCTGCCACGCTTGGCCTGAAGCCAGGCGGGAATGAAGGCCCATGCGGCACCGAAGAGCGCCGCGCCGATGACGGCGAAGGGCATGGTCACGTACCACGGCACGTAATGATCGAGCGAAAGCGCAACCAGAGCCGCACCGAGACCGCCGACATAGGCCTGACCTTCGGAGCCGATGTTGAACAGGCCGGCATGGAAGGCGACCGCAACAGACAGGCCGGTAAAGATGAAGCTTGTGGCATAAAACAGGGTGAAGCCGATCGCATCACCGCGGCCGAGCGCTCCCTGGATGAGGAAATTCAGCGCCTCGAACGGGTTTTCGCCGATCGCCCAGACGACGAGGCCGGAAAAGAAGAAGGCCAGGATGAGGTTCAACAGCGGGATGACGCCGTAATTGATCCAGGCGGGCAATGGGACCGAAGCCGTGCTCATGCGCCCCTCCCTTTTCGCCCGGTTCCGATCCGTGCCTCGTTCATCCCATACTCCGAAATTCTAGTAAAAACAGAGACCTTCACGCTGCGATCCCCGCCATCATCAGGCCAAGTGTCTGCTCGTCCGCATCCGACGATTTTTCACCAACGACCTTGCCAGCGAACATCACGAGGATGCGATCCGACAGCGAACGAATCTCGTCGAGTTCGACGGAGACCAGAAGCACCGCCTTGCCGGCATCGCGCATCTCGATGATGCGCCGGTGAATGAACTCAATCGCGCCGATATCGACGCCGCGGGTCGGCTGGCCGATCAGCAGCATTTTCGGATCGCGCTCGATCTCGCGGGCAACGACGATCTTCTGCTGGTTGCCGCCGGAGAAATTGGCGGTCTTCAGCCGCGGGTTCGGCGGACGGATATCATATTTTTCGATCTGCTCCTCGGCACTCTTTCGAACTGCGTCGAGATCCAGCATCGCGCCGCGGCCGTAACGTGGGTCGTGGTGATAGCCGAGGATGGAGTTTTCATATTCCTCGAATTTCAGCACCAGTCCCATATGGTGGCGGTCTTCGGGAATATGCGCGAGGCCAAGCTGGCGCAGCAGCGCGGGGTCGGCAGCGTCCACCGGCTTGCCGTCGATCAGGATTTCTCCCGAGACCGGCTTGCGGATGCCGGCAAGCGCTTCGAGCAGCTCGGACTGGCCGTTGCCGGCAACACCGGCGATGCCGACGATTTCTCCGGCGCGGACATCGAAGGAGACGTCATCGACCATGGTAACGCCACGGCCGTCCTTCACCGTCAGGTTTTTCACCGACAGAAGCACCGGGCCGGGATTGGCGTCGCCCTTTTCGACGCGCAGCAGTACACGGCGGCCAACCATCAACTCGGCGAGTTCAGCGACCGTCGTCTCGGATGTCTTGCGGGTTGCGACCATCTCGCCGCGGCGCATGACGGAAACCGTATCGGTGATTGCCATGATCTCGCGCAGCTTGTGGGTGATGAGAATGATCGTCTTGCCCTGATCCCGCAGCACCTGAAGGATACGGAAGAGGTGATCAGCTTCTGCCGGGGTCAGAACACCCGTCGGCTCATCGAGAATGAGGATTTCGGCGCCACGATAAAGCGCTTTCAGGATCTCGACACGCTGCTGGCTGCCGACCGGCAGTTCCTCGATCACCGCATCCGGATCGACTTCGAGGCCGTAATCCTTTTCCAGCCGCTTCAATTCTTTGCGCGCACCCGAAACGCCCTTGGCCAGCAACTGCCCGCCTTCTGCGCCGAGCATGACGTTTTCAAGCACAGTGAAATTTTCCACCAGCATGAAATGCTGGTGGACCATGCCGATGCCCGCCGCAATCGCGGCCTGGCTGTCACGGATCGTGACCGGCTTACCCTGAATTCGAATCTCGCCCTCATCGGCATGATAGAAACCATAGAGGATCGACATCAGCGTCGACTTGCCGGCGCCGTTTTCGCCGATAATGCCGTGGATGGATCCCTTGCCGACGGAAAGGTTGATGTTCTTGTTCGCATGGACTGCGCCGAATTTCTTGTCGATGCCGACAAGCTCGATCGCGGGCTCATTCGCTGAAGACTGAAGGTTCAATGGTTCGACCTTGCTCTTTATATGCAAAAAGGGCGCATGACGGTTTCCGCCATGCGCCCCTTCGATCCTTGACTTACATCGGGCAGGAATTGTCCGTCATGTAGTCATGCACCTTGACGGTACCGGCAATGATGTCGGCCTTCGCCTTGTCGAGCGCGGCCTGCATTTCCGGCGTGATCAGAGCTTTGTTGTTGTCGTCCATGGCCGCAACGACGCCGCCATCCTTGATACCGTTCGATTGGACACCGGCGGTGAACTTGTCGGCAGCGGTATCCTTATAGGCATTGTAGACAGCCAGATCGACGCGCTTGACCATGGAGGTCAGAACCGAACCCGGATGAACGTGGTTCTGGTTCGAATCGACGCCGATCGACAGCTTCTTGTTGTCGGTGGCGGTCTGCATAACGCCGAGACCCGACGCACCGGCTGCCGCGTAAATGACATCCGCGCCCTGGTCGATCTGATTCTTAGTGAGTTCGCCAGCGCGAACCGGGTCGTTCCAGGCAGCGCCGGTGGTGCCGACCATGTTCTGGAAGACCTGCATATCGGCCTTAACAGACTTGGCGCCCTGGACATAACCACAGCCGAACTTTCGGATCAGCGGGATATCCATGCCGCCGACGAAACCGACCTTGCCGGTCTTGGAAGCCATGCCGGCGAGAAGGCCGACGAGGTAGGAGCCTTCCGCTTCGTTATAAACAACGGAGCGAACGTTCGGCAGATCGACGACGGAGTCGACGATGACGAATTTGGTATCCGGGAATTCAGCAGCAACCTTTTCCATGGCCGAGGTCCAGGCGAAGGAAACGGCGATGACCGGGTTGTAACCGCGGCTTGCGAAGTTGCGGATCGCCTGCTCGCCCTGCGTATCGCTGGTCGGCTCGAAATCGCGGTATTCGGTGCCGGTTTCCTTCTTGTACATTTCGGCGCCCGCATAGGCGGCCTCGTTGAAGGATTTATCGAATTTGCCACCAGTGCCATAGACCAGCGCCGGCTTGATTTCGGCGGCCAGCGCTGTCGTCGACATCGCAGCCACTGCGAGAAGGCTCAAAAGGGTTTTCTTCATGGTGCAGCCTTGCTTTTTTTTAATGTTAGGTCCTCCCGCGGGTCCGGCCAGCGAACGCCATGCGGTTACCGCCCCCTCTTAGAAGGCTTGGCTATACCTACTCTTGCATGTGCGCCAGAAAAATTCACCAGATTTTTTTCATCCGGTAAAAACGCCTATCCCTTTGGCAGCCTGCATGAATTTGCCGCGGACCTGCACAAATCCACGGCACTCAAATTCATACTATCGCGACTTTAAGCCGCCTGGCCGACCGGGCAGGACACACCGGTGCCCTTGAGACCGCAATAACCGGCCGGGTTCTTGGCGAGGTACTGCTGATGATAGTCTTCGGCATAATAGAATGTCGGCACGGGAGCGAGTTCCGTGGTGATCGGCGTATCGCGACCAGCCTTGTTCAGCGCATCCTGGAAGACATCCAGCGCTTCGCGCGCCTGTTCGGCCTGGCTTTCGCTCGTCGTGTAGATCGCGGAGCGATAGGTCGTGCCGATATCGTTACCCTGCCGCATGCCTTGCGTCGGATCGTGTTCCTCGAAGAACAGCTTCAGCAGCTGGCGAAAGGAGACGATTTTCGGATCAAAGACGATCTTGACGATTTCGGCATGACCGGTGAGCCCTGTCGTCGTTTCATGATAGGTCGGGTTCGGCGTGATACCGCCCGCATAACCAACCGCAGTCACGTGGACGCCCGGCACCTTCCAGAACAGGCGCTCGGCGCCCCAGAAGCAGCCCATGCCGAAATAGGCAACTTCCAGGCCTTGCGGATAAGGGCCTTTGAGGGCGTGACCGTTGACGAAATGGATCTGGGATGTCGGGATCTCTTGGGGCCTTCCGGGCAGTGCCGTCTGCGCTGAGGGCATCACAGTCTTCTTGCTGAAGATTTCGTTCAGGAACATTTCTGCCTCCATCTTTGGCGACATTGTTTGTCTGTTTTTCCTGGACTTGCGCACTCCCCGGCATTGCTTGCCGGTTCAGGCCGCGAAGCGCCCTGCGAAAGACGTTCTCTTATAGCCCATCATCCAGAAAAGCAGTGCAAGGACCAGGAACATGACACCGGCAGGCTGCGCCAGAACCGGCGCCACGTAGGGTCGCCATATATCTGCGCTCATATAGTCATCGGCCGACAGTTCTGCCAGTGTCAGACTTTCCGGATCGAGATTAAGCCAGGCATTGCCGAGACTGGTGAGCACCACATCGGATGAAGAAACGGACTGAATGGCATCAATCGTGCCGACAAGCACCGCAGCGGCGAGCGCTGCAAAGCTCAGAAAATGAAAAAACGCCCGGAAGAGCCTCATCGCGCAGATCTCTTTCCCTCAAGCACAAGCGGTCCGCGTAAAAGGATAGCTTTGTCCTCGGCATCTGGCAACGAGGACAAGATCATCCAACGTGCGATTTTTGCGCTAAGTAATTGCCAATTCGAGAGGAAAATGGTGCTGCTAGAGAGATTTGAACTCTCGGCCTCTCCCTTACCAAGGGAGTGCTCTACCCCTGAGCTATAGCAGCATCTGAGCGGCGCGGTTGATCCCGCGTCGTTGGTGAGCGGCCTATTGCCATAGGTTCATGATGAGCGCAAGCGCCAAATCAACTATTTTCTACAGAACAATGACAGCTCCCGCGATGAATCGCTTTTGGGACACCGGTTATCGTTGCTGGAAATTATTAGGAAAGCGACGATGCGACGGGACAGAGATCCGCCCCGCCGCCGCATTTTTGTTATCGACGCTCGGGAATGTCGACGACGTCCATCTTACGGCTGAGAATAAGCGCCAATATCGTGCAGATCGCGCCCGAGATCAGGTAGCCGCCGATAAAGATGATACCGAAATTGCTGGCGAGGCCCAGTGCCACAAGCGGCGCAAACCCAGCCCCGATCAACCAGGCAAGGTCGGAGGTAAGGGCAGACCCCGTATAACGGTAACCCGCACTGAAGCGCGACGAGACCGAACCGGAGGCTTGACCGAAAGACAGGCCGAGGATCGCAAAGCCCAGGATAATGAACGCCGCCTGACCTACGCCGCCGGCATCCAACAGGAATGGCGCCGTAAAGCTGAAGATGGCGATAATGAAGGCACCGATCAGAAGCTGCTGCCTGCGTCCGAACCGATCCGCAAGGAAGCCGGACAATACGATGGTCGCGAAACCACAGAGAGCACCCAGCACCTGGACGAACAGGAAGGTGCCCGCCGACTGACCACCATACAAGGTCACCCAGCTCAGCGGAAAGATGGTAACCAGATGGAACATTGCAAAACTCGCCAAAGGCGCAAAAGCGCCGATGACAACGTCAAAGCCATGGAGGCGCAGCATTTCGGCGATCGGCTTCGCTTCGAGCTCGTGATTTTCAAGCGCGGCGCCGAATTCATGCGATGCGACGATGCGCAACCGTGCAAACAGGGCAACCACATTGATCGCGAAGGCGACAAAGAATGGGAAACGCCAACCCCAATCGAGGAAATCGGCATCCGAAAGATTGACTATGAAATAACCGAACAGGATGCTGGCCAGCGCGAAACCGACCGGCGCACCCAATTGCGGGATCATCGCATAGAAACCCTTGCGGTTTTGCGGTGCCGTCATCGCCAGAAGCGAGGCCAGACCATCCCATGCGCCTCCAAGCGCAAAACCCTGGCCGAGACGGAACAGGGCCAGAAGCGCAACCGACCACATGCCGATCGATTCGTACCCCGGCAGGAAGGCAATTGACGCCGTCGATCCCCCAAGAATGAGCAGGGCCGTCGTCAGTTTGGTACCGCGACCAAAGGTGCGGTCGATCCACATGAACACGAATGACCCGACGGGCCTTGCCAGAAAGGCGAGCGAGAAGATGGCGAACGAGTAAAGCGTTGCCGTGACCGGGTCGGGCACAAACGGAAAGACCAGGCGGGGAAAAACGAGCACGCAGCCCAGACCGAACACGAAAAAGTCAAAAAACTCGGATGTGCGGCCAATCACGACACCGATGGCGATGTTACCTGCCGAAATCGGCTTGTCATCGTGGATGTGCCTTGCATCCCTTTCAAGCGCAGATGACGACGGACCCGTCGCCAGAATTGTTGCCTCTGCCATGACTAACGTCCTCCTTCGCGTCATTGCAACAATGAGTATGTTGGCCGAACTTGCTGTCAATCAAGATTTTGACTGAGAATTTGTGAATATACGAAAAATGGCAAATTCCGCCACAATCGTCTGCATCACAACCCAAGACCCCTGTCTTCCGTCAAGTTTATGGTCTAGATTGCGCGCCGCAGGGCCGCCCTCCACCAAGTGGAGCAGGTGGTGGTTTGTGGTGCGAGAAAATGTAGCACTGCGACGAAACACCTCATGGAGATCGGGGCTACGCTCCGATAGGCGAACTAGATAAAAAGCAAATTTGAGCAGATCAATGTCCCCAATCGTAAGGCGTCTTTGCCAGCTTTCCCTCCTACTTATCCTCCCATTCATGGCGGGCTGTGACCTGGTGGTCATGTCTCCGTCGGGCGATATCGCTCAGCAGCAGGCCGACCTTATCGTCGTGTCGACAGTGCTGATGCTGCTGATCATCGTCCCGGTCTTGTTCTTGACCTTGTATTTCGCGTGGCACTATCGCCACTCGAACACCAAGGCCAAGTACGACCCTGAGTGGCACCACTCGACACGTCTCGAGGTAGTGATCTGGGCGGCACCGCTGGCTATCATCATCGCGCTCGGCGCGATCACCTGGATCAGCACCCACAAGCTCGACCCGTTCCGCCCTCTCGATCGCATCGACGCGGAAAGAACCATTCCAGAGGGCACCAAGCCGCTGGAAGTGGAAGTCGTGGCACTCGACTGGAAGTGGCTGTTCTTCTATCCGGAATATGGCATCGCCACCGTCAACGAGATGGCCGCGCCGATCGACCGTCCGATTACCTTCAAGATCACAGCATCGTCGGTGATGAACTCGTTCTACGTTCCGGCGCTTGCGGGCATGATCTACGCCATGCCTGGAATGGAGACCAAGCTGCACGCGGTCATCAATAAGGAAGGCGTCTTCGACGGCTTCTCCGCCAACTACAGCGGCGCAGGTTTCTCGCATATGCGCTTCAAGTTCCACAGCGTGAACCAGGAAGGCTTCGACGGCTGGATCGCCCGCGTCAAGCAGAATGGCACCGCGCTTAACCAGGATGCGTACCTCAAGCTTGAAAAGCCGAGCGAGCGCGAACCGGTCCGCTATTTCGCCACGGTTGCCGACGGTCTTTATCAGCGCGTCCTCAACATGTGTGCCGAAGAAGGCCGGATGTGCATGAACGAGATGATGCATATCGATACGATGGGCGGCGGCGGCGTCGAGAGCCACGAAAACCGCGAGAAGCTGCGCTACGACAATCGCCATGAGGAGCATTATTCTGCCGGACACGGCCCCGTGCCGGCAGCCATGAATGCTACTGTCCCGGCTTCCGGTCAGCCGGCCAAGAGCGATACCGCTCCGCATGAAGGCGCTCATTCGACGCCTGAAACGAACACTGAAGGGCCGGCGCCGGCCCAGCTAAACAACAATTAAACCTGGCGCTTTGCGTCGTACGACATCAATGAACGGGTTGCCCCATGTTTTCTGATCCAGACCTCCTGAAGTTTATCTTCGGTCGGTTGACCCTCGAATCGATCCCCTATCACGAGCCCATCCTCGTCGCGACTTTCTCTGCCGTGGCCCTCGGTGGAATCGCGCTGTTGTGTCTCATCACCTACATGAAGTGGTGGGGGCCGCTGTGGCACGACTGGATTACCAGTATCGACCACAAGAAGATCGGCATCATGTACATCATTCTAGCGATCGTGATGCTGCTGCGCGGCTTCTCGGACGCCATCATGATGCGTATCCAGCAGGCCATCGCGTTCAACGGTTCGGAAGGCTATCTGCCGCCGCACCATTACGACCAGGTCTTCACCGCCCACGGCGTGATCATGATCTTCTTCGTCGCGATGCCTTTCGTGACGGGTTTCATGAACTATGTCGTGCCGCTGCAGATCGGCGCCCGCGACGTTTCCTTCCCGTTCCTCAACAACTTCTCGTTCTGGATGACCACTGCCGGCGCGATCATCATCATGATCTCGCTGTTCGTCGGCGAATTCGCCAAGACCGGCTGGCTGGCCTATCCGCCGCTTTCAGGCGCAGACTACAGTCCGGGCGTCGGTGTCGACTATTATATCTGGGGTCTTCAGGTCGCCGGCGTCGGCACGACACTTTCAGGCATCAACCTGATCTGCACGATCGTCAAGATGCGCGCACCGGGCATGTCCTTCATGAAGATGCCTGTCTTCACCTGGACTTCGCTCTGCACCAACATCCTGATCGTCGCCACGTTCCCGATCCTGACCGCTACCCTCGTTCTGTTGTCGCTCGACCGCTATGTCGGTACGAATTTCTTCACGAACGATCTCGGCGGCAACCCGATGATGTACATCAACCTCATCTGGATCTGGGGCCATCCGGAAGTCTACATCCTGGTTCTGCCGGCCTTCGGCATCTTCTCGGAAGTCGTTGCCACCTTCTCCGGCAAGCGCCTGTTCGGCTACGCCTCGATGGTCTACGCCACCTGCGTGATCATGGTCCTGTCGTACATCGTCTGGCTGCACCACTTCTTCACCATGGGTTCAGGCGCTTCGGTCAATGCCTTCTTCGGCATTACCACGATGATCATTTCGATCCCGACGGGTGCGAAGATCTTCAACTGGCTGTTCACGATCTACCGAGGCCGGGTCCGTTACGAGGTTCCGATGCTCTGGACGATCGGCTTCATGGTGACCTTCGTCATCGGTGGCATGACCGGCGTCATGCTGGCAGTTCCGCCGGCAGACTTCGTGCTGCACAACTCGCTGTTCCTGGTCGCCCACTTCCATAACGTGATCATAGGCGGCGTGCTGTTCGGCCTGATGGCCGGCGTTACCTACTGGTTCCCGAAGGCCTTCGGCTACAAGCTCGATCCCTTCTGGGGCAAGATGAGCTTCTGGTTCTGGTTCGTCGGCTTCTACTTCGCCTTCATGCCGCTCTACGTTCTCGGTCTGATGGGCGTTACCCGACGCATGTCGCAGTTCGACGATCCGTCGCTGCAGATCTGGTTCATCATCGCAGCCGTCGGCGCCGGTATGATCGCCATCGGCATCCTGTCCTTCGTCATTCAGCTCGTCGTCAGCTACATCAAGCGCGAGGAACTCAAGGATGAGAGCGGCGACCCGTGGCATGGCCGTACTCTGGAATGGTCGACGTCCTCGCCGCCGCCGGAATACAACTTCGCCTTCACCCCGGTCGTGCATGATCACGACAGCTGGTATGACATGAAGAACCGTGGTTACTCGCGTCCGCTTCAGGGATTCAAGCCGATCCACATGCCGAAGAACACCGGCACGGGTGCAATCCTGGCTGCTCTCAACATTGCCCTGGCATTCGGCCTTATCTGGTACATGTGGTGGCTGGCAGCAGTATCCTTCGTCGCCATCATCGCAGTCGCGATCGGCCATACCTTCAACTACAAGCGTGACTACTATATTCCGGCGGAAACCGTTTCCACGGAAGAAGGAAAGCGTACGGAACTGCTGGCGAAGCAGGTGTGACAATGAGCAATATTCAGAGCCAATCTGCGGAAAAGCCGCAGTTCTATCTCGAGGAAGACCACCATCCGGAAGGCAGCACGAACCTCGGGTTCTGGCTGTACCTGATGAGCGACTGCCTCATCTTCGCAACGCTGTTTGCCACCTATGCCGTTCTCGGCCGCAATTATGCGGCCGGCCCGGCCCCGGCCGACCTGTTCGACCTTAAGCTCGTGGCGATCAATACCGCCATGCTGCTCTTCTCGTCGATCACCTACGGCTTCGCCATGCTGCAGATGGAACGCGGCGCCAAGCAGGAAACCCTGTTCTGGCTCGGTATTACCGGTCTGTTCGGGCTCGCCTTCCTGGGTATCGAACTCTATGAGTTCCATCACATGATTGCTGAAGGCGCCACGCCGCAGCGTTCCGCCTTCCTGTCGGCCTTCTTCACGCTGGTTGGAACGCACGGTCTGCACGTCACCTTCGGCATCATCTGGCTGGTGACGCTGATGGTGCAGGTGTCCAAGCACGGCCTGATCCACGAAAACCGCCGCCGCCTGATGTGCCTTTCGATGTTCTGGCATTTCCTCGACGTCGTCTGGATCGGTGTTTTCTCTGTCGTCTATCTCATGGGAGTCGTCGGATGACCACCAACTCCACCTCACACGAAGATGCACACGAAGCCCATCACGGCCATAGCCATGGCCACGAAGCCGGACATGGTTCCTTCAAGAGCTACGTGACGGGTTTCATCCTGTCGGTGATCCTGACGGCCATTCCGTTCTGGCTGGTCATGGGTGATGTGCTCGACAGCAAGGTTGCCACGGTTGCAGCCATCATGATCATCGGCGCCGTTCAGATCGTCGTCCACATGGTCTACTTCCTGCACATGAACACCAAGTCGGAAGGCGGCTGGACGATGATGGCGCTGATCTTCACGGTCATCATCGTGGCGATCGCCCTGGTCGGTTCGCTTTGGGTCATGCACCATCTCAACACGAACATGATGGTCATGTCGCCGGAGATGATGAAGAACTTGCCTTAAGCTTGTTCTTGAGACTACATCGACCCAGGCCTGACGGACTGGCATACAAATTTTGAGAAATGGAAACGCCCGTGAAATCTTATCTTGGCTTTCGGGCGTTTCTGCTTTTTACGGCTCTCGTCTTTACCGCACTCGGCAGTTGGCAGGTGCAGCGGCTTTTCTGGAAGCTTGACCTGATTGCCCGCGTGGACGCACGTGTGCATGCCGAAGCGGTTGCGCCACCGAGCGACGCCGAATGGTCGGCGACAACGCCCACAGATGCAGAATATCGACATGTGACGCTGAGCGGAACCTTCGACAATTCCGGCGAAACCCTCGTTCAGGCCGTAACGGAGAGAGGCCCGGGCTTCTGGGTCGTCACGCCGCTCGCCCAGACTGACGGCAGAACCGTCCTGATCAATCGAGGCTTCGTACCGCCGGACCGGCGTGATCCGGCATCCCGGGCGGAGGGGCAGCCCCAGGGCGAGACGACCGTGACCGGATTGCTGCGTCTTTCCGAACCTGAAGGGGCATTTCTCCGGAGCAACAATCCATCGGCGGGCAATTGGTATTCCCGCGACGTGCAGGCGATCGGGGAGAACAAGGGGCTTGCCAATCTCGCGCCGTATTTCATCGATGCCGATACAATGGCGAATACCGGCGGCTATCCAGTCGGTGGTCTGACAGTCATACAGTTCCGCAACAGCCACCTTGTCTATGCAATGACCTGGTTTTCTCTCGCGATCATGTCTTTCGCAGCCATGCTTCTCCTCCCACGCTTCCTGCGCAAGGAGACCTAGAAGCGGTTCCTGCATCCGGCTGTAAAGCCGAACTGCAACACCGACAGAATAATTCCCGACCGATCTTGAATGGCGCGCCTGCCGACACGAGATGCCAATTTGTCGCAGTGGGTGCTGGCTACGCTCATTTTCCGGCGGGAATCAATCTTTGCTCCGGCAAGGGCAGCGAATGGATGAGCACTCGTTAAAACTCGGAAGACAGGCTATACAATGCCGGATGCAGCTTATCCGATACCCGAGTTGATAACGCTGCCGCTTTGGTGAAAGCATATGCAGAAGACGCTGCTACGTTATATCTGGACACATACAAGACCGCAGCAGGTCTTCATTCTGCTGATTGTCGCCTTGTCGATGATCCCATATTTCCTTGCCTTCGATCTGCCGAAACAGATCATCAACGGGCCGATCCAAGGCCAGGGCTTTGAAGACCTAAGTGTCACCCAGAATTTTCTGGATTTCTCGCTCACCGTTCCTTTCACCGACTACACGTTCGGATTCGACGGTTTTCCGCTCGACCGCATGCAAACACTTGTTGCACTCAGTGTCGTGTTCCTGCTGCTGGTGATCATCAACGGCGCATTCAAGTATTATATAAATACCTATAAAGGCCGTCTCGGCGAGCGCCTGCTGCGCCGCATCCGCTTCGAACTCGTAGATCGGGTTCTGCGTTTTCCGCCCCGTCATGCCAAAAGCTTGAACGGCGCCGAGATTGCCAGCATGATCAAGGACGAGGTGGAGCCGTTCGGCGGCTTCACAGGGGATGCCTTCGTCCAGCCCGCACTTCTGGGCGGCCAGGCGCTGGCGGCACTGTTCTTCATCATCCTGCAGAATTTCTGGCTCGGTATGGTCGCGGCTTTCATGGTCGCTATCCAGGTCATCATCATACCGAAAATGCGGCGCAGGCTGATCGAGCTGGGACGGCAGCGGCAGATCACGGCGCGGCGACTGGCTGGCAAGGTGAATGAAGTCGTCGAGGGGCTGGGCACGATCCACGCCTACGATACGTCGAACTTCGAGCGCGCAGATGTTGCAAGCCGCCTGGGCGAAATCTATCGCATCCGCTACGATCTTTATCAGTGGAAGTTCCTGGTCAAATTCCTCAACAACTTCCTGTCGCAGGTGACACCCTTCCTGTTCTATCTCATCGGCGGTTACCTGACATTGCGCGGTACGCTCGATGTCGGTCAGCTTGTGGCCGTTATCAACGCCTACAAGGATCTGCCCGGCCCATTGAAGGAACTGATCGACTGGGATCAGGCGCGCCAGGACGTGCAGGTGAAGTACGAGCAGGTTTTCGAAAACTTCGAAGTCGAGGACCTTATCAATCCAGCTATCCATACGCTGACACCCGCATCGGCCAAGCATCGCAGCGAAACATTGCAGGCCGTTTCCGTCTCCCTCAACGATGACAGCGGTGCGAAGGTCGTCGATCACGTCACACTGAAGATCGACCGCGGCCAGACGGTTGCTCTGGTCGACCATACGGGCCGAGGTGCAGAGGCGATGGCGGAAGCCTTCGGACGGCTTTCATGGCCGTCGAGCGGCCGAATCTGCCTTGGCGACGAGGATATAAGGGAACTTCCGGAATCTGTTACCGGACGTCACATCTCCTACGTCTCCACCGACAGCTATTTCTTCCACGGAAGCCTGAAGGATAATCTTCTCTACGGCCTGAAGCACGCTCCGGTTAAACGGCACGACTATGAAGGAAAAGAGCTGCGACAACGGATCTGGGAGATCCGTGAAGCCCGAAAAGCGGGCAATCCCCATCTCGATATTCGAGCCGGCTGGGTGGACTACAGCTATGCCGCACTTGGCAATGGCGCCAAGGAGGATCTGCAGAAATCGCTTCTGGCTGCGCTCGATGCGGTGCAATTGACCGACGATGTGCTCGAACTTGCGCTCCATTCGACAATCAATCCGGAAGAGGATCCAGGATTTGCCGCACAGGTCGTTGAGATGCGCCACGCTCTGCGCGCGCGGATGAACGAACTGGGCATGGAATCTCTCGTCATACCTTTCGAGCCAGACGGATATAACTCCCAGGCAACCGTTGCCGAAAACCTGCTCTTCGGCGCGACACTGGCCCCCCTGACGCCGGATAACGAGTTACTGTCCAGCGAGCATTTCTACACCGCTCTCAACAAGGTGGGGCTGCAACGCCCGTTCGTCGAAATGGGACGCACGGTCGCGAGGAACCTCGTTGAGATTTTTGGCGGCCTCCCGGCAGACCACCCCTTCTTCCGGCAGGTCACGACGCTATCGGCCGAAGACATCAGCTACTACCAGAGCCTGCTGCAGCGGAAAAACGAACCCAAGCCGGTCAATTTCCGCCTATCCGGCGCCGACAAGGCCTTCATTCGACTGACGCTGGAATATATCGAGCCCCGATACCGACTTGGTATTCTGACAACCGAATTGCAGGACAAGATCGTCGGCTCGCGCGAACTCTTCTATACCGAACTGCCGTCTCACCTGAGGGAACTCATCGAGCGCTATGACCCCGACAAATATGTTTCCGTCGCGACGTTGCGCGAAAACATCGTTTTCGGAAAACTGAGCAACAGCAATGCAGATGGCATCGTTGAACTTCGCACCCTGGCGGCCAGCGTCTCGCGCGAGCTAGGTTTTGCCAATCAACTGCTAAAAGCCGGCCTTGATTACGATATTGGCGCCGGCGGCCGCCGTCTCACACCGATACAAAGGCGAAAGCTTAATCTTGCTCGCGCGTTAATTAGGCGCTCCGATTATTACGTATTCAACAAACCGCTTCCGGGGCTCGAAAAGCACACCCAGGAGGAAATTGTTCAAAACGTACTTGCATTTCTGGGTCAACAAGAGAATGATCCAGCTGTAATCTGGGTCCTGTCAAATATCTCCTTGTCACGTTTGTTTGACAAGGTTGTCATGTTTGACGGAGGTGCGATCCTCGAAGAGGGCTCATACGAGACGCTTGAACAGGAGAGCGGAACCTTCAAGGCTCTGGTGGCTTAGCCATCGATCCGACAGGAAAGGCGGAAGAGCGATGTTGCTATGTGATGAAGTCCAGCTGTTGCGGAAGCTTCCCTATTTCGCGGAAGTGGATACCTGCAAGCTTAAGCTGCTCGCGTTCGCATCCGAACGCGTGACATTTAAGGCTGGTCAACGCTTGTTCAATCAGGGCGACAGCGGGGATTCCGCTTACTTCATTCTCAGCGGCACAGTCGAATTTCTTGTCAACACTCCCGATGGGCCTGTGAAAGTCAGCGAACGCGGGCAAAACTCGATCGTCGGCGATATCTCGCTTCTATGCGACGGACCGCGCAGCTCTACCGTTCAGGCTGCAGGCGTGGTCGAGGCCTTGAAGATCAACAAGGATTACCTGTTCCGGATCATGGACGACTGCCCCGGAATGACCATGAAGATGACGCGCGCAATTGCCGAGCGACTGCGCCTCACCTCCTCGGAACTCGATCAGGTTCGCGCCTTGCAGAAGGCCTGATTGGCCCTATTCTTTCACGCTCTTCGATACATGAAGTACCTGCCCTCATTCACCGAGGGCAGACGTGGAAGCTCATCAAGCTGCGGATGGTCAAGCGGCAGGCCGCTGACGGCGTAACCACCCGACTGGAGCATGGCGGCAACCATCTGTGGCAGCCATGACAGAGTGATAGCGTCCTTATCCGAATAACCGGTGCCTATATCCGCATGAACGAGAGCTGCACCACATCCGGCATATTTCATGCCCGTTTCATTGATCTCGCCCATGACGAAATCATCTTCCCGGGGTGCAGCGGTACGATGCGCATTCATGGCCCGATCAAATGCGATCACACGTCGATCCGGAAACAGTTCACGCAGGTGACTATAGGTTCGGCCGTTGCCCAATCCAACTTCCAGAACCTCTCCTTCCGACGGGAGACCCAGATCGCGCGCGACGTGATTGAGAATATCGCGCTGGGCGGACATACGGTTGATGAATGTATCGAGGCGGCTCATGGGCGTTCCAGTGTCTCAGGCTTTGACGATAGCGCCAGCGGAAATGCCCCTGCGGGCGAAAACATTGCGCGTATCGACGATCAGTGGGGCGAAGCGGGATATGGCATCGTAATCGACATTATCATGGTCGGTCGCGATGACGACAGCATCGAATGATTCTAGCACGTTTTCGTCCCACTCGATCGATCGGCGCCCCTTCAGTTCGGCATATTCACGTGTTGAGGGGATTTCGGGTACGTAAGGGTCGAAATAGGCTGCCGACCCGCCGCGACGCTCGATCAGTTCCATGAGGCGTAGTGACGGGCTTTCGCGAATGTCGGGCACGTTCTTCTTGTAGGCGAGACCGATCAACAACACTTTGGAACGGCTCAGCGCCTTGCCGCTGCGAATATCCAGCGCTTCCGCGAGCCGCGTGACGATATGGTGCGGCATGGCTGTATTGATCTCGCCGGCCAGTTCGATGAAGCGGGTCGGCGTCTCGAACTCGCGGGATTTCCAGGTCAGGTAGAATGGATCGATTGGGATGCAGTGACCGCCGAGACCCGGCCCGGGATAAAAGGGCATGTAACCGAAGGGCTTGGACTTTGCCGCATCGATGACTTCCCACACATCGATGCCCATGGCGTCGTAGACGAGCTTCAACTCGTTGACGAGCGCGATGTTGACGGCGCGAAAAATGTTTTCGGTGAGCTTGACTGCTTCAGCTGTCGCTGTGGTCGAGACAGGCACGATAGTTTCGACCGTTGCGCCATAAAACGCCTGCATCAGGCCTGCGGCCGCTTCGCCATCACCGGCGACCACCTTCGGGATGCTGGCCGTGTGGAACTGACGGTTGCCGGGATCCTCACGCTCGGGCGAATAACCGAGGAAGAAATCGGCACCCGATTTCAGGCCCGTCTTTTCAAGTATCGGTTTCACAACTTCGTCGGTCGTGCCGGGATAAGTGGTCGATTCCAGCACGATCAACTGGCCCGGACGCAGGGTTTTCGCAATCGCCTCTGCCGTCTTTGCCACATAGGACAGGTCGGGATCACGATGCGCGGTCAAAGGCGTCGGCACGCAGATCGCAACGATATCGCAGTCTGCCAGGCGGTCGAAATCGCAAGTCGCGGCAAAACGGCCGGCTTCGCATTCGGATTTCAGAATATCGGTCGGAACCGCTTCGATATAGCTTTCCCGGCGATCGATGAACTTGATTTTGGATGGATCGATGTCGAACCCGGTGACCGAGAAACCCGCTCGCGCAAAGGCCATCGCCAATGGCAATCCGACATAGCCAAGCCCGACAACTCCGGCTTTGGCCGTGCGTGCAGTGATCTTCGCATGAAGCGTCGAGGAAAGGGAGGTATCGGTCATGACGGGAGAAATCCTAGCGATGAGGCAGTGGCTGACAGTTGTGAGAGATGCGCCGACGTGTCAAGAGTGGTCACGGGGAGATGATCAAACCCGCATGATGCCAGGCCTATGAAAATCCTGTTCTATTCGCCACTGAAGTCACCCAATCATCCAGTTCCGTCCGGGGACAGGTTGATGGCACGGCTTTTGATCCGCGCGCTTGAGACGCTGGGACATGAGGTCTGCATTGCTTCCGAAATGCGCAGTTTCATGCGCTCGCCCGACATGCGAGACGCCTTCGAAGCGAACAAGGCTGAGGCTGCACGCGAGATTGAACGAATCGCAGACGAACATTCTGGCCCCGTTGCGCCGGATCTCTGGTTTACCTATCATCCCTATTACAAGGCGCCCGACCTTCTAGGCCCGGCACTTGCACGACATTTCGGTAATCCGCTGATCAATGCGGAAGCGTCCTATTCATCACGGCGAAACATTGGAACGTGGGAAACCTCGCAGGAGTTTCTGCTCGACAGCCTCAAAAGCGCCGCGGTCAATCTCTGTTTCACACGCCGTGACCTTGACGGATTGAAGTCGGCCGTGCCTGAGGCCCGAGTGGAACTCATCGCCCCTTTCATCGACAGTACGCCCTATCTGCAACGCATACCCTCGCCTGAGCCGGGACGGCTGGTCACCGTGGCGATGATGCGGCCGGGCGACAAGCTTTCAAGTTACAGGGCACTCGCCGAAAGCCTGAACCTCATCAAGCATCTGCCATGGACGCTTTCCATCGCCGGTGACGGAGAATGCCGGCAGAAAGTGGAGCAGGCTTTCGCGGCGCTCGATACCAAGCGGATAGAATGGCGGGGCGCCTTGCCTGAGGGTGAAATTGCCGAACTGCTGTCACGCGGTTCGATTTTCGTCTGGCCGGGACATGGCGAGGCCTACGGACTTGCCTATCTCGAAGCGCAGGCCGCCGGCCTTCCAGTTGTCGCCGAAGCAATTGCAGGCGTTCCTGAGGTTGTCGAGCATGATAGAACGGGCCTGCTGACACCACCGGGCGACAGAACGGCTTTCGCAGAGGCGATCGGCCGTCTTCTCGCCGACAACTCATACCGCGCCCGCCTCGCGAGAGAAGCAAGGATATTCGCGACCGAAGAACGGTCAATCACCGGCGCAGCGGAAAGCCTGCGCCGGATACTCGAAACCTATGTGAGATGACGCGATGAGCCGCAGCCAATTTATCGATCAGCTCGACGCCTATGCCACGGACCGCAGGACCGTGCAGTTGTGGCTTAGGGACGACGACGCCATTGAGCCGACGGCGGCACTGTATCATCTTCTTGCTCTCTCGAAACGCTGGAATGCGCCGCTGACGATCGCCGCCATCCCTGCGCATGCGACAATGGCATTGGCCGAACTTCTTGAGCAGTTGCCGCTGATTTCCGTCGCCGTTCATGGCTGGGATCATGCCAATCATGCACCGGCATCGGAAAAGAAACAGGAACTCGGCCTGCATCGCGGGGAAGATGTCGTGCTTGGCCGACTGGCGGAAGGACTTGAGCGGATTTCTGGCCTGTTCGGTGATCGCGCCGTCCCCTTGCTCGTGCCGCCGTGGAACCGTATCGCGCAGCCGCTGCTTCGTCATCTGACGTCACTCGGATACGAGGCTCTTTCCGTCTTCGGCCCGGAACGGGCGGATGGGCCGGTTCACCTGGTAAATACTCACGTCGACATCATTGACTGGAAGGGCACCCGTGGCGGGCGTCCGATGGACATTCTCTACTGCGAAGCTGCGGCACGGCTGGAGGCCGGCACCGCGCGGGCAACAAATCTCGGGGTCCTTACCCACCACCTCGTGCATGACGACGCAGCCTGGAATTTTCTCAGCGACCTGTTCGAACTGACAGCCGGCCATCCGGCCTGCCGATGGGTTCCGGTTCGCGAGTTGATGAGCAAGCCTTGAAGACCTACCAAGGCTTCCAGGCGATAAGCAGACCGTCGGCATTCGCAGCCAGAGCCTGAACGTCTGAAAGCGATGCTGCAGCGGGTGCCGATTTTGCGATGAAGCCTTTGCCTGCAAGGCTGACCGGACCTGATCGGGCAACACCGGTGAAGATCAGCGGGCCGGTCGACCACCAGGCGGGTGCATCACCAAGATCCTCGATCACCGAGGGAAGCACATCGCATAGCTTTGAGAAGACCGGATTGCCCGCTGGCGTCGCAATGAAGGAGTTGGCAAAAAGCGTAGCTCCGGCACCGGTGTTGCGCGGAGTATCCTCGGCGAAGACAGAAAGGCCTGTCAGCGGCAAGTGATCGTGAAAGCTGCCGCGCTTGTTAGCCGGGTACCAGTCGCAGTCGAGATAGATGCCGCCATGATCACGCAGGATCATATAGCGGGCGACATCGACCGCACCGGGAAAATCGCCTTCCTGCAACATATGCCGAAGCGCCATGTGCCGATCATAACTATTTTCTGCAAGATCGGCTTCGCGCCACAGTCTATGCTGATAGCCATTCGCTGCGGCATGTGCAGTCCAGGCGTCAACGGTCGAAGGAACAGGTCTTGAGCCCAGCCATATCTGATGGATGCATCGGGGAACCGAGACACCCGACAACTCAACCATTTCGGCCTGCTCTTCCGGCGAAAAGACACCGTATCGCGCCAGCTTTTCGGGCGGCGGGACAAGGTGGAACTGGTAGCCGCTTCTGGCAACCGCATCGCCTTCGGCTTTCGCCAGCTTCAACATCGCTGACTGCAACCGCCGTGGCAGACCGAGCGATGTTACGGCATCGCTTTTTCCCAACTCCTTCGCGCCAACTTCCTGCAGCAGATTGCGCGCCTGATCAAAATTACCGGATTGGATCAGCGCCTTCGCCTCGCCAAGCATCCTTTTGTAGTCTGGTTCGTTAATCATCGGCAGCTATCCGGCAGGCTTCTTATGGCATGGACTATCATCATAGCTCTGCGCTACGTTCAACTCTGTTCCAGCGTCAACCTGATCAGGTGCCAAAAGATGCATTCCGACACATTTGATTTTACCGTCACACGGAAATGCGAATTGCTCCAGCAAGGCGCCTTAGGAAAAACTGCCCGATGACCACATTCGTGCCCGACCTGCTGCGGATAGAAAATCTGAGCGTCAGCTTCCCGGTGTTCGGCAGCAGAATTCAAGCCGTCAACAATCTGAGCATGCGGATCATGCCCGGCAAGGTCACCGCGCTGGTGGGAGAGTCCGGATCCGGCAAATCCGTGATCGGCCGCACGATCGTGGGGATTGAAAGCCCTCTGGCCTCCATATCCGGCCGTGTGTTGTTCAATGATCCGGCAACCTCAGACGGGCCGGTCGATCTGCTCCAGCTGCCGCAGGACGGACGGCAGATCCGCGCCATCCGCGGCAATCGGATCGGGATGATTTTTCAGGAGCCGATGACGTCGCTTTCGCCGCTGCACACGATCGGCAACCAGATCGACGAAGCATTGCGGATCCACGACGCGTCGTCACCTGCCGAGCAGAGGGAGCGGGTCTATGATACGCTGTCCCTTGTGGGGTTCAAGGATCCGGCCAAAGTCCACGCCATGTATCCGTTCGAGCTGTCAGGCGGGATGCGCCAGCGCGCAATGATCGCCATGGCGCTTGTCTGTCGCCCTGCCCTTCTGATCGCCGACGAGCCGACGACGGCGCTCGACGTGACGATCCAGGCACAGATCCTCAAGCTTCTGCGCGACCTGCAATCGCGTTTCAACATGGCGATGCTGCTGATCACCCATGATCTCGGCATCGTCACCAATCTTGCCGACGAAGTGGTTGTCGCCTATCGCGGCGAGGTGATGGAAGCCGGTAGCGTTGACGATATTTTTCGCCGCCCGGTGCATCCCTATCCGAAAGGCCTGATCTCGGCGATCCCGACATTCGAGATGGAGCGCGGCCAGCGTCTGAAGCCGCTTCGCGAGATCAATATCGATACTGCCAGCCTGATGGAAACCGGCTACCTCAATTCGGGCGGTTCACGAACGATCCTTTCGGTCAATCACATCAGCAAGACGTTCAAGGCCAAGAAGCGCAAGATCGGCAGCCACGACAGCAATGTGACGCTTGCCGTCGATGACGTCAGTTTCGATATCCGCCGCGGCGAAAGCCTTGGACTTGTCGGAGAAAGCGGCTGCGGCAAGACCACGCTCAGCAAGATCCTGATGCGTGGGCTGACTGCGGATACGGGCGCTGTCGTCTTCGAAAGCGAGAAGGGACCGATCGATGTTCTTTCTGCGCAAGGCGAAGAATTGGACATGCTGCGCCAGCGCATACAGATGGTTTTTCAGGATCCCATCTCTTCGCTTTCGCCACGGATGACCGTGCGGGAAATCATCAGCGAGGGGTTGGAAATTCATGGCCGCGGTTCTCGCGCCACGCGCCTGGAGGCGGTTCGGCGGCTCTTGCGCACCATCGGTCTCGATGACAATGCGCTGAGCCGTTATCCGCACAGTTTTTCGGGTGGCCAGCGGCAGCGTATCGGGATTGCCCGAGCTCTTGCGCTCGGCCCCGAACTTTTGATCTGCGATGAACCGGTCTCGGCGCTCGACGTGTCGATCCAGGCGCAGATCCTCAATCTCTTGAAGGATCTCAAGCGGGATCTGGGGCTGACCTACCTGTTCATCTCCCATAATCTTGCGGTGGTGAACTACATGGCGGACCGGGTCGCCGTCATGTATGCAGGACGGATCGTCGAGATCGGCCCCTGCGATATCATCATGCGCAACCCAATGCATCCTTACACGAGACGGCTGATCGCGGCAGTGCCGATCCCCGACCTTGACCGTCCGCTGAACCTCGACCAGCTCGACATTCCGAAAAAGCCCACCCAGGACTGGAATCCTGCCTTCATTCAGGATGAAGGTGAGCGACTGACCCAAATCGATCTCGGCGGCGGGCATTTCGTTCTGGCCAAGCCCCAGGCGAATATCCGGGAGCTGCAGCCATGATCAAACGCCGGACAATGCTCAGCCTGATGGCGACAGCTCTTCTACCCTTCCAGGCGAGGGCTGCCTTCACGGGTTCGGATTACCTCTCCGAGGATATCAAGGCCGGCAAGCTGCCGGATGTTGCGGAGCGGTTGCCGCGCAATCCGCGCGTCGTCAACATCGGTGCAAAAAACCTAAAGCCCGGACGGCATGGCGGCGTCGTGCGCATGCTAATTGGCGGTCAGCGCGATATCCGCCTCATGCCGATCAGCAGCTATTCGCGTCTGGTTGGCTACGACGAGCATTTGAACCTGCAGGCCGACATTCTGGAAAGTTTTGCATCGCAGGAAGACCGTATATTCACCTTCACATTGCGGGAGGGACACAAATGGTCGGACGGCTCACCGCTGACAACGGAGGATTTTCGTTACAGCTGGGAAGACGTGATGAACAACAAGGAGCTTCATCGCGGCGGCATTCCGGTGGATCTCAGGGTCAACGGCAAGGGGCCGACATTCGAGATCCTCAACGATCGGACGGTGAGATACAGCTGGGATGAACCCAATCCGGATTTCCTGGCGCAGTTGGCAAAACCTTCACCGCTCGTGATCTACATGCCGTCGGCTTATCTGAAGCAGTTTCACCCGCGTTATCAAAGCGCGGATAAAATTGCCGAGATGCTGAAGACATATAAGGCGCAGGACTGGACCGACCTGCACCAGCGGATGTCGCGCACGGTGCGACCGGAAAATCCGGAGCTGCCGACGCTCGACCCTTGGTATAACAGCACCAAGCCGCCTGCCGGGCAGTTTGTCTTCCTGCGCAATCCCTTCTTCCACCGCGTCGACGAGAACGGACTGCAGCTTCCCTATATTGACAAGATAGTGCTGAATATCAGCTCGCCCGATCTTATCGCCGCCAAAGCGGGTTCCGGCGACAGCGACCTGCAATTCGCCAATGTCGATTTCTCCGACTACACATTCCTCAAGGCGGCCGAAAAGCGGTTGCCGATGAAAGTGGATCTGTGGAAGCGGACCCAGGGTTCGCGCGTGGCGTTGGTCCCCAATCTCAACTGCAAGGACGATGTCTGGCGCGGGCTGTTTCAGGATGTGCGGGTGAGACGGGCGCTGTCGCTGGCAATCGACCGCGAGGAGATCAACAAGGCGGTTTTCTTCGGCCTTGCGCATGAGGCCGGAAACTCGGTCCTGCCTGACAGCCCCCTGTTCAAGCCGGAATATGAGCAGGCTTGGGCAAGCCACGATATCGACATGGCCAACAGCCTGCTGGACGAAGCAGGCCTGACGCAGCGCAACGAGGATGGCCTTCGGCTTCTGCCAGACGGACGCCCGGCAAAGATCATCGTGGAAAGTGCCGGCGAAAGCACGTTTGAGAGCGACGTGCTGGAACTGATCACCGATCACTGGTCGAAGATCGGAATAGCGATTTTTACCCGCGTGTCGCAACGCGAAATCTTTCGCAAACGTGTAATCGGCGGCGAGACGCTGATGTGCGTCTGGATGGGTCTCGACAATGGCGTGCCGACGGCGGAAATGTCGCCCAACGAACTGGCACCGACCTTCGACGACCAGATGCAGTGGCCGGTCTGGGGGCTTCACTATCTTTCCGGCGGACGCGACGGCCATCCGCCCGATCTGCCGGAAGCCATCCAACTTCTCGGACTGATGAAGGACTGGAAGACCGCAGGAACCCATGAGGAGCGGGAAGCCATCTGGCATTCGATGCTGACCATCTTCACCCAGAGCGTCTTTACCATAGGCATCATCAACCAGGCGCTGCAGCCGCTCGTCTATTCATCCAAGCTACGCAACATTCCGGAAAACGCATTGTTCGGCTACGACCCCACATCCTTCCTCGGCGTCTATATGCCCGACACATTCTGGTATGAGGAGGATCACGTATGATCCGCTATATTCTCTGGCGGATCATGGTGATGATTCCGACGCTCATCCTCATCTCAATGCTGGTGTTCACCATTATCGAGCTGCCACCGGGCGACTATTTCGAGAGCTATGTCGCAGAAATGCGGGCGATCGGCGAGCCCGCCGACATGCAGGAGATCGAGGAACTGAGGGCTCGCTACGGGTTCGACCAGCCGTTGCCGATCCGCTACCTGCATTGGGTCGGCGGCATGTTGGTCGGTGATTTCGGCTATTCCTTCGAATACAGGCTACCAGTTTCCGATGTCGTCGGCGACCGGCTGTGGTTGACTATTCTCGTTTCCGTCGTGACGATCATCCTCACCTGGCTGCTCGCCTTCCCGATCGGCATCTATTCCGCAACACACCAGTATAGCTGGGGTGATTACGGGCTGACGCTTCTCGGGCTGATCGGTCTTGCTGTACCGAATTTCGTGCTGGCGCTGATCCTCATGTATTTCGCCAATGTCTGGTTCGGCACATCGATCGGCCATCTGATGGACCAGAAGTACCTGAACCAGCCGATGAGCTGGGACAAGGCGATGTCGATCCTCGAACATCTGTGGATCCCGGTCATCATCATCGGCACGGCCGGAACGGCGGGCATGGTGCGGCGCCTGCGAGCGAACCTGCTCGATGAGCTGCGCAAGCAATATGTGATGACGGCGCGGGCGAAGGGGCTGCATCCGTTCAAGGTGCTGACGAAATATCCACTGCGCATGTCGCTCAACTTCTTCATTTCGGATATCGGCTCGATCCTGCCACAGATCATTTCCGGTGCGGAAATCACCGCCGTCGTGCTGTCGCTCGAGACCACCGGGCCGATGCTGATCAGGGCGCTGCAGACACAGGACATGTATCTGGCGGGCTCGTTCCTGATGTTCCTTGCCGTGCTGACCGTGGTCGGTGTGCTGATTTCCGACATCGCGCTAGCGCTTTTCGACCCGCGCATTCGCCTTTATGGAGGTCGGACGCGATGAGCATGCAACTGCCCCCCGACGGCCAGCCGCTGCCGCACTACGTCTCTGAGGCGCCTTTCGACCCCTATGCTTTCGACAAGACGGGCCAAGGCGTGCCGCTTGCCAAGCGAGCATCACAGTTTCGCCTGATGTGGTGGCGATTTCGGCGACACAAGCTGGCGCTCTATTCCGGGATATTCCTGCTGCTTTGCTATCTGTCGATCATCATCGCGGAGTTTCTGGCGCCGTATAATCTGCATACGCGCAACATGGACCATATCTATGCGCCGCCGCAGTCGGTGCATCTTTTCCATGACGGGAGTTTTGTCGGTCCGTTCGTCTATGGGCAGACGATGACGCTCGACATGGAGAACCTGCGGCGAGACTATAAGGACGATCCGAACCAGGTGCAGCGACTGCGCTTCTTCTGCAAGGGCGATCCCTACAAGTTCTGGGGCTTAATCGATGCGGAGCGGCATCTCATCTGCCCCGCGGAAGGCGGCCAGATGTTCCTGTTCGGAACCGACAGGCTCGGGCGGGACGTCATGTCCCGGGTCATCTATGGCGCCCGTATTTCGCTGACAATCGGGCTGCTCGGCATCATCACAAGCTTTGTCCTCGGCATCCTGATCGGCGGTCTCGCCGGGTATTGGGGCGGCAAGTTCGATCTGGTGGTACAGCGTGTCATCGAGGTGCTGCAATCGATCCCGAGCATCCCGCTCTGGCTGGCGCTTGCCGCGATCATGCCGGTCGATTGGAGTCCGTTCGTCATCTATCTCGGCATTACCTTCATTCTGGGGCTGCTGGACTGGACGGGACTTGCGCGCGCTGTGAGATCCAAGCTTCTCTCTCTGCGCGAGGAGGATTATGTGATGGCGGCGCAGCTGATGGGCGCCAATCACTGGCGCGTCATCGGCCGACATCTTATTCCCGGCTTCATGTCGCATCTGATCGCCAGCGCGACATTGACCATTCCCGGCATGATTTTGGGCGAGACGACGCTGAGCTTTCTCGGACTAGGCCTGAGGCCGCCGGTGACGAGCTGGGGCGTGCTTTTGACCGAAGCGCGGACGGTGAATGTCGTGGCGCTTTATCCCTGGCTGCTTATCCCCGTCATCCCTGTCATTCTGGTCATTCTCGCCTTCAACTTTCTAGGAGACGGCCTGCGCGACGCGGCGGACCCCTATCACTGACTTGCGCGGCTCAGAACGGGCGGATACTGGTTTTGTCGGTCGATCCTCGCACTGGATATCGGCCGGCAAAGACCGCATAGGAACGACGTTGAACATACCGAAAAAGATGGTCGTGCTTTTGAAGGGCTATCCACGCCTTTCAGAGACCTTCATCGCGCAGGAGCTGCGCGGTCTGGAACTTGCAGGCTTCAAGCTGGCGCTGATGTCGATGCGTCGGCCGACCGACAAGAAGCGGCATCCGGTGCATGACGAGATCGAGGCCCCCGTACACTACCTGCCGGAATATCTGCACGAAGAGCCGTTGCGCGTCGCCAAGGCGCTTCTCCACTGGTTCGGCAAGCCATCCTTTCGTGCCGCAGCCAATGCATTCCTGAAAGACCTGCCGCGCGATATCAGCCGCAATCGTTTTCGCCGCTTCGGACAGGCGCTGGTGCTTGCCCGGGAATGGCCAGAGGGGGCGGACTGGTTGCATGTTCATTTCATTCATACGCCGGCTTCGGTCGCGCGTTACGCCTCGCAACTGCTTGGAATACCCTTTACCGTTTCCGCCCATGCCAAGGACATCTGGACGAGTCCGGACTGGGAGCTTTCCGACAAGCTGGATGACGCAAGCTGGACGGTGACCTGTACCCGCGGCGGGGCGGAGCATCTTCGCACACTTTCCGCCCAAAAGGACAAGGTGCATCTGAGCTATCACGGTTTGAACCTCAGCCGCTTTCCTTCCCCCGACCGGGCAACCGCCTCGCGTGACGGCTCCGATCCGGACGATCCCATTGCGATCCTCGCCGTTGGCCGGGCGGTGCCGAAAAAGGGTTTTGATATCCTGCTCAAGGCGCTGGCGCTACTTCCCGCCGATCTTCATTGGCGGCTCGATCATGTCGGCGGCGGTGACGAGCTGAAGGTGTTGAAACCGCTTGCGAAAGAGCTTGGGCTTGACGGGCGCGTGAGCTGGCATGGAGCCATGTCTCAACAGGAAGTGTTGCAGCGTTACGGCAAGGCCGATATCTTCGCTCTGCCCTGCCGGATCGGCAAGGATGGCGATCGCGACGGACTACCGAATGTTCTGGTCGAGGCTGCCAGCCAGCGGATCCTCTGTATCTCGACGACGATATCGGGCATTCCCGAACTGTTCGTGGACAATGAGAACGGTTTGCTTGTCGAACCGGAAGATCCGCAAGCACTCGCTGCGGCAATCGAAAGCGCGATGCGCAATCCGTCGGAACGCGACCGAATGGCCCGGAATGCGGAAGCGAAAGTCCGCAGTCATTTCGACCACAAGACCAGCATATCGGATCTGGAGAGATTGTTCTCCTCTGTCTATTCACAGTCCGCTACCAAGGAGCATCCGCAGCCATGACATCACCGCGCGTGCTCTTTTATGTCCAGCATCTGCTCGGCATAGGCCATATTGCCCGGGCAAGCCTGGTCGCGTCCGCGCTGGTGGAAGATGGTTTGGATGTGACGATGGTGACGGGCGGGTTGCCCGTGCCCGGTTTTCCCGGACCGGGGATCAAGCATGTTCGTCTGATGCCGGAAGTCACCTCCCGCGAAGGGTTTTCAGGACTGCAGGATATCAATGGGGCAGCACTCGGGCCGGACGGCGAGCGCCAGCGCATGGCGCAGTTGCTGGCGGTTCTCGGCGACACGAAACCGGATATCGTCATCACCGAAGCTTTTCCGTTCGGTCGCCGACAGATGCGTTTCGAGTTGTTGCCCTTTCTCGATGCGATCAAGGCAATGCGGCCAAAGCCGCTGCTGTTTGCCTCGATCCGCGATATCCTGCAGATGAACAAAAAGCCGGGACGGGACGAAGAGACCGTAGCGCTGGTCAAACAGCATTTCCACCGCGTGCTCGTGCATGGCGACCAGAACCTGACACGGATCGAAGACACGTTTCCGCTTGCAGATGAGATAGCGGACAAGGTGCTCTATACCGGCCTTGTGGCGCCGGCGCCCCCCACCCCCTCGCCCGAAAAATATCGAGTGATCGTTTCCGCCGGCGGCGGAGCGGTTGGGCAGAAATTGCTGAATGCCGCCGTTGCTGCGCGCGGCCTGATCGCATCGCCCGGGCGCTGGTGCGTCATCACCGGTCCAAACCTCGACGCGGCAAGCTTTGAAAGCCTTGCCTCCCAGGGTGACGGCGATATGGATGTCTTTCGTTTCAGAAGCGACTTCCGGCAATTGCTCGGCAGTGCCGAGCTGTCGATCTCACAGGCGGGCTACAATACCGTCTGCGACGTGCTGAGGGCCGGCTGTGGCTCGCTGCTTGTCCCGTTTGCGGCAGGCGGAGAGACGGAACAGACGGCGCGCGCCGTGAAACTGCATGAACTCGGTCTTGCGGAATATATTGAGGAAGCCGCGATCACACCCGAAATGGTGGCAATCGGCATAGAGAAGGCGCTTGCGCAACGCAGCAAGGCTCATCTCGACCTGAATATGGATGGCGCAAGGGAAACGGCGCGGCTGCTGCGCGATGAACTCAGCTACGCCGGCTGAAATCAGCTCTCGACGACCGAGAGATAATCAGGGCGCTTTCCCTGCAGATATTCCTGCACGATGGCGGACAGATTGGGCAGGCCTTCGAGGCGGTAATCCGGCGCCGTTACAGACGGAGGATCGCGGAGAAGCAATTCCTTTATCGCCGCAGAGAGCCTCAAACCATCCGAGGAATGGTCCGGGTGCAGCATGGCCACTAGCCCAAGCTCGGTCGCCCTCATCGCGCGGATCAATTGTTCTTGCCGCGGAACCATGCGCGGGATGATCAGCGCCGGCTTGTCGAAGGACAGGATCTCGCAATAGGTATTGTAGCCCCCCATGGCAACAATCGCCCGCGCATTGGCGATCAGATCTTCCATGCGGTTGTCGAATTCGATGACCTCGAGAGAGTGATGTGGCTCAGCTGCCTTGAGCAGTTCGGTTCGCTGCTCTCCGGGCATATAGGGGCCGAGCACGATCAGCGCCTTTTCGGTCAATGTAGGATCCGTCTGATAGGCATTGATGACGTCGCGGACGAGATCGTAGCCATCGCCGCCGCCACCGGTTGTCACAAGAATATAGCCGTCGCGTTTCGGCAGCGATGTCGTTCGTTTTGTCCAGGCCTTGCGCTGAAGGAAACCGACGAAGGTCATCTTGCGGCGAAGCGATGGGGGGACGTCGAGCCCGGTAAGCGGGTCGTGAAAATCGGGAGGGCCGTAGACCCAGACGTGATCGTAGAGTTGATCGATCTTCGCCATCACGTCATTGCGCCGCCATTCGGCATCCAGAAGATGCGGCGCGTCCATCACGTCACGCAGACCAAGCACCAGCAGCGTGCCGCGGCTCTTGAGATAGACCAGCGTCTCTTCCACTTCGCGACGAAGTCCGAGTGGCTCCTTGTCGACGATGAAGATATCCGGCTGGAAGGATTCAGCCGTCTGGCGAATGATTGCCTGGCGCATTTCCAGCGTTTCTTCCAGATTGATATGCTCGTCCATCGACGTGTAATCGCCATTGCGCAGCTTGATGACGCTGGGGATCTTCACATAGTCGACGCGCGAACGATAATCGAAGGCACCGGCAATCGTCGCGCCAGAGATGATAAGGACATGTGCGCCCTGGAATGTTTCAACCAGGTGATTGGCGATCGTCATGCAGCGGCGAATGTGGCCAAGCCCGAACGTGTCGTGGCTATACATGAGGATGCGGGCATCTCTGAAACCCTGTGACATGCCCTTGACCTTCGATAAAATCTGATCTGTCTTTCCCGACACCATAAAGTCTTTCAAAAGGGAAGCCAAGCTGGCGAAAATCGCAGCTAATGCGCGTCGAGATCTTTCAGATTCGCTTGCCGCGCTTTAGCTCCTTATTTTTGCGCATGTCATTACCCCGAAACCGGCGACCACTTTCGGGAGATTTGCTGTAGGCCGAACTTTCCTGTCCTGTCTTGGATAATAATGAACTCCCGAACTGGGATGTGAATGCGGCGAGAACAAGCCTCATCCTACAGACGTGACGACATCGTTACCAAGAGCAGGAAGCTTTAAGTCTGCACTCACTCAATCTCGGATCGGTGATCCAGGTACCAGCGAACAAATGCGCCGACGCCTTCCTCAACTCCCGTTTCCGGCTTGCGGCCTGTCAGGGCGAGAAGCAGATCGGGGCTGGCGAAGGTGCGGGGGACATCACCCTTCTGCATGGGTAGCATCTTGCGCTTTGCCGGCTTGCCCATGGCCTTTTCTATGACTTCGATAAAATCGAGAAGACCAACGGGCTGACCGCCGCCAAGATTTACGGTGCGGAACGGGCCTTCCGCCGAAAGCGTATCGATTTCCGCGACACGGTTTACTTCAGACGGAGGAACCTTCGACAGATCGATGATGGAATCGACGAGATCATCGATATAGGTGAAGTCCCGGCTCATCCTGCCTTCGCCGTAGATCTCGATTTCCTGCTCGTCGAGCATTGCCTTGACGAACTTGAAGAGCGCCATGTCCGGCCGGCCCCAGGGACCATAAACCGTGAAGAAGCGGAAAGCCGTGGTCGGAACCTTATAGAGATGGGCGTAGCTATGCGCCATGACCTCCATCGACTTCTTGCTGGCGGCATAGAAGGTCAGCGGTTCGTCAGCCTTGTCGGTTTCCCGGAAAGGAATGCCCGGATTGGCTCCGTAGACGGACGAAGTCGACGCCAGCATCAGATGGCCGACCCCGACTTCGCGGGCGATCTCAAGGATATTCCACGAGCCGATAAGGTTGGAATCAAGGTACGCCTTCGGATTTTCGAGGCTGTAGCGCACTCCGGCCTGAGCGGCCAGATGGACGATCACATCGGGCCTGAAGGTTTTGACCGTCTCCTGAAGAAGAGTCTTGTCTTCCAGCATGCCCTGAACGAAGCGGAAGGACGGGAACTGCGCAAGACCGGCATTGCGCGCCTCCTTCAGGCGCAGGCTGTAATAGGGCGTCATGCCGTCGAAACCAACAACATCATGGCCATCCTGCAACAGCTTGCGCGCCAGATGAAACCCGATGAAACCTGCCGTACCGGTAATGAAAAAACGCATGTTCGCTTCCGCCATTGATGGGGATGACTTACCCAATCAAAAGGATTGAAGCAACGAGCCGCTAAGGCATTTCCGCCTTTCTTCGAAACGCGAAAATGCCCTATCTCTTTGTTTTAACGCGATTCCGGACGAAAAACCGGTTCCCATTTTTGCTGAAATTGCTCTAGTGGAAAAGCCTGAGGCGCGCCGGCGGCACACCGGGCTTTCCGTTCTTGCGATCGACAGCAAACTGGATGAGATCCATCGAAGCCTGATCCGTGAGAGGCTTTGCCATGACACCGAGAACTCCATCGACACCGGAAGAAACAACCCCGGGATTTCCGGTGATCATGATGACGACAATGCCGTATTCCGCCAAAACCCTTGCAATCTCCGGGCCGGTCTCACCATCCGCTAGCCGCACATCGACGAAAGCGATATCCGTGTCGCGGGTGTAATTCAACGCCACCTTCATGTCGGGGGCAATGCCGACTACATCATGACCGCTGCGCTGAACGGCCTCCTCTATGTCCATTGCGACGAGCAGGCTGTCTTCGACAATCAGAAAGCGATATTCCACGGGCATTTCTCCCATCACTCAAGCGGCAAATAGTTGGCGTGCACCGCTTGGCAATAGGCATCGCGCGGATCGCTGCCATTTTTCCGGGCTTGGTTAAGTGTTTGAACCTCGCCGCTTTTGGGCTTCGGCACGATGACAGCCAAAGACAGAAATACCAATCTGCAACAGGCTGAGTGATCTCCAAATATTTCGGACTTTGCATAAAGGTGAGCGGGCTGTCGGAACAGTTTTATCCATCAGGCGGTTCTTTGCCCGGAAGTCAAAAGAGGAGAAGAACCATGAAAAAGATCATTCTTGCTTCCTGCGCAATCTTCGCAGCAATGCTTTCGGGCCAGGCTTTTGCACAACAGGGCACCGTGACCGGCGCTGCAGGCGGTGCCGTGACTGGTGCCGTCGTCGGTGGTCCCGTGGGGGCGGCTGTAGGCGGTGTCGTCGGCGCGATCGCCGGTACCGCGATCGACCCGCCGCCACGCGAGGTGATTACCTATGTCGAGCAGCAGCCTGCACCGACAACGGCGGTTACGATCGAGCAGCCGATCATGGTCGGCAAGCCGGTACCGGAAACGGTCGTACTGACGCCGGTGCCGAGCAACAGTAAATACGCCTACACGGTCGTCAACAATCAACGCGTGATCGTCGATCCGCAGACCCATACCGTGGTGCAGATCATCGAGTAATATTCGGATTGAGAGGAAGCCCCGCCGCTCCGGCGGGGCTTACCCATTCGAGGTTCCATAGAAGAATTATACGACCAGTGTCTGGTCGACCCGGTCGTCATCGCCGAACAGGCGAAGGTAACGCTGAACCTCCTTGGCATCTCCGGTCGCTTTTTGCGGGTTGTCCGAAAGCTTTACGGCGGGACGACCGTTTGCTTCGCTGACCTTGCAGACAACCGAAATCGGCTTCAGCCCATCGATCTGGGTTGGTGCACAACCTGCAAAATCGTTGGTGAGATTGGTGCCCCAGCCGAAACTCATGCGCACGCGACCTTCAAAGTGCTTGTAGGTGGCGATGATCGCATCGACATCGAGACCATCAGAGAAGATCAGCAGCTTCTCCTTCGGATCGCGGTCCATCTTCTTCCACCAGTCGATAATTTTCTCACCACCCTCAATCGGTGGAGCGCTGTCAGGGCGGAAGCCCGTCCAGTCAGCCACCCAATCCGGCGCATCCCGTAAAAACGCGGCAGTGCCGAAAGCATCGGGCAGCACGATAAGCAGGTTGCCGTGATAAAGCCGGTTCCAGTCCTTGAGGACCTGATAGGGAGAGTTGCGCAACTCGTCATCGGTCTGGGCCAACGCGGCAGCCACCATGGGAAGTTCGTGCGCATTCGTGCCGACGGCTTCAAGATCGCTGTCCATAGCCAGAAGAACGTTGCTGGTTCCGGTAAATCCGCTACCGATGCCTTCCTTCAGGGCCTCTACGCACCAGCGCTGCCAGAGGAAACTATGGCGGCGGCGGGTTCCGAAGTCGGAAATCCTCAGGCCGGGTAACTCACGCAGACGCTGCACCTTTTCCCACATCCTGGCCTTGGCGCGGGCATAGATGACGTCGAGCGTGAAGTAACCGAGAGAACGCATGGCCGTGCGCGAGCGCATCTCGTTGATGATGGCGAGTGCGGGGATTTCCCACATCGTGGTGTCCATCCACTTGCCGTGGAAATTCAGCTCATACTGTCCATTGCGCCGGGAAAGCTCGTATTCGGGCAGCTTGTAGTTGGAAAGCCAGGTCAGGAACTCCGGCTCGAAAATCTGGTTGCGACCATAAAACGTGTTACCCGCCAGCCAGATCATTTCCTTCTTGGAAAGACTGACCGTGCGGGCGTGGTCGAGCTGTTCGCGCAAGGCGCCTTCATCGATCTCGTCGGCCAGCCGCACGCTGGTGGTCCGATTGATGACGGAGAAAGTTGCATCGACATCCGGATAAAGTTTCCAGATCATCTGCAACATCAGAAGTTTGTAAAAGTCGGTGTCGATCAGACTGCGGATGATCGGATCGAGCTTCCAGCTGTGATTGTACACCCTGGTTGCGATATCGGTCTTGGTCATGCCTGCCCCTGTCCCGGTTGCCTTAACCGGTCGGCCTCACTCGCTAAAGAGGCAAGCTAACAATCCCGCCTCCCGGCAGCTTTATCGGGAAAAAAATCGACTAAGTCCAGATGCAGTTCAATTGTCGCAGTACTGATAATTGTGCCTGACCTTTTGCATTCATGCGGGGAAACCGACAAGCCGGTGCGCCTGGCCCGATTGTCGGTGCTAAATATGAACGTCAGTAACCTGTCGTCCTATCGACGACGTGCTGCAATGCCTCTCCTCGTTCAAACCGCTCCATCTGAACTTCCGCATTGCGCAAAAGCGCGCGGATATCGGATGCAGAAGCAGCATGGGGCGTAACGATCACATTATCCATCGACCAGAAATGGCTGTCGGATGAGAGTGGCTCCTGCTCGAAGACATCAAGAGACGCGCCGCCAAGAATTTTGGCTTCCAGGGCAGTGATCAGATCTTTTTCCAACTGACTGCCACCGCGCCCGGCATTGATGAAGACAGGTGCTCCAAGCGCACCTTTTTGACGAAGTTTTGAAAAAAGCGATGCATTGAAGATACCGCGCGTCTCGTCCGTCAGCGGCAAGAGCCCGACGAGAATGTCAGTGTGGGCCAGAAATGCATCGAGTTGCGACGCATCGTAGGTTTCGATGCCCTCGATCATCTTCTTCGTCCGTGACCAGCCGATGACGTTGAAACCCATGATCTTCAGCTTGCGGACGCTATCCTGCCCCAGGACACCAAGCCCCATGACACCCACAGTCAGGTCCTTAGCTTCCGGCTGGTGCAACTCTTTCCAAATGCGGGAACGTTGCTGAACGGCATAGGCCGGGACTTGGCGAAGGTGGCTGAGGCATTGAAGCACGACCCACTCGCTCATGCGGGTGGTCAGGCTCTCGTCGACGAAACGGACAATCGGAATGTTCGGCAGACCGGGTGTGGCGAGGATGGAATCGACCCCGGCACCGCCTGAAAACAGCACTTTCAGATTGGGTGCGCGATCGAAGAGATCGAGGTCCGGCTTCCAGAGAAACGCATAGCTTGCCTTGGAAAGATCCGCCGATTTGTCGGATGCGTGCAGGACCTGGCGTCCGGCGAGAGCACCAACCAGAGCCTGATCCACATCACGACGTCCGAATTTCAGGTCAATGACGACCTCACCCTTATCCGACACTTGCATCACCCTATCTTCGTTATTGACCGACGGCCCCGTTTTCGACCGCCTCGATATTGAAAGCCGCAGCCATCAGCGCCTTGGTATAATCTTCCTTGGGCGCGCTGAAGATCTGTTCGGAAGGACCTTCCTCGACCACCTTGCCGGTACGCATAACGATGACGTGGTTGGCGAGCGCCTTTACCACTTTCAGGTCATGACTGATGAAGAGGTAGGCGAGATCATGCTTGGCCTGCAGATCGCGAAGCAAATCGACGACCTGCGCCTGCACCGTCATGTCGAGCGCCGAGGTCGGCTCGTCGAGCATGACGAAACGCGGTTTCAGCACCATGGCACGGGCAATGGCGATACGCTGCCGCTGGCCGCCGGAAAACTCGTGCGGGTAACGCCAGCGGGTTTCGGGATCGAGACCGACTTCCTGCAAGGCCCAGGCCACCCGCTGATCCCGCTCGTCTGCGGAAAGAACACGCTCATGGACCTTCAGCCCTTCCGCGATAATCTCGCCTACGGGCATGCGAGGACTGAGCGAACCGAAGGGATCCTGAAAGACGACCTGCAGGCGATTGCGATAGGGCAGCATCTGTTTGAAGGAGTAACCGTTGATCGCATCGCCGATGAAGACGATCCGGCCTTCGGACGCGATCAACCGGGCCAACGCAAGGCCCAGTGTCGTCTTGCCCGAACCCGACTCGCCGACGATGCCGAGCGTCTCACCGGCCCGAAGCGTCAAATCCACCCCATCGACCGCCTTCACGTGGTCAACGACCTTGCGCATGAAACCGGCCTTGATCGGGAACCAGACGCGCAGGTCCTTTGCCTCCATCACGACCGGACGATCAGGATCGGCTGTCGGCGGCTCGCCGCGCGGCTCGGAGGCGAGGAGATGCTGGGTATAGGCATGTTGCGGGCGTTCGAAGACATCGGCGACCGTGCCTTCCTCGACGATCCGGCCCTTGGTCATGACGCAGACGCGATCGGCGAATTTGCGAACGATGCCGAGATCGTGGGTGATGAACAGCATCGACATGCCATGCTCGCCCTTCAGCTTGCGCAGGAGTTCGAGGATCTGAGCCTGCACCGTCACATCGAGGGCAGTGGTCGGTTCGTCTGCGATCAGCAGTTTCGGCCTGTTGGCGAGCGCCATGGCGATCATCACGCGCTGGCGCTGGCCGCCGGAGAGTTCGTGCGGGTAGGCAGTGAGACGTTTTTCCGGTTCGCGGATGCCAACCTGATTGAGCAATTCAATGATACGCGCGCGGGCAACAGTGCCCGTCATCGCCTGGTGCATCTCCAGGATCTCGCCGATCTGCTTCTCTATCGAGTGGAGCGGATTGAGCGAAGTCATCGGCTCCTGAAAAATCATCGTGATGTCGTTGCCGCGTACCTGGCGCAGTTCCGCTTCCGATGCCTTGAGGAGATCCTTGCCCTGAAACAGGATTTCGCCCGAGGGATGGCTTGCTGCCGGATAGGGCAGAAGCTTCAGGATGGAATTGGCCGAGACCGATTTTCCCGAGCCGGATTCACCGACCAGCGCCACGACTTCGCCCGAGCGGATATCGAAGGTCACGTGATCGACGGCCAAAGTTTTGGCTTCGCCCTGATGAAAGGCGACTGACAGGTCACGAACGGAAAGGAGTGCGTCTGTCATCATATCACCGGAACGTCTTGCGGGGGTCAAAGGCATCACGCACCGCTTCCCCAATAAAAATAAGGAGCGAAAGCATGATCGACATGGTGAAGAAGGCCGTCAGACCCAGCCAGGGCGCTTGAAGGTTGTTCTTGCCCTGAGCGATCATTTCTCCCAGCGACGGCGATCCGGGCGGCATGCCGAAGCCGAGGAAGTCGAGCGATGTCAGGGTCGCGATAGAGCCCGAAAGGATGAAGGGTATGAAGGTGAGCGTTGCGACCATCGCATTGGGCAGGAGGTGACGATACATGATCGTCCAGTTGCCGACGCCGAGTGCACGCGCGGCCCTCACATATTCGAAATTGCGGGCGCGCAGGAATTCGGCACGCACCACGCCAACAAGGCTTACCCAGGAGAAGAGCAGTAATATGCCGAGCAGGATGAAGAAGCCGGGCGGCAGGATCGAGGCGATGATCAGCAAGATGTAGAGGACCGGCATGGCCGACCAGATCTCGATGAAACGCTGCATCAGAAGATCCGTCCAGCCGCCGAAATAACCCTGCACGGCACCGGCTCCGACGCCGATGATGGCCGAGCAGATGGTCAGCGCCAGACCGAACAGGACCGAGATACGGAAACCGTAGATCATACGCGCCATGACATCGCGCGCCTGATCGTCGGTGCCAAGCCAGTTCATGTTGCCGAGAATGCAGTTCGGATCCTGGTCACCTTGCGGATAGGCCTTGCAGCGATCCGCCTTGTCCATCAGCCAGAAAGGCTCGGTCGGGGCAGAATGGGGGATTTGCGAATTGACCGTCTGGTAGGAATAGCGGATCGGCGGCCAGATCATCCAACCATTGGTATTGATCTCTTCCTGAATGAAGTCGGACCGGTAATCAGTGGTCGCTAGAAAACCGCCGAACTTCTCCTCGGGATAATCGACCAGAACCGGATAGAGGATCTCACCCTTGTAGGAGGCGACGATCGGCCGGTCATTGGCGATGAATTCGGCAAACAGGCTGAGCGTGAACAGGACCAGAAAGATCCAGAAGGACCAGAAGCCGCGACCATTGGCGCGGAAATTGGCAAGCCGGCGTTTGGTGGTCGGAGACAGGAACGGGCGCTTGGCGGGTACCGCAGTCTCGACCGGCACCGTGGTGGAAGGGGCGTTCATCAGACATCCCTCCGCTCGAAATCGATGCGCGGATCGATCCAGGTATAGATCAGGTCGGAGATCAGATTCACCACGAGGCCCATCAGCGAGAAGATGAAGAGCGTGCCGAAGACGATCGGATAGTCACGGTTGACGATCGAGAGATAACCGAGCCGTCCCAGTCCATCGAGCGAGAAGATGTTCTCGATCAGCAGCGAGCCGGTAAAGAAGGCCGAGATGAAGGCACCCGGAAAGCCAGCAATGACGATCAGCATGGCGTTGCGGAAGACATGGCCATAGAGCACCTGCCGCTCGTTCAGCCCCTTGGCGCGCGCCGTCGTGACATACTGTTTCTTGATCTCGTCGATGAAGGAATTTTTGGTTAGCAGCGTCGTGGTCGCAAAAGCCGACAACGACATGGCGATCAGCGGCAGGGTGAGATGCCAGAAATAATCGCCGATCTTCTGATACCAGGTGAGATCGTCGAAATTGTCCGAGACCAGGCCGCGCAGCGGGAACCAGTCGAAGAAGGAACCGCCGGCGAACATGACGATCAGAAGGATGCCGAACAGGAAGCTCGGCACAGCATAACCGACAATAATGACGCCCGAGGTCCAGATGTCGAAGCTCGATCCGTCCTTCACCGCCTTGCGGATCCCGAGCGGGATGGAGATCAGATAGGAGACGATCAGGATCCAGAAACCGAGCGAGATCGAAACCGGCAGCTTGTCGATGATCAGGTCGATCACCGGCGTATTGCGGAAGAAGCTTTCGCCGAAATCGAAGCGGATATAATTCCACATCATGTCGAGGAAGCGGGTAAGCGGCGGCTTGTCGAAACCGAATTGCTGCTCGAGCTTCTTGATGAATTCCGGATCGAGCCCCTGGGCGCCGCGATAATTCGAATCGGAGCTTATCCCTTGAGCCGACAGGTCATTGCTGGCGCCCGACAGGCGGTCACCGGAATCCTGTCCCTGGACCTGGGCGATGATCTGCTCGACCGGACCACCCGGCGCGAACTGCACGATCAGAAACGAAATTGCCATGATGCCTACGATGGTCGGGATCATCAGCAGAAGGCGTCGGAGAATATAGGCGCCCATCAGAGCATCCTGCCGAACGGTTCGGGCATGTCACCGCGGTTCCCTGCAACGATCAAGCGGGCTTCCTTCGTCTTCAAGCGAATCAATCCGGGCATTTGGAACAGTTGGGCCTTCAAGGTGCAAGCATCTTACTTGCCGGCCTGTTTGGCAAACCACGCATCGGGGAAACCGGTCCCGTATTCCGGCAGCTTTTCCGGATGTCCGATGCGGTTCCAGTAAGCGATCTTCTCCTCACCGGAATAGAACATCGGCACGACATAGTGGTTGGCAAGCAGGACACGGTCCATCGCCTTGACGGCCGCGACCTGTTCATCGCGGTTCGGCGCGAAAACGATCTTGCGGATCAGGATATCGACGGCCGGGTCGGCGATGCCGGCATAGTTGCGCGATCCCTGGCGATTGACGGATTCCGAACCCCAGAATTCGTTCTGCTCGTTTCCGGGATTCATCGTCTGTCCCCAGACACCGAAAATAATGTCGTAATCGAAGCTGCGGACACGGTTGATATATTGCGAGGCATCGACCGTGCGAATGCGAGCATCGATACCGATCTTCTTGAGGCTATTGATGTAGGGCGTGACAGTACGCTCCTGCCCGGCACTGTTCAGCAGTATCTCGAAGCCTAGGGGCTTGCCGGTCTTGGTATCGACCATGCGGTTGCCCTTCAGCTCATAGCCTGCCGCCTTCAGCAGACCCACTGCCGTACGGAGGTTATCGCGCACCCTGTTCGGATCGCCGTTGACTGGATTGGCGTAGGGCTTGGTGAAGACGTCTGCCGGAACCTTGTCTTTCAGCTCGTTGAGGATTTCCAGTTCCTTGCCCTCAGGCAGACCGGAGGACGCAAGTTCAGTGCCCCAGAAGAAACTGTCGACCCGCTTCAGGCCGCCAAAGGCCAGGTTCTTGTTGAGGTCTTCGAAATCATAGGCGTAATTCAAAGCCTCGCGCACTCGCGCATCCTTGAACATGTCACGGCGCATATTGGGTACATAGGCCTGCATGATACCGACCGCCTTGAACGGGTTTGTCAGCGCCTCCTTCGTCACCCGCCCATCCTTGACCGCATCGAAATCGTAGCGTGTGGCCCAGCGGCTGGAGCTGTTTTCCTGCCGATAATCGATGTTACCGGCCCGGAATGCCTCGAACTGAACGTCGCCGTCGGAAAAATAAGTATAGCTAATGGTGCGGAAATTGTGCTGGCCGATGTTGATCGGCAGGTCCCTGCCCCAATAGTCATCGCGTAACTCGTAGCGTATGACCGAGCCGGGCTGAACGGAGGCAACCTTGTAAGGCCCAGAGCCCATGGGCACTTCCAGCGAGGTGCGGGATATATCGCGCTTCTTGCCCTGGCCGTCGGTTCCTTCCCACCAATGTTTCGGCAGGATCGGGAAATCGCCGACGATCGAGGGCAGTTCCCGGTTGTTCTTCTCGTCGAAGCGGAAGGTCACTTCGCGTTCCCCGGTCTTTTCCGCAGCGGTCACATGCCGGTAATAACCGGAATAAAACGCACTGTTCTCTTTCAATGTGTCGAGGCTGAAGACGACATCTTCGGGGGTCACCGGCTCGCCATCCGCCCACTTTGCTTCAGGCCGCAGTCGGAAGGTTACGGACGACATGTCATCGGGATAAGCAACGGATTCGGCCAGAAGACCATAGGTGCCGAACACCTCGTCTTCCGATCGCTTCATCAACGTATCGAAGATCCTGATCACGCTCGGGGCAACGGCTCCTCGATCGATCGCCAGGTTCAGGTTGTCGAACGTACCTTCCTGCGCCAGCTTGAGCTCGCCGGTCTTGGGGGCATTCATATCGACATAGGGAAGTGCCTTGAAATCTGCCGGCAGTTGCGGTTCGCCGACCACGGCCATGCCATGGCGCCATTTCAGCTCATCCGCCAGCGCCCCTGAGCCAATGAGCGACGCTGCCATGGCGATTGCGAGACCGTTGCGGAGCCGGGCCAAATCCATGCTTTTCCCTTTTCATTCGTTTTGTTGCGGCAAAGCATAAGGCAAAAGGCGGCAAAAAACAGGAGCGGCCGGTCACAAGCGATTTATCTTAGGCCAGAGTGACGAGGCATCGCCATTTCACCAAAATCGCGTTTCACGGTAGAATAGCTTTGAAAGTGATTTGCGGCGGATACTCATGAAATCGATCTCGAAGATGGCCCTCGGGCTAGTGGCAGCGACAACGCTTCTCGGCGCGCTTGTGGAAGCACCGCAGGCACAGGAGGAGCGGACGGCGAAGCAGGCTTTCGGCGCGGTGAAACTGCCGAATGCCGCCTCGCCCGAGCCACTCGGTTTTTATGCCAAGGGCTGCATGTCGGGCGCCATGGCGCTGCCGACGGACGGGCCAACATGGCAGGCCATGCGGCTTTCGCGCAATCGCCGCTGGGGCAACCCTGTGATGATCGACCTGCTGGAGCAGTTTTCCCGCGATGCGGCCAATCTTGGCTGGGGCAGCGGCATTCTCGTCGGCGACATCTCCCAGCCGCGCGGCGGACCGATGCTGAACGGCCATGCTTCACACCAGATCGGCCTCGATGCCGATGTGTGGTTCACACCGAAACAAGCACAGCCTATGACCGCGCAGCAGCGGGAGGATATGCCGTTCACCTCGATGCTGGACAAGAGCAAGTTCCTGACGGTGGATAGTCGCAAATGGACGAGCACGCATGCCCGCTTGGTAATGCAGGCCGCAAGCTATCCTCAGGTACAGCGTATCTTCGTCAATCCGGCGATCAAGAAGAAGCTCTGCCAGACCTGGACGGGCGACCGGAGCCTGCTTGGCAAGGTGCGGCCCGTCTATGGCCATGACGAGCATTTTCATATCCGCATGAACTGCCCGCCCGGTGCTGCCGGCTGCGAAAGGCAGGCGGCAACGCCTTCCACGGATGATTGCGACAGCAAGGCGCTCGCCTGGTGGTTCACCAAGGAGCCCTGGGCGCCACCGAAGCCAGCCGATCCGAACAAGAAGCCGGTCAAGCCGCGGCAGGTCATGGTGTCGGATCTTCCGCGTGCCTGTGCTGCGGTGCTTTCCGCCCCGTCTCGCTCGGAAGCGGAGGCCACCTACGGAGGGCAACCTGTTGCTGCTTATTCGAGCGAACCATCCGCGCCTGCGAGTATCGGCCAGACAGATGCAATCACTTCCAATCCAGCCAATGTTCCCGCGGATATTCCTTTGCCGCGCGAGCGCCCCTTCCGTTAAGCTCCATTCGGCATTGGGCATATCGCGACAATCCCGAGCCTTCCCTTATCGATTACGGCGCTATAAAACGCCAAGGCAAATGAAGGTGGCCTGCTAAGGCCGGATGGAGGAATGCCTTGGAATCGGTAAAGCCGTGCATCGCGCTTATCGCGCATGATCTGAAAAAAGACGATATGGCGGATTTTGCCCGGCAACGTCAGACGGCATTGTCGAAATTCCGCATTGTTGCCACGGGCACGACCGGCGGGCGCGTTCAAGACGCCGCTCCCGGGCTTGATGTGACATGTTTGAAAAGCGGCCCACTCGGCGGCGATCAGCAGATCGGCGCGATGATTGCGACCGGCGAAGTCAGCATGCTGGTTTTTTTCATCGATCCTCTTTCCGCACTTCCCCATGATGTGGACGTCAAGGCGCTGACGCGGCTTGCAACCGTCTATGACATCCCGATGGCGCTCAATCGCGCCACCGCGGAACATCTCATCGACTTTCAGTAATCCGCGAGATCCGTTCATATGGCCAATGTTAAGTCCGAAGCACTGCCCTTTCCTATCCTGATCGGGGATATCGGCGGCACCAATGCCCGTTTCTCCATTCTTGTCGATGCCGAGAGCAAGGCAACGGATTTCGTCCATGTCCAGACGGCGGATTACGAGACGATTGACGATGCGATCATCGACAAGGTCTTCAACAATGCGGACCTCGCCAAGCCGCGTTCGGCGATCTTGGCCATTGCCGGGCCAATCGACGGCGACGAGATCGATCTGACCAATTGCGACTGGATCGTGCGGCCGAAGAAAATGATCGGCGAACTCGGCTTCGACGCGGTGCTCGTGCTCAACGATTTCGAGGCTCAGGCGCTTGCCGTCGCAACCCTGACCGATGGCGATCGCATGCCGATCGGCCCGACCCTGCCGGCCGTGGACGCGACGCGTGTCGTACTTGGTCCCGGCACCGGCCTTGGTGTTGCCGGCCTGCTTCACGCCCATAACACATGGTTCCCGGTGCCGGGAGAAGGCGGTCATGTCGATATCGGCCCCCGCACGCCGCGCGACCTCGAGATATTCCCTCATCTCGTCACCATAGAGGGGCGGGTTTCGGCCGAGGAAATCATTTCCGGGCGCGGACTTTTGCACATCTATAATGCTGTCTGTGCCGCCGATGGCGTCGAACCAATGATGAAGCGTCCGGCCGACGTGACGGAAGAGGGGTTGAGCGGAAAGAACGCACAGGCTGCCGAAGCGCTCGAACTCTTCGTGACATATCTCGGCCGTCTCGCCGGCGACCTTGCCCTCATTTTCATGGCTCGTGGTGGCGTTTTCCTTGGCGGCGGCATTTCGCCAAAAATCCTGCCGGAGCTGACAAAGCCGTTGTTCCGTGCGGCCTTCGAAGACAAAGCGCCGCATAAGGAGTTGATGAAGACAATCCCGACCTTTGTCGTCACGCATCCGCAGGCAGCCCTTGCAGGTCTTGCAAGCTATGCCCGCATGCCGGCTTCTTATGGTATTGTTACGGACGGCCGGTGCTGGCGCCGATGAATGCCGGAAAGTCACACCGTTAACGAATCCGGCAAAGGTCGACTGGCAAAACCAAGCCCAAGGGGTTAACAAGCCCCTTTGTTAAGACCGTGCAGTAACTCTGCCGAATTGGGACTTTCCGTTGAAGGCTGAAAAAGAAAAAAAGCGCCACGTTGATTCCAGCACCGTTGTCAGCGTGCTGAAGCGTATCATTTCGGAAAACGGCCGCGACCATATCCGCGGATATGTCTTCGCGATCAGCTGTCTGATTGTCGTGGCGCTATCGACCGCATTCACCGCCTGGATCATGGAGAAGGTGGTCAACGAGGCGTTTGCCAATCGTCGCGCCGATATCGTCTGGCTGATCTGCGGCTCGATCCTCGCCGCCTTCGTGTTGCGCGGCTTCGCCACCTATGGCCAGGCAGTTGCACTTTCAAAGATCAGCAACAATATCGTAGCGCGTTACCAGCGCAGGCTCTACAGCCACATGATGACGCTCTCGGTCGGCTTCTTCTCGGAAGCCCGCTCCGCTCATCTTGCGGCCCAGATCAGCCAGAACATCTCCGGCATCCGCGATGTCATGAACCTCACGGTCACCTCGACCGCACGCGATCTCCTGACGCTCGTTTCGCTTGTCGGCGTGATGATCTCCAAAGACTGGGTTCTGTCTCTGATCGTCTTTGCCGTTGCGCCGCCGCTTCTTTATGCGCTCCGTTATGTGTCTCGCCGACTTCGGTTGGCGACCCGAGAGTCGATCGAGGTCAACAGTCGCGTTCTTGGTGCCATGCAGGAAACGGTGCAGGGCATTGCGGTGGTCAAGGCCTTCACCATGGAGCAGGAGCTTGAAAAGAAGGTCAACAAGATCATCCAGACGGCTGAGGCGCGCTCCAACCGGATCGCGCGGCTTTCCGAGCGCACATCGCCACTGACTGAAACTTTTGCCGGCTTCTCCATCGCCAGCGTGTTGGCCTATGCCGCATTCCGTTCGATCTATGACAATGTACCGCCCGGCGCCTTCTTCGCCTTCGTTACCGCATTGCTCCTGGCCTATGATCCGGCTCGCCGGCTTGCCAAGTTGCAGGTCCAGATGGACCGCGCCGTCGTCAATGCCCAGATGATCTACGCGCTTCTCGACCTTCAGCCGGCACAGCGCGAAAAGCCGGGCGCTCCGGAGCTCGCCATCAGCGAGGCAAAAGTCGAGCTTAAAAACGTCGCCTTTTCCTACACCGATGGTGCTCCAATTCTACGCGGCGTGAGCCTCATCGCTGAAGGCGGCAAGACAACGGCTCTGGTCGGGCCCTCGGGCGCCGGAAAATCGACGATCATCAATCTCATTCCACGGTTTTACGATCCGGCCGAAGGTGAGATCCTGGTGGACGGCCAGAATATCGCCGACGTGACCAAATCCTCGCTTCGCCACCAGCTCGCCTATGTCTCGCAGCAGCCCTACATGTTCGAGGGTTCGATCCGTGACAACATCCGCTACGGCCGGCCGGAAGCGACAGATGAAGAGGTCGAGGAGGCAGCAAAGCTCGCGCACGCGCACGATTTCATCATGGCGCAGCCCGAGGGCTATGAGACGGCTGTCGGCGAAAACGGCGTGACGCTTTCCGGCGGGCAGAGGCAGAGACTTTCGATCGCCCGCGCGCTGGTGCGCAATGCACCTATCCTTCTTCTCGATGAAGCGACCTCGGCACTCGACAACGAGTCGGAGGCTGCAGTGCAGAAGGCGCTTGATACCGCCATGCACGGCCGCACCGTCATCGTTATCGCGCACCGGCTGTCGACCGTCGTCAACGCCGACAAGATCGTGGTGATGCAGGACGGTCGCGTTGTCGAGGAAGGCACGCATGATGCCCTTGCCCAGCGCAAGAACGGCCTCTACGCTCGGCTCAATAATCTGCAATCGCCGGAACATCATTAAGCAGGAACTGGTAGCACATGAGTGAAAACGAGATGAAGCTGGTCGTCGTTGGTGCCGGCGGCCGAATGGGCCAGACCCTGATCCGCGTGATCCACGAAACCCCCGGCGTCACTCTTCATGCAGCCATAGAGCGCGATGGCTCTCCCTTCCTCGGCAAAGATGCCGGCGAATTGTCGGGTGTTGGACCGATCGGCGTCGCGGTTACCAGCGATCCCCTTCAAGCCTTCCTCAATGCTGAAGGCGTGGTCGATTTCACCGCGCCTGCGGCCAGCGTCACCTTTTCAGGTCTCGCTGCACAGGCGCGCATCGTGCATGTGATAGGCACGACCGGCTGCTCCGTAGATGACGAAGAGAAGTTCGCCGCCGCCGCCCGGCATGCACGGGTGGTGAAGTCCGGCAATATGAGCCTCGGCGTCAATCTTCTCAGCGTTCTGACCAAGCAGGCCGCCCGTGCATTGCCGGCAGATGGCTGGGATATCGAGATTGTCGAGATGCATCACAAGCACAAGGTCGATGCGCCATCGGGCACAGCCTTGCTGCTCGGCGAAGCGGCAGCCGAAGGGCGCGGCATCGACCTTACTTCTCAATCGGTGCGCGTACGCGATGGCCATACCGGCCCGCGCGCCGGTGGTACAATCGGGTTTGCGACGCTGCGCGGCGGCTCGGTGGTCGGCGATCATTCCGTCATCCTGGCCGGCGAAGGCGAGCTGGTTACATTGTCGCACAGCGCCCGTGATCGCTCGATTTTCGCCCGCGGGGCAGTTGCGGCCGCACTCTGGGCGCGCGATAAGAAGCCCGGTCAATATTCGATGCTCGACGTGCTCGGGCTCTCAAATCAATAATATACGGAGGTCTTTCTCATGAGCGGTACCCTTGTCCTCGTTCGCCACGGCCAGAGCGACTGGAATCTCAAAAATCTGTTCACCGGCTGGAAGGACCCCGACCTTACCCCGCTCGGAATCCAGGAAGCCGAAACCGGCGGCCAGGCACTTGCCGAGACCGGTATCAAGTTCGACATCGCCTTCACCTCGGACCTTCAGCGTGCACAGAGAACGCTGAAGATCGTGCTCGACAAGGTCGGCCAGCCGCACCTTCAGACGATCAAGGACCAGGCACTCAACGAGCGCGACTACGGTGATCTCTCCGGCCTCAATAAGGACGATGCCCGCGCCAAGTGGGGCGAAGAACAGGTTCATATCTGGCGCCGCTCCTATGACGTCCCGCCTCCGGGCGGCGAAAGCCTGCGTGATACCGGCGCCCGAGTTTGGCCCTACTACCTGACCGAAATCCTGCCCCGCGTTCTGCGCGGCGAAAAGGTGCTGGTTGCTGCCCACGGCAATTCGCTGCGTTCGCTGGTCATGGTACTCGACAAGCTGACCAAGGAGCAGATCCTCGGCGTCAACCTCGCAACGGGCGTTCCGATGGTCTACAAGCTGAACGCTGATTCCACCGTTGCGTCCAAGGACGTACTCGGCGACATGTCCGGCGCGCACTAAGCGTTACTTCGCTGCGAAAATTCAAACGCCAGTCGACAGGAAACTGCGGCTGGCGTTTTTGTTTCTTCCTGCGTCAATTCTCGATAGTGAACTGAACCGCATCGGCGGAAAAGCGGCTGACCGCATATTGAACGGGTACGCCGTCGGGATCGGTGTTCAAGGCACAGGTGACGAGTACGATCGCCCCCGGTGATAGTTCCAGGGATGAAAGGTCGTCATTGTCGGCGTGGACGGCGGTAATTTCCGTCGAGGCACGAACATAGTCCGGCAAACCGACGGCCGCGAAGGCGGCGGTGATGGAACCGCTATCACGATAGGCCTCGGCCATGCCGGCAAATCGTTCCGCCGGAAACCAGGTCGTCGCGCGGGAGACGGGCCGCCGATCCGCCTTTCTCAACGTCTCCATTCGGATAAGCCGCGTGCCAACGGGCAACTGCAATCGGGCCGCGAGATCGGCATTCGCGGATTCTTCGGATGAAGCGAGCAATATGCCTTCCTTTTCCCGGGCCTGATCGCCAATGCCCTGATTGAAGCGCGTGCGACGCGAAATCGGAAAATTCAGCCTTTCCTTGCGCAAGATCAGCGTTCCGCGCCCCTGCAACGCCTGAACGATGCCTTCCTGAGCCAAGGCCGCCAAGGCGCTGCGTACGGTATGGCGGTTGACACCAAATTGTGCCGCCAGCATCATTTCCGGCGGCACCTTGCCGGTTTCATCATAGTCGCCACTGGCAATGGCCGAACGTATCCGATCGGCTATCTGCCGCCATAGCGCTACTCCGTTTTGCCGGCGAACCTTCGCTTCCTGCATATCCATGTCACACGCTTGTTATATCCAAAAGTTATGGCTAAGTTACATTGTATAGTTGTCTATATCAATAGACATTATGGAGATTGGCCATGGATGTTGCAGAGCAGAGCCTGCCGACCGGACAGGCAGGCCGCAGGCGGTGTGTTTCCCTTCTTGCCGGAGCGACGGCGGATGAACTTCGCGCCGCATGGGACGCATTGAACGACAAGCCTGAAGCGAAACCCGTGCGAGGACCTGAGACTGGCCTAGTGATGGTGCGCGGTCGCATAGGTGGTGGCGGCAGCCCGTTCAATCTGGGCGAAGCAACAGTGACACGCGCAACCGTCGCACTCGCATCCGGCACGATTGGCCATGCGCAGGCGTTGGGAACCGACAAGCAGAAGGCCAGGCTCGCCGCGATCTTCGATGCGCTGTGGCAGGAGGATGCCACGAGGGATCATGTCGAGAATGCCGTTCTCGCACCTGTCGAATATCGCATCGCGTCAGAAAAGAAGATCAAGGCCGAAGAGACGGCTGCGACACGGGTCGATTTCTTCACCATGGTTCGGGGAGAAGACTGATGTCTACCGATACACAGGCATTTACCGGCGGCTTTTCCGATCCGGTTTTCCAGTCACAGAGCGTATTCCGCAAGTTGATGGACGGCATGGCGCGGCCGGGCTCGGTCCATACGGTCGAGCATGACGCCGGACAGCCGGATCCGCTCGGATCGGCAGCCGGAGCGATTGGGTTGACGCTTTGCGACCATGACACCCCGGTATGGCTCAGCGCCGGTTTCTCCAAATCCGCAGTTGGCGAATGGATTAGCTTCCATTCGGGTGCCACGATAACCCGCGAAAAGGCAGAGGCTCGTTTTGCGTTCGTGGAGCCGGGCGTCACACCTTCTTCCTTCAGCCTGTTTTCGCTTGGGACACAGGAATATCCGGACCGTTCGACGACGCTGGTCATCGAAGTGGCGGGGCTTGGCGAGGGTCGGCCCTTCACGCTCTCGGGACCGGGCATTCTTCAGTCGAAGATGGTCGAGATCGCCGGATTGCCCGAGGCGTTCCTGCGTCTGTGGGCAGACAACCGACCGCTATTTCCACGTGGCGTGGATGTGATCCTGACGGCGGGACGCAGTTTTCTGTGCCTGCCCCGCACGACGAAGATCGTGGCTTAAGCCTCAAGGAGAGTAGACCATGTATGTTGCCGTCAAAGGTGGCGAGGCCGCCATCAGCAACGCTCACCGGCTTCTCGCCGACCGTCGCCGGGGCGACCGTTCGCTGCCCTCCATCACCATAGACCAGGTCGCCGAACAGCTTGGCCTTGCTGTCGACCGGGTAATGGCGGAAGCCTCGCTTTACGATCGCTCGCTTGCTGCACTTGCCGTGCGCCAGTCACGCGGCGACCTGATCGAAGCGATCTTCCTGCTGCGCGCCTATCGCACCACACTGCCCCGCTTCGGCAGCTCGGTGCCGCTAGACACTGCCGACATGCAGGTCGAACGCCGCGTATCGGCCACCTACAAGGATCTTCCGGGCGGACAGCTGCTCGGACCGACATTCGACTACACACACAGGCTTCTCGATCCGTCGCTGTTGACCGACGAAGCGGTTTATGAGCCTGCCCGCAGGGATGCCGCCCGTGAGGAAATCATGCGCGTCTCTGACATTCTGGCGCATGAAGGGTTGATCGAGGCGGATGGAGATCTGCCGCAGGACCATCAGGCGGGAGACCTGACCCGCGAGCCGATGGAGTTTCCGATGGGCCGCGACCTGCGCCTGCAGGCTTTGGCGCGCGGCGATGAAGGTTTTCTTCTGGCTCTCGGTTATTCCACCCAGCGCGGTTATGGCCGCAACCACCCGTTTGTCGGCGAGGTCCGCATCGGCGAAGTCGAGGTGGAGATGGAGGTGCCGGAACTCGGCTTTGCCGTTTCGCTCGGCTGCATCCGCGTCACCGAATGCCAGATGGTCAACCAGTTCAAGGGCTCCTCCAAGGCGCCGCCGCAGTTTACCCGCGGTTACGGCCTCGTCTTCGGCCAGAGCGAGCGCAAGGCTATGTCCATGTCGCTGGTCGACCGTGCGCTTCGTGCAGACGAACTCGGCGAGGATATCATCGCGCCGGCGCAGGATGAGGAATTCGTCATTTCACATTCCGACAACGTGCAGGCGACCGGTTTCGTCGAACACCTGAAACTGCCGCATTACGTCGATTTCCAAGCCGAACTTGCCATGGTTCGCAAGATGCGTGCCGATATCGAAGCGGCGCGTAACGGCGAAAACGAGATGAAGGATGCTGCCGAATGAGTGCCGATCTCGCCACCTATAATTTCGCCTATCTGGACGAACAGACGAAGCGGATGATCCGCCGCGCGATCCTTAAGGCAATATCGATACCCGGCTATCAAGTCCCGTTCGCATCGCGCGAAATGCCGATGCCCTATGGCTGGGGCACCGGCGGCGTGCAGGTGACCGCCTCGATCATCGGGCCGGAAGACGTGCTGAAGGTTATCGACCAAGGTGCCGACGACACGACCAATGCGGTATCCATCCGCGCCTTCTTCCAGAAGGTCGCAGACGTGGCGGTGACGACACATACGAAGGATGCGACGATCATCCAGACACGTCACCGCATTCCCGAACAGAAGCTCAGCGAAAATCAGGTTCTCGTCTATCAGGTACCGATCCCCGAGCCGTTGCGCTTTCTTGAGCCGCGCGAGACCGAAACGCGGAAGATGCACGCGCTCGAAGAATACGGCCTGATGCATGTGAAGCTTTACGAAGACATCGCCATCAACGGCCGCATCTCGAAGACCTATGCCTATCCGGTCAAGGTCGATGGCCGTTACGTGATGGACCCTTCGCCAACGCCGAAATTCGACAATCCGAAAATGCACATGTCCGACGCGCTGCAGCTTTTCGGCGCCGGACGTGAGAAGCGTATCTATGCTGTGCCGCCCTATACGGAGGTCGTCAGCCTCGATTTCGAGGACTATCCGTTCGAGGTCCAGACATTCGAGCAGGACTGCGCCCTTTGCGGCGCCCATGGAGTCTATCTCGACGAGGTGGTGCTCGACGACAAGGGTGGGCGCATGTTCGTCTGCTCCGATACCGACCATTGCGAGGACCGCCGCGAACACGGCCATGTCGGGGCACTGCTTGCTCCAGATCAGGAGGCTGCGGAATGACCGATACCCCTCTTCTCAAAGTCAGCGGCATGTCGAAATTCTATGGCAGCCGAATCGGATGCAAGGATGTCAATTTCGAGCTTTGGCCCGGTGAAGTGCTGGCAATTGTCGGCGAATCCGGCTCGGGCAAGACGACGCTTCTGAACTGCATCTCCACCCGCCTGTTGCCCACAGCCGGTAGCGTCGAATACCGGATGCGCGACGGCAATTTTCGCGATCTTTATCATATGAGCGAGGCAGAGCGGCGGTTTCTGATGCGCACCGACTGGGGTTTCGTCCACCAGAACCCGGCCGACGGATTGCGCATGACGGTGTCTGCCGGCGCCAATGTCGGCGAACGCCTGATGGCAGTCGGCGACCGGCACTATGGCAAGATCCGTGAAACAGCCACCGATTGGCTTGGTCGCGTCGAGATCTCCGCAGACCGGATCGACGACCAGCCCCGCGCTTTCTCCGGCGGCATGCGGCAGCGCTTGCAGATCGCCCGCAATCTCGTCACCGGCCCGCGGCTCGTCTTCATGGATGAGCCTACCGGCGGCCTCGATGTCTCGGTGCAGGCGCGTCTGCTCGATCTCGTGCGCGGCCTCGTCAACGATCTGGGTCTTGCCGCGATCGTCGTCACCCATGACCTCGCTGTCGCTCGCCTGCTTTCGCACCGGATGATGGTGATGAAGGACGGTCACGTCATCGAACACGGGCTGACCGACCGGGTTCTCGACGATCCGCGCGAACCCTATACCCAGCTTCTCGTTTCCTCGATCCTGCAAGTATAGGAGATCCAGATGGCCACTCCCCTCGTCGTCTCGGAAGTCTTCAAGAGCTTCACCATGCATCTGCGCGACGGCATCAAGCTGCCGGTCGTCAAGGATGTGAACTTTTCCGTTGCCGCCGGCGAATGCGTCGTGCTCGGCGGCCCGTCGGGAATCGGCAAGAGCTCGATCCTGAAAATGCTCTACGGCAACTATGCCGTCGATGCCGGTCAGATCCTCGTCGACCACAAGGACCGGATCGTCGATATCGCAGCTGCTGATCCGCGCACGATCATCGAAGTGCGTCGTCATACGATGGGTTATGTCAGCCAGTTCCTGCGCACCGTGCCGCGCGTGGCCGCAATCGATGTCGTTGCCGAACCGCTCGTCGCCCGCGGTGTCGAAGCCGCCGTCGCGAAGGAAAATGCCGCCGAACTCCTGGCCAAGCTCAACCTTCCGCGCGAACTCTGGCCGCTGCCGCCAGCCACCTTTTCGGGCGGGGAGCAGCAGCGCGTCAATATCGCCCGCGGCTTCATCACCAGCCACCGCATCCTACTGCTCGACGAGCCGACCGCTTCGCTCGACGCCACCAACCGGCGCGTCGTGGTCGAGATGATCGCGGCGAAGAAAGAGGCAGGCGTCGCCATGCTCGGCATTTTCCATGACGAGGAAGTGCGCGAGGCCGTCGCCGACCGCATTCTCGATGTCAGCGCGTTTTCTCCTCGAAAGGCCATCGCCGCATGAGCAAGAAACTGAGCCCGAAGCCGAGTATCCACGAAACGGCAAGTGTGACCAACTCAACACTCGGGCGCTATACGGAAGTCGCCGAGCGCTGCCGCCTCGACGAGGTGGATTTCGGCGACTATTCCTATATCGAACGCGATGGCTCGATCTGGTGCGCCACGATTGGCAAGTTCGTCAACATTGCCGCCTCAGTGCGCATCAACGCCACCAACCATCCCATGCAGCGCGCCACGCTACATCACTTCACGTATCGCGCCGCCTATTATTGGGATGACGCGGATATGGAGCAGGAGTTTTTCGACTGGCGTCGGGAACACCGGATCACGATCGGACATGATGTCTGGATCGGTCATGGCGCGACGCTCCTGCCGGGCGTCAATGTCGGCAATGGTGCGGTGATCGGGGCAGGCGCGGTCGTTTCCAAGGATGTGGCGGCTTACACGATCGTCGGGGGCGTGCCGGCCAAGCTCATTCGAGAGCGCTTCACCAGAGAGATCGGCGAGCGCATGGACCGGCTCGCCTGGTGGGATTGGGATCACCTGAAGCTACGTAAAGCATTGAATGATTTCAGAGCACTTTCGGCTGACGATTTTCTTGCGCGCCATGCGTTGTAACGAAAGCGTTACAAGAGCGTCACGGTTGTAACAAAACAGACATCAAACAGACATTCAGGCTTCATCAACCACGTCTAATCGGTTGCCCACCAGGGGATTGGACGGGCTTTTGCGACATGGCGTTTGAACTGCGGAATATTACACGACGTTTTGGTGATCGCGTTGCGGTCAATGCCGTCAACGTGGAGATTCCCCAGGGACAGATGGTCGGCATTATCGGCCGCTCTGGCGCCGGAAAATCTACGCTGTTGCGCATGATCAACCGCCTGCAGGAGCCGAGCTCCGGTTCGATGCATTTCGGCTGCGTCGAAGTCTCCGCGCTCAAGGGCGCCTCCCTGCGCAACTGGCAGCGCGACTGTGCGATGATCTTTCAGCAGTTCAACCTTGTGCCGCGTCTCGATGTTCTGACCAATGTCATGCTGGGCCGCCTGAACCATCGCTCGACGGTCCTTAGCCTGCTCAACATATTCTCCGATGACGAACGCCTGGCAGCAATTGCCGCGCTCGAGCGCCTCGGCATCGAGCAGACGGCGCTGCAGCGCGCCGGCACGCTTTCCGGCGGCCAGCAGCAGCGCGTGGCGATTGCCCGTGCCCTCATGCAGGCGCCGAAAATGCTGCTCGCCGATGAACCGATAGCCTCTCTCGACCCGCTCAACGCCAAGATCGTGATGGACGCGCTGCGCGACATCAACGAGCGCGAGGGCATTACCGTCATTACCAACCTGCACACGCTCGACACGGCACGCAGCTATTGCGAGCGGATTATCGGCATGGCCCATGGCAGCGTCGTATTCGACGGCACGCCTTCGGAGCTGACGGCCGCCGCCGTTCAGGAAATCTACGGTTCCGACCGGGATGGCGCCGGCATCGACGAGACGATGACCTCGACCAGCATCAACATACCCGCCGCGCAAGCGAACCGGGAACAGGAATCGGGCGGTATCGGTACGCTGGCAAGCGCCAGGGCCTGAACCCACACCCAGATCGACAGCCCGCGTAAAGGGCACACCATTCATTCATGACCCAACTCCGGATGATCCGGAAACAGGAGATCACCATGCTGAAGAAAACTCTTCTTGCTGCCGTTGCACTCAGCGTGCTCGCCGGCTCTGCAATGGCCCAGGACGTTAAGGTCCTGCGCATCGGTCTCGACGGCTCGGAAAACGAAGCCGACCAGATCCGCAACACCCAGTGTGTCGCCGATGGCCTGAAGGCTGCGACCGGCGTTCCGGAAGTGCAGATCTTCCCGTCGCCGGACTATAACGGCGTCATCCAGGGACTGCTTGGCGGCACGATCGACATCGCTTCGATGGGCGCCTCTTCCTATGCCGCTATCGCGCTGAAGGACCCGAACGCGGTCGACCCGATCCTGACCTACACGCAGTCTGACGGTTCCTCCGGATATTACTCGATCATGGTTGCCCGCAAGGATTCGGGCATCAAGACGCTCGCAGACACCAAGGGCAAGAAGATCGGCTTCGCCGACCCGGATTCCACCTCCGGCTACCTCGTGCCGAACGTTGCCCTGCCGAAGGAAATCGGCGCACCGGTCAAGGAGTACTTCTCTGAAAGCGGCTTCGGCGGCGGCCATGAGAACCTGGTTCTCGCCGTTCTCGACAAGAAGTTCGACGTCGGTACGACCTTCGGTTCCGGCGTTGGCAAGTGGGAAGACGGCTACACCGGCGGCAACCTGCACCAGATGGTCAACAAGGGCATTCTCGACATGGACGATATCGTCGAAGTCTGGAAGTCGCCGCTGATCCCGAACGGCCCGCTGATGGTCAACAACAAGCTGCCGACCGAGATGCGCGAAAAGGTCGAAGCCTATTTCATGGAACTTCCGAAGAAGGACCACGACTGCTTCAAGGCCTACACGCAGGGCGACAACAAGGAATACATCAAGGTCGATCCGTCCTTCTACCAGACGATCGTCGACGCTCGTAAGTCCGTTATCGGCGGCTGATTTTCCTTACCCCATCCAGGCGGCGGCGCTCTAAGAGCGCCGCCGTTTCTACAAGCGAGAGCGCGGATCATGGCGACCATCAGCGAAAGCAACACTAGCGGCCTCGGCCCGGCGGCATCCATGGTGATGCAGCATTACCGACAGCAGCTGCGGACGCGCCGCATCTATACCGCGATCTCGATCGCCGTCTTTCTGATCGCGCTGTTCTATTCTCTGCAATTCGCCAATGATGCGAATGCCGGCAAATTCTTCGAACGCCTGCCCTATTTCTTCGATTTCATCCGCAGCTTCGTGCCGGACAGTCCGATGGAAATTTTCAGGGCGATGTTCGACCTGCCTTCGCCCTATGCCGACGGCTCGCTCAAATATAATTACACGGCCGACCGCCATTATATCACCGAGACGTTCTATATCCCGCACTTCATCTACCAGCTGATCATCACCATCAACATCGCGCTGGTTTCGACGATCATCGGTGCGGCTCTGGCCTTCCTGCTCTGCTTCTTCGCCTCGACCAATCTCGTCGGCGCCGGTGCGACCCGCTTCGTCGTGCGACGGATCATGGAAGTGATGCGCGCCTTCCCGGAAATCGTCATCGCCGGACTTCTGACCGCAATCCTGTCGATCGGCCCGATCGCGGCTATCATCGCGATTACCGTCCACACGATCGGTGCGCTTGGAAAACTGTTCTTCGAAGTGGTTGAAAATTCCGACATGAAACCGGATGAGGGCCTGCGGGCTGCCGGTGCAAGCTGGGTCGAGCGCGTGCGTTTCGCCATCGTTCCCCAGGTCCTGCCGAATTTCGTTTCCTATACGCTGTTGCGGGCCGAGATCAACGTGCGTGCCTCGACCATTATCGGGGCCGTCGGTGGCGGCGGTATCGGCGAAGTCTTCCGCCTGGCGATCGGCCGCGACCACGCCGCCAAGACCTATGCGATCATCATCCTGCTGCTCGTCAGCATCATCATCATCGACCAGTTTTCCGGTTGGCTTCGCCGCCGTCTGATCGGCCAGCAGTCCTTCGAATTCGGCAGGGGAGCAGCCTGATGACCTCTTCAGTTCCCTCGATCAACGCATCCGACCGCGAGCGCCTGCGCGCCGCACATCCCGAGGTGTTTCACCGCTCCTTCCTGAAGCGTTACGGCCTCCTCGTCGGTTCAGGTATTGTCGTCGTCTATCTGACGATCTGCTTCTTCGCCTTCAATGTCGGCCCTGCCTTCATGAACGGCCAATGGGATCGTGCGTCGCTCTATGTTCAGGACTGGTATTCCTGGCGCGCCCAACCGCGCCTGCGATTCGAGGATGATGGAACGGTTCGCGCGCAATGGTCGAGCCGTGGTCAATATGCGCCGGGTGCCGAGATTTTCTGGCTGAAGCCGACCGAAACTGGCGGCTACACCGTGACCTATGGCAGCGATAACGATCGTCTTGAAGTCACTCCGAGCCGCGTCGACGTCTATGTCAACGGCACGGCCTATCCTGTCACCATCACCGAGGACGCCGCAACGGCACCTGTAGGCGCGCCATCGGCGATCCAGCAGGATGGCAACAAGGTCCTCGTCCACTACGGTTATGAAGGCCAGGCCGAGATCCGCACATCGCAGGTCTATGTCCAGCGGCGTTTCTTCGGTTGGGCGAACTTCCTGTTCGACACGAAGTCGGAGTTCTGGGGCAAGAGCTGGGGCGAACTGATCAGCCTTGCCACGGTCGGTGAGCGCCTCGATCCGGCGCGCTCGAATGTGTCCCATATGGTCGACGATTTCCTCGGCAACAATGTCTGGCAGCATGCCGATATCCTGTCGAAGCTGATGCAGACGCTGGTCATGGCGTTTGTCGGTACGCTTCTCGGTACGATCTTCGCCTTCCCCCTCGCCTTCATCGCGGCCCGCAACATCACGCGGAGCCGCGCGGCCAACTGGGGCATGAAGCGATTGTTCGACTTCCTGCGCTCGGTCGACATGCTGATCTGGGCCCTGTTCTTCACCCGCTCCTTCGGCCCTGGACCGATCCCCGGCATCGCCGCGATCTTCTTCACCGATGCCGGTGCGCTCGGAAAGGTCTATGCGGAAGCTGTCGAGAACGTCGATGATAAACAACGCGAGGGCGTGAAATCCGTCGGAGCCTCACCAGTCATCGTCAACCGCTTCGGTGTCGTGCCGCAGGTACTGCCGGTGTTCATCTCCCAGTCGCTGTATTTCTGGGAATCGAATACACGCTCGGCCACCGTTATCGGTGCTGTCGGCGCGGGCGGTATCGGCCTCAAGCTGCTGGAAGCGATGGGAACGAATGCCGACTGGGACAAGGTCGCCTATATGGTGCTTCTCATCCTGATGGTAGTCTTCCTGTTCGACGCGATGTCGAATGCGATCCGCTCACGACTGATCGGCGGCCCGACACATTAAGTCAGGCCGAAGCGCCCCGAACATCATCATTCTGTCATGGAAATCTTTTAGGCGCAGGGTCTGTTTCCCGGCGTGGCGGATGTCTAGACTTCCGCCTCTACCTTTCCCTGATTCCGGACCGATGCCTTGCGTTACGCTCTCTATTTCTCCCCCGCTGCGGATCATCCGCTAACGAAGACCGCATCCCGTTGGCTTGGCCGTGACGCCTTTACCGGCGAGGCGTTTAAGACGCCGGACGTCGCCGGTCTTTCGAGGGAAGAGATTCATGCGCTTACAGCCGATCCGCGCCGTTATGCCTTCCATGCCACGCTGAAGGCTCCGTTCGAACTTGCAGACGGCAAGACGGAAGCTGAATTGATCGAGGCTTTCGAAGCGTTTGCCGCAACGACCGAAGCCTTCGACATCCCGAATATCATCGTCGACCAGATCGGCCGTTTCTTCGCGCTGGTGCCGGATCAGGTCTATCCCGAGCTGCAGGCTTACGCCGCCCGTGTCGTCGAGGATTTCGAACCCTTTCGGGCGCCGCTTTCGGAGACCGATATCGCCCGCCGCAAGCCGGAGACGCTATCGCCACAGCATCGCGGCAACCTGATGCGCTGGGGTTATCCGCATGTGATGGATGAGTTCCGTTTCCACATGACACTGTCTGGCCAGGTTCCGCCCGAAAAGGCGCCTACCATGCGCGCCGCTCTCGAGCCGCGATTTGCCGAATTCATCAACAGGCCGCTTTCCATCGATGGCATCGCGCTCTTCGTCGAGCCTGCCCGCGGCGCAGATTTCATTGCCTATCGCTGGCTGCCCCTGAAGCCAGCCCAAACGATCAGAAAGACCGCCTCATGACCGAGACCGTTTTCAAGAATGCCCGTATCGTGCTGGAAGACAGCGTCGTCTCAGGCTCCGTACAGATCCGCGACGGCAGAATAGCCGATATCTCGGAAGGGAATATCCAAACCGGCGAGGATTTCGAGGGTGACTATCTGATCCCCGGTCTCGTCGAGCTTCATACCGACCATTTGGAACAGCACTATTCGCCACGCCCCGGCGTCCGCTGGAATGCCACTGCCGCCATTCAGGCGCATGACGCGCAGATCGCGTCTTCGGGTATTACCACCGTGTTCGACTGCCTGCGCATGGGGTCCGACGAGGATGGCGGTTTCGAGCATGGCGAGATGCGCCAGATGGCAGACGCGATCCAGGCTGCGGAACGTGACGGACGGCTGCGCTCGGAGCACCTGATCCACCTGCGCTGCGAGGTTTCGGCCGACAATGTACTGCAGCATTTCGCCGATTTCGAAAACGACAGCCATGTCCGGCTCGTCTCGCTGATGGACCATGCGCCCGGGCAGCGCCAGTTCCAGACGATGGACCAGTACATCTTCTATTACCAGAAGAAGCGCGGCCTTTCCGACGAGGCGTTCAAGATCTTCGTCGACAAGCGGGTGGCCGAATCCGAGCGCAATTCGAGTCCGCACCGTATCGCCATTGCAAAGCATTGCGCCGATCGCGGCATCACCGTTGCCAGCCATGATGACGCGACGCTTGCCCATGTCGACGAAGCCATCGAGAACGGCGTGAAGCTGGCGGAATTCCCGACGAGCTTCGAGGCGGCAGCGGCCTCGCACAAGGCGGGCATGAGCGTTTTGATGGGCGCGCCGAATGTCGTGCGCGGCAAATCTCATTCCGGTAATATCGCGGCCCGCGACCTGGCGGCCGGGGATGTGCTTGATGTTCTCTCCTCGGATTACGTTCCGCTCAGCCTGCTCTACGCACCGTTCATCCTGGCAGATGAAGTCGAGGGAATTTCCTTGCCGAAGGCGATAGCCATGGTGACATCGACACCGGCCCGGACCGCAGGCCTTGCCGATCGTGGCCGGATCGCCACCGGGCTTCGCGCCGACCTCGTGAGGGTTCAGCGCGAGGCTGGTGTGCCCGTATCCCGCGCGGTGTGGCGGCAGGGGCGTAGGGTGGCGTGATGGATGGCTCGTCCGAACCTCGCGGGAACGCCGGCGAAGGCTGCATGATCGCAGTTGTCGGCCCAAGCGGTGCCGGCAAGGATACATTGATGGCCTACGCCGCCCGTGCTTTCGCGGACCGTTCCGACGTCGTATTTGTCCGCCGCGTGATTACGCGCGATGCTGCAGCGGGCGGCGAGGATCATGATGGCGTCTGCGAAACCGAGTTCGAAAAGCTCGCAGCCGATGGACGTTTCGCCGTTTCCTGGGAGGCACATGGTCTTCGCTACGGCATACCTGTCGAGACGAAACATAGTGTGGCCCAGGGCGCGATCGTGATCGCAAATGGCTCCCGCTCGGCACTGGGTCTGTTCAGGGACGCGTATCCAAACCTCGTCGTCATCAATGTGACAGCACGTCCGGAAGTGTTGGCCATGCGGCTTGAAGCGCGCGGACGTGAAAGCAGGGAAGACATTTTGCGCCGGCTGAAGCGCAGCTCGCTTGGCGTGCTCGGTGACTACAAGGTTGTCACCATCGACAATAGCGGCGAAATGGAAGTTTCCGGCAAGGCAATTGTGGATGCCGTTTCGACTTTGTTATCCCAGTCTTTCATTCCGAATGAAAAATAAAGGCTGACATGCTTTAAAGTTTAAGCGGCTCCCCTACCTGATTTATTTGGCATGCCTAATAGAGGTGGGGCCAAATGGAGCTGGGGCGGTGATAGAAACACGAGCAAAGGACGGGGCGGACCCTGACGGTGTGGCAAATCCAGATCTCGAAGCGCGCATCGTCGTGCTGGAAATCGTCGCCATGACCGCATTGGCGTTGACGCTGGACACCTCCGACAACGGCAACGCTGATCAGGCCCGTGGTATCGCGGCACTGATCCAGGATACCGTGCGACAACGATCGCGCGAGGTCGGCCTAAGCCGAGCGGGGCAGGAAAAGGCGGACGTCTATGCCGAGGAACTACTTTCCACGGCATTGACGTCTCTTTATCCAGACAATGGTTCGCCTGAGCGACCTTCCTGATCATCAGTCAAAAGAAGGCGAAGCGCCGTCAGTGCGCCTCATCCCAGTTTGATGCAGCACGCGCATCGACTTTGAGCGGAACCTTCATCGAGATGGCCGGCATGGCTGCCTGTTCCATGGTCGAAACGATGATGGGCATTGCTTTGTCGACATCTGCGTCTTCCACTTCGAAGATCAGTTCGTCATGGACCTGCAATAGCATGCGAACACGTTCACCGAGCCCGGCTTCAGCCAGCACCGGCTCCATCTTCACCATGGCCCGGCGGATGATATCGGCTGCCGATCCCTGGATCGGAGCATTGATCGCCGCACGCTCGTTGAAAGCGCGCATCGAGGGATTGGACGACTTGATTTCCGGGTAATGGGCGCGGCGACCGAAGATCGTTTCCACATAACCATGCTCGCGGGCGAAGGCCTTGGTTGAATCCATATAGTCCCGGATGCCCGGAAAGCGCTCGAAATACTTCTTGATGTAGTCGCTCGCTTCCGACCGCTCGATCGACAGCTGATTGGCGAGGCCGAAGGCGGAAATGCCGTAGATGATGCCGAAATTGATCGCCTTGGCGCGGCGACGGATTTCGCTCGGCATGCCTTCCACCGGAACGCCGAACATTTCCGATGCGGTCATGGCATGGATGTCGATCCCGTCGGCGAAAGCCTGGCGAAGCTGCGGGATGTCGGCCACATGGGCAAGAACGCGCAGTTCGATCTGGCTGTAGTCGGCAGACAGAAGCTTGTGGCCGGGAGAGGCGATGAAAGCAGTGCGGATCTTGCGGCCTTCCGCGGTTCTGACCGGAATATTCTGCAGGTTCGGTTCCGAAGACGACAGGCGGCCGGTCGTTGTCGAGGCCAGCGAATAGGAGGTGTGGACCCGCTTCGTCTCGGGATGAACATAACCGGGCAGCGCATCCGTATAGGTGGATTTCAGCTTAGTCAGCTGGCGCCAGTCGACGATCTTGCGGGGCAGTTCAGCACCTTCGGCTGCAAGATCTTCGAGGACCTGCGCCGAGGTTGACCACTGGCCGGTCTTGGTCTTTGAACCGCCAGGCAACCCCATTTTGCCGAACAGGATATCGCCGAGCTGCTTTGGCGAGCCGATGGTGAATTTTTCACCGGCGAGTTCGTAGATCTCGTCCTCGAAAGCCGCCGCCTTCTGCGCCAATTCGCCGGAAAGGCGCGACAGGATCTGCCGGTCGATGGAAATGCCGCGCTCTTCCATGCGCGCCAGAACCTCGACCAGAGGTCGCTCCAGTCGCTCATAGATCCGGGTAAGGCCCATTGCCGCCAGTTGCGGCTTAAGTACCATCCAGAGCCTCAGCGTCACATCGGCATCTTCCGCAGCGTAAGCGGTTGCACGGTCGATATCGACGAAATCGAAGGTCACGCCGCTCTTGCCCGAACCGGCCACGTCTTTGAAGGCGATCGGCTTATGGTTCAGCCAGCGTTCCGACAAGGTGTCCATGCCATGCGTGGTCTTGCCGGCGTCCAGCACATAGGACATCAGCATCGTATCGTCATAACCCTTCACGGTAATGCCGTGGCGCTTCATGACGAGGTAGTCGAATTTCAGGTTCTGCGCGACCTTGAGCACCGACGGGTCTTCCAGCAGCGGCTTGAGGCGATCCAGCGCATCGCGGGTGGACAGCTGGTTTTCGGCGATACCGCCGCCGAGCAGATCGCCGACGCCGGTTTTGTGCGTGAGCGGCACATAGGCTGCGCGGACATTCAGCCCCGACGGGTTCTCAGTATTATCGGCAATGGCGAGCGAGAAACCGACCAGCTCCGTCTGCATCGGATCGAGCGAATTGGTCTCCGTGTCGAAGCCGACGAGACCTGTTTCGCGCGCGGCCCTGATCCATTCGTCGAGAACGGCGGCGTCGCGGATCGTCACATATTTCGTCGTGTCGATCTTGGAATTGGCGAAGGCGGAAATCCGTGCGTCGGCAAGGCTAGTCGGCGTATCGCCATCTGCAGACGGTGCTGCCGCGCTTACGGCGGCGGCTGCCGTGGCTGCAGGCTCTGCACCATCAGCTGCCGTACCCGCATCGAGATCCGGGCCGCGGGCGTCAGCACCCCATTCCACCTCGATCGTGGCTGGCTCGATTGCATTGGCATCACATTCGCAGGCGGAGGCCACGCGGCGGGTCAGCGTGCCGAATTCCATCGCCTTCAGGAATGCAACGAGCTTCGGGCCGTCCTGAGGTTCAAGGAACAGTGCGTCGAGATCGAGCTCCAGCGGCACATCGGTTCTGAGTTCCACCAGTTGGCGGGAAAGCCGCGCCAGATCCGCATTGGCAATGATGTTTTCGCGGCGCTTGACCTGCTTGATCTCGCCGGCGCGCTCCAGCAGCGTATCAAGATCGCCAAACTCTTCCAGAAGCTGGGCTGCGGTCTTCGGACCGATTCCGGGAATGCCCGGAACGTTATCGACCGAATCGCCGACCAGCGCCTGGAGGTCGATCATCTTTTCCGGCGGCACGCCCCATTTCTCGACAACGTCGGGAATGCCGATCTGTTTGTCCTTCATGCTGTCATACATGTGGACCATGGGCGTCACGAGCTGCATCAGATCCTTGTCGGACGAGACGATCGTGACATCTGCGCCGGCGGCTTCGGCCATGCGGGCATAGGTTGCGATAATGTCGTCGGCCTCGAAACCTTCCGTCTCGATGCAGGGCAGATTGAAGGCGCGAGTCGCCTGGCGGATCAGGCCGAACTGCGGAACAAGCTCTTCCGGAGGTGCCGAGCGATTTGCCTTGTAGGCGTCATAGAGATCCTTGCGGAAAGTCTTTGACGAATAATCGAAGATGACCGCGAAATGGGTAGGCGTTACGCCAACCGACGTGTCGCGAGCATCTGTCAGGAGCTTCCAGAGCATGTTGCAGAAGCCGGAGACAGCACCGATGGGCAGCCCATCGGTTTTACGGGTCAGCGGCGGCAACGCGTGAAACGCGCGAAAGATGAAACCGGAGCCGTCGACTAGGAAGAGATGATCGCCTTTTTTCATGGGCATGAAATAGCGTGGCACATGCGCCGCGTCCATGGAAACTTGCTGTAACCCGCTTAACGAGCACCGGCTCAACCTTACCGAATTGTAATCCGACTTTCCCTTGAAAAGCCGCAATCCACCCCTCATTTCAGGATTACCGGCGATTGATAACGCCGCAGTCTGGCAGAAGGCCCGTCCCCCGCCTCACCAGACCGGACAAAGGCCTATTCCCCTCTCCGGGTCTTTGTCCTTCTATTGGAAACGCCGCGGCTGTCCCCTCCCAGCCGTGGCGTTTTTATTTGCGTCCACGTTGGTCATCAGAAGCTGATTTACAGCCATGCATCTTGCCAATTACGCAGCTCTGCCCCAATCTCATAAATGCATTGCCTGATATCGATTATCGCCTACCAGCAAAGCTGGTTCCCCGAGAAGCAATTGGCGGAGGCCATGGGATTCGATCGCTCGCAGTCGGCTACCTATCTGGCCGGTCAGCTCGCCAGGGTGTTTTCACGATCGCTGCAGAAGCGGGCGGCGGCGCTCGGCTTTTCTCCCGGTCAATTTCCGGTTCTACTCGAACTTTGGCAGGAAGACGGGCTGACGCAGAAGCAGCTTCTGGACAAGCTTGAGGTTGAGCAGGCGACGCTTGCCAATACGTTGTCGAGGATGGAGCGCGATGGTCTGATTTTGCGCACGCCGCATCCAAGCGACAAACGCGCCCAGATCATCACGTTGACAGAACTCGGCAGGTCTCTGGAAATCAGTGCCGTCGATGCGGCTGCCGAGGCAGATAGCGCAATCTTTTCCGGATTTCGCTCATTCGAGCGGGAGTTGATGATGGAATATATGCGGCTCATCATCGGCAACAGCCGGAAGGCTTGAGGCACCGCCCAAAACGAGCGGCGCCTCTTTGTTTTCCTCTCACGGCTGAACCACGACCATGGCCGTGAACGGCCAGACATAGGCCTGAAGCGTCACTAGGATCCCCACCAGGCACGCCAATGCGATCGAATGCCAGAAGACGAAACGCAGGATACTACCTTCATGCCCGAACCAGCCGGTGGCGGTGGAGGCAACCACGATCGACTGCGCGTCGATCATCTTGCCCATGACGCCACCCGAGGAGTTTGCAGCACCCATCAGGATGGGCGACAGGCCCAGTTGCTCCGAGGTCACCTTCTGCAGATTGCCGAAGAGGATGTTGGAGGCCGTGTCCGATCCGGTCAACGCAACACCCAGCCAGCCGAGCAACGTGCCGAAGAACGGGTAGAGCACACCGGTTGCAGCAAAGGCGAGGCCAAGCGTCGAGTCGATCCCCGATAGCCGCGTCAGCGTACCGAGCGCCAGCATGGCCGAGATGGTGATCAGCGAATAGGCGCAGAGCCTTATCGTCTTGGCATAGGTCTTCAGCATTCCGAGCGGCGTGAAGCCCATGGCAAAACCGGAGAGCACGGCGGCGATAAACATGCCGGTGCCGGTGTAGGACAGCCAAGTGAAGGAGAAGGTTGCCGCCTCCGGCGTCGGTCCCGGTGCGACCGGCGGCATCTTGGCAATCATCTTGTCGAGACCGGGAACCGGGTAATTCCAGGTTGCCCAGGAATTGACTGCCGACTTGAAGAAGCCCGTTCCCCAGAGGAGCAGAACGACGCAGACGATGATCCAGGGCGTGAGCGCCGCCCGGATTTCCTGCCGCGAGGGGCGCACAACCGGTTTTGCCTCCCGCAGCGTGCCATCATCGGAAATATCGTGGCCGCGCAGTTTCGGCGAGGTCCAGACCTCCTTGGGCTGCCAGACCTGCAGGAAGCCGATCAGGCAGGCCATGGACAGGAGCGAGGCGCCGATATCGACGATCCATGGATTGATATAGTTGGAGATGAAGAACTGCGCGAGCGCGAAGGACGCACCGGTCACAAGAATGGCCGGCCAGATCTGCATCATGCCCTTGCGACCGGCAAAGACCCAGATAAGCCAGAAGGGCACGAGAACCGAGAAGAACGGCAACTGCCGACCGACCATGGCGCCGAGCAGATAGGGATCGATACCGGTGACTTGCGACAATCCCTGGATCGGCGTGCCAAGCGCACCATAGGCGACCGGCGCCGTGTTGGCGATCAGCGACAGGCCGGAGGCGGCGAGCGGCGAAAATCCTAGGCCGATCAGAATGGCACCGGTCACCGCGACCGGCGTGCCGAAGCCGGAAGCGCCTTCGAAGAAAGCTCCGAAGGCAAAGGCGATCAGGAGAAGTTGGATACGGCGGTCGTCGGTGACGCTGCCGATCGTCTGCTGCAGTTTTTCGAACTGGCCTTTTTCGACCGTCAGTCGGTAGAGGAAGATGACGTTCAGGACGATCCAGCCGATCGGGAAGAAACCGGTGACGGCTCCCAGCAAGGTCGCACTCAACGACATGCCGACCGGCATGGTGAAAATGAAGATGGCAATGAGGTTGGCGACGATCAGCGCGATAATGGCTGCGACATGCGCCTTGACCACATTGGTGGCGATCAGGCCGAGAAGAATGAGAACGGGAATTGCGGCGAGTATGGTGGACAGAACAGCGCTGCCCGTGGGGTCATAGACTTGATTCCACATTGAAGCCCCTCCCAAGGCCGGACGAAACATTGTCCGAATTCGGAGCATATACCTCCACTTTAACCACAGTCCAGAGTTGCACTCCTTCGACCAAAGTTGCATTGCCGAGATATTCGGCGCCGAAGCGGCGGCATTTGCCATTGTGCCGCCCTCCCCTTGCTTGCTAACAGTTTGAGGGCAAGCTGGCCGCGCCTCCCGTGTGCCGCCGCTCAAAAGACAAGGTGTTTCCATGACCGATATTTCCGCCGTTCTCGATCGCGCCGACCAGAACCTTCAAGACAGCATCGAGCGCCTGTTTTCGCTCGTCCGCATCCAGTCCATCTCCACCGATCCGGCCTACAAGGCCGAGTGCCGCAAGGCTGCCGAATGGCTGGTGGCGGAATTGAAGGGCATAGGTTTCGATTCCTCCGTGCGTGATACGGCCGGCCATCCTATGGTCGTCGCGCATCATGACGCCGCCACCGCCGATGCGCCGCATGTGCTGTTCTACGGCCATTATGACGTGCAGCCGGTCGATCCGATCGAACTTTGGGAAGACTCGCCGTTCGAACCGAAGATCAAGGAGCTTTCGCCCGGCCGCAAGGTGCTGACCGGCCGCGGCACGGCCGACGACAAGGGTCAGCTGATGACCTTCGTCGAAGCCTGCCGCGCCTATAAGGAAATCAACGGCTCGCTGCCGATCCGCGTCACCATTCTCTTCGAAGGCGAAGAAGAATCCGGTTCGCCGTCGCTAAAACCCTTCCTCGATGCGAACGCAGCCGAGCTGAAGGCTGAATTTGCTTTGGTCTGCGATACCAGCATGTGGGATGGCGATACGCCGGCAATCGCTGCTGCTCTGCGCGGTCTCGTCGGCGAGGAAATCGTCATCAAGGCCGCTGACCGCGACCTGCATTCCGGCCTGTTCGGCGGTGCGGCCGCCAACCCGATCCATATCCTTACCGATATTCTCGCCGGCCTGCATGACGAGACCGGTCGCGTGACACTGGAAGGCTTTTACGAAGGCGTGGAAGAGACGCCGACCAATATCAAGGAAGGCTGGGAAACGCTTGGCCGCAACTCCGAAAGCTTTCTCGGCGGCGTCGGCCTTTCGATCCCGTCCGGCGAAAAGGGCCGCTCCGTGCTGGAACTGACCTGGGCACGGCCGACAGCGGAAGTGAACGGCATTACCGGCGGCTATACCGGCGAGGGCTTCAAGACGGTAATCGCGGCTCAGGCCTCGGCAAAAGTTTCCTTCCGCCTCGTCGGCGAACAGAACCCGGCCAAGATTCGCGAAGCATTCCGCACTTATGTGCGCTCCAAGATCCCGGGCGACTGCTCGGTAGAGTTCCATGAACACGGCGCCTCGCCTGCGATCCAGCTTTCCTATGATTCACCGGAACTGACGAAGGCCAAGGGCGCATTGTCAGCGGAATGGAAGAACCCGGCCGTGATCATCGGCATGGGCGGCTCGATCCCGATCGTTGGCGATTTCCAGAAGCAGCTCGGCATGGATTCGCTGCTGGTCGGCTTCGGTCTGGTGGACGATCGCATTCATTCGCCGAACGAGAAATACGACCTGAAATCCTACCACAAGGGCATCCGCTCCTGGGCACGGATCATGGCGGCGCTGGCTGAGAAATAGGTAGCAAGACCCCACTCTCGTCATCCTCGCCCTCGGGTTTGCCCCGAGGGTCTGTCCACGTCGAGATTGAATTGGGCAATAGCAGATACTCGGGACGAGCCCGAGCATGACGACCGAAACGAAGCCCTGCAGCTCTTACCACAAACGCAAAACGCCGGCTCTCCAGCCGGCGTTTTCAATTCCACTATCGCTTCGATCAGTTGTCGAAGAATTCCTTCATCCTTGCGAAGAAGCCGGTCGTTTCCGGGTTATTCTCCTTGGACGAGATTTCCTCGAATTCCTGCAGCAGTTCACGCTGGCGCTTGGTCAGTTTCTGCGGCGTTTCGATACCGATCTGGATATAGAGATCACCCGTCTGCGACGAGCGCAGAACCGGCATGCCCTTGCCCTTGAGGCGGAACTGTTTTCCCGCCTGAGTGCCTTCCGGAACAGAGACACGCGACTTCGAACCGTCGAGCGTGCCGACATCGAACGTGCCGCCGAGTGCTGCCGTCGTCATCGAGATCGGTACGGCACAATAAAGATCGGCTCCATCGCGCTGGAAGAATTCATGCGGAGTGACCGACAGGAAGATGTAGAGGTCGCCCGCCGGACCGCCACGGGCACCGGCTTCGCCTTCGCCCTGAAGACGAATACGGGTGCCATCCTCGATGCCTGCCGGGATGTTGACCGAGAGCGAACGCTCTTCGGTCACGCGGCCCTGGCCGTGGCACTTGGTGCAGGGATCGGTAATCGTCTGGCCGCGGCCGTGACAGGTCGGGCAGGTGCGCTCAACCGAGAAGAAGCCCTGGCTCGCACGAACGCGACCGGAACCCTGACAGGTGCCGCAGGTTTTGGGCTGGGTGCCGGGCTTGGCGCCGGAACCGGTGCAGACGTCGCAGGTGATCGAGGTCGGAACCCGGATCTGCGCCGTCTTGCCGGAAAATGCTTCTTCCAGCGAAATTTCCATGTTGTAGCGAAGATCGGCGCCGCGTTCGCGACCACCGGAGGAGCGGCGCGCACGACCGCCACCCATCATCTCGCCAAAGATGTCTTCGAAAATGTCGGAGAAACCGCCGGCGCCACCGCCGAAACCGCCGCCACCGCCCATGCCGCCCTGCTCGAAGGCTGCATGACCGTAACGATCATAGGCTGCGCGCTTCTGCGGGTCCTTGAGGGTTTCGTAGGCCTCGTTCAGTTCCTTGAACTTCTTTTCGGCTTCCGCATCACCGGGATTTTTGTCCGGATGGTATTTCATGGCCATCTTGCGGAAGGCGCTTTTCAGCTCCTTCTCGTCTGCCGATTTGGCAACGCCCAGGATTTCGTAAAAGTCTGCTTTGGCCATTCAGGTATCCGGCTCCGGAAACGTAGTCCGGCTGCACAAGGCAGCCGGAACTTTTAGTCGACTATATTGAGGCTTCCGTCAACGGAGCCTTAGGCCGACTTCTTGTCGTCCTTGATTTCCTCGTAGTCGGCATCGACGACACCGTCGTCCTTGCCGCCTTCAGCTCCACCTTCAGCCTGCTGGGCCTCATAGATGGCCTGGCCAAGCTTCATGGAAGCTTCCATGAGGGTCTGCGTCTTTGCCTGGATGTCATCGGCATCCGGCTCGGACGCTTCGACCGAGGTCTTCAGCGCAGCAATCGCATCTTCGATCGCCTTGCGGTCATCTTCGGTGACCTTGTCGCCATATTCAGCCAGCGACTTCTCGCTGGAATGAATCAGGCTTTCTGCCTGGTTCTTGGCTTCAACGCCTGCACGACGCTTCTTGTCGGCTTCGGCATTGGCTTCAGCATCCTTGACCATCTTCTCGATGTCAGCGTCAGAGAGACCGCCAGACGCCTGGATGCGGATCTGCTGTTCCTTGCCGGTGCCCTTGTCCTTGGCCGAAACCTGGACGATGCCGTTGGCGTCGATGTCGAAGGTGACTTCGATCTGCGGCATGCCACGCGGTGCCGGCGGCAGGCCGACGAGGTCGAACTGGCCGAGCAGCTTGTTGTCAGCTGCCATTTCGCGCTCGCCCTGAGAAACGCGGATCGTCACGGCTGACTGATTGTCGTCGGCGGTCGAGAAGGTCTGCGACTTCTTGGTCGGGATCGTCGTGTTGCGGTCGATCAGACGAGTGAAGACGCCACCGAGCGTTTCGATGCCGAGCGACAGCGGGGTCACGTCGAGAAGCAGAACGTCCTTGACGTCGCCCTGCAGAACGCCGCCCTGAATGGCCGCGCCGAGAGCGACGACTTCATCCGGGTTGACGCCCTTGTGCGGCTCCTTGCCGAACAGCTGCTTGACGATTTCCTGCACCTTCGGCATGCGGCTCATGCCGCCGACGAGAACGACTTCGTCGATCTCGGCAGCCGTGACGCCGGCATCCTTCAGCGCTGCCTTGCACGGTGCGATCGTGCGCTGGACGAGATCGTCGACCAGGCTTTCGAACTTCGAACGGGTCAGCTTCATCGTCAGGTGCTTCGGACCGGAAGCGTCAGCCGTGATGAACGGAAGGTTGATTTCGGTCTGCTGCGAGGACGAGAGTTCGATCTTGGCTTTTTCGGCAGCTTCCTTGAGGCGCTGCAGAGCAAGCTTGTCGTTCTTCAGGTCGATGCCCTGGTCCTTCTTGAACTCGGCTGCAAGATATTCGACGAGACGCATGTCGAAGTCTTCACCGCCGAGGAAGGTATCACCATTGGTCGACTTCACTTCGAAGACGCCATCGCCGATTTCCAGAACCGAGACGTCGAACGTGCCGCCGCCCAAGTCGTAAACGGCAATCGTCTTGCCGTCCTTCTTGTCCATGCCATAGGCAAGGGCTGCAGCGGTCGGCTCGTTGATGATGCGGAGCACTTCAAGACCTGCAATGCGGCCGGCATCCTTAGTTGCCTGGCGCTGCGCGTCGTTGAAGTAGGCCGGAACGGTGATGACGGCCTTCTCGACCTTTTCACCGAGATAGGATTCTGCGGTTTCCTTCATCTTCTGAAGGATCATCGCGGAAACCTGGGCCGGAGAATAGTTCTTGTCGTGTGCCTTGACCCAGGCATCGCCGTTATCGCCCTTGACGATATCGAACGGAACGAGGCCCTTGTCCTTTTCGACGGTCGGGTCTTCGTAACGGCGGCCGATGAGGCGCTTTACGGCGAACAGCGTGTTGGTCGGGTTTGTTACAGCCTGGCGCTTGGCCGGCTGACCGACGAGACGCTCGCCGTCTTCGGTGAATGCGACCATGGAGGGCGTGGTGCGCGCGCCTTCGGCGTTCTCGATAACCTTGGCGTCCTTACCATCCATGATGGCGACGCAGGAGTTTGTGGTACCGAGGTCGATGCCAATTACTTTAGCCATATCTTCTCTCTCCTTTAAGCGAACTGTCGGGACCCCGAAAGGCATTCCACTGACAGTTCCTCGACTGGGATGGTCTTCTTTATTCCTTGGCAGCCAGTGCTGCCGTCATGCGGCGTATATAAGGACGGGTTTTTCCGACTGCAAGGCAGGAAATCGCCTGCCTTCCGGCAAAAAATGCGTTTCATCATCTGATGCTTCAAAGCATGCGGCCACAAGCGATTACTGGCCCATGATCACATCGAGCAGGGTGGTCCTTCTGGCCTGCTGCGGCTGATAGACATGACCACCATCGGAACCGACCTCACCGGGAGGCATCGGACCACCGCCGACGCTGCCCGGCGGGACAGGACCCTGCGAATCATAGGGGCCGCGATATTCACGATAATCGCGATATCCACCCGCCTGCCCGGCTTCCGCATTGCCGCGATACTGGCGCTGCTGCCGGTTATCATAGACTATGCCGCCATTGCCATTGTTGCAGATTGCGTTGTCGCCATAGGCACAGGGGATCGCGCCCGGCGGCTGCGGGGCTGGCTGCCGATCGCGGTTTCGGCCAGGCTGCACTGCGTCCTCACCCTGTGGCGGCATCGGCTGCAGCGGGCGGGAACGAACGATATCGGAACCTGCCGGAGCCGGCGGCGCCGGCGGAAAACTGTCTTGTCCCGAATAGGCGGGCTGATCTTCGCTTGCGCCCGGCAATATCCCGGAAATGATGTCGCCGATCGAGGTCGAGGGCGATTGCGGCTGGTCCGTGGCGGGCGGCAGTTGCACACCATTGCTGAAACCGAACAGCGGCGTCGGCGTATAGCCCTTCATCGCCACGGTCATGTATTCCTTCCAGGCCCTGGCCGGCAGCGTTCCGCCGGTAACCTTCTTCATATAGCTGCCGTCGTCGTTTCCGAACCAGACACCAGTCGTCAGGATGCTGGTGAAGCCGACAAAAAGCGCATCACGGGAATTCTGCGTCGTGCCGGACTTTCCGGCCGCCTGCCAGCCATCGAGACGCGCCGCCCTGCCGGTACCCTCCCGAATGACGCCGGACATCATGCCGTTCATGGTGGCGGCGATCGGCTCGCTCAGGACACGCGGCGGGTTGCTATAATCCGCCTCATAGAGAACCTTTCCATCCGGATCGACGATCCTTTTGACGATATGCGGGGTCGCCTTGTAGCCCCCGTTCATGAAAGCCGCATAGGACGAGGTCAGCTCGACGAGCGAGACTTCGGATGTGCCGAGCGCAATCGACGCATTCGGCTGAATGTCTGAATCGACGCCAAGCCGGTGAGCCATGGAAACCACCTTGTCAGGCCCCACGGCCATGACGAGCTGGGCTGCAACCGTATTCAGCGAACGCGACAGGGCATAGGAAAGTGGTACCGGTCCCTTGTATTCCTTCTCGTAGTTTTCCGGCGTCCAATTGCCGATCCTCACCGGCGCGTCATTGACGATCGTATCAGGCCCGTAACCTGCCTCAAGTGCGGAGGCATAAACGAAAGGCTTGAAGGCCGAACCGGGCTGGCGCTTGGCCTTGAAGGCCCGGTTGAACTGGCTTTGCGCATAATCGCGCCCGCCGACAACGGCACGGATCGCTCCCGTCGCATCCACGGAAACGAGCGCTGCCTGCGATGCGTTCAGCTTGCCGCCTTCCTTTTTCAGGATGTCGTTCAGCGATTTATCGGCAGCTTCCTCAAGCTTCAAATCGATGGTCGTTTCGACGGTGACATCGACTTTAGGTTCACCGATCAGGCTTTTCACTTCCTCAACTACCATATCGGCGGCGTAATGCTGCGGGCCGGACCAATAGCTCTTGGCCTGAGCCGGCGGCTGCGCCATCGCCTTGTTGTAGTCGGTATCGGTAATGTAGCCTTCCTCGCGCATCGTGCCGAGTACGACCTGGGCACGCTCCTCCGCCGCCTTCGGATCACGGGCGGGAGAGAGGCGCGACGGCGCTTTCAGGAGACCGGCAAGCGTTGCCGCTTCGCCGAGGTTAACCTCACGCGCGGACTTGTTGAAATAACGACGGGACGCCGCCTCGACGCCATAGGCGTTCGAGCCGAAAAAGACCCGGTTCAGATACATGGCAAGGATCTGGTCCTTGGTGAACTTGTGTTCCAGCCAGAAGGACAGAAGCACTTCCTGAATTTTGCGTTCGAAGGTGCGGTCCGGCGAGAGGAACAGGTTCTTCGCCAACTGCTGGGTGATCGTCGAGCCACCCTGGATCGGCTGGCCGGTCAGGTTGTTGACGAAGGCGCGCGCCAGGCCGAAGGGGTCCACACCGAAATGCGAATAGAAGCGCCGGTCTTCGATGGAGATGACCGCTTGCGGCAGGTAGGGCGACATTTCCTCCAGCGCCAGAGCCTCGCCGCCGGTCGCGCCGCGATTGGCAATGACCGAACCGTCGATGGCGGTGATCTTCATGTTCGGCGGGCGATCAGGAATGGACCAGCTGCTGGCAGCAGGCATCTGCGCGCCGTAATAGAGCACAAGTCCGCCGATGCCGATCGCAGCCCAGATACCGAGAACGATGCACCAGTAGATCAGTCGGCGCAGCGGAGCGAACAAACCGCCACCTGAATGGTCGCGCTCCTTGCGGGATCCCGATCTTGTCGACCCTCTCTTTTCACGACGGCCAGAATCGGCTTTCGCGTCAGATTTCGACGCACGTCTAGAACCCTTGCGATGACCAATAATTCGATCGTCGGCCTCAAGGCGAAACTCATCTTCATCTTCGTCGCGCGATGCTTCGAAGGAAGGTTCAACGCGTTTATCTGATCTGCCTCTGGCTGCCATGCGAGCCGGCGTTCCCCTGTCCTGTGTCGGCCCGAATTCCGGGCCCTTTTTCCAATAGGTTTCCGCTGGACTCTAAATGCGGCGATTTAAGGAGGGGTAAAAGGCAAACAGAGAGTGAAGGAGACACCTAAATCCTCGAATAATTGTGCCGAGATATGGCTCTTTACCCTGAAAACCATGGCTTTCCAGTGCAGCCTATATTTGGTAACATCAGGTAACGCTAAAGTTATGCGTTCGGCAGAGAAGAGGGATCAGTCCCCTGTTGCCGGGTTCAATGCTCGGGGAGGGAGCCATGAACAAGATCTTCGAGGCTGTCATCCGCAAGGGCGACCAGCGGGTACCAGTGGGGCTCGTCAATCTCAAGCAGGCGCTGGAAATGTCGGAAAAGCTCGTCTTCGAATTCAGCCATCCTGAACACGAAGCCGGCAGGACAGATGTGTTCGTCGGCCGTGAGGTGCTGCAAAAGCTGATGTGAGCACGCCGTCATCCACGCGCATCATCCACGCGTACCCGGCCAGAACACAGACATCACGCATATTCGTGATTTGGGCAGACGCCCTTTGCTTGTTATTCTGCCTGGCGCAACAAGCGATAAGGAGAATGGGCATGAAGACATTTCTCGTCGCAGCCGCCGTCATCGGCCTCACGTCTTCCGCAGCTCTTGCGGATTGCGCCGGCCACAAGGTGACGGCATCGCATGAGGTGGACAAGGAGTTCACCACAGCCAGCATTGCTTCCACTCCCGCACAACAGGAATTGAAGCAGACAGGGCAGCAAAGCGCCCCTGTCACGGAAAACCAGAAAACCACCCCTTAAAACGACGCTCCGCGCCGGGCACGCGTCTGGCGCGGAGTGCAGCGGTCATGGCGGGAACCATGCAAGGCGATCTCCGTTGGGTCTTCAGGAACCCGAAAAAGGAGGTTGCGATGCCAAACAGAGATCCTATCCCTACCCCGACATCGGACACGCCGCGCGGACCAGTGCCAACCGATGGCTTGCCGGACAGGACACAGGAAAAACCGCCTCTGACGCCAGTGCAGGACAAGGGCGACAACAAAAATCCGCAGGACCCGGTCCTCGACCCTGCTCTGTTGCCGACGGGTGATCCGGCTGGCATGGCCTGAACCGGTTCACGAGATGATAAAGCGAGGCAGATCCGCTTTGAGACTGCCTCGTAACGACACTTTCTATCGCGATAGAGACGGCAGCCGGTTTTTTAACCCTCAAATTGCACCCGCGTTAACTTGTTGTTGCCATTTCATTAACCGGATTACAAATTGCGGCACGGGTAAGGATTTTTGTACGGCACGGGTTCCAGCGCATCGCGCAGGTTTCGTGCGCTCTTGACCTGCCCAGGCAAAGTCGAAACCTGACTGCCTGCCACTGGGCCCAACCGTGACGTGAGGGTTTCATGCCGACGCAGTTGATCCGAAATCCGGTCAATCCGGAACAGCTTGCCCTGCTTCAGCAAGTTTTCAACGATACATGTGCCGAGCATGGCATCGACAAGGCGAGCCCAGATGGCGAAGCGCTTGCCCTTATTCTGGTGAACTCGCTGCAAAAAGGTTCGAACGAAAAGGAACGGCTGGAATCGCTGGCTGGCACCTTGATCCAGGAGCGCTGATTTCGGTCATATCACCTCGAATGACGTCCATCTTTTCCATCCGAGGGAACTTAACCGCCACTTAGAAAGTTGACCGGGCTCCAAGATCAACATGATGGAGGCCGGCATGGCAGAACCAGTCAAGAGCTTTACCCGAGGAAACGCTGTCGCTTCCTTCGACCATCAGCCCAGCGACAGCGCGATCGCCGACGAAATCCAGAGCCTGCGCTCGGAGATTTCACGCCTCAGCTCCATGATGTCGGAAAAGACCGGTGAAGTTTATGAGCGCGTGGCCGATCGCGCCAGCAGTGCGGCCAACTATGTTTCATCAGAAGCACATTCCGTTGCCGGCACCATCAAGGAGCATCCGGCTGCGACAACCACGCTGTTTACCCTGATCGGCGCCGTAGGCTTTGCGATCGGTTACGCCGTTGCAACTGCGTCGGCAGACAGCAAACAGGCGTGGTACCAGCGCTATATCGGCGACCGCTTCTGATTGCGCTTACGGCGAAGATTGAGCTTCATTTGCGGCGACAGCATCCTGGGCGACGTCTATCCAGACGGCGCCTGTGAGATTCGCCAAGCGTGACGGACTGATTCGCACAGCCGAATTGGTGGCTCCTGCGGCCGGAACAACCTGATCAAAGCGTTGAAGCGAGATATCGCAATAAACCGGTAAAGGCGACGCCAGACCGAAAGGGCAGACGCCGCCAACCGGATGGCCGGTGATTTCGACGACATCATCGCCTCCAAGCATGCGTGGCTTGGCGCTGAACTGGGAACGAAATTTCCTGTTATCCAGACGAGCAGTGCCTGCCATGACCACAATCATGGTTTCCTCGCCGGCGCGCAGACATATGCTTTTTGCAATCTGATCAGGCTCGACACCATGAGCAACTGCTGCGAGCGGGACTGTCGCGGAACTGGCTTCGGTGACAATCACCTCAATATCGGGGGCATGTTCGGCAAAAAAAGCCTGCACGGAAGAAAGCGTCATGCTGGAACAATTACGCATGTATCGTTTTTAGGCAAGGCCTGGAAAGCCATGCGCGCAATGCATTACTGCGGTGCGAAATCGTGGCTGTTTTTTAGGCTCGTCTACTGTATATTCAAATCATCGACGGACGCACTCCTCCTCCCAGCGTTCTCGATGGGACCAGCAACACCTCCTCCTCCCGGTTGTTGGTCAGTTTCGGAAGCCCGGCGCACCTCCTCCCGCGCCGGGCTTTCTTGCATTTTATCCCTTGCCTTACGACAAAACAGAGCTGGGAGCGGCGCTCAAAAAACTCGACTCTCTCCTTCTATGCAATTGATATTGTTTACATTATCGAAAACACCCCTTAGGATTGCATAGCTCACCTTCCACTCACCCGCAGCGCCGCGGCAATCTTGACGAACATTGGGGCAGGCCCTAAGTGCGTAGGATCGAAATTTGTCTGATGGCCAGCACCGGGCTACTGCCACGCTTGCGACGTTCTACTCTGCAAAGTTCGAAGTTTAATCTGTTCCTTCCGGGTTTCCGGGAGGGGCTGTCGGTCATTGCAAAGAAAGGCATCGATATGGCGACGGGTACAGTTAAGTGGTTCAACGCAACCAAGGGCTACGGCTTCATCTCCCCTGACGACGGCGGCGCGGACGTTTTCGTTCACATTTCCGCTGTTGAGCGTGCAGGCCTCGGCCAGCTTCAGGACGGTCAGAAGCTTTCCTTCGAGCTGGTAACGGACCGCCGTTCCGGCAAGGTTGCAGCTGACCAGCTGCAGGCTGCCTAATCAGCTTCGGCTCGCGGCGGCTTTTGTCGCCGCGAGCTTCCAGATGACCGTCACTTATCGGTCCCCGGCGACAGTCTTGAACTGACCCGAATGCGATCCCATTTAAAGCTCAACAGCATTTCCGGCGAATATAGAGGCGTATACGGGAAACCGTGCCGTTTCACTGCAGGCAGACGAGCCGTTTAACGGTTCGTTAACCTGTTTCAGAGATGATGAACGCCACAGAGCTGCCGGATGATTTCAAGTCCTGAATGCAGCCGAGACGGAATGCTTGACCCATTTGTAGTGACCACGGATGTACTGGCACAGTGAATGGGATTGGAAAGGTCGGGCTTGCCCGGCCTTTTTGTTTTTCTGCAGCCTTTTGCTTCCATAGCAAATATCCTAGGCCAGCCTCTCCACTTATCCCTTGCCGCCCTACATCCATCCTCCTGCTTGCCACATGCTCGAAGGACAGAGAAACGGGATGGCTGAAGGTAAACATCACTGGCTGCGCAAGGAGGACGCCGAATCGACCAAGGCGAGCTTTCCCGAGCTCTTCTTCGATCTCGTCTTCGTCTTCGCGCTGATCCAGTTATCAGAAACGCTGGCTTCGGACTTTTCCGTCGGGATCGCGTTCGACGCGCTGATCTTCATCTTCGCACTCTGGTGGGTCTGGATCCACACGACATGGGTGACCAATCTGCTCGACGCGGAAGTGGTGGCGGTGAGGCTGCTTCTGTTCTGGCTCATGTTTCTCGGCATCGTGTTGGCGATTGCGCTTCCCAAGGCATTTGATGAAGCGGGGCTGGTATTCGCCTTGGCCTATGCGGCGATGCAGCTCAGCCGCTCGCTTTTTGCGCTCTATGCCTTCAAGGGGGTCGATGGCGCATCCTTCATGACGTTCCTGCGCATCACATTGTGGCTGCTCGCCGCCAGCGCCTTCTGGATCGCCGGCGGGCTGGTCAGCCCGGAAAGCCGCGCCCTGTTCTGGATCGTGGCTCTTGCGATCGAATATGCCGCACCGCTCGCCCGTTACTGGATGCCGGGAATAGGTGCTTCGCCTACCGAAACACTCGATGTCAACGGCGAGCATCTGGCGGAACGATGCGCCCTTTTCGTCATTATCGCGCTCGGCGAAACCATTATCACGACGGGCAAGACCGCCTCGGACCACGCAGACGAAGGCGGCATCATATTCTTCGTTCTCGTCGCAGCCTTCCTGACGACCGTGTTGATGTGGTGGATCTATTTCCATGACGGGCAGGAGCGTGCAGCCGATACGGTGGAAGAGACAAGTGAGCCGCAGAACACTGCCGATCACCTCTTCACCTATGGTCACCTGCCGATCGTCGCCGGCATCATCCTGACCGCCATCGGCGAGGATTTCACGCTGACACAGCCTCACGACGCGGGCGGTTACATCAATGCTCTGGCAATACTCGGCGGTCCCATCCTGTTTCTGGCGGGAACCCTATGGATGAAGACGGTAGCAACCCGCATGATGCCCTGGTCGCATTGCGCCGGCATAGCCGTCGCTCTCGCTGGATTCGCGCTCGCACCCCATGCAGAGAATTTTCTGCTTCAGTTTCTGGCGCTCGCCATCCTGCTTGACGTAGCGCTTTGGGAATATGTCGCGCTCAAGCGTTTTCGCCGTGCCTCCGCCTGATCAATAATGCGGTGGCCTCGTGACGGGTGCGGCTTCACGTGTCGATTCCTCAAGCGTCAGAAATCGTTCGGTCAACCGGTCGAGCTTGGCGCGGGTCTGTTCGACCACCTTCCATTGCTCGGCGAGCTGATCCGACAATTCGTCGATCACCTTGGCCTGATGGGCAGCGAGTTCTTCCAGCTGCACCAGTCTCGTCTCGTCACTCACAGCATAATCCTCTCGTCCATCTTCCATAGCGTTCATATGGCAGCGATTTAGAGGATGCCCGTGATCCGGTCCAGCCTTCGATCAGGCGCTGAGCCTGAAGTGCTCCTGATAAACACTTGAGGAACTGCTGGTCCTGAAACGCGCAACCAACGCAGCCAGACTGCCGCTGATGCCGACAAGGCTCTGGGCTGCAGCATTCGTCTCTTCCATCAATGCCGCATTCTGCTGGGTGATCTGGTCCATGCTGCGGACAGATGCGTTGATCTGGTCGATCCCCGACGCCTGCTCCTGTGCCGAATGGGCGATGGAGGTGATGTGTTCATCGATTGACTTCACCCGTGTGCCAATGCCGGTCAGCGCCTCACCGGCACGATTGACGAGACCGACGCCACGTTCAACGTCACCCGCGGAGCGATCGATCAGCTCCTTGATCTCCTTGGCGGCGGCAGCCGATCTCTGCGCCAGTTCGCGCACTTCCTGGGCAACGACCGCAAAGCCCTTACCCTGCTCACCGGCACGAGCCGCTTCAACACCGGCATTCAGGGCCAAAAGGTTCGTCTGGAAGGCGATCTCGTCAATTGCGCCGATGATCTGCGTCATTTTCTGGGATGATTCGGCAATATCGTCCATGGCAGAGATCGCCTGATGGACGACCTCGCCGTTCCTCTGCGTCTCGGCTGCTGATTCGCGGATTATGCTCTGCACTTCCTGCGTGCGGCGTGCCGCCTGTCCGGAAAGTGCCGTGATCTGCTCAAGCGCTGCCGCCGTTTCTTCCAGCGATGCCGCCTGCTGCTCGGTGCGCTTTGCCATATTATCGGCTGCCGAGGAGATATCGCCGACTTCCGCGCGGACCTGACCGACGGACTGGTTTATTTCTCCCATCGCAGCCTGAAGCTCTGCAATGGAGGAGTTGTAGTTTGCCTTCAGAGCATGAAAATTCGGCGCCAACTCCTGATGAAGCTCCGCCGTCAGGTCTCCACCTGCAAGGCTTTTCAGCGCCTGGCCCAAGGCCTCCAGAGCACTATCCTGCTCCTGCTTGGCTGCCACACGTTCGGCTTCGACTTTCTTGCGGCCGTCTTCCAGCGCTTCCAGATAGACCGAGATGGCGTAGTCCATATCGACCATCGCCGCCTTCACCACGGAAGAAAGATGCTCGGCCAGAACGCCGGCCTTTTTTTCGAGGAAAAAGCCCTTCATCTCCTTGGCGATGACCGCACGGATGATGCCGTCGAGAATGAGGGCATAGCCGCCAATATACCAGCGCGGCTCCAGGCCCAGACGAGCGTGAGTTTTACCGATGGCGGAAACCGCATCGACATAGTCACCATCGTAACGGCCGGACGAAATCACGTCCCAATGGCTCGCCTGACGTTCCTTCGCGTGAGCGACATGCGCGTCGCTGGAAAAGAATTTTGCGGTGTGAGGATGCGCCTTGGCTTTCTGATAGAAGGCATCGAGCGCCGGACCCACGGCGTCCTTCACGATCGGCTGGACATTGGTGAGATGACGGCGTTCCGCGTCACCGAGGCCGACGAAATTCAGGCGCTCGGCAAGTGCAGCCTTTTGTTCTTGGTTATTCATTCTATCCCCCGGTTCAATGGTGAGCCGCTTCATGATTTTGCACGCGGCATCACCTTGGAATGCAAGTCTGCCCGCTAAAGTTTAATTCACTATTATCCAATCACCCTAGGCTTTCATTAATCATAACTTGTTGCCGATATACTAACGGACAAGAAATTGAGACTTAGGTCGAACGGATCATCACACAGTGCCGTTCAACGGTTCGATCTATCCAATCGCTTGCGTTCTGCCGTGCAAATCCTTAGCTCCTGTGCAACGGCAAACCGCGATTCCCCATGGCTCAAAAGACTTCGATCTCCCGGCTCAAGCTCACCGACTTCCGCAATTACGCGGCAGCTTCGCTTGTGCTCGACAGCAGGCATGTGGTGCTGACGGGAGAAAATGGCGCGGGCAAAACCAATCTGATGGAAGCCATTTCATTCCTGTCGCCAGGGCGCGGTTTCAGGCGCGCAGTGCTGACCGACGTGCCACGTGTCGGTGCAGACGGCGGTTTTTCCATATTCGTCGATCTCGATGGAATGCTGGGCGAAGTTGCAATCGGGACGGGGACCGAGCCTGGTGAAGGCGAAAGCGTCAGCCGCAAACTCAGGATCAACAGCACACCGGCCAAATCCACCGAGGAGCTTTCCGACCATCTGAACGTGCTGTGGTTGACCCCTTCCATGGACGGGCTGTTTACAGGCTCTTCCTCCGACCGGAGACGGTTTCTCGACCGGCTGGTGCTGTCGCTCGATCCGACCCACGCACGAAGGGCGAGCGATTTCGAGCGCGCCATGCGCAGCCGTAACCGGCTTCTTTCGGAGGGCCGTTTCGATCCTTCATGGCTGGGCGCAATCGAGACACAGATGGCCGAGCTGGGGATTGCCATGGCGGCGGCTCGGCAAGAAATGCTGGGCCTCCTGCAATCGCTTTCTGTTAATTCCGCCGAGACGCCGTTTCCGACACCGGCTTTGGCGCTCGAAGGTTTCATGGATGGCGGTATGGATCGCCCGGCGGCGGATCTGGAAGAGGATTATCTGGCAGCATTGCGCAATGGGCGCGGACGCGACGCGGCTGCGGGGCGCACGCTGGAAGGGCCTCATCGCGTCGATCTTCTCGTGCGTCATCAGGAGAAGAATATTGAGGCATCGCGATGCTCGACCGGTGAGCAGAAAGCGTTGCTGATCGGGCTCATTCTTGCCCATGCCCGGTTGACGGCGGACATGACGGGTTTTGCTCCGATACTTCTGCTCGACGAAATCGCCGCGCATCTCGATGAGGGGCGCAGGGCAACGTTGTTCGATCTGGTGGACGGGCTGGGTGGCCAGGCCTTCATGACCGGCACAGACCAATCGATGTTTGCCGCTCTCGGTGACCGGGCACAGTTCTTCACGGTCAGCCATGGAAGCGTGACGCAGGGAACCACCTGACGATAGATGCTTACAGGCAAGACGTGGTGGTGATATGAAACCGATCATGGAAAACCAGGCTTCGCAATCGCCGAACACGGCGCTGACCCCGGACGAGATCGAGCGCTATAAACGCCATATCCTTCTGCCGGAAATTGGCGGGACGGGACAGCAGCGGCTGAAAGCTGCCCGTGTTCTGGTCATCGGCGCCGGCGGGCTTGGTGCTCCGGTTCTGGAATATCTCGCGGCGGCCGGTATCGGCACGATCGGCATCATTGACGACGACCGCGTGTCGCTTTCCAACCTCCAGCGCCAGGTGATCCACGATTCCGGTACGATCGGCGAGATGAAAACGAGGAGCGCTCGCGACAAGATCGCCCGCCTCAATCCGCATGTCCGTGTTGTCGATTTCGAAGAGCGGTTTTCGACTGAATGGGCCATGCGGCATCTGCCGCGCTTTGATCTCCTCGTCGACGGCTCCGACAATTTCGATACGCGATATGCTGCGGCCGACGCGGCGGAGACGGCGAAAATTCCGCTCGTCACCGGCGCAGTCGGGCGCTTCGACGGGTCGGTCACCGCGCTCAAACCCTATGAGGCCGGTGCAGACGGTGTGCTCAATCCGACCTATCGTGATCTCTTTCCCGAAAAGCCGCCGGAAGGACTGATCCCGGCCTGTGCGGAAACCGGTGTGGTCGGCGCGCTGACTGGTGTCATCGGCACTCTGATGGCGATGGAAGTCATCAAGCTGGTTACCGGCATCGGTGAACCGTTGATCGGCCGCTTAATGCTCTACGACGCGCTTTCGGCCCGGTTCGACATGATCAGATACAAACGCAGAAAGAGATCGTCAGCAGAATGATCGACATTATCAAGTTGGACAGTGGCTTCGGCCGGTGGGACGAATTGCTTGCGCTGATCGTCTCGTCCTTCTCCTACATGGACGACATCATCGATCCGCCCTCCTCGGCGCATCGCCTGACGCTTGCTTCGCTCGCACACAAAGCCACGAGCGAAATCGCCTTCGTGGCCATCGAGGACAATCGACTTGTCGGCTGCGTGTTTCTGAAACCGGAAACCGATTGCCTCTATGTCGGGAAACTGGCCGTCGCACCCGGCCAGCAAGGCAAGGGGGTCGGTCGCCGATTGCTCACCATCGCGGAAGACACCGCGCGGGAGCTGAACTTGCCGACGCTCAGGCTGGACACGCGCATCGAGCTTGTCGGCAACCACACGACGTTCGGCCGCTGGGGATTTCAAAAGACTGCCGAAAAATCCCATCCGGGTTTCGACCGGGTTACCTTCATCGAGATGCGCAAGGAGCTTGAGCGGATCCCGGCCTGAAATTAACTGCGACCCGGAAGAACGCGATTCGGCGGGCGATGCCCGTCGAAAAAAGCCCTGATGTTGATGATGACCTTGTCGCCCATGTCGATGCGACCCTCGATCGTAGCCGATCCCATATGCGGCAAGAGGACGACCTTGCCCTCATTGGCGAGCTTGACGAGCTTGGGATTGATTGCGGGCTCGTTCTGGTAGACGTCGAGACCGGCACCGGCGATCTTGTCTTCACGCAACAGCTTTATCATCGCCATCTCGTCGATGATGTCGCCACGCGCCGTGTTGACGATGATCGCAGTCGGCTGCATCAGCGCCAGGCGTCGGGCTGAAATCAGATGGAAGGTTCCGGGCGTAGACGGGCAGTTGATCGAAACGATATCGACACGCGCCAGCATCTGATCGAGGCTGTCCCAGTAGGTCGCCTCCAGTTCGCTCTCGGTCGCCTGATTGACCGGCTTGCGGTTGTGATAGTGGATCGCCAGACCGAAAGCCTTGGCACGCCGCGCCACCGCGGTTCCGATCCGGCCCATTCCGACGATGCCGATCCGCTTGCCCCAGATCCGACGCCCGAGCATCCAGGTCGGGCTCCACCCTGCCCAGTCGCCGGGATTGTCGGTGAGGATGCGCGAACCTTCGGCAAGGCGTCGGTTGACGGCCAGGATAAGCGCCATCGTCATGTCCGCGGTATCCTCGGTCAGGACATTTGGCGTGTTGGTGACGGTGATGCCTTTTTCGGCAGCGGCATCGACATCGATGTGATCCGTGCCGTTGGAAAAACCGGCGATCAGCTTCATCTGCGGGCCTGCTTGCGCCAGCAGTTCCGCATCGATCTTGTCGGCGATTGTAGGGACAAGCACATCGGCGGATGCCATTGCGGCTGCAAGCTCTTCGCGCGAGCGAGGCCGGTCATCGATGTTAAGCTCTGCGTCGAAGAGTTCGCGCATGCGCGTCTCGACGGCATCAGGCAGCTTGCGCGTGATATAAACCCTGGGTCTTTTCTTCGCAGTCATCGCTCCGCCACCGCAATTTTAGGAGGTCATTAACCAAGTCGCGCGATAGTCGATCCTATCCTTGGGCGTTCTAGCAGACCCACCGGCGAAGACAAACAAAACCTCGCAAACGGGCCTCGAAGCACATCCGTGGATCGTCAGCCAGGATCCCAAAAATGCGCCGCCTCATCATCGTCATCGTAGCCATCTGCTTTCCCCTGATCGCAACGCTTTCCGCTATCGTACCTGTCTATGCGCAGGGTGCTGCGAAAGGCCCGAGCGGCCTGCCGCTTCCGCGCTTCGCCAGCTTGAAATCCAAGAAGGTCAATATCCGCATCGGCCCAAGCACCGATTATGCGGTTTCATGGATGTACATGAAGGCCGGAACGCCGATGGAAATCATTCAGGAATACGATAACTGGCGGCGTGTGCGCGATGCCGAGGGCACCGAAGGCTGGGTGAACCAGGCGCTACTTTCCGGTGAGCGCACTGCCGTTGCCGCTCCATGGATGCGCGGCAAGGGCCAGGACATCTATGTCAACATGCGCCGCGACCCGCAAAGCTCGGCCGCAGTGATTGCCAAACTCCAGCCAGGCGTCCAGCTTGCCGTCAAGGAATGCAACGGCGACTGGTGCCAGGCGGAAACCGGCGGCGCCGAGGGCTGGGTAGCCCAGGGCGAAGTCTGGGGCGTCTATCCCGGCGAGGCCTTTAAATAAGGCCAGCCTGGGCTGCCGCCTCTTTCAACGACACTTGCGGGCGCGGCCCGATCTGCTGGATGACTTCGGCTGCGGCAAGGCATCCCAGCTTGCCGCAATCTTCCAGCGAACGACCCTGCGTATAACCATAAAGGAAACCGGAGGCGAAAAGATCGCCTGCACCGGTGGTATCGACCAGTTCGTCGATAGCATAGGCATCGATCTTAACCCGCTCTTTGCCGCGAACGATGACTGCACCTTCTTCGCTGAGCGTAACCGCTGCCAGCTTGCAATCCACCGCGATCTTGCCGAGAGCCAGCTCGAAATCTTCCGTTTCGTAGAGCGACAGAAGTTCCTGTTTGTTGGCGAAAACGATATCGACAGTGCCTGAACGCATCAGATCGAGGAATTCTGCGCGGTAGCGGCCGACGCAGAAGGGGTCGGAAAGCGTCATCGAGACTTCGCGGCCGTTGGCATGAGCGATGCGTGATGCCTCGCGGATGGCATCCTTGGCGCGCGGCGGATCCCACAGATAGCCCTCGAAATAAGTGACCTTGGCTTCGGCGACGACCTCTTCCTCGACATGTTCGGGGCCAAGCTCGACGCAGGCGCCGAGATAGGTGTTCATCGAACGCTCGCCATCGGGCGTGACGAAGATCATCGAGCGGGCAGTCGGCGGATGAAGGCCTTCCGGCTTCGTCTGGTAATGAACGCCCTGGGCGCGGATATCATGCTGGAAGATTCCACCCAGCTGGTCCTCGGCCACCTTGCCGAAATAAGCAGCTTTGCCGCCGAAACCGGCAATGCCGGCAGCCGTATTGCCGGCCGAACCACCCGATGCCTCTACCGCAGGCCCCATCTTGGAATAGAGAAACTCGGCGCGCTCGGCATCGATCAAGTTCATGGCGCCCTTGATGATCGCATTCTCTTCAAGAAACGAATCCTCGCAGCGGGCGAGAATATCGACGATGGCATTGCCGATGGTCAGCACGTCGAACTTTGGCATTCAGTCTTCATCCTTTTGCGTTCAAGCTTGCGCCATGGGTAGTGGCCTTTTTCCGCCAAGGGAAGAAGAAATGTTTTGGCGTTAATGCCTGCCGTGCTTTGGGTTTGCGCTCAATTGCTATCTGTCATCTGGCCGTCACGGTTCGCGTCTATGTTCGGGGTGTCCGGTAAGGTTGGCTGCCACGGATGTACTGGCGGCTGACTGCCGGATTTTCTTTTTCGATATCAGGCTGGATCACGGCACCTCTGCATATCTGCATTCGTTGCCCGAAGGCTTATGCGCCCGAGCACCATGCACGGCGCTCTATCTCATTGAATCTACGCATCAGGCTTTCCGAAAATCGATTCCGATTTTCGGGCCGATGCTGTAGACGCATGGGGTCGGAATATTCCAAGGTCCCTCCCCGTGTCGCTTGTCCTCGCCAACGTTCTCCCCGTATTCATTCTCATTCTGCTCGGCTGGCTGATCGCCAAATCCGGCCTTCTTAAAGCGGAGACGGGGGACGCGCTCGGCGAATTCGTCTTCAAGATCGCCGTACCCATGCTGATCTTTCGCACCTTGGCGACAGCGCATTTCGAAGGCGTCTCTCCTTTCCGATTGTGGGCGGCCTATTTTATCGGCGTTGCGATCACCTGGACAATCGGCTCCCTTCTCGCCAGACATGCCTTCGGACGGGATGCCAAGGTGGCGGTGATTGCCGGCATGTCGGCAAGTTTCGCCAACAATGTCTTCATCGGCCTTCCGTTGGTCGATCACATTGTCGGACATGATGGCCTGGTCGCCATTTCCATCCTTCTTGCCATCCATCTGCCGATCATGATGATTGTCGGCACGATCTTGATGGAGAATGCCTCGGCCAAAGTGGACGGTACGGCAGCCCGCGGCATTTTCGCCGTGCTGAAACAGGTTGGATCGAACCTTGCGCGCAATCCGCTCGTCATTGCACTGGCACTCGGGCTTGCCTTCAATCTTTCCGGCCTGTCGATGAACGCGCCCGTCGCGTTGGTCGTCGACCAGATTGCCGGTTCAGCCAGCCCAGCCGCACTGATTTCGATCGGGATGGCGCTGACGCGCTATCCGATCAAAGGCGATCTGGGGCTCTCTTCTACCGCGACTGTGCTCAAGCTATTCCTGATGCCGGCGTCCGTATTCGCGGCCTGCCAGTTGCTGAACCTGCGGCCGGACTGGACCGCTGCGCTGGTTCTGACCTCGTCGGTTCCGACCGGCATCAATGCTTGGCTGATTGCCCAGCGCTTCCGCTCCAGCCAGAGCCTTGCCGCTTCCGTCATCAGCATCACAACCGCCTTCGGCGTCATCTCCGTCAGCATGTGGGCCTGGCTGCTTTCCTGACACTGGCGGTAGAATGCAAAACGCCCGGCAAAACCGGGCGTCATCACAATAAACTTCAGCAGTTTTAAATCAGTTCGTAGCCGGTTCCGGCGCGTTCGGATCAGGCAGCGGCGCCGGGCTGTCGGACTGTTCGCGAATATAAGCGAGCAGATTGGCGCGTTCCTTGTCGTTCTTGATACCGGCAAAGCCCATGGCCGTGCCCTTCACATAGGCCTTCGGGCCGGCAAGGAAGTGGTTCAGGTGATCGAAGGTCCAAGTTTCCTGGCCGCCCTTCGAGAAATCCTTCATTGCAGCGGAATAAGAGAAGCCCTCATGGGTGGCGATCGGGCGGTTTACGAGCCCCCAGAGATCGGGACCAACCTTGTTGGGCCCTCCCTTCTCGATGGAGTGACAGGCCTGACACTTCTTGAAAGCGGTAGCACCGGCGCTCGCATCCGCGCTCGCCAGAAGCTGGCCGACCGGCACGGCTGCTGGAGCGGCTTCCGCTGCTGCCTCGCCGCCAACTGCCTCTTCTGCTGCGGCGATCACAAAACCTTCCTTTTCAGGAGCTGGAGAGTGAAAAATACCCTCCGAAGCGATAGAAACCGACATCATGACAAAAACAGTGGCAAGCAACGCACCAACCGACATATTCACGTAGGGGTTCATCCAGAGCTCCTTCCCATCTCGTTGGCTACCCTCTGGACCAACTTGCGGTACAAACGGCCATCTTGCAATCGCGCGGAAGCTATGTCTTTTGCCAAATCGTTGCAATTAGAAACAAAACGCGCCGCATGAGACTTTTTGACACTCTTGACGCGAGAATTGAAGGCCTTCGATGACACAACCGGCAGCAGAAAAAACACTGGTCATGATCCCTGCGCGCATGGCTTCGACGCGACTGCCCAATAAGCCGCTCGCGGACATTGCCGGTCTGCCAATGATCGTTCAGGTAGCGAAGCGTGCGCAAGAAGCAAAGGCCGGACGCGTTGTCGTGGCCGTCGACGAGCAGGCCGTCTTCGATGTCGTCAAGGCAGCCGGTTTCGATGTCGTCATGACACGCCAAGATCACCAGTCCGGCTCCGATCGCATCTACGAGGCGTTGCAGAAGGCCGACCCGGAGGGCAAGGCCGAGTATATCATCAACGTGCAGGGCGACCTGCCGACGATCGAGGCGGAAGTGGTCCGCGCATCGCTGCGTCCGCTGCTCGACAACGCCTCGACCGATATCGCGACGCTCACCGTTGAAATCACCGATGAGCATGAAAAGACCAATCCCAACGTGGTGAAGATCGTCGGCTCTCCGATTTCGGAAACGCGGCTGAAGGCGCTCTATTTCACCCGCGCGACAGCGCCTTACGGCGATGGCCCGCTCTACCATCACATCGGCCTCTATACCTATCGGCGTGCGGCGCTGGAAAAATTCGTCTCGCTTGGCCCGTCGCCACTGGAACTGCGCGAGCGGCTGGAACAGTTGCGTGCACTCGAAGCCGGAATGCGGATCGATGCAGAGATCGTCCATTCGATCCCGCTCGGTGTCGATACACCTGCCGAGCTTGAAAAGGCCCGCGCCATCCTTTCTTCCCGCCAATCCTGAGAGAGGCACAGATGACGACCACGCTGACCAATCGCATCGCCTTCCAAGGGGATTACGGCGCCAATTCCGACATGGCGTGCCGCGACATGTTTCCGGATATGGAGCCGCTGCCCTGCGCAACTTTCGAGGATGCGTTTCAGGCGTTGGAAAGCGGCGAAGCCGATCTTGCGATGATCCCGATCGAGAACACGATCGCCGGGCGCGTGGCCGATATCCATACGCTTTTACCGGAATCGCGGCTGCATATCATCGGCGAATATTTCATGCCGATCCGCTTCCAGCTGATGGTTCTGCCTGGCGTCAAGCATGACGATATCCGCACCGTGCACAGCCATATCCATGCGCTCGGCCAATGCCGAAAGATCATTCGCTCGAACGGCTGGAAGGCCGTCGTTGCCGGAGATACGGCAGGGGCCGCCAAGATGGTGGCGGAAAAGGGCGATCACTCGATGGCGGCGCTTGCCCCACGGCTTGCCGCAGATCTCTACAAGCTCGAGATTTTAGCAGAGAATGTCGAGGATACGGAAAACAACGTGACCCGCTTCGTCGTCCTGTCACGCGACGAGAAATGGGTGCAGCGGAACAACCCGGAAGACGTGATCGTCACGACCTTCGTCTTCAATGTGCGCAACATCCCGGCGGCCCTCTACAAGGCTATGGGCGGCTTTGCGACCAACGGCATCAACATGACGAAGCTCGAAAGCTACCAGCTGGGCGGCAAGTTCGTGGCAACGCAGTTCTATGCCGATATCGAAGGCCATCCGGACGACGCGCCGGTGCGCCGGGCGCTGGAAGAGCTGCGGTTTTTCTCGGAAAAAGTCCGTATTCTCGGCAGCTACAAGGGGCATCCGATGCGCGGGGCGCTGCAGAAAGCCTGAGGCGCGGTTCTGCGAAGCCGCAGCTCAAATTCGGGCAAGCGGCCATCCAATAGCCAAAAGGCGGCGCTTTGAAGTGCCGCCTTTCCCGTTTCAGACAGCCGCAATCCTGGCATAGACGCGCAGGCGATGGCCATCGGGATCGGTCGCGACGAAGGTGTAGCCGAAGTCCAGCTCCACCGGCGTCTGCAGGATACGCAAGCCCCTCTTCGCCCAATCACTATAGACGCTATCGACATCATCCGGGTTTTCGAGCCGGTAGCAGATTTCCACCGAGCCGGCTTCTGCCGTCACCGCCGGCTGCGCGGTGTGGCGGGACCACAGACCGAGCTTCACGCCGTTGGACAATACGAACATTGCGAATGTCGGCGAGCTTTCCACCGGCTCCACAGCCAGAAGATCGCGATAGAATGCGGCGCTTGCGAGCGGATTGTCGACGAAAAGAATAGTGAAATCAGGATGAACCATGTCAGTGCTCCTTGTTGAGGCTGACCGGGATTTATTCCACCATACTGTCAAATTCTGTCAGCATCGATCTAGCCCGGCGTGGGAATTCCCTCTGCCTGCCGCCATTCCTTCAACAGCGCAGCTCGGAGGCGCGGATAACGTTTTCCAGTCGAAACTGCGGAGACGATGCGGTCCGTGCGGAAATGGCGAAACCCCTCTCGCAGCTCGCACCAGCCGACCATGACACGAACACTGTCAAAAAAGCCGAGCGCAAAAGGCCAGACGCGGCGCTCGGTCAGTGCGCCCTTTTCATCTTCATAGGCAAGGTCGAGCATGTGTTCGGCGCGGATCGCCCTGCGGATCATCGGCAGATCGCTCCTGTCCTCCCTGTTTCGCGGCGCTGCCACGAGCAGAGTGGAATTGTCGATCTCCTCCTTCAGCTCGGCCGGCAGGACTGCGGCGATCTTCTGCAGCGCATCCACGGCACCGGCCGCGAGTATGGGATCGGCCATTTTCGCAACCCAGCGGGAGCCGAGGACGAGAGCCTCGATCTCCTCCTGCGAAAACATCATCGGCGGCAACATGAAACCCGGCTTAAGAACATAGCCGAGCCCCGCCTCACCCTCGATCAGGGCCCCTTGCGCCTGCAGGCTGGCGATATCGCGATAGAGCGTGCGGAGGCTGACGCCAGTTTCGGCTGCGAGCGTTGCGCCGCTGACCGGCTGCCGATACCGCCGCATGACCTGCAGAAGCACAAGAAGACGTTCCGAACGGGCCACTGTCATCAAGCGCCTCCGGTTTTAGACCTGTTCGCACAGGCGATGGAGTTCTTATTTCAAGCGACGCCGGAAATCTCATCCGGCCAATCGATCCAGTCCTTCATCAACCGATAGGCGATCGCGCCGCTGGCGGGGCCGAAGGGTTTGATGTCCGGGCCGGCGTCGAGCATGTGCTTCACCTCGTCACGGGTAAACCACCGGACATCCGACATTTCTTGCGGATCGATAGTAATCTCGGTCGAAATCGCTTCCGAATAACAGCCGATCATCAGCGAATGCGGCATCGGCCACGGCTGGGAGGCGTGATAACGCACCCGACCAATTTCGATGCCCGATTCCTCGACGGTCTCACGGCGCACTGCATGTTCGATCGTCTCGCCAGGTTCGACGAAGCCGGCGAGGCAGGAATACATGCCCTCCTGAAAATGATGGCTGCGGCCGAGAAGGCAGCGATCATTTTCCTGATCGACCGTCAACATGATGACAACCGGATCGGTGCGCGGAAACATCATGTGCTGACACTGAGTACAAACCCGCTTGTAGCCGCCGATCTTCATCTCCGTCGGCGAGCCACATTTGCCGCAGAAGCGGTTGGCCGCGTTCCAGGACAGAAGCGAGATCGCCTGGGCAACCTCACCCTGCAGTTCCGCATCGATCAGCGCTTCGCGATAAAGCGCGCGAGCGTCTGTCGGCTTATAATGGGCCGCAAGCTCGTCCGCCTGCATTTCGACCGGAACCGCCACGCGCGGCTCGCCGTTTTCGCGGTAGCCAAGCAGGATTGCATTGTCAAAATCAGGCTTGAGTTCCACCAGTTCATAAGCCGAAAAGAGCGGATCCAAAATCTGTTCGTCATGCTTGAGGATGAGCTTTGCGCCTGCAAAAGCGAGAATATGAGTGCCCTCGATCGCCAGCGCCTCGCTAACGCAATCATCCGCACGATATTCGGCCCGCCGGTCCAGCCTGTTGCCGGAAAAGGCAGTCAGGTTGCCCGGCTCCAGATGGGGCGCATCCGATTCGAAAAGTCTTTTTGTCATGATACGAGATTTTCCGTCAGGCTTTTGATCACAGATTGCTTGCGGGTATCTTCATAAGCTTCCGCCTGCCCATAGCCCCAGATCGGACCGGGCCAGTTCGGATCACCATCGAACCGTGCGACGATATGCACATGCAGCTGGCGAACGATATTGCCGATCGCGGCGACATTGATCTTTTCGGCCCCTGTCGCTTTCTTCAGCGCGGCGGCGACCATGTTGGTCTCGAAGGTCAGAAGCGCCTGATCGAGCGGGGTAAGCTCAAAGAGTTCACTCAGGCCGCTGCGCTTCGGCACCAGCATGAACCAGGGCCAGCGACTGTCCTTCATGATCCGGAGCTGACAGAGGCCAAGGCTCTCCACCAGCTCGGTGTCCCTCGCAAGCCGCGGATCCAATTCAAAGGTGCTCAAGCGATCCTCCCCGGCATTTCGTCATTGTGATTTTCGATACTGATAGTTTTTTACAGGGTTGGCTTGCATTTGGAAGCATTATTGCCGATATGTGCGACGGGAGGTTGGTGGTGGACGAGCCACTCGCCAACCGGGTCAGGTCCGGAAGGAAGCAGCCCTAACGAGCCAGGCACGGGTCGCCGTGCCAGCCTCCCACCTTCTCATCTTGGTCAACATCCGGCCCGGTCAAGATCGCCTGACAGCCGGAATGGCCCGTAAAGGCCCGAAGGCCTATAGTCAGGACCTTATGAGCGACAGCGGGCCGACATCGATTAATCCCTCCTCCCCTGCCTCAGGCAGCAACGGTTACCGGGTGCTCGCGCGCAAATACCGGCCGAAGGATTTCTCCGACCTGATGGTCGGCCAGGAACCGATGGTGCGAACGCTGACCAACGCGTTCGAGACCGGCCGTATCGCGCAGGCCTATATGCTGACCGGTGTCCGCGGGGTGGGCAAAACGACCACTGCCCGCATCCTTGCCCGTGGGCTCAACTACAAGACGGCCGAAATCGATCGCCCGACAATCGACCTTCGTGAACCCGGCGAACATTGCCAGGCGATCATGGAAGGCCGGCATGTCGACGTGATCGAGATGGACGCTGCGTCGCATACCGGTATCGATGATATCAGAGAGATCATCGAGCAGGTGCGCTACCGCCCGGTTTCGGCGCGCTACAAAGTCTATATCATCGACGAAGTGCACATGCTCTCGACACAGGCTTTCAACGGCTTGCTGAAGACGCTCGAAGAGCCGCCGGAACATGTGAAGTTCATTTTCGCGACGACGGAAATCCGCAAGGTTCCGATCACCGTGCTTTCCCGCTGCCAGCGCTTTGACCTGCGCCGGATCAGCGCTGCCGATCTGGTCGGCCTGTTTACCACCATTCTGGAGAAGGAAGGCGTTCCCGCCGAGCAGGAAGCACTTGCGATGATCGCGCGTGCCGCCGAAGGTTCGGCCCGTGACGGCCTTTCGCTGCTCGACCAGTCGATCGCCCATGGCGGCGGCAGCGTGCATGCGGATACAGTGCGCGGCATGCTGGGGCTTGCCGACCGCGCCCGTATCGTCGACCTGTTCGAGCATATCGTGAAGGGCGACATCACGGCTGCGCTTTCCGAATTCAACGCCCAATACGAAGCCGGCGCCAACCCGGTCGTCGTGCTGACGGATCTGGCCGATTTCACCCATCTCGTCACCCGGTTCAAATATATTCCCGAAGCTGCCGACGATCCTTCGCTGAGCGAAGTGGAGCGTGTGCGCGGCAAGGAATTTTCCGAAAATGTCGCGGTCAGTGCGCTGTCGCGTATCTGGCAGATGCTCTTGAAGGGCATTCCGGAGGCTGAAAGCTCTTCGCGCCCGGCAGGTGCGGCCGAAATGGTTCTGATCCGGCTGACCCATGCGGCATCGCTTCCTTCCCCCGAGGATGCGGCGCGGCGGCTTGCGGATTTTGCCAATGGCGATGGCCAGCCGATGTCCAGCGGCGGCGGTGGCAATGGCGGCGGGCGCGGCACGCAGATGGCGCAGCAGGCGACCGTCAACGCCCGTGGCTTCGATGGCGGCCAGCGCGCGCCTTCCGGCGGACCGACGGCCATGCTGCAGGCGGTGCCGAACACGACGCCGCGGGAAATGCCCGTCGGCCGCATTGAGGAACGCCCATCCGAGAGGCCGGAGCCGAAGGTTGCCGTCCGCTCGCTGCATGACGTTGTCGATCTGTGCACCGAACATCGCGACCCGAGACTGAAGGCGCTGGTGCGCAATTTCGTCCGTCTGGTGAAGATCGAACCCGGCCGTCTCGATATCCGCATGACGGATGGCGGTCCCGGCACGCTGCCCGGTGAACTCGGCGTCAAGCTGAAGGATTGGACCGGCATTCACTGGATCGTTTCTCTGAGCAAGGACGAAGGCGAGCCGACGCTGGTGGAGGCAGACGCCAACGCCCGTGAAGCGCGGATGACCGACGCGCGCGCCGATCCGGATGTCGCGGCGATCCTGTCGCAATTTCCGGGCGCCAAGATCACCGACGTCAGAATCCGTGTGCTTGAGGAAGACAACGAGGTCGAGGATGCGCCGGCTCCGGCCATCGCCGAATCCGCCGAGGGCGATATCCTGCCCGGCGACGACATCGAGCTATAAGAGAAGAAGAGGAATTACCGATGCGCGACATCATGGGCATGATGGGCAAGGTCAAGGAAATGCAGGCAAAGATGGAGAAGATGCAGGCGGATATCGCCGCTCTCGAAGTCGAAGGCACTGCCGGCGGCGGTCTGGTGACCGTGAAGATGAACGGCAAGGGCGAAATGCTCGGCCTGAAGCTTGATCCATCGCTGTTCAAGGAAGACGATGTCGAGATCCTCGAAGACCTGATCGTTGCCGCACACAAATCGGCGAAGGATCGCGCCGAGCAGATCACCGCCGAAAAGACCAAGGAACTGACTGCCGGCCTGCCGATCCCGCCCGGCATGAAGCTGCCGTTCTGATCTGACATCGAAAGGGCGGTTCCGATGACATTGGCTTCCGTGCTCGTATTCGCCGCCGCGCTGTTCGTCGCGGCGGGTTCTCCCGGCCCCAGCATTGCCGCGCTCGTCTCACGCGTGCTGACCAAGGGCTGGCGCGACGTGCTGCCCTTCCTGATGGCGATGTGGGTGGGCGAGACCGTCTGGCTATCCTTTGCGGTTGCCGGTCTTTCCGCCATCGCCGAAAGCTTCCAGCCCGTCTTTGTCGCGATCAAGTGGATCGGTGTTGCCTATCTTCTCTATCTCGCCTGGAAAATGTGGTTCGCAAAAACGGATGGCGCTGGCGGAGAACTGCCTGAAAGCCGTTCCGCAGCAAGGATGTTCTTCGCCGGACTGACCGTGACGCTCGGCAACCCGAAGATCATGATGTTCTATGTCGCGCTTTTGCCATCGATCATCAATCTCAACGGCGTGACAGTCATTGGCTGGCTGGAACTCGTGGCCGCGATGCTGATCGTGCTTGCGGCCGTCGATATCATCTGGATCACGCTGGCGAACAAGGCACGGCAATTCCTGAAGAGTCCGCGCGCGCTAAAAATAGCCAATCGCATTTCGGCCGGCACCATGGCGGGTGCGGCCGCCGCGATAGCTACCCGATAAAATCCGTTAGAAATTATACCTCACGCCGACGACATTGGCGTTGGAACCGCCATGCATATCGCCAAGTGTGCCCCAGGCGCCAGAGCGATGATGCAGACGCCAGAATACCTCGAGTTCCGGTTTCGCGACACTGCTGAAACTCAGCTCAGGCCCAAGATAGAACAATGTCGAGGCGTCACCGTCCCGCTCGATTTCATTCTTCCTTTCACGGCCACTCATCGTGCCGGTCACATGGCTGATGCCGAAGGTGAAAGAGGGAATGATGCGGAATGTATTGGCAACCTCGATCGCATCGTAACGGCCGACGACGCCTCCCCATATCTCCGCATTGGTATTGCCGTTGAACCGTCCGGCAAGGCCCGCCTCAAGGCCCAGCTTCACAGAACCGATGCTATAGGGAAGGAACTGATAGCCGATACCGAAAAGAGGGCGGTTCTCGTAGTCGACACCGAAGGGATTGGCGGATTCGGCCATGTCGCCATCGACCATCGCTCCGCCGAATGCAAAAATCGAATGCTCAGTATTCGCTTCCTGTGCAGCGACCACGGCTGCAGTCGCGAGGTAGGCGACAAATGCGCCGGAAATAAACCCGAAAGGGATGCGCGTTAAAAAACTCATAGAAAGCTCCGCATAGCCATCAATCGTAGGGTATAGGACCTTAAAGCTAAGCAACCATATCACCAAACATCACGGTTTCGTGATACTTATTATACGGGCGCTTTAAGCTTGTCCTCCCACCGGCTGCCGATCGGCACCGAAAGAAAGCGAATCCTTTCAAGTTGCGTCAATTTCCGGCTCATAGGCGCCAGGAGATCGAGAACGGGTACACGCTCGCCAGCGTAAATTTCGTGCCGCACATCATCCCCGGATTGAAGAGTTCCCGGGCTCATAACCCTGCAATAGATGCCGGGGCGACCCGCCTTGAGAAAGACACTGGAAAAACCCGGAAAACTCATGCGGGCAGCAAGCGTGTTGCAGGGTGAACGCGGAGAGGTGGCTTCGAGTACGACCTCGCCGAGATGAAACCGATCGCCTACCGCCACGTCTCGATTATCCAAGCCTTCGATAACGAGGTTTTCGCCGAATGTTCCGAACGGCACGGCTCGACCGAGTTCAGCCGCCCACCAGTCGAGCGTCAGCGATCCCTCAAGCAGGATCGCCTGATCCGGCCCGCCGTGATGTTTCGTGTTGCAGACGGCGTCTCCCACCAGACCGAGCTCATCGATCAGGACCGAACCGTTGACAGGCGCCTTGTAGATGCCGGTCTTGTAGCTCTTTCCGGGCAGTCGTTCCGCCTGGCCGATGCAGATCGCGAGAAGTTTCATGCGGGCCTTGGTCCTTCGGTCTTTCCGTTCAACCGACATATGGGCTAAAGGGAGAACATGGCAAAGCGAGTCACCGGCCCCGAAATCGAAAAACTCATCCAGCTTCTGGCGAAAGTGCCGGGGCTTGGCCCGCGGTCCGCGCGCCGGGCAGCGCTGCACCTGATCAAAAAGAAAGATCAATTGCTCGGCCCGCTCTCGCTGGCCATGGGCGAGGCCTATGACAAGGTGAAGATCTGCTCGCGCTGCGGCAATGTCGATACGTCCGATCCGTGCACCGTTTGCACCGATATCCGTCGCGACCATTCGATGCTGATCGTCTGCGAGGACGTTTCCGATCTCTGGGCGCTGGAACGCGCCGGCGCGATGAATGCCGCCTATCACGTTCTCGGTGGCACGCTGTCGCCGCTCGACGGTGTTGGCCCCGACGATCTCAACATCCGCGCGCTTGTCGATCGCGTCAGCGAAGGGACGGTGAAGGAGATCATCATCGCGGTTAACGCGACGGTCGAGGGGCAGACCACGGCGCATTACATCACTGACCAGCTTTCGGATTTCGACGTCAAGATCACGCGGCTCGCGCATGGCGTACCAGTTGGCGGAGAACTCGATTATCTCGACGAAGGCACGCTTACCGCAGCGCTTCGGGCGCGGACGGCGATCTGATATTTTTGTTTCGAGGAGGACGACGATGATGAAGCTTACCCGCCGTCGCGCCGCAGCGGTGCTGATAACCATGGCTGCTGCCTTCCTCCCCCTCCCCGCATCCGCCCAAAGCAAGCCGGACGTCGAACGCCAGTTCCAGCAGTGGATCGCAACCGATCTCGCCCCGGAAGCACGCAAGGCTGGGATCTCGGACAGGACGCTGCGAGCGGCATTCGACGGGATCAAGCTCAACTGGAGCCTGCCCGACCTCGTGCCGCCCGGCTCCAAGCCGCCAAAACAGCAGGATCAGAGCCAGGCGGAATTTTCCTCTCCCGGCGCCTATTTCAACGAGAACCGGCTGCAGACGCTGGGCTTGGCCGGACGCGGGCTGGCCGGCACCTATGCGGCGGGCCTGAAGAAAATCGAAGCGGCCTATGGCGTTCCCGGCGAAATCATCATTGCCGTCTGGGGCCGTGAATCCGGTTTCGGACGGGCAAAACTGCCCTATTCGGCGGTCGACGTTCTGGCGACCAAGGCTTTCATGTCGACCCGCAAGCCGATGTTTCGCGAGGAGCTGATCGCAGCATTGACGATGATCGAGCGTGGTGACGTGAGCGCTTCGAGGATGAAGGGATCATGGGCCGGAGCGCTCGGCCAGCCGCAGTTCATGCCGACGAGTTACCTGAAATATGCCGTGGACTTCGACAAGGATGGCCATCCGGATATCTGGAATTCGGTGCCTGACACGCTGGCATCGATAGCCAACTATCTGAAGCACGAGGGTTGGCAGGCCGGTCGCGACTGGGGTTTTGAAGTCTCCATCCCCGCCAATGTGTCCTGCGCACAGGAAGGGCCGGACCTTGCCAAGCCGATCTCCGCCTGGGCATCGACCGGGATCACGCGTATTTCAGGCAAGGCGTTTCCGGCTTCGGAAATGAAATCGCCGGGGATGATGCTTCTTCCGGCGGGCCGGAACGGTCCGGAATTCATCGTCACGCCGAATTTTTACGTGCTGAAGGAATATAATAATTCCGACCTCTATGCGCTGTTCATCGGCAATCTGGCCGATCGCATCGCCTATGGTAGCGGTCCGTTCCAGGCGAAATGGGGCGATGTCGGCAAGATGCTGCGCTCCGATGTGCTCGCCATGCAGAAGGTGCTGGTCGCAAAGGGATATGATGTCGGCAATGTCGACGGATTGCCGGGCTTCAAGACACGCCGCTCGCTCGGCGACTGGCAGACGAAGGCCGGGATCTCTCCGACCTGCTATCCCGATGCTTCGCTCAAGGCCAGGTTAAGATAGGTCCAGCTTCAGCCCTTCGTGGCTCGCGACGAAACCCAGTTTTTCGTAAAACCGGATCGCATCAGGCCGCCGCTTGTCGGACGTCAGTTGAACGAGGCCGCAACCGCGATTTCTCGCCTGCCCGACTGCCCATTTGATCATGGCCGCCCCCAACCCGTCACCGCGATGACCAGCGGCGATCCTGACACTCTCGATCTGGCCTCGCCACATGCCCTTGCGGGACAGGCCGGGAATGAAGGATAGCTGCAGGCAGCCGATCACGCCATCACAGTCATCGACGGCGACCACCAGCAATTGGTTGCTGTCTGCCTCAATAGCCGCGAAAGCGTCCAGATAGGCCTGATCGATCGTCTCGGACACAACCTCTCTGGTCGCGCCGAGCGGATCATCGCTCAGAAGCGCGATCATTGCGGGCAGATCGACCGAGCTTGCCTTGCGGAACATCACCGGCCTCAATGCAGATCGACATGATGCTTGTGGAAGATATCGTCATTCGGCGGGATGGTCTGTCGCTCGATCATGCGGTGGACCCGCGGCCCCTCCACGCCCTTGTGAAGTTTCCGGATCGCGTCCCATATCTCTTCATCGATCTGCAGACGCCGGCGATTATGGCGGACATAGTCGGCCCAGGTCGCTGTGTGGTAGGTCTCGGTCCAGATTTCCGGATGCTCGAGATCGCGCATCAGAGCCCATTGGCGTGCGCCGTCACGAATGCGAACACGCCGACGACGCGCCATCAGGGTGAGAAATTCGGGAATATCATTCTCAGCGATCTCATAGTCTATCTGCAAGACGATAGGGCCGCTTCGCGGCTGCAGGTCGAGCCGCAGCATCGGTTCGTTGAACTTGTTCAAAGGGCTCAGATCGACGTCGTTGAATTGCGGCAGCGGGTTCTTCAAACCAGCCAATCCACCCGCAAGCATAGCCAGGCTTGCGAGACTGAGAGACACGGAAACCCCGAGGTTTTCGGCGCCGACACCCCAAATCCAGCTCCCGACAGCCATGCCGCCGAATGTCGTCGTCTGGTAAAAGGACAATGCCCGGCCGACGACCCAGCGCGGGGCCGATAACTGCACGGTCGTGTTGAAAAGCGACAAAGCCAGGACCCAGCAGGCTCCCGGCACAACCAGCACGATCGCGGTCAGCGCAGTATTGGTGCTGAGCGCAATAACGGCAGAACTTGCCGCAAAACCAAGGAAAGCGAACTGGACGATCCGCTCGCTCGTCAGCTTTTCGCGCAATCTCGCGTTCGACATGGCGCCACCGATCGCGCCTACGCCGAAGCAACCGAGCATGATGCCGTAGGTCAATGGGCCGCCCGAAACGAGATCGCGCGCAACGATCGGCAAAAGCGCCAGGATGGCGCTGGCCGAGAAACCGAAAAGCATGCCGCGGAAAAGCACGTTCAAAATGTTCGGCGACATGGACACGTAGCCGAGACCTGCCGAAAGCGCCCTCAGAAGCGTTTCGCGCGGCAGCGCATCGTCGCGACGCTCGGGCTTCCAGCGCAGGAGCGCATACATGAGCGCTACGTAACTTGCGGCATTCAATGCGAAAGCCGCTGCAGCTCCTGCTGCGGCCACCACTGCGCCGCCGATGGCCGGTCCAACGCTGCGGGTTATGTTGAAGCCGACGCTGTTGAGCGTCACGGCTTGGGGCAGCATCTCGCGCGAAACGATATCGCCGACGGACGCCTGCCACGCAGGGTTATTCAGCGCCACGCCGCAGCCGAGAAGGAAGGTGAAACACAGAAGCAGCCAGGGCGTTAAGAGGTCGAGATAGGCGAAGATGGTCAGCGCGATCGAGACGGCCAGCATGAAGAGCTGTGCCGTCAGCATGATGCTGCGCCGGTTGAAATTGTCGGCGAGAGCCCCAGCAATCAGCGAGAACATCATGATCGGCAGAGTGGTGGACGACTGGACGAGCGCCACCATGTCCTGCGAATTGGAGATCGAGGTCATCATCCAGGCGGCGCCGACAGCCTGAATCAAGCCGCCGAAATTCGATGCAAGGCTCGCAATCCATATTGTACGGAAGGTCTGGTTCTTGAACGGCGCGAGTGTTGCTATCCTGTCCGGCACGGTATGGCCTTGCTCCTCTTCCCGACTCTCTGAACCGGTTATAGACGTCGATCAGGCTAATTCCAGCTTTGAATGGCGGAAATGCGGAAGTCTTGCAATTGCCGGTCCATGCGCGTATATGCAGCCCATATTCTTGATCGTCCGATGAAGAGTGGGCCCACACCGGACCCGCTCTTTTTTGTTAGGCGATCGCTTCAACCCGCAGTTTGAGCGGGGATTGAACCGGAGAGCTTATGCAGCAGACAGACCACGAGCCGCGTCTCATCGTCGAGACAGGTCTCGACCTCAGGATCGCCGAAATCATCGAGCCGGTACTGACCGCCATGGATTACCGTCTGGTCCGTGTGCGCTTGCTGAACCTGAACGGCATGACCCTGCAGATCATGGCCGAGCGCAATGACGGCACGATGGATGTCGAAGGCTGCGAAGCCGTTTCGGTCGCCATCTCACCCGTTCTTGATGTGGAAGATCCGATCGATCGCGAGTATCATCTCGAAGTGTCGTCGCCGGGCATCGACCGGCCGATGGTGCGCAAGTCGGATTTTGCCCGCTGGACCGGCCATCTGGTGAAATGCGAAACGTCGATCATGATCGACAACAAGAAGCGTTTCCGTGGCAAGATTGCCGACGTCAACGAAGAAGGTTTCACTGTCGAGCGCGACCAGGTCGCCTATGGCGAGGAACCGCGGGTCGTCATCCCGTTCTCGGCGCTGGCCGAAGGCAAATTGATCCTGACGGACGATCTGATCCGCGATGCGCTGCGTGCCGACAAGCTCGCCAAGCAGCAGGCGGCGAACCAGAACGACGAAGCTGAAGACGAAGAATAATCGACCAACACACTGGCCTTTCCGAGGAGGGAGGGCCGCCAGAATTGGACCTACGGAGACCAACGACAATGGCAGTGAGCGCAAACCGGCTTGAACTTCTGCAGATCGCAGACGCTGTGGCCCGCGAAAAGGTCATCGACCGCGAAATCGTGCTGGCTGCGATGGCTGACGCCATCCAGAAGGCCGCCCGCTCGCGTTACGGCTCGGAAACCAACATCCGCGCCGACATCAATTCCAAGACCGGCGAAATCCGTCTGCAGCGCCTTCTCGAAGTCGTCGAGCATGCAGAAGACTACGGCACGCAGATCCCGCTGGCTCTCGCCCGCGACCGCAATGTCGACGCCAAGATCGGCGACTTCATTGCCGATCCGCTGCCGCCGATGGATTTTGGCCGTATCGCCGCCCAGTCGGCCAAGCAGGTCATCGTTCAGAAGGTGCGCGAAGCAGAGCGTGATCGCCAGTTCGACGAGTTCAAGGACCGCGTCGGCGAGATCGTCAACGGTACCGTCAAGCGCGTCGAATACGGCAACGTCATTGTCGATCTCGGCCGCGGCGAAGGCATCATCCGTCGCGACGAGATGATCCCGCGCGAAAACATGCGCTACGGCGACCGCGTCCGCGCTTACGTTTACGACGTACGCCGCGAACAGCGTGGTCCGCAGATTTTCCTGTCGCGTACCCATCCGCAGTTCATGGTGAAGCTGTTCACCATGGAAGTTCCGGAAATCTACGACGGCATCATCCAGATCAAGTCGGTTGCCCGTGACCCGGGTTCCCGCGCCAAGATCGCCGTTATCTCCAACGATTCGTCGATCGATCCGGTCGGCGCCTGCGTCGGTATGCGCGGCTCCCGCGTTCAGGCCGTTGTCGGCGAACTTCAGGGCGAAAAGATCGACATCATTCCGTGGTCCCAGGATCCGGCTTCCTTCATCGTCAATGCCCTGCAGCCGGCTGAAGTCGCCAAGGTCGTTCTCGACGAAGACGCAGAGCGTATCGAAGTCGTGGTTCCAGACGAGCAGCTGTCGCTTGCCATCGGTCGCCGCGGCCAGAACGTTCGCCTCGCTTCGCAGCTGACCGGCTGGGATATCGACATCATGACGGAAGCCGAAGAGTCGGAACGCCGTCAGAAGGAATTCAACGAGCGCACCAACCTGTTCATGGAAGCCCTCGACGTCGACGAAATGGTCGGCCAGGTGCTTGCTTCGGAAGGTTTCGCGCAGGTCGAGGAACTCGCCTATACCGAACTCGACGAAATTTCGTCGATCGACGGTTTCGACGAAGATACCGCGACGGAAATCCAGACCCGCGCCCGCGAATATCTGGAGCGTATCGAGGCTGAAAACGATGCCAAGCGCGTCGCACTCGGCGTTCAGGACGAGCTGAAGCAGATCGAAGGCCTTACCGCCCAGATGCTGGTTGCACTCGGTGAAGAAGGCATCAAGACGATCGAAGACTTCGCCGGCTGCGCTGCCGACGATCTGGTCGGCTGGTCGGAACGCAAGGACGGCGAAACGAAGAAGTTCGAAGGCACGTTCTCGAAGTTCGACGTTTCCCGCGTCGAAGCCGAGCAGATGATCGTCCAGGCCCGCCTGCTCGCAGGCTGGATCACCGAGGAAGATCTCGCCAGCGAACAGGCAGAGGCCGAGGAGGAGGCCGTCGCCGCCGATCAGGAATGATCGCGGACGGTGATGGGGTGAATGATGCAGATGATTGGCCGGACGATTTCGTCGTGAACGACCGCACCTGCATTGTCACCCGCGAGGCGACCGACCCTAAGGACCTGATCCGTTTCGTCCGCGCTCCCGATGGGAGCGTGGTTCCAGATCTGAAACGGCAGCTTCCCGGTAGAGGCTGCTGGATCAAGGCAGAACGGGAGCTTGTCGACCGGGCCGTGAAGCGGAAGCTGTTTTCGCGCGCTTTCAAAAGCGAAACGAAAGCAACTGATGATCTCGGCGCTTTGGTCGACCGGCTTCTGGTCGCCGACCTTGCAGGAATGATGAATATGGCTCGCAAGGCTGGCCAGTTCGTCTCAGGCGCGATGAAAGTCGATGCCGCAGTCCGCTCGGGAGCCGCCATCGGCGTCTTCCATGCTTCGGATGCAGCGGCGGACGGCGTTCGAAAGATAGATCAGGCCCGCAAAGCCTTTAAGTTCGGTACCGATGCCGAGACAGACATTCCGGCCTTTTTGCTCCTCACCGGGGCCGAATTGGACGAAGTGATGCGCGAGAATGCTTTTATCCATGCCTGCGCGCTTGCAGGGCAGGCCGGTGAGGGTGTAGTGAAGCGCGCAAACCTACTTGAGCAGTACCGCAAAAGCGGCCTGCCCCAGACAAAGGGTGTCATTGACATGCCTAAACCATGACGCTGTCACCGGCTCTAGCCGGACGCAGATCGATTTGTAAGACTTGAACGACAGGTTCTGATGGCTTTCATCCGTTCCTGTACGAAGGAACAGGAACGGAATGACCGACAACAAAGACGACAAGACACTCGGCGTAAAGAAGACCCTCTCACTCAAGCCATCCGGCATGAACCAGGGTACTGTACGTCAGGATATGGGTCGCGGCCGCACGAAAGCGGTCGTCGTCGAAACGGTGAAACGCCGCCCGACCCGTCCGCAGGACGAAAAGCCGATTACCCCGATCGCCGCTCCGGCAGCACCAGCAGCACCGGCGCCGCGCCCTGTTGAAGCTGCGGCACAGCCCGCGCCTGCACCACAGCCGCAACAGCCGCGTCCGCAGGCTCCGGCCGCCGCCGCACCGCAGCCGCGCATGCATCAGCCGGCCCCGCAGGGTCAGCGTCCGGCGCAGCCGCAAGGACAGCGCCCCGGTTCGCATCAGGGCCAGCGTTCGGGCTCGAACTACGGCCAGCAGCAGGGCCAGCGCCCGCAGCAGTCCGGCCAGCGTCCGCAGCAGAACCGCCCGAACGTGCTTCACGATCTCTCCGCAGGAGAAATGGAAGCCCGTCGCCGTGCGCTGATGGAAGCACAGGCTCGCGAAGTTATA
>DFNX01000013.1:0-93430 GCA_002376235.1 Neorhizobium sp. UBA3556 | reverse complement strand
AAGACGAAGCACGTCGCGCCGCCGAAGCAGAGGTTCGTAAGGCTGAAGAAGCTGCCGAGGCTGCCCGCCTTGCAGCCATGCCAAAGCCCGAGCCGGAACCCGAACCTGTTGCAGCAGAGCCAGCTCCGGTCGCAGCCCGTGCCCCGGAACGTACCGCTGATCGTGGTCCGGCCGGTCGTCCGCAGTCGCCGCGCCCCGGTGCCGACGCGCCTGCAGCGCAGCCCGGCGTCGTACGCGGCCGTCGCGGCAATGACGAAGACGACGATCGCGGTCCTGCCCGTGGTCCGGCTGGTGTACCCGGCCGTGGCCGCGTCGCGGCGCCCGCCCCTGCCAAGCCGCCGGCACGCCCGAAGGGCGACGAAGGCCGCCGCCAGGGCAAACTGACGATCACCGCTGCCAGCACCGACGATGACGGCAACAACCGTGGCCGTTCGATGGCGGCCATGCGCCGCCGACAGGAAAAGTTCCGCCGCAGCCAGATGCAGGAGACCCGTGAAAAGGTCGCTCGCGAAGTCATCCTGCCGGAAACCATCACCATTCAGGAACTGTCGCAGCGCATGTCCGAACGCGCGGTCGACGTCATCAAGTACCTGATGAAGGAAGGCCAGATGATGAAGCCGGGCGACGTCATCGACGCCGACCTTGCCGAACTCATCGCCGCCGAATTCGGCCATACCGTCAAGCGCGTTTCGGAATCCGACGTTGAAGAGGGCATCTTCGACAAGGCCGACGATGCGGGCGAAATGGTTTCGCGCCCGCCGGTCGTCACGATCATGGGTCACGTCGACCACGGTAAGACCTCGCTGCTCGACGCGATCCGCCAGGCGAATGTCGTTTCCGGCGAAGCCGGTGGCATCACCCAGCATATCGGCGCCTACCAGGTCGAAAAGAACGGTCAGAAGATCACCTTCATCGATACTCCCGGTCACGCCGCCTTTACGGCCATGCGTGCCCGTGGTGCGCAGGCGACGGATATCGCAATCCTCGTGGTTGCAGCCGACGACAGCGTGATGCCGCAGACGATCGAATCCATCAACCACGCCAAGGCGGCCGGTGTTCCGATCATCGTGGCGATCAACAAGATCGACAAGCACGAAGCCAAGCCGGACAAGGTCCGTCAGCAGCTTCTGCAGCACGAAGTCTTCGTCGAATCGCTCGGCGGTGAAGTGCTCGACGTCGAAGTTTCGGCCAAAAACAAGACAAACCTCGACAAGCTGCTCGAGGCCGTTCTTCTGCAGGCCGAAATCCTCGACCTGAAGGCCGATCCGACCCGTACGGCAGAAGGTACCGTCATCGAAGCCCAGCTCGACCGTGGTCGCGGTGCGGTTGCGACGGTCCTCGTGCAGAAGGGTACGCTGAAGCCGGGCCAGATCATCGTTGCCGGCGATCAGTGGGGCCGTGTTCGTGCTCTCGTCACCGACAAGGGCGACCACGTCAAGGAAGCCGGTCCGGCAACGCCAGTGGAAGTCCTTGGCCTTTCGGGTACGCCTGCTGCAGGTGACCGTTTCGCCGTCGTCGAAAACGAAGCTCGCGCCCGCGAAATCTCGGAATACCGTCAGCGTCTGGCACGCGACAAGGCCGTTGCCCGTCAGACCGGTCAGCGCGGCTCGCTCGAGCAGATGATGAGCAAGCTGCAGAATACCGGCTTCAAGGAATTCCCGCTGGTCATCAAGGGCGACGTGCAGGGTTCGGTCGAAGCGATCATCGCGTCGCTCGACAAGCTAGGTACAGACGAAGTTCGTGCACGCATCGTTCATTCGGGCGCAGGCGCGATCACGGAGTCGGATATCTCGCTCGCCGAGGCATCGGATGCCGCCATCATCGGCTTCAACGTCCGCGCCAACACTCAGGCCCGCACGACGGCCGAGCGTAACGGTATCGATATCCGCTACTACAACATCATCTACGATCTGGTAGATGACGTTAAGGCAGCGATGTCGGGTCTGCTTTCGCCGGAACGCCGCGAAACCTTCCTCGGCAATGCCGAGATCCTGGAAGTCTTCAACATCACCAAGGTTGGCAAGGTTGCCGGTTGCCGTGTTGTCGAAGGCAAGGTCGAGCGTGGTGCAGGTGTTCGCCTCATCCGCGACAACGTCGTCATCCACGAAGGCAAGCTCAAGACGCTCAAGCGCTTCAAGGACGAAGTTGCCGAAGTGCCGATGGGTCAGGAATGCGGTATGGCCTTCGAAAACTACGAAGACATCCGCGCCGGCGATACGATCGAGTGCTTCCGCGTGGAACATATCACGCGCACGCTTTAAGCTTGACAATTGTCATGTTAGGAACCGCCGGGGAGTAATCCCCGGCGGTTTTCGTTTATGTGGAGATTTTGTATGGCACTTTCGTTCGATCTGACCGGCAAGACAGCAATCGTCACCGGCGCCAATACCGGCTTAGGCCAAGCCATTGCTGTGGCGCTCGCCGAGGCTGGAGCCAAAGTGGCGCTCGTCGGTCGCTCATCAATGGCAGAGACGGAAGCTGCGATCAAAGCCGCTGGCGGTGAAAGCCTCGCGATTTCGGCAGATCTTTCCACGCTTGAACCGATCGAACGCATTTTGGACGAGACGACAGAATGGTCCGGCGGTGCAGATGTCCTCGTCAATAATGCGGGGATTATCCGCCGCGCCGATGCCCTCGACTTTACCGAGGAAGACTGGGACGCGGTGATGGACGTGAACCTGAAGAACGTCTTCTTTCTGTCTCAAGCCTTCGCCCGACGTCTCGTTGCAGCCGAAAAGGGTGGAAAGATCGTCAATATCGCCTCGCTTTTATCCTTCCAGGGGGGGATCCGCATTCCTTCATACACGGCATCGAAGAGCGGACTTGCCGGCCTGACCCGGCTTCTGGCCTGCGAATGGGCGGGTAAGGGCATCAACGTCAACGCGATTGCGCCTGGCTATTTCTCGACCAACAACACCGAGGCACTGCGCAACGATCCCGACCGAAATGCCGCCATTCTGGCGCGCATTCCCGCCGGGCACTGGGGCAAGCCGGAAGAACTGGGCGGCGCTGCCGTCTTCCTCGCCTCTTCGGCGTCGGACTATATCCATGGCACCGTCCTGCCCGTAGATGGCGGCTGGCTGGCCCGCTAAACCTTAAGAGAAAAAATCCGATAAGCAGCTGGTCTGCGCCAATATGGTATGGCGCAGACCACAACAGGCCTGACTTCCGTCATTTCCGATATGCTGAAGGTAAAATTGGCGGCTTCACTCAAGATTTATTAGTTGCCATTTGTAGTCATGTTTATTATCGCATAGCAGCAAAGTCTGTTGCTGGCCTCAAGTTGGGCCGTGACCGAATGATATCGTGCCGAGCCGGCAAAAATGCCTTTCGGCAATAGTCGGAGTATCGCCTGAAATGTCTGCTGCTTTTGCCCCTACCGTCGCCGGAAACCGCCGCCTTGGGAAGGTTGCGAAACATCTCGGACTGTCGGTTGCGACGCTTACCTTGTTGAGCGCCATGGCAATGGCCCAAACCTCTGCTCAAGAGGCACCGGCCGCTCCGCAGGCTGACAACACAACACAACAGCCGGCCCCCGCCTCTTCCGCTGCGCCAACCACCGGTCGAGCTGCTCCCGCCGCACCGGCAACTGCGCAGGCTCCGACAACGCCTTCTGCTCCTTCAGAAAGCGTGGCACCAGCAGCACCTGCTGCACCATCAGCAAACGAGACGGCTCCCACTGCCCAGGCACAGGCGCAGCCAGTTGTACCTTCTACGCCGGCCGAGACGCCAGCTCCGGTCGCTTCACAGCCCGCACCGGGTTCGATACCTGACACGCCCGCAGCCGACGCCGGTTCGGCCCCCGTTCAGGCACAGTTGCCTCAGGAAACCGTGACGGATCTTGCCCCGGCTGACGAGCCGGAAGCACTGACAATTCCCCATGATCTGTCCCCCTGGGGCATGTTCATGGCGGCAGACTGGGTCGTGAAAAGCGTCATGATCGGGCTTGCCATCGCATCGCTCGCAACCTGGACCGTTTGGCTGGTGAAGACGCTTGAGCTTGCCGGCGCCCGCGCCCGTGCAGGCCGTATCATCAAGATCATCCGCAATTCCCGCACGCTTGCAGAAGCAGTCGACGCCTCTGCCGGACGCGGTGGCCCCGCCGCCTATATGCTGCAAGCCGCTGCCGAGGAAATGAAGATGTCCGCAGATGCTCTCGACCATGTCGAGGGTGACGGTGTGAAAGAACGTGTCGGCTCGTCCCTGTCGCGCATCGAGGCCTTTGCCGGCCGCCGTATTGCGCGCGGTACCGGCATTCTGGCAACGATCGGCTCTGTTGCGCCCTTCGTCGGCCTGTTTGGCACGGTCTGGGGTATCATGAACTCGTTTATCGGCATTTCGGAAACGCAGACGACCAATCTTGCTGTCGTTGCACCCGGCATCGCCGAAGCACTGCTTGCAACGGCCATCGGTCTCGTTGCCGCCATTCCGGCCGTCGTGATCTACAACCTGTTTGCCCGCTCGGTGACCGGTTACCGCCAGCTGCTTGCCGATGCCGCCAGCGGCGTCGAGCGGCTGGTAAGTCGCGATCTCGATTTCCGCAAGGTTCCTCCGGGCGGCCGCAAGTCGGCCCCGGTATCCCTCATGGCCGGAGAGTAAAACCATGGCCGGCGGCATTCGCGAACATCACGGCGAGGAATTGCAGGAGAACCACGAGATCAACGTGACGCCGTTCATCGACGTCATGCTGGTCCTCCTGATCATCTTCATGGTCGCCGCCCCGCTCTCGACGGTGGACGTCAATGTCGACCTGCCTGCATCGAGCGCGAAGCCTGCACAGCGGCCGGAAGAACCTCTCTATCTGACCGTCCAGTCGGACCTGACGCTCAACCTCGGCAATGATCCGGTGGCGCGCGAACAACTGGCGGCCAGGCTCGACACGATCACCGGCGGCAATAAGGACACGCGTATATTTTTGCGTGCCGACAAGGCCGTCGATTACGGCCAGTTCATGGAAGTGATGAATTTGCTTCGCAATTCGGGATATCTGAAGATCGCGCTGGTCGGGCTGGAAGTGTTGCCTGGCGCTGCTCAACCGGCAGCTCAGCCAGGTGCTCAGGCTCAGCCTGAAGCACAAACTGCGCCAGCGCCCGCTGGAGCGGCGCCTGGAGTAGCACCATGAACCCTGCCGCCCCCTATCGCAATCGGGTTCAGAAGATCGGCGAGATCTCGCTATGGGCTGGCGCCTCCGTGCTGGTGCTGAGCGCGCATATCGCCGCCGCTGCCCTTCTGATGCAGGAGGAACCGGTCGTCGATGCTGACAGCGCACCGCCCGCTGCAATCATGATCGAGCTTGCGCCGGAACCGGAGGCCGTCAATACGGAGGCGGAACAGGTTTCGCCCGACACGACCGATTCAGAGAAGGTGGAGAGCGAGCAGGTAAAACCTGTCGAAGAGGTTCAGCAGGAGCCTGATCCGCTGCCCGATCCGGTGGAACCGCCGCCCGAAGAAGTTGTCGAGGAAGAACCTCTTCCGCCCGAGCCTGAGATCGCTCAGCCCCTGCCCGAGCCACCGCCGGAGCCGATCGAAGAGCCAGATCCGCTCGAACAGCAGATGACTGCGGCGCTCGAAAATGTCGAGGTGCCGCTGCCGGTCGTTCGTCCTCCGCCGCCACCGCCGGAGATCGCGGAAAAGCCGGAACCGAAAAAGAAACCCAAGAAGGTCGAGCGCAAAAAGCCACAACAGCAGCAGGCTCAGAAGGAGCTTGCCCAGGCCAAGGCGCAGGTACAGCAATCAAACCGGAATGCAGCAAGCCAGTCGTCGACCGGTTCTGTTGCGACCTCTTCGGTCTCGCCGGCTCGTTGGATGACGCGTGTCCGAGCCAAGATCGCACGCAACGCCCGTCGCTGCCCGGTCCGCGACAAGGGCGTCGTCACGGTCAGCTTCACATTCGACAACGGCGGTAATATCGGTCGCGTTTCTGTTGCACGCTCCTCAGGCAATGCTCAGATCGATGATTATGTGACGGCAGCCATTCGCAAGGCCTCACCGATTCCGGCACCGCCTTCAGGTGTTGCCAGTTCACTTACCCAGTCGGTAGAGTGCGAGTGATCGCTTAAGAGGGATCCGGCCCGACATTCCGTTTGGAGGCGAAGGCAGCTCGCTCTGATCTCTCGCCTCAACACGGAATTTCTGGACCCCCTCCCCATGCATATGACCTTGACTGAAGCCGAAGCGCTCATCCGCAGCATCTTCGAAGACAATGGCGTCGTGCCTTCGGCCGCTCTTTCCGTCGCCCGCGCACTGGTTCAATCGGAAGCCGCCGGTCAATCCGGCCACGGCCTTCGCCGCGTACCTGCTTATGTGAAGCAGGTTAGAACCGGTAAAGTGAACGGCTCTGCCACGCCACGATCCTTACGCACACGTCCCGCAGTTTTATCGATAGACGCCGCGCATGGCTTTGCCTACCCTGCTCTCGATCTTGCCGTTGCCGAACTTCCGGCCATCACCCGCGAACAGGGGATCGCCTTTGCCGCCATCGGGCGCTCGCATCATGCCGGGGTTATGGCACTGACAGTGGAGCGCTTTGCCGACCAGGGGCTGATCGCCATGATGTTCGCCAATGCACCGGCCGCCATGGCGCCCTGGGGTGGGAAAAGCCCGCTCTTCGGCACCAACCCGATCGCCTTTACAGTTCCTGTTTTGAATTCGGATCCTTTGGTCATAGACCTGGCACTCTCGAAGGTCGCGCGTGGCAAGGTCATGGAGGCCCACCAGAGGGGCAAGGGCATTCCCGATGACTGGGCCTTCGATATTGAAGGCAATCCCACCACGGATCCCGCTGCGGCGCTTAAAGGCACCATGGCTCCCTCGGGCGGCGCCAAGGGGGCTGCACTGGCGCTGATGGTGGAGGTGCTTTCTGCAGGTCTTGCAGGTGCAAACTTCTCTTACGAGGCAACCTCGCTTTTTGACGAAAATGGCCCGCCACCGGAACTTGGTCACACGATCATCGCGATCGATCCGGACGCAGCCAATGGCGGTGGCACCGCCATGCGCATGGCCGCGCTTGCTGAAGAAATGACGAGCCAGGAAGGCGTCCGGCTTCCCGGCCGCAAGGGGAAAGGTATGCGGGCCGAAGCTTTGACGAATGGGATAGAGGTCGAAGACGACGTGCTCAGCGCGATAGACGCTTTACGCTGATCGCGAGGGGAAACGTTCAGCGCCCATTTCGAGCCTTTCATGAAAAGGCATCGGGCGTTGAAAACCTCACCAAATCGGCAAGAAACAAGCCTGATCGCAGAACAATCTCGGATACGCGGTTCAATCGTCTTTGGGAAAAGACCTCCAGAAAAGCGAAAAGCCTGGCGCGGGAGGAGGATGCGCCAGGCTTTAAACTTGATCGACAACTGGGAGGAGGAGGATGTTGCCGATCCGTATCGAACGACACTGGGAGGAGGAGTGCGTCGTTCGATGAGCAATATATAGGCTAACACTGGTATGCTCGCCAAGCCGGTTGGGCGCATTGCAGCAATGCAATAGGTGCAATGCTGAGCATTTGCCCATATTGGCAACATCATGTCTGCCATCATCACTATATCGCTATGAGCAAAGCTGGATTATAGGCAATATCGATTCAAATGCTTGGAAAGGCGCGATTATGGCTGAAATTCGCTACCACGAGGGAGATCTTCCGGCAGCAGCAGCGGCCCGTTACACGGGCGCGATCGCGATCGATACCGAGACGCTCGGCCTGATCCCTCGCCGTGATCGCCTATGTGTTGTGCAATTATCGCCGGGCGATGGCACCGCAGACGTCATCCGCATTGCAGCCGGACAGAATCAGGCGCCTAACCTCGTCGCATTGCTGGCCGATTCGTCTCGGCAAAAAATCTTCCACTACGGCCGATTCGATATTGCCGTGCTTTTCCATACATTCGGGGTATTGGCCACACCGGTCTTCTGCACCAAGATCGCGTCACGCCTGACCCGAACCTATACGGATCGTCACGGATTGAAGGACAATCTGCGAGAACTGGTCGAGGTCGATATTTCCAAGGCCCAGCAGCAGACAGACTGGGCAGCCGAAACGCTGTCACAGGCGCAGCTCGAATATGCGGCTTCTGACGTACTTTATCTGCATGCGTTGCGCGACAAGCTGACGATGCGGCTGATCCGCGACAACCGCATCGATCTTGCCGCAGCCTGCTTCGAGTTCCTACCGACCCGCGCAAGACTCGATCTGCTCGGATGGGAAGAGACGGATATTTTCGCGCATAGCTGAGCGTTCGGAAGATCCGCTCAAAGCGTCTTCAGTATGCCGCTTGATCGGGGATCCGGCAATCTGCAGCACCACGCGGGCGGCAGTTAGCCGGCTGTTAACCATTTTCATTTAACGTCTATCAATCGGCATCATACCGCCATGAGGCGTTGCGGCCGCAGCCGCACAATTCCCAGACATTGGCCGAACCTGTCCCACCGTCGCAGATAACAGATGGAGCATGCGATGCTGCCACCCGTTCGTGCCGCGTTGAGTTCGACTGCAGATTACCAGAGCCAGGCGCAGGCGGCGGTTACGTCTGCGCGTGTAATCGTGTCGTCAAAAGTCTCGCAATCGCAGACGGCAAACGACACAGCCCTTTCAGGCGCACGCCTCGATGCCGCCTCGCTTTCTGCCCAGCTCAAGCTGGCACAGGGTTCGTCAATTCTTGCCGAGACGATCGGCAAACTCCTGAAGACTCCGCGCGGGGAAAACGAGTCGTTGCTCGACTATACGGCTCGTCTCTTCGAGGTCGTGCAGCGCTTGAAGCCGCAGGAGATCGCCAATGTGGAACGGCTCCTGAACCAGATCGTCAAAGGCATTTCCCTAAAGCTGATGGCGGAAATCCTGAAAGAGCCGGTTGGCCCGATGGCTGCCAGGCTTGTTGCCCATATGGAGGTGGCCAACATCGCCCAGCGCGATCTTGCCGCAAAAACCGTAGTCAGCTTCTATCGGCAGAATGGCAGCACGGATGCTCCCTTGAATGGCAATAGTGCACGCGTACCGCAAACTGGCGCCTTGGCAGCTGCCACGCCGGTAAGCCAGGTCGGAAAGGCGCCTGCAGCCCCCACCGTCAACGAGATTGTCCCTCCTCGCCAACCGACGACGAACGATGGCATGCAGAAGCTTGCGGAAGGGCAAAACCAACGCCCTTCAGGGCCTCCAAACGCCACCACATCGACGCCGGTGACGTTCAAGCCGGATCAACTTGAGCCAATCGCAAAATCTGCGCGTGACCAATCCAATACAGTGCCATCGGCAACATCAAATCGGATAGGCACCAGCGCAAACGAGATAACGGGAGCGACCAGGCAGGTGATATCCCAACCTGCTCTGCCGCTGACTTCACAGCCAAATTCTGTGCGAGCCGAAAGCGATTTCGGCAAACTCGGTACGGCGACAGCCATCCCCGGTAATCAGGCCTCGACCGCAGCCGCCCAGGCCGCGCAGCCTGTTAACGCGCCAGAACCGGACGAAATGCAGGCTTTGGCGCGCACGGCGATGGAGATGTTCAAGCGGGACATGCCGGTTCCCGCGCGGCTTTGGTCGGCGCTTTCCGACCAGACGCTGTTGAAACTGGCGAACTGGCTGGCCATGACCCTTTCCGAACTCGACTTGCCGGAAACCCCGCATCTTCCGGCTTCGCCGGCTGCCATGCAGACGGCAGCGGAGAGCAAGCTCGTCGATCAGCAACGCCCGGCCAACAGCCAGCAGCAGCCAGCCTCACCGCAAGGCAGCCCGACGGCAACACCCTCGCAGACCGCAAATGGGGGCGCAGCCGATACGGCTCGGCTCGCTGCGACATTGCCCAGGGCGGACACCACGGAACAGCACATGGCCGCCATGGCGAGTGCTGCAAGTGCACTGCCAACGCAGGCACGCGAAGCTTTGCCGTGGCCCTATGTGGCCGCCTATCCACCTGCAGACGACGAGGAGCCCCGGCGCGAACAAAGAAGACCTGAGCCGATCGAAGCGATAGAGGACGAGGAACAGGACGCTTCATCGCAACAGCACGCCTTCGGCGACGAGCACCAGCAGGAAAGCGAGCAGCCGCAGGAAGATGCTCAGAACGAAGAAAACGCCACTGAAACGATGACAAAAGCAGAAAAAGCGGCAGGATATCGGGCTGGCGAAGCCAGAATAGAGGCGGATGCCCCGGAAGCGCGTCCGAGCGACCTCTATTGGCGGATGGCCGACTGGGCCTGACGATTACGCCATTCAAGAGGGCAAATAGCCCCCAAAATCAGACAGAAAAAGCCGCCGGACCTTTCGATCCGGCGGCTTCTTTTTATTCAGGAAACGACGATTACTCGTTGCTGCCGCGGTTCTTCAGGGCTGCGCCCAGAATGTCGCCAAGCGAAGCGCCCGAGTCGGACGAACCGAACTGTGCAACTGCTTCCTTCTCTTCGGCGATTTCGAGCGCCTTGATCGAAAGCATGACCTTGCGGTCCTTCTTGGAGAAGTTGACGACGCGGGCGTCGACAACCTGGCCAACCGAGAAACGCTCCGGACGCTGGTCGTCGCGGTCGCGAGCGAGGTCAGCGCGGCGGATGAAGGCTACGAGGTCTTCGTGGGCAACGAGCTTGACTTCGATGCCACCGTCGTTGACGGCGATGATTTCAGCCGAAACGACAGCGTTCTTGCGCAGGTCGCCGGAAGCGGCCGCGTCACCAACAGCATCCTTGCCGAGCTGCTTGATGCCGAGCGAGATACGCTCCTTCTCGACGTCAACATCGAGAACGACAGCCTTGACGACGTCACCCTTGTTGAACTCTTCGATGACCTGTTCGCCCGGACGGTTCCAATCCAGATCGGAAAGGTGAACCATGCCGTCAACGTCGCCTTCGAGGCCGATGAACAGGCCGAATTCGGTCTTGTTCTTGACTTCGCCTTCGACTTCAGTGCCAGCCGGATGCGTGAAGGCGAATGCCTGCCACGGGTTTTCCAGCGTCTGCTTGAGGCCAAGCGAGATGCGGCGCTTCGACGGATCGACTTCGAGAACGACAACGTCGACGTCCTGCGTGGTCGAAAGGATCTTGCCGGGATGAACGTTCTTCTTCGTCCAGGACATTTCGGAGATGTGGATCAGGCCTTCGATGCCCGGCTCCAGCTCTACGAATGCACCGTAGTCGGTGATGTTCGTGACGGTACCGGAGATCTTCTTGCCGATCGGGTACTTGGCCGCGATGCCATCCCACGGATCCGACTCGAGCTGCTTCATGCCGAGCGAGATGCGGTGGGTTTCCTGGTTGATGCGGATGATCTGAACCTTGACCGACTGGCCAATGGACAGGATTTCCGACGGATGGTTCACACGGCGCCATGCCATGTCGGTGACGTGCAGCAGGCCGTCGATGCCGCCGAGGTCAACGAACGCACCGTAATCGGTGATGTTCTTGACGACGCCGTCAACAACCTGGCCTTCTTCGAGGTTCTGAACGATTTCAGAACGCTGCTCGGCACGCGACTCTTCGAGAACCGTACGACGCGAAACAACGATGTTGCCGCGACGCTTGTCCATCTTGAGGATTTCGAAGGGCTGCGGGTTGTGCATGAGCGGGGTGACGTCGCGGATCGGACGGATGTCGACCTGCGAACGCGGCAGGAAGGCAACGGCGCCGTCGAGATCGACGGTGAAGCCACCCTTGACCTGGTTGAAGATAACGCCTTCAACGCGCTCACCAGCTTCGAACTTGGCTTCGAGCTTGACCCAGCTTTCTTCGCGACGAGCCTTTTCGCGCGACAGAACTGCTTCGCCGAGAGCGTTTTCAATGCGCTCGACATAGACTTCGACTTCGTCGCCGACCTTCAGCGAACCGTCTTTGCCCTTGGCACCGAATTCCTTAAGCGCGATGCGACCTTCGACCTTCAGGCCGACGTCGACAACTGCCATGTCCTTTTCGATTGCCGTTACCAGACCTTTGGTAACGTAGCCTTCTGCCAGATCGTTGGATGCGAAGGATTCCTCGAGAAGAGCTGCAAAGTCTTCGCGCGTGGGGTTAGTTACTGCCATGAAATCTCCTGATCGTGTCCTGGTATTGAGGGACACGCATGCGCCGGTGGTTCGTGTTAAACACGCCCGAAGTCCAGGCCCGCCTCTCTCAATCGGTCATACCGTGGGAGGCTATCCGGCGCTGGGACTGAACTGCGGGATCTCTGAGGACGAAAAGCCGGCTTCCCGGCAGTCCGTCAATTCTTGATCAGGCCATTCTTCGTCACGATCGGGTCGATCAACGACTTAGCGGCCTGAAACGCGGCCTCTATACCCATTTTGGACGTATCAAGCAAGTGTGCGTCGTCAGCAGGCTTCAGCGGGCTGTCGACGCGGCCCATGTCGCGCTCGTCGCGCTTCCTCACGTCGGCGAAGATATCATCATAATCCGCCTCGCCGCCCTTGGCGATGATCTCGTCATAACGGCGTCTTGCACGCACATCGGCGGATGCCGTGACATAAAGCTTCACGGTCGCATCGGGGCAGACAATGGTGCCGATATCGCGGCCATCGAGGACCGTGCCGGGTGTTCTCGTCGAAAAAGCCCGCTGGGCTTCGACCAACGCGCGGCGCACTTTCGGCATGACGGCGATCTTCGATGCCGCCTCACCGATCGCGTGAGCCGAGAGGATCTCGCGATCCAGACCGGCGAGTTCGACCTCACGCGCCATCTTCTCCGCGACAGCCTCGTCATCCAGCGGCAGGCCGGCGTCGAGAAGCGCCTTGGCGGTGGCGCGATAGGTCAGGCCGGTGTCGAGGTGATGGAAACCATAGGTCTCGGCAATCTGGCGCGACAGCGTGCCCTTGCCCGCTGCCGCCGGCCCATCGATGGCGATCACGATGCCCATCAGGCTTCCTCGCCGTCCACCGGTTCGATCTTGGCGCCAAGCCCGGTCATCAGATCCATGAATTCCGGAAAACTGGTGGCGATGATCGAGGCATCATCGACGGTGACCGGATGTTCGGAAGCAAGGCCGAGCACGAGGAAGCTCATGGCGATGCGGTGATCGAGATGGGTGACGACGGCCTTGCCGGCAACATTGCCATATCCCTTGCCGCCCGGACGCCCGCGAACGACGAGCGTTTCCTTGCCTTCGTCGCAGTCGACGCCGTTAAGCTTCAGGCCTTCGGCGACGGCCGAAAGACGATCCGATTCCTTTACCCGCAGCTCTTCCAGACCGAGCATGGTCGTGGTGCCGGTCGCATAGGCGGCCGCTGCCGCCAGAACCGGATATTCGTCAATCATCGACGGAGCACGGTCAGCGGGGACGGTAACGCCCTTGAGTTCGGAATATTTCACACGCAGGTCGGCGACATCTTCGCCACCGGCGAGGCGCGCATTGAGCACTTCGATATCCGCACCCATTTCCTGCAGCGTCAGAATCAGGCCGGTGCGGGTCGGGTTCATCAGCACGTTGAGGATGGTGACATCGGAACCGGGCGTCAGCAGAGCTGCCACTAGTGGGAAGGCAGTCGAGGACGGATCACCCGGCACGTCAATGACCTGGCCCTTGAGCTGGCCACGACCAACGAGGCGAATGGTACGCACACCCTCGGCATCGGTTTCGACCGTCAGATCAGCACCAAAGCCCTGCAGCATCTTTTCGGTATGATCGCGGGTCATGACCGGCTCGATGACGGTCGTGATGCCGGGCGTATTGAGGCCAGCGAGAAGCACGGCCGACTTCACCTGCGCAGATGCCATCGGCACGCGGTAGGTGATCGGGTTCGGTGTCTTCGGCCCATGCAGCGTCACCGGCAGACGGTCGCCTTCGATTGAAGAGACCTGTACGCCCATCTCACGCAGCGGGTTGAGAACACGACCCATCGGACGCTTGGAAAGCGATGCGTCGCCGATGAAGGTGGAGGCGAAGTCATAAACGCCGACCAGCCCCATGGTCAGGCGGCAGCCGGTGCCGGCATTGCCGAAATCGAGCGGCGCTTCAGACGCCAGAAGCGCGCCGTTACCGGTGCCCTCAATGATCCACTCGGCACCGACCTTTTCGATCTTCGCGCCCATGGCGCGCATCGCCTTGCCGGTATTGATGACGTCCTCGCCTTCCAGCAGGCCGGTGATGCGGGTTTCACCCGAGGCAAGCCCGCCGAACATGAAGGAGCGGTGCGAGATCGATTTGTCGCCGGGTATCCGGATCGTCCCTTTAAGAGCTTCCGACCGTGCCGATTTCGCCGGCTTCAACGCGGTACCATGCGACATTGAGTGTCCCTATTCCTCAAGCGTTTCTGAATTTTGCGCCGTCGTTATCATAAAGCGTTTTGGCGGTCATCCGCTTGTTGGCTAAAGAGGGCCAAGAAAGCCCGGAAAGTTTGGCTTTGACATCAAGAGCGGTTGGCCTTAAGGGGACCGGCTTAGATTTTTCACCCATTCATCCATCGCCGCACACGCGGTGCGCCGATCTGATCGGCCGGCTTATGAGGCTTAACAGTGGCAAAAGCGGAACTCGGAACCAAACGTACCGACCCGGATACCGGAAAGAAGTTCTACGACCTGAACCGTGATCCGGTCGTTTCCCCCTATACCGGCAAGTCCTGGCCGATGTCTTTCTTCGCCGAAAACAGCGCCGCCATTAAAATGGAAGAGGCAGCCGAAGACGAGGACGATATCAAGGAAGTCGATAGCGAGAGCCAGGAAGCCGAAGTCGTTTCGCTGGAAGAAGCTGACGGCGACAACAACGGCGACGACATCCCGGATATGGGTGATGACGATGATGTTGATATCGGTGACGACGAAGACGATACCTTCCTTGAGCAGGAAGATGAAGATGATGACGACATGACGGGCATCATCGGCGTCGGCGGCGACGACGACGAACAGTAATTAACGCTAAAGCCCGGCAATTTCAGAAAAATTGCCGGGCTTTGATTTTTCGGCTTGCGCTTCCAAAATTCACGAAGTAATAAGCCGCCACTTCCGAAGCAAACTCTGCTTCGAAGTTCCCAGGACCGGAAACACCGGACCACCCTGATGGGGCTATAGCTCAGCTGGGAGAGCGCTTGCATGGCATGCAAGAGGTCAGCGGTTCGATCCCGCTTAGCTCCACCAATCTTTTCTTTCCGAACACATTACCGATCAAGACAGATATGATGAGCATATGCGTGACTTGCCTTGCGTCGGACGCTGGTCGCTTTCCTGAGCCTCGTGGACTGCGCTTGTTGCGGCCTTTCGGCACGGTTCGTGCTGCGTGGAGAAAGCGCGCCCAGTGCGGCTTCTTCTCGATAGCAGTCGTTATAGGCCAGAGCCTTCTGATGGATGATGGTGGCGATAAGCGCTGAAACGAATGCGGCCGCCGACAGGATTATGATTGCTGTGATCATGGTGTTTCCTCTGCGGATAAAACGCAGAGGACGCGATAAGGTTCTCACATCTTCAAAATGACGCGCGGGGAAACGGCGGAGAAAGACAGTTCCGACCGCTCGAGCAGACCAGGGCCGATGTCAGCGAAGAGCCTGGTCGTTGGCGTCGAATCTATGCATGAGAGCCTTGTCGGGCGTCGCATAAACCACATCATCCGGCCCATAACGATGCTCGCCAAACAGACGTACGGTGATGAGGCCTGCAGTATCCGTTTCCAGATAGAGGATGGTGTCGGCGCCGAGATGTTCGGCATGAACGACCTTGCCCTTCCATTCGCCCGCCTCACGCGACAGGGCGATATGTTCCGGCCGGATGCCGATCGTCTTAGCCCCGCCCTCCCCCAGCCGCTCGGCCGAAATGAAATTCATCTGCGGCGAACCGATAAAACCTGCGACAAAGGTGTTGGCCGGCCTGTTGTACAGTTCCATCGGCGAGCCGATCTGTTCAACCTTGCCGGCGCTCAGGACAACGATTTTGTCGGCCAGTGTCATCGCCTCGACCTGGTCATGGGTGACGTAGATCATCGTCGCCTTCAGGCGGCGATGCAGCCGGGCGATTTCGAGCCGCGTCTGGACGCGCAATGCTGCATCAAGGTTCGACAGTGGCTCATCGAAGAGAAACAGGCTTGGCTCGCGCACAATGGCGCGGCCGATGGCGACGCGCTGGCGCTGGCCACCGGACAGTTCTGCCGGGCGGCGGGCGAGATAGGGTTCGAGAGAGAGCATCGACGAGGCTTTTGTCACGCGATCCTCGATCTCGGCCTTCGGCGTGCCGGCCTGTTTCAGGCCAAGCCCCATATTGTCCTTGACCGTCAGATGCGGATAAAGCGCATAGGACTGGAAGACCATGGCGATGCCGCGCTTTGCCGGCGGCACGGTCGCCACTTCCTTGCCGTCGATGCAGATCGAGCCGGACGACGCATCCTCGAGCCCGGCAATGACACGCAGAAGCGTGGACTTGCCGCAGCCGGAGGGGCCAACGAAGATGACGAATTCGCCGTCCTCGACGTCAAGATCTATGCCTTTCAGCACTTCATGATCGCCAAAGGCCTTTCGGATGGATGTCAGTTGCAGCGAACCCAAGAGCGTCTTCCTTATTGGTGTCGTGGCCGGCCGTCAGAGATGGACCGGTTTTCCGGTGCGGGCGCTTTCGTCCGCGGCCAGGCATATGCGCAGTGATTGCACCGCATCGTCCATATGCCGTGTGAGATCGATGTCCTTGCGGATCGCTTTCAGCATATAGGCCTGTTCCAGATCGCAGAGTTCCTGATGGCCCGGCTCACCGGCCATTCTCATATCCTCGTCGGAGCGGATGAATTTTCCGTCGGGACCTGTTTCGGCGCTATGCAGCCGGATCACCGAGGTTTTCGTGTGCGTGTCTATATCGTCCGACTTCGCATTCGGGTCCATGACGATAGAGACCGAGCCTTTCGGCGACATGACATCTTTCACGAAGAAGGCGGTTTCCGAAATCATCGGCCCCCAGCCGGCCTCGTACCAGCCGACCGACCTGTCATCGAAGATCACCTGGAGATGGCCGTAATTATACATGTCCGGCGCGATCTCGTCGGAAAGCCTAAGCCCCATGCCGCGCACCTCAACCGGCTTGGCATCGGTGATCTGGCACATGACATCGACATAATGCACGCCGCAATCGACGATCGGCGGCGTCGTGTTCATCAGCGCCTTGTGCACGTCCCAGGTCGGGCCGGAGGACTGCTGGTTGAGGTTCATGCGGAAGACGTAAGGGGGCCCAAGCTTGCGCGCCTCTTCGATCAGCCGAATCCAGGACGGGTGGTGGCGCAGAATGTAGCCGATGACCAGCTTTTTGCCCGCGGCCTTCGCGGCTGCCACGACGCGTTCGGCATCGGCAACGGTGGTCGCCAGAGGCTTTTCGACAAAGACGTGGCAGCCGGCCTCGAAAGCGGCAACCGCATAATCCGCATGGCTGTCGGAATAAGTGCAGATCGAGCAGAGATCGGGCTTCAACTCCGCCAGTGCGGCGAGGAAATCCGGATGGATTTTGTAACCCGACAGCGCCGGATCGAGTTTCGGCTCAGAGCGGTTGACCAGGCCGACAATCTGAAAACCCGGATCGTTGTGATAGGCGAGCGCATGGCTGCGGCCCATGTTGCCAAGGCCTGCGACGAGGACGCGGATCGTTTTTTCTCCGCTCATTTGACGGCTCCCGAGGTGATGCCGCGGATCAGCTGCCGCGAGAAGATGACGTAGAGAACCAGAACCGGCAGGATGGCGAGCGACAGGGCAGAAAGCACCGCATTCCAGTTGGTGACGAACTGGCCGATGAACATCTGCGCGCCGAGCGTTACCGTCTTGGTCGCTTCGCCCGGCGCCAGGATCAGCGGGAACCAGAGATCGTTCCAGATCGGGATCATGGTGAAGACGGCGACCGTCGCCATGGCAGGCCGCACCAGCGGCAGAACGAGGCGGAAGAAGATCGCATATTCAGACAGGCCGTCGATCCGTCCGGCATTCTTCAGGTCGTCGGACACGGTGCGCATGAATTCCGACAGGATGAAGATCGCCAGCGGCAGGCCTTGCGCCGTATAGACCAGAACCAGCGCCGTCAGCGTGTTGACCAGACCGGCGGCGACCATGCCCTGCAGTATGGCGACGGTGCCAAGCCGGATCGGGATCATGATGCCAAGCGCCAGATAGAGACCCATCAGCAGATTACCGCGAAATCGGTATTCCGACAGAGCAAACGCCGCCATGGCGCCGAACAGCAGCACGAGCGCGATCGAGACCACCGTGACGATCAGGCTGTTCTGGAAATAACCGACGAAATCACCCTGTTTCAGCACCGTCTCGTAACCGATAAGGCTGAAGGTCGAGGGCGTCGGGATCGCCATCGGCTCGCGAAAAATGGCGTTGCGGGTCTTGAACGAGTTGACCAGCGTGAGGAAGACCGGGAAGAGCGCGATCAGCGTATAGCTGATCAAGGCCAGATGGATCAGTCCGGTGCGCAGGTACGAGGTACGGGCGGTCGCCATGATCATCCTCCTTTAGAACTGGTAGCGACGTATGCGCCGCTGGATGACGAAGAGATAAAGCGAAACGCCAGCGAGAATGATCAGGAACATCACGGTAGCGATCGTCGCTCCCATGGAACGGTCACCCATCTGGTTCTGGAAGCCGAAGAAGGTGCGGTAAAGCAGCGTTCCGAGGATATCCGTCGAGCCGTCCGGTCCGGCAAGCGCGCCCTGCACGGTGTAGATCAGGTCGAAGGCATTGAAATTGCCGACGAAGGTGAGGATCGAGATGATGCCGATCGAGGGCAGGATGAGTGGAAGCTTGATCTTCCAGAACTGGCTCCAGCCGGTAATGCCGTCGCATTCGGCGGCTTCCAGCACTTCGTCGGGAATGTTCAAGAGCGCGGCATAGATCAACATCATCGGGATGCCGACATATTGCCAGACGGAAATCAGCGACACCGTGATCAGCGCGCTATCCGCTCTGCCGAGCCAGGGGGCAAAGGCCCATTTCAGCCCGACCCAATCCATCATGCCCGGCGCAATGCCCCAGATCGGCGAGAGGATCAGCTTCCAGATGAAACCGACGATAACGAAGGACAACAGCGTCGGCACGAAGATCGCCGTGCGATAGAAGGTGGCGAAGCGCAGTTTCGATACCGACAGCATGGCCGCAAGCGCGATGCCGACCGGGTTCTGTACCAGCATGTGGATGATGAAGAAGATCAGGTTGTTTGAGAGCGCATTCCAGAAGCTGGCGGAAAGCCGCGGATCGGAAAACAGCGTGATGAAATTGGCAAGGCCGACAAACACGGTCTGGCCATCGACCAGATTATAGAGCGACAGCCGCAGCGTCTCGATCAGCGGCAGGATCATGATCGCCGTGTAGATGAGGAAGGCCGGCGCCAGAAACACGAGAATGTGCCAGCGGGCGGGCCGCTTTATCGGGGCGATCTCAGGATCGGCAGTGTCGATATCGCTCATGGGTCGGTCCTGGTCACTCGCTGTTAAGGTCGAGGATGTGACGGCCCCTCATCCGGCTGCCGCCACCTTCTCCCCGCCTGCTGGGAGAAGGGCGCATGCCGCCCCCCTCCGAGCCTATCGCAACGCAGCGTGAGCCACGTCCCCTCTCCCAATCAGAACGGGGAGAGGGTTAGGGTGAGGGGCAGCTTTTTTAGCAGGAAGTCAGCTTCAACGAAGCTTACTTCGCCGGCTTGTACCAGCTATCAAGCCCCTTCTGGGTCTCTTCGGCTGCCTGTTCCGGTGTCTGCGTGCCATTGATGACATTGGCCGAGACACGCCACATTTCCAGATCGAGGTTCGGCTGGCCACGGCCGACGATAGCCGCGCTCGGGCGGATGGTCGGCTTGCAATTCTGACGCCAGGAGACGAATTCCTGCGCCAGCGGATCCTCCATCTTCACCGCCGTCGAATTGAGGCTGAAGAAGCCCGGCAGCGAGTTGGCGTAAAGCGTGGCGAATTCCGGAGAAGCGACCCAGGCAAGGAATTTCTTGGCCGCTTCCGGGTTCTTGCCCTTGGCGTTCAGACCAATGCCGATGTCGTTATGGTCGGAAATGTAGCAGGTATCACCGGCCTTCTTCACCGGCGGCGGGAAGGCGCCCATTTCGAAATCGGCCTGCGCCTTGAACGGTGCTATTTCCCAGGAACCGGCCGGATAGATGGCGGCGCGGCCCAGCGTGAAGAGGTTCTGGCTGTCCGGGTAGGTCTGGGCTTCGAAACCGTCGCCGAGATAGGGCTTCCACTTGGCGAGCGTCTTGTAGGGCTCGACCCAGTCGGCATCGGTCAGCTTCTGGGTCCCGGCGATCAGCGCCTTGCGGCCTTCCTCGCCCTTCCAGTCGTTCGGACCGATATTGTAATAGCCCATCGTGGCGGCTTCCCACTGGTCCTTGGTGCCCATGGCCATCGGGATGTAGTTGCCGTCCGCCTTGATCTTGTCCAGAAGCGCGAAGAACTCGTCCTCGGTCTTCGGTACTTCGACCTTCAGCTCCTCGAACGCCTTCTTGTTGTAGATGAAGCCGTGGATGACGGATGCCATCGGCACGCAGAAGGTCGTCTTGCCGTCGTCCGTGGTCCAGGCGGATTTCGCCGTGTCGGAGAAATTCTTGATGCCGTCGAGATCGTTGAGCGGCGCGAGCTGGCCCTTCTGGAACATGGCAAGCGACAGGTCGAACGGACGGCAGGTGATCAGATCTCCGGCGGTTCCTGCTTCCAGCTTGGCGTTGACGGCTGAGTTATATTCGGTCGGCGCCATCGGTGCGAAGGTCACCTTGATGCCGGGGTTCTTCGCTTCGAAGGCCGGGATCAGCTTTTCCTGCCAGATCGACAGGTCGTCGTTGCGCCAGCTCTCGATGGTCAGCGATGCATCCTGCGCCAGAACCGCGCCTGCCGGAGCAAACATGGTCGTGGCGAAAAGCATGCCTTTCAATAGACGGTTCATGATGTTCTCCCTGTTTGTTAGCGCCCTTGAGCGCATTTCACGGTATTTTCCGTCACGTTCAGTTCCTTCAGTGCTTTCCTCAACACCTGTCCGGAACAATTCAGCAATTCCCTTGCGACAGCCGCATCGGCGGCCCCTGCCACCAGCAGTACGGCGACCTTCACCGAACCATCGGCCCGGGCAAAAAACTCTTGGGCCTCATCAAAACCGATACCGGCAATCTCGGCCACCATACCGGCAGCGCGGATGCGCAGTTTCTCGTTATCGGCACGCAGATTGACCATATGGCCGTCATGCACATGGCCGAGCTTGATGGCCGCGAGCGTGGAGAGCATGTTGAAGGCCAGTTTCTGGGCGGTGCCGGCGCCCATGCGGGTCGATCCGGCAATCACTTCCGGCGGAGTCTCGAGCAATACGGAGACATCGGCGCCGTCGAACAGACGCGCGCCGGAATTGTTGGCGATCGCCACGACCTTTGCGCCGCGGCTGCGGGCGATTTCGGCGATCTTTACGACATAAGGAGTGGAACCGCTGGCGGAGACGGCAAGCACGCAATCGGCCTGCCCGATAAGCGCAGCATCCGTTTCGGCCAGAACAACATCGTCTTCCGGAGCGCCCGGCATCTCGCCGTGGCTGGACAGACCACCGGCCAGCAAAAGCACAATCTGTTCGCGGGGAATGCCATAGGTTCCCGGAAGCTCCAGCGCATCGGCCATCGCCATCAGGCCGGAACTGCCGGCAGCAGCGTAAACGAGCTTTCCACCCGAACGAAGGGTATACGCCACAAGGTCAGCAGCCTCAGCCAAGGCCGGGATGGCCGCATCGACCGCCCGGGCTGCGTCCTGCTGGCCGGATGCCAGAAGCGCAAGAATATCCTCAGGCGCCCGCGTATCGAGGCCTTCCGCTTTCCCATGTCTGGCTTCGGTGGCTTTTTGGCTCATCCGCTTCTCCCTCTGATTAAAATGATGCCAAAAAAATACCAATTGTCCAGCGAGAAATTAATAATCGTTACCAGCGGTGGCTGTACCAACCTAAACATTTGCTAAAACATCAAGGAAGACGGGCAATTATCATCGATTTTCCCACCTCGATCATTTCGCTCTTGGTAAATGGTATTTTTTTGGTATCATCCGCATCGGAGGTACCAATGACGGGCTACATTCTCGGGATAGATGGTGGTGGAACGAGCTGCCGAGCAGCACTGGCGGATAAAGCCGGAACCATGCTCGGCCGCGGCAAGAGCGGTGCGTCCAATATCCTGACCGACCCCGATGCCGCCCTCAAGCATATTGTCGAGGCCGCACGGCTCGCCTTCGAGGATGCGGGACTGACGCCGGACCTCGCCTCTGCATCGGTCATTCTCGGGCTTGCCGGCAACAATGTCGGTGACGCGGTCGGCTATGTGACGGCGCGGCTGCCCTTCAAGGCCTCACAGATCGTCTCCGATGGCGTGATTGCCCTGCAGGGAGCGATCGGTGACGAAGATGGTGCGATCGGCATCGTCGGAACCGGAACCGTCTATATCATCCGCGATAAGGGTCAGTTCACATCCATAGCCGGCTGGGGTTTCCAGGTCAGCGATCTCGGCAGTGGCGCAAGGCTCGGCCAGCTGGCGCTGCAGGAAACGTTGCTCGCCTTCGACAAGATCCGACCGGCAAGCGATCTGGCGAAGGCTATCCTTGAAGAATTCGACGGTAATCCCGAGATGATCGTCGATTTCGCCCGGCTGGCAAAACCCGGCGATTTCGGCCGCTACACACCCAAGGTCTTCGAGTTTGCGTCGAAAGGCGACGCGACCGCACTGCGGATTTTGGAAGTCGGCGCACGCGGTGTCGATGAAGCGCTGGATGCGGTCAACGCGGTTACCGGGTCGAAGGGCAAGCTCTGCCTGCTCGGCGGCCTTGCGCTGCTTTATCCGCCCTATCTTTCCGAACGGCACCGGACACGCCTTTCCGAGCCGCGCGCCGATGCGCTGACCGGCGCTGTCGAGCTGGCCGTGAAAACTTTCGCGGAAAAGACTGGGGTGCATGCATGAGCGATATGCTGACCGCCATCCTGCCCCTCGACGGGCTTCAATCAGCAGGTTCCGGGCCGCTTTACCTGAAACTGCGCCAGAGCCTCGAGGACGCCATCCTTTCCGGCAAGCTCGGTCATGGCGATGCACTACCGGCAGAGCGGGACCTTGCCGACTATGCCAATGTCAGCCGTGTCACGGTGCGCAAGGCGGTGGACGATCTGGTCAAGGACGGGCTTCTGACCCGCCGGCACGGGTCGGGCACATTCGTGGTCAAGCCGCTGTCGCGAGTCGAACAGCCGCTGACGAAACTGACATCGTTTACCGAGGACATGGCGCGGCGCGGCCTTGTTTCGCGCTCCGAATGGCTGGAACGCGGACTTTTCCATCCGTCACCGGAAGAAATGATGATGCTGGGTCTGGCACCCGGCGCGATGGTGGCGCGGATCGGCCGCCTGCGCTTTGGCAACGACATGCCGCTTGCCATAGAACGGGCCAGCATTTCGGCCGAATTCCTGCCCGACCCGACCTCGGTGACCGGCTCGCTTTATGCCGAGCTGGAAAAGAAGGAAGCGCGCCCGGTGCGCGCCATCCAGCGGATTTCCGCCACCAACATGAAAAAGGCCGATGCAGCACTTCTAGAAGTGCCGATCGAGGCGGCGGGGCTTTCCATCGAACGGGTTTCCTATCTGGCATCCGGTCGTGTCGTGGAACTGACCCGCTCGCTGTATCGCGGCGACGCCTATGACTTCGTGGCCGAGCTATCGCTCGGAGAAAACTGACAATTTGAGGATTGCACGATGCTGACCCATATGCGCCAGGAGATCAACGAGATACCGGAAGCGGCGGCCCGGCTGCTCGACCGCTCGGCCGCTGACCTTGCCAAAGCCGGTCAGGCACTTCGCGAGAAGGACCCGGCCTTTCTGGTGACGATCGCCCGCGGCTCTTCCGACCATGCCGCGACCTTCATCAAATATGCAGTGGAACTGACCGCCGGACGACCGGTCGCCTCGCTCGGTCCGTCTCTCGCCTCGATCTACGGCGCCGACCTGAAACTTCGCGGCGGCGCTGCCATCGCCATTTCGCAATCCGGCAAAAGCCCGGATATCGTCGCCATGGCCGATGCGGCGACCAAAAGCGGTGCGGTCACCATCGCGCTCACCAACACGCTGCCGTCGCCGATCACTCAAGCCTCGCTGCATGCGGTCGATATCAATGCCGGCCCCGAACTTGCGGTCGCGGCGACAAAATCCTTCGTCAATTCGATCGTTGCCGGCCTTGCCCTTCTTTCTGAATGGACCGGCGATGACACTCTCAAGGCCGCGGTTCGCGCCGTGCCCGAGCATCTGGCCAAGGCTGTCACCCTCGACTGGAGCGAATTTGCGCATGAGCTCGGCGATGCGGAATCGCTCTATATGCTCGGCCGCGGTCCGGCGCTCGCCATTGCCAGCGAAGCGGCGCTGAAATTCAAGGAAACCTCCAACATGCACGCCGAGGCCTATTCGGCAGCCGAAGTGCTGCACGGTCCAGTGGCTCTGGTAGAGGACAAATTCCCGGTGCTTGCCTTTGCTGCCCGCGATGCAGCCGAGGCCTCGATCGTCGAGATCGTCGACAGTCTTGCGGGCAAACGGGCGCTGGCCTTCGCCACCTCCGGCGAGGTCAAGGCTGCTCACAAGCTTCCATTCGTCGCGACTGGCCATCCGCTGACCGATGCCCTGGCACTGATCGTGCCTTTCTACGGTTTCGTCGAGGCATGGTCCCGCTCAAAGGGTTTTGATCCCGACCAGCCTGCCGCTCTCAAGAAGGTCACCGAAACCCTATGACCCAGCAAAAGGCTCTCATCGGTAATCGTATCTTCGACGGCTCGGACTGGCATGAAAATGCCGCGGTTGTTTTTGAAGATGGAAAGATCATAGGCGTACTACCGGTCGATCAACTCTCTTCAGATGCAGAAAAGATCGACGGCGGTGAAATCATCGCGCCCGGCTTCATCGACCTGCAGGTGAATGGCGGCGGCGGCGTGCTGCTCAACGAAGAGCCGACCGTCGACGGCATCGTGACGATCTGCGCTGCCCATGCGAAATTCGGCACGACGGCACTTTTGCCGACGCTGATCACCGACACGTTCGAGATGACCAGTCGAACGATTGCTGCGGGCATAGAAGCCAGGCGACAGGCTGTTCCCGGTTTCCTTGGCCTGCATCTGGAAGGCCCGCACCTGTCGCTTGCCCGCAAGGGCGCTCATGACCCGAAGCTGATCCGCCCGATGGAGGAAGAGGATCTCGAGCTCATCCTGTCCTGCGGTCTTTCCCTCGACGCGCTGATGGTGACGATCGCACCGGAAAGCGTCACGCCGGAACAGGTGATCCGGCTTGCCAGCGTCGGTATAACCGTCAGCCTCGGCCATACGGAAGCGAGCTACGATATCGCCCGGCTCTATGTTCATGCAGGCGTGCGCACCGTCACGCATCTGTTCAACGCCATGAGCCCGCTTGGCCATCGGGAACCGGGCATGGTGGGCGCAGCACTCGATACGGGCAACCTTTACGCCGGGCTGATCGCAGACGGCATCCATGTGCATCCGGCAGCAATGGCGGCAGCCTTGCGCGCCAAGAACGGGCCGGGGCGGATCTTTCTCGTCACCGACGCCATGTCGCCGATCGGCACCGATCTGACATCCTTCACGCTCAACGGCCGCGAAATCCTGCGGCGCGACGGCCGCCTGACGCTTGAAGACGGCACGCTTGCCGGTGCCGATATCGACATGGCCGCCTGTGTGCGACTGGTCCACGAGGTGCTCGGCCTGCCGCTGGAAGAAGCGCTGCGAATGGCCTCAGCCTATCCGGCAGAGGCCGTGCAGATTTCGGGTAGCAAAGGATCGCTCAAGCCGGGGCTAGATGCGGATTTCGTGGTGCTGGACGCCAGCCTGCATGTTCGGGGCACGTGGATCGGCGGGAATTGCGTTTATCAGGCGTAAGTTTGGCGTTTGGAGTTGGCGCTTGCCCCTCACGCTAACCCTCTCCCCGCCCGTAAACGGGGCGAGGGAACGTGCCTCACGCAGCGTCAATGACTGGGCGACAGGGTACGGCATACCCTTCTCCCCTTCATTACGGGGAGAAGGTGGCGGCAGCCGGATGAGGGGCCGAGCGGCACCTAAGCCACCACGGAAAAAATAACACGCACCTTCAACCCCTTGCCTCCAGCCCTATCTCCGAGGCTAAGACTTGCACCATGCAATCGCGCAATTTCATCGACGATCGGAAGCCCGAGTCCCGTGCCCGGCCGCCCGTGAGCACCTGTATCACCTCGCTCGAAGCGTTTGAGCACGGCATCACGGCGTGCCGGAGAGATCCCCGGGCCATTGTCCTCGACCTCGAGAACTGCCCTGCCCTGCTCGAACCCGACGCGGACAGTCACTTCAGCGCCGATCCCCGCATAAAGCAACGCGTTTGAAACGAGGTTCTTCACCAGTTCGCCGATCAGGATAGGCTCGGCGACGACCATCACCTCGCCCTCGCCCTCGAAGCCGAGGTCTATTCCCGCCTCGGCTGCCCGCGGCACATGTTCGGCGGTTACCGCCCGGGCAAGATCGACAAGATCGACGTCGCGCATCGCCGTCGAACGGCTGGCGGCGTCGATGCGCGCCATGAGCAGAAGCTGGGCAAGGATGCGTTCGGCATCGCCAACCGCTTCATCAGCCTTTTCCGCCGCCTGCTGAACCTCGCCGAGATTACCCGACCGCCTTGCAAGCGTCAGTTGGGTGCGCACGATGGCAAGCGGAGTGCGTAATTGATGCCCGGCATTGCCGGTGAAGTGGCGAAGGGCATCGAGCGCACCTTCGAGCCGCACCATGAAGGAATTAACCGTATCGACCAGGCCCTGAACTTCGTTCGGAACCCGTTCGGTAATAGGATGGAGATCATCCGGGCTGCGTTCCGCAAGCGCTTCGCTGAAACGATAGAGCGGCCGAAGCGACAGCGTGACGGCCACCCAGACGATTGCTGCGGCACCCAGGATCATGAAGAGGATACGCAAGGCCGACCGAAACAGGATCGCATGGGTGAGCTGCTGGCGCGCGATGGTCGTTTCGGCCACCGTCACCGTGAATGGCACCGAATTAATGCCTGTCGAGGCAGAACGGGCCAAAGCAGCCACCCGGATCGGCTCACCGCGAAAAGTCGCATCGGCAAAGGCTGCCGCCTGCCCTTCCCTTCGGGCAATGGAAGGCAGATTCTGGTAACCGGTGACGAAGGTTCCGGGTGGCCCGTCAACCCGATAGAAAACCCGGTCCTGTGCAGCCGACGTCAGCATTTCCAACGCGACATAGGGAATGTCCACCTCCAGCGAACCGTCCTCAGAAACGATCACCCGCTCGGCAATCGCAAGCGCCGAGCCTGCCAGAACACGGTCGGACACCTCGTTCGCCGTATCGATCGCCTCGTCCCAAGTATCGATCATGGCAATGGCGCCGATCACGGCCGTGGAGACGAGCAGCCAGGCAATCAGCCGGCGACGCAGAGAATAGGCGCTCGGTTGCGCCCCTGTCATGACGCGACACTCGCGGCTTCGAGATAATAGCCGATGCCGCGCGCGGTCTTGACCGTCAGTCCATGCGGCACGAGGCGCTTTCTGAGCCGGCTCACGTATTGCTCGATCGCATTTGCCGAGAGGTCGTCATCGAAACCGGTCAGAGAAGCGACGATCGCTTCCTTGGAGACAACCTTGCCCATCCTGAGAAACAGCAATTCGAGAAGCGCGATCTCGCGAGCAGGAATGTCGAGCGGCGTGCCGCTGCAGGAAAATGTGCGCGATGTCAGGTCGAAGGTAACGCCGCCATGGCTGATGACCGAGCTGCGCAAGCCAGCCTGGCGGCGCAAGAGAACACGGATGCGCGCCTCGAATTCCGGCACGTCGAAAGGCTTGATCATGTAGTCGTCCGCACCGAGATCAAGCCCGCGGACCCGCTCTTCCGGCAGGCCGCGTGCCGTCAGGATCATCACCGCCGCCCGGTTCTGACGGGCGCGCATGGCGCGCAACACGTCGAGACCGTCCATTTCCGGCAGGTTCAGGTCGAGGATAACGAGATCATAGGCCTGAGCGGCGGCAGCTGCCTCTGCGGAGGCACCATCGGCGACGAAATCAACGACATAACCACTACTGCGAAGAATGGCCTGAAGGCCCTCGGCCAGAGCCAGATTATCTTCGACCAGCAATATACGCACGAAATCCCCCCGCTTGTCCGGCGACTATATCCGGTGAAGCGGAGGGATGTCACGAGGACGGGACGCCGATAATCAGGGACGACCGAGATAATCCATCTTGCCGACCGGTACGCCCTTGTGGCGCAGGATCGCGTAAGCAGTGGTGAGGTGGAAATAGAAGTTCGGCAGCGCAAAACCGAGCACATAGTCTCTGCCGCTGAAGGTCATTTCGCCGGAGCGGTTCTTCAGCACGACCTCGATATCTTCACGCTCCGCCATCGATGCCGGCACGACATCTTTCAGGAAAGCAACGGTCTTTTCGATACGGGCATGCAGATCGGCAAAGCTGACTTCCTCATCGCTGAACGGCACATTCTCGACACCGCCGACACGAACCGGCACGAATTTGGCGCTGTCGCTCGCACGCTGGACCTGGCCGGTCAGCGGCAGCATGTCCTCGATCAGCCGGGCTTCGAGCAAATCCTTGTGCGCGATCCCCTTCTCGTCGGCAAAGGCTTCACCCTTTTTCAGGATTTCGGTGAGATTGGCAAAACCGCGCAGGAAGGCCGGCACGGAAACGTCATAGAGCGAGAGAGACATTGGGAACCTCTTTTGGTGGCGGAAAGGAAATTGCTGTCCTCAGGTAGGCAGGCAAAGCGGTGGAACAAGACTGCCCGCGCAAAGCCTTGTGCTTGTGGCCACGACGCCACGCTTCCCGTGGCAGCTTGCCGCAGGCCCCCGCCTCAGGCATTGTCCGTGCATGACGCGCCTTACATTCCTCTGTCTTTATTTGATCGGGCTCTGTCCTGCCTTCCTGGCGGGAGCGAGTGCGGCTAACGTGCTGATGTTTCCGGCACTCTCGGGCAAGCAGGATGCAGCGGTGCTGACCGTCTACTCCTCGCTGGATGAAGCGCTGGCCAAACCGATGATCGCCGGCTTCCAGGCAGCCAATCCGGACGTCGCCGTGTCCTACGAGGACATGCTGACCGGCGAGATCTATGACCGGATCGTGCGCGAAACCGATGCGGGAAAAAAGACCGCCGACTTCGCCTTCTCTTCGGCCATGGACCTGCAGGTGAAACTCGCCAATGACGGTTATGCTCAGGCGAGCGACCTGCCGATGAGCGAACGCTGGCCACAATGGGCGAACTGGCGCAATACCGTCTATGCGCTCACCTTCGAACCGGCCGTCTTCGTTTATCACAAGCCAAGCTTCAGGAACGAATCCCCCCCCGCCAGCCGGGCCGAATTCATCCAATTTCTGCAGAAACACGGTGATGCCGTCCACGGCCGGATCGGCACCTATGACATAGAGCGTTCCGGCGTAGGTTTTCTGTTCATGTCCCGCGACCAGGAACAGTTCGGCGATATCTGGTCGGTCGTCCGCGCCATGGGCGCGGCCGGGGTGAAACTCTATTCGACGAGCGGTGCTATTCTCGAACGCGTGGCCGATGGCCGGTTTTTGCTCGGCTACAATATCGTCGGTTCCTATGCCGCCGACTGGGCGTCGCGGGATCCGAATGTCGGCATCGTCCTCCCCAAAGATTACACCGTCGTGATGTCCCGTATCGGGCTGGTGCCGCAGGCTGCAGCCAATGCCGATCTCGGCAAGCGTTATCTGGAATTCTTCATGTCGAAAGAGGGTCAGACGATCATGGCCCGCGAGCTGCAGATCCCCGCCGTCAGCCCGGAAGTCGCCGGCAACAATACGGCAACGACCATGCGGGAAATGCTTGGAGGGCAGTTGAAACCAGTGCCTGTCAGCCTCGGATTGATGGTCTATCTCGATCAGGTCAAGCGGGCGCGGCTGATCTCGAAATGGAACGAGGAACTGCGACATCAATAGGACTTGAAAAAGCTGGCGTCGTTACTTCGTTTTCTGCAAGAATGACTGTCGTCAAGCGATGTCAGGTAAATGTCAGGTTCCTGTGATCGCTTAAGGCATTCGGACCCCATGGAGGTGGGGCCGGCGATAACGGGAGGGGAAGACAGGCGAAGAGCGCCTGCACGTCATCATCCTTCCGTTGCGAAAAACAATCCGTCCCGCGGGACGTCAACGGAGGACATACCCTTGAAACATTTCTTGCTCGCTTCCTTCCTCGCGGGTGCAATCGCCCTTCCGGCGGCTGCCGCCGACTATTCGATCATGGCACCGGCAGCACCGGGCGGCGGCTGGGACCAGACTGCACGCACGATGCAGACCGTGCTGCAGAAGGAGAAGATCTCCAACCGCGTTCAGGTCATGAACGTACCGGGCGCCGGCGGCACGATCGGGATTGCCCAGTTCGCCAGCCAGCAGAAGGGTAACCCGAACGCGCTGATGGTCGGCGGTTACGTCATGGTCGGCGCGATCCTCACCAACAAGTCGCCCGTCACGTTGAAGGACGTCACCCCGATCGCACGCCTGACCGGCGAATACGAAGTCATCGTCGTGCCGGCCTCGTCAGACATCAAGACGATGGCCGATCTCGTCGCCAAGCTGAAGGCTGATCCGGGTTCGGTTTCCTGGGGCGGCGGTTCGGCCGGCGGTACCGACCATATCGGCGCTGGCCTGATCGCCAAGGCTGCCGGCGTCGATCCGACCAAGATCAACTATATCGCGTTCTCCGGCGGCGGCGAAGCGCTGGCAGCCATCCTCGGCAGCCAGGTCACCGCAGGCATCTCGTCCTATGGAGAGTTCGAAAGCCAGATCAAGGCCGGTTCGCTGCGCCTTCTCGGCATCTCTTCGGCTGAAAAGATCGACGGCATCGACGCCCCGACGCTGAAGGAAAGCGGTCTCGACGTCGTGCTGCAGAACTGGCGCATGGTTGCTGCCGCTCCGGGCATTACCGAAGAACAGAAGAAGGCGATCGCCACCGATATGGAGAAGCTCTCCAAGTCCGCCGGCTGGCAGGAAAACCTGAAGACCAAGGGATGGATGGATACCTATCTGTCGGGCGCTGCCTTCGACGAACAGCTTGCCAAGGACATCGCCTCCACGGAGACGATCCTGAAAGAAATCGGACTGGTTAAATGAGCCTCGACACTCCCAAGAGCTCGAGCGAGCGCCGCCCTGACTGGGCGGCGCTTGTCATCGCAGCCGTTCTCGCAATCGTCGCCGTCGTCATCTTCGTCGACGTGTCCCGTCTGACGGCTACGACCGGCTATTCGCCAGTCGGCCCCGCCTCGGTTCCCTACTGGATTGCCTTCGGCCTGATCGGCCTTGCCATCTGGACGGTGTTTGCGGCCTTCCGTCACGATTTTCCCGAGCGGGAACGCCAGGAAATCAGCCCGGTTCTGTGGGTTGTCGGTGGTCTTCTTGCCCAGATGATCCTGATCCGCTTCGCCGGCTTTTCCATCGCCACCGGCCTGCTGTTCGGTTTTGCGGCCCGAGGTTTCGGCGCGCGCAAGCTGCATATCAGCATTCCGATCGGCATCGTTATCTGTCTTGCCATCTGGTGGCTGTTTGCGGGCGTATTGCAGCTCTCGCTTCCCGCCGGCCCACTTGAAAACCTGTTCCTGTAACGGAGCCGGAGAGTAGACCCATGAGCACATTCGAATTCCTCCTCCAGGGCCTGGCATCCGCCGCAGAGCCGATGAACCTTTTCTATGCCCTGATCGGTGTGACGCTGGGCACCATGGTCGGCGTGCTGCCGGGCATCGGGCCCGCCACCACCGTGGCGCTGCTTCTGCCGGTCACCTACCAGCTCGACGCGACCGGCTCGTTGATCATGTTTGCCGGCATCTATTACGGCGGCATGTATGGCGGCTCGACGACCTCCATCCTGTTGAACACACCCGGCGAAAGCGCTTCGATCGTTACCGCGCTCGAAGGTAACAAGATGGCCCGTGCGGGCCGCGGCGGACCGGCGCTGGCGACAGCCGCCATCGGCTCCTTCGTTGCGGGCCTGATCGCCACGCTGGCGCTCGCCTTCATCGCGCCGTACATCGTCAAGCTGGCGCTGGTCTTCGGCCCACGCGAATATTTCGCGCTGATGGTACTCGCCTTCGTCACCGTTTCGTCGGCCTTCGGCAACTCGACACTGCGCGGCCTCACCTCGCTTTTCATCGGCCTTGCGCTGTCGCTCGTCGGCATCGACCAGCTGACCGGCCAGAACCGCCTCTCCTTCGGAGTGCCGGACCTGCTCGACGGGATCGAAGTCACGACCATGGCGGTTGCAATGTTCGCAATCGGCGAGACACTGTTCATCGCCGCTCAGGGCGCGCAGGCCCCCGACAAGATCGAGGCGATCCGCGGTTCGGTCTGGATGACGGCAAAGGACTGGGCGCGCTCGTGGAAAGCCTGGCTGCGCGGCACCGTGATCGGCTTCCCGATCGGCGCCATGCCGGCCGGTGGTGCTGAAATCGGCACCTTCCTGTCCTATGCGACGGAAAAAAAGCTCTCCAAACATCCGGAAGAATTCGGCAATGGCGCGATCGAAGGCGTTGCCGGTCCTGAGGCCGCAAACAACGCGTCTGCCGCCGGTACACTCGTGCCGCTGCTGACGCTCGGCCTGCCCACCTCGGCAACGGCTGCGATCATGCTGGCTGGTTTCCAGCAATACGGCCTGCAACCCGGTCCGCTTCTGTTTGCGACCAATCCGCAGCTCGTCTGGGGCCTGATCGCCTCCCTGCTGATCGCCAACCTGATGCTGCTGGTTCTGAACCTGCCGCTGATCGGCCTGTGGGTGCGCCTGCTGACGATCCCGAAGCCTTGGCTTTATGCCGGCATTCTGGTGTTTGCGACGCTTGGCACGATCGGTGCCAACCCGTCGGTGTTTGAACTCGGCATGCTGCTTCTCTTCGGCCTGATCGCCTATATCATGCGCGTCTTCGATTACCCGATCGCACCTGTCATCGTCGGCCTGATCCTTGGCCCGCTGGCGGAACAGCAGCTGCGCCGCGCACTGTCGATCAGCCAGGGTGACTTCACCGTGCTGTTCACCTCGCCGATCGCCGCCGTGCTGCTGCTGCTTGCCGCGACCGCGCTGATCCTGCCGCTGGTGCTTCGCATGCGCGGACGCGGAGATGTGCTGACCCAGATGGCAGCCAGCGAAGACTGACCTAGTCCTCCCAGGACGAAAAAGCCCGGCACTTCGAAAAGAGGTGCCGGGCTTTTTTATATAGGCCTCTGTTGAAGCCTCAGTGGCCGAATACCGACCAGCCTGTCCGATCTGCCAGCATCTCCAATGCCAGCGACCCGACCAGCGAATTGCCGTTGTGATTGAGCCCCGGCGACCAGACGGCGATCGAGGCACGGCCGGGTGCGACCGCCATAATGCCGCCGCCGACGCCGCTCTTGCCCGGCAGGCCGACGCGATAGGCGAATTCGCCCGACCCGTCATAATGCCCGCAGGTGAGCATCAGCGCATTTATGCGCCGCGCCCGCTGTTTCGAAACAACCGTGTGTCCGGTCATCGGGTTTCGGCCGTTAGCAGCCAGAAACAGACCGGCGCGCGCAAGCTGGGTGCAGGTCATGGCGATGGCGCAATGGTGGAAATAGACGCCCAGCACATGTTCCACCGGATGGGTGAGCTTGCCGAAGGAGCGCATGAAATTGGCGAGCGCGAAATTTCGGAAACCGGTCGCCTCTTCCGATTTCGCCACGGCAGGGTCGATCGCGATCTCCTCGTCATCTGCCAGATAACGGACAAAACGCAGTATCTCGCCGATCGCCTCGCGCGGCGTGTGGCCGGCGAGTACGAGGTCACTGACGGCAATCGCACCGGCGTTGATGAAGGGATTGCGCGGCTTGCCTTCCTCCTGCTCCAGCTGGACGATGGAGTTGAAGGCCGATCCCGACGGTTCGCGACCGACACGGTTCCAGGTGGTCTCACCGTGCTTGCCGAGCGCCAGCGTCAGCGTGAATACCTTCGATACGCTCTGGATCGAGAAGGCCTCATTGCAATCGCCGGCGCTATGAACCTTGCCATCGACGGTAACGACCGCGATGCCGAATTTCTTCGGGTCGATATGGGCAAGCTGGGGGATGTAGTCGGCTACCTTGCCTTCACCGAGCCGCTTCTGCAGGCTCAAATGGATGTCTTCAACGATCGCCTGCAGGTCGTCTTTCATTGCGGCTCCGGGAACAATGCTTTTGAAACACCTAGAGTGTTTTCGGGGCCGATGAAAAGCCCCTATTCGTCGGCGCTGCCGGAAAGGTGATTGCTTGCGGATGCCTTGACCGCGCCGATCTCGCTCCACAGCGAAGCGACCATGTCCGGATCGACATCCGCCATGATGTCCTTGAGCCATCGTTCATGCGCCGCGGCCATGCCGGTGAAAAACTCGATGCCCGATGGCGTCAGTCTTGCAACGGTCACGCGACGGTCGGCATGCGGCGTGACGCGCTCGACATAACCGTCCGCCTCCAGCCGCTCGACCAGACCCGTGACATTGCCGTTGGTCACCATGGTGCGCTTCGACAGTTCGCCGAGCCGCAGGCCTTCCCGCTCGCGATAGAGCTGCGCCAGAAGGTCGAATTGCGGCAGCGTGGCGCCGAATTCCGCGCGCAGGCGGCGGCGGATCTCATTGGTGATTAGCTTGGTGGTCGAGAGCATGCGCAGCCACAGCCGCGTCTCCGGCTTGTTGTTGCCGTGGGCATCGTGAACGATAAGCTCGAGATCCGCGCTTGCCGCTTCCATTGTCATACTCCGAGATAACGATCCTGGACCTCGGCTGACACGTCGTCGCTCGATCCCTGCCAGACGCTTCGCCCGTTTTCGAGGATGACGCAACGGTCCGCAACCGGCAAAAGCTCTGAAAGCGTCTTGTCCACCACGAGAATGGAGAGCCCCTCCGCCTTCAGCTGCCGGATCGCCCGCCAGATATCCTGCCGGATAACCGGAGCCAGCCCTTCCGTTGCCTCATCAAGAATGAGCAGGCGCGGATTGGTCATCAGTGCACGGCCGATCGCCAGCATCTGCTGTTCGCCGCCGGAAAGAGATTTCGACATTTGCGCATGCCGTTCTTCCAGCCGCGGGAAAAGCGCATTGACTTTTTCCAGCGTCCACTCACCCGGCCTTGCCGCCGCCACGAGATTTTCATGAACGGAAAGATTGGGAAAGCAGCGCCGCCCTTCCGGCACCAGTCCAACGCCGAGCCGTGCCACCTTGTAGGGCGCCAGCCGCTCGATGCCCTTGCCGCCGAACAGGATACGGCCGGTCTTCGGCGGGATCAGATTGCAGATCGACTTGATCGTCGTCGATTTGCCCATGCCGTTGCGGCCCATCAGCGCCACGACCTCGCCTTCATCCACGCGGAACTCGACGCCAAAAAGCGCCTGGCTTGCGCCGTAATAGGTGGTGATGTCCTGAACATCCAAAAGCATCAGGCGTGATCCCCCAGATAGGCGGTGCGCACCGTAGGATTGCTGCGGATTTCGTCTACCGTACCCGTAGCGATGACCTTGCCGTAGACGAGAACCGAAATCCGGTCGGCCAGCGCAAAGACCGCATCCATATCGTGTTCGACCAGCAGGATCGGCGCTTCCCGGCGCAGCGTATCGAGAAAACCGGTCAGCCTCTTCGAGCCTTCCGGCCCCATGCCGGCCATCGGCTCGTCCAGCAGGAATGCTTTCGACTGCAAGGCCAGCGCCATGGCGATTTCCAGCTGGCGGCGCTCGCCGTGGGAAAGCTCGGCTGCCGGAAGGCGCGCACGATCCGCCAATCCGACCCGTTCGAGGATGGCCATAGCAGGATCTAGAAGGGAACTATCCCGCATCACCGGCTTGAAGAAACCGAAGCTCGACCCCTGCTTGGCCTGCACGGCCAGCATGACATTCCTGAGCGCCGAAAATTCTGGTGCCAGCGACGAGACCTGAAAAGTTCGGCCAAGGCCTTTCTGCGCCCGCTCAGCAGTGTTCAGCGCCCCGATATCCTCGCCGGCAAACCGGATCGTGCCGCTATCTGGCCTCACCGTACCGCAGATCTGGTGGATCAGCGTCGACTTGCCGGCCCCGTTCGGTCCGATCAACGCATGGATTTCGCCCGGCCGAAGGTCGATCGAAACACCGTCCGTGGCTCTCAAGGCACCAAAGGCCTTGACGAGATTGTCTATCTGGAGAACCGGCTCAACCATGTTTCGCCTTTCCGGCCAGAAGACCAAGCAATCCGCCGCGGGCAAACAGAACGACACCGAGAAGGATGAGACCGAGGAAGAACTGCCAGCGTTCCGTCAGGCCACCGAGCGCGAACTCGAAGGCGACATAAAGCGCCGCCCCCGCCAATGGTCCGAACAGCCGCCCGGTGCCGCCGAGAATGATCAGAACGATCAGTTCACCCGACATGTGCCAGGAAAGCATGGAAGGGCTGACGAAGCGGTTGAGATCGGCATAGAGCGCACCGGCAAGCGCGGTCACCATCGCCGAAATGACGAAGCCGGTCAGCCGGATACGATAGGGCTGGATGCCGACGGTCGCGACGCGTGTTTCGTTCTGTCTTGCCGCCTGCAGCGCCGCACCGAACCGCGAGGCGCGGATCAGGGCGAAAAAGCCGATACCGGCGAGAAGCACGACATAACAGACGAGGAAGAAGCTCAAGGGCTTCATCGTATTTGTGCCGGGAAACTGGTTGCGCACCAGGATCGACAGCCCGTCCTCACCGCCATAGGCCGGCCAGGAGATGGCAAAGTAATAGACCATCTGGGCAAAGGCGAGCGTGATCATGATGAAGTAGACGCCCGAGGTGCGAAGGCTGATCGCCCCGATCGCCAGCGCCACAAGACCTGCCGCAATCACCGCTACAATCCAGATAACCGGCATCTGCACCGTGCCGGGCAGGCCGAAAATCATCGGCTCATAGGAAAACGCATGGCTGGACAGGATGCCCGCCGCATAACCGCCGATGCCGAAGAAGGCGGCATGCCCGAAAGACACGAGGCCACCGAGACCGAGTGCCAGATTGAGGCCGAGTGCTGCCAGCGCAAGGATGGCGATACGGGTGGCGAGCGTGACATAAAAAGGCTGGCCGAGTGCGTTGGCCGCCAGCGGAGCGACCAGCAGCAGAAGGGCAAGCAAAAGATTGACGGTATTTTCGCGTGTCAGCATTTTTCTGGCCTCACGCATGCGCCGGCGGGAAAAGCCCGCGCGGTTTGACGGCCAGGATGACGGCCATGACGACATAGATCAGCATCGAGGCCATGGCCCCGCCGATCATGCCGGCTTCAGACGGATCGACGAACAGCGCCAGAAGCTGCGGCAGAAGAAAGCGCCCGAGCGTATCGGTCACGCCGACCAGAAGCGCACCGTAAAGCGCTCCCTTGATCGAGCCGATACCGCCGATGACGATGACGACGAAGGCGAGGATCAGCACCGGTTCGCCCATGCCGACCTGCACTGATTGCAGCGCGCCGACAAGCGCACCAGCAAGACCTGCGAGCGCCGAACCGAGCGCAAAAACCAGCGTGTAGAGCGTGCGGATGTCTACGCCGAGCGCGCCGATCATCTCTCGGTCGCTTTCGCCGGCGCGAATACGCATGCCGAGACGGGTCTTGCCGATCAGGAGATAAAGGCCGAGCGCGATCAGCGCACCGACGGCAATGATCGCCAGACGGTAGATCGGATAACTCGCGTCTCCCGGAAGTGTCACTACGCCCTGCAGCAGGGCCGGAATATCGAGATAAAGCGGGAAGTCACCGAAGAGCCAGCGGGTGCCTTCGGAAAAGACCAGGATCAGCGCAAAGGTCGCCAGGACCTGATCGAGATGGTCGCGGTCATAAAGCCTGCGGATGACGGCAAGCTCGACGATGGCACCGGCGGCTGCCGCACAGGCGAGGCTGGCGATCAGGCCGAGCCAGAACGAACCGGTCCAGGCAGCGACGGCCGCACAGGCGAATGCGCCGACCATGTAGAGCGAACCGTGAGCGAGGTTGATGAGGCCCATGACGCCGAAGATCAGCGTCAGCCCGGCAGCCATGAGAAACAACATGACGCCGAGCTGGATGCCGTTCAGCAACTGCTCGAGAGCAAGTGCTATGGTCACATCTATGCCTTAGATCTTGCAGTCTTTGGCATAGGCATCACCGTGATCGGTGAAGATCTTTTCGACCGTCTTGTTGGTCAGAACGCCGTCCTTCTTCACCACTTCCGTCAGGTAGATGTCCTGGATCGGATGCTGGTTGGTGTTGAACTTGAAGTTGCCGCGCGGCGACTTGATATCGGCTTTCAACAGTTCGTTGCGGAATGCATCGGCATCCTTGACGCTGGCCTTGGCCGCAGCCGACAGGATCAGCTGCGCCGCGTCGTAGGCCTGAACGGCATAGATAGACGGAAGGCGGTTATATTCCTTCTGGAAATCGGCAAGGAATTTCTTGCTGACATCCGTGTCGAAGTCAGGCGCCCACTGACCGGATGCCTTGGCGCCGAGCGCCGCGTCACCGATCGCCGGCAGCACGTCCTGGCTGAAGGAGAAACCCGGGCCCATGACCGGGATCTTTACGCCCGACTGGGCGAACTGCTTCATGAAGGAAATGCCCATGCCGCCGGGCAGGAAGACGAAGATGCCATCGGCACCGGATGCACGCATCTGAGCGATTTCGGCGGCGTAATCCGTCTGGCCGACCTTGGTATAGACTTCGCCAGCGAGTTCGCCCTTGTAGTAGCGTTTGAAGCCGGTAAGCGAATCCTTGCCGGCCGGATAGTTCGGGGCGAGGATGAACATCTTCTTGTAGGTCTTGGCTGCGTATTCGCCCATTGCCTCGTGCAGATTGTCGTTCTGATAGGCGGCGTTGAAATAGAGCTTGTTGCAGCCCTGGCCGGCGAGCGCTGCAGGCGCTGCATTGGTGGACACGTAGAATTTGCCCTGCGCCACCGCGCCCGGCACAACCGCCATCAGAAGGTTCGACCAGACGATGCCGGTCAGCACGTCGACCTGATCGCTCTGGATCATCTTGTCGGCGATCTGGACAGCAAGCTCAGGCTTCTGCGCGTCGTCTTCGGTGACGACGGTGATGTCCTTGTTGCCGGATTCCTTGATCGCCAGCATGAAGCCGTCGCGGGTATCGACGCCGAGGCCTGCACCGCCGCCTGAAAGCGTGGTGATCATGCCGATCTTGAGCGGCTCGGCCATTGCCAGACCCGATGCACCGAGGCTGAGCGCCATCGTGGCGGCTGCCAGCATTTTCTTCATTGCGGTACTCCCCTTTTTGTCGTTCCCCTGTCCCGCGTGGCGTGCATCTTTGCCTGTCGCCACGACGGAACCGTTACCTTCCACATTCACAAAAAAACGTCCACCGCCGGAAAGACGATTTCGCCGGTGGCAGCGCAATTTACGCCGAAAGCGCCTGCTTCAGTCGAAAACGCTGGATCTTGCCGGATTCGGTCTTCGGAAGCGTGTCGGTGAAGATGACCGAGCGCGGATATTTGTAGGGCGCGATCACCGCCTTCACATGCTCCTGCAGAAGCTTCTCCATCGCGTCACACGGGTCGGAGCCGGCGACGAGAACCACATGCGCCTCGACGATCATGCCGCGGTCCTCATCCGGCACGCCGATCACCGCGCATTCCTGCACCGCCTCATGCTTCAACAGCGCCGCCTCCACTTCCGGGCCGGCAATGTTGTAGCCGCCAGAGACGATCATGTCGTCGGAGCGGGCAGCGAAATGGAAATAGCCGTCCGCATCCTCTACAAACGTATCGCCGGTGACGTTCCAGCCACCGCGGACAAACTTTTTCTGCCGGTCGTCGGCGAGATAGCGGCAGCCGATCGGGCCGCGAACAACGAGATGGCCGGGCGTGCCGCGCGGCACCTCGTTCAACTCGTCATCCACCACCATGGCCTGATAGCCCATCAGCGGCTTGCCGGTGCTGGATGCCCGAAAATCATTCAGTCGGTTGGAGATGAAGATATGCAGCATCTCGGTACCGCCGATGCCGTCGAGGATCGGCGTGCCGGTCTTTCGCATCCACTCGTCGAAAACCGGTCCCGGCAGCGTTTCACCGGCAGAGACCGCGATCCTCAGTGACGAGAGATCCGCGCCACCATCCATTGCCGAAAGCATGGCGCGATAGGCGGTCGGCGCGGTGAAACAGATGGTCGCCTTATGCGTCTCGATGATCTCGATCAGCTTTGGCGGTGATGCGTTTTCGAGAAGCGCGGCACTGGCACCGAAACGCAGAGGGAAGACCGCCAGGCCGCCAAGCCCGAAGGTAAAGGCAAGCGGCGGCGAGCCGACGAAAACATCGTCCGGGCGAACGTTCAAGACTTCGCGCGCATAAGCATCGGCGATGATCAGGATATCGCGATGGAAATGCATCGTCGCCTTGGGCACGCCGGTCGAACCGGAGGTAAACCCGAGCAGCGCCACGTCGTCGCGACCGGTCTTCACAGCCTCAAACCTCACCGGCTTGTTGAGGGCTGCGCGATCCAGCTCGGCATCGTGATTGGCGGTGCCGTCGAAACCGATGACCTGGGTTAAGACATCGCTTTCCTTGGCGGCGGCGACCAGTTCGTCCATTAGCCGCGTGTCACACAGCGCCAGCGTCACCTGCGCCTTGTCGATGATCTTGGCCAGTTCACCGGCGCGCAACATCGGCATCGTGTTGACGACGACGGCACCGGCCTTTGTCGCGGCCAGCCAGCAGGCGACCATGGCCGGATTGTTGGCCGAGCGGATCAAAATGCGGTTACCTGGCCTAACCCCGTAGTCCTCGGTCAGGGCCCGGGCGATGCGGTTCGTCCAGTCGGTCAGTTCCTTGTAGGTGCGCTGACGGCCATTGCCGATCAGTGCCGTATGGTCGCCGAAACCGCGCTCGACCATACGGTCGGTCAGCTCGACGCCTGCATTCATCCATTCGGGGTATTCAAAGCCATCGAGCCTTATTTCCGGCCATTCTTCGAAGGGCGGAAGGTTATCGCGGGCATAGGTATCCTGATGGCCTGACGGTCCCAGCATAATCACGTTCCCATTATTCTTATCGATGTGGCTTTTTGCCTTTTGTTCAGAATTGCACCGAGTTCCGACACTGGCAAGAGAGAAATTTTAAGTTTGTAATATTTTTCGGAAGCGCCTGTTTTCGCGTCATTCTTTCCGATGAAAGGGCTGGTCAGAGGCCACCGATGCGGTATGTCTTGAGGGTAAGAAGCAGGCAAAGGAGAGCCGCATGCGCCACAAGATCACCGACTGGGACGACGCCTATGCCAATGGCATCAACATTCCGCAGGGCGATCGCTGGCCGGATGCGTGGGCGGAACCGGCGAAGACCTATCGCGAGCGCATGGCCGAGACCGGACAGGCGAAGCTCAACCTGAGCTATGGCGATAAGCCGCGCAACCGCTTCGACCTGTTTCTGCCCGCCGGTGATCCTATCGGTCTCGTCGTCTTCGTCCATGGCGGCTTCTGGATCAGGCTCGACAACAGCTACTTTTCACATCTGGCCCATGGCGCTGTGGAAACCGGCTATGCCGTGGCGATGCCGAGCTACACGCTGGCGCCGGAAAACCGGATTTCGGGCATCACACAGGAGATTGGCAAGGCCATAGAGGCTGCCGCAGAAATCGTCTCCGGCCCGCTCCGCCTTACCGGGCATTCCGCCGGCGGGCATCTCGTCACCCGCATGGTCAGCGCCACATCGCCCCTACCGGAAGACATCCGCAAGCGGATCGTCAATGTCGTATCGATCTCGGGCGTCCATGACCTGCGACCACTGATCACGACGCAGATGAACAAGATGCAGCAGATCGATATCAAGGAGGCCAATCTCGAAAGCCCTGCCCTGCTCGAACCGCTGGACCGCACCCGCCTCACCTGCTGGGTCGGCGGAGCGGAGCGATCGGAGTTTCTGCGCCAGAACGCGCTTCTCGCCAATATCTGGAAGGGATTGGGAGCCGAGACGGATTGCGTTGAGGAACCGGACCGCCACCATTTCAACATTCTCGACGGGCTTGCCGATCCGCATCACCCGCTGACGGAAGCGCTGCTGACCTGACGATAAAAGGCCTCTTTAAAAGCGGCACGAACTGCCGTAACCGGAGACCATGACGAAACAGGTAGCAATCATAGGTGGCGGGCCGGCGGGACTGATGGCAGCGGAGGTACTTTCCGCCGCCGGTATTTCTGTAACCGTCTATGACGCGATGCCCACCTTCGCGCGCAAATTCCTGCTGGCCGGAAAATCGGGGCTGAACATCACGCATGCGGAGGATTTTGCCCGTTTTGCCGAGCGTTTCGGTAACGCCTCCTCTCGCCTGCGCCCGGCGCTCGATGCATTTACGCCGGATGACGTGCGCCAATGGGCAGCGGAACTCGGCACGGAAACATTTATCGGCACATCCGGCCGCGTTTTCCCAAAGGTGATGAAAGCCTCACCGCTGCTGCGTGCATGGCTGAAGCGGTTGGAAACACAAGATGTCACGCTCAAGACCCGGCATCGCTGGACGGGTTTCGACGCTGACGGATACCGCTTCACCACACCGGATGGCGAAATCACCATTCGGCCCGACGCAGCACTTCTTTCGCTCGGCGGCGCCAGTTGGCCAAGGCTTGGCTCTGACGCCACCTGGGTTCCATGGCTGACGGATCAGGGCACCAAGGTTCACGCGTTGCAGCCGGCCAATTGCGGCTTCGATGTCGGCTGGAGCGAGATCTTCGTCGAGCGCTTTGCCGGTGCACCGCTGAAATCCGTCTCGACCACATCCGATGCCGGCACATATCCGGGCGAATTCGTCATCTCGAAACACGGGATCGAGGGCAGCCTCGTCTACGCCCATTCGGCCGCACTGCGCGACCGGCTTCTGCGTGACGGAAAGGCCGATCTTGCTGTCGACCTGATGCCGGGCCGCACACGGGATCGCCTCGCCCGCGATCTGGCAAGACAGGATGCCAAGGCAAGCTTTTCCAACCGGCTGCGCAAGGGGGCCGGGTTGGATGGCGTGAAGGCAGCACTGCTGCGCGAGCGCTCCCCGGATGCCAATCGCCTGACGCCGGAAAAACTCGCGGAGTTGATCAAGGCACTGCCTATCCCGGTTCTAAAACCTCGCCCGATTGCCGAGGCGATCTCGTCGGCCGGTGGCATCGCATGGAGCGACATCGACGAGCGCTACATGTTGAAATCCCGCCCCGGATTGTTCGCCGCCGGTGAAATGCTCGACTGGGAAGCGCCGACCGGGGGATACCTGCTCACTGCCTGCTTCGCGACCGGGCGGACCGCGGCGCGTGGCATCCAGGACTGGCTATCGGACCGTTAGTTTAGACAGGACTGCGACCCTTTCTATCGCTATTGTCATGGATCAATGCCGCCAAGCGTTTTTGCGGCAGATTGCCCGGAAAAGCACCCCAACCACGCTCGTCCCCAAAGCACGCTGGTCAAATGACACGCCAGAGACGTCGACACCTCATCCGAAAACGGCGGACCACAACCGGTTTGGCGCTCGTCGCCGCAATTTCCTTCATTGCCGGCATGACGGATGCCATCGGCCTCATCCTGTCCGGCGATTTCGTCTCCTTCATGAGCGGCAACACGACGCGTGCAGCCATTTCATTTGCCGATGGCAACTATGCCCACGCGCTGACCCTGTTCGGCGCGATATGGGTGTTCATCCTCGGCAATGCACTCGGGATCGTGCTTGCCCATCGCGTCTCGGCGCGACGCGCCTTCGTGGTGCTCTCGACCGTGGCACTCCTGCTTGCAGGCGCTTCGGTATTGCCCGCGGATTACCTGCGGGTGCAATTCTATCTGGTCGTTCTGTCCATGGGCCTGATCAACGCGACCGTTGAGCAGATCGAAGGCCTGCCTATCGGGCTTACCTATATTACCGGAGCGTTGTCCCGCTTTGGTCGCGGCATCGGGCGATGGATGATCGGCGACCGCAATCCAAGGGGCTGGCTGATCCAGACCGTGCCCTGGACCGGCATGGCGGCCGGAGCGGTGGCCGGAGCCTTTGCCACTCAATATATGGGCAAGGATGCTCTCTCTATCGTTGCCCTCATCACAATCATCGTGGCTCTCGCCACAAGAGCACTGCCGCGCCCGCTTCACCTGCATTTCCAGCAACCGATCGTTCACCGCCGCCCCGACGCGCTGTAAACTGCCCGCGAATCGAATTCGCGAGCGCCAATGTTTCTTCTTTCCAAGTTGTTCTGGGTCTTCGCCCAACCACTCTCCATCGCCTTCCTGCTTGCCACGCTCGCGGCAGTGCTAGCATTCATCGGCTGGCGAAAGTTTTCCGGCGTTTCGGCAGGCCTTGCAGCGCTTGTGCTTTTCGTCACGTTGTTCACGACAACGGGTGTGGTCGCATTGCAGGTTCTCGAAGCGCGGTTTGAAAGGCCGCCGGCGGATCCGGCAGAAGTCGCCTGCATGATCATTCTCGGCGGTGCCTTCGACAACGAGGTCAATACGGCGCGAGGCGGCATGGAACTCAACCAGTCGGCCGACCGCTTCGTCGAAGCCCTCAGGCTTGCCCGCAACAACAGTCAAGCACGGATTCTGATTTCGGGCGGCGACGGATCGATCAGCGGCACATTCGAGGGTGAAGCGCAAACGGCGGAACGTTTCTTTTCGGCCTTCGGCATTTCTTCCGATCGGCTGATCAAGGAAAACACGTCGCGCACGACCTACGAGAACAGTCTCAACACAGCCGAACTGCTGAAAGCCCAGGGGCTTGAAAACTGCCTGCTGATCACCTCCGCCTTTCACATCCCGCGCTCGGTCGGCCTGTTCGCCAAGGCGGGCATTGCCGTCACGCCGTGGCCCGTGGATTATCGGACGAGCGGCGTCGTGGGACCTGGTCTTGATTTCACCCAGCCGGCACTCAATGCGCAGATCACAACAACTGCGGTGCGGGAATGGATGAGCCTGACCGCCTATTATCTGACAGGGCGAATCGGCACGTTCTTCCCGCGATAACTACTTCTTGGAGATTGTCACGAACTTCGTTCCGCGGACGCGGACGCGCATTTCGCACGGTACCGCATCGGTGCGCTCGCAGAACCGCGGGTGCATTTTGAACATGAAGACCATGTTGCCGAAATACTGAACGAAATCGTAGCCGTAGACCTGAGCGGTGGCGATCATGATGTAGCCACCCTCCTTGGCCTGAACATAGAAATTCTGCGGGCAGCCATCCTCATTGCATCTCGGGCCGCGAACGCCATCGCAGGTCAGCGCGCTGTGATCGATGACGACATCGGTAATATTGTCGTTGTTGATATCGAAGCGCTTGACGAAATCCGGTCCGAAATCGACCGTCTTGCAGCTTTTCCTGAAGAAGCCCTTTTCGAACATTTCCGGATCCTGCAGCAGTTGCTGCTGGGCCGATGCCATGACAGGCATCATCACCAGAAGGGCAATGGCTTGGATTATCGCGACAAAATGCTTTTTCACGGTTCTCACCACGGAAAAATTGATCTGTTCATGATGCCGTGGCGCGGATGACGTGTAGATACGGCACGGACTATATCCTCACCCCTTAGCCCCAGGCACTTGCGCGACGCTGGAGAACCATATGTCCCTGCTGATGATACTCGATTATGCGGGCGTTGCCGTGTTTGCCGCAACCGGCGCGCTTGCCGCATCGCGCAAGGAACTCGATCTCATCGGCTTTCTGTTCTTTGCAGCAGTGACCGGATCGGGCGGCGGTACGGTGCGTGACCTCATTCTCGGCCGTCCGGTCTTCTGGGTCATGGACCCGACCTATATCCTGATCTGCGTCGCGACCGGCGCATTCGTCTATTTCACCGCCTATTACGTGGAATCCCGCTACAAGCTGCTTTTGTGGCTGGATGCGATCGGTCTTGCCGCCTATTGCGTACTGGGTGCTGCCAAGGGCATGGCGGCAACCGGCTCTCCGACGATCGCGATCGTGATGGGCGTGATGACCGCCACGCTCGGCGGCGTGTTGCGCGATGTATTGGCGAGAGAACCTTCGGTTCTGTTGCGGCCGGAGATCTACATCACCTCGGCATTGGCGGGAGCTGCAGCATTCACCGCCGCCCATATGATGGAACAGCCGCTGATCGTCAGCGCCGGCTTCGGCGTGATCATCTCGTTTGCCCTGCGCGGCGGCGCGCTTCACTACGGCTGGACCCTGCCGCGCTACATGTCGCGGCCGGGCCGGCCTCCCGAAGAAGCTCTGAAAGCGAGTAAACGAAAGAAAAAGCGTTAAGAGCGCTTTTCGCGCAGGCGAATGACGACGTCCACATGGGCGATTTCCATGCCTTCGGGAGGTTCCGGCAGGTTGCCGATCTCCAGATTGCCGACAGGAACGTCCAGGACTTGATTGCGGCCTTCGACGAAGAAGTGGTGGTGATCCGAAGTGTTGGTGTCGAAATAGGTCTTGGCGCCTTCGACGGCGAGAACGCGGATCAGGCCGGCTTCTGTAAACTGGTGAAGCGTGTTGTAGACGGTGGCGAGCGAAACCGGCACGCCGGCAATGATCGCTTCCTCATGCAACTCTTCGACCGTCAGGTGACGGTCACCCTTGGCAAAAAGAAGATCGCCCAGCGCTACGCGCTGGCGTGTCGGCCGCAAGCCATAATGGCGCAACTTCACTTCGATTTCGGGCATGGCTTCTGCCATTCTAATCTGGAGCTCCTGCAACTCGCGATACTTCTCAAGTCCCGGATATAACTTTTGGCGGCTTGAGTTTCAACAGTTTCCCGCGTCGGATGCGCGCGCGGTGCTTCAAATATTCGGATTTTATGCCCGTCCCTCTGGTTTGCACGCGTCGGTTCCTATATGCGGACGTGACAAAACGACGTTCCAAGTCCCCTTAGCGAGGAGATGGAATGTTCAAGACTTCAATTTTGGCCGTGCCTGAATTCAGGCTCTGCCCGCCTGACCTAGCGATCATAGGGGGACGCGGAATTCGATGACCACCAGACAGTCCAGCTTCAGCTACGAAGAAATTATCGCCTGCGCACATGGTGAACTCTTCGGACCGGGTAACGCGCAATTGCCGCTGCCGCCGATGCTGATGGTCCACCGCATCACCGATATTTCCGAAACCGGCGGCGCTTTCGACAAGGGCTATATCCGTGCCGAATACGACGTGAAGCCGGATGACTGGTATTTTCCCTGCCATTTCGAAGGCAACCCGATCATGCCGGGCTGCCTCGGCCTTGACGGCATGTGGCAGCTGACCGGCTTCTTCCTCGGCTGGCTGGGTGAAGAAGGTCGCGGCATGGCGCTTTCGACCGGCGAAGTGAAGTTCAAGGGCATGATCCGCCCGACCACCAAGCTTCTCGAATTCGGCATCGACTTCAAGCGTGTCATGAAGGGCCGGCTGGTGCTCGGCACCGCGGACGGCTGGCTGAAGGCCGATGGCGAAACTATCTATCAGGCAACCGACCTTCGCGTCGGCCTGTCCAAGGACAAGACGGCCTGAGGTAAACTCAAGGCCAACTGACGGAAACAACAAGGGTTACAGCAAATGAGACGGGTAGTTGTCACGGGCCTCGGTATCGTGTCCTCGATCGGTAACGACGCAGGCGAAGTCACCGAATCCTTGCGGACTGCGAAATCCGGCATCTCCTTCTCTGACGATTTCGCAGAGCACGGCTTCAAGTGCCAGGTCTGGGGTAAGCCGAATATCGACACGACGGACCTCGTCGATCGCCGCGCCATGCGCTTCCTTAGCCAAGGCGGCGCCTGGAACCATGTGGCGATGAAGCAGGCTCTTGCCGACAGCGGTCTGGAAGAGAAGGACTACGCCGAAAACGAGCGTGCCGGCATCATCATGGGTTCGGGTGGTCCTTCCACCCGCACGCTGATCGAAGCCGCCGACATCACGATCAAGAACAACAGCCCTAAGCGCATCGGCCCATTTGCCGTGCCGAAGGCGATGTCCTCGACCGCGTCGGCCACGCTTGCCACCTGGTTCAAGATCCACGGTGTCAACTACTCGATCTCGTCGGCCTGCTCGACGTCTGCGCATTGCATCGGCAATGCAGCTGAAATGATCCAGTGGGGCAAGCAGGACATCATGTTCGCCGGCGGCCACGAAGATCTCGACTGGACCATGTCGAACCTGTTCGACGCGATGGGCGCCATGTCTTCCAAGTACAACGACAATGCCGCTTCCGCCTCGCGCGCCTACGACGCCGATCGCGACGGTTTCGTCATCGCCGGCGGTGCTGGCGTTCTGGTTCTCGAAGAACTGGAACACGCCAAGGCCCGCGGCGCCAAGATCTATGCCGAAATCACCGGTTACGGCGCCACTTCCGACGGTTACGACATGGTCGCTCCGTCGGGCGAAGGCGCCATCCGCTGCATGCGCCAGGCACTGTCCACCGTGAAGGGCGAAGTCGACTACATCAACACCCACGGCACCTCGACGCCGGTGGGCGATTCGAAGGAAATCGGCGCGATCCGCGAAGTCTTCAAGGACAAGATCCCGCATATCCAGTCGACCAAGTCGCTGACGGGTCACTCTCTGGGTGCAGCCGGCGTGCAGGAATCGATCTACGGCCTGCTGATGATGCAGGCAGGGTTCATCGGCGAAAGTGCGCATATCCAGAACCTCGACCCGGAATTCGACGGCGTGCCGATCGTGCGCAAGCGCATCGACAATGCCAAGATCGATACGGTTCTGTCGAACTCGTTCGGTTTCGGCGGCACCAACGCCACGCTCGTGTTCCAGCGTTACAACGGGTAAGCCCGAACGGGCTGCCTCTACTGGCTGATCAAAGGCGGGTGCGCATCATGATGCGCACCCGCCTTGCGTTTCAGGGATGCCATCTAGCGCAACCTGAAAGACCGACGCCGCCTAGTCTCGCTTCCGCTTAAGGTCTTCAGCCGCCTGAAGATTTCCGGCTGCAGCGGCCTCCTTCAGCAGCGTTTTTGCCCTCTTCGGGTCTTCCGCTTCAATCAACTGGGCGAGCTTCCATTTCGCCCAATGGTCCTTGGTCTTCGGCAGGCTGAGCTCGAGATAACGTTGCGCCAAGGCGACATCCTGCTTCATGCCTTCGCCATCGGCGAGCATGAAGGCCAGCATGTGGTAGCCCCAGATATTGTCGTTTTCGGCCGCCGTGCGATACCAGATGGCGGCGATTGCGGGATCGGCCGCAACGGCGATACCCTTCTGGTAACACCAGCCGACCTTGAGCTGGCCATGCTTGTCGTTCCTGGCCGCAGCCTTCATATACCAGTAAAATGCCTGGATCGGATCCCGAGCAAGGCCCTGGCCGTTTTCGTAGATCTCACCAAGCTTGTAGGCGGCAGCGATATTGCCCTTGTCTGCGGCAAGCCGGAAATAGTGAGCCGCAAGCCTCTGCTGGGCCGGGCCTGCCGCCTTGCGTCCCTGATGGACCTCGGCGGCGTTATACCATTCCCACGTAATGCGGGCGGAATCGGAGAAGGCCGCGCTCGTGGCGGCAAGCCATGTCACAAGAACCGCGATCAACCGTTTCATTCACGCGCCCCAAACCACCGAATACAACCTTAATTTGCATTCGGTGAACTAGGCAAGTGTTGAATATGAACCGGGCAGCCAGTGGCTGAGAAGCGCTTACTTCTTGCCCCACATGACCTTGAACTTCGAGTTGCGGCAGGTCTCGCCGTATTCGCGGAAGGCTTCGGCCAGGACCGGCTCGTAGGGAAGGCCGCGATTGGCGACCATCATCAGGCGACCGCCCTGCTTGAGTGCTGCAGCGGCCGTGCGGATCATCGTCTTACCCAGTTCCGGATCGGCGGCCTGCGCCTCGTGGAAGGGCGGGTTCATGATGACGAGATCGTATTTTTCCCTCGGCGGCTCGGCTCCGAGATCCTGCCAGAAGAAACGCGCCTGCAGATCCGGGCAGTTATGCGCAAGGTTCTGCTTGGCGAATTCCAGCGCCCGGTAATCGGCCTCGAACAGGTCGATACGGTTCACCCGCGGCGACTTTTCGGCGAGCATCACCGAGAGATAGCCCCAGCCTGCGCCGAAGTCCGCGACATTGCCGTCGAAATCGGTCGGGAAGCGGCCTGCGAGAAGCTCGGAGCCCGCATCGATGCGATCATGGCTGAACATGCCCGGAGCCGCCTGGAAGCGGCCCTCGACCGTTACAGCGGTCTTCTTGAGCGCCTTGATCGCATCGCTCGCATCTTCCGGCCGTGCGAACCAGATGGCGACGCCATGATATTTCGGCGCGTAGTCGAGGATGATGCCGAGCTTCAAGAGCATGGTGCGGATCGGTTGAATACCGTCTTCCTTGCCACCGGCCACAACGATCAGTCCGCCAACCTTTACGCGGGCCAGAGCTTCCGCGATGCGGTTCTCGTTGTCGCCGCGATGCTTGCCGCACAGAACCAGCGCGCCATCGTAATCCTCGCCTTCGGCTTCCGGGAAGGCATTGTCGCGCAGGGCGCGGAAGAGCGGGCGAAACGGCTGCACGGAGGTGATTTCCGCGTCAAAACCTTCCGGCCGAGCATTGCCGGCCTCGGCGCCGAGAAAGATCACCCGCTCGCCTTCGCCGGGCATGGGCACGGCATCGGTGACGAAAGGGTGGAAGAGTGTTTTCAGGGCGTCGCGGCTCATGGGTGCGGACCTTAAGTGAAGAGTGTGTACGTCTACGAATAAAGAAAAGGCGCGGAAGAAGAAACTTCCGCGCCCTTCATTTCAATCAAGCGAAAGCTTACTCGGCGGCTGCGTCGCCGTCGGCCTTCTTGATTTCCTGGCCGGTGGCCTGGTCGACAACCTTCATCGACAGGCGAACCTTGCCGCGTTCGTCGAAGCCCATCAGCTTGACCCAGACCTTGTCGCCTTCCTTGACGACGTCAGAGGTCTTGGCAACACGCTCGGAAGCGAGCTGCGAGATGTGGACCAGACCGTCGCGAGCGCCGAAGAAGTTGACGAAGGCGCCGAAATCGGCGGTCTTCACAACGGTGCCTTCGTAGACCACACCGACTTCCGGCTCGGCAACGATCGAGTGGATCCACTTGCGGGCCGCTTCGATTTCCTTGCCCGAGGACGAGGCGATCTTGACGGTGCCGTCGTCTTCGATGTTGATCTTGGCGCCGGTCTTTTCGACGATTTCGCGGATGACCTTGCCGCCCGAACCGATGACTTCACGGATCTTGTCGACCGGGATGTTCATCACTTCGATGCGCGGAGCGAATTCGCCGAGCTGCGAGCGACCTTCGGAGATGGCGTTGGCCATTTCGCCGAGGATGTGCTTGCGACCGCCCTGTGCCTGGGCAAGCGCAACCTTCATGATCTCTTCGGTGATACCGGCGATCTTGATGTCCATCTGCAGCGAGGTGATGCCGTCGGCAGTACCTGCAACCTTGAAGTCCATGTCGCCGAGGTGGTCTTCGTCGCCGAGGATGTCGGAGAGAACCGCATAACGGTCACCTTCAAGGATCAGGCCCATGGCGATACCGGCAACCGGCTTTGCGAGCGGAACGCCCGCATCCATCAGAGCAAGCGAAGTGCCGCAAACGGTTGCCATCGAGGACGAGCCGTTGGACTCGGTGATTTCCGAGACGACGCGCAGCGTGTAGGGGAACTGCTCAGCCGAAGGCAGCATCGGACGGATAGCGCGCCATGCGAGCTTGCCGTGACCGATTTCGCGACGGCCCGGGGAACCCATGCGGCCGGTTTCGCCAACCGAGTAGGGCGGGAAGTTGTAATGGAGCAGGAAGCGCTCCTTGTACATGCCCGTGAGCGAGTCGACGTACTGTTCGTCTTCGCCGGTGCCGAGCGTGGCGACAACAACAGCCTGCGTTTCACCGCGGGTGAAGAGAGCCGAACCGTGGGTACGCGGCAGCAGGCCGACTTCAGAAACGATCGCACGAACAGTCTCGAGGTCGCGGCCATCGATACGGCTCTTGGTGTCGAGAATGTTCCAGCGAACGATCTTTGCCTGCAGGTGCTTGAAGATCGCGCCGATGACTTCGGCGGAGTATTTCGGCTCTTCGCCTTCCGGGAAGTAATGTGCCTTGACCTTGGCCTTGACGGCGTCGATGGCAGCGTAACGATCAGCCTTCTGGGTGATCTTGTAGCCTTCGCGAAGCTCGGCTTCGAAATGCTTCAGCATGTCGGCTTCGAGTTCGGAATGGTCTTCCGGCTGGAAATCACGCGGTTCCTTGGCGGCAACTTCGGCGAGCTTGATGATCGCGTCGATGACCGGCTGGAAGCCCTTGTGGCCGAACATGACGGCGCCGAGCATGATGTCTTCGTTGAGTTCCTTGGCTTCCGATTCGACCATCAGAACGGCGTCCTGGGTGCCGGCAACGACGAGGTCGAGAACCGACTCGTCCATCTCGTCGAGATGCGGGTTGAGGACGTATTCGCCGTTGATGTAGCCGACGCGTGCGCCGCCGACCGGGCCCATGAACGGAACGCCGGACAGGGTCAGCGCTGCAGACGTGGCAACCATGGACAGGATGTCCGGGTTGTTTTCGAGGTCATGCTGGACGACGGTGACGACGACCTGGGTGTCGTTCTTGTAGCCTTCCGGGAAGAGCGGACGGATCGGACGGTCGATCAGGCGCGAAACCAGCGTTTCGTTTTCCGACGGACGACCTTCGCGCTTGAAGTAGCCACCCGGGATCTTGCCGGCGGCGTAGGTCTTTTCCTGGTAGTTGACGGTCAGCGGGAAGAAGTCCTGGCCCGGCTTCGGCGCCTTGGCCGAAACGACGGTGGCGAGAACGACGGTTTCGCCGTAGGTGGCGAGAACGGCGCCGTCAGCCTGACGAGCGATCTTGCCCGTTTCCAGCTTCAGTGTACGGCCGGCCCATTCGATTTCGACGGAGTGGGTATTGAACATATATTGTCCTTCAACGCGGGAAACGGCGTCTCGCCCCAGCTTTTTTAAGCAAAGGGCGGCAACACGCTTCACCGCAGTCATTGCGACACATCACGGGCAAGACAACGAGAAGCTTTTCAAACTGACCGAAGCCGCCTAACGGCTCCGGCCAAAAGCATCCGGCAATCCTGCCCCATGACAGGTCTGGTTTTTATTGGCGAAACCGGCCCATCCGGGTCCGCCTCAGTCTGGCACCGCGAGGTGCCGAATAGAGATCCGGCGGCCCCTTCGGATGAAGAGCCCGCCGAGACCTTGTTAGCGGCGCACGCCCAGGCTGGTGATCAGCTTGGTGTAACGGGCTTCGTCCTTCTTCTTGAGGTAGTCAAGAAGCGAACGACGGCTCGAAACCATGGTCAGAAGGCCACGACGGGAGTGGTTGTCCTTCTTGTGGCCCTTGAAGTGTTCAGTCAGATTGTTGATCCGCTCGGTGAGGATAGCAACCTGGACTTCCGGCGAACCGGTGTCGCCTTCGACGGTTGCGTATTCCTTGATGAGTTCGGCCTTACGTTCTGCAGTGATCGACATCGTCTGATCCTTTATGTGAAGAGGAAATAGGGTCGCCAAAGGCCGGGATGTCGTCCAGCCTTGGCCGTGAAAAGCCTCGGAGACCGAGAGCTTGCGGGGCCTATAGACGAATTTTGGGAGAAAGGAAAGAGGCGTGAGGCGGGCGGTGGAGTTACGGCCCTACCCGACGTCCCTCCTGGTTGGGATCTCGCCCCTCTCTTGCGATTTCTAACACTTAGCTGCGCTAAGATGTTGAAATCGCGTTCTCTTCCGCAAGGGAAGAGATAACAGCGCCGCAATCTCGGCACCCTACCTCCCCCTTGGCGGGGGAGGTAGAAAAATCAGCATCTTAGCTGAAGGCTAAGTGCTGGATTTTTCAGGAGAGGAGGTCCTGTCCTTTTACCCGAACACGCGCTTCGGGCGGAATTCGCCCTGGCCGATTTCGCCGATGGCGATCAGCTTGCCGCGAACGGTGGCGTAGGCTTCCGGCTCTTCGACCGGAACATCACGGCCACGCAGGATGATCGGGTTGCCCATCTTGATGCGATGCGCCTGCTCTTCCGTCACCGGCAGATGCGGCAGCGACGACAGGGCTTCGGCGGTATCGATCAGGTAGGCATCGAGGGCTGAGAGACGCTCGTCGCGATCCTCGATCGTCTCCAGCGCCACCAGATCGGCAAGCGGCACCATCTTGTCCTCGCCGAACGGGGCAACGAAAGTGCGGCGGAGATTGGAAATATGGCCATAACAGCCGAGTTCGCGGCCGAAATCGCGGGCGAGCGAACGCACATAGGTGCCCTTGCCGCATTCGACCTCGAAATGCGCCTCGTTTTCGCCGACACCCAGCAGCGTCAGGCGAAAAATTTCCACTTCGCGCGATGGGATTTCGACGGTCTCGCCGTCGCGGGCGAGATCATAGGCGCGCTCGCCGGCGATCTTGATCGCGGAAAACTGCGGCGGGATCTGTTGGATAACACCGGTATAGTTCGGCAGGAGATCGCGGATCGCCTGTTCGGCAGGGCGCGCGTCGGAGGATGCCGTCACCTCGCCCTCGAGATCGTCGGTCGAGCGTTCCTCGCCCCAGCTGACGGTGAATTCGTAGATCTTGCGGCCGTCCATGACGTAAGGCACGGTTTTCGTCGCATCACCCAGCGCGATCGGCAGCATGCCGGAGGCCAGCGGATCGAGTGTGCCGGCATGACCGGCCTTCTGGGCGTTGAGCAGCCACTTGATCTTGGACACGGCTTCGGTCGAGCCGAAATCGACCGGCTTGTCGAGGATCAGCCAGCCGGAAACAGCCCGGCCCTTGGGTTTGCGTGGTTTGGACATGCGTTCTCTTTAAGACTGTTTGTTATTCGTCGTCGCTCTTCGTCTCGCTAAGATCCCGCTGGACCTCTGGCGAACGGAGCAGTTCGTCGATCTTCTTGTAGTTGTCGAAGCTCGTGTCATCGCGGAAGCGGACTTCCGGCATGTATTTCATCTGCCGAAGCTGACCGCCGAGACGGCCGCGAATATATTTCGCATGACGGTTGAGCGCCTCGATCACCGCTTCATGATCGGGCACACCAAGCGGCGTCACATAGGCGGTCGCGATCTTCAGGTCGGGCGACATGCGCACTTCCGACACGGAGATGACGGTCTTTTCGATCAGGTCGTCGCGCACTTCGCCGCGCTGCAGAACCTGGGTGATGGCGGCGCGAACCTGTTCGCCAACGCGAAGCATGCGCTGGGACGGCGCCGAAGATGTAGCTTTTGCCATGTCTTGTTCTCTTTGCTAACGCCGCCGGGGTTCGTCCCGCCAGGGTGAAACCCTTGGGCGCCTTTTCATTCAAGGGGCGTCAAATGACAAAGAGCCGACCAAAGGTCAAGGCGCGAGCACCGAGAAATCGCGTCCTGCCGCAGCAGGACGCAGGCCTTGAGCTTAAGACAGGACCGCGTTACGCCTGATCAGAACAGCGCGTCGTCAATGTCGTCATCGCTCATGACGGCTGCAAAAACGGCGGTTTCGACCGGCGCTGCGGTGCCGAGAACCGCGGCATGCAACTCGCGTTCCGAGACCATGGTGTAAAGCTTCCCTATCCTGGTGCCGAGATCGGCCAGAGCCGGCTCCAGTCCGGCGGACGGTTCCGGCGCCTCGACCATGGCGATCTCGTCAGCGCAATTGCGCAGGACTTCGCCGAGTTCCGCCTTGAAATCGAGCCGCGACAGGGAGTGCTCCATCTGGTCGATGGCAACGCCGCTCTGCTCGCTTAAAGCATCCATTTCGCGATCCATCCGGTCGCCGACGTCACGGATGCTTTGCATTGCTCTGGCCAGACGATCGTCCAGCAATTCATTACCCTTGTCATCATGACCGGTATCGAGCTTGTCGGACGCCGTTTCCAGCGTTTTCAGTTCGACCAGAACCTTCTCTGCCGTTTCATCCAGGCGCGCTGCGAAGTTCCGCAGTTCCGCAGTGACGACGTTGAGCGCCTTGCCATGCTCGCCGATCTTGCCGCAGCGCAGGTTGGTATTCAGCGCCATGTAATGAATGTCGGTGCGCACCAGTTGAAGCACACCGACGCCGTCGATGAGTTCGCGGACGGTCGTGCCGGTCGCACGGCTCAGCTCTCCTGCTTCCAGCGCCACAGCCTCGATTTCCTGGACGGCCTCGCGCGCCACGCCGACATTGCCTTCGAGCCGGCGCATGGCGTTGTCACCGCCGCCTTCGGTCATCATCCGGCGCAGGCCGTCGATCTCGGCGAGGTCCGAACGGAAGCTTGCGACGGTTTCCACGATCTTTGCCGTATCGCGATCGAAATCGTCGATCGACTGGCTGAGCTGCAGGGCGACAAGATTGGTGATGATCGAAGACAGGTTCGCCCGGTCGTCCTCCGTCAGCATCCCGACCTCGGTCTCCACATAGCTTTCGAGAAGTGTCAACGTGCTCTGGCAATGTTCGATGCGCTGGCGGGTAATGTCGCCGATCTGCATGGCGGACAGGACGGAAGCAAGCTTACCCTGAATTCCGGCAGCGATCTTGCGAACCCGCGCCGCGCGTTCGACCAGAACCTTTTGCTGGGTGCTGATCTCGGCGCCACCGGTCGAAAGGCCTGTGACAATGCCGGGGATCGTCGCTTCATAACGCTCGATGGTGACGGTGCCGCGCTCGATGACAGAACCGAGGCCCGCCCCCAGGGACTTCAGCTTATCGCCGAATTCGTTGACCTGCCGCGTACCGGCCTGAATGCGTTCGAGGATCTCTTCGGCAAAGCCGGCAAAATCGTCAATTCCTGCGCCGGTAATCTTGGCGGTCACCGCAAAGGTGCGCAGGTAACGCATGGTTTCCTGCATATCCGCAACATGCGGCCGAAGGTTGCGTTCGGCTCCTGAAATATCGATGAAACCGGCCTGACGCGCCGTCTCGATCCTGCTGAGCTCGGAGAGCCGGCCGACCGTCTGCTGCAGCTCGGCCATGGTGCTGGCCGCGGTTTCCTCATCGAGCGAGCCGGTGATCTGATCAAGCGACCCGATCAGCTTGTTGAGAACGTCGAGAACCGAAAGAAGGGCCGCCCCGCCGTCGAGAAAACGTTCTTCGATACGGGATCGCGCCGTCTCCATGCGCTCCACGAGGCCTGAGACCGGGGCCGATCCTTCAAAAAGCTCGGTCCCGCTCAACAATACTGCCGTAACTGCCACGTCGGCCACCCTTCATGCTCTGCCGGGGTTCTTGAAACCCTTCTCGGCAACGATTTGCCCTGTTCATTCTGGGACAACTCTCCGCCGGCAGTGCATGCCGGTCACGGGTCGTCCTCATATGCGGACAATCTGTCCCGACGACAGTTAACCGGGTCAAAACGGCGCGTTGCTTTCGCGGCTCGTGGTTAATTTTCGACAGATATGAACATTAGCTAAACGCGAATTGTGACTATTTCAGATGAAAACTCACTGGCGCCAATTAACCACTCGTTAAGCATAGTGACCCAATTTGGGCAGGCTATTTCATCATATTCTAAAGGATTTTTGGAGCAGGTATGAATATTGCCACTCAAAACGAAGCATGCCTCCGCTTGCCCGAAAATCTGACGGTTCGGGCGATTTTGCCGGTTCGCGAGGACATGCTGAAATTCATCGACGCACATGAGGCCGCCACGATCGAGCTGGCGGACGATGTGCAGGTCGACATCAGCTTCATCCAGATCATCGAGGCGGCGCGGATCTATGCCGGGACGGCCGGCAAACACATCGCGCTTGCGCAGCCGGCAAGCGGTGCACTTCTCGAAACGCTCCGCAGAAGCGGTTTTCTGGAAGGCATGTCGGACGACGACGCGAAATTCTGGCTTCACCAAGGGAAAATTCAATGACTGCCAATATCCTGACCGTCGACGACTCGGCGAGCATTCGCCTGACGACGCGGGTCGCGCTTACCAATGCCGGCTACCAGGTCACCGAAGCCGTCGACGGCGTCGATGGTATCGCCAAGCTCAATGCAGGCCAGTTCGATCTGGTCATCACCGATCTCAACATGCCCAACATGGACGGCCTGACGATGATCCGCGAGCTGCGCAAGCTGCCCGCGCATATGGGTGTTCCGGTCATCTTCCTCACCACAGAATCCGATGGTGAAATCAAGCAGCAGGCGAAGGCCGCCGGCGCTACCGGCTGGCTGACCAAGCCCTTCGATCCGGAAAGCCTGGTCAAGATCGCCAAGAAGGTTCTCGGCAAATGAGCTTCCCTGATCCTATCGCGGTTTTCAGGACAGAAGCGGCCGAACTTCTGGAACAGATCGAAGCAGGGCTTCTCGATCTCAATGTGAATCTCGGCGACAAGGATCAGGTCGACGCGGTCTTCCGCGGCCTCCACACGCTCAAGGGCTCCGGGGCCATGTTCGGCTTCGAGGCGCTTGCGGCCTTTACTCATCATTGCGAAACGGCTTTCGACCGGGTGCGCAAGGGCGAGGTTCCGGCAACCCACGCCCTGGTTACCGCCGTCCTCGAAGCCAAGGATCATATGCGCGCGCTGGTGGAAACGCCTGCCGGCGACCATGAGGCGATGAGCGAGGTACTGCTCGCCAATCTGCGCCGCGCCGTCGACGGCAGCGGCGATCCGGCCGCAGCACCCGCGGCAGCGGGTCCTGCCCAGACACTGTTCAAGATCCGCTTCAGCCTGCCCCGGAATGCCATGGCAAACGGCACGAACCCGCTGCCGCTGCTGGACGAATTGCGCGATCTCGGCACCTGCCGCATCGTCGCTGATCGTTCGGGTATTCCCGCACTTGACGAACTCGTCCCGACCGATCTCCACATCTCATGGGATGTCGAACTGCTGACGACCGAAGCGCGCTCGGCAATCGATGACGTGTTCATCTTCGTCATGGACGACATGGAACTTGCGGTCGAAGAAATCGCGGTTGCAGCGCAGGCCCCCGTTGCGGCTTCGCCCCCGGTAGGCCAGGCTACCGCACCGGTTTCAGCCGAACCGACAGCAGTACCGGTGTCGGGAGCCGCGGCTCCAAGCCCGGGCGACGCCAAGGCTGCCAAGGCGAATGAAAATGTCCGCGTTCCGGCAGAACGTCTCGACGAATTGATGGACCGCGTCGGCGAACTCGTCATTGCCCAGTCGCGGCTCTCGCAGCTTGCCGGCGGCAGCGGCGATCTCACGTTGCGCGCCGTATCCGAAGACGTCGAACGCCTTTCCGGCGAGCTGCGCGACACGATGATGGTGCTGCGCATGGTGCCTGTCACGCATCTCTTCAGCCGTTTCCGCCGCCTTGTCCATGATCTGGCGAACGAGACCGGCAAGAGGATCGAACTCGTCACCGAGGGCGAAACGACGGAAGTTGACAAGAGCGTCATCGAGCGCCTCGCCGATCCGCTCGTGCATCTGGTGCGCAATTCCTGCGACCACGGCCTGGAAACGGCCGACGAGCGTCTGGCCTCTGGCAAGACGGAAGCCGGTCATATCCATCTTTCGGCCCGCCAGCAGGCCGGCGAAGTGATCATCACGATCAAGGATGACGGTCGCGGCATCAACAAGGATCGCGTTCGCGCCAAGGCCGAGGCTTCCGGGCTGATTGCCGCAAACGCCAGCCTCTCCGATCAGGAACTCTATCAGCTGATCTTCCAGCCGGGCTTTTCCACCGCAAGCGAAGTCACGAACCTGTCGGGCCGCGGCGTCGGCATGGATGTGGTGAAACGCACCATCGACGCACTGCGCGGCACGATCAATGTCGTCAGCCGTCCGGGCGAAGGGTCTGAAATCTCGCTCGCCATCCCGCTGACGCTTGCCATTATCGACGGCCTGCTCGTGCGGGTCGGCAATGGCCGCTACGTCATCCCGCTTTCGGCGGTCGAGGAATGCCTCGAACTTTCGATCGAAGAAGACATGCGTTCGCGCGGTCGCAGCTTCATCTCGCTGCGCGACAGCCTCGTGCCCTTCCTTCGCCTGCGCGATCTCTTCCGCACCGGCACCAAACCCGATCAGTTCCAGAAGGTGGTTGTGATCTCGACCGGCTCGGAGCGCGTCGGCCTGGTCGTCGACCAGATCATCGGCGACCACCAGACGGTCATCAAGGGCATGTCGAAGCTTCACCATGACGTGGCGACCTTCTCGGGCGCCACCATTCTAGGCGACGGCGATGTCGCTCTTATTCTCGATGTCGGCCACCTCGTCGCCGAGGGCCAGCAGCAGGAGGCGCATCTGCGCGCAGCCGGATGAACCAGGCACTAGCTAAACTTTCGGAAGACCTGTGGGAAGGACGCGACGAACTGGAGGTGTTGACCTTCGAGATCGCCGGCGAAACCTTTGCACTCGAAGCCTTCATCGTTCAGGAAATCCTGGATCTTCTGCCGGAAACCAGCGTTCCGGGCGCAAAGGCTTTTGTCGGCAGCGTCATCAACTTCCGCGGCAAGGTCATTCCGCTTGCGGATATAAAACTTGCCTTCGGTATGGAGGCGACGAAGCCGACGATCGACAGCCGGATCATCGTCATCGAGATCGAAATCGACGGGGAGCCGGTGCTTGCCGGGATCCGCACCGACAAGGTGAATGAAGTAACGACTCTTCTCAAATCCGCCTGCGAACCGCCGCCGAGCGTTGGCATGCGCTGGCGCCCGGATTTCATCAACTGCCTGGTCAAGCGGGGAAGCGAATTCATCATCCTTCCCAATCTGCAGGTCATTTTTTCAGCAAGACACGAACATTCAGCAACCGCAGCCGCCCACGGTTGACCATATTCTGACGGAGATAAACACATGCGTGCCTCGATCAAGCTCAAGCTTGCTTCGGCCTTCGGCTTCATCATCCTGATGCTGATGATCACCGCCGGCTACGGCGTCTTCAGTCTCGGCAATCTGAACAACACTCTGGAACAGGTCATTCAGGGACCGGCGACACGCCTTAAGCTGACCCAGACTCTCAATGCCGAACAGCTTCAGCAGCTGCGGCAGCAGAAGAACCTGCTGCTCGCCTCCAGCCAGGCCGAGATGCACCGATATATTGAGAGCAACGACGCAGCGCGCAAGACATATGACGAGACCTTCCAGATGGTTCTGGCGCGCGCGACCGAGCAGGGCAAGGTCTACTGGGACAAGCTCGCCGGCCTGACCGCCGAATTTCGCAAACAGGATGATCTCATACGCACTCTGATGCTTGCCGGTGATAGTGTCGGCGCCAACCAGATTTCAAGCAATGAGGCACGGGCCGTCATCAATCAGATCGACCCGCTACTGAACGAAGTCATTAAGCTTGAAGAGAGCCGCCTTCAGGCTGCAGACGAACAAGCCGATATCGATTACGCTCAGACACGGATGATCATGATCTCGGTCGCGGCCGCGGCCTTCCTCATCGCCTCGCTCGCCGCATTGTGGATCGCAATGAGCATCAACAAGGGCCTGCGCAATGCGGTCAGCGCCGTCCAGAACGTCGCGGAAGGTGATCTTACCCGCTTTGCGACAATTTCAAGTAAGGACGAGATCGGCGACCTGCTCACCTATGTCAACACCATGATCGAGCGCCTGCGCGGTGTGGTCGGCGACGCCCTTTCGGCTTCCGACAATGTTTCTTCCGGCAGCCAGGAGCTTTCCGCAAGCTCCGAACAGCTTTCTCAAGGCGCAACCGAACAGGCATCCTCTGCCGAAGAGGCTTCCGCCTCGATGGAAGAGATGGCCGCCAATATCAAGCAGAATGCCGATAATGCCGCCCAGACGGAAAAGATCGCCCGGCAGTCCTCGAAGGATGCCGAGCTTTCCGGCCAGGCCGTAAACCGTGCCGTCGGCGCCATGCGGACGATCGCCGAGAAGATTTCGATCGTGCAGGAAATCGCACGCCAGACCGATCTCCTCGCCTTAAACGCTGCCGTCGAGGCTGCGCGTGCCGGCGAACACGGCAAGGGCTTTGCCGTCGTCGCCTCGGAAGTCCGCAAGCTTGCAGAGCGCTCCCAGGCGGCAGCCGCCGAAATCAGCGCGCTTTCGGGTGATACCGTCCAGGTCGCAACCGAAGCCGGCGAAATGCTGAACCGTCTGGTGCCGGACATTCAGAAGACCGCCGAACTGGTGTCTGAGATCTCCGCTGCCTGCCGCGAACAGGATATCGGCGCCTCGCAGATCAACGAAGCGATCCAACAGCTCGACAAGGTAACCCAGCAGAATGCCGGCGCTTCGGAAGAGATGTCGGCAACCTCCGAGGAGCTTGCCTCCCAGGCGGAAGAGCTTCAGGCATCGATCGCGTTCTTCCGCGTCGATCAGGCTGGCGCAAAGCCGGCGCCGCGCCGCTCTTCCGCGCCCGCTCCACGCGCTGTGGCAAAGCCGGCTCACAGAGCCCCGGCCCAGTCGGGCCATTCGGTTCATGCGCAACAGGCCAAGGCCAAGGGTTTTGCCCTCGACATGTCGATGGGCGGCCCAGACTCGGACGACCAGCATTTTCGCGAAAGCGCTTGATACAAATAGCTGGTCCGGGCTGCCTTGGTGGCCCGGACCACCGCCGCCGTGTGTATGCGTCGACGTCAGGCCGGTTCTTAGTCAGGTCCCGGGGCGAATGTCTTGCTCGAATACCTATCCATTCGGCTTTCACCCTTGAGGATGAAAGCTTTACGTCGCCCTCATGCATCTCGGGATATGAACTTGCGTTTTACCATCAAACTTAAGCTGGCAATGTCTTTCGGGCTGATGATCGTACTTCTGGCATTGACTGCCGGATACGGCATCTTCAGCCTTTCCAACCTCAACACCGCCATCTCCGAACTCATTGCAGGTCCTGCCAAGCGGCTTGAGCATGCTCAGAATGTCAGCACGCTGCAGCTGCGGATCGTCCGCGCCCAGATGAACATAGCAACCGCCACCAACTCGACCGATATCGATAGCTATATCAAGGCCAGCGATACCAACCGCCAGAAGTTCAAGGAAGAGATTTCATGGCTGATATCGGCTCAGACCTCCGACTTGGGCCGCAAGTCCTGGCAGGATGTGAGTGATCTCGGCGACAAGCTGTTCGCCATCGACAACAGAATCCGTGACCTGGCTAAGGCCGGAAATGGCGCTGACGCAGTTCGTCTGGCGACCACGGAAGGCCGTTCAACGGTCGACGCAATCGAAGATATGGCGAATGCCCGTGCGGATTCAAGCCGCGAAGCCATGTATCAGGCCGATCTCCACACCAACGATCAGTACACAACGACCCGCAATTTCATTATCGGCCTGGCCGCGATCGCGCTGCTCATCGCAATCGTCGCGGCCCTGTGGATCGCGCTCAGCATCAGCAATGGCCTGCGCAAGATCATGGGCGTTGCCGAAGCCGTTTCGATCGGCGACCTCAACCAGGACGTCCAGATCAAGTCGAATGACGAGATCCGTGATCTGGTCAACACCATCAATGTGATGACCGCAAACCTGCGCAATACTGCCGACATCGCCGACCAGATTGCCAACGGCAACCTTGCCGTGACGCCGAAGCCGCTCTCCGACAAGGATACGCTGGGCATCGCTCTGGAAAGCATGGTCCAGCGCCTGCGCGGCGTCGTGGCGGATGCGCTTGCCGCCGCCGACAACGTCTCGTCGGGCAGCCAGGAACTGTCCTCCAGCTCCGAGCAGCTTTCGCAGGGCGCGACCGAGCAGGCATCGTCCGCAGAAGAAGCTTCCGCTTCGATGGAGCAGATGGCCGCCAACATCAAGCAGAACGCCGATAACGCCGCCCAGACCGAGAAGATCGCCCGCCAGTCGTCCAAGGATGCCGAAGCATCCGGCGAAGCGGTTGCCCGTGGCGTCGGCGCGATGCGCACGATTGCCGAGAAAATCTCGATCGTCCAGGAAATCGCCCGCCAGACCGATCTTCTGGCGCTCAACGCCGCCGTCGAGGCCGCGCGTGCCGGCGAACACGGCAAGGGGTTTGCCGTCGTCGCCTCTGAAGTCCGCAAGCTTGCCGAGCGTAGCCAAGCCGCAGCCGCCGAGATCAGCTCGCTGTCTGGCGAAACCGTGCAGACGGCTGCCGAGGCCGGCGACATGCTGAACAAGCTGGTGCCTGCAATCCACAAGACCGCCGAACTGGTTTCGGAAATCTCCGCCGCCTGCCGCGAGCAGGATATCGGCGCTTCGCAGATCAACGAAGCCATCCAGCAGCTCGACCAGGTCACCCAGCAGAATGCCGGTTCGTCGGAAGAAATGTCTTCCACGTCGGAAGAACTCGCCGCCCAGGCCGAGGAACTGCAGGCATCGATCTCCTTCTTCAAGGTCGATCAGGCCAGCACCCTCAACCGCGCGGCACCGACTGCCAAGGCACCGGTCTACAAGCCGGCTCCGCAGGCTCCACGCAGCAGCGCGGCATCGGCCAATAACATCAAGTCGCAGCAGGCGCGCGCCAAGGGATTTGCCCTCGACATGTCGATGGGTGGACCGGACTCTGACGACGCCGATTTCCGGGAAAGCGCTTAAACCATGGCCGCATCATCCGAATCCCAGTTCGTAACCTTCAGTCTCGGCGAAGAAATCTTCGCCGTGCCTGTCGAGGTGGTGCGGGAAATCCTCGACCATGAGGACGCCTTCAAGATCCCGCACGGGCCGGACTATCTCCTTGGCCTGCGCGATGTGCGCGGACAGGGCGTGCCGATCATCGATCTTCGCATCAGGCTCGGCATGAGCCCGACCGCCAGGACACCGCATACGCGCATGCTGGTTCTCGACGTACCGATCGGCGACAAGGTTCTGGCACTTGGCCTGGTTGCCGATCGCGTCTATGAAGTCGTGCCGTTCCGGGCCGAGCAGATCGAAGACGCGCCGGATATCGGCATTCGCTGGCGATCGGACTATATCGCCGGCGTGGTGCGCAAGGATGGCGGCTTTGTCGTCATCATCGATCTTGCCCGGCTGTTTTCCGATACCGGCCCGGTACTCGCCGGCGTCGCGCCCACCTCTCAGGTCGCATGACGGGATTTGATGTGAGCGTAGCATTGAAAACCCAGCCGCTGGATGACAGACTCAGCAAGCGCAATTTCGAAGCGCTGTCGAAATTCATCTACAGCTACAGCGGCATCAAGATGCCGCTGAGCAAATCCACCATGCTCGAAGGTCGGCTTCGCCGCCGGTTGCGGGTAACTGGCATCGCCACTTTCGATGACTATTGCGACTATCTGTTCAATCAGGGCGGCATCGAGCATGAGTCCGTCTACCTGATCGATGTGGTCACCACCAACAAGACAGACTTCTTCCGCGAGCCTAAGCATTTCGATTACATGCGGGATGTAGCGCTCGCCGATATTCTGCGGCAGTTTTCCGACCGCCGTCTGCGGATCTGGAGCTCTGCCTGCTCGACTGGGGCCGAACCCTATACGCTCGCCATGGTGATGTCCGATTACCTGCAATCGCAGGCGCCGGATCGGGACTATTTCATCCTGGCGACGGACCTTTCCACCGATGTCCTGCAGAAGGCGCAGAAGGGTATCTATTCATCCGACATTATGGCACCCGTGCCGCCCGAGATGATGCGCCGCTATGTCATGCGGGCAACAAACGCACATCGACAGGAAATGCGGGTCGCGCCTGCGCTGCGCCAGAAGGTGGGGTTTGCGCGGATGAACCTGATGGATGCGAAATATCCGATCGGCGATCCGATGCACATCATCTTTTGCCGTAACGTGCTGATCTACTTCGACAAGCAGACCCAGAGCCAAGTTCTGACACGGCTTTGCAACAATCTGGCCCCCGGCGGCTACCTGTTCATCGGCCACTCGGAAACCGTCAGCGGCTTCGATCTGCCGATCCGGCAGGTCGCCAACACAATCTTCAAGCGGATATAACCAATCATGGGCGGCAAAATTCGTGTCCTGATCGTCGACGATTCGGCGAGCGTGCGGCAGACGCTCTCGACGCTTTTGTCGGAAGACCCGGATATCGAGATCATGGGGGTCGCCAACGACCCGTTCATGGCTGCCAAAAAGCTGCGCGACGAGATACCGGACGTCATCACGCTCGATGTCGAGATGCCGCAGATGGACGGCATCACCTTTTTGCGCAAGCTGATGTCGCAGCATCCGATCCCGGTCGTGATGTGCTCGTCGCTCACCGAAACCGGCTCGGAAACGCTGATGCAGGCGCTGGAAGCCGGTGCCGTCGATATCATCCTCAAACCTCGGATCGGGGCAGCCGACCATCTGGCCGAACATGCCGAGCAGATCCGCCAGACGGTTAAAGGGGCGGCGCGCGCCAGCGTTTCCAAGCTGCGGGCAAGCAGGCTCAGGGAACGGCCGGTTCAGGGCAAGCTGACGGCCGATGCCGTACTACCGCCGCCGAAGATCGGCGCGATGGCGAAAACGACGGAAATGGTCGTCTGCGTCGGCGCATCCACCGGCGGCACCGAGGCTCTGCGCGAGCTTCTGGAAGCGCTTCCGGCCAATTCTCCGGGAATCGTCATCGTCCAGCACATGCCGGAAAAGTTTACCGCCGCCTTTGCCAAGCGCCTGAACAGTCTCTGCGAAGTCGAGGTGAAGGAAGCCGTCAACGGCGATCCCGTGCTGCGCGGCCATGTACTGATCGCGCCGGGCGACAAGCATATGCTGCTCGAGCGCCGCGGCGCACGCTACGAGGTTTCGGTGCGGGAAGGTCCGCTGGTCAGCCGGCACCGGCCTTCGGTCGACGTGTTGTTCCGCTCCGCCGCACGTTCCGCCGGTGCCAACGCAATGGGCGTTATCATGACCGGCATGGGTGACGATGGCGCGCGCGGCATGAACGAAATGCATCAGGCTGGCGCATTCACGGTGGCGCAGGACGAGGCAAGCTCGGTCGTGTTCGGCATGCCGAAGGAAGCCATCGCCCATGGCGGCGTCGATCGCATCGTGCCGCTCGACCAGATAGCCCGCGAAATCCTGGCGGCGGATAGAAGGCGTTAACGCCTGACGCCGCCCGGTTCACTCTTCGAAAATATCCTCGATCCTGCGTTCCAGCACGCGGGCAATGGCAAATGCCAGCGGCAGACTCGGATCATAACGCTCGTTTTCGATCGCGTTGACCGTCTGCCGCGACACGGAAAGCCGGGCCGCAAGCTCGCTTTGCGACCAGCCTTTCTCGATGCGAAGTGCTTTCAACCTGTTCTTCATCGAAAGCGACGACCGCTGATCAGGCCGCCAATGATCCAAAGCACCGCCATCAACGGCCAGACGAAAAACATCGAAAGCTTCGGATAGCCGACATTTTCAAGGAACCCATAGCTGAAGGTCGCAAGCGCAGTTCCGGCAAAGGCCAATGACAGTGCTTCGAGCTGGATTCGGTGCTGAAGCTCATCCGACGATCTCACCTGCCGCATGACGGACAACGCTACTGCTGCCCCCGGCAACATGGGCATCAATGCCACGAGCGTTTTCCAGCCCCCCTCGATCGCCCCGAGATTGAGAACCCAAACTGATCCAACCAGCACGACCATATAGGCCACCATGCTCGCGCTAAATTCGACAATGAAACGACGTCTGTTCATATTTTGCTCCTGTAAAGCATCCTTTACATCGAGAGACGATCGGAATGTCAAGCTTGCCTTACATCTAGGCGAAAAGTTTGAACGGTCAGTCTGCTCTGCGCCGATTGCGGTCATCCAAACCGCTCAAGTGCCATTCCCTGGAACCATTCCCATTTTATGCGCTTGGGCTTAATTAGGAGGATACGAGTTGAGCAGACATATCAAGCATTGCAGGGTCTCAGCAGGCGGTGTGGACACGTTCTATCGCGAGTCCGGTCCACCAGATGCCCCAGTCCTACTGTTGCCGCATGGCTACCCATGCTCGTCTTTCGAATTCCGAAATCTGATGCCGGAGTTAGCAGACAATTGGCGGCTTATTGCGCCGGATTACCCCGGTTTTGGATACAGCGAAGGCCCCTCTGGATTTCCCTACACATTTGATGGTCTTGCTAAGTGGCTCGATACATTCGTCGAGGCCATCAAATTGGATCGATTCGTGATCTATCTACACGACTTTGGCTCACCGATAGGAGCAAGGCTCTCAATCATGAAGCCAGAACGGATTGTTGGCCAAATCATCCAAAACGGCGATATTCCTTACGAGGACGCGTTGGGGCCAAAATATGCCGACATCGAAAAATTCTGGTGCTTGCCGGACGATGAGATGCGGGCAGAGCTTCGTAAGGCCGTGACGGAGGAAAATTTTCGGGAGGAATTCCTGAATGACGTCCGTCCTGATCTGGTACCGCTTATTTCTCCCGATCTTTGGAAGTTGCATGCCGGGCTCACGACAGAGACACGAAGGGACATGGCAGCGCAGCTTCTGTCCGATCTGAAAGAAAATCGTCGCTGGTTTCCCGCACATCGCAGTTACTTGAGAAAATATCGCCCACCAACGATCATCATTTGGGGACCTCAAGATCACTACATGCCGGAGAAGTCGGCTCGGGCCTATCTCCGCGATTTGCCCGACGCTGAACTGCACCTTTTGGATGGTGGTCACTGGCTACTGGAGACGAACCTTGATGAAGTTGTGCCTATCATCAGGCGGTTCCTAAATGGCTTAAAATGGTGAACGCATTTGGATGCGGCGAGAGGCCCATTCATCGCATTGCGACTATGGGCAAACGACCGCTTTGGGCCGAGAGCTGCCCTATTGCAACTCTACCTCGATCTTCACTCCACATTAACCATATCCGCCAACAATAGAACCGCGCATCATGAGGGTGCGGCCAGAGCCATTATCGGCTCGCAGCCGAACAGGTTCCCTTAAGAATGCCCGTCATCACTTTCGCCAATACAAAAGGCGGCGCCGGCAAGACGACTGCGGTGCTTTTGCTTGCAACCGAGCTTGCGCAGGTCGGTTACCGCGTCACCGTGCTCGATGCCGATCCGCAGCGCTGGATTTCGCGATGGCACCAGCTTTCGCCCGGCCTGCCGCGTCTCAACGTGATTTCCTATGTGACGCAGGCATCGATCGAGCGGCATATCGCGGACAACCGCTACACGACGGATTATTTCATCGTCGATCTTCCGGGCGCGCAGAGCCCGCTGCTCGCCAAGGCGATCGGTCTTTCAGATCACGTGCTGATCCCGATCCAGGGCTGCGCCATGGATGCCCAGGGCGGTGCGAACGTGCTGGAACTGCTGCGCTTTCTCGACGACAAGGCAGGCATCAAGGTGCCGCATTCGGTTGTTCTCACCCGCGTCAACTCGATGGTCACCACGCGCGCGCTGCTGGCGGTAAAGATGCTGTTGCTGGAACGCGGCGTCGAAGTGCTCGGCACGCCTATCATCGAACGCGCCGCCTTCCGCGATATCTTCGATCTCGGCGGTACGCTCCACACGATGGACGAAACTCGGATCAGCAATCTCGACAAGGCAAGGCAGAACGCCCGCAATTTCGCGCTCGAAATGCTGCGGCACGTGCCGCTGAGGGGCACCAAGCCGATTTCGGAACAGACGACCGCCCGCCGTTTCTGGCAGGCGGCCTGAGAACCTTCAGCCCTTCACCTTGATCTGCAGCTTGACGTCGGACGCATGTCCGGCGGCAGCCCGCTCGAAGGCCGCGATTGACTGCTTGAAATCAAACGTGCCGGTGATCAAAGGCTTGAGATCGACCTTGCCGGACGCGATCAGTTCCAGCGCGCGGTCAAAGATGTTGGCGTAACGGAAGACGGTCTCGATCCGCACCTCCTTGGAGATCGCACCTGCTGCGTCGAACGGCACCGGCTCGACGGGCAGGCCGACGAGAACGAATGCGCCGCCCGGACGCACCAGGTCGAACATGCCTTGATAGGCCTTCGGGCTGCCGCTCGCCTCGAACACGACATCGGCGCCCCAGCCGGACGTCTCCTCTGCGATCACCTCGGCAAATGACTGTTCGCGAACATTGACCGGGATGATGCCCGGATATTGCGCGGCGATCTTCAGCTTGTCGGCGCTCAAGTCGGAAATGAAGACGCGGGCGCAACCGCCGGCAAGGGCCGCCAGCGCCACCATTATGCCGATCGGCCCGGCACCGATGACGGCCGCCACATCGCCCGGCTGCAGCCTGGCGCGGGTCGCCGCCTGCATGCCGATCGCAAACGGCTCGACCATTGCACCTTCCTCGAAGGAGACGTTGTCGGGCAGCTTGTAAGTGAAGGCCGCTGGATGGACGGTATAGGGTGCAAGCACGCCATGGATCGGCGGCGTCGCCCAGAAACGCACGTCCGGATCGACATTGTAGAGGCCGAGTTTCGACGCTCGCGAGGAGAGGTTGGGGATGCCCGGCTCCATGCAGACGCGGTCACCCACCTTGAGGTTCTTCACCTCCGAGCCGATCTCGACCACCGTCCCGGCCGCTTCGTGGCCCAGTACCATCGGCTCGCGCAGCACATAGGGGCCGATCGCGCCGTGGGTGTAATAATGCACGTCGCTGCCGCAGACGCCGACCGTGTCGATCTCGATCTTCACATCGCCCGGCCCAACCTCCAGCGGAAGATCGATCTCCCTCAGCGCCAGCTTGCCTTTTTGCTCCAGTACAAGAGCCTGCATTTCGTCTTCCTTCCCTATTGCCCGGAATTGCCCGCCCGCCGTTTCGGCAGGCCAGGTCATGGGGTGTTCATTCCAGCCTCGACAACCATAAACGCGCAAAAGCTGTTGCGCGACTGGGCTTGATTGACAAATGAGAAATATTTCAAGGAGGAGGCTTTTGCTCATTTTCTCGCCGCCGTGAAAAAACGCGCCTCGCCTGACAGTCATCATCTTTATAGAAGGCGGCGGTAGCAGGCGGCCAGCCAGTTCCTATATTGAACCCGGCGCAAGCCGCTTTCATGGCGCGATGAGCAAGGACCGATTTCGATGACCGATAAATCCCCCGCCGACAATTTCCCCGCAGGTTACGAACCATCAAAAGTCTGGACCTGGGAAAAGGGCAATGGCGGCCAGTTTGCCAATATCAACCGGCCGATCGCTGGCCCGACGCAGGAAAAAGAACTGCCGGTCGGAAAACATCCGCTGCAGCTTTATTCGCTCGGCACGCCGAACGGCGTCAAGGTGACGATCTTGCTCGAAGAGCTTCTGGCGGCAGGCCATTCCGGTGCAGAATATGATGCCTGGCTGATCAAGATCGGTGACGGCGACCAGTTCGGTTCGGGCTTCGTCGATATCAACCCGAATTCAAAAATCCCGGCAATGCTGGACCATGCGCCGAAGGATGGCGGTAAACCGATCCGCCTGTTCGAATCGGCTTCGATCATGACCTATCTGGCAGAAAAATTCGGCGCCTTCCTGCCGACCGATGTCCGCACGCGGGCGGAAACGCTGAACTGGCTATTCTGGCAGATGGGCTCCGCCCCCTTCGTCGGCGGCGGTTTCGGCCATTTTTACGCCTATGCGCCAATCAAGATCAAATATGCGATCGACCGCTACGCAATGGAGACAAAGCGTCAGCTCGACGTGCTCGACCGGCATCTTGCCGAAAACCAGTTCATGGCGGGCAAGGAATACACGATTGCCGACATGGCGATCTGGCCGTGGTATGGCAATCTGGCGCTCGGCCAGGCCTATGGCGATGCCGGTGACTTTCTCGACGTTCAGAGTTATACGCACCTACAGCGCTGGACGGCGGAAGTTTTTGCCCGTCCGGCGGTGAAGCGTGGGCGTATGGTCAACCGCATGTCGGGTGATCTTTCCGAACAGCTTCATGAGCGTCACGACGCTGCCGATTTCGACACCAAGACGGCCGACAAGGTCGCAAAAGCTTAAAGGGACCAAGAGATGGCAAACCTGCCCGAAATGACCAAACATCGCGGTTTTCCGGGCGGGCTGCCGGGGACTGGAACCCAGTTCACCATCCGTCGCGCCAACCCGAAAGGGGTCACGCCGCTGAAGGCGATCCCCCGTAAGGCGCGGCCGGGCACCAAGGAACACCGCGTCGACGCGGCCTTCCTGCATGCGCTCTGGTTCTATTTCGGCGATCAGCCTTTCGAGCGCGGCAATCTCGATGCCGCGCGGCTCTGCCTTCTCTTCGGCCGTGAAGTGATGCCCGCCGACAAGGATTTCGATCCGCTGTCCTACGAATCCCTGCTCGTCATCAACGAAAAGGTCGCCCGCCAGAATTTTCCGGAATCTTTTGACGAGATTTTCGAGGTCTGAGCCAGTTCTTCTTGAGCTGACCCTAACTGGGTTGTGTAATCAAGCCGGCCAGGCGGCCTGCAGGCTGCGGCTGCGGGCCACCCAGACGGCGCCTTCCTTGGCGTGGTGAAAACCATTGGCCAGCGGCGCTGCGGCGTAAAGCTGACGCAGCTTCGCCACACCTGCGTCCGCATCCACCGTTTCGTCGAGCACGGCACGGTGCAATTTCGCCACCTCCACCATGTCACAATCCTGCGGCGACAGGCGGAACGAGCGGATACCTGCCTTGACCAGATGATCCAGTTCTCCGAGCAGCGACTGGCAGGCATGCGATACGGTCTGCACGCCGTTCAGCGCCAGAAAAGATTGGCGGTCAAGCGTGCGCACCGGTAGCCCATCCGGGTCCTCACCACAGACGAACTGGCAATTGTCCTTGATCTTGCCCTTGGAGCGGGCATGGGCGCAGCGTGCAGAGATTGCGAGCGGCATGCGGCCGAAGGCAAAAACCTCGAAATCGACATCGGGAAATTCGGCGACGATTTTCTTCACCGAAGAGAAAGGCAGTTCCGGCGGAAGACAGATGCGTTTTGCGCCGCGGCCGGCCAGCAGCCTTGCGGTTGGCGCGTTATAGACATTGACCAGCGGCCCGATTGTATGCGGCTTGTCTTTGAGGATCGCCAGCGCCGAGAGATCGTTCGCTTCCATCAGATGCTCGCTGACCTCGGCCATTTCGCGGATCTGCTTGCTTTCGCGGTTGAGCGTTACCAGCGCAAGGGTCGACAGGATCACCGTCTTGCCGGCACTCTCCAGACGCTCCACCACCTCGGCCAGATGCGGCTCGATGAAATGCTGGCGTTTCGAACAGACTGTCTCGCCGATCACCACCCGGTCCACCGGCGCTTCATCGGCGATACGGAAGTGGAAATCCCGCCACTTATCCGCATTCCAGAGATAATAGACCGGCCCGAGCGTCAGGCTGGTTTTCTTCATATCGGTCATGACGCTTATCTCCAGCGTTTCTCGTAGGCGCCGGACGTCGTCTTCTGTCCTTCGCTCATGGTCCGCAGGCGCGCAAGAAGCGGCGCGCGACGATCCGGCGCGCTGTTAAGCGCCGCCTTCATTGTCGACACGACTTCGGCCACATAGGCCTTGCCTCGCTGCCGGCCTTCGATCTTCAGAGCCTTGACGCCAGCTGCCTTCAACGCTTCCAGCTCGCCCATGACATCGAGCGAAACCGGATCCTCGAAGGCATAACCGTTGCTGTCGGCAATATCGAAGCGACCCTTGCAGAGGGTCGGGTAACCGGCCGCCTCGCCTGCCGGAAAGCGGTTGATGGTGAATTCACCGAGTTCCGACACCAGCTCGCCGCCATCCTTACGGTAGCGCACATGGCTTGCCGGCGAACAGACGCCGTTCATGTTGGGCGATTTGCCGGTTGCGTAGGAAGAGAGCGAACAGCGGCCTTCCGCCATGACGCAGAGCCCGCCGAAAACGAAGACTTCCATCTCGCAGCGGATATTCTTGCCGATCCGGGCGATGTCGGCGATCGTCAAGGTGCGCGGCAGTACGACACGCTGGGCGTTGAAGGCATCGACGAGGAAATTGATCGCGTCGGGATTGGAGGCGGATGCCTGGACCGAAACATGCAGACGCTGCTCAGGGTATTTTTCCGCCACATGCGCCATTAGGCCGAAATCCGCCAAGATAAGCGCATCGGCGCCAAGCGCCACGGCATCGGCCGCGCCCTTGTACCATATCTCTTCTGCGCCGGCGCGCATGAAGGTGTTGAGCGCCACGAAGGTTTGCGTACCCTTACGCTTGGCATAGGCGATCGCCTCCCGCAGTTCCTCGCGGGAGAAATTCAGGCCGGGAAAATTGCGGGCATTGGTTTCATCGCGAAAACCGCAATAGACGGCATCGGCACCGGCATCGACAGCCTCGTGAAAGGCGGCCGGCGTGCCTGCGGGGCAGATCAGTTCCATGCTGCGGCTTCTCCTGCAGGCCTGTTTTGATCCTTCAGCGCACGCTCACGGATCTCACCGATCACCCGTCTCGCAAGGGGGGCAAGAGGACCGGCAAGCTTTGCCAGGTCTTTCTGAAGGTCGATATTGCTGGCATCGAGCGCGTTGCGCATGGCGAGCATCGCTTCCATGTCGCCGGTCACCGAGAGATCGCGGGAGAAGAACAGCGCGTCGGCATCGCAACGCCCTTCCATCAGCGCAAGAAGCAGGAAAAGCGGCGCCTCGGTTACGGCGTCCGCCTCGATGTCCACCGGCTTGCGCAGCACCGAGATTTCGTCCCGACCCGGCACGACAACGAAGGCCAGCGGCAGATCGGTCGGCAGGAAGGCGAAACGCTTTTCGCGATGCTCGTCCAGCCGCTCGAAAAGCCCCGGATGCGCCTTGGCGATACGGCTGAACATCAGCCTGCAGATCCGCTCGATCAACGGGATCGGGATCATATGGAGTGGCGCGGAAAGAATAGGCGGTATCAGCATGGGCGGACGACATTTTTGTTTCAGAGTTCCACGGAAGGTAAATCCCCCGTCCGCAAAACCACTTGAGCTATGACAAGGACGTCTTTAAAATCTCTCGGCACAGAAAGGCATGACCCAGCAAACCGCCTCCGCCCGAGCCTTGACCCCAGCCCTGCGGCGCCATGACGACCTGCAGCATTTTGCCAGGGAGCTTGAAAATCGCGGCTTGCTGAAACGGATTTCCCGACCGGTCAGCCTTGTGCACGAAGTGACGGAAATCCATCGTCGCGTCCTTCAAGACGGCGGTCCTGCGTTGTGGTTCGAAAAACCGGTCGATGCGGATGGCAATGTCGTCTCGATCCCGCTTCTCGCCAATCTGTTCGGCACACGCGAGCGGATCGAGCTTGGTTTCGGGCTGGAGCCGGGCAGGATCGGCGATCTGGCGAAGCTTCTCGGAGACCTGCGGGAACCCAAACCGCCGGCATCGCTGAAGGATGCCGTCGGAAAGCTGCCGATGCTGCGCTCGGCATTGTCCCTCGGCGTACGCCGCCAGACCAGCTGGGCGCGCAGCCAGGAGCAGCTGCTGATCGGCGACGAGATCGATCTCGACAAGCTGCCGATCCAGTGGTGCTGGCCGGGCGAACCCGCGCCGCTCGTCACATGGCCGCTCGTCGTCACCCGCGGCTTCGAGGACGAGAACGACGTCAATCTTGGCGTTTACCGGATGCAGAAGCTCGGCCGCGACCGGCTGATCATGCGCTGGCTTGCGCATCGCGGCGGCGCAGGACACCACCGCCAATGGCAGAAGGCCGGACAGGACATGCCGGTTGCAATCGCAATAGGTGCTGACCCGCAGACCATTCTTTCCGCCGTCATGCCGCTGCCGGAGGGGATGAGCGAGCTTTCCTTCGCCGGTGTGCTGCGCCGTCGTCGCAGCCGTGTCGTCAAGGCCAAAACCCAACCACTCTATGTTCCGGCCAATGCCGAAATCATCATCGAAGGCACGGTCTCGGCGAGCGAAATGGCCGACGAAGGGCCCTATGGCGACCATACCGGCTATTACAATGCCGTTGATCGGTTCCCTGTAATGCAGGTGACCGCGATCACCATGCGCAAGAAGCCCGTCTATCTGTCGACCTATACCGGCCGTCCGCCGGACGAACCTTCCGTCATGGGCGAGGCGATGAACGAGCTTTTCATCCCGCTGGTGAAAAAGCAGTTCCCGGAAATCGTCGACCTGTGGCTGCCGCCGGAAGCCTGTTCCTACCGCGCCATCGTCGTGTCGATCGACAAGCGTTATCCCGGCCAGGCGCGGCGGATCATGCTCGGCCTCTGGTCGATGCTGCCGCAGTTCAGCTATACGAAACTGATCATTGCGGTCGATCCGGACGTCAATGTGCGCAACTGGCCGGATGTCATCTGGGCGCTTTCCACCCGCTTCGACGCCTCGCGTGACATGGTGGTGCTCGACAACACGCCGATCGACTATCTCGACTTCGCCTCGCCGAAACACGGACTGGGCGGCAAGCTTGGCCTCGATGCGACCGACAAGATTGGCGCAGAGACCGACCGTGAATGGGGCCGGGTTCTCACCATGACACCCGAGGTCAAGGATCGCGTTTCCGCCATGTGGAGCGAACTCGGCCTCGGTTCTGCCGGAGAAAAGGCGTGAAGCGCGTCGTCCTCGGCGTCGCCGGAGCCTCAGGAGCGGCGATCGCGATGCGGATCGCTGAACTGCTTTCCGGCCTGCCGGACGTGGAACTGCATCTCGTCGTCTCGGAGGCCGGAAAACGAACGATCGCCCATGAACTCGGCCCGGAAGCGCTCGGCCTTCTCGCCAACCTCGCCAAGCATAATTACCCGGCTAAAAATATTGGTGCCACGATTGCCAGCGGCTCGTTCAGGACCGCCGGCATGATCGTCGCCCCCTGCTCCATGCGCTCGCTTGCGGCCATCGCCAGCGGGCTTTCCGACAATCTTCTCACCCGCGCCGCCGATGTGCACCTCAAGGAACGCCGCAAGCTGATCCTACTTGCCCGCGAAACGCCGCTGCATCTCGGCCATCTGCGCAACATGGTCGCGGTGACCGAGATGGGCGCGACGATCATGCCCCCCGTCCCCGCCTTTTACCGGCGCCCGGAAACCATAGCGGACATCGTCACCCACATCGCCGCCCGCGCCATCGACCAACTCGACCTCGGACAGGCCCCGCTCGCGGTCGAATGGGATGGCAATGCCTGAGGCAAACGCACAGACACAAGCGCCTTTCGACTATTTCCGCATCGCCTTTTTCCTTGCAGCACTCACCGCAATCCGGGCGATCGCCTTCCCGTCGGATATCTGGCAGGGCGATTATTCGCGTCACGCCAACGAGTTGATCTTCGGTTTCATGCTGGTGCAATTGTTCGGCTTCATGCTGAAGGCGCTGCCGCGATGGGTCGGAAGGCCGATCCTTGCGCCACCGCTTATCCGGCTGTTTCTTTTCGCCCAGGCAGTTGCCTTTCTGCTCGGCATCTACGATCTCACCCTCGGCGCGCAGCTGCGGTCCATCATCGGCCTTGCGGCTGTCATTGCCCTTTCCGTCACCGCGATCCGGGCAAGGGCAATCATGGCCTTTCCGCTCTTGGCGCTTGCTGCCGCCCATTCCGGCACCGGCATCATTGCAGCCTTCGATCTCTGGCCGGGCGCCACCATGCTTGGCTTCTGCCTGATCCTTGCGATCTGTTTCGAGGTCGGCAATCGCATCTTTCCGATGGTGATCGATTCCGGCCGCACGCGTGATGGCCGGCCCTCGCGACCGCTTCCGGCCAGATGGATTTCTCTCACCCAGCGGGTCAGCAGCCTGCTGACATTACTCCTTTGGGCCTTCGACCTGCCCTATGCGCTTGCCGCAGCACTCGCCGGCATCAGCGGGATCATCTGGCTCGCTCAGATCGCGCCCGGGCATGCCTTCCAATATGGCGGGGTGCGCTTCATGAGTTTCACCATGCTGTCGAAACGCGTCGGCTTCCTGCTTCTTGCGATCCAGGCTTGGCCGCAAAGCACGATGCCGCTTGCCGTGCCGCAGCATGTGCTGGCGATCGGCGGGCTTGCCTCGCTCGCGGTCGCCATCGCCACCTCGATGGTCAGAAAACGCAACGGCCAGTCTTTTCAGCGCTCGCTCCTCGGCACGGCAACCTATCTCTGCCTTGCCGGCGCACTGACGCTGCGTGTCTGCTATGCCGTATTTCCAGAGCTTGGGCTGGGTCTGCTTCACGGCGCGCAAGCATTCTGGCTTGCCGGGTTTGCCGGTTATGCTGCGCTTGTTTTGCACCGGCGCAACATACCCAATTGCTCGCATTGATTTCGGGCTCGCTTATTGAGACGATAGGCAAATGGCGCTCAACCGTTGAGACGCCGAAAAGGAGTTGAACCCGATGCCGCTCCTATCCTTCCTCCAAATGGCAAAACTGCCCGATCCATTCGACTGGCTGAAACCGCACTGGCTCAGGCGCTGGACCGACAGGCAGAAAGCGCGGGATGCCATCCTTCACAATTCGCGCAAGCCGAAGCTGACACCGGAGGAAGCGCGTCGTGACCATCGGGAGATGCTACGGTTTCTCGGGCTCAATGCGCTTCTTGGCATTTTCATCGGTATCTGTGTCGGCATTGTCCTTATCGCGCTCGACATCGGCGGCCTGCGGGGGCTGATCCTGCGGGCGGCAAATCCGATTCTGCCGCTTTTCCTCGTGCTCGTGCCGTTTGCCTCGCTGTTCGGCGGAGCCGTTACGGCATCTGCCATTCTCACGCTTCCCTATGAAAGCAAGTTTCAGGAGGAAGAGGACAAAGAATCCGAGGACGATCCTTCGTCCCGATGAAGCACCGACCGGCCGACGGTCGACACAAAGGGTGGGTTTGTGGATGCAAATCAGCTATCGGTCGCTGACCACCGATATCAGGCCTCTATGGAAACCTCGCTTTATCTCCCCGTCAAGCAATTCCTCGAAACCTGCGGCTATTCGGTCAAGGGCGAAATCGGCGGCTGCGATATTCTGGGCCTGAGCGAAGGCGACCCGACCGTGATGGTCGTCTGCGAGCTGAAGCTCAGCTTCAATCTCGAGCTCATCCTGCAGGCGGTCGACCGCGCGAGTGCTGCCGACGAGGTGTGGATCGCCGCCCGGGTTTCGGCAAAAGGTCGGGGCCGGGAGGCAGACAAACGGTACCGCGATCTCTGCCGCCGGCTCGGCATCGGCATGCTCGGCGTGTCGGACAAGGGAGAGGTCAGCATTCTCGTCAGCTCCGTCTCGCCGATGCCGCGCACCAACCCCAAAAGGCGCACGAAGCTCATCAAGGAACACCGCAAACGGCAGGGTGACCCGGCGCTTGGCGGCTCGACCAAGATCCCGATCATGACCGCCTATCGCCAGCAGGCGATCGCCTGCGCCTGCGCACTCGTCGATGGCCCGCTCAGGCCACGCGACCTCAAAGAGATCACGCCGAAAGCGGGCGCGGTGCTGCGCGACAATTATTACGGCTGGTTCGAGAAGATCGACAAGGGCATTTATGGCCTGAGCGAGGACGGGGCAAAGGCGATAGAGACGTTGGCGCCTGCGAAAGTTGATGCGGAATCGGCGCTTAAAGAAAAAAACCGCTAAAATCGTTTCGACGATCGTCCCCGCCCTCTCGCCCCATGCCTACAATCCCCCCGTTCCGCCACGGATACACCGGCAGTCGTGCTGGCGAGGCGGAATCGGTTCCGGTGGTGGAGGGAGGACGTAAATCTTCATCACCGGGGTCCTCGGAAAATGGTCTCCCTCCGACGACACGGGGGAAGCGGACAAGGTTTCGGACCGATCTCCCGCTTCTGATGCCCGACCGGCGCGTCGGATGTGCCTGTGCGGCATACATGGTGGCCTCAAGGATGGTTTCGCCGGGCTTAGATCAAGTCCGTCCGTGAAAGCGGAAAGCGGAAAGCCCGGCGGTAAAGGATCATCCGGCAAGGCCACGGCAGAGGGACCGGAGTCGCGGATAAAAACTGCCGAACGGGGCGCTGAGAGGTGTCACCTATAAACTTAAACTAAGAGGCAGCTTTCAGCGCCCCGTCCGAGTTCTATATTGATCACCACGGCGTTCTTAAAAACGCGCGTGAACGAAACCGCATGTTCAGGAGAAAACCGGTGTCGGACAACAGCTCGAAGCCCCATCAGCAGGCCAACAAAAACGACTGGGAAAAGCTTGCGGAAAAGGAACTGAAAGCATCGCCCGAAACGCTGACATGGCACACGGCCGAAGGGATAGACATCAAGCCGCTTTACACGGCGGATGATCTTCAAGGCATCGATCACCTCGATACGATGCCGGGCATCAAGCCCTTCGTGCGCGGCCCACGCGCCACCATGTATGCCGGCAGGCCCTGGACGATTCGCCAATATGCCGGCTTTTCCACCGCCGAAGCCTCCAACGCTTTCTATCGCCGCAATCTTGCCGCCGGCCAGAAGGGCTTGTCCGTCGCCTTCGACCTTGCCACCCATCGCGGCTATGACAGCGATCATCCCCGCGTCGAGGGCGATGTCGGCAAGGCCGGGGTGGCGATCGACAGTGTCGAGGACATGAAGATCCTGTTCGACGGCATTCCGCTGAAGGACATGTCGGTGTCGATGACGATGAACGGCGCGGTCATCCCGATCCTTGCCTCCTTCATTGTTGCCGGCGAAGAACAGGGCTGTTCGCGTGCCGAACTTTCCGGGACGATCCAGAACGACATTCTCAAGGAGTTCATGGTCCGCAACACCTATATCTATCCGCCCGAACCCTCGATGCGGATCGTTGCCGACATCATCGAATATACGGCAAAGGAAATGCCCCGCTTCAACTCCATTTCGATCTCCGGCTATCACATGCAGGAAGCGGGTGCGACGCTTGTGCAGGAGCTGGCCTTCACGCTGGCCGACGGGCGCGAATATGTGCGGGCGGCACTCGCCAAGGGGCTGAATGTCGACGATTTCGCCGGTCGCCTGTCGTTCTTCTTCGCCATCGGCATGAATTTCTTCATGGAAGCGGCAAAGCTCAGGGCCGCACGCCTCTTATGGTCGCGGATCATGGAGGAGTTCGAGCCGAAAAAGGCATCCTCGCTGATGCTTCGAACCCATTGCCAGACATCAGGCGTCTCGCTGCAGGAGCAGGACCCTTACAACAACGTCATCCGAACGGCTTACGAAGCACTGTCAGCGGTTCTCGGCGGGACGCAGTCATTGCACACCAATGCGCTGGACGAGGCGATGGCGCTGCCGACCGATTTTTCCGCTCGCATTGCCCGCAATACGCAGTTGATCCTGCAGCATGAAACCGGCGTCACCAAGGTGGTCGATCCGCTGGCCGGGTCCTATTACGTCGAAAGCCTGACCAATGAACTGGCGGAAAAAGCCTGGGAACTGATCGAGGAAGTCGAAAAACTCGGCGGCATGACCAAGGCGGTTGCCGATGGCCTGCCGAAGCGGCTGATCGAGGAAGCGGCAACGCTGCGTCAGGCAAAGGTGGACCGGGGGCAGGATATCATCGTCGGCGTCAACAAGTTCCGGCTGGAGAACGAAGACGATATCGACATTCTAGCGATCGACAATTCGGCGGTGCGCAAGTCGCAGATCGATCGGTTGGAAAAAGTGCGCCGCCAGCGCGATCCGAAACGCGTCGAAGAGGCACTGGCCGCCCTTTCCGATGTGGCCAAATCCGGCACCGGCAATCTGCTGGAAGCTGCAGTCGAAGCTGCGCGTGCGCGTGCCACGGTCGGCGAGATTTCCGATGCGATGCGAAAATCCTTCGGTGACCATGCCGCCGTGCCCGAAGTGGTGGGCGATATCTACGGTCCGGCCTATAGCGACGATCCGGAATACAAGACAATCGTAAGCCGGCTATCCGATTACGGAAAATCAACCGGCAAGCCGAAGATCCTTGTCGCCAAGCTCGGCCAGGATGGACATGACCGCGGCGCCAAGGTGATCGCTTCGGCCTTCGGCGATATCGGTTTCGAAGTGATGGCCGGCCCGTTGTTCCAGACACCGGAGGAAGCGGCCGATCTGGCGGTCAAGGAAAAGGTCCAGGTCGTCGGCATGTCGTCGCTTGCCGCCGGCCACCGGACGCTCGCGCCGCAACTGGTCGAGGCCCTTAAGAACCAAGGCGCTGAAAACATCATCGTCGTGGTCGGCGGCGTCATTCCGCGACAGGATTACGAATACCTGCTGGAAAACGGCGTCGCCGCCGTGTTCGGGCCGGGCACCAACGTCCTTGATGCGGCGAACTCCATCATCGACCTGCTCGAAGGCAAAAGGAGGAACGCAGTCGCCTGATGCTCAGGGATGCAAAAAACTCTTGCGGAACACGATTTGCGGGATGACCCTTTCACAGGCGCGCGGTTCGTCCGGGTTCTGCTGTCGTCTGTCGAGCAGCATCACGGCACGGGCCGCGATCGCTGCCGGGTCCTGGCGGAATGTGGTGAGGCCGTAGCTCAGCCAGGCCGCTTCTGGCACGTCATCGAAACCGATCAGCGCGACGTCATCCGGTATCGAAAGGGAAAATTCCTGACGTATCACATCCATCGCGCCGAAGGCTAAAAGGTCGTTGGCACAGAAGATCGCGTCAGGCCACTCGCCTTCGGCAAAAAGGCTGCGAGCTGCGGCAAGGCCGCCGTCATAATCGGAATCACGGCCATGGGCGATCCTGACCTCACATCCGGCAGCGTTAGCCGCAGCCACAAAGGCGTTTTCGCGTTCAGCGATGCTGGGCGTGGCGGACCGGGAGCCGATGACGGCCAACCGGCGGCGACCGGTAGTCATGAAGACTTCGGCCGCGTCACGCGAGGCCTCGGCATTGCCGGCCAGAACACGGTCGGCATCCGGCTCGGAGCGGCCGATAACGACAAGCGGCTGGCCGTTACGCTGTGCGAGTTCGAAAAAACTTTCGGGCGGCGAACCGGAAAGAATGACCGTCGCCTCGGCACGGTGGCCGATCAGCATTTTCTGGGCCGCCAGCAATTCCTCTTCGGTCTCGCCAGTATTGATGAGGACGGGAATGGAGCCTCGGCGGATGAGCGCCTTGGTCAGCGCCGCCGTCAGATGGGCGCGAAAACCGATCTCCGGCTTGGTCGCCACCACGCCGACCAGACGGCTCTGGTTGGCAAGCACGCCGCGGGCGAGATCGTTGACGTGATACCCGAGCTCTTCGGCCGCCTTCAGTACCTTTTCGCGAGTGGCCGGCGCGACGCTTGCCCCTTCGGTGAAGGTTCGCGAGACCGCGGAACGGGAAACTCCCGCAAGCTGTGCCACCTGTTCAGCGCTGACAAAGCGCATTCTTCTGTCGTCTCTCATGCTACATTTCACGCCCATTGCTGCACAGCCGTGCAGATCGCGTGAAATGTCTTATGCAGTGACGTTTACAGTGGCATGACAGTCGCCCGAGGAAAAATGCCGATTGAAAGTTTCAACCGGTCGCCAGAACATCTCTCAACGCCACGCCCTGCTTGGGCTGCAGGTCGAGGTCGGCCTCAATGTGATCGATATGATGCAGCATGAGGTCAGCGGCACGTTTAGCGTCGCCGCGTTCGATCAGGTCGAGAATGGCGAAATGTTCGCTATGGCCACAGCTCGACACCCCGGAGCGGCCGTAGAGTGCGATGACCAGCGAGGAACGCGCGACAAGTTCATCCATGAACCGCTGCAGGATGGCATTGCCGGCAACGGAGGCGAGCATCAGGTGGAAATCGCCGGATGCCTTGATCTCCGCCCGCCTTGCTGCCGGACCGCGGTCGTTGATGTAACGCTCTTCCTCGATCAGTTGTTCGCGAAAGCGGGCGATATCGTCCCGCGTGATACGCTCCACAGCCGCAGTCACGATGCCCGGCTCGATCAGGCGACGGGACGCAAAAATCTGGCGTGCCTCTTCCGGTGAGGGGTGGGATACGAAGGCACCGCGGTTACGCTCCGTCTTCACCAGCCCTTCGAAGGTCAGCATCTGCAAGGCGGCGCGGGCGACGGTGCGGCTGACATCGAAAAGCGCACCGACCTCCGCCTCCGAAAGCTTCGTCCCCGGTGCAAGACGCCGGTCTATAATGGCGTTGCGCAAGGTTTCGCGGATCGCCATCGAACGGTCTTCGGGGTCGGGGGAGGTTGAGGTCTTTTCGAGCAAGGTCATGAGTTTTCATCCGCCATGTCCTGTTCTAGCGCGCAACAGGGCTTTCTGCCTAGTAGGATGTTTTGCAATTCGATATCGAAATTGCATACAATTTGCACAGCTGATCGAAAACGATCGCTGCAAATTTGCGCAACGACAAATGCCAACGGTTTCACCGGGCCGGAATATCGTTGAACTTCAACGACGAATTGAATTGGCACGGCTCCTGCATCACCAAAACAATCGCAGGAGAATGCCTATGAGCAAAGCCGCTGAAATAGACATCGTATCCGTCTCCAAGATCTATGGCGCCACGACGGCGGTCCACGAGATCAGCCTGAAGATACCGGCCGGCACCTATTGCTGCCTGCTCGGCCCTTCCGGTTGCGGCAAGACCTCGACGCTTCGGATGATAGCGGGGCACGAGAGCATCTCGACGGGCGATATCCGTCTTGGCAATGCGGTCGTTACCGACCTGCCGCCGGCCAAGCGCGGCACGGCGATGATGTTCCAGTCCTATGCGCTGTTTCCACATCTCGATCTTGTCGACAACGTCGCCTTCTCGCTGAAGATGAAGGGCGTCGTAAGGGACGAGCGCCGCGCCAAGGCGCTCGACATGCTGAAGCTGATGCAGCTCGAAGCCTATGCGACGCGCCGCCCGGCCCAGCTTTCCGGCGGCCAGCAGCAGCGTGTGGCGTTGGCACGTGCTCTCATCACCGACCCCGAAGCCTTGCTGCTCGACGAGCCGCTTTCGGCGCTCGACCCGTTCCTGAAGATCCGCATGCGGGCAGAATTGAAGAAGCTGCAGACCTCGCTCGGCATCACCTTCGTGCATGTGACGCACAGCCAGGAAGAGGCGATGGCGCTCGCCGATATCATCGTCATCATGAATGACGGGCGCATCGAGCAGGCCGCCCATCCGCGCACCGTGTTCGAGCGACCGGCAACGGCCTTCGTCGCCAAGTTCATGGGCGACCATAACGTGATTTCCGGCCGGGTAACAAAGAGCGCAGGCGATGAGCTGATGATCTCGGTGCCGGCCGGCGGTGATTTTCTGGCCATCGGCGCCAGTGCTGCCGGCCTTACCGACACGGCCGATATCGCGGTTCGCACCGACCATGTGCGCGTCGGCGAGGCCACCGAAAAAGGCCTCGGCTTCACCGGTTCCGTTTCAAACGTCGAATATCGCGGTTCTTCGGTGAAGCTCACCGTCAATGGCTCAGGGGTCGAGGATTTCACCGCGATCCTCAGCGACAAGGACTATTTCGCCAATCCGGTGAAGGTTGGCGATGCAATTCCGCTTTCCTGGGGACGCGAGGACGCGCTCGTGCTGGGGCGGCTGAAGCACTGAAAATACAACAATAAAACCTCAAGAGGAGAACTGACATGACCGAGACGACGAAAACGGCAAAGGGAATTTCCCGCCGCTCGCTTTTGAAGACGGCATCGGCTGCGGCCGGCCTTGCAGCCGGTTCGGGCGCGATTACCGGTTTCCCGACAATCTGGGCGCAGAACCCGATCACGCTTCGCCAGTTCGGCACCGGCGTTTCGAACCTCAATGCGATCGCCGAGAAGTGCAAGGCCGATCTCGGCATCACGCTCGAAATGACGGCAACCGATTCGGATGCCGCCGCCCAGCGCGCCGTCACGCAGCCGAAGTCCTATGACATCGCCGATATCGAATACTGGATCCTGAAGAAGGTCTATGCCGCCGGCGTGATCCAGCCGATGGATGTGAAGAAGCTGAAATATTACGACAAGGTCGTCCCGCTGTTCAAAAACGGCAAGCTGAAGCCCGACAGCGTGATCGCGCAGGGGACCGCGCCGCACACGGTCGGCTTCGTCGAGAAGGCGGGCGACAAGACGTTCGCCAAGGAAGAGACCCAGTGGTTCACGATGATGCCGACGATCTACAATGCCGATACGCTCGGCATTCGTCCGGATCTCGTCGGTCGCGAAATCACCACCTGGGCCGATATCATGGACCCGAAGTTCAAGGGCAAGACCTCAATCCTCAACATCCCGTCGATCGGCATCATGGATGCCGCGATGATCATGGAAGCGATGGGCAACCTGAAATATGCCGACAAGGGCAACATGACCAAGGAAGAGATCGACAAGACGATCGACTTCCTCATCAAAGCCAAGCAGGACGGCCAGTTCCGCGCTTTCTGGAAGAGCTTCGATGAATCGGTCAACCTCATGTCGTCCGGCGAGGTCGTCATTCAGTCCATGTGGTCGCCGGCGGTTGCCGCCGTGCGTTCCAAGGGCATTGCCTGCAAATACCAGCCGCTCAAGGAAGGCTATCGCTCCTGGGGTGGCGGCCTGGGTCTCGCAGCACACCTGACCGGCGCTCAGCTCGAAGCAGCCTATGAATATATCAACTGGTACACGTCCGGCTGGGTCGGCGCCTATCTCAACCGCCAGGGCTATTATTCCGCCTGCATGGAAACCGCCAAGGAACACATGTCGGCCGACGAATGGGGCTACTGGATCGAGGGCAAGGCCGCAGCCGGCGACATCGTCGCGCCCGACGGCAAGGTGATGGAAAAAGCCGGTGCAGTGCGCGACGGCGGCTCCTTCGAGGAACGCATGGGCCATGTCGCCTGCTGGAACTCCGTCATGGACGAGGACCGCTACATGGTTCGCCGCTGGAACGAGTTCATCGCGGCTTAAAGACCGACTTGGCTGAAAAGCTGCCCCTCACCCTAGCCCTTTCCCCGCAAGCGGGGAGAGGGTGCCGGCAGGCGGATAAGGGGCACTTGCTCCGACAAGAGACCGGTAAATCCAGGGAGACGATGCAATGGTGACGATCACAGAAACGGATACGGAAAATGCCGGGCGGGTTCACAGACAGAGCTTTCGGCTGCCGCTTGCCGTCATCTCCTATCTGCAGGCGATCCCGCTGACGCTGATCCTCGGCTTCTTTCTTCTTTTGCCGATCATCATGATCGCAGTCGTCAGCTTCTGGGACTATGATTTCGCCCAGATGTATCCCGACTTCCTGACGATGAACTATGCGGAAACGCTCGGTTCCTGGGTTACCTGGAAGACCTATCTCAACACGCTGAAATATGCCGTCCTCGTCTGGGCGATCACGCTTTTCATCGGTTTCTGGGTCGCCTATTTCCTCGCCTTCCACATCCGCACCACATCGATGCAGATGGTGCTGTTTCTGATCTGCACCGTGCCGTTTCTAACATCGAACATCATCCGGATGATCTCGTGGATCCCGGTTCTCGGGCGAAACGGGCTGATCAATTCGACACTCGTCGGGTCCGGGATGATTTCCGAACCGGTGGAATGGCTGCTCTATTCCGATTTCGCCGTCGTGCTCGCCATGGTGCATCTCTACACGCTGTTCATGGTGACGCCGATCTTCAACACGCTGATGCGTATCGACAAATCGCTGGTCGAGGCGGCGCGTGACGCCGGTGCCTCTTCCTGGCAGATCCTCTCCAACGTGATCATACCGCTGGCTAAGCCTGGCATGGCGATCGGCACGATCTTTGTCGTGACGCTGGTCATGGCCGATTTTTCCACCGTGCAGGTTATGTCCGGCGGCCAGAGCGCATCCGTTGCGCTGATGATGAAAAACCAGATGTCGCTCTTGCAATACCCCGCCGCCGCCGCCAATGCCGTCGTCCTTCTGGTGCTTGTGCTTCTGATGGTCGCCGGCATCCTGCGCATCGTCGATATTCGCAAGGAGCTTTAAGATGTACCGCGAAAAGCGCTCCCGCGAGTTCTACCTTCTCGCCATCTTCTTTGCCGTCTTCGTGCTGTTTCTTTACGGGCCGCTGTCGGCGATCCTTATCCTCTCCTTCCAGGGGCCAAATGGCGGCCTGACCTTCCCGCTCAACGGCGTGTCGCTGCGCTGGTTCGCCAACCTGTTTGAGACCCAGGCAGTGGGCGATTTCGGCGGCTCGTTCCGCCGCTCGGCGATGCTCGGCATCATGGTCATGCTGGTGACCGTTGTCGTCTCGCTCTTGGCCGGGCTTGCCTTCCGGCGAAAATTCATCGGGGCGACGGCACTGTTTTATCTGGCGGTCGCAAGCCTCGTCGTTCCCTCGATCATCGTTTCGCTCGGTATCGGCGTGCTGTTCAGCCAGCTCGGCCTGCAGCCAGCCTGGTATTCATCGGCCTTCGGTGCGCATCTGACCTGGACGCTGCCCTTCGGCGTGCTGATCATGTTTGCCGTGTTCAACCGCTTTTCGCCGGCTTACGAGGAAGCGGCGCGGGATCTCGGAGCCTCGTCATGGCAGACATTTTCGAATGTCGTTTTGCCGATGATCGCGCCGAGCCTTATCGGTGTCGGCCTGTTCGGCTTCACGCTTTCCTATGACGAATTTGCCCGCACACTGATGACGGCAGGTTCGTTCAATACGCTGCCGCTGGAAATCTACGGCATGACGACAAACGTGACGACGCCGGTGCTTTACGCGCTCGGCACGGTCACCACGGTGTTTTCCTTCCTGGTGATTGCCGGCACACTCGGCTTGATCATCCATCTCAACAGCCGCAGACAGCGTTCGTAAAATGCAGCCCATGCGTATTCTCATCGTCAATCCGAACACGACCGCCAGCATGACCGCGACGATTGCCGACAGCGCCCGCCGCGTTGCAGGCCGCGAAACAGAAATCGTCGCCGTAACCTCATCGATGGGACCGGTTTCCATCGAAGGCTATTATGACGAGGTTTTCGCCATTCCCGGCCTTTTGCAGGAAATTGCCGCAGGCGAAAGGCAGGGCATCGATGCCGTCGTCATCGCCTGTTTTGACGATACCGGGCTCGATGCGGCGCGAGCGCTTGCCGATGTTCCGGTGATCGGCATTTGCGAGGCGGCAGTTTCAGCAACCGCCTTCATCGCCCAGAAATTCACCGTGGTGACGACGATGGAACGTTCGCGGCTGCCGCTCGAGCATCTGGTCTATCGCTACGGCATGTCGTCTCGCTGCAAGGTACGCGCCGCCGACATTCCCGTCCTGTCGCTGGAAGATCCGAATTCCAACGCCCGAGACCGATTGCGAAGCGAGATCGCACTCGCTTTGAAAGAGGACAGGGCGGAAGCGATCGTGCTTGGCTGCGCCGGCATGGCGGACCTGACGGCGGAATTGCGCGAAGAATTCGGCGTGCCGGTGGTGGATGGCGTTGCAGCGGCGGTGAAACAGGCCGAATCTCTGGTGACGCTCGGCCTGTCGACCGCCAAGCGCGGCGCCTATGCGACACCGATCTCTAAACCCTATCGGGGCATGCTGGATGTTTTCGAGCCGAGCCGGCTGATCGGCCGATGAACGACGTAACAATCCGCCCGCTCGATCTGCCGGAAATCGAAACGCTTCTCGAATGGGCGAAAGTCGAGGGCTGGAACCCCGGCCTTGAAGATGCGGCACCATTTCAGGCAGCCGACCCACAGGGCTTTATCGGCTGTTTCGTCGATGGCGTGATGGCTGCCGGTATTTCCGCCATTCGCTATGGTTCGGCTTTCGGTTTTATCGGTCTTTATATCGCGCATCCCGATTTTCGCGGGCGCGGTTACGGACGGCGAGTATGGGATGCAGGTATGGCGCATCTTGAAGGCCGCACGATCGGGCTTGACGGTGTGCCGGAGCAGCAGGCCAATTATCGATCCATGGGATTTATTCCCGACTATGAGACGTTTCGCTGGAGCGGGACGCTGGAAGGCCGGCTCGATCCGGAGATCGGCGCACTTAACGACACCCATCTGCCGGCCCTGACCAAGTTCGACGGGCGGCATTTTGCCGAGAACCGTCCGGAATTTCTGCGGGACTGGTTGGCTTTTCCCCGGCGAACAAAACTGCTCATCCGCAACGACGCTATTGCCGGCTATGCCGTTTTGCGACGATGCCATGAGGGCTACAAGATCGGGCCTCTCTTTGCGGTGGACGCGGATGCAGCGATGAGATTGATATATGCCTGCGCAGCTGAGACCGCGGGTGAAACGATCCATATCGATGTTCCTGCCGGCCGGATCACATTTTCCGCATGTCTGGAAAAGGGCGGTCTCAAGCGCGGTTTCCAGACAACGCGGATGTATTGTGGGACACCGCCTTCCTTCGACACGGCAGGCGTTTTCGGGGTCACGACGCTCGAACTGGGCTGACGGCGATCAAATAAGTTGAGTAATCAACGAAAGTTTCTCCGCCCACCGGCTTGCCTGCTTTCCGCCACCGCGATAGGTCACTGCGATATTGTCGATTTTACAGGTTCGGCACGTAAGCGTTCACGTCAATCAACGCGCAGGATTGATTGGAAGCGACCAATGGTCTGTGCGGTCATGTCCGGCAGGCTCGTGGTCTATTTCAGACAACAGGACAATGATGGACACTTCAGCGAAAAATCCCTCCCCTGCCTATCCCGTTATCGAGCGTGTTCGGCACGAACTGAAGCGGCGCGAGCTTACCGTCGAGAAGATCGAACGCGTCACGCCGCAGATGCTGCGCATCACGCTCATCGGAGAAAGCCTGTCGGATTTCACCAGTCTCGGTGCCGACGACCATGTGAAGGTGGTGGTGCCGGGTGCTGCGGGCGAGATGGAAATGCGGGTTTATACGCCGCGCTCCTATGACAATGAAACCGGCCGACTGGTGCTGGATTTTGCCGTGCACGAGGCCGGGCCGGCAACAAAATGGGCGCTCACGGCAAAGATCGGATCGACAGTGACGATCGCCGGGCCACGCGGCTCTGCCGTCATTACCGGCGTCAGCAAATGGGTTTTGATCGGCGACGAGACGGCGCTTCCCGCGATCGGCCGGCTGATCGAAGAAGCCAGAGCCGGCGATGTGATTACCGCTATCGGCGCAGTGACGGATAAGAGCGAGGAGCAGACATTCGCCAGCGCCGCAAAACTCTCGATGCATTGGGTGCATCGCCCGGCTTCGACGGTGACGGATCCGCTGCCGATCCTTACCGCTCTCGATGCAATCGAACTGACGGCCGACACATTCGTGTGGGTGGCAGCCGAAGCATCCGTCGCCCGTGCGATCAAGACCTATCTGACGACAAGCCGTAACCACCCGCTGCCCTGGTTGAAGGCAGCAGGTTATTGGACGCACGGAGCTGCCGATACCAGTGTGAAGACGCTCGATTGAGCGCCGCTTCGGCTTACCGACGGACATAAAAAAGGGGAGCCGCAGCTCCCCTTTCCTTTGCTGATACGGCCAATCACGCCGATGGCTGCTTTGTCTTGCGCAGATAGGGCAGGACCGTATCGAAGGAGCCGAAACGCTGGATGGCATCTTCGTTGGAGACCGCGGCCGTGATGATGACGTCTTCGCCCTGTTTCCAGTTTGCCGGCGTCGCCACCTGATGTTTTGCCGTCAGCTGGATACTGTCGATCGCACGCAATATTTCGTCGAAGTTGCGGCCCGTCGTCATCGGGTAGGTCAGCACCAGTTTGATCTTCTTGTCCGGGCCGATGACGAAGACCGAGCGCACGGTGGCGTTATCGGCAGGTGTGCGGCCTTCCGAGCTTTCACCAGCGCCGGCCGGCAGCATGTCATAAAGCTTTGCGACCTTCAGATCCTTGTCGCCGATCAGCGGGTAATCGACATCGAAGCCGGTGGCGGTACGGATATCGCCCTTCCACTTCTCGTGGCTTTCGACCGGATCGACCGAGATGCCGATGATCTTGACGCCGCGCTTGGAAAACTCGCCGGCAAGGCCCGCCATCGTGCCGAGTTCCGTGGTGCAGACAGGGGTAAAATTCTTCGGATGCGAAAACAGGACCGCATAATTGTCGCCTATCCATTCATGAAAGGAGATCGGGCCTTTTGACGTGTCGGCCTGAAAATCCGGGGCGATATCGTTGATGCGTAGGCTCATCTTTACTCTCCATTTTGTGGGTGGATTGAACCGTAAAGCCGAATGAAAGAGGAGCTTGAACATGCTCCATAAATTGCCGGCTATGAAAATAAACAGGCGTGGATCGGGTAAAAGCGGCAGGATAATTCCCGGCAAGTGCCTTTAGGTCAACTCCCCCTTTTCAAAGGGTCGCTAAACTTTCCGATAGCAATCGCCGCAATGGCTTGGAGAAAAGCGATCTCGGCAATTATTCGTGGGTGCGGATGATATCGAGAAACGCATCCCCATAGCGTTCCAGTTTTGTCTGGCCGACGCCGGAGACGTCCAGCATGGCATCATGGCTCGTCGGCCTCAGCGTTGCCAGACCAACCAGCGTCGTATCGGCAAATACGACATAGGGAGGGATCGACAATTCCTTGGCGATTTCCGTCCGCTTTCGGCGCAAGGCCTCAAACAACGCGGCATCCGCCTCGTCCAGATCGGCGCGAGCACCCTTGGCGCTTGTCGAAAGATTCCTGTCCGCCTTGCGGCCGGTCGGCCGATCCTTACGGAAACGGACTTCTCGCTCGTGCCTGAACACCGCCCGCGCGTCCGGTTCGAGCTTCAGCGCACCGAAAGCATCGTGGTCGACCCGGATGAGCCCGGCAGCAAGAAGCTGGCGATAGACCGACTGCCATGTCCTTAAGGGAAGATCGCGTCCCGCGCCGAAGACGGGCATATCCGTGTGGCCGAAACGCTGGGTCTTTTCGTTGTCGTTGCCCATCAGGACATCGATGACATGACCGGTGCCGAAGCGCTCGCCGGTTCGGTAAATAGCGGCCAGAGCCTTGATCGCCGCCTCCGTGCCATCCCATGTATCAACGGGTTTCAGGCAAGTATCGCAATTGCCGCAATGTCCCCCATGAGCCTCGCCGAAATGGGCAAGGATTGCCTGACGGCGGCAACCGGCCGTTTCGCAAATGCCGAGAAGCGCGTTCAGCTTGGCGCGCTCGACCCGTTTTACCTCATCGGCGGAATTGCCGCCGTCGATCATCCGTCCGCGCTGGATCACATCAGCCATGCCATAGGCCATCCAGACCTCAGAGGGCAGACCATCACGGCCCGCGCGGCCGGTTTCCTGGTAATAGGCCTCGACCGAGCCGGGGAGATCGAGATGGGCAACATAACGCACATTCGGCTTGTCGATGCCCATGCCGAAAGCGACGGTGGCGACGAGGCAGAGCTCGTCCTCTTTGAGGAAGGCATCCTGATGCCTGTCGCGAATATCCCGCTCAAGGCCGGCATGGTAGGGTAGCGCGTAGATGCCTTGGTCATTCAGCCAATCGGCCGTCTCTTCGACCTTCGCCCGCGACAGGCAATAGACGATACCACTCGAACCCTTGTGGCGTGAGAGGAACTGCAGAAGCTGCTGGCGCGGCTGATTTCTCTCGACGATCTCGTAGGAAATATTCGGCCGGTCGAAGGACGAGGTGAACACTTTTGCATCATCGAGCGCCAGCCGTTCGATGATGTCATCGCGCGTGTGTGGATCAGCCGTCGCCGTCAGCGCCATACGGGGCACGCCGGGGTAAAGAGTGGCAAGCGTACCGAGCTCGCGATATTCAGGGCGGAAATCATGGCCCCATTGGGAGACGCAATGGGCCTCGTCGATAGCAAACAGGGAGATCCTCGCATTGCCGAGCAGATCGCGAAAGCCCTGAGTAACAATCCGTTCCGGCGTGACATAAAGAAGATCCAGCGCGCCGCTGGTCAGATCCCGGCGGACGTCGACAAACGCCTCGCGCGACAGTGACGAGTTCACGGCTGCAGCGCGGATTCCCACCTGCTTCAGCGCCTCCACTTGGTCGCGCATCAGGGCGATTAGCGGCGAAACGACGACGCCAACCCCATCGCGGCAGAGCGCGGGTATCTGGAAACACAGCGATTTTCCTGCACCAGTCGGAAACAGCACGACGGCATCGCCACCGTCAATCACATGATTGATCACATCAGCCTGTTGTCCACGGAAGGACGGATAACCATAGATTCTTTGCAGCACCTCTACCGGATTTTTCGGCACATGGCCGCCGGTCGGCATGCCTGACCCGATTGGCATATCCTGCATATTTCCCTCACTTTCACAGCTTGGGTACTACGGCAGCGGGAGGGATACAACGCCGAGGTTTCGCTCAAACGGAAAGCGGCGATTGCTGCCGCCATCGGGATGACGCTTTCTTGGGATTTTTCATGAATATCTTTGGTTGCGGGGGC